>NZ_JAOVZQ010000001.1:7500-4862500 GCF_026619435.1 Hoeflea ulvae
TTCCGCCGGCGACACCGAAGCCGCCTCAAGCGTCAGGACCGGCGTCATCTATGGTGCCGAGGTTGATTCGGAAATCAGCCTGCGCTCCGTCGACTTCCCGCTGGAAGCGCCGCCGCACCCCTTTGCCGCCTCAATGACGCTGGATGAGGCCGAAGAGACCGTGCGCACCAATGGTTCGGTGCTGACCGACGGCACGGTGCAGCTGGCATCGCTCAATTATGTCGATCCGCGGCGCTTCGTCTCCAATCACCTCGAGCTCGATTTCAGCGCCAGTCTCAATGCAAGGGTGATTGCCGAAAATGTCTCGGTCGCCTCCTATGTGCCGACGGGGCTGGATCGGGTCGAATATATCGACGACATCATCCCGGTGCGCAAATCGGCGCATCTGTCCGACATTCTCGACGGCGCCGGCTATTCCACCGAACAATATGACGCGGCCAAGGCCACCCTGGCGGGACATATCAAGATCGACAAGATCCCCGATCAGACGGTGATTCGCGTCGGCGTCGAGCAGTCCGGTGAAAGCACGCGGGTGATCCGCATGAGCGTGTATCACAAGGCCAAGCATGTGATCACCGTCGCGCTCTCCGATCACAACGGCTTCGTGCTCGGCAATGAGCCGCCGCCGACCCCCGCCGTCAGATCGGCCTTCGACGACACCGCGACACCGGTCGCCGCCGGGCGTGACCTGCCCAATATCTATGACGGGATCTATCGCGCCGGTTTGTTCTACGGCATGTCCACCGACATGATCGGCCAGATCATCCGCATGCTGGCCAGCAATGTCGACTTCCAGTCCCCGTTAAAGCCGACCGACACGCTGGAGGCATTCTTCTCGGTGACCGACGAGAGCGGTGCTGCGACCGAGGAGTCCGAGCTGCTGTTCGTCAATGCGAAATTCGGCAGCAACACCGTCCGGCTTTACCGGTTCCAGCACCCCGAAGACAATTCGATCGACTATTATGACGAGGAAGGCCGCAGCGCCCAGCAATTCCTGCTGCGCAATCCGGTGCCCAACGGCAAGTTCCGCTCCGGATTCGGCATGCGCCGCCACCCGATCCTGAAATATTCCCGCATGCACACCGGCGTCGACTGGTCGGCGCCGCGCGGCACCCCGATCATTGCCGCCGGCAATGGCGTGGTCGAGAAGGCCGGCTGGGATTCGGGCGGCTACGGCCGGCAAACCATCATTCGTCACGCAAATGGCTATGTCTCGAGCTATTCGCACCAGAATTCGATCGCCAAGGGCATCAAACCCGGCGCCCGGGTGCGTCAGGGCCAGGTCATCGGCGCGGTCGGGTCAACCGGATTGTCCACCGGGCCGCATCTGCATTACGAGCTGATCGTCAATGGCAACAAGGTTGACGCCATGCGGATCAGGCTTCCGGACGGAAAATCGCTCAAGGACGAGGCCTATGTGATGTTCGCCCGCGAGCGCGACCGGATCAACACACTGCTCGGCATCGAGATGGCCAACAAGGAAATCGCCAGCCGCTGAGTGCAATCCGGGCCGCCCTTTGCACGGCATGGGCCGGCGGCGGCATTACCCTGGAATACAAAAAGGCGGGCCCGAAGACCCGCCTTTCCCTGCAGTGTAACAAGCCGGATTTACGCGGCTTCGCCATGGACAGCGGCGTCATCGGCCGGCTTCTCGTCCGAAATCGAGAACACCAGCCGGTCAGAACCGGCACTAACCCGGACCTGGGTGCCCTCGCCGACTTCACCGAGCAGGATCTTCTCGGCCAGCGGGTCCTGCACATATTTCTGCACAACCCGCTTGAGCGGACGCGCGCCATAGGCCGGGTCATAGCCCTTCTCGGCCAGCCAGTCGCGGGCCTCGTCGTCAAGCTTGACCTCGATCTTGCGGTCCACCAGCAGCTTGCCGAGGCGGCTGAGCTGGATGTCGACAATGGCGCCCATTTCAGACCGGCGCAGCCGATGGAACAGGATGATCTCGTCGATCCGGTTGAGGAATTCCGGCCGGAACGCCGAGCGCACGACGCCCATCACATCCTCGCGGGCCGCATCGGCATCCTGGTCGTCGCTCAGCGCTGCCAGATACTCCGATCCCAGATTGGAGGTCATCACGATCAGCGTGTTGCGGAAATCGACCGTACGCCCCTGACCATCGGTCAGCCGGCCGTCATCAAGCACCTGCAGCAGCACGTTGAAGACATCCGGATGCGCCTTTTCGATCTCGTCGAACAGGATCACCTGGTAAGGCCTGCGCCGCACCGCTTCGGTCAGCGCACCGCCTTCGTCATAGCCGACATAGCCCGGAGGCGCCCCGATCAGGCGCGAGACCGAATGCTTCTCCATATATTCGGACATGTCCATGCGGATCAGCGCGGTCTCGTCATCGAACAGGAATTCGGCCAGGGCCTTGGTCAGTTCGGTCTTGCCGACCCCGGTGGGTCCCAGGAAGATGAACGAGCCCATCGGACGATTGGGATCCTGCAGACCCGCACGCGCCCGCCGGACCGCCTTGGACACCGCCTGAACCGCTTCGCCCTGGCCGACAACACGCTTGCCGATCTCGTCTTCCATCCTGAGCAGCTTGTCACGCTCGCCTTCCAGCATCCGGTCGACCGGAATGCCGGTCCAGCGCGAGACAATATGGGCGATATGATCCGGCGTCACGGTCTCCTCGACCATGCCGGCCGCATCGCCTTCGGCATGCGCTTCCGCTTCCTCGATCTGCCGCTCGAGCGCGGGGATCTCGGCATAGGCCAGTTCGCCGGCACGCTGATATTCGCCACTGCGCTGGGCGATGGCCAGATCGTTGCGGGCTTCCTCGAGCTTCAGCTTGAGATCGGCGGCGAGGCCGAGCTTGTGCTTCTCGGACTGCCAGCGCGCAGTCAGCGAATCGGACTTTTCCTCAATGTCGGACAGTTCCCGGTCGAGCCGGTCAAGCCGGTCCTTCGAGGCCTGGTCGGTTTCCTTCTTCAGCGCCTCGCGCTCGATCTTGAGCTGCATGATCCGGCGGTCGAGCTCATCGAGCTCTTCCGGCTTGGAATCGACCTGCATCCTCAGCCGCGCCGCCGATTCATCGACCAGGTCGATGGCCTTGTCGGGCAGGAACCGGTCGGTGATGTAACGGTTGGAAAGCACGGCCGCCGAGACCAGCGCCGAATCGCTGATTCGCACCTTGTGATGCTGCTCGTATTTTTCCTTGAGCCCGCGCAGGATCGAAATCGTGTCCTCGATCGTCGGCTCTTCCACCGTCACCGGCTGGAACCGGCGGGCAAGGGCCGCGTCCTTTTCCACATGCTTGCGATATTCATCAAGCGTGGTCGCGCCGACGCAGTGCAGCTCGCCGCGCGCAAGCGCCGGCTTGAGCAGGTTGGAGGCATCCATGGCGCCATCGGCCTTGCCGGCGCCGACCAGCGTGTGCATCTCGTCGATGAACAGGATGATCTCGCCATTGTCGGCCTGGATTTCCGACAGCACCGCCTTGAGCCGTTCCTCGAACTCGCCGCGATATTTCGCGCCGGCGATCAGGGAGCCCATGTCGAGCGCCATCAGACGCTTGTCCTTGAGCGATTCGGGCACGTCGCCATTGACGATCCGGAGCGCCAGGCCTTCGGCGATCGCGGTCTTGCCGACGCCGGGCTCGCCGATCAGCACCGGGTTGTTCTTGGTCCGGCGTGAGAGCACTTGGATGGTCCGGCGAATCTCGTCATCGCGACCGATCACCGGATCGAGCTTGCCTTCGCGCGCGGCCTCGGTCAGGTCGCGGGCATATTTCTTCAGTGCATCGAAGCCCTGCTCGGCGCCGGCGCTGTCCGCGGTCCGGCCCTTGCGGATTTCGTTGATCGCCTGGTTGAGGGCCTGGGCCGTCAATCCGGCATTTGTCAGGATCTTCGAGGTTCCAGCCGAGGATTCGATCACCAGCGCCAGCAACAGCCGCTCGACCGTGACAAAGCTGTCGCCGGCCTTCTTGGCGGCCTCTTCGGCAGTGTCGAACACCTTGGCCACCGGCTGCGACAGATAGAGCTGGCCATTGCCGCCGGTGACTTTCGGCAGCTTCGCCAGTGCCGCCTCATTGGCAAGCCGCACATCGGCGGGCCGTCCGCCGGCACGCTCGATCAGCGATGACGCCATGCCCTGGTCATCATCCATCAGCACCTTGAGCAGATGCTCCGGCATGAATTGCTGGTGGCCGTCGGCCAGGGCCTTCGATTGCGCCGATTGAATGAAACCGCGAACGCGTTCCGAGTATTTCTCAATGTTCATGAATATCTCCAATTCATGTCACGCCCGCTGTTTTCGGCACGTGACAGTCGCCAGGAAAGGCCCCCGATAGCGGCGAGCCCGATTGATATTTCAAATATGGGGATTCATATGCGTGTTAAAAAGTATCTTTGAGCAATAAAAAACCCCGGTTGCTGGCAACCGGGGTCTGATCATGCGTCTGGCAAGGGATGCTTACTCTGCAGCTTCGGGTTCTACTGCCGCAGGCGCAGCACCGGCCGATGGCGCAGCCTCCGCACCATCTTCGACGCGAACCCGCTTGGGCCGTCCGCGACGGCGCGGTGCCGGACGTGGGGCATCCGATTCAGGGTTTCCTGACCGATCGCCACTTCCGCCGGCACGCCTTCGATCACCGGCTGCGGTGCGTCGGCATCATAGACAGGCTTCGGCTGCGGCGCGGCGCGCGGCGCGCGGGGCTCCTGCCGTTCGCTGCGTTCGCCACGGTCCGGGCGGTCGCTGCGATCGCCGCGGTCCTGGCGTTCGCCACGATCCGGACGCGGCTGCCGCTCGGAGCGGGCCGGCTGCTCGGAACGCGACTGCTGCTGGTCGCGGTCGCTGCGCTGATCCTGGCTGTTGCCGTCATTGTCGTCATCTGAATCGCGGTCATCATCGTCCTGATCCTGCGAATCGCGCGCTTGCGACCCGGTGTCATCGCGCTGAAACCGTTCCTGCATCTGGGCCTGGGCCGTCAGGATGATCCGGTTGTAATGCTCGGCATGCTGCAAATAATTCTCGGCCATGACGCGGTCACCGGAACTTTGCGCATCGCGCGCAAGGTTCATGTATTTCTCGGCCACGTGCTGGGCGGTGCCTCGGATCTTCACATCGGGACCGGAGCTGTCATAGGAGCGCGACAGCGGATTCTGGCCCTTGCGATTGTTACCGCCTCCGCCATTGTTGTTATTGCTTCCGCTACGTCCGCGACCGCGCTTGTTTTGCTGTCCTGGCCTCATTCGATAGTCACCTGGTTGTGTTCCTGAAAAATCTGTTGGGCGCCTTTGCCGAAAAACCCGGCTCGCAAGTTGCGCCGCGACATAGGATCGTCCACCGATCCCGTCACTGTTATGGGTTCAAATGCAGATACCCGCGCCAGAGGCTGTCCTGCGAACCTGCCGCCAATTTGGCGGGTCCCGGGAACCGAGCCACGTCGGATCGAATCTGTTTCAAGACTTGCTATCCAGCGCTGACCGGGAAACTAGCCATGTTTGTCAGCAATTCCAAGCCTTTTCTTGCCTGTTCCGTCAAAAGTCGGTGCTGGTGATTTTTGAGGGGCCGGATAATTTGAAACAAAGCACCCTCTCGACCCCGCCCAGATCGGCAAAAACGCCGCTCCGTTCAAAGCCGGCCTCAATGAAAAGTGCGCTGACCTCGTCTTTCTGGCCGATTCCGATTTCCAGCGCCACCTCGCCGGCACTCTCAAGCCGATCCGCCGCCTGCGCTGCGATGATGCGGTAGGCCGCGAGTCCATCGGCGCCTCCGTCCAGAGCCAGCTCCGGATCATGCTCCCTCACCTCGCGCGAGAGCCCGGCCAGATCGGCGGTCGGGATATAGGGCGGGTTGGAGACGATCAGGTCAAACCGCTCCTTGAGACCCGAAAGCCAGTCACCCGTTTTTGCCCTGTAGCGGTCCGAAAGCCCGAGCCGGCGGGCATTCTCGCTGGCGGTCGTAACCGCCTCCTCCGACAGATCGATGCCCAGGCACTGCGCATCCGGACATTCCGCGAGCAGCGCAAGGCCGATTGCGCCGGTGCCGATGCCGAGATCGGCAATCCTGCAATGGCCCCTTGCCGCGCAGGTCGCCTGCACAAAGTCGAGAACGGCGTCGACCAGGCACTCGGTGTCGGGGCGCGGCTCCAGCGTGGCGGAGGAAAGTTCGAGCTTGAGGCCGTAGAAATCCCTCGCGCCGAGAATGCGGTGCACCGGCATGCCGTTGAGCCGGTCAAACGCCGCCTGCGCCAGCCGCTCGCCGAGGCCGGTGGCCAGCGGCGCATCACCACCGGTCACCAGACGGTGCGCTTCAAGTCCGACAATGCCGGCGGTCAACAGCCGCGCATCGAGATCGGCCGTTTCGAGACAGGCCGCACGAAATGCCGAGCGCAGAACGATCCAGGCTTCGCCAATGGTCTGCGCGCCGGAGAGATCAGGCCTGATCATGGCCGCCAAGTGTCGCCAGCTGCCCGGCCTGATGGTCGGAAATCAGGGCATCGACGATCTCGTCGATCTCGCCCATCATCATCCGGTCAAGCTTGTAGAGTGTCAGGTTGATGCGGTGATCGGTGACACGGCCCTGCGGAAAATTATAGGTGCGGATCCGTTCCGACCGGTCGCCTGAACCAACCTGGCTCCGCCGCGATTGCGAGCGTTCGTCATCCGCCCTTTGCCGCTCGAGATCATAGAGCCTGGCGCGCAGCACCTGCATCGCCCGGGCGCGGTTCTGATGCTGCGATTTTTCCGACGACGTCACCACCAGGCCGGTCGGCAGATGGGTGATGCGCACCGCCGAATCGGTGGTATTGACGTGCTGCCCGCCGGCGCCCGACGCACGCATCGTGTCGATGCGGATATCATCCGGCCGGATTTCGATGTCGATGTCTTCGGCTTCGGGCAGCACCGCCACGGTCGCCGCCGAAGTGTGAATGCGGCCGCCGGATTCGGTTTCGGGAACCCGTTGCACCCGGTGCACGCCGGATTCGAATTTCAGCCGCGCGAACACGCCCTTGCCCGTCACCGTCGCGATGATTTCCTTGTAGCCGCCGGCTTCGCCCTCGCTGGCCGACAGCACCTCCACCCGCCAGCCGCGCGAGGAAGCATAGCGCTCATACATGCGGAACAGATCGCCCGCGAACAGGGCGGCTTCGGAGCCGCCGGTGCCGGCACGGATTTCGACGATGGCGCTGCGTTCGTCCGCAGCGTCCTTGGGCAGCAGCATGATCTCGATCCGCTGTTCCAGCGCCTCGATCTTGTCCCTGACCGTGTGCAGCTCGGCATCGGCCAGGTCGCGCATTTCGCGGTCGCTCGACCGGTCGGCAAGCATGGCTTCGAGATCAGCCTGTTCGGCTTTCGCCCGGTCAAGCTCGCGAATGCCCTCGACCAGCGGCTGCAGCTCGGAATATTCGGTGGCGAGCTTCACATAGGCATCCGCATCCGGCCCTGCGGACATGCGGGCTTCGATCTCGCCGAAGCGGCGGTCGAGTTCGCGTATTTTCTGGGTCGGCAATCGTGCCATTGTCGTTTCCTAAAGGCTCACGCCGTTGGCGTCTGCAAAGTCCATCAGGAACTCGCGCACTGTCTTCTCACTCTGGGTATTGGCAATGGCCGGCAACAGCCCCTCTTCAAGCTTGGCCAGATCGAGCGACAGCAACATCGATTTCACCGGGCCGATGGCGGCCGGCGACATCGATATGTTCCTGAAGCCGATGCCCAGCAAGGCCATCGCCGTCAGCGGCTTGCCGGCAATCTCGCCGCACAGCGTCAGCGACGTGCCGGCCTTGTCGGCGGCCACCACGATCTGCCGCAAGACCCGCAGAAAAGGCTGCCCCAGCGTGTCGAACCGGTCGGCAACACGGGAATTGCCCCGGTCCACCGCCATCACGAACTGGAACAGGTCGTTGGAGCCGACCGAGACAAAATCCACCTCGGCCATCAATTCATCGAGCTGCCACATCAGGCTGGGCACTTCCAGCATCGCGCCGAACTGCAGGCTGCGCGGCAATTGGTGCCCGAACCGGGAAAGATGCCGAACCTCCTTGTTGAGCAATTCGCGCGCCAGCCTGAGCTCGTTGACCTCGGTGACCATCGGCAACATCAGCTTCAGCTCGGTGCCCGCCGCAGCTTTCAGCAATGCCCTGAGCTGGGTGCGCAACAGGCCGGGCCGGTCCAGCGACAGCCGGATGGCGCGCCATCCCAGCGCCGGATTTTCCTCCTCCGCCGAGCGGAAATAGGACACCACCTTGTCGCCGCCGATGTCGAGCGTCCGGAAGGTGACCGGCCGCCCCTCGGCTTGCCGCAGCACGCTGCGATAGAGATTTTCCTGCTCGTCGACCTTGGGCATGGTCGAGGCGATCATGAATTGCAGTTCGGTGCGGAACAGGCCGATGCCGCTGGCGCCCGATTCGCTCAGTTGCGGCAGATCCACCAGCAGTCCGGCATTCATCAGCAGCGTGATGTCCTGGCCGTCGCGGGTCCGCGGCTCGACGTCACGCAAGGCGCGGAACTGCTCCTGCCGCTTGGCGCGAAACCGCACCTTGTCGGCATAGGCGCTTTCCACCTCGGAGATCGGGCGCAGGTGAACGACGCCGTCCTCGCCGTCGACGATGATCGGATCGCGGTTTTCCGCCAGCGACGCGATGCCGATGACCTGGCCGACGACCGGGATGCCCATCGCACGCGCGACAATCACCACATGGCTGGTCACGGCCCCGTCCTCGAGGACCAGACCGCGAATCGCCTCGCGCGGATAATCGAGCAGCTCCGCTGCACCCATGGCGCGGGCCACGATGATCGCATCCTGCGGCAATCCCTCGCCGCCGGGCACGAATCCGGTCAGCTGCCGCAGCAGCCGGTTGGCCAGATCGTCGAAATCATGCAGCCGTTCCCGCAGATAGGGATCGGTCATGTGGATCATGCGGGCGCGGGTGTCGCTCTGCACCTTCTCAACTGCAGCTTCACAGGTAAGGCCGTTGCGGATGGCTTCTTCGAGCTTTCTCACCCAGCCGCGATCATGGGCAAACATCCGGTAGGCCTCGAGCACGGCGCGGTGTTCGCCTTCCATCGACACGTCACGCCGCGACAGCATGTCGTCGATGGAGATCCGCAGCGATCCCAGCGCCTCTTCAAGCCGCGCCAGCTCGGCGTCCAGATCGTCGTTGAGCAGCTCCGTCACCACGATTCGCGGTTCATGCAGGATAACGTGACCCAGGCCGATGCCGTCACCATAGGCATCGCCTTCGATCGTCACCGGACGGCTCAGATCCAGTTCCAGCCCGGCCCGGGTGATCTGCTTGAGCTCACCGGTGGCGATCATCTCGGCCAGAACCATCGACGTGGTTTCCAGCGCCTCGACTTCGTCCTCGCGATACTTGCGGTGGGCCTTGTTCTGGACCACCAGGACCCCCAGCGACCGCCCGGCCCTGAGAATCGGCACGCCCATGAAGGAGTTGTAAATTTCCTCGCCGGTTTCCGGCAGAAAGGTAAAGGCGGGATGGGATCTTGCGTCGGACAGATTGAGCGAGCGCGCGCTGGCCGCGATGGTGCCGACCAGGCCCTGCCCCATTTTCAGCTGGGCCAGGTGAACCGCGTTCTTGTTGAGACCTTCGGTGGCAAACAGTTCCAGTGCCCCATCGGCGCGCAGCACGTAAAACGAGCACACTTCGGCAACCATGTTGGCCGCAATCTGGCGGACGATCTGGTCAAGGCGCTCCTGCGGCTCAAGGGGCTCCGCCATCAATTCGCGCAGCCGCCTGAGAAGGACGCGCGGACCCGCTGAAAGGTCTCTCATCGCGCTTCATTCTCCCAATTGGTGTAGACCTTCCAGAATTTCTCCTGGCCGGTTCAAATATTCGGCTTAGGCCGGTTTTGTCTTGTCCCGTTGGGCTAAGTCTTATCCAGACCGTAGACGGAATGCAAAGTCCGAACCGCAAGTTCAGCATAAGCACCGTCAATAAGGATCGATATTTTGATCTCGGACGTTGTTATTGCCTTGATGTTGATCGATTTTTCAGCAAGTGCCTTGAAAGCAGTCGCTGCAACGCCTGCATGACTGCGCATGCCGATGCCGATGACCGACACCTTGGCCAGGCCTGATTCGCTCTGCACCACATCATAGCCGATGGTCTGCTTCTGGGTTGCCAGCACCGCCAGCGCCTTGTCCGCATCGCTTGTGGGCACGGTGAAGGTCATGTCGGTGCGCGATCCGTCTTCGGAAATATTCTGGACGATCATGTCGACATTGATGTGCGAATCCGCGAGCGGTCCGAAAATCGCAGCCGAGACCCCAGGCCTGTCGGACAGGCGTCTGAGCGAGATCTGCGCTTCGTCCTTGGCATAGGCAATGCCGGTAACGACTTCCTGTTCCACGATTTCTTCCTCGTCACAAATGAGAGTTCCGGGCGGATTGTTGAAATCCCCCATTCCAGGCGCATTCGGGTCATCGAAACTGGAGCGTACAAAGGTCCTGACCTTGTGCACCATGGCCAGCTCCACCGAGCGCACCTGCAATACCTTGGCGCCGAGGGAGGCCATTTCCAGCATTTCCTCGAAGGCAATCTTCTTCATGCGGCGGGCCTTCGGCACCACCCGCGGGTCGGTGGTGTAGACGCCGTCGACATCGGTATAGATGTCGCACCGGTCCGCCTTGACCGCCGCGGCGATCGCCACCGCGCTGGTGTCCGAACCGCCCCGGCCCAGCGTTGCCAGCCGGTTGTCGGGTCCGACCCCCTGAAATCCGGCAACCACGGCAACCTGCCCCATCTCGAAGCGGCGAATCAGCTCGCTGCCGTCGATTTCCACGATACGGGCCGCCGCATGGGCGTTGTCGGTCTTGATCGGGATCTGCCAGCCCTGCCAGGACCGGGCGTCCACGCCCATCGACTGCAGCGCAATGGCCAGCAGTCCGCTGGTCACCTGTTCGCCCGAGGCGACAATCGTGTCATATTCACGGGCATCGTAAAAGGATGCGCTGGCGCCGGCGACCATGGGCATGGACTGCACCCAGCCGACAAGCTCATTGGTCTTGCCGGCCATTGCAGACACCACCACGGCCACCTGGTGCCCGGCGTCAACTTCACGTTTGACATGCCGGGCGACATTGTGGATCCGGTCCAGGTCGGCAACCGACGTGCCGCCAAACTTCATGACTATGCGGGCCATATTGCATTATCCGCTGGCAATCCCGTTTCCGGGCAAGAAAAACCGCCCCGGGTTCCGGAGCGGAAGGTGGCGGTCTCATAACCAAATTTCTTTCACCCTGCAACAGGATCAGTCGTGCGACCTTGGCAACCCTTGACAAGAACAGTGCGACGCCCGAGTTGAAAGGCGACAATTCAAAGCGGAGAATGACCGATGAGCCAGGCTGAGCGGACAACGATAGATCAGGGCGAAGTCGAGCGTTTTTCGGCCATGGCCGCGGAATGGTGGAACCCGCAGGGCAAGTTCCGCCCGCTGCACAAGTTCAATCCGGTGCGCCTGACCTATATTCGCGACCATGTCGCAGCCCATTTCGGCCGTGACGCGAAGAGCGACAAGCCGCTCTCCGGGCTTCGCCTGCTCGACATCGGCTGCGGTGGCGGCCTGCTGTGCGAGCCGATGGCGCGGATGGGCGCCGAGGTTCTTGGCGCCGACGCCTCCCGCGTCAATATAGAGGTGGCGTCGCTGCACGCTGCCCAGAGCGGCGTCGATGTCAGCTATGAGGCGATCACCTCCGAGGATCTGGCCGCCCGCGGCGAACGCTTCGACGTGGTTTTGAACATGGAAGTGGTCGAGCATGTCGCCGATGTCGACCTGTTCCTGTCCTCCTGCGCCGAGATGGTCAAGCCCGGCGGCCTGATGTTCGTCGCCACCATCAACCGGACCATGAAGGCGATGGCCTTTGCCATTGTCGGCGCCGAATATGTGTTGCGCTGGCTGCCGCGCGGCACCCATCAATATGAAAAGCTGGTCCGGCCGGAAGAAATCGAAACGCCGCTGGCAGCCTCCGGCATGACGGTCATCGAACGCACCGGCGTCTCGTACAATCCGCTGCAGGACCAGTGGAACCTCTCCCGCGACATGGATGTGAACTACATGATGCTGGCCGAGCGGCCGAAGAGCGGCTGACCCGCCCCCTGCCAGCCATGTCCGGAAAATATTGGCGCATGCTCAAACCGGAATCGTCTTGAGCTTCTCCAGCATTTCCCGCTGACCCGCCGCATTCGCCTCTGTGAGCGCTTTCACACGGACGCGATCAGTCTGCAGCGGCAGAGCAGTAGGCGGCCACATGCAGGCCGAAATCATACATCGCCAGATGAAACACGGGCGAAGTCATGTCAGCTCAGATCGTCTGGGAACTCGGGCAGAGGCGCAATTTCGATGCCGTCCTCGATCAGCGATTTGGCGTCCTCGCTGGAAGCCTTGCCGATGATGCCGCGGGCTTCGCTCTCGCCATGGTGGATCTTGCGCGCCTCGTCGGCGAAGCGGTCGCCGACATCCTCCGAGTTCTGCTTGACCGCCTGCACCATCTCCCGCAGCTTGCGCAGCGCCTCGCGCCTTTCGGGATCCATCGCCAGGGGCCGCGACGGCGTCTGACGCGAGACGGCCAAGGCCGGAGCCATCAGCGCCTTTCCGATCTGGCGGGATCCGCAGACCGGACATTCGACAAGTCCGCGTTCACATTGCGCGTCGAAATCCGCGCTTGAGGAAAACCATCCCTCAAACGCATGTTCCTTCTCGCAATGCAGGGAAAACCGGATCACGCCACCTGCTCTCCCATTGAGGTCCGCAGGCCCTTGTCGAGACGGTAGCTCCGGGCATTCTTCAGATTGGGAATTTTTGACCGTGCGGCCCGAACCTCATCGAGCGCCAGGCCGGCGACAATGACGCCGGGCTCATCGCCCTGCATTTCCGCCAGAACCCGCCCCCAGGGATCGACGATCATCGAATGGCCATAGGTCTCGCGGCCATCCTCATGCACACCGCCCTGCGCGGCCGAAACCATGAAGGCGCCGTTTTCGATTGCTCTCGCGCGCTGCAGCACATGCCAGTGCGCTTCGCCGGTCTGCCGGGTGAAGGCGGCAGGCGCGGTCAGGATTTCCGCCCCGGCCAGCGCCAGATCGCGAAACAGATGCGGGAAGCGGACGTCGTAACAGATGCCCATCCCCAGCAGCGCGCCGTCGAGATCCACAGTCACGGCCTTGTCGCCGGATTGATAGGTCGCGCTTTCGCGCCAGCTCTCACCATTGTCGAGGTCGACGTCGAACATGTGGATCTTGTCATAGCCGGCCAGCCGGGCGCCGTCGGGAGCAAACACCACGCCGCGATTGCCCGCCATGCCATTGCCCGCATCCACGGCCGTGGATCCGATATGCAGATAGATGCCGAGATCCGTTGCCAGTTTCGACGCGGCGCGCAGCACCGGATCTTCGGCTTCCGGCCTCAGGCTCTTGCGCAGCGCCTCTCGGTCCTTCACCAGCGCGCCGGTCATTTCCGGCGTCTGCACATAGCGTGCGCCGCGTGCTGCAGCCTGGCGGACCAGATCCTCCATCGCGGCAATGTTTGCCGGCACGGAGACCCCCGAGCGCATCTGGACCGCGGCGACAATCATCTCGCGCATCTGTCAGGCTTCCTTCAGCATCGGATCAAGCTTGCCTGCACGCTCCAGCGCCATCAGTTCATCGCAGCCGCCAACATGGGTGCTGCCGATGAAGATCTGCGGGAATGTAGTCCGGCCATTGGCCTTGGCAATCATTTCCTGCCGCAGATCGGGCGAGAAAGTTGCGTCATGTTCGGTGTAGCCGGCGCCCTTGTCGTCCAGCAACCGCTTGGCCGCAGTGCAGAACCCGCAGAACTGTCGGGTATAGATAATCACGTCAGGCATGGGAAACTCCGGTTGTTGAACGGTCAGTATGGCCTTCAGGCATATAGGGTTTCCTCGCCCTGGCTTGCAACCCTGGCAAATGTCAGCACATTGACCCGGCTCGCCCCGCCGCGCAGCAACGCCCGCGTCGCCGCCTCGAGGGTGGCGCCTGTGGTCAGCACGTCATCAACCAGCAGCACCTTCAGCCCGTTGATCCGGTGCGCCTGCTCGGGAACCGCAAGAAAAGCACCGCGCACATTGTCCTGCCGGGCCCGCAGCCCGAGGCCGACCTGCTGGCGGGTGGCGCGGATCCGCCGCATCGCCCCCGGCAGGAACGGCTTTCCGGTCAACCGCGCCAGCATCCGCGCTAGTTCCGCCGACTGGTTGTAACGCCGCGAGAACAACCGGCCCCTGTGCAAGGGCACCGCCACGATGACATCGCTGTCATCGATCACATCACGGCCGGCGCGAACCATCCAGGCCGCCATCATCGGCGCGAGATCGGCCCGGTCGGCATATTTCAGCCGATGCACGATTTTGCGCGCGACGCCGTCATGAAACACCGCCGCTCTCGCTTTGGCGTAGCGCGGCGGATCGGCGATCGCCTGCGGCGACACCAGGCCCTCGCCCCGGTCATGATCAAATGGCAGACCGGTAATTTCGCAAAACGGCCCTTCGATGAAACGGACGGTCCCCCAGCAGACCGGGCACAGCGCGGCCGGGCGGTCCGTCATCTTGCCGCAGCCCGCGCAGACCGGCGGATAAACCAGCCGCATCAGGCCGGCGCCGGCGCGCGCAAACGCCAGCTTCAGCCCCTGCAGGTGATGGCTTGCATCCGTTGGGTACATTGGTTGACTTTAACGCCGTTCCATCCAACAAGCGAGCCGGAGTGACAGCGGATTGAATCATGGATCGCCTTTTTGACCACGCACTGATGCACCAGCGCCGCTTGCGTGCGCTGGCCCGCCCCGTGCCCGGCGCCGATTTTCTGGTGCGCCGGATTGCCGAGGACATGGCCGAGCGCCTCTCGGTGGTCGAGCGCCATTTCGACCATCCGGTCCAGGTCCATGGCGGCTTGCCCCACGCCGCCGATGCGATGCAAGCCACCGGCAAGACGGCAAATTTCCGCTTTGTCGATCTGTGCGCCCTGCCCGGCATCGATGCCCGCGCCGTCACCCTTGCCGACCCCGACCATGTGCCGCTGCCGCCGGAAAGCGCCGATCTGCTGGTCTCGCCTTTGGCGCTGCACCTGACCAACGACACGCCGGGTGTCTTGGTGCAAATGCGCCGTGCGCTCAAGCCCGACGGGTTGCTGCTCGCGGCGGCGCCGGGCGCAGGCACGCTGGGCGAACTGCGCGAATCCCTGCTTGCCGCCGAGAGCGAATTGACCGGCGGCGCCAATGCCCGGGTCCATCCCTTTGCCGATATTCGCGACTATGGCGCCCTGCTGCAGCGCGCCGGCTTTGCCCTGCCGGTCACCGATATCGATGACGTGGTGGTCAGATATTCGGACATGTTCGGGCTGTTGAGAGATCTGCGCGCCATGGGCATGACCTCGCTGCTGAGCGACCGGAGCCGCGAACCGGCCGGCCGAAAGCTGTTTTTGCGTGCGGCACAGATCTACGCGGAACGGTTTTCCGACCCGGACGGGCGCATCCGCGCCAGCTTTCCGGTGATCCACCTTTCGGGATGGGCGCCGCATGAAAACCAGCAGAAGCCGCTCAAGCCGGGCTCCGCCAAGGCACGACTGGCCGACGCATTGAAGGCGCCGGAACAAAAGCTGCCGCGCTGACACGGCGGCGGATGGCGCGCAGCGGTGCAGCGATTGCAGAGATACAAGGGAATAGGTGCTTCACCCGGCTCAGGCCGAGGCGGCGCAGGGGTGAGTCACCGGCTGCGTGTCAGCGGCTGTTCTCGAGATGCAGGGCTGCATTGTCCATGGTGCCGGTGATGGCGTTGCCCAGCGAGATGCCGCCGGCAACCAGCGCGATGGCGATCAGGGACGTGATCAGGCCATATTCGATGGCCGTGGCGCCGCTTCGATCTTCGAGAAACCTATAGAGCAAATTTTTCATGACATGTTCCTGGTTCAGCATGCGGTCGGCATGCGGCGATCGGATCAGCAGTCGCCGGTTTTCCGGCCATCGCTTCGGATGATGCAAAGCGCGCCGGGATTTTCCTGCAATATCGATTTGCGGACAGTGTAGATGGAGTTCTGGGAACGCTGCGGGATAGATCCGGTGGTGATGTTGTCATACTGCTCGGGCACCCAGGCGACCCGTGCCGAATGTGTGCGATTGGCCAGGATCGGTGTGAGGATGGCTGCAACCGCGATGGCCGCCGTCCCGAAAAGCAGGGCGGCACGAACGGCGCCGGATCGCTTTGGCTGGGCTTCCACGCCGTCTCTGTCCATAACCGTCATCCAGAAATCACTGTCGCTCATAACGCCTCCACCAAGAACCGTTCAAGGTCCGCCACTCCCTTCAATATTGCGGGAAGGGAATTGAAGTTTCATTAACGCTATTGCGAAAGATTGATATTCAGTCTCTTGCGGACGGGGCGTTACAATAGGTCGACGAGATAGGGAATCAGCGGCTCATCGGCGGGCGGCATCGGGTAATTCCGCATGTCCCGGGGACGAACCCATTTCAGCGCCTGTCCTTCAAGACCGCGGGCAACGCCCTCATAGCGGCGGCACACGAACAGCGGCATCAGCAGGTGGAAGTCGTCATAGCCGTAACTGGCGAAAGTCAGCGGCGCCAGGCAGGCTTCCTTGGTCACAATCCCGATTTCTTCCATGAGTTCGCGGATCAACGCCGCTTCCGGAGTCTCGCCCTGTTCGACCTTGCCGCCCGGAAATTCCCAAAGCCCTGCCAGCTTCTTGCCCTCCGGCCGCTGAGTCAGCAGCACCCGGCCATCGGCATCGACCAGGGCGCAGGCGGCGACCAGCATTATCTTCTTGCCTGTCATCGAAGTCAGAATCCCGGTTTCTGGCGATAGGCGTAGCGATAGACCTCGCCGAACCCCAGCCCCTGGTAGAGCGCCACGGCGGCGGTGTTTGCAGTCTCGACCTGCAGCCATGCGGTATCGGCGCCGCGATGGCGCGCCCAGCGCAACGCCGCGATGACGACTTCACGTCCGTGGCCGGCGCGCCGCGTGTCCTTGCGCGTCGCCAGTTCGAACAGGCCGGCAAGATCGTTGTCATGAACGCACAGCGCGGTCGACAGCGGTCCGGTGGATTCGTTTTCCAGGACGAACAGGCCGCTCGGCGGACGTATCGAGCTCAGCACCTCGGTCAGGCCGGGCTTGAGGCTTTGCTCGCGCCCGTGCACCGCGATCGACGCATCGACATAACGCCCGACATCGCGCAAGGGAAGATGATCCATCCCGTCATTGATATCGAGGCTGTCGAGAGCGCCGGTCATCACGATGGTTTCGTCAAACCGGCGCCAGCCGAGCTTGTCGAGATAGGATTCCAGCGGTGGCGGCGCCAGCGGCGTTTGCCGGAACACGAGTGGCCGATCATAGGAATCGAAGCGGCGGGCGGCGCGTTCGACCCGGATCTCGATGCCGTCATGGTCGGACGGATCCAGCGGATTGACGGAATTCAGCCGCTTAGACGGATGGCCTGCGGTCAGCCTTATCTGCCAACTGCCGTCATACTGGATCGACGCCGCCGGCCACGCCCGGAATCCGACAGCTTCAAGTCTTCTGACAATCGCAAGATTTGGCACGCTAGCCTCGTGTTCGACATTGACGGAGACACCGCTTAGCTGCGGTAATCACCATTGATTTCCACATAGGCCTTGGTCAGATCGCAGGTGAACACCCTGGCCTTGCCGCGGCCAATGCCGAGATCCACCCTGATGGCGATTTCATCCTGCTTCATCACGTCCGAGGCCGCGGCTTCGCTGTAGGCCGGATCACGCTCGCCATCGACCGCCACCCGCACATCGCCAAACCAGATCGCAAGCTTGTCGCGCTCGGCCTTTTCGCCGGCCTTGCCGACCGCCATGACGATACGCCCCCAGTTGGCATCCTCGCCGGCAATCGCGGTCTTGACCAGCGGAGAATTGGCAATCGACCTTGCGATGCGTCCCGCTGCTTTGGCTGATGCCGCACCTGTCACCGTGATCTCGACCTGCTTGCGCGCACCCTCGCCATCGCGGACGATCTGGATCGCCAGGTCTTCCATGAGATCGGCCAGGGCTTTCGCAAAATTCCGGGCCCGCGGATCCGCAGCCGATGAAATCCCCCCGCGCCCCGGTCGGACGCAGCGCCGGTCGCAAAGACCATCAGCGTGTCAGAGGTCGAGGTGTCGCTGTCGATCGTCACCGCATTGAAGGTCGTACCGACATGACGTCCGAGCAGGACCTGCAGGGCCTGCGCCTCGATGTCGGCATCGGTGACGATGAAGGACAGCATGGTGGCCATGTCCGGCGCAATCATCCCCGCGCCCTTGGCCATGCCATTGAGTGTCACCGTCACCCCGTCGATCCGCGCGGTTCGCGTGGCAACCTTGGGATAGGTGTCGGTGGTCATGATCGCCCGCGCCGCGTCGATCCAGCGATCGCCGCTTGCCGTGACAGCCATCTGATCAAGAACCGTGGCGAACTTGCTTGCATCCAGCGGCTCGCCGATGACGCCCGTTGAGGCCAGGAAAACCTCGCTCTCCGAGCAGCCCACAGCCTTGGCGGCAGCCTGTGCAGTCAGTGTCGTGGCGGCAACGCCCTTTTGCCCGGTGAAGGCATTGGCGTTGCCGGAATTGACCACCAGCGCCCGCGCACTGGCCGCCGCCGAGATTTTCCCGGCAGAAGTCCACCGGCGCGGACGGACATTTCGATGTGGTGAAGACCCCCGCGACCGCCGCCGGCTTGTCAAACACCATCAGCATGACATCCGTCCGGCCCTTGTACTTGATCCCGGCCGCAGCCGTTTCGATCCGTACGCCTGCGACCGCAGGAAGCTCGGCATAGGACTTGGGAGCCAGGGGAGATATGTCGGTGGACATCTGAGGATCCTTGAAACGGCGGCGTCAGCCGGAACGGGCGTGGACTATTGCTGCTGATTGATGGCTTCGTAGGCGGCCTTCAGTTCGGGATCGATCACGTCGATCTCGATTTCGGCGCGTGCGGCCTTGATCAGGTCACCATAGCGCTCCCGCATCACCAGCTGCCGGACCTGGTCGGAAACGGCTTCAAAGGCCGGAGGCGCGGTTTCGCGGCGATCCTCGAGCTTGATCACGTGCCAGCCGAACTGGGTCTTGACCGGTTCCTTGGCATATTCGCCAGCCTTGAGCGTGAAGGCCACGGCTTCGAATTCCGGCACCATGCGTCCCTTGGTGAAATAGCCGAGTTCTCCACCCTGCGGCGCGCTCGGGCCGGTCGACTTTTCCTTGGCCAGTTCGGCAAAGTCCTTGCCCGCGTCCAGCTCTTCGATAACGGCCTTGGCTTCTTCCTCCGTCTTGAGAAGGATGTGGCGCGCGCTGACTTCCTCTTCCGGCGGTGTGGCGGCGATTTCCTTGTCGTAGCGCGCCTTGACGTCGGCATCGGTCACCGGGTCAACGACGGTCGCCTTGAAGATGGCATTGTGAAGCGCGCGGTCGCGCTGGAACTTCATCAGCGTCTTGAACTCTTCGCTCTCGTCGAACTTCTCGGCTTCAGCCTTGTGCGCCAGCGTCTTGATATCGATGACGGCAGCAAGTGCCGCAACGCGGCGCTGCTCTGCCGGCATCTGCGCGAACTGCGGATCGAGATCAGTCTCCGCCAGGGTCAGCTCGGAGGCCAGAACCTCGATACCGGCGACCGTGGCGACCACCGGATCGGCCTCATCAGCAGCATGGCCCTGGATTGGCAATAGTGCGATTGAACTCATCATAAGTGTGGCTGCAAGCTGCGATAGGCGCATGGATAGACCTTTCATTGTGAAGCTATTCGGGACGGCAAGCCAGGTACCCGTGGATTTTGGCCGCCTTAAGACGGTCTTTCGCCGCCGTTGACATCGTTCGACCCCCCTCTTATCTGTCAGCCAACCGTCCGTCCAGACGGCTTTCATGGAATGAAGGCCGGCGGGAAGGCGTTTTCCATTCGACACTCCGGTCGCAGGCCAGCGCCGGTTTTCAGCCCTGCCGTCCGTGCAGCCTCAAGAAAGGACCATAGTAATGGTCAAGTTCGGCGCAATCGCCCGCAAATTGTTCGGCTCCTCAAATGAACGCCGGATCCGGGCCTATAAGCCAAAAGTTGACGCCATCAATGCCCTGGAACCCGAACTCCGGGCGCTCAGCGACAGTGATCTGGTGGCGCGCACGACACAGTTCCGTGAACAGATCGCTGCCGGCACCTCGGTCGATGACCTTCTGGTCCCCGCCTTCGCCACCGTTCGCGAGGCCGCCCACCGCACTGTCGGGCTGCGCCCCTTCGATGTCCAGCTGATCGGCGGCATGATTCTCAACGAGAACGCCATCGCGGAAATGAAGACCGGCGAGGGCAAGACCCTGGTGGCCACGCTTGCGGTCTATCTCAATGCGCTGTCGGGCAAGGGCGTCCACGTCGTCACCGTCAACGACTATCTCGCCCGTCGTGACGCCGAATGGATGGCCCGGATCTATGGCTTTCTTGGCCTGACCACGGGAATTGTCGTCCACGGCATGGACGACAATGAACGCCGCGAGGCCTATGCCTGCGACATCACCTATGCCACCAACAACGAGCTCGGCTTCGATTACCTGCGCGACAACATGAAATATGATCGCGCCCAGATGGTCATGCGCGGCCACCATTACGCCATCGTCGACGAGGTCGATTCCATCCTGGTCGACGAGGCCCGCACGCCGCTGATCATTTCCGGGCCGCTGGACGACCGGTCGGATCTCTACACCCGCATCGACACGCTGATCGGCAAGCTCGAGCCTGACGATTACGAGATCGACGAAAAGCAGCGCTCCGCCACCTTCACCGAATCCGGCACCGAGAAGCTGGAAGCCATGCTGGCGGCGGAAGACATGCTCAAGGGCGAATCGCTCTATGATGTCGAAAACGTCGCCGTGGTTCACCACATCAACAACGCGCTCAAGGCGCACCGGCTTTTCACCCGCGACAAGGACTATATCGTCAAGGATGACGAGATCGTCATCATCGACGAGTTCACCGGCCGCATGATGCCGGGACGCCGCTATTCCGAAGGCCAGCACCAGGCGCTCGAGGCCAAGGAAGGCGTCAAGATCCAGCCGGAAAACCAGACGCTGGCCTCGATCACCTTCCAGAACTATTTCCGCATGTATTCCAAGCTTGCCGGCATGACCGGCACGGCCTCCACCGAGGCAGAGGAATTTGGAAACATCTACGGCCTCGACGTTGTCGAAGTGCCGACCAATGTGCCCATCGCCCGTATTGATGAAGACGACGAGGTCTACCGCACCGTCGAGGAAAAATACCAGGCGATCATCGACGACATCAAGCAATCGCGCGCCAAGAAACAGCCGGTTCTGGTCGGCACCACCTCGATCGACAAGTCCGAAATTCTCGCCGATTTGCTGCGCAGGGAAGGCGTCGAGGACTTCAAGGTCCTCAACGCCCGCTACCACGAGCAGGAAGCCTATATCGTCTCCCAGGCCGGCGTCCCCGGCGCCGTCACCATCGCTACCAACATGGCCGGACGCGGTACCGACATCCAGCTCGGCGGCAATGCCGACATGCGCGTGGCCCAGGAACTCGGCGCCATGCCGGAAGGTCCCGAGCGCGAGGCGAAGGAAAAGATCATTCGCGCCGAAGTGCAGAAGCTCAAGGATGAGGCGCTTGCCGCCGGCGGCCTTTATGTTCTGGCCACCGAGCGTCACGAAAGCCGCCGCATCGACAATCAGCTGCGCGGCCGTTCAGGCCGTCAGGGCGACCCCGGCCGGTCGAAATTCTTCCTGTCGCTGCAGGATGATCTGATGCGCATTTTCGGGTCCGAGCGCATGGACAGCATGCTCAAGACGCTGGGACTGAAGGATGGCGAGCCGATCATCCATCCCTGGATCAACAAGGCGCTCGAGCGGGCCCAGAAGAAGGTTGAAGCGCGCAACTTCGACATCCGAAAGAACCTGCTCAAATTCGATGACGTGATGAACGACCAGCGCAAGGTGGTGTTCGAGCAACGCAAGGAACTGATGGACGCGGAATCGGTTTCCGAAACCATCGAGGACATGCGCCAGGAGGTCATCGACGGCCTCGTCAAGCTCCACATTCCCGAGCGCGCCTATGCCGAACAATGGAATGTCGAGGAGTTGAAGAAGGGCGTTCAGGCCTATCTCAATCTCGACCTGCCGATCGAAGAGTGGGCTGCGGAAGAAGGCATTGCCGAGGACGATATCCACGCCCGCATCACCGAGGCCGCAAACAAGCTCGCCAAAGAGAGGGCCGAACGGTTCGGTCCCGAAGTGATGACCTATGTGGAGAAGTCGGTTGTCCTGCAGACGCTGGACCATCTCTGGCGCGAGCACCTGGTCAATCTCGACCATCTGCGCTCCGTCGTCGGCTTCCGCGGCTACGCCCAGCGTGATCCGCTGCAGGAATACAAGTCCGAAGCCTTTGAACTGTTTCAGGCGCTGCTGGCCAATCTGCGCCAGGCCGTCATGGCGCAGTTGATGCGAGTCGAGATCGTTCGCGAGGCCGCAGCCGCGCCGGAGCCGGAATTGCCCGAAGGCATGGAGGGTCACCACCTCGATGCCACCACCGGCGAAGACGAGTTCACCGCGCCCGAGGCGCAACCCGCGCCGGCCGTCGTGGCCCCCGAAGATCGCGACCCGGAAGACGAATCCACCTGGGGCAAGGTTGGCCGCAACGAGGCCTGTCCCTGCGGATCGGGCAAGAAATACAAGCATTGCCACGGCGCTTTCTAGAGCCCTGGCGCGCGCTTGAGACAATGATTGAAACCTGACGGGATCCGCATTCGCGGGTCCCGTTTTTTCATGTTGCAGGTAATGGTTTCGCCGCCTCCAAAGCCGCGCGCCTGCCGCCCGGCGCTTGGGCCTTAACCCCATATTTGCTGCCTAAACCCTTGTTTTCCATCACGGGTGCCCGGAACGTTCTGAACCCGAACCTTTGACAATTGGCAGCCGCCACAGGCTGCGGACCATACCGTTTCTTAACGTCGCCATGCCAAGGTGCCTGTGCAACAACAGGACGATAGCCTGACCATGACGTTGATCGACACAGCCGGCAAAATATTGCCGCCGCGCTACGCTGCGCGGCTGATGCCTGTGTTTGAGCGCCTGTTGACCGTGATGACGGCGAAGGACGAGACCAGCGCCGCACAGCGCATGGCCCTGGTCGCCTTCTCGATCCGCATTGTCAGCGCGGCCATAGCCTTTGTCTCGCAGATCATCCTGGCCCGGCTGATGGGCGAGTTCGAATACGGGATATTCGTTTTCGTCTGGGTCATCGCTGTCATTCTCGGCAATCTCTCCTGCCTCGGATTTCACACGACAGTCATCCGGTTCCTGCCGCAATACCGCAGCGCGGGCGCCGACGAGTCTATCCGCGGCCTGACCGCGACGGCGCGGATTTTCGCCCTGGTCTCGGCGACCCTGATCGCGGCCACCGGCATCGCGGCCCTTTATCTGCTGGGCGACAAGATCCAGGCGCATTACATCCAGCCGCTGTTTGTCGGCGCCTTCGTGCTGCCGATGATCGCCCTGGGCGATGTGCTGGACGGCACCGCGCGCGCCAATGGCTGGCCGGTTCATGCGCTCGGCCCGACCTACATCATCCGGCCGCTGCTGATCCTGTCGCTTGTCGCCTGCGCCATCGGGCTGGGGCGAATGGCCGATGCCAACACCGCCATCCTGGCGGCCCTGGCTGCGGCCTATCTGACCACGATCCTTCAATATGTGGTGATCACGGGCAAGCTGAAACAGCGTTTCCCGGCGCCCGGAATCCAGATCCATTTCAGAACCTGGCTGACGGTGGCCTTCCCGATCTTCCTGATCGAGGGCTTCTATTTCATGCTCACCAATTCCGACGTGATCATCGTCGGCCTCTATTTGCCGCCGGAAAAGGTGGCGGTCTATTTCGCCGCAGCCAAGACCATGGCGCTGGTGCATTTCGTCTATTTCGCCGTCAAGGCCGCGGTTGCCCAGCGGTTTTCGAGCCTTGTGTCGGGAACCGACCGCGCCGCGCTGTCGGCCTTTGCCCGGCTGACCGTTCAGTGGACATTCTGGCCGTCGCTGCTGGTCGGCGGCCTGGTGATCCTGGCCGGTCCGTTTCTGTTGTCGCTGTTCGGCCCCGCCTTCCAGGAAGGCCACATGATCATGATCGTGCTGTTTGCCGGGATCATCGCCAAGGCCATGATCGGCCCGGGTGAAGTGCTGCTGACCATGGCCGGCGAACACCGGATCTGCGCAGCGATCTACGCCGTGGCGCTGGCCGCCAATCTCGGCATCAACATCGTGCTCATCCCGGTCTGGGGCCTGCTCGGCGCGGCAACAGCCACCGCTGCGGCCATGGTCATCGAGGCGGGCCTGCTCCACATCATCATACGCCGGCGGCTGGGCATCGTCATGTTCATCGCAGCAGGTCCGGCCTCCGGCCGCGGCCGGTTCGGAACGGAAACAGGATAGATCATGGCTTCAAGTCCAGTTGTTCAGGATGAGGTCGCCAGCCAGGCCAACGCGATGATTGGCGAGTTCGCTGACGTCGAGACCGCCCGTCCGCTCCCCGACCGCGATGTCGCCGTCGGGCGGGAAGGCCGGCATCTGGCCATCTATCCGGCGCGCGCCGGCTATGAATTGCAGGAAGAGCTCGATTTCCTCACCAACCGCGCGCTGGAGCCCAACGTGTTCTTCTCGAGCCGTTTCCTGGCGCCCGCCATGCCACGGCTCGAGGACCGGGTCATTCGTCTCATGCTGATGCGCGATGAATCCGAAACCCATTCGCGCATGCGGCTGATGCTGCCGTTCTCGGTGGAAAAACCCGGCTTCTCCGTCGGCGCGTCGATCATCCGGGCCTGGGCCAACCCCTTCGGCCCCCTGGGAACGCCGCTGCTTGACCGTGAAGACGCGGCAGAAACGCTGGACAACATGCTCGAGGCGCTTTCGCGGCCCGAGAGCGGCCTGCCGGGCATCCTCGTGCTGCCGGACCTGCGGCTCGACGGGCCCGTTGCCAGCCTGTTGCGCGCCGTGGCCCTGGGCCGCAACCTTTCGGTTGCCGTCACCGACGAGGCCCAGCGGCCGATGCTGCAGAGCACCCTCGACGCCGAAGACTATCTCGGCCACGCGGTGTCCCCGCATCACCGCCGCGAGATGCGCCGGCAGTGGCGCCGCCTCTCCGAACATGGCGAGGTGACCTACACGGTTGCCCGTCAGCCTGATGAAATCCGCTATCATCTGGAAGAATTTCTGACTCTGGAGGATTCGGGCTGGAAGGGGCGCCGCAAGAGCGCCATGGTCGCCGACCGCTACCGCGCAGCCTTCGCCCGGGAAGCGATCAACAGCCTGGCCGAAACCGACAGCGTGCGCATTCACAGCCTGGCTCTTGACGGCGAGGCCATCGCATCGATGATCGTCTTCGTTTCCTCAGGCGACGCCTGGACCTGGAAAACCGCCTATGACGAAACCTATGCCCGCTATTCGCCCGGCAAGCTTCTGGTCGACCGGCTGACGGAATGGCATCTCGATGATCTCAACATCCAGCGCACCGATTCCTGCGCGGTTCCCGACCACCCGATCATGAGCCGGATGTGGACCGAGCGCGAAAGCATGGGCACCATGGTGATCGGGCTCAACGCCGGGCACGACCGCGATGTCCGCCAGGTCGCGACCCAGCTCCACATCTACCGCAACACCCGCAACATCGCCCGGATGCTGCGCGAGAAGATCCGCGGCATCGCCCGCCGCTGATCAGGTGCCCGACGCGGCGGCAGCTTCGGCAATCGCCCTGTCCCGGAGCTCGCGGCGGATCACCTTGCCGGTCGTGGTCAATGGCAGGCTGTCGACAAATTCGATCTCGCGCGGATATTCATGCGCCGACAGCCGGGTCTTGACCCAGTCGCGCACCGACTCCGCCAGCTCCGCATCGGCACTGACCCCCGGCGCCACCACCACATAGGCCTTGACGATTTCGGTGCGGATCGCGTCGGGCTTGCCCACCGCCGCCGCAAGCACCACCGCCGGATGTCCGGTCAGGCAATCCTCGATCTCGCCCGGTCCGATCCGGTATCCCGACGAGGTGATGACATCGTCGTCGCGCCCGAAAAACGAGAAATACCCGTCCGCATCGCGAACGCCCTGGTCGCCGGTCAGCATCCAGTCGCCGATGAATTTTGCCTCGGTCGCGGCGTCATTCTGCCAGTAGCCCAGAAACATCACCGGGTCGGGACGACTGACCGCGATCTGGCCCGAGGTGCCATCCGGCACGACGGTGCCCTGATCATCAATCACCGCCACCTCGTGTCCCGGCACCGGCTTGCCGATGGCGCCCCCACGGCTGACTCCGAGCATTGCGCAGGATGCCAGCACCAGATTGCATTCGGTCTGGCCGTAGAATTCATTGATGGTCAGGCCAAGCACCCGCTGCGCCCAGTCATAGGTTTCACGGCCCAGGGCCTCGCCGCCCGAACCGACGGTGCGCAGATCGAGCCGGTGGCGCGACAGCGGATCGGTGACCGTGCGCATGATCCTGAGCGCGGTAGGCGGAATGAAGGCGTTGCGCACCTGCATCTCCGCCATGATCCGGTAGGCCAGTTCCGGGTCGAATTTCTGCGCGCGGGACGATACCACCGGCACGCCGAGCAGCAGTCCCGGCAACAGCACATTGAGCAGGCCGCCGGCCCAGGCCCAGTCCGCCGGGGTCCACAGCTTGTCGCCCGGCTGCGGCATGAATTCATGATGGGTCTGCACGCCTGGAATATGACCGATCAGCACCCTGTGCCCGTGCAGCGCGCCCTTGGGCGGCCCGGTGGTGCCCGAAGTAAAGATCATCAATGCCGGATCGTCGGCGCGGGTCGCAACCGCGATCGGCCCATCCGGATGACCTTGCTCCAGCCTGTCAAAGCCGACCGCATCGCCGCCGTCGTCGTCACCGGTAACGATGATCGTTTCAAGTGCGCTCAGCCGCTCCCTGATGGCAAGGATCTTGTCGCGTCCGGTCGCGGTCGTCACAAGCGCTGTCGCGCCTGACGCGGTGAGACGGTGCTCGACCGCCTCGACCCCGAACAGCAGCGCCAGCGGCACCGCGATCGCGCCCAGCTTGTAGATCGCCACATGGGCAATCGCCGTTTCGAATCCCTGCGGCAGCATCAGCGCCACCCGGTCGCCGGGCTTGACGCCAAGCGATCTCAGCCCGCGGGCAAAGGCATTGGAGCGCCGCGCCAGCGCGCCGTAGCTCAGCCGCTCGGGCGCGCCGTCCGGATTGAAATGCTCAAGGCAGATCCGCTCCGGCTCACGCGCCGCCCAGTCATCCGACACAGCCGAGCCGATGTTGAAAAACTCCGGAACGTCCCACGAAAACCGCGAGGCAATATCCTCGAGCGTCTCTCCCGCCGGCAGCAGCATGACTGAAAATCCTCGCACACACATTTCACTCTGCTCGCCGCAGATTCTCACGCGGACAGCCGGAAACCAGATCAAGTCCTATCAGGCGTCAGGGGCGGAATGAAGAGGGTCGGAAGCATTGCTGAATGCGCAGTGGCACGATCACGCAAAGAAAAATTGGTGCCCCCTTCCGGACTCGAACCGGAACTCCTTGCAGAACCGCATTTTGAGTGCGGCGCGTCTACCAATTCCGCCAAAGGGGCGCTGCGCCGGTCGAACCGGTGCAGACGGCGGGACTATAGTCAGCGATTTGTTCCGGTCAAACGCTTTTTTCAACATCCCGTCGGCCGGATTGAAGATCAAATCGCACCGCCACAAGGCCTGTTTACCCCGCCGGTCTTTGCGATTAAGACCCTGACGGTGCCGCACGACAGGAAGAAGCCTTTTCATGCTACGCAGACTCTACAACTGGACCATGTCGCTGGCGGGAACCCGTCACGCCGAAAAGGGACTCTTCGGCGTGTCTTTCGCCGAAAGCTCGTTCTTTCCGATTCCGCCGGACGTGCTGCTCATTCCGATGACGCTTGCCAAGCCGCGCAACTGGGTCCGGCTCGCGCTGATCTGCACCATCGCATCGGTGATCGGCGCATTCGTGGGCTATGCCATCGGCATGTTCCTCTACGAGAGCGTCGGAAAATGGCTGCTGGAAACCTATGGCGCTGCCGACAAGTTTGACAAGATTTCGCAGTGGTACAACACCTGGGGCGGCTGGGGCGTGCTGTTTGCGGCGATAACGCCGTTTCCCTACAAGGTGCTGACCATCTTTTCCGGCGCCACCGGGCTCAACCTGTTTGTCTTTGCCGGTGTCAGCATCATCGGCCGGGCCTTCCGGTTCTTCCTCGTCACCTGGTTGCTGTCTCGCTTCGGCGAGCCGATCCGGCTGTTCATCGAAAAATATCTCGGCCTTCTTTTCACCCTGTTCATGGTGCTGTTGGTCGGTGGATTTTATGCAATCAAATATGTGTTCTGACCATGCCGGCATCTGACCTGACCACCTCCTCCGCCCGAGACATCCGGACCAGGACAGCGCTGTTTCTGGCGCTTGCCATGGCGGCTGTGGTCGGCACGGCGCTCGGCTTCGAGCATATCGGCGGCTATATCCCCTGCGCGCTGTGTCTCGAGCAGCGCATGCCCTATTATGCCGGCGCGCCGCTGATGCTCATCGCCGCCGTCGTTTCCCGCGCAGGCGGACCGTCCTGGGCCGTGCGCGGCTTGCTGGCCGTGGGCGGATTGCTGATGCTCTACGGACTTGTGCTCGGCGTCTACCATTCCGGCGTCGAATGGCACTGGTGGGACGGGCCCGCTTCCTGCGCGACATCGGCCGATGCCGTAACCCGGGACGCCGGATCGCTGCTGGGTGATCTCAGCTCGAAAAAGCCGCCATCCTGCGATGCTGCCGCGCTGCGGGTGCTCGGCCTTTCCTTTGCCGGCTGGAACGTGCTTGCCAGTGCTGCGCTCGCCGCAATCGCCATCCGCGGCACGCTGGTCAAGCGCTGAGCCATCGGGTCAGGGCTGCAGCTCGACATCCCAGTAAAGATAGTCCATCCAGCTTTCATGCAGGTGGTTGGGCGGAAACATCCGCCCGTTCTTGTGCAGGTCCTGCACGCTGGGACGATAGGGTTTTTGCTGCGGGATCATCCCCGCCTGCTTGGGCATCACCCCGCCCTTGCGCAGATTGCAGGGCGAACAGGCCGCCACCACATTCTCCCAGGTGGTTTCACCGCCGCAGCGCCGCGGAATGACATGGTCGAAGGTCAGCTCATTGGGAGAGCCGCAATACTGGCATTCGAACCGGTCGCGCAGAAACAGGTTGAACCGCGTAAATGCCGGATACCGTGATGGCTTGATATAGGTCTTCAGGCAGACCACGCTCGGCACCCGCATCGAAAACGACGGTGACGACACGGCGTGATCATATTCCGCGACAATCTGCACCCGGTCGAGAAACACCGCCTTGACGGCATCCTGCCACGACCACAGCGACAGCGGGTAATAACTCAAAGGTCTGTAATCAGCGTTCAGAACGAGCGCCGGCAGTGACTGCGGGGATACAAAAATCGTCAATTTGCTCTCCTGAGCGAGTGCGATTCGGCATCTGCGGAGATCATATTATGCTGGACATGACAGGCTTGTGAAGCGCCGTCTTCGAAATGGCGTTCCGGGCTGTTTTCGCGGGCCTGTCAGCTTGCCAGCGGCGTTGCATCGCGGCCCATCGCTTGCGCGTAATAGGCCCAGAGCAGCCGCGCCGCCACGCCGCGCCAGGGGCTCCAGTCCTGGGCCAGGTCGGCCAGCACCCTGGTTTGCGGCCGGACCTCGAGACCCATCAGATGCGCCGCCGCACTTTGCAGCGCCACATCACCTGCCGGAAAGATGTCCGGGTGCCCGGCGCAAAACAGCAGATAGACCTCGGCCGTCCATGGCCCCAGCCCCTTGATGACCGTCAGGCGCTCGATCGCCTCGCGGCCCTCGAGCCCGCACAGATGCTCGAGATCAAGCGCCCCGCCAAGCACGGCCTCGCCGACCCGGCGCACCGTTTCTGCCTTGGCGCGCGAGAGGCCGGCAGCGCGCAATTGCGCGTCCGACAGGGCCAGTACCGCAGCCGGGCTGATCTCGCCCGCTGCCAGTTCCAGCTTGCGCCACAGCGCATTGGCGCTGGCCTTGGAGACCATTTGCGACAGGATGATTTCAGTCAGCGCGGCATAGCCCGGCGGTTTGCGGCGCAGCGGCACCGGACCGGCAAGTTTGATCGCCCGGGCCAGTCGCGGATCGGCCTGCGCCAGCGCCGCCAGGCCCTCGGCAATATCGTCCATGTTGTCAATCCGGCGCATCATTGCCTTCCTCGCCGCAGGCCCCGGCCCCGTGACCGGACCCCGTGACGGAACCGTTGAAAAATGACATGAAACACCATGCTCCACGCCAACACCACACATAACCGGCAACAGCCCCGCACCACAGTGCGGTTTGCGCCCAGCCCGAACGGGCTGCTGCATCTCGGCCATGCCCGGTCCGCGATCCTGAATGCGCGCTTTGCCGCCGCACATGACGGCAGGTTCCTGCTGCGCATCGAGGACATCGACATCACCCGGGCCCGGCCCGAATACGAGGCGGCCATCGTCAAGGATCTGGATTGGCTCGGACTTTCCTGGAGCAAACCGGTGCGGCGGCAGTCGGATCATTTTGCCGACTACGCATCGGCGCTGACGGAGTTGCGCAGGCTCGGCCTTATCTATCCGGCCTTCCTGAGCCGCTCGGAAACCCAGGCACGGGTTCGCGATATCGAATCGACGGGCCGGTCATGGCCGCGCGATCCCGACGGCGCGCCGCATTATCCCGGCGATGACCGCAACCTGTCCGATGCGGAGCGCATGGCGAGAATTGCGGACGGGGCCCCGCATGCCTGGCGGCTGGACATGACGGCAGCGCTCACCGGCCTGGGGGTCGGGCTCACATGGAACGAGCACGGCGCCGGGCCCGAGGGCGAGACCGGCCGCATTGCCGCCGACCCCGCCGCCTGGGGCGATGTGCTGCTGGCGCGCCGCGACATCCCGGCGAGCTATCACGTGGCGGTCAGTGTTGATGACGCCATCCAGGAAATCACCGATGTCATCCGCGGGCAGGACCTGTTCGCTGCCACATCGGTCCACCGCTTGCTGCAGCACTTGCTCGGCCTGCCCGTCCCCCGCTACCGGCATCATGGCCTGGTGCTCGACGGCAGCGGACAAAAGCTCTCCAAAAGCGATGGCGCCACTTCACTTGCCTCGCTCAGGGACCAGGGCCTGGCCCCGGTCGATGTCATTGCCCTGGCCGGCCTGGCGCCAGACGGCTGACACCGAAGCGATGGCCCTGACGCAGCGAACGCCCTGCCCGGCATTGTCAACCAGGAGTGATTATGGGATTTGAAGCGCTTCAGGAACAGGGGCCCGTCTTGCGATGAATGGTGAAGACCAAAAGAGGACCATTGTGGTGACCGGCAGCTCGAGCGGCATCGGCGCCTTTTGCGCCCGCGCGCTTCAGGCGGATGGCTGGCGCGTGATCGCCACCGCCCGCACGCCCGACGATATCGCCCGGCTCAAGCAGGACGGCCTCGAGGCGTTCTATCTCGACTATGCCAATCCGCTGAGCATTGCCAAGTTCTTCGACCAGGCCATGGCCGCCACCGGCGGGCGCTGTGATGCGCTGTTCAACAATGGCGGCTATGGTCAGGTGGGCGCAGTCGAGGACCTTCCCGTCGATGCCTTGCGCGCCCAGTTCGAGGCCAATGTCTTTGGCTGGCACGACCTCACCCGCCGGGTAATTCCGGTGATGCGGGCGCAGGGACATGGCCGCATCGTGCAATGCTCGTCAATTCTCGGCCTGGTGCCGATGCGGTTTCGCGGCGCCTACAATGCCTCCAAGCACGCGCTGGAAGGCCTCTCCGTCACTCTGGCTATGGAATTGCACGGCTCGGGCATTCACGTGAGCCTGATCGAGCCCGGCGCGATCGCCACCCGCTTCAGGGCCAATTGCCTGCCGCATCTCGCCCGTCATATCGACGTAGAAAACTCGGTTCACGCCAGGGACTATCAGGCCCAGTTGCGGCGTCTTGAAAAGGAAGAACGGTCAGACAGCGGCAAGCTCGGCCCCGACGCGGTCTACAAGGTCCTGCACCACGCGCTGACCGCACCGCGTCCGCGCTATCACTACCCGGTGACGCGGGCGGCGAAGCTGGGCGTCATCGCCCGCAGGCTTTTGCCGGCCCGGTTGTTCTACCCCTGGCTGGCCGGCAAGGACTGACCGGAGGGGCAAAACCGGAAAAACGCCGCAGCGCAGACAATGGACTCGGCGGCAAAACACCCTATGTTCCATCGGAAACCGGCCCGGGGCCGGAAACTGTTCCTGAGGAAAGCCGCCATGTCGTCCGTTACCTATGTCCTGTCCATCATCGTCATGCTGTCCGTGGCCGCCGTACTGGTCCGCGGCCTTGTCAACATGGCGCGTGGCGGCACCGCCAATCTCTCCAACAAGCTGATGCAGATGCGGGTGCTTTTGCAATTTGTTGCAGTGGTGCTGATTGTCGCGACCCTCTGGCTCACCGGCGGCGGGCGCTGACAGCAGCTGCATCACAGAGGCGAGGCGTCTCGCAATTCAGCACAAAGGGCTCGCGCAATGGTCAAACTCAACAAGATCTACACACGAACCGGCGATGACGGCACCACCGGCCTGGTTGCCGGCGAGCGGCGCCCGAAATATGATCTGCGCATAGAGGCCTATGGCACGGTGGATGAGGCCAATGCCGTGATCGGCATGGCGCGGCTGCACACGGCCTCGATGACCGCGCTCGATGCCATGCTGATGCGGATCCAGAATGACTGCTTCGATCTGGGCGCCGATCTGGCCACGCCCGACACCGGCAAGGCACTCGATTACGAGCCCCTGCGCATCGTCGATTCGCAGGTTGACCGGGTGGAGGCCGATATCGACACTCTCAACGCCGATCTCGAGCCGCTGCGATCATTTGTCCTACCCGGCGGAACCGGGGCTGCGGCCTATCTGCATCTCGCCCGCACCGTGGTCCGCCGCGCGGAACGGTGCATGGTCGAGCTTGCCGGTCAGGACGGCGAGAAAGTCAGCCCGGCTGCCATCCGATTCACCAACCGGCTGTCCGATTTCCTGTTTGTCGCCGCCCGCTGGGTCAATGATCATGGCCGCGCCGATGTGCTTTGGGTTCCCGGCAAAAACCGCTAGAGAGCTACTCAGTCCGGATCCGAGAGCCACGCCGGAAGAACGGAAAGCCCGCCATGTTCATTCCCCTGCATGATTCCAACGACCTCAAATATATCCGGCTGCAATGGGTCACCTGGTCGCTGATCGCGATCAATGTCCTTGTCTGGGTGATCACCGGACTGGCCGGTGGCGACAGCGAATTCTCCAATGCCGCGGTTCTGGGCCTGGGCTTCATCCCGTCGGTGGTCAACGACATTGCCGAACTGCCGGCTTCGATGGTGCTGGTGCCGGAGGATGCGACCTATGTCACCTACAGTTTTCTTCACGGAAACCTGCTCCATCTCGGCTCGAACATGATCTTCCTGTGGGTTTTCGGCGACAATGTCGAAGACGCCATGGGGCATGTCAGGTTCCTGGTGTTCTATCTCCTGTGCGCCGCTGCCGGCGCCTTTGCCCACGGATTGCTGCTGCCCGATTCGCAGAACCCCCTGATCGGGGCCTCCGGTGCTGTGGCCGGCGTGATCGCGGCCTATCTCATGCTCCACCCCAAGGTCAGGGTCTGGGTTCTGGTGCTGGGCCGCATTCCGCTGCCGCTGCCGGCCTATATTCCCCTGCTGTTCTGGGTGGTGTTCCAGTTCTTCATGCTTGTCACCGATCTGGGCGGCGAGGTGTCCTGGGCAGCCCATGTCGGCGGCATTGTCGCCGGCGCTGTCCTGGTGCTTGTTTTCAGGCGTTCGGGTGTGCCGCTTTTCGACCGCAACATCGAAAGTCCGAAGGCGGTTGTCCACAAAACCCCGCATCCGGTTGCGGAAAAATCTGATGCCCGGACGCCGCCAACCAGGTGGGGACGCTAGCATCGGCAGCGCCGAATTGGCGCGGGCGCAGGCATCGACAATTTTGCATTGCAAAATCTCCTGCGTGGTTGCGATTGAATTTGGAGAGAAATCGCGTATCCATGTCGGCAATCGGCTATCCGGCCGGCCTGTGAACAGGCAAAATCCGGATATTCGGCCCCGCACCTCCGGGTTCAGGGCAAATTGGAACATGGCCAAACTCTGTAGGGCCTAGCAAAGTGAGGAAGGCAATCCGATGAAAATTCTCGTGCCGGTCAAGCGCGTCGTCGACTACAACGTCAAGATCCGGGTCAAATCCGATGGCAGCGGCGTCGATCTTGCCAATGTGAAGATGTCGATGAACCCCTTTGATGAAATCGCCATCGAGGAAGCCCTGCGTCTGCGCGAAGCCGGCAAGGCCACCGAAGTCATCGCCGTGTCGATCGGGCCGGCCAAGGCCGAGGAAACCCTGCGCACAGCTCTCGCCATGGGCGCTGACCGGGCGATCCTGGTCGAGGCCGACGGCATCGTCGAGCCGCTCGCTGTTGCCAAGATCCTCAAGGGCATCGTCGGCGAGGAAAATCCTGACCTGGTGATCCTGGGCAAGCAGGCGATCGATGACGACGCCAACCAGACCGGCCAGATGCTCTCGGCACTGCTCGGCTGGAGCCAGGCCACATTCGCCTCCAAGGTCGAGATCGGCGACGGCTCTGCCGACGTCACCCGCGAGGTCGATGGCGGGTTGCAGACCATTTCGGTCAAGCTGCCGGCCATTGTCACAACCGATCTGCGCCTCAACGAGCCGCGCTATGCGTCGCTGCCCAACATCATGAAGGCCAAGAAGAAGCCGCTCGACAAGAAGAGTGCTGCCGATTACGGCGTCGACACCGCGCCAAGGCTCGAAGTCATCAAGACCGAGGAGCCGGGCGGCCGCAAGGCCGGCGTCAAGGTCGGCTCGGTGGCCGAACTCGTCGACAAGCTCAAGAACGAAGCAGGCGTGCTGTAAGCGCGGGAAAGGAAGATCCTACCATGACCATTCTCATTATTGCCGAACACGACCACGCCTCGCTGTCCGACCAGACCGCCAAGGCGGTCAGCGCCGCCACCCAGATCGGCGGCGACATCCATGTCCTGGTTGCCGGCAAGGACGCCAAACCAGCCGCCGATGCGGCCGCCATGCTCGAGGGTGTCACCAAGGTGCTGCACGCCGAAGGCGATGAATATGCCAACCGGCTGGCCGAACCGCTGGCAGCGCTCGCCGTCTCGCTTGCGGGCGACTACGACACGCTGATGGCGCCTGCGACCACATCCGGAAAGAACGTCATGCCGCGCATTGCGGCGCTTCTGGACGTGATGCAGATCTCCGACATCATCGAAGTGATCGCGCCTGACACCTTCAAGCGTCCGATCTATGCCGGCAATGCGCTGCAGACGGTGAAATCGACCGATGCAAAACGGGTCATCACGGTTCGCACGGCGTCCTTCTCGGCAGCCGGCGAAGGCGGATCGGCTTCGGTCGAGACCACAGCTTCGGCCGGCGATCCGGGCCTGTCGTCCTTCGTCAAGGATGCGATTGCCGAAAGCGATCGTCCGGAACTGACCTCGGCCAAGATCATCATCTCCGGTGGCCGTGCGCTGGGTTCGTCGGAAAAGTTCCAGAGCGTCATCCTGCCGGTGGCCGACAAGCTCGGTGCCGCCGTCGGCGCCTCGCGTGCGGCCGTCGATGCGGGCTATGCGCCCAATGACTGGCAGGTCGGGCAGACCGGCAAGGTGGTGGCCCCCGATCTCTACATTGCCTGCGGGATTTCCGGCGCCATCCAGCACCTGGCCGGCATGAAGGATTCCAAGGTCATCGTTGCCATCAACAAGGACGAGGAAGCCCCGATCTTCCAGGTCGCCGACTACGGACTGGTCGCCGACCTGTTCGAGGCACTGCCGGAGCTTGAAAAAGCGCTCTGAGCCGTCAGAATTTGACGACAAGATCAATGGCCGGGCTGGACGTCTCCACCCCGGCCATTTAGGTTCTTGGTTCGGACGCGCTCATGTCAGTGCGCCCGGCAGCATCCAAAATCCAGTCAGGCGGGGCAAATGGGCAACCAGATCAAGAGTGTTGGCATTATCGGCGCGGGCCAGATGGGTGGCGGCATTGCTCATGTCTGCGCCATGGCGAACTATGACGTCCATGTTCACGATGTCTCGGCCGACAGGCTTCAGACCATGCTCGCCACCATCAGCGGCAATCTTGCCGGGCAGGTGTCCTCCGGCAAGACCACCGAGGCCGAGCGCGAGGCAGCCCTTGCCCGGATCCACATGGCGCCGGAAATGTCCGACCTTGCGGCAATGGATCTGGTCATCGAGGCGGCGACGGAAGACGAGACCGTCAAGCGCAAAATCTACCAGCAGCTCTGCCCGGTTCTCAATCCCGAGGCGCTTCTCGCCACCAACACCTCCTCGCTGTCGATCACCCGGCTGGCTTCGGCCACCGACCGGCCCGAGCGTTTCATCGGCATTCATTTCATGAACCCGGTGCCGGTGATGAAGCTGGTGGAACTGGTGCGCGGCATCGCCACCGAGGACACCACCTTCAAGACCGCGCGCGGCTTCATCGAGACACTCGACAAGACCATCACCGTCGCCGAGGATTTTCCGGCCTTCATCGTCAACCGCATCCTGCTGCCGATGATCAACGAGGCGATCTACACGCTCTATGAGGGCGTCGGATCGGTGGAAGCCATCGACACCGCCATGAAGCTTGGCGCCAACCATCCCATGGGTCCGCTGCAACTGGCCGATTTCATCGGGCTCGACACCTGTCTGTCGATCATGCAGGTGCTCCATGACGGGCTTTCGGATTCGAAATACCGGCCCTGTCCGCTGCTGGTCAAATATGTCGAGGCCGGCTGGCTCGGACGCAAATCCGGCCGCGGGTTCTATGATTATCGCGGCGACGTTCCCGTCCCCACCCGGTAAGACCGCAGATGAAAGCAAATGCCCTCCGCCGCGGCATGAACCTGTGGCCGCCGCTGCTGTGCGCCGGCATCAGGATCGTGCGCATCAGCGATGATTTCCGCGCCGTCGATGTCGAATTGCGCGAACGCGTCTACAACAGGAACTATGTCGGCTGCCATTTCGGCGGATCGCTCTTTGCCATGACCGATCCGTTCTGGATGCTGATGGTGATGCGCAATCTCGATCGCAGCTACACGGTCTGGGACAGATCCGCCGGGATAGACTTCCTGCGCCCCGGCCGCGGCACGGTGTCGGCGAGCTTTCGGCTGGCAGAGGCCATGCTCGACGAGATCCGGGCCAACACGCAAACCCAGGGCTCGACCTTTCTGCGGGCATTTTCGGTCGATATCGTCAATGCCGAAGGCGAGGCCGTGGCCCGGGTCAGCAAGACCCTGCACATCCGCCGCAAACCCGACACCCGCACCCGCATCGGCGGCTGAGGCAACCCGTCCGTTCCCGGATGCGGTGCGACGTCACCACTCGATGCGGCCACATGAATATAAAACATATTGAATATACAATTCATATACCCTATATATCTCTCAGGTGAAGCCGCCGGACCCCCGTCGGCGCGGGCACGGCCCGCGACAGATCAGAGGATATGAAAATGGGACTTGATCGTACGATTTTGGCATTCGCGGGAGTGATGGTTCTTTTGTCCGTGGCTCTCGGCGTCTATGTGTCTCCCTACTGGCATCTGCTGACGGTCTTTGTCGGCCTCAACCTGATCCAGTCTTCGGTCACCGGCTTCTGCCCGGCGGCGATGGTTTTCAAGAAACTGGGCGTCAAGCCGGGATGCGCCTTCAACTGACGGCCGGACGACAGGAACAATGCCCGATCGGGCGTGGCCGGAACATTCAGGCCGCGCCCTGATTGTTCAGCCCGCCTTGAGTGCGGCAACCAGTGCCTTGGCGTCGTCGCTGGCCCATTCCGCCGGCCCGTTCATGCCGCCCAGCATGCAGCCGTCCTTGCCGATCATCAGCGTCACCGGCAGGCCGAAGGCCAGCCCTTCCCTTTTCAGCGTGTTGAACACGCCCATGGTTTCATCACGGTAGAGCCCGAGATTGGCGACGCCGATTTCCTCGAGGAAAGCCGCGGGCTTGGCCACGTCGCCGGTGTCGATATTGACCGCCAGCACCTTGAAGCCGTCATCACCCAGTTCCGACTGCAATTCCGACAGGGCCGGCATTTCCGCGCGGCAGGGAGCGCACCAGGTCGCCCAGAGATTGACCAGGAGCGCCTGACCGGAAAAATCCGCCAGACTCATCTCGACGCCATCCTCGGAGGTGAATCCGAGCTCAGGAAGCGCGATCGCGGTCTCGCGAACCGCCATTGCAGCCACCTCTCCCTTGGCCAGCGGCTTGAGCCTGGCAAGCAGCTCCGAATCCGCCTTGCATTCGGCTTGTGTCGCTGATCCGGGACTTTCGGCCAGCAGCGCATTGCCAGACGGTGATGCTTTCCAGTATATCCCGGCAGCCCCCACCATGACGCCGAGCGCAATTGCAATTGCGACGAGGGCGCCGGTGGACAGGTGGGTGCGCGATTGGCTCATGACAAACTCCAAGGCAGGCTCATGTCGACAGATAATGACAAACAGGCGTCAAACCAGATGTGGGGCGGACGATTTGCCTCCGGACCCGATGCCATCATGGAGGAAATCAACGCCAGTATCGATTTCGACCGCAAGCTCTATACCCAGGATATCCGCGGATCCCTCGCACATGCGGCCATGCTTGCCAAGACTGGCATAATTTCGAGCGAAGACTGCGACAAGATTTCTCACGGACTGAACACGATCCTGTCAGAGATCAATGAAGGCAGCTTCGTTTTCTCGCGCCAGCTCGAAGACATTCACATGAACATCGAATCGCGGCTGGCCGAGCTCATCGGCCCGACCGCCGGTCGGCTGCACACCGCGCGCTCGCGCAATGACCAGGTCGCGCTTGATTTCCGCCTCTGGGTCAAGGAAGAGCTGGTCCGCACCGAAGCCGCGCTGACCCGGCTGATCACCGCCTTTCTCGACAAGGCCGAGCTGCATGCCGACACCGTCATGCCCGGCTTCACCCATCTTCAGTCGGCTCAGCCGGTCACCTTCGGCCATCATTGCATGGCCTATGTCGAAATGTTCGGCCGCGACCGCCAGCGCGTGCGCCATGCCATCGAGCACATGGACGAGAGCCCGATTGGTGCCGCAGCGCTTGCCGGCACCGGCTTTCCCATCGACCGCGACATGACCGCCCAGGCGCTCGGCTTCCGCGAACCCACCCGCAATTCGATCGATACCGTGTCGGACCGTGACTTCGCGCTCGAATTCCTGTCGCTGGCCGCGATCTGCGCCGTGCACCTGTCGCGGCTGGCCGAGGAAATCGTCATCTGGTCGACGCCGCAATTCGGCTTCGTGCGACTCTCCGACGCGTTTTCCACCGGCTCCTCGATCATGCCGCAGAAGAAGAACCCCGATGCCGCGGAACTGGTGCGCGCCAAGACCGGCCGCATCAATGGCTCGCTGGTGGCGCTTCTGACCATCATGAAGGGACTCCCGCTGGCCTATTCCAAGGACATGCAGGAAGACAAGGAACAGGTCTTTGACGCGGCCGAGAGCCTGGAGCTGTCGATTGCCGCCATGACAGGCATGATGAGCGACATGGAAATCCGGACCGACCAGATGCGCAAGGCCGCCGGATCGGGCTATTCCACCGCAACCGATCTCGCCGACTGGCTGGTGCGCGAGGCAGGCCTGCCGTTCCGCGATGCCCATCACGCCACCGGACATGCCGTCGCCATGGCCGAGCAAAAAGGCTGCGAACTGGCCGAATTGTCGCTCGAGGATCTGCAAAGCATCAATCCGGCGATCACCGCAGGGATTTTCGACGTCCTGACCGTCGAAGCCTCCGTCGCCAGCCGGCAGAGCTTTGGCGGCACCGCACCCTCGCAGGTGCGCAAGCAGATTGCCTGGTGGCGCGCACGCAACTGAGACCCGCGGACAAAGCAGGTGCACATCGCGGCGAAAACTTGTATGTAGGCCACCGCTTTGGACGTTATCAGACTATCGTGAGGAACAGCGAATGACGACCGGTCCCTGGATCAAAACCATAGGCGCAATGGCGCTGCTCGCCGTGGTCCTCGCAGGCTGTGGCAAAAAGGGGCCGCTCGAGCGTCCCGGCGTGACGGCAACCACGACGATAGCCGATGGCGAAACCGCGCCCGCACCGGCGCCCGAACGCCGTTTCATCCTTGACGGTCTTCTTGAATAGGCATTCCCAGTGAATCATTTTGAGTATCGCGACGGCGTTCTGCACGCTGAAGGCGTCAGCCTTCCCGACATCGCCGCCCAGGTCGGCACTCCGTTCTATTGCTATTCCAGCGCCACGCTGACCCGGCACTACAAGGTGTTTTCGGGCGCCTTCGCCGATATCGATTCGATGGTCTGTTTCGCCATGAAGGCCAATTCCAACCAGGCCGTCCTCAAGACCCTGGCGCAGCTGGGATCCGGCGTCGACGTGGTCTCCGAAGGTGAGCTGCGCCGCGCCCTGGCCGCCGGTGTGCCTGCCTCCAGGATCATGTTTTCGGGCGTCGGCAAGACCGTGCGCGAAATGGACGCCGCACTGGCCGCCGACATCTACTGCTTCAACATCGAATCCGAACCCGAACTCGAAGTGCTCAATGCCCGGGCGCTCGCCATGGGCAAGGTTGCGCCGATTTCCTTCCGCATCAATCCCGATGTCGACGCCAGGACCCATGCCAAGATCTCGACCGGCAAGAAGGAAGACAAGTTCGGCATCTCCTGGAAGCGCGCGCCTGCGGTCTACAATCACGCGGCAACGCTTGCCGGCGTGCGCGTTACCGGCATAGACATGCATATCGGCAGCCAGATCACCGAGCTGCAGCCTTTCGATGATGCGCTCAAGCTGATGGTCGAGCTGATCACTGCCCTGCGCGCCGATGGCCACACGATCGATCATTTCGACATCGGCGGCGGCCTCGGCGTTCCCTACCGCGATGACAATCTGCCGCCGCCCGATCCCGATGCCTATGGCAAGATGGTCAAGGCCCGGCTGCGCGACCTGGGCTGCAAGGTCATTCTCGAACCCGGCCGCCTGATCGTCGCCAATGCCGGCGTGCTGGTGACCGAAGTCATCTATGTCAAGGATGGCGGCGACAAGACCTTCGTCATCGTCGATGCGGCGATGAACGACCTGATCCGGCCGACGCTCTACGAGGCCTGGCACGAGATCCGCCCGGTGCGGATTTCCGCTGCCAATGCCCCGCGCATCCGCGCCGATATTGTCGGCCCGGTCTGCGAAAGCGGCGATTATCTTGCCCGGGACCGGGAAATGGCCGAACCCAGGCCCGGCGACCTGATTGCCGTCGGATCGGCCGGCGCCTATGGCGCGGTACAGGCGGGAACCTACAACACCAGGCTTCTCGTTCCCGAGGTTCTGGTGCATGGCGACCGCTTCCACATCGTTCGCAAGCGCCCGTCCTACGAGGATCTGATCGGCATGGATTCGGTGCCGGCCTGGCTCGACTGAGCCGGGCTGCCGCCGTTCCGGGTCTGCCTTCAGCCTGACTTTTTTGTCACAGGCCTCGCCTTGGCCGCAAAGACTGCTATCTTCATGTCTGACGCTGAAGGAAACCGAGATGGCAGACAGACCCGGCAGCAAGCACACCGCCCCGACACAAAGCCCTGATGACGCCCGCCGCGCGGTCGCCTTCGGCCGCCTGCGCATGCGGCTCAACCTGTGGCTCGGCCGTCTCATCACGCTTTCGGCCCCGCTCCTGGCCGTCGTCGCCCTGTATCTGAGCTTCTCCTGGTTCGGAGTTTTCAGGATCGTGCCGGACTGGCTGCGGCTGGCGCTTCTCGGGCTGTTCTGTCTGGCCTTCCTGGCCTCGCTGTGGCCTTTGACGCGCTTCCGGTCCCCCGACCGCGGCGAAATCGACACCCGGCTGGAAACGGAGAACCGCATCGCCAATCAGGCGATCGCCAGCCAGGATGACACTGTTGCGGCGACCGATCCGCTGGCGCGCGCGCTGTGGGATGAACATCGCCGCCGCATGGCGCAAACCATCGGCACGCTCGAAACCGGCCTTCCGCGCTCAAGCCTGCCGGCGCGCGATCCCTGGGGCATCCGTGTCGCGGTTGCGCTGACGCTGTTTGTCGCCTTCGGCTATTCCTTTTCGGGCAATGCCGGCCGGCCCGGCGACGCCCTTGTCAGCCACGCAACCAGCACATTGCCGGATGTCCGCATCGACGCCTGGATCACCCCGCCGTCCTATGTCAATCAGGCTCCGGTCTTCCTCACCGGACTTGATCGTGATGCAGGCCTTCCTGTCGACGCCTTCGACGGCAGCGAGGTCACGATCCAGATTGGCGGCGGCGATGCCGATGCCGTGGTGACCTGGGGGGCGGACGAGGCATCGCAGAGCCCGGTCGAGCGATCCGAAGCCGGCGCCACCGGCAGGCCGGCAGCCGCAGGGGCCGCGACCTGGACATTCAGACCGGACTCCGACGGTCGGCTTGAAATCAGCGCCGGCCGGTCCGCAGCCGGCTTCAGCATTCACCTGATCCCTGACGCACCTCCCGTTGCCGCATTCGTCGAAACCCCGCGCCGCGCCGTCAACGGCGCGCTGGAGCTCGATTACACGCTGAGCGACGACCACGGCATTGCCCGCGCCGAGGCGGAAATCATCCCCGCCGGGGACGCCGCACCTGATGCCCGGCCCTTGTTTGACCCGCCGAAATACCGGCTGTCGCTGCCGCGCCGGTCGTCCGAGGACAACCGCGCGGTGTCGAGCCACGACCTCACCGAACACCCGCTGGCCGGCCAGAACGTGAAGATCACCCTTGTCGCCATTGACGGCGCGGGCCAGGAAGGCCGCAGCGAAACCCTGGAAACGGTTCTGCCCGGGCGGCGCTTTTCAGAACCGCTTGCAGCAGCGGTGGTCGAGCAGCGCGGCGTGCTGGCGCTTGATGCCAACAATCTGCGCCGGGTCTATGACCTGCATGATGCGCTGACGATTGCGCCGGAAGAGACCATTCCCGACCTCACCCATTACCTGTTGCTGCAATCGGTCCGCGGCCGGCTTGAAAATGCCCGCAGCGATGAAGACCTTCGTGCCGCCATCGATTACATGTGGGGCGTCGCCCTGCAGCTTGAGGATGGCAATCTGTCGCTGGCCGAACGTCGACTGCGCGATGCCCAGAATGCGCTGGCCGAAGCGCTGGAAAACGGCGCCACCGACGAGGAGATCGCCCAGCTGATGGACGAGCTGCGCGAAGCGATGCAGGAATATCTGCGTGAACTGGCGCGCCAGAACCCCGCAAACCAGAATGGCGAGACCCAGCAGGCCATGCCGGAAAACATGCTGCGCCAGCGCGACCTCGACAACATGCTCGACCAGATCGAGAACCTGGCCCGCTCCGGCGCCCGCGACCAGGCTCAGCAGATGCTGCAGGAATTGCAGCGCATGATGAACAATCTGCAGGCCGGCCGGCAGCAACGCCAGCAGCAGCAGGGCGGTCCGATGCGCCAGCAGATGGACAAGCTGGGCGAACTCATGCGCAAGCAGCAGCAGTTGATGGACGAAACCATGCGCGCCGACCGTGAGCGCCAGAGCCAGCCCGGCGAAGGCCGCGACCGTCAGCAGCAACAGGGTCAGCAGCAGCCCGGAGACGGCCAGGACCAGGGACAGGAGGGCCAGGGCGCACAGTCACTGGAAGAGATGCTCGGCGCGCTGGGGCGCAGCCAGCAGGAACTGCGTGACGCGCTGGGACAATTGCAGAGCGATCTCGAGGGAATGGGCATACAGCCGTCGGAAGGATTTGGCGAAGCCGGTGAAGCCATGGGCGATGCCGCCGGCAATCTTGAGGGCGGAGAAACCGGTCAGGCGCTGAGCGATCAGGGCCGCGCTTTGCAGGCGCTGCGCCAGGGCGCCGAGGACATGATGAACCAGATGATGCAGGCGATGGGCGACCAGCAGGGCGAAGCGGAGGGTGAAGGCCCTGCCCGCAACGGCAACCGCGCAGCCGATGACCGCGATCCGCTTGGCCGGCCGCGCTCGACCACCGGTCCGGATTTCGGCAGCCGGGTCAAGGTGCCCGACGAGATCGACATCCAGCGCGCCCGCGAAATTCTGGACGCCATTCGCGAACGTCTCGGCGACCAATTGTCGCCCGAACTGGAAAAGCGCTATCTCGAACGCCTTCTCGACCTGAAATAGGGAACCGTCAGGCGGCCTTCCTGGTCAACGCATCGGCCACCGCCTGGCGGATCTGCGGCAGGGTGAAGGGCTTTTCCACCACGTCCACCACGATGCGCATCAGCGGTTCGGCCCGCTCGCGCTGCTCGGCAAATCCGGTCATCAGCAGGATCGGCATGTCGGGAACCAGTTCAGCCGTGGCCGTCGCCAGCGCAATGCCGTCCATGATCGGCATGCGGATATCGGACAACAGCAGGTCGAACCCCTCGGCCTGCAGATAGTCGAGCGCTTCGGCGCCGTCTCCTGCCTCGACGATTTCATGCCCGTCGATCACGAGCGCGCGGGCAACAAAGCGCCGCAGCGACTCTTCATCTTCGGCAATCAGGATTCTCGCCATTGTCATGCTCCCGGGGCCTGCGCGGTCAAATCGGAGATCTGAACAAGCGCTTGCGTGCGAATCACAGGGCTACCGCGTGTGGCCACCACCGGTGGTGGCGCACTGCAGCGCAGCCGTTTGCCGCAACCTATGATTTGAAACTTGCCGCAACATGGACTGAATGTAGCGCAAACCGGGGCAAAAAACCACGCCGGAGCCTTCGGACTCAGGCGTCGCCCTTGACCACGCCGACAAATGGCAGCTCGCGGAAGGCATAGGCTACATCCATGCCGTAGCCGACGACGAAATAGTCCGGGCATTCGAACCCGACATAATCAGCGTCCAATGTGCCCTCGCGGCGCGACCGCTTGTCCAGAAGCACGGCGATGTCGACATGATTGGCGCCGCGCTCATACATCAGGTCGCGGGCAAATCTCAGTGTCCGGCCTGATTCGAGAATGTCGTCGATGAGCAGCACGTCGCGGCCCTTCACGTCACTGTCGATGTCCTTGATGATCTTGACGCCCTGGCTGGTGGTTCCGCGGCCATAGCTCGACAGGGTGATGAACTCGACCTCGGGCTCGAGCCCGGCATCATGCAGCGCCCGGATCAGGTCGGCGGCAAAAATGAACGAGCCCTTGAGAATGGAGATGACCAGCAGGTCGTTCTTCGGATTGGCAGCGATCTCGGAAGCCATGATGCGATTGCGCTGGGCAATCACCTCGGGCGTGAACAAGGGCTCGATGATTTTTCCGCGCACAACCGGCATTCGCGCTCTCCAGATAGTTCGGTCAACATTGCCGCACTGTCCTAGAGCCGATCAGGACCAAATGGAAGCGATTTGATCCGTTCTGGCCTGCTTCGAGGCGCTCAGCCGCCGCTGGGCCGGATCATCAGGATGGAACCCGCCCGCTCGATCCGGGCCGGACGCGGGGTCGGCGCGGTGTAACCGGCTTTGGCGGGAGCAGCGTCGGTTTCGCCAATTGCGGAGGTCACCACCGGGTCCGGCAGCAATGCCGCCCGGCCGGTGATCGACGGCGCCTGCAGCGCCAATCCGGGCGCGGATGCGCTCTGCACCACGGCTGCGGGCTGCTCGACCGGTGCGGTTCCTCCCGCCATCCACACCATTGCGGCGGCAACGGCGCACAGCGTCAGGCCGGACGCCGCCATGCCAGGACTACGGCCTGATTCGGAACCGGACTGCCCGGCCCTGAACACGCCGAGCCGCTCGCCGCGGTCTGCTGCCTGTGCGTCAACCGGGTCGACCTGTGCGAAATCCCGCGGAAAGGGCCCCGGTTCCAGGGATTCAGTGACCCGGGACTTGAACACACCGCTGCGCGCGGCTGCGGCGGCAGGGCCGGCAGGCGTGCGGCCATTGTCGACGGCTTCAAAACAGGCATCCTCGACATCGCGCACCCGCGGCCTTGGCGCGCGGCGCTTCCGGTCCGGCATCAGGAAATCGCTGGCCTTCGGTTCGATCGCAGTTTTCATGCGGCCCGAAACTCCCATCAGCCACCCCTTTTCCGCCACTGTCGTGCAGTAGGCATTGAAACATCTCTTACCGATGCGTAAACGGAAATGGTTAATGCTTGCCGAACAGGCCCGATGAATCGCCGGTTCGACCGGCGTCTTAACGCGGCATTAACCACGCCCGGCGACTGTGCGCATTGGCCACCGCGACAGGAATTGACCGTTGATCCATTTTGAAAATGTCGGGTTGCGCTATGGTATGGGGCCTGAGGTCCTGCGCGATTTGACCTTCGACATTCCGAAAAAATCCTTCCAGTTCCTGACCGGCCCCTCGGGTGCAGGCAAGACCACATTGATGCGGCTGCTGTTCATGTCGCTGAAACCGACGCGCGGACTGATTCGCATGTTCGACCGGGACATCGCCGTCATCCCCGGCGAGGAGCTGCCCTTGTTGCGGCGCCGGATCGGCATCGTCTTCCAGGATTTCCGCCTGCTTGATCACATGACCACCTATGAGAACGTGGCGCTGCCGCTCAGGGTGCGCGGCAAGGACGAATCGAGCTACCGTTCCGACGTGATCGAACTGCTCAAATGGGTCGGGCTTGGGGAGCGAATCAATGTCCTGCCGCCGGTGCTCTCCGGTGGGGAGAAACAGCGCGTGGCGATTGCCCGCGCCCTGATCGACCAGCCCGAAATTCTGCTGGCGGACGAACCCACCGGCAATGTCGATCCGCCGATGGCCCAACGCCTGCTCAATCTGTTCATCGAACTCAACCGGCTCGGCACCGCCGTTGTCATCGCGACCCATGATCTGAGCCTGATGGACCGGGTCAATGCGCGCCGGATGATTCTTTCCGAAGGGCGGCTCGACATTTATGACTGAGCGGACGCCGAGAAAAAGCGATACCGGCAAGAAGGAACGCCTGGTCGCGCTGCGGCCCATGGCCCCGATCGTGCCGCCAATCAATGTCTCCGGGCGCGCCCTGATGGTGGTGATCGCCATCATGTCGTTCCTGTGCGCCATCACCCTGGGCGCCGTCACCATGGTGCAGGAAAAGGCAGAGGCCTGGCAGGGCGACATTTCCCGCGAAATCACCATCCAGATCAAGCCCGCCGATGGTCTCGACATGGAGGCCGCATTGACCCAGGTACGCAGCATCGTGCTGTCCTTTCCCGGCGCGCTGAGCGCCGATATCGTCGACCGGGCCTCGACCGCCAGGCTGCTCGAACCCTGGCTCGGCGAAGGCTTCGACATGGATGAGCTGCCGGTTCCGCGGCTGGTCATCGTCACCATCGACGAGAATGCGCCGCCGGATTTCGCCACCATCCGGCAGACCCTTGCCGATGCGGTGCCCGCGGCCACACTCGATGATCATCGCGCCTGGGCGAGCCGGCTGATCTCGATGGCGCGGATCACGGTCTTCATCGGGGTCGGCGTCCTGTCGCTGATGTTTGCCACCACCATGCTGACCGTGATCTTCGCCACCCGCGGCGCCATGGACGGCAATCGCCACATCGTCGAAGTGCTGCATTTCGTCGGCGCCGAAACGAGCTTCATCGCCTCGGAATTCCAGAAGCGCTTTCTGCTGATCGGCCTCAAGGGGGCGGCCTTCGGCGGCGGCGTTGCGGCGGCTGCCTATCTGCTTCTCGGCCTGTGGCAGAGCAACACCATGGCCACCGTGCTCAATGACCAGGTCACGGCCCTGTTCGGACGCTTTACCCTCAGCAGCGCCGGCTATGTCGGCATCATCGGCATCGTCGTGCTGATCTCGGCCATGACCGCGATCACCACCCGGCTGACCGTAACCCGCACCATCCGCGAGATCGACCGGCAGCGCGCCGATCCGGCCCTGGCCGAAATTGGTTGACGTGCCCGGTTTTTGCCGCAAATCCGACTGGTCCTCGCCGGAATCTCGGAGTATTCATGCATGATGAGCGTGGACACCGTACCGCCCGAACCGGCACCGCCGGCAACCATCAGGTCTGATTCACTCCACCGCCTCCGGCGTGTGGGGCATCACGGCCTGCGCATTGTCACCATCGCTGCCATCGTCGGCATCGCCTTGACCGCCATGGGTTTTTTCCGCTTCACTGACACCATCGCCGAACTCAAGGCCACCGGAACGCCGGGCGAGGTCGACGCGATCGTCGCCCTGACCGGCGGTTACCAGCGAATCGACCAGGCCCTGGAACTGCTTGAAAACGGCGTCGGCGAGCGGCTGCTGATATCCGGCGTCAACCCGACAACCACGGGCACGGCGCTGCGCCGCGCCACCGGAACCAAATCGGCGACCTTCGCCTGCTGCGTCGACATCGGCTATGAGGCGCTCGACACCATCGGCAATGCCAATGAAACCGCCGGATGGATCCGCCAGCGCGGCTACGACCGGATCCTCGTGGTGACCAACAATTACCACATGCCGCGAAGCCTGCTGGAACTCTCCCAGGCCAGCCCCGACGTGACCTTCATTGCCTACCCGGTAACCCATGCCGATCTCAAGACCGAGACCTGGCTCACTGACCCGGTGGCGCTGCGCACCCTCATGGTGGAATATGCCAAATATTCCCTGGCCCGGCTGCGCAACTGGAGCGGCGCCAAGACCGCCAGTGGCCTGCGCGCCGATGCCGGCGTCAAGCCGCCCGTGGCGGCGGGAATATCCTACGACTGACACCACCTGGCTCCGGCCTGTCCCGATTTTCCGGACCGGCAGGTTTTCGGCGGCCCGTCAATGGTGTAACCGGGGTCCAGGGCTCCGGCGCAAGTGCGGACGGAGCCGACCATGAATCCGGATGCCGCCATGATTGTTCTCAGGTCCATACTCTTCAACATCGCCTTCTACATCAATCTGATCGTGCGCATGATCGTGTTCTCGCCCTATTATTTCCTGGCCGAGCGCAAGGCAGCATGGAGCGTGCCGAAAAACTGGGCACTGGCCAATCACTGGCTGCAGGAGAAGATCGTCGGCACCACGTTTGAAATTGAAGGCCTCGAGAACATCCCCGAGGGCGGCTATATCTTCGCCCCCAAGCACCAGTCTTTCTGGGATGCCTATGCGCTGCTGCCCTGGCTTAATGACCCGGTCTACATTCTCAAGCGTGAACTGCAGTGGATTCCGCTTTTTGGCCAGTACATCTTCAAGATGAGGATGGTCCCGGTCAATCGCGGCGCCAAGGGCAAGGTCATGGCCGAAGTGCTCAAACGCACCAAGCGCGAGATCGAAAGCGGCCGCCAGCTGATCATCTACCCGGAAGGCACCCGCCGGCCCGCCGGTGCGCCGCCGAACTACAAATACGGTATTGCCCGGCTCTACCGTGATCTCAAGGTGCCGGTGGTGCCGGTGGTTATGCATCCAGGCCTGTTCTGGCCGCGCCGCAAGTTCCTGCGCTATCCGGGACATTTCAAGGTGCAGATCCTGACGCCGATCGAAGCCGGAATGGACCCTGACGCCTTCATGAAGAAACTGGTCGACGTGATGGAAACCGCCAGCGACAAGCTGCTGGTCGAAACCATCAAGGCCAATCCGCAGGTCCCCCTGCGGGAAGACGCCCGTCGCCGCTTCGCCGAACTCGAGGCACTGGCCTCCAACAAGGTTTCGGGCTGATCAGAGCGGGTGCCCCATACGCCTGATCTGGTCGGCAATCCCTTCCAGGTGGGCGTCGTGAATGCCGAGGGTCCTGAGATGGTCGACGGTGTTGACCACGTAATCCTCGTTCGGCCCGGATTGCCCCACGGCGCCCGAAACACCGAGCAGGGCGTCATCGATCGAAAGGGCGCCGGCATATTGGGTGTGGGACCGGTCGACCACATAGGTCACGGCGCGAACATCCTGGCCGGTCTTGAGCCGCACCCTGCGGGACGTCTCGACATAGACCCGGGTCACCAGCTCGCGCTCGCGCAGATAGGCCATCACCGCGTTGCGGTTTTCCGGCCGGATCCGGAAGGCGACCCCATGGCAGGATCCGCCGCGATCAAGCCCGAGCACCAGTCCCGGCCGCTCCGGCGTGCCACGGTGAAAGAACGAGCGGACGCACAATGCACGGTGAAACCCGAACAATCGCGCCTGCCTTGTTTCCTCATGCTCGAAACCTGGACGCCACATCAGCGATCCGTAGCCAAACACCCAAAAATCGTCCATATCCGAGCCCATATGTACAGCGCGGCAACCACGACGCAGCAAAGCAAATTCCGGTTTCAAGCCAGGCGTCCGATCGGCGGGCCCGGCCCGGCTTTCGCCGTCATGCCTTAATGCAGGGCGCACAAGGAGAACGCAATGCCATCCACCTCATCTGCCTCGTCATCGCGAAAATTCGGCTGGCTGGTTGCGGCAATTGTCGGCGCAATCCTGCTTTGGACGGTCGCATGGTTTCTTTTCGCAGCCCGGATCGAGAGCCACCTGCCCGAAGCCTTGGCTGAAATGACTGGTGACGAGGCCAGCGCCGACTGCGTCAATTCCGATATCCGCGGCTACCCCTTCCGCTTCGGCGTGTTCTGCGACACGCTTTCCTATGCCCACCCCGGCGATGGCGTGGCCGCCACCACCGGCGCGTTTCGCTCGGCGGCACAATTCTACAAGCCCGGCCATGTCGTCGCCGAAGTCGACGGCCCGCTGGCGCTCTCGGCGCCGGGAGTGGAAGTCCGCATCGACTGGCAGGTGCTGCAGGCAAGCGGCGTTGCCGCCATGCACGGCATCGACCGCGGCTCGCTGGATGGCCGCAACATCAGCTTCGACATTGACGGAATCGTGCTGGCGCAGAAACTGTCCTTGCAGGCCGGGCGGATCACCGCCCATGCCCGCCGCAACGGCCCTGACCTCGACATCGCCTCCTATGGCGGGGAACTTCAGACCAGTCTGATCACCGGGCTGAGCGCGAAGGCCGTCAGCCTCGAGGCGACACTGACCGGACAGGCCGGTCTGCTCGACAGGCCCTATGTCGCGCCCGAAGGGATTGTCGAGACCCTGATCCATCGCCTGGCGATCGAGCTTGACGACGCATCCTCGCTCGAAATCTCCGGGCCGATCCAGGTCGGCACTGATGGAAGATTGTCCGGCGCGCTGCAACTGACCGTGCGTGGTCAGCAGCGCTTCACCGAGCTGGCGGCAAGTTTCGATCCGCAGATCGGCGGATTGATCGGCCGGTTCGCCCCCCTGCTCTCGGCGCTGGACACGGTGCCCGGCGATGATGCCATCACCCTGCCGCTGACGCTCGACCAGAGCCGGGTCTCGCTGGGCATGTTTCCGCTGGGCGAATTGCCGGGCTTCTGAACGCTATTCGGGAGCGCCCGGAACGTCCGTCTTGGGCGCGTTGCGGCCGAAGTTCGGTGCTTCGGTGTCCTGGCCGGCCTCGACGATGGACCGGCGGATGCCGCGGGTGCGGGTAAACAGGTCCAGCAATTGCTCGCCATCGCCCCAGCGAACCGCGCGCTGCAGCGAGGAGAGATCCTCGGAGAACCGCGCCAGCATTTCCAGAATGGCATCCTTGTTGTGCAGGCAGACATCGCGCCACATCACCGGATCGGATGCCGCAAGCCGGGTGAAATCGCGAAAACCCGAGGCGGAATATTTGATCACTTCGGATTCGGTCACGGTCTCCAGATCATCGGCCGTGCCGACGATGTTGTAGGCGATAATGTGCGGCAGATGCGACACGATCGCCAGCACTAGGTCATGGTGTTCGGGGTCCATCTGGTCGACCTTGGACCCGCAGGCTTCCCAGAAACCGGTGAGCCGGGCAATCGCCTGCTGGTCCGTGCCCGGCGACGGGGTCAGGATGCACCAGCGGCCGTCAAACAGTTCGGCAAATCCGGCCGCCGGGCCGCTCTGCTCGGTACCGGCAATCGGGTGACCGGCGATAAAGTGGACATGATCCGGCATATGCGGCTGCATCTGCTTGACCACCGAGGCCTTGGTCGATCCGACATCGGTGACGATGGCCCCGGGCTTGAGATGCGGGCCGATTTCGCGCGCCACGGCCTCCGATGCCCCCACCGGCACCGACACGATCACGAGATCAGCATTGGCGACCGCTTCGGCGCTGGAGAGAAAATAGGCATCCCCCAGCCCCAGCGTCCGCGCCTGCTCCAGCGTCTCCGCACTGCGGGTGGCGATCGTCACATGATCGGCCAGCCCCTTGGCGCGCACCACGCGCGCTATGGACGAACCGATGAGGCCGATGCCGATCAGGGTGATGTTTTCAAACAATGCTTTACTCATGATGTCAGGCCATGAACTCCTTCAGCGCGTCAAGCACGCCGAGATTGGCTTCTTCACTGCCGATGGTCATCCGCAAGGCGTCCGGCAGGCCATATCCCGACACCCGCCGCAAAATGTAACCCCGTGAGCAGAGAAACTCGTCGGCTTCCGCAGCCGTCTTGCCCGCTGTTGCGGGAAAATGCATCAGCACGAAATTGCCGACCGACGGCGTCACCGTCAGGCCCAAGGCTTCAAGCACTTCGCTGACGCGGCCCAGCCAGGCCTCATTGTGCTCGACCGCACGCTCGACATGGGCCCGGTCGCCGATCGCTGCCGCACCTGCAATGATCGCAAGCGCGTTGACGTTGAACGGACCGCGCACCCGGTTGCAGGCATCGACGATCGCCTCATGCGCATACATCCAGCCGATCCGCAGCCCGGCAAGCCCATGGATCTTCGAGAATGTCCGGGTCATCACCACATTGGTGTTGGCCGAGACCAGCTCGATGCCGGCTTCGTAGTCATTGCGGCGGACATATTCGGCATAGGCCGCGTCGAGAACCAGAATGACATGGCCCGGCAGTCCCGCATGCAGGCGCCGCACCTCATTGACCGGGATATAGGTTCCGGTCGGATTGTTCGGATTGGCCAGGAAGACGATCTTGGTCTTCTCGGTCACCGCGCCGAGAATCGCATCGACATCGGCGGTCAGGTCTGTGTCGGGCACGGTCACGGGCGTCGCGCCCTGCGCCATGATCTGGATCTTGTAGACCAAGAAGCCATGCTCGGTGAACACGCCCTCGTCGCCGGGCGCGAGATAGGTCTGGCACAGCAGTCCGAGCAGTTCGTCCGAGCCGTTGCCGCACAGGATATTGCCGGGGTTGAGGCCATAGGCGCGGGCAATGGCCTCCCGCAGCACATGCGCCGAGCCATCCGGATAGGTCGCCAGATCGACATTGCGCGCCGCAAAGGCTTCCGTGACCATCGGGCTTGGACCCAGCGGCGATTCGTTCGATGACAGCTTGTAGACCTTGGCCACGCCATGCGCGGTTTCACGCCCCGGCACATAGGCCGCGATATCCATGACACCCGGCTTGGGGGCGGGACGTTCTGAGCTGCTCATGATGAAGGTTCCTTGCAAACGAAAAACCAGGCGTGGTCAGGCGGAAATAACCGCTCCCAGCGGTCTTGTCGAGAGTGGCGATCAGTTGGGCGTCTTGGCCCGGCGATGCACGGCGCGGGAGGTCTGCGGTGACAGCACCGGCACGAACACTCGGCGCGACGCCCGCGCCGCCACAGGCAGCCCCTGGTAAAGCCGTTTTTGCGCCTCGACGATGATGACGCCTGCAAACACCGGCCACATCCGCCGGCCAAGCCGCTCCAGAATGCCATGCAGCCGCAGCACCACCGAACGCTCGGAGGGCGGAAACAGCAGTGCCTCGGCAAAGGCGCCGGGGGTGAAATTGCTCTCGCGCAGGATGCTGACCAATTGTCCGCGCGAATAGGGTCTGCCGGCGCCAAAGGGTGTGTGCTCGAACCGTGCCCAGACGCCGCGGCGGTTGGGCGTGACAATCACCAGCCGGCCGCCCGGCGCCAGCACCCGCCAGAGCTCCTTCAGCGTCTCGCGCGGGTTTTCGGCAAATTCCAGCGAATGCACCATCAGGATGCGATCGAGCGAGGCATCGGGCAGCGGCAGTTCCTCGTCAAACACCAGAGCCGTGGCCGATGGCCCGCCGACCGGCCAGTTCACGGCCCCCTGCCCGGCAGGCATGAAGGCGAATGCCCGCTCGGCATCGGGACCGAACCGGTCGAGATAGGGCACCGCATAGCCAAGCCCCATCAATCTCTCGCCGGGCAGATTGGCCCAGATCGAGGACAGCGCCATGGCCACGGACTGTTCGGCAAGCAGGCCGAGCCGCGAATGATAGAACTGTCTGAGATCAACGATATCGGCATGCATGACGGATTGCCCGCGCGTTTCCTATGAACAAGCCGGCAGAGTAACACCCGCGGCAAGGGCCGAACACCGGCAAAATCGAGGTTTCGGTCAGCCCGGAACTGGCGGCAGGTCCGGCGCGTCCAGCCCGTCGAAGGGCCGGCTCCAGGCGGGAAGATCCTGAAGGCGGGCATGCCAGCGGTTCACCGCATCCAGCCCGTCGAGCGGCAATCGGGCGATGTCATTGAAGGGCAGGAAGGTCGCCATGCGAAAATCCGCATAGGATGGCGACGTCCCGCTCAACCAGTCCCGCCCGGTCAGCTGCGCTTCCAGAATCTCGGTGGCGCCTCGGAACTGGCGCAGCCCCTCTTCGACCTTCGCCGGATCGATCGGCCCAAGTCCGTAGCGCTGCTTTGTGCCGCGTTCGAAATGCACCATGTCGCAGGCATGGACAAAATGAGCCTTGCCCCAGCTGATCCAGCGGATCATGTCGGGCTCGTCGTCTCCGCGCCGCCAGAAGTCCGAATCCACCGAACGGGAAAGCCGGCAGGCGATCGCATCGGCTTCCCAGAGCGTGGCGCCGTTCTCCTCGAGGATCGGAATGCTCAGATTTGGATTGAGCTTCGAGAACCGCTCGGCCTGTCCGGGGGCAAAGGGCGCCGCAAACTCGAACTCGACCGGCGCCTTGAGGTATCGCGCAACCGCGACGGCCAGCCGCGGATTGGGATTTCTGCTGAAATAGAGCTTCATGGGAGCCATACCTCTTCAATGGGCGTTTCGACCCGAAAACGATCAACGGCCGGCGCAAGCAGGCAGCGCGCAAAATCCCGAAAAGCCCTTTGCTCGACGGGAGCAATGGCAGGCAAGGTGACGGATCGGGCGCCAGTCGCTATGGTCATGCAACTGATTCAATGCCCCGGAGAGAACCTGATGACAAGCCTCATGATCGACCAGTTTTCCTGCCGGCAGGACAATTTTGGCGTCCTTCTGCACGATCCGCTGACCGGAGAAACCGCCAGCATCGACGCGCCGGACGGAACCGTCATCGCCGATGAGCTCAGGCAGCGCAACTGGCGACTCACCCATCTGCTGGTCACGCACCACCATCCGGATCATGTCGAAGGCATTGCCGCCCTGGCGGAGGCCTACTCGCCGAAAGTCATTGGACCGTCCGCCGAGGCCGGCAAGATCGCCGGTCTGACCCAGACGGTCAGTGACGGCGACACATTCGAATTTGCCGGCAGAACAGTGAAGGTCATCACAACGCCAGGCCATACGGCGGGGCATATCTGTTTCTACATTGCGGACGAGGATTTGCTGTTTGCAGGCGACACGCTGTTTGCGCTTGGCTGCGGCCGGCTGTTTGAAGGCTCGCCCGAGGACATGTTCGGCTCGCTTGCCCGTCTCGGCGACCTTCCCGACCAGACCCGGGTCTATTGCGGGCATGAATACACCCAGTCCAATGGCCGTTTCGCCGTCACCGTCGACCCCGACAATGACGAACTCGCCAAACGCATGGAAGACATCACAGACATGCGCGCCAAGGGGCTCGCGACCCTTCCGACCACCATCGGCTTTGAAAAGCGCACCAACCCCTTCATGCGCTGCGGCGATCCGTCCATCCGCCGGCATCTCGGCATGGAGGCCGCCAGCGACGTCGAGGTCTTTGCCGATCTGCGCCGGCGCAAGGATCATTTCTGATGATGGATCCGGTCCTCACCGCACGCGAGATCATCGCCACGCTCGACATGCGCGCGCATCCCGAGGGCGGCTGGTACCAGGAAACCTTCCGCGACACCGAAGGCGGCGAGCGCGGCCATTCGACGGCGATCTACTATCTGCTGGAAGGCGGCGACTGCTCGCACTGGCACCGCGTCACCGATGCCGCCGAAATCTGGCACTGGTACGGTGGCGGACCGCTGGCGTTGACATTATCCGCCGACGGCTGCAACGCCCAGTCCCACCGGCTCGGCATGAACCTCGTCGCGGGCGAACGGCCGCAGCTTGTCGTGCCGGCCAATTGCTGGCAGACCGCCGCCTCGCTCGGGGCGTGGACGCTGGTCGGCTGCACGGTGGCGCCGGGATTTGAATTTTCCAAATTTGAAATGGCGCCGCCCGATTGGCGCCCGTCACCTTTTGAAGGCGCGCCGGTCAGGCCAGAAGGCCAAGGGTGATCAAGGCCTGGCCCGCATAATACAGGATCCACACCGCCGGGCTGCTCAGCCGCCGCAACCGGCTTGCCTCGGCCATGAGGAATTTCTCCGACCCCACAATGGCGTCAGACGCCATGAACAGCCCCACGCCGAGCAGCACCAGTCCGCCAAGCGTGACGCCGCCCAGCCCCATCACCGCGATCGCCAGCACATAGGCCGCCACCGGCAGCGCCAGCGGTCCGGCCTTGCGCACCATCACGAACCCCATCACCAGCGCGAAGCCCGCCACCGCCAGCAGGCCGGGCAGCGGTGCCGTGGCAAGCCCGGGACCTGACGACAAAAACAGCACCGCATAGGCCACATGCGCGGCGAGGAAACTGCCGAGCCCGCCCAGAAACGCCACATCGCCCTCATGCGCCAGGAACGCGTCGCCAAGCGCCGACAAGATCAGTGCCAGCGCCAGCAGCTTCGGCCCGCCCGCAACCAGCGTCAGCCCCGCCAGCGCGGCCACAGCCAGCGTCTTGGCCACGGTCCGCACAAGCGAGGTCGGCCGGTCGAGCATGGCCAGATACAGGATGAAGCCAAGGCCCGAGACCGCCAAAAGGAGAATTTCCCGAAGCGCAAGGGTTTGCAGAAATCCGGTCAAGGCTTCGCCTTCCCCCGCAGAAAGTCCTTGGCCGCCAGAAAGGCACCGCCGGTGATCAGCAGACAGGCAAGCAGAATGCCGAAGGTCGCCTGGCCATGGCCGAACAGGATCAGGATCAGTGTCGACAGCAGCGGTGCCGCGTAACTTGCCACGCCCAGAACCTGGATATCGCCCTTCTTGACCCCGTAATCCCAGGCATAAAACGCCAGCCCGACCGGACCGAGGCCAAGACCGAGCACCGCCAGCCACTGACCGGTGGTGTCAGGCCATATGGTGGTTTCCAGCAGCAGGTGGCACAGCGCCGAGAACACCGCCGAGATCATGCAGAAGCCGACAATGACATCGGTCGAGATTGCCCCGAAGCGCCGTGAAATCAGCGAATAGGCCGACCAGGTCAGCGCGCACAGCACTGCTGCCCCGTAACCGAGCAGGCTGCCGCCGCCAAATTCCCCTTCCGCCCCGCCGGTCAGGATCAGCGCGGTTCCCGCGAGCCCCATCAGCGCACCGACCACATGGTGCCAGCCTAGCCGTTCGCCCGGTAGCAGGGCCGAGCCGACCACGATCAGCAGCGGCCACATATAGGCGATCAACCCGGCCTCCACGGCGGGCGCGTTTCTCAGGGCGGTGAAATAGAGAAAGTGATAGCCGAACAGGCCGAACAGGCCGAGCGCCCACACCTTGGCCGGCTGCCGGAACGCCTTGAACCGGGCCGGTTCGCGGATCATCGCTGCCAGCCCGATCAGCGAGCCGATCAGAAAGCAGATCGCGGAGAGCTGAAATGGCGGCATTGTGCCCGAAGCCGCGGTCAGGACCGCCAGCGCCGACCACATCATTACGGCTGAAAAGCCGATCAATGTCGGAATGTTCGTCAAACGTCGTCCCCCGCGCCTGCCGCGATGCGGTTGCGCCCCTGCCTGGTCAGATTGTCAATTGCAGGGCTTAGCCGCCAAATCGGGTGGCCGCAACGATGACCTGTCCGATTTTTGTCGGCACCTTGGCATAGACCGGTGCGTAAAACCCGCCCGGCTCGTGCTTGGCGTACCAGACCTCCATTGTCTTGAGCTCGCGCAGATATCGGATTCCGGAAGATCCCGTCCGGTACCCGGATTTGGGATCGAAGCGGATGGCGCAGACGATGGCATCACCGGCAAAGCCCTTGGTCCGGAAGGGGCGCACGCCCTTGGGGGTCAGATGCAGCGTCACCCGCGACTGGCCGTCAAAGATCGGCAGGCTGCGCGGACAGACCTTCGAGCCGGCCGGAAACACCATGCCCGAGAGCGGATCGAGCACCGCGCGCAGATCCGCGGCCGATACCGGCACCCAGTCCGCCGATGCCTTTTTCGGCTTCGGAAAATTGGTCGCCGATGTCACGTTGCCGCCGCCATCGAACTTGATGCCGATCCGGTGCGCCCGCTTGTCGGTGGAATAGGCAACCCGGAAGTTCGACGCCAGCAACCTGTCCTTGGTCAGCTTACCCGTCACGCTGGCCTCGCCGCGCGCCTTTGATATGATGTCGGACAGCGCCGAGGTGCGCATTTCTCCGGTGATCTCATAGGACCTGCCGTCGATCACCGTGACAAAGCTGGCATAGGCCACCGGAAAACCGATCAGCGTCACTGAATATTCGGACCGGATCGTGACCGGCTCCGCCACGGCATGTCCCTGCCAGGCTGGCACCAGCAGCATCGCCCCGGTCAGGGCTGCAAAGACGGTTCCGGCGCGACCCATGCATGTTCTCCATTCTCAACCAGGTGACACCCTCCCCCGGTCAGCCTTGCCGGGAGATCGAAGCGGGCACATCCATCGCGCCCCGGCTGGTTCACCGGCATGCGGACGCGATCAGGCTTGTCGCAGATTGCGTCATTTCCATGCCTGCGGCGACAAAAATCAGCTATGATGGCTCCCGGACCACACATTAGCCGGTTTCGCCGCCTTCCCGGCTTGACGCGGCCCGCTGGTCTGACTATAGACACGCGACTTCCGATAAAGGCCTGCGGTCCTTTGGGTGAGCCTCAAGTTTGGCTCGGCCCGTCCGCCGGCAAGAGATAATAGGTGCAATATGTCCCGCAGCTGTGAATTGACCGGCAAGGCTGTTCAGTCTGGAAACAATGTCAGCCACGCCAACAACCGGACACGTCGCCGGTTCTTGCCGAACCTGTGCAACGTGACGCTGATCTCCGACGCACTTGGCCAGCGTTACCGTCTTCGTATTTCTGCCTACGCCCTGCGTACGGTTGAACATCGTGGCGGCCTCGACGCATTCCTGACCAAGGCCAAGGATGCTGAGCTTTCGATGCGCGCCCGCTTGCTCAAGCGGCAGATCGCCAAGAAGCTTGTCGAAAACGTTGCCGCCTGAGCAGGGCTGACGTTTTATCGTTTATGATGGCGGGCCTCTGGCCCGCCTTCATGTTTTTCCGCTGGTGGCATCAACCCAGGATAAAAAAATGCGAATGATCACTTCCATACTCCCGTTCATGGCGGTCATGGCCGCTGTTGTCGTGGCCTCGAACTTCCTGGTCCAGTTCCCGGTTGATGTCACGCTCGGCGCGCTCAATCTCGCCGACCTGCTGACCTGGGGCGCCTTCACCTATCCGATCGCCTTCCTGGTGACAGACCTGGCAAACCGCCGGTTCGGCCCGCAGACCGCCCGCATCGTGGTGTTTTCCGGCTTTGTCATCGCCGTCGCCTTGTCGGTCTGGCTGGCCACGCCGCGCATCGCCGTGGCATCGGGCTCGGCATTCCTGGTGGCCCAGCTTCTCGACGTCTCGATCTTCGACCGGCTGCGCAACCGGGTCTGGTGGCTGCCGCCGCTGGTCTCCACGATCATCGGCTCAAGCCTCGACACGCTCATCTTTTTCAGCCTGGCCTTCTCGCAAGCCGGGGGCATCATCGGCCCCGGCGACGCATTCGCCAGCGAAGCCGCGCCATTGCTCGGCCTGTTCGCCCTGGAGGCGCCGCGCTGGCTGTCCTGGGCCCTGGGCGACCTCGGTGTCAAGATGATCGTCGGGCTCGCCATGCTGGCGCCCTATGGCATGCTGATGCCGGTTCTGGCCGCAGAGCGCCGCGCCTGATCCGGCTATCCCGGCCTACTTCGCCTCGCCCATGTAGCGGAACTCGAGAATCAGGTTCCGTTGCAGGATCGAGTGATTGTCGTCAGAGACCAGCGTGACATAGATCTGGCCTTCGGCATCGGTGCTGACATCCAGCCCTTCCATATTGTCGATCTGATCGCCGAAATCGGCTTCCAGAATGACCGGACCGTCCACCAGGTTGCCCACGCCCAAGCGGCTGCCGTCGATCCTGCGAATCCGCATACCGACGCCTTCGGCGATCGAGAAGCGGCGTTCAAGCAGCAGCAGATCGCCATTGGGCAGGAAATCGCCATCGGTGACATCAAAAGGCGGATGGCGCTTGACGAAGAACACCCCGGTGGAACGGCCACTGAGGATCGCCGCATAGATATCGCCGCTGGCGTTGAGACTTTTTTCCGATACCGCAATGACGGCGCCTGCCAGCGGAGAGGCCGGTGGCGCCACCGCAATGGCTTCGAGCCCGCGATTGTGGCGAAGTTCCTTGAGCGGGATCACCACCGGGAGCGAGCCGAGCGGTTTGGACTTGCCCGGCGCCATGGCCGGATAGATATCCACGCGGCTCACCCGTTCGAAACTGACCAGCGCCTCGTCGCCGCGCAGGGCCAGCCCCTCGGCATCGAATTTCCATTTTTCGTCCGAGCTGTCGCCATTCGCGCCGATGATCGGCGAGACCGAGAAATCCGTCACCCCGATCAGCCTGCCCTTGTCGTCACGCTCGAACCGCCCGGCATACCAGTTGCCCGTGTCCATGACGCCGAGAAACCGGCCCCTGTCCTCAGCCAGCCGGATCGCGGACATCGCTCCCAGCGACTGGTGTGAGGAGCTCAGCTCCAGACCGCCGGTAAACTCGAAAGCGCCGAAGCGGATCTCGTCCGACCCGACCCTGAAATTCGGGATCAGCCGCGAGCGGATCTGCAGTGTTTCATCATCTGCGCGAAGCGGTAGCGCCGTGGTGGCGGTCAGCAGCGCAACAACGCCGGCGATCAGCCCCAGCCGGACCATGACCCTGGCGGCGCTCACGCCCGCTTGCGCCCGCCACGGGCCTTGGGATCGCCACCTTCATCGGCAAACAGCGCCGCCAGCTGCTCGGTCATGGCGCCGGCCAGTTCCTCGGCATCGACAATTGTCACCGCGCGGCGGTAATAGCGGGTCACGTCATGACCGATCCCGATGGCGAGCAATTCGACCGAAGAGCGGGTTTCGATCTCCTCGATCACCGCCCGCAAATGCCGCTCGAGATAATTTCCCGGATTGACCGACAAGGTCGAATCATCGACCGGCGCGCCATCGGAGATCATCATCAGGATCTTGCGCTGCTCGGGCCGCTTGGTCAGCCGCGAATGCGCCCAGATCAGCGCTTCGCCGTCGATGTTTTCCTTGAGCAGGCCTTCGCGCATCATCAGACCGAGATTGCGCCGCGCCCGGCGCCAGGGTGCGTCGGCGGACTTGTAGACGATGTGACGCAAATCATTGAGCCGGCCCGGCGTTGCCGGCTTGCCGCCGGTCAGCCATTTCTCGCGGCTCTGGCCGCCCTTCCAGGCCTTGGTGGTAAAGCCCAGCAGCTCCACCTTGACGCCGCAACGTTCCAGCGTGCGCGCGAGGATGTCGGCGCAGGTGGCAGCCACGGTGATCGGCCGGCCCCGCATCGAGCCGGAATTGTCGATCAGCAGCGTCACCACGGTGTCGCGGAAATTGGTGTCGCGTTCCATCTTGAACGACAGCGGCTGCATCGGGTCGATGATCATCCGGGTCAGCCGCGCGCTGTCGAGATAGCCTTCCTCGAGATCGAAATCCCAGGCCCGGTTCTGCTGCGCCATCAGCCGGCGCTGCAGCCGGTTGGCCAGCCGTCCGACCACGCCCTGCAGATGCGCCAGTTGCTTGTCGAGAAAGGCGCGCAGCCGCTCGAGCTCGGCTTCCTCGCACAGTTCCTCGGCCGAGATTTCCTCGTCAAACTCGGTGGTGAACACCTTGTAGTCGATCTTGGTGTTGAGATCCTCGAAGGGATCGTTCGACTTGCGGGTTTCGCCCGGCGTGTCGGCATCCTCGTCGCTGTCGTCGATGGTGTCGTCGTCGCCGGCTTCGGCGCCGTCCATCTCGCCGGTGTCCATCTGCTCGTCAGAGGCTTCGTTCTCGTCGGCCGGGGCTGCGTCGGAACCTGCATCCTCCTGGGATGACTGCTCGTTCTCTTCCTGGCTGCGCGGCTGATCCTCGTCGGACACCTCGTCCTGGTCTTCCTGCTCGCTGTCGTCGTCGCCGTAATCCTCGGCCATCTCCATGGCCGACAGCATTTCCCGCACCACGCGGGCAAAGGCCTGCTGGTCCTCGACCGAACCCTCGAGCGTGTCGAGTACCGTGCCGGCCTTGCCCTCGATGAAATCGCGCCACAGCTCGACAACCTGTCCGGACGATTGCGGCGGCGCCCGGCCTGTCAGCTTTTCGCGCACCATCAGCGCCACGGCTTCTTCAAGCGGCGCATCCTCCCGACTGACGATGCCGCTGTAATTGGCCCGCTGGTACTTGTCGTCCAGCATCGAGGCGAGATTGTCGCCGACGCCGGTCATCCGCCGCGCACCGATGGCCTCGACCCGGGCCTGCTCGACGGCGTCATAGACGGCGCGGGCATCCGGGCCTTCCGGTGCCATGCGGGCATGGACTGCATCATCGTGGCAGGCCTTGCGCAATGCCATCGAATCGCCAAGACCGCGGGTGACGGCAAAGTCATTGCGGGTCGGCCGCTTGGGCAGGTCGGGAAGCCGGACCCGGTCCGCGGACATGCCCGGCTTGTCATTGCCGAAGGTGACCTCGAGCTCGTGGTCACCGGCAATCGCGCGGACACATCCCGTCAGCGCCCGGCGGAACGGCTCGGCGTCTACGGTGCCATTTGGCTTTGGTCGAGTGTTGTCGCCGCGTCCGGCCATGGCAGGATCCGTCAGGCGCTGGCGCTGAGAACGATATTGGCAGCGCTTTCCTTCAACTCGACGCCGAACGCCCGTTGATAGTGTTCAGCCACCAGCGCGCGTTCCAGCTCGTCGCACTTGTTGAGGAAGGTCAGACGGAAGGCGAAGGCCACGTCCCCGAAGATCTCGGCGTTTTCCGCCCAGGTAATCACGGTCCGCGGGCTCATCACCGTCGACAGATCGCCATTGATGAAGGAGGACCGGGTCATGTCGGCCACCCGCACCATGCGCGAGATCGTGTCGCGACCGTCGCCCTTGGCGAATTCCTTGACCTTGGAGGCGACGATGTCGACCTCCTGGTCATGCGGCAGATAGTTCAGCGTGGTCACGATCGACCAGCGGTCCATCTGCGCCTGGTTGATCTGCTGGGTGCCGTGATAGAGTCCGGTGGTGTCGCCCAGGCCAACGGTGTTGGCGGTGGCGAACAGGCGGAATGCCGGGTGTGGCCGGATGACGCGGCTCTGGTCGAGCAATGTCAGGCGGCCCGAGGATTCCAGCACCCGCTGGATCACGAACATCACGTCCGGGCGGCCGGCGTCATATTCGTCAAACACCAGCGCGACATTGTGCTGATAGGCCCAGGGCAGGATCCCGTCCTTGAATTCGGTGATCTGCAGCCCGTCGCGCACCACGATGGCGTCCTTGCCGACGAGATCGATGCGGCTGACATGGCTGTCGAGATTGACGCGCACGCAGGGCCAGTTGAGCCGGGCGGCAACCTGTTCGATATGGGTCGACTTGCCGGTGCCGTGATAGCCGGAGACCATCACCCGGCGGTTGTGGGCAAAGCCTGCGAGAATGGCGAGCGTGGTGTCGCGGTCAAACAGGTAATCCGGATCCAGGTCAGGCACATAGGAGTCGCGCTCCTTGTAGGCCGGGACAGAGATGTCCGAATCAATGCCAAACACCTCACGCACATTGACGGTGGTGTCGGGCAGGTTGGTTATGTCGAGGTCGATCTTGCTCATCATGTCTCCAAGGCCTGGCTTTCAAGCTCGCTGGCCGTCTCTCCTGTCCGATCCTGCTTAGACTGTTCGCTTAGCAGAAACCAGACTGCTTTAACAATTGGTAGGCCTGGATGACGGCCCGGAATCTGTCCTCCGAACCGCGGTCTCCGCCATTGGCATCCGGGTGGTGCTGTTTGACCAGATCCTTGTAGCGCGCCTTGATCTCCGTCGATGTCGCATTCGCGGCCAGGCTGAGCGTGTCGAACGCCTTCGCCTCCAGCGTCTTGACCTTGCGGGCGCGCACCGGCCGGTGCGGACGGGTCTCGTTGATGAAGCCGTGCGGGTCGCGCATCCGCGCCTGCGAACTGGCGGAACCCGATTTCGCGGTCGACTGTGTCGGGCCGCTTTCGGCCGACCGGTCAACCCCCATCTTCCAGGTTGGCCGGTTCCCGGTCAGGGCCTCTTTCTGGTAGCGCGCGATCTCGCCATCGGACAGGCCCGAGAAATAATTGTAGCCCTTGTTGTACTCGCGCGCGTGGTCGACGCAGAACATGAAGTACTGCCCCTCCGCGTCGCGGCCCACGGGGGCGCGATGCGCGCCGGGTTTGGCGCAGCCATCCCACTGACACTCAGGGACAGTGGGTTCAGCCTTCTTCGCGCCCTTGCGGCGGACGCGAATGCTGTCAAAATATTTGGAATCCAGTTTCATATCGACGATTATGATGCTCCGCACTTAACGAACAAGGATTGACAAGAAAGATTCAAGCTGAGTACTCCGTCTCGGCTTCGAATGCCACCACGCAAATCGTGACAGCCGGTTTTTGTGACCGGATTATGGTCTGCAGGGGCTCACCTTGTTGATTGCCTGACAGACACAGAACCCCCAGGAGCGCCTTCATGTCCCGCCAGAACCGCATTGAAACAGCCCTGACGACACGTTTCCAGCCCGAACGGCTGGTGGTGATCAACGAAAGTCACCTGCATGCGGGCCATCACAATTCCGACAGCGATGCGCACGGCTCCTTCGACGGCACCGGCGAAACCCATTTCCGGATCCGCATCGTCGCCCCCGCCTTTTCCGGCCTGTCCCGCATCCAGCGCCACCGCGCCGTCAACGAATTGCTCAAGGACGAGCTCGACAGCGGGCTTCACGCCATGGCCGTCGAAGCCTCCGCTCCGGGCGAGCCGACCCGCTGGTAAGCCCTTCGTCCGGCCTTGCGCTGACGCGTCACACCGTGTCTGCCGGCCGTATCCTCAGCCGTGTGATCCTGTTGCGCTCCCGCTTCATCACCACAAAGCGCTTGCCGTGGAAGGTGAAGGCCTGCTTTTCCTCTGGAATCGTCTGCGATTCGTGAATCACAAGCCCTGCCACGGTGGTCGCCTCGTCATCGGGCAATGACCAGTCGAGCGCCCGGTTGAGGTCGCGGATCGGCACCGACCCGTCAACGACGATCGACCCGTCGGCTTCCTGCCGGACTCCTCGGACCTCGGCATCATGCTCATCGGCGATGTCGCCGACAATCTCCTCCAGAATGTCCTCCAGCGTGACCAGCCCTTCGACTTCGCCATACTCGTCGACCACGATCGCGATATGCGCCTTGCGGCGCAAGAACGCGTTGAGCTGGTCGGGCACGCTGGTTGTGTCGGGCACGAACCAGGGTTTCTGGGCAATCTTGACGACATCCATCCGGTGCGGTTCGTTGGCGACGTCGGCAAGCACCCGCAACACGTCCTTGGCGTGAATGATGCCGATGATGTTGTCGGTCGAGCCGCGCCAGATCGGCATCCTTGTATAGGGGCTTTCCAGCACCGCCCGGACATTGACCTCCGGCGTGTCGTCGGCATTGAGCATCCGCATCGAGGTGCGGTGGATCATCACGTCGGAGACTTCCAGCTCGCCCAGGTCGAGCAAGCCGCCGAGCCGGTCGCGGTCGGCCTTGATCACCGATCCTTCACGGTGAAGCAGATCGACGGCGCCGCGGATTTCCTCATGCGCCGAGAGCATCGAGGTTTCCGACGCGAAGGTGATGCCGAACAGCGACATGATGTGACGCACGATCCAGTTGATGAAACTCGACATCGGACCGACGACGACAACGAAAGCCTTGACCACCGGCGCCACGACCATGGCGAACCTGTCCGGCGTCGAGATTGCCCAGCTCTTGGGCAGCACTTCGGCGAAGATCACCAGCAGCAGCGTCATGGTCAGGGTCGCCACCGCCACGCCCGAATCACCGAAGATCGACAACAGCACGCTGGTCGCCAGCGCCGAGGCCAGGATATTGACCAGGTTGTTGCCGATCAGCAGCGCACCGATCAGCCGGTCCTTGCGCTCGATCAGCGTGTTGACGGTGGCCGCGCGGTCATCGCCGCTGGTCTCGAGCGAATGCATGCGCGCCCGCGACGCCGCGGTCAGCGCCGTCTCGGACCCCGAGAAGAATCCCGACAAGCCGATCAGCACCAGGATCGCCAGGATGGTGAGCCCGTGTTCGGTCACGGTTGCGATGATTGTATCCAGCATCATGATGCCCGCTTGTCCTCAAGGAATCGAAAAACCTCGTCCACCGGCACATTGTCGGCAATGAAGGATTGGCCGATTCCGCGCGTCAGGATGAAGGTCAGATCACCGCGCCTGACCTTCTTGTCCTGCGCAATGGCTTTCATCAGTATATCGGTTGCCGGCAGCCCACCTTCAATATCCGACATCCGGGTCGGCAAGCCAACCTCATCGAGATGGTGCCGGACCCGTGCCGCATCATCGGGGCTGGCCAGGTTCATCCGGGCCGAGAATTCATGCGCCAGCACCATGCCGATGGCTACGCCTTCGCCATGCACCAGCCGCCGGCCATCATAGTCGGTCGCAGCCTCCAGCGCATGGCCGAATGTGTGACCTAGATTGAGCAGCGCTCGCGCGCCATGCTCGCGTTCGTCGGCGGCAACCACCTCGGCCTTGGCCTGGCAGGCCGTGGCAATCGCCTGGATGCGCGCCGGCCCGCCGGAAAACACCTCGCGCCAGTTTTTCTCCAGCCAGGAGAAAAACTCCGGCCGGTCGATCAGGCCGTATTTCGCCACCTCGGCATAGCCGGCGCGAAACTCGCGCAGCGGCAGCGTATCGAGCACATCGGTGTCGGCCAGCACCAGGTCCGGCTGGTGGAAGACGCCGATCAGGTTCTTGCCATGCGACGAATTGATCCCGGTCTTGCCGCCGACCGAGGAATCGACCTGGGCGAGCAGGCTGGTCGGAACCTGGATGAAGCCCATGCCGCGCCGCACGATGCCGGCGGCAAAGCCGGAGAGATCGCCGATCACGCCGCCGCCCAGAGCCACCACCGCATCGCCGCGCTCGAGCCGCGCGCCCAGCACATGATCGCAGACCCGGATCAGCTCGTCGAATCGCTTGGTCTTCTCCCCCGGCTCGAGAACCAGCGGCGCCGCCTCGATGCCGCCGGCGGCAAGGCTTGCCAGCAATGCGTCAAGATGGGCGGCAGCGACATTGCGATCGGTGATCACCGCACAGCGGATGCCCGGCGAGCGCGCCGCGATTTCGGCTCCGGCCTGGGCGATCAATCCAGGGCCGATGACGATATCATAGCTGCGTTCGGCAAGATCGACGCGCACGGTTTCACGAGGCTGGGTCTGGGTCATGGGTTTGGCACCGTTTCCTGGCCACCGTCCAGGCTGGCAATTGCAGCGACTGTTTCGGCGGCGATTGTTTCCTTGGCAGCGTCTCGTGACTGAACCGTCACATCCGCCTTCTCATAGACCGGGTAGCGCAGATCCAGCAGGTCGGAGAGTGTTTGCCCGGGATTGGCGGTCTTCAGCAGCGGGCGGCTGCCGCGCTTGTTGACCCGCGTCCACAGCACATCGAGATCCGCCTTGAGCCAGACCGAGAGCCCGTTGCTCAGCACAGTGGCGCGGATCGCGTCATTCATGAACGCACCGCCGCCGGTCGACAGCACCCGTGGCCCGGTCCTGAGCAGCCGCCGGATCACCCGCGCCTCCAGCGCCCTGAATTCCGGTTCGCCGTAGCTTTCGAAAAGCTCGGGAATCGTCATCCGTGACACCCGCTCGATCTCGTGATCGGAATCGACAAACGGGATTTCGAGCATCTGCGCCACCAGCCGGCCGATGGCCGACTTTCCAGCCCCCATCAGGCCGACAAACACCAGATTGCGGCGGCCGAGCACGCGCCGCGCCTTGATGATATCCGTTTCCTGCGCGCTTGCCTGCGGTCCCGTCAATTCTCTTCCCCGCCCTCGGGCCAATGGTCCGGGCCTTCTATTGGCCATGTCCGGCGGCGCGTCAAGCGTGCCGGGCCGTCGGTATCCACCTTGAAACAATGGCCGCCCTGCCGCATAACAGCAAGCTCACCTGTTTACCGGAGTGCTCATGCCATCCTTGTTTCGGTTCCTGTTCCTGTGCGCGGTGCTTGTCGGCATCGTCTACGGTGCAATGTTCGCCCTGGTGATGTATGTCGAACCGGTTGATCGCGAAGTGACCGTGCGGGTCCCCACCGACAAGCTCAATGACTGACAGGAAGCCATAAGCTCATGCGTGATCTGAGCGCCGCCAACGCAGAAGCCTTCCTTGAAATGATGAGCGCGGAGCGCGGTGCGGCCAACAACACGCTGGAGGCCTATCGCCGCGATCTCGACGACGCCTCCTCGGTGCTCAAATCCCTGGGCACATCGCTGGCGCGGGCCCAGGCCAGTGACATCCGCGAGCTTCTGGGCGACCTCAATGCCCGCGGATTTTCCCCCGCCTCCCAGGCCCGCCGGCTTTCGGCCCTGCGGCAATTCTACAAGTTCCTTCATGCCGAGGGCCTGCGCGACGACGATCCGACCGGCGTCATCGATTCTCCGCGCAAGAGCCGGTCGTTGCCCAAGGTGCTCAGCATTGACGATGTCTCGCGGCTGCTGGCCCAGGCCGAAACCGACATCGCCATGGCCCGCGACAGGACCGAGGAATTGCAGCGCATCCGCTTTCGCGCCCTGCTCGAGCTGCTTTATGCCACCGGAATGCGCGTCAGCGAACTGGTCGGCCTGCCCTACCGAGTGCTGACGGACGAGGGCCGGTTCCTGGTCGTCCGCGGCAAGGGCGCCAAGGAGCGGATGGTGCCGATGTCGCGGCCGGCCCGCGCCGCACTCGAAACCTGGCTGCAGCACATCGGCGACACCGCCGAAGAGGCGGGCTTTCTGTTTCCGGCCAATTCGGCGGAAGGACATCTGTCGCGCCAGGTCTTTGCCCGCGAGCTGAAAGAGGTCGCCGGACGCGCCGGCATTCCGGTCGCCAAGGTCTCGCCCCATGTCCTGCGCCATGCCTTCGCCAGCCATCTGCTGGCCGGTGGCGCCGACCTCCGCGCGGTCCAGGAATTGCTCGGCCATGCCGACATTTCCACCACCCAGATCTACACCCATGTGCTGGACGAACGCCTGCGACAACTTGTCAATCAGCATCACCCTCTTGCAAAAGCCACAAAAAGTCGCGATTAAGCCGGGCCGAACCGACCAAAACCTGAGCGTGGTAGACTGTTGCTGCGCACCTGGCCAAGATCGGCAACACAATGTGCGGAAGCTCGCGTGGAAAAATCAATGCACCATTACCTTGATTTCGAAAAACCGATCTCCGACCTGGAGGGCAAGATCCTTGAATTGAGGAAACTTGCCGGCGAGGACGAGAGCATCGACACCGGCGACGAGATCGCCCGGCTCGAAACCAGGGCGCGCGACGCCATGGCCGAAATCTACGGCCGTCTCAACCCGTGGCAGAAGGCCCAAGTCGCAAGACATCCCGACCGCCCGCATTTCAATGATTACGCCAGGGTCCTGTTCGACGAATTCACACCGCTGGCCGGTGACAGGAAATTCGCCGAAGATGCCGCCATCCAGGCCGGCTTCGCCCGGTTTCGCGGCCAGCCGGTTGTCGTCATCGGCCAGGAAAAGGGCCACGACACCAAAACCCGCATCAAGCACAATTTCGGCTCGGCCCGCCCCGAGGGCTACCGCAAGGCGATCCGCATCATGGAACTGGCCGACCGGTTCGAGATCCCGGTCATCACCCTGGTCGACACCGCTGGCGCCTATCCCGGCGTGGGCGCCGAGGAACGCGGTCAGGCCGAAGCCATTGCCCGGTCGACGGAAACCTGCCTCAACCTGCGCGCGCCGCTGATCTCGGTGATCATCGGCGAAGGCGGCTCCGGCGGCGCCATCGCCATTGCCACCGGCAACCGGGTCTACATGCTCGAGCACTCGATCTATTCGGTGATCTCGCCTGAAGGTGCGGCTTCCATTCTCTGGCGCGATCCGACACGGGCGCGCGATGCCGCCACCTCGATGAAGATCACCGCCGAAGACCTCAACGGGCTTGGCATCATCGACGGCATCATTCCCGAGCCAGTGGGCGGCGCCCATCGCGACCACGCCAGCGCCATTGCCCGCGCCGGCGACACCATCGCCTCCGCGCTTGAGCAGATGTCAGGCCTTTCCGGCGACGAGCTGCGCGCCGACCGGCGCAAGAAATTCCTCAAGATCGGACGGCAGATCGGTTAGCCGCCGCCGCATTCGGGCCACAATTACCCCGCCAATAGGACCAACCGGAACCGGCGCACCCGTGCTGTCATCCGAAAAACCTCTGTTGCACCGGCCCGAATCCGTTCGCCGCCCGCGACAGCAGACACGCCGGGAGCCGCCCAGGGCAATATCCTGTCGCCAGACAGTGAGGATGGTTAAGGCTTCGTGAACCGTGTCTGGAGTAGTATTGCGTTGAAATGCCCGGCCCGGCGCCGTCGTAAAAGCGCCAGAGCCCCCCGGTAACGTGCAATTGCGAAGTCCAAGAGACACCATGACACCGAAACGAATGCTGCGATTTGTTCCTATCCTGCTTCTGGGCCTGACCGGCTGCCAGGACGCGCTTGATTCCGTGTCCAACAAGGTCGAGCACCCGCTGCCGGCCAAGCTGGTCAACAAGATGAAGGCTCAGGACATGAGCACGCGCTCGCCGATCATGATGCGCATCTTCAAGGAGGAAGGCGTTCTCGAGGTCTGGAAACAGAAGGGCAATGGCCGCTTCGACATCATCGCCTCCTACGAGATCTGCAAATGGTCCGGCAAGCTGGGGCCCAAATTCAAGGAAGGCGACCGCCAGGCGCCTGAAGGCTATTACCGGATCTATCCGGCACAGATGAACCCGAATTCGAGTTACTATCTGTCCTTCAACATGGGCTATCCCAACAGCTATGACCGCTCCTATGGCCGCACCGGCTCCAATCTGATGGTGCATGGCGCCTGCTCGTCTGCAGGATGCTATTCGATGACCGACGAGCAGGTCCTTGAGATCTACGGCTTTGCCCGCGACGCCTTCAAGGGCGGCCAGAAATATTTCATCGTCGAGGCGCTGCCGTTCCGGATGACGCCGGAAAACATGGCGCGCCACCGCGACAGCGAGCATTTCGAATTCTGGAAGATGCTGAAGACCGGCTATGATCATTTCGAGCTGACGAAGCGGCCACCCTCGGTCGAGGTCTGCGACCGGCAATATGTCTTCAACCAGGTGCCGGAAGTCGAAAACGCCGCCTTCATGGCAAATGCCTCCTGCCCGCCGGCCAGCGTGCCGACGACGCTCGCCACCGCCTACAGCGCCTATGAGAAGTCCTGGAACCAGGCCTTTGCCAAGGCGGTCACCAAGTTTGACGGCGAGGAAGCCAGGCAGATCGCCGCCGAGGAAGCCAAGGCGGAAGCCGAAGCCCGCCGCGCCGAGCGTGAAGCCGAAAGGCAGTCCCGGATTGCCGCCAATGGCGGCCAGACGCCAGCTCCGGTGCTCAGCCTGTTTGCCTCGGGCAACCCGCTCAAGGCCCTCACCGCAGGCCCCGGCCCTGTCGCGGCCCTCGCGGCACCGGCCCCGGCTCCCGAGGCCGCTCCCCAGTCAACAGCTGCACAAGTCGAGACCGAGGCCGAGCCTGAACAGACGCTGGGCGGCATTCCGGTTCCACAGCCCAACCCGGCAGCGCCCGCCGAAGTGGCCGAGGCAGCAAAGCCCGGTCAGCCGGATCAGTCCGATAAGCCGTTCTGGAAAATCTGGAGCAAGAATTGAGCTCCATGGACGGGCTCGATCTGCGCGGCCTGAAATGCCCCTTGCCGGTGTTGCGGCTGCGCAAGCACCTGCGCGACCTTGCCAGCGGCACCCGCATCCGCATAGAGACCACCGACCCGCTGGCGGTGATCGATGTTCCGCATTTCTGTCAGGAGTCCGGTCATCCGCTGATCAGCAGCGAGGCGATCAAGGGCGGCCACGCCTTCGTCATCGAAAAAGCCTGACCGCTCAGCCGCGACAAATACCCTATCGCCGGGACGGCATCCCCGGGATGACCAGCGGATTGTCGGTCAGCGCATCCCGGTCCGGCCGGCCGATCCCCGGCTCATCGACAAAGGCGCCGAACAATTCGGCAATGAACCCCTTCGGCATGTCACGGGCTATGATCACCAGCCGCGTCTCCTGAGCAGCGCCTTCGGGCCAGGCCGGCAGCCGCACCGGCTCCGACATCAGGCTTTGCACCGCATGCAGCACCAGCGGCCGCGAGGGATCGTCCGACAGCTTCACAATGCCCTTCATCCGCAACAGGTTCGGCCCATGCGCCGAGCGCAGCAGATCGAGAAACATCGCCAGCGCCTTGGGTGCGATCGGCTTTTCAAACACCAGCGAATCCGAACGGATATGCGCGTCATGCCGGTTCACATCGTGATGGTGATGCCCGTGATGATGGTCATGATCGCTTCTGGAGCTCATCCACCGCGCCACGTCCAGGCTGTGGGCCACCGGATCATAGGCGCCGGTGTCAAACAGCTTCTCCGCAGTCACGCCCGCATCCGCGGCATAGACAATCCGCGCCAGGGGATTGAGCGCTTCGAGCCGCTCCACCAGCGCATCGCCGGACCCGGCGAGTTCCGCCTTGGACACCACCAGCGTGTCGGCCACCGCCACCTGCCGCCGCGCTTCCGCATGGGCATCCAGCGTGGCCAGGCCATTGACCGCGTCGACCACGGTCACCAGGCCTTCCAGCCTGTAGGATTGTCCCAGCGCCGGATGACCGATCACCGACTGCATCACCGGCACCGGATCGGCCAGGCCGGTGGTTTCGATGACAACCCGCGAGAACGGCCTGATCCGGCCGGTCTGCATCCGGTCCATCAGATCGGCCAGCGTATCGACGAGTTCACCACGCACGGTGCAGCACAAGCATCCGTCCGACAGTTCGATCACGCCGTCGCCGGAGCTTTCGACCAGCAGGTGATCGATGCCGACATCGCCGAATTCATTGATGATCAGGGCCGCATCACTGAACCAGGGATCGCCGATGAGACGGTTAAGCAGTGTGGTCTTCCCCGCACCCAGAAATCCGGTCAGGATCGACACGGGAATGCCGTGCGGGGCCTTCCAGGCCGGCTCGTCGGGCAGTTCTCCGGTCATCGGTCAGTTCTTTCGCGGTCAGAATTCGGGGCGTGGAATGGGAATCGGCACCGAACTGCGCAGCGGCATGGCTTCGGCGGCGCTGGCGGACGCGGCGAATGCCGAGGCCACCGACGGCTTGACCGTCATCTCGCCCGCGCGGGCCGGCCGCGGAACCGGGATCGGGATTCGCGACAGCGCGATCTGCTGGCTTCCGGCCGGCAGCCCGGTCGGCGCCTGCACCAGCCGCGGCTCGCGGGTCAGTGGGTTGATATAGGGCGAGTTGAGCACCATCTTGCCCTCGACATCGCGGCCTTCATAACGCGCCTCGCGCGCTTCCTTGGTGCAGATCTCGCCCGAAATATCGGCCACCACATCCCGGCCCTCGCCATAGGGCGCCAGGCTTGTCAGCGTGGAGCCGCCCCATGCCGTCGTCGTCAGCGCCTTGTGCAGCAGCCGCGCTGATTCCTCGGCCCTAAACTCCTGCGAAGGTGCCCCGAAGACCACACTGACAACGGTCTTGCCATTGCGGGTGGCCGTCGACACCTGGTTGAAGCCGGAAGCGCAGATGAAGCCGGTCTTCATCCCGTCAGCGCCCGGAAACCGGCCGAGCAGCAGGTTGTAATTGGTCTGGGCCTTGCTGCCGGCGACAAAACCCTCATAGCCGAAATAATGCGCGTATTGCGGAAAGTCGCGCCGCACCGCTACCGCCAGCAGCGCCATGTCGCGCACCGTGGTATATTGGCCGCTGCCGGGCAGGCCATTGGGATTGACGAAACGGGTCGAGGTCATGCCGAGCCTCAGCGCGGTGGCGTTCATCTCCTTGACGAAATCCTCCTCCGTGCCCGACACCGCTTCGGCGATCGCCATGGCGACGTCATTGGCGGATTTGACCAGCAGATATTTCAGCGCCGAATCCAGCGGGAACCGTGTTCCCGGCTTGAAATACATCTTGCTCGCCGGCTCCTTGGCCGCATGCACCGACATGGTCACCGGTGTGTCCATGGTCATCTGCCCGGATTTGAGCGCGGTGAACACCAGATAGGCGGTCATGATCTTGGTGACAGAGGCAGGATACCAGCGCTGGAAGGCCTGCTCATGCTCGATGACGCGACCCGAACTCACATCCACGGCAATGCTTGGGTTGGCCATCGCCCCGGCAGACCATGGCAGCACCAGCGCCAGCACGGCGAACCCCGCGGCGATCCTGCCTGTCGGTACCAAAAAGCTCATTCCGGACATCCGTTTTCCAGTATTTTCAGGCGGCCTGTCGCCGTCGGTTGGGCGATTCGACGCAGTTTCACCCGCGGTGAAACATCGCTTTTTCCTCGTCATCACCGCCTACTTAGCCTATATGGCAGAGAGATGGCAAAGGCGATATCGAGATGAGCGCTTCTGCCGGACATCAAAAAAACCGAAGCCATAGGGGTGAAAAATGCAGCTGGTCTCTGATGTAGTGTCCATGAAGGACGAAGTCGCCGAATGGCGCCGCACGCTTCATGCCGATCCCGAGCTGCTTTACGATGTGCACAACACCGCAGCCTTCGTCGTCGACAAGCTCAAATCCTTCGGCTGCGACGAGGTCGTGCCCGGCATCGGCCGCACCGGCGTAGTCGGCATCATTCACGGCCGTCCCGGCGGCAACGGACCCGCCATCGGGCTGCGCGCCGACATGGATGCGCTGCCGATCACCGAAATCACCGGCGCGCCCCGGGCGTCGAAGACACCCGGCAAGATGCATGCCTGCGGCCATGACGGCCACACGGCCATGCTGCTGGGTGCTGCGCGCCACCTTGCCGCGACCCGCAATTTCACCGGCTCCGTCGCGGTGATCTTCCAGCCGGCCGAAGAAGGCGGCGCCGGTGGCCGCGCCATGGTCGAGGACGGCATGATGGAGCGTTTCGGCATCACCAAGGTGTTCGGCATGCACAACCTGCCGGGCCTGCCGGTCGGCCAGTTCGCCATCTGCAAGGGGCCGATCATGGCGGCAACCGACATTTTCGACGTCTCCATCAAGGGCCGCGGCGGCCATGCCGCCATGCCCTACCAGGCGATCGACCCGATCGTCGCCGCCTCGGCCATCGTCACGGCGCTGCAGACCATTGCCTCGCGCAATGCCAATCCGCTCGAATCCCTGGTGGTGTCGGTGACCAAATTCATCGGCGGTTCGGCCTACAACATCATTCCCGAAACGGTCGAACTGGCCGGCACCGTGCGCACGCTGTCGCCTGAAATGCGCGACATGGCTGAAACCCGGATCAACGAGATCGTCCGCGGCGTTGCCGCCGCCCATGGCGCCGAAGGTTCGGTCAATTATCTCAGGAACTATCCGGTCACCTTCAACCATTCCGACGAGACCGAGTTTGCCGCCGACATCGCCGAAAGCGTTGCCGGTGCAGGCATGGTCGAACGCCAGCAGCCCCCGACCATGGGCGGCGAGGATTTCTCCTTCATGCTCGAAGCCCGCCCCGGCGCCTTCATCTTCATGGGCAATGGCGACACCGCCAGCCTGCACCACCCGGCCTATGACTTCAATGACGACGCCATTCCGGTCGGCGTCTCCTACTGGGTCAGGCTCGCCGAGAAGGCCCTGGCGGCCTAACTCGCCCCCATACCTCAACACGTGACAATCGGGCGGTTCTTCTTGTTGAAGAACCGCCCGCTTTTCTATATGCACACTTTCGCGTGGTCCCGTAGCTCAGGGGATAGAGCACAGGATTCCTAATCCTGGGGTCGAAGGTTCGAATCCTTCCGGGATCACCACCCTCAAACGGTCCGTTCCGGACAATTGCATCCGGTCAGATTGCTCTGCTGCCTCACGCCGGCACGGCATCCCCGCGTCGGGCCCGTGACTTGAACAGCAGCAACGCCATGATGCCGATATTGAGGAAATTCCAGGCGATGCCGTTGAGGAAGGCTGCCCGGTAGGACCCGGTCAGATCGTAGATCCAGCCCGACATCCATCCGCCCAGCGCCATACCGACAATGGTCGCCATGATGACGAAGCCGACCCGTTGGCCGGCTTCCCCGGCCGGCATGTATTCGCGCACGATCAGCGCATAGCTCGGCACGATCCCGCCCTGCGACAGGCCGAAGATCAGGCTGACCACGTAGAGCGGCACCATGGCGTCGAACGGCAGATACAGAAACAGCGCGATGCATTGCAGCGTGGAGCCGATCAGCAGGGTTTTGACCCCGCCCAGCCGGTCGGCGATCAGTCCGGAGATCAGCCGCGAAACCACGCCGCCCATCAGCATCAGCGACAGCATCTCGGCGCCAACCGTCGGGCCGTAGCCGAGATCGGCGCAATAGGACACGATGTGAACCTGCGGCATCGACATTGCCACGCAGCAGCCGATCCCCGCCAGCCCCAGCATCCACTGCAGCGAGCTTGGCGAGAAACTGACCGAGCGCGCATTGGCAAGCGACAGGCTGTTGGCCTGCGCGGTGGCCTCGTCGGGAACCCGGCGCAACAGCAGGAAGGCCAGCGGAATGATCAGCGCGACCGGCACGACCGCCAGCACCATATAGGCGGTGCGCCAGCCGTAATCTGTCAGCACCCCGCTCAACAATAGCGGCCAGAACGCCCCGGAGAGGTAATTCCCGCTGGCCGTGATCGCCACCGCAATTCCCCGCCGCCGGTAGAACCAGTGCGAGATATCGGCGATCAGCGGCCCGAAACCTGCCGCCGTTCCGAAGCCGACAATGAACTGCATCGCCGACAGCATGGCGACGGAACCGCTGACGGCGGCAAGCGCAAAACCCGTGGCCATGGTGATCGCCGATGCGATCAGAGCCACCGTGACGCCGTAGCGGTCGACGACCCGGCCGATCACCAGGTTGCCCAGGGCAAAGCCGACCATGGTCAGGGTATAGGGCATCGATGCATCGGCGCGGGCAATGCCGAATTCGGCCTGCACCGCCGGCATGATGACGATGATCGCCCACATCCCGACATTGCCGAGAACGGCAATTGCCAGCGTCGCCGCAAGGCGCGTCCAGGAGTAGCGGCTGTCAAGGATATCAGACTCAACCATCCGGCCACGTTATGGAGAGCCGCGTTGGAAGTATAGAGCGCCGCCGCGTCAACCGACGACTTGATCTGCCCGGCTGCGTAAAGGTTCTGTCAAGATTGCGCTTGAATTACCCCGTCACACCCGCCAAAACTCTGCATTGACACAGACATGATGCAAGGGGGACATCTCATTGGCTGCTTCAACGCAAAACACGCCGAACACGCTGCCGCTTTTTTACAAGTCACCGGAAGCGGTCAGTCCTGAACGCCACGGCGACAAGGGGGTGGCGCAGACCGGCAATTACAGCTTCGCCGCCAAGGCGATCGTCATTCCGCTGATGGCCGCGGAAATGCCGACGGCAATGCGCTCCTATCCGATCGTGTTTTCCGGGCCGGACTTCATGCCGATGGTGGTGACCGGGATCCGGGAAGGCGAAAACCTGTTCATCGATGACAAGGGCAAATGGGCAGCGCCACATTACGTGCCGGCCTATGCCGGGCGCTATCCCTTCATCCTGGCGGGCGGCGAAACCGACGAGCGGCTGACCCTGTGCATCGAGAATGATCCCGCCCGGCTGCTCGGCCTCGACGGCAAGGCCGGGCCCGACGTCAAGCCGCTGTTCGAAAATGGCGGCAAAAGCGAAGTGATCACCAGCGCCCTGGCCTTCTGTGAGCAGTATCAGGGCATGTTCGTCAAAACCCGGCAGATCATGAAGGTCATCGCCGACAGCGGGCTTCTGGTCGAGCGCACCAGCAAGATCTCGCTCGAGGATGGCCAGAATTTCAACATAACCGGCTTCCACCTTGTGGACGAAGCCAAGCTGCTGGCCATGAGCGACGAGGATTTCCTCAAGCTGCGCAAGGCTGACGCGCTGGCGACGATCTATTGCCATCTTGCCTCGATGAACAGCTGGACATCGCTGCTGCATCAGGCAAGCCTGCGCAAATCCTGAGCGAAAACGGCTCGGGCGTTATTGCCCGAGCCATGTCCCGGAGCCGGACAGGCAGCGCCGCGCATGTGTCTGTCTGCGCGGCGTTCTCATTCCGGGACGCTGAAAGGCGCTATCCGGCCCTGCGGACTTGTTCTGCGGAATCGAAAATTGCGGTTTGCGCCGGTCTTCTGTAAAGGCTGTGCGATGCCATCAGCTCGCCGGACCAGACCAGACATGACCGCCGCCACCGGATCGCCGACCCTGCCGCAACGACGCCGGATCTCGATTCTCGGCGCCACCGGCTCGATCGGCTGCAACACGCTCGACGTGATGTCGCATCTGGGCGGCCGCGACAGTTTCGAGGTGCCTGCCATCACCGGCAGGAGCAATATCGGCCTGCTGGTCGAGCAGGCCCGCAGCACCGGTGCCGGCTTTGCCGTGACCGCCGATCCGGACCGCTATCAGGAGCTGAAATCGGCACTTGCCGGAACCGGCATCGAAGCCGGGGCCGGCCCCGCGGCCCTGATCGAGGCCGGCGAACGCGACACCGACCTGCTGATGGCCGGCATCGTCGGCATTGCCGGTCTGGCCCCGACGCTGGCAGCCGCGGCCCGCGGCGCCGACATCGCCCTGGCCAACAAGGAGTGCCTGGTTTCCGCCGGCGACCTGTTCACCGCGGCCATTGCAAGCGGCGGCGGAAAGCTGCTGCCGGTCGACAGCGAACACAATGCCATCTTCCAGGTGCTCGAGGAAAGCCAGCGCCACGCCGTCGACCGCATCATCCTGACCGCATCCGGCGGCCCCTTCCGCAACCACAGCCGGCAGCAGATGGCGGCGGTGACGCCCGAAGTGGCAGCTGCCCATCCGAACTGGGCGATGGGCCTGAAGATCTCCATCGACAGCGCCTCGATGTTCAACAAGGCGCTGGAGATGATCGAGGCGCGGCATCTGTTTGCCATGCAGCCCGATCAGATCGAGGTCATCATCCACCCGCAATCCGTCATCCATTCCATGGTCGGCTATTGCGACGGCTCGGTGCTGGCCCAGCTCGGCGTGCCCGACATGCGCCATGCCATCGGCTACGCCATCTCCCACCCCCGCCGCACTGGCCTGCCGGTCGAGCGGCTGGATTTCGCGGCACTCGCCCGGCTCGATTTCGCGGCACCCGATGAGGAGCGCTTTCCGGCACTGGCTCTGGCCCGCACCGCCATGCGCCGTGGCGGCCTGCAGGGTGCCGTGCTCAACGGCGCCAAGGAAGCAGCCCTCGAGGCCTTTATCGCCGGACAGATCGGTTTTCTCGACATGGCCGACATTGTCGCCGCTGCCATGGACAGGCTCGATGACGGACGCAAGGCGCAGTCCATCGAGGATGTCTACGCCGCCGACCGCGACGCGCGGGACGTGGCCCAGTCCCTTATTGCCCGTGCCAGCCGCATCGCGCTCTAGGCCGCCATGCAGCGCGCGCAGGGCCGGATCAGCACCGTCGATGCGCTTCGTGCCTGGATAGAGGCGAAATCCGCGCCGGGCCGTGCGGCCATTATCGGCGTCTGCGGCTATCCCGGCGCCGGCAAGACCACCCTGTGCAGGACCCTGACAGCGGCGTCCGCAAACCGGGTCTTCCATTTCGAGGGTGATCGGTTCTCGAGCTTGAGCCTTTGCGAGCGCGAGGCGCAGATCGCCGGGGCGCTTCATGCCGGCTTACCCGCCGATGCCGCGGAAAACCCGCTCGACTGGTATGACTGGGAAGCGATCAAAGCCGCGCTTTCCGGCATCCGGAGCAGGGGCCGCTTCACCTTTCCCCATGGCTGGAACCGGACAACCGGCGAACTCGATGAGCCTTACGGCATCACCCTGCCCGCGCATGGACCGGCGGTGCTTCTGTGCGACTGCATCTATCTGCTCCACCAGCCCGTGCGAAAATGGCTTGATGCGCTGATCCTTGTCGACACGCCGCTGGAGGTGACGCTGGAACGCGGGCGTGCGCGATCGAAGGATCCGGCAAGGGCGGCCTATATGGAGCGGCTGACCCGGATCCATGCCGTGCCCTATTTCACCGCACACCAGGCCGCCGCGGACATGATTTTCACCAATGACGAGGACATCGCCTGAGCGGCAATGCCAATCCGAAAACCGCGGATCGGGGGTCTGAAAAGATGACGGCGAGCCAGGGAATCCCCGGCCCGCCGTTTCAAGTGCTGCTGCTGTCGCTGACTGGCGGGTCAGCCCGCCGCGGCAACAGCCCGCCTGGCCATCACCTTGACCAGATTGGCGCGGTACGCCGATGAGGCATGGATGTCGGCCATCAGTTCCGACGGATCGACGGTAACGCCATCGAGCGCGCCTGCCGAAAAGTTCGACGCCAGCGCCTGTTCCATCTCTGCCTGCCGGAACACCCCGTCCGAACCGGCGCCGGTGACCGCCACCCGCACCGAGCCGTCGCCCTGTCTGGCGACGAAGACGCCGGTCATCGCGTAGCGCGAAGCCGGGTTGGGGAACTTGGCATAGCCGCATTTGGCCGGCGCGGTGATTTCCACCGCCACGATCAGCTCGCCATCGTCCAGCGCGGTATCGAACATGCCGGTGAAGAAATCATCGGCGCTGATCGAGCGCATGTTGGTGACGATGGTGGCATTGAGCGCCAGCAGGCCCGCCGGATAATCCGCCGCCGGGTCATTGTTGGCGATCGAGCCGCCGATGGTGCCCATGTGCCGCACATGCGGATCGCCGATATGGGCGGCGAGGTGGCTGAGTGCCGGACAGGCAGCGGCGATCTCCGAAGAGCCCGCCACTTCCGCATGGGTGGTCGCGGCGCCGATCCGGATCGAGCCGCCATTGACCGAAATGCCCTTCATCCCGGCGGCATGGCGCAGATCCACCAGATCGGACGGAGCTGCAAGCCGTTGCTTCATGGTCGGAAGCAGTGTCTGCCCTCCCGACAGATACTTGGCTTCATCATTTGATGACGCCAGCTTGACGGCCTCATCTATCGAGGAGGCGCGGTGATAATTGGTTGCATACATGATGTCTGCCTCCCTTTCCTATTGTGCCGACTGCAGCGCTGCCCAGACCCGCTGCGGGGTCGCGGGCATTGCCAGGTCATTGCTGCCGATTGCATCCGTGATGGCATTGATCACCGCCGGTGGCGCGCCGATCGCGCCGGCCTCGCCGCAGCCCTTGATCCCGAGCGGGTTCGACGTCGCCGCCGTCACCGTGTTGGAAACCGTGTAGGCCGGCAGGTCGTCCGCCCGCGGCATGGTGTAATCCATATAGCTTGCCGTCAGCAGCTGACCGGTGTCCGGGTCGTAATGCGTGCCTTCCAGCAGCGCCTGGCCGATGCCCTGCGCAACACCGCCATGCACCTGCCCCTCGACCACCATCGGGTTGATGATGTTGCCGAAGTCGTCGGCTGCAACGAACTGGACGATCTCGGTCTTTCCGGTTTCGGGATCGACCTCGACCTCGCAGATGTGGCAGCCGGCCGGGAAGGAGAAGTTGGTCGGATCGAAGAACGCCCCCTCCTTCAACCCCGGCTCCATGCCGTCGGGCAGGTTGTGCGCGGTATAGGCGTTGAGCGACACCTCGTGCCAGCCGAGCGACTTGTCGGTTCCCGCCACCTTGACCTGGCCGCCCTCGATGACGATGTCGGCCTCGTCGGCTTCCATCAGATGCGCGGCGATCTTCTTGGCCTTGGCCTCGACCTTGTCGAGCGCCTTGACCACGGCCGACATGCCGACGGCGCCCGAGCGAGAGCCATAGGTGCCCATGCCCATCTGCACCTTGTCGGTGTCGCCGTGAACGATGGAGACACTGTCGATGCCGACGCCGAAGCGTTCGGCGACAAGCTGGGCAAAAGTGGTTTCATGACCCTGGCCGTGGCTGTGCGAGCCGGTCAGCACTTCGATCGTACCCACCGCATTGACCCGCACCTCGGCCGATTCCCAGAGCCCGACCCCGGCGCCGAGCGATCCCACCGCGGCCGACGGCGCGATGCCGCAGGCCTCGATATAGCTGCTGATGCCGATGCCGCGCTTCATGCCGCGGGCTTCGGCTTCCGCCTTGCGGGCCGGAAAGCCGTTGTAATCGGCCGCGGCCATCGCCGCATCCAGCGAGGCTTCGTAATTGCCGGAATCGTAGCAGAGGATCACCGGCGTCTGGTAGGGGAACTCGCGAATGTAGTTCTGGCGGCGCAGTTCAGCCGGCGAAACCCCGAGCTCGCGCGCTGCCGTCTCAATCACCCGCTCCAGGGCGAAGGTGGTTTCCGGCCGCCCGGCGCCACGATAGGCATCGACGGGCACGGTGTTGGTATAGACCGTGCGCATGTTGCAGTGGATCGCCGGGATCACATATTGCCCGGAATACAGGATCGCATGCAGGAAGGTCGGCACCACCGAGGAAAACAGCGACATATAGGCGCCGAGATTGGCGACCGTGTCGGCCTTGACCGCAAGCATCTTGTTGTTGGCGTCAAAGGCCATCTGGATCGTCGTCACATGGTCGCGGCCATGGGCGTCGGTGAGAAAGCTCTCGGTGCGGTCGGCCACCCATTTGACCGGAACGCCGGTCTTTTTCGAGGCCCAGAGGCAGACGATTTCCTCCGGATAGATATAGATCTTCGAGCCGAAGCCGCCGCCGACATCGGGCGCGATCACCCGCAGCTTGTTTTCCGGCGCAACATTGTAGAAGGCGCTCATCACCAGCCGTGCCACATGCGGGTTCTGCGACGTGGTCCAGCAGGTGTAGTGATCCTCGCCCTCGTCATAGTGGCCGAGAGCCGCGCGCGGCTCCATGGCGTTGGGCACCAGCCGGTTGTTGATGAGATCCAGACGGGTCACGTGAGCCGCACCGGCAATCGCCGCATCGACTGCGGCCCCATCGCCGATTTCCCAGTCATAGATCAGGTTGCCGGGGGCATTGTCATGGATCAGCGGCGCGCCGGGCTTGAGCGCATCGACAGCTTCGGTGACCGCCGGCAGCACTTCGTAGTCGACCACAACCGCCTCGGCGGCATCGCGCGCCTGGGCCTTGGTGTCGGCGACAACCACCGCGACAGCGTCTCCGACATAGCGCACCTTGGTCTGCGCCAGCGGACGCCAGTCGCCCATGTTCATCGGCGAGCCGTCCTTGGAATGGATCATCCAGCCGCAGATCAGCGAGCCAATGCCGTCGGTGGCCAGTTCGTCGCCGGCCAGGATGCCGATCACGCCCGGCATCTTCATCGCTTCCGACGTGTCTATGCCCCTGATAGCGGCATGCGCATGCGGTGAACGGACGAAATGCGCATGTTTCATGCCCGGCACCACCATGTCGTCGGTGTAGCGCCCCTTGCCCGTGATGAACCGCTTGTCTTCCTTGCGCGCCACGCTGGCGCCAATGCCTTCCAATCCCATGTCTCAAACTCCTCCGGTTGGGTGTGGAGAAAAGCCGGTGAGAAATGTCAGGGCAGGATCGCCAGTGTCTGAAGCCGAAAGTCTGGCAGGGACCGGGATTTCAATCCCGTCTCGCCGCCCCGGTTACCGACACCATCTCTGCCTCTAAAGTCCGCCGCCTTTCGCCATTGCCTGTTCAGGCATGCCTATTGAGCTGCGACTCTCGCGCCGTCGCCCATCTTGGACGCCGCATCGAGAATGGCCTTGACGATGTTGTGATAGCCGGTGCAACGGCAGATATTGCCTTCCAGCTCTGCCCGCACCGTCTTCTCGTCGAGCTTGCCGCCATGGCGCGAGATCATGTCGACAACCGACATGATCATGCCGGGCGTGCAGAACCCGCATTGCAGGCCGTGATGCTCGCGAAACGCCGCCTGAACCGGATGCAATTCGCCCCCCGATGCCAGCCCCTCGATGGTCAGCACCTCGGACCCGTCCGCTTGCGCGGCGAGCATGGTGCAGGATTTGACCGCCTTGCCGTCCACATGCACCACGCACGCGCCGCATTGGGACGTGTCGCAGCCGACATGGGTTCCGGTCAGACCAAGATTTTCGCGGATGAACTGGACCAGAAGCATCCGGTCCTCACATTGGCCGGAAACGGTTCGCCCGTTCACGGTCATCGATACAGTCGCCATTGAATTCCTCCCTGGGGTGCAATTACCTCTCCCGCACCGCTGATATCATTTTCCTTTTTTGCAAAAGGATCAACCGTTAAACTTGGAATAATGAAGTGGCGGCGGGGTGCGGAGCGTCATTATGCTTGCCCCGGCGAGGTCTTTACTCACGCAATGGCCGCGACTTTGCTGCGGTCCGCCACAAGGGGCAAGTCCGCGCAACGATTCCGCAATGACTTGTAGCAGAAAGGTCTGCCGGTTGCGTCTGCGACCTTCGTCTCGCCCGCGAGAAAACAGTTGTCGGAGCGGGTTTTTCCAATTATTAAATGACCGGACGGTCGGTTAATTGGAGGCAAGAACCCGAGGCCGCCTGGGAGAGTTCTGGTGACCGCTGCTGCGCAATGACAGGCAACGGTCCTAGGCAGTTACAAAAAATACCCCTAGGTTCGAAGGGGAACCCCGCGGGCATCAGACCCGCAAAATCTATCTGGGAGGATACAATGAAGAAACGCAATTTCCTGAAGTCCGCTGCCGTGGCCGCGCTCGCCCTGTCCGCGGTCGGCGCAACCTCGTTCGGCGCTGCCGCGCAGGAAGTCACCCTGCGCCTGCACCAGTTCCTGCCTGCCCAGGCCAATGTGCCGGCAGAGCTGCTGATTCCCTGGGCCGAGCAAGTCGGCACCGCGTCGGACGGCCGCATCAAGATCGAGGTCTTCTCGTCGATGTCGCTGGGCGGCACGCCGCCGCAATTGATGGACCAGGCCCGCGACGGCGTGGTCGATATTGTCTGGACCCTTCCCGGCTACACGCCCGGCCGCTTCCCGCGCGCCGAAGTGTTCGAGCTTCCCTTCATGATGACCAATGCCGAGGCCACCTCGCGGGCCTATTGGGAATTGTTCAAGTCCGACATGGAAGCGCAGGAATTCCAGGGCATCAAGATCCTCGGCACCTGGGTGCACGGCCCCGGCGTCATTCACGCCAAGGGCGAGGGCGTCCGCAAGCTCGAAGACATGCAGGGCAAGAAGCTGCGCGGCCCGACCCGCGTCATCAACGGCCTGCTTGCCGAACTCGGGGCCGAGCCTGTCGGTATGCCGGTTCCGGCAATCCCGGAAGCCCTGTCCAAGGGCGTCATCGACGGCACCGTCATTCCGTGGGAAGTCACGCCGGCGCTGAAGATCGCCGAACTGGTCGACACCCACACCGAGTTCTCCGGCGACACGGCGCTCTACACCGCCGCCTTCGTGCTGGCCATGAACCAGGCCAAATATGACAGCCTGCCGGACGATCTCAAGAAGATCCTCGACGACAACACCGGCGCGGATTTCTCGGCCTTTGCCGGCAAGACCCAGGCCTCGTTCGACGCGCCGGGCCGCAAGATCGCCGAAGCCACCGACAACGAGATCGTCATTCTCGACGCCGAGGAAGTGGCGCGCTGGGCCACAGTCGCCGAAAAGGTGCGCGACAACTGGTTTGCCGAAATGAAGGAAAAAGGCATCGACGGCGAAGCCCTTTACGGCAAGGCCAAGGACATGATCGCCAAGAACACGATGTAAGCCTGAGGATTGCAAACACCGGCGGGGCTGCCTCAAATGGCGGTTCCGCCGGTGCCATGTTCCGGCCCTGATCCGCGCCTCACCTGCCTTGCCGGCCATGCAGGAAATCCGTGGCTTTGCCCTGTCGTCAGGCCGGCAGTCCGGCTAGACTGCGCCGCGGGGGCCCAAGACCAGCCTGAACGGACCGGTGAGCGGTCCTGCGGCCTGATCACCCAAGGCTCGATTACGAAATTCGCTGCGGCCCGGTTTCGCGGCACCGCACGGGAGGTTTTTCATGTTTGACCGGATTGACCGCGCGATGCGGGCGCTGGCGGCCTTTCTCGCGGTTCTGGGCGGCCTGGCGCTGATTGCGGTCATATTGGCCACCGTCCTGTCGGTGTCGGGACGGGCCTTGCTGGCCTTCGGCCTGTCCCCGATCCGCGGCGATTTCGAGCTCGTCGAGCTCGGCACCGGCTTTGCGGTCTTCGCCTTCCTGCCCTGGGTCCAGATCAACCGCCAGCATGCATCGGTGGAAATCCTGACCATGCATATGGGCGCCCGGGCCAACCGGGTGATCGACATGATTGCCGATCTGCTGATGTTTGCCATTGCCGTGCTGCTGACCTGGAAGCACTGGGCCGGCACTCTGGACAAGCTGGCCTATGGCGAGACCACCTTCATCATCCAGTATCCGATCTGGTGGGCCTATGCCTCCGGCCTGCTCGGTGCGGTCGGCTTTGTCCTGATAAGTTTCTGGTGCGTGGTCCTGAGTGCCGGGGCGCTCGTGACCGGGCAGGACCAGGCGCACGGGGAGTTCATGCATTGAGCAATATCGACATCGCGCTGCTTTCCTTTCCGGTGCTGCTGCTGCTGATCTTTCTGCGCATCCCGATCGGGCTGGCCATGCTGCTCACCGGCATTGGCGGCAGCTATTTCATCAATGACTCCTTCCTGATGATCTTCGCCCAGCTCAAGAACCTGACCTGGGGCACCTTTTCCAGCTACTCGCTGTCGATCATTCCGCTGTTTCTGCTGATGGGCCAGTTCGCCACCCTGGGCGGCATGTCGCAAGCCCTGTTCAAGGCAGCCGAAACCTGGATGGGGCACAAGAAGGGCGGCGTCGCCATGGCCGCCGTCGGCGCCTGCGCCGGCTTTGGCGCGATCTGCGGCTCGTCGCTGGCGACTGCCGCCACCATGGGGCAGGTCGCCCTGCCCGAGCTCAAGCGCTATGGCTATTCCGGCGAACTCGCCACAGGCGCGCTGGCGGCCGGCGGCACGCTTGGCATTCTGATCCCGCCCTCGGTGATCCTGGTCATCTACGCCATCCTGACCGAGCAGAACATTGCCAAGCTGTTTGTCGCGGCCTTCATTCCCGGCATTCTCGCCGCGATCGGCTACATGATCGCCATTGCCATCTATGTCCGGCTCAAGCCCGGCTCCGCCGGTCAGCGCGAACGCGCCCCCTATTCCGAGCGCTTCCGCAGCCTGGTCGATGTCTGGCCGGTTCTGGTGGTGTTCATCGCCGTGGTCGGCGGCATCTATGGCGGCATCTTCACCCCCACCGAGGCCGCGGCCGTCGGCGCCTTCGGCACCGGCGTGATCGCCTTTGCCAATGGTGGCTTGAGCCGCGCCACCCTGAAGACCTCGATCCTGGCAACCGCCAGCGCCACCGGCATGATCTTCCTCATCGTCTTCGGCGCCGGCGTCTACAACGCCTTCCTGGCGCTGAGCCAGTTGCCGCAAACCGCCGCCGCCTATGTCGGCAGCCAGGGCTTCAATCCATGGCTGGTGATGGTCGCGGTGCTGCTGCTCTACCTGATCTTCGGCTGCATCATGGACTCGCTGTCGATGATCCTGCTGACCGTGCCGATCTTCTTCCCGATCATGTCGGCGCTGGATTTCGGCCTGACGCCGGAGGAATTCGCGCTCTGGTTCGGCATCATCGTGCTGATCGTCGTGGAGGTTGGATTGATAACGCCACCGGTGGGGATGAACCTGTTCGTCATCAATTCCATGGCCAAGGACACGCCGCTGTCGGCAACCTATCGCGGCGTCTTTCCCTTCGTGCTGACAGACATTGTCCGGGTCGCCATCCTGACCATGTTCCCGGCCATCACGCTCGTCGCCGTCAGGCTGCTTTACTGACGCCGGCGGGCGTGGTCACGGGGCAGCAATCGGCTCAGACGCCGATGGCGCGGATCGATTGGGCCAGATCCTTGTCCACGGGAATGCCGTTTTCCAGAAGATCGCTGCGGATCTGCTGGCGCCGCCGCCCGGGCACGCGCGCCCCTTGCGTGCCGGCCACCATATCGGCCATCAGCGCCATGCGCTCCTCGCCGCCCGGGCCGAAGGCATCGGGGTCAATCGCAATGATTGCCTGTCCGGTTCCCGGCGGGTCGCCCTTGTCGTCGAAGAACGACGTCGCCTGCCAGGCGTAATTGGCGCCGGTCAGGCCGGCGCATAGCAGTTCCACCATCAGCGCCAGCGCCGTGCCCTTGGCATCGCCCAGCGGCAGCATCGTCCCGGCCATCGCCGCCTTGGCATCCGTGGTCGGATTTCCATCCGGGTCCAGCGCCCAGCCTTCGGGAATGGCCTCGCCCTTTTGCGACGCCGCCATGATCTTGCCGCGCGCCACTTTCGACAGTGAAATATCCACCACCACCGGTGCGCCATTCGAAACCGGCGCGGCAAAGGCAATCGGATCGGTGCCAAACAGCGGCCGGTTGCCGCCCCAGGGCGCCATCGCCGCCGGCGCATTGGCGACCATCAGAGCGGCCACGCCACGCTCGGCCAGTTCCTCGACAATCACGCCCGCAACGCCGCAATGATGCGAGCGCCGGATCCCGGCAATGGCAATGCCTTGCATATTTGCCGCCGCCGGCAGCCAGTCCACCGCCAGATCCATCGCCGGATAGGCAAAGCCGTTGCCGGCATCGATCGCCAGCGCACCGGGCCGCAAAGCCTCGGAAGACGGCGTGGCGAAACCATCCACCTTGCCGGCTTTGGCCTGGGCCGAATAGGCCGCCACCCGCCGCAACCCGTGCCCGTTCTGGCCCGCCAGCTCGGCTGCCAGCAGCGCGCGCGCCACCGAGGCCGCATTCTCCGGCGATGTCCGGCTACGCGTCAACGCTCCGGTGATCATCTCGGTGATGGCTTCCGGCGTCAGTGTCACCATGGTGCTCATGTCTTGTTCCCCAGCGCTTCCAGCACCTTTTCTGCGATCAGATGACTGACCCGTTGATTGGATTCATCCGTCACGCCGGCGATATGCGGCGTCAGGATCAGATTGCCGATATTCTTGAACTTGTTTCCCGCCTCGGCGGTCAGCGGCTCGGTTTCAAACACATCGAGCGCCGCCCCACCAAGCCGACCGGCTTTCAGCGCTTCGGCAAGTGCCGCCTCGTCGACAATCCCGCCGCGTGCGGCATTGATCAGCACCGCATCGGGCTTCATCGAGGACAGCGCCCCGGCATCGACCATGTGCCGCGTGGAGTCGGTCAACGGCGTGTGCAGCGAGACCACGTCGCCGAGCTCCAGCACCGCGTCGAGCGAGACATTGCGGGCGATCTGCCAGCCGGCATGATCGGCCATCAGAAACGGATCACAGGCAACGATCTGCATGCCCATCATATGCGCCCGCCACGCCACCTCGCGGGCAATCGCGCCATAGCCGACAAGCCCGAGGGTCTTGCCGGCCAGTTCGCGGCCCATCATCGACTGCCGCGGCCAGTCTCCCGCCGCCACCTCTGCGGAGCGCAGGAAGGCACCACGCAACAGCATCAATGCCGATGCGATGACATATTCTGCCACCGACAAATCATTGGCGCCGGTTGCCGGCACGACCTTGATCGAGCGCGCCTTGCAGGCCGCAACGTCGATATTGTCGAGCCCGACACCGAGCCGCCCGACGACCCGCAATTTCGGCCCCATGCTCAGAAGCGTTTCATTGACCTGGGTGCGATTGCGCACGATCAGGGCGCGTGCCGCGGTCAGGTGAGCATGCAGCGCCGCCGGATCATCGACCAGACCCGGCTCGTAAAGTGTTTCAAAACTGGCGGCGAGGCGGCCAACCGCCGCCTCGTCCATGAATTCGGTGATGATGATTTCGGCCATGACAAACCTGTTCCGTTTGCGCCAATCAAGCCGATCTGTAGAGCTTTGTCATCGAGAATTCGCGATGGCCGAGCGCTTCGGCGGCTGTCGAGCGGCCGTTGGAGGTGCGCAGGATCATCTCGATGAGACTGTCACCGGCCTCGTCGATGGTCATGTCGCGCCTGAGGATGCCCGAGACATCGACATCGACATGCTCGCCCATGGTGCGCACCGTGCGCGGATTGGCGGTGATCTTGATCACCGGCACGATCGGGTTGCCCACCACATTGCCCTGGCCTGTGGGGAAGGTGTGGACCACATAGCCGCCGGCGGCCATCAGCGTCACGCATTCCGCAGCAGCAGACGACGAGTCCATGAAATACAGGCCCTTGCCCGATTGCGGCGTTTCGGCCGGCTCGAGAATGTCGATATATTTCGAGGTCCGGCCGATCTTTTCGAGATTGCCCAGCGCCTTTTCCTCGATCGTGGTCAACCCGCCCTCGATATTGCCCTTGGTCGGCTGGCTGTCGGAGAGATCATCGGTCTGATGGGCGAAGATGACATCGTTCTGATAGGCTTCCCACATCTTGTACCAGCGCTCGCCGACCTCCTCGTTGATGGCGCGGGCCTTGCAGATATGCTCGGCCCCGGTGATCTCCGAGGTTTCGCCGAAACAGCCATAGATGCCTTCGGGCAGCAGCTTGTCATACATGTTGCCGACCGTCGGGCAGGAGCCGAGACCCGTCGTCGTGTCGCTCTCGCCGCATTTGGTCGAGACCCAGAGCTCCGAGATCGGGCATTCCTCGCGCTGCAGTTCGGAGGCGAAATGGACGAAATCCTTGGCCGCGCGCGAAGCGTCCATGATGGTCTTGAGGTCGCCATTCTGCTCGATCGAAAAGGCTGCGACCGGCTTGCCGGTGGCGGCGATGCCGTCGGCGATCTTCTTGGTCCAGCCCGGCTCGATGCCGATCACCACCACGGCTGCGACATTGGGGTTGGATCCGGTGCCGATCATGGTGCGGAAATGCAGATCGAGATCCTCGCCGAACTGCAGCCGTCCATAGGCATGCGGCAGCGCCAGCGTGCCCTTGATGTTGTTGGCGACCGCTTCGCAGGCGGCGTTGGAGATGTCGTCGACCGGCAGGATGACGACATGGTTGCGCACGCCGACCCGGCCGTTTTCGCGCCGGTAGCCATAAAATGTCCTGTTGGAATAGTTCGATGCCATGATCAGGGCTCCTACCAGCGCTTGGTCTTGAGATTGTGGGTGTGGACGTGATCGCCCTTCTTGATGTCGGCCACGAACTTGCCGATGTCCTCGCCATATTTGATCGCGGTCTCGCCCGAAGCGATGTCTTTGAGCGCGATCTTGTGGCCGATCGGCACATCGGCATTGGCATCGAGCTCGAAGCTCGAATTGTCATGGGTGACCACGCACAGCATCTTCGTGCCGGCGCTCAGTCCTTCAACAACAACAACGCCGACATTGTCCGCGTGATCATGAACCAGTAGATGGGGGTGCTCACGAGTGTCCTCCAGTGTGGAAAAAGTGTATTCTTTGACCGTCCGGTGGACAGGTCTTATATAAGACATAAGATATGCCGGGCACAAAATGTCAACCGGGGCGGGACATGGAAAAGAAATTATCAGGACCGGACGAGACCGAAACCCGCACTGGCGAGCCGATCGGGTTCAAGCCGCTTTACGCCCAGGTGCGTGAAAGGCTGATGCGCCGCCTGGTCGATGGCGACTGGACGCCCGGCATGCTGCTGCCCAGCGAAATGGAACTGGCGCGCCAGCTCAATGTCAGTCAGGGCACCGTGCGCAAGGCGCTCGATTCGATGACCGCCGACAATCTGCTGCTGCGCCGCCAGGGCCGCGGCACCTATGTCGCCGAACCCGAAGAAAGTCGGATGCTGTTTCAGTTCTTCCGGCTCTCGCCCGACCAGGGCAGCCCCAGCTTTCCCGATTCGCGGGTGCTGAGCACCGGCAAGGCCAAACCGACCCGGACCGAAATTGCTTCACTCAAGCTTGAAAAAACCGACGAGGTGTTCCGCATCGAGCGCATCCGCTCGCTCTCCGGCCAGCCGATCCTGATCGAAACCATCACCCTGCCGGCGGGCCGCTTTCCCGATTTCGACCATCTGACCATCATTCCCAACAATGTCTACCGGCTCTATTCCGAGCGCTGGGGCATCACTATCGGCAGCGCCGAAGAGCGCCTCAAGGCGATCTCCGCCAGCTCCCGCGACGCCGTCAAGCTGGGCTGCCACATCGGCGAGCCGCTATTGCTGATCAGCCGGGTGGCGCGTGATCTGGAAGACCGCCCGGTCGAACTGAGATGGTCACGCTGCATTTCCCGCGACATCCATTATGCGGTCAATCTGCGCTGACGGCGCCAGCGCAACTGCCTGACCGGTCTTGACCGACTGCTCCGCCGCCAGCCCGACCCGCACCGCCTGCAACCCGTCTTCAAGTGAAACCTCCGCGACCCCGCCGTCTCGTATCATCTCGAAGAATTTCCGGTGCTGGAAAAAAGTCGATCCATGGTGATCGCCGACCGCCAGAATCGCGGCATCAACCTCGATGATCTCGCGGCTTTCCCGCTTGCCGGCCCGCGGCGACAGCACGAACTCCGAATGCCGTTCCTTGCCATCGGGCGAAAACCGCGATGGGCCCGGCACAAAGGCTTCGGCCCCGGCCCGGTCGCCGGTCACGGCAATGGCTTCCTGCCAGCTTGAGCCCTCGGCGAACATGCACAGATCGAGCATGCCGCGCAGGCCATTGGCAAAATCGACGACCACGAAGGCATTGTCGAGAATATCTGGCCGCTGCCCGTCATAAAGCTCGTCGCGAAAATTGACGTCCGCGCCGCCGGACGCATAGACGCGCACCGGCTCGGCCTCGGCAATCAGCCGCATCAGATCGAAGAAATGGCAGCATTTTTCAACCAGCGTGCCGCCGGTCTTGGCCTCGAACCGGTTCCAGTCGCCAACTTTCTTGAGAAAGGGAAAGCGGTGCTCGCGGATGGCGATCATCCGAGGATCCCCGGTCGCGCCGGAGCGAACCGCCCGGATCAGCCGCTCGACAGGAGGCATGTAGCGATATTCCATCGCCACCCAGATCTGCGCGGTGCGTCCGTGAGCCCTTGCCAGCACATCCTCGCAATCGGCCAGTGTCGTGCATAACGGCTTTTCCACCAGCATCGGCAGATCCGCCGGCAGCACGTCCAGCAGGATCCGGTGATGCAGGTGATTTGGGGCGGCAATCACCAGCGCATCGCAGAGCCCGGAGCCAAGCAGCGCCGCATGATCGGTGAAAACGGCACAGCCGTCGCCGGCCAGGTGAGCAGCACTTGCCCGCATGCCGGCGTCCGGATCGCAGACCGCCGTCACCCGCCCGCCCTCGATCAGGGCGATGTTGCGAATGTGCTCGTGGCCCATCATGCCCGCACCGATGATGCCATATCTGATGTCTGTCATGACAATGCCCCAGCCTGAGTGAATGTCTAGAGATGAACCACCGGCAGACCGGCCGCGGCGGCAAAGCTTTCGAGGGCCGCGACATGGTCGCCATAGGCCAGCGCCATATGATGCTCCAGCCCGCTGTCGATCACCCGGCCCAGCATCTCCTCTGCCGGCCGTTCGAAGTGCACCACGCCCGATGTGCCGGTAAATGCCATCTCGCGCTTGAGCATTTCGCCCCGCGCAATCACCAGGCTCTGCCGGCCATGCGCCTGGCTCAGCCGCGTGAAAGTAACGGTGCCGGGCTTGAGCGGAAACTCGAACAGCAACGGCATCTTGCGATTGGTGTGGAGGGTGGCGCGGGCGGCAGCATCCGGATCGGCCATCGACACCGGCGCCTGGCCGCAATGCCAGACCACGCCTGTGTTGTCGGCCGCGTCCATATCCACCAGATCAACCAGAAACACCGGCTGGTCACTGGCCGCCTGCAACAGCAATTGCGTGGCCGCGCCATAGACATCAGCCTCGCAGGCGCAGGGCACGCGGGCCTCGCCCATCATCGATGCCGGACCGCAGACCGCGCCGCCATAGTCGGTAAAGGTCTCCGGCCAGCAGCGGATGGCAAAGGCATCAAACCCGCCCTCGGCCTTCATGCCGTCGAGCGCCAGCTTGAGCCGCAACGACCGGTCGAGCTCGCCCTGATCAACCTCATCCAGCCCTGAAACCGTGCCTTCCACCGCACACCGCAGATCACCGGCCGCCGCCGCGGGGGCCGCATGGGCGCGGGAAAACAGCTCGGAGAGGTCAAAGCCTGTGACCGTCAGGCCGGTCAAGGCAGCCAATCGCCCGCTGTCATAGGCGCAAGTGTCAAACCCGTCGGGATGCGCCCCGATCCGGGCAATGCTCTTGCCCCTGAGCCTATCGAGCAACGCCTTGCCGCTTGCCGGATCTGCCTGCGAGGCCTGCGCGACAAGCGGCGATACCATCGGCGTTTCCCCGAACAGGTTTTCCCGTCCGGGTGAGCCAGGTGCAGCGTAGCGCCACGAGAACAGCCGGCCGCGCAGTCCCAGCGCGTGCGAAGCGAGATTGAGTCCGCAAAAGGCGTTGAGCCGCAAGCGTCCGCCCAGACGCGGCTCCGGCACCGCCCAGATCGCCAGCGGCTGATCAAAGACCTCGGCGATCCGGCAGGTCATCGCCGCATCGGTGAATGTGACCTGCAGGATCAGGATCCGGTCCGGTTGTGCCGCCTCGATCTGCGCCATCGCCGCTTCGGTTGAGGCGGCATCCATCAGCAGCGTGCCCGGCCCCACCAGCCGGTGACCGCAAGCGCCCAGATCCTCCAGCATGCCCGAAAGCATCTCTTCTGCGAAGCCAATGTCGAAGGTCGGGCGCCCCAGCGGCAGCACCCCGATGGTCAGAGTTTCATCCGACATGGTCATGCCCCCTTACATCGTCCGGCAAAAACACTAGATTGCACCTATGAGTTTGATCCCGAGACGTTGGCCTGCGGCCCTTTTTCTTGCAATGGCCATCGTCGCCATCGCCCCGCCCTCCAAAAGCTTCGCCACCGAGGCAGCCTGGGCGCGACTGGCCCAGGGCGGCTACACGATCCTGCTGGGCTATTCGCGCACGCCGGGCGGTGGCGAACCGCTGCGGCCCGATCTCGGCAATTGTGAAAACCGCAAGAGCCTGACCGACCGCGGCATTCAGGAAGCGCGCCGCATCGGCATGCGCTTTGCCGCCCGCGCCGTGTCGATCGATGTGATCTATGCCGGCGAGTTCTGCCGCGCCATCGAGACCGCCGAACTTGCTTTTGGCCGCCGCGATGTCGAGACCAAGGCCTATCTCAACTCGATTGTCGGCGGCGCCGATCCGGATGTGATCCCGGCCGAGCTGATCGCAGCGGTCGAGGAATTCTACGCGGCCGGCAACCAGTTGATGGTCACCCATCCGGCGCTGATCCGTGCCATCTCCGGCACCACCCCGCGCGAGGGCGAGGCGGTCATCATCGCACCGGCCGCAAATCCCGGCGACACGCCCCGTGTCGTCAACCGGCTGCTGCTCGACTGAAATCCGCCGCCGCATCAGGTAAAATCGCCATAGCCATGGCGGAAGCTCTGATCCGCCGGTGAGAACTGCGCCCCGTCCGGTCCGAACACGGCGTGACGCGCCCAGGGTGTCGCCGCCTGGTCGGTGAGCGCATTGAGCGCGCGCATATAGTCAACCGATCCGCTTTCGAGCCCTGCCCGCATTGCCTGCCAGTCCGGATAGAGCCCGAAAGGTTCAAGCCAGATGGCGCGGCCTGCGAGATAGCCCGAGGCGCCGGCGCGATAGGCATAAGTGAGAATGTTGCGGAACTCGGGCTTGCCGGCACCCGCCGACAGCATCACCCAGGGCCGCCCTGCAAGCCGGCCCATTTCGTCAAAAGCTGCCTGCACCTTGTCATCATGGCCTCCCGGCACGTCTTTGGCGGCAACCGGGCTTTCCAGCTTGAACACGTCGATGCCGAAATCGGGGTCGGCAAAATCCGCCACCGATTGCAGCACATGGTCGGTGCGCTTGCCGGACATCTCGACATAATCGGTGGTCTGGTGCGCGTCATCTGCCAGCGGGTAGACCAGCAGTTCGAACAGGAACGGGATATCATAGCGCGCGCAGGCCTCGCCGATGCGCCTGGTGAAATCTTTCTGCTTCTGGCGGTTGTGCGCGGGCGCATCGGGCCGGTACCAGGCCAGCACCTTGACCGCGTCTCCGCCCATGCGCTTGATCTTGGCCACTGACCAGTCATCGATCTCGCTGGAGAGCCGCCCGTCCGGCGTCTCCTCGAACACCGAATCCTCCAGCGTGACGATCAGCCCCTTGCTGGGCGAGAGCTTGTCCAGCCCGCGCGGAATGGCGAAATGCGGATCGAGCAACATTGCCGAGGACTGGTCCTGCAGCGTCTCGATAAGCAATGTCTTGAAATCGGCCACCTCCTGCCAGGGCGCTTCGCTCACGCCGTGATGCCTGGCAATCGGCCCCTTGATCGGCGGCCGCTGGTCGACCGCCGTCATCTTGAACAGTCCATTGGCATCGGCCATCCGGCGCATGCCCCACAATTTGCCTGCGCTTAGCAGCATGTCCGCGCCTCTTTGAGAAAATCTTCGGTTTCAGCGCGCGTCGGATATCCGGCGCGGCCATTGGTTCGTTGGCATTTGAGGGCTGCCACCGCATTGGCAAATCGGATCGCTTCGGGCGGCGAGGCGCCCTCGCCCAACAGCAAGGCAAAGGCGCCGTGCCAGACATCGCCAGCGCCCAGCGTGTCGACGGGCGCAATGACAAAGGCCGGTTCCGAACCCGATGCCGAACCGTGCCGCCAGTTCACGCCCCTGGCACCATCGGTGACACAGACGAAGGCGCCGGTTTCCAGCGCAACTTCGGCCAGCGCCTTGTCGAGATCGTCATGGCCGCACCAGTCGCGCAGCCCCTGCGCCGAAAAGGCGATATGGCTTGCCAGACGCAGCGCCGCTTCCGCTTCCCGGATCGGCGCCTCGCCATCAAGCACACCGGGCACGCCGCGCGCCCGCGCGGTGCGCATCAGAACCTCGGCGCCGTCGGGCCAGCGTGTATCGGCAAGGGCTGCATCAAAATCATCCGGCAGCGCGGCTGTCAGCCACCCCGCCTCCATCGGCAAGGTGGGATCGCGGAAATTGACGATCTGGCGTTCGCCGCTCTGATCGATGAAGACGGAGGAGAAGGAGGACCGGCATTGCGCAAAGCGGCGCAGCATGGAGCAATCGACCCCGTCCGCGGCAAGACCGGTGGCAATCATCTCGCCGACATGGTCCACACCGATGCGGCTTGCCAGTAGGGCCTCGCCGCCGAGCCGGGCAATCGCGACGGCCGCATTGGCCGCGCCGCCGCCGCCCATGATCTCGCCACCGCGCGCGCGGTATTTTTCCGCCCGCCGCGGCATTTCGTCGACCAGGAAGACGAAATCCACCACGGATACACCGGCGGTCACGATCTTTGTCATGGCAAGCGTCCCACCCCAGACAGGTTACCGGTCGGCGGTCTCCTCCCGCCTCGGATCCGACTTTACCAAGTCTTATATAAGACACAAGACCCGAAATCGCGACGACGAGCGGCAATTGCGGGCGCGCACCCCGCCGCAAAGCAAAAGACCGCCCGGCGTGAACCGGGCGGCCTGGTGTCATTCGGCATCGCGCATGAAGGCGCTACTGGATGTCCTTCATCGCGCCGGCATCGATCACGTCCGACGCCTTGGCAGCTTCGGCCACCAGCAGGTCATAGAAGGTCGCGCCGCCCGAAACATTGGTCTTGAACCATTCGAACACCGGTTCGGCAGCCTCCTTGAACTGGGCCTTTTCCTCCATGGTCGGCACATAGACCGCGCCGCCATTTTCGGCGAACTCCTTGTAGGCCGCGATCGACTTGCGCTTCGGCGAGGCAAAGGTGGCCTGCTGCAGGGCGGCGAAGCCGTCGACGACGACACGCCGTGTGGCTTCATCCATGCCCATGAAGCGGTCATTGTTCATGTACCACAGCGCGCCCATGTAGGAGTGGCCGTCGAGCGTGAGATATTTGAGGCCCGCATCGGGGAATTTCATGCCCATGATGTCGGTGATGCCGTTCTGGGTGCCTTCGACCACTCCGGTCTGGAACGAGGTGAACAGTTCCGGCCAGGGAATCGGGGTAGGTGAAGCACCCATGGCGCGAACCAGCTCCTGCGGCAGATCGGCCACCACGGTGCGGATTTTCAGGCCATCCATGTCGGCCGGCGAGCGGATCTCCCTCTTGGTATTGGCAAAGTTGCGCCAGCCGCCGGTGTTGCCGATGGTCATCAGCCGGATCATGCCGCCGGAATCGGCCAGCATCTGTTCGCGCATCGCCCGGGTGAAGGTGCCCTCGGTCAGCACCGCCTCGGCAATGCGGTCATCGCGCAGCAGATAGGGCAGGTCCAGCACCTGAACATAGGGGAAGATCCCCGATGCGCCGCCGGAGGTCGAAATATAGATGTCGATCGAGCCGTCGGCGATGCCCTGCAGGCACTCCGCCCCGGTCGAGCACAATTGGGTGCCGATGAACAGTTCGACTTCAATGGCGCCGTTCGATGCCTTCTCGACATAGTCCTTGAACACGACCAGGCCGTCATAGTCCTCGTCGTTCTCATTCGAGTTGGCGGTGGCGCGCAGCGTGATGTCGGCGGCCTGAACCGCGGTGATCATCCCGCCGGCCAGAACCGACAGGCCAAGTGCTGCGGCGGACAATGTCTTCATTGCCTGTTTCAAGATCATTATAACCCTCCCTTTGATGTCTGCTTTCCACACAGTCTTATATAAGACACAAGATTGAACAGGTGCCGGATCTTGTCAAGCGCAGTACGCATCCGGTTCAATACGCAACTGTCGCCCCTGCCGGTCATTTCGCAAAGCCGAACAATTGCGGCACGAACAGCGAAATCTGCGGGATGAAGGTGATCATGAAGATCACCACCACCTCCACCAGCAGAAACGGCAGGATGGTCCTGGCGATGGTCTCCACCCGCTCGCCCGACACGCTCGATGTCACAAACAGCACCAGCCCCATTGGCGGCGTTGCCAGCCCCACAGTGAGGTTGACGCTCATGATGATGGCGAAATGCACCGGATGCACCCCGAGATCGGTGAAGATCGGCCCCAGGATCGGCCCCAGAATGATGATCGCCGGCCCGGCATCGAGAAACATCCCGACGATGAACAGGAGCAGGTTGATCAGGAACAGCAGCACATAGGGATTGTCGGACAGGCCGAGAATGAAATTGGCCAGGATCTCCGGCGTATGCGAGAGGCTGACGACGGTCTTGAACGCCATCGCCGCGCCGACCAGCAGCAGCACAACCGAGGTTGTCATCGCCGCCTTGGTCAGCACTTTCGGCAGGTCGGCCCAGCCCATGGTCTTGAGGATGAACAGCGACACGACAAAGGCATAGACCGCGGCCACGGCGGCAGCTTCCGTCGGCGTGAACACGCCACCCAGAATGCCGCCCAGGATGATCACCGGCGTGAGCAGCGGGAAAAACGCCTTCAGGCTGGCCTGACCACGCGCGGGCCAGCTGGCGCGGGGCGACGCGACCGGAAAATCGTGCCGCCTGGCCAGCACCGCGACAACCATCATCAGTCCGACGCCGACCAGGATGCCAGGCACGATCCCGGCCAGGAACAGGGCGGCAACGGATTCGCCCATCACATAGGCATAAATGATCATGATCCCTGAAGGCGGAATGATCGGCCCGATCACCGAGGAGGCCGCTGTCACCGCTGCGGCGAACCGGCGGGTGTAGCCATTCTTCTCCATCGCCGGGATCAGCATCGAGCCCAGTGCCGACACATCGGCGACCGCCGAGCCGGAAAGACCGGCAAACAGCATTGATGAGAGAATGTTGACATGCGCCAGCCCGCCCTTGAGATGGCCGATCATCGCCTGGCTGAACTCGACGATGCGCATGGTGATGCCGCCGCGGTTCATCAGTTCGCCGGCGAGCATGAAGAACGGAATCGCCATCAGCGGGAACGAATCCATCCCGGTAAAGACATTGCGATAGAGCAGCGCGATGTCGCGCTCCTGGCCGTTGAGCCAGAGCAGCAGACCGGGGGCTGCCAGCATGCCGAAAAATACCGGCAGGCCGATCATCAGGAAAATCAGGAACAGCGGCAGGAAGAAGAACAGCATGGCCTAATCCACCGCGATCATCATGCGATCATCATCCTCGGGCACCGCCGCCGCGGGATCGATGAGGTGGGCAATGGCCTTGAGACAGAGCTCGACATTGACCAGGATCATCATCGCCAGACCGACCGGCAGCGACATGTACATCCAGGCAAGCTTGATCCGGATCAGACCCAGCCCGACAAAGTCCAGCGGCAGTTTCAGCGAGCTGGAATTGAACAGCCAGCCGGAATTGACATGGTTGAGTCCGAGCCGGAAGCCGTAGACCAGAACCACCAGTGACACCGCCAGAAGCAGCAGCCCCAGCAGTGCCCCGAGCCGCGCCGGCAGCAGGTCGCGGGCCATGTCGATCGAGACGAAGCCGCCCCAGCGATAGGCAGACGGCGCAATCACGGCAGTCATCCACAGCATCAGGAACCGGGCGCCTTCGTCGGGCCAAGCCAGCGCGCTGCCGAGAACATACCGGAAAAACACCTGCAGCATGATGATCAGAACCATCAGCCCCATCGCCACCCAGGCGAAGGTGCGGCCCAGGCGCAACAGCCGGGTATTGAGACCCGCCAGCGGCCTCAGCACTGCCAGAATCACCGTCATGGTTATGGTCCTCCCCAGAGCCAACAGCCAAAGCGTCCGTCCAGTCTTATATAAGACCTGCGCTATGGGCTTCTATTTCGCGGCATCTGTCAAGACCAGCACCGCGCCTGCCCGATTCCCTCAGCTGCGCATGAACACATGTTCGGTGTGCTGGACCAGGGTTTCGCCGGGCCGCAGCACCGCGCCGGCGAAACCGGCATGGTTGGGGCTGTCCGGCCAGCTCTGTGTTTCCAGGCAGAAGCCGGCATTGGCTCCATAGGGCTTGCCCATGAGCCCCGGCACCGACGGGGTGATCTTGAAACCGGTGTAGAACTGCAGCCCCGGCTCGGTCGACCGCAATTCCATGGCGACGCCCGACTGCATCGACCGCGCCAGCGCGATGGTGCGAACGGTTTCCCGTTCGGACGAGATGCAGAAATTGTGGTCATAGAGCACCTGCCCGTCGGGTCCGTTGCGCCGGATCGGCCGCAGCTCGCGGAAATCGAAATCGGTGCCTTCGACCGGCCTGATCTCGCCAGTCGGGATCTGAAGCGCGTCAACCGGCAGATAGTGATCGGCGGCGATCATCAGGTCATGGTCGAGAATGCTGTCGGAGCCATCGAGGTTGAAATAGCTGTGATGGGCGATATTGGCGAGCGTCGGCCGGTCGGTGACACTTGTATAGGTTATCGCCATGCAGCCGCCGGCGCGCAGCTCATAGCGGGCCTCGACCTTCATCGATCCCGGATATCCGGCCTGGCCGTCCGGATCGACAATCGAGAACACCGCGTAATCGGCGCCATGGCTGTCCAGCGTCCAGATCCGCTTGGCCATGCTGGCGCTGCCGCCATGCAGATGGGTGACGCCGGCCTCGTTGCATTCGAGCTGATAGTCGACATTGTCCAGCGTGAAACGCCCGCCGGCAATCCGGTTGGCATGCCGGCCCGGCGTCTGCCCGAAAAACGGCGAGTGCTTCGGATAGCTGGCGAAATCCGGAAATCCCAGCGTCAGCGGTGCGCCGTGACCTTCGAGCCTGAGCTCCTGCAGGGTCGCGCCCCAGGTCATGATCCTGGCAGTCAGCCCGCCGCCCTCAAGCGTGACCCTGTGCACCGGCTGCCCGTCTGCAGTCTGGCCGAAAGCTTCGATTGCCATGGCGCGTCTCCTCAAGAGGTTGGTTTCATTGTCAGCACGGGCATGGCCCGGTTCTTCTTCAGGTGCAAGTCCGCCTTACCGGGTCAACTGCCGCGTCGCCGCCTCAAGGCCTGCGAGCGTCATCGGAAACATCCTGCCGGCAAAAAGCTGCTGGATCAGCGCGGTGGAATGGCTGTGCTGCCAATAGGCCTCCGGCGTCGGGTTGAGCCAGGCAATCTTGTGAAAATGATCCAGCACCCGCGTCAGCCAGACCTGGCCCGGCTCGTCATTCCAGTGCTCCACGGAGCCGCCGGGCGAGACGATTTCATAGGGGCTCATCGCAGCGTCGCCGACAAAGATCACCCGGTAGTCCGACCCATAGGTCCGCAACAGCTCTTCCGTCGCCAGCAATTCCTTGCGCCGCCGCCGGTTGTCGCGCCAGACCCCCTCATAGAGGCAATTGTGGAAGTAGAAATATTCCATGTGGCGGAACTCGGCGCGGGCAGCCGAAAACAGCTCCTCGACCACCTTGATGTGATCGTCCATCGAGCCGCCGACATCGAAGAACATCAAAAGCTTGACGGCATTTCGCCGTTCCGGACGGGTCTTGACGTCAAGCCAGCCATGTTCCGCCGTGGCCTGGATCGTGCCGGGCAGATCGAATTCGTCCGCCGCGCCCTCGCGCACCCAGCGCCGGAGCCGCCGCAGCGCCACCTTGATGTTGCGCGTACCGAGTTCGACCGTGTCGTCAAGATTCTTGAATTCGCGCTTGTCCCAGACCTTGACCGCCCGCCGGTGGCGGCTTTCATCCTGCCCGATCCGCACCCCTTCGGGATTATAGCCATAGGCGCCGAACGGCGAGGTTCCGGCGGTGCCGATCCATTTCGAGCCGCCCTGGTGCCGCTTTTGCTGCTCCTTGAGCCTCTGCTTGAGTGTCTCCATCAGCTTGTCGAACCCGCCCAGGCTTTCGATCAGCTTCTTCTCGTCGGGACTGAGGTGCTTTTCCGCCATCCGCCGCAGCCATTCCTCCGGCAGGTTGCGCGCATCGACGCCGCCCTCGCCGGCAATCGCCTCGACGCCGCGGAAGTGATGCGCAAACACCTGGTCGAACCGGTCGATGTGACGTTCGTCCTTCACCAGCGCGGAGCGGGCAAGATAGTAGAATGCCTCGACATCGTAGCGCGCCAGCCCGGCTTCCAGCCCTTCGATCAGGGTGAGGAATTCGCGCAGCGATACCGGTACTTTGGCGGCCTTGAGCTCAAGAAAAAACGGTAGGAACATGCGCCGACATTAGCCACAATGCGGATCGGTTGCCAACCACTTAGCTGCCCTTCAACTCCGGATTGGGGAAATAACCCGGCCCGATGGTCAGCGGCTTGTCGGGCACCACCGTGTCGTCAATCTGGCTGGTGAATGCCTTCTCGCCGCTCCATAAAAGCTCGGTGCGGGTCCGGTCATAGAGACGGATCGAGACCCGATAGGGCTTGCCGGCCTTTACCCCGCGCACGCTGGGTGAACGAACCCCGTAGCGGACACTGCGCGCGTGCAGCCGGGTTTCGACGGTGAGCGGGGGTCCGCCGGCGGGATCCTCGAAATCGGCAATCAGCCAGGCCCAGATCGGAACCGGCTTGAGGACATGGGCGGTGAAGCCGTAAAACACGTCCGCCTCGCGGTAATTGTAGATGAAACCGCCGCCGGCGATGCTGATATAGGGTTTTTGCGCCGGATCCTCGCGCGTCACCCACCCGATCCCGAACAATATGATCACCACGGCGATGGCCCCGGCAATGACTTTTTCAAATGTCCTGTCTTCGCCTACAGCCATGCCCGCAGCTTTCAAGCCGTTGACTGATCTTGTGCCCAAGACAGAATTTTCTCATATTCCCGGCAAACACGCCAGATTGAAACGAGCGCCGCTCTCCGATCGCTCGTCGGCTACAGGAGGGTCGTTCTGTCGCTGGTTCAGGAAGGGGCTGTGTTGGCCCGGAACCATGCGTCGAGATTGTCTTTTGTGAAGCTTCCGGATTCAAGCCGGTCATAGATAAACTTGATCGTTTCCTCCTCACCTGCAGTAAGCTCGAACCCATTGAGATCCAGGAAAATTTCCATGCAGGCAAATGCCACGCGCTCGTTGCCATCAACAAAACCGTGATTCATAGCGAGACTCTCCCAGAGCGCCGCCGCCTCCTCCATCAAATCAATGTAGTAGCCCGTCTGCGGCCGCAACAGCGCCGCCTCGATAAGTCCGCGATCGCGGACGCCGGCTGCACCGCCATAGGCCTTGAGCAACACATCGTGAATATGGAGCGCCTCTTGCAGGGTTACGTAGCGCATGACCTTACTTGGCCAATGCTTCGTACACCTTGTTCCAGCGCTTCATGCTGCGCTCCAACGAGGTCTGCACCTTTGGATCGACCGAGCTGCCGCCGGTGAGCCGTTCATACTCTTCAGTCGAGAGAACGACCCTGATATCACGACCATTTTTGCGGATGGCAACCGGCTCATTGCCCGACGCTTCCAGCAATTCACCGAACCGGTTATTGGCTTCGCTGGCCTGCATGACTTTCATCGCCGCTCTCCCGGTGGTCAAAACCACAATTGGACATTTTGGACAAAATAGCCAATTTAGCTTATTTGGTCGAGATCGGCGGCGGTGCCGCTAGCGGCTGTATTTGACGAAGGGCGTCAGCGTGGCGATCCGGTCATAGAGTTTTCGCGCCTCGGCGTTGAACTCCTGCGTCATCCAGTAGACGGCGGGACAGCCATCCGCATCGGCGCGCGCATAGACAGCCTCGATCAGGGCTCGGCCAACACCGGTGCCGCGCACTTCCGGTGCGGCGTAGAGATCCTGCAAATAGCACACCGATTCCACCTTCCAGCCATGCCGGTGATAGAAATAATGCACCAGCCCGACCGGCCTGCCGTCGTTGAGCGCCAGCAATCCGCGCGGCTCGTAAAACGACGCCTCGCCGGCGACATGGTCACCCAGGATCCGGCGCAGCGTCGTCTGGTAGACCTGTTCCGGCACGCTCGATTCATAGAACTCCAGATAGAGCGTCCACAGCCGCCGCCATTCGGGCTCGTCGGCAGCCGTGATCGGCCGGATTTCCAGATTGCCGCTCATCCGTTTTCTCCTCTGGTCACCAGCCGTTCCTCGCCAATGTCCTGGATGTCGAAGGGCGTGGTCTGGTAGACCTGATTGATCCAGTTGCCGAACAGCAGGAAGGCATGGCTGCGCCAGCGGTTCGACGGCTTGTTCTCCGGATTGTCGTCCGGAAAATAATTCCGCGGCAGCGCCACCGGCGCCCCCGCCTTCACGTCGCGAAAATATTCTTCCGCCAGCGTGCCGGAATCATATTCGATGTGGTTGAAGATGTAGAGCCGGTTGGCAAATGCCTCGTGCAACAGGCACAGCCCGGTCTGCTGGCTTTCCATCAGAACTTCGAAATCTGGAGTCAGGTCTTCCCGCCGCACCTCGGTCCAGCGCGACACCGACACCTGGAAGTCATCCGAAAACCCCGTGAGGTACGGCGAGGCCGGAACCAGGTTGCGGTGGCGATAGACCCCGAAGGCCTTCTCTTCGAGCGGCCGCTTGGGCACCTGGTGAAAATGCCACGCCGCCGCCATGGCCCCCCAGCAGACGAAGAAACTCGAATGTACATGGGTGGTTGTCCAGTCGAGGATTTGCTGCATTTCCTGCCAATAGGTCACATCCTCGAACGGCAGGGTTTCGATGGGCGCCCCGGTGATGATGAAGCCGTCAAACTTGCGGTGCTTCACCTCGTCCCAGGTGTGGTAGAAATTGATCAGATGCTCTTCGGGCGTGTTCTTGGCGGTGTGCGAGCCGATCCGCACCAGCGTCAGCTCCACCTGCAGGGGCGAGGCGCCGATCAGCCGTGCGATCTGCGTTTCAGTGGCGATCTTGTTGGGCATCAGATTCAGCAGGCCGATATGCAAGGGCCTGATATCCTGCCGCACGGCAATCGATTCATCCAGGATTTGCACGCCCTCGCGCACCAGCGCGGCGCGGGACGGAAGACCATCGGGAATACGGATCGGCATGACGCACTGACCTCCAACAAAAAACCGGCCGCGAAGACAACGCTGCCGGTCCGGTGGGACGCAATCCCGTCGGCCCTTTAGCAAGTTGTTTAACGTGGCTGCAAGCCGGCCGGCCAAATCACCACAATGCCTGAAATCTAGACCCTTGCCCCGGTCCGGTCAACATGGAGCGTGTCATCGGTGCAGCCGCTTCCCGCCAGTCTCACACGATTGCGGCCGTCATTCTTCGACTGGTAGACCGCGGCATCGGCATTGCCCATGGCCGCGCCGAAATCATCCTCGGGCGCCAGCACGCAATAGCCGAAACTCGCCGTCAGCTTGAGGTCATTGTCCGGGATCGGGATCGACAGCGATTCGATCGCAATTCGCAACCGAGTCGCGGCCAGCCGAGTCATTTCCTCGTTGCATTCGGGCAGCAGAATGCAGAATTCCTCACCGCCGAGCCGGGCGCAGATCGATGTTTCCCCCGACACCTCGCGCAACAGCTTCGCCACGGTTTTCAAGGCAACATCGCCGGCGTCATGGCCATGGGTGTCATTGACCCGCTTGAAATGGTCGATGTCGCAGATGATCAGGCCGGTCGGAAACGGTTTCGACACGGCGCGCAACCGCTCCACCCGCGCCTCGAAGGCGCGCCGGTTGAGCAGCCCGGTCAGCGGATCGGTCTCGGCCAGGCGAATGAGCCGCATCACCAGATTGACCGAGTAGCGCGCAAACAGCGCGACGCCGATGACGACAGCAAAGATCGCATTGCCGGTCTGCATCGACGAGGCAAAGGGCGAACCGTTGAAGGTGTCGAGCGTGAGCGGACTGGGGCCATTGAGATGGATCTGGACGATCCGGTAGAAGGTGAAGAACGCCTGCACCACCAGAATGGCGGAAATGGCCGTGTCGATGCGATGGGTTCGAGCCCGCCAGACCAGATATCCGCACAGCAGGTCGACAAAGACCACGAAACCGCTGGTGGCGGTAAACCGCATGCCGAACAGCGACGGATGCGAATAGGTATAGAGGATGACGCTGGCGACAATTGCGGCCGCAAGCCAGAAGGCCAGTTTTGGAAATTTCTGGCCATAGAGCGAGGCCACGCCCCATATCATCAGAAAGTGGCTGCCCAGCAGCGAGAGCTGGATCGCCCCGCGATAGGCCGGGTGCAATTCACCCTCGGCCAGCATGATCAGGGTGAAACCGATTGTCGCCAGGAAATAGGCGCCGGCCAGACGCAGGGCCGGCAGCTGTTTGCGATCATAGAAGAACAGCATCAGGAACGCGATACCGGCAGTTATGATAATGGTTGGCCCAAGCCACTGATATGTCAGGTTGGGTAAGATCAAAACCGACGCCTTGTGCATTGCTGATGCGGCGCAATATGGCAGCTAAAGGTGGCCAATTGATTACTATCTCCCCCGGCCAGAGCAATGGCCCCTATAAAAAAACAAACGTTTGATCAGATTCACAGCCTGCTCAATTTCCGTTTGGCGCCATGGGCTTACCCGCAATTGCGGTATTCGGCAAATCGGCAGGTTGCCCATCGCGGCAGCCGGGTGCGGGCATCGCCGTCAGGCGCATGGCCCTGATGGTGAATGCACCCGCTGCGGGCGCCTTCCGGATCCGGTGCATGCCGTCCATCACCCGCCCCTGCGGGCATAATATGATGGGATAATCCAGGCTGGCTTCCTGCATCCACCGCTTGTGGCCGGCAATGATGCGCGGTGTCGGCAGGCCCCCGGACTGTCAGCCGCCGCGCTGCCGCGCCATAAAGGCCAGGCGTTCGAACAGGTGCACATCCTGCTCGTTTTTCAGCAGCGCTCCGTGCAATTTCGGCAGAGCATTCTTGGCATCCCCGCGCAGGCTTTCCGGCTCGACATCGTCGGACACCAGGAGCCGGATCCAGTCGAGCGCTTCCGAGGTCGAGGGCTTCTTCTTCAGCCCTGCGGTCTCACGGATGGCGTAGAACTGGGTCAGCGCCTCGCGCACCAGGGTCTGCTTGATGCCCGGATAATGCACATCGACAATCCGCTGCAGCGTATCCATGTCGGGAAAGCGGATATAGTGGAAGAAACAGCGGCGCAGAAAGGCGTCCGGCAATTCCTTCTCGTTGTTCGACGTGATGATGACGATCGGCCGCTGACGGGCCTGGATGGTTTCGCCGGTCTCGTAGACAAAGAACTCCATCCGGTCGAGTTCCTGCAGCAGGTCGTTGGGGAACTCGATATCGGCCTTGTCGATCTCGTCGATCAGCAGCACCGTCTTCCTGTCGGCCGCAAAGGCTTCCCACAGCTTGCCGCGGCGAATGTAATTGGCCACGTCATTGACCCGCTCGTCGCCGAGCTGGCTGTCGCGCAGCCGGCTCACCGCGTCATATTCATAGAGCCCCTGCTGCGCCTTGGTGGTCGATTTCACCGACCATTCAATCAGGTCGAGCCCGAGCGATTCGGCGATCTGGCGAGCCAGTTCGGTCTTGCCGGTACCCGGTTCGCCCTTGACCAGCAAGGGCCGCTCAAGCCGGATTGCCGCATTGACCGCGACTGTGAGATCCTTTTCCGCGACATAGGTCGACGTGCCTTCAAACTGCATATGCCCTCCATGCGCCGCAATTCCGGCGGCTTGGTTCGATAGCTTTCTCAACACCATACTCCGGCGCGGGACGCAAGCCGCAAGGCCGGAGGGTTTGCGTCAGATCAAGGCGTTGTCACCCCTGGCGGGACAGGATGCAGCTGAACTTGCCCGCCGCATCAACCGGAGAACATTATGACGCTTTATCACATTCACCTTGTCATGGCCCGCAACAAGGAATTTCCCGAAGGCAACGTCAACCGCGGCTACGACATCCATGCGCCGCTCGATGCCGATGGTCATCTCGACAAGGCGGCCTGGGAGAAATCGCCGGCGTCATGCACGGTGGTGCGCTTCTGGGACGGCGAGCGCTCCGAGCTGGGCTACCTCACCCATCATCCCAAGGGCGGCTGGGCATTCGACTATGACCCCGCCGACGAGAGCGACGACGAAACCGGCTACCGGCTGTCCAACCATGTCTTCAAGACCGGCGAATATATTTCGGTCCGTGACCATGGCGCCGACGAGCTGCACACCTTCGTCATCGCGTCGGTGACAAAGGCCGACTGAAGCAGCAATTTTCAAGCTCACGCCATTGCGCTCGGATGATCACATCCGGGGCGCAGTGGCCGGCAGAACTTCAGCGCCGATTCAGCTTCCCTCGATGCCCTCGCGCAGCATCTCGAGCTCCAGCCATTCGCCTTCCATCTTCGCGATCTCGTCCTTGAGCGCGTCATGGGCCTTGGCGCGGGCGGCAAAACCATCCGGGTTCTTGGCAAACATCGCGGGATCGGCCATCTCGGTCTCGATTTTCGCCAGCTTGGCCTGCGCTTCCTCGATCTTCACCGGCAGCGTTTCCAGAGCGAATTTCTGCTTGAAGGAAAGCTTGCGCGCGGACTCCTTGCCTGCAGCCTGAGCCTTCGGCGCCGCTGCGGGACGGCTCGCCGCGTCCTGGGCGGACCGTGCCTTCTTCTCGCGCGCCTCGGCGCCGCGCTGGGCCAGCATGTCGGAATAGCCGCCCGCATAGGCGATCCAGCGTCCGTCCGGATCCTTGGGATCGGCCGGCGCCAGCGTCGAGGTCACAGTGCGGTCGAGAAAATCACGGTCATGGCTGACCAGGATCACCGTGCCGGGATAGGAGGTGACGACCTCCTGCAACAGATCCAGCGTCTCCATGTCGAGGTCGTTTGTCGGCTCATCAAGGATCAGCAGGTTGGATGGCTGCGACAGTATCCTTGCCAGCACCAGCCGGGCTTTTTCGCCGCCCGAGAGCTTGCGGATCGGGGTCCGCGCCTGCTCCGGCTGGAACAGGAAATCCTTCATGTAGCCGGTGACATGCTTGGCCTCGCCATTGATGATCAGGCTGTCGCCGCGACCATCGGTGAGATAATGCGCCAGCGTTTCCTCCGGGTTGAGCACCTCGCGGCGCTGGTCAAGCACGGCAATGTCGAGCTTGGAGCCATGCCGGACAAAACCGGTATCCGGCTCAAGTTCGCCGATCAGCATTTTCAGAAGCGTGGTCTTGCCCGCGCCGTTGGGACCGACAATGCCGATGCAGTCACCGCGATTGATCCGCATCGAGAAGTCGCGCACCACCGGCATGTCGCCATAGGTCTTGCTGATGCCTTCGGCCTCGATCACCAGCTTGCCGGAATCGCGGCTTTCGGCGACCTGGGCATTGATCCGGCCCTGCGGGCCCTTGTGGCCGCGATGCTCGGCGCGCATGGTCTTGAGATCCGAAAGCCGGCGCATGTTGCGCTTGCGCCGCGCGGTCACGCCGTAGCGCAGCCAGTGCTCCTCGCGCTCGATCTGCCGTCCAAGTTTGTGCTGCTCGAGCTCTTCGGCTTCCAGCGTCTGGTCGCGCCAGGCCTCGAAATGCTCGAAACCGCGGTCGAGCCGCAGCGACTTGCCCCGGTCCAGCCACATCGTCGCGCGGCTGACGCGCTCGAGAAAGCGCCGGTCATGCGAAATCACCAGCAGCGCGCCGCGGCTGCGTGACAGCTCGTCTTCCAGCCATTCGATCGTTGGCAGGTCGAGATGGTTGGTCGGCTCGTCGAGAAGCAGGATGTCGGGTTCCGGCGCCAGCACACGCGCCAACGCAGCGCGCCGCGCCTCGCCGCCCGACAGGGTCTGCGGGTCGGCCTCGCCATCAAGGCCGAGATGCTCAAGCAGGTAATTGACCCGGTGCACATCGTCATTGGGCCCGAGCCCTGCCTCGGCATAGGCCTGGACGGTGGCAAAGCCTTCGAAATCCGGCGCCTGCGGCAGGTAGCGGATGGTCGAGGAAGGATGCCGGAAGATCTCGCCCGATTGCGGCTCGACCTGGCCGGCGGCAATCTTCAGAAGCGTCGACTTGCCCGAGCCGTTGCGGCCGACAAGGCAGATCCGGTCTCCCGGCTCCACCTGCATGTGGACGCCGTCCAGCAGCGGCGCGCCGCCAAAGGAAAGCGCGATATCATCTAGTTTCAGAATGGGAGGCGCCATGATCAGGCTCCTGAAAAATCATGAGGGCGGGCGACGACAAGCGCGCGCCCGGAAAGGAGGCTGGCGGTCATCCGACCCTCAGCCACATTCGAAATGGTGCGGGATGCGCCAAATGCAATATCGGCGGCATCGAGCGGGTATTTGACGCCGGACAGGCTGAGCCCTCCGAGCGCGGTGAACGCAATCACCGAAAACAGCGATCCGGCCGGCAAGTCCAGTTCGAGACTGCCCGGCAGAAGCGGCACGGCCTCCTCCACGCCCGAGGTCAGCACCACATCCAACCCGCGCTCGGCAAGCGTGACCGCCTGCAGCAGATGCGACAGGGCGTGGTCGGTACGGTCGCCGCCAAAGGCGCCGACCAGCACCAGCCGCTGTGCGCCGCGGTCGATCGCCTGTTCAATGGCAAGTTCGCCATCGGTGAAATTCTTCTCGGCGGCAAATGGCAACCGCTGTGTGGCGGCGAAGGCCTCGGTCAGCTCTGGCGAGGTCGAATCGAAATCGCCGACCCACAATTCCGGCGTGAGCCCGAGCGCCGGGGCATGCGCCATGCCGCCATCCGCCGCGATCGCGCGCGCGCCGTCGATCAGCGCCCGGACGCGGTCGTCAATTTCAAGCGCCCCGCCAAGCAGGATTGCAAATGTCGAAACAGGTGTCATGGCGCAAGCCAATAGCAGCTTTGCGCGCACTTGCCAGCGTCTGGAAGAAATTCTATGTCTTGTCTCGCTCTAACGGGGTGCCTGGCGTTTTCGCCGGGCTGAGAGGCCGGATGGCCAACCCGAAGAACCTGATCCGGTTTGTACCGGCGGAGGGATTAGACGTGCTCATCGCGCCTATTCCTGTTTTTTTGATCAAAAGGAGGCGCGAACAATGCGCAAATTTCGACTTGCCCCGCTTGCCCTGGCAGCTCTTGTGCCGATTCTCTCCCAGCCTGCGGCCGCTGCCGACAGGACGCTGACCATCTACACCTATGAGAGCTTCACCGCCGAATGGGGCCCCGGCCCAAAGATCGAAGCCGCCTTTGAAGCCGATTGCGGCTGCGACCTCAAATGGGTCGGCGTTGCCGACGGTGTCGCACTGTTGAACCGCCTCAAGCTCGAGGGCGACAAGGCCGAAGCCGGCATCGTGCTCGGACTCGACACCAATCTGGTCGAGGAAGCCAAGGCCACCTCACTGTTCGAGGCCCATGGTCTGGAGACCGGCGCCGTCTCGGTTCCGGGCGGCTACAGCGATGATGTCTTCATCCCCTATGATTACGGCCATTTCGCCGTGATCTATGACACCGAGGCGGTCGACACTCCGCCGGCCAGCCTCAAGGAACTGGTCGAGGGCGATCCGCAGCAGAAAATCGTCATTCAGGATCCGCGCACCTCGACACCCGGACTGGGGCTGCTGCTCTGGATGAAATCGGTCTATGGCGATGACGCCGCGGCGGCCTGGGAGACGCTGAGCAAGCGGGTGCTGACCGTCACGCCCGGCTGGTCGGAATCCTACGGCCTGTTTACCTCGGGCGAAGCGCCGATGGTGCTGTCCTATACCACCTCGCCGGCCTACCACATGGTCGCCGAGGAAACCGACCGCTACCAGGCCGCTGAATTTGCCGAAGGCCATTATCTGCAGATCGAGGTCGCAGGCCTGCTCGCCAATGCGCCGGACAAGGACCTGGCAAGGCAGTTCCTCGGCTTCATGATGACGCCGGGCTTTCAGAACGAGATTCCGACCAACAACTGGATGCTACCGGCAGCCCCGGTCAGCATCGAGCTGCCGGACGCTTTCGCAAAGCTGGTCTCGCCGCAAAAGACATTCCTCTACGGCTCCGCTGAGGTGGCTGAGAACCGCGCCGCCTGGATCGAGGAATGGCTCGGCGCCATGAGCCGGTGATCCTGACCTGATGCTGACCAGGGCCGAACATCGCGCCGCACGGGCAAGCGGCCTTGCCGCCTTGCTCGCTGTCGGCCTGGCCCTGGCCATCCCCGTCTCCGTGCTTCTGCTGCACGGCGCGGCGACGGGTCTCACATCCACGCAAGCCGATTACCTGCTGCGGATCACCCGCTTCACGCTGATGCAGGCCGGCCTGTCGACCGCGCTCAGCCTGTTGGTTGCCATTCCCCTGGCCCGCGCGCTGGCCCGCCGCCCCGCATTCTTCGGGCGGCGCTGGCTTGTCAGCCTGTTCGCGGTGCCGCTCGGCCTGCCGCCGCTGGTCGCAGCCCTCGGTCTGATCGAGGTCTGGGGCCGCAATGGCGTCGTCAACAAGGGGCTGGGGTTTCTGGGCGCCGAGACCCCGTTCTCGATCTATGGCCTCGGCGGCATCCTGCTCGCCCATGTGTTTTTCAACCTGCCGCTGGCCGTGCGCTTCATTCTGCCCGCGCTCGAGCGCCTGCCATCCGAATACTGGAAGACCGCCGCTAATCTTGGCATGGGCGGCTTCAGCCTGTTCCGGCTGATCGAATGGCCGGCCATGCGCCGCTCGGCGGCTGGTGCTGCCGGATTGGTGTTCATGCTCTGCGCAACCTCCTTCACCCTTGTCCTGGTGCTCGGCGGCGGCCCGGCGGCCACCACGCTGGAAGTGGCCATCTACCAGGCGCTGCGGTTTGATTTCGATCCCGGCCGCGCGGTGCTGCTGGCAGCGATCCAGATCGGCCTGACCCTCGCGGTGATGCTGGGGCTGAAGCTGATCTCCGCCCCCTCCGAGGCGGGCAGCACCTCGGGTGGACGCACCAGCCGCCCCGATGCCCCCGGCGGACTCCGGGCACTTCCCGACGCGATGCTGATCGGGCTGGCCGGCCTGTTTGTCTCTGCGCCGATGCTGGCGGTGGTGATCTCCGGACTGGCCGCGGACCTTGGCCGCCTTCTCGCCGATCCCCTGTTCTGGCGGGCGGCAGTGACAAGTCTGCTGATCGGCCTGGCCGCCGCCATGCTTGCCGTGCTGCTCGCCAGTCTCCTGGTTCGGGCGCGCTATTCGGCCGATGATGCGCCTGCCTCGCCGGCGCTGGGCCTGCTGTCGGGCCTGTCGGGCGCGGCCGGATCGCTGACCCTGCTGGTGCCGCCGGTCGTGCTTGGCGCCGGCTGGTTCCTGATGCTGGGCGGCGGGGTCGGCCAATTGCTGGCGCCGCTGAGCGTCATTGTCACGGTCAATGCGCTGATGGCGTTGCCCTTTGTCATGCGGGTGATCGAGCCCGCCCATCGCAGCGCCATGGAACGCAATTCCCGCCTGGCGCTGTCCCTGGGCATCACCGGTGTCTCCCGGCTACGGCAGATCGACATTCCGGCGCTGGTGCTGCCGCTGACCACGGGCTTTGTTTTCGCCGTCGCCCTGTCGCTGGGCGATCTGGGCGCCATCGCCCTGTTTGGCAGCGACCGCATCATCACCTTGCCTTGGTTGCTCTACCAGAAACTCGGCAGCTACCGCACCGACGACGCCGCAGGGCTGGCGCTGCTGCTCGGAGGCCTTACCATGGGGCTAATGCTGGCCGCCGACCGGCTCGGCAACCGCAACGGAAACAAGGCCCGATGACACAGCAGCCCGCAATTGCCTTCGAGGCCGTCACCTATGGCATCGGCGAACTCAGCGCCGAATTCAGCTTCAGCCGCCAGGCCGGCAGTGTCACCGCCATTCTCGGCGCGTCCGGCGCCGGCAAGTCCACGCTGCTCAATCTCGCCGCCGGGTTCCTTGCTCCGAGCAGCGGCCGGATCCTGCTCAACGGAGCGCTGATGAATGAGCTGCCGCCATCCGAGCGCAGCGTCTCAATGGTGTTTCAGGACAACAACCTGTTTGCCCATCTCGACATCCGCACCAATGTCGGACTGGGACTCAATCCCGCTTTGCGGCTGTCCACCTCCGAATGGGCCAGCGTCGAGGCCGCGCTCGACCGGGTCGGCCTGGCTGGCTTCGGCCGTCGCAAGCCCGGTTCGCTGTCGGGCGGCGAGCGGCAGCGGGTGGCGCTGGCCCGCGCCTTTGTCCGCCGCCAGCCGCTGCTGCTGCTCGACGAGCCCTTTGACGGCCTTGGCCCGGGACTTGGCGCCGATATGCTCAACCTGATGCTGGAGATCAGGGCCGATGTCGGGGCCACCGTGTTGATGGTCACCCACGACCCGGACGAGGCCCGCACCGCCGCCGATGAAATCCTGTTCATCTCCCGGGGCCGGATCGCCGCGGACGCGCCAGCGGAGGGATTTTTCGAACGCCAGGACCTGCCGGAGCTTGTAACCTATCTCGGCAGTACACCCGGCGATTGAAACCTTGCCACAATTTCGACGCGAGCGTTTGGCACTGGAGAACCGCCGCGAAGTCAGATAGACCGTGAGCCATCGCCCGGCTTGCGACACCAAGCCTCCGTACCGGCGTGACAACGATCGAGCGTATAACCGGACCATGGCCAAGATCGCAGCCCCCCATTCCCGCAAGGCAGCCCCAGGCAGACCACTGTCCTCGCTCGCGATCGCCGTGCTGGGCGCAGCCCTGCTGCTGTCGGGCTGCCAGACGCTGGGTGTCGACGTCTATGAGCCCACCGTCAGCCCCTCGGATTCGCCGCAGACTGCCGAAAAGGCCGGCGCCTCCGACCCGCGCACGCGCATCGGTGCCAATGAGCACCCGCGCATCATCGCCAGCTATGGCGGCGAATTTCGCGACGCCAAGACCGAGCGCCTGGTCGCACGCATTGTCGGCGCGCTGACGCTGGTGTCGGAAAATCCGAGCCAGGCCTACCGCATCACCGTGCTCAATTCGCCCGCGGTCAACGCCTTCGCCCTGCCCGGCGGCTATCTCTATGTCACCCGCGGCCTGTTGGCGCTGGCCAATGACGCGTCCGAAGTGGCGGCGGTGCTGTCGCACGAGATGGCGCATGTCACCGCCAATCACGGCCTCGAGCGGCAGCGCCGCGAAAGGGAGGTCGAGATCGCCGGCCAGGTGGCGGAAGAACTCTTTGCCAATTCCATTGCCGGACGCCAGGCGGTCGCGCGCAACAAGCTGTCGCTGGCCGCGTTCTCGCGCAACCAGGAACTGCAGGCGGACGTGATCGGGGTCAGGATGCTCGGTGAAGCCGGTTATGATCCCTATGCGGCGCCGCGGTTCCTCGAATCGATGAACGCCAACCAGCAGTTTGGCGCCGTCGATCCCGACGCCGATGTCAGCCTCGACTTCCTGGCCAGCCACCCCAATCCGCCGCAGCGGATCGATCTCGCCCGCAGCCACGCCCGCGCCTTCGGCCCGGAAGGCGTCGGCGATCGCGGCCGCGATTATTATCTTGATGGTATTGACGGTCTGCTGTTCGGCGACAGTCCCAATGAAGGCTATGTTCGCGGCACGGAATTCCTGCACCCGGTGCTCGGCATCCGTTTCTCGGTGCCCAACGGCTTCCGCATAGACAACAATGCGGCCGCCGTGGTGGCAACCGGCCCGGGTGATCTGGCAATCCGCTTTGACGGGGTGACCGACGCCAGCCGCCGCTCGCTGGCGCAATATATGGCCAGCGGCTGGGTCACCGGACTTGATGAAGGCTCAATCCGCGAGACCAGGGTCGGCGGCCTGCCGGCAGCAACGGCACGGGCCAGCGCCGACCAGTGGGATTTCGACATCACCGTCATCCGCCTGAAAGACCGGATCTACCGGTTTCTGACCGCGGCGCCGCGCAACAGCACAGATCTCGAGCGTATCGCATCGGCGGTCCGGGCCAGCTTCAAGAAGATGTCGGCAAGCGAAATCAAGGCGCTGGAGCCGTTGCGCATCCGCGTGGTCACCGTCGGTCAGGGCGACACGGTGGCGTCCCTGTCGGCCCGGATGCGCGGCGTCGAGCGCAGGACGGAGCTGTTCCGCCTGCTTAACGCCATCGCCCCGGGCGCGAGCCTCACGCCGGGGCAAAGGGTCAAGATCGTCACTGACAGATAAGTCGCTGCCGGCGGGTGATCACATGCTGGCGATTTCAGGTGTCCGGGTGGTCAGCACCATGCGCAGCTTTTCCAGCGCCCGGTTCTCGATCTGACGTACACGTTCCTTGGAGATTCCCAGCACCTCGCCGAGGGATTCGAGCGTGGCACCGTCTTCGGCCAGCCGGCGTTCGCGGATGATCCGCAATTCGCGCGGGTTGAGCGTATCGAGCGCGTCGCTGAGCCAGATATGGCGGCGCTCTTCGTCGATGATCGTCGACACCTGCTCGTCCGGCAATGGCTCATCGCTCTTGAGAAAGTCCATCCGCTCCGAGGACGCGCCCGACTCGCCGTCAGACATCGGCGCGTTGAGCGAGGAATCCGAGCCTGACAGGCGCGCATCCATCACCGCCACATCCTTGGCGTGAACGCCCAATGTATTGGCGATACGTGAATGCATGGCGCTTTCGGTGAGCGCCGGATCGTCCTGGGCAAGCCGCATCCGCAACCGGCGCAGGTTGAAGAACAGCGATTTCTGTGCGGAACTGGTGCCGCCGCGCACGATCGACCAGTTGCGCAGCACATAATCCTGGATAGACGCCCTTATCCACCAGGTGGCATAGGTGGAAAAGCGCACCTCGCGTTCCGGATCGAACCGGGCCGCGGCTTCGAGAAGCCCGACATGGCCTTCCTGGATCAGGTCGCTCATCGGCAGCCCGTAATTGCGGAACTTGGCCGCCATCGAGATCACCAGCCGCATATGCGCCATGGTGATGCTGTGCAGCGCGTCCTGATCCTTGTTATCCTTCCAGCGGACCGCCAGATCATGCTCCTCATCACGTTCGAGATAGGGAGCAGCCATCGCGGCACGAACCATTTGCCGGTTTGCAGTGATCGCTTTCGTGGCCATGTCACCCTCCTGTGATTGTCGCAGTGTTGCCTGACTCTACGCATCAACACCCGGTTTGGTTCATCAAGCCGGGTAAAATAGCTGTGAAGCCCGCTCACCGGGTTGCGATTGCGGCTCCACCCCGCTCCCTGCCGGGCCGGCAAATCGGCGGATTTCCGCTGGGGCTGGGCGCAGTGCGCAAGGCACAAAAAAGCCCGGGCACGCTGGGCGGCCCGGGCTTTTGTCAGGGTCTCTCAGAGACAGGCTGTCAGGCAGCTTCTTCCTGCGCGCCTTCTTCTTCACCGGATTTGCCGCGCTTCGGGCCCTTGTTGAGGTTTACCTCGATCAAGCGCACCGACTCGGTGTCCGACATCTTGTTGACAGCGGCAAGTTCGCGCGCCATCCGGTCAAGCGCAGCCTCATAGAGCTGACGCTCGGAATAGGACTGCTCCGGCTGGTTCTCGGCGCGATACAGATCACGCACCACTTCCGCGATCGAAATCAGATCGCCGGAATTGATTTTCGCATCATATTCCTGCGCCCGGCGCGACCACATGGTCCGCTTGACCCGTGCACGGCCCTGAACGACCTTGAGCGCGCGCTCGACGAAATCCGTTTCGGACAATTTACGCATGCCGATGGTCGACGCCTTGGCGACCGGCACCTTGAGGCGCATCTTGTCTTTTTCGAAATCAATCACAAACAATTCAAGCTTGTGTCCTGCAACTTCCTGCTCTTCGATGGCGACAATCTGCCCGACGCCATGGGCGGGATAGACAATCGATTCACCGGTCTTGAAACCCTGTCTCTGCGACGGTTTTTTCTGCTGGGTTGTCATGCGTTTTCAAAACTCCCTGTTACGGAAACGGACACTGGCAGCCGGGCATGGGTTGCCCGGACAGGTCCTGCGAAAGCCGGGGGCATTCGCACTGACTGCGCCATTCAAGGGCGATAGAAGGCAAATTTCGCAACAAATATCTCGCGGAACGTGACTGCCCGGCAGTATTGCACTGCAAGGAAAGAGAGGCCGCTGTAAGGGACGTTTGCTTCCGTTTTTGCTTCTTGTTTCGCCCAGACGGCGCCTTGAAGATGTCAGTAATGCTATGTGTACCACAAAATATGGGGTAAATCAATGATTTGCGCCAGCGGCTGCGGACAGGGCACCGGAATCGCGCCATGGTTTGCACAAGCAAGCAGCAGTGCAACCGCCGGAATGCTGCGATGCGTCACGAAATTTCGCTGCATCGCGGCAGTTTCCAGGCGGAACCCAGAGGCTGGCCCGGCCGCTTGTGGTCACCTGCGCCACTACCGGCCCGGGCAGATCAAGCCACCCCCGCACTGTCGCAAAGCACAAGATCAGTCGCCTTCGCCAGGCTCCGGCGAGAAGTATTTCTCGAACTTGCCTTCTTCGCCATCGAACTTCTTGGCGTCTTCCGGGGCATCCCGCTTGATGGTGATGTTGGGCCATTTGTCGGCATATTCGGTGTTGACCTCGAGCCATTTCTCCAGCCCCGGCTCGGTGTCCGGCTTGATCGCCTCTGCCGGGCACTCGGGCTCGCACACGCCGCAGTCGATGCATTCGTCAGGATGGATGACCAGCATGTTGTCACCCTCGTAGAAGCAGTCCACAGGGCAGACTTCAACGCAGTCCATATATTTGCAGCGAATGCAATTGTCAGTCACCACATAGGTCATACGTCTCTCCTGAAGCTTCATGCATGGGGCGCACGGGCGGTTTCATGTCGACCGAAACATCATGCATCATTTTCGAGCGGTGCAGCCGTCCTCGCCGGTCCGGACGGGCCCGCGGCGCTGCATCAAACAACGGCGGTGAGGTACCGGCTTTACCGCCACTTTGCAAGACATCTGGTTTCGCCATGGCGTCGCACCCGGATCGTGCCGAACCAAGCTCGCGGCAGCCGGCACAATTTGCGCATGTCTTTGCCCCAACAGGTGCCGGTCAAGACAAAATCATGCGCCATCATCCGGCTTGTTGAATTGATCTATTTTTCGCCTGTCCCGCTTGGTCGGCCGGCCGGCACCGGGCTCCCGTGCCGCCGGGACGATCGGCGCCTGTCCGGCTTCAGCAGGTTTGGGAGTGAGGTCCTCATACAGAAGCTGCGCTTCCGGCGCCGGGCCGCGGCGCTGGCCGCAACCCAGGATCTTCAGCACCACGATGCGCCGCTCGAACGAGATGGTCAGCACGTCGCCCGGCTTGATCAGGAAACTGGCCTGATCGATCTTCTCGCGATTGACCCTGACATTGCCGCTGCTGACAAATTTGCCGGCCAGGGTTCTGGACTTGATGGTGCGCGCGAAAAACAGCCATTTGTCTATCCGCTGTCGCGCCGGCTGGTCCACCAGGGTAAGGCCTATTTCTTGAGCTTGTCGCGCAACGCCGCCAGGGCAGCGAAGGGCGAATCAGGATCGATCGGCCGCTCCTTGCGCTGCGGCCGGTCGGTCCGGTTGCCGCGATGGGCATCATCTGCCTTGCCCGACCCGGCTTCGCCGGACCTGCCCCTGCCGGGACCGCCCTTGCCCGGTGCGCCCTTGCCATGCTGGGGCTTGCCGGAATGGCCGGGTTTGCCGCGGCGTCCCTTGCCGGGCCGCGCGTCAGCTTCGCCGCCACCCTCGCCTGCCGGCTTGGCGTCGGAACGGGGATTTCGATTGCCGCCGTCACGCCGGCCACGGCCCTCGCCGGGCGCCTGGCGCGGACCGCGCTGGCCATCCTGCCGGCCGCCGGGCCGCCACAACAGCACCGGACGCAGCGCCTCGGCATCGGCATCCTCGGCGGATGCCTCCGCTTTCGGCTCTTCAGCCGCTGTCACGGCCGCCGGAGCCGGATCCGCAGATGCCGGTTCATTCGCTTCGACCGGGGCATCGGCCACGGGTTGCGCAGACTGGCCGGCGGTGTCTTCGGGCGCGGCAGACTCTGCCGCTGCTTCGCCCGGAGCCTCCGCTTCGGCCGGCGACGCGGAATCAGCCGGTGCGGCTGCGGCATCGTCCCCGGCCGCAGCGGCCGCCAGCTTGTTCGGGCGATCAGCGGCAGTGCGCGAGACCACGACTTCGACCACGGGTCCGCTACCGGTCGCAGCACCGGTCTCGGCCTGCGCGGCGTCGAGCCCGGCAATATGGGTCTGCGCCTCCTCGGCGGGCACGGCATCGGCACGATAGCCCAGTCCCTTGAGGATTTCCTCGATGTCGTCCTGGGTGGCGCCGAGAATCGACAGCATGCCGGTGGTGGTGATGAAGCGGCGGCCATCATAGGCAGCTTCCGGGCGTGCGCCCTGGGCGCCGGGCTTCCACTGCAGCGCGGGGCGGATCAGATCGGCCAGCCGCTCCAAAATGTCGATGCGCACGGCGCGCTTACCCAGAAACCGGAACCCGGCAAGGCGGTAGAATTCACGGTCGATCTCGGGATCGGTCGCCACCGAGGTGCGCCCGGCAGCCAGCAGCGGCGTCACGTCGCCATAGCCGGGCTTGGTGAAGCCGTCATTGACCAGCGCCCACAGCAGCGTCACCAGCTCGGCAGGCGCGGGCTTGAGCAGCGCCGGCATGAAGATGTGATAGGCGCCGAACCGGATACCGTATTTGCGCAGGCTGGCGCGCGCTGCCTGGTCGAGATCCTTGATCATCTCCGAGACATCGCGGCGGAACAGGACGCCCAGGCTTTCGGCCAGACGGAACGCCAGTCCGCGCGACAGGCCGTCAAGGTCCTCGGCGCGGGTCAGGTCGTCGAGCGGCTTGAGCACGGTGGCGATGTGGTGATTGACGAAACGATCGATCCGCGCAGCAACGAAATCGCGCGCGCCGCCGGTCAGTTGCTCGTCGGCAAGCAGGATCGATCGCGGCTTGAGAATATGGTCGCCTGCAACCAGGCGCGCCACGGGATCGCCCATCCAGCGCACCGTGCCGTCCGATCCGATGGCGAAGTCGGAATTGCCCGACGCATGCAAGCGGGCCGCCCGCGCCTCGAATTCGAGGCCAAGCGCTTTCTGCGCGGCGGCGATCACCGCCTTGGCGTCCGGCCCATCTGCCGAGGCATCGGCCATGAACCGGAATCCGGCCAATTGTCCAATATGGTGGCCTTCAACAAAGACATCACCGTTTACACTGATTTCAGCTTCGAGCATCGCGTTCTCTCTCAGGCGCTTCATGAGCACAGATGTCCTGCGGTCAACGAAGCGTTTCGTCAACCTTTCATGCAACGCATCGGACAATCGATCTTCGATTTCGCGCGTCTTTTCCTGCCAGTGTGTCGGATCGGCAAGCCATTCAGGTCTGTTGGAAACATAAGTCCAGGTCCGGATCTGTGAAATCCGGGCGGATAAAGTGTCGATTTCACCATCGGTGGAATCGGTTCTGCGCACCTGTTCGGCCAGAAAATCCTCATTGACCGATCCGGTGCGGATCAAATCCCGGTAGATCGTGGCGATCAGATCCGAGTGCTGCGCCGGCGCGATCCGCCGGTAATCCGGCAGCGAACAGACGTCCCACAGCGTGGCGACGTTTTTCGGCGTGCTGGCCAGGTCGCGCACCTCGAAATCATTGACCAGATGCTCCAGCGCGCGCTGGTCGACGGCCGGAAGCGCCCGGGTCAGGCCCTGGACCGCAGGAATTTGCTCGAGGCTGGCCTGCAGCATCTGCAGACTGGAAAAATCGAGCTGCTTGGAACGCCATTGCAGGATCTTGATCGGTTCGAACACATGGCTTTCCAGCCGTTGCACCAGATCCTCCGGCAAAGGCTGCACCTGACCGGTGACGCCGAAGGTGCCGTCACGCAGATGCCGCCCGGCCCGGCCGGCGATCTGGCCGAATTCGGAGGCGGTCAGTTGCCTGTAGGAATGACCGTCGAATTTCCGGTCCTGCGCGAAGGCGACGTGGTCGACATCGAGATTGAGCCCCATGCCGATGGCGTCGGTGGCCACCAGATAGTCGACATCGCCATTCTGGTAGAGCTCGACCTGGGCGTTGCGGGTGCGCGGGCTCAGCGCCCCGAGCACCACTGCGGCACCGCCGCGCTGGCGCCGCACCAGTTCGGCAATGGCATAGACCTCATCGGCCGAGAACGCCACGATCGCGGTTCGCCGTGGCAGCCGGGTGATCTTCTTCGAGCCGGCATAATGCAGCTCCGACAGCCGCGGCCGCTCGACAATGGTGATGCCGGGCAGCAATTGCTCAAGGATCCCGCGCGCCGTGGCGGAGCCCAGCAGCAAGGTCTCCTCGCGGCCGCGCAGCGACAGGATCCGGTCGGTGAAGACATGCCCGCGCTCGAGATCGCCGGCGATCTGGACTTCATCGATGGCGACAAAGGCGGCGGTGGTTTCCTGCGGCATCGCCTCGACCGTGCAGACCGAATAGCGCGCGCCCGGCGGCGTGATCTTTTCCTCGCCGGTGACCAGCGACACGTGGTTCACACCCACCTTGTCGACCATGCGGCCATAGACCTCGCGCGCCAGCAGCCGCAGCGGCAGCCCGATCACCCCGGACGAGTGCGCCGCCATGCGCTCGATGGCATAGTGGGTCTTGCCGGTATTGGTCGGGCCCAGCACGGCAGTGACGCCACGCCCGGACAGGATCAAAGATTTTGGAGGATGGCTGCGCAAAGCGGGCATAAGTGTCCGTATCAAACTCAAGACGGCTGTTATCTAACACATCAGAGCAGCGTAAACAGGGCAAATCTCAAAGACTGCCAATGCGCGCAATTTAACACCTGGAACAGTGGCGGAACGAATCAGCGACGAATCACTGACTCGGTTTGATACCGCTTTTGTTCACCGCAATATCTTGGAAATTCGGGCGCTCATGCCACCATATGCTGAATCACGGCTGCCGCATTTGGCCGCAACCGAGCGACAAAGGTTAACAAGGGACCGGAGCCCCTGCCCGTGCGCGCACCGTCCCCTGTTCGCGGCCCTGATCTGTTCTTGATTTGTTAAGCTTTATTGACAATTCATGAACGCAATAGATCGCATTTTAACGATCTGCGTTAACTATCGGAACAGCGCCGGAACGAATCGGCTACGAATCGCAGATCGCCCGATGTTGGTGTTTTGTTCACCGCAAGATATGGGTCCACGCTGCAGCTGTGGCACAAATCTGACCGGCTCCGGCCTGTGATGCAGCGCCTTTTGCTGCGGAGATTAACCTTTGAGCCGGTCATTTCGCCCTCCCCGGCGCGCCTTTTGCGGTCGCTTCCGTCCTGATTTCGGTCAGGATTTGTTAACTTTTCCAAGCACTTCGCAAGTCCCGATGGCCAGGCCTGTTAACTTTCGGAACAGCCGTGGAACGAAGCGGCACCGAATCACAGACCTGGTTGTGTTTTTGCTTTGTTCCACGCAACATATGCCTGCCCGAAGCCGGCCGCCCACCAGATGCAGATCGGCCGCCCGGTGATCCGGCGCGAAATCACCGGTTGCCGTTAACATTTGGATTGAGCTGCAATCGCATCCGCGAAGAGGGGAATATCCGGCGTCAGCACGGGTGAGAATTCGTTAAGATTTCCAAACACTTCCTGAAGGCATTCGGGAGTATTTGAACAGCGGCGTTAACCTTCGGAACAGCGCCGGAACGAAGCGGCACCGAATCACAGACCTGCCTGTGTTGTCATTATGTTCCACCCAACATCTGCCAATATGGGAATGGCCGCCCCCCATATGCAGTTGACGCCTGAATGGGCTCGACCTCGCAGCTGCCCCGGCCGTTAACCTTTGAAACCGGGGGCGCAGCGCTCTACGCGGCGCTGAAGCTTCGTTCAGGTTTTGATAACAATTCCAAAGACTTCCTTAAGAGACATCGGGATATCACCGGTTCTGTTAAGCTTCGGAACAGCGACGGAACGAACCGGAACCGAATCAGCCTTTTGACGGATTTCCCGCTTTGTTCCCCACCAGATCTTGTGCGGCGGCCGGCTGCAGCATCTACCGGACCGGAAATCTGCACCCATTTCGCAGGCCCCGCGGCCCCGTCTGTTAACCAATGGGCCCCCTGAACGGCTGAAATTTTCACATGAACGCCAACTCTGGACGGCCGCGCCCCGTCCCCTGTCTGTGCTGCCTGCCCGGCCAGATCGTCCTTGCCTTGCGCCCTTCCTCCTGACAACGGCGCCAGCCGTGCCAGGCGTTGACCACGGGAGATCACGCTCACCCTTGAAGACGGCGCGGAGATCGCCGCACGAACCGGAACCCCTTGAACGAAAACGCCCGGCAGTTTCCCGCCGGGCGCAAAATCCTGGTGATTGCCAGAACGATCAGCTGAAATACTGACCGCCATTGGCCGAGATCGTCGATCCGGTGATGAAACCGGCGTCATCGGCTGCCAGGAACACCACGGCCCGGGCGATTTCTTCCGGCTCGCCCAGGCGTCCGACCGGGATCTGCGGGATGATGCGCTCGTTGAGCACCTTCTCGTCAATCGCCTTGACCATGTCGGTGCCGATATAGCCCGGACAGATCGCGTTGACGGTGATGCCGGCACGCGCGCCTTCCTGGGCCAGCGCCTTGGTAAAGCCGAGGTCACCTGCCTTGGCAGCAGAATAGTTGACCTGGCCTGCCTGGCCCTTCTGGCCGTTGATCGAGGAGATGTTGATGACGCGGCCGAACTTGCGCTCGCGCATACCGCTCCACACCGGGTTGGTCATGTTGAACAGGCCGGTGAGATTGGTGTTGATCACCTCGCCCCACATCTGCGGCGTCATCTTGTGGAACATGCCGTCGCGGGTGATGCCGGCATTGTTGACCAATACCGCGACCGGGCCGAGATCGGCTTCGACCTGGGCGATGCCGGCGACGCAGGCGTCATAATCGGCGACCGACCATTTATAGGTCTTGATGCCGGTCTCGGCGGTAAACTTTCCCGCTGCCTCGTCATTGCCGGCATAATTGGCAGCGACCGTATAGCCGGCTGCCTTCAATGCGACCGAAATCGCGGCCCCGATTCCACGTGACCCTCCCGTCACGATGGCTACCTTACTCATATGGACCTCCTCCAAGGCTAAATTGCAGAGTCTGAAAAGTCATGGGTATCGAGACTGACCGCAAAGGCGGTCAGCCGCGTTCGACGCAGAGTGCAACGCCCATGCCGCCGCCGATGCACAATGTGGCAAGGCCCTTCTTGGCGTCGCGGCGGACCATTTCGAACAACAGCGTGTTGAGAATGCGCGCGCCCGATGCGCCGACCGGGTGACCGATGGCAATGGCGCCGCCATTGACATTGACGATTGCCGGATCCCAGCCCATGTCCTTGTTGACCGCGCAGGCCTGAGCCGCAAAGGCCTCGTTGGCTTCCACCAGATCGAGATCGCCAACGCTCCAGCCGGCCTTTTCCAGCGCCTTGCGCGAGGCCGGGATCGGGCCGGTGCCCATGATCTGCGGGTCGACGCCGGCGGTTGCCCAGGAGGCAATCCGCGCCATCGGGGTGATGCCGCGCTTGGAGGCTTCGGCTTCACTCATCAGCACTGTCGCCGCGCCGCCGTCATTGATGCCCGACGCATTGGCCGCGGTAACCGTGCCTTCCTTGTCGAAGGCGGGGCGCAGCTTGGAGATGCCTTCAATGGTCACGCCGTGCTTGATATATTCGTCTTCCTCGACAACCGTGTCGCCCTTGCGGCCCTTGATGGTCACGGCCGCGATCTCGTCCTTGAACTTGCCGGCCTTCTGCGCGGCTTCGGCCTTGTTCTGCGAATTGACCGCGAATGCGTCCTGCTCGTCGCGCGACAGCTGCCACTGCCTGGCAACGTTTTCCGCGGTATTGCCCATCAGGTAATTGTAGAAGGCGTCGGTGAGCGCGTCATACATCATGGTGTCGACCATGTTGGCATTGCCCATCTTCACGCCGTTGCGCAGGTGAATCGCATGCGGCGCCAGCGACATCGATTCCTGACCGCCTGCCACGATGATATTGGCATCGCCGCTGCTGATCTGCTGCATGCCGAGTGCCACCGCGCGCAGACCGGAGCCGCAAAGCTGGTTGAGGCCCCAGGCGGTGGCTTCCTGCGGAATGCCTGCTGCCATCGCGGCCTGACGCGCCGGGTTCTGGCCCTGGCCTGCGGACAGGATCTGACCGAGGATGACTTCGTCGACCTCTGCCGGCGCAACACCTGCACGCTCGAGCGCCGCCCGGATGGCGACTGCGCCGAGCTCATGGGCGGCGACGGAGGACAAGGCGCCGTTGAAAGAGCCGACGGGAGTGCGGGCAGCGCTGGCGATAACGATAGAACTCATGATGGATTTTCCCTGTCATGTGGTGGTGTGTAATTGGCCTGAACGTGACCGAGCTTAATCCCGCTGTCAAATATCGGAAAGCCGAATTCCGCATGCAATCGGTTTAATCAGTACGATAGTCTGAGCTTTTCGGGCGCCATTCGCCGCAATGCACAAAGGAATTGTCATTGGCGGTCATTTTCGCCTACAGTCTGCTCGACAAAACGAGGTTCTGGTCTGGCGAGACCTTTGAGGAGAGCACGAATGGCGAAAAAAGCGGCCCGATCACCATCAAGAAATATGCCAATCGCCGCCTCTACAACACCGGCACCAGCACCTATGTGACGCTTGATGACCTTGCCGTCATGGTCAAGAAGGGCGAGGACTTTTCGGTGCTCGACGCCAAGAGCGGCGATGACATCACCCACACGGTGCTCACCCAGATCATTTTCGAGCAGGAATCCAAAACCGGCAACACGCTGCTGCCGGTGTCCTTCCTCAGGCAGCTGATCTCGATCTATGGCGACCAGCTGCAGATGGTGGTGCCGAGCTATCTCGAACATTCCATGTCGGCGCTCACCGAGCAGCAGGAGCAGGTCCGCGAACAGATCACCAAATCCTTTGGCGACAATCCGGTGGCCCGCAACATCCAGCTGCCGATCCAGCTGGTAGAGGATCAGGTCCGCCGCAACACCGAGATGTTCCAGAAAGCGATGCAGATGTTCTCGCCTTTCGCGCTTGCCCACTCCGCCAAGACCGAGGAAGCGCCGAAAAAGACCGACAGCTCCAAGGACATCGACGAGCTTAAGGACCAGCTCAAGTCGCTTCAGGACAAGATCAACTCGATCGACAGCTGACCCGAGGCGCCGGGGCGAGCCATGCTCCGTCAAGGCGCACAGGCGTGTCCGGCGGACACCGGCAAAGCCGGGCATCCAGCCAATGCCGGTTGATATCCCTCCATAAAATCGGGTGTCCGGCCTTTCGTCAGGCCGAATCTGTGGCACAAGTCACGGGGACAGGGGCGCGGGCCATCGCAGCATGGTCCGCACGACTCTGATCAGTTTCCGACTTTGATTTGAAAGGCATTCTTCATGACGGATCTCACACTCAACAAGGCACTCAAGATCATCACTTCAGCACTGGCCAAGGGCAAGGAACTCGGTCTCAAGCCATTGGCGGTGGTGGTGCTTGATGCCGGCGGCCATGTCAAAGCCGTCCAGCGCCAGGACGGCGCCTCGATGCTGCGCTTCGAGATCGCCAGCGGCAAGGCCTATGGCGCGCTGGCTGTCGGCGTCGGCTCCCGCTGGCTCGACACCCAGGCCGAAACCCGGCCGCATTTTCTCGAAGGCCTGTCTGCCGTCTCGGGTGGCAAGATCGTTGCCGTGCCCGGCGGCGTGCTGATCAAGGACCGCAAGGGCGCCATCATCGGCGCAGTCGGCATTACCGGTGATTCATCCGACAATGACGAGCGTGCCGCAATCGCCGGCGTCGAGGCAGCAGGCTTTACCCCCGACGCAGGCTGAGACGGGATCGCCGGATTACAAGCCGATCGAAACGTCGCGGCCCGCCGCGCGGATCGAGACGGAAAATCCGGCGATCACATCGATCAGCGCAATCACCATCAGAATGAAAAACACCTGCGTGGCGGCTTCGCGCACAAGCAGGAATTCGACCAGAAACGCGACGAACACGAACATCGACAACATGTGGTCGATGACCGACCACCGCCCGGTCCGTGTCGCCTTCAGGACCTCGATGAACAACAGGCCCAGCGCCACCACGATCAGCAGGTCGCCGAGGCTCATCGTCCAGGTCGCGCCCGACATCATCGACAACGAGGTGATGGTCGAGCCCAGACCGGCGATACCCGAGCCAAGCAACCCGACCATGACCAGATTATAGGCGATCAGCGGCACAATCATCAACGGTATGGCGGCGAGCATGGCAGTGTCCTCTTGGCGGAAAACGGTCGGCAGGTGACGCCCAAAGGGGCGAATCGCCGCGACAATGCGAAATCAATCCGCCAGGCGCAAGCCCGTTGCGCAATGAGCCATGTCCCGGCGCAGGGCCGGGACAGGCGCATGTCAGCCATAGACCACCAGAAGGTCCTTGGCGTCGATCTGGTCGCCGGTCTTGACCAGAACTTCGGCCAGCACGCCATCGCGCTCGGCGTGGATTGCCGTTTCCATCTTCATCGCCTCGATCGACACCAGCACGTCGCCTGCGGTGACCTCCTGGCCTGCCGCAACCGACACGGTGGAAATCACCCCCGGCATTGGTGCCGCGACATGGGCATCATTGCCCGGTTCGGCCTTGCGGCGCACGGCTGCGCCCGACGCGCCATGCGCCCGGTCCGGCACCTTGATCCGCCGTGGCTGGCCATTGAGCTCGAAGAACACCGTGACCATGCCCTTGTCGTCGGGTTCGCTCTCGGCCAGGTTCTGCACGACCAGCGTCTTGCCCTTCTCGATCTCGATGAACAGCTCTTCGCCGACCGGGATCCCGTAGAAATAGGCAGGAGTCGGCAACATGCTGACCGGCCCGTAGGTTTCGCTGACCAGCGCGAAATCGGTGAACACCTTCGGATACATCAGATAGGAGGCGAACTCGTTTTCGGTGATCTCGCGTTCCAGCCCGGTCTCGATCTCCTTGCGTTCGGCGGCGAGATCGGCATCCGGCAGCAGCGAGCCGGGACGGGCCGTATAGGCCTCCTCGCCCTTGAGCACCTTGTCCTGCAGCGCCTTCGGCCAACCGGCCGGCGGCTGTCCCAGATCGCCGCGCATCATCGACACCACCGATTCCGGGAAGGAGACATCCTTGGCCGGGTTTTCGACGTCGGCGACGCTCAGATCCTGGCTGACCATCATCAGCGCCATGTCGCCCACCACCTTCGATGACGGAGTCACCTTGACGATGTCGCCGAACATCTGGTTGGCGTCGGCATAGGCCTGGGCCACCTCGTGCCAGCGGGTCTCCAGCCCCAGCGAGCGGGCCTGCTCCTTGAGATTGGTGAACTGCCCGCCGGGCATTTCATGCAGATAGACTTCCGATGCCGGTCCCTTGAGATCGCTCTCGAATGCCGCATACTGGTTGCGCACGGCTTCCCAGTAGAACGAGATCCGGCGGATCCATTCCGGATCAAGACCGGGATCGCGTTCATGGCCGCGCAGCGCCTCGACAATCGAGCCCAGGCATGGCTGCGAGGTGTTGCCCGAAAGCGCGTCCATCGCCGCGTCGATCGCATCGACACCGCTGTCGACGGCGGCAAGCACCGTGGCAGCCGAGATTCCCGAGGTGTCATGGGTATGAAAATGGATCGGCAGGTCGGTGGCATCGCGCAAGGCGGTGAACAGCTGCCGTGCTGCCGCCGGCTTCAGCAATCCGGCCATGTCCTTGACCGCGATGATGTGCGCGCCGGCCTTTTCCAGTTCACCCGCCAGATCGGTGTAGTATTTCAGGTCGTATTTCGGCCGCGCCGAATTCAGAATGTCGCCGGTGTAGCAGATCGTCGCTTCGCAAAGCTTGTTCTCCTCGCACACCGCATCCATCGACACCCGCATGTTCTCGACCCAGTTGAGGCAATCGAACACCCGGAACAGATCAATCCCGCCCTGCGCGGCCTGGCGCACGAAATGCTTGACCACATTGTCGGGATAATTCTTGTAGCCGACACCGTTGGCGCCGCGCAGCAGCATCTGCAGCAGCAGGTTGGGCGCGCCCTGGCGCACCATTTCCAGCCGCTCCCACGGGTCTTCGGTCAGGAACCGCATCGACACGTCGAAAGTGGCCCCGCCCCAGCATTCCAGCGACAGCAGGTCCGGCAGCACCTTGGCATAGGTGTCGGCAATGCGGGCGATGTCATTGGTGCGCATGCGGGTGGCCAGCAGCGACTGGTGCCCGTCGCGCATCGTCGTGTCGGTGATCAGCACCCGCTTCTCGTTGCGCATCCAGGCGCCGAAGGCCTTCGGCCCGATCTTGTCGAGCTTCTGCTTGGTGCCGTCGACAATCGGCACATCCTTGTAGGGAATGCGCGGCTTGGCGGCATCTTCCACCGGACGCGGCCGGCCGCGGGCTTCCGGATGCCCGTTGACGGTGACATCGGCCAGATAGGTCAGCAGTTTTGTCGCCCGGTCCTGACGCTTGACCTGCTCGAACAGCTCCGGCGTGGTGTCGATGAACCGCGTCGTATAGGTGTTGTTGATGAATTTCTCATGCCCGATGATGGCCTCGAGAAAGGTCAGGTTGGTGGCGACGCCGCGAATGCGGAATTCGCGCAGCGCCCGGTCCATGCGGCGGATGGTTTCCTCCGGCGTCGGCGCCCAGGCGGTGACCTTCTCCAGCAGCGGATCGTAAAACCGGGTGATCACCGCACCGGAATAGGCCGTGCCCCCATCAAGCCTTATGCCGAAGCCGGTGGCGCCGCGATAGGCGGTGATGCGGCCGTAATCGGGGATGAAATTGTGCTCGGGATCCTCGGTGGTGATGCGGCACTGCAGCGCGTGGCCGTTGAGCCTGATGTCCTTCTGCTCGGGCACACCGGATTCCGGCGTGCCGATGGCGAAGCCGTCGAGAATGTGGATCTGCGCCTTGACGATGTCGATGCCGGTGACTTCCTCGGTCACGGTATGCTCGACCTGGATGCGCGGATTGACCTCGATGAAATAGAACGCGCCGGTGTCGATATCCATCAGATATTCGACCGTGCCCGCCCCGACATAGCCGGTGGCATTGGCAATCTTGAGCGAATAGGCGGCGAGTTCCTGCCGCTGGTCTTCGCTCAGATAGGGTGCGGGCGCCCGCTCGACGACCTTCTGGTTGCGGCGCTGCACCGAGCAGTCGCGCTCGAACAGATGCACAGCATTGCCATGGGTGTCGCCAAGGATCTGGCTTTCGACGTGACGGGCGCGCTCCACCAGCTTTTCGAGATAGACCTCGTCCTTGCCGAAGGCGGCCATGGCTTCGCGCTTGGCCTCGACCACTTCGCGGGCCAGGTCCTTCGGGTCACGGATGGCGCGCATGCCGCGTCCGCCGCCGCCCCAGGAGGCCTTGAGCATGATCGGATAACCGATCTCATCGGCCATCCGCGCCACTTCGTCCATGTCGTCCGGCAGCGGCTCGGTTGCCGGCACCACCGGAACGCCGATCTCGATGGCCAGATTGCGGGCGGCGACCTTGTTGCCCAGACGCCGCATGGTTTCGGCCCGCGGCCCGATGAAGATGATGCCGGCCGCATCACAGGCGTCAACGAATTCCGGGCTTTCCGACAACAGCCCGTAACCGGGATGGATCGCATCGGCGCCCGATTGCCCGGCGACCCGGATCACTTCCTCGATCGACAGATAGCTCTCGATCGGGCCCATGTCGTGCGCCAGATGCGGGCCGCGGCCGACCTGGTAGGATTCGTCCGCCTTGAACCGGTGCAGCGCAAGCTTGTCTTCCTCCGCCCAGATGGCGACGGTTTTGATGCCCAGTTCATTGGCCGCGCGAAAAACGCGAATGGCAATTTCTGAACGATTGGCGACAAGAATTTTGGAAATCGGCACAGACAGGCTCCCGGGTTTGGGGGAAGAGACCGGGGTCGTTACAAACCCCGCAGCCAATCTTTAGCGTCTGTTTTGTTGCAGTGCAAATAGCATTGCGGAGCGGCGGGGCGGCTGAAACGGCGGCGTGACCGGCGCTGCCCCGCAGCGGGCCGCCCCGGAGCCATGATGCACCCGCTAGGCGATCAGCCCGAGCCGGAACGCGATCGCCACCACATGATGGCGATTCTTGGCATGCAGCTTTTCCTGAATGCCGTTCATGTACCAGTCGACCGTGTGCGCCGACAGACCGAGCGTGGCGCCCATTTCATTGGAGGTCATGCCGTAGCCGAGATATTCCAGCGTCTCCATTTCGCGGCGGGTCATCTGCACCCCGACAGGACGGCTGATCCGTTCATGGGCGCTCGGGTCCAGCGCCTCCAGAAGCTCCCAGAACACCTTCTTGGCCAGGGCATCCATCATCGCCATCTGCGCGGGCGTGAGATCGATCTCCCGGCCCGCCACGGTGAGAACACCGACCAGCCCGCGCCGCCCATGGATCGGGAACACATACCCGTCCTCCAGCCCGTGACGCCGGGCGTCCACCATCATCCGCTCCATGCGCTTGCGATGCGGGTCGTCCTGAAATGCCTGCAGCGGCTCGCGCCAGCGATAGCCGCGCTGGCTGTGCCCGAGATAGCGGACAATCGGATCGATCACCGCATATTTGCGCTTCACATAGAGCTCGGGCCAGCCCTTCGGCCACTGGCCCGCAAGCACGACATCGTCCGCATCGCTCTCCGGGCCCGGTTGCCGGATCAGGGTGAAGAAATCAAAGCCCAGCGTTTCGATAATCTCGTTCAGCCGGGCGCGAAGGGCGGCTGCATCTTCCGCTCCGTTGCTTTCATTTTCGAGAAACTGCAGAACGGCATCGATGCCCATTGTTTCCTCCGCAGGGCTTAAGCCTTGGATTTTCATCTGGTCCAGACCGGATTTGCAGAGTGCGCCCGGTTTGTACTGCTGGGTGGATCCAAATTTATTAGTTGCGGCAGGATTCTTTTGCAATCCCTCGCCAATCCAGGCCGGGCCGCAAGGGTTTTCACCGATTGCACCTGGCTACTGAACTGAAGGCCAATCCGGGCTCAAACCCGCAGCGCCGCCCGGTTAGCGGCCCCAAAATCCGGTTTCGCACCGCTCTCCGGCAAGGCGTGTACGCTATCGGACCATAGGATTGTGGGGAGGTGCGGGAGGCTTGGAATCCGGCCGGGGCCGCCGGAACTGCAGGCGCGGAATTCTGCGCGGCAGCATGATGCGCCGTGCCGGATCAGTCCCGGCACGGCGCAATCTTGAGGCTCAGATACAGGCTTCGAACAGCGCCCTGGTGTTTTCGGTTGTCAACGTCACCGGGTTGCCGCCGGCACTTGGATCTTCTAGCGCCATCGCGGTCATCTCGTCGATCCGGTCACGCCCGACGCCGAGCTCTGCCAGCTTGTCAGGCACACCCAGATCGGCGCGCAGCTTCAGCACATAGGCGTAGAACCCGTCGAAACCGCCATCGATCCCCATATAGGCGGCAGCACGCGCGATGCGGTCCTCGATTGCCGGGCGGTTCATCTCAAGCACCGGCGGCATCACCACCGCATTGGTCATGCCGTGATGGGTGTTGTAGACAGCACCGATCGGATGCGACAGCGCGTGAATGGCGCCGAGGCCCTTCTGGAACGCAACCGCGCCCATCGCCGCAGCACTCATCATCTCGGCGCGTGCCGCGATGTTGGAACCATCGGCAACCACCAGCGGCAGATTTTCCTTGACCAGTCGCATGCCCTCGAGCGCGATGCCCTGGCTCATCGGATGATAGAACGGTGACGAATAGGCTTCCAGGCAATGGGCGAAGGCATCCATGCCGGTGCCCACGGTGATGATCTTCGGCATGCCGACGGTCAGTTCCGGGTCGCAGATGGTGACCGCCGGGAGCAGCTTCGGATGGAAGATGATCTTCTTCACATGCGTGACCGAATTGGTCAGAACGCCGGCACGACCGACTTCCGAACCGGTGCCAGCCGTGGTCGGCACCGCGATGATCGGGGCGATGGCGTCGCCATTGGCCCGCGTCCACCAGTCGCCGATGTCTTCGAAATCCCAGACAGGACGGGTCTGGCCAGCCTGAAACGCCACCAGCTTGCCCAGATCGAGGCCGGAGCCACCACCAAAGGCGATGACGCCGTCATGGCCACCAGCCTTGAAAGCGGCGACGCCGGCTTCAAGGTTCTTTTCGTTCGGATTCGGATCAACCTCGGAGAACATCGCCCGGCCAAGGCCTGCGGCCTCCAGCAGATCAAGCGCGTTGGCCGTGATCGGCAGCGAGGCCAGTCCCCGGTCGGTGACCAGCAGCGGCTTCTTCATGCCCGCCGCAGCGCAGGCTTCAGCGAGTTCCGAAATGCGCCCTGCGCCAAAACGGATTGCGGTGGGATAGGACCAGTTGGCGCGCGGGCTCATGCGGATTTCTTTCTCATGTGATAGGATTTGGGACGGGTGAGGTTGTGGAAACCGATTTCCGACAGCGAACCGCCGCGACCGGTGGCCTTGCAGCCGGTCCAGCACAGCGCCGGATCGAGATAGTCCGCCCGGTTCATGAACACGGTGCCGGTTTCGATCTCGTTGCCGATACGCGCAGCCCGCGCGGTGTCATTGGTCCACAGCGAAGCAGTAAGCCCGAACTGGCAATCATTCATCAGCGCAATGGCGTGCTCGTCGCTGTCGACCGGCATGATGCCGACCACAGGACCAAAGCTCTCGTCGCGCATCACCCGCATGTCGTGGGTCACGTCAACGAGCACCTGCGGCATCAGATAGGCGCCGCCATCATCGGCCGGATAGAGTTTCGGATCGATCAGCCCGCGTGCGCCCTGGGCAATGGCTTCCTCTGTCTGGGCGCGGACTTCCTTCGCAAAGCGCACATTGGCCATCGGCCCGATGGTGGTTTCCGGATCAAGCGGATTGCCGAGCTTGAGACCTGACGAGACCCAGGCGGCAGCCTTCTCGATGAATGCGTCATAGAGCGGACGCGCAATGTAGAGCCGTTCGATGCCGCAGCAGCACTGCCCGGCATTGAACATGGCACCATCCATCAGCGTATCGACGGCCCAGTCAAGATCGGCGTCTTCCATGACATAGCCAGGATCCTTGCCGCCAAGCTCCAGCCCGAGGCCGGTGAAGGTGCCGGCCGCAGCCCGCTCAATCGCCTTGCCACCACCGACCGAGCCGGTGAAATTGATGAAGTTGAAACTTCCCGCAGAAATCAGCTTTTCCGTCCCCGGATGATCGAGAAACAGGTTGATGAACACGTCTTCGGGCAGTCCGGCTTCGGTGAAGGCGCGGACCATGCGCTCGCCGACCAGCAATGTCTGGGTTGCGTGCTTGAGCACCACCGTGTTGCCGGCAATCAGCGCCGGAGCGACCGTGTTGATCGCCGTCATATAGGGGTAGTTCCAGGGGGCGACCACGAAGACGACACCATGCGGAACATGCTCGATGCGGCGTTCGAACTGGGCCGAATTCTCGATTTCGATCGGCGCCAGCGCCCGCTGGGCAATCTCGGCCATGTAGTTGGAGCGCTCGTTGACTCCGCCGAACTCGCCGCCATAGCGGACCGGGCGGCCCATCATCCAGGCCAGTTCCGGGACCACTTCGTCGCTCATCTCGTTGAGCCGGGCCACACCGGCACGGACCAGCGCGATGCGCTCTTCCAGCGGCCGCCGGGCCCAGTCTTTCTGCGCCTTGCGCGACCGGGCAACAGCCGCCGCCGCATCATCGACGCCCATGACCGGACGTTCGGCATAGACCGAGCCATCAACCGGTGAAATCAGTTTCAAACTGCTCATTGCTTGGTCTCCTTCTGACGGCCCCGTCACCAATCCGTGCGGTGCGAGCCATCAATCATCAGTGTTTGGTGTGTGGTCAGACGCGCTCAAAGCCGCGGGCAATTTCCCAGTCGGTGACGGCCTTGTCGAATTCTTCCTGTTCCCATTCGGCGCAGCGCACATAGTGGTCGACCACCGCGTCACCCATCGCCTCGCGCAGCATTTTCGAATTGCGCAAGGTTTCGGTCGAGGCGCGCAGCGTCGAGGGAATGTGCCTGGCTTCGGTATTCTCGTAGACATCGCCACCGGTCGGCGGCGCCAGCTCCAGCTTGTCCTCGATACCCTTGATGCCGGCCGCCAGCAGCGCCGCCTGGGCGAGATAGGGGTTCATGTCCGAACCGCCGATGCGGCATTCGACCCGCACCGCCTTGCTGCCCTCGCCGCAGAGCCGGAATCCGGCGGTGCGGTTGTCGACCGACCAGACCGTCCGGGTCGGCGCGAAGGTGCCCTTCATGAAGCGCTTGTAGCTGTTGACATAGGGCGCCAGGAACCAGGTGTAATCCGAAGCATATTCGATCAGCCCGGCCATGAAATGCCGCATCAGCTCCGACATGCCGTATTCGCCGTTCTCGTCGCGGAAGGCCGGGGTCTTGCCCTGCCACAGCGACATGTGCACATGCGACGAGGAGCCGACCTTGTTGGGGTGCCACTTCGGCAGGAACGTCGCCGAACGGCCATGCGCCCAGGTGATCTCCTTGACCGCATGCTTGGCGATGGTGTGGTGATCGGCGCAATCCAGCGCTTCGGCATAGCGGATGTTGAGCTCTTCCTGGCCGGCCTCGGCCTCGCCCTTGGAATTTTCAACCGGAATGCCGGCGGCAAACAGGTGATTGCGCACCGGGCGCATGATCGCCTCTTCCTTGGTGGTCTGCAGGATGTGGTAATCCTCGTTATAGGCGCTGATCGGCGTCAATTCGCGATAGCCCGACTGGGCCAGCTCCCGATAGCTTTGCTCGAACAGGAAGAACTCCAGCTCGGTGGCCATCATCGCCTCGTAGCCCAGCTCCTTGAGACGGGCGATCTGGATCTTGAGCATCTCGCGCGGCGATTGCGGCACCGGCTTGTGGGTCTTGTGGTCGAGCAGGTCGCACAGCACCATCGCCGTTGCCTCGAGCCAGGGCACCCGGCGCATGGTCGTCAGATCCGGCTTCATCACATAATCGCCATAGCCTGCCCGCCAGCTGGTGGTGGCGTAGCCGTCCGGCGTCGCCATTTCGAGATCGGTCGCCAGCATGTAGTTGCAGCAATGGGTCTCCTCATGGCTCGAATCGATGAAATTCTGGACATGGAACCGCTTGCCCATCAGGCGTCCCTGCATGTCGACGCAGCACACCAGCACCGTATCGATGTCGCCCGATTTGGCGGCAGATTTCAGTTCGTCAAAGGAAAGGTTTCCAGCCATGTGATCTGATCCTGATAAGCGGCCCCGAAGGGCTTGGATTTGGGAGGCGCTGTAGCGCCAAACCGCCCCCCGAAGCAAGCCGGGAGGCGGATATCTGAATGCGCGGCGCCGTCAGCTTTCGCCGTAGGGGAAGCCGGCGGAGTTGATGACCTTGTTGTAGTCCTTGAAGATCGAGATGACCTTGGCCTTGGTTTCGCTTTCCGCGGCCACTTCATCCCAGAACTTCACGGCAGCATCCTCGACCTGCTTCCAGTCCGAAGCCGGAACCGAGCGCAGCTGCAGCTTGTCGCCGGTGGCGCGCAGCTTGGCTTCGCCGCCCCAGTACCACTGGTTGCGGAAGGTGTGGGTTGCTTCCATGCAGGAGATGTAGAGCGCCTTGAGGTGTTCGGGCAGCGCGTTCCACTTTTCCTCATTGGCAAACCAGGAACCGATCCAGGCGCCGGAGATGTTGTTGGTCAGGAAGTAGTCGGTCACATCGGCCCAGCCGACGGTATAGTCTTCGGTAATTCCCGACCAGGACATGCCGTCGAGTTCGCCGGTCTGCACCGCAACTTCGGCATCTTCGTAAGGGATCGACACCGGCACCACGCCGAACTGGGTGAGGAAGCGGCCGGCCGTCGGGAAGGTATAGAGCTTGAGGCCGTCGAGATCGGCAACGCTCTTGATTTCCTTCTTGGTGTTGAAGTTGCACGGATCCTGGCCCGCAGCCGAAAGCCAGACAACGCCGGTGCCCGAATAGGCTTCGCGCCAGATATCGGCCAGGCCGTATTGCTGGAACAGCACCGGCACGTCGAGGATCGAGCGGGTGGCAAAGGGGAAATAGCCGCCGAACAGGCCGACTTCCACCGGCGACGCCATCGAATCGTCATCGGAATGCACGGCATCGATGGTGCCTGCCTGCATCGAGCGGAACAATTCGCCGGTCGGCACGATCTGGTCGGCGAAGAACAGCTCGATCACCATTTCGCCATTGGCGGCCTTGTTGAAGGCATCGACAAAGGGCTGGGTGACGAACTGGCCAAGCGTTGCCCCGGCGTAGGTCTGCATGCGCCAGCGGATCGGCTCCTGGGCGATAGCCGGAGGGGCCGCAAGTGCCGTGCCAGCAGCTGCACCGGCGGCAACACCGGCCTTGGTGAGGAATTGGCGCCTCTTGAGATTGCTCATGCTGTTCTCCTTTTTGGTTTCGTCTTCTTTGGTTTTGCTCACATCAGCCCCGGAGTTTGCCGCGGAATTGCTCCGGCAGCCACAATGCGATTTCCGGGAACATCATCACGATCACCAAAGTGAGCAGCATGACCGCGACGAAGGGAATGACAGAGAGATAGATATGGCGCAGCTTGATCTCCGGCGGCGCCATGGCGCGCATCAGGAACAGATTGTAGCCAAACGGCGGCGTCATATAGGCGATCTGGCAGGTGATGGTGTAGAGCACGCCGTACCAGACCAGGTCGAAGCCGAGGATCTTGACCAGAGGCACATAGAGCGGCGCCACGATCACCAGCATGGCCGTGTCGTCGAGGAATGTGCCCATCAGCAGGAAGCTCAGCTGCATCAGGATCAGCACATGCCAGGGCTCGAGCCCGAGCTGGCCGAGGAAGAAGTTCTCGATCGCGCGCACCGCGCCCAGACCGTCAAACACCGCGCCAAAACAGAGTGCAGCCAGAATGATCCACATGAACATGCAGGAAATGCCGAGCGTCTTGCGCATGACATTTTCCATCACCTCGCGGTTCAGCCGCCCCTTGATCAAGGCCGCCGCCATCGAGGCAAGTGCGCCCACTGCCGAGCTTTCGACCAGGCTGGTATAGCCCATCAGGAACAGCCCGTTCATCAGGAAGAAGATCATGAACGGAAGGAAGCCTGCCCGGAGCAGCCCGATCCGCTCTTTCCAGCTGATGGCATCGCGTTCCGCCTTGGGAAGCGGCGGCCCGAGATGCGGCTGCAACTGGCAGCGAACCGCGATGTAGATGATGAACAGCCCGGCCATCAGCAGGCCCGGGAACACACCGGCCAGCCAAAGCTGGCTCACCGGCTGCCGGGCGATCATGCCGTAAAGCACCAGCACCACCGAGGGCGGGATCAGGATCCCCAGCGACGAGCCACCCTGGATCACCCCGGTGATCATCAGCTTGTCGTAATTGCGCCTGAGCAGCTCCGGCAGCGCGATTGTTGCGCCGATTGCCATGCCGGCCACCGACAGCCCGTTCATTGCCGAAATCACCACCATCAGGAAGATCGTGCCGATCGCCAACCCGCCCGGAACCGGGCCGAACCAGACATGGAACATCCGGTAGAGGTCGTCGGCAATGCGGCTTTCCGACAGCATGTAGCCCATGAAGATGAACATCGGCAGCGTCAGCAGCGGATACCATTTCATCAGCTTGATCGATTGCGTGAACGCGATCTCGACACCACCGGTGCCCCACAGCGGCAGCGCGGCGATCACGGCGACTGCGCCGATGACACCGAACACCCGTTGCCCGGTCAAGAGCAGCGCCATCATCGAGGCAAACATGAACAGCGCGATAAGTTCGTAGCTCAAAGGCCCGCCTCGCTATGATGATTGACGCTGACACCGCGCAGGAAAAGCAGGTCGCGGAACAGTTCGGCGATGGTTTGCAACAGCATCAGCGTGATGCCAACCACGCCGACCAGCTTGACCGGCCACATATAGGGCCGCCACACCGAATGGGCCCGCTCGCCATATTCGATGGCATAGCTGGTGCTGGAGATGCCGCCCCAAAGCAGCACGCAGAGATAGAAGATCAAAAACAGCACCGTGACCGAATCGATCGCCGCCTTGCGGCGCGGCGAAAAATTGGCATAGACCAGATCCATGCGGACATGATCGCCCATCTGCATCGAATAGGCGCCGCCGAGCAGGTAGTAGCCGACCATGATGAACTGGGCGAATTCGAGCGTCCACAGCGCAGGCGCCCCGGCATATTTGGTCACCGACGACCAGAACAGCACACCCATCAGCGCGAAGATCAGATACATCGCAAAGCGCCCGACCCGCCGGTTGAAGGCGTCGACGGCACGGATATAGCTTTCGATGAACTTCATGCCGTCACGCCCCTCGAGCGGCCTGCCGGACGATACCCGTCGAACAGAATGGCGAAATCAGGCATGACGGCGGGACCCTTCTGTTTTGAGCCGTTGCAGTGACGCCCCGAGAAGCTGCGCAATGCGTGCGGCCCAGACATGCTGGCCGGCTTCATCGGAAATCAGGTCATTGCGGATTTCCAGCATGACGTTGGCGATCTGCCGGGTCAATCCATGTCGCTTGAGCGTGTGGGTGACGCCATCCTCGGGCCCATAGGGATAATTGCGGCGGACCAGCTCCATCCGCGCCGCAGCGGCAGCATCGAGCATGGCATCGGCCAGCCGGCTGTCGTCGTCATGCAGAATACCGAGATGGCCGTCGCGGACCTTGCCGAAATAGACCGGCGTGAAGGAATGCACCGTGACCAGCACCACCTCGCGCCCCTGCGCCAGCCGGTCGTCGATCAGGTCATCGATGGCCTTGTGAAACGGATGATAGAGCGCGTCGGCCCGGCTTGCCTTCTGCGCGGCAGTGAGACCGAGATTGCCCGGCACGTCAAAGATCTCGCTGCGTTCGGGATAGGCGCCGGGTGATTCAGGCGGGCGGTTGCAATCATAGGCCAGCCGCGAAAACCGTTGCGAGACCAGCGTCGCATCAAGGGCGTCCGAAAGCATTTCGGCCACGCCCATCGCACCGATGTCCCAGGCGATATGGCTGTCGAGCGCCGCCGCATCGAGCCCGAGATTGCCGAGCGACTTCGGCATCGTCCGCGACGCATGCTCGCAGACAAGCACGATCTCGCCGGCGGCGTCCGGACGGCGGACGGCAAAAGCCGGCCCTTCTGATGGTTCGATCAGCATCTCGTCCTGCATCTTGAAAACGGGTCCCCGGCAGCCATCGGCACAATTACGTTCGTAACATTGATTAGGATTGCATGATCGATGTCAATCCTGTAATTTTTATTACATCTGGTCGAACGGCAACGGAGGCGGATATGGCGATACGGGAACAAATCCAGGCAGCGCTCGGAACATTGCCGGGCGCCGAAAAGAGGATCGCTCACGCCTTTCTCGCCAATTATCCGAGCATCGGCCTGTCCACCATCGCCGAGCTCGCATCCCTTGCGGGCACCAGCGCACCTTCGGTCCTGCGCTTTGTCGCGCGGCTGGGTTATGAATCCTATCCGGAGTTTCAGCGCGTCCTGCGCAGCGATGTGCAGGCGCAGCTGATGTCGCCGCTCGAACGCGCCCGCAGCGCAAGGCAGGTCGCCGACAACCCGGCGCTCAAGGCCAGCTTTGCCGGCATCACCGCCAATCTCGACGCCACCCTGAAAGCCCTGCCCGAAAGCGAGTTCGAGGCTGCCTGCGACCTGCTCTGCGATCACAAGGCCACCTGCCACTTTCTCGGCGGCCGCTTCACCGATGCCATCGCCGCCTATATGGCCGCGCATCTCAGGATCATCCGCCCCAATGTACGGCATTTCGGCGGCCAGTCCTCGACATGGCGGGACCAATTGCTCGACGTGCGGCCCGGCGATGTCGCGGTTCTGTTCGATATCCGCCGCTATCAGTCCGATCTGGTCCGGCTGGGCGAACTGATGGTCGAGCGCAAGGCCCGCATCCTGCTGATCACCGATCCCTGGCTGTCGCCGATCGCCCGCTCGGCGCGGGTGGTGCTTCCCTGCGTGGTCGACACCAACCGGACCTGGGATTCAAGCGTGGCCCTGCTGGCGCTGGCCGAGGCGCTGATCGACCGTATCGCCCGCGCCCAGTCAGACAGCGCCCGCACCCGCATGCAGACCCTTGAAGACATTCACTGGAACAACTTTTCCGGGCGCTGATGCCGGGCACGACATGCTTGTGCAAACGGGCCGCATCCAATATCCATCGGAGCATGGACCAACAAACCGCCCTGGACGCATTTTCAGCCCTCAGTCAGGAAACCCGGCTTGCCGTGTTCCGGCTGCTGGTCGCCGCCGGCCCGGAAGGGCTGGCCTCCGGCGAAATCGGCGAACGGCTGGGCGTGCGCCAGAACACCATGTCGACCAATCTCGGCATCCTGCTCAAGGCAGGCCTGGTGCGCCGGGTCCGTGACGGCCGCACCGTGCGCTATCACGCCGATCATTCCGGCATCAGCGGCCTCCTGGGATTCCTGCTCGAGGATTGCTGCGGCGGCAAGCCCGACCTGTGCCAGCCGGTCATTCGCCAGATTTCCTGTTCCTAGGGCACATCGAAGCCGGCGCTCTGTCCGAACTCCTGTCAGCCGGGAACCATTGCGCCTCAGGCCGGCGCCGTCACCTTGCGGTAGAGATGCCAGGTTGCATGCCCCATCACCGGCAGCACCAGCAACAGCCCGACGAACACCGGCAGCAAGGCCAGAAGCGTCGACAGTCCGACGACAAAGCCGAAGGCAAACATCGGCACCGGGTTCTTCAGCACCACCGCGATGCTGGTGATCATCGCAGTGACGAAATCCACCTCGCGCTCGGCCAGCATCGGAAGCGCGATCACCGTGGTTGAAAACAGCACCGAGGCCAGAAAGGCGCCGACAATCGTGCCGACGATCAGAAACCCCCAGCCCTCCGGGGTCGACAGCACGATCTCGACAAAGCGGTCCCAGCTCGAAAACGACTTGAAGCCCAAAAACAGCGCCAGCAGCAGCCGCACCTGGTAAACCCAGATCCAGAAAATGAACATCACCACAAAGGCCATCCAGCCGAGCTGACGCTCGCGCTGGTGAAACACCTGCGCCAGGACACCCTTGCGGGTCACCGGCTCGCCCTGTTGCAGCCTTCGGCTGACTTCGTAAAGGCCAACGGCAACGAAGGGGCCGAGCAGGGGAAAGCCGATGGCCAGGGGGATGATCATCCACGGAGCGCCGATGCGGGTGAGAAACCCGAGGATCAGCCAGCCGCCGAGCATGTAGATGCCGCCGAAGAACAGCCCAAACCCGGGCTGCGCCCGGAAATCGTTCCAGCCCTGCCTCAGGCTCGCCCGCACATCGCCAAGCGAAATCTCGCGGATCGGCGGCGCGCCTTCGGCCAGCCCTGACGTGGTGTTGGTCATCTCTTCCTCCCTCGCAACCCGATGCTCAGGCTCGTTTGTGCCGAAAATGCCGTCCTCGGGCAATGATCCTGATCAAGCAAGACCGGATCGGACACGGCACCGGTTTTGCCGTGGGTCGGGCTCCATGGATGGCCGGCTCTGGCAAAACCCTGCCGGCACACTACCTGTGTGGGATCACCGGCAATCCTGCGCGCCAGCCGCAGCCTTACCGCGCTCGCTTGCCACCCAACCGTCCGGGGAAATCAAATGTCCGCCATCGTCATTGCCGTGCTCGTGCTTGCCACCGCATCGAGCGGCGCCTTTTTCAAGCCCGGCGCCTGGTATCAAAGCCTGCGCCGCCCCTCCTGGACTCCGCCGAACTGGATGTTCCCCGTGGTCTGGACCATTCTCTACATCGCCATCGGCATTTCCGGCTGGCTGGTCTGGCAGGCCGAAGCCATGGGGCTCGCCATGGCGCTCTGGCTGCTGCAACTGGTGCTCAACGGCGCCTGGTCCTGGCTGTTTTTCGGCCGCCACCGCATGGACCTGGCCTTCATCGACATTTGCCTGCTGCTCGCAGCCATTGGCGCCTATATCGCCGCCGCCAGCATGGTCTCGCCGCTGGCTGCCCTGCTGTTCCTGCCCTACGCGGCCTGGGTCATCACCGCAGCCGCCCTCAATCGCGCGGTCTGGCGGCTCAACCCGGTTTGACCGGACTGTCATCATCAAACCGCTTTCAATTCGACAGTTGCCGTTTTAGAAAGTGGCCGCGGTAGGTCCGGAGCCTGCCGCAGACTGCAACCCGAGGCCGCCTATGACCATTTCTCCCTTTGTTGACCCGCAAACCCGCCGTTCCAGCGTCGCGGTGGATGTCGGCGGCGTGTTGGTGGGCGGCGGCGCGCCGGTGGTTGTGCAGTCGATGACCAATACCGATACCGCCGATGTCGATGCCACCGTGGCCCAGGTCGCGGCTTTGCACCGCGCCGGCTCCGAGATCGTCCGCATCACCGTCGACCGCGACGAAAGTGCGGCCGCAGTGCCGAAAATCCGTGACCGGTTGGAGCGGCTCGGCCTCGACATCCCGCTGATCGGCGATTTTCACTATATCGGCCACACGCTGCTGGCCGATCACCCCGCCTGTGCCGAGGCGCTGGCAAAATACCGGATCAATCCGGGCAATGTCGGCTTCAAGGACAAGAAGGACCGCCAGTTCATCGAGATCATCGAAATGGCGATCCGTTACTCCAAGCCGGTTCGCATCGGCGTCAACTGGGGCTCGCTCGACCAGGTGCTGCTGACCCGGCTGATGGACGAGAATGCCGCAAACGGCTCGCCGCTCTCGGCCCGTGACATCACCCGCGAAGCCATCATCCAGTCGGCGCTGCATTCGGCCGCTCTGGCAGAGGAAACCGGGCTTGCCCGCAACCGCATCATCCTGTCGGCCAAGGTGAGCCAGGTGCAGGACCTGATCGCGGTCTATTCGGAACTGGCGCGCCGCTCCGACCATGCGCTGCATCTGGGGCTGACCGAAGCCGGCATGGGATCGAAAGGCATCGTCGCCTCCGCCGCCGCCATGGGCATCATTCTGCAGGCCGGGATCGGCGACACCATCCGGGTCTCGCTGACGCCCGAGCCGGGCGGCGACCGCTCGCGCGAAGTCATCGTCGCCCAGGAATTGCTGCAGGTCATGGGCTTCCGGCAGTTTGTCCCGGTGGTTGCCGCCTGCCCCGGCTGCGGCCGCACCACCTCGACCGTGTTCCAGCAACTGGCCCGCACCATCGAGGACGACCTCAGGCGCAACATGCCGCTCTGGCGCGACAAATATCCCGGCGTCGAGGGGCTGCAGGTCGCGGTCATGGGCTGCATCGTCAATGGCCCCGGCGAATCCAAGCATGCCGATATCGGCATTTCCCTGCCCGGCACCGGCGAGAGCCCGGCTGCCCCGGTGTTCATCGACGGAAAGAAGGCCGGCACCTTGCGCGGCCCGAAGATCGCCGAGGACTTCCAGGTGATGGTCGCCGACTATATCGAGAAGCGTTTCGGCAAGGGCGAATAGCGGCTGGTGTGTGCCGCAAGCGGTGGGAGCATGCGATGCCAAGGATCGAACCCGACAGCGCCCTTGCGCAGCAGCATGTTGACGATGCGGAGGATCCCTATGGGCTGGGATCCTATGACGCCGTGCTGTTGGGCGACACCGGCGGCCTGACCCAGTTCGGCGCGGTGCTTGAAACGCTTCATCCAGGCTCCCGATCCTCCCGTCAGCACTGGCACGAAAACGAGGACGAATTCATCTACATGATCTCGGGCGAAGTCGTGCTGCTTGAGGATGATCGGGAAACGGTGCTGGTTGCGGGCGACGCGGCCACATTCAAGGCTGGCGTGCCGGTGGCCCATTGCCTGCAGAACCGAAGCGCCGATCCTGCCAGCTATCTGGTTGTCGGAACCCGCGCAGGGCGTGATGTCTGCCACTATCGCGATGATGGATCGCGGGTCGAACGCGATGGCCCCAGGCGCAAGGTCGTCAACGCGCAGGGCGAAGTGATCCGCGAATTCGAGCGCTGAGCCTTTGCGCCACAGCTTCCGGCCGTCTCGCCCGATCTCAGGCGGCGTTGACGCCATAATGCGCCGACGGCAGCCAGCGATCGATCATGGCGCCGAGTTTTTCCGGCGAGATCGGCTTGGACAGGTAATCCGTCATGCCCGCGGCAAGGCACTGGTCCTTGTCACCCTTGAGCGAATGCGCGGTGACTGCGATGATCGGCGTCGGCGCACGCCCCTCCCGGGTTTCGATCGCGCGGATTTCGGCGGTGGCCTCCAGGCCGCTGAGCTCGGGCATGGACACATCCATCAGCACCAGCGCCGGGCGCAGCTCGTCCCACAGCCGGACGGCCTCGCGCCCGTTGACGGCCAGCCGGTTGGCATATCCCATTCCATCCAGCGTCTGCTGGAACACGATCTGGTTGATCGCATTGTCTTCGGCCACCAGCACCAGCGGCTCGGTGCGGCTCGCAGCGGCAGGCGGCGTCGGATCAGGCACCACGGCCGGCGCAGCGGCGGGCCGCGAAGACCGGGAGGCCTCGGCTGCAGCCGGCACCGGCGCGTCCGTGACCGGATCGGCCTCGGTGACGAACTGGTGCAGCGCCGCCTGGACGACCTTGCGCAGCTGCGCGGTGCGAACCGGCTTGGTCAATTGCGCGAATATGTCGAGATCTCGCAGGGCCTCGAGCTGGTCCGCCTGGTCGACCGAAGACAGCACCAGGATCGGCGTCTGGCTGATGCGCGGGTCGGAGCGGATCATCCCGGCAACTTCTGCGCCCGACATTCCCGGCATCTGGAAATCGAGCACCACGAGATCGATGCCGATGTCGAGTTTCGAGCGCGCGTGCCGCAACAGGTCGAGCCCGATCTCGCCGCCTTCCACGGCCACGCAATCGAAACCCCAGTCGCGAATCTGTTCGGTCAGGATCATCCGGTTGATGGCATTGTCGTCGATCACCAGCACCCGCCGGCCGGGCAATTGCTGCGCCGCCTCATCCTTGACGCTGGCATCGCCATAGACATCCATCTCGATGGTGAAGCTGAAAGTCGATCCGACGCCGGGTTCGCTTTCGACCTCGATCCTGCCGCCCATGAGCTCCACCAGCCGGGTGGCGATCGCCAGTCCGAGACCGGTCCCTTCGTGTTTGCGGGTCGAGGATCCGTCCACCTGGCTGAACTTGTCGAAAATGCTGTCGAGCTTTTCGGGCGGGATCCCGATACCGGTGTCGCGCACCGCGATGGAAATCGACAGCCGCTCCGGCCGGTCCACCTTTTCGGTCACCCGCCAGTTGATGTCGACCATGACATGACCCTGTTCGGTGAATTTGACCGCATTGCCGACCAGGTTGGTCAGCACCTGCCTGATCCGGCCCGGGTCGCCGATCAGCTTGTCCGGCAGCCCGGGGGCGACGCGGACCACCAGTTCGATGTCCTTCTCGACCACCCGTGACGACATCAGGGTGGCGACATCCTCGGTGGTGTCGACCAGGTTGAACGGTTTCGGATTGAGCACCAGCTGGCCGGCATCGATCTTGGAAAAATCGAGGATGTCGTTGATGATCTCCAGAAGCGCGTTGCCCGACTTGAGGATCACATCGGTGAAGGTGCGCTGGCGAGTGTCGAGCTCCGTCCGGGTCAAGAGCTCGGCCATGCCCAGCACCCCGTTCATCGGCGTACGGATTTCGTGGCTCATCGTTGCCAGGAATTCGGATTTCGCCCTGTCGCCCTGCTTGGCCTTGGTCAGGGCGGCATCAACCTCGCGGGTCTTGCTCTGCAGGCGGGTGATCATCTGCCGAATGATGATGTCGATGGGCACGAACACGCCGAGCCCCAGCACCAGCAGCAGCCCTATGGTTGCCAGGAGATACCGCTGAAGCAGTTCCCCCTGGGCCAGCGACAGATTGGCCAGGTAGTCGCGGAACTGATCCTGCACATAAAGATTGGTCGGCCGGATGATTTCCTCGTAGAGCGCAAAGATCTCCCGGCCCGCCCAATAGATATCCTGCTTCGTCCGGATCGCATCCAGGCGCTCGGACGCCAGCAGCTGCGTATGATGCAGAAACGGGTCCTTGTTGGTCATGTAGCGTGATTTGGACTGGATTTTCTGGATCAGGCTGGCCGGCGCGCCGAGCCATTCGCTTCTGAGCTGCTCAAGCTCGATCCGGGTTTTCTCGAATCGGAACTCCAGGCTCGACACCGCCGACAACAGGTCCGGATCAACCGTCATGGCGGCGAGGATCCTGCGCTTTTCGGCAAGCGTCGCATTGGCGAGCCGCGGATCCTGGTAGGTCTGGTACTCACTATAGGTCTGGGCCAGCCGGCTGCTGCGGTCGGCAATCATGCTGATCGCCTGGTCGACCTTGGCGAAGCGTTCCGACAGGACCCCGATCTGCTGGATCGATATGTTGCGCTGTTTCTGCTCGGCAAAGAAGAAGGCGCAAATGATCCCGATAGCGGCCAATGACACGATGTAACCGACGCGCAGCGAAATGATCGACCGCCGCGCGACTGCGGTTTCATCCTGATCTTTGCGTATATCTGTCATGATTCTGGCAATACCCGTTTTGCGAGGATACTGCCGCCAGTTGGTTAATAAACATGTATGAAAAATTGTAGAATCAGACCGATTTTTTCACCATCGCGCCGTCCGGCAGCCTACCGGTCACGGCTCGCGATGAATTTGGCAGCCTGCTTGAGCGCAGCCGCCCGGGCGCCGAAGGGATCAAGCAGCGAGGCCGCCTCTTCAACCAGGCAATCCAGCCGCGACCGGACCGCGTCATTGCCATGCAACGACACCAGCGTCCCCTTGCCGCGACCCGCATCCTTGCCCGTCGCCTTGCCCATGGTGGCCGCATCCGAGGTCACGTCGAGCAGGTCGTCGGCGATCTGGAAGGCAAGCCCGACAACTTCGCCAAACCGGGTCATCCGCGCCAGCGTTTCGCTGTCGGCGCCGGCGGCAATCGCCCCTGCGGCGCAGGCATAGCGCAGCAGCGCGCCGGTCTTCATCGCCTGCAGCCGCAGGATGCCGGCCTCATCCGGTCTCGTCTGCTCGGCATGAAGGTCAAGCGTCTGCCCGCCAACCATGCCGCCCACGCCCGCCGCCCGCGCCAGCTGGTTGATCAGCGTGAGCTTGACCTCCGCCGGCAATTGCGTCTCGGGCGCCGACAGGATGTCGAAAGCCAGGGTCAGCAGCGCGTCACCGGCCAGGATCGCCGTCGCCTCGTCAAAGGCGATGTGCACGGTCGGCTGGCCGCGCCGGAGGTCGTCGTCATCCATGGCCGGCAGGTCATCATGGATCAGCGAATAGCAATGAATGCACTCAAGCGCGGCCGCGACCCTTGCGGCCGCCTGATGCGGCACGCCCAGCAGCTTGGCGCTCTCGATCACCAGGAACGGCCGCAGCCGCTTGCCGCCATTGAGCACGCCGTGGCGCATCGCCGAAATCAGCTGGTCCGGCCGGGCAATCTCGCCCGCAAGCGGAACCGGCGACAACAGCGATTCGAGCAAGGCCGCCACCTCCCTTGCCGTGGCGTCAAGCTGCTCTGCGAAACTGTCTGTCTGAATGCTGGTCATTGCGGTCTCTTGCCATGACGCGCGGCGGGCGGCAACGGTTTGTTTGTCCGCAAAGGGGCTCGAATGCAGCCCTGGAGCGGCCGTCCCGGCATCTGCCGTGCCACCACGGGTCTGGCGTTGCGCCACCAAGCTCGTTAAGAGATGCCTGAAAATCGGCGCCTTGGGCGTCTCGCGCGCAGGGCAAGCCAGGTGACCACACGAAAACGCCAATCAAACCCGCAATCCAGGCAGTCGGACGCCCGGCCACGCCGTTCGCCGCTGCGGCGGATCCTGGCCTGGATCCTGGCGCTGGTCTTTGCCGTGATTGCCCTTCCCTATCTGCTGATCCCGCTTTACGCGCTGCCGCAGCTGCATCCGGTCTCCACTTTGATGCTGAGCGAGATCGTCACCGGCCGGTCCTATGAGCGGCAATGGGTCGATTTCGACCAGATCGCCCCGGTGCTGGTCCAGTCGGTGATGATGTCCGAGGATGGCCAGTACTGCGCCCATTCCGGCGTCGACTGGGAGGCGCTCAACCTGGTCATCGACGATGCGCTGGAAGGCGAAGCCACCCGCGGCGCCAGCACCATTCCGATGCAGACCGCAAAGAACCTGTTCCTGCCCTCCACCCGGTCGGTGCTGCGCAAGGCGCTCGAAATTCCCCTGGCCATGGCGATGGACCTGGTGTGGTCGAAACGGCGGCTGATGGAGATCTATCTCAACATCGCCGAATGGGCTCCCGGCGTTTACGGTGTCGAGGCTGCGGCACAGGCCTATTTCGGCGTGCCGGCTGCAAAGCTCTCCCGCCGCCAGGCCGCATTGCTGGCGGTCACCCTGCCAAACCCGATCAAGCGCAACGCTGCCAATCCCTCGCGCAACATGACCCGGCTCGCCGGCGTCATCGAGAAACGCGCCAGCCAGTCCGGCGCCTACATCAAATGTCTTTATGATTGAGTTCAACCAATTTGGCTTTTCCGGCCTCCCTGCCCGTGGCATGACGTGAGCCCGCACAGCAGGAGACATGATCATGACCGACCCGGTGCTCTATATCGGCAACAAGAACTACTCGTCCTGGTCGTTCAGGCCCTGGATCGGCCTGCGTGCCACCGGAATCGCCTTTGAGGAACGGCTGGTGCCGTTCGACATGGCCGCCGGCAATCCTGCGTTCAGGAGCTTCTCGCCCACCGGCAAGGTTCCGGTTCTGATCGATGGCGATCTGACCATCTGGGAATCACTGGCCATTCTCGATCACGCCGCCCGCAGCCATCCCGAGGCGGGCCTGTGGCCGGAAAACCCGGCGCATCGCAGCATGGCGATGGCGATGAGCGCCGAGATGATGTCCTCCTTTCCGGCCCTGCGCTCGGCCTGCCCGATGAACATGCGGCGGACGCGCCGGCCGATCGAGGTCACGCCCGCCCTGCAGGCGGATGTGGACCGCATCCAGTCGCTGTGGAGCGATTGCCTCAGGCAGAGCGGCGGTCCCTTCCTGTTCGGTCGCTTTTCCATCGCCGACGCCATGTTCGCCCCGGTGGTCAACCGTCTCGATGTCTATGCCTTCGAGACCAGTGCCGTGGTGGCCGATTACATGGCCGCAATGAAAGCCCTGCCGGCCTGGCGCGAGTGGGAAGCCGCGGGCCGCGCCGAGCCGTGGGTGGTGGAAGAGGACGAAGCCTGAGGCTCAGGCTGAAACCGGCCGGGGCCCGGCAGGGCCTGAGTCAAAAAAATGCGGGCCCCGCTGGTCAAACACCGAAATGCCATGTATAAGCCCGGCAAATTTCCGAAATCGGCATGTGTCAGTTTCGGCCCTTGGGTCGACCGTTGGACATGCCTTGAAAGTTGAACTGGAGTTCGTCATGGCTGTTCCAAAGCGTAAAACCACCCCGTCCAAGCGCGGCATGCGCCGCTCCGCCGACGCCCTCAAGGCCCCGACCTATGTCGAGGACAAGAATTCCGGCGAACTGCGCCGTCCGCACCACATCGACCTGAAGACAGGCATGTATCGCGGCCGCCAGGTTCTGACGCCAAAAGAAAGCGCCTGAGCTTCCAAAAGCTTCCAGGGTTTGATGCCTTGGCTTGAAAGCCGGTCCTTCAGGGGCCGGCTTTTCGCGTTCGACTGCCCTGGCGCAGCCGGTGCCGTCCGGCCCTGACTGCCATGCGCGCACGAAAACGCCCGGAAACCTTGGTTCCCGGGCGCAATCAAATCACAGCGACCAGCCGAGCCAGCCCGTCTCAGGCGAGACTTTTCAGTCAGCCTGGATTGTCGAAACGGCGGTCTTGCCGGTGCGACGGTCTTCAGCGGTGTCGAAAGTCACCTTCTGGCCTTCGGCCAGACCGCGCATGCCAGCACGCTCAAGTGCAGTGGCGTGTACGAATACATCCTTGCTGCCGTCGTCAGGTGCGATGAAGCCGAAGCCCTTTTGGTCGTTGTAGAATTTGACAGTACCGGTTTTCATGGGGGAGTCCTTTATGTCCATGAATGCATTTTCCGGCGCAAGCGCTCTTTAAAGCGCTCGGCGCAGGCGTTAGTCATCGAGTTTATGTGAAGTGTTGAGCGTGTCTCCGCCTCTGGCGGTGCGCGACCAAGTCGTCCGGTCAAAAATCGATGGCTCAGCCTTACACTGTTTTTTCAGGCTGCACAAGCGAAAGCGCAATCGCGCGTCCGGATCGGCCCAGGGGCACAACCCGAACGCGGGTGTCAGATGCGGATCTCCGGGGCAGCCTCAGGCCGCAACGGCCGCGGTCCTGTCGCGAAGCGACCGGAACGGTACCAGCCGCCGAAGCTCTTCGTCCCACAGCGTCAGACGGACGCAGCGGAAACTCTGCCACAGGCTCAGCCGGCCGATGTCGGCCAGTTCGGGGAAATCCTTCAGAACCTGGGGCAGGCGGTAGAACGGAATGCGGCTCGACAGGTGATGCACGTGGTGAATGCCGATATTGCCGGTCAGCCACATCAACGGCTTGGGCAGGTCGTAGAACGAACTGCCGTGCAGGGCCGCCGATTCCCGCTCCCATTCCGGAGCCCGCTCCCAGTGGGTTGGGTCGAACTGGTGCTGGACATAGAACATCCAGACGCCCACCGACGCGCCGATCAGCATGATCGGCAGATGGATGATCAGGAATGCCTTGAAGCCGACCAGCAGGCCGAGCGCCACCCACATGGCGACGATGGCCAGATTGGTGATCATGACGCTGGCCCAGGACATCACCCCGTCCTTCAGCGCGGCGATCGGCACGCGATGTTGCAGCAGGAAGATGAAGGCGGGTCCGATGCCGAACATTACGATCGGATGGCGGTAGAGGCGGTATTTCAGCCGGCCGAATTTCGACAGGGCAAGATATTCCTCCACCGTCAGCGTATCGATGTCGCCGATGCCGCGACGGTCGAGATTGCCCGATGCCGCATGGTGCATGGCATGCGACCGGCGCCAGTAATCATAGGGCGTCAGGGTGACCACGCCGAGCGCACGGCCGACGCGGTCGTTCCACTTGGCCGATGAGAACATCGAGCCGTGGCCGCAATCATGCTGGATGATGAACAGCCGCACCATCATCAGTGCCGCCGGGATCGACAGTGCCAGCGTCAGCAGTGTGTTGATCGAAAGCGCGAACCACATCAGCACCCAAAACAGGACCAGAAGCCCGCAGGTAAGGAATGTTTCAAATGCGCTGCGCCGGTCATCCGGTTGCCGGTAAGGCCGCAAACGCCCAACCCATTCCCTCGCTGATGCTGTCTCCATCCGTATTCTCCTGATTTATTCCGGCCGGCCAGACTGAATACCCGGCCTTGCGCTCCCAGTTGCGCGGCCTTAACACGTCAGGGTCCATAACCGCATCTTTTTTCTGCAAACCAGTAGAAATTCACGGTGTGTCACATCGTCACTCAGACTGTGATCACCGGCCAGATTTACCTCTGCGGAGAATTCGGTTATGGCAATTAAATCGATTTAGTATGGAAAAAACCATGTCTACGACCACCCTTGCAGCCCCACCGCTGCTCTCGCCGCAACGATTTGCAGTCTCGCTGATGTTCCTGATCAATGGATTCCTGGTGGGGAGCTGGGCGCCGAAGATTCCCGAATTCGCCCTGCGGCTCGGCCTGGACGAGAGCGATCTGGGGCTGATGATCATGTGCTTCGGCATCGGCTCGCTGTGCGCCATGCCGGCCGTCGGCGCGCTGATTGCCGGCCGCGGGTCACGCCGCGTGATGCTGGCATTGGCGGCGGCAACCATTGCCTGCCTGCCGCTTGTGACGGTCGCGCCCTCGATCTGGCTTGCAGCCATGGCTCTGTTTGTCTTTGGCGGCGTCATCGGCGGCATGGATGTTGCCATGAACGCCAATGCGGTGGAGGTGGAAAAACGCCAGAGCCGCGCCATCATGTCCTCCTGCCATGGCTTCTGGAGCCTGGGCGGCGTCGCCGGCGCCGGGCTCGGCGGAGTGCTGATTGCCGGTTACGGCGTGCACATTCATGCGCTCGCTGCCTCGACGCTGGCGCTGGCCGGCGTCGCACTGGCCTGGCCGCGGGCGCTCGCTGATCCGCCGCACCCGCACGAAGCCCATATCCACGGCCAGCCCTCGTCCCGGCCCGGCCTGCTCGCCGCCGGGGCCACCGTGTGGCTGACCGGCATCATCTGCCTGATCGTGATGACGCCGGAAGGCGCCATTCTGGATTGGGGCGCGCTGTATCTGCGGCAGGAACTGGGCGCCAGCCCGGCCCTGTCCGGACTGGCCTTCGGGGCCTTTTCGGCGGCCATGGCGCTGATGCGGTTTCTCGGCGATCTGGTCCGCGACCGCTACGGTGCGGTCGCCACCTTCCGGGTCTCGGCCATTCTGGCCATGGCCGGGCTCGGCCTGGCCGGGGCAGCCCCTTCCGCCCAGATCGCCATTGTCGGCTTCGCACTCGCCGGGTTGGGCTTTGCCAACACCGTCCCGATCGCCTTCTCCGCCGCCGGAAACCTGCCCGGCCTGCCGCAGGGACTGGCGATCTCGGTGGTCACCTTCATGGGCTATTCGGGCATCCTGTTCGCGCCATCGGTGATCGGCTTCATCGCCGAGCACACCGGCTTCGCGCTGATCTACATGGCCTTGCCGGTCTTTGTCATCCTGCCGCTGGTCTTCTCCGGCCTGATGCGCCATGCCGACCGGCAACAGGCCTGAGGGAGCGCCGCGCCGGATCAGGTGGCGCGGGTCCGCCTGATCCAGCCGAGCCCGTCAAGCGTTGCGGCTTCCGGCCGGTACTCGCAGCCGACAAAGCCCTGATAACCCAGCTCGTCGAGCGCCGCGAAGATGCGGACATCATCGAGCTCGCCCGATCCGGGCTCATGCCGGTCCGGCACCGAGGCCACCTGCACATGGCCGATCAGCGGCATCAGCTGCTCAAGCCCCCTGAGCACGTCGCCATGCAGGATCTGCCGGTGATAGATGTCGAATTGCAGCCGGGCATTGGGGTGATCGAGTTCTGCCAGCAATTGAGCGGCAAGTCCGAAATCATTGAGGAAATAACCCGGCATGTCGCGCCCGTTGATCGGCTCGATCAGGATGCAGATGCCCTGTTCCGCCGCCGCGTCGGCGGCAAATGCCACGCTGTCCATATAGCTGGCGCGGTGAGCCGGGTCGGACGCATCGGCAAGCCCCGCCATCATGTGCAGGCGCCGCGTCCCGATGACGCCGGCATAATCGAGCGCGGTCTGCACAGATTGGCGGAATTCCTGCTTGCGGTCCGGCAGGGCGGCCAGACCCCGGTCTCCGGCATCCATGTCGCCCGGCCTGAGGTTGAACAGTACCTGCTCGACCTGTGCCGCCGCACACCATTTGGCAATGGTCTCGGCCGGATGGTCATAGGGAAACAGGAACTCCACCGCGTTGAAGCCGGCATCGGCAGCAGCCTGGAACCGGTCCTCAAAGGCGTGTTCGGTGAACATCATCGACAGGTTCGCGGCAAAGCGTGGCATGGGCATTCCTCAACAATCTTCGCGCCCTCATTGGGCGGCTGAAGCCTGTTTTAGTCGCTCTGGCCGGGCGTGCAACCACGCGGAGCTGATAATTCCCGCACCAGCCAGGACCCCGACCGCCGCTACAGGATACCGTTGGCACGTTGAAGTTCGCGCACATAGAGCACGATCTTCTCAAGCTCCGGATCCGTGATCCCCTCGACCGGGGGCATGTTGCCAAAACCCCAATGATGCGCCCGCACGCCGTTCCCGGCAGCCAGGTGAAACGCGGCGTCGCCGTGATGGCTCGGTTCGTAGATCTTGTGAACCAGCGGCGGCGCAACTCCGCCCTGCCCGGCCGCATCGGCGCCATGACAGGCGGCACAGGAGCGGTTGAACAGGCTCTCGCCCGCTTGCGCACCCGCCGACAGCTCCGGCACCACCACGCTTGCCATCGCCGCACCAGTGGCGGGAGGTGGAGGTGCCAGAAGGACGCGGCCGACAAACACCGCACTGCCCGCCACCACGGCAATCAAGCCGATCCTGCGCCAGTTCACGCGCCCACTCCCCTGGCCATTTCATCGATGATCGGACAGTCCGGCCGGTCGTCACCGTGGCAATTATCGGCAAGCGTCTTGAGTGTGGCGCGCAGCGACTTGAGCTCCTTGAGCTTGCGGTCGATCTCGGTGATCTTCTCAAGCGCCAGCGCCTTGACGTCGGAACTCGCCCGCGCCTTGTCCTCATACAGCGACAGCAGCGCGCGGCATTCATCAATGGAGAAGCCGAGGCTGCGCGAGCGCTGGATGAAAGCCAGACGATGCACATCCGCATTGTCATAATCGCGATAGCCATTGGCTGCCCGCGCAGGCTTGATCAGGTCGATATCCTCGTAATAGCGGATGGTCTTGGCCGGCAGGCCGGTCGCGTCAGATGCCTGGCCGATATTCATGGTCTGCCTCCCTGCTCAAATTCCGTGATCATGATCCACTCCTACCGCTTCCACCTGATGGAAGGTCAAGCATCGAGCTTGACCCGCCGCAGCCGCAGCGCATTGCTGATCACCGACACCGAGGACAGGCTCATCGCCGCGGCCGCGATCATAGGCGACAGCAGGGTTCCGGTGATCGGATAGAGCAGTCCGGCGGCAATCGGCACACCGACGCTGTTATAGGCGAAGGCAAAGAACAGGTTCTGCTTGATGTTGCGCAGCGTCGCCTCCGACAGGGTACGCGCACGCAGGATGCCGCCGAGATCGCCCTTGAGCAGGGTGATGCCGGCGCTTTCAACGGCAACATCGGCACCCGTGCCCATGGCGATTCCGACTTCGGCCGCAGCCAGCGCCGGGGCGTCATTGACCCCGTCCCCGGCCATCGCCACCTTGTGGCCGGCCCTGTGCAGTTCATCAACCAGGGCCTTCTTGTCTTCCGGCAGCACACCGGCGCGGACATCGTCGATGCCCAATTGGCTCGCTACCGCGCGCGCCGTCGTCTCATTGTCGCCGGTCGCCATGATGATGGTCAGGCCGGCACGATGCAGCGCGGAAATGGCGTCTTTCGTCGTCGGCTTGATCGGATCGGCAACGGCGACAAGGCCGGCAAGCTCACCGTCGATCGCCACAAACATCGCCGTCTTGCCCTGGCTGCGCAATGCATCGGCCTGCTCGTTGGCCGCACTGTGATCCACCCCGGCAACATCCATCATTGCCGCATTGCCAAGCGCAATCCGCTGCGTTCCGGACGTCCCGGCAACGCCCTTGCCGGTAACCGATTCGAAATCCATGACCGGTGCCGCCGCGATATCGCGGTCTGCAATGCCCTCGACAATGGCCTCGGCCAGCGGATGCTCCGAACCGGCCTCGAGCCCGCGCACCAGCGCCAGCATCTCGCTTTCCCCGGTTGATCCGAAACAGACAACGTCAGTCAGCACCGGCTTGCCTTCGGTCAGCGTGCCGGTCTTGTCGACCACCAGCACATCGACCTTGGCCATGCGTTCAAGCGCCTCGGCATCCTTGATCAAAACGCCTGCCTGGGCCCCGCGCCCGGTCGCCGTCATGATCGACATCGGCGTCGCAAGCCCCAGCGCACAGGGGCAGGCGATGATCAGCACCGACACCGCCGAAACGATGGCAAAGACAAAGGCCGGATCGGGCCCGATCAGCATCCATGTGACAAAGGCGATGACGGCAACGAGAACCACTGTCGGCACGAAATAGGACGCAACCCGGTTGGCGAGCCCCTGGATTGGCGCCCGCGAGCGCTGCGCCGCCGACACCATGGCGACGATCCGCGCCAGCTTGGTCTCGTCGCCGACCCGGGCCGCCCGGACAACCAGGCTGCCGTTCTTGTTGAGCGTGCCGCCGGTGACCTCGTCGCCCTCGCCCTTTTCCACCGCCAGCGGTTCGCCAGTCAGCATGCTTTCATCCACCGCGGTGCGGCCTTCGATGACAACTGAATCCACCGGGATCGCCTCACCCGGCCTCACCCGCAGCCGGTCGCCCTCGACAATGTTTTCCAGCGGCGCGTCATATTCGTCGCCATCGGGCGTGATCCGGCGCGCGGTCTTGGGCGCCAGGTCCAGCAGCGCGCGAATGGCGTCACCGGTTCGCTCCCGCGCCCTGAGTTCAAGCACCTGGCCGACAAACACCAGCGCGATGATCACCACCGCCGCCTCGAAATAGACCGGCATGTGCCCGCCGGGCATCTGCAGCCCGGCCGGAAACAGCCCGGGAAGAAAGGTGGCGACCGTCGAATAAAGATAGGCCGAACCCACGCCGATCATGATCAGCGTCCACATGTTGAGGTTCCAGGTCTTGACCGAGGTCCAGCCGCGGTGAAAAAACGGCCGCGCCGCCCAGATCACCACCGGCGTTGCCAGCGCGAATTCCAGATAGAGCGTCAGCGTTTCGCCCAGCCACTCACGCACCGGCAGTCCGAGCATTGGCGCCATGGTCAGGACCAGCAGCGGGATCGCCGCCCCGGCGCTGACCCAGAGCCGCCGAGTGAAATCAATGAGCTCGTGGTTCGGGCCTTCGGCAACGCCATCCATCGGCTCCAGCGCCATGCCGCAGATCGGGCAGGTCCCGGGGCCTTCCTGGATGATTTCGGGATCCATCGGGCAGGTGTACATGGCATTCTTCGGAGCTGCCTTGTTCTGCCGCGCCTTGTTGCCCGACAGATAGAAGAACGGATCGCGCTCGAACTTGTCGTGACAGCCGGTCGAGCAGAAATGAAACTCCGACCCCTTGTAGCTGAGGCTGGGCTTGCCCTTGCCGAGCGTCACGTCCATGCAGCAGACCGGGTCCTTGACCTTGCCGTCAACCGGCACGGTCGCCGCCTGAAAAAGCGCGTCGGTGTCGACTGCGGGGGCGTCGTGATGATGCGTGCAGTGGCCATCGTCATGAGTGTGAGTCTGGTGGTCCATTTCGCAGATCCTTGCTGAGTTGCAGCGACTCTAATCCTTCCAGTCAATGGAAGGTCAAGGCAATTTTCCTGACAGTCTGTGGAACCTTCCAGCGCGGCAACGTCGTTACCCTCTGAGACGGCATGAACACGGAGATCGAAATGGCCTATTCCCGCTTCATCGCAATGATTGTGACATCCACCGTGGTGATGTACGCACTGATGTATCTCAACACCTGGGACAGCAGCCATATCTGGTTCAGCCAGACGAGGCTCTGGATGGCGCTCTATATGGGCGGCGTGATGGCGGCGATCATGCTGGCCTTCATGCTGTCGATGTACACCAACCGCAAGGCAAACATGGCGATTTTCGCCGCCTCGCTGATCGCCTTCGCCTCCAGCCTCTATCTGGTGCGCAGTCAGGATACGGTCGGCGACACCGCCTGGATGAAAGCCATGATCCCGCACCATTCCATCGCCATCCTGACCAGCACCCGCGCCAACCTGTCTGACCCGCGGGTGCGCGAACTCGCCGACGGAATCATCGAAACCCAGAAACGTGAAATTGCCGAAATGGAAGCCCTGATCGCCGATCTCGACGGCGGCCCGCCTGCAACGCCGGACATCGACGGCCAATAGTCAACGCCTACAGAATTGACTTGCGCGGGATCAGGGCAGCGGCTGTGCCATTCAGGCCGGTGTGCGCAGCCGGTCCGTGGCAGGGTCCTGCCTGCGGATCTTTCCGCCAAAGGAGCGCATCAGGGTGGCGATGGTCTCGCCATCGACGGGACGGGCATAAAAATAGCCCTGCGCCAGCGGACAGCCGATCTCGAGCAGCCGTTCCGCCTGCTCTGCCGTCTCGATCCCCTCGGCGATAATGCCGATCTTCATCTTGTCCGCCATGCTGATCAGCGCCTCGACGATGGCATTGCAGGCCGTGTCGGTGAGCAGGCTGTCGACAAAGGACTTGTCGATCTTGATATAGTCGAGCGGGAAATCCTTGAGATGGCTCAGCGAGGCATAGCCGGTGCCGAAATCGTCAAGCGCAACCTGCATGCCCTGCTCGCGCAAACGGGCCACCTGGCTGGCCACGTCCTGATCCATCAACACATTTTCGGTGACTTCGATCTGGAGATTGTGCAGCGGCACATCATGGGCGGAAAAGGCCGACCGCAGACGCTCTTCGAGATTGCCGCGCTGGAAATCGACCGTCGAGAGATTGATCGCCACATGGCGCAGTTCCAGTCCCTGGTCGAGCCAGCCGCGCATGGCGCCGGCAACTTTCTCCAGCATGCAGCTGGTCAGGCGAAAGGCATTCTTGGAATCGGTCAGCCCCATGGCAAAGGCGCCCGCGCTGATGATCTTTCCCTCATCGGTGCGGATACGCGCAAGCGCTTCGACACCGACGATCTTGGCGCGGCGCATGCAGATCACCGGCTGGAAATGTGCCAGCACCCGGTCTTCATCCAGCGCCTTGTCCAACAGCGCGATCTGCTCGGTGCGGCACTGGATCGCGCTGCGCAGGCCGGGGTGGAAAAGGACATATCCGCCTCGTGCCACCCGCTTGGCATGATGCAGCGCGAGATCCGCATTCTGACGCAGCATGTCGGCGCCGGTGTCACCGTGGTCGCTCAGAACGCCGCCAATGGTGACCTGCAGGATGATGGTGTTGCGGTCACATTCATAGGGCTGCTCCATCTGGCCGAGCAGCCGTCCGGCAAGCTCGGCCATCTGTTCGGCGTTGTCGCAATCACGGCACAGAATGGCGAACTCATCGCCGCCGAGCCGGTAGACATTCATTCCGCTGCCCGGGCTGGATAGCCGTTGGCCGACTTCGCGTATCACCGCATCTCCGACCGAATGGCCCATGGCGTCATTGACCAGCTTGAGATTGTCGATATCGAGCAGCAACAGGCCGAAGCGCCGCGCCGGCGCAGCCATGTTGCGGGCGATGACTTCATCAAAGGCATAGCGGTTGAACAGGCCGGTCAACTGGTCATGATAGGCCAGATGGCGCAAGCGGCGGCTGACCTCGTCCCGCTCCATGGCGATGGCACACAGATGGACGCAGGTGTCGACGAGCTGCCGTTCCAGTTCGCTGGGTCCGCGCGACGTGCTGTAATAGAATGCGAATGTGCCGACGACCCGGCCTTCGGGAGACTTGATCGGGCTCGACCAGCAGGCCTTCAGCCCCAGCGGCAGCACCAGATCCTGAAAATCCTTCCAGCGCTCATCCGTGGCGATATCGGTGACTTCGACCGGAATGCCGAAATAGGCGGCGGTTCCGCAGGATCCGACCTTTGGCCCGATGGCGGCCCCGTCCAGCGCCTCACCATAGGATTTCGGCAGGCTGGGCCCGGCGAGCGGGCGGATCAGCCCTTCGGCGTCAACACCGGCGATCGTGCAGAAGGCGCCCGGCGCAAGCGTTTCGGCGCGGCGGCACAAGGTATCGGCAACCACGGCAAAAGGGACACCCGTGGCCACGGCCTCAAGTATCTCGTTCTGCAGTGCCGAAAGTTCCGACTTGCGCCTTGCTTGCATGGACTAACCCTTCATGTGCAACCTCGACATCTGACAAGTCTTGATGAGTATATTCTTTACGGACCCTGGAAATTGCCCCGTTTGAAGGCAAATTGCCGCAAAACATCTCACAGTGGTTAACACTTGACTGCTCAAGCGGCGATCAGACCGGTGGATATGGAGGCAGTGAAAGTCCCTGCCGGACAGGACGCAATGAAGGCGGCGACCAGCGCTTCGGCTGAACTGCGCAACCTCGAACGGTGCCTGTGTCAGGCGACCCGCGGCAATGGAACAGGATCTGTCAGGAACGAGGAGGGATTGTCGGGCTGGTGTCCCGGTAACGGCAACCGCTCAATGGAGCCTGGCCGTGCGTCGGGCGGTAAGTTCAACACTATAACACTATGATGACGGAAGCAGGAGAAGCGGGGCCTGCCGTGTCGAGGACAGTGCGAAGATCTGTCATCGCAGTGAAAGACGTTCAGTCTTCCCCATGCACTGCGACGCGCGTCAATCCGGGCGAGGCATGTGGATGCGGCCGGGTGGTTTCCCGCCCGGCCGCAATGCTTGTTGCTTACTGGTTGACGCCCAGATTGTTGCCGTTGCCCTGCTGGCTGAACGACGCCTGATTGGAGCTTCCGACCTGCGCGATGATCGCCTGGTTCTGGCTGCCGGCTACAGTGCCGGAGATGTTGTTGCCATTGCCGTCCTGCAGCATGCCGAACAGGTTGTTGTCGCCGGTGAAGGACGCGGTCACGACGTTGTCGTTGCCCTGCTGCTCAACCAGGCCGGCCTGAACCAGCGAGGCACCGGCAGCGGTCAGCGCATCACCCGACAGGGTCGGTGTGGTGCTGGTCAAACCATTGCCGTTGCCATCGACGCTGATGTCAGCATCGTTCGTGCTGCCATTCTGCTGCACGCCAAAGGCGTTGTTGTCCTGGAGCACACTGACGGATGCGGTGTTCGTCGTGCCGATCTGCTCGACGCCGATATTGTTGCCGTCACCAGCGATGGTCGCGATGCTCACAGTATTCGTGTTACCGACCTGCGCCACGCCAAGCTGGTTGTTGTCGCCAGCGATTGTCAGCGTGCCGACGCTGTTGTCGAAAAATTCCTGCGTGACGCCGAACTGGTTGCCATGGCCGGAGATGACCAGATTGGCCGAGTTGCCGCCCTTGTCGGCATTGCCGTTATTCACATCGGCATAGCCCTGCAACAGCTCGCTTGAGGTGGCGCCGCTCGATGCGGCAAAGCCGGAAAGCGTGCCATTGCCGTTGTTGCTGCCCGAGATGTCGACATCCAGCGTGTTGACGCCTTCTCCGCCGGTACTGACCTGGGTGATCTTGTTGATCGTGTTGTTGGCACCGCTCATGCTGACATCAGCCGTGTTGCCGGTGCCCTTGTGCTTGTCCTGGGTCACGGTGTTGATCGTATTGCCGTCCGAGGCGCCGTCATTGAGGTCGCCCTGTACGATCGTCAGAATATTGCCTGGCGCATTGGGAGCACCGCCGAACCGGTCCCTCTGATCCACCTTGCCCACAACGTTGCCGCTGGACTTCTGGGTCAGGTCGGCCGAGTTGCCGTCGGAATTTCCGTTCTCGGTCAGCTGCGACAGGTCGACAACGCCGATTTCGTTGTTGTCGCCACTCTGAAGGATATCCAGGTTGTTGCCGACCTTGGAGCCTTGATTCTTCTGCAACATTGCATTGCCGGCCGCGCCAGCCTGGTTGTTCTTACCGCTCTGGGTCACCAGAGCCGTGTTCGAACCATTGGCACTGGAGTTGACCTGGTTGGTGAAGGCCTTGTTGTCGTCTGCGAGCACCGCTCCGGCGGTCATTGAAAGCGCAGTCGCAGCCATAAGAAAGGTCTTGAAGATTTGCATGTCATTTCCCTGCATTAAGTGCGTGAAACTTTTTTCACGGATTGAAATGAGTGACGGTCTACCAACATCCCTGCCTGCACCCCCACCACACGAAGCAGCACATTCGCCGCCGATGCTCCCACCGCGCGACACAGCATCGCGCGGACATTAACTGTTTGTTAACATTTGTGGAACGTAAAGGCACACCGAAGTGAGGTCAAGAATTTCCTCGTAAACGAGTGATTAATGCTAACGTATAAAACTTGAATAAAATCGGGCAGTTCAGTACTTGCGGCGGGACTCGCTGATGCTGTCTTGCCCTGCCTGGCGGCTGGCCGTGCTTCGCAGACCCGCTCAAGCAAATCCGGAATAGGAGATGGCCGGGTTTCTTCGGCGAATGGTCACCGCACGCCTGGGATGTAGAGAGACCATTGTTGCAAGCCGGGACGGAAGGTGGCCGCAAGGGCCTGACCTGTCGTGACCCCGCAAAGGCCGGGCGTGGAGCGCGGACGGTCTGTCCTGGCCAGATTTGCGACACTTCATTCCCGCGTTTGGCGCGCTACGGCTGACGACGGCTGAAACAACAGGGGTCAAACATCTGCCCTTGAAAACGGCCCTTTATATCGGGCAGCCCGCATCAATCACATATGCTCTGTCACAAACCTGAAAGATATCGCATCTGCTGCCCAACCAATGGCGGAGAGGGTGTCTGCGAACATAGAGTACGGTAGGGCACAGGGAGATCCAGATATCTCTTTAATATCAATTGGTAATCCAAAACGCTAGTCTAACAGCATCCAACGGAATACGCTGCAATCCGATTCGGAATGTGGTACGGAATGTGGAGGCTCGAGAGTTTGGATGCCGAAATCAACAGGCATGCATCCGGATAAAGCGCTATCAGCGCTCAGAGTCCGTCAAATCAGTTAAGCAGGCCGGTATGCCGATGGCAACGGACTTTATCTGATCGTCGACCTCTCCGGTGCCAAGCGCTGGGTGCTGCGTATTGTGGTGCAAGGCAGACGGCGCGATATCGGTCTCGGTGGCCTTTCCATCATATCCTTGGCGGAGGCACGCGAAACCGCGCGCGATTACCGACGTATCGCGCGGAGCGGCGGCGATCCCATCGCAGAATTGAGAAAACCACCTGATTCCGCGCCGACTTTCAGCGAAGCAGCCGAGCAGGTCTTTCGGGACCACAAGGCCAGCTGGGATAACCCCAAGCACCAGCAACAATGGATGACGACGCTCAGGACCTACGCTTTTCCAGTGTTGGGCGAGATGCGCGTGGATCAGATCCAGACGCCTGACATCCTGAAGGTGTTGTCGCCGATCTGGCTGAGCAAAGCAGAAACAGCGCGCAGGGTAAGGCAGCGGATTGGCACTGTGCTGGATTGGGCTGGTAGTGCCGGATACCGGCGCGGTGAAAACCCGACATCTGGTGTCACCAAAGGCCTGCCCAAGCAGCAGAAGACAAAAAAACACCATGCGGCATTGCCCTATGCCGATGTGCCAGCCTTCGTCGCTCGGCTGCGCTCATCAACCAATGACGGCCAGATCGCACGCCTTGCATTCGAATTCCTGATTTTGACAGCCAGCCGAACCGGTGAGGTGCTTGAGGCCAGCTGGAAAGAGATCGACCTGGAGAACGCGCTGTGGACGGTTCCTGCCGAGCGGATGAAGGCCAAGCTTGCGCATCGGGTTCCGCTGAGTAACCGGTGCATCGAAATACTAAAGCAAGCCCGGCAACTGGATGTCGCCAGCCCTTATCTGTTTCCGGGCACCGCCAGCGACCGACCGTTCTCGAATGCCGTGTTCCTGTCGATGCTGAAGCGAATGGAAGTGGCCTGCATTACTACTACCGAAATAACAGCCTTCTATTTCTATGGTGTAGCTTGCAGAATGACCGGACCATTCAGGTGTTCAAAGCAATCAAAGCAAGCCATCATGGAGACGACCTCCCACAGCATTTTGTTGTAGAGTCATGCCCAGAAAGCCTCGAGGAACTTAGGAGTCGGAACGCATTCCTAGCGCGCCTCGGCTTGACGGGGATTTGGTTTGAAACCAAACGCTATGAGTGCGTCGAGGGTATCCTGAGACTCGCCAGAAACGAACTGGCTTACCGCGACACGCAGTAGCGGCGGTCTCATTCAAAATCGTATCATATTTCAACGATGACTCCATTTGGTCCAACAATTTTTGCACTGAAGTGAATCACTTACCTGCGACAGAGAGCGTTCACGCATGTTCGTTTAAGATCCGATAAACCTGCATCCGCGAACAATCCAAGATCGCGCAATAGCGGATGGCTTTTCGCCACCGCCTGCCAACCGCAGGACTTCGTCCCGATCGATGCGCTGTTTGCCACCCTTGTACCGGCCAAGCGACTTGGCACGGTCGATCCCCTCGCGCTGCCGCTCTTTGATGAACCGGCGCTCCATCTGCGCCACCATGCCAAGCACGGTCATGACGATCTGGCCCATGTCACCCTTGGTTGAGACGTAAGGGTCCAGCACGGTCACGAAGGCCTGCTTCTGTTCGCATTCATGGATGATGTTCAAAACATCGCGGGTGTCTCGGCCAAGCCGATCCAGCCGCGTTACGATCAATTCATCGTCTGGCCGCAAGAAGCTAAGTGTGGTTGCCAGTTCGTCCCGGTCGTCACGGCTCTTGCCTGATACCTTCTCCGAACGGATGAGACTGCAGCCCTCAGCGGTCAGTCTATCTGTCTGAATGTGTAGATCTTGGTCAGTTGCGCTGACGCGAGCATATCCGATGCGTGCCATTCGTAACTCCAGCTTTTAGACCAGAGTCTACGATGTCACAAATAGACCAAGTCAAGGCTGATGTTACGGGTTTTCGACGCTTTCGATACGTAACAACAGCGTATACTTATATGTTTTCAGTCACATAGAACATCTCTAATACAAAGCGCCGTTTTTCATTAGGAAGAATGCAAACCGGGATTTTCCAGGTGGTATTTTGACGATTTTTGATACGCGTGAGCCAGGGCGAGAATGGAAATCTCATCATGAGTGGAGGAAATCGCCTGCAGCCCGACCGGCATCCCATTGCTGGCAAAGCCCACCGGTATCGAGGCGGCCGGCTGCCCGGTGAGATTGAACGGGTAGGTAAATGTGGCCCAGGAGACAATGTTCTTGTCCTCGTAGCCGGGCGGAACATCAAGCCCGGCCTTGAAGGCCGTCACAGGCAACGTAGGGGTCAACAGGATATCGTAAACATCGAAAAACGCGCGCATTTTCTCGCGGAATTCGTAGCGCCTGAAGACACTCTGGTAGTAATCCTGCATATCCTGCTCAAGCGCCTTTTGGAGAATTTCCAGCACAGGCGGATCCAGCAATTCAGGCTTGTTCCGGATAGTGTTATTCAATCTGGTGCCGACGCCCGCATAAAATTCTGCGGTCCACATATCGATAGGATCTTCCATGACCTGATCAACCAGATCGACATTCAGCCCCAGCCTTTCGATGTGCTTGACCGCCTGCTCGGTTAATTGCAGAACTTCCGGATCAACACGACCATAGCCGAGCGTCGGGCTCCAGGCGATTCTCAGGTTGCGATAGGACTTTGTTCCACCGCTGAAGTTGGGCTGAGCACCAACGACTGTAAACGGATCCCGGCGGTCATAACCGGCAATTGTGCTGAGAACGATGGACGCGTCCTCAGCTGTATGTGTCAAAGGTCCGACATGGGCCAATGTAGGCGTCGCTGAAGTCGGGAAGACTGCCACACGGCCAAAATTCGCCTTGATACCGAACAGCCCCGTCAGCGCAGCGGGGATGCGAACGGAACCACCCCCATCCGTTCCCAGCGCATAGGGCACCAGTCCGGCGGCAACCATTGCGGCTGCCCCGCAGCTGGAGCCACCGGGGGTCCGGGCGGTATCCCAAGGATTGCGGGTAATGCCTGTCAGCACGCTGTCGCCCACCGCCTTGCATCCGAATTCGCTTGTCGTCGACTTGCCGAGAATGACCGCACCGGCATTGCGCAGCCGTTCCACCGATGGTGCGTCAACGGTTTGCGGCTGATCCGGCGTTGCTCTGGAACCCGCCCTCATGGGCATGCCCTTTACTGCGATGAGGTCCTTGATGGAAGTGGGAATGCCATCGAGTTCACTCAGCGTGCTGCCGTTCATGATCCGCGCCTCGCTGGCTGCGGCCTGCCGCTGCGCAAGCTCGAAATCAACATGGACAAACATGTTGAGTTTCGGTTCAAGCTGCTCGTAGTGCGCGCGAATACTCGCCAACAGTTCGGTTGGCGAGTATTCCTTGCGTGAGAGCCCATTGCTCAACTCGCGGATGGTCTTGAATGCAAATTCAGATGCCATGTCGAGCCCCTGAGTCAATTGGAATGGAAAGATTGCTGAGGACTATTCGTCCAGCAAAGCGACCGCGCGAACGGGGGAACCTGAGCCGCCCTTGAACTTGATCGGCAAGCCGATGAATTCAAACTCGCCCTTGCCCAGAAGCTCTTCGAGATTGACCAGCCATTCGAAATGCGAAATTCCCAAATCGCGGCACAGCCTGTGCTGGGCGAAAATATTGTCGGATGGCTTGTCTGTGGATGGCCCTTCGACACCGTGCATTTTGGAGCCGCGATCAAACAGCCACTGCGTTGCGCCGGTGGTCAGACCGGGATTGCCCCAGACCAGTGCCTTCGGATCATTCAGGTTGCGATTGTGAAAACCGGTGCACAGAAGAACGATGTGTCCATCGACCTTGACGCCGGCTTTCTGCTCGGCGGCCTCCATATGCTCTACCGTGATGTCCTCAAGATTACCGATGTGGCGCAAATCCAGACAAACCGATTTTCCCATGAACAAGTCGAGCGGCATTTCATCCACGGGCGCACCCTTTGGATTGACGTGCAGGAAGGCATCGACATGCGTGCCGACATGGTCGAGCATTCCGATGAAATTGGTCTGGAAGGTCATGGCATCATCCGGCACACCTAGGCCGAGGGCGGCTGTGCTTTCATGGCTCAAGGCCTTCAGATAGACGGGGCTTTGAAACAACTTGTGCGCAGGCATGTTGTCTTCGATCGTCAGGCTCAAATCTACAATACGTCTGGCCATGGAAATTCCCTTCGGCTTGGTTGGTTACATGAGTGATGGAAGAAAAGTCGCCATTGCCGGAAAGTTGGCAACGAGAACGACCAGCAAAATCAGGATGATCCAGTAGGGTATGGAGCCCTTGAAAATCAGCGCGAGTGTGGCGTCAGGGTCGGAGACACAACTCTTCACTGTGTAGACACACAACCCCAGCGGAGGCGTCAGAAGTCCTGCTTCAATCGCCACGATACCCATGATCGCAAATGCAAGCGGATCGTATCCAAGGGTCGAGGCCAGCGGCGCGAACATGGGAACGGTGAGAAGAATGATGGACACCGAGTCGATGAACATGCCCAGGACGAACCAGACCGCCACCATTATGGCCAGGATCAAGAACGGTGAATCGCCAAGGTTCAGGAACAGGTCCTGAATGAAATTGGTAATCCCGCCCAATGCCAGCAGTCGGGAATACATCTGGGCCGTGATCAGCAGGAACAGCAGCGGTGCGGAGATCCGTCCGGTTTCAAGCACTGCCTCGCCCAGTCCGCGCAGATTTACACCTTTCAGGACAGCCATCGCCAGCGCAAGCAAAACGCCCACTCCAGCTGCTTCGGTTGGCGTAAACACGCCAAACCAGATGCCGCCCAGAACGATGACAATCAAACCGCAGACACCCAGGCCGCCAAGCTTCTCCCTGCGGGCTTCGGCAGGATCGCGGGTATCAAGCTCATCCGGTAAACCGGACGCGCCAGTTTCGCCGAAGGCTTCAGGTTTGAGCAGCGCAAAACCGATGATGAAGATGAAGAACATCCCCGTGAGCACGAGCCCCGGAATAACGCCCGCAACAAAGAGACGGCCTATCGACTGCTCCGAAATGACGCCCCAGACAATCAACAGGACGCTAGGCGGGATCAACATGCCGAGCGAGGCGCTGCCGGCGATCGAGCCAAGGGCAGCAGCCTTGTCATAATTGTGCTTGACCATCTGCGGATAGGCGATGCGCGAAAACGCTGCGGCCGAGGCGATGCTGACACCGGTCACGGCACCGAACACCGCGTTGCCCACCACGGTGGCGAGCGCCAGCCGGCCTGGCAGTCGCTTCAACCCGCGGTTTATCAGATTGTAGAGGTCGGTTGCAGTTCCCGACCGGGCTATGAACTCCCCCATGAGCACAAACAGGGGAATGACCGCGAACACATAGTCCCGTATGGCTTCATAGGTCGTGTTGGCCAGAAGTGATCCGGCAATATCGAGACTGCCGGTCAGATATGCGAGACCAAAGAAACTGCAAAGGCCAAGAGCGATCACGACAGGTACGCTGCACAGGATAAGGCCAATCAGTATTGCAATGATTGCAAGTGCAAATTCGGGACTACCCATGGGGCGAGATCTCCTGCGTCGACGAGGAAGCGAAAAGGAAGTGAGAAGAGCCTGAAGGCTGGCGTGCTACAGGTCGACGACTGAACCGGTTGGTTCAGGCTCCCCGCCGGCTGCCTTGGCTATCAAGATGAGATAGTTCAAAACCGCCAGAATGGCGCAGCTGACGATGACAACCTTGACGGGCCACACAGGAACCTGAAAGGAAGCGTGCCCCTCGAATTCCAGCGTCCGGATGGCGCTCATCATCGGCGACCAGGATGCCCAGGCAATCAAGGAAAACAACACCATGCCCAGGGCGGACGTGACGGCTTCAAGAACTGCCTTGCCGCGCTTACCGACCCGGTTGACCAACAATTCCGACCGCAACATGCCGCCGATTCGCACCGCATAGCTCAGCTGAAGAAACGCAATGATGAGAATTCCATTGGCAACAATCTCTGCGATGCCGATGACCGGCTTGTTGAAGATAAAGCGCATGATCACGTCAAATGCGATCAGGACGGCAACGAAGAGCAACAGAGCGGCCGCAACATACTTGAGGGTCTGATTTATCAAACCTACTGCATTGTCAATTTTTACCAGCATGTTAAGTCCGCTCTGTTGAGAGTTCGTTTGGTGGCGCTTATTTAACTTCGTAGCGATAAGGCCAGGCGTGACCGAGCTTTTCGACCTCGTCCATGTAGAAGTTAAGCACTTCGGTTCCCTTGAAGCCGCGCGAGTTCAACTCCGTCGCCATGCGATTGGGGAAATCCTTCAGCGCAGTCGCCCAGTCGGCTTTTGCCGCCTCGGAGATTTCAGTAACCTCGACGTTCAACTCACGCAGCTTGTCGAGTCCTTCCGCATCGTTGCGTGCGCAGACCTCTGCGGTGACGTCGGACCATTCAGCTCCCATCTCCTTGATGATCTCCTGAACTTCAGGGGGCATACGCTCCCAACTCTGCTTGTTGATCGTAACTGCGTTGAGATACTGCGCACCAAAATCGGTCTTGGTGAAATAGGGCGCCACTTCATTGAGCTTGAATTTGTGCCACCATGCCGATGCGCTCAAATACCCTTCGTAGACGCCCGACTGGATTGATTGGTAGGCTTCATTGAGGTTTGACGAGACAGCCGTGGCTCCGACGATCCAGTCGAGATTTGTCCCGGCGCCAGCAATCTTGTGGCCTTCAAGGTCAGCAAAATCCGACCACGCGAAATTCGAACCGAGCCCGTAGTTTTCAAGGCAGGCCCCGCCCAGATAGATCTGGTTGTGCTCAGTCTCGAAGGACGTGTACATTTCAGGAAACTGCTCGAACGTATTGCGCGCAGCTTCCGTCACCACTTTCGCGTCCGGTGAATTGAACGGCAGGAAAAGTGTGAACGTCTGCAGATATCCGTTGGACGGCTCGAAAATCAGGGAAATGAACCCGATATCGAGAATACCATCGCGTGTTGCCTCAAGCACCTCGGTGACCTTCGCCACCTGGCCGGCATGGAGCTCCTGGATGTTGACAGTGTGCTCGGTGCGCGCTTCCACGCGCTTTTTCAGTTCCGGAGCAAACCAGTCATGAGCACTTTCCGTATAGGCCAGCAGGCCGATCGGATGGCCAGAGCCCATGCGGATGTTGATCTCGTCAGCCTGAACCAGGCTGGATGAGGAAAGCAGGACTGCTGACAGAATTAGACCTTGCACGGTTTTTGACATTTTTACCCCTCTGTGGTGATCGATATACATCTGACTTATCGCTTGAAAACGCCAAGCGATGCTTTTGTTGATAATTAAAGGATTCCAGAACAAGCGGGGTTACACAATCTTGAAAATTTGTAAGCCTGATATAAATTTCATTTATGGAGACGATTCAGAATCGTTGAGTTACCGTTCACTCAACAACCAGTTTTTGGTTTAGGAGACTTCTTTGGAACTGCGCGACCTTCATTCGCTAATCGGAATTTCCGAGACAGGCAGCCTGTCTGGCGCCGCCAACAAACTCAATCTGACACAGCCGGCACTCAGCGCGTCGCTGAAGCGATTGGAGGCTGAATTGGGCGTGTTGCTGGTCAGGCGTCATTCCCGCGGAGCCGAGCTCACGCATGAAGGCAAATTCGTTCTTCAGAAAGCCTACGACATCGTACGTGAAGTTGCCGAGGTGACGTCGGTCGTCGAAAGCTTCTCGGAAGAACCGGTAGGCTTGGTCAGGGTTGGACTTCCGACCACCATTGCTGCCGGTCTTATCACCGAATTTTTCCATTGCTGCGGTCACGTTTTCCTCAGATTCGCATCAATGTTGTCGAAGCCATGAGCGGCCGGCTGAGCGAACTCTTGCAATTGGGCAGTCTCGACCTTGCGCTCATGTTTGACATCCAGCCCATGTCGGGTCTACGAACCGAGCCTGTCCTGAGTGAGAAGCTTTGCCTTCTTGTTCCGAGGGATCATCCACTGGCCGGGAAACAGGGCGTCAGGCTTGATGAGATTACGCAGCTCAATCTTGTATTGCCGAGTCCCAGCAATTCTATCCGCAAACATATAAGTGGTGCCTGCGAAGCCGAGGGACTGTCTTTGAATGTGGTCGCGGATATCGATTCTTACGGTGGGCTTCTTGGACTGGTCAAACGTGGGTTCTGCACCATCTTGCCGACTTACCTCGCCCTACAACATGCCGACCGGGCTGAGATGGTCGCCGTTGATTTCATAAGGCCGGAACTGGAATGGACGGTCCACTTAGCTGCGCGGCATGACGCAACCCGCCCGAGGGCGAGCCTGGTTACCGGGCAGTTGCTCACGGAAGTGTGCAAGAATTTGGTTTCAGAGGGCAAATGGCCCGGCGAAATCATCAATCGAGCGTAGAAGCAAATGCCAGACGCAAGTCGAGGCCTTTATCAAGGGCATTCATGTATCCACTCCAGTCCCCAGTCAAAGGGATAGCTGCGGCTTCAAGAACTACCCACCCTTATCAATCGCATAAATGGGAAATGTTGTTAGTCGCATCGGCAGTGTGTCACAAGCACCAATGAGATCCTGCAACAACCATGCCGTAATGTGGTACGAAATGTGGGCCGCAAACAAAGAATATTTCTATTTCTCATAAAAAACAACAAGATAAGTCACAAAATGGCGGAGAGGGTGGGATTCGAACCCACGGTGGAGTTGCCCCCACGCCGCATTTCGAGTGCGGTACTTTCGACCACTCAGCCACCTCTCCGCGTCTTGGTCGGCGCAACATCAGTGCGCGGGCGCTTCCATAACCGGCAAGGCGCGCTTGCACAAGCATTAAGTTTGGCCTCGCGCCACCCAGCCGCACCGAAACGGCAAATTGGCTTGACTCTCGGCCCCGCCTCACGTATCTCGCGACCCGAATGCGGCGTGGGGCTTCCTGCGCCGTTGGCCTTTGGCTGGGCAGTGCCACATTGGCACCCCGGCAAGGCTCCACCCGGCCGCTCCGGCAACGGACCGGCCGATTCGTTCCGACTGGCAAAAAGACGGCCCGCCACAAGGCGAGAGCCGGACGAACACGAAAGGACAAAAGATGTTCGCAGTCATTAAAACCGGCGGTAAGCAGTACCGCGTCGCCGCCAATGACGTTCTGACGATCGAAAAGCTCGAGGGCGCCGCTGGCGATACCGTCGAGTTCAACGAAATTCTCATGGTCGGCGAAGGCGCCGGCGCAACCGTTGGCGCTCCGCTTGTCGAAGGTGCCCTGGTTGTTGCAGAAGTTGTCGAGCAGGGCCGCGCCCGCAAGGTTATCGCCTTCAAGAAGCGCCGCCGGCAGAACTCCAAGCGCATGCGCGGTCATCGTCAGCACCAGACGGTCGTCCGGATCATCGACATCCTGACCGGTGGCGCCAAGCCTTCGAAAAAGGCTGCCGCGAAGAAGGAAGCCGCACCCAAATCGGCTGACGCAGCGCCGGCAACCCTGTTCACCGCGCCGAAGGGCAAGTCCGATGACCTGACCACGATCAAGGGCATCGGCCCGGTCGCAGCCGGTCAGCTCAACGAGCAGGGCATCACCACCTTTGCCCAGATCGCCAAGCTCAGCGACAAGGACATCGTCCGCATCGACGAAGCCATGCCGTTCAGCGCTGACCAGATCTCGGACTGGCGTGACCAGGCCAAGGCACTCGGCAAGTAATCAACCGCCCGTTCGGGCCCTGGCGGCCACAGGCCGCACGTGAGACAATCGCCCCAAAGGGCGGAACAGGAGCAGACCCATGGCACACAAAAAAGCTGGCGGTTCAACGCGTAACGGTCGCGATTCCGAATCCAAGCGCCTCGGCGTGAAGAAGTTCGGTGGCGAAGCCGTGATTTCCGGCAACATCATCCTGCGTCAGCGCGGCACCAAGTGGCATCCCGGCACAGGCGTAGGCCTGGGCAAGGATCACACCATTTTTGCCGTGCAGCCGGGCAATGTTGACTTTCGCAAGAAAGCCAACGGCCGAACCTATGTATCTGTCGTCGCGAAAGCGGAAGCAGCCGAATAAGCCGGATCGCAGTTTACAGGCCGGCGTCTCATCGACCCGGCCCTTGCAGGCGACCTCCGGACTACCGGAACAAGGAAAGGGGAGATGGGACACCATCTCCCCTTTTTCTTTGTCCAAACCGGAGCAACCACCATGAGACAGGATCCCCACAGCAGCCCGGGCGTCAGCGCCAGGGCGCCCAGAGACAGCTTGAGCGACAGCAGCATAAGTCCAAGCGATTCGGAGAGTTTCGAACAAAGGGCACCAAGCTTTGACTGCCCGGTTCTGCTCACCGAAAACCTGGTCCTGCGCGCGCCCCACGCGGAAGACATCGACGCCATTGCCATTCTCGCCGACAATCCGGCCATCGCCACCATGGTGGCGCGCATTCCGCATCCCTATGGACGAACCGACGCCGAAACCTTCGTGCGAACATCGTCCAAACGCGAGAATGGCAATTGCGTCTATGCCATCACCGAAACCGAAACCGGCAAGCTGCTTGGCTGCTGTTCGCTTGACAGCACCGAAGATGGCAATGCGCTCGAGCTTGGCTACTGGATCGGCGAACCGTTCTGGCGGCGCGGCATTGCCACCGAGGCGGTTCATGCGCTGGTCGACATGGCCTTCCGCACCCGCGAGATCAGCCATATCGACGCCTGTTGCCGGGTGATCAACCCGGCGTCACGCCGGGTGCTGCAAAAAAGCGGTTTCCAGTTCCAGGGCAGCGGCATGGTCAACATTCTGGCGATCAACGGCAGTGCCGCGGTCGAACGCTACCGGCTCGACCGCAAGACTTGGGTCTCGCTGATCGGCTGGTCGAATGAAAGCAGGCCGAGGACCTGATCCCCGGCTCGAACCAATCCGGCAGGCCGTTGCCGGCGTAGAAGGGTCATGACCCCCGAAAAGGATTTCATCATGACCCTTCCGCGCCGCTTCAGCCTGCTGGCTGCACTGCTGCTTTCCGCCCTCATCTCACTGCCCGTACACGCAGCCGAGCTACGGCTTGAGGATTTCTTCAAGGGCAAGACCTATGCCTATGGCTCCTTCGGCGCCATCACCGGGCTCAGGCGGTCCTTCCGGGTCGACCTCACCGGCACGGTGCGCGGCAAGGTGCTGACCCTGCGCGAGGATTTTCGCTATGATGACGGCGAACGCGACACCAAGACCTGGATCTTCACCCGCACCGGGCCCCGCACCTATTCCGGCACGAGGGAGGGTGTTGTCGGCGAAACCACCGTGCGGATTTCGGGCAACACCGCCCGCTTCACCTATCGGGTCGATCTCGATCCCGGCGGCAAAGCCAATATTGTCCGCTTCCATGACAAGCTGGTGCTTGAAGACGACGGCACGCTGCGCAACACTGCGCTTGTCACCAAATTCGCCTTGCCCATCGCCCGTGTGAAGGTCAATTTCGCACCGACATTGGCGGGTGCTGAAGCGATCAGACCCTGAGGCGGACCGGCGCGCCGCATTGCCGCCCGTCGCAATTGCTTTGACCTCGCCGCCTCAGCCGTTTATCGATGCCCTGTAAAGCCGGAGGCATGCGCCCGTCCGGCCGCCTCGCGTTCAAAGCCCGGATCGGTACAGCCAGATGAAGTTCCTCGACGAAACCAAGGTCTATATCCGCTCAGGCGACGGCGGCGCCGGCGCCGTCTCGTTCCGGCGCGAGAAATATATCGAGTTCGGCGGACCTGACGGCGGCGATGGCGGCCGCGGCGGAGATGTCTGGGTGGAAGCCGTCGACGGCCTCAACACGCTGATCGACTACCGTTTCCAGCAGCATTTCAAGGGCAAGACCGGCACCCATGGCATGGGCCGCAACCGCACCGGCGCCAATGGCGACCCGGTCACCCTGAAAGTGCCGGCCGGCACCCAGATCTTCGAGGAAGACAACGAGACCCTGATCTGCGACCTGACCGAGGTCGGCCAGCGCTACCGGCTGGCCGCCGGCGGCAATGGCGGCTTCGGCAACGCCCATTTCAAATCCGCCACCAACCAGGCGCCGCGCCATGCCAATCCCGGCCTTGAAGGCCAGGAAAAGAACATCTGGCTGCGGCTCAAGCTGATCGCCGATGCCGGCCTGATCGGCCTGCCCAATGCCGGCAAGTCGACCTTCCTCGCCGCCGTCACCCGCGCGCGGCCGAAGATCGCCAATTACCCCTTCACCACGCTGCACCCCAATCTGGGCGTGGCCACCATCGACGGCCGTGAATTCGTGCTCGCCGACATTCCCGGCCTGATCGAAGGCGCCCATGAGGGCGTCGGCATCGGCGACCGTTTCCTCGGCCATGTCGAGCGCACCCGGGTGCTGCTGCACCTGGTCTCGGCGCTGGAGGAAGATGTCGCCCAGGCCTACAAGACCGTCCGCCATGAACTCGAGGCCTATGGCCACGGCATCGCCGAAAAGCCCGAAATCGTGGCACTCAGCCAGGTCGATGTGGTCGACGCCAGCGAGCGGGCCGAAAAGGTTCGCGCCCTGAAGAAGGCTTGCGGACGCGCACCGTTCGAGATTTCCGCCATCACCAGTGAAGGCATGACCGGCACCTTGCGGGCGCTGCGCGACATCATTGTCGGCGCCAAGGCCGAAGAGGACGCTGCCAAAGCGCCTGCTGCCGGCACCAAGGGCGATGCGGACAGCTGATCATGACGGCGATGCGCAAACCCGTATCCGCGCACAAGCGGATCGTCATCAAGATCGGCTCGGCACTGCTGGTCGACCGCGACAGCGGCCTAAAGGCCGCCTGGCTTGAATCGCTGTGCGCTGATATTGCCGCGCTGAAGGCGACCGGCGCCGAGGTTCTGGTGGTCTCCTCCGGCGCCATCGCCATGGGCCGCACCGTGCTCGGGCTCGCACCGGGCGGACTGCGGCTCGAGGAAAGCCAGGCTGCAGCCGCCGTCGGCCAGATCGCGCTGGCCCGCGCCTGGTCCGCCAGCCTGTCGGAGCACGGCATCGTCGCCGGCCAGATCCTGCTCACGCTTGGCGACACCGAGGAACGGCGGCGCTACCTCAATGCCCGCGCAACCATCGCCGAACTGATGCGCCACAGCGCGGTGCCGATCATCAACGAGAACGACACCGTCGCCACCAGCGAGATCCGCTATGGCGACAATGACCGGCTCGCCGCCCGTGTCGCCACCATGACCGGCGCCGATCTTCTGGTGCTGATGTCGGATATTGACGGGCTCTACACCGCGCCGCCGCATCTTGATCCCGACGCCCGTTTCCTCGAGATCATCGACGCCATCACCCCGGAGATCGAGGCCATGGCCGGCGACGCCGGGTCGGAACTCTCCCGCGGCGGCATGAAGACCAAGATCGATGCCGGCAAGATCGCCACCGGCGCCGGCTGCGCCATGATCATCGCTTCCGGCAAGACCGAGCATCCGCTCTCGGCCATCGACAAGGGCGCCCGCTCGAGCTGGTTCCAGCCCTCGGGCACGCCGCAGACCGCGCGCAAGACCTGGATCGCCGGACAGCTCGATCCTGCCGGCCGGATGATCATCGACGCAGGTGCGGAAACCGCGCTGCGCTCCGGCAAGAGCCTGCTGCCCGCCGGTGTCCGCGCCGTCTCGGGCGAGTTTCACCGCGGCGATCCCGTCGCCGTCTGCGATGCCGCCGGCCGGGAAATTGCCCGCGGTCTGTCTGCCTATGATTCCGATCAGGCCAGACGCATAGCCGGCTGCAAATCCACCGAGATCGAGGCGATCCTGGGCTATTCCGGCCGCGCCGCCATGATCCATCGCGACGACATGGTCATCGGCTGACAGCTTCGGGCCGTCTCACCGCTTTACGGCGTCCCGCCGATTGCGTAAGAAAACCGCCTGACCGTGCGCCCGGAGAGCCGCCATGCTGGAAAAGACCAAGACCCAAGCCGACATCACCGCCCTGATGGCCGATATCGGCCAGCGCGCCCGGGCCGCGTCACGGCCTCTGGCAGTCGCCGGCACCGATCGCAAGAATGCCGCGCTCAACGCCATGGCCGACGCCATTTCCGCCCGCAGCCGGGAAATCCTGGCAGCCAATGCCATCGACGTCGAAGCCGCCGAGGCGACCGGCATGGCAGCCTCCTTTCTCGACCGGCTGAAGCTCGATGACGGCCGCATCGACAGCATTGTCAGCGGCATTCGCGCCATCGCCGCCCTGCCCGATCCCGTCGGCAGCGTCATCGCCGCCTGGGAACGGCCCAACGGGCTGAAGATCGAGCGGGTGCGCACGCCGCTCGGCGTCATCGGCGTGATCTATGAAAGCCGCCCCAATGTCACCGCCGACGCCGGTGCGCTCTGCCTCAAGGCCGGCAATGCGGTGATCCTGCGTGGCGGATCGGATTCCTTCCATTCCTCGCGCGCCATCCATGCCTGCCTGGTCGACGGGCTGACGACCGCCGGCCTGCCCGCCGATGCGATCCAGATGATCCCGGTCTCCGACCGCTCAGCCGTCGGCGAATTGCTCACCGGCCTCAATGGCGCCGTCGATGTGATCGTGCCGCGTGGCGGCAAGAGCCTTGTCGCGCGCGTGCAGGCCGATGCCCGCGTGCCGGTCTTTGCCCATCTCGAGGGCCTGTGCCACATCTATGTCGACAAGTCCGCCGATCCCGCCATGGCCCGCGCCATTGTCGTCAACGCCAAGATGCGCCGCACCGGCATCTGCGGCGCCGCCGAAACCCTGCTGCTCGACAAGGACATCGATCGCCAGGTCGCGGCCGGCATCCTCGCCGATCTCGTCGCCGATGGCTGCGAAATCCACGGCGATCCGGCGATCATGGAACTGGCGCCGCAGGCAATCCCCGCCACCGAGGATGACTGGCGCACCGAATATCTCGACGCCATCATCGCCGCGCGCTTTGTCGACGGCATCGCGGGCGCGATCGACCATATCGCGCAGTGGTCATCCAGTCACACCGAAGCGGTGATTGCCGAAGACCCGGCCGTGGCTGAGCGCTTCTTCGCCGAAGTCGATTCGGCGATCCTTTTGCACAACGCCTCGACCCAGTTCGCCGATGGCGGCGAATTCGGCATGGGCGCGGAAATCGGCATTGCCACCGGCAAGATGCACGCCCGCGGCCCGGTGGGCGTCGAGCAACTGACCTCGTTCAAGTATCGCGTGTACGGTACCGGACAGATCCGGCCTTGAGGGCGACGCGCGCCGGGGCCGCCTCATACCTGAAAATGCCCTATGTCGAGAAGGGCATGACCGTCGGCCTGTTCGGCGGCTCCTTCAACCCGCCGCATCAGGGCCACGAACTGGTGGCCGAGATCGCCCTGCGCCGGATGGATCTTGCCCAGCTGTGGTGGATGGTGACGCCGGGCAATCCGCTCAAGAGCCACAAGGAACTGGCAAGCCTGGAAGACCGCGTGGCCATGAGCCGGGCCATCGCTCCCGGCCCCAGGGTCAAGGTGACCGCCTTTGAAGCCGCCCACAACCTGCATTACACCGCCCAGACGCTGGCTTTCGTCAAGGCGCGCAATCCCGGCGTCCGCTTTGTCTGGATCATGGGTGCCGACAATCTCAAGCATTTCCATCACTGGCAGAACTGGCGCGGCATCGCCGAAACCTTCCCCATCGCGGTAATCGACCGGCCCGGATCGACGTTGGCCTATCTGTCGTCGAAAATGGCCAAGACCTACCAGCACGCCCGTGTCGATGAAGACGATGCGGCCGTTCTGCCGTTCCTCAGGGCGCCGGCCTGGACCTTCATTCATGGTCCGCGCTCGTCGCTGTCCTCGAGCGCCATCCGCAGCGAGCAGGGCAACAAACAGGGCCCCACATCTTGAAAAACGCCGCTGACAATGACTATCTTGAGGGTGCGTCGCGGCCGCGTTGAAGGTTGCGGCGGTTGTTGGACTGTTCAGGACAAGGAAAGGAACCACTCTGAGAACAGAACACGCGAAGGGAAACGCCGAAGGCGATTTCTCACAAGCGACGGGAAGTGGCGAACGAGCCGCTTTGCGCCAGCTTCAGCTGGTCCGCGACATTCTGGCGGACTCCAAGGCAGAAGATATCGTAGCCATCGACATCGCGGGCAAATCGGCGCTGGGCGACCACATGGTCGTGGCATCGGGCCGGTCGAACCGCCATGTGGCATCGATCTGCGATCGCCTGATCACCGAACTCAAGACTGCCGGTTTCGGCAATCCGCGGGTCGAGGGTCTTTCGACCGGAGACTGGGTGCTGATCGACGCCAACGATGTCATAATCCATGTTTTCCGGCCCGAAATCCGGGAGTTCTACAATCTCGAAAAGATGTGGCAGACTCCGGAACTGGCGGACGAGAAACTGCACTGACCGGCGCGCTCTGAGCGGTCTCGCCCAGCCTTCGGGCGGCAACCGATAGAGCGCGGGATCCGTTTACAGTGCCCTTGCACCCTGCAGATGTCCCCGGGCGTGACCGGTTCGGGGCAAAAGCCCTCTTTGCCCTTGCCCGTCGGCGGCGATCCGGCCTTCGCCGCGCAAGGGCCGCACAATCTGGAACACGGCCACAATGCGCATAACCCTGTTTGCCGTGGGGCGGCTCAAGGCCGGACCCGAGAACGAGCTTTCCAGCCGCTATCTCGACCGCTTCGCCAAGGCCGGCAGCGCGCTCGGTCTGGATTTCGCCCGCACCATCGAAGTGGCCGAAAGCCGCGCGTCCACACCCGATCTGCGCAAGAAGGAAGAGGCTGCCCAGCTTGCCCGCGCCATTCCCGACGGCGCGGCGCTGATCCTGCTCGATGAGCGCGGCAAGACACCGGATTCGCCGGGATTTGCCGATCTGCTGGCCCGGCTGCGCGATGATGGCCGCCGCGACCTGGTGCTGGCGATCGGTGGCGCCGATGGTCTGGACCCGGAGCTGATGGCAAAGGCCGACGCGGTGATCTCCTTCGGCCGCATGACCTGGCCGCACCAGCTGGTGCGGATCATGGCCGCCGAACAGCTTTACCGCGCCGTCACCATCCTGGCCGGTCATCCCTATCACCGGTCCTGACGCCCCGGTTCAAGTCACATGGCCGTTCTGCCGGGCCACGGCGGCCCGGGCTCGCAAAGAATTGATCGCTCCGGCAATATGGTTCATGGAGCATTAACGCCGGTCTCGTTAGGGTGAGCCTATGTCGAGTTTCCGATATGAACGGACTGTGCCCGGATCCCTCCGGGCCGCTGCCGGGCGTGCATCCCTGAACCGGGCTGCGCCGGGCTCACCCGCCCTTGCCCTCTGTGCGCTGGCCCTATTCGGTCTGGCCCTTGCCGGCCCTGCGCAGGCCACCGATCCGACCGAACTTGATTCCACCACCATTGCCAGCGAACTGGAGCAGCAGGAGCAGACCAACCGGGTCGAACTGCAGTCGGTCGCCGACCAGGCCGCATTGGCAACAAAGGCGCTGGCCGCGCTTGAAACCGATGTCGCCGCCCTGCGCGCCGACCAGCAGGCGCTCGATCAGCAGATCGCCGAAACCGCCTCGCGCCGCGCCATGCTGGACGAGCGAGATCACTTCCGGCGAACAGGCCTTGACCGGGCTTTCCGAACGCCAGGCATCGGTGCGGCTGTCGCTGGTATCGCGCCGCGCGGTGCTTGCCGAAGTTCTTGCCGCCCTGCAGCGGATCGGCCGCGACCCGCCGCCGGCGCTGCTGGTTAGCCCCGAAGACGCGCTGTCCTCGGTGCGCAGCGCTATTCTGCTCGGTGCCGTGGTGCCGGAAATCCGCGCCGAGACCGAAGCGCTTGCCGGGGATTTGCAGGAACTGGCGGCCCTGCGGCAATCCATCGCGCTGGAGCGGCAATCGCTGGCAAAGGCGCTTGAGGACAATGCCGCCGAAGAACTGCGCCTCGCCAATCTGGCCTCGGAAAAGACCGCCCTGCTGGCCGAAAGCCAGCGGCGGATCGAGATCGAGCGCCAGCGCGCCGAAGCCCTCTCCGAGCGCTCGAGCGAACTCGAAGCCGTGATTGCCAGCCTGGCCGACGAGATCACCACGCTGAAGCAGGCCGCCGATGCGGCCCGGCTGGCCGAGGAAGAGCGCCAGCGCCAGTTGGCCGAGCGGCTCGAGCGGGCGCGCGCCTTCGCCGCAGTGGCAGTGCCCGACAAAAACCGCATTATGCCGGCATATGCATTCTCGAAATTGCCCGGAACGCTGGCCCATCCCGCGGCCGGCGAGACCATCGGCCGGTTTGGCGCCGATGACGGCACCGGGCACGGATTGACGGGCGAGGTTCTGGCCACCGAGAAAGGCGCGACTGTTTACGCACCCGCCGATGGCTGGGTTGCCTATGCCGGGCCATTTCGCAATTATGGCCAGATCGTCATTCTGGACACCGGAGACAATCACCATGTGGTTCTCGCCGGCATGGAAGAAATCGAGGTCCCGGCCGGAAGGTTTGTGGTTTCCGGCGAGCCCCTGGCGAAAATGGGGGAGACGAGATTTGCCGGTTCTGCAGCTTTGACGCTGGCATCGGAGCGCCCTACGCTCTACATTGAGATAAGAAAAGACGGTCAACCAGTCGATCCGCGCCCTTGGTGGAAAGACGAGATGTCTTCGAGAAAGGCAAGCAATGATACGTAAGGTCACACTATTGGCTGTCGGCGCCCTGATGGGTGCAACGGCTGTCAGCGCAATCAACTCCTATGGCGGCTCGGCTGAAGCGGCGGGTTCGGCTACCTACCGGCAGCTCGCGATCTTCGGCAATGTGTTCGAACGCGTCCGCGCGCAATATGTTACCCCGCCGGAAGAAGACAAGCTGATCGAAAACGCCATCAACGGAATGCTGTCCTCGCTCGATCCGCATTCGAGCTATCTCAACCAGGATGCTGCCGATGACATGCGTACCCAGACCCGCGGCGAATTCGGCGGGCTCGGGATCGAAGTCACCATGGAAGACGAGCTGGTCAAGGTGATCACGCCGATCGACGACACGCCCGCTGCACGCGCCGGCGTTCTCGCCGGTGACTTCATCTCCGAAATCGACGGCGAAGCCGTTCGCGGCCTGTCGCTCGGCGAGGCAGTCGACAAGATGCGCGGCCCGGTCAACACCTCGATCGAGCTGACGGTGCTGCGCGAAGGCGCCGACATGCCGATCAAGATCAAGGTCGTGCGCGACATCATCGCGGTCAAGGCCGTGCGCTATCGCGCCGAGGAGGATGTCGGCTATCTGCGGGTGATTTCCTTCACCGAGAAGACCTATGACGACCTTTCCGACGCGATCGAGAAGATCACCGAGGAAATCGGCTCCGACAAGCTCAAGGGCTTCGTGCTCGATCTCCGGCTCAATCCGGGCGGTCTGCTCGACCAGGCAATCAGCGTTTCCGACGCCTTCCTCGATCGCGGCGAAATCGTCTCGACCCGCGGCCGCAATCCGGAAGAAACCCGCCGCTTCAATTCGCGCCCGGGTGATCTGACCGGCGGCAAGCCGGTGATCGTGCTGATCAATGGCGGCTCCGCCTCGGCCTCCGAGATTGTTGCCGGCGCCTTGCAGGATCATCGCCGTGCAACCGTTCTGGGCACCACCTCGTTCGGCAAGGGCTCGGTGCAGACCATCATCCCGCTCGACGCCAAGACCGCGCTGCGGCTGACCACGGCGCTTTACTACACGCCCTCAGGCACCTCGATCCAGGGCACCGGCATCAAGCCGGACATCCGTGTCGAGGAACCCGTGCCCGAGGAACTGCGCGGCCGCGTCAAGCCATCCGGCGAGAGCGAACTGCGCGGTCATATCCAGGGCGAGAACGAGGACGAAAAGGGCTCCGGCTCGATCGCCTATGTGCCGCCGGATCCGAAGGACGACGTCCAGCTCGGCTATGCGCTGGATCTGCTGCGCGGCGTCAAGACCGATGCGGCCTTCCCGCCAAGCCCTGAAGAGGCTGCGGTCAAGAACTGACCTGACACTGTCCCGCCGCCCCGCTTGCGCCGCTCCGGCTTGCAAGCGGGGCGGCGGACTGATTCAATCAGGCCGCATCGGGACGGGGACCGAAAAACGTGGGCGACAATATCCATCAACCGCTGGGTCAGAACCGCAAGCTCGCCAGGCTGCCGGCAGGCAGGCCCCGACGCGCCTGGACGCGGCCCCTGCTGTCGGTGGCGGCCCTGTGCCTGGTCATCGGCGGCGCGGCCTGGATGTCGCTCTCCGGATCGGGCATCGGCGTTGGTGAGCCCACTCTGGTTGCCACGCAGGCCAAACCGGAACCCGCAACCCCCGATCCGTCTGTCGATATCGCATCGGGTGAGGCGGGCAGTGCGGCAGACACCCCCGCCGTGGATGAGTCGCTGAGCCATCTGTCTGGCCAGTCCGGCGCCGATATCGCCATCACTCTTGATGATGACGGCGAGGAAATTCACAAGATCAGCCCGGTACAGCGCCCCGACAACCGCCCTGTGCTGCTCAAGGCGCCCGGCCAGGTTGGCCAGAACCCGCGCCTGGCACACCTTCCCGACCCCGCGGTGATCGAGACCACCGCCGAAGGCAAGCTGCCGGTGCGCGGTCCCGATGGCGAGCGCGCCTTCGACGTCTATGCCCGGCCCTGGTCAGGAACCCGCGGCACCCGCGTCGTCATCATCGTCGGCGGCCTTGGTCTCAGCCAGACCGGCACCCAATATGCGATCAAGACGCTGCCCGAGGAAATCACCCTGGCCTTCGCCTCCAACGGCAACAGCCTGCAGCGCTGGATGCAGGAGGCGCGGCGCGCCGGCCACGAGATCCTGCTGCAGGTTCCCTTCGAGCCGATTGACTATCCCGCCAATGACCCCGGCGCCGGTACGCTGACGGTCGAGGCCGGCGCCGAGGCCAATCTGGCCGATCTGCACCGGGCCATGGCCCGCACCACCAATTACACCGGCATCACCAATTTCATGGGCGGGCGGTTTCTCGCCGATGCCGACGCGCTGGAGCCGATCATGCGCGACATCGCCGCGCGCGGCATCATGTTTGTCGATGACGGCACCTCGGCACGCTCGCTGACCGATCAATTCGCCAAAACCCTCGGCATTCCTTTCGCGGCATCTGACATGGTACTCGACGCGACCCAGGAGCGCGGCTACATTCTATCCAGGCTTGACGATCTGGAACGGACCGCCCGGCGCAATGGAACCGCCATCGGCGTGGCCTCCGCCTTTGACGTCAGCGTCGACGCCATTGCCATCTGGGCAGAGGAAGCCCGGGCACGCGGCATCGAGATCGTATCGGCCTCCGCAGCGGCGGACGACCCGGAAAGATAAGCAGGAAACGATGAGCAAGAAACAGACCGTTCGCCCCGGGGCCGAAGATCTTCCCTATCGCCTCTGCGCCGGCATCATGGTGCTCAATCCGCAGGGGCTGGTCTGGGCCGGCCGCCGCATCTCCGAGGGCAACACCGAATATGATGGCTCGCCGCAGCTCTGGCAGATGCCCCAGGGCGGCATCGACGCCGACGAGGACCCCTACAAGGCAGCGCTGCGCGAACTCCACGAGGAGACCGGCATACGCTCCGCCCAGCTGCTTGCCGAGGCGCCCGACTGGATTGACTATGACCTGCCCGAGCACATGATCGGGATCGGCCTGAAGGGCAAATATCGCGGCCAGCGGCAGCGCTGGTTTGCCATGCGCTTTACCGGCGATGAATCCGAGATCCAGATCAACCCGCCGCCGGCCGGCAACCAGCCCGAATTCGATGCCTGGGAATGGAAGCCGATGCAGGATCTGCCCGGCCTGATTGTGCCGTTCAAGCGCAAGGCCTATGATCAGGTGGTCGCAGCTTTCTCACACCTTGCCGGGAGCCAGGCATGAAACTGATTGGCCTGCTGGGCGGAGTGGGCTGGAAAACCACGGCAACCTACTACCGGATGCTCAACGAACGCATGCAGAAGGAATTCGGTGCCCCGCACACGGCGCGGGTGCTGCTGCATTCTGCCAGCAGCAGCGCCATCATCAGCAGCCGCGAAGAGGGTGACCGGGTCAGGCAGGCCGCAGTTCATGCCGAGGCCGCACTCAGCCTCAAGGATGGCGGTGCCGATTTCATCGTCATTGCCTCCAATGCCATACATGAATTTGCCGATCACATCGCCAAGGCCTCCGGCCTCGACCTGTTGCACATAGCTGATGCCACCGGCGCCGCGATCAAGCGCGACGGCTTTCGCAATGTGGCGTTGCTCGGCACCCGCGCCACCATGGAAGCAGATTTCTACCAGGAGCGGCTGGGCAAGACCTATGGCGTCAGCGTGACCACGCCCGACCAGGCCGAGCGGGCCGAGGTGGACCGGATCATTTTCGAAGAACTGGGTCACGGCGTCATGAGCAGCGGCTCGCGCATGTACCTCGCCGGCCTGATCAGCGCCATGTGCAAGCGCGGCGCCGAGGCCGTGGTGCTCGGCTGTTCCGAACTCACCTCGCTGGTTCCCACCGACAGCGGCATGCCGCATGTCTACGACACCACCCGGCTGCACGCCGCGTCCGCGGTGCAGCGCGCATTGGGAAACAAGCTCCATGTCTGACCGCAATGGCATCGCTGCCAGAACCAGCTACCGCGAAAGCGGCCCTGCCGATCTTGCAGCCATCCAGGCGCTCGAATCCATCGTCTATGCCAATGCCGCCGCCGGTCTCTCGGCCGGGCTGATAAACGGCCAGGATGAGACATTGTCCTGTGTCGCCGAACTCGACGGCCAGATCATCGGCCATATCCTGATGGTTGAGGTCACAGGTCCAGATCGCGCTTTGGCGCTCGCGCCGCATGCGATCCTGCCAGCCTGGCGCGACATGCAGATCGGCACCGAACTGGTCCGCTTCGCACTCGACCTCGCGCGCCGGCGCGATTGGCACTCGGTCTTCGTATTCGGCCAGCCGGATTATTTCTGCCGCTTCGGTTTCCGCTCGGACACCGCCGACTGCGCCGAAACTCCTGCTCAGGGATCGCGGTTCCTGGCTCTGGAACTGCGGCAGGCCGCACTTGCCGGCTGGTCCGGGCGGCTGGACTACCCACAGGCCTTTGTCGAACTGGCGGTCATGCCCAGGCGGCAGTGACGCGGCTGCAAGGTTGAGCGCCGGCCACGAAAAAGGCGGCCCGAGAGCCGCCTGATCAATTCCGCAAAACCATGTCGAAGGCTCAGATCGCCGCTTCCAGCGTGGTCAGGTGATCGAGATATTCCTGCGCCTTCTGCTTGACGGCATCGGTGGATGCATCCGCCACGTCTTCGCGTGCATCCTGAAGCCGCTGGGCAAGGTCGCTACGGTCGATATCACCCACTGCCACAGCCGATTCGGCGAGCAATGTGCAGCCCTCGGGCACGATATCGGCAAATCCGCCGAACACGACGAAACGTTCGCTGTTGCCTTCGGCTGTCACCACGGTGACCACGCCCGGCTTGATCGTGGTCATGGTCGGTGCGTGATGCGCCATCACCGTCATTTCACCGTCGGTGCCGGGAATGACGACTTCGGTCGCGGTTGCCGAGAAAAGCAGCCGTTCCGGGGATACGAGTTCAAAATTGAAGCTGTCAGCCATGACGTTCACTTTATCGCAGTGCTGTTCGGGTGCACCGCGCAACCCGGCCGGAGCCGGATTGCGCGGGCAATTTCAGGTTCAGGCTACTTCAGCGGCGAGGCGCTGGGCCTTTTCAACGGCTTCTTCGATGGTTCCGACCATGTAAAAGGCAGGCTCGGGAAGGTGATCGTAATCGCCGTTCACCAGGCCCTTGAAGCCCTTGATGGTGTCGGCCAGATCGACCAGCTTGCCGGGCGCGCCGGTGAACACTTCAGCCACGAAGAACGGCTGCGACAGGAAGCGCTCGACCTTGCGGGCGCGGGCCACGGTGACCTTGTCCTCTTCCGACAGCTCGTCCATGCCGAGAATGGCGATGATGTCCTGAAGCGACTTGTAGCGCTGCAGGATTTCCTGAACCGCACGGGCCACTTCGTAGTGCTCGTCACCGATGATCAACGGATCGAGCATGCGCGAGTTGGAATCGAGCGGATCCACAGCCGGGTAAATGCCCTTTTCGGCGATCGACCGGTTCAACACGGTGGTCGCATCAAGGTGGGCAAAGGTCGAGGCAGGCGCCGGGTCGGTCAAGTCATCGGCCGGCACGTAAACGGCCTGCACGGAGGTGATCGAGCCCTTGTTGGTGGTGGTGATGCGTTCCTGCATCGCACCCATGTCGGTGCTCAGCGTCGGCTGATAGCCCACAGCGGAAGGAATACGGCCCAGCAGCGCCGACATTTCCGAACCCGCCTGGGTAAAGCGGAAGATGTTGTCGACGAAGAACAGCACGTCCTGGCCATCGTCGCGGAACTGTTCCGCAATGGTCAGACCGGTCAGGGCGACGCGGGCACGTGCGCCTGGAGGCTCGTTCATCTGGCCGAACACGAGGGCGCATTTGGAGCCTTCGCCGCCGCCTTCCTTGTTCACGCCGGATTCGATCATCTCGTGATAGAGATCGTTGCCTTCGCGGGTACGTTCGCCAACACCGGCAAACACCGAGTAACCGCCATGCGCTTTCGCGATGTTGTTGATCAGTTCCTGGATCAGAACGGTCTTGCCGACGCCGGCGCCGCCGAACAGGCCGATCTTGCCGCCACGGGCGTAAGGGGCGAGCAGGTCGACCACCTTGATGCCGGTGACGAGAATTTCGGCTTCCGTCGACTGTTCGGAGAATTCGGGAGCGTCCTGGTGGATGCCGCGGCGGACCTGGGTCTTGACCGGGCCTGCTTCGTCAACCGGCTCGCCGATCACGTTGAGAATGCGTCCGAGCGTCTCGACGCCGACCGGAACCGAAATCGGCTCGCCGGTGTCGACCACTTCCTGGCCGCGAACCAGACCTTCGGTCGAGTCCATGGCGATGGTGCGAACGGCGTTTTCACCCAGATGCTGCGCAACTTCGAGCACCAGGCGGTTGCCCACATTGGTGGTTTCGAGCGCGTTCAGGATCGCCGGCAATGTGCCTTCGTCGAACGTGACGTCCACAACAGCGCCGATCACCTGGGTGATGCGGCCGGTCGCGCCGGCTTTCACCGCTGCGGTTGCAGTTGTGCTCGCCTTTGGTGCGCGCGCTGCTGCGGGCTTCTTGACCGCTGCGGGTTTTTTCGCCGCTGCGGGCTTGGTTGCCGGGGTAGCTGCCTTAGCCATGTATCTTACCCTCTTCCGTGTACCTTAGAGCGCTTCCGCGCCCGAAATGATTTCAATGAGTTCCTTGGTGATCTGGGCCTGCCGCTGGCGGTTGTAGCTCATCGACAACTTGTCGATCATCTCGCCAGCATTGCGGGTTGCGTTGTCCATGGCGGACATTTTCGCGCCCATTTCACCTGCAACGTTTTCGAGCAGCGCCCTGAAGATCTGCACCTTGATCGAGCGCGGCAACAGATCCTCGAGGATTTCCTCTGCACCCGGCTCGTAGTCGTAGATCGCCGAGGCGCTTGCGTCGGCGCTCACGGCTCCGGTGGTTGCCGGGATCAGCTGCTGCCCGGTCGGGACCTGGCTGATGACCGACTTGAACTCCGAATAGTACAGAGTGCAAACGTCGAAGCCGCCCTTTTCGAACAGATCCATGACCTTGCCCGCGACCAGTTCGGCCTGGGCAAAGCTCATCTGCTTGACGTCGCGGAAATCCACGCGCTCGATGATCAGAGCCGAATATTCGCGGCGAAGGATGTCGTAGCCCTTCTTGCCGACGCAGAGGATCTTGACGGTCTTGCCGTCAGCCAGCAGGCGGCGAACCTGATCGCGGGCATAGCGGGCGATCTGGCTGTTGAAGCCGCCGCACATGCCGCGTTCAGCGGTGCAGACGACGAGCAGATGCACATCGTCCTTGCCGGTGCCGGTCATCAGACGCGGCGCCTCGTCACCACCACCCACAGCTTCGGCGATGTTGGACATCACCGCTGCCATGCGTTGCGAATAGGGCCGTGCGGCCTCGGCCGCCTCCTGCGCACGCCGAAGCTTCGCCGCGGCGACCATCTGCATCGCCTTGGTGATCTTCTGCGTCGCCTTGACGGAGGCGATCCGGTTTTTCAGATCCTTGAGTGAAGGCATCCGTTATCCGTCCTCGGTCTTATGCCGTTAAGCAAAGGTTTTTGCGTAAGTGTCGACTGCGGCCTTCAGATTCGACTTGGTGTCGTCGCTGAGGGCCTTTTCCTTGCGGATGGTCTCGAGCACATCTTTGCCTTCGCTGCGCATGTAACCCAGCAGGCCCTGTTCGAACCTGCCGACCTGCTTGACGTCGACCTTGTCGAGATAGCCGTTCACGCCGGCAAAGATCACCGCAACCTGTTCTTCCGTCTTGAGCGGCGAGAACTGGGGCTGCTTGAGCAGCTCGGTCAGGCGCGCACCACGGTTGAGCAGACGCTGCGTCGCGGCATCGAGATCGGAACCGAACTGCGCAAAGGCCGCCATTTCGCGGTACTGCGCAAGCTCGCCCTTGATCGATCCGGCAACCTGCTTCATCGCCTTGACCTGTGCGGCCGATCCCACGCGGGACACCGACAGACCGACGTTCACGGCAGGGCGGATACCCTGGAAGAACAGTTCGGTTTCAAGGAAGATCTGGCCATCGGTGATCGAGATCACGTTGGTCGGAATATAGGCTGACACGTCGTTGGCCTGGGTTTCGATCACCGGCAGAGCCGTCAGCGAACCGCTGCCATTGGCTTCATTGAGCTTGGCGGCGCGCTCGAGCAGGCGCGAGTGAAGATAGAACACGTCGCCGGGATAGGCTTCGCGACCGGGCGGACGGCGAAGCAGCAGCGACATCTGGCGATAGGCAACGGCCTGCTTGGACAGATCGTCATAGGCGATCAGGGCATGCTTGCCGTTGTCGCGGAAATATTCGCCCATTGCGCAACCGGCAAACGGTGCGATGAACTGCAGCGGTGCGGCGTCGGATGCGGTCGCGGCGATCACGATCGAATACTTCATCGCGCCGCGGTCTTCGAGGACCTTGACGAACTGGGCAACCGTCGAGCGCTTCTGGCCGACCGCAACATAGATGCAGTAGAGCTTTTCAGCGTCGGGGCCGTTCTCGTGAATGGCCTTCTGGTTGAGGATCGTGTCGAGAATGATCGCGGTCTTGCCGGTCTGACGGTCACCGATGATCAGCTCGCGCTGGCCACGGCCGACCGGGATCAGCGCATCGATGGCCTTGAGGCCGGTTGCCATCGGCTCATGCACCGATTTGCGCGGCATGATGCCGGGGGCCTTGACGTCGACGCGGGCGCGCAGCTTGCTCTTGATCGGACCCTTGCCGTCAATCGGATTGCCGAGCGCGTCAACGACGCGGCCGAGCAGTTCCGGACCAACCGGCACGTCGACGATGGCGCCGGTCCGCTTGACGATGTCGCCTTCCTTGATGTCCCGGTCGGAACCGAAGATCACGACGCCGACATTGTCGGCTTCCAGGTTGAGCGCCATGCCGCGAATTCCACCGGGGAATTCGACCATTTCACCGGCCTGGACATTGTCCAGACCGTAAACGCGGGCGATACCGTCACCGACGGACAGGACCTGACCGACTTCGGAGACTTCGGCTTCCTTGCCGAAATTCTTGATCTGGTCTTTGAGAATTGCGGAAATTTCCGCGGCGCGGATGTCCATCAGCCAACCTCTTTCAGTGTATGCTTAAGGGTGGAAAGTTTAGTGCGAAGCGATGTGTCAACCTGGCGTGAGCCAACCTTGACGATCAGACCGCCAAGCAGCGACGCATCGACTGTGACGTCAAGCGTCACGGTTTTCCCGGTCACGCTGGAAAGCGTGGCCTTGAGTTCTTGTTCCTGTTCCGGCGACAGCGCATGGGCGGTCGTCACATCGGCGGTGACCTCGCCGCGGTCACGGGCGACAGCCTCGTGATAGGCGCGGATCATCATCGGAACGGCAAAGAGCCGGCGGTTGCTGGCAACGACCTTGAGGAAGTTGCCGACCAGGCCGGTAATGCCCGCCTTTTCAATCAGTGCAATGATCGAACGGGACTGGTCTTCAGCCGAAAAGACCGGGCTGTCGACCAGACGCTGCAAATCGGTGCTGCCGTCGATCATGACCTTGAAACGGTCGAGATCCTTGGCCACTGCATCAACCGAATTGGCTTCAACTGCCAGCTCATAAAGCGAGGAGGCATAGCGTTCGGCGACACCAGAAATATGATGGGAGTTATCTGCCACGGGCGGGATTGTCTCTCATTGGCATCCAAGAGCCTGCACTCGACCGGAATCCGGAAAGGCAAGCCTTTGATTTTGTTTCGGTAAATTTCGGGACCCCCAAGCTCGAAAACTTGTTTTTCCCGAAATGCGCGGTCCGTCTAGCATAGAGCGCGGGGAGTCGCAACACGCCGGAGGCAGCATATGACACCTGCTTTAGCATGACATGCCCCGATCTCGCGGTTTGAGCAAGCGGCAAAACACGATAGCGCTCAGAGCCAGCCCAGTCCATAAAGCAGTGGCGCAGCCGCCAGAACGATCTCGATGACCACCGAGACCAGATTGTAGGGGGTCACGCCCCGGTCCGACAGCATCGAGATGATTCGCCCGAATGCGGTGAACGCCCAGCCCGCTCCCAGCGTCAGATAGATCAGCGGCTGGGCGAACAGCAGCGCGCAGATGCCCACGCCAAGGTAGAATCCGGCCATGGTGGCGCGCGATTCCGACACCGCTTCGGGATGGTCCGGCGCGGTCTGCAGCCGCAGGATCCTGAGCGACAGCCGCGGCGCAAACAGCAGCAGCAGGCCGAACCCGACGGTCGCCAGGGCCGAACTCCAGGCCAGCCATTCGCCCTGTGTTGTCGGCCAGTAAAACTCGATCATTGACGCAATCTCCGCTTGATTCCTGGGTGCCTGCGCGGCGCGCCAGCGCCAAAGTGACGCATCGGGACGTACCGCCGCCACAGGCTTGATGCCGCCTTAGCACGGGCGCGCCCGCCGCCAAAGCCCCGGCCTGTGGTTCAGCGGCGGCCCTGTCAGTCGGGCGCGGCCATGGCCCGTTCCCTGCGGGCAATCGTCCGCTCCCGGTTCATGATGTAGAATCCGCTCAGGCAGATGATCGATGCTCCTACCATGGTCCAGCCGTCGGGGACATCGCCAAAGACGACAAAGCCGAGCAGGGTCATCCACAGCAGCTGCGAATAGACGAACGGCGCCACCTTGGACGCGCTGGCCAGCCGGCTGGCCTTGACCAGCAGCGCATGCCCGCCCATTCCCAGCACGCCGAGGCCGGCCAGCAGCGCAAAATCGAACACCGACTGCGGCATCTGCCCGTAGATCAGCGCCGGCGGCGCCAGCAGGACCGCGGCAAAGATGCAGGAATAGAACACCAGGCTCGACTGGCTTTCCTGCATCGCCAGCTTGCGGGTCAGGATCGAGTAGAGCGAATAGGTCACCGTGGCGGCGATCGACCAGACAATGGCCGGGGTGAACACGTCGGTTCCCGGCCGCACCACGATCAGCACGCCGACAAAGCCCACCATGATCGCCGCCCAGCGCCGTATTCCGGCCCATTCCCCCAGCAGCGGCCCGGCCATCGCCGTCACCATCATCGGCACCGACAGGAAGATGCTGACGGTCTGCGCCAGCTGCAGATCCCGCAAAGCCATGAAATTGAGCAGCGTGGTGGCCGGCAGCAGCAATCCGCGCAGCACCTGCAAGGGTGCGCTGGTCATCCGGTACATGTCGGCCCGGCGCCAGCCCTGGAAGGCAAAGAAGGCGATCACCGCATGGCTGAGAAACCGGCACCAGACCACGAAGATTGTCGCATAGCCGATGGTGACCAGATATTTGGCGGTCGTATCCAGCGCCGCAAACGACATGAAGGTGCACAGCGCCATGACCATGGCCACCGCCGGCATGGCTTCGCGGTCAACATCGTGCCGCACCGGGCGGTGGATAGGTTCGAAATCCAAGGCAAGGCTTTCTGTGCGGCGCGCGCGTCAACAGCAACAGGCGCGGAAACACCAGACATGCACCCCAAACCACGCATCTGTCAAAGCCTGCCGACCAGGTCGGCGGCTCTGGCGCGCGAATATGCGCAACACCAGATCGTCGGGTCTCCGCCTTCGCCCCGCCGCAAGCCCGCGCGGGATCGTGAAAACGGCCGCAACCCGGAGATTGCGGCCATGAGGACAATGTCGTCAAATTTAGGAAGGCTCAGAGACCAGCGCAGTCTAGGCCATTGCGGCCTGCACCATGGCGCTGTCGACGAACTGGGTCATGCGGACAATCTTGCCGTCCTTGACCTCGTAAAGATGAGCAAAGCTTGCCCGCATCGACTTTCCGGTCGCCACATAGGTGCCCTGGTATTCGCCAAAGGCAGCAACCCGGTCGCCGTCTTCCATGAATGTATGGACCTTGGCGGCATAGCCGTCCCATTCCGTGGCCAGTCGCTGAAACACGCCCTTGATGATGGCGTCAGGGCCGACATAGGTTCCCGCATAGGGAAAACCTGCCGCTTCGGTCCATGAGGCATCCGGAGCGAGAGCGGCCATAAGGGCCTGGCCGTTCTCTTCCGAACTACCCTCGTAGGTCGCGCGGACCAGATCGAGGTTGGCCCCCATGATCAGCCCCACTTCATTTCGCCGGTGGCAACCTTTGCCCCCAGCTCGAGATTGGCAACGCCGCCCAGATCAGGGAAGCGGGCCTTCATGGCCGCAATCAGCTCAGCCGAATTGCCGGCCTTGGCCAGCTCTTCTTCAAAGGCCAGAAGATAGGCCTTGGTATACTCGACAGCCACCACGCCCAGCGGTGCATCAGGAGTCATGTGACCCGGAACAACCACTTCGGGATTGCGCGCGATGATGGCATCAAGATTGGCGACCCAGGCAGCGCGCTGTTCCTTGGTCTGCGTATCGGCAACCCAGACATGCACGTCGGAGAAGATCATCACGCCGCCGAACACGGCCTGCAGGTCTTCCGACCAGAGATAGCGGCGATTGGCGAGGCCCTCTGCAGTCACGATCGAGATCTCATGTCCGTCGACGCTCAGCGTCGGCTCATCATAGACCGCAGGTATCACCACCTCGTCGACCGATTTCGGACCGTTATCGCCGAGCTGCGGACCCCAGGTCGCGATCTTCTTTTCCACATTGGCATTGATCGCCGCGACCGTGGCGCTGGCTGCGATGACGCGGGCGTCGGGGAATGCCTCGACGATCGGGCGCAGACTGAAGTAGAAGTCCGGATCGCTCTGGCTCACATAGATGGTGGTCAGCTTTTTCCCGGTGGCCTTGATTTCTTCAGCCAGCTTGCGGCCGTCTGAAAGCGTGAAACCACCGTCGATCAGCAGGGCTTCGGTTTCGCCCGTCACCAGCACGGGTGCGCGGTTGAAACCAGTCTCGCCGGCTGGATAATGCGTCCAGGTGAGACCCGCTTCAGCTGCCTTCGAACCGGTTGAGGACATTAGCGTTGCGGCGCCTGCCGCTGCAGTGAGTTTCATGACAGTTCTCCTGGTAAACATGGGGCTTTTCTTTCTTTTGAGAGGGATTTCGGGTGAGAAGATTTCAGGCGAGCCCGAGGGCAGCCAGCATGGGTTGGGTTCCGGAATAAAGCGCGCTTGCGTTCATCGGCTGGCGCGCGTCGCCGGTGCCGACGATCAGGGCGGGAACACCTTGAACGTGGAATTTTGCCATTGTGGCGTGGGCCTCTGCCGTGCGCTCTTCAAGCAGACGCAAAAGCGCCTCATCAGGTTCGATCACGAGGGCAGCGGATTGGATCAGGCCAAGGCCGCGCAGCAGCTCGGCAACGACCGTGGCGGACGTGATATCCTTGCCGCCGACATAGCGGGCTTCCTGGATCGTCTTGAGCGCCTCGATCACCCGCTCAGGGGCTTCCATCGAGACAGCGGTTACAGCCCGCGTCGCAATCGACGAATCGAGCATCGCACCCTTGGCGCCCAGCACGTCGCGCCGGTAAGCCTCGCTGAACGCGCGGCCGCTCAGTTGCGCAATCCGCTGATCTGCCTGCCAGGCCTGGGCTGCAAAGCCTTCCATCGACCGGGCGCCACGGCCTGAAAACAGGCCGGTCGCAAGCGGCTGAAGCTCGATGGAGGGATGCTTGGCAAGCTCGGCAACGGTCGCCGAGGCGCCGTAGCACCAGCCGCAGAGCGGATCGAACAGATACTGCAATGTGAGTGTCTTGGTCATGCTCTGTTGGGTCATGGTCTGTCTCCTTGGCCCTCAACATGGTGGATTCAGCGGATTAGTAAAAGACAAACGATTTTGACATATTGTTTGCCTAGTACTAACAATCAAATCCATGACAAAGGGCTACAATCTCAACCGCCTCGCCTATTTCGCCGCCGTGGTCGAAACCGGGTCCTTCACCCGCGCGGCCGAGCGCCTGAAGGTGACCAAGGCGGTGGTCTCGAGCCAGATCACCCAGCTGGAGCAGGAGATTCAGGCAACGCTGCTGATCCGCAGCACGCGCAAGGTCAGCGCGACCGAGGCGGGGGAGATCTTCTATGCCCGCTGCGCCACCATTCTTTCGGAAGCCGAGGAAGCTTTCCAGGAGCTGTCACAGATGACAGCCGTGCCGACAGGAACGCTGCGTTTGACGGCACCCAACGACTACGGCACCGCAATCGTCACGCCGGTGGTCGCCGCCTTTCGCCGCCAATACCCGTCCTGCAAGGTGGATTTCCACCTCGGCGAAAGCCGCAGCGACCTGATGACCGGTGAGCTGGATCTGGCAATCCGCGTCGGCTGGCTCACCGATTCGGCTCTGCAGGCGAGAAAGATCGGTGGCTTCCGCCAAGTGCTGGTCGGCGGAAGCGACTATCTCTCCCGAGTGCCGGAGATCAACCATCCCGACGACCTTCAGACGGTCGATTTTGTCTCCAATGCCATGATGACCGAGCCCGATATCTGGCGGTTTGCAAACGCGAAAGGCGACGACGTGACGGTGCAGATGCAGAACACGTTCTCCATCGACAGCACACCCGCCCTTCTTGAAGCGGTGAAGGCCGGCGCGGGACTTGCCGTCCTGCCGGACTACCTGGTCCAGGACCAATTGCAGACAGGCAATTTGCAGATCATCCTGCCCGGCTGGAGCCTGCGGGATGGCGGCATCTACACTGTCTATCCGCCCTCGCGCTTCCGCCCGGCAAAGGTGACGGCCTTCGTCTCGATGCTCATCGTCGCCGAAAAAGCCCGCATCAGCCGGTGATGGAACCGGAACTCAGGCCTGCTCGAACATTTCGCGAATCACCCTGCCGGCATTGCGTGCTTCCACCTCCGAATCGCGCACCAGCGCGTCGAAATGCTCGGTCAGGGCGCTGACCTGCTTGCTGTCGCGATAGACCAGGTAGAACTGCCCGACATAGACCGCCGCCAGCAGCCGGCCGAAAATCGACACCGGCGCCGAATAGACCTTCTTCGAATCATAGAGATAGAGCCGCAGCGAGGGGTAGAGCCCGGTGCAGCGCTCCACCATGAACTCGACCTGCGCCGCCCGCACATCGCGATCGAGCCCTTCCCAGTAGCCCTCGCCGTTCACCAGCGAGCGCAGCTTGTCGGTCGAGACGCAGATCTCGTAATCCGATCCGGGCGCGCGCAGCCATTCAAAGGTCTCGCGCATGGCGCCATGCGCCTGTTGCGGGGTCTTGTTCAGGAATGCGCCATATTCCCATTCCAGCACCGCTTCGGTCTTCAGGATGTCGGGCAGCGAGGCCGGCACGTGCCGGATCTTGTGCCCGGCGGCTTCCTGGTGCCAGGCGATGATCTGCTCGTCCGCCGGTGTGCGCTGCGCCGTGGCCATGCGAAAGTTCGCCGACAGCACTTCCGCCGCTGATTCCGGCCGGTCCGACAATCCCAGCAGCCAGTCGGCACTCACCCCCAGCGCCTCGGCGCATTCCGCCGCCAGATGCGCATTCGGCAGCCTTGTCTCGTCACCGGCCAGCAATTGCGCGATCGTCGAGCGGTCGACACCGGCCGCTCGCGCCAAGGCGCTACGGCTCATGCCAGTGAGCGCCAGCCGGGCGGCCAGACGGGTGCGAAACAGCTCTGCGCGGTCGTGTCTATGCATTGCTTCACTTTCACACGCTTGGTGATTTTAATCAACATTAGTGCGTCTCTGCCGCAAAGATACAGAATTCCGCCGCCCGCCCAAAACGCCTAGACAGCCCCTGCCGCAACCAGCACAGGGAGCCGCCGCAGACCATGGAATCCAAACTCAGAACCATCGCCAAGGCCATCACCTGGCAAGCCCTCGGCCTCGCAGTGACGGGCGCACTGGCCTGGTTCCACACCGGCTCCATGGTGACCGCCATGAGTTTTGCACTGACCACGGCCACCAGCGGCCTGGCGTTTTTCATCGTTCATGAACGGGCGTGGGCGCGAGTGAGATGGGGGATTGGTCGCGAGAGAGCGTGAATGCCGACCTCCGACACAACGCTTTGCATCGACACTTTCGGCCCAGAGCTGCCACTCAGGCTTAGTACCGTAAATGTCGGCTCCGAGGCCATTGCCGCAATAGGGGCCCGACGGCATCCATTCGCCCTCGGGCCGCAGGGATCGCTTACTTGATCCTGAGGTTGTCGAAGTCCTGCCGCAGCGGTGCAGTGTCGTAGATGATCGTAAGTTTTTCGAACCGATCTCGCGCGCTGTTCAGTTCGAACACATCAACACATTCGAACGACACCTGCTTTCCGTCCGCCAAGGTCCACTGATAGCGGAAGTGCAGGGCAACCGATTTCGATGTTTCGGACGTGTCGAACACATTTAGCAAGGAGGTTTCCGACCTGCTCGTGTCCTTGAAAAGTTCGGCATAGAAATCAAAGGCGTTTCGGACCCCATAGAGCGGGGATACAACTTTCGCGTTCTCGCTGAAGAGGGCGCGAACATCCTCGAGACTTCCTTCGTTCAGGGCTTTCAAATAGTCGAGACAAATCTGTCTGGTGGTCATTTCAATCTCCGTTGAAAGAGCCGCAACCAGGGTGCCTGAAAAAGCAAACCGCCCAATCACGGCGGTTTGGATCAGCAACGTCATCCACCGCCTCAGGGACGAGGATAATAGGTGCCTTGAGCAAGTAGGAAACGATGGTTGATCATGGTGGCTCCGGTATCAATGGCGGCGCGAAAAAGCAAGCCGTGTTCGTCCGATTGGTAACTTCGTCCCGCACAGCAGACGTTGAATCATGGCACAGCAAACGTCCGCTTCCCGCCCATTTTCACCAATACAGGACCTGTGGCGAATGCGTGAAACGCCCGTGGAACGTCCATCCCCCGCCCCCCTCACAAAAAACTCTGCGGATCAATATCCACCTGCACCTGCACCGAGCCGCGCGCTTTCGGGCCCTTGGCCAGCATCTGCCGGATGAAGCCCTGCATGTCGCGGCCGCGTTCGCCGTGGACCAGCAGGCGGAAGCGGTAGCGGCCGCGGATCAGGGCCAGCGGGGCTTCGGCCGGACCCAGCACCATGATGCCGGGCATGGCGGGTGCGGCCGCCCGCAGCGCCCTTGCATGCCCCTCGGCTTCCGGCTTGGTGGCGGCCGAGATGATCACCGAGGCGAGCCGGCCGAAGGGCGGCAGCATCGCGCGGCTGCGCTCGTCGGTTTCGCGCTCGTAAAACGCTTCCGGATCGCCCGAGGCCAGCGCCTGCATCACCGGATGCTGCGGCTGAAAGGTCTGGATCAGGCCAAGACTCTTGTGACCCGAACGCCCGGCGCGCCCGGTCACCTGCGACAACAGCTGATAGGTCCTCTCGGCCGCCCGCGGATCGCCATTCGACAGACCGAGATCGGCGTCGACGACACCCACCAGCGTCATCAGTGGGAAATTGTGTCCCTTGGCCACCAGCTGCGTGCCGATGACGATATCGGCCTCGCCCCCGGCGATCGCCTCGAGTTCGATCCTGAGCCGCCGCGTGCCGCCGGCCATGTCGGATGACAGCACGATGGTGCGGGCATCCGGGAAATGCTTGTCCGCCTCCTCGGCAATCCGCTCGATCCCCGGGCCGCAGGCTGCCAGATGATCCAGCGTGCCGCAGGACGGGCAGGCGTTCGGCGTCGGTTCCGTATGGCCGCAATGATGGCATTGCAACTGGCTGCGAAAGCGGTGTTCGACCAGCCAGCTCGAACATTGCGGGCACTCGAAGCGGTGGCCGCAGACCCGGCACAGGGTCAGCGGCGCATAGCCGCGCCGGTTCAAAAACAGCAGCGACTGCTCCTTGCGTTCCAGCGTCTCCGCCATGGCTTTCAGAAGCACCGGCGACAAAAACCCGCCGCGCGCCGGCCCGTGCCTGCGCAAATCGACCAGTTTCAGATCGGGCAGCACCGCTTCGGCATAGCGGCTTGGCAGCACCAGGTGCCGGTACCGGCCCTGGGCCGCATTGACGCGGCTTTCGATCGACGGCGTCGCGGAAGCCAGCACCGCCGGGATGCCGGCCAGCCGGGCGCGCACCACCGCCATGTCGCGGGCATTGTAAAACACCCGGTCTTCCTGCTTGAAGGCCGGGTCGTGCTCCTCGTCGACAATGATCAGCCCGAGATCGGCAAAGGGCAGAAACAGTGCCGAGCGGGCGCCGGCGACGACGCTGACCTGGCCTTCCGCCGTCTGCCGCCAGACCTTTTCGCGCATGCGTGGCGCCAGTTCCGAATGCCATTCCGCCGGCCGCGCCCCGAAGCGCTGGTGAAAGCGGTCGAGAAAGGCGCTGGTCAGCGCGATTTCCGGCAGCAGGATCAGCACCTGTCGGCCCTGGCGGATGGCCTCGGCAATGGCCTCGAAATAGACCTCGGTCTTGCCCGATCCGGTGACACCGTCGAGCAGCGTCACATTGAAGCCGCCCTCGGCCACCGACTTGCGCAATTCATCCGCCACTTCGGCCTGTTCCGGCTCCAGCGACGCCGGCATGTAGTCGGGATCAGGCGCTGCCACCACCGGCGGCGGCGGCAGCCGCACCGGCTCGAACACGCCCTGCGCCGAAAGCCCGTCAATCACGCTGGCGGTCACGCCGGCGGCATGCGCCAGCCCGCTGCGGGTCCAGGCCAGCCCGTCACCGGCCTGTTCGAGCACGCGCTGCCGCGCCACGGTCATCCGTTCCGGCCGCGCCGCAGTCAGCCGCAGCGCATCGATCATCGGTTCGGGATCGAACGCCGCCGGCGCCCTGAGCGCCATCCGCGCCACCAGCCCGGGCGGCGAGAGCGTATAGGCCGAGACCCAGTCGATGAAGCGCCGCATCGTCTCGACAACCGGCGGACACTCGAACACCTGGACGATTTCGCGCAGCTTGTCGGGGTTGATCACGTCCGCCTCGCCATCCCAGACAATGCCCGGCACCAGCCGCGGCCCCAGCGGCACCTGGACGATCTGCCCGGGCTGCGCATCCACCCCTTCGGGCAGCGCATAGGAATAGGCGCGCTCGGCCGGCATCGGGATGAGCACCGGAACCACTTTGCGCGGAAACAGCCCGCCTGAAATTTGTCGCGAATCTTTGGTCATGTGGCGTGACCTTGCCCCCGCTTTGAGCTAAAGGGAACCCAGATTTGATCAATGGTACGCCGGATCTGCCGGCCATGCAGCTTGGGAGACTGAAATGAAGTTTTTTGTCGATACCGCAGACGTCAACGAAATCCGCGAGCTCAACGAACTGGGTCTGATCGATGGCGTCACCACCAATCCCTCGCTGATCATGAAATCCGGCCGTGACATTGTCGAAGTCACCAAGGAAATCTGCTCCATCGTCGAGGGTCCGGTTTCCGCCGAGGTTGCGGCCACCGAATATGACGCGATGATGAAGGAAGCCGCGGTTCTGGCCAAGATCGCCGACAACATCTGCATCAAGCTGCCGCTGACGCTCGACGGCCTCAAGGCCTGCCGGGCGCTGACGTCTGACGGCCACATGACCAATGTCACGCTGTGCTTTTCTGCCAACCAGGCGCTGCTCGCCGCCAAGGCCGGCGCCAGCTTCATCTCGCCCTTCATCGGCCGGCTCGACGACATGGCCATCGACGGCATGGAACTGATCCGCGAAATCCGCCAGATCTACGACAATTACGGCTTCGACACCGAAATTCTCGCCGCCTCGATCCGCACCGTCAACCATGTGCGCGAAGCGGCCCTGATCGGTGCCGATGTGGCGACCATCCCAGCTTCCACCATCAAGGCGCTGGTCAAGCACCCGCTGACCGACAAGGGTCTGGAAGCATTTTTGGCCGACTGGAAGAAGACCGGTCAAACCATAGCCTGACTTGAAAGCAGTTCTGACGATTATAAACGGCCCGAGCGTCCCCGGGCCGTTTTTGTTGCTCCGACCCTTGCCAAAAAGGCGAATCCACCACGACGGCCCCAGCAATCGAGTAGAAACGACCTTCTCCCGTATTCGTGGCGCTAAAATCCGCATTCGCCACAAAATCGTTACCCGTCAACTGCCCCCCTACGCAGCGTAATGGCTTGGCCACAAGATTGCCCCTGATGCAAACAGCATCCAATACGTTAAGGTAATCGTTGCCGTTTCGGCTAAAGCGAAGTCTGACCACCGGCCCGGCATTGGCAGTCCCACGTTTGACTCAATGTTTGGTTGCCCGCCGTAACCGCTTGGCGACAAGAGCAAACCATTCTTCAAGTTCCTGTACGCTTTCCTCGGAAAGATTGTCTGGGTATGTGAACATTACCTCACCCTCTAAGGCATCAAAAACCATGCGCTTAACTTGGCCTGGGGCGCTCGTGTTTGCCTGCTGCACATAGTCTTGTGGCGCATTCTGACTCATTCTGTCAGCCTCTTGCTTTTCAGATCGAGGCGATTCCGACTCTACAATATCGTCATTTCTAGTTTCTTCGGATTCTCCAGCAGCCGCCACGTATTCGCAAGTTTGCAGATAAGCAGGCACCACGGATTTTACGGCAGCACTTGTGAATTCTTGTCTCAACAGATGAGCCCTTAAATTGCCTTCCGAGGGAACGGTCTCAGGAAATCTCTGCCTAAGAGACGAAAATAGATCAGGAGTGAACGCGGCTGCCTGAATCGCTTTGGCGCGCCCTTCTTCGCTCTCTGGTTCGATCAAATCAAGAGCAAGGGTGGTAAGCTGCAACATCCCCTTGCCTGCGTCAGAAGTCAGGCCAAACTGTTTCAGAGACGCCAGAGCAGTCGCTGAAGCCCCATTGAGACTAGAATATCCCATGTGCTGAACAGCAGACTCTCGGTCCACTGGGTTCATTCCGTCTTTCTCGAAGATCCGCCTCACCATCTCTTCCGCCTCCTGCAGCGAGATCGCCGGATATCTTGGGCTCCTAACTCTTTGTTTTATTTTCATAAATATCTCCAGTTCTCGAATAGATCTATTTGATACGTGCAGGATACGCATAAAGGGAGAGAAAATCCAGCGAAATGGCGTATAAGCCTTGACGCGAGAATGGACGGATGTAAGGTCAGACTCATCCGCCGCACTGAGTCGCGGGGCTAAGCTAGGAGGTTACGAAGATGTGTCAGATATAAACGAACCAGCCCGCAAAGCGCTTCACCACTTTGCAGGCTGGAAAAAAGAGGGCGGGGCGCAAATGCCCTGCTCCACCTTGGCCCGAAAATGGTTTCGGGTCAGAACAATGACCGTATAACGGACACTAACAGATTGACCATGATTCATTCCCGAATCCGCGTCAACCGTTATTTGGTCGCTTCCCTTCGAGAAAGGAAGGACATGCACGACCTTGAGCTTACCGCCGAAATGGCGGCAGTTATCAAGCTGGCCCGTAGTCAGAACATCCCTTATTCGTGGATTACGGGTTACTACCCTGGCCTCAACTTTGGCCGTATTGCGGACGTGATGGGAGGCAGGCGGTTTGCCGAAGTGCCGCCTGCCCCTGATTTTCCTCCCGACTTCCCGGTTGCTCTGGCAGCCTAAGAACTGGGGCGGCCTCCGGGTCGCCCCTATTCTATTCCCATAGCTTATGGTGCGGGTTCGCGTCGTGATCGCCGCCGGATATTCGAACGGCTCTCAACAAGCTAAAGCGACGCGAATATCAATCAGGCCGGGGAGGATGAATAACTCAGCCGGCCTGGCTCCAGCCGGCGGGAGCGGCCTCGAATGCCCGGTCCGGGTCTTTGGCAAGCCCGTGCACCGTATGATATTCCAGCGCCTTGACCGCCTCGGCCGGATCGGAATCGAGGTCCTCCGGCAGGATCGTGCCGCCCACGGTGAAGCGGAATGTGTGGCGCTTCTTGTTGAGCAGCTCGTGGAACACGGTCATGTCCCTGAGTTCGGTCGAATGTTTCGACAGCCAGTAGAACAGCCCGGAATTCCGCGCCGAGATATTGACCGGAACGATCGGAAGCCCGTGCCGGCGCGCCAGCGTCACCGCCGACACCTTCCAGGGCCGTTCGGTCAGCTTGTTCTCGTGCCAGAAGGCGATGCGGCCCGAGGGAAACAGCACCGTGGCCTTGCCGTCCTGGACTGCGCGGTTGGTCAGCTGCAGCGTCTCGCGGGTCTTGTCGCGGCTCTTGTGCTCGTCGCGCCATTCCACCGGGATGATGATTTCATTGAGCCGCGGACTGACCCGCACCGCGTCGCGGTTGGCGAAAATCATCATGTCGGGACGGTGCTGGCTGAGAAAATCGAACATCGCCACCCCGTCGGCAATGCCGGTCGGGTGGTTGGCGACCAGCAGAAAGCCGCCCTGTTTGGGGATCCTGTCCGCACCGCGCGACTGGATGTCGAGCCGCAGCAGGTCGCTCAGGTGCTGCAGCGCCTCGCGCCCGGTCAGCGAGCCGACGGCATCGGCCATCCGCACGGCAGCACCATATTGCAGCGTCGCATACAGAAACGGCCGCATCAGCGGCCATCCGGGATGGGCAACCAGCCGGCCGCCGCGCTCGGCGATCAGCTGATCGATGATATGCCCTGGGCGTCCGTGGGCAAGCACCTGCAAACGGTCTGAAATCTCCGCCACATAAGCCATGGACTCGACCCCTCTGGATTCCGCGTTCGCACGTCTATGGCAAGACAATGTGATGCCATGATGACATCGGGCGAACGCTCCCGTTTACTCCGCGCTAAGGCTCCAATGCAATAGTCAGGTCTTGGTTCCGCGACAAATCGCGGACCGGTCACTGGAATTGTCATGCAGCAACCGCTTGTCATCGCCGCCCCGGATGTCATTCTCGAACAGCAACGCTGGCTGCGCCAGCTGATTGACGAGCGCCGCCTGTCGCCAAAAACCGCAGATGCCTATGAGCGCGATGTGCGGCAGTTTTTGGCCTTCCTGACCCGGCACCTGGCCGGCCCTCCGAAAATTTCCGACCTGGCGGATCTGCGCACGCTCGATCTGCGCGCCTTCATGGCCGAGCGGCGGCGCGATGGCGCCGGCGCCCGCACCCTTGGCCGCGGGCTTGCCGGCATCCGCTCCTTTTTGCGCCATCTCGAACGCAAGGGCATGGCCAATGCCGCCGGCGCCTCGGCCACCCGCTCGCCGCGCCAGCCCAAATCCCTGCCCAAGCCGCTGAGCGCGCGCGACGCCCTGCGCGTCGTCGACGCCGATCTGCAGCTCTCCGACGAGCCCTGGGTCGCCGCCCGCAGCGCGGCTGTGCTGACCCTGCTCTATGGCTGCGGGCTGCGCATTTCCGAAGCCCTATCGCTTACCGTCAATGATCTGCCGCGCGATGGCGAGACGCTGCGAATCACCGGCAAGGGCGGCAAGACCCGGATCGTGCCGCTGCTGCCTGCGGCCGGGGAAGCCATCGCCGTCTACCGCAAGCTCTGCCCGTTCTCGCCCGATGCCGACACCCCGCTGTTCCGCGGCGTGCGCGGCGGCCCCTTGCAGCCGGCCATCGTTCAGAAGGAAATGCGGCGTCTGCGCGGTGCGCTGGACCTGCCCGACAGCGCAACCCCGCACGCGCTCCGGCATTCCTTCGCCACCCATCTTCTGGCCGGCGGCGGCGATTTGCGCACCATTCAGGAATTGCTCGGCCATGCGAGCCTGTCGACCACCCAGGTCTATACCGGCATTGATTCGAGCCGGCTGATCGAAATCTACGACCGGGCCCATCCCCGCGCCTGAAACCGGTCGCCCTTCCTGCGGGTCCTGACGGCGCTGAAACACCGCTCGAACCACGATCATCGTGCCGTTTCCCGGCATGATCCGCAGCCGATTCCGGGGTTAACGCCGCATTTACCATTCCGAGAATCCCGGGCCGCAATTAACCGGTTGGTCGCGCTTGAGCGGTTAGACTGCTGTTCGAATCCACAACGGACGGCCAGACCGATGCAGCACCACTCCTATGTCTCTCAGTTACGGACCACCTGCGCCGGACTTCCGGGCGTGATGTTCTGCCTGGCTGCATCCCTGCCCTTCGCGCTGCTGATCCTGCTTGCGGTCGGGCTGTTCTTCGGCGTCGGCAAGTCCCGCGCCACCGAAATTCCGGCCTGTGACGGCAAGAGCCTCGTGACCACGCTCGAATCCGGCAAGCTCGCCGAAGCCCGCGCTCAGGCCAAGGCCACGAACAACGGTTCCGGCCTGCTGTGGAAGGTCGAGAAGGCCGGAACCCCGGCATCCTGGCTGTTCGGCACCATGCATGTCACCGATCCGCGTGTCACCCGCCTGCCCGACGCCGCGCAAAGCGCCTTTGACGCCGCCGGTACCGTGGTCATCGAAACCGTCGACATTCTCGATCCGGCCAAGGCCCAGGCGGCACTTCTGTCCAAACCGGAACTGACCATGTTCACCGATGGCAGCACGCTGAAGTCGTTTCTCAGCGACGAGGACGCAGGCCTGGTCGAAGCCGAACTGTCGCGCCGCGGCATTCCGCTGGCGCTGGTCTCGCGCATGAAGCCCTGGATGATCGCCGGGCTTGTGGCATTGCCGCCCTGTGAACTGGCGCGCAAGACCGCCGGCGCCGAATTCCTCGACGTCAGGATCGCCAATACCGCCAAGGCCGAAGGCAAAACCGTGCTCGGGCTGGAAAGCATTGGCGAGCAAATGGCGGCGATGGCCGACCTGCCGATGGAGTTTCACATTCGCGGCCTGGTCGAAACCATCAAGCTCGCCGAACTGATGCCCGATATCATGGCGACCATGACCGAGCTCTATCTCGAAGGCGAGATCGCGCTGATCATGCCGGTGATCATGGCCTCGGGGCCGGATGGGGCCGATGAGGACATTGACGGCTATGCCGAGTTCGAGGAACGCATCGTGCGCATGCGCAACCATGTCATGGCCGAACGCGCAGCGCCCATTCTCGCAAAGGGCGATGCCTTCATCGCCGTCGGCGCGCTGCACCTGCCCGGTGACGAGGGGCTGGTCTCCCTGCTTCAGACCGCCGGCTACACGGTCAGTTCCGTCCGGTAACAATCTGTGACGCCCGGCGCATCCAGCGCGCCGGAACCTATCTCCCTGTCACCGCGTTTTTTCCGTGTGACAGACAAAGGAGATGTCAAATGGTCGAATACAATCCCTACCCTCGCTCCGGCGACAAGGTTCGTCCGAATGAGCGTGTTCATGAAACGACTGTCGTCAGATCCGGCAACAACAATGGCGTGATTGCCGCAATCATCCTGTTCTTCGTGCTGGCCTTCGCGGTCTTCGCTTTCTGGTCAAACGATGAAGCGGGTGTCCGCGACACCGCTGCGCCTGCCGTCAGCGAACAGGTCGCCCCTGATGCGGCTGTAGACCCGGCCCGCCCGGTTCCCGCACCTGATGCTCCGGCCGAGGTCGCACCGGCAGCCCCCGATGCCGCGGCACCTGCAGCCAATGACGCTGCACCGGCTGGCAATCTGTAACACCGGAACTACAAGCAACAATGCTTCCCCCGCCGCCCGGTTCTGCCGGGCGGTTTTGCGTTGCGAGTACGGAAAAAGTTTATCCGGCCCGCGACAGCGCCGCTGCGACAATGCGTTTGTGAAACGGCATGATAACGGCCAGATAGGCACGGCCGAACCGGTTGTGCCGCCTGACCAGGGTCATCAGCCGCACGGCGGTGCCCGCGGGCCGGACATCGGTTTCAACGACAATGCGGAAATCGAGATGGCTGTCGTCGAAGCCCAACACGATCTCGCGTGCAGTGTTGCTGATGATTGGAAACATGCCGATGCGGCGCGTGCCCGCAGCCGCGGTTTCGGGATCGCCCTTGAGACCGCCCTTGAGACCGAACGGCCGGACGACAAGATTTCGCAGCGCCATCAGCGGCGCCACCCATGAGGGCAGACGCCCGAACGCCTGATGTGCTGCCTGCTCGGCATTCAAGCCGTTCTGATCGCTCTGCACTTCGAAGCAGTCGGCCCAGTCCGCACCCGGCAAGGCCGGATGCGGCAGGTCGACCTCGATCTCCCGGGCCTTCATTGCGCTCGCAATTTTCGCCGCAGGAAAATCACCGGATTACATGTGCAGCGGCTTGAAGAAGGTCGCCAGCGCTGCCTCTTTCACCGCTTCCGACATGGTCGGATGGGCATGGCAGGTGCGGCCGAGATCCTCGGACGAACCGCCGAATTCCATCAGCACGGCGGCTTCATGGATCATCTCGCCGGCTCCGAAGCCGATGATGTGGACACCCAGCACCCGGTCGGTTTCAGCGTCCGCCAGCACCTTGACGAAGCCGTCGGAGGCGAGCATTGCCCGCGCCCGTCCATTGGCCGAGAACGGGAACTTGCCGGTTTTGTACTTGATGCCCTCGGCCTTGAGCTCTTCCTCGGTCTTGCCGACCGCTGCCACTTCCGGATTGGTATAGACCACGCCGGGGATCACGCCGTAATTCACATGGCCTGCCTGACCGGCCATGATTTCGGCCAGCGCCACGCCCTCGTCCTCGGCCTTGTGCGCCAGCATCGGACCGACGATCACGTCGCCGATCGCGTACACGCCGGGCACATTGGTCTGGTAGTGGTGATCGGTGCGCACCCGTCCGCGCTCGTCCAGCACCACGCCTGCGTCTTCCAGGCCCAGGCCTTCGGTAAACGGCTTGCGGCCGGTAGCGATCAGCACCACGTCGGCGTCAATGGTCTCGGCTTCGCCGCCCTTGACCGGTTCGAAGGTCACCCCGGCGCCGTCGCCTGATTTTTCAACGCCGGTCACCTTGGCGCCGAGCTTGAAGGTCATGTTCTGCTTGGCGAGAATGCGCTGGAACTGCTTGGCGACTTCGCCGTCCATGCCGCCCAGAATGGCGTCGAGATATTCGACCACGGTGACCTTGGCGCCGAGCCGGGCCCAGACCGAGCCCATTTCCAGGCCGATCACGCCGCCGCCGACCACCACCATGTGCTCCGGCACCTTGTCAAGCGCGATGGCCCCGGTCGAGGACACGATAACGCTCTCGTCGATATCGACCTTGACGCCGGGAATGCCGGCGACATCGGAGCCGGTGGCGATGACGATGTTCCTGGCTTCGAGTTCGGTCACCTTGCCGTCATTGTCGGTGACCGAGATCTTGCCTTCGCCCAGCACCTTGCCATGGCCGAGAAAGCTGTCGATCTTGTTCTTCTTGAACAGATAGGCGACGCCGTCGACATTGGATTTCACGGTGGCGTCCTTGTGCGCCATCATGTTTTCCAGATTGAGCTTGGGCTTGCCGACCTCGACGCCGAGATTTTCCATGCCGTGACTGGCATGCGCGAAAACTTCGGACGCATGCAGCAGCGCTTTCGACGGAATGCAGCCGATATTCAGGCAGGTGCCGCCGAAGGTTGCGCGCTTTTCCACCACAGCCACTTTCAGGCCGAGTTGCGCCGCCTTGATGGCGCAGACATAGCCGCCGGGTCCGGAACCGATGATGATGACGTCGTAGCTCATGGTCTTGTCCTTATGATCCGAAATTCATTCCTGGCAGGCTTTCAAACGAAACACGTCACCGGGAAGTTTAGTTACTTCTTGGCTCTGCCACGCCTGCGAGCGCATCACCGCCGCGCCGAAATCAGGCAGCAGCAGGCTTTCGCCTGCGGCATGGGCCGCATCCAGCACCGGCAGCCATCCCGCCCCGCCCGTGGCGTCGACCGCGTAGAGCGGCCCTTCCCAGACGGTGCAGGCGGCAATCTCGGCGCCGGTGGCGTCACCCTCGGGGCATTGATGCAGGATCACCCCCAGGGCCGGTCCGGCGCGCCCGCCATCATCACCACGCCATCCATCCTAACACCATTTCCGGCAAAACTCAGGCTGAACCGGTGTTGCATGCCATCGGCATCCGACAGCGGCCCGGCAAAGGCGATCTCCGCCCCGGATGCCGGATCCGCATAGACCGCCAGCGCCTGCGGGCAGGCGGCGATTGCCGATGGGGCGCCTGCAACCAGCGAAAGGGCCGCAAGCGCCAGGAGCCGTGCCGAAGCCATCATGGCCGTCCTAGAGATCGAGAACCAGACGTTCCGGATCTTCCAGGCTGTCCTTGACCCGCACCAGGAAGGTAACGGCGTCCTTGCCGTCGACAATCCGGTGGTCATAGGAAAGCGCCAGATACATCATCGGACGGATCACCACCTGGCCGCCGACAGCCATCGGCCGTTCCTGGATCTTGTGCATGCCCAGAATGCCCGATTGCGGCGAGTTCAGGATCGGCGAGGACATCAGCGAACCATAGACACCGCCATTGGAGATGGTGAAGGTGCCGCCCTGCATGTCGGCCATCGACAATTCGCCATCGCGTGCGGCGCGGCCCAGACGGCCGATTTCCTTCTCGATATCGGCTATGCCCATCTGGTCGGCATCGCGCACGACGGGAACCACCAGGCCCTTTTCGGTGCCGACGGCGACGCCGACATGGCAATAGTTCTTGTAGATCAGATCGGTGCCGTCGATCTCGGCATTGACCGCCGGGATCTCCTTCAACGCATGCGTTACCGCCTTGGTGAAGAAGCCCATGAAGCCGAGCTTGACGCCATGCTTCTTCTCGAACAGGTCCTTGTACTTCTTGCGCATCTCCATCACCGCGCTCATGTCCACCTCGTTATAGGTGGTCAGCATCGCGGCGGTGTTCTGGGCTTCCTTGAGGCGGCGGGCAATGGTCTGCCGCAGCCGGGTCATCTTCACCCGTTCCTCGCGGCTTTCATCGCTTGCCGCGGATGCCGGACGCGGGGCCTGCGGGGCAGCGGCCGGCGCGGCGGCACTTCCCTTGCCGATCGCGTCAAGCACGTCGCCCTTGAGCACCTGGCCGCGCTTGCCCGAGCCGGACACGCTGCCTTCGGCGATGTTCTTTTCCGCCATCAGTTTCTGTGCCGAGGGTGCGGCCGGCATGTCGGTGCCGCTCTTGGCGGCAGGTTCTGCGGCCTTGGCAGCAGGCGCCTCGGCCTTCGCGGCCGGCGCTTCGGCCTTCGCCTCCAATTTGGCCGGAGCGGCCCCTTCGGCACCTTCGGCGATCTGCGCCAGCAATGCATTGACCTCGACGGTTTCGCCGTCGGGCGCCAGGATTTCGCTCAGCACACCGGACACCGGCGAAGGCACCTCGATGGAGACCTTGTCGGTTTCAAGCTCGACCAGCGGTTCATCCACCTTGACGGTGTCGCCGACTTTCTTGAGCCAGGTGCCGATGGTGGCTTCGCTGACGGATTCGCCGAGGGTCGGGACGCGGACTTCAGTAGCCATGATATGTGTTTCCGTTCTTTTTTCAGACAGGTCTCAAAACTGGCGCGCGGGCGGGTCAGCCGCCCAGCGCATCCTCGAGGAAGGCTTCAAGCTGCGCAAGGTGGCGCGACATCAAACCGGTCGCCGTCGACGCCGAGGCCGGCCGGCCGGTGTAGCGAACGCGCTGGTATTTGGCGTCGATATGAGCCAGCACCCATTCCAGATAGGGATCAATGAACGACCAGGCACCCATGTTCTTGGGCTCTTCCTGGCACCAGACCATCTCGGCATTGCGGAAGCGCGACAATTCGTTGATCAGCGCCTTGGCCGGGAACGGGTAGAGCTGTTCCACCCGCAGCAGGTAGACATCGTTGATGCCGCGCTTTTCGCGTTCCTCGTACAGGTCGAAATAGACCTTGCCGGAACAGATCACCACGCGGCGGATCTTGTTGTCCTTGACCAGCTTGATCGGCTCGTTCTTGAGCACTTCGGCATCGTCCCACAGCAGTCGGTGGAACGAGGTCTCGCCCGACATTTCCGCCAGCGTCGACACCGCCCGCTTGTGGCGCAGCAGCGATTTCGGCGTCATCATGATCAGCGGCTTGCGGAAGTCGCGCTTCATCTGACGCCGCAGGATGTGGAAATAGTTCGACGGCGTGGTGCAATTGGCCACCTGCATGTTGTCTTCGGCGCACATCTGCAGGAACCGCTCCAGACGCGCCGAGGAATGCTCGGGTCCCTGGCCTTCATAGCCATGCGGCAGCAGGCAGACGAGGCCGCACATGCGCAGCCACTTGCGTTCGCCGCTGCTGATGAACTGGTCGAACAGCACCTGGGCGCCATTGGCGAAATCGCCGAACTGGGCTTCCCACAGGGTCAGCGCATTCGGCCGCGCCAGCGAGTAGCCATATTCGAACCCGAGAACCGCTTCTTCCGACAGCATCGAGTTGATGACTTCGTAACGCGCCTGGTTGGGCGACAGGTTGGCCAGCGGGATGTAGCGCTCCTCGGTCTCCTGATCGTAGAGCACCGAATGCCGCTGGCTGAAGGTGCCGCGCTCGACATCCTGCCCGGAGAAGCGGATCTTTGTGCCCTCCATGACCAGCGAGCCGAAGGCCAGCGCCTCGGCAAAGGCCCAGTCGATGCCCTCGCCGGTCTCGATCATCTTGGCGCGGTTGTCCATGAACCGCTGGATGGTGCGGTGCGCCTTGAAGCCTTCCGGCACTTCCGAGAGTTTCTTGCCCAGTTCGCGCAATTGCTTGAGCGGCATGGCGGTCTTGCCGCGGCGCTGCTCATCCTGGTTGTCGGCGGTGCGCAAGCCCGACCATTGCCCGTCAAGCCAGTCGGCCTTGTTCGGCTTGTAGCTCTGGCCGATGTCGAATTCGCCTTCGAGATGGGCGCGCCAGTCGGCCTTCATCTTCTCGAATTCGCCCTCGGTGATCACGCCTTCCTCGATCAGGCGGCGCGAATAGACCGTCACCACCGTCTCGTGGCTGCGGATCTTCTTGTACATCTTCGGCTGGGTGAAGGAAGGCTCGTCGCCCTCATTGTGGCCGAAGCGGCGATAGCAGAACATGTCGACCACCACCGGCTTGTGGAAGGTCATGCGGAATTCGGTGGCCACCTTGGCGGCATAGACCACGGCTTCGGGATCATCGCCATTGACGTGGAAGATCGGCGCCTCGATCATCTTGGCCACATCCGAGGGATAGGGCGACGAGCGCGAGAAGCCGGGATTGGTGGTGAAACCGATCTGGTTGTTGATGATGAAATGCACGGTGCCGGCAACGCGGTGACCGCGCAGGCCCGACAGGCCGAGGATTTCCGCGACCACGCCCTGGCCGGCAAAGGCCGCATCGCCGTGCAGCAGCAGCGGCATCACCTTGGAGCGCTCCTTCAGCGGGATGATGTCGCCTTCGAACACGGTGGCCATCATGTCCTGCTTGGCGCGGCACTTGCCCATCACCACCGGATTGACGATTTCCAGGTGCGACGGGTTGGCGGTCAGCGACAGGTGCACCTTGTTATTGTCGAACTCGCGGTCGGACGAGGCGCCAAGGTGATACTTGACGTCGCCCGAGCCCTCGACCTCGTCGGGCTTGAACGATCCGCCCTTGAACTCGTGAAACACCGCCCGGTGCGGCTTGGCCATGACCTGGGTGAGCACGTTGAGCCGGCCGCGATGGGCCATGCCGAAGACGATCTCCTTCAGCCCCATATTGCCGCCGCGCTTGATGATCTGCTCGAGCGCCGGAATCAGCGATTCGCCGCCGTCGAGGCCGAAGCGCTTGGTGCCCTTGTACTTGACGTCGATGAACTGCTCGAAGCCTTCCGCCTCGATCAGCTTCTGCAGGATCGCCTTCTTGCCGTTCTCGGTGAACTCGACGCCCTTGTCCGGGCCTTCGATGCGCTCCTGGATCCAGGATTTTTCTTCCGGGTTGGAAATATGCATGAACTCGACACCGAGCGTCGAGCAATAGGTGCGCTCGAGGATGTCGAGCATCTCGCGGATGGTGGCATATTCCAGACCGAGCACGTGATCGATGAAGATCTTGCGGTCGTAATCAGCCTCGGTGAAGCCATAAGCCTCCGGCGACAGCTCGTTGTAATCATTGTCCGGCTGCTGGGCAATTCCGAGCGGATCAAGCTTGGCATGCAGGTGGCCGCGCATGCGGAAAGCCCGGATCATCATGATGGCGCGCACCGAATCGCGCGTCGCCTGCAGCACATCGCCCGAATCCACCGGCTGCCCGGCGGCCTTGGCCTTGTCCTTGAGCTTGTCACCGACGGCCTTTTCGATCGTGCCCCAATTGCCGTCGAGCGCCGAGACCAGCTCGCCATTGGCCTGCACCGGCCAGTTGGCCTGTGTCCATGACGCGCCGGCTGCGGATTTGCGGACCTGATCGGGATCGTCCTTCAGCTCGGCGAAAAAGCCTTCCATTCGGCCGGCACGCTGCCGGGGTCGTCCTGGAAGCGGGCGTACATTTCCTCGATGTAGTGGGCATTGCCACCATACAGGAACGAGGTCTGCGCCATGATGTCGTTGGCTTCGTCGTTGCGTGCCATGGTTTTCACCTTTTTCCGGGCCGTTGTCTGGCCCTTTTCCCTAGACTCTGTGGCTTGCGCCGCGTTTACGCCGCGAGCCTGCCCAACCCGACCGCCAGCGCCGCAGTGTCGCTGTAGACCTGGTAGCGAACGATCCTGCCGTCGCGTAGCGTGAACATGTTGACTGTTTCCGTCCGCACCTTGCGTGCCGTCGCCTTGACCGTCCATTCGCCCCTGAGCACCGTGATCACGGTGTCTCCGGCCACATGGACTGCAAGCGGTTCGACCGTGTCGATCACCAGGTGATCGCCCACGGCCGCAATGAATGCCTCGAAGCCTTCAAACCCGGTCCAGTCCCCGGCCCAGGGCAGAAGCCCCTCAGGCGCCGGGTAATGAACCTCGGTATCGTCTGACACGACGCCGCGCAGGGCCTCTCTGTCGCCCGCTTTCAGCGCGGCGTAGTAGCGGTCCAGCGTTTCGCGCACGGCGTCGCTCATTGTTCCAGCCCTTGATTAGCCCCGGGATTACCCCTTGAGGACTTCAACCAGCGTTGTGCCAAGACGTGCAGGCGACGGCGACACCGTGATGCCTGCCGCTTCCATCGCAGCGATCTTGTCGTCCGCGCCGCCCTTGCCGCCGGAAATCACGGCGCCGGCATGGCCCATGGTCCGGCCTTCCGGTGCGGTGCGGCCGGCGATGAAGCCGACCATCGGCTTCTTGCGGCCCTTCTTGGCTTCGTCGATGAGGAACTGCGCCGCGTCTTCTTCAGCCGAGCCGCCGATCTCGCCGATCATGATGATCGACTTGGTCTCGTCATCGGCCAGGAACATTTCCAGCATGTCGATGAATTCGGTGCCCTTGACCGGATCGCCGCCGATGCCGACAGCCGTGGTCTGGCCGAGGCCTTCATTGGTGGTCTGGAACACGGCTTCATAGGTCAGCGTGCCCGAACGCGACAGGACGCCGACGGAGCCCTTCTTGAAGATCGAACCGGGCATGATGCCGATCTTGCATTCGTCCGGCGTCATCACGCCGGGGCAGTTCGGGCCGATCAGCCGCGACGACGACTTGTCGAGCCGGGCCTTGACCTTGATCATGTCCTGCACCGGGATGCCTTCGGTGATGCAGACGATCAGCGGAATTTCCGCCTCGATCGCTTCCAGGATGGCAGCCGCGGCGCCCGATGGCGGAACATAGATCACCGAGGCATTGGCGCCGGTGACGTCCTTGCCCTCGGCGACGGAGGCGAAGATTGGCAGATTGGTGCCGCCCGAACCTTCCCAGGTGGAGCCGCCCTTTTTCGGGTGGATGCCGCCGACCATCTGCGTGCCGTGATAGGCCAGCGCCTGCTCGGTGTGGAAGGTGCCGGTCTTGCCGGTCAGGCCCTGAACCAGGACCTTGGTGTTCTTGTCAATCAGAATGGACATGGATCAGGCCCCCTTCACTGCGGCGACGATCTTCTGCGCAGCATCATCCAGATCATCGGCTGAAATGACGTTGAGACCGGATTCGTTGATGATTTTCTTGCCGAGATCGACGTTGGTGCCTTCAAGGCGAACCACCAGGGGAACCTTGAGCCCGACTTCCTTGACCGCAGCGATCACGCCTTCGGCAATGACGTCGCACTTCATGATGCCGCCGAAGATATTGACCAGGATGCCTTTGACGGCCGGGTCGGCGGTGATGATCTTGAACGCGGCCGTGACCTTTTCCGTGGTGGCGCCGCCACCGACATCGAGGAAGTTGGCAGGTTCCTGGCCATAGAGCTTGATGATGTCCATCGTCGCCATCGCCAGGCCGGCGCCATTGACCATGCAGCCGATATTGCCGTCGAGCGCGACATAGGCGAGGTCGTATTTCGACGCCTCGATTTCCTTGGCATCCTCTTCGGAGAGGTCGCGCAGCTCGACAATGTCTTCGTGGCGGAACAGCGCGTTGTTGTCGAACGACACCTTGGCGTCGAGCACCCGCAGCCGGCCGTCCTTCATGACGATCAGCGGATTGACTTCCAGCAGCGCCATGTCCTTTTCGACAAAGGCCTTGTAGAGGATCGGGAACAGCTTTTCGCCGTCCTTGGCCGCTTCGCCGGTCAGTTCCAGCGCGGAATTGAGCGTCGCCAGATCAGCCGCGGTGACGCCGGTTTCGGGGTCGATGGCGACGGTGATGATCTTTTCCGGCGTGTCGTGGGCGACCGCCTCGATGTCCATGCCGCCTTCGGTGGAGACCACGAAAGCGTTGCGGCCGACGGTGCGGTCGACCAGGATCGAGAGATAGAGTTCGCGCTCGATGTCGGCGCCGTCCTCGATATAGAGACGGTTGACCTGCTTGCCGGCATCGCCGGTCTGCTTGGTGACCAGCGTGTTGCCGAGCATTTCCTTGGCATGCGCCTTGGCTTCGTCGATCGAGAAGGCCAGCCGCACACCGCCCTTGGCGTCGGGGCCGAGTTCCTTGAACTTGCCCTTGCCGCGACCACCGGCATGGATCTGGCTCTTGACCACGTAAAGCGGACCGGGCAGCGATTTTGCCGCCGCTTCCGCCTCGTCAGCGGAATGAATGGCGACCCCTTCGGCCACCGGCGCTCCAAAACCCTTCAAGAGGGCCTTGGCCTGGTATTCATGGATGTTCATGGGAACTCCTGGATTGAGTGGGCTGCAAAGCCGCGCTTACTTCAAATTCGGGGCGATGGCGATGCAGGCTTCGCAAAGCCCGGCGACCGATTCCACCGACTTGTCGAAGGCCTTCTGCTCGGACTTGTTGAGCTCGATCTCGATGACCCGCTCGATGCCGCCGGCGCCGATGATGCAGGGCACGCCGACATACATGTCTTTCACGCCATACTGGCCCGACAGGTGTGCCGCGCAGGGCAGAACCCGCTTCTTGTCCTTGAGATAGCATTCGGCCATCAGGATCGCCGAGGAGGCCGGAGCGTAATAGGCAGAGCCGGTCTTGAGCAGTTTGACGATCTCGGCGCCGCCGTCACGGGTGCGCTGGATGATTTCCTCGAGCTTTTCCTTGGTGGTCCAGCCCATCTTGATCAGGTCGGGCAGCGGAATGCCGGCAACCGTCGAATAACGCGCCAGCGGCACCATGGTGTCGCCGTGGCCGCCGAGCACGAAGGCCGTGACGTCTTCGATCGAGACATTGAATTCTTCGGAGAGGAAATGGCAGAAGCGGCTCGAATCGAGCACGCCGGCCATGCCGACAACCTTGTTCTTCGGCAGGCCGGAGAATTTCTGCAGCGCCCAGACCATCGCGTCGAGAGGGTTGGTGATGCAGATGACGAAGGCATTCGGGGCATATTTCTTGATGCCGGCGCCAACCTGTTCCATCACCTTGAGGTTGATGCCCAGCAGGTCGTCGCGGCTCATGCCCGGCTTGCGGGCGACACCGGCGGTGACGATGCAGACATCGGCGCCTTCGATGGCCGAGTAATCATTGGCGCCGGACATGCGGGCGTCAAAACCTTCGACCGGAGCGGACTGGGCGATGTCGAGCGCCTTGCCCTGCGGCGTGCCCTCGGCAATATCGAACAGGACGACGTCGCCGAGTTCTTTCAATGCGGCCAGGTGGGCGAGCGTGCCGCCGATCATTCCCGAACCAATCAATGCAATCTTGTTACGCGCCATTTCGAAACTCTCCGCAGGTCGTTGGTCTCTGGAACCCGCAAAACGCCTGGCCCCGTTTTCGGGATTTCGAATAGACCTATTGAAGGATAGTGGCAACTCCTACTTTTGGTGCCAGCTTTTTCAATCGGTTAGCTTTTGAATTTCTTACGTAAACGTCAAAGTTTTTTGTCCGCCTTGCGCAAATTCACCGCCTCGCTCGCCCGGCTTGTCTCCAGATAAAGCGTGCTCTGCATCTCGTTGAGCCGCGAGGCGGTGCGGGCAAACTCGAAACTTTCGGTGCCGGTCTTGCCCATATACAGCCCCTCCGGATCGGCGGCGGCCGAGATGAACAGCCGGTTCTTGCGGTCATACAGCGTGTCGATCAGGGTGATGAAGCGTTTGGCGGCATTGCGGCTGGTTTCGCTCATCACCGGCACCTGGTCGACAAACACCGTGTGGTAGCGATCGGCAATCGCGGCATAGTCCGAGGCTCCGAGCGCTGCCTCGCACAGATCGGCAAAGGAGAACCGGGCAGCGCCCGCGCCGGCCTGCGGTACCGCCACGTCGCGGCCCTTGACGTGAACCGTTTCGGCCGTGGTCATCTTGCCCGCGGTCGCCCGTGTCCAGGCCAGATCCATGGCATTGCTGCCCTCGCCCTGACTCAGCCGGTGATAGACCGGCAGCCGCGTCGTGGTTTCCATCCGGTAATCGGTCATCGCATCGAGATTGACCACCTCGACATTGTCCTTGAGCAGCTTGATGAACGGCAGGAACAATTGCCGGTTCAGGCCGTCACGGTAAAGCTGGTCCGGCTCGACATTGGATGTTGCCACCAGCACGCAGCCCTGGCTGAACAATTGCTCGAACAGCCGCGACAACAGCATCGCGTCGGTGATGTCGGTGACCGAGAACTCGTCAAAGCACAGGACCCAGGCCTCGCCGATCAGCTGTGTCGCCACCGGCGGCACCGGATCGGCTTCCCCGGTCTCGCCGTTCTTGAGCTTTTGCCTGTGCGCATGAATGCGGTCATGGGCGTCGGCCATGAAATCGTGGAAATGCGCCCGCCGCTTGCGCTTGGCCGGCACCAGTTCGAAGAACATGTCCATCAGCATGGTCTTGCCGCGGCCGACAGCGCCATGCACATAGAGGCCGCGCGGCGGCTTGGTGGATTTCTGCTTGCGCCCGAACATCCAGCCCAGCGCGCTGGACTTGCTTGCCAGCCGGCGGTTGGAGACTTCGAGCAGAAGCGTGTCCAGCCGCCGCGCCAGTTGCACTTGCGCCGCATCCTCGGAAAACTCACCGCTCTTGACACGCGCCGCATAGGCGGCCGCAACGGTATCCAGTTTCTTCCAGGTCATGAACCAGGCCTATCGCGTGAAGCCGCGCCCTGTGCTGCCTTAGCGCGAAAGCGAGATCGGCTGACCCGAAGAGGTCGATCCGTCATAGCGTTCATTGGCCGACTGGTAGAGCCGGGCGACCTGGTTGCCGCTGGAATCGGACAGGATCACCTGCTTGCCCTGGACGTCCCATGCCGAAATGGCTGCAGCACTGCCGACGCAACCGCGCGAGGCGGCGCGGTAACCGCCGGTCCATTTGGTCAGCGACAGGAACACGTCACAGGTGGTTCCGCCGGTTCCCGCGGACCAGCGGCCGATCAGCGCTTCGCGGGTCAGCTCCGGCGCATTGGCGGCGGCAACTTCCGGCGCAACCGTCGAGACTTCCGGCGCGGTCGGCGCTGTCGGGAATTCGCCCGGCGCGGCCATGGTCGGAGGCGCGAGCTGTCCGGACTGTACGCCACCCACTGGCGCGGGCATCAACGGAGCCGGCCGCTGCTGGGTGTTCATGCCGCTGAATGATGTCCGCTGGCAACCGCCAAGCGCTGCGGCGACCGCGACTGCGACCAGCAAGGTGTGCATTTTCATGAGAGATAGCTCCGGTTAGGCGAAACATGCGCTTCGCTGTTCGTCCCCTTAAGACGCATAAAATGGCCATAGGATGGTAAATGCAAGGTTTACCGGTCCTGGAACCGCATCAACAACGCATTATCAGCGAAATAGTTTAGGAAAACCTTCATCTTTCCAAAACTCCTTGCTGAACGCCAGCCTGTGCCACCGATCATCGCCGGCTGCAACGCCCCTTGCAGCTTCCCGGCCCCGTTGCAGCCCTCGCCCCGACGAGACAGCAGGGCCGAGGACCGTTGTCCGGCATGGCCTATTTGACCACGCCATAATGGGCTTCCTCGCCCCACAGTGTCTCGATCTGGCTGTCGCGCCCGCAGGCGCGGCGGTAGTAATTATAGCGCACCGGGCTCTTGGTGTAGAAATCCTGATGATAGTCTTCCGCCGGCCAGAATGTGGGAGCCGGCTCGATGGCGGTGACCACCTCTTTGCCCAGCGCCGCCTCGGCTTCCGCCTTCGCGGCCTTGGCCTGGGCCGCCTGCTCGTCATTCAACGTGTAGACCGCTGTGGTGTAGCTGTAGCCGCGATCACAGAACTGGCCGCCATCATCGGTCGGATTGACCGTGCGGAAGAAGGTCTTGAGCAGTTCCGCATAGCTGACCATCGCCGGATCATATTTGATCTCGACGGCTTCCCGGTCGCCATTGGCGACATGCGACTTGTAGGTCGGATTGTCGGCCTTGCCGCCAATATAGCCCGATATCGTCTCGGTCACGCCCTTGACGTGGTCGAAATCCGATTCCACGCACCAGAAACAGCCGCCGGCAAACACCGCCACGCCGGTTTCGTCGGCATTGGCAGGTGCGGTGGCCAAGGCGCAGGTCATCAGGGCGGACGATAGCAGCAATCTGATCATGGAAGTCTCCTCTGTCTGAGCAGAACCTAGCCCAGAGCGCGCCGATGACAACACACGGTTCCGCACAAAACCGTGAAGCGCCGCTTAGCCGGCACCTCCGGCAGACGCGCTCAGCTGACCGCGTCGAACACGTCCAGCGCCTCGGCGCCATAGATCATCGAGGGTCCGCCGCCCATATAGACGGCGACACCGATGGTCTCGACGATCTCCTCGCGGGTCGCGCCATATTTGTGCGCCGCCTTGGCATGAAACGCCAGGCAGCCATCGCAGCGCGCGGTGATGCCGATGGCCAGCGCGATCAGCTCCTTGGTCTTGGAATCCAGCGCGCCGGGCGCGATCGCCGCCTGCGCCAGTTGCCCCAGCCCCTTGGCCTGCTCCGGCATCGCCTTGCGCAACGCCGCCATGCGCTCATTGGTCTGGTCGATGAAGGAATTCCAGTTGGTTTCGGCCATTTCGTGCCCCCGCTTGTGTTCAGTGTCTGGGGGGCACTGATACCAGCCCGGGCGAAGCACGGATTTGATCGCGGTCAAACCGGCGATTCCGTTACCCGTGGGTGGGCCAGGCGCGGTGCTCGTCATCGATGACAAAGACATGGCGATGGCGCGTACCAGCGACCGGATGATCGCGCAGATGCGGATGATCGGGCGGCAGGTCGCGGTGCTCATGCTCGACCACCTGGCTGTCGTCCGCCGGCCAGGCCGCAACGGCCAGCAAGGCGCCGGCCAGCGCAATGGTCCCGAGAATTGCCATCGCCACCGGCAGGCCGAGCGCATTGCCGGCCCAACCGGCGACCGGATAGGTCATCAGCCAGCAGAGATGCGACAGGGTGAACTGCGCCGCAAACAGCGACGGCCGGTCTTCCGCATGCGCCGAATTGCGCAACAGCCGCCCCGACGGGGTCAGGATCGCCGCATAGAACAACCCGCTCAGGGCCCACAAGGCCAGGAACCAGCCCCAGCCGGGCAGTCCCAGCGTGAACTGATAGACGGCATGCCCGAGAGTCAGGCCGGCCAGCAGGAAGCCTGCAGTGACCATGATGCGGCGATCGGTCAGGCGGTCGAGCAGCCGCGGCAGCACAAGGGCTGCCAGCATCGAGCCGCCGCCAAATGCCGCCAGCGCATAGGCCACCTGCCGGTCGCCCATGCCATATTCGCCGCGCACCACCACCACTGTGTTGACCAGCACGAAGGCGCCGGCCGCCGCGGCACTCAGGTTGAGCGACAGCAGGCCGCGCAGCCGCGGCGTTGCGACATAGATGCGTATGCCGCGAGTCAGCCGGTCGAGGAACGGCCGCATCTTGGCCTGCGGTTTCAGCGCCGGGATCGGAGCCGCCAGAACCAGCAGCGCCGATCCGATGAAGCCCAAAACCGTGCCGCCGAACAGCCAGTGATAGCTGATGAAGATCAGCAGAAATCCCGCCAGCGCTGGGCTCAGCAGGTTTTCCAGATCATAGGCCAGCCGCGACAGCGACAGCGCCCGTGTGTAATCGCGCTCATCGGGCAGAATATCGGGAATGACCGCCTGAAACGCCGGCGTGAAGGTTGCCGACGCCGCCTGCAGCACGAAGATCAGACCGTAGATGTGCCAGACTGAATCGATGAATGGCAAACTCAGCGCCACCGCAGCGCGCACCAGGTCGGCGCCGATCAGAACCCGTTTGCGCGGCCAGCGTCCGGCCAGCGCATTGGCAACCGGCGCCAGCCCGACATAGGCGATCATCTTGATGGCAAACACCGTGCCGAGCACCACGCCGGCGCGCTCGCCGGCGAGATCATAGGCCAGCAGTCCCAGCGCCACGGTGAGTAGGCCAGTGCCTATCAGCGCAATCACCTGCGCCGAAAACAGCCGCGCATAGATCGGATGCTTGAGAACCTCTATCATCGCCGCAAGCTAGCCCATTGCGGGTCCGCAGCGATAGAGGCCGATCAGGCAACCAGCGCGGTTTTTCCGCGGCTTGCCGCAGATCGTCAGGGAGCCGGGCGGACCGGTGCGGCTAGGTCTTTTTGACCCTGCCCGTGTCGATCAATTGCTGGAACATCTCGATCACCGCCGTGTCGACCGGATGATAGTCGAGACCAAGCTCGCGCTCCGACTTGGAATGATCGGCCCGCCAGGGATGGCCCATGTTCCGCGACACGAAATCCCGCGACAGCGATTTGTCGACCAGCGGACCGATCAGCCACAGCAGCCATTTCGGCAGTTCGCGGGTCGGGAACGGCCAGCGGTCGCCGAAATGGCTGCGCAGAATTTTCCCGGCCTGGAGGAAGGACACGGTTTCCGACGAGGTGATGTAGCGGCCCTGTGCGCCCAGGACGAAGCCGGCACGCATATGCGCCTCGGCGACATCGCGGACATCGACCATGCCGATTTCAAGCGGCGGTGCACCGGCCTTCAGCGTGCCGTCGCCGAACTGCTTGACCAGATTGTGCGATTCCGAGGTCGAACTGCCCGAAAGGGTCGGCCCCATCACCAGCGAGGGATTGATGGTGACCAGCTGCCAGCGGCCCTGTGCCCTGGCGATCTCCCAGGCGGCCTTTTCAGCCTCGACCTTGGAGAAGGAATAGGGCGAATGGGTGAGCGAGGAGGTGGTATTCCAGTCATCCTCGGTGAGCACGCCGCCGGGCGCTGCGGCAACATCGATATTGTCGCCATAGATCGCCGCGCAGGAGCTGGTCACCACAACCCGCTGCACGGATTGAGTGGCATTGGCGGTTTCCAGCACATTGCGGGTGCCCTTGACCGCCGGATCGACGAGATCGCGCTGCGCATCGTCAAACTTGCTGGTGAATGGCGAGGCGGTGTGAAACACCACCGCACATCCGGCCATGGCTTCGGCATAGCTGCCCTGGTCGAGAAGATCGGCCTTGAACAGCTTGAGCTGTCCCGGAAGTTCGGCAGCCAGCTTTGTCAGATGTTCGGTCTTCTTGCTATTGGAGGGATCGCGGACGGCCCCGTGAACGGTAAAGCCTTCCTCGAGCAGACGCTTGACCAGCCATCCTGCGACGAAGCCGGTGGCGCCGGTGACAAGGACAGGATGATCCGTGGTGTAAACGGGCTGGGGCATGGGTGTCTTTCCGATCGGCTGCAGAAGCTGCGGCAGGATTTCCTGCCGGGCGAAGCGCGCCGCAAGGCAGCGCACGAGCAATACCTGTGGCCGGGGTCACCGAAAACAAGGCCGGCCCCCACAATCAGCCGCTTCCGTGCTTTCATCTCATCCATAAAATGGACGCGCCAGTTCTTTTGCCATCAGATCAAACACCAGCCGCACCCGCCGGCTGGTGTGAACTTCGCGGTGCGTCACCAGCCAGACCGGAATCACGATCGGATCGAGATCCGGCAGGACCTGAGCCACATCCGGCTCGGCGTCTCCTATGTCGGCGGCCATGATGCCGATACCGAGCCCGTGGCGGACATGGCTCCACTGCACCAGGTGGCTTTCCGACACGATTGGAAAATTGGCTTGCGTCAATGAAAGTCCGAACCGGGTCATGGCCGCGATGAACTCGCCCGAGCGGTTGAAGCCGATAAAATCAGCCTCGCAATATTCCTCCGGCGTCGAGGGATTGCCGATGCTGTCGAGATAGCCCGGCGTTGCGTAGATCCGGCCATGGATGTCGCGGATCTTGCGCGCCACCAGATTGGGCTGGGTCGGCCGGTAGTTGCGGATGGCGATATCGGCCTCGCGGCGCCGCAGATCGCTTTCCGAATTGGTGGCGACAATCTCGACATCGATCCCCGGCGCCATCTGTCGGAGCTGCGCAATGATCGGCGGCAGCCTGAAGGCCGAATCAACTTCGCTGGCGCTGATCGACACCGTGCCCTCGATGGCCTGCGCCTTGCCCGAGGCGCTGAGCGACATCCGCGCCGCCGCCTCGCCCATGGCGCGGACATGGTCCATCAGCTCGAGCCCGCTCGGCGTCAGCGTGAGCCCGCGGCCGACGCGCTCGAACAGCGCCACCCCGAGTTCCTGTTCCAGCGCCGAGACCTGGCGTCCCAGCGTCGGCTGCGCCATGCCGAGCGCCCGCGCCGCCGCCGACAGCGAGCCTTCCTCTGCGGTGACCAGAAACGCCCGCGCCCGGTTCCAGTCGAAATTGACAGATTTCCAATCCATGCGAAAATGCATATCATATCGGCATGTTTGGTCAATTTATTCTGCGTGATCGCATGAGTATATCCGGGTCAGAAACTGGAGAGCATTCCCCATGAAAGCCATCACCTATTTGAAGTATGGACCGCCCGCAGTCCTCACCCTGGCCGACCGCCCCAAACCGGTTCCAAAGCCCGATGAGGTGCTGGTGCGTGTGCACGCCAGCAGCGTCACAGCTGCCGACTACCGCGCCCGCAGCCTTGATCTGCCGGCCGGCTTCGGCCTGATCGGCAGGCTGGTGTTCGGGCTGTTCCGCCCCCGCCGCCAGGTGCTCGGCGCACAATTTGCCGGCGTGGTCGAAGCGGTCGGCGCGGATGTCACAAGCTTCAAGCCGGGCGACCGGGTCTTCGCCTATCCCGGCGCCCGATTGGGCGGTTATGCCGACTATGCCGTGATCAGCCAGACCGCGGCGATCGCCATCGCGCCGGACAATCTCGAACTTGATCAGGCGGCCATCCTGTCCTTTGGCGGCGCCACCGCGCTCAATTTTCTGCGCGACAAGGGCGGCATCAAACACGGTGACAGCGTGCTGGTCATCGGCGCTGCCGGCGGTGTCGGCAGTGCCGCCGTGCAGATCGCCAGATCCTTCGGCGCCACTGTCACCGGCGTTGCCTCCAGCGCCAGCCTCGACATGGTCCGCGCGCTCGGGGCCGATGCGGTGGTCGACTATAGCCGCGAGGACCCGTCCGACGCCCGCGACGCCTATGACATCATTCTCGACACCAGCGGCACCGCCACCTGGGCCCGCTATGGCGCCGCGCTGAAACCCGGGGAAGGCTGCTGCTGGTCTCATCCAGCCTGTGGCATTTGCTCGGCTCCCTGATGGCCCGCAAGACTGGCGGCCGCAAGGCGATTGGCGGCTATGCGCCGGAACGGGCCGAGGATCTCGCCTTTCTGGCAGGCCTTGCCGCAAACGGTGAGTTTACCCCTCCGATCGACCGGCGCTTTCCGCTCGAGCAGGCAGCCGCAGCCCATGCCCATTTTGAAAGCCGCGGCCGCAAGGGCAATGTGGTCATCACGCTGGAACCGACCTGACACGGCCGGGGCCGCACCAGAATGACAGCGTTGAAATTCCCCTCGGGAGTGCATAGACACGAAGGCAACAGCGGGACGCGGCCCGCACCCAAAATCTGGCGCAGGGGCCAGGGAAAGACAGATCTCGCATGACGCTCCCCAATGATCTCAAGCCCTCCACAATCGCAGCCCAGGCCAATGGCGCCATCGACCTGCCATCGGGCGGGGTAGTGCCGCCGCTGCAGCCGTCGACCACCTTTCTGCGCGACGAGGATTACGCGCTGGTCAATCCCGCCAATATCTATTCGCGCGACAATTCCGACATCGTCCGCATCGCTGAGAACGTGCTCGCGCGGCTGGAAAATGCCGAAGAAGCGCTGCTGTTTCCCTCCGGCATGGCGGCGATTGCGGCGATGTTCCGCACCCTGCCCAACGGGGCTACGGTCGTGGTGCAATCCGGCATCTACTGGGGCACCACCAAATGGCTCAGGGATTTTGCTGCCCGCCGCCAGATCACCCTGCATGAGGTCGACGCCGCCGACGCAAGCGCGCTGGAAAAGGCCTGCGCAACCCACAAGCCGGATCTGGTGTTCATCGAGACGCCGTCGAACCCCTGGCTGAAGACCGTCGACATCGCCCACGCGGCCACATGCGCCCATGCCGCCGGCGGTCTGCTGGCTGTCGATTCCACCGCCGCCACGCCGGTGCTGCAGCGCCCGCTTGAGCATGGCGCCGACATCGTCATGCACTCGGCCACCAAGGCGATCAACGGCCATTCCGATGTGCTGGCCGGCGTGCTCGCCACCTCTTCACCCGCAGCAAAGATCTGGACCGACATCAAGGCCGACCGCCACGACGCCGGCGCCGTCATCGGCCCCTTCGAGGCCTGGCTGTTGTTGCGCGGCATGCGCACCCTGCCGCTGCGCGTTGAGCGCATGTGTCGTTCAACGCAAACAATCGCCGAATATCTTGCCACACATCCGAAGGTGGCGGACGTTTACTATCCGGGTCTCGCTAGCCATCCCGGCCATGAGATTGCCGCGCGCCAGATGCAGGGCGGTTTCGGCTGCCTGATGTCCTTCCTGGTCAAGGGCGGCGCCGAAGAGGCGCTTGCCGCCGTCGGCAAGCTCAAGCTGTTTCACCGCGCCACCTCATTGGGCGGCGTCGAAAGCCTGGTCGAGCACCGCCACACAATCGAACCCCACACCGGCATCCCCGAAAGCCTGATCCGCGTCTCCGTCGGCATCGAGGACGCCGGCGACCTGATCGCGGACCTGGGACAGGCGCTGGGGTGAATTCGATACTCGGGGGCTCCCAAATCTCCCCCTTGCGGGGGAGATGTCGGCGTAGCCGACAGAGGGGGTTGAGTTACGCTATGCTCCGAAAGGCTGGTGGGTGCCGGCATATTACCCCCCTTGTATGTTCGACCCGCGCCTTGATGGTATTGTTTTGGCGTGATCCCCCGGAGGTGGCCACCTCCGGGGGATCTGGCGGGCGGGACCGTTCCCCCTTGGTTTGAACCGAGACAGAGCTTGGTCCGTCCGTCTTCACGTTTGTCCTGAACAGATGATGGGGAGCAAGTCCCGCATGCAAGGCAAGGTATCGTTCGAACAAGACGCGACGTCCGCAGTTTATGTCGGTGTGGACGTCTGTAAAGAGTGGCTCGACATTCATGTCCTTCCGCAGGCTGAAAGCCGGCGGTTCGGCAACGACAAGGCTGGCATCCGCCAGTTCAAGCGGATGCTGACCAGACTGCGGCCCGATCGCATCATCATGGAGGCGACCGGCAAGTTCCATCGTCCCGCTCACCGCTCGCTCAGTGGAGATGGTTTTGCTGTGGCGATCGTCGATCCGTGGCGCGCCCGGCAGTTTGCAGGCTGCTACGGCTATCTGGCCAAGACCGATCGGCTCGATGCCCGCATGCTGGCGCTGCTGGCTGCCGCACTTCGGCCGCAGCCGAGTGCGCCTCCAAGCCCGGACATCGAGGCCCTGCGGGAGCTGGTCAATGCAAGGTCGGGCGCCCAAGGCGAGCTCACGGCGCTGAAGAACCGTTGCAAGGCGGCCGATGTCGCCTTTCTGCGGGCAGAGCTTTGCCGGCTCATCGGGGTGCTGGAGCGGCATGTCGAACGGCTGGATTCCGAAATCGAACGCCGTATCGCCGCCCAGCCGGATCTTTGCCGCAAGGCCGAGATCCTGACCTCTGTTCCCGGCATCGGCCGTATCACCGCCAGCGCCCTGATCGCCGGAATGGACGAACTCGGCTCCTGCACCGGCAAGCAGGCGGCGATGCTGGCGGGCGTTGCCCCGATCGCCGACGACAGCGGCGAAAGGCATGGCCGGCGCTCCATTCGAGCGGGAAGGCGCGCCCCGCGGCGCGCGCTCTACATGGCCGCCCTGTCGGCACGGCGCTACAATCCGGCGCTTGCCGCCTTTGCCAAGACGCTCCAGGCTGAAGGCAAACCACCCAAGGTCATCCTTGTCGCCATCATGCGCAAGCTCGTCGTCCTGGCCAATTGCCTGCTCGCCCAGAACCGACTCTGGACACCAACTCCGCCTTGACAGCAAACACAGATGCTCTGTCACTTCGTGACATCTCCCCCACAAGGGGGAGATAATTGGACGCCAGCTTCGGACACAATCGGACACACAAAGGGGGCGCCTGAGCGCCCCTTCTGAACTGTGTATCTCGGACGGCCTACACCCGGCGCTCGACCATCATCTTCTTGATCTCGGCAATCGCCTTGGCCGGGTTGAGACCCTGGGGGCAAGTCTGGGCGCAGTTCGTGATTAGGTGGCAAGGACGAGAATCCCGGCGATTGAGCGGGCTTTTATTTGCCGTCGTAATACGATCTGCCGTAGTCCACAGTTTCAGCTTTACAGCTTTGGCAAGCGTAAACAGCTGATCGGCCCTCGGCTTCCTTCCGGTAATTCATTGGAGACAGCCGATGCTCGACTTCAAAACAGTGCTGACAGTACCATGGCGCTTTTTCAGGGCCATCGGGGCTGTTTTCTGCGACATACACAAAGGCACCACGTTCAAGCCGATATGGCACGTAGCTATCTTTCTTAGAGAGAAATGATTTAATCTCTCTGATTTCGCCTTCGAGTTGCAGATTCCTGTCTACTATTTCATTGTTGACCGCTCTCAGGTCATTCACCCGCTCACTCGCGTCCAAAAGCTGCTCGCGAACCTCACTCAGCTTCGCCTTCGCTTCGGAGTTCTGCACAAGCGGGGCTACGTCTTTAACAAGTCCACTGGTTTGCTTGAGTAATGTAATCGTGGCGCTGATCTTGTCAGCAATATCAGACCAATCGGTCATTCACGAATCTCCAAATCAACCTAGAGAGTAAACATACCACATTCTCGCGTGAGTGTGTTAGAGACAACAACACACTCCATTCCCATGAATCTCCCCCTTTGCGGGGAGATCAGGAGAGCGCAATGCTTGCAGCGGCAAACAGACACAACAAAAAAGAGGCGCCTGAGCGCCCCTTCTGAACTGTGTGTCTCGGCCTGGCCTACACCCGGCGCTCGACCATCATCTTCTTGATTTCGGCACCCGGCGACGCCCGCAGCCGCTGCAAGCGGCGAGGACGCGCAAGGCGATTGTCGATTGCCGTCCTACACCCGGCGTTCCACCATCATTTTCTTGATTTCGGCAATCGCCTTGGCGGGATTGAGACCCTTGGGGCAGGTTTGCGCGCAGTTCATGATGGTGTGGCAGCGATAGAGCCGGAACGGATCCTCGAGATCATCGAGCCGCTCGCCGGTGGCTTCATCGCGGCTGTCGATCAGCCAGCGATAGGCCTGCAGCAGCACGGCGGGGCCGAGATAGCGGTCGCCGTTCCACCAGTAGCTCGGGCACGAGGTCGAGCAGCAGGCGCACAGGATGCACTCATAGAGCCCATCGAGCTTGGCCCGGTCTTCGTGGCTCTGCTTCCATTCCTTGGCCGGCGTCGGCGAGACTGTTTTCAGCCACGGCTCGATCGAGCGGTGCTGGGCATAGAAATGCGTCAGGTCCGGCACCAGATCCTTGACCACCGGCAGATGCGGCAGCGGATAGACCTTGACCGCGCCATCGATCTCGTCGAGACCCTTGGTGCAGGCCAGCGTGTTGGTGCCGTCGATATTCATGGCGCAGGAGCCGCAGATCCCCTCGCGGCAGGAGCGCCTGAGCGTCAGCGTCGCGTCGATCTTGTTCTTGATCCACAACAGACCGTCGAGCACCATCGGCCCGCAATCATCCATATCGATGTGGAAGGTGTCGATGCGCGGGTTTTCCGCATCATCCGGCGACCAGCGATAGACGCGGAATTCGCGGGTGTTGGAAGCACCCGCCGGCTTCGGCCAGGTCTTGCCCGGCTTCGGCTGCGAATTCTTGGGAAGTGTGAGTTCAACCATTGTCTCTGTTCCCTCTTAATACACGCGGGCTTTGGGGGCGATCTTGGCGAGATCGATGCCCTCGGCGATCAGCTCGGTGTGGACCGGGCGATAGTCGAGCGTGACCTTGCCGGCATCATCCAGCCAGGCCAGCGTGTGCTTGCGCCAGTTCTCGTCGTCGCGGCCGCCGAACGGGCCATCGACATAGTCTTCGCGGGCATGGCTGCCGCGGCTTTCCTTGCGGGCTTCGGCGCCATAGACCGTGGTGATGGCGCAGGCCATCAGGTTTTCCAGCTCCAGCGTTTCCATCAGATCCGAATTCCAGATCAGCGACCGGTCGGTCACCTTCACATCGGGAAGTTCGGCCCAGATCGCGCTCATCCGCTTGCAGCCCGATTCGAGCGAGACCTGGGTGCGGAACACCGCCGCGTCGTCCTGCATGGCGCGCTGCATCTTTTCGCGCAGATCCGCGGTTGTCTGCGAGCCATTGGCATGGCGCAGCCGGTCGAAGCGGGTCATGATCTTCTCGAACGAGGTCTCGTTGACCTGCGGGATCGCCGATTTGCGGTCGATGACTTCGCCGGCGCGGATTGCTGCCGCACGGCCGAACACCACCAGGTCGATCAGCGAATTGGAGCCCAGACGGTTGGCGCCATGCACCGAAGCACAGCCGGCTTCACCGACGGCCATCAGGCCCGGCGTCACCCGGTCGGGCGCTTCCGTGGTCGGGTTGAGCACTTCGCCCCAATAGTTGGTCGGGATGCCGCCCATATTGTAATGCACCGTCGGCAGCACCGGGATCGGCTCGCGGGTCACGTCGACGCCGGCGAAGATCTTGGCACTTTCCGAGATGCCCGGAAGCCGCTCGTTCAGCACCGCCGGATCAAGATGATCGAGATGCAGATAGATGTGGTCCTTGTTCTTGCCGACGCCGCGGCCCTCGCGGATTTCCAGCGTCATGCAGCGCGAGACAACATCGCGCGAAGCCAGATCCTTGGCCGACGGCGCATAACGCTCCATGAAGCGCTCGCCTTCGGAATTGACCAGATAGCCGCCTTCGCCGCGCGCTCCTTCCGTGATCAGGCAACCTGCGCCGTAGATCCCGGTCGGGTGGAACTGCACGAATTCCATGTCCTGCAGCGGCAGGCCGGCACGCGCGATCATGCCATTGCCGTCACCGGTGCAGGTATGCGCGCTTGTGGCCGAGAAATAGGCCCGGCCGTAACCGCCGGTGGCCAGCACCACCATCTTGGCGGAAAAGCGGTGAATGGTGCCGTCGTCGAGGTTCCAGGCCACCACGCCGGTGCAGCGGCCGTCTTCTTCCATCAACAGATCGAGCGCGAAATACTCGATGAAGAACTCCGCATTGTGCTTGAGCGACTGGCCATAGAGCGTGTGCAGGATGGCGTGGCCGGTGCGGTCGGCCGCCGCACAGGTGCGCTGCACCGGAGGACCTTCGCCGTAATTCTGCATGTGGCCGCCAAACGGCCGCTGGTAGATGCGGCCATCCTCGGTACGCGAGAACGGCACGCCGTAATGCTCCAGCTCATAGACCGCCTTGGGCGCTTCCATGGTCAGATACTGCATGGCGTCGACATCGCCGAGCCAGTCCGAGCCCTTGACCGTGTCGTACATGTGCCACTGCCAGCTGTCCGGCGTCATGTTGGTCAGCGAGGCGGCAATGCCGCCCTGGGCTGCAACCGTGTGCGAGCGGGTGGGAAACACTTTCGAGATGCAGGCGGTGCGAAAACCCTGTTCGGCCATGCCGAGCGTGGCGCGCAGTCCGGCGCCGCCGGCTCCAACAACAACCACATCATATGAGTGATCGACTACCGTGTAGTCGCGTCCGCCAATGTTGACGCTGGACGTCATTACCATGGTCTGTCAGCCTCCGAAGCCGAGTTTGAGCACCGCGAACAGCGAAACGGCGCCGATCACGATTGCAAAGAATATGTTGAGGATCAGAAGCGCCACCTTCATGCCCTCGGCATGGATATAGTCCTCGATGATCACCTGCATCCCGAGCTTCATGTGAATGAGGCCGGAAATCAGCACCAGGCCCATCACCACCGCCACCAGCGGATTGGACAACGCCCCGGCGACCACCGCATGGGGTTCGCCATTGTAGACGACAAGGAAGCCGACGAAGAAAAGCAGCAGCGGCACATTGGCGACCGCCGTCAGCCGCTGCCGCCAGAAATGATCGGTGCCTTCCTTGGCGGTGCCCAGTCCGCGGACCCGGGAGAGCGGCGTGCGCATGTTCTTGGTGTTCATGTCCATCGTCTCCTAGAGCCGGATTGCGTAGCCGATGATCCAGATCAGGATCGTCAGGGTGATCGAGCCGGCCAGCGTGGCCCAGGCCATCTTGGTCGAGGTTTCGGGATCGAAGCCGCGGCCGGTGTCCCAGATGAAATGGCGGATGCCGCCAAGCATGTGATGCATCAGCGCCCAGGTGTAGCCCAGCAGCACCAGCCGCCCGAGCCAGGATCCGAAAATCCCGTTGACCCAGTCGAAAGTGGCCTCGCCCGAGGCGGCGGCGAACAGCCACCACGCCACCAGCAACGTGCCGGCATAGAGCGCCATGCCGGTGAGCCGGTGAACGATCGACATCACCATGGTCGGGATTTGCTTGTAGATGCTCAGATGCGGCGACAATGGCCGGCTGTGTGTCACATTGGTCATCGGGACCCTGTCCTTCTTTCCCTCAAGGAAAGCCACGAGCGGCCCCGCGAAGCAGGGCCGGTGGCCGTGATTGCGTTTTAGTGCCTTATATGCACCGCGTCAAAGCCGCTTTGGCTTTACGTTCAAGCCTTTGGTCGAATTCGCAAGCTTTGCCACGGAGAAAGGCCGCTTCAATCGATTGAGGTGGCAGATCGCACTGCAATATATTTGACGCAAATGGCCGCGCCGGGTCACCTGGGATGGTCGAATCGGATTTCCCAGCTGGAAAAATCCGCCTTGGTGGCGATTTTCTCGTAAAGCTTGCGCCCGTCTTCGGGCAGCCGCGGCGCGTTGAGCACCAGCCGCGACCAGCCGCGGGCGTCGCTTTCCTCGGCCAGCATGTCGAGCATCGCCTGGGCGATGCCCATGTTGCGGTGCAAATGGCTGACATAGAGATGGTCGACCTGGCCGCAGCGCATGCCGGTGACCGGATCGGGCAGATCGTAAAACACCGCAAAGCCGACCAGCTCGCCATCGAGCCGCGCTCCAAAGATCTGCGCCACCCGGTCCTGCAGCAGCGTCTCGGCATAATAATCATCCGGACGCCGCGGCGCGCCGCGCTTGAGCGACTGCACATAGGCCGCCAGCAGCGGCGAGAAATGGTGTGCATCCTTGAGATGCAGCAGCGAGATGTCGATGGTGTCTGGCATGTTCATGAAGCCATGTTTCGTTCAAACACCGGTTGCGGTCAAGCCTGCGCGATGTCGCAGGAGGGCGCTCACGCCCGGCCTTAGCACCCCGCCGCACGGTCCGGGGCCGGATTAAGGTTAACGGGAGATGACCGGCGCGCATGGATGACACCGCCGCGGCTCTGCGGCACAATGAGGCCAAATTCGCCTGCGACACAGGCCGCTGCAAAGCAGCCGGGCGCAGCCTGACTGCGAATGCGTTTGCCACCGGCACAAGGACACCGTCATGACCCAGATGCAGACCCCGCGCCGCCGCGCTGCCCATGCAGCCTTCGCCCTCATGATCGGGCTTGGCCTGTCCGCGCCCGTCTTCACGCCGGCCCTGGCCTTCGAGCCGACAGCGCCTTCGGCCAAGGTCAAGCCGCTGCGCCACCACAAGAACCGCCATGGCGGCAACACCACCATCATCATCATCGACAAGGATGAACGGCCGAGCCGCTCCTCCGTGCCCCGGCCCGGCGCCAGGACCACAACCACAGGCGCCGGAACCAGCGGCCGCATCAAGCGCGACGATGACACCACCCGGGTCATCATCAAGCAGTCGCGCAGCACCGCCAGCCAGAAGCGCAAGGGCCCGAAAGTGATCATCGTCGACAAGAACACCCGCAACCGCTGCGCTGGCGGCGGCGTCTGCGTGATCCGGCCATAAGGTCTGGCCTCATTCGCATCGCACCAAACTCGGGCCTTCCAGTGTCACTGTAACATCGGAACGGCGCGAGGGGATGTTTTTGGTCTGCAATTACCCCCACCCGGCTCTGTCTTGCCATGCAAGCCAGTCGCCGACCTCCCCACAAGGGGGAGGTGGGGATCAGGTCATCCCGATCATGTGTTGCCTATTTCCAGTCGCGGATATCGACGAAATGGCCGGCGATTGCCGCGGCGGCAGCCATGGCGGGCGAGACCAGGTGGGTGCGGCCCTTGAAGCCCTGGCGGCCTTCGAAATTGCGGTTCGAGGTCGAGGCGCAGCGCTCATAGGGCTTGAGCCGATCGTCATTCATGGCCAGGCACATCGAGCAGCCCGGCTCGCGCCAGTCAAAGCCGGCCGCCTTGAAGATCACGTCGAGACCTTCGGCCTCGGCCTGATCCTTGACCAGGCCGGAGCCCGGAACAATCATCGCGTCGACATTCGGATTGACGGTCTTGCCTTCGACCACCGCGGCAGCGGCGCGCAGGTCTTCGATGCGGCCATTGGTGCAGGAGCCGATGAACACCCGGTCGATCGTGATGTCGGTGATCTTCGTGCCGGGCTTGAGGCCCATATAGTCGAGCGCCCGCCATTTCGAGGTGCGCTTGGCTTCGTCCGGGATCAGGTCGGGATCGGGCACTTCGCCGGTGACCGCGATCACATCCTCGGGCGAGGAGCCCCAGGAAACGATCGGCGGCAGCGAGGCGGCATCGAGACGGACGATCTTGTCGTAATGGGCGCCCTCGTCGGAGACCAGCGACTTCCAGTACTCGACCGCCATGTCCCAGGCCTTGCCCTTCGGCGCGCGCGGACGGCCCTTGATATATTCATAGGTCTTTTCGTCTGGCGCGATCAGGCCGGCCCGCGCCCCGCCTTCGATGGTCATGTTGCAGACCGTCATGCGGCCTTCCATCGACAGCGCGCGGATCGCATCGCCGGCGAATTCGATGACATGGCCGGTGCCGCCGGCGGTGCCGATCTCGCCGATGATGGCAAGGATGATGTCCTTGGCGGTAACGCCGTCGGGCAGTTCGCCATTGACTTCGACCAGCATGTTCTTGGCTTTTTTCTGGATCAGCGTCTGGGTGGCGAGCACATGCTCGACTTCCGATGTGCCGATGCCGTGGGCCAGCGCGCCGAAGGCGCCATGCGTGGAGGTGTGGCTGTCGCCGCAGACGATGGTTGTGCCGGGCAGCGTGAAGCCCTGTTCGGGACCGACAATGTGGACGATGCCCTGGCGCTTGTCGTTCTCGTTGAAATATTCGACATTGAACTCGGCCGCATTGGTGGCGAGCGCCTCGACCTGGATGCGGCTTTCCTCGTTCTTGATGCCCTGGGCGCGGTCCGGCGAGGTCGGCACATTGTGGTCGACGACGGCCAGGGTCTTTTGCGGTGCACGCACCTTGCGGTGGGTGGTGCGCAGGCCTTCAAACGCCTGCGGGCTGGTCACTTCGTGGACAAGATGGCGGTCGATATAGAGCAGGCACGTGCCGTCGCCCTGCTGATCGACCATGTGGTCGTCCCAGATCTTGTCGTAGATTGTGCGCGGTGCGGTCATGATGGTGGTCCGTGTAGAATGAAGGAAAAAAGACGGAGCGAAAACGCGCCGGCCCGATGCCGGCAGAGACTCAAGGCCTCAGGCGCTGCGGCCGGAAATGGCCCCGGACACGCGCGCGAAAAACCGCGCCGGCAGGCGCTTGTGGTCCTGCAGCACAACAATCCGAGGTGCGAGACATCTGAATTTCGATCCCATGGCGCGGTTCATACCAAGTTTTGCCGGCGCGGGCAACGAAATTGGACATCAGGGCAATGGCTGCCCGCGCTGCATGATTTTCCGGTAGAACCCGGCCTGAAGGTCGCGCGGCATGACAACGTCAGCGCCGGTGTCGCGTCTGATCCAGTCATCAAGCTGATCGGCCGGCACCGCGGCGCGGCGCGATCTTGGCCGCAGCACGAATTGGCATAGCTTCGCCAGTCCACCAAGCCACGGCAAATGGTCCGGCGACGCGGGTTTCCGGTCGCTCATCGCTCTTTCCTTTTGATCTTTTGTGGTGTTAGCTTGCCGCGACAACGCTTGTAATTCCAACGGAATTATCATCTGCCCCCATTCAGAGAACTTATGGATGAAGCTGTCGCGAAAATTCCCGCTCAATGCCCTGCGCGTGTTCGAGGCTGTCGCCCGGCATGCCAGTTTTTCGCGTGCGGCAGATGAACTGGGGATGTCGCAGACGGCGGTGAGCTATCAGATCAAGCTGCTGGAGGATATTCTCGGAGAGCAGCTTTTCCTGCGGCAGCCACGCCAGATCGTCAACACCGATGCCGCCAAACGCATGCTGCCCAATGTCGGCACCGCTTTTGAACTGTTGAGCGAAGCCATGATGTCGGCGCGCCAGGCCTCAAGTGAAACACTGGAGATCCACTCCTCGCCGACCTTTGCCTCACACTGGCTCGCCCGCAATCTCGGCAGCTTTCAGCTGGCTTATCCGGCGATTGCGGTGCGCCTGATTCGGGTCAGCAAGATCACCAAATTCGATCGCGATCCGGCTGATGTCGCGATCCGTTGGGGCATCGGCCCATGGCCCGACCTGGATTGCCACCTGCTCGGCCGCTTCACCTATGCGCCGATGTTGAGCCCGGGACTGGCCGCCAGCATCGGAGGTGTGAAACAGCCGGCAGATCTGCTCAAGCTGCCGCTGATCGGCGCAGAGCAGGATGCCTGGCGGCACTGGTTTACGGCAATGGGCGAACCAGTCCCGGATCTGTCAGCCCACAAACGGTACAATTACATCGAGCAGGATCTGTGCGGAAACGCGGCGCTCGCCGGTGAGGGTGTCGCCATGCTCAACCATATCTATTACCCGGACGAACTCGCCTCGGGCCGGCTGGTCGCGCCTTTCCGGACGCCCAGCGGTGACGATATCGGGGTCTGGCTTGTCTATCCGCATAACCGCCGCAACACGCCCCGAATCAAGGCATTCCGCGACTGGATCCTCAGCGCGGTTGCGGCCGACAGGGCTAAGATCGAGCCGCGGGCGCCGGAGACTGCGGCCGGCTAGTTCCGGCTGCGGTCTAGCTGCATCTGGAAATAGCGCATCTGGTTTTCCGGGATCCGGTCGGTCTTGACCCGGCCCTTGCGCAGGTCGAACAGGAACTTCGCCTCCTCATTGGGATCGTTGAATTCGAAACTCGGATTCATCTGCGGTGTCAGGATCGGATCGTAGAGCCGGCCCGACTGGATGGCGTCAAGCCTGCGTCCGCTGCGATAGGAATCGGCCGAGGCGACCGCCGGCAGCAGCAGCGCCCCGATGACGGCGATCAGGAGTGTGCGTTTCACGGGTATGATCCTTCCGGGCTGTGCAACAATATCCGTTCCATGTGGGGTCAGGCCGGCCGCTTGCCAAGGCTCCGGGTGGCGCTGAGCCGGTCACACTGGCGTGATCCGCCGGGCATTTTTCGCGAATACTAGCGGCTGCTGGAGCCGCCGCGCTCCTCATCGGCCCGCCGCAAGCGTTTTTCCAGCGCCCTGAGCCCCAGTGGACAATCCGACGGTCAGCAGCAGATAGACATAGGCCACGATCGAATAGGTCTCGAAGAAGCGGAACGAGCCCGAGGCATAGACCTTGCCCATCTGGGTGAGATCGGCGACGCCGAGCACCGAGACCAGCGAGGAATCCTTGATCATGGCGATGAAATCATTGCCCAGCGGCGGCAGGATGGTGCGGATCGCCTGCGGCAGCACGATGAAGCGGAAGCGCTGCACCGGGGTCAGCCCCAGCGCCTTGGCGGCTTCGATCTGGCCCTCCTCGACGGCGAGGATGCCGGCGCGGAACACCTCCGAAATGAAGGCGGAATAGCCGATCGTCAGCGCCATGATCGCCCGCCACAGCAGCGAGACATCGCGGGTCAACAAGGGCTCGACCAGCCCCGCCTCGATCAGCGGCGAGGCCAGGAAATTCCAGCCGATGACAAAGCCGGGCGCGCCGACGAAGGCGATGTAGAACAACAGCACCAGGATCGGGATGCCGCGGATGATCTCGACATAGAAACGGGCGATCTGCCGCAGCAACAGCGATTTCGACAGGCCCATCACCGCCAGGAGCAGCCCGAAGGCGGTGGCAAGCGCGAAGCCGACCAGCGTGACGAAGATCGTGATCCACACGCCCTTCGAGACGATCGTAAAGATCTGGCTGTAGAGATCGTTGATCGCGATCTGAACAGCAAGAAACAGCGCGATGGCACCGGCAGCCAGCAGCCACCAGGGAAAGTCGGTCTTGTCGGCCTGTTTTGGCGCTGCTGTCACGGGATTGATTTTTCCATCAATGCCTCAGCGGGCGGCGGCCTTACAAACAGCTGTTCGCGCACGCCGCCGTGCCACTGATCGGCATCGCTTTGCGAGCGCAGTCCGAAGCCGTGACGTTCATAGAGCGCGCGGGCCGCCTCAAGCCCGGCAAATGTGGTGAGCCAGACCCGGCCGGAAGCAACCCGGTCGGCGTGATCGATGGCCAGACTCATCAGCTGCTTGCCGAGCCCGCTGCCGCGCGCCGCACCCGAGACCACGAACCAGCGCAGATGCGCCCCGTCGGCGCCGCCGCCCGACACATCCATCGAAATCGATCCGACCAGCGTGTCACCGCGCCAGGCAGTGACAAACAGGTCGCGTTCGGGATCGAAGCGGGCGAGGAAGTCCGACAGCTCAGACGCCAGCTTGGTTTCGAATTTCACCCCGAAATCCCAGGCCTGCGCATAGTAATCCATATGCAGGCCGACAACGCCGGCAAGCGCTCCCGGCCTGTATCCGTCGATTGCGATCGACACGGCTGCGCTAGCCGCCGAGCTTGTAATCGAGGAACCATTTGGTGTTGAGCGCATCGATGGTGCCGTCTTCCTTCATCGCCGCAATCGCCGCATTGACAGGGCCGACCAGATCGGAGCCCTTGGGGAAGATGAAGCCGAAATCATCGGCGCCGAGCGGGCCGCCGACCAGCTTGAGGCCGCCATCCGACGCCTCGACATAGCCCTTGCCGGCAACGCCGTCAGTCAGCACCATGTCGACATCGCCGGTCTTGAGCGCCTGCACGGTGGCGCCAAAGGTTTCCATCAGCTTGATGCGCGCATTCTGCTCGTCGCCGTCGAGCACGTCATAGACGGCGACATAGAACGGCGTGGTGCCGGGCTGGGCGCCGACCAGGCCATCCTCGAAGGCTGCGAAACTGACCGCATCGTCGAACCGGTCCTCGTCGCCGCGCACCAGCATGAACATTTCCGAGCGCAGATAGGGATCGGAGAAATCAACCTTCTCCTTGCGGTCTTCCTTGATCGAGATGCCGGTCATGCCGATTTCGTACTGGCCGTCGGAGACCGCCTGGATCATCGCGTCCCAGGAGGTGTTCTGGTACTCGACGGAAAAATTCAGCCGCTTGGCGATCTCGTTCATCGCGTCATATTCCCAGCCGATCTGCTCGCCGGTCTTGGGATCGATGAACTGCAGCGGCGGATAGGCGTTTTCGGTGACGACGACGACGGTCTTGCCGTCGAGATCGGGCAGATCCTGCGCCTGCAGGCTGGCAGCACCCAGGCCGATGACGGCCGCCGCTGCGGCCATGGACAGTTTGAAAAACGACATGATGCTCTCCCTATGAGGTCTCGGGCGCGGACGGGGTCCCGGAATGAATTGCAGCCTGCTGCCTGTTGACGTGCAGCGCCTGGCTGCACTTTGCAATGCGGTGCCGCAGGCCGCAAGGGGTGGAGCGGAATGAGCGCTGGATGTGGCCTCCGCGGGACCCAAATCTCCCCCTTGCGGGGGAGATGTCACGAAGTGACAGAGCATCTGTGTTTGCTGTCAAGGCGGAGTTGGTGTCCAGAGTCGGTTCTGGGCGAGCAGGCAATTGGCCAGGACGACGAGCTTGCGCATGATGGCGACAAGGATGACCTTGGGTGGTTTGCCTGCAGCCTGGAGCGTCTTGGCAAAGGCGGCAAGCGCCGGATTGTAGCGCCGTGCCGACAGGGCGGCCATGTAGAGCGCGCGCCGCGGGGCGGGCCTTCCCGCTCGAATGGAGCGCCGGCCATGCCTTTCGCCGCTGTCGTCGGCGATCGGGGCAACGCCCGCCAGCATCGCCGCCTGCTTGCCGGTGCAGGAGCCGAGTTCGTCCATTCCGGCGATCAGGGCGCTGGCGGTGATGCGGCCGATGCCGGGAACAGAGGTCAGGATCTCGGCCTTGCGGCAAAGATCCGGCTGGGCGGCGATACGGCGTTCGATTTCGGAATCCAGCCGTTCGACATGCCGCTCCAGCACCCCGATGAGCCGGCAAAGCTCTGCCCGCAGAAAGGCGACATCGGCCGCCTTGCAACGGTTCTTCAGCGCCGTGAGCTCGCCTTGGGCGCCCGACCTTGCATTGACCAGCTCCCGCAGGGCCTCGATGTCCGGGCTTGGAGGCGCACTCGGCTGCGGCCGAAGTGCGGCAGCCAGCAGCGCCAGCATGCGGGCATCGAGCCGATCGGTCTTGGCCAGATAGCCGTAGCAGCCTGCAAACTGCCGGGCGCGCCACGGATCGACGATCGCCACAGCAAAACCATCTCCACTGAGCGAGCGGTGAGCGGGACGATGGAACTTGCCGGTCGCCTCCATGATGATGCGATCGGGCCGCAGTCTGGTCAGCATCCGCTTGAACTGGCGGATGCCAGCCTTGTCGTTGCCGAACCGCCGGCTTTCAGCCTGCGGAAGGACATGAATGTCGAGCCACTCTTTACAGACGTCCACACCGACATAAACTGCGGACGTCGCGTCTTGTTCGAACGATACCTTGCCTTGCATGCGGGACTTGCTCCCCATCATCTGTTCAGGACAAACGTGAAGACGGACGGACCAAGCTCTGTCTCGGTTCAAACCAAGGGGGGAACGGTCCCGCCCGCCAGATCCCCCGGAGGTGGCCACCTCCGGGGGATCACGCCAAAACAATACCATCAAGGCGCGGGTCGAACATACAAGGGGGTGGCCTCTCACCTTGGACTGGTCCATCCGAACACGCCGAAAAATACCCCCTCTGTCGGCCATGCCGACATCTCGCCTGCAAGGGGGAGATCGGACCGCGCAGCAGATCTCGTTGCCGCGCGCGAAAACGCCGGGGTTTGGGAAATTCGGTCCGGAGAGCCGCACGCGGGCTTTGCCTCTGGAAATGGGGTAGTATTGGGTGGCGCAGCGCGCGCGCGGCCCGAGCATCGCCGGATGATGTCCGCATCCGACAGGCGGTGCCTTGCACCCCCGGGGTTTTACGCCCGCCCGGATTGCTCCGGCCACAGCCTGGACCGGCCGCGGGGGATGGTTTTCGTGGTCCGGCACGTCTTTCGGGTCAGTAACCCAAAATCCGCCACAGGCCCGTTCCGGTGCCGCAATCAACTCCGCCCGAGGGCGGGATCTGCCGGTGAGGCAGGATCTGCCCGAAGGCAGCATGACTGCAAACCCGGCCCGGTGGCTGGCTTGGCCGGTTTTTTCAACCGGCTGCCAGCGGAGCCACGATGGTCACCGCCTCCTTCCGCGATCTGCCGCACGTTCCGGCACATCCCGAAAGGCCTTCCACCCGCCTGGTCGAGCACGTTCACGTTCCATCCGGCAGCGGGAGCACGCTGATGATGGCACGGGGCTGCAGGATGTGGAAAAAATGTCGGAGAATATTGATGGGATGGACGGGGCGCTGTGCCAGATTGTCGTCATGCCGGACCCCGATCCGGCATCCAGCGGGCGAGCGTCTGCGAGCCGGTAAACTCCTGCGGCATCATGGTTTTCGGCAAGACGCTCGCCCGCGTCCGCAGAAGCGGACGCAACTGGATCCCGGCTCGGGGGCCGGGATGACGAAGCGAGGGAGCGGCGTTCGATCTTGCGGGTTTTTCCCCGTCAATTCACCAATTGCAGCGTCCAATCCCGCCTTGCGGTGGCGTCCGGAGGACGGGGCGAGACCCGTGGTTTTCGCCAGCAGCCACGACCGAGGGGGCATGTGGCGTTTTATGCTGACAGCGCAGTGTTTGCTGTGACCTTGCCCCCCTCTGTCGCCTACGGTGACTCTCCCCCGCAAGGGGGAGATTGGGCCGTGCCGACACCCAACGCCCTCAATCCTCGGATTTGTCCTCATTGGCTTCGGGGTGGGTGCCGTCGGAGACGCTGCCGGGATGCGGGTCGGAGACCTCGCGGTCGGGCTTGGCGGGTGCGGATCTGGGCTTGTCTGCCTGCGGGTCGGTTTTCGGGGTCATGGCACTCTCCTGTAAAGCTGTGAAACTCCGCAGGCTGCGGGATGGTTCCCGGGGTCTCGCAGGATGATGCCGGTGGGCTTGGGGTGACTGGTTTCGCCATTGCGGCTGTCCCCGAGAGGCATGCTCGGTCACCACTTAAAATTTGCCGCTTTTGCTTGGTTGTCGCGACGACGACCCCACCCGGATCGGCTGCGCTCACGCTTGCCTCTCTGACCTCCCCTCAAGGGGGAGGTGGCAACCGGGCTTCTGCTCAACACCCCAAAACGCAAAAGGCGCCGGTTGCCCGGCGCCTTGAGGGACGGTCCCGAAGGAGCGTCGAATTCGGAGGGAGCGGCCTATTCGCTCTTGGCTTCTTCGGTTGCTGCCGCGTTTGCGGCTTCAGCGGCTTCGGCTGCCGACTTTTCGGCGGCCAGGGCCTGGGCTGCGGCAACCTTCTCGGCTTCGATGCGGGCCTTTTCGGCTGCAAAGGCCTGGCGCTCGGTGTCGTTGAGCTTGCGGGCGCGGGTGCCGGTGTTCTCGACGATACGAGCCGACTTGCCGCGACGATCGCGCATGTAATAGAGCTTGGCGCGGCGCACCTTGCCGCGGCGGACCACTTCAACGGCTTCAACCAGCGGCGAGAACATCGGGAACACGCGTTCCACGCCTTCGCCATAGGAGATCTTGCGAACGGTGAAGCTTTCGTTGAGGCCGGCGCCGGAGCGCGCGATGCACACGCCTTCGAAAGCCTGCAGACGGGTCCGCTTGCCTTCCGTCACACGCACTTGGACCCGCAGCGTATCGCCGGCGGAGAATTCAGGGAACTTGCGGGATTCTTCAATCTTGGCTGCCTGTTCGGCATCCAGTTGAGCAATGATATTCATGGTCCTTGACCTTTCTTTCTTCTCAAACGGTCAGAGCGCTCTCAGCTTGCCAGGTCGGAATTCCCCTTCGGGACATTCCTTCTGGCTATGCCGGTGAAGGCAGGAGCGGGTTCACCATTCATTGTTTGGCAGGCGCCGTATGCACGGCTCTCGGACATTGCCGATCGCGGGCAGATACACCATCACCGCGGTTTTGTCACGCCCGCCCGGGCAATTTTGTTGCGGCCCTTGTGGCGCGGCGCCGGTGATGCTCTAAAACCGGTCCGATCCTCTCGCTGCAGTGTCCCGATGTCCGTTTTCGATGTTGTCCTCCTGTTTTCCGCCGGCTTTCTGTCGAGCGTCGTCAACGCCATTGCCGGCGGCGGCACCTTCCTTACCTTCGGCGCCATGACGCTGGTCGGCGTGCCGCCGATCATGGCCAATGCGACCTCCTCGGTGACCCAGTTTCCGGGCTATGTTACCTCGGCGCTGGCCTATCGCAAGGAGATCCGCGAGGCCGGGCGCGAGGTCTGGCTGCTGGCCGGACTGTCGCTGCTGGGAAGCCTGGTCGGGGCGCTGATCCTGGTGTCGATGTCCAATCCGTCGTTCCGGGCGCTGGTGCCCTGGCTGCTTTTGGGCGCCACGCTGATCTTCGCGGCGGGACCCTATCTGCGGCCAAAGGCCTTGCACGCGGAACAGCCTGTTTCCCGGCTGGGCATGATCGGGCAGTTTGTCACCTCGATCTATGGCGGTTTCTTCGGCGCCGGCATGGGCATCATGATGCTCGCCGTGCTCGGACTGACCAAGGGCGGCGACTATCACAAGCTCAATGCGCTCAAGAATGTCATCGCCGTGGTGATCGCCTTTGTCGCCATCCTGGTGTTTTCCAGCGGCGGCGTGGTTGCCTGGCTGCCGGCGGTGATCATGATCCCGGCCGGCGCGCTGGGCGGCCATGCCGGGGTCTGGGCAGCACGGCGGGTGCCGCAGCCGGTGATCCGCGCCATCGTCGTCGGCGTCGGCCTGCTGCTGAGCTGGTATTATTTCACCAGCTGATCTTAAGGTGTTTCATCGGGCTCGAGCAGATCGGGCCGCCGCGCGCGCGTCAGCCTGAGCGATTCCGCCTCGCGCCAGGCCTCGATCGCCTTGTGATTGCCGGAAGTCAGCACCGCCGGAATCTCGCGATCCTCGAAGACCTGCGGCCGGGTGTAATGCGGATGCTCGAGCTGGCCGGTCTCGAAACTTTCCTGGGTGCCGGACTGGGCATTGCCCATGACGCCGGGCAGCACCCGGATCACCGCATCCAGCAGCGTCAGCGCCGCGGGCTCGCCGCCCGACAGAACATAATCGCCGATCGAGACTTCCTCGAGATCACGCGCCTCGATCACCCGCTGGTCGACGCCCTCGAAGCGGCCGCAGACGATGACGGCGCCGGGACCCTCGGCCAGTTCGCGCACCCGCGCCTGCGTCAGCGGACGCCCGCGCGGGCTCATCAGCAGCCGGGGCCGGGAGTCGTCGCGGGGGCTGACCGCATCGATCGCCGTTGCCAGCACATCGGGCCTGATCACCATGCCGGCGCCGCCGCCCGCCGGAGTGTCATCGACCGAGCGGTGCCGGTCGGTGGCGAAATCACGTATATTGACGGCCTCGATCGACACGTCGCCCCGTTCCAGCGCCCGCCCGGCCAGCGAATGGCCGAGATGACCCGGAAACATGTCGGGATAGAGCGTCAGAACGGTGGCGCGAAAGCTCATCGGTCGCCGCCGCCGTCGCGATCCTCGCCGTCTTCGTCGTCATCGCCGGTGTCGATCAGGCCGGCGGCGATCGGATCGACCAGGATGCGGCCGGCCTCGATATCGACCTGGGGCACGGCGGCGAGCGTGAACGGGATCACCACCGGCTTCTTGCCCTCGTCGCGCAGTTCCAGCAGGTCGCCGCCGCCGAAATCGAGCACGCCCGAGACCTCGCCCCAGAACTGGCCGTCGGCATCCCAGGCTTCCAGACCTTCGAGATCGGCGTGGAAATATTCGCCTTCCTCCAGCTCCTCGTCGTCCAGGCTGGAACGGTCGATGAACAGCTCCAGACCCTTGAGCGCTTCCGCCGCATTGCGGTCATTGATGCCGCGCAGACGCACCACCACGACGGTCTTGGCGGCGCGGGCATCGAGGATTTCGAAACGGCGGCCATCGCTGGTGTAGAGCGCGCCATATTCGGCCAGCGCCATCGGATCCTCGGTGAACGGCTTGATCCGCACCTCGCCGCGAATGCCCTGGGCTGCGCCGATGACGCCGATGAGAACGGGATGGTCAAGCTTGGTCATGGACAGCTCCGGAATGACGGGTAACGCGAAACGGGCGGCCTGGAACATCCAGGGCCGCCCGCACAACTGCGCCGAATCTGCGGGCGGAACTTATTCCGCAGCGGTTTCGGCAGGGGCTTCTTCAGCCGGGGCAGCAGCGGCTGCGGCTGCATCTTCAGCGGCCTTGGCGGCAGCAGCGGCTGCATCCTCTTCCTTCTGCTTTTTCTCGGCGACGCGTTCCTGCGCCTTCTTGCCGGGCTTGGCCTTGTTCGGGTTGTTGCGCGCATCGCGGGTCATCATGCCGGCTTCGGCCATGAAACGGGCAACGCGGTCGGTCGGCAGCGCGCCGTGGTCGAGCCAATGCTGGATGCGTTCCTGGTTGAGGCTGACGCGGGTGGCGTCGTCCTTGGCCAGCATCGGGTTCCAGTAGCCCAGACGCTCGATGAAGCGGCCATCGCGCGGGCTGCGCACGTCGGCAACGATGACGTGGTAGTAAGGACGCTTCTTGGAGCCACCGCGGGCCAGACGAATTTTCAATCCCATTTTCTTTTCCTTCGTTTTAACAAGTGTGTTGTGTGTTTGCGTGGATGCTGTCGGACGCTTCTCAGCGCCAGATCGGTGGTGTCATTTCGCGCCGGCCTGCCTGTGATGCTGGATGACTTCGCGAATGACGAATTCGAGAAACTTTTCGGCAAAATCCGGATCGAGATCGGAGGATCTGGCCAGTTCGCGCAGCCGGGCAACCTGCTCGGCCTCGCGGTTGGGGTCCGATGGCGGCAGATCGGCGGACGCCTTGAGCGCGCCGACCGCCTTGGTCACCCGAAACCGTTCGGCCAGGATGTGGACCAGCGCCGCGTCGAAATTGTCGATCGACCGGCGATATTCCAGCAATTTGGCATAGGCCTCGGTGTCTGTGCTCATGACCGGTCCCTCACTTCTTCTTCGGCAGGCCGGGAAGGCCGCCGCCGAGACCGGGCAGCTTCGGGCCGCCCAGGCCTGGCAGACCACCCGGCAATCCGCCGGGCAGCTTGCCGCCGCCCGCGCCGGGCATGCCGCCGCCAAGACCCGCGGCCTCGGCCTGTTTCTGCAGCGCTTCGAGCTGCTTGGGATCCATCTTCGACAGATCCGGCATGCCGCCGCCCATCATGCCGCCCATGCCGCCGGGCAGGCCCATCTTCGAGGCGAGACCGCCCATGGCCGCGCGCATCATGCCGCCGCCCTTGCCCTTGCCGCCCATGGCTTTCATCATGTCGGCCATCTGCCGGTGCATCTTGAGAAGCTTGTTGATCGCCGCCGCATCGGTACCCGAGCCCTCGGCGATGCGTTTTTTGCGCGAATGCTTGAGCAGCTCCGGATTGGCCCGCTCGGCCTTGGTCATCGAGCCGATGATGGCGAGCTGGCGGGCAAATGTCTTGTCGTCCATGCCGGCCGCCGACATCTGGTCCTTCATCTTGCCCATGCCGGGCATCATCCCCATGATGCCGCCCATGCCGCCGAGCTTCTGCATCTGGCCGAGCTGGTCGGCCATGTCGTTGAGGTCGAACTTGCCCGCCTTCATCCGGGCGGCCATGACCTGCGCCTTGTCGGCGTCGAAATTTTCCGCCGCTTTCTCGACCAGGCTGACAATGTCGCCCATGCCGAGAATACGGTCGGCGACGCGACGGGGGTGGAATTCCTCCAGCGCGTCCATCTTCTCGCCGGTACCGATCAGCTTGATCGGCTTGCCGGTGACGGCCCGCATCGACAGGGCTGCACCGCCGCGGCCATCGCCGTCCATGCGGGTCAGCACCAGGCCGGTGATGCCGACGCGTTCGTCGAAATTGCGGGCCAGATTGACCGCGTCCTGGCCGGTCAGCGCATCGGCCACGAGCAGGATCTCGTGCGGATTGGCGCGCTTCTTGATCTCGGCCATTTCGGCCATCAGCGGTTCGTCGATATGGGTGCGGCCGGCGGTGTCGAGAATGACCACGTCATGGCCGCCAAGCTTGGCCGCCTGCACCGCGCGCGCGGCAATATCGGTCGGCGACTGGCCGGCGATGATCGGCAGGGTGGCGACACCGGTCTGCTCGCCGAGCTGACGCAGCTGCTCCTGCGCTGCCGGACGGCGGGTGTCGAGCGAGGCCATCAGGACCTTCTTGCGGTCGCGCTTTTCCAGCCGCGAGGCAATCTTGGCCGAGGTCGTGGTCTTGCCCGAACCCTGCAGGCCGACCATCATCAGCACCACGGGGGCGGCTGCATTGAGATCGATGGCGACGCCTTCTTCGCCAAGAAGTGCAACCAGCTCGTCGTGAACCAGCTTGACCACCATCTGGCCCGGCTTGATCGACTTGACGATCTCGGCGCCGACGGCCTTTTCGCGCACCCGGTCGGTGAAACCGCGCACCACTTCCAGCGCCACGTCGGCCTCCAGCAGCGCGCGGCGAACCTCGCGCATGGCTTCCGACACATCCTTGTCCGACAGGGCGCCGCGCCCGGTCAGATTGTTGAGGATGGAGCCAAGCCGGTCCTGGAGATTTTCAAACATTTGGTCGTCCTGTTTTTGCCGAAGGAAACGCTTCAGCTCATATGGGACGAACATCAGACAAAGCCAAACAGCACCCGAGGGCGCATCGCGCTGTCGGGTGGTGACCTCCGGGATCGATTTATACCAATAAGGGTCCCGGTCGGCGGCTCGGAGTCATGCTCGTCGCAGATTTGAGCGGGATAAACAGGAAAAGCGGCGGAAAGTCAAGGTTGGGAAGCCCTGAGGCCTCAGCCGGCGATTTCACGGCGCGCCAGATCGGCCAGAAACGCTGAGCGGGTAAGGCCGCGCTGACGCGCTGTTGCATCGACCGCTGCCAGCAGTCCGGCATCCATGGTGATATTGGCCTTTGTGGTGCGGCCCGAAAGCCGGATCACCGGCACGGCGAGCAGGAACGCGCCCTCCCTGAGATCGCGCGCCACATCCGCATCATCGCGCACCGCTTCAAGGGTGCGGGCCTGCGGCAGCGCTTCACCCTCAAGATGCAGCGCCAACGCCTCGCTGGCATTGGCCAGCAGATCGTCCAGTTCATCAGCAGCAGAAAAACAGCCCGGAACATCGGGGAAATGAACCCCGAAGGCGCTGTCCCCGTCCTGATGCACGACACCGATATAATGACGCATGATAAACCTCGTTGTCAGTCGAGCCAGCCGGCTTGTTTGCAGATGGCGCGGACGGTTCCGATCGGCAGGTCCTTTTCCGGATGTGGCACCGTTACGATCTTGTCGTTTTTCTTGAACTTGTGGTGCGAGCCGGTGATCTTGACCAGCTCGAAGCCATCCTTCTCAAGCCTCCGAATGATCTGCCGACTGTTCCGCTCCATCGGAAACGCTCCATTATGCGCATATATATACGCCTAATTAGGTCGGAAATCAAGTTTGATAGGAAGTGACAAAAGATCCGTCCTGCCCATGTCGCAATCAAATTATGGACATAATTCACAAAAATTTAAACAGGTTAGGTGAAAGAACTCGTTTATTGACGATCGAGGTAGAGCCGCAACTGCCCAACTACATTAGCCTGGAAAATCTCTCGACCAGTCAGCTGTAAATGGGCTCCATAATGCGCCTTGTACATCCAGCAGCAGACAAAACTTCCTGCCCCAAATCCAATTTACCTCAGCGTCTGCATACCCCGGTCAAGCAGCTCACGAATAAACCGCTGATATTTCATGCCGCGTTTTTCAGCCTCGGCCTTGATGGCTGCGAGCTGGCGTTCCGGCAGGCGCATGTTGAGGCGTGCGCTCTTGTCTTCAAACTCATAGCGAACGGGCTTCATGGCGCTCCAGTCATATTCGGACAGGTCAGCCTCCTCGACAAATTTTTCAGCCTCTTCATCACTTTTGAAGGTTGGCCATTGTTTTAGCTTGCTCATATCGTTTCACCTCCTTGCGGTGCATGTAACGGGCGCTTATCGGGCGAATGAACATGCCTGTTTCACGTTGCCGATGCGTCAGGACGACAAAGACATGGCGGCCGGTCAGCGCCTGCCCGGCCGTGAAGTAACGCCCTTCATCAGGGTGGGGGTCAGGCATCAGAAATTCGATGGTCCGCAAGACGTGTTCGATTTCAGCCTTGCTGACCCCGTGCTTTCCGCATTTGGGCCAGTTGCCGCTGTCCCATTCGATGCCTGCGAACTTCATCGCATCAGTATGCACGATTGTACACACAAACGAAAGCAAATCTGCCGCCCGAATACAGCCGCGTCCAATCCATCACCGGCACCCCGGTGCGACACCCTGCCGCCCTCTCCATTCCGCCAGGCTGCAAGATTTCGCTGTCCTCGTCCTTGAATTTGTGTGGCTGTGGGGCAATTATCCGTCACCCAGGCTCAGCGTGAAGGCGAAGAATGTATCCGAATTACACAAGGTCCGAACGCATTGCCGACGGCAGCATGCACGCCATCGGCGTTAGCGGGGCGGTGCTTGGCGCCATCCTGTTGCTGATGTGGTCTGTCCCGGTAGCCTCGTCCTGGGAAATTGCGGCTATAACGGTCTATGCGATCACCCTGATCGGCACTTTCTCGGCCTCGGCGTTTTATCACATGACCCCGTGGGAGAGCATAAGGCCGGTGTTGCGCCGGATCGATCATGCCGCGATCTATCTGAAGATCGCCGGCACCTATACGCCGCTGGTGGTGATGATCGGCAGCGGTCTCGCCTATGTCGTGCTCGCCGTCGTCTGGGCGCTGGCGGTGATCGGGATGGTGCTCAAGCTGGTGTTCTGGACCACGCCCGGCCAGTTTGGCCCCGCACTCTACCTGATCATGGGATGGATGAGCGTCGTGCTGTTCTGGTCGTCCTGGTCGGACCTGCCTATTGGCTATATTGCCGCCGGAGGCCTGCTCTACACCGTCGGCGTGGTGTTCTACGCGGCCAAGAAAATGAAATTCTCCAACGCCATCTGGCATGGCTTCGTCATCGCGGCCTCCGCCTGTTTCTTCGTGGCCATCACGGTGGTGACGACACAACCCGGCCTCCTTTAATAGTATCTTCGACGGAACCGATCGGGCCGCGTCAAAGCCATGGCCGCATCTTAGGCCTCCATCAGCCGCTAGAAAACAGCCTGCCCTTGAAAAAATACCAGTTAATATGATTTAATCATATCAACTTAAGGAGTGGCTATGGGCAAGAACACGTCTGTCATCCTCGGCAGTCACTATGAAAAATTTGTCGGCACACAGGTCGGAAGCGGCAAATATGGCTCGACCAGCGAGGTGATAAGGGCCGGGCTGCGGCTCCTGGAAGAGCGCGAAACCGCAGTCAGTACATTGCAGGCAGCACTTGCTGAAGGCGAAAACAGCGGGCTCAGCGCGCGCAGTCCCGATGAGATCATCAGCGCCGTGATCCAGAAGCGGCGCGAGAATGACGCGCTATAGGCTCACCAAGGCTGCCGATCAGGATTTCGAGAGGATTTTCGAATTCGGTATTGATCGGTTCGGGCTTGCGCAGGCGCTCGAGTATCAGAACGGCATGAAACAACGTTTTGAGCAACTGGCCGCGCAGCCGACCCTTTATCAGTCCGTTGACCACATTCGCCAAGGCTACCGTCGCAGCGTCTATCAGGCGCATTCGATCTACTACAGGATCGATCGGGACTTCGTCCTGATCGTCCGCATTCTCGGCCGCGAAAACCCGTCCACATCACTGCCGGATCAGGATGGCGGCTAAACCGGGCTGAGACGCATGCGTCGCCTCATACCGAAGCCCTTCCCGCATTGAGGTCCATACATCTCGCTAAAGCTCATCCGGCCATTTTTGGGCGGCGTGGATCACGGTCAGTATATCAACGTGGTTTTCCGCGACACGGTAAACGATGATGTAGGGACTATCGGCCAGAACCAGCTCACGCGTGGTCCTGATCCTGCCGGCGCGGCCCATCGCGGGATGCGCGGCCAGGGCGTCCACCGCGGTCACGATGCGGGATATGACCCGGGCGGCCGCTTCGGGATTGTCCTGGGCAATATAGGCACCGATGTGATCAAGCCGGCCAAGAGCGCGGCGCGTCCACCTGATTGTCCGCCGGGTCATGCCCGGGGAGCAGGCTGCACATATTTGGCAATTACGCGGTCAACTTCATGGGCGCTGGCAAACTTGCCGCTCTCGGCTTCGGCAAGCCCTGCCTCGATTTCGGCAAGCTGCCATTCTTCACGGGCGACAAAATCCTCGATTGCTTTTGCGGCCATCCAGGAGCGGGACCGATCCTGTTTTTCGGCGAGCTGCTCCAGCCGCCTGGCGGTCTCGTCTGGCACGCGGACGGTAAAGGCGGACATGGTCAAGGCACTCCCTGGTTCAATGTGATTTTAGCTGAACCACATTGAACCAGCAAGGTTCATATTGTTCCGGGGCGATTTGCGGGCGGATCTGAAACGGTGTGGTGCAACCGAAGCCCGTCGCAAGTCACTCCTCTCAAAACGGCCAGACCCAGGCAATCATCGGCACGCCCACCACGATGACGATCACCTCGAGCATCAGGCCCATGCGCCAGTAGTCGCCGAACTTGTAGTTGCCCGGGCCCATGATGATGGTGTTGTTCTTGTGGCCGATGGGGGTGAGGAAGGCGCAGGAGGCGGCCACTGCCACGCCCATCAGGAACGGGTCGGGGCTGGCGCCGATGGAATGGGCGACGGAGACGCCGATAGGTGCTGCGATCAGCGCGGTGGCGACATTGTTGAGAAAATCCGACAGGGTCATGGTGATGATCATCAACACCGCCAGCACGCCCCAGGCCGGCAGATTGGCGGTCTGGGTGACGATCAGATTGGCAATCAGCTGGCTGCCGCCGGTTTCCTCCAGGGCTGCCGCGACAGGAATCAGGCACGCCAGCAGCACGATCACCTTCCACTGGATCAGCGCGTAAAAGTCGCGCCCGCCGATGATACCCAGGCCCAGATAGGCAACGACGCAGAGCCCGAGCGCGATGGCGAGCGAGGTGATGCCCAGCACCGACAGAGCGATTGCCGCGGCGAAGATGGAGATGGCAGAGAGCGCCTTGGTCCGCTGCAGCACCTCGAGCCGGCGGTTTTCGAGCGGCAGCACGCCGAGCCACTGGCTGGCGGCGGCGATGTTCTTGTCGGGTCCGATCAACAGCAGCAGGTCGCCGGCCTTGATCGGCAGATGGCCCACCCGCTCGCGAAACCTGCGGCCCTGCCGCGAGATCCCCAGCAACGTGACGCCGTGGCGCTGGATCAGCCGCAGCCCCAGCATGGTGCGGCCGACCACGCTGGCCTCCTCGGGCACGATGGCCTCGACCAGGCTCAGTGACTTGCCCATCAGCCCGCCATGTTCCTCGGTGCCGATGGTGTTGAGTTCGGCCGCGCCCATGAAGGCCTCGATCTGTTTCGGATCGCCCTCCAGCACCAGGAAATCGCCTTCACGGATCTCGCGCGCCTGGGAAAAGCCGGGCAGCCGCTTGCCCTGCCGGGCAAGGCCCAGAATGGAGACATCGTTCTCGTCGGCCAGCGGGTAGAGTTCGCCCACCGACAGGCCGATGGATTTGGAGCCTTCCTTGACATGCGCTTCGGCGACATAGAGTCCGGCGTCGCCTTCCAGCGACATCGCGTCGGCGCGGGCCGGGATCAGCCGCCAGCCGATGAAGGCGACATAGGCGATGCCGGTGATGGCCACGGCAAGCCCGACGGGGGCGAAATCGAACATCGAAAACGGTTGGCCCAGCACATCCTGGCGGTATTGCGCAATCACGATATTGGGCGGTGTGCCGATCAATGTGATCATGCCGCCCAGAATGGTGCCGAAGGACAAGGGCATCAGCGTCAGCGACACCGCCCGCTTGGCCTTGCGCGCCGCGTCCATGTCGAGCGACATCAACAGCGCAAGCGCTGCGACATTGTTGATGATCGCCGACAGGACGGCGCCGGCCACCGCCATGATGCCGATATGCACCGGAAGCGCGCGGTCGGGGCTGGTGACGAAACGGGCGATGAATTCGACCGCGCCGGAATTCATCAGCCCGCGCGAGACGATCAGCACCAGCGCGATGATGACAACGGCGGGGTGGCCAAAGCCGTGAAAGGCCTCATCTGGCTCGATCAGGCCGGCCATCACCGTGACCAGCAGCGCCACGAAGGCAACCAGATCATAGCGGATGCGGCCCCAGACCAGCATGCCGAACAGGACGATCAGAATGGCAAAAAGCATGATCAGGTCAGTCGACATCGATCCGGTCCCCATTGCGGCATGCCCGTGCAGGCCTGCGACTTGGGTTGCATGGCCGCCAGCAGGGGTCAACCTGTTTTGCAGCCGGCGCGGCCGGGACCGGTCGGGATCCGTGCCACGGTCCCGGCCGGTCTTGTTTCTAGTGGGCCAGATAGGCGTTGGTGGTCCAGGACGACACGTCCGGCATCGTCTCGAGCACATCGCCATTGGCGTCACGCAGGATCCCGGCGGAAAACAGGAAGCCGGTGATGCCGGTGACCAGCGCCGGATCGATCAGCCCGACGGCTTCGCCTTCATCCTTGAGGAAGCCGCCATCGACCAGGGCCTGCATCGAGGCGTGGACCAGCTCGGGATTGGACAGCATGCCGCCGGTTTCGGCGATCAGCATGTCGGCGGCGGCCTGCGGGTTTTCCGCGGCGAAGCCATAGCCGCGCTGCGCCGCCTTGACGAAAGCACCGGCGGTTGCCGTGTTAGCCGCAAGCCAGGTGGCGTTGCCGCCCAGAAAGGTGGTGTGCTGGTCCGGCACGCCGTAATCGGCATAGCTGAAGGCGCGTTGTGGCCGGCCAAGCAGCACGGAATTCACACCCTCCCAGGTGCTGACTTCCAGCGTGAAATCCACCGAGCCATTGGCGAGCGCTTCATAGGCCGAGGTGCCGAGCGTTACCGTGTCGAATGTGCCCTCGCCGCCATCATGCTTGATGATCGAGGAGATCAGCGCGTTTTCCCAGGCGCTGCCGAAGCCTGCATAGATCTTTCCATCAAGATCGGCGGGACGCTGGATGTCGTCGCGCTCGCCATTGAACACCAGCCGTCCGGTCTCGTGCTGCACCACCGCCATCACCGCGGTCATGTCAGCACCCATGGCGCGCTGGCTGTGGAAGCCGACGGCGCTCAGGATTCCGAACTGGGCGACACCGGTCGACACCAGCGTGCCCGACGAGGTGTCCGTATAGGGCAGGATTTCGACATCGAGACCGGCCTCGGTGAACCAGCCTTTGGCCTGGGCGACATAGAGCCCGACATGGTTGGTGTTGGGCGTCCAGTCGAGCGCAACGGTGAGCTTTTCCGCGGCCTGCGCCGGCAGGGCAATGAGCAGGGCGAGGGCTGTGAGAACATGTTTCATGGTCAGTCTCCGGTTTGGGTGAGAAGGGTGTCGAGCAGTTGGGCTTCGAGCTGGACGGCTTCGGCCGAAGGCGCGTGGCCGAGGCGGGGACGGGGGCCGGGCACGGTGAATTCGGCGATGATCCGGGCGGGCCGACGCGAGAACACATAGATCCGGTCCGACAGCGCCACTGCCTCGCGCACATCATGGGTGACCAGCAATGTGGTCCACTGCGCCTGGCTCCAGCGGCGCTCGAACCAGCCCTGCATCTCCGCCCGGGTCAGCGCATCGAGCGCGCCGAAGGGTTCGTCGAGCAATTGCACGGCGCGGTTCTGCACGATGGTGCGCAACAATGCCGCGCGCTGGCGCATGCCGCCCGAAAGTTGCGCCGGATAATGCTGCTCGAAACCGTCAAGCCCGAAGGCCGCAAACAGCGGCAGCACCCTGGCGCACGCCTCAGTCCGATCCATGCCCTGGACTTCCAGCCCGAGAATGACATTGTCGATGATCCGCCGCCACGGCATCAGCGCGTCGCGCTGCGGCATGAAGGCGAAGGCTTCGGGCTTTGAGGACAACGGCGCGCCATTGACGCTGATGCTGCCGCGATCCGCAGACAAAGCACCGGTGAGCAGCCGGAACAGGCTGGACTTGCCGCATCCGGACGGCCCGAGGATCGAGACGAACTCGCCTTTGGCCACATGCAGCGAGATGTCGTCGAGCACCGCGGTGGCGCCCAGGGTCAGCGAGACTGAATCGAGCTCCAGCGCAATGGCATTGCCGGGCGCGCTCATGGCGCAGCTCCCGCATGGCGCCAGCCCAGCACGATGCGTTGCAATAGCGCCGTGGCGCCGAACAGCACCAGCGTCAGCAACGAACTGATCACCACGGCGGCCAGCATCAGGTCCGGGCGAAAACTGTTCTTGGCGTTGAGAATGACGATGCCGAGACCGGCGCGGGCGCCGACATATTCGGCAAATATCGCCGCCACCACCGCATAGGTGATCGAGATCCGCAGGCCCGCGAAGAAATAGGGCATCGCCGAGGGAAAGCGGGCGCGGCGGAAAATGCTCCACCGCGAGGCGCCCATCGAGCCGAGCAGCGCCTCGATGTCGGGCTCGGTGGAGTCGTAGCCATCAACCAGCGCCACCAGCATCGGGAAGAAGGTGACCAGCGCCACCAGCAGGATCTTCGGCGTCAGCCCGAAACCGAACCACAGCACCACCAGCGGCGCGATCGCCACCAGCGGCAGGGTCTGGCTGATGACGAACACCGGAAACAGCGCCCGTCTGAGCTTCGGGGTGAAATCGATCAGCAACGACAGCGCGATGGCCACCGAGACCGAGAATGCGAAGCCGATCAGCGTTGCCTGCAGCGTCGGTAGCGTGTTGGCCCAGAGCATGTCGCGATTGGCGACGATCTGGCCCGCCACCCGCGAGGGCGCGGGCAACACCAGCGGCGAGATGCCCGAGACCCGGACATAGATCTCCCACAGGCAAAGCGCGGAAAGCACGCTTAGAATGGCCGGCAGACCCTGGACAAGCCTTGCCGCCGGAGCACCGGACGGAAACTGAGCCATGGGATCAGCTGATCGAAGGGCTGTTGGCGGAAACCGTCAGATCAATGGTGACATGGCCCGCAGGTGGACCGAAGCGGCAGAAGGCCTCCTGCAGCGTGGCAAACACCGGGCCGGAATCGCCGGTCAGCCTTGTGCAAAAATTCTTCGACCGGTCGAAACAGCCGCTTGATTTGAGAAAGTCGATGCAGCCCATGATCTCGGCCATGTGGTCGCCGGCACCCATGACGTAGAGCGAGAACTGCGCCCGGGCGGTCTCGCCGGTCTCGGGCGCTTCAGCCAAGGCGGCCAGTGCCCCGGCCTGGCGGCTTGCAAGCGGCTCGGAGGGATTGGCCAGCGCTCCGGTCTGGCAGATCGGATCATCGGGTTCGCCGGGGCATCCGCGCGACAGCGTGGCGCGAAGCACGACATGATGCCGGGAAGCGGCGGCGGCGACATAGAGATCGCGCAGGGCCGGAAACAGCACTTCCGGCGGGCCGACAATCAGCGTCGAGATATCATCGGTCTCGATCCTGAGCCGCTCGCGATACGGATCGAGCGCCGAGAGCGACGACAGGATCACGTCGACGAACCCGTCGGTCATGGGGTAAAGGGAGATTTGCGCGCCTGCGAACATCTTGGTTCCTCCTTGCTACGCTGGCATTATCCAGATCAGCTTCGAGGGTACGTGGGCTTGGCGCCCACATCTCAGCCGCGGCTCTACGCGGCACCCCTGTGGTGAGGCGCATTCAACAGGATTTGCATGCAAATGCAAGGGTTTTGCCGCCCTCCCTGCAGATTTTTTTGGCGGTCTTGGAACCACTGACAGGAAAGGTCAGCGGTCCCGTCCGACGGGATCATGACAGAGCGCGAGCGCGGACATCCAGTTGCAACTCGGATGGATCAGGGCAACGCTGCCTTGCGATCTGCCGGAACCACGGGCATGTCGTGGCCTCCCGCAGGGCCCTTGCCAACGGACCCTTCCCGCGCCATTCCGTCGAGATGCTCTCCCCAGACGGTGTCATTGTTGCGCCCGGAAATCTTGGACCGGTACAGAGCGATGTCCGCCGCCTTTGAGCATGCGGCCAGCGACGTTCCGGCTTCGGGAGCGACTGCAATTCCGGCCGAAAAGGACAAGGCGTCCTCCAGCTCGGCAATGGTCCGGGTGGCATATTCATGCCGCCACTGTGCGCATCGCGCCAGCGCCTGGTCGCGGCTCGTGTCCGGCAACACGATGAGGAATTCCTCACCGCCATGGCGGAACGCCATTTCCGAGTCGTTCAAGCTGTCGCTGAGGATCGTGGCAAAGGACGCCAGGACCTTGTCGCCGACATCGTGCCCGTAGCGGTCATTGACCTGCTTGAAATAGTCCAGATCCACGATGATCAACGACACCGGTTCCTGTCCGCTCGCACCCGACAGCACCGGCGGGATGACGGTGCTGGCGTGGCGGCGATTGAAAAGCCCGGTCAGATGGTCGTGAAATGCCTGCTGTTCCAGCTTTTGCTGCAGACGCAGGTTTTCTTCAAGACGAAGCTTCAGCGCCTGCCCGGCATCGGAGAGTTCTTTCTGCGCGGCTTCGCGGGCGGTGACGTCGCGCAACACGATCATGACACTGCCTTGCCGGCCCCATGGTTCCAGCGGCTGGATGGACACCTCGAAAATCTTCCCCATGGCGGTGAAATGAACGAGGGGCTTTCTGCTCTCCCTCTGTGCGTTTGCTGCGAGGAATTGCATCAGCGGATTGGATGACGGGAGTTTTGTCCCCACGGTTTCAGCGCTGAATCCTGTCAGTTTCTCTGCCGCCGGATTGACCTCGAGAACCAGGCCGCTTGGCTCCAGCACCACGATCGGATCCGGCAGGATCTGGAAGATGATGTCTCGCGCAATCGGCGGTGCGATGAACAGCTTTCCGCGATGATGCGCAAACAGGACGGCCATCACGGTCGCGCTGAAGGCAAATGGCGTAGGGTCATCGTTGAAGAGCCGGAATTCGAACAGGACGAAAGCCGCATTGCATGCCCAGGGCACACATGTTGCGACCAGGAGCGCAATCATCTGGCGCCTGTGCAGACGAGACGCCCGTTTCAGCTGCGAAATCGACAGCAGGCAGGCCATCAGCATGCACAGATACATTCCACCCAACAACGCATAAAACAGCCATCCATAGGCGAAGCTCGGCCGCTCTGTGTTGATGATGCCGGTGTAGATCCAGTGGTGATAGCCATCCGTCAGCGCAGCGAAACCTGCAAGCGCGCTGAGGACGAGCATGAGGGCGATTGGCAGGGGTCTGGTAACCCGGCTGAAGCCTGCATGATCAAGAAAGCCTGCCGACCAGAACAGCGGCGTGGCGATGATGCCGAACCAGGCGAGTCGATTGAAGAGGATCTTGTCCGACAGTTCCGCACTGTTGAGCCGCAGCACGACCATGGCGATCCACCAGACCGACGCCACCGCCGCCAGCGCGAAGGCTATGCGCCCCGGCGCTACCGGCGACCGGATGATTCGTCCGACAACAAGGATCGCGAGCAGTGCGATCACCAGCAGGGTCGGGGTCGAATAATTCATCGTCGGTCCTCAAGGCGTTCCGGCAGAGCGGGTTCCGCCGCGCAGCCAGGGATTTCTGATCCAGCCATACGCGAGTATTCCTAACGAAGCTTTGTCATCCGCCACCTAATCTTGCCGCCCTGAACCCGGGCCGGCAAGCCGCGACGCCGCCGCGCTGCGGCCTGCAGGATGGTTTGTGACGGCACCGGCCAGACAAGGATCGCGCGGCGCCGGAAAGGATTTCCCGGCACCGCGTCTGGTTTTCATCACCTCATGGGGCTGAAGCCTGTCTCAGTGCGACCGCGCGTTTCCAAGGAAGGACACCTTCATCTTGCCCGAATAGGCGTTCATCTTGGCGCCGAACAGGGCGTGGTGCTTCTTGGCCAGGTAGGAATATTCGCTTCCGCGGCAGTCGAGCATCTTGATCTGTCTGTAGCCCGAGCGGCGCAGGTTCTCGGCACCGCTGCGGCAATCCTTGCGGCTCACCTTGACCACTTCATTCTTGCGGCCGTTGCGGTGATCGCGGGTGGTGTCCTGCTTGGTGAGGCGGTGGTCGCGGGTCTGGACCGGCGCCGGCGCCCGGTGATCGCGGATCTTGCGTTCGACGGTGGCACGATGATCGCGGGCATTGATCGATGAATCGGCGGCCCGAACCGGGGTCTGGGCGAGGACGGCTGCCAGGCTGGCGGCGGCGAGGGTGAGAATGGATTTCGTCAACATGATGTGGCTCCCTGTGATGTGTGCTTCAATGACCCCACCATGACCCGCAGAGCTTGAACCGTTTCTGAAGCCAGCATTCATGGTCGGTTCATCTTGCCTGTCCGGCTTAGAGGCCGAAGCAGTCCGCACCGTTGCGGGAGCCCGCAAACAGTGTCAGAACTGAGCTCTCACCCGAGCCTGACCTGCTGCCATGCCGGACCCGAATTCATGAAATACATCCTCCCGGTTCTGATCCTGCTGATCTCGTCGGCCTCCGGCGTAAGCGCAAGAACCATCTGCACCCTCATCGCCGATGCCAAATCCGGAGAGCTGTTGCTGAGCCAGGGGGATTGCAGCACCCGGGTCACCCCCGCCTCGACCTTCAAGATCCCGCTCGCGCTGATGGGATTTGAGTCGGGCTATCTCACCGGCGCACATGCACCGGTTCTGCCTTATAAGGCAGGCTATCCTGACTGGGGCGGGAGAAACTGGACCCAGCCCACCGATCCGCAGCGCTGGATGAAATTTTCTGTCGTCTGGTACTCCCAGCAGCTCACGGCTGCCTTGGGCATGGCGGAATTTCAACGATACACGCAGGCTTTCGGCTACGGAAATGCCGATGTCTCCGGCGATCCGGGCAAGAACAACGCGCTTGAACGCGCCTGGATCAGCTCTTCGCTCAAAATTGCACCGATCGAGCAGATCGCGTTCCTGCGTGGGCTGGTCAATGGCGATCTGCCTGTCAAACCCGCCGCCCGTGATCTGACCTTGGCACTGGTCGAGGCCACACCTGCGGCCGGCGGATGGACGATTTTCGGCAAGACCGGAGCTGCCTGTCCGCGCCAGGCGGACGGATCCTTCGACAGGGCGCGCGGCTGGGGCTGGTTTGTCGGCTGGGCCGAAAAAGGCGACCGGACTGTGGTGTTTGCGCGGCTCAACCAGGATGAAAAACGCGAAAAGGGCTCCGCCGGGATCAGAAACAAACAGGCGTTCCTGAAAGCGTGGCCCGAGCTGATCTCGTCCGGTCCGTGATCGCCGGCCATGCAATCCGGGCCGGTCAATTCCGTCCTGCCTTGACCGCATGGCCCTCGCCCCCATATTTCAAACCATGAAACGTCGCTCCTTTCTCAAATTTTCCGCGCTTGCCGCCCTTTTCGGCCTTGGCGCATCGGGGACCTCCATGGCTCTTTCCCGCAATGCCAACCGCTATCATTCCGGTCCGGTCAGCGATCATTTCGACGGGACGCGGTTCTTCAATCCCGACGGCGCCTCGCCCAAGGGATTTTCCGATCTGCTGAAATGGAAATTCGGCGGCACCCAGGTGAAATGGCCGGCGACCGTCACCAGCCCCTTTGCCCCGGCACGGCCCGACCCCCGGGTCGAGGGCGATGCGCTGAAGATCACCATGGTCGGTCACGCCACCATGCTGATCCAGACGGCCGGGCTCAATATTCTCACCGACCCGGTCTGGTCCGACCGCGCCAGTCCGCTCTCCTTTGCCGGGCCGAAGCGGGTCACCGCTCCCGGCATTGCATTCGAGGATCTGCCCGAGATCGACCTGGTGCTGCTCAGCCACAATCATTACGACCATCTCGATCTTGTCACACTGGCGCGGCTCAGACAGGCGCACAATCCGCTGGTGGTCACGCCCTTGGGCAATGACGCCATCATCCATGCGCACACGCCGAGCATGCGGGTGATCACCGCCGACTGGGGCCAGTCGGTCGAATCCGGTCCGGCCACCATCCATTTCGAGCCCTGCCATCACTGGTCGGCGCGCGGCATGAACGACCGTTCGATGGCGCTCTGGGCGGCCTTTGTGATCGAGACCGCCGGTGGCAAGATCCTGCATATCGGCGACACCGGCTTCGACAAGGGCCGGCCCTACAAGAACGCCCGCGAAAAGCACGGCAAGTTCCGCGCCGCGATCCTGCCGGTTGGCGCCTATGAGCCACGCTGGTTCATGAAGGATCAGCACCAGAATCCCGACGAGGCGATTGACGGCTTTCTGATGTCGGGCGCCGAATTTGCGCTGGGCCATCACTGGGGCACCTTCCAGCTCACCGACGAGGGCCGCGACGCGCCGGCGGAGGTGCTTGATGCCAAGCTGGCCGAAAAAGGCGTGGCCAAAGACCGGTTCCGGCCGCTGCATGCCGGCGAAAGCTGGGAAGCGCCCGCCACGAGCGTTTAGGCGCTGAGCCTGGTGGCCCCGCACTGGTAATTGCGGTGCATTTTTGCCATATAGGCCGTCAACAGCAACGGATGCGCAGCATGGAACCGATGGTCCCTTTCGCCAAGATGAACGGACTGGGCAACGACATTGTCGTCATCGACATGCGCGGCCGCAGCGATGCCGTGACTGCGGAAGCCGCGATTGCGCTGGCGTCCGGCGAACGCACCGGCTTTGACCAGATCATGGCGATCCATGACACCGAGATTCACGGCGTCGATTACCGCATCGACATTCTCAACCGCGACGGCACCCGCGCCCAGGCCTGCGGCAACGGCACAAGATGCGTGGTGCAGGCGCTGGCATCGGAAACCGGACGCAAGAGTTTCACCTTCAAGACGCTGGCCGGCATTCTCAATGCCGAAGAGCACGAGGACGGGCTGATCTCGGTCGACATGGGCGTGCCGGAATTCCGCTGGGACAGGATCCCGCTGGCCGAAGAGTTTTTCGACACCACCCGCATCGAATTGCAGATCGGCCCGATTGACGCGCCGCTGCTGCATTCGCCCTCGGTGATGTCGATGGGCAATCCGCATGCGATCTTCTGGGTCAAGGACGATGTCTGGGCGCATGATCTCGAGCGCTTCGGACCATTGCTGGAAAACCACCCGATCTTTCCCGAACGCGCCAATATCTCGATTGCCCGGGTGATCGATGCGTCGACCATGGATTTGAGAACCTGGGAGCGCGGCGTCGGCCTGACCCGCGCCTGCGGCTCGGCCGCCTGTGCGGCCGCCGTCTCGGCCTCGCGCACCGACCGCACCGGCCGCGTCGTCACCGTCAACCTGCCCGGCGGGCCGCTGAAGATCGACTGGCGCGCCAACAATCACGTGGTCATGACCGGCCCGGCCGAATGGGAATTTTCAGGCCGGGTCAATCCCGCAACCGGCGGCTGGCTGGCTGAAGAGGCGGTAGCGTGAGCGGTGTCCGCGTCCTGACATTCGGATGCCGGCTCAACACCTTCGAATCCGAGACCATGCGCACCGCGGCTGAGACCGCCGGGCTCAACAATGCGATTCTGGTCAACACCTGCGCGGTGACCGCCGACGCGGTGCGCCAGGCCGGGCAATCGATCCGCCGGGCGCGGCGCGAAAACCCCGATGCCCGCATCGTCGTGTCGGGCTGCGCCGCCCAGACCGAGCCGGAGACCTTTGCGGCGATGGCCGAGGTCGACGCGGTGATCGGCAATGACGACAAGGGCCGGGTTTCGACCTATCGCAAATTGCCGGATTTCGGCGTCGCCGAGAGCGAAAAGATCCGCGTCAACGACATCATGTCGGTGCGCGAGACCGCGCCGCAGATGATCGAGGCGGTGTCCGGCCATGCCCGCGCCTTCGTGCAGGTGCAGAACGGCTGCGATCATCGCTGCACCTTCTGCGTGATTCCCTTTGGCCGCGGCAATTCCCGCTCGGTGCCGATGGGCGCGGTGGTCGAGCAGATCGCCAAGCTGGTCGACAATGGCTATGACGAAGCCGTCATTACCGGGGTCGACGCCACCAGCTATGGCGCCGACCTGCCCGGACAGCCAAAGCTCGGCACGCTGGCCGCCACCATTCTCAGGCAGGTGCCGGAGCTGAAACGGCTAAGGCTGTCGTCGATTGATTCGATCGAGGTCGACGACACGCTGATGGATCTGATCGCCAGCGAACCGCGCTTCATGCCTCATCTGCACCTGTCGCTGCAGCATGGCGACGACATGATCCTCAAGCGGATGAAACGGCGGCACGGCCGCGACGATGCGATCAAGTTCTGCCGCACCGTGCGTGATCTCAGGCCGGGATTTGCCTTCGGCGCCGATCTGATTGCCGGGTTTCCGACCGAGACGGAAGAGATGTTTGCCCGCTCGCTCGACATCATCGACGAATGCGGCATTGCCTTTCTGCATGTCTTTCCCTATTCGCCGCGGGAGGGAACCCCGGCGGCACGGATGCCGCAGCTTGACCGCGGCCTGATCAAGCAACGCGCCGCGCGGCTGCGGGCCCATGGCGACAAGGCCTATGACGCGCATCTTGCGGACATGGCCGGAAAGGGCGGCACGCATTCGGTGCTGGTCGAGTTTTCAGGCACGGCGCGGACGGAAAATTTCACCCCGGTGGTTGCGTCAAACGCGCCAAGGGGCCAGATGGCGGTGATACGGGTGACCGGACGGGATGGCGATCACCTGACCGGCGAACTGGTTGGCACGGCAGCGGACGACGGGACCCCTCTCCCGACCCGCGCCACGGGCTGACCCCAGCAAGGACGGCAGACAGGCATGGCGCTCAACTTCATCAAGAAAGTTTTCTCCTTCGGGCGGAACAAGGAAGTCGTGCCGGATCCCGCGACCGAACCGGCACCGGAGGCAGCAACACAGAGCCTGCCCGAGACGGCGCCTGCCCCAGAGGCACCCGCAGATGCGCCAGAACAGTCCTTCCCCCAGGACGGCGCCATGCAGTTCACCCCGGAGACAGCCCCCGCGGACGAGCTGTCGCCGCCTGCACCTGCCGACGAGGACCATGCCGGCGAACCGCCAATCCCGGATCAGCCGGCCGAAACCGCGGCCGAAGCCCCGGACGAGGGGCTGCCCCCCGAGGAGATCACCGCCGATCCGGCGATTGCGCCTGCACCCGACGGCGAGATCCCGCCCGCGCCCGAAACTGCGCCCGAGCTTGCAGTGACGCCTGCACAGCCGGTCCATGCCGAGCCCGTGGCCGAAGGCCCCGAGGACGGGCTGGCGCCGGAGGAACTAACCGCCGATCCCGCCATTGCGCCGGTCCCCGATGAGACTCCTGCTCCTGCGGTCGCACCGGTTCCGGAAGAAGGGCCCGAACCCGCAGCACAGTCCGAGCCCGAGCCCGAGCCCGAGCCGGCAGCACAATCCGAGCCGGAACCAGAGCCCGCAACCCAGCCCGAACCGGAGCCGGCACCGGCGCCGCTGCCGCGCAATGTGGTGGTTCGCGACACCGTTTCTGCGCGCGAGCCGGTTGTGGCGCCCGAGCCCGTGCAGGAAGAGAAATCCAACTGGTGGCAGCGTCTGCGCAAGGGACTGTCGCGCACCTCGGGCCAGCTCACCGGCCAGATCAGCGGCATCTTCACCAAGCGCAAGCTGGACGAGGACACGCTGGAAGAACTGGAGGATATCCTGCTGCAGGCCGATCTCGGCGTCGAGACCGCGATGCGGATCACCGATGCGCTGTCGGCCAGCCGCTATGGCAAGGACATTTCACCGGCGGAAGTGCAGAAGGTGATGGCCGACGAGATCACCCGCGTGCTCCAACCGGTGGCCAGGCCGCTGGAGCTCGATCTCAGCCACAAGCCGCATGTGATCCTGGTGGTCGGTGTCAACGGCACCGGCAAGACCACCACCATCGGCAAGCTCTCTGCAAAGCTCAGCGCCGGCGGGCTGAAGGTGATGCTGGCAGCCGGCGACACGTTCCGCGCCGCGGCGATCGAGCAGCTCAAGATCTGGGGCGACCGCACCGGCTCGAAAGTGGTTTCGACCAAGCTCGGCGCCGATGCGGCGGGGCTGGCCTATGAGGCCTTCGAGACCGCGCGCACCGACGGCGCCGATGTGCTGATCATCGACACCGCCGGGCGGCTGCAAAACCGCACCGAGCTGATGGACGAGCTGGCCAAGGTGGTGCGCGTGATCGGCAAGCTGGATCCGGAAGCGCCGCACACGGTGCTGCTGACGCTGGATGCCACCACCGGCCAGAATGCGCTGGGCCAGGTCGAGATCTTCAAGAATGTCGCCGGCGTCAACGGACTGGTGATGACCAAGCTCGACGGCACGGCGCGCGGCGGCATCCTCGTCGCCATTGCCGCAAAACATAAATTGCCTGTCTATTTCGTCGGTGTCGGCGAGGGTGTAGACGATCTCGAACCCTTTGAGGCGGCCGATTTCGCATCCGCCATTGCCGGACAACCGGCCGGAGACATGACATGAGCGCCCCCATCGAACACGGCAACAACAAGCCACCCGAAGCCGGGGCTGCCGAGACCGAAATCCATGTGTTCGAGCGCGATCCGGGCGATCCGCAGCGCAAGCATGTCAATCCGCTGCTCAAGCTGGTGCTGGAGCTGGGGCCGCTGATGGTGTTCTTCTTCGCCAATGCCCGGGGCGCCTGGATCTCCGAGCGGGTGCCGTTCCTGGCCGATATCGGCGGTCCGATCTTTGTCGGCACCGCCTGTTTCATGATCGCCACCGCGATTGCGCTGACGGCCTCCTGGATGCTGACCCGGACGCTGCCGATCATGCCGCTGCTGTCGGGCGTCATCGTGCTGATCTTCGGCGCGCTGACGCTGTGGCTGCAGGACGAGACCTTCATCAAGGTCAAGCCGACCATCATCAACACCATGTTCGGCGTGATCCTGCTGGGCGGCCTTCTGTTCAAGAAATCCTTCCTTGGCTATGTCTTCGATTCGGCCTTCAAGCTCGATGCCGAAGGCTGGCGCATCCTGACTTTCCGCTGGGGCCTGTTCTTCCTGCTGATGGCGCTGATCAACGAGGTGATCTGGCGCAATTTCTCCACCGACTTCTGGATCACCTTCAAGGTCTGGGGCAACATGCCGCTGTCAATCGTCTTCACGCTGATGCAACTGCCGCTGATGCAGCGCCATGCACTGCCCGAAGAGGTGGAACAGAAGCAGGCCTGAGACGCCGATGCGGCCGGAAGGCCGTTGCCGGCCTGAAGCCGGAACCCGGGCGAAACCAACGGAGGACTGAGCCAGATGAATGAAATAGCAAAGCGCACAGCTCTTCAAAGCCATGCTGCCTATCTGGCGGGAGACCATGATTTCCAGTCTGACATAGACATCATGACCGGCAGCGAGGTGATCGGCACGGTGTTGGAAACCATCATGCTGGCCACCAATATGCGCTTTGCCGCCGTCGCCCGGGTGACGGCCGACCGCTGGGTCGCATGCCGTACCGTTGACGAGGTCAATTTCGGCCTTGTCTCCGGCGACGAGATCGAAATCCGGTCAACCTTCTGCCAGTCGGTCCGCACCACCGGACAGCGGGTGCTGTTCAATGATGTTGCCACCGACGATGTGTATCAGAACCACCCCATCGCGATGAACTTCGGCATTGTCAGCTATGCCTCGATCCCGATCTACCGCAGCGATGGCAGCTTCTTTGGTACTTTATGCGCCATCGACACCGAGGTGCGCGATGTCAAGCATCCGCGTGTTGTCGCCATGCTGGAAATGTTTGCCAGCGTGATCAGCCAGACGCTGGAGAACGAGGAACAGTTGGCCGCTCAGGAACTGCTGCTCAGAAAAGAGCGTGAACTGGCGCAGATTCAGGAAGAATTTGTCGCAGTTCTGGGTCACGATCTGCGCAATCCGGTCGCTGCATTCGGTGCAGGGCTTCGCCAGCTTGAAAGACACCCCGAACCTGGAAAAATCACAGCGGTTCTGCCGCTGATGCGCTCCTCGATGCGCCGCATGAACGAACTGATCGACAACATCATGATGCATGCCAAATCCCGTCTGGGCGGCGGCATCCGCATCGCGGCAACCCCGGACGCGCCGCTTGCACAAGCCATCAACGACGTGGTGGAGGAAATCCGCATGGCAGCGCCGCAGCACCGGATCGACCTCGATTTGCGCTTCGACGGACCCGTACATTGCGATGCCTCGCGCATTGCCCAGGCGGTTTCGAACCTGTTGTCGAACGCCACCAATCACGCAACTCCCGGTTCGGCAATCGCCGTCACGGGCACGGATGCCGGCGGTGAAGTGTCAATCACGGTCTCCAACCGCGGCGAGCCGATCCCCGACAACCTCATCGGCGATCTTTTTCGCCCCTTCCGGCGCGGGCAGAAGGCAACAAGCGAAGGGCTGGGACTGGGGCTGTTCATCGCCGCATCCATCGCCCGGGCCCACAATGGCAGCCTTGATGTCGAGTGCCAGGACGGCATCACCGCCTTCGCGCTGAAGCTGCCCCGTCCTGCCGGCAACCCGGTGCTCGAAAGCGAAACACCGGGTGACCGGCAGCACGACTGACCCGGGCACACTGTTTGTCACGAGGCTCCAATGAAGCGCGCGAGCTTGCCCAGGGTCTGCTGGCCCAGCTCGACTGCGCCAAAACCCTTGGCCTCCTGGAACTCGGCTGCGGTAGCGAACACCATGCCCAATGTGATTTTGGTGGCCCCGTCCTCCTCCTCGAAGGCGACCCAGGCATCGGCGTGTTTTGGCCCGTTCTCGCCCCAAAGCAGCGTGTAGCCGATCCTGTCTCCGGTCTTGACGTCGCCATAGAGGTGATGATTGGGGTAGACCGTGCCGTCCGGCCCGATCATGTCGAACACCCATTCGCCACCGGCGCGCAGGTCGATCCGCTTCGTCTTGCAGGAAAACCCGTCCGGGCCCCACCATTTGGGCAGCGATTCGGGATTGAGCCAGGCGCCCCAGACTACATCGCGCGGCGCCTTGATCACTCGGCTGAGCAGCATAGTCCGCTCGCTCACCGCGTCGAGATTATCGAGCCCGGCGCCGTATCCCTGGCGGTAGCCATATTCCATGTCTTCCGACAGCGATGACAGCTGCACGGTCACGACCATCCGGCTGCCTTCGCCCTGGCTGGAGAAATTTGCCGTCACCAGCGACGCCGACTGGGTGATCCCTTCTGACGAGATCACCTCGTAATTGACGCTGCACAGGGCGGGCTGCAGTTCCAGCCAGCCAGCCTCGCAGCGGGTGTCGGGATGGCCGTCCACCTTGCACAGCGAGATCTCGCGTCCGCCGACACGGGTATCGGCCTCGAGAAATTCCACGGTGACCGTGGGCGAAGGCGGAGCCCAGAGCGCCCGGGCGGCCGGCGCGGTCCAGGCTTCCCACAGGGTTTCGACCGGCGCGGCGAACTGCCGCTCGAAGGTCAGCATGGCAAAACGTCCGCCCATCACGCGAGTCCTTTCGCATAGGTTTCAAGCTGCGTCACCACCGTGCCCCAGCCGTCGAAAAAGCCCATCTTCTCATGCTTCGCCCTGGTATCGGGGTTCCTGTGCCGGGCAATCGCGGTGTAGCTGGTGCCGCCGTCCGGGGTATCGGACAGAAGCAGGATCGCGGTCATGAAAGGCTCGGACGCCGGCTTCCAGCCTTCGCTGTAGGCGTCGGTGAACACCAGCCTTTCCTGTGGCACCACCTCGAGATAGACGCCGGAATTTTCCATGATGTTTCCCTCGACATCGAAGGTGGTGTTGAACCGCCCGCCAACCCGCAGATCGATCTCCACCGCCGTCACCTTGTGGGGGGCGGGGACGAAGAAATGCGGGATGTGCTCAGGCATGGTCCAGCATTCCCATACCAGATGCCGCGGCACCGCCAGCGTGCGGGTAAAGTTCAGATCCGTGGCCGGATCCAGCTCCAGGTTCAGTGTCATTTCTTTCGCTCCTCCATCACCATTTTCACATAGTCGTCCAACCGGTCGAGCCGGGATTCCCAGATTTGCTTCTGCTCATCGAGCCATGTCCGCATCGGCGTCAGCGCCTCGGGCACGATGGCGCAGGTGCGCACTCTCCCGTCCTTCGAGGTCGCGATCAGGCCTGCGTCTTCGAGCACCGAAAGATGCCGCATCACCGTGGGCAGACGCAGTCCGGTGGGCTCGGCCAGCTCGCTCACCGGCGCGGCCCCCTTGGCCAGACGCGTCAGCATTGCCCGCCGGGTCGGATCCGCCAGCGCGTGAAAGAGGTTCGAGAGTTCGGTGTTATGCTTAGCCATACAGCTAAGTATCCCGGCCGCGAGCCGTCGTCAAGAGACAGTTAGCAGATTGGCTAGGTATTTTGCATCAACCCGGCCGTCGCCCGATATCCGGCGATCTCACATCAGGCTGCGAATGCAGCATGGGGGGCAGATCCCGTTTCGGCCCGGCTACCAGACCGACTTGCCGTTGACGATATTTTCCAGATCCATCCGCAACCCGTCTTCAATTGCGCTGGAGCCGCTTGCCAGAGGCCGGTCCGCCCCGAAACTGGTGCGATAGGTTCCGGGCGAGACACCCAGCCTGCGGGCAAACACCCGGCGCAGGGTTGCCGTGGTGCCGAATCCGGCATTGATCGCAACGGCCTGTATCGACTGGTCCGACCCTTCGAGCAGCCTGCGCGCCATGCTCAGGCGAACATCCTCGATATAGTGCGAGATCGTGTTCCTGGTGATTTCCGTGAAGCGCCGGCCCAGCGACCGCTTGCTCATCGCCGCCTGGGCGGCGAGCACGTCAAGCGACAGATCCGCTGCCGGGTTTTCCCAGATATGCAACTGGACCCGGCGGATGCGGGGGTCTTCCGTCGCCTCGGCCATCAATTGCGAGCTGAACTGGGATTGCCCGCTCTGGCGCCGCAGGACCATCACCATGAAGCGCGCAATGTCGAGCGCGAGCTGCCGGCCATGATCCTTCTCGATCAGGGCAAGCGCCATGTCGATGCCGGCCAGCATTCCTGCCGAGGTCCAGAACTTTCCGGACTGGACAAAGATCGCGTCCCGGTCGACCTCGGTGGGCACATCCGGATCCGCATCCATGCGCATGGCCTCGAGCCAGTGCGTTGCAATGCGGTGCCCTTCCGCCACTCCCGACGCCAGCAGCACCGCCGAGCCCGTGCACACGGATCCCATGTTCACGCAACGCGGCTCCAGCTTCCTAACCCAGGACAAGAGCGTCTCGTCCTGTGCCGCGGCAAAACAGCCCGGTCCGCCTGCGATGAGGAGCAGATCCATCCGGCCAGGAAGATCGGTGCAGCCGCATGTGGGGTCGAGCTTCAAAAAACCGCCGGCCACAGGCACCGAAGCTCCGTCGACAGAGGCGGTGACCGGATCGTAAAGCCGCCGGCCGGTGAGGAAATTCGCCAGCCCGAAGGGCTCGAGCGGGCCGCAGACGTCCGATGATGCAACCTGCGGATAGATCAACATGACGACCCGGCGCGGCACAGCGCTGATACGCTCAATATTCATCAGATGATTCCATCACAAACCCGCCGGTTGAGGCTCCCTCAACGCACAATCTGGTCGAAAAAACAGGCCGCAAGCGCATTGAAGGAACATGTGACGCCAAGAATAGCACATCTGCCGCCAAAAGTGTCCCGCCCGGCTTCGGCAACCGGGCGTACTGGGCTAGCATCCCCAAAAATCAATGACAACTTCTAGTGGTCAGTCAACAGAGGGAGAGATCATGCCATGCTGAATTATCTTTTGAGAAAAATGCGGCTGTCAGTCGAAGCCGGGCATGAGGCCTGCGGGACGATGTCGCGCCGCAGCTTTCTGGCCGGCGCCGGCACCGTCATCGGCACGGCCTGCATCTCCTCCAGCCTCGGCGTTGCCGACGCGTCGGCGGCCCCTCTTCCCGCCGCTTCGCCGGTTGACGAAGACAACGATCTCATTGAACTGGCGCAGTCCCGCCGCCGGGAAGACGAGCGCAGACGGGATGACCGCGGAGGACGCCGGCGTGACGACCGCGGCCGGCGCCGGGATGACCGAGGCGGCCGCCGCCACAGCCGCAGGGATCTTGAACGCCAGTGCCGGCGCTCGAAGCGGTTCCGCCGCGAAAACCGCAGGCTCTGCAATCAGGTGACCGGAAGGACTTTTGGACGGCGGGGATCCTGTATCCAGATCGGACCCCTGCAGATTTGTGAATAGGCCTCGAATCCGGGTGTGATACGCCCGTGACAGACAGACTGCGCCCCGGGAGACGCCTCTTGGGGCGCAGTCGTGTAAAGGTTATCGATGCTGATGCGGGGACCATGAGTGCCCCGTCATCGCCGCCTGGAGAAAATTCCGAAGATCCCAGCGCAATCGCGGGTGTCTTCAGCCGCAGGCGAACCGCCGTGGCTATCCCGCATTGCCGAACGGTCCGGCATAGCCCTTTTCCATGACCTCGCGCTCATGGCCGAGCATCCAGTGCACCGTCGGAAAGGCGATCTCGTCCACCGGCAGCTTGTTCCAGTCGAACAGCTCGACCTCGAGGCTTTCCTCGCCGACACCGTAGAGCGCTTTGCCCGCGCCCGGATCGATGAGTTCGGCACGCCAGATCAGTTGCACCTGGCTCAGATGCGGAACGGAATAGATCGCCAGCAATTGGCCGAGTTCGAGATCGGCCAGCGCCTCTTCGCGGGCCTCGCGGCGGGCGCCGTCTTCCGGCTTTTCGTTGAGTTCCAGATAGCCGGCCGGCACGGTCCAGAAACCGCGGCGGGGTTCGATGGCGCGGCGGCACAAGAGCACCTTGCCCTCGTGCCGCACCACCGACCCGACAACGATGCGCGGATTCTGGTAATCGACGAAACCGCAGGTGCGGCAGACATCGCGGACATGGGTGTCGCCGGCGGGAACCAGGCGGTCGAATTGTTTCTCGGTGCTCATGAAGGCAAGGATAGGGCCCGCACCCGGCTATGGCGAGGGCGGCGGCACGCCGTGTCGCGAAAAAGCATCTCAGCCAGCCGGCGCCATCGCCTTTTCAATCGCCGGCAACAGCTTGTCGCGCAGGCTTTCGACGGTGAACGGGCCGATCTGCTTGAACAGGATCTCGCCATCGGGGGCGACCAGATAGGTTTCCGGGATACCGTAGACACCCCAGTCGATCGCCGATTTGCCGACCGGGTCGATGCCGACGGCGGAGAACGGATTGCCGAGCTCGCCCAGGAACCTCAGCGCATTGTCGTTCTTGTCCTTGTAATTGATGCCGACCAGCGTGATCCGCGGATCGCGCGACAAATCCAGGAGGATCGGATGCTCCTGGCGGCACGGCACGCACCACGACGCCCAGACATTGACCAGCGCCAGTTTACCTTCGATCGCCGCATCGGTCAGCGCCGGAACCGGCGCGCCATTGGCCGTCAGCCCTTCCAGCGGCGGCAGGCTCAGCGACGGCGCCTGCGAGCCGATCAGCACCGAGGGAATTTCGCTGGCGTCCTTGCCCGAGCCGAGCTGGTAGAGAAACACGCCGGCCAGCGCGATGAACAGGATCAGCGGCAAAAAGGCGATCAGCATCCGCCTGCGGCCGGGGGCGGCCGGAGACGCGTCCCGGGTCTCTTCGCTCATGATCCGGCTCCCCTGGCGGGCCCTGAGCGCCGCCGCACGCCTTGCGCCTCGAGCTCGGCCAGTTCCGCCCGGCGGGCGCGGCCGTCAAGCAGGATTCCGATCAGCAGTCCGGCCAGCGTCACCGCTGTCGACGCGTAGGAGACAAACACGAAGGCTTCATGGCTCATCATGGGCGCGCACCTCCGGCGCCGATTGCCTGCGCCGCCTGACGCCGCATGGCCTGCACCCGCCGCCTGAGAATTTCGTTGCGCATCGCCATCAGATGCAGTGTGAAGAAGATCAGCGTATAGGCAACAGCCATCACCAGCAGCGGATAGAGCATCGAGGGATGAATGGTCGGGCCGTCAAGCCGCATAACGCTGGCCGGCTGGTGCAGCGTGTTCCACCAGTCGACCGAAAACTTGATGATCGGGATATTGATGAAGCCGACCAGGGTCAGCACCGCGGCCGGACGGGCGGCGCGGGCCGGATCATCCATCGCCCTGTGCAGCGCCATCAGCCCCAGATACATCAAAAACAGCACGAAGACCGAGGTCAGCCGCGCGTCCCACACCCACCAGGTGCCCCACATCGGCCGGCCCCAGAGCGAACCGGTGAGCAGCGACAGGAAGGTAAACGCTGCACCGATCGGCAGCGCCGTCTTGGCCGCGACATCGGCCAGCGGATGGCGCCAGACCAGCGTGCCGATCGAGGCAATCGCCATCACCGAATAGCACATCATCGCCAGCCACGCCGCCGGCACATGGATGAACATGATCCTGACCGTGATGCCCTGCTGGTAATCCTCGGGGGCGGCAAAGGACATGTAGAGCCCGACCAGCAGCGACACGACCGCCGCTGTGGCCAGATAGGGCAGGATTCGCCCCGACAGGGCGAGAAACCGGGTCGGATTGGCGAGGCTGGTAAACCAGCCCTGGGATGCGGTGGTGTCACTCATGGCTTTTTTCTAATGCTTGCCGCGTCCGGTTTCAATGCGGCAAATCAATCCGCCGCTCCTTTGAGCGCCGCAGCCGCCGCAACCGGGCCCAGCGCGGCAAAAAACAGCGCAATCGCCGACAGGATCATGAAAGGCGGCAAAAACGGATCGGGATCGGTCACCGCCGCATAGGATGCGCTGACGCCGAAAATCAGGATCGGGATCGCCAGCGGCAGGATCAGGATCGAGACCAGCAACCCGCCGCGCGGCAGCACCACGGCGACAGCGGCGCCGACCGCGCCGATGAACGAGATCGCCGGCGTGCCGACCAGCAGCGTGAGCATCACCGCCCCGGTCGCCGTCGCGCTCATGTTCATCAGAAGACCCAGCAAGGGCGCGGCCAGCACCAGCGGCAGGCCGGTGGCGAGCCAGTGGGCCAGGCTTTTGACAAACACCGTCAGCACCAGCGAAAACCAGTCCTGCATCACCAGCATGTCGAGCGAGCCGTCCTCGCGGTCGGCCTGAAACAGACGGTCGAGGCCGAGCAGCGAGGCCAGCAGTGCGCCGATCCACAGGATCGCCGGGCCGATCCGCGCCAGCAGATTGAGATCCGGACCGATGCCGAAGGGAATGACCGCCACCACGGCGAGGAAGAACAGCACGCCCAGCATCGCCGCCCCGCCCGAGCGGGTGGCAATCGCCAGATCGCGTTTGAGCAGCGCCATCATGTCCACGACTCCCCGGAGCTTGAGGCCGCGCGGTGAACGCCGGAGAGTTCGAGCGACTGGATATTGTGGAGCCCCAGCGGCTGATGCGTAGCGGCAATCGCCAGCCCGCCCTTCTTCAGATGATCGCCAACCAGATCGGCAAACAGCTGGTCCGAGCGCTTGTCGAGCGCCGCCGTCGGCTCATCAAGCAGCCACAAGGGCCGCGCCGCCACCAGCAGCCGCGCCAGCGCAATGCGGCGCTGCTGGCCGGCGGAAAGATAGCCAAAGGGCAGATGCGCGACGCCGGTGAGGCCCACGGCATCGATCGCCGCATCCACCGACAGGCCCTCGCCGCTGTCGCTTGCGTGAAAGCTTTTCCAGAATGCCAGGTTCTCGGCCACCCGCAGCTCGCGCTTCATGGCGTTGCGATGGCCGAGATAATGGGCGAAATCTGGCACCGGCAGCACCGCGCCGTCATCGCCGGTGAGCAGGAAACGGCCCGAATCAGCCGCCAGCAGGCCGGCAAGCAGCCGCAGAAGCGTCGATTTTCCAGATCCGTTGGGTCCGGTGATGACCAGCGCCTGCCCGCGCGACAGCGAAAAGCCCACATCTTCGAACAGCACGCTGTCGCCGCGCCGTCCCTTGAGTTTCGTGGCTATCGCCTGCATCGGCCCCCGCATTCGGCCCGCTCGCGGAGCCCGGCTGTCCAGTTTCTTACCATCGCCCAGAAAACATTCGACAAAAAATATCGAAATGGGCCTTTGGTTGATCTGGCACGTTCTTACGAAATTATCTATAAGGCCCGCAACCACGCCAGCGGTCGGCGTGAATTCCACCTAGCGCCGAACATGACACCCCGCGAAGGCGTCACGGGCGGACAGCGGAAATGACCGTACCCGCACCCTTCTCCGCGCCGCCGGCGCGCGACAAGGTGTTTGCCTTCAAAATTCGGCTGAACTGACGAAAGCGAGTTGCCTGTGGCCAAATCACTCGACAGCTTCAACTGCCGTTCCGTCCTCAATGTCGAGGGCACCGACTATGTCTATTACAGCCTGATCGAGGCCGAGAAGAACGGCCTCACCGGGATCTCGAAACTTCCTTTTTCGATGAAGGTGATTCTCGAGAACCTGCTGCGCAACGAGGACGGCGGTACAGTCAAGAAGGCTGACATCCTTGCTGTTGCAGCCTGGCTGACCGACAAGGGCACCGCCGGAAGCGAAATCGCTTACCGTCCGGCCCGCGTGCTGATGCAGGACTTCACCGGCGTCCCCGCCGTGGTCGACCTGGCGGCCATGCGCGACGCCATGGTGTCGCTCGGCGGCGATCCGCAGAAGATCAACCCGCTGGTGCCCGTCGATCTGGTCATCGACCACTCGGTCATCGTCGATGAATTCGGCACGCCTCAGGCGCTGGGCCACAATGTCGAGCGCGAATATGAGCGCAACGGCGAGCGCTACCGCTTTCTCAAATGGGGCCAGCAGGCCTTCAAGAATTTCCGCGTCGTGCCCCCCGGCACCGGCATCTGCCACCAGGTCAATCTCGAATATCTGGGCCAGACCGTGTGGACCAAGGACGAAGACGGCGAAATCACCGCCTATCCCGACACCTGCGTCGGCACCGACAGCCACACCACCATGATCAATGGTCTGGGTGTGCTGGGCTGGGGCGTGGGCGGCATCGAGGCCGAAGCAGCCATGCTCGGCCAGCCGATTTCCATGCTGCTGCCGGAAGTCATCGGCTTCCGCCTCACCGGCGCGCTCAAGGAAGGCGTCACCGCCACCGACCTGGTGCTGACCGTGGTGCAGATGCTGCGCAAGAAGGGCGTTGTCTCGAAATTCGTCGAATTCTTCGGCCCCGGCCTTGATTCGATGTCGCTCGCCGACCGCGCCACCATCGGCAATATGGGTCCGGAATACGGCGCGACCTGCGGCTTCTTCCCGGTTGATGAGGAAACCATCAACTACCTGACCATTTCGGGCCGCGAAGAAAACCGCATCAAGCTGGTCGAAGCCTATTCCAAGGCGCAAGGCATGTGGCGCACGTCTGGCGCCGCCGATCCGGTCTTCACCGACACGCTGGATCTCGATCTCGGCTCCGTGGTGCCGTCGATGGCCGGTCCGAAGCGTCCCGAAGGCCGCATTCCGCTGGAAGGCATCGCCGCCGGCTTCGCCAAGTCGCTGGAAGACGAATACAAGAAGCCCGGTCAGCTCGAGAACCGCTACCAGGTCGAGGGCGAGGACTATGATCTGGGCCATGGCGACGTCGCCATTGCCGCGATCACGTCCTGCACCAACACCTCCAACCCGAGCGTGCTGATCGGCGCCGGCCTGCTGGCCCGCAACGCCCGCGCCAAGGGTCTGAAGACCAAGCCATGGGTGAAGACATCGCTGGCTCCCGGCAGCCAGGTGGTGGCCGAATATCTGGCCAAGTCCGGCCTGCAGGACGATCTCGATGCGCTCGGCTTCAACCTGGTCGGCTTTGGCTGCACCACCTGCATCGGCAATTCCGGCCCGCTGCCGGCGCCGGTGTCCAAGACCATCAACGACAAGGGTCTTATCGCCGCCGGCGTGTTGTCGGGCAACCGCAACTTCGAAGGCCGGATTTCGCCGGACGTGCAGGCCAACTACCTGGCTTCGCCGCCGCTGGTGGTGGCCTATGCGCTGGCAGGTTCGGTGCAGAAGGACCTCACCGTCGAGCCGATCGGCGATGACAAGGACGGCAACCCCGTGTTCCTGAAGGATATCTGGCCCTCCAGTCAGGAGATCCAGGAATTCATCATGAAATACGTCACCCGCGCACTCTACGCGGCCAAATATGCCGACGTGTTCAAGGGTGACGAGAACTGGCAGGCCGTGGAAGTTCCCTCCAGCCAGACCTATGCATGGGACGACAATTCGACCTATGTGCAGAACCCGCCCTATTTCGAGGGCATGGGCAAGACCGGTGGCGGCATTGCCGACATCAAGGGTGCGCGCGTGCTGGGTCTGTTCGGTGACAAGATCACCACCGACCACATCTCTCCGGCAGGCTCCATCAAGGCCCAGTCGCCCGCAGGCGCCTATCTGATGGATCATGGCGTCGGCGTGATGGACTTCAACCAGTACGGTACCCGTCGCGGCAATCACGAAGTGATGATGCGCGGCACCTTCGCCAATATCCGGTTGCGCAACCACATGCTCGGACCGAACGGCCGTGAAGGCGGATACACCTTCCACTACCCGTCCCGCGAAGAGGTCTCGATCTACGATGCGGCGATGCAGTACAAGGCCGAAGGCGTGCCGCTGGTGATTTTCGCCGGCGCCGAATACGGCAATGGCTCATCGCGTGACTGGGCCGCCAAGGGCACCAACCTGCTCGGCGTCCGCGCCGTCATCGCCCAGTCCTACGAGCGCATCCACCGCTCCAACCTGGTCGGCATGGGCGTGATCCCGTTTGTCTTCGAGGACGGCACATCCTGGGAAAGCCTCGGCCTGAAGGGCGACGAGACGGTGTCGATCGACGGACTGGCCAATGTCCAGCCCGGCGAGAAGAAGATCGCCAAGGTCACTTTCGCCGACGGCACGGTCAAGGATGTACCGCTGATCTGCCGCGTTGATACGCTCGACGAGCTCGGCTATCTCAAGAATGGCGGCATCCTGCAGACGGTTCTGCGCGACCTGGCCGCCTGACCAAATCCTGCTCGAGACACCTGACTTCAACCCGCCGGTCATCAGACCGGCGGGTTTTTTCATGCCCGCCCGGACCGGCCTGCGCGGCCTCCGCTCAGACGATGGGTTCCAGCGGGCCGATATGGAGCTGTCCCTCAAAGGCGATGGCGATGGAATCGAATCTCTTCGGATCCGGAAGCGGTTCCTCAAACCGGACCGGGCCATCAAAGATGGCCTTCTTGCAGGCACCGGGCAGCGTGGCTGTGAATTCCATCAACAAGGTCCGGCCGGTAAAACCGAACGGCCCCCTGTTGTGCAGATCGAACTGGTAATTGATGCACGGCGCAAACACATTTGCCACGACAATCAAGGTTTCAGGCCCCGGCGGCATGGCATTGACCCAGGCATTGAAGGAATTGATCCGCACGCCGGATGGCGGCAGGGCAGCGGCCTCCAGCGCGATCACGTCCCCCGGTTTCGGTATCGAAGTACCGCTCACGCCGACAATCTCGTCATTAACCACCGCATAGGCAACCAGGCTGGACTTTCCGTCGGTCAGGGGGATACGTTCGATCCGGAAAGTCAGCGCCTTGACCGCTTCCGTGCAGGGCCCGTCATGCCTGACAATGTCAAGGGTGACGCCTTCCGCTTCGGGAAAGGACACCGCGCCATCCGGAACCCCCAGCGTTGCACCGGCTGCCGAGTAGCAGCCATTGGGAACAACGACAATTGCTTCCATCGTGTAGGTTTTCAAACTCGGATCGATCACCAGTCGAACAATAGGTTTGAACATCGTCATGATCTACTCCTCCCGCAAAAAGACAATATGGAACAATACACCATTTCAGCGGCCACTCCAAACAATGATACTTCAACTATTGTGAGTAATGCTTGATTCCTGCAGCAACCGGAACCGGCTCTCGCCGCGCGCGTTGATGAAATGGAGCCGTTCCGCCTCTCACCGCAACGTGATTTGGCCGTGTCCGGGACTCCGCGCTACATTTCCTCACCATACGGAGTATCCTCCGACAAAAAACGGACCCAATCGCATGACCGCCCGCTCCTGTTTCCTTGCATTTGCCCTGCCGCTCCTGACGGTGGCCACCAGCCTTTCCGCCCCGTCGATGGCACGGGCCGGCGAATTCAAGGGTGTGGTGGAACTGTTCACCAGCCAGGGCTGTTCTTCCTGCCCGCCGGCGGACGCGGAACTGGCGCGACTGGTCAAGGAAGGCGACGTGCTGGCGCTGAGCTACCATGTCGACTACTGGAATTATCTCGGCTGGGCCGACACGCTGTCGAGCGCCGCCAATACCGAGCGCCAATATGGCTATGCCCGCACGCTCAGGCGCAACAATGTCTACACGCCGCAAATGGTCATCAATGGCCAGAAACACACCAATGGCGCCGACCGCCAGGAAGTCGACAGGATCATCAAGACCCTGTCCGACGAAGGCGCGGGGCTGACGGTGGACGTGGCGGCGAAGATCGACGGCATCGGACTGAAGATTTCGGTGGGCGCGGGCGAGGGCAAGGCCAATATCGTGGCGGTCTATTTCGACGAGACCACCGAAGTGGACATCCAGCGCGGCGAGAACAGCGGCCGCGCCATCACCTATCACCACAGCGTGCGCGAGATGGAGACCATCGGCATGTGGGACGGCGAGGCCATGAGCCTGATGCTGCCCGCCTCGGTGATGTCGGCCCATCCCGGGCGCGGCTGCGCCATCCTGCTGCAGGTGGTCGGCAAGGACGGCGCGCCCGGACGCATTCTCGGCGCAAGCGTGATCGAGCCCGGCAGCTCGACCTGACCCCAGCCTGGCAGGCTCCGGAAACAAAAAAGGACCGGCATCATGCCGGTCCAAGTTTATGGGGGGCTGCCTCACGCTCCAGTCGCGGGAACGGGCTGAGGCTGCGCGGCGCATCCGTTTTCCGGTCACCAGGACAGGAATATGTCAGCACGCACGGACGATCCGTTCCGGGAACCCCGAGGGGCTGGGGGCTGAAAAACGAGATCCCCGGTTCGAACCTTCTGAGGCAACGCGACAACAATTGCCGCCAAATCGGGCGTGGATTTGGCTGAAATGCGGCCCAATTATGCCAATCTCCCGTTTCGTGGCTGCGCCCGGTCAACAAAGACAACGCCGCGACTTGTTTCGTGATGGTGCAACGCGGGATTGTTTCCGGGCCTTCCGGATTGTGAAAAGAATGTCGCATCCCTTGAAATTGAGACCGTGTCAGGCACACTGAACCGATGACAATGATTTGCAGTCCACATAATGGCTGACGGGGCGGAGTATTCGACAAGCCGCAATGCGGGCGGCGCCGCCGCGACAGTCGATCTGGCCGAACACCGCCGCCGCAACACGCCCGAGCCGGTGACCTTCCAGCGCCGCGAACTGGACCGCATCCTGCAGGTCTATGGCCGCATGGTGGCCGAGGGCCACTGGCGCGACTACGCCATTGACCATCTGCGCGACCGGGCGATCTTCTCGGCTTTCCGCCGCAGCAGCGAAGTGCCGCTCTACCGCATCGAGAAAGATCCCTCCCGCGCCCGCAAGCAGGGCGCTTTCGCCATCATTTCCGCCGCCGGCATGGTGCTCAAGCGCGGCCATGAGCTCGAAACCGTGCTGCGCTATTTCGACAAGGCGCCGCGCGTGGTGCGCTGACAGGCTTAAATCCACGAACAATCTGCTTTGTCGAATTTCGTCGTATGCCTGTTGCTCATCTGAAAAAGTAACTGTCCCCGAATTTTGTCCGTTTTTCACCCGGTAAACAGCGTGCCCGGATAGATCTCGGGGTCCGGATCGGTAGCCTTGCCCTCGCCCAGCGGCCTTTGCATGAACACCGTATCGAGCCATTTGCCGTGCTTGTGGCCCGAGCCGGTGATCATGCCGGAGCTCACAAAACCCGCCTTCTGGTGCACCGCGATCGAGGCCGGATGGGCACCGCCGATCACCGCGATCATCTGCCGGAATCCGAGGCTCTCGCATCGGGAGATCAAGGCCTGCAGCAACGCCAGCCCAGCACCCCGGCCGCGGGCTTCGGGCGCCAGATAGATCGAATCCTCGACCAGCCAGCGATAGGCCGGGCGGGTGCGGAACGCCGAGGCATAGGCATAGCCCAGAACTGCGCCCTCAGCGTCCGTGGCGATCAGATAGGGATAGCCGCTACCCGTGATGGCTGCCATCCGGCGCTCCATCTCGGCCGCGTCCGGCGCCACAAGCTCGTAGCTCGCGACGCCATTGACAACGCTGTCTGTGTAGATGCGGGTGATGTCCGTGAGATCGGCAGGCGTTGCATCGCGAATGATCATGGAAGGCTGGTCCGGTGGGTCAGGCCTCCGGTGTATCGCCGCTGCGCCACGCGGCCAACAAAAAAGGCGACCCGAGGGCCGCCTTTTTCTTGATCAGTGTCGTGCCGACTACTCGCGGTTGCCGAGGAAGTGCAGCAGGAACATGAACAGGTTGATGAAGTCGAGATACAGACGCAGCGCGCCCATGATGGCCTTGCGGCCAGCCGTGGCGTCGGTGTCGCCTTCATAATACATCGACTTGATCTGCTGCGTGTCATAGGCGGTCAGGCCTGCGAAGATCAGCACGCCGATCGCCGAGATGGCGAACTGCAGAGCGCTCGACTGCAGGAAGATGTTGACCACCATGGCGATGATCAGGCCGAACAGGCCCATCATCAGGAACGAGCCCATCGCCGACAGGTCCTTCTTGGTCGTGTAACCGTAGAGCGACAGGGCGCCGAACGAGGCAGCGGTCACGAAGAAGGTCTGCGTGATCGAGGCGCCGGTATAGACCAGGAAGATCGACGACAGCGAAACGCCCATCAGCGCGGCGAACACCCAGAAGGTGGTCTGCGCGGCAGAAACGCTCATCTTTTCGATGCGGGCGCTCAGGAAGAACACCATGGCGAGCGGCGCCAGCATCACCACCCATTTGAGCGGCGAACCGTAAAGCGCTGTGCCCAGGCCGGTCAGCATCTTGCCATTGCCGAGCGTTGCGACGGCAGCGGCCGGATCATTTGTGGTTGCGAACAATGCGATGGCGTAGGCGGCAACACCTGTGATGCCCAGGCCCAGTGCCATCAGATTGTAGACGCGCAGCATGTAGGCGCGAAGGCCTTCATCTATGTCGGCGCCTGCATAGGTGCCGTTGACTGCGCGGACATTCGAATTGCGAAGGTCAGCCATGTTTTCCTCTTTATAAGCCCCGATATTGATTACGGTGTCGGGTTCAAGATCCCAGGCGCCGCTGTGGGGCTCCAGCATGCCTGCCCTCCAATATGAGCATGATCAGCGCCCACGACAAGGCCCCTTGTGCTGCAAGTTGCGCCGAAACCTATGTGTTTGCTTAATAAATGCGCCGGATCGACCTCAAAGTTCCCGCAAAACCGGTGCGGCCTTTTGTCCGAGCACCCGCCAGGTGCCCAGCAATCCGATGCCCACAGTCAGGATCAGGGCCCCGACAAGTGTCGCCAGCGCGATGTCGGGCATGAATGTCGAGGGCAGGGTCATGATCTGGCTGACCACGAACCAGGCCGCGACAGCGCCGAAGCCGAGCGCGAAAATCGCCGTCGCCAGTCCCAGCAGGCCATATTCATAGACATAGGCGCGGATCAGCGTCGCCCGCGTCGCTCCCAGCGTCTTGAGCACCACGGCGTCATGAATGCGCGAGCGGTTGCCGGCAGCCAGCGCCCCGGCCAGCACCAGAACCGAGGCCACAAGCGCCACCAGTGCTGCGGCACGGATGGCGATGCCGATCTGGCCGACCAGCTGGTTGGCCAGCTCCAGCGCATCCTTGACCCTGACACTGGTGATCGTCGGATAGGCCTGGGTGACATTGCGCAGGATCTCGCCCTCGAGCGCCGCGTCGGCGTCCGGATCGGACAGGGTCGCCATCCAGGAATGCGGCGCCCCGGCGAAGGTGTTGGGCGAGAATACCATGACGAAATTGATCGACAGTGATTCCCATTCCACCTCGCGCAGATTGGCGATTTTCGCCGTGATCGAGCGTCCGAGCACCGAGACGGTGATGCTGTCGCCGACATCGAGGCCGATTTCGCGGGCTTCCTCGGCGGAAAACGACACCAGCGGTTCGCCTTCATAATCCGGCGCCCACCAACTACCTGCGTCGAGTTTCGAATTTTCCGGAAGATTCTTGGCATAGGTGACGCCGCGATCGCCGCGCAGCACCCAGCGCGCCTCGGCCGGCACATTCTGCTCATTGACCTCTTCGCCCTTGAGCTGGGTGATCCGGCCGCGCAGCATCGGCACCTTGATGATCTTGCCGCCCGGCGCCAGATCGGTGACGACCTTCTCGAACCCGTCGATCTCGTTCGACTGGATGTCGACAAAGAAGAAATTCGGCGCCCGCTCCGGCAGGTTGCCCGAGAGTTCACGGCGAAGATTGGTGTCGATCAGCGCCAGCGTCACCAGCAGCGCCAGGCCCAGCCCGAGCGAGAGCACCACCGAAGGGGTCAGCGCGCCGGGGCGGTGGATATTGCCGATCGCCAACCGCAAGGGCGTCGAGCGCACCGTCGGCCAGCGCCCGGCGATCGCCTGCACGCCGTAGCCCACCAGCCGCAGCACCACGAAGGCGGCGATCACGGCGGCGACAAAGACCATGGCGATGCGGCGGTCATCGGCAAACCAGATCGCGGCCGCACCCAGCGCCGCCAGCGTGACGCCCGCGGTCAGCAGATAGGGCCAGCGCGGCAGGCCGCCGGTTTCCAGCCCCTGCTGGCGAAACAGGGCCGTGGCCGGCACTTCACCGGCGCGGCCGAGCGGCAGCACCGCAAAGGCGAACGCCGTCACCAGTCCGAATCCGGCGGCAATGGCCAGCGACACCGGATAGACCGAGGCTTCCACCGCAATCGGGATCACGCCCGCCAGTGCGCCGGCGGCAACAAACGGGGTCGCGACACCGAACAGCAGCCCCAGAAACACCCCGAAACCGGCGATCAGCATCACCTGGATGAGATAGATCGCCACCACCAGCCGCGCCGGGGCGCCGACGCATTTGAGCGTGGCGATGACGCCGCGCTTGCCGTCGAGCCAGGCGCGCACCGAATTGGCAATGCCGACGCCGCCGACGATCAGCGCGGTCAGCCCGACCAGAGTGAGGAATTGCGAAAACCGCTCGATATTGCGGGTCAGCGACGGGGCCGCGTTCTGGCTGGTTCGGATCTGCCATCCGGCATCGGGAAAGCGTTGCGTGGCCTCTTCGCGCAGGTCCGAAAGTTCCGCGGCTGAGGCCTGGCCGTCAAGCCGCACCCGGTAGCTGAACTCGACCAGGCTTCCAGGCCGCACAAGGCCTGCCTGTTCCAGCGCGTCGCGCGACATCATCAGCCGCGGCGCAAAACCGAATCCCTCCGACAAGGCATCAGGTTCCGTGGCGATGACGCTGCGGATCTGCAGGCTGGCCTGGCCGACGAGCACCGTGTCGCCGACGTCGAGGCCGAGGCGATCGAGCAGGATCTGTGCGACCGCCGCGCCATAGACGCCATCCTCGGCACCAAAGGCGGCCTCGATCGGCATGGCCGGCACGGTCTCGAAGGCGCCATAGAGCGGGTAGGCCTCGTCGACCGCGCGCAGTTCGACCAGCGACTGGTCGGAGCCGTCGGTCTTGCGCGCCATGGTGCGCATGTTGACGCCGTCCGATACCGTGCCGAGCCCGTTGATATAGTCCCGTTCCGCGTCACCGATGTCGCGATTGTCGATTTCGAAGCGGATGTCGCCTCCCAGAATGGTCTTGCCTTCCGACGCGATCGAGCCGGTCATCATCTGCGACACCGAATTGACCCCGGCAATCGCCCCGGTGCCCAGCGCCACGCAGGCGAGAAAGATGTAGAAACCGGACAGGCCGCCGCGCAATTCGCGCAGCGCCAGACGGGCGGCAAGCCCCAGCCGCAACCGGTTTGCCCCGGCTTGCGCGCCGGCGGGTGAAGCAGGCGCGGCCATCAGGCCACGACCTTGCTGGAGGCCGGGGCGGTGTCTGCGTCGACGATCCGGCCCGAACGCACCGCGATCTGCCGGTTGCAGCGTTCGGCCAGGGTCACGTCATGGGTCACCAGCAGCAGCGTCGCGCCGCGCTCGGACTGCTTGGCAAACAGAAGATCGGTGATCTGCCGTCCGGTCTCGCCATCGAGATTGCCGGTCGGCTCGTCGGCGACGATCAGCGCCGGATTGGGCGCCAGTGCCCGGGCGATTGCCACGCGCTGCTGTTCACCGCCGGAAAGCTGGCCGGGATAATGAGTGAGCCGGTCGCCGAGACCGACGGCGACCAGTTCTGCCCGGGCCCGGTCGAAGGCGTCTGACTTGCCGGCCAGCTCCAGCGGAACCGCGACATTTTCCAGCGCCGTCATGTTCGGAATGAGATGGAAAGACTGGAACACGATGCCGACCGAACGGCCGCGCACGGCTGCCACCGCATCCTCGCTCAGGCCATGCAGCGCATTGCCTGCGACATGGACCTCGCCGGTGTCGAGCCGTTCGAGCCCGGCCACCACCATCAAAAGCGTCGACTTGCCCGATCCGGACGGGCCGACGATGCCGACTGATTCGCCCGCGGCGATATCGATGTCGATGCCCTTGAGCACATGCACCGACGATGCGCCGCTGCCGAGCGTCAGATGGGCCTGCCTGAGTTTGACAATGGGTTCGGCAATGGATTGAGACACGGGATGAATATCCTATATGAAAGAAACAGGCGGGCGCGAGCCAGTTGATCACGAGCACTTAGGACCCTTGCCATGCGATTTAAAGGTTTGACCCATGCGATTGCCGGATTGGCGACCGCATTGTTTCTGGCGACGGGCGTGGTTTCCATGCCGGACCGGGCGCTGGCCGACGATCCGCTGAAACTGGTCGGCTTCGGCGACAGCCTGATGGCGGGCTACCAACTGCAGGGCGAGGAAGGCTTTCCGGCGCAATTGCAGGCGGCCCTGCAGCAGCGCGGCCATGATGTCGAAATCATCGATGCCGGCGTGTCCGGCGACACCACCTCAGGCGGCCTGGCGCGGCTCGACTGGTCGATTCCCGAGGGCGTGGACGGCGTCATTCTCGAACTCGGCGCCAATGATGCGCTGCGCGGCCTGCCGCCCGAAACCAGCCGCGAAAACCTCGAGGCGATGATCACCCGGCTCAAGCAACGCGGCATCGCGGTGATGCTGGCCGGCATGCTCGCGCCGCCCAATCTGGGCACCGAATACGAGGCGGCGTTCAATGCGATCTATCCCGAACTCGCCAGCAAGCACGATGTTTTGCTCTATCCTTTTTTCCTTGACGGCGTGACCGGCGATCCGGCCCTGCAACTGCCTGACGGCATGCATCCAAATGCCAATGGAATCAGCAAGATGGTGGAAAACATCCTGCCGGTGGCGGAACAGTTTCTGGCCGAGATCAAGGCGCCGTGAACGGGCTTTCTGGCCAAAACCCGAAATCTAGTGGCTTGCCCTGAGCGCCGTGTCATGATTCGCTGAGCCTATCCGACGATTCGGGGAAAACAGCGATGCCAAGGCTTTTTACCGCTCTCGAGATTCCGCGCGATGCAGCCCTGTCGCTGTCCCTGCTGCGCGGCGGCCTGCCCGGCGCCCGCTGGATGGATGTCGACAATTACCACATCACTTTGCGCTTTATCGGCGATGTCGACGGGCCGACGGCCGATGAGCTGATCAGCGCCTTCGACCGGATCGACCGGGACTCTTTCTCCCTGTCGCTGTCGGGCATGGGGTCCTTCGGCTCGAAGCGGCCGCATTCGATCTGGGCCGGCGTCTCTCCCTCGCAGGAGCTCAAGGCGCTGCAGGCCGAAATCGAGCGAATCTGCCAGCGCCACGGACTGCCGCCCGATCCGCGCCGCTTCGCCCCGCATGTCTCGCTTGCGCGGCTGCGCAATCCGCGGCTGGGCGATGTAGTCGAATATCTCGGTGCACGCGGCAATTTCCGCACCATGCCCTTTGATGTCGGGCGCTTCGTGGTGATGTCGTCGCGTGATTCGGTCGGCGGCGGTCCCTATATCATCGAGGAAGCCTATCCGCTGGGATGGCGCAGTTCCTTGCCGAGCCTGGAGACCAGCGCGCTGCAGCCCTCCAGCAACAGCTGATAGACATCCTCGAAACCGCTGGCGCCGCCATGATAGGGATCGGGTATATCGGCCCGGCCTGACAGCGTGTGCTCGAGAAACAGGGCAATCCTGTCTCGCCGCGCGGCAGGCGCGCGAGCCCGCAAACCGGCCTCATTGGAGCGATCCATCGCCAGGATCAGGTCGAAGCGGTCAAAATCCTCGGCCACCACGGTCCGCGCCCGCTGCGCGGAGATGTCGATGCCGTGGGCCGCAGCCGTGACGATTGAACGCGGATCGGGCGCGTCACCCTGGTGCCAATTGCCGGTTCCGGCCGAATCGATGCGCACATGCTCCGCAAGTCCCGCCTCCGTCAGCCCCTTGCGCAGGATGCCTTCGGCCAGGGGCGAGCGGCAGATATTGCCCATGCAGACGAAAAGAACCGAGATCGAGGCCTTTTTTCCGCCATCGGTTACGTTAGGTTGCATGATGAAATCGCCCTTTCAATTCCGGAGACCGCCATGAAGCGCCAGAAATTCGATAGCACAGCCATTTCCGAAAAGCTTGCCACGGTTTCCTCCTGGGAGATCGACGCCGGCGAAACCGCGCTGAGCAAGACCTTCAAATTCGTCGATTTCAGCGAGGCCTTCGGCTTCATGGCGCGCGCCGCGCTGGTGGCCGAGAAACTCGATCATCACCCCGAATGGAAGAATGTCTACCGCACTGTCGAGGTGCGGCTGACCACCCATGATGCCGGCGGCCTGACCGGGCTGGATTTCGAACTGGCCATCGCCATGGACCGCATTGTCGGCAGCTCCGGCCATTAGGCTGCCGGTCAGTTACTATTGAAGCAGGCCGGGCAGATCGCCATATAAAGCGGGATGGAACACGGAGGACACAGCATGACCACTCTGGAAGGCGAAATCCTCGAGCCGGGTCACAAGACCGGTGATACCGGCGCCGGTGCGGATGAAAACTCGGTCAAGGCCGGGTTCTGGCGCACCTTTCGCAAGGCTGCCGGACAGATCCCCTTTGCCGAAGATGTGGTGGCCTCCTATTATTGCGCGCTCGACCCGCAGACGCCGGGCAAGTCCAAGGCGGTTCTGATCGGCGCGCTGGCCTATTTCGTCATGCCGATGGATGCGATTCCCGATATTCTGGCCTTTGTCGGCTTTTCAGATGACATTGCGGTGCTGTCGCTTGCCATTGCCACCGTGCGCGCGAACCTGACCGAGGCGCACCGCATCGCGGCCCGCAAATCACTGAAGAACCTTGCGGCCGACAAGAAGCCTGACTGATCGGGACCTTTATACACTGACGGCGTGAGTCGGCGTGGCCCTCAATGCAGCGTCATGTCGCCATCATCCTGTTCAAGTGTCCGGCGCAGCCGCGAAAAGGCCAGACGGATGCGGGACTTGACCGTGCCCAGCGGCAGGCCGGTGTCATCGGCAATCTGGCTGTGCGATTTTCCCAGGAAAAACGCCTCGCGGACCAGGATCGCCTGTTCATCGGGCAGATCAAGCATCGCCTTGCGCACCCGCTCGTCGCGCTGCTCGGCGTCGAGCGCATCGTCGGCGGCCTCGGGTTGCGACGGCTGCAATGCCGGATCGTCCGGATCAAGCAGGCCGGACTTGTCCCGCCGCAGCGCATCGATGCGGCGATTGCGCGCCACCCGGAACAGCCAGGTGGCAAGCGAGGACTTGACCGGATCGAACAGCGCCGCCTTGTGCCACAGGACGATCATCACCTCCTGGGTGATTTCCTCGGCCTGCGAGGCTTCCATGCCGAGCCGGCGCAGATAGGCCTTCAGCCGCGGCGCAAAATAATCGAACAGTTCGGCAAAAGCCTTCTGGTCCCGCCTGACGGCGACCGCCTCTGCGAGGCCGGAAAACCGCTGTTTCAACTCGTCGGACATGTAAGCCTGCGGAACCCCTGTGCATGATGGCGATCACCTGCCATCCCCTTGCCACCATATCAACACGGTCACGGTATTTTACAAAGGTCAAAGTGTTGCCGGATTCAGGTTGTTACAAACGGTGAGCAAGGGACGCAACGGACCGCACCCGCACCCCATTTGCGAAAATGACGTGGGATATATTGACGGTTTGGTAACCAGGATTAAGTCAAAATGAACCAATCACCTCGCAACCAGCGGGAACTTTCAGGACCACGGGTCCGGAGAATTCGACCAAGAACCGGTAGGAAAGCTATGTTTGGGAAGACAATCGCAACCGCAGTGACGGCGCTATTCGTTTTGACCGCCGCCGCCGCCGCGCAATCACCCACCAGAATCAAGCAGTTTGATGCCTGGGGAGCCTATTCGTACGATTCGGCAGGCGGCAAGGTCTGCTATGTCCTGTCCTTGCCGATCAGCTCCGCGCCATCCAATGTCGACCATGGCGACATGTTCTTCCTGGTCTCGCAGCGGCCGGGCCAGAATGTCAGCTATGAGCCGCATGCTATGATGGGCTATCCGCTGCAGGAATCGTCGAAGGTCACCGTCAATGTCGATGGGCGCGACTTCACCCTGTTTACACGCGGCAATTCGGCATGGGTGGAAAACGCCGCCCAGGAACCACAGCTTGTGGCGGCGATGAAGGCGGGCACGGCCATGACGGTCAAGGCCGTGTCGCGGCGCGGCACCAACACCTCCTACAGCTATTCGCTCAAGGGCGTGACCGCTGCACTCGACCAGATCGCAAGCTGCAAGTAATTTCGCGCAGCCAGACGACGACATTCAGGAAGGCCGGGCAACCGGCCTTCTTGCATTGAGCCCCGACAGCAATGCGACGCGCCGCTCCGTGGCTCAGACCGGGTTGGCAGGCAGCGCCGCAGCCGCTTCCCAGCGGTTGAGATCCGGCCACATTGCCCGGAGCACATCGCCCTGCCCGGCAAAACCGTCTTCCAGAACCTCACAGCCATAGATCCGGTCGGTGCGAAAATGCCGGAATCCCGCGCGCAATTCGCACCAGCACGCCAGCATGACGCATTCCAGGTGATAGACCAGCGCCAGCGGCCGCACAGTACGCACCGTCTGGCAGCGCTGTTCGTCCTGATAGGTCAGTTCCAGCTTGCGTTCGTTGCGAATCGCATCGCGCAGCATCGACACCGACACGCATCCCTTGTCCGGGTCATCCGGCGGCGCGCCCCAGGGCGCCACCCGAAGCCAGTCGGCAGGACCATGCAGCGCATCGATCTTTTCATGGATCCGGCCGGCAGCACGCAACAGCGCGCTGTCGCCGGTGCGCGACAACAGCGCCAGCCCGACCCGCAGCGCCTCGACCTCCTCGAGATCGAAATTGAGCGGCGGCAGGTCATAGCCGCGGCGCATCACATAGCCGATGCCCGGCTCGCCCTCGATCGGCGTGCTCATCATCTGCAGCGCGGAAATGTCGCGATAGATGGTCCGCACCGAGACTTCCAGTTTCTGCGCCAGCGCCTCCGCCGTCATCGGACGGGTGGCCGAGCGCAGGATCTGGATGATTTCGAACAGGCGGTTTGAACGGTGCATCGCATATCCTCGCACAACACTGCTGACACTCTAGCACCTCCCACTGACAACAGGGTGTCAGGAGTGTCATGGCAAAAAAGTCCTGCATTCAACAGGACAAGACCCATGAGCTATTATGATCACGCAACGATGATGGCCGAAAGACTGGGCCCGTGGGCTGACACGGCGCGGCCGCAACCCACGGCCTTGCAGATCGAAATTCTCAGGCACCAGGAGATGGCGCGCCCGAGAACCCGCCACACGGCGCCAGGCGTGCTCGGGCGGCTGTGGCAGCAGTTGAAGCGGAGCAAGGCCCCCCGATCCCGGTGCTGTGAGCCGTTGTGATCGGCGCTGATGGTGACGAAGCCGGCAAAACCTGATAAAGCCCGGCTCTAATCCAACAAGAGCACCATCTTCCGATGCCAGCCACGATCGATCTGACAGACCCTTCCGCGCGTCCCGTGCGGCCCTCGACCCCGCCAACCGCCAGCCAGGCGATGGACGGCAAGCCGACGCTTGTCGGGATGAACCGCGAGGAGATGGTCGCCGCCATGGCCGATGCCGGCGTGCCCGAGAAGCAGCGCAAGATGCGGGTCAACCAGATCTGGCACTGGCTCTATGTGCGCGGCTCGTCGGATTTTGCCGACATGCACACGATCTCGCGGGACCTGCGCGAGCAGCTTGACGCCAGATTTACCATTGCACGGCCGGAAATCGTCGAAGAGCAGATTTCCAATGACGGCACCCGCAAATGGCTGATGCGGTTTCCGCCGCGCGGCGCCGGCCGTCCGGTCGAGGTCGAGACCGTCTATATTCCCGAGGAAGGCCGCGGCACGCTGTGCATTTCCAGCCAGGTCGGCTGCACGCTGACCTGCACCTTCTGCCACACCGGCACCCAGAAGCTGGTGCGCAACCTGACCGCCGAGGAGATCCTTGCGCAGTTGCTGGTGGCCCGTGACCGGCTCGGCGATTTTCCGCACCGGGACACGCCGCAGGGCGCCATCGTGCCGACCGAAGGCCGCAAGGTGACCAACATCGTGATGATGGGCATGGGCGAGCCGCTGTACAATTTCGACCACGTCAAGAAAGCGCTGCTGATCGCCGCCGATGGCGACGGGCTGGCGCTGTCGCGCCGCCGCATCACGCTGTCGACCTCGGGCGTTGTGCCCGGCATTGTCCGCACCGGCGAGGAAATCGGCGTCATGCTGGCGATTTCGCTGCACGCCGTGCGCGACGAATTGCGCGACGTGCTGGTGCCGATCAACAAGAAATACCCGCTGAAAGAACTGCTCGACGCCTGCCGGACCTATCCCGGCGTCTCCAATGCGCGCCGCATCACCTTCGAATATGTGATGCTCAAGGGGGTCAATGACTCTCTTGCCGACGCCAAGGAACTGGTCCGCCTGCTCAAGGGCATTCCGGCCAAGATCAACCTGATTCCGTTCAATCCCTGGCCCGGCTCCGATTATGAGTGCTCGGATTGGGACACGATCGAGACCTTCGCCGATTTCGTCAATGCCAATGGCTATGCCTCGCCGATCCGCCGCCCGCGCGGCCGTGACATCCTGGCCGCCTGCGGTCAGCTCAAGAGCGAATCCGAACGCATGCGCAAGACCGACCGGCTGGCGCTGGAAGCGGTGATGATCGCCGGCCACGGCGCCGACTGACGCACCGGATGAGCGATATTCTGCGCCTTCTCGTCCGGATGTTTGCCATAGGCTTCGGCTTCTTCGCCGGCTGCCTGGCTGCGGGTCTTGCCTATGCCTTTCTCGCCCGGCTGGTGGTGCCCGAGGATTTCGGCCGCATCGACGATGTCGAGCTCACCGTCACCCTGGTGGTCGGCGTGATCGGCGTGTCGAGCCTGTTTGCCCGCGCCGCGCTGCTGCCGGCACTGGTGATCATTTCCGCCTTCGAATTCCTGCGGCGCCGCGACTGGCTCAGCCATGCGCTCGCCGGTGGCGCCATCGCGCTGCTGGCCGCCGGCCTTCCCTTGGCCACTGGGCTTTATTCAGGCAATGGCGAAGTGCTCGAGCCGCCCCAGATGATCGCCATCCGCACCGCCTGCGGCATCATCGGCGCCAGCATTTACTGGCTCTTGGCCGGCCGCAATGCCGGCCGCTGGCTGCCGAGCGAACGCCAGCCCCGCTCTGACCTGACCGGCACGAACTGAGGTGACAGTTTACTTTTGCGGCAAGGCCGCAAAAGTAAACTGTCACCGACATATATCAGCGGCTCTGGGTCAGCAGGATCTTGACCGCAAACACCGAAAACACCGCCGCGAAGACATAATCGACGATCCGCATCACCTGCGGCTTGCGTCTGAGCCAGTCCGCCAGCCCGTTGGCGCCGAGCACCACGATGATGGCAATCGGCAGCGCGATCAGGATCGACAGCACGCCCAGAAAGATCAGCTTGCCGGTCACATGCGGATCATTGACGCTGACAAATTGCGGCAGGAAAGTCATGAAGAAGATGATCACCTTGGGATTGAGAAGATTGACCCACAGCCCGTTGAGAAATGCCTTGCCCATCGAGGCACTGCTCTTGCCGGTGGTTTTCACCGACAGCACCGAGCGGTTGCGCACCGCCTGAATGGCAAGCCACAGCAGATAGCCTGCACCGCCGGTCTTGAGCACCAGGAACGCCACCGGCGAGGCAACCACCAGCGCCGAGACGCCAAAGGCCACCAGCAGCGTGTGAATGCCGATGCCGAGATTGGTGCCGAGCAGGGTCATCATGCCGATCGCCCGTCCGTCGCGGATGGTGCGGCTCATCCACAGCGTCATGTCTGGGCCGGGTGTGATCGCCAGCAGAAGCGTCGCCAGCGCGAAGGCAGCAAGGATGGGCAGTGCGGGAATATAATCCATCAACATGGCAATGATCCTGATCGGTGATCAAACACCTCTAAGCCGGTTTCACAGGTCTGTTAATCGGCAGTCTTCCCATGATCCTGAAAGACTGCGCGGATCGCTCTACTGTTTGAGAAAATCCTTGAACTTCTCCGCATAATCCGGGTGCCAGCGCGACAGCGGCGGGCGGTTCTCGATGATGTCGCCGGCGGCCCAGGCGATACGCTTCTCGTCGGTGGCGCGGTCGACATCATTGTCGGGGCAGAGGATGTAGAAATCGCCCTTTTCCAGGCTGTCCATCATGAAATCCACCGTCTGTTCCGCGGTCCAGGCAGCCTCCGGCTTTTCGGTCCGTCCGCGGGCGGCCAGCGGCGTGTAGACAAAGCCCGGAATCAGCAGATGGGCGCTGACCTGGCAATCGGCCGTGCTGCGCAACTCGTGCGCGAGCGCTTCGCTGAACGCCTTCACCCCGGCCTTGGCCACATTATAGGCCGGGTCACCCGGCGGCGTGGTGATGCCCTGTTTGGAGCCGGTGTTGATGATCATGGCAGGCTCGCCATGGACGATCATGCCGGGTCCGAAGACGCGGGTGCCGTTGATGATGCCGTTGAGATTGACGCCGAGCACCCTGTCCCAGTTGACCTGCGGGCCGAACAGGCTGCTGCCGGGCTGGATGCCGGCATTGTTCATCAGCAGGTGAACCCGGCCAAAGCGCTCCATCACCGCCCGCTCCAGCGCCTCGACATCGCCGAGATCGCTGACGTCGGTCTCGATCGCCACGATGTCGCTGGCGGGATCGGCCGAAAGCGCCGCCACCTGTTTTTCGGCTTGCGTCAGCCGGTCCCTGTCATTGTCGACAAGCACCACGCACATGCCGCGCGCGGCGAATGCGCAGGCGGCGGCAAGACCGATGCCCGAGGCTGCCCCCGTCACCACCGCAACCTTGTCCTTGCCCATCACCGATTGAATATCAGGCATGTCCACCTCCCGTTTTTCACACTGATCGGTTGAAGGGATAATGCGTCCGGCAACCACCCGTCAATTGCGGCGGCCGTCAGCCGGCGGGCGCTGAGCGGGCTTAACTCTTGCATGGCGCGGCAAACCCGCTAAAAGTGCGGCAAAATTCAAGGCCGCTGAAAGTCAGGACGCTCAGGGGCAAAGCTTCAAGACAGGAAGAGCAATTCATGGCATCGCACAAGGACGTCAAGAAGGTCGTTCTCGCCTATTCCGGCGGTCTCGACACCTCGATCATTCTCAAATGGCTGCAGACCGAATTCGGCGCCGAAGTCGTCACCTTCACCGCCGACCTCGGCCAGGGCGAAGAGCTGGCGCCGGCGCGCAAGAAGGCCGAGATGCTCGGCATTCCCGACGCCAACATCTATATCGAGGATGTGCGCGAGGAATTCGTCCGCGATTTCGTCTTCCCGATGTTCCGCGCCAATGCCGTTTATGAAGGCGTCTATCTGCTCGGCACCTCGATTGCCCGGCCGCTGATCTCCAAGCGCCTCGTCGAGATCGCCCGTGAAACCGGTGCCGACGCGATTGCCCATGGCGCCACCGGCAAGGGCAATGACCAGATCCGCTTCGAGCTGTCGGCCTATGCGCTCAACCCCGACATCAAGATCATTGCGCCCTGGCGCGACTGGTCGTTCAAGAGCCGCACCGACCTGATCAAGTTCGCCGAAGAGCACCAGATCCCGGTCGCCAAGGACAAGATGGGCGAAGCCCCGTTCTCGGTCGACGCCAATTTGCTGCACTCCTCATCCGAGGGCAAGGTTCTGGAAGATCCGGCGGTCGAGGCCCCCGAATATGTCCATATGCGCACGATTTCGCCGGAAGCGGCACCTGACAAGGCCACCATCATCAAGATCGGCTTCGAGCAGGGCGATGCCGTCTCGATCAACGGCGTCCGCAAGAGCCCGGCAACAATTCTGGCCGAACTCAACGACTATGGCCGCGACAATGGTATCGGCCGGTTGGATCTGGTTGAAAACCGCTTTGTCGGGATGAAATCGCGCGGCGTCTACGAAACCCCGGGCGGCACCATCCTGCTGACTGCCCACCGGGCGATGGAATCGATCACGCTTGACCGCGGTGCAGCCCATCTCAAGGATGAGCTGATGCCGCGTTATGCGGAGCTGATCTATTTCGGCTTCTGGTTCTCGCCGGAGCGCGAAATGCTGCAGGCGGCAATCGATCTGAGCCAGAAACATGTCGAGGGTGAAGTCACTCTCAAGCTCTACAAGGGCAATGTCATGGTCACCGGCCGCGAAAGCGACAAGTCGCTCTATTCCGACGCGCTGGTCACCTTCGAAGACGACCGCGGCGCCTATGACCAGAAGGATGCCGAAGGCTTCATCCGCTTGAACGCCCTGCGCCTGCGCACCCTGGCTGCCCGCGACCGCAAGGCATAGGCACAGCAATGCATTGCGCAACCAAGGGCGGGACCGAAAGGCTCCCGCCCTTGAAGTGCTGAAAAGCCCCGTGACTTTCACTACATGACGTTTGGCGGCGGCATTCCATCGGCACAGGTCATGCCAGACTTGATTCCGCATCCAGCGCGATCAAGGACTTGATCGCAAAAGGGTTTTTCACGGCGCGGACGCGCCGTGGCTGGATTCCGGCTCAAGGCCGGAATGACGGAGGTGGGACCGGCGATTCCGGCCGGAACTTCAAGAACAAGACGAGGGCAAGACCCGTCGGGGGTTCCGCCCTTTGCATGTCCTGAGCCGCCTCCCGACTTGTCCGAAGCCCTTTGCGGGCCTACATGGTGGCGTAACAAGGAGCCATTCATGACATCACCTGCTTCACCCGTATTCGACTGGACCGGGCCGCTCGGTCTGCCGGAATTCACCGGGATCGCCGACACCGACTTCGCACCGGCCTTCGAGATCGCCTTTGCCGAGCATGACGCCGAGATCGATGCGATCGCCGGCAATGCCGAGGCGCCGAGCTTCGCCAATACGGTGGAAGCGCTGGAACTTGCCGGCGACAAGCTGTCCAAGGTCTCGAGCCTGTTCTGGAACCGGGCCGGGACCGACACCAATGATGTGATCCAGGCGCTTGAGCGGGAGATTGCGCCGCGCATGTCGCGACACTATTCCAGGATCGCCATGAACCGCGCCCTGTTCGAGCGGGTCGATGACCTCTACCGCAAACGGGCCGATATCGGATTGTCCGCGGAACAGGACCGGGTGCTGGAGCGGATCTGGAAATCCTTCGTCAAATCCGGCGCAGCTCTGGATGAAGCAGGCCAGACGCGGCTTGCCGAAGTCGGCGAGACATTGGCAGGTCTCGGCGCCCGGTTCGGTCAGAACGTGCTGGCCGACGAGAAGAACTATCTGCTGCTGCTCGAGGATGGGCCCGATCTGGACGGATTGTCCGATGATCTGCGCGCCGCCATGGCAGCCGTGGCCGAAGATCTCGGCCACAAGGGTAAATATGCCGTCACCCTGTCGCGCTCGATCATCGAACCGTTCCTGAGCTCCAGCGCACGCCGCGACCTGCGCGAGACCGCCTTCAAGGCCTGGACGGCGCGCGGCACCGCTGGCGACACCGACAATTCGGCGCTGATCTCGCAGATCGTTGCCCTGCGCACCGAAAAGGCCACGCTGCTGGGCTATGACAGCTACGCCGCCTACAAGCTCGACGACACCATGGCCAAGACCCCGGAAGCCGTCGAAGGCCTGCTCGGCGATGTCTGGACCCGCGCCGTCAAGAGCGCCGGGATCGATCAGGCCGATCTGGCAGAGCTGATCGCCGAAGAAGGAGGCAACCACGAGGTCGCGGCCTGGGACTGGCGCCATTACGCCGAAAAGCTGAAAGCCCGCCGGTTTGACTTTTCCGAAGCAGAGCTGAAACCCTATTTCCCGCTGAGCGGCATGATCGAGGCATGTTTCGACGTCGCCAACCGGCTTTTCGGCATCACCATGACCGAACGTCCCGACATCCGCGGTCCGCACAAGGATGCCCGCGTGTTCGAGGTGGCCGATCGCGACGGCAAGATGATCGCCACCTTCATCGCCGATTATTTTGCCCGGCCGTCAAAACGCTCCGGCGCCTGGATGAGCGGCATGCGCAGCCAGCACAAGCTGACCATGCCCGACGGTTCGACCGGCGAAGTGCCGATCATCACCAATGTGATGAATTTCGCCAAGCCGGCCGCCGGACAGGAAGCGCTGCTGTCGCTCAACGACGCGCGCACCCTGTTTCACGAATTCGGCCATGCCCTGCACGGCATGCTTTCGGATGTGACCTATCCGTCGCTGTCGGGCACCTCGGTCAGCCGCGACTTCGTCGAGCTGCCATCGCAGCTCTATGAGCACTGGCTGACAGTCCCCGAAATCCTTGAAAAACACGCGCGTCATTACAAGACCGGCGAGCCGATCCCGCGCGCGCTGCTCGACAAGGTGCTGGCGGCCCAGACCTTCAATGCCGGTTTCGCGGCCGTTGAATTCACCGCCTCCGCGCTGGTCGACATGGCCTGGCACACCGCTGGCGACAAGGCCGATCCGGCCACCTTCGAGGCTGAAACGCTGAAGAAACTCGGCATGCCCGAGGCCATCGTCATGCGCCACGCCAGCCCGCATTTCCTCCACGTGTTTTCCGGCGAAGGCTATTCGGCCGGCTACTACTCCTATATGTGGTCCGAAGTGCTTGATGCCGACGCCTTTGCGGCATTCGAGGAAACCGGCAATCCGTTTGACACCGAGACCGCCGAAAAGCTGCGCACCCATGTCTATTCGGCCGGCGGATCCCGCGATCCGGCGGAACTCTACCAGGCGTTCCGCGGCCGCATGCCCGACGCCACGGCCATGCTGGAAAAACGCGGTCTCGCCTGAGGCCGGACTGGCAGGCCGCAACGGCGCCCCGGCGCCGAAAATGGCCGATCACGCCCGCCCAATGGGCAAGGTGATTTGTTACGTCACCGGTATGAAGCAATCAGAGAGGGCGTTCTGCGCCCTTTCTTGACGACAGGACCGCTCTGTGGTCATAGCCTCTTTCGCAACTGCGAAAAACCCTGTATAAGCCGCACGAATTCCGGCGTTTGCCGGCCCGCGCCGGATCCACGTCCGGCGCTTTTGTATTCTCCAGAATGAGACCTTACCTATGTCCCTGCGCAATATTGCGATTATCGCCCACGTTGACCATGGCAAGACCACGCTTGTCGACGAAATGCTCAAGCAGTCCGGTGTCTACCGCGAAAACGAACGCGTCCAGGAACGCGCGATGGATTCGGGCGATATCGAAAAAGAGCGCGGCATCACCATTCTCGCCAAGGCCACTTCGGTGGACTGGAAGGGCAACCGCATCAACATCGTCGACACCCCTGGCCACGCCGACTTCGGCGGCGAGGTGGAGCGCATTTTGTCGATGGTCGACAGCGCCATCGTGCTGGTCGACGCCGCCGAAGGCCCGATGCCGCAGACCAAGTTCGTGGTCGGCAAGGCCCTGAAGGTCGGGCTTCGTCCGATCGTCGCCATCAACAAGATCGACCGTCCCGACGCCCGCGTCGATGAAGTCATCAACGAGGTCTTCGATCTGTTTGCAGCGCTCGACGCCACCGACGAGCAGCTCGACTTCCCGATCATGTATGGTTCAGGCCGCAATGGCTGGATGTCGACAGGTCCCGACCGTCCGGAAGATGGCGGCACGCTTGCGCCGCTGTTCGACCTGGTTCTCGACCACGTGCCGGAGCCCAAGGTCGAAGAAGGCCCATTCCGGATGATCGGCACCATTCTGGAAGCCAACCCGTTCCTCGGACGCATCATCACCGGCCGCATCTATTCCGGCACCGTCAAGGCCAATCAGTCGGTCAAGGTGCTGCATGGCGACGGAAGCCTGGTTGAAACCGGCCGCGTCTCCAAGATCCTGTCGTTCCGCGGCCTCGAGCGCGTGGCGCTTGATGAAGCCCATGCGGGCGACATCGTTGCCATTGCCGGCCTGTCCAAGGGCACCGTGGCCGATACGTTCTGCGACCCGTCGGTCACCGAGCCGCTGCACGCCCAGCCGATCGATCCGCCGACAGTGACCATGAGCTTCATGGTCAATGATTCGCCGCTGGCCGGCACCGAAGGCAGCAAGGTCACCAGCCGCGTCATCCGCGACCGCCTGCTGCGCGAAGCCGAAGGCAATGTCGCGCTGAAGATCGAGGAATCGAGCGCCAAGGATTCGTTCTACGTCTCCGGACGCGGCGAATTGCAGCTCGCCGTGCTGATCGAGACCATGCGCCGCGAAGGCTTCGAGCTGGCCGTGTCGCGTCCGCGCGTGGTCATGCACAATGATGAAAACGGCAAGCTGATGGAGCCGATCGAGGAAGTCGTCATCGACGTTGATGAAGAACATTCCGGAATCGTCGTGCAGAAGATGGCCGAGCGCAAGGCCGAGATGACAGAACTGCGGCCCTCGGGCGGCAACCGTCAGCGCCTGGTGTTCCACGCGCCGACACGCGGCCTGATCGGCTACCAGTCGGAACTCTTGACCGACACCCGCGGCACCGCGGTGATGAACCGTCTGTTCCATGAGTATCAGGCCTACAAGGGCGATATCGCCGGCCGCACCAATGGCGTGCTGCTGTCCAACATGTCCGGTGAAGCCGTCGCCTATGCGATGTTCAACCTGGAAAGCCGTGGCCCGATGATCATCGAGCCGGGCGACAAGGTCTATATGGGCATGATCATCGGCATCCATACCCGCGACAACGACCTTGAAGTCAACGTGCTCAAGGCCAAGCAGCTCAACAACATCCGCGCCGCCGGCAAGGATGAGGCGATCAAGCTGACCACGCCGATCCGCATGACGCTGGACCGTTCGCTGTCCTGGATCCAGGACGACGAGCTGATGGAAGTCACGCCGAAGTCGATCCGCCTGCGCAAGCGTTATCTCGACGCGACCGACCGCAAGCGCTTCGGCAAGACCGGCGCCACCGCCGCCTGACATGGCTGACGCGCGCGAAATCGACCTTGCGACCTGGTCACGGGCCGGACAGTTTCAGCTGTTCAGGACCTATGACCGGCCGCAATTCGCCACCACCGCGCGCGTCGACGTCACCCAGTTGATGACCCGGGGCAAGCCCCGGGGCGTCTCCCCCTACCGCGCCTTCATCCATGCCATCGGCTCGGGCGTGCACGCCGTGCCGGCGCTGAAGATGCGCTTTGTCGGCGAGCGGGTGCTGGAATATGACACGATTTCGCTGTCAGCCACCGTACCCCGCCCCGGCGACAGTTTCGGCTATGCCTATATTCCCTATTTCCAAGACTGGGCCGCATTCGACGAAAGCTGCAAGGCGATCATCGAAGAGACCGCCAGGGGTGTGGATCTCGGCGCCAATACCGGCGAGCGGCATGATCTTGCCTATCTCTCCTGCCTGCCCTGGCTGGACTTCACCGCGCTCGACAACGCCCTTCCCGGCCCCGACGACTGCATTCCGCGGTTTTCCTGGGGCAAGCTCGTCGAAGGACCGGATGGCCGCTGGAGCTGTGCGGTCGCTGTCCAGGTGCACCATGCGCTGGTCGACGGATTGCAGGTCGGCCAGTTTTTCGAGGCTGCGCAGGCCAGCCTGGACCGGTTTGCCGAGCCTGCCTGAACGCACTGCTTCGTTCCACTTTCCCTTGCATAATTCGTTAACAGGCGGTTAACTCATAAAACGCCGTCCACAGAACAATGCTGTGGGCAGACCCCGGAGGATGGCCGCAAGCGCCTTCTTCGCATGTCCCTGGAGCGGTAATGTGAGACCATGAGCGCATTAACTATAGACATACGGCATGCCGAACCGCGGGATGCCGAAGCCATCGCGGGCACCCATCGGGTTGCCTGGAGCCATGCCTATGCCGGAATTCTGCCCTACAAGGCACTGCGCCACATGCTCGAGCGGCGCAATGTCGGCTGGTGGCGGCGCGCCATCCGCGGCTCGACCTCGATTCTGGTTCTCGATGTCGGCGGCACCATTGCCGGCTACGCCACGCTGGGGCTGAACCGGGCCCGCTCGCTGCCGCAGGAAGGCGAGATTTACGAGCTCTATCTCAAGCCAGAATATCAGGGCGTCGGGCTGGGCAAGCGGCTCTTCGCCGAAGCCCGGCAACTGCTTGAATCGCTCGGCTGCAAGGGCGCGGTGGTCTGGTGTCTCGAGGACAATCATGCCTCCGTCGATTTCTACCGGTTCCAGGGCGGCCGCGATGTGGCCGAGGGACACGAGACCTTTGATGGCAAGACACTCAAGAAACTCGCCTTTGTCTGGGCCTGACCGCTGCATTTGACCGGTCACGCCGAAAGTCCTGTTGCGCTGCGGCAGGTTTCGCTTTATTTCCGGAGCACAACCGGTGTGCCGCAGGTCAGCTTGGCCGTGCAGAGGCATACCGGGCCCTGAATTGACGCATGAACCTTTGGCCCTGGTCTCCCTCCCGGGCACGGCATGCAAAATATCCGGATTGGAGCGATCATGCGCCTGGACGCCATCAGCATCGGCGAGAACCCGCCACACGACGTCAATGTCATCGTTGAGGTGCCGGTCGGCGGCCAGCCGATCAAGTACGAGATGGACAAGGACGCCGGCATGCTGGTGGTCGACCGTTTTCTCTACACACCGATGACCTATCCGGGCAATTACGGCTTCGTGCCGCATACCCTGTCCGATGACGGCGACCCGATCGACGTGCTGGTCTGCAACACCCGGCCGCTGATCCCGGGCTGCCTGATCAATGTCCGGCCGATCGGCGTCTTGGTGATGGAAGACAATGCCGGACAGGACGAGAAGATCATCGCGGTGCCGTCAGCGCATCTGACCCAGCGCTATTCCAAGGTCATCGATTACACCGACATGCCGGAAATCACGCTGCAGCAGATCGAGCATTTCTTCGAGCACTACAAGGATCTCGAACCCGGCAAATGGGTCAAGATCGGCGGCTGGCGCAATGCCGAAACCGCGCGCAAGCTCATCGTCGAATCGATCGAGCGGGCCAAGACCAAGGGCTGAGCCTACGGGCCGGGGCCAAAGTCGGGACCAAAGTCAGACAAGACTCTTTATCGCTGCGACAAGATCATCCGGATCGCCATCGATGCGGAGGGTCTTGCTGCGGCTTGTCTCGCCCGAGACGACCGTGACGGTGGATTTTGCGATCTTGAGCCGCTTGGCGATCAGCTTTTCCAGCGCCCGATTGGCCTTGTTGTTTTCGGCCACCGCGCGCACCCGCGCCTTGAGCCGGACCACGCCCGCCGCATCCGCGACCAGCCCGTCTATTGCGTCAAGCGAGGATGCCGGTGTCAGCCGGACGCCGAGATCGACAGCGCCGTCGCCTGGTTTCAACCAGTCGCTCAGAAGAACATCGGCGCGACCGAGGTCGCCAGGAAGGTGCGCACGAAGAAGATCGCGATCAGCAGGATGATCGGCGAGATGTCGAGCCCGCCCAGATCCGGCATGATCCGCCGGATCGGCCTGAGCGCCGGTTCGGTCGCCTTGTACAGGAATTCGCCGATCATGCCGACGAAGCGGTTGTTCGAATTGACCACGTTGAAGGCGTAGAGCCAGGAGAAAATGGCACTGCCGATGATGATCCAGGTGTAAAGGCCCAGCACCATGTCGATCGTTTGAAACACTGCAATCATGAGATTCTCCGGCTGTTCTTCGCGAGACAGACATGTAGACATTGAAACCGCGTGCGGCAAGAGCGCAGGCTGCGATCGGTCCGGGCGCGCCGGGCCGGGCGCCGGCAGCCGGACCGGCGGGAGCACAAGAAAGTGGCGCGCGGCGACGGCTCGTGTATAGCTCCGATGCACCAACCGGAAACACACCATGCAATCCCCCTTCTGGCGGAAGACCGTTTTGCCGCTTTTCGGCATCGCCCCTTCACCTATTATTTCGCCGCACGCTTCCTGTCCTCCTTCGGGCTCCAGATCATCAGCGTCTCCGTCGGCTGGCAGATCTACGACCTGACCCGCGACCCGTTTGACCTCGGCCTGGTGGGCCTGATTCAGTTCATGCCGGCGCTGGTGCTGCTGTTGTTCACCGGTGCTGCCGCCGACCGCTATGGCCGCCGCACCATCATGCTGATCAGCGAGATCGTCATCGGGCTTTGCGCCGCCGCCTTTGTCTATTTCGCCTGGCGCGGCCTGACCTCGCCGCTGCCGATCTTTGCCGTGCTGCTGGTCATCGGCATCGCCCGGGCGTTTTTCGCCCCGGCCTCGCAATCGCTGGCGCCCAATCTGGTGCCGGCGCGCAATCTGCCCAATGCAATTGCCTGGAATTCGACCTCCTGGCAGACCGCCACCATTGTCGGCCCGGTCGCCGGCGGCTTGCTCTACGGTCTGGGCGCCATGGTGCCCTATCTGACCGCCTTCGTCTTTCTCGCACTCGCCATCACCGCGCTTGCCCTGGTGCCGCCGCCGCTGCAACGCTCGCGCGGCCAGGCCCAGAGCTGGAAGGCGCTGGTCGCCGGCTTCAGCTATGTCCGCAATCAGAAGATCGTGCTCGGCGCCATCTCGCTCGACATGTTTGCCGTGCTTCTGGGCGGGGCAATCGCGCTGATGCCGGTCTTTGCCCGCGACGTGCTGGACCTGGGGCCCTGGGGGCTCGGTTTCCTGCGCGCCAGCCCGGGCATCGGCGCCATCGGCATGGCCATCTATCTGGCCTCGCGGCCGATCCGCCGCCATGCCGGCCGGGCGATGTTCATCGCCGTCGGTGTCTTTGGCGCGGCAACCATGGTGTTCGGCCTGTCGAAATCGCTGCCGCTTACCATGGCGGCGCTGATCGTCATGGGCGCCTCCGACATGATCTCGGTCTATGTCCGGCAGAGCCTGGTGCAATTGTGGACGCCCGACGAGCTGCGCGGCCGGGTCAGCGCGGTCAACATGGTCTTCATCGGCGCATCCAACGAGCTCGGCGAGTTCCGCGCCGGCCTGATGGCCTCGCTGATCGGGCCGATTGCCGCCGTCGTCATCGGCGGCGCCGGAACGCTGGCCGTGGCGCTGGCCTGGAGTTTCGGCTTTCCGCAATTGCGCCAGATCGAATCGCTCGACAAGGACGCCGAGGAAAGCCGGGCGGCACTCAGGGCCGAACTTGACCGGCAGCCAAAGGCGCGCCCGGGACCAGGCTGACGCAGCATCAGGTGCCGCGCCCGGTCCGTATCAGTCCGTGTCGCCGGCGGCGTCACCGTCGGCAATGCCTGCGGCTGCCAGCGCGCGCTGCCGCGCCAGCACCCGCTCCCGGCTCGACACCCCCATCAGATCGGCGATCCGCCACACCACATGGTCTTCCAGCTCGTGCCGGTAGCCATCGGCATAGGCCAGATGCCAGAGCAGCTCGATGAAATGGACTTTCGCGTCCGCATCCAGCGCCCGGTTGAGCACGCTGGTGAAGGCAAACAGATCGACCGCTTCCCGGTCCGCCTGTTCGCCCGCCTCGATCAGCTGCCGCATCTCCGCGCCGCTGACGCCATATTCCTCGATGATCAGCGATTTGAGCTTTTCCGACTCGACCTCGTCGACCACGCCATCGGCGCCGATGACATGGAAGAACAGCGCGACGGCGGCGACATCGGGATCGCTGGCGTCGGGCGTTTCCGGACGCTCGGCACGCAATCCGTTCAGGAATGTGCGCAGTTGTTCAAGCATTCAGATTTCCTTTCACCGCACTCTCAGAACAACCGGAACCGGCCCGGCTTTTCCGGTTCGGCATTGACATCAATCCCCGGATCGTCGGGACGATGGGTCAGAAAGGCTGCTTCCTTGGCCCGCGCGTCCTCTTCCGGATCCGCCGGAGTAGCGGGCGCATCGGCTTCTGCCGCAGCTTCTTCGGGCGCCGGGGCCGTAGACGCATCGGCTGCCGGCACCGTGGCCTTGGCGGTCTTGTCCTCGTCATGCGGGACCGGCGCGTCTGCCTTGCCGTCGGAACCATTTGGCGCAGCTGCAGCCGCTACAAGCTTTGGCTGCGGTTTCGACTCCGGCTCGGCATCGGGTTGGGCGATCGGAGACGGCTTGACTGACGGTGCTTCGTCGGCTTTCGAAATCACCACGGGCGGCTCCGCTTCAGGCTCCTCAACCGCCGGCTTGACCGCCTCCATGGCGACCGTGGTCGGCGCGCCGGCCAGACCATCGGGTCCGCGCACCGGCGGCAGGCTTGCCATGGCGCGCTCGAAGGGCTCGCCCTGCGGTTCGTTGTCCAGGCTCGGACCGGCCAGCTGCTCGACCGGCACCTTCCATTCGAACGCGTCGAGCTTGCCTGTGACCGGCGAGACCGGTTCCCAGCTTTCCGACACATAGCCGTCCGCCGTCCAGGCCGGATCCCGCGGCGCCCGCACGGCCTGGCTCAGCCAGTGCCGAACGCGACCCTGATCGCCGGTTTCGGCTTCCTCGATATCGGCCAGCAGCAGATAGAGGCCCTCGCAGGGCTGCAAACGCGCTGCCGCCTGGGCTTTCTCGCGGGCCAGATCGAACTGATGCGCCTCCAGGGCGGCGCGGGCGACGGCCTCGAAGGACAGCGCATTCATCGGCCTGAGCTTTTCCAGCCGCTCGGCGCGCTTGAGCCGGTCACCGGAGGTGTCACCCATGCGGGCATGGACATAGGCCTCGGCAATCTCGGGATGCGGCTGGGTTTTCCAGGCCGATTCGAGGATCTTGGCGGCCTTGCGCAGATTGTCCTGACGCAGCAGCGCCTTGGTTGCGACAACGGCGGCAGGCGGGAAGGCCGGCGCCAGCTTGAGCGCAGCCAGCGCATCATCGCGGGCGGAGGCCGGATCAGCGTCAACATTTTCGCGGCCGCGCGCCGTCAGCAGCACCGCCTTGGTGCGGTCGGCCTCTGACGCCTCGACGGTGCCCGCCTGGCGCTGACGTTCGAGCAGGCGAAGCGCCTCGTCCCATTTGCCCTCGCGGGTCCGGTAGGCAAGCGCCGCCGAGCCTGCCCACGGCAGTTGCGGCGCCTGTTCGGCGGCAGTCTCGGCATAATGCTGGGCTGCCTCGTCCGCGCCCTGTCGCTTGGCTTCGAGATAGAGCCCGCGCAGCCCCAGAAGCTTGGTCTCCGGGTCCTCGGCCATGGCTTCAAACAGCTTGCGGGCCTCCTCGTGACGGCCCTCGATCAGTGCGGCCTGCACATCGAGCAGATGAATCAGCGGCTCCTGATCCGCCTTCAGCAGCCCCTTGGTGCGCTTGTTCATCTTGCGCGCCATGGCCGCATCTCCCGCGCCTGCCGCCAGCAAGCCGGTTGACAGCGCCTGGTAACCCCGGTCACGCTTGTTGGCGCGGAAATAGCGGCTCACGGTGCGCGGCGACAGCAGGATCGCGCGGATCAGCCACCAGCTGATCATGATCGCCGCAATCAGCGAGGCGATGACAGTGACCGCGGTCATCAGCGACATTTCGATACGGCGGTCCTGCCAGACAATGAAAAGATCGCCCGGCCGGTCTGCAAGCCAGGCAAAGCCGAAGCCGAGGGCCAGAACCAGCGCAACAAAGAACAATAAACGAATCATGATGCGTCTCCTAGTTGGCCGGGGTTTCGGCCGGGGCAGCTGCGACAGCCGGCGCCATCGAGGCGACGATCAGCATCTCGACCCGGGCGCGCGCGGCCAGCGCCTCGCCAAAATCGGACGCGGCACGGCGCGACGCCTCGGGCAATGTGTTCCACTCCGTCAGCGCGCCATCGAGATTGCCTTCCAGCAACCGCGCCTCGGCCCGCGCCGCAATGGCCTCGGCACTGTCGCCCTCGACATCGCCGACCTTGCGCACCTTGACCACCGACATGGCGCTCGACATCAGCCTGTCGACCAGTCCGGCGTTTTCATCCACCGGCTCGGCGGCTGCGATCGCCCTGCTGGCGGCATCGGGGAAACCCTCGATCAGCTCGGAGCGGCTGGGCACGCCGCGGGCGGCCAGGTCCCTGAGTTCGGGCACCGCCGGATCATCCGGCGCCACGGAGGCGAAGGCTTCAAGCTCGGGCATGAACGGGCCGCCGCGATCAATGGCCGATTTGAGCCCGGCTGCGGCAATGGCGCGGGCCAGATCAATCTGCCTGCCCGGCTCACCCAGCTGCTGGCTGAGCTCGGTCTGGACCTGTTCGATCTCGGCGATCTTGCCCGACAGGGCTTCGGTGCGGCTCTGAAGCTCGGCAATGCTGTCCTGCAGGCCGCTCTGCGCTGCCTGCAGCTCGGAGACCGTGCCTGACAATACAGGGTCCGGGGCAGGATCGGCGGCACCGGTGCTGCCGGCCTGTTCAAGCGAGGCGATTTCGGCTTCGACAGCGGAAAGGCGGGACTGCAACGCCTCGGTCACGCCGGGGTCCGGCGCTTCGCCGCTGCCTGCGGACGGCAGGTCCTGAACCGCGGTTTCCAGACTGTCGAGCCGCGCCGAGAGCTGGGCCGAGATATCGGTCGCTCCGGCGCTGGCCGATTCAGCCATCTGCGTGGAGAGAGTGTCGACTGTGCCCGACAGGGCCTCGACCTTAGCAGTCAGCGCAGACACCTGGGCGCTGTCGCTTGCCGGAACCGGGAGCAGGCCGCCCGATTGCAAGGCATAGCCGCCACCCAGCGCGATCACCGCGCCGATCACGCCCGACGCCACCATGCCCAGTCCACCGCCACGCTTTTCTGCCGCATCCGGCTTGCTGCCGGCCGGCGGCGTCTTGCGCTCGGTGTCACCTGGGCTGCCCTTGCCGGTGTCCTTGGTCGTGTCTTTTGCCGTGTCCGCGAGTTTTGCATCGAGTTTTGCCGCCGAAGCTGCAGCAGCATCGGTCTTGCCGTCGGAACCCGGCTTTGCCGTGCTGTCGGTCTTGGGCTTGTCCGGCGTCACCGTAGCCCCGGGTTTGGCCGATGTTTTTACGTCATCGGTTTTTGAAACCGCCGGTGTCGACTTGGCCGGCCCAGGTTTTGGCGCAGCGGCTGCGGCTGCCGCCGGCTTGGCGGCCGTCTCCTCGGTCTTCGGCGTCACATCGGTGGCGTCGAGATCGATGGTGACCGGTTTGGGCGATTTGGAGTGTCGCGGGGTAGGGCCCTTGTTCATGGCATATCCTGCTTGATCTGGTTACGGCGGGATCGATACCGCACTGCTTTCGCAGTCTGGAACAATCCCGGCCAAGATGTCCGCAAATCAGCCCAACGAAGCCAGTGATGCAAGCAGGCTGTCCTCGTCGGGTCGCTGAGCGATGATGCTCCGTCTCTGCCACGGATCGGGCAATTCCGTGGCAATGGCCTGCGAAAGACAGACAAATCGCGCCGATTCAAGCCTTTCACCCAGTTCATTGCCCTTAAAAAGACCGCAAAACCTGCGTGCGGCATTGGCCGAATAGAGCAACACCAGATCCGGCGCGGGTGACAATATGTCTGATTTTAAAAAGTCAGTTGTATAACTTATTTCGTCCATTTTGTAGCATTCGAGCACCACAAGCGCCTCACGGGCAGCGGCAAAAACCTCTTCAAGCGTCGTCGTGCGCGGCACTCCGGCAAGATAGACCAGCGGAGTCCTGCTGCGAGACTCAGTTGCCTGACTGTCCGCCTGGGGGCGGTCCTCTCGCGGATGATGGAGCGGGCAAGCGCCTCGGCCGTGCCCTGGCCTTCGAGGATATCGCCAAAGCCCGCCTTGCGCGCGGCCTCCGCCGTGGCCGGGCCGACCACATGCACCGGCAGCTCGCGAAATCCCGGCGCGGGCCCACCGGATCCCTCGAACAGGGCCAGGGCCCGGGCGCTGGTGGCAATGAATCCGGCAATTGTCCCGGCCGGTGGCAGGTCATCCGGCGTGGCGACGACCCGGGACCTGAACAACGGCATCAGCACCGGATCATGGCCGAGATCGGTGAGCCTCCGGGCCGTTCTCGATCCGGCCTGTCCGGGCCGTGTGACCAGAACACGCATGGCCGGGTTCAGTCCCAGCTTTCGAAGAAGCCGGGTCCGGCCTTCGCGCGAGCCTCGTCGCCCGCCGCCCGGCCCAGGGCTGCGGCGTCGGAGGCCAGACCTTCGGCTTTCACCTGGTGCCAGACGGAACCGTCCGGCGTCAGAATCATGCCGGAAAACGAGATCCGGTCGCCTGAAACCCGCGCAAGACCGGCAATCGGCGTCCGGCAGGAACCGTCCAGCGCCGCCAGGAACGCCCGCTCGCAAGCCAGCGCCGACTGCGTGTCGGCATGGTTGATCGGAGCCAGCAAACCGGCCACCCGCGCATCATCGGTCCGCGCCTCGATGCAGATCGCGCCCTGCCCCGGCGCCGGAGGAAAGCTTTCGGGGTCGAGCAGCTCGGTGATCACCTCGGTATTGCCGAGCCGTTTCAGCCCGGCATGGGCCAGAAGCGTGGCGTCGACCTGACCCTCTTCCAGCTTGCGCAACCGGGTTTCCACCTGGCCGCGAAAGGTGATCACCGACAGATCCGGCCGCAGCCGCCGGATCAGCGCCTGGCGCCTGAGCGATGACGATCCGACCACGGCATTGAGTGGCAGATCGGCCAGCCGTTGCGCCGTGCGGCCGATAAAGGCATCACGCACATCCTCGCGCTCGAGAAAAGCCACCAGCCCAAGTCCTTCGGGCAGCGCCGTCGGCATGTCCTTGGTTGAATGCACCGCCAGATCCAGCCGCCCGTCGCTCAATTGCTCCTCGAGTTCCTCGGTGAACAGGCCCTTGCCGCCGATCTCCGACAGCGGCCGGTCGGTGATCCGGTCGCCCTTGGTCGACAGCACCACGATCTCGAAGGCTTCTTCCGGCAGGTCATGCGCCACCATCAGCCGGGCGCGCGTTTCCGACGCCTGCGCCAGTGCCAGCGGGCTGCCACGGGTTCCGATGCGGTAAGGTTTCATTTGCAAGACATCCGTTCCGTTGTTACCGACAAACAGGTATCGGGATCATCCCGCGAGCGCAACGACAGAGACAGGCATGAGCATCGGCAATCTGGACATTCTGGGCATCGAGACGAGCTGCGACGAGACCGCAGCCTCCGTCGTCCGCCGCCATGCCGACGGCAGCGGCGAGATCCTCTCCGATGTGGTGCTGAGCCAGCTGGACCTGCATGCGGCCTTTGGCGGCGTGGTGCCGGAACTTGCCGCCCGCTCGCATGTCACCACCCTCGACCGGCTGGTCAAACAGGCGCTCGAGGAGAGCAAGGTTTCGCTAAAGTCGATCGACGCCGTGGCGGTAACATCCGGGCCGGGGCTGATCGGCGGGCTGATGGTTGGACTTATGACCGCCAAGGCCATTGCCATGGCGGCAGACAAGCCGTTTATCGGCATCAATCATCTCGAGGGACACGCGCTGACGGCACGGCTGACCCATGCGGTGAAATTCCCCTATCTGCTGCTGCTGGTTTCCGGCGGCCATACCCAGATCGTGCTGGTAAAGGGCGTTGACGATTATGAGCGCTGGGGCACCACCATCGACGATGCGCTGGGCGAAGCCTTCGACAAGACCGCCAAGCTGCTGGGGCTGGGCTATCCCGGCGGACCGGCAGTCGAGCAGGCCGCCCTTCAAGGGGAGGCTAAGCGCTTCCGCCTGCCGGTGCCGATGCGGCGCGATCCGCGGCTCGATTTCTCCTTTTCCGGCCTGAAGACCGCGGTGCGGCAGATGGCCGAGGAGCAGGCGCCGCTGTCGCCGCAAACCATCGCCGATCTCTGCCTGGCGTTCCAGACCTCGGTCACCTCAAGCATTGATGACCGGATCTCGATGGCACTGGAGCGCTTTGCCCAGCGTTTCGGCACCGAATCGGAACCGGCGCTGGTGGTGGCGGGCGGTGTGGCGGCCAACACCGCGATCCGCACCACGCTGGAAACCCGCGCCGCAAAATCAGGCTTCCGCTTCATCGCGCCGCCGCTCAATCTGTGCACCGACAATGCCGCCATGATCGCCTGGGCCGGTGCCGAACGCATCGCCGCCGGGCTGGAAGGCGACGCGCTCGACCTTGCGCCGCGGTCGCGCTGGCCGCTGGACGGGTCGGCCAAGGCGGCGATCGGCCACGGCAAACGCGGCGCCAAGGCCTGAGCCGGTCAAACAGGGGCAGGATTGAGGCCCGCGCGGGATTGAAACCCCTGGCCGCGCAGGGCATAGAATGGCCCGCATCTGACCCGCCGGTGCGAACCGGCATCCTACGCCCTACCTGATGGAGATTTCATGTTTTACGCCCTGATCTGCAAAGACAAGCCCGGCTCGCTCGACCTGCGGATAGCGACGCGTCCGCCCCATGTCGAATATCTCAAGAGCATGGAAGCCAAGGGCGTGTTGAAGATGGCCGGCCCGCTGCTGGGTGATGACGAAAAGCCGATCGGCAGCATGTTGGTCATTTCGGTGGCTGACCGCGCGGAAGCCGAAGCCTTTGCCGCGGGCGATCCCTATGCGGTCGCCGGCCTGTTCGCCTCGACCGAGATCCGCGCCTTCAACTGGACCTTCGGAAACCCGGAGGCGTAATGATGGCCTACTGGTTGTTCAAGTCCGAGCCGTTCAAATGGTCCTGGGAGATGCAAAAGGCCAAGGGCGACATTGGCGAACAATGGGACGGCATCCGCAATTATCAGGCGCGCAACAACATGCGCGCCATGAAACTCGGCGACAAGGCCTTCTTCTACCATTCCAATGAGGGTCTTGAAGTGGTCGGCATTGCCGAGGTCTGCGCCCTGATCCATCCCGACACCACCATCGACGATCCCCGCTGGGAATGTGTCGACATCCGCGCCGTCTGCGACATGCCCCGGCCGGTGACGCTCAAGGAGGTCAAGGCCAATCCGAAGCTGGCCGAGATGAGTCTCGTCACCTCGATGCGGCTGTCGGTGCAGCCGGTCACCGAGGCGGAATATCTCGAGGTCTGCCGCATGGGCAATCTCGCCGATCCGCCGCGCTCGCCGGAGTGACGCCTGAAACCGGAGCCTGCGGGTGAAAACCGATCCCGAGAGCTTCATTCGCGCCAACACGGCGCTGGCCACACCGCCGCATGTGCCGGAGATCCGGCTGCATCTGGCTGATGAGGCGCATGAATTGTGGCTCAAGACCGAGAATGAACTCGACGCGCTCGGCTTGCCACCGCCGTTCTGGGCCTTTGCCCGGGCCGGCGGTCAGGGCCTGGCCCGGCATATACTCGACACGCCGGATCTGGTAGCGGGCAAGACGGTGCTGGATTTCGCCACCGGGTCGGGGCTGGTCGCCATCGCCGCCAGTCTGGCTGGCGCAGGCCTCGTCACCGCCGCCGATATCGATCCCTGGTCGGCAACCGCCACGCGGCTCAATGCGGAGCAGAACAATGTCGCCCTCGACATCCGTCCCTCCGACCTGGTCGGCACCGACGAAGGCTGGGACGTCGTGCTGGCCGGCGACGTGTTTTACGACCGTGCCATGGCGGAACTGATCAAACCATGGCTGACACAACTGGCGCGGCGCGGCGCGCTGGTGCTGGTCGGCGATCCCGGACGGGCCTATTGCCCCCGCGACGAAATGGAGCTGCTCGCCACCTACATGGTGCCGGTCACCCGGGCGCTCGAAGACAGCGAGATCAAGCGCACCTCGGTGTTTCGTTTCATCGGCTGACCTCAGGTTCCGACACTTGAACTGTATATACATTTAGTATATACATTACTGCAGATCCCTACCCATTGGAAACCGGGGGTTTTAGGGTGGAATTCGAGTGGGATGAAACCAAACGTGCAGAAATTTACAAAAAACATGGCGTTGACCTCCTGGAGGCAGCCCTGATTTTTGAAAATGAAGTTCTGGAGAAGGAAGACACGCGCGAGGATTACGGCGAAAGGCGCCTCATTGCCCTGGGTATGGTCGACAACCAGATCTACATTGTCGTCTATACCAAGAGGGATGCAATTTATCGCCTGATCACAGCGTGGAAAGGAGGTCGACGTGACCGGGAAGAATATGAAAAGCGGAAGTCTTGACGACCTGCGCAGGATGAAGGAACGGGGCGAAACACAGCCTTCTGTCAATGCAGACCCCGCACCTGACCTGCCAAGGCAGTTTTGGGATGACGCGGTCCTGGTCAATCACACCAGGACCAAGGAGCCGATCAGCTTGCGTGTCGATTCCGATGTGCTCGAATTTTTCAAAGCCCAGGGAAAAGGTCATCTGACACGCATGAATGCGGTGTTGCGCTCCTATGTCGAGGCACAGCGGTCGAAGACTCCTTGAGCCTGGCAGGGCGTACAGGAATCCCGGAAACGCCAAGCTTCTGACGTCTCGATGGAGGGCCAATCCGTGATATGATCGGCCTTTTGAGGGAGAGGCACATGAATTTCGCGGGCATGAACTATCTGGCGATTCTGGTCGCCGCCATCGTCGCCTTCATCATCGGCGCCATTTATTATTCGACCCTGGCCAAGCCATGGATGAAGGCGGCGAAGATCGATCCGTCCGGACCCAAGCCGGCCATGGCGCCATTGATGATCACCACCTTCATCCTCCAGCTTCTGCTGGCCTTTGTCACCGCAGGCGTGATCGGCCATCTCGGCACGGATCAGGTGACGCCGTTAAACGGGGTGATCTCCGGGATCTTCCTCTGGGCCGGGATCATTTTCACCACCATGACCATCAACAACCGCTATCAGGGCTTTGGCTGGGACCTGACCCTGATTGACGGTCTGCACTGGCTGCTGGTGATGATCGGCATCGGCGCGACGATCGGCCTGTTCGGGGTGCCGTCCGCATAGCGGTGAGGATCAGACGACGCGGACGATTGTTCCGCGCCGGATGAACGGCATCAGCCGCAGCAGGTCGCCGCGGGCGAGCGCGACGCATCCTTGCGTCGGCGGAAAGCCGGGCCTGGCGACATGCAGGAAAATGGCGCTGCCCGCCCCGCGCCGCCGCGAGCTGATGTTCCAGTCGAGCACGAGACCGAAATCATAGAGCACATCGTCGCGGATCAGCGTTTCGTGGCTGGCCGCGAAAGGCAGCCGGACAGGACGGTTATAGGCCGCATGCGCCGGGGCGTCGCACCAGCCATCCCGCGCACCCACCCTTTCAAGCGCGATGCCGGCCCGGTCCGGCACCAGCATGCGGGCGCGGCGAAAGCCGCCCAGCACCGCCATTGCCGCGCGCGGGGTCGCGCCGTCGCCCTCGCGCTTGAACGCTGTGATTCCGCCGCGGCCGAGGGCGGCGCGAAAGCTCAGCGGCCCGAACCGGACCACCGCCTTCAACCGGTCGGACGGCAGGGCGCGGACCATGATCCTGCGCGGTTCGGGTCTTTCGGCTGCGGCTTTGTATGACGTCCGTCTCACGATCAAGTGCTCCCGCTGTGACCTGCGGGGTACATTTAACACTTTGCCCCCGCCTCGAAAGTGCCTAAACAGGAACGCAATGCTATTTGATAGAATTGATTGCGGTGCCGTAGATTTTGCGCCGGGGACACCATGAAGAAGGAATGCCGCCATGACCGCTCGTTCGATCCTGCTGGTAGATGACGACAACGATCTCAGGGAGACGCTTGTCGAACAGCTTTCGCTGTATGAGGAATTCGCGATCTCGCAGGAATCCTCGGCCACAAAGGGCGTCCAGACCGCAAGAGCCAACCATGTCGACCTGTTGATCATGGATGTCGGGCTGCCGGACATGGACGGTCGCGAGGCCGTCAAATTGCTGCGCAAGGGCGGCTTCAAGTCGCCGATCATTATGCTTACCGGCCACGACACCGATTCCGACACGATTCTGGGCCTGGAAGCCGGCGCCAATGACTATGTCACCAAGCCGTTCCGCTTCGCGGTGCTTTTGGCGCGCATCCGGGCGCAGCTGCGCCAGCATGAGCAGAGCGAGGACGCCACCTTCACCGTCGGCCCCTACACCTTCAAGCCGAGCCAGAAATTGCTGCTCGACGACAAGGGCGGCAAGATCCGGCTGACCGAGAAGGAAGCCGCGATCATCCGCTATCTCTACCGGGCCGATCAGAAAGTGGTCACCCGCGACGTGCTGCTGGAAGAGGTCTGGGGCTACAATTCCGGCGTCACCACCCACACGCTGGAAACCCATGTCTACCGCCTGCGCCAGAAGATCGAGGCCGATCCGTCAAATGCGGAAATCCTGGTCACCGAAAGCGGCGGTTACAAGATCATTCCCTGATGTCGGGCGCTGGCATGGCTGCGTGCAAGTGATAAGCTCGACGCATCGATTCACCCGGTTGCAGCGGGTTGGCGGGTTCATCCGGACCCGGCGCCGCGGAACCGGGCGGCACTGCCTGACACCGGATCTCAAGGAGATCATCCGTGGCCCTGAATGACGACATTGCCCTGCTGTCCACCGTCTCGCTGTTTGGCGATCTCGGCGAGGACAAATTGCGCCTGATTGCCTTTGGCGCCGAACGCCGCACCTTGCAAGCCGGCCAGCTGCTGTTTCGCGAAGGCGCGCCGGCCGATTGCGCCTTTGTCGTTGCCAGTGGCCGCTTCGAGCTGACCCGCACCGGCCGCGACGGCGCGGCCAAGGCGCTGGGCTTTGCCGAACGCGGCGCGCTGCTGGGCGAACTGGCAATGGTGACCGCGATCAACCGCTCGATGACCGCCATCGCACCCGACACTGCCGAAGTCATCCGCATCAACCGGCCGCTGTTCCGGCGCATGCTTGAGGAATATCCCGATATCGCCGGCATCGTGCAGCAGCGCATCAATGACAATCTGGCGGTTCTCAATGCCGATCTCGGCAAGATCGCCGACCGTTTCGCCGGCTGATCACCGCCCGGCAACCTCTATAAGGCCGGAATATTTCTCAGAAATCGAAATGCGCTGTCACCGGCACATGGTCGGACGGCCGCTCCCAGCCGCGGGCTTCGCGCAGCACGTCAACGCGCGTGAGCGACGGCAGCAGGTCGGCTGAAGACCAGACATGGTCCAGACGGCGGCCGCGATCGGCGGCCTCCCAGTCGCGCGCCCGATAGCTCCACCAGGTGAAGATCTTCTCTTCGGGCGGAATATGGGCCCGGATCAGATCGACCCAGGCGCCGTCGCGCTGCATGGCGATGAGGTTTTCGGTCTCGATCGGGGTGTGGCTGACCACCTTGAGCAATTGCTTGTGCGACCACACATCGGTTTCAAGCGGCGCGATATTGAGATCGCCGACGAGGATCGAGGAAATGCCCTCGGCCTGCTCGGCATCGGCATGCAGACAGCGCATTTCCTCGATGAAATCCAGCTTGTGGGCGAATTTCGGATTGATCTCGCGATCCGGCTCGTCGCCGCCCGCCGGCACATAGAAATTGTGGATGCGGATGCGCCGCGCTCCGGGTGCTGCAACGACGGCGGAAATATTGCGGGTGTGGTCTATGTCGCAATAGGTTTGCCGGCGGTCATCCGACAGCGGAAGCCGGGAAATGATCGCCACCCCGTGATAGCCCTTCTGGCCATGGATGGCGATGTGTTCATAGCCGGCTTTGCGAAATGCCGCACTGGGAAACGCGTCATTGGGACACTTGGTTTCCTGCAGGCACAGAACGTCCGGGCTGGCGCTGTCGAGAAATTGCAGAACCTGCGGAAGCCGCAGCCGGACGGAATTGATATTCCAGGTCGTAACGGAAAACGCCAAATCGAAATCGCCTTTGTGGATGGAAGCCCAGATGCTCCGGCCTTATTTGGCCGATAAGCCGAAGCAGGGCAACCCGATCCTGCCGGATCGGCGTTCATCCACACGTCATGACAGGCTTTAATCCGGCTCAGCCGCCGCCGCGCTGCACCTTGTGCACTTCCTCATAGGGAACCTTGAACACATTCTTGGCGAATTTGACCCCGGTGCGGACATTGAAGATCATCACCGAAGTGTCCTTGCCCTGGGCATCGCGGATGGTCCACTGCCGCAGCTCGAAGGTCTTGGGATCAAACATCAGACTGATGGTCGAATCACCGAAGATCGACTTGTTGCCGAGAATGATCGTGGTCAGGTCCGGATCTTCCGTCACCGACTGCACCGTGTCGGCGGACAGATCGATGCGTTCCGACAGAAGCAGCTTGAGCGGCGTCTTGTCGAGCGGATAGAGATCCCAGGTCCTGAGCTTGCGATTGCCGATCACCACGGCCTTGCCGTCGGCTATCACCCGGATCGGCGAGGGCGCCTCATAGTTGAAGCGCAGCTTGCCGGGACGGTCGATGAAGAACTTGCCGCCGGTCTGTTCGCCATTGGGGCCGAACTGGATGAACTCGCCGGTCATGGTCTTGACCGAGGAAAAATGGTCGGCCAGCCTCTGCGCCGTGTCGGACGAGCGCGCGCTGCCGGGAAATGCCAGCAGGCCGGTGGCCGCCGCCATCAGCGACAGACCCAGGCCCAACCCGCCGCCCAGGAGCGCCCGTCGCGCCGGATCATGTTGGTCTGCCGTGGTGGACGTGGTCAGTTTCGACATTGCTGTCTCCGTTTCGTTGTGCCCGTGATGTCGCGCAAGACTGCGGCGCCAGTATGACGCGCCGGGAATCGCCATGGCGGTCACCGCGGCTCGATGTCCTCTTCGGTCGGCACCAGGATCTCGCGCTTGCCGGCGTGATTGGCCGCACTGATGACGCCTTCGTTCTCCATCCGCTCGATCAGCGAGGCCGCCCGGTTGTAGCCGATGCCGAGACGGCGCTGGATATAGGAGGTCGATGCCTTGCCGTCGCGCAGCACGATGGCCACCGCCTGATCGTAAGGATCGTCCGAGTCGGCCAGGTTGCCGGTTCCGGCCGGTCCGCCACCGCCGCCGCCATCGCTCTCGTCATCATCTTCGGTGATCGAATCAAGATATTCGGGCACGCCCTGGGTCTTGAGGAACGACACCACATCCTCGACTTCCTTGTCGGAGACGAAGGGCCCGTGCACGCGCTGGATCCGCCCGCCGCCGGCCATGTACAGCATGTCACCCATGCCCAGCAGCTGCTCGCCGCCCTGCTCGCCCAGAATGGTGCGCGAATCGATCTTGGAGGTGACCTGGAAGGAGATACGGGTCGGGAAATTGGCCTTGATCGTGCCGGTGATGACATCGACCGACGGGCGCTGTGTCGCCATGATGACATGGATGCCCGCCGCACGCGCCATCTGCGCCAGCCGCTGCACCGCGCCTTCGATGTCCTTGCCGGCGACCATCATCAGGTCGGCCATCTCGTCGATCAGCACGACGATATAGGGCAGCGGCGTCAGATCGAATTCCTCGGTCTCGTAGACCGCCTCGCCGGTTTCCCGGTCGAAACCGGTCTGCACGGTCACTGGTGATCGGGTCGCCGGAGCTCCTGGCCTGTTCGACCCGGGCGTTGAAGCCGTCGATGTTGCGCACGCCGATCTTCGACATGTTCTTGTAGCGCTGTTCCATCTCGCGGACGGTCCATTTCAGCGCCACAACCGCCTTTTTCGGGTCCGTCACCACCGGGGTCAGCAGATGCGGAATGCCATCATAGACCGAAAGCTCGAGCATTTTCGGATCGATCATGATCAACCGGCATTTTGACGGATCCATCCGGTACAGGATCGACAGGATCATGGTGTTGATCGCCACCGACTTGCCCGAACCGGTGGTACCCGCCACCAGCACATGCGGCATCTTGGCCAGGTCGACGATCACCGGTTCGCCGCCGATGGTCTTGCCCAGCGCCAGGCCCAGCTTGGCCTTGGAGGTTTCGAAATCGCGGCTCGCGATCAGCTCGCGCAGATAGACGGTTTCGCGTTTCTGGTTCGGCAGTTCGATGCCGATCGCGTTGCGTCCCGGAACCACGGCGACACGCGCCGCAATGGCGCTCATCGAGCGGGCGATGTCATCGGCGAGACCGATCACGCGCGAGGACTTGATGCCCGGCGCCGGTTCGAGTTCGTACAATGTGACCACCGGACCGGGACGGACATGGATGATCTCGCCCTTGACGCCGAAATCCTCGAGCACGCCTTCGAGCATGCGGGCATTCTGTTCAAGCTCCTGCGGCGACAACAGCGTGTCCTTGACCACATTGGGGGCTTCATTGAGCAGATGCACCGATGGCAGCGAGAAACCGTGCTCCTCGAGCATCGAGCCTTGCGCGTCGCGCTGGACGCGGGCGCCGGGCTTCGGCCGTTCGGCGGGTGCCGAGATCCGGGTGGAGGCCTGGGCCGGCCGGGCCGGCGCCGGCGCGCGGGCGGGAGCGTCCTGCGGGCGCCAGTCGGCGGCAGGATCATCATCTTCGTCGTCGAAATCACCCGACAGCACGCCCTCGGGCAGTTCCTCGTCATCAATGTCGAAGGGCGGCGCATCATCCACCGGCCTGGCCTGTCTTGCCGACACCTCGCCAAAGCCGGGCTCGACCCGCTCCGATCCTGTCGGCGGCAGGTCGCCATAGGGAGAGCCGCCGGAGCGCTCATAGTCGCTGTTGAGATCGAGCGGACCATCGGGCAGCGGGCGCAGCCTGCGCATGGCGGCGATGCCCGTCAGCCGCTTGAAACGGCCGCGCAATGTGTACCAGCCATGAACAATGGCGCCCAGCGCCAGGGCGCCGCTCGACATATCATCTTCTTCCTCGTCCTCGACCGGCCGGACTTCGGCCACCTCGTCGCTGGCGGGACGGCCGAGCAGGCCGGCGCCATAGCCGAGCAGCCAGGCAGCGGGCGGCGCCAGCAGCAGGCCCAGAACGACGGCAACGATGCCGGAGGGGAATCCGCCGGTGAACAGCGAGGGAATCTTCAACGCCATGTCGCCAAGCACGCCGCCAAGCCCGTTGGGCAGGGGCCAGCTTTCCGAGCTCGGCATCAGGCCGAACAGCGCCGCGGTCAGCCAGGCGCCGCCGAACCAGGCGGCACCCCGGCGCGAGATCCGGTCAACGGGGCGGTTGCGCACCAGGCCGAGCGCCCAGAACAGGGCCGGCAACAGGCCGATCACGCCGGCAAGGCCGAAAAACTGCATCACCAGGTCGGAAAACGCCGCGCCGGAAAAGCCCAGCGCATTGTGCGCATCCGCGCCATTGGCATTGGAAAAGCTCGGATCGGCGACATTCCATGTGGCCAATGCGGCAATGGCAAGTGCCAGACCGGCGAACATCGCCACGCCGGCGACGAATCTGAGCTGCCGCCGCAGCAGGTCGCCGAGCACGGAATTGCGTGATGTGACGCCTGACGAAAGAGTGGAAGAGCCTGACTGCATGGTTCAACGTGTCCGAATCGGGTTTTGGGCCCTGGCGACCCCATCCCGGCGAACTTACCCGCTGCGGGGTTAATGCCGCATTAACCATGGAACGATTGAGCGCGCCCGAAACGCAAGACGCGGCCCGGAAACTCCGGGCCGCGTCTGTTGGGCTGGTTCGAGCGGCTGAAATCAGCCGTGATAGGCAGCTTCGCCATGCGAGGCCAGGTCAAGGCCCTGACGTTCGTCTTCGATGCTGACCCTGAGGCCCAGCGTCATGTCGACGATCTTGAACAGAACGAAGGAGGCAATGCCACACCACACGATTGTGATGCCGACCGCCGAGGCCTGGATCATGAACTGCGATCCGACGGCATAATCTTCGCCGCCGGCGCCGCCGAGACCCGGCATGTTTACGATCGCGGTGCCGAGCGCGCCGACAATGCCGCCGATGCCGTGAATGCCGAAGACGTCGGCGGTGTCGTCATAGCCGAACTTGTTCTTCACCACGGCGACAAAGTAGTAGCAGACCGCCGAAGCGACCGCGCCCAGCGCAATGGCGCCAACCGGACCGGAGAACCCGGCGGCAGGCGTGACGGCAACCAGGCCGGCAATCATGCCCGAAACCGCGCCCAGCAGCGACGCCTTGCCGCGATGCAGGGTTTCGATCGCTGTCCAGGCCAGGATCGCGCCGGCCGTTGCGGTGAATGTGTTGATCATCGCAAGGGCTGCGCCGCCATTGGCTTCGAGATTGGAACCGGCGTTGAAGCCGAACCAGCCAAACCACAGCAGGCAGGCGCCCACCATGGTCAGCGTCATCGAGTGCGGCGCCATCATGTCACGACCGAAACCGGTCCGCTTGCCGACCATGATTGCACCGATCAGGCCGGCGATACCGGCATTGATATGCACGACGGTTCCGCCGGCAAAGTCGAATGCGCCCATCTTGAACAGCAGTCCGTTGGCGTCCCACACCATGTGGGCGACCGGGAAGTACACGAAGGTGATCCACAGCGCCACGAACAGCATCACCGCCGAGAACCGGATGCGTTCTGCAAAGGCGCCGACGATCAGCGCCGGGGTGATGCAGGCAAATGTCATCTGGAAGGCGATGAAGATATATTCCGGGATCATCACCCCGTCGGTGAAGGTGGCGGCTTCGCTCAACGGCGTGACACCGGCCAGGAACATCTTGGCGGTACCGCCCCAGAAAGCGCTTTCCGACCCGCCAAAGGCGAAGGAATAGCCGTAAATAACCCAGATCACCATCACCATGGCGGTGATCAGGGTGCACTGGATCAACACCGACAGCATATTCTTGGTGCGGACCAGGCCGCCGTAAAACAGGGCCAGGCCCGGCAGGATCATCAGCAGCACCAGGATGGTCGACACCATCATGAAGGTGGTGTCGCCCTTGTCCATCGTGGTTGCGGCAATCTCGGTGGTTTCCTGGGCAAACGCCGGAACGGCGAGGCCCGCTAGCGCGGCGGCTGCCATCAGGCCGAGCCGAAGCGGGGATGTGTGTGACATCTCAAGTGTCATGGGTGTGTCTCCTGTTGCCTTACAACGCGTCGGTGTCGGTTTCGCCGGTGCGGATGCGCATGGCCTGGTCAATCGAATAGACGAAGATCTTGCCGTCGCCGATCTGGCCGGTCTTGGCGGCGAGTGCGATTGCCTCGACCGCCTTGTCGACCGCGTCCGATGCGACCCCGATCTCGATCTTCAGTTTCGGCAAAAAGCTCACGGCATATTCGGTGCCGCGATAGATTTCGGTGTGCCCTTTCTGCCTGCCATAGCCCTTGACCTCGCTGACGGTCAGGCCCTGAATGCCGATCGCTGTCAGTGCTTCGCGCACCTCGTCCAGCTTGAACGGCTTGATGATGGCCATCACAATTTTCATCTGGTTTCCCATCCTGGTTGCCCGCGGCCCGTGCCGCTTCTGCCGACCGGAGATCCGACATGTCGGACCACCCACCTGCCAATCCCCTATCAAGAGCCGTGCCAGTTGGGCTTTGCCATGCAGAATCAGCCAAAACAGCGGGCAGCACGCCCGTCAGGCAAGCAGTCTGTCGGTTTTTTGTGCAGTTTTGCGCCAACAACTGACGGTTATTTGATCACTGCCGAAATGCGCGCCACTTCCGGACCTTGGCGGAGAGAGGTGTTTTTCCATGAAAAAGGGGCCCGGAAAACCGGGCCCCAAGGCAGGGATGGACATCCACCCCGACGGGATTCGTCACCGGGTCGGATCAGACCTTGGTGAATTCCGGATAGGCTTCGACACCGACTTCCGCCATGTCCATGCCCATCATTTCCTGTTCTTCCGTGGCACGGATGCCGACAGTCGACTTGAGGATGAACCAGATCACGCCGGACAGCACGAAGGTGAAGACGCCGATCGACACGATGCCGAGGATCTGGGTGCCGTAGGACATGTCCGGATTGGAGAACGGTACGATGAAGGTGCCCCAGATACCGGCCAGAAGGTGAACCGGGATCGCGCCGACAACGTCGTCGATCTTGAACTTGTCGAGCATCGGCACGGCAAACACCACGATCACGCCGCCGATGGCGCCGATGACGATGGCTGTCAGCGGCGAAGGCATCAGCGGTTCAGCGGTGATCGAGACCAGGCCGGCAAGCGCGCCGTTGAGTGCCATGGTGACATCGACCTTCTTGTACATGATCTGGGTCAGGATCATCGCGGCAACCACGCCGCCGCAGGCAGCAAGATTGGTGTTGGCGAAGATGCGGGAGATGTCGGATGCATCACCGTTGGAACCCAGTGCCAGCTGCGATGCGCCGTTGAAGCCGAACCAGCCGAGCCACAGGATGAACGTGCCCAGCGTGGCCAGAGCCATCGAGGAACCCGGCATCGGCGTGACCTTGCCGTCCGCACCATATTTGCCGCGGCGTGCGCCGAGGATGATGGCGCCGGCCAGAGCAGCCCAGCCGCCGACCGAGTGAACCAGCGTCGAGCCGGCAAAGTCGGAGAAGCCTGCTTCGGAAAGCCAGCCTGCGCCCCACTGCCAGGAACCGGTGATCGGGTAGAGCACACCGGTCAGGATCGCGGTGAAGATCAGGAAGGGCCACAGCTTGATGCGTTCGGCCAAGGTGCCCGAAACGATCGAAGCGGTGGTGGCGCAGAACACCATCTGGAAGAACCAGTCGGACGCAACCGAATAGTCGCCTTCATTGGCCGCACCGGCATCAGGCCAGCTATAGGGCATCGGCGTGCCGAAATAGCCGCCATTGACGTTGGTGTACATCAGCGAATAGCCGATGACCCAGAACATCAGGCCGGCGATAGAATAGAGCGCGATGTTTTTCAGGCACTGCATCGAGACGTTCTTGGACCGAACCAGGCCGGCTTCCAGCATGGCAAAGCCGGCGGCCATCCACATCACCAGGAAACCGCCGATGAGGAACAGCAGCGTGTTGAAGATGAAGGCTGTTTCCGCAGCCGTGGCGAATTCGGGTGCCGCAGCAGCTTCTGTTGCTTCCTGGGCAAACGCCGGAACGGCGAAAGCCGCCAATGCGCCCGCAGCCATCAGGCCAAGCCGAAGCGGGGATTTGTGTGACATCTGAAGTGTCATGGGTGTGTCTCCTGTTGCCTTACAACGCGTCGGCGTCGGTTTCGCCGGTGCGGATGCGCATGGCCTGGTCAATCGAGTAAACGAAGATCTTGCCGTCGCCGATCTGGCCGGTCTTGGCAGCGAGCGCGATTGCCTCGACCGCCTTGTCGACCGCGTCCGATGCGACCGCGATCTCGATCTTCAACTTGGGAAGAAAGCTCACGGCATATTCGGTGCCGCGATAGATTTCCGTATGTCCCTTCTGTCTGCCGTAGCCTTTGACTTCGCTGACGGTCAGGCCCTGAATGCCGATCGCTGTCAGTGCTTCGCGCACCTCGTCCAGCTTGAACGGCTTGATGATGGCCATCACAATTTTCATCTGGTTTCCCATCCTTTTTGTCCGCGGCCATGCCGCCCCTAATGACTGGCGCTCCGACACATGCCGGGAGCCTGCCTGAACAGAAGGGAATCAAGAGTCGTGCCAGTTTCGAAAAAAACTGACAACGCTTTGATAAACTGGATAAAATCAGGACAACGCAAAATAAACGGGCAGCATGCTGCAACGCAATAGTCTATTTTTTGTGCAATTATTAACGAGAGCCTAAATATTAGGCTTTGGTTCGATTCCGGATCAGGCCCTCTTGCGCCACCGAGGCGATCAAGGTGCCGTCACGCTGGTACAGGCTGCCCCGGGTGAAGCCGCGGGCGCCGTTGGAATTGGGCGAGATCCATGCTGTAGAGCAGCCAGTCATCCAGCTTGCAGGGCCTGTGAAACCACATCGCGTGATCGAGGCTCGCCACTTGCAGGCTGCGGTCAAACACCGACTTGCCATGCACGAAAAGCGCGGTGTCGAGCAGTGTCATGTCGGACAGATAGGCCAGGATCGCCGCCTGGATGATCCGGTCATCGGGCACCGGGCCGGTGGTGCGTATCCACACCTTCTGCTCGGCCTCGAGCTTGCGGTCGGAGATATAATGCTCGAGCGACAGCGGCCGCACCTCGATCGGCCGGTCCCGCTCCCAGTAGTTGCGGATATGATCCGGCGCGCCGGTCAGAAATGCTTCCCGCATTTCCTCCTTGCCCGGCAGGTCCTCCGGCGGGGTCGCATCCGGCATCGGCGCCTGGTGCTCGAGCCCGCCCTCTTCCTTCTGGAACGAGGCCGACAGCGAGAAGATGGCCTTGCCGTGCTGGATTGCCACCACCGAACGGGTTGCAAAGCTCAGCCCGTCGCGAATCCGGTCGACTTCATAGATGATCGGCGCTTCGGGATCGCCCGGCCGCATGAAATAGCCATGCAGCGAATGTACCGGACGGTCGGCCGCAATGGTGCGCTGCGCCGCGACCAGCGCCTGGCCGATCACCTGACCGCCAAACACCCGCTGCCAGCCGACCTGCGGGCTGGTTCCGCGGAACAGATCCTGTTCGAGCGGCTCGAGGTCAAGAACTAAGACCAGTTGTTGCATGGCAGTGAGGGCAGGACGCGACATTATGGTTCTTTCGCGGAGGTGGGCTGGAAGACGAACATGCGGTATACGGTGTCCGGACGCCGCTGCAAAGTCCGCGCTTCACGCTAAAGCCTGACCATTGTAGAATCGGCGCGATTGGAAGGATCGGACTCTTGACCACTGAGACCCTGGATATTTTGGTCTGCGGCGCCGGCTATGTCGGCCTCTCGGCCGCGCTGGCCATCAAGCTGGCGACGCCATCGCTCAACATTGCCGTCATTGACGCTGCCCCGCCCGAGGTCTGGCGCAAGGACCAGCGCGCCTCGGCGATTGCAGCCGGCGCAAGGAAATTGCTGACGACGCTGGATGTCTGGTCATCCATCAATCCCGAGGCGCAAGCCATCAACGAGATGATCGTGACTGATTCGCGCACCTCCGATCCGGTCCGGCCGGTGTTCCTGACCTTTGGCGGCCAGATCGAGGACGGCGGACCCTTTGCCCATATGGTGCCCAATGTCACCATGGTTGCCGCCCTGCGCGACAAGGCCGCCGAAGCAGGCCTGCCGATCCACCAATCCGCCGCCGCAACCGCCCTGAGCTTTACCGATCAACTGGCCCGCGTCGAAACCGCCGACGGGCGGGTGTTCGAAGCCAGGCTGGTGGTCGCCGCCGACGGGGTCAAATCCACCCTTCGCGACATGGCCGGCATCAAGGTGCAGCGCTGGGACTATGGCCAGTCCGGCATTGTCGCCACCGTCGCCCATGAACGCCCGCACAATGGCCGCGCCGAGGAACATTTCCTGCCGTCCGGCCCCTTCGCCATCCTGCCGCTGAGCGGAAACCGCTCCTCGCTGGTCTGGACCGAGCGCACCGACGCCGCCAAGCGGCTGCTGGCGGAAGATGATTTCGTCTTCGAGGCCGAGCTCGAACGCCGCTTCGGGCATCATCTCGGCGCGCTTCATGTCGAGGGCGGCCGCAAGGCGTTTCCGCTCGGCCTGACGCTGGCCCGGGAATTCGTAAGGCCGCGGCTGGCGCTGGCCGGCGACGCCGCCCACGGAATTCATCCCGTTGCCGGCCAGGGGCTCAATCTCGGTTTCCGCGATGTCGCCGCCTTGGCCGAAACCGTCGTCGACGCCCACCGGCTCGGGCTCGATATCGGGGCCATGACCGTGCTCGAGCGCTACCAGACCTGGCGCCGCTTCGACACGGTGCGCATGGGCCTGACCAGCGACATCCTGACCCGGATGTTTTCCAACGACATCACGCCATTGCGGCTGATTCGCGATTTCGGCCTCGGCCTTGTCGACCGGATGCCGGCGATGAAGAGCTATTTCATCAAGCAGGCAGCCGGCATTCCCGACGCCTCGGGCCCGCGGCTGCTCCGTGGCGAGACGATTTGAATCGGGGTGACCGGAGCTGCGCCGCGCCGGAATCCGCTCAGAGGTTCCAGCTGAATCCGGTTGCCTTTTCCGAGACCTCCCACAGCCTCGCCATGACAGCTTTGTCATGGGCGTGTGGTTCCAGCGTGCCCTTGCCGACCGGGCCCACGAACTCCATGCGACCCGTGGGACCGTAGAGCGCGCGCGGCTGCAAGTGACTTTCGGTGGCGCACATGACTTCGGGATAGGCGCCTCTTTCCGCAGACTGGACCATGGGCGATTTGGTCATGAGCCACCAGGCAAACCGCGTCAGGCGACCGCCGCTGGTGCTGATCAGGGATGTCGCCGACGACCCCGGATGACAGACATAGATGTCGACGTTCTTGCTGGCTGCCCTGGCGCGGTCCTGCAATTCATAGGCAAACATCATTTGCGCCAGCTTGCTCTGGCTGTACACCGGGTTGGCGCTGTAGTTTCTGTCCCAGTTCATGTCGTCGAACTGGATCGTTCTGCTTCCCAGCTTGTAGCCGAGACTTGCCACGACCACGATCCGGCCTCCTGTCACATCGATGCGGTCGAACAGCATCCCGCTCAGGACGAAATGACCGTAATGATTGGTGCCCAGCTGGCTTTCGAATCCGTCAACTGTCAGTTTCTGTGTCGGCACCTGTGCGATGGCTGCATTGCATATCAGCGCGTCAATTCGCGGCGTGGTTTCGAGCACCACCTGCGCTGCTGCCCGCACGCTGGCCAGGTCAGACAAGTCCAGACGGACGAAACTCACGTCAGCATCTGCACCGAACTCCTGTTTCAGCTCCCTTACGGCCGCAGCCGATCTTTCTGCGCTGCGGTTCAGCATCACAACCTTCGCACCCTTCGACAAGAGGATGCGCGTGGCCGCAAACCCCGCACCGGCATTGCCTCCGGTAATGACATAGGTCTTGCCCTTCAGTGAGCCGAGGCGTTCGGGCGTCCAGCCCTCGGGTCCGAATGTCGTGTCTGCCATGGTCTGGTTCCTCATACCGCCGGCGGCGGGCCGTGCGTTGGGTGAGCGCTGATCTGATCATGTAGATAACTCTCACATAGCCACTAAGACAGGCGATATCGTCGCATATATTTGCCTGATTGTATCATCGCGGTTGCCAATGCCTTCGCGGCGGTCATAGATTGATCGCATGAGCAAACACCATATCCTGAAAATGATCCAAGGCAGGATCGTCGAAGACGGCCTTTTCGAAACAGGGGTGGCGGGGGTCAGGCTATTTCGGGCCACCGCTGCTGTTCCCTGCGCCCCCGCGGTGTATGAACCCTGCGTGATTGCCATCTTGAGCGGAGCCAAGGAAGCCGTGCTCGATGGTGAGCGTTATATCTATGACGAGAGCCGCTACATGTGCTGTCCGACATCGATGCCGGTGAAAGCGGGGACGCCCACAGCTTCACCGGACAACCCCTTGTTAGGCGTGATGATTTCACTGGACCAGCGCGTGATGAACCAGTTGGCGCTTGAGATGGAGAACGCCGGGAGTGCGATCCGGCCAGACGCGGGCAGTGCAGGCGCGCAAGGGATAAGGCTCGCGCGGTGGGACGCAGCATTTACCGACGCCCTGATGCGAATCCTGCAACTGGGCGATGACGACACCGACACCGCTATCCTTGGTACCGCGCGCCTGCGGGAACTCTGCTACGCGATCTTGAAAGGCGAAGCTGGCCATTTTGCCAGACGGGCCTTTGGCGCAGGCAATGCCATCGCCCGGTCCATTGCGCATGTATCTTCCAACCTGGACGCACCGGTGTCGATCGACGACATGGCCGCCCGCGCGCATATGAGCCGCGCCGCGTTTCACCGCAAATTCAAGCAGGCAACCACGATGTCGCCCATACAATTTGTGAAATCCATGCGTCTCAACACTGCCGCGATGAAAATTGCGGGGGGCATCACCGTGAACCAGGCGGCGATGGAGGTGGGCTATGTGAGCCCGTCGCAATTCAGCCGCGAGTTCAAACGGATGTATGGCCAGTCCCCGCGGCAATGGAGCGACATCCAGACCGGCCCGCAATCCGTGGCCTGATGTCATCATCGGGCTGAATTCGTGCGGACGCAGGCAAATCCGGCTCAGGAGCCGATCTGCAGGCTGCGTTCGGCGCGGCGCAGGCTTTCGGCCAGCACGGTCATGTCGTTGAAGGCATGGGCCAGCGCGATGCCGCCCTGCCACTCGATCACCACCGCGCGCGCCCGGGCCATGGCAATGGATGGTCTCGGGCCGGTTTTCTGCAATTCCCGCGCAATGAAACTGACCAGCAATTCGAAACTCTGCCCGGCACGGACCGAGGCTTCCGGCACGGACTTGCGAAAATCCCGGACCGCGGCGCTGATCGGACAGCCATTGTCGACACGGCTGCGGTTTGACTGGGCCAGCCGCCGCAACAGGAACCGGATGCGCTCGCGCGGATCGGGCGAGGCGGCCTCGGCCTCGGTCACCAGCGATTGCGTGCCTTCGACAAACACATCGGCCACCGCCTTGGCAAGGTCCGCCTTGGTCCGGAAATAGTAGAACATGTTGCCCTGAGGCACCTCGGCGTCACCGGCAATGTCGGCAATGCTGGTCGCGGAAAATCCCCGCTCCCAGAACAGTCGGGCTGCGGCCGCAACGATGGCTTCACGCCTTTGATCGCCCTTCCTGGACACAGGGCCTCACCTTTCTGGTCTCGCCATCACTGCCGGCGCTCCGGAGCTAGATCTCATCGGGCAATTGCCGCGCTTCGGAAACCAGCATGATCGGGATGCCGTCGCGCACCGGATAGGCCAGGCGGGCGCGTTTCGAAACCAGTTCTTCGGTCTCCGAATCAAAGCGCAGGGTCCCGTAGGTCAGGGGACAAACCAGCAGTTCAAGCATCTTGACGTCAACGACGCCGGCTGAACGGGCACTCTTGGCAAAGTCAGCAGTCTTTCTCATGATCCGGGCAGCCGCCTATTGCAGGACATGCCCATTCTCGTCCGAATCGCGCGCCAGGGCAATCTCGGTGATCGCAATCAGCGTTTCCGCCCGCGTCTTCAGGTCGTCGGCTTCCAGCAGCGCCTGTTTCTCGGCCGGGCCATAGGGCGACATCATCGACAGCGAATTGACCAGCGTCTCGGTGCTGGCCCGCTCCACCGACGCCCAGTCGGCTTCCAGATTGTTGGCTTCTAGATAGGCCTTGAAACTGTCGAGCAGCGCCTGCCGGTCGACTTCGGCGCCATTGTCGCCGCTGGTGTCCAGATCGCCCAGGAACGGCGAGATCCTGCAGACCCGATAGGGCTTGCGGCCCTTGCCCAGCTCCTCGATCACCCGGAACCGGCAGATGCCGCTCAGCGACACGACATACCGGCCGTCTCCGGTTTCCGAAAACGAGGTGATGCGGCCCAGGCAGCCGATGCTGCAAAGATCCGCCACCGGGGACTGGCCGGAGGCCTTTTCGTCGAGCGCGGGCTGAATCACGCCGATGATCCGGTTCGAGCTCAGCGCATCGTCAAGCATCGCCAGATAGCGCGGTTCGAAAATGTTCAGCGGCAGCTGCGCGCCCGGCAAAAGCAGCGCGCCAGACAGCGGAAACACCGGCACATCTGCCGGTATGTCCGATTGCGTCCGATAGGATTTGTTGCCAACCTGCATGCTCTTAGCCCTGATGTTCACTGTACCGCAAATGTGGGGCGGGGCAGAAAATTCTCAAGTGGCCGGCGGCAAATCATCCGGTCAGGAAAACAGCAGCGACGACAATTTCCGCCGCGCCGACAGGGTTGCCGGATCCATCGGGCCCCAGGCCTCGAAAAACTCCAGCAAGGCCTTGCGCGCGCCCTCGTCTTCCCAGGTGCGGTCCATGCGCATGATGGTGAACAGCTCGTCGGCGGCAGCCTCGCGCTCGCCCTTCGCATTGAGGATCTTGGCAAATTGCAGCCGTGCTTCATGATCGGCGGGATTGGCGGCAAGCCGGGCCTCGAGTTCGGCCGGATCGCCAAGACTGGCAACTTCGCGCGCCATTTCCAGCCGCTTGACCACCGAAGCCACCTCCGGGTCCTTGCGGTCGTCTTCGCTGATCACCGCAAGCAACTGTTCCGCGCGATCGAGCTCGCCGGCAGCCAGCATGCAGCCGGCCATTCCGGCGGCCGCGCCGGCATGGGCCTGGTCCATCTGCAGGATCGCGCCAAAGCCCTGCGCCGCGCGCTGCAGATCACCGGCCGCAAGCGCTTCGCGCGACTGGGCCAGCACCTGGGCGATCTGTTCGTCGGCCGATGATTCGGGCGCAGGGCCCGCGACCTTCTCGATGAATTCGCGGATCTGGCTTTCGGGCAGGGCGCCCATGAAGCCGTCGACCGGCTTGCCGCCGGCAAAGGCGACCACGGCGGGAATCGACTGGATGCCCATCTGCCCCGGAATCGCCGGATGCTCGTCGATATTGAGCTTGACCAACCTGACCCGGCCATTTGATTCGCGCACCGCCTTTTCGATGATCGGCGTGAGCTGCTTGCACGGTCCGCACCACGGAGCCCAGAAATCGACCAGCACGGTTACATCCTGCGACGCCTTGATCACGTCCTCGGCAAAACCGCTCGTGGTGGTGTCCGAAATCAGCTCGCCCGCGCCCGCGGCCGTACCGGCGGCCGGTTTCGGCTTGTCGCCGAAAGTCACCGTGCCGCTCATCTGGCCGGCCTGGGACGGGGCGTAGGGATTGTCAAAGTCGCTCATGGGTCTGATTCCGTAACTGCAAAAAGATATCTTGGCTCAAGGTCGTGTCTCAGGTCGAGACTTTCAAGATCAGCGGTTCGTGTCCGGTATGGCTGAGAAACCGCAACAGGTCTTCGCGACCGATGGATGTGGTGGCATCATTGCGCAACGGATGCGCGTTCACAACGTCGTGGTCGAGCAGCGGTGCGTCAATGACGATTGTCACCTCGTGCTGAGGATCGTTGATCGCGCAGAAGATCGTCACCGATCCCGGCGCCACGCCGAGCTTTTCCATCAGCGCTTCGGGTTTTCCGAACGACACCCGGCCGCTGGCGCCGATCAGCGTGTGGATAGTCTTGAGATTGACCTCGGCATTTTCCTCGAGCGTGACAAGGAAATAGGCGCCCTTCTTGTCCTTGAGGAACAGGTTCTTGGTGTGGCCCCCGGCGATCTCGTCGCGCAGGCTTACTGATTCGGCAACGGTGAACACCGGCGCATGCTCTTTTGTCGGATGGGAAATGCCAAGCGAATCAAGGCACTCAAACAGCTCTTCGCGGGTTTTGGGCATGGCATCAATCTCTGCTCGAAGGGACGGCTGGGTGATGATCGGGTGCAAGATGACGCCGCCGATCCGCCGTCTCCTGCCCGATTGCCCCTCTTGATAGGCAACCGGGCCGGTCAGTGCAATGCCGGGCAAAGCGCAACGCGAAGCCATGCAAATCGCCATGTCCGGAAATTCGTTGCATCTGTGCTGAAATTCCCTGTTGCAATTGAAAGCAGGTTGCGCCATATAGCGCCGGTCCGGGCCCATTGGGAACGGATCGCAGGCCCACCCACCCACGGGTCTGATGATGAGCGGGCGTAGCTCAGGGGTAGAGCACAACCTTGCCAAGGTTGGGGTCGGGCGTTCGAATCGCCTCGCCCGCTCCAGTTTCTCGACATTGCAAAATTCATGAAACTGGTTTCAGACAGCCGGTGCGAAAGCACCGCCGCTGTTTTTGTTTGCTTTTTGCATCTCAACCCGCTGAATACCGCCAATTAGGGCCGGATGGCGCGCCGGGCCGGTTTGATACGGGTCAACGCCCAAGGCGGCAAATTTGCCGACACTTGCGGTGAACCAGGACCGGAGCAGCCCAATGATCTCGGAACTCATCATCGGCACCTTGACCATACTGGCCTCCACGGCGGTGATGATTGCCTTTGTCCTGATGACCATCCGGCTGGTGCGCCGGGCGGAGACCAATTACGCCGACCACCGCCCGGGAATCCTGCAGTTCTTCCTGCTGCTTTCCAGCGCCGTGGTGATGGTGCTGATCGCCAACACCCTCTGTGTCTGGATGTGGGCGCTGCTGTTTCACTTTCTCGATGTGTTCCCGACGCTGGAGGAAGCGGTCTATTTCTCGATGGTCTCGTTCAGTACCGTCGGTTATGGCGATGTGGTGGTCGAACATGGCTGGCGCATTCTCTCAGGCTTCGTCGCCGTCAACGGACTTCTGGCCTTCGGCGTGTTCACCGCGGTGCTGATCGAGATCATCCGCGGCCTGTCGGATCGCTACATTCCGCGCCGCTGACGCTTGCCCCCAATATCTAGCCCTCGAAAGCGCCGGCAAACTCACCTATATGAACTGTCATGACCGTGCCGGGTCATCAAATGCAAAAGGGATAGTGTATGGCGCGTATTGATCAGACAGGCGATTGGCAGGACCGGCACGCGCCTTCTCTGGGCGAATTCGAATCGCTGGCAATCAGCGCCTACGCCAATCTGCCTGCACATTTTCACCAGCTTACCGGCAATCTCGCGATCATCGTGGCCGACTTTCCCGATGACGAGATCTTCGAGGACATGGGCCTGGAAACCCCGTTTGACCTGCTCGGCCTGTTCGAAGGCCAGGGGCTGAGCGAGCGCTTCACCATCGAAACCGGTGAACTGGCCAACCGGATCTGGCTCTACCGCAGGCCGATCCTCGATTACTGGGCTGAAAACAACGAGACCCTGGGCGACATCATCACCCATGTGCTGATCCATGAGATCGGCCATCATTTCGGTCTTTCCGATGACGACATCGAGCGCATAGAGGCCACCGTCCCCTGATCGCCTTCTATCCGCAGATGTCGCGGGCAATATGCTCGAACAGCGCGATGCCGGGTCCGAGCAGCTCATCGGGAAAGTCGAAATCGGGATTGTGCAGCCGCGGATGGTCCTCGCCCGAGCCCAGCACGAACAGCCCGGTCCTGGCGACGCTGCCGAAACGGCCGAAATCCTCCGACCAGCGGAACGGATCGCCGACCTCGATACGGTCTGCCCCCAAAGCTGACGCTGCGGCTTCGATCCGGGTGACGGCTTCGGCATCATTGTGCCCGGCGGCGAAATTCTCGTGACGGGTAAAACCGACCCCCAGACCGCCGGCCTCGGCCAGCCGTCGCGCCAGCGCTTCCGCCTCACCCATCAGCCCGGCCTGCAGTTCGTCGTCGATGGCGCGGATGGTCACCCAGATGTCCGCCTCGCCCGGGGCGATCCCGAAGGCTGCCTCGCCGAGCCGGGCATGCGACAGCGTCACCAGCGAGTGGCCCGGCCTGTGGCCCAGCGTTTCAGGTAGCGCCGGAAGCGCTTCCATCAGCCTGCCCATCACCGCCCCAGGACTGAGCCCCGCCTCAGGCTGAGCCGCGTGCGAGGTGCGGCCGGACAGCCGGATCGCCAGTCCCTCCGAGGCAAAGGTGAACGGACCGGGCCGGACACCGACAGAACCCAGCGGCAGGCCCGGAAGATTGTGAAGCGCGAAGGCAAAATCCGGACGAATACGCTCGAAGCGCGAGATCGGCGATGACATCCGCGGCCCCCGCGCCGGTCTCCTCGGCGGGCTGGAACAACAGCACCACCCGGCCGCGGGAAGGGCGTGCTTCGGCCAGCCGCGCGGCAAGCCCGCACAGGATCGCCATATGCCCGTCATGACCGCACAGATGGCCCTTGCCCGCGATCTCCGAGCACCATGGGGAGCCGGAGATCTCGGTGATCGGCAAGCCATCGAGCTCGCACCGGAACAGCACGGTGGGTCCCGCGACGCCGCTGTCATAGACAGCCGCCACGCCATGGGTGCCAAGGCCGGTGAGAATCTCGTCCGGGCGGCAGCGTTCAAGCTCGGCCGCAATCCGCGCGGCGGTGTTGTGCTCCTGGCCCGAAAGCTCCGGCCTGCGGTGAAGCGCGTGCCGCAGGGCAACCAGTTCGGCCGACGCGGCCCGGCTCAGAAATTCACTCAAGATCACTGCGCTCCAAGCTTCATGTCCGGATCATAATCGACCCCGTCGACATCCTTGGTGACGGCCTGGCCGCACAGAACCTTGCCGGTGGTGGCGTCGAAAGCCAGTGATGGCGAGCCATGCAACTGCCAGCCCCTGGACAGCGCCAGGCTGACCTTGTGACAAAAATCGGCGCCTTCATCGGGCCCGGTGAGAAAACGATACAGTTTCATGTCTCTTTGTCTCCATCATGCCGCGCCGCGATCCGCGCCGCCTTTTCAATCAACCTTTCGGCCATGTCCAGATGCAGCCGCTCGACCATTCGCCCGTCCAGGCTGATAACGCCGCGATCGGTGTTGTCCGGCAGCGCGAACGCCTCGGTAATCCTCCGGGCCTCGGCCAGCCGCTCCGGCGCGATGCCGAACGCCCGGTTGGCCGTTTCGATCTGGGCGGGATGGATCAGCGTCTTGCCGTCAAAGCCCATCGCCTGGCCGTCGCGGCATTCGTCTGCCAGACCAGGCTCGTCCCTGAAATCATTGAACACCCCATCAAGCACGTCCAGCCCGTAGGCGCGCGCAGCCAGGATGATCTGCATCAGCCAGGGCGACAGCCACGGCCGGCCCGGCAGTGCCGCCACGCCGGTTTCCTTGATCAGGTCATTGGTTCCGGTAATGAAACAATCGAGCCGCGCCCCGTCGGTGCGCGCAGTCCGGGCGATCTGGCCGGCATTCATCACCCCTTTCGGGGTTTCGATCATTGCCCAGAGCCGCAAGCTCGGCGGTGCATCGGTCTGCTCGAGCGCGTCTTCCACCGCGACGATGTCGTCCGGCGCATCGACCTTCGGAATCAGGATCGCATCGGGCTTGCAGCCCCGTGCCGCCAGCAGATCCTCGCCGCCCCAGGGCGACGACAGCGGATTGATTCGGATGACGGTCTCCATTCCCTCGGGCAGGGCGGCGGCATGGCCGTCCTTGAAAAAACGCCGCAGGGTCTCCCGCGCCTCCTCCTTGGCGCCGGGGACCACCGAATCCTCGAGATCGAAGATCACGCTGTCGCAGGCCAGGCCCTGCAACTTGCCGAGCGCACGGGAATTGTTTGCCGGCAGATACAGCACGGACCGGCGCGGGCGGATCGCCCTGGAGGAAGATGTCTGGTTCATGCCGTGTTTATTGCCCCTGACCGGGCGGCCATGCAAGAGGGCTCGGGCGCGCCGGCCGTGACAATTGCCGCGCCGCAACCGCCGCGGGCCTGACTATTGAACAGCATGCTTTCCATCCCCAAATAGGGGAGGAACAAGGAAACACTGTCATGAGAAATCTTCTCGCAATCTTTGCCGGCCTCGGTTTGCTGCTTGCCACTTTTGCAGGCATTGCCCTGGCGCTGGTCCTGGGCGTCGTCGCAGCGGGCACGATCGCCATCGCGCGGCTGTCGGGACGGTTTCAGCCGGCCATGGCGAAGGCTTCTTCGACCACGCGCCGGCCTGGCACTGAAGCCCAGTACCGGGTCTGGAACGACGGTCGCGGCACCATCATCGACATGTAAACCTCCGCTGACGCGGCGGTTCTGACGCTATCTTGTCGCGAAGTCGCCACCGGGCACTTCTATTTTGGCGCTTTGTTTGTTAAATGCTGCGGCACAGACAGACAGGACCATCAAGCCATGGAAAAATTTACCCGCCTCACCGGCGTTGCCGCACCTCTTCCGGTCGTCAATATCGACACCGACATGATCATCCCCAAGGATTATCTCAAGACCATCAAGCGCACCGGCCTGGGCCAGGGCCTGTTCGCCGAAGCGCGCTACAATGAGGACGGAACCGAAAATCCGGACTTCGTGCTCAACAAGGCCGCCTGGCGCAATGCCTCCATCCTGGTCGCGGGCGACAATTTCGGATGCGGCTCCTCGCGCGAACACGCCCCCTGGGCGCTGCTCGACTTCGGCATCCGCTGCGTCATTTCGACCAGTTTCGCCGACATTTTCTACAACAACTGCTTCAAGAACGGCATTCTGCCGATCGTTGTCAGCCAGGAAAATCTCGACAAGCTGATGGATGACGCCAGCCGCGGCGCCAATGCGACCGTGTCCATCGACCTCGAACAGCAGGAAATCCGCGGCCCGGACGGCGGCGTGATCAGCTTCGACATCGATTCCTTCAAAAAGCACTGCATGCTCAACGGCCTCGACGATATCGCGTTGACTCTCGAGAAGGCCAGCGCCATCGATGGTTACGAGACCAAAGCAGCAGACAACCGTCCATGGCTTTGAGCGTTAAACACAAGTAAGCCGGAATCTGGTCTGTCACTGCGGACAGATGAGTTGAGGGGAAAATCCATGGCCAACGATATCGAAGCTTCGATCATCGCGCTGATTGCTTCTGCGGGAGATATCGAACCCGGCGTGATCACCAGCGAGACCGAACTGGCGGAACTCGATATTGACTCGCTGGTCCTGACCGAGATCGTCATGGACATCGAGGATGAACACGACATCGAGATCGACCTCAACACGGCCGAAGCGTGGGAATCGCTCAAGACCGTGGGCGATATCGTCAACATGGTCAAAAAACTCGTCGCGGAACAGCATTGACCATGGACCAGCGGCGGGTCGTCATCACCGGCATGGGCGGGATCTGCGCTCTCGGCGGCAATGCCGATGACATCTGGACAGGCATGAAAGAAGGCCGCGACGGCTGCAAGCCGCTTGTCTTCGAAGCCCGCGACCTCAAGGTCGGCGTCGGCTGCGCCGTCACCGGCTATCCCGAAGATGACGGAATCGACAAGCGCCACGGCCTGACCATGAGCGGCATCAGCCGCATGGCGGTGATTGCCGCACGCGAGGCGATGCGCGATGCCGGTCTGGCGGCGGGCGAATTCGATCCGCAGCGGTCGGGCGCCGTGGTCGGGGTCGGCATCTTCGGAACCGATGCCGTCGACCAGAGCTATGTCGATATCTTCCTCGAGAAGAAGAAGCGCGCCCATATCTTCACCGTCCCACGGGTGATGCCGAGCGGGCCGTCCGGCCATGTCTCGATCGATATCGGGCTGCAGGGCCCGGTGTTCGGCGTGTCATCGGCCTGTGCCTCGGGCAATCACGCCTTCATTTCCGCCGTCGACCAGATCCGCCTCGGCCGTGCCGATATGATACTCGCCGGCGGCGCGGAACTGGCTCTCGTCTATGGACCGCTGAAAGCACTGGGAATCGCTCCGGGTTCTTGCCCGCTCCGCCTGCCGGCCGTTCTCAGCCGATCGCGACGGGCTGGTGCTGGGCGACGGCGCAGCCATGGCGGTTCTCGAATCCTACGAACACGCCAAGGCCCGCGGCGCCAACATTCTGGCCGAGATCATCGGCGTCGGCATGTCCGGAGATGCCTCCGACATCGTCAACCCGACGGTTGAGGGGCCTGCAACGGCGATGCGCAACTGCCTGGCCGATGCCGGCATTTCCGCCAATCAGGTCGATTACATCAACGCCCATGGCACCGCCACCCAGGCCAATGACCAGACCGAAACCCGCGTCATCCGCGAGGTCTTCGGCGCTGCCGCCGACACGGTTTCGATCTCCTCGACCAAATCCATGCACGGTCATTGCCTTGGCGCCTCGAGCGCCATCGAGCTGATTGCCTGCGTCAATGCGGTGCGCAAGGACGTGATTCCGCCAACCATCAATTTCACCAGTCCTGACCCGCTGTGTGACCTTGACGTGACGCCGAATGTGGCGCGCGACAGAAAGGTCACCATCGCCATGTCGAATGCATTCGCATTCGGCGGCACCAATGCGGTGATTGCGGTGAAGAAAGTCTAGGACCCAAAAACCGGTCCGCCGAGTCAGCCTCGCCGGATCCATCTGCTTGGCCCGCTGACAGGGCGGCTCTCTACATCGAAAGGCATGATCCATGACGTCACGTTCGCTTTTTCTGCTCCCAGGCGATGGCATTGGCCCGGAAGCCATGGCCGAAGTCCACAAAGTCATCGCGGTCATGAACGAAAAGGAATCCGCCGGCTTCTCGACCGATGAAGGCCTTGTCGGCGGCTGTGCCTATGATGCCCACGGCCAGGCGATTTCCGACGCCGACATGGACAAGGCCATGGCTGCCGACGCAGTGCTGTTCGGCGCCGTTGGCGGCCCGAAATGGGACGCCGTTCCCTATGAGGTGCGCCCAGAGGCCGGGCTGCTGCGCCTGCGCAAGGACATGGAGCTGTTCGCCAATCTGCGGCCCGCAATCTGCTACCCGGCGCTGGCGAATTCATCGTCGCTGAAGCAGAACATCGTCGAAGGCCTCGACATCCTGATCGTGCGCGAACTCACCGGCGGCGTCTATTTCGGCGAACCCAAGGAAATCATCGATCTCGGCAATGGCCAGAAGCGCGGCATCGACACCCAGGTCTATGACACCTACGAGATCGAGCGCATTTCCGCCGTCGCCTTCGAACTGGCGCGCACCCGCCGCAACGAAGTCTGCTCGATGGAAAAGCGCAATGTGATGAAATCCGGCGTGTTGTGGAACGAAGTGGTCACCGCCACCCACAAGGCCCGCTTCTCCGACGTCAAACTCAGCCACATGCTGGCCGATGCCGGCGGCATGCAGCTGGTGCGCTGGCCCAAGCAGTTCGACGTCATCGTCACCGACAATCTGTTCGGCGACATGCTGTCCGATATCGCGGCAATGCTGACCGGATCGCTCGGCATGCTGCCATCGGCCTCGCTCGGCGCGCCCGATCCCAAGACCGGCAAGCGCAAGGCGCTCTATGAGCCGGTGCACGGCTCGGCGCCCGACATTGCCGGCCAGGGCATCGCCAACCCGATCGCCATGATCGCGTCATTCGCCATGTGCCTGCGTTATTCCTTCAACATGGTGGCCGAGGCTGACCGTCTCGAAGCCGCAATCGCCACCGTGCTCGACAAGGGCCTGCGCACCGGCGACATCATGTCCGATGGCTGCCAGCAGATCACCACGGCTGAAATGGGCGACGCCATTGTCGCAGCCTACGCCAGCTGAGGCTTTTCTGTCGCAACATCCGCGCATCTTGAACCCGGGCCTGCATCACGCTGGCCCGGGTTTTTCATGCGCCAGTCAGACCGGCATGCGGCCACGCAAAGGCGAGGATTTGATGATCGCCGTGTTGGTTTCGGCCTTGTCGTGAAACGGCAGCAGCACTGGATCGAGATCGGCAATCGAGCGCAGCGCCAGCCGTGTGACAAAGCAGTCCTCGCCAGTCACCTTGTCGCAGTCGAGAAAACCCGGTTCGTTGAGGATCATGTCCTCGACAATATGCATGTTGCCCGGGCGCGGCTTGATCCGGACGATGGCCTGCAACGGGTAGCCCAGAGCGGTGAGATCGAGATCGACGGTAAAGCGGGAGATGATCCCGCCCGCTTCCATCCGACGGATCCGTTCGCTCGTCGATGGGCCCGAGAGCCCGACCTGCCTGGACAATTCGCTCACCGGCATGCGCGCATCATTGCTCAACAGCCTTACAATCAGGCGATCCTTGTCATCCATCTTGATATTTGAGGCCATGTTCGACAATCCCCGCGTTTGATAAGGTATTATGTCTATTCAGCCTTTATAAATCCAAAGCCAGACTTCCGCAAATTTTCTATGCTCCGGCCAGATTTGCATTGGAAAGGACACCCTCATGAACGTTCAGAGAATCGCTGCATTTGCCGATGGCGGCCGGGGCGGAAATCCGGCCGGAATCGTGCTCGCGGAACGCTTTCCGGCTGAAGCCGACATGCGCCGCATCGCCGCGGAGGTCGGCTATTCCGAAACCGCCTTCGCCGTCCCCGATGGCGATACCGGCAAATGGCGGGTCCGTTATTTCTCGCCAGAATCGGAAGTGCCCTTCTGCGGCCACGCAACCATCGCGCTGGGGGCGGCTCTGGCAAGACACGCCGGCCCCGGCCAGTTCACGCTGCAGCTCAACGATGCCGGCATCACCGTCGAGGCCAGCGCCTCGGGCGAGGGGTACAGCTCTGCGCTGCAATCGCCGCCCACCCGCAGCGCCGCCGCCCGGACAGAGCTGGTCGACAAGGCGCTCGCCCTGTTCGGTTACCGCCCGGACCAGCTTGATCCGGCGCTGCCGCCGGCTAAGATTCACGGTGGCGCCGATCATCTGGTGCTGGCGCTGAAGCATCGCAGCGACCTTGCCGCCATGAGCTATGATCTCGATGCCGGGCGGGCGCTGATGCGGGACCATGGCCTTGTCACCATCATGCTGGTTCATGCGCGCGGCACCACCGAATTTGACGTGCGCAATGCCTTTGCCTCCGGCGGCGTTCTCGAGGACCCGGCCACGGGTGCGGCAGCGGCCGCCTTTGCCGGCTATCTGCGCGATCTCGGCTGGGCGCATGGCAACCGGATCCACATAATCCAGGGCGAGGACATGGGGGCAAGATCCGTTATCGAAGCCCGCTTTGAAGACGAACCCGGCAGCTCGATCCGGGTTTCGGGCGCCACCCGCGACATCGCCTGATCCCTGATCCGCGCTTGGTTGGGCCCGGCCGGTACCGCCGCTGGGCCCGCCCGTCCTTGCCGTGCCTGAGGCAGCGGATGCCGCCATGCGGTCAGACGCCGGCTGGCGGTCGAAAACTCGGGACGGGGTGGAATTGACATTTTGCAGCACTTGCATCAAAACACCGCCACCATGCGCACCACGATCAAAACCAAAACCACGATCTGACCCGTTCCGCCCCATCACTCTCCCCGGGGCGGGAAGAGTGGCGCTTGACCGCTAACAAGGGGAGAGAGGAGCACGGGAACCATGGGTTTCAAAATCGCAATTGTCGGTGCGACAGGCAATGTCGGCCGCGAAATGCTCAACATCTTGTCGGAGCGCGCCTTTCCTGTCAGCGAAGTCGTGGCGCTCGCCTCCAGCCGCTCGGTGGGCACCGAAGTGTCTTTCGGCGACAAGACCCTGAAGGTCAAGAATCTCGAAAACTATGATTTCACCGGCACCGATCTCTGCCTGATGTCGGCCGGCGGCTCGATCAGCAAGACATGGTCCCCCAAGATCGCCGCGCAGGGCTGCATCGTCATCGACAATTCCTCGGCCTGGCGCTACGACGCCGATGTGCCGCTGATCGTGCCGGAAGTGAACCCGGACGCGATTTCCGGCTATACCAAGCGCAACATCATCGCCAATCCGAATTGCTCGACCGCCCAGCTGGTCGTCGCGCTCAAGCCGCTGCATGACCATGCCAAGATCAAGCGCCTGGTGATCTCGACCTACCAGTCGGTTTCCGGCGCCGGCAAGGACGGCATGGACGAGCTGTTCAACCAGACCCGTGCGGTTTTCGTGGCCGACTCGATCGCCACCCACAAATTCACCAAGCGCATCGCCTTCAACGTCATCCCGCATATCGATGACTTCATGGAAGACGGCTACACCAAGGAAGAATGGAAGGTGCTGGCCGAAACCAAGAAGATGCTCGATCCGAAGATCAAGGTCACCTGCACCGCCGTGCGCGTGCCGGTGTTCATCGGTCACTCGGAATCGGTCAATATCGAGTTCGAAAACGAGATCAGCCCGGAAGAGGCCCGCGACATCCTGCGTGATGCGCCGGGTTGCCAGGTCATCGACAAGCATGAGGACGGTGGCTACATCACCCCTTATGAATGTGCAGGCGAAGACGCGACCTTCATCTCCCGCATCCGCGAGGACGCCACCGTTGAAAACGGCCTCAACATCTGGGTGGTCTCGGACAATCTGCGCAAGGGTGCTGCCCTCAACACCATCCAGATCGCCGAACTCCTGGTCAATCGCCGCCTGATCACGCCGCGCCTGGCTGCCTGAACCGCAGACGCTGCATCGGCTCAAGGCCCCGCCATCCGAACCGGTGGCGGGGCCGGTTCATTGGGCCCTACGGGCCGCCCGGCACCGCAAGGCAATCCTGGCGCGCAGGGCCCGCACGGCCGAGCAAGGCCGGCGGATTTCGCCCCGGTGAGGGGTTCACATCATCATCGGAAGCGTGACTTTCCGGCGAGATCGCTGGCAAAGTCCGGCCCGAACCGGTTACACATGCAAGGGTTGGATAACATGAAGCGCAGCACTCAAGGACTGACAGCATGGGGATTTGCGGCACTGATCGCCATCGGCATCAGCGGCCCGGCGCAGGCAGCCCAATGCGGCAATACATCCAGCGGTTTTGGCAGCTGGGTCGAGCAGTTCAAGAAGGAAGCCAGCGGCGCCGGCATCAGCCAGAACACGCTTGACCGGGCGTTCAAGAATGCGCGTTACGCCACCAAGACGATTTCGGCCGACCGCAACCAGAAGAGCTTCAAGCTCTCCTTCGATCAGTTCATGCAGAAGCGCGGCGCGGCCACCATCATTTCCAAGGGCAAGCGGCTGAAGAAGCAGAACGCCGGCATGTTTGACGCCATCGAGAAGAAATATGGCGTGCCCGCCGGTCCGCTGATCGCGATATGGGGCATGGAATCGGGCTTCGGGTCCTTCACCGGCAACCAGCACACGGTCTCAGCCGTTGCCACGCTCGCCTATGATTGCAGACGCTCTGCCTTTTTCACCGAACAGCTCTACTCGCTGCTGCAGCTGATCCAGAAAGGCTGGATTTCACCGGATTTCAAGGGCGCTGCCCATGGTGAAATCGGCCAGACCCAGTTCCTGCCCGGCAATGTGGCGCGCTTTGGCGCCGACGGCGACCGCAATGGCAGCATCAATCTGGGATCATCGGCCGACGCGCTGGCCTCGACCGCGAATTTCCTTCAGGGCCATGGCTGGAGCCGGGGCGGCGGCTATCAGCCGGGCCAGACCAATTACCGGGCGATCCAGGGCTGGAACGCGGCGGGGGTCTACCAGAAGGCGATTGCCAAGATCGGCGCCGAAATCGACGGCTGACCCCGCGCAATCAGGCCGGGCGCCCGGAACCGCGCTATCGTGCGGGTTCCCGGCCAACGCGCTTTCTCGGCACGCCGGAAGCGTCAGAACTCCTCGCAATCATCGGCAACGGTCGTCTGAACGCTGCTGACGATCTTGGTGCCGCGAAATTCGAAGCTTTCGCGTATCAGCATGGCATTGTCAGGAAACTGGTAGCAGACCAGCACGGACGCGGATGTCTGGTCAGCCGGACGGTCTTCCTCGAGCTGCCAGGCAAGATCAGCGGTCTTGACGATATCTTCCCACTCGTCCAGCGCCTCGATGAATTCGGACTTGGTCTGGGTGACCCCGAGATCCTCCAGCGTGATCACCGCATCATCGGCCAGCAGATCGGCAATGGCGATGCGATTGACATCGAAAAGCGCCGTGTACCACCGATCAAGCAGGGCGCTCTGCGCCGACGCTGCCGACACAGGCAGCAGCAGCCCCAGAACCAGTGCTGCAATGACTGATCGAAGCCACATCTTCCGTCCTCCCCAAATGCGCGCACACCGCGCCTGCAGCCTGCCTGAAAGATCACGCAATGCGATCGGTCAGGCCAGGACTGCACCGGGCACATGGAACCGGAGAACAGGCCGCCATGTCAAGCGAGCGGCAGTTCGGGCCTGTAAAAATCACCGCTTTGGGTATCCATCACCCACAATTCGCCGGTCGAAATATCGAACCAGGCACCGTGGATCTGCAGCTTGCCGCGTTCCTCGAGGATCTTGACGCAGGGAAAGGTCCGCAGATTGGCAATCGAGTTGCGGATCGAGATCCGCTCGAGCGCGATCTGGCGCTCCCCGCTGGTCAGGAGCTGACTGTCCTGGATCTGCTGGGCCGCCGGTTTGAGCAGCCGCACCCAATGGCCGATGAAATCGCCCGGAGACAGCGGCGTTGCATCCGGATCGAGCGCCGCCTTGATGCCGCCGCAGCGGCCATGGCCCATCACCACGATCTGGCGGATCTTGAGCGATTGCACCGCGAATTCAAGCGCTGCCGATGTGGCATGGAGATTGTCGTCGGGCTGATAGGGCGGCACCAGATTGGCGACGTTGCGCACCACGAACATCTCGCCGGGACCACAATCGAACACGGTTTCGGGCGCGCTGCGGGAATCGCAGCAGGCAATCACCATGGTATGGGGTTCCTGACCGGTCTCGGCCAACTGGCGATAACGGTTCTTCTCGGCCAGATAGCGGCCGCTCATGAATGTCTGGTAGCCTTCAATAAGGCGGGTCGGGAATGTCGACATGCCCTCGCACATAAACGGCTGAGCCGCGAAGATCAATCAACCTTTGACTGTGAGGCGCTCACCGGCCGCAAATTCCGCATGCGCGAGGCGCTGCCGGCGCACTTTGCTCAAGCCGCTGGCTCAGGACTTGTGGCGATCCGCCGTGGTCCTTATCCGCCGCATGCTGACCATCGCCATCGGCGTGCGCAGGCTCTGGGCATCGGTTTCCAGGGTCAGCTCGTCGGCGCCGCGCCGCGCGGTGCGCGCCAGGATCTCGAACACGGCCCCGGTTGCCATCTGCAGCGCCTTCTCGTCGGCCACGCCTTCCAGCAGGCGGGCCAGAAAGGTGGCCGACATCAGATCGCCCAGACCGTTGGGCGCATCGGGAATGAGCCTGTGTTCGGCCATCATCGTCTGGCTGCCGCTGAACAGCATGTTGCCGGTGCTGCCGGCCATCATCGCGATTGCCGATGTCACCAGCACGCGCGCCGGCCCCAGCGTTTCCGCCGCAGCAATCAGCGATTTCGAATCGGCGATCGGCGCGCCGGACAGCCAGCCGAGTTCGTGCACATTTGGCGTGGCGATATCGGCGATCGGGATGAGCTTCGATGCGATCGCCGCGGCCACCGGCTCGGGCACGTAAAGCCCGCCGGTGTCGCCGATCACCGGGTCACACAGATACAGCGCCTCCGGATTGACCTTCCGCACGGCGCCGACAAGCCGCGCCACGTCTGCCGCCTGCCCGACATCGCCGAGATAGCCGCTGAGCACAGCGCCCACCTCGCCCAGCCAGGGCGCGCCGCACAGATCATCGATCAGCGCGGTGAAATCGTCAGCCGCCGGCACGATCCGGGTGGCGCGGGAATGGCCCGGATGCCAGGGCAGCGTCACCGTCGGAACCGCCCAGACCGGAAAGCCGAGCGTTTCCAGCGCGAACACCGCCGCCCGGTTGCCGACCGAGCCACGCACGACATGGCTCGAGATTACGATCACCGAGGGGCGGATATCCGAATTGCGCTGGCTGTCCGGCGTCATCACAGAAACTGCCCGACCAGAAACCACAACAGCCCGACAAAGGCTGCCAGCGCCAGCCCGCGGGCAATCCGCGTGCCCCAGAGCTCGATCCTGTCGCTCTTGTCTGCATCCTCGGCGGCGAAATGGTCGCGCAGGCCACCGGCCGCCGACTTCAGCACCGGCGTCGCCGAGAGCCCGCCGTCCCGGCCAAGCCGGTCGAGGTCGCGCTTCGCCTTGCGGACAATTTCATCGTCTTTCATGAGCTGGCTCCCGGCTGCCTGGCATCGCAGGTCAGCAAAACAGTCTGGCGTTCATTGTCCGCATATCCGGCTCAACGTGCAAGGCCGTGATACTCCGGATTTGGCCGCATGTCAGTTGCCGATGCCATCCGGTTGGTCATGTTGAAAAACGAAGTCACCGCGGAGATGTCCCAGATGTCCCGGTCGGAAAATCCCGCATCGCGCAACCGCTGGCGATCCGCCTCGACCACGCGCGCCGGGTCCTCGGTGACCAGCACGGCAAAATCGATCATCGCGCGCTGGCGCGGCTCAAGATCCGCAACCCGGTAGTTCATCACCATCTGCTCGCCCAGCGCCGGATCGCCCGACAGCTGCCGCACGGCTGCGCCATGCGCGGTCAGGCAGTAATAGCAGCTGTTGATCGAGGACACCGCGACCGCGATCAGCTCGCGGTCGAGCTTGCTCAGATTGGAGGCGCCGAGCATCAGATCATTGTAGAACGCAACAAAGGCCTCGAGCTTGTCATTGTTGAATGCATAGGCCTTGAGCACATTCGGCACCATGCCCAGTTTTTCGTCACATTTGGCGAAATAGGCCTCCATCACCGGGCTCAAGGGCGATTCCGGCGCCAATTCCAGCGCGGTTGCGGCTTCCGGCGCGTTTTCATCCGCCATTTTCATGATTCGTCTCCCAACCGTTTCGCGTTTCATCTCGCATTGCCTGATACTTCTGCTAGGTTCGGTGTGGATATCAAGTGCTGGAGGGACGGAAATGGCTGCCAAGACCAAACGCAGGTCGGATTCTCTGCTTGCGGAAGCCGCATCAATCGCTTCCAAGGGCAAGAAACCCTTCGTCAAGCCCGAGGTCCTGTTCTCCCGCGTCAGCATGGACGATCTGCGGCTTTTCCCGGCCGAAAGCCTTGCCGCATTCGCAGTCCTTGCCGAAACCGAGATCCGCGCCTGGGACGGCAAGACCTCGCGGCTGAGCCTGGTCAATGAGGACCGGGCCACCACCGATGGCCACGATGTCTCGGTGCTGACGATTACCACGCGCAACAAGCCGTTCCTCTATGATTCGGTGATGGGTGAACTCACCTCCGACGTGCGCGACATCTTCATGGCGCTGCACCCGATCCTGGTCGTGTCGGGCAAGGCGCCTGCGGTGCTGTATTCGCATGGCGACGAAAGCGAACCTTCGCAGCGTGTCTCCCATATCCAGATCCACATGCCGCGGCTCGACGAGGCCGCCGCCAAGGACCTGACTGCCCGCATCCGCCACGTGCTTGATCAGGTCAAGGCTGCGGTGTCGGACTGGAAATCCATGCTGGCGATGCTCGATCACAGCGCCGCCGACCTGGTGGCGCTCGACGTCGACAAGACGCTCGAGCCCGCCCGACAGGAGGCCCTGGCCTTCATCGCCTGGCTGCGCGACAACAATTTCACCCTGCTGGGCATGCGCGAATATGTCTATTCCGGCGAGGGCGACGCGGCGCAACTCAGCCGCGCCTCGTCCGAAGGCCTCGGCATCCTCTCCGACCCCGATGTGCTTGTTCTCAGGCTCGGCAAGGACCAGGTCACCACCACGCCGGAAATTCTCGATTTCCTGCAGGGCCCGGATTTTCTGATCGTCACCAAGGCCAATGTCCGCTCGGTCGTGCACCGCCGCACCTATATGGACTATATCGGCATCAAGCGGTTCAACTCCAAGGGCAAGGTCATTGGCGAACTCCGCGTGGTCGGGCTTTTCACCTCGACCGCCTATACCCGTTCGGTGACCAAGATCCCGCTGCTGCGCTCCAAGGTGCAGGCGGTGGTTTCGGATTTCGGTTACGACCCGGAAAGTCATTCCGGCAAATTGCTGCTCAACACGCTCGAAGCCTATCCGCGCGACGACCTGTTTCAGATCGATGCGCCCTTGCTCGCCCGGTTCTGCAACCAGATCAACGAGCTGGCCGACCGGCCGCGGGTCCGCGTGCTGGCGCGGATCGACCGCTTCGACCGGTTCGTGTCGCTGATCGTCTATGTCCCGCGCGACCAGTATGATTCGATCGCCCGCGAGCGCATCGGCGCCTATTTCAAGACGGTCTACAATGGCCGTGTGTCGGCTTACTATCCGGCCTTTCCCGAGGGCGGCGTGGCGCGCGTGCATTTCATCATCGGCCGCTCCGAGGGCAAGACGCCGCAGATCTCGCAGGAACAGCTCGAGCGCGACGTCCGCTCGATCGTCACCCGCTGGGAAGACCAGTTCCGCCTGCTCGGCGGCAGCGCCACCGCGCGGGTAAGCGTCAGCCAGTCCTACAAGGAACGGTTCCGCCCCGAAGAGGCCCTGGCCGATCTCGATGACATTCTGGCCTGCACCGAATCCGGCGCCATCCGGATTGCGTTTTACCGCAACGACGATGCTGCCGATCACCATCTGGCGTTGAAGATCTTCCACGCCGGCGAGCCGGTGGCGCTGTCGCGCCGCGTGCCGCTTCTGGAAAATCTCGGCTTCAAGGTGATCAGCGAGCAGACCCACGAAATCTTCCTCGATGAAAAATCGGGCAATGCCCGCACCGTGGTGGTTCATGACATGGAAATCGTCCATGAGGATGACCGCATCATCGATCTGGGGTCGGACGGACAGCGGCTGGAAGACACCTTCCTGTCGGTCTGGCACGGCGGCACCGACAATGACGGCTACAACAGGCTGGTCACCAATGCCGGCCTGTCGGTGCGCGAAGCCATGGTGTTGCGCGCCTATGCCCGCTATCTGCGGCAGGCAGGCATTCCCTATTCGCAGGAATATATCGCCCGCAGTCTCAACCGCCATTCGGCCATTGCCGCCCAGCTGTTTGAACTGTTCCGGATCCGGTTTGAACTCGGTCTCACCGCCGGCAAGCGCGAAGACCTCACCACCAGGCTGACCGCCGACATCGAAGCCGCGCTGATGCAGGTTCCCAGCATCGACGATGACCGGATCCTGCGTCGCTATGTCAATGCCATCCAGTCCTCGCTCCGGACCAATTATTTCCAGACCGACGCCGAGGGCGCCCCGCGCCCGGCGCTGGCCTTCAAGCTCGATCCCAAGCAGCTGGAAGGCCTGCCCGAGCCGCGACCGTTCCGCGAGATCTTCGTCTATGGCGCCGAGGTCGAGGGCCTGCATCTGCGCTTCGGACCGGTGGCCCGCGGCGGGTTGCGCTGGTCGGACCGCGCCCAGGACTACCGCACCGAGGTGCTCGGGCTGGTCAAGGCGCAGCAGGTCAAGAACGCGGTGATCGTTCCGGTCGGCGCCAAAGGCGGCTTCTACCCCAAACGCCTGCCGACCGAGGGCGGCCGCGATGCGATATTCGAAGCCGGACGCGACGCCTACAAGCTGTTCATCCGCACCCTGCTGTCGGTGACGGACAACATTGTCGGGGACGCCATCGTCCCCCCGGACAACACGATCCGCCACGACACCGATGATCCCTATTTCGTCGTCGCCGCCGACAAGGGCACCGCGACCTTCTCCGACACCGCCAATGCGCTGAGCCAGGAACGGGATTTCTGGCTCGATGACGCCTTCGCCTCCGGCGGCTCGGCCGGCTATGACCACAAGAAGATGGGCATCACCGCGCGCGGCGCCTGGGAGGCCGTCAAGCGCCATTTCCGCGAGATGGACATCGACATCCAGACCACGCCCTTCACCGCCGCCGGTGTCGGCGACATGTCGGGAGACGTGTTCGGCAACGGCATGCTGCTGTCGGAAAAGATCCGGCTTCTGGCGGCCTTTGACCACCGCGATATCTTCATAGATCCCGATCCCGATTGCGCTGTCGGCTTTGCGGAACGAAGCCGGCTGTTCGATCTGGGCCGCTCGAGCTGGCAGGACTACGACACCTCCAAGCTGTCCAAGGGCGGTATGATCATTCCGCGCACGCTCAAATCCGTGGATCTGACCCCGGAAGCAGCCGCCGCCATCGGTCTGGACAGCCTCAAGGCCACACCGCAGGACATCATGACCGCGATCCTGTCGATGGAGACCGATCTGTTGTGGTTCGGCGGCATTGGCACCTATATCAAGGATGCGGGCGAGAATGACGCCGATGTCGGCGATCGCGCCAATGACGCCATCCGCATCACCGCGCGCCAGGTGCGCGCCAAGGTGATCGGCGAAGGCGCCAATCTCGGCGTGACCCAGAAGGGCCGCATTTCCTATGCGATGCGCGGCGGACGCTGCAATTCCGACGCCATCGACAATTCCGCCGGGGTCAACTCCTCCGACGTCGAGGTCAACATCAAGATTGCGCTGGCCAACGCGATGCGCGAGGACCGGCTCACCCGCCCCAAACGCAACACGCTGCTGGCATCAATGACCGACGAGGTCGCCACACTGGTGCTGCGCAACAACTATCTGCAGACGCTGGCGATCTCGATCGCCCAGGCCAAGGGCATTTCCGGCGTCGGCGAGCTCAACCGGGTGATGGGCAATCTCGAAAGCCGCGGCCTGCTCAATCGCAGCGTCGAGGATCTGCCCGATGATGCCACCATTGCCGAGCGCATCGCCGCCGGCCGGGCGCTGACACGGCCCGAAATCGGAGTCCTGTTGTCCTATGCCAAGCTGGTGCTGTTTGACGAGATCGTCGCCAGCCCCCTGCCGGACGATCCCTATTTCGACGACACGCTGAAATCCTATTTTCCCAAGGGCATGCAGAAGGCCCATGCCAGCGACATCGCCAGCCACCGGCTGCGCCGCGAGATCATCTCGACGCTGCTTGGCAATGACGCGATCAACCGCGGCGGCCCGGCCTTTGTCATCGCCCTTGGCGACAAGTCCGGCGCCACCGCCTCCGAAATCGTCAAGGCCTTCGTGCTGGCCCGGGACGGGCTGTCGCTCGACAAGCTCTATGCCCAGGTCGATGCGCTCGACACCAGGGTTGCCGGCACGGTGCAGAACCGGCTCTACGCCGAGATCGGCGACACGCTGAAGACGGTGACCGGCTGGGCGCTGAAGACCGGCGCCGCGCAAGGCCCGCTGGGGACGGCGATCAAGACCATGCGCGACAGCGTTGGAAAGCTGGAAAGCGAACTGGCTGCGGCGCTGCCCGATTTCATGCGCGGCCAGGCCGAATCCACCAGGGCGGAGCTGGTGTCGGAAGGCGTGCCCGAAGCGCTTGCCAGCCAGATTGCAGGCCTGGTCAGCCTGACACTGGCGCCAGACATCTGCCATGTCGCCGCCTCGTCGAACACCGATCTGAAACGGGCGACCGAGACATTCTTTGCCGTCACCGATGCCTTTCGGGTCGGCAAGATCGTTGCGGTGGTCGACCGGATCCCGGTGTCCGACCATTTCGAAAGCCTGGCGCTGGCGCGCGGGCTGGACGAGATCTCCGAAGCCCGCCGGATCATTGCCGCAACGGCGCTCGACACCAACCCCAAGGCCAGTGGACCCGTCGGGCGAATGGCTCAAGGTCAACAAGGATCGCATCGCCCATGTCCGCAGTCAGATTCTCACGCTGACCGACAGCGGCGAGCTGTCGGTCGCCAAGCTCACCGTCGCCGCCGGCATGTTGAGCGATCTCGCCCGGTCCTTGCGCGCATAACCGGAACCTTGCTGCTTTTGGGGAACAATGATGACTGACGTAACCGGTTTGCCGCCGAAGGCTGCGGTCCAGCGCCGCGGCGTTCTCGGCTGGATGATGTTCGACTGGGCGGCGCAACCGTTCTTCACCGTCGTCACCACCTTCATCTTTGCCCCCTATTTCATCAGCCGCATGGCCAGCGATCCGGCCACCGGCCAGGCCGCCTGGGGCTATGGCATTGCCGCGGGCGGATTCCTGATTGCGGTTCTGTCGCCGGTGCTCGGCTCCATTGCCGACCAGACCGGGCCGCGCAAACCCTGGATCGCGTTCTTTGCGGTGATCAAGATACTGGCGCTGTACGGATTGTGGTTCGCAGCCCCTGGATCCAGCCTTGTCGGCGTCGTGGCGCTGTTCACCCTGGCCGCGGTGGCGGCGGAATTCTCGATCGTCTTCAATGATTCGATGTTGTTGCGGCTGGTGCCGAAGGCCGATATCGGCCGGGTGTCCAATCTGGCCTGGGGGCTGGGCTATCTCGGCGGCATGATCGTGCTGATCTTCATCATCGCCTTTCTCGCCGCCTCGCCGGAAACCGGCAGGACCATCATCGGCATCTCACCTCTTTTCGGCCTCGATCCGGTGCTCGGAGAGGACGCCCGCGCCTCGGCGCCGATATCCGCGCTCTGGTACGGCATCTTCATCCTGCCGATGTTCCTGTTCACACCCGACGCCGGCAACCGCCGGGCATTGGGCGTGGCGGTGCGCGACGGCCTGATCGAATTGAGATCGACACTGGGCGAGGTCCGTCGGCGCGCCGGCATCTTCCGCTTCCTGGTTGCCCGCATGATCTATCAGGACGGCGTCAATGCGCTGCTGGCCCTTGGCGGCGGCTTTGCCGCGGCGATGTTTGGCTGGTCGATCACCGAAATCGGCGTCTACGGCATCCTGCTCAATATCGTGGCGATCTTTTCCTGCCTCTATGCCAGCCGGCTCGACACCCGGCTCGGCTCCAAGTCGGTTGTCCTGATCGCCATCGCATTGCTGCTGACCGCCACCATCGGCATCGTCTCGACCGGACCCGGATTCACCTTTTTCGGCGCGCTGATGCTTGGCGACGCCGATACCGGCGGACTGTTCGGAACCGCGGCGGAAAAAGCCTATATCGCCTTCGGGCTGTTGATCGGCATTGCCTTCGGGCCGGTGCAGGCCTCATCACGTGCCTATATGGCGCGCAGCGTCACGGAAGAGGAATCCGGCCGCTATTTCGGCATCTATGCGCTGGCCGGCCGCGCCACCAGTTTTCTGGCGCCCTTCATGGTCGCCACGGTCACCGCCCTGTCGGGCTCGCCGCGGCTGGGCATGGCGACCATCGTGCTCTTCTTCGCCGCAGGCCTGATCATCCTCTGGACCACGCCCTACCCGGCCGATCAGCCGGGGACTGCCCCGGCCGCGCCGTAACGGATGTCAGTGCCGGAAATGGCGCATGCCGGTGAAGACCATGGTGATGCCCGCCGCGTCGGCCGCATCGATCACGTCCTGATCGCGCATCGAGCCACCCGGCTGGATCACCGCCGTTGCCCCGGCTTCGATGGCTGACAAAAGTCCGTCGGCAAAGGGGAAGAAGGCATCGGATGCCACGACGCTGCCCTGGGTCAGCGGCTGCGCCAGACCCAGCACGTCTGCAGCATCAACCGCCTTGCGCGCGGCGATGCGGGCCGAATCGACCCGGCTCATCTGCCCGGCGCCGATGCCCACCGTGGCGCCATTGAGCGCGTAGACGATGGCATTCGACTTGACGTGCTTGGCAACGCAGAAGGCAAAATCCATGTCGGCCAGTTCACGGGCATCCGGCGCCCGCACTGGTCACCACCTTGAAGTCCTGCGGCAGAACGATGCCGTTGTCGCGGCCCTGCACCAGCAGGCCGCCGGACACGGTCTTGACCATCATCCCGGGCTGACGCGGATCGGCCAGCGCCCCGGTGGTCATCAGCCGCAGGTTTTTCTTGGCCGACAGGATCTCGCGCGCCTCGTCGCTGGCATCCGGCGCAATGATCACTTCGGTGAAGATCTTGACGATTTCCGCGGCGGTCTCGGCGTCCAGCGTGCGGTTGAGCGCGATGATGCCGCCAAAGGCCGAAGTCTGATCGCATTCGAGTGCCCGGCGATAGGCGTCCACCAGGCTGTCGCCCACTGCGACACCGCAGGGATTGGCGTGCTTGATGATGGCGCAGGCCGCACGGTCCTGATCGAACTCGCTGACCAGTTCGAACGCCGCATCGGTGTCGTTGATGTTGTTGTAGGACAGTTGCTTGCCCTGCAGCAGCGCGGCCGTTGCCACACCCGGGCGGTTTTCGCCGGTCGCATAGAAGGCCGCAGCCTGGTGCGGATTTTCGCCATAGCGCATGACATCGAGCAGCTTGCCGCCGAACGCGCGGTGGCGCGGGGCTTCGAGCGCCAGATCCTGGGCAAACCAGCCCGACACCGCCGCGTCATAGGCAGCCGTGCGGGCGAAGGCCAGTGCCGCCAGTTCGCGCCGCAATGCCAGCGAAACCGAACCGTCCTGGCTTTCCAGCGCGGCAAGCACCCGGCTGTAATCTTCCGGATCCGTAACGACAGTGACATAGGCATGGTTCTTCGCCGAGGCGCGGATCATTGCCGGCCCGCCGATATCGATGTTCTCGACGATCGTCGCCGCATCGGCGCCGCCGGCAACGGTCTGCTCGAAGGGATAGAGATTGACCACGGCCAGGTCGATGTCGACGATGCCGTGCTCCTGCATGGCTGAGCGGTGATCAGCGTCGTCGCGAATGCCAAGCAGGCCGCCATGCACGCCCGGATGCAGGGTCTTGACCCGGCCATCCATGATTTCGGGAAACTGGGTGAGTTCCGAGACGTCGCGAACGGCGAGGCCTGCTGCCTGAAGTGCGGTACGCGTGCCGCCGGTTGAAACCAGCTCGACGCCGGCAGCCGCAAGCCCCTTGGCAAAATCGACCAGTCCGGTCTTGTCGGACACCGAGAGCAGGGCGCGGCGAACCTTGACCAGATCCGGCGCCGGGTGATTTTTGGAAACAACAGCCATGAACATCCCTCGCAAAAAGCTGCGTTAGCACAGCCGACGCCGCGATAAAACATGCAAGCCGCCTTATCTGTGGACCGTCGCGGCTTCCGCCGGCGCACCGGGCCGGGTCGCGCCATCGGTTGCCCTGTTGCGGGCTGCGCAAGGCCGGCCAGTCTGTGGCATCCCGCCGGTCAGCTCATGGAGCGGGGCAATGTCGTGCGGATCAGCTGCCAGTCGACCTGCGCGCATTCGCCGACAACACAGGTCAGGGTGATCTGCTTGCTGGTCCGCGCGCCGGCAAGATCGGCAAAATGTACGTCTTCCTCGATCTCCAGCTTGAGATCGTTGCAGACAAAGGCCCAGCTGTCGCCGTCCCGCGCGGTCAGATGGACCACACCGGTCTCGTCCTGCGACACCGAGATTGTCGGATGAATGTGAAACCGCGCAACCGCGACGGTCTTGTCGGAAGCCGGGGGATTGTCTTCGTCCGGCTTGAGAAACTGGTCGCGGCCATGCAGCTCATGTCCTGACGCCATCAGCCTGATCTCGCGGCGATGCAGGAGCCTCAGGCTGCTGACATAGCCGTCATGGGTCGCGCTGAACCCGAGCTGCACGCCCTCCTGGTCAAGCGACTTGACGGTGACCCGCCGCACGCCGGACGTGACGATCGGGCCGAGAAAGGGCGAATGCGAGATCTTCACCGACGAGGTGTCATTGAAGGTGACGGTGCTGTGGGCCGCGGTCAGCCGGCTGAACTCGGCATGATCGGGGTGAAAATACACCGGCGCCCCGGCATTGACGATGAAGCGGCTGCGCCCCGAGGACAGCTCGAAGGACAGGCAGCCGGCATGGGATGTCGCCGACACATTTCCCTTTGGCGGCGGCCCGGTATCGGCGATCAGAACCACCGCTCCCGCGGCCAGCCTCTGATAGTGCGAATGCGGCATTTCGCGATAGGCCGCGCCGGAAGTCTCATCATAGCGCAACACGCCGAGCAGCCGGTCTGCCGAAACGGCCGAGGCGCCGTTGAACAGCGCCAGTTCGCCATTGGCGTGGCGGAAGAAGCGCAGTGCCGTGAACATTCTGTCCATCCCGGCGATCATGTTGCCGGGCGGCTTCTGGCCGAGATTGACATAGGTCTGCCTGAGCGGCAGCAGATCGGTCAGCAGATTGATCAGCACCATCGGATTGCGCGAGATGTGCCCCCCGTCAGGCAGGATCTGCAGGTCGAACTCGGCCGACAGCAGCCGGGAGGCGGAGCGGATGGTGCCGGCGCTCGAGGGCAGGCACAGGCTCGCCATTGCCAGCGCTATCCGTGCCCTGAACCGGATGGCATCGGCCGGCAGCGCCAGCGTCACATGACGCAAATAGCGGGTTTGCAGGGCAATACTTTTCAAAAACCGCCGGTAGAAACCGTGATCGGCCCCGCGCAGCACGATGGGAGAGTGCGAAAACCAGGCAATCAGCCGCGTGGACAGAACCTGGGGATCATAGGCCAGACCGCCCAGATCGCGGCCCTGCACGGTGATCCAGTCATCGACCAGCGCCCGCGCATTGGCAAAGGCCAGGTCGTGATCGGCGGCCCGCATGTGCCTGAGCCAGCCAAAGCCCTGCAGACTGCGCGCGAAGGCCTGGTTTTCGACTTCGATCTGGAACGGGCTGCCGCCGCCGGTGTCGACCATGGTCCCGCCCATGGCGAACCGCCCGGAATAGATTTCTTCGGCGATATGCGAGTCGGCGATACGCAGATCGATCGGCGCAACCACGAGCCGGTCCGGCACGCCGCCGGCAAACCGCATCGCATTGATCCGCCCCAACGCCATGCGTCTGGCAAAGCGTCGCCAGATCTCCGCCCCGTACAAATATGCCGAGCGTTGCGAATCGAGTATCGAAATGGTCAAAAGGAATTCCTGAAATCCGGTCCCGGCCCTCCACCGGACCGGAATCGTAGCACAGTCGGTTAATTGTTCAACTGCCGCTGGTATTTCCGGCACCGTGAGACAGTATCGCCCCCCGGCATGACTTCACACAGCGGCCTCAACCTCAGGTCCGGGTCAATACCACCGCATAAAACCCGTCCAGACCTGCAAGCCTCGGGTCTTCGTGGCCCAGCATTGCCGGATGCGTCCGGATCGCGCCGGTGGAGGTGACTGCCGCTTCCAGCCCCGGCCATCTGTCGGGGCTTATCGGCCGGATGCGCCAAGCCGGATGATCGGCGAGGAATCCTGCCACCATGGCCTCACCCTCTTCGGGATCGAGCGAGCAATTGGAAAACACCAGTTCGCCGCCGCGCCGGACCAGACCGGCCGAATGATCCAGCAGATCGCGCTGCACCCGTGCCAACCGCGTGATGTCGTCGGGGCTCTTGGTGTAGGGGATATCGGGATGCCGGCGCACAGTGCCGGTCGACGAACATGGGGCGTCGAGCAGCACGCCGTCAAAACCGTCGGGAGCGATCAGATCCTGAGCCCGGGTCAGCTGCGTTGTCACGTCCAGGCCGAGCCGCTCCAGATTGCCGCGCAACCGCTCGAGCCGGTTTGCCGACTGGTCGCAGGCCGTCACCCGGGCGCCCGACAGCGCCAGTTGCGCCGTCTTGCCGCCGGGTGCTGCGCACAGATCGACAATCTCCAGCCCTTCCAGCTTCGAAAACATCTGCACCGGCAGGCTGGCGGCCGCATCCTGCACCCACCAGGCGCCCTCGTCATAGCCGGGCAATCCCGACACCGGGCCTTCCGGCCGCCCGATCCGCACCGATCCGGTGGGCAACACCAGGCCGCCGAGCCTTTCGGCCCAGCCGGCGGCATCCGACTTGACCGTCAGGTCAATCGCCGGCGGTTCCGACAGGATGGCCAGAATCGCTTTCGCATCACCGGCATAATATTGGGTCAGCCGATCTTCGAACCAATCCGGAAAATCCGGGGTTACCGAGGAAATTTCCGGTAAAAGCTGATCCTTTTCCCGCGTCATCCGCCGCAACAGCGCATTCACCAGCCCGGCAAAGCGCCGGTTGCGCGGATCGCCGTCCGCCTGGCTGACCGCCAGGTCCACTGCGGCGCGGTCAGGAACATCAAGATAGAGGATCTGCGCGGCAGCGACCCTGAGCACCTGCCTGAGTGCGCGCGCGCCGTCGGGCAGGGGATTGTCGACCAGCCTGTCGATGAAGGCGTCGATCACCCGCAAATGTCTCAGCGCCGACAGCAGGATCGCCCGCACCAGCAACCGGTCCTGGTCGCCGAGCCCGGTGAAGGCCGGATTGCCGCCTGACGGATCGAGAAGCCCGTCCAGCGACGCCTGGCTTTCGGTGACTGCCGAGAGCAACCGGGCTGCCGCCTGACGCGCGGCAAGACCCGGCTTCAGATCAGCCGGATCGCGACGGGTGTGTGATTTCTGAGGTCTTCTGCGCTGCCCGGCCGGCCCTGTGCCGGTCAAGACCAGGGCCCCTTGCGGGACGAGCCGTCACGGCCCCATGGCCCCGATGGCGGAACCGATGTCCTGGCCGGACGCGCCCGGCGCGACGGGGCAGGGGCGGGCGCAAATTCGGCGACCATGGCTTCGAGCGCCGCGATGCGGTTCTCTGTTGCCGGATGGGTTGAAAACAGACTGTCCATGCGCTGCCCATTCAAAGGGTTGATAATAAACATATGGGCGGTCGCAGGATTGCGCTCCGCGTCTTCATTGACCACGCGGCTGGCGCCCATGGCAATCTTCCTCAGGGCCGAGGCCAGCCACAGCGGATTGCCGCAGATTTCGGCGCCGCGCCGGTCGGCGGCATATTCGCGGGTGCGGCTGATGGTCATCTGCACCAGCATCGCCGCAAAAGGCGCCACCAGCATTGCCACCAGCACGCCGATGAAGCCGAAGGGATTGTTGTTGTCGCGATTGCCGCCGAAGAAGAAGGCGAAATTGCCCAGCATCGAGATCGCGCCGGCCAGCGTCGCGGTGATCGTCATGGTCAGCGTGTCGCGGTTCTGCACATGCGCCAGCTCATGCGCCATGACCGCCGCCACCTCCTCGTCGGTGAGCGCTTCAAGCAGCCCGGTGGAGGCCGCCACGGCAGCGTTTTGCGGGTTGCGGCCGGTGGCGAACGCATTGGGCTGGGCATTGCGGATGACATAGACCTTCGGCATCGGCAGCCCGGCATTTTGCGCCAGATCCGCAACGATCTGATAGAATTCCGGCGCCGTGCGGGCATCCACTTCCACCGCGTGATGCATGCGCAGCACCATCTTGTCCGAATTCCAGTAGGAAAACAGGTTCATCCCGGCAGCAATCACAAGGGCGATCATCATGCCGCCGGCGCCACCAATCAGGTAGCCCACGCCCATGAACAGGGCGGTCATCAGTGCGATCAGCATGGCAGTGCGAACCAGATTCATGCCAGTTTCCTTTCCAGCGACCTTTTGTCCGGTGTTCCGGGGTTGAACGAGGGTTTGGATTTCGTCGCTTGTGACGTTAAACATGGGGTGTTTCAAGCGAATCTTCAATCCACCCCCCAATCCGGCAGACCAGACCATGACCACGACCTCGAAAGCCGACGCCTCGACCCTCACCCCGCCCGATGCCGCGGCCAATGGTGAAGCGGTGCAGGCCGAACCGCGCGAGCTCAGCCCCGCCGCCCGGCGCGCACTGGCCGAGGCGGAAGCGCGGCGCGAGGCGCGGGAAGCAGAAACGCTCAAGGCCGAACGGGAAATAGGCGGACGCGGCGGCGCCGATCCGGCACGCTATGGCGACTGGGAAATCAACGGCCGCGCCATCGACTTCTAGACCCCGCAGCTTGATCTGCCGGCAACAAAGGAATATATTCCTTTGTCATGCGATTCCCGTTCTCCATTCCCTGTGCAGTGGTTGCATTTCTTGGTCTGGCCCTTGCCGTGTCCGGCGCGGCAGAGGAGGCTGACACAAAGTGGCGCAGCATCCCGGGGCCGGTCCTGGCGCAGGTGATACGCGTCATCGACGGCGACACGCTCGAGGTCGACGCCCATCCCTGGCCGGGACATGCGGTGCGGGTGTCGGTCAGGTTGCGCGGCATCGACACGCCGGAGCGCCGCTCCTCCTGTTCGGCCGAACGGCTGGCCGCAGATCATGCCCGCCGCGAGCTTGCGCGGCTGGTGGCAGGGGTTTCGAGTGTCGAGCTGATCAATGTCTCGGGCGGCAAATATTATGGCCGCGTGCTGGCCGACCTCAGGGCAGGAAGCCGCGACATCGCTGCCGCCATGCTGGAAAGCGGGCTGGCCAGACCCTATCACGGTGGCAAGCGCCACAAAGCTTTGTGCGGCGCGTTCGGCAACTAGGCTTCCGGCAAATCAAAAAGGCCACCCTTGCGGGTGGCCTTCGTGAATTCCAGCGCCGGTCGGACGCCTGCCCGATCACATCAGGGATGGATCAGGACTTGCCAGTTTTACCGGCGCTTCAGAGGCTGCTCCGAAGTCCGGCAATCCGACTCGCACGAACCGGCTTTTGGGAATCACTCGACATCAGATCACCTCCTTTTCATTTGTTGAAGACACAGACAATGTGGGCCAGTCTTCCCGGCTTGCCAAGCACCGGAGGCAAATTAATTTCATCATCTTGCCGCAGGCAGACGAAAGGCCCGCACGGGAATGATCCGTACGGGCCTTGTCCTTGTCGTCAAGCACCGCAGAACACCGCGGCCCTGATCAACCCTTCTTGTTCTGCCGGTTGGCGATCAGATCATCGACCACGCCCGGATCGGACAATGTCGAAGTGTCGCCGAGTGCTCCGAACTCGTCCTCGGCGATCTTGCGCAGGATCCGGCGCATGATCTTGCCCGAGCGGGTCTTGGGCAGACCGGGCGAGAACTGGATCTTGTCGGGCGAGGCGATCGGGCCGATTTCGTGGCGCACATGCGCAACCAGCGCCTTGCGCAGCGCATCGTCGCCCTCCTGACCCTCCATCAGCGTGATGTAGCAATAGATGCCCTGGCCCTTGATGTCGTGCGGATAGCCGACCACGGCGGCCTCCGAGACCGAATCATGCGACACCAGCGCGCTTTCGACTTCCGCCGTGCCCATGCGGTGTCCCGAAACGTTGATCACGTCATCGACCCGGCCGGTGATCCAGTAATAACCGTCCTCGTCGCGGCGGCAGCCGTCACCGGTGAAATATTTCCCCTTGTAGGTGGAGAAATAGGTCTGGATGAACCGCTCGTGGTCGCCATAGACCGTGCGCATCTGTCCCGGCCAGGAATCGGTAATGCACAGATTGCCTTCCGTCGTGCCTTCGAGCACATCGCCGTCGCCATCGACCAGTTGCGGCTGCACGCCGAAGAACGGCCGCGTCGCCGAGCCTGGCTTGAGATCGGTGGCGCCGGGCAGCGGCGTGATCATGATCCCGCCGGTTTCGGTCTGCCACCAAGTGTCGACGATCGGACAGCGCTTGTCGCCGACGACTTCGTGGTACCAGATCCAGGCTTCCGGATTGATCGGCTCGCCCACCGATCCCAGCGTGCGCAGCGATTTGCGCGAGGACTTCCTGACATGATCGTCACCGGCGCCCATCAGCGCCCGGATTGCGGTCGGCGCCGTGTAGAAGATGTTGACCTGATGCTTGTCGACCACATCCCAGAAACGGCTCGGGGAGGGGTAGTTCGGCACACCTTCAAACATCAGCGTTGTCGCGCCATTGGCGAGCGGGCCGTAGACGATATAGGAATGCCCGGTGACCCAGCCGACATCGGCGGTGCACCAGTAGATGTCGCCCTCATGATAATCGAAGACATATTCATGGGTCATCGAGGCATAGACCAGATAGCCCGCCGTGGTGTGCAGCACGCCCTTGGGCTTGCCGGTCGAGCCGGAGGTGTAGAGGATGAACAGCGGATCTTCGGCCTTCATATGGGCCGGCGGACAGTCCGGCTTCGCGGCGGCTGTTGCCTCGTGATACCAGATATCACGGTCTTCGAACCACTCGATCTTCCCCGCGGTGCGCCGCACCACCAGCACGTTCTTGACCACGACGCCGTCCCTGTGGGCGATCTCGATGGCGAGGTCCGTATTGTGCTTGAGCGGAACCTTCTTGCCGCCGCGCAAGCCCTCGTCGGCGGTGATCACGAAGGTTGATTCGCAATCGCTGATTCGGCCGGCCAGCGCATCGGGTGAAAATCCGCCAAACACGATCGAATGCACCGCGCCGATGCGGGTGCAGGCGAGCATTGCATAGGCGGCTTCCGGAATCATCGGCATGTAGATGGTGACCCGGTCACCCTTCTTGACGCCGTTCGATTTCATCACATTGGCAAGGCGGCAGACCTGATCGTAAAGCTCACGATAGGTGATCTTCTTGTCGTCATAGGGATTGTCGCCTTCCCAGATGATCGCCACCTGGTCGCCGCGCTTTTCGAGGTGCCGGTCGATGCAGTTATACGACACATTGGTCAGGCCGTCTTCAAACCACTTGATCGCCACATTGCCGGTAAAACTGGTGTTCTTGACCTTTGTATAGGGTTTGAACCAGTCAATCCGCTTGCCGTGCTCGCCCCAGAATGTTTCCGGATCCTCGATGCTCTGGGCATACCATTTCTGGTAGGTTTCATCATCAATCAGTGCCCGGGACTTGGCATCTTTCAGGACTTTGTAGGTTTTCTGCGGCATTGGGACCTCCTCACAAACAGGTATGCGCCTCTCACTCATCTTAAGCGCAACACGGCTTTCATGACGACCATTAATAACAGCGCAAATCACCGCCGCAATTAGACATTGGACCGGTTTGCGAAAGCGTGATGCAACAATTGCAATTGACCGGGCTTGCGGTTATAACGACGCCGATTTCCCGGAAATGGTGGTTTCATCCACGGCCCGCGCCCCCGGAGCGGACGGACAGGAGGATTGTATTCATGGCACAGCAGCTTCTCATGCCGAAGGCGACCGCCGTCTGGCTTGTCGACAACACCGCGTTGAGCTTCGATCAGATCGCACAATTCTGCAAACTTCACCCGCTCGAGGTGAAGGCGATCGCCGACGGCGAAGCCTCGCAGGGCATCAAGGGTCTTGACCCGGTCAACACCGGCCAGTTGTCACGGGAAGAAATTTCCATGGCCGAAGCCAACCCGGATTACCGGCTGAAGCTTTCCGAGCCGAAGGTTCGCGTTCCCGAGACCAAGCGCAAGGGTCCGCGCTACACGCCGGTCTCCAAGCGCCAGGATCGCCCCAATGCGATCTTGTGGCTGGTTCGCAACCATCCCGAACTCAAGGATGCGCAGGTCTCGCGTCTGGTCGGCACCACCAAGTCGACCATCGAACAGATCCGCGGACGCACCCACTGGAACGCCGCCAATCTGACGCCGATGGATCCCGTGACGCTGGGTCTTTGCACACAGATCGATCTCGACCTCGAAGTCGAACGCGCTGCCAAGACCCGTGGCGCCGTGCCCGCCTCCGAACATGGCAGCGTGCTGGTGTCTGCCCGCGAAACCGAAGTCGCAACACCGGTGGATGAAGACGGCGAGAAGGAAATCGATGCAGATGCAGTCTTTGCAAAGCTGACATCGATGAAGCGCACCGAGCCGGAAGAAGACGAAGACATCTGAGACCGGTCACCGACTGTTCTTGTGCAAAAGGCCCGGATTTCCGGGCCTTTTTTGTTTGAGCTGCAGGTTTTGTCCGGAGACTATTCCTTGACCGGCACCGTGTAGTTAAGCGGCATCCGGCCACCATCGGCATAGATCGTCTGCCCGGTCACATAGCTTGCCTCCGACGACAGCAGGAAGGCGGTCACCGCGGCAATTTCGGACGGATCGCCGATCCGGCCCAGCGGCGTGCGCGACAGCACCCGGGTGCGAAGCTCGGGATTGTCAGCCACGGAGGCCAGCATGTCGGTCATGATCGAACCCGGCCCGACCGCATTGACCCGGATGCCATGCTGCGCCAGCGACAGGGCCATCACCCCGGTCAACTGGCTGACACCGCCCTTCGACACCGAATAGGGAACCTGGTTGGCAATCGCCAAAGTGTCGTTGATCGAGGACATGTTGACGATCGAGCCCGGCTCGTCCCCCTCTCCGATCCGCTCGACCATGTGCCGCGCCACCGCCTGTCCGCACAGGAACGCGCTCTTGAGATTGACATTCATGACCCGGTCGAAATCGGCTTCGGTGAGATCCAGGAAATCGGCCGCATGCACGATCCCGGCATTGTTGACCAGCGCATTGATCGAGCCGAAGGCATCGATCGTCCTGGCCACCAGATTGTGGACATCAAGCCGCTCGGACACGTCAGCGGCGGTAAACCGCACCTCGCCGTCACCCGAGATCGCTTCCACCGCAGCCGCGCCGGCCGCTTCGTCGATGTCGGCGATCATCACCCGCGCGCCGTCCGTCACCAGCCGCCGGACGATCGCCAGCCCGATACCATTGGCGCCGCCGGTGACAATCGCTGTGCGTCCATCCAGTCTCATGATTTTTCCTTCTCAGCCAAAGCGGCGATAACTGGTGCGGCCTGTCACAAAGGTCAATCGCTTTTGGTCTTGATGCCGCGCTCTGCCAGCACCTCGGCGATTTCATCGAGAATGCCGGGATCGTCAATGGTGGCCGGCATCTTCCAGTCCTGGCCGTCGGCGATTTTCTGCATGGTGGCCCGCAGTATCTTGCCCGAGCGGGTCTTGGGCAGCCGCTTGACCACCATCACGGTCTTGAACGCCGCCACCGGCCCGATCTGGTCGCGAACCAGCTTGACCACTTCCTTCTCAACATCATCATCGCTGCGGCCATGACCATTGTTGATGACGATGAAGCCGGCCGGGATCTGCCCCTTCATGGCGTCGGCGATGCCGATGACCGCGCATTCCACCACATCCGGATGGCCCGAGACTGCTTCCTCCATGCCGCCGGTCGACAAGCGGTGACCGGCGACATTGATGATGTCATCGGTGCGCGCCATGATGAACAGATATCCGTCCTCATCAATGAAGCCGGCATCGGCGGTTTTGTAGTAACCGGGAAATTCCATCAGATAGGCGTCACGGAAACGGTCTTCCGCGTTCCACAGGGTCGGCAGGCATCCGGGTGGCAGTGGCAGTTTGACGACGATATTGCCCAAGGTTCCGGATGATACCGGATGGCCTGCGTCATCAAGCACCTGCACGTCATAGCCAGGCATCGGCACGGCGGGCGAGCCGTATTTGACCGGCAGCAGCCCCAGCCCCATCGGGTTGCCGGCAATAGTCCAGCCGGTTTCGGTCTGCCACCAATGGTCGATCACCGGCACATCAAGAATCCGCTCGGCCCACTGGATGGTATCGGGATCAGCCCGTTCGCCGGCCAGAAACAGCGCCCGGAAGCCGGACATATCGTAATCCTTGACCAGACTGCCTTGCGGATCTTCCTTGCGGATGGCGCGAAACGCCGTCGGCGCCGTGAAAAGCGCCGCGACTTTGTGTTCGGAAATCACCCGCCAGAATGTGCCGGCGTCCGGCGTTCCCACCGGCTTGCCTTCAAACAGGATGGTGGTGTTGCCGTGAAGCAGCGGCGCATAGACGATGTAGGAATGGCCGACCACCCAGCCGATGTCGGAAGCCGCCCAGAACACCTCGCCCGGTTTGACGTCATAGATCGCGTGCATCGACCAGTGAAGCGCCGCCATATGGCCGCCATTGTCGCGCACCACGCCCTTGGGCTGACCGGTGGTGCCCGATGTGTAGAGCACATAGAGCGGATCCGTCGCCAGAACCGGGGTGCAGGGCGTCTTGCGGCCCGCATTGGCCTCGATCAGCGCCGCATAGTCAAAATCCCGGCCCTCGATCAGATCGCAGCGATGCTCCTGCCGCTGGAACACGATGGTGGCTTCCGGCTTGTGGTGCGAATGCTCGATGGCTGCGTCGAGCAAGGGCTTGTAGGCAATGATCCGGCCCGGCTCGATGCCGCAGGAGGCGGTGACGATCAGCTTGGCATGGCTGTCCTCGATGCGGGTGGCGAGCTCGGTTGCGGCAAACCCGCCAAACACCACCGAATGAATAGCACCCAGCCTGGCGCAGGCCAGCATCGCCACCACCGCCTCGGGCACCATCGGCATGTAGATCACCACCCGGTCGCCCTTGCCCACGCCCTTGTCGGACAAGGCGCCGGCAAAGGCCTCGACTTCAGCCAGCATGGCGGTGTAGCTGATGGTTCGCTTCGCCCCGGTGATCGGGCTGTCATAGATGATGGCGGCCTGCTCGCCGCGGCCCGCCGCGACATGCCGGTCGAGGCAGTTGTGGCAGGTGTTGGTCACGCCATCGGGGAACCATTTGCCATAGGCGCCGAGATCGGGTTCAAACGCGGTCTCGGGTTTGGTAAACCAGTCAATCGCTGCCGCCTGCTCCATCCAGAAACCTTCCGGATTGTCGCGCCAACTCGTGTAGACTTCACCATAACTGCTCGACATCATCGTCTCCTCCGACAAAATAACATCAGCGTTGCGCGCAAAATATAGCCGCACCGGTCCGCTGTGTCCCAAACTGGCGGCACCCTATGCCTGTCGCCACGTCCCGAAAACTAGACCTTGGACTAGCAAAACGGCTCAAATCGATTAGCGCGCACCAAAAATGGCCGATCCGACCCTGACCTCCGTCGCACCGAAGCCAATGGCGGTCTCGAAATCATCCGACATGCCCATCGACAGGGTTTCGATTGCGTTCTCACGCGCAATCTTGCCGAGCAGGGCAAAATGCGGACCGGGATTTTCATCCACCGGCGGAATGCACATCAGGCCTGAAATCGTCAGCCCCAGATCATCACGGCACAATCTTATGAAATCGTCGGCCTGATCAGGCTCGATGCCGGCCTTTTGCGGCTCCGAGCCGGTGTTGATCTGGACATAGAGCCGGGGCGACTTGCCCTGTTTTCGGGTTTCCTTCGAAATCTCCCTGGCGATCTTTTCCCGGTCGACGGTCTGGATCACGTCAAACAGCGCCACCGCATCGGCGGTCTTGTTGGATTGCAGCGGTCCGATCAGGTGCAGTTCGATGCCGGCGGTTGCAGCTTTCAGCCCGGGCCATTTCGCCTGCGCCTCCTGCACGCGGTTCTCGCCGAATACCCGCTGTCCGGCCTCGATGACCGGAGCGATTTCCTCGGCCGGTTTGGTCTTGGACACCGCCACCAGCCGCACCGAGCCTTTTGGCCTTTGCGCCTCGGATTCTGCGGCGGCAATGGCCGCTCGCACCGTTTCCAGATTTTCCGCTGCGCTCACGCTGTGCTCCACTCCATTGCTTTGACCTCGGGCAACCGGTGTTAGCGCAGCCGCCACCGCTTGCCAATCGGCCCGGGCTCGCCATTGTGTCGCTGCGGGGACTGCCGCCGGCTGCAATCACCGCTCAAACTGCGACTGAAGCCGCTCAATGGTTGACGCTTGGCGGGTTTCATGATGAAGGTCGCGACAAAATCTGACAGGTTTTCTGGTGATCCTTTATGGCAATTGAACGATACAATCCCAAACAGGCGGAAATCCGCTGGCAGCGCATGTGGGAAGAGGCGCGGATTTTCGAAACGGACGACGCCAGTCCCGATCCGAAATACTACGTGCTCGAGATGTTTCCCTATCCGTCCGGCCGGATTCACATGGGCCATGTCCGCAATTATGCCATGGGTGATGTGGTGGCGCGCTACAAACGTGCCCGCGGCTTCAACGTACTGCATCCGATGGGCTGGGATGCCTTCGGGATGCCGGCCGAAAACGCCGCGATCCAGAACAAGGTCCATCCGCGCGACTGGACCTATGCCAATATCGATTCCATGCGCAAGCAGCTCAAGTCGATGGGCCTGTCGCTCGACTGGAGCCGGGAATTCGCCACCTGCGATGTCGCCTATTACAAGCAACAGCAGGCGCTGTTCCTCGATTTCCTCGCCGCAGGCCTGATCTACCGCCGCAATTCCAAGGTCAACTGGGATCCGGTCGACATGACGGTGCTCGCCAATGAGCAGGTGATTGACGGCCGTGGCTGGCGCTCGGGCGCGCTGGTCGAGCAGCGTGAACTGACGCAATGGTTCTTCCGCATTTCCGATTTCGCCGAAGATCTGCTGGTTTCACTCGACGAGCTCGACCAATGGCCGGAAAAGGTCCGGCTGATGCAGAAAAACTGGATCGGCAAGTCCGAAGGCCTGTCGCTGCGCTGGGAGATCGACGATCCCGCCCAGGCTGGCGGCGCCTCGGACATCGAGGTCTACACCACCCGCCCCGACACCCTGTTCGGCGCCTCGTTCCTGGCCATTGCCGCCGATCACCCGCTGGCCAAGGAATTGTCCGCCAAGGATCCGGCCGTCGCCGAGTTCTGTGATCAATGCCGCCGTGCCGGAACATCGCTGGCTGCACTTGAGACCGCTGAGAAAGTTGGCTTCAAGACACCGATCACTGTTGTGCACCCGCTTGATCCGGACTGGACCGTGCCGGTCTACATCGCCAATTTCGTGCTGATGGATTATGGCACCGGTGCGATTTTCGGCTGCCCGTCTGGCGACCAGCGTGACCTTGATTTCGCCCGCAAATACAATCTTCCGGTCACCCCGGTGGTGATGCCCGCGGATGCCGATGCCGCAAGCTTTGTCATCACCGACACGGCCTATGTCGGCGACGGGGTGATGATCAACTCGCGGGATCTTGACGGCATGACGCCCGACGAGGCCTTCGAGGCCGTCACCGGCCTGCTGGAAGCCCGGACGCTTGGCGGCGTCCCACAGGCCACGCGCAAAACCAACTTCAGATTGCGCGACTGGGGGCTTTCCCGTCAACGCTACTGGGGCGCACCCATTCCGGTGATCCATTGCGATGACTGCGGAGCGGTTCCTGTGCCGGCTAAGGACCTGCCTGTTCAGCTTCCCGATGATGTCACGCTCGACAAGCCGGGCAATCCTCTCGACCACCATCCGACCTGGAAACATGTCGACTGCCCGACCTGCGGCAAGGCTGCACGGCGTGAAACCGACACGATGGACACATTCGTCGATTCCTCGTGGTATTTCGCCCGTTTCACCGCACCGCACCACGACACGCCGACCAATCCGGCCGTGGCCAGCGCCTGGCTCCCGGTGGACCAGTATATCGGCGGCATCGAGCATGCGATCCTGCATCTGCTCTATTCGCGCTTCTTCACCCGCGCCATGCAGCAGACCGGCCATATCGATCTCAAGGAACCCTTCCGCGGTCTGTTCACCCAGGGCATGGTGGTTCATGAAACCTACCGCGCCGACAATGGCGGCAAGGGCGAATGGGTCCCGCCGGCCGAGGTGGTGATCGAGGAAGTCGACGGCGTGAGGCAGGCGCGCAATGCAAAGACGGGCGCGCCGCTGACCATCGGCTCGATCGAGAAAATGTCGAAGTCGAAGAAGAACGTTGTCGACCCCGATGACATCATCGACAGCTATGGTGCTGATACGGCACGGTTTTTCATGCTTTCGGACTCGCCACCGGATCGCGATGTGATCTGGACCGAAGCCGGCGTCGAAGGCGCCCACCGCTTTGTCCAGCGCATCTGGCGCCTGCTGGGCGAAGCTGCAGAAACGCTCAGCACCGTCGAGGGCCGCACCGGAACATCGGACAAGGCTCTGGCTGTCTCGCGCAGCGCCCACAAGACCGTCAAGGCGGTCGGCGAGGACATTGACAAGCTCGCCTTCAACAAGGCTGTGGCCCGGCTCTATGAGCTGGTCAACACGCTTGCGGCACCGCTGTCGGACGTGGCAAGCGGCAAGGCCGATGCCGACCTCACCGCCGCCTGCAAGCAGGCCGCGGACATGGTTGTGCTGCTGATTGCGCCCATGATGCCGCATCTGGCGGAGGAATGCTGGAAGCTGCTCGGAAATGACGGCATGGTGGCCACCACGCCCTGGCCCACCTTCGAGGCGAGCCTGGTCACTGACGACCAGGTGACGCTGCCGGTGCAGATCAACGGCAAGAAGCGGGGAGATTTGACAATCGACCGCAATGCCGATCAATCTGCTGTCGAGGCGGCGGTGCTGGCGCTGGATTTCGTCCAGGCAGCCACCGGAGGCAATCCGCCCCGCAAACTCATTATCGTGCCCCAGAGGATCGTCAATGTCGTCATCTGAAAACCCCGGATCAGGCTGGAAATCACGGATAGCGGCAACATTCGCGGCTATGACGATGCTGGCCGGATGCCAGGCTCAGCCGCTTTACGGAACGATGTCCGCCCAGACCCGGTCGGTGTCGGTTTCCGTGGCCGATTCCCGCGTGGGACAAACCGTGCGCAACGAGCTCGTGCTCGGTTTTGGCGGCGAACACCCGGATGCCGCCTACAAACTCGATCTGTCGGTGTCATCCATCGTCGGTGGGCTGTTGCCCGGCGGTGTCGACAATGAGTTTTCCGCCGCGCGCGCCACTGTCACAGCCCGCTATACGCTCTCGACGGTCGCCACCGGGGAAACGATCAAATCCGGCTCCCGGTTTGCCGATGCGCAGCTGGACCTTCCCTCGCAGAATTTCGCCCAGGAACGTGCCAAACTCGAGGCCCAGGACCGTGCAGCGCGCTCGGTCGCGGCCCTCGTCCGGGCAGATGTCGCGGCAGCTCTTGCCCGATAGATCATAGACCGATTGCGCTGATCATGGCTCAACTCAAATCCCATGAATATGCAAGCTTCATCCGCCGTGAAGGTACGCCCTACCGGATCATCCTGGTCTATGGTCCCGACCGGGGCCTGGTCTCGGAGCGTGCGGCACAGGTGGCTGCCAAGACCGGTGTCGATCTCAAGGATGATTTTGCCGTCCTCAAGCTCGAATCCTCGGATCTGTCCGGGGATCCGGGCCGGCTCGCCGACGAGTTCGGCGCCATCAGCCTGTTCGGTGGAGACCGGCTGGTCTGGATCAAGAATGCCGGCAATGAAAAGGGACTGATCGATTCGCTTTCTGCCCTTGCCGAGACCGATCCCGGCTCGTCGCATCTGCTGGTCGAAGCGGGAGACCTGAAAAAGGGAAGCGGGCTGCGCAAGCTGATCGAGAACGGGCGCTCGACGCTGGCGATCCCCTGCTATTCAGACGACGCCAGCGGCGTCCAGAGCCTCATCGACGAGGAGCTCGGCGGTTCGGGTCTGGTGATTGAAGGCGATGCCCGCCGGCGGCTGACACAGCTTCTCGGTGGCGACCGGCTGGCAAGCCGTAACGAATTGAAAAAGCTCGCTCTTTACTGTCACGGCACCAGAACAGTCACCGAGGAGAACGTCATCGACGCGATGGGCGACGTTGCCGCACTCTCCGTCGATGATGCGATTGATGCTGTGTTTTCCGGCGACACGGTGCGCCTGGAATCCGCGCTTGAGCGGATCCTGTCTTCGAAAACATCGGTGTTCCTGGTGCTGCGCGGCTGCATTGTCCAGTTTGAACAGCTTGACGCCATGCGGGCACTGATCGAGCATCACAACAAGCAGCCCGCCCAGGCGCTGGCCGAAAAGGGCCGCGGCATCCACTTCAAGCGCAAGCCGGTCGTGGAACGGGCATTGCGCCACTGGCCGATCAAGGCCATCAACCGCGAGATGCGGCGGCTCTATGACGCGGTTCTGGAAACCCGGCGGCGTCCGCATCTGGAATCGGCCATTGCCCGCCAGGCGCTGTTGCGCACCTGCCTGCTCAGCCGATAGATCGCAAGCATCTGTTCTGACGCTATTTTCCGCCCAGCAGCCGGCATATTTCATCCAGCTGCTCGAGCGATTTGTAGTCGATGCGGATCTGGCCGCCCTGGCCCTTGTGTACGAGCGCCACATTCAGGCCAAGCACATCGGACAGGCTGCGCTCGAGCGCCACCGTATCGGCATCCTTGGTAGCGGACTGGCTGGCCGGCTTGGTATCAAGACCCTGCGGCTTGCTCGACTGATCGGCATCCTTTTGCGCCAGACGTTCCGCATCCCGCACCGACAGGCCACGGTCGGCGATCAGCTTGGCCAGCCCGATCGGGTCGCTGGTCGAGACGATGGCGCGGGCGTGGCCGGCCGACAGCGCGCCTTCTGCCAGCATGTTGCGGACTTCATCTGGAAGCTTGAGCAGGCGCAGCGAATTGGCCACATGGCTGCGGCTCTTGCCGATGACTTCGCCGAGATCATTCTGGGTATAGCCGTACTGGGCAATGAGCTGTTCATAGCCCTGCGCCTCTTCCAGGGCATTGAGATCCGCGCGCTGAACATTTTCGACAATGGCGATTTCGAGCGCTGTCTTGTCATCGACATCGCGCACGATCACCGGGATCTCGACCAGGCCTGCCATCTGCGCCGCACGCCAGCGGCGTTCACCGGCGATGATTTCATAGCGGCCGACATCGCCTGTGCGCACCATCACCGGCTGCACGATCCCGTGCTGCCGGATCGATCGCGACAGATCCTCGAGATCTGCCGGGTCGAAGCTGCGCCGCGGATTGCGCGGATTGCGGCTGACATGTTCGATCGGAACGAAACGGTCAGCCGATACCGTGGGGGCCGTTTGCGCGGAAGCCGGCTGGTCAATTTCGCCGATCAGCGCTGCCAGGCCGCGTCCGAGACGCTTTTTCGAAACATCTTCTACCATAATGTTATCCATTCCTGCGTCTGTCCCCGATGGTTCAGGCGGCCTTTCGATTGCGTTCACGCTGAATGACTTCAGATGCCAGCTGCAGATAGGCCTGGCTTCCGGCGCATTTGAGGTCATAGAGGATTGCCGGCTTGCCATAAGATGGCGCTTCCGAAACCCGGACATTGCGCGGAATCAGCGTCTTGTAGACCTTTTCGCCGAGATGGGCCCGGACATCATCCACCACCTGATGCGCAAGATTGTTGCGCGCATCATACATGGTCATCACGATGCCTTGGATATCCAGCGTCGGATTGAGCGAATCGCGCACCTGTTCAACGGTTTCAAGCAGCTGGCTCAGCCCCTCAAGCGCGAAGAATTCGCATTGCAGCGGAACCAGAATCGAATGCGCCGCGGCCATGGCGTTCATTGTCAGCAGATTGAGCGATGGCGGGCAGTCGATCAGCACATAATCATAATGGCGCGCATCTTCGGCCTGCAGCGCCTTCTTCAACCGGAACACCCGGTCCGACATGCCGGCAATTTCCATCTCGACCCCGAGCAGATCCATCGTCGAGGGAATGATGCTCAGATGCGGAACCGCTGTCTGCATTACCGTTTCGCTGACCGTGGCATTATGGGTCAGCAGATCATAGGCGGAGACACCGCGATCCTTGCGGTCAATCCCGAGGCCGGTGCTGGCATTGCCCTGCGGATCGATATCGACGATCAGCACCTCTTCGCCAATCGCCGCCAGCGCCGTTGCGAGATTGATGGCGGTGGTGGTTTTGCCCACGCCACCTTTTTGATTGGCAATGGTGATGATCCGGTTCTTCGAAAGTTTCATCAAGAAGGGTCCGCGGCCTGGTTTTTTCTGGAAAGATTGCTGATATGCAGGATCGCCGATCCATCCTGCGCCAGACTATGGTGTTCTATCAGATCAAAGCCCCACAGGTCACGTGCTGATCGCAGTTCTTCAGGGTAATCCAACCCTTTGTGGAACCACATCTCCAGATGGGGGTTTTTCTGCGCGATGGATTCGCAATAGGCCAGAAGATCGGTCAGCGATGCCAGTGCGCGTGCCGAAACCGCCTGAACGTCGTCAATTCCGGGCCCTGCAGACTCCACCCGGAACGGATGAACGCTGGCGCGGGCGCCGGTTTTCAGGATCACCTGCCGGAGAAACGCAGCCTTCTTGTTGTTGCTTTCGACCAGATGCACCCAGCCCGCGTCGAGGTCGCGCAGACAGATTGCGGTCACCAGTCCAGGAAAACCGGCGCCGCTGCCCATATCGATCCAGGTCAGTGGTTTCCGCTCGAGCCTGAACAGTTGCAGACTGTCGAGAACATGCCGCTCCCACAGCACCGGTAAAGTGTTGGGAGAGATCAGATTGAACGAGACCTGCCATTTCCGCACCAGATCTGCATAGAGTTCGAGCCGGTCCCATGTTTCACGTGAAACAAATGCGGAATCCGGAAAGAAGCCTTTGACCGATTCACTCTTGTTCATGTCAGCTTGCCACTTTGCTTGCAGAGTCCTGCGGTCCCTTGCGCAGATGGGCCAAAATCAAGGCCACGGCTGCGGGCGTCATGCCCTCAATGCGTTCTGCATGGCCAATCGATGGCGGCCTGGCGGCGTCGAGTTTCTGCCGCAACTCTCGGGAGAGGCCTGACAGATTGTCATACTGAAACCAATCCGGAATCAGCCGGGCTTCGTCACGCTTCTGGTTTTCAATGTCCTGGCTTTGCCGGACCATATAGACTGCATAGCTTGCATCAATCGATGCGGCTTCCAGTGTCTTGGGCTCATAATCAGCCAGATCCGGCCAGATCCGGATCAAATCATCGATTGTAATAGTCGGATAGGACAGCAACTGAAACGCAGACCGGCGTATTCCGTCCTGGTTCAATGCCAGCCCATGGGCCGCAGCTTCGTTCGGGGACAATTGCCGCGCCTTCAGATCCTGCAAACATTTCGCAAGCGAATCAAAATGACGCTTGAACTTCTGCTTTCGCTTCTCCGATACCGCCCCGAGCGCGATTGCCTTCGGGGTAAGACGCAGCTCGGCATTGTCGGCTCTGAGCGAGAGCCGGTATTCGGCGCGGGATGTGAACATCCGATAGGGCTCGCTGACACCCTTGCTGGTCAGATCGTCAATCATTACACCGATATAGGAATCCGTTCGGCTGAACAGACAGGCTGGACGCGCCTGCGCCTTCAGCGCGGCGTTGAAACCGGCAACCATCCCCTGGGCCCCGGCTTCTTCGTAGCCGGTGGTCCCGTTGATCTGCCCGGCTAGGAAGAGCCCACCGATCCGGCGGGTCTCCAAACTCTGGGCCAGCTCCCGCGGATCGACATGGTCATATTCAATGGCATAGCCGGGCTGGATGATCTTTACATCCGCCAATCCGGGGATGGTTCGCAGAAACGCATCCTGCACATCTTCCGGCAGCGAGGTCGAGATACCATTGGGATAAACCGTTGAATCATCGAGCCCTTCCGGCTCGAGAAAGATCTGATGGCCGTCCCTTTCACCAAAACGGACAATCTTGTCCTCGATGGAGGGGCAATAGCGCGGACCGACGCCGCCGATCTGCCCGGAATACATGGCCGATCGGTGAATATTGTCCTGAATGATCTTGTGGGTGGCGGGCGTCGTGCGGGTGATCCCGCACCGAACCTGCCGGGCTTCGATCCTGTCAGTCATGAAAGAAAAGGGGACAGGCTCCGCATCTGCCTCCTGCCATTCAACCTGGCTCCAGTCGATGCTGTCGCCATCGAGCCGCGCTGGTGTTCCCGTCTTCAAACGGCCGAGCTTGAACCCGGCGCGTTCCAGTGTCGTAGACAATCCCAGCGCGGGCTCCTCATTCATACGACCCGCCGGTATCTTGCGATCGCCAATATGAATGAGCCCGCGAAGAAAGGTTCCGGTGGTCAACACTACGGTGGCACAAGCAATGGACTGGCCCTCCTTCAGCCTTACAGCCGATACAAATCCATCCGACAGCTCGAGATCATCCACTTCGCCTTCTATGATCTCCAGATTGGGGGTCTGCTTCAGAAGCCTCTGGATGGCCTGGCGGTAAAGCTTCCGGTCCGCCTGGGTCCGCGGACCCCAGACAGCGGGACCCTTGCGGCGATTGAGCATCCGGAACTGGATACCCGATTGATCGGCGGCCAGACCCATCAATCCGTCCATGGCATCGATCTCGCGAACCAGATGGCCCTTGCCGAGGCCTCCAATCGCCGGATTGCAGGACATGGTTCCGATGGTGTCGAACCGGTGGGTAACCAGCGCGGTCCTGGCGCCAAGGCGTGCAGACGCGGCCGCGGCTTCACTGCCTGCGTGTCCACCGCCAATCACAATGACATCATATTGCATGCTCACTCTCCGGAAGGCGCTTGTCTTTGGCTATAAGAGGATTGTTGTCAAGGCAATAGGTTTCACGTGAAACAATTGCTCGGATTTATGGACAGAGATTCAATGAAAGTTTCACGTGAGTCACTGATTGAGCGTGAAAACGGCGAAACATGTTTCACGTGAATCACTTGCCGACGCAAAATTCCGAGAAAATCACGCCGAGAAGATCTTCCACGTCCACGGTTCCGGTGATCCTGCCCAACGCTACAGCGGCAAACCGCAGGTGTTCCGACCGAATTTCAATCGGGGCAGAAATGGCGTCAAGAGCAGCGCCGACTTCTTTCAGGCAAGTCTGTAGCAGCAAAACATGGCGCTCTCGTGTCGGGAGACCTTCCGTAGTCCCCCGACCTAACTTGTCCAGTCTCTCGCTGATCAGGGCAACAAGCGCGTCCAGTCCGTGTCCGGTTTTGCTTGAAATAGCAAGGCCATCGGATTTGGCTCGTAATTCCTGCCCCTCCATCAAATCGGACTTGGTCCAGAGCATGAGAACCTTGTCATCCGGAAGGGGCGGATGAGTGAGCGCAACTCCGGTGCCCAATTCCCGCAATTCCAGAACCAGGTCGGCGGTGTCGGCGGTCAGCCGGCTTCGCCTGATACCTTCCAGTTCAACCGGGCTCTCGGTGTCGCGCAATCCCGCCGTGTCCTGCAGCACCACCAGGTGACCACCGAGATCCAGGCGGGTTTCAATCACGTCCCGCGTTGTCCCGGGGATATCGGACACGATGGCGATATCGCGTCCCGCGAGACTGTTGAGCAGGGAGGATTTGCCGACATTCGGCGCACCGACCAACGCCACCCGGAATCCATCGCGCACAATCTCCCCATAGCGGGCCTTGTTCAAATGGTCGGAGATTTCCTCCGCCAAAAGCTTCATCTCCGGCCAGATCCGGTCCGTCACGGATCCGGGAATGTCATCTTCATCAGAAAAATCGAGTTCCGCCTCGATCATGGCTCGAGCATGGGTCAGACGTTTGGCCCAGGTATCGTAGAGAATTTGCAACGTCCCATCGGCCTGGCCGAGGGCTTGCCGCCGCTGGGCCTCTGTTTCAGCCCGGATCAGGTCAGACAGACCTTCGACAGCGGTCAGATCCATACACCCGTTCTCGAACGCGCGGCGCGTATATTCTCCGGCCTCGGCAGGCCGATAGCCCTCGAGTTCTGACAATGACTCCAAAACTGCTGAAATCGAAGCGCGGCTGCCGTGGATCTGTAACTCGGCGACATCTTCGCCTGTAAAGGATTGTGGACCCGGAAAATACAGAACCAAGCCGCGATCAAGCACCAGTCCGTTGCTGTCACGAAGGGCGCAGAGACGTGCAACCCGGGCAGGCGGCACGGATCCTGTCAATGTTTCGAGTCCGAATCGAACCCCGGGTCCGGATATCCGGATGACAGCGACACCCGCAGGCGGATGCCCTGTCGACAGAGCGAAGATGGTCTCTCGCATAATTGTACCGGTATCGAATCGAACCGCCGATAACGGCGATTCGTCAGGTATTCATCGAATCGAAGAAGTCGCTGTTGGTCTTTGTCTGCTTGAGCTTGTCGATCAGGAACTCGATTGCATCGGTGGTTCCCATCGGCGCAAGGATACGGCGCAGCACGAAGATCTTCTGCAAATCCTGCTTGGGAACCAGCAGATCTTCCTTGCGAGTGCCGGATTTGAGAATATCCATTGACGGGAAAATTCTCTTGTCTGCAACCTTGCGGTCAAGAACGATTTCCGAGTTGCCGGTGCCCTTGAACTCTTCGAAGATCACCTCGTCCATGCGCGAGCCTGTATCGATCAGCGCCGTGGCGATGATGGTCAGCGAGCCGCCTTCTTCAATGTTACGCGCCGCACCGAAGAAGCGCTTCGGCCGCTGCAGCGCATTGGCGTCAACACCACCGGTCAGCACCTTGCCCGATGATGGCACGACGGTGTTGTAAGCCCGGCCCAGACGCGTGATCGAATCCAGCAGGATGACGACATCACGGCCATGTTCGACCAGGCGCTTGGCCTTTTCGATCACCATTTCGGCGACCTGGACGTGACGTACGGCAGGTTCATCGAAGGTTGATGCCACAACCTCGCCCTTAACCGAGCGCTGCATGTCGGTGACTTCTTCCGGCCGTTCGTCGATCAACAGCACGATGAGATAGCAATCGGGATGGTTGGCCGTAATCGAATGGGCAATGTTTTGCAGCAGAACAGTCTTACCGGTGCGCGGCGGAGCCACGATCAGGCCACGCTGGCCCTTGCCAATCGGCGCCACCAGGTCGATGACCCGTGCGGAAATGTCCTTGGTGGTCGGATTGTCGACCTCCATCTTGAACCGCTCATCGGGATAGAGCGGTGTCAGATTGTCGAAATGCACCTTGTGGCGGATCTTTTCAGGATCCTCGAAATTGATCGTGTTGACCTTGAGCAGCGCGAAATAGCGCTCACCTTCCTTCGGTCCACGGATCGGGCCTTCAACCGTATCGCCGGTTTTCAGCGAGAAGCGGCGGATCTGCGACGGCGAAATATAGATGTCGTCGGGGCCGGGGAGATAGTTGGCATTGGCCGAGCGCATGAAGCCGAAGCCGTCCTGCAGCACTTCGACAACACCTTCGCCGATGATTTCGACTTCCTGTGCCGCCAGTTGCTTGAGAATCGCAAACATCAGTTCCTGCTTGCGCAGAACACCGGCGTTCTCGACCTCGACGGATTCAGCAAACGCCAGCAAATCGGTGGCGGTTTTGTTCTTGAGCTCTTGAAGCTTCATTTCCTGCATGGGAAATCCAAATTTTGTTTTTAAGATATGGGAAGTGGCGGGCATGAGGCGATCCGGCCTGGGAAGCCGGCCAGACTGGTACTGGCGCCCGCCATAGAAGACGTTGTCTGTTAGATAGCGATTCACGTGAAACGCCGCAAGCCCTGTCATGCAGCAAAATGCGGCCGGACAGGCCCTATATGGCCGATTGATCGCCGGATCAGGCGAATGGCTTGATGATCACCATGATTACAGCAATGATCATCAGCACGGTCGGGATCTCGTTGGCCATGCGCCATTGCCGCGCCGTCCAGCTGTTTTCGCCCCTGGCAAAGCGCTTCGCAGACCGGCTCAGGAACACGTGGAACACGGTCAGTCCGACAACGGCCGCGATCTTGACCCACAGCCACAGGCCGAAAAAGCCGAAACCGCTCCAGGCCAGCCAGAGACCCGCGGCCCAGGAAATCATCATGGCCGGCGCCATGATCACCTTCACCAGCCGCTGCTCCATTACCACGAAGGTTTCCGCCGGTTCGCTGCCGGCTGGCGCCTCGGCATGATAGACGAACAGCCGCGGCAGATAGAACAATCCGACCATCCAGGAAATCACTGCAACGACATGCAGCACCTTGAGCCAGCCATAAAGCCAATCGGGATCAAACCACCAGGCCATGGCCGCCAGCCCGACCACCACTGCAATCGACAGATAGGCCTTGCCACGGGCCTTGTTGCCTTCACCGGCACTGGTTGCGCGCTCCTGGGTCACTGCTGCTGAGCGCCCCTGACACGGTTGATCAGACGTGTGACATTGTCCGGGTCCGCCTGCGGCGTGATTCCGTGGCCCAGGTTGAAGATCAGCGGGCCATTGCCCAGCGTTTCCAGTACCTCGTCGACACCCCGATCCAGAGCAGACCCGCCGGCCACCATCAGCAAGGGATCGAGATTGCCCTGTACGGCGCCGCCCTTCTGGATCTCGCGCGCCAGTCCGGACGGAACCGTCCAGTCCAGCCCGACGCAATCGATCCCGGTCAAGTCGCGATAGTTGAGAAGCATTGCACCGGCGCCCTTGGCAAAACCGATGATCGGTATGCCAGGTCTTTCGGCGCGGATCCTGTCGACCATCCGCTTCATTGGCCCGACAGAGAAATTGGCAAAATCCCGCTCGCCCAGCACGCCGGCCCAGGAATCAAAGATCTGCACCGCATCCGCGCCCGCATCGATCTGGGCGATCAGGTAGTCGGCCGAAATCTCCGACAGCAGGTTGAGCAGGGTCATGAATTCGTCGGGATGCTGCATGGCAAACAGCCGCGCCGGTGCCTGGTCAGGCGTTCCACGGCCGGCAATCATGTAGGTCGCCACGGTCCAGGGCGCACCGCAAAACCCCAGCAGCGTCGTTTCTGAAGGCAATTCCGCACGCAACCGCCGCACGGTTTCATAAACCGGTGCCAGATGGGCATGCATCCCGGAGGCATCAAGTTGGCCGATGGCTTCAGGTGAAATCGGATCCATCAAGGGCCCGGTTCCCTCGACAAAACGCACATTACGGTCAAGCGCATCGGGAATAACCAGAATGTCCGAAAACAGGATCGCCGCATCAAAGCCAAACCGGCGGATCGGCTGCAAAGTCACTTCGACGGCCAGATCCGGTGTGTAGCAGACATCCAGAAATCCCTTGGCTGTCTTCCGTGTCGCCCGGTACTCCGGCAGATATCTCCCTGCCTGTCGCATCAGCCAGATCGGTGGTGGGAACACTGTCTCCCCAGTCAGCACTTTCATCACCTTGCGATCAATCGGATTTGTCATCCACCACTTCCTTAAAACAAATCCTATTTGAAAAGGATTCTGATTCTATGAGTCTGTGTTTTACGGGGATTGGACTCTGTCCACAGCCTATCCACAGCTTGATCCTATAAACCGTGCCAATCCGGAAGGCCAATCCGATTTCATACCATCTCCGCATCGAGCTGATAAAAGCCAATTGATTCAATCACTCTCCTTAACTCCCGAAGGGCGATCCGGTTTCCGTCCCCGACAATTATTCCCGGAATGCAAAAACCGTCGCCGAAAACTCTCCCGGCTTTGCCCATTGTGGACAAACCCTGTGGTTATCCCTTGCAATCACATGGCCGCTTCTCTTACCTCGAGCCTGTCCCCGGTTATCAACACCCCTCGGAGAATAATGTGGAGCAGAGCAAAAACTACTTCCATCTGCACCTGATATCGGACTCCACGGGAGAGACTCTGATGGCTGCCGGCCGCGCTGCAGCCGCGCAATTCCAGAGTGCGCAGGCACTTGAGCATGTCTATCCGCTGATTCGCACCCGCAAGCAGTTGTTTGCGGTGCTCGATGCCATCGATGGCGCACCGGGCATCGTGCTCTACACCCTGATTGACGCAGAGCTGTCCTCGATCATCGAACTGAAGTGCCGCGACATGGGGCTGCCCAGCGTTTCGGTGCTCGAACCGGTGATCAATGTGTTCCAGAACTATCTCGGTGCCCCGTCACGCCGCCGGGTTGGGGCGCAGCACGCGATGGGAGAAGAGTATTTCAAGCGAATCGATGCGCTGAATTTCACGCTTGATCATGATGACGGCCAGTTGCCGGCCGATTTCGACGAGGCCGATCTGGTGATCATCGGCATCAGCCGCACATCAAAGACCCCGACAAGCATCTATATTGCCAATCGCGGCATCAAGACAGCCAACATTCCGATCGTCCATGGTGTGCCGCTTCCCGAAGGCTTGGCCAAGGCGACAAAACCACTGGTGGTTGGTCTCATTGCTTCCGTTGACCGCATTGCCCAGGTCCGGCAGAACCGGGTGCTCGGTTCGACCACCGGCTATCAGGGCGAACACTACACTGACCGCTCGCTGATCAGCGAAGAGCTCAAATATGCCCGGTCGCTGTGCGAACGCCACGGTTGGCCGGTGATCGATGTCACCCGCCGATCCATCGAGGAGACCGCAGCGGCGATCCTTGCCTTGCGTCCCAAGTGGCGCTAACCCGGTTTCACGCCAGCCCCACGGTTCCAGGAGTTACCCATGCCACCACGTCTCGTGCTCGCATCAGCCAGCCCTTTCAGGAAAGCCCTGCTTGAAAATGCCGGTCTGGCCTTTGATGTCGAGTCGGCCCGCATTGATGAGCGCGTCATCGAACAGACGCTTGACGGCCTTACCGCGGAAGACGTCGCCACCGTGCTTGCCGAAGCCAAGGCGCAGGACGTTTCCGACCGCAATCCCGGCGCGCTGGTCATCGGCTCGGACCAGACCCTGTCGCTTGGTGGCGAGATCTTTCACAAACCCGCCGATATGGAAGAGGCGCGGCGGCGGTTGTTGCAATTGTCAGGCCGCACCCATGCGCTCAACAGCGCCGTGGCCCTGGTGCGCGACGGCGAGACCATCTGGCGCCATGTCTCGGTGGCGCGCATGACCATGCGCGAGCTCGATCCGGGTTTCATCGGCCGCCATCTGTCCAATGTCGGCAGCCCGGCGCTGTCCTCGGTGGGCGCCTATCAGTTTGAAGGCGAGGGGCTGCAATTGTTCGACCGCTTTGAGGGTGACTACTTCACCATCATCGGCTTGCCGATGCTGCCATTGCTCGCCAAACTCCGGGAGTTGCAGGCCATTGACGGATAAGACCAGCCAGATTGCGCCGCGCGCATTTGTCATCGGTCATCCGATTGGCCATTCCCGCTCGCCGATGATCCATCGCCATTGGCTCAAACAGGCCGGAATCGCCGGTAGCTATGATCCGGTTGATGTGTCCCCGGACGACCTGCGGGGCTTCTTCCAGGCGCTGAAGGACGGCTCCTCCGGTTTTGCCGGCGGAAATGTCACCGTGCCGCACAAGGAAGCCATCTTCGGCCTTGTCGATGAGGTCGATGAAACAGCCCGGCAGATCGGTGCGGCCAACACGGTCTGGCTTAACAAGGGAAAGCTGATGGCGACGAACACCGATTCTCTCGGATTTGCCGCCAATCTCGACGAAACCGCGCCCGGCTGGGATAGCGGCCAGAGGGCAATCGTGCTGGGCGCCGGCGGCGCCAGCCGCGCAGTCATCCATGCGCTTCTGTCTCGCGGTTTCACCGACATCAGCATAGTCAATCGCACATTGACCCGTGCCGTCGCCCTGGCCGAACGCTTTGGTTCGCATGTCACGGCCCATGCCATGGACGACCTTGCCGATGCCGTCAGTGGCGCGCATCTTTTCGTCAACACCACCACGCTCGGCATGGCCGGCAGCGAGGCCCCGGAGATTGATTTCACCACCATGGAATCTGGCGCGCTTGTCACCGATATTGTCTATATCCCGTTGCAGACCCCTATCCTGACAATGGCAAAGCGCCAGGGACTGGCCACGGCCGATGGTCTGGGCATGCTGCTTCATCAGGCCGTGCCCGGATTTGAAAAATGGTTCGGGGTGAGGCCGGTGGTCACGCAACAATTGCGGCAACTGGTCATCGCCGACATGGAGGCGCACTCATGATCGTCATCGGTCTGACCGGCTCGATCGGCATGGGCAAATCCACCACCGCGGAGATGTTCAAGGCTCTGGGCGTGCCGGTGATCAGCGCCGACGAGATCGTGCATGATCTCTATCGCGGCGAGGCGGCGCCACTGATCGAGGCGGCGTTTCCCGGATCCGCGCCCGATGGTGTGGTCAACCGGGAAGTACTGTCGGAAAAACTGATGGCGGCACCGGCGGAATTTGCCCGGCTGGAAGCGATCATTCACCCGTTGGTGCGGGCGCGTGAGAAAAGCTTCATTGAAGAAGCGCGCGCCAGAGATGAGCCGATGGTGCTGGTCGATATTCCGCTGCTGTTTGAAACCGGCGCCGAGGACCGGGTCGACGTCATCGTCGTCGTCAGTTGTGCGCCGGAGATCCAGCGCGAGCGGGTGATGGCGCGTCCGGGGATGACGTCTGACAAGTTCGAAGCTATCCTGGCGCGGCAGGTTACCGATGCTGAAAAACGCGCCCGCGCCGACCATGTCATTGACACCGGCGGCGGACTGGAGGCGGCCCGCCAGCAGGTTGCCGACATCGTTGCAAAACTGACCGAATCCTCGAAGAAGGGCCTATAGAATGCGCGAGATTGTCTTCGATACGGAAACCACCGGACTGAGCAACCAGTCCGACCGGATCATCGAGATCGGCTGCATCGAGCTCGAGAACCAGTTTCCGACCGGCCGCACATTGCATCTGTTCATCAATCCCGATGGCTGCAAGGTGCATCCCGATGCGCTGGCCGTGCACGGCATCACCGATGACTTTCTGGCTGACAAGCCGCTGTTCAGCGCTGTCGCCGACCAGATCGCGGATTTCTTTGAAGGGGCACATTACGTCGCCCACAATGCCAGTTTCGACATGGGATTTCTCAACGCCGAATACAAACGCATTGGCCGGCCGGCGATCTCGCCGGATCTGGTGATCGACACGCTCTCGCTCGCCCGGCGCCGGCATCCGATGGGCCCCAACAGCCTGGATGCACTGTGCCGGCGCTACGGAATCGACAATTCGCACCGCAACAAGCACGGCGCGCTGCTCGATGCCGAATTGCTGACAGATGTCTATATCGAGATGAATGGCGGCCGGCAGGCGGCGCTGGGCTTGTCGACCGATGATGTCAAAACCGTTGAGCAGGACGTCGATCACGAGGTCGTCGAAATCGGCGAGCGGCTGCGGCCCTTGCCACAGCGCCTGAGCGCTGCCGAAATCGAAGCGCATGCAAAGCTGATTGCCCGCATCGGCGCCGACGCCTTGTGGAACAAGGCCTGATCGATCCTGCCGAACCGGCCTTGGCCGCTGATGGCGGGGCAGGGCACCACCGGACCAGGTGAGAGCGATCCCCGAAACGCAAAAGGCCGCCCGGAGGCGGCCTTTCACATTCGTCCTGACCAGTGCCGGCTCAGTTGACCTGATTGGTGGCAACCTGCGCCTTGGTGTTTTCTTCAGCCATGCGCTGCTGGAACATCTGGGCAAAATCGATCGGATCGATCAGCAGCGGCGGGAAGCCGCCATTGCGTGTTGCATCGGCGATGATCTGGCGTGCAAACGGGAACAGGATGCGCGGGCATTCGATGAACAGCAGCGGCAGCATGTGTTCCTGCGGGAAATTGGCAACCCGGAAGACGCCGCCATAGACCAGCTCGACATTGAACACGACGGTGTCGCCGGTCTTTGCGGTGGCATTCATTGTCAGCAGCACGTCGAATTCTGTCTCGCCCAGAGGATTGGCGTTGACGTTGACATTGATGCTGATTTCCGGCGCTTTTTCGCGCGGGCCGAGTGATTTCGGCGCGCCCGGATTTTCGAACGACAGATCCTTGATGTACTGGGCCAGAACATTCAGCGAAGGTGCTTCGCCATTGCCTTTGACGTCAGTCGCTGCGGCATCACCTTTTTGGGTTGTGTCTTTTGCCATGTGGCTCTTCCCTGTTTTTCATCCGCCAAGGCGGTTGTCCTGAAAATTGTTCGGGCATGGGCTAGCATTTCGCCAGCGGGCTTACAACCCGTTTGCGCTGCCGCCATCCTTGCGGCCGGGCTTTGTCAGGCTTTCGCGGTCGTCCGACCAGGGCGAAGACGAATCATTGGTGCGCTCATATTCATCCTCGTTGAGATCGACCACGCCGTCAGGTGCACCGCTTCCCCGACGCGGATCAGCGCCGGGATTGCGCGGATCGGCGCTGAAGCCGCCCATGGTCTGAACCACGATCCGGTCCTTGATCAGGCGCCAGACGCCATCCCGGATCGCGGGGACGAACAGCAGGAAGCCGAGCGAATCGGTGACAAATCCGGGTGTCAGCAGCAGCACGCCGGCAATCAGGATCATCACCCCGTGCACCAGTTCGCGGCCGGGCACCCGGTTGGCGCGCATCTCGGCATTGATCCGGTTGAACAGCCCCACTCCCTGCCAGCGCAGCAGGAAACTGCCCAGGATGGCGGTGAACAGCACCATGCCGAGCGTGGCCCAGACACCGATCTGACCGCCGATGACGACAAAGGCCGCAATTTCGGCCAGTGGCACGGCAAGAAGCAGAAATGGAATCAGGGAAAACCGCATGAAGAACAATCCGTGGTCAAAAAGCGCCCGCTTTTCGCAGGCGGCGGGAAATAGAATGGCCAGACCCTTTGATTGATTGGCCCAAGGGCATTATATGCTTCCTGTTTGATGATGTAACCGAAAGAAGGCGGGAATGGGTTCCTTTGATTTTGTGACGTTCTTCTTTTTTGTGGCGGCGGTGATCATATTCATCCAGCTTCGGTCAGTGCTTGGCAAGCGCACCGGCCATGAAGCCCCGCCGCGCGACCAGATGGCCCGCCGCGACCAGGCCCCGGCGGCCGAAGGTCTCGATGATCCCAAGGTCGTCACCCTCCCGCGCCGCGGCCGGGAAAGCAGTGAACCCGAAACGTTTGCGGCTGTGGATGCCTATGCCGAACCCGGCAGCGAGCTCAACAAGGGTTTGCGAGAGGTTGTTGCGGCTGATCCGAGCTTCGATCCCGTGGAATTTGTCGCCGGCGCCACCACCGCCTATGAGATGATCGTGTCGGCCTATGCGGAAGGCGATCGCAAGACCCTCAAGGGGCTGTTGTCGCGCGAAGTCTATGACGGGTTCGTTGCAGCGATCGACGAACGCGAGGCCCGCGGCGAAACCGTCCGGTCGAATTTTGTCGGCATTGAAAAGTCGAGCATTATCCAGGCCGAGATGAAGGGCACGGAAGCCAATATCACGCTGCGAATCATGAGCCAGCTGATTTCCGCCACCCTGGACAAGGATGGCGAGGTGATAGAAGGCGATCTGGCGGATGTGACCGACGTCAATGACGTCTGGACATTTGCCCGCGACACGCGCTCGCGTGATCCGAACTGGCGCCTGATTGCGACGGAAGCCGATCAGTAATGGGGTTGTCGCTTCGGCGAGAGCAATTCTCCAAACTCCCCGGCTGGGCGGATGATACGCCCAGCCACGCATTCGCGGCGTTCCGCCGCTCGGCCGCCCATGCCATGCACAACCGGCCCTATCGCACCGGATCACTTGGTCTGAGCCATCAGGATTTTCAGCCATCCTTTGCCGCAGCCCTGGCGGTGAACGCCGCTGACTCCGGCTATCTATCCCCGTCTCAAGCGCGTGAATTCTTCGAGACATGGTTCCGTCCGGTGGCCCTTTGTCCCGATGATGGCCGGGGATTCGTAACCGGCTATTATGAGCCTGACGTCACGGTCGGCTACAGGGCTGAATCCGGCTACAGATTTCCGTTCCTGCGCAAGCCGGACTCCCTGGTCAAGGTTCCCGATCCCGACAATCCGCCGCCGGGGATCCCGGAGGGTTATGCCTTCATGATCGATGACGGCGGCAAACCGGCTTGCTGTCCCGACCGCGCCGAAATCGAAAATGGCGCCTTTGACGGCCATGATCTCGAGATCGCCTGGGCCGAAAGCCGGGCCGATGTGTTCTTTGCCCATGTCCAGGGCTGCGCCCGGCTTCGCTTCCCCGACGGTCAGGTCCGGCGCATCACCTATGCCGGCAAGAGCGGCCATCCCTTTACCGGCATCGGCCGGTTGCTGGTCGAGCGGGGCGAGATTGCCGCCGAAACCGTGTCCATGGCAGCGATCCGGGACTGGCTCGCCGTCGAGCCGGAACGGGCCGACCGGCTGATGCGGGAAAACCGGTCCTACATCTTTTTCCTGGAAGCCGAAGTCGACGATGAACGGCTGGGGCCGGTGGCGGCCGCCAAGGTGCCGCTGGAGCCGGGACGCTCGCTGGCGGTGGATCGCCACATCCACAGTTTTGGCACCCCGATCTTCGTGTCCGCGCCGGAGCTTGCGGATTTTGATCACGCGCGCCCCTTTGCGCGGCTGATGATCGCCCAGGATACCGGCACCGCGATTGTCGGCCCGGCCCGGGGCGACCTGTTCGCCGGGTCGGGTGCCGCGGCCGGCGCCACCGCAGGATCGATCAAGGCAAAGGCGGAATTCGTGGTCCTTGCTCCGGCAGGATCGGAGATCGCACGGCGGGCCGGGCATGAGTGACGGAAAGCCCAAGCTCAGTCATGAAGACCGGATCATCTGGGCACAGGTGGCCCGCACGGTGGATGCTTATCCGGGCAAGCAGGTCGAGGCGGACGACTGGTTTGCGCTGGAAACGCCGGCGCCGCCCAAGCCTGCACCGGAAAAGCCGGTCAAGCGCCCGCACTCCATTCTCAGCGTCAATCCTCCGGCCAGGCCAAAGCCGCATCCGATCGAAAAGCCGGTGGTGCGCAAGCTGGCGCGCGGAAAACTGCCGATTGACGGCCGCATCGATCTGCATGGCCTGACCCAGAGCGAGGCCCACAATCTGCTGTTCGGCTTCCTCGCCCGCGCCCATGAGCGGGGCCTGCGCCATGTGCTGGTCATCACTGGCAAGGGCACCTCGCGTGGCGGTGAGGGCGTGCTCAAGCGGGCCGTGCCTGACTGGCTGAGCAAGCCGGAATTCCGCTTCCTGATCTCGGGCTTTGAGGACGCGGCCCGCGGCCATGGCGGCGAAGGCGCTTTGTATATCCGTCTGCGCCGCGAGAAGGGGAGCGCCGGATGACGCCGTTCGGTCAAGCGCTGCGCCGTCTGCGCGCCGCACGCGGCGTGACCCAGCGCCAGATGGCTGCCGCCATGGGTGTCTCGCCCGCCTATCTCTCGGCGCTTGAACACGGCAGACGCTCCGAGCCGAGCTGGGAATTCATCCAGCGCACGATCGGCTATTTCAACATCATCTGGGACGAGGCCGAGGAGCTGCAGATGCTGGCGCATCTGTCGCGGCCGAAGGTGACCATCGACACGTCGGGCCTGTCGCCGAAAGCCACCGAGATCGCCAACCGGTTGGCCGGGGCGATTGCCCGGCTGGACGAGCCGGCGCTTGAGGAAATCGGCAAATTGATCGATGCGGCCAAACCCGCTTCCGGGTCGGGGGGCGGCGGAAAGCCTGCACGCAGCCGGCATAAAAGCCGGTCTTCGCAGGATTAGAGCGTCGCCACCATACGGCTGGCGCGAAATCAGCGGGCGATCATCTCCCGCAGCTCGTCTTCATGCTCATTGACCAGCCAGCCATAATAATTCTCGCGCGGGAGCAGCGGCTTCAGGCCGCGCTTCTTGCGCTTGTCGTTTTCCTCGGCCAGCTCTTTCGCCCGGCGCGCCGGATTGCCGACATTGTACAAGGTCGCGGTCAGGCCGGGATTTTCGGAAATGTCGAACCCGGCAATATCACGGTAGTTCTCGATGGATTCGGCAATCGACGCGGCCATATAGGCCAGGGTCGAATCCGGCTCCATGATCGCGTTGTAGACTTGCGAGGCATTGCCGGCGCTGAGCTTTCTCAGTCTCGAGACCTTGTTGACCCTGTCGGTGTGGATCAGCGCGGTCAGCGGATTGAGCTGGCCAAGCCCGAAGGTCTGGCCGGCATAGAACGGCTGGAAGAACACGGCGCCGAAGCGGTCGTCCGGAAACGCCGTGCCCGACACCTTCTTGCCGCGGAATGTGGCTTCCCACACATCTTCCCGGCAGGTCCACAATCTGGCTGAATCCCAGTCTTCGTCGCACTCCTCGAATTCCGGCCGCTTGACGAATTCGACAACGCTTTCGCCGTCATGATCGAAGCGGAACTTTTCGCCGGCATAGGAGATCGCCTTGACGTAATAGGTCTGCAACCGGTCATAGGCATCGACATTGTAGGTGTGCTCGCCGACAAGTGCGCCGACGATATGGATCGGATCGATCTTGTACTGCCCGGCGACATTGACGATCTTGCGCTTGAGCTTGGTATCGTCGGCGATCAGGTTGCGGATCTTCTCGTATTTCTCGTCGAAACTGGATTTCGTCGCCTTGGTGCGCCGCTTGGAGGCACCCGGCACGTCCGGCTGCGTGGCGCTGCGGTTGCCCGCAGGCACCAGTTCGGCGGCATGGCCGGCAGGGACCTGCATCAGGCTCATGGTGAGCGCGATCGAGATCGCCATCACGGTCTTGAGCTTGCTGCTGGCCACAAACATGGTTCTCTCCATAGCGCTATCAGACCCGGGACCATGCCCGGGGCGCAGCTCGTTTTCAGTGTGACGCGCTACCTTGGAAAAGCGGCTTAAAGAATGAACCGCGACAGGTCGGTATTCTGCGCAAGGTCACCAACGTGCTCCCGCACATAGTCCGAATCGATCGTGATTGTCGAGCCCGGCTGGTCTGGCGCGGTGAAAGATATTTCATCCAGAACCCGTTCCATCACCGTCTGCAAACGCCGTGCGCCGATGTTTTCGATGCTCGAATTCAGATGCACCGCAACCTCCGCCAGCGCGTCGATCGCGTCCTCGGTAAAGCTCAGCGTCAGGTCCTCAGTGGCCATCAAAGCCACATATTGCTTGATCAGGCTGGCTTCGGTCTCGGTCAGGATGCGGCGGAAATCATCCTTGCCCAGCGCCCGCAACTCGACCCGGATCGGCAAGCGGCCCTGCAGTTCGGGCAGCAGGTCGGAGGGTTTGGAGACGTGGAACGCACCTGACGCGATAAACAGAATGTGATCGGTTTTCACCGGCCCATACTTGGTTGCTACCGTGGTGCCCTCGACCAGCGGCAGCAGATCGCGCTGCACGCCCTCGCGGGAGACGCCGGCGCCCATGCCGCCTTCACGCGACGCGATCTTGTCGATCTCGTCGATAAAGACGATGCCGTCATCCTGTGCCGACTTCACTGCCTCCTGCTGGATCTGCTCCATGTCGAGCAGCTTGTCGGACTCGTCATTGATCAGCGTGTCGTAGGATTCCTTGACCGTGGTCTTGATCTTGCGGGTGCGGCCGCCCATCGCCTTGCCGAACAGGTCGCCGAGATTGAGAACGCCGACATTGCCGCCCTGCATGCCGGGAAGCTCGAATTGCGGCATGCCGGCGGAGGTCTCGGCCACCTCGATCTCGATGTCCTTGTCGTCGAGCTGGCCGTCGCGCAGCTTCTTGCGAAACGAGTCCCGGGTTGCCGGCGAAGCGGTGGAGCCGACCAGCGCGTCGAGCACCCGCTCCTCGGCATTGAGCCGCGCCTTGGCTTCGACCTCGCCGCGCTTGCGTTCGCGCACGATGGTGATGCCGACTTCGACGAGATCGCGGATGATCTGTTCGACGTCGCGGCCGACATAGCCGACTTCGGTAAACTTGGTCGCCTCGACCTTGATGAAAGGCGCACCGGCAAGCCGCGCCAGGCGGCGCGAAATCTCGGTCTTGCCGACGCCGGTCGGTCCGATCATCAGGATGTTCTTGGGCATCACCTCTTCGCGCAGCGGGCCGTCAAGCTGCTGCCGCCGCCAGCGGTTCCTCAGCGCAATCGCGACTGCGCGCTTGGCGTCGTTCTGGCCGATGATGAACCGGTCGAGCTCGGTTACGGTTTCGCGGGGGAAAAATTGCTCATGTCGGGATCATGCCTTTATCGGGGGAGTCTGTCGAGCATCGATGTGGGAAGAAGCGGCCGGATTATCAAGCGCCGGATGCGCTGCCAGCCAGCGCCGAACAGGATCACCACGGCTCCGATGGCAATCAGGATCAGGGCAAAGGGCGGAATCCCGGTGGTGTTGGCGGCACCATTGATCAGATAGTAGATGCCCACCGAGCCGAAATAGGCCAGCGTCGGAGCCAGCAGGGAACGCCGGTCGATGGCCAGCGCCACCAGCACGAAAAGCGCCATCATCAAGGCGAGCAGCACGCTGGCGGTCACGCCCGGTTCGATGCGGCCTGACAACACCTCCTGTCCGGTTGCCAGGATGAACAGCGGATGCACCAGAAGCGGCGCCGACACCACGTGCAGCCAGAAGGCGCAGTCCGACCAGACGGTCTGGCGGTCCCGGTCGCGCAGATCAAGCAGCACCGCCACGGCAAAGATGATCAGCCCGCAGACCAGTGGCATCACCAGGGCGCTGGAGAGCACATCGGCCAGTTGATCGGAGGCAGGCGCTGCCGCGGCACCGCTGACAATCCGGTCATGATAGACCAGCACCGTTGCCAGAAAGGCCAGGCCGGTGGCGGCAATCGCCGTCACCGCCGCCAGCACCGGCACCTTGAAGCGAACGAAATAAACCGACGCCGCAGCGATCAGCCCGCCGCCGATCGTCAGGCCGATGGGCAAGGCCTCGGCGCGCAGCGCAAACAGCGAAAAGGCATTCACCGTCTCGGGAAGATCGAACCGCGCGACAATGAATTCGACAAGCAGTGACAGGATTGCGCCGCAGAAGATCAGCGCCAGCAAGGTGCTCGACAGCCGCATGCGCTTTTGCCGCGTGACGATTTCGGCAACAACCCAGCTTGCGGCGGCCATGCTCGCGGCCAGCCACATGCTGCCGGGTGACATCACTGCCTGCAGCGCAAACAGCGCCCCGGAAAACAGAAGCACTATGCCGACGGTGACGAAAATGTCATTGCCGCCACCAACCAGCCGCATCTGCTCGTCAACCGAGAGATCGGCAGAGGGATCCGGCGAAGCTTCGGAAAGCTCCCGACCCGCCAGTGCCACGAGCGCTTCGCGTTGCCGGGCGTCGAGAATGCCTTCGGTCACCGCGCGATCAAGTGTCGCCTTGTTAATCATCAAGTGGTCTCTCTGTCGGTGCGCGCGCCGGGGGATGCCAGCTTCATGATGAGTGTCGCCGGGCTCTCGTCATCGGGTGATTCACGTGAAACAAGCAGCCGTTCGAAGCCTGCCTTCTCATAGGCCCGGATGGCCCTGTGGTTGGTGAGGGCCGGATCGATCAGGATTGTCTGGTGGCCTTCGGCCCGGAGCCGCTCGGCAAAAAGCCGCACCACTGTCGAGCCGAGACCCCGTGACAATTGCGTGGTCGCGCCGATGCTGATGTCGACGCCGACACTGTCGGCCGGAACCTCGGACATCCACGGGGCCTCGCTCAGCCACGGCTCCACGAGATGATCGGCGATGAACCAGACCTGGATATAGCCCGCGGGCAGGCCGTCGAGCGTGAACACGAATGGCCGGGTCGTGTCTCTGCCCACGACCATGTCGCGGATATAGCCGAGTTCCGTTGCGGGCTCGCCCCACCATTCTTGCCAATGCGGCGTATTCAGCCAGCGTTCCAGCAGCGGATAGTCATCGGCGCTGACCGGCCTGAAGCCGATGCGGCCGGCGTCAATCAAGCTCAAGGGTTTCGATCACGATGTTGCCATTGGTGTAGACGCAGATGTCGCCGGCGATTTCCATCGCCCGCCGGGCAACCTCTTCCGCCGTCTTGTCGGTGTCCATCAGCGCCCGGGCCGCCGCATAGGCATAATTGCCGCCCGAGCCGATCGCCATGGTGCCGTGTTCGGGTTCCAGCACATCGCCATTGCCGGTGATCGCCAGCGTCACGGTCTTGTCGGCCACCAGCATCATCGCTTCCAGCCGTCTGAGATAGCGGTCGGTGCGCCAGTCCTTGGCAAGCTCCACCGCGGCGCGGGTGAGCTGATCGGGATATTGCTCGAGCTTGGCTTCCAGCCGTTCGAGCAGCGTGAACGCATCGGCCGTGGCGCCGGCGAACCCGGCAATCACCGAATTGTCCTTGCCGATGCGGCGCACCTTGCGCGCATTGGCCTTCATCACCGTCTGCCCGAGGCTGACCTGACCGTCGCCGGCCATCACCACCTGGTTGCCCTTGCGCACCGTGATGATGGTGGTTGCATGCATTGCACCAAAGGGATTGTGCTCGCCCATGGGGCATCCTTTCCTTCAAGCGGCATCGGCCGCGTTGCGTCCTGTTCGCTCTATGTAAGCGCAGCGTCGGCGATTGCAAATCCGCAGGCACTCTCGCTCAACCGGGACTGGGCTCGCGCGGCCAGGCGGAAGCCACAACAACGCGGTCCGGGCAAAGCCGTTCTGGATATTTGCTTTGCGGCCTGATATTGAGCGCCAAAGCACAGTTCGGAGACCTCTGATGGCCACCCCTGAAAATGCGCGCGCAGCCTCTGTCGCCCGCAAGACCAATGAAACCGATATATCCGTGGCCCTGTCGGTCGACGGCACCGGCAGCGGATCGATCTCGACCGGCGTCGGCTTTTTCGACCACATGCTGGAACAGCTGGCGCGGCACTCGCTGATCGACATGGACATCAAGGCTAAGGGCGACCTGCATATCGACGACCACCATACGGTCGAAGACACCGGCATCGCCATCGGCCAGGCTCTGGCCAAGGCGCTGGGCGACCGCCGCGGCATTTGCCGCTATGCCTCGCTCGATCTCGCCATGGACGAGACCCTGACAAAGGCGGCCATCGACATTTCCGGACGCCCCTTCCTGGTCTGGAATGTGGATTTCACAGCGCCTAAGATCGGAACCTTCGACACCGAACTCGTGCGCGAGTTCTTTCAGGCTCTGGCACAGCATGCCGGCATCACCCTGCATGTGACCAATATCTATGGCGCCAACAACCACCATATCGCCGAGACCTGTTTCAAGGCGGTCGCGCGGGTGATGCGCGCGGCCTGCGAAGTCGATCCACGGCAAAAGGACCGGATTCCCTCCACCAAAGGATCGCTCGCCTGAGACTGTTCCCGGGCAAGGGTTGATCGGAGACCATCGTCATGACTGCCTATCTTGTTTTGGCCAGCCCCGGGGCGGAGGCACCTGATGAGCGTTCCGAGGTGATCGCCGACAGCTTTGCCCCCTGGGCTTTCCTGGCGCCGGTGATCTGGCTGCTGTTCAACCGGCTCTGGCTCGAAGCCGTCGCGGCTTTTCTCGTGGTGGCGCTGGCAACCGTGCTGGCTGTCGATTACGGCCAGGTCCTCGTTGCCATGGCGATCAGCCTCGCCCTGTCTCTGATCACCGCGCTGGAAGGCCGCAACTGGCGCGCCTCTGCCCTGCAACGCCGGGGCTGGCGGCTGGTGGACGTGATCGGAACCGATGATCCCGGCACCGCGTTTGAGATCCATGCGGCCCGTGCCCTGTCGCGCGGGAATCCACCCGCAGCCATGCAGGGCGCACAGGCCTTGCGTCCACTCAAGCCTGGCCGTCCGGGCAGCACCGAGGCGGGCTCCATCGGCATGGTGCCGGTTGAAAGGAACTAGATCGCATGCGGGTTGTCATTGTTGATTATGGATCGGGCAATCTTCGCTCGGCGTTGAAGGCCTTCGAACGCGCTGCGCGGGAATCGGGCGTGTCCGCCGACATCGCCCTGAGCGCTGACGCCGATCATGTCGCCAGCGCTGATCGCGTGGTGCTGCCCGGTGTCGGCGCCTATGCCGATTGCCGCGCCGGGCTGGACGCCATCGACGGCATGGACGCGGCATTGCGCCACGCGGTCGAGGACAAGGCGCGGCCCTTTCTCGGCATCTGCGTCGGCATGCAGCTGATGTCGACGCGCGGGCTGGAAAAGACGGTGACCGAAGGCTTTGGCTGGATCCCCGGCGACGTGGTCGAGATCAGGCCATCGAATCCGGCTTTGAAAATTCCCCAGATCGGCTGGAACACGCTCGATGATGTCGCCGACCACCCGCTGTTTGACGGCATTCCCACCGGTTCTGACGGGCTGCACGCCTATTTCGTCCATTCCTATCATTTGGCGGCAAACAATCCCGCTGATGTGATTGCACGGACCGATTATGGCGGGCCGGTCACCGCTGCCGTTGCCCATGGCAACAAGGCAGGCACCCAGTTTCACCCGGAAAAGAGCCAGACCCTGGGTCTGGCGCTGATCGCCAATTTCCTCAAATGGAAGCCCTGACATGATCCTGTTTCCCGCCATCGATCTCAAGGACGGCCAGTGCGTCCGGCTCAAGCTGGGCGAAATGGACTCCGCCACGGTCTACAATAAAGACCCGGCGGCCCAGGCCCGCGCCTTCGAGGAACAGGGCTTCGAGTGGTTGCATGTGGTTGATCTCAACGGAGCATTCGAGGGCCAGTCGGTCAATGGCGCCGCGGTCGAGAAGATCCTCAAGGCGACGAAGAACCCGGTGCAGCTCGGCGGTGGCATCCGCACGCTCGCCCATATCGAAGCCTGGCTCGACAAGGGGCTGGCCCGGGTGATTCTCGGCACCGTCGCCGTGCGCGATCCCGACCTGGTGCGCGAGGCCTGCAAGCTGTTTCCCGGCCGCGTCGCCGTCGGCATCGACGCCAAGGGCGGCAAGGTGGCGGTCGAGGGCTGGGCCGAGGCCTCCGAGCTCGGCGTTATCGAACTGGCGCAGCGTTTCGAAGGCGCCGGCGTTGCCGCCATCATCTACACCGACATCGACCGCGACGGCGTGCTGACCGGCATCAACTGGGACTCGACCATCGAACTGGCCGAAGCCGTTTCGATCCCGGTGATCGCCTCGGGCGGGCTTGCCTCGCTTGCCGATATCGTGCGGATGAAAATGCCGGATGCGGCCCGTCTCGAGGGCGCCATTTCCGGCCGGGCGCTTTATGACGGCCGCATCGATCCGGCCGAAGCGCTGGCCGTGCTGAACGATACGTTCACGATCGAGGCCGCCAAATTCGAAGAGGCGGATCGCTCGTGACCCTCAAATCCCGTGTCATTTCCTGTCTGGACGTCAAGGACTGCCCGCGCGCCCCGCAGCGGTTTCGCCGCGAGGACGTGCAAACCAAGAAAGCGGCCGGCCGATGCTGAAATCCCGCGTCATCCCATGTCTCGACGTCAAGGACGGCCGCGTCGTCAAGGGCGTCAATTTTGTCGATCTGATCGATGCCGGTGATCCGGTGGAGGCCGCCAAGGCCTATGATGCGGCAGGCGCCGACGAGCTCTGCTTTCTCGACATCACCGCATCTTCCGACAACCGCGACACCATTTTCGATGTCGTCGCCCAGACCGCCGAACATTGTTTCATGCCGCTGACGGTCGGCGGCGGCGTGCGTACGGTGGCGGACATTCGCAAGCTGCTGCTCTCGGGCGCAGACAAGGTGTCGATCAATTCCGCGGCGGTCAACAATCCCGACTTCGTCGCCGAAGCCGCGGACAAGTTCGGCAACCAGTGCATCGTCGTCTCGATCGATTCCAAGAAGGTCTCGGCACCGGGCGAAGCCGATCGCTGGGAAATCTTCACCCATGGCGGCCGCACCCCCACCGGCATTGATGCGGTGCCCTTTGCCGTCCAGATGGTGGAGCGCGGCGCCGGCGAATTGTTGCTGACCTCGATGGACAAGGATGGCACCAAATCCGGCTATGACATTGCGCTGACCCGGACCATCGCCGATGCGGTGCGGGTGCCGGTGATCGCCTCGGGCGGGGTCGGCACGCTCGACCATCTGGTCGAGGGGATCCGCGACGGGCATGCCACCGCCGTGCTCGCAGCCTCGATTTTCCATTTCGGAACCTATACGATCCATGAAGCCAAGCAGTATATGGCCAGCGCCGGGCTCGACATGCGCATGGTTTGAGCCACCTATCCGAGCAAATGTCCCGAAGGGAAACGCGCCTCATGACCAGCTTTGATCTTGCCGATCTTGAACGGATCGTCGCCGACCGCGCCCTGGCGGATCCGGGACAATCCTGGACGGCCAAGCTTGTTGCCGCCGGCATGCCCAAGGCAGCCAAGAAACTCGGCGAGGAGTCGGTCGAAACGGTGATCGCCGCGATCTCGCAAAGCCGCGGCGAGCTGGTCGGGGAATCGGCCGATCTGCTCTATCACCTGCTGGTGGTGCTCAGGATCGCGGATATTCCGTTGTCGGACGTGATGGCAGAACTGGAAGGCCGCACAATCCAATCGGGCCTTTCCGAAAAGGCCGGGCGCGCGGCGGAGTGACGATGGACCAGACGGATATCCAGCCCCGCGCCCTTGATCATTTCACCGGCGACGAGTTTTCTCCCTACCGGTTCTTCACGGCCGACAAATGGGCGGAGTTCCGCGCCGACACGCCGCTGACCCTGACCGAGGACGAGGTTCGCCGGCTGCGGTCGCTCAATGACCCGGTCAATCTCGACGAAGTGCGCCGGATCTACCTGTCGCTGTCGCGGCTGTTGTCGGCCCATGTCGAATCCTCGCAAATGCTGTTCGAACAGCGCAAGCGTTTCCTCAATCTGTCCAATGTCACCAAGACGCCGTTCATCATCGGCATTGCCGGATCGGTGGCGGTGGGCAAGTCGACCACGGCCCGCGTACTGGCCGAACTGCTTGCGCGCTGGCCCTCCAGCCCCAAGGTCGATCTGGTGACCACGGACGGATTTCTCTATCCGAACGAGGTTCTGCGGCGCAACAATCTGATGGACCGCAAGGGTTTTCCCGACAGCTATGATGTGGGGGCCGTGTTGCGGTTTCTGTCCGAAATCAAGGCCGGCCAGCACAATGTCCGGGCGCCATGCTATTCGCACCTGACCTATGACGTTCTGCCGGGCGAATACACCTATATCGACCGGCCCGACATCCTGATCTTCGAGGGCATCAATGTGCTGCAGGTCCGCGATCTGCCCGAGGACGGCAAGATCGTGCCCTTCGTCTCCGACTTCTTCGATTTCTCGATCTATATCGACGCCGAAGAGGTGGACATTCACCGCTGGTATGTCGACCGCTTCATGAACCTGAGGCAAACCGCCTTCCGCAATCCCGAATCCTTCTTTCACCGCTATGCCGCGATCAAGGAGGAGGCCGCCCGCGCCATTGCCGAGAATCTCTGGGAAAACATCAACCTGAAGAACCTGAAGGAAAATATCCTGCCGACCCGCCCGCGTGCCGACCTGATCCTGCGCAAGGCGCCCAACCACCTGATCGAACAGGTGGCGCTTCGGAAGCTGTAGGTTCTGCCGGCGTAATGGCGTCAGCTGGCCTTGCCGGACAGCGCCGGGGATGTAACCCGGCGGAGGGTGAGGTTGATGCGGCCGCCATCTTTGAGCAGTGTCGAGGTGGTCGGATAGATCCGGTCAACTCCGTGGAAGGCCAGGCGGCCTTCGCCTCCCAGAATCACGATATCACCGCTTTCCAGCCGGAATGACTTTGTCGGCTGGCCGCGTTCGGTGCCGCCGATGCGGAACAGGCAGGCGTCACCCAGCGACACCGACAGCACCGGCGCGCCAAGATCCTGCTCGTCACGGTCCTGGTGCAGGCCCATGCGCGCGTCGGGAGCATAGAAATTGATCAGGCAGGCCTGGGGCGGCGCGGTTTCGCCGGTGAGCTCCGCCCAGAGCCTGAGCAGGCGGTCGGGAATCGGCGGCCAGGGCGTGCCGCTGACCGGATGCTGCTCCTGGTAACGATAGCCCTGTCTGTCGGCGACCCATCCAAGCTCGCCGCAATTGGTCATCCGCACGCTGAACGGTTTGCCGGTTCGCGGCATCTCGGGGCGGTAAAGCGGTGCCTGGCGCACCACCTCGCGGATCTCTGCGAGCAGCGTTTCCTGCTCGGCGCGATCAAGATGGCCGGGGATGTGGCGCACCCCCTTGGGCATGACAAACATCGCCGGCCTTCTGGGTTTCTTGCCGTCTCAGGCGGTTTCGATATCGGGAATCCGCAGCACCTGGCCCGGATAGATCTTGTCGGGGTCCGACAGCATCGGTTTGTTGGCCTCGAAGATCACGGTGTATTTGGACCCCTTGCCCTTGCCATAGGCGGCTTCGGCGATCTTCCAGAGATTGTCGCCCTTTTCAACCGTGTGAAAACGCGGGGTCTTGGCCGGCGTCGAGGCCTTGACCAGGGCGGTCATGTCGGTGGATCCCAGCGACAGGCCGGAATCGCGCGCAATCACCTTGAGTTCGCCGGCTTCGACCTTGGAAATGCCCAGCGTGTTGCCCACCGCGACAATGGCTTTCTCGAAAATCGACTGATCCTCGACCACACCGGATAGGACGATCTTGTCGCCGTCGACCTTGACCTCGACCTTGTCGGTGCCCAGACCGTGCGAATCGAGTTCCTTCTTGACCGCATCGGCCTCCGGCGCGTCGTCATCTCCGCCGATGCCGAGCTTCTTTCCAGCCGACTTGATGAAATCAAAAATGCCCATAAGTACTCGTCTCCCTGACTTTATGTGGCTCCACATAAGCATGCAGTTGCGCTGGTGCCAACAAAAAGCTGACCCGATTAATCGTCGGTGACTTTGCCGCGGGCCTTCTTGATCACCCCGCGGCCGGTCTTGGCCGCCAGCCGGCGCTCCACCGAACCCCGTGTCGGGCGTGTCTTGCGCCGCGGCGGCGGCGGCGGTTCCGAGGCCTGGTCGATCAGCTCGACCAGCCGGGCGCGGGCATCGGCGCGGTTGCGCTCCTGGGTCCGGAACCGGTTGGCCTCGATGATGATGACCCCGTCCTTGGACACCCGGCTGCCGCCGAGCTTGATGGCATTTTTCTTGACCCGGTCGACCAGCGAGGGGGAATTGCGGATGTCGAAGCGCAGCTGCACCGCGGTGGCAACCTTGTTGACATTCTGTCCGCCGGGGCCGGAGGCGCGAATGAAGCTTTCGCTGAGCTCCCAGCCGGCAATGACGATGCCGCGCGCCGCATGCAGCGGAAGCCCGCTCATGGCGAAGTCTTCCAGTACAGCACGTCCTGCTCGGGTTTGCGGCTGATTGCCGGCACCCTTGCGCCTTCAGCCGGATGCCCGACGACCAGCAGCACCAGCGGCTTTTCATTCTCCGGCCGGCCGCAGATCTGGTTGAGAAATCCCATCGGTGACGGCGTGTGCGTCAGCGTTGCCAGCCCGGCGCTGTGCAGGCTGGTGATCAGGATTCCGATGGCGATCGAGACAGATTCGGTCACATAATAATGCTTGATCTTGCGGCCTTCGGCGTCCGTCCCCCAGCGTTGCGCGAAGATGGCGATCAGCCAGGGGGCCGTCTCCAGGAACGGTTTTTCCGAATCGGTGCCCAGATGGGACAAGGCGTCCAGCCATTGCGGGCCGGCGCGGCCGGCATAAAAGGCGCGCTCTTCTTCCTCCGCTGCCAGGCGGATGGCGCGTTTGGTGTCGGGATCGCCGATGGCGACGAAACTCCAGGGCTGCTGATTGGCGCCCGAGGGTGCGGTTGCCGCGGCGCGAACCGCAAGCCGGATGATCTCCGGGTCGACCGGCTCGGGCGAGAAATCCCGCACGGTCCGGCGCTTCTGCATCAGCTCGAGGAATTCTTCCGACCTTGCCTGCATCTCGGGCCCGGAAACCCGCAAGGGCGAAAGTTCGATTGTCTCGGCCGTTTTGGCCATGGCGCCTGTCTCCTGCAGCGGACCTGATCGGGCAGAAAATGCGCGACCGGCCCCGTCGGGTCAACGGGGCCGGTCAAAATCAGCGCTCGAAAGCGGCGGGACTACTCTGCCGCGGTCTTGAACCCGGGCGCGGCATCGAGCACCGAGCCGTCGACATGGGTTTCGAACTTGGCGAAGTTGTCGATGAACATGTTCACCAGACGGTCGGCCGAAGCGTCGTAGCCGGTCTTGTCGGCCCAGGTCGAGCGCGGGTCGAGGATCGCGGTATCGACACCGTCGACCGCAACCGGCACGGCGAAGCCGAAATTGGCGTCGGTGCGAAAATCGGCCTTTTCAAGCGAGCCGTCCAGCGCTGCCGACAGCAGCGCCCGGGTTGCCTTGATCGGCATGCGCTGGCCGGTGCCATAGGCGCCGCCGGTCCAGCCAGTGTTGACCAGCCAGCAGGTGACATTGTGGTCATGGATTAGCCGGCGCAGCAGATTTCCGTATTCGGACGGGTGGCGCGGCATGAACGGGGCGCCGAAACAGGTCGAAAACGTCGCTTCGGGTTCGGTCACGCCCTTTTCGGTGCCGGCCACCTTGGCGGTGTAGCCCGACAGGAAGTGATACATCGCCTGTTCCGGCGTCAGCCTGGCAATCGGCGGCATCACGCCGAAGGCATCCGCAGTCAGCATGATGATGTTGCGCGGATGGCCGGAACGGCCGCTCTCGCTGGCATTGGGGATGAAATGCAGCGGATAGGCACAGCGGGTGTTTTCGGTCAGCGAGCCGTCATGAAAATCCGGGACCCGGTTCTCGTCCAGAACCACATTTTCCAGAACCGTGCCGAAACGCTCGGTGGTGCCGAAGATTTCAGGCTCGGCCTCGCGCGACAACCGAATGGTTTTGGCGTAGCAGCCGCCTTCGAAATTGAACACGCCATGCTCGCCCCAGCCATGCTCGTCGTCGCCGATCAGGGTGCGCTTCGGGTCGGCCGACAGCGTCGTCTTGCCGGTGCCGGACAGGCCGAAAAACACCGCGGTGTCCTGCTCGGGGCCGACATTTGCCGAACAATGCATCGGCATCACATTTTGTGCCGGCAGCAGGTAGTTGAGCACGGTGAAGACCGATTTCTTCATCTCGCCGGCATAGGAGGTGCCGCCGATCAGAACGAGGCCCTTGTCGAGATTGACCGCAATCACCGTTTCGGAACGGCAGCCGTGGCGCGCCGGATCGGCCTGGAAGGACGGCAGGTTGATGATGGTCAGCTGTGGCGCGAAATTCTTGAGCTTCTCGCGATCCGGGCGGATCAGCAGATTGCGGATGAACAGGGCGTGCCAGGCATATTCGGTGATGATCCGGGAATTGAGCGCATAGTCCTCGTCCGCGCCGCCGACCAGATCCTGAACAAACAGTTCCTTGTCGGTGACATGGGCCAGCATGTCGGCATGCAGCCTGTCAAAGGCGTCAGGCGACATCGGCTTGTTGTTGTCCCACCAGATCTGGTTCTCGGTCGTCGCATCCCGGACCACGAACTTGTCCTTGGCCGACCGGCCGGTGTGCTGGCCGGTCAGTGCCCGCAGCGCGCCGTGTGCCGTCAGCGTGGCTTCGCCGCGCGCAACCGCGATCTCGACCAGCTCGGCTTCACCGGTATTGTACCGCACCAGTCCTGTCGTGGTCAGGCCGGAGAGGCCGTTTTCGGCCGACGGATCATGCACTCCCAAATCCACAGTCATCCCGGATTTCCTTTTTGCTCAAACGCGGGCCAAGTTCAAATTTGGCCGGACCATAGGGGCGAGGATTTCAAAAAACAACATGCGGATCAAAGAAACATTAATGAAAACAAAGTATTAATCGATTTAAAAAATCAAGTATTCGTTTAAATCGGTTCAATCCGGCTTTGCCGCGGGACAGGCCGGAATGAGAGAATGACACTGAAGGGGATCTGTGCCACATTTTGTTCTCACTTTATCCTCATGGACGTGGCGGCGGGATTTTGGCGATGACGCGACAACGCGGCTGACCCGGAGAAGCGGGGGCACTTCCTGGAGGCGTGCTTGACTATGATGGAGACGACAGACATGCAGACAATCGCGCTCGTCGACGATGATCGCAACATCTTGACCTCGGTTTCGATTGCACTCGAAACCGAAGGCTATCGTGTTGAAACCTACACCGATGGCGCCTCCGCACTGGATGGCCTGCTGGCGCGGCCTCCGCAACTGGCGATCTTCGACATCAAGATGCCGCGGATGGACGGCATGGAGCTTTTGCGCCGCCTGCGCCAGAAGTCCGATATTCCGGTGATCTTTCTCACTTCCAAGGATGAGGAGATCGATGAGCTGTTCGGCCTCAAGATGGGCGCCGATGATTTCATCACCAAGCCGTTCTCTCAGCGCCTGCTGGTCGAGCGGGTCAAGGCGGTTCTGCGCCGCGCCGCCAATCGCGAGGCTGCCGCAGCCACGCCGGGCCGCGCCGCTACCACGCCGACCAAGTCGCTGGAGCGTGGCAATCTGGTCATGGACCAGGAACGCCACACCTGCACCTGGAAGAATGAAGCCGTGACCCTGACCGTCACCGAATTCCTGATCCTGCAGTCGCTGGCCCAGCGGCCTGGCGTGGTCAAGAGCCGCGACGCGCTGATGGACGCCGCCTATGACGAACAGGTCTATGTTGACGACCGCACCATCGACAGCCATATCAAGCGGCTTCGCAAGAAGTTCAAAATGGTCGATGATGATTTCGACATGATCGAAACCCTCTACGGGGTTGGCTACCGGTTCAGGGAGGCCGCGTGACCGGCATTTTCCTGAAGGCCGGCTGCAGGATGTGGCACATGCGGCATGGCGACTGATACAGATGACAGGGCCGTTGGCGAGGACGAAGTCCCGCCCGGGCTTCGGCGTTCGAAAGGCCGGATCCATCCGGTGACGCTGGTGCGCCGGATGTTCGGCAATCTCATTTTTTCGAGCCTGACCCGCCGCATCCTGTTTCTCAACCTGGCGGCGCTGATCGTGCTGGTGTCGGGGATCCTATATCTCAACCAGTTTCGCGAGGGGCTGATCGATGCTCGCGTCGAGAGCCTGCTGACCCAGGGCGAGATCATCGCCGGCGCGGTTGCGGCCTCCGCCTCGGTCGACACCAATTCGATCACCATCGATCCCGAAAAGCTTTTGGAACTTCAGGCCGGGCAGAGCATCTCGCCGTCCAATTCCAACGAGAATCTCGATTTTCCCATCAATCCGGAGCGCGTCGCCCCGGTGCTGCGGCGCTTGATTTCGCCGACCCGCACCCGCGCCCGCATCTATGATGACGACGCCAGCCTGATCCTCGATTCGCGCTATCTCTACACCAGCGGCCAGGTGCTGCGCTACGATCTGCCGCCGGCCGAAACCCCGCCCTTCAGCCTGACCGAGACGGTCTCGAGCTGGTTCAACCGCTTCTTCCAGCGCCGCGACCTGCCGCTGTATCGCGAGCCGCCCGGCGCCGACGGATCGATCTATCCCGAGGTGATGAACGCACTGACCGGCGGCCGCGGCGCGGTGGTGCGGGTCACCGACAAGGGCGAGCTGATCGTTTCGGTGGCCGTGCCGGTGCAGCGCTTCCGTGCGGTTCTCGGTGTCCTGCTGCTGTCGACCCAGGCCGGAGACATCGACAAGATCGTCCATGCCGAACGCATGGCCATCTTCCGGGTGTTCGGCGTTGCGGCCATGGTCAATATCGTTCTGTCGCTGCTGCTGGCCAGCACCATCGCGACGCCGCTACGGCGGCTGTCGGCGGCGGCCGTAAGGGTGCGCCGCGGCGCCAAGGCACGCGAGGAAATCCCGGATTTCTCCGACCGCCAGGACGAGATCGGCAATCTGTCGGTGGCGCTGCGCGGCATGACCAATGCGCTGTATGACCGGATCGCGGCAATCGAGAGCTTTGCGGCCGATGTCAGCCACGAACTCAAGAACCCGCTGACCTCGCTGCGCAGTGCCGTCGAAACCCTGCCGCGGGTGCGCAATGAACAGTCCCGCAAGCGGCTGATGGATGTCATCCAGCATGATGTGCGGCGCATGGACCGGTTGATCAGCGATATTTCCGATGCCTCCCGGCTGGATGCCGAACTGGCGCGCCAGGATGGCGTCGGCGTCGACATGCGGGTTCTGCTGACCGATATGGTCAGCATCGCGAGGCAGGTGCGTGCCGGCAGCAAGGCGGTCGCCATCGATCTGAAGATCAGCAAGTCCAATGCCGGAAAATCCGCCTTCACCGTGCTTGGCCATGACCTCCGGCTGGGTCAGGTCATCACCAACCTGATCGAGAACGCCCGCTCCTTCGTGCCCGAAACCGGCGGACATATCGCCGTGACCCTGAGCCGGCGTCGCGGCATGGTCGAGGTGGTAATCGAGGACAACGGCCCCGGGATCCGCGCCGAAGTGATCGAGCGGGTCTTCGAGCGGTTCTACACCGACCGTCCCGACGGCGAGGATTTTGGCCAGAATTCCGGCCTCGGCCTGTCGATCAGCCGTCAGATCATCGAAGCCCATGGCGGCACGCTTATTGCCGAGAACATTCCTGGCGAAGCCGCGGGCACATGGGCCGGCGCGCGCTTCATCATCAAGCTTCCGGCGGAAACCCCATGAGCTCGGTGTCGGCCGTTTCGGGTGAAAGCTTTCACGCCACGGCGATCATCTCGGGCGCCACCGGCGTGCTGTTTCTTGGGCCGTCCGGGTCGGGCAAGAGTGCGGTGGCCTTTGCCTGCCTCAACGCCACCATTGCCCGCGGCTGGAATGCGGCGCTTGTCGCCGACGACCAGACCATCCTGACGGCCGGTGCGGGGCGCTGCATCGCCTCCTGCCCGCCGCCGATCCAGGGTCTTCTGGAATTGCGCGGCACCGGTATCGTCGCCATGCGCCGCTCGGAACGGGCGGTCATGCACCTTGCCGTGGCGCTCACCGAGCGCTCCTCCGAGACCCGTTCGCCGCCGGAATCTGAAACCTTTTCGTGTGGCGATGCATCGCTGCCACTCATGCGACTGTGGCACGATGGCACAAGCGATCCGCTGGACTACCTGATTGCCAGCCGCCCGGAGCTGTTTTTCAGCCGCTGAGACCGCCGCCGGAACAATTTGCTGCATTTGTGATGTTTTTTGGCTTGAACTTCGCCTGCATCTGTCCAAGATGATTTTTTCAAACAGTGCGTAACTGTCAAGCAATCAGCGTGCTCGACGATAAATCGGATTGACCGCATGCTGCTGGAGGCAAAATGATCGGATTGGTGCTTGTCACCCATGGCAAGCTCGCCGAGGAATTTCGGCATGCGCTTGAACACGTGGTTGGACCGCAAACCGCGCTTGAGACAGTCTGCATCGGGCCCGAGGATGACATGGACCAGCGCAGGCTGGACATTGTCGGAGCGGTGTCACGGGTCGAAAGCGGCGACGGCGTCATCATCCTTACCGACATGTTTGGCGGCACCCCCTCCAACCTGTCGATATCGGTGATGGATTCCGACCGCATCGATGTCATCGCCGGGGTCAATCTGCCGATGCTGATCAAGCTGGCAGGCGTGCGCGGATCGAACGACATGAAAAAGGCGCTTGCCGATGCGCAGGATGCCGGGCGCAAATACATCAATGTTGCAAGCCGTCTGTTGACCGGAAAATGACAGCAGTTTCTCTCCTCAAGTCGCGAACCCTGGAAATCGTCAACAAGCGCGGCCTGCATGCCCGGGCCTCGGCCAAGTTCGTCCAGACCGTCGAGCGCTACGACGCCACGGTAAGGGTGACCCGCGAAGGCTCCACCGTCGGCGGAACCTCGATCATGGGCCTGATGATGCTCGCCGCCAGTCCCGGCTGTTCGATCATGGTGGAGGCCGAGGGCCGCCAGGCCGACGAGGTGCTCGACGCGATCGAGACTCTGGTCGCCAACCGCTTCGGCGAAGAAGCCTGATCATTCTCACATAAAGACATCTTTATATCATATTGCCAGCATGGGCGTTTCCTGCTATGGCACCGCCCATGCAATCCAGTCTGTCCCGTCTGGATCTCAAAACCTTTGGAAAACTCTATGTCCGAAACCCAAGATTACATCGTCGCCAATATTGCCCTCGCCGATTTCGGCCGCAAGGAGCTTGATATTGCCGAAACGGAAATGCCCGGCCTGATGTCGCTGCGCGCGGAATATGGCGCACAGCAGCCCCTGAAGGGCGCGCGCATCGTCGGTTCGCTGCACATGACCATCCAGACCGCCGTGCTGATCGAAACCCTGGTCGCCCTGGGCGCCGATGTCCGCTGGGCCTCGTGCAACATCTATTCCACCCAGGACCATGCGGCGGCAGCCATTGCAGCCAGCGGCGTTCCGGTTTTCGCCATCAAGGGACAGAGCCTTGTCGAGCATTGGGATTACCTCGACCGGTCGTTCCAGTTCCCCGACGGCGCCAACATGATCCTCGACGATGGCGGCGACGCCACGCTCTACATCCTGCTGGGCGCACGCGTTGAAGCCGGTGAAACCAGCCTGCTCGACGTTGCCAGCTCGGAAGAGGAAGAGGCCATCTTCGCGCAGATCAAGAAGCGCATGAAGCAGAGCCCCGGCTGGTTCACCAAGACCCGCGATGCCATCAAGGGCGTGTCGGAAGAAACCACCACCGGCGTGCACCGCCTCTATGACCTGCAGAAAAAGGGCCTGCTGCCCTTCCCGGCCTTCAACGTCAATGATTCGGTCACCAAGTCGAAATTCGACAACAAGTATGGCTGCAAGGAAAGCCTGGTTGACGGCATCCGTCGCGCCACCGACACCATGATGGCCGGCAAGGTTGCCGTCGTCTGCGGTTACGGCGATGTCGGCAAGGGCTCTGCGGCTTCGCTGCGCGGCGCCGGCGCCCGCGTCAAGGTCACGGAAGTCGATCCGATCTGCGCCCTGCAGGCGGCCATGGACGGCTTCGAGGTCGTGCTGCTCGAGGATGTGGTCCAGTCGGCCGACATCTTCGTCACCACCACCGGCAACAAGGACGTGATCCGTCTCGAGCACATGCGCGAGATGAAGGACATGGCCATCGTCGGCAATATCGGCCATTTCGACAATGAAATTCAGGTCGCTGCGCTGAGAAACCACAAATGGACCAACATCAAGGATCAGGTCGACATGATCGAGATGCCGTCAGGCAATCGCATGATCCTGCTGAGTCAGGGCCGGCTTCTCAACCTGGGCAATGCCACCGGTCACCCGAGCTTCGTCATGTCGGCGTCCTTCACCAACCAGGTGCTGGCGCAGATCGAGCTCTGGACCAGGGGCGAGCAGTACCAGAACGAGGTCTATGTATTGCCCAAGCATCTCGATGAAAAAGTCGCGCGCCTGCATCTCGACAAGATCGGCGCCAAGTTGACCCAGTTGAAAACCGAACAGGCCGATTATATCGGCGTGTCGGTTGAAGGTCCGTTCAAGCCGGAACACTACCGGTACTAATATTTCCGGCAGTACCCACAAGATATTGAGAACGCATCCTTGACAACAGGGGTGCGTTTTCTTTTTCCGCTTCGTCCCCTTCACCGTGATTCGCGAAGCAGGTATGTTTTGGACATTGATTCGTTTTGCGTTGTGGCGGCGCGAAAACGGATCGGCGATGTCTTGTCAAACATGCGACGAGGGGACTGCGGCATGCCGGTCAAACCGGATTCACTCAAGCGCGACGGGTTTTCCAGCTTACGTAAGACTGTGACCGGCCTTCTGGGCAGCTTTCGCCGCCGGTTCCTGACCGGCACGGCGCTGCTGAGCGGCAGCGTGCTGGTCTCCGCGGGTTCGGCGCTGGCCCAGGTCGAGGAACAGACATCCGCAAAACTCTCGATCTCCTCTCTCGAAGTGGTCAATTTCGCCATGATGATCGGCGCCATCTCGGCGGCGATGATCTCGGCCATCTGGCTGATTCGCGAACGCGGCAAGATCGACCTCGAAAATGTCCGCCTGCGCGCTTCGCTGGCTGATGCCAATGCCAAGCTGTCGCGACATCAGGCGCTGATTGTCGACCGCGACCGCCAGATCGTGGTCTGGGACGGTGTCGGACTGCCGGCCGAAGTGCTCGGCAATCTGCCCGCAGAGACCGGCGCGCCGCAAAAATCCGGCGATTTTCTGGCCTTTGGCCGCTGGCTCGAGCCCCGCTCCGCCGCCAATATCGACGAGGCGCTCGACCGGCTGCGGGCCCAGGCTGAACGCTTCGACATCGTCGTCGAGACCATCCGCGGCCATGTCATCGAGGCGCAGGGACGGGTTTCGGGCGGTCGCGCCTTTGTCCGCTTCGTCACGCTGTCCAATGTTCGCGCCGAACTGGCCGAACTCAAGACCGAACGCGACCGGCTGCTCACCTCCGTCGACACTTTCGAGGCGCTTCTCGATGTCATCGACATGCCGGTGTGGCTGCGCGGCCCGGATTCGAAACTGCTCTGGGTCAACAATGCCTATGTGCGCTCGGTGGAAGGCGCCGACCGCGATGACGCGCTCAGCCGTGGCCTGGAACTGCTCGGAACCGCAGCGCGCGAACGCGTCCGCGCCACCGCCACCCTGGAGCGGCCCTTTCTCGACAAGGTCTCGACGGTCATTCAGGGCCATCGCCGCTTTCTCGAAGTTGCCGACGTCAAGACCGCCTCCGGCACGGCGGGCCTGGCGCTTGATATCTCCATCGAGGAGGATCTGCGCGAAGAGCTCCGTCGCACCATTCAGAGCCATTCCGAAACGCTGGACCATCTGGCCACACCGGTGGCGATCTTTGACCGCGACCAGCGGCTGCAATTCTACAATCAGGCCTTCCAGCGGCTGTGGGAACTCGACATTCCGTTCCTCGCCCGCCGGCCCGACAATGGCGAGTTTCTGGAGCGGCTGCGCGCCGAAGGCAAACTGCCCGAACCGCATGCCTGGCGCGACTGGAAGGAACAGATCCTGGCGGCCTACCGGTCCGTTGAGACGACGCCGCAGCTCTGGCATCTGCCCGATGGCCAGACCCTCAATGTCTTTGCCAATGCCCATCCGCAGGGCGGCGTCACCTGGGTGTTCGAGAATCTGACTGAAAAGGTCAGTCTGGAGACCCGTTACAACACGCTGCTGCGCGCCCAGGGCGAAACCATCGACCATCTCGCTGAAGGCGTCGGCGTTTTCGGTCCCGATGGCAAGATCCGCCTGTCCAATCCCTCGTTCCGGGCGCTCTGGGGTCTGACCGAGCAGCAGGTCAAGCCGGGAACCCATATCCGCCATATTGCTGCAGCCTGCGAGCCCTCCTATCGCGAAGCCGATGGCTGGAAGCTGTTTGCCGGCGAAATCACCGGTTTCGAGGAAGAGCGCCATACCCGCGAAGGCCGCATCGAGCTGACAACCGGTCTGATCCTCGATTACGCCATCGTGCCGCTGCCCAATGGCCAGACCATGATCGCCTTCGTCAATGTCACCGACAGCGTCGGCGCCGAGCGCATGCTGACGGAGAAGAACGAGGCGCTGCGCAAGGCCGACACGCTCAAGAACGAATTCGTCCAGCATGTCTCCTATGAATTGCGCTCGCCGCTGACCAACATCATCGGCTTCACCGAATTGCTGCGCACGCCCGATTTCGGCCCGCTCAACGAGCGGCAGTCCGAATATCTCGACCACATATCGACCTCGTCCTCGGTGCTGTTGACCATCGTCAACGACATTCTCGATCTTGCCACCGTGGATGCCGGCATCATGCGGCTCGACGCCGGCACCGTGAACATCGTCGATCTGTTTGCCGAGGCCGGCGTGCAGATTTCCGACCGGTTGAAGGAAAACGGCCTGTCGCTGGATGTGGACATCCAGCATGCGCCGGCTGAAATGATTGGCGACCATCAGCGCCTCAAGCAGATTCTGTTCAAGCTGCTGATGAATGCGGCCAATTTCGCTCCCGCCGGGTCCGCCATCCGCCTGAGCTGCACCCAGGACGACACGTCGACGATCTTCTCGGTCTCGGATTCCGGTCCGGGCATTCCCGAAGATGCCCGCAAGGATGTCTTTGCCCGGTTTGAAACCCACGGCCAGGGCGGCCGCCGCCGCGGCGCCGGGCTGGGGCTGTCGATCGTGCAGAGCTTTGTCGGGCTGCACAATGGAACCGTTTCCATCGAGAGCGGCGAAGCTGGCGGCGCAACGATCATTTGCCGGTTTCCCATCACCGGCGCCCGCGCCCGCGATGCAGCCGAGTGAGCCTTGATGACGGCTGATCCCTCGCGCGTCGAACTGCCGGACCCGTCCGCGACCACCCGTTTTGCCGAAGATGTGGCCATGGCGCTCAAGCCCGGCGATTGCCTGTGTCTGTCGGGTGACCTCGGCGCCGGCAAATCAACCTTCGCCCGTGCCCTGATCCGGGCGATCGCCGATGATCCGGAGCTCGAAGCTCCAAGCCCGACCTTCACCCTGGTCCAGACCTACCCCTTGCGGCTGCCGATCGCCCATCTCGACCTTTACCGCATCGGATCGCCGGACGAACTCGATGAGCTTGGCCTCGAGGACGCGCTGGCCGAGGGAGCGGCGCTGATCGAATGGCCGGAAAAGGCGCTGGCGCGTCTGCCCGACGACCGGGTGATGCTGCGCTTTGACGGACTGGGCGAAAGCCGCAGTGTGACCGTCGCAGCACCCGCCGGGTTCATGACACGGCTCGAAAGGTCCCGCGCCGTGCGCCGGTTTCTTGACCAGAGTGGATATGAGCGTGCTGAACGCCGCCATCTGCAGGGCGATGCATCGTCGCGCAGCTACGAAACCATCCGCACTGCAGACCATGAGCCGCTCATCCTGATGAATGCGCCGCGCCAGCCCGATGGTCCGCCGATTCGCGACGGCCTGCCCTATTCGCAGATCGCCCATCTGGCCGAGGATGTGGTTCCTTTCGTCGCCATTGCGCGCTGGCTTGGCGCGCAAGGCTTTGCGGCTCCTGAAATTCTTGCCGAGGATTTTGACCAGGGCTTTCTGCTGATCGAAAATCTCGGCACCGGCGGCATTCTCGATGCTGATGGCCGGCCAGACGCGGAGCGCTACGGGCTGGCGATCGACTGCCTGGCAGCGCTGCATGGAAAGCCGGTTCCCGGCCCACTGCCAGCCGGCGACCGGCTGCATCATGTGCCGGCTTATGATCCACGCGCCATGCAGATCGAAACCGAACTGCTGACCGACTGGTATCTGCCGTGGCGGCGCGGTGAAACGATCGATGCCGAAGAGCGTGAAGCCTATCTCGAGCTGTGGCGCAGCCTGTTTGCGCGGCTCGAACAGGCCGAATCGCATATCGTTCTGCGGGATTACCACTCGCCCAACCTGATCTGGCGCAGTGCCAAATCCGGCTTCGACCGGCTTGGTATTATCGACTTCCAGGACGCGATGATCGGCCCGACCGCCTATGATGTGGCGTCGCTGTGCCAGGATGCGCGGGTGACCGTCGAAGCGGATCTGGCAGACCAGCTTCTCGCCCGCTACATCGCGGCGCGCCGCAAGGCCGATTCGGACTTCGATGAGGCCGGGTTTCGCGAGGCCTATGCGATTATGGCGGCCCAACGCGCCGCCAAGATTCTCGGCATCTTCGTCCGGCTCAAGCAGCGCGACGGAAAATCCGGCTATATGCGCCACCTCCCGCGCATCGAGGCCTATATCGCGGCTTCTCTTGCCCATCCGGTGCTGCAACCCTTGCGCTTCTGGTTTGCAAAGGCTGGTATCAGCACCAGCGAATCATAAACCGGACCTGTCTGAGTGATGACCATCAAAACCGCCATGATCCTTGCCGCGGGGCTTGGCACCCGCATGCGCCCGATCACCGAGACAAGGCCCAAACCGCTGGTCGAGGTCGCCGGCAAGCCGCTGATCGCCTATTCGCTGGAGGCGCTGAACCGGCTTGGCATCGAGCGCGTGGTGGTCAATGTTCATTATCTCGCGCCAATGTTGGTCGACTGGCTTGCGGCATGGCCGGGCCCGGAGATCCGGGTGGTCGATGAAACCGCAGCGCTGCTCGATTCAGGCGGCGGCATTGTCAACGCCCTGCCGGATCTGGGGGCCGACCCGTTCCTGGTGCTCAATGCCGATACCTTCTGGCTTGAAGAACCCGGCGCACAGCGCGACAATCTCTCCATGATGGCAGATCGTTTCGATCCCGAATCAATGGACATGCAGCTGATGACCGCGCGGCTCGATCAGGCCACCGGCCACACCGGCGGAGGCGATTTCACCTATGAGGCGGACGGACGGCTGGCGCGCTACAAGGGCGCCGGTGACGCGGTGATCTATGCCGGCGCCATCATCCTGCATCCGCGGATTTTTGACGGGATCACCGAGAAGAAATTCAGCCTCAACCGCTGCTTTGACGCCGCGGCAGGCGCCGGACGGCTGTTTGGCACACCGATGCGCGGACACTGGCTCACCGTCGGCACTCCCGAAGCGATCGGCGAGGCCGAGGCTGCCCGGTCCGCCTATCTCGGCGAACCTCTTTCCGGCTCAAGCGGCGCGGGACGGTGACCCGGTCCACTCCCAGAATCCTGACGATTCCGCCCGGCGCGGCCTTTCTGACCACGCTGGCCGAGAAAATCCTTTCCGGCGGTCTGGTTCCCGAGCTTGCCTATGATCCGGACAACCCGTTGTCGCTGGCTGGCGCCACCGTGTTTGTGCCCACCCGCCGCGCCGCCCGGGTGCTGCGTTCCGAACTGACCGACCTGATCGGCAAGGGCTCGGCAATCCTGCCGTCGATACGGCCGCTGGGCGAGACCGATGACGATGCCGGCTTTCTCGAATCCGCTGATCCCGAGATCCTGGCGCTGGATCCGCCGATCCCGCAAACAGCGGCGATCCTGCGCCTGGCCGATCTGGTCCTGGCCTGGAAAATGGCCCTGCCGCAAACCATTCGCGACCACCTCGGCGGCATGCCGCTGGTGGCGCCGGCCAATCCGGCCGATGCGATCTGGCTGGGACGCGCTTTGTTTGACCTGATCCAGGCGGTGGAGACCGAGGAATGCGATTTTGCCGGTCTGGACACGGTGATCGATGCCGATCTGCAGCAATGGTGGCAGCTGACCAGTGAATTTCTCAAGATCGCCCGCAATTACTGGCCAGCCCTGCTCACGGAAATTTCCCGCTCCAGCCCAGCTCACCATCACAATGTGATGATCGATGTGTTCACGCGCGGACTGGCTGTCGCCGCCCAGGACCGCCCGGTCATAGTAGCGGGATCGACCGGCACACGGCCGTCGACCGCACGGCTGATCGCCACCGTGGCGCAGCTTGCGCAAGGCGCGGTGGTTCTGCCCGGTCTCGACCACGCCATGCGCGCTTCGCACTGGACTGCGCTGTCCCGGGCCGCAGCCACGCTGACATCCGATGATGGCCGTGCGGTGGTGGATGTGTCGATCCGCAGCCATCCGCAATATGGCCTGCTGCGGCTGCTCCAGGGCGCGGGGCTCGAGGCGGACCGGATCGGCGAGATCCCGGAAATCGGTCATATCGGTCCCGAAATGACCGCGCGGCGCGGCCTTGTGTCCGCAGCACTTCTGCCGGCGGCTTCCACCGAGGCCTGGGGCGAGGCAGGTTTTCTGCCTGATCCATCGGTGATCCAGTCCGGATTTGAACAGGTCAGCCTGATCGAGGCCGCCAATGAACGCGAGGAAGCCGCAGCCCTTGCCGCCGCCATGCGCCGCGCCCTTGAACCGCAACCAGGAAATCCCGAACCGACGGCGGCGCTGGTCACGTCGGATCGCAACCTGGCCCGCCGGGTCGTCACCGAGCTTGGCCACTATGGCATCGAAGCCAATGATTCGGGCGGTGTGCCCTTGGCTTCGAGCCCGCAGGGTGGTCTGGCGCGATTGGCCGTCCAGGTGGCCTTTGCGCCGGGCGATCCGGTGGCGATCGCAGCACTCATCAAGCACCCGCTGGCGCGCTTCGGTCTCAGCGCGCGTGACGCAAAGCGCCGTGCCGGCATTGTCGAGCGCATTGGCCTGCGCGGCGGCAGCGGCACGGCCGACATCGGCGCGCTCGCAGAACTGGTGCGCGGGCGCGAAGCCGGACGGCTTGATCGCCATGCACCGCACTGGCTCAGCCGGATCAGCGATGAGGACACTGATCTCGCCATCGAATTTGCCGGGCGCGTCACTGCGGCGCTGTCGCCGCTGACCTCGGTTCTGGCGGAAACAGGTGAAATCGCCATCGGCCGGTTTGCCGGACTCACCGCAGCGGTGCTGGAGCGAATCTGCGCCGATGACACCGATGCGCTCGAACCACTCTGGGGCGATGAAGCAGGTGCGGACCTCGCAGGACTTCTGCTCGAGATCCGCGACAGCGGCTCGGAACTCAAGCTGACCGGGCATGATTGGATCGACACGCTGGATGCGCTGATGGCCGGCAGAATGGTCAAGCCGCGCGCCGGCGGCCATCCGCGGGCCTTCATCTGGGGTGCGCTGGAGGCACGTCTGCAGCATGTCGACACGCTGCTGCTCGGCGGTCTCAACGAGGGTGTCTGGCCGCAGGCCGGCCAGGAAGATCCGTTTCTGTCGCGCTCGATGAAGGCCGCGATCGGGCTGGAGCCACCGGAACGGCGGATTGGCCAGGCAGCACATGATTTCCAGATGGCCATGGGCGCGCCCGAGGTGGTGCTGTCGCGGTCGTTGCGTTCGGGCAAGGCCCCGACGGTGGCCTCGCGCTGGCTGCAGCGGCTTCTCGCCGTGGTCGGACCGGAACCGGCCCGGGCGCTCAGGGACCGCGGCGATGCGCTGCTTGCCCATGCGCGGGCGCTCGATCAAGGCCCCTCCACACCGCCCGCCTCGCGCCCGGAGCCACGGCCGGCCGCAGCCCTTCAGCCCAAAAGCTATTCCTTCTCCGAGGTCGGCAAGCTGCGCCGCGATCCCTATGCGATCTATGCGCGCCGCGTGCTCAAGCTTGATCCGCTCGAACCCTTCCTCTCCGATCCCGGCCCGCGCGAACGCGGAACGCTCTATCATGCAATCCTCGAGGAGTTCGTTTCGTCCACGGAACAAAGTGACCGGACAGAGCAGACCTTGCAAAGAATCGCAGCGGATCATTTCGCCCGCGCAGATCTGCCAGACGCCACCGCCCTGGTCTGGCGGCTGCGCTTCGACAAGGCTTCGCGCTTCATTGCCGGATGGGAGGCCGAGGCCGGCAATGGCCTGGTCCGCTCGCTGGTCGAAACCCGCGCCGGCCTGGAGCTGCCCGGAGCCGGGGTGAAGATCACCGGCATGGCTGACCGCATCGATTTGCGCAGCGACGGCACCGCATGGATCATCGACTACAAGACCGGCGGCACGCCCTCGCGCAAGGAGGCCCGCATCCTGCTCGATCCGCAGCTGGCGCTGGAGGCCCATGCGCTGATCCATGGCGGCTTTGCCGATGCCGGGCCGGTCCCGGTGTCGGGGCTTTTCTATCTCCGCCTGACCGGCAAGGACAAATTCGCCGACCGGATCGATACCGATCCGGAAAAGCCCGGCAAGGACGAGTTTGTTGGTCCGGCGGATCTTGCCGCCAAGGCGGTAGACGAGCTTGGCAGGCTGGTTGCCCTGCTCGCTTCCGGCAAGCGCGGCTTCCTGTCGCGCGCCATTCCGCAAAGCGCCCGCGATTTCGGAGGCGAATATGATCACCTCGCCCGGGTCGCCGAATGGCAGACCGCGGTCGATGCAGATACAGGAGACGGCGATGACGGCTGAAGCCACATCCAACCCGGTCTCCGACACCACGCTGCGGCAGAACCTGGCGGCCACGCCGAATCTGTCGGCCTGGGTTTCGGCCAATGCCGGCTCCGGCAAGACCCACGTTCTGGCCCGCCGGGTGATCCGGCTGTTGTTGCGCGGCGCCCCGCCCTCGGCGATCTTGTGCCTGACCTACACCAAAGCCGCCTCGGCCGAAATGTCGATCCGCGTGTTCCGAACGCTGGGGGAATGGGTCCGGCTTGATGATGCCGAGCTTGCCGACAGGCTGACGGAACTGGAAGGCCGCAGGGTCGAGCCGGATCTGCTGGTCCGCGCCCGGCGCCTGTTTGCCACCGCGCTTGAGACCCCGGGCGGTCTCAAGATCCAGACCATCCACGCCTTTTGCGAAGCCGTGCTGCACCGCTTTCCGCTGGAAGCCAATATTCCCGGCCATTTCAATGTTCTCGATGACCAGAAGGCCGCGGAACTCCTGGCCGAAGCGCGACGGCAGCTGATGTCGCGCAAGATTTTCGACGAGGATCCGGATCTGGCGCTGGCCGTGACCACGGCGCTCGATACCGGAGGCGAAGCCGGTTTCGACAAGCTTCTCTCCGGGCTCTATGCGCGGCGCCGCGATTACCTCGCCTTTGATGCGGCTGCCCGCGCCTCCGGCGGCGCCGAGCCGATGTTCCGGACAGCACTCGGTCTGGAAGCCGGGGAAACCGCCGCCACCGTCACGCAGCGGGCCTGGCCGCTGGACGCGCTGCCGGTCGATTACATCCGCGGCCTCTACGCCTTTGCCGAAACCGCGAAATCGGCAACGCGCGCCCATAATGTGTCCTACGGCCTGCTGACCTGCGGTTCCGAACCCGATCCGGACAGGCGGCTCGAGCTTTTGAGGCAGGTGTTCTTCACCCAGGCAGGTGCGCCCGCCAAGCTTGGCGGTGCCGCATCCAAGACGGTGGCTGCGCAATTCCCGGATCTCGCCGAGCGGCTGGAACAGGCCCAGGCGCAGATCATGGAAGTCTGCGACCGGCTGGCACGGCTCAACGCGCTGTCGGTCTCGCTGACCGCGTTCCGGCTGGCGCGCCGCTATCTGGGGTCCTTCGAGGCGCTCAAGACCCGCCAGGCGCTGCTTGATTATGATGATCTGATTGCCGCGACCGAGGCGCTGCTGTCCAAAAGCGGCGCCAGTGCCTGGGTACATTACAAGCTTGATCAGGGCATCGACCATGTGCTCGTCGACGAGGCCCAGGATACAGCACCCTTGCAATGGAACGTCATCGGCTCGCTCTCGGACGAGTTCTTTGCCGGCGAAGGAGCACGCGCGGCGCTGCGCACCGTTTTTGCCGTGGGCGACGAGAAACAGTCGATCTATTCGTTCCAGGGTGCCCGCCCGGAACGCTTTGCCGAGGAGCGCAGCCGTGTGTACGGCCGGGCGCGCGCAGCGGATGTGGATTTCAGGCAGGTTCAGCTCCGGGTCTCGTTCCGGTCGTCAAGGGAAGTGCTCAAGCTGGTCGATCACGTCTTTGCCAGCGCCGACGCGCTGCGCGGCATGGGGTCGGCGCTGGAACCGGTGATCCATGAAACCGCCCGGCAGCAGGCGCCCGGGCTGGTCGAGCTCTGGCCGATGATCGCGCGCGAGAAAACCGACAGCGACGAGGACTGGACCGCCGCCTTTGACGATGTGCCGGAATCAGCACCGGCCGCGCAACTGGCGCGGCGAATTGCCAGGGTTTTGAAGCAGTGGGTCGGTATCGAGACCATAGAGGACCAGAAAACCCGGGAATTGCGGCTGGTGGCGCCCGGTGACATTCTGGTGCTGGTGCGCAAGCGCGACGGCTTCGTGCCCACGCTTCTGCGCACACTCAAGGCCACCACCAACATTCCGGTGGCCGGCGCCGACCGCTTGCGCCTCACCGACCACATCGCCGTGCAGGATCTGATCGCGTTGGGCCGTTTCGCGGTGCTGGCCGATGATGATTTGTCGCTGGCAGCGCTGGTCAAGAGCCCGCTGCTCGGTCTGGATGAGGATGATCTGTTCCGCCTCACCGCCCTGCGTCCCAAGGGTCAGTCGGTGTGGCGTCACATGCGGGCGCTTTCCGAATCCGACGAAGCATTTGCCGTGGCGGTGAAACAGCTCGACCACTGGATCGCCTGCGCCACCCGGCTGCCGCCGCATGATTTCTATGCGACGCTGCTCGGTCCCGATGGCGGGCGCCGCGCCTATCTCTCCCGGCTCGGCCATGAGGTCGGCGATGTGCTGGACGAGTTTCTGGGCCTGGCGCTCGATCACGAGCAGGCGGGGCTGCCGGGCCTTGAAAGTTTTCTCGCGATGCTCGAGACCGAATCGCCCGAGATCAAGCGCGAGATGGAGGGACAGAGCGGTGCGGTGCGGATCATGACCGTGCATGCCGCCAAGGGTCTGGAAGCCCCGATCGTGTTTCTGGTCGATTCGGGCGGCGAGGCCTATCAGCACAGTCATCAGCCGCGGCTCTGGCTGCTGCCGCCTGCCCCTGACAGCAAGGAGCCGCCCTCGATTCCGGTCTGGCTGCCGGACAAAACCTACGAGAATGAAGCAACGGCCGCCATGCGCGACAGGATGCGCGAGCAGGCCGAGGAGGAATATCGCCGGCTGCTTTATGTCGGGCTCACCCGTGCCGCCGACCGGCTGATCGTTTGCGGCTATCGCGGTGTCCGTGAGGTGAAAACCCCGACCTGGCATTCGCTGGCGGCGGCTGGATTTGACAGTGCCGCCGAGGAAAGCGGCTATCTGGTCTCCGATATCGTCCACGATCCCGACGGAGAACCATTCGAAGCGCGCCGCCTCTGCCGTGTTCGTGGCGATGATACGGTCGCGCCTGCAGCGGAACCACCAGCGACACCAGCCGCGCCTCTCGCACCAGTGCTGAGCATTCCCGACGGGCCGCTGCCGCCGCCGCGCCGGCTGCCCCGGCCCTCGGCGCCCTCCGGCGTCGGTGCCGTGCTTGAGGAAAGTGCCGGCATCGCCACCCGCTCGCCCTTCGCCGACACGTCGTCCGGTTCGGCTGCCGCGCTGGAACGCGGCAGTATGGTTCACCGTCTGCTGCAGGTCCTGCCTGCGGTCGCCCCGGAGGAGCGGCAGATCGTGCTGGCCCGCTATCTTGCCCGCGCCATGCCTGCCGACCAGGCGGAGGCCTCGCAGGCGCTGGAAAGCCAGATTCTTGCGGTGCTTGCCGATCCCCGTTTTGCGCCGATTTTTCAGTCCCCTGGCGAGGCCGAGGTCTCGGTGATGGGAACGCTGCGGATCGGCGGCGAGGACCGGGCGGTATCGGGCCGGATCGACCGTATCGCGCTCGATGGAGACAGGGTGCTGGTGGTGGATTACAAGACCGGCCTTGCACCGAATCCCGGCGAGGCGCCGCCTGCCAGCCATGTCTCCCAGCTCGCGATCTACCGCGCATTGCTGGCGCCGCTCTATCCCGGGCGACAAATTGACGCTGCGCTGGTCTATGTGTCCGGCCCGCTGTTGATTGAAATGTCCGCGCCTGTATTGGATGAGGCAATGGCCCGCCTGCAAGCCTGATCTGGCAGCACAAATCACGACCCGGTGATGCTGGCCGGAAAAGCCTTGAATAAAGCTGGCCGAATCATCACATTGACTGCATCAAACAGACTCACCAAAGGAGTGCCCATTCATGGCAACCGTTAAAGTAGACAACGCCAATTTTCAGAGCGAAGTGCTCGAGTCGACCGTGCCGGTGGTTGTCGATTTCTGGGCCGAATGGTGCGGTCCGTGCAAGATGATTGCCCCCAGTCTCGAGGAAATCTCCGACGAGATGGATGGCAGGATCAAGGTCGTCAAGCTCAACATCGACGAGAATCCCGAACTCGCCTCGCAGTTCGGCGTGCGCTCGATTCCGACCCTGGCAATGTTCAAGGACGGCGCCGTGGCCGACATCAAGGTTGGCGCTTCGCCCAAGAGCGCGCTGGCAAGCTGGATTTCCGGCGCCGCCTGATCCGGGCAAGCCGGAACTGAAGATCGAACCCGTCCGGGCAACCGGGCGGGTTTTTGCTGCGCGGGCTGCAGCCGATGCGGTTCAGACCGGCGGCGTGCCGTTGAGCTTGAGCACGTCGCCCAGGAGATAGAGCGATCCGCCGATCAGGATGCGCGGCGGCCGTTCGTCGGGATTCCAGTTCTTGCACACCGAGGCGATCGCGGTTTCGACATTTACAGCAGATTCAGCCGTGAGACCGGCCTCGACGGCCGACTGCGCCAGCAGATCCGGGTCGATGCCGGCCTCCGAAGCCGGCACAGGAACGGTGTAGACATGCCTGGCCATGCCGGCAAAGGCTTCGAAATAACCCACCGGATCCTTGGTGTTGATCATGCCGGTGATCAGGAACAGCGGCCGCGATTCGCGGTCGTTGAGATTGGCCATGGCTTCGGCGATCACCAGGCCAGCGCCGGGATTGTGGCCGCCGTCGATCCACAATTCCGCGTCCTGCATGGCGAAGTCCGCAAGCCGCCCCTCGGCGAGCCGCTCCAGCCGTCCGGGCCAGTAGACATGGGTCAGGCCGCTGGCGATCGCCGCTTCATCAAGCTCGAACCCTGCGGCTTTCAGCGCCCTGATGGCGGCCGCCGCATTGGCCTGCTGGTGCCGGCCGGCAAGTCTGGGCAAGGGCAGATCCATCAGCTCGTCTTCATCCTGATAGGCCAGCCGACCGTGCTCCTGGACCGTGAAGAAGTCCTGGCCATAAACGCTGACGGGACATCTGAGCCGTTCGGCGATGTTGAGAATGACCTCGCGGGCGGCGTCTTCAGTCTGGGCGCCGATCACCACCGGTGATCCCTGCTTGATGATGCCGGCCTTTTCCATGGCGATCAGCTCGACCCGGTCGCCGAGATAGGCCTGATGGTCGAGCGAAATCGACATGATTACCGCGACCGCAGGATGCGCGATCACATTGGTCGCATCGAAGCGGCCGCCAAGTCCGACCTCGATCAGCGCGGCATCGGCCGGGTGCTCGGCAAACAGCACGAACATCACCGCGGTGAGGATCTCGAACACGGTGATCGTCTCGCCCTGATTGGCAGCAGCGACCCGCCGCACCGCATCGGCCAGCACCTCGTCATCGACCAGATGGCCGCTGCCATCCGCGCCGATGCGGAAACGTTCGTGCCAGTTGACCAGATGCGGGGAGGTGTGGACATGGACCTTCAGGCCCTGCGCTTCCAGGATCGCCCGGCAGAATGCGCTGGTTGAACCCTTGCCATTGGTGCCGGCGATGTGGATCACCGGCGGCAGTCTCTCATGCGGATTGCCCAGACGCTCCAAGAGCCGGGTGATCCGCCCGAGCGAAAGGTCAAACCCCTTCGGATGCAGCGCCATCAGCGCATCGATTTCCCGTTCGGCAGCCGACACGAGCGCTCCTCCCGCCGAAGTCATCGGCCTTTGTGCCATGGTCGAATGCTCTATTCGGCGGCTTCGGCAGGAACGGGTTCGGCAGCCGGGGCGGGAAGCGCCATCGGTTCCGGGGCATCGAGCTTGAGGAAGATCCGCAGCAGGCGGGCAACCGTCGCCGGAATGTCGTGGCGGTGCACCACCATGTCGATCATGCCGTGATCGAGCAGATATTCCGACGTCTGAAAGCCTTCGGGCAGTTTTTCCCGGATGGTCTGTTCGATCACGCGTTTGCCGGCAAAGCAGATTTCTGCACCGGGCTCGGCCAGGTGCACGTCGCCGAGCATGGCATAGGAGGCGGAGACGCCGCCGGTGGTCGGATTGGTCAGCACCACGATATAGGGCAGGCCCGCTTCCTTGAGCATTTCGACCGCCACAGTCGTCCGCGGCAGCTGCATCAGCGACAGGATGCCTTCCTGCATGCGGGCGCCGCCCGATGCCGGGAACATGACCAGCGGGCAATGGCGCGCGATCGCGGCTTCGAAGGCCTGGATGATGGCTTCGCCGGCTGCGATGCCGAGCGAACCGCCCATGAAGGAGAAGTCATGCACGCAGGCGACGATCTCGACGCCCTGCATCGTGCCATGCGCCGCAACGATGGAATCCTCCAGCCCGGTCTTGGTCCGGTTTTCACGGAGCCGGTCGACATATTTCTTCGAATCCCGGAACTTGAGCGGATCCTGAGGCACCTTCGGCGCCGGCAGAAGTTCGTATTTTCCCTCGTCAAAGACATGTTTGAGCCGCGCTTCGGCCGACATCTTCATGTGGTAGCCGGAAGCCGGAATGACGAAATGGTTTTCCTCAAGATCGTTGTGGAACACCATTTCCCCGGTTTCGGGGCATTTGATCCACAGATTCTCCGGCACCTCGCGGCGGCCGAGCATCGAATTGATCTTTGGCCTGACGTAGTTGGTAATCCAGTTCAAGGCGTTTTCTCCGGTTCGTCACCCAATGTGGGGGTGTTACTGCGTCGACGCAAGCCGCGAGGCGCGAACGCCGGTGGCGAGGCCGCGCACCATGGTGGCGACGCTTTCGACCGTGTCGGTCGTGGCCGCGCCCTTGGCGTCAAGCGTATTGGCGATCTGGTTGACAATGGCCGTGCCGACCACCACGCCGTCGGCGGACTGGCCGATGGCGCGGGCCTGTTCGGCGGTCTTAACACCAAAGCCGACACAGACCGGCAGGCTGGTGTGGCTCTTGATCCGGTCGACGGCGGTGTTGACCTTCGACGTGTCGGCGATGGCTGAACCGGTGATGCCGGTCATCGAGACGTAATAGACAAAGCCCGACGTGTTGCTCAGCACCCGCGGCAGGCGCTTGTCATCGGTTGTCGGTGTTGCCAGCCGGATGAAATTGATTCCGGCTTTCAGCGCCGGCAGGCACAATTCCTCGTCCATCTCCGGCGGCAGATCGACCACGATCAGCCCGTCGATCCCGGCCTCGATGGCATCCGCCAGAAACCGGTCGACGCCATAGATGTAGATCGGGTTGTAATAGCCCATCAGCACGATCGGCGTCTCATTGTCGCTTCTGCGGAAGTCCCGCGCCAGATCGAGTGTCCTGACCAGTGTCTGACCGCCCTTGAGCGCCCGCTGTCCGGCCATCTGGATCGCCGGGCCGTCGGCCATCGGATCTGAAAACGGCATGCCGAGCTCAATGACGTCGGAACCGGCGCCCGGAAGCGCCTGCATGATCTTCAGCGAGGTGTCGTAATCCGGATCGCCGCCCATGAAATAGGTCACCAGCGCCGGCCGTCCCTCGGCCTTGAGTTTCTCAAAACGGGTGTCGATGCGAGTGGTCATTCAGGATTTTCCGATCTCGGGGTGGTCAAATCGCGCGCCGTCGTTCCAGGCCCCAACATCATTGCCATGATTGGGAATGCCGCCGGCATCCTTGAGCATCCGCGCCAGATGCATCAGGTTCCAGGTCATGAAGGTGGTGTTGCGCTTGGTGAAATCATTGTCGTAGCCGGCGCCGTCGTCGCCATAGGACTTGCCCGGACCGACTTCGCCGATCCAGCCGCTGTCGGCCTGCGGCGGAATCGTGTAGCCGACATGCTGCATGGCATAGAGGCAGGTCATCGAGGCATGCTTGACGCCATCCTCGTTGCCGGTGATGACGCAGCCGCCGACCTTGCCGTAGAAAATATACTGGCCGCGGTCGTTGCGCTGGCCGGAATGGGCGTAAAGCCGTTCGATGATCACCCGGCACAGCGAGGACTCCTCGCCCAGCCACAAGGGCGTTCCGATCACCAGAATGTCGGCGTCGCGGATTTTGGGCCAGAAGATTTCCGGCCAGTCGTCCCTGTCCGCGCCATGCTCGCGCATGTCAGGCTGGACGCCAAAGGCGATGTGATGATCGGCGGCGCGCAAATAATCGACCTGCACGCCATTGGTCTCCATGATCGCCATGCCATTGCGCATCAGCCGCTCGGTGTGGCTTTCGCCTTGTGCCGTGCTTTTGAGCGTGGTGTTGATGAACACCGCCTTGAGATCGGAAAAGCCGGACATGATCAGAGCTCCACGCCGAGGATCTTGCCGACAGTGAAGATGTCCTTGTCGCCGCGGCCGCACAGATTCATCACGATGATCTGGTCCTTGCCCATTTTCGGCGCCCGCTTGATCACTTCGGCCAGCGCATGGCTTGGTTCCAGCGCTGGAATGATGCCCTCGAGCTTGGTCAGCAGCTGGAAGGCTTCCAGAGCTTCCGTGTCCATGATCGGCACATATTCCACCCGGCTCGATTCCTTCAGCCAGGAATGCTCAGGCCCGATGCCGGGATAGTCGAGGCCGGCCGAGATCGAATGGCCTTCCTTGATCTGCCCGTCGCCATCCTGCAGCAGATAGGTGCGGTTGCCATGCAGCACGCCGGGCGAACCGGCGGTCAGCGAGGCGCAATGCTCTTCGCCTTCCAGGCCCTTGCCGCCGGCCTCGACGCCGACAATCTGCACGTCCTTGTCATCAAGGAACGGGTGGAACAGGCCGATGGCATTGGAACCGCCGCCGACCGCGGCAACCAGCATGTCGGGCAGGCGGCCTTCGGCAGCCATCATCTGCTCGCGGGTTTCCTCGCCGATCACCGCCTGGAAGGTGCGGACCATTTCCGGATAGGGATGCGGTCCGGCCGCAGTCCCGATCAGGTAATAGGTGTCGTCGACATTGGTGACCCAGTCGCGCAGCGCCTCGTTCATCGCGTCCTTCAGCGTGCCGTGGCCGGAAGAGACCGGATGCACCTGGGCGCCGAGCAATTTCATCCGGAACACGTTTGGCGCCTGACGCTGCACGTCGGTGGCGCCCATATAGACTTCGCAGGGATAGCCGAAACGCGCCGCAACGGTGGCCGAGGCGACACCGTGCTGGCCGGCGCCGGTTTCGGCGATGATCCGGGTCTTGCCCATGCGCTTGGCCAGCAGGATCTGGCCGAGGCAATTGTTGATCTTGTGCGAACCGGTGTGGTTGAGCTCGTCGCGCTTGAAATAGATTTTCGCGCCGCCGAGATGCTCGGTCAGCCGCTCGGCGAAATAGAGCGGCGACGGCCGGCCGGTGTAATGCGCATTGAGATGATCAAGCTCGGCGCGGAAGGCAGGATCGGCTTTCGCCTTGGTCCATTCCTCTTCCAGCTCCAGGATCAGCGGCATCAGCGTTTCGGCGACGAAACGGCCGCCAAAAATGCCGAACATGCCCTGTTCATCGGGTCCGGTGCGGAATGAATTCGGAGGGGTTGTCTGGTTCAAATCATCTACTCCTGGGGCCGTCCCTTGTCTGCGTCGCGAACCGCGCGGACGAAGCTGTCCATCATCTCGAGGCTTTTCACACCGGGCGCGCTTTCCACGCCGGATGATACATCGACACCGGTTGCGTGGCTGATGCCGAGCGCCTCGCCGATATTGTCTTTCGTCAATCCACCGGAAAGCATGTAATTGGCGGCCCCGTCAAGCGTGGCAAGGAGTCGCCAGTCGAAGCTGACGCCATTGCCGCCCGGCAGATCCGAGCCTTTCGGCGCCTTGGCATCAAACAGAAACCGGTCGGCAATGCCCTTGTAGGGCTCAATCTTGTCAAAATCAGCGGCGTCGCGAATGGCAAAGGCCTTCATCACCGGCAATCCGTAGCGGCTCTTGAGTTCCGCTGCGCGGTGCGGGCTTTCGCCGCCATGCAGTTGCAGCCAGTCGGGCCTGACCTTTGCCACGATCTCGTCGAGACCGGCATTGTCCATGTCCACCGTCACGGCCACGGTTTTGAGACCCCGCGACCGGGCCTGCCCGGCCAGCGCGCTGGCCGTCTCCACGCTGACGTGACGCGGGCTCTTTGGGAAAAAGATGAACCCGGCCATATCGGCCCCGAGATCGGCAGCGCGATCCATGGCCTCCGGCGTGCTCAACCCGCAAATCTTGATGGTCGCTGTCATGGCGCCTGACGTCGCATAAAACCGTGGCGGAGTCGAGATATGGATGCGCGATCAATCGGCAGGGCTGCCCCAGCTCCGCAGGTGCCGGGCAACCGGTGCTTGACCCCTAGAACGTCACTGCGAACAGCCGCGAGCCGTTCTGCTTGAGCCAGCGCTTGGCTTCCTTGGTGCGCGGGCACAATTGCTCGCAGGTGGCCCAGAAACCGGGGCCGTGGTTCATTTCCTTCAGATGCGCCACCTCATGGGCGGCGAGATAGTCGATGACGAAATCCGGCGCCATGGCGATGCGCCAGGAAAATGCCAGATTGCCCTCGGAGGTGCAGGATCCCCAGCGGCTCTTGGTGTCCTTGTAGGCGATCGCCCGCACCGGTTTGCCCAGCGTTGCCGCATGCATCCGCACGGCCGCCTCGAGCTCGCGCTTGGCCACCCGCTTGAGGTGATCGCTCACGCGCCGTCCGACATGTTCTTCCGCGCCCGACACCATCAGCGTCGGCACGCCGTCGATTTCGGTTTCTTCGGCCAGGCCGCGCAGCTTGCCGGTCAGTTCGATGCGGTGATCGACGCCGCGAATGGCGATGGTCTTGTCCTGGGCCAGCGGTCCGGCTTCGGTGACGCGGGCCAGCCGGGTCATCAGCCAGCCATGATGGCGAGTGAGAAATTCATCGATCTCACGCTCGGGAAGGCCGCGCGGCACGGTCAGTTTCAGCGCCTGGCCGCCGGGCTCGATCCGCAGCGTCATCCGCGTCGCCCGCGCGTTCTCCCGCACAGTCAGCGGCAGCTCGCGGCCATTGACGGTGATCGCCGCCGGCCGTGCCGTGGTTTTCCTGGGAGCCGTGCGGCCAAATCCGAACATGGGGGCGTTTTATCCGATTCGCTGCGGGGGCATGTGCGAAAAAGCGCGCTGGCGTGCACGAAAAAGCGGCGCCCTGGACAGGACGCCGCCTTTATTTGCGGGGATTGGCATTCAGCCGTCGATTTCAGGCGCCGGGCCGGTCTTGGCGGCCTTGTTCTGGCGGGCGGCCATGAACTGCTCGAACTCGGTGCGGTCACGCGCCATGCGCAGGTCGCGCATATGCTGGTCGAATTCGCGGCGCATCTCGTCGAGCTTCTTGCGTTCCTCGTCCAGCCGGGCCATTTCGGCATCGCGCCAGTCGTCAAAGGCTGCATTGCCGCTGCTGGAGCGCATGCCATTGCCGCTTTTCTTGCGGAACGCGCCGGCGAAATCATCGGTTGCGCGGTTCACGTCTGCCTTGAAGGCGTCAAGCCGGTCACCCCAGATGATATAGGCGAGCATGGCCAGGCCCAGCGGCCAGAAAACCATGAAACCCAAAACCATCAAGGCGATGGTCGCCGGTGTCCATGCGGGACGAGATCAATGCGGTCTGTGTCATCAGGTAAAACCTCATCAGGTGAAGGGAAGCGGGGATCGTTCCCTAGTGTATTTGATGTGGTATGAATCGCAGGCCTATTCAAGAAAATGGCCACGGAAATCCGATATTTCCCTGTTTTCACTGAGAAATTTCGAACCTCTAAAACGCCGTTGAATTTCCGCGTCAGCCGCTGCGGCCACCCTTGATGACCTTCGGCGCGGGTTTCTTGCCGCGATTTTCCTGGGCATGGGTGCGGGCGAAATCCAGAATCCGCGGCGCGATTTCGGCGCGGAAACGCGAGCCGTTGAAGACGCCGTAATGGCCGACATCGGGCTGCACATAATGGTGACGCATGTCGTCGGGAATGTTGGGGCAGATGGTCTGTGCCGCTTCGGTCTGGCCGAGACCCGAAATGTCGTCATTCTCGCCTTCGATGGTCAGCAGCGCGACATTGCGGATGGCCTTGGTGTCGATCCGGTGTCCGCGATGCATCATCTCGCCCTTGGGCAGCGAATGCTTGATGAACACAGTGTCGACTGTCTGCAGGTAGAATTCGGCCGTCATGTCCATGACCGCCAGATATTCGTCGTAAAAATCCCGGTGACGTTCGGCGGAATCGCCATCATTCTTGACCAGATGATGGTAGAAATCCTTCTGCGCGATCATGTGGCGGTCAAGATTCATGGTCATGAAGCCCGACAGCTGCAGGAAGCCCGGATAGACGTCACGGGAGAAGCCCGGAAGCGGGAACGGCACCTGCATGATCACATTGTCTTCGAACCATTCGATCGGCTTGGCCTGGGCCAGTTCGTTGACGCCGGTCGGGTTGATGCGGGTGTCGATCGGTCCGCCCATCAGCGTCATGGTCGATGGCGCGAAGCTGTCGCCGTTTTCTTCCATCAGCGCGACGGCGGCGAGCACCGGAACGGCAGGCTGGCACACAGCCATCACATGGGTGTCCGGGCCGAGCGCGTGCAGCATCGAGATCACGTAGTCGATATAGTCATCGAGGTCGAATTTGCCGTCGCTGACAGGCACCATGCGGGCGTCCGTCCAGTCGGTGATATAGACTTCGGCATTGGGCAGCAGGGTCTCGACCGTGCCGCGCAGCAGCGTGGCGTAATGGCCTGACATCGGCGCCACCACCAGGATCTTCGGATCGGAGCGGTGTTTTGACGGCAGGCTGCGTTCGAAATGGATCAGATTGCAGAATGGCCGCGACCAGACGATCTTTTCATGCACCGAGACCTTTCCCGAATCCAGCGTCGTCTCGTCCAGCCCGAAAGCCGGCTTGCCGTAGCGCCGCGTGGTGCGCTCGAACAGCTCGAATCCGGCACCCATGGCGCGGCCGAACGGCGTGTGGGACAAAGGATTGATCGGATTGCGGAATGACAGCCGCATTGCATCGGCATAGGCCCGCATTGGCGCGATGGCCGCATGGTTGAGTTCGTACATCTGGTAGAACATGGAAAATTACCCTTTTTCCGGCAGCTCGACTGCCCCGTTCCCGCCATCATGCACGTCATATCCTTGCCGGAGTCTGACTTGTCGCAGCGCGCAAACAGTCCCGAAACCTATCACGGATTTGTTGCATTGCAACAACAAGACCGCGCAAAACCGCCTTTTTGCGACCTTTGGCCTAGCCGGAGCGGCTGTTTGGCCGGACAAATTCTGTCGCTGCGGTCAAGTCTGAGTGGTTACTTTTAGCGCCACGCGAGCCGGATGCCGGAAACGGGCGCCGGCATCCGCTGATTCTTGCCGCCTGAATGACGTTCAGGCAGCCTTGCTGTGCTGTGAAACCTGATGGTCCAGTTCGGCCAGGGCCTCGGCCACCGCCTTTTCGGGCGCGGTTTCGGCGATCGGTCCGATGGCGGCGGCGAGCTTGTCTCCGGACAAACGGTGCGGGGTGAACCAGAGATAGGACATCTCGGAGATTTCGCGCCACATCGGCACAACCAGGCCGCCGGTACGCAACAGCAGCCACGGTATGCCGGCGCGCTTGAGGGATTTGCCGCCGAGAGCTTTTTCAATGTGCCGTTTCATTTGAGTGCCGCTCAGGCTGTGGCCCGCGAATGTATAGCTTTCGAAGCCGGTCTCATCGCATCCCTTTTCGGCAAGCTTGACAAAGGCCTGTGCCAGATCCGGCAGATAGGCCCAGGCATGATCGATATCCATCGCACCCGGCCAGGTGAACACACCTTTGTCGAGCCTGGCGGTGATTGACAGGTCGAACCAGGATCCGCGTCCGTCGCCGCCGTAGAAATCGCCGGCCCGCAGGATGCTTGTCTTGACCCCGTCCTTGGCCGCATCCTTGAAGCTTTGCTCCATTGCATTGCGGATTTTACCCTTGGCTGTTTCACCCGGCATCGGGGTGGTCTCGTCAGCGATTTCGGGAATGCTCCTGCCGTAATTATAGACATTGCCCGGCAGCAGATGCAGCGCGCCGGAGGCCCTGGCGGCGGCAATGACATTGGCGGTGAACACCGGAACCCTGTCCGCCCATTCGGTGTAGATCGGGTTGAGTCCGTTGAAAATCACATCGGCGCCACGACAGGCTGCGATCAGCGCCGCCTGGTCCATGGCGTCGGCGGCGCGGCCTTCTGCCTGGCTCAGTCCCTCCGGCAATGCGCCGTTACGGGTAATAGCGATGACCCGCCAGTTTTGCGCCAGAAAGGCGCGAGCCACCATGCGGCTCAATCTGCCGCGTGCTCCGAGAATTGCGATGGTTTTCATGATCGTCTCCTGTTCTGGTTGGTAAGACGATATTCGTTCATTCATATTCATTTGAAAATCGCCCAATTATGTTGGATGTTCATGCATGAATGAATGGTGCCGGAGAAGACGCCGATGGACTGGAACTTGCTGCGCAGCTTTCTCGCGGTGGCCGAAACCGGAAGCCTGACGGCGGCGGCGGCTCGGCTTGGCATGAGCCAGCCCTCGATCGGCCGCCATATCAGCGAGCTGGAGCGGCAGCTCGACACGCCGCTGTTCCGTCGCGGCCCGCGCGGCCAGCAGCTCAGCGAGCGCGGGCTCGACCTGATGGCCCAGGTGAGCCGGATGGGCGAAGCGGCCGACGCGGTCTCCCGCATTGCCTTCGGACGCTCCGAAAACCTGGCCGGCACGGTGCGGGTCACCGCCAGCGAGGTCATCGGCGCGCTTGTGCTGCCTGCCATGATCACCGAACTGAGACGGCAGGAGCCCTCCATCGAAGTCGAGATCGTGGCCTCAAACAGCGTCGGGAACCTGTTGCGGCGCGATGCCGACATCGCCATCCGCATGGTCAGGCCGCACCAGCTCGACCTCTTGGTCCGCCACATTGCCGACATTCCGTTGATACCCTGCGCCAGTGCGGCCTATTTCGCCCGCGCCGGCAAACCGCAGCGGCTCGAGGATCTGCTCACCCATGATCTGATTGGCTATGATCGCTCGGACGAGATCATCGAAGGCTTTGCCAAGGCCGGCGTCACGCTGAACCGGTCGGCCTTCAAGCTGCGGTCGGACAGCCAACTGGTGTTGTGGCAGGCAATACGCGCCGGCGCCGGCATTCATTTCGGACAGGTGCCGCTGGTGGCGTCGTCCCCCGATCTCGAAACCTGTCTCGAAGACATGCCGCTGCCCCGGCTCGAGACCTATCTGACCCTGCACAGCGATGTGCGCAACAGCCCGCGCATCCGCTTTGTTGCCGACTATCTTTATCAGGCCATGCGCGATTATGCTTCGCTGGGCCGGCCCGGCTGACCGGTGGCCGCTGCCTGCATGGCGGCCTGTGTCCCTATAGATCAGGCGGAACTGGCGGTAACGGACAGGCCGGGTTGTGGTGTAGAGCGGATGAACCGTGACGCAGCCCGGGTGAGGAGCAATGATGACAAAACCGTTTGCCGGAGATTTCACCCTGCAGGAAGGTCTCGACGACAGCGCCATTGCTGCTGCGACAAGGGTTCTCAAATCGGGCCGCCTGCACCGCTACAACACCGCACCCGGTGAACTCTCGGAAGCCGCACAACTTGAGCAGGCCTATGCCCAGTATCAGGGCGCGCACTATTGCCTGGCCTGCGCCTCGGGCGGTTACGCCATGACAATCGCGCTGCGCGCCTCGGGGCTAGAACCCGGCGAGGTGGTGCTGACCAACGGCTTCACGCTGGCCCCGGTGCCCGGCGCCATCGCCGCGGCAGGCGGAAAACCGCTGCTGGTTGAAATCACAGACAATCTGGTGATCGATCTCGACGACCTTGAACGCAAGGCAAAGCAGTCCGGCGCCCGCTACTTGCTGTTGTCGAACATGCGCGGCCATCTGGTCGACATGGAGCGTCTGTCCGGCATCGTGCAACGCCACGGCCTGATCCTGATCGAGGATTGCGCCCACACCATGGGGGCCGCCTGGAACGGTCGCAAAAGCGGCAATTTCGGCCTGGCGGGCTGCTTTTCCACCCAGACCTACAAGCACCTCAATTCCGGCGAGGGCGGATTGCTGACCTCCGACGATGCGGAATTCATGGCCCGCGCCATCATCCTGTCGGGCTCCTACATGCTATATCAGCGCCATGGTGCGACGCCCTCGGCAGACGTGTTTGAGCGAGATCCGGCTCGAGACCCCCAACATGTCCGGACGCATGGACAATCTGCGCGCCGCGATCCTGCTGCCGCAGCTGTCGCGGCTGGAAGACAATATCGAACGCTGGAACGCCCGCTACCGGGCGGTTGAACAGGGTCTCGAAACTGTCGCCGGCGTGGTCCTGCCACAGCGCCCCGCAAGCGAGCGCTATGTCGGCAGCTCGATCCAGTTCCGGCTTCCGGGCATTTCCGCACCGGCCGCTGAGGCCTTTGTGGCCGCGGCAAAGGATCTCGGTGTCGAGCTGAAATGGTTCGGCGCCCATGAGCCGGCGGCCTTCACCTCCAACCATCACAGCTGGCATTATGTCGAGCCGCAGACGCTGGAAAAGACCGATCAGATTCTCTCAAGCCTGTTCGACATGCGCCTGCCGCTGACATTTTCGATCGAGGACTGCCGCCAGATTGCATCGATCATTGCCGATTGCGTCCGCCGCGCCGGAACCGCCGGCGTTTAACCTGGGTGGGCTGCTTATGCCGCAACCAGGATCATGAAGCTGGAGAGCCCCTCCCCGGCGAGCTCCTGATCCCGCGGCGTGCGCGGATGGTCGCAACTGATCTGGCGTCGTCAAACAGAAAAACTGGCACTAGAGCTGATCTAGCCAGTTGTGGTTTCTAGCCTGTAACAAAGAGGAGTGTCCCATGCCAAAAATGACCACCGAGGAAGCTTTCGTCAAAGTGCTTCAGATGCACGGCATCGAACATGCGTTCGGCATCATCGGATCGGCCATGATGCCGGTGTCGGACCTGTTCCCCAAGGCCGGGATCAATTTCTGGGATTGCGCCCATGAAACCAATGCCGGTCTGATGTGCGACGGCTATATCCGCACCACCGGCAAGATGGCGATGGCCATTGCCCAGAACGGCCCCGGCGTCACCGGTTTCGTCACCCCGGTCAAGACCGCCTACTGGAACCACACGCCGATGCTGCTGATCACCCCGCAGGCGGCCAACAAGACCATCGGCCAGGGCGGCTTTCAGGAAATGGAGCAGATGCGGCTGTTCGCCGATTGCGTCTGCTACCAGGAAGAAGTGCGCGACCCGTCCCGCATTCCCGAAGTGCTCAACCGGGTGATCATGAAGGCCTGGCGCGGCTCGGCCCCGGCGCAGATGAACATTCCGCGCGATATGTGGACGCAAGTCATTGATGTCGAGCTGCCGCAGATGGTTCGTTTCGAGCGTCCCGCCGGCGGTGAGCAGGCGATCAGCGAAGCAGCCGCGCTGCTCTCGAAAGCAAAATTTCCGGTCATTCTTTCGGGCGCCGGCGTGGTGCTTTCCGGCGCCATCCCCGACGTTGTCGAACTTGCCGACCGCCTCGATGCACCGGTCTGTTCCAATTACCAGCACAATGACAGTTTCCCCGGCTCGCATCCGCTGGCCGTCGGTCCGCTGGGTTACAATGGCTCCAAGGCCGCGATGGAACTGATCGCCAAGGCCGATGTGGTGCTGGCGCTCGGCACCGGGCTAAACCCGTTCTCGACTCTGCCGGGCTACGGCATCGACTACTGGCCGAAAGACGCCGAGGTCATCCAGGTCGACATCAATGCCGACCGCATCGGCCTGACCAAGAAGGTCACTGTCGGCATCGAGGGAGACGCAACCAAGGTGGCGCGCTCGATTCTGGCCCAGCTCTCCGATGATGCCGGCAATGCCGGCCGCGAAGACCGCCGCAATCTGGTCTCGCTGACCAAGTCGCGCTGGGCGCAGGAGCTTTCCTCGCTCGATCATGAAGAGGATGATCCCGGCACAGAGTGGAATGCGCAGTCGCGCCAGCGTGATGCTGATCTGATGTCGCCGCGCCAGGCCTGGCGCGCCATCCGGGCAGCTTTGCCCAAGAATGCCATCATCTCGTCCGACATCGGCAACAATTGCGCCATCGGCAATGCCTATCCGAGCTTCGAAGAGGGCCGCAAATATCTCGCCCCCGGCCTGTTCGGCCCCTGCGGCTACGGTTTTCCCTCGATTCTCGGCGCCAAGATCGGCCAGCCTGATGTCCCGGTTGTCGGCTTTTCCGGCGATGGCGCTTTCGGCATTTCGATGAACGAGATGACCGCTTGTGGTCGCGATGAATGGCCGCCGATCACCATGGTCATCTTCCGCAACTACCAGTGGGGTGCGGAAAAGCGCAACACCACGCTCTGGTACGACAACAATTTCGTCGGCACCGAACTCGACCGGGATACGTCCTATGCCAAGATCGCCCAGGCCTGCGGCGCCCATGGCGTTGTGGTCAAGGATCAGCACAGTCTCACCGAAGAACTGGCCAAGGCGGTCGAGCGGCAGATGAAGAAGGGCGAGACAACCTTCATCGAGATCGTGCTCAATCAGGAACTCGGCGAGCCGTTCCGCCGTGACGCGATGAAGAAGCCGGTGGTCGTGGCCGGCATCAGCCGCGACGACATGCGCCCGCAAAAGGGCGCTGTCTGACTGGACCGGCGAATAACCCGATCTCCGCCCCGCTCCGGCGGGGTGGCCTCAGCGTTTGCCGAAGCTGTGCAGGGTTTCGGCAATCAGCGTGATGCCGGCGGAGATGCGGGCGCTCTCGATCGATGAATAGGCGATGCGGAAAAAGCGCGCGCCGTCCTCAGGCCGTTCGAAGAAGACATGCCCCGGCTCGATCAGCACGCCGCGATCCTTGAGCGCCAGCGCCAGGTCGCGCGCGTCCACGCCCTCGGGCGTCTTGATCCAGAAACTGGATCCGCCGGCGACATTGATGCCGACCGATTCGAGCCCGCACCGGGCGATCGCCTCCTGCATGATCTCGCGGCGCTTGCGGTAGATCTGGCCCATCCGCGCCACCAGCGCATCATAATGACCCAGCGACAGGAAATTGGCGGCGGTGCGTTGCAGATGACCCGGCGGATGGCGCAAAATTGCGGCGCGCAGGGCCCGGGCTTCACGGATGAAGACTTCCGAGCCGACGACATAGCCAAGCCGCAAACCGGGAAACAGCGATTTGGAGAATGAGCCGACATAGATCACCCGGCCTTCCTCATCGAGCGATTTCAGCGCCGGTTCCGGCGGATTGAGAAACGACATCTCGAACTCGTAATCATCCTCGACAATGATGAAATCATTGCGGCTGGCGAGCTCCAGCAGCGCCCGTCGCCGCTCGAGCGGCATGGTCACATTGGTCGGGCAGTGATGGCTCGGCGTGGTGAAGACCACATCGGTTTCCGCAGGCAGCGCATCAAGCACCATGCCGCAATCATCCACCGGCACCGAGGCAACCGTGCAGCGCGCCAGGTTGAGCGCCACCCGCAGGCCCGGATAGCCCGGATTTTCCATGGCCGCCATGCGGCGTTGATTGAGCAGCACATGGGCGCACAGCCACAGCGCGTTCTGGGCGCCCATGGTGATCAGGATCTGCTCCGGCTTGGCGTGAATGCCGCGCCGTGGCAGGGTGTTGAGCGCGATATATTTGACCAGTTCCGGATCATCGCGTTCAAAGCTGTCGGCCGTGACGGTTGAAAACTCGCGCTTGCCCAGCGCCTGCAAGGCGCATTGCCGCCAGTTGCTGTGATCGAAAATCCGGTCATCGGCCTGGCCGTAGATGAAGGGATAGGGATAGCTCCGCCAGTCCATCGGCTTTTCCGGCATCACCTGGTCGGAGAATCGCTGCCCGATGGCCTTGTTCCAGTCGACACAATCGGTGACCACGCCCTTGGGCGTCTCGAAGCGGCTGCGCTGCGGCGCCGTCGGCGAGACATAATAGCCCGAGCGCCCCTTGGCGATCAGGTAATCGTCGGAAACCAGCTCGCTATAGGCCAGTGTCACGGTGATCCGGGAAATGCCGAGATGAACCGCCAGTTTGCGGCTAGATGGCAGCTTGGCGCCCGGGATGAAGCGCCCTGACAGCACGCCCTCACTGATCATCCTCTGGATTTTTTGCTGCAGCGTCCCCTCGAATTTCGGATCGAGGAAAAATGTGTCTATCGGTATCGGCATTCACGTGCCCCGCGCGCCAGTCCTGACGCGCAAACGTCGCTCTGTCCTAATGGATCCGTGGATCGGATTGAGCGCGACCTCGGTCACAGCCCGGGACGATGCCACAGTCGGTTCGTCCCAGCATATCGGCTGACCCGGTCCAGCGAAAGGGGCAGGATCGTGATTGTCCTGCCCCTTTGGCCTTGCGCGAAAATGCGGCGTGGCCGGTTCAGCCAAACACCTTGGTCAGCGCCCGGTCGACACTGTCGGTGATCTGGTCGATGTCCTGTGCGGTGGCGATCAGCGCCGGGCTGAAACACAGGGTGTTGTTGTAACCGTGAAGCGAGCGGTTGGTCGCGCCGATGATGACGCCCTGGGCCATGCAGTCGGCAACCACCGCGTGGACCCGCTTTTCCTCCATCGGATCCTTTGTCTTGCGGTCGCTGACCAGCTCGGCACCGACAAACAGCCCCTTGCCGCGCACATCGCCGATCACCGCATGCTTGTCCTGCAGCGCGCGCAGATTGTCCATCATCCGCTCGCCCATCACCTGGGTGTTCTCGATCAGATTTTCATCCTCGACAATGCGCATGTTTTCAAGTGCTGCCGCAGGACCGGCGGCACAGCCGCCAAAGGTCGAGATGTCGCGGAAATAGGACATCGGGTCGGAGGCATCATCCTTGAATTGCTCGAACACCGCTTCCGTCGTCACCGTACAGGAGATTGCTGCGTAACCAGAGGCAACGCCCTTGGCCATGGTGACGAAATCCGGCTTGATGCCGTAATGCTGGTAGCCGAACCAGGCCCCGGTGCGGCCGACGCCGCAGACCACTTCGTCGATATGCAGCAGGATGTTGTACTTGGCGCAGATCTCCTGAACCCGTTCCCAGTAGCCCGGCGGTGGGGTAATCACGCCACCACCTGCCGTGATCGGCTCGAGGCAGAGACCGCCGACGGTGTCGGGGCCTTCGCGCAGGATCACCTCTTCAATGGCATTGGCCGCCGCCAGGCCATAGCTTTCCGCGTCCGGATACTGGTTGCGGTACTCAAGGCAATGCGGAACACTGACAAAGCCCGGAACCAGCGGTCCATATTGTTCCACCCGCTGCGGCTGTCCGCCGGCCGACAGCGCTCCGATGGTGGTGCCGTGATAGTCGCGGTCGCGGTAGAGGATCTTGTATTTCCTGCCGCCATGATGCCGGTGCGAAATCTGCCGGATCATCTTGAACGCCTTCTCATTGGCCTCCGATCCGGAATTCGAATAATAGACCCGGCTCAGTCCCGGCATCTTGTCGATCAGCTGCTTGGCGAACATGGCGCCCGGGATCGAGCCGGCGCTGTTGGCGAAATAGTTCATCTTGACCAGCTGGTCGCGCACCGCATCGGCGATGCTTTCGCGACCATAGCCGACATTGACCGTCCAGACACCACCCGACACGCCGTCGAGATGCTCCCTGCCAGTTGCATCCCACACCCGCATGCCGCGGCCTTCGACCATGATCCGCGGATCGATGGTCTCGAACGGCTTGTGTTGGATCAGATGGTGCCAGACATGGGCGCGATCAGCTTCGATAACCGCCTGGATATCATTGGATTGAATGGGCAAATTCATGAGCGGTCGCTCCCGTCAATGGGGTGAGTGCCGGTCCTTCGGCATCAAAACCATCGCCGAAACCCCGGGCAAGAGAATAGGGCCAGTGGCTATTCAATCATATGGCCAGAAAAACGCCAATAAAACCAGTGGCCTGAGCGGCTTTGCCAAAACTGGACCAGTGTTGCCGCACAAATTGGCGCTATGGCTTTGACTGTCGACTTGATCGACTTGGCCTTATTGGCGCAAGATACACCACAAAAGAACGCCAAGAGACGGGAACAGCGCCACAGGCCCTATCGGGTTTGTCCGGCAAGAAATTGCAATCGAAAGGCCGGCATCATGCTGGCTCTGACAGGGAGCATCATATGAAAGCTGCATCACGAATTTCCGCATTGCTGGCCGGCATTGCCATGGTTGCCACCGCATCGGTGGCCAAGGCCGATGAAATCACGGTCGGCTACTTCCTCGAATGGCCGATGCCGTTCCAGTACGCCAAGGTCAAGGGCCTCTATGAAGAAGCACTGGGCATGAAGGTCAACTGGAAGTCCTTCGACGCCGGAACCGCCATGTCGGCCGCAATGGCTTCGGGCGATGTTCATATTTCGGTGAGCCAGGGGGTTCCGCCCTTCGTCGTCGCCACCTCCGCCGGTCAGGATTTGCAGATCGCCGATATCGCCGTGGTCTACAACGAGAATGACAACTGCGTGGTCAAGGCAGAGCTCGAGATCGACAAGGACAGCGCCAAGGAACTCGAAGGCAAAAAGGCCGGCGTACCGATCGGCACTGCCGCCCATTACGGTTTCCTCAAGCAGATGGAACATTTCGGCATCGATGTCTCGACTATGGAAGTGGTCGACATGGCTCCGCCGGATGGCGCGGCGGCATTCGCCCAGGGCAGCCTCGACATGGTCTGCGGCTGGGGTGGCTCGCTTCAGCGCATGAAGGAGCATGGCAACGTGCTGCTGACCGGCGCGGAAAAGGAAGCCATCGGCATCTCCGTCTATGACGTCACCTCGGTTCCGGCATCCTTTGCTGCCGAACAGTCCGATGTTCTGGCCAAGTTCCTCAAGGTCACTGCCGACATGAATGCCATGTGGCTCACTGACTCGGCGGAAATGCTGCCGGTCATCGCCAAGGATTCCGGCATGAGCGAAGAGGATGCTGCCGCACAGCTCAAGGGCTTCCAGTTCCCGACTGTTGAAGAGCAGCTGTCGGACAAGTGGCTCGGCAAGGCGACGCCGGAATTCCTCAAGGGTGTGGGCGACTTCTTCAAGGAACAGGGCAACATCCCGGCCTCGCGCGACACCTATGACGGCGCCGTCAACGCAGGTCCGCTTGCGGCCGCCGCGAAAATGTAACCAAATCAGATCAACGAGGGGCCGGGTGGATATCCGTCCGGCCCTTCTACCACGGCAGACCTATTTCCACTGATTGGAGCAGCCATGGGTGACCTGGTCATCGACAAGCTTTCGATGCGGTTCGACCTGCCCAAGGGCGGTTCGGTGCAAGCACTTGAAAATGTTTCGCTGGAACTTGCCAAGGGCGAGCTTCTGGCCGTGCTGGGGCCTTCGGGCTGCGGCAAGACCACACTTCTCAACATTGTTGCGGGATTCCTGGCGCCGACCGGCGGCACGGTCACGCTCAACGACAAGAAGGTGACCGGCCCCGGGGCCGAACGCGGCATGGTGTTTCAGCAGGGCGCCCTGTTTGAATGGATGAATGTCCGCAAAAACATTTCCTTCGGTCCCGACATGGCGGGCAAGCCGGAATCGGAAACCAGACCGGTGGTCGAAAACCTGTTGCGCACGGTCGGGCTGCAGGATTTCGGCGACAAGATGATCTATGAATTGTCCGGCGGCATGCAGCAGCGCGTGGCGCTGGCCCGCTGCCTTGCCAACGATCCCGATGTCATCCTGATGGATGAGCCGCTGGGTGCGCTGGACGCGCTGACGCGCGAGAAGATGCAGGGCCTGGTGCTCAAGCTCTGGAAGGAAACCGGCAAGACCATCATCCTGATCACGCATTCGGTCGAGGAAGCATTGCTGCTGGGCGAGCGGCTCTTGGTGATGGCGCCGCGGCCGGGCCGGATCCACAAGGAATACCGGCTGCCCTTCGCCGAAATGGGCGTCGGTCAGGATCTGCGCATGGTCAAGAAACAACCCGAATTCGCCGAACGCCGGGAGGAGATTCTCGGCATGATCTGGGACATGGAAGAGGAAATCATGGGCCGGCAGGAGGAGTCGGCATGATCGTCTTTCTTCTCTATGTAGCGATTTTCGCGGCGGCCTATATCGCCTACCGCTACTGGGAGCGCTCGCGCCAGCACCGGCACGACTTTGCCAGCCTGAAGACCGTGACCTTCGGCGACGAGAGCACGGTTGTCCCCAACCGTTTTGCCTCGGTGGTCTCCATTGTCGCCCTGTTTGCGATATGGGGCGCCTTCACCGGCTCGGTGATCACGCCGCTGCATGTGCCCGGCCCCTTTGTCGGCGACGCCAGTTTCACCTACACGGCGCGCAACACCGCCGGAGAAACCGATGACGCGGTGGTCCACATGCGGGTCTACAGGGTCGGCGACGAGGTGGCGCTTCCCGAAGTTTCCGGCTCCGAGGACGGCTTCGCCATCGATGACGCGGTCAAGATCGGGGCCTGGAGATCGGTTCTGAGCCGGCCCAATGAAAACGACATCGGCGGCAAGGAAGACGGCTACAGCCTGATTGCCATCGACGGACAGCCGATCGCGCCGGGCGAAACGGTGCGGTTTTCCGACGGCGAAGTGACCATGTCGTCCAAGGGCAGCCTGTCGATCAAGCCCGACAAGGGCTGGCAGATGGAGCCCATCTGGCTGCCCGCGCCCGAAGCGGTGGTGGCGCGGCTGGGCGAGATCGCCAGCGAGGGCTACAAGAATGTTTCGCTCTGGGGCCATCTCGGCGCGTCGCTGGGGCGGGTGATTGCCGGCTTCGTCATCGGCAGCATCATCGGCATTCCGCTGGGCTATGCCATGGGACTGTCCAACTGGTTCCGCGGCTGGTTCGATCCGATCGTCGAATTCATGCGGCCGGTGCCGCCGCTGGCGCTGATCCCGCTGATCATCATCTGGTTCGGCATCGGCGAGCAGGGCAAGGTCATCTTGCTGTTCCTCGCCGCCCTGTGGATCATGACCATTGCGGCGCGCGCCGGCGTGTCCGGGGTCGGCATCACCAAGGTGCACGCGGCCTATTCGCTGGGCGCGTCGAAATGGCAGATTCTCAGACATGTCATCGTGCCCAACTCGCTGCCGGAGATCTTCACCGGCGCCCGCGTGGCCATGGGTGTCTGCTGGGGCACGGTGGTTGCCGCCGAACTGGTTGCCGCCGACCGCGGCGCCGGCATGATGATCGTCAATGCCTCCAAGTTCCAGCTCACCGACATCGTCATTCTGGGCATCATCCTGATCGGCATCATCGGCTATGGCATCGATATCCTGATGCGCATGGCCGAGAAATGGCTGGTGCCCTGGAAGGGCCGCGCCTGATCGGAGATCAGCAACCGGCGATACAAAAAACCCGCCGCTCCTGACCGGGGCGGCGGGTTTGTCTTGAGATGGTGGCAGTTCCCGATCAGATATCGAGATTGGCAACCGACAGCGCGTTGTCCTGGATGAATTCGCGCCGTGGCTCGACCTCGTCGCCCATCAGGCGCGAGAACAGGCTGTCGGCGTCGACAGCGTCATTGACCCGAACCTGAAGCAGCGAGCGCGCATTCGGATCAAGCGTGGTTTCCCAGAGCTGCTCGGCATTCATCTCGCCAAGACCCTTGTAGCGCTGGAACGACAGGCCCTTGCGGCCCACGGCAAACACTGCCTGGAGCAGTTCGCGCGGTCCTGAAACCAGGGTGCCGCCTTCCTTGCGCCGCAGCGTCGGCGGCTTGGTGTAGACATCGCGCAGCTTGGCGTTCATCTGGTCGATCATCCGCGCGTCCTGGCTGCCGACCAGCCCGGCGTCGAGATGCACCGCTTCCTTGACGCTGCGCACCACCCGTTCAAACCGCAATCCGCCATTTTCCGTGGTGACGCCGGTCCAGCCGCGTTCCGATTCCTCGGATATCATGTCGAGCCGCCGTGCAACCTCGGCAACCATCTCTTCGGCAGAAGCCGCATCGGTGGTCCGCTCCGGGTTGAAGGCGCCGGCAATCGCCGCCTGCTCGACAACCGAATGGTCGTAGCGTGAATGCAGCCCGTCAAGCAGCGCCCGCATTCTCAGCGCATCGGTGATGGTGTCCTTGAGGTCGGCGCCGGTGCGCACTTCCCCTGTCGACAGTTCCAGCGAGGCTTCGTCGAGACCGGTCGTGACCAGGTATTCCTCCATGGCCTTTTCGTCCTTGAGATACTGGCCGGACTTGCCGCGCGTCACCTTGTAGAGCGGCGGCTGGGCAATATAGAGATGGCCGCGCTCGATCAGTTCCGGCATCTGCCGGAAGAAGAAGGTCAGCAGCAGGGTCCGGATATGGGCGCCGTCGACATCAGCATCGGTCATGATGATGATCTTGTGATAGCGCAGCTTGTCGGCGTTGAACTCGTCCTTGCCGATGCCCGTGCCCAGCGCCATGATCAGCGTGCCGATTTCCTGGCTCGACAGCATCTTGTCGAAGCGGGCCCGCTCGACATTGAGGATCTTGCCTCGCAGCGGCAGAATCGCCTGGTTCTCGCGCGAACGGCCCTGCTTGGCCGAGCCGCCGGCGGAATCGCCCTCCACCAGGAACAGTTCCGACTTGGCCGGGTCCTTCTCCGAGCAGTCGGCCAGCTTGCCGGGCAGCGAAGAAATGTCGAGCACGCCCTTGCGCCGGGTCAGTTCGCGCGCCTTGCGCGCCGCTTCGCGCGCCGCGGCGGCCTCGATCACCTTGCCGACGAGAACCTTGGATTCGGTCGGGTGTTCCTCGAGCCAGGCGCTCAGCGTCAGGTTGACCAGGTTTTCGACCGCCGGCCGGACTTCGGACGAGACCAGCTTGTCCTTGGTCTGCGACGAGAATTTCGGATCCGGAACCTTCACCGACAGCACCGCGGTCAGGCCCTCGCGGCAATCATCGCCGGTGAGCGAGACCTTTTCCTTCTTGGTCATGCCGGAACTGTCGGCATAGGAGACCATCTGTCGTGTCAGTGCGGCGCGGAAGCCGGCCATGTGGGTGCCGCCGTCGCGCTGCGGAATGTTGTTGGTGAAGCACAGCACGTTCTCGTGGTAGCTGTCGTTCCACCACATGGCGAGCTCGACGACGATGCCGTCCTTTTCGCCCAGCAGCGTCACCGGATCGACGACCAGCGGCTTCTTGGCGCGGTCGAGATAGCGCACATAGGCTTCCAGCCCGCCCTCATAGAACAGTTCCAGCTCCTTGACGTCGGAATGGCGCCGGTCGGCGAGCAGGATGCGCACGCCGGAATTGAGGAATGCCAGTTCGCGCAGGCGATGCTCCAGCGTGCCGAAGTCGAAATCGATCATCGTGAAGGTTTCGCTGCTCGGCATGAAGGTCACTTCGGTGCCGGTCTCGTCGCCGCAATCTCCGGTCACCACCAGCGGTGAATCGGCGACGCCGTGCGAGAAACGGATCTCGTGGATCTTGCCCTTGCGCCGCACCACCAGTTTCAACCAGACCGAAAGCGCGTTGACAACGGAGACGCCGACGCCGTGCAGACCGCCCGAGACCTTGTAGGAGTTCTGGTCGAACTTGCCGCCCGCATGCAGCTGCGTCATGATCACTTCAGCCGCCGAAATGCCTTCGCCGCTGTGGATATCTGTCGGAATGCCGCGGCCATTGTCGGTGACCGTCACCGATCCGTCCGGATTGAGCGTCACGGTGACGCGGTCGGCATGGCCTGCAAGCGCTTCGTCGATGGCGTTGTCGACGACTTCATAGACCATGTGATGCAGGCCGGATCCGTCATCGGTGTCACCGATATACATGCCCGGCCGTTTGCGTACAGCGTCCAGGCCCTTGAGAACCTTGATCGATTCGGCGCCGTATTCGGCCGCCACGGTCGGGCTTGTCTCAGGCGTATCGTTCATTATGCAAGTCTTTCAGTCCAGAGCGGCGGTGCCGGGCGGAAAAGGTGGAAGCTGCGGCAACGAATCACCGCGGATAGGAGCTTTCAGTATAGGCGGGCGGGTGATGAAAACCAAATCCGCGGCACCATGGAATTGTGGGTTTTGGAATGCATATATGGGGATGAACCTGCCGGATAGCAAAGTCGGCAGCCCTGCAGCCGCAATCGCGCCGCCGATGGCCGGGCCGCCTGACGGTTCGAAGCAGGCAATCGACCCCGGGCAGGACCCGCAAAGGAAGCCGAATGACCCAGACCGATACCCCTTTCGTCCCGCCGGCGCCGGTTCCCAGAACAACCCCGCCCTCCCGGTTCGAGATCATCCGCACGGTGATGCGCAATCCGCTCGAGCTGTGGGGCGAGCCGTCCTTCCGGCGCGAGTGGATGCAGGTCAAGTTCTTCAACGAGCGGACGCTGATCGTCAATCATCCGGGTCTGGTGCGGCATGTGCTGGTCGACAATGCCCAGAATTACAAGATGGCCACCATCCGCCAGCTGATCCTGCGTCCGATCCTGCGCGATGGCCTGCTGACCGCCGAAGGCGAGACCTGGCGGCGCTCGCGCAAGGCCATGGCACCGGTATTCACGCCGCGCCATGCCCGCGGCTTTGCCGAAAAGATGCTGGCGCAATCGCGCCTGTTCACCGATCGCTACGAAACGGCCGCCGCCCGCGGCGAAATCCGCGACATCGCCGTCGACATGACCGAGCTCACCTACGAGATCCTGTCGGCGACGCTGTTTTCGGGACAGGTGACAGGCACCGAGGCCGAATTCTCCGGCGACATCGAGCGGCTTTTGTCCTCCATGGGCAGGGTCGATCCGATGGACCTGCTCAAGGCGCCGTCCTGGGTGCCGCGCTTGAGGCGCCTGTTCGGCTATCGCATCCTCGCCAAGTTCCGCGGGATCGTGGAACAGACCATGGCGGCCCGGCAGCAGCTGATGCGCACGGACCCGGATTCCGTGCCGGAGGATTTCCTCACCCTGCTGATCCGGCTTCACGGCCCCGACGGCCTGACCATCGACGAGATCGAGGACAACATCATCACCTTCATCGGCGCCGGTCACGAGACCACGGCGCGGGCGCTGGGATGGACGCTCTATTGTCTGGCCAATTCGCCCGCCGATCGCGAGAAGGTTGAGGCCGAAATCGACGAGGTGCTGGCGCGCGAACCCGATCCGGTCAAATGGCTCGACGCGATGCCGTGGACGCGCGCCGCCTTCGAGGAGGCGATGCGGCTCTATCCGCCCGCACCCTCGATCAACCGCGCCGCGATCGAAGATGACCAGTGGGACAATGGCAAGGGCGAGACCGTGACCATCGAAGCCGGCACCACCGTGCTGGTGATGCCCTGGACCCTGCATCGCCACACCCTGCTGTGGGATCAGCCCGGCGCCTTCATTCCGTCGCGGTTCCTGCCCGAGAACCGCGGCAAGATTGACCGCTTCCAGTATCTGCCCTTCGGTGTCGGTCCGCGCATCTGCATCGGCGCCACCTTCGCGCTGCAGGAGGCGGTGATCGCGCTGGGCGTGCTGATGTCGGAATATCGCTTTGACTGCGTTGCCGAGACCAGGCCCTGGCCGGTGCAGAAACTCACCACCCAGCCCGAGGGCGGATTGCCGATGCGGGTGAGCCGCAGATAGGGCGGTGGCCGTGCTTCGGACCGCGTCATTGGCGCGATCGCGGCACCCGGTGACGTCGGAAGTGGTGGCGTCTCCGTGCAAACCGTCTTATGTGGTTGCAAGCTCTCATCAGGCGCGGAGTGATTGAACGGACTGCAGACAATGACCTCTCCCCTTTTCCTCGGCATCGACACCGGCGGCACCTACACCGACGCGGTGCTCTACAGCGAAACCGAAGGCGTGCTGGCTTCGGCCAAGGCGCTGACCACGCGTCACGATCTGGCCATCGGCGTGTCCGGCGCGGTGGAAACCGCGCTGTCGGAAATCGGCGGCGCCACGGCGCGGATCCGGCTGGTGTCGCTGTCGACAACGCTCGCCACCAATGCGCTGGTTGAAGGCCGGGGCGGCCGTGCCGGTCTGGTGATGATCGGGTTCGCCCCCGAAGACCTGCAGCGCGACGGTCTGGCCGAGGCGCTGGGCAGCGATCCGGTGATCCATCTGCCGGGCGGACACAATGTCCACGGCACCGAAACGCCACTCGATCTGGCGCCGCTGGAAGCCCGGATCGAAGAGCTGGGCCGGGAAGTCTCGGCTGTGGCCATCGCCGGCTATTTTGCCGTGCGCAATCCTGCCCATGAAATCGCCGTGCGCGACCTGGTGCGCCAGCGCACCTCGCTGCCGGTCACCTGCAGCCATGATCTGTCATCGCGGCTGGGCGGGCCGCGGAGGGCCTTGACCACATTGCTCAATGCGCGGCTGATCTCGATGGTGGCGCGCCTGATCGAGGCCACGAGCGGCTATCTGGCCACACGCGGCATTGCCGCACCCCTGATGGTGGTGCGCGGCGACGGCGCCCTGATTTCCGCCAGTGAGGCGCTGATGCGTCCGATCGAGACGATTCTGTCCGGTCCGGCGGCCAGCCTTGTCGGTGCCCGCCATCTCACCGGTCTCGACAATGCCGTCGTGTCCGATATTGGCGGTACCACCACCGATATCGCCGTGCTCGATGGCGGCTTGCCGCGGCTCGATACCGAGGGCGCCACGGTCGGACGCTACCGCACCATGGTCGAGGCGGTGGCGATGCACACATTCGGGCTTGGCGGCGATTCCGAGCTGCGGCTTGACGAGGGCAGCTATGCCGCGGGCCTGACCCTGGGGCCGCGCCGGCTGATGCCGTTGAGCCTGGCCGCGCATCTCTGGCCCAAACCGGTTCTCGCCGGTCTCGAACGCCAGGTGCAGGCGAGCTATTCCGGCCGCCATGACGGCCGCTTTGCGCTGCGCACCGGCCTGCCGGATGCGCTGGCTTCCGGTCTCACCGCGCAGGAGGCGGCGCTCTATTCCCGGATCACCATCGAGCCGCAACTGCTCGATGTGGTGCTGACCGGAACCTCGCAACGCGCCACGCTCGACCGGCTTGTCGGCCGCGGTCTGGTGCTGATCGCCGGCTTCACGCCGTCGGACGCCATGCATGTGCTGGGCCGCCAGAACCAGTGGAATGCCGAAGCCGCAAAGCTTGGCGCCGAAATCTTTGTCCGCCGCAAGGCAGGATCTGGGAAAAATGTGGCGGGAACGCCCTCTGAACTTGCCGAGATGGTCTCGGCGCGGCTGACCCGGCAGAGCGCGGAGGCGGTGCTGACCGCGCTGATGGCCGAGGATGGCGTTACCGGGCTTGAGTCCGCCAGATCCACCTTCATCGATCGCGCCCTGAGCCACACGCCGGGCTTTGTCCGCTTCGGCGTCACGCTGGACCGGCCGCTGGTGGCGCTCGGCGCATCGGCTCCGGTACATTACCCGGCCATCGCCGATATGCTCGGTGCCGAAAGCTTCGTGCCGGTCCATGCCGGCGTTGCCAATGCGGTGGGCGCCGTTGTCGGACAGGTGCGCGAAACCGTCACTGTCTTCGTCACCGAACCCGACGAGGGGCGCTACGCGGTCAATGGCGCCGGCCAGCATCAGCTGTTCAGGGACCGGGACGAAGCCTTTGCCCGGGCGCGGGAACTGGCGGCGACAGAGGCCCGTCTCGCCGCCATCCGCAGCGGCGCCGATCATCCGGTGGTCGAGCACAGCGAGGAGATCGACATGCCGCTTATCGAGGGACTGGAGAAGCTGATCGAGGCCCGCTTCATTGCCGCGGCTTCGGGGCGCCCGCGCATTACCGTGAGGTAAATCGCACCCATCGCCAGAATGTGTTTCGGCCTTTGGGACAATTGACAGGCAATCCCGTGTTCGGCAGGGTCCCGCCATATTTTGGCGAAACCGGTTCGCCTCGTCCCAATTTCGGGAGTTGAGCGGACAGGACATGATTGCGAGATTGGTGTTGGCGGCAGACCGGACCGGTTTGCAGCGCGGCATTGCGCAGCGACGAAAACAGAGTGTCCAGGTGATTCGAGGAGAAGCCGGGGCACACCACAAGCGGAGATCCAGTGTGAAGAGAATCGACAAGAATGGCCTGAAGATCAGTGCCGACCTGCATGAGTTCATCGTCAATGAGGCCTTGCCGGGAACCGGTGTCGACGCCGACGGCTTTTTCGAGGCCTTCGCTGCAACGATCAGGGATCTGGCGCTGAAAAACCGGGCGCTGCTCGCCACACGCGACGCCATGCAGGACAAGATCGATGCCTGGCACCGCGCCAATGGCGCGCCGGTGGACATGGACGCCTACCGGGACTTCCTGACATCGATCGGCTATCTGCTGCCTGAAGGCGGCCCGGTCCAGGTCTCGACCGACAATGTCGATCCCGAGATCGCCCTGATCGCCGGCCCGCAGCTGGTGGTTCCGGTGATGAATGCGCGGTTTGCGCTCAATGCCGCCAATGCCCGCTGGGGGTCGCTCTATGATGCGCTCTACGGCACCGACGCGCTGGGCGATCTTCCCCAGCCCGGCGGCTATGACGAAGCGCGGGGCGCCCGGGTGATCGCCTGGGCAAAGGCGTTCATGGATGACAGCGTTCCGCTGGCAGGCGCCAAATGGGCCGATGTCACCGGGTTCGATTTCGAGAATGGCGAACTGAAAATCAGCACCGGCGGCGGCGAGACCACGCTGGCCGATCCGGCGCAATATACCGGCTTTCAACGCGAAAACGATCATGCCTACCGGCTCTATTTCGCGAAGAACGGTCTGCACGCGGTTGTCTCCGTCGATTCCGGCAGCATCATCGGCAAGACCGACAAGGCCAATATTTCCGACGTGATCCTCGAATCCGCCGTCACCGCCATCATGGACTGCGAGGATTCCATCGCTGCCGTCGACGCCGAGGACAAGACGCTGGTCTACCGCAACTGGCTTGGCCTGATGCGTGGTGATCTGGCCGAGGAAGTGCACAAGGGCGGCAAGAGCTTCACCCGCAGGCTCAATGACGACATCAGCTTCTCCGCACCTGACGGCAAGCCGGCCACGCTCAAGGGCCGCTCGCTGATGCTGGTCCGCAATGTCGGTCACCTGATGACCAATCCGGCGATTCTCGATCATGACGGCAACGAGATCCCGGAAGGCATCATGGATGCGTTCGTCACCGGTCTCATCGCGCTGCATGATATCGGCCCCGATGGCCGCCGCGCCAATTCGGCCACCGGCTCGATGTATGTGGTCAAGCCGAAGATGCACGGCCCCGAGGAAGTGGCCTTCGCGGTCGAGATCTTCTCCCGTGTCGAAGCCGCCATCGGCATGGCGCCCAACACCATCAAGATGGGCATTATGGACGAGGAGCGCCGCACCACCATCAATCTCAAGGAATGCATTCGCGCTGCCGGGGAACGCGTCGTCTTCATCAACACCGGTTTCCTCGACCGCACCGGCGACGAGATTCACACCTCGATGGAAGCCGGACCGATGATCCGCAAGGGCGACATGAAGCAGGCGGCCTGGATTGCGGCCTATGAAAACTGGAATGTCGACATCGGGCTTGAATGCGGTCTCGCCGGCCATGCCCAGATCGGCAAGGGCATGTGGGCCATGCCCGACCTGATGGCGGCGATGCTGGAGCAGAAGATCGGCCACCCCAAATCGGGCGCCAATTGTGCCTGGGTGCCGTCGCCCACCGCCGCGACGCTGCACGCCACCCATTATCACAAGGTCAATGTCGCCGAGGTCCAGGCCAGTCTGCGCAATCGCGAGCGCGCCAGCCTCAACGATATCCTCTCCGTTCCGGTGGCGCGCAATCCCAACTGGACGCCGGAAGAGATCCAGCGCGAGATCGACAACAATGCCCAGGGCATATTGGGATATGTCGTGCGCTGGGTCGACCAGGGCGTCGGCTGCTCCAAGGTTCCCGACATCAACAATGTCGGACTGATGGAAGACCGCGCCACGCTGCGGATTTCGGCCCAGCACATGGCCAACTGGCTGCACCATGGCGTCGTCACCCGCGAGCAGATCATCGAGACCATGAAACGCATGGCCGAAGTCGTTGATGGCCAGAATGCCGGCGATCCGGCCTATCGCCCGATGGCGGCCGATTTTGACAAGTCGATCGCATTCCAGGCGGCAGTAGAACTGGTGCTCGAAGGCCGTGCCCAGCCCAATGGTTATACCGAGCCGGTGCTGCATCGCCGCCGTCTCGAACTCAAGGCTGCCGGCGGCTGAGCAACAGCGACCGGCTGAGACAAGAAAGCCCGCCGGAACTGAGTTCCGGCGGGCTTTTTCAATGGCGGCAGAGGCGTAAAACCTATTGCTTGACGATGACCCGGGTGCTCTTGCCCGGACGAACGCGCTCGTAAAGGTCGATGATGTCCTGGTTCATCAGGCGGATGCAGCCCGAGGAGGCGGCGGTGCCGATCGAGGCCCATTCCGGCGTGCCATGCAGGCGGAACAGCGTGTCTTCGCCCTTCTGATTGAACAGGTACAGCGCGCGCGCGCCGAGCGGGTTTGCCAGGCCGGGCTTCATGCCGTCCTTGCCGTATTTGGCCAGCTCGGGCTTGCGGGTGATCATTTCCTTGGGCGGTGTCCAGGTCGGCCATTCCTGTTTCCAGGCGATATAGGCCTCGCCTTCCCAAGCAAATCCGGCCTTGCCGACGCCGATGCCGTAACGCACGGCTTTCTTGCCCGGAAGCACCAGATAGAGAAAGCGGTTGGGTGTGTCGACAATGATGGTGCCCGGCTTTTCCTTGGTGCCATAGCTGACGATCTGCCGGTGGAACTGCTTGTCGATCTTGCTGATCGGCACCGCCGGGATCGAATAGCCGGCGTCACTCACCGTGCCGTATTCGGAAGTGAAAATCTGGGTGGTGGAGCCACCGCCCGAACTGGACGAACAGCCTGCAAGCGCGAGCGCCGCGATCAGGCCCGCGATGGTAAGTGAAAAACGAGGTATCATTATATGATCTTCCGAGAGCAAGGCGTTGGGCGCCAGTTTTAGAATCACGCGCAACTTGGCACCGGTTATTTTAAACAAATCTTAATCACGCAACTCTCTTCGAAGAAAAGCCGGGACAGGATACTCGCTTTGTCTCGGGTCATTGTTTTTCTGCAACAAGAAGGGCGCTGACATTGCGACGCCAGGCAAACTGGGGCATTTATGCCCCATGCCCATTATCTCTCCCCATTCCGACAATCCGCTTGTCGACGGCCGCCAGTCCGACCGTGCGATGATGGTCCGCCGCGGGGTCCAGCGGCTGTTTTCCGATCTGCGGCTGTCGATGGTGCCCGAATTGTCGCTGGCCTCGGGGCGGCGCGCCGACCTGGTGGCGTTGAACCCGGCCGGCGAGATCTGGATCGTCGAGATCAAGTCTTCGATTGAAGATTTCCGGTGCGACAGCAAATGGCCCGACTACCGGTCCCATTGCGACCGGCTGTTTTTTGCCACCCATGCAGGCGTGCCGACCGAGATTTTCCCGCAGGAATGCGGCCTGATCATCGCGGACACATGGTCGGGTCACATGGTGAGGGAGGCGCCGGAACACCGGCTTGCCGCGACCACGCGCAAGGCGATGCTGCTGAGATTTGCCCGCGCCGCCGCCGATCGGCTGCTTCTGGCCGAACTCGCCGCCGGCTGAAATCGCTTCGCTCAGCGCGGCGCGCGCTTGGCAAGGATCCGCTGCAATGTCCGCCGGTGCATGTTGAGCCGCCGCGCGGTTTCCGAGACATTGCGCTCGCACATTTCATAGACCCGCTGGATATGCTCCCAACGGACCCGGTCGGCCGACATCGGGTTTTCCGGAAGCTCGGCCCGTTCACCCGGCTTGCGGGTCAGCGCGGCAAACACCTCGTCGGCGTCAGCAGGCTTGGCCAGATAGTCGATCGCGCCCAGTTTCACGGCGGTCACCGCCGTGGCGATGTTGCCATAGCCGGTCAGCACGATGATCCTCGTGTCATCGCGGCGTTCCCGGATCGCCCCGATCACGTCGAGCCCGTTGCCGTCCTGTAGCCGCATGTCGACCACGGCATATTTCGGTGGGTTGCGCCGCGCCTTGGCCAGGCCCTCGGCAACGCTTTCGGCAATGTCGACCACAAAGCCGCGGGCTTCCATGGCGCGGGCCAGCCGGCGAAGGAAGGGCGCGTCGTCATCGACCAGCAACAGCGTCGCGTCTGGTCCAATGGGCTGGGTTTCGGTCGAATTGGCAGTTTCGTCGGTCATGATTCACCTTATCGGTGTGCGCAGGATACAGTCTGTATCTCCGATTTAATGCGGTTTTGCAATTTATCCAGTTCCGGCACGGATTCAGTGAGTTTCACTGGTCCCGAACAGGTCCATTTTCTCTCGCGGCCAGCTGATCTGGACATGCGCGCCGGTAGCAGGCGGGGTCCGGTTGGAGAATTTCAACTGGGCGCCGGAGCGCTCGAGCAGGGTCTTGGCGATGAACAATCCCAGCCCCAGCCCGCCGGCCTTTTCCCGGTCAAGCCGGTTGCGCCGGTTCATGAACGGCACGCCGATCTGGGTCAGCACGTCGGGTGCAAAGCCGGGCCCGTCATCATCGATGCTGATTTCCACCCGGTCCTTGCCGTGCGACACCGTCACCGTTACCTCGGAATCGGCAAAATCGACGGCATTCTCGATCAGGTTGCCCAGTCCGAACAGGATGCCCGGATTGCGCCGGCCCACCGGTTCGCGCGAGCCGGTCTCGCCGCGCACCACGTGGATGGCGATGCCGAATTCCCGGTGCGGCGCGATCACCTCCTCAATCAGCGAGTCCAGTGGCAGCCGCACCATATGGGCCTCGTCTTCCGCCGACAGCGTCGACAGGCGCCGCAGGATGTCGCGGCAGCGCTCGCTCTGGCTGCGCAGCAGCATCAGGTCATCGGTAAACCGCGGGTCATCCGCCAGCGCCTTTTCCATTTCGCGCGCCACCACCTGGATGGTTGCCAGCGGCGTGCCGAGTTCGTGTGCGGCCGCCGCAGCCAGGCCATCGAGCGCCGAAATGTGATGTTCGCGCTGCAACACCAGCTCGGTCGCAGCCAGCGCATCGGCCAGCTGATTGGCCTCGGCCGAGACCTGGAACGAATAGAAGGCCGCAAACGCCGTGGTCGACACGATGGCGATCCACGCCCCGCCGATCAGCAGCACCGGAAATTCGAAATCGCTTCCCGGATACCAGGGCAGCGGCAGCGAATAAAACGCCAGAACGGTGACGCTGGTCACCGACAGCGCGCCAAGGCTCAGGGTATGGCGCACCGGCTGCGATGCCGAGGAAATGATCACCGGAACGCACAGCAGCACCGAAAACGGATTGGCCAGACCTCCGGTCAGGAACAAAAGCCCGGAGAGTTGCAGAACGTCGATCGACAGCACCGCCGTGGCCTCCAGCGGCGGCAGCCGGTGCGCTGCTGGAAAACGCACGGACAGGAAGATGTTGAGCCAGGCCGAGCAGGCAATCAGCGCAAAGCACATCAGCTCCGGAAGCTCAAAGCCATAGCCATGGGCGACGACCAGCACCGTGAAGCTTTGCCCCGCCACCGCCAGCCAGCGCAGCCGTGTCAGCGTCTGCAGCCGCAGCCGGTGCCGGATCGAATGATCATCATGCAAGGACGGGGTCATGGTCATGGGGTCAGGTCTAGCGCATCGGGGTTCAAGGTCACAAACTGTTTTCAGCTGACGGATCTGCCGCGCACTAGCTTCCGCGCGGCTTGACCCGCCGTGTCGGGTCGGCTTCGGACGGATCTTCCGGCCAGGGGTGGCGCGGATAGCGGCCGCGCATGTCGGCCCGCACATCGGCCCAGGAGCCGCGCCAGAACCCAGGCAGGTCCCGGGTGGTCTGGATCGGCCGCTGCGCCGGCGACAAAAGCTCCAGCGTCAGCGGCAGTCGGCCGCCGGCAATGCAGGGGTGACGGGTTTCGCCAAACAGCTCCTGCACCCGGATGGCCACCGTCGGCCCCTCCTCCTCATAGCGGATTGGCAGCCTTGAGCCGGTCGGCGCCTGGTAATGCGTGGGGGCCAAACGCCCGATCTCGCTCCGGGCGCCGGGCCCGCACAGCGACAACAGGCCTTCATTGAGCCCCTCCCGGTCAAGCGCCTTGAGCGACGTGATGCCCGGTTGAAACGGCGCAAACCAGATCTCGAGACTGTCGAGCAAGGCCTGGTCCGACACATCCGGCCAGGGCGCGCCCAGGCTGGTGTTGAGAAAGGCGATGCGGTCGCGCAATTGCAGACCGGCCGGTGAAAACGGCAGCGCCTTGATCCCGATCTTGCGGATCGCCGCGCAAAGCGCCGTCATCGCCGCCGCGGCGTCGGGTTTGGGCAATGGCGCTTCCGACAGGGTGATGGCGCCCAGCCGGCTGATCCGCCGCGCCCGCACGGCGCCCGACTGCGCGTCGAAGACACATTCCTCGCTCTGGACTGTGCGGCTTGCCAGAACCTCGTCAAGCGCCTCGCCGGACAATTCCGCGGCGGCGAGGATCCGGGCGGCTTGCGCCTTGCCGCTGAGATCGGCGATCACCACGAATTCGGCGCCGGCCAGCCGGTCGGTTTCGTCGATGGTGGCGCCACGACCATTGGCCAGCACGAAGCGGCCTCTACCGCCGCGCTGCCGGGCGATCCGGTCGGGGAAGGCGTGCACGAGCAGCGCCGCCGCCGGTATCTGGCCCGTTCTTGTGTCCTTTTTCGCGCCCCCGGAAAGTCTGGCTGCCAGCGCCCGCGCCGCCGTGGCTCTTTGTCCGCGATCCGAGCGGAACCGGGACATCCGGGCGTCCAGATCGGCATCCTGCCCGCCCAGCCCCTGTTCGGTGAGCAGCACCGCCAGTTCGGCGGCGGCAAATCCGTGCCCGTCCTGTTGCCCCGCAACCACCATCGAGGCCAGCCGAGGCGGCAGCGCCAACGACCGCATGCGCTTGCCCCGCCCGGTCAGTCCGCCATCCGCATCGATGGCGCCAAGTCCCTGCAGCAGCCCCCGCGCTTCCTCGATCGCCAGAGCCGGCGGCGGATCGATAAAGCGCAATTCCCGCGGATCCTTGACGCCCCAGGCCAGGCAATCGAGCACCATGGCGGACAGGTCGCTCGCCAGGATCTGCGGGGTGGAAAAGGCCGGCAGCGCCCCGGTCTGTGCCTCGCGCCACAGCCGCACCGCGATGCCCGGCGCGGTACGTCCGGCACGGCCGGCGCGCTGGTCGGCAGAAGCCTGCGACGCGCGGATGGTTTCAAGCCGGGTGATGCCGGTGGAGGGTTCATAGACCGGCTGCCGCACCAGCCCGCTGTCGATGACGATGCGCACCCCATCAATGGTGATCGAGCTTTCCGCCACCGGCGTGGCCAGCACCACCTTGCGTCGTCCTTCAGCTGGCGGCTTGATTGCCGCGTCCTGCTCCTGTGAACTCAGCCCGCCATAAAGTGGTTGCACATCGGTGAGCGGTCCGAGCCGGTCTTCAAGCCGTGAGGCCACCTGCCGGATTTCGCCCTGGCCGGGCAGAAACGCCAGGATCGATCCGGTCTCGGAACGATGGATCGCCTCAATGGCGCTTGTCATGCTGATCTCGACGCGCTCGCCCGGTGTCCGGTCTTGGTAGCGGGTCTCGACCGGAAAACTCCGGCCGAGGCTCTCGATCACCGGGCAATCATCCAGCAGCGATGCCACGCGGGCGGTGTCCAGCGTCGCCGACATCACCAGAATGCGCAAATCCTCGCGCAGGCCCGACTGGATGTCGAGCGCCAGCGCCAGACCGAAATCGGCCTCAAGCGCGCGTTCGTGAAATTCATCGAAGATCACGCAATCAACGCCCTCGAGGTCGGGCGACGACAGCGCCATGCGGGTGAACACGCCTTCGGTCACCACCTCGATGCGGGTCCTGGCCGAGACCCCGGTGTCGAGCCGCATCCGGTAGCCGACGGTGCCGCCGACCTCTTCGCCCAGCATCGACGCCATTCGCCGCGCCGCAGCCCGCGCCGCCAGCCGCCGCGGCTCGATCAGGATGATCTTGCCGGTGAGCCAGGGCTCTTGTGCCAGCACCAGCGGCACCAGCGTGGTCTTGCCGGCACCCGGCGGCGCGGCAAGCACCGCGTTGGGGCCATCGGCAAGGGCTGTGCGCAAGGGCTTGAGCGCGTCTGAAACCGGCAGATCGGCAAAGCGGGCGGCAATGTCGCTCACGCCGGGTCGACCTTGTGCACCTGTCCGCCGGCGGCGCGGGCGTCGTCCTCGTCATGGGTGACAAGCACCACCGGCAGGCCGGCGCGGCGTGCCCGGTCAAACACCAGCTGCCGGGTCTGGTCGCGCAAATTGGCGTCGAGCTTGGAAAACGGCTCGTCCAGCAGCAGCAGCCGCGGCCGCGAGGCCAGCACCCGCTGCAGCGCGACACGGGCCTTTTGCCCGCCCGACAGCGTTTCGGGATCGCGATCACCGAAGTCCGAGAGGCCTGCATCGTCAAGGGCTGCCTCGGCAAGCGCCCGCCTTTGCTTGCGGCCATGAACGTCTTCGGGGATGGCAATGGCAATATTGTCGGCGACGCTGAGATGCGGAAACAGCAGCGGATCCTGGAACAGGATTCCCGCATGGCGCTTTTCAGCCTGAAGCCGGGTCAGGTCGATCCCGTCGACGATCACCCGGCCGCTGGCGGTGAACGCCGGATCGAGAAATCCGCCGAGATAGGCCAGAAGCGTCGATTTGCCCGATCCCGACGGCCCCATGACGGTCAGGGTTTCGCCGCGCCGGACATGGGCATCCAGTGCCACCAGCACGCGCTCGCCCAGGCAGATGTGCACGGCCTCAAGTCGTAGTCCCTGATTGTCGCTCATGCTGTCCAATCTCACACCCGCAAGCCTCGCCGGTTGCGGAATACCAAGCCGGGCAATCCCGTGGCAATGGCAAAAGCCAGAAACGGCAGCAGCGTCTGCATGAAGGCATAGACGCCGATGACGCGCCGATTGCCGCCGGCCGCCAGCGCCACAGCTTCGGTGGTCACCGTGGTCAGCCGCCCGGCGCCGATCAGCACGGTGGGCAGATATTGCCCGACCGAGACCGAAAACCCGACCGCGGCAGCGGTCAGGATGGCGCGTGTCAGCATCGGCATCCGGATACGGATCAGTGTCCGCGTCCGGCTCATGCCCAGCCCTGCGGCAATCAGGTCATGGCGGCGGTCATGCGCCCGCCACGGATCGCTCAATGACAAAAACACGTAAGGAAGCACGAACACCAGATGCGCCAGCACCAGCGCCGGAAAGCTGGCATCGACCCCGAGCCAGATCGACAGCACCTGCAGCCCGAACATGAATGAGATCTGTGGCACGATCAGTGGCAGATAAATCAGGAGCAGCGCCCCGCCGCCGCGCCCGCGTCCGGTCTCGTATTCGCGTTCAAGACACAGGATCGTCAGCACCAGCGCAATCAGCGTCGACAGCCCGGCTACAGCCAGGGTGGTTGCCAGCGGTCCGCTCATCCGCGGCAGCGCCTGCATCCAGCTTCGCAGGCTGAAATTCGCCGGCAGCGCGTCGGGGAACTGCCACAGGCCCGACACCGACCACAGCGCCAGCACGGCAATGCCGCCAAAGACGATGGCAGCCGACGCGATCATCACCATCCGCGCACCGGCGCGCACAATGCGGTCACGCTGCATCCGGTGACCGCAATTGCGGGCGCGGCCAACCATGGCGGCGCCGATCCGCTCCAGCCCGACCCAGGCCAGCAGCGCGGTCAGGGTGACGCCCAGTTGCAGGATCGCGCCGGCTGAGGCCAGAAACCGGGTCTCAAGATCGGGGTCGTTCATCCAGTCGATCAGCCGCACCGGTAGCGTCGCCGGCAGATGCGGCCCCAGGATCAAGGCGACATCGACCACTGAAGTGGCATAGGCAACCACCGCGAACACGGCGAGCCGAATCTGCCGGTAAAGCGGCGGCCACAGCAGGAAGACGAAGCTGGCAATCCGGCCGTAGCCGAGCGACCGTCCCAGCCGCATGGTCTCGACATGACGGGTCTGCGGCAGGGCCGCCAGTGTGACCAGAAACAGGAACGGGATTTCCTTGACGATCAGCCCGGCCATCATCGACAGCGCCAGCGGGTCATTGACGATCAGGACATCCGGCGGCTGGTCGTAGCCGGTGAGCCAGGGCGAGACCAGGCGCATCAGCATGCCCGACGGGGCAATCAGGAAGGCGAGGCCAAACGCCGCCGCCGCATGCGGCACCGACAGCAGCGGCGAGATCATCCGCCGCATCCGCGCAAATCCGCAGGTGCCGAGATCGCTGGCGACAAATCCTGCCACCGCGCCAAGCGACACCAGCGTGGTGACCAGCCCGATCAGGATCGACAGGACTGCGGAACGGGTGATGCCGGGCACTTCCGCCAGAGCCGAAAAATGCGCGGTGGTAAACTCCGTGCCGCCCAGTTCCGGCAGATAGCCCAGCGCCGGAAGCGCGGTTCCGGCCAGCCCGAAGGCCAGCGGCCCGAGCAGGATCAGCAATGTCAGGGGCGGCGCCAGTCGCGCCAGGCGCACGCCGCCCGTCATGTCACGCGTATCCGCTTGAGCTGGCCATGCGGATCAGTTGGCCGCGCCGTAGCGCCGGAGCCATTCGCCCTCGATATGCTCCATCCAGTCCGGATGCGGCTCATCCAGCGCCGGGCCCAGCTCGTCGGGCTTCAGCGTGGCGATGCCGAGGTCGAGCGCGTCGAAGGCGGCGCGGTCCTGGGCTGACAGCTTGTTCATCGACAGCACGGTCGGGTCGCCCCAGATCGCCGGGTCCTGCTTGCGGGCCTGTGCTTCCGGCGAGATCAGGAAATTGGCCAGCACCAGGGCGCCGGCCTTGGCCGCAGCATTGTAGGGGATGGCAACGAAATGGGTGTTGCCCAGCGTTCCTTTGTCATAGGTGAAGGAGCGCACGGTGTCCGGCAGTTCGCCCGCAGCGATCCCCGCCGAAGCCTCCGACGGATTGAAGGCGAAGATGATGTCGAGCTCGCCATCGGCCAGCTTCTGCTTCATGTCGGGATAGTTCTGCGGATAGGCCTTGCCGCTGCGCCACAGGCTGGGGTGCAGCTTGTCGAGATAGGCAAACAGCGGTACCGCATCTTCGGCAAAGCGCGCCTCGTTGACCGGTTTGCGAAGTTTCGACTTGTCCGTGATGGTTTCCAGCAGCACCTGCTTGAGGAATGACGAGCCGATGAAATCCGGTGGTTGCGGGTAGGAAAAGCGCCCGGGGTTTCGCTGGGCCCAGTCCAGCAGTTCCGCCGATGAGTTGGGCACGCTGTCGGCGGGTGTACGGGCAATGTCATGGAAGAACACCATCTTCGCCCCGCCCCAAGGGCTTTCGAGCCCGTCGGTCGCAATGGTGAAATCGGTCAGGATCGTCGGCTTGTTCTCGTGGTCGACATAGGCCCAGTTCGGCAGGCGGGTGGTCCAGTCCGGCGCCATCAGCAGGTTCTGACGTTTCATCGAGGCGAAATTCTCGCCATTGATCCAGATGAGGTCGACCGAGCCGCCCTCGTTCTTGCCGGCGGCCTTTTCGGCCAGCACCTTGGCCACCGCATTGGCGGTGTCATCGAGCTTGACGTGGACCACGTCGACGCCGAAGCGGTCCTTCAGCGTCGCACCGGCCCAGTCGATATAGCTGTTGATGTTTTCGGAGCCGCCCCAGGCGTTGAAATAGACGGTCTGGCCCCTGGCCTCTTCAAGCACCGCATCCCAGTCCCGCGGATCGGGGTCAGCGGCCTGCGCTGCGGGGGTCAATACCAGCGCCGCGGTCAGCGCACCGGCCAGCACGGAAAGGGACTTCAACATGGCATTTCTCCTCAGACGGCAAAATCATCCCCACACACCACAGCGCCGGGATGGCGTCAAATAAACGCCACCGCCCGCAGCGTCACATTTTGGTGACCCGCACGTGTAAAACGGGTCTGGAAACCCCGATGAGCCGTTGCTAATGCGCCTCGTCCCAGTTCAGCGCTGCGCGGGCATCGACCTTCAATGGTACTGCCATGTCGACGGCCGGCATGGCGGCGTTTTCCATCACGTCGACGATCAGCGGGATGATCTTTTCGGCCTCGGTCTCGGGCGCTTCGAAAATCAGTTCGTCATGCACCTGCAGCAGCATCCGGGCATTGGCGCCGGCCTTTTCCAGCGCCGGTTCCATCCGCACCATGGCGCGCCGGATGACGTCGGCGGCCGAGCCACTGGATCGGCGCATTGATGGCGGCGCGCTCGTTGAAGGCGCGCACCTGCGGGTTGGACGAGCGGATTTCCGGATAATGCGCGCGGCGGCCGAAGATGGTGGTCACGTAGCCATATTCCTTGGCCTCCGCCTTGGCGGCGTCCATATAGTCCTTGATGCCCGGGAACCGCTCGAAATATTTGCGGATGTAATCGCCGGCTTCTGACCGCGAGATGCTGAGCTGATTGGCCAGGCCGAAGGCCGAGATGCCATAGATGATGCCGAAATTGATCGCCTTGGCGCGGCGGCGCACTTCCGACGGCATGCCCTCGATCGGCACGCCGAACATTTCCGACGCGGTCATGGCGTGAATGTCGACGCCATCGGCAAAGGCCTGGGTCAGCTGCGGAATATTGGCGACATGGGCCAGCACCCTGAGTTCGATCTGGCTGTAGTCGGCCGAGATCAGCACATTGCCCGGCTCGGCAATAAACGCGGTGCGGATCTTGCGCCCTTCGGCAGTGCGCACCGGAATGTTCTGGATGTTGGGGTCCGACGAGGACAGCCGCCCGGTGGTGGTGGCAGCCATCGCAAAAGACGTGTGCACGCGTTGGGTTTCGGGGTTGATGAACCCCGGCAGTGCATCCGTATAGGTGGATTTGAGCTTGGTCAGCTGCCGCCAGTCGACAATCTTGCGCGGCAATTCATGGCCTGCGGCTGCCAGATCCTCGAGCGCCTGGGCGGAAGTCGACCATTGCCCGGTCTTGGTCTTCGACCCGCCCGGCAGGCTCATCTTGTCAAACAGGATTTCGCCGAGCTGTTTGGGCGAGCCGACATTGAAGTTTTCGCCGGCCAGTTCCTGGATCTCGGCTTCCAGCGCCGCTGCGCCCTGAGCCAGCTCACCCGACAGCCGCGACAGGATTTGCCGGTCGACGCGGATCCCGTGCCGTTCCATGCGCATCAGCACCGGCGCCAGCGGCCGTTCCAGCCGCTCATAGACCGTTGCCAGTCCATCGGAAACCAGCCGCGGTTTGAGCACATGCCACAGCCTGAGCGTCACATCGGCGTCCTCGGCCGCATAGGCCGTTGCCTTGTCGATCTGCACCTCGGCAAAGGGGACCGCGCTCTTGCCCGTACCGGCCACGTCCTTGTAGCTGATGGTCTTGTGGCCGAGCCAGCGTTCGGCCAGCGCATCCATGCCGTGGCCGCCACTGGCCGGCATCCAGCACATAGGACAGCAGCATCGTGTCATCGAAGCTTTCGATGGATATGCCGTGTTGCGCCAGCACCAGCATGTCGTATTTCAGGTTCTGCCCGATCTTGAGAACCGACGGGTCCTCGAGCAGCGTCTTGAGCTCATCGAGTGCGGCGCGCATCGGCATCTGTCCGGCCTGCGCCCCGCCGCCGCCGAGCAGATCGCCGATGCCGTTGGAGTGCGCCAGCGGCACGTAGCAGGCCTTCACCGTCAAGCCGCCGGCTTCCGGGGCGGTTTCGGGAATGGCCAGCGAGAATCCGACCAGCTCGGCCTGCATTGCATCCAGCGAGGTGGTTTCGGTGTCAAAGGCAATGAGACCGCGTTCGCGCGCCAGGGCGGACCAGAGCCTGAGCTGTTCGATATCGCGCAGGGTCTCGTAGGCTGTCGTATCGATCTTGCTCGAAACGGCCGCATCGGCGCGCCGCTTCGCCAGCGCCTGCGGTGTGTCATCGCCGTCAGCGGCAATGGAAATTCCGGCAGCCTGGCCCGGATCGAGGTCGGGACCGCGCATCTCGGCCGCGGCGCCGATGGCGACATCGGTCGCGTCGATGACGCTGGCGTCGGTCTCTGTGGCCTCGGCCACCCGCCGGGTCAGCGAGGTGAACTCCATGCCCTTGAGAAAGGCCACCAGCTTGGGTCCGTCAAGCGGATTGAGCACCAGTTCGTCGAGCTTCTCAATGACGTCGACATCATCGCGCAGCCGCACCAGCTCGCGCGAGATCCGCGCCTTTTCGGCATATTCAATGATGTTTTCGCGGCGCTTGTTCTGCTTGATCTCGCCGGCGCGTTCGAGCAGCGTGTCGAGATCGCCGAAGTCGGTGATCAGCTGTGCGGCGGTCTTTGGCCCGATGCCGGGGATGCCGGGAACATTGTCGACCGAATCGCCGGTCAGCGCCTGCAGATCGATCATCTTTTCCGGCGGGACGCCCCACTTGTCGATGACTTCCTGAACGCCGATCTGCCGGTCCTTCATCGAATCATACATCGACACCTGCGGCCCGACGAGCTGCATCAGATCCTTGTCCGAGGATATCACCGTGACATCGGCGCCGGTTTCGCGCGCCAGCCGCGCATAGGTGGCGATCAGGTCATCGGCCTCGAAGCCCTCCATCTCGATGCAGGGCAGGTCGAACGCCCGCGTCGCCTCGCGGATCACGGCAAATTGCGGCACCAGATCTTCCGGCGGGGCGGATCGATTGGCCTTGTATTCGGGATAAAGCTCGTTGCGGAAGGTTTTCGAGGAATAGTCGAAAATCACCGCGAAATGCGTCGGTGTGACCCCCACCGAGGTGTCGCGCGTTTCCGACATCAGCTTCCACAGCATGTTGCAGAAGCCGGCAACGGCGCCGACCGGCAAACCGTCGGATTTGCGCGTCAGCGGTGGCAAGGCGTGATAGGCCCGGAAAATATAGCCGGAGCCGTCGACGAGGAAGAGATGATCACCTTTTTTCATGCGGCAAGGATTAGCGCGGGGCTGCTTCAAGGTCCATGCGCTTTGCGCGCCATACGCCGGAAAATCCGATCGTCGCCATTTTGAAGCCACAGGAACACTGTCTCAGTGATGGCGACGGGACTTGCGAAGCGCCGCCGCGAGCCGCTGAAAATGGCCCGCCGATCACAAAATGGTTACCAAATTGTAATCTTTGGAAACAGTTTGTGTCCTTGAAAAGCCACATTCCGGGGGCCAGATCACTATCACCGGCAAACGAATAAGCCGCTGTCTGGAATTTCGGCTCGTCCCCCGCCGTCTCCAGACAAGGGCAGAGGACCCCCCGCCCCCTCAGTGGTCCTTGCCCGAAAAACGAGCCGTCATGACCTTCCCCCCGGTCATGGCGGCTTTTCTTTTGGCGGGCCCGGGCTGTAGTCTGGCTGCATCTGATTCCCCTCCGGAGCTTGCCATGACCGATCTCACCGCCGCCCTTTCTGCTGCCGACGCCAATCTCGATGACAGCCTCGAGCGGCTGTTTGGACTGCTGCGCATCCAGTCGATTTCAACCGACCCGGCTTTTGCGCCCGAGTGCCGCCGTGCCGGGCAATGGCTGGTTGATGAGCTGAGCTCCCTGGGTTTTGAAGCCAGCCTGCGTGACACCACCGGTCATCCCATGGTTGTCGCCCACCACGACGGCGCCACCCCGGATGCGCCGCATTACCTGTTTTACGGCCACTACGACGTGCAGCCGGTCGATCCGCTCAATCTCTGGGTCGACCCGCCGTTCGAGCCGGCGATCAAGGAGATCGCGCCCGGCCGCAAGGCGATCACCGGCCGCGGTTCCTCCGACGACAAGGGCCAGCTGATGACCTTTGTCGAGGCCTGCCGGGCCTGGAAGGCGGCAGCGGGCACCCTGCCATGCCGCATCACCATCCTGTTCGAGGGCGAGGAGGAATCCGGTTCGCCCTCGCTCAAGCCGTTTCTCAAGGCCAATGTCGAGGAACTGACCGCGGAATGCGCCCTGGTCTGCGACACCGGCATGTGGGACCCGGAGACACCGGCGATTGCGGTTGCGCTGCGGGGCCTGGTCGGCGAGGAGGTGACAATTCACGCCGCCGACCGCGATCTGCATTCCGGCCTGTTCGGCGGCGCTGCTGCCAATCCGCTGCATATCCTGTCAAAGATCCTTGCCGATCTGCATGACGAGACCGGCCGGGTGACGCTGGACGGCTTTTACGACGGCGTCGAGGAAACCCCGGCGCAGGTGCTGGCGAGCTGGGAAAGCCTGGGCCGGACGGCGGAGGATTTTCTCGGTGAGGTCGGCCTTTCCGTGCCCTCGGGCGAACAGGGCCGCTCGGTGCTGGAGCAGACCTGGGCGCGGCCCACGGCCGAGGTCAACGGTATGTGGGGCGGCTATACCGGCGAGGGCTTCAAGACCGTGATCGCGGCGCAGGCCTCGGCCAAGGTCTCCTTCCGGCTGGTCGGCACGCAGGATCCCGAAAAGGTGGCCGCAGCCTTCCGCGCCCATGTCGAAGCCCGCTTGCCGGCTGATTGCACGGTGAGCTATGCGCCGCATGGCGGCTCGCCGGCGATCCAGTTGCCGTTTGATTCGCCCGTCGTCACCAAAACCCGCAACGCGCTCACCGATGAATGGCCCAAGCCTGCAGTGATGATCGGCATGGGCGGCTCGATCCCCATCGTCGGCGATTTCCAGAACATTCTCGGCCTGCAATCGGTGCTGTGTGGCTTCGGACTGACCGACGACCGCATTCATTCGCCCAACGAGAAATACGACCTCAAGTCCTTCTCCAAGGGAATCCGCTCCTGGGTGCGCATCCTTGACGCCCTGTCGGTGCGCTGAAACCCGGCCTGTGCCGCAAGCGCGGGCTGCAAAGGGGTGGTTTCCTTAACCACCCCTTAAATCGTCGCATTTAGGGTGTTGTGAGATCGCCGGGCAGTTTCGGAATGGGACATCGTCAGGTCCCGGCCCGAAATTGCTGTGAAACCAGATCCCGGACTGCCGCCGCAAACGCTTTGCCGGTGAAGCCGACCGGGGTTCAATCAGCATCCGGACCCTTCATGGCTCGCAAGAAAACCACCCGAAGCCGCATCGAACCGTCGTTTGAAGGCGGCCGCTCGAAGGCGGTGTCGCGCACTCTTGCCGATGATCGCGTGGCCGGCAAATCGGCAGCCAAATCCGGATCCGCTCCGGCCAGGCGTCGCAAGAAAACCGGGACCAAGGCCCGCAGGCCGAAGGGGCGCACCTCCCGCGGCCGGCTGACGGGCGCGTTGCGCGCGATGGTCTATTGGTGTTTTGTGCTGGCGATCTGGGGCGGCATCGCCATTGCCGGCGTGGTCATTTTCTACGGCGCACGGATGCCCAGTGCAGCCACCTGGACGATTCCCGACCGGTCGCCCAACGTCAAGATCGTCTCTGTCCGCGGCGAGACCATGGCCAATCGCGGCGCCACCGGCGGCGAGGCGCTGCTCTTGGGCGAGATGTCGCCCTATATCCCGGAAGCCGTGATCGCCATCGAGGACCGGCGCTTCTATTCGCATTTCGGCGTCGATCCGATCGGCCTGGCCCGCGCCATGGTTGCCAATGTCATGGCCGGGCGGCTGGTGCAGGGCGGATCGACCCTGACCCAGCAATTGGCCAAGAACCTGTTCCTGTCGCCCGAGCGCACGGTTGAACGCAAGGTCCAGGAGGTGCTGCTGTCGCTGTGGCTGGAGCACCGCTTCACCAAGGACCAGATCCTGGAAATGTATCTCAATCGGGTGTTTTTCGGGTCCGGTGCCTATGGCGTCGAGGCCGCGTCGCGGCGTTATTTCCGCAAGCCCGCCCGCGATGTCTCGCTGGCCGAAGCAGCGCTTCTTGCCGGCCTGCTCAAGGCGCCGTCACGGCTCTCGCCCGCCCGTGATCCGAAGGCCGCCGAAGACCGGGCGCAAGTCGTGCTTGCCGCCATGCGTGATCAGGGCGTCGTCACCGACAGCGAAACCGCCACGGCGCTGACCAGTCCGCAAGTGCGCGCCAAGAGCTACTGGACCGGTTCCGAAAACTATGTCGCCGATCTGGTCATGCAGCGTCTGCCCGGCCTGGTCGGCAAGATCGCCGAGGATCTGGTTGTCGACACCACCATCGATTTCAATCTTCAGCACGAGGCCGAAAAGGCGCTCAGGACGGCGCTTGCCGAAAACGGCGCCAAGCTCAATGTCAGCCAGGGGGCCCTGGTCTCCATCGACGGCACCGGTGCGGTCCGGGCGCTGATCGGCGGGCGCGAATATGCCACCAGCCAGTTCGACCGCGCCACCGATGCCCTGCGCCAGCCCGGATCGGCGTTCAAGCCTTTTGTCTACACCGCAGCACTGGAACAGGGGCGCACACCCGTATCGGTGCGCAATGATGCGCCGGTGCGGATCGGCAAATGGACGCCGGAAAACTATGACAGCAAATATCGCGGCAAGGTCACGCTGTCGGATGCGCTGACCGATTCGCTCAACACCGTGGCGGCCCAGCTGGTCATGGAGGTCGGGCCGAAAACCGTGGTCAAGACCGCCCACCGGCTCGGCATCGAGGCGCCGCTGCAGGCCAATGCCTCGATCGCGCTTGGCACTTCCGAAGTGACGCTGCTGGAACTGACCGGAGCCTATGCGCCATTCATGAATGGCGGCTACAAGGCGACGCCGCATGTCATCCGCCGGGTCAGCACCCAGGACGGCAAGGTGCTGTATGAAAACACCTATGACAATCCGCCACGGGTCCTCGATCCGGCGGTCGCGGCGATGATGAACCAGATGCTGGTCCGGGTTGTCGAGGAAGGCACCGGCCACAATGCCAAGCTCGACCGCTGGCTGGCCGCCGGCAAGACCGGTACCACCCAGTCCTACCGCGATGCGCTGTTTGTCGGCTACACCGCCAATCTGGCCACCGGGGTCTGGTTCGGCAATGACGATGGCAAGCCGATGAAGAAGGTCACCGGCGGCGGCCTGCCGGCCCAGACCTGGAAGCAGTTCATGCAGGTGGCCCATTCAGGCCTGCCGCCGGTCAGTCTGCCGATCGGCGGCCCGGTGCCCCCCGTCGCCATCGACGGGCCTGGATCGGGCGAGGGCGATGCCGTGGCCGATCTGGTGCGCGGCCTGGCGCCGGTGCCGGTCTCGCGGGATGCGACGGGTGCCACCGGGCAGGGCTTTTTGACCCCGCCGGCCGATGTCGGCGGCGGTTCGGCGCCCAATGCCAATCCAAAGCGAACCACCCTGCTTGATATCCTGATGGGCAATTAATAGGTAAAGCGGCAGCTTGAGTCCGCAAAACAGACTTCAGCTCATAAACTGGCAGTGCTGTGGCGCTTGCAGTCTTGAGGCGACATTCTTATATACGCCTCAACGCTTCCGGCGGGCGCCGCTTTGCAGTGGTCTGGCCTGGATAGCGGAGACGGATGGCACTCGTCATCCTGTTTTCAGTAATGTCCCGTTAGGGGCTGTCGTATGGAACGCCTGACCGGGTCCCGGCAGCTCGCTTCAAGGAGAAAGTAATATGGCGAAAGTAATCGGTATCGACCTCGGAACCACAAATTCCTGTGTCGCAGTGATGGATGGCAAGGACGCCCGCGTGATCGAAAACGCGGAAGGCGCCCGCACAACGCCTTCCATGGTCGCTTTCAGCGACGACGGCGAGCGTCTGGTTGGCCAGCCGGCCAAGCGGCAGGCGGTCACCAATCCGGAGAACACCCTGTTTGCGGTCAAGCGCCTCATCGGCCGCCGCTATGAAGACAAGGCCGTGGCCAAGGACAAGGAGCTGGTCTCCTTCAAGATCGTCCGCGGCGACAATGGCGACGCATGGGTCGAAGCCAATGGCGACAGCTATTCGCCGGCACAGATCTCGGCGATGATCCTCCAGAAGATGAAGGAAACCGCCGAATCCTATCTTGGTGAAAAGGTCGAGAAGGCCGTCATCACGGTTCCGGCCTACTTCAACGACGCCCAGCGTCAGGCCACCAAGGACGCCGGCAAGATTGCAGGCCTTGAAGTGCTGCGTATCATCAACGAGCCGACCGCTGCGGCGCTGGCCTATGGTCTGGACAAGACCGAAGGCAAGACCATCGTGGTCTACGACCTGGGCGGCGGCACCTTCGACGTCTCGGTTCTCGAAATCGGCGACGGCGTCTTCGAAGTGAAGTCGACAAACGGCGACACCTTCCTCGGCGGTGAAGACTTCGACATGCGCCTGGTTGGATATCTGGCCGACGAGTTCAAGAAAGAGCAGGGCATTGACCTGAAAAAGGACAAGCTCGCGCTGCAGCGTCTCAAGGAAGCTGCCGAAAAGGCCAAGATCGAACTGTCCTCGCTGGCCCAGACCGAAATCAACCTGCCCTTCATCACTGCCGACGCCTCCGGGCCGAAGCACCTGACCATGAAGCTCAGCCGCTCCAAGTTCGAAAGCCTGGTCGATGATTTCGTCCAGCGCACCATCGGACCGTGCAAGGCCGCTCTCAAGGATGCCGGTCTTCAGTCTGCCGAAATCGACGAAGTGGTTCTGGTCGGCGGCATGACCCGCATGCCCAAGATCCAGGAAGTGGTGAAGAAGTTCTTCGGCAAGGAGCCCCACAAGGGCGTCAACCCGGACGAAGTTGTCGCCATGGGCGCGGCCATTCAGGCCGGCGTTCTCCAGGGTGACGTCAAGGACGTTCTGCTGCTCGACGTGACCCCGCTGTCGCTCGGCATCGAAACCCTTGGCGGTGTCTTCACCCGCCTGATCGACCGCAACACCACCATCCCGACAAAGAAAAGCCAGGTCTTCTCCACCGCCGAAGACAATCAGAATGCGGTGACGATCCGGGTTTTCCAGGGTGAACGCGAAATGGCTGCCGACAACAAGGTTCTCGGCCAGTTCGACCTCGTCGGCATTCCGCCGGCACCGCGTGGTGTGCCGCAGATCGAGGTGACCTTCGATATCGACGCCAACGGCATCGTCAATGTCTCGGCCAAGGACAAGGGCACCGGCAAGGAGCACCAGATCCGCATCCAGGCCTCCGGTGGTCTCTCCGATGCCGACATCGAGGCGATGATCAAGGAAGCCGAAACCAATTCGGAATCCGACAAGAAGCGCCGTGCCGGTGTTGAAGCCAAGAACCAGGGCGAAAGCCTGATCCATTCCACCGAGCAGTCGCTCAAGGAATATGGTGACAAGGTTTCCGAGGAAGACCGCACCGCGATCACCGATGCGATCGCGGCGCTCAAGTTTGCGGTTGAGGCGGAAGAAGCCGACGCCGAGGAGATCAATGCCAAGAGCCAGACCCTGATGGAAGTTTCCATGAAGCTGGGTCAGGCGATCTATGAGCAGAACCAGGCTGAAGGCGCCGACGGCGAAGCCGAGGCCGAAGGCGACGAAAAGGTCGTCGACGCGGACTTCGAGGAAGTCAACGACGACGACGGCGACGACGAAAAGAAGTCAGCCTGATAGGCGAACGCAACGGACCCGGGAGTTCTCTCCCGGGTCACGATCCGGCACCCCGGCCGGTAGCGGTAAGTGAACTCAGGACGTCGGCGGAGTAGTATGGCCAAGGCTGATTTTTACGAAACACTCGGTGTGGCGCGTGGCGCGGACGAGAAGGAGCTGAAAGGCGCCTATCGCAAACTTGCCATGAAGTTCCACCCGGACAAGAACCCCGACAATGCCGAGGCCGAGCACAAGTTCAAGGAGATCTCCGAGGCCTACGAGACCTTGAAGGATCCCCAGAAGCGTGCGGCCTATGACCGGTTCGGCCACGCTGCCTTCGAACAGGGCGGCATGGGCGGCGGCGGCATGGGTGGCGGCGGCGGTTTCTCGGACATCTTCGAGGATATTTTCGGCGAGATGATGGGCGGCCGTGGCGGCCGACGCTCGGCCGGTGGCCGCGAGCGCGGCGCCGATCTGCGCTACAATATGGAGATCTCGCTCGAGGAAGCCTATGAGGGCAAGACCGCGCAGATCCGTGTTCCCACATCCATCACCTGTGATGTCTGCAGCGGCTCGGGCGCCAAGCCCGGCACCCAGCCGACCACCTGCAGCACCTGCGGCGGCGCCGGTCGCGTGCGCGCGGCGCAGGGTTTCTTCTCGGTCGAGCGCACCTGCCCGACCTGTCACGGCCGCGGCCAGACCATCACCGATCCCTGCACCAAATGCGCGGGTCAGGGCCGCGTCACCGAAGAGCGCTCGCTCTCGGTCAACATTCCGGCAGGCATCGAGGACGGCACCCGAATCCGGCTGACCGGCGAAGGCGAGGCCGGTGCGCGTGGCGGACCTGCGGGCGATCTTTACATCTTCCTGTCCGTCCGGCCGCACGCGGTGTTCCAGCGCGAAGGCGCGGACCTTTATTGTTCGGTGCCGATTTCGATGACCTCGGCAGCACTTGGCGGCAAGTTCGAGATCACCACCATGGATGGCGCGCGTTCGCGCGTGACCGTGCCCGAAGGCACCCAGCCGGGTAAGGAACTGCGGCTGCGCGGCAAGGGCATGCCGGTGCTGCGTTCGGCCCAGTTCGGCGATCTCTATATCCGGATTACCATCGAGACCCCGCAGAAACTGTCCAAACGGCAACGTGAATTGCTGACCGAATTCCAGGAACTGTCCTCTAAAGAGACCAGTCCGGAATCCACCGGCTTCTTTTCGCGGATGAAGGGCTTTTTCGATACGCTGACTGACTGATCTTGCGGCCCGTACCGGCGTTGCTCAGGATATACCGTGTTTTACATCCAGGACCCGTCGTATAGATTGGGTTCTGGACCGGGTATAGACGCCGAAAGGGCAGGCCGTGAGTATCAGTTTTCCTGGACGGATCGCCAAGCATTTTGACGACGAGATCCGTTTTTTCAAAGGCTGGATGCACGGGCCCAGGGCCGTCGGCGCGATCATGCCCACCTCGTCCGTCACCGCGCGGTCGATGGCGCGGCTGATCAATCCCGCTTCCGGTCTGCCGGTGCTTGAGCTCGGACCGGGAACCGGCGTGATCACGCGCGCCATCCTGGCCCGTGGCGTTATCCCCTCCGATCTCGTCTCCGTCGAATTTTCCCCCGATTTTCATGCCCGCCTGATGGTCGATTTTCCCGGCGTCGATTTCATCTGCGGCGATGCATTCGACCTTGGCGTGACGCTGGGAAGCCTGAACACCAGCCTGTTCGATTGCGTGATTTCGGGTATTCCGCTGCTCAATTTTCCCATGGCCCGGCGCGTCGCACTGATCGAGGATCTTCTCGACCGCCTGCCGCCGGGACGTCCGGTGGTGCAGTTTTCCTATGGTCCGAAGTCCCCGGTGACCTCGCACGGCGCCAGTTTCGAGGTGATCCACCACGATTTTGTCATGCGCAACGTGCCGCCGGCGCGGTTGTGGATCTACAGGCGGACCCATTGATTTCATGAAGAAGCCGGTTGTGCGGCCTGTCTGCCCGGCAGGACGGCGCGGGCGCCGCGCAACCGGCAACACAGCAGCGGAGTAGCAGATGACACCCAAGATCCTGGTCTTGCCCGGCTCCAACCGGAGCGGTTCCTTCAACGCGGCCCTGGCTGCCGCCGCAGCGGTCGAACTGGCCCAGCAGGGTGCGGATGTGACCCGCATCTCTCTGGCCGATTACCCGCTGCCGATCGTCGATGAAAACCTCAAGAACCAGTCGGGCATTCCGGACAATGCCATGAAGCTCGGCCGTCTGATCGCCGCACAGGACGGGGTGTTTCTGTGTTGCCCGGAATATAATTCGTCGATCCCGCCGCTTCTCAAGAACATGATCGACTGGGTCAGCCTGATTGCGAAGGACGGCGAGCGGGCGGTCAAGCCCTGGGCCGGCCGCTACGTGGCGCTCGGCTCGGCCTCCAACGGCAAGTTCGCAGGCATCCGGTGCCTGTCGCATGTCCGTCCGGTGATGATGAATGTCGGTGCGCAGGTCGTCAGCGAGCAATGTTCGGTCGGCGGCGCGGCCTCCGCCTTTGGCGAGGACGGGCGGATCATCGACGAGCGCACCCAGGCAATGCTGACCAGGGCCTGCACCTCGCTGATCACCCATTGCGTCATGATGAACAGCCGCTGAGCCGCAGGCCGCGGGCCGCGGCGGCGGCGCGAACAGGCTTGCGAAGCCCGTGTCTTCATGCGAGTACCGGAAAACACGGAGGGAATGCATCATGGAAAATGCAGTGCTTGATCAAGCTTCGCCTGCCAGTGACACCATTGACCCGCGCCTGATTGTCGCGCTCGATGTGCCCAGCGTCGCCGAGGCCGAGGCGCTGGTGGCGCGCATCGACAATGAGGCGGTGTTCTTCAAGATCGGCTATCAGCTCGCCTTTGCCGGAGGTCTGCTGCTGGCGCGCGACCTCAAGGCTTCGGGCCGCAAGGTCTTTCTCGACATGAAACTGCTCGACATCGACAACACGGTTGCCAAGGGCGTGGAGAGCGTTGTCCGCATGGGCGTCGACATGCTCACCCTGCACGCCTATCCCAAGGCCATGCGGGCTGCAGTTGAGGCCGCGCGGGGCAGTGATCTCTGCCTGCTCGGCGTTACGGTGCTGACCTCGATGGACGCGGATGATCTGGCCGACGCCGGCTATGCCGCCACGCCCGAACAGCTGGTCCTGCGCCGCGCAGCCCAAGCGCGCGACGCCGGCATGGGCGGCATCGTCTGCTCGGCCGCCGAAGCCCGCGCCGTGCGGACCATCGTCGGTCCCGGCATGGCCATCGTCACACCGGGCATCCGCCCGGCCGGCGCCGAGCACGGCGATCAGAAACGGGTGATGACGCCGGCGCAGGCGCTCGAAGCCGGCGCCTCGCACCTGGTGGTCGGCCGTCCGGTCTCGGCGGCAAGCGACCCGGCCGCCGCTGCCCGCGCAATCCGCCTGGAAATGGCGCAATACTGACACCGGAGGGGAAGCCGACATGGCAAAGGGATACTGGATCGGGCGCATTGATGTGCATGATGCGGAGGCCTACAAGGCCTATGTCGAAACCGCGACGCCCGCCTACAGGGAGTTCGGCGCGACATTTCTGGTGCGTGGCGGCGAATTCGACCCGGTCGAAGGAAACGCCCGTGCGCGCAATGTCGTGATCGAATTCCCCACTTACGAGGCGGCGCTGGCCTGCTACGCCTCCGAAACCTATCAAAAGGCCCGGGCAATCCGCCAGAAAGTCTCCGATGGCGAGCTGATCGTCATCAAGGGCCACGACGGCTGAGGCACCGGGATCCGGTCCGGTCGATATGGCGCAGGACTTGGCCCTTCACCTTGCCGCCGTTTTTGACTATGAGCTTCGTTGACCATTTGCATTTGTCCTCGAAGCGGCAGCGGTTTGAGGCTAATGTCGCCTATTGAGACTATCCCCGCTGCAGCGGTTTTGCGTCAGACCTGACGCGGCGCTTCAGTCACATTTACCTGCCCCAATGATCCTGTCAGGGAGAGCACAGATGACATCGCTGAACCAACCCAAGCTCGTCACGGTATTCGGCGGGTCCGGCTTTGTTGGCCGCCACGTGGTGCGCGCACTCGCCCGCCGCGGTTACCGGATCAGGGTGGCCGTGCGCCGGCCCGATCTCGCCATTCACCTTCAGCCGCTCGGCGGCGTCGGCCAGATCATGGCCGTTCAGGCCAATCTGCGTAACCGCGATTCGGTCGACCGGGCGGTTCAGGGCGCCGATCACGTGATCAATTGCGTCGGCATTCTCTTCGAATCGGGCCGCAACACCTTTGATTCGGTCCAGGCCTTTGGCGCCCGCGCGGTGGCCGAAGCTGCCCGTGCCGCCGGCGCCGGCCTGACCCATATCTCGGCCATCGGCGCCGATGCCGAATCGGACTCCGATTATGCCAGATCCAAGGGTCTCGCCGAGGCAGCCGTGTCCAGGATCCTGCCCGAGGCGGTGATCCTGCGTCCCTCGATCGTGTTCGGACCGGAAGACGGCTTCTTCAACAAATTCGCGGAAATGGCGCGTTTCGCACCCGCCCTGCCGCTGATCGGTGGCGGCAAGACCAAATTTCAGCCGGTCTATGTCGGCGATGTTGCCGAGGCCGTGGCGCGCAGCGTCGACGGATTGCTGGTTCCCGGCACGGTGTACGAGCTGGGCGGCCCGCGGGTGATGAGTTTCCGGGAATGTCTTGAGGAGATCCTCAAGATCACCTACCGCAAGCGCGCGCTGGTGACCCTGCCCTGGGGCCTGGCCTCGCTGATCGGCAAGATCGCCGGTCTCATTCCCTTCATCGAGCCGCCATTGACCAGCGACCAGGTGACCCTGCTCAAGAGCGACAATGTCGTCTCCGCCGAAGCGGCCGCGGAAAACCGGACCCTGGCCGGGATCGGCATTGCGCCGGCCACCGTCGAGGCGATCCTGCCGAGCTACCTCACCCGCTATCGCCCGCACGGCCAGTACAGCGGCACGGGGAGCGAAGCCTGAGCGCCGCCGATCCGGCCTCCTTGTTTGCGGCGCTGATGCCGGCGGGACTGGAACCCTGGGTCGCCATGGTTCTGGTGTCGGCGAGCTTTTTCACCTCGGCGCTGACCGTGTCGGTCGGCATCGGCGGCGGTGTCGCCATGCTGGCGCTGATGGGCTATCTGGTCCCCGTCGCGGCCATCATTCCCTTGCACGGCGTGGTGCAGCTGGGCTCCAATGTCGGCCGCGCGGCGATTCTGCGCAGCCATGTTGCCTGGACCTGCCTGGCCGCCTTCCTGATTGGCGCCATTCCCGGAGCCTGGGCGGGCAGCAGTGCCGTCGGCGCCCTCTCCGATTCGGTGCTCAAGGCGGCTCTCGGGTTCTTCATCCTGCTGATCACCTGGCTGCGGCTGCCGCGTCTGGCCGCGATCCGGCTTCCCGGTTTCGCCCTTACCGGCGCCATCACCACCTTTCTCACCATGATCTTCGGCGCCACCGGACCGTTCAACGCGGTCGTGCTGTCCAAGACCTTTCCCGAACGGTTGCGGTTCCAGGCCACAACGGCTGCGGTGATGAGCCTGCAGCACCTGGTCAAGACCATCGCCTTTGCCTTGGCCGGCTTCGCCTTTGCGCCCTGGCTGCCGCTGATCGCGGCTATGATTGTCACCGGACTGGCCGGAACCTGGGTGGGGGCGAACATCCTGCGCAAGACATCCGAGAGCCGCTTTCAATTGATCTTCAGGCTCTGCCTGACCCTGCTTGCCATCGACCTGATCCGGCGCGGTGTTGCCGGAATGGCGCATGGTTAGCATTGGTTTAAGTTTATCCCGGTATAAATGGGGTCTTGCAGGAATAGGACTTGAACGGACAGCCGCCCCAGCGTAATTCGCCACAGCCTCTCATCATAAGCATGTTCCGGCGCGCAAGCGAACGGAAACCGACGCCCGGCAACGGGCGCTGGAGGGTTGAAAACGCCTGCCATGTGCATCTGCCGGAAGGTCATTCGTAAAGTTGAGTTTAATACAGGTCGGGAATTGAATTAATGGGCAAAACAGTCGTATCCGCATTCGCTTTTGCAATTGTGGTCATTCTGTCCGCATCGGCTTTCGCACCGCGCAGCGTCGCTCACTCGCCCAAGGGCTGCACCCCCGCCTATGGCGTGGATCCCTGCGCCGTTCAGGCCAGCACCGACTGATCTTCAGGATCATCTTGCAGGATCGGGCGACAGCGCCTGGTCCGGTGCCCGGGCTACGGATCTGCCGCCGGCCCGGCGCCTGCGGCCGTCACGGGCAGTTCATTCCGGACATGACCGTGGCGGGCTTCAGGCCATCAGCCACAGGCCGACGAGGCCGAGTGTGCCCACGGCGATGCGCCACCAGGCAAACACGGCAAAGCCGTGCCGCGAGACAAAGTCCAGCAGGCCGCGCACAACGATCACGCCGGCAATGAAGGCCATGACAAAGCCGACCACGATGGTGACGATGTCATCATAGGCGAGCTTGTCGTAATTCTTGTACAGATCCAGCGTGAAGGCGCCGACCATGGTCGGCATGGCGAGGAAAAACGAAAATTCCGCGGCCGAGCGCTTGTCGGCGCCCATCAGTAGCGCGCCGGCGATGGTCGCGCCCGAGCGCGAGGTGCCCGGAATCATCGCCAGGCACTGGAACAGTCCGATCTTGAACGCCAGCGGCAGCGGATAATCCATCACATTGGTGTATTTCGGCGTGAGCTTCATCCGGTCGATCACAAGCAGGATCACACCGCCGCCGATCAGCACCCAGCAGATCAGCGCGGTCGATTCGAACAGCACCGACTTGATGAAGCCATGCGCGAAGGCGCCAATCACCGCTGCCGGCAGGAATGCCAGCAGGATCGCGCCGACGAATCGCCGCGCCCGGGCGCTGGACGGAAGCTCCATGGCGAGTTTCCACAGCCTTGCGAAATAGACCGACAGGATTGCCAATATGGCGCCGAGCTGGACCAGAACCTCGAAACTGTTGCCGGGAGATTTGAAACCGAGGAAATGCCCCGCCAGCAACAGATGCGCGGTCGAAGACACCGGAACAAACTCGGTGAGACCTTCGATGAGGCCGAGAAATGCCCCCACAATTGTCGACTCATTCATTCTGGTGCCTGTTCCCTGTCTCGACTGATTTTCACGAAAATCCAGATGGATCGCCCGTTTTGCCACAAAGTCGTTGCCAAAATCCGGTCAGTGATTCGCTTGTCTTGCGGTGGGCCAATCCCTATAGCTTTATTTTCCGGAATCTGACCAGTCCCGCGCGTCGCGCCAACGAGAACGCCTCCAGCTTCAATAATGCCAGTTCTTTATCATCACACAGTGTCCGCCGCCTCGCGCTTCGCGCGGGTGTGTTTCAACGAGGTCGATTTTGCCGCTGAGCTCAGGGAAGAGCTTCCGTGGGAACGGCGTCCGGAATTTCTCAAGCTCAATCCGGCCGAGACCTTGCCGGTGCTGGTGACCGACAATGGCCACGCCCTGTGCGGTCCGCATGTTATCGCCGAATGGCTCGATGAATCCTTCGGCGTGTTCAAGCGTGACCGGCGGCTGCTGGCCGAAAATCCGTTCAGCCGCGCCGAGATCCGGCGGCTGATGGAATGGTTCCTGGTCAAGTTCGAGCAGGATGTCGTGCGCCCGCTGGTCCGCGAACGCTTCATCAAGCTGCAACTGCCCTCGAGCAAGGGCGGCAGCGCGCCGGACCCGAAGATGCTGCGCACCGGCCGCGCCAATATCCGCCAGCACATGAAATACCTGTCCTGGCTCGCAGGCTCCCGCACCTGGCTCGCCGGCGACCGCTTGAGCTATGCCGATCTCGCCGCTGCCGCCGCCCTGTCGGTGATGGACTATCTTGGCGAGATCGACTGGAACGAATATCCGCAGGCCAAGGAATGGTACCAGCGCATCAAGTCCCGCCCCTCGTTCAGGCCGCTTTTGACCGACCGGATCAGGAATTTGCCGCCGGTTGCGCATTACGCCGATCTCGATTTCTAGCTCGATGACTGGTTCCGGCCCCGAATCGTCCATGGTCATCACTGACGCAAGGGCGGCGCGGCTCAAGACTTTCCTGCGTAAGGAGGCCAAGGCGCTGGGATTTTGCGAGCTTGCCGTGACCGGGTCCGATGCCGATCCGCAATTGCGTGAACGGCTCGATCACTTCGTTGATCTCGACCGGCATGGCTCGATGGCCTGGATCGCCGAAACGGTGGAACGCCGCAGCGCCCCGCGCAATCTGTGGCCGGAAGCCCGATCGGTGATCATGCTGGCAATGAATTACGGCCCTCAGAGCGAGCCGCTTGCCAATCTCGAGCGGAAATCCAGCGCCAACATCTCGGTCTATGCCCGCAACCGCGACTATCACGACCTGATCAAGGGCAAGCTCAAGGAACTGGCCGGCAAATTTGCCTCCCGCTCGGGCGGCGACGTCAAGGTTTTTGTCGACACGGCCCCGGTGATGGAAAAGCCGCTGGCCCAATCCGCAGGCCTGGGCTGGATCGGCAAGCACACCAATCTGGTCAGCCGTACCCAGGGCTCGTGGCTGTTTCTCGCCTCGATCTTCACCACCGTTGAATTGCCCACCGATGACCGCGAGACCGATCATTGCGGCTCCTGCCGGGCCTGTCTCGATGCCTGCCCGACCAATGCCTTCCCCGCGCCCTACCAGATCGACGCAAGGCGCTGCATTTCCTATCTCACCATCGAGAACAAGGGTCCGGTTCCGCACGAATTCCGCCGCGCCATGGGCAACCGCATCTATGGCTGCGACGACTGCCTGGCCGCCTGTCCGTGGAACAAATATGCGGTGGCGTCGCATGAGGCCAAGCTGATGGCGCGAGACGATCTGACGTCGCCGCCGCTCGCCGATTTTCTGAAGCTGGATGATGCGACTTTCCGGACATTTTTCTCCGGCTCACCGGTCAAGCGGATCGGCCGCGACAGGTTCCTGCGCAATGTCCTCATTGCCGCCGGCAACAGCGGTGATCAAAGCCTGGTGCCTGAATGCGAAGCCCTGCTGGGCGACGCCTCCGCGCTGGTGCGGGGAGCTGCGGTCTGGGCGCTGTCGCAATTGAGCGAACCGGACCATATGAAGCGCCTGCAGGCCCGGACGCCCGCCGAACCCGACGATGACGTCCGCGCCGAATGGCGCATGGCCCTTGCGCCGGCTCCGTGAAACCATGGAGTGGCGACACCGAAATTGCATGAAAGGATGGATTGGCAGATGAATCTGATGATTTTCGGCGCCGGATTTTCCGGTCTCGCCATTGCCCGCGCGCTGGCAGGCGAATGTGACTTTGCCGGCGGCACCACCCGGAGCGAAACCCGCTTTGCCGAGCTGCGCGCGGCCGACCTGTCCCCGTTCCTCTATGATGGCGGCAGTCTCACCGACAATCTGCGCGAGCCGCTCGCCGAGGTCAGCCATCTGCTGATGTCGATTGCGCCGGATGACGACGGCGATCCTTTGCTCGAGAACTTGGGAGCCGGTCTGAAGCAGATCCTGCCGAAGCTCGAATGGATCGGCTATCTGTCGACGGTCGGGGTCTATGGCGATCACGGCGGCGCCTGGGTCGACGAGGACACGCCCTGCCGGCCAGTGTCCAAGCGTTCGGTGGCGCGCCGTGCGGCGGAAGACCAGTGGGCCCGGCTGGCCGCAGAGGCCGGCGTCCCGCTTGCCACCATTCGCCTCTCCGGCATTTATGGTCCGGGCCGCAACGCGCTCAAGACCATGCAGGCGGGCAAGGCGCGGCGGCTGATCAAGCCCGGCCAGGTGTTCAACCGGATTCACGTCGCTGATATCGGCGGCGCCACCGCTCTTCTGGCGCGGCAGAACCTTGGCGGCATCTACAATGTGACCGATGACAGGCCGGCGCCGCCGCAGCATGTGGTCGAATATGCCGCGAAACTCCTGGGCGTCCAACCGCCGCCGGAAATGGATTTCGACACCGCCGATCTGTCGCCGATGGCGCGGTCTTTCTATGGCGAAAACAAGCGTGTAGCCAATGCCCGGATCAAGGCCGCCGGCTACGAGTTTCTCAATCCGGACTATGAAGCAGGGCTCGACAATCTCTGGCGTAATGGAGAATGGGCCGGGTAACACCGGCAGATCACTGCACTACAGTTCCTGCTGCAACGCAACAAAAAGAAACAACAAGTGATTTCCCGCATCCTTTTTTGGCCCGGTTCGGTGTGCAACACACGGGCGAAACACAAGGATCGAGAATTTGACGTCAACAAAGCTTAACGCACGGGCCTCCGGATTGTTCCTTGCAGCCGTTATGACCGCTGCAACCACGCTCACCACCTTCACCCCGGCCTCTGCGGCTGCCCCGTCCTGCGGACGTGCGTCCTGGTATGCGCTGACCTCGCGCACCGCGTCGGGCGAACGCATGGACCCCTCCAAGCTCACCGCTGCGCATCCGCGGCTCAGCTTCGGCACCAAGGTGGAAGTCAGCAACCCGCGCAACGGCAAGTCCGTGATCGTGCGCATCAATGACCGTGGTCCCTTCATCAAGGGCCGCATCATCGATGTCTCCAAGGCGGCCGCCGGTCATCTGGGCATGATCAAGGCAGGTGTCGCAAAGGTTTGTTTTCGCGTCATTTCCTGATCCTGACCGGCTTGCCAGACCTGTCTGTCGCGCTATTGTGGCGCGGCAGCAGGGAGAGCTTACATGGCGCAGGCCGTCGACCAATCTGACAGGCAGCAGGCGCTGTCGCGGGAAATCGCCGCCCGGCGCGATGATCTTGTGGCCCTCACGCAGGATCTGATCCGGATTCCGACGCTCAACCCGCCCGGCGAGTTCTACCGCGACATCTGCGAATATCTCGCCCGCCGCCTGGAAAAATCCGGCTTCGCCATCGAGCTGCTGCGCGCCATCGGCACGCCCGGCGACAGCGAGCGTCATCCCCGCTGGAACGTGATTGCCCGCCGCGAAGGCGGCCGCTCAGGGCCTTGCGTGCATTTCAATTCCCACATCGATGTGGTCGAGACCGGCGCTGGCTGGACCTTCGATCCCTTTGCCGGAACGGTGGCCGATAGCAGGATCTATGGCCGCGGCGCCTGCGACATGAAGGGCGGGCTGGCGGCCTCCATCATTGCGGCGGAGGCCTATGTCGCGCTGTGGCCGGACCATCCCGGCGCCATCGAGATCTCCGGCACGGCCGATGAGGAAACCGGCGGTTATGGCGGCGTCGCCTGGCTGGCCGAACAGGGCTATTTCTCGCCCGAACGCGTCCAGCACGTCATCATTCCCGAACCGCTCAACAAGGACCGCATCTGCCTCGGCCATCGCGGCGTCATGTGGGCACAGATCAGCACCCATGGCCGCATTGCCCACGGCTCGATGCCGTTTCTGGGCGATTGCGCCGTGCGCCACATGGGTGCGGTAATCTCCGAGATGGAGAACTCGCTGTTTCCGGCGCTGGCCAAAAAGCGCACCGCCATGCCGGTAGTGCCCGACGGCGCCCGGCAATCGACCATGAATATCAATTCCCTGCATGGCGGCCAGACCGAGCCGGAAGCCGGGTTCACCGGCTTTCCCTCGGCCTGCGTTCCCGATCGTGCCCGCATGGTCATCGACCGGCGCTATCTGATCGAGGAACAGGCAGATGAGGTGCGTGAGGAGATTGTCGCGCTGCTCGAGCGGGTCAAGGCCGAGAGGCCGGGATTTCGCTATGATTTCGAGGAGCTCTGGCAGGTCAGCCCGACCATGACCTCGGTGGAGTCACCGGTGGTCAAGGCGGTCGAGCGCGGCATTCGCTCGGCGCTGTCCTGCGAGCCGGTTCACGTGGTCTCGCCGGGCACCTATGACCAGAAACATATTGACCGCATAGGTCGCTTGAAAGACTGTATTGCCTATGGACCCGGCATTCTCGATCTGGCGCATCAGCCGGACGAATATGTCGGGATCGACGACATGATTGACTCGGCGAAGGTGATGGCCTTCGCTGTGGACGATCTTTTGCACGGACGCGCCTAAGACAGCGCCGGGCCAACGGGAGTGAAGGAAATCTACATGACAAAGAACCCGATTGCGGCTGCAGCCGTTTCGATACTGGCGCTGGGACTGGCGCTCGGCGTCACGCCGGCGACCGCCGCCGGGATGGACGCCACCATCGGCATGCAGTTGGAGCCGCCGAATCTCGACCCGACGGGCGGCGCCGCGGCGGCGATTGACGAGGTGGTCTATGCCAATGTCTTCGAAGGCCTCACCCGTTTCGGCCCCGATGGCGCAATCCTTCCGGCGCTGGCAGAAAGCTGGGAGATTTCCGAGGACGGCCTCACCTATACATTCAAGCTGCATAGCGGCGTGACATTCCATGATGGTTCGGGTTTTGACGCCGAGGACGTCAAGTTCTCGCTCGACCGGGCCCGTGGTGACGAGTCGACCAATGCCCAGAAGGCACTGTTTGCCGATATCGCTTCGGTTGACGTCGTCGACCCCACCACGGTCAAGATCACCCTGTCCAAGCCGAACGGCTCGTTCCTGTTCAACCTGGCCTGGGGCGACGCGGTGATCGTTGCGCCCGAGAGTGCTGACGGCAACGCGGCCAATCCTGTCGGCACCGGCCCGTTCAAATTCGCCGAATGGGTCAAGGGCGACCGCGTCGATCTCGAACGCTATCCAGATTACTGGGGCGCGGCGGTCAAGCTCGATCATGTCACCTTCAAGTTCATCTCCGACCCGACCGCAGCCTTTGCCGCGATGATGGCCGGTGACCTTGATGCCTTCCCGGGCTATCCGGCGCCGGAAAACCTGGTCCAGTTCGAAGCCGATCCGCGGTTTTCCGTGATCATCGGCTCGTCCGAGGGTGAAACCATTCTGGGCATGAACAACAAGAAGCCGCCGCTCGACAACATCTTGGTGCGTCAGGCGATTGCGCATGCCATCGACCGGCAGGCGATCATCGATGGCGCCATGTTCGGCTACGGCACGCCGATCGGCACCCATTTTGCCCCGCACAACCCGGCCTATGTCGATCTGACGGCGCAATCTGCCTATGACCCGGAGCAGTCGAAGGCGCTGCTGGCCGAGGCCGGTGTCTCCGATCTGACCCTGAGCCTGAAGCTGCCACCGCCGAGCTATGCCCGCCGTGGCGGCGAGATCATCGCGGCGCAATTGCGTGAGGTCGGCATCACCGCCGAGATCACCAATGTCGAATGGGCGCAATGGCTCGATGATGTCTTCAAGGCCAAGAATTTCGACCTGACCATCGTTTCCCACACCGAGCCGATGGATATCGACATCTATGGCCGTGATGATTATTATTTCCAGTATGGCGATCCGGATTTCAAGGCGATCATGGCCGATCTCGACCAGGCCACCGATCCGGCCAAACGCACCGAGCTGATGCAGGCGGCGCAGACAAAAATCGCGGATGATTATGTCAACGCCTATCTGTTCCAGCTTGCCCGCACCGGCGTCGCCGATGCCAAGCTCAAGGGTCTGTGGCTGAACTCGCCGACCCAGGCCAATGACATGACCGGTGTCCACTGGGAAGAGTGATACCTGATCGAGACCTGACGGCCGGGCGGGGGTCCGGCTGTCAGGCACTCATGGGAATGGACCCTGCCCGATGACTGCCTATCTGCTCAGGCGCTTGCTTTCGCTGTGGCTCAGTCTCGTCGCGGCCAGCCTTGTCATATTCCTGGTCATGGAAGCCGTGCCGGGCGATCCGGCTTCCTTCATGATGGGCATCAATGCCGATCCGCAGGCGGTCGCCGCCTTGCGCCTCCAGCTCGGCCTCGATGAGTCGCTGCCGCTGCGCTATCTCGGCTGGGTGGCAGGGCTGCTGCAGGGTGATTTCGGCGTCTCCTACACCTACCGGGTGCCGGTCTCCGAACTGATTGCCGAACGGGTGATGATCTCGCTGCCGCTGACGCTCTATGCGCTGGCGCTGTCGACCCTGATCGCCTTTCCCGCCGGCATCCTTGCCGCCTCGCGGCGCAATTCCGCCGCCGATCTCTCGGTGATGGGCGCGACGCAGCTCGGCGTGGCGATCCCGAATTTCTGGTTCGCGATGATCCTGGTGCTGATCTTCGCCATCAATCTGCGCTGGTTCTCCGCCGGCGGCTTCCCCGGATGGGACGCCGGCTTCTGGACCGCGATCAAGGCGCTGACATTGCCGGCCATCGCGCTGGCGCTGCCGCAGGCCTCGATTCTGGCGCGGGTGATGCGCTCATCGCTGATCGACACGCTGGACGAGGATTTCATGCGCACCGCCCGGGCCAAGGGCCTCAGCCGCAGCCAGGCGCTGTGGCGGCATGCGCTGCGCAACGCGCTGATCCCGGTGCTGACCATTTTGGGTCTGCAATTCTCTTTCTTGCTGGCCGGCGGCATCATCATCGAAAATGTGTTCTATCTGCCCGGCCTCGGCCGTCTGGTGTTCCAGGCCATCACCCAGCGTGATCTGATCGTCGTCCGCTCGGTGGTCATCCTGCTGGTCTTTGCCGTCATTGTGGTCACCTTTCTGGTTGATCTCGCCTATGCCGCCGCCGATCCGCGGCTCAGGAGGCACAGGCGATGAGCACCGGGACCTCCACCAACCGCTCCTTTATTCAAATGGCGCTGGGCCACCGCGCTTTTGTCATCGGTGTCGTGCTGTCGGGCTTCTTCATCCTGCTGGCGCTGCTCTCCTTTGTCTGGACCCCCTTTGATCCGACCAAGCTCTCGATTGCCACCAAGCTGCGCACCCCGTCGCTGGAACACTGGTTCGGCACCGATCATTTCGGCCGCGATATATTCTCGATGATCATGGTCGGCGCCAGGGTGTCGATTGCCGTGGCCTTTGTCGCAGTCGGCATCGGCATTTCCCTGGGGGTGCCGCTGGGGCTCTATGCGGCGGCCCGCCGCGGCAGTCTCGTCGATGAAATCATCATGCGCGGCAATGATCTGGTCTTTGCCTTCCCGTCGCTGCTGCTGGCCATCATGATCACCGCCGTGTTCGGCCCCGGTGCGATCAACGCCATCATCGCCATCGGCATTTTCAACGTGCCGGTGTTTGCCCGGCTGGCGCGCGGCGCAGCATTGTCGCTGTGGACCCGCGATTTCATTCTCGCCGCAAGGGTCGCCGGCAAGAACAAGGCGCGCATTTCCGCCGAGCACATCCTGCCCAACATCGCCAATCTGCTGATCGTTCAGGGCACGATCCAGTTTTCGCTGGCCATTCTAGCTGAAGCAGCGCTCGCCTATGTCGGTCTCGGCGCACAGCCGCCGCTGCCGAGCTGGGGCCGGATGCTGGCCGATGCCCAGACGCTGATTTCGCTGGCGCCGCATATGGCTTTGTTTCCCGGCTTTGCCATCATCATCACCGTGCTCGGCCTCAATCTGATGGGCGATGGCCTGCGCGACCTGTTCGATCCCAGGCTGAGGCACGGACGCGGATGAGCGCGCTCAGTATCTCCAATCTCAAGGTCGAGATCCACGGCAACACCGTGCTGCATGATATCGACCTGAGGCTCGAACCCGGCCAGATTCTCGGCGTTGTCGGCGAATCCGGCTCGGGAAAATCGATGACGGCGCTGTCGGTGATGCAATTGTTGCCGCGCGGCAGCCGCTGGAGCGGCAGCATCACCGTCGGCGGCGCTGATCTTGCGACCATGGATGAGGCCGCACTCTGCCGGATGCGCGGCCGCGATGTCGGCATGATTTTCCAGGAGCCGATGACGGCGCTCAATCCGGTCAAGACAATCGGCGATCAGGTGGCCGAAACCGTGCGGGTGCACACCGGCGCCAGCCGCCGCGAGGCCTATGCCGTCGCAAGAGCCATGCTCGATCGCGTCGGTCTGCCTGAAGCGCAGTTCCCGCTCGACCGCTACCCGCATGACCTCTCCGGTGGCCAGCGCCAGCGCGTCGTCATCGCCCAGGCGATTGCGCTCCGGCCCAAACTGCTGATCGCCGACGAGCCGACCACCGCGCTCGATGTCACCACCCAGGCCCAGATCCTCGAACTGCTGAAGCAGCTTGTGCGCGAAGAGGGCATGGGACTGATGCTGATCACCCATGATCTCGCGGTCGTCGCCGGACTGGCCGACACGATCGCCATTCTCAAGGACGGCGCGGTGGTCGAGGCCGGCGCGACGCGCGAGATCTTTCGCGAGATGCGCCATCCCTATACCCGTGCCCTGTTCTCGGCCTCCGCCCATGTGCCCGACCGTGGCCGCAAGCCGGAACCGTCGGTCACGCCGGTGCTCTCGGTCGCCCAGGTGGTGCGCGATTACCAGCAGCCGCGCCGCAATCTGTTCGTCCGCCGGCCGCCGTTCCGCGCCGTCGATTCTGTCGCCTTCGACATTCACCATGGTGAAAATGTCGGGCTTGTCGGCGAATCCGGCTGCGGCAAGTCCACGCTGGCCCGCGCAATCCTCGCGCTCGATGCGCTGCAGGGCGGCGAGATCCGTCTCAATGGCCATGTGGTCTCCAGCGCCGGCGAGGGCCCGCATCCGGAACTCAGGGCCCGGATGCAGGTGGTGTTTCAGGATCCCTACGGCTCCTTCAACCCGCGCCACCGGGTTCGGCGCCTCGTTACGGAACCGTTCCATCTTCTCAAGGTGAGGCCGCAAGGCGCCGAGCTTGACCGGCGCGTCGACCGGGCGCTGAGCGAGGTCGGGCTGTCATCATCGGATGCGGACAAATATATCCACGAATTTTCAGGCGGCCAAAGGCAGCGCATCGCCATCGCCCGCGCCTTGATCATCGAGCCGGCGCTGATCGTTCTCGACGAGGCGGTCTCGGCGCTGGATGTGTCGATCCGCGCCCAGATTCTCGATCTGCTGGCCGAGCTTTCCGACCGGCTCGATCTGTCCTATCTGTTCATCTCGCATGATTTGTCGGTGGTCCGCGCCATCACCGACCGGGTTCTGGTGATGAAGGATGGCCGGATCGTCGAGCAGGGCGAGACCGAGACCATATTCCGCAATCCGCAACACCCCTATACAAGGCGGCTGGTGGCTGCCACACCATCGCTGGAAGCAGCTCTCGCCCGGCCTGAAGGCTGAGCGGCAAAGAGCCGAAGGAAAGGACATCCCGTGACCGACACCCTTGATGCCGGATTTGACACCAGCCAATGCCTGATCGGCGGCACATGGATCGGCGCCAGTGGCGGCAGGACATTGCCGGTCGAAGATCCCTCCACCGGTCATGAAATCGGCCGCATCGCCCGTGGCGGTGCCGGCGAGATCGATGCTGCGGTCTCGGCCGCGCGCGCTGCCCTGTCGGGTGAATGGGGTCAGATGACCGCCGCCGAGCGCGGCCGCCTGCTCGCCAAGATCGGGCGTGCGGTGGAAGACCATGTCGAATGGCTGGCCAAGCTCGAAGCCCATGATGTCGGCAAGCCGCTATCCCAGGCCCGTGCCGATGCCCGCGCGCTGGCGCGCTATCTCGAATTCTATGGCGGCGCCGCCGACAAGCTGCACGGCGAGACCATCCCCTATCTCAATGACTACACCGTCTTCACCCTGCGCGAGCCGCATGGCGTCACCGGCCACATCATCCCGTGGAACTACCCGATGCAGATCCTCGGCCGCTCTGTCGGCGCAGCGCTGGCGATGGGCAATGCCGCGGTTCTCAAACCCGCCGAGGAAGCCTCGCTGACAGCACTGGCCTTTGCCCGCATCGCCAGCGATTGCGGACTGCCCGACGGCGCGCTCAATGTTGTTCCCGGTCTCGGCGAGGAAGCCGGTGCGGCGCTCTGCGCCCATCCGGACGTCAATCACATCTCGTTCACCGGCTCGCTTGAGACCGGACGCAAAATCCAGCAGGCGGCGGCCTATAATGTGATCCCGGTGACGCTGGAATTGGGCGGCAAATCCCCGCAGATCGTCTTTGACGATGCCGATCTCGAGCGCGCCCTGCCGTTTCTGGTCAATGCCGGCATTCAGAACGCCGGCCAGACTTGCTCGGCCTCCTCGCGGATTCTGGTTGAAGCCTCGCGCCATGACGAGGTGGTGAAACTGATGAGCGAGCGCTACAGGGCGCTCACTGTCGGCGCCGCAATGGAGGACCAGTCGATCGGGCCGCTGATTTCCGAGCGCCAGAAGAACATCGTCCAGGGCTTTCTCGCTGAAGCCGACGAAGACGGACTGGCCCCGGTGGCCGAGGGTCAGATGCCGAAATCCGCGCCGATGGGCGGCCATTATGTGCGGCCGACGCTGTATGGCGGTGTCGATCCCAATCATGTGCTGGCGCGTGACGAGATTTTCGGCCCGGTGCAGGTGATCATCCCGTTCCGCGACGAAGAAGAGGCCGTGGCCATCGCCAATGGCACCGATTACGGCCTGGTTGCAGGGGTCTGGACCAGCGATGGCGGCCGGCAGATGCGCCTGGCCCGGGCGATCCGCTCCGGCCAGGTCTTCATCAACAATTACGGCGCCGGCGGCGGGGTGGAGCTGCCCTTTGGCGGGGTCGGCAAATCCGGCCATGGCCGCGAAAAGGGGTTCGAGGCGCTCTACGGCTTCTCCTCGCTCAAGACCGTTGCCGTCTGGCACGGCAAATAGTCCAATCATTCCGGGAGTAAAGCAATGAGACTTGAAGGCAAGACAGCCCTGGTAACCGGCGGCGCATCGGGATTTGGCGCCGGTATCGTCCGGAAATTCATCAGCGAAGGCGCCCGTGTCGCCGTTGCCGACATCAATGCAGATGCGGCCCGGGACTTTGCTTCGGAATGCGGCGATCGTGCCTTTGCCGTCACGGTCGACGTGTCCAGCAATGACAGCGTCGCAGCCATGGCCAGCCTCGTGCTGGGCAATTTCGGCCAGCTCGACATCCTGGTCAACAATGCCGGCATCACCCATTTGCCCGCAGCCCTGGAAGATATCAGCGAGGAGGATTTCGACCGGGTTCTGGCCGTCAATGCCAAGTCGGTGTTCCTGACCGCGCGGCACTTCGTTCCGGCCATGAAACAGGCCGGATCCGGCGCGATCCTCAATGTCGCATCGACCGCCGGGGTCAGCCCGCGACCGCGCTTGAGTTGGTACAATTCCTCCAAGGGCTGGATGATCACCGCCACCAAATCCATGGCCATCGAACTGGCGCCCTCGGGAATCCGGGTCAATGCGCTCAATCCCGTGGCCGGGGAAACGCCGTTGCTGAAATCCTTCATGGGTGAGGACACGCCGGAAATCCGCGCCAAATTCCTCTCCACCATTCCGCTGGGCCGGTTTTCCACGCCAGAAGACATGGCCAATGCCGCCTGTTTCCTGTGTTCCGACGAGGCGGCGATGATCACCGGTGTGGCCATGGAAGTGGATGGCGGCCGCTGCATCTGAGCTGGCGGCTTGTCCAATTTGCTTCCATTCGGGTGCAAAAACCTCTAGCAGGGGGCCAACGACCGCGCCGCGCGTCAGACATGACGCGCCAGTGGCGCTGTGCCACACTTAGTGAATGCATGCGCATCATCGCTTGAATGACCCCATTTGAGCCCGCCATGCATTGGAGATTGATCATGCGCCTCGGCGGACGTCTGCAAGCAGCCATCGAAATTCTCACCGACATCGAGACCCGGCACCGGCCGGTGCCGGAAGCGCTGAAGGATTGGGGCCTGTCGCACCGCTTTGCCGGATCCGGCGACCGCGGCGCGATTTCCAACCTGGTCCATGACGCGCTGCGGATGAAGCTCTCTCACGCTTTCATCATGGATGGCGGCACACCCGCCGATCTGGCGGTGGCGACGCTGCTGCGCCAGTGGGGCATCAGCCCGGAAGAGCTGACCGCCAGCCTCGAGGGAGACAAGTTCGCACCCGAAATACCGTCGGTGGAGCTCCTGTCCGCCTGCCTGGCGCGGGACCTGGGTCAGGCCCCGGCGCATGTGCGCGCCGATATTCCCGAATGGCTGGTCGCCTCGTTCGAACGCGCCTTCGGAGACGATTGGGAAGCCGAGGCGCAGGCGATGACCGCCCGTCCGCCGCTCGATCTTCGGGTCAACACTATTGTCACCGACCGAGATCAGGTGCTGGCCGGTTTTGAAGGCCAGGGCGCATCGGCGACCCGGCTGGCGCCAAATGGCATCCGCATTGAAGCCGGCGAGGGGCCGCAGCGCCAGATTGCCGCCACCAGCGAAGTCAATTTTGCCGGGGGCTGGTTCGAAGTCCAGGACGAGGGCTCGCAATTGGCTGCCGGTCTTGCCGGGGCCGAGCCGGGCGAGATCGTGCTTGATTATTGCGCCGGCGGCGGCGGCAAGGCGCTGGCCTTTGCGGCGATGATGAACAATGACGGGCGCATCAATGCCTATGATGCCGACCGCCGCAGGCTTGCGCCGATGGTCGAGCGCATCCGCCGTGCCGGTGTCGAGATCATCGACATCAAGGAGCGACCGTTTAACCTGGCCGGGCTGGAACAGGCGATGGACCGGGTTCTGGTTGATGCGCCTTGCACCGGCACCGGCACCTGGCGCCGCCGGCCGGACGCGAAATGGCGTATTTCGGAAAAGAACCTCAGCGACCGCACCGCAGATCAGGACAAGGTGCTTGATGATGCGTCGGTCTATGTCCGTCCCGGCGGCGAGCTGGCCTATGTCACCTGTTCGCTGCTGCCGGAAGAAAACACCGACCGGGTCAAGGCGTTTTTGACCCGGCATCCGGAATTTGAAACCATTAGCCTCAAGCAGCGTTGGCGTGCCGCAGTGGCCGATCCCGATGCGCCGGTTCCCTATGCGGACCAGAATCTGGGATTGATCCTGTCGCCGCGACGGACCGGCACCGACGGGTTTTATTTCGCCGGTTTCCGCCGCAAACTGTAACGGCCGGCAGCAGCGGGCAGCCCGGCGCGGTCGGCAACGGCCATGACCGGCAAGAGGTGGACCCATGAACAAATCCCATGCAGTGACATTGCTCCTGTTTGTCGCTCTCACCGTCGCCGGGGGCAGCCTGATCGGCTATTTCTCGATCCCCGGACCCTGGTATCAGGGCCTGGAAAAGCCGTCCTTCAATCCGCCCAACTGGATTTTCGGCCCGGTCTGGACCACGCTCTATGTTCTCGTCGGGATTGCCGGCGCGCGCGCCTTCATCAAGGAGCGCGGCAATTGGCTGCCGAAAATCTGGTTTGTGCAGATGGCGCTGAATTTTGCCTGGTCGCCGGTCTTTTTCGTGCTGCACCGCCCCGATCTGGCGCTTGTGGTGCTGATCGCCATGCTGATCGCCATCATGGCCTTCATCGCCACGGCCTGGAGCAGGGATCGTCCCGCCGCATTGCTGTTCCTTCCCTATGCCGCCTGGGTGTCCTTTGCCGGTGTGCTCAATGCCGCGATCTGGTGGCTCAACCGCGTCTGATCCGCACACAGGCAGAAACCGCTTGCGGTTTTGCCGTCTGCTTGCCACCTTCGCAGCTGCGAAAGGAATTGGCGCATGGATGAGAGACCCGATCAGAATTTCCGTGGACGCGTGACCGACAGTTTCGCCCGCCAGAAGGTCATGGGCAGCATCGGGGCAGCCCTCACCAGCGTCGAATATGGCGTGGTCGAGATCGAGATGCCGTTCCGTGCCGACCTGACCCAGCAGCATGGCTTTCTGCATGCAGGCATCCTGTCGACCGCGCTCGATTCGGCCTGCGGCTATGCCGCCCTGTCGGTGATGCCCGAAGATGCGGCGGTGCTGACCATCGAATTCAAGATCAATCTTCTGTCGCCCGGCCGCGGCGATCATTTCCTGTTTCGCGGCGAGGTCACCAAGCCCGGCAACACCATCATTGTCAGCGATGGCCGCGCCTATGCCATTTCCGATGGCCCGGCCAAGCTGATTGCATCGATGACTGGCACCATGATGGTGGTGCGCGGCCGTGAAGGGATTGACGGATGAGCGGAACACTCAAGAGCGTCGGTGACCGGCGGGTGCTCTATGTGATGGCGGCCGAGCCGGAATATGGCCCGCATCTGAAATCGCGGTTTGCCCCCTTGATCACCGGCATTGGCCCGGTGGAGGCAGCCAGTGTGCTGGCGGCTAATCTGGCGACATCAGGGCCAAACCGTCCCGACTGCATCGTCTCGCTCGGATCAGCAGGCTCACGGCTGCTCGAACAGACCCATGTCTATCAGGTTTCCTCTGTCAGCTACCGCGACATGGACGCAAGCCCGCTCGGATTCGAAAAAGGCCGGACGCCGCTTCTCGACCTGCCCGCCAAGCTGCCGATGCCGGTGATAGCTGAAGGCGTTCCCTCGGCAAGCCTATCGACCGGCGCCAACATCGTCTCCGGCGAGGCCTATGATCTGATCGATGCCGACATGGTCGACATGGAAACCTTCGCCGTGCTGCGCGCCGCCAGCCTGTTTTCCGTGCCCGTCATAGGCCTGCGCGGCATTTCCGATGGCAAGGCCGAGCTCAACCATCTTGATGATTGGACCGAATATTTGCATGTGATCGATGAAAAACTCGCCGAAGCGGTGGATCTGGTCGAAGCGGCGATTGCATCCGGCGCGGCTTTGGCTTAATCGCTCGCCATGAACGATATCCTCCACACCACTCATCCCGATTCCATTCTGATCATCGACTTCGGCAGTCAGGTCACGCAGCTGATCGCCCGCCGCGTGCGCGAAGCCGGGGTCTATTGCGAGATCGTCCCGTTCCAGCTCGCCGATGAAGGCTTTGACCGGATGCAGCCGAAAGGCGTGATCTTTTCCGGTGGACCGGATTCGGTCACCCGCGAAGGCTCGCCGCGCGCGCCGCAGGCGGTGTTCGATTCCGGCGTCCCGATCCTCGCCATCTGCTACGGCCAGCAGACGCTGTGCATGCAGATCGGCGGCAATGTCGAAGGCGGTCACCACCGCGAATTCGGCCGCGCCGATGTCGAGATCCTCAAAGCCTCGCCCCTGTTCGAGGGTTTTTGGGAAGTCGGCAAGAAATACCCGGTGTGGATGAGCCATGGCGACCGCGTCACGAAGCTGCCCGACGGCTTCGAGGTGATCGGCACATCGCCGAACGCGCCCTTTGCCATCTCGGTCAATGAGGACAAGCGCTATTACACCACCATGTTCCATCCCGAGGTGGTGCACACGCCCGACGGCGCCAAGCTGCTGGCCAATTTCGTGCACAAGATCGTCGGCCTCAAATCCGACTGGTCGATGGCCGCCTACCGGGCGGAGATGGTGCAGAAGATCCGCGACCAGGTCGGCTCCGGCAAGGTCATCTGCGCGCTCTCCGGCGGCGTCGATTCCTCCGTTGCGGCGCTGCTGATCCACGAGGCCATCGGCGACCAGCTCAGCTGCATCCTCGTCGATCACGGCCTGATGCGCATGAACGAGGCCGCCGATGTGGTGGAGATGTTCCGCAACCACTACAATCTCAACCTGAAAATGGTGGATGCGTCCGACCGCTTCATCTCGCAGCTCGAAGGCGAGGCGGACCCGGAAACCAAGCGCAAGACCATCGGCCGGCTGTTCATCGAGGTCTTCGAGGAAGAAGCTGCGAAAATCGGCGGCGCCGACTATCTGGCCCAGGGCACACTCTACCCGGATGTGATCGAAAGTGTCTCGTTTTCGGGCGGCCCTTCGGTCACCATCAAGTCGCACCACAATGTCGGCGGACTGCCCGAGCGCATGAACATGCAGCTGGTCGAGCCCCTGCGCGAGCTCTTCAAGGATGAAGTCCGGGTGCTGGGCAAGGAGCTCGGCCTGCCCGACAGCTTCATCGGCCGTCACCCGTTCCCCGGGCCGGGCCTGGCGATCCGCTGCCCCGGCGGCATCACCCGTGAAAAGCTCGACATCCTGCGCCAGGCCGACGCGATCTATCTCGACGAGATCCGCAAGGCCGGTCTTTACGACATCATCTGGCAGGCATTTGCCGTGCTGTTGCCGGTGCAGACTGTCGGCGTCATGGGCGATGGCCGCACCTACGAGTTCGTCTGCGCGCTGCGCGCCGTCACCTCGGTCGACGGCATGACCGCGGATTTCTATCCCTATGACATGGATTTCCTGGGCAAGACCGCGACCCGGATCATCAACGAGGTCAAGGGTATCAACCGCGTCGTCTACGACGTCACCTCCAAACCTCCCGGCACCATCGAGTGGGAATGAGGCGCTGACAGCACGGAACTGCATATGACCGTCACCATTTATGGCATCAAGAACTGCGACACGATGAAGAAGGCGCGGACCTGGCTCGCTGAGCATTCGGTCGAAGCGGAGTTCCACGACTACAAGGCGTCTGGCATCGACCGGGCGCATCTTCAGCGCTGGTGCAGTGAGGCCGGCTGGGAAACCGTCCTCAACCGGGCCGGAACCACCTTCCGCAAGCTTGATGACGCCGACAAGCAGGATCTCGACCAGGACAAGGCCATCGCGCTGATGCTGGCCCAGCCCTCAATGATCAAGCGGCCGGTGCTGGAAGCGGAGAACCGGATCATCATCGGCTTCAAGCCGGATCTCTACGAGCAATTCTTCGCCTGAGGAAAGTGCGATGGCGAAAACCACTCGCGCCACGACAGCTCTCGGCAAGCTCGGCATTGCCTTCACCATCCACAGCTATGATTACGATCCCGATGCCGACAGCATTGGCCTGCAGGCAGCCGAGGCTTTGGGTGAGCCGCCCTCGCGCGTGCTCAAGACCCTGATGGCGGAACTCGACGGCAAGCCGGTCTGCGTCGTGCTGCCATCCGACCACGAACTCAGCATGAAGAAGCTGGCGGCAGCGCTCGGCGGCAAGTCGGCGACAATGATGAAGCCCGCGGACGCCGAACGCCTCACCGGCTACCATGTCGGCGGTATCAGCCCCTTTGGCCAGAAAAAGCACGTGCCGACCGCTTTTGAACGCGCCGCGCTGACAGAGCCTTATGTCTTCATCAATGGCGGCCAGCGCGGGCTGCAAATCCGGCTGGACCCCGATACGGCGGCGCGGGCGCTCAAGGCGGTCTGTGCCGAAGTCATCGCCTGACACAGCATTTGTTAGCCGGCTGATAAGGCCCCAACCCGTTGACAGATCACCCAGCGGCCATGTCCTGCCTGCCCGATCGAGCCGTCAGCGCAACAACCATTTCCACCGCGCGGCGCAGATCCGCCTCAAACAGCGCCATCTGCTTTTGCCGTTCCGCCGGATCGGGCAGGCGCAGCAGGAACGATGGATGCACCGACAGCAGCACCGGGGTTCCGTCGGCAAGCTGTTCCACGGTTCCGCGGCGGCGAAGAATGTTCGAACCTGACCCGGTCAGGGCCTCGGCAGCCGTGGCCCCCAGCGCCAGGATCAGCTTCGGCTGCACGAGGCTGCGCTCGGCATCAAGCCACCAGCGGCAATGCTCGATCTCGCCGGAATTGGGCCGCTGGTGCAGCCGCCGCTTGCCGCGCGGGGTGAACTTGAAATGCTTGACCGCATTGGTGACGAAGGCCTCTGCCCGGTTCAGCCCGGCTGATTGCGCGACTTTGTCGAACAGTTGCCCTGCCGGGCCGACAAAGGGCAGACCGGTGAGATCTTCCTGATCGCCGGGCTGCTCGCCGACAATCATCAGCGCCGCATCGAGAGGGCCGACACCCGGCACGGCCTGGGTCGCGGTTCTGTGCAGCGGACAGCGGGTGCAGGCATAAATGGCGGCTGGCAGCGCCTCTTTCGGTCCGTCCCAGGCGGACATGTGCGCGGCAAGCTGCTGGCGCGCCTTGCCGGCGCGAACCGGGGGCAGGGTGGGCGCGGCCTGCGCCATCGCCCGGGCGCGCGCCGGAGCATTGGCAATCAGGTCGGGGATGGTCGCAGCTTCGGGCAGATTCTTCCAGTATTTCTTCGGCATCTCCGAGGTCATCGCCTGCACCTTCAGCCGCGCCGGATTGAAGATGCTGCGGAAATAGGTGAGCCACAGCGCTTCGCCGGCGTCCTCCGGCAAGGCCGGCTTCGGCTGTCCTGGCGCAAAGCTCAAGCTCCCGTCCTGAAAGATCGCGGACTTCTCGGGCGTGACGATCCGCCAGTCCATGTCGGCAAAGCGGCGGGCGAAGAAATCCGCCGTCGGCTCCACCGTGTGATGAGTCGGTTCGAACCAGGCGGCGAAGCTGCGCCTCAGATCATCGCGATCGCCGATTTCCCGGAAGCGGACAAAGGCCTTCATCTTGTGCTGGCATCGATGCACCGATTTTTCCATCGCCCGCAGATGCGCCAGCTCCCTGTCGCCCCGGTCGGCAATCAGATGCGGCGTGTCTTTCAGTCGCCACAGAAAGGCGTAAAGCCGCGCGAAACGGTCGGCGTCGCTGTGCCAGCAGACGGTTTCGGCGAGGCTGACAAAGCTGCGCGGCACCGTCATCTTCACCGGCGCGGCACCTGCGATCGGCTGGTCGTCAAACAGGCTGCGTTCGGTCTGCGCGGTTCCCCAGCTGACATCGGCGGGCGACAGGCCCTCGCGCAGGCAGGCGCGCGCGGCCTTGCGCCACGCATCCGCGGTCCCGGTGTCTGGCAAGGCGATATGGCGCATCAGAGTAGCGACAATTGCTCTGGCGGCGGCAGAACGCGGCTGCGCAGTTGCGCGGTGTCGATCAGCCCGCCGGGCGACCAGCCCTGCGCGGTGATGAAGGCGCCGGCCTTTTTCATGCTTCCGCCCATTCGCACCACGTCCTCGTAGCGCACATTGCGGTAGCGGCGCGTGCCGAGGATCCGGTTGACCGTCTTCACCCCGAAGCCCGGCACACGCAGCAAAAGCTCCCGCTCGGCGCGATTGATGTCGACCGGAAAGATCTCCCGGTGCAACAGCGCCCAGGCCAGCTTCGGATCGAGCTCCAGGTCGAGATTGCCGTCCCGGGCGCCGCTGACGATTTCCTGAAGGTCGAAGCCATAAAACCGCAGCAGCCAGTCGGCCTGATAGAGCCGGTGCTCGCGCACCAGCGGCGGCGAGATCAGCGGCAGCCGCGCCGTGCTGTCGGGGATCGGCGAAAACGCCGAATAATAGACCCGCTTCAGCTTGTAGCTGGAGTAAAGCCGGGTTGATTCGCCCAGAATAGCCGCGTCATTGGAGCCGTCAGCACCGACAATCATCTGCGTCGATTGGCCGGCCGGGGCAAAGCGCGGCGCCTTGCGTCCGGTATGGGTGACATCGCCGGCGGCTTCCTTGCGCAGCCGCACATCGGCCATGGCCCGGCGGATCTGCGCCGGATTTTTCTCCGACGCAAAAGCCTGCATGCCGGCGTCGGTCGGCAATTCCACATTGATCGACAACCGGTCGGCCAGCCGCCCGGCTTCCGCGATCAGTTCGGGGGCCGCATCGGGAATGGTCTTGAGGTGGATGTAGCCGCGAAAATTTTCCTCTTCGCGCAATTTGCGCACGATCTGCACCATGTCCGACATCGTCGCATCGGGCGAGCGGATGACGCCGGAGGACAAAAACAGGCCCTCGATGTAGTTGCGCCGGTAGAAGTCGATAGTCAGGCGCACCACCTCGTCCACCGAAAACCGCGCCCGCGGTACATTCGACGACACCCGGTTGATGCAATAGGCGCAATCATAGATGCAGAAATTGGTCATCAGGATCTTGAGCAGGCTAATGCAGCGCCCGTCCGGCGCATAGGCATGGCAGATCCCGGTGCCCTCGTTCGACCCCAGCCCCTTGCCATCGCGGCTGTCGCGCCTGGTGGATCCCGAGGAGGCGCAGGAAGCGTCATACTTGGCGGCATCGCTCAGGATGGCGAGCTTCGATTCGAGTGTTTTTCCGGTCATATGTTCCTTATATGTTCCGTAAGGCCCGTCCGCAATAACCCATGTTAAACCGGACAGGAAAGTTCTGCCGGCCTGCTGTCCGTTCGGATGTATGGTCTAGAAAAGGCTGCCCTGGCCCGGCGGTTTGGCTTTTGCACGCGGCTGCTTCTTCGGTGCCGAGATCGGCTGGTCGCTGCTGCTGGCCAGTGCCGAAACCTCGCCATCGGCGAATTCGACGGCAATCATCGTGCCGGTCTCGACCTGGTCAGCGCGCGACAGCACTGCACGGTCCTTATCGCGAATCACCGCGAAGCCGCGGCCCAGCACGCTGTGGTAGGACAGCGATTGCAGCATGCGCGCCTGCGCATCCAGTCCACGGCGTCTCTGGCTCAGCATCTGGGTGAGCGCGATGTCGGTCCGGCGGTGCAAGCCGGCAAGCTGTTCACGGCTGCGGGTCTGAGCGTCGGTGATCCGGCGCGGCACGGCGGCCAGCACCAGGGCGTGGCGGTCGAGCCGCGATCTCCAGGCCTCGAGCCTGCGTTCCTGCGCCCGGTCGGCGCGTGCCGCCTTGTCGCGCACCAGTTGACGCTTGTCGCGGATTGCCGAAACCAGCGCCACCGGCGTCACCCGTCCGGCCTGGCGTTCGAAACTGCGCCGCCGGTTGGCGGTGTTGAGCTGCAGCGCCTGCCCCAATCCCTGGCCCGAGCGGTCGAGCCGTTGCCGCGGCATGGCCAGCACGCTGTCGAGCGTCGGCAGCGCCCGCGCCAGGCTGCGCACGGCTTCGCGGCGACGGTCAAGCGTGCGCGACTGCGCGGATTTGAGCCGCGCGGTCAGCCCCGCCACATGCGCCGACAGATCGGCCTTGACCGGAACCGCCATCTCGGCGGCGCCAGTGGGGGTCGGTGCCCGGCGGTCGCTGGCGTGGTCGATCAGGGTCCAGTCGGTCTCGTGTCCGACCGCCGAAATCAGCGGGATATCGGACTCTGCCGCAGCCCGCACCACCGCTTCGTCATTGAAGCCCCAGAGATCCTCCAGGCTGCCGCCGCCGCGCGCCACGATGATCAGGTCCGGCCGTTTGATCGCGCCGGTGCCGTCAAGTGCATTGAAGCCGTTGATGGCCCGCGCCACCTCCTGGCCCGAGGTGTCGCCCTGCACCCGCACCGGCCAGACAATCACATGCACAGGAAACCGGTCCTCGATCCGGTGCAAGATGTCGCGGATCACGGCGCCGGTGGGCGAGGTCACCACCCCGATCACTTTCGGCATGAAGGGCAGCAACTGCTTGCGGGCCTCGTCAAACAGGCCTTCGGCTGCCAGTCGGCGCCGCCGTTCCTCGATCAGCGCCATCAGCGCCCCGGCGCCGGCCGGCTCGATCGTGTCGATGACGATCTGGTATTTCGACGATCCGGGATAGGTGGTGATCTTGCCTGTCGCAATCACCTCCATGCCTTCTTCCGGCCGATGCTTGAGCCGTGAGAACACCCCTTTCCAGACCACCGCCTCGATACGGGCCTTGTCGTCCTTCAGGGAAAAATAGGCGTGGCCCGAGGAATGCGGACCCCGGTAGCCGGATATTTCGCCGCGTACCCGTACATGGCCGAAACTGTCCTCCACCGTGCGGCGGATCGAGCCGGACAGTTCGCTGACGGTGAATTCCGTGGCGTTGGTGGGCGAATCATCAAAGGGTGCAACCATGCCTGATTGCGCACCATGAGCTCAGCCGCGTCAAGTCTGGAAGTGCAGGGCTGAAGCCGCGGCGAGCCTCGGAATATTCCCGAACGAATGCGATGCTATATGTATAAAATTGTTTTGTGAGGGGTAATAACTAGTATGTAAACCGGTTTTTAACCCGTCAATACTTATAGGAAAACTGTCATCAGGCATTGAGGATGGAAATGAGCGCTGCAGGAAACTATTTGACGCGTCTGGCAAATCTGGAACAGCGCCAGCACCAGCGCCGTCCGGCAAACAAGCCGAGCACAGTCTATTTTCTCGCGCAGGGTGTGCGCGGATACGCGTCCCAGCGCTGCAGGATGACCAATATCTCCGAAAGCGGTTGCCATTTGTCCGGCCTCCTGCCCAGCCAGGTGCCTGAGTTTCTCTATCTTGTATTCGACGGCGTGAAGGTGAAGTTTCCCTGCGCCGTGATTGCCCGCTCCGATATCGGCCTGCATCTGAAATTTCTGGCCGATCTGCCGACCGACACGGTCGAGAAACTGGCGCAGCCAAAACTGCGTCCGAAAAAACCCAACTAGATCCGCCTGTTCCGCAATGACGCTTCGTCACCTCCGGGATTGCATGATCCGGTGAGGCAGCGCCGGCCCGCGCCGGTTTGTCGCGCCCATTGCGCCGGTCCCGCTGCCCGGTGCAGGATGCCGGTGACGACAGACGGGGAACTTGATCATGAAACAGGCGGTGGTAATTGGCGGTGGCCACAATGGCCTGGTCTGCGCCTGGTATCTGGCGGCCGCCGGACACAAGGTCACCGTCCTTGAAAGGCGCGACATCATCGGCGGCGCCGCCGTCACCGAGGAATTTCATCCCGGGTTTCGCAATTCCGTCGCCTCCTACACCGTGTCGCTGCTCAATCCCAAGGTGATCGCGGATCTCGATCTGCATCGCCACGGGCTGGAAATTGTCGAACGGCGCATGAACAATTTTCTGCCTCTGCCTGATGGCAGGGCTCTCGAAGCCGGTCCCGGGATCACCCGCGCGTCAGTGGCGCAATTTTCGAGCCGCGACGCCGAGGCGCTCGACGGCTATGACCGGATGCTCGAAAACGCCGCTTCCGTACTGCGCGATCTGCTGTTGCGCACCCCGCCCAATGTCACCGAGGGAAACTGGATCTCCGCCGTACCGGAGCTGTTGAAGGCGGCATCGCTGGGCCGCCGCATTTCGCAGCTGTCTCTCGATGCGCGGCGTGACGTGCTTGATCTCTTCACCTGCTCGGCGGCCGAGATCCTTGATCGCTGGTTCGAAAGCGACCCGGTCAAGGCGCTGTTCGGCTTTGATGGCGTCGTCGGCGCCTGGACCAGCCCGCATACGCCGGGGACGGGCTATGTGCTCTTGCATCATTGCTTTGGCGAGGTTCACGGCAAGCGCGGCGCCTGGGGCCATGCCCTTGGCGGAATGGGATCAATCACGGCGGCGATGCGCCGGGCCTGCGAGGAAAAGGGCGTCACCATCAAGACCGGCGCCTCCGCCGCCACCATCGAAACGGAGGGCGGCCGGGTCAGCGCCGTTGTTACCGGAGACGGCGCCCGCCATGAGGCCGATCTGGTCGCTTCCAACATTCATCCGCAATTGCTCGTCGGCAAGCTGCTGTCAGACGCGCCGCTGCCTGAAGATTTCCGCCGCCGCATCGGGCACTGGCAAAGCGGCTCGGGCACCTTCCGCATGAATCTGGCGCTTGATGCGCTGCCGGTGTTCACCGCGCGGCCCGAGCCCGGCGATCATCTCACCGCCGGCATCATCATTGCGCCGTCGCTGGATTACATGGACCGCGCCTATCTCGAGTCCCGCACCCATGGCTGGTCGCGCCAGCCGATTGTCGAAATGCTGATCCCGTCGACGCTCGATCCGACGCTGGCGCCTGAAGGCAAACATGTGGCCAGCCTGTTTTGCCAGCATGTCGCGCCCACCCTGCCGGACGGCTTTCCGGGCGGATCGTCCTGGGATGATCATCGCGAGACCGTCGCTGATCTGATGATCGCCACGGTGGATCATCACGCTCCTGGCTTTGCAAAAAGCGTGGTCGGTCGCCAGATACTTTCGCCGCTTGATCTCGAGCGCATCTTGTCGCTGGTCGGCGGCGATATCTTTCACGGCAAGCTCAGTCTTAACCAGTTGTTTTCGGCGCGCCCGGTTCTGGGCTATGGCGCCTATCGCGGACCCCTGGCCGGGCTTTACATGTGCGGCTCCTCGACCCATCCCGGCGGCGGTGTCACCGGCGTGCCCGGTCACAATGCGGCCCGCGAGATTCTCAACGACATCCGCGCCCGGCGGGTGTAGTCGTCACCGCACAGCTTTCAGGTTCAGGGTAATACAGCATGATGACCGAGATCGAATCCATTGCCGGCGAAACGCCGGGCATCGCCTACCAGTTGATTGTTCACCGGTTCGCCGGCTCGGGTGGGGAGCGCGCCCCGCGCGTCTATATCCAGGCAGGCCTGCATGCCGACGAGCGCCCCGGCGTCGCGGCCCTGCATTATCTCATCCCGATGCTCAAGCAGGCCGAAGCCGAGGGCCGCCTGCTCGGCTCGCTGACCCTGGTGCCGCATGCCAACCCGATCGGCGCGGCGCAGCATCTCTATGGCGAGCATATGGGCCGGTTTGCGACCGGAACCCGGACCAATTTCAACCGCGATTTTCCGGTGCCCGATGAAAACGGGGTCCGGGTTCTCGACAGCGCCTCGTCGGCGGTCTTTGCCGAGCGCCGGCTGAAAAGCCGTCTGCTGGAGCTCGCCGATGGATGCCCGATCGTGCTCGACCTGCATTGCGACGACGAAGGCGTGCAATATGTCTATGCGCCCGAGCAGCTCTGGCCGGAAATGTCCGACCTCGCCGCCTGTCTTGATGCCGAAGCAGCACTTCTGTGGGATTCGGGGTCCGACCGGGCGTTCGAGGAAGCGATCTTTGAGGAGATGAAGGCCCGTGCGCCGGGTGGCGATCTGTCCGGCCATTGCGTCACCACCGTCGAACTGCGCGGGCAGAACGATGTCACTGCCGCGCTCGGCCGCAAGGATGCGGAAGGACTCTTCCGCTTCCTGCAGGGCCGCGGCGTTGTCGCAAAAGATGATACGCCCGCGCCCGCGCTGCGGGATGATTTCACCGGCAAGCCGATCCGCCATGTCAACATGGTGCTGGCGCCCGTTGGCGGCACCATCCTGTTTCACGTCGCCCCCGGCGCACGCGTAAAGGCAGGGCAGTTGCTTGCAGAGATCATCACCGATCCCGGCCGCGACGATGGAACAGTGGCGGTTCTGGCGCCGCAATCCGGTTATGTGCTGACCCGCCGCATCCGCCGCTTTATCCGGATGGGCGACAATCTCATCAAGATCATCGGCGATGCGCCGGTGGCAGCGCGCAAGGGCGCGCTGGAGGATTGAAGCCGGGTTGATTTGACCATGGCCTTTGACTTTGGCCGGCGAAACCGCAAGTTTGTCGGCGCTTCGGACATGTCGGCAGAGACCGGTCAGGAGACAGAACCGTCCCGCAGGCAGGGCGGTCAATAAGGTTGGGGGAAAAGATGAGAACTGGGATATCGCTGCTCTTGCGCGCTGTCGGCGCTTTGACGGTTGCGGCTGCCTTGGCCACGACAAGCGTACGGGCAGAAGACATCAACTATTTCAGCATCGGAACAGGCGGGGTCGGCGGCACCTATTTCCCGCTTGCCGGCGCGGTTGCCAATGCGATCTCCAATCCGCCCGGATCCCGCGCCTGTGACGAGGGCGGGTCCTGCGGTGTGCCGGGCCTGGTGGCGGTTGCCCAGTCGTCTCATGGATCCGGCGCCAATGTCGTTGCCGTTACGTCGGGGGATCTCGATTCCGGCTTCTCCCAGGCTGACGTCGCCTATTGGGCCTATTCCGGCACCGGCCGCTTCGAAGGCCAGGAGCCGATGCGCGATCTGCGCGTCATTGCCGCGCTCTATCCCGAACATGTCCATCTGGTCGCCTCGAAAGCCTCCGGAATCGCTTCGGTTTCGGATTTGCGCGGCAAGCGGGTGTCACTCGACAAGACCGATTCGGGCACCCATCCCGACGCCGTGCTGATCCTCGCCGCCTTCGGTCTCAGCGAGGCGGATATCACGGTCGAAAATCTCCAGCCGGAGGACGCCGCAGAGGCGCTGCGCGAAGGCCGGCTTGATGCGCTGTTCTTCGTCAGCGGCTATCCGGCCCGCGCGGTCGATGAGCTTGCCAGAACCGGCGAGATGGTTCTCATCCCGATTGCCGGTCCGGAGGTGGACCAGATGCTGCTGGAACATTCCTTCTTCACCCGGGACAGAATTCCCAACGGCGTCTACCGCAATGTCGAAGGCGTGGAGACGGTTGCCGTCGGCGCGCAATGGCTCACCAGCCTGAGCCAGAGCGAGGATCTGATCTACGCCATCACCTCGGCGCTGTGGAACGACACCGCACGCCGGCTGCTCGATGTCGGCCACACCAAGGGCCAGTCGGTGACCCGGCAGACCGCGCTCGACGGTATCGCCATCCCGCTGCATCCCGGCGCCGAGCGGTTCTACCGCGAAGCCGGCATGATCAAGTGAGGCTGAACCGCCCGATGGCGGCCGGGTAACCCGGCTCAGCGGTGGCCGTAATAGAGCGACACCGCGTGCTCGGCTTCGGCAAAGAACAGCCAGCGCTCCGCCAGCAGACCGATGAGCATCGAGACCGCCGCGACGAGATTGAATAGCGCCGGCGCATCGCTGAGACCGACAATCGCCAGGATCACGACCGGCACGACAGCGCCAAACACGAGCGCCAGCATCCGCAGGCGCGCAGCGTGCTTGCGTCCGATCCTGTGCACCATTTCGCGGGTCAGGTAATTCTCGCCGGTGTGCGGGCGCTCCAGCAAGCGGACCTTGCCGATGAAGCCCAGTCCGGTGGCGGTTTCGGGTGTTGAGCCGGTATCGGAAAGCCGGCTGCGCCCGGCGCGCGCCCACCAAAGCCATTTGGCGGCCCAGGCCAGCGCGATCAGTGCGATGCCCCAGATCTCCGGCGCCCGATGCGTGCCCAGTCCCGACGCCAGCAGCCAGCCGGAGCCAAGCGCGAAACCGCCATAGACCAGCGGCGTCAGCCGGCTGTTCCACTGCGGCACGGTTTTGAGCTGGGCATAGATCATCGAAGTCGTGAACACGGTGATCGCAGCACCCAGGGCGGCGAGCCCTCCCAGAAGCTGATGGCGGGTTCCTGTCACCAGCCAGATCAGCACATAGATTCCGAACAGGACCAGCGTCGCGATGGCCGCAATGCCTTCGCGCGACAGCCAGCTCGAGCGCCATTGGCTGAGCGCCCGCCAGGCCCGTTCCGGGTGGCCGAGATGGAAGGTCGAGGCCAGAAGCCCCGCCACCGCCAGCCCGCCGCCGACCAGTGCGACGAAGAACACCCAGAGCGCGGAGGCATCGACAGGAAAGCCGAGGCCAAGCAAGAAGATCATGCCAAGCCCGGCGCCCGATGTGACGGTGAAGAAGATGACGGAGACAGCAGGATGCATGGGACTATCCGAGTTTATCGAGCGCAGCGTCGAGCCAGCCGAGGAAGCCGTCGGCCTTGGGCACGGGCGCTGAAACCCGGGTCGACGCTGCGGCGGGCTGCGAGCGGGTCTTTGGGCGCGGCGGCAGATACTGGTTCACCGGCCGTGTGCCCATTTCAGGCATCAGATCGATCCCGCCGCGCTTGGCCACCAGTTGCGAGACATTCGACTCCGGATCGTTGAAATCGCCGAAATGCCGCGCGCTTGACGGGCAGGTGCGCACGCAGGCCGGAATCCGGTCTTCTTCAGCAAGCGTCTCGCTGTAGATCCGGTCGACGCAGAGCGTGCATTTCTTCATCACGTTTTCGACCGGGTCCATTTCCCGCGCGCCATAGGGGCAGGACCAGGCACAAAGCCCGCAGCCGATGCAAAGATCCTCGTTGACCAGCACGATCCCGTCCTCGGGCCGCTTGTAGCTGGCCCCGGTCGGGCAGACGGTCACGCAGGGCGCATCGTCGCAATGCAGGCAGGATTTGGGGAAATGCACGATCTGCGCCGGCGCATTCTCCGGCGTCACCTCAAACGTGTGGATCCGGTTGAGCCAGGCACCCGACACATCGGCGCCATAGGCGTCGACATCGCTGAGCGCCGAGGCCCCGGCGCTGGTGTTCCATTCCTTGCAACTGACCGCGCAGGCATGGCAGCCGACGCAGGTGTCGAGATCGATGACGAGGCCGAGCCGCTTGTCTGTCGATGCGGGAAGACTGGTCATTCCGCGGCCTCCGCTCTGAAACGCACATTTTCGGGCGGCTGCCCCACCGGGCTTGTCTGCGCGCGTGGATCTGGCAGGCTTTTTTCCGTCGTCTGATCGGGATCCCTGCGGATCGCCACCCGCAGATCGAACCAGGCCGCCTGGCCGGTGATCGGATCGGAATTGGCCCAGCGGCGGCCGTCACCCTTGGGCGGCAGCAGCTCGTCGATCAGATGGTTGAGCAGGAATCCGCGTGTTGCTTCCGGCGCATCGGTGTCGAGCGCCCAGGCGCCGGAGCGCTTGCCGATGGCGTTCCAGGTCCACAGCGTCGAGCCGTTGACCGCATCCATGCGCGCAATCCTGACCCGGATTTCGCCCGATTGCGAAGTCACCAGTGCCCAGTCGCCAGTCTCAAGTCCCTGGCTGTCACAGACATCGCCGGGCACATAGAGCGCGTTCTCGCCGTGGATCTGCCTGAGCCAGGCATTCTGCGATCCCCAGGAATGATACATAGCCGCCGGCCGCTGGGTGATGGCGTGCAGCGGGTAGGCGTCCTCGTTCAGCCCGTCATCCGCAAAGGGCGGATACCATGTCGGCAAAGGTTCGAAACAGCGCTTGATCCGCTCCCGGTGATGTTCCGGCGGCACCGGCTTGATCTTGCCCTCGGCAGCAAGCTGAAACTTGCGCAAGGGTTCGAGATAGAGCTGAAAGATGTTTTCCACCGGCCCGTCCTGCAGGCCTTTTTCGATCGCCCAGTCGCTCCACGCCCGGTTGGCGTGTTTGAAGTAATGCGCTTCCGCCGGCACATGCACCTGCGAGAATCCGCCATTTTCGATGTAGCGCTTGAGCTGGTCCGGATTGGGCTTGCCGCGCCCGGTCTTGTCGCCATCTTCGCCGCGCCAGCCTGACAGCGGCCCGATCCCCGGCTTGCGTTGGTGATTGACGATGTAGTCGGCGTAATCGGTGTAGACCGGCGAACCGTCCTCGGTGACCATGCCCGGCAGCTTCAGCCGGGCGCCGAGATCGAGCAGCACGCTCTGGAAGCCGCGCACATCGCGGTCGGGCTCCACCACCGGCCAGCGGATTGAATCGCACAGCGCTTCCGGCTCGCTGATCGGCCGGTCGAGCAGCGAAATGCAGTCGTGCCGTTCGAGATAGGTGGTGTCGGGCAGGATCAGGTCGGCAAACGCCACCATTTCGGAGGAATAGGCGTCCGAATAGATGATCTTCGGGATCACGTAGTCGCCGTTCTCGTCCTTGTCGGTCAGCATATCCATGACCGAGGTGGTGTTCATCGACGAATTCCACGCCATATTGGCCATGTACATGAACAACACGTCGATGCCGTAGGGATCGCGCGCATGGGCGTTGGAAATCACCATGTGCATCATGCCGTGCGCCGACAAAGGCGCGTCCCAGGAAAATGCCTTGTCGATGCGCTCTGCTGTTTCGCCATCGGCTTCCAGCAGCAGGTCTTCCGGTCCGCGCGGATAACCCAGATGCGGGCCTGCCAATGCGGTGTCGGCACAGGCGCCGCCATGCGGCCGCGGCTGACCCGCAACCGGACGCGGATAGGGCGGTTTGAAGCGGAATCCACCAGGGCAGTCGATCGATCCGACGAGGATCTGCAGCATGTGCAGCGCGCGGCAAGTCTGGAACCCGTTGGAATGAGCCGAGATGCCGCGCATGGCGTGAAACGCCACCGGCCGTCCGATCATCCGTTCGTGCCGCTCGCCCTTCATGTCGGTCCAGGGCTGCTCGATGATCACCTCGCGCTCGAACGCGGCTTCCGCAATCTCGCCGGCAATACGGATGATGGTGTCAGCCGCGATCCCGGTGCGTCCGGCAACCTCAGCAGGGGCATATTCAGGATCGAGATATTTTTGCGCCAGCAGTTCGAACACCGGAATGGCGAAGCGGCCGTCGGGCAATTCGAACCGGCCTTTCAACGCCGGTTTGATGCCTGCCGTTGCAGAAGCCACGGTCTTGCCGCTCACCCGCTCGGCGACCAGCGGCGTGCCGTCCTCATCGCGCGCAAACAGGCCGTGACCGGCGCCATCGGGGTCGTCGATGACCAGCCAGGGCGCATTGGTGTAGCGGATCAGGTAGTCGACATCGATCTTGCCGGCCCGCATCAATTCGTGCACCAGCGCCAGGATCAGCAGCCCGTCGGTGCCCGGCGTGATGCCGAGCCATTCGTCGGCAATGGCATTGTAGCCGGTGCGCACCGGATTGACCCCGATCACCTTGACGCCGCGCTCCTTGAGCTTGCCCAAACCCATCTTGATCGGGTTGGAATCATGGTCCTCTGCGACGCCGAAAATCATGAACAGCTCGGTCTTCTCCCAGTCCGGCGCGCCGAACTCCCAGAACGCGCCGCCCATGGTGTAGATGCCGGCAGCGGCCATGTTGACCGAGCAGAAACCGCCATGGGCGGCGTAATTCGGGGTGCCGTATTGTTGCGCCCACCAGCCGGTCATCGACTGGCTCTGGTCGCGGCCGGTGAAAAACGCCAGCTTGCGCGGATCGGTGCGGCGAACCTCGCCGAGCCAGTCAGTGGCGAGCGACAGGGCCTCGTCCCATTCGATTTCCTTGAATTGACCAGAGCCGCGTTCGCCGGTCCTCAGCAACGGCTTCTTAAGCCGCGCCGGCGAGTAATGCTGCATGATCCCCGCCGAGCCCTTGGCGCAGAGCACGCCCTTGTTGATCGGGTGATCGCGGTTACCCTCGATGTAAGTGACCTTGCCGTTCTTCAGGTGAACATCGATGCCGCAGCGGCAGGCGCACATGTAGCAGGTGGTCTTGCGAATCCCGGTGGTCCCGCGCGCCGCGTCCTGTCTGCCGCCCGGCGCCCCGTTTGTCTGGTTCATTCCGCCCCTCGCCTGCGTCCTGCCGGGCGGTTCGCCCGGTATTTGGATTGCAGCATGCTCAAGCTGTGAACTGCAGGGCAACCCGACAGCGGCCGCCTCCGCAACCGCAGCGCAAACGGAGCCCGCGACCGGTCAAAAGTCAAGACCGGCAGATAAAGCCAGAGCCACTTCCTCTAAGGCCAGATGCAGCGAGCGGGTGCGCTCCGGTCAGGGCCAAGTGCCGGAAAACCGGACGGATTCTCAGCAGGCTGCCGAGCCGGCCTTGGTGCAATAGAGCCCGTGCAGCACCTCGAGCACGGCGCTGACTTCCTTGCCCTTGAGCGAATAATAAATCGTCTGGGCATCGCGCCGCGTGGCAACCAGGTCGGCATCGCGCAATTTGCGCAGATGGTGCGACATCGCCGGCTGCGAGAGCCCGGCCATGTCCGCGAGCTTGAGAACGCTCTGTTCGCCATCGAGCAGGATGCACAGAATCCGCAGCCGCACCGGTTGCGACAGCATTTCCATCAGCTTCGCCGCCTCGCTCATGCGCGGCTCCATCTCAAGCATGTCTTGTGCATCCAGCATGATCGGCATTCCCGTCCGAGAACATTCGTAATCTCTTATATAAAGAGCCGGGACGCCGTTTTCAAGATTTGGGCGCGCTGGTGGAGTTGCGGATGATCAGTTCGACTTCGAGGATCTTGGTCTCGATCGCCAGGCTGCAGGTCGAGCGAATATGGCCCAGCAGCATTTCCGCAGCCGAGAAGCCGAGCCGGTAGCGCGGCTGGTGCAAGGTGGTCAGCGCCGGAATGTAGCGGCTCGCAATGGCGATGTCGTCAAACCCGACCACAGAGACCTCGTCGGGAACCGGCACGCCGTGCCGGGCTAGCTCGGATATGAAGCCGAAGGCCATCTGGTCGGAATCGCAAAACAGCGCGCTGGGCGGATCGGTCAGCTCGAGCCAGGCAAGGGCGGCGCGGGCGCCGGCATCGAGGCTGAAATCGCCCTGAAACAGATGCCGCGGATCAAAGGCCAGGCCGAGCGAGTCGAGCCGGGCCAGCACGCCGGCGCTTCGGCTGAGCGTCAGCACATTGTCCTTCGGCCCCGAAATCATCCCGATCCTGCGGTGACCGAGCCCGGCCAGGTGCGAAATCGCCAGTTCGCCGCCGCGCGCATTGTTGGCGCGGACCGAGGAAAACTCGCCCCTTGGCGACCATTCGCAGGCGAAAATGATCGGCGGTGCGCCATTGCCGGAGGTCGCCGCCGACAGCACTTCGCCGGGCAGCGACCCATCCAGCGCGATGATGCCGTCGGCGCGGGTGGCGTGCAGATATTCCGAGACCAGATGCGGCTTGACATGCACCAGCTTGGTGTCGACCACAAACATGTTGAAGTCGGCTTTCGATAGCGCCGTCTCGATGCCGGCCAGGATTTCCGAGAAAAACGGATTTCCGAGATTCGGCACCAGAACCACGATCGTGCCGGTGCGCTGGCGCCTGAGGTTTCGGGCCGAGAGATTAACTCTGTAGCCGGCTTTCTCAGCCGCAGCGATCACGGTGTTGCGCGTTGATTCCGCAACGGTTTCCGGCTTGCTCAGGGCCCGGCTGACGGTCGCGGTCGACACCCCTGCAAGCCGGGCGACGTCGGTAATTCTGGGCGCTTTTGGTTCCATGATCGGCGGCAGTCCCGGTTGTGCGCCGCGGCGTGGGATCGCCCTCGGCAAATATCCCTTGACTCCAATTCACATCGCGGTCAACCTTTATGTAATCGATTGCAGCGCAGCATTGCCATGCCCGATGTAATCGATTGAAAACGGTGTGAGGACACCGGTAGGCCCGGGCTGTTGCGGGAGTGCGATGGGGTCGGGAGGAGGCTCAATCCTGGGAGGGAATTCGAATGAACACATTCAAGCTTTTTCTGGCTGGCGCGTCCGCGCTGGCGCTTTCCACAGCTGCAAACGCAACGGATCTGGAGGTCACCCACTGGTGGACATCCGGCGGTGAAGCCGCAGCCGTTGCCGAATTTGCCAAGGCGTTCGACGCCACCGGCAACAAATGGATCGACGGCGCCATTGCCGGTTCCGGCGGCACCGCGCGTCCGATCATGATCAGCCGCATCACCGGTGGCGATCCGATGGGTGCCACCCAGTTCAACCACGGCCGCCAGGCCGAGGAACTGGTCGAGGCCGGCCTGATGCTCGACCTCACCGACATTGCCGAGAAGGAAGGCTGGAAGGATGTCATCCGCCCCTCGAGCCTGCTCGACAGCTGCACCCTTGACGGCCGCATCTATTGCGTGCCGGTCAACATCCACTCGCAGCAGTGGCTCTGGCTGTCCAATGCCGCCTTTGAAAAGGCCGGCGTGCCGGTGCCCAGCAACTGGGACGAATATGCCGCCGCCGCCCCGCAGCTCGAAGCTGCAGGCATCATTCCGCTCGCCGTCGGCCAGCAGCCCTGGCAGACAACACTTGCCTTCCAGGTTCTGCTCGTCGCTCTCGCCGGTCCCGAAGCCTATACCAAGATCTTCGGCGAAAAGGATGCCGAGCTCGCGGCCGGTCCTGAGCTGGCAAAGGTTTTCCAGGCCGCCGACAAGGCCCGCTCCATGTCGGCCGGATCGAATGTGCAGGACTGGAACCAGGCCACCAATCTGGTCATCACCGGCAAGGCTGCCGGCCAGATCATGGGCGACTGGGCCCAGGGTGAATTCCAGGTCGCAGGCCAGGTCGCCGGCACCGACTACACCTGCCTGCCCGGCCTTGGCGTCAATGAGGTGATCCAGACCGGCGGGGACGCGTTCTACTTCCCCAAGCTCGACGATGCAGCCCAGACCGAAGCCCAGGGCGTGCTCGCCTCGGTAATGCTGTCGCCTGAAACCCAGGTCGCCTTTAATCTCAAGAAGGGCTCGCTGCCGGTGCGCGGCGATGTCGATCTGGCCGCTGCCAATGACTGCATGAAGAAGGGTCTCGACATCCTGGCCAAGGGCAACATCATCCAGGCCCCCGACCAGCTGATGTCGCCGGATTCGCTGCAGCAGATCAACGATCTGTTCGTGCAGTTCTTCAACGACACCTCGATCACCGCCGAGGGCGCGCAAAAGACCTTTGTCGACCTCGTCGCTTCTGCCGATTGATCCTGACCGGATCATTCTCGAGCGCTGGTCCTGTCTCGGCCGGACCAGCGCATCTCGATATCATTTGAACTGATGAGCAGGAGAGTGGACGCGATGGCGCGAAACAAACGCCCCTCGAACTGGTTCCGCAACGCCAACGCCAAGATCGCCGCGATCCCGATGATCCTGACCGTGCTGGTGGTGTTCGTCGGCGGCACGCTCTGGACCGTCCTTTATTCCTTCACCAATTCGAAACTGCTGCCGCGCGAAAAATTTGTCGGCTTCGACCAGTATGAGCGGCTGTGGTCGAGCAGCAAATGGCTGATCTCGATCGAGAACCTGGCGATCTACGGCGTGCTGTCGCTGATCTTCGTGATGATCGGCGGCTTTCTGCTGGCGGCGCTGCTGGATCAGAAGATCCGCTTTGAAAACACCTTTCGCACCATCTTCCTCTATCCCTTCGCGCTGAGCTTCATCGTCACCGGTCTGGCCTGGCAATGGATTCTCAACCCGGATTTCGGCGTTCAGAACGTGGTCCGCTCACTGGGCTGGACCAGCTTCGCCTTCGACCCGCTCTACAATTCCGACATCGTCATCTATGGCGTGCTGATCGCCGGGCTCTGGCACGAGACCGGGCTGATCATGTGCCTGATGCTCGCCGGCCTGCGCGGCATTGACGAGGACATCTGGAAGGCCTGCCGCATCGACGGCATCCCGACCTGGAAAACCTATGTCTTCGTGGTCATTCCGATGATGCGCGGCATCTTCATCACCGCGCTCGTGCTGGTCACCTCCGGCATCATCAAGGTCTATGACCTGATCGTTGCCCAGACCGGCGGCGGACCGGGCATAGCCTCGGAAGTGCCGGCCAAATATGTCTACGACACCATGTTCCTGTCGCAGAATCTCGGCCAGGGCTTTGCCGCCTCCACCATGATGCTGCTCACCGTGGTCATCGTTGTCGTGCCCTGGGCCTATCTCGAATTCGGAGGCAAGGGACGCCGTGTCTGATTCCGCATTTACCACGCCATCGGGCGCCCCGATCAGCCAGTCCGTGATCCCGCTTGACGGGCCGCGGGGCCGCAAGCCGCGCAAGCGCTTCACCCGCCGCAACATCATGCTCTACAGCACGCTGATCGTGGTGGCGCTCTATTACCTGCTGCCGCTTTACGTGATGGTCGTCACCTCGCTCAAGGGCATGCCGGAAATCCGCATCGGCAACATCTTCTCGCCGCCGATGGAAGTCACCTTCCAGCCCTGGGTCAAGGCCTGGTCGGAGGCCTGCACCGGGCTCAATTGCGACGGCCTTTCGCGCGGCTTCTGGAACTCGGTGCGCATTCTGGTGCCCTCGGTGATCCTGTCGATCATCATCGCCTCGGTGAACGGCTATGCCATGGCCAACTGGCGCTTCAAGGGCGCCGAAACCTTCTTTGCCATCCTGATTGTCGGCGCCTTCATTCCCTATCAGGTGATGATATACCCGATCGTCATCATCCTGCGCGAAATGGGCCTTTATGGCAGCCTCACCGGCCTGGTTCTGGTCCATACCGTCTTCGGCATGCCGATCCTGACGCTGCTGTTCCGGAACTATTTTTCCTCGATTCCGGAGGAACTGTTCCGCGCCGCGCGCATTGACGGCGCCGGGTTCTGGTCGATCTATTTCCGCATCATGCTGCCGATGAGCCTGCCGATCTTCGTCGTGGCGATGATCCTGCAGGTCACCGGCATCTGGAACGATTTCCTGTTCGGCGTCATCTACACCAAGCCCGATCTCTATCCGATGACGGTGCAGCTCAACAACATCGTCAATTCGACCCAGGGCGTGAAGGAATACAACGTTAACATGGCGGCAACGATCCTCACCGGTATCGTGCCGCTCTTCGTCTATTTCGTTTCCGGAAAACTGTTTGTACGCGGCATCGCGGCCGGTGCGGTGAAGGGATAACAACATGACCAGTGTATCGGTCCGCGACCTGACCCTGAAATTCGGCGCCCTGGAAGTGCTCAAATCGCTGAGCATCGACATCGACGAGGGCGAGTTCCTGGTGCTGCTCGGGCCCTCGGGCTGCGGCAAGTCCACCTTGCTCAATTGCATTGCCGGCCTGCTCGACGTGTCCGACGGCCAGATCATCATTTCCGGCCGCAATGTCACCTGGGAAGAACCCAGCAACCGCGGCATCGGCATGGTGTTCCAGTCCTACGCGCTCTATCCGCAGATGACGGTGGAGGGCAATCTCGGCTTCGGGCTGAAGAATGCCCGCCTGCCCGGGGACGAGATCGCCAGCCGCATCGCCCGCGCCGCCGAAGTGCTGCAGATCGAGCCGCTGCTCAAGCGCAAGCCGGCGCAGCTGTCGGGCGGCCAGCGCCAGCGCGTCGCCATCGGCCGCGCCCTGGTGCGCGACGTCGAGGTGTTCCTGTTTGACGAACCCCTGTCCAATCTCGACGCCAAGTTGCGCGCCGAATTGCGGGTCGAGATCAAGCGGCTGCACCAGAAACTCAAGAACACGATGATCTATGTCACCCATGACCAGATCGAGGCGCTGACGCTCGCCGACCGCATTGCGGTGATGCGCGCCGGCACCATCCAGCAGCTCGACAATCCGCACGAGATCTACAACCGTCCGGTCAATCTCTATGTTGCCGGTTTCATGGGTTCACCGGGAATGAATTTCATCTTCGGCAAGATCGAGGCCGGCGCCAGTCCCGGCTTCCGCTTCGGCGGCCAGACCATCGACTTGTCGAGCTACCCGTTCTCGGGGCCTGCCAGATCCGGGTCCGGCATTTTCGGCATCCGCCCCGAGCACATCGTTGCCGGCGAAGCCGCCGCTGCCGAGCGCTATTCAGCGGAAGTCGAGGTCGATGTTGTCGAGCCGATGGGCGCCGATACGTTGGTCTGGTCGATGCTTGACGGCTGTGAAATCCGCTTTCGCGTCGACGGCCAGACCAGCATGCGCGTCGGCGACCATGTCCGCATCGGTTTCGATCCGGCCCGCGCCAGCGTGTTTGATGCAGCTTCCGAACTTCGTCTCTAATTCCCGCACAGAAAGACAAGGCCATGACCTATTCCTTCCAGCTCTACAGCGCCCGCGATTTCCAGCCATGGGCGGATGTGCTCGCCATGCTCGCCGGGGCCGGCTACCGCCAGGTCGAGGGCTTTGGCGGCGTCTATGCGGACCCGGCCGGTTTCCGCGCCATGATGGATGAAAACGGCCTGTCGATGCCGTCGGGCCATTTTTCCATCGATGCGCTCGAGACCGATCTCGACGGCGTCTTCGCCACCGCGCGAACTCTGGGCATCAGGACCATCTATTGCCCGCATCTGGCCGAGGACCAGCGGCCTGCCGACCGGGCCGGCTGGGAGGCTTTTGCTGCCCGGCTCGAGGCCGTGGGCGAAAGGGTCCGGGCCGAAGGTCTCGGCTTCGGCTGGCACAATCACGCCTTCGAATTCGCAGCACTCGCCGACGGCACGGTGCCGATGCAGGTGCTGCTCGACGAGGCGCCGAGCATCGAATGGGAAGCCGATATCGCCTGGATCATCCGCGGCAATGGCGATCCCGCCGACTGGATCAGCCGTCATGGCAGCCGCATCACCGCCGTCCACGTCAAGGACATCGCGCCGCAGGGCGAATGCGCGGATGAAGACGGCTGGGCCGATGTCGGCCACGGCACCGTCGACTGGACCGCACTGCTTTCGCAGCTGCGTGCCTCCGGGGTGGACCGCCTCTACGTCCTGGAGCACGACAAGCCCTCGGATGCGGCCCGCTTCGCCAGGCGCTCGATCGACTGGCTTGAAGGCAAGGGAGAATAATCGTCATGGCAAAGATTCTTGGCATCGGCATCATCGGCTGCGGCAATATTTCCACCGCCTATCTCACCCTTGCGCCGCTGTTCAAGGGCATCGAGATCCGCGCCTGCGCCGATATCAATTCCGATGCGGCAAAGACCCGCGCCGAGGAATATGGCATTCGCGCCGAAAGCGTCGAGGGCCTGCTGGCGGCGTCCGACATCGACATGGTCGTCAATCTGACCGTGCCGGCCGTGCATTATGCGGTCTCGGCGCAGGTGCTCGATGCCGGCAAGCATGTTTACTCCGAAAAGCCCTTCGTGCTCTCGGTGGAGGAGGGCCGCGATCTTGCCGAGCGCGCCGCCCGGCAGGGTGTCAGGGTCGGCTCCGCGCCCGACACCTTTCTCGGCGGCGCCCATCAGCTGGCGCGGCATCTGGTCGACACCGGGGCGGCCGGCCGCATCACCGGCGGTACCTGCCATGTGCTCAGCCCCGGCATGGAGCACTGGCACCCCAATCCGGATTTCTTCTTCAAGCCCGGCGGTGGCCCGATCCTTGATCTCGGCCCCTATTACATTTCCAATCTGGTGCAGCTGATCGGCCCGGTCGTGCGCGTGGCCGCCATGACCTCGGTTCCCAGCCCGGAGCGCAGGATCACCTCCGAGCCGCGTTTCGGCGAGATGATCACGGTCGAAACCCCGACCACGGTGCACGCCATTCTCGAATTCGCCAATGGAGCGCTGGTCACGCTTGGCGCCAGCTGGGACGTCAAGACCCACGGCCATCGCCCGATGGAGCTCTACGGCACCGAAGCCAGCCTGATCGTTCCGGATCCGAATTTCTTCGGCGGAACGGTCGAACTGATCGAATCCGCCGGCAGCGAGAGCGCGCTTCCGGACTGGGATCATCCTTTCAGCGTGCCCAACCAGGACCACAAGCAGGGCATGATGGCCAATTACCGCACTGCCGGTCTGGCCGACATGGCGCTTGCCATTCTCGAGGACCGGCCGCACCGCTGTTCACTGGAATTTGCACTGCATGTGGTGGACGTAATGACCGCGATCCTTCATTCTGGGGAAACCGGCAAATTCATCGAGCTGACCACCAGCTGTGACCAACCTGCTCCGCTGGGACTCGAGGAAGCAGCTTCACTCCTGAACACGAAAGACTAGCACCCATGTGGACACCTGCATCCAACCGCTATGACACAATGAGCTACCGGCGTGTTGGCCGGTCCGGCCTGAAGCTGCCTGCGATCTCGCTTGGCCTCTGGCACAATTTCGGTGGCGACACGCCGCATGAGCTCAAGCGTGAACTCTGCCGCACCGCCTTCGATCTCGGCATCACCCATTTCGATCTGGCCAACAATTACGGCCCGCCTCCCGGCTCAGCCGAAACCGCCTTCGGCGAAATCCTCAAGACCGATTTCCATGGCCTGCGCGACGAGATGGTGATTTCGTCCAAGGCCGGCTACGGCATGTGGCCCGGACCCTATGGCGAATGGGGCAGCCGCAAATATCTGGTCTCGAGCTGCGACCAGAGCCTCAAGCGCATGGGTCTCGACTATGTCGATATCTTCTATTCGCACCGCTATGATCCCGACACGCCGCTGGAAGAAACCATGATGGCGCTCGATCACATCGTCCGTTCGGGCCGGGCGCTCTATGCCGGGATCTCGAGCTACAATTCCAAGCGCACCAAGGAAGCCGCCGCCATCCTCAAGCAGCTCGGCACGCCCTGCCTGATCCATCAGCCGAGCTATTCGATGATCAATCGCTGGGTCGAGGATGACGGCCTGCTCGACACGCTCGACGAGGAAGGCATCGGATCAATCGTCTTCTCGCCGCTGGCCCAGGGCATGCTGACCGGCAAATATTTGGGCGGCATTCCCGAAGACAGCCGCGCAGCACAGGAAAAGTCGCTCAATGCGGGCTTCCTCAACGAGCGCAATCTCGACAATATCCGGGCGCTCAACGCCATCGCCGGGCGCCGCGGCCAGACCCTGGCGCAAATGGCGCTGGCCTGGGTGCTGCGCGGCGGACGGGTCACATCTGCCTTGATCGGCGCCAGCAAGCCGCAGCAGATCATCGATTGCGTCGGCGCGCTCGACAATGGTGCGTTCACCGAGGCGGAACTCAAGGAGATTGACGGCTACGCGCGCGACGCCGACATCAATCTTTGGGCGGCGTCTTCAGAGCGCAAGGGACCGTCGAGAAAATGACGGCGGCTGGCGTGGGCATATCCGGCGGCTGCCTGTGCGGACAGACCCGCTACCGGGCCGAGGGGCCCGTGCTCTTCTGCCTGCTGTGTTACTGCATGGATTGCCAGAAGGCCTCCGGGACGGGCCATGTCCCGATCATGGGCGTGCCCAGATCGGGCTTTTCGGTGACAGGCCCCGCCATCGCCTCCGCGACCCCCGGCGGCAGCGGCCTGATGGCGGTCAGGAACCACTGCGGCAAGTGTCACAGCCTGCTGTTCGGCACCCCTGAGGCTGCTCCGGACCTTGTCACCATCTATGCCGGGAGCCTCGACACGAACGAGATGTTCGTGCCGGAGAAAGCCCAGTTCACGCGCGCCCGGCAGGCCTGGGACTTAGTGCCTGCCGGGCTGCCCGCCTATCAGGAGGCGGCGCCATGAGCGCGATCATCAATCCGATTCTGCCCGGCTTCAATCCGGACCCGTCGATCTGTCGGGCAGGACCGGATTATTACATCGCCACCTCGACCTTCGAATGGTATCCCGGCGTGCAGATCCATCACTCGACGGATCTGGTCAATTGGCGGCTTGTCGGCCGCCCGCTTGATCGCGCCAGCCAGCTCGACATGCGCGGCAACCCGGATTCCTGCGGCATCTGGGCGCCCTGCCTGTCGCATGCCGACGGCCTGTTCTGGCTGGTCTATACCGACGTCAAGCGGCTCGACGGCAATTTCAAGGACAGCCACAACTACATCGTCACCGCGCCCGACATCGCCGGTCCGTGGTCGGATCCGGTCTATGTCAATTCCTCGGGCTTCGATCCCTCGCTGTTTCATGATGATGACGGCCGCAAATGGTTCGTCAACATGGTCTGGAACCACCGCTCCAACTCGATCGGCGGCAGTCCCAAGCACCCGGCATTCGCCGGCATCCTGGTGCAGGAATATGATGCGCAAGCGGGCAAACTCATTGGTGAGCCGGAGAACATCTTCCAGGGCAGCCCGCACGGGCTGGTCGAAGGCGCGCATCTGTTCAAGCGGAAAGCCTGGTATTATCTCACCGTGGCCGAAGGCGGCACCGGCTATGATCACGCCGTCACCATGGCGCGCTCGCGCACCTTGACCGGCCCGTATGAGCTGCACCCCGACATTTTCCTGATGACCTCGAAGGACACGCCCGACGCGCCGCTGCAGCGCGCCGGCCATGGCCAGATGGTCGAGACACCCGGCGGCGCGGTCTATCACACCCATCTGTGTTCGCGGCCATTGCCCGGAACCCGCCGCTCGCCGCTCGGCCGCGAGACCGGGCTGCAGAAATGCGTCTGGGGCGAGGATGGCTGGCTGCGTCAGGCCCAGGGCGGTCTTGTGCCGGCTTTAAAGGTGGATGCGCCCGACCCGGCCAGCCGCAAGCGGTCCTCAGAGCCGGTGCGACGGACGTTTGATGGCACGGAATTGCCGCCGGAATTCCAGTGGCTGCGCACACCTTTGCCGGAGCGGATCTTTTCGCTCACCGGCTCGGCGCTGCGGCTGATTGCGCGCGAATCCATCGGCAGCTGGTTCGAGCAGTCGCTGGTGGCCCGCAGGCAGGAGCATCTGCATTTCCGCGCCGAGACAACGCTCTCCTTCGCGCCGCAAAATTTCCAGCAGGCGGCCGGACTGGTGCATTATTACAACCGCCACAAGTTCCATTTCCTGGCCGTCACCTGGCATGAGGATCTGGGCCGCGTTCTCACCATCCTGAGCTGCCCCGGAGACTGGCCGGATGGCCGCCTGCAGTTCCCGCTCGATCCGCCGGTGCTGCTGCCGGTCGATGGCGCGGTCGAACTTGCCATGGAGATCGACGGCGCCGATTTGCAGTTCTTCTACAGGATCCCCGGCTCTGACTGGACGCAGGTCGGCCCCGTGCTCGACGCCAGCGTGATTTCTGACGAGGGCGGACGCGGCGAGCATGCCTCGTTCACCGGCGCCTTCGCCGGAATGGCGGCCTTCGACACTTCCGGCGATGCGATTTCCGCCGATTTCACACAATTCACCTATATCCCCGAGGACGCGTGATGCGCAGCGAGTTGTGCATCTATCAGCTCGCCAGCGGCGCGGTGGAACAGGTGCTGGCAACCGGCCAATTGATCGAGGCGCCGAACTGGACCCCGGATGGCGCGTCGCTGGTCGTCAATGGCGATGGCCGCATGTTCCGGGTTCCGCTTGAGGCGCCGGAGCTTCTGCCGATCGACACCGGCCATGCGGTCAATTGCAACAATGATCACGGCATCTCGCCCGACGGCAGCCAACTGGTGATCAGCGATTCGACTGATACCGGCCAGTCCTGCATCTGGGTGCTGCCCATCGCCGGCGGCGCGCCCCGCCGCATTACCGGTCAGGTCCCTTCCTGGTGGCATGGCTGGTCGCCCGACGGCACGACGCTTGCCTATGTCGGCCGTCGCGACGGCAAGTTCGGCATCTACACCATAGAGGTCGAGGGAGGCGACGAGACCCTGCTGATCGCCGGCGGCGGCCATTATGACGGCCCGGATTACTCGCCCGACGGCACCTGGATCTGGTTCAATTCCGACCGCGGCGGCAGCATGGATCTGTGGCGGATACCCGCCTGCGGCGGCGCGGCGGAACAGATGACCGATGACGACCGCGTCAACTGGTTCCCGCATCCCGCACCAGATGGCAACTCGGTGCTCTATCTAAGCTATCAGCCCGGGACAGATGGCCATCCGCGCGACCGCGATGTCGAATTGCGGCTGTTTGATCCGGCCAGCGGCACGGTGCGCCCATTGCTGGCGCTGTTTGGCGGTCAGGGCAGCATCAATGTGCCGTGCTGGTCGCCCGACGGCGCGCGCTTCGCCTTTGTCCGCTACCGGCCGGCAGACGCCTGAAGCCGGCTTACCAGTGCGGCGGCTTTTGCGGCTGCTGCGAGCCGAGTGCTGCTTCCTCGACCTCTTCGAACCGGTTGGTCAGCTGGTCATATTCGTCGCGCAGCCTCTGGGTCAGCTTCCACTGGTCGGCCAGTTGCCGCGACAGATCCTCGATCGCGGTGGATTGATGGGCCACCAGTTCTTCAAGCTTGACCAGGCGCAGTTCCACCGGATCGGTCATTGGGCAATCTCCTCTAGCGTCCGGCGCCAGGTGTCGGGCAGCGGGACAGGGCGTCGTGTGGCGCGATCCACGTAGACATGGACAAAACGGCCATCGGCAAATGCTGTGTCCTCGTCATTGCGAAACAGCGCGATTTTGTAGGTCACCGACGAGCCGCCAAGCCGCGCCACCGCAAGTCCGGCAGCGATCCGGTCGGGAAACATCGCCTCGGCGTGATAGCGGCAACCGGTCTCAACCACCAGCCCGACAATTGCGCCCTTGAGCGGGTCAAGCAGGCCTTTTTCGATCAGCCATTGATTGATGGCGGTATCGAACAGCTGGTAATGCACCACATTGTTCATGTGGCCATACATGTCGTTGTCGGCCCAGCGGGTCTGGAGCTCGGCAAACTCGGCAAAACCGGCGCGCGTGGGAGGTGGAGTGCGTGTCATCGTCGCGCTTTCACCATGCCGCGCGCCGGATCGCAAGCACCCGGGTTGCAATTGTCCCGGACCGGGGCGATGAAAACAAAAGACTGCACAGCCGCTCCCCCAATTGATTCTGGACTTTGCATACAGAACTGTCGAGACTAAGCCAAAGGTCGCGACCGTGACAGGGCGGTGATGACGAACCTGAAAAAAGACGAGGGGCCATGAACGACATTGCCATTGAACTCAAGGGGATCGACAAGAAGTTCGGCCTCGTTCACGCCAACAAGAACATCAATCTGAGTGTTCGCAAGGGCACCATTCACGGAATCATCGGCGAAAACGGCGCCGGCAAATCCACCCTGATGTCGATCCTCTACGGCTTCTACCAGGCCGGCAGCGGCGATATTTTCATCAAGGGCAAGAAGACCGTGATCCGCGATCCCAACGCGGCCATTGCCGCGGGCATCGGCATGGTTCACCAGCATTTCATGCTGGTCGAGAATTTCACCGTACTGGAAAATGTCATGCTCGGTGCGGAAGAAAGCCAGATCCTGACAGCAGGCATCGGCAAGGCGCGGGCGGAACTCAAGCGCCTCGAACATGAATACGAGCTCGAGGTCGATCCCGATGCGATTATCGAGGAGCTGCCGGTCGGCATCCAGCAGCGCGTGGAAATCCTGAAGGCGCTTTATCGCGGCGCCGAGATCCTGATTCTCGACGAGCCCACCGGCGTCTTGACCCCGGCGGAGGCCGATCACCTGTTCCGCATTCTCGAGCAGCTCAAGTCGCAGGGCAAGACCATCCTGCTGATCACCCACAAGCTGCGCGAAATCATGGCGGTTACCGACGAGGTGTCGGTGATGCGGCGCGGCGAGATGGTGGCGACCCGGACTACGTCAGAGACCTCGGTGGAGGAACTGGCTGAACTCATGGTCGGCCGCCACGTGTTGCTGCAGGTCGACAAGGGCCCTGCCACGCCCGGCGAGGTGCTGCTGTCGGTGGAAAATCTCAGCGTGCGCGACAGCCGCGGCGTCGACATGGTCAAGAATGTCTCCTTCCGAGGTCCGCGCCGGCGAGATCGTCGGCATCGCCGGCGTTGCCGGCAACGGCCAGTCCGAATTGCTGCAGGCCATTTCCGGCATTCGCCGCGCGGTCAAGGGCAAGGTGCTGCTGCAGGGCGAGCCGATCCACGTCACCGGCAAGGCCGATGCGGCGGAGCTGCGCCATCGCGGCATGGCCCATGTTCCCGAAGACCGGCAGCACATGGGCCTGGTGCTGAAATTCGACGAGAGCGAGAACTCCATTCTCGGCTATCACGACGATCCGAAATATCTCAACGGCGTGTTTCTCAACATGGATGCGATCCGCAAGGACGCGGTCGACAAGATCGAGAAATACGACATCCGTCCGCCCAACCCGCGGCTGAAGACAGCCAATTTCTCCGGCGGCAACCAGCAGAAAATCGTGCTGGCGCGCGAGATGGAGCGCGATCCCGCCGTGCTGATCATCGGCCAGCCGACCCGCGGCGTCGATGTCGGCGCCATCGAGTTCATCCACAAGCGGATCATCGAGATGCGCGACGCCGGCAAGGCGGTGCTGCTGGTCTCGGTCGAACTTGACGAAATCCGCTCGCTATCGGACAGGGTGCTGGTGATGTTTGACGGCCGCATCGTCGGCGAGCGCTCGCCTGATACCGGCGAAGGTGAACTCGGCCTGCTGATGGCCGGTGTGGAAGATGCCAAGGAGGCAGCGGAATGAGTGCGCCCTATGCAAAATTGCCCGCATGGGTGGACTACGGACTGATTCCGCTGATCAATCTCGTCGTGGCCTTTCTGGTCGCGGGGCTCGTGGTGCTGGCTGTCGGCCAGAGCCCGCTGCGCGCCGCAAGCCTGCTGATCGAGGGCGCCTTCGGCTATGGCGAAGGCATCGGTTTCACGCTTTACTATGCCACCAATTTCATCTTCACCGGCCTTGCGGTCGCGGTCGCCTTTCATTGCGGCCTGTTCAATATCGGCGGCGAGGGCCAGGCCTATGTCGCGGGTCTCGGCGTGGTGCTGCCCTGCCTCTGGCTTGACCAGTTCGCCCCCTGGTATGTGATCTTTCCGGTCGCCATCCTCGGCTCGGCGCTGGCCGGCGGGGCCTGGGCGCTGATCCCGGGCTGGCTGCAGGCCAAGCGCGGCAGCCATGTGGTGATCACCACCATCATGTTCAATTTCATCGCCTCGAGCCTGATGGTCTATGTGCTGGTTGATGTGCTCAAGCCGGCCGGTTCGATGGCGCCGCAAACCCGCAAATTTGCCGAAAACGGCCAATTGCCGCGGATGGACTGGCTGCTCTCGCCCTTCGGTCTCGATATCGGCGGCGCGCCCTTCAACCTGTCATTCCTGCTGGCGCTGGTTGCCGCCTTTGTCGTCTGGCTGGTGATCTGGCGCACCAAGCTTGGCTATGAAATCCGCACCATGGGCCACAGCCCCTCGGCCGCCGTCTATGCCGGTATCCGCGAACACCGCATCATCATCATCACCATGATGATGTCGGGCGCGCTGGCCGGCATGATGGCGCTCAACCCGATCATGGGCGACCAGCATTCCATGCAGCTCGATTTTGTCGGCGGCGCCGGCTTTGTCGGCATTGCCGTGGCGCTGATGGGCCGGTCGCATCCCGCCGGCATCATCCCCGCAGCCATCCTGTTCGGCATGCTCTACCAGGGCGGCGCCGAGATCTCCTTCGAGATGCCGGAGATTTCCCGCGACATGATCACCATCATCCAGGGCCTTGTAATCCTGTTTGCCGGTGCGATGGAAAACATGTTCCGGCCGGCCATCACCACGTTTTTTGCAACTCTGGGGTCGGTCCGTGCCGACAAGCCCCAGCCGGCGGCTGAGTAGACCCATGGAATATTTCGACACGCTGATCGTCATTTTGCAATCGACCGTGCGGGTTTCCGTGCCGCTGATCCTGGCGGCACTGGCCGGGCTCTATTCCGAGCGCGCCGGGATCTTCGACATCGGGCTTGAAGGCAAGATGCTTGCCGCGGCCTTTGCCGGCGGCGCCGCGGCCTCGGTCTTTGGATCGGCCTTTATCGGGCTTCTGGCCGGGATCCTGGTCTCGGTCTGCCTGGCACTGGTGCATGGCTTTGCCTCCATCACCCAGCGCGGCAACCAGATCGTCTCCGGCGTGGCGATCAATTTCATCGCGCTTGGCGCCACCGTGATCCTCGGCCAGGCCTGGTTCCGCCAGGGCGGCCGCACGCCGCAATTGCGCGATGGCGAGCGCTTCACCACCGTCGAACTGCCCTTCGCCGCCGAAATCGCCGATATTCCGATCCTTGGCTCGATCTATTCCAACCTGCTCTCGGGGCATTTCCTGCTGACCTATCTGGCCTTTGCGCTGGTGCCGATCACCTGGTGGGTGCTCTACCGCACCCGTTTCGGCCTGCGGCTGCGCGCAGTGGGCGAAAACCCCGGCGCGGTCGATACCGCCGGCATTTCGGTGATCTGGATGCGCTACCGCGCGGTGATCTGCTGCGGCATTCTCTGCGGCATTGCCGGCGTCTATCTGTCGATGGCCATGACCGCCGGCTTCGTCAAGGGCATGACCGCGGGCAAGGGCTTTATCGCGCTGGCAGCATTGATCTTCGCCAAGTGGAAGCCGGTCAATGTCATGTTCGCCTGCCTGCTGTTCGGTTTTCTCGACGCGATGTCGATCCGCATGCAGGGCAATGAGCTGCCCTTCATCGGCGCGGTGCCGGTGCAGTTCATGCAGGCGCTGCCCTATATCCTGACGGTGGTCTTGCTGGCCGGATTCATCGGCAAGGCCATCCCGCCGCGCGCCGGTGGCGTGCCCTATGTCAAGGAGCGTTGAGATGGCCCGGGATCTGTTTGAAGCCGCACGCGAGGCCATGGCGAAGTGCCACGCGCCTTACTCGAAATTTCCGGTCGGTGCGGCGATCCGTGCCGCGGATGGCTCGATCCATGCCGGCGCCAATATCGAGGTGATCGCCTTTCCGGAAGGCTGGTGCGCCGAAACCACGGCGATCGGCCACATGGTCATGGCCGGCTCGACCCGGATCCGCGAAGTGGCGGTGATCGCCGAAAAGCTCGATCTGTGCACGCCCTGCGGCGGTTGCCGGCAGAGACTGGCCGAATTTTCCGACGCCGACACGCTGGTGCATCTGTGCGATGCCGAGGGCGTGAAGAAAACCCTGCGGATGGACGAGTTGCTGCCCTATGCGTTTGAAACCAAGGTGCTGGGATGAATGCGGCTGTTGATGTGCTGACCGACCGGCTGCGCGGCCTGATGCCGCGCCATGCCATCGTGCTGGGCTCGGGCCTCGGATCGCTGGTCGAAACCGTCACCGACCCCGTGCGCATCCCCTATGGCGACCTGCCCGGTTTTCCGGCAAGCGGCGTTTCCGGCCATGCCGGCGAGATCGTCGCCGGTCACATCGGCAAGACGCCGGTGATCGTGCTGTCAGGCCGGGTGCATTATTATGAACATGGCCAGGCCGATGCGATGCGGGCGCCGCTGGAGGCCTTGCAGGGCATTGGCGTGACCAATCTGTTCCTGACCAATTCGGCCGGCTCGCTGCGCCAGGACATGCCGCCGGGATCGGTGATGCGGATTTCCGACCACATCAATTTCTCCGGCGCCAATCCGCTGTTCGGCGAGCCCAGCGACCGTCGTTTCGTCGGCATGACCAGCGCCTATGATCCGGCACTGGCCTTGCGGCTCGAGGCAGCGGCCGCGGCGACCGGAACCGTGATGCATGAAGGCGTCTATATGTGGTTTTCCGGCCCGAGTTTCGAAACCCCGGCGGAAATCCGCATGGCGCGCGGCCTGGGCGCCGACGCTGTCGGCATGTCGACGGTTCCCGAAGTCATCCTCGCCCGCTTCCTCGGCATGAAGGTGGCGGCGGCCTCGGTGATCACCAATTACGGCGCCGGCATGACCGGCGGCGAGCTGAGCCACCAGGAGACCAAGGACATGGCTCCGGTCGGCGGCCGCCGGCTTGCTTCAATCCTGACACACGCCATCGGAGATCTGGCATGAGTACCAAAACCGTTGAAGCGGCGGCGGCCGGACGCGAAGCCCGGGGGTCGCAACTTGTTTCGCTTGCCCCGTCGCACGCGCGCAATGCCGGCACCGAGTTCCTGCCGGCGATGTTCGAGAACATGTCGGTCAACCTGTCGGCAACCGAACGCCGCGTCTCGACGCTGACCACTCGCCGCACCGTGAAGAAGAGCTGGCAGGCTGCCTGGCTGATCCGCGCCATCGAATGCATCGATCTGACCACGCTGGCCGGCGACGACACGCCCGGCAAGGTCGAGCGGCTCTGCGCCAAGGCGCGCAATCCGCTGCGGGCCGATCTGGTCACGGCGCTGGGCCTGGAAGATTACGGCCTGACCACGGGCGCTGTCTGCGTCTATCCGATGATGGTCGCCACCGCGGTCAAGGCGCTTCAAGGCTCCGGCGTGCCGGTCGCCTCGGTGGCCACCGGCTTCCCCGCCGGTCTCACCCCGATGCCGCAGCGGCTGGCCGAAATCACCTATGCCGTGGGCGAGGGGGCCGATGAAATCGACATCGTCATTTCGCGCCGCCATGTGCTCACCGGCAACTGGACGGCGCTTTATGACGAGGTCCGGGCCATGCGCGAGGCCTGTGGCGAGGCCCACATGAAGGCCATTCTGGCCACCGGCGAGCTCAAGACCCTGTCCAATGTCTACAAGGCGTCGATGGTCTCGATGATGGCCGGCGCCGATTTCGTCAAGACCTCGACCGGGATGGAAGGCGTCAACGCCACCTTGCCGGTCAGCCTGACCATGGTGCGCGCGGTGCGCGACTATCTCGACCTCACCGGACAGATTTGCGGCTTCAAGCCGGCCGGCGGCATCCGCACCACCAAGGATGCCATCGCCTGGCTGATCCTGATGAAGGAAGAGCTCGGCAATGACTGGCTCAAGCCGGACCTGTTCCGCTTTGGCGCCAGTTCGCTGCTTGGCGATATCGAGCGCCAGATCGAACACAATGTGACCGGCCGCTACGCGTCCGCCGACCACCACGGCATGGCGTGAGGAGCATATGATGAACAAGATCAGGGACATTCTCAACACGATGGACTACGGACCCGCGCCGGAAGACAGCAAGGATGTGCGCGCCTGGCTCGCCAGCCACAAAGCCGGCTTCGGCCATTTCATCGGCGGCGCTTTCACCAAGCCCAGGGGCGAGACTTTTGAGGTCCACAATCCGGCCAACAGCGAAAAGCTCGCCGATGTCGCCATTGCCGACGCCAAAGACATCGACAAGGCGGTTGCTGAAGCCTCCAAGGCGCTGAAGAAATGGCAGGCACTGTCGGGCAACCAGCGTGCCCGCCACATCTATGCGCTGGCCCGTCACGTGCAAAAGCACGCGCGCTTTCTGGCGGTCCTCGAAACGCTCGACAACGGCAAGACCATCCGCGAAACCCGCGACATCGATATCCCGCTGGTGGCGCGGCATTTCTATCATCACGCCGGCTGGGCCGAACTGCGCGACACCGAATTTTCCGGCTACGAGGCAGCCGGTGTCTGCGGCCAGATCATCCCGTGGAATTTCCCGCTGCTGATGCTGTCGTGGAAAGTGGCGCCGGCGCTCGCAGCCGGCTGCACCGTGGTGCTCAAATCAGCCGAACACACACCGCTGACCGCGCTGGCATTTGCCGAAATCTGCGTCGAGGCCGGGCTTCCGGCGGGCGTCTTCAATCTCGTCAACGGCGCCGGCGACACCGGTGCGGCGCTGGCCGCGCATGATGATGTTGCCAAGCTGGCTTTCACCGGCTCCACCGCCGTTGGCCGGCTGCTGCGCCGCCAGACCGCCGGATCGGGCAAGAAACTGTCGCTTGAGCTCGGTGGCAAGTCCCCCTTCATCGTCTTTGACAATGCCGATATCGACGCGGCGGTCGAAGGCGTGGTCGATGCGATCTGGTTCAATCAGGGCGAGGTCTGCTGTGCGGGGTCGCGCGCCATCGTGCAGGAAGGCATTTCCGCCCGCTTCCATGACAAGCTGCGCGCCCGGATGGAAAAGCTTCGCATCGGCAATCCGCTCGACAAGTCGATGGACATGGGTGCCGTTGTTGCACCGGTGCAGATGCGTGAGATCACCGCCAAGGTCGAGGCCGGGATCGCCGAGGGCGCCACGATGTGGCAGCCAAGCTGGGCGAAAAGCTTCGAGAATGCCGATGGCTGCTTCTTCCCGCCGACGCTGTTTACCGATGTGGCGCCGTCCTCGACCCTGGCGCAGGAGGAAATCTTCGGGCCCGTGCTGGCTTCGATGACCTTCCGTACCCCGGGCGAAGCGGTGCAGCTTGCCAACAATTCCCGCTATGGACTGGCGGCATCGGTCTGGTCGCAAAATCTCGACGAGGCCTTTGATGCGGCGCGGACGCTCAAATCCGGCATTGTCTGGATCAACTCGACCAATCTGTTCGATGCCTCGGCCGGCTTCGGCGGCTACAAGGAAAGCGGTTTCGGTCGCGAGGGCGGCCGCGAAGGCATGCTCGAATATCTGGTGCCGACCTGGCAGAAAAAGGCCAAGGCCTTGCCCGAAAGCGAGCCGGTTCCGGCGCCCGTACCCGGCCTTGGCAGCGACACCGCCGCGCTCGACCGCACGGTGAAGCTCTATGTCGGCGGCAAGCAGGCCCGTCCGGATTCGGGCTACTCCTATCCGGTCACCGGCAAGGGCGGCAAGCATCTGGCCGAAGTCGGGCTCGGCAACCGCAAGGACATCCGCAACGCCGCCGAGGCGGCGCACAAGGCGTCCGGCTGGAGCGGCATGACCGGCCATGCAAGGGCGCAGGTGCTCTATTTCCTGGCCGAGAATCTCGAACTGCGTGCCGATGAGTTCGCCGCCCGCCTGGCTGACGCCGGCGCTTCGTCCTCGGCCGCCAGGCGCGAGGTCGAAGCCTCCGTCGCACGGATCATGCATTACGCGGCCTGGGCGGACAAATATGATGGCGCGGTGCGCGCGCCCGACAAGCGCATGCTGACACTGGCGCTCAACGAGCCCTGGGAGGTGATGGGTCTGTCCTGCCCCGATGAGGCACCGCTGCTTGGCTTCGTCTCGCTGGTCATGCCGGCCATTGCCATGGGCAATCGCGTCGTGGTGACGCCATCGCCGCGTCAACCACTGGCGGCCTGCGATTTCTACCAGGTGCTCGACACTTCCGATGTGCCCGGCGGTGTGGTCAACATCGTCACCGGCGATCGCGACACGCTGGCCGACACCATGGCCAGGCATGATGACATTGCAGCACTTTGGTATTTCGGCGGCGCCAGCGGAACCGAACTGGTCGAGCGCGAATCGGCGGGCAACCTGAAGGCGGTCTGGGCCAACAATGGCAAGGCGCGCGACTGGTTCGATGCCGGACAGGGCCAGGGCGAGGAGTTTCTGTTTCGCGCGGTCCGGATCAAGACAATCTGGACGCCGTTCGGCGTATAGGACGGATCATGCTTCCTCAGGAAATCATTCGGACCAAGCGCGACGGCAATGAGCTCGATCCGGCCGATATCGCCAGCTTCGTCCGCGGCCTCACCGATGGAAGCGTCAGTGAAGGCCAGGTCGCGGCTCTGGCCATGGCCATCTTCTTTCAGGGCATGAGCCGCGCCGAGGCGGTGGCGCTGACTTTGTCGATGCGCGACTCGGGCGAGGTCCTGTCCTGGCCCGAACTCGACCGTCCGGTGGTCGACAAGCATTCGACCGGCGGCGTTGGCGACAATGTCTCGCTGATGCTGGCGCCGATCGCAGCCGCCTGCGGTCTCGCCGTGCCGATGATCTCCGGCCGCGGCCTTGGCCACACCGGCGGAACGCTCGACAAGATGGAATCGATCCCCGGCTACACGGCGATGCCGGACAATGCCCTGTTTCGCAAGGTCGTCGGCTCCGTTGGCTGCGCCATCATCGGCCAGACCGGCAATCTGGCGCCCGCCGACAAGCGCTTCTACGGCATCCGCGATGTCACCGCGACGGTGGAATCGGTTCCGCTGATCACCGCCTCGATCCTGTCCAAGAAACTTGCCGCCGGACTGGGCGCTCTGGTGCTCGATGTCAAATGCGGCAATGGCGCCTTCATGGACAATCCCGAGCGGGCACAGGAGCTGGCACGCTCGCTGGTTGAAGTGGCCATCGGCGCGGGCATGCCGACCTCGGCGCTGGTCACCGACATGAACCAGCCGCTGGCCAGTGCGGCCGGCAATGCGGTGGAAGTCATCAATGCCGCCGATTTCCTCACCGGCAAGGCCCGCGACAGCCGCCTGCAAGAGGTGACGCTGGCACTCGCCGCCGAAATGCTCGTATCGGGCGGCCTGGCAGCCAATTCCGACGAGGCATTTGTCCGGGCGCTGAGCGCGCTGGAAGACGGCAGCGCCGCCGATCATTTCAACCGCATGGTTGCAGCACTCGGCGGACCATTGGATTTTTTGGCTGACCCGGAAAAGCATCTGCAAAAGGCGCCGCTCGTCGCGGTCTGCACAGCGCAGCGCGAGGGCTATGTGACAGGCTATGACACCCGCGGCATCGGCCTCTGCGTCGTCACGCTCGGCGGTGGCCGCACCCGTCCCAGCGATCCGGTCGACCATGCCGTCGGGCTCACCGGCCTGCTGCCGATCGGCACACGGGTCGAAAAGGACACGCCGATTGCCATGGTGCATGCCCGGACCGAGGATCAGGTGACGATGGTGCGGGCGCAATTGCGCGGCGCAGTTCAGATCAGTGAAGCCGCAACTGCCGCCTCAGCGGTCATTCTCGGCCGCCAGGGCTGACCGGCCGGAGCAGGCGTCAGTTGATCAGTTCGAGCTTGTTGTTGCTGACCTGATAGGTGCGAAGCTTCGACATGAAGCTCATGCCGATCAGGGTGGCCGACAGCGCCGAATCCGTCAGCACGAAGGCCTCGACATTCTTGATCGAAACCGCGCCGACTTCGATGCGGTCGATCATCACCAGCGCTGCATTGGTCAGACCGTTGGCGGTGCTGACCTGATGATTGAAATCGGAGGCTGCCAGGCCCAGGCCGATGCTGCGGGCCGTCGACTGGTTCATCGCGACATAGGTTGCGCCGGTATCGATCATGCCGCGCACATGGCGGCCATTGATATGGAAATCGGCGGAAAAATGGCCGTCCTTGTTCATCGGAATGCTGGCGGTTCTGACACCGCTGGCATAATGCGCCAGCTGTCTTGCGGCGACCTCCTTTTCGGGAGGCTCGACCGGCGTCGCCGTTGCAGCTTCCAGACCGGCGTCCTGCGGCAGGAACGCGTCAAGATCCTGGGCATAGTAGGGCAGGCTGGAGACCGCCAGCACGGCACAGCAGATATAAAACAGATTCCTGAACATGCCGGTACTCCGAGGTGACCGGACCATTCAACAGCTTAACGCCTAACGGCGAGTGAATCGGCCCCGGCTTTGCCGCGACGACCGGCATGGAAGGTTAACAGGATCCAAATGCCTGGAGCGTGTTCCGAAAAGTGGGAACCGGTTTTCGGATGCAAGATCTACTTGGTGCCGTACATACGGTCGCCGGCGTCGCCCAGGCCGGGAACGATATAGCCCTTCTCGTTGAGATGGCTGTCGATCGAGGCCGTGTAGATCGGCACATCGGGATGGGCCTCCTGGAAATTGCGGATGCCTTCGGGGGCGGCCAGCAGGCACAGGAAGCGGATATTCTGGGCGCCGCGTTCCTTCAGCTTCTCAATCGAGGCGATGGAGGAATTGCCCGTGGCCAGCATCGGGTCGACCACGATCACCAGCCGGTTGCTGACATCTTCGGGCGCCTTGAAATAATACTCGATGGCTTCCAGCGTCTCGTGGTCACGGTACACGCCGATATGGGCGACCCGGGCCGATGGCACCAGATCCAGCATGCCTTCCAGCAATCCGTTGCCGGCGCGCAGGATCGAGGCGAAAACCAGTTTCTTGCCTTCCAGAACCGGTGCGTCGATGGCTTCGATCGGGGTCTCGATCCGCTCCATGGTCAGTTCGAGATCGCGGGTCACCTCGTAACACAAAAGCGTTGAAATCTCTCTGAGAAGCCTGCGGAAACTCGCCGTGGAGGTTTCCTTCTTGCGCATGATGGTCAGCTTGTGCTGCACCAGGGGATGATCAATGACCGTAACGCCGTTCATGTTGTCCTGCCTTGAAGCTTTGACCGGGCGTCGCACTGATTTCGACAATCAATGCAGGGGACGCCTGTCGCCTGAAACATCTTCGCCGGCCCCTTGCCGGAGATGTCCGGGAGCGCGGTTTGAACCAGCCCGATTTAGACACCGATTGTCCCGCCCCGGCAACCGCCGCGGCCTGATTCAGTCAAGTTGTCCCAAGAGAATCGCGCGCGTGGGCTCGTCGATGAAGGCCGCCTGGATGGCGGTGCGGGTAAAACCGGTCAGATCGGCCGCATCATAGCCCCAGGCATCCGCCACAAGCTGGTATTCATGGCCGATGGAGGATCCGAAATGCGGCGGGTCGTCGGAGTTCAGCGTCAGCTTCACCCCGGCGCGCCGCAAATGGTCAAACGGGTGGCTGGAAATGTCCGGATAGACCTTCAGTGCCAGGTTCGACCCCGGGCAGGCTTCCAGCACCACGCCCTGCTCGGCAATCCGCCGGACCAGCGCCTCGTCCTCGGCAGCGCGCACCCCGTGGCCGAGCCGCGAGGGACGGACATGATTTAGTGCGTCGCGCACGCTTTCGGCGCCGGCAAGCTCTCCGGCATGGATGGTGATGCCAAGCCCGGCATCGCGGGCGATGTCGAAGGCGCGGGCGAAATCGGCCACCTTGCCGAAGCGTTCCTCTCCGGCCATGCCGAATCCGGTGATCAGCGGATGCGGTCGCATGCTCGCCAGCCGGGCGGCGGCCTCGACCTTTTCCGCCCCGAGATGGCGCACTCCGACAATGATCATCCGGCACTCGATGCCGCTCGACAGTTTCGCCTGGGCAATGCCATCCGCCAGCCCGTCGAAATAGGCTCCCGGTGACAGGCCGGCAGCAACCGCGTGGTCGGGGGAGACGAAGATCTCCGCATAGATGGCGTTTTGCGCAGCAATGCCTTCGAGATAGGTGCGCGCCAGCAGCGCATAGTCTTCCTCGCTGCGAAACAGTGTGGCCGCGCCGTCATAGGCCACCAGAAATTCGGTGAAATCGGACCAGACATAGCTGTCGCCCTTGATGAAGCCCGAGACATCGGCGCCGTACTTCTGCGCCTGTTGCCGGACCAGCGCCGGCGAGGCGGCGCCCTCGATATGGCAGTGCAGTTCCGCCTTTTTCACATGTTGTGTCACAGGAAGCTCTTTCCATTGGCTGTCGCGGGCAGCCCCAGATGCTTTGCCAGCGTGGCGCCGATATCGGAGAATGTGGTGCGAACCCCGATGTCGCGCGGGGCGACGCCGGGGCCAAATCCCAGGATCGGCACCCGTTCGCGGGTGTGATCGGTGCCGCGCCAGGTCGGGTCACAGCCGTGGTCGGCGGTCATCAGCACCAGGTCGCCCGGTTTCAGCAGCTTGGCGAAACGCGGCAGCATCTCGTCCAGCGCTTCGAGTGCTGCGGCATAGCCGGCGACATCGCGGCGGTGGCCGTAGAGCATGTCGAAATCGACGAAATTGGTGAACACGAGATCGCCGTCGCCGGCATCCCGGGTGGCCTGCAGCGTGGCCTCGAAAAGTGCTGCATTGCCGCTGGCCTTGCGCAGATCGGTGACGCCCTGATGGGCAAAGATGTCGCTGATCTTGCCGACACCGAACACCCGGTGACCGCTGTCCTTGACCTGGTCGAGCAAAGTCGGTCCGGGGGCGGAACCGAGAAATCGCGGCGGTTGCCGGTCCGGTCGAAGCCGGTTTCGGCCGATCCCACGAAAGGCCGGGCGATCACCCGGCCGATATTGAGCGGATCGACAAGCTTGCGCACGATCTGGCACAGCTCGATCAGCCGTTCCAGGCCGAAACTTTCCTCGTGGGCGGCGATCTGGAACACGGAATCGGACGACGTGTAGCAGATCGGCTTGCCGGTCTGCAGATGCTCGACGCCGAGCCGGGAGATGATCTCGGTGCCCGACGCGTGGCAATTTCCCAGGATGCCCGGCAGTTCGCCCTCTTCGACGATTGTGTCGACCAGCTCGTCGCTGAATGCCGGCCCGTCATCGGGGAAGTATCCCCACTCGAACATCACCGGCTGGCCGCAGATTTCCCAATGTCCCGACGGCGTATCCTTGCCGCGGGATATCTCGCTTGCCGCGCCGTGCAGCCCGCGTGGCCGGGCGGTGCGTGACCATCCCGCCGGCATGTCGCCACAGGCCGCCTGCGCCGCCGAGGCAAGCCCCAGCGCCTGCATGTGCGGCAGTGACAGGGGGCCCTCGCGCAGTCCCGGGCGGTCTGCGAGACCGGCGGCGCATTGCTCGGCAATATGCCCCAGCGTGTTGGCGCCGAGATCGCCATAGGTTTCGGCATCGGGGGCTCCGCCAATGCCGAAGGAATCAAGTACAAACAGGAAGGCACGCGCCATGAAGCAATCTCCGAGGGAGGCACAGGTTAGCCGGAATCGAACGTCACCGGAAGGGACGAAGCCTGCCCCGGCGCGGTAACTTTGTTTTCACCCGGTCCGTGCGGTTTCGCCCGATTGTGATACTGATTCTTCATGTTTGCGATCAAGCCTGCTGCCCGAATTGCCGCCACCCTGGCCAGCCGCTCTGCCCGCCTGCTTCGCGGGGCCGGGCTGGGGGCCGCTCTGGGCATGGCCGGCGCCGCACAGGCCGATTACCGGGAAAGCGTTGCGGTGCTGCGGATTGGTCTGGTTGAGGCCCATTCTGCGGTGGCGGACCCGCTCAAGCTGGAGGCGGTGCGCCATGCATTCGCCTCCGGCACTGGGAATCCCTGTCGAGATCGTCAGGATGGGCAGCTATGCGGCGCTGATCGATGCGCAGGCCAGCGGCCGGGTCGGTTATGCCATCCATTCCGCCCGCTCCTTCGCTGCCACCGAAGTCGTCTGCGGTTGTGTCCGGGCCTTTCGAAGCCCCGTGGCAGCCGACGGATCAACCGGATTCCGCTCGGTGCTTGTCGTGCGCGAAAGCGATTCCAGGCCGGTCTCCGAGCTCAGGATCGCCTATTCCAGCGAAGAGTCGGTGTCCGGGTGGCAAATTCCCCACCAGGCGATCAGTGCAGGCAGTCTGGCGGCACCGCAGCTTGTCCGCGCCGGCAGCGTCGCCGCGGTGATTGCCATGTATGGGGCAAGTGAAGTCGACGGCTATTTTGCATGGCTGCCGCATGTCCCGGCGGATGCCGGGTCGGATATCGAGCGCCTGTTCGGCGGCTGGAACCGGGCCGGTGTCGAGGCCGGGGATCCGCTGCGGGTGCTGTGGTCGTCCCAGCGCATTCCCTACGGTCCGCACGCCGCGCACAATTCGCTGCCCGACGATCTGGTCGAGGCCCTGGGAGGGTTTCTCGATGACATGCCGACCCGGACGCCGGGATTGCTCGATCTGTTCGAACCGGTCTATGGCGGTGGCTATGTCACGCCGGAGCCCGGCGATTACCGCAATGTCCGGGGTCTCGTAGAAGGCCTCCCAGAGAGCTTCGCCACATCGCAGTCACGCTGACCGCGGGTCACAGATGCGCTAGCATTTTTCGCAGACCACGCTGTCGCCGATGCGCTGGCGCAGATGATAGGTCTTGGTCATGTGGATGGTGCGAAAATCAACCCCCTTCAGACCCGACATGAACAGCATCAGATCATGATCGAACGCGATCTCGGTACGGACAAGAAAGGTGTTCGGAATCGCCAGATCCTGCGGCAGGGTCTGGGTCGAATTAATGGCATAGGGCTTTGTGCCGTCCTCCTGCCAGGACCATGTCACCTTGCCGACGCCTGCGCCATTGATCTCGATTCCCGTGATCTTGAGCTTCAGGCCGTCGGACTGGAACGGCGTCATCACGCTTTCGGCCACATTGAGCATGGACTCGAGAAAGGGCTTGTTGATCGATTCGTCCTGGGTCACCAGATCGGCCACGGTGCTTGCTGCACGTGACAGTTTCTTGTTGACCGACATGGCGATGGAGACTTCCAGCGACCCCATGTACAAGACGATGAGCACCGGCGCGACCAGCGCGAATTCAACAGCGCCGACGCCGGTCCGGTCGCCACGCAGCTTCCGGATTGTCTGGCGCAGTTCAGTCAAAAAGCCCGTCACGACCGTGCTCCCTTTTAATGTCCGCCCGGCTTCATGGTTGGTCTCGCCGGTCACGGGTAGTTCTCGTTGCGAAATGCGGCGGTCGCGACCATCAGATAGTCGCGCGGCATTTCGCCGGCTTTGCGGATGTTGCTGATATAGGGCCGGACAAGATCGGTCATGACCTCCCAGCGGTAATAGGCCCGGACAATGTTGATCGTCTGCGGCCCGCCGGGATCATAGGCAAATCCGCTGTCATCCAGGTCAGCGAACTGGTCGTTGCTCACCTTGGGAATGAAATTGGGGATGTCCGAGAAATCCGCGAACTCGCGGACATCGAGATAGAGCTTCTGATCATCCGGATCTTCTTCGGCAGCGCATTTGATCATCAGGACGATTTCGGCGCAGAACCGGGTGCGGAACTCGTCCTTGTCCAGATAGGTCGCGCGCGCCGGATCATATCCGGTGATCTGGCCGGTCCGGATTTGCCGGCCCATCGTGTCGACGGCGTTTTCCAGCAGCTGCTCGCCGGCAAAGGCAATGAAGGCCTCGATGATGGCGAAGATCAGAATGAAGAAGGGGAATGCCAGCATGGCGAATTCGATCGCCGCCGAGCCGTCCCGCGATCGTCTCAATCGGGCGAACAGCCGGCGCCACCGCTGCTGAGGCGGCGTGTGCAGTTCATTCGCTGGTTTATCGAGATTCATCGTTCGCTCCCGCACATTCGGTGGATCGACGATAGATCAAACTAGTTGAATATTCGTAACGTGGTCCCGGGCAAGATTCTCGGCAGGGTTAATCATCAATAAACCACGCCGATATTTCCCTGCTGGTAAGTATCAGGGTGTTGCCGCAGCCGTCGGGACATGTTCTTCGCAGGATGGCGAGCAGGAATAGACCGACCGGGATGTCTGCTTGAACACGCGAAGCGTGTTGGCTTCATCGACGGAGACCAGGATCCGCTCATCGACGATTGCCGCGCCTTCCTGGTCGAGAATGACCAGATTGGTCGTGCCGTAGGATTTGCCGGTCAGCACGATGGTCTGCGGATCTGACACCGTGACATCGGCCACGTCGGAATTGCCGATGATGACCTTGCTGATTGTGCGGTCGAGCTTGAGAATACGTGCGTGATCCATGAAGACCCGGATGACATCATCGGCCGCATGGGCCGGAAGCGCCGACATCGTGGCAAGAGCCAGGCCGCATGCGGCGTGCATGAACCGGCGTAAAACTGGATGGGAGTGGGGCATGCCGTTTCCTCGGGATTTCGGATGTGGCCCCTAAAATCGCCTAGTTTGGTGAACGAAGCCTTAAGGCCGCACAATCAGTGCGATTTGGCATCTCACCGCGGATGGTCCGAATCCGGATGACAAACACCCGTTTCTGCGAGCGGGCTATTTGCACTTTATAATAGGAGCGGCAGAACAGGCCGCCCGCGGCAGCTTTCACCTGGCTGTTCTTCATGCAATATGGCATTGTTTCGAAACAGGTGTTCGGCCGTTTCTTATCTTGCTGTTTACTATGACTGCGTTTGAGATGGTGAAAGGTTTTGCTAACCCTGTTCATTAAGCAGTTTGAAAAGTCCCTCTCCTATGATCGTCTCATCCGACCAACCGAAGCGCTGGCGGAGTGCTGAAAAACATAAGTGGATGAAGGAACAAACCCATGAAGAACCTTTTCGAACGTTTCGTACAAGACGAATCTGGCGCCACCGCAATCGAGTACGGTCTGATCGCAGCGCTGATCTCTGTCGCGCTCATCACCGGTGCGTCCACTTTGGGCAACACGCTGAACAACCAGTTCCAGTTCTTGTCCGACACGATGAACAACTCGCAGTAATAACTGCTTCTTGTTGAACAAGCTGATCAATAGGCCGCCTTTAGGGGCGGCCTTTTCCGTTTGCGCGGGAAGCGGTTTTTTAAGGACTGCCATTTAGACTCCTGCCGAACCCAGGAGCGTTGAGATGGTTGAGGCCGCAATTTTCGTGATATTTCCGCTTTGCATCGCCATGGCGGCATTTTCCGACATTCTGACAATGAAGATCCCCAATCGCGTTCCGCTCGTGCTGGCGGCGTCGTTTTTCGTGGTCGCTCCGTTGAGCGGCATGGATCTTGTCACTCTGGGCTGGTCCGTCGCTGCGGCCGTGGCGGTGTTTGCCGGCTGCTTTGCCATGTTCGCCTTCAACATCATGGGCGGCGGCGACGCCAAGATCCTCAGTGCTGCGGCACTGTGGTACGGCTTCAACCCGGAACTGGTTGCCTTTCTCGGCCTCACCGGCATTTTCGGCGGCTTCCTGGCGCTCATCGTGCTGGTGATTCGCGCCAATCAAAACCTGTTGCTGGCTTCGCCACTGCCGATTCCGATGCATTTTTTCCAGGAACGCGCCGGCATTCCCTATGCGGTTGCCATTGGCGCGGCGGCATTCTGCACTTTCTCCCAGACTGAAATCTTCGGCCAGGCGCTCGCCCGCCTGCACTGATGCCAGTTCGAGCATTCGGGGCGGTACACCGCCGGCATGCCGCCGCCGCACCGGCCCGGATGCACGATTTCGCGCGTCTAAAGCGCTGCATCACGGCTTGCCGGCCTCCGTGGCTCTGTCCGTCCGCTCTGCGCTTAAACCGGCCAACTTGCCAGCCTGCAAACAAGATTTGACCGGGTCCGCGTGCCGTCATTTGCCCGGTAGAAGGCAATCAATCTTGCGTTAACCCTGTTTGCTACCGAGTCATTAACTATAATTACACGATTGCACATGCATTCTGCGGCGAGCCTATCCAATACTCGCTTGAGGAAACAGCATGAAACCCGCCCGCGTCGTCATCATGGCAGTGGCAGTCCTGGCAGCCGGACTTGCCGGTTACCTGGCCTTGAGCCTGACCTCACCCACGGTACAGGTCAATGAGATCGCCTCTGCGCCGATCATTGAAAAGATGCCGACCATCGATGTTCTGGTGACAACCGCCAGTCTTCCGGTGGGCGCGCGTCTCAACGAGGAAAACATCGAGTGGAAGGGCTGGCCCGAAGACGGTGTGATCGAAGGTCTGGTCCGTCGCGATGCCCGCCCCGAGGCGATTGCCGAACTCACCGGTGCGGTGGTTCGTCTGCCCATCTTTGCCGGCGAGCCCCTGCGGCCTGAAAAGATCGTCGATTCCTCCTCGCGCATCATGTCGTCGCTGCTTCCGTCCGGCAAGCGCGCCATTGCGACGGAGATCTCGGTGGCCACCAGCGCCGGCGGCTTCATTCTCCCCAATGATCGGGTGGATGTCATCATGGTGCGGCGCAAGACCGCCGACGAGGGATTCCTCACCGAAGTCATTCTGTCCAACATCCGGATCCTGGCCATCGACCAGCGGATCGAGCAGGACGCCGAGGGCAACCGCACAGCGGTCGGAACCACGGCAACGCTCGAGCTGACCCCGGAACAGGCAAAAATCATCACCGTTGCCCAGCAAATGGCCGACCGGTTGACCCTTGCCTTGCGCAGCGTCGCCGATGTCCAGGAACCTGACATCGACGGGGCAAAATATCTACTGAGCGGCGAAGACGGCTCCACGGCCATCCAGCTGATCCGCTCCGGCACCATAACCAAAGTTGGCGCCACCAACTGAAGCGGAGAATGAACGTGCGTCACATTGCAAAATCGCTCCTGTCATCCATCGCCAGCATTGCTCTGGTGGGAACAGTCACGGTCGCAGGCCTGAGCCTGGACCCGTCCAGTGGCCGGCTTCTGCCCGCAGCACAGGCGGCTGAAAGCGTCATCAAGATCAAGGACACCGGCCGCGGCGTCAGCAAGCGGGTCAAGCTCGGGCTGAACAAGGCCATCGTCATTGACCTGCCCACCGATGCCCACGACATCCTGGTCGCCGATCCGGCCATGGCCGATGCGGTCACCCGCACCTCGCGCCGGCTCTATCTGTTCGGCAAGACGGTCGGCCAGACCAACATCTTCATCTTCGGACCGAATGGCGAGGAAATCGTCGCCATCGATCTCGAGATCGAACGCGATGTCTCGGGTCTGCAGGGCCACCTTGCCCGTTTTCTTCCCGATTCCGACATCACCGTCGAGATCATTTCCGATAACATTGTCCTGACCGGCGCGGTCCGCACCCCGCAGGATGCGGCACAGGCGGCACGGCTGGCGGAAATCTTCCTCACCGGCGGTGAGGCGACGACGCGGGTGACGACTGCGACCAGTGAGGGCGGCGACGCTGCCATCAATGCCGAGGCGCGTCAGAAATCCCAGATCGTCAATCTGCTCAAGATCGATGGCGAAGACCAGGTCACCCTGAAGGTGACCATCGCCGAGGTCAGCCGTCATGTTCTCAAGCAGCTTGGCTTCAACTCGTCGATTTCCAATCCCGCAAACGGCGTGTTCGACTTCTCCAACAACAATCCCAGCCCGCTCGGCAAGCCGCTCAGCTCCAACACCTTTGGCCGCCTCGCCGGATCCATCGGCGGGCGCAGCATCGATGCCTATGTCAATGCCATGGAACAGGCCGGCGTGATGCGGACCCTGGCGGAACCGAGCCTGACCGCGATTTCCGGCGAACAGGCGACGTTCTATGTCGGCGGTGAATTCAACCTGGCCGAAAGCCAGAATGTCGATCCTGACACCGGCCAGATCACCTATTCCATCCAGCAGGTCGAATACGGCATCCGGCTCAATTTCACCCCCGTGGTGCTGTCGCCGGGCAGGATTTCGCTCAGGGTTCGCACCGAAGTGTCCGAACCGAGCTTCGAGGCCGCCACATCGCTGGCGGGCGCCGTGCCGCAATCAAACGGCAGCGGAACCCAGCTCGGCATGACATCGCTGTCGATCAAGCGCCGTGAGGCCGAGACCTCCGTTGAACTGCCCTCGGGCGGCTCGATCGTGCTCGCCGGGCTGGTCAGGGACGACATCCGCCAGGCCATCTCGGGCTATCCGGGCCTGTCAAAGCTTCCGATCCTGGGCACGCTGTTCCGCAGCCGCGATTTCGTGCGCAACGAGACCGAGCTGGTCATCATCGCCACGCCCTATCTGGTCAAGCCGGTGGCGCGCAACGAACTGGCCCGGCCGGATGACAATTTCAACGCCGCCGGCGATGGCGCAGGCTTCTTCCTTGGCCGGGTCAACCGGGTCTATGGCCGCATGGAAACCAAATTGCCGCCCGGCCGCTACCACGGCGTTGTCGGCTTTATCTACAAGTGATCAGGAACCTCACCATGTCGAGCAAGATCTCAGTTCCCGTCCATCCTGATCTTCACAAGGTCCGGTCCGCAGTCTTCCCGATGCTGCTTGCGGCAACACTTCTGAGCGGCTGTGCCGGTTGGGGTGGCAAGAGCATTACCGTTGGCGCGGTTCCCGATGATTACCGCATCAACCACCCCATCATCGTCTCCGAGCAGGAACGCACGGTCGATATTCCGGTTGCCACCGGCGACCGCAAGCTGACCATCTCGATGCGCGAAACCGTGCGCGGGGCGGCCAACAATTACCGTTCAAGCGCTTCCGGCGCCATCCGCATCATGGTGCCGGTCGGCTCACCCAATGCCGGCGCCGCCTCGGTGCTGGCAACCCAGGTGGCCGATATCCTGCGCAAGCAGGGCATTCCCGGCGACCGCATCCTGTCGTCGCCCTACCCCGTGTCTTCACCCGATGACGCGGCGCCGATCCGCATCGCCTATCTGGCCATCACCGCCTCGACCAATGAATGCGGCCGCTGGCCCGAGGACATGCTGGCCAACAGCACCGAGAACAAGAACTGGGCCAATTACGGCTGTGCCAGCCAGAACAACCTGGCCGCTCAGATCGCAAACCCGGGTGACCTGATTGCACCGCGCGGCATGACCCCGATCGATGCTGAACGGCGTTCGGAAGTGATCGAGACCTACCGCACCAATGGCGCAAGCCTCGGAAACTGATGAAACGGCCGAAATGCAACGCGCTTTTTGAAGCAGGACAATGCAATGACCAACCTTGATTACCAGCTCGAGCAGGAAACGCAGTCAGAGCACGGCGACATCGATCAGCAGCGCGGCGATTTCGAACGCGTTCGCCCCTTGCCGCGCATTTCGGTGCACGTGTTCTTCGAATCCGAAGGCCTGGCCAAGACCATGGAGCGCTGCTCCCAGGACCGGCGCATGGCCAAGGTCAATCTGCGCATCAATTCCGGCGGCGTATCGGCTGCGGCCAACATGTTCGCCGGCTCTCCGACGCCCAATCTGCTGATCCTGGAAACCCGCGCGGACGCCCAGACCCTGATCGACGAACTCGGCGAGCTCGCCGGCGTCTGCGATCCCGATACCAGGGTGGTCGTGGTCGGTCACGTCAATGATGTGTCGCTGTACCGCGATCTGGTGCGCAACGGCGTCTCCGAATATATCGTCGCCCCGGTCTCCATGGCCGATGTCATCGGCGTGATCTCGACCATCTTCGTCGATCCCGATGCCGCGCCGCTCGGCCGCTCGGTGGCCTTTGTCGGCGCCAAGGGCGGTGTCGGCTCGTCGACGCTGGCGCACAATTGCGCCTGGAGCATTTCCAACCTGTTTTCCAGCGAGGTCATCCTGGCCGATCTGGATCTGGCCTTCGGAACCGCGAATCTCAATTTCGACAATGACCCGACCCAGGGGATCGCCGAGGCGGTGTTTTCGCCCGACCGGCTGGACGAGGTGTTTCTGGACCGGCTGCTGACCAAGTGCTCGGAGCATCTTTCCATGCTCGCCGCGCCGTCCATGCTCGACCGGACCTATGATTTCGACAGCGAGGCCTTCCTGCCGATCCTCGACATCATCCAGCGCAATGCACCGGTCTCGATCCTCGATGTTCCGCATGTCTGGTCCGACTGGACCCGCAAGCTGCTCTGCGCCGCCGACGAGATCGTCATCACGGCTACGCCGGACCTGGCCAATCTGCGCAACACCAAGAATCTGTTCGACACCTTGCGCAAATTGCGCCCCAACGATCATCCGCCGATGCTGATCCTCAACCAGGTCGGACTGGCCAAGCGCCCGGAAATCGCGCCGGATGTCTTCTGCGATCCGCTGGAAATCGAACCGCTGGCCATCATTCCCTTCGATGCGCCGCTGTTTGGCGAAGCGGCAAATTCCGGCCGGATGATCGCTGAATCCTCGGCCAGATCGCCCATCGCCGAATCCTCGGCCCAGATCGCCCATGTCGTCACCGGCAGGGCCGAAGCCAAGAAGCGCAAGAAGGCCGGCCTGGCCTCCCTGATGGGTCTGCTGGGTCGCAAGTAACCGAGAGTCTGGAGTGTACTGAACATGTTCGGCAAACGCAGCAACAATGCACCGGGTAAGCCGCCGCTCGCCGCGGCAGCCAATAAACCTGTCAGTACGGACGCAGCAGCCGCTCCGGCTCCCGAACCCAAGGCGTCGCAGCCTGCTTCCGCAGCTCCGGCTGCAAAACCTGCAGCCTCGCCGCAGCCCGCTGTGGCAAGCGCCAAGGCTGCGCCGCGTCGCGAAGAGCCGCAGACCAAGCGCAAGACGTCTCGCAACGAGGCCTATTACGACACCAAGAGTCAGGTCTTTTCGGCGCTGATCGACACCATCGATCTGTCGCAACTGGCCAAGCTCGATGCCGAAAGCGCGCGCGAGGAAATCCGCGATATCGTCAATGATATCATCACCATCAAGAATTTCGCACTGTCCATTGCCGAGCAGGAAGAGCTGCTTGACGACATCTGCAACGATGTCCTGGGCTATGGTCCGCTCGAGCCGCTGCTGGCCCGCGACGACATCGCCGACATCATGGTCAATGGCGCCGGCATGACCTATATCGAAGTCGCCGGCAAGGTCATGGAGACCGATGTCCGTTTTCGCGACAATGGCCAGCTTCTGTCGATCTGTCAGCGCATCGTCAGCCAGGTCGGCCGCCGCGTCGATGAATCCAGCCCGATCTGCGACGCCCGCCTTCCCGACGGTTCTCGCGTCAATGTCATCGCGCCGCCGCTGGCAATTGACGGCACCGCACTGACCATCCGTAAGTTCAAGAAGGACAAGCTCACGCTTGACCAGCTGGTCAAGTTCGGCGCGATCACGCCCGAGGGCGCTGCGGTGTTGCAGATCATCGGCCGGGTGCGCTGCAATGTGGTGATCTCGGGCGGTACCGGTTCCGGTAAGACGACGCTTCTCAACTGCCTGACGGCCTATATCGATCCCGACGAGCGGATCATCACCTGCGAAGATTCGGCCGAGCTTCAGCTTCAGCAGCCGCATGTGGTGCGGCTTGAAACACGCCCTCCCAATATCGAGGGCGAGGGCGAGATCACCATGCGTGACCTGGTCAAGAACTGCCTGCGCATGCGGCCGGAACGGATCATCGTCGGCGAAGTCCGCGGCCCGGAAGTGTTCGACCTGTTGCAGGCGATGAACACGGGCCATGACGGGTCGATGGGAACGATCCACGCCAACAGCCCGCGCGAGTGCCTTAGCCGCATGGAATCGATGATTGCCATGGGCGGCTTCACGCTGCCTGCCAAGACCGTGCGCGAAATCATCTCCGGATCTGTCGACGTGGTCATCCAGGCGGCACGTCTGCGCGACGGATCGCGACGGATCACCCATATCACCGAAGTCATCGGCATGGAGGGCGATGTGATCATCACCCAGGACCTGATGAAATATGACATGTCGGGCGAAGACGCCAATGGCAACATCATCGGCGAGCACGTCTCGACCGGCATCGGTCGGCCGCATTTCTGGGATCGCGCCCGTTACTACGGCGAAGAAAAACGCCTGGCAGCATCGCTCGATGCGATGGAAAAAATCACCGCGTAAGGAGTATGTCGCGTGTTTGGTGTGGATACAGTGGTACTTGCCATCATCGGCCTGTCCGCGCTCGCAGCGGGCGCCCTGGGCTATGGCGTGCTCTACAGCCGGATCGAGGACGACCGGAAGGCTGAAAACCGCGTCAAACGGGTCAAATCGGCTGAAACCGACCGGAGCAAGGCGACGGCGGCCCGCGACAGGCTGAATGAGGTCAACAAGCGCCGCAAATCCGTCCAGGATTCCCTCAAGACGCTGGAAGAGAAGAACAAGGAAAATGACCGTCGCAATTCCCCGCCGATGAAGGACCGGATCGGTCAGGCCGGGCTCGGGATTTCGGTCAGGCAGTTCTACCTCATCTCCTTCATCTTCGGCGCCATCATGGGCCTGCTTGCCTTTGTCGCCTATGGCAGCCCGCTGGTTGCGGCCGGGGTGATGATCGTCTTCGGCGCCGGCTTTCCGCGCTGGGTTATCGGCTTTCTGCGCAATCGCCGCTTCAAGGCCTTCCTGTCCGAATTTCCCAATGCGCTCGACATCATGGTCCGGTCGATCAAGTCCGGCCTGCCCCTGAATGACGCGATCCGGATGATCGCGTCGGAAGGCCAGGAGCCGGTCCGCACCGAGTTCAAGCGCATCGTCGAAGCCCAGCAGATGGGGCTCAACATGTCGGAGGCCTGTTCGCGGCTCTACACCCGCATGCCGCTGTCGGAAGCCAATTTCTTTGCCATCGTCATCACCATCCAGGCCCAGGCCGGCGGCAATCTCTCGGAAGCGCTCGGCAACCTGTCCCGGGTGCTGCGCGACCGCAAGAAGATGAAGGCCAAGATCAATGCGATGTCGATGGAGGCGAAGGCCTCGGCGGCCATCATCGGCGCCTTGCCCTTCATCGTCGCCACGCTGGTCTACCTGACCTCACCTGAATACATCATGATCCTGTTCACAGATTCCCGCGGCCATCTCATTCTCGGCGCATCGGCGGTCTGGATGTCGATCGGCATCCTGGTGATGCGCAACATGATCAACTTCGATATTTAGCGGCGGATGAAATCTGATGTCTGATATTGCCTCTACCCTGACAGATCCGGCCTATCTGGTCCCCTTGCTGGTGGCCGTGGCGGTTTTCGCAACGCTCTACACCATCATGGCGCCCTATTTCGAGCGCGGCGATCTCGATGCTCGGATGAAATCGGCTGCCATTGAGCGCGATGAGATCCGCGCCCGCGAACGCGCCCGGCTCAATGCCGAGCAGTCGCGCGAAAGCACCAAGAATGCCGGGCTCCGGTCGCACAACAACGCCTCCGTGCGCGGCATTGTCGAGCAGCTCAACCTGAAGGATGCGCTGGCCGATGACGCCACCATCGCCAAGCTGCGGGCGGCCGGCTACCGCACCCAGAATGCGCTCAACATGTTTCTGCTGGCGCGCTTCGTGCTGCCCTTCGTGTTTCTTTCGGCCTCGGTCGTCTATGTCTTCGTTCTCGAAAACCTGACCGACAAGCCGTTCACCGTTCGTGTGCTGGCCTGTATCGTCGGCGCCTATGTCGGCTTCTACACGCCGAACCTGTTTGTCTCCAACCAGTCGAAGAAGCGCCAGGCGTCGATCAAGCTGGCCTGGCCGGATGCCCTCGACCTGATGCTGATCTGCGTTGAATCCGGGATCTCGATCGAGGCCGCGATGAAACGCGTGGCCGAGGAAATCGCCGTGCAGTCGACCGCTTTGGCCGAGGAATTCGTGCTGACGACGGCGGAATTGTCCTATCTGCAGGACCGGCGCGTGGCCTTCGAGAATCTGGGCAGCAGAACCGGGCTGGAGACCGTCAAATCGGTCACCCAGGCCCTGATCCAGTCCGAACGCTACGGCACGCCCATCGCCCAGGCCTTGCGCGTCCTTGCCGCCGAAAGCCGGGACCAGCGCATGAACGAGGCCGAGAAGAAGGCCGCGGCCCTGCCGCCGAAGCTGACCGTGCCGATGATCCTGTTCTTCCTGCCGGTGCTCATCGGCGTGATTCTCGGACCGGCAGCGATCCAGGTCGCCGATAACTTCTAGGCGGGCCGCGATCTGAACCTCGCCCCGGGTGTGACGACGCCAGGATCAGCCAGCGGCAATGCTGCTGCCCGGTCGCGGCATTCTGACCGGGCAACGACTTGACCAAAGCCGTTGCCACCGCCCGATCATCCGGCCGCCATGACTGTCATTTTCCAGGGCCTGATGTGCCATCAAAAAACGCCACGTTCGGTTGAACGTGGCGTTTGCTGTATCATGCATTTAAGCTCTCTCGCTTGAGAGTCTCAGGTATCCTTGAGCTTGTTCCAGGCATTCTGCTGGGTCAGCATGGCGCGCAGATAGGTGATGTTGGCGCTGGCCTGTTCGGCGGAAATTTCCGCGCTGGCAATTTTTTCGGCCTCGTCGAAACGGCCCTGAAGACCGACGACCAGGGCCAGGTTCTGCCGGACCCGGCTGTCGGCGCCGGGCTGCCGGATGGCCGAAGCCAGATAGGATTCGGCGGTCTTGAGATCGCCCTGCAGCACATAGGACATGCCGAGATTGGACAGGATCGAGGATTCATTGGGCTGCAGATCCAGCGCCTTGCGGTAGCGGGCGCGCGCGGTGGCGGGGTCCCCGAGCTGGTCGTGGATCGCGCCTTCCGCGGAAAGCAGCTGCCAGTCGGGACGGTCCGGGGTCTGGGCCCGCTGGATCGCGTCCAGTGCCTTTTCGAGCTGGCCCGCGCCGGCCAGCGCCTTGCCATAGGCTGCAAGCACCGCGCGGTCGGTCGGATTGTGGATCGCCACCTGCTGCATCACCGCCAGCGCCTGTTCGGAACGGCCGCCCATGGTCAGCACCGAGGCGTATTTCATGCCGACGGATGCGTCCTTGGGGTTCTTGTCATAGGCCCTGCCAATGGTATCGGCCGCCGAATGCAGCTCGGCCGCATTCATGGTCTCGAGCGGCTTGTTCATCGACGGGATCGAGCCGGTGGTCAGCCTGCCCTTGGACGCGCATCCCGCAAGCGAGATGCCGAGCGCGGCAATGCAGACTGCGCTGAGCAGCCGCCGCGGGAGGAGTGCACGTGAAGGGGTCGCTGACATGGCCTGGTCCCGTAAACTGAGGTGCGTGGCGGCCCGGCAGGGGTGGCGCCACAGTCTTCGTTCAAGCAATAATCTGTTAACCCTAATCAAGAGTTAACATCTGATTCTCCGCCGGCCTGCCGCGGAGAGCCCAAGGAGAAAAATGTCGCCCTATGCCAGGATTGACCGCCCGTCGCCCTTCGCACCCAGTTCCGCCCAGGCGCTGCCCGTCTGGGCGGTGACACGAACCGACATCGAGAACGGCCATCTTGACGAGGCGGCCCTTGCCTGGGCTGCGGCGGCCGGATTTCAGGCGGCGGAAGGCGTGCTGCTGCTGGTGCCTGACCGCCAGGGCAAGCTGTCGGGCGCGCTGTTCGGGCTGGGCGAGGAGGGCGAGTGCCATCCGCTTCTCGGCGGCAAGCTCGCGCGCACCCTGCCCGAGGGCGACTGGCGCATTGCCGCCTCGTCCATTCCGGGCGATGTGATGGCGCTGGCGTTCGGCATGGGCGCCTACCGGTTCGAAAGCTACCGCAAGCCTTCGCCGGACGGGCCGCGGCTGGTGATTCCGGAAGGGGCGGACGCTGCTGCCATCGAGCGCACCGTCACCGCGGTCGGCCTTGCGCGCGATCTCGTCAACACGCCTGCCAACGACATGGGACCCGACACGTTGGAAGCTGTGTTCCGCGGATTGGCCGATCACTACCAGGCCAGGGTGACTGTCATTGCCGGCGATGACCTCGTCTCGCAGGGCTTTCCGATGATCCACGCAGTCGGTCGCGCCGCGCAGGAGGCGCCGCGGCTGCTCGACATGCGCTGGGGCAAAGAAGGCGCGCCCAGGATCACGCTGGTGGGCAAGGGGGTCTGCTTCGACACCGGCGGCCTCGATATTAAGCCGGCCTCCTCGATGCTCAACATGAAGAAGGACATGGGCGGTGCGGCCAATGTGCTGGCGCTGGCCATGATGATCATGGATGCCGGGCTGCCGGTCGATCTGCGCGTGCTCGTTCCGGCGGTGGAAAATTCGATTTCGGCCTCGGCATTCCGGCCCGGTGACGTGCTGGTGAGCCGCAAGGGCCTGAGCGTGCAGATCGACAACACCGATGCCGAGGGGCGCCTGGTCCTGGCCGACGCGCTGGCCTTTGCCTGCGAGCAGGATCCCGGCCTGCTCATCGACATGGCAACGCTTACCGGTGCCGCAAGGGTGGCGCTCGGCCCCGATCTGCCGCCGTTCTATACCGATGATGATCAGCTGGCCGGCGAGCTGACGACCGCGTCGGCACAGGTCGTCGACCCGCTGTGGCGGATGCCGCTGTTCAAGCCCTATGAAGCCGACGTCAAGGCCCGGATCGCCGATCTGACCAATGCGCCGGCCGGCGGTTTTGCCGGCTCGATCACCGCGGCGTTGTTTCTCAAGCGCTTCGTTGCGCCGGGGACAAGCTGGGCACATTTCGACATTTTCGCCTGGACGCCAAAGGACAAACCGCATGCGCTGACCGGCGGCGAGGCCCAGGGCATCCGCGCCCTGTTCGACGTGATCAGCACCCGCCATCCGGCCTGACCAGAGACGGGGGCTGCACCGGCGCCGACTTGCGCCTTGATTCGGTTTCGGTCAATGTAAACCGGTACCGTAACGATACAGGCCGCCGCTATGTCACTTGACCTCAGGCCCTCGGATGCGCTCGGGCTGTGGCACGCCGCCACGCTGGAGCATGTGCGCGTGATCGGGCCCGATCTGACCATCCGGCAACTGGCGATCCTGCTGCACATCTACCTCGCGGCGCCGCCGCACACGGTGCGCGGGCTCGCCGCCACGCTTGGGGTCACCAAGCCGGTGATCACCCGGGCGCTCGACACCATGGGCCATATGGGGCTGGTGCGCCGGGTGCGTGACGAGCGCGACCGCCGCAATGTCATCATCAAGCGCACGGTGGAAGGCGCGCTCTTTGTCGAAAGGCTCGGCGACATCATCATCGCCGAAGGCCGCAAATTGTCGCTGGCAAAGGATCAGACCCATGAGTGAGACACTGGACCATCGGCTGCACGCCTACCGGGACGACCTGGCCGATAGCCGGCTCAGGGGCCGGGTCGAGGCCGCGCGTTTTGCCGACGGCACGCCGGGCGAGGTGATCCTGCCGGTGGCCCCGCTGCGTCCCCGGCCCGATGACAGTTGCAGCATGGATAGCGAGGCGCTTTTCGGAGAGGCGCTGACCGTGTTCGACCGCCGCGATGGCTGGGCCTGGGTCCAGCTCGCAGTGGACGGTTATGTCGGCTATCTGCGCGAAGAGGCGATCAGGGAAGGCTCGACTCCGGCCACCCATCTGGTCTCGGTGCCGCGCAGCTTTGTCTATCCCGGTCCGGACCTGCGCTTTCCGCATCTCATGGCTTTGTCGATGGGCAGCCGCGTCACCGTGACCGGTGCGGCTGAGACCCGCGCAACCCCCTATTCAGTTTTGAAAGATGGTTCTGCCATCATCGCCACTCATCTGCGACCGATAACCGAAATTGCAGCGGAAGACGCCGTCTCGGTCGCCACCCGGTTTCTGCACACGCCTTATCTCTGGGGCGGCCGCTCGGGCTTCGGCATTGATTGTTCGGGTCTTGTGCAGATGGCGCTGGCCATGACCGGCAAGCCGGCGCCGCGCGATTCCGACCTTCAGGCGGCAAATCTCGGCCATGCCATCGATCCCGGGACGGATGGCCTGCAGCGCGGGGATCTGGTGTTCTGGAAGGGCCATGTCGGCTTTGTCGAGGACGAGCACACGCTGCTCCACGCCTCCGGCGGCACCATGTATGTGACCCGTGAACCGCTGCGCGAGGCCATCGACCGCATCGCCAGGCTCTACAGTCTGCCGACTGGCTATCGGCGGCCTTGATCCGGCTCAGTATCCGGCCGCGCGGTCGACCAGATTGACCAGCGGCTCGCCGCGCTCATAGGCGTCCATCTGGCGCACAATCGGCCCGATCAGCGATGACGCCATCGAGGCTGCGGCTGCGTGCGGGGTCAGCGTCACCTTCGGATGGGTCCAGAACCGGCTTTCCGGCGGCAGCGGTTCCTGCTGAAATACATCAAGCGAGACGGCTGACAACAGACCATCATCAAGCGCAGACAAAATATCGGCTTCGTTCTGCAGCCCGCCGCGCCCGGCATTGATCAGCACCGGCGCGCCCAGCGGCCCGCGCCGGGTCATTCTTGCAAACAGATCGCGGTTGAGGATTTCGCGGGTGTCGTGTGTCAGCGGCAGCAGCACCACGAAGATATCGGCTGAGGCCAGAAACGCATCAAGGCCCTGCGCGCCGGCATGGCAGGCAACGCCTTCGACCTGTTTTGCGGTCCGCGACCAGCCGGAAACCTTGAAGCCCATCACCTGCAGCTTGGCGGCTGCATCACGGCCGAGCTCGCCCAGCCCCATGATGCCGACGGTCAGATCGGCGGCGGCGGCCTGGGTCTTGTCCTCGAGCCAGGTCCGGTTCGCCTGCTGCGCCCGGTAGCGCGGCCCGTGTCGATGGTGGTCAAGCACCTGCCAGATCACATATTCGCTCATCCGGGTGGTCAGGTCGGGCGACACCACGCGCACGATCGGCACATCGGGCATGCTGGTGTCGGAAAACACGTGATCGACACCGGCGCCGAGCGAGAAGATCACCTTCAGATTGGGCAGTTTCGACAACAGGCCCTTCCGCTGCTTCCACACCACCGCATAATGAATGCTGGGATCGGCCTCGCCCTCCGGCTCCAGCGTCACCGCGCGGTCCGGTGCGGCCCCGGCCAGTTCCTCGATCCACTGCTGCGACGACCAGCCGGTCGGGGCCAGCAGGATGCGGCCTGTGTCGGTGCGGTTGTCAGTCATGAAGTTGCCTATTCGCTGATCACGGCGCTGTCGACGGCTTCGAGATTGAAGGCCGCTGCCATCAGCGCTTTGGTGTAGTCGGTTTCCGGATGGTCGAAGATCTTGTCCGCCGTGCCCTGCTCGACCACCTTGCCGGCGCGCATGACGATCACGTCATTTGCCAGTGCGCGCACCACTTTCAGGTCGTGGCTGATGAACAGATAGGCCAGATCATGCCGCTTCTGCAGATCGCGCAAGAGATCGACGACCTGCGCCTGCACGCTCATGTCGAGCGCCGAGGTCGGCTCGTCCAGCATCACGAAGCGGGGTTTGAGCACCATGGCGCGGGCAATCGCGATGCGTTGCCGCTGGCCGCCGGAAAATTCATGCGGATAGCGCCAGCGGGTCGAGGCGTCGAGCCCGACTTCCTCCAGCGCTTCGGCAACCCGGCGGTCGCGGTCGCGCGCCGAAAGATCCGCGGCATGGATCGCCAGCCCCTCGCCAACGATGTCGGCAATCGACATGCGCGGGCTCAGCGATCCGAACGGGTCCTGAAACACCACCTGCATCGAACTCCTGAGCGGCTTCATCTCCTTGAAGGATCGCTCATGCAATGCCAGCTTGTTGAAATAGATCTCGCCCTCGCTGCGGATCAGACGCATCAGCGCCAGCCCCAGCGTGGTCTTGCCCGACCCGGATTCGCCGACGACGCCGAGTGTCTGGCCCGATTTGAGCGACAGCGACAACCCGTCCACCGCCTTGACGTGATCGACGGTGCGCCTGAGAAACCCCTGTTTGACCGGAAACCAGACCTTGATGTCCTTGGCCCGCATCACTTCGGGCGCGGCCTCGTTGCGCTCGGGCGGCTGGCCCTTGGGCTCGGCGGCAAGCAGGTGCTTGGTATAGGCGTGCTGCGGATTGGCGAAGATCTCCGCCGTCGGCCCGGTCTCGACAATCCTGCCGTCCGTCATCACGCAGACCCGGTCGGCAAATTTGCGGACAATGCCGAGATCATGGGTGATGAACAGCATCGCCATACCGTGCTGGTTTTTCAGATTGCTCAGCAGCGCGAGGATCTGCGCCTGGACCGTGACATCGAGCGCCGTCGTCGGTTCGTCGGCGATCAGCAGTTCCGGGCGGTTGGCCAGCGCCATGGCAATCATTACCCGCTGCCGCTGACCGCCGGACAATTGATGCGGGTAGGAGGCCAGCCGCTTTTCCGGATCGCGGATGCCGACCTGGTCGAGCAGTTCCAGCACCTGCCGCCGGGCTTCGTCCGGCTTGATCGGCTGGTGCAGGTGCAGGATTTCCGAAATCTGCTTTTCCACCGACTGCAGCGGATTGAGCGAGGTCATCGGCTCCTGGAAGATCATGGTGATGTCGTTGCCGCGCACGTCGCGGATCACCTGTTCCGGCGCCGAGAGCAGGTCCCGGCCCTTGAACAGGATCTTGCCGGAGGGGTGGCTGGCCGCCGGATAGGGCAGCAGCCGCAGCACCGAGAGCGCCGAGACCGACTTGCCGGAACCGGATTCGCCCACCAGCGCCACCGTCTCGCCGCGCCTGATGTCGAAGGAGACATGATCCACCGCCGTCTGGCTTTCGCCGGACTGGTGGAACTCCACCGAGAGATCGCGCACCGACAGCAGCGGCTCGCCGGTCCGGTCTGTCACACTGCTCATCGGAAAGTCTTTCGCGGGTCGAAGGCGTCACGCGTCGCCTCGCCGATGAAGATCAGCAGCGACAGCATGATCGAGATGGTGAAGAACGCCGTCATCCCCAGCCAGGGCGCCTGCAGGTTGCGCTTGCCCTGGGCGATCAGTTCTCCCAGCGAAGCCGATCCCGGCGGCAGGCCGAAGCCGAGGAAGTCGAGCGAGGTCAGCGTCGTGATCGAGCCAGACAGGATGAAGGGCAGGAAGGTCAGCGTCGCCACCATGGCGTTGGGCAGCAGGTGCCTGAACATGATGGTGGCATTGCCGACCCCGAGCGCCCGGGCGGCGTTGACATATTCGAAATTGCGGGCGCGCAAAAACTCCGCCCGCACGATGCCGACAAACGAGACCCAGGAAAACAGCAGCATGATGCCGAGCAGGATCCAGAATCCCGGCGGCAGCACCGCGGCGATGATCAGCAGGATGTAGAGCACCGGCATCGAGGACCAGATCTCGATGAAGCGCTGCATCAACAGGTCGGTCCAGCCGCCGAAATAGCCCTGCACCGCGCCGGCGGCGACACCGATCAGCGCCGAGAAGATGGTCAGCGTCAGGCCGAACAGCACCGAAATCCGGAACCCGTAGATCATCCGCGCGGTGACATCGCGGGCTTGGTCGTCGGTGCCGAGCCAGTTCATGTTGCCCAGCGTGCAGCCCGGATCCTCGTCCTTCAGCGGATAGGCGGAACAGGCGACGCCGTCATCGAGCAGCCAGAACGGGGCCGTCGGCGCCGAATGCGGAATATAGGAATTGGCGGTGGTGTAGGAATAGCGGATCGGTGGCCAGATCATCCAGCCATTGTCCTTGATCTCGTTCTGGATGAAGGGATCGCGGTAATCGGTGCGTGCCAGGAACCCGCCGAATTTCTCCTCCGGGTAGTCGATCAGCACCGGATAGAGGATCTCGCCCTTGTAGGAGGCCAGGATCGGCCGGTCATTGGCGATGAGTTCGGCCATCAGGCTGGCGATGAACAGGAACAGGAACAGCCACAGCGACCAGTAGCCGCGCCGGTTGGCCTTGAAATTGGCCCAGCGCCGCTTGTTGGTCGGCGACAGCCAGCCCTTCGGCCGGCCGTTGACATCATAGGTCTCGGGATTGCTGGAAGCCGTCACGCTCATCCGACATCCCTTTTCTCGAAGTCGATGCGCGGATCCACCCAGGTATAGACCAGGTCCGAAATCAGCCCGACGATCAGGCCCATCAGCGAGAAGATGAACAGCGTCGCAAAGACCACCGGATAGTCGCGCCGGATCACCGATTCAAAGCCCAGCCGGCCCAGCCCGTCGAGCGAGAAGATCGTCTCGATCAGCAGCGATCCGGAAAAGAAGGCGGAGATGAAGGCGCCGGGAAAGCCGGCAATGATGATCAGCATCGCATTGCGAAACACATGCCGGTAGAGCACCTGGCTTTCGGTCAGCCCCTTGGCCCGCGCCGTGGTGACATATTGCTTGCGGATTTCATCGATGAAGGAGTTCTTGGTCAGAAGCGTCGTGGTGGCGAATGCCGCCAGCGACAATGCGATCAGCGGCAGCGCCAGATGCCAGAAATAGTCGACGATCTTGCCGAACAGGCTCAGCTCGGCGAAATTGTCCGAGGTCAGGCCGCGCAACGGAAACCAGTCGAAGAACGAGCCGCCGGCAAACATCACGATCAGCATGATGCCGACCAGGAAGCCGGGCACCGCATAGGCGACGATGATCAGACCGGAGGTCCAGACATCGAAGCGCGAGCCGTCCGACACCGCCTTCTTGATCCCCAGCGGAATCGAGATGATGTAGGACAACAGCAGGATCCAGACCCCGAGCGAGATCGAGACCGGCATCTTCTCGATGATCAGGTCGAGCACATCGATGCTGCGGAAATAGCTCTCGCCGAAGTCGAAGCGGATATAGTCCCACATCATCTTGCCGAAGCGCTCGAGCGGCGGCTTGTCGAAGCCGAACTGGGCCTCCAGCTTGGCGATGAATTCGGGATCAAGCCCCTGTGCGCCGCGATATTGCGAGGATGCGGAATCGCCGAAATCCTGCTGGGCGGTGCCCATCGTGTCGCCACCGCCGGAAATCCGGTCGATTGCCGAATCGCCTTGCCCGGTCAGCTCGGCAATCACCTGCTCCACCGGTCCGCCGGGTGCAAACTGGATCACCGCGAACGAGATCGCCATGATGCCGACGACGGTCGGAATCATCAAAAGCAGCCGGCGAAGGATATAGGTGCCCATCAGGCCGCTTTCCTGTCTGCCGCAGTGCGCGCGTCATCTGTGCTGGATGGTGGTGTGGTCAATTTTCGCGTCCTTCCAGCCGGATTCTCCGGAATCCGGCTGATTCGTCTCTTTCTCATACAGAATCGAATGTTGCATGGGGTGCAAGGCCGAATGCGCGTCAATTCGCTTCGCTGGACCACCAGACCGAGGGGAATCCCAGCCCGTAATAGGGAAGCTCCTCGGGGTGGGCCAGGGACTTGCGATAGGCCACCTTGACCGCGTCGCTGTAAAACAGCGGCACCACGTAATGATGCGCCAGCAGCACCCGGTCGAGGGCTTTGACGGCCGCGGTCTTCTCCGCGCGGTCCTGGGCGAAGATCACCATCCGGATCAGTTCGTCGACCGCCGGATCGGATATTCCGGCATAGTTCCGCGACCCTTCGCGATTGACCGAGGCCGAGCCCCAATAGCCGGCCTGTTCATTGCCCGGGTTGAGCGATTGCCCCCAGACGTTCCAGATCATGTCATAGTCGAAGCTTCTCACCCGGTTGGTATATTGCGAAGCATCGACCGTGCGGATGCGGGCATCAAAGCCTATTTTCCGAAGGCTGGCGACATAGGGCAGCACCGATCGCTCGAGCGAGGGGCTCGACAGCAGGATCTCGATCTCGAAGGGCTCGCCGGTGGCGGCATCGACAAGCGTGCCGTCCCTGAGCGCATAGCCGGCTTCCTGCAGCAGCGTCAGCGCCTGGCGCAGATTTGCCCGGGTCCTGGTCGGGTCGCCGCCAACCGGGTTGGTAAAGGGCGTGGTGAATACCTCGGCGGGCACCTTGTCTCCGAGGCTTTCGAGGATTTCCTTCTCGCGGCCTTCCGGCAGGCCGGAAGAGGCGAGCTCCGTGCCCCAGAAATAGCTGTCGACCCGCGCCAGCGCGTCAAAGGCCAGATTGTGGTTGAGGTCCTCGAAGTCGAAGGCGAAATTGAGCGCCCTGCGCACCCTTGCGTCCTTGAACTTGTCGCGGCGCATGTTCGGCACCATCGCCTGCATGATGCCGACGGCGCGAAGCGGATTCTCGATCTCCTCGAGGATGACGTCGCCACTTTCGACCGCGGGAAAGTCATAGGCAGTGGCCCATTTGCTGGCCGAGTTCTCCTGGCGGAAATCCACGGTGCCCGCGCGGAATGCCTCGAACTCGACATTGGCGTCGGTGAAATAGACATATTCGATGGCGCCGAAATTGTTGTGGCCGACATTGACGTTGAGATCCTTGCCCCAATAGTCCTCGCGCAGCTCGTAGCGGATGGTCGATCCGGCCTTGAACGCCGCGATCCGGTAGGGCCCCGACCCCATCACCGGCTCCAGCGTTGTGCGCGCGATATCACGCGCATTGCCGGCCGCGTCGGTGCCTTCCCACCAATGCTTCGGCAGCACCAGGATCTGGCCGAGAATCTGCGGCAGTTCGCGATTGTTGTTCTCGTCAAACAGGAAGGTCACTTCCCGCTCGGCGGTCTTTTCGGCGGAGACGACATGGGCATAGTAATTGGCTTGCAGCGGGTTGAGTTCCTTGGCCTTGTCGAAACTGAACACCACATCCTCGGCAGTCACCGGCATGCCGTCGGCCCATTTGGCTTCGGCGTGCAGCCGGAATGTCACCTTTGAAATGTCATCGGGAAAGGCGATGCCTTCGGCCAGCAGGCCATAGGACGAGGACACCTCGTCTTCCGAGGATTTCATCAGCGTGTCGAAGACCAGGCCGAGCCCGGCGGCCAGCTCTCCCTTGGACAGGATCGGGTTGAAGCTGTCGAAGGTGCCTTCCTCCGCCAGTTTCAGCGTGCCGCCCTTGGGCGCATCCGGATTGACATAGTCGAAGCGCGCAAAGCCTTCTTCATATTTCGGCTCGTCGATCATCGCCGTGGCATGCTGCCAGACCTGTTCCTCGGCGGATGCAAGGGTTGCAGTGCCGATCACTCCGGCCAATGCGAAAGCGGGGGCGAGAACGGATGCGGCCAGCATGGATGCGGCAATGCGGATGGTCATGGGTGCGGGGCCTCCTGAGAAAACGCGTTCGGACAAGAATAGGCCACTTCTACGGCACTTGCAGGGCATGATCAAAAAAACCGTGCAGCGCCGACAAAAAAAGCCGGGCACGAGGCCCGGCTTTCCAATTCAATGCAGCGACGTTTTATTCGCTCGGCGCGGCTTCCGCAGCCGGCTCTGCCGCAGGTTCGGCAGCGGGCTCGGCCTCGGCGCCCGCATCGGCAGCGCCTGCCTCGGGCAGCGGCGCCGGCGTATCGCCCAGCGTGCGAAGATAGGCGATCAGGTCAGCCCGTTCCTCGATCTTCTTGACGCCGGCAAAACCCATCGCGGTGCCTTTGATGTATTTCTTCGGTGCAGCGAGGAATCCGCTCAGATGCTCGTAATCCCAGACCACGGAACCGCCTTCGGCAAATTCGACCATGGCATTGGAATATTTGAACCCCTCATGGGCTGCGACCGGCCGGTTGACGATGTCCCACAGGCCCGGGCCGACCTTGTTGGCGCCACCGGCTTCATTGGTGTGACAAGCGGCGCATTTCTTGAACACGCCTTCGCCGCGTGCCGGGTCGGCGCTGGCCAGCAGCGACGCGATCAGTTCCGGTGCAGCCTCTTCAGCCGGCGCGCCGGCGTCGTCACCACCTTCGGCAACCTCGATCAGAAAGCCTTCGGTTTCCGGTTCTGCTGCGTGGTAAATCCCTTCCGACACGATGGAAAGAGTCATCAGAACAAACAGAACACCGAGAAAAGCGCCTGCTGCCGAGTTGAAATATGAGGAGTTCATGTTCCGTCGCTCCGTTTCGGTCCGGCGTCCCGCGCTGTTTTCAGCAATGTCCGAACCAGTCTTGAAATCGCGCGGAACCTATGTCTTTTGCAAGTTCGTTGCAACACCGTTTGTAACGACGGCCATGAGACTTTTTGACACTTGTGCCGAATAACCCGAGGAAGAGACCCCCATGGCAGAAGGCCCGGAGCATACGCTCGTCATCATCCCGGCCAGAATGGCCTCCACCCGCCTGCCCGGAAAACCGCTGGCCGATATCGGCGGAGAGCCGATGATTGTCCGGGTGGCGCGGCAGGCAACCCGTGCCGCTGTCGGTCGTGTGGCCGTCGCCACTGATTCGCGCGAGATTGCCGATGCGGTCGAGGCGGCAGGCTTCGAGGCGGTGATGACCCGCGCCGACCATCCCTCGGGATCCGACCGGGTGTTCGAGGCGGCGATGAAAATGGATCCCGAGGCGCGCGCTCGTGTCATTCTCAATGTCCAGGGCGACATTCCCGCCATCGAGCCCGAAGCCATCCGCAAGTCCGCGCTGCCGCTTCTGACCTCCGCGGCCGATCTCGCCACGCTGGCGGTGGAAATTTCCGACGAGGCCGAGAAAACCAATCCGAGCATCGTCAAGGTGATCGGCACGCCGATCGGCGAGGGGCTGTTGCGGGCGCTGTATTTCACCCGCGCCAACGCCCCTTATGGCGACGGACCGCTCTACCACCACATAGGTCTTTATGCCTGGCGCCGCCCGGCGCTTGAGCGCTTTGTGGCGCTGCCGCCGTCACCGCTGGAACGGCGCGAATCGCTCGAGCAATTGCGGGCGCTTGAAAACGGCATGCGCATCGATGTGGCCATCGTTGACTCCGTTCCCCTCGGTGTCGATACTCCCGCCGATCTCGAACGCGCCCGCCAGATCCTGGCAGCCAAATAGGCACGCATTTCTCAAAACGGACCCCTATCATGACCGCTCCCACCAACCGCATCGCCTTCCAGGGCGAGTTTGGCGCAAATTCAGACATGGCCTGCCGCGACATGTTTGCCGACATGGAGCCGTTGCCTTGCGCCACCTTCGAGGATGCATTCAACGCTCTCTCCCAGGGAGACGCGGATCTGGCGATGATCCCGATCGAGAACACCATCGCCGGCCGGGTGGCCGACATCCACCACCTGCTGCCCGAATCGAAACTGCATATCGTCGGCGAATATTTCATGCCGATCCATTTCCAGCTGATGGTCCTGCCGGGAGTGGACAAATCCGAAGTCCGCACCGTGCACAGCCATGTCCACGCGGTCGGCCAGTGCCGCAAGATCGTCCGCGCCAATGGCTGGAAGGCCGTGGTCGCCGGCGACACCGCCGGTGCTGCGCGGCTGGTCTCGCAAAGCAATGACCGCACCATGGCGGCGCTGGCGCCGCGGCTGGCCGCAGACCTTTACGGTCTCGAGATCCTCGAGGAAAATGTCGAGGACACCGAAACCAATGTCACCCGTTTCGTGGTGCTGTCGCGGGAGGCCAGGATTCCGCCGCGCCCGGTGGCGGGCGAGGTGGTCGTCACCACCTTCGTCTTCAAGGTCCGCAACATTCCGGCAGCGCTCTACAAGGCGATGGGCGGTTTCGCCACCAATGGCGTCAACATGACCAAGCTGGAAAGCTACCAGATCGGCGGCAAGTTTTTCGCCACCCAGTTCTATGCCGACATCCAGGGCCATCCCGACGAGGCGCCGGTGGCGCGCGCTCTGGAAGAGCTTGGCTATTTTTCCAAGGAACTGCGCATTCTCGGCGTCTATCCGGCGCATCCGTTCCGGCTGGTGCAAAATGGCACCCACGCCGAAGAGGCCGAGGGCTGAGCCACCGGCGCATTTGTCAGTGAGCAACCCTGTCGGGAAGCCGCGGCTTTACTTGCCCCAGTCCAGCCAGTCGCGCATCAGCCGGTGCGCGATGGCGCCAGGCGGCGGAGCCGAGGCGTTTTCCTCGCCCAGTACGCTGGCCAGCATCGCCTCGGTTTGGGCGCGGTCGAACCAGCGGCAATCCTCGAGCTCGGCGGTGTCGCGGGCAATTTCCAGGCTTTGCGCCTCGGCATAGACCCCGATCATCAGGGTATGCGGCATCGGCCAGGGCTGGCTGGCATGGTAGCGCACCCGCCCGACCCTGATGCCCGATTCCTCCAGCGTTTCCCGCCGCACCGCGTCTTCCATGGTTTCGCCGGGTTCGATGAAGCCTGCCAGGCATGAAAACATGCCGGGCGGAAAATGCGGACTGCGACCAAGCAGGCAGCGGTCGCGGGCCTCGTCGACCACCAGCATGATGCCGACCGGGTCGGTGCGCGGAAACACGGTGTGGCCGCACGCCGTACATTTGCGCCGGTAGCCACCCGCTTCCGGGGTCATCGGCCCGCCGCAGACACCGCAGAACCGGTGCACGAGCGCCCAGGAGACAAGGCTGGTGCCCTGCGCATAGGCGCCGAGCGTTTCCTCGTCGACCAGCGCCTGGCGATAGACCGAGCGGGTATCGATCGCCTTGAAGGGCTCGGGCAGGTCGTCGGGCGCGACGCCCACCGGCATGGCGATGCGCGCGGCATTGGTGTCGGTCCAGCCGATCAGGATGGCGTCGGCATTTTGCGGATTGAGCGCCGCAAGATCCTCCGCCGCCAGCAGCCCGACCGGCGCTTCGCCATCGATCCGCATGGCCAGCCGGCCCTGGGTGATGGCGAAATAGCGCGTTGCCGGGTCCCTGAGCGCATCGCCGAGCTCGGTTTCGGTGCGGTGTTCGGAGCGGCGGTCGAGCCGGTTGCCGGAAAAAGCCGTCAGACGGCTGGCTTCGCCATGAGGAGCATCATGGTCAAACAGGGAAAATGTCATAAATCAGAGGGCCTCAAGCAGTCTTTCGGTAAATTCGGCGCGGGCGTCCGGGTTCCAGGCGCAGGCGTCGCCATGCCCCCAGACCGGACCGGGCCAGGCGGGATCGCCTTCGTTGCGGGCAATGATGTGAAGATGGAACTGACGCACCTGATTGCCGAGCGCGCCGACATTGATCTTGAGACAGCCCGTTGTCTGTTTCAGCGCCTTGGCGGCGATGGCTGTCTCGAAGGTCAGCATGGTCTGGTCCAGCGGCGTCATGTCGAAAATCTCCGAAATGCCGCTCCTTTGCGGCACCAGCAGCACCCAGGGCCAACGGCTGTCCAGCATCAGTCTCAGCTGGCACAAACCCAGCTTGATCAATAATTTGGAGTCGCGGTCGAGGCGCGGATCGATAACAAAATCAGACATTGGCTATACCGCCGGACACAGTTGAGTGCAAACTCTAGCAGTTTTTTCAGGCTCTGGCTTGCTTTTGCCTGAGTGATTGACGATATGTGCGGTGGGAGGTTGGTGGTGGACGAGCCACTCGCCAACCGGGTCAGGTCCGGAAGGAAGCAGCCCTAACGAGCCAGGCACGGGTCACCGTGCCAGCCTCCCACCCTTTTGCCCGCGCCATTTCAGTGGCAGCCCCCGTCATTGACGGGGTTCGACCGGGGTGCAAACATTCAATTTGAATGGCCATCGGGCCAGCGCGAGGGCGGCACGAGGATCATGGACGACATCACCGGCACCAACACAGCCCCCACGGGCACAGCCCCTGAGGCCAAGGCGCCGTACCGGGTTCTGGCACGGAAATATCGTCCCAGGGATTTCACCGATCTCATCGGCCAGGAGCCGATGGTCCGCACGCTCACCAATGCCTTTTCCACCGGCCGCATCGCCCAGGCCTGGATGCTGACCGGTGTGCGCGGTGTCGGCAAGACCACCACGGCGCGGATCCTGGCGCGGGCGCTGAATTATCAGACCGCCGAGATCGACCAGCCGACCATCGACCTGACCGTTCCGGGCGAACATTGCCAGGCGATCATGGAAGGCCGCCATGTCGATGTCATCGAGATGGACGCCGCCTCGCATACCGGCATCGATGATATCCGCGAGATCATCGAGCAGATCCGCTATCGTCCGGTGTCGGCGCGCTACAAGGTCTACATCATCGACGAAGTGCACATGCTTTCCAACCAGGCCTTCAACGGCCTGCTCAAGACATTGGAAGAGCCGCCGGCGCATGTGAAGTTCATCTTCGCCACCACCGAGATCCGAAAAGTTCCGATCACCGTGCTGTCGCGCTGTCAGCGCTTTGACCTGCGCCGGATCGATTCGGCCCTGCTTGTTGCCCATTTCAAGAATGTCTCCGATCAGGAAGGCATTTCGATCGATGACGAATCGCTGGCCATGATCGCCCGCGCCGCCGAAGGCTCGGTGCGTGACGGCCTGTCGCTGCTCGATCAGGCCATTGCCCATGGCGGCGGCGCGGTCGACGCCGAAGCCGTCCGCTCGATGCTCGGTCTGGCCGACCGGTCGCGCATTGTCAGCCTGTTCGGATCGCTGATGACCGGCGACGTCGCGGCCGCGCTGGCAAATTATCGAGACCAGTATGATTCGGGCGCCAGCCCCTCGGTGATCCTCACCGATCTGGCCGATTTCACCCATCTCGTCACCCGGCTCAAATTCGTGCCGCAGGCCGGTGAAGATCCTTCCTTGACCGAAACCGAACGCCTCAATGGCGCCGATTATGCCAAGACCCTGTCGACCGTGATCCTGTCGCGGGTCTGGCAGATGCTGCTCAAGGGCATCACCGAAACCGAGACCTCGAGCCGGCCGGCAGCCGCCGCGGAAATGGCCCTTATCCGGATCGGCCATGCCGCCAGCCTGCCCTCGCCTGAGGATGCGGTGAAGGCATTCCAGAATTCCGGCGGCACATCATCCGGCGGAGCTTCGACCAGTGGCGGTGGCTCGTCTGGTGGCGGTGGCGCCACGGCCCGCGCCGTCGGCGAACGCCGCATGCCGCAAGGCGGCGGTGGCGGCCAGCCGGCAATGCGGCTTGCCCATTCCGCCGAGCCCACGGTCGCCGCGCCGGCCGTTGCCGAGCCGGTCGAGGAGATCGCCGTCACGTCGCTGGAAGACATGGTGGCGCTGGCCGAGAAATTCCGCGACATCGCCATGAAGGTGCAGATCCGCACCGGTGTGCGGCTGGTCCGCATCGAGCCGGGCCGTCTCGAGATCAGCCTGACTCCCGAGGCAAGCCCCAGCCTGCCGGGCGAACTGATCAAGAAGCTGGCGGACTGGACCGGGGCGAAATGGATCGTGACGCTGAGCCGCGAGGAGGGCGCTCCGACGCTGTCCGAACGCGAGACCGCCAAGCGCGAGGCCCTGGTCAGCGACGCCCGCCAGGACCCCGATGTCGCAGCCATTCTGGCAAAATTTCCAGGTTCCCGGATCACCGATGTGCGCATTGCCGTCACCGAGGAGGAGATCCTGGCCGATACGGTGCTGACGCCGTCCGAGGATGGCGACATCCTGCCGGATGAAACCGATCCCGACGACGATTCCGATTGACCGGCGCGCCGGTGCCGCAGGCTTGCGCCACGGCACCGGGTCAGCGCCGCCAGCCAACATTCAAACAAGGAGAGTGTGATGAAAGACATCATGGGCATGATGGGCAAGATCAAGGACATGCAGTCCAAGATGGAGCAGATGCAGGACGAACTGGCGGCCCTCGAATGCGAAGGCGTTGCCGGTGGCGGCATTGTCTCCGTGCGCCTGTCGGGCAAGGGCCAGATGCTGGGCCTGAAAATCGATCCGTCGATGTTCAAGGAAGACGATGTCGAGATTCTCGAGGATCTCATCGTCGCCGCCCACAATGACGCCAAGGGCAAGCTCGAAACCACGGTGGCCGAACGCACCAAGGAACTCACCGCCGGTCTGCCGATTCCTCCCGGCATGAAGCTGCCATTCTAGGCCTGCCGGCCGAGATCGGAGAACAAGATGCAGAAGCGTGTAACCGGGCCGGAGATCGAGCGCCTGATCCAGCTGCTGGCGCGGGTTCCCGGGCTGGGGCCGCGATCGGCGCGCCGTGCCGCGCTGCACCTGATCAAGAAGAAGGACCAGTTGATGGGGCCCCTGGGCCTGGCCATGAACGAGGCCTTCGACAAGGTCCGCATCTGCTCGACCTGCGGCAATGCCGACACCTCCGATCCCTGCACGGTCTGTACCGATCCGACCCGCGACCAGAGCGTCATCATCGTCGTCGAGGATGTCGCCGACCTGTGGGCTCTGGAACGCGCTGCGGCGATGAATGCCGGCTATCATGTGCTCGGCGGCACCCTGTCGCCGCTTGATGGCATCGGTCCAGACGACCTGTCGATTGCAGGCCTGGTCGACCGGGTCGCCAAGGGCGAGGTCCGCGAGATCCTGATTGCCGTCAATGCCACCGTCGAGGGCCAGACCACCGCGCATTACATCACCGAGCAATTGTCCGGCTTCGACATCAAGGTCACCCGGCTGGCCCATGGCGTGCCGGTCGGCGGCGAACTCGACTATCTCGACGAGGGCACGCTGGCCGCGGCGATCCGGGCGCGCACCGCCTTTTGAGGGGTGGGCCGCCCCGGACTCTGCTCCTTGCGGGTTTGCGGTAGGGGCACCCTGAACGCGCCATTTTCCTGACGTGCTGCCCGGGTTAGATTGCTCCCATGATTCGCACCCTGATTCTTGCCTTTGCCCTCCTCTTCGCCGCGGCTCCGTTCGCGGCCACCTCCTCGCATGCCGCCACCCGGGCCGGCGTCGAGGCCCAGTTCCGGCAATGGCTGGAGACTGATCTTTGGCCCGAAGCCAGGCGCGCCGGCGTCTCCAAACCGGTCTTCGAAAGCGCTTTTTCCGGCATCAGTCTCGATTGGGATCTTCCCGATCTTGAGCCTCCGGGTTTTGCCAAGCCCAAGCAGCGCTCCCAGAGCCAGGCCGAATTTCGCAGCCCCGGCGCCTATTTCGATGAAAAACGGCTTCAGGGCCTTGCGGCTTCGGGCCGCTCCCTGATGGCAAAACACGCCAGCACGCTGCGCAAGATCGAGGACCGCTACGGTGTTCCGGCATCGATCATCGTGGCGATCTGGGGCCGCGAGTCCGGCTTTGGCCGGGCCAAAATCCCCCATTCCGCAGTGCGGGTGATTGCCACCAAGGCCTTCATGTCGACGCGGCCCGAGCTGTTCCGCAAGGAAATCCTCGCAGCACTCAAGATCCTTGAGCGCGGTGATGTGTCCGCTTCGGCGATGAAAGGCTCCTGGGCCGGCGCCATGGGCCAGCCACAATTCCTGCCGTCGAGCTATCTCGATCATGCGGTCGATTTTGACGGCGACGGCAAGCGCGACATCTGGAACTCGACCGCCGACTCGCTGGCCTCTATCGCCAATTATCTGGCCCAGTCGGGCTGGGTGCGCGGCCGCGACTGGGGCTTTGAAGCGGTGATCCCGGAAGGCGTCACCTGCGCACTTGAGGGCCCCGACCGGGCCCGGCCGATCAGCGCGCTGACCGATATGGGCATCATCCGCATTTCCGGACGGCCCTTTCCCGAACATGAACGCCGCGCGGCGGGCATGGTGCTGGTGCCAGCCGGAACCTATGGCCCGGAATTCGTGGTGACGCCGAATTTCTATGTGATCAAGGAATACAACAATTCCGATCTCTACGCCCTGTTCATCGGCAATCTCGCCGATCGCATCGGCCATGGCGGCAGCGCTTTCGTGACGCCCTGGGGCAAGACCGGTTCGATGCTGCGTTCCGACATCGCCAGGCTGCAGGCATCGCTGGAAAGACAGGGCTATGATGTTGGCGGCGCCGATGGGCTGCCTGGCTACAAGACCCGCCGGTCGATCGGAGAATGGCAGGCCAGGACCGGCCAGAAGCCGACCTGTTTTCCGACACCGCAATTGCTTGGCGCGCAAAAATAGGCGATTTGCACGAGACGACAATCAAGCAAGCTTGGCGGGTGGAGCCAGAAAACATGAGTAAATTTGTCAACAAATTCAGATGGCTGTGCCACTGCCAAAGTTTTGCCGATCACCGGCGAAGAGCAGGCGCGCATTGATAAAGTGACGAAAAGCTGTATGTTTACCCGGCTGAGTGGAACCTGGATTTCGGCGCAATCTCCTGATAAGTAATTCGAGTTGAAGAGACGCCAAACTGTGGTGCAATCGCAAACCCTTCCAGTATTTGTCATCAACCTCGCACGCAGCGCCGATCGTATGGCGGAGGTCCGCGCCAGCGCGCCTGACGCCGGCGTAACGCTGATCCGCGTGGACGCCGTTGACGGCCGCACCGTGCCCGCGGGTGACTGGGTGGATGTCGATGTCCCGGAATTTCACCGCCAGAACGGGCGGAAACTTCTGCCCGGTGAATATGGCTGCTACCGCAGCCATATTCTGGCGCTCGAGACCTTCTGCGAGACCGGCGAGCCCTATGGCGTGATCATCGAGGATGACGTGCTGCTTGATGCCCGGTTTCCGGGCCGTGTCCGTTCCATCATTGAGGCCTATCCCGAACTTGATGTCGTCAAGCTCGTCAATCACCGCGCCGTCGGCTTCATTCATCACGTCTCCACGGCAGAAGGCGACGATCTCGGCCGGACCGCCTTCGGCCCTCAGGGGTCGGCTGCGGCCTATCTTGTCTCGCGTGATGCCGCGCAACGGCTTGTCGTTGCCCTGCGGACCATGCAGCTGCCCCGGGATGTCGCCCTTGAACGGTATTGGTCGAGCGGCATCAATCTTCTCACTGTTCAGAGCAATGTTCTGGAATTTTCCAGCTTTCGCAGCCAGACCAATATTTCCGTCGATCACGAGAACACCAAGTTTCCGAAATGGCGGCGGCTTCCCACCGCCTATGCGCGGACATGCGATCACATCGGCCGGTTTTTCCATGCGCTGACCGGTCCGGAAGGGCGCCCGGTCACCCCGTTCCAGCCGGCCGGCGGTCATTACGGCCGGCATTCCGCCGCCGCCCTGATTGCCGGCATCGCAATCCTCCTGTTCATTTCACCGATCTGGTGGGAGAGCGACCTCTATCGCTTCGTCGGGCTTGCCTTGGTGTCATGGGCGCTGGTGATCTATTACGCAAAGGATGCCGCCAGCGGCAACCGGATCCTGATCGGATATGGCGGTCTGCTTTGCCTTGCCTGGGCGCTTTATGCCGCGGCGCGTTTCGGCCTGGATCTGATGCTGCATCCGGAAAATGGCGCCGGCTCGGCCGAGGGCATCTTCATGTTGTCGATCGCCTATCCCACCTTCGGATACGCCCTGTGGCGGTTTTGCCGCTATCCATTCGCTGTCGTCGTGGCCGTTGTCGTGATCAGCCTCGGCGCGCTGATCGCCTCGACAGATTATGCGGCCCTGTCGGAAGGCGTTCTGGCGACGACATTTGCCCATAACAACACCATCCATGCGGCCAATGCATCAGGTTTCATGCTGATCTTCGCGGTCTGTTTCGCCGATCATCTCTTCGCCAGACCAGATCTCGGCGGCAAGATCAGGCCGGTCCTGCTTGTCGTGGCCGCGGCAACGGGCGCGCTGGCTTTCATCAACATTCTCGGCCTCGAATCCAAGGGCGTCTGGCTCGCCCTTGCCGTGGCACTTCCGGTGCTGATCCTCGGCATGGTGTTTCGCGACTGGCGCCAGGCATCGAAGATCAGCGGACGGACGATCTTTCTTGTCCTCGTCCTCGTCCTTGGTGTCGGCATCGGCATCAGCCAGTTCGGCCATGCGCTTCTCAACAAGGCCGGCGGCACCACCCTGGTCGCCCTGACAATGCTCGACAAGGTCCTCCACGGGCAGGGCCTGCTCGCCGTCATGAATGAGATGTCATCCTCCCCCGATGTCCCGGGAAGCGCCCAGCAGCGGCTGATATTGTGGACCAATGCCGCCTCGATCTGGCTCGAAAGTCCCTGGTTCGGCGCGGGCATCGGATGGCGGTCCATCTGGCAGGAAAGGCAGGCTTCCTTCGGTCTGGGCTACGATATTTTCCACAATGGCTATATCGAGATCCTGGTGCGCTACGGCCTCTTCGGACTGGCCGCCTATGCCGCGATGCTCGGCTTTGCCGTGCGCAAGGTCTATCTTGCGGCCCGGCTCAAACTGGTGGGCGCGTCGGCGTTCAACTGCTATCTGACGGCGCTCGTCTATTTCCTGGTGTCCAACCTGTCCAACTCGAATATTCGCCTGGCCATCGGCGAATCCTATCTCTGGTTTGCGGTCGGTTTCGGGTTTTACTGCGCCTATCTGTTGCAGGAAAACGGCATCGAACGACCGAAGACCCTGATCTGAGCCCGGCCTTCCCGTCCTTCCGTGGTTAGCGTCCTGCAGCTGCGTGTCAAAACCCGGAATGGCCGCGTCCGCGCCGGGTGGCCCTGGCCAAGATCCCCGTTTCGTCATCAATGGCCGTCGCAAGCATCCGGCGGCTTCTGTGGTCTGAACCGGGAAAATGAATGGATTGTCTTGCCGAATCGAGGTTGCAATCACCGGCTGTTCCCCCCAAATCAGACGAGGCGATTCCCGGCTGCTTTGCCGGCAAGATACATATGGAGAACGAGATGATTGAGAAGCGTGAATTTTACATCAACGGCGCCTGGGTTTCGCCCGTGTCCGGCCGTGACTGCGACGTCATCAATCCCTCGACCGAGGAAACCTGCGCGGTGATTTCGCTCGGCGGCACCGAAGACACCAATGCGGCTGTCGCGGCCGCCAAGGCCGCCTTTGACAGCTGGTCGCGCACCGATCCCGAAACCCGTCTCGGCTATGTCAGGAAGATCCGCGACATCTATGTCGAGCGCGCCGAAGACATGGCGCAGGCGATCAGCCTGGAAATGGGCGCGCCTATCGACATGTCCCGCGATGACCAGGTCACTTCGGGAACCTGGCACATCGACAATTTCATCACCGCCTTCAAGGACATCGAATTCATCCGCCCGCTCGGGCCGCATGCCCCCGATGACCGCATCGCCATGGACCCGATCGGCGTGGTCGGACTGATCACGCCGTGGAACTGGCCGATGAACCAGGTCACGCTGAAGGTGATCCCGGCGCTGCTTGCCGGCTGCACCATGGTTCACAAGCCGTCGGAAATCGCGCCGCTGTCGTCGATCGTCTTCGCCGAAATCGTCCATGCCGCGGGCCTGCCTGCCGGCGTGTTCAACATGGTCAATGGCGATGGCGTCGGTGTCGGCACGGACCTGTCGACGCACACCGATGTGGAAATGATCAGCTTCACCGGCTCGGCGCGCGCCGGCATTGCCATTTCCGGGGCCGCGGCCGACACGCTCAAGCGCGTCTGTCTCGAGCTTGGCGGCAAGGGCGCCAATGTCATCTTCGCCGATGCCGATGCCAAGGCGGTCGAGCGCGGCGTCCGGGCCTGCTTCAACAATACGGGCCAGAGCTGCAATGCACCGACCCGCATGCTGGTTGAGCGCCCGGTCTATGATGAGGCCGTGGAAAAGGCCATTGCGGCGGCTGCTAAGGTCAAGGTCGGTCCCGCGAACCAGGCTGGCGACCACATCGGTCCCGTGGTCTCGGCGCAGCAGTTCGACAAGATCCAGGGCCTGATCCAGAAGGGCATCGACGAAGGCGCCAGGCTGGTGGCAGGCGGACTGGGGCGGCCCGAGGGCTTCAACCGCGGCTACTTCGTCCGCCCGACGATTTTTGCCGACGTCTCCAACGACATGACCATCGCGCAGGAAGAGATCTTCGGGCCGGTGCTGTCGATCATTCCGTTTGACGACGAGGAAAATGCCGTCGAGATCGCCAATGACACCATCTACGGCCTGACCAATTATGTGCAGAGCCAGGATGGCGCCAAGCGCAACCGCATGGCCCGCCGCCTGCGCTCGGGCATGGTGCAGATGAACGGCAAGTCGCGCGGCGCCGGCTCTCCCTTTGGCGGCGTCAAGGCTTCGGGCCGGGCCCGCGAAGGTGGCGTCTGGGGCATCGAGGAATTCCTCGAAGCCAAGGCGATTTCCGGCTGGGCCAGCGACGCCGACTGACCCGATCCGATCCCATCACGGCCCGCTTCTCACCGGAGCGGGCCGTTTTCGTCTCAAAGCCCGGTGGCTTATAGGGTCACGATGGCATTGCCGATCAGCTGACCGCTTTCCACGGCCTGATGCGCCGAAGCCACATCATCGAGCGCAAAGGTCCTGGCCACGATCGGCGTCAGGGCTCCCTCGGCCAGAAGCGCGTTGATGTCCCTTATCGCGTCGGATTTGGCCGCATCCGACATTGAATAGACATAGACCGGCTGAAGACAGATGTTGCGGAACGCCAGCGGAAAGAACGGCAGCGCCGGGTTCACATCGCTCGCCGAGGCATAGGCGCCGACCGTGGCGTTGAAGCTCAGCGTTCGCGGGTAGAGATTGATATGCGCCGCCAGATCCACCTCGGCGACATGGTCGATCCCGTCAGGCCCAGCCAGTTCGGTGATCCGCGCCTCCAGGTTTTCGGTCCTGTAATTGATGATGGCGTCCGCTCCGGCCTGGCGCGCAACAGCGGCTTTCTCGTCGGAACTCACCGTTGAGATGACGCGCGCTCCCATTGCCTTGGCGATCTGGATGGCCGAATGTCCGACCGCGCCCGCGCCACCCGTCACCAGCACCGTCTTGCCTGCCACCGGCCCGGCCCACAGCACGGCCCGGTGCGCCGTCATCGCCGGCACACCAAGGCAGGCGCCGGTCTCGAAGCTGGCCTGATCGGGCAGCGGAGCAGCAAGCGCTGCGGGCACGCAGGCATAGTCCGCGGCAGTACCATTGGTGCCCTGCTTGACCCCATCGGCCGACCGGTTGACGTTGTAGAGCCAGACACGCTCGCCGACGCGGCTGCCGTCGACACCGTCGCCGACGGCTTCGATGATGCCGGCGCCGTCATTGTGGATCATCACCCTGTCGGCCACCATCGGACCTTGGGCGCCGCTGCGGGTCTTGACGTCCGACGGGTTGACGCCCGACGTCTTCATCGCAACCAGGACCTTTCCCGGTCCGGGCACTGGCCTGTCGGCCTCGGCCAGGAAAAGTGTATCGGCGGCAGGTCCGCGGTCCGTGCAATATATGGCTTTCATCGAAATCTCCCTGTTGGCGAATCGGTGGCTGCAGCGCGCAGGCACGACCATCGCCGGTCCGTTTCCATGCGACCGCTTGCCAGGCGCCGGAGGAATGGTCTTGTGCGCAGCATAGATACCGATCGGGCGTTCAAGGGCAAGCCTGTCCGCCGGCAGCGGCCTTGGGAAAAGAGCCGCGCCGGCGCATGATTCCCCTTTTATAAAAACCGTCCAGACGGTATGTTTGTGCCATGACAACCCGCCCCACCCGCAAGAACAATCCTGAAGCGTTGCGCGCAAAACTGCTCGACTGCGCGGCCGGAACCATCATCGAACATGGTCTGCCGGCGCTGACCCTGGAAAATGTGGCGCGCCAGGCCGGCGTCTCCAAGGGCGGCCTGCTGCATCATTATCCGGGCAAGGATGCGCTGATCGACGGTCTGTTCGAGCAGGTCGTCACCTGGTTCGGCGGCCTGATCGAAGCGGCTCTCGAGCCCGACGAAACCTGTCATGCACGATTCTCCCGAGCCTATCTGCGGGTCATTGCCGGTCTCGACATGGCCCGGCCCGAGGAAAAGCGCCTGTCGGTGCTGATCCTCATGCTCAGCTCCGATCCGCGCTATTGCACCCGTTGGAACAGCTGGGTCGAGGCGCGGCTTGACGATCACCGCCTGACCGACGGCACGCCGCTGGCGCGCAGCCTGCGATTGGCGGCCGACGGGCTCTGGCTGTCCGATCTCGGCGGCGGACCGGATTCCGGCCCCGAGACGCGGCGCGAAATCCTGCAATTTCTTCAAGACCTTGATGCCTTGCCCGCGCTGCGTGGCGGCGGATCCCCCAGCGGAGAGCGATGACATGCCGTGGATTTTTCTGGCGATCGCCATCACCGGCGAAGTGGTCGCAACCACCGCGCTCAAGGCGTCGGACGGTTTTACAAAATGGAACTATGGCAGCCTCTCGATCATCGGTTATGCCGTTGCCTTCTATTTCCTGTCGATCGTGCTCAAGACCATGTCGGTGGGAATCGCCTATGCGATCTGGGCCGGCGCCGGCGTTGCCATGGTGACGCTTATCGGCATTTTCCTGTTCGACCAGAAACTCGATCTCTATGGCTATCTTGGCATCGGCCTGATCGTTTCCGGCGTTGGAGTCCTCAACCTGCTCTCAAAAACCTCCGCGCATTGATTGCCTGAAACATCGCCCGGAGCCCTGGCTTCCGGCCGGTGCCTGAGCGGCTGTGCCGCAAAAGCCCCGGGGATCCAGGGCGGAAGCCAGGCTGCACAGGTGCGCGCCGCAGGGGAACCATCCTACCACCCTGGCGTTGAGGGTGGACGATCACATCTGTTGATTCGGAGCGCTGTTTGCGGATCCCGAAAGAGGTCCGGCGCCGCGCGAACAATATCACTGGAAGGGTATTTTTACCCTATTGCGAGGCATCGGCCGTTTCGGCTTAGTCGCCACGCTCTACGCAATCAGCAGGTGGCCATGGCCAAGGAAACCCCCTTTCACATCGTGACGCGTTCGATGCTTGATGCATGGCTGCAGACCAGTCCGGATCAGGCGGTCACGCCCGAGCTGGTCTATAACGACGTCATGGACAGGCTTTCGATCAAGATGCGCCTGACGGTGATCTCGATTTCGGGTGACGACCCTCTGGGCTGGCACATGCAGCCGGTCCGCCATTCCGGTTTCGTCTCGCGGATACTGGACATCAACAGCATTTTTGCCGGCGGCCCGCTCGGCGAGTTCAATGACCAGACCTATATGCGCGATGCCGTGATTCCGCGTTTGCAGCAGGTTTTTCAGACCCAGCAGCCCTGCATGGAGCTGGTCAAGACGAAGCTTTTCGGGGTCAGTCTCGGCTATGACCGCATTCTGATTCCCCAACGCAACACCGGCCGCCCGGAATGGATCATATCCTCATCCTGTGCCCGGTTTCTTCTCAGCCCGCCGCGGCGGCAGCAAAGGCTCGACGCCGCCGACGAGGCCATCGTGCAGCTGCTGATCGAGGGGGCGACGGCGAAGGAAATCGCCGTGATGCTGACGGTGTCCCACCGGACCGTCGAGCACCGGCTCGACCGCCTGAAGGAGCGGTTCGAAGCCCGCAACACGGTGCATCTCGTGGCGATGCTGATCGCCGCGCATCTGGACCGTCCCGGCTATGGCGATTCGCACGGCTAGGCGGGTTGCCAGCAGGCCCGGTGCCGCAACCTCCGCGGGCTGGCTTTGCTGGGCTCGGGGCCGTTAGGCACTGCCGGCACGGCAAAGCCGCGCGGACATCTGCCAGTACCGCCGGAGCCCCGGTTTTCCCTGCCGCCACAAGAGGTTGGGCGAGCGGAAAGCCCGTCGCCCGGTATTTCTACCCTGTCACTTTGCTTTGCTTGTTAACCATTTGTGAACCATAACAGCAGTGAGCAGCTTAGGCCTCTTTGGTGGTTTCATGGTGTCCATTTCTTCAGTGCCGAATCTTCGCGTGCGGGTGTGACGAGCATCCTCACAAACACGTCAGCCATGGCTGCCCTGCAGAGCCTTCGCATCATTGCGACGGATCTTTCGCAGTCGCAGAACCGCGTCAGTTCCGGCTTGCGCGTGCAGAGCGCGTCGGACAACGCCGCCTATTGGTCGATCTCCACCACCATGCGCTCCGACAGCCAGGCGCTGTCGACCGTAACCGATGCGCTGGGACTGGCCGCTTCCCATGTCGATGTCGCCTATCTGGGCCTGACCTCGGTCATAGAGGTGCTGGACGCGTTCAAGGCGAAGCTGGTCGCTTCGAAGGAACCGGGCGTCGACCGGGGCAAGATCCAGACCGAACTCGACCAGTTGAACCGTCAGGTCCACAGCATTGCCAAGTCGGCCAGTTTCAACGGGGTCAACTGGCTCAGCACCAGCATTGCCGAGATTCAGGACGCCGATACCAACAAGACCTCGATCGTTTCCTCGTTCGGACGCGGCACCTCAGGTATCGGTTCGGTTCGAACCATGGATTTCCATCTCTCGGAAGTCTCGCTGTTCAACAGCACGGGGGGCGGCTTGCTGGAAGCGGATCCCCGCGATGTCAAATCGATCGCCGGTATGCGCCTGAACGACAGTTACAACAGTGTCAGCAGGTGGTCGACCTCCAACACCGACACCGGGTCTCGCGCCTATACACAGTTCAGTTTCTCAGGGCCGCTCACCTTCGACGACCCGGCTGACAGGATCAGTTTCACTGTCACGGTGGATGCGGACGACCCGGCCACCGGCGTGCCGCCGCCCTACAATCCCGGCCATACCACCACGGTGGTGATCGACCGGGCGACGCTCGACGCGGCCAATCCCGGTTTGAACGGGGTGATCGAGACCAACACCGACTATGCCCAGGTGCTCAATCACGCGCTCGGTCAGGCCAATGCCGGTGCGTCCGTCCATGCCAGCCATAAGCTTTGGGACGCCAGCATCAAGGGCTTTGTCCACGACCCGGTGAGGATGTCGCTTTACACCGATGAGAATCGCAGCCTCGGCCTGGACGGCTCCTATGTCGAGATCAGCAATTTCAGCTCTACGGTCGGAAGCGGCGGTTTCGGCAATGTTGCCGATTTCGGAACGCGAGCTCTCCATGAGCTCACCTTCAACTCCTTCACCATGTACAAGAATGGTGAAAGCGAAGACGGCATCGAGATCAATTTCCGCTTCTCGGTGAACGGCGAGCCCTCAACAAGCCATTCCTTCAACCGCACCTATGTCAATGACCTGCTCGGCAAGGACAGCGGCGAGGTGGAGACCGTTGCGGAGATGGTCATCCTGCTGCAGTCGCTGATCCAGCCGGACTGGCCCGATGTCATCATCGAGGACAATGGCGCCGGCAAGGTCAGCATCAAGTTGGATCCGAATGTCGATCGGCTTTCGGGTTTGCAGACAAGTGTCTCCTTTACCGGCATCAGCGTCAGCATCGAGCCGCTGGTGACCATGGATTTCGACACCATCGACATCGTCGCCCAACCCGAACTGACCGACAGCTATATCGGCTATCTCGATGCGGCCACGGCCAAGATCATCGACGGGGCCGCTGCCCTGGGCGCGCTGCGCTCCCGGATCGAGATCCAGTCGGAATTCACCAGGACCCTGATCGATTCGCTCGACAAGGGCGTCGGCCGGCTCGTCGACGCTGACATGAATGCGGAATCGGTAAGGCTCAAGGCCTTGCAGGCGCAACAGGATCTCGCCACCCAGTCGCTGCAGATCGCCAACTCCTCCCCGCAGGCCATCCTCTCGCTGTTCCGGTAACGGCCAAGCAGATCCACCACTCCCCGCTGAACCGCACCGGTAAGGTTTCCGGCCCGCGCAAAGACGCGATCCCATATGTCAGGGCTCGATGAACGGCCTGCTGGCCGATGCAGAAAATGCAATGCTTGCAAGGCGACGATGGCGGAGAGAGAGGGATTCGAACCCTCGAGACGGTTCCCCGCCTACACACTTTCCAGGCGTGCGCCTTCGACCACTCGGCCACCTCTCCGCATATCCGTCTGACGGGCAAGTACCCGGACATGCCGGCCGCTGTCAAGGCGGTCGCCCTGCCGAAAAATCATGGGCCAAAAGCGCCACAAATTCCCGGTCCGGATCGGGCGGCACTATAGCCAAGACGCCTTGCTTGGCAACCGCTATTTGGTTCCGGCCCGCACATTGTCGGATCTGTGCCGCCGCAGCGTGCCGATCAGCCTTGCTGCCATGGCCGGAACCGGCCCCGGGTGCCGGGTCCGTGCTGTTCGAATCGCCGGCGCCGGATTGATCTTGTGTGGCGCTGGCGCGCGGCAACTTGCCATTGCGCCGCGGAGGTGGGGGCTTTATGTCACAGGGGCTGCATGGCTGCCGCGCCGCGCCTGTGCGGCGGTCATGCCGGTGTCTGAGCCTGGTGTCTTTGCGGAGGGTTGCATGCGGTTTGTCGCACGGTTTTTCAGTCTTGTGTTCCTGGTCTTTGCGGTGATTGCCGGACTGGTCGACGCGATCCAGTCGGTGGCCGCCGGCAGGCCGGTGCTGACCCCTATGATGGAGAGCTGGGCCGGCAACAGTCCCGACACGCTGGCGCTTGTCGAGCAGAGCTTCGCCACCTATCTGCCCGCCTGGGTCTGGGATCCCGGCGCGGTCTGGCTGCTGGCGCAACCGGCCTTCGCCGTGTTCCTGATGTTCTCGCTGCTGTTCTATCTGGCCGGTTACCGCCGTGCCAAGCCGGCCGGCCGCTTCGCCGCCTGAACGGCAAAACCGGGCGCGCGCGGGGGTGCGAGGCTTTTGCACAACGGCCCGTGGCAGCGGCCGCCGGCGGGCCGCCGGGTTGACGTAACGGCAACCGGTTTCTGCCGCGAACAGGTCAAATCGGCGTTGGATTTTTGCCCAAAGCCATGCAAGGATGCGCGCTTCCGGCCCCGCAAAGCCGGCAAAATTCCGCAGGTCTGCCCATCCGGGCATGCGGGAGGACCCCTAAAGATCAACACGTAACCTACAGGGCTGCACATCATGAAACGCACGCTTTTGAGCTTCCTCGCAATGGCCGCGATGTCCGCGACCGCCATGGCCGCCGACATCAAGCCGGCAATCATCTATGACCTCGGCGGCAAGTTCGACAAATCCTTCAACGAGGCTGCCTATGGCGGCGCCGAGAAATTCAAGACCGAAACCGGCATCGACTATCGCGATTTCGAAATCGCCAATGATGCCCAGCGCGAACAGGCGCTGCGCCGCTTTGCCAAGGACGGCAACAACCCGATCGTCATGGCCGGCTTCTCCTGGGGCTCCGCGCTCGAGAAGATCGCCGACGAATATCCCGACACCGATTTTGCCATCATCGACATGGTGGTGGACAAGCCCAATGTCCGTTCCGTGGTCTACAAGGAACAGGAAGGCTCCTACCTGGTCGGCGTGATGGCCGCCAAGGCCTCCGAGACCGGCACGGTGAGCTTCATCGGCGGCATGGACATTCCGCTGATCCGCAAGTTCTCCTGCGGCTACAAGGGCGGCGTGCTGGCCGCAAATCCCGAAGCCAAGGTGCTTGAAGCCATGACCGGCACCACGCCGGATGCCTGGAACGACCCGGTCAAGGGCGGCGAGATCACCAAGTCGCAGATCGACCAGGGCTCCGATGTGGTCTATGCGGCCGCCGGCGGTACCGGCATCGGTGTGCTCCAGACCGCCGCTGACGCCGGCAAGCTCGGCATCGGCGTCGATTCCAACCAGAACGGCCTGCAGCCCGGCAAGGTGCTGACCTCCATGGTCAAGCGCGTCGATGTTGCCGTCTACAACGCCTTCATGGATGCCAAGAACGACGCCTTCACCTATGGCTTCAGCTCGCTCGGCCTGGCCGAGGGCGGCGTTGATTACGCCATGGACGACAACAATGCACCGCTTGTCGACGAAGACATGAAGGCGGCTGTGGAAGCGGCCAAGGCCGACATCATTTCCGGCAAGGTCACCGTCCACGACTACATGTCCGACAACAACTGCCCTTACTGAGGCAGCAAGCGGCCTTCGGGCCGGACCGAGACTTCAGGCGGCCGGGCGACATCATGCCCGGCCGTTTTGTTGCGCGCGGCGCCGCAGGCGCGTTATAGAGCATGACACACAGGGACCTTTTCAGCATGGCCGAAATCCGCACCCACCAGGGCGACATTTCCGACGCCGCAATGGCGCTTTACACCGGCGACATCGCCATCGACACCGAGACGCTGGGGCTGGTGCCGCGCCGCGACCGGCTCTGCGTGGTGCAGCTCTCGCCCGGCGACGGCTCGGCCGACGTGGTCCAGATCGCCGGGGGCCAGGCGCATGCGCCCAATCTGGAGACGCTGCTTGCCGATCCGGCCCGGCGCAAGCTGTTCCATTACGGCCGCTTCGACATTGCCGTGCTGTTTCATGCCTTCGGCGTCACCGCGGCGCCGGTGTTCTGCACCAAGATCGCCTCGCGGCTGTGCCGCACCTATACCGACCGCCACGGCCTCAAGGACGTCACCCGCGAGCTTCTCGGCGTCGAGCTGTCCAAGCAGCAGCAATCCTCCGACTGGGCCGCAGAGACGCTGACCACGGCGCAGCTCGACTATGCGGCGTCCGATGTGCTGCATCTGCATGCGCTGACCGAGAAACTCACCGCCCGGCTGCTCCGCGACGGGCGCCAGGCCCATGCCGAGGCCTGTTTCGAATTCCTGCCCACCCGCGCCAAGCTGGATCTGCTCGGCTGGGAGGAGACGGATATCTTCGCCCACAGCTGAGCGGATTGGATGTCGGGGACAGCGACTGTCTTGGTTCAGGTTACGACATTTGTGTGTTTGTATCCCTCCATGGCTGGCCTGACTTGCACATCTGATTGAGGATGATGAGCATTTTCCGGATGACGGCGATGAGGACGACCTTGCCCGGTTTTCCCTTCTTCTTGAGCTTGTCGTGATATGCCTTCATGGCGGGATTGAACCGGATGGCGACAATGGCAGCCATGTAGAGCTGGCTTCTGAGCCATGACCTGCCGCCCTTGATCCTTCGAACGCCGCGCAGGGCGCCGCTGTCATGCGCCATTGGGGCCACCCCGACCAGAGCGGCAATCTGTCCGCGGTTGAGCTCGCCCAGTTCAGGCAGTTCGCCAACGAGGCTTGCGGCGACCTTCGGACCGATGCCCTTCATCGACTGCAGCAGGGTAAAGCGCTGCTTGAGTGTGTCATCCCGTGCGATTTCGGTTTGAATCTCTGTCATGACATCGTTCTGTTCGCGCCTGAGCCAGTTGATGTGCACCTGACAGCGTCGTTTGAGCCTTGCGTCGCTCATCGCCTGCATCCGGTTGGTCTCCATGACGATCATCTTGGCAAGCTGGCGGCGGCGGTCATTGAGCCCGGCAAGTGCGGAGTTCTTTTGCTGTGCCAACGACTTGACGCGCGGGTTGGCCTTCTGGCCGTGGAGTGCCAGCATGAAGGCGTCGATCTTGTCAGTCTTGGCGAGTAGCCCCAGACCCTGGGCGAAGCGGCGCGCCACCAGCGGATTGACGACGGCCACCGGCAGGCCGTTCTCGGCAAGCGCGATTGCCAAAGCCTGTTCGTATCCCCCGGTTGCCTCCAAAACGATGGCCCTGACCGGATACTTGCTGCTCAGCCTGACGATCTGCTCAAGCCCCTTGGGCGTGTTGGCGAAGCGGTCACGCAGGGGCGTCTGGTCGGTACCGTCACCGATGAGGCACAGGTCCAGCCAGGCTTTGGAGACGTCGATGCCGATCCATGCGGATGGCGTTTGAAATGAAGCAGTGTTTGGGTGTAACATTGAAGCGGCCCTTACTCATGGTTCGAGCTCGGGATGTCGGTCAAAACATGGCCCGGCTCATGCGACTGTTCGGGTTCAAAAGAGCAAGGCGGTGCGGCCTCGCTGTCCCCCGATCTGTCGGCAAAACCGCCGCCGATCCGTTTACATAGGGTCTGCACCGCCTCATTGCTCTGCGGCCATGCTACACCAAGGCCAGCAAACACAGAATGTCAGTCAGAAATCCCAATTGCTGCGACATGAGTTTACTTTTGGAAATGTGCCTGCTCCCGTGGGCGGTGCGAAATGTAAACTGTCCCCTCACGGCCTTTTCAATTTGCCGTCATACCAAAACGATTCCGCGCGAAAATTTTCGCCGGGGTGTGAAAGAATTCGGTCCGGAGGGCCGCACGCGGGCTTTGCCTCTGGAAATGGTAGTATTGGGTGGCGCAGCACGCGCGCGGCCCGAGCATCGCCGGATGATGTCCGCATCCGACAGGCGGTTCCTCGCATCCTCGGGGTTTTACGCCCGCCCGGATTGCTCCGGCCACAGCCTGGACCGGCCGCGGGAGATGGTTTTCGTGGTCCGACACGTCTTTCCGTCTCGGGAAATCCGCCACAGGCCCGTTCCGGTGCTGCAGTCTATCTCGCCCGAGGGCGGGATCTGCCGTGAGGCAGGATCTGCCCGAAGGCAGCATGACTGCAAGCCCAGCCCGGTGGCTGGCTTGGCCGGTTTTTATCAACCGGCTGCCAGCGGAGCCACGATGGTCACCGCCTCCTTCCGCGATCTGCCGCACGTTCCGGCACACCCCGAAAGGCCTTCCTCCCACCTGGTCCAGCACGTTCACGTTCCATCCGGCAGCGGGAGCACGCTGATGATGGCACGGGGCTGCGGGATGTGGAAAAAAGGTCGGAGAATATTGATGGGATGGACAGGGCGCTGTGCCAGATTGCCGTCATGCCGGACCCCGATCCGGCATCCAGCGGGCGAGCGTCCGCGAGCCGGTAAACTCCTGCGGCATCAAGGTTTTTGGCAAGACGCTCTCCCGCGTCCGCAGAAGCGGACGAAGCTGGATCCCGGCTCGGGGGCCGGGATGACGAAGCGAGAGAGCGGCGTTCGATCTTGCGGTTTTTCCCCGTCAATTCAGCAATTGCAGCGCCCGATCTCCCCCTGGTGGGGGAGATGTCGGTGAAACCGACAGAGGACGGTATGGTGCGTTTTATACCGACAGCGCAGTGTTCGCTGAGGCGCAGATTTTTGCGCGATGGTGCGGCGCGCAGCTCTCCCCCTCGGTGGGGAAAATACGAATTTCAGCATCTTGGCGCCGGCCAAGTGTCGGAAATTCCAAGAGAGGGCGCCGGTTTCAGTGCCCGAAATTGTCCCCTCACTTGCGATTTCTAGCACTTGGCTGAAGCCAAGGCGCTGAATTCGCTTTCTCTCCCACAAGGGTAGAGAAGGAACTTTTGGTTTTTGGCAAGACGCTCTCCCGCGTCCGCAGAAGCGGACGCAGCTGGATCCCGGCTCGGGGGCCGGGATGACGATTGAGAGGGAGCGGCGCTCAATCATAGCTCTTTTCCCCCGACAATTCGGTATTTGCACTGCGGCCAATCTCCCCCCTTGTGGGGGAGATGTCACCACAGGTGACAGAGGGGGGTAAGGTCTCGGTCAACACTGCGCTGTCGGCATAAAACGCAACATGCCCCCCTCTGCCCTGTCGGGCATCTCCCCCGCAAGGGGGAGATTGGGTGCTTTCGGCGAGGGCTTTAAACCGTCTATCCGGTCTATTCTGGAAACGCCCTATCCGGTTTGGGCAACACTTCCTCCTCTCCCGCACCAAGGGGGAGAGGAGGAAGCCGCGGCTGCCCACCCATCAAAAAACCCGCCGGATCGCTCCGGCGGGTTTCGTATTTCAACGTCAGATCCGGGAAGGATCAGTCGTCGTTGTTCTGCTTCTTCAGGGCTGCGCCCAGAATGTCGCCGAGCGAAGCGCCCGAGTCGGACGAGCCGAACTGTGCGACGGCCTGCTTCTCTTCGGCGATTTCCAGCGCCTTGATCGACAGACCGACCTTGCGGTCCTTCTTGGAGAAGTTGGTGACGCGGGCATCGACCGTCTGGCCGACCGAGAAACGCTCGGGGCGCTGCTCGTCACGGTCACGCGACAGATCCGAACGGCGGATGAACGAAGACAGGTCTTCGTGATCAACCAGAACCACTTCGAGACCACCATCGGTGATCGCTGTCACCTTGGCAGAGACGATGGCGTTCTTGCGCAGATCGCCCGAAGCGGCGGCGTCGCCGATCGAGTCCTTGCCAAGCTGCTTGATGCCCAGCGAGATGCGTTCCTTGTCGACATCGACGTCGAGCACGACGGCCTTGACCATGTCGCCCTTGTTGAACTCCTCGATGACCTGTTCGCCCGGACGGTTCCAGTCGAGATCGGAGAGGTGAACCATGCCGTCGACATCGCCGTCGAGGCCGATGAACAGGCCGAATTCGGTCTTGTTCTTGACTTCGCCTTCGACTTCGGTGCCTGCAGGATGGGTCTGCGCGAACACTTCCCGGGGATTCTCGAGCGTCTGCTTGAGGCCGAGCGAAATGCGGCGCTTGTTCGGGTCGACTTCGAGAACGACGACGTCAACTTCCTGCGTTGTCGACAGGATCTTGCCGGGATGCACGTTCTTCTTGGTCCAGGACATTTCCGAAACGTGGATCAGGCCTTCGATGCCCGGCTCCAGCTCGACGAATGCGCCGTAGTCGGTGATGTTGGTGACGGTACCGGTGATGCGCTTGCCGGCAGGGTACTTGACGCCGATACCATCCCACGGATCGCTTTCCAGCTGCTTCATGCCCAGCGAGATGCGGTGTGTGTCCTGGTTGATCCGGATGATCTGGACCTTGACGGTCTGGCCGATCGACAGGATCTCGGACGGATGGTTGACGCGGCGCCATGCCATGTCGGTGACGTGCAGCAGGCCGTCGATGCCGCCAAGATCAACGAACGCACCGTAATCGGTGATGTTCTTGACCATGCCTTCAACGGTCTGGCCTTCTTCGAGGTTCTGCACGATTTCCGAACGCTGTTCGGCACGGCTTTCCTCGAGAACGGTCCGGCGCGAGACAACGATGTTGCCGCGGCGCTTGTCCATCTTGAGGATTTCGAAAGGCTGCGTGATGTGCATCAGCGGAGTGACGTCGCGGATCGGACGGATGTCCACCTGGCTGCGTGGCAGGAAGGCCACGGCGCCGTCCAGATCGACGGTGAAGCCGCCCTTGACCTGGTTGAAGATGACACCTTCAACACGCTCCTGCGCATTGAATTTTTCTTCGAGACGGATCCAGCTTTCCTCGCGGCGAGCCTTTTCGCGCGACAGCATGGCTTCGCCCAGCGCGTTTTCGATGCGCTCGACATAGACTTCGACTTCGTCGCCGACCTTGAGCGTGCCGTCCTTCGACTTGGCGCCGAATTCCTTCAGCGGCACGCGGCCTTCGACCTTGAGACCGACGTCGATGATGGCGACGTCCTTCTCGATGGCAATGACGATGCCCTTGGCAACATAGCCTTCGGCAAGGTCCTGCGTGGCAAGCGATTCAGCAAACAGCGATGCGAATTCGTCTGTCATGGATTCAGTGTTAGGCATGAATTCTCCTGGCGACCGCGTAATCATGGTGCGGTCGGATGCGCCTGGTTGGTGTTGGTCGGACCGGCGATGCCTGTCTGCCCCTGACCTTGATGAAGGCGGGGCAAATACGGCGCGGGACAAGCTCGCTGGTGTCAGTTCAGCGTTCGAGCGCAGCATCCACGAGAATACGGGCGGCTTCGAACGCGGTTTCTATACTCATTTTGGTTGTATCTAGCAAGTGCGCATCCGCTGCCGGCCTGAGCGGCGAATCGGCGCGTTCGCTGTCGCGTGCATCGCGCTTGACGATGTCGGCCAGAATCCCCTCCAGATCCGAGCTTGCGCCGCTGGCCCGGATCTCGTCATGACGCCGCCTTGCGCGGACTTCCGGGCTGGCGGTGACATAGAACTTGATCAGCGCCTGCGGGCACACCACCGTGCCGATGTCGCGGCCATCGAGCACCGCGCCGGGCGCAGTGGCGGCAAAGGCCCGCTGGGCCTCGACCAGGGCGCGGCGCACCTTCGGCATCACCGCCACCTTCGAGGCGGCCTCGCCGATCTCGTGGGCGGACAGCACCGCGCGGTCGAGATGTCCCAGATCAAGCCCGAGGGCGACGTCGGCCGCCAGTTCCTCGTCATCAAGCGGCAGGCCGCGATCGAGCAGCGCCTTGGCCGTGGCCCGGTAGGTGAGCCCGGTGTCGAGATGATTGAGGCCGTAATGGCTTGCCAGTTGCCGCGACAAGGTGCCCTTGCCGGCGGCTGCCGGTCCATCCACCGCAATGACGGTCTGCGAAGTGTTTCTGGTCATCGGGAATGCCTCATCTGTCTGTCAGTCCGCCGTAATCGGCCACCATATCCGCCATCTCCGTGTCTCCGTCGGCCGTCAGCCCGGCGTGAACGCCGCGCCGGTCGGCCTCGGACCGGTTCTGGCTGACCTTCCATTTGCCGGTGAGTTGCGCGGGCGCAATCTCGATGCCGACAATGCCGCGCAACTGCGCCGCCACGAATTTTTCCGGCGCGTCCTCGACCTGCCATGGGGTCTGCCGGCGGGCCTCGTGGCGGCTGGTCAGGTCGCGCACCTGCCGGCCCAGCCAGTCGGCCGTCTCGTGCACGCTGGCCCGGCCGCGGGCCTGGACCATGGCATAGTTCCAGGTCGGCACCACCTTGCCATGCTCGGCCTTGGAGACATACCAGGAGGGTGTCACATAGCTGTCGAAGCCCTGAAACACCACCAGCACCTCGGCGCCCTCGCCGATATGGCGCCATTGCTCATTGGCTTTCGAAAGATGGGCGCGCAGCGTGGTGACGCCATCGGTGACGGAGACCAGGAACGGCACCGGATTGGCCAGCACGCCCGACGGCGAGGTCAAGATCAGCAGGCCGAGCGGATGCGCGGTGATCAGCGCCCGCAACACGGTCTCGTCGGTCTCGGCAAAATTCGGCGGCAGATACATGGCGCCTAGTCCTTGATTGCAGATGGCATGCGCGGGCTCATTTGCGCTTTATTCCGATGGTGACATTCTCGAGATGGCGATAGGGCTCGCGGGCAAACAGGGTGTCGTCGTCAAGCCAGGCCAGCAGCATGTCGAAGGCGTCGACGCCCCAGAACACCTCGTGCCCCGTGGCCGTGGCGCAGGCAAAGCTCGGCACGCCGAAGACGCCGCGGGCGATCGCCTGCTCGGTATTGGCCCTCAATGCGGCCTTGGCGGCGTCGTCAGTGGCGAGCGCCAGCGGCAGCCCGAGTTCTGCGGCGAAAGCGGCAAGCTCATCCTCGGTGTCGGGCGCCCGTCCCTGGCCGAAGACAAAGCCGAAGCCGCGCCGGACCGTGTCGAGATCGGCGTCGGAGCCCGCCAGCAGCCGCAGCGCATTGAGCGGATTGAACGGATGGCGCGGCGGAAAACGGATGTCGACGCCATGCTGCTTTCCCAGAAACACCGACTGGCGGTAGGTGTGCAGCCGCTTGGCCGAAATTTCCGCCGGTCCGCGCTGGCCCCAGTGATTGAGGATCGCCCCGAGCAGCACCGGCACCGGCCGCACCGTCACACCGGCCGGCAATTCACCAAGCCGCGCCAGCGCCACATGGGCGAAAGGCGAGATCAGGTCGTAGCAGAAGTCGATGTTGCGGGCGGTCATGGCTGGCTTATCTCCGCGCCCAGGCCGGTCATCCGGGCGATGAAATCGGGATCATGGGCGGCGAGGGCCGCGGCATCGTCAATCGTGACAGCATGCTCGCTGGCAAACCCCATGACAAGAAAGCTCATGGCGAGGCGCGGATCGGGACCGGTGGCGACGACCGCGCCGCCGGCCTGGGCGCCCAGGCCGCGGCCGCCGGGCCGACCGCGCAGCGACAGCCCTCCGGGCCCCTCGCTGCAGTCGACCCCGGTGAGTGCGAGGCCGCGGGCAAGAGCAGAGAGCCGGTCGCGCTGCTCCGGCGGCAGGTTTGCGGGGACGGGCATCCGGGTTTCACCTTCGGCAAAGCTCGCGGCGATCGCCAGCGCCGGATAGTCCGCGATCATCGCCGCCGCATGCTCGGCCGGCACGGAGGTGGCGGTGAGCGCCGAGGCGCGGACGCGCAGATCGGCCACCGGCTCGCCGACGGACTGGCGCGGGTCGAGGATCTCGATATCGGCGCCCATGTCCTGCAGCGTCCGGATCAAGACGTTAAGGGCCGGGGTCATCAGCACCGTGTCGATGGTGATATCGGAGCCCGGCACGATCAGCGCCGCCACCAGCGCAAATACGGCCAGCGAGGGATCGCCGGGCACATTGATGATCTGGCCGGCCAATGCGCAGCGACCTTCAAGCCGGGTGATGCGGGCGCCATCGGCGCCGGTTTCGACCGCCAGGCTGGCGCCGAAGCAGGTCAGCATGGTCTCGAGGTGATCCTGGCCCGGGCTCGCCTCGGTGACGCTGGTGATGCCGGGAATGTTGAGCCCGGCCAACAGCACCGCGGTCTTGACCCCAGTGTCACCGCCCGGCACGGCATGGCTGATAGGGGCAGGCGCGCGCGGGCCGCGCAAGGTGAGCGGCAGGCGGGCGCCGGTTGCGCAGCGGATCTGGGTGCCGATCTGCCGCAGGGGCGCGAGCAGCCGGTCCATCGGCCGCTGCGACAGCGGCGCCGCGCCGGCAAAGCCGGTGTCGAAATCATAGCTGCCGACCAGCCCCATGACCGGCCAGCAGCCGCTGCCGGCGGGGCCGAAATCGAGCGGCGCGTCCGGGGCCAGCAGGCAGCCATTGCCGACGCCCTGGATGATCCACTCGCCGTTTCGCCTGCGCATGCCGGCGCCGAGCGCCTGCATCGCCGCGGCGGTGGCCAGCACATCGTCATTTTCAATCAGGCCGGTGATCCGGGTCTCGCCGCTGGCCAGGCCGCCGAGGATCAGGCAGAGATGGGAGATCGAAGTGTCGCCGGCCGGACGGATGCGGCCCGAGAGCGCCGGGCTTGATGCGGCGCGGGCTGGGCGAATGGATGCGGCTGCGTGGCCCATGGCAGTATTTCCGGCTGTTTTGCTCTGGACAGGCCCGGGATCCGGCCTCTGTGCCCGGCTGACTAGCACAGGCTTTGGGGGGCGTCATCCGGATTGGTTGAATATTTGATGAGAATGGCTTTGACAGCCGCGCTCAACATCATTATGGGGACCGGACCCGCCGAACCGGGAAGCCGGGCTTGCGAGCCTGAACCTTCCTGACATTTCAAGAGGCTTCGATTGTGGCAAAACCGGAACTTGGAACAAAACGCGTTTGCCCCGAAACCGGGCGCAAATTCTATGATCTGAATAAGGATCCAATTGTGTCGCCCTATACGGGCAAGACCTACCCGACTTCATTCTTCGAGGAAACGGCGAAAGTGGCCGTGATGGCGAAGGCGAAGGCGGAGAAGAAAACCGACGACGACGATGAAGATGATGTACCCGAGGTCGAGGCAGAATCGGCCGATGTGGAGATCGTCTCGCTTGAGGAAGCCGACGAGGATGCCAAGAGCACCGGCAAGTCCGATGATGTGCCAGACATCGACGATGATGATGATGTCGAACTCGACGATGACGATGATGACGACACGTTTCTGGCCGATGACGACGACGACGATGACGATGATGTCAAGGATATCATCGGCGTCAGCGACGACGACGACGACCAGTAGGTGAATTTCAGTCGCGGCCCGAAAAAACAGCTTTTTTCGGAAACTGCAAAATGGATTGAAATTTCATCTTGATCTTGTGCGGCTGCAGACGTATGAAGCCGCACTTGCCAACCACGGATCAGTGGTTGGCCACTCGCAGGGATTGAGGCCGACCGTCAATCCTTCGCGTCCCGGGGCCATAGCTCAGCTGGGAGAGCGCCTGCATGGCATGCAGGAGGTCAGCGGTTCGATCCCGCTTGGCTCCACCATTTCCTTTTTCCGCCTGATGTGCAGCTCACGGGGTGAGCCAAAACTGTCCGATTCGCATTGCCGCCTGGCTTGCGCCATAAAGACCGGTTTCAGGTCTTTGATGAGTTATTGCGCCGATTCTATCGATCAAAATATTGTGGTGTTTTGAGCTATAGAAAGGAGTCCTATAGCTCATCACTCTGTGGTATGAATTGATCATACTTTGTGGTGTCCAGTTGAAAAAGGGTCTATCATGGACAAACGAACCATCAGCCTGCCGAACGAGCATGCGGACTATATCGACCAGAAGGTGAATTCCGGTGATTACGCCTCGGCCAGCGAAGTGGTTCGCGCCGGGCTGCGCGCCTTGCAAGAGCGCGACCGCGCCATCGAAGAATGGCTGCGCAATCAGGTTGCCCCGGCCCATGATGCGATGCTTGCGGACCCGTCGCGCGGCATTCCGGCACAGTCGGTTTTTGACGACGTCCGCGAACGGCACGCCCAAAAGACAAATGGCTCCCGGTGAAACGGCGCGACGTCGTCTTTGCGCCGGAAGCGCGCGCAGATGTGCTGGCTCTGTATGACTGGATCAGCGCCAAGGCTGGGTCCGGGATCGCGATCGATTACATCGAGCGAATTGAACGCTTTTGCAACGGGCTCGATCTCGCATCTGAACGCGGTCATTCCCGTTATGACATCCGGTCAGGGTTGCGCGTAGTCGGTTTCGAAAAGCGCATCACCATCGCATTCATTATTTCTGATCATAAGGTCACCATTATGCGCCTGTTTTATGGTGGGCAGAATTGGGAAAATGATGTGTGATCCTGGTCCGTGCCACCTGGTTGCGCCTTGCCGTACAGATCTCGCAATCGGCCAGTTTTACTGCCTCTGACCGATCAGCGGCATCCCGGCTGGCGGTGCCAGCGCAACCTCAGCCTGCAGCTTCGGCAAGGTTCTGATAACCACACCATAATCAATCACCGGTGAAAAACCGGCGAACCTTACGGGTTTTACCGGAAATCAAGTGTTTGTGTCCTAAGCCGGGTTCGACTGAAGAGGGGAACCCGACCATGGATGCTGTGAGCGACAACCGGCACGTGCCGCTTTGTATCGATCTCGATGGAACGCTGGTTGCCACCGACACGCTCTGGGAAGGGCTGGTCTCGGTGCTGATCAGGCGGCCATGGCTGATATTCGCAGCCGTGGCCTGGGCGCTGTCGGGCAAGGCTGTGCTCAAGCGCGAGGTGGCGGCCCGCTACCAGAGCACGGGCGGCGACTGGCCCTACCGCGCCGAGGTGATCGAGCGGATCAAGCTCGCCCGCGAGGCAGGCCAGCCGGTGTGGCTGGTCACCGGTGCGGCCGAATCCACCGCCCAGGCGATTGCCGGCCATCTCGGCCTGTTCGACCGTGTGCTGCATTCCTCCGACAGCGAAAACCTGACCTCGCGCCGCAAGCGCGAACGCCTGATCGGGCTGTGCGGCGACGGCGGATTCGACTATGCCGGCAACAGCCGCGACGACATCGCGGTCTTTGACGCGGCGCGGCGCGCCATCATCGTCGCGCCCGACACCGCCGCCCGGCGCTGGGGCAAGCAGCACGATGCCGAAATGCTGCCCTTGGCCCGGATCTCGCCGCTGGCGATCCTCAAGTCGATCCGGGTCCACCAGTGGCTCAAGAACGTGCTGATCGCGGTGCCGCTGGTGCTCAACCACGAATATGCCGTGGCCGGGCTGGTGCTCGCCGTCTGTGCCGCCTTCTTCTCGTTCAGCTTCCTGGCTTCGGCCGTCTACATCATCAATGACATCGCCGATCTGGCCAATGACCGGCAGCATCCGCGCAAGCGGCTGCGCCCGCTGGCCAGCGGCGCGGTGTCGATCCCGGTGATCAGCTGGGCCGCCATTGCGCTGGTGATGGCGTCGGTCGGGCTGGCCAGCCTGTTGCCGCCGCAGTTCTGGGGCGTTCTGGCGCTCTATGCGATGATCACCACCGCCTATACTTTCGTGCTCAAGCGCAAGCTGCTGGTGGATGTCTTCACCCTGGCCGGGCTCTACACCGTGCGCATCATCGCAGGGGCTGCGGCGACCGGGGTCGAGCTGTCTTTCTGGCTGCTGGCATTCTCGATCTTCTTCTTTCTCAGCCTGGCGCTGGTCAAGCGTTTCGTCGAACTCGACGAGCTCGCCGACGACAATGCGACGCAGCTCAAGGGACGCAGCTATGTGGGCGGTGACAAGGACATGATTGCCCAGGCGGGCGTGGCCTCGGCCTTCTCGGCGGCGATGGTTCTTGCGCTTTATGTCGACAGCAAGGAAGTCGCCTCGATGTATCCGCAGCCGGCGCTGCTGTGGCCGCTGTGTCCGCTGATTCTCTACATGCTGCTCAGGATCTGGATCCTGGCGCGGCGCTCGCAGATGCACGAGGATCCGGTGGTGTTCATCATGCGCGACTGGCGCAGCCAGATCACCACGGTGGCGGGCGCCTGCCTTGTCATCCTGGCGACATGGAAGATGTGATCCGGATGGGCGCCGAATTCGAAAGCTGGGGCCGGGTGGTGCGCCATCCGCGCACCAAGGCGCCTGCCTCCGGTTTTTCGCGGGACGTGCCGCAGGGTTTTCTGGCTTTCGGCAATGGCCGGTCCTATGGCGACAGCTGCCACAATGACCGCGGCCGCCTGATCGCCATGCGGCCGGGCGCCGCCATCAGCGCCTTTGATCCCGAGACCGGCATCCTGACCGCCGATGCGGGCGTGCTGCTGTCGCAGATCCTGGCGCTGGTGATGCCGCACGGTTTCTTTCTCGAGGTCACGCCCGGCACGGCGCAGGTCACGCTTGGCGGCGCCATTGCCAATGATGTGCATGGCAAGAACCATCATCACCGCGGCACATTCGGCGGATCGGTGCTTTCTTTCGTGCTGCTGGGCAGCGACGGCGCGCGCCGGACCTGTTCGCCGGACAGCCACACGCCGCTGTTTGAAGCCAGCATCGGCGGCATGGGGCTCACCGGCATCATCGAAACCGCCACCATCCGGCTGATGAAGGTCCCCTCCGCCAATGTCCGCCAGACCGCCTTCCGGTTTGAGTCGATTGACGGCTATTTCGACGCGATCGACGAGATTGATGCCGCGCATGAATATTCCGTGGCCTGGATCGACCAGCTGGCGCGCGGGCCGCGGCTCGGCCGCGGCGTGCTGATGGCCGGTGATCATGCCGAGGATGGCGGAGCGGCGCGCGCGCCGTCGGCGCCGCGGCTTTCGGTGCCGGTCGCTCCGCCGGTCAATCTGCTCAACCGGCTGACGCTGAAGGCCTTCAACGGGCTCTATTATGGCCGCGCGCCCGCACAGCCGGCGACGAAGATCGTGCCCTGGGCCTCCTATTTCCATCCGCTGGATGCGATCAGCGGCTGGAACCGGCTCTATGGCCCGCGCGGGCTGTTCCAGCACCAGAGCGTCTATCCCGCGGCCAATGCCCGCCGGACCACGATCGCGCTGATCGAATGCGCCCAGAATCATGGCGCCGCCTCCTTCCTGACCGTGCTCAAGCGCTTTGGCGATTTTGCCTCTCCGGGTCTGATGTCGTTTCCGCGTCCGGGCTTCACCCTGACGCTGGATTTCGCCAATTCCGGCGAGGCGACACTCAAGATGCTCGATGCGCTCGACGACATCGTGCTTGAGGCCGGCGGTGCGCTCAATCCCTACAAGGACCAGCGCATGTCGCCGGAAATGTTTGCGGCCTCGTTTCCGCAGTGGCGGCAGATGGAAGCGATGCGCGATCCGGCGGTGATGTCGGATTTCTGGCGCCGCACGGCGATGGTTCTGGCGCGAGACGAAGACCTGGCGCACCGAAGCGAGCAGGCCGCCCACGCCTGAGAGGCGCTGATCCTGCTTGCCAGGCCCGGCCCTTGCAAGTAACCCGGACCATGCACAGCGACTGAGGCCGGCCCGCTCCGGCCCAACCCCGAAGGCCACAGCCATGTCCCGTATCTGCATTCTCGGCGCCGGCGCCTGGGGAACTGCACTGGCCACCGCCTTTGTTGGGCAGGGTCACGCGGTGCGGATCTGGGGCCGAAACGCTGAGACCTGCGACGAGATCAACCGGCAGCACACCAATCGCGCCTATCTCGGCGAGGCGAAGCTGCCCGAGGACCTGCAGGCCACGCCCGACATGGCGCAAGCCGTGACCGGCGCCGAAATCGTGCTGTTCGTCGCCCCGGCACAGTCGACCGGCGCGGTTGCCGCCAGCATTGCTGCGCATCTGGCGGCCGATGCGGTGCTGATTGCCTGCGCCAAGGGCATCGACAACCGCACCGGCCAGATGCAGAGCGAGGTCATCGCCGCGCAATTGCCCGATCATGCGATCGGGGTTCTCTCCGGCCCGAGCTTTGCCGCCGATGTGGTGCGCGGCCTGCCGACCGCGGTGACGCTGGCAATGCCGGAGCAGGAAGCGGCGCAATCGCTGGCGCAGAACCTGTCGGGCGGCGCGGTGCGGCTTTATGCATCGGATGACATAGCCGGCGTGCAGATCGGCGGATCGCTGAAAAACGTCATGGCGATTGCCGTCGGCATTTGCCGCGGCGGCGGCATGGGCGCCAGCGCCGAGGCTGCGCTGATCACCCGTGGCTATGCCGAGCTGGTGCGGCTTGGCGTGGCGATGGGGGCGCGGGCCGAAACCCTGCTCGGGCTGTCGGGCCTGGGCGATCTGGTGCTGACCTGCTCGTCGGAACTGTCGCGCAATTTCGCCTATGGCATTGCCGTCGGCCGCGGCGAGGATGTCTCCGGCCTGAAGCTGGCCGAGGGTGTGCATACGGTGTCCATCGCCAATGACATTGCCGACCGGCACGGGATTTCCTGCCCGGTGATGCAGACCGCCGGCATGGTGCTGTCGGGTGCGATGTCGGCTGAGGAGGCGCGGATCGCGCTGATGTCGCGCCCGGTCAAGGCCGAACACCCGGAGCGCCGGGAGTAAGCCGCGTGTCACCGGCTTCGGGTAAGGTCCCGGCTTTTATCTGCAATCAATCCGCAGGATTGCCCGGAGGGTGAGAGGAATTTTCACCTTTTCCGGTTTTAATCCGGTCAAATCAGGTCAATCGCTGAAAGGCCGCGGCAAGCGGAGCATTTTATGGGCTCAAGCCACACCATCACGCCCGTCATCCTGTGCGGCGGCGCAGGGTCCCGGCTCTGGCCGATGTCGCGGGATTCGAAGCCGAAACAGTTTCACCGCCTGGTCAATGACAAGACCCTGCTGACCAACACGCTGGAACGGGTCGATTTCCGCGGCGAGGGGCTGCGCTATCTGCCCACCCGCATTGTCGGCGGGGTGGGATTTGAATCGCTGCTGGTCGAACAGGGCGAAACCGGCAGTGTCGAAGTCGAGCGCTATGTGCTTGAGCCGCTGATTCGCGACACCGCGGCTGCGATCGCGGCGGCGATTGCCGATCTGGCCGAGAGCGATCCCGAGCGGATGGTGCTGGTGCTGCCGTCCGACCACCAGATCTCCGATGTCGCAGCCTTCTTCGATGTGATCCGCACCGGGGCGCAGGCGCTGGCCGCACGCGGCGGCATCATGACCATCGGCATTGCGCCCACCCGGCCCGAAACCCAATATGGCTATATCGAGCGCGGCGAGGGCGACGGCCCGGTCTATGACGTGTCGCGCTTTCGCGAAAAACCCGATCTCGAAACCGCCGAAAGCTTTCTGCGCTCCGGACGGTTTTTCTGGAACGGCGGCATCTTCATGTTCCGCGCCGGCGAGATGGGCGCCGAGCTTGCCCGCCAGCAACCGGAAGTCTGGGCCCAGGCGAAACTCGCCGTCGAACGCGCCGAGGTGGAAGGCAAATGCTACCGGCTCGATGCCGAGGCCTTTGCCGCCAGTCCGAAGATCTCGATCGATTATGCGGTGATGGAAAACGCCCCGCGCATCGGCGTGGTGACTGCGAGCTTCGACTGGAATGACCTGGGCTCCTGGAACCAGCTGCATGACGGCTCGCCGCTTGACGAGAGCGGCAATGCCCGCTTTGGCGATGTGCTGACCATTGATGTCTCCAACAGCTATCTGCGCTCCGAGGACCGGCTGCTCGCCGTTGCCGGGCTCGACAACATCATCGTGGTGTCGCAGCCCGATGCGCTGCTGATCGTGCATCGCGACAAGTCGCATCTGGTCAAGGACATTGCCGGGCGGGTCAAGCAGAGCGGCGAGTGGCCGCCGCTGGCGGTGGCCCATTCGGGCCGGCCGGTGCCCTCGTCGCGGCTGATCCGCAAATGGCTGTTCGACAAGGCGCTGCCGCTCTGGGCCGGCGCCGGCGTCGATCGCGCCCATGGCGGCGTGTTCGAGGCGCTCAATCATGACGGCAGCCCGGCCGATCTCGGCCACAAGCGGCTGAGAGTGCTGGCCCGGCAGATCTATTGCTACGCCAATGCCGAGCTGCTGGGCTGGGAGGGTGACGCCCGCGCCGTGCTCAGCCATTGCTTTGCGACCCTGACCCGCACCGGCTGGCATGATGATGGCGGCTGGATCCACCTGTGGAACCCCGACGGCACGGTGAAGGATCCGCAGCGCGACACCTATGACCAGTGTTTCGTGCTGCTGGCGCTGGCCTGGCTGTGGAAGGCGACGAAATGGCCCGAGGCGCGCGAATGGGCCGAGCGCACCATCGCCTATATGGATGATCACCTGGTCGATCGCGCCAATGGCGGCTTTTACGAATCGAGCCTGCGGCTCGACTATCGCCGCGCCAATCCGCACATGCATTATCTCGAGGCGATGCAGGCCTGGTACGAAGTCACCGGCGAGCGCGCCTTTCTCGACCGCGCTCAAACGGCGGTGGATCTGTTTACTTCGGTGTTCTTCGATCCCGAAAGCTGGAGCGTCACCGAGCATTTCGAGCGCGACTGGTCGGTGCGCCAGGACAAGCCGGCCCGGGTCGAGCCGGGGCATCATTATGAATGGGTCTGGTTGCTGTTGCGCCAGGCACGCTTCGCCGACCAGCCGCAGCTGAAGGAATATGCCCGCAAGCTCTATGCCACCAGCCACGCCTTCGGCCATGCCCGCGGCACCGATGCGGTGTGTGATTCGATGGCGCCGGACGGCTCGGCCATGATTGGCACGGCGCGGCTATGGTGCCAGACCGAGGCGCTCAAGGCCGGGCTGCTGGCCCGCGCCGAAGGCCTGCCCGGCGACGAGACGCTGTTCATCCGCATGCTCGACGTGATCTTCAACCGCTATCTGGTCACACCGGCCGAAGGCGGCTGGTATGATCAGATCGACCCCAATGGACGGGTGATCTCCAAGGACATGCCGACCAGCACGTTTTACCATGTGTTCTGTGCGCTGGTGGAATATCTCAGGCACGAGGACATGCTGCCCTGATTTTCGAGGGTGGCACTGCGGGCGCGACCGGGCCGGACATTGCATCGAGACGGCGTCATCAATGGGAGAGACAATCATGGCCGCCAAATTCGGCACCAGCGGGCTTCGCGGCCTGGTCGGGGATCTGACCGACGGCACCGCCGCCGCGCATGCGGGCGCCTTTGCGCGCCATCTCCGGCGCTCTGACAGGGTGAGCGCGGGCGCGCCGGTGTTTGTCGGGCGCGATCTGCGTTCCTCCAGCCCGCAGATCAGCGGCCAATGCGCCGCGGCGCTGGTGGCCGAGGGGCTGGAACCGGTCGATTGCGGCGTGCTGCCGACACCGGCGCTGGCGCTGCATGCCATGGCCAGGGGGCTGCGGCGCTGATGATCACCGGCTCGCACATCCCCGATGACCGCAATGGCGTCAAGTTCTACCGTCCCGACGGCGAGATCGACAAGGAGGACGAGGCGGCGATTTCGGAGCTTGCGCCGCAGCTCCGTGCCGCAGCGCTGCCGGCGCCGAAAGGCCTGCGCGACGACACGGATGCGGCCACCGACGCCTTTGTCGATCGCTATCGCGGCTTTGCCGACAACGGGCTGCTGTCCGGCCTGCGCATCGGGCTCTACGAGCACAGCTCGGCAGCAAGCGGGGTGCTGGCGGATATTCTTGAAGAGGCCGGCGTCGAGGTGGTGCGGTTGGGCAGGTCGGATGTGTTCGTGCCGGTCGACACCGAAGCCGTGTCGGACGAGACCCGGGCGCTGGTCGCCGGCTGGGTCGGCAGTCACCGGCTCGACGGTCTGGTCTCTGCCGATGGCGACGGCGACCGGCCGCTTGTCGCCGATGAAACCGGCCAGGTGCTCAGGGGCGATGCGCTGGGGCTGATCACGGCGCGTTATCTTGAGGCCGATGCGGTGGTTACGCCGGTCACCTCCAATTCCGGCATCGAAAGCCGCTGCCAGGCCCAAGTCCTTCGCACAAGGGTCGGCTCGCCGCATGTCATTGCCGGCATGGCGCAGGCGCTGGCTGCCGGCTGCAAGCGGGTGATCGGCTTCGAGGCCAATGGCGGCGTGCTGACCGGCAACGAGATCGAGGTGGGCGCGGCCAGGCTCGCAGCGCTGCCGACGCGCGACAGCGTGCTGCCGATTCTCTGTGCGCTCGCCGCGGCCCGGTCCCGGGGCGAAAGCCTTTCGGCCCATGTCGCCGGTCTTGGCCTGCCGGTGGCCGTCAGCGCCCGCATCGAGAGTTTTCCCACCGCCAAAAGCCGGGCGCTGGTCGCCAGCCTGTCGGAAGATGCGGCTCTGCGCGCCAGCTTCTTCGAACCGGCCGGAGCCGTGGCGGCGGTCGATCTGACCGACGGTCTCAGGGTGACGCTCGACACCGGCGCCATCATCCATCTGCGCCCCTCGGGCAATGCGCCGGAAATGCGGGTCTACAGCGAGGCTGCAACCCGGGCCCTGGCCGAAGACCTGGTGACACGCACTATCGCGCGGGTTGCCGAAGTTTCCGGCGGTCCTGCGGAATAGGGGTGATGGCGGTTGTGACTTTGGCTGCGGCTTCTGTCCACGATTTCGCCGCAAAGCACAGGCCTGTCTCCGGCCGCATGGCGGCCCGGTCCTGCGTGCGCCGGAAAGAGAAACTTGCCACACCGAACGTGTTGACAGTTGTGTGATAAGACCTCACACAGCGAGGATGGGTGATGTTGAACCTGACAGCAGCGAAATATTTCCTGGAGGTGGCGCGGCTGCGGTCGATCCGCCTGGCCGCGGACCGGTTGCATGTGGCGCCATCCGCGATCAGCCGTCAATTGTCCAAACTGGAACATGAATTCGACGTGCAGCTGCTCGAGCGCCATTCGGGTGGCATCCGGCTCACCGCCGCGGGCGAATTGCTGACCCGGCATCTCGCCATGGTCTTCAACACGATCGATGTTGCCAAGGGGCAGATCTCCGATCTCAAGGGTCTGCGCAGCGGGCAGGTGTCGATCGCCACCGTCGAGGGCGTGTCCGGGCCGTTCCTGTCCGACAACATCGCCACCTTCCGGCAGGATTACCCGTCAATCGATTTTCGGGTCCGCATCCGCGGCCGGGAAAGGGTGCTGGAAGCGCTCGAACAGCATTTGTGCCAGATCGGCTTCATCTATGACCATTTCTCCCATCCCTCCCTGGAGACCATGGGCAAGTGGCGCCAGCCGCTGCTGGCGCTGGCCCGCCCGGATCATCCCCTTGCCGACGGCCGTCCCCTGCAGCTCAAGGATCTGGTGCCGGTGACATGCGTGCTTCCCGATGACGGCTTCGGAATCCATCATCTGGTCAAGCGCGCCTTTGCCAAGCTGGGCGCCACGCCGAACACGACACTGGTGGCGGACCAGTTCCACTTTCTCATCGCCCATGCGGTGCGCACAAACGCGATCGTCTATCTGCCGCTTCAGGCTGCGCTGTCCGAGGTGCAGGCGGGCCAGATCGTGCCGCTTAACCTCGAGTGCAAGGACTTCGATTACCGCTATATCTATGCCGTCGTCCGCCGGGACCAGCAGCTTGCGCCAGCGGCATCCGCGTTTCTGCGTTTCATCCTGGCGGAATTCCAGGCGGGCGAGAAATCCGACGCGGAGCTGCTGGCAAAGCTGCGTGGAAATCAGGCGTGAAGTTCGATGGTGATGTCGGCCTCGACCGGCGCGTTGAGGCCGAGCTCGTGCTGGGTCAATGCGGCGCGGGCATGTTTGCCGTTGTCTTCACCCCATAGGGCGACAAACAGATCGGACGCGCCATTGAGCACAAGATGGGGTTCGGCAAAACCGGGCGCGCAGGAGACATAGCCGATCATCTTGACGATCCGCTTGACCCGGTCGAGATCGCCCAGCACCTTCTTCATCATCGCCAGATGGTTGATCGCCATCAGACGGGCAGATGCGTAGCCCTCCTCGATGGTCAGGTCGGAGCCGACCTTGCCGACATAGGGCAGCACATCATTGTCGTTTTCGTCCGGCTGCGTGCCCAGCGTTCCGGAGGTGTAGAGGATGTTGCCGACGACAACGCCGGGCAGATAGTTGCCGATCGGCTTGGGGACCCGCGGCAGGATGATTCCCATTTCTTTCAGGCGGCCTTCGGTCTGGTGGGACATGTGATGCACTCCTCGTTTCAACTGGCGTGAAATTAGCCGGAACCGGCCGCGGAGGGAGCGCGAAACATGCAACACTGCTTTGCCGAAACGGCAACGCGTAACTTTGATCGGCCCCTGATGTCCTGTTTAAATCCAGCAAAAACAACAAGATGAGAGATCCGCGTTGTGGCGGTGTCAAAACCCGGTCGTCTTGCCGCCTTATTTCGGCGCTGGCGTTTTCCGGCGCCGCTCATAAGGTTTGGACTTCACGGAACGAGAAAGTGGCGTCTTGAAACATCAGTCCCTTGCCCAGATCGCGCAGAATCTTCGACAGCACAAGCTTTCGGCAGCCGAGCTGGTTGCCAAAGCTGTTGCCGGCTTCGATTCATCGGAATCCGTTGTCCACGCCTACAAGCACTGGGCGGGCACGCAAGCCGCCCGGCAGGCTGACGCGGTCGATGTCTTTTTCGAGGCCGGCCAGGATCACGGACCGCTGATGGGAATGCCCGTGTCGGTCAAGGATCTGTACGGCGTGCCGAACATGCCGGTATTTGCCGGCACCGACACCGCCTTTGCCGAGAGCTGGCAAGCTCCCGGTCCCCTGGTGCAGTCGGTGATCTCGCAGCTCGGCATCGTCATGGGCAAGACCCACACGGTCGAGTTCGCCTTTGGCGGCATCGGCACCAATCCGCATTGGGGCGCGCCGGTCAATCCGTGGTCGGGCAAGGATGCGCCGCGCGTGTCGGGCGGTTCGAGTTCCGGCGCCGGCGTATCGCTGGCCCAGGGGTCGGCCCTGGTTGCGCTGGGAACCGACACGGCAGGCTCGGTCCGGATCCCGGCCGCCTTTACCGGCCAATGCGCGCTCAAGACCACCCATGGCCGCTGGTCCACCCAGGGCATCGTGCCCCTGTCCCCGTCGCTTGATACGCCCGGCGTGCTGTGCCGCACCGTCGAGGATCTGGCCTTTGCCTTTGCCGCCCTTGATGGCAGCGACAAGGACCCGGTCGGGCCGCGCGGGCTTTCGGGGCTGCGCATCGGTGTCATCGAGAATGTGGTCTGGGACGAGATCGACCCGACCATCGCCGCCAACACCGAAGCCGCGCTTTCCACGCTGGAAGCCAAGGGCGCGATCGTTTCCGGGCTCACGCTGCCCGGCGTTGACGCGGTGCTGGAGATCTTCCGCCAGGGCGGACTGGCGGCTCCGGAGCTGCGCAGCTTCATGGATGCCGATTGTCCCGACCGCATCACCCGGCTTGACCCCATGGTGCGGGCCCGCGTCGAGGGTGCGGACCAGATCTCATCGACCGAATATCTGCGCCGCCGCGACGTGCTGGCAAAGACCGGGCGGGACGGCCTGTCGGTCTTTGACCGGTTTGATGTGCTGCTCTCGCCAACGGTTCCCGTCAGTGCGCCCTTGCAGTCTGACATGACCGACGGCGCGGCCTACCGCACCGCCAACATGCTGGCCTTGCGCAACACGGCCATCGTCAATCTGTTTGGCTGGTGTGCCCTGACCCTGCCTTCGGGCATTGACGGCAATGGCATTCCATCCGGAATCCAGCTGATCGCCCCACCCATGCAGGAGACGCGTCTCCTGGCGATCGCGCTCGGCGTCGAAGCTGCTGTCGGCCGTGCGCCGGAGCTGCTTGGCCGGCCACCGCTTCTTTCATCCGCAACCTGACTCAAACACCACCTACAGGAGACACCATGTCCATCAAAACACTTGGTCTGACCTTGGCGACAGCGCTGACCTTCAGCTTCTGCGGCGCAGCCTACGCCGCTGATTTCACCTTCACCTTCGCCCATGTGCTGACCGAAGACACCCCCAATGCCCGCGCCGCCGTGCGCTTCAAGGAAGAAGTCGAGGCCAAATCCGACGGCCGCATCGAGATCAACATCCGCCCTGCCGCGCAGCTCGGCGGCGATGTGGAAATCATCGAACAGACACAGATGGGTCTGGTCCACATCTCCATTCCGCCGACCGGCAACCTGGCCAACTTCAATGAGAAGATGTACCTGTTCGACCTGCCGTTCCTGCTCAGCGACAATGAGGCGATGAAGCGCGTTCTCGACGGCGAAGTCGGAACCGAACTGCTCGGCACGCTCGGCGGCAACAATCTGCACGGCATCGCCATGTGGGGCGCAGGCTTCCGTCACATGACCAACAATGTCCGTCCGATCAATGGCCCGGAAGACCTCAACGGCATCAAGATGCGCACATTGCAGGCGCCGACCATCCTGTCGACCTACCGTGCCTATGGCGCCAACCCGACCGCGATGGCCTATGTCGAAGTCTATAACGGCCTGCAGCAGGGCGTTGTCGAAGGCCAGGAAAATCCCCTCGCCAACATCAACTCGATGCGCTTTCATGAAGTGCAGAAATACATGACGCTGACCGGCCACGCCTATCACACCTATGCAGCCGTCATGAACAAGCAGGCCTGGGAAAGCCTGCCGGAAGACCTGCAGACAGTGGTCGAGGAAGCAATGATCGTCGGCCGTGATGCGGCGCGTGAATACACCAATGAAGACGAGGCCCGCATTCTCGACGCAATCAAGGACCAGATCGAAATCCAGGAACTGTCCGAAGAGGGCCGCGCTGCATTCATCGAGGCATCCAAGCCGATCTATGATGAATTCCGTCCGAAGGTTTCGCCTGAGCTGATGGACAAGGCGCTCGCCGCCTCCAAGGGTTAATTCACGTGAAGGGGGCTGGTCTATGATCGAAGGATTGAACCGCATTGTCGACTGGATTGAAAATGTCTCGGTCACCTTGCTCATTCTGACCGCAACGGTTGTCGCCATCGTGCAGGTTATCGCGCGCTATGTCTTCAACAACTCGCTGTACTGGTCGGAGGAACTGATCCTCTATTCGCTGATCACCATGAGCTTTCTGACCATGGGCATGGGGGTGCGTTACGCCTCCCATATCAGCGTCGAGGCGGTCTATGCGATCGCCAGCCCCCGCATGACCCGCGCACTCCAGATCGGGGCTGCCAGCCTCGGTCTGATCTTTGCCGGCGCGTTGATCTATTACGGCAGCAAGCTGTCGATCAACACGTCGCGCATGGGGCAGCTGTCGCCCGCGATGCGCGTACCTGTCGGCTATATCTACATGATCATTCCCCTTGCAGGCAGCTTCATGGTGTTGCGGTACCTGCTGATCATGCAGTTCCTTCTGACCGGGCGCGACTATGTCGCGCCGCAGGTCGACATCAAGACAAGCTGAGGCCGCCACCATGTTATCAGCCCTTGTTCCGGCCTTTTTCGGCCTGTTGCTCTTCGGCCTGCCGATCTTTGCGGCGCTCGCCCTGTCCGTCGGGCTGGTGTTCTATTTCTGGAGCGGAATAGACCCCGTTGTCGTGCCGATGCGGATGTTCTCCGGCATGAACAACTTCTCGCTCATGTCGATCCCCTTCTTCATTCTCGCAGCCGAACTGATGCGCATCGGCGGATTGTCAGACCGTCTCATCGGCCTCGCCCGGGCGTTGATCGGCTGGCTGCCCGGCGGCCTTGCTGCCGCCGCCGTGGTCGCCTGCCTGATGTTCGGATCGATCTCCGGGTCGAGCCCGGCCACGGTGATTGCCATCGGTGCGATCATGTATCCGGCGATGGTCTCGGCCGGCTATGACAGGTTTTTCTCGATCGGGCTGATCACCACGGCGGGCACATTGGGTCCGATCGTGCCGCCGTCGATCGCGCTGATCATCTACGGCTCGGTGACCGGAACCTCGGTGGGCAAGCTGTTTGCGGCCGGCCTGCTTCCGGCCCTGCTGATCGGCGGAATCCTGATCATCTATGCCTGCGCCTATTCGCTGCGCAAGGGCTATCCGCGCGATGCATTCCCGACGGTCAGCAGCGTGCTTGTTGCCTTCAAGCGTGCCGCCTGGGGTCTGGGCCTGCCGGTGATCCTGCTGGGCGGCATCTATACCGGTGTCTTCACCCCGACCGAATCGGCGGCCACCGCCTGTCTTTACGGCTGGTTTGTCGGCGTCGTGGTCTACCGCACCATCTCATTGAAGGGCATGCTGATCGTGCTGCGCAACACCGGTCTGATCTCGGGGCCGCTTCTGCTGATCACTGCCGGCGCCTCGGCCTTCTCCTGGCTTCTGGCCAGCACCGGAGCGCCATCGCAACTGGCGACCTATATCCTCTCGGGCACCGAAAATCCGGTGATCGTGGTGGCGCTGTTCAACCTGATCCTGCTGATCGCCGGCTGTTTCCTCGACAGCGCCTCGGCAATCATCATTCTCGGGCCGCTGATGCAGCCGATTGCCGCCCAGGTTGGCGTCGATCCGATCCATTTCGGCATCATCATGCTGGTCAATCTCTCGGTCGGCATGCTGACGCCGCCGGTGGGGCTGAACCTGTTCGTGGCGATGGGGGTCGCCAAGATGACGCTGTTCGAGATTTTCCGCGCAGCCATCCCGACCATCCTGCTGATGGTGGTGGCGCTGATCATCCTGTCCTATGTGCCGCTGTTCAGCATGTGGCTGCCCAACCTGATGTACTGACCAATCGGCTCTGATGCTGATTGCGGCAGACCTGCCGTGACCGGATCCCCGGGCGCCATTGCCGGCGCCCGGATGCTGGGCAGCGCGCCCGCTTCACGAGGCTGGCCGGCGCGATCCGCACCCTGATTCTGATCGTGCCGGCATTTTGTGCGTTGCACAATTTCCGCAATTGCGCAGAATGCGGCGATGACTGACCGGCTTCCCTCTGTGCTGATCATTGATGAAAACGCCACCCGCGCCTCGATCATCGAGGCGGGACTGGCGGCGGCCGGGCACAGCCAGGTGATGGTGATCAACGAGATGCACGGCATCGCCGCCAAGATCGCCCTGCACGAACCGGACGTGATCGTCATCGATCTGGAAAACCCCAACCGCGACATGCTCGAAAGCATCTTTCAGCTGTCGCGGGCGGTGAAACGGCCGATCGCCATGTTTGTCGACCGCTCCGACACCGAAGCCATGCAATCGGCCATTGATGCCGGGGTTTCGGCCTATGTGGTGGACGGGCTGCGCCAGGAGCGGGTCAAGAGCATTCTGGATATGGCCATCAGCCGCTTCAACGCGTTTTCGCGGCTTGAGCGCGAACTGAAAGAAGCCCGCGGCGCGCTCGAGCAGCGCAAGGTGATCGACCAGGCCAAGGGGCTGATCATGACATCGCGCGGGGTCGACGAGGACGCCGCCTACAAGCTGCTGCGCAAGGCGGCGATGAACACAAACCGCAAGATCGTCGATGTCGCCGAAAGCCTGGTGATGTCGGCGCGGTTGCTTGGGGATGAGGGCAAGTAGATGATCACGGAACTCAGCGCCGGGTTTTTGCCCCTGACCGACAGCGCCATCCTGATTGCCGCGAAGGAGCGCGGCTTCGCCGAGGCAGAGGGCATTGCGCTCAACCTGGTGCGCGAAACCTCCTGGGCCAATGTCCGCGACAAGCTGGCCGTCGGTCAGTTCGAGATTTCCCATGCGCTGGCGCCGATGCCGATAGCCGCCAATCTGGGGCTCACCCCGTTTGACACGCGGCTGATCGCGCCGATGGCGCTCGGCCTTGGCGGCAATGCCATCACGGTGAGTACTGCGCTGCTGGCAAAGATGCAGGACGAGAGCGGATTCCTGGGCCTTGATGCGGAAGCTGCCGGGCGGGCCCTTGCAGATGTCGTCGCGGCCGGCCGGTCGGGCGGTGACAAACTGCTGCAATTTGGCGTGGTGCATCCGTTCTCCGGGCACAATTTCGAACTGCGCTACTGGCTCAGCGCCTCGGGCATCACCCCGGACAGTGATATCGAGATCGTCATCCTGCCGCCCTCGCTGATGGCGGACGCGCTGGCCTCGGGTCAGATCGACGGCTATTGCGTCGGTGAACCGTGGAATTCGGTCGGCGTCGCCAGAGGCGCAGGCCACATCATCACCACCAAATCCTCGATCTGGGCCTCGAGCCCGGAAAAGGTGCTGGCCGTGCGGGAAGACTGGGCCGGCGAAAATGCCGAGACGCTTCATGCCCTGTTGCGCGCGCTCTACCGCTCGGCCGAATGGTGCGGCCAGCCCGAAAATCATTCCGAGCTCGCCGCACTTCTGGGCTCGCCCGCCTATCTTGGCCAGCCGGCCGAGTTCATCCTGCCGGCGCTGGACGGCTCCATCCTCGGGGCGTCGCCCCCAGGCGGCGGGCGCGATTTCTTCCAGCCGCATGCCCGCGCCGCGACCTTTCCCTGGCAGAGCCACGCCCTGTGGTTCTATTCGCAAATGGTGCGCAGCGGGTATGTCGGCCATTCCGCAGCACACGCAGAGATCGCGCGTCAAAGCTACCGGCCGGATATCTACCGCGCGGTGATGACCGGGATCGGCGTGCCGGTGCCGTCCGCGAATTCCAAGGTGGAAGGCGCGCTCAAAGAGATGGTCGCGGTCGGCGCCTCCTCGCAATTCCTCTATCTCGGCCCGGACGGTTTCTTCGACGGCGCGGTCTTCGATCCTGACCGGCTCGATGCCTATATCGCCAGCCAGACCGCATGACCCGACAGGGGCAGAATCCAAATCTGTCTGTTTTTTAGCCTTTGATTTATGCTGCTTTGCACAATGCATGCGCAGCCGCCAAAGGCATCCGCATTCCCGCGCCTTTCCCAACCGATTGATTTCATAAGTAATAATCAGTTTTCGTCAAACTGGCACGCCCATTGCATTACCTTGGACAGCTTTCCACGGCTGAAATCAGGTCCAATGACGGACCCACTTAGGCAACGCCGCCAAATCGAAGTTACCCGCATCCTCCCGCGGCACTTCGATTTGGCGGCTTTTTTGTTGCGGTCACACGACACCGCAAAAGGAGACAGGAATGACCATGACATTCACACGGCGCACCGCTCTTGCTCTCAGCGCGCTGGCCCTGGCGTCGGCCACCATGCTGACTCCCGGCCAGGCCGAGATGCTTGAGGTCGAGAAGGACGAGCTGAAATTCGGCTTCATCAAGCTCACCGACATGGCACCTTTGGCGATCGCCTATGAGAAGGGCTATTTCGAGGACGAGGGCCTGTTTGTCACGCTGGAGCCGCAGGCCAACTGGAAGGTGCTGCTTGACCGGGTGATTACCGGCGAACTCGACGGCGCCCACATGCTGGCAGGCCAGCCGCTGGCCGCGACCATCGGCTTCGGCACCAAGGCCCACATCGTCACTCCGTTTTCCATGGACCTCAACGGCAACGGCATCACCGTGTCCAACGAGGTCTGGGAGCTGATGAAGCCGCATCTGGAAAGCGGTCCGGACGGCAAGCCGGTGCACCCGATCAAGGCCGACGCGCTGAAGAAGGTGGTCGACAAGTTCAAGGCCGAGGGCCGCCCCTTCAACATGGGCATGGTGTTCCCGGTCTCCACCCACAATTACGAATTGCGCTACTGGCTTGCCTCGGGCGGCATTCACCCCGGCTTCTATTCGCCGTCCGATGTTTCCGGCCAGATCGGCGCCGATGCGCTTTTGTCGGTGACGCCGCCGCCGCAGATGCCGGCGACGCTCGAGGCGGGCACCATTGATGGTTATTGCGTCGGCGAGCCCTGGAACCAGGCTGCCGTATTCAAGGGCATCGGCGTGCCGGTGATCACCGATTACGAGATCTGGAAGAACAATCCGGAAAAGGTCTTCGGCCTGACCAAGGAATTCACCGAGGAAAACCCCAACACCACGCTGGCTCTGACCAAGGCGCTGATCCGCGCCGCCAAATGGCTTGACGAGAACGACAATGCCAACCGGCCCGAGGCCGTCGAGATCCTGGCCCGGTCGGAATATGTCGGGGCCGACGCCGAGGTTATCGCCAATTCGATGACCGGCACTTTCGAATACGAGAAGGGCGACAAGCGCGAGGTTCCCGACTTCAACGTGTTCTACCGGTATTTTGCCACCTATCCCTATTATTCGGATGCGGTCTGGTACCTGTCTCAGATGCGCCGCTGGGGCCAGATTTCAGACGCCAAATCGGATGAGTGGTTCGATGAGACCGCCAAATCGGTCTATCTGCCGGACATCTATCTCAAGGCCGCGCGCATGCTGGTCGAGGAAGGCCATGTCGCTGAAGCCGACTTCCCCTGGGACAGCGATGGCTACCGCGCGCCGACCCCTGCCGCCGATATCATCGACGGCATCGCCTATGACGGCAAATCCCCCAACGCCTATCTCGACAGCCTGACCATCGGCCTCAAGGGCGATGAAGTTGCCGGCGGCTGAGGCCTCTCCCGACACTCCGGAGCGCCTTGCCGGGCGCTCCGCACCTGATTGTCTTCTCACAAGGATCTGAAACGATGGCAAACGCCACCGATACCGCACCAATCGACCTCAGCGGCCGCGAGAAAGTCTTCTCCGCCATCACCAAGGCCAGCGGCTGGCTCGATGCACTGGGCTTTTCATGGCTGGTCCCGATCCTGCGCATGATTGCCGGCGACAGCCCGCGGACGCAGCTCCACGAGCTCAAGCGCGTGCTGCTCATCCCGCTGCTGGGCATTCTGGCCTTTGTCGTTGCCTGGGGTGTGCTGGCGCCCAAGGTGCAGACCTCGCTTGGCGCGGTTCCCGGACCGGTGGAAGTCTGGGAGCAGGTTGAAAACCTGTGGGACGACCACGTCCGCGAACGGGAAAAGGCGGCGCAGTTCTACGAGCGACAGGACCAGCGCAACGAGAAGCTGGTGGCCGCCGGCAAGGAGCCGAAATTCCGCACCTATACCGGCAAGCCGACCTATTTCGACCAGATCATCACCTCGCTGTTCACCGTCGGTCTCGGCTTCGGCATCGCCACGCTGATCGCGGTTCCGCTGGGGATCGGGTCGGGATTGTCGAAAACCTTCAACGGCGCGATCAACCCGCTGATCCAGATCTTCAAGCCGGTGTCGCCGCTGGCCTGGCTGCCGATCGTGACCATGATCATCTCGGCCACCTATGCCAATCCCTATGACTGGATGCCGAAATCGCTGCTGATCTCGGCGGTCACCGTCACGCTGTGCTCGATGTGGCCGACACTGATCAACACCGCCCTTGGCGTGGCCTCGGTCGACAAGGACCTGATGAATGTCGGCCGCGTGCTGCAGCTGCCGACCTCGCGCACCATCACGCAAGTTGTGCTGCCCTCGGCGCTGCCGCTGATCTTCACCGGATTGCGGCTGTCGCTCGGCGTCGGCTGGATGGTGCTGATCGCGGCCGAAATGCTGGCGCAGAATCCAGGCCTCGGCAAGTTCGTCTGGGACGAATTCCAGAACGGCTCGTCGCAGTCGCTGGCCAAGATCATGGTCGCTGTGCTGACCATCGGCATCATCGGCTTCATGCTCGACCGGCTGATGTTTGCCCTGCAGCGCGCCTTCACCTTTTCGGCCAACCGCTAGGGGATTGCGATGACCATTCTCGAAATCTCCGGCCTGTCGAAATCCTATGGCGAAGGCGAAACCCGCACCGAGGTGCTGAGCAACATCAACCTGAAGGTCGCGGACGGTGAGTTCATCGCCATCGTCGGCTTCTCGGGCTCGGGCAAGACAACCCTGATCTCGCTGCTGGCCGGGCTGATCGCGCCCGACGAGGGCGGCGTGATCTTCAAGGGCACCGAAATCGACGGCCCGGGACCCGAACGCGGCGTGGTGTTCCAGTCCTATTCGCTGATGCCCTGGATGACGGTGGCCGGCAATGTCAGCCTCGCCGTCGACAGTGTCTTCAGGAAAAAGTCGCGCGCCGAGCGGGCCGCCATCGCCGACACCTATATCGACATGGTGGGGCTCAGCCATGCCCGCGACCGCAAGCCGGCGGAACTGTCGGGCGGAATGCGCCAGCGTGTGGCCGTTGCCCGGGCGCTGGCAATGCGGCCGGAAGTGCTGCTGCTTGACGAGCCGCTGTCGGCGCTTGACGCGCTGACCCGCGCCAAGCTGCAGGACGAGTTCGCCGACATCTGCCAGAAGGAAAAGAAGACCATCATCCTCATCACCAATGATGTCGATGAGGCCATTCTACTGGCCGACCGGATCATCCCGCTCAAGCCGGGTCCGAACGCGACGCTCGGCCCGGATTTTCCGGTCAATATCGCGCGGCCACGCAACCGTGCCGACATGAATTCGGATACGGATTTCATCCGATTGCGCGGCGAGATCACCAGCTATCTGATGGAAGTCGGCGCCGAACGCGGAGCCGAGGACGAGCGCGAAATCCGCCTGCCCAACATCGTGCCGATTTCGCTCGGTAAGCAGAAGCTGCCGAAGGCCTATCTCGAGGCGTCAACCGCGCTGAAGGATGACAACTATCTCGAATTCAGCCAGCTCAAGAAGGTCTATCCGACACCGAAGGGGCCGCTGACCGTTGTCGACGGCTTCGAGATGAAGATGAAGAAGGGCGAATTCACCACGCTGATCGGCCATTCCGGCTGCGGCAAGTCGACCGTGCTGTCGATGGTGGCGGGCCTCAACCCGATCACCGAAGGCGCAATCATCCTCGACGGCAAGCACATCACCGAGGCCGGTCCGGACCGGGCGGTGGTGTTTCAGGCGCCGTCGCTGATGCCGTGGCTGACGGCTTACGAGAATGTCGCGCTGGGCGTCGACCGGGTCTACCCGAATGCGACCGGGGCCGAGCGCAACGACGTGGCGGAATACTATCTGCAGCGCGTTGGCCTGATTGATTCCATGCACCGCGCCGCCTCGGACCTGTCTAACGGCATGAAGCAGCGGGTCGGCATCGCCCGGGCCTTCGCATTGTCGCCCAAGCTGCTGCTGCTTGATGAACCCTTCGGCATGCTCGACAGCCTGACACGCTGGGAGCTGCAGGATGTGCTGATGGATGTGTGGAAACGCACCCAGGTCACGGCCATCTGCGTCACCCATGATGTCGACGAGGCGATCCTGCTGGCGGACCGGGTGGTGATGATGTCGAACGGGCCCAATGCGAGGATCGGCAATGTCATGGAGGTCGATCTAGAGCGTCCGCGCTCGCGCAAGGCGCTGCTCAATCACCCTGACTACTACGCCTACCGCGAAGAACTGCTTGAATTCCTCGAAGCCTATGAGGGCGGCGCCAATCCGTCCGAGGCACAGCTGAAATCCATTTCTCAAAAACGGTCCGAACGGGTCGCCCGCCAGAAAAGCGCGGCCACCCGTCTGACCGCAGCGGAGTAAGCTCATGACTGAGAAACAAAAGCTTGTCGTCATCGGCAATGGCATGGCCCCGGGGCGGATGCTCGAGCATCTGTTCGAGACGGCGCCTGATGCCTATGACGTGACCATCTTCAACGCCGAGCCGCGCGTCAATTACGACCGCATCATGCTCTCGCCTGTGCTCTCGGGCGAGAAGAGTTTTGAGGACATCATTATCCACGGTGACGGCTGGTACGTCGACCATGGCGTCATGCTCTACAAGGGCCACAAGGTGGTCGAGATCGACCGTGAGGCGAAGACCGTCCGGTCCGAGCATGGCGAGGTTGCAGCCTACGACAAGCTGGTGATCGCCACCGGTTCGGCGCCCTTCATCATTCCGGTTCCGGGCCACAAGCTGCCCGGCGTGCTGACCTATCGCGATCTCGATGATGTCGACGCGATGCTGCTTGCGGCCCAGTCGCGCGGCAAGGCTGTGGTCATCGGCGGTGGATTGCTCGGACTTGAAGCCGCCGCGGGACTGAAAGAACGCGGCATGGATGTCACCGTCATCCACCTGATGCCGTCACTGATGGAGCGCCAGCTCGATCCCGCCGCCGGCTACCTGCTCGAACAGGAGCTCGTAAGCCGCGGCATCAAGGTGATCACCAAGGCCAGCACCAAGCAGATCCTTGGCGAAGCCCGTGTTGAAGGCATCGAGCTCGAGGACGGCACCATTATCCCGGCAACGCTGGTGGTGATGGCGGTCGGCATCCGGCCCAGTGCTGCGCTGGCGAAGGAAGCCGGGCTCTCGGTCAATCGCGGCATCGTGGTCTCCGACCACATGCAGACCAGCGATCCCGACATCTATTCGGTGGGGGAATGCGTCGAGGTCAACGGCAATGTCTACGGGCTGGTCGCACCGCTCTACCAGATGGCGGAAGTTGCCGCGGCCCATCTCAGCGGTGACACGGGCAAGCGTTTCGTCGAGACCTCGACGGCGACCAAGCTCAAGGTCACCGGCATCAATCTCTATTCCGTCGGAGACTTCGCCGAGGCCGAGGGCCGGGAGGAGATCGTGCTGCGCGATGCCGCCGCCGGGGTCTACAAGCGGCTGGTGCTCAAGGACAACAAGATCCTTGGCGTGGTGCTTTATGGCGAAACCGCCGATGGCGCCTGGTTCTTCGATCACCTGAAGAAACAGATCGACATTTCGGAGATGCGGGAATCACTGATCTTCGGCCAGGCCTATCAGGGAGGGTCCCCCATGGACCCTATGGCAGCCGTTGCAGCCTTGCCGGATGATGCGGAAATCTGCGGCTGCAACGGCGTTTGCAAGGGAAAGATCACCACAGCCATCACCTCGAAGGGGCTGACGGGCCTTGATGAGGTGCGCGCCCACACCAAGGCCTCCGCATCCTGCGGCACCTGCACCGGGCTGGTCGAGCAGCTGCTCGCGCTGACCCTGGGGGATGCGTACAACCCGGCGGCGGTGACGCCGATGTGCGGCTGCACCGGGCTCGGCCATGACGACGTGCGCCGCCTGATCAAGGCCAAGGAACTCAAGACCATTCCGGCGGTGATGCAGGAGCTGGAGTGGAAAACCTCCTGCGGCTGCGCCAAGTGCCGTCCGGCGCTCAATTACTACCTGGTCTGCGACTGGCCGGATGAATATGCCGATGACTATCAGTCGCGCTTCATCAACGAGCGCGTCCACGCCAACATCCAGAAGGACGGCACCTATTCGGTGGTGCCGCGGATGTGGGGTGGCATGACCTCGTCGACCGAGTTGCGCGCGATTGCCGATGTGGTCGACAAGTTCGACATTCCGGCGGTCAAATGCACCGGTGGTCAGCGTATCGACATGCTCGGCATCAAGAAGGAGGATCTCCCGGCAGTCTGGGCAGACCTCGGCAAGGCCGGTTTTGTTTCGGGTCAGGCCTACGCCAAGGGGCTCAGAACCGTCAAAACCTGCGTCGGCACCGACTGGTGCCGGTTCGGCACGCAGGATTCCACAGGACTCGGCATCAAGCTGGAAAAATTCATGTGGGGCTCCTGGACCCCGGCGAAGCTGAAGCTGGCTGTTTCCGGTTGCCCGCGCAATTGCGCCGAAGCCACCTGCAAGGACATTGGCGTCATCTGTGTCGACAGTGGCTACGAGATCCATTTCGCCGGTGCTGCCGGTCTCGACATCAAGGGCACCGAGATCCTCGGTAACGTGAAGACCGAAGACGAGGTGATGGAACATGTTGTCGCGCTTGCGCAGATGTACCGCGAGCAGGGCCGCTATCTCGAGCGCATCTACAAATGGGCCAAGCGCATCGGTCTCGACGAGATCCGCGACCAGATCATGCAGCAGCATGACAAGCGGAAAGGCTATTACGAGCGTTTCGTCTTCAGCCAGAAATTCGCTCAGGTCGATCCCTGGTCGGAACGGGTGTCAGGCAAGGACAAGCACGAGTTCAACCCGATGGCGACACTCAGCCTGGAGGCAGCGGAATGAACGCGATGACACAGGCATGGGTTCGGGTCGGCAGCATCAACGACATCCCGCGGCGCGGCGCGCGCTGTGTGAAAAGCGGCGAGATGAGCATCGCCATCTTCCGCACCGCCGACGACCGGGTGTTTGCGCTCGAAGACAAGTGCCCGCACAAGAACGGGCCCTTGAGTCAGGGCATCGTCCATGACGGCTGCGTCACCTGTCCCTTGCACAACTGGGTCATCAGCCTCGAAACAGGGACTGCGCAAGGGGCTGATGAGGGGCAAACCATGTCGATCCCGGTGCGGCTTGACGGCGACGAGATCATTCTCGGCCTCGGTCCAGCGAAATGACCGCCGGCCCGGCCCGCACGGTCAAGACCACCTGCCCCTATTGCGGGGTGGGCTGTGGAGTCCTGGCGACCCTGGAGGAGGGTGGCGCCGTCACGATTAAGGGCGACCCGGACCATCCCGCAAACCTGGGGCGGTTGTGCTCCAAGGGCTCGGCGCTGGGCGAAACCGTCGATCTCGATGGACGGCTGCTGTTTCCGGAGGTGGGCGGCAAGCGTGCATCCTGGGACGCCGCACTCGATCTCGTGGCGTCCACCTTCTCCGAGACGATCGCGGAGCACGGGCCGGACAGCGTGGCCTTCTATGTCTCGGGCCAGATCCTCACCGAGGATTATTACGTCGCCAACAAGCTGATGAAGGGCTTCATCGGCTCGGCCAATATCGACACCAATTCCCGGCTCTGCATGGCGTCCTCCGTTGCCGGCCACCGCCGCGCCTTTGGTTCCGACACGGTGCCGGGAACCTATGAGGATCTGGAGCTTGCCGATCTGGTGGTGCTGACCGGGTCGAACCTCGCCTGGTGCCACCCGGTGCTCTACCAGCGCATCGCCGCAGCCAAAGCCGCACGTCCGGAAATGAAGATCGTCCTCATTGATCCGCGCCGGACAATGACCGCCGACCTTGCCGACCTGCATCTGGCCATTGCGCCCGATGGCGATGTCAGCCTGTTTCTCGGCCTGCTGGCGCATCTTGCCGACAACGGGTTTGTCGATGAGGCCTATGTCAAATCCCATACCAGCGGGATCGATCAGGCGCTGGAGAGCGGCCGCGCTCAAAGCCCGGCCGATCTGGCCGCGCAAACCGGGCTCGATACCGCCCAGCTCGCGCAGTTCTACGGGCTCTGGGCCGGGTCCGAGAAAGTGGTCACGGTCTACAGCCAGGGCGTCAACCAGTCGCGCAGCGGCACCGACAAGGTCAATGCCATCCTCAATTGCCATCTCGCGACCGGCCGCATCGGCAGGCCGGGCATGGGCCCGTTCTCGGTGACCGGCCAGCCCAATGCCATGGGCGGCCGCGAAGTGGGCGGTCTTGCCAACACGCTCGCAGCCCATATGGAGATCGAGAACCCTCAGCATCGCGACCGGGTGCAGCGCTTCTGGAACTCGCCGAGGATTGCGGAAACAGCCGGGCTCAAGGCCGTCGACATGTTCCAGGCGGTGGCGGACGGCAGGATCAAGGCGATCTGGATCATGGCGACCAACCCGGTCGATTCCATGCCCGATGCGGTTGCGGTCGAGGCAGCGCTTGCAGCCTGTCCCTTCGTGGTCGTGTCGGACATCATGGTGGAAACCGATACGATCCGGCATGCGGATGTGAAACTGCCGTCGCTCGGCTGGGGCGAAAAGGACGGCACGGTGACCAATTCCGAGCGCCGGATCTCGCGCCAGCGCGCCTTCCTGCCCGCGCCGGGCGAGGCCAGGGCCGACTGGTGGCAGATGACTGAGGTCGCCAGTGCGCATGGGCCATGTCACGGCGTTCGATTTTCCCAATGCGGCATCGGTGATGCGCGAATATGCGGCGCAGACAGCGTTCGAGAATGAGGGCACGCGCGATCTCGATATCGGGGCGCTCGCGGGCATGGAAGATGCCGCCTATGAGGAGCTTGCGCCGTTCCAGTGGCCAAGGCCGGCTGATGATCTCTCGCTTGCCTCCGACACGCGCTTCTTTGCCAATGGCGGTTTCTTCACGCCCGACCGGCTCGCCCGCTTCGTCGCGGTTGTGCCACCCGGCAAGGCGGCCAAGGATGACAGGCACGCCTTCACGCTCAACACCGGCCGCATTCGTGACCACTGGCACACCATGACCCGGACGGCGAAAAGCCCGCGCCTTTCCGCCCATATCGCCGAACCCTTTGCCGAGATTCATCCGGCAGACGCCAGGGCCTTGGGCATCGGAAAAGCAGATCTGGTCAGGGTTGCGAGCGCGCGCGGCGAGATCGTGGTGCGGGCGCTGATCACCGACCGCCAGCAACGCGGCCATGTCTTCGTGCCGATGCACTGGACCGATCAATGGGCCTCGAACGCACGGGTCGACCGGCTCGTGGCACCGGTGGTCGATCCGGTTTCCGGACAGCCTGCCCTGAAGAACACGGCGGCCGGCCTGGCGAGATATGCAGCCTCGCAGTATGGCTTTGTGGTCAGCCGCAACAAGCCGGTGCTCGAGGCCGCAGCCTATTGGGCGATCGCCCACAGCGCCGGCGGCTGGCGGGCGGAATTTGCGCTGGCGGAAGATCATGATGAAGTTCAGTCCTTCATCCCGGCAGCTCTCGGAATTGATGCGGGCACGCCGCTGCTCTCCTTCACCGATCCCACCAACGGGGTGACCCGCCATGCCGCCTTCGACGGCACCTCGCTCTTGGGCGCGGTCTATCTGTCGCGGCAGCCGGTCACGGTGTCGCGCAGCTGGGCCGCCGATCAACTCGAGCAGGACTATGCCAATCTGTCCTCGCGCTGGCGCATCATCGCCGGCCGCCCGGCCAATGACATGCCCGACAAGGGCGCCATCGTCTGCGCCTGCATGAATGTCGGCGTCAACGACATCATCGGTGCGGTGCGCGGCGGCTGCGGCAGTGTCGACGCCGTCGGCCGCGCCACCAGCGCCGGCACCAATTGCGGCTCCTGCAAAGCGGAAATCAAGGTGATACTCGATGAACATCAGATCATTGCAGCCGAATAAGTCCCGGCGCGGCCCGGCACGCCACGAGCGGATGGCGCCGCTGGCCACATTGCCGGTGTTCTACAAGCTTAAGGGCAAGAAGGTGCTGATCGCCGGTGGCTCCGAAGCGGCGGCCTGGAAGGCGGAACTGCTCGCCGCAGCCGGCGCGGAGGTGCATGTCCATGCCGAGCGGCTTGATCCGGTCTTCGCCGATCTCATCGCAGCACCTGCGGTGTCCGGCGCCTATGTCCGGCACCAGAGGCCCTGGTCGGCGCAAAGCTTTGTCTTGATGCAGATCGCCATCTGTGACGCGGAGAGCGAGGGCGAGGCGCAGGCATTTTACTGTGCGGCGCGGGCCGCGGGCGTGGCCGTCAATGTGATCGACAGACCGGCCTGGTGCGAGTTCCAGTTCGGCTCCATCGTCAACCGCTCACCCGCCGTCATTGCCATTTCGACCGACGGGGCAGCGCCCATTCTCGGCCAGGCGATCAGGCGCCGGATCGAGACCCTGCTGCCGCCGGCGCTGGCAGCCTGGGCGCAGCTGGCGCAGACCATCCGCAAGACGGTCAACGACCGGCTGGCGCCGGGGCCGCAACGGCGCGCCTTCTGGGAGTTCTTCGTTGACCGTGCCTTTGGCGCCGAGCCGGAGCGGCATGCAGCGCAGGAGATGCTGCGGCAGGCAAGGGTGATCAGGACGGCGGGAACGCGGGTCGCGGGCAGGGTGACGCTGGTCGGCGCCGGGCCGGGGGATGCGGAGCTTCTGACCCTGAAGGCGGTTCGCGCGCTGCAGGCCGCCGACGTGATCCTGTTTGATGATGGTGTCTCCGGCGAGGTGCTGGAACTGGCCCGCCGCGAGGCCCGGCGCATGCTGGTGGGCAAGGGCGGCGGCCGCGACAGCTGTGACCAGCACGACATCCACGCCACCATGATCGCGCTTGCAAAGGCGGGCAAGCATGTGGTGCGGCTGCAGGGCGGTGATCCGGTGATCTCCGGCCAGACCGGCCAAGACCTCGCCAGGCTTCAGGAGCAAGGAATTGCCGTCACCATCGTCCCCGGCATTGCCTCTGCCGCGGCGATACCGGCAGACGTCGCGGCCGCGCCGCCGCCTCGCGTTGCTGCCGGCCACAGCCGCAACAGCGCTGTGTCCTGAGACCGGGCTGACCCGGCCTCGGTCAGGCCAAGGGCCTCGGTGACTTCCGTATCAGGCCGGCCCAGCCGCCTGCGCTGGACGACATTGAGGGTCGGGCGCCCGAATTGGTCCGGGACAAGCCCTTGTTCAAGCGGGCCGGTGCAGGGGTCAGCGTTGCCGGGATCATCATGCTCGTGCGGCGGTGGCAACGGGTGGGTCGGCCTTGAGCCAGTTTCTGGCTGTGATGAAGCTGACCAGGTCGGCCTCCGGCATCGGACGGGCGAAATGGAAGCCCTGCAGCGAGTCACAGCCGATATCGCGGAGGATTTCAACATGGCGGGCGCTTTCCACGCCCTCGGCGCAGACTTCGATGCCCTGCGATTTTCCGATGTCGACGATGGAGCGGATCAGCCGCCGCTGCTGTTCGCTGCGCACGATCGGCGCGACCAGCTGGCGGTCGATCTTCAATCGTTGCGGGCTCAGCCTGATGAGGCTGACAATGGAGGCATGGCCCGAGCCGAAATCGTCGATATCGATGTCGATGCCCATCTTGCGGATGCCGTCGATATTGAAGGAAATGATGTCGTTGCTTTCGTCCAGAAAGATCGATTCCAGCAGTTCGAACGAGATCCGGCCGGGCTCTATCGGCAGCGATCTGAGCGTGTCGATCAGCTTCTCGTCGCCCAGCCTGCGGGCTGACACATTGACGGAGAGCTTCGGAACGCCGAGCCCGATCTCGTCCCACCGTGCTAGATCGACGAGCGCGCGCTCAAGAATGGCGCGGTCGATATTGCTCACGGCATTCAGATCCTCGGCGACGGGCAGGAACTTGTCCGGAGTCAGCAGCCCGCGCTGCGGATGGTTCCAGCGCGCCAGCGCCTCGACGCCGATGACCTCGAGGCTGCGGGCATCGAATTGCGGCTGGTAGAAGGGGACGAATTCGCCCCGTTCAAGCCCGTTGAGAATGTCGTCGGCGCATTGCTTGCTGAAGATCACCTCGGCCTGCAGCTCTTCGGTGAAATAGGCCGCGCAGTTGCGCCCGTTGCGCTTGGCGCGGTAGAGCGCGATGTCGGCATTGATCAGCAGCTGCCCCGGATCGATGCCGGCGCCAGCCACGGCAATCCCGATGCTTGCGCCGGTCCGGCATTCCTTGTTGTTCCACAGCATGGGCCTGCCGGCGCTGCTGATGATCTGCCGGATCAGGCGCTGGAGCTCGTCATTGCCGAGCGCCGCGGGCAGGACAATGACGAATTCGTCACCGCCGATCCGCGCCACCATGTCGGTTTCGCGCACCGTGGCTTTCAGAAGGTCGGCGATATGGCAAAGCATCGCGTCGCCGGCGGCGTGCCCCATCGTGTCGTTGATCTGCTTGAAGCGGTCGAGATCGATATGCAGGATCGTGAGATCAGAGGCCGCTGCGGCGTTGCTTGAAGAGTGCGACAGCTTTTCATCCAGACAGCGCCGGTTCGGCAGGCCGGTCAGGGAATCGTGCAGGGAGGCGAATTCCATGTTCGCCCTGGCGATTTCGAGATCGCTGTTGCGTTCCTCGGCAAGCTGATTGGCAAACCGGAGCGCGTCGGCGCGTTGCACGTCAACCGTGATGTCCCAATTGACCCCCATGATGGTCTCGCGTCCATCGGCATTGGTGAGGAAGCGTCCATAGCTGCGGATATGGCGGCACTCGCCCGCCTGGGTCATGATCCGGTATTCGCAGGTGTAGTCGGAGCGGCTCGCCAGGGCCGCCTCGCATGTCGCCAGGGTCGCCTCGCGGTCATCCGGATGCACCAGATCCACCCAGGCCGTGGCCGGCTGCCGTGTCGTCGGGTTGCTGGCCACGCCGAATATCTCGCAGGTGCGCGCGTCCCATGTGGGCTGCATGGTTTCGATGTCGGTCTCCCACACGCCCACCCGGGAGGTGCTCAGCGCCAGTTCCAGCCGCCGCGACACCGCGGCGAATTCCATTTCCCGCTGCTTGAATTCGGTTATGTCGGTGTCCGTGCCGATGATCCGCTTCGGTCGGCCGTCGGCCTGCCACTCGATGCAGCGGCCGCGCGCCAGAATCCAGATCCATTCGCCGGTCCGGCTTCTTTCCCTGTAGACATAGGTCACATCCTCCAGCTCGCCGGAGTTCTGCTTGCGGACGGTCTCGCTGACATGCTCGAGGTCTTCGGGATGGATCTCCTTGAGCCACTGGTCATAATCGCCGCTGACCGGCTCGGTCTCCGGAATGCCGCGGATCCGCTTCCAGGTGGATGAAAAGAACCATACGGAATTCTCGTAGTCGAAATCCCACACGCCCTGGTCGGCGCTCTCGAGCGCGAAATTCCACCGCTCCAGCGCCTCGATCGCGGCCGCTTCCGCGTGTTTCTGCTTGTCTATGGCGGTGATCTGGGCCGCATAGGCCGGGCTGCCCGGCCCGCGCAGGCCCGGCAACAGTGATACCGAGCCGATGATCCAGATCGTGCTGCCGTCGCGATGCAGGTAGCGCCGTTCCGCGGTGTAGGAGCGTTCGCCCGTAGTCAGCAGCGACAGCAATGTCTTTGTCGCGATCGGCCTGTCATCGGCGTGGATCAGGCAGTCGAGGCTGCGGCCGATGAGTTCGGCGCGAGCATAGCCCAGCAGATCGCACAATCCGCGGCCGACATCGACGATCCTCAGTTCCAGATCGAGAAGCAGAATGCCCACAGCGGCATTGCTCATCACCGCTTCCAGAAGGTTCTCGGTGGCCGGGTCTGCCGCAACGGGCATGGATCTGGACAGTGTTGCAGACTTTCTCATGGCCCCATCTGTAACGGCCAAAAGGTAAATATTGCTTCCACCTCGGCCCGGGCCGGAATGAACTTGAAACCGGAGTGCGGTGCGGCTGCGGGGGCAGGGTGAATGGCATTGAAGGCCGGTTCCCTGTCGGTGCTGCCGACCGGCGTTGCGCGGTCGCAGGGACACCCAAGCGATCTTCCGCTTTCAGATCCGGCCGGGGCCGGGTACCGTCATTTCCGTGTCAGCACCGTCACCCGAGTTTGTATCAAGGCCCTGTTTCATGTCCCGTCTCAACATCGAACAACTGCGCACATTCCTCGAGGTTGTGCGCCTGGGCGGGGTGCGCAAGGCGGCGCAAAGCCTCAGCATCACCCAGCCCGCCGTCAGCGCCAGGATCAAATCACTTGAGGACTCGCTGGCGGTCGAACTTTTCTACCGCAACTCAGGCGGCCTGACCCTGACCAAGCGTGGCGAAATGCTGATCCGTTATGCCGAACAGTTTGAACATCTCTCCGAACAGGTGACGGCCAACATCATTTCGCCCGACGCGATCGAGCAGCAGCTTCGCCTCGGCGTCGCAGAAACCGTGGCGCAATCCTGGTTGCCGGATTTCGTCTCTGCGCTGCACCACCGGTTTCCGAAGGTGGAGATCGAGATCGATGTCGATGTCTCCACCAATCTGCGCGAACGGCTGCTCGACCGCGAGATCGACCTTGCCATCCTGCTCGGCCCGGTGTCGGAAGCGACGATCAGCAACATCATGCTGCCCGGCTTCGACATGGCCTGGTACGTGGCCGCGCAAACCGGCAGCCCGGACGGCGATGATGGCGCCCTGATCGCCACCCGGCCGGTGATCACATTCGCCCGCAACACCCGTCCCTATCGCGAGCTCAAGCGCGCCTTGTTCGAACGGGTGGGACCCAGGGTGCAGATTTTCTCGTCCTCGTCGCTGTCGGCCTGTTTCCGGCTGGTCGAGGCCGGGCTGGGGGTGGCGGCCTTGCCGAAAATCCTGGGTCTCGACCCGGTGGCGCGCGGGGCCCTGCGTACCTTCGATCCGGGCTGGTTGCCGTCGCCGCTGCAATTCACCGCATCCTATCTCGGCGACCCGAAAAGCCACGTCGTGGAAGTCGCGGGACAGCTGGCGCTGGCCACGGCGCGCAGCCACAGTGATAAAAATATGTGATCAACAATTCCAAGTATTTTCGATTTGATTTGATTGGCCTTGCCTGCGACGCTGCCGGTGTCACGCCCCTTGCCGGAAGATGTAAAACCTGATGCCAAGCTCCCGTATTACCATTGCCGTCGACATCGGTGGAACCTTCACCGACCTGGAGTTCCGCGATTCCAGCACGGGTGCCGCCCACAGTCTGAAGTCGCCGACGACCCCGGACAACCCGGCGCGCGGCCTGACCGACGCCATCGCACTAGCGGGCGCGCGGTTCGGCTTCACCACCGCCGATATCGGCCTGATCCTGCATGGCACGACGATTGCGACCAACGCCGTTCTCACCCGCGACCTGCCCGCCGGTGCCCTGATCACCACCGAGGGCTTCGAGGACGTGCTCGAAATCGGGCGTCATGCCCGCAGCGACATCTATGCCTTGCGCGGCCCCGACCGCAGCATCCTGGTCCCCCGCCGTCACCGGTTTGGCGCGCCGGGTCGCATTGCCGCGTCAGGCGAGGTTGTGCGTGAGATCGATATGACGGCACTGGACGCGATGATCGACCGCGTGGCCGCCTCTGGCGCCAAGGCGACAGCCATCTGTCTGCTCAATGCCTATGCCAACCCCACCCAGGAAATTACCATCCGCGACCGGCTGCTGGCGCGTTGTCCAGACATGGCCGTGTCCTGCAGCCATGAGGTGTCGCCCGAAATCCGCGAATTCGAGCGGACGGCAACGACCGTTTTGAACGCTCTGCTCGTTCCCGTCATCGCCCGCTATGTCACCGCTTTGCGCGCACGGTTGACCGAGGCGCAGATCGCCGCTCCGGTCTATCTCATTCAGTCCAATGGCGGGGCGATCAGCCTTGATGCGGCGGTGCAGGCGCCGGTCAAGCTGCTGCTCTCAGGCCCCTCCGGCGGTGTTCTGGCAGCACAAAAGCTGGCCAATACGCTCAAGACTCCGGATGTCGTCGGCGTTGATATGGGCGGCACAAGCTATGATGTGGCGGTTGTGGCCGGCGGCGAACGCACGGTGGTCACCCAGGGCGAAATCGACGGGTTGCCGGTCCGCGTTCCCATGGTGGAAATGAACACAATTGGCGCGGGCGGCGGTTCGATCGCCTTTGTCGATCCCTCGGGCCGGCTGCAGGTCGGGCCGCGCAGTGCGGGAGCCGTGCCGGGGCCGGTCTGCTACAACCGCGGCGGCACCGAGCCGACGGTCACCGATGTGAACCTGATCCTCGGCCGGTTGGACCCGGCCACCTTCCTGGGTGGACGCTTTGCGCTTGATCTGGATGGCGCGCGGGCTGCATTGCGCGACCGGATCGAACAGCCGCTTTCGCTGACGCCGGATCATGCCGCGGCTGGTATCCTTGCCGTGGTCAACGCGAAACTTGCCGCCTCGATCAAGTTTTCGCTGTTTGCCAAGGGGCTTGATCCCCGCGATTTCGCGCTGATGAGTTTTGGCGGGGCCGGCGGCCTGCACGCCATCGAGGTGGCCGAAGAACTCGGCATCACGCGAGTGATCTTTCCCCGCGATCCATCGACCTTTTCCGCCCACGGCATCCTGTTTTCCGACATCCAGCACGATCTGTCGCGCACCGAGATCCTGCCGCTGGCGTCCGAAAGCCTGCCGGCCCTCAATGCAATGGCTGACGATCTGCGCACACGCGGCAGTGCGCTGCTGGATCAGGACAAGATGCCCGAGGACAAGCGCATCCTCACCCTCACTGCCGATCTGCGCTATCGCGGGCAGGCGTTTGAACTGATGACCGCCGTGCCCGACGGTCCCTTGAGCGTGGACACCCTTGCCATCCTGCGCGCGCGTTTCGAGGATCAGCATCGCCAGCGCTTTTCCTTCGATGACCCGAAGGAGGCGGTCGAGCTTGTCACCTTGCGGCTGACCGCGATCGGAGTGCTGGGTGACACGAATCTGCCTGCGGTCGCTTACGCCCCCAGCGAAACCGCCCCTGTCACCCGCCGGCCCGTGCATGTGGATGGTGCCTGGTTTGACACGCCGGTGCACCGTCAGCTTTCGCTCGCACCCGGCACTACTGTGACCGGCCCGGCCATCATCGAACAGGAATACACCACCCTGCTGATCCCCGGCCGCTGGACCCTGACCATGGCCGCGACCGGTGACATGACCGCAAGGAAACAGCCATGACCCGCCCCGATCCCGTCCTTCTGGAAATCGTCTCAGCCGCGCTCGTATCGGTGGCCGAGGAAATGTCGGTTACCGTCTGGCGCACATCCCGGTCGACCACCGTGCGCGAGTTGCTCGATTACTCCACCGCCGTGTTTGACGGCCAGGGCCGCAACGTCGCCCAGGCGGCGCGCATGCCGGTGCACCTCAATTCGATGGAGCTGTGCCTGCACCACATCGCCGCCCACCATATTCCGCTCGACGAATGGCGCGACGGCGAAGTGATCGTGACCAACGATCCCTATTGCGGTGGCCAGCATTTGCCGGATTTCATCGCGTTCAAGCCGGTGTTCAGGGATGGTCGGCGCATCGCCATCACCTGTGTGCTGATCCACCATGTCGATGTCGGAGGCGGTGCCGCGGGCGGCTACAACGCCAAGGCGGTCGAGGTGTTTCAGGAAGGCTTGCGCCTGCCGCCGGTGCGGATCGTGCGCGATGGCAAGATGCAGGAGGACCTGTTCGCCACCATCCTGCAAAACGTCCGCGAGCCGGAAACATTCCGCGGCGATTTTCTGAGCCAGATCGCTGCACTCGATGTCGGCGCGCGGGCGATGCTCCGGCTGGCTGACCGCTATGGTGTCGAGGCACTCGACGAGATCGGCGGGGCACTGCTCGACCACGCCGAACACGAGATGCGCAACGCGCTTCAAGCCTTGCCCGATGGCACCTACTCCGCCGAGGATTTCGTCGATGGCGACGGCATCGAAGACGGCGCCAAGCGGATCTCGGTCGCCCTGACGATCAAGGGCAGCGACATTGCGCTCGATTTCGCCGGCACCTCAGACCAGGCCAAGGGCCCGATCAACGCCACCATGGCGACAACAACCTCGGCCGTCTATTACGCCGTGATCGCGGCCTGCGGCGTGACCGCAACGGTCAATGCCGGCTGCTACCGGCCGATCACCGTGACCGCGCCCGAGGGATCACTGGTCAATGCCAGTTTTCCCGCGCCCGTTTCGATGCGGATGCTGCCGGGACACAAGATCGCCACCGCCGTGCTGCGCGCCTTTGCCCAGGTGATGCCGGATCGCATTCCGGCGAGCTATTACGGCACCACCTTCAATCACGCGGTCAATATCCGCCACGCCGACGGCCGCCGTCAGGTCTATTTCGATTCCGAACTGGGTGGCTGGGGCGCGCATCCCGAACGCGACGGACCGAACGGTCTCGCCGCCGGCTTTCACAATGGCCAGAACACCCCGGTCGAAATGATCGAGGCGCTGTTTCCGCTGCGCTTCACCCGCTATGGCCTGGTGCCGGGCTCGGGTGGCGCCGGCCGCATGCGCGGCGGCCTCGGCATCGTGCGCGAATGGGAATTCCTGGCCGAAAGCGGCTTGCTCAACTCGGCCTTCGATGCCTTCGAGTCCCTGCCTTACGGGCTGGAAGGCGGCGAACCCGGGCGTGGTGGCAGCCTGAGCGTGACGCGCGATGGCGTGACCACGCCTCTGGCCGCCAAGACCATCGGTCATGCCCTGCGCCCCGGCGACATCGTGCGGATGGAAACGCCGGGCGGTGGCGGCCATGGCGATCCGTCGCTGCGGGATGCAGAGGCAATCGCCGAGGATCAGGCCGATGGCTATGTCTGATCTCGGCGACTGCAGTGTCAGCGGTTTAAACGACGCCCTGAGCGGCAGCGCAGAAGCGTTTGACCTGAGCCAGACATTCGGGCCCGGTGAGGTAAGTCCCCGCAGGGATTGCATATTCGGCGCAACATCTGCGAAGGTCTGCAAAGGTCGGCTCTTGCCTGATCGGCTTTGCACCTTGGGAGACCGGAAATGACCGAACCACTGCCACAACGAGTGTCGCGCTGGCTGGCATGGGTGGCAGGGGCGGTGATCCTGTTTGGCTGCGCGGTGCCGATCACCATCGATGTTCTGGCGCGGTACTTCCTCAACCGCGGCCTGGTGGAGAGTTTCGAGGTTTCGGGTTACGGCCTTGCCGCCTGCATCGGGCTTGGCCTTGCCTTCACGGTCACCACCAAGGCCCATATCCGGGTCGATTTTATTGTGGCCAAGATGCCGTTTCCGGTGCGCGCCGCCTGTGATCTGCTGGCGGCCTGCGCCCTCGCCGTGGTGGCGGCGGCGCTGGCCTGGTTTGCCTGGGGCACGGTTTCGCAGTCCTGGGCGATGGGCGCGCGCTCGATGTCGCAGCTACAAATTCCCATAGTGATCCCGCAAGGCCTGTGGTGGATCGGACTGTTCTGGTTTGCCTGCATGGCCGTGCTGGCCCCGGTTCAGGCCGTGATCCGCCTTATCAAGGGCGACCGTGCCGGGTTTGAGGCGGCGATCGGGTCAGCCGATCTCAATGCCGAGATCGATGAAGCCGTGCACGCCGTGGAGGAGCTGCGATGATCTGGGCAGCGTTTCTCCTGCTGCTGGGAATGCTGGTGCTCAGCCTGCCGGTGGCAGCTGTTCTGGCCCTGACCGGCTACATCCTGTCCGAAAATTATGCGTTTTTCCCGATGACGGGGGCGGCGGGTGAACTGGCCTGGAATTCGTCCGAGGATTTCATCCTGATAGCAGCGCCGATGTTCATCATGATGGGCGAATTGATGCACCGCTCCGGTGTCTCGGGACGGCTGTTCAACGCGCTGACGCCTTGGTTTGCCCGGCTTCCGGGCCGGCTGATGCACACCAATATCGCTGCAAGCGCGGTCTTTGCCGCTACGTCAGGATCATCCATCGCCACCGCCGCCACCATCGGCACCGTGGCCATTCCGAACATGGACAAGGGCGGTTACAACCGGCCGCTGTTTCTGGGCTCCATCGCCGCCGGCGGCACGCTGGGCATTCTCATCCCGCCGTCGATCAACATGATCATCTACGCGGTGCTGACCGACACCTCGGTCGCCGATCTCTACGCTGCCGGATTCATCCCCGGCTTCCTGCTGGCCACGCTGTTTTCCGGCATCGTTCTGGCGCTGGTACTGTGGCGGCCGCACTGGGGCGGACCAAAGGTGGTCGATGGATCGCTGTGGCCGGAGCGGCTCAGGGGGCTGCCGCATCTTCTGCCGCCTCTGGGACTTTTCGCGATTGTGGTGGGCAGCATCTATGCCGGACTTGCCACCCCGACCGAGGCAGCAGCTCTGGGGCTGATCGCCACGGTGATCCTGGTGGCGCTGAACGGCAAGCTGACCCTGCCGGTGTTGCTGAGCGCCTTTGAAGGCACCGTGAGAACCACCTGCATGATCATGCTGATCGTGATCGCGGCCTTCTTTCTGAATTTCGTCATGGTCTCCATCGGCCTTGTCGGCGCGATTACCGATGCGGTGCTCTCGCTCGGCTGGCCGCCTCTGGGCATGCTGCTGGCCATTGTGGTGTTCTACCTGCTGCTCGGCTGTTTCATGGAAACGCTCTCGATGATGATCGCCACCACCCCGATCATCGTGCCGGTGATTGTTGGCCTGGGTTATTCCCCGGTCTGGTGGGGCGTGGTGTTCGTGATCCTCATCGAGGCCGCGCTGATTACCCCGCCGGTCGGCATGAATCTCTATGTGGTGCAGGCCGTGCGCAAGGGCGGCGGCGCGTTTACCGATCTGTTCAAGGGGGCTGCACCTTTCCTTGTCGCCATGCTGATCATGATCAGCCTGTTGATTGCCTTTCCGCAGCTGGCGCTTTGGCTGCCCACAATCGTCAATCCGAAAAGCGGCGGATAAAGCCGTTCAACCCAAGGGAGACTATGATGAAACTTCTTGCAACAACGACGCTCGCGACACTTCTGGCCCTGCCGGCAACAGCCCAGGAGATGCCCGCCACCGAATTCAACGTGGTCGGCTCCATCGGCAGCCTGTCGATGTACACCGACAAGGAACTGCCGTTCTGGTCAGAAACCGTGCCTGCCGAAACCGGTGGCAAGATAACCGCCAATGTCAAACCCTTCACCGAGCTCGGTTTCAAGGGCGGGGAGATCTTCCGGCTGGTCAGCAACGGCACCCTGCAAATCGCAACCACTGTCTTGGCCTACAATTCCGGTGAAGTGCCGCGCAACGAGGCCACCGATCTGGTCGGCGTGCTTTCCAGTGTCGAGCAACTGGCCGAAGTGGCCGACGCATGGCGGCCTTCCTATTCCGAGTTTCTGGAAAAGGAACACAACATCAAGCTTCTCGGCTTTGGCACCTATCAGGCCCAGGTGATCTATTGCCGCGATGAATTCACCTCGCTCGCCGATCTGGCAGGCCGCAAGGTGCGCGCATCCGGTGCCTCGCAGCAGGCCTTTGTCAGCCATCTCGGCGGCTCGCCTCTGTCCATCGCCTTCGCCGAAGTGCAGCCTTCGCTGGCCAGCGGCGTCGTCGATTGCGCCATCACCGGTGCGCTGTCAGGCTACAAGGCCAAATGGCATGAGAGCGCCAAGTTCATCTCGCCGATGCCGGTCAATTTCGGCCTTGCGGCACAGCTTGCCAATCTCGAATGGTGGAATGGTCTCGACGCTTCTGTTCAGGACTACCTGACAACAGGACTTCGCGGCCTCGAAACCTCGATCTTTGAGCTGGCGGCCACGGAAACCGAAACAGGTCTCGCCTGCAACACCACCGGCCCATGCTCCGAGGGTGAACCGGCCGGCATGACACTGGTCCCGATGACGGAAGCGGACGAAGCCCTGCGCGCCGAGGCCGTGAAGGTCGCAATCCTGCCGGCCTTTGCCGAACGCTGCGGCGCCGACTGCGTCTCCGCATGGAATGCAACCATCGGCGAAAAGCTGGGCGTTGCCATCCAGTAAGACATTTTGGGGCGGCGGGTCATCCTGCCGCCCTGATTCAACCAAGGGTTCGCTCAGTCCTGGCCCAGACCGCTAGATCCCGGTCATTGCGCCAAGGTCAGCGCTGTGCGCCTGGATAAACGCCTTTGTCCCATCGGCAAAATAGGCCTGCGCGATGCCGGGCCCAAGCCTCTCGAGGCGGAATGTATGGGTCTCGCCGTTCCTGAATTTTTCATAGCGGGTCCAGTAACTGTCTCCGTCGAACCCGTAAATGCCGGCGTCAGCCTCTCCCGACGAAAACCGCACTGCGCAGCGGCCATCCGATCCGTAATCGATGACCGCAAACAGAGTCTGGGTTTCGGGTGGAAAGCAGTAGATTTTGCGCCCTTCCAGAAACAGTCTTACCTCGTCGGCATGCATCATCATCCACCTTGATTGGTCACATCGTTCTGCTGATACAGGATCTGGAGACCGATCTCCAAGTCCAGCCAGGCACTTCTGTGAAAATGATGCGCGGCTGTTTGACAGTCAAAACTGTCCGCCGGCCTTTGCCCGCCCGTGCTTATGATGCCGGCTTTGTTAACCGCAAAATAAGGCGACGTCCTCAACTCGACGCCAATGGCCAGTCCGCGCCCGCCGACATCGCCGTTCTCGGGCAGTTCCGCCATTTGCCAGCTTTTTCGCCGGACAACCATGGTCACACCGGGATGCCTCCGGACGAAACCCAACAAAAAACCCCGCTTTCGCGGGGCTTTTTGGATGTTCTCGGATACTCCGGAACAATGAATTGGTGCCCAGAAGAGGACTCGAACCTCCACTCCCTTGCGAGAACTACGACCTGAACGTAGCGCGTCTACCAATTCCGCCATCTGGGCATTGGCGCGGATTTAGGGGGTCTCGGCGGCCGTGTCAACGACAGAATGCATCGCCTCCGAAATAATCCGGTCTTTGTTGGAATTTGCCGGCAAGCCGATGATATTTTTCCCGATCCCGATCCCGATCCCGATCCCGATCCCGATCCCGATCCCGATCCCGATCCCGATCCCGATCCCGATCCTGTTTCTGTTTCTGTTTCTGTTCCTGCAGCGGCAATGCGCCGGGTCCGCATCCGCGTTGTCACGGGCGGCGCAAGCTGGGCGGCGGGAGCGGCGCGGCAGAGACCGGCCGTCTGGCAGTGAGACGTGTCGGGTGAATTGACAAGGTGAAGTTTCGGGCAGCCTGTTCGCGTCTCCGGATGTCGCGTCCGCCGGCTTCCCAAGGCCGCTTTCCGGGCCTATGGATTCCGCATGCATCCCGAAGCCGTTCCCACTGCTGCACACACGCTCCCGCCGGACCCGCCGGCGCTTCCGGACGGGTCCGGCGCGGCCGAGGCCAGGCGCGGCGCGTTGCTGGTGTTCGGTGCTGCCCTGGTGTGGAGTTTTGGCGGCGCCCTTGCCCGCGGGCTCGAGGTCACCGATCCCTGGACCATCATTGCTTGGCGGTCCTTCTTTGCCGCGCTGTTCCTGCTCGGCTTCATGCTCTGGCGCGACGGCCCGGCGGGCACGATCAGGCTGTTTCGCACGATGGGACTGCCCGGCCTCGCCGTGGCGCTGTGCTTTGCCACCGCGTCGATCTCTTTCGTGGTGGCGCTGGGCTACACCAGTGTCGCCAATATCCTGCTGATGCAGGCCGGCGTGCCGCTGATGGCAGCACTGCTCGGCGTGGTGTTTTTGCGCGAGGCGGTGGACCGGGTCACCTGGGCGGCGATCCTGGCGGTGATTGCCGGTATCGCGGTGATGGTGTCGGATTCCTTTGCGGCACAGGTGTCCTTCGTCGGCGACGGACTGGCGCTGCTGATCGCGGTGGTGTTTGCCGCGGCCACGGTGATTACCCGGCGCCATGCCGGCGTGCGGATGACGCCTGCGGTCTGCCTCGGCGTCATGATCGGCACCGCGGTGGGCGTCGGCCTGTCAGCCGGGCTGAGGGTCAGTGCAGGCGATTTTGGTCTGCTGCTGCTGTTCGGCGGCTTCAATCTGGGGCTCGGCATGGCGCTGTTTGCCACCGGGGCGCGGATGATTCCTTCGGCGCTGGCCGCGCTGATTTCGACCATGGAGCCGGTGTTGGGGCCGGTCTGGGTCTGGCTGATCCATGCCGAAGTGCCGGCGCCCAGAACCCTGCTGGGCGGCGGCGTGGTGTTTCTGGCGCTGCTGGGCCATATTCTCTGGCAATGGCGCCTGAGCCGCCGCACGGCGCTGCCGCTGCCCAACTGAAGCGGGGTGAGGCTGCGCCGGTCAGGTCCGGCGTATGAACGTCAGTCGCCGATCTTCAGCGCCTCGATGAAGGCTTCCTGCGGGATGTCGACCTTGCCGAACTGGCGCATCTTCTTCTTGCCGGCCTTCTGCTTGTCCAAGAGCTTGCGCTTGCGCGTGGCGTCGCCGCCATAGCATTTTGCGGTCACGTCCTTGCGCATCGCCGAGATGGTCTCGCGCGCCACCACCTTGCCGCCGATGGCCGCCTGGATCGGGATCTTGAACATGTGCCGCGGGATCAGGTCCTTGAGCTTTTCGCACATCACCCGGCCGCGCTTTTCCGCCGCCGAACGGTGCACCAGCATCGACAGCGCATCCACCGGCTCGTCATTGACCAGGATCGACATCCTGACCAGATCGCCTTCCTCATGGCCGGTGATCTGGTAGTCGAAGCTGGCATAGCCCTTGGAGATCGATTTCAGCCGGTCGTAGAAATCGAACACCACCTCGTTGAGCGGCAACTGATAGGTCACCATCGCCCGCTTGCCGACATAGGAGAGGTCGGTCTGGATGCCGCGCCGGTCCTGGCACAGTTTCAGGATCGCGCCGAGATACTCGTCCGGCGTCAGGATGGTGGCCTTGATCCACGGCTCCTCGATGCTCCTGATCTTGACCACATCGGGCATGTCGGCCGGATTGTGCAGCTCCAGCACATCGCCATTGGTCATGTTCATCCGGTAGACCACCGAGGGAGCGGTGGCGATGAGATCGAGATTGAACTCGCGCTCGAGCCGCTCCTGGATGATTTCCAGATGCAGCAATCCAAGAAAGCCGCAGCGGAAGCCAAAGCCGAGGGCTGCCGAGGTTTCCATCTCGAACGAGAACGAGGCGTCATTGAGCCTGAGCTTGCCCATGGCGGCACGAAGATCCTCGAAATCTGCCGCATCGACCGGGAAGAGGCCACAGAACACGACGGGCTGTGCCGGCTTGAAGCCAGGCAGTGCCTGGGCGGTCGGGCGACGGTCTTCGGTGATGGTGTCACCGACGCGGGTGTCGGCCACTTCCTTGATCGAAGCGGTGATGAAGCCGATTTCGCCCGGTCCGAGCGAGTCCATCGCCACCAGCTTGGGCGTGATCACGCCGACCCGCTCCACCGTGTAGCGGGCATCGGTGCCCATCAGGCGGATCTGCTGGCCCTTTTTCATTTCTCCGTCGATGACGCGCACCAGCACGATAACGCCGAGATAGGTGTCGTACCAGCTGTCGACCAGCATGGCCTTCAGCGGATCCGTGACCGTGCCGCCCTTCGGCGGCGGCAGCCGCTTGACGATGGCCTCCAGCACGTCGGGGATGCCGATGCCGGATTTGGCCGATATCATCACCGCGTCGGAGGCGTCCAGTCCGATGACTTCCTCGATCTGTTCCTTGATCCGCTCGGGTTCTGCGGCCGGCAGGTCGATCTTGTTGAGCACCGGCACGATCTCGTGATCGGCATCAAGTGCTGCATAGACATTGGCCAGCGTCTGCGCCTCGACGCCCTGGCTGGCGTCCACCACCAGCAGCGAGCCTTCGCAGGCGCGCAGCGAGCGCGACACTTCATAGGCAAAGTCGACATGGCCGGGCGTGTCGATCAGGTTGAGCACATACATCTCGCCGTCCTGGGCGGTGTAGTGCAGTCGCACCGTCTGCGCCTTGATGGTGATGCCCCGTTCCTTCTCGATATCCATCGAGTCGAGCACCTGCTTGCTCATCTCGCGTTCGGCGAGGCCGCCGCAGGTCTGGATCAGACGATCGGCAAGGGTCGACTTGCCGTGGTCGATATGCGCGACGATGGAGAAATTGCGGATGTGGGAAAGGGGCGTGTTGCTCATAGGCCGCGATTTAGCAGTCCTGCGGAAAAAGGCAATCGCGGAAAGCGCCGAATCTGTGGCGTTTGGGCCGTGATCGCATCCGAATGACGTCCATTCATGACATTGCCTGCCGGGGACGGCCTTTCGGCCGGCGGCGAACCGCTTCGCGCCATCTGGTTTGGGCCGGTCCTGCCGGCCGGAAAACCGCGCGCACCGAAGCTGAAACTCTCCGGCCGGCACTGTCTGGCGAAGACTGGCAGGCCATCCGCATTGCACCGACAGCAGAAAATAATGACTGCCATGCCTGCACCCGGCCCTTGACGGGACCGAACTTTGCCAGCTCTATAAAACCCCTGCCTGAGCCGGTTTCGATGATGATATGCCGGGGGCGGCGTATTGTACAAAGATACAAGGCGTACCGGCAGGGTAGATGATTGCAGGGGGCTGACAAGTGTATGTAGGCAAGGATTCGGAAGAGCTCAGCATTATTGATGTTGTCCTGGCTCTCTGGCGCGGCAAATTTGTAATTCTGGGCATCACGGTGATCGCGCTGATCGCGGGCGCGGGTTTTGCTTCCCTGCAGAAGGACAGCTACCAGGTCTCCGTCGCCATACATTCCGATTTTGGCGGGTCCCTCGATGGAGGGGTATTGTTGGCCGAGCTTGGTCCGGGCTGGGCCCTGGGAGCCAATTGGCTGCCTGTTCCGAAAAAGGTCCGTACGGTCGTTGCGCCTGTGAGCGAAGGCGCGGACATATCTCCCTACGTGACAGAGGTGAGCCAGGCCGTGAATCGCGTGGCCGAGAGACAGGAGAAACTGACCGAAATCCAGAAGGACGTTCTTACCGAGAGACTGCCCTATGCGATGCGGGATTCCGATTCACTGGCTGTCACACTGTTCAATCTCGAGGTCTACAGTGCCCGGGTGGAAGCCGGGCAGGTCTTCGGCAAGGCGCTTGGCCCCGAAGAGAGCGACATGACCGGCATTTCCACAATTCCGGCCAGGACCGACAGGATTTTCCTGCTGGCAGCGGTTGTGGGATTCGGTCTCGGCTGTTTCATCGTACTGGCCGGCCATGCCGTGACCAATTACCGGCGCTGGAAAAAGGCCTCTCAACCTGCCTGACCCGGCATCTTTCTTCCCATTTTGAAAGCCGGGCGTATCTGCCACGACTGCCCGCCGGCCGGTCCCAGACAGCATTGTGCTGCGAGTTGCACAGCCCGGCAAAGGCTGTTAACTGCCTGCCCTGATCTGCGGCGGGGCCACCATCCACGTGGTCGATCGGCTCGGGCAGCGCGAAGGCGAGCATCTCCCGCCGGGTGCGCATTGGCATGACGACCCCCAACCGCCGCCTATGGCTGCGATCTCGTCGTCATCCTGACCGAATGGAGCGATTTTGTCGGTCTCGACTTCAAGGCGCTGGCTGCGGTAATGGCGGTGCCGCACATGGCGGATCTGAGAAATGTCTATGCGCCCGGGGACGTCGAAAATGTCGGTTTCACACGCTATTACGGGGTCGGGCGCGCCCGTGCGCCGGTTTGAACAGGATATGGCTGTGCCGCGTCAGGAACATTTCCCGCGTACCGGCGCATATGATACTGGATGGATCATCAATGTCTGAATCGGACGTAGCATCACGATGAAATACTGTTACCAGTGCCTTCAACCCGACACCAGGCCCAACACCCGGTTCACCGAAACCGGACTGTGCCCGGCATGCAATTATTGGCAGCAGCACAAGCAGATCGACTGGGACGAGCGCACCGAGATCCTGCTGGAGATTGTCGAGGAATATCGCAATCCCGATGCGCAGTATGACTGCATCATCGGTGTTTCCGGCGGCAAGGACAGCACCCGCCAGGCGGTCTGGGTCAGGGACAAGCTGGGGCTGCGGCCGTTGCTGGTCTGCCTGTCCTACCCGCCGCAGCAAGTTACCCAGCTCGGTGTCGACAACCTCTCCAACCTGATCGAGCTCGGCTTTGACGTGATCCAGTGCTGCCCCGGTCCGCAGACCTGGCGCCAGTTGATGGGTGTGGCGTTCGAGAATTTCGCCAACTGGGCGAAGGCCACGGAAATGGCGCTGTTTTCCGCCGTGCCGCGGCTGGCGATCGACTACAAGATCCCGCTGATCCTCTGGGGTGAAAATCCCGGCCTGCAGCTTGGCGATCTCGGAACGCTCGGCCGCACCGGCTATGACGGCAACAATCTGCGCAACATGAACACCCTGGCGGGTGGCGACAGGGACTGGATGCTGGCCACCGGGCTGTCGGAGAAGGACCTGATCCCCTACGACTATCCGACAATCGACGAGTTCGAGCAGCATGGTATCCAGGTGATCTATCTGGGATGGTTCCTGGGCGACTGGTCGCTGCTCAACAACGGCATGATCTCGGGGTTGAGCGGATTGAGGTTCCGGCATGATCCGCCCGAAAACACGGGTGACCTTTACGGGGTGACGGCGCTTGACGAGGACTGGGTGACGCTCAACCAGATGATCAAGTACTACAAGTTCGGCTTTGGCCGTGCGACGGACTATGCCAATGAAATGATCCGGCTCGGCACGGTCGACCGGAAGACGGGAATTGAGCTGGTGCAGAAATATGACGGCATGTGTTCGGACACCTATATCCAGAACTTCTGCGACTATATCGGCATCACGCCGACGGCGTTCTGGGAGAAGATCCTCGCGGTGACCAACAAGGACCTGTTCGACGTCTCGGGCAATCAGATCAAACCGAAATTCACCGTCGGCGAGGGGCTATGACTGAAGACAATCCGGGTTCCGTCCGCCCCTGCATCGGCCTGATCGATTACAAGGCCGGCAATATCGCCTCATTGCGCGGAGCGCTGGAGCGGCATGGCTTCAAGGTCATCGTGTCCGACAGCGCTTCCGCCCTGGACCGGGCCGATGCGCTGGTTCTGCCCGGCGTCGGGTCGGCCCAGGTCGCCATGCAGACGTTGCGCGACAACGGCCTGGACCGCTACATCGCCGACTGTTTCAGGTCCGGCACCCGGCCGATGCTCGGCATATGCCTGGGCATGCAGCTGATGTTTGACCGGTCGGAGGAAGGCCCCACCGAGACGCTGGGCCTGTTGCCCGGCACGGTCAGCCGCTTCGCCGACAATGGCTGCCATGTCGGCTGGGATGTCACCCGGACGCTGGCAGACGACTGCGACGAGCCAAGCTGGGCGCGGGCAGCGTTCTATTTCAACCATTCCTATTACGTGCCCGCCGACCCGGACTACACGATTGCCGAAGTGTCCGGCGACGACAATGTGCCGATGGCCGCTATCGTCCAGAAGGGCTGCTTTACCGGGGTGCAGTTCCATCCCGAAAAAGCCAGGCCGCCGGCGCGACGCTGCTCGCCCGGCTGCTGGGCAATGCAAGAGGAGAGCCACATGCTTAAGCGGCTGATTGGCGTCATCACCGTCAAGGACGGTTGGGCAGTCCAGTCGATGGGCTATGGCCGGTACCTGCCGCTTGGCCGGCCGGAAATCCTGGCGGAAAACTATGACCGATGGTTTCTCGACGAGATTCTGATCCTGTCGATCGACCGGACCACGAAAGGCCTCGGCCCCGATTTCGAGACCATCCGCAAGATCGGCGCGCGCCGGCTGGTGACGCCGCTGGCCTATGGTGGCGGGATCTCGAATGCCGCACAGGCGCTCGACATTGTCCATGCCGGGGCTGACCGGCTCTGCTGTGAAACCGCCTTTGATGCGGAAAGCCCCGACAGGCAGGCACAGCAGGCCGCGCTCGAGGCAATTCGCGATGCTGTCGGTGTCCAGGCCATGTTGCGGGTCATGCCGCTCGAGAAGGCCGACGACGGCACCATTGTCAGGTTCGATTACCGTAGCCGCCAGACCCGCCCGCTGCTGGTCACCGAGATCCAGGCGCAGAGTGCGCTGTTTTCCGAGTTGATCCTTGTCGATCGCCGCGGAGAGGGTGGACTGGCGACCTTCGACCCGGCGCTGCTTGAGCCCTTCGCCGGCAGCCATCTGCAGATTGTCGCATTTGGCGGCATCACCGAGCGTGATCAGGTCGCAGACCTGCTGGGCCGGGACAATGTTTCCGCCGTCGCGGTCGGCAATTCGCTGAGCTACAGGGAGATGGCCAACCGAACCCTGATTGCCCCCGGCTCGATCGACGACACCCGTTTCATAACCTATGGCGTCGAGACGCGAGGAGCGCGGCAATGGTGATTACGTGCAAACGCTGCCTCTATACCGAGAACCATGCGCTGGGGATCGTCTTCGATGACGAAGGCATCTGTTCGGGCTGCCGGATCCACGAGGAGAAGGACAGCCTCGACTGGGACAAACGCTGGACGAAGCTGGAGCAGGTGGTCGAACCCTATCGCCGCAAGGACGCACAATATGACTGCATCGTCCCGGTCACCGGCGCCAAGGACGGGCATTTCATTCTCGATCTCGTGGTCAACCGTCTTGGCCTGACGCCGCTCGTGGTGTCCTACAACAAGTTCTTCAACACCCCCGAAGGCATCGCCAATCTGGCCAATCTGCGGATCAAGTTCAACGTCGACTTCCAGCTGAAGAACGTGAACCCCCATGTGGTGAAGCGAATTTCCAAGCACACGCTCTATCGCTACGGCAACATGTACTGGCCGGCCCTGGCCGGCGAGACCGTGTTCCCGGTGCAGGTGGCGGTGATGATGAAGATCCCGCTGATCATCTGGGGCGCGCATCAGGGGCTCGAACAGGTCGGCATGTTCTCGCATGAACACGAGGTCGAGATGTCGCGGCGATACCGGAAGGATCACGATCTTTTCGGCACCGAGGCGCGCGACCTGACCCAGGCCTGGTCCGATGTGACCGACGAAGATACGCTGAACTACCGGTATCCGGCCTTTTCCGACATCGAAGCGCTGCAATTGCGCGGCATCTATCTGGGCAATTACGTCCGCTGGGATCCGCTGGCCCAACATCTCGACATGGTTGCCCGCCACGATTACCAGGGCCGGTGGCAGGCGCGCACCTTTGATATCTACGACCATGCCGATTGCTACGCCTATCCGGGGCTGCATGATGTGCTGAAATATTTCAAGCACGGCTACTCCAAGGTCCGGGACCAGGCCAGCAGGGAGATCCGCTTCGGCCGGCTGGATCGCGCGCAGGCCGCGGCCCTGGTGTCCTATTACGAATCGCGCGAACCTGCAGACATGGATCTGCTTGCCAATTGGCTGGGCGTGCCGGAAGCCACGTTGAAGATGGTCGTCAACCGGCACCGCAACGACAGGATCTGGGACGAGGTCTCGCCAAACCGCTGGGTCAGGCGCCCGGGGACCGGCGCGGCCGAGGAACTGGAAGATATCGGCGGCATTCCGGCGTCCCAGCCGGAGCTTCCGTGGAGCCAGCCGGGCTGTTCAACCCACTGCAAGGATGCCGAACGCAAGCTGATCACCGTCGGACGGGGGGTAAAATATCCGCTGCCGCCGCCGCTTCCGGAGGATGAGGGCGGATATCTATGAGACTGGAATTCCGCATGTTTGACGCCGGCGCAGGTGACTGCCGCGCCGGCAGGCCCTGCTTTCACACCCATTTTTCGCATTGGATCGGCCAGACCGGATGACACAGATGAAAAAGACGGTTCTTTGTTTTTCCCGCTCCTACCTGTCGGTGCTGCTGCCGCGGCTGCTGGCCGAGGACAAGGACATCGAGGCGCTGCACATCGTCCAGACCGACGAGGAAGAGCGCAACATCGTCGCCCTTGGCCAGAAGGTCGTGCTCAATCTGGGCAAGATCAGCAGGGAAGCCGTGCGTTCAAAGGACAGCCCGGTGTGGCGGGAACCGGCGGACATGCGCAGCCTGACCGGCTTTGATTTTTCCCCGATCTATGCGGATCGATACCTGCCGGAATTTCCGCAAGAGACACGTCAGCGGATCGCCGGCGCCATTCAGGCCGGTTTCGAGGAAATCTTTGCCAGCCACCGGATCGCCGGCGTGCTGTCGGAACCGGTGGCGCTGTTTCCGACCCACTACCTGCTGTATCTGTGCAAGAAGCATGACGCCCGACCGCTTTACTGGGCCAACACCTATTTCCCGGGGCACTTCTATTTCACCCACACCATCAACATGGTCAATCCGGTGCGGCGGGACGTGCCGGAGGCGCTTGATGAAGACGGCCCGCTGGTCAGCGAGATCCGCAGCTATCTGGAAAAAGTGGCGTCCGACGAGGCCGGTCCGGTCTATCACCACAAGTTTTCCAAGGGAAAACAGTCCGGATGGTCCTATTTCCGCCAGCGCAAGGGCATGGACGCCCTCGTGCTGTCCCCGGGACTGGTGTCGAAAGGCCTGCAGATCGCCCGCTGGGGACGGGCGCAATCGCTCAAGGCGCTGTTTCCGCGCACCGGCGACTATATCAGCGCGGCATCGGCTGCGGAGCACCGCTTCTATCTGCGCAATCAGTTCTACAGCCTGTCGCATTACGATGAAGCGCCCGGCGTCTTCGATGCCGGCAATGTCTTCTTCCCGCTGCAATACGAGCCGGAAGCCTCGCTGCTCTACGCCGCACCCTGGGCGCGCAACCAGTTTGCGGTGATCGAATCCATCCTGCAGGCGCTGCCGGAAGGCAAGCTCCTGTGGGTCAAGGAACACCCCAACCAGTTCGGTCCGCTGTCCGGTCCGGCCTGGCAGGCGCTGCGACGGCGCTATTCCAATCTGCGGCTGATCTTCGGCCGGGAAAACGGCAGGCACCTGATCCAGCGCTGCAGCCTGGCAATCGCGATCTCGTCGACGGCGGGTCTCGATGCGCTGATCTTCGGCCGCAAATGCTTCGTCCTGGGGGACAGCTACTACCAGGATTTCCCCGATGCGGTGCGGATCGGCAGCACGCGCCATCTTGCCGCAGCCCTCAACGACATGACGAACTATGTTGAAGAAAACCGCCGAGGTGATATTGCAGCTCTGACGCGTGCGCTCGGCAAGTTCGCCCGCTTCACCCATCCCGGTGACCCGCAGCCGAGCAACGAACTCTACGTTGCGGAAAATCTCGATGCCCTGCGGCGGGCAATCCGGTCGGAATTGGCAATCGAGGGCTGAGAGGCTAGATCTGTTCTGCGGATTTGCACGCGATGGCCGAGAAGACGGCGATGATACCTAGGACACGAAACAAGGGGTTCCCACAATGGCACTGACTGCCCATGAAATTGCGAGCTTTGTCAAATGGCGTCTGACTCCCGTGCGGTACATGGGCAGAATGCGCTATATCCGTCCGCATCACCTGTTCAAGGCGCCCCGCCCGCAAAGCCCTGTCGGGCTGGAGGTCGAACAGCACGGCTATGCGACCGGACCGGTCCGGACGGGCGCGGAGCTCGAGGAGCTCAAGCAGACCTTCCTGCCGCGCTCGCCTGAGCGCAAGCCGGACGGACTGAAGGCCCCCTTCGTCAATCTGTCGCGCAGCGAGGATTTCACGGTCGACAATCCGCTTTGCCGGCTTGCCTTTTCCAGGGAAGTATTTGACGTCGCGCTGGATTATTTCGGCGGCCGCTTGCGCCTCGACAGTCTGCAGGTGCTCTATTCCTTCCCCGATGATGGGGTGATGAAGGAAAGCCAGAAATGGCATCTCGACTATGGCGACAGCAGGTCGCTGCACTGCGTCATGTATCTGACCGATGTTGTCGACGATGCCGGCGGCCCCTTCGTGTTCATCGACAAGCAGGCTTCCAAACGCGTCGGACGCGGACTGACCATTCGCCGCATTCCCGACGACCAGCTGGTTGTCGAATCCGGCCATGCCGAACAGAAGACAATCTATGGCGAAGCCGGATCATCGGTGTGGATCGATCCCGCAGCCTGCTACCACTATGGCAGCCGGTGCAAGACGCCGCGGGTGGCCGTGTTCGTGACCTTCAACTCCGATGCGCCCTTCGTCGCGCCGGTTCCGCTGGTGCGCGACAATGCGGCCAAGATCGCGGAAGTCGGCAAGAAACTCCGCCCCGACCTCGATCCCAAGATTTTCGACCGGCTCCTCGGTTTCTAGGTTGATGTAAGACGATATGGGGTTTCCACTTCAGAAGTTCGGCCGCGCGCTCGGCGACGAGACGATCTTTGCGGTCCTGATGGTGGCCGCATCGTCCCTGAGCTTCATAAAATCCATCTCTCTGGCGATGATCTTCGTGCCGGAGCAATTCGGCCTGTATATTTCGAGTGTCGGGATCGCCACGCTTACCAGCGTCCTGGTCAGCTTCGGCCTGATCGAATCCACCACCAAGCTCTATCCGCACATGTATATCATGAGCGACATGGCGGGCATTCGCAGCCATATGCGGCGCGCCATATCGCTGCTGGCGGTGCGGATCATTGCCCTGGTGGCGGTGGCGGCCGTGGTGAAATTCGCCCTGCCGGATTTGCTGCAGTCGCTGTCCTACCTGACGATCGTGCTCGTCGGCGGACTGTCGATTGCCATCGGCGCGCTCCTGCTGATGGCCTCGCTTGTCAGGGCGATTGGCAGCGTGCGCATGCTGTTGATGTTTTCCTTCATGCGCGGCCTGTTTCCGTTGTGCCTGTCGCTTCCCACGGCGCTTCACTTTACTTGGCACTACGTGATCATTGCGGAAATCGTGGCGACATGGATTGTCTTCGAAGTGACCTCGCGGTGGAGCCGCAAATTCAATCACCCGCCGTCATCCGCCAGCCCAACCGAGCTTGACGAGACATCGGGAAAGGGCGGTTTCCTGCTCTACATCGCCGGTCTTTCCAGCACCTCGATCACCTATGGCAGCAGAAGCCTGGTGGCCGCATCCTACGGCACCGCCGTCGCCGGCGCCTTCGGCACGATCGGTATCATCCAGCAGATGGGGACGATGCTCGGCGGCGTCTTGGCGCAAAAGCTGGGCCCGACCCTGATCAAGGATGCGGCCACCGGAAACATGCGGCTGTGGCGGATCGGCTTGCTTGCACTTTTGATGATGCTGTTTGCCGCCGGCGCGACGGTCGGGCTTGTAGGCAGTTTCTACGTGCCGTTCTTCGCCAAATTCTGGGCGTCCTATGGCATCTCCCCGCAATTGCTGGTTCTCGTCGGAGTGTCCCTGTTCCTGCCGATCAATCTGGTCTTCCAGTTTGCCCTGATTGCGCGCAACGATGAAAAGACAATACTTTACGGTTCGATCGGCGCCGCTGTCCTTTGCTATTCGGGATTTGCGATCACGATTATCATGGGTTGGGGGTTGTCAGGCTTTGTCCTATCGGTCATTGCGGCGGACATGTTTCAGTTTGCTCTTCTGGGCGCAAAGCTCATCAAGCCCCGCCAGATCATCAGGGCGATGATCGAGAAGAACAAGAACTAGTCGAACGAAAGTGATGTCGCTGATGTTGAGATCTGTCAGGTCGATCCTTTTGAGGATGTGGCTCATCGAGTATCAAATTCGTGCGCATATCGCCTTTGTCCAGTTCCTGAACAGGCGGATACCCTATGCCGGTCGCTATCTCGGCATGATCATGGATCGGCTGATCCTGATCATCTACGGAATCGACATGCAGTCCAACAGCATTCATGTTCACCGGCTGTTGCTTGGCCATCCGGTGGCTGTCCATCTCGGCGGGCACGGCATCTATTCTGCTGGCCGCGTCCGGATGAATGCCTGCGTCCGGCTGACCGCCCGCGATGTCGGCGACCCGGAATATGAGCGGCTTTATGCCGAGGACCGTGTCTTCGTTCTGGGTGACAATGTGGTGCTCGGAGAAGCCAGTATTCTTCTCGGTCCGCTCGAAATATGTGACAATGTCGTCATCGGCGCCGGTGCGCTGGTCAACAAGTCGATCACGGAGCCGGGCATCTATGTCGGTTCGCCCGCCCGCAAGGTTGCCGAGGTGCCTGACGACCGCTGGGTCAGGGAGGCGGAGGTTTGAGCGTTCCCGCGACAGCGATGCAGCAGGAGCGCCCCGGCCCCCTGCGCAGGCTGGCGCATGTGCCGGTTGTCGATCTCGTCTATCTAGCGGTTCTGTTCTTCTGCCTGTTCCCCTATGTCCAGCTGGTTCCGCTCAGCAGCTATACCCAGCCCTACGGCTTCCTGATGGCGGCAGTGCTTGCGATGCTGTGGCCGGGCACGATTCCCGGCCTGCCGAAACTGGATCTGGTTCTGCTGGTCTATATCGCCGCTCTGGGATGCGTGATGTTTTCCATCGAATTCGTCGGCACGCTCGATATGCGGGAAGCGAGTTTTCTGTTGAGCTATCTGACGCCGCTGGTGACAACGGCTGCCTGCTACGCCTTCCTCCGCAGGAGCCCGGAGCTGGTCAGAAAATGCGTGATCTATGCGATCTTTGCCTGGCTCGGCGTCAGCGTGCTGCAATATCTGATCTCGCCGACATTCCTGACATTTCTCATAACCAGCAATTCGGAGCTCGGCTCCGACATCGTCGCTTCGGGGCGCGGCGTGATCGGTCTTGCGCCCGAGCCCACCCACGCTGCCTTCCACATCATTCTTCTGGGGGCGGTCGTCGCCTTTCTGGGCGGGCCGCTCTGGGTCACGCTGATGGCGCTGTGTTCGACCCTCCTTGTCTACCGGTCTGCAAGTGCGATCCTGGTCTTCGCGATTGCGCTTCTGATCTGGGGCGGGCTGCGGCCCTTCTGGCGCAGCTGGGTTCTTGGAGCCGTGGTGCTGGCCGCGCTGATTGCCCGTCCGCTGGCCCAGCTCTTGGGGGATTCCACCCGCATCGGCAGTCTGATGGGGCAACTGTCCGAGGGCGGATTGGGCTTGCTGGTCGCGGATTACAGCACCAATATTCGCCTGGCCGGCATGTTCATGCCGATTTACCATGCGTTCGAGAACTACCTGATGCCTCAGGGAATTTCGATTGAACGATGGGGGGAGATACGCTCCGAGATCCTGTCGCAATATTCCTGGATCATGGATCTCAGCTTCGCCGGCCCGGCAACCGGCTGGGGCCTGTTCATCGTTCAGGGCGGCTTTCTCGGTGTGCCATTCGTCATCTACGGCGCCTACCGGTTCTTCGGTCTGCGCGGTGTGGTTCTCAGCTATCTCGCGGTCGCCTGTTTCGTGGTGTTCATGAACCAGTTCTACGTATCGACGCCTGCATTCGGCCTCGTGCTGGCCGCCATTCTCTATTCCGGCAGCCGCGACAGGTCTGTGGCAGCCGGAGACAACCAGCCGCCGGCTGGCAACAATTCCTAGGTTGGGCGCATGATGAAAATCGTAATTGTCGGGGCGTCCGGGTTCGTCGGTCAGCAGGTCATTCCGTTGCTTGAGCGCAAGGACGTGGAGCTGGTCCTGACCGGCCGGGATCCGGAGAAGCTCCGGCAGCTCTTTCCCGGCGCCACCGTCTGCGGCCATGACGATCTTGTCAGCGCTGCGTCATCGGCCGACCTGTTTGTCAATCTGGCCGTGGTCAACAATGACAGCCAGGCCACGGAGGCCGAGTTTCGCGCGGTCAATGTGACCTTGATGCAGGAGCTTTATGCAAAGGCGCAGGCCGCAGGGGCAAAGGTCTTCTGCCAGTTTTCGACCTTTATCGTCGGGCGCGCGCCGCAGGCAACACCCTATGGGAAAACCAAGGCCGAAGCCGAGGCGTGGCTGGGAGGCAGGACGGAGCTGCCGGTCATGATCATGCGCATTGCCGCCGTTGCCGGCGACACGGACTTCCGCGGCAAGCTGGCTGTCCTCAACCGACTGCCGGCAGCCTTGCGCCCCACGGCACTCAATCTGCTGTCCGCCCTGCGCCCGATCGTTCGCCCGGGCGATATTGCAGACAGCCTGCTCTGGGCGGCGCGCAACCAGGCCCATGGCACGGTCTTCGTCTCCAGCAGGCAGATCGGCAACTGGGTCTATGGCGTTGGTAAATTCTGCCTCGACATCGGCTTTGCGCTGGCCGTGCTGATTGTCCTGTGGTGGCTCCTGCTGCTGGCCTATATCGCGGTGCGCTTTTCCAGTCCGGGGCCGGGCCTGTTCATCCAGGATCGTGTCGGGCAGAACGGCGCGGTGTTTCAGTGCTACAAGTTCAGAACCATGCAGGTGGGCACTCCGCAACGCGGCACGCATGAATTGCGTGGCACGTCGCTGACCCCGATCGGGGCCTTCCTGCGCAAGACCAAGATCGATGAATTGCCGCAGATCATCAATCTCCTGATGCGCAACATGAGCCTGGTGGGGCCTCGCCCGTGCCTGCCCATGCAGACCCTCCTGGTCGAGGAGCGCAAGCGACTCGGGGTGCTGCGCGTGCTGCCCGGCATCACCGGCCTGTCGCAATTGCGCGGCATCGACATGAGCACGCCGGTGGAACTGGCCAAATCCGATGCGGAGTACATCGCGCTGCGCACTTTGCCCTATGATATCAAGATGATAATATTGACGTTTCTCGGCAAGGGCTTCGGTGATCCTGCACAGCGCAAGGACGCGTGACGGCGCGGCGCGCCAACATTTGACTGCATCAGTGGTCAGGACTATACGGTCTGTCAGACGGCCGTTTCTACATGACCGCCTTTATTCAACGGGGAATATATGTTCGAAAATTCGACTATTCTGGTCACGGGCGGCACCGGCTCGTTTGGTAAAACCTTCGTCCCGATGACATTGGAACGCTACAACCCGAAGAAAATCATCATTTTCTCCCGGGACGAGATGAAGCAATGGGAAATGGCCAAGGGCTATCACAACGACCCCCGCGTCCGCTTCTTCATCGGCGATGTCCGCGATCGCGAGCGCCTGTACCGTGCTCTCGACGGTGTCGATTATGTGGTCCACGCGGCTGCGACAAAGATCGTTCCGACCGCCGAATACAACCCCTTCGAATGCGTGAAGACCAACATCAACGGCGCGATGAACGTCATTGACGCGGCGATCGACAAGAAGATCAAGCGCGTCGTCGCGCTGTCGACCGACAAGGCTTCATCGCCGATCAATCTCTACGGCGCGACCAAGCTCGCCTCGGACAAGCTCTTTGTCGCGTCCAGCGCCTATTCGGGCGAGCACGGCACCACGTTCTCGGTCGTGCGCTACGGCAATGTCATGGGATCGCGCGGTTCGGTGATTCCGTTTTTCATGTCGATCAGGCAGAGCGGCGAGCTTCCCATCACCGACCCGCGCATGACCCGGTTCATGATCACCCTGGAACAGGGTGTCGAACTGGTCTGGCATGCCTTCGAGGACATGATCGGCGGCGAGATCTACGTCAAGAAGATCCCCTCCATGAAGGTCACGGACATTGCCAGCGTGGTCGCGCCCGAGGCAAAGCAGAAAACCGTGGGCATCCGTCCGGGCGAGAAGCTGCATGAACAGATGATCGGCTTCGAGGATGCGCCGTTCACCTATGAATATCCGCACCATTTCAAGATCCTGCCGGCGATCAACAACTGGGCCACGAGCGAGGACCGCATCAAGGACGGCAAGCTGGTGTCGGAGAATTTCATCTATTCGAGCGAGATCAACCCCGAATGGATGCAGGATTCCGAACTGGCCGAGTGGATCGCCGCCAATGACGACAAGATAGGCATTATCTGACATGATTCCCTACGGACGCCAGGATATTTGCGAAAGCGATATTGATGCGGTCATCGACGTCCTGAAATCGGATTTCCTGACGCAGGGCCCGCGCGTCCCGGATTTCGAGAAATCCGTCGCAACGAAGGTCGGCGCAAGCCATGCTGTCGCCGTCAACAGCGCCACATCGGCCCTGCACATCGCCTGCCTGGCGCTCGGTCTCAAGCCTGGCGACCGGCTCTGGACCTCTCCGATCAGCTTCGTCGCTTCGGCAAATTGCGGGCTCTATTGCGGTGCGATCGTCGACTTCGTGGATATCGACCCCGAGACCTACAACATGTCGCCTGTGGCGCTGGAAAAGAAGCTCCAGGCCGCCGAGGCCGATGGCACCTTGCCCAAGGTCGTGGTGCCGGTGGACATGTGCGGCCAGTCGGCCGACCTGCGCGAAATCCGGGCTCTCGCCGACCGCTACGGCTTCAAGATTCTCGAGGATGCCTCGCATGCCATCGGCGCGCGATATGACGGGCATTATGTCGGCGACGGGCGCTATGCCGACATCACGGTGTTCAGCTTTCACCCGGTCAAGATCATTACCACCGCAGAAGGTGGCCTAGCGGTGACCAATGACAAGGATCTGGCGCAGACCATGTCCCTGCTGTCCAGCCACGGCATCACGCGGGATCCCGCGCTGATGACCGGGGAAAAGGATGGCGCCTGGTATTATCAGCAGATCGAGCTGGGCTTTAATTACCGGATGACCGAGATGCAGGCAGCGCTGGGCATTTCCCAGATGGCGCGGCTGGATGACTATGTCGCGCGCCGCGCGGCCCTGGCGGAGCGTTATGACCGTTTGCTCGAGGGACTGCCTCTGCGCAGGCCCCGGCAGATGGAGGCCACGGCGTCGTCCTGGCATCTCTATATCATACAGCTGCACGATGCCTCGCAGCACAACAGCGTGTTTGATTCCCTGCGCGATGCGGGAGTCGGCGTCAATCTGCACTACATCCCGATCCACCGGCAGCCCTATTACCAGAGGTTGGGCTTTTCTGCGGGGGATTTCCCGGCCGCCGAGGACTATTACACGCGGGCGATTTCGATCCCGCTGTTCCCGACCATGACCGAAGACCAGCAGGACTACATCGTCTCCCGCCTGCGCGGCTTGCTGACGGGAGCCAGGGCATGAGAATCGCCGTCATTCCGGCGCGGGGCGGCTCAAAGCGAATCCCGCGCAAGAACGTCAAGGAATTTGCCGGAAAGCCGATGATCTCCTGGTCGATCGCCGCAGCACAGGCATCGGGCGTGTTTGACCGTGTCATCGTCAGCACCGATGATGAAGATGTGGCCACGATTGCCAGACAGCACGGCGCGGAAGTGCCGTTCATGCGTCCGGCCAATCTTGCCGATGACCATACGCCGACCGTTCCGGTGATAGCCCATGCCCAGCAATGGGTTGCGGACCATTGGGGTGCGCCGTCGGCAGTCTGCTGCATCTATGCGACAGCGCCCTTTGTCCGCGCCGAGGATCTTCGCGAAGCCTATGAGCTCCTCTCGGGGTCGGATGCCGACTATGTCTTCCCAGTCACCAGCTTTCCCTTCCCGATCCAGCGCAGCGTGCGCCTGACAGAGGAAGGCCGGATGGAGATGTTCTGGCCCGAACATGCGCTGACCCGCAGCCAGGATCTTGAGGAAGCCTATCACGACGCCGGGCAGTTCTATTGGGGCCGCCCCGAGGCCTGGCATGGCGGCCGCATGCTTTTCGGCGCGGGCTCGATCCCGCTGATTGTTCCGCGCTACCGCGTGCAGGACATTGACACGATGGAAGACTGGGCAACGGCCGAAGCCAAGTTTCATGCACTGCAGAATCTGGGATGACCGCCGGCCGGCTAGACATGACCGTGGCCTTCCGGGCCGACGCGTCGCTGTCAATCGGGGCGGGCCATGTGATGCGGTGTCTGACCCTTGCGAACGAACTTTCCGAACGCGGCGCGCGCTGCCGCTTTGTCTGCCGCGCCCATGACGGCAACCTGATCGAGCGGATTGCAGCCTCGGGGATGGAGGTTTCAGTCCTGCCCGCGCCCGGCAAGCAGGCCGACGGCTCTGACCAGCCGCTGACATGGCAGGACGACGCCGCCCAGACCGCCGGCGAACTGGCGGGACAAGAGGTCGATTGGCTTGTGGTGGATCACTACGGACTGCCCCATGAGTGGGAAAGCGAAATGGCCGGGCACTGCGCAAGGCTGATGGTCATCGACGATTTTACCAATCGCAAACATTGCTGCGACGTGCTCCTGAACCAGAATCTGGGCGCGCAGGAAGCCGCTTATGCCGGGCTTGTCGGAACCGGTACCCGCGTGCTCGCCGGCCCTTCATTCGCCCTGCTGCGACCGGAATTTGCCCGGGCGCGGGCCGAAAAGCAGCGCAATCCGCATCCGCATCCGCGGGCGACGGGCCCGAAGCGGATGCTGATTTCCATGGGCGGTGTCGACCTTCCCAATGTCACCGGCTGGATGCTTGAGCAGTTGAGTGACTGCGCGGCCGCGGACGCATGGGAAATGACAGTCGTCATCGGCGGGCAGTCCCCGCATCGCGAGACTCTCCGCAAAATACTGTCGGGCATGACGATCCCGAGCAGGCTGATCGTCGATGCGACCAATATGGCCGAATTGATGGCCGATGCGGATCTGGCAATCGGCGCGGCCGGCTCGACCTCGTGGGAACGCTGCTGCCTCGGCTTGCCGACGGTCGTGGTGGTGATCGCGGACAACCAGGAAAGCATTGCCCGGGCGCTGGTCGAGGCCGGAGCCGCGGTGCGCGTGCAATTCGGCGAGGATCAGGCCACTGGCGCGGTGCTGGCGGATGTGCTGGGCAATCCCGATCGCATCGCCATGATGGCAAAGCAGGCAGCCTCCATTGCCGACGGCCTGGGCGCTGGGCGCGTCAGCGATGTGTTGATCGGCGCGGCACCGGGTGCCGGCGAAGTTGCGTCCGCAGGCACACGATCCTTGACCGGGCCGGATTGACCTGCGACAGGGAGAAAATCGGTCGGAAAATTGCCGGATTGTGCCGTGACAAGCCGTGGAAGACCCGTCTCCGCGATTGACGGTTCAGGCTGACGATGCAACTTGATACCAATGCCGGGCGCCGCTGGAAGGCCGCCTGGCCCCGGATTTGCCGTTGCCGGCGCAATTCGACCTGCACCGCACGGCTGACAGTGAACGCCACCCGTCCTTTTTCTAAGGCAAGGAAGGTGTTCAACCTGCTTATCAATGATGTCGGGCCGACGGCCGGCAAGGAAAGGGATGAAAACAATGGCGCGATCAATATCGATCGGGGGGCGTATGATCGGTGCCGATCATCCGCCATATGTTATTTGTGAACTCTCGGGCAATCACAATGGATCGCTCGAGCGTGCCCTGCACATGATCGAGGTCGCTGCCCAGACAGGCTGCGATGCAATCAAGCTGCAGACCTACACGGCCGACACGCTGACCATCGATCATGACGGACCGGAGTTTCAGATCACCGGTGGCCTGTGGGACGGGCGCACGCTGTACAGCCTCTACCAGGAAGCCCACACTCCCTTCGAGTGGCATGCGGCGCTGTTCGCCAAGGCGGCGGAATGCGGCGTGACGATGTTCTCGACCCCGTTTGACGAAACCGCTGCCGACCTGCTCGACGAGCTCGGCGCACCGGCATTCAAGATCGCATCCTTTGAAGCCATTGACCTGGCCCTGATCGCCTATGTTGCCCGCAAGCGCAAGCCGATGATCATATCGACCGGACTTGCCAATCTGGGTGAGATCGAAGCCGCAGTGCACACCGCCCGCGACAATGGCTGTGACGACCTGATTCTGCTGCACTGCATATCCTCCTACCCCGCGCCGACGGACCAATCCAACATCCGGACGCTTCCGCATCTGGGAGAGGCGTTCAATGTGGTGGCCGGCCTGTCCGACCACACGCTGGGAACGGCGACCTCGGTCGCCTCGATCGCGCTGGGCGGCGCGGTGATCGAGAAGCACTTCACGCTGGCGCGGTCCGATGGCGGACCAGATGCGGCGTTCAGCCTCGAGCCCGACGAATTCAAGCGGCTGTGCGATGACTGCTACAATGCCTGGCTGTCACTGGGCGAGGTCAGCTATGACATAAAGGGCGCCGAGGCCGGAAACGTCGTCTTCAGGCGTTCGCTGTATGTCGTCGAGGACATCGCCGCGGGCGAAGCCTTCACCAAGCGCAATGTCCGCTCGATCCGGCCCGGTTACGGGCTGTCGCCTGCAGCGCTCGAACGGGTGCTCGGTTCGACCGCGACACGGGATATCCGCCGCGGCGAGCCCCTGAGCTATGATCTGCTCCGTCAGACATCGGCAAAAGCCGGCGAATGACACCGCAGTTGGACGACATTGTTGTCGGAGCGGGGCTCACCGGCCTGGCGGTCGTGGCGGGACTGGATCCCGCCCGCAAGATTGCCGTGTTCACCGGTCAGGATGGCGAGGGTCTACTTTCCTATCCGGGCACGCAGATGCCCTATGCGCATTTCGGTCCGGGCGGACTGGGCGCCTATTGGCACGGTGTCATCCCATTGTGCGACAGCACCGGGCTGGTCGAGAATCGCGATGCCTTTGCCCGCCTGTTTGCCCATTTCTACCCTTCCAGCCGGATCAGGCCGGAGCCGCGTGCCGACAGACTGTTCGTTCCCTGGTCTCCGATCAGACCAGCCAGGGAACTGGCGGGTCTGAAAGAAAAACGGCCCAATCTGACGACGGTCGATGCGTCGGTCACGTCGATCCGCAGCGAAGCCGGTGGCTTCGTGGTCGAGGCCGGAGGGTCGCAGACAAGTGCGCGTCGTCTGTGGCTGGCCGCGGGAGCAGTGGCAACACCCCGGCTTCTGGAAACGCTCACCGGCAAGCCTGCGGCAGACAGCCGGACGATCTCGGACCACATCATCGGATATGCCGGACAGATACCCGCAAGCGCGGCCGTCGCGGACATCATGCAAAGTATCCGTCGGGATCGGTCAGGGCTTGATATTCCAGCCTTCTACAATCAGCGCGGCGATATTCTCTACACGATCAGGCCGGCGATGTTCGATTTTGCCACGCTCGACAAGGGTTTCGAGAAACGCGCGGTGTTCGGACTGCCGCTTTCCAGGGGCCTTGCCGGGCTCAGGGGACGGGTCTCGCCCGGCCTGATCGCGGAGGCCCTGTTCAACAAGGCGGCGATCGGGCGCACGGCGAAGCTCTACAGCGTCTATTACCAGGCTGCCCTGCCAGGACTCTATGCGCTGGACCGGCAACTGGCATTGACCGGCCCGGTCGACCAGGACGCGATCCGGGCGCTGGGTGTTCGCGCGCAACAGGAAGCGCCCTTTGCCGATCTGATGCCGTCACACCATCCCGAGCGCTATCTGCCGGGCATTCACATGCACGGCTCGCTTGACACGGCGGAGCTGACGGACTTGATGGCCCTTGAAAACGGCGCGCAGGCGCTGCACGTTGTCGATTCCTCTGCCCTGTCCGTCATCGGGCCCGAGCACCATTCCTTCCGCGTCATGGCGCGTGCCTTTTCCATGGCTCGATCATTGTCGCACTAGCTAGTCCGGATCCCATGCCCAGAACGACCATCATCACTCCTGTCTACAATGGCGCGGCCCTGCTCGCCGAGACAATCGCCTCGATTCTGGCTCAGGATGATTCTGATTTTGAATATCTGATCGTCGATGACGGCTCGACCGATGCCTCGATGGAGATCGCCAATGCAGCGGCCGCGCAGGATGCGCGCATAAGGGTGCTGCAGATGCCGCGCAATTCCGGCGGCCCGGCCGGCCCGCGCAATCTCGGCATCCGCGAGGCCGGGGCCGACTGGGTTGCCTTTTGCGACGCGGACGATCTCTGGGCTCCATCCAAGCTGCGGCTGCAGCATGACCTGGCCGGCCGGGTCGAAGCCTCGATCTATGGCGTTACGCTTCAGAATTTCAATCACGGCGACACGATCGAGCCTCTCGCGGCCCCGGTAGGCACGCCGGAAAGTGACATCATTCCGATCAGCCGCATGCTGGTGAAAAACTGGATCGGGCTTTCGGGGGCGATGGTGCCCAAGGCGCTGTTCCACACCGTCGGGTTCTTCAACGAGGAACGCGCCTATGCGGCCGTCGAGGATTACGACATGTGGCTGCGGCTGATGGGCACGACAGGCCTGCCGGCGGTGAAGCTGAAGGCCCCGCTGGTTCACTACCGGATCCTGCCCGGCTCGATCTCGCGCAACAAGTTCAAGCACCTGGTCAAGGTGATGCGCGTCCAGCAGGCCTATTTCGAATCGAAAGGGCAGGGGACCCAGTTTCGCATCACGCTCCCTGCGCGCATCCTACGCTATGCCGCGGTCTCGATCGTGACCCGGATTTTCATCGGCAAGCTATAACCCGGTCAGGAGACCTCCTGTGAGCTATGACAAGAAACGTATTCTGGTAACCGGCGGTGCGGGCTTCCTCGGAAGCCATTTGTGCGACCGCCTGGTCGAGCAGGATCTCGAGGTTCTGTGCCTCGACAATTTTTACACCGGCCGCCGCCGCAATGTGGAACATCTGCAGGCAAAACCGAATTTCGAGCTGATGCGGCATGATGTGATCCAGCCCCTGCATGTGCAGACCGATGCGATCTACAATCTCGCCTGCCCGGCTTCACCGGTCAATTACCAGCGCGACCCGATCCAGACGATGAAGACCTCGGTCTTCGGCGCGCTGAACATGCTGGAACTGGCAAAGCGCTGCAACGCCACGCTTCTGCAGGCCTCGACATCAGAGGTCTATGGCGACCCGGAAGTCCATCCGCAGGAGGAAAGCTACTGGGGCCATGTCAATCCGATCGGCATCCGCTCCTGCTACGACGAAGGCAAGCGCTGCGCCGAGACGCTGCTGTTCGATTACCGCAGGCAGAACGGCGTCGAGATCCGGGTCATGCGCATCTTCAACACCTATGGCCCGCGAATGGATCCCAATGACGGCCGTGTGGTCTCCAACTTCATCATGCAGGCGCTCAAGGGTGAGCCCATCACCATTTACGGCGATGGCAGCCAGACACGGTCCTTCTGCTATGTCGACGACCTGATCGACGGCATGATGCGGCTGATGAATGCCGAAGACGGTGTCACCGGCCCGATCAACATCGGCAACCCGTCCGAATTCACCATTCTGGAGCTTGCCGAAAAGGTGCTGGCGATGATCGGAGGAAGCTCGAAGCTGAACCACATGCCGCTTCCCTCGGATGATCCGCTGCAGCGATGCCCGGACATTTCCAAGGCCAAGTCGACGCTCGGATGGCAGCCCAAAGTCAGCCTTGACGAAGGTCTCGAGCGCACGATCCACTATTTCCGCTCCTATGTCTGAGACGCCCGCCGCCGCCCCCGCAAGATCTGTCGTCATCGGGCGCAATTCTTCGATCTGGAAGGCTCTTGCGCCACGCAAGATGGCCTGCGTCACGGCAATCGGGCATGCGGATATCGGTGATTTCGAGTTCCGCCCGGACGACACGGTCTGGATATTCTCGTTTTCGCGGGATGACGCCGAGAACCGCCACCTCTTCGAGCGGTTGTCACAGGCCTGCAAGGGGTCGTTTGTCTATGTGTCGACGGCCACCGCAAATGTGGTGGATCACACCCGGTGCTACACCTATCCGACCGTAAAGCGCACGGCTGAGGACCTGGCGCGGCAAATTCTGGGTGCGAGGATTGTGCGCATCGGGCTTGTCCATGCCTCTGTCGAGGATCTGCCGGCCGGAACCTGTGCCGCCACCTCGTTCGATGACATCGCCAATGCGCTGCAAGGCGCGGATCTTCCTGCGCCCGGCGCCGGCGATATTGTCCGTCTCTACCGTCTCGAGACCCGGCCGTTCCGCTCGGCCCTGGAAAGGACCGCCTACAGCGCCTATAGCGCGCTTTTGATGAAGCTGTCGTCATGGCCATGCCTGTTGCGGCCGCTCGATGTTTTGCTTCGGGCGATGAACTGGAAATGGTACGGCTATCTCAGGCTGAGTTCCGCCCTGATCGAAAAGTCGGGTGAGGCCGGCGCCAATGCAACAGCGGGCGAGAAAAAGTGAGCAACCTGTCCTCCACCCTGCGTGGCGATTTCGATCATTACCTGCGGCTGGCCCAGCGGCCCGAGGGTGCGCCGCTGTGGCGCATGTTCGTCAATCCGAGATCCCTTCCCGTCGCCCTGATCCGCTGTGCGCGCGCATTGGAGCAAGGCCCGGTTTCGCTGCTGGCGCCCCTCCTCCGGCTCCTTGTCCTGTGGTGGTTCCGGGTCGAGGCCCCGAAGGGCGTCGACATCGCGCCCGGGCTGGTGCTGCCGCATCCGGGCGGCATTGTGCTCGGCTCGGCCCGGATCGGCGCCAACGTGATCATTTTCCAGAATGTGACGCTCGGGGCCCGCAGCTATGACGGCGCGTTTGACCTGTCCACCCGACCGGTCATCGAGGATGATGTCGTCCTCGGCACAGGCGCGGTGATCCTGGGGCCCGTCACCGTCGGCAAGGGCGCGCAGGTGGCTGCCAATTCGCTGGTTCTGTGCGATGTTCCTCCCGGCGCGACCGCCATTGGCGTGCCCTGCGAGATACGGGAACGGAAATGACACTGCGCGTCGGCATCATCGGCCTGGGCCGCATTGCCTGGGGCTATGACGGTGGTCACTGGGACAGCACGGCGCCGGCGCTTACCCATGCCTCGTGCTTTGCACGCCATCCCGACACCGAGCTGGTTGCAGCCTATGACCCCGTGACGGAGGCGCGTGCCGCATTTCGCACCGGCCATGCCGGGAACGCGCAGGTCGCGCTCCACGATGATCTGGACGCCTTTCTCAAGGAAAATCTCGATCTGGTCGCCATCGCCTCTCCGTCGGAGCATCACGCTCTCCACATCGCTGCCTGTCTGGATGCCAATGTGCCACGGCTGTGGATCGAAAAGCCGGTGACGCTGAAACTCGATGACTATTCGCGTCTTCTCGAGCGCATCCAGTCGATGCCGCAACCGCCGCGGACCTGCGTGAACTATCCGCGCCGCGCATTGCCGCAGCTTGCCGAGATGAAGCGCCATCTCGCGTCAAGTCAAACCCGGCCCGAAAACATTTCCATCGCGGTAAACTACAGCCGCCAGCTTGCGGTCAACGGCGTGCACATGCTCGATCTGCTCAGCGCCCTGACCGGCGCCACCGAGGTTCCACCGCTCGACTACCTGCGCAAGGGTCCCAACGGCAATCCGCAATTCGGCTTCAGCCTAGCGGGTCATCCGGTCACGGTGACAGGTCATGATCTGCCCTATCATCTCATCGAACTGAGCATCACCGATGGTCGCGGCCGCCTGTCGCTTGTGCGCGGCGGTCGTGATCTGGTCTGGGAAAAGGCCGTCCCCAATCCGGGCTATCCGGGCTTTTTCCATCTGGCTCCACCTCAAGGCCTTGAGGGTGTCGAAGACGGGGAAACGGCGATGAACCAGTCCATGTACCGCATGCTGTGTTCCCTGGCTGACCCGCAGGCGCCGGAACTGTCGACCTTCGAGACGGCCTGGTTCGCCCAGGCGCTTCTCGAAAGCGTCAGCGCAAGGGGCGGGCTGGCGGCATGAGGATATTGTTTGCCGCCGGAGATGTCGGCGGGGCGCGTTCGATCCTGCCCGTGGCCCGGCTTGCGTCCACGCGCGGCCATCACGTCAGCGCCCTGCAGCACGGCGTTCTTGCCACCGAAGGCGATCCGGCCTGGACCTGGCATGGCTTCGATCAGGCCCTCGACGCAGTGACCGGCATGGACATGCTGATTTACGCCACCAGCGTTTCCGATCAGAAAGCGGTGCAGACTGCGGCCCGTGCGCGGCATGCCGGTGTGCCCTGCCTGCACGTGCTGGACAACTGGTCATCCTATGCCGAGCGCATCAGCGGGATCGTGCCCGATGCCTATGCGGTAATGGACGAACTGGCGCAGGGCGAGGCGATTGCCGCCGGCGTCCCCGAACACATTATCCATGTCACGGGGCACCCAAATCTCGGGACGCTCGCCGATGAGGCGCAGGCTTATCCGGCGCTTTCGGGCAAGACCGGGATCCTGTTCGTCTCCGAGCCTGCCAGGGCCGACCAGGGCCCATCGGGACGGGGTTATGACGAGGCCGGGGTTGCCGAAGCGCTGGTGGCGGGGCTCGCCCGATGCAGGTTTGACGATGCGACGCTCTGGGTCGCGCCTCACCCGCGCGAAGACCGCGCCGACGTGACGGCGCGCATGACCGGTCTGATGCAACGCCACGGCGGCTTCATGCCGGTAAGGATTGTCCCGGCAGACCAGGTCCGCAGCTGCCTGCATGGCGCCAGCCACGTGGCGGGCATGACATCTATCCTGCTTTACGAAAGCTGGCTTTTGGGCCGGCCGACGCTGTCGCTGCAGCCGGGCCTTTGTGTCGCGGGACTGAGAACCCTGTCCCGCCGCCAGGGCGTGTTCTTTCATGACCGCAAGGCCGGCACTGACGAAACCATCGGGAAATGGCTGGCCGCCGCACCGGGACGGGCGCAACCGGCGCTGAGCCGGCACAGGGATGCGGCCGAAAATGTTTTGGCCCTTGCCGTGGAAATCAAGAAACCGTCAATTAAGTAGAGCCTTGGCCTCAGACATGATGCATTGTTTGGTTTACTGTCTGGCACGCCATCGGCTTAAGGGAGCGATATCATGCACATGAACCTAAATGAGCTTGCCATTCACGGTGGCAAGAAAGTCCGCGACACATTGTTCCCTGCCTATGTCACCGCCGGTGCAGAGGAAAAAGCCGCGGTGTCCAAGGTGATCGATGGCGGCGTGCTGTCGAATTATCTCGGCGCCTATCACGAGAATTTCATGGGTGGACCGGTGGTGCGCGAATGCGAGGCCGAATGGGCTGCCTATTTCGGCGCGGCCCATGCGCTGTGCGTCAACTCGAACACCTCCGGCCTGATCGCGGCCCTCGGCGCCATCGGCATCGGCCCGGGCGATGAAGTGATCGTGACCAGCTATTCGATGTCGATCTCCGCCACTGCGCCTCTGTTTTACGGTGCGCTTCCGGTCTTCGCCGATATCGAGGCCGACATGTTCTGCCTCGATCCGGCATCGATCGAAAGCCTGATAACGCCCAATACCAGGGCGATCCTTGTCGTCGACCTGTTCGGACAGCCCTTCGACGCGCCGGCAATCCGGGCGCTCGCCAAGAAGCATGACCTGAAGATCATCGAGGACTGCGCCCAGGCGCCGGGTGCCTCGCTGAACGGCGAGAAGGCGGGCCTTCTGGGCGACATCGGCGTGTTCTCGCTCAATTATCACAAGCACATTCATTCCGGCGAGGGCGGCATTCTTCTTACCAATGACGATGATCTTGCCCAGCGCCTTTCGCTGATCCGCAATCACGCCGAATGCGTGGTCGGCCCAATGGGAGTCACCGATCTCAGAAACATGATCGGCCACAATTTCCGCATGACCGAGATCGAGGCGGCCATTGCCATGTGCCAGTTGCGTAAGCTCGGCGGCCTCCTCAATGACCGCTGGGACAGGGTCCGTTATTTCGAAAGCAGGCTCGATGGTTTCGAAGGCTTCTCCATGCCGAAGGTGCGCGACGGAGCCGTGCACTCCTTCTATGTGCATCCCTGCCTGTGGAACATGGAGACCGGGGTTGACCGCAATCGCTTTGTAGAAGCGGTGAAGGCCGAATTACCCTGCTTCGAATTGCGCGAAAAGGAAGGCGTCAAGTTGGGCGCCGGCTATGTCCGGCCGATCTATTACCTGCCCGCCTTCCAGCAGCGCGTCGCCCTGGGCGGCAATCTCAACCCGCTGGTGGATGCCAGGCAGGATTTCGGACCCGGCCTGTGCCCCGTCGCCGAGGATTTGCACTTCAACCGGCTGATCTCGCATGAATTCATCGTGCCGAGCATGCAGGAATCCGACATCGACGACGTCGTGCGGGCGATCGAGAAGGTCTGGGATCAGAGGCACAAGCTGTAATGGCCAGGGCGGAGCGCCTCAGGGGCCAACATGTGCTGCTGGAGCCGTTCTCCGACCGGTATCTGTCCGAAGACTATGTCGGCTGGCTCAATGATCCGTCCGTCATGCGCTATTCGGAACAGCGGCACCGGCGCCACAGCCTTGACAGCTGCAAGGCCTTTGTCGCCTCGTTCGACACGTCGCCCCATCAGCTCTGGGCGATCGTCAGGGCGGATACCGGCGAGCATATCGGCAATATCACCGCCACGCATGATCCCAACAACCATATTGCCGATATCGGAATTCTCATCGGCGCCAAGGGCGTTCAGGGCAAGGGCTATGGCAGGGATGCCTGGCGCACGGTGCTGGATTACCTTGTCGCCAGGCCGGACCTCTTCAAGGTGACCGGCGGATGCATGGCGGCAAACACCGCCATGGTGCGCATCATGGAAAGCTGCGGCATGGCCGGGGACGGCTGCCGCCCGGCCCATTATCTGCTTGATGGCGCCCCGGTCGATCTGGTGTTTTACGCCCTCAGGGGCGCCCGCGGGCTGGCGGCCTGAAGTAGGTCCGCTGTATCCTGCTGCACCTAGCGGTCAGGCGCGTGCCAGTCGGTTTCGACGGATTTGCGGCGGCTCAGGCGCAGCGCCAGGCCGATCGAGACGCCGGCGCCGATGGCCACGGTCAGATCGACCAGAACGGTCAGAACCAGCGTCAGCAGCAGAAGCAGCACATCGCTTTTTCGGCCGCGGGCATAGTCGCGCCACTTGTGCGGCTCGGTCATGTTCCACGCCGTGACGATGAGCAGGGCGGCCAGCGCCGGCATCGCCAGATAGCTTGCCAGCGGCGCGGCAAACATCATCACCAGCAGGATCACCAGGGCATGGACGAGGCCCGCCACCGGCGTCTTGCCGCCGGCCTTGATGTTGGTCGCCGTGCGCGCAATCGCGCCGGTGGCAGGAAGGCCGGTAAACAGCGCCGAGCCGATATTGGCGATGCCCTGAGCCGTCAGCTCGGCATTGGGCCGGTGCTGCCCTTCGATCATCTTGTCGGCGACCATGGCCGACAGCAGCGATTCGACCCCCGCCAGAAAGGCGATGATGAAGGCGGAGGGAAGCAGTTCGATCATCCGCGCGGGCGAAACATCCGGCAGTTGCGGCCAGGGAATCTGGCTCGGAAGCTCGCCGAAGCGTGAGCCTAGCGTGTCGACCGGCAAGGCCATGAAGGCCACAAGCGCGGATCCCACGCCGACGGCCACGATGAGGCCGGGAAATCGTGGGGCAATGCGGCGCAGAAGCACGATCAGGATCAGCGTGACCAGCGCAATGGCAAGCGTTGCCGCGCTGAATGTGTCCCGCGCCTCCCACAGCACCGGGATCTTTTCGAGAAAATCGGCAGGTTCCTGGTCAACGCTCAGGCCGAGAAAATCCTTGAGCTGGCTGGTGGCGATGATGATGCCGATGCCGATGGTGAAGCCGTTGACCACCGCCTCGGGAACAAAGGCGATCAGGTTTCCGGCGCGGAAATATCCGCCCACCAGCAGGATGATCCCGGCCATGAAGGTGGCCAGCACCAGCCCGTCATAGCCATATTGGGCGATGACGGAAAACACCACGACGATGAAGGCCCCGGTCGGCCCGCCGATCTGGACCCGGCTGCCGCCAAACAGCGAAATCAGAAAGCCGCCGACAATCGCGGTGACAATGCCCTTGGCCGGATCGGCCCCGGACGCAATCGCAATGGCCAGGCTCAGCGGCAGCGCCACCATGGCAACCGTTGCGCCTGCCAGCAGATCGCTGACAAAGGTCTTGAGGTTGTAGGTCTGCAGTGTGGTGAGGATCTTTGGTTGGCGCATGTCGAAAACCCATTGCTAAAATTGCCAGATTTCAGCGGCGTGATCGTCGGCAGGGTTGTCGGCGGTCGCCGTCGCGACTTGAGTGAGGTTCAGTGTTGCGTTCAGGATGGCGGTGTCGGGTCTTTCAGTCTGACCCCACGGCCGCCGGTGGTGCTCGATGCATTGTCGCCGATGAGCTCGATCCCGGCCTTGTCGAGAGCCTCGGCCACCTTGGTCAGGGTGTCGATGATGCCGCGAACATTGCCGTCACTGGCTTCCATCCGCTGGATTGTCGGCAGCGACACGCCGGCCATGGCGGCAAGGGTTTTCTGGTCGATGCCCAGAAGCGCCCTGGCGGCGCGCAGTTGCGATGCGGTGATCATGATCCGGCTCTGTTGGGTCGATGCTGCATCACAGCGTTGTAAAACAGCAATAGTGATGTGTCAAACATCAATGATGATGTTTGTGCATCAAGCTTACCCATAGGCGGGATGAGCGGCCGCGACGGACGGGACGCTATCAAGAGGAAAGAGAAAGGTTTCGGGAACGGGCAGCGCCGGTCAGCCGGCGCGTCAGATGCTCACTCAGACGATGCAGCGTCTTCGCGTTTGGCGCCCGGGTCCTGATGTTTCGCCGGACCCCATTCAAGCCGCTTGTAGTCGAAGCCATATTCGAGCGTCGGCTTGACGATGCGGAAATAGGGCGAGAGGTCGAAATCGCGCGGGGCGAACAGCGAATGATGCCGGATGTGCAGGATCTCGCGGCGGGAGTAATCCGAATCGGCATGCTGACGGCCCGGTGCCAGCGTCACCTCGGGCAGGATCGGATACTGCACCGACTGGAGCGCCTGGGCGATCATCGAGGAGCAGATGGCGCGGGTCGGGTCGCCCGATCCGAAGGCGATCATGCGGCGCCGCCACCGCACCGGAACCGGCGGGGTCGGAATGAAATAGCGCAGCATGTCGAAGATGTTCTTCAGGTCATAGCGGACCCCGAGCCGTTCGATCATGTAGCGCACGATCGCGTCGCGGTCTTCCGGCGTGAGCCCCACCGGCCGGCAGATGCGGGTGTTGAAGCGGCTGTACTTGGACAGCGGCACCGCCACGCAGCCTTCGCCCAGATTGACCTCGATGAGCTGCGGGTAGGGCGCGTCGCCCGCGGCTTCCGGCTTGAGCGCGTCGCCGACATAAAGGGCTGCATGCGACCAGGTCGATTGGGTGAGATACTTGATTGCCGCCGAGATTTTCTGGTTGCCCTCCACCAGCAGGATGTCGCCGGGCCGGAGCGCGCGCGACAGCGTCACCGGATCCGACGGGGTATAGGGCTCGTATCCGGGATTGACCGAATGCAGCCGCCGCGCCAGGAAACGTCCCAGCCGGTCGAGTAAGGTGTCGGTCATTTCCCGTGCTTCGGTCATGGTGCAACAAGTGGCCCGGGGGCGCCGCCGGATCAACCCGTGATCTTCCAACTTTGTGTTTTCCCGGCTTGAAAACCGGGCTGGACCGGATTAGTTTAGAATCATTCTAAAAAAGGAATGACTCATGCTGTCTCGTTTCACCGGCTTCAACCGTCGCCCCTTCGAGTCCCTGAGCGAGCAGGAAATTCTTGCGCTCGCCATTTCGTCTGAAGAGGACGATGCGCGCATCTATCTCGCCTATGCCGACCACCTGCGCGACGACTATCCGCAATCGGCAAAGGTGTTCGAGGAAATGGCGGCGGAAGAGGGCGTGCACCGCGCCCGGCTGATTGACCGCCACAAGCAGCGCTTCGGCGACCGCATTCCGCTCATCCGCCGCGAACATGTCCGCGGATATTACGAACGCAAGCCCGACTGGCTGGTCAGGAACCAGTCCGTCGACGTGATCCGCCAGACGGCCGAGGACATGGAAGCCCAGGCGCACACTTTTTATCTGGCGGCAGCGCAGCGCACGCAGGACGCGGATACCAGAAAGCTGCTCGGCGATCTGGCCCTGGCCGAAAAGGCCCATGAATCGCTGGCCCGGCGGCTGGGGCTGGAGCACACCCCGGAAGACGTCAAGGCCGAGGAGGCCGAGACCTACCGGCGCAAATTCATCCTGACCTATGTTCAGCCGGGACTGGCAGGGCTGATGGACGGCTCGGTGTTCACGCTGGCGCCGATCTTCGCGACCGCCTTCGCCACGGGGGATACCTGGACCACATTCCTGGTCGGCCTGTCCGCTTCTGTCGGCGCCGGCATTTCCATGGGCTTCACCGAAGCCGCCCATGATGACGGGGTGATCTCCGGCCGGGGATCTCCGGTCAAGCGCGGGCTGGCCTCGGGCATCATGACCGCGCTCGGCGGTCTCGGCCATGCGCTTCCCTACCTGATTCCGGACTTCACCATCGCCACCAGCGTTGCCATCGCCGTGGTGTTTGTCGAGCTCTGGGCCATCGCCTGGATCCAGAACCACTGGATGGACACGCCCTGGAGCCGGGCGATCTTCCAGGTGGTTCTGGGCGGCGCCCTGGTCTTCGCCGCAGGCCTGCTGATCGGCAATGCCTGAACCGGCGTGAGCGCAAGCTGTCCGCCGTAGCGTTGCGCCTGCCAAGCCGCCCATGCGGGCGGCGGTGGTCAGGCGGCGTCCGGAGGTGATCGGCCGGCTTGAAGCGGAATAGGTGCGATCACGACACATATCCCGAAAACCGGCCTCAAGCGCCGCGCAACAGCATGCCATTGAGTTGCCAAGTGCGGGGCTGTGTGCCATTGAGCGGGGCGCCATGAATCCCCTATTGGCAGTATAACGACAAGCAGGAAGAGACAGAAAGCATGATCGGTAAGTTGATCCACTGGCTTGCCGCGAGAGATCGGCGCACCAAGCAATCCATCCTCGTCGGGTTCGATTTCATCCTGTTCGCTTGTGCCGTGTGGTTTGGTTATTCCATTCGTTTCAACGTTTTATACAGCCCTGATATTACCCAGGTTCTTCTCATCCTGGCAGCACCTGCCATCGGCATCCCGATCATGTCTGCCTTCGGCCTTTATACCTCTGTCACCCGTTATGTCGGCGAACATGCGCTGTGGACGATTTTCAAGGCGGTGGGCCTGACGGCGGTGGTCTGGACGGCGGTGGCCTTCCTGGTCCGGATTGAAGGATCGACGGCGGTGCCGAGGACGGTGCTGGTGCTGTTCTGGCTGCTGTCGCTGTTGCTGGTGGCCGGCTTTCGCTACACCTCCCGCTGGCTGATCCTGGAATTCACCCGCGAACCGACGCCGCAACGCAATATCCTTGTCTATGGGGCCGGCGATGCCGGACGCCAGATCGCCGCGACGCTGAAGCAGAGCAGCTACCGGATCGCCATCTTCCAGGTCGATGACGATTCCACCCTGTGGGGCGCCACCATCGGCGGCATCAAGATCAGGAACCCGGCCGAACTCGAGTCCCTGGTCAGCCGCAACAACATCAATGAAGCGATCGTGACGATGCGGAGCGCCAACACCGCCCGCCGCGCCGAGGTGGTCGAGCAGTTGACCGGGCTTGGCCTGCGCGTCCGCATCCTTCCCGCCTTCGTCGATATCGCCGACGGCAAGCACACCGTCGACCTGATCCGCGATGTCGAGATCGGCGACCTGCTCGGCCGCGATGCGGTGCCGCCCGAGCCGGGCCTGATGGCCACCAACACCCGCGGCAAATGCGTGCTCGTGACCGGAGCCGGCGGGTCGATCGGCTCGGAACTGTGCCGCCAGCTCAGTGCCGTCGGCGTTTCCAGGCTGATCATGATGGATTCAAGCGAATTCGCGCTCTACCAGATCGACCGTGAGCTCGCCCGCCAGACCGGCTTCGAAAAGGTGCCGGTCCTGGGTTCGGTCACCGATGCCGCCTTGATGCGCCGGGTGATGAACGAGAACAAGGTCCACACGGTGTTCCACGCCGCCGCCTACAAACATGTGCCCCTGGTGGAAGCCAACCCGTTCGAAGGCGTCAAGAACAATGCCTTCGGCACCTATGCGGTGGCTTCGGCTGCTTTTGAAAGCGGGGTCGAGGTGTTCGTGCTGATCTCGACGGACAAGGCGGTGCGGCCATCGAGCGTCATGGGCGCCTCCAAACGCCTGGCCGAGCTGATTGTCCAGGATTTCGCCGAAAAGGCGCGGCTTAGAAACAGCGGAAAGGTGTTCTGCGCCGTCCGCTTCGGCAATGTCATCGGATCCAGCGGTTCGGTCATTCCCCTGTTCAAGGAACAGATCCGCAAGGGCGGGCCGATCACCCTGACCCATGCCGAAACAACCCGCTATTTCATGTCGATCGAAGAGGCCGCGCAACTGGTCATCCAGGCCGGCAGCCTGGCCCGGCGCAACGACGAGGCCGGCGATTTCCCCGGCCGGATCTTCCTGCTCGACATGGGCCAGCCGGTGCGGATCCGGGACCTGGCGGTCAAGATGGTCCAGTTGTCGAATCTGACGGTATGCGACGAAGCCAATCCCAATGGCGATATCGTCATTCAGGATGTCGGTCTGCGCCCGGGCGAAAAGCTGCATGAAGAGCTGTTCTTCTCGGTCGAGGCGGCTTCGCCGACATCGCACCAGAAGATTTCCGTCGCCGCTGAATCCGCCCCCGAAGGTCTCGATATCGAGCAGATGTACCAGGAACTCAAGCAGCTGACCTCTGAAGAAGACCATCCCGGCCTGCTCTCGTTCCTGCGCCGCGTCGCCGGTATGGGCGCCAAATGCGAGTGAACATCCCGCGCGGGACCTGCGGGACAATGGAAGCCGGATAGATGGAGTGGGGTCTTGTCCCGAAGTCTGCCCTGGTCGGCCTGGCGCGCCTGAAGCGCGACAGCGCAAGGGCTCCACGGTGAGCGACCTGCCCCGCCGCATCGAACCGCTGACCCTGCTTATCGGCGTTTCGATGACCGTCGGCTATGGCACGCTGTATTATCCCTTCGCCATTCTCGGCCCGGAGATCGCCCGGGCGCAGGGCTGGAGCAACAGCTTTGTCTTTGGCGTATTCTCCGTGGCCTTGCTCACAAGCGCGGTCACGGCGACGCTCGTGGGCCGTGCCATGGATCGTTTCGGCGCCCGGCCGGTGATGGTCGCCGGGTCCTGTCTGGCGGCGCTGACGCTGTTCAACCTGTCGCTTGTCCAGTCGATGGCGGGTTTCGTCGTCGCCATGCTGCTGATCGAATTCTCCGCGCGCATGGTCCAGTACGAGACCGGATTTGCCGCGCTGACCGCCATTCATGGCCGGAAGGCGCGCCGGCCCATCGCCCATGTCACCCTGGTCGCGGGCTTCGCCTCCACCGTGTTCTGGCCGCTGATCCACTGGCTGCTCGGTTTCATGGACTGGCGTGGCGTCTGCCTGATCCTCGCCGCGACCAACCTGCTCATTGCCTTGCCGATCCATGCGCTGATTCCGCGCCGGCCGGGCCGCAGCCTTGATCCGCATCCGGTTGCGCCGGCGCTCAGCGATCCCGGCCTGTTGCGGCCCGGCCGCCGCACCGCGGCATTCGTTCTGATGGCCATTGCCTTTTCCGGCAGCAGCTTTCTGATGTCGGCGGTGCACACCTCGTTCTTCCTGATCCTCGACGAAATGGGACGCCCGGCGGCGCTTGCGGCCCTTGCCGGCGCGATCATCGGCCCGATGCAGGTGGCGTCGCGGCTGATCGAGATGCTGACCGGCGAACGGGTCGCCTCGTCGATGGTGGGCGTGATTTCCAGCGGCGCCCTGCTGTTCGGCCTTGCCTGCCTCGCCGCGGCGCTGTGGCTCGACGGAGAGCTCGTCGTCATCGTGTTTGCCGCCAGTTTCGGAATAGGCCAGGGCCTCAACTTCATCGCCCGGGCGATCCTGCCGGCGCGCCTGTTCGGCACCGAGGGCTATGGCGCGCTGACCGGCAAGCTGGCAACGGTCCGGCTCTTTGCCATGGCCGGTGCCCCGATCTGCACCGCACTCGCCATCAGCCATGCCGGCATCGGCGCGACATTTGCCCTGCTCGGGCTGACGGCGGCCATCGGCGTTGCGGCCGCTTGCGGGCTTCACATCATAGAAAGACGGGCGGCTGCGGCACAGGCCGCCCCGGCAACCGGCGCAGACTGAGCAATGCCCTGTGCGGGTGTGTCTACTTCAGTGCCCCGACCAGCACATCCGAACCATTTTCGATGGTGACCCAGCGGCCTGCATTGTTCGAGGCCTGACGCTTGAGATAGCGGTAGGGGGTGTCGCGCCAGTTCTTGACCTCGTCGACCAGGTTGTCGAGCACGAAATCGCCCTCGGAGGTTCTCAGCGTCAACACGGCATGGCCTTCGCCATCAGGCTTGCGCACGACGGTGATCAGCGTGTCGGCGGCGGAAAAGCCGCGTTCTATCAGCATGTGCCGCTTGAGCAGGACATAATCCTCGCAATCGCCGGCAACGTCTGGATAGGCCCAGACCTCTTCCTTGCCGAAGACTTCGAGATCGGTCTTGGGCATCACCGAGAAATTGACGGCGCGGTTGATCTCGTTGACCACGTCCCACCCGTAATCGGTGACCTTGGGTGCGGCATAGGAACCCTTGACCGGTTTGCACTCGGCGGAGAACTGCTTGCAGAACTCGTAATGTCCGATCGGCTGCGATGTCACCCGGCCTGTTTCCATGGACCGGCCCGCGGCCATGCTCCCTGCGGGCACCGCGACCAGCGCCATCAGGGCGATCAAGGTCAGTCTCTTTTGTCCCGGGCCGAAAAACATTGCCGGTATACTCCACGCCGTCGAACTTCGTTAACAAAGAGTTAAGAGCCGATGGCGTGAAGAGTCAATTGCATGTTCGGGTTCTTCTCAAGACATGGTTACCGGCCGCGGCTTTCCCGCCACACTTCAGGCTTGCCGGGCTGATCAAAGGGCGTAGGCGAGGTCGCGGAAGGGTCAGTTGCGCGCCGCAATGCCGTTGGCGGCGTCAAGAATGCGGGCAATGTCCTCGTCGCGCGAGAGCCGGTGGTCGCCGTCGCGGATCAGCGTCAGGGTGACGTTTTCCGACGGCAGATGCTCGATCAGCCGGAGTGCGTGGCGCCAGGGCACATCCGGATCGGCCATGCCACTGGATGATGTGAACCGGGGCGCCGGTGTCGATCAGGCCCTCAAGCACCCGGTTCTTGCGGCCATCCTCAAACAGCGCCCGGGTAAACACATTCGGCTCCGGACCATAGGGTGTCGGCTCTTCGTAATAGCCGTCGCGCTCGAGCGCCTGGCGCTGCGCATCGGTGAGCTCGGGCTCCATCAGTTCGAGCGTGAAGTCGGGCGCCGGCGCAATCAGCACCAGTCCCGCCACCCGGTCGCCATCCCCGCGCGCCCTGAGCTCCTGCACCATGCGCAGCGCGATCCAGCCGCCCATCGACGAGCCGACAAGGATCTGCGGACCGGATGTGCATGCGTCGAACACCGCAAGGCTCTCTTCCAGCCAACGCGATATCGTGCCCTCGCGAAAGCTGCCGCCGGATGCGCCATGACCGGAATAGTCGAAGCGCAGCGCGGCGCGACCCTGGTCTCCGGCCAGTTGGCACAGCGCTTCCGCCTTCGATCCGGTCATGTCGGAGCGGTAGCCGCCGAGCCAGACGAAACCCGGCAGATCCGCGCCGGCCGGGCTGGCCTTGCGCGACAATATGGCGATGGTGCGCGCCGCGTCGCCGGTGCCTGTGGACAGCGTGCTGGCCTGTGGTTGCATCATGTCTGTGGCACTCCGTTGGCTGGGTTTGGACCCCTTTTACAAGATTCGCGGGCGTTCGGCCGCTGCTGTGGTGATTTTTTCGCAAAGCCATGCTATTGACACCGGCCTGCCGATGACGACATTGCGCGTAAACAAGTATACTCGCGCGTTGTCACAGGCAGAACCGACGAGTTAATCAGGAGACCAAAACCATTCGCAGACCATTCAGAGCGCCGCCAACCGCCAACGAAGGCCCCCGCGCAAACCAGAATATCCGGACCCCGACCGTCCAGCTCATTGATTCCGAAGGTCACAACCACGGCGTCGTGCCGACCGACCAGGCCTTGGCCATGGCCGAGGAGGTTGGCCTCGATCTTGTCGAGATCAATTCCGCCGGCGACGTGCCGGTTTGCAAGATCGTCGATCTGGGCAAGCTGAAATACGCATCGCAGAAAAAAGCCTCGGAAGCGCGCAAGAAGCAGAAGACCGTCGAGGTCAAGGAAATCAAGATGCGCCCGAACATCGACACGCATGACTATGACGTGAAGATGCGCGCCATGAACCGCTTTTTCGACGAAGGCGACAAGGTCAAGGTCACGCTCAGATTCCGTGGCCGTGAAATGGCCCATATGGAACTGGGCATGAAATTGCTCCAGAAGGTCAAGGACGACACGGTCCTGATCGCCAAGGTCGAGGCCGAGCCGAAGCTCGAGGGCCGTCAGATGATGATGGTGCTGGCGCCGAAGTAACACGATGATGGCCTGAGGCGAACCGGTCCGGCGTGTGCCGGGGCCGGTTTTTGCTTTTATCGGGCGGAATCATTGCAACACCCGTTGCGCTTTAATCCGGCTACGGCTATAAGGCGCGCGTTCAAACCGGCCGGCAGGGCATGCCGAGGCGGTTGTCAACGCTTGATGCAAATGGGGACTTCGCCCTTTGTATCTCACCCAACAAGAAGACGGCTGCGTGGCGCCATAACGGCGCGCAAAGGCCTCATAAGGAGTAGCGAAATGCCCAAGATGAAGACGAAATCGTCTGCCAAGAAGCGGTTCAAGATCACGGCAACCGGCAAGGTTATGGCCGCCGCCGCAGGCAAGCGCCATGGCATGATCAAACGGTCCAACAAGTTCCTTCGCGACGCCCGCGGCACCATGGTTCTGTCCGAACCTGACGCCAAGATCGTCAAGAAGTTTCTTCCCAACGGCCTTTAAGAAGCGCCGGGACCACCGAATTTAAGGAGATCATGATATGGCACGCGTAAAACGGGGCGTACCCGCCCATGCAAAGCACAAGAAAGTCCTGAAGAAAGCCAAGGGCTTTTACGGACGCCGCAAAAATACCATCCGCGCAGCGAAGGCCGCCGTCGACAAGTCGATGCAATACGCCTATCGCGACCGCAAGGTCCGCAAGCGGAATTTCCGCGCTCTCTGGATCCAGCGCATCAACGCCGCTGTCCGCGAGCACGGCCTGACCTATGGCCGCTTCATCGATGGTCTGACCAAGTCGGGCATCGAGGTTGACCGCAAGGTTCTTTCCGACATGGCGATCCATGATGCGGAAGCCTTCGGCGTACTCATCGCCGCTTCCAAGGAAGCGCTTGTGTACCTCAAGGATTCCACGCCGAACGAATTTGAAAGCGCTGTCGCCTAAGCCAGCGTTTTCCAAAAGCAGAATTTGAATTTTGGGATCCCGCGCTGGCACGGCTGGCGCGGGATCTTTCGTTTCAGGACCGGGCAATCCCTGTTTCGTGACAATGCCAATTCGTTTAAGCACGGGCGAGCCGCCCGCCAGATACGGCCAGCAAAAATACAGGTAGTCAAAGACCATGAGCCAGTACCAGACACTTGAAACCTCCATCATGGCCGAGATCGCGGCGAGCGCCGACGAGGCGACCATCGAGGCCGTACGGGTGTCGGCCCTCGGCAAGAAGGGCTCCGTCTCCGAACTGCTCAAGGGGCTGGGCAAGATGTCCGCCGAGGAACGCCAGGAAGCAGGTCCTGCGATCAACGGCCTCAAGGCGCGCGTCGCCGATGCCATTGCAGCCCGCAAGAGCGAGTTGCGCGATGCCGCCATTACCGAACGCCTGGCGCGCGAAACAGTTGATGTCAGCCTGCCGGTACGCTCGTCACCGGCCGAACGCGGCCGCATCCATCCGATCAGCCAGATCACCGACGAGATCACCGCGATCTTCGCCGATATGGGCTTTGCCATTGCCGAAGGTCCCGATATCGAGACCGATCATTACAATTTCACCGCGCTGAATTTTCCCGACGGCCATCCGGCGCGGGAAATGCACGATACCTTCTTCCTCGAGCCAGATGACAAGGGCGAGCGCAAGGTGCTGCGCACCCACACCTCGCCGGTGCAGGTCCGCACCATGGAAACGCAGAAGCCGCCGATCCGCATCGTCATTCCGGGCAAGACCTACCGGCAGGATTCCGACGCCACCCATTCGCCGATGTTCCATCAGGTCGAGGGGCTGGTGATCGACAAGACCGCCAATGTCGGCCATCTGCGCTGGGTGCTGGAGGAATTCTGCAAGACCTTTTTCGAGGTCGACAATGTGGTGATGCGCTTCCGCCCGTCGTTCTTTCCCTTCACCGAGCCCTCTTTCGAGGTCGATATCCAGTGCGACCGCACCTCGGGTCCGATCGTCAAGTTCGGCGAGGGCTCCGACTGGATGGAGATTCTGGGCTGCGGCATGGTGCATCCCAATGTGCTGCGCGCTGGCGGACTGGATCCCGACGAATATCAGGGCTTTGCCTGGGGCATGGGGCTCGACCGCATCGCCATGCTGAAATACGGCATGCCCGACCTGCGCGACTTTTTCAACGCCGATGTCCGCTGGACCAGCCACTACGGCTTCCGCCCCCTCGACATGCCGACCCTGTTCGGCGGCCTGAGCGCGTAAGGAGAATAGACCCATGAAATTCACACTCTCCTGGCTCAAGGATCACCTTGATACCAACGCTCCTCTTGATGCAATTGTCGAGCGGCTGACGGCCATCGGCCTCGAAGTCGAGGATGTCGACGACAAGGCGGCCTACAGGCCGTTCACCATCGCCGGGGTCGTCTCTGCCGAGCCGCACCCCAATGCCGACAAGCTGCGCGTGTTGATGGTCGACAAGGGCGACGGCAAGCCGGTGCAGATCGTCTGCGGCGCGCCCAATGCCCGCGCCGGGCTGATTGGCGCGCTGGCCGAGCCGGGCACCTATGTCCCGGGCATCGATGTGACCTTGTCGGTCGGCAATATCCGCGGCGTTGAAAGCCACGGCATGATGTGCTCGGAAAAAGAGCTCGACATGTCCGACAGCCATGACGGAATCATCGACCTGCCCGAGGATGCGCCGATCGGCACGCCGTTTGCGTCCTATGCCGGGCTTGATGATCCGGTCATCGAGATCAATTTGACGCCGAACCGTCCCGATTGCACCTCGATCTACGGCATCGCCCGCGATCTGGCAGCTTCCGGCCTCGGCACGCTGAAGCAGCCGCAGGCCCCGAGCTTTGCCGTGGATGGCGAGACGACGCAGAATGTGAAGATCATTCTCGACGATGAATCGCTCTGCCCCGGCTTTGCCTGGCGGCTGGTGCGTGGCGTCAAGAACGGCCCGAGCCCGAAATGGATGCAGAAGCGGCTTTTGGCCATCGGTCTGCGCCCGATCTCGGCGCTGGTCGATGTCACCAACTACATGACCTTCGACCAGGGCCGGCCGATGCATGTCTTCGACGCCGACAAGGTCAAGGGCGAGCTGGTGGTGCGCCGCGCCCAGGAAGGCGAGGAAATCCTCGCGCTCGATGGCCGCACCTACAAGCTCAATCCGGCCAATGTGGTGATCGCCGACGACAATGGTCCCGAATCGATCGGCGGCATCATGGGCGGCGAGCATTCCGGCTGCGACGACAACACCACCAATGTGCTGATCGAATCCGCGCTCTGGGACCCGATCAACATCGCCAAGACCGGCCGCAGCCACGGCATCATCACCGATGCCCGCTACCGCTTCGAGCGTGGCGTCGATCCTGAGTACATGGTTCCGGGGCTTGAGCGCACCACCGAACTGGTGTTCGACATGTGCGGCGGCACCGCAGCCGAAGTCCGGGTGACCGGCTATTCCGGCCACGACAAGAAAATCGTCGATTTCCCCTTCGCCGAAGTCAAGCGTCTGACCGGCCTGACCGTCTCCGATGACGAATCGCGAAAAATCCTCACCGGCCTCGGCTTCGAGGTCACGGGCAGCGGCGAAACCGTCAAGGTTGCGGTTCCGTCCTGGCGTCCGGATATCGACGGCAAGGCCGATCTGGTCGAAGAGGTCATGCGTGTGTTCGGCGTCGACAAGATCGCGCCCGAGCCGCTGGCGCCGACCGGTTCGGTCAACGGCAAGATCCTGACAACGATCCAGATCCGCACCCGGTCGGCCAAGCGCGCACTGGCATCACGCGGCATGCTCGAGGCTGTCACCTGGTCATTTATCTCGGCCGAGCAGGCCAAGCTGTTTGGCGGCGGAAGCCGGGCGCTGAAACTGGTCAATCCGATCGCCGCCGACATGTCCGACATGCGGCCGTCGCTGCTGCCGGGCCTGCTGCTGGCGGCCCAGCGCAATGCCGACCGCGGCTATGGCGATGTGGCGCTGTTTGAAGTCTCCGGCACCTATGAGAACGACACGCCCGAAGGCCAGCGCCGGGTCGCTGGCGGCATCCGCCGCGGCACAGCACTGATGACCGGTTCGGGCCGCCACTGGGATGGCGCGGCCAAGCCGGTTGGCGTGTTCGATGCCAAGGCCGATGCGATTGCGGTGCTTGAAGCCTGCGGCGCGCCGGTCGACCGGCTGTCCTTCGAACCCGGCGCTCCGGACTGGTATCATCCCGGCCGCTCCGGCCTGATCAAGCTCGGTCCGAAAACCGTGCTCGGCCATTTCGGCGAATTCCATCCTAACACGCTTTCGGCCCTGGATGTCTCCGGTCCGCTCTGCGGCTTCGAGGTGTTCCTCGACGCCATTCCGGAAGCCAAGCGCAAGGCCACCCGCACCAAGCCGGTGCTGTCGCTCTCGGCCTTCCAAGCCGTGCGCCGCGACTTTGCCTTCGTGGTCGATTCCGATGTGCCCGCCGCGACGCTGATCCGCGCCGCGTTAGGAGCCGACAAGGCGCTGGTCACCGGCGTCAATGTCTTCGATCTGTTCGAAGGCCCGTCGCTGGGCGAGGGAAAGAAGTCGCTGGCTATCGAAATCACCATCCAGCCGCGCGATCGCACGCTGACCGACGAAGATCTCGACAAGCTGGCCAAGGCGGTCATCGCCAATGTCGAAAAATCCTCGGGCGGCGTGCTCAGGGGGTGATCCGTCAATCGGGGCGGTCCTGAACGGACCGCTCCGGCCGGATGAAGCGGGTCACGTCAACCCGCCAACAAAATTGCTGTCCCGACCGATCAATTGCCCCGGTGCTCTTGCCGAAGTGGTCTCTGCAATTGCATGTTGTGCGTCGATGAGATCAAGCGCCGGAGTGTAATGCGTATCATGAACCCCATTCTCAATTCCGACAGCTACAAATACTCGCATTTTGCGCAATACCCGCCCGAAACGGCGGCGATTTCGGCCTATATCGAGGCGCGGCCCGGCGGCAAGCACGACCATGTGCTGTTCTTCGGCCTGCAGATGTTTTTAAAAGATTATCTCTCCCGCAAGATCACCATGGCCGATGTCGACGAGGCCGAGGAGATGATCACCGCCCACGGGCTGCCGTTTCACCGCGACGGCTTCGAGAAGATCGTCACCCGCCACAATGGTCATTTCCCGCTGCTGATCGAGGCTTTGCCCGAGGGGATGGTGGCGCCTACCGGCACGCCGCTGGTGCAGGTCAGGAACACCGATCCGGATTTCTTCTGGCTGCCGACCTTTATCGAGACCGCACTCTTGCGCGCGGTCTGGTATCCCTCCACCGTCGCCACGGTCTCTCATGGCGCGCGCCAGATCATCGCCGCTTCGCTCGAGCGCACCTGCGACGCGCCCGACGAGGTGCTGCCGTTCCGGCTGCATGATTTCGGCGCCCGCGGCACCACGTCGCTCGAACAGGCCGGCATCGGCGGCGTCGCCCATCTGGTCAATTTCCTCGGCACCGACACTGTCAGCGCGCTGGTCACGGCGCGGCGCTTTTATCACGAGCAGATGGCTGGCTTCTCGATTCCCGCCGCCGAGCATTCGACCATGACCAGCTGGGGCGAGGACCGCGAGACCGAGGCCTATCGCAACATGCTCAAGCAGTTCGCCGGCCCCGGCAAGCTCGTCGCCGTGGTCTCCGATTCCTATGATCTCTATCGCGCGGTGAAGAACATCTGGGGCGAAGAGCTTAAGGCCGAGGTCGAGGCCACTGGCGGCACGCTGGTGGTGCGGCCCGATTCCGGCGACGCCACGCGCGTGCCGGTCGACACCGTCGAGATGCTCGGCGAGATTTTCGGCTTTTCCCTGAACAACAAGGGCTACAAGGTGCTCAACCCGGCGGTCCGCGTCATCCAGGGCGACGGCGTCACGCCCGATTCCATCCGCATCATTCTCGGCCGGCTGGAAGACCGGGGATGGTCGGCGGAAAACATCGCCTTCGGCATGGGCGCGGGTCTGTTGCAGAAGGTCAATCGCGACACGTTGCGCTTTGCCATGAAGGCCAATGCCCGGCAGGACAAGGATGACGCCTGGCACGGCATCAACAAGAACCCCAAGACAGATCCCGGCAAGGCTTCAAAGCGCTACCGCCAGGCGGTGGTGATGGAGGGCGGCCGGCCGCTGGCCGTGGCGCTGAAGGATATCGGCGAGCGCCAAAACCTGCTGCAGCCGGTGTGGCAGGATGGCGAATTGCTGGTCGACTGGACCCTGGCGGAAATCCGCGAACGCGCGGCGTCGGGCAAATAGGCCTGCAGTTTTGCCGGACGCCGATCCGGATGTAAAACACCAAAGACGCAGCGCCGCAGTGTGCCGCAGCAAATAATTGGGAGAAAATCATGTTTCGATGGGGAATTTTGTCGACCGCCAAGATTGGCCGCGATCACGTCATCCCGCAATTCCAGGATTCCAAAAACGGCGTGGTCAGCGCCATTGCCAGCCGCGACCATGATCGCGCCCGCGCTCTGTGCGACCGTTTCGGCGTGCCCTTAGCCTTCGGCTCCTATGAGGAATTGCTAGCCTCACCTGATGTCGATGGCGTCTACATTCCGCTGCCGACCTCGCAGCACATCGAATGGGCAATCAAGGCGGCCCAGGCCGGCAAGCATGTTCTGTGTGAAAAGCCGATCTCGCTCAATGCCGATGAAATCGCGCCGTTGATTGCCGCCCGCGATGCCGCCGGAGTGCTGGTCAGCGAGGCCTTCATGGTCACCTACCACCCGCAATGGCACAAGGTCCGGGCGCTGATCGCCGAGGGCGCCATCGGCCGCCTGCGCCATGTCCAGGGCGCATTCGCCTATCACAATGTCGATCCGTCCAACATGCGCAACACCGCCTCGCTCGGCGGCGGCGGGTTGCCTGATATCGGCGTCTATCCGACGGTCGCCACCCGCTTCTCCACCGGCAAGGAGCCACTGCGGGTGCAGGGCAGCGTCGAGTTCGATCCCGATTTCGGCACCGACCGCTACGCCAATGTCAATGCCGATTTCGGCGACTTCACCCTCAGCTTCTACTGCTCCACCCAGATGGCGGCGCGTCAGCTGATGGTCTTCCACGGCGAGGACGGCTACATCGAGGTCGGCGCCCCGTTCAATGCCGGAGATTACGGCCATCCGACGGTGGTGCTCGAACGGCGCGGCCATGACGAGGCCAGCATCTTCCGCTTTGGCGGCGTGCGCCAGTACCGGCTGCAGGCCGAGGCCTTCGTCCGCAAGGTCGGCGGCAGCGATGACGAGGTGTTCACGCTCGAGCAGTCGGTGCTCAATCAGAAGCTCATTGACGCGATCTATCGCGCCGCCAGGCATGACAGCTGGGAAACCGTGTAGCAAAACGGGACAGGCGGGAAGCCGTTCAGCGTTTTGCGCCGAAGACGAAGCGGGAATAGCCCAGATAGGAAAACACGGTGGCTGATCCTGATCCCAGGATCAGCGCAAGATAGGGCGAGATGCCCGGCAGCGAGAGCAGGCTTGCCGAATAGACCGCGTAATTGAGCAGCGCCGATGCGATGCCGACGCTGCCATAGCGCGCACCCTCGACCGCCACCTTGCGGTGCGATGCGCCGAAGGTGAAGGTGCGGTTGATGCCATAGGTGCTCAGCATCGCCGAGCCGATGGCCAGCACCCGGGCGCTGAACGGGCCAAGCAGGCCTGAATCCAGGAACATCCACAGCACACCCATGTCCACCGTGAAGCCCACGGCGCCTGCGAACAGGAAGAAGGCAATTTTTCTCATGAAGCGCGTTTTCGGCTCTCGGTTGCGTCAGGCAGCGAACCGGCTTTTCCGGTTGCCCTGAGGTCCTGCGCCACAGCCTTGTCCAGGTCAATGCGTGTCGGTGAAATTGACAGGTAATGAAAGCGTTTTTGTTCCGCCCGGCCGCGCGCCACCGAATCCAGGATCACGCCGCCGGCAAAGATCATAAGCGACATCATCATCAGCGCCATGGCCAGCATCCAGGTCGGCATCCGGGTGACCAGGCCGGTGAGGAAATACTCGTTGAGCACCGGCACCATGAACATCATCGACGCCGCCAGCGTGGCGATGCTGAGATAGCTGAAGAATGTGAAGGGCCGGGTTTCCTTCATCAGCATGGCGAACATCCACAGGATCTTGGCGCCGTCGCCGAAGGTGGAGAGCTTGGAATGCGAGCCTTCCGGCCGGCGCCCGTAATCCAGCGCCAGCTCGGTCACCGGCAGCTTCAGCACCGAGGCATGCACGCTCATCTCGGTCTCGATCTCGAAACCGTCCGAGACCGCCGGAAAGCTCTTGGCGAAGCGGCGCGAAAACGCCCGGTAGCCCGAGAAGATGTCGGAAAAATCATTACCGAAAATCGACTTGTACAGCCCGTTGAAGATCGAGTTGCCGAAGGCATGGCCGCGGCGGCCGGCGTCATCGGTCACCCCGCGTCGGGTGCCCACAACCATGTCGCAGCGCTCGGTCAGCATGGTGCGGATCAGTTCGGGCCCGTCGGCGGGCGCATAGGTGCCGTCGCCATCGGCCATGAGGTAGATATCGGCATCGATATCGGCAAACATCCGCCGCACCACATGGCCCTTGCCCTGGCGCGGCTCGCGCACCACCGTGGCGCCGGCCAGCGCTGCGCGCAGCGCGGTCTGGTCCTTGGAATTGTTGTCATAGACATAGATCCGGGCCGAAGGGATTGCCGCGCGAAACCCTGCGACGACATCGCCAATGGTGGCCGCTTCGTTGTAGCAGGGCAGAAGCACCGCGATCTCGAGGCCTTCGAACAAACCGTCTGTCATGTCAATCACCATTGGCTGCGAGCAGTGCTTGCTCGTGGCTTTACTATTTCTTGAGAAGGTTAAGGCTAGGTTGAACTCACCCAAGAAAGTGCGCGTTGGAGTTCCCGTGTTCAAGAGTAGCCCGCTTGCTGGCCAGTCCGGCCTCACCACGTCGGCGTTTCTTCAACGTCCGGAAAGCACCAGTCCGCTCGCCCCGCTGCACCGCCCGGTGCTGCTGGCCTTTGCCTTGCTGACCGTCCTGACCGTGGGGATGCATTTCAGCTCCTATATCGATTATGTCGGCAGCGACAATGACGACGTCATGCGTCTGGTCGAGGTGCGCGACCTGCGTGGCGGCCAGGGCTGGTTCGACCTCATGCAATACCGTCTCGGGCTCGAAGGCGGCACGCTGATGCACTGGTCGCGGCTGATCGATCTTCCGATCGCCAATCTGATCATGCTGTTCTCGCTGGTCATGAGCCCGGTCATGGCCGAGGCCTCGGCGCTGTTTGTCTGGCCACTGTTGACCGCACTGCCTGTGTTTTATGCGCTGTCGCTCGGCGGCGGCGTTCTCGGCGGCCCGTCCGGCCGCCTCATCGGCCTGGTTCTGGCCTTCCTGTTCGTGCTCGGGATCAACCGGTTCCAGCCCGGGTCGATCGATCATCACAATGTCCAGCTCGGACTGATCGCCACCATAGCCGCCTGTCTGATCCTGCCGGGCCGGTCGCCGCGCGCCCATGCGCTGGCCGGCGTCGCCGCGGCGCTGGCGATTGCCATTGGTGCTGAAACCACGCCGCATATCGTCGTGGTCGCCGCCATCGTTGCGCTGCAGTGGCTGTGGCTGGGCGAGGACATGAAGGCCGCCGCATCGGCCTTTGCGCTGGCCATGGCGGCGGCGCTGACGGCAGTGTTTTTCCTCACCGTGCCACCGGCGCAGTACAGCCTGGTGGCCTGCGACGCCTTGTCGACCGGCTTCTATGCGCTCGGCGTTGTCGGGGCAGGCGCCTTCTTCGTGGCGGTATCTGCGATGTCGGGCCGTAGCTTCGCCATCCGCCTGTCGGGCCTGGGCGGGGTCGGCGCCGCCACCCTCGGTCTCGCCCTGATGATCGCGCCGCAATGTCTTGGCAATCCGCTGGCAACACTGGATCCGCTGCTGGTCAGCATGTGGCTCGACAATGTCACCGAAGCCCAGTCGGTTGTCTCGCAACTGCGCATCGCGCCCTGGACCGCCAGCGGCTTCTATGTCGTTCCCTTCCTGGCCATGGTGCTGTGCGTGCGCCGCATTGTCCAGGGCCGCAATGCCCATGCCCACGGCGTGCTGCTGGCGCTGCTGGCGGTGTCCTGGGCGATCTCGCTGGTGCAGGTCCGCGGCGCGGTGTTTGCCAATATGCTGTCGGCAATCCCCTTTGCGGCGCTGGTGGCCGAGATGCGGCTGCGATCCAATGCCGACCCGAAGAACCTGCGCAAGGGGCTGGTATTCGCCGGCACGGCCTTTGCCGCCGTTCCTGTGGTCTGGGCGCTGTCGGGCGCGCTGCTGCTGATGGGGCTCAACAAGGTGAGCGGCGAAGAGGCCGGCAGCCTGCCGGAGAAGGAAGAAAATTTCTGCACCAATGCCGAGGCCATGGCGCCGCTGGCCGCCGAACCGGTCGGTGTGGTCTCCGGCCCGTCCAATCTCGGCGCCCATATCCTGCGCTACACGCCCCATCGCGCCATTGCCGCGCCCTATCACCGCAACCAGGGCGGCATGCTGACCGAGCTGCATGCCGCGATGGCCAGGCCCGTGGATGCGGTCAAGTTCCTGCGCGGCGCCGGCGTGACGCTTGTTGCCTTTTGCGACAGCGACGGCCAGGTTTCGAGCGTCGTTGCGGCAGCACCCGATGGGCTTTATGCGCAGCTCAGGAACGGGGAGGTGCCCGACTGGCTGGAAGCCGTGCCTGGAACCGAAACCAGCGCATTGCAGCTGTTCCGCGTCAAACCCTGACCCTGAGGCTCTGAAAAGTGAGCCCTGAACCCGGACTCCGGGGTCGGCCCTGGGCCGGCGCTGCCCCTGGCAGGTCACGCATCTGATGCAAATCGATTCCCTCTCGCGCCGAAAGCCACTAAACTGGCGCGAGGTGATTTGCGCCGGATACCGGCTGCGAGACCGGGGAGTTGAAACCGAATGATCCGCATCAGCCATTTCCGCCCGCTTGCCGGTCACCTGCTGGCCGCTGCCATGATGCTGGCGTCGGGCTTACTGGGCAGTGCAGCTCCTGTCCTGGCCGATCAGCCCGCCAAGCAGATTTTCGGAGCGGCGAAACTTCCCGCCATATTGCCTCCCAGCCCGATCGGGTTCTATTCCAAGGGGTGCCTGGCCGGCGGCATCGCCATTCCCAATGATGGCGCAACCTGGCAGGCCATGCGGCCGTCGCGCAACCGCCGCTGGGGACACCCGGATCTCGTGGCGCTGGTCGAGCGGCTGTCGCGCGAAGCCGCGGCCCAGGATGGCTGGCCCGGGCTTCTGATCGGCGATATCTCGCAGCCGCGCGGCGGGCCGATGCTGTCGGGCCATGCCTCGCACCAGGTCGGGCTCGACGCCGATGTCTGGCTCACCCCGATGCCGAACCGCACCCTGTCGGCGCAGGAGCGCGAAAGCCTGTCGGCCACCTCGATGCTCAAGCCCAACACGCTCTATGTCGATGACAGGGTCTGGACCGCAGCCCATGCGCGGCTGTTGATGCGGGCTGCAAGCTATCCCGAGGTCGAGCGCATTTTCATCCATCCCGGCATCAAGAAGAAGCTTTGCGACACCTGGCAGGGCGACCGCTCGGCCATGGGCAAGCTCAGGCCCTATTATGGCCACCACTATCATTTCCATATCCGCATCAAGTGCCCGCCCGGCGCTAACAATTGCCGCAGCCAGAGCCCGCCGGCACAGAGCTCGGGATGCGACAAGTCGCTGGCCTGGTGGTTTACCGATGAGCCCTGGGCACCGGCCAAGCCGAAGAAGAACGACAAGCCCGCACCGAAAAAGCGCGAGATCCAGCTCTCGGATCTGCCTGCGGCCTGCGCGGCGGTAGCCTCCGCGCCGGGCCCGGCCACCGAAGCGCAGGTCACCTTCGGAACAGCCGATCCGATCGGCCGCATCGCCGGGGCCAATGCCGCCTCCGCCGTCACCGCCTCGGCCTCTGCGCCGATGCCGGTGCCCGGTCGGATACCGGTGCCCAAGCCGCGGCCGTCGAACTGAAGCCCCGGCGGCCGGCTGTCATTTGAAATTCACATCCCGCATCTTTCGCTCGCACGGCGGAACGGCTATAGAATGGAACTTCAAATCGATTGAAAGTGCGGAATTGGCGGGAAATGCCTGATTTCGTGGGAATCCGGGCCGCCATGACCACTCACAAAGCCGTCGCCTTGATCGCGCATGACCAGAAGAAGGACGATCTCGCGGCTTTTGCCCGGTCGCACCAGCAGGCGCTGTCGCGGTTTCCGATTGTTGCCACAGGCACCACCGGCGGCCGCATCGCCGAGACCTGTCCGGGGCTCAAGGTGGAACGGCTCAAGAGTGGTCCGCTGGGTGGCGATCAGCAGATCGGCGCCATGATCGCCACCGGCGATGTCGGGCTGGTGATTTTTTTCGTCGATCCGTTGACCGCCATGCCGCATGATGTTGATGTCAAGGCGCTGATGCGGCTGGCGATCGTCTACGACATTCCCATGGCGCTCAACCGCGCCACTGCGGAAACCTTGCTCACCGCACTCGGGTAGGCCAGCACCCGATCTGCCGGTCCCGCCGGACCGCGCCGCAACCAGACCACGCCAAACAGGGACCTGCCCCATGTCCATCGACACCGACCACATCATTCCGTTTCCGATCCTGATCGGCGATATCGGCGGCACCAATGCACGGTTCGCCATTCTGCTCGATGCCAATGCCGAGCCGAAGGAATTTCCGATCATACACACCGCCGATTTTGCAACGATCGACGAGGCGATCCAGGCCGGCGTGCTGGACAAGACCTCGCTGCAGCCGCGCTCGGCCATTCTCGCGGTGGCCGGTCCGGTCAAGGGTGACGAGATCGACCTGACCAATTGCGACTGGGTGATCCGGCCGCGGGAGATGATCCGCGATCTGGGTTTTGAAGATATCGTGGTGATCAATGATTTCGAAGCCCAGGCCCTCGCCGCGGCTTCGCTGGGGCCGGAATATCTCGAAAAGATCGGCGGCGGCGAAATCCGCGAATCCTCATCGCGTGTGGTTGTCGGGCCCGGCACCGGGCTTGGGGTGTCCGGCCTCGTCCATGCCCGCCACACCTGGTTTCCGGTGCCCGGCGAAGGCGGCCATGTCGATATCGGTCCGCGCACGGCCCGCGATTTCGAACTGTTTCCGCATTACGAGACCATCGAGGGGCGGGTGTCCGCCGAGCAATTGCTGTGCGGCCGCGGCATGATGAACATCTACCGCGCCGTCTGCCAGACCAGCGGCGTCACCCCGGCCGCGTCCAACCCCTCCGAGGTCACCGCTGCCTGGGCCGAAGCTTCGGACCCGGCGGCCGTCGAAACCATCGAACTGTTCGTGACCTATCTCGGCCGGGTGGCCGGCGATCTGGCGCTGATCTTCATGGCGCGGGGCGGCGTGTTTCTCGCCGGCGGCATTGTCCAGAAGATCATTCCGGCGCTTCAGGAGCCGCGATTCCGCCAGGCATTCGAGGACAAGGCGCCCCATTCCGCCATTCTGGCCAATATCCCGACTTTCGTCATCACCCATCCGCTTGCGGCCCTGTCGGGCCTTGCGGCCTATGCCCGCACGCCCGTGCGCTTCGGGGTTTCGACCCAGGGCCGGCGCTGGAAAGCATAGGCAAAGCGCTTTCAACCGGCTATAGAGCCGCGATGAACAGGGCAGGGTTCTCCTGCATGATCGAGACAGGGCAGCCTTCGCGGCTCGCCTGACAGGAAGAGACGACGTGGCGCGCAGCAGAAACATCAAGCAGGATGTGGAATCGCTGACAGCGATGATCCGCCGGATCATCCGTGAGAACGGCCGTGACTACGTCAAGACCTATGTGTTTGCCGCCTTCTGCCTGGTGCTGGTGGCGGCGTCCACGGCGTTCATGGCCTGGATCATGGAAGCGGTGATCAACGAGGCCTTCGCCAAGAAAAACGCCGACATGATCTGGCTGATCTGCGGTTCGGTGCTGGCCGCCTTCGTGATTCGCGGTGCCGCCTCCTACGGCCAGGCCGTGGCGCTGGCGCAGGTCGGCAACAATCTCGTCGCCCGCTACCAGCAGCGCCTGCTCGATCATCTGATGAGCCTCGGCGTCAGCTATTTTGGCGACACCCGTTCGGCCCAGATCGCGGCCCAGATTTCACAGAATGTCGCCGGCATCCGCGACGTCATGAACCTGACGATCACCTCCTTTGCCCGCGACCTGTTGACCCTGATCGCGCTGCTGGTGGTCATGGTGACCAAGGATCCGATCCTTTCCATCATTGTCTTCATCGGCGCCCCGCCGGTGCTGATTGCGCTGCGCTACATTTCCAAGCGGCTCAGAAGTGCGACGCGCGAATCGATCGATCTCAACAGCCGCGTGCTGTCGGCCATGCAGGAGACGGTGCAGGGCATCACCATCGTCAAGGCCTTCACCATGGAAGAGCAGATCAGCGCCCGCACGGCCGATCTGATCAAGGCCGCCGAAGGCCGTTCCAACCGCATTGCCCGGCTGACCGAGCGGACTTCGCCACTGACCGAAACCGTCGCCGGTCTGGCGATCTCAGGCGTCATCGCCTATGCGGCGTTCCGTTCGATCTATGGCGATGTGCTGCCCGGTGCCTTCTTCTCCTTCATCACCGCGCTGCTGCTGGCCTATGATCCGGCGCGGCGGCTGGCGCGACTGCAGATCAATCTCGAGCGCGCCGTCGTCAATGCCCGGATGATCTATGAAATTCTCGACGAGAAACCGACCCAGGGTGACCGGCCGGGTGCCGGCGAACTGGCGGTCGACAAGGGCGAGATCGAATTCCGAGACATCGGCTTTGGCTACGGCAAGGGCGAGATCGTGCTCGATGCGGTGAGTTTCACCGCCGAAGCCGGCAAGACCACGGCCATCGTCGGGCCGTCAGGCGCGGGCAAGTCGACGCTGATTTCGCTGGTGCCGCGGTTTTACGATCCGGCTTCCGGCCAGGTGCTGATCGACGGCGTCGACATCGCCACGGTCACCAAGAAATCGCTGCGCCACCGGATCGCCTATGTGTCGCAACAGGCCTGGCTGTTCGAAGGCTCGATTCGCGACAATCTGCGCTATGCAAGACCCGACGCCACCGACGCCGAGATCGAGGATGCGGCCAGGCTCGCCAATGCGCATGAGTTCATCCTGGCGCAGCCGCAGGGTTATGACACGCTGCTGGGTGAAAACGGCGTCAATCTGTCCGGCGGCCAGCGCCAGCGCATATCGATTGCCCGCGCATTGGTGCGCAATGCGCCGGTCCTGCTGCTTGATGAGGCAACCTCGGCGCTGGACAATGAATCCGAGGCTGCGGTGCAAAGCGCGCTCGAACGCGCCATGAAGAACCGCACGGTGCTGGTCATCGCCCACCGGCTGTCGACCATCGCCAAGGCCGATCGCATCGTCGTCATGCAGGCCGGCCGGGTGGTCGAGATCGGCAACCACGCCGATCTCAGCGCCGCCAAGGGCGGGCTCTACGCGCGGCTGCAGGCGTTCAGCGAGATGGCGCAGCCCGAGACCTCCAGTGCCGCCGAAGCGGAAGCAGAAGGAAGCAAGCCATGACCGAAACTCCTGGCTCAATGGGCCTCATTGTCGTGGGCGCGGCCGGCCGCATGGGCCAGTCGCTGATCCGCACCATTGCCGAAATTGACGGCGTGCATCTGGCCGGCGCCGTCGAACGTCCCGGATCCGAGGCGCTGGGCCGCGATGCCGGCGAACTGGCCGGTCTCGGCCCCGACGGAATTCTCATCACCGACGACGCGCTGCCGGTCTTTGCCCAGGCCGAGGGCGTGCTCGATTTCACCGCCCCGGCGGCGACACTGGAATTTGCCGATCTCGCCGCCCAGGCGCGCATCGTCCATGTCATTGGCACCACCGGCATGGATGCGAGCCACGAGCCGCGGCTGCACTCTGCCTCGCGCCATGCCCGCATCGTCAAGTCGGGCAATATGAGCCTCGGCGTCAATCTTCTGTCGGTGCTGGTGCGCCAGGCGGCCAGGGCGCTGGAGGCGAGCAACTGGGACATTGAGGTGCTGGAAATGCATCACCGCCACAAGGTCGACGCGCCATCCGGCACCGCCCTTCTGCTGGGCGAGGCGGCCGCCGGAGGCCGCGGCATCGATCTCGCCGACCATTCGGTCCGGGTGCGCGACGGCCACACCGGCGCGCGCGAGCCGGGCACGATCGGCTTTGCCACCCTGCGCGGCGGTTCCGTGGTCGGCGAGCACTCGGTGATCCTGGCCGGCGAAGGCGAAACCATCGAACTCAGCCACAAGGCCACCGACCGCTCGATCTTCGCCCGCGGCGCCGTCCGCGCGGCACTCTGGGCACGTCACCAGAAACCGGGCTATTATTCCATGCTCGACGTGCTTGGCCTGACCGATTACTAATCCGAACCGCCTGAACAAAGGAATGCACCATGTCCGGAACCCTTGTCCTTGTCCGCCACGGCCAAAGCGAATGGAATTTGAAAAACCTGTTCACAGGCTGGAAGGATCCTGATCTCACCGAACTCGGCATCGAAGAAGCCAAGACCGGCGCGCAGGCCATCAAGGCCACCGGCCTCAAATTCGACGTCGCCTTCACGTCGGTCCTGATCCGCGCCCAGCACACGCTCGACCTGATCATGGACGGCATCGGCCAGGCCGATCTGCCGGTGATCCGCGACGAGGCGCTCAATGAGCGCGATTACGGTGATCTGGCCGGCCTCAACAAGGATGACGCGCGCAAGAAATGGGGTGAGGAGCAGGTCCATATCTGGCGCCGGTCCTACGACGTGCCGCCTCCGGGTGGCGAAAGCCTGAGGGACACCGGCGCCCGCGTCTGGCCCTATTACATGACCGAGATCCTGCCCCGCGTGCTGCGTGGCGAGACCGTGCTGGTCGCCGCCCACGGCAATTCGCTGCGCTCGCTGGTGATGGTTCTCGACCGGATGTCGCGCGAGGAGATCGTCAAGCTCAATCTCGCCACCGGCGTGCCGATGGTCTACAAGCTCAACGCCGATTCCACCGTCGCTTCCAAGGAAGTGCTGGGCGATATGTCCAAGGCGCACTGACGGCATATTTTGCAGGACTGTGACATCGAAAAATCCGCTTGGCATGGCCGGGCGGATTTTTTGTCGGTTCAAGCGTGCCTGGTGTCACCCGACTGCACACATCCGGTCTCCCAGCCGAGCATCGCGCGCTTGCGGGTAATGCCCCAGTGATAGCCGGTGAGCGCGCCGGTTTTCCCCATCGCCCGGTGGCATGGCACCACGAAGGAAATCGGGTTGCGCCCGACCGCCGCGCCGACGGCGCGTGCGGCTGACGGCTTGCCGATGGCACGCGCCACATCCTGGTAGCTTGAAGCTGTGCCGAGCGGAATCCTCAACAATGCCTCCCAGACCCGCACCTGAAAATCAGTGCCGATCATGACAATGCGCAAGGGCCGGTCGGCGCGCCATTGCTCGGGCGAAAACACCCGGCCGACATAGGAAGCGGTGGCCTCCTGGTTCTGCGTCAGCCGTGCGCCGGGCCAGCGCCTGGTCATGTCCTCCAATGCTGCGGCTTCTTCGCCCGGATCGGCGAAGGCAAGGCCGCACAGGCCCCGGTCTGTCGCCATCACCACGGCAGTTCCGAAGGGCGAGGGGTGAAAGCCGTAACTGATCTCAAGTCCCGCGCCGCCGGTCTTGAAATCGCCCGGACTCATGGCTTCATGGGTGACGAACAGGTCATGCAGCCGCCCAGGGCCCGAGAGGCCGAGCTCATAGCTGGCATCAAGCAGCGGCAGGCCTTCATGGCCGAGCAGACGGCGGGCGTGATCCAGCGTGACGGCCTGCAGAAAGGCTTTCGGGGTCAGCCCGGCCCAGCGGCTGAAGGTCTTTTGCAGGCGTCCCGGGGCCACGCCGATATCCGACGCGATATCCTCCAGCGATGGCTGCGCCCGATAATCCAGCGAGATCCGCTCGATGGTCTTGCGGACGAGGTCATAATCATCGCCTTCTGGCGTGATGTCGCGGTCAAGCTGTGCGGTTACGGTCATGGTCTGGCTCCTTGACCCTACTCAACCATGCGCCGACATGCGCCGCCACCCGAAACACGCCGCGGGGAAATAATCCGACTAGCGTTTTTTCACCGTCGCCAGTGCCCGTTGGAAAGCGCTGGCGAAACTCTCCTTGTCGTCGGGATTGAGGAACGAGCCGACATCGGTCTGCCGGCCCTGGCCGCTGATGCGCATGTCGGTGATGCCGATCTCGTCGTGGCGGGCGATGTTGAAGCGGGTCCAGAACGGGTTGAACTGGTGATCGACAGTCCGGCCTGAGGGCGCCACCTTGCGCACGGTCAGGTCGGTGCGCGACACCCGCACGAATTCGCGCGCCCGCCCGGAGCGGTAGCTGAGCCAGAAGGCGCCGAACAGCAGCGCCAGGTCGAGCCCGAAAAACCCCAGAACCGGCCAGGCCTTGGCCACGGCGAACACCGCCATATGGGCGATGGTGATCGCGGTGGTGATGCTCATCAGGATCACGAAGCCGGCGCGGCCCAGCGACCGGTGCGGTTTCAGCACGGCTTCGAACACGGGTTCGTCATTCATGCGCGCACGGCCTCCAGCCTGCTGTGTTTGCCATTGCCCCCTGACAATGATTATAGGGATGGAATGCAAAAGCCCAAGAGCCCAAAACCTGCCAAAGTGTCGCTTGCGTCTGCACCGGCGGCAAAGAAGCCGGCCCGTGCCAAGCCGGCGACGCCACGCAAGCCGGCTGTGCGCCGCAAGAAAATTCCCTACAGCACGGAAGAAATCCACGAAATCTTCCGTCGCTTCTCGATCCAGCGGCCCGAACCCAAGGGCGAACTCGAGCACGTCAATCCCTTCACCCTGGTGGTCGCGGTGGCGCTGTCAGCGCAGGCCACCGATGTCGGCGTCAACAAGGCGACGCGAGCGCTGTTTGCCATCGCCGACACGCCGCAAAAGATGCTGGCGCTGGGCGAGGACCGGGTGCGTGATTACATCAAGACCATCGGGCTTTACCGCAACAAGGCCAGGAACGTCATCGCGTTGTCGCAACGGCTGGTTGATGAATATGGCGGCGAGGTGCCGCGCAGCCGCGAAGAACTGGTGACACTGCCCGGCGTTGGCCGCAAGACCGCAAATGTGGTGATGTCGATGGCTTTCGGCATTCCGACGCTGGCCGTCGACACCCATGTCTTCCGCATCGGCAACCGCCTGAAGATCGCCCCGGGCAAGACCCCGGACGAGGTCGAGGCCGCGTTCCTCAGGATAATTCCGGACGAATATCTGTTCCACGCCCACCACTGGCTGATCCTGCACGGCCGCTATTGCTGCAAGGCGCGCAAACCCGAATGCGAACGCTGCGTCATCGCCGATATCTGCAAATCGCCCGAAAAGACGGTGGATGTGCCGGCGCCGTTGGTGGAGTTGCCGGTATAGAAAAAGATACGGAAGAGCGCGCGCCACCGCCTTTTCTTGAAATCGGTAGGAAAGTTGCCTACCATCAAGCGAAGGAGCAAATGCGATGGCAAATGTCGAGAAAATCAGTGTCGCGTTGACGCCTGAAATGGCGATGACCATGCGCCGCGCGGTCGAATCCGGTGAATATGCATCGGCAAGCGAAGTCATGCGCGAGGCCATGCGCGAATGGCAATTGCGCCGCGCCGAACGCGAACAGGCGCTTGCGCAGCTGGGGAACCTCTGGGACGAGGGCATAGCCAGCGGTGACGCCACAGACGGCGAGGCCGCCTTTGCTCGCATCAAGCACTCGCTTGACACCAAGATCGGCAATGGCGGGTCCCTGTGAGCTTCAGGCTCACACCGCGGGCCGAAGCCGACATCACTGCCATCGTGCTCTACATCGCTGAAGACAACCCGGCAGCCGCGGTTCGCTGGTACGACGACATGTTGCGCCACTGCCGGAACCTGGGCGCAGTGCCCGAACTGGGCGTGGCGCGGCCGGATGTCCGGCCCGATCTCAGAACCTTCCCGGCCGGGAACTACATGATCCTCTATCGCAAGAGTGACGAAGGTGCCGAGATCGTCCGCGTCGTGCACGGCGCGCGCCAGTGGCAGAAGCTGCTCGACTAAGTCAGCGGATCAAGCCTCACGCCATTGGCGGGACAGCCCGCCTCCCTTCGCCGCAATCATCTTGTTGAGATGCACCATCATGCCGGCTGCGAACATCGGAGTCAGCAGGTTCAAGAGCGGCACCGACAGGAAGCCGGCGATGATCAGGCCGGCGAAGAACACCGTGGTGCTGTTGCGGGCTCTCAGCCGCTTGGCATCCGCCGGGCTCATGAAGCGCATGGCGGCGAATTCGAAGAATTCCCGGCCCAGCAGGTACCCGTTGACCACGAAGAACGCCACCAGATTGATGCCGGGCACGATCAGCAGCACCAGCGCAAACAGGTTGCCCAGTCCCACCACCAGCAAAAACCCCAGCGATTGCCGGATCGACTGGCCGAGCGGCATCGGGCGGCCGGGCTGGTCAGCGGGATAATCCCGGGCCTCGATCACTTCGGCGATCTCGTCGAGATAAAGCCCCGCCATTGCCGCCGTCACCGGCGCGATGAACAGCGCCAGCACCAGCGCCAGCCCGATGCCGGCGATGATCGCGGCAAGCGTGCCGGCCCATCCGGCCCAGTCGGGCAGGCCGGGCAGCAGCGCTTCGAGCCAGGGCATCGCCGTCATTGCGAACAATTCGCCAAGCCCGAACCACAGCCCGATCAACAGCAGAATGGTCAGCCCGAGCGACTTGAACAGGACCGAGCGCGAGGCGGCCGACAACAGGTTGGATCCGCTCAGTCTTGCGGCTTCAATGATCATCGCTGGCTTTTCCTTGTCTGGGCGGGCGGTGGCTTGGCATGTGGGGATTGCGGCCATCCGCGTCAACACTTGGCCTCATTGCGAGCCGTGCCTCGTACAGCGAAATCTCGCTTGCGCCCCGGTGACAGAGCGACACAAATCAGCCATGATTCACGCGCCTGAGAGGCAGGCCGTCAAAGGCTGTGATCACTTGTTTTTCCGGGACCTCCCATGTCCGCACCGCGGATACGCCCAGCCACCATTTCCGACATTGATGCGCTCGATGCCATCGAGACCGCGGTGTTTTCCGCTGACCGGATTTCCCGCCGCTCTTTCCGCACGCTGATTGACCGGCCGACCGCCGAAACCATTGTCATCGAGGCCGGTGGCGAGGTCTGCGGCTACGCCATGATCCTGTTTCGTGCGGGTGCTGCACTGGCCCGGCTCTATTCGCTGGCGGTTGCCCCCGGCCACACCGGTAAGGGCTTTGGCCGGGCACTGCTCGCCGCCGCCGAAGCCGCCGCGATGGATCACGACCGGATTCTCTTGCGGCTCGAAGTCCGCGAGGACAACGAGACCGCCATCGCACTCTACAGAAACGCGTCCTACCGCCGGATCGGCCGCGTGGCCGACTATTATGCCGACGGGATGGCGGCGCTGAAGTTCGAAAAGCTGCTGCGCGGGCCGGAATCTCCGGCTGTCCGCACCCCGTTTTATGAACAGACCGCGGATTTCACCTGCGGCTCGGCCTGCCTGCTGATGGCGCTGGCCCGGTTCCGCTCGCCCAATTTTCTCGATCCGGTCTGGGAAATCCGGCTCTGGCGCGAGGCCACCACCGTGTTCATGTTGTCGGGCCCCGGCGGCTGCGAACCCTTTGGCCTGGCTATGGTGGCGCGCGATCACGGGCTCAATCCGGAAGTCTGGTGCTCCACCGAAGAGATGCTGTTTCTCGAAACCGTGCGCGATCCGGAAAAACGCCGGGTCATGGAACTGGCGCAGACCGATTTCCGCGCCCGTGTCGCCGAGGCCGGCACGCCGGTGCATTCGGAGGCGTTCACGCTTGACTGGCTGCGCGACCGGCTGGCCGAGGGCCATGTCGCCATCATCCTGGTCAGCGGCTATCTGATGATGGGCAAGAAGGTTCCGCACTGGGTGCTTGCCCATGGCGATGACGGCCGCCACATCTTCGTGCATGACCCCTGGGTCGAGGACGAGGTCGGCGAGACCATCGATGACGCCGCCAATATTCCGGTGCCCTATGCCGTGTTTGACCGGATCGCCCGTTTCGGCCGCTCGGGCCTGCGCGCCGCAGTCCTTATCAAGGGAAATTTGCTCCATGTCTGACTGGATCATTCTGTCCACCGCGCTGGCGGGCTTTGACCACACCGCCACCAAGCACAAGGTGCTCGCCACCCGCGATTACCTGGCCAAGCCGGAAATGTTTCGCGGCGCGCGGCCCAACATCATCAACCTGTCGCGCTCCTATGCCTATCAGAGCCGCGGTTATTACGCCTCGCTGCTGGCGGCGGCACGCGGCCAGCGGGTGATTCCCTCGGTCGAGACCATCATCGATCTCTCAGCCCGCAAGCTCTACGAGAACGCGGTTCCTGAACTCGAGGATACGCTCAACAAGAGCCTGCGCGGCCAGGCCGGCGATCCGCTGCCCTCGCGGCTGCGGGTGTTTTTCGGCACCTGCACCGACCCGCGGCTCGAGCGCTTCGGCCGGCTGCTGTTTGACTGGTTCCGCGCCCCCATTCTCGAACTCACGCTCAAGCAGGGAGACTGGATCTCGATTTCCAGGATCGGGTTGTTGCCGTTCGGCAAGCTCGATGACGCCGGGCGCGAGACGTTGTTTCAGGCCATGGCGCGCTACACCGCGCGGCAGTGGAAAGACGCAAAATCCCGGGCGCCGGCGCGCTATTCCTTCGCCACCCTGGTCGATCCCGACGAGGCGCTGCCGCCGTCTTCGATCTCCAGTCTCAAGCACTGGTCGCGGATTGCGGCGCGGATGGGCGTGTCGGTGGAGCCGATCACCCGCAAGGATCTGCCGCGTCTGGCCAATTTCGACGCGCTGTTCATCCGCGAAACCACCTCGATCTCCAACCACACCTATCGCTTTGCCCGCCGCGCCCAGCAGGAGGGCATGCCGGTGATTGATGATCCGGTGTCGATGATCCGCTGCACCAACAAGGTCTATCTTGATGAGCTGATGTCATCCAATGGCATCCCGGTGCCCGTTACGGTGATGCTGATCGGGCCGGAGGATTTCCAGCGCGCCGCCGATTTGTTGGGCTTTCCGATGGTACTGAAAGTGCCGGATTCGTCCTTTTCCAGAGGTGTCAAGAAAGTCGCCTCGATGGCGGAGCTCAAGGCGCTGGCCGGCGCCTGGCTGCACGATTCCGAGGTGTTGATCGCGCAGAAATACATGCCGACCAGTTTTGACTGGCGCATCGGCGTGCTCGGCGGCAAGCCGCTGTTTGCCGTGCAATATCTGATGGCCAAGCAGCATTGGCAGATCGTCAAGCACGACACCGGCGGCAAGCCGCTGGAAGGCGGCTTCAAGTCGTTCTCGCTGGCGCAGGTGCCGCCCTTGGTGCTCGACACCGGCCTGCGCGCCGCCTGTTCGGTGGGCGACGGGCTTTACGGTGTCGATCTCAAGGAAACCGATGACGGCGTCTTTGTCATCGAGGTCAATGACAATCCCAATCTCGAGCATGGCGTCGAGGATGCGGCGGAAAAGGACGAGGTCTGGATCCGGTTGACCAACTGGTTCATCGAACGCATTGCCACCTGAGGGCTTGGTCCTGGCAAAGCCTCCGGTCGCGGACTGTCGTTTCGTTGCGAAACAGGCTATAGCAGCCCCGCTTGGCGCGCCGAGCGTGATCACTGACAGCGACCAGGACCTCGAAGCATGTTGAAAACCGCCGAAGACAGCCTCAATCTCAACCAGATTGTCGATCCGGCGGTGTTGCGTGAAACCCTCGACGCCATCGCCACTGAGCATGGCGGCGCCAGCCTGGAGGCCCGGCAGGCGGTGCTGGCCGAGGTCAAGCGCGTCAATGCCGAAGGCCGCGAAACCGCCCGCACCATGCTGTTTGACGATGGCGGCGGCACAGCCTGCGCCACCCGGATCTCGCATTTGCAGGACGTCATCACTTCGGCGCTCTATGATTACGCCAGCATCCATGTCTACCGCGTCGAAAACCCCTCGACGTCGGAACGCATGACCGTCACCGCTGTCGGCGGCTATGGCCGCGGCACCCTGGCGCCGGGCTCCGATATCGATCTCTTGTTCGTGCTGCCCTACAAGAACACCGCCTGGACCGAACAGGTGGTCGAATGGATCCTCTATATCTTGTGGGACATGGGGCTGAAGGTCGGCCACGCCACCCGCAATGTCGATGAGTGCATCCGGCTGTCGCGCTCCGACATGACCATCCGCACCGCCATTCTCGAAGCCCGGTTTTTGTGCGGCGAGCGCACATTGTTTGCCAATCTGGCCGACCGCTACGACAATGAAGTAGTGGAGGGCACCGGGCCGGAGTTCATCGCCGCCAAGCTTGCCGAGCGTGACGAACGTCACCGCAAATCCGGCGATACCCGCTATCTGGTCGAACCCAATGTCAAGGAAGGCAAGGGCGGGCTTCGCGATCTCAACACCCTGTTCTGGATCGCCAAATATTTCTACGATATCCGCGACACCAAGGAGCTTGTCGGGTTAGGCGTGCTGTCAAAGCGCGAGTTCAACCTGTTCGTCAAGGCCGAGGATTTTCTCTGGGCGGTGCGCTGCCACATGCATTTTCTCACCGGAAAATCCGAAGAGCGGCTGTCGTTTGACATCCAGCGCGACATCGCCTCGGGCCTGGGCTACCAGGATCACCCCGGCCTCTCCGCGGTCGAGCGCTTCATGAAGCACTATTTTCTCGTCGCCAAGGATGTCGGCGACCTGACCCGCATCTTCTGCGCCGGTCTGGAAGACCAGCAGGCCAAGCAGGCGCCGGGCCTGACCGGCGTCATCACCCGCTTCGCCAGCCGTCCGCGCAAGATCCCCGGCACGCTCGATTTCATCGAGGACAAGGGCCGGATCAACATTGCCAATGCGGATGTGTTCAAAAACGATCCCGTCAACATCATCCGGCTGTTTCATCTCGCCGATATACGCGGGCTCGAGTTCCATCCCGACGCACTCAAGCGCGTCACCCGCTCATTCCGGCTTATCAATGCCGAACTGCGCGAAAACGAGGAAGCCAACCGGCTGTTCCTGTCGATCCTGACATCAAGACGCCAGCCGGCGATCATTCTCAGGCGCATGAACGAGGCCGGCGTGCTGGGCCGTTTCATCCCGGAATTCGGCAAGATCGTCGCGATGATGCAGTTCAACATGTATCACCACTACACGGTCGATGAGCATCTGATCCGCACCGTCGCGGTGCTGTCGAGCATCGACAAGGGCGAGGAGGAGCGCGAGCATCCGCTGGCCAACAAGCTTCTGCCCAGCATCGAGGAGCGCGAGGCGCTCTATGTCGCGGTGTTCCTGCACGACATCGCCAAGGGAAGGCCCGAAGACCACTCCACCGCCGGCGCCAAGGTGGCGCGCAAGCTGTGCCCGCGGCTGGGTCTGACGCCGAACCAGACAGAACTCGTGGTCTGGCTGATTTCCGAACACCTGACCATGTCGATGGTGGCGCAGACGCGCGATCTCAACGACCGCAAGACCATCACCGATTTCGGCGAGAAGGTCCGCACCCTGGAGCGGCTGAAAATGCTGCTGGTGCTGTCGGTGTGCGACATCCGCGCCGTCGGCCCCGGGGTCTGGAACGGCTGGAAGGGGCAATTGCTGCGCACGCTCTATTACGAAACCGAGCTGATGCTGTCGGGCGGATTTTCCGAAGTCTCGCGCAAGCAGCGCACGGCGCATGCCCGCGAAGCGCTGGGCGAAGCGCTGTCGGGCTGGAGCGACAAGGAGCGCGCAGCCTATCTCAAGCTTCATTACGAGCCCTATCTGCTGGCGGTGCCGCTGGAAGAACAGCTCCGTCATGCCGAGTTCATCCGCGAGACCGACAAGGCAGGCAAACGGCTTGCCACCATGGTCCGCACCAATGCGTTTCATGCCATCACCGAGATCACGCTGCTGTCGCCGGACCATCCGCGGCTCTTGTCCATCGTCACCGGCGCCTGCGCCGCTGCCGGCGCCAACATCGCCGATGCGCAGGTCTTCACCACCTCCGACGGTCGCGCCCTCGACACCATCCTGATCAACCGCGAACTGCCAGATGACGCCGACGAACTCCGGCGCGGCGCCTCGATCGGTCGGATGATCGAGGATGTGCTGGCCGGCAAGACCCACATGCCGGAAGTGATCGCCCGCAAGACCGGCGCCAGGCGCAAGCCGCGGCCTTTCATCGTCAAGCCCCAGGTCACCATCTCCAACACGTTGTCCAACAAGTTCACGGTCATCGAATTCGAATGTCTTGACCGCACCGGCCTGCTCTCCGAGGTGACCTCGGTGCTGTCGGACCTGTCGCTCGACATTGCCTCGGCGCATATCACCACCTTTGGCGAAAAGGTGGTGGACACCTTCTATGTGCGTGATCTCGTCGGCATGAAGATCACCAGCGAGACCCGGCAGCTCAACATCGCGGCAAGGCTCAAGGCGGTGCTCGCCAAGGAAGAGGACGAAGTCCGCGACAAGATGCCCTCGGGCATGATCGCGCCGCAGGGCTCCTCCCGCCGCGGCCGGACGCCGGCCTGAAGATCTTCCCCGACCCATGAAGCGCGCGCGCAACCACGGATAAGCCAGCATGAGCCTGATCAGGAAATTCGCAAGCGTCGGCGGTGCCACCATGGCCAGCCGCGTATTGGGCTTTGTGCGCGAGGCGATGATCGCCGGTTTTCTGGGCGCCGGGCCGGTCGCCGATGCGTTTTACGCCGCGTTCCGCTTTCCCAACCTGTTCCGGCGCCTGTTTGCCGAAGGCGCTTTCAACGCAGCCTTCGTGCCGCTGTTTGCCGGGGAGATCGAGGGCGGCGGCCCGGCGGCGGCGCGAAAATTCGCCGAACAGGTGCTGTCGGTGCTGCTGCTTTCTCTGTTTGCGATCAGCGCTTTGGCAATGATCTTCATGCCGTTCCTCGTCGGCACCGTCATTGCGCCCAAATTCGCTGATGACCCGGAAAAATTCGAGCTCACCGTGCTGCTGGCGCGGATCATGTTTCCCTATCTGGCGGCAATGAGCCTGGTGGCGATGCTGGCGGGCATTCTCAATTCGCTGCGGCGCTATTTCCTCGCGGCCCTGGCTCCGGTGCTGCTCAATGTGGTGCTGGTCGCGAGCCTCGTCGCTGCCGGCTATCTGGACCTGTCGGCGCCAATCATCGGCGAGGTTCTGGGCTGGTCGGTCACCGTCTCGGGAGTGCTGCAGCTCGGACTTCTGGTCTGGGCGCTCAGGCGCGAAGGCTTTGGCCTCGGTTTCGTCCGGCCGAGGCTGACGCCCGCCGTCAAGCGCCTGCTGTGGCTGGCGCTGCCGGCCGCGGTGACCGGCGGCATCACCCAGATCAACCTGCTGGTCGGCCAGATCATTGCCTCGGCCCAGGACGGGGCCATCGCCATCATCAACTATGCCGACCGGCTCAACCAGTTGCCGCTCGGCGTGATCGGCATTGCCATCGGCGTCGTGCTGCTGCCCGAACTGTCACGGGCGCTGCAGGCCGGCGACAAGAAGGAAGCGCAATATCTGCAGAACCGCAGTCTCGAATTCGGCCTGGCGATCACCGTTCCCGCCGCCGTCGGGCTGGCGCTGCTGCCCGAGCCGATCATCGCACTGGTGTTCGAGCGCGGCGCCTTCACCCGTGAGACCACGCTGGTCACGGCTTCGGTGCTGTCCGCCTTCTCCATCGGCCTGCCGGCCTTCGTGCTGACCAAGATCTTCACCCCGGTGTTCTACGCCCGCGAGGACATGCGCACCCCGCTGAAGGCCTCGGTGATCTCGGTGGTCATCAACATCGCCGGCAGCCTGCTGCTGTTTCCGCGCATCGGGGTCACCGGTCTGGCGATCGCCACCAGTCTGGCCGGCTGGATTTCGGCATTCTATCTGGCCCAGCAGCTGATTTCGCGCGACCTGTTCCGTCCGGCTGCGGTCACGCTCCGGCGGATCGGGCTGATCGTGATCGGCGCGGCACTGATGGGCGCACTGCTGTGGTGGGCCGAGGCCACGTACCCGCATCTGCTGCTGGAGGCAGGCCTGCTCGTCCGTCTGGCCTCCGTGCTGGCAACCATTGCCGCCGCGGCCGTGGTCTATTTCGGCTTCGCCTTTGCCACCGGCGCGCTCAACCGGGCCGAATTCGCCCGATTGCTCAGGCGCCGCAAGAAGGCCTGACCTGGCGGTATCGCTGCGTTTGGGACTTGACCTCATCCGGCCGCAGCCGCATAACCCCGCCCGATTTCAACGAGGAATGCAGGCCCTCCACAAGCCTGCCGGGAGCGCATCATGTCCGCCACTTTCAAGCCGCTGGTCTTTTCCGGTGTTCAGCCCACCGGCAATCTTCATCTTGGCAATTATCTCGGCGCGATCCGCAAGTTCGTGGCACTTCAGGAAGAGCATGACTGCCTGTTCTGCGTGGTCGACATGCACTCGATCACCGCGCAACTGGTGCATGAGGATCTCAAGGGCCAGACCCGGTCCATCGCCGCGGCCTTCATCGCCTCGGGCATTGATCCGGCCAAACACATTGTCTTCAACCAGTCTTCCGTTCCCGGCCATGCCGAACTCGCCTGGGTCTTCAATTGCGTTGCCCGCATCGGCTGGATGAACCGGATGACCCAGTTCAAGGACAAGGCCGGCAAGGATCGCGAAAAGGCCTCGCTCGGCCTGCTCGCCTATCCGAGCCTGATGGCCGCCGACATCCTGCTCTATCGCGCCACCCATGTGCCGGTCGGCGACGACCAGAAGCAGCATCTCGAACTTGCCCGCGACATCGCCCAGAAATTCAACAATGATTTCTCGTCGCGTATTTCAGATGCCGGGCTGGGCATCGACATGATGGTCGGCGAGGAAAAGGTCTCGGGCTATTTCCCCTTGATCGAACCGCTGATCGGCGGCCCGGCTCCGCGGGTCATGAGCCTGCGCGACGGCACGAAGAAGATGTCGAAATCAGACCCGTCCGATCTCTCGCGCATCAACATGACCGATGATTCCGACACCATCGCCAAGAAGATCCGCAAGGCCAAGACCGATCCCGCACCCTTGCCCGACACGCTCGAAGAGCTTGAGGGCCGGCCCGAGGCGCAGAACCTGCTCGGCATCTATGCCGCGCTCAGCGACCGCACCCGCATGGATGTGCTCGCCGAATATGCGGGCCGGCAATTCTCGGAATTCAAGCCGGCGCTGGTCGAGCTTGCCGTCGAGGTTCTCGCCCCCATCACCTCCGAGATGACGCGGCTGATGGACGACCCCGGCCACATCGATGCGATCCTCAAGGATGGCAGCGCGCGGGCCAATGTTCTGGCCGAAAAGACCATGAGCGACGTGCGCGAGATCATCGGATTCGTCTGAGTCTCTCATAGAATACAAGAGGTTAAAACGCCGTGCAGTCTCCATGATGCACGGCGTTTTGCCGTGCTGGTGGACGGCGCGAAAAACGGTCTTGCGGAAAAGACCGCTCTGATGGCATTGTCCGCCCCATGGTATCAAGACGACTCTCACGCGAAGCCGGACACCGGCGCAAGTTTCTCGCTGTCATTGACGACACCCCGGAATGTGAGCGCGCCATGCGCTACGCCGGCATGCGCGCCCACAATTCCGGCGGCGGTCTGGTTCTTGTCTATGTCATCGAACCCGGCGACTTTCAGCACTGGCTGGGGGTCGAGGAAATCATGCGCGCCGAGGCGATGGAGGAGGCGGAAGCCACCCTTGCCAAGGCCAGCGAGAAGATGCGCCAGATCATCGGCATCGATCCCGAAGTGGTCATCCGGCAGGGCAAGACCACCGAGGAAATCCACGCAGTCATCGAGGAAGATCAGGACATTGCCATCCTGGTGCTGGCCGCAGGGTCGGCCAAGGACGGCCCCGGTCCGCTGGTGACTTCGATTGCCGGACGCGGCGCGGCGTTCCCGATCCCGGTCACCGTGATTCCCGACGCGCTCTCCGATGAAGAAATCGATGCGCTGAGTTGATTGCGATAGCCCTTGATTGACGAGCCTTCGAGGCTTATCTTGTTTTGAAGAGTTCTAAACTGGCCGGTCCCGAGACCAGGCAGGGAGATAGCAGATGTTCATCCAGACCGAATCCACCCCCAATCCGGCCACGCTGAAATTCCTTCCGGGCAAGGTCGTCATGGACCAGGGCACCGCGGATTACCGCAGCGTCGACGAGGCCGGCACGGCGTCGCCGCTGGCGGCCAAGCTGTTCGGCATCCCCGGCGTCACCGGCGTTTTCTACGGCTATGATTTCATCACCATCACCAAGGATGGTCCGGACTGGCAGCACCTCAAGCCTGCCGTGCTGGGCACCATCATGGAACATTTCATGTCCGGCGCCCCGATCCTGTCGGGTGCGGAAAGTGACACGCCTGTCTCCGACGAGGAATTCTTCGAGGACGGTGACGAGGTCATCGTCGCCACCATCAAGGAACTGCTTGAGACCCGGGTTCGCCCGGCGGTGGCTCAGGACGGCGGCGACATCACATTCCGCGGTTTCCGCGAAGGTACGGTGTTCCTGCACATGAAGGGCGCCTGCGCCGGCTGCCCGTCCTCGACGGCAACGCTCAAGCACGGCATCCAGAATCTGCTCAAGCATTTCGTGCCGGAAGTGCGCGAAGTCGAGGCCGTCTGACCGCCGCCTGCCTTTACCGCGCTGGCCAATGTCCTTATTGACGTCGGTGACGTAGTGCCGCGCGCTGTCTGCGCGGCCAATTCAACGGATCTGCCCGGTGTTGACACTTGCCATCGATTGTTCCGCTCGGTTCTGCTCCGTAGCGCTTTTCCAGGATGACACGGACCTGATCCTGGCGTCTGCCAGTCCGGATATCGGCCGCGGCCATGCCGAGCATCTGCCGGCTGTCCTGCAATCTGTTCTCGATGAAGCCGGCGTGGCGCTGCCTGATCTCGGCCGGATCGGTGTTTCGATCGGTCCCGGATCCTTTGCCGGCATCCGCGTCGGCGTCGCATTTGCCCGCGGGCTGGCGCTGGCGCTTGACGTGCCGGTGGTCGGTGTCGGGTCGCTGGAAGCCATCGCGATCCCAGCTGCGCAGCAGAGCGGCAAGCCCGTGCTGGCAGTGCTCGATGCCGGGCGCGATTGCGTCTGGGCGCTGCTGGTCGGCGCTGACGGCTGCCCGTCTGCGCCTGCCGCCGAACTCACGCCTGCAGCGGCCGTTGCGCTGGCGCTTGAAGCCCGATGCGCGCTCAGCGGCAGCGGCGCACCATTGCTGGCCGCTCTTGACGCCGCGCTCGAACCCCACGTGCTGACCGATCTGGTGGCGCCTCGGATCGAGGATGTGGCGCGTCTGGCGGCAAGGCTCGATCCGCAGGCCAATCCCGCCGAACCACGCTATCTGCGTGAAGCCGACGCCAAGCCGCAGGCCGGCTTCGCCGTGCCGCACGAGGTTCCGGCCTGATGGTGTTCAATCCGTTTGGCCGCAAGCCGGAATGCCTGATTCTCGAGATCGAGATGAAGGATGCGCGCACGGCGTCGCGCATTCACGGCGAGGCCTTCGCCCGCGCCTGGGGTGACGGGGAATTCGAGAGCCTGATTACCCAGCCATCCGTGTTCGGCTTTCTGGCCTGTCCGGAAGGCCGCGCCCGCGACGGTGCGGCCGGTTTCGTGCTGTGCCGCGAGGCCGCCGGCGAAGCCGAGATCCTGTCGATCGGCATCACCCCGAAACAGCGCCGCAGCGGGCTCGGCTGGCGGCTGATGCGCAGCGCCATGCAGGAAGCCAAGCGCCGTGGCGCGGAGGAAATGTTCCTCGAGGTCGACGAGACCAACCTTGCGGCTGTCACGATGTACCGCAAGCTCAAATTCGTCCAGGTCGGCGAACGGCGGGCCTATTACGTCCAGGAAGGTGCTGCGCGCACGACTGCGCTTGTCATGCGCTGTGATCTTCGTTAGTCCCCAAGGGATCGTCGGCTCCATTGGCGTCGGCAAATCCTCTGCACACAAGCGGGCGGGGCAGGTGATGGACGAGCAGAAACCCTTGGAAGACAGATGTGCCGAGCGCGGAATGCGCATGACCGAGCAGCGGCGCGTCATTGCCCGGGTGCTCGACGGCGCCGATGATCATCCCGATGTCGAGGAACTGCACCGGCGCGCGGTGCTGGTTGATTCGCGCATTTCCATGTCCACCGTCTACCGCACGGTCAAACTGTTCGAGGATATAGGCATCATCGAGCGGCATGATTTCCGCGACGGCCGCTCGCGCTACGAGACCGTGCCCGAGGAACATCACGATCACCTCATCGATCTGCGCACCGGCACGGTGATCGAGTTCCATTCGCCCGAGATCGAGGCGCTGCAGGAGCGCATCGCGCGCGAACACGGCTTCCGGCTGGTCGATCATCGGCTCGAACTGTACGGAATTCCGCTCAAGACCGACAAGACCTAGCCCGCCGTGAGCACGGGGCCCGCGCGCATTCCTGTATCGTCTGTCCGGCCATGATCGCCGCGCTGCGCCTGGTCCTTGTCGGGGCGGCCTTTCTCGTGCTGACCTGTGCGCTGTTGCCGGTGCAGATGATCGCGCTGGGCCTGGGCCATTCGGTGATGCGGCGGTTGCCGCGCTGGTGGCACCGGATCATGTGCCGCACCATCGGGCTCCGGGTGCGGTCCCATGGCAGCCTTTCGCCCGACCGTCCGCTGCTTCTGGTCTCCAATCACGTCTCCTGGAAGGACATTCTGGTTCTGGGCTCGGTCGCCGAGGTGGTGTTCATCGCCAAGTCGGAAGTCCGTGACTGGCCGGTGCTTGGCTGGCTGGCGCGGCTGCAGCGCTCGGTGTTCGTCGTCCGCGCGGAGCGGCGCAAGACCGGCACGCAGATTTCCGAGGTCTCCGAGCGGCTGCTGGCAGGAGAGGTGGTGGTGCTGTTTGCCGAGGGCACCACATCGGACGGCAACCGGGTGATGCCGTTCAATTCGTCGCTGTTCGGCGCCGCCAGCGCGGCGCTTGCCCATGCGCCGGAAGGCAAGGTGCATATTCAGCCGGTGTCGATCGCCTATACCGGCATTCACGGCATGGCCATGGGCCGCTATCACCGGCCGGTGGCCGGCTGGCCCGGCGACGTGGCGCTGGCACCGCATCTGCTGCGCGCCATCCGTCATGGCGCGCTCGATGTCGATGTGGTTTTCGGTGACGCCATTGCCTTTGATGCCAGCATGGACCGCAAGAAAACCGCCCGGCTTGTCGAGGCGCGGGTGCGCGATGGCCTCAATGCGGCGCTGCGCGGAAAACTCAATGCGTGAATCGCCATTTTCAAGCCACTGTTTTGCAGCTAAAAGCCCCCCATGACACAAGCACTCCTTACGCCAGATGCCAAACCGTCCAACGCTGAACCCAAGAAGGTCTTCGTCAAGACCTATGGCTGCCAGATGAATGTCTATGACAGCGAGCGCATGGGCGACGCCCTGACCCGCGACGGCTACCAGACCGTCGATTCGGTCGAGGCCGCCGATCTGGTGCTGATCAACACCTGCCATATTCGCGAGAAAGCCGCCGAGAAGGTCTATTCGCAGCTCGGACGTCTGGCCAAGCTGAAAAAACAGCGCAATGCCGATGGCGGCGATCTGATGGTGGCCGTTGCCGGCTGCGTCGCCCAGGCCGAGGGAAGCGAGATCATCCGCCGTGCGCCGGTGGTCGATGTGGTCATCGGCCCGCAGACCTATCATCTGCTGCCCGAAGCGCTGGCAAAGGCACGGCGCGGCGAGCGCGTTGTCGAAACCGATTTTCCCGCCGAAGACAAGTTCGACGGTCTGCCCGTCGCGCCGGAAAAATCCATCCGCGCCCGCGGTGTTGCTGCCTTTCTCACGGTGCAGGAAGGCTGCGACAAGTTCTGCACCTTCTGTGTGGTGCCCTATACCCGCGGCTCGGAAGTCTCCCGGCCCGTCGACCGGATCCTGCTCGAGGCCGAGCGTCTGGCCGCAGCCGGCGTGCGCGAGATCACGCTGCTGGGCCAGAACGTCAATGCCTGGCACGGCAAGGGTGCGGATGGGCGCGAATGGGGGCTGGGCGAGCTGCTCCGCCGCCTGGCGACAATCGACGGCATCGACCGGCTGCGCTACACCACCAGCCATCCGCGCGACATGGATGACGCGCTGATCGCCGCCCATGGCGACCTGCCCGAGCTGATGCCCTATCTGCATCTGCCGGTTCAGTCGGGTTCGGACCGCATTCTCAAGGCGATGAACCGCCGCCACACCGGCGCCGATTACCGCCGGCTGGTCGACCGCATCCGCGCCGCCCGGCCCGACATTGCGCTGTCGGGCGATTTCATCGTCGGCTTTCCCGGCGAGACCGATGCCGATTTCGAAGACACCATGCAATTGATCCGCGACGTCAGATATGCCGCCGCCTTTTCGTTCAAATATTCCATCCGTCCCGGTACGCCGGGCGCAGGCATGGACAACCAGGTCGATGAGGCGGTCAAGACCGAGCGGCTGTTGCGGCTGCAGGAGCTGCTGAGCCAGCAGACCCGCGAGTTCGGCCAGCAATGCGTGGGCAAGACCGTCGAATTGCTGCTGGAGAAACCCGGACGCAACACTGACCAGATTGTGGGCCGTTCACCCTGGCTGCAACCGGTAATAGTTGATGCAAAGCTCGGGAAAATCGGTGACATTGTCAAAGTGCGAATCACACAACCCGGCACGAGCAGTCTATTCGCGGAACCCGTGGAATGATGTGTTCGGGCAATTATGGAGCCAGATCGTTTGACCGCTGAGCACCTGTCTCGGACAGAAGCTGCCACGCCCGCCTCGGGCGCGTCGGATCCGACCCATCTTGAACTGACCTTCGAGAACAACCGTCTTGCCAGTGAGCTTTTTGGCCAGTTTGACCAGAATCTGGCGCTGATGGAGAAAAAGCTGAACATCGACGCCCGCGCCCGTGGCAATACGGTCGCCCTGCGTGGCGAGGAAATCGCCACCAACCAGGCGCGCCGGGCACTGGATTTTCTTTATGACCGCCTGCTCAAGGGCGCCAGTGTCGAAACCTCCGATGTCGAGGGCGCCATCCGCATGGCGCTGGCGGCGGACGATCAGCTTGTTCTGCCGACCCTGGAACGCAAGGGCAAGATGACCCTGGCGCAGATCTCCACGCGCAAGCGAACCGTGATCGCCCGGACCCCGACACAGGACCTCTACATGCGCGCCATGGAGCGCTCGGAGCTGGTCTTCGGCGTCGGTCCGGCCGGCACCGGCAAGACCTTTCTGGCCGTGGCCCACGCGGCGCAACTGCTCGAGCGTGGGTCGATCGAACGCATCATCCTGTCGCGCCCTGCGGTCGAAGCCGGCGAACGCCTGGGCTTTCTGCCAGGCGACATGAAGGACAAGGTCGATCCCTATCTGCGGCCGCTCTATGACGCGCTTTACGACATGATGCCCGGCGATAAGGTCGAACGCGCCATTACCGCCGGCGTGATCGAGATCGCGCCGCTGGCCTTCATGCGCGGCCGCACGCTGGCCAATGCCGCCGTGATCCTCGACGAGGCGCAGAACACCACGCAGATGCAGATGAAGATGTTCCTGACCCGTCTGGGCGAGAACTCGCGCATGATCATCACCGGTGATCCGAGCCAGATCGACCTGCCGCGCGGCGTCACCTCCGGTCTGGTCGAGGCGCTGTCGATTCTCGATGGTGTCAACGGTGTTGTCGCCTGCCGCTTCCGCGCCGCCGATGTGGTGCGCCATCCGCTGGTGCAGCGCATTGTCGAAGCCTATGACCGCCGCGAATATCCCAAGCCCGACGCGACTGAATGAGCGCCGGCCCCGAAATCAGCCTGGAGATCGCGGTCGAGGCCGGCGAATGGGGCGATGTGACCGCGCTCGAGGCGCTGGCCCTGGCCGCGCTCGATGCCGCCGCCGCCGATCTGGCGCAGCGCGAGGGCCAGCCCTTTCCCGGACATCCGCCGGAAGTCTCGCTCGTGCTGGCCGATGACGCGATGATGGCCGGCATCAACGCCGAGTGGCGCAATCAGCCCAAGCCGACAAATGTGCTGTCCTTTCCGGCCTTCCCGCTGGTCCCGGGCGGCATGCCCGGGCCGATGTTCGGCGACATCATTCTCGCCCGCGAAACCATCGAGCGGGAAGCCGCCGAGCTGGGCAAGCCGGTCGATGCGCATATCACCCACCTGATTGTGCATGGATTTCTGCATCTTTTCGGCTATGATCACATTGAAAACAACGATGCCGAGAAAATGGAAGCGATCGAGACTCGCATTCTGGCCTCGCTTGGCCTATCTGACCCCTACGGCGACACTGAGCCGGTTTTACACCGAAGAGACGATGACCGATAGCAATGCCCCGGCCACAACCGGAGACGCACAGAGCGCTTCGAGCGCAACATCCACCGAAGAAGCCCCCAGTTATCTTCCCGTGCCCTATGTCGGTGCGCCGGACGAGCGCAATGGCATGGGGCTTTGGCAGCGGCTGGTCCGCGCCCTTTTCCCGCCTTCCGATCGCGAGTCCATCCGCGAGGATCTGACCGACGCGCTGCAGTCGGGCGGGGAATTGCACGAGGCATTTTCCGCCGATGAGCGCGCCATGCTCAACAACATCCTGCGGCTGCGCGAAGTCCGGGTCGAGGATGTGATGGTGCCGCGCGCCGATGTCGAGGCGGTCGACCAGACCACCACGCTCGGACGCCTGCTCGAGATCTTCGAGGAATCGGGCCGCTCGCGCATGCCGGTCTATGCGGAAAACCTCGATGACCCGCGCGGCATGATCCACATCAGGGATCTGCTGGCCTGGATCACCAAGCAGGCCCGCTCCAAGCGCCGCTCCGTGGCCAAGAGCGCCGTTGCCATCCAGAAGCGCAATGCGCTCAACGCGCTGGAACTCTCCCGCGTCGATCTGGGCAAGACCATTCAGGAATCCGGCATCACCCGCAAGGTGCTGTTCGTACCGGCCTCGATGCTGGCATCGGACCTGATGCAGCGGATGCAGGCCAACCGCATCCAGATGGCGCTGGTGATCGACGAGTATGGCGGCACCGACGGTCTGGTCTCGCTCGAAGACATCGTCGAGATGGTGGTGGGCGATATCGCCGACGAACATGACGACGAGGACGAAACGCTGATCAGCCGGGTTGGCGAAGACGTCTGGATTGTCGACGCCAAGGCCGAGCTCGACGATCTGGCCGCCGAAATCGGCCCGGAATTCGACATCCGCGCCCAGAGCGAGGAAGTCGACACCATCGGCGGGCTGATCTTCTCCGAACTCGGCCGCGTGCCGGTGCGCGGCGAGGTGGTGCAGGCCTTGCTCGGCTTCGAGTTCCACGTCACTGATGCCGATCCACGCCGGGTCAAGCGCGTGCGCATCGTCCGCAAGCGCCAGGGCACACGGCGCCGTCCGGCCCGCGGCGAATCCCCGTCTATGAAACAACCGGATGACGCCAGCGCCGCCTGAGCCGGCAACAGCGCCCGGCCGGTTGCGGTGCGCCGCGCTCCGGGGCTCAGCTGCTCGTGCAGCTTCGCGCAAAAAGCGCCGCGCCGCAACGGACACGGCGGCAGTTTTTTGAAAAGATGCGGTCAACTGATTCGCTTGAGAGCAAAGCGGCAGATGAGCCCGACTTGCGTCGGCGGGGAGTAAGCCGGATTTGGAACGGATAGCTGAAGCCATCATGCTGAGCTGGGGCGGCAAGCGGATCCTGGCAGCCTTTGGCACCGGCGCGCTGTCCGTACTGGCCCTGCCGCCCTTCAATTTCTTCGCGGTACTGTTTGTCTCCTTTCCGGTGCTGGTCTGGCTGCTCGATGGCGCCAGCGGTCCGGCGGAGGCCGGTTTCCTGGGCCGCCTGCGCCCGGCATTTGCCACCGGCTGGTGGTTCGGCTTCGGCTATTTCGTCGCCGGCATCTGGTGGCTGGGCAATGCGCTGCTGGTCGAAGGCGAGGGATTCGCCTGGGCGCTGCCGCTGGCCGTGCTCGGACTGCCGGCGGGCCTGGCGCTGTTTTACGGTGTGACCACCGCCCTGGCGCGGCTGTTGTGGTCCGACGGCGTCGGCCGCATCGCGGCACTTTCGGCAGCCTTTGGTCTGGGCGAATGGGCGCGCGGATATCTCTTCACCGGTTTTCCCTGGAACGCCATCGGCTATGCCGCCATGCCCGCGCCGCTGATGATGCAGTCTTCCGAACTGGTCGGCATTTTCGGCATGTCGGCCTTGACCGTATTTGTCTTTTCAGCCCCCGCGCTGGTCGGCACGCGCCGCGGTGCGGCCGCCGGGATCGCCGTGGCGCTGGCGCTGTTTTCCGCCCATGTCGGCTATGGCTGGTATGCGCTTGCCAGGGTGGACGCAGCCGAACCGCAGCCCGCGCGGGCGGTGATCCGCATCGTCCAGCCGGCAATTGACCAGTCCGCAAAGTGGGACATGTCGGAGCGGGAACGCATCTTTGCCCGGCTGCTGGAGCTGAGCGCGGTGCCGCCGCGCGAGGACCAGCCGCGCCCGACCCATATTGTCTGGCCCGAGACCGCCCTGCCGTTCCTGCTCACCGAAAATCCCGGAGCGCTGTCGCGCATTGCCGGCATGCTGCAGGTCGGCCAGACCCTGATCACCGGGGCGGTCCGGTTTGAGGACGGTGTGGCGGGCGCACCGTCGCGCTATTACAACACCATCTATGTCATCGATGATGAGGGCCAGATCATCGGCTCCGCCGACAAGGCGCATCTGGTGCCCTTCGGTGAATATCTCCCCTTCGAGACGCTGATGCGGCGCTTTGGTCTGGAGCCGGTAGCCGAGACCTTCGGCGGTTTCTCCGCCGCCGACCGGCGCGGACTGCTCGACCTGCCTGGCGGTCTGGGCGCCATCCCGCTGATCTGCTACGAAGCGATTTTTCCTGACATGGCCACTGTGCCCGATGGTCGCGGCTCCTTGCTGCTCAATGTCACCAATGACGCCTGGTACGGCAACACGCCTGGCCCCTACCAGCATCTGCGCCAGGCGCAACTGCGCGCGGTGGAGACGCGGCTGCCGCTGGTCCGCGCCGCAAACAGCGGAATATCGGCGGTTGTGGACGCCGGCGGCCGGGTTGTCGCCAGTCTGGGGCTGGGAGAAGCAGGTGTTTTCGATGTCGAGTTGCCACCGAGTGCCGGTGATTTTTCGTACATCAGAAATAGGCAATTTAACTTTGGATTGATTATTGCAATAATGTTGGGCACGGCCGTCTGGTCGCGCAGGCGCAAAAGGCAAGGCTTTGATTGACGGAAAACCCCTTAAATAGCATAGTTGTTCCGTCAACCCACTTCCCGTTTCCGGACTGACTGAAACTGATCTGTCGCTCCTGGATTTTGTGAATGCAATCACTGCGGGATAAATTAACCAGAGAGTCTGAGGCTCTTGTCAGGACGTTTTAATGATTGAAAACAAGAAGAAGCCCAACCCGATCGACATTCATGTCGGCAGCAGGGTCCGCTTGCGGCGTACCATGCTCGGCATGAGCCAGGAAAAGCTTGGCGAGGCGTTGGGAATCACATTTCAGCAGATCCAGAAATACGAGAAGGGCACCAATCGCGTTGGCGCCAGCCGGCTGCAGAACATCTCGACTGTCCTCAATGTGCCCGTCAGCTTTTTCTTCGAAGACGCACCTGGCGATCCGGCCACCGGACAGCAGGGCATGGCCGAAGCCAACAGTTCCAATTACGTGGTCGATTTCCTGTCGTCTTCCGAGGGCCTGCAGCTCAACCGCGCCTTCATCAAGATCCCCGACCCGAAGGTTCGGCGCAAGCTGGTCGATCTGGTCAAGTCGCTTGCCTCCGAGCCTGAAGTCGACTGATCCCTCCGCGTTTGGATGACATCATCCGAGCGCCGGAAGACCTGCATCATTTCATTGTCTCACGGCCTCCTTTCCGCATCTCGTTGATTGGCCGGTTCCGTGGACAGTCTGCGGTCTGGCGACAATGCCTGATCCGCGCAAGATGCCCCACGACCGCCGCGGCCGACCGGCACGGGACGAGCGATGATCCGCTTGCTGCATTTTAGGCGATTGCAGTTGCTCCTGTAGGCTCACCGCACCGGTCCTGATTTTGCAGCGCCACGTGTCGATTGCGACGCGTGGCGCTGCGCTTTTGCGGGGCCGTGCGGCTGCATTTTCGCTGCCTTCGGCCCAAGAGACCTAATCACATCAAGATATATTTATGTCATTCTGACCTTGTCAGGATTGTGTGTTGCCACTAAACAGGCTCAAAGATCTCAATCCGATGGAGTCACCATGGCCCGCAAGAACTATCTTTTCACCAGTGAATCGGTTTCAGAGGGCCATCCGGACAAGGTATGCGACCGGATTTCGGACGAGATCGTCGATCTGGTCTACCGGGAAGCCAAGAAGTCCGGCATGAGTCCCTGGGATGTGCGGGTTGCATGCGAGACGATGGCAACCACCAATCGCGTCGTCATTGCCGGTGAAGTGCGGGTCCCGCCGTCGCTGCTCAAGCAGGACAAGGAAGGCAACATCCTCACAAACGCCGCCGACTTCCCGATCATCAACCCCTCGAAGTTCAAGTCCGCCGCCCGCAAGGCGATCCGGGCCATCGGCTATGAGCAGGACGGCTTTCACTGGAAAACCGCCAAGATCGACGTGCTGCTGCACGGCCAGTCCGCGGACATCGCCCAGGGCGTCGACAATGCCGCCGACCAGCAGGGTTCCGAAGGCGCGGGCGACCAGGGCATCATGTTCGGCTATGCCTGCACCGAAACCCCGGACCTGATGCCGGCGCCGATCTATTATTCGCACAAGATCCTCGAGCTTCTCGCTGCCGCCCGCCACAAGGGTGAAAACGATGCCGGCAAGCTTGGCCCCGACGCCAAGAGCCAGATCACCGTGCGCTACATCGACGGCAAGGCCGCAGAAGTCACCTCCATCGTGCTGTCGACGCAGCATCTCGACCCGAGCTGGGATTCGGCCAAGGTCCGCAAGGTTGTCGAACCCTACATCCTGGAAGCCTTCGGCGACCTGCCGATTGCCGAGGATTGCGCCTGGCATATCAACCCGACCGGAAAATTCGTCATTGGCGGACCTGACGGCGATGCCGGACTGACCGGCCGCAAGATCATCGTCGACACCTATGGCGGTGCGGCGCCCCATGGCGGCGGTGCATTCTCCGGCAAGGACACCACCAAGGTGGACCGGTCCGCAGCCTATGCGTCGCGCTATCTGGCCAAGAACATCGTTGCCGCCGGCTTTGCCGAGCGTTGCACCATCCAGCTTGCCTATGCCATCGGCGTGGCCCAGCCCGTTTCGGTCCATGTCGACATGCATGGCACCGGCAAGGTCTCCGAGGAGCGGCTGGAAGCGGTTGTGCGCGAAGTCATGGACCTGACCCCGCGCGGCATCCGCCTGCACCTGGACCTCAACAAGCCGATCTATGGCCGCACCGCAGCCTATGGCCATTTTGGCCGCAAGGCCGGCCGCGACGGCTCGTTCTCCTGGGAAAAGCTGGATCTGGTGAAGCCGCTCAAGGAAGCCCTCAAGGGCTGAAGCTTCGGATCCGGTCGGGTTTGCGAATGATGGTGAGGCAGACCTGATGCCGAAGACAGACATGGCGATGACCAATCCGCCGCGGCGCACGCGTGCAACCGAAGCCTTTTTCGGTCGCCGCAGCGGCAAGACCCTCAAGACCCAGCAGGTCGCGGTGCTCTCGGACGTGCTGCCGGCGCTGAAGCTCGATCTGTCGGGCCCGGCGCCGCAGCCGCTGGCCGCACTCTGGCCACAGCCGGTCACCGAAATCCGGCTTGAGATCGGCTTCGGCGGCGGCGAACATTTGCTGCACCAGGCACGGCAGGCGCCCGGCACCGGCTTCATCGGCGTCGAGCCCTTCATCAATTCCATGGCCAAGATGCTGGCGGTGCTTGATGCCGAGGGCCTTAACAATATCCGCGTTCATGATGACGACGCCACCCAGGTGCTCGACTGGCTGCCCGACGGCTGTCTTGACCGGATCGACCTGCTCTATCCCGATCCCTGGCACAAGAAGAAACACTGGAAGCGCCGCTTTGTTTCTCAGGTCAATCTCGACCGTTTCGCCAGGGTGCTCAAGCCCGGTGGTCGGTTCGGCTTTGCCTCCGACATCGAGACCTATGTCAACTGGACGCTCGCCCATATCGAGGCGCATCCGGATTTCGCCTGGACCGCAAGGACGGCCGCCGACTGGCGCGGGCCCTGGCCGCAATGGCCCGGCACCCGCTACGAGGCCAAGGCCATCCGCGAAGGCCGCACGCCGTGCTATCTCGAATTCGAACGCCGCGCCTGAGGCCATTATCAGAACAGTCAGACCCCGGATGCAGATCGTGGTCGTGGCCGGATATACATCAAATCCGGCGCGAAAACCCGGGGCCGGCGGCCTGTATTGGGGAATGCCCTTGCTCGCAGCTTCAAAACAGACTATATACCGTTCAAATTCTTGATCGTACTGAGCAAGGGTGGGCCCGCAAGGACCCGCTCTTTTTTGTTGCCCCGCTCCCGTTGGGCCAGACGGTCAGACGCACAAACAGCCAGGACCGGACCCTATGACAGAAGACACCGCAATGCCGAACGATCAAAGACTGGTCACCGAGACCGGCGTTGACGCGCGCATTGCAGAGATCGTCGAACCGGTGATCGAGTCGCTCGACATGCGGCTCGTGCGGGTGCGTCTGTCGGGCCAGAACGGCCATACCCTGCAGATCATGGCCGAGCGCCTCGACGGCACGATGAATGTCGAGGACTGCGAGGCGGTGTCCCGTGCGATTTCGCCTGTGCTGGATGTAGAGGATCCGGTGGAAAAGGCGTATCATCTGGAAATCTCGTCGCCGGGCATCGACCGCCCGCTGGTTCGCCGGTCCGATTTCCTGCGCTGGGAAGGCCATCTTGCCCGTTGTGACACCTCGGTGCTGGTCAATGGCCGCAAGCGCTTCCGCGGTTTCATTCGCGATGTTACCGAAACCGGGTTTTCGATCGAGCGTGACCAGCCGGCCTATGGCGAGGACAATCTCGCGGTCATCCCGTTCTCGGCGCTTGCCGAAGCCAAGCTGGTGCTGACCGACGACCTGATCCGCGAATCGCTTCGCGCCGACAAGCTCGCAAAGGCCGCGCTCGCGGCTGAAGAGGCTGATGCCGGGGACACCCCGGACGTCCCTGAAGGCTCGCAGGCAGGGACCCCGGACTGAGCCGGGTTCGAGACGAGTTGAATGGCGCCTGCTTGCGGCGCAGTTGATCCGGTCCGCTTGACGGACCCAAACCAGACAAGACCTGCCGATTGCAGGTCGATACATGGAGACAGACATGGCAGTCAGTGCAAACAGGCTTGAGCTTCTTCAGATCGCTGACGCGGTCGCACGCGAGAAGTCCATTGACCGCGAGATCGTGATCGAAGCCATGGCCGATGCCATCCAAAAGGCGGCGCGCTCGCGCTACGGCTCTGAATCCAACATCCGCGCCGACATCAACGCCAAGACCGGCGAGATCCGCCTCCAGCGCCTGCTCGAGGTCGTCGATCACGCTGAAGATTATTCCCTGCAGATTCCGCTGGCTTTGGCCCGCGACCGCAATCCTGATGCGCAGCTTGGCGATTTCATTGCCGATCCGCTGCCGCCGATGGATTTCGGACGCATCGCCGCCCAGTCGGCCAAGCAGGTCATCGTGCAGAAGGTGCGCGAAGCCGAGCGTGACCGCCAGTTCGACGAATTCAAGGACCGCATTGGCGAGATCGTCAACGGCACCGTCAAGCGCGTCGAATACGGCAATGTCATTGTCGATCTCGGCCGCGGCGAAGGCATCGTCCGGCGCGACGAGACCATTCCGCGCGAGGCTTTCCGCTATGGCGACCGGGTTCGCGCCTATGTCTACGATGTCCGCCGCGAACAGCGCGGCCCGCAGATTTTCCTCTCCCGCACCCATCCGCAGTTCATGGTTCGCCTGTTCCAGATGGAAGTGCCGGAAATCTATGACGGCATCATTGAGATCCGCTCGGTTGCCCGCGATCCCGGCAGCCGCGCCAAGATCGCCGTGATCTCCAATGATTCCTCCATCGACCCGGTCGGCGCCTGCGTCGGCATGCGCGGCAGCCGCGTTCAGGCTGTTGTCGGCGAATTGCAGGGCGAGAAGATCGATATCATTCCATGGTCGCCGTCGCCGGCCACCTTCATTGTCAACGCCTTGCAGCCGGCCGAAGTCTCCAAGGTCGTGCTCGACGAGGATGCCGAGCGCATCGAGGTCGTCGTGCCCGACGAGCAGCTGTCTCTGGCCATCGGCCGTCGCGGCCAGAACGTGCGTCTCGCCTCGCAGCTGACCGGCTGGGACATCGACATCCTCACCGAGGAAGAAGAAAGCCAGCGCCGCCAGAAGGAATTCAGCGAGCGCACGCAGCTGTTCATGGAAGCCCTTGATGTCGACGAGATGGTCGGCCAGGTGCTGGCATCGGAAGGCTTCAGCCAGGTCGAGGAAGTTGCCTATGTCGATCTCGGCGAAATCACCGCGATCGAGGGCTTTGACGAAGACACCGCCAACGAGCTTCAGACCCGCGCCAAGGAATATCTCGACAGGCTTGAAGCCGAGCTCGACAGCAAGCGCAAGGAACTCGGCGTCGAGGACGAGCTGCGCTCGATCCCCGGCATGACCACGCAGATGATGGTGGCGCTCGGTGGCGACGGCATCAAGTCCGTTGAGGACTTCGCCGGTTGCGCCGTCGATGACCTGACCGGCTGGTCGGAACGCAAGGACGGCGAGACCAAGCGTTTTGACGGCCTGTTCAAGGGCCTCGACGTCACCCGCCCCGAAGCGGAATCGATGATCCTTTCGGCCCGTCTGGCCGTTGGCTGGATCACCGAGGACGAAGTGGTGATGCAGGAAGTCGACGAAGACGCCGAAGCCGAAGCCGGCGAGGCTGAAGCAGCGACGGAAACAGAAGCAGGCGGCGAAGAGGCCTGAGGCCGAACGTCGCCGGAGGCTTTGCGGTGAAGGTCAGGATCGAGCCCGTGAACGACCGAATGTGCATTGTCACCCGGGAACGGGGTCAGCCTGACGGGCTGATTCGGTTTGTTGCCGGTCCCGACGGATCCGTCGTGCCGGATTTGCGCCTGGGGCTTCCCGGGCGCGGCTGCTGGGTGACGGCGGAACGGGCCGTGGTGGACCTGGCGGTCAAGCGCAAGCTTTTCGGGCGGGCGCTGAAGACCGAAGTGAACACCGACCCCGATCTGGGTGGTGTCGTGGAGAGGTTGCTCTGTGGCAGCCTTTTTGGGATGATGAACCTGGCCCGGAAATCAGGTCAGTTCATCACCGGATCGGGCAAGGTCGAAGACGCGATACGATCCGGCGGCGCGGTGGCGCTGATGCATGCCACGGATGCTGCCGATGACGGCGTGCGCAAATTGCGCCAGGCCAATACGGCCCGGGCGATGGGTGTGAAAGAGGCGGAAATTCCCGTCTTTCGGCTGTTTTCAGCCGATGAATTGACGCTTGCCTTGGGCGACGGCGCTTTTATCCATGCCGCAGCGCTTGCAGGGCAGGCCGGAGAGGGTGTAGTGAAGCGCGCAAAGATGCTTGCGCGCTACAGAAACGGTCCCGCGACGGGACTGGACTGAAAACGGGCTACCGGGCGCCATGCCCGGATGCAATCGATCAAGAAGCCGACGCGCATGTGCGCGATGCGGTTTCCCGCGGAAACGGATACGGAATGAGCGACAGCAACGACGACAAGACGATCAGTGTTACCGGCAAGAAGACCTTCTCGCTGAAACGCCCCGCTATCGAGCAGGGGATGGTTCGCCAGGAGATGGGCCGTGGCCGCACCAAGTCAGTGGTGGTGGAAACGCGCAAGCGCCGCGTGACCCGCCCTGAAGACGAGAATCCGGTGCCGCCCGTAACCTTCAAGCCGCGCCCTGCGCCGGTGACGGAAAAGCCGGTGGTCACAGTCGTGCCGCCGCCACCGCCACGCGCACCTGCGACACCGCCACGCGGCGCCGTTCTCAACCAGCTTTCGGCTGGTGAGGTCGAGGCCCGCCGTCGCGCCTTGCAGGACAGCCGCGTCCGCGACATCGAGGAGCGCAAGCGCGCCGAGGCCGACGCCATCCGTCGTGCCGAGGAAGAGGCGCGCCAGGCTGCCGCCGATGCCGAGGCCGCCCGCCTCAAGGCCATCGAGGACGCTGCAGCGGCCAAGGAAGCCGCCGAGCAGGCCAAGATCGAAGCCGCATCGCCAACGCCCAGCGCGCCGCCTGCTGAGGCAGCCCCCGTTGCCGTGCCGGTTGATGACGCCGCACGCGGACGCCGTCGCGACAACGAAAGCGAAGCACCGGCACGCACCGGCGGTCCGGCACGTCCGGGCGCCAAGGTCACGCGTCCCGAAACAGCCAAGCCGACCCGGCCCAAGGCCGAGGAAGACCGCCGCCGCGGCAAGCTGACGCTGACAGCCGCGCTCAACGACGACGGCAATTCCCGTGGCCGTTCGCTGTCGGCGATGCGTCGCCGCCAGGAAAAGATGCGCCGGTCCTCGATGCAGGAGCCGCGTGAAAAGGTCATGCGCGAAGTGCAGCTGCCCGAGACCATCACCATTCAGGAACTGTCGCAGCGCATGGCCGAACGGTCGGTCGATGTGATCAAGTTCCTGATGAAGGAAGGCCAGATGATGAAGCCGGGCGACATCATCGATGCCGACCTTGCCGAACTGATTGCCAGCGAATTCGGCCACACCGTCAAGCGCGTGTCCGAATCCGACGTCGAACTCGGCATCTTCAATGTTGCCGACGAGGGCGGCGAACTGGTTTCGCGGCCTCCGGTGGTCACCATCATGGGCCATGTCGACCACGGCAAGACCTCGCTGCTCGACGCCATCCGCGACGCCAATGTCGTCTCCGGCGAGGCCGGCGGGATCACCCAGCATATCGGTGCCTACCAGGTCGAGAAGAACGGCAAGCTGATCACCTTCATCGACACCCCGGGCCATGCGGCGTTTACCGCCATGCGTGCCCGCGGCGCCCAGGCAACCGACATCGCCATCCTTGTGGTGGCGGCCGACGATTCGGTGATGCCGCAGACCGTTGAATCGATCAACCACGCCAAGGCGGCCGGTGTGCCGATCATCGTGGCGATCAACAAGATCGACAAGCCCTCTGCCGATCCGCAGAAGGTCCGTACCGGTCTTCTGCAGCATGAAGTCTTTGTCGAAAGCATGGGCGGCGAGGTCCTTGACGTCGAGGTCTCGGCCATCAAGCACACCAATCTCGACAAGCTGCTCGACGCCATCCTGCTGCAGGCCGAACTGCTCGACCTCAAGGCCAATCCGACGCGCACCGCTGAAGGTGTCGTGGTCGAGGCCAAGCTCGATCGCGGCCGCGGTTCGGTGGCCACCGTTCTGGTGCAGACCGGAACGCTGCGTCCGGGCGACATCCTCGTGGCCGGCGACCAGTGGGGCCGTGTGCGCGCCCTGGTCAATGACCGCGGTGAACAGGTTAAGGAAGCCGGTCCGGCATTCCCGGTCGAAATCCTCGGCATCCAGGGCACGCCGCAGGCCGGCGATCGCTTTGCGGTGGTCGAGAATGAAGGCCGTGCCCGCGAAATCGCCGAATACCGCCAGCGGCTTGCCCGCGACAAGGCGGCGGCGCGCCAGAGCGGAACACGCGGTTCCCTCGAGCAGATGATGACCCAGCTGCAGGATACCGGCAGCCAGGAATTCCCGCTGCTCATCAAGGGCGACGTGCAGGGCTCCATCGAGGCGATCGCCGGTGCGATCGACAAGCTGGGAACCGACGAAGTCCGGGCCCGCATCATCCATTCGGGTGCCGGCGGCATCACCGAATCCGACATCTCGCTGGCCGAGGCCTCGGGCGCTGCCATCATCGGCTTCAACGTCCGTGCCAACAAGCAGGCCCGTGACGCGGCTGAACGCGATGGCGTCGAGATCCGCTATTACAACATCATCTACGATCTGGTTGATGACGTGAAGGCGGCGATGTCGGGCATGCTCTCGCCGGAACGTCGCGAGACCTTCCTCGGCAATGCCGAGATCCTCGAGGTGTTCAACATCACCAAGGTCGGCAAGGTTGCCGGTTGCCGCGTCACCGAAGGCAAGGTTGAACGGGGTTCGGGCGTCCGCCTGATCCGCGACAACGTTGTCATTCACGAAGGCAAGCTCAAGACCCTCAAGCGCTTCAAGGACGAAGTGGCCGAGGTTCACGGCGGCCAGGAATGCGGCATGGCCTTTGAAAATTACGAAGACATTCGTGCCGGCGACGTTATCGAGTGCTTCCGCGTCGAGCACATCACGCGCACGCTTTGATCGGGTCACTGCCCGGCGCCTGAGGCGCCGGGCAGGTCTCTGGTCTTGCGCCCGGGCCCATGGCCCGCAAATTCGGTTGGAATCCCATGACCAAGCCATCTTCCTCGGCTCCTTCCCAGCGCATGTTGCGCGTGGGCGAACAGGTCCGTGTCGCCATTACCCAGGTGCTGCAGCGCGGTGATGTCCGAGATCCGCTGATCGAATCCTCGGTGATCTCGGTCTCCGAAGTGCGCATGTCGCCGGATCTGAAGGTCGCCACCGCCTATGTCACGCCGCTGGGGCAAAAGGATCACACCGCCATCATCGCGGCGCTCAACAAGCATGCCCGCTATCTGCGCGGCCGTGTGTCGCCGATGATCCGGCAGCTCAAATACATGCCGGAACTTCGCTTTCGCGATGACACCAGCTTCGACAATTACGCAAAGATCGACGCGCTGCTGCGCTCGCCCGAGGTCGCCCGCGACCTGGGCCATGACGATGCCGACGAAAATGACAACAACAACAACAAAGACGGTGGAAACTAAGATGGCGACGCTCGTGACACCGGAAAAGATTGAGGCCATGTCCACCGAAGACCGGACAACGCTTTATGCGAACTGCATGCGCACGGTTAACAACGAAGACGCCATTTCGATTGTCGAAATGATCGTCGCCAGCGACTTGCCCTACGCCCGCAAGAAGGAAATCTCCCACGCCGATCCGGAAATGCGCATGATCGAGCTGATCGTCAATGCGCCGGCCAATGATGCGGCCATCGTCGAGGCGGCGCTTGCCGGCAAGCCGCCGCTGGCAGCCATCGAGCACCTGATCGCCAAGAAACTGAAGACCCAGTACAACAACCAGAACGGCACGGTCACGGCCGCCGGCTTCCTCATCGCCAAGAAGCTCTACGCGCTCGACTTCGAGAAGGGTCCGATGCAGCCGATGCCGGAAGGCACCATCGCCAGATCCGGCGCCACCTTCCGCAAGAAGCCGGGATACGCCTGATATGGGCCGCCGCGGCAAGAAAAAGGGCCGGCCCATCTCGGGCTGGCTGGTTCTCGACAAGCCGTGGGATTTCGGATCCACCGAGGCTGTCTCCAAGATCAAATGGCTGTTCAAGGCCGAAAAGGCGGGCCACGCCGGCACGCTCGATCCCCTTGCATCGGGCATGTTGCCGATCGCGCTCGGCGACGCCACCAAGACCGTTCCCTATGTCATGGATGGCCGCAAGGTGTATGAATTCACCGTCGCCTGGGGCGAGGAGCGCAACACCGACGATCTCGAGGGCATGGTCACGGCCAGTTCCGAGAGCCGGCCTGACCGGGCGGCCATCGAGGCGCTGTTGCCGGCCTATACCGGCGTGATCGAACAGGTGCCGCCCGCCTTTTCCGCCGTCAAGATTGCCGGTGAACGCGCTTACGACATGGCCCGCGGTGGCGAAGTGGTGGTAATTCCGCCCCGCGAAGTGGAAATCCACCGGATCACGCTGCTGGGCTGTCCCGACCCCGATCATGCGGTGTTCGAGGTCGAATGCGGCAAGGGCACCTATGTCCGGGCGCTGGCGCGCGATTTCGGCCGCGAACTGGGCTGCTATGGCCACATCTCGGCGCTGCGCCGGACGCTGGTGGCGCCGTTCGCCGAAGCCGCCATGGTCCCGCTTGCCGATCTGATCGCACTCGAAGAGATCGAGGACGAGGCCGATCGGCTGGCCGGGCTCGACGCCTATCTGGTTCCAGCAGGCGAGGCGCTCGGCATGCTGCCGCGCATCGATGTCAGTGATGACCAGGCCCACCGCATCCGCATGGGCAATCCGATCATTCTCAGGGGCCGTGACGCGCCCGTGGCCACTGACGATGCCTGCGCCTTCGTGCGCGGCGCATTGCTTGCCATCGGTGACGTTGCCGAAGGCGAATTCCGGCCCCGGCGGGTGTTCAAGGGCTGAGCCCAGGTCCGGCGCCGGGCGGCTGGCTCAGCTGAACACCGGCCCGCAATTACCCTGAAAACCCGTGATTGGCTTCGATCTGCTCCGCCACCAGCGCCTGCAGCCGCCACAATTTGCGGTCGTGAATGCCGAGGCTTTCGAGCATCGTGACGGTTGAAAACAGATAATCCGCCATTGAGCCGCGAAACCCGCAAGCCGTGGCCAGCACCGCGGCGGTCTCCGTTTCGGAGAGCCCGGCGGCATAGCGTTGATTGTTGCGGTCCATGGCAAATGTCAGCGCCCTGAGCGGCCCCTGTTCGGTGTCGACCTTGATCCAGCGCCAGGGAAAGGCCGAGGGCAACTGGCTCAATTCGCGGCGGATCAGCCGGTGCAGCTCCGCCTCCAGCCCCGCGCGCGGCAGACGATAGACCATGCCCTTGCACTGGCCGCCGCGATCGAGCGCCATCATCAGGCCGGGATGGTCATGGCTGCCGCGATAGCGGTAGTCCGGCCCGAGGCAGAAGCTGCGGCGCCAGCCGATGGCGGTCGCAAGCCGTTTCTCCTCAAAGGCGGTTTCCGGGTTCCAGATCAGCGAACCATAGCCGAACAGCCAGAAGTCGCCCTGAGGACGACTCGCCATCATGCCGTCGACGGCCTCGGCGAAATCCGCCTCGGTCGCGGCGCGAAAGCCGGGAAGAAGCTTCGGGCCGGGGTCCTGGATGTCGCGATGGACAAGATCGACATGACGCCGGCTCAGCCGCATTTTCCTTGTTTCGGCCATGGGGGCGGGGTCCTCTTCACGTTTTCGGGCATCCGGCAGGTCCATGCCGGGCATGGCCCGTTTCATGCCACCCCGGAGAACAAAACGGAAGTGTTCTCTGGATGGCGGCCGCGGATCCACCTGAGGGGCAGGTGCCAAATCCCCGGTGGCTTGTCTGCGACAGCGCCTTGCGCCAGACTGTCATGAAAAGGGGGAAGGACAGTGTCAGATATCAAGATTGCCATCGCTGTTGCTGTTCTGGCCGTGGCCGGCGCGACAGCCATGCCCGCCCGGGCGCAGACGCCGGGCTATGACGGCAGCGGCTGCGGGTGGTACATCATCCTGGGCTGTTCGAAGAGCCAGTCGGACGCCAGGCGGATCCTCGGCCGTCTCGGCGGGCCGATGGTCGGCGGCGGCGCCGGTTCGCAGGTGCTCGACACCTCGGATGTCGGCGGCTTCCGCGACGGCTTTTACTGCGTTGCCGACGGGCCCTATGTCTCGCGGGACTCGGCTGAATCGGTCGCCTGGAAAGAGGCGGTGCGCGACGCTTACGTCAAGCGCGGCTGCTGAAGGCGCGCCAAAGCCGCAGCCACGCTGGCGCGCCGGGGTGGCGTCCGGCACATTTCCCTTTCAATTCGGCGGGAATTGGCCTATAGCCCAGCCGTTATCGCCGGTCCTGCCGGCATGACGTTCGAGGCCCCTGCTGGACGACATCCCGGCAGCGGGCGCCATATTCATCCAGATTGAAAGGATTTGAGATGTCGATTACTGCTGAGCGCAAGGCTGCGCTGATTGAAGAATACGCCACGAAGCCAGGCGACACCGGTTCCCCGGAAGTCCAGGTTGCCATTCTGACCGAGCGGATCAACAATCTGACCGGTCACTTCAAGGAAAACAAGAAGGACAACCACTCACGGCGCGGGCTGTTGACGATGGTGTCCACGCGTCGGTCCCTGCTTGATTATGTCAAGCGCAAGGAAGAAGCGCGTTACACGTCGCTGATCTCCCGTCTGGGCATCCGCCGCTAAACTGCTTTCCGGCGGGCGGCGCCCTGCGCACCGTCCGCCGAAGCCATTCACCGGTTCCCACCCCAACCAACCCGGGAGCCGTGGCGCAGCGGCGCGCGCCGTCAGGCCGCAAGGCCGGGAAAATCGCGCCGAAACCGTTCTGCTCTCCGGACACTCCGGATCAGAACACTCAAAATAGCCTGTCATGGGGCAGGATTGCCGGATGCTTTCGCCGTTGACGACAACGGTTCCTCAAAGCCTCCGGCTGTCTTGCCCGAGATGCGCTCAAACAACGGGACAGTGAAGCGCGCGGCCGAAAGTTGCCACGCCCACATGCCCGCATACGAAGGACAAGACATGTTCGATACCCACAAGGTCGAGATTGAATGGGGCGGTCGTCCGCTCACACTGGAAACCGGCAAGGTTGCCCGTCAGGCTGATGGCGCCGTCATCGCCTCCTACGGCGAAACCGTCGTGCTCGCCACCGTCGTTTCGGCGAAGTCGCCCAAGCCCGGCCAGGATTTCTTTCCGCTGACCGTCAACTACCAGGAAAAGACCTACGCAGCCGGCAAGATCCCCGGCGGCTATTTCAAGCGCGAAGGCCGCCCGAGCGAAAACGAGACGCTGACATCGCGCCTTATCGACCGTCCGCTGCGCCCGCTGTTCCCCGAGGGCTACAAGAACGACACGCAGATCATCATCACCGTTCTGCAGCATGACCTCGAAAACAACCCGGATATCCTGGCGCTCGTCGCAGCTTCCGCTGCACTGACCATTTCCGGCATCCCGTTCATGGGCCCGATTGCCGGCGCCCGCGTCGGTTACATCGGTGGCGACTATGTGCTCAACCCGCATGTCGACGAAATGCCCGAATCGGATCTCGATCTGATCGTTGCCGGCACCTCCGACGCGGTTCTGATGGTCGAATCGGAAGCCAAGGAACTCGGCGAAGACGTCATGCTCGGCGCCGTCATGTTCGGCCACAAGGCCATGCAGCCGGTCGTCGACGCGATCATCAAGCTGGCTGAAGCCGCTGCCAAGGAGCCGCGCGACTTCTCTGTTCCTGACAATTCGGCGCTCGAAACCGAAATGCTCGCCATGTGCGAAGCCGATCTGCGCGACGCCTACAAGAACACCGACAAGACCGCCCGCTACAATGCGCTCGACGCGGTCAAGGCCAAGGTCAAGGAACACTTCGCTCCGGCCGAGGGCGAAGAGCCGCGCTTCAGCAATGAAGTCATCGGCGCCGTCTTCAAGACGCTGCAGGCCAAGGTCGTTCGCGGCGCCATCATCGAGACCAAGAGCCGCATCGACGGCCGCGATCTCTCGACCGTGCGTCCGATCGTCTCCGAAGTCGGCCTGCTGCCGCGCACCCACGGTTCGGCGCTGTTCACACGCGGCGAAACCCAGGCGATCGTTGTCGCCACGCTGGGCACCGGCGAAGACGAGCAGTATGTCGACAGCCTGACGGGGACCAAGAAGGCCACCTTCATGCTGCACTACAACTTCCCGCCTTACTCGGTTGGTGAAACCGGCCGCACCGGTTCGCCCGGCCGCCGCGAAATCGGCCACGGCAAGCTCGCATGGCGCGCCATCCACCCGATGATGCCGTCGGCTGACCAGTTCCCCTACACGCTGCGCGTTGTCTCGGAAATCACCGAGTCCAACGGCTCATCCTCGATGGCCACGGTCTGCGGCACATCACTGGCGCTGATGGATGCAGGTGTGCCTCTGGCCAAGCCTGTCGCCGGTATCGCCATGGGCCTGATCAAGGAAGACAAGGATTTTGCAGTCCTGTCCGACATCCTGGGTGACGAAGATCACCTCGGCGACATGGACTTCAAGGTTGCCGGCACCACCGATGGCATCACCGCCCTGCAGATGGACATCAAGATCGATGGCATCACCGAGGAAATCATGCAGATCGCGCTTGGCCAGGCCAAGGACGGCCGTCTGCACATCCTCACCGAGATGGGCAACGCCATTGCCGAAAGCCGTGGCCAGCTGGGCGAATTCGCTCCGCGCATCGAAGTGATGAACATCCCGGTCGACAAGATCCGTGACGTCATCGGTACGGGCGGCAAGATCATCCGCGAAATCGTCGAGAAGACCGGCGCCAAGATCAACATCGACGACGATGGCACCATCAAGATCGCTTCGTCCTCGGGCAAGGAAATCGAGGCCGCCAAGAAGTGGATCCACTCGATCGTCGCCGAGCCTGAAGTTGGCGTGATCTATGAAGGCACCGTCGTCAAGGTTGCTGATTTCGGCGCCTTCGTGAACTTCTTCGGTCCCAAGGACGGCCTGGTCCACATCTCGCAGCTCGCTGCCGAGCGTGTCGCCAAGACATCCGACGTGGTCAAGGAAGGCCAGAAGGTCTGGGTCAAGCTGCTCGGCTTCGACGAGCGCGGCAAGGTCCGCCTGTCGATGAAGGTCGTCGACCAGGAAACCGGCAAGGAAGTCGAAGCCGGCGAATAAGCCGCAGCGACATCCTTCCAGGGCGGCACGCCGCCCCGGTCCAAAAATCGAAACCCCCGGATTGCACAATCCGGGGGTTTTTGCGTTGAGGACAGGGAGCATGAAAAATCTTGCCGATAATCAGGCCTATCTGTTGAAACATGAAGACGGTAAAAGACTGCATGAGCAAATGGCACACCCTCACCATCAGCCCGATCCTGAAGAACATCGGGCACTTCACCGTGTTCGCGGTCCGGCGCTTCTACAACGAGCGGATGAGCAGCGCGGCGGCGTCGCTGACCTATTCGACCCTGCTGGCGCTGGTGCCGATGCTGGTCATCGCCTTTGCCATCCTGTCGAGCTTTCCGGCCTTCGATGCGGTCAAGGAGCGGATGCAGGCTCTGTTCTTTGCCGCCGTGGTGCCGGAGGCCGGCGCCGCCATCACCGAATATCTGTCCAATTTCACCCAGAGCGCCAACAATCTCACGGCCGTCGGGGTGGTGGCGCTGGCGGTTACCGCACTTTTGCTGCTCTCCACGATCGAGGACACGCTCAACCGCATCTGGCATGTCGAGCGGCCGCGGCCGATTTTCGTCCGTTTCCTGATCTTCTGGGCGATCCTGACCATGGGGCCGCTGGTCTTCGGCGCCAGCTTCACCCTGACCTCGGATATCGCCGCCATCGCCCGCCGCTCCGGTTTCTTTGATCTGGGCGGTGCGGTCGACGAGGTGCTGCTCGAGGGATGGTCGACCCTGAGCAACCTGTTGAGCCTGGCGATCAAGATCTGCGGCTTCACCGCCCTGTTCGTGCTGGTTCCCGCCCGTCGCGTCCGGCTGCGCCATGCCGCCATTGGCGCGACCTTCGCCGCCGTAGCGCTGGAGATCCTGTCCTGGGGCTTCAATTCCTTTCTCACTTCCGGCTCGAGCTACGAAACCATCTATGGCGCTGTCGCCGCCGTCCCCGTCTTCCTGGTCTGGATCTATGCATCCTGGACGGTGATCATTCTGGGCGCGGTGGTGGCAGCGGCCATTCCCGACTGGAGACTGGCCCGGGCCGCGGTTCTCAGCGTGCATCTCAAGGCCCCGGGCAAGCTGACCATCGCCATCGCGCTTCTGGCAAAGCTCTACCAGCAGGCGCAGATCGGCGGAGCCGTCGCCGAGGAGGAACTGGTCGAGACGATTCCGATCGAGGCGCGCGACGAGATCTACAACATCCTTCAGGCCTCGGGTTATGTGCTGCAGACCGAGGACAGCAGCGTGGTGCTTGCCCGCGACCTGCACACCACGACGGTGTTCGAACTGGCCACCGAAATGGAGCTGGCCCTGGGCATCGCCACCGATCACAAGGCGGAGACGGGCCTTGAGGCCATCGACGGGCTGGACGAGGAGACCGCCGCGATCCATCGCCTGCTCACCGAACTCTCCGACGCCGAGTCGCGGATCCTGGGCTGCCCCATCGTCGATGTGATCGCCAACCGGTGCGACGAGACCCGGATGACCGGCAAGGACGCGACCGCGCGGGTGCGCAGTGCCTGATCGCTTGCCGCATCAGGGCGCGCATGGCCTGTGCCGGCATTTCTTTGCCTCCGGTCGGGCTTCGCCTCTTTTTCGCTATGATCGTCGCTACATGGAACAGCCAACCGGGAAAGGACTGGATTGAGTGGCAGAGACCGACACAGATGTTTCCCGGACGGCGTTTGCCGGCAGAGCCGATCTTGAAGATCTGATCGCCTGCCCGCATTGCGATGCGCTCTATACCGCCCAGGTGCCCGCCAGCGGCGAGCGCGCGGTCTGCGCGCGCTGTCACACCGTGCTGATTGCGCCGATCCGCAAGGCCGGCCTCAAGATCATCGCGCTGACGGTGGCCATGCTGATCCTGATCGTCTCGGCGGTGTTCTTTCCGTTTCTCGATATCGAGGTGTCGGGGTTCACCAACCAGGCTTCGATCCTCGACACGGCGCTGTCGTTCCGTTCGGGCCTGATGGCGTTGCTGGCGGTGGCGACGGCCGCCATGGTGGTGCTGATCCCGGCTCTGCGCCTGCTGCTGGTGCTTTATGTGCTCACGCCGATCGTGCGCGACCGCGTTCCCTACCGCTACGCGAAACCCGCCTTCGGCCTGTCGCAGCGGCTCAAGCCCTGGGCCATGGCCGAAATCTTCGCAATCGGCTGCGCGGTTGCGCTGGTCAAGGTCGCGGCCCTGGCCTCGATCGGCTTCGGGCCGGCGTTCTGGATGTTCACCGCTTTCGTCTTCATAGTCCTTGTTAGCGACAACTTTTACTGTACATGGTCGGTATGGAAATCACTGGAACATCAACGGGATTGACCGCACGCGCGGCGGGTCTGGTTGCCTGTCGCCACTGTGCGCGGGTCTGGCCGGCCGGCACCGCGCAGTGCGAGCGCTGCGGCAGTCACCTGCAATCGCGCGACACCCGCAGCCTGCAGAAGGTCTGGGCGCTGTGGCTTGCCGGGCTGATCTGCTATGTTCCGGCCAATCTCTATCCGATGCTGGTCACCCAGACCCTGTTGCAGCATTCCGAAAGCACCATTGTCGGAGGCGCGGTCGAACTGCTGCAGCATGGCGCGATCGGTGTCGCCACCATCATCCTTATCGCCAGCGTGCTGATCCCGGTCGGAAAATTCATGGCCATTGCCTATCTGGCCATCTCGGTGCGGCGCGGCACCCGGATGTCGTCGGGCCGGCGCCATCATCTTTACGAGGTGGTCGAGTTCATTGGCCGCTGGTCGATGATCGATGTGTTCGTGGTGGCGATTCTCAGCTCGCTGGTCCAGCTCTCCGTCGTGGCCTCGATCCGGCCCGGACCGGCGGCGCTGACCTTCGCCCTGTCGGTTGTCTTCACCATGTTGTCGGCGCAGTCCTTCGACACCCGCCTGATCTGGGATGAACCCCATCAAGAAAGCGACACCGCCGGATGAGCGATATCGACACTCCCGGATCCGGCCGTCCCGGAAATGTTCCGGTCAGGCCCGGCAGGAAGAGCTTCTGGGACAGCGCCTCGCTGATCTGGGCAATCCCGATCATTGCCCTCGCCATCGCGCTTGCCGCGGCCTGGCAGAACTACAATCAGCGCGGCCCGCTGATCGAAATCGCCTTCACCGAGGCCGGCGGGATCAAGGCCCAGGAAACCCAGCTTCGCTATCGCGATCTCAGCGTCGGCAAGGTCGAAAAGATCCGCTTCAGCGCCGATCTCGAAAAGGTCGTGGTGTCGATCCGCATCGAGAAGGATCTGGCCCGCTACATCGATTCGGATGCAAAATTCTGGGTGGTGCGTCCGCAGGTCAGCGCCCGCGGCGTGTCCGGCCTCGATACGGTGCTTTCGGGCGTCTATATCCAGGGCGTCTGGGACAATGTCGCGTCGCTGCCGCAGAGCGAGTTTCAGGGCCTCGACGATGCCCCGCTGATCGGTCTGGGCCGCGAGGGCATCACCTTCAAGCTGCGCTCGACCAAGGGCCTGCCGGGCGCCGGAACCCCGATCCTCTACAAGGATGTCGAGGTCGGCGCGATCGGCGAAACCACGTTCAATGCCGACGGCACCGGGGTCGTCGCCGATGCGGTGATCTACGAACCGATGACCGGTTTCGTCACCACATCGACCCGCTTCTGGGACATTTCCGGCTTCAGCTTTTCACTCGGCGCCACCGGCGCCAAGGTCAATTTCACCTCTCTCGCCTCGCTGATTTCCGGCGGCGTGACCTTCGAGACCATTGGCTCGGGCGGGGAACCGCTGACCGAGGGCACCGTCTATGAACTGTTCAAGACCGAAGATGAGGCCCGCGACGAATTCCTGATCGAGGACGAAGGCAAGGCCGTCGATGTCGCCATGGTCTTCGACCAGAACCTGCCCGGCCTGTCCACAGGTGCGGCCGTCGAGCTTGGCGGCCTGCGGGTCGGCGATGTCACCGGCATCAATGGGCTGGTCGACAAGGAGCGGTTCGGCGACAGCTATGTCCGGCTGATTGCCTCGGTGCGGCTCAATCCGGGCCGTCTTGGCCTGGGCGAGGGCGCTGGCGAAGGCGCGCTGCTGGATTATCTCGAGGACCGCACCGGGGACGGTCTGCGCGCCCGGCTGGTCAACGCATCCCTGTTCACCGGCGGTCTCAAGATCGAGCTCACCGATCTCCCCGATGCCGAGCCCGCAACGCTTGACCGCTCGGCCACGCCGCTGCCGACAATTCCCACCGCACCCGCCGATGTCGCCGATGTCGGGGCCACCGCGCAAGGCGTGCTGCAGCGCGTCAGCGATCTTCCGATCGAGGAACTGATGCAGTCGGTGATCGCCTTTCTCGGCAATGCAACCGCACTGGTCGGCTCCAAGGAACTGCAGGCAGCCCCTGCCGAACTCACCGGCCTGCTGGCGGCCGTGCGCACCGTGGCTGAAAGCCAGCGTGTCCAAGGCATGCCCGAGCAGATCGGCGGGCTGCTTGATGAACTCAAGACCACCGGCGAGACCCTCAACCGGCTGATGCGCGAGATCGAGACCCAAAAGACCATCGAGCGCCTGACCGAGACGGTTGACGCCGTCGCCACCGCCGCCGACGGCCTGCCGCAACTGGTCGAACAGGCCCGCGGCATCCTCACAAATGCCGGCGAAGTGCCGCTGAATGACCTCGCCGACCGCGCCTCGAACCTGCTCGAGGCGGCCAATCTGCTGCTCGATCAGGACTCCACCCGGCAATTGCCGGCCGAACTCAACGGCGCGCTGGCCGCCATGCGCCAGACGCTGGACGAGCTGCAGAATGGCGGTCTGGTCGACAATGCCAATGCGACGCTGTCCTCGGCCCGCGAGGCCGCTGACGCCATCGCCGAAGCCTCGGCAACGTTGCCGCAGCTTGCCGGCGAATTGCGCAAGGTCGCAGGCCAGGCCGGAACGGCACTGGCGACCTATTCCGAGGATTCCGAGTTCAGCCGCGAAGCCCGCGGTGCAATTCGCGAGATCAACGCCGCCGCGCGCGCCATCGAAAGCCTGGCCCGCGCCATCGAACGCAACCCGAATTCGCTCATTCTGGGACGGTAGACCAATGCCAAAACGCCAAATCTCCACGCTGATGCTGCTGCTCTCGGCCGTTGCGCTGAGCGCCTGCACCACCAAGGACATCCGCTACGCCAGCGAGCAGATCGAACCCTCGGTGCGCATCAGCTCGCGCTACGAGACCGTGGAGGTGGTCGAGGTCACCCTGCCGGTCTATGCCGCGTCCGAGCAGATATTCACGCAAGGCGCGGACGGCGCGATCACCGAGCTGGGCCCACTCTGGGCCGACAACCCGGCGCGCGCAATCACCCTGCAGCTGGCGCGCGACATGGCCGCCATCACCGGCGCCATGGTGGTGCCCGAGCCCTGGCCGTTCCGCGGCCGCGCCGAGGCCCGGGTCGATGTCCGCATCGAGGAAATGCTGGCGACCGCCGACGGCGCCTTCCGGATTGCCGGCCAGTTTTTCGTAGCCCCCGAAAATGCCGGGGCCGATCGCTCGGGCCAATTCTCGATTTCGGTGCCGCTGCCGGCCAAACCCACCCCCAGCCAGATCGCCGCAGCCCGCAGCGCGGCGACATCGCAGCTGGCCGAGAAGATTGCCACGGCGGGCCTGAAATAGGCCAAGAGGTGTAAGGTGGCGAAGCGGGCGCGGGCATGGCTCGGGGAGGATCGTCTCAGTGCTCTACACGAAAGACAGCTTTGCGCATGACACGGATGGAGCGTCTCTGTCCGCGAGAAAGCCAGGGCCGCTTGACCGGGTTTCCGGCGTAGCGATGCCGGTCCGCTGATGACAAGGCCCTTCCGCCGCAGGCTGATGCCGCTCTGGCTGCTGATCTTCCTTCAGGCCGGCATTTCCGCATCCAGCCTTGTCGTCGAGATCCTCGCCGGGCGCATGATCGCACCCTATGTCGGCATGAGCCTCTACACCTGGACATCCATCATAGCGGTGGTGCTTGCAGGCTTTTCAGCCGGCCACTGGTGGGGCGGGAGGATCGCCGGGCTCCCCACCGGCCGCGCTCTGCGGATGACGGGCTGGACCATGATCGCAGCCGCCTGCACAACTGCCGCGGCAACCTTGCTCCTGCGGGCTGTTGCCAGCCCGGTCCTCGAAACCCTCCAGCATCCGCTGGCGGCGATCACGGCCCTGAGCGGGCTTGCATTCTTCCTGCCGTCGCTTTTCGCAGGTGTGCCGGCACCTGTCCTGACCGTGGCCGCGATGCGCACCAGTGACCAATCCGAGCGCGCGCTCGGTGCGATGTTTGCGGCGGGGGCGATCGGCGCAATTGCCGGCACACTGCTGGCGGGCTTTGTCTTTGTTCCTTGGCTGGGCTCGGTGGCAACCCTGTTTGTGGTCGCCGTGGTCTATCTCATGGCTGCGGGTATCTGTTTCTGGCTCGGCGGCGCGTCGCGCGCCGAATCCATGGGCGCTGTCTCAGGCGTGGGCATGGTCTTTCTGATCGGCGTTGCTTCTTTCGATCTGCCGCCCGTGTGCGACCGGGAAAGCAGCTATTACTGCATCCGGACGATGGCGGTTTCCGACAATGCGCAGGATCCGGTCAACCTGATGATCGTCGATCACCTTGCGCATGGGATCAGCGCCCGAAACGCGCCACGGGTCATGTTCACCGAACACGCGGCAATGCTGGATGCTTTGCCCCGAATGCGCATGGGGCGAACCGATTTCACGTCCTTTCATATTGGTGGAGGATCCTACTCCGTGCCCCGGGCCTGGGCGGACAGGGGGATTTCAGGCATGACCATTGCCGAGATCGACCCCGACGTGACGGCCATGGCCGTCGACCGCTTCTGGTTTGACCCCGCGACTGCCTCGGTCCTGCACGCGGATGCGCGGGTGGCGCTGCGCAACAAACCTCAACAGTTCGATGTCATCATTGGCGATGCCTTCACCGACATCGCAGTCCCTGAACATTTGGTGACGCTGGAATTTTTCACCCTCGTCTCCGACAGGCTGACCTCGGGCGGGGTCTTTGCCATGAACCTCCTGGACAATCTCGACAGGCTCGATGCGCTGGCGGCAGTGGTGACGACATTGCGCAAGGTGTTTCCAAGCGTCGAGGTCTGGACCGTCGGAAGCCCGCCCCGAAAAGGTGAGCGTCGGGTTTTTGTCCTGTTGGCCAGCGCACGGGACAGCCCCGTATCGTCAATCGAGACGGAGGCGCCGGATGTCACCCGCTTCCAGGTCTTGGAAACCGGCTTTGTCGACACCATTCTTCAGCGCAAGAACGCAAAGATCCTGACCGATGATCATGCGCCGCTGAGTTACCTCATGGGTCTGGATCCGGTCATAAACTGACGTTGACTGCATCGCGTGTCAGGGGATGGTTCACAAAAAAAGCCCCGAACCATCCGGCCCGAGGCTTCCCGTTTCCACCAGAGCTTACGCCCGGCGCTATTCCGTGTCGGCCTTGGTCAGTTCCTCGACAATCGGCATCGAGGTGATGTTGAAGCCGGAATCGACGTAGTGGATTTCGCCGGTGACGCCCGATGACAGGTCCGACAGCAGATAGAGCGCCGATTTGCCGACATCGTCGATGTCGACGGTGCGTCTGAGCGGCGCGTTCTTCTTCTGATAGCTGAACATGGCGCGTGCATCGCCGATGCCGGCACCCGCCAGCGTCCGCACCGGGCCTGCCGAAATCGCGTTGACGCGGATGCGGTCCTGGCCGTAATCGGCGGCAAGATAGCGCACCATGGCTTCAAGTGCGGCCTTGGCAATGCCCATCACATTGTAGTTCGGCATCACCCGCATCGAGCCGCCATAGGTCAGCGTCAGGATCGAGCCGCCGTCGCGCATCAGGGGCGCGGCGCGCTGTGCCACTTCCGTGAACGAATAGGCCGAGATCACCATGGTGCGGGAAAAATTCGCCCGCGTGGTCACATCGGCATAACGGCCCTTGAGCTCGTTCTTGTCGGAAAACCCGATGGCATGGACGACAAAGTCGATTGTGCCCCATTCTTCCTTCAGGCGGTCGAACACGGCGTCGACAGTGCTGACATCCTCGACATCGCATGGCAGCAGCAGCGTCGAGCCGAGCGAATCGGCCAGCGGCTTGACCCGCCGTCCGAAAGCCTCGCCCTGATAGGTGAACGCCAGTTCGGCGCCGGCCTCGGAGAGCTGCTTGGCGATGCCCCAGGCAATCGAGTGGCTGTTGGCGACGCCCATGATCAGGCCCCGCTTGCCCTGCATTATTCCGGTCATGCTGTTCATCCGTTATAACGCTGGAACACGAGCGTCGCGTTGGTTCCGCCAAAGCCGAAGGAGTTCGACAGCACGGTGTCAATCTTGGCGTCGTCGATGCGCTCGCGCACGATCGGCACACCGTCAAATTCGGGGTCCAGTTCGGTGATGTGGGCGCTCTCGCCGATGAAGTTCTCCTTCATCATCAAAAGCGAGTAGATCGCCTCCTGCACCCCGGTGGCGCCGAGCGAATGGCCGGTCAGCGATTTGGTCGACTGCACATGCGGCATGTCGGTGCCGAACACTTCGCGGATCGCGCCGATTTCCTTGGAGTCGCCCACCGGCGTCGAGGTGCCGTGGGTGTTGATGTAGTCGACCCGGCCCTTGACCGTGGTCAGCGCCTGCCGCATGCAGCGGATCGCACCTTCGCCCGACGGCGCCACCATGTCGTGGCCGTCGGATGTGGCGCCATAGCCGGTCAGCTCGCCATAGATCTTGGCGCCGCGCGCCTTGGCGTGCTCGAGCTCTTCCATCACCAGCACACCGGCGCCGCCGGCGATGACAAAGCCGTCGCGGGTAATGTCATAGGCGCGGCTTGCCGTGGTTGGCGAGGTCTCGTTGTATTTCGAGCTCATCGCGCCCATGGCATCAAACAGGTTCGACATCGACCAGTCGAGGTCCTCGTGACCGCCGGCAAACACCATGTCCTGCTTGCCCCACTGGATCAGCTCCGCAGCATTGCCGATGCAATGCGCCGAGGTCGAGCAGGCCGACGAGATCGAGTAGTTCACGCCGTGGATCTTGAACCAGGTCGCCAGCGTGGCAGACGCAGTCGAGGACATGGCTTTGGGCACCGCGAAGGGGCCGATGCGCTTCGGACTGCCATTCTTGCGGGTAATGTCGGCGGCATCGATCAGCGTCCGTGTCGACGGTCCGCCCGAGCCCATGACAATGCCGGTGCGCTCATGGCTGATCTCGGCCTCCGTCAGCCCGGCATCCTCGATCGCCTGCTTCATGGCGACATGGTTCCAGGCGCCGCCGCGCGACAGAAATCGCATGGCGCGGCGGTCGACCATTTCGGTCGGATCCAGCGTCGGCGCCCCCCAGACCTGGCTGCGGAAGCCATGGTCGGCGAAATCCTGGCTGAAACTGATGCCGGATTTGGCCTGGCGCAGTGAGTCGGTCACTTCGCTGGCTGTGTTGCCGATCGAGGATACGATCCCCATGCCCGTCACAACGACTCGTCTCATATGTCTGCCCTTTCGAGTAGAGGGTCCTGGTGTGTCCTGACGCCCGTTGTGGGTGTCCGGCTACCGGATGTGTCAGCCGGTCTTGTCTTTTGCAAGGCCGACCTTCAAATCCGTTGCGTTATAAATGGTTTCGCCATCGGCCTTGAGCCAGCCATTGGCAATGCCCAGCACCAGGCGTCCGCGCATGACGCGCTTGAAGTCGATGCCGTATTCGAGCTTCTTGACCTCGGGCGTGACCATGCCCTTGAATTTCACTTCGCCGGTCGACAGCGCCATGCCGCGGCCCTGCTCGCCAAGCCAGCCGAGATAGAACCCGGTCAACTGCCACATGCCGTCCAGCCCGAGACAGCCGGGCATCACCGGATTGCCCTTGAAATGGCAGGGGAAGAACCAGAGATCGGGGGTGATGTCGAATTCGGCGCGCAGATAGCCCTTGTCGAATTCGCCACCGGTTTCCGAAATATCGGTAATCCGGTGCACCATCAGCATCGGCGGCAGCGGCAGTTGCGCATTGCCCGGTCCGAACAGCTCGCCTTCGGCGCAGGTCAGGATTTCGTCGTATGTATAGCTCGATTGCCTGTCGACCATGAAAAATGCATCTCCTCGTTCGCCGCCTCCGCGCGGCTTCAAATTCTGCTGTGCACGCTAGCACAGGCCCGCATTGCGGCGAAACCACCCGTCGCGGCATTCCCGAATAAAGGATGAGGCCTGCAAGGGAAAGAGGCGACGTAACGGAAAGTGGCTTTCAAGCGGTCTATTGAAAGCACTGCCCACAAAAGATATATGGAAGCCATGACATCCATCGATTGGACGCCGTAGACCATGCCTGTAGCTCAGAGATCAAAATCCACCGACCGCGACGCGGCCGCACGCCTGCGCGGCGCGGGGCTCCGTCCGACGCGTCAGCGCGTGGCTCTGGCGGATCTGCTGTTCGCCAAGGGCGACCGGCATCTGACCGCCGAGGAGCTGCACGAGGAAGCCACCTGCATCGGCTGTTCCTGTTCGCTTGCCACCGTCTACAACACGCTGCACCAGTTCACCGAGGCCGGCCTGCTCAGGGTGCTGTCGCTGGAAACCGCGAAAACCTATTTCGACACCAATGTCTCCGACCACCATCATTTCGTGGTCGAGGGCTGCAACCGGGTGCTCGACATTCCGGTCGGCAATATCTCGGTCTCCGATCTGCCGGAGGCGCCAGACGGTATGGAAATCACCCATGTCGATGTGGTGATCCGCGTCCGTCCCAAGCGCTGAGGCCCTCTCGGGCGGCAGACAGGGCCTCCGGCGTCCTTCAAACAGCTGAACTGCGCGGCGCGGACAGGCGCTGACACCGCTGTGGGTTGATCCCTCTGGAAATGCAGCTGTTTTCCGATTATGAGCATCAGCACACTGTCATGCCCCGAACCAAGCGCGCGGGGATGCCGCTTGTTCCGGAAGCCCAAAGAGGAATTGCTCATGCCGCCCTTTCGTTCGAGAACCTCCACCCATGGCCGCAACATGGCTGGCGCCCGCGGCCTGTGGCGCGCCACCGGCATGAAGGACGGCGATTTCGGCAAGCCGATCATCGCGGTGGTCAATTCCTTCACCCAGTTCGTCCCCGGCCATGTGCACCTCAAGGATCTGGGGCAGCTGGTCGCCGGCGAAATCGAACAGGCCGGCGGTGTCGCCAAGGAATTCAACACCATCGCCGTCGATGACGGCATCGCCATGGGCCATGACGGCATGCTCTATTCGCTGCCGTCGCGCGAACTGATCGCCGATTCGGTCGAATACATGGTCAATGCCCATTGCGCCGATGCGATGGTCTGCATTTCCAATTGCGACAAGATCACGCCGGGCATGCTGATGGCGGCGATGCGGCTCAACATTCCCGTCGTTTTCGTCTCCGGCGGCCCGATGGAGGCCGGCAAGGTGATTCTCGAGGACGGCTCTGAGAAGGCGCTGGACCTGGTCGACGCCATGGTTGCCGCCGCCGATGACAATATCAGCGATGCCGACGTGGCCTCGATCGAGCGCGCCGCCTGCCCGACCTGCGGGTCATGCTCCGGAATGTTCACCGCCAATTCGATGAACTGCCTTGCCGAAGCCATGGGCCTGGCGCTGCCGGGCAATGGTTCGACGCTCGCCACCCATTCCGACCGCGAGCGGCTGTTCCGCGAGGCCGGACGCACCGCCGTCGCGCTGGCCAAGCAATATTACACCGGTGACGACGCCAGCGTGCTGCCGCGGTCGATTGCCAGTTTCGCCGCCTTCGAGAATGCCATGATCCTCGACATCGCCATGGGCGGGTCGACCAACACCGTGCTGCATCTCCTGGCGATCGCCCATGAGGGCGAGGTCGATTTCACCATGGCCGATATCGACCGGCTGTCGCGCAAGGTGCCGGTGCTGTGCAAGGTCGCGCCCGCCAAGGCCGATGTGCATATGGAAGACATCCACCGCGCCGGCGGCATCATGGCTATTCTCGGCGAACTGGACCGGGCCGGCCTGCTCGACACATCGGTGGGCACCATCCACGAGAAGACCCTCAAGGATGCGCTGAAGAAATGGGATGTGGTGCAGTCGACCGACGAAGCCGTGCATGAATTCTATCGCGCGGCACCCGGCGGGGTCCCGACCCAGACGGCTTTCTCGCAATCGCGCCGCTACAAGGACATTGATACCGATCGCGAAGCCGGCGTGATCCGCAATGCCGAACACGCCTTTTCGCAGGACGGCGGACTGGCGGTGCTGTTCGGCAATCTCGCCGAGGACGGCTGCATCGTCAAAACCGCGGGCGTCGACGAATCGATCCTGAAATTCTCCGGTCCTGCGAAGATTTTTGAAAGCCAGGATGATGCCGTCTCCGACATCCTGACAGGCAAGGTCAAGCCCGGCCAGGTGGTGCTGATCCGCTATGAAGGGCCGCGCGGCGGCCCCGGCATGCAGGAAATGCTCTACCCGACCAGCTATCTCAAGTCCAAGGGCCTGGGCAAGGCCTGCGCGCTGGTCACCGATGGCCGCTTCTCCGGCGGCTCCTCGGGGCTGTCGATCGGCCATGTGTCGCCCGAAGCCGCCGAAGGCGGATTGATCGGTCTGGTCGAGGACGGCGATCTCATCGAGATCGACATTCCCAATCGCAGCATTCATCTTGCCGTCGACGAGGTCACGCTCACCGAGCGCCGGGCCCGGCGCGAGGCGGAAGGCTGGAAGCCGGAAAAACCGCGCAAGCGCGCCGTCTCGACCGCGCTGAAAGCCTATGCCGCCATGACCAGCAGTGCGTCAAAGGGAGCGGTTCGCATTCTGTGAGGCAGCAGGTTCATCACCGGCCAAAATGCTTTGCGCATCCTTGTTTTGGATGTCTAATGGCTTGATTTGGGACGGAGCGATGAAGGCGTTCGAATTCGTCAGTGAAGCGGCCAAGCGGGATTTTCCGGATCTGCCACGCGAGATCGTGAGCCAGTTTGGCGTCAGTCTCAACGCCATACAGAATGGGCAGGAGCCACTGCTGCCGATCAAGCACCTGACTGGCAGCGTTGGCCCGGGCGCCATTGAACTCATCGAGAATGGCAGCCCGGCTTACAGGGCTGTCTACTGCGCCAAGTTTGAGGACACGGTGTTCATCCTGCATGCCTTCACCAAAACGACCAATGGTGTGGACCGCAAGGCGATGCGAACCGCACAGCAGCGTTACAAGGAAATGATCGCGTTGATAGCGGAACGCAAAAAGCAGAAAAACAGCTAAATCGTCCCGTGCTTCAGGCCGCCGTCACCACTTCGCAGACAACTTCGTGATCCGCCGAAAAGGATGGCCTGAGCCTTACCCCCAGCTTGGCGAGATATCCGATCAACTTGTCTGCCGAGAAAAGGTGAACCTTGCCTCGCAGCAATTCGCTAACCCGTGGCTGAGGAATCTCCAAGGCACCTGCGATGGCGGCCTGGTTCCATTGATTTGCTTCAAAGATATTCCGCAAGGTCACAATGAGGTCAGCGCGGAAGCTCAAGTCAGCAGCCTCGCTCTTGTCGTCGGTGATGGCGTCAAAGATGTTGTTGTATCTGAGTTGCGTCATGGGTGCGCATCCAATTTATACGGAATTACGTATAAAGATATTAGGCGCCTGGTCCAGTGTCAATCCTGGTACGGCTTTCCTCGTCAGCCATCAGTGCAGTTGATGACACGGAGCGTCTGCCGGCATCGCTTGCCACGGTTCGGGGCCTACCTTAATTGATGGCAAGCGCATCTGAAGCCCGGGCCCGGCTCTAGCGGAAGGCTTCGCCGGGATAGGCGCCCCAGATCTCGTTTTGCGGCACCCAGCCGCTGGTGCCGTCGGCGCGCGCCTCGCACCATTCGCCGTCGCAGGCCAGAATCTCGACCATCACGCCCGGCTCGAGCCGCGCCACGATATTGGCATTGGTGCGGGCTTCGCGGTGCATGTTGATGAAACTGTCTTCGCCTTCGCTCTTCTTCCACGGCGCGGTGACTGCCGTGCGCTCGCCCGAAAGCAACGACTGGTAGACCCAGCCCTCGGTGCCTTCAGCGTCGCGCACCCGGCGCCAGTTGTCATATTCCTGGATGACCTCCATCGGCACGCCCGACTTGGTGTAGAGCCACGACACCGCGTAGTCGCGGCCGGGTCCGATGCGCAGATTGACCCGCTTGGCCTTGAGGCTGACGAAACGCGGCAGCGGCAATCCGCTCGGCCCCTTGGCCGCGCCTTGGGCGAAGGCGGCGGAGCCTGGTGTGCTGTCCAGCATCGGGCTGGCAACCAGCCCGGTCAGGGCCAGACAGACTGCGGTGATAAACGAAAGGCGACGCATGGCTTACACCTTCTGGGTTGGGCGCCGGTCATCCAGCGCTGCTGATCTGTGGTGCCTTGGCCCCGGCGTGGTGGCCCGCGCGCGGTTGGCGGCCATCTGCGTCAAGGCCAGGCGGCGCGGACAAGGTCCGGCGCGGTGTCTTGTGGTGCTTTAAAAAACAGCAATCCGGGCGCTTTGGATTGTCATCGCCTGTAGGTCTGTTAGAAAAAGCAGAACGCATCCCCACTGTCGCCGAGTTTGGTTAAAGAGCTCTCAACACCCGGACCTGAAAAAATGCCTACCATAAAAAAACCCAAGGTCTTCATCACCCGGCGTCTGCCCGACGCGGTTGAAACCCGCATGCGCGAATTGTTCGACGCCGAGCTCAACATCACCGATGAGGCCCGCACCCAGCCCGAGCTGGTCGCTGCCATGCGCACGGCCGATGTCCTGGTGCCGACCGTGACCGACAGGATTGACGCCGCGCTGATCGAGCAGGCCGGCCCGCAGATGAAGCTGATCGCGAATTTCGGCAATGGCGTCGACAATATCGATGTCGAAGCCGCGCAGAAAAAGGGCATCACCGTCACCAATACCCCCAATGTTCTCTCCGAAGACACCGCCGACATGACCATGGCGCTGATGCTGGCCGTGCCGCGGCGGCTGACCGAGGGTGCCAATGTCATCGTCGGCACCGGCGGCAGCTGGAAGGGCTGGTCGCCGACCTGGATGCTGGGTCACCGCATCAGTGGCAAGCGGCTCGGCATCATCGGCATGGGCCGCATCGGCACCGCGGTCGCCCGCCGCGCCAAGGCCTTTGGCCTGGCCATCCATTACCACAACCGCCGCCACGTCGATCCGGCCACCGAGGACCAGCTCGAGGCCACCTATTGGGACAGCCTCGATCAGATGCTGGCCCGCGTCGACATCGTCTCGGTGCATTGCCCGTCAACGCCGGCCACCTTTCATCTGCTGTCGGCCCGCAGGCTCGAGCTGATGAAACCCGGCGCTTACATTGTCAACACCGCCCGCGGCGGCATCATCGACGAGGACGCGCTGATCAAGGCATTGCGCGAGGGCCGTCTCTCAGGCGCCGGCCTCGATGTGTTCGAGCATGAGCCGGCCGTCGACAAGCGCCTGGTCAAGCTCGCCGCCGAAGGCAAGGTGCTGCTGTTGCCGCATATGGGCTCGGCCACCATCGAGGGCCGTATCGACATGGGCGACAAGGTGATCATCAACATCCGCACCTTCTTCGACGGCCACCGCCCGCCCGACCGCGTGCTGCCGCACAGGAACTGAGAGCCGGTAAAATCGGTGACAGTTTACTTTTCCACGCGGCCTCGTGCCGGTCGCGAGCGTGTGCCGGAAAAGTAAACTGTCACCGATTTTGTTCGTTCAGCCTTTCCTTGCGTAGCGCACGGTCTGGAAACTGGCATTGAGCCCGTCATAGAGTAGCAGCCGGCCGATCAGCGGTTCACCGGCGCCGGTGATCAGCTTGATCACCTCCATCGCTTCCAGCGTGCCGATTACCCCGGTCAGCGCGCCGATGACGCCGGCTTCGGCGCAACTCGGCATCATCCCGGGCGGCGGCGCTTCGGGAAACAGATCCCGGTAGCGCGGACACGGCGTCCCGTCTGCGCCTGTCTCATAGGGTGTCAGCACCGTGACCGAACCGTCAAAGCGGCCCACGGCCGCCGTCACCAGCGGAATCTTCAGCGTCTCGCAGGTGTCGGCCAGCAAATAGCGGGTCTCGATGGTGTCGGATCCGTCCACCACCAGATCATAGCCGGTCAGGATATCGACGGCATTGGCCGCGGTCAGCCGCAGCTCATGCGTGATCACGCGGCTGTGCGGATTGAGCCGCCTGAGCGCGCGGGCCGCGCTTTCGGTCTTGGCCATGCCTATATGGGCGGTGTCATGCAGGATCTGGCGCTGCAGATTGGACAGCGACACATGGTCGTCATCAATGATGCCGAGCAGCCCGACGCCTGCGGCAGCCAGGTAGCTCAGCACCGGTGAGCCAAGCCCGCCGGCGCCCAGCACCAGCACCCGCGCAGCTTTCAGCTTCTGCTGCCCGGCGCCGCCGATCTCCCTGAGCACGATATGCCGCGCATAGCGCGCCACTTCGTCCGGATTGAGTTGCGCTTCATCCATGGCCAGTCTCCCTGCGCGCCGCGGCGCCCATCCTGTCGCGCCGGCTCAGGCGCTATCCTGGTGCGGCGTCACCCGGCCGTCGGCCACGGTCAGGATCTGCCCGCGCGCGCCCAGGCTTGCAAACATATGCGCGTCGGTCCCGGTCATGAAGGCCTGGCATTCGAGCGCCTCGATGAGATCAAACAACGCTGCGCGGCGGCCTTCGTCAAGATGGGCGGCAATCTCGTCAAGCAGCAGCACCGGTGCATGCCCGGTCATGCCGCGCACCAGCTGCGCATGGCCGAGCACGATGCCGATCAGCAGCGCCTTCTGTTCGCCGGTCGAGGACAGGGCAGCCGGCATCGCCTTGGCCCGGTGATGCACGATCAGGTCCGACCGGTGCGGTCCAGACAGGGTGCGCCCCGCAGCCGAGTCGCGGCCGCGGCCGGTTTTCAGCATGCCGGCAAAATCGGCTTCCATGTCACTGGCCGAGGGGTGGGCCGCGTCTTCGAGAAAACCCTCGAGCCGCAGGGTCGCCGCCGGAAAGGCGCTCTGCGCCGTCTGCGATTCGATCAGCCCCGACAGCAGATTGACCACTTCATTGCGCGCCATCGCCATGGCGACGCCCAGTTCGGTCATCTGCGCCTCCAGCCCGTCAAGCCAGGCCGGGTCGGCGCGTCCTTCAGAAAGCAGCCGGTTGCGGCTGCGCATGGCGCGTTCGTAATTCAGCGCGCGGCCGCCATGCGCCGGGTCCACCGACAGCACCAGCCGGTCGAGAAACCGCCGCCGGTCGCCCGCAGGCCCGGTAAACAGTCCGTCCATTGCCGGTGTCAGCCACAACAGCCTGAGATGTTCGAGAAGCTCGTCGGTGGAGCGGGCAGGCGCGCCGTTGATCCGCACCCGGCGGGCTCCGCCATCCTCGCCGCCATCGACCCCGGTGCCGATATCCACCGGCCCGGCCATGCCCTCAAGGCTGGCAAAGACGCTGAAGCCGCTGGCCGGTCCCGATCCGGCCTTGAGCAGGTCGGCATAGGGCGCCCGGCGCAGGCCGCGGCCCGGCGTCAGCAGCGACAGCGCTTCCATCAGATTGGTCTTGCCTGCGCCATTGTCGCCCGCCAGCACCACATGGCGCTGGTCAAGCTCGAGCGACAGGTTCGCATAATTGCGGAAACCCGCAAGCTTCAGTCGTTGGATATGCACCCTGGGGGCCATGTCAGAGCAATTCCAGCAAAAGTGTGGAGCGGTTTTGCGACCGGAATTGCGCACATATAAACAAGAGCATTTCCGAGCCTCCGTTCAGGTGAGAAATGCTCTTGTCTCCGCTCAGCCGCCTTGCGACGGGCGGCCGGTCCCGGTGCAGCAGGGCAAGGGCCTCTAGACCCGCATCGGCATCAGCACATAGAGCGCGTCATCGCCGGCGGTGTCGCGCACCAGTGTCGGCGAGCCCGGATCGGCCAGCATGAACACCGCATTGCTGCCCGAAAGCTGATTGGTGATGTCGAGCAGATATTTGGCGTTGAAGCCGATTTCCAGCGGATCGCGGTCATAGCCCACGGCCAGCTCCTCGGTGGCGCTGCCCGAATCGGGATTGTTGACGGTAAGTGTCAGCTGACCGTCGGCAATCGCCAGCTTTACCGCGCGGCCCCGCTCCGACGAGATCGTCGACACCCGGTCCACAGCCTGCGCGAAAGTCTGGCAATCGACCGTCAGTTCCTTGTCATTGCCGGTCGGGATCACCCTCTGGTAATCGGGGAAGGTGCCGTCGATCAGCTTCGAGGTCAGTACCACCGAACCGATGGTGAAGCGTATCTTGGCGTCCGAGACTTCCACCGTGACGGTGACGTCGGGATTGTCGACAAGCTTTTGCAATTCGCCCACGGTCTTGCGCGGGATGATGATGCCGGGCATGCCTTCAGACCCCGATGGCGCGTCGACATCGGCGCGGGCCAGGCGGTGTCCGTCGGTGGCGACCGCGCGCAGCTTCAGCGCGCCTTCGCTCTCGATCGTGTGCACGAAAATGCCGTTGAGATAATAGCGGGTCTCTTCGGTCGAGATCGCGAACTGGGTCCGGTCGATCAGCATCTTGAGCTGGGTCGCGAGGAGCCGGAAGGTGTGGGTGAAGGCGCCGGCGGTCAGATCCGGAAAGTCCGATTCGGGCAGGCACTGCAGCGAGAATTTCGAGCGGCCCGAGGCCACCGTCATCGACGCCCCGTCGGCATTGCTCGACAGCGACACTTCCGAGCCGTCCGAGAGCTTGCGCACGATGTCATAAAGCAGATGCGCCGGCACGGTGGTGGCGCCTGCCTGTTCGACCATCGCCGGCGTCGCCTCGGTTATTTCCAGATCCAGATCGGTCGCCTTCATGTCAAGCGTCGCGCCCTCGGCCTTGAGCAGCACATTGGACAGGATCGGGATTGTGTTGCGACGCTCGACCACGCGATGCACATGGTTCAGCGACTTGAGGAGATTGGAACGCTCGAGGGTGACACGCATGATCTGGCTACCGCTTGGCTGGGGGCCCGCGCCGGGACGGCGAGAACCTTTCACTTCTGTCTTGTCAGGCTTCTGCCTTGGCCGGCCCACAGGGTGACGCATGCCGCGCCGGGCCCGGGTCAGCAAAATGGCAGATTATGCCCCTGACATGCAAACAAAATCCGGCCCGGGCCTTTCGGGCCGGGCCGGGATTCTGGGGATAATCGGTTTTGGCCGTGGCCTATTCGATGATCAGGCGCTTGAGCAGTTCGATCTCGTGGCCGAGTTTGGTGTCCGCGGTGATCAGGCCTTCAATCTTGCGCACCGCATGCAGCACGGTGGTGTGGTCGCGGCCACCGAACCGGCGGCCGATCTCGGGGAACGAGCGCGGCGTCATGGTCTTGGCCAGATACATGGCGATCTGCCGTGGCTTGACGATGACCCGGGTGCGCCGGTCCGACACCAGTTCCTGCCGGGAAACATTGTAGTGGCGTGACACCACCCGCTGGATGTCCTCGATGCGAACCCGCTTCGGCTCGCCGGCATTGACCAGGTGGCCGAGCAACTGGTCGACCCGTTCCAGCGTCAGGTTGGGCTCGAAGCTGCGGCGGAACAGCAGCTGGTTGAAAGCGCCTTCCAGTTCGCGGCCGCTGGCGGTGATGTTCTGCGCCACATGGCCCAGAATGTCTTCGCCGATATCAAGCGTGCCGTCCTCGATCTGGGCCACGGCCAGCCGCTGGCGCAGCATGTCCAGCCGCATCTCGTAGTCGGGTGCCTCGATCTCGATGGCAACGCCGCCCTGCAGGCGCGAGCGTACGCGCGGATCAAGCGATTCCAGCTCCCAAGGCGCGCGGTCGGCGGCGACAACCACCTGGCGGGCCGAATCGAGCAGCATGTTGAGCAAATGGCAGAATTCGTGCTGGATCGACTTGCCCTGCAGGAACTGCATGTCGTCGATCACCAGAAGGTCGATATTGCGCAGCGATTCCTTGAACGACAGCGCGTCATTGTCGCGAATGGCGGTGGCGAAGCGCCACATGAAATATTCGGCGGTCAGATAGACCACCCGCGGGTTGCGGGCATGGCGGCTGGCCGCGGCGGCGATTGCCTGCAGCAGATGGGTCTTGCCCAGGCCGACGCTGGAGTGGATGAACAGCGGGTTGAAGCGGACCGAACCGGTGCCGGCTTCGGCAATGGTCTTGGCGGCGGCGAGCGCTACCCGGTTGGACGAGCCCTCGACATAGCTGTCGAAGGTGTAGCGCGGGTCAAGCGGCGAGCCGATCACCGAATTGGCCGCCTGCTGTCCCTTGGCAAAGCCGGAGAAGTGGGCGCCTGCGCCATTGACCATCAGTGGCGCTTCGCGGCGCTTGGACACGGCGGCCGGCTGGCCGGGGCTCACGGCTTCTGAGGGGCTTGCCGTGTCGCTGTCGCCGGAATTGGGGCCTGCAGCCCGGGTCGCCGAGCGGACGACGATCTCGACCTTGAGAATGCCGGCGTCTTCGTCCTGAAACAGCGCCGTGATCTGGTCGAGATACTTGTTGTTGATCCATGATTTCAGAAAGGTGGTCGGGACCGACAGGCGAACGACGCTCTTGGAGGCGGACTGAAGCTTCAGCCGGCCGAACCAGCTTGTGAAAACCTCAGGTCCGACCTGCGCCTTCAGACGCGCCGTCACCCGATCGAAAACCTGATTGCTTCTGTTCATGTCTGCCCCTTTGCCGGTCGCCGGGCAAACATCGCCGCTGAGCGGTTGGGCCATGATTTCGGTCGTGTCCCAGTCTACCGCTTTACGTGCTGTTGTCATCTGTGTTTGCATCCCGCCGTCACCCCTGTTGCCGCATTACAGGCCAGATTGCCCTGACCTCAGTCTGGCGCGGATAAGTCCGCGCAATTCTTGTCGTCTGTGACGGTCGCCCCCGTCTTGCCGTGTCTCCCTGCCGGTTCCGTGCTGCGACCTCGTATCGCCGCCTGGAACAAACCTCTAACGCTCCGCCGGAACATGCGTTCCGGCAGTCATGCTTCACCGCCTGGCGCCTCAGCGTCACCGCGACCGAAGATTATATTTGATATGGTCCGGCGAGAATGCCGCACCCCAAAAAGCAGGATGAAAATCGCTCGCCAGATTGGCTGCAAGCCTTCCTTGGAACCGTCCGGCCCCGCGCTTCTTGTTGAAGGCATTTAGGCAGGATGGAGGGGTCAGATCAAGCAGCATATTTACGTTTTGTTAGCACTTTGGGGCTTGACTCGCATTGGTTGAAAAAAGCTTCCGGAGGGCCTCTGGAACAGTCGGTTGGATTCATTGCCTTTTCACGGATTTACGATTTTTTAACCGTTCACGGAGGCCTGCCTATTAAATTTCGGGGCTTGACATGATATCCGCAAAATCGCGCCGGCTCGCCGGCCGCGAAATCGGGTACCTCCCGTAACTGCATGAAAATAAAAGATATAAAATGCGTCTGAAGCCGGCATGTGACATTCCCGTGACGGGGATTTTTGCGCGGATTTTGCAAACCATTGGAGTCAAAAGAAAAAGGCCCGCGCGAGCGGGCCTTTTGTCGACTAAAGAGTTTTGGGTGGCTTAGGCGCTCAGCGCCTTGACCCGGTTCGACAGCCGCGACATCTTCCGCGATGCCGTATTGGCGTGAACCACGCCCTTGCTGGCGGCGCGCATCAGTTCAGGCTGTGCGGCCTTGAGTGCTGCGGCTGCAGCGGTCTGGTCGCCGGAGCTGATGGCTTCCTCGACGGTGCGCAGGAAACCGCGGACACGCGACCGGCGTGCCTTGTTGACGTCAGTGCGGCGGGCAATCTTGCGAGTTGCTTTTTTCGCCGAAGTTGTATTGGCCATGAATGCCTCTCAAATTGTCACATGCTCTATTCCGACCGGAAAGCGCCCCTTGCGAGGAAGATCGCTTCAACATGCGGAATGCGAGAAACCACGGCGAGCCTTAGAAGCTGCCATTCGATGGCGGGCCTATACCGGGTATCGCGGCTTGCGTCAACGCGAAAATCGGCTTTGGGCCCGCCAGGCGCCGGATTTGATCAGCGGTGCTTGAACTGTGCCTTGCGCTTTTCAACGAAGGCGCCCATGCCTTCCTTCTGGTCTTCGGTCGCAAACAGCGAGTGAAACATCCGCCGTTCGAAGCGCAGACCCTCGGCCAGCGTCATTTCATCGGCCCGGTTGACCGACTCCTTGACCATCATCGCCACCGGCAGCGAGAACCCGGCAATCTTCTCCGCCGCCTTGGTTGCGGTCGCCAGAAGCTCGGCTGCCGGCACCACGCGGGCAACCAGGCCCGAGCGCTCGGCTTCCTCGGCATCCATCATCCGACCGGTCAGGCAAAGATCCATCGCCTTGGCCTTGCCGATGGCGCGGGTCAGCCGCTGGGTGCCGCCCATGCCCGGAAGCACCCCGAGGGTGATCTCCGGCTGGCCGAATTTGGCCGTATCGGCGGCAATGATGAAGTCGCACATCATCGCCAGCTCGCAGCCGCCGCCCAGCGCATAGCCGGCCACCGCCGCAATCACCGGCTTGCGGGTCGCGGCAACCGCGCTCCAGCCCTCGAAGAAATCGTCCATATAGGCGCCGACAAAGTCGAGCGACTGCATTTCCTTGATGTCGGCGCCGGCGGCAAATGCCTTTTCCGAACCGGTCAGCACGATCGCGCCGATCTTGTCGTCGGCCGCATATTGCGCCAGCGTGGCGCGCAGCTCGCCCAGCAGGTCCGAATTCAGCGCATTGAGCGCATCGGGCCGGTTGAGCGTGATGATGGCCACCCGGCCGTGTGTTTCCGTCTTCAGTGTCTTGAGCGCCATCATATCTCTCCTTGGTCAGCCACGGGTCCGGCCGTGCCGGGCGGGGTCCCTGGCGGGATCACTTGGTCTGGCAGGTCGGGCAATGAAAGGTCGAGCGCCCGCTCTGCACCATGCGGCGGACCGTATCGCCACAGCCGGGGCCGGGGCAAGCCTTTCCCTCGCGGTCGTAAACGGAAAATCCATGCTGGAAATAACCCAGCGTGCCATCGGTGCGGATGTGATCCCTGAGCGACGAGCCGCCCGCGGCAATCGCCTCCTCGATCACCGTGCGGATGCAGCCGGTCAGCCGCTCCAGCGCCTCGGTCGGCTTGCCGGACTTGCGCACCAGCCGCCCCGCCGGTTTGCCGGGCGACAGCTTCGCCCGCCACATCGCCTCGCAGACATAGATATTGCCCAGGCCGGCAATGATGCGCTGGTCCAGCAGCGCTGCTTTCAGCGGTGCGGTCTTGCCCGCAAGTCGCTCGGCCAGCACGCCGGCATTAAGACTGTTGCCCGTCGGCTCGATGCCCAGGTCCCTGAACCAGGGGTGGTCGGCAAGGTCGGCGCGCGCCATCAGGTCCATATAGCCGAACCGGCGCGGGTCATTGTAGATCACCCGCGCCCGGCCCGCGGGCCCCTCGACATGGAACACCACGTGATCATGCTTGCCGTCCTTGGAGCGGGCATGGTGAAACACGCCGGGCTGCAGGCTGCCTTCGCTGTCGGCCTCGATGCGGAACGAGCCCGACATGCCCAGATGGCTGACCATGACCATGCCGTTGTCGAGATCGGCAATCAGATATTTTGCCCGGCGGCCCAGCGAAACGATCTGACGGCCTTCCAGCCGGCGCGCGAAATCGGCCGGGAAGGGGAAGCGCAGATCGGCGCGGCGTTGTTCGACGCGGATGATCCGCGCCCCCTCCATCACCGGCTGCAACCCGCGGCGGACCGTTTCGACTTCTGGCAATTCCGGCAACGCGAACTCCTCGGCTGGTTTCAATATCCGTGCGGCTGACCTATATAGCGATGCGCTATGCCGCAGGCACGATAGCTTGCGCCTAGATAGCGCGCTGATGCGTGATCCGCTATGGTCGCCTCAGCTTTCGCCGGTTTCCGTTCGGGGTTCCGGTCAATTTGACGCAAGTTGAAGCAATACGGGATGAAACGATGTCACAACAGCGCGTCGCCACGGAAGGCGGAATGCAGACCAGTTACGGGTTCCGCACCGTCGAGGACGGCCAGAAGCAGGAACTGGTCAATGACGTCTTTCACAAGGTCGCCAAGCGCTACGACATCATGAATGATGTCATGTCCGCCGGGCTGCACCGGGTCTGGAAGGATGCGATGGTCGCAACCCTCAATCCGCCGCGCCGCCCGGGCTTCCGCTTTCTCGATGTGGCCGGCGGCACAGGCGACATCGCCTTCCGCATTGTCGCAGCCTCGGACAAGCAGGCGCAGGGCACAGTGCTCGACATCAATGGCTCGATGCTCGGCGTCGGCGCCGAGCGCGCCGCCAAGAAGGGCTATGCCGACAATCTCGAATTCGTCGAGGCCAATGCCGAACAACTGCCCTTCGAGGACGCGAGTTTCGACGCCTACACCATCGCCTTCGGCATCCGCAACGTGCCCGACATCGACAAGGCGCTGCGCGAGGCCTACCGGGTGCTGCGCCGCGGCGGCCGCTTCCTCTGCCTGGAATTCTCCGAGGTCGAGATGCCGATTCTCGATCGTGTTTATGACGCCTGGTCGTTCAACGGCATTCCCGCCATGGGCAAGGCCATTGCCGGCGAGGCCGAGCCCTACCAGTATCTGGTCGAATCGATCCGCAAGTTTCCGCGCCAGGCCGATTTTGCCGCGATGATCGAGCGCGCCGGCTTTTCCCGCGTCAACTACACCAATTACACCGGCGGCATAGCGGCCCTTCATTCGGCCTGGAAGATCTAAGCGGCATGGCAAGTCTCGGCACCTATCTGCGCCTGATGCGCGCGGGCTTCATTCTTGTGCGGGAAGGCGTCATCGTCTCCTTGCCCGCCGAAGAGCTTCCCGGCCCGCTCAAATTCGGCCACCGCATCGCCGGTCTGCTGGCCAAGCGCCAGGCCAAGAGCGCCGAACGCACCGACCGGCTGGCCCGCGCGGTTGAACGGCTCGGCCCCTCCTGGGTCAAGCTCGGCCAGTTTCTCGCCACCCGGCCCGATGTCGTCGGCGCCGGCATCGCCGAGGATCTGTCCGGCCTGCAGGACCGGATGGCGACATTTCCGGAGGCTCTCGCCCGCTCCGCCATCGAGGCCTCGCTGGGCCGTCCGATTTCCGATCTTTATTCCCGTTTCGACCCGCCGATTGCCGCGGCCTCCATCGCCCAGGTGCATCCGGCCGAGGTCAGCGACGAGAACGGCACCCGCCAGGTTGCGGTCAAGGTCATCCGGCCCGGCGTGCGGCAGCGCTTCAAGCACGATCTCGAATCCTTCTACCTGGTGTCCGAACTGCAGGAGCGCTACATCCCGTCTTCGCGCCGGCTGCGGCCGGTCGAGATCACCAAGACGCTGGAACAGACCACCCGCATCGAGATGGACCTGCGGCTTGAGGCCGCGGCCCTGTCGGAAATGGCCGACAACACCCGCGATGATCCGGGATTCCGGGTGCCCTCCATCGACTGGGAGCGCACCGGCCGCGACTGCGTCACCATGGAGTGGATCGACGGCATCAAGATGAGCAATGTCGCCGGCCTGCGCGCCGCCGGCCATGATCTCGACCACATCGCCGACCAGCTGATCCAGTCGTTTCTGCGCCACACCCTGCGCGACGGTTTTTTCCATGCCGACATGCACCAGGGCAATCTCTTCGTCGACCCGGCGGGCGTGATCGTCGCCGTCGACATGGGCATTGTCGGGCGGCTGGGCAAGAAGGAACGCCGCTTCCTCGCCGAAATCCTCTACGGCTTCATCACCCGCGACTATCAGCGAGTCGCCGATGTGCATTTCGAGGCCGGCTATGTCCAGGCCCGACACGATCCGGCCAGTTTTGCCCAGGCCATCCGCGCCATCGGCGAGCCGATCCATGGCCAGCCGGCCGAGACCATCTCGATGGCGCGGTTGCTGACGCTGCTGTTCGAGGTCACAGAGTTGTTCGACATGCAGACACGGCCGGAACTGGTCATGCTGCAAAAGACCATGGTGGTGGTCGAGGGCGTGGCCCGCACGCTCAACCCCAAATTCAACATGTGGAAGGCCGCCGAACCGGTGGTCGGCGACTGGATCCGCGACAATCTCGGCCCCCGGCGCATCGCCGTCGACCTCAAGGCCGGCGCCATCGCAGCCCTCAGGCTGGCCGAACAGATGCCCGACATCGCCAACCGCACCGAGCGGCTTGCAACCGAAGTCGGCATCATGGTCGAGAACGGTTTGCGCTTCGACGCGGCCACCTCGGAAGCCATCGGCAAGTCCGAAGCCCGTCACACCCGTTCCGGCCGCGTGGCGCTGTGGATCATCGCGGCTGCATCAGTATGGGGGGCTTTGGCGATTCATCCGCTATGGTAGCGGGATGATCACCTATCGCCCGATTTCGCTTGATGACCATGACGCCCAGCCGCTTTCCGATGAGGCCTGGTCCGACGGCTATCCCTTTGTCGAAAGAATGCTGCATGACTGGAAGTCGGGCGACAACCGCTTTGACGGGCCCGGCGAGCGGCTGATCGGCGCCTTTGACGGCGACAAGCTGATCGGCTTTTGCGGCCTCAACCGCGATCCCTATACGAGTGAAAATGCCGGCCGCATCCGCCATCTCTATGTCAGCCTTGATCACCGCCACAGAGGCATCGCCCGGGCACTGGAAGCCCGCACACTCGATGGCGCCGAAGCCTGGTTTCCCCGCATCCGCCTGCGCGCCACGCCGCAATCGCGGGCGTTTTACGAGCGTCTCGGTTTTGTGCCTGTGGATGAGCCTGAAGCAACTCATTCCAAGCCGTTGCGGTAAGCTTTCCGCCATTCTTTGCCGGAAGGGTGCGGCGCCGGGCCATGCCGCCGGATTTGCAATTCGGACCCATTTCACGCAGACTGAGAACCGGATCGGCCATCAAGCGCCGGACCAACATTCGCCGACGGCAGCGTGTGCGCCGTCAGGGCATGAAACCCGGCAGAGGTGCGCAGCGCGTACGAGATCCGTTCACACACGGATGCGCCGGGACAGACACAAGCATTGGATATACATATGAGCGAGGCCAAATCCGGCGACACCGTGCGGATAAACTACACCGGCAAACTGACAGACGGCACCCGGTTCGACAGCTCCGAAGGGCGTGAGCCCTTGGAGTTCCAGCTGGGTTCCGGTCAGATCATCCCCGGTCTTGACCGCGGAGTCGAGGGCATGAAGGTCGGTGACAAGCAGACTGTCACCGTTCCGGCCGAAGAAGCCTACGGTCCCCACGATGCGGCGAAGGTTCAACAAGTTCCGCGCAATGCCCTGCCGCCTGAGCTCGAGCCGCAGGAAGGCATGCAGTTGCAGGCGCAAACGCCGGAGGGAGCGCAGATGACACTGATCGTGACCGCCGTCGCCGAACAGGAAATCACCGTCGACGCCAACCATCCGCTGGCTGGCAAGGATCTGATTTTCGAAATCGAGATGGTCGAGATCCTCAAGGCGGCCTGACCGCACGAGACTTGGACAACCCGGCCCGGTGCCGGGTTGCCGTTTCATGACGTCACGGGGTGAGTGTCGTTCTTCTGATGGGTCGCTCGCGCGCTTTGGTGGTCGATCCGATCGCGCCGACCTGGATCTGGCTTTCCGGCAACCGCCTCAGCGCCACGCCGCAATCGCGGGCGTTTTGCGAGCGTCTCGGCTTCGTGCCGGTGGATGAGCCTGAAGCGACCCATTCCAAACCGTTGCAATAAGTCGCACGCTGCTGGCCGTGTCAGTGCTCGCTGGCGCATTGCCCGTGATCGGCCAGCACCTCGATGATCCGGCAATTGCAGATCCGGCCATGGCCGCATTCCGACACCATCCGCTTCAGCTCGCCGCGCAGCGCCTGCAGCCGCGTGATGCGCTGGTCGATTTCCGCCAGGTGATTGCGGGTGATGCTGTCGACCTGGTGACATGAGGCCTGCGGCTCCGCTGTCAGTGCCAGCAATTCGCGGATATCGCCGATCTCGAAGCCCAGCTCCCGGGCATGGCGGATGAAATTGAGCCGGTCGAGCTCGGCGCGTCCATAGCGCCGCTGGTTGCCCTCGGTCCGTGCCGCCTGCGGCAACAGGCCGATCTGCTCGTAATAGCGGATGGTCGGCACCTTGACCCGTGAGCGCCTTGCCAGATCGCCAATGGAAATATTCATGTTTTTCCTCTTGAACCTATAGTCACTGGAGAGTGTAGCATGGCCTGACAGTTACGAAAGGGCCATCCATGACAGCCGAGACCGCCACTCAGACAGCCACCCAAACCCGTTACCGCGTCGGCGGCATGGATTGCCCCGCCTGCGGGTCAAAGGTGCAATACGCCGTCGCCAGGCTGGCAGGCGTCGACGCTGTCGAGGTCTCGGTCGGCAACGGCACCATGAGCGTGCAGCATTCCGGTCCGGTGCCGGCTGCGGCCATCACCCGCACGGTCAAATGGCTCGGCTATTCCGTCGCACCCGCCGACGCGCCGGAGAGTGAAGGTGCAGACGTGCCGGGTCACTCCCCTGTCGAGTTGGGCGAAGCCAGATGGTGGTCGAGCCGCAAGGCGGTTCTGACCTGGATCTGTGGCGCAGCGTTGGGCGCTGCCTATCTCGTAGGCCAGGTGATGCCGCAGATCGGCCACTGGGCCTTCATCGCCGCCATGGCCGTGGGTCTGCTGCCGATCGCCTGGCGCGCGCTCACCGCAGCGCTCACCGGCACCCCGTTTTCGATTGAAATGCTGATGAGCATCGCCGCCATCGGCGCCATCTTCATCGGCGCCACTGAGGAAGCGGCCATTGTCGTGCTGCTGTTCCTGGTCGGCGAATTGCTCGAAGGCGTCGCCGCCGGCCGCGCCCGGGCCAGCATTCAGGGGCTGGCGGCGCTGGTGCCCAAGACCGCGCTGCTCGAAACAGATGGCGTCACCACCCAGGTGCAGGCGGCGGAGCTTGCGGTTGGCGCCACCATCCTGGTCCGCCCAGGCGACCGCATTCCCTCCGATGGCGAGATCATCGACGGCGCCAGTTCCATCGACGAGGCGCCGGTGACCGGCGAGAGCCTGCCCCGGCAGAAAGGCCCCGGTGAGACCGTCTTTGCCGGCACCATCAACACCGACGCCGTGCTGCGCATCCGGGTCACCGCGGCAGCCAGCGACAACACCATTGCCCGCATCGTCAGGCTGGTCGAGCAGGCCCAGGAGAGCAAGGCCCCGACCGAGCGGTTCATTGACCGGTTCTCGCGCATCTACACGCCCTGCGTTCTGGTGGTCGCAGCACTGGTCGCCACCGTGCCGCCGCTCATCTTCGGGGCGGTCTGGTCGGACTGGATCTACAAGGGCCTGGCGATTCTGCTGATCGGCTGTCCCTGCGCGCTGGTGATCTCGACCCCCGCGGCGATTGCTGCCGGCCTGTCGGCGGGTGCCCGGCGCGGGCTGCTGCTCAAGGGCGGCGCCGTGCTTGAGGCGCTGCGCGACATCGACATGGTGGCGCTCGACAAGACCGGCACGCTCACCGAAGGTAAGCCAGTAGTTACCGATATCGTCGCCTATGGCCGCAGCGAACAGAAGGTGCTGTCGCTGGCCGCAGCGCTGGAAACCGGATCAAGCCATCCTCTGGCAATGGCCATCCTTGCCCGTGCCAGGGCGGACAAGGCGCCGGTGCCCCCTGCTGCCAGTGCCAAAGCGGTGCCCGGCAAGGGCGTGTCCGGCGCAGTCGGCGGCGAAACCGTCTATCTCGCTTCGCCCCGGGCCGCCGTGGAACAGGCCACCCTGTCGGAAGAGCAGACGGCCCGCATCGATGCCTTCAACGACGACGGCAAGACCGTGTCGGTACTTCTGGTTGGCGGCGCCGTCACCGGCCTGCTGGCTATCCGCGACGAACCGCGGCAGGATGCCATCAAGGGTCTCGAAGCGCTCAGGGCAACCGGCGTCGGTCTGGTCATGCTGACCGGTGACAACCAGCGCACTGCAACAGCCATCGGCCAGACGCTGGGCATCGAGGTGCGCGCCGGCCTGCTGCCTGAGGACAAGCAGCGCATCGTCCGCGAATTGCAGGCACGGAGCCTTACCGTTGCCAAGATCGGCGACGGCATCAATGACGCGCCGGCGCTGGCTGCCGCCGATATCGGCATTGCCATGGGCGGCGGCACTGATGTGGCGCTCGAAACCGCCGATGCGGCAATCCTGCATGGCCGCGTCACCGACATCGCCAACATGATCAGCCTGTCGCGCCAGGTCATGGCCAATATCCGGCAGAACATCGCCATCGCGCTGGGCCTCAAGGCGGTGTTCCTGGTCACTACCATCATTGGCGTCACCGGCCTCTGGCCCGCCATCCTGGCCGACACCGGCGCCACCGTGATCGTCACCCTCAACGCCTTGCGGCTGCTCGGCATCCGCTTCGACAGGCCAGCGGCAGCCGGGCGCTGAGGGACTGGCTTCGCAGGCGCCAATGGGTCCCGCCCCGGAGAAGACAGCCGCTTTGGGACCAGTTTGTTTGACTGCATTGCATGCAATGCTTACATTGCAGGCATCCGCCACATCTCTGCCCGGGAGGTTCATCATGGCAACACTGACCATCCGCAATCTCGATGACAGCGTCAAGCAGGCCCTGCGCGAACGCGCCGCGCGCCATGGCGTCTCCATGGAAGAAGAGGCCCGCGTGATGTTGCGTGAGGGGCTTGTCGAAGCTGACAACGTCACCACCGGAAGGCAGGAAAGCCTCTGGGACAGGGTCACCAAATTGCGGGAGAAATACGGAACCGCAGATTTGGAGATTCCAGAGCGTACGGAACTGGCTGGCGAACGCGATGTTTTTGCCGACTGGCGAGACGAGAAATGATTCTCGACACCAATGTAATCTCGGAGTTTGTGGCTCCGACCCCTTCAAAGATGGTTGTCGACTGGTTCAGTTCGGTGCCTGAAGGCGGACTCTATGTCCCGGCCATTGTAAAAGCCGAGATTTTGCTTGGTATCGAGCTGTTGCCGGCTGGCCGAAGGAAGTCGATCCTGGAGACCTTTGTAAAAGGCTTTCTCCTCCCTTATGAGCAGGGACGCATTCTGCCTTTCGAGGATGCGGATGCACCACATTACGCCAGGATCGTCAGCGCTCGAAGGCTAAAAGGCCGTCCGCTTGCCGGGATTGACGCCCAGATCGCCGCCATTGCGCTCAGGCGCGGCCTGCCGATCGCCACCCGCAATATCCGTGATTTTGCCGATTGCGGCGTCACCCTCATCAACCCCTGGGACCCTGCGCCATGACTCTTGCCGGCAAACGCATCCTGCTGATCATCTCCGGCGGCATTGCGGCCTACAAATCGCTCGACCTGATCCGCCGTCTGCGCGAGCGCGGCGCACAGGTGCGCCCGCTGATGACAAGCGCCGCGCAGGAATTCGTCACCCCGCTGGCTGTCGGCGCGCTTGCTGCCGACCATGTCTACACAGACCTGTTTTCCCGCGAGGACGAGCAGGATGTCGGCCATATCCGCCTGGCCCGCGATTGCGATCTCATCTGCATCGCCCCCGCCACTGCCGATCTGATGGCCAGGATGGCCAATGGCCTCGCCAATGATCTCGCCTCCACCGTGCTGCTCGCCACCAACCGGCCTGTGCTCGCAGCACCTGCCATGAACCCGGCGATGTGGGCGCACAAGGCCACCCGTCGCAACGTCGAGACGCTCAGGCGCGATGGCACCACTTTCATCGGCCCGATGGCCGGTGAGATGGCCGAATCCAATGAGGCCGGCGAGGGCCGCATGGCAGAACCCTTGCAGATTGTCGCGGCCATCGAGACGCTGCTCGATGACACACCCAAGCCGCTGGCCGGCAAGCGCGCCATCGTCACCTCCGGCCCGACCCACGAGCCGATCGACCCGGTGCGCTACATCGCCAACCGATCGTCGGGCAAACAGGGCCACGCCATCGCCGCAAGCCTCGCCCGGCTCGGCGCCGAGGTGACGCTGGTCTCCGGCCCGGTCACCATCCCCGATCCCGCCGGCGTCACTGTCATAAGGGTCGAGAGTGCCGCCGACATGCTCGAAGCCGTCACCTCGGCCTTGCCGGCTGACATCGCCGTCTTCGTCGCCGCCGTTGCCGATTGGCGCGTGGCTGCGGCCTCGGGCGAAAAGATCAAGAAACAGCCGGGCGAGGGGCCTGCACCGCTTGAACTCACCGAAAACCCCGACATTCTCAAAACCATCGGCCACCATGAGAACCGCCCGAAGCTGGTCGTCGGCTTTGCCGCCGAAACTTCTGACGTGATCTCCAGCGCGCAAGCCAAACTGGCCCGCAAGGGCGCCGATTTCATCGTCGCCAACGACGTGTCGCCCGCCACCGGCATCATGGGCGGCGACCGCAACCGCGTCCGCATCGTCTCAAGCGACGGCGTCGAGGACTGGCCGGACCTGAGCAAGGCCGAAGTCGCCGACCGGCTGGCGGCACGGATCGCCGAGGCATTTTAGCTGGCAAGCCAGCGCGCCTGGATCCAACCTCCCCCTTGAGGGGAGGTCGGAGAAGCGAGCAAAGCGAAGCTGATCCGCGTGGGGGTCAGGAGCCAACCGCGCGCGCCGGATTATGTGGTGAAGTCCGCACCCCCACCGGCTCTGCCCACCCTCTGGGCGGTCAATCGCCGTCCTGCGGACCCCCTCAAGGGGGAGGCGAGTATGTAGCACCGGCATCATTGGCGGGGACCGCAACCGCGTCAGCATCGTCTCGAACGACGGCGTCGAGGACTGGCCGGACCTGAGCAAGGCCGAAGTCGCCGACCGGCTGGCGGCACGGATCGCCGAGGCGTTCTAGCTGGCAAGCCAGTGCGCCCGGATCCCACCTCCCCCTTGAGGGGAGGTCGGAGAAGCGAGCAAAGCGAAGCTGATCCGGGTGGGGGTTGGATGCCAACCGCGCGCGCAGGAGAAGGCGGTGAACTCCGCACCCCCACCGGCTCTGGGGAGGGCGGGTGGCGGCAGCGCGGACTGGGTGAATTTTCAGTGTTGCTTCCGTGCCAGCCACCAACAATGCATGGCCTCGAAAACCGGTTTGAGGGATAGCCCGTCTTCAGTCACGCTATACTCCACACGAGGCGGCACCTCGGCGAATATCTCGCGACGGACCAAACCATCGGCTTCAAGTGTGCGGAGTTGCTTGGTCAGCATGGTCTGCGTGACGCCATCCACCTCACGACGCAGTTCGCCGAAGCGCTTGGTTCCATGGAAAATCAGGGTTTTGAGAATCGCCAGTTTCCACTTGCCGCCGATCATTGTGAAAACAATCGGAGCCGGACAGAGGACATCTTGTTCGCTATCAACCATGAAAAGCTCCATTAGTATGTTTTTGTGAGCATAGTACGAAAAAGTTGCCTACTTTTCAAACAGGAGAATAGTTGCGAGTGTTGGCTATCATGGGCTCGCTCGAAACCGGTGAATGAGGGCGGGAAGTCCGTGTCGACGGTGAAAACGAAAGGTGAAAGGCACATGCACATCATACTTCTGAAGCTCGGAGAGAATAAATCAGCTGCTCCGCAATTCATGGAAGCGCACAATGCATGGATTGCAAAGGGCATTGATGACGGCGCTTTTCAGTGCGTCGGCTCACTCGATGTCGGAGGAGGCTTCATTCTCGCTCATGGCGAGGAGAGCAGCGGCGTTTTGAGACGGGTCAAAGAGGACCCATTTGTTGAAAACAATGTCGTCACCGTGGAAATTCACGAAATCGATGTGAAGCGTACGACCCCTGAATTGGCTCATCTTGCCAATGGGCGAACTGCTGTCTCCCAACGTTGATACACACTACGCTGTTGAAAATGAGGGCTTATTCCTGCCATGCAGGCTTCCTGCCGCCGCCTCTCAAGCCACCGCCGCAATCCGCCCCGCCGCGCCCGGCACCGGCGCAAACCGCGCCGAAGACATCCCGCTCCCCGTCAGCGTCACGAAACTCCCTGCCGGGATTTCGTGCCATTTGGTGCTGGCGTCGGTGAAGGGTTCGGAGACCAGGCAGTGGCCCTGATTGCCGCAGGTCGGCGCCGAATAGAGCGTTGGTGCAAAGGCGTCGGTGGCGTAGCGGATCGCGTAAAGCGTCCGGCCGTCGGAGAAGGCGGCGGTGAAGCGCACCAGTTCGCGCACGCCGGCGCGCGCGCTTTCGGCCAACGCAAAGCGGATGGCTTCGGCAAAGGCCCCCGCCGGGTCTGTTTCCAGCCCGAATTCGACCGCCAGCAGAAACAACAATTCCGAATCGGTGGTGCCGTGCCGCGCCCGGTAGAGCCGGTCCGAAAGCGCGGCTTCCATCGGCCGCCTGATCGCGTCAAAGCCGGCGATCTGGCCATTGTGCATGAAGGACCAGTTGTTGTGCACGAAGGGATGGCAATTGTCGCGGCTGGTCGCCCCGCCGGTCGAGGCCCGCACATGGGCGAGAAACAGCGGCGAGCGGATCTGTCGTGCCAGCGATTTGAGATTGCAGTCCGACCAGGCCGGCAGCACGTCGCGATAAAGCCCCGGCTCGGCATGTTCGCCATACCAGGCGATGCCGAATCCGTCGCCATTGGTCGCCGTCTTGGCTTCCGTGGCGCGGTGGGATTGCTCGATCAGCGAATGCCCCGGCGCCGACACGATCTGCTCCAGCGGGATCGGCGTTCCGCGGTAGGCGGCCCATCTGCACATGCGGTTCTATTGGCTCCGGTTGTGCATCTTGTGATGCAGCTCGTTGATCATACGGCTGGCAGTTTTCTCAAAGGTAAACGGCAGCACCGCATGACACAGCGCGCAGAAACCGGCGGCAAACAACTTGGCCGAGAATTTTCCGGCAAACAAAAGGTGTTCGAAATAGCTCTCGTCAACCGAGTGCGGGTGGGCGGTGAACAGGCGGGCGATCTGGTTGGACATCGGCTTGGTTCCCTCAATTGTGCTTTGGTTGTGTGAGGATAGCCCGTTGTCGCGGGAGATATGTCCCGAATGTCCTTTCAATGTTTTCGATATTGGGATAAATGTCCCGCCATGCACCAGATTGATGATATGGATGTCCGAATACTGAGCCAGCTGCAGCGCGACGGCACACTGTCGGTCGATTCGCTGTCGGAACGGGTCAACCTGTCACGCAATGCCTGCTGGCGCCGGGTCAAGCTGATGGAGGAGCGCGGCCTGATCAAGGACCGCGTTGCCATTCTCGATGCCGAAGCCGCCGGCTGCGGCCTGTCGGTGTTCATCTTCGTCCGTGCCGCCAGCCATGATGCCGGCTGGCTCAAGCAGTTCCGCGATGCCGTCGGCGCATTCCCGGAAATTGTCGGCGTCTACCGCACCTCCGGCGATCTCGATTACGTGCTGCGCGCCCGCGTCTCCGACGTGAAGGCCTATGACCGGCTCTATCAGCGGCTCATCGCCAAGGTGAAGCTCGCCGATGTCTCCGCCTCTTTCGTCATGGAGGAGATCAAGGAAACCACGCAGATCCCCTTGTCCGGGCTGGTATAGTTCGGGGACAGTTTACCTTTTCGTCAAAAAAATCAAACAGATGCGACGACGAAAAAGGAAACTGTCCCCGACCTTCCAAATGTCGTCTGCAGTGCGGTTCAGCCCTGCCGGTTCTTCACCCGTTCCATCGCAAGATTGATCGAGGCCATGCGCGCTTCCACCTGATCGAGATCGGCAGTGCCGCGGCCGGTCTGGCGCTCCAGTTCGAATTTCATCTCGCTGATCCGGTCGAGCTTTTCGGCCTTGGTCAGTGTCTCATGCTCGGAAACGGCTTCCGGTGTCAGCTCGGTTTCCAGTTTGGAATCGATTTTCAAAGACATCTCATTCTCCTTTTGCTGCTGTCCCACCAACGCCTCGCGCGCGGTGGAGTTCCAACCCGCGCCACGACACGTGCCCGGGGCAGGGAGCGGTCAAGCCCGCGGCATTGAACAGTGCGTTCTCCGCCGCCCACTTCTTGTGCACGCCTCAAGCGGCTATCTATGGAGCAACTTCGCCATCACCGGCCCGCTTTGCCGGGCCCGAACTCAAGGAGACTGCCATGTCGATCAGACCAGTCCGCCATCTCTCCACCGCCGTGCCGCATCTCGAAGGCGCCGGCGTGCAGTTGCAACGCGCCTTCGGCTTTGACGATCCGTCGCTGACCGATCCGTTCCTGCTGTTTGACGATTTCCGCAACGAGCAACCGGAAAACTACATAAAGGGTTTTCCCTGGCATCCGCATCGCGGCATCGAGACCATTACCTACGTGCTGGCCGGCACCGTCGATCACGGCGACAGCCTCGGCAACACCGGTTCGCTCGGCGCCGGCGACGTGCAATGGATGACCGCCGGCAGCGGCATCATGCACCAGGAAATGCCCAAGGGCGACGCGGGTGGCCGCATGCACGGTTTTCAGCTCTGGGCCAATCTGCCGGCTGCAATGAAAATGACCGCGCCGCGCTACCAGGATGTCACCTCCGCCGATATCCCGGTCGAGATCGATGATGACGGCACCGCTGCGCGCATCATCTGCGGCGAGTTCTGGGGCAAGCGCGGCCCGGTCGACGGCATTGCCGCCGAGCCGTCCTATGTCGACATCTCGGTGCCGCCGGGCAAGCGGAAGACCTTCAAGGTCGACGCCTACCGCTCGGCCTTCGCCTACATCTTCGCCGGTTCCGGCTCGTTCCGCGACGCCTCCAAGCCATTCGGCGTACTGGTCGAAAAGGAAGTCGAAGGCGAGGAGATCCAGATCCGCGACATGTCGGGCGACCGCACTTTGGTGGTGTTCGACACCGGCGACGAGATCACCGTGCAGGCCGGCGACGAGGGCATCCGCTTCCTGCTGGTCTCCGGCAAGCCGATCCAGGAGCCGGTGGCCTGGCACGGCCCCATCGTCATGAACACCCGCTCCGAGCTGATCCAGGCTGTAACCGAGTTGCAGAACGGCACTTTCATTAAGCCATCGCACTAGGCGGGCTCGTCAGACATCACGTGTCAAAAAATGCCGGGATTCGTCCCGGCATTTTTGTGTTCAGATGCCGGAGGCAGCACCCCTCCCCAACCCCTCCCCACAAGGGGGAGGGGCTTCGAATGCGTCACGCCTGATGCCCAGCAAGCTCAAGTCGCAACGAATCGAGACGCTCGCCATCAAGGCGAATTGTGCCGCGCATTGCCCCTCCCCCTTGTGGGGAGGGGTTGGGGAGGGGCCTTTTCAAACCCCGATCCCCCGTCCGTCCCCGCCGCCTTGTTGCCGGAAGCCACCCGGCATGGCATCTGAAACCAGGGCGTAAGAAATATTCACCCGAATGGTTGACTAATTCTTCGACTCGAGATATTCAACCATAAGGGTGAACAAATGGACGAAGATGCACTGTCGAAAATCCTCAAGGCTGCCGGGGACACCACCCGCCGGCAGATCCTGACGCTCCTTGTTCAGGAAGGCGCGTTGAGGGTGACGGCACTTTCTGCCCATTTCGACATGTCTCTGAATTCCGTCTCCAAGCACATCAAGGTGCTGGAGGAGGCAGGGCTTGTCACCCGCCGGACTGTCGGCCGCGAGCATTTCATCGCGGCCGAGCTTGAACCGCTGAAGCTGACTGAGAGCTGGTTCAGGCAACTCAAGTCCATCTGGGAGTTGCGCCTGTCGGCGCTGGAAGAGGCACTCGTTTCAAAGGACGATGACAATGACCGAGACACTCAATGAACTGGAACTGACCGTAAGCCGGAAGATCCCGGTCCCCCGCCAAAAGGTGTTCGACGCCTGGCTGTCGCCGCGCATGATGGAAAAATTCATGCGTCCGGGCGGCAGCGACATGACCTCGACAGCCACCAATGATCCGGTCAAGGGCGGCCGCTTCTCGATCATCATGCAGGACGCCGGAAAGAACATCCCGCATGCCGGCACCTATCTGGAGATCGACCCGCATTCGCGCCTGGCCTTCACCTGGGAATCGCCCCATTCGCTCGATGACAGCGTCGTCACCATCGATTTCGCCGAGCTCGGGCCGAGCCTCACCGAAATCAGGCTGCACCAGGTCAAGTTCCGCAGCGAGGCGGCGCGTGACGGCCATATTTCAGGCTGGACCGCCATCTTTGAAGCCCTGGAGGAAACCCTCGGCTGAACCGGCCAGCTAACGGGCCAGATCACCGGCAAGCCCGCTTGCCGGATTGCCGGGCGGAGACCAGCAGGTCCCGCCCGGCCTTTCGCTGAGCCCGGCAGCTGCCCCGGCGGCATTTGATCTGCCGCATATCGGCCGCCACGGCGCGGATGCTAAGGCTGCTTTCCATGAAAACCGGAAGGGCCGCACCATGGACAGATCCGTGCTTGAAGAGATCGAACAGCGCCTGCGCAAAACCCGCGACGAGCTCGAGCAGGAGCTCGACCGGCAACTTGATGCCCGCCGCGAACAGTTCCGCTACCGGCTGCAGCGCGGCAAGGTGCGTTTCGACCGCGAGATCCTGGCCCTGCAGAAGACCTACCGCATCGGCCTGTGGCGCTATATCACCGGCGCCCGTATCGCCATCCTGCTCACCGCGCCGGTGATCTACGCCGTGGCCATTCCGCTGGCCCTGCTCGACCTGTCGGTGACGATCTACCAGCAGATCTGCTTCCGGGTCTACGGCATCGACCTGGTGCGCCGCGCCGACTATGTCGTCATCGACCGCCACATGCTCGCCTATCTGAATTTCATCGAGAAGTTCAATTGCATCTATTGCGGCTACGGCAATGGCGTCATCGCCTATGCGCGCGAGATCGCCGGCCGCACCGAAGCCTATTGGTGCCCGATAAAGCATGCCCGGCGCACGCTCGATCCGCATCCCTCCTTTGCCAGCTTCATGGAATTCGGCGATGCCGAAACCTATCGCGACTGGCTCGCCAATGGCCGCAAGTCCCGGCCTGCCGCGCCACCGGACGCGGCTCCCTGACCTGCTTCGGGCAAGCCGGTGCCCTACAATGCCTTGTACATATAGGTCGTGGCATGCAGCTGAGCCCCGTCAGCATCCAGCGCAAAGCCGGGGATCATCCCGGCTGTTCTGAAGCCCGCCGCAAGGTAGAGCGGTTCGGCCTTGTCGCCGGTTTTCGTGTCGAGCGTGATCAGGCTCTTGCCCGCAGCCCGCGCCTCGGCATCCAGCGCCTGCATCAGCGCCCGGCCGATGCCCCGGCGCCGGACCCGCGGCGCCACCATCATCTTGGCCACTTCGCAGCGATGTGGCTGGTTGGGCGGCAGCGCGATGATCAGTTGCACCGATCCCACCGTCTCGCCACCCAGCCGCGCCACCAGCAATCTGCGCCGCCCGGCGCGCACTTCGCCAAACACCTGGCCAGTAAAGAACGCCAGCCCCTCGGCCAGGGAAAACGGCTGCATGTAGCCGATCGCAGCGCCGCTCATCACCGTGTCGGCCATGATCTGCGCCAGCGCGTGCGCCTCGGTGTCCAGTTGGTCAGCGGCAAGCGTATGAATGGTAATTTCGGTCATGGCGACTCTCACACCAGTACAATCAGATAGGAGGCCGGCTGGTCTCCGGTTTGAAACCGCGACGACCCGTAAAGCTGATAACGCAGGCAATCGCCGGCCTCGAGCACATGGATCTCGTCGCCCAGCGTCACCGCCAGCACGCCCGACAGCATCACCAGATGATGTTCATGGCCCTCCACCGACGGCGCCTCATAGGAGATTTTCCGGTCAGGTCCGAGCTCGCAGGCCACCACTTCCGCCGACAGCCCGCCGCTTGGCGGCGACACCAGCCGCCGCGAAAATCCGTGCTCCGTGTCCTCCCACAGCGCCTGCTCGTCCCGCCTGACAAGCGCGGCAAAAGGCGTCTCCACCGGCGCCAGCAATTGCGAGATGCTCATCTGGAACGCCGACGACAGGCTGCCCAGCGTTTCCGCCGTCGGGCTGACCTCGGTGTTCTCGATCCGCGACAGCGTCGAGCGGCTTACCGCGCTCTTGTCGGCCAGTTCCTGCAACGACCAGCCGCGCGCCATCCGCACCTGCTTGATCCGCCCGGCCAGCCTTTCGTTGAGATCGTTCATCCGGATTCCCTCAAATGAGATATCATCTCACATAAGGGATAATCGCACGCGGTCCAGCCGTCAAGCCCGGCCGCGCAGGGGCTCGGACCCGGCTGTCCGGGTCACGCCAGCATCTGGAAGACGATCCCCGACACGATCGCGCCCGATACCCCGAGCCCGAGATAGGCGGCAAACACCGGTTTCCTGACCAGCGACCACACCGCCGCCATTGCAGGCACCGAACTCACAGCACCGGCGATCATGAACGACATTGCCGCGCCGTTGCTCATGCCCTGCTCCATCAGCCCGGCCAGCAGCGGCGGCGCCACATAGGAGTTGAGATAGGCCGGCATGCCCACAAGCGCGGCAATGCCGATCGGCACGATGCCTTCGCCGCCGACCAGGCCGGCAATCATCGTTGCAGGAACATAGGTGACCAGCAGCGCTTCGAGCACATAGGCCAGCGCCAGCCACTTGATCAGGAAGATGCCATTGGCCATGAACTCGGTCCGGAAGGTCTCGCGCCGTTGCGGCTCCTGCCAGAATTTCCAGGCCGGCCTGCCGGTGAACGGGTCCGGACCGCAGCCGCAGCGCGTTGGCCGGATGGCCTTGAGCGGCTCTGAAAACCAGCCCGCCCCCATCGCCGCCTTGATGGCAAAACCGCCAAACAGTCCCAGCGCCACGGCGGCCACCGCCTTGCCAATGGCAAAGGGCCAGCCCAGCGCTGCCGCGGTGATCAGCAGCGTCGGCGGGTCGATCAGCGGCGAGGACAGCCAGAATGCCATCACCGCCGACAGCGGCGCGCCGAGCGCCAGCAGCCCGGCAATGAAGGGAATCACTTCGCAGGAGCAGAACGGCGCCAGCCCGCCAAACAGCGCCGCCATCAGGATCATCCGGGTTTCCCGGCCCTTGAACGCTTCGGCAATCACCGATTCCGCGCCCGCCGCCTTGAGGCCGGCAATCAGCAGCACCGCAAACACGATATAGGGCAGGGTGCTGCCAAGCGCTGCCACGGCGAAGCTGACAATGCTGGCAAGACGGCCGCCGTCGAGCACGGCCACCGCCAGCAGCATCAGGACGATAAAGGCCCATGGCGTGGCCAGCCAGGCCCGGAGGTCGCGGCCGCCCGGACGGTCTGTGTCGGTTGCAAGGCTCATGGCTTTTCTCCCGCTTCGCTGCAGCAATTTTCCAGAATGAACCCGGCCAGCGCGTTCAGATAATCGAAATTCGCCGTGCTCATGATCACCCGACCCTGCTTGCTCTGGACAATCAGATTGGCGGCGCTGAGAAATTTCAGGTGATGCGCCAGGGTCGAGGCGGCAATTCCGGTGCGCTCCTGGATGTCGCCGACCCGCAGGCCGGCATTGCCGGCCCGGACCAGTGCCTGCAGCACCTCCAGCCGTGATTCCGACCCCATAGCCGAAAACCCCTGTGCCGCTTCGATCGTGTTCATGCGTCCAGCTCCTTCAATTCAATGAAACTAGTTATATCGAAATGAAATCGAATTCAAGCGGCTTGTGTTGCCCGGCAACCGGTACAGGAGTTATTCACCATGAACGCAGATCGCTGCAATGCGGCCCTCTGGTCAAATGCTCCTTAAGCAGCATCTGTTATGCCGGAGCTGACATCTGGAGCGCCGACGTGACGACAAGCCTTTATCTGACCAAAGCCGCGGGCAGCCGCCCGGCAACTTTCAAGCGGGCGGAGCTGCTCGGCGCGCTGAGCTATGCGCTGGATTTGACCGAGGGACAGCCGGCGGGCCATTGCATGCGCTGCTGCTGGATCGGAACCCGTATCGGCGAGGCGCTCAACCTCTCCGACGAGGCGCTCACCGACCTGTTCTACACGCTGCTGCTCAAGGATCTGGGCTGCTCCAGCAACGCGGCGCGGATCTGCGAGCTCTATCTGGCCGACGACATCGCCTTCAAGCGTGATTTCAAGACCATCGATCCCAGCCTTTCGGCCGCCCTGCGCTTCGTCTTTGCCAGGACCGGGCTTGAGTCCGGTCTCAGCGAGCGCATCCGCGCGCTCATCAATGTGGTTCAGAAGGGCACCAGAATCGCCCGCGAGTTGATGGAAACCCGTTGCCACCGAGGCGCCGACATTGCCGCCCGCATGCGGTTTTCCCAGTCCGTGCAGCAGGGCATCCTGTCGCTTGACGAGCACTGGGACGGCTCCGGCCAGCCGCAGGGCCTCAAGCGCGGCCAGATCCCGCAGATCGCCAACATCACCCTGCTGGCCCAGGTGGTCGACGTGTTCCAGGTTGAAAACGGCGCCCAGGCGGCAATCGACGAAGTTGCCGCCCGTTCCGGCGTCTGGTTCGATCCGGCCCTGGCCACAGCCTTCATGACCGCGCAGGCGGCCGAGGATTTCTGGCCGGTGCTGGCCTCGGACGACATCGAGGCCAGGGTCTTTGCCATGAAGCCTGCGCTTCTGTCCGAACCGGTCGACGAGGACTATCTCGATGACATCGCCGCGGCCTTCGCCGATGTGGTCGACGCCAAGAGCCCTTTTACCGCCGACCATTCCAACCGGGTGACATTCTACACCGACATGATCGCCGAAGAGCTGGGCCTGGATCAGGCCCACCGCCGCTGGCTGCGCCGCGCAGCCCTGCTGCATGATCTCGGCAAGCTTGCCGTCTCCAACCAGATTCTCGACAAACCCGGCAAGCTCGACGCCGGTGAATGGGCCGCCATCAAGAACCATCCTGCCCAGAGCGAGGCCATCCTGCGCCATGTCAGCGCCTTTGCCGACATCGCCCCCATTGCCCTGGCCCATCACGAGCGGCTCGACGGCAAGGGCTATCCGCACGGGCTTGAGGGCGACGAGATCTGCCTGGAAGCCCGCATTCTCACCGTCGCCGATGTGTTTGATGCGCTCACCGCCGAACGCCCCTACCGTGCCGCCATGCCGATCGCCGGGGCGCTGGCGATCCTCGACGGGGATTCGGGCTCGGCCTTCGATCCCGTCTGCATCGCCGCGCTGAAATCCGGCCTCGGCAGGCTCCAGGTCCCCCAGTCGGCCTGACACCGGCGGACTGCGCGCCGTGTCTGCGGCCTTTCCAGCCTTGTCTCAGATCAAGGAAAAACCAGCTTTTGCTGCTATCATCAGCCTGCCTGCGGATCCGGCGGAACGATGTCCGCCCGACGGCGTTGGGCAGCAGAAGGAGTACACCATGAAAAGCCATGAATATGAACTCGAGCAGCGCGACGGTGGCTGGGCCTATGTGGTCGATGGCCGTCATTCCCCGGTCTATCCCACCCGCGAAGCAGCGGTAGAGGCAGCCGACGGCGACACCAAGCCCAATACATTCGACCAGGAGCTGGATGACGAGCTGGAGCAGGGCCTTGAAGACACTTTCCCGGCCAGCGACCCGGTGTCGATCACCCGCAGCAGCCACACCGGCGGCCCCGACAGAGACAAGTAGTCCCGCTGAACCCACGCCTGATCACCCGCCGGTGCACCCCACCGGCGGGATCTTGCGTGGCCAGACTTCCCTGAGCCGACGCCGCTGTCGCGCGCCGGCTCAGGGAGCGCGTAACGCGTTCCCGCATTCCTGACCCGCATCTCCGGCAGCGCCCCTCCGCGTGACCGGATCGCCGGTGGTCGTTCCGCGCCTTGCTCCAGATCAAGGCGCGCTGCCCATGATTGCTCTATCGATCGAGCCATCGCGCCATTTGGCACACCACCGGATCAGGGCCCGGCAGGGCAGTCCGCATCCGGCAAACAGGGGATGATCGAGATGAAGCCCGCCGCCTATTCACGCCCGCAGATCTGGTTGCACTGGGTCATGGCCGTCCTGATCCTCATGCAGTTTGTTTTGCATGAGCAGATCGTCGCCGCCTGGGAAGCGCTGGAAAAGGGCCTGGCGCCCGACATCAATCTTGCGGTCCGGTCCCATGTCATCGGCGGTGGCCTGGTTCTGCTGCTGGTGATCTGGCGGCTAGTTCTGCGGGTCCGGCGCGGCGCCCCGGCGCTGCCGGCGCGCGAGCATCCTGCGCTCAAGGGCCTGGCGCATCTCACCCACTGGTCGCTCTATGCGCTGATGGTCATCCTGCCGGTCACCGGCCTGGCGACATGGTTTGGCGGCAATGAAACCGCCGATTTCATTCACACAACGCTGAAATTTCCGCTGATCGCCTTCGTCGTGCTGCACATTGCCGGCGCGCTCTACCAGCAATTTGTCCTGCGCACCGGTCTAATCAGCCGCATGACCCGCCCGGGCTGAGGCAGCCCCTCAGCCGCAGCGGGGGAGCGTTGCGCCCGGCACCCGCCGCAGCGGCTCTAGAACTCGGTGACAACCGTCACGCCACTACCCTCGAACCGGTCCATGCCCATCAGTGCATCGATGGACTGTTCAAGATTGATGGTCCGACCCACCAGCAGTTCCGGCTTCAGCGTCCCGGCCTCGATCATGTCGAGCATCGCGCCATAGCGGTGCGCCTGCATGCCATGGCTGCCGAGAATTTCCAGCTCGTGGCTGATCACCCGCCCCATCGGCACCGGCGGAAAACTGTCCGCACCCGCCATCAGCCCGACCTGGATATGCCTGCCGCGCTTGCGCAGCGAATGGATCGAATTGACGCAAGTGGTTACCGCGCCCAGCGCATCAAGCGACACATGCGCGCCGCCGCCGCTGATCTCCCGGACGGCTGCCGCCACGTCATCGACCTCGGCCGCATGGATGGTGGCCACAGCCCCCATCTGCCGAGCCAGCGCCAGCTTGTCCTGCGCAATATCCACCGCCACCACCTGCGCGCCCATCGCCCGCGCGATCATCACCGCCGACAGTCCGACGCCGCCGCAGCCATGCACCGCCACCCATTGCCCGGCGCTGACCCGGCCCTGGTCGACCACGGCGCGAAACGAGGTCACGAAGCGGCAGCCAAGGCTGGCGGCGGTGGCAAAATCGATCGTCTCGGGCAGCGCCACCAGGTTGAGATCGGCGCGGTGGATCGACACATATTCGGCAAACGAGCCCCAATGGGTAAATCCTGGCTGGAACTGGCTGTCACAGACCTGCTGGTGTCCGGCATGGCACTGGGGGCAATGGCCGCAGCCGCCGACAAACGGCACCGTCACCCGGTCGCCGCGCTTCCAGCGGGTCACCTGGCCGCCCACCGCCGCCACGGTTCCCGCCAGCTCATGGCCCGGCACATGCGGCAGCGCGATGTCGGGATCATGCCCGACCCAGCCGTGCCAGTCGCTGCGGCACACCCCCGTGGCCATCACCTTGACCACCACGCCATCGGGCTCCGGCGCCGGATCGGCGAGGCGGGCGATTTTCGGCGGCTGGGAAAAGGCTTCGTAGAGAACGGCTTTCATGGCGGCATCCCGGAATGGCTGTGATCAACGCAGCCTTACACCGCCGCTGCCGCTTTGGAAATCGTCCGGCGGGAAATCCGCGGCCCTCGTGCGGCTTCAGTTCATCTTGCCGATCAGCCGCTCATACTCGCGTTCGGGCGTGCCATAGGCGTCGCGGGCAAAGGATTCCAGCGCCTGCCGGTCGCGCACGATGATCAGCCCGCGCTCGGCCCGGATCAGCAGATTGCCTTCCAGCACATGCAGCGCCGTGGTCACCGATGGCCGCCGCACCGCCAGCATGATCGACAGGAATTCATGGGTCAGCGAAATGTCGTTGCCGTCGGTGCGGTCGTGGCACATCAGGATCCAGCGGGCCAGCCGCTCGTCGATCTGATGCACCGCATTGGACAGCGCCGTATAGGCCGACTGCACCGCCTGGGCCTGCGCGTAGCGGCCCATCAGCGTCTTGAGCGTATTGCTCTCGTCAATCGCCGCCACAAGCGCGGCGCTGCGGATCCGGTAGGCGCTGCCGGCCACCTGCATGAAGGTCGAAAAGGGGTCGGTATCCGCCTTCAGCGCGGTCGCGATCGGGGTCATGCCCTCGCGGCCGAAAATGCCGATCTCGGCGCTGTGGCCCTCCGGCGACGGCGCCACGATCGAGCCGATGCCCGATTCGAGGAAATAGCTGTATTCGGCGAGCATATTGGGCTGCGAGAAGGCATGGCGCCAGGGCAGCTCGACAAATTCCAGATGCGGCGCAATGCGCGCGAAATCCTCCGCCGAAACATGCGCCAGAAGTCTGTTGCGAACCTGGGTTTGCTGGATTTGGGGCAATGCTCGTCCTCGTGAGGAAAGAGCAAAGGTGACTCCCAAGCGCGCGCAGAATAGCGAGCGATGACGTCGACCTACTCTCAAAAGATGTCCCATTTATGGTGATAAAAAACTCGGTACAACCCACGGGCGCCCCTTGGTACGGCAGCGGACCGAAATCCTGCCGATGCGGAATAAGCGTAGGATATCCGTGTTTTAAACCCGAGACACGATGATGCATCACCACACGGGTCCGATCCTGATCCTGGAAGACCAGCCGCTGATCGCGCTCGACCTCGAGCAGCAGCTTGCGGCCGCGGGTTTCGACAACCTGACGCTGCTGACCTCCGGGGCCCAGGCCGAGGCCTGGCTCGGGCTGCACCGGCCCGATGCAGCGATCATCGACATCGCCCTGTGCGATGGTGACTGCACCGATGTCGCCCGCACCCTCCTGGTCCGCACCATCCCCTTCATCGTCCATTCCGGCAGCCCCGGGGATGGCGCCGATCCGGTGTTCGGACACGGCCGCTGGGTCGGCAAGCCGGCCCGTCCCGGCTATCTGGTCACCGAGCTGCAGATCGCGCTTGCCGCCTCCTGCGCCGCCCGCGTCGATTGCGACGGCAACTGAGCCACTGCAGTCGCACGCTTTTTTGCGGAACCGCGGCGGCTTGAGCGCGTTTCCTCCCTGATCCGCGATCCCGCCCCTTCGCCACCGCTCCGTTGCGACCGGCGGCAGGGCCCGCTTCGGATCTGCCTTTGAGACAGCATCCCACCCCAGCCAAGGCCTGACCCCGTGACCCCAGTTAAACTCGCCATCATCGGCGCCGGCCCCACCACCGTCTATCTGCTCAAGCATCTGATCGGCCGCGGCCAAAAGCTCGACATCGCCATCTATGAGGCGAGCCCCGAGGCCGGCAAGGGCATGCCCTATCGCGAGGACATCAACGCCGATTACATGCTCTGCAACGCCTTCAGCCGCGAGATCCCCGAACTCACCCGCCAGCTGATCGACTGGCTCGAAACCCGCCCGAAATACGAGCTCAGCGAATGGGAGCTCTCCGAGCACGACATCAGCGCCCGCGCCTTCTACCCCCGCGTGCTGATCGGCGAATTTTTGCACGACGAGTTCCACGCGCTGATCGACCATGCCCGCGCCACAGGCCACAAGATCACCCTGCACACCTCCACCCCGGTCACCGACATCGATGTCACGGCCACGCCGGGCCAGGCGCTGCTGCTCACCCGCGATGCCGCAGCCGACGCGCTGTTTGACGCCGTCATCATCGCCACCGGCCATTCCTGGCCAAAATCCCCGCATATCGATCAGGCCGATCTGCTCTCGCCCTGGCCCGCCACCCGGCTCGAAAGCCTCGAGGCCGGGCATATCGGCATTTTAGGCTCGTCGCTCTCGGCCATCGATGTCGTCGCAGCCCTTGGCCACGCCCACGGCACATTTGACGAATCCGGCGATCATGTCCGCTGGACCCCCAATGACGCGGCAAGCGGCTTGCGCATCACCATGGTCTCGCGCATGGGCATCATGCCCGAGGGCGATTTCTACTATCCCTTCCCCTACCAGCCGCTCGCCTGCATCACCCAGGCCGCCGTCAGCCGCGAAATCGAGCGCGGCAGCGACGGCCTGCTCGCTCGCGTCTTTGATCTGCTCTGCCAGGAGCTCGATCACGCCGACCCCGCCTATCTCGAAAATCTCGGCCCCGAGGCCCGCACCATCCCCGGCTTCAGCCAGGCCTATTTCCGCCACCGCCAACAGCTTGGCGGGCTCGAGGCTGTCGAGCGCGATTTTGCCAAAACCCGGCAATCGATGCGCAAGCGCCAGACCATTGCCCACCGCTATGCGCTGCTGCGCGGCCACGAGAATTTCGACGCCATCCTGCGCCGTCTTGATGAGGCCGACTGGAAACTGTTTCACGACGAGCTGATGCCGGTCTTTGCCGATTGCTACGCCGCAGTGCCGCATCTCTCGCTCAGCCGCATCATCGCCCTGCACCAGGCAGGCATCCTCACCCTCGTCGCCACCGGCGACGACGCCACATTCGAAAACACTGGCGAAACCGCCCCCGCCCAGCCCGAAACCGCCTTCGGCGGCCCTGCTGGCGAGCCCGAAACTGCCCAAAACACCTCAGGCGTCACCCCCGCCAAATCTGAAACAGCCAAGGCCGCCGCCGCCACCAAAACACCCGACGCCAAAACGCCTGACGCCATCCCCGGACCGGTAAAAGTCACAACCCCCGACGCCACCCATCATTTCGACATCATGATCGACGCCCGCGGCCAGCCCGCAGCCAGCCTCGACGACCTGCCCTTCACCACCCTGACCCGGACGCTCACCCCCCAAACCCTGCGCGCCCCCTTCAGGCTCGACCTCGAAACCCAAAACCCCGCAAAGATCTACTGCCTCGCCATGCCCCAACTCCTCGACCGCCACCCGTTCGCGCAAGGGCTGGTCAATGTCGCGGAACTGGCGGAGGTGGTGGCTGGGGATGTCTGTGGGGAGGGGTGAGGGGGCTTTGGTTAAGTAACCCTGGGCGCGGAACGGTATTTGGCACCTTCTGATTAACGACAACAATGCGCTTCCGATTAGACCTTCAACTTTTTACTAGGCAATTCTGAAAAGCAGTAATTCGATCAAAAAATTCGGGGATAACAGGAGGCAACCCTATTCGCATTCCTGGGAATTAATTGCGTTACTCTCCGGGTGCGTTTCAGGTGCCATACGAAAAAATTGAAATATAACTCATCAGGCGGCCGCTTTTGTATGCAAATCGGGATAGTTGTGTGCCCGTGAAAATAGCATTTTGTGTTTACATAATCGGATGGTTGCATGACAATGTTCTAAGACAGAATCAATGAGCGGGGACGATTTATGGATTGGGCGTCGATTGTCGGTGATATCGGAGGACAGCAATATCAAAGCCGTCTCGAAAAACTTAACGCCAATAAGATTGATACTCGTTCAATTGAAGATACCGTTGAGAAGACTATCACGAACCTTCAGACAAGCGGATGTCGCTCTTTTGTAGTCTTCGGCGAGCCGCAAAGTGGCAAGACCGAAATGATGATTGCGCTGAACGCGCGCTTGTTGGACGAGGGTGCGGGAGTAATTGTCAACCTTCTTACAGATAGCATTGATCTTCTTGATCAAAGCCTTTCACGCTTCCGAGCATCCGGCCTAAGCCCGTCGCCAAAGCAATTTAGTGAGCTTCCGCATAATGCGAAGGATCTTGGGAAGAAGAAATGGGTCATTTTCTCAAAGAAGAACGCACGGGATCTTGAGAAATTAATTACACTTCTTCGTGCGCGGAATGATATAATCGTTATTGATGACGAGGCGGACTTCGCTTCTCCAAATGCAAAAATTAACAATAACGATAAGACAACAATTAACCGCCTTATTCATGATCTCATTGGTAAAGAAGGTCAATATATTGGAGTTACTGCAACGCCTGCTCGCCTAAATTTAAATAACACATTCGAGAATGACAGTGAGTTGTGGGTAGATTTTCTTCCGCATCCTTATTACGTAGGTCAAGATTACTTCTTTCCAACGGATGGACTGGTGAGTTATCGGTTGCATACATTTAACGCTCATGAAGGATCAGAGCGATCTGAACTGAAAAACGCAATCCTCCATTTTCTCTGCGGTGTCGCTGAGCAACACCAACGGGGACATAACCAAAATTTCACTATGCTTGTCCACGCCAGCGGTAAAAAGGACGAACACGAGAACGACATTGGTGTAATTGAAAAAACAATTAACACATTGGCGGACCCCAACCATTCTGGTTTTAAGAATATCGTTGCAAAACTCGAAAAGATAGCTCCTGAATACTCGGCGACTCATCCAAAGTTGATCGTAGAGTTTGTCTTGCGAAATATCGACCGTCACGCGATTATAGAGATCAACTCCAAGGGAAGGAGCGGAAAGGTATCGGATATCGCGAAGCCAACAAGCCTTTTTTCTTTCGGCGCAGGAGGCAATATTATTTCTAGGGGAGTCACGTTTGACAATCTCCTATCTATGTATTTTACGCGCGCTGTTAAAGGTAAATTCTCTCAAGATACTTATATTCAACGGGCTCGGATGTTCGGTTCGCGTGAAGATTATAAGGAATACTTCCAGCTTTGGATTCCAGATGAGCTTCTTGCAAATTGGAGCAAATGTTTCGCGTTCCACAAACTGGCAATTCAGGCGATGAGAAGCAAGGCTGGGGCGCCAGTCTGGTTGGCCGATCACAAAACGACACCAACTGCAGCAAACTCCATCGACAAATCTACTGTGGATTTCGAAGGTGGAGAAATGTCTTTTGGGCTCTTCGCTTTTGACAAATCGAAATACGACGACTTGATGGGAAGGAACGGCAGGACTAACGAAGTGATGCTGGACGCTATCCGCGCCGAGATGGGAGAAAGCGAATTCCCAGATTATTTATTCGATTACCTGAGACACGACTTGAAAGCTGCCCGAGCCTCGATATCCTTTCATCCGTCTAGCGGCTTTGGTGTTGCAGCGAAAACCTACACGAACGAAGAGATCGAAAGTATCCGCCGTAAGAAAGGTATATTCGCGACGAACGAATTTGGTCGAAGCGAAATCCCCACGGCAAAACACCACCTCAAAATTTTCACAAATAATCGTGGCAAAGCCCGCTTGTTTTACAAAATCAACGGGAATGCCGTAAAATTCGTTCAAAATAAAAAATGATTACCGACGCGTCTAGATATTACGGGTGCGTGCTGCACGTGATAACTGATTGGAGTCAGGAGCACGTCAGTGTCCAAAGATTGTTCACCGACACGCCTGGGTTCTATCTAGTGAATCATGCGTTGCCTCTCTATGTGAAGTACTCGACAAGCCGGAAAGGGCCATGGGCGTTTAATTTTCACGCTGGGCACCAAGAATCCCAGAAAAAGCTTTTTTCTGAGTATGGTGAATGTGTCACTGCATTTGTATGCGGCCGTGACGGGATTGCTGCATTGCCGTATACGGAAATGCGGAAGGTGCTTGACGAAAATTTCGAACTTCAAGAGGGTGTTTCGATACGTCGGCGTCACAATCAAATGTACCAGATAAAGGGACATGATGGAACGCTTGATAGACGCGTATCCAGAAACAGCCTACCGGAAATACTAAATAGCCACATAGAAAAGTTTGTAAGTCGATGAAGCATATTCACCCTTTCCCGGCACGTATGGCGCCAGAAATTGCTCTCTACAAGATTCAAATGATGTCACCCGGTGACACAATTTTGGATCCAATGGCTGGCTCGGGCATGGTGTTGTCCCAAGCTGCTCGAAATGGTGTCAGAGCCGTTGGTATAGATATGGACCCGCTTGCCGAACTTATTGCGAGGGTTGGGGCTACACCGGTCAATGAAAAAGAGGTGACAAGTGCACTGGAAATGCTTCTGGAAGAATGCTCGAGAACCAGCGACACCGTTTGCCTACCATGGATGGACGAGCACCAAGAAACTTCGGACTTTGCAGAATTCTGGTTTGCTCCGATGCAGCGCAGGCAACTACGGAAGCTTTCGTTTAACCTCATCGTGAATCCAATTCCAGTTTCCGCGCATGTCGCCGATATTTTAAAGGTCGCCCTGTCGAGATTGATAGTAACAAAGGAACCCAAGGCATCCTTAGCAAGAGATACGGCTCATAGTCGTCCACATAGAACAATCATAGAAAATAGCTTTGATATATTGGCGGCACTGCCGGCGTCGCTTGCTCACATTCTTAGTGCTCTTGATGCCGATGGTATCGAAGTTCCCGCCCAAACGCACCTCGGTGATGCAAGAAATCTTACCGTCGTTGAAAATGACTCGATCGACTGTATCGTTACATCTCCTCCGTATTTAAATGCCATCGATTACATGCGTGGACATCGATTGTCGCTTGTTTGGTTAGGTTATGACCTGGTGAGGTTGCGAAGTATTCGATCAACATCAATTGGTGCAGAAAGAGCTCTCAATGTCAGTTTAGCTACGGATTTTGATGTATTACTAGCACAGCTGGGATTAGCCGAGCTAAATCTAAAAAATAAAAGGATGTTGGATAGATACTTCGTTGATCTGACCGCTCAGACTAAAGAGGCGTATCGAGTTTTAAAACCCGGAGCAATCGGGACCTATGTAATCGGAAATTCAACGATACGCGGGACATACGTCCAAAATAGTGAGCTATTGAAGCGGGCAGCGATGTTGGCGGGTTTCATTGTCGTCAACGAGACAGAACGAGAAATCCCTAACCACCGAAGGTATATGCCCATGTTTGGGCAGGCCGGAAACAGCCTTGCAAGCCGTATGCGAACGGAACATGTCGTCGATTTTCAGAAGCCAAAAGTTCAATAGAAAATATGGGCAGTTTATCCAGAAGTTTTCCCCGAAGGCGAAGTTTCCAAGGCCTTCAAGCGATAGGTCACCCCTCCTACGCGATCAGTAAATGGTATTCATCGATCAAAGCCAATTTACCTGTCTCGATGTAGAATTCCACAAAAATAAAGCTTGAAGCGGACAGACCACTATCGGCCGCACCTTAGTTTCTTATCGAAGACGGAGCAAAAGGCGCGTTCTCCCAATATGGACATTTGCCGCAGAATTCCAATTAATCAATAAGGTCTGGAGGTTGTGCGGTCCCTCCATAAGGCCCCCCAAAATATCCCCCAAAATTTCCACACCCTTTGCCCCCATGCGATACTTCCTCCACCTTCCGTTCACACGGATGGCCGGGGCCTACGGAACCCTGGTTGGCGGAAGGCGGTGAGTTTTGCGGCGCGGAGCCGAATCGCGTTGGCAAAAGCTTGCGGAGGAAACACCCCGGCGGGCGTTTTGGCGGGGCAGATCACAGGGATCTGCACGTTGAACCGCACAGACCCACCGCCGGAACCGGAGCCTGCTGGTCCGCGCCAGCACCGGCGGCGTCAGCTTTGACGCCGGTCCTGACAAGGCCTGAATGCGCTGGACGGTATTGAGACCGGGAGCGGTTCGGGCACAGGCGGGTTCGGTCGCCGGTACGGCCGAACACAACGAAACCGCCAGGGACTGTCGTGAGACCTTCGTCATTCGGATGCCCGCCCGTGCCCGGAAGGCAGGGGCGCCATCACTGGCGGGGCGCGGGCGACTGCGCCAAACCACCACCTCTTTCTCACGGGCCTGTCGCCCGTGCCCCGCAATCCGGATGTTTTCAACCCGGATGCCAGACACTCCCAAACCCTCGGCGGCACCAGGCCGCGCGCGGACTTTTCGGCGTGTCTGCTCGTCAGCGGAGCCGCGGCCCAGCCGCCCCGGGCCGGCTCAGCCGGTCAGCCGCTCAGGCCAGTTCAATGCGCAAGGTGCGCCCCACGGCGCTGGCCGCGCGCCGCAGCGTATCCAGCGTTACCGACGAGCTTGCCGGGTCAAGCAGACGGTCAAGCTGGCGACGGCTGGTTTTCATCCGCGCCGCCATCGCGGTCTTGCTGATGCCCTGCTCTTTCATCGCTTCCGCCAGCTGGCCAGCGATGATCTCCTTGATGGCGCGGTCTTCGCAGTCCTCAAGCATGCCCTGGCTGGAAAGGAATTCGTCAAATGTCTCCTCGCTCACACCACTCTTCTCGCTGTCTTGCATCATTCAATCTCCTTCATGCGGCTGCGGGCAAGGTCGATATCCGGTTTCGGCGTCTTTTGGGTTTTCTTGATGAAACCGTGCAGCAGGATCATCTCGCTTTCGCGCATGCAAAAGATCACCCGCGCAATGCGATTGCTCTTAAGGCTGCTGCGCACTTCCCACAGCGCCTGGCCCAGCGGCGCGCAATGCGGCCGTCCCAACGGCCAGCCGAATTCCACCTTCTGGATGTCCTTGCCAATCGTGCGCCGGTCATCGGTGCCGAGTTCGAGCAGCCAGTCACGTACCGGATGGCGCCCCGCTGCCGATTGGTAAAACCGGGCAGCAAGCTTCTTTGACCGATCCATCATGGCTGTGAGATTGTGCCAATTATGGCACGTTCCGTCAAGCCAAATATGTCCGCTCAGGCCGCCTTGGCGACGTGATATTCCTTGATCGCCACCATGTCGATCTGCTTCCAGCGGTCCGATTCATAGCCGAGCGAGAACTGGTCGGCGGCCAGGAACACCGGGTCGCCGTCGAGATCGCGGGCGATGTCGCCGCGATGGCTGGTGACAAAGCGGTCGAGCTCGGTCCTGTCGGCGGCGGAAATCCAGCGGCAGACCGAAAACCGCGCCATTTCGAAACTCACCGGCAGGCCATATTCGGCCGACAACCGTTCCTTCAGCACGTCGAGCTGCAGCGCGCCGACCACGCCGACAATCGCCGGCGATCCATCCTCGGGCGAAAACAGCTGCACCACGCCTTCCTCGGCCATCTGCTGCAGCGCCTCCTTCAGCTTTTTGGCCTTCATCGCATCCTCGAGCCTGACCCGGCGCAGGATTTCCGGCGCAAAGTTCGGCACCCCCTGGAACACCAGCGCCTCGCCCTCGGTCAGCGTGTCGCCGATCCGAAGCGTGCCGTGATTGGGAATGCCGACCACGTCGCCGGCATAGGCCGTGTCGGCAATCTGCCGCTGCGAGGCAAAGAAGAATTGTGGCGCCGACAGGCTCAGCGGCTTGCCGGTGCGCGCCAGCCGCGCCTTCATGCCGCGCTCCAGCGTGCCCGAACAGACCCGCACGAAGGCGATCCGGTCGCGGTGATTGGGGTCCATGTTTGCACTGGATCTTGAACACAAACGCCGTCATTTTCGGGTCGGTCGCTTCCACCGTCCGGGTGTCGGCAACTTGCGCCCGGGGCGGCGGCGCCAGCTCGCCCAGCGCATTGATCAGGTCGCGCACGCCGAAATTTTTGAGAGCCGAGCCGAAATAGACCGGCGTCAGATGCCCTTCGCGAAAGCTTTCCAGATCAAACGGTTTGCAGGCCTCCACCGCCAGGCTCGCCTCCTCGATGAAGGTGGCTCGCTCGTTCTCCGGCAGCAGCCCTGCCACCTGGTCCGATTCCGGCCCGTTCACCGGCGTCAGCCCGGTCTCGCTGTCGGATTTGCGGATCGCCGATTTCGCCAGATGATAGGTGCCCGAAAACGACCGCCCCTGACCGATCGGCCAGGTCATCGGCGCGCAATCGAGCGCCAGCTTCTGCTCGACCTCGTCCAGGAGCTCGAACGGGTTGAGCGCCTCGCGGTCCATCTTGTTGATGAAGGTGATGATTGGGATGTCGCGGAGCCGGCAGACCTCGAACAGCTTCAGCGTCCGCGGCTCGATGCCCTTGGCCGCGTCGATCACCATCACCGCCGCGTCCACCGCCGTCAGCGTCCGGTATGTATCATCGGCAAAGTCCTCATGCCCCGGCGTATCCAGCAGATTGAACACATGCCCGCCATACTCGAAGGTCATCACCGAGGTGACCACCGAGATGCCGCGCTCGCGCTCGATCTTCATCCAGTCCGACCGGGTCTGGATCCGGTCTTTCTTGGCCTTCACCTCGCCGGCCAGTTGGATCGCGCCGCCGAACAGCAAAAGTTTTTCGGTCAGCGTCGTCTTGCCGGCGTCCGGGTGCGAGATGATGGCGAAGGTGCGACGGCGGCCGACCTCCTCGGCAAGTGTATCGGGCATCGGTGGCGAATTCCTGTTGATGGCGCTGCCTTCTAACCGCTTGCCGCCCGCCATGCAATTGACCTTGGCCCGCCAAGGGTAAAAGCTCGCGCCATGACCCAGCCCGTTTCCCCGTCCCGGCCCGTCCCGGAGTCCACCCCGGAGCTCAGGATTGTCCGCCTGCCGCATGGAGAAGGCCTCGATCTGCCGGCCTATGAAACCCCGGGGTCCGCCGGCATGGATTTGCGCGCCGCCGTCGAAGACAATGCCCCGCTGACGCTTGCACCCGGCGGTCGTTTTGCGGTGCCCACCGGCCTGGTCATGGAAATCCCCTTTGGCTTTGAAGGCCAGGTCCGGCCGCGCTCCGGGCTGGCGCTCAAATCCGGCATCACCTGCCTCAACACCCCCGGCACCATCGACAGCGACTACCGCGGCGAGGTCAAGGTGATCCTCGCCAATCTCGGCGCCGAGCCCTTCACCGTCAGCCGCGGCATGCGCATCGCCCAGCTGGTCATCGCCCCGGTGGTGCAGGCCCGGTTGGTTCTCGAAGACACGCTCAGCCAGACCGCCCGCGGCGCCGGCGGTTTCGGTTCAACCGGCGCGTTATGAGCGGCGCTCTCACAGTCACCGACATGCACACCGGCGGCGAGCCGCTGCGCATTGTCAACGGTGGTTATCCCGATCTGCCCAAGGGCACCATCCTCGAAAAGCGTGCTTTTGTCCGTGATCATCTCGATCATCTCAGAAAAGTCCTGATGTTCGAGCCGCGCGGGCACGCAGACATGTATGGCGCGCTGCTGGTCGAGCCGGACCTGCCCGGCGCCGATCTGGCGGTGCTGTTCATGCACAATGAGGGCTATTCCACCATGTGCGGCCACGCCATTGTGGCGCTCGGCCGCTATGCGGTGGATCAGGGCCTGGTGCCGCCCGGTGAACAGGTGACAATCGTCAATATCGAATGCCCCTGCGGCCTGGTCCGCGCTGAAGTCACCATGCATGATGGCAAGGCTGCCGAGGTCAGTTTTGAGAGCGTGCCGTCATTCCTGTTTGCCCGCGACAAGGCTATGACGCTGGGCCATTGGGGCAAGATCAGTTTCGACATCGCCTATGGCGGCGCGTTCTATGCGCTGGCCGACGCGCGCCAGTTCGGGCTGAAATTCGGCCGTGATCCGGTGGCAGGCTTTGTCGATGCTGCCGATGCGCTGACCCGGGAAATTCAGAAAACCATTCAACTCAGCCACCCCGACGCCGATGATCTGGCCTTTCTCTATGGCACCATCCTCACCGATGGCCGCGACGCCTGGTCGGATCAGCCGACCCGCAATATCTGTGTCTTTGCCGATCGCCAGGTCGACCGCTCGCCCACCGGCTCCGGCGTTACCGCACGACTTGCCGCCATGCGTGCCCGCGGCCAGATCGCCATCGGCCAGGCTCGGATCTTTGAAAGCATCATCGGCAGCCGCTTTTCGGGCGCGGTCGCCTCGCTGACCACCTGCGGGCCGCACGCAGCCATCACCGCGCGGGTCTCGGGCCGGGCGTTCTATTTCGGCAAGGCCGAATTCATCGTCGAGGATGACGATGCGCTGGCGGGTGGTTTTCTCGTCCGCTGAGCCTGGTGTTGGTTTTTCCCAGAAAGAATTTCCACACCCGCATCGGGCAGGGGTATTATTTTGCGTCTGTGGTCATCGCCGTTGAGCGCAATGACTGGCCCGGCTGTCGTGCGGCGTCTACAGTCACGGCAACCAACAAGGAGTTCTGTGATGTCCGAACATTCAGCTGAAACGCCCGGTCGCGGCCGCATTTACGATTCGATCATCGACACTGTCGGCAACACGCCGATCGTCCGGCTCTCCAAGCTGGCGGCTGCCGATGGCGTCAAGGCCGAGCTTCTGGCCAAGCTCGAATTCTTCAATCCGCTCGCCTCTGTCAAGGACCGCATCGGCGTTGCCATGATCGAGGCGCTCGAAGCCGAAGGCCGGATCGCGCCGGGCAAGACCACATTGATCGAGCCGACATCGGGCAACACCGGCATCGCGCTGGCCTTTGCCGCTGCCGCCAAGGGCTACCGGCTGATCCTGACCATGCCTGAAACCATGTCGATCGAGCGCCGCAAGATGCTGGCCCTGCTCGGCGCCGAGCTGGTGCTGACCGAAGGCCCCAAGGGCATGAAGGGCGCCATCGCCGGGGCCGAGGAATTACTCGGCGAGATCGCTGACTCGGTAATGCCGCAGCAGTTCGAAAACGCTGCCAATCCGGAGATCCACCGCAAGACCACCGCAGAGGAAATCTGGAACGACACCAAGGGCGGCATCGATATTCTGGTCTCCGGCATCGGCACCGGGGGTACCATCACCGGCGTCGGCCAGGTGCTGAAGGCCAGGAAACCCGGCGTGCAGATCGTCGCCGTCGAACCGGCCGATTCCCCGGTGCTGTCGGGCGGCAATCCCGGACCGCACAAGATCCAGGGCATCGGCGCCGGTTTCGCGCCGGCTATTCTCGACACCGCCATCTATGACGAGGTTGCAAAGGTGACCAATGACGAAGCCTTTGAGATGGCCCGCCGGGTGGCCAAGCTGGAAGGCCTGCCGGTTGGCATTTCCTCGGGTGCGGCTCTCGCTGCCGCCGTCAAGATCGGTCAGCGCCCGGAAAATGCCGGCAAGCAGATCGTGGTCATCATCCCGTCCTTTGCTGAACGCTATCTGTCGACGGCGCTGTTTGACGGTCTTGGCTGAGGCGCAATTGCGCTTCAGTCCGAGGGCTCGCCGTTTCGCCGAACCGGCGGGCTCACCCGGAGCGCTCCGCGCGTGTGACGCGGCTTAAGCCGCCTGCGTTACCCGTTCCGCCGCGATCCGGTAGGAGATCGCCTCGGCGAGGTGGATCCGGCCGACGGTCTCGATGCCGTCGAGATCGGCGAGTGTCCGCGCCACCTTGAGAATGCGGTGATAGGCGCGGGCCGAAAACCGCATCTTTTCGGCCGCATCGCTCAGCAGCGCCTGTCCGCCGGCATCAGGCCGGGCCACCTGTTCGACCATCGATGTCGAGCATTGCGAATTGGTGCGGATATCGGGCCGGCCAAGCTCGCGGTAGCGGGCCTGCTGCATTGTCCGGGCCGCCGCAACCCGGGCCGCCACATCGGCGCTTTGTTCCGCCGGTTGCGGCCTGATCAGATCCTGGGCGGTCACCGCAGGCACATCGATGCGGATGTCGATCCGGTCCATCAGCGGGCCCGAGATGCGGCCCTGATAATCCGTCTGGCAGCGCGGTCCACGGGCGCAGGAATGCCCCGGCTCGCCAGCCATGCCGCAACGGCAGGGGTTCATCGCCGCGATCAGCTGGATATTGGCGGGATAGCTGACGCGATGATTGGCCCGGGCAATGACGCTCTCGCCATTTTCCAGCGGTTGCCTCAGCGAATCCAGCACCTGCGGGGTGAACTCGGGAAACTCGTCGAGAAACAGGATGCCGTTATGCGCCAGCGACACCTCGCCCGGCCGGGCCCGCAGGCCGCCGCCGACCATCGCCGCCATCGAGGCCGAATGATGCGGCGCGCGAAACGGCCGTCGGTCCGACAATTTGCCGCCGGCCAGTTGCCCGGCGATGGAGTGGATCATCGAGACCTCGAGAAGTTCGGGCGGCGACAGCGGCGGCAGGATCGATGGCAGCCGGGCTGCCAGCATCGATTTGCCCGATCCGGGAGGTCCGACCATCAGCAGATTATGCCCGCCCGCCGCAGCCACCTCGAGCGCCCGCTTGGCGGTTTCCTGGCCCTTGATATCGGACAGGTCCGGCATGTCGGCGGGGGCCGCCCGCATCGCCGGCACCGGGCGCGACAGCACCTGCGTGCCGCGAAAATGATTGGCCATCGCGATCAGCGAGCGCGGCGCCAGAATGTCGATATCGGCCCCGGCCCAGGCCGCCTCCGGTCCGCTGCCCGACGGGCAGATCAGGCCCTTGCCAAGCGCATTGGCGCCGATCGCGGCGGGCAGGGCGCCGGAAACGCTGGCGATGGTGCCGTCGAGCGAGAGTTCGCCCAACACCACGTAACCGTCCAGCGCATCGCCGGGGATAGCTCCCAGCGCCGCCATGAGTCCCAGCGCGATCGGCAGGTCGAAATGCGAGCCTTCCTTGGGCAGATCGGCCGGTGCCAGATTGACGGTGACTTTCTTGGCCGGCAGCGCCAGGCCGGAAGCATGAAGGGCGGCCTGCACCCGCTCGCGGCTTTCGGCCACCGCCTTGTCCGGCAATCCGACGATGTGCATGTTGACCTTGCCCGGCGCCACCATCACCTGGACGTCGACCGGCACCGCCTCGATGCCCTGGAATGAAACCGTGCTGACCCGTGCAACCATGCTCCTGCCCCTGTGTGCTGCGCAAGGCGGATCCCGGCAATGCCCGTCATGCGCGATCAAGGTTGAATTGAAACACGATATCTGGAATAAAACAAGAACAAGAAGGAAACAAAATACACCAATAGCGCGTTTCCGGTTGTGCCCGGTTGTGCGAGGAGAACCTGTGTGTTGCGGATTTGCGCCAGGAGGCCGGGACTGGAACCAGTTCAGGGCCCTTCCACGCCGGGCCGGTCGCTGTCCTGGTCCTCGTTTGTCCGCGTGGTGAAATCGGAGATCCTGCTTTCGCGCTCGGCCGGCAGATACTGCATGCCCTCGCTGCGTTCCAGTTCGAGCTCTCTCGCCGCCTTGAGCATGGCTTCGCGCAACTCGCATTCCATGGTCCAGGCGGTCAGCGGTTCCTCTGCCGTGGCGTAAAAGCCCACAACCATGCCGGTCGCATCATGGTCGACCACGAGCACCCGCGCACCGTCCTTGTCGATGACCTTGTCATCGCTTTCCACAAACTGCTGGAAGCGGGCCCGCAAGGCATCGACATCGGCGCTGTGATGCAGCCGCAGCCGGACAACCTTGGTCATTGTCGGGTCGCGCTTGGTCCAGTTTTCAAACGGTTCGGACACGAAATAGGTCACCGGCACGATGAGGCGGCGCTTGTCCCAGGTCTTCAGCTGCACATAGGTGAAATTAATCTTCTCGACATAGCACCAGCGGTTTTCGAAATAGAGCGAATCCCCGACAGCCGCCGTCTTCGAGATCGCGATCTGCAGGCTGGCCATGATGTTGCTCAGCGCCGAACGCGCCGCATAGGCCAGGATCAGCGTCACCACCCCGGCCGAGCCGATCAGCGCCACGCCGGTGGTGGCGAAAAGGTTGATCTGGGTCATCAGCAGGCCGGCGGCAAACACCACCGCCAGCACGATGCCGATGCGGCGAAAGGCGGAGAGATTGGTCTGAAACGCCCGCATCTCGCGGTTTTCGGGTTTCTCCAGCTCGGCAATGTCCCGGATCAGGGTGCGTTCGAGGATCATGTCGATGGTCTGGACGAACACGGTCAGTCCGCCGCCCAAAAGGACCAGCAGCATCAGCGGCCCGAGAAAGGTGTCTATGGTGGCCGAGAACACGAACAAATGCCGTTGCACAAGATAGGCCACGATTGCACCGGTCAGCACCGCCAGCGACAGCGCGAGCCGTCCGAGCAGGCGGCCGGAAAAGCGCGGTGCCAGCCGCTGTCCGGCGTCGCGCAGCAGGCGGTAGACACACCAGCCCGCCAGAAGCGAGCTGATCAGCAATACGGGTATGGCGATCACTTGCCAGGCGGCCAGCCCGGCGGTGACCTGCTGGCGCGCCCAGTCCGGCAATGAGCGTTCGAGCCAGCTCTCGCCATAGAGCCTGTCCAGCGCCGGCAGATTGTCGACCGTCTGCGCTGCAAACACCCAGACGGGATCGCCACCCGCCGGTTTGACGCGTTCCAGCCGGATCGGAACCGGACGGTCATCAAGATCGATCAGTGCCAGCCGGATCGATCGTCGCGGCTCACCCGCCAGCAGCTCCTTGGGGCTTGCCGTGACATCCAGCCCGTCGCGCCTGTCAGGTATGTCTTCCCATTTCAGCCAGACCTTGCGGTTGAGAATCTGCTCGAGCTGACGCGCCCGCTCGGCGCCGACGCTGGACTGCCTTTCCGGTTCGATTGCGCCGAGATCAAGCAGGTGCGCCGCTGCCGCGTAGTTCCCGGCCCGGCTGTGATGAAGAAAGCTCTCGACAGTTGCCTGCGGAGTATCCCGGTCGATGCGGACGGTGTCGACGAGACCGGGATTGAGGGGCCCGGTTTCGAAATAGGCATCCGCGGTCCCGTTTTGCTGGGCCTGCGCTGCGCCGGCAAAACCGGCACACCACCCCAACAAAACCAGAATTGCTGTTGCCGCCACACGCCGCATCGTCACCCCTTGCGTCTAAAGTCAGGGGTTCAACGCCTTTGGCCGGGCTTTGTTCAATATTTGACCAGGAGGGGCAGGGCGCAGAGCTGTCAGCGCTTGGATTCAACCGCATCCCAGAACAGCGCCGCCACATCCGGGCCGCCGAAATTCTGGATCTCGCGCAAGCCGGTGGGTGAGGTGACATTGATCTCGGTCATCAGGTCGCCGATGATGTCGATGCCGACCAAAATGAAGCCGCGCTCTTTCAAAGATGGTCCGATGCGGGCGCAGATTTCCTGCTCGCGCGGCGTCAGTTCGCTGTGTTCGGCGCGGCCGCCGGCATGCATGTTCGACCGCGCATCGCTCTCCGCCGGCACCCGGTTGATGGCGCCGACGGGCTCGCCGTCGATCAGGATGATGCGCTTGTCGCCGGCCCGCACCGAGGGCAGATATTCCTGCGCGATGAAGGGTTCGCGGTACATCTGGGCAAACATTTCCAGAAGCGAGGCAAGGTTGCGGTCGTCGGGCTTGATGTGGAACACCCCGGCGCCGCCATTGCCGTAAAGCGGCTTGAGGATCATGTCGCCGACCTCGGCGCGGAACGCGTTGATCGTCGCCGGGTCGCGGGAAATCAGCGTCTTGGGCATCAGGTCGGCAAATTCGGTGACAAAGATCTTTTCCGGCGAATTGCGCACCCAGGCCGGGTCATTGACCACCAGCGTCTTCGGGTGAACCCGCTCGAGCAGATGCGTCGAGGTGATATAGGCCATGTCGAAAGGCGGATCCTGCCTCAAGAGCACAACATCCATGTCGGCCAGATTGATCTTCTCTTGCGGCCCGAGCTCGAAATGGTCGCCCTCGACATCGCGCAGGATCATCGGCTCGGCAACCGCCTCGATCTCGCCATTGCGCATCGACAGCTGGTCCGGCGTGTAATGAAACAGCTTGTAGCCGCGGTTTTGCGCCTCCAGCGACATGGCGAAGGTGGAATCGCCGGCAATGGTGATCGAGCTCACATGGTCCATCTGGACCGCGACATTCTTGATTCCGCTCATGGGTCTGCAGTCTCCGCCAATCTGATCGTTCCACATAGGGTGTCAGTGGGGGGATTGCAACGGGGGAGGGGAGGGAATTGGAAATCGCAGGCTGTGGGCAGAGGGCCGCGCGCCGCAAAATCAGCCGATTCCGTGGCGGCGGGTGAACCTGGCGATGTCGTCGGGTTGCGGCGACACGCTGGCGAACAGCTCGACATAATGCTGCACGCGCCGGAGCCGCTCCTCCCGGTTTTCCTCCACCTGCATCGAGATATAGCCGATCTGCGTGTAGATGACGGTCATGCCGCGCACTTCCGCCTGTTCCAGGGAATAGCCAAAGCGCAAGAACATCTCCGTGACCGCCTTGATCCGCAGCCTGTCGGCGGCGTTGAGGCGTTTTTGCAGCTCCGGGTCGATGCGGGCCCAGTTGCGGATGGCCAGATCCAGTTCGGAATCAAACAGCGTCCGGTCCAGCCAGCAATCGGTCAGGTTGAACAGCGCCTCGCAGATCGTGTCCGCCTCGGCGGTGCAGCGGGCAACCAGATTGCCGGTGTTGATGTCTTCCCAGCGCTGGATCATGGCGTCGTGCAGTTCCGCGATATCCTTGAAATACCAGTAGAAGCCGGTGCGGGTCAGGTTCAGCTGCTTGGCCAGCGGCATGATCTTGACCGCATCGATGCCGCCCTGGATCAGGAGGTCATAGGCGGCATCGAGCCACAGCTCTCGGGAGCCGCGTTGGCGGGGCGATGCGGAATCTGTCATGCTGCAAACCTAGTCGACTTGACACATGTGTCAATGTTGAACGAGACTGCACTTGACACCTATGTCAATTATTTGTTCGTGCCCTCCCTGGTCGCCGGAAACCGCCTGACGCGACCCTGATTTGAAGGATAGCCGATGTCCCAGGATCCATTGCTGCAGCCCTATACACTCAAGCATCTGACATTGAAGAACCGGATCATGACCACCAGCCATGAGCCGGCCTATCCCGAGGACGGGATGCCGAAGGATCGCTACCGCGCCTATCACGAAGAGCGCGCCAGGGCCGGCGTTGCCCTGGCCATGACCGCAGGCTCGGCCGCCGTGTCCAAGGACAGCCCGCCGGTCTTCAACAATATCCTGGCCTACAAGGACGAAGTTGTGCCCTGGATCCAGAACCTGGCCGATGGCTGTCATGAACATGGCTGCGCGGTGATGATCCAGCTCACCCATCTTGGCCGGCGCACGATGTGGAACAAGGCCGACTGGCTGCCCACGGTCTCGTCCTCCAAGCATCGCGAACCCGCGCATCGCGGCTTTCCCAAGCTGATCGAGGATTGGGACATCGAGCGCATCATCACCGATTTCGCCGATGCCGCCGAGCGGATGAAGGCCGGCGGCATGGACGGCATCGAACTGCAGGTCTATGGCCATTTGCTGGACCAGTTCTGGTCGCCTCTGACCAATGATCTCGTCGGTCCCTACGGCGCCGACACGCTGGAAAACCGCATGCGGTTTCCCCTCGATGTTCTCGCTGCGGTGCGCAAGCGTGTCGGCGACGGGTTCATTGTCGGCTTCAGATACACTGCCGACGAGGCCCATAAGGGCGGCATCACCGCGGCGGATGGTCTGGAAATCTCCAGGCGGCTGGCCGCGACCGGACAGCTCGATTTCCTGAATGTCGTGCGCGGCCGTATTCACACCGACCCGGCGATGACCGACCTGATCCCGGTCCAGGGCATGGCCAACGCGCCGCATCTCGATTTTGCCGGCGAGGTCAGGAAGGCCACCGGCATGCCGACATTCCATGCGGCCAAGATTCCCGATGTCGCCACCGCGCGCCATGCCATCGCGGCGGGGCTTCTCGACATGGTCGGCATGACCCGCGCCCACATGGCCGATCCGCATATCGTCAGGAAGATCATCGAAGGCCGCGAACACGACATCCGGCCTTGCGTCGGCGCAACCTATTGCCTTGACCGCATCTACCAGGCCGGCGATGCGCTGTGCATCCACAATGCCGCCACCGGGCGCGAACTGACCATGCCGCACGAGATTCCGCCGGCCGAGGTCAAGCGCAGGGTGGTTGTCGTCGGTGCCGGACCGGGGGGCTTGAGGCGGCCCGTGTCGCGGCGGAACGCGGTCACGAGGTGATAGTCTTCGAGGCGCAACCGGATCCGGGCGGGCAGGTCCGCCTGACAGCCAGAAGTCCGCGCCGGCGCGAGATGATTTCGATCATCGACTGGCGCATGGCGCAATGCGCCGCCCGCGATGTGGTGTTTCACTTCAATACCTGGGCTGAAGCCGATGACGTCACCGCGCTCAACCCCGATGTGGTGATTGTCGCGACCGGGGGCATGCCGAACATCGAGCTCTACGAGTCCGGTCAGGAGGCCCGGCATGTGGTCACCTCATGGGACATCATCTCGGGCGATGTGAAGCCGGCCCAACATATCCTGATCTATGATGAAAGCGGCGATCATCCGGCATTGCAGGCAGCCGAAATTGCCGCGGTGGCCGGATCGAAGGTTGAGATCATGACGCCTGACCGGGTGTTTGCGCCCGAGATCATGGCGATGAACCTGGTGCCCTATATGCGCGCGCTGCAGGACAAGGACGTCACCTTCACCGTCACCCGGCGTCTGCTCGGTGTCGAGCGCGACGGCAACAAGCTGGTGGCGACCATCGGCACCGATTACAGCGATCACAGCGACAAGAAGGAATATGACCAGGTCGTGGTCAATTACGGCACCCTGCCGCTTGATGACCTCTATTTCGAGCTCAAGCCGCTGAGCTCGAATGGGGGCGCGGTGGATCATGACGCCCTGATTTCCGGTGCTCCGCAGATGGTAAAGCGCAATGAGCAGGGGGTCTTCCAGCTGTTTCGCATCGGCGACGCGGTCTCTGCGCGCAACACCCATGCGGCGATCTTCGATGCATTGCGGCTGGTGAAGGATCTGTAGACCACACCACCGTTTGCGCTAGCGCGTCTCCAGCACCCGGCACAGCCGGTCGATGGTGCGGCGGACTTCGGGCAGATGGCGGTCGTCCTGATGGCTGACGATCCAGCGGTCATGGGCAAGCTCGGGGATGGTGGCGCCGGTCTGCCGCAATGTCGGCTGGCGATCGCCGATGAAGCTCGGCAACAGAGCGATGCCCTTGCCGGCCAGCGCCAGATCGAGGCTGTTGCGTGGCGCGTTGACCTCGCAGACACCGTCATTGCCGACCATCTTGTCGAGCCAGCGCGCGGAGGGCGTCTCGGCCATCACCTTGATCCAGCGGTCGGGAGCGTCGGCCCTCGCATAGGGCGCGAATTCGACCCGCGACAGGCTGCGCCCGGCCAGGTTGGTGTCGCTCGGCCGCCGGTTGCGGATTCCGATGGCAACCTCGCGATGCGCCATGTCGAGCGTCGATTCGGCTGACACGAAACGCAGCCGGATATCGGCGGGGATGCCGGTGATCTCCTCGAGGTTTTCCAGCAGCACCAGCGTGGTCCAGGTTCCGGCGGAAATCTTCACCAGCGGCCGGCCCTGTTCTGCCGGCGGCGCCGTCAGCCGTCCGATGCGGGTTTCGATCTCGGTCAGCTCGTCGACCAGCGCCCGCGCATCGGCAGTCAGCTCATAGCCACGCTCATGCCGGACAAACAGGTCGCGCCCGATGGCGCGCTCCAGGGCCAGCATCCGCCGCCCCAGCGTCGCGGCGCTGCGTCCGGTGGTTCGTGCCGCCGGCGAGAGCCCGCCTTCGCGCGCCACGGCGAGAAACAGGCGCAGGTCGCTCCACTCGCTTTTCGTTTCATCCATGAAAAGACCTGTTCAAACTGTTTCATTTCACGCCACCCAATCAGCCACTAACCTGCCACCAGGTCAAGCCCGCCGCAGCGCCGGCGCGAGCCCACCTCCCGTTCCGGGGCGTCCGGATTGCCGCAGGCTCATCCAGCAGGAGAGAAAGATGCAGATCGAGATCCATATCAGGGGCGCGCGAGCACGGCCCGTTTCCCATGTGAGGTCAACCCGGGCGCTGCGCGAGGAGGATGAATTCATGGAACTGCACGGCGGCACGGGCAGCAGGCTGATCTATCTTGCCGTCGAGGGGGTGGCCTGGTGTGCCGGCGCGCCGCTGCGCGCGGCAAAATGGCTGCTGAGACGCCGCGCTATGGACCGGACGACAGCAAAGGCACCGGACATCCATCCGCCGCGCCGCCCCGCGCACATGGCGTGATGAACGGGATTTGCGGCGGGATGCAGATGCTCGGGCTTGCCCGCCATGCCCGCCAATCCTATGGTCGCACGATGAAGCTGTTTCTCTCCATCATCGCGGCGATCTGCTTTGCCGGACCGGTTGCCGGCTGGGCCTATATCGTGGCGCTGGCAAGCAGCCACAATCTCGGCTCACCCAATCGCGGGGTCGGCCTGGCCGATTACTGGGACGGGGAGTTCCTGATGCTTGCGGCCGTGCCCTGGCTCATCAGCGCCATTTGCCTTTTCCTGGCGTTGAGACCGCAGTGATGCCGGGCTAGACAGTCTTTCCACGGCCATCCCGGCACCAGCCATGCTGACGCTGGATGACCCTAGAAGGCATCTTCGAGATGCACCGGCCAGCGCCACGGGCTGACGATGATGATGTCGTGCCGCCAGGACAGTTTCGCCGAGTCCGGCTGGCGGCTGACGAACAGCTCCGCTGCCGCCGCAATCCGCCTTTGCGCCGGATAGCTCACCGCATCCACCCCCGAAGCCAGATCCTTGCGCGCCTTGACCTCGACAAAGGCAATCAGATCGCCCTTGCGCGCCACCAGGTCGATCTCGCCCACCGGGGTGCGGTAACGCAGGCCCAGGATCCGGTAACCCTTGAGCATCAGCGCGAAAGCTGCGACCCATTCGGCGCGGCGGCCCTTGCGCTCGGAACGGCGCCGGCTGTCGAGTCTGTCCTGCGAAGGCACGCCGTGTCCTTTCACTCAGTGTTTGCGCGAGCCGGATCCTTCATGTTTAGAAGCCGCTGATACAGGTCCTTGCGGGGAAATCCCGTGATCCGGGCGGCCTCGGTCGCAGCTTTGCCTGCGGGCAGATCCGCTGCCAGCCGGACCAGCAGCGCATCCACATCATCCTCGCTCGGCAGCGGCGTCGAGCCGGGGCCGATCACCAGCACGATCTCGCCGCGCACCGCCTCGTCCTCATACTGCGCGGCCAGCGCGCCCAGCGTGCCGCGCCGCACTTCCTCATAGGTCTTGGTCAGCTCGCGGCATACCGCGGCCGGACGGTCGGCGCCAAGCACATCGGCAGCCGATTTCAGGCACGCGGCCAGCCGGTTCGGGCTTTCGAAAAACATCAATGTCGCTTCGGTGGTGGCAAAGCCCGCCAGCCGGTCGCGCCGCGCCTTGTCCTTGGACGGCAGGAAGCCGGCGAACAGGAATGCGTCGCTGGGCAGGCCCGAGGCCACCAGCGCCGCCATCGGCGCCGATGCGCCCGGGATCGGGATCACCGGTACGCCGGTCTCGATCGCGGTCTGCGAGATCCGGTAGCCGGGGTCGGAGATCAGCGGCGTGCCGGCGTCAGAAATCAGCGCCACGCTCTTGCCGGCTTCCAGCGCCTCCATCAGCTTCGGCCCGACGCGTTCGGCATTGTGTTCATGATAGGCATAGGGCCGGGTGGCGATGCCGTAGCGGTTGAGCAGCACCCGGCTGACCCGGGTGTCCTCGCAGGCAATGATATCGGCGCCGGCAAGGGTTTCCAGTCCGCGCAGGCTCATGTCGCCCAGATTGCCGATCGGGGTGGAGACCAGATAGAGCCCCGGCGTCACCGGCCGCGCCTCGATGTCATGGCTGCCGACGCGAAAAGTCCGCGCTACCTGCCCGGCGGCGGCTGCGTCCTGGCTCTGGGTCTCGGTTGAAGCTTTTGAGGTCTTGCGCGTCATTTTCGCTCCGCTGCGGTCCCGGGTTGGGGCGTCTCGACGTGCCACCCGATGGCACACACTGTGTTTAGGCAGAAAATCGCCCTTTGGCCACAACAGCATTGGCTGCCGGCAGCGGCATTTCGGATTTGGCCGACGCGGGAACCAGTATCCGGCGCTGATCCCTCAGCAACGAAAAAGGGCGGCGGCCTGCTGGCCACCACCTTGTCGACCTATGCTTGAACCGAAGGTTCAGCGGGCGATGCCGACGAACCTGACATCCATCTTGCCGCTATAGGCATTCATCGTGGCCTGGAAGATACCGTGGCCCTTCATTGCGCGGTAGCCATAGGAGGTGCCCTGGCAATCCGTGGCCTTGACCGATCTGTAGCCATTGGCGCGCAGTGTCTGCTTGCCCGTATTGCAGGATTGCTTGGCGCGGTTGACCTTGACCACCTCGTTGCGGCGCTGGCTGCGGTGATCGCGGACCTCAACCTTGGTCCGGTGGTCGCGGGTCTCCGGGCCGCGGTGATCGCGCTCGACGACCTTGCTGCGATGGTCGCGCTGGCTGCCGGATGCGGCCTCGGCAGTGCTGGCAAAGCCGGAAGCCAGAATGCTGACGGCGGCGGCGACGATAAGTGCTTTGTTCAACATGGTCGTTTTCCTTGGGTTGGTCGGGGTCTGTCGTTGTTCGATGACCCACCCTAGGCAATGGCTGTGCAACCCGGTCTGAACGTCCCGTTCATGCAGGGTTCACCCCGCGCGGGGCCTGCCGCAGTTGAGGTCCAGGCGCCGATTGCAGGTTAGCGCTCGCAACGCCCCTTACTAGAATTTGTCGTGCGCGCCGCATGATGCTTTGACCGCGCAAGTGCTTTTGCACAGCGCCGCCATCTGTCGGCCAGGTTGCATGCACGATGCATACACCGGAACAGTAATTTAACACTCGCTTTGTACAATCCCGCAAGAACGCGTAGGATTCCCGGATCAACCAAGGCGGCGGCTGCTCAAAGTGCTGAAAACAATCTTTGCCCGCATAGCGCGTTTCATGTCCGTCTCGGCCGGAAATGATGACCTGCACAAGGCCCAGTTTGAGGTTTTCTCAAGCCAGGTTCCGTTGATGTATTGCATCGTGCTGATGAATTCATGGGTGCTGGCAATCACCTTCTACGACTCGGCGCCACTATGGCTCTCGGTCCATGTGCCACTGGGTTTTTCAGCCATCTGCTGTCTGCGCCTTTTCGGCTGGTGGCGTTCGAGACAGGTGGTGCCCACGGCCACATCCGCCCGCAGGGCGCTGATGATGACCAATGCCTTCGCGCTGGTACTGTGTCTGGTCCTGACATTCTGGGCGACGGCGCTCTACCCCTATGGCGATCCCTACATGCAGGGCAACATCGCCTTCTTCATCGCCATCACCGGGATCGGCGTCATTGTCTGCCTGCAGCAGATGCCGTCGGCGGCATTCATCGCGGCCTTTGTCATCAATGTCGCATTCATCATGTGTTTCTGCCTCTCCGGCATCACCTCCTTCATCGGCATGGGCGTCAATGCCGTGCTGGTGTCCGCTGCCATGCTGATGGTGGTGCGGGTGCAGTTCCGCTATTTCTCCGGCGCTGTCGCCGCGCGCACCAAGCTGGAAGCGGTCAACACGGAAAATGCCCGGCTGGCCAATCTCGACAGCCTGACCGGGCTTGCCAATCGCCGCCAGTTTTTCGCCCATCTTGCCGAGCAATTCGAGAAGGACGAGAGCCCGCGGCTCGCCGTCGGTGTCATCGACCTCGACGGCTTCAAGCCGATCAATGATCTCTACGGCCATATGGTCGGCGACCAGTTGCTGGTCGAGGTCGGGCTCCGGCTTGCCGCCCTTGCCGACGAGACCACCCATATTTCCCGGCTTGGCGGTGACGAATTTGCGCTCACGGTGATCGATTGCCCCGACGATGCCGAGTTGCTCGAGCTGGGCGAAAGGGTCTGCGCGGCGCTGCGTATTCCCTTCTATCTTGCCGATGCGACGGTGCAGCTCTCCGGATCGATCGGTTTTGCGGTCTATCCGGAACTGGCAGCCAATGCGGAAGAGCTCTACGGACGCGCCGACTATGCCCTGTATCAGAGCAAGCGCTCCACCCGCGGTCATGCCTTGCTGTTCTCCGACAGTCATATTGTCGAAATCGAGAAGAACAACGAGATCGAGCAGGCGCTGAGCTATGCCGATCTCGAATCCGAGATGGATGTGTTCTTCCAGCCGATCATCGACATTCACACCCGGCAGACCCGCACCTTCGAGGCCCTGGCTCGCTGGTCCAGCCCGGTGATGGGCAATGTGTCGCCGGGCCTGTTCATTCCCGTTGCCGAGCGCATCGGCGTGGTCAATGCGCTGACTTGCGTGCTGTTCCGCAAAGCGCTTGCGGCCGCCATGGACTGGCCCGAAGAGGTCGGCCTGTCGTTCAACCTGTCGACCCATGACATCAGCTCATCCGACAGCGTCGCCTCGATTGTCGGCATCATCCTGTCGAGCGGAATTGACCCCAGAAGGGTCGATCTCGAAATCACCGAAACCGCGATGATGTATGATTTCAGCCAGGCCAAGGCCGCGATCGAGGTCTTCAAGCGGCTCGGCTGCGGCATTGCGCTCGATGACTTCGGAACCGGGTTTTCCAGCCTCAGCCAGCTTCACGCGCTGCCCCTGACCAAGATCAAGATCGACCGCAGCTTCGTCTCCGACCTCGACAAGATCCCGGCCAGCTACAAGATTGTCAAATCCCTGCTGGCGCTGAGTTCCGACATGGGGCTGGGCTGCGTCATTGAAGGGGTGGAAACCGAGGCGGAGCTGGCTGCGGTGAAAAAGCTCGGCGGACATCTGGTCCAGGGCTATTACTTCTCCCGCCCGGTGTCGCAGACCGAGGCGGTGAACTTTCTTCCCGAATCGGTCTGGGCGCAGCAAACCGCATAGAAGTGCGGGGCGTTACAGCCTCTGTGCGCGTCCTTGCGGCTCAGAACGCCAGATCGGCCACCACTGCATCGAGCACCAGCATGCCCTGAGGCGTGCAGCGGATCCGCTCCGCTGTCATCTCCTCGATCATGCCGTGATGGATCAGGAATGCGGTGCGGTCGGGATCAAGCGAGCGGCCCGACAGCGCCTGCCAGCGCTTGAGGTCGATGCCTTCGCGCAGCCTCAGTCCCATCAGCAGCAGTTCATCGGCCTGTTCGGCCAGGCTGAGTTCGCTGGTCTCGACCATGCCGTGACCGTTTTGCGCCACCAGTTCAAGCCATTTTTCCGGCATGCGTTCGGTCGCCGTGGCAATCTTGCCGGCGGCTGTGGACAGCCGGCCATGGGCCCCGGGGCCGATCCCGACATAATCGCCATAGCGCCAATAGGTCAGATTATGTCGGCTCTCCGCACCGGGCCGGGCATGGTTGGACACCTCATAGGCCGGCATGCCGTGGTCTTCGCAGACGCTGCGGGTCAGCTCGTAGAGCTCCGCCGACAATTCGCCATCGGGCACGATCAGCTTGCCGGCCTTGTGCAGCCCGTAAAACGGCGTGCCTTCCTCGATCGTCAGCTGATACAGCGACAGATGATCGGCGGCCAGTCCGATCGCCTCCTTGAGCTCCAGCGCCCAGGCCTCCGCCGTCTGGTCGGGCCGGGCATAGATCAGGTCAAAGGACATGCGCGGAAAGATGTCGCGCGCCAGGCCGATCGCCTTCAGCGCGTCGGCGCGGTCATGCAGCCGGCCCAGCCTTTTGAGATCGGGATCATTGAGCGCCTGCACGCCCATCGACACCCGGTTGACGCCGGCATCGCGATAGCCGCGGAAGCGGTCGGCCTCGACGCTTGATGGATTGGCTTCGAGCGTGATCTCGATTCCTTCCGGAACCACCCAGGCCGCGCGCACGGTGTCCAGGATCGCTGCCACCGTGTCGGGCGCCATCAGCGATGGCGTGCCGCCGCCGAAGAACATGCTGGTGACCACCCGCGGACCGGATATCTCCCGCATAGCGGCGATCTCCCGGCTGAAGGCCTCGATATAGGCCTTCTGGTCAACGCCGGCATGGCGGACATGGGAGTTGAAATCGCAATAGGGGCATTTTGCGGCACAGAACGGCCAATGCAGATAGATCCCGAAGCCGGGCTTGCCGGTATCGGGCGCTATGGCGTCGGTCAATTGCGAAGAAGCGTTCACGTGGCCGGCACGCCGAGGCACTGTTCGGCAAACAGCTTGAACGCCTTTGCGCGGTGCGAAAGCGCTGTCGCCTGGCCGGGCTTCCAGCCGTGCTTTTCCTCAGCCGGCATTTCGCCGAATGTCCTCGTATGGCCATCAGGACGGAACACCGGATCATAGCCGAAACCGAGACTGCCGCGCGGCGGCCAGACCAGAACGCCCGGCGCTTCGCCGCGATAGAAGCTGACCTCGCCCTCGGGCGTGGCCAGGCACAGCACGCTGACAAACCGACCGGTGCGTTTGGCATCGGTGTCGGCGCCGCGGGCTCTGAGCGCATCCTCGACCTTGCCCATGGCCACCGCGAAATCCCGGCTGCCGTCTTCCAGCGTCGCCCAGTCAGCGGTGTAGACCCCGGGCGCGCCGTCGAGCGCATCGACCACCAGGCCGGAATCGTCCGACAGCGCGATCAGGCCGGAGGCCCGTGCCGAGGCCAGCGCCTTGGTTGCCGCATTGGCCTCGAAGGTGTCGCCGGTTTCCTCGGGCTCGGGCAGTCCCAGCTCGGCCGCCGAGGTGACCTCGATGCCGAGCGGGCCGCACAGGTCGCGGATTTCGGAGATCTTGCCGGCATTGTGGCTGGCGACCAGGATCTTGCTGAGCTTCGGGTTCGACATCGTGCGTTACAGCGGTCCGGAGACCGTCACCTTCTGCAGGGCCACCAGATCGGCAATGCCGTTCTTGGCCAGTTCCATCAGTTCCAGAAGCTGCGCCTGCGAGAACGGCACGCCTTCCGCAGTGCCCTGGATTTCGACGATGCCGCCGGTGCCGGTCATGACGAAATTGGCATCCGTTTCGGCGGCCGAATCCTCGAGATAGTCGAGATCGATCACGGGCTGCGCGGCAAAGATGCCGCAGGACACGGCCGCGACATTGTCCTTGAGCACCCGCTCAACCTTGACCATCGAACGCTCTTCCATCCATTTCAGGCAATCATGCAGGGCGATCCAGGCGCCGGTGATCGCTGCCGTCCGGGTGCCGCCATCGGCCTGGATGACATCGCAATCGACCGTGATCTGGCGTTCGCCGAGTGCTTCGAGATCGACCACGGCGCGCAGCGACCGGCCGATCAGACGCTGGATTTCCAGTGTCCGTCCGCCCTGCTTGCCCGATGTGGCCTCGCGGCGCATGCGGCCGCCGGTCGACCGCGGCAGCATGCCGTATTCCGCCGTGACCCAGCCCTTGCCGCCATTGCGCAACCATGGCGGAACCCGCTCTTCAAGGCTCGCCGTGCACAGCACATGGGTGTCGCCGAACTTGACCAGGCAGGAACCCTCGGCATGTTTGGATACGTTGCGGTCGAGGCTGACTGCCCGCATCACATTTGTCTTCCGGCCCGATGGACGCATCGTCTTTCTCCTGATTCCAGTGTTGCCGCCTTCTATCGGCGCGCGTCCCATCATGCAAAGAAAAACCGCCCGCGGGATCCGCCGCGGCCGGACATGGCTGTGCTTTGCCCCTTCCGTGCCGGTGCGCAAGCCCCTATATTCCTCCTAAAGGCAACGCCAGAGGCGGCCTCGAGGATACGGTCATGACCATGAATACGCCATCCATCCCGACGGATCTTTCCGGTGCGCTTGATGAACGCTCGCGGGAGATTTTTCGCGCGCTCGTGGAAAGCTATATGGAATCGGGTGACCCGCTCGGCTCGCGCAGCCTGTCGCGGATGCTGCCGATGTCGCTGTCACCGGCCTCGATCCGCAATGTGATGAGCGATCTGGAGGAGCTTGGCCTGATCTATGCGCCGCATGTCAGCGCCGGACGCCTGCCGACGCAGAAGGGGCTGCGGTTTTTTGTCGATGCCTTCATGCAGGTCGGCGACCTGCAGCCGGACATGCGCGAGACCATCGAGCGCCAGGTGCGCTCGGAGGATGCCAGCCGTCCGGTGGAGAACCTGCTGACCGAAGCCAGCCAGATGCTGTCGGGCATGACCCGCGGCGCCGGCTTGGTGATTGCCGCAAAGCAGGACGCCACCATCCGCCACATCGAGTTCATCAGGCTTGATCCGAAACGGGCGCTGGTTGTGCTGGTCGGCGGCAATGACCAGGTGGAAAACCGGGTGATGGAGCTGCCCGACGGGGTCACCGCCGGGCAATTGACCGAAGCTGCCAATTTCCTCAACGCCCATCTTGTCGGCCGCACCATCGGCGAGGTGCGCAGCGAGCTGGAGCGGATCACCGACGAGGTGCGCTCCGAACTCGATGTGCTGTCGCGCGATCTGGTCGAACGCGGTCTCGCCGTATGGGCCGGAAGCCGCGAAGGCGCCGGCGCAGCCCGGCTGATCGTGCGCGGCCGCGGCAATCTGCTCGAGGGGCTTTCCGCCGGCGAGGAGCTCGACCGGCTCCGGCTGCTGTTTGACGAGCTCGAACGCAAGGAGAGCCTGATCGAGCTGATGACGCTCGCCGAGGAAGGCTCCGGCGTCCGCATCTTCATCGGCTCGGAGAACAAGCTGTTCTCGCTGTCGGGATCGTCGCTGATCGTTGCGCCCTGGCGCGATGGCGACGACAAGGTCGTCGGCGCGGTCGGCATCATCGGACCGACCCGGCTCAACTATGCCCGGATCGTCCCGATGGTCGACTACACCGCGCAACTGGTGTCACGGCTCACCCGCAAATAGCACCGGCAAAATGCGCCGAAATTACCGCGCCATTGTGGGTTTGATCGCCTGTGCGGCGGCGCAGGCCTTGATTTTTGCCGCCCGAACGTCGATATGCGGTGCAACTTCTCAATGGATAAAGAACAGTCAGGACACGCACACCATGAGCGATGAAAGCCAGGGCCACGAATACAACAAGCCACAGGCAGACGCCGCCCCCAAGGCCGAAGAGGCCGTCGATACGGCGCAGCCACAGGAGCCTGATCCGGTCGAGGTGCTCAAGGCCGAAATCCTGGAACTCCGGGACCAGCGGCTGCGCATGGCCGCCGAGATGGAAAACCTTCGCCGCCGCACCGCCCGTGACGTCAGGGATGCCAAGAGCTATGCCATTTCCGGGTTTGCCCGCGACATGCTGCAGGTTTCCGACAATCTTCAGCGCGCGCTGGAAGCCGTGCCCGAGCAGGCCGAAGGCGCTGCCGACAATGGCCTCAAGACCCTGGTCGAGGGTGTCGAGCTGACCGAGCGCGCCATGCTGGCAGCGCTTGAGCGCCACGGCGTCAGCAAGCTTGAGCCGAAGGGCCAGAAGTTCGATCCGAACTATCATCAGGCGATGTACGAGGTTCCTGATCCCAATGTGGCCAACAACACGGTCGTTGAAGTGGTGCAGCCGGGCTATGTGATCGGCGAGCGCATGCTGCGTCCGGCCATGGTCGGTGTCGCCAAGGGCGGCCCGAAAGAGCTTGCACCCGAGCCGGGCGCCCCCGCCCAGGCTGAAAAGGACGCCTGAGATCAATCCTGCCGGGCTGTTGGGCTCTGTGGCGGACCGGAGAAACGCCGATGACCCCGCTTGAAGGTCTTGATTATGCCGGTGTCGCGGTCTTCGCCGCCACCGGCGCGCTGGCCGCCTCGCGCAAGCAGCTCGACATGATCGGCTTTGTCTTTCTGGCGGCGGTGACCGGCATCGGCGGCGGCACCTTCCGCGACCTGGTGCTGGGCGCAACCCCGGTGTTCTGGGTGGATAAACCTGCCTATCTGCTGGTCTGCGCCGGGGTGGCGGTGATTGTCTATTTCACAGCCCATCTGGTCGAGTCACGCTACCGGCTGTTGCTGTGGTTCGATGCCGTCGGCATGTCGGCCTATTCGGTGATGGGTGCTGCCAAGGGGCTGGCTGTGTCCGGCTCGCCGGTGGTGGCACTTGTCACCGGCATGATGACCGCCACCATGGGCGGCATCCTGCGCGATCTGCTGGCCGGTGAACCCTCAGTGCTGATGCGTCCGGAAATCTATGTCTCGGCCGCCCTTGTCGGCGCCGGCGGCTTTGTTGTTGCCAGCCTGCTCGGCGCGCCGCTGGTTGCAGCCTCCGCGGCTGGCGTCATCATGGCCTTTGCCGTGCGTGGCGGCGCGATTCGCTACAACTGGGCATTCTCGCCCTACCGCTCGCGTGCCGGCCGTCCGCCCGAAGACGTGATGTAGCACCGGTTCCAGTGGCCGCGTTCAGATGAGCCCGGCCTTGCGTCCTGCCTCAGCCAGCGACAATTGCAGTCTCGGGCCGATCTGCTGGATCACCAGGCCTGCGGCGAGACTGCCGAGCTTGCCGCATGTTTCCAGCGGTTTGCCATTGGCATAGCCATGCAGGAAGCCTGCGGCATAGAGATCGCCGGCACCGGTGGTGTCGACCACCTCGTCAATATCAATTGCATCGATGTCCACGCGCTCGTCGCCCCGCACGATCACCGAGCCGTGCTCGGAACGGGTGATGGCCGCAAGCTTGCAATCCTTGCGCAGCTGCGAGACGGCATGCTCGAAATTGTCGGTCTCGTAGAGCGATTTGGCCTCATCGGAATTGGCAAACACGATGTCGATGGTGCCCGAGCGCATCAGCTCGAGAAACTCTTCGCGGTAGCGCCCGACGCAAAACGGATCCGACAGCGTCATCGACATTTCGCGGCCGTGCTTGTGGCCGATGTCGGCGCAGAGCCGGATGGCGTCCTTGGCGCGGGGCGGGTCCCACAGATAGCCCTCGAAATAGGTCACCTTCGCCCCGGCCACCACATCGGCTTCGATATCGTCGGGGCCAAGCTCGACGCAGGCACCGAGATAGGTGTTCATCGAGCGCTCGCCATCGGGGGTCACGAAGATCATCGAGCGTGCGGTCGGCGGGGTGCTTTCCAGCGGCCGGGTGGCGAAATGAACGCCCTGGGCGCGAATGTCATGGCTGAAGATCTTGCCGAGCTGGTCTTCGGCGACCTTGCCGAAATAGGCCGAGCGGCTGCCGAAACCGGCAATGCCCGCAGCCGTGTTGCCGGCGCTGCCGCCCGAGCTCTCGATCGCCGGACCCATCCGCGAATACAGCAGTTCGGCGCGTTCGGCGTCGATCAGGTTCATCGCGCCCTTGATGATCTCGTTGTCGGCGAGAAACGCCTCGTCGCAGCGGGCGATGATGTCGACAATGGCATTGCCGATGCAAAGAACGTCAAACTGGCTCATGAGGACTCTTGTCGGTTGGCGCTGAAAGGTTCTGGCCTTTCTTAACGTTTTTCCGACGGATTGGAAGGCTGCGGGCCGGACAAATCGCAAAGCCGCTCAGCGATGAGGCCCACCCTTTCGGCCACCGGAACGCGGGGAAGCTCGACCAGCGTGTAGCCGGCCGCCTGGTAGATCGCCACATTGGCCGCATGGTCGCGCAGCGCGAAGTCGAACCCGTGCCGTCTTTCGTCATCGGTTGTGAAGATGTCCTGCCATGGCGGGCAGACGAAGACCGGCGTGTCAAATCTCCGCGCGGCCGCAGCCGCAGCCATCGTCTGTGGCACCGGGCGCCCGATCACCGCGCCATAGGCCAGCGCTTCGTAAAAGCTGCGGTCAAAGAACACGATCTCGCCGGCAGCATCGCCGGCCTCGTCGAAGGCCTCAATCGACCGCGCAAACAGCAGATCCATGAAGGCCGCCTGGTCCAGCCAGGGCAGCGCCGTGCCGTGTGTCGCCACCTGCTCGGCAACGATCCGGCGTCCGACCTCGGGCACGGTGGCGTAGCCTTTGGCGGCAAGGGCCGAGATCAGCGTCGACTTGCCGCCGCCGGACGCGCCGGTGATGACGAATTTCGGCATCCGAATTCCCCGGTTTGAAAAGCATGCGCAATTGCCGGACCGGCTCGCAGCGTCGGGTCGCGCCCGCGCCGGTCGCTCAGCTCCGGCCGGTTTCCGACACCCGCCGCTTCAGTTCGTACAGCGCTTCCAGCGCGTCGCGCGGGGTCATCTCGTCGGGATTGAGGCCGCTCAGGAAAGCATCCGATTCCGAGGGGCCCCGGGCCGGTTTGGCGGGCTCCCGGTGCACCGGCACCGCAAACAACGGCAGGTCATCGACCAGACGCGCCGCCGGGTTTTCCCGCTCGCTGGTCTCCAGCAGCTGCAGCACCTCGCGGGCGCGCGCCACCACCGCGTCGGGCAAGCCGGCAAGCCGCGCCACCTGGATGCCGTAGGAGCGGTCGGCCGCACCCGGTCCGACCTCGTGCAGGAACACCACTTCGCCCTGCCATTCCTTGACCTTCATGGTGGCATTGGACAGCCGCGGCAGTTTCTCCGACAGCGCGGTGAGTTCGTGAAAATGGGTGGCGAACAGGCCGCGGCTGCGGTTTTCGGCATGCAGATGCTCGACCGCCGCCCAGGCGATCGACAAGCCGTCGAAGGTCGCCGTGCCGCGGCCGATCTCGTCAAGGATCACCAGCGAGCGTGGGCTGGCCTGATTGAGAATCGCCGCCGTCTCCACCATCTCGACCATGAAGGTCGAGCGGCCGCGGGCCAGGTCGTCCGAGGCGCCGACGCGGGAGAACAGCCGGTCGACAGCACCGATATGGGCGCTGCCTGCCGGCACGAAGGAGCCCATCTGCGCAAGAATCGCAATCAGCGCATTCTGCCGCAGGAATGTTGATTTACCGCCCATATTGGGGCCGGTGAGCAGCCAGATCGAGCCGCCCTCGTCGCTGTCTCCGGGGGCGAGAGGTCGCAATCATTGGCGACAAAGGGTTGCGCTGCCTGGCGCCGCAAGGCCTGCTCGACCACCGGATGCCGCCCGGCGACGATCTCGAAGGCGAGGCTGTCATCGACCCCGGGCCTTGCATAGCCCTGCTCGCTGGCAAGCTCGGCCAGCGCGGCCGCCACATCGATCACCGCCAACGCGTCGGCGGCCGCCTTGATCGCATCGGCATGGGTGACGACCAGAGCCACCAGCTCCTCGAAGGCTGCCAGCTCTATGCTCAGCGCTTCGCCCGCCGCATTGGCGATCCGGGTTTCCAGATCAGCCAGTTCCGTGGTGGTGAACCGCATCGCATTGGCCATGGTCTGGCGATGGATGAACCGCGACTTGGCTTCGGCGCTGTCGGTCAGCGGCCCGGCATTGAGCGCGGTGACCTCGATGAAATAGCCGAGCATGTTGTTGTGCTTGATCTTCAGTGAGCGCACGCCGGTGTCTTCGGCATAGGACAGTTGCAGGCCGGCAATCACCCGTCGCGACTGGTCGCGCAAGGCTCTGAGCTCATCGAGCTCCTGCGAGAACCCGGCCCGGACAAAGCCGCCATCGCGCTTGAGCAGCGGCAATTCGTCATGCAGCGTCTGCGACAGCCGCTCGCCGACCTCGCCGGGAAGCGCGCGCAGCGTGTCGAGCGCCCGGCCAAGCAGCTCCGGCGCCTCCTCGGTGGCAAACAGCGTTGCAATATCCCCTGCGGCGCGCACGCCGGTCAGGATCGCGCCGAGATCCCGCGGGCCGCCCCGGTTGAGCGCCAGCCGCGACAATGCGCGCGGCATGTCTGACACACCCTTGAGCGCGCGGCGCAGCGTGTCTGTCAGCGACTGGTTGGCAATCAGGTGGGAGACCCCGTCGAGCCGGGTGTTGATCGCGCCGGGATCGGTCAGTGGCGCCATCAGCCATTCGCCAAGCTTGCGCCCGCCGCCGCCGGTGACGGTCCGGTCTATGGATTTGATCAGGCTGCCCTGCCGGTCGCCCGACAGGGTCCGCACCAGTTCGAGATTGGCCCGCGTCGCCGGGTCGATGAACATCCGCGCGCCGTCGCGCTCGCGCTCGGGACGGCCCAGTGGCGGCCGCTCGGAAATCTGGGTCTTTTCGACATAGGCGATGACGGCGGCGGCGGCAGCAAGTTCGGAACGGCTGTAGCTGCCAAAACCGTCAAGCGAACCGACCTCGAAAAACCGGCAGATCCGGCCTTCCGCCGTGGCGCTGTCAAACAGCACTGCCGGTTGCGGCACGGCCACCCGGCCGATCTGGTCAATCAGCGGCCGGATTTCCGGATCGTGAAACACGTTTTCCGCCAGGATCAGCTCGCTGGGCTCGACCCGGGCGATATCGGCCAGAAGCCGCGCCGCCCGGCTTTCGCCGACATGGAACGCGCCGGTGGAGATGTCGATCCAGGCCAGTCCATATTGCGCCTCGGCCGATCCCTTGACCCGCGCCAGCGCCATTAAAAAATTCGATTGCGACGGATCGAGCAACCGGTCCTCGGTCAGTGTGCCGGGCGTCACCAGCCGGGTGACGTCGCGCCGGACCACCGATTTGGCGCCGCGTTTCTTGGCCTCCGCCGGGTCCTCGGTCTGCTCGCAGACAGCCACCCGGAAGCCGAGCGAAATCAGCTTCTGCAGATAGTCGTCGGCTGCATGCACCGGCACGCCGCACATCGGAATTTCCTGGCCCAGATGCTGGCCGCGCTTGGTCAGCGTGATGCCCAGCGCGCGCGAGGCATCCACCGCGTCCTCGAAAAACAGCTCGTAGAAATCGCCCATCCGGTAAAACAGCAGCGAATCCGGATTGTTCGCCTTGATCTCGATGAACTGCTCCATCATCGGCGTCGCCGTGGCGCGGCTTTCGGCGGTGGCAAGCTGGGCTGTCGTCAGCGTGGCGGGGTGGAGAGGGGTTTCGGCGTTCAAGAGGAGATGCCTGTCTTGGTTTTTCAATCGTCTGCGATGTAAGCTTGACCGGGTGCTCGGCTTTACAGGCCGTGCCAACCACCCTAACGGTGGGGGTGCACCAAAGACAACAGCTACGAGGCGCCGTACACAAGGTCGCCCACAACGGGATGGAAAAATATGCCAGGGATGGACAAATCAGATCGCTCGATTTCCGCTGTGACCGACCAGGAGGCGCTGGATTTCCACGCCCGCGGACGGCCCGGCAAGCTTGAAATCAACCCGACGAAACCGATGGCGACGCAGCGGGACCTGTCGCTGGCCTATTCGCCCGGCGTCGCCGTTCCGGTCAAGGCGATTGCCGAGGATCCCTCGCGCGCCTTCGACTACACCGCCAAGGGCAATCTGGTTGCCGTCATTTCCAATGGCACTGCCATTCTGGGACTGGGCAATCTCGGCGCACTCGCCTCCAAGCCGGTGATGGAAGGCAAGGCGGTGCTGTTCAAGCGCTTTGCCGATGTCGATTCCATCGATCTGGAAGTCGATACCGAGAATGTTGATGAATTCATCAACAGCGTGCGCTATCTCGGCCCCAGCTTCGGCGGCATCAATCTCGAGGACATCAAGGCGCCCGACTGCTTCATCATCGAGCAGCGGTTGCGCGAGCTCATGGACATTCCGGTGTTCCACGACGACCAGCACGGCACCGCCATCATCGCTGTGGCCGGCCTGATCAATGCGCTGCATCTGACGGGGCGCGATCTCAAGAGCACGAGACTGGTCTGCAACGGCGCGGGTGCGGCGGCCATTGCCTGTGTCGAACTGGTCAAGGCGATGGGGTTCTCGCCCGAAAACATCATTCTGTGCGACACTAAGGGCGTGATCTACAAGGGCCGCACCGAAGGCATGAACCAGTGGAAGTCCGGTCACGCGGTGGAGACAAAGGCGCGCTCGCTGGCCGACGCCATGGATGGCGCCGATGTCGTGTTCGGCCTGTCCGCCAAGGGCGCACTGACGCCCGAGATGGTTGCTTCGATGTCGAAGAACCCGATCATCTTCGCCATGGCCAATCCGGATCCGGAGATCACCCCGGAGGAAGTGGCCGCGATCCGCAATGACGCCATCATGGCCACCGGCCGGTCCGACTACCCCAACCAGGTCAACAATGTTCTGGGCTTTCCCTATATTTTTCGCGGTGCGCTCGATGTCCGCGCCACCACCATCAACGAGGACATGAAGATTGCCGCGGCCAATGCGCTGGCCGAGCTTGCCCGTGAGGATGTGCCCGACGATGTCGCCGCCGCCTATCAGGGCGTGCGCCCGCGCTTCGGCCCGCAATACATCATTCCGGTGCCGTTCGATCCGCGGCTGATTTCGGCCATTCCGGTTGCTGTGGCCAAGGCGGCGATGGATTCGGGCGTGGCGCAGAAACCGATCCTCAACATGGAAGCCTATGCGCAGGAACTCTCCGCCCGGCGCGATCCGATCGCCTCCACCCTGCAAAGGCTGTATGAGCGGGTCCGCCGTCACCCCAAGCGGGTGGTCTTTGCCGAGGGCGAGGAGGAACAGGTGATGCGCGCCGCCGTCTCCTATGTGAACCAGAAGCTCGGCACCGCCTGTCTTCTCGGCCGCGAGGAGCAGATGCGCGAGACCGCAAAACTCGCCGGCATCGATCTCGACCGCACCGGCATCGAACTGGTCAATGCCCGCGTCTCGCGCCGGGTCGAGGCCTATACCGACTATCTCTACGCAAGGCTGCAGCGCAAAGGCTATCTCTACCGGGACTGCCAGCGGCTGATCAACACCGACCGCAACCATTTCGGCGCCTGCATGGTCGCCCTTGGCGATGCCGACGCGATGGTCACCGGCACCACCCGCAATTACTCCACTGCGCTCGAAGACATCCGCCGCTGCGTCGACGTCAAGCCGGGTCACCGGATGATCGGCGTGTCGCTGGCGCTGTGCCGCGGCCGCACCGTCTTTGTTGCCGACACCGCCGTCATCGACATGCCCAATTCCGAGGAACTGGCCGACATTGCCGAGGAAGCCGCCGGCATGGCGCGGCGTCTGGGCTATGAGCCGCGTGTGGCGATGCTGGCCTATTCCACCTTCGGCCACCCCACCGGCGAACGCTCCGAGCGGGTCCGCGACGCGGTCAAGATCCTCAACAAGCGCCGGGTCGATTTCGAATATGATGGCGAGATGGCAGCCGATGTGGCGCTCAACGCCAAGGTGCTCGAACAATATCCGTTCTGCAAGCTCTCGGGCACGGCCAATGTGCTGGTGATGCCGGCATTCCACTCGGCCTCGATCTCGACCAAGATGCTGCAGGAACTGGGCGGCTCCACCGTCATCGGCCCGCTTCTGGTCGGCCTCGACAAGTCGATCCAGATCGTCTCGATGGGCGCCAAGGATTCCGACATCGTCAACATGGCGGCGATTGCCGCCTACAACGCGGCGAGCTGAAGCGGCAACCCGTCACTGTGAAAGCAGGACCGGGGTTCGGCTGTCCTGAACCCCGGTCAGGCGTTCAGTGTCAGGCGGCAAAGCGCGAGGCGTCGGCGCCGTAGTGGTTGAGATAGCGGCCATTGATCTGCTTGACCGGCAGCATCACCAGCACATCGGTGGTCCTGAAGGCGGTGTCGACCACCGCTTCGCGGGAAACCACTGCGCCGACCCGGAGATAGCCCTTGACCAGCGGCGGCATGGCCGCAATGGCGGCGCGCGGGTTGATGGCCTCGGCCGGCATCATGTCCATCGACAATCCGCGTCCGGCAATGGCGCGCACGTTCCATTCGTCATTGGCCGCGGCGGTCTGGTTGAGGAAGGACAGCGCCAGCGCATGCGCATAGGGCCGGGCGCCGGGAAACGAGGCGCAGCCGAACATCACGTCAATGCCGTGGCCCAGCGCATAGGCCCAGGTGCCCTGCCACAGCGCTTCCAGCGTGCGGCGGATGCGATAGGTGCTCAGCACGCAGGAGCGGCCCAGTTCCAGAAACCGCTTGTCCGGCGAGCGGCCGACCAGATCCATCACGTCGAATTCGTTCTGCGAATAAAAACCGTCATGGCGCGCCGCCACCTCCTGCCGGAGCAGCCGGTAGGTGCCGACGATCTGGTCTTCGGTGGAGCCGGTCAGCGCCGTGTCGAGCACCAGCAGGTGATCGCAATAGCGGTCGACCCGGTCGAAATCGCGTTTCTGCAGCATGGCGTCGGCCGGCAGCTGTGCGCCCATTTCCTCGACGAAGACACGGTAGCGCAACGCCTGCGCCGCCTCGATCTCGCTGTGCGTCGCGGCAAGCCGGACTTCGAGCGAGCCGATGCGACCGAGGATCCGGTCCTCGGGCTGGAACTTGGCGATCGGTGCAAGGAAGGGTCTGGTCATCGGCTGTTGTACTTGCGTGTGCATGGAAGCTCTCCCGCTGGATGATGACCGGGTTCAACCATGATTCTGCGACATCCCGGTGACATTTGCCATCCGCCATGTGCCCATTTCAAGGTATTTATGTGTCTCCACCCCGTGCAACGCAACCGCGCGGACGTGAATTCCGGCCCGCAAGTGTTTGAAAGTGGTCGGCTATCATGCCGCTCGCAGGGCCGTTTGCGGGTGGGGACGGCGTCGCGCCTATCCGGCGGCGCTCTGCCGTTTGCGGGCCGTCACCGTCGCCAGCTGCAACAGCCATTGCGGATCGACCGGCTTTTCGGCGTGTCCGTCGGCGCCGGCGGCGAGCAGGTCTTCGCTGGTCGAAGCCTGACCATCGGCCGAGAGCACGATGATCGGCAGCCGCGAGAGCTGGCTTGCGGCTTCCTCGGCGCGGATCTGCTGGATGGCGCTGCGGCCGTCGAGTTCGGGCATCGACAGATCGGTGATGACCAGATCATAGGCGGCAACGCCGGCCGGGCGTTCCATCGCCTCGTTGACCAGCTTGCGGCCATTGTCGACCACCGTGACCCGGTGTCCCTGGCGGGCGAGGATCGAGCGCACCACAAGGGCGTTGACCGGATCATCCTCGGCCAGAAGAATGTCCAGCGTCGGATTGTCCGACGCCCGTTCGAGCACCACCGGCCGCAGCTTGCAGCTCAACCGGTCGCGGTCGTCGCGGTCATCGCGCCGGGTCAGCACATTGATCAGCGATTCCCGGCGCACCGGCCGCACCAGCCAGGCGTCGGCGCCATGGCCCGAATGGCTGTCGAGATCGCGGCTGTCTTCGGGTGCGATCACCAGCGTGCGCTCGATGCTGGCGGGCAGTTCCACAGGTGCTGCGGCCAGCAGGCTGTCGGCACGGTCGGCGATGCGGCGGTCGACGACAATGTCGCTCAGCGTTGCGCCGGAGCGGTAGAGCCGGGTCAGCGCCGTCATCATGGACTCGGCGTCATCGGCGGTTTCGGCAATGCCGCCGAGATCGCGAATGGTCCACAGCAGCGCCGTCGAGACCGGACCCCGCGGCGCAATCACCAGCACGGAGCGGCCCTCGAGCGTCCCCAGCACTGGCCTGTGGGCTTCCGGCTCCGCAAGTTCCCTGACAGGCACGGTGAACTTGAACATGCTGCCCTGGCCGGGCGTGGAGGTGACGCCGATCTCGCCGCCCAGCGCCTCGACGATGCGCGCCGAAATCGACAATCCGAGCCCGGCGCCGCCCTGGGTGCGGGTCGGGCCATTGTCGGCGCGTTCGAACTCGTTGAAGATCCGCACCTTGTCCTCGTCCTTCAGGCCCGGGCCGGTGTCGGAGACGATGAAGGCGAGCTGGCTGTCTTCGCGCACCACCTCGACCAGAACGCCGCCCTTTTCGGTGAACTTGATGGCGTTGCCGACGAGATTGAACAGCACCTGCCGCAGCCGGCCGATGTCGGACGTGATCAGCAGCGGCGCTTCAGCGGCAATATGCACCGCGATCTCGATGCCTTTTTCATGGGCGCGCGAGGCCATCAACTCGCTGACGCCGTTGACCAGGTCTTCGAGATTGCCCTGCTCCTGGCGCAGATGCAGCCGGCCGGCCTCGATCGAGGTCACATCGAGAAGGTCCTCGATCAGCGACAGCAGCGAATGGCCGGATTCGCGCGCGGTCTTGAGGTAGCTTGCCTGTTCCGGTGTCGTCTCGGTCTGTTCCAGCAAATGGGTCATGCCCAATATGCCGTTGAGCGGCGTGCGGATTTCATGGCTGACAGTCGCCAGAAAGCGGGATTTGGCGTGGTTGGCGGCTTCCGCCTTTTCGCGTGCCTCCACCAGCTCGGCCTCGGCCCGGCGGGTGGCGGTGACATTGCGGCCGATGCAGTTGATGAACAGGTTGCGCGAAGACGGGTCGCGCGAGGCGGTTTCGTGCCAGGTCCAGATGGTCTGCTGGTCGCCGCTGCCCAGCACCAGCTCGCGGCCGCCGGTGTCGCTGGTCGGGGTGAGCGCGATGCCGGCCATGTCGAGCGTCAGCCCGACCGGATTGTCGCAGCCGGTCGCGGTCCGGAAGGTCTGGTTTGCATAGACGATGCGGCCGTCGAGATTGCAGGCCGTCACCATGTCGCCGAGCGCATCGAAGACCGTGGCCAGATGGCCGGAAAACTCGCCCAGTTCCCAATTGCGATCGATGTCCTGCTCGGCAAGCGCGGCCTTTTCGGCCATGGCGCGTGCCGGATGGCTGGCCCCGGCATCTGCCCGCGACCGCCGCAGCAGGGCCACGGCCGCAAAGGCGGCAATGCCTGCGAGGGTGACAAACAGCACCGCGGGCGCGCTGAAGATCATGGAAACCGCAGCCGCTGCCATCACGGCGGAGGCGGCAAACAGCGCCTGCGACGACGATCCCGCAGCTGCTTTGCGGGCGGATCCGTCCGCTTCCGGGGACTCCGTCGCCGGATAATGCACCACCGGAATGACCGGCACCGTGTCAGCCTGCCCGGCGCCAGGCCGGTTGCCGGCCTGGTCCAGGAGAGAGTGGGATCGTTTGGTTTCAGTGCTCATGGATCCGTCAATACCACGGACCCGGTGAGCAAAGCCTTCAGCCAAAGCTTCAAATTTTAGCGATCAGTGGTCCGGCTGTTTCATATTGACCACGACGCGGCCGCGGACCTTGCCGTCAATGATGGAATGCGCCGCATCGACGATGCCGTCAAAGCCGATTTCGGTCGACAGCGCCTCGAGCTTGGCCATGTCGAGATCGTGCACCAGTCGCGACCAGGCTTCCTGTCGCAGCGCCAGCGGCGCCATCACCGAATCGATGCCGAGCAGCGACACGCCGCGCAGAATGAACGGCGCCACCGATGTCGGCAGATCCATGCCCTGCGCCAGACCGCAGGCTGTCACCGCGCCGCCATAGGAGGTCATCGACAGCACATTGGCCAGCGTGTGGCTGCCCACCGCGTCGACCGCACCGGCCCAGCGTTCCTTGGCCAGCGGCTTGGCCGGGCCCGAGAGTTCATCGCGATGAATGACTTCCGAAGCGCCGAGGCTCTTGAGGAAGTCGGCCTCCTCGGTGCGTCCGGTCGAGGCGATGACCTCGTAACCGAGCTTGCCCAGCACCGCGATCGCCACGGTGCCGACGCCGCCATTGGCGCCGGTGACCACCACGGGCCCGCGTCCGGGCGTGATGCCGTGGCGCTCGAGCGCCATCACCGACAGCATCGCCGTGTAGCCGGCAGTGCCGATCGCCATCGCCGAGCGGCCATCCATGCCTTCGGGCATCGGGATCAGCCAGTCGCCCTTCAGCCGCGCATAGGCCGCATAGGCGCCGGTATGGACCTCGCCGACGCCGAAGCCGTTGAGGATCACCTTGTCGCCGGGATTGAAGCGTTCGTTTTCGGAACTCACCACCGTGCCGGCGCAGTCGATGCCCGGGATCATCGGCCAGCGCCGCACCACCGGACCCTTGCCGGTGATGGCAAGGCCGTCCTTGTAGTTGACGGTGGACCATTCGACCTCGACGATCACGTCGCCGTCCATCAGATCATCAAGACCGAGGTCAGCCACATCGACCGACAGGACCTTGTTTTCGTCGCGCGTGAGCAAAATGCCCTTGAAACGGTCTTGCATGGAAACTCCTCATCCTGTGTTGGTTCAGACTGGCCCGCCCGCCCTGTAAGATCAAGGGTGACGCGGACCCGGCAGTCGTTTCATTTGCGGGCCTTGCGGTCTCTCATCGTGGCGATCAGTTCATCGAGCACGATCAGGCCTGCGCCGATGCTGATGAAGCTGTCGGCGAGATTGAAAATGGCAAAGGACCAGGTCGCGGTGTGAAACTGGATATAGTCGACAACATGGCCGTAGATCGCCCGGTCGATCAAATTGCCCAGAGCGCCGCCGATGATCAGCGCATAGCCGAGATGGGCGATGGCCCGGGCAGGCGGGGTGTTGCGCCACAGATAGACGACAAAGACGATCACCAGTGCGGTGAGCGCGATCAGCGCGGTGTCGGGCAGTCCGCGCAGGAAGGAGAAGGCAATGCCCTCGTTCCAGGTTCGGTAGAGCGCGAACATCGGCACCACGGGAATGGATTCGTGCATCGGAAGCCGGGTTTCCACCAGCCATTTGATCACCTGGTCGAGCCCGACGGTGACAGCGACCAGCACCAGCATCGGTCCGACCCGGCTCAGCGGAGAAATCGTCACGATTTTGACTCTCCCAGATCGAGAAGATGCCGGCGCGCCTCGAACAGCATCACCCCGGTGGCGATTGCCAGATTGAGCGAGATCCGCCCGGCCGCTCTGCGGGATCCGGGCCAGTTTGCCACAGGCCCCGGCCAGCGTGTCGGGCAGGCCTTGCTGCTCATTGCCCATCAGCAGCACCACCGGCCGGTCCTGATAGCCGATGGTGCGGTAATCGACGCTGCCCTTGAGATGGCTGCCCACCACCAATGGCTTCGTCTTGGCCGACCAGGCCAGAAAGTCCTTTTCCGAAATGCGCACCAGCGGCACGGCGAAGATCGATCCCATGGTGGCGCGCACGGTCTCGGTCGAAAACGGATCGACCGTGTCGCCGATCAGCATGACGCCAGCGGCGCCTGCGGCGTCGGCGGTGCGGATGATGGTGCCGAGATTGCCGGGGTCGCGGACCCGGTCGAGCGCCACCCAGGTGTCGTCAGGCTTCATCCGGACCGCATCCAGCGCCATCGCCTTTTGCTCGAACACGGCAATGACGGCCTGCGGATTGTCGCGCCCGGTGATTGCAGTCAGCACTTTCTCGCTGACTTCGAGCACCAGCCCGCCGCGGGCAATGGTCAGCGCCGCGATCTTTTCGACCTGGTCCTTGCCGCGCTGCGCCTTGGCATAGATCAGCGTGCGGATGTTCCAGCCCAGCTCGATGGCGTCGATGACCAGCTTCAATCCCTCGGCCAGGAAGGTCCCGGTCTCGTCGCGATGCTTTTTCATCGACAGCGCGCGGATGTCCTTGATGATCGGGTTGGACAGGCTGGTGATGTCCTTGACCTGGCCGACCCGTGTCGTGTTCTTTGGTGTTTCGTGATCGCTCATTGCGGCAGCCACCTTGCAAACAGAGAAGTCGACAGCGCCCGGCAATCGTCAGGATCGGCCTTGCCGCTCTCGCGGATGATCAGCTCACCGGACTCGACCCGGCCGCCGGCGCCGCGCATGGTTTCGCGCATCAGTTCGTGAATGGCGTAGAACGAGGCGCGGATCGAATAGGCGGTCAGCACCAGGCCGACCGGTTTCGGGCTCAACAACTCGCGGCAGATGTCGAGCATCAGCGGCAGATGCTCGAACAATTGCCAGACTTCGCCATTCGGGCCGCGGCCGAATTTCGGCGGGTCGGTCAGGATGATGTCGTAATGGTTGCCGCGGCGTTCCTCGCGGGCGATGAATTTCATCGCGTCCTCGCAGATCCAGCGGATCGGTTTCTTGTCGAGCCCCGCCAGTGCCTGGTTTTCCCGAGCCCAGCCGATCGCCTTTTTCGAGGCATCGACATGTGTGACTTCCGCTCCGGCCTTGGCAGCAACCAGCGAGGCCACGCCGGTATAGCCGAACAGGTTGAGCACTTTCAGCGGCCGGTCGGCGGCCTCGATCCGCTCCGCCATCCAGCGCCAATGGGCGATCTGTTCGGGAAATACCCCGACATGGCGGAACGAGGTCAGCCGGCCGTAGAAATCGACGCCGAGCAATTGCATCGGCCAGGTTTCGCCCAGCGGCACGTTCGGGAACGCCCAGCGGCCGATGCCGTCCTCGTCGGTGTCGCCGGTAAACAGCGCATCGGCCTTGTCCCAGACCCCGTCGGGCAAGCCGCGCGCCCACAGCGCCTGGGCTTCGGGGCGGACAATGCGCAGATCGCCATATTGCTCGAGCTTCTCGCCCTGTCCTGCGGCGTTGACGCCGGTGTCAAGCAGCCGGTAGCCGTCCTCGTCGCCGGTTTCGAGGATCACCGGCGTGGTCTGCTTGGGCAGGGCGCCGCTGCGCGGGTGGAGCGGCCGGATCGGCGCCTGTGGCTGGGCCGGCTCGCGCTTGTCGAACACCGGTGCAGTGTATATCGGCTTCGCCGCGGATTGCTTGCCCGGCGCGGACCGGTGCGCGGCCGATGCGGCCTCATGCGGCGGCTTGGCGCGGCCGGGCTTTTGCCGTGACTTGGCTGACGGCTTGCCGCCGGGTGCAGCCAGCGGGCGCGCGGCATGACCCGTCTGTCCGGCTTTGCCGTCTTTCGGCCTGCCGTCCCCGGGCTTGCCGTCCCCCGGTTTAGGAGAGCCGCCGCGTCGGGACTGTAGGGAGCGCTTGTCCGCCAAAGTGGAAGAATCCTGATCGATCTGGATGAGGCCCGGCCGAAACGGGCACTGGAGCCTGCGGTTTCACTGTGATCTGGACATAGCAACCCGATATCCACTTGGCAAAGCCGTTTTCGCTTTGCAAAGATAGCCCACAGCAGGAGCGAGGAGGCTTATCCATGGAAATGAACGGCGAAGAACGCATTGCCGCGCCGCGGCAACTGGTCTGGGAGGCGCTCAATGACCCCGACGTGTTGCGGGAATGCATCCCGGGTTGCCAGGAGCTTCAGAAAAGCTCCGACACCGAGATGTCGGCCACCGTCAAGATCAAGATCGGCCCGGTTTCGGCGAAGTTCAGCGGCGCGGTGACTTTGCAAAACATCAACCCGCCGGAAAGCTACACGATCTCGGGCGAAGGCAAGGGCGGCATCGCCGGCTTCGCCAAGGGCGGCGCCGATGTGAAGCTGGTCGAGGACGGGGCAGACACCGTGCTCTCCTATGCCGTCAATGCCCAGGTCGGCGGCAAGATCGCCCAGCTCGGCTCGCGCCTGATCGATTCCACCTCGAAAAAGCTCGCCGGCCAGTTCTTTGCGAGATTCAACGAGGTTGTCAGCGCCAGGGCCGCGGGGGTGTAAGGGGCAGAGGAAAACTGCACCTTCTTGTTTTGTCGGGACGGGACAGATTGGGTTATATTGGTGATCGGTCTGGAAGTCGCGGGTGAACTGGAGCAGCATATGGATGTCTTGCTCCGGGCTGCGTTGAAGAGCCTGCCCGCTCCCTGATCCAGCTCAGCGACCGGATGAATGAAACCGGGCAGGGCGACATTGAAGCTCTGAAAAACCGCAATTAGGCACGTTGCGCTATCGGGGGAGCATCGGGACGGTGACGGCTCTGAACGTCCGCTTCAGGCAGCCCCATCCCGGGCACGCATCTGCCGGGGGCGACAAAAAATCTGTTGCTTTGACCGGCTGATGTCTCACTTCCGGGGCACGGCAATTTGCAGATGCCTTCAGGCCGCGGTGCGCTTGTCCGGTGACGGCAGGGAGGCTGCGATCTGTTGGGCCTTGGCTTTCTGGCGGTCGGCTTCGGAGTGCCATTTGACCGCTTCATTGGCATTGGCGCGCGCCGTCTGGCGATATTTGCCCTGCTTGAACCAGGTGGCCAGCGACCCGATGATAATGCCGATGATCAGGGCTGCAAACAGGAACACAAAGAACGGCAATGTCACCGACAGCACGGTGTCGGCCGGATCGAACGGATTGAGCGCCAGCGTCACCGCGGCCCGGTTTGCCACCGAGAGCATGATGAGGATGATGCCCAGGGGCACCAGGATTGCCAGTGCGATGATGCGCTTGATCATGTTTCGATCCATTCTTTCTGTTGTGACGATGCGGAACCGGCCGGTTCAGGCCTGAGCCGCAGCCACCGTGGTCCTAGTCATCGCCGTCGGGATTGTCCGGATTGAGGCGCTCGCGCAATTCCTTGCCGGTCTTGAAGAACGGCACCCATTTTTCTTCGACGAACACCGGATCGCCGGTGCGTGGATTGCGGCCGGACCGCGGCGGACGGTTCTTCACCGAAAAAGCGCCGAACCCGCGCAGCTCGACCCGGTTGCCTTCAGACAGCGCTTCGGTGATCTCGTCAAGCACGGCATTGACGATGTTCTCGACATCCCGGTGGTAGAGATGCGGGTTGCGCGCCGCAATCGCCTGAACCAGTTCCGATTTGATCATGTGACTTCCCCTCCAGTCGCGCCGCGGTTCCAAGGAACCCGTACAGGCCGCTGATATTTCTTGGTTGTTAAATGCCTGTTCTGCCCAATAAGTTCCACCTGGGCGCGCCTCGCTCAGTCACGCCGGGGTTGCCCTCCAACCTGCCAAACCGACACAAGACCGTCAAGGAACAACTTGCCGCCCGAGAGTCGGTCGATCTCGGTCGAAATCGTCTGCGGCATGCCCAGAAACTGCTGCACGAGACTGGTTGCACCGGCACCCAGCAGCAGGCCCTGCGTGTCGGTTTCGGGTTCCCAGTCAATCATTTCCAGGCTCTCGTCAATGCCCCTGGTCTTGAGATAGGCGCGGATTTCCGCGTCACCGCCCAGTGCATCGACCAGTCCGTTCTCAAGGCCCTGCCGTCCGGTGAAGATCGAGCCGTCGGCGAGCGCAAGCACCTGCGCGCGGTCCATCTCGCGCTGGGCGGCAACCAGATCGACGAACCAGTCATAGCTGTCGAGCACCATCGAGCGGATCATCGCCTTGGCCTCCTCGCTGGCATCATTGAAAGGCGAAGGCTCGGCTTTCATCGGCGAGGACTTGATCGATTCCAGCCGCACGCCGATCTTGTCGAGCAGTTCGCGCAGTTGTGGATACTGGAAGATCACCCCGATCGAGCCGACAATCGAGCTTTCGCCGGCGACGATATGGTCGGTGGACACGGCGATCATGTAGCCGGCCGAGGCCGCCAGGGTGTGAATGTCGGCAACCACCGGCTTTGCCTTGCCGGCCCGCAGCAGTGCGTTGTGCAGCCGCTCGCCGCCATAGGTGGTGCCGCCGGGCGAGGAGATGCGGATCACCATTGCCTTGGCCGCATCATTGCCGGCGGCGTCGTCTATCAGGTCGACCAGTTTCTGGTCATCGGTGATGACGCCGCTGATGTCGATCCGCGCAATGTGGTCGGCGCGCCGGCTGACGCCGTCAAAGCGCATCGCCAGGCCTGCCACCAGCGCGATCGCGACGATAACGGTGGCGATCCGCCAGAAACGCAGTTTGCGCCGGATCCGGCGGCGGTCGGCGAGTGTTTCCGGGTCGGTCACGAGGAAGTCTCCAAATGCTGGGTCGCGTGTCTGTGGCGGCGAAACCGAAGGTCATCCCGGCCGGGTCTTGCTTTGCCATTGCGGCTGAGGCATGGCAAACATAGCGTCTGCTTCGCAAAATCACCATATTGGGATGCGAAGTCGACCGCAACAGCCACCGGGCCTTGCCACACAGGCCATGCCCGGCTCGGCGTTCATCTTTGGGGCCGCAGCAGCGAATGACCACTTCGACAATGCCAGAAATGCCCGCCGAGCAAAATTATGCCGGGCGGTCGCACGCCGAATACCGGCGCGCCCGGGCCCATTCCCGGCATGTGCGGCTGCTCAAGATCCTGCTGCCTCTGTTGGCCGCACTGGTGATCGTCGCCTTTGCCGTGGTGTCCTGGATCGACTCGGTGTCGATTGAAGGTGTCGGGATCGAGTCCGTCACCTTGAGGGATGGCAAGCTGGTCATGCAGAACCCGGTGATGAGCGGCCAGGGCTCGGATGCACGGCCCTATTCGATGCGGGCCCTGCGGGCGATTCAGGATCTGACCGCCACCGATGTGATCGTGCTTGAGGAAATCGTGGCCGACCTGCCGATTTCCAATGGCGACATGGCTGTTCTCAATGCCGCCAGCGGCGTCTATAACAGGACGGCCGAGACGCTGAAATTCGATGAGGCGTTCACGGTAACCAGCGAAGACGGGCTGTCGGTCGAGATGCAGTCGGCGGATATCGATCTGGCCAATGGCGCCCTGGTCACCACCGAACCGGTTTCCATCAGCTCGTCGGAAGCCTCTGTGGTTGCGCAATCCATGGAGATGCAGGATAAGGGCCGTGTCATCATTTTCCACGACAAGGTTCGTATGACAATAAAACCGACGGCGTTGAAGCCGAAGGATGGAGCGGCGAACTGACATGGCGAAAAGCCCGATTTTCATGAGTGTTGCCTGGCTGGTGCTCGCTGCCGGCCTGTGCTTTCCGGCCTCCGGCGCGCTGGCCCAGGCCACCGAGAGCAAGATGTCCGGGCTGGCGCTGTCCAATGACGAGCCGATCCAGATCGAAAGCGACGAGCTCAAGATTGACGAGGAAACCGGCAAGGCGACCTTCACCGGCAACGTCAAGGTGGTGCAGGGCGAGATGACCCTGCAGGCAGGCGAGATGATCGTCAATTACGACAAGAATGGCGGCTCGGTGTCCTCCGGTGCTGCCGATATCCGCGAGATCGAACTTTATGAAAAGGTGCTGATCGTATCGGGCACCCAGACCGCCACGGCCGATGCCGGCAATTTCAACATGGCGAACGAGGTGCTGGTGCTGACCGGCGACAAGGTGGTGCTCACCGATGCGGACAATGTCTTCATCGGCTGCAAGCTGACGGTGCAGATGAAGGACGGCCAGGCCAAGCTCGACAGCTGTGGCGGCCGGGTGATGATCCAGCTGGATCCAAAGTCGCGACCCAAGCAGTGATCCGGTCTCCCTTTACATTCCTTGGCGGCAAGAGCGGCGGCGACGGCACCGATGTGTCGGTCTCGACCAGCGAATCCCGCTATGACGGCACCCTGATCGCCCGCAATCTGACCAAGTCCTACAAGTCACGCCGGGTGGTCGACGGCGTCTCGCTCGGCGTCCGCCGCGGCGAAGCGGTCGGGCTGCTGGGCCCCAATGGTGCGGGCAAGACCACCTGTTTCTACATGATCACCGGACTGGTGCCGGTTGATGCCGGCTCGATCGAAATCGACGGCCATGATGTGTCCGAGCTTCCGATGTACCGCCGCGCCCGGCTTGGCGTCGGCTATCTGCCGCAGGAAGCCTCGATCTTCCGTGGCCTCAGCGTCGAGGCCAATATCCGCGCCGTGCTGGAAGTCGTCGAGAAGAACCGGGCCGGGCGCGAGGAAAAGCTCGACAGCCTTCTGTCCGAGTTCCACATCTCGCATTTGCGCAAGGCGCCGTCGATCTCGCTCTCCGGCGGCGAGCGACGCCGGCTGGAAATTGCCCGGGCGCTGGCCTCCGATCCGACCTTCATGCTGCTCGACGAGCCCTTTGCCGGCGTCGACCCGATCGCGGTCGCCGATATCCAGGATCTGGTCCGGCACCTGACCCGCCGCGGCATCGGCGTGCTGATCACCGATCACAATGTGCGCGAAACGCTTGGCCTGATCGACCGCGCCTATATCATGAATGCCGGCGTGCTGCTGACCCATGGCCGCCCCTCCGAGGTGGTGGCCCATCCGGAAGTGCGCAGGCTTTATCTCGGCGAGCAGTTTTCGCTCTGAACCACCGGGCGCTCGCTCCGGTCGCGCAAGCCAAACCGGGCATTTTTACCCTGTTGCCAAAGCCTGACTTGACCAAACGTGAGAAAAAAGCAATTTTCGGGCCAGTTGGCCGACAGGGTGCCCCTTTGGGCGCTCCGATCCGGAGAGAGTGACAGGCGGGTTTACCGCTGACCAGATCCGGGCCGGCCTGCTGCATGGTTGAATGGGCCGGTGTCGGACCAGGATGAAAATCATGCTCTGGTATTAAGTTGTTATGGCAGTTCTGGCGTGTCCCTTCGGATGCGGCGCCTGTTGTAGCGGGGGAGCAGTGCGTATTCATGGCCTTGTCCGCCGGACTTCAATTGCGTCAAAGCCAGTCGCTGGTGATGACGCCGCAATTGATGCAGTCGATCCGGCTGCTGCAATTCAGTCATGTCGAATTGACCCATTTCATCGAGCAGGAGGTGGAGCGCAATCCGCTGCTCGAGCTGGTTACCGCGGAAACCGACAGGGCCGAGGCCGCCTCCGATCCGTTGCGCGAACAGCCCGCGGAGCAGGCCTCGGACGGCGAAGCTGGCGCAGGCGGGGAGGATGCGGCCTGGACTGCATCGGCCGAAAGCCAGGCCGAGCGCATGACCTCCGAGATCGATTCCCGCTACGAGAACGTGTTTCCCGACGATCATGGCGTCGAGCGGGTGGATGCGCCCGAATTCATCGACAACTGGAAGTCGATGCCCGGCAGCGATGGCGGCCATGCCAGCGAAGGCTATGATCTCGACGATTTTGCCGCCCGCGCGCCAACCCTGCGCGATCACGTCACCGAACAGATCGCGCTGACCTTCGCAGATCCCGCCGAACGGCTGATCGCCACCGAGCTCGCCGATCTGCTTGATGCCGCCGGTTACCTGGCCGGGGACCTGGCCGAGGTTGTCGACAGGCTCGGCGCCGATCCGCTTCAGGTCGAGGCGGTGCTGGCCAGGCTTCAGGACTCCGAGCCCGCCGGGCTGTTTGCCCGCACTTTGGGCGAATGCCTGGCGCTGCAACTGGCGCGCAAGAACAGGCTCGATCCGGCGATGGAGGCACTGTTGGGCAATCTTGAACTGCTGGCGCGCCGCGATTTTGCCTCGCTGACGCGGCTGTGCGGCGTCGACGAGGAAGACCTGCTCGAGATGATGGCGGAGATCCGCGCGCTCGACCCCAAGCCCGGCACACGCTTTGAGACCGGCTCGAGCGAGATGGTGGTGCCCGATGTCTCGGTGCGGCCGTCATCCGATGGTGGCTGGAATGTCGAGCTCAATCCCGAGACCCTGCCGCGGGTGCTGGTCAACCAGACCTATTTCGCCACCGTATCGGGCAAGATGGCCAAGAATGTTGCAGGGCAGGACTTTCTCAGCGAGTGCCTGCAGACGGCCAACTGGCTGGCGCGATCGCTCGATCAGCGCGCCCGGACCATCATGAAGGTGGCGAGCGAGATTGTCCGTCAGCAGGACGCTTTCCTGCTGCATGGCGTCGATCATCTGCGCCCGCTCAATCTCAAGGCTGTGGCCGAGGCCATCGGCATGCATGAATCCACGGTCAGCCGCGTCACCTCGAACAAATACATGATCACCCCGCGCGGCGTGTTCGAGCTGAAATATTTCTTCACGGTCTCCATCGCCTCGGCCGAGGCCGGCGGCGACGCCCATTCGGCCGAATCGGTGCGCCACCGCATCCGTGTTCTGGTCGAGCAGGAAGCCCCCGAAGCGGTTCTGTCCGACGATGATCTGGTCAATATGCTCAAGCAATCCGGCATCGAGATCGCCCGGCGCACCGTGGCGAAATACCGTGAGGCGATGGCAATTCCGTCCTCGGTGCACCGCCGCCGGGAAAAACGCGCCAGGGCCCGCGCCGCGGCGGTTTGAGACCTGCTCGTCAATCGCCTGAATTCATTGTCTAATTAAGCAAGAGCCGTGCCAAACTTGACAGGATGGGCGTGCAGGCGTAGAAGCCGCCCCGCATCGGGCAGGAAAGAAATGCGAGCCCGGGCAGGCGGTTCTGTCAAGCGAATTATTGCTTGGATCGGAGCGAATGACCAGCGCCAGACTCTTGGATGAGCGTGCTGCATGGCTTAGACTAAATCCCCAAGTCAAAAAAAGAAGGGACGATCCATGAGCGTTCGAGTGTCGGGAAAACATATGGAAATCGGCGAGTCTTTCCGGACCCGCATCGAGGACCATATCACAGGTGCGGTCCGCAAATATTATGATGGCGGCTTTTCAAGCCAGGTCATCGTCGAGAAGTCCGGGTCGCGATTCAAGGCAGATTGCAAGATTCACCTGGACACCGGTGTCATCCTGCATGCGACCGGGGAAGCCCAGGATCCGCAGCCAGCCTTTGATGCCTCGGCCGAACGTGTGGAAAAGCGCCTGCGCCGCTACAAGCGCCGCCTCAAGGATCACCATGCCAACAACCAGCAGGCACAGGCCGAGCTGGCTTACGCGGTGGTGGATGCGGAAGGCGACGATGCCGGCGAAGTGCCGGACGACTATTCTCCGGCGATCATTGCCGAAAGCACCAAGCAGCTGGTCACCATGAGCGTGGCCAATGCGGTGATGGCGCTGGACATGACCGATGAACGGATCCTGATGTTCCGCAACGCGGGCAATGATGCACTCAATGTCGTGTATCGCCGTGATGACGGTAACATCGGCTGGATCGATGCTGGCGGGAACAAAGCCTGACAGCGTCGAGTTGTAAACGATAAGGGCGTGCAGGCCGTTGCCGGCCGGAACGAACCGGGACCGAAACGGTCTGCAGCCTTGACGATGACGCGATTTATGAGGCCCGCAATGTGGGCCCGGAACAAGGAACGTAACATGGCGCTTGCTGATCTGATTGCGCAGAACTCTGTTCTGCCCGCGCTCAAAGCAAACTCCAAGAAACAGCTTTTGCAGGAACTGGCGGCCAAGGCCTCGGAAGTCACGGGACTTTCCGAGCGCGAGGTGTTCGACGTCATTCTCCAGCGCGAACGGCTTGGATCGACAGGCGTGGGAAATGGCATCGCCATCCCGCATGGCAAGCTCTCGACGCTCGATCATATCGTCGGCGTATTCGCACGTCTCGATCATCCGGTCGAGTTCGAAGCGCTCGACGATCAGCCTGTCGATCTGGTGTTTCTGCTGCTTGCGCCCGAAGGTGCGGGTGCCGATCACCTCAAGGCCCTGTCGCGGATTGCCCGGGTGATGCGCGACAGCGAGATGGTCGCGAAACTGCGCGCCACCGACAATGCCGCGTCGCTCTATGCGTTCCTGACACAAGAGCCCGCCTCCAACGCGGCCTGACCTGCCGGCCGGCGGTTATGTCTATGCAGGCGGCGTGACAGCGCTGAAGCCGCGCAGAAGGTCGGCTCCGGCCCGGTGCCCTCGCCAAGCGTGATGCGGTCCGGCTACCCTGCCTGCCTCCCGACAATCTCTCTCCCTTATACGGCCAAGCGGTCGCGACGCGTTGCGCCTGAGCCGTCAACAGCGGTGCGCGACATGCGCCCTGCGCCGTGCTGCGCGGCTCGCCAACATTCGATTGAGCTTGGAATAGATACTGCATACTTTCGAATGATTCCGAATTATCGCGAAATACACGTTTGGGCTGCGGCGGGTGATTTTTTCTGGCTCCGCGCGGGTTGAGCGCCGTCCGGATGGCGGTGCCGGGGGCAAGTCGCCAATCAACCGCAGAAAGTCCCAATGCCCCTGCGTCATTCTTTCCAGTGCGGCTGTGGAGATTTCCGCAACGGTTCAATCTCGCACTGTTTTCAAGGGTTTCCAGCGATCGCCTCGGTGTTGCAGCACCGTGCCGATTGCTCGCGATCAAAGCTCCGGCTGAGCGTAGAACGGCAGCGGACTGTAGAAAATTTGTGTTGTGCTCTTGTCAGATCGAAATTCTGGGGTAAAACTCAATAAACGAAAACAAACAAAAACAAAGTATAGATAATATCTAGAGTAATCGGAAGCGCTGGCGTGGATCTGTGGCATGAGTCCGGGACCGGTCGGCCGAATGCTTCTGATTTCAACCGGCCAACCTGACCGTGCCTGGTGCCGCGGACAGGTGCTGCCGACCGCATCTGAGTGAGTGCATGCGCATAGGGAGAAACTCGGCGACGCTGGACCGGAACCGTACTTTCAGATTCCGCATCTCGACCCGGCTCCTGTCATGGGGCGGGCGCGGACATGAAGGCGACAATCTACCGGCGGGCCGATGTCGCGTGCGCTCATGGCCGAAGAAGCAAGGGTCGTTTGGAGGAGACACAAGGCCGCGACCCGTCGACTGGACTTTAATGCCGGTAGACCCGGCAATCCTTGGAGGAGGAAACAATGATCCGTAGAAAATTTCTTCAGGCAACCGCGCTTGCTGCGGGCGCAATGCTGATGTCGTTCCAGGCCATGGCCGCAGATCTCAAGGGCGCCATCGTCGTCATGGACCTGACCACCAATGCATTCCAGATTGAAATGGCCGACCAGGCCGTGGCCTATGGCAAGGAAGTCGGCGTCGACATCCAGCGCTATGCGCCGGCCGGGTCGTTTGGCGACTATGAAGGCCAGATCTCGATCATCGAGAACCTGATCACCAAGAACACCGACATCATCATCCTGGTCGCCGGCCACACCACCGCGCTGGTGCCGGTGGTCAAGAAGGCGATGAAGGCCGGGGTCGCCGTGGTCAATATGGACAACCGGCTCAACACCACCGACATGGTGGCCTATGTCGGCGTCGACAACGGCCAGGGCGGCAAGATGGCGGTGGACTACATCGCCAAGCGGCTTGGCGGCATCGGCAAGATCGCGCTGATCCAGGGCGAGACCGGAAACCCGGTGCAGATCCTGCGGACCAAGGGCTTTGAGCTGGGCGCGCTGGTGCATCCCGGTCTCGAGGTTGCAGCCCAGCAGGGCGCGCACTGGACCGAGGAAGAAGGCCTGAAAGTGATGGAGGACATACTCCAGTCGCATCCGGATCTCGACGGCGTCTTCGGCGAGTCCGACAATCTGGCCGTTGGTGCGGCCCGCGCTGCGGCATCTGCCGGCAAAACCGACATCGTGATTGTCGGCTATGACGGCCAGCAAGGCGGCTACGAGGCGATCAAGAAGGGCGATGTGGCTGCCACAATCCGCATGGATGCGCGCAAGATGGTTGAGCTGAGCATCGATGCGGCGTTGAAATACATCGCCAACGGCAAGACCACCGAGGGCATTGATCCGGAGACCTATATCGCTCCGGAGCTCGTCACCGCTGCCGAGGTTGACCAGTACATCACCAACTGACCCTTCCGGGAAACGCCGGCGGGGATTCCGCCGGCTCATGTGTTGGAAGCCCTTCGACGGGATTGAAGGGCTTCCGCCTGTCTCTGTCTGGAGGGGTTGGATGGGAATTTTGCTTGAAGTCACCGGCCTGTCGAAAAGCTTTCCCGGTGTGCGTGCGCTGGACAATGTCGATTTCGATCTTGTCGAGGGCGAGGTCCATGCGCTGCTGGGGGAAAACGGCGCCGGCAAATCGACCCTGGTGAAAATCATCACTGGCGCCTATCGCAGGGACGAGGGCGCCATGCGGCTCAACGGCAAGCCGGTGGACTTTCACACCCCGTCCGAAGCCCAGCAGGCCGGCATCGGCGGCATCTATCAGGAATTCTCGCAGGTCAATGCGCTCACCGTTGCCGAAAACATCTTTCTCGGTGCCTATCCGATGCGCCGTTTTGGCATTGATTGGACCGCGATCAACCGCGAGTCGGCCAGGTTGCTCGAGCAGTTTGGCGTCGATGCGAATCCCACCGACAAGCTCTCCACCCTCGGCGTCGCCACAAGGCAGATGATCGAGATCCTCAAGGTGGTGCATCGCGAAAACCTCAAGATCCTGATCATGGACGAGCCGACCTCGGCCCTGTCGGACGCCGAGACAAGGACCCTGTTCGATTTCGTCCGCACCCTGCAATCGATGGGCGTGTCGATCATCTACATTTCCCACCGGCTCGACGAGATCAAGCAGATCTGCAGCCGGATCACGGTGTTCAAGAATGGCAGGAAGGTCTGCACCAGCCCGGCGTCGGACATGACCATCGACGACATCGTCACCCAGATGGTTGGAACCGAGCTGAAGGACCACTTTCCCGCCAAGAGCAGCCATGCCGGGGACACGACTCTGCGGGTGAGCGATTTTTGCGGCGACGGCTTCCGCAACATCTCTTTCACCTCCCGCCAGGGCGAGGTGCTCGGCATCACCGGTCTGGTCGGATCCGGCAAGACCGAACTGCTCGAATCGATCTTCGGCGCCCGGAGCGCCGCCTCCGGCCGCCTTGCGCTCGATGACCGGCCGATTTCCAACGGCTCGCCCGAGGAGGCGATCGCCAACGGCATCGGGCTGCTGCCCGAAAGCCGCAAGGAGCAGGGACTCAATCTGATCATGAGTTGCCTCGGGAATATCAGCCTGGCCTCGCTCGACAAGATTGCGCACCCGTTTCTCGATCTGGCTGAAGAAACCCGGGTGGCCGAGGAAAATTTCAACCGGCTGGAGATCCGGCCCGGCGATCCGCGCAACCGCGTCGTCAATCTGTCCGGTGGCAATCAGCAGAAGATCGTTCTCGCCAAATGGCTGATGCGCGACGCCAATATATTGATGTTCGATGAACCGACCCGGGGCATCGATGTCGGTGCCAAATTCCAGATCTATTCGCTGATCGTCGAGCTCGCCCGGGCGGGCAAGTCGGTCATTGTCGCCTCGAGCGAAATCGACGAGGTGATCGGGCTGTGCAACCGGGCGCTGGTGCTGCGCAAGGGAGAGATCGTCAAGGAACTCGCTGGCGATGAGTTGAACAGCGAGAACGTCGTCTTTTCGATGAGTGGGAGAAAACATGTCCATTAAAGTCCTAGTGGCCGACAGCAAGCAGCAGCTCATTGCCCTGGCTTGCCTGGTTGCCGTCGTCATCGTGCTCTCCTTCATGTCGGAGTATTTTTTCACCGCCAACAATCTGTTCAACATCGGCAAGCAGGCTTCGATCAATCTGATCATCGGCCTAGGCATGACCCTGGTGATCATATCCGCCGGTATCGACCTGTCCGTCGGCTCGCTGCTGGCGCTGACCATCTCGATCATGGCGGTGCTCAATGTCGTGCACGGCGTCGATATCGTGATCGCCGGCTCCCTGGCCATCGCTGCAACGGTCTTTGCCGGCATGATCAACGGTATCGTCATCCAGTATGGCAAGGTTCCGGCCTTCATCACCACGCTTGGCATGATGGGCGTGGCGCGCGGCGTCGTGCTGCTGATTTCCCGCGGCAATCCGTCAATGTCGTTTCCCGAGGAATTCCTCTGGATCGCCGACGGGCTGGTGCTGGGCATTCCCTTTCCGATCTTCCTGTCGATCGTTATCGCCATTCTGGTGTCGCTGCTTTTAAAATACACCCGTCTCGGCCGCAGCATCTATGCGATCGGCGGCAATGAGGAAGCCGCGCGCCTGTCCGGCATCAACATCGCCTATGTCCGGATCGCCACCTATACGCTGAGCGGATTGTGCTGCGCGCTCGGGGGCATCATCTATGCCGCGCGCGTCGGCGCCGCGCCGCCATCCGCCGGAATCGGCTATGAGCTCAACGCGATTGCGGCCGTCATCATTGGCGGCACGGCACTCAATGGCGGCCAGGGCAAGGTTTCGGGCACGGTGATCGGCGCGCTGCTGATGGCGGTCATCGCCAATGGTCTCAACATCATCGAGGTCGACCCCTATTGGCAGAGCATCGTCATCGGCGCGATCATCGTCATCGCGGTGATGTTTTCGAACCTGCGAAAATAACGCAGTCCGCAAACGCAAAAAGACCGCATCGGGCAGGCCTGATGCGGTCTTCATGAATTCGTGGGCGAAGCAGTGCTCTGCCGTTAATGCAGAGCTACGGTCTTCAATTCGTCCTCGGCGGCACGGTAGAATGTGCTCGACCGGTTGTCGGTCAAAAGAATCGGCGTGCCGTCGGCGCCAAACAGCGCCCAGAGTTCGAGCCCGGGATTGAGCTCGGGCGCGTCGGGGAACCGGGCAATGACGTCTTCGGAACGCATCTTGCGGATATAGCCGACCTTGCCTGCGCCCAGCAGCGCCAGGTCATTGGCGGACAATTGGTTTTTTCCAGATTTGGCAATCATGCAGATTTCCTCCGGTGAGTGGCAGGAAACATCCTGTTGGTATCAACCCTGATGTTCAGTCTCGGACGGAAATGTTAATTTTCCGCACCATGCGTTCCGGTTCGGGCCGAATGAGATCCACCGAAAGCAATCCGTTTTTCAGCTCGGCACTGGTCACCTGCATGCCGTCAGCCAGCACGAACATGCGCTGGAACTGCCGAGCGGCGATGCCGCGATGCAGATATTCCCGGCCATCGGAATCAGCCTGACGTCCACGGATCACCAGCTGGTTTTCTTCCGTGGTCACTTCAAGCTCTTCATCGCAGAAGCCGGCGACAGCCAGCGTGATCCTGAGCCGCTCGCAATTGGACCCGTCGGCCGAGGCGCGAATCCGTTCGATATTGTAGGGTGGATAGCCCTCCGACCCCTTGGCGATCCGCTCCAGGGTCTTTTCCATCGTGTCAAAGCCCAGCAATAGCGGGCTCGAAAAGGGCGTCATTCGTGACATGGCTTGTCCTCGTTCTCAAGCGACAGGCGCCAGACCCGCAATCGGCATCCGGCATGGTCCCAATATGGGAACTTCCAACCGGCTTCGCAAGAACCTTGCCCGAGGTGCGGGCAGACTCGTAGTGTCCCCGCCAACGAATCGCTTCATCAAGGACCTGCCATGTCACCGCGCAAGATCATCATCGACACCGATCCCGGCCAGGACGATGCCGCCGCCATCATGCTGGCGCTGGCCAGCCCGGAGCTCGAGGTGCTCGGCATCACCGCTGTTGCCGGCAATGTGCCGCTGGCTCTGACGGCGCGCAATGCCCGGATGATCACCGAGATCTGCGGCCGCGGCGACATTCCGGTCTATGCCGGCGCCGACAGGCCGCTGGCGCGCGAACTCGTCACCGCCGAACATGTTCATGGCAAGACCGGGCTCGATGGCGTCGACCCCTTCGAGGCCGAGCGCCCGCTGGAGCCGGAGCACGCAGTCGATTTCATCACAAGGACACTGCGCCAACAGCCGGAAGGTGAGGTCACGCTGTGCGCGCTGGGGCCGCTCACCAATATTGCCATGGTGCTCGAGCGCGCGCCCGATGTCGCAGCCCGGATCAAGGAAATCGTGCTGATGGGCGGCGGTTTCTTCGAGGGCGGCAACATCACCCCCTCGGCCGAATTCAACATCTTCGTCGATCCGGAAGCCGCCAAACAGGTTTTCGGCGCCGGTGTTGCGGTCACCATGATGCCGCTTGATGTCACCCACAAGGTGCTGACCACCCGGGTGCGGGTCGAGCGTCTGCGCGCCAACGGCAATCGCCCCTCGCTGGCCATGGCCGACATGCTGGAATTCTTCGAACGCTTTGACGAGGAGAAATACGGCACCGATGGCGGTCCGCTGCACGATCCGACCGTCATTGCCTGGTTGCTCGATCCCGAGATGTTCTCCGGACGTCAGTGCAATGTCGAGATCGAGACCGGCTCGGAACTCACCCTTGGCGCCACGGTGGTCGACTGGTGGAAGGTGACCGGACGGGCGGAGAACGCCTTTGTCGTCCGCGATGTCGATGCCGACCGGTTTTTTGACCTGTTCATCGAACGGGTCGGCCGGCTCTGATCCCTCAGAGCCGCGCGTCGACCTCCGACGCCAGCGGAATTGACGGCTGGGCGCCGGGCTTCAGACAGGCCAGCGCCCCTGCCACGGCGGCGCGGCGAACGGCTGCCGGAAACGCCATCCCGGCATCGAGGCCCTGGGCCAGGTAGCCGCAGAATGTGTCGCCGGCGCCCACGGTGTCGACGGGCCTTATCTTGAGCGCGGCCACATGTTCGACCGTGCCATCCTTGGCCCAAAGCACGCCGTCGCCGCCCAGCGTCACAATCATGCATTGGCCGGTCCTGGCGTGCAGCGCGGCGAGTTCCGCCCTTGCCGCATCAACGGTTTCCGCAGGCCTGCCCGAGAGCCGGGCGAATTCGGTCTCGTTGGCGATGACGATATCGGCCAGCGGCGCCAGCCGTTCGACCGCCTCGGTCAGCGGCGCGATGTTGAGAACGCTTCGCACGCCCTTGCTTCGCGCGGCCTTGAGCGCCGCTTCGATGCTCGCTTCCGCGATTTCCATCTGCAACAGCAGCGTGTCGCTGTCGCTCATGCTGGCAACTGCCTGTTCGGCGTCCTCCACGCTGACATGACCATTGGCGCCGGCAATGACGACGATCACGTTCTCGCCGTCGCCGCCGACCAGGATGATTGCAATGCCGGTGGGGCCCTGCACGCGGCGGACCGAGCCGAGATCCGCGCCGGCCTTCTCAAGCAGCGCCAGCGCTTCTGCGCCATAGGCATCATCGCCAACCGCGCCGCCCATGGTGACTGCCGCCCCTGCGCGCTGCGCCGCCAGCGCCTGATTGGCGCCCTTGCCGCCCTGGGCAGTGGTGAACTCAGCTCCGCTGACGGTTTCTCCGGGGGCGGGCAATCGTTCGGTGGTGGCGATCAGGTCCATGTTGACTGATCCGATGACGGTGATCATGGCGGGCTTCCTGTTGCAAATGTGTCGTCTCGAGCCTTTGTGTCAGGTTCGGGCCGTCGGGAAAAGACCGCACGATCACCATAAGCGCTGTCGCATCACCTGGGGCGGGATTTGAACGCGACACGGCTTTCCCGGGCTCGATTCACACGAGCGTCGGAGGCGGCGCAGCGGAAACCCGGTTTGGGCGAGCTGGCCGCTGCAACCAAGACCAGTCAGCCCTGAGGATCGTCCTCGTCGACAACCCTGAGCTTGAGCGTCGAGGATCGCGGTTCGAATTTCATGGTCTGTTGCGAGGGGGCGGCCTCATCCCGCGAGGCCGGGGCGGCGCCCGCTGGTCTTGCCTCCTCCGCCAATTGCGCAAATTCCAGCGCCTCGATCTTGGCGCCGCGCTTGGTCAGCTTGTCCGACGAGGTCAGGATCAGCTCGACATCCTTTTGCGCCATGGAAAAATGCGCCTGCAATTTGCGGGTCCGGTCATCAAGCCGCGAAAGGTCTTCCATCAGCCGCAGCACCTCGCCCTGGATCAGATGCGCCTGTTCGCGCATGCGCGCATCCTTGAGCAGCGCCTGGATCACCTGGGTCGACAGCATCAGCAGCGACGGCGAGACAATCACCACCCGAGAGCGCTGCGCCTTGTGCACGATAGCTTCAAATTTCTCATGGATCTCGGCGAAGATCGATTCCGACGGCACGAACAGAAAGGCTGTGTCCTGGGTTTCCCCGACAATCAGGTATTTCTCCGAAATATCGCGGATATGCACCTCGATGTCGCGGCGAAAGCGTTGCTGCGCGTTCTGCAGCGCGGCCGGGTCGCCGGGGGAGCTGGTCTCGGCCTCGCGGATGGCGTTCCAGGCTTCCAGCGGAAATTTCGCATCGATCACCAGATCCGGCGCGCCATTCGGCATGGCGATGGTGCAATCGGGCCGCATGCCGTTCGTGAGCGTCGGCTGAAAGCTGAAGGCGCCGATCGGCAGCCCGTCCTGGATGATGGTTTCCATCCGCGATTGCCCGAAGGCGCCGCGGGTCTGCTTGTTGGACAGGATCGCCTGCAACCCGACGACGTCGCGGGCCAGTGACTGGATGTTGTTCTGTGCCGTATCGATCACCGCCAGCCGTTCCTGCAGTTTTGTCAGGTTCTCGTGCGTCGCTTTGGTCTGTTCGGTGATCGATGAGCCCAGCCGCTGGGTCATGCCGTCAATGCGCTGGCCGATCGACTGATTGAGCTCGGCCTGGCGGGCGCCGAACAGCTCGGCCATCGTGCCCATGCGGCCCTGCATTTCCGATTGCGCCTTGAGAATGTCAGCCATCCGCGCCTCGGCCTGCGCGGCCCGCGCCGAAGCCTCGGCCTCAGCTTGTGCCCGGGCACGGCTGGCGCGCATCAGGCTCAGAGCCAGCCAGAGGACCAGCAGCAGCAGCGTTGCCAGCACCGCAAACAGCGTCTGGCCCAGCGTGACCGGCTGGCCATTGAGTTCAAATAAAGCGGTCGAGAACAGCGCGGCATCGGTTTGCATGGCCCTGACCTAGCTGATTCTTCACGATTTGTCAGATCAAAACAAGAACATGGTGCCCGCCTGTTCGGCGGGGCTGATTGACGCCGGGCGGATCAGTGACTATTTCAACGCCATGACCATCAAGCCGATCATCTATTTGCCCGATCCCATTCTGCGCCAGCAAAGCCAGCCGGTGGAGCGTTTCGACGCCGAGCTGGAAAGTTTTGTCGAGGACATGATCGAGACCATGTATGACGCGCCCGGCATCGGCCTGGCTGCGATCCAGGTTGGCGTGCCGCGGCGCATGCTGGTGATCGATGTCGCCGGCAAGGACGAGGATCCCGACCCGCAGGTGTTCATCAACCCGGAACTGGTCGCGAGCGGCGATGGCGTCAGCGTCTATGAAGAAGGCTGCCTGTCGATCCCGGATTATTACGCCGAGGTCGAGCGCCCCGAGACAGTGACGGTCAAGCATCTCGACCGGCACGGCAAGCAGCGCGTGACCGAGGCCGATGGCCTGCTCGCCACCTGCCTGCAGCACGAGATCGACCATCTCAACGGCGTGCTGTTCATCGACCATATTTCCAAGCTCAAACGCGATATGGTGGTGCGCAAGTTCACCAAGCTCGCCAAAACCCGCGTCACTGCCTGAGATCCGACCAGGCCTGAAGACTGGTTCACGTGCCGCAGTGTGATATCATTGATATCGAATCCGTGGAGAGTGCCATGTCAGACATGCTCATTCGCAATCTTCCAGACCAGATGCGGGCCGATATCCGCAAGGCTGCCGCAGCTTCCGGGCGCAGTCTGTCGGACGAAGCCAAACATCTGATCCGCAAGGGCCTCGTCGCGCCGCTTGAAGGCCCGGAACCCCGCAATTCGGCTTGGGATGAACTCCGCAACGCTTTGGGCGAAGCGCAACTGAGCGACAGTGATCATGCCGATCTGGTCAATGCGACAGCGACATTGCGCAAGGCCAGCGCCAGGCAGACGCCTGAATTTGAATGATCGTTCTCGACACCAACATCGTCTCCGAAGCCGCCAGGCAAAATCCCGACGAGCGCGTCAAGAACTGGATGCGGGTGCAACCGCTCGACGCGCTTTATCTGTGCGCGCCGGTGGTGGCGGAGTTGTCTTTTGGTGCACAGAGGATGCTGTTGCGAACCGGCAGCGATCGTCTGACGACAGGTTTGCGGCACATGATCGAGCGGACATTTGCGGGAAGAATTCTCGGCTTTGACGGTGTCATTGCTGAACAGGCGGGCAGGCTTCAGGCTGCGCGGGAAGCCAGCGGTCAGCCGATTGCTGTCGGCGATCTGTGGATCGCGGCAACCTGCCTGCATCACGGGGCAATACTGGCAACCCGCAACACCCGCGACTTCGACGGGCTTGACCTGACGCTGCAAAACCCGTTTGAACACGGGCGTTGATCAACGCCGGAATTTGAGACGAACGGACACCTTGGCCATGCGCATCATCTTTATGGGAACGCCGGACTATGCGGCGCCGTCGCTGGAAGCGTTGCACGCCACCGGGCACGAGATCGTTGCGGTCTATTCGCAGCCGCCGCGGCCGGCCGGGCGGCGCGGGCTTGAAGTGCTGCCGTCGCCGGTACACCGCGCTGCCGAAGCCTTGGGCATTCCGGTGTTCACGCCCAAGAGCCTGAAAAATGACGATGAACAGCAAGCATTCCGGGCGCTCGATGCCGATGCGGCGGTTGTCGTCGCCTATGGCCTGATCCTGCCAAAGGCCATTCTCGATGCGCCGCGGCTTGGCGCCTGGAACGGCCACGCCTCGCTGTTGCCGCGCTGGCGCGGTGCGGCGCCGATCCAGCGCGCGATCATGGCCGGCGACACGCAAACCGGCGTGATGATCATGAAAATGGACGAGGGGCTCGACACCGGCGCGGTGGCGCTCACCGAAACCGTCGAGATCACGCCCACTATGACCACCGGCGAACTGCATGATTGCCTCGCCGATGTGACCGCACAGCTGATGGTCGAGGCGATGGCGCGCCTGCAAACCGAAGGCCTTCCGGTCACGCCGCAATCGGAAGACGGCGTCACCTATGCGGCCAAGATCAGCAAGGCCGAAACCCGGGTCGACTTCACCCTGGCCGCGCAACAGGTGCATGACCACGTCCGCGGACTGGCGCCAGCGCCCGGCGCCTGGTTTGAGTTGAAAACGGATGATCGCGCCGAGCGCATCAAGCTGCTGGCGACGGGCGAGGTCGATGAGGCTTCGTCGGGTGCTGCTCCCGGAACAGTGCTCGATGGCAAGCTGACCATTGCCTGCGGCACCGGCACCCTGCGGCTTCTCAGCCTGCAAAAGGCCGGTGGCAAGCCGCTTCATGCCGAGGACTTTTTGCGCGGCACCCCGATTTCCGCCGGCACGGTGATCGGCTGATGCCACGCTATCGCCTCGACATCGAATATGACGGCACCGGCTATGCCGGCTGGCAGCGGCAGGACAATCACCACTCGATCCAGCAGGCGCTGGAAACCGCTTTCAAGAAATTCTGCGGTGAAACCGTCGTCGTTCGCGGCGCCGGACGAACCGATGCAGGCGTGCATGCGCTCGGGCAGGTCGGCCATGTCGATCTCGAAAAACTCTGGCCCGATGACACTGTGCGCGATGCCGTCAACGCCTATCTGCTGGCGGCCGGAGAACGGGTGGCGATCCTTGCCGCACGCAAGGTGGAGGACGGCTTCGATGCCCGCTTCTCCGCCATCAAGCGGCATTACATCTACCGCATCATCTGCCGCCGCACGCCGCTGGTGATCGAGCGCAACCGGGCGCTGTGGTCGTCCAAGAGCCTCGATGCCGCGGCCATGCATGAGGCGGCGCAATGCCTGGTCGGGCGGCATGACTTCACCACCTTCCGCTCCACCAATTGCCAGGCCAATTCGCCGGTGCGCAATCTGGACAGTCTCGACGTGGTCACCGGCGCGACCGAAGGTCTGATCGAGATCCATGCCTCGGCGCGCAGTTTCCTGCACAACCAGATCCGCTCCTTTGCCGGCACGCTGCGGCTGGTGGGAGCTGGCAAATGGTCAGCCGCCGATGTCGCGGCAGCGCTTGAGGCCAAAGACCGCAAGGCCTGCGGCCCGGTGGCGGCCCCCGAAGGGCTCTACTTTCGTGCCGTCGATTACCCCGAGACAGACACCTGATGGCAGCGCCCGGTGCCCCGGGCATTTCGCCGCAGCCTGACAACCTGAAAGCGCAGGGCGGCTGCTCCGGCCTGATGGTCGCCGGGGCTTTGGGCGTTGCAGCGCAATATTAGATCAATTTATAGTAGATTTAGCACTATTCTCGTATCCGCTTCCTAATATGATTGCCCGACCATGCCGAGGTGCCTGATCTCGCCCTGGCTGGAGAAGGCTGTGTTGGCGGCGCGCCGGGGCAGGTTGAATTCGAGGACGGTAATATTGGCGGATACACTGCAACTGAGCGATACCACGGAACCGGCCCGGGCGGAGATATCCCGCGACGAGGCCAGCCGGCTCAAGGCGCTCCGCGATCTTCGCGTTCTCGACACCGCGCCTGAGGTCGAGTTCGATGCCCTGGTCAGCGCGGCGGCGCTGGTCTGCGGAACACCGATTTCGCTGATCACCCTGGTCGATCAGGACAGGCAGTGGTTCAAGGCGAATTTCGGCCTGCCCGGCGTTGTCGAAACCCACAGAGACATATCGCTTTGCTCCCACGCCATCTGCGGCGACGAACTGATGGAGGTCGAGGACGCCAGTCTCGATCCCCGCTTCGCCGACAACCCGATGGTGACCGGCGGTCCCGAATTCCGCTTCTATGCCGGGGTGCCGCTGTCGCTGTCCAATGGCCAGAACGTCGGCACGCTCTGCGTCGTCGACCACAAGCCGCAGACCCTGACCCCGCACCAGCGCGAAATCCTGAAGCATCTTGCCTGTGCGGCAACACGTGCGCTCGAGGCCCGGCTTACGCTCGACTATGAGCGCGAGCTGCTCATGGTCCAGTCCCGGGCGGCGTCGATCGTGAGCAACAGCGTTGATGCAATCGTCACCGTCGGGCTGGATGGCATCATCCAGCTCTGGAATGCCTCGGCGGAGGAAATGTTCGGCTTCAGCACCGAAGAGGCGGTCGGCCAGCCGATCAGCCTGATCATGGTGCCTGAGATGGGCGCGGAGCCCGGCGCGGATTACCAGATCGGCGACACCGGCCAGGGCACCACCCGCGAGACCGTCCGGCAGACCCGCGACGGAACCATCCTCCCGGTTTCCGTGTCATCCGGTCCGGTGTTTTCCGACACCGGAGAGATCGTCGGCAAGACCGAGATCATGCGTGACATCAGCGACAGCGTCTCGGTCACGCGCGAACTGATCGAAGAGCGGCAGCGTTTCGAATACATCATCGAGGCGACGGAGGCCGGGACCTGGGAGTGGAACCACCAGACGGGCGAAGCGCGGTTCAACGAACGCTGGGCCGAAATGATCGGCTGCACGCTGGATGAACTGGCGCCGGTCTCGATGCAGATCTGGAAGGATGCGATCCATCCCGATGATCTGGAGATGACCGAACTGCAGCTCCAACAGCATTTTGACGGCCAGACTCCGGCCTATATGAGCGAGGTCCGGATACGTCACAAGGACGGTCACTGGGTATGGGTGCTCAATCGCGGCAAGGTGCTCACCCGCACCGAGGATGGCGCGCCCGAATGGATGTTCGGCACCCAGCAGGACATCACCGAGCAGAAGCTGCAGGAAGAGATGCTGCGCGAGAGCGAGACCTTCCTCGACCGGACCGGGCGGGCAGCCGGTGTCGGTGGCTGGCAGATTGATCTCGCCAGCGGCAGGATCGTCTGGTCTGCCGAAACCTGTCGCATTCACGGCGTCGAGCCCGGCTATGTTCCGCATCTCGACGAAGCCATCAATTTCTATGCGCCAGAAGCCCGGCCAGCCGTGCAGGCCGCGGTTCAACGGAGCATGGAGGGCGGCGAAGGCTGGGATCTCGAATTGCCGTTCATCAAGGCGGGCGGGCAGCGCATCTGGGTGCGCGCGGTGGGAACCGCAGAGTTCGAGGGCGGCAGGCCGGTTCGTCTCACCGGCGCGTTCCAGGATATTTCCGACCAGGTCGAGCAGCGCATGGCGCTCGAGAAGCTCCGGGACCGGCAACTCGCTGCGACCGAAAACGGCCAGATCGGCATCTGGGACGCCGATCTGACGGCAGGCAAAACCCATTATTCGGAGATGTGGTGCGACCTCATTGGCTACACCCGGGAGGAGGTCGGGGATTCACCCGACATCTGGCTTCAATTTGTCCATCCGACCGACAAGGAACGGCTGAAAACCTCCGATCTCGATCACATTGCCGGCAAGACGCCCTATTTCGAGGAGCAGTTCCGGATGCTCCACAAGAACGGAAGCTGGGTCTGGATCCTTGATCGCGGCCGGGTGTTCGCCCGTGACGAAAACGGCACGCCGACGCGCATGATCGGCACCCATATCGACATCACCAGTCAGAAAGAAGCTGAACGGCAGCAGTTTCTGCTGGCCGAGCGGGTCAAGATCGCAACCGACAGCGGCGGCATCGGTATCTGGGATTTCGATCTCGTCGACAATCTCTTCACCTGGGATTCGTGGATGTATCACCTTTACGGTCTTCCCCAGCGGGAAGGCGAGAGGGTGCCGGAGAACTGGCAGAAATATTTCCATCCCGACGATATCGACCGGATCGAGAGCGCGGTGCGCAAGACCATCGAAGAAGGTGTGCCTCTGGAAGAGGAGCACCGGATCATCCGTCCCGACCGTTCGATCCGTTACATCCGCCTGTCGGCCAAGGCGGTGTCCGATCCCGCCGGCAACGCCATGCGCCTGATCGGCGCCGCCTGGGATGTCACCGAGACCCGCCAGCTGGCGCTGGAACTGCAGGAACAGCACGAGATGCTGCGGGTGACGCTGCATTCGATCGGCGACGCGGTGATGACGACGGACGCCGATGGCGCTGTGGCATGGCTCAACCCGGTGGCCGAAAGAATGACCGGCTGGTCCAGCGATGAGGCCATGGGGCAGCCGAGCCACGTGGTCTTCAATATCGTCCACGAGGAAACCGGGCAATGCGCCCAGGACCCGATCAGGGCCTGTCTGGAAATGACCAATGTCGTGGGTCTCGATCGCGACACCATGCTGATCGCCCGCGACGGACGCGAGTTCAGCATCGAGGATTCCGCGGCGCCGATCCGCAATTCCGATGGCGACATCCTTGGCGTGGTCCTGGTTTTCCATGATGTCAGCGAGCAACGCCGCATGTCGCGCGAGATGCGCCATCGCGCCACCCATGATCCGCTGACCGGCCTGATCAACCGGGCCGAGTTCGACCGCCGGCTGACGGCCGTCTTCGAGAAATCGCAGATTGACGAGGCGCGCAATGTGCTTCTCTACATCGATCTCGACCAGTTCAAGATCGTCAATGATTCCTGCGGCCATGCCGTCGGCGATATCCTGCTCAAGCAGGTCAGCAAGCTGCTTGCCGAAACCATCCGCTCCGGCGACACCCTTGCCCGGCTCGGGGGCGATGAATTCGCGGTTCTGCTCGAACAGTGCTCGATCGAGAACGCCACCCGGATCGCCCAGAAGATGTGCGACCGGATGAGCGATTTCCGCTTTGTCCATGACGGCAAGCGCTTCCGCGTGGGCACCAGCATCGGCCTGGTTCCGGTGGATGGAACGATGCCGAGTGTCGCCTCCATTCTCCAGGCCGCCGACAGTGCCTGCTATGCCGCCAAGGAGGGCGGCCGCAACCGTGTGCAGATCTGGGCCGGCAGCGACAAGACCATGGCCGCCTGGTCCGGCGAGATGCGGTGGGCATCGCGCATCGAGCATGCCCTGGACGAGGATGGCTTCGTTCTCTTCGTGCAGGATATCCGGCCGGTGTGCGGCGAGGCTGCCGGGCGTCATGCCGAACTGCTTGTCCGGATGAAGCACGAGGACGGCAGCCTGATCCAGCCCGCCGCCTTCCTGCCTTCTGCCGAGCGCTTCAATCTCGCCTCCCGCATTGACCGGTGGGTCCTGTCCCATGCGATCGACTGGGTCAGCAACACGGCAAGAACACAGGATCTCGGAACGATCTGCATCAATCTTTCCGGCCAGTCGGTCGGCGACCGCTCGTTTCACCAGCATGCGATCTCCATGCTGGAAGAGGCGGGGGAGGACGTGTGCGGCCGGTTGTGTTTCGAAATCACCGAAACAGCCGCAATCACCAATCTGGCCGATGCGCGGACTTTCATCGACCAGGTCCGGGAGCGCAAGGTCCGCGTCGCGCTTGATGATTTCGGCGCCGGTGTCTCGTCCTTCGGCTATCTCAAGCGATTCCCGGTCGATTACCTGAAAATCGACGGCCAGTTCATCCGGGATCTCATTGACGATCCGCTCAATGATGCGACGGTCCGTTGCTTTGTCGAGGTCGCGCATATTCTGAACATCAAGACCGTGGCTGAATATGTCGGCGATGACGCTGTCATGTCGAAGCTGGCGGAAATCGGTGTCGACTACGCGCAAGGCTTTCACCTGCACAAGCCGCAACCGCTGCTGGATTAAGGCGCGCGGGATCCCGTCTGCCGACCAGCGTCTATCCGGGCCTGAAAGCCATCATCTGCCCAGTCGACCGAGGCGCTGCAATGCCGGGCGGATCTCCCGTCTTGCTGGTCTGCATGCATCAGATCGGGGCCAAGAACTGGTCGCCCGGTTTTAACCCGACGGTAACCCAAACAGCCGAGTTCTCATAAGGCCGGAAGCCGTGTTCTGCCTTGGCATGCACGACCCCGGTCGGTGGGGGTCAGTGTGTCTGGCGACCATGATGATGCAATTGCTTCGAGTTCGGGACCCGTCATGCCGCATTCCAGAAAACCATCCATCGCTGTACCATTGCTGACCATCATCTGCATTGGCGTGATCCTGATGGCCGGCTTTCGGTTCGGTGGCGAAGCCGGCGCCGGCTCAATGGTGCTCGCCAATCTTCTTTTTGCCCTGGCCGCGGCGCTGCTGGCAGGTCTTGCCATGGCGGCCTGGTTTACCCGTTCGGTGAGCCGGCCGATGGCAGTGCTCACCGACAATTTGCGCCGGTTGGCTGCAGGCGACACGGGGTTCGACATCGCGGGTGAGACTCGCAACGACCGGATCGGCGATCTGGCGCGTTCGGTTGCAGCCTGCCGTGATGCTGCCATCGAGACCGATCGCGCGCAGCATCATGCCGAGGAGACGCGGGCGCAGACCGCGCGCGAGTTGGAACAGCAGGAAACCGAAGAGGCGGCGGAACACCGCCGCAGGAGAGTAGCCGGCGACGAGCTGGCCGCCGGTTTGCGCCGCCTGGCAGAGGGTGATTTTTCCTGCCGGATCGAAACCGTCTTTCCGCCGGTGGTCGAGAGCCTGCGGGCGGATTTCAACGCATTGGTGGATCAATTCAACCAGACGCTGTCCGAGGTGAGCGCCAATGTGGTGACCATCAACGGCGATACCACCGCATTGCGCGCGGCAACCGACGATCTGTCGAGCCGCACCAGCGCCCAGGCTGCTTCTCTGGAGCAGGCGGCGGCCGCGCTGGAAGAAATCACGGCCACCGTCAAGAACACGTCCGAGCGCGCCGATGAGGCCAGAAACAGGGCCAGCGAGGCCAAGCTGTCGACCGACAGGTCGGGCCAGGTGGTGACCGAGGCAATCGACGCCATGGTCCGGATCGAAGACGCTTCCGGCGAGATCTCCAAGATCATCAATGTGATCGACGAAATCTCGTTCCAGACCAATCTGCTGGCGCTCAATGCCGGCGTCGAGGCGGCCCGCGCCGGGGATGCGGGCCGCGGCTTTGCGGTTGTCGCCCATGAGGTGCGGGAACTGGCCAGGCGTGCGGCCGGGTCGGCCAAGGAAATCAAGGTTCTGATCCGCAAATCCAGCGAAGAGGTCAAGTCCGGCGTTTCGCTCGTCCGTCAGGCCGGCGATGCGCTGGGCCAGATCGCCGGCGATGTCGGCGACATCAATCACCAGATCAAGGCCATTGCCATTGCCGCCCACGAACAGGCGAGCGGATTGACGGAGGTCAATTCCGCTTTCAATCAGATGGATTACATGACCCAGCAGAACGCTGCCATGGTGGAGCAGACGACCCGGGTCACGCTCCGCCTGTCCAGCGGCGCCACCTCGCTTGACGAGCTGGTGCACCGGTTCATGCAGCCCGGGGCGGGCAAAACGTCCCGGTTGGCGCAGGAAGTCCGGGACAAAGGGCATGGGCCGGTCAATCTGGCCGCCGCACCGGGGGCCGGGCAATCCGCCTCGAAGCTCCGGCCAGGTCCCGCGGAATCGCCTGCCCGCCATTTGGTCAGGACAGTCGGCCGCGCCTATGGCGCCGGCAATGCCGCCCAGACGCAGATGCAGGACGACTGGGAGGAGTTCTGATGCAGGAGGGCGATACCAGCGCGGCGGCTCGGATGCGCCTCGAGATCGTTTCGTTTCATCTTGGCGATCAGGTCTTTTGCGTCAACATCATGTCGGTTCGTGAAATCCGTGGCTGGGCGCCCGCGACGATGCTGCCGCATGCGCCGGCGCATGTTCTCGGCGTGATCAATCTGCGCGGTTCGGTCATCCCGGTCATCGACATGGCCATCCGGCTTGGTCTGCCGCCGATCACACCCGACGGCCGCTCGGCGATCATCGTCGTCTGCATCGCCGGCAAGATGGTCGGGTTGCTGGTCGAGGATGTCTCCGACATGTTCACCGTCGGCATCGACCAGCTGCAGGCGGTCCCCACAGTCACCGCCGCCGCGCAATCGACCATGATCGCGGCGATCATTTCGGTCGAAGACCAGATGATCTGCTATCTCGATCTCGATACCCTGCTGCCGGACGAGATCGTGCAGGCTGCCTGACCGGAGTCGGCCTGCACGTGTGGCGGGCGGTTCGGGGTGAGCGCATGTTGATCAGTTTGCCAGTGCGGAAAAGGCCAGTTCGGAAATGGTCAGTCCGGTCATCACCATCATCAAGGTGACGAAGATCGAGATCATCAGGTCGCCGCCAAGGCAGATCCGGATCACCCGGAAATAGAGCCAGATCACCGCGGCATAGACCGCCAGCGAGATGAAGGCGTTGGCGGTGTCGGGCAGCGGCGTCAGATAGCGCAATGCCGCCGGGAAAAACCCGATATAGGCTGCCATCATCCCGAACCAGTTGTTGACCACCACCAGCCTGGCGAATTTGTCCGACAGCCCGAAGACCTGGCAGACCGCCAGCAGCAGAACCGCGGGCAGCACCCAGGCGGTCACGTCGAAACTGGTCGAGACGAAAAAGAACCTGAAGGTTTCGCCCGCGCCCTCCGGTCGGGTTTCGGGCACCGCGCGCCACATCCCCGTCCACAGGAAACACTGCGCCGGCCAGGACCAGAAAAAGGCGCCGAACGACCGCCAGAACCCGTTCGCCGACACATCGAACAGCCGCAAACCTTCCGGCCGGCCGAGGATCAGGTAGAACAGGCCGGCAAGTGAGCGGCCAGCCTGCTGCCGCGACGGGATCAGGCCGCCTGGCAAGCTCAGCGCTCCCCGGCGCTGGCGAACCAGCGTTCGAGGAACAGTTCGTAAATCCCTGTCAGGCTCTCCAGATCGCTCAGCGCGACCCGTTCATCGACCATGTGCATGGTCTTGCCGACAAGTCCGAACTCGACGACGGGGCAGTAATTCTTGATGAAGCGGGCATCCGAGGTGCCGCCGGTGGTCGACAGCGCCGGTGTCCGGCCGGTTGCTTCGGCAATGGCCGCCGACAAGGTCTCGATCAGCGCTTCGTCCCGGGTCAGAAACGAAGGTGAAGTTCTTTCGTCGAACTCAATTGTATAGCGCACCGGATCGCGGCCCGGCCGCAATCTGGTCTTTTTGGCGGCCTGTTCAAGCCGTCCGCGCAGTTCGTCGGTCAGGCTTTCGGCAGTCCAGATATCGTTGAAACGGACATTGAACCGGGCCGTGGCCCGCGCCGGAATCACATTGGTGGCCGGATTGCCGGTGTCGATGCTGGTGACTTCCAGATTGGTCGGGGGAAACCGGTCATTGCCGGCGTCGATGGGCGGATGCATCAACCCGTCGACCAGCGTCAGCATCCCGCGCAGCGGATTGTCGGCCAGATGCGGATAGGCCACATGGCCCTGCACGCCCTCGGCCGTCAGCGTGCCCGACAGCGAACCGCGCCGTCCGATCTTGATCATGTCACCCATCTGGTCCGGATTGGTCGGTTCGCCGACAATCGCCGCGTCCCAGCGCTCGCCGCGGGCAGCGGCATGGGCAACCAGTTTTTCCGTTCCGTTGATCGAGGGGCCTTCCTCGTCGCCGGTGATCAGCAGCGACACCGAGCCCTCGGGAACACCCTTGCGCTCGATCAGCCGCGCCAAGGCGGAGACGAAACAGGCGATGCCGCCCTTCATGTCCACCGCGCCGCGGCCATAGATTTCGCCATCGACCACCTGCGCGTCGAAGGGGCCATGGCTCCAGGCACCACTGTCGCCCACCGGAACCACATCCGTGTGCCCGGCAAACATCAGATGCGGACCGCCGGACCCGAGGCGGGAATAGAGATTGTCGACATCCGGGGTTCCGGTGTCGGAGAAAATCACCCGCTCATTGGAAAAGCCGAGTTCGCTCAGCATGGAGCCAAGCGTCGACAGCGCGCCGCCGTCTTGGGGGGTGACGGAAGGACACCGGATCAGCGCCGCAAGGGTTTGTGTCGGATCAGTGAGTTTCATGCTTCGTGATTAGACGATTGCTCGAGACCTGTCGACCGGTCGCTGCGGCTCAGGACGCCTGGTTCAATAGCCGGGATGATCGGGCGCCGGACCGTGCCGGTTGGGACCCTTGTTCGATGGCCACAGCAGGAGCACCAGCAACATCAGAAACGATGCCGCGGGGATCACCAGCACCGCCACCAGAATGGCTGGAAGCCCGGCATCGTGCAGCCGCTTGATGCTCATCACCGCCACCGACCAGGACGCCGGCAGGAAGGCGGCGATGATTTCGAATCCGGCCAGGGTCATGGCGGCGCTGTCGGGGACCGCGCGCACCGCGGCGGTCACCGGAATGGCCAGCACGCAGGCCCAGAACAGCATGGCCAGCGCGTAGGTGCGGCGCGACAACCGCCCGGACACGCCGAACAGAAGCCAGCGCATGCCTGTCCCGGGCCGCCGCGCCATGGGATTTCTAGTCCCGGAGCAATTCGTTGATGCCGGTCTTCGACCTCGTCTGCGCGTCGACCGTCTTGACGATCACGGCGCAATAGAGGTTCGGCGCGGCCGCACCATTGCCCATGGTGCCCGATGTCGGCATCGAGCCGGCCACGACCACGGAGTAGGGCGGTACTTCGCCATAGCTGATCTCGCCGGTCATGCGGTTGACGATGCGGGTCGACTTGCCGATATAGACGCCCATCCCGAGCACCGAGCCTTCGCGGATGATGCAGCCTTCGACCACTTCCGAGCGCGCGCCGATGAAGCAGTTGTCCTCGATGATGGTCGGGCCGGCCTGCAGCGGCTCGAGCACGCCGCCGATGCCGACGCCGCCCGACAGATGCACATTCTTGCCGATCTGGGCGCAGGAGCCGACCGTGGCCCAGCCATCGACCATCGTGCCTTCATCGACATAGGCGCCGAGATTGACGAAGGAGGGCATCAGAACGACGTTCTTGCCGATGAAGGCGCCGCGCCGCACGATCGAGCCGGGCACTGCGCGGAAACCGAAGCGTTCGAATTCATTTGCGGTCCAGCCGTCGAATTTCGACGGAACCTTGTCCCACCAGACCGCATCTCCAGGACCGCCCTTGATGACTTCCATCGGGTTGAGCCGGAACGACAGCAGTACGGCCTTCTTGAGCCACTGGTTGACAGTCCAGGCGCCGTCGGCGCCGCGTTCCGCCACCCGGGCCTCGCCGCGGTCGAGCAGGTTGAGCGATGTTTCAACCGCATCGCGAACTTCACCGCGGGTGGCTGTGGAGACGCCGTCACGCGCCTCGAAAGCGGTTTCGATCGTGCTGGCGAGAGCTGCCAAGTCATGGGTCATCGTGGCGATTCCTTAAGGTTCAAAGTCTAGTGTGGGCGGACATCAGCATGATGAGCCGGACCGCCAGCGCCGTGGCACATCTCCTAAGCGAGGCGGAGCGCGGGGTCAATTCCGCGCACGGCTGCCAACATCAGAACGGGACTTCGAAACATGAATGCGAAACGTACCAACCAGGTCTGGGATCCGCTGGCCGACAGCCGCCAGGACAAGGCGCGCGCCGACCGCCAGCCCAAGACCCCGCAAAGCGCTTCGCCGGCCTACAGGCTCGCCTATGCCGACGAGGATTTCCTCTGCCGCGAGGAGCTTCGCCCGATCCGGCTGCAACTGGAATTGCTCAAGCCCGAAATGCTGCTGATGGAGGCGGGCATCCGCTCGACCGTGGTGATGTTCGGCGGCGCCCGCATTCCCGAGCCGGGCAAGGAGCCCTGGGCCGCAAAGAACGAGGTGCAGGCGAAGAACCTGACCGCAGCTGCGCGCTATTACGAGGAAGCACGTGCCTTCGCGCGGCTGTGCTCAACCCATTCGCTGGCCACCAACGGGCAGGAATATGTCGTCTGCACCGGCGGCGGTCCCGGCGTGATGGAAGCGGGTAACCGCGGCGCCCATGATGTCGGCGCCGCCTCGATCGGTCTCAATGTGGTGCTGCCGCACGAGCAGGCGCCGAACGAATTCGTGACGCCGGAACTGAGCCTGAATTTTCACTATTTCGCCATCCGCAAGATGCATTTCCTGATGCGCGCCAAGGCCATCGCGATTTTTCCGGGCGGCTTCGGCACCATGGACGAACTGTTTGAATCGCTGACCCTGATCCAGACCGGTCGCATGGAGCATGTGCCGCTGATCCTGTTCGGATCGCAATTCTGGAATTCCATCGTCGATTTTCAGGCCCTGGCCGATTTCGGCACGATCTCGCCGGGCGATCTCGACCTCCTCAATTTCGTCGACACGGCCGAGGAAGCCTGGTCGATCATCGCCAGCCACTACGACATCACCCCTTCGACATGAAAAACCAGGCCGGGGGATGCCCCGGCCTGGCTCGGTAGTCACGTGATCCTGAAGGATCAGTTGTTGTCGGCAGCGCCGCGATAGAAGTCGGTCACGTCGATCTTCTTGTCGCCATTGCGGTCGAAGCGTTCGAACATCTTGTTGCTGACGGAGGCGAATTCCTCGAGGCTGATCTCGCCGTTCTTGTCGGCGTCGAGGCGCTCGAGCTGCATGCCGCCACGCTGGCCGCGCTTGCCTTCGCCATGGCGCTTGCCGTCCTTCTTGCCGTGGCCCTTGCCGTCATGCTTGCCGGCCATGCGGCCGTCACGGTCGCCCTGCTTGGCCTGTTTGCCGTCCTTCATCTCCTTGCGGTCGGCGCGGCGCTCTTCGCGGTTCTGGTCACGCATTTCCTTGCGCATGTCGCCGAATGCCTTGAGCTCGTCCTGGCTCAGCGACCCGGAGTTTTCGGTGTCCGCGCTTTCGAACATCGACTGGCGGTGGGCGGAAACCTCGTCGAGGTCGACGGCGCCGTCCTTGTTGGTGTCAAACCGTTCCATCAGGCGCTCGATGCGCGGACCGCGTTCATGGTCGCCGCGCTGCGAGGCAGCCAGGGCGGGAGCGGCGACGGAGGCGATCAGGGCGGCTGCGAGTGTGGCGAGAATTGTCTTTTTCATGGCTGAGGTCCTTTGTGGGGGGTGTTCTTGTTTGCCTCCTCAATGTGGCTGTCCGGCCTCGCAATAACCACTTAAAGCCCTGTAATGTAGATTAATTATCGGAAAGGTGAGCGGCCCCCTCCCGGTCGGGGGCGGCGCTGCTCAGGCCATCGCGCTTTTGAGAAAGCCCGCCAGGTCATCGGTGACATACTCGACATGGTCGCCGTCCTTGCCTTCATGCTCCCAGACTTCGTCCAGCACCTCGTCAAGATTGTTCGGCACGATCAGCACGGTGCGCATTCCCAGCGCATGGGGTGCCAGCAGATTGCGCGGCAGGTCCTCGAACATCGCCGCCTTGTGCTTGTGCACGCCGTGACGGGCCAGGAACCGGTCATAGGTCTCCGGCGCCGGCTTGGGTTTGAGATCGGCGGCGACAATGTCGAAAATATCGTCGAAATGGTCGAGAATGCCCAGGGCACGCGCGGTGCGTTCGGCATGGGGCGTGTCGCCATTGGTGAAGATGAACTTGCGCCCTGGCAGCGCCTTGATCGCCTCGCCGAGCGCCAGGTCGGGCTTCACCCAGGAATAGTCGATGTCATGGACTTTCTCGAGAAAGTCATTCGGCTCGATGCCGTGATGCAGCATCAGGCCCTGCAGCGTGGTGCCGTGTTCGCGGTAGTATTTTTTCTGGATTCCGCGCGCCGCCTCGTGATCCAGGTCCAGCAGGGTGCGGACATAGTCGGTCATCTTCTTGTCGATCTGCGAAAACAGGTCGGTGTGACGCGGGTAGAGCGTGTTGTCGAGGTCAAACACCCATTCGGTGACATGGGCGAAATCGGCGGAGTCGGGCAATCTGGTTTTGTCTGTCATGACACCGTTATGGCACGCGCGCGCCGGAAAAAAAGGGCGCCGGCATGCAAGCCCTGAAAAATCTGTGGCTTGTTCGTGTTGACGCATGCTACCCGGCCCGCATGGAAACCTGGATTCTCATCACCATCGCCGCTGCGTTTTTGCAGAACATCCGCTCGGTTCTGCAAAAGCATCTCAAGGGGGTGATGGGCACCACCGGCGCCACATTCGTGCGCTTCGGCTTCGGCTTTCCCTTCGCCGCGATCTTTGTCGGCCTGCTCGCTTTCGGCATGGATTATCCGGTTCCGCAGCTCAACATGCAGTTTTCCGGTTGGGTCACCCTTGCGGCGCTGGCGCAGATTGCCGGCCAGGCGCTGCTGATCCAGATGTTCGGCCATCGCAATTTCACCGTCGGCACCGCCTATTCGCGCACCGAGCCGGCTCAGGCGGCGTTGTTCGGTCTGATCTTCCTGGGAGACCGGCTCAGCAGCGGCACGCTGGTGGCCATCGCCATCAGCCTTATAGGCGTGGTGCTGATCTCCATCGCCCGATCGGCCGCCGGCACCACGGCGTTGTTGCGCTCGGTGTTTTCCCGCACTTCCGCACTCGGTCTGGCCTCGGGCGCGGCCTTCGGGCTTGCAGCTGTGGGCTATCGCGCCGCGTCGCTGTCGCTGGGCGGCCCGAATTTCATGATGCAGGCGGCTGTCACGCTGCTTGCGGCGATCCTGCTGCAAACCGTTATCATGCTGATCTGGATGTGGTTCAGGGCTCCGGGTGAACTGGCGCGCATCCGCGCGGCCTGGAAAATCGCCGCGTTGGTCGGCCTGGTCGGCGCCACTGCATCGTTTGGCTGGTTCATGGCAATGACCCTGCAAACCGCAGCGGCAGTCAAGGCCCTGGCGCAGGTGGAGATGATTTTCACCTTTGCCTCGTCGGTGCTGATTTTCCGCGAACACGTCAACAAACTTGAAATTTTCGGCTGTATCTTCATTGTAGCAGGTATATTGGTGCTGTTGCTGGTCTGACCGGCAGGGGAAAAGGACAGGCGCAAGATTGCGCTGATGCAAATTTCGACCGGATCGGATCGCCCATGCCCGCCTCACATGCATCCCGGATGCCACCCCTTGATGTGCCGTTCAGACGCAGGCTGCTGGGCGGAGTCCTTGCGCTGGCAGCCGTTCTGTCGGGTTGCGCCGGACCCCTGGAAGGTGTGCTGATCCCGATCGAACAGACCGATGCGGATGCGACGGAGGTTTCGATACTCGTCGCCACAACCCGGGCGCCGTCGGAAAACGAGGGCCTGCTCTACAGCGGCGAGCGTGGCGCGCATATCGATTTCAACGAGATCGTCGTGTCGATCCCGCCGGAGAGCAACCGCAAGATCGGCGAGGTGCAATGGCCAAAGAAGCGGCCGCCGAACCCGACGACGGATTTTGCCACGCTGTCCGCCAAACAGTTCGATTCCGTCGCCGAAGTGCAGGCCTGGTACGATCACGAAAGATCGCCCACCGGACGCCTGCTTGTCTTCGTGCACGGCTTCAACACCCGCTATGAAAGCGCGGTCTACCGCTTTGCCCAGATCGCCCATGACAGCAAGACCGACGCCACCCCGGTGATGTTCACCTGGCCGTCGCGCGGCAGCGTGTTCGATTATGGCTATGACAAGGAAAGCACCAACTATTCGCGCACGGCGCTCGAAACCCTGCTGATGGGTGCCGTCGCTGTCCCCGAGGTCAAGGAAATCACCATCCTGGCCCACTCGATGGGCACCTGGCTGACGGTGGAATCACTCAGGCAAATGGCCATTCGCCATGGCGCGATCCCGTCAAAGATCACCGATGTGATCCTGGCGTCGCCCGATCTCGATGTCGATGTTTTCCACCAGCAGATCGTCGATATGGGCCCCGAACGACCCAAATTCACGGTCTTTGTTTCGCGCGACGACAGGGCCCTGACCTTGTCCCGCCGGTTCTCCGGCAATATCGACCGGCTCGGCCAGATCGACATCAACAACCCGGTCTATCGCGAAGGGCTGGAGCAGGGCGGCATCACGGTGCTCGATCTTTCGGCGCTGCAGGTCGGCGACCGGCTCAATCATTCGAAATTCGCCGAAAGCCCGGAGGTGGTCAAACTGCTTGGCCAGCGCCTGATTGCCGGCCAGACGGTCACCAACCAGGATGTCGGCCTCGGCACCGAACTCGGCGCCACGGCGCTGACACTGTCCAACACGGTGGGCTCGGTTGCGGGCATCGCCATCACGGCGCCGATCGCCATTCTCGATCCGAATTCCCGCGACTCCTTCACCGCCCAGACCAGACGTTTTGGCCAGGGTCTCGGCGCCACGGGTCTGACCCCGAACCTCTCCGGCAATGTTCCGGGGACGCCGAAAATCCAGGACCGCTGACTTGGGATCTCATTCGTCAGGGTCCGGATTGATCTGTCCGGCTTTTTCCAATGGCGCAATTGATCGACGTCTGGACCAGACAATGCGGGCCGGATTGAGCGTCGGAGCGTATCGCGGTAACATCCGGGCCGGATCAAAGATTTTGCCGAGAACTGCCTGATGATGACTGCAGATTCCCAAATGCTGTCGGTGCTGTGGCTCGAGACGCCGATTGGTCCGCTTCGGGCCGTAGCGGATGACACCCATCTGCATCGCCTTGAGTTCCACGACGACAAAAATCTGGCCGATGCCACGGCAGCGGAAACAGCCACGGTGCGCACCGCGCCTCTTGACCAGATCGAGGCGGAGCTCGCGGCCTATTTCTCCGGCACATGTGCAGAGTTCAAGACCCCGCTGAAGATCACCGGCAACGCCCTGGAGCGCAAGGTATGGGATTGTCTCCTGCGGGTGCCGCTCGGAGAAACATGCTCCTATGGCGACATCGCCCGCGAGGTCGACAGCATCGATTCCGTCCGCGTGATCGCCAGATATTGCGGCACCAACCACATCCCCGTGGTCATTCCCTGTCACCGCTGCATCGGCTCGGACGGGTCGCTCACCGGTTTCGGCGGCGGGCTGTGGCGGAAGAAATGGCTGTTGCGCCACGAGGGCCTGATGCGCCCCGTCGGCTTGTTCGCTCTGGCAGGGCAATGATCCGGCAGGCATAAGCCAGGCCGTAGAGAGGCTCGGCAGCCGCGGCGATCCGAGCCTCTCTACGGAACCAGCAAGGTTCCCGCGCCATGCGCCGTGAACAGCTCCAGCAGCACCGCATGCGGTGTCTTGCCGTTGAGGATAACCACGCCCTTCACGCCGCGATCGATCGCCTCGATGCAGGTCTCGACTTTCGGGATCATGCCGCCCGAGATCGTGCCATCGGCAATCAGCGCGCGCGCCTCGCTGACGGTGAGCTCGTCAATCAGCTTGTTGTCCTTGTCGAGCACGCCCGGCACATCGGTCAGGAACAACAGCCGCGAGGCTTCCACCGCACCGGCGATCGCCCCGGCAAAGGTATCGGCATTGATATTGTAGGTGTGGCCGTCGCGCCCCGGGGCGACCGGCGCCAGCACCGGGATCATCTCGGATTTGGCCAGCAGGTCAAGCAATGTCCGGTCGACTTCCACCGGCTCGCCGACAAAGCCCAGATCCAGCACCCGCTCGATATTGGAATCGGGGTCGATGAAGGTCTTCTGCGCCTTTTCGGCATAGACCATGTTGCCATCCTTGCCGCACAAGCCGATGGCCCATTCGCCCTCGGCATTGATCAGCGCGACGATTTCCTTGTTGATCGATCCGGCCAGCACCATCTCGACGATCTCGACGGTTTGTTCGTCGGTCACGCGCAATCCGCCTTCGAACCTGGATTCGATCCCCATCTTGGCCAGCATGGCGCCGATCTGCGGGCCGCCGCCATGCACCACGATCGGGTTGACGCCCGATTGCTTGAGCAGGGCGATGTCCTGCGCGAAGGCCTTGCCCAGCGCCGCATTGCCCATGGCATGGCCGCCATATTTGACCACCACGGTCTTGTTCTCGTAGCGCTGCATATAGGGCAGCGCCTCGGCGAGCAGACGAGCCTGGGTTGCGGCGTCGTTATGTGTGGTGTCAGACATTGGCGTGGCGTCCCGGTTTGGCGTGAGCGCTGAAAGCAAAAGGTCCGGCGCTGTTTAGCGGCAATCGGTCCCGGCATCAATGATGCCGACATCCAATTGGAAGATTTTGCCGTACAGGGTTCAACCACCTCGAAACAGTGATACTGAACCCGGATGAGCACAGAAGCCGCTGCCCCCATGACCCAGGACGACCTGTCCGGATTGATCGCCCGCACTGCGCTTGGCGACCGCGCCGCGTTCTCGTCGCTCTATTCGCAGACGAGTGCGAAACTTTTTGGCGTTTCGTTGCGTATTCTCAAGGACAGGGCCCAGGCCGAGGACGCGCTTCAGGAGGTCTATATCCGCATCTGGCGCCGTGCCGGCAGCTTCCGGGTGGGCCAGGCGTCTGCCATGGCGTGGCTTTGCACGATTGCCCGCAACCAGGCGATCGACATGATCCGTGCCCGCCAGCCCGCGACGCTGGACTATGACGAGGCGCCCGAGGTGGCCGACCCGGCAATGGACCCGGAGGCCCGCGCGGTTCTGGGCGGCGAAAGCCAGCGGATCGAGGCCTGCCTTGGCCAATTGGAGGCAGTCAAGGCTGCAGCAGTTGTTGCCGCCTATGTCGAAGGCTTGAGTTATCAGGAGCTGGCGGAGCACAATGCCGTCCCGCTCAACACAATGCGAACCTGGCTGCGGCGCAGCCTGTTGAAACTGAGAGAGTGCCTGAACCGATGACCACTGGTCCTCACCATTCCGACGATGCCGCCCTGGCCGGCGAATACGTGCTTGGCGTGCTGCCACTGGCCGAGCGGCGTGCGGTCGAAGAGCGGATGGCCCGCGACAGCGATTTCGCCGGTCTGGTGGCCTCCTGGCAGGCCGATCTGTCCCATCTCGACGACACCTATCAGCCCGAATCTCCGCCCCGGGAGTCAAGGCCCGCATTAATGCCCGCCTGTTCGCCGAAGCGGCCAGACCCTCTGGCGGGCTCTGGGGCTCGCTGGTGTTCTGGCGCGGCCTGGCCCTTGCCGCGGTGGCCGTGGCAGCGGCACTGGGGATCTTTGGCGTGGAGCTTCCCGGCGGCACCGGCCCGGCGCCGGCGCCAGCGCTGGTCGCCGAACTCGGGGCGCCGGGCAGTGCGGTCGGTCTGATTGCCGCGCTTGATCCGGTGGACGGCGCTTTCACCATCACTCCGGCGGCGTTTTCGCCCGATGACGGCAAGTCGCTCGAATTGTGGCTGGTGCCGGGCGAGGGCGCCGCGGTGTCACTCGGACTGGTTCCTGCCGATGGCGGACGGCTGGTGCTCGACCAGGACCTGGTCCGGCAGATCTCCGACGGGGCTCTGCTCGCAGTCAGTGTCGAGCCGCTGGGCGGCTCGCCCACCGGCACGGCAACCGGCCCCGTGGTGCTGTCCGGTTCACTGGCGAAAAAATAGTGCGATTGCCTGAAACTTAATTCCCGAAGCTCTCGTCTTCCTCTTTAACCGCCGCAGAAAACTTGCGGCGGGTGATCAAAGGTCCGGATGATCCGGCCTGAACATTAGCAAGAGGTTGTCCCATGAAAACCGTTCTTCGTTCCATCGCCGCCACTGCCGTTCTGCTCGCAGGCGTCAGCCTGTCCCACGCCGCAAGCCACGGCGGAAACAAGATGGTCGGCGGCGCCGAGATGTTCCCCGACAAGACCATCGTCGAAAATGCCGTCAACTCCGCCGATCACACCACGCTGGTTGCCGCCGTCCAGGCCGCAGGCCTGGTCGAGACATTGTCGGGCGAAGGCCCGTTCACCGTGTTCGCGCCGGTCAATGACGCATTCACAGCCCTGCCGGAAGGCACGGTCGAAACCCTGCTGAAGCCTGAAAACAAGGACCAGCTCACCAAGATCCTGACCTGCCATGTGGTGGCCGCCGACGCGATGTCCGATGCGATCATGAAGATGGTTGACGACGATGGCGGCGTGCACCCGGTCAAGACCGTTGGCGGCTGCATGCTCAACATCCGCTATGAAGGCGACAAGGTCATGATCGAGGACGAAACCGGCGCCGTGGCCAATGTCACCATTGCCGATGTCGACCAGTCCAACGGCGTGATCCACGTCATCGACAAGGTGCTCCTGCCCAAGGGCTGAATGGTGATGAACTGACACTGTAAGTTCGGCGCGCCGGCGCCTCCAAGAGCACTCAATACGGCGCGCTGCGACAGTCCCCCGTCCTCCTCTTTGGCGGGGGACTGCTCACGGGCAATTGAAAACATGTGCTTGGCCTTTTCCCGCTCGCCTGCCTAGATTTCAATCAACGCAAGGAGACACGCCATGACAACGAAAACGGAAATCAGCCGTCGCGCGCTTTTGACTGCCGGAGTTACCGGTGTCGCCCTGACCATGTTCGGACGCCGCACGCCGGCGAGGGCCTCGGAAGGCACATTCGAATTCACGCTCACCGAGGCGGAATGGAAGGCCAGACTGTCACCCCGGCAATATGATGTGCTGCGCGAGGAAGCCACGGAACGGGCGTTCTCAAGCCCGCTCAATGATGAAAAGCGCAAGGGCATGTTCCATTGCGCCGGCTGCGATCTGCCGGTCTATTCCTCCGAAGCCAAATATGACAGCGGGACCGGCTGGCCGAGTTTCTGGAAGTCAGAAGAAGACGCCGTGCGGACCAAGGAGGACAGGTCGCTGTTCTCGCTCCGCACCGAAGTCCATTGCCGCCGCTGCGGCGGGCACTTCGGTCACATTTTCGATGATGGCCCGGCGCCGACCGGCAAACGCCACTGCCTCAACGGCCTGGCGCTGGCTTTCAAACCTGCCGAAAGCGCCTGAACAGGCAGCTGGTCATTACAGCGTGATGGCCAGCGCAATCGCGATTCGGAGTTCGGCAATGCCCTGATGCTTTTCCGATGAGGTGGCCAGCACTTCCGGAAAGGCCGCCGGGCGCTTCTTGATCGCCGCCAGCGTTTCGCTGATCAGCCGGGGTATGCCGGCTTCCTTGATCTTGTCGGTCTTGGTCAGAACCAGCTGGTAGGACATGGCGGCCTTGTCGAGCAGGTCCATCACCACTTCATCGTTCTTTTTAACCCCGTGCCGCGAGTCGATCAGCAGATAGACTCGCTTCAGCGTCGAGCGTCCGCGCATGTAGTCGAACACCAGCGCCGTCCACAGATCGACCTGGTCCTTCGGCGCCTTGGCATAGCCGTAGCCCGGCATGTCGACCAGCGCCATCGGCGGCAGGTCATCGGCGTCGCCGGCATAGCCTTCGGGCACGAAATAGTTCAGTTCCTGTGTACGGCCCGGCGTGTTGGATGTCCGCGCCAGACCCTTGACGCCGACCAGCGCGTTGAGCAGCGACGACTTGCCGACATTGGAGCGGCCGGCAAAGGCGATTTCCGGCGGACCTTCAGGCGGCAGGAACTTCAGCGACGGCACGCCGCGGATGAACACGAAGGGCTTGGAAAACAGCGTTGCCGAAAGCTCTTTTGCGGCTTGCATTGCCGGGTCTGCGGACAGTGTGCTCATCGCTCCGGCCTCCGCGCCGCTCAGGTTTTTGGGGATTTGGGTTTGAACAGGTCTCTGAGATTGTCCCACAGCTCGATCTTGGCACCCTGACGCTTCATGATCACGCCCTGCTGGAGAACGGACAATGTGTTGTTCCAGGCCCAGTAGATCACCAGACCGGCCGGGAAGGTCGCCAGCATGAAGGTGAAGACAACCGGCATCCAGGTGAAGATCATCGCCTGGGTCGGATCCGGCGGCGTCGGGTTCATGCGCATCTGGATGAACATGGTGATGCCCATGATCAGTGGCCAGACGCCGATCATCAGGAACGACGGCACGTCATAGGGCAGCAGGCCGAACAGGTTGAAAAGCGATGTCGGGTCCGGTGCGGACAGATCCTGGATCCAGCCGAAGAATGGCGCATGCCGCATTTCGATGGTGACATAGAGCACCTTGTAGAGCGCGAAGAACACCGGGATCTGCAACAGCACCGGCCAGCAACCGGCCACCGGGTTGATCTTTTCTTTCTTGTAGAGCTCCATCATGCCCTGCTGCAGCGCCATCTTGTCGTCGGCATGCTTGGCCTTGAGCTCTTCAAGCTTGGGCTGGACCTTCTTCATGTTGGCCATCGAGACGTAGGACTTGTTGGCCAGCGGGAAGAAGATCAGCTTGACGATCACGGTGGTCGCCAGGATCGCGACACCGAAATTGCCGAACAGTTTGAACAGGTAGTCGATCAGCCAGAACATCGGCTTGGTCAGGAAGTAGAACCATCCCCAGTCGATCATCAGATCGAAATTGAGAATGTTGTGCTCGTCCTGGTATCCGGCGATGACCGGCACTTCCTTCGCGCCGGCAAATACCAGCGTCTTCGACGACACGCTGCTGCCGGGCGCAATCGCCTGGGCGTCGGTCTTGAAATCGGACTGGTAGCGGACGCGGCCATCGGTGAAATGCGCAAAACGGGTCTCGAAGCCCGCGTCCTGCGGCGGCACGATCGCGGCAGCCCAATATTTGTCGGTGATTCCCATCCAGCCGGCAGTCGCCTTGGCGTGGGCGATGATCGGGGTGTCCTCGACATCGGAATAATCGATTTCCTGCAGGCCGTCCTCGCCGATGACGCCGATCAGGCCTTCATGCAGCACATAGATGCCCTGGGTGGCGGGCTTGAAGAAGCGCGTGACCCGGCCGTAGCCGGCGATCGACGCGGTGGCGCTGCCGGAATTGGCAATAGTGTCTTCAAAGCTGAACAGGTAATGCTCGTCGATCGAGATGACCCGGGTAAACAGCAGGCCGTTGCCATTGTCATAGGTCAGGGTCACCGGCGTCGAAGGGGTCAGCGTCTGGCCCGATTCCGCGGTCCAGACCGTATCGGGTCCGGGTGCGGGACCCGACTGTGCATCGGCAATGAAGCCGACCTCGGCAAAATAGCCATTGGCCAGCGAAGCCGGGCTGAACAATGTGATGTTGGGGCTCGATGGGTCGATGGTCTCGCGATATTCCTTCAGCAGCAGATCGTCGATCCGCGCTCCGGCGAGATTGATCGATCCCCTCAGGGCCGGGGTATCAATGGTGATGCGCGCAGTCTGGGCGACCGTTTGTTCGCGCGACAGGGCAGCGGCAGGCGCTGGCGTGGCAGCGGTGTCGCCACCGGGCGCTGAGCCGCTGACGGTACCCGGCGTGGCGGTGTTGGTTGCGGGCGCCTGGGCTGCCTGCTGGGCCTGCAGGGCTTCTGCGGCCACGCGTTCCTGTTCGATCTTGGGGCTCACATAGAGAAATTGCCAGCCGACAAGGACAAGCACCGACAAGAGGATTGCGACGAAATAGTTGCGATTGGTTTCCATCACTCATTCCTGATGGCCGGGCTCGAAGTGCCTGGCGTTCTGATGTTGTCCGTTGCGCCGGAACTGTGCCCGGCGCGGGCGTGTCTGGGCCGTGTCTGATTGGCACTTTCGCCGACCCGGTCAGTGAGCGCGGCGGCGAGTCGGTCAAAGGGTGCGGCCAGGGTGTCCCGGCGTGCCACCACCACATAGTCATGTCCGGGCTTGAATGGAACCCCCGCCGTGAGGCGGACGGCTTCCCTGAGCCGGCGGCGCATTCTGTTGCGCTCCACCGAGTTGCCCTGTTTTTTGGTGACCGTAAAGCCAATTCGGGGGGGCTGGTCCGGTTTGCCCCGATCGAGGCACTCCAGCAGGAAATAGGGCCCGCGCAGGCGCTTGCCTTTTTGCACGGCAAGAAATTCCGGCCGGGTTTTAAGCCGTCCGGGTTTCATGGTGATGTCGTCTTGTGCCACGCGACAATCTCTCTTCGCGGGCCGGTGTCAGCGATCAGGCCGACAGGCTGGCGCGACCGCGTGCGCGGCGAGCCTGGATGACCTTGCGGCCGCCCTTGGTAGCCATACGCGAGCGAAAGCCGTGGCGACGCTTGCGAACAAGTTTGGATGGTTGGTAAGTACGCTTTGGCATTATTTTAATACCGCGGTGTGCGGCCCTTCTTGGAACAACTTGGTTTGGGTGTTCAGTCCGTCAAAACACCTCCCGGAAACCGGAAGTCTCCACGGACGAGCGGCTTATAAGCGCGTTCACGTCCAAAAGTCAATGAGCCCGGCATTCCTGCAAACATGCAAGGCGCCGGCGCCGGCTCGCGCTTCCGGGTCACGTTCCTTCACAAGCCGGTGAGACCGCCCGCCTGCGGGTTGCTCCTTGCGCGCCCTTGCGCCAAGTCATTGAGACACCGCGTCGCAGCGGCCCGATACAGCACAGGATACATCATGGATCTTCACCGCCGCTTCGTCCTCGCAGGAATCGCCACCGTGATTGCCGGGTCGGCGCTGCAATCGGTGCCCACCTCGGCCGCACTCACCGGTTTTCGCCCCAAGGGGCAGTCGAAGGTCGATCATTCGGCGTTCGACGCCTTGCTTGCCGCCCATGTCAAACCCGACGCAAACGCCTACAACCGGGTCGACTACAATGGCGTCAAGGCCGATCTGGCCGCGCTCAGGGCCTATCTCGCCGCATTGCAGGCGGTGGACCCGGTTACGCTGTCGCGGCAGGAAGCCCATGCCTACTGGATCAACCTTTACAATGCCAAGACGCTTGAGGTTGTCGCCGATGCCTTTCCGGTGGCATCGATCAAGAAGATCAATCTCGGCGGGACTGGCCTGTTCGGTTCGGGCCCCTGGAAGGCGAAGCTGCTGACCGTCAATGGCAAGGAATTGTCGCTCGATGATGTCGAGCACGAGATCGTTCGCGCCCTGTTCAAGGACGAGATGTCGCATTACGGTCTCAACTGCGCCTCCTATTCCTGCCCGAACCTGGCACGCCGCGCCTATACCGGCGCCAATGTCGACGCGCTGTTGCGCGAAAATGCGGTGGCCTATGTCAACCATCCGCGCGGCGTGACGGTCGACAATGGCCGCATCACCGCCTCGAAGATCTATTCCTGGTATGACGATGATTTCGGCGGCAAGGGCAGGCTCAAGGCCCATTGGCAGGCGCTGGCCAGCCCCGACAAGGCCGCCCGGATCGCGACCGCGTCGATTTCCGGTTACGACTATGACTGGAGCATCAACGCATTGTAGATGTGATGACGCGGACCTCACACAAGCGTGAGCCTTGAAGGCGCCGGGATCACGCATGTTTGGGCCATTGTCATTGGCCAGGCAACCGGCGCTCCTCTAACCTCGTCTCCACAACTCTCTTGCGGCGCGCTCGCTGCAACACCAGACCTGGAGAACCAAATGACAACGCAAACCGCGACAGGGCAGATGGACAAGACCATGGCAAAGACCCCGGACACGGAGGCGCAGTGCACCAGAGCTCCGGCCTGGCGCCGTTATCTGCCGCTTGCCATTATTGTCGCCGGGCTGACGCTCGGCTACGCCGCCGGGCTGCACAATTATCTGTCCCTCTCCGTCCTGGCCGAACAGCGCGACGGTCTCAAGGCTTTCGTCGCCGATCACCAGATCGGCTCGGCCCTGGGCTTTGTGGTGGTTTATGCGCTGGCCGTTGCCTTCTCGTTTCCGGCAGCCTCGATCCTGACCATCTTTGCAGGCTTTCTGTTCGGCTGGCTGCTCGGTGGCGCGCTGACGGCGATCGCCGCCACCGCAGGCGCCTCCGCGGTTTTCCTGGCCGCCCGATCGGCCTTCGGCGATGTGCTGCGCAAGCGCGCCGGGCCTTTTGCCAGCAAGCTGTCTGAGGGATTTTCGAAAAACGCCCTGTCCTATCTCTTCGTGCTGCGGCTTGCCCCGATCTTCCCGTTCTTCATCATGAATATTGCGCCGGCCTTTTTCGACGTCAAGCTGCGCACCTATGTGGTGGCGACCTTCTTCGGCATCCTGCCCGGCACCTTCGCCTATGCCTGGCTCGGGCAAGGGCTCGACAGCGTCATCGTCTCGGCGGCCGCCGCGGGCCGTGAGGTCACCATTTCCGATCTGGTGACCACGGAAATCACCATTGCCTTTCTCGGGCTTGCAATTGTCGCGGCGATCCCCACCATAGTCGGCAAGCTTCGCGGCCGCTGACAGCCCCGCCCGGACCGAAATAAAGCGCCAGCCGCCCATTTCACGGAAAGACCTGATCATGACCAGTCGATTGACACCTGATATCTGCGTTATCGGCGGCGGCTCCGGCGGGCTGTCGGTCGCCGCAGCGGCCGCCGCCTTCGGCGTCGATGTCGTTCTCATCGAAAAGGGCAAGATGGGCGGCGATTGCCTCAATTATGGCTGCGTGCCCTCCAAGGCGATGATCGCCGCCGGCAAGCACGCCCACGCCATTGCCGAAGCGCCGGACTTCGGCGTCAGCGCCGGCGAGGCCACGGTCAATTTCCGCAAGGTCCATGATCACATCCATTCGGTCATCGCGGCCATTGCCCCCAATGATTCGGTCGAGCGGTTCCGCGCCATGGGCGTCAATGTGATCGAGGCCGAGGCCCGCTTCATCGACAAGAACACGGTGATGGCCGCTGGCACCGAGATCCGCGCCCGCCGCTATGTCATTGCCACCGGTTCCTCGGCCTTCGTGCCGCCGATCCCGGGACTCGATACGGTCGACTACCTGACAAACGAGACCCTGTTCGAGCGCACGCGTGCGCCAAGGCATCTCATCATCATCGGCGGCGGCCCGATCGGCATGGAAATGGCCCAGGCCCACCGCAGGCTCGGTGCCGAGGTGACCGTGGTCGAGGGCGACAAGGCGCTCGGCAAGGACGATCCCGAACTGGCGGCGATCGTGCTCGAAAACATCCGCGCCGAGGGGGTGGCCATTCTCGAGGGCAGCAAGGTGACATCGGTCGAAAAGCGCGGCAAGACCGGCGTGCGGGTTCATTATGAAAGCGACACCGGCACAGGCTCCGTCGATGGCAGCGATGTGCTTGTCGCCGTCGGTCGCCTTGCCAATGTCGAGGGCCTCGGGCTTGACGAGGCCGGTGTCGAGCATGACCGCCGCGGCATCAAGGTCGGCGCCAATCTCCGGTCCTCCAACAAGCGCGTCTATGCCATCGGCGATGTCGCAGGCGGCCTGCAGTTCACCCATGTCGCGGGCTATCACGCCGGCCTGGTGGTGCAGCAGATCCTGTTTCGCGCCCCGGCCGGGGAAAACCGCGTCATCATTCCCTGGGCCACCTACACCGATCCCGAGCTCGCCCATGTCGGGCTCACCGAGGAAGAGGCCGGCAAGCGCCATGGCGGCCGGATCTCGATCCTGCGCTGGCCCTATGCCGAGAACGACCGCGCCCAGGCGGAACGCAAGACCACCGGCCTGATCAAGATCGTGGTCGACCGCAAGGCGCGGATCCTCGGCGTCTCCATTGCCGGCGCCGGTGCCGGCGAAATGATCAACATGTGGGCGCTGGCGGTGACCAACAAGATGACGCTCAAGGATGTGCGTGGCTATGTGCCGCCCTATCCGACCATGGCGGAGATTGGAAAACGCGCCGCAGTCTCCTATTATAGCCCCCTGACACGCAAGCCGCTGGTGCGCTGGGTGGTCCGTTTCCTGCGACGGTTCGGATAACGGTTGAGCCGGGGAGGGTGGACAATGACGGATGCACATGCTGACGCGACACGGATCCCGTGGTGGAAACCCAGGCCGCGAAGCCTGACCGCAAAGCTGTTCTGGCTGACGGTGCTTTTCGTGATGATCGCCGAAGTGCTGATCTTTGTGCCGTCCGTGGCCAATACGAGGCTGCGCTGGCTCGACAGCCGGCTCAACATCGCCGCCGGGGCCGCCGTGGTGCTTGAGGGCGTCACCGAGCTGGCTCTGCCCCGGGTGATCCAGAATGATGCGATCATGGCCACAGGAACCAAGGCCATCGTGCTGCGCAAGGACGGCACGTCGCGCATGATTGCCGTTGCCGACATGCCGCCTGTTGTCACCCATCAATACAATCTGGCCGAAGTCACGCCGCTGGGCGCCATCATCGATGCCTTCGACACGATCCTGTTTGGCGGCGACAGGGTGATCCGCGTCTATGGACCGGTCAATGGCGACCCCGACATCGTGATAGATCTGGTGCTGGAGGACAAGCAGCTCCGCCACGCCATGCTGATTTACGGCCGCAACGTCTTCTTTCTCTCGGTGCTGATCTCGATGATCACTGCGGGGCTGATGTTCTTCTCCATCAACCGCCTGCTGCTGCGTCCGGTGCAAAGGGTGACCGCCAACATGCAGGCCTTTTCGGAGGATCCTGAAAATCCCGGCAATATCATCGTGCCCACACCTGCAGTTGACGAGCTGACCGCGGCCGAGGGCCACCTCGCGGCCATGCAGACGCGGTTGCAGCAGACGCTGAAGGAGCAGCGCCATCTGGCCGATCTCGGCCTGGCTGTCTCCAAGATCAATCATGACATGCGCAACATCCTCACCTCGGCGCAACTGATGTCCGACCGGCTGGCGATGATCGACGATCCCATGGTCAAGCGCTTTGCGCCCAAGCTGCTGCGCACCATAGACCGGGCGGTCGGCTATTCCAGTGAAGTGCTGGCCTATGGCAAGGCGCGCGAGGCGCAGCCGCGCCGCCGCTTCATCAATGTGGCGATGCTGGCCCGCGAGGTTCGCGACATCATCATCGAGGAAACCGGATCCGACATCGATTTCGTGCTCGACATCGACGATGCGCTCGAGGCCGAGGCCGACAGCGAACAGATGTTCCGGGTGATCTACAATCTGGTGCGCAACGCCGTGCAGGCCTTCGACGTCGATCCCATTGACGACCAGGCGCTGGTGCGGCGCATCACTCTGTCGGCGCGGCGGCAGGGCACGGTGGTGGAGATCAAGGTCGCCGACACCGGGCCGGGATTGCCCGCCAAGGCGCGCGAGAACCTGTTCCAGCCCTTCCGCGGCTCGGCGCGCTCCGGCGGCACCGGCCTTGGCCTTGCCATTGCCCGGGAACTGGTCATCGCCCATGGCGGCTCGATCACGCTGGACGAGACGGTGGCCCAGTGGCACCGCCTTCCGCATCGAGCTGCCCGATCAGCCGGTGCCGCTCAACACATTCCGGGCCCGCGCCTGAGCGCAAAGTGGGGGGCATCCAGGCAAGGCAGTCGCGATACTCCCGCGCTTACAGCGCCGGGCCGGCAGGCAAACTTGTGAGCTCATTCGTACTCCGGGCGTGGTCACGACCGCTAACGGTGCGCACCGCGCCACCGCACGGACCTTGCCAGATCACGAAATTCCGGCGCTCAAACCATTCCATTTCAAGATGAACGGCTCCAGGCCGGAGCTGGCGGACCGCCCGTGGCGGCGGCAAAAATCATGGCTTTCTGCCAGCCCTGATCGATCTGTCCTGCGACATTGATGCGACAATCGCTTTTTTCTCCAAATCCGCTTGCAATCCCCCGCAGTCCGTTTTAGGAGAACGCCTCGCAGGCAAACGACGCCTGCAACGCGCGCCCGTAGCTCAGCTGGATAGAGCACCAGACTACGAATCTGGGGGTCAGAGGTTCGAATCCTTTCGGGCGCGCCATTTATCTTCAATAAATCAACGAGTTGGTTGTGGGGGTGCTTGGCGCCAAGCGCGTTCGTTGTGGCGAGTCGCCACCGAGTCGCCACCGTCCGGTAAATGTGAACAGAGCGAAAAAATTTATCATTCGGCAGTTCAAAGTACGGGCTCAGAGCGAACTCCAGAAAATTCCAGCTTTGGTGTCCCCAAACTCGGGGCTATTTGATCAGCGCAAGCGTGTGGTTGGCGATCCATTTTCCGCTCGTCTATAAATCCAGCGCCGCGCCGTGCTTTCTGAGCCATGATTTGCGGCTCTGGTAGTCCGGGAGGATCTTGTCGACTTCATTCCAAAACGCATCGGAGTGATTGTGGTGGTGCATGTGGCAAAGCTCGTGAACCACCAGGTAGTCGATGACACTGGGCGTGGCCATCATGCACTTCCAGTGGAACGCCAGTGCCCCCTCAGAACTGCAAGTCGCCCAGCGATAGCCTAGGTCCCTTATCTGTATGCCGGTCGGATCGACACCCACCTTGGGCGCGAAATAGGCGACGCGGGCTTTGATGCGACGCAGGCCGTTTTCCGAGTAATAGGTTTCAAAGGCCCGCTTGGCAGCGCTCACACCGGACTTGTCGATCAGATCGCGGCTAAGGCAAAAGCGGCCTTCCTTCAGTTTGAGGTCCACCTCTTGGCCCTCAACCAACGATAATCGATATGCCCGCCCCAGATAGAGGAACGTCTCACCATTCACCCATTCCCGGATGACAGCGGTCGCATTCAGGTCGCGCCACTCAGCAAGGTTCCGGTAAATCCAAAGGCGTTTGCTTTCGACCACGGCGTCGACGTTTTCCGGGCTGAGGCTTTTGGGCGGGCGGACCACCACCGCGCCGTTACGCTCGATGACGATGTCGGTCGTGCTGCGCTCTGTGCCAGGCAGTAGTTGATACTCGATATCCAGAACACGGCGCGAATTCATGACGATTGGCCCTCATTCGATGTGCCTTTGAGCAGTTCGGTATGTCGATTTTTTGCCAGCTTCATGATCTCGACCGCAATGCGTTCCCGCTTGGTTTTCAGTTCCTCGATGCCCGTCATCGTCAGGGCAATCTTGATGTCGCTACGGGTCTTCTTCTGCTTGTCGGCATTGTTCCAGAAATCAATGCTGCCAATGCTGTCCTGCATCGTCTCGACGATGGCCTCCATTACCACCTTCATTTTTGCCTTGGCACTAAATGGCACCTTGCCGTTCTCAAAAGCTTCATTGGCAACGTGGTCGTAAAATGTGGTGGCTTCCTTGCTCATGCCAGCCTCGCCGGATTGCCTACCGGCAGCGGCTTCGGTGCGCAGTTTGTCCAGTTCTTCGGCCAATCGGATCCAGTCGCTCTGATGCTGGTTGAGCAGGTTTTCGACCTTCTCGGACAGGCTCTTGTAGAACGCGGGGTCCTCGTCGTGGTGCACCGTGCAATGCTTGCGAATGGCGTGTTCCATCTCGCTGGCCTTGGCTTCCGCGTTTCCTGCCGCGTGCAGATTGAGGCTTTCGATGAAGTCATCGGACAATAACTCAACCGGGGGAACCTTCGGATTTATGCCCAGGCTGATCAGATGCTCGTTGATCAGGTCTTTCACCTTCTCGCCCGCATCTCCAAGGTTCAAGCTCGTGTCCTTGTACCGCTCCTTGGTCACCCGAAGGATGTAACCAAAGCGCTTGGCGGGCACCTTGAACGGGTTCGCCGCCTGATGCGGCAGAATGATATCCATGCTTGCCAGGAATTTCTTCAGATAGACGTCGAAATCCGCCCGCAGTTTCTCGTCCTTGAGCAGCTTCACCGCCTCATGCACCACAGCGGTGTCGGCCTCAAGGCTTGGCAGCTTGCCTTGAACGAACGCCTCGACCTTGGCCACCTCGTTTGCCGAGAACAGTTGCAGCAGGCGCTGATAGCGCTCCTCGAGTACAGGCATTTCGGAGGTGATGCTCTTCAGTCCCTGCGCAAGCTCCTGCTGCTCGTCAGCGGCCGCGTAAAGGGTCAGTGCGTCGGTAAGGTTTTCCGTCAGCCCGATGTAGTCGACGACATATCCCCGCGTCTTGCCCTTCTTGACCCGGTTGGTGCGGGCGATGGCCTGCAGCAGAGTATGCTCGCGGATGCGCTTGTCGATGTACATGACCTGCTCGATAGGCGCGTCGAAGCCGGTCATCAGCATGTCGCAGACGATCAGGAAGGCGATCCCTGTGAGAGACCGGTCTGGATCATCCATGTCGAATGACCGGCAGAAATTGTCCACCGCGTTCCAGGCTTTGGCCTGCTTGCGTGCCTCGGTGACATAGGCAGCTTCGTTGGTCCCGTCGCTCGAGATCACCACGGCTGCCTTCAGGAATTCCACTTTCCTGATCAGCTCATGGTCGGGAACGGGGGCAGCCTTCAGCGCCTGCACACGATCGTTCAGCTCATTGGTGATCGCGGCCTGGTACCGAACGGCCGCCAGTTTGGAATGGCAAACCACCTGCGCCTTGAAGCCGTTGGGGAAGATGTGCTCGAGATAGTGGCTGACCATGTCCTTGGCGATTGCCTTGATGCGCGCCTCGGCTTCAAGAATGTCACCGGTTGCGCCGTATTTCTTCTTGATCGCCAGCAGCTCTTCGTCGCTGCGATCTTTGAACAGGTTTTCAAATTGCGTCTCAAAGCCGTGCTTGTCATTGAGCGCGGAGTCCGCCGTCCTGCCTTCATAGAGGATCTGCAGCGTGGCGCCGTCGTTCACCGCGTCCATCAGGCGATAGGTGTCGATATACTCGCCGAAGCGCTTGTGGGTCTTCTTCTCGCCATGCCGCTCTGTGATCAACGGCGTACCGGTGAAGGCGATGCGGGCAGCGTTGGGGAATGCCTCAAAAATATTGTCGCCCAGATCCGAGCCCTGGGTCCGGTGCGCTTCATCGATCATCAGCACGATGCGCGGCGAGGCATTCACCACCCCGAATGTCTGGGCGGCCGGCATGGCCTGATAGGTGCCCAGCGCTGCAGCCACTGTCAGCGGCAGGCTCTGATCGCGCAGCAGGAACTTGTGCACCATCACCATGTTGACGTCCGAGCTGTCGGTGGCCAGATCGGTGCGCAGTGCCTGGGCGCTTTCGATGGTGTTGACGCGCCCGCCGATCAGCGTGGCGGTCGCGGTCAGCTGGTCTTCCAGATCAACCCGGTCGTTTATCAAGAGGATCTTGTAGTCATTCAGATCCTCGGAGGTGCGCAGCATCCGCGCCACGAACACCATTGTCAGGCTCTTGCCCGATCCTTGGGTGTGCCAGACCACGCCGCTCTTCTCGGCGACGCTGTGGCCATTGCGCAGGCGTTCAACGATCTTGTTGGCGGCACGGAACTGCTGATAGCGGCAAATCACCTTGATGCGCGGTCCGCCATCGGTGTCCATGAACACCGAGCAAGTGCGCAGCATGCTCAGCAGGTTGGCCTTGGTGAGCATGCCATTGATCAGCTGCTCTTGCTGGGTCATGCCCTTGGCGGTTACATCGTCCTGCGGCCATTGGGTCTTCCAGGGAAAGAAGTGTTCTTCGCCTGAGGTGATGGTGCCGTAGTCCGCTTCCAGCCCGCAGCTGCGGATCAGCATCATCGCGGTGTGATACAGGCGCGGCTCGCCCTCTTTAAGGCCCTGCTGCTTGGTGGCGTTGCGGGCGTTCATATAGCGCTGTAATTGCTCGAAAGCTTCGGGCATCGGGTTGGCGCAGGTCGGGCCACCCTTCTTGCATTCAACGACAATCAGCGGAATGCCATTCACGAACAGCACCAGGTCGGGGACCATGAACGCCTTCACGCAGCCGGGTGTGTCGATGCGGAACTGGTTGATGGCGTGGAAGCTGTTGTTTTCCGGATTGGCAAAGTCGATCAGCTTGACGACCGGGTCGGGCTCGCCGGTCGCTTCGTTGACATCGACCTGCGCCTTGAACAGCAGCTTCTGGATCGCCTCATTGGCCTCCAGCAGGGTACGGTTGGGCTGGCGGCCGATCTGGTCGTGCAGGTCCTGCAGCTGCTTTTTGGTCAGCCATTCGGCGCCCGTGGCCGTCCTGTTGATCCGTGCGACCGCCCTGGCAAAGACCTCGGGCAGGATCCATTGCCGGAAATTCTGCCGCAGGCTTCTGAGCGGATCCTGCGGAATGTCCGCGCCTTGGTCGATGCTGATCCAGTCTAGGTCCGACAGCAGCTTTAAAAACGGTTGCTCGACCTCGGTATATTCAGACATGGGCGGCCTCGGGGTCGTTTACTTTAACTTGCACCTCACCGGTAAGGAGATCGTGCATAAGGCCCTTTTTCTGTTTCCGAAGTTTCGCAAGAACTGCACCGTTCGTATCCAGCATATTTCGATAAAAAAAGATGTGTTTCGCAATTTCATCCTGTTCTTCGGGTTTGGGAAGTGCGAGAGGCAGTTTTTGAAGGGCTGCCTTATTCAACTTGTATCTACCAGCACCTTGGCGAGTCAGCCAAAAGGTTATGTCTCTGTGCAGGAAATAGTAGAGCAACCAATCAGTGGAACATCCGTCTTTGCCGCTTAATACATGTGCGTGATTGTTTACATTGAATTTTCCTACTACTTTCTGGGTCATTTTTTTGTAGGAGTATTTCAAGAAATGATCTCCGTCTTCGCCGATTAAGACGTAGGTGCCATCAGCCCTAAATTCGTTGATGAAACCCACGATTCCAGTTGGCCCATAGTATGGATAGTCACCTCTCATTCCTTCTCTGACTTCAGACGAAAGTGGAAGCCGAAGATTGTTGTGGATATTCGCGCACTCATCAATGGTTTTGAATTCCCACTCCTTCGGAATCCAGCCAATCGGGGTTTCTTTGTAGAGGTCCGGTGCCTCTTCACGCGGGGGGCGGAGTTTACCGCCGGGGGTGAGGCCTCGGGTAAGCAGGTCATGCATCATCCCTGCTTTGACCAAGCCGTACTTATCAATCAACGCCTCGGTTTTTTCGATGGCTTCGTCGACAGTTCGAAGGATGATGGCGATCTTTTCCTGTTCGTTCTCATTCAAGGGAAACTTGACTCTGAATTTTGTCAGTTCTTTGCGAGTGACATGCTTCATAGTCGAGCCTTGTGACTGACCTGCCAACTTCTCCATATTGAAATCAAGAATCTGAAGGAGAAGTTGCTTGTTTACTCCGCTATTCGGCACAACCTTATAGAGGTGTTGATTGAGAACGGCAGGCCCGCCAGACCAAATTATGACTTTGAGCGTAGCGCTCCATGAGAATATTAGATCGCCGGTATCGATAAGATTTCTTGGAAGTACGAATCCGTTGAATTTGTCAGTTTCGGAGTTTGGTTTATTGATTTGTTCGATCCGAACAATAGGCAATCCATCTTCAACCCAATCCTTGGGCTTGAAAGCTGCGCCATTGTGATACTCGGCTAGATCATACAGGATTCTTTCATCCCAACCCTCCAAAATTTCCAGCTCGTTACACATATCCCAGCTCCGCCAGAAAACCCTGCAACTTTTCCGCGGCCTCATCGCGAGCCTGTTCAATCGACTTTGCTGTCACCGCGTATTTTGACCAGAGGTTCTCGATCGCCTTGACGCAATCGCGCTGGTCGGCCCGCAGATAGGCGGCATAGGTCTGCATCAGGATCTTGCGCAGCCGTTCGACAATGACAGTGCGTGCCTCGTCATCTGAAATTTTTGCCCGCGCACTGGCGACCAGTTCGTCCCGCTTGCCCTCGATTGCTTTGATGGTCGCCTTGAGGTCCTTCACCTCGTCCTCGAGCACCTTGTGCTGCTCAAGCGCTGTGGTGATGGATTGAGCCAGTTGGTAAGCAAGCTTGCCTTGCCCGATGGCGTCCGACAGAGGCGCCGAATACTCCGACTGGTGTTTCACCTGTGCCGCCAGATCGAGAATGCGCTTGCCATTGTCAAAGACCGGATTGCCGGGAGCGAAGCCTTCGCTGCAATAGAAAGCCTTCTTGGCCCCATGCGGCAGCAATCCTGCGGCCTGCAGTTCGATGAAGATATTGGTGGCCAGCGCTTTCATCTCTTTCAACTGCGCCTTCCAGTCGGCAGTGGCCGTTTTCAATTCCGCCTTTTTGCTTTTGACCTCATCTGCGGGCAGAACACCGCTGTCGTCACTGTCTTCAAAATCTTCCTCACTGGCAGCCGCAAACAGTGCCTGCAACTCGCCCAGCCGTGCCTGCGCCTTCTCCAGTTCCTCCAGCACCTCGGGGAACTGGCTTTGCAGAATATCCTCGTCCGGGATCAGCTCCGCCCCCCAACCGCTGGCGGCGATGGACTTGAAGTCAGCCTTGAGCCCGTCAACATATTTGGCAAAGGCGCCGCGCACCTGGGACGGTGTAAGCAGCGTCTGCTCAGCTAGTTCCTGATTGATGCTGGTCAGCAGCGTGCTGCGCATGACATAGACATTGCCCGCATGCTCGTGCTGGTTGTCGGGATCCGGCGCAAGCGCTTCGACAATCGGAAAATTGGCCTGCCACCAGTCTTCCAGCTGCTGCATGAACGCCGCATGGCTAGCCAACACGCTTTGGTGTTCCGCCACAAGACCGGCGATATCACGCTTTTCGCCAATAACCGGCGCAAGGTCACAATAGGTTTCGTCGCGAGGCACGAAGCAGTCCTCGCGCAGTTGCGGATAGTTCACCCAAAAATGTCCGAGACTATCCACCTCAACAAGTGGCACCCCACCATGCAGATGCGCCCTGACGTCCTGCGGTTCAGGCGGCGGTGCGTTGTCGACATAGCGGCGAATGTTGCAGTTGTAGTCCTCCGCCTCGATCTCCGCCTTTGGCACACGCCGCGCATAGGCGGGAATGTCTTTGTCCGACCGGTAGGCTTCGATGATCTTGTCGATGTCCTCAGCCCGCAGATGGTTCTGTGCCTTGCCCTCGCGATATTCGCGATCCGCATTGATGAACAGGACGTGTTCCCGTTTGGTCTTTCCATCAGGATATTTTGCGCCTGCCTTGTTCATCACCAGGATGCAGGCGGGGATGCCGGTGCCATAAAACAGATTGCTCGGCAGGCCGATGATCGCTTCGAGATAACCCTGTTCAATGAAGTGCTTCCGCGCTGCCTGCTCTTCGCCGCCACGGAACAGCACCCCGTGCGGCATCACGGTGGCCAACCGGCCGTCGTGCTTGAGCACCGAAAGCATGTGCTGCACGAACATCAAGTCCGCCTTCTTGCCGCCCTCCGGCATCATCACCGGGAAACGTCCGGGGAACTTCAAATTGGTCTTGCTGTAATTCTGGCTGAACGGCGGATTGGCGAGCACCCGGTCGAAGCGCCTTAGCTCATTGTTCTCGTCAAGGTGCTGCGGCTCCTTGATCGTGTCTTCCTGCCGGATGTCTGCGTGCGAGATGCCGTGCAGCAGCATGTTCATCTTGCAGATTGACCAGGTGGTGCCGATCTTTTCCTGGCCGTTCAGGGACACCTCGTTGGCGTCGCCATTGTTCTCGCGCAGATAATCCCGCGTTTGAATCAGCATGCCGCCAGAACCGACTGTTGGGTCATAGACACTCATGCCCTCCTTGGGGTCGCAGACCTCAACGCAGATCCGCACCACTTCGGCTGGGGTGTAGAATTCTCCAGCCTTCTTGCCCGCAGAATCTGCAAAGAACTTGATCAGCCATTCATAGGCCGCCCCGAGCAGGTCGGGGAATTCGAAGTCCTCGTCCCGGAGCGGAATCTTCTCAAAGTTCTGGACGAAGTCCGCGAGCGTATCGTCATCCAGCGTGCGCTGGCCGATCTTGCGGTTGAAATTGATTCCCTTGAGAACATCCTCCAGGGCGTCGGGGTTGGCATCTTCGATTGCCTCGAGCGCCTTGTTCAGCGTGGTGCCGACGTTTTCCTTTGTGTGTTTGAGAGCGGGCCGCTGAACGCGTTCGATTTCTCCGTCATCGTTGATGACGTCCTCGACCCAGCCCTGATTCCACCGGGCGCGTTCCGGCACGTAAAAATATTTGCCCGAGAAGTTGTCTGGGTCTTCCAGTTCGATCGCAATATCTTCGTCGGCCATGCCTTTGGCTTTGAGTTCAGTCTTCAATTCGGCGCGGCGCTGGTCGAACAGATCGCTGGCGCGCTTGAGGAACAGCATGCCGAAAATGTATTCCTTGTACTCGCTGGCATCCATGCTGCCACGCAGATCGTCACACGCGGTTAGCAGAAGGCTTTCGAGCCGGGCCAAAGTGAGCTTCAATTTCATTTGTCAAAATACCTTAGTATGCTGTCGAACAACCGAGACTGGTTGCGGGCAGTGTTGGCCTGCGGATGAGGTTTACGTCAAGGGGTGCATTATGTGCCGAGCGCGAGTGACAGCTCGAAGCGTGGGCTTAGCGGTTAGGTGATAAAAGTGCGTTTAACATTGGCGAATTCGCCTGCATTGGGCTTGCTGGTGATTTTCCCGAGTGTTGTGGGGTGGCAATTGAGGAAGCATTTGCCCCAGAACAGATGGACACCGGATCGCGCGAACCGCGGCGCCGTTTTGAATTCCAATTGGAGTTGCAAGCCATGAAGTTTGATGACCTGAGAGCCCGGCACGCGGTCATTTTCCCCCCGACCAGTGCTATTGAATGTGGGGAGGGGTGGGCCGCTGTAGTGGATCGTTTTTTGGCGACCGTAGCACCGTTGATGCAGGCTACCGGGTCGACCGTGACGGTGGTGCGACAGGACATGGGTGCCTTACGGATTCTGGACAATTACCCACAACCATATGCGACCGTTTTTGTGAGGGCGCGCCTGCTTGCCGAGTTCCGCAGCCGGACGACGTGCGAGGTGTGCGGAGAGCCTGGCCACATGCGCAAGGCTGCAGGCTGGTACCGGTGTCGGTGCGATGAACACGCCACGGCTTCGGAACGCGAAGAGCCGCCCCGCCCGTCATATTCTATTGGCCGCGATACGAGCGCTGGCTATCTCTGGTATGATGCCGCTGCCGACGATGTGAAAATTGTTGACGACCTCACCACCATTGGGATGCCGCCCAGCCAAATAGAGCGGCTGTTAAGATCGCGGGAGAACCTGCCGCCACGGAGCCGCTCATAAGTCGATAGATGTGTGACAATTCTAACCATTGGGCGGGGACACATATAGGCCAGAGATGCAGACGTCGTTCCTGATCCTTCCAGATAGCGTGTACTTCGCATGATCGACCAAGCGAAATCACCGAAGCGGCTTAACCGAAGATTATGATTGTGCACGATAGGTCTACTGCACGTTTTGCCATAACTGTGGAGGTCCCATCTTGAAGAGGAACACAAAGCTCTGGCTCGCCGGGTCACTTCTGACCCTCACACTGTGCCCGCCGGCAGTCGCGGATGTAACTGAGCGCTATGGGGAACTGCAGTCAGTCATTGATGCCATCAATGATCCGGACCCGCTGATGCGCTTGGCGCAGCTCGAGGAAATCCTGGAAAACGGCAATGCGACCGACATCCAGCTGGCTATACGCACCGCCTTTTCTGTCGATGACCCCAACGTTCGCTCCCTCGCTCTGCGCGCGCATTTTGCTGGTTTTCGCACATTTGTCGTCACGGCTGAACTGCCCGAGAGTGTGAAGGAGGTCCTGGACGGAAGTGACAAGGATGCGGCGAAAAAGATTCTGAATGGATACTTGTTCGAATTTTTTGAAAACGTCGGGTATCAATTCAGCTTTCAGGCAGAATATCCATCGAATGCCGAGCTGGAATTCAAGACTATGCTCTTGAATAATTACCGTACACAAAACGAGTTTACCGGGTCCGGCAACATTCGTGGCGGAATGCTGACAATCACGACGCCGATCTTCTTCAACAACAACAATCATGCCTGTAGCTTCGAATTTACCGAATATGAGGGCTTCACGCTGAAAGGGCTTGGCAGTTGCAACCTGAAGGGCGGCTTCCTGTTCCCGGTAGCCTTTCACCTGTTCGACGATGAAAAGGCCCCGCTTAAGGAGTGAGTGCGACCGTTGCCGCTCAAATAGGGGCGCGCAACCTTACCCGCCTCAGCCTTTCACAAGGTGCAGGGTCTCAACAATGTAGCCTGCGTCTCCGGAGCCCGTGAAGCTCAGCCTCAGCCTGGATGCGCGCCGGGTGGCCATCATGCACACCGTTTCGGCGGCAAGCTCGCAACGTGCGCCGGGAACAAAGCCCTGACCGTCATTGTCTGCCTCGATGATCATTGCACCCTGGCCTGACAAGCCCTTGATGTTGATCCGCACACCCTGGATCGCTGACACACGGTCAAGATCCAGAATGAGGGAGACGCGACCGTCCACAGGCGCCAGATGCAGGGCAGAGTCACCAGAGAGAAAACTGCCGATACTTGTATCCTTCTGCGAGATCCGTCCCTTTACCAGAACCAGGCTGTCATAAGGTCGCGTCGCTTCAGCCAGGCTTCGGGTTTCCGGGGTTGGAGCTCCAATCTTCTGAAGTTCAGCGGCAATGATATCGTAGCGAAGGGCAATGCCCAGGCCCTCGTCCGGCTCGACTTCGTACAGCATGGCGATGGGGCGGCCTTTTGACATTACAGTGCCGCCGCTCATACCCTTTTGGAACGAGGCGGAGGGATCCAGCGACGACAACACGATGATTCTTCCACCGTCGGCGTCTCGTGACAGGGCACGAAACGTAACCGACAGAGACTGGCGCTCAGTCGGTGTGGTGATCTCAAGCGTAGCCTGCTTGATGCTGTCGATGATTGGTTGAAGCGGTACTGACCTGACGCGATCTCTGCTGCACCCTTCCTTTGCAATGGCGCCGCCAACGGTCAGGAATGCAAGATCGAGGTCCTCGTCGATTGCCGCAACAGGCGATCCCGTTGGGTGCAGCCGGCCAAAACTGTCGAGAAGGTCGGGTGACGACAGAGTTCCATCCATCCGCTCCACGACATGGCGCGGCGTGGCAATGCGGCACGCGCCCGAAGCATCCAGGAAAAGCCAGCCCTGTCCAAACGTATCGTCACCCCTAGCCAGCAAGACTGTTTCCGCCCGGGCGGACAGGGAGCCAGATCCGCACACGGCAAGCAGAACGGAGAGGACCATCAGGCGGCAAATCGGTCTCATGCTGTGGCTTCTTTGTTTTCCGGAGGCGCGGCTTGGATATCCGGCTCACTTGGCGGCTCATCAGGATCCATTTTTTCCTGACGTGAATAGGCCAGGTTGATCGCATCCATGAACATCGGCCAAAGAAGGAACGGGAGCACAAAGAAAAGCTGGAGTTTCAGGAACACCGGATCGTTGATGAGTTGCACGAGGAGACTGAGATCAACACGGCTGCTGTTGGCACGCCCGCCTGGCGGCGTGATGGTCAGTGTAAGGGATTCCGTCGAAACGGAGACGGCAAGGCCGGGTTTATCCTCGGGAACCTTGATAAAACCGAACATCGCTGCTTCAGGATTGAGCGCAAGATCCTTATCACCCTCGATCGGCGCGGCATCGGTTTCTATGAGGCTGCCAGGTGGAATCTCCATTTCCTCAATGGCGACGTAGATTGAACCACCCCCATCCAGAATCGGTACATCTATGGTCCGACCGAAGACGTCGAGGTCGCCGCTCAGAAAGACCGGCGCTGGTCCATCACTGCGCATGGCGAAACGGGCGCCGATGCTGCCTGGTCCCCATATCGGCAGGCGTCGGGAGAGCAAGTCAGGGGCACAAGTAACATCGGCAAGCAGGATAAGCTCGCCCGCAAACGATACGGTTTCGCCGGTTTCCCTGCGAAAGTCACCTGTCCCTTCGACAGTCACTCGCAGAGGGTTCTTGTCAATGCGCTGATAGGTCACCATGGAACCAACGCCGGGCAGAAAGGCGCCTTCTGCACACGCACCGTCGAAGCTGCCATCGGGCCAGATGGCAATTCGAAAGCCTTGGCCGTACAGGATTGCCAGTTCCGGATTGGAGACGGCAAAGGAGACAATCTCGCTCTCGGCCTTGATCGAGGTTAGTGTTTTCGGCGTGTCGGAAATGCGATGCAACGCGTAGCTGGCCAGGAGCGCCAGACCGACCGCCAGGCCGATCGAAACGCCAATACGCCGCCAAGCAATGTGTTCAAGCTTACTCCACATGGACAGCATAACGCTGTTCAGTGGTCGTGCCTGTCAGACCTCTGACGCTGATCACAAGGTGCAGCGCCTTGCCCCTCATGGTCTCGGTGACAGGAATGTCGCATATATGGGAATAGGTCACGCGCGCGCCGCCAATCGGCTTTTTACACTTCACCTTTTCCATAGCCTCCTGGTCGTCGATCTGCAGACGGGCCTCCACTCGGCTTTGGCTGACATTGACATAGGCGAGCAAGCCGGCCGCGTCACGCTTGGCGCCGATGATGGCCGGCACATAGGTTTTTCCGGCAAAATCGTTGCAATTTTCTGAAAGCGTAGCAAGAAGAAGAAGGCTGTCAGAGCCATACATGCTGAGCTGCTCGGCGTAACGGGTGTGCACGGGTACCTTTGGCGGGGCTGAGAATCCGCCGGCAGCACGGTACATGTTGGCGGCCCAGTAGCGTCCGTCATCTGTCATCACACGCACACAGATCGTTGCCGGAGCGGCCTCGCTCTGCCGCAAAAGTCCCAGTCTCAGATCGTCAAGCGCGCCCTGAGTGATGGGGCCCGAATAGGCAAGCCCGGAGAGAAACTGGCCGTTGACCTGGGTGTTGCCTGCGTAGCGTTCGTTGAAATCCGGAACATTGGCGAGCTCCAGCACCGGGCTATCCGTCTGAGCAAAAGCCGTCACCGGGATCAAGAAAAGCGCGGCGATGAGCGGAAAAAGCCGTATCAGCGCGGAATGTGTAAAAAGCAATTTTATCACCGTCATGCCCCCATAGTTCGACCGGAGGTTGGGGCTTTAGGTGCTAAGATTCGCTTAATTGGAAACCCCACTCGCAAGTTACTGGGCAATTCACAACCGCAGGCAACGGCGTAACGATGTGAACTGTCCAGTTTCGAGTTTCTCGGCATGGAGTTGCGGGGCATCGGACATGGTCCAGCGATAGTATGGACCGGTGCACAAGTCCATAAGGTAGCGTGTGAGGGGCGTGTAGGCTTGCCCCCGAACGAGCCTTTATCGGATCCGCCCCGAATAACGCTGAAAGGCCGTGATCTCGAACATAGGAAGTTGCACGGGAGATCGGAGTACCTCTGACTGCAGGAATTCTACCTCTGCATCGATCAAGTCAGAGGGAACATCCTTCCACCAAGCCCGCGGGCCGATTGCTCGATCTGCATTCCATTTGTATCCGCGATTTTTTAAGGCATCCTTCATCTCGAACGGTGCGGCATCCGCAAAGATTCGCCAAGTCGACTGGCGCGCAGCCTTTAGGACGCAGCTAAGTACACGCTCACCACTCTTTGGCAGCTTCATCGTCAGCAGAGCAATGCCGGCTTCGCAATCATCGACGGCACGGTGCGCGTCAAAGAAATAATGGAACTTGTACAAAAGGTCGGACAATCGTCGCCCCTCGAAACCTTCTCCCTTCCAAGGAACATCGCACATCGTGCAGGCCCAAGGCTTAGCTGCGAATATAGGTGATATCCGTTCAACGAATGGCCGGTCGAAAGCGGCATTGTGGGCGAGCAGAACGTCCGTTTGTTCCACAAATGCTTCGATCGCGGGAATATCCAACCGGTGACCAGCCACGAGCTCATCTGTTAGACCGGTAATCGCGGTGATCTCTGGAGGGATCGAAGTCGCAGGCTCATTGAACTGGTGCAGGGGCTGTCCAACTGAAACGACCCGCCCATCAGCGCCATATTCGAACGGCATGATGGCGAGCTCTAAGATCTCACTGGTGCCAACGTCCAATCCAGTACTTTCGACGTCCAAAAACATTCCGGTTCGATTCCTCGAGCTATCGCTTGGCTCGATGTGCTCACTAAGCTTCAGTCGTCGAAGTACCCTGAAATCGCCTGTCGCCTCTAGTCTATCCACCAGTTCTTCAAGGTTCAGATTGGGATATGTATTGGTTACATCTTGCTCCACGTCAGGTAATGCTCCGTGGCGGTTCATCTTGCATCGAGCGCGGAACGCCAAGCAGTGGCTTGTCACTTTTCAGCGCGTCTTCCCCTTCTTCTGGGCCTACCGTGCCGTTTGTTCCAGGTAGCCATCGATCGTCAACGTACAGCCAATCGACAAGAGCCGGCAAAGGAGTCATTGGCGGCATTTCATAGCGCTCCGACTTGAAGGAATCTGTCCGTTTCCGAAGCCAAGCCGGATCGTCCGCAAACTCCTCGAGCACACGCAGTGCGGCCAGTGTTTCTGCAATCGCGGTCTGATAGTCGGGTGGCAGGTCCTCATCAGGAGAGCCCACGTTAGGTTTTGAGCGCCAGACAGACTCTAGTTCTAACGCCTTGGCGACTTTATAACGGGCCTCAGCGAAAGTGAGTGCCTTTCCATCGACCGTTCGTGTCCGGGGCTGACGTTGTTTGTTCGGATAGGAGCCGGGACCAGCATGGTTGCCTTTCTCCGTGGCGAATATTATCGGGAGGTGCGCAACGAGCCGCAGAGAGCGATGTTGATAATGCGGTCGGGGACGTTGATCGGTGGTTCGCAGCAAGTCGAGATCGGCAATGACCATGGCGGCCTCGGTTTCACCGAGCGGGCCACTATGCGTATCTCCGAGCTGGAAGATGCCCGGCGCTCTAGATCCATAGGGGGTCTTGATCCCTTCTGTTCGCTTCCAGCCATCGAGACCAATGAAACCGCTCTGACCACAACTCGCATGCGGAACGACGGCATTACAGAATACCGTAACAAGTCCAGCAGCCAAATACTGGTTCTGCCCGAAGATATGATAATCGGCAGAGCGTGTCGTCATGGCGGGAAGAACGATGAGCGTTCTCTGGAACGTTTCTCCCCTCAACAGTGCACCGTGGGTGTCGCCCGTAACCTTGGCTGAGTTTCGAAACGCGGTCCATCGCGCGAACTCGTAAATGTCTCTGCTTATATGGGTGAACATCGACTCGCCGCCCTTGCCGATGCCATATCTATCGGCAAGTTCGCTGTTTTCCTCAATGATGCCGACGAAGTTTGCGCTGCTGGCATGGGGGAACATTTCCGAGCAGACGAGCTCCAATGAGAACGTCCCGAGGTTGAACGGATCATTCTCGTTGACCAACAACGGGGTCCACGGCTCTGTGAATGGTGGCCTAATCAATTCTCCAGCTGCAGCGGACGGATAACGCTTTGGTCGTGCGAAATGCTCAACTCTAAGGCTCTGCTTATCCGTCCTAGTGCGCACACAGGTAAGAAGCGCCGTATGCGAGTCCCACCTATTCGTAAGCGTTGGCACTGAGCCCGCAGTGGAAGACACGAAGGGCACAATAGCCGCTTCGCTGAAATCCTGGTCAAGCTGCGTGCCATTGGGAACTCGAAAAGTGCCGCACCAAATGGTGATTTGCCGAGGCTGGGTTTTTAGCTGGCGCGTGAGCCAGTTGATGGTCTCGGGTCGCAGGCTGTATTCCGGAAACACAAGTCCATCGACCTTGAAATCAGCGCATGCCTTCAGAACTTCTCGTATGAGCGCGCGGCGGCGGTGTTCGGAAGTCGAAAGGAATACGCCGCCGCCTTTGACTTTTACCGGGTCGGCCTCCTTGTCTCCAGCTGCAGAGACCAGACCTTCATATCTTCCCCCGTTATGTCCCGGGCTGTAATAGCTGTCGGCGACATCCCATTGAATCAGCGCAACCCTATGTGTACCAGGATTCTTCGCCTTGGAACGATCTCCCCAAGAGCGAATGCGTTTTGTGTCAATCAACGCCAGCGCGTCATCCAGAGTGTTGGGATCCGACGGCGCTGGTTGATCCATAGCTTTATCTGGTGAGGTGCCGACCTCCGGGCCAGCTGCGGGATCCTCAATAATAGTCTCACCAGCTTCAGAATCCGGCATCACCTCCGGTGCCACTTTGTGCTCCCCCGAAGGGGTTTCAGTTTGGAACGGCTTTCCGAAAGCCGCCTCTCCAAGCTTGCGCGAAACGAGGTGCAGACCGAGAATTTGATCGCCACAACGCGAGATTGAATAAGGGAATCGCAAACGGCTACCGTCCGGATAGGCTTCCATTTTGGCACCCCGCTCGCCCCGTACATACGACACGTCAATCTGCCACTCGGCAAGGCTGACAGAACTGCCGTCGGCGAGCCGGATGATTGGGCGGTTGGCTTGACTGTCATTTGTTCGAGGGGGCGATATTGAAACTTCGTTGCTCACGGTTATGTCAGTTGCGTCGGTGACCTGCCGCAATAGCAATGGCAGATCGGAGGGGCGTTGCGAAAGCAGCTTGTCGAATACGTCCCACGGCCAATTGGGTGCATTCGCGTTCGCTTTCGAACTGCTCGCGAAATATTGAAGAAGGTTTTGGAGCGCAGTTTCGGCGCTGGCTAGCCCGGCATGTGCCTGCCATAGAGTTGGGCGGGCAAGGTCGCTTCGCTGGCGTACGGGAACGACCTGGATCAGGATGGCGACGAGCACTACCCAGCCGGCGGGTGTGATCTGGTCGCGGACGAAATTGAGGCCCCGGCGTTGGCCAAGAACTACTTGGGAGAACGCGCGCACGACCTTGTTCGTCTGCATGGCGAGGCCCGGTTCGTTGGTCGCAGACCTGTCATTAAGCATAATCAAATCGAGGCCCACAATGTCCGACACCCAGGCAAGATCAAACTCGGCGTCGGACAGGCGGTTCAGCGAGTCCTCGGGTAAGGCGGCAGCAATTTCAAAAGCTAACGCCCGCAGATCAGCGATTGCCGCCAGCACCTCAGCGCCTGCCTCGAGTGCGTTTAACGAGTCCGCGGTGTCTCCGGGAAGATCTATTCCCGCATGCCCGATCGCTGTCGACAATATCTGCCAGGCCGAAGCACCGCGTCGATGCGGCAACGACGGCGGGACAGCGATGTTCCAATGTTTAGCTGCTTCAGGAAGTGCGCGGCTCACTCGTCTGGTCGCCGCGGCGAGAAGCTCTGCCGGATTCCCGTTCGAAGTTAGGTCGTGGAGAACATTCACTCGCTCGCTCATGAACATTCCTTCCGCGACGGCTGCGACCAAGCACGATGCAGCTGCCGCAGCAGTGCCTGCGCGATCAAAATTCTCAAGAAGCGTCAGAGCGCGGCGAATGCGTATGGGAATCGGATTGTCTGGCGTACCCTCGCCAGGTCCCCACTGGTCGGCCCCAGAAAGGCGCGGAAGCACGCGGGCGACAATCGCTTCTCGCCGATGGAAATCCTCATCCAGCGCAGTTTCTGCGTGGGCATCCATCCCGGCATCATCGTCATGAGATGGCTCGGCGCGATTGCAGGCATCCCGTACAGCCCATCCATACCGCCAGTGATCCGCGCCATCAGCGTAGACACTGCGCGCCTCCAGCGAGGGCCCGACGCGGATGAACGCATGGCCATCAACGCTCGACCGAAGGGCGGGCCATGAAATCAGCTGCACGCTCGAGAAGTCGATGACGCCATCCGTCATGATGCCGAAGAAGGAGAACGCCGTTGGCACAGGTACGCGCCCAGCATCAAGGTCGATCTGTTGTGCGAACTGAGTAAATCCGGCCCGATAGAGGTTTGCGATTTCTGAGGGGAGCCATTTGCGAGCTTTTTCAACCAACAGCCTGCTGCCTTCAGGAAGTGTGGCTTCTCGCAAGGCGATTCCGGGTACTGACTGATCATTCAAGTCTGTCCATGTCACGCCAAGCGGCGGCGCTTCCGCAGTGTCGGGCGGCGATGCGAGCAGCAATCGGCCATCATCGGGACACCACAAGAGAATGCCGGAGGCTTTAAGGCCAGGTGGCGACGGCAATGGGACTGCATTCGCAACGCGGGCAATCATCTGCGTCAATCGTGGCCTGCGTAATACGATTTCGCCGAACACTGAGTATGTTAAATTGACCAATGTCGCGGCAGCATCCAATTCGACTTCAGTTGGTGGCGCGGTGCTGCAATCGATGTCTTTGCCCGGAGCCCAGATACTCAGTATCGATTTGGCGACGCTGACGACCTTGTTAGGGTCCTGCAATTCGGAAACGGAAAATATGGCGGGACCTTCATCACCTCCAAGGGCTTCGGCGCGCTGGAGTTCGACGAGCGTCTGATTAAGGCGGGAGAAAGCGGCCTTCGCGGATTGTCTGCTTGCAACAACCAAGCCCGGCAATGGGCGTGCGAACGCGGCGTCGTGTTTCAGCAGCGAGTGAAGCAAGCCTTCCGGCAGCACCTCGCCAAGACAAACGTTCGGCAGCAGGAATTTGTGTAGGCTGGTGAATTGGAACGTGCGGTCGCGGGGGCCTAGCTTCTCCGCGGCGAGGGAGGCCATATTTCCAATCTGGCAGCGAGTGTCGAAGCGCGAAAGCAGTCGATTATCGTTACAGTCGAGGAGCAGCGTTTCAAGCGGTGTAAACGGGTCATCTAGCACAGCCGTAGACAAAGTCAGCAAGTTTCGCTCAATTCGCTCGCACAATTCTTGCCCGAATGTTCCGGGAGGAACGGCGAATCGCAACGCCCGGTCCAAGCCCTCCATCGCTGCCATTGCAATATCGAGTCGGTCGGTTTCGTCCGCGAGCGGCAATACGCCTGGTTCGGCTTCGGCTAAAAGTTTTGCAAAGGACGCTGCGAGTTCCTCGCCCGACGCATTCTCTAAATTGTCAGATGCGAAGCACCAAAGTCGACGATACGCATTCGCCCGGTCATTGAACCGGATTTCGGTTGCGCTCAGTGCTGTGCCAATTTTGACCACGCCAATATCGGCATTTGCCGGGTTGTCCAGATCTGGGTCAAAAAGTAGCCCGAGTGCCGTACGGCGATCGATTTCGCCTGCGTCAGCAAGCGGATCCATCGCCTCTGTCGTTGGCAAATCGGCAAGCGCTCCTGAAAAGCCGAAGCCAGCGCGGTTGTCAGTGATCCAGCCGCGAGCCTGCGCCCGCGTCATTGGCGGCGGCGTCACATTCTTGCGATTGAGCGACAACCCCTTCAGGGAGACCAATGACTCGATTTTACGGCGGAGTTGGGCGGCGGTTTCGAAATCCCTACAGATGATAACTATATCGTCGACATAGCGAGCGTAGGCGGCCGAGCATCGGTCTTGATCGCGGGTTTCGTCTGGTACGACCTCTTGCTCATTCAGCCTAGCAACTTCGGCGCCCATCATGTCGTCGAGATCAAACAGCGAGATATTCGCGAGGTATGCTGAAAGGTCAGGCCCCTGCGGAATGCCACGTTTAGAGTCGGAGGAAGCTTCTTTTCCAGTGATTGGATCAAAGTAGCGGAGCCCGAAGCTGTGCTGGAGTAGGAATCGTGTAAAAGCCTCGGCCCGTCCCGTTGCGTCCTCGTGTTCTGAGGGAGCGAGCAAAGGCGCGAAGGAGCCAATATCGCCATCGGCAAAATTCAAGCCGTGGAGCGCTCGTTCGAGCGGCTGCGCAAGTGCGTCGCCGAATACGTCGGACCGAATGTGATCGTAGAAACCGGTGATATCGAGGCGCAGAATCTGCATCTCTTCATGCCGAAAATGTTTGATACGGCCATCGATAAAATCGATGAACGAGCGCCAACACTCGAAATAGGGCCGGAAAATGCCCTCACGTCGTGGCGGCTTGAGTCCGTTTACGATCGCCATGTCGATCTGATAAGCAAAACTTAATGCGGGTTGTTTTCGTCCGCTACCGGTCTTGAAAATGCCGTCATCGCCTTCCCCGTCGCGCGCATAGCGTATGGCGGGGATGCTATCCGCAAAACTTGGACAATCGTCGCGATCTCGCAGTAGTTCGACGAGGGCGTATTGTTGGAGAATTGCATCGTGCGCGACCGGTCCAGACTTTAGCCGATACTTTCCGTTTCCTTTGGGCACCTGCCGCGCCAAGAGCGGACTCGCCGGTCCGTCGGATGCCGCCAGCCTTTCACGATGAATGTGAAAGAGCGGAGACGCGGCGATTGCCAGCCGCTCCCATGCTTCATCATCGAGTGGATACTCGCGGCGCGAAGTCGATGAGCGCCCGAGGGTTAACGCAGTCAGAAGGTCTGAGCGATCATCTGCCGGATCCCGTAATTTCTGGAGGATCTGCGACGCTTGCGATGGCCCTAGTTGCGCGCCTCCATAGCTGCTCACCAAGGCAGCGAACTGTGTCAGACCAGGATGCTGATCGGCCGTTGACAACGGCGCGAAAATGCGCGCCCAATCGGCATCGCGCAGGGAATAGGCGACGCTCCTGGCGATAGACGCGAGCCGCAGGCGATTGACCGTCGACCAATCTAGCCGGGAGGGCTCCGTTCCCAGCCTATAAGCTGCCAGAAACTCAAGCGGCCCGACGCTTGCTGAAGCCAGCAACTTCTGAGCAGCTTCGGGTGGTACGTCGCGCAAGAATGTGTCGGGATCGGCCTTGGCCAGATCGTTGTTCGGCGAAGTGATGACCGTCAAATCGAACGGATGACCGTGCTGGAGCAGCCTGAGAAGCTGCAGCGTAGCGTCGTATGCACCGCGCTTGCCTGCATCGTCCCAATCGAAAAAGATGTGGAATCTGAGTTCCCCATCGAACTCGCCAACCTGTTCCTGAATTCGGACGATTTGTTCGATCTGGCCGGGCGTTAGCTGCGCGCCGAGCACGCCCAGCGCATGAAAACCCAATTGATCAAGACGGAGGGCGTCGAAGATCCCCTCGACGAGGTAGATATCAATGGCACCGTTGCGGTCAGACCGACGCAGATTTTGCACCGCCTTCAGCACGCGTCCTTGGCCATAGAGCGAGGTTCTGCGAGGAAAGCCGTAGGAGTAGAGGTATTTAGGCGTTTGACCATCAAGTGCGCGCGCAGCGAAGCCGACCGTCTCTCCCTGCGGCCCGTCGATTGGGAAAACGATGCGACTTCCGCCGAAGAAGCCGCGCAGTTTTTGACCATAAAGATCAGCGACCGGCTCAGCGGCATCTTCGCGGCGAAGGACGCCAGCTTCGACAAGCTGCTCCTCAATCGTCCGGTCAGCTCTTGCTCGCTCGATCAGGCTCCCAAGACTCGCATTCGCTCCGCCTCTGTTGCGGAGAAAGGCTGGATCAAACCCTCGTTCCTTGGAAAAGGCCGCGAACTTCTTGTCCGTCACTGGGATTTCGACGAGGTGATGCGTGAGGATAGCCGCTCCAGTCAAGCGATCGACTGCCGGACGCCGCCTCGAACTAAGCTCGACGCCCTCAATCGCAGCGAGCCGCTGAACAGCCTCCCAGAACGGGACCTTCTCATAATTCTGAATGAGGGAAACCGCATCCCCATGGGCGCCGCAGACAAAACAATGATAATGGTCGCGCTCAGTTCGCCCAGCACCACTGCGATAAAGGTTGAGCGATGGATCTTTGTCATCGTGGAACGGGCAAATGGCGCGACGCGGTTGCCGCACCCGGCTGTCGAGGTTTAGTCCAAGCCGCTCAGCGACTAGCGCAATATCGGCCTGCTCAACTAGCTGTGCAATATCCGATAATCCGGTTCTAGATTTGCGAGCCAATTAATCCCCCTCTGGGATGTGGTTTGTCCACTCAAACCCCACCCATGTGCTATCATGCTCCACCCTGGAGTTGTAAGCCCAAATAGAGACCAAGCGATTTGATTCGCGGATTTTGATTGGAGCAGCACGATGTCATCACAGCCAAATACCAGAAGGTAGTACGCATGACACAAGGTCTTCCGCTCAGACCTTGGTCTGCTCAAGGGTGGCTTTCGCCACTTTGCTGCCCGATTATCGCCCAGCGGCAATCGGCCACGAAGCGGAGATCATTTCCGTTCCGCGCCCTCACGTACGGGTCCGCTTCGGGGGGCGTGCGACGAGGTTGGCGTGTTTATCTGAAGTTATAGGCTCACTACGTCAGATGCAGTCCAAGCCACAATGACCTAAGGAATACTGGCCAAGGGCCGGTCGCCGGCAAAATCAGTGCGGCGCAGATTAAGGAAATCTGCGAGGCCCGATGATGGTTCCGCACGCATGAGCGGCTACCGACCCCGTCAGCTTGGCCCCTAGTGACTCATGGCCGGCGGTTGCTCGACCCTTTCGCGCCTGAGATTCTAGGACCCACCATCGATCAAGCCGAGCTTTGAGGAGCACGTCTAATCAAATGACTCATCCACACTGCGCACCATCGTCAACATCTTCAGGCTGGGTGGATTCAACGAGATGCAGTTGCGGGGGTGTCAGGTGGTCGGACTGTGAATATTCATAGTGGCGGCGCTCCAGAGTCCAGATATCAGATCCTCGGCGTCGAGCAGTGATGCAAAGTGACAATCTTCGGTTCAAACCGGGATGGACGACATCTCCGTCGCGTAGGTCTTTGATATACGTAGATTCGTCCATGAACTGCCACGAATCTGCGATGTAGTCGTTTGCTGGCATAACGCGCGCCCGGTGGGACGATAGGCTTTTCCCATTCTCGTCATGGACGCTCAATGTGACATCTTCGAAAATGATTCCTGTGTCATTTGACGCGTTGTAGTGAATGCCATTGAAGAAGTGGTATTGCTCGAGCGTCTTTTGGTGCTGCCGACTAAATGCGTTAATATATGCGCTCGGCGAAATCCATCTTTGAGATGATGATATCATTTCTTCGGTGTTGGCAAGAATATCAGACGAAGTTGTTTCTAGGGAAGCGATCCGATTTTCGATGATCCCCAGTGATATCTGCATTTGCCGGACCTCTGGATATGCGCTGGAAATCACTCCACCTTCCGACGACGATGCCGCAGAGAGCGTGCTGAAGCCGAATACCACGCCAGCCAGCAATATGCATGAGAGGCCGAAGGGCTTTGATTGAGCGCCTATTGAATCGTCTTCTCCAACAATCGTGCGCATGGTCTTACCGACGAATGCCGAAGGAGCAACGAGTGCCACGATGCCAAGGACCAGCAGAGATGCATACAGCGCGACAGCGACATTCTGGTCTTGCAATACGTCGGAAAGAGCAGCCAGCAGACCGCACAAGCCGATAAACGTCGGATAAGTAAATTTCACAATGCTTCGCATCGAACACCTCGCCGCCTGTGAGTAGCAAAGCGGTACTCAAGATTGCGTTAACCGGAGAACTGGGTCCAAGGCAAAGAACCTGACCGCAGGCATAATCTCCCACGAGGTTCTGGTTCAACCCAAGGACTCTCCCAAGGCTTTGACGACATCCAAATCGGCGCGCACCGTTGCCAGCTGGGCAAAGGAGCTCAGCCCTTTGTCAAATTCCATGGGAGCAATTGTTCCAACCTGCTGATGGGCGTGTCCGCGATGTTGGTGAGGGCGTCGGCAAGCCACGCTTGCGGATCGATATCGCTGAGCATTGCGGTCAGCGTTGCCATAAAGGCTGCGCGATCAGCACCACGATGCGGCAAAAAGCCAGGACTTTGGTGTTTCTGCCCATCGTGTCCGCCGGCTGATCAAGGAAGGGGCGCTTCCGAGAGAGCAGGTTAGTGACCCGACCGATAAGGATCTCGGCGCGCGACGTCCGTCGACCCCTCCGTGTCCTGAGAACCTCCAATGTAGTGTCTATGAAGAAGCGCCTTCTCGCTCGTCCATGTCGGATCACAGATCAGGCGACGGCGGGCAACGTGGGGGCGGAACACCGATATCGCCGTCCTATCCACGAGGGGCTACGCTGGTGCGCGCGCACCAGCGTGCGCGGTCCTGCGGGCTTGCGCGCATCCGCTTGGGTCCTTCTGCCGGGAAGCCGCCGCTGCGGGGTGCGTGGAGGCCCCGGGCTGACACACTTTTTGAGATTTTTTTCCTATTTTGATACTGTAATGTCGTTACATGTGTGCGCTCATGCGGGCTTGCGGACGATAGGTGCCCCCCTTTTGCGCGATCTGAGCATAAGTGCCGATTTCCCGCTCATCCGGCCTACCTCCTCCCCCCCCCCCCCCTTTTTTTTATGCTCAACATGAGCAAAAAACCCCCTACAGGTTGTATCGGCGTTTCCGAGGTTGTCGGTGATGTCGGTAATTCCGACCCCCGTAAATCCCCGTGTCCGCAGTGCATCATACGGGTGTGCGCGTGTACGTGTGTGGGTAACGGGACAGGTGGGACAGGTCCCTCTCAGTCATCCCCTATACCTGTCCCAAAAATTCCTCAATGATTTCAATGGGTAGGACAGGTAGGACAGGTAGGGCAGCTAAAAGCCTATAGAGACAAGAAACGAAGAGAGAGCTAAAAAGAGGAGTCAAAAGCTGCATGCAGCGGGAAGAAACAGCGCCGCAGCGTTTTTATTTTAGTGTGCGGGGAGCGCCTACAAATGACTACGTGGGAATTGCTGTCCCTACCTGTCCCCCTGTCCCACGATCCAATTAAACTACTGAAAATGCTCAATAAAATCGTGGGACAGGTGTCGGCAAAATCGTGGGACAGGTCTACCCCCTGTCCCAATTTCTCTTGTGCATTAGATTATACATTTTGCCGAATCAAAAATTGGAGCGCCAATGCGCGGTATGAAAAAGGGGGCCTCTAAGCCCCCTCCTCGTACAACCTATAGCCGCATTGCAGCTCATCGAAGGTGATATCCTCCCGCACTCGCCAGCGGTCCCGGACCTTCTGGATATAGTGTCGTTCGCCCTTGCCAGACCATCCTTTCAGATCGGCCAAAGCCTTATGGAGTTGCTGCGAAACTTGCGGATTTGTGATCGTGGACGGCAGGCCGAGGGCCGCAGCCGCGTCACTCAGCCGGAAGGCGCACCGGAGCACGAGCTGGTCGCCGAGCAAGCCGTCATCGTCATCGTCCGGGAAGTCCGACATGGGCTTGTCCAGCTCGGCCATGAACTCTTTGAGCGGCAAGGGCTCTTCGAGCCACATTTCGATCCGGTCGCGCATTTGCTCGTAGATTTCCTCGGTCCGGGACGCCTCTTGCAGGGCCACGGCGGTAGTCTTGGCTTCCGTGCTCTGGAGAGAGAGGTCCAGCTCTATGGAGTGGTCGCCGCCGGTCCGCCGGTCGTACTCAGCCAGCGTCGCGCCCCATAGGGCTTCGCGCTCTTGAGCGAGGCCGTGGAGGTCGAAGAACTTCTCCAGCAAGACGATGATCATCCAGTAGGAGCGGTTGCCTGTCGGGTCCTTGAGCACCTTGAGGTCGTTCGTCGTGCCCCAGAAGACCGACTGCCGGGGGAACTCGCTCACGCGCCTGTCGTAGGCCATGCGAACGTCGTCCCGGGTCCGGCGCAAGAACATTTTGGCCGCGTTGTGATCGGACTTGTGGAAGGCCGACAGCTCGGGCAGCTCGCAGCCCCACTTGCCCGCGATCTCCTCGGCGATCTCCTGCTTGTCGTCCAGCTTGCAGGCGATTTCGCCGAACCATTGCTCGCCGTAGAGAACCTTGATGAACGACGACTTGCCGATCCCCTGCTTGCCGCCGATGATGGGCGCGAAGTCGAACTTGCAGCCCGGGTTGAATATCCGGCTCACCGAGGCGAGCATGATGTTGCCCGCCACTTCGCGGTGGTAGGCGTTGTCCTCGACACCGAGGTAGCGGATCAGGAGCGTCTCGACGGCCTCCCACGAGCCCGCCTTGCAGGCGCGCAGGTAGTCCCGGATCGGGTGGAAGCTGTTGCGGTGCGCCGCGAGCAGAATGCCGCCGGAGAGGTCCCGGTCGGTGACCTTCATCCCGTAGCCTGCCTTCCCTTTGCCTGCCGGGTATTCGAGCAGCGCCCGGAACGCCGTGTCGTGGAAGTCCAACCAGCGTGAACCGTTGTAGTTGTCGGAGCAGATGATCTTCGGTACGGCCTTGATGCTGGTAGATACCGACCGCGTGCAGACCAATTGCCCGGTGAACTCGTTTTTCGCTGCCACGCCGCGCAGGCGGGGGTCGTTATAGATGATCGTGCCGACGTTCGGCAGGTTCGATATGATCTCGCCCTTCGCGGTCATTTCGACCTCGTTTGACAGCCAGTCTTCGTCCGGCTCCGGCAGTGCCCGGGGCGCGTGTTGCAGGCGGGTGATCAGTGGGGGCAGCTCGGCGTCGTCGCCGACCAGATCGCGCAGGATCGCCAGCGCCTCGGCGTCGTCCGCCGCGTCGCCGATCTTCGCAGGCTTCTCCCGTTTGGGCTTCGGCCTCGGGCCGTCGCCGACCAGATCAATCTCGTAGTCGTCCGGCGTGTCCAGCACCTCGACGCCCGCGTCCTCGAATATCGCGGTCATGTCGTAGTTGCGGGCAACGCGAGCGTCACGGACTGCCTTGAAGGTCCCGGCGAACTCGGTCATCGCCTTGAAGGACGGCAGCTCGGTAACCTTCTTGCCGGTCTTCTCGCCGTCGTCCAGCTCGCCGAACTTGTGGAGCCGGGCGAAGTCGAACGCGTTGAGGTTCATTTCGCAGCCCGGATCGTGCCCGTGGTGCGAGAAGATGAACTTGCCGTCATCGTAGACGATAGCGCCGTTCGAGGACGTGGAGCCCGCGTAGGTGTAGCGTGGGTGCCCGCTATTCGCGTCGCCGAGGATGTAGGTCCCCGGGATGATCTCTTCCATCACGTCGTAGATCGTGAACGCCCGGCAGAAGTCTCCGATGATCCCTTCCTTCTCGGTCGGGTCTTCGGACTTCTCCCCGTGGTGACGCAGCTCGTCTTCGTCCGGGTGACGCGGCAAGAGCGATAAATCGCGCCAGTCGCCAACCTCCCGTTCGAACTTCTCAAGGATCGCGTCGGCGTCGAGGATGTCGCCGTCGTTGCGGAAGTAGAAGAAATGCTTCTCGTCGTCCTTCGAGCACGTCGGGTAGAACATCATTTGCGCGGATCGGAACGACACCTTATCCACACGTTTCATCGCCGGATCGACCATTTGGCCGAGGATACGGGAGAGCGCGGTGTACTCCTCCTGACTGACCTTGCGGTTGATCGGCAGGATTACCCGGATGCGGGGCTCCTCGGGAGTGTGTCTCCGGGAGGAGTGCGCCGAGAACTCAAATTCGGACAGGCCGAAGTTGCCAGTGCGAATCAGATCGGGGATGAAATCTTCGATATAGTCGAGGTCGAGGGTGACCAGATTGCGCGGCAAGATATTGGCGAGGCTTCGAATGCCGCCGGAGCACTGCGCGCCCGAGAACCATCCAGCCATGGACTTGAGGTTGTCCTGATCGTCCTTGCTGACTCGGTTGAACTCTTTGCGCTTCTCGGGCGTGACGAAGGGCTTGTTTATCCGCTTCTGGAAGAGGCCCCAACTGGTGACGCGGTTGTCGGCTTTACCGAAATTCCGTTGTTTGCCATCGGCAAAGAAGATCATCATCTTATCTTTGTCCGCCATTCAAAAAGCCTTTCATTGCGCACAGCTCGATCGTCCCGGCAGGTTATGCCGGGCTGTTATTCAAGCGGTCCAGATGGTGTGAGTGGTGGACGTTAAGTGCTCAGAGCTGTAGGGGGAACGCCCTAAGTTGTTCCTCTGCCAAGCGCATAATTGCTATTCAGGATTGCTCGCCTGGTCTACCCAGGTTCTCAGGTCGTCCAACCGGTAACGGCAGGCCCTGCCAATCCGTACGACCGGCGGGGTGCCAGCCACGCGGAAGAATCGCCATTTTTCAAGCGTCGATGAACTAAGGCCGAGCAGGCGCGCGGCTTCTTTAGTGCCGACTAGAATCGGCTCAGTTCTGGTACTTTCGGACATTTTCGATGTGTCTCCAATCATTGAAAGACATCATCTTGCACCGACTTGGACGCGGGTATAGGCCCGTGCAAATGACCTTCAAAAATGAACAATTTGCACTTTCACAAAATAAGCTTGCGCTCCTTGAGCCAGTTCCTGATTGTTTTGTCTGACTTTTCCAACTCTGGATGGGAATCCTGAATTTTTTCGATGACCTTGGCAAAATTTACCTTTCCATTTTTTTTTAGATAATCCTTGAGGTCCAGGCCGTTGATTGTATTTTGGGCTGCAGAAATTGCTGGGGCACGTTTGACGGCGTTCAGAGCACTCATTGCCGCGTTGCGGCTATCAAAGCTGGCTCTTTTGTCTGCCTCTGCCCGCTCTTCACGTTTTCTCTCTTCGCGAAAATCGTCGGGCAGTTCACATTTTTCGTCATGTATGGCAACATGTAGCCAAGGGATAATGATGCCAGCATAAAAAGCTTTTTTTATAATATCGCCTGGCTTCCCTGTGGTAAGCCGGAGTCCATCTACTCTACGGAAACGATCCTGTATTTCGTCTTCCTCCGGCACATCTTCTACGTCGAAATGTTCAGCGGATAGCGAAGGTAACCATCGACGGCTTTTTCGGTCCGTGGTGTCCGATTCTGGATCCAAGCCTACGAGCAATAAACGTGACTCCTTCGGGGCCCAGCTGGGTTGTTCCAGCCAACCTCGCAGCAAGCTCTGCTTATATTTTTGCTTTGCACGTGTAAGTTGTTTAATTGTCAGAGCGTCGCATTCGGAATTGAGGCCTTCATTTTCTCTTTGCAATGGTTAAGCTCCTTTGCTGAAGGGAACGACATTTGTTCAGCCATTGAGTGAATTTGCCAGCGATGCTGCGATCATATCTGCAGCCTGGCGCAGCGGGTCAACGGCAAGGTGAGCGTGACGGGCAGTCGTCTTCGGGTCCGCGTGTCCCAGCAGTCCGCCAATGAGGGGCAGGCCGAGACCACCACCAGCCCCATCATACGTAAACGAGTGGCGAAGATCATGAATACGCAAACCATCGAGCTCAGCGGGCCGCGTCACCAAACGTCACGTTTTTTTGATGTCAGAATGTGGCTGCTCCCTTTCGGAGCCGGCGCTCTCAGAGGCAATGACGTAGCGTCCCAACTGCGGCAAAGTTTCCAAGATTTCAATAGCGGGCGCCGAAAGGACAATCGCCTTCTTGCCGGTCTTGCTGTCTGGGTCCTGCATTCCGGCAGATCTCTGCAATCGGTACACCGTCATCACTCTGCTTCAAAATGAACGCCTTCTGGGCGTCCGAAAAATTCAACGCGTTCATCGCTTCCGCTCCTTTTTCCAACCCCGAATTTACAGCGGAAAACTCCAATCAAAAAAATCCAGTTTTCGGGGATCAGAGCAAATGCCGATTTCGTCCGATCGCTCAACTTAGCGATTTTTTCCAATCGCGTGACTAAATGCTGTCCTTTACGCGGTCCCAGGTCTTCTTGAGGTGGTTCGCCATGGCTTCACCGAGGGCCAGGCCATCCCTGTCCTTCAGTGCACGCACCATTTCCTCATGATCGGCCACAGCCCCGGCCCAGGAGTCAGGTTTCTGGTTGCCGATGTAGCGAATACGCTTCAGCCGGGCCTGAATGTTCGCCTGCATTTCCTGCAGGGTCTCGTTCTTCGACAATCCTGCCAGACGCGAGTGAAAATCCTGGTTCATCTTGTAATAAGGCATCCGGTCACGCGCGCGGTAGCAGTCCATCATGTGCTTATGAAGATCAATCAGTGCTTCTATCTCTTCGTCGCTGGCCCGCTCGCAGGCGAGTTCGCCGGCCAGTTTCTCAAGATTTCCGAGGACTTCGAGCATGGAGAACACTTCGTCCCGGGTCAGCTTGCGAACGACGCTTCCTTTGGAAGGGCGCACAATCACCAAACCCTCGGCGGCGAGCGTCCGAAGCGCCTCGCGGAACGGGGTGCGCGATACACCAAGCTCCTCGATGAGATGTGCCTCGTCGATCCGGCTTCCGGGCTCCAGTGTGCCCTCGATAATGAGATCGCGAATGCGGCTGGCCACCTGATCGTGGAGCGATCGATTCGTAATGGCAATGGCGGATTTCATCTCTAAGCCTTTAAATTTTCGACGTTAAGTTCGGAGGGGCCACGGTTGAAATAAAATATCCATAAACGCCTTGCTAGTCCATACTTTCATCATGTATACAAAATACATTGTGCGAATATGCATAATATCATTTACGCGGGAGAGGAGACCACCCCATGAACACCCTTCGAAACGGCATTTCCGCCGGACTGATGATCTGCGCGATGTCAGTGACGGCAGCACCGGCACTGGCTGACACCTACATCGTCGCCGTTGGTGCAGCGTCAAACAGCCTTCAAGGCCGCAGCGCAGCCAAATTCGCCGAGGATCTTGGTGCGGAACTGGGCGACGCGCACACAGTCGAATTCTATGCCGACGGCCAGCTCGGTGACGAAAAGGAATTGATGCAGAAGCTTCGCCTTGGCACGGTTCAGTTCACTCTGATCTCGTCGATAATGACCAACGTCGCGCCAGAGTTTGCGCTCTTTGATATGCCGTTTCTTGTGCAAGACCGCGCGCATCTCAAAGCCATCGACGCCGACATCGTTCAGAATGACCTGGCGCCGAAAGCGGAAGAGGCTGGTTTGAAGGTCCTGTCGACCTGGGAGAACGGGTTCCGCCAGATTACCAACAACACCCGCCCCATCAATACGCCCGCCGATCTCAAGGGACTGAAAATCCGGACGCCGTCATCCGAATGGCGTGTGTCGATGTTCAAGGAGTGGGGCGCAAACCCGACGCCGATGGCGTTCTCTGAGGTGTTCGTGGCACTCCAGACCGGGACGATGGACGGCCAGGAGAATCCGCTGACCAACATCACCGGTGCAAATTTTCAGGAAGTGCAGAAATATCTCAGCCTGACCGGACACGTCTATTCGCCGACGTACCTGACAACAGGATTGGGCACCTGGGACGGCTTGCCGGACGATGTGAAGGCGGCTGTGTCGACTGTCTCGGCCTCGGTTCAGGACTGGTCGTTTGCACAGGGCGAAACCGCCGACAATGAACTCGTCGGTAAGGTCAAAGCCGCCGGCGTCGAAGTCAATCAGGCGGACAAGCAGGCGTTCATCGAAGCTTCTGCGCCGGTCTACGCGGCTTTCGCGAGTCAGGTGGAGGGCGGAGACGCGCTGGTAAGCCGCGCTCAGGCTCTGGCCAACTAATGCGTTGACGTGGAGCCGGCCGGAGTTTCCGGCCGGCTTCCTTTTTGGGGAGGAAACCCGGTTCATGGTCGCAACTTTTGAAAAAGCGCTTGTGTGGTTGATCGAGACAATCTGCCTTGCGCTGCTGGTCGCATTGGCGCTGTCGGTCATCTATTCAACCACGATGCGCTATCTCGGCTCGTCGCCGTCCTGGTACGACGAGATCGCCAGCGTGCTTCTCGCCTGGCTTACCTATTTCGGCGCGACATACGCGCTGTTTCTTCGCCAGCACATGAGCTTCGGCGGCATTGTCACGGCGCTGCCGAAACATGCCGCAGTGGCACTCGCCCTGGTTTCCGAATTCCTGGTGATCGGCTTCTTCGCCGTCGTCGCCTGGTACGGCAATGCGGTGCTTGCCGCTGCCAAGTGGGACTCGCTGCTCTCCATCCGCTGGATGACGCTCGACATCGTCCAGTCGATCATACCGTTATCCGCCGCGCTGATGATCATCGGAACCTTTCTGACGATGCCGCGCGCGCTCAGAAACGCCGCGGCAGGGATCGACACCGACCACGCCGAAATCGAGCAGGCCATTGCCGATGCCGAACGCGAGAACGCGACCGCGTCCCGAAAGGACCAATCCCTATGATCCTTCTTGCCACTACAGTTGCCTTGATAGGGCTGATCCTGATCAACGTACCGATCGCTGTCGCCATCGGGATCGTCGCCGTCGGCGGTCTTGTCCTGACACCGGGCGGCGCGACCCTGTACGACATGGCCATCGCGCTTTATTCCGGGGCGACCTCATTCCCGCTGATCGCGATCCCTCTGTTCATCCTGGCTGGAAACCTGATGAACACCACGGGCATCTCGGTCCGGCTGATCAACTTTGTGACCTCGCTGATCGGGTTCGTGCGCGGCGGTCTTGGTATGGTGAATATCGGAGTCTCGATGGTCTTTGCGGAGATCTCCGGCTCGGCAGTCGCCGATGTTGCGGCTACCGGCACTGTCTTGATCCCCGAGATGAAGAAACGCGGCTATTCGAGAACGCTTGCCGCAGCGATCACGTCGTCGTCGGCGTCATTGGCCATCATCATTCCACCCTCGATTCCGATGATCCTTTACGGCGCCATTGCGGAGACTTCGGTGCTGAAGCTGTTCGTTGCCGGTGTCGTTCCTGGTGTGCTGGGCGGCGTCCTGCTGATGGCGGTCACCTATGTGATGGCGGTTCGCTATGACCTGCCGCGTGCTGACGGCTTCGACCTTTGCCATGTCTGGCGGTCGTTCAAGGAGGCCATATGGGCCTTGCTGATGCCGGTCATCATACTTGGCGGCATCTTCACCGGTGTCGTGACGGCAACCGAAGGCGCAGGGCTGGCCGTTCTGGCAGCCTTGATCATCGGCATCTTCATCTACCGTGACCTCGATGTCTCGCGGCTTCGCAAGGTGATGCTTGAAGGTGTCAGCCAGACCGGAGTGGTGATGCTGCTTGTCGCAACTTCGGCTGCGCTGGGGCTGTTCCTGACCCAGGCGCAGGTCCCGCAGCAGTTGGCGCAGCAGATCACCGAGCTGACGACAAACCCGCTGATCGTATTGGCGCTTCTCAATCTCCTGCTTCTGGTGCTGGGCATGTTCCTGCACGGTGCTGCGGCCATCATCCTGGTGGTGCCGGTGGTGATGCCGCTGGTCAATGCCGTCGGTATCGATCCGGTCCATTTCGGGATCATGGTGACGCTTAACCTCGCCATCGGCCAGCAGACCCCGCCCGTGGCCTCGGTCCTGATCACATCGTGCTCGATCGCCAAGGCAGGGATCTGGGAGACCTCTCGCACCAACCTGCCGTTCATAGGCGTCCTCGCCTTTATCCTCTTGCTCGTCACTTACGTGCCGCAGGTATCTCTCGCTCTCACGGAGATCATCCAATGACCGACCGGAAACCACGAATCGCCATCATCCCCGGAGATCCTTCCGGGATCGGACCGGAACTCATTGCCAAGCTGCTGGAGCAGGAGGGCGTCAAGGACGCAGCCGACATCCTGCTGATTGGCGACCAGCATGTGTGGCAGCAAGGTGCACAGCAGGCGGCGTTGACAGTCGATCTGGCGCAGATAGACGAAGCGGAGATCGACACGCAAGAGGGGCTGGCCTGGCTCCCGATGCAGACCATTGCACCAGAGGACGTGAAAATCGCCGAGGTGACTGTTGCAGGTGGTGCCTCCAGCCTGCGCTGCCTCGACAAGGCGCTGGACCTGGCAATGGCCGGCAAGGTTGATGGCGTCCTCTTCGGACCGTTCAACAAGGCTGCCCTGACCAGCGCGGGCCTGAATGCCGAGGACGAACACCGCTACATAGCCCGGCACATCGGCTTCAAGGGCTATCACAGCGAGATCAATGTCCTGGACAATTTGATGACAACTCGCGTCACCAGCCATATCGGCCTTCGTGAGGTCGCCGAACGGATCACCGCGGAAGCGGTGGAAAAGGCGATCGGTCTTGCCGAGGATACCTTCCGGCGTGCGGGCAATGCCCGGCCGCATATCGCCGTGGCTGCGCTCAATCCCCACGCGGGCGACAATGGCAAGTTCGGTCGCGAAGAGATCGACATCCTGCAACCCGTCATCAAGGCCGCGCAGGCGCAACAGAAGCACGTCACCGGGCCCTGGCCCTCGGATACGGTGTTCTTGAAGGCGAAGCGGGGCGAGGTCGATGCCGTCGTCACGATGTATCACGACCAGGGACAGATCGCCATCAAGCTGATGGGGTTTGACCGCGGAGTGACCGTGGCCGGCGGTCTGCCAATTCCCATTGCTACTCCCGCCCATGGCACTGCTTTCGACATCGCCGGTAAAAACAAGGCCAACGTTGGCGCGACGCTCCAGGCCTTCAACCTGCTCGTTCGCATGGCCCGAAATCATCGCGCAAACCGCGCGGCAGCCTGACAAGGAAACTCACATGACCAAGATCAAATCTGTGCGTACGCGCGTCTGGAACTGGACCGGCCCGACCGTGCCGCCCACCGGCAATTTCTGCACCAACGCGTCGGATGCACTTTGGGCGAAGGGCGACGCCATGGCGTCGTTCCGCTTTTACCAGTGGCTGACCTGCGAGATTGAAACCGAAGACGGAACCATCGGTATCGGCAATGCGGCGCTGGCGCCGACAGTGGTCAAGACGGCCATCGACGACTGGTATGCCCCGCTGGTGATCGGCGAGGATCCGTTCGACTATGCCTATATCTGGGAGAAAATGTACCGCCGCACCCATGCCTGGGGCCGCAAGGGGATCGGCATGACGGCGATATCCGCCATCGACATCGCCATCTGGGATCTGATGGGCAAGCTGGTAGGCAAGCCCGTGTTCAAGCTGCTGGGCGGCAGGACCAAGGAAAAGATTCCGGTCTACTACTCCAAGCTCTATGCGGGTCCGGTCGAAAGCATGCAGGCCGAGGCCGAGGAAGCCATGAAGAACGGCTACACCGGCTACAAGTCCCGTTTCGGCTACGGTCCCAAGGACGGCATGGCGGGAATGCGCGAGAACCTCAAACGCGTGGAAGCACTGCGCGAGGTCATCGGCTACGACAATGACCTGATGCTCGAATGTTACATGGGCTGGAACCTGGATTACACCAAGCGGATGCTGCCGAAACTGGCGAAATACGAACCGCGCTGGCTGGAAGAGCCGGTTATCGCCGATGATGTCGAGGGCTATGCAGAACTCAACGCAATGAACATCGTGCCGATTTCCGGCGGCGAGCACGAATTCAGCGTGATCGGTTGCAAGGACCTGATCGACAAGAAGGCCGTCAGTGTCCTCCAGTACGACACCAACCGGGTGGGCGGCATCACCGCGGCCCAGAAAATCAATGCCATCGCCGAGGCGGCGCAGATTCCTGTCATCCCGCATGCCGGCCAGGCTCACAATTATCACCTGACAATGGCCAATACCAACTGCCCGATCAGCGAGTATTTCCCGGTCTTCGATGTCGAGGTCGGCAACGAGCTGTTCTACTATATCTTTGAGGGCGATCCTGAAGCCGTCGATGGGTTCCTGCAACTCGATGACGACAAGCCCGGGCTCGGGATCACGATCAGCGACAAGCATCTCTCAAATTTCGAGATCGTGGAATGACCCGCTATTCCGGCATCTGGCCGGTCGCCCCGACACCGTTTCACGACGATGGCACGCTCGACCTCGACGGCATGAAGCGCGGTCTGGACTGCCTGATCGACCAGGGCGCGGATGGTATCTGCGTTCTGGCCAACTATTCCGAGCAGTTCCTGATTTCGGACGAAGAACGCGCGATCCTGACCCGTCTCAGCCTCGAGCACGTGGCCGGTCGCGTGCCGGTGATTGTGACGATCAGTCATTACGCAACGCAGATTGCGGTCGAGCGGGCCCGCTTTGCCAAATCACTTGGCGCCGACATGGTCATGATGATGCCGCCCTATCACGGCGCGCTTTTGAAGGGGACGCCCGAGCAAACGTTCGAGCAGTTCCGCATGGTAGGCGAAGTTGGCATCCCGATCATGGTTCAGGACGCGCCGCTCTCGGGCGTCGATCTGCCAGTCTCGCTGTTAGTGCGGATGGCTCGCGAGATCGAAGAAGTGCGGTTGTTCAAGATCGAATGCCCGAAGGCCGCCAACAAGCTGCGCGCGCTGATCGCCGAGGGCGGCGACGCTATCGAGGGACCGTTCGACGGCGAGGAGGGCATCACCCTGCTGGCCGATCTGGATGCAGGCGCGACGGGATCGATGACCAGCGGCATGATTGTCGACCAAATCAAGCCTGTCATCGAAAAGCACCACGCCGGCGACATGGAGGGCGCAACCGCCTCCTATGCGCGCGTGGCAATGGCGATCAACCATGAAAACCGGCAATGCGGATGGCAATCCTGCAAAGCGGCGATGGTGGAAGGCGGCGTGATCCGGTCCGAGTTCTGCAGACATCCGATACCGCCGCTTCATCCGGCAATCCGTCAACGGATGATCGACCTGTTGCAACCGCTGGACCCCATGGTGTTGAACTGGGACCGTTAATCCAGATCTAGCAGAAGTGTCCAGCGCTATTGCCCTGACGACATTCAGTAAAAAAGCGTCAGAGCATCGTCCTGTTAACCGGGCGGTGCTCTGAAACGCGTCGCCTGGACTCGGTCTGGTGCGCCGTGCTGCAAGCCAGACAAGATTGGAAAATACATGTCATTCACGCCTCACGGAAAGCACCTGATCGCCGGCAACTGGATTGCAGGCGACACAACCTTCCGCTCGGAGCCCGCCGATGGCCCGGCGCACGACTTCAGCGTCGGCACGCCCGCGCTGGTTGACCGCGCCTGCACCGCTGCGGAAGAGGCTTTCTGGTCCTATGGCTACACAGCGCCCGCCGTGCGGGCGGAGTTCCTGAACGCAATCGCCGACGAGATCGAGGCCCGCGGCGAGGGGATCACCGAGATCGGCACGCAGGAAACCGGCTTGCCGGCAGGGCGGCTGCAAGGTGAGCGCGGGCGCACGGTGGGCCAGTTGAGGCTTTTTGCAAACCACATCCTGAAGGGCGACTACCTGGATCAGCGTCACGATCCGGCCATGCCCGACCGCCAGCCAATGCCGCGCCCGGACCTGAAGATGGTGCAGCGCCCGATCGGTCCCGTCGCGGTCTTCGGCGCATCAAACTTCCCGCTGGCCTTCTCCACCGCGGGAGGTGATACCGCTGCTGCGCTGGCCGCGGGCTGCCCTGTCGTGGTTAAAGGCCATAACGCACATCCTGGAACCGGCGAAATCGTGGCAGAAGCAATCCGTGCGGCGATCAGCACATGCGGCCTTCATCCCGGTGTGTTCAGTCTGGTCCAGGGCAACACGCGCGAGGTGGGGCAGACGCTGGTCCAGCATCCGCTGATCCGGGCTGTCGGCTTTACCGGATCGCTCGGCGGCGGCCGGGCGCTGTTTGATCTCTGCGCTGCACGCCCCGAACCGATTCCGTTCTTTGGCGAGTTGGGCAGCGTCAATCCGATGTTCCTGCTGCCGGGGGCACTGAAGTCACGTGCCGAGGCACTCGGCGAAGGCTGGGCCGCATCGTTGACCATGGGCGCCGGCCAGTTCTGCACCAATCCGGGTATTTCCGTCGTGATCGACGGTCCGGACGCGGACACCTTCGCCGCTGCGGCATCCGAGGCGCTGGAAAAGGTTGGTCCGCAGATCATGCTGACCGACGGAATTGCTGCGGCCTATCGCGAAGGGCGCGACCGTGTCGCGGCCGGCACCGGCGTGCGCGAAGTGCTGACATCGATGTGCGTTCAGCGGTCTGCAACGCCATACCTGTATACCGTGAGCGGCAAGGACTGGATGGCGAACAAGACCCTTGGTGAAGAGGTTTTTGGCCCGTTGGGTCTCATCGTTCGGGTAGCCGACAAGGAAGAGATGATCCGCCTGGCGCACAGCCTTCAGGGACAACTGACCTGCACGCTTCACATTGAAAACGCCGACATGGGTCTGGCTGGAAAGCTCCTGCCGATTTTGGAACGCAAAGCCGGTCGGCTTCTGGCCAACAGCTACCCCACCGGTGTCGAAGTCAGCGATGCGATGGTGCACGGCGGCCCCTATCCTGCGAGCACCAACTTTGGTGCGACCTCGGTTGGTACCTTGTCAATCCGCAGGTTCCTGCGACCTGTTTGCTATCAGGACATGCCGGAGGCGCTGTTACCTCAATAGCCAACGGAAATAGCAGAGGTTTCGGACGCAAGATATTCATAATTTGCTCGTCAGCGAAGCCGTCATCGAAGCAGGTCGCAGGTAATGGCGACTTCCAACCGTTTCAACGCCTCCCACCGTGCAGCAACGAACGACGCTTTCGGGTCAGGTCCAGAGCTGAATAATGACCGAGATGGGGGCGCGAAGCGGTCGCTTGATAGGAACGGCCAGAATTCCGGCTACGGGCCGGGAGCGGAATTGCGACAGAATTCATTAAACGGCTCAAGCGGGCGGGGAACGGTCGTTCGCAACACGGAGCGCGAATGGCTGTTTCTGGAAAATCTGCTGCCCCAAAGGACCTTCGATCAGGCGGGTTTATCCGCAAAGGACGCTTTCCAAAGTAGCAGGCCGACCTGTCTTGGCGGGCTGCTCTGCGCCCTCGGCTAACCCCAGAAAATCTAAGCCGAAAAGTCGGCCAAATGTTCTGACGCCATGCTTGCGGCAGAGCTCGAAAACCGGAACCCCGGTCTCATGCTCTTCACTATCCCAGTGATATGCTTTTCTGAATAAAGGCTGCGCTTCATGTTCTGGCCCTATGGTTAGGCCAGAACAAGCTTCAAACTAGATTAGATCGCAGGGGCAACGTCAGGATCTATAGAATGATGATTTACATCGTCGGCGCTTGAATTTCGCAAAGCAAATGAAGCGCGATAACGGGGATCTCCAGTCAGTCTGAAGATCGAGTCCAGAACCGAAAGAACCCGTACAAGGCCTATTTCCTTTGCCCTGGTGATCGGTCCTTGCGGGTGGTTGAGGCCATAGCGCATCGCCAAATCAATGTCGGACTGATCTGCAACACCCTGCAAAGAGGCTTCGAAGCCTTCATTCGCGAGCATCGAGAGCGTTCTCAGAACCACCAATCCCGGCCAATCCGGCAGGCGGACGGCATCAATTCCTTCCGGGGAGAGGCTCGCTACAAAACGCGAGACAATGGAATCCGGCATGTCAGCAGAAACGGCAAAGCCTAGCGTCGTTGCACCATCACTCATGAAGTCATGGAGAATGACCGGACGGCGCAGTTCCCGGGCCACTTCGCTGGCCATGCGGCCATCACTCAGTGCGATCTGGACACCTTCAAGTTCCTTGTCAGTCCCTATCTTGAAATTTCCAAGAGGGGGTATTCCGGCTTTAGGCGTTTCGAACCGTGGCAGCGGTCTTTTCGCGCCTTCCGTATAGTCGTAGTAGCCGCGGCCCGATTTGCGGCCAAGATGGCCGGCATTCACCAGCTCCAACTGCAGGAGCGACGGACGGAAGCGTGGATCCTGATAATAGGCATTGAAAACCGAAAGCGAGACCGCATAGTTCACGTCGTTTCCGATCAGGTCCATCAATTCGAACGGCCCCATCGGGAAACCGCCGCCACCCTTCATCAAGGCATCAAGCGTGGCTGGATCGGCCACCTGTTCCTCACAAAGGCGAAGCGCCTCGGCATAAAAAGGTCGGGCGACGCGGTTGACGATGAAACCGGGGGTCGAGCGGGTATGCACCGCAATCTTTCCCCATGCCGTTGCCGTATCGAAAAGTGTTTCGGCAATCGCCGGATCGGTCACCCGGCCAGACACGATTTCCACCAGTTTCATCACCGGTGCGGGATTGAAGAAATGAAGCCCGGCGACACGCCCTGGGGCGCGCAGGCCGCGTGCAATCGACGTGACAGAGATTGATGAGGTGTTTGTCGCCAGAATGGCGCCGGCAGCAACGATGTCCTCAAGCTGTGCGAAAAGCGCCTGCTTGATGTCGAGGTTCTCGACGATCGCTTCGATCACCAGAGATGCCCCCGTCAGCGCCTCCAGACCATTGGCTGGAACGATGTGTCCGACGATGGCATCCGCAGTTTCACGGCTGATCTTCTCTCGCGTGACCAGCCGATCGAGCCCTTTGCCAATGGTGACGATGGCAGCACGCGCTGCACCGTCAGCGACATCGAAGAGCAGGACCGGATGGCCTGCGGCCGCGGCGACCTGGGCGATTCCCGCACCCATGGTGCCGGCACCGATGACAGCCACGGTTTTTGATGTATCAAGGGCTGTCATGACTTACGTTCCCAGTCTTTCCCGTGACTTTGCGACGACGGACCGGCGGGCTGGCGCATAGCCTTGCTGGCCGGTCATCTCATAAATGGCGCTGGTGATGTCGTAATGGCGCTCAAGGCCGCCGCGCGCCACACGCTCGATCAAACCATCCGGATAGCCAAGTCCCATGCGGCAGGTCTGGTCCATGTCTTCCGCTGAAGCGAGGCCTTCATCCAGGAAGCGCAGGGCATCATTGTATTTGGGACGCACGAGCCGATCCACGATCCTGCCGGGCTGGTCAGCACAGACTGCTACGTCAAAACCGGCAGCTTCGAAAACGGCACGCGCGGCGGCCAGTGCCTCGGGGGACGTGCCTGGTTGGCGAACCAGCTCGATCAGATTGGAGGGCGCATCATTGCCGTTGCGATAGCGGGCGAAGCCGAGCGCATTCGAGCCTTCCCTGCCCATATCCTCACCGGTATGAACCCCGAGGCATTCGGTATCGAGTTCCACGAGAACAGCGGTTTTGGACGTATCGGGCTCAAATCCCCCGCCCAGATGGATGCACACAGGGCCCGCTTGCGACGCGCTAGAACGGAAGCTGTCGCCAGCGGGGAACGACCGGCTTTCGCCGGTTTGATGGATCAGGAATTCCAGCCCTGTCTGCGCAGGAACGGCAGCCGGACCGGTGAGCAATCCCCGGCCGGATTTGTTTCCAAGTTTGCCAGCAGCCACCATGCGCCTAAGCAGCGGCGGCACAGAGGCGCGGCGATCCAGCGTGATCGGGTAGAAGGCTTCGCCAAGCAGGATCTGGGTATCCAGGCCGATGAGATCAATCAGCGTGCATGGGCCCATCTTGTATCCGAGGCCGCTCCTGATTGCAGTGTCGATATCTTCGGCGCTTGCCAGTCCCGCCTCGATCGCACGGATCACGTCGTTGTTGAATGGCACCAGCAGGGCGTTGAGAATGAAGCCGGGCTTGTCCTGTGTTTCGACCGGCATTTGGCCCGTTGCCCTGGTCCAATTCCAGGCCGTTTGGAATGTCTCGTCGGAGGTGTTCAGTCCGCGCGACATTTCAATCAGTTTCATCATTTGCGCCGGCAGGCAAAAATGCATGCCGACCACGCGGTCTTCACGGCCGCAGCCACCGGCAATCTGGGTGATCGACAGGGTCGAGGTGTTTGAGGCGAAGATGGTTTCGGGCTTGCAGATGCGGTCAAGCTCCTCAAACAGCGCCTGCTTAACTTCGAGATTTTCAAAGATGGCCTCGATGATCAGATCGCAATCGGTTAGCGCCGAAAGCTCTGTTTCATCGGAAATGCGGGCAAGTGTGGCGTCGCAATCGTCTTGCGACATGCGTCCGCGCTCAACCGACTTGGCCAGGAACTTTTCCGCCGCCTTGCGCGAGCGGGCCAGACCGTCGGCCGACCGGTCAAAACAAACGGTCTCGAATCCGCCACGGGCAGCCACCAGTGCAATGCCCGCGCCCATGGTGCCGCCTGCGCCGCAGACGGCTATTTTCCTGATACTGGTCATTTGCTCCTGAAACTCCGTCCGATGAGCTGGCGATGGACCTGATTGGTGCCTTCCCAGATCTGTGTGATTTTTGCGTCCCTCATCAGCCGTTCCGCACGATAGTCCTGGCAGTAGCCATAGCCGCCGTGGAACTGAACGCATTCAGTTGTCATCTTCATGGCCAGGTCGGAGGCGCGCAGCTTGGCGATCGAGGCTTCCAGCCCGAAATCGGTGTCTCCGCTGTCAATCAAATCGGCGAGGTAGTCCAGCCAGCGCTCGAGCATCAACAGCTCGCTAGCCAGATCCGCGAGTGTGAACTGGTTTGCCTGGAAGTCGAGGACAGCCTTGCCCGATTGAACCCGCTCATTGCCGTAGTCGACCATGTCGCGGAACGCAGCCCTTGCGATTCCGCGCGCGTGCGCCGCTACCGATGGCCGGGATTTGTTGAGTGAAGCGAGCAGGATTTTCAGGCCATCGCCCGGATCGCACAACAGATTGGCGCGAGGCACCCGCGCGTTTTCGAAGGAGAGGCCGCAGGTGGAGGAGCCGTTGTGACCCATCTTGCGTTCCTTCGAAATGATGTTGAAACCCTCGGTTCCCTTTTCAAGAATCAGGACCGATATCGACTTCTTGGGATCTTCAATCTTCGACCATTTGCCGAATACCAGATACAAATCTGCCACATCGCCATTGGAGATGAAGATTTTTGATCCCTTGATGATGATGTCGTCCCCATCAGGGGTGAAGCTGGTTTTCATGCCGGTCGCATCCGAGCCTGCAGTGGTCTCGGTGATCGCCAGTGCGGCGAGGCCACCTTCCGCAATGCGCGGCAACAGCCGGGCACGCTGCTCATCATTGCCGAAATCAATGAGCGGCTTCATCGCATGATAATTGGTGGCGTAAATAATCCCGGTTGAAGCGCAGGCCTCGGCAATGATGGAGACAATTTCCAGGTAAAGCTTGAAGGGCATCGGCATGCCACCGAACTCTTCGGGAATGAAGATGGTGTTCAGTCCCAAGGCATTGATGGCTTCGACATTTTTCCATGGAAATTCGCTGGTGCGGTCGATGTCCGCCGCGTTGGCTGCAACAACTTCATTGACCATGCGCTGGACCTGATCAAGGATTTGACGCTCCTCGTCATTCCAGTTGCGCGCAGCGAGAACTTTTTCAAACAGTTTCATTAGTGATTCATCCCTTGCGCGCCATCGATGTAGATCGTCTCGCCTGTGAGGAAACCGATGTTTTCGAAGAAGATGGCCGCCACCAGCCGTGCGACGTCTTCCGGCTTGCCGGCGCCACCGGCCGGTATCCGGTTTTTCATCCAGGCCCGCACTTTTTCGCGGGCAAGAAAATCCCGGTTGAGATCGGTCTCGATGTAGCCCGGCGCTACATTCATGACCTTGATGCCATCGCGCGCCCACTCCACTGCCATGCAGCGTGTCATGGCGGCAACGGCGGCCTTGGATGCGCAGTAGGCCAGATTGTCCGGTACGCCCAACTTGTCGAAGAACGAGCCGATATTGACGATGGTGCCGTTGTGCTCTTTCAGGAAGGGATATGCCTCCCGGGCAGCCACCATCACCGCCGTCGCATTCAACGCCATGGTCTTGGTGAAGTCGGCAGTTGGAAGTGTGGCGATCGAGCCGCCGATATGGATGCCGGCATTGTTGACCAGTCCGATCACCGATCCTGTAGATGCGATCTGGGCGAATGCCTGACGGACGGCGTTCTCATCTGTCATGTCGCAGATAATCTGATTGCCAACGCCTCCCCCGACCGGGAAAGACTGACGACTTGAAAGTCACGACGCGCCAGCTCTTCAGCGATTGCAAGCCCGATCCCCTTGGAGGCCCCGGTTACAATAATTTGTCCCTCACTCATCACCGAACTCCGGTTTGCGTTTCTCTTCAAATGCGGCCATGCCTTCCTCGGCATCCCGGGTCTGATATGCGAGCGTTGACAGGTCGGCTTCCAGTTGCAGTCCTTCGTGCAACGGACCATCGCCGGACCGCTGAACCGCCCGGCGCGCGAATTCGAGCGCCGGCAGGCTGTACCGCGTAAAGCGCCCGGCAAATGCCAGCCCTGCCTCGATCAAGTCGCCGTCTGCGATCGTGTTGACGAGGCCAATCCGCTCCGCCTCTTCGGCCTTGACGCTACGACCGGTCATGATGATTTCCAATGCCCGGCCTTCGCCGATCAGACGCGGCAGGCGCTGCGTACCGCCATAGCCGGGAATAAGTCCGAGCTTGATTTCCGGAAGGCCGAAAACGGCATCGGCACCGGCCAGCCGGAATGTCGAAGCCAGGGCCAGCTCGGCACCGCCGCCAAAGGCATAACCATTGACCAGCGCGATGGAGGCAATTGGCAGCCGATCAAGCTTGCCGAAGACGGACTGGCCGAATTCCGAGCCGCGCTTTTGCTCTGTCAGCGTGCGGTTGCGCAGTTCCTTGATGTCTGCCCCGGCGCAGAAGGCTTTCTCGCCGGCGCCGGTGATCAAAAAAGCGCGCACATCCTTCCAACCCGCGACCTCGTCAAAGGCGTCACCGATCTCACGCAGGATATCGAAGGAAAGGGCATTGAGCGCTTCGGGGCGGTTGAGCGTAAGAAGCGCGCACCCGCTCCGTTTCTCCAGGTCGATGGTCATGATGCCGGGTCCTTCTTCTCAGCGTAACGCACCATCGCCGGCGTGATCTCGCCGCGTTTGGCCATCTCGGTCAGTTCCCGTTTGAGGATCTTGCCACTGGCTGTCAGCGGCAGTTCATCCAGCGTCAGATACCATTCGGGCATGTCGAATTTCGACAGGCCTTCGCGGCCCAGATGCGCCAGCATGTCTTCTGCCGTCACAGTGCCGATAATGGCGAGACAGACTTTTTCGCCCAGACGTTCGTCGGGAACCGGAAACGCGGCCGCCCTACTGACACCCGGATGGGTCAGCGCGCGCGCCTCGATCTGCGAGGGATAGATGTTGTGCCCGCCGCGTATGATGAGATCCTTGACGCGACCTTCAATCTTGAGATTACCGTCCGCATCGAAAGAACCCAGATCGCCCGACATCAGATAGCCATGCCGATTGAAAGTATTCTCAGTGGCAGACTGGTTGGCGTAGTATCCCAGCATCAAAGCCGCACCACGTCCGCCGATCTCGCCGGTTACGCCGGCAGCGGCTTCCTCATCGCGATTGTCGCGATCCCAGATCCTGACTTCATAGGCGGGGCCGCCGCGTCCGCAGGTCGAGATCCAGATGTTTTCGGGATCATCGGGGTGGGTGTATTGATGTGAGGACGATTCCGTCATGCCATAAATGTTTTGCGGCGTAATGCCTTGATCGACAAATGCCTTCGCAACCACTTCGGGAATGGGCGACCCGGCCATATAGAATATGCGGACATCCCCCAGTCTCTCGAGCCCGCGCTTGCGTTGTTCGGCCAGAACATCCATCGCATGGGTTGGCACGCCCATCACATAGACCGTACCTGTTTCGATGATCCAGTCGAGCCGGCTCATGTCCTTGGGAGGATCGTCGGTCACCAGTTCGCAACCGCAAACCAGCCACTGACCGACAGCAACCCATGCAATGTGGTGGGACAGCGGGCTCAGCGTCAGCATTGTATCGTCCGGGCCGATCTTCCAGTCGCGGACAAGGTCGCGCGCATTGGCCAGAAGCGTGTTGCACGAATGCATGACGCATTTCGGCTTGCCCGTCGTGCCGGATGTAAAGGCGAGATAGGCTATGCTGTCTGGGTTGGCGTGCGGCTCGCGGGAAAGCTGCGTGATATGCATCGGAAAAGTTTCGGGTTTGTAGACCTTCTTGAGAAAGGGGAGCTGCGTGAGCATCGCGTCGAAATCTGTCGACTTCCGGTCCGCCCCCCAGCCGGGTTCGGTGATCAGCACCGTGGATTGAAGTTGGTCGAGCAAATCGACAATCTCGGCGCAGGTATAGGTCCGGTGCAGTGAAGGGTTGCAGGCAACCCCTTCTCGCGAACAGGCCAGAAACGCGATGATCGTTTCCACCCGGTTGCCCATCCAGATCGATACGCGGTCCCCGGCCGTGATGCCACGTTCATACATGTCGTCAGCCATCGCATCGACGCGTGCTTTCAGCGTCTGCCAGTCCAGCCGGGCGCGTCCATCGCGCAGCGCCATGGCCTCCGGACGTTTTACGGCGTGGCGTGCCATAAGGGTATAAAACGTGTCCTCTGTCCAAAGTCCCTTGGCGTAGAAAGAGCGCGCCGCGGCCGGATCATGCAGGGTCAGGAAAGGTCTCATCTCGCGCCTCAATGGCCAAATTTCGATGCATCGGGTTTGCGGCGTTCACTGAAGCTGTTTTTCAGCTCATCGGCTTCTTCCGTGCCGAGATACTGGCCAAGCAACAGATCGTGGGTCACGCGCGAGAGGCCTCCGACGCCGCCATGACGTGCATTGAATGCAGCCTTGATCGAGGCCAGAGCGAAGGCGCCCCGATCCGCTATCTCGAGCGCGAATTCCAGCGTTTTCTCTTTTAGGTCCGCATCGGGGACGACGCGGTTGATCAGGCCGATTTCCTTGGCATAGGCGGCCGTGATCTTGGGATTGGCATACCAGATTTCCTTGGCGCGTTTTTTCCCGACAATATCTTCGAGATACCATGTTCCATAACCCGCATCGAACGATCCCATCATCGGACCCACCTGGCGGAATATGGCGCTTTCCTTGGCGATCGTGACATCGCACACCATTTGCAGAACGTTGCCGCCGCCCACGGCAAAGCCGTTGACGCTGGCGATCACCGGCTTTTGCAGTTTGTCGATGGCCTCATACATTTCCAGTGTGGGAAGGGTGCCCGCATAGAGTTTGGTTTTCTCCATGCCGTCCTTCTGTCCGCCGATGCAGAAAAACTTGTCGCCTGCGCCGGTCATCACGATCACCCGCGTTCTGGTTTCACGGCGGATCAACTCGATACAGTCCCGAATTTCATGGCACATCGTTTCGGTGAACATGTTGCCATCGTCCGGGCGGTTCAGTGTGATTGTGCCAACCGGACCAGCTTCCTCATAGGTAATCTGTGTGAATGTCATTGATTCTTTCCTGATCATCATTTGATTTCTTGAATGCGCTTATGTGTTATTCTGTCGGTACCGCAGAGAACAATCGCGCGAATTCCGCATTGTGTTCTCCCAGCCGTGGTGGTGCCGACCGCGGGACATTTGGTTTCCCGTCGATGTGGATACCCAACCCGATCTGGGGCATGGGGCCATCTTCGCCATTCTCTAGATTGAAAAACATGCCGCGTTGCTGCAATTGAGCGTCGCCTGCGACCTCATCGATCCGATTGATCGGTCCGGCGGGAACACGCATCTTGGCAAACAGGTCCAGCCAATGGGAGCGGGACTCGGCAACAAGGATGTGCTGGATTTTTGCAACGATCTTTGCACGATGCTCGCGGCGCTCCGAATTGCTGGAAAATTCTCGCTGAGCTCCAAAATCTGGATCACCCACTGCTTTCCAGAAGCGGGCCCAGATGGCATTTGTTCCAAGCGCCAGGTTGATCGGCCTGTCGGCGGTTTCGAAGGCCTGATAAACGGCAATGACACTGTCTGTGCCGCCGGAGCGCTGGGGCACTTCGCCGGAGCCGAGATAGGTCGAAATACGGCAAGTGAGAAACCGGGTCATGCTTTCGACAAGACTGATATCGATCTTGCGTCCCTTGCCGGTTCTTGTGCGGTCAAACAAAGCCGCCAGAGTGGCCATGGCCGCGTCCTGACCCGCCAGCATGTCTGCCGCCGGGGCGCCGACCTTTTGTGCCGGTCCATTTTCCGCGCCGGTGACATCCATGATTCCGGAATACCCTTCCGCAACCAGATCATAGCAGGTGAAATCCGCGCGCTCGCCGGTCAATCCGAATCCTGTGATGGAGACAAATATCAAATCCTCCCGCACCGCTTTCAGGCTGTCATGATCGAGCTTCAGCTTGCGCTGCACATTGGGTGGCTGGTTCGTCACGACAACATCTGCGGAAGCAATCAGCGTCATCAGCTTTTTGAAGTCCTCCTCCGTCTGCAGATCGAGCGTGATGCTCTTTTTGTTGCGATTGACAGCATTAAACCAAAGGGAGTGGCCGTTGAGAAATGGTGGACCCCACTGACGGGCATCATCGCCTTCCGGCCGCTCGACCTTGATAACTTCCGCACCGAAATCGGAAAGAAGCATTGTCGAATAGGGGCCTGCGATCGAAGTGGTCAGATCGACAATACGCAGTCCCGACAAAAATCCGAAACTTCCTCCCAATGGCCAGACCGGCAGTGACGCGCAAGGCAGTTCGGACTCTTGGGTCGCTGACGGCGGAGTGTTCTTGTGCATTCAATAGCCCTTCCGTTCGGTTCGAAAAGGTCTACGCAAGTTGCATGCCATTCACCGCGGGTGGTTGCTTTTGCGCAGCGGCAGAGGTGGGGCTTAACCGAACGGCAATGGCGGAGTTTTAAGTGTCCTCATCATGGACACGCCCAACAAAATTTGTCGCCATTGCGTACATTCGATAGGCCGGATCACTCTTCGCCGAGTTTTGTATAAAGATAGGATCGGGAGACACCAAGAAACTCGGCGACCTTTTTCTTATTGCCTTCGAACCGCGCCATCGCATCGGCAATCATCTCGCGTTCCAATTGGTTCATTGCGGTTTTAAGCGTCGCGGCCTGACCGGATTCGCCCGGTGAAGCGGAGCGATGTGCAGTGGTTGGAGAGAACGGCGCCTGTTCGCCCGCTTGGTGAAAGTCGGAAACCACAAGTCTGCTGCTTTCAAGAAAGACAAAGGTGCGTTCAATGACATGTCGCAACTCCCGCACATTGCCTGACCATGGCCGTTCCCTGAGGAAATCAAAGACCGCCTCGTCCACCTCGGGCACCGGCCGGACGTATTGCGCGGACAGTTCCGTCAGAAAGCTCTCGACCAGCAGCGGTATATCCTCAAGCCGCTCGGAAAGGCTCGGCAGTTTCAATATCACCGGGCTGATACGGTAGAACAGATCGAGCCTAAACTTGTTTTCGTCGATAAATCTCTCAAGATCCCTGTTTGTCGCGCTGCAGAGTCTGAAATCAATGTGGCGCGGCTTGTCGCCTCCAACACGTTCGACAATCCTGTCCTGGAGGACACGAAGCAACTTGGACTGGACCTCAAGTGGCATGTCGCCAATTTCGTCCAGAAATATGGTGCCCTTGTCGGCCTGTTCGAATTTGCCAGGCCGTCCCTTTTGATCTGCACCTGTGAACGACCCCGCCTCGTAGCCGAACAATTCACTTTCCACCAAAGAGGCCGGCAAAGCCGCGGCGTTGACGGTGATCAGCCGCCCGTGACCGCGCGGACTCAACATATGCAGCGCTTTGGCTACGAGTTCCTTGCCGGTACCCGATTCCCCCTGAATGAGAACAGGAATATCGAGCGGAGCCACCTTGCGGATCTGGTCGCGCAGCGTCTGGATGGCTGGACTTTGTCCGACAATCGCATTCAGAAAAGTCTCGCCGCGCATCGCTTCCTTGGTTTGCGTCTGATAGGTGGCAACTTCCTTTTCGAGCACTTTAATCTGCCGGGCCAGAGCGTCTACCTGTTGCGGACCTTTGAACATCACGCGCCCGATTGCACCGACAACAGTGCCGTTCTTGCGGATTGGATGGCGCGAAACGACACGCTGGCTGCCTTCCATTTTCTGGATCTGGCCGACTTCAGCCACCCCTGTTCGCACGACATGATGCAGCCGGGTGTTCTGGATTACATCACGCACGTTCCGGCCAAGGGATTCGCCGGTGCCAAGGCCGAAAAACTTCTCGTGAATCGGCGAGACAAAAACCAGCTGGGTTTTTGCATCGATCACTGCCATTGCGTCATAGGGATCGCTGAGAATGTGCTCGATGATGTCGAATGCAAACTCGACCTGGGTGAAAAAGCGCATCACTGTTTCCGATACATTGTCGAAGAACAGGACAAGCCGTCCACCCTCGATGGATGTGGCCAATGCGATATAGCTTGCATCGCTGAGAAGGACCGGCATGATCCGCCGCTGGACGGCTTCAGCAATCCATTTTGGATCGCTCAGCAAGGCTTTCAGGCGAGGGTCGTCGCCACCCAGTTGAAACAGGCGCTGCCCGGTGTCATCGGTGACGACGAGTGCTTTTATGCTGGCAGTGGCTGTGTCTGGCATTCCTGGCCCCATGGTTGTCGGTTCTGCGGGCACTGGATGTCATTTTGTCCGCGAATAAGACACACCTATGATGAATTGACCGTGACGACAACACATTCTGCCAAAAGGGCTGCGCCAGATTCAGTCCATCCTGAATTCTCTGGCTCGCTTGGTACGGTTGCAGCTCAGCCAGTCGGGTTCTGTCCTGCGCGGGTAGTTAGGCGCGATTGCGTGCTGTTCCGGCCGGTTGAACGCAGCCAGCGCGCTCGGCCTGCGGGGCGTGCTGGGAGGATTTGGTCTGCTCGGCTGACGGATCAGTGATGCCGGCTTTCAGCAAATGGCACGCTGCTTGCGTGGGATCTATTGCTGCCGCATTGACGCGGTCATAAGCACTACTTTTGTGGGAGGGTAAGAGAATATGAAGCTCGTAACTGGTTTTACCGCGACGATGATGCTCTGGGCGAGTACCGCCATGGCCCAGGAAATTTCCAACGATACCGTCAAGATTGGCGCAATGGTCGACATGACGGGTGTGTATTCCGCCAATGGCGGGACGGGTGCCGTGCTCGGCGCGCAGATGGCCGTCGAGGATTTCGGTGGCAAGGTTGCCGGTAAGCAGATCGAAGTGATCTCCGCCAATTATCAGAACCGCGTCGATGTGGCCTCGAACCTGGCGCGTGAATGGATCGACCGGGATGGGGTCGACATGATCATCGAATCGACGGATTCTGCCGCCGCTATCGCGATACAAAATATCGGCAAGGAAAAGGGCGTCATGACAATTGCCGCAGGCTCGGCGTCAACCGCTCTGACCAATGCCGAATGCTCGCCCTTGGGCATCCACTATGTTTATGACACTTATGCTCTGGCGACTGGTACCGGTAGCGCTATCGTCAAAAGCGGACTGACCGATTGGTACTTCATCACTGCCGACTACGCCTTCGGTCATTCCCTTGAGGAGAACACTGCTACTGTTGTCAAGGATATCGGCGGCACGATTGTAGGTTCTGTCCGGCATCCGTTCAAGGCAACGGATTACAGCTCGTTCATTCTGCAGGCGCAGACTTCGGGCGCACAAGTGGTCGCGTTCGCCAATGCGGGCACAGACTTCTCGACCGCTCTGAAGCAGGCCAGTGAGTTCGGTGTCGTTCAGTCCGGCCAGACTGTCGCCGGCATGCTGGTGTTCCTCACCGACCTCTATGCTCTCGGTCTCGATGTGGCTCAGGGTCTGACGTACACGACCGGATTCTACTGGAACTACAGCGACGAAACACGCGAATTTTCCAAGCGCTTCAAGGACCGTCACGGCACGATGCCAACCATGATCCAAGCGGGGATCTATTCGGCGGTCACGCATTACCTCAACGGCGTTGAGGCTACGGGTACCGATGATGCCGTCACCGTGCGCAAGTGGATGGGTGAGAACAAGATCAACGACTTTTTCGCCAAGGATGGCTACATCCGTGAAGATGGCCGGATGATGCACACCATGTATTTGGCTCAGGTCAGGGCGCCCGGCGAGTCAGACGATAAGGATGATGTCTCCAAGGTTCTTCGCGATATCCCAGCAGAAGACGCCTTCATGCCTCTCGCCAATAGCGCGTGCTCGCTGGTGAAGAAGTAGGGCTCCTGTTTCAAGCGGCGCCCGCATCCATGCAGGCGCCGCATTTCCGCAAGAAAGTCTGATCATATGATGTCACTTCAAGACGATCAGGCCGATTATATTCTGACCGCCAGAGGCTTGACCAAGGTGTTCGGAGGAATAACGGCCGTTGACAACGTGGATTTGGCGGTGCGTCCCAACACGATTCACGCGCTGATTGGCCCCAATGGAGCGGGCAAGACGACTTGCTTCAATCTGCTGTCGAAATTCCTGCAGCCGAGCAAAGGAAAGATTTCCTATGCGGGCAAGGATATTACGAATGAAGCGCCAGCCACGATCGCCCGCAGGGGCATGGTGCGCTCGTTCCAGATTTCGGCTGTGTTCGGCGACATGAGCGTGCTGGAAAATGTCCGGTTGGCGTTGCAGCGGCGTGTGCACGGCGGATCATTTGACTTCTGGCGATCTAACAAGTGCCTGCGCTCACTTGAAGATGAGGCGGTTTCGCTTCTTGACGATGTAGGGCTTGGCGATTTGCGCCATCACCGCGCGGCAGATTTGCCTTACGGGCGAAAGCGCGGACTGGAAATTGCCACCACACTGGCGCTCGACCCCAAACTGCTGCTTCTGGACGAACCGCTGGCCGGCATGGGCCAGGAAGATATTGGGCGGACGTCCGAACTCATCGCACGGGTTGCGAAGACCCGCACGGTCTTGATGGTGGAACATAACCTGTCGGTTGTTGCAACGTTGTCCGACACGATCACGGTGCTGGCCCGCGGGGCGGTGCTGGCCGAAGGCACCTATGCGGAGGTTTCCCGGAACCCTGCAGTCATTGAAGCCTATATTGGAGAGGTCGATGAAGCACACGAGTGATAATCTCCAAGCAAAGCCTTCCGCGGCAGGTGAAGAAGACACGCTTTTGAACGTCTGCGACCTCCAAGGTTGGTACGGCGAAAGCCACGTCCTTCACAACTGCAATTTGACTGTCAGGAAAGGCGAGGTTGTAACGCTGCTTGGTCGCAATGGCGCAGGCAAGACAACCACGCTGAAGGCCATTATGGGGCTTTTGAAAGCGCGAACAGGTTCCATCCATTTTGATGGGACCGAGCTGATCAACAAGCAAGCCCGCGAGATTGCCCGGCTTGGCATCGGCTACGTACCTGACAGCCGGGGTATCTTCGGCAGTCTGTCTGTTATGGAAAACCTGCTGCTGCCGCCAAAGATCGCTGACGGCGGGTTTGAACTTCCCGCTATCTACGAGCTCTTCCCCAATTTGAAAGAACGACTCAACAGCTATGGCAACAAGCTTTCAGGGGGCGAACAGCAGATGCTCTCGATCGCGCGCATCCTGCGCACAGGCGCACGGTTCATTCTGATGGATGAGCCGACCGAAGGACTGGCGCCAGTGATCATTCAGCAGATTGGCCACACTGTCCGACGACTCAAATCAGCGGGCTACACCATTTTGCTGGTCGAGCAGAATTTTCACTTCGCACGCAAGCTCGCCGACCGGCACTACATCGTCCAGGAAGGACGGGTGGTTGACGAGTTCCACAACAATGAGGTCGAGGCAAACCTGGAGAAAATCCAGGGTTACCTTGGAATTTAGGGGTAAACCATGTTCGAACTCTTGGGGATTCCGCCACAGGCGCTCTTCGGCCAAGTGCTCCTCGGATTGATCAACGGCTCATTCTATGCCGTGCTCAGTCTCGGCCTGGCCGTCATATTCGGCCTGCTTAACATCATCAATTTCGCTCATGGCGCTCTCTACATGATGGGGGCGTTTGTATCCTGGATGCTGCTGACCTATTTCGGTATTCCGTTCTGGTTCGCGCTGGTGTTGTCGCCGCTTATTGTTGGCGCATTTGGCATGGTAATCGAGCGGACCATGCTGCGTCCGCTGCATGAACTGGACCATCTTTACAGCTTGCTTCTGACTTTTGGACTGACGCTGATCATCACCGGTATTTTCCAGAATTATTACGGGGTTTCAGGCAAGCCTTATCCAATCCCTCCCATCCTCAGTGGCGGCGTAAATCTGGGATTCATGTATCTGCCAAAATACCGCGCCTTCATAATCGTCATGTCGATACTGGTCTGTTTCAGTACCTGGTTTCTTATCGAAAAGACCCGGCTTGGCGCTTATCTTCGGGCGGCAACTGAAAACCCGGAAATGGTCAGCGCCTTCGGGATCAACGTTCCGCTTCTTGTGACGCTGACATATGGCTTCGGAGTTGCATTGGCAGCATTTGCCGGTGTTCTCGCTGCTCCCGTCTATTCGGTCAATCCGGTCATGGGTAACGACCTCATCATTGTGGTCTTTGCAGTCATCGTGATCGGCGGAATGGGTTCGATTATGGGCGCAATCATCGGCGGCTTCTCTCTTGGCCTGGTGGAAGGCCTGACCAAGGTCTTCTATCCCGAAGCTTCCACCACCATCATCTTCATCATCATGGCTCTTGTCTTGCTATTCAAGCCAAGCGGCATATTCGGACGGGAGGCATAGACGATGCCAGAAAATGCCACTGTTCACTCCGCGACCGCCCTGGACTTGAAGGGCGCCGAAGACAACGCAAGATCTTTTCGCTATCAGTTGGTCGCCTTTGCCCTGGTCGCGGCCTTCATCCTCATCGCACCGCAGTTTCTCTATCCCGTTTTCGTCATGAAACTGCTTTGCTTTGCGCTCTTCGCGGCGGCGTTCAACCTTATGCTCGGGTTTGGTGGGCTGCTGTCCTTCGGCCACGCCGCCTTTTTTGGCGGGGCGGGCTATGCGGCCGGCCACGCCGCAAAAATCTGGGGACTGCCACCGGAAGTCTCAATCATGTTTGCAGTGTTTGTCACTGTCTTGCTTGGCGCAGTTTTCGGTTTTCTGGCAATCAAGAGCCGTGGCATCTACTTCGCGATGATCACCTTGTCCTTCGCTCAGATGGTCTATTTCTACGCTCTGCAATCGCCGGTCACCGGCGGTGAAGACGGTTTGCAAAGCATTCCGCGCAACCACCTCTTCGGCCTGATCGATATGTCGAGCGACGAGAATTTCTACTGGATGGTCGCGACCATTTTTGCTCTGGGCTTTCTGTTTGTCTACCGCGTGATTCATTCGCCCTTCGGCGAAGTGCTCAAGGGCATTCGCGAAAATGAACCCCGGATGATTTCGCTGGGCTATCAGGTGCAGCGCTACAAGCTGCTCACATTCATCATCTCTGCCGGCGTGTCGGGTCTGGCTGGCGGCACGAAGGCGATGGTCTTTCATCTTGCTTCGCTGGTGGATGTGCATTGGACCATGTCCGGTGAAGTGGTGCTGATGACACTGATTGGCGGCATGGGCACAATCTTCGGTCCGATCATTGGAGCTGCCGTGGTTGTGACCATGCAGAACTATCTCGCCAATCTGGGCTCCATGGTTCTGATCATTCAGGGCGGCGTGTTCATCATCTGCGTGCTTACCTTCCGAAAGGGCATTGTTGGTGTGATCGGAAGCTGGCTGAAAGTGCGTCTGTAATGCGAAGGAGTTTGTCATGACCGGACCGCTCGCAGGAATCCGTGTTCTGGATTTTTCGACCTTGCTGCCTGGGCCGATGGCCACGCTTTTTCTGGCCGAGGCAGGTGCGGAAGTTATAAAGATCGAGCGTCCCGGCAAGGGCGAGGAGATGCGCGGTTACGAACCCAAATGGGGTGACGACAGTGTGAATTTCGCATTGCTCAATCGTGGCAAGACCTCGCTGGCGCTGGATTTGAAAGACACTGTCCAGCGCGACAAGCTGCTGCCGCTGCTCAAGCAGGCTGATGTCATTGTCGAGCAGTTCCGGCCTGGCGTGATGGCACGTCTGGGACTGAGTTATGAAGAGATCAGGGCCATCAATCCTGGGGTGATCTATTGCTCGATCACCGGTTACGGGCAGACCGGACCACGTGCCGCTCGTGCGGGACACGATCTAAACTATATCAGCGATATGGGCCTTCTCGCGCTGAGTCTCGGTTCCGCAGAAACGCCGGTTGTCCCGCCAGCCTTGATTGCGGATATTGCCGGTGGCACCTATCCGGCGGTTTTCAACATTCTGCTCGCTCTGCGAAACCGGGACAAGACCGGCAAGGGGACCTATCTGGATATAGCCATGTGCGATGGCCTGTTCCCGTTTGTCTACTGGGCGCTTGGAGAAGGAGTGGCGACGGGCAGGTGGCCGGGCAACGGTGACTCCCTGGTCTCGGGCGGAAGCTGCCGCTACCGGCTCTATCCCGCGTCCGACGGCTCCTTTGTGGCGGCAGCTCCTCTTGAGCAGAAATTCTGGGAAATTTTTGTCGAGGCAATCGGGCTGGCCCCTGAAGTGCGTGACGACCGGCGGGATCCAGAAGCAACGACACAAGCCGTTGCGCGCATAATTGCCCAACAGAGTGGTGACCACTGGAGCAAGGTTTTCGAAGCTGCGGACTGCTGTTGCTCGGTGGTCCGTGACCTGCGGCATGCATTGCAGGACCCGCATTTCCGGGCGCGTGGGCTTTTCGATGCCGAAGTGGAAAATGAATCGGGTGAGCGGATCACTGCATTGCCGGTTCCGGTCGCCAATGCTTTCCGGGTCAACACCGGCGTCGCGCGCGCCCCCCGGCTTGGAAACAAAAATGATTTGGTTGCAAATGACAATTCCGATGACAGGGAGGCGCCGCGATGAAGGCCGTTCTAGTTCGCCGGTTCGCGCCGATTGAAGAAGCCGCCATCGAGGATGTGGCTTCCTTGGTTCCGGGCAAGGGAGAGGTCGTTGTCGACCTTCATGCTGCGGAAGTGAATTTCCCAGACATCCTTGTGATGGAGGGCAACTACCAGAAAAAACCCCCGCTGCCGTTCTCGCCTGGCAAGGCGGGCGCTGGTGTCGTTTCGGCCGTGGGCGAGGGCGTGACCAAGCTTTCTATAGGTGATCGAGTGGCGGTTCAGGTGGAATATGGCGCTTATGCCGAGCAGCTTTGCACCACAGCCGTCAACTGTTTCAAGATGCCGGTCGCAATGCCGTTTGAAGTCGCTGCCGCGCTCAGTCTGGTTTACCAGACCGCGCATTTCGCGCTGGTGGAGCGGGCTCACATGCAGCCTGGCGACAGGGTTATGGTTCTGGGAGCTTCGGGCGGGGTTGGTTCGGCAGCCGTGCAGCTTGCCAAGGCACTGGGCGCGGGCACGGTAATCGGCGGCGTAAAGGGTGCACGCAACGCTGAATTGGCGCGCGCAGCGGGATGCGATGAGACGGTTGATCTGGATATGGACAATCTGCGCGACGGGCTGCGCGATGCAGTACACCTCGCGACCGACGGCTATGGCGTTAATGTCGTGATCGATCCGGTCGGCGGTGCAGTGACAGAAGCCGCACTTCGGGCACTGGACTGGCGTGGCCGACTGGTCGTGATCGGTTTCGCAGCGGGCAGCATACCAACGATCAAAGCCAATTACCTACTGGTCAAGAATATCGCGGTCACCGGACTGCAATGGTCAGACTACCGCGAGCGCGCCCCGGATTGGATCGAGCGGGTTCAGCTGGAGATTTTTGATCTCTGGTCAAGCGGGCGATTGGCTCCCCAAATCGCCGACAGCATGCCGCTTGCTCAATTTGCCGAAGCACTCAACAGGCTTAAATCGGGCAGTGCGCACGGCAAGATCATTCTCGTTTCCTGATCGCTGGCACCAACGGTATGGCCCAGGATCAATACCAACCTGCAAACACAAAAGGACAAAACCAATGGACAATGCCACCTACGAAAAGGGTTTGAAGATCCGCCGGGAAACGCTCGGCGAGGACTATGTGAACAAGGCCTTGGCCAATGTCGATGATTTCGGCAAGGACCTGCAGGAACTTGTGACGACCTACTGCTGGGGCGAAATCTGGGGACGCGAAGGGCTGGACCGCAAAACCCGTTCGACCATCAATCTTGCCATGATCAGCGCCCTCAACCGGCCGCATGAATTGGCAGCGCATATTCGCGGCGCGATCAACAACGGCGTGACCCCTGACGAGATCAAGGAGATCCTGCTGCAGGTCGGCATTTATTGCGGTGTACCGGCCATGGTCGACAGTTTTCGCATCGCAAGAACCGTCCTTGGAGAGATGAATGAGATCTGAAGCTCAAATCAAGCTTGGCTTTGTCGGCATTGGGACCATGGGTGCACCCATGGTCCGGCGCCTGGCCAAAGCGGGTTACCGTCCAACGCTTCTGGACGCACACCCTGATGCAGCACGCGCAGTGGCGCAAGAAACCGGCCTGAGTGTTGCTGGCTCGGTAGAGGATCTTGGCCGGGATTGCGATATCGTGATTCTGATGTTGCCGACATCTGCCATCGTTCACAAAGTCTGCATGGGTTCGGGTGACGGCAAATCGGGCCTTGCTGCGGAACTTGCGGCAGGCAACGTCATTTTGGATATGAGTTCGTCCGATCCGGTGGAAACCCGAACGCTTGGAGCGCGGTTGGCCGAACAAAACATTCGCCTTCTCGACGCCCCAGTTTCAGGTGGCGTGCGCAAGGCGATTGCCGGAACACTGGCCATCATGCTGGGGTCAGACGATGAAGATGCCGTTGCCCCGGCAACGCAAATTCTCGAGGCGATGGGAACGGTTTACAGAACCGGACCTTTGGCATCCGGCCACGCGTCGAAGGCGCTGAACAATTATGTTTCAGCGGCCGGACTCGCTGCCGCCTGCGAAGCGGTCATTGTGGGCAGAAAATTTGGCCTGAACCCGGAAACCCTCGTCAATGTCATCAATGCCTCAACAGGCAGGAACAACTCGACAGAAAACAAGCTTGTTCAATTCGTTCTGAGTGGCGAGTTCAGCAAGGCAGGTTTCGCGCTGGGTTTGATGGCAAAGGATGTCGGACTCGCCGCGTCTCTCGCCGAAGCGCTGGAACTTGACTTGCCTGGCTTGAGTGAAGCGCGCCGGCTTTGGAGCGAAGCAAGCGGAAAATTGCAACGCGGCGCCGATCACACTGAGATCTTCCGTTATCTCGAGAATGCGGCGGAGACCAATGACACTTGATCTGAATGCGTGGGCCGCGCGGGCAGTTGCCGACACGATATTCGGCTGGCATTGCCGCGGCCTGTCGCTGGTTTTGTGTCTGCGCACGCCCGACAGTTCCCTGGGGGTGTTGATGTGTGAAAAGCCACGCATTCTCACCGCTGAAGAATGCACGCAACCGGACATTCTGATTGGAGGTCCACAGGAAGCGTTCAATCTGATCGGGCGCACCAACCCGCCGCCCGGAAGTCATTCATTCGGCGCGTTGCTGCGTCACGACACCGGAATAGCAATTGTCGCCGAACCTTTGAAGCAAGCCCAGGCGCTCGCCGCACTTGAGCGTCTGATCGAATTGTCCCGCCCCGAGCGCCCTTATTTTGAAGGCCATGATTTCGCGCATGACGAAGTTGCTGTCACCGGCCATCGAAAGCACTTGCGCACCAGCGGCAATCGGCAAGCAAGCATCCACTATCTGGAAGCTGGCCGCGGTGTCCCGACCATCTTCCTTCACACGGCGGGCGCCGATAGCCGCCAATATCTGCACCAGCTTGCGGATTGTGCGCTGCAGACCTCCCACCGTATGCTGGCTTTTGACATGCCCTGGCATGGCCTCTCGTCCGGCGAAGACAATCAGGAGTTCACGGCCGGTTACCAATTGACCGAAGAAGCCTATCTGGATTGGTGTGCAGGTTTCATTGAGCAGGTCGCGGGTGGTCCAGCCATCATCATTGGATGTTCAATGGGCGCGGCAATTGCTCTCACACTGACCGCACGACGACCAGATCTGGTGCTTGGCTGCATCGCGCTTGAAGCGCCGATGACAGCGCCGGGCCGTCGCAGCGAATTGCTCACGGACGCCCGCATCGCCGACAGCCAGCATAATCCGGCCTATGTTCGCGCCATGCTCGGTCCCAACTGCCCGCAACGCCAGCGCGACGAGGCTTGCGCAATCTACGCGCAGGCGAGGCCGGGCATCTATATGGGGGACCTGGCCTATTACAGCAATGAATATGACGGTGCCCGGATTGCCGCTCCGCTTGCAATTTCCGGGCGGCCAGTCGCGCTGCTGACCGGTAGCTACGACTATTCTGCCTCGCCCGCCAATACGCGTCAGCTTCACGACGCGGTCAATTCCGACAATGTCACATTTAATGAAATGCCGGAATTGGGGCATTTTCCGATGATCGAGGATCCGACGCGATTCCGTCCTCATTTGCTAACAGCCCTCAAGCGCCTTGGAGACTGAAATTCATGAGTGATGTTCCCGTATTTGAAGTCTACGCGATCCAGTATGCGACCTCGATGCGTCCAACAGCAGATTACTTTGTTGGCGCCGATCCCCATGACGGACAATCACCGATCAATTACTATGTCTGGTTGATCCGCAGTGATGACCACATCATTCTCATCGATACGGGGTTCAATGCCGAGCGCGCAAAGCAACGCGGCCGAAATTTCTTACGCTGCCCGACCGAAGGGCTAAGATCACTTGGCATTGCGCCTGAAGATATCAATACGGTGATCGTCACCCATCTGCATTATGATCACGCGGGAAATCTTGATCTGTTTCCCAATGCGCGGTTCGTCCTGCAGGACGAGGAGATGCGGTTTGCGACTGGCCGCTACATGCGCCACGAGTTGATGCGCGCTCCATTTGAACTTTCGGATGTCCTGCGCATGGTCACCAGCAATTTCGAAGGACGGGTGGATTTCGTCAATGGCGACGCCGAGCTCTGCCCCGGCGTAGGGCTGCATCACGTGCCAGGTCATTCCCTCGGCTTGCAATCTGTCACGGTCAATTCCAAACGCGGCCGTCTTTGTCTTGCTTCGGACGCGGCGCATTTTTTCGACAATATCCGTCTTGGTAATCCCTTCAAGGTCACGACCCATGTTGGCGACACGCTCGAAGGTCACGATCGCGTTCTCAACCTTGCCGGCTCGACTGACCGGCTGATACCCGGTCATGATCCGCAAGTGTCGGAAATCTATAGGCAACATTTTGATGACAATCTGATTGTGGTCCTTCATGAAAACCCGACCCGAGACCCGCTTGCTGGTTAATACAGGGGACGACTAGCTTTAATGATGGGAAACAAGGGCTCAACGCCCAATAAGGAGCTTTTTCCGAACCCCTCTTTGCTGCTCAAGCTCGCTCACCTGAGCTACCCACGTTATCAGATTTTCTAGCCAGTAACGGCAAGCACGGCCTATAAGAACAAATAGTGGGTTGCCCCTAAGGCGGACGAAAGGTCATTTTTCGAACGTTGATGAGCTGAAGATCGGCATACATGCGGCTTCATTGGTGTCTACTAAGATTGATTCTGTTCTTGTGCTTTTGGACAATTTTAATTGTCCCCAAATTGTCGAATGCTGCTATTTTGCACCGACTTCAACCACTACCGTCCGTATTCAAGGCTGGCTGGTCTGACGCTATGAATAGCCCCTAGATTTGTAGACGCCTTCTTCCCTAAATTTGAGGCAAGGAGGCCATCATGAGCACAGCCAAATTCAGTGACGATTTCAAGCGCGATGCTGTTCATCAGATCGTTGAGCGCGGTTATCCGGTTGCGGAAGTTTCGAAGCGCTTGGGTGTCAGTTCCCACTCGCTTTATGCGTGGAAGAAGCGGTTCGCGAAGTCAGGCTCCCGCGATGGGTCTATCGACGAACAGGCTGCTGAAGTTCGACGACTGAAGCTTGAACTGGCGCGTGTGACGGAGGAGCGCGACATCTTAAAAAAGGCAACGGCGTACTTCGCGCGAGATGCAAAGTGAAGTACGCCTTCGTAGCAGAGCATCGTCCGCTGTTTTCGGTGCGAGCGATGTGCCGTTCCCTTCGCATTCAACCTAGCGGCTTCTACGCATGGCTGAAGAACCCGTTTAGCAATCGGGCGCAGGAAGACGAACGTCAGACAAAGCTGATCAGGACAGCTTGGGAAGACAGCGGCAAGGTCTATGGCTATCGTAAGCTCCACGATGATCTGCTGGATCAAGGCGAAACGTGCTGTCCTAACCGCGTTGCGCGTCTGGCTACACTGGCGGGCATCAAGGCCCAGATCGGCTACAAGCGTCGGCCTGGCAGCTATGGCGGAAAGCCGGCATTGGTCGTCAACAACACGCTGGACCGGCAGTTCGACGTGGATGCGCCAGACACGGTCTGGGTGACCGACATCACCTATATCAAAACATTGGAAGGTTTCGCCTATCTGGCGGTCGTGATCGATCTATACTCCCGGCGTGTCGTCGGCTGGGCAATGCAGAGCCGTCAGACGGCGGGCGTGGTCTTGCAGGCCCTGCTCATGTCCGTGTGGCGTAGAAAGCCGAAGAACAGGGTGCTGATCCATTCGGACCAGGGCTCGCAGTTCACCAGCATCGACTGGGCTGCTTTCCTCAAGGCTCACAATCTGGAACACTCAATGAGTAGGCGCGGAAACTGTCATGACAACGCGGTTGCCGAGAGCTTCTTCAACTTGCTCAAACGGGAGCGGATACGGCGTCGAACCTACAAGACCCGAGTCGAAGCCAGACAGGATGTGTTCGACTACATCGAGATGTTCTACAACCCAAACCGCAAGCATGCCAGGAACGGGATGCTGTCGCCCGTCGAGTTCGAACGGCAGCAAGAAATGAAAACCGAGGGTGTCTAGAAAACTCGGGGCTATTCAGTCAGCCGGTGCCGGACATAGTTCGTCACGGTGATGCCAACCGCGCGCCCGATGGAGGCGTTCTGCCAGGTCCGCTCCGCCACCCGCCGGACGATCTCGTCGCGATGGACGGGAGGGCAGTTCGGGAAGTGTTTCTGCATGTGCTTAGCGACCGCCTTCGCTTGAAATCGTCTCTCAGTCATGGGCGATACCTTTTGCCTCGCCCTTGTCGGGGCAATGCTGCCGATGACGGCTCTGGGTGGCACTTCCGGAGGCTGTCTCTGTTATCGGTTCGCTCGCGGGGCCCGCCGACGGGGATGATGGAAGCAGATCGCCTTGGTTCCTAAAATCGGAATCGTTAAATGCGTGGCGTGCCGTTTCCGCTTGTCTCCTGCCCAGAGCGAGCCTAAAGGCCTGGACACTTCGTAGATCCGGCGCCGGGTCTGCGCCATCGGAGATCAAACGAAGGAATTCGATCCAGGCGCCCTCATTTTCTGTCAGTGACATCATCATCATTTTCCGAAGATTCCCCTGACTGCGGACCGGGCTCTGCCTGTCAGCGGCGGATCGGTATTCTCGCTGGCTTCCCGTATCGCGCGGAGCCAGTCACCCTCGTTCTCGGTGACAGTCGTGCGGAAGATGCGCTGTATGGCGTTGGCCGTGGTGGGGTTCTCGATCTGCTCAAGGGCCATGAGAAAGAGCCGCGCCGGGTCGCACTCGAGCGCCATGGCAAGGCTAGGCACGCGATCAAGAGCGAGCTTGGAGGCGCCGCCTTTGATCATCGAGATCATGTTCGGATTGGGGAAGCCGGCTTCGGCGGCGATCTGGGCTTGGGTCTTGCGGGACTTCAGCTCCAGAACACGCTTGGTGACGAATTGGGCAAGGCGGCTGTTTCGGTAGGGCTTGGTCGACAATGTGGTCTCCTTGTTCGCTGACGCAGCGAGCGTGCTGCTAAGTCAGATATAGCGAGGGGGAGACGGTCATTTTCGGAGGGAGGTTGGGAAATTGAGTGTGCCATCGGAATGACGACGGCGTGCCAAAGCAGTGAGCTCGCAATGAAGCGAGTATAGGTATCGGTCAACGAGAGCAGATGCTGTAAAGAGCCAGTTCTGGCGGCCGGCGGTGGGAAAAGCGGTTTGCAGCTCTCTTGCCAACTCTTTGATTTCATAGACAACAGGTATGCGATGGTTTGAAATTAAAGTGTTGCAGAATCAATGAATTACACCAGACTACGAATCTGGGGGTCAGAGGTTCGAATCCTTTCGGGCGCGCCATTTCGACTTCAGGGGACTGAAGGTTGAGCAGGGCCTTGGAGCGCGAGGTCGAGACTGAGGGGCGACGCCCGTTTTCATGCACATATTTGGCTTTTCCCTGACCATCGGTTGCGAGCGTGGTCATGTTTGGCCGAGCTGCCAGGATCGCAGGTCTGGGGCCGCGCGCAGGAAATCCAGTCGCGGTCCCTTCGTCATGGCTGGGCGCGAACGCTGACATCTTGCTTTCCGGGCTCTATCGCATTCCTCCACGGGGCTGGCCGGCTCTGCCTCCCACCGTGCCCGGCCCGCCCATGTCGATGCAGGGGATACTGGCAATGCCGGAGGCCGGGACCTTGCTTTCGGAACCATGCAGCGGGCCGGCGGCACTTGCCCTGGGCCGGATCCTTCCAGGCCCGGCTACACCCATGGATTGCATCCGGTCTCGGCGAACTGCTCCTGCAATTGAGTCTGCCTGTGCCGAAAAGGGAGATCTGTGGCTGCCCGGTGCGGTGCCGCGGCATATATAATTATAAGAATTTCACGTGCTGCACATTCGCCGGCCGACGGCAGGCGGAGTGCCGTTAATGATCTGCTAAACGGAAATAATCACTCGGTAATTCCAAGTATTGAGTATCGAGCACGAGCTTTTATACAAAATGTATGCAGAAAGTATAGAGAACTACTGATATTTTGTTTTTGCCGGTCAGGTCTTTGCAAAAGGGCGCGGTCTGGGCAATCTGTTGCGTGTTGGCAACACAACAAATGGTTGGTTAGAAATCATATAGAGAACGGTTGTGCGGGACTCGCAATGCGGTGCCGGAGGCTGTACGCAAAATCGCGGCGTATAAATTGCGGAGTTAAAATGTTTAGAACGTTCTTGTATTCGTGCTGTTTTTCGATCGGCTTTGGTGCGCTCTCTGTGGTTCCTGCCGGCGCCCTGACGTTGAAGGAAGCGGTGAGCGAGGCGCTGAGGTCGAACCCGGACATTCTTTCGTCCGCGGAAAACCGCGAGGCGGTGGAATTCGAATTGCGCCAGGCCCGCGGTCTCTATCTGCCGACGCTGGATCTCGAAGCCTCCGCCGGCGGCCGCAAGCTCGACAGCCCCGGCCGTCGCCGGCTCGGCACCGAGGACGATACGCTCAATTCGGCCGATGTCGGCCTGAGCTTCACCCAGACCCTGTTTGACGGCGGCGCCCGCCGCGCCGAGGTTGAGCGCCAAGCCGCCCGCGTCGACGGCGCCTCCTTCCGCGTCGCCGAGCGCTCCGAGGCGATCGCGCTGGCCGTGTCGCAGGAATATTTCGAAATCCTGCTGCAGGCCGAGATCGTCGCCGTGGCGCGCAGGAACGCCAATGTGCTCTCGCAGATCGTCAATGACATTTCCTCGGGTGTTTCGGGCGGAACACTGACATCGGCCGACCGCACCCAGGGCCGCGAGCGGCTGCTGTCGGCCAAGGCCCGGCTCAAGGAAGCCGAAGAGGACCTGGCCCAGGCCGAGATCCGCTTCCTGCGGCTGGTCGGCGTCCGGCTCGGCAAGATGACCGCGCCGCCCTCGATCGCAAAGGCGCTGCCGCGCTCGGTCAATGAGGCCGTCGACATTGCCCGGCGCCAGAGCCCGCGTCTGGCGGCTGCGGCCGCCGATGTCGATGCGGCCGATGCTTTGACGCGCGGCGCCAAGGCGGCCTATCTGCCGGTGATCTCGTTCGAGGCCAATGCCCGCGTCGGCGAGGACATTGACGGCGCCGAAGGCCGCACCTCCGATCTGGAAGCCAAGGTGGTGGCGCGCTGGAACCTCTATCGCGGCGGCCGTGACCAGGCTGTCGAGCAGGAGCGGATCCGCCGCGCCGGCCAGAGCCGCCAGGAAAATGTGCTGGCCCATCGCGAGGTGCAGGAATCGGTGCAGTCGGCCTGGGACAAGCGCAGCAAGCGGGCCCAGCAGGCCTCGATCCTGCGCGAGCAGGTCTCGGCCTCGGGATCGCTGGTCTCATCCTATCGCGACCAGTTCCGCATCGGCGAGCGCTCTTTGCTCGACGTGCTGAGCGCCCAGAACACCCGCTTCAACACCGAGGTTCTGGCCAAGACCGCGCAATATGCCGCCATCTATGCCGATTACCAGGTTCTGGCGGCGATGGGATCGCTGGTCCGGGCCTTCACCCTCGACACCGTCGCCCAGGCCGAACCCTATGCCCGCGACGAATTCGAGGTCGTGTCCCAGGAAGCCGAGCCGGTCTATGCCCGCATGCCTTCCCGCCAGGTCAAGGGCGCACCGCTCGACCTGCTGGCCCCGGTCCGGAAGAACTGACCGTTCGCAAGACACGGGCAATGGCAGCGGCACAGGGCTTCGCTATGCCGCCGCTGAAACTCAGGCATGTGCAGGGGTGGCCGGCTTCGACGCCGGCCAGGGCCGGTGTCTGTGGCCGATGCGCTTCGTGCCGCCGGCGCCGGGCCGGTAGCGGGTGGACAGCACCATCAAGCACGCCATCCGCCCGGGCATGATTGCCTCCGTGGAGATCCTGACCGGGGAGAAGACGGTGCTGGATTATCTGCTCAAGCCGATCAGCAAGGCGCGTTACGAGGCGCTGACCGAACGGTAAGCGCGAGGGTGGGCAAATGATGGCCGGGGCGGCGAGAGCCCAGATCTGAAGAGAGCGTCACTGGATGTATGATCCCGATCAACTCAAGCCGCATTTCCGGGCGATCAACACCGACGGCAAGCGCCGCGGCTTTCGCCTGGAACGCGTGTTCTGGACGGCACTCGAGGATCTGACCCGGGCCGACGGCGTTTCGGTGTCGGACTATGTGGCCCGGCTGCATGACGGCAAGACCGGCGACAGCGGCCTGAGCTCGCTGCTGCGCGCCTCGATCATGCGGCGGCTGTTGTTGCAATATGAAGGCTTGCGCGCCCGCATCGGCCGCTTCAACTCCAGAACCATCATCGCCGCCTGTCCGGTTCCCGCCTTCATCATTTCGGTGGAGAAGAAGATCCTGTTCCAGAACAGCGCATTTCTGATGTATCTGCAGACCCGGTTCACCGGCCTCGACAATGTCGCGGCACTGGGCCAGATCAAGCTGACGCTGGAAATGCCGTTGGCCGATCTGATCGAGCAGATGAAGGCCGACAGCAGCCGCCCGAAATATACCGGCTTCACCATCGGCTATGGCGAGCGCTTGTTGCGCGGCCGGCTGAGCCTGGCGCTGGCGCCGGACATGGACGACCCGCCGGCAGCCATCGCCTTTGTCTCCGGCCCCTCGTAAGGCGAACAGTGCAGTGCTGCGGCAGACGGCAATGCCGCGCGTCCGGTGACTCGCGGCATGGTATGATCGGGGTTGCTTGGCTGGCTGGAGAGGCGGCCGGCTCAGAAGCCGGCGCCGGGTGCCACCGAGAGGATCTCGCTGAGCGAGGCGAGCTTCTGGTTCTGGCCTGACTTGTAGCCGAACACGTAATTGGCGGTTCCGGAGATGGAAAACAGCGGCGCGTAGTCGCGCTTGGCCACGTCGGTTTCCACCGCATCGGTCATGTTGTCGAGAATGTAGCTGTTGCCGTTCACCGACACCGACAGCACCGCGTGAAACAGCCGCCGGCGGGTGTCCTTGACCACGACGATTTCCATCGAGGAAAGCGGCACGCCGGCGCCGGCCAGCAGCGCCATCTTCAGGATCGCGTAATCCTCGCAGTCGCCGGCGCCGCGGCGCAGGGTCTCGTTCGGCGTCGACCGCTGGTCGAGCCGGCCATGCATCTGCGCATCGGTCTCATAGCGGACCAGATGGTTGACCGAGCGCGACACTGCACGCAGCTGGTCGACGGTGCCCGTGCCCTTGCGGGTCAGCTCGGTGGTCAGCGCGGCGCATTGATTGATGCAGATGATATCCGGCCCGGCGAGGGCGGCCTTGCGGATCAGCGACGAGATCCGCAGCCCGCTCTTGATCTTGCCGAAGCGGATCCGGTGGGCGCCGAACAGCGACAGATCCTTGCGGATGCCGTAATCGACCGAGGCGATCGAGGCGGTGGTCATTGCATCGGCGCCGGGAGTGCCGGTGCTGCCTGTCAGAACGGCCGCAGTCCGGCCCGGAAAGCCTTCGATCGCGCCAAAGCCGACCCCGGCGGAGCCGAGTGTATAGCGAGCGGAGACAGGGAAGCTGACAAGCCGCACGGTCGCCGGCTGCGCCGCAGTGTCGAGCTGGGAGATGGCTGCGGGGGTAAAGGCAGCATGTGTGCCGGTAACAAGTTCCGGGACAGGTGTTGACTTGGCCATTTCAGGAATGTCGGCCTGTGCTGTTGTGAGCCAGAATAAAGAGCCCAGAAAAGCAGAAGAATACTTGAATATATTAAATGTAAACTGAATTTCATTCGAGTTGCCTTCATCGCTGCTGCGAAGAAACTTATCGAGGCAAGAATAAAATCCAGGAAACAAATACAGCTATCAGATATCTAGTAAAATCGCTAAAAATTGAATCAATATGTTCTCTGTGTCCCCTATCCGGGCAGGGCCATCCGCAAGCCCGGCGCATGCCTTGCGGCGGCAGCCGTCGGTTTGGGCATATGTAAATATGCAATTGAATTTACCATATCCATATTAAAGCGGCTTTGGCATAGTTATCTATTCAATGACGGACTCAAAGTATTTGTTGTCGCAATACCAATTGGTTAAGCAAGGGTTAATGTGATGTAGGAGTCCTGTTATGATTGAAGACCGCGGCGTTGAACCTTCCGAAACCATGATCGAAACTGCTGAGGACGAAGGGCGCAACGACGCGATCCTGATGGCCCAGGCTGACACAGGTTCCGGCTCTCCCGTTTCTTCATCCCCTGACGAGGGCCCCGCTGAAATCAGTGTTGTGGTTCCGGATTCGCAGAACCGGGTCACCCTGCGCGAGACGGCCAGCATCGAGGATATCAGACTCGACGGCAGTGATCTGCTTCTGGTTCAGCCGGACGGTTCCCAGATCCGGGTTGTCGGCGGCGCGCTCAATCTTCCTACATTTGTCATTGGCGACATCGAGATCCCGCAGGAAGTGCTGGTTGCGGCGCTTGACACCAACGGCTTCAATGTCGCGGCAGGACCCGGCAACACGCTTTCGGTCTCGCCCCAGGCGCCGGCCGGTTCGGGCGGAGAATTCCAGGATTCAACCGGTGCGTCGATCGCCGGTGACGGGCCGCAGACATTGGGACTGCTCGGCAATACCGAGGACGGCTCCGGTCAGCAGGCGGGCGCCACAACGCTTGACGGCATCGGCAATGACGGTCCTGACCTGACGGGCGGCAATGTGTCCGGGGCGATCGTGGAATCGGATGACAATCCCGGCGGGACGGATGCGGACCCGGTTGCCGCGACAGGCTCGATCAGTTTCCTCGATCTTGATTTCGGCATGACCCGCACCGCGGAAATCACCTCGCGCAGCGTGGTCTCGCAGGCGCTGGCCGGTGGAGTCACCCTGTCTCCGGCGCAATTGCAGGCCCTGCTTGACGGCTTCAGCCTGGATTCGATCGGCGGCATCACTGTCGAGTCGACCACGGAAGCAGGCGGATCCATCGACTGGACCTATGCGGTTGGCAATGAATCGGTGGATTTCCTCGCGGCCGGCGAAACCATCGTGCTGTCCTTCGATGTCCAGATCAATGACGGCACATTTTCCTCGGTGCAGGCGGTGGCAATCACCATCACCGGCACCAATGACCAGCCGGTGATCGAGGCAAGCTCCGTTCTTGCCGATGACATCACCGAGCAGGACGACATCACCGGTGCGTCCACGCCGCTGACGGCCTCCGGCCAGATCGACTTCTCCGACGTCGATGTGACCGACGAGCACTCCACCAGCAAGGATTTCGTCTCGGCCGTGTGGAGCAATGGCGACACCGCGATTGCCGATCCGGGCACGCTGGTCATCGATGCTGTCGACCAGGGTGCCGACACAGCCGGCTGGACCTATACGGTCGCCGACAATGCGCTTGATTTCCTCGCAAACGGCGAGACGCTGATCGTCACCTACGACGTGACGGTTGAAGACGACAGCCTGACCGGCAATGCCGCTTCGGCCACGCGCCAGATCGTCGTCACCATCACCGGCACCAATGACCAGCCGGTGATCGAGACAAGCTCCGTTCTTGCCGATGACATCACCGAGCAGGACGACACCACCGGTGCGTCCACGCCGTTGACGGCCTCCGGCCAGATCGACTTCTCCGACGTCGATGTGACCGACGAGCACTCCACCAGCCAGGATTTCGTCTCGGCCGTGTGGAGCAATGGCGACACCGCGATTGCCGATCCGGGCACGCTGGTCATCGATGCTGTCGACCAGGGCGCCGACACGGCCGGCTGGACCTATACGGTCGCCGACAATGCGCTTGATTTCCTCGCAAACGGCGAGACGCTGATCGTCACCTACGACGTGACGGTTGAAGACGACAGCCTGACCGGCAATGCCGCTTCGGCGACGCGCCAGATCGTCGTCACCATCACCGGCACCAATGACCAGCCGGTGATCGAGACAAGCTCCGTTCTTGCCGATGACATCACCGAGCAGGACGACACCACCGGTGCGTCCACGCCGCTGACGGCCTCCGGCCAGATCGACTTCTCCGATGTCGATGTGACCGACGAGCACTCCACCAGCCAGGACTTCGTCTCGGCCGTGTGGAGCAATGGCGACACCGCGATTGCCGATCCGGGCACGCTGGTCATCGACGCTGTCGACCAGGGCGCCGACACGGCCGGCTGGACCTATACGGTCGCCGACAATGCGCTTGATTTCCTCGCAAACGGCGAGACGCTGATCGTCACCTACGACGTGACGGTTGAAGACGACAGCCTGACCGGCAATGCCGCTTCGGCCACGCGCCAGATCGTCGTCACCATCACCGGCACCAATGACCAGCCGGTGATCGAGACAAGCTCCGTTCTTGCCGATGACATCACCGAGCAGGACGACACCACCGGTGCGTCCACGCCGTTGACGGCCTCCGGCCAGATCGACTTCTCCGACGTCGATGTGACCGACGAGCACTCCACCAGCCAGGATTTCGTCTCGGCCGTGTGGAGCAATGGCGACACCGCGATTGCCGATCCGGGCACGCTGGTCATCGATGCTGTCGACCAGGGCGCCGACACGGCCGGCTGGACCTATACGGTCGCCGACAATGCGCTTGATTTCCTCGCAAACGGCGAGACGCTGATCGTCACCTACGACGTGACGGTTGAAGACGACAGCCTGACCGGCAATGCCGCTTCGGCGACGCGCCAGATCGTCGTCACCATCACCGGCACCAATGACCAGCCGGTGATCGAGACAAGCTCCGTTCTTGCCGATGACATCACCGAGCAGGACGACACCACCGGTGCGTCCACGCCGCTGACGGCCTCCGGCCAGATCGACTTCTCCGATGTCGATGTGACCGACGAGCACTCCACCAGCCAGGACTTCGTCTCGGCCGTGTGGAGCAATGGCGACACCGCGATTGCCGATCCGGGCACGCTGGTCATCGACGCTGTCGACCAGGGCGCCGACACGGCCGGCTGGACCTATACGGTCGCCGACAATGCGCTTGATTTCCTCGCAAACGGCGAGACGCTGATCGTCACCTACGACGTGACGGTTGAAGACGACAGCCTGACCGGCAATGCCGCTTCGGCGACGCGCCAGATCGTCGTCACCATCACCGGCACCAATGACCAGCCGGTGATCGAGACAAGCTCCGTTCTTGCCGATGACATCACCGAGCAGGACGACACCACCGGTGCGTCCACGCCGTTGACGGCCTCCGGCCAGATCGACTTCTCCGACGTCGATGTGACCGACGAGCACTCCACCAGCAAGGATTTCGTCTCGGCCGTGTGGAGCAATGGCGACACCGCGATTGCCGATCCGGGCACGCTGGTCATCGATGCTGTCGACCAGGGCGCCGACACAGCCGGCTGGACCTATACGGTCGCCGACAATGCGCTTGATTTCCTCGCAAACGGCGAGACGCTGATCGTCACCTACGACGTGACGGTTGAAGACGACAGCCTGACCGGCAATGCCGCTTCGGCCACGCGCCAGATCGTCGTCACCATCACCGGCACCAATGACCAGCCGGTGATCGAGACAAGCTCCGTTCTTGCCGATGACATCACCGAGCAGGACGACACCACCGGTGCGTTCACGCCGCTGACGGCCTCCGGCCAGATCGACTTCTCCGACGTCGATGTGACCGACGAGCACTCCACCAGCAAGGATTTCGTCTCGGCCGTGTGGAGCAATGGCGACACCGCGATTGCCGATCCGGGCACGCTGGTCATCGATGCAGTCGACCAGGGCGCCGACACAGCCGGCTGGACCTATACGGTCGCCGACAATGCGCTTGATTTCCTCGCAAACGGCGAGACGCTGATCGTCACCTACGACGTGACGGTTGAAGACGACAGCCTGACCGGCAATGCCGCTTCGGCCACGCGTCAGATCGTCGTCACCATCACCGGCACCAATGACCAGCCGGTGATCGAGACAAGCTCCGTTCTTGCCGATGACATCACCGAGCAGGACGACACCACCGGTGCGTCCACGCCGCTGACGGCCTCCGGCCAGATCGACTTCTCCGACGTCGATGTGACCGACGAGCACTCCACCAGCAAGGATTTCGTCTCGGCCGTGTGGAGCAATGGCGACACCGCGATTGCCGATCCGGGCACGCTGGTCATCGATGCTGTCGACCAGGGCGCCGACACAGCCGGCTGGACCTATACGGTCGCCGACAATGCGCTTGATTTCCTCGCAAACGGCGAGACGCTGATCGTCACCTACGACGTGACGGTTGAAGACGACAGCCTGACCGGCAATGCCGCTTCGGCCACGCGCCAGATCGTCGTCACCATCACCGGCACCAATGACCAGCCGGTGATCGAGACCATCGTCGCGGATGGCAGCCTGACGGAAGTGGCGGGCACCGGCACGGGCACAGCGGAGCTGTCCGATAGCGGCACAATCACGATCTCCGATGTTGACGACACAGACGAGGTGACGATTTCGTACATCTCGAACAACGATATGGTCTGGTCGGGCGGCGTGACCGGTGCAGTCACCGACGACCAGCTGAGCGCGACGCAGATCCAGAATCTGGTCGACGGCTTCGAGCTCAATGACAGGTCGGCGCTGGCGATCGACGACGTGACCAACACGGTGTCGAGCGGCTGGACCTATTCGACGTCGGAAGACCTCAACTTCCTGGCTGCCGGAGAGACGCTCAAATTCAGCTATGACGTGACGGCGACCGACGACAGCACCCGCCCCAATGCGGCCTCAGCTGTCCGGACGGTGACGATCACCATCACCGGCACCAATGACCAGCCCGTGATCGATACGATCACGACGGGCGCAGCATTGACCGAAGATGCCTTTGGCGGAGAACTGTCCACTCCACGCATCAATGAGATTCACTACGACAATACCGGAACCGATGCCGGCGAGTTCATTGAGATTCGGGTGGCTGCCGGTGAAGACGTCTCCGGCATGCTCATCGAGCTCTACACCGGCGCTCCGACCATGCGCTCGGTCTATGCTTCGACGTCCGTCGCCGGCTTGACCAAGACAAGCGACGGCACTTTTGATTATTACGTGTGGGAGCATGCAGGCATTCAGAATGGTTCGCCAGACGGACTTGCACTGTCAGACAGCGGCACCGTTATCGAATTCATCAGCTATGAGGGCAGCTTCACCGCTGCCAATGGCACCGCTGCCGGTCTGGTTTCCACCGATATCGGCGTCCGTGAAACCGGGTCAACACCCCTGGGTGCGTCGCTGCAGCGTGTCGGCGATGCGCTGACCGAATGGGTTCGCTCGACATCCGAGACACCGGGTGCCGCCAATGAGAGCGACGGGATCCTGTCCGCCCTCGGCACGATCACGATCTCCGATCTTGACGACACCGACGAGGTGACGCTGTCCGAAACTTCGAACAATGACCTCGTCTGGTCGGGCGGAACCATCACCGATGCCGAGCTGGATGCAACGCAGATTCAGAACCTGATCAATGGCTTCGTGCTTGATGATGACCTGACAGCCCTGGCGATCGACGATGCAACCAATACGGTGTCGAGCGGCTGGAGCTATTCGACGTCTGAAGACCTCAACTTCCTGGCTGCCGGCGAAACGCTGACATTCAGCTACCAGGTGATAGCGACCGACAACAGCACTTCCCTCGATGCGGCTTCGGCGGCCCGGACGGTGACCATCACCATCACCGGCACCAATGATGATCCTGTCATTTCCGGTGGACCTGTCCTTGTCGAATTCAATGAAGCGGTCGACGTGGCCGGCGCCGCCTCTAAGGGGGACCTGACCGGCGGCTCGTTTATCGGCAGCCTGGCCTTCAATGATGTCGATGTGACCGATATCCCGAAGATTTCGCTGCTGTCAGTCACGGCAAGCGGCAAGACCGGCACCCACACCACAGCGGAATTCGAGGCGCTGATGAGCCTGCTCGGATCGGTTTCCTCGACCGGCACGACGACCGGCGGCAGCATCAACTGGTCCTTCAATGCCGGCAGCACCAACGATGATTTCTTCGATTACCTCAAGACGGGTGAATTTGTTGAAATCGCCTATGTGGTTCAGGTTGATGACGAAAAGGGCGGCGTCGCGCAGGAGACCATCACGGTCAGGGTCAACGGCGCCGATGACGTATTGTTCACCACCAGTGGCGAGACCGTCGACCTCAGGATTCTGACCGCGGCTGACGCGCAGGACGAAAATTACCTCAACGCCCTGGGCGGCCGTGATGTCGTCTACCTGCCTGATTCGGACGATGTCCTGGCTTCAGAATACGGACCCGGCAACGTCTTCAACGCCGGAGGTGGCCGCGACACGGTTTACGGCGGCAACATGAATGACACCGTCCGGGGCGGCGGCGGCCGGGATCTGATCTATGGTGGCGCCGGAGACGATGACCTGGGCGGCAACGCCAATGCCGATGAGCTGCACGGCGGCACCGGTGACGACAAGCTGTCCGGTGGTGCCGGCGCCGACCGGTTGTTTGGCGACGAGGACAATGACGAACTGACCGGCGGCAGGGGCAGCGATCTGCTCGACGGCGGCACCGGAACCGACACTGCGGTCTACAATCGGGCGGTCACGCCGGACATGGTCACCTTTGTCGACGATGCCGATGCGGCGACCGCCGGCAATCAGGTCGGCTGGACGGTCACGACCGGCAGTCGGGAGGGCACCGACGGACTGATCGAGATCGAAATCATCCAGCATGCCGATGGCAATATTCTGCTGGTCGGCAATGGCGGATTTGACAGCCTGCAGGCCGCGGTTGACGCGGCCCGGGACGGCGACATCATCATGATCGCGCCCGGCACCTATGTCGGCGATACCAATGTCGACAAGGCAGTCACCATCCTGGGCCCCAATGCGGGCATTGCCGGCAATGGCACGCGCTCCGGCGAAGCGGTGATCGAGGGTCAGATCACGGTCTCGGCTGCGGCCGGCAAGGTCGTCATCGACGGCATCGAGGTCTCCAACACCAGCGACCGGGCCACCGAATTCGATGGCGTGACCGTCACCGGCGGTGCCGATGTCACGGTGCAGAACAGCGTCTTCGCCTCCACCAGCGGCGAGAAGGCAAACAACGACCAGGCGATCTATCTTGCTTCGACCGCCACCGGCGCCATCACCATTGACGGCAATGATTTCGGCGGCATCATCCACGGTCACTACAACGAGAGCTGGAACCCGGCGATCCAGTCGGCTGCGCCCGGCACCCATCTGTCCATCACCAACAACAGCTTCACCTCCGTCGGCGCTGCGATCAAGCTCGTCGCCTATGACGATGCGACCGGTTCGATCTCCGGCAATGTCATGACCACGGTGGCCTATGGCCTGCAGATCGACGCGATCAGCGGCGGTCCGGACGTGACCAGCATCACCGGCAACGAATTCTACAATGTCATCACCGACATCGCCTTCGGCAATGTCGCCGCCGACATCACCATCGATCTGGGCGCAACGGGCAATTTCTCGGTCACCGGCACCGGCAATTCCGACCTGAAGATCACCACCGGCAGCGGCAATGATACGGTCACCGGCACCAGCGGCGTCGACACCATCCGGGGCAATGGCGGCGACGACACCTTTGTTGCCACCGGCGGCAATGACAGCTTCACCGGCGGCGAGACCGGCGAGACCGCGGGTATCGGCGATACCGTGGTCTATGCCGGCAACCGCGAGGGCTACGATCTGACGCTGGTCACCGATGCCAATGGCTTTGTCATCGACATCAGCCAGGTCAGGGATATCGCGCCGCTTGCCGATGGCGACACCGGCACCGACAGCCTGTCGGAAATCGAGATCCTGTCCTTTGGCGATGCGACCATCAATCTTGCTCACACCGTGCAGCTGTTTGATGGCGCCGGCGTCCTGATTGCCTCCTTCGAGACCATCCAGGAAGCCGTCGATGCCTCCGCTTTCCGCGGCACCACCGATGATCTCATCCGGCTTGCGGAAGGAACCTATTCCGATGCTGTGCTCATCGGGCATTCCGTCACCATCGTCGGTCCCAATGATGGCGACCCGGCGTCCCTCGGCCGCACCGGCGAAGCTGTCATCAGCGGTGAGATCACCGTCAATTCGCTCGCAGCAATCGATGTGGTGCTGGATGGCGTGCGTCTTGAAAAGCCCGCGGGCCAGCCATCCCTGACTGTCCAGGGAAATGCCAGCGTCAGCGTTGAAAACAGCGTTGTCTACCACCCGAACAACCCCAATGGCGGCGTCGGCATCCAGGTCGACGCGGCGGCAACCGGCGCAATCAGGATCGTCGACAATGCCTTTGGCGGTGCCGGCGGCGGCGCGGGCGGCGCGCATTACGGCGTCAACTGGTCCTGGGCCATCCAGTCGGATGCAACCGGCCTGGCTGATCTGACCATTGCCGGCAATGACTTTACCAGCGGACATAACGGCATTCATCTTGCGGTCTTCGATGCCGGCAACGCGCCCGACAACACTCCGTGGACTGTCTCCGACAACACCTTCTTCAAGGTGGTCAACGCCATCAGGATCGACGCGATTGTCAACGGCCCCGAGCTGACAACACTCGAAGACAACAGCTTCACCAACGTGCTGACCGAGTTCAACTTCGCCGCGGTTACGACCGACATCGTGTTCAATGCCGGCGGCAATCCGGATGGTGATGGTCAGACCAATGTGGCCATCGGCAAGCCGATGAACATTCTTGGCGGCAGCGGCGATGACCAACTGACCGGAACCGCAGGGCGCGACACCATCAGTGGCAATGCCGGCAATGACGTTCTGTCCGGCGGTGCCGGCGATGACGAGTTGTTCGGCGGTTCCGACGATGACACGCTCACCGGCGGATCGGGCAAGAACCTGCTCGACGGCGGTGCAGGCACCGACACGGCGGATTACTCCTCCGAGGACGAGGGCACCTATGTGCGCCTCGATGCCGGCTGGAAGACCGATCTTTCGACCAAGCCCCTCTACAACTGGGTCGATCTGAACGCTGCGATCGCGGCGAACGCGGTCGATCATGACAAGTTGGTCAGCATCGAGAACGTCACCGGTTCCGACCATGTCGACCTGATCGTCGGCAATTCGGGCGACAACGTCATTGACGGCGGCGCCGGCAATGACCGGCTGTCCGGCCTGGCCGGCGCAGACACGCTGATTGGCGGCACCGGCAATGATTTCCTCGATGGCGGCACCGGCGATGACAGATTGTTCGGCGGCACCGACAATGACACGCTCACCGGCGGATCGGGCAAGAACCTGCTCGACGGCGGTGCAGGCACCGACACGGCGGATTACTCATCCGAGGACGAGGGCACCTATGTGCGCCTCGATGCCGGCTGGAAGACCGATCTTTCGACCAAGCCCCTCTACAACTGGGTCGATCTGAACGCGGCGATCGCGGCGAACGCGGTCGATCATGACAAGTTGATCAGTATCGAGAACGTCACCGGTTCCGACCATGTCGACCTGATCGTCGGCAATTCGGGCGACAACGTCATTGACGGCGGCGCCGGCAATGACCGGCTGTCCGGCCTGGCCGGCGCAGACACGCTGATTGGCGGTACGGGCAATGATTTCCTCGATGGCGGCACCGGCGATGACAGATTGTTCGGCGGCGCCGACAATGACACGCTGGTCGGCGGCACCGGCAGCGACCTGCTCGATGGCGGCGACGGCATCGACACGGCCAACTACGCTGCCGACAGCGGCGGCGTCTATGTGCAACTGGGTCAGGGCTGGGCCACATCCCGCCTGGTGCAGCAGTCCTACGGCACCTTTGCAGCGCTGAAGAATGCGGTCGACAACGATCTGGCCGAACATGACGATCTGGTCAGCATCGAGAACGTGACCGGAACGGCTTACGCCGACATCATCAATGGCAGCAGCGGCGACAATGTCCTCAAGGGCGGCGCCGGTGGCGACTGGATCCAGGCCGGAGACGGCAACGACAAGCTCTATGGTGAGGATGGCAACGACACGCTGGTCGGCGGCACCGGCAGCGACCTGCTCGATGGCGGCGACGGCATCGACACGGCCAACTACGCTGCCGACAGCGGCGGCGTCTATGTGCAACTGGGTCAGGGCTGGGCCACATCCCGCCTGGTGCAGCAGTCCTACGGCACCTTTGCGGCGCTGAAGAATGCGGTCGACAATGATCTGGCCGAACATAACGATCTGGTCAGCATCGAGAACGTGACCGGCACGGCTTACGCCGACATCATCAATGGCAGCAGCGGCGACAATGTCCTCAAGGGCGGCGCCGGTGGCGACTGGATCCAGGCAGGTGCGGGCAACGACAAGCTCTATGGCGAAGACGGCAATGACACGCTGGTCGGCGGCACCGGCAGCGATCTGCTCGATGGCGGCGACGGCATCGACACCGCCAACTACGCTGCCGACAGCGGCGGCGTCTATGTGCAACTGGGTCAGGGCTGGGCAACGTCCCGCCTGGTGCAGCAGTCCTACGGCACCTTTGCAGCGCTGAAGAATGCGGTCGACAACGATCTGGCCGAACATGACGATCTGGTCAGCATCGAGAACGTGACCGGAACGGCTTACGCCGACATCATCAATGGCAGCAGCGGCGACAATGTCCTCAAGGGCGGCGCCGGTGGCGACTGGATCCAGGCCGGAGACGGCAACGACAAGCTCTATGGTGAGGATGGCAATGACACGCTGGTCGGCGGCACCGGCAGCGACCTGCTCGATGGCGGCGACGGCATCGACACCGCCAACTACGCTGCCGACAGCGGCGGCGTCTATGTGCAACTGGGTCAGGGCTGGGCAACATCCCGCCTGGTGCAGCAGTTCTACGGCACCTTTGCGGCGCTGAAGAATGCGGTCGACAATGATCTGGCCGAACATGACGATCTGGTCAGCATCGAGAATGTGACCGGCACGGCCTATGCCGACATCATCAATGGCAGCAGCGGCGACAATGTGCTCAAGGGCGGAGCCGGCGGCGACTGGATCCAGGCCGGAGACGGCAATGATGAGCTTCATGGCGAGGACGGCAACGACACGCTGGTCGGCGGCACTGGCGATGACAAATTGTTCGGCGGCGCTGACAATGACAGGCTCATGGCAGGGTCGGGCAAGAACCTGGTCGACGGCGGCGCAGGCACCGACACGGCGGATTACTCTTCCGAGGACGAGGGCACCTATGTGCGTCTCGACGCCGGCTGGAAGACCGATCTTTCGACCAAGCCTCTCTATAACTGGGTCGATCTGAACGCGGCGATCGCGGCGAACGCGGTCGATCATGACAAGTTGATCAGCGTCGAGAACATCACCGGCTCCGATTATGTCGACCTGATTGTCGGCAATTCCGGCGACAACGTCATTGACGGCGGCGACGGCAATGACCGGCTGTCCGGCCTGGCCGGCGCCGACATGCTGATTGGCGGTCTGGGCAATGATTTCCTCGAAGGCGGCGCCGGCATCGACAGCGTCCATGGTGGCGCGGGCAATGACCGCATCTCCTGGAAAGTGGGAGAAGGCTCCGACACGGTTGATGGCGGTGCGGACGAAGACACTCTCGAACTGGCATCGACGGCAGCGGGCCAGACCATCACGCTGAATGCGGTTTCCGGCACTCCGGGTTTCACCGCCACATCCGGCGCCGATACGGTCTCGGTCGAAAATGTCGAAGAGGTCAAGGTCGACTTCACGGCCGGCAGCGGAACGCTGAACATCACGGGCGACTTCGCAACCTCCGGCGTCAACACCTCGACCATTGAATTTGAAGGCGGATCGGGCAACGACACGGTCGACGGCTCAACCATGGTCCACTCGGCGGGCGGATCCGACGTGCGCATTGTTGCCCATGGCAATGACGGCAATGACGAATTGCGCGGCGGCACCGGCAACGACCAGCTTTTCGGTGGCGAGGGCAATGATGTTCTCAACGGCGGCGATGGCGACGACTTCCTTTCAGGCGGCGCAGGCAATGATCGCATGGGTGGCGGCGGCGACGCCGGCAGTGACGTCATCGTCGGCGGAACAGGCAATGACACAATCTATCTGACCAAGGGTGTCGACACGATCTATGGCAATGAACAGGATCTCGGCACGCCCTCGAATGTTCACGCCGTCGACACTGAAAACGACATTGCGATCATTCAGGGATCAGCATCCGGCTTCTCTGTCACAAGAGGCAGCGATGGCAGCTGGGTCGTTCAGCAGAACGGCACCACCAACGTGTCGACGCTGTATGGCATCGAAACCATCCAGTATTCCGGCACCGGAGCCGATCTTGACCTGACTGCCGATGTGTTCGTGTTCAATACCGCCAATGAACTGGTCGGTACCTACTCGACGATTTCGGCCGGTATCATCGCGGCAGCAACCGGTTACACCGTGGAAGTGCATGCCGGCACCTATAATGAGAACCTGACGATCGACAAATCGATCAACCTGGTCTCGACCGATGGCCGCGATGTGACGATCATCGACGGCATCAATGCCGGCTCCGAGCTCGGAACGATCGAGATCGACCCGAATGTCGACAATGTCACCATCGGCGGAACCGGTCAGGGCTTCACAATCCGCGGGATCAACGGAAATGGCGCCGTCGAAAAGGCGGCGATCTATCTCCAGGGAGGTCATGACGGCATCGTCATCAAGGGCAACGACATCGTTGCACGCGGCGATTCCGGCATCACGTCGGAAACTGCTTATGCGGTGACCAACACGCTGATCGATGGCAACATCATCTCTGGGCAGACCTTCGAGGGGACAAATCCGTCCGGAATTGGCTTTGGGACCCAGTTCGATGTCGGCAACAATGTGCCGCGCCAGCTTGTCGTCATGGGCAATGGCAACAATGCGGCGCCTTCCAGCCACAACATCACCTTCTCCAACAACCAGGTGACCGGCACGGCCGGTGGTGTCAGCTCGGATGACGGCGTTTCAGCCCAGGGCAATGCGCTCGTCACCATTGATGCGGCGGACTCGTTCATCACCGGCAACATTTTCACCGGCTTTACCGATCGCTACGGCGTGGCCGTGCGGGCACGTGGTCCGAATACGGATGTCGAAAACAACACGCTCGATCACACCGGCAACGGCAACAGCCGTGGCATGGAGATCGTCAACCACGGTGCACCGGGCGCCTATGGCGGCAATGTGTTGACCGGCGGTGCTGATGGCGAACTGATTTACACCATGACCCCGGGTTCCGATCTGCTCAATGGCAATGGCGGCAACGACATCCTCAATGGCGGTGGCGGCAACGACATCATCAACGGCGGCGAAGGCGATGACACCATCATCGGCGGGACCGGCAATGATGATCTGCATGGCGGTGACGGCACCGACACGGTGGTCTTCACCGGCTCGGTGAGGGACTACAATTTCCAGCATTATCCGGGCTTCACGCTGGTCACCGACAGCCGCGTCAACGGCGATGGCCAGACAAAGGTGTTCAAGGATGTCGAAAAGTTCGAGTTCAGCGAAGGCACCTTCACCCTGGACCGTGGCCACAACGCGGTGGACGCACTCGTTGCTCCGGATGGACAGCGGACCCTGCTGCTCGGCTTCAACAACAACGATGCACTGACAGGCGGCAACAGCGATGATGCGCTTGTCGGCGGCAATGGCGTGGATGTGCTCAACGGCGGCGGCGGCAATGATCTGCTTATTGGCGGCGCCGATGATGACAGGCTGATCGGCGGGACCGGCAATGATGATCTGCATGGCGGTGACGGCACCGACACGGCGGTCTTCACCGGCTCGGTGCGGGACTACAATTTCCAGCATTATCCGGGCTTCACGCTGGTCACCGACAGCCGCGTCAACGGCGATGGCCAGACCAAGGTGTTCAAGGATGTCGAAAAGTTCGAGTTCAGCGAAGGCACCTTCACCCTGGACCGTGGCCACAACGCCGTGGACACACTCGTTGCTCCGGATGGACAACGGACCCTGCTGCTCGGCTTCAACGACAACGATGCACTGACAGGCGGCAACAGCGATGATGCGCTTGTTGGCGGCAATGGCGTGGATGTGCTCAACGGCGGCGGCGGCAATGATCTGCTTATTGGCGGCGCCGATGATGACAGGCTGATCGGCGGGACCGGCAATGATGATCTTCATGGCGGTGACGGCACCGACACGGCGGTCTTCACCGGCTCGGTGGGAGATTATAATTTCCAGCACTATGGAAGCTTCACGCAGGTCACCGACAGCCGCGTGAATAGCGATGGTCTGACCAAGGTGTTCACGGATGTCGAAAAGTTCGAGTTCAGCGAAGGCACCTTCACCCTGGACCGTGGCCATAACGCCGTGGACGCACTCGTTGCTCCGGATGGACAACGGACCCTGCTGCTCGGCTTCAACGACGACGATGCACTGACAGGCGGCAACAGCGATGATGCGCTTGTCGGCGGCAATGGCGTGGATGTGCTCAACGGCGGCGGCGGAGATGACTCGCTGTTTGGCAGTCTTGGCGAGGACATCCTCAACGGCGGTGCGGGCTTCGATATCCTGTCCGGTGGCGGCGGGGCTGATACCTTTGTCTTCGATGCCGATGCGCTGGCCGATGTCGATCTGAGCATTCTCGACCTGATCGCCGACTACAATTTCGATGATGGCGATGTCGTCGATCTGTCGGAGCTTCTCGGCGCGGAGGACGTTCCCGCCGACGGAGCCGGATATGTCCAAATGAACGGCGACGTTCTGGAAGTCGATGTCGATGGGTCCGGTCCGGCCGGTTTCGTGCAGATCGCCGAATTCGTTCCGGGCACGGATGCACTGCGCATCCTGGTTGATGATGACGCAGCCTCGACACCCGTGATCATCTGATAAGATGTGTCGGTCCCCGAACCCTGACCGGTTCGGGGACCGTATCGTGTCACGGAATGGAAGTGCGGCGGCAGGTGTCAGGTTTGACGCAAGGCACGCTGTAGGGCATTTGTACGGTTTGTTCGGAGTATTGCAGTGCAGGACCATGTGTGTGACGGGGTGGCAAGGCCGGGCCGGGTGTCGTTGAAAGGCGTAGCCCGCGCGTTTTTGCTGATGGCGTGCGTCGGCCTTGCCGGCTGCCAGGCTTCAAATCTCGGTGACGGACTGGGCGAAGGTTCCGCACCATCGCCGGTGAGCAATTCGACCTATGGCAACGGCCCGGTGAAGATCGCCGTGCTGCTGCCGAGCGATCCCGACATGCGGGTCAAGGCCGCCGACATCGCCGACGGCGCCCGAATGGCGCTGGATGATCTCGGCGACGGCCAGCTCATGCTGGACATTCGCGCCTTCCGGTCCGGTTCCACCCAGGCCGTGGCGGAAGTCCGGGCCGCATCGGCTGCCGGCGTCAAGATGATCATCGGCCCTGCGACCAACGCCGAAGTGTCACGCATCATTTCGGGCACCACCCCACCGCGGCCGCCGATCCTGGCGCTGATCGCCAACAATTCAGCCGGCGGCAGCAATATCTGGCCGCTCTATGGCGATGCCATCGACAGCGCGCTCGAGGGGGTCGGCGTCGCCGTCGCCGCCAAGCAGAAAAACATCGTCGTGGTCCATGAGGCGGGTTTCCCGGCGGAAAATCTTCTCAGGCTGCGTGAAGGCATCCGGATCAAGGGCGGTACCACGGTCGGCTTCGTGCCCTATCCGGCCAATGGCAAGAATTTGAGCGCGGCCTTTGCCAATGCAACGCCGGTTTTCTCCAAGGCCAACACCATCGTGCTGCTCGGCGGCGGCGAGGCGATCGGCCAGGTGATCGACATTCTGGCGGCAGGCGAATTCGGCAAGTCCATCGCCACGGCGATCGCCACATCGCTGATCCCGGAAGAAATCTACAAGCGGCCCTCGGCGCAGGGCCTGATGGTGGCGATCCCGTCAACCGCCAGTGTCCGCGTCATCTCCGAGCGTTTCAAGGCCAAGTTTGGCCGCACGCCGAGCTATGATGCAGCAATTGGCTATGATGCGGTGGCGGTTGCCGCCGGTCTGGTGCGCACCGGCGGGCCGGACTCCATCACCGTTGCCAATCTGACATCGACGCAAGGATTTCGTGCTGCGACCGGCCTGTTCCGGTTCCGGCCCGATGGCCGAATCGAGCGGCGCATGATCGTTCACCGCATCGAAGACGGTTCCCTGAAGGTCATTCAGGAAGAAGGCAGCGGCTTCTGATTGGGGCTTTGCCTTGCGGACGACACATCCGGTCGCCAGAACACAAGATCCGGTCCGGCACTGTCGCCGGCGACCGGATGTGAAACGACACGCGGACGCAGCATGAACACACCGGTCGAGGCCTTCATCATTCATCTGGCGCGTGCTGACGCACGGCGGCCACAGGTCGATCGCCTGCTCGCAGCCTGCCCGGTGCCGGCGGGCATTGTCGATGCGGTGGACGGCCGCGACATGTCGGGCGCGGAAATCGACGCGGTCTATTCATCCGCCCCCTGCATGCCCCGCGCTATCCGTTCCGGTTGAGCGCCGGCGAGGTCGGCTGTTTTCTCAGCCATCGCAAGGCCTGGCAGGCCATTGCCGATGCAGGCCTCGAGGCCGGCCTGGTGATCGAGGACGATGTCGAGATCGACACCGCCACCTTCGCCCCGGCGCTGGAACTGGCGCAGGCCTATATCGCCACCCATGGCATCATCCAGTTTCAGGTCCGCGACATTGCCAGGCCGGGAGCGGTCGTGGCGTCGGCCGGCAATGTCCGGTTGACCCGACCGGTGCAGATCCCGCTGCGAGCCTCCTGCACGCTCTATTCGCGGTCCGCCGCACACCAGTTGCTCGCGCAGACCGCGCGTTTTGACCGCCCCGTCGACACCTATATGCAGATGCACTGGCTCACCGGCCTGCGCGCCTGCCTGGTCCTGCCTTCCGGTGTCAGCGACAAGGGCAGCGAGATTGGCGGCACCACCATCCAGGCCCGCAACCTTGCGCTGCCCCAACGCCTCCGCCGCGAGATCCTGCGCCCGCTCTACCGCGCCCGCATCGCCGCACTTTCGCGGGTTCATGCCGGTCCGGCTTGACACGTGCAGCCATTCTTGCGAGAGCCGGGCGATCAAGGAGATCAGCATGTTCAATCAGCTTGTATGGGCATCCGGCGCGACGGAAGCATGGCTATGACCCGCGTGATCTCGCGCCTGCATGGCGGACTTGGCAATCAGCTGTTTCAATATGCCGTTGGCCGCGCTGTAGCTCTGCGCACCGGCGCCGAGTTGCTGCTCGACACCCGCCACTACACAGCCGAAAATCCGTTCAAATATGATTTGGAACACTTTGCCATTCAGGCCCGGGTGGCCAGTAATGATGAATTGCCGCCGGCAAAGAACCGGCCGCTCAGCTATGCCTGGTGGCGCAAGTTCGGCCGTTCGCCGCGCTTTGTCCGCGAGCAGGGCCTGGGCTACAACGAGCGGATCGCTTCAATCGATGCCGATTGCTATCTGCACGGCTATTTTCAGTCCCAGCGTTACTTTGACGACATCGCCCCAACGCTGTGGAACGATCTGAGCTTCAGGGAACCGATCAGCGGCGAAAATGCCCGCATGAGCGAGCGCATCCAGAGCGGGCCGTCGGTTTCCCTGCACATTCGCCGCGGCGATTACATCACCAATGCCAAGGCACAGGCGGCCCATGGCTCGACCGACCTGGCCTATTACCAGCAGGCGCTCGAAGAGGTCAGGACGCGCTCGGGGCAGGATCCGGTGGTCTATCTGTTTTCCAATGATCCCGATTGGGTGCGCGACAATATCAAGCTCGATGCCGAACTGGTGCCCGTCGCCATCAATGACGGCGCAACCGCGCACGAAGATCTGCGGCTGATGAGCCTGTGTGATCACAACATCATCGCCAACTCCACCTTCTCCTGGTGGGGCGCCTGGCTCAACCCGTCGCACAACAAGATCGTGGCAGCACCAGTGCAATGGTTCGCTGACCCGAAACTCTCCAATCCCGATATCACCCCGCCGGGATGGCTCAGGCTGTAGATCCGTTTACGCGAAAGCGGCCTTGAGCGCCGCGGCCAGTTGCTGCATCGGCGCATCAAGCGGGTAGTGATGGTTGCCGATGAACAGGCCGTGTGTGTCGGCCAGTTCGGCATTCTTGAGCCCGCCGTGGATTTCATGATCCATGTAACGCGTCACCACCTCGTTCTTGGCAAAATTGCCGGCCACGATCGGCCGCGCCTCGATGCCGTGGCTGAAAAGACAGGCGACAAGCTCCTTGCGGGCCACGCCGCACTCGGGATCGATGATCATCGAAAAACCGAACCAGCTGCTTTCGCCGGTCTCGCGCTGGGTGCGGATCTGCGGGAAGTCAGCCATCACCTGCTTGAACAGGACGGCGTTCGTGCGGCGGTTTTCCACGATCATCGGCAGCTTGGCCATCTGCTCGATACCGATGGCGCCGCTCATTTCCAGCGGTCGCAGATTGTAACCGGGCAGCACGAAGCGGAAGGCCTCCTCGAAGGGATCATCGCCCTTGGCGCCGGTAACGTGGTTCGGGTTGGGCAGGTTGCGGGTCCAGCCATGCGCCCGGAGGCTGAGCATGATGTGATAGAGCTCCTCGTCATGGGTGACGGTGACGCCGCCTTCCATGGTCGAGATATGGTGCGAGAAGAACGCCGAATAGCTGCCTGCCAGGCCGAAGGTGCCTGCCTGCTGGCCGTTATAGGTCGCGCCGAGGGATTCGCAATTGTCCTCGAGCAGCACGATGTCGCGGCCGCCGATGATCGCCTTGATGCGATCGAACGCGTTCGGATTGCCAAGCAGGTTGACCGCCAGAATGGCCTTCGTCTTGTCCGTGATGGCCGCTTCGAGCTGGCCAAGATCGAAGTTCAGTGTGTCGAGATCGATGTCGACAAATTTGAGCCGCAGGCCATATTGATAGAGCGGATAATAGGTGGTGCTCCACGACACTGCCGGCACGATCACCTCGTCGCCGGGCGCGAGCGTGTGGCGCGAGTGATAGCGTAGGGCTGCCACGAACAGCAGATTGGCCGAGGAGCCGGAATTCGACATCACTGCATAGGGCGCGCCGATCTGGTCCGCGAACAGTTTCTCGAAAGCGGCGACTTCCTTGCCCATCGAAAAGAAGCCGGATTTCACCACGCGGTCGATCGCCGCATATTCCTTCTCGTCCCAGGAGCTGGTGGCCAGCGGAAAGGCTTTGTCTGTCACGGGTGATTCTCCTCAGCCGCTGCCGGGAGCGCGCGGAAATGGGCGTAGGTTTTTGCAATCGCATCATCGAGCGAGGTCGACGGCAGCCAGCCGAACTCACGCTGCATGGCAACCGAGACAAGCTTCTGCTTCATGCCGACCGGCTTGCTCAGATCATGGGTGAAGCTGCCCTGCCATCCGATTACCCGGGCCACGGCGGCATAGTAATCATTGATCGAGTGATCATGACCGACGCCCATGTTCATCATGCCGGGCAGATCGTCGAACCGCTCGACCGCGGTCCAGATGCCGTCGGCGAGGTCGGAGGCGAACATGAATTCGCGCCGCGCCTCGCCGCTGCCCCAGATCTCGACGCTCTCCGCACCGGTGCGCGCGGCCTCGTCAACCTTGCGGATGATGGCGGGCAGGAGATGGGAAACTGCGGGATCGAACTTGTCGTGAATGCCGAAAATATTGCACGGGATCAGCGTCTTGTAGTCAAGCCCGGGGTTTGACAGGCTGACATAATCGCACAGCCGCGCCGTCATCACCTTTGCCAGCGCATAGCCCTCATTGGTGGGTTCGAGCTCACCGGTCAGCACCATGCTCTCTTCCAGCGGATTGGGGGCTGCGCGCGGATACATGCAGGAGCTGCCGATATTGATGAGTTTCGGCGTCCCCGACGCGCGCGCGGCCATGACGATGTTGCGCCCCATGTCGAGATTTTCGACCAGGAACTCGACCGGATGCGCCATGTTGGCCTGGATGCCGCCGACCCGGCCCGCAGCATGAATGATCAAGTCCGGCTTGACCCGCGCGATATAGGCTTCGGTCGCCGGTCCGTCGGTGAGATCGAGCTCGCGGCTGCGCGGCGCGATCAGCTCGTGTTGGCTGGCCGTCGCGTGGTCGCGGATATTGCGCCCCACCATGCCGTTGCCGCCTGTCAGCACTATCTTCATCGAAGCCTGTCTCCCTGCCGCCGGCAAGCCGTCACTTTCCGTCCCGCGTCGCTTCGGCGAGGTCGGATTGAGCCATTTCGGCGACCAGATCGGCAAACGAGGTCTGCGGCGTCCATCCGAGCTTCTGCTTGGCCTTGGAAGCGTCGCCCAGCAGCGTCTCGACTTCGGTCGGGCGGAAGTAGCGTGGATCGACCTTGACGATCACCTTGCCGGATGGATCGCGGCCGACTTCGTCGACGCCTTCGCCTTCGAAATGGATCACCATGCCAAGCGCGTCCGCGGCCGCGAGCACGAAGTCGCGCACCGAATATTGCACGCCGGTGGCGATGACGAAATCATCCGGGGCGTCCTGCTGCAGCATCAGCCACTGCATCTCGACATAGTCGCGCGCATGGCCCCAGTCGCGCAGTGCATTGAGATTGCCAAGCCGGAGGTCTTCCTGCATGCCAAGCTTGATGCGGGCCAGCGCGCGGGTGATCTTGCGGGTGACGAAGGTCTCGCCGCGCAGCGGGCTTTCGTGATTGAACAGGATTCCGTTGCAGGCATAGAGCCCGTAGGCCTCGCGGTAGTTGATGGTGATCCAGTAGGCGTAAAGCTTGGCCACGGCATAGGGCGAACGCGGATAGAACGGAGTGCGCTCCGTCTGCGGGGTTTCCTGGACCAGGCCGTAAAGCTCCGAGGTCGAGGCCTGGTAGAACTTGCTCTTGTCTTTCAGGCCGAGGATGCGGATGGCTTCGAGCAGGCGAAGCGTGCCGAGCGCATCGGAATTGGCGGTGTATTCCGGCTCTTCGAACGACACCGCGACATGGCTCTGGGCCGCAAGATTGTAAACCTCGTCCGGCTTGGTCTGCTGCAGGACATGGGTGAGCGACGAGGAATCGGTCATGTCGCCATGGTGCAGCACGAACTGGCCCGAGCGGCCATATTCACCCTCGAAGAGATGATCGATGCGCGCGGTGTTGAACAGCGAGGTCCGCCGCTTGATGCCGTGCACCTCGTAGCCCTTTTTGAGCAGGAACTCGGACAGATAGGCGCCGTCCTGTCCGGTGACGCCGGTGATCAGGGCGGTCTTGCGCGAAGTCTCGGTCATGGCTGGGCTATATCCCTTCGGGCAACGGTCTTGATGGTGTCGGGTCGCCGCCGGTCATGGTCAGCATGGTGCGTGGCTTTTTCCGTGTTCTTGGCGACAAATTCAAGTCGAGTCTGATTCTCGGCCCCAGATAGTGTGGCAAACATGGGTTTGATCCGGTCCGGCGGCCGGCCGGCCGGTATTGCAATGCCGGCATCAATGACGGGCGAACAGGGTCGATCCGGATCTTGCGAAGACAGGCCTTGCGGCGATCAAACAGGCGCAACTGCGCTCCGGCGAGGATGGGCAGCGAAAATCTGATCGGCGGGGTGCATCCAGGGGATGCGATTTCGTTCAAGATGGATTAGCTTGCCAGTCAAGCGGGGAGGCGCGGATGCAATTGAAGACACGACATTGGGACCGGATCGGCAATGGTGGGCTGACGTTTACCGAACTGGGCTTTGGCACGGCACCTCTGGGCAATCTGTACCGGGCGATCACTGATGATGATGCCCATGCGGTTCTGAGCAGGGCATGGGATCTGGGCGTGCGCTATTTCGACACCGCGCCGCTCTATGGGCTGGGGCTCTCGGAGACCCGACTCAACCGGTTCCTGCGCGGCAAGCCGCGCGGCGACTATGTGCTGTCGACCAAGATCGGGCGGCTGATGCGGCGCTGCGAGCCGGGCGAGGAGCGCACCGGCGAGGGCAAGTTCTTCGATGTGCCGGCGCGCTGCGAAGTCTACGATTACAGCTATGACGGCGTGATGCGGTCGCTCGAATTCTCGTTCGAACGGCTCGGCGTCGACAGCATCGATATTCTTTACGCCCACGACCTTGATGTGTTCACCCATGGCAGCGAGGCAGCGCGCGACGCCCGGCTGGCGGAGCTGATGGCGGGCGGCTACAAGGCGCTTTTGTCGTTGCGCGAGCAGGGCGTGATCAAGGCCTTTGGCGCCGGCCTGAATGAATGGCAGGCCTGCCAATGGCTGACCGAACGCGGCGATTTCGACCTGTTCCTGCTGGCCGGGCGCTACACGCTCCTGGAGCAGGAGGCGCTCGACAGTTTCCTGCCGCTGGCCGAGCAACGCGGCATCGGCATAGTCATCGGCGGCCCCTACAATTCGGGCATTCTGGCCACCGGGCCGAAGCCGGGCGCATTCTACAATTACGACATCGCGTCGCAGCCCATCCTTGACCGGGTGACGAAGATCGAGGCCGTCTGCCAAAGCCACGGCGTGCGAATGGTGGATGCTGCCTTCCAGTTCCCGCTCAGGCATTCTGCCATCGTCTCGGTCATTCCCGGCGGCCAGGGCGTTGCCGAGATGGAAGCCAATTGTGTTGCCGCAAGGGCCGAGATTCCGCCGGCGCTGTGGGCGGAGCTGAAGGCGCAAGGCCTGATGCGCGAAGACGCACCTGTTGGAGACCTGTCCGCATCATGACAACCGATTTCAACCAGACCATTCGCCTCAATCCGCAAGACAATGTCATCATCGCCCTGAAAGACCTGGCGCCGGGTGCTGCCGTGCCGGGCCTCGATGTGCCGCTCTTGGACGGCGTGGCGCGCGGCCACAAGATCGCCTCGCGCCCGATTGCCGAGGGCGAGAAAGTCATCCGCTACGGCCAGACCATCGGTGTGGCCACCTGCGCCATTGCGCCCGGCGCGCATGTGCATGTCCACAATCTCGGCATGGGCGGCCATGCCGAGGCGCAGGAATTTTCCACCGAAGTCCGGCCGCTTCCCGCGCCTTCCGAGAAGCGCCATTTCATGGGCTATCACCGCGCCGATGGCGGCGTCGGCACCCGCAATTATCTCGGCATTCTCACCTCGGTGAATTGTTCGGGATCGGTGGCCCGCTTCATTGCCGAGGCATCCGAGAAGCAGGGCTGGCTCGACGCGTTCGAAAATGTCGACGGCATCGTGCCGATCGTGCATGGCACCGGCTGCGGCATGTCGGGCAAGGACGAGGGCTACGACACCCTGTTCCGCACCCTGCAGGGCTATGCCCGCAATCCCAATTTCGGCGGCATCCTGTTGCTCGGGCTCGGCTGCGAGGTCATGCAGGTGCCGGATCTGGTCGGCCGCGGCCGCATGCGCGCCGATGGCAATATCCGCTACATGACCATCCAGCAGTCCGGCGGCACCCGCAAGACCATCGAACGCGGAATCGAGCAGCTCAAGGAAATGGCGCAAGTCGCCAACAGCATCACCCGTGCGCCGGCCGGGCTCGAGCATCTGATGATCGGCATGCAGTGCGGCGGCTCGGATGGCTATTCCGGCATCACTGCCAACCCGGCGCTCGGCGCGGCGTCCGATATGCTGGTCGCCCATGGCGGCACCACCATCCTGTCGGAGACCTCGGAAATCTACGGCGCCGAGCATCTGCTGACCCGCCGTGCAGTGACACCCGAGGTTGGCGCCAAGATCGTCGAGCGGATCCACTGGTGGGAGGACTATGCCGCGCGCAATGGCGGCGAGATGGACAACAATCCCTCGCCCGGCAACAAGAAGGGCGGGCTGACCACCATTTTGGAAAAATCGCTGGGCGCCGTGGCCAAGGGCGGCACCGCGCCGCTGACCCAGGTCTACAAATTTGCCGAGCCGATCCCCGAGCGCGGCTTCGTGTTCATGGATTCTCCGGGCTATGATCCCTGTTCGGTGACCGGGCAGATTGCCTCGGGCGCCAATCTGATCGCGTTTACCACCGGCCGCGGCTCGGTCTCTGGCTACAAGCCGACGCCCTGCATCAAGCTGGCGACAAATTCTGAAATGTATGGCCGCATGTCCGAAGACATGGACGTCAATTGCGGCGACATCATCACTGACGGCGTCAGCCTCGAGGCCAAGGGCCGCGAGATTTTCGAGCTGTTCCTGCGCGTCGCCTCCGGCGAGGAAACCAAGAGCGAGCAACTCGGCTTCGGCGGCGCCGAATTCGTCCCCTGGCAAATGGGCGCGGTGATGTAGTGCGGTTCATTCGGCTGGACTTGTGAAAACGGCGCCCGAAAGGCGCCGTTGACCGAACTCAAAATTGGGTGCGTCAGAGGTTTCCGGCGCTCATTTCACTGGCGATATGATCGGCTTGCCGGATTGCCAGTGCAACGATGGTCAGCGTCGGGTTTTCCGACGCACCGGTGGTAAACTGCGATCCGTCGGACACGAACAAATTGGCGATGTCATGGGTCTGACCCCATTTGTTGACAACGCCGTCACGCGGGTTCTCCGACATCCGGTTTGTCCCCAGATTGTGGGTCGACGGGTAGGGCGGGGTTGGAAAGGCCCGCGTTGCACCGACTGCGTCATAGATTGCCATGCCCTGCTTGTAGGCGTGTGCGCGCATCGCCCGGTCATTGGGATGATCATCGAAATGAACATTTGGCGCAGACAGACCGTGCTGGTCCTTCAGCTCATGGTTGAGCGTTATCCGGTTGGTTTCCTGCGGCATGTCTTCGCCGACAATCCACATGCCGGCCATGTTCTCGTAGGAATCGAGCGCCGTCGTGAACTCCCGTCCCCATCCGCCCGGATCGAGGAAAGCGGCCATGAACGGCAGGCCAAGGCTCAGGGTTTCGAGTTCATAGCCACCGACAAAGCCGCGTGACGGATCATGCCGTGCTTCGTCCTGGATGATCCCGGCCATGGTCGTGCCGCGCCACATCTTTACCGGCTTGTCGAACACCGCATAGACCGACCCGGTCATGTGGCGCATGTAGTTGCGGCCGACCTGTCCGGAGGAATTGGCAAGCCCGTCGGGATACATGGCGGAGGCGGAGTTGAGCAGCAGCCGCGGGCTTTCGATCGAATTGCCGGCAACGCAGACGATCCGCGCCTTTTGCAGATGCTGATTGCCGTCCTGGTCGGCATAGAGCACGCCGCTCACCTTGCCGCTGTCGTCATGCTCGATCTTCAGTACATGCGCGCGCTCGCGGACTTCCAGATTGCCTGTGGCTTCGCCGCGCGGGATGTCGGTATAGGCCGCCGACCATTTGGCGCCCCATTTGCAGCCCTGGAAGCAGAACCCGGTTTGCTGGCAGGCCATGCGGTCATCATAATCGGCAGAGTTGATCGCCATGCGGCCGGTGTGGACTTCCTTGTAGCCCAAGGCCTTGGCTCCGGCTTCGAACACCATGAAGTTGTTGTTGCCGGGCAGGCCAGTACGGTCACCGGTGCGGGTCACGCCGAGCTTGGTCTCGGCCTTTTCATACCAGGGTTCCATTTCCGCGAGATCAATCGGCCAGTCGAGCAGATTCGCGCCCTGAACATCGCCATAGGTTGTCCTGGCCTTGAACTCATGCGGCTGGAAGCGCAACGACGCACCGGCCCAGTGGGTCGTGGTCCCTCCGACCGCCTTGACGATCCAGGCCGGCAATCCGGAAAAATCCTTGGCGACGCGCCAGTCGCCGGAGGTCGAACGGGCGTCCAGCCATGCCAGTTGGCCAAAGCTTTCCCACTCGTCATTGATATAGTCATCCGGCAGATAGCGTCCGCCGGCTTCCAGAGCCACCACCTTGATGCCCTTCTGGGCCAATTCATTGGCCAGCACGCCGCCTCCGGCGCCGGTGCCGACAATCACGACGACCGAGTCGTCATTCAGTTCAAACTTCGCAACCATGTCCGACGCCTCCCTCAAAGCCAATTGATGTCGTTGAAGCCACGGTCGATGTAACCACCCTGGCTGTAGCTCTCGCCTTCGTACCCGAACAGCGGCCAGACCTCTTTCTGGTTGTAAAGACCTGTGACCAGACCGCCGCGGATGCGCTGGAAGAAGGCGCTGTCTTCCATGTTGCGAAGGATGTCGACACGGTCGCGTTCCCAGCCGGTGTCGAGATAGGAGGCGTGCCCCTTGCCGCGCGCCGCGGCATCGAGGGCTGCGATGCCGGCTTCGATGTCGGGTGCAACCTCGGCTGTGTCGTAGCCCTTGACCGCGATGGCATAGAATTCATCGGCGACATGGTCATGCGGATAGATATCGCGTGCCATCTGGATCAGCGTCGCCATCGATGATGGCTTGAGCGCCGTGGTTTCCATCGCCCAGGCGGCGTCAGGTCCGGCGATGAATCCCGGACCGATGAGGAATGCGGTGCCTGCCGCGATTGAACGTGAAAGCAATTGGCGGCGGCTCATGCCTTGCTGTCTGGCTTGGGTTGTCATGGTAATCCTCCCTTGATGTGTCTGTCTTACCGCGCTTGCCGAAACCTCCTCCCGGCAAGCTTGTTTCCCTGGCTAGATGTAACGTCCGGCGCGCTGTAGAACCTCGATCTGGTATCCATCCGGATCTGCGATAAAGAAGAAGCGGGCAATCACCTCACCACCGGGGGCGAAGTCGACAAGTTTGCGTGGGGTCAGGCCGAGCTTGGTCAGGCGCGCATGTTCGCTGTCGACATCAGCAACCGAGAATGCCAGATGCCCGTAGCCGTCGCCCAGGTCATAGGGCTCGCTCCGGTCCTTGTTGACAGTCAGCTCAAGCTCGAATCCGGTCTCGGCATTGCTGAGATAGACGAGGGTAAAGCTGTCGAAGTCGAGCCGGTCGGCGACGTCCAGGCCGAAAGCGGTCTTGTAGAAATCGACAGAGCGTGCTTCGTCCAGCACGCGGATCATGGTGTGAATGGCCTTGGCCATGGTCGCTCCCGTATGGTTTCAAACTTGCACACAAGTCTGGAACCGGTCGAGGCGCTGCGGGTAGTAGTTGTATACTACGGGTGTTTTTTCATTCGGCAGCAATCAGATGATCGCTGTCTGCACCGTTGTTCTCGAGGTAAACCAGACAGCAGCAGCGCAGCAGCGACGCAAAGTTCTTCGGTTCGCCATGCAGCTCCAGCACCTCGGAATGCAGCTTCGACATGAACACCGGGGTCGTCATGCCCTGGGACTCTGCAAGTTCGTCCATGATGCCCCAGAACGTCCGTTCAAGGCGAATCGATGTGCTTTGGCCATTCAATCGGAGTCGGCGAGTGACCTGCTCGTAACGTGTCGGGTCCTGGCCTGCGAACATCTTGCACATGGTTTGCTCCTCCTTCGTGGTTCGATCACTCAAACATGTCTCCCCGGTCGTCAATTGTGCAGCACTGGAAGCATATTTGCCAAGTGCTGTTGGCCGAAAGTGATAAGCCGGGACTGCGAAATCTGCGGATTGACTCTCGCCGCGACTCTGGCGTTAAATGGAACATAACAGGAACAATATGGATTGATCATGAGTCTCTCGAGGCTGCAGACCGCGACGGATATTCTCAAGGCGCGCACCCGGGCTTATGAGGCCGAGGCGCATCGGGGCATGGGGCTGGGGGACGCTGCGGTGTCGCCGCCCTTGGCGCTTGGCGCCAGCGTTGTCGACCTCTGTCTTGACGGCGGACTTGCCTGCGGCGGCTTGCATGAGGTGCGGGTCGGGCTGGCGCGTGACATTGCCGCCGGATCGGGATTTGCGCTCGGACTGGCCGCGCGCGCCATCCATGCTGGCAGGGAGGGGGCGGGCCGCGGCAGGCAGGGCATTGTCTGGGTCACAGATCCCGCCACACGTGTCGATGGCGGCGGGCTTTTCCCCGCCGGACTTGCCCAGTACGGGCTGGATCCGTCCCGTGTGACATGTGTCGAACCGGGTGATCTGCAGGGCGCCATGTGGGCGGCGGATGAGGCGGCGGGCTGCGCCGGGCTGGCGGCGCTGGTGTTCCAGATCAAGGGCAATCCGGCGCGATTCGACATCACCGCAACACGGCGTCTGATGCTGCGGGCGCGGCAGAGCGGTGTGCTCGCCCTGGTCTTGCGGCAGAGCGGCGAGGAGGAGGCCAGCGCTGCGGTGACGCGCTGGTGTGTGAACACTGAAATGTCCGGGGCGGACGAGACCTTTGAACGCGGCGTCGGGGCAATGCGGCTGTCCCTGACGCTTGAACGCAACCGCGCCGGACGGACCGGCCAATGGCTTTTAGCCTGGAACCCCAAAGCAAGAAGTTTCGACCATGCCGCTCCCCACACAACAGACCAGCGCATTTCCGGCGCCACCCCGCCAGCGCATTCTCTCGATCGCATTCCCGCATCTGCCGACCGACGCGATTCTGCGGGCAAGATGGGGCAGGTCCTGGATCACAGACAGGATTTTGGACGCGCATCCTGAAACGCCGCCTGTCGTTGTCACCGACACGCTCAAGAACGCCATTCGCATAGTAGCGTTCGACCAGCGCGCCCATGCCCGGGGCGTGCGGCTCAACCAGACGCTCAGCGATGCCCGCGCACTGGTGCCCGATCTCGATTGCCATCCGGCCAATGTGGAGGCGAACCGGGCGCTGCTTTTGACCATCGCCGGCTGGTGCGAGCGTTACACCCCGCTGGTTGCGCTGGGCTCGGCCCCGGAGATCGCCCGCGATCACGGACTGTTCATGGACATCACCGGCTGCGCCCACCTGCTTGGCGGCGAGACGGCGCTGATGGCTGACCTGGAAGCCCGGCTGCGCGCCCAGGGCCTGTCCGTCCGGCTCTGTCTGGCCGACACGCCCGGCGCCGCCTGGGCCATGGCGCGCTATGGCCAGACCCGGATCATTGCCGAGGGTGGCCATGGCGCGGCGCTTCTGCCCCTGAGTCTGAGCGCCCTGCGTCTGCCTGCCGCCATGGTTGCCTCGCTCGACCGGGTCGGGCTCAAGACCATCGGCTGCATCGCCAACCTGCCGCGAGCGCCGCTGGCGGCCCGCTTCGGCGCGCGCCTGTTGCAGCGGCTTGATCAGGCGCTGGGCCGCGAGGCCGAGGCGATTTCGCCGATCCTGCCGGTGGCGGAGCTGTCCACCGAGCGGCGCTACGCCGAGCCGGTGACACATCAGGACGAGATCAGCCATGCCATTGCCGGACTGGCCGCAGGCATCCTCGAGCCGCTGGAGCGCCGTGGCCTGGGCCTGCGCCATTGCCGGCTCAGGCTGTTCCGGGTCGACGGCCAGGTCAGTCATCTCACCGTGCAGACGGCCCGGCCCTTGCGGGATGCGAAGATGATCGCCCGGCTGTTTGAGGAACGTATCGCCGGCCTGCATGACGATCTCGATGCCGGCTTCGGCTTCGATCTGATCCGGCTTGATGTGGTTCATGCCGATCCGTTCGAGGCCGCGCAGGCGGACATGATGGCGGGGCAGGCCGCCGGACAGGGCCATGATGCGCTGGTCGACCGGCTCGGCGCCCGGCTTGGCCTCGAGCGGGTCCAGCGTTTCGTGCTCGCCGACACTCATATTCCCGAGCGCAGTTTTGGCCGCCAACCGGTTGCAAGCTTCGGTGCTCGCAAGCCAACCATGGGCGATATGGCGCTGGAGCTGGAAGCCTTCAGTGAGACCACCACTCGTCCGCTGATCCTGTTTGACCGGCCCGAACGGATGCAGACCATCGCCGAGGTGCCCGATGGCCCGCCGTTTCGCTTCCGCTGGCGCGGTGTCTCCTATGAGGTCGCCCGCTCCGAAGGCCCCGAGCGCATTGCCTGCGAATGGTGGCGCGATGGCCGCGGCGCCCGCACGCGCGATTATTTCCGCGTCGAGGACCGCCAGGGCTACCGCTTCTGGCTGTTCCGTCATGGCCTTTACGGACGCGAGACCGATGACCCGAGCTGGTACATGCACGGGCTGTTTGCATGACCTCGCCTCTATCGAAGCCAGCCTATGCCGAACTTGCCGCCGCCAGCAATTTTTCCTTCCTGCGCGGCGCCTCGCATGCCGAAGAACTGGTGGTGCAGGCCTCGAGGCTCGGCCTTGGCGGCATTGCGATAACCGACCGCAATTCACTGGCAGGCGTCGTCCGCGGACACATGGCGGCGAAAGAGGCAGGGCTGGCCTACGCGCCGGGTTGCCGGCTGGTGTTCCGGGACACCACGCCGGATATTCTGGTCTGGCCCGAGGACCGTGCGGCCTATGCCCATCTGTGCGAACTTTTGACCACCGGCAAGCGCCGCGCGCCGAAGGGCGAGTGCCACCTGACGCTGGAGGATCTGCTGGCCCATGGCCAAGGCCTGCTGATGGCCGTTGTCGCCCCTGCCGCGATGGCCGGGCTGCAGCTTCTCGATCCCGTGCTTGAGCGGTTGCGCGCGGCCTTTCCCGATCATCTTCATTTGGCCCTTTCGCGGAGCTATGGCAGCACGGACCAGCGCCGCATGGCGAGGCTTGCCCGGCTGGCGCAGGCCCATGATCTGCCGCTGGTGGCGATTGGCGACGTGCTCTATCACGCGCCCGAGCGCCGCCCGCTGCAGGATGTGCTGACCTGCATCCGCGAGGGCAAGACGCTGGCCACGATCGGCACAGGGCTTGCCGCCAATGCCGAACGCCATCTGCGCCCGCATGCCGAGATGCTGCGCCTGTTCAAGGGGTTTGAGGCAGCCGTTGCGCAAGCCGCGGTACTGTTTAACCGCATCCGCTTTTCGCTCGATGAATTGCGCTATCAATATCCCGACGCGCCGATGTTCGAGGAACTCGGGCCCGAACCGCTGCCCGCGCAGGAGGCGCTCGAAAAGCTCACCGTCCTCGGGTTGAAAAAGCGCTATCCCGCAGGCGCGCCGGACAAGGTTCTCAAGGCTATCGCCCACGAGACCCGGCTGATCAGGAAGCTTGATTACGCACCTTATTTCCTCACCGTCTATGACATTGTCCGCTTTGCCCGCTCGCAGGGCATCCTGTGCCAGGGGCGCGGCTCGGCCGCCAATTCCGCTGTCTGCTATTGCCTCGAGGTCACCGAGGTCGATCCCGGCAAGGTCGATCTCCTGTTCGAGCGCTTCATTTCCGAGGAACGCAACGAGCCGCCCGACATCGATGTCGATTTCGAGCATGAGCGGCGCGAGGAGGTCATCCAGTACATCTACGCCAAATACGGGCGCGAGCGGGCAGGGCTCGCCGCCACCGTGATCACCTATCGTGCCCGCTCGGCGATTCGCGAGGTCGGCAAGGTTTTTGGCCTCTCCGATGATGCGATCAGCGCCATTTCCGGCACCAAATGGGGTGGCTGGTCGCGCGAGGTCGATGCCGAGGATGCCCGCCGCGCAGGCCTTGATCCGGCCGACAAGCACCTGGCGCAGATGCTGGATCTGGCCTCGCAGATCGTCGGCTTTCCGCGCCATCTCTCCCAGCATGTCGGCGGCTTCGTCATCACCCGTGACAAGCTGTCTTCGCTGATTCCGATCGAGAATGCGGCGATGGAGGACCGCACCATTGTCGAGTGGGACAAGGACGATCTCGAAAGCCTCGGCATGCTCAAGATCGATGTGCTGGCGCTCGGCATGCTGACCTGCATCCGCAAGGCCTTTGGCCTGCTGGACAGCCATTATGACCGCCACGAAACGCTCGCCTCGCTGCCGGACAACGATGTTCCGACCTATGACATGATCTGCCGCGCCGACACCATCGGCGTGTTCCAGATCGAAAGCCGGGCGCAGATGTCGATGCTGCCGCGGCTCAAGCCACGCTGCTATTATGATCTGGTGATCGAGGTGGCGATTGTCCGCCCCGGCCCGATCCAGGGCGACATGGTCCATCCATATTTGCGCCGCCGCCAGGGCAAGGAGGAGGTGTCGTTTCCCAAGGAGGAATTGCGCGCCGTGCTCGGCAAGACGCTGGGCGTGCCGTTGTTCCAGGAGCAGGCGATGAACATCGCCATCGTCGCCGGCGGTTTTTCGCCGGGGGAGGCGGACAAATTGCGCCGCGCCATGGCCACCTTCCGCCGTGTCGGCACCATCGGCTCGTTTCAGACCAAGATGGTCGAGGGCATGGTCAGGAACGGCTATGAACGCGATTTCGCCCAGCACTGCTTCCGCCAGATCGAGGGCTTTGGCGAATATGGCTTTCCCGAAAGCCACGCCGCCAGTTTCGCGCTGCTGGTCTATGTCTCCTGCTGGCTCAAATGCCATTATCCGGACGTCTTTTGCGCCGCCATCCTTAACTCCCAGCCGATGGGGTTTTATGCCTCCGCCCAGCTGATCCGCGATGCGCGTGAGCATGGCGTCGAGATCCGCCCCGTCGATATCAATTGCTCAGATCAGGACTGCACGCTGGAGCCGGATGCCGATCCTCAGCCGCTATCCTCCCGGCATCGCGAGATGAGGGGCGTGATGAAACACAGCCACGCGGTGCGGCTGGGGCTGCGCCACGTCAAGGGATTTGGCGAGGCCGAGGCCGAACAACTGATGGTCCGGCGCGGACGCGGCTATGACAGTGTCCGCGATCTGTGGATGCGCTCCGGCCTGCCGCGCCGGGCCATCGAGCAACTGGCCGAGGCCGATTGCTTCCGTTCCATCGGGCTGGACCGCCGCGATGCGCTGTGGGCGGTCAAGGCGCTCGATCCGCTCTCAAGTGCCGAACGGCTGCCGCTGTTCGCGCTTGCCGACAGCCATGATTTGCAAAAGGAGCCCGATGTCGACCTGCCGCCGATGCCGCTGGGCGAGCAGGTGATCAATGACTACCAGTCGCTGTCGTTTTCTCTCAAAGCCCACCCGATGTCGTTCCTGCGCGAGCGCCTGACCCGCTCCGGCTGCCGGCCCAATGCGGATTTGCAGAACATCCGCTCCGGCAGGGTGGTCAAGGTCTCGGGGCTTGTGCTGGTCAGGCAGCGGCCGGGCTCGGCCAAGGGCGTGGTGTTCGAGACCATCGAGGACGAGAGCGGCGTCGCCAACATCATCGTCTGGCCCAAGGTGTTCGAGAAATTCCGCGCCATCGTGCTCGGAAGCCGCTGCGTCGGCGTGCGCGGCAAGTTGCAGAACGAGGACGGCGTCATCCATGTCGTGGCCGAATATCTCGAGGACCTGACGCCGATGATGGCGCAGATCTCGGACATGGCGAGCGAGATGGGCGGGCTTGCCAATGCCGACGAAGTGCGCCGCCCGATCGAGGACATGCGTCCGCGCACCAAGCCGGCAGCGCAGATCATCAGGCTGATCCGTGATGCGCCGGAACTGCGCCAGGATTACGAAGAGCTGGCAACCGCCAGGGCGGCGGGGCGGGCCTTGCCGAAGGGGCGGAATTTCCACTGAGCACGAGCCGAATTGATTCCTTCGTCCGCGCCGTCTATCAAGCCCGGGCCACGCGGATTGTTTTTCCGCACATTGAGGTGGCGGGGGAATGTAATAATGACCAGTGACACGAACCAGAAAAATCTGTTCAGCCTGAAGGGCCGCGTAGCACTTGTAACAGGTGCGAGCTCCGGGCTTGGACGCGCGGCGGCAACCTTCCTTGTTCGCGCCGGCGCGCAAGTTGTCGGCCTTGCCCGCCGCGCAGACGCGCTCGAGCAATGGCGCGGCGAGGCCGGCGGCGAAACCGCCGCCCTGGTTGCCGACCTTGCCGCCGATTCAGATATCGCAGCAATTGCCGCAAAGGCGGCAGCACCCTTCGGTGCGCCCGATATTCTGGTCAATGCGGCCGGGCTCAATTTGCGCCAGTCGGCCTCCGACGTGACGCCGGAGAGCTGGGACCGCACCATCGCACTCAACATGACCGTGCCGTTCTTTCTGGCGCAGGCCTTGGTGCCGGCGATGCGCGCCAAAGGCTGGGGCAGGATCGTCAACATCGCCTCGCTGCAATCGCGCCGGGCCTTCCCAAACGGCATTGCCTATGGCGCCTCCAAGGGCGGCGTCGAACAGCTCACCCGTGCCATGGCGGAAGCCTGGTCGGCCGATGGCATCAACGCCAATGCGCTGGCGCCCGGCTTCTTCCCGACGGAACTGACCGGCCCGGTCTTTGCCGATCCCGAGCTGGCAAGCGCGCATGCCAGGGCCACCTGTATCGGCCGCAATGGCGAGCTGGGCGATATCGAAGGCCCGCTGCTGCTGCTTGCCTCCGACGCCTCGGCCTATGTGACCGGGCAGCTTTTATTTGTCGACGGCGGCTACACCGCCAAATGAAACTCGGCTCCCGGCGCGCGTTCCTCACGCCGCCGCGGACACATGACCGCAGCAGCGGTTTGACCAGGCGCCACCGTCGCGACGGCTGCGCAGCAACTTGCAGGGATGCCCACACATGTCTTCACTGTCCGATCTGAAGGTGCGGGTGCGCAGCCTGTTTCCCGGTCTGCTGCTGGCAATCACCATTGCCGTGGCGGCAAGGTTTTTGTCCGATCATTATGCCGCGCCGGTCATGCTGTTCGCCCTGCTGATCGGCATGGCCTTCAATTTCATGGCGGATCAGGAGCGCACCTCCGAAGGCGTAGTGTTTGCCTCCAAATCGCTGCTGCGGCTCGGCATCGTGCTGCTCGGCGCGCGCATCACCCTGGGCGACATCACCAGCATCGGAACCTCCGGGCTGATCACCGTTGCCGGGTTGATGGCGCTGACCATCGGCTTCGGCTTCATTTGCGCAAAACTGTTTTCGCGCGGCTGGCGTTTTGCAATCCTCACCGGCGGCGCCGTGGCAATCTGCGGCGCCTCGGCGGCGCTGGCGCTGGCGGCGGTGATTCCGGCCAATGACAAGACCGAGCGCAACGTGCTGTTCACCGTCGTCGCCGTCACCACGCTGTCGACCATTGCCATGATCATCTATCCGGTGCTTTTCGGTCTCGCCGGACTGAACGACGCGCAAAGCGGCTTTCTGATCGGCGCCACCGTGCATGACGTGGCCCAGGTGGTGGGTGCGGGCTATTCGATCTCGACCGAAGCCGGCGACATGGCAACAATCGTCAAATTGCTGCGCGTCACCCTGTTGCCGGTTGTGCTGATCATCGTGGCGCTCTCGACCATGCAGCGTGGCAGCGGGTTTTCGCAGGTGCGCCTGCCGCTTTTCGTGGTCGGCTTCGGCGTGGTGACGATCGCCAACAGCATGGCCTTCATTCCCGCCACCGTCGCAGCCGCCGCGGTCAACGGCTCATCCTGGCTGCTGGTGATCGCGATTTCCGCTCTCGGCGTGCGGACCAACATGAAAGCCATGCTCGATCTCGGCTGGCGGCATGTGGCGGTGGTTGTCGTGGAAACCCTCTTCCTGCTGGGGCTTGCCTGGGCAGCAATTTCGACTGGAATTGCCGGAGTGTAACAACCTGTACGCGAAACTCCTTGAGACAGGATTCATTTTAGACACGAAATTATTCTGGGCCGCGATGCGGGTGAATTCCTGCGCCGGCCCGCAACTGCGCGGTTTCACAAGCCGGCCGGGGCCATGCCCGAATACGATCCCCGGTCGAGCCGGTGCCGGCCCTGCTTGACAGGTCCATGGGGCTGTGGCCTCAATGCATCTTACGTTAGGTGACAAGGGACAATTATCCCCGCGCTAACGGACCTGTACTCGGGAATAAATCAACTGGGAGTTGTATCGTGAAGCACGTTCAAAAATTCGTGGCTGTAGCGCTGATGTGCACAGCCGTGGCCTTTGCGCCTGGACCGGTCAAGGCCGAGACGCCCGCAGACACCCTCATCCAGGCCTGGGCGATCGATGACATCATCACGCTGGATCCGGCCGAAGTGTTCGAGTTCAGCGCCTCCGAGGTGCTTGGCAACTCCTATCAGGGCCTGATCGGCTACAACGTCAATGATGTCTCCGAGATCTTCGGTGTCGTCGCCGAAAAATGGGACGTGTCAGAAGACGGCAAGACCTTCACCTTCACCATCCGCGACGGCATGAAATTCGCCTCCGGCAACCCGATCACCGCGGATGATGCGGTCTACACCCTGCAGCGCGTCATCAAGCTGGACAAGTCTCCGGCGTTCATTCTGACCCAGTTCGGCTTCAATGCCGACAATGTCGACGCGATGATCCGCAAGACCGGCGACATGACCTTCGAATTCGAGATGGACAAGCCCTATGCGCCGACGCTGGTGCTGTATTGCCTGACCGCAACGGTCGGCTTCATCGTCGACAGTGAACTGGTCAAGAGCAACGAGGTCGACGGTGATTTCGGCTACAACTGGCTCAAGACCAATTATGCCGGATCCGGCGCCTTCACCATCCGCGACTGGCGCGCCAACGAAGCCATCGTGCTTGAGCGCAATGACAATTACTCGGGCGAAGCTCCGCCGATGGCCCGCGCCATCTACCGTCACATTCCCGAAACCGCGACCCAGCGCCTGCTGCTCGAGCAGGGCGACATCGATATTGCCCGCAATGTCGGCGCAGAGGAAATCGCCGCGCTGTCGACCAATGCCGACATCGTCGTCGAAAGCGGCGTCAAGGGATCGATCTACTATCTCGGTCTGAACCAGAAGAACGAATACCTGTCCAAGCCGCAGGTGCGTCAGGCGATGAAATACCTCGTCGATTACGCGATCATCGCCGACACCATCATGAAGGGCAAGGTGATCCCGCATCAGGCCTTCCTGCCGCGCGGCTTCCTCGGCGCGCTTGAGGAGACCCCGTTCTCGCTCAATGTCGACAAGGCCAAGGAACTGCTGGCCGAAGCCGGCCTGCCCGACGGTTTCACCGTCACCATGGACACGCGCAACACCAATGAAATCACCGCCATGGCCCAGGCCATCCAGCAGACCATGGCGCTGGCCGGCATCAACATGGAGCTGATTCCAGGCGACGGACAGCAGACGCTGACCAAATATCGCGCCCGCAATCACGACATCTATATCGGCCGCTGGGGTCCGGATTATCAGGATCCGCACACCAATGCCGATACCTTTGCGCGCAACCCGGACAATTCGGACGATGCTGCCTCCAAGCCGCTGGCCTGGCGCAATGCCTGGGACATCCCGGAAATGACGCTCAAGGCTGACGCAGCGATCCTGGAAGGCGACGCCAAGAAGCGCGCCCAGATCTATATCGATCTCCAGACCGAACATCAGCAGACATCCCCGTTTGTCATCATGTTCCAGGAGATCGAGGTTCTGGCCCGCCGCAAGAATGTCGAGGGCTTCATCGTCGGCCCGTCGTTCAACGACAACTCCTTCAAGGCAGTGACCAAGTAATTGTCCGATCTGTCTCGCTCTGCGGAAGGGCGTGCCAACGCCCTTCCTGCTCTGTTCGGCAAGGCCCTGCGGCTCAGCGCAACGGTCGCCGTCACCATCATCGGTCTGCTGGTCGTCACCTTCCTGATCGGCCGTGTGGTTCCGGTGGACCCGGTGCTGGCGGTGGTCGGTGACCGGGCCTCGCAATCGACCTATGACAAGGCCTTTGTCGAACTCGGGCTCGACCGCCCGCTCTATGTGCAATTCGGCCTCTATGTCGAAAAGGCGCTGACCGGTGATTTCGGCGAGAGCCTGCTTACCAAGAAACCCATCATTGACGACCTCATCCGGGTTTTCCCCGCCACGCTGGAACTGGCCACGGTGGGAATCGCCATCGGCACCCTGTTCGGCATCCCGATCGGGGTCTGGGCCGCGGTCCGGCAAGGCAAGCTGGTCGACCAGGTGGTGCGCATCCTCGGGCTTGTTGGCTATTCCGCGCCGATCTTCTGGCTCGGGCTGCTCGGGCTTTTGCTGTTTTACGCCAAATGGGGACTGGTCTCCGGCCCGGGCCGGATCGACATTTCCTATGAATATTCCTTCACGCCGACCACCGGGCTGTTTCTGATCGACACCGCGATGCAGGGGCAATGGGCGGCATTCCGCAACACCGTTTCCCACATCGCCCTGCCGGCGGCGCTGCTGGGCTATTTTTCCATGGCCTATATCGCGCGCATGACCCGCAGTTTCATGCTCAACGAGCTGGCGCAGGAATATGTCGTCACAGCTAGGGTCAAGGGCGTCGCCGAATGGCGCATCATCTGGGTGCATGCGCTTCGCAATGCCGCCGTGCCGCTGGTCACGGTGATCGCGCTGTCCTATGCGGGGCTGCTCGAAGGCTCGGTTCTGACCGAAACCGTCTTTGCCTGGCCCGGCCTCGGGCAATATCTGACCAATTCGTTGCAGAACGCTGACATGAATGCCGTTCTCGGCGGCACATTGCTGATCGGCATCATCTTTGTCGGCCTCAACCTGTTGTCGGACTTTCTCTACACCCTGCTTGACCCGCGGGTCAGGAGACGCTCATGACGACCGGCACCAAACCCTCCGGACTCAGTGAATGGCTGCTCACCGAGCAGCCGGTCTCGCGCAATCAGGCGCGCCTGGGACAGGCCTGGCGCATCTGGCTGGCCTTTACCCGCAACCGGCTCGGCATGGTCGGGCTCGGCATTGTCGTGCTGCTGATCATCGTCGCCATCTTTGCCGATGTGATTGCCCCCTATGACCCGCTGCTCGGTGGCGATCTGCGCACCGCGCGGCTGCTGCCGCCGTCGATGGACCACTGGATGGGCACCGATGACCTTGCCCGCGATATCTTCAGCCGTGTCGTTCACGGCGCAAGGCTGACGCTGATGGTGGTGGCGCTGGTGGCGATCATCGCCACGCCGATCGGGCTGCTGGTCGGCACCGTGTCGGGCTATTTCGGCGGCTGGGTCGATGTCGTGCTGATGCGGATCACCGACATATTCCTGGCCTTTCCCCGGCTGATCCTGGCGCTGGCCTTTGTCGCCGCCCTCGGGCCGGGCATCGAGAACGCCATCATCGCCATCGCCATCACCTCCTGGCCGCCCTATGCCCGCCTGGCCCGCGCCGAGACGTTGACCATCCGCAATGCCGAGCATATCGACGCCATCCGCCTGCAGGGCGCTTCGTCATCGCGAATCATCTGGGGCCATGTCACGCCGCTGTGCCTGTCCTCGGTGATCATAAGGGTGACGCTCGACATGGCCGGCATCATCCTCACTGCCGCTGGTCTTGGCTTTCTTGGTCTGGGCGCGCAGCCGCCGCAGCCCGAATGGGGCGCGATGATTGCCGGCGGGCGCCGCTTCATCATCGATTACTGGTGGGTCGCCACCATGCCGGGTGCTGCAATTTTCCTGGTCTCGCTGGGCTTCAACCTGCTTGGTGATGGCTTGCGCGACGTGCTCGACCCGAAGGCCGTGAAATGAACCCGCTGTTGTCGGTCGAGAATCTGCGCATCTCCTTCCCCTCCCGGCAGGGACCGGTGGAAGTGGTGCGCGGTGTCAGTTTCAGCCTCGGCCGCGAGCGGCTGGGGATCGTCGGCGAGAGCGGCTCGGGCAAATCCCAGACCGGCCGCGCCATACTCGGCCTGACGCCGGTAACCGGCACGGCCACGGCCGACAGGCTGGAATTTGACGGCATCGATCTGCGCAATGCAACGCCGAAGAAATGGCGGACCCTGCGCGGCGCACGCATGTCGATGGTGATGCAGGATCCGAAATTCTCGCTCAACCCGGTCATGACCATCGGCAGGCAGCTGATGGAGGCGGTCAAGCTGCACGGCGGCAAGTCCGAGGCCCGCGACAAATCCATCGCCATGCTGGAGGCGGTGCAGATCCGCGATCCGGAACGGGTGATGGGCGCCTATCCGCATGAATTGTCCGGCGGCATGGGCCAGCGGGCGATGATCGCCATGATGCTGGTGACCGAACCTGACCTGCTGATTGCCGATGAACCGACCTCGGCGCTGGACGTGACCGTGCAGATCGAAGTTCTGCGCATTCTCGACAATCTCGTGTCCCGGCGCGGCATGGGCCTGATCTTCATCAGCCATGATCTCAAGCTGGTCTCGACCTTCTGCGACCGTGTGCTGGTGATGTATGCCGGGCAGGTGGTGGAAGAGCTCGATGCCGGCAAGATGAACGAGGCACAGCATCCCTATACACGCGGCTTGCTCAACTGCTTGCCAAAGATAGCCAGCAATGTCCGCCCCTTGCCGGTCCTGGCGCGGGAGGACGCATGGCTGGAGTAAGGACACGGATGCCGTTCATCGACATTGAAAACCTAGAGGTCACCTTCGGAAGCAGCGACCGTCTGGTGCATGCGCTCAGGGGCGTGTCGCTCGCTGTCGAGGAAGAGGAAAGCTTCGGCATTGTCGGGGAAAGCGGATCCGGCAAATCCACGGTGCTGCGTGCGATCTGCGGCCTGGCCCCGGTCACCGGCGGCACCATCGCAATCGATGGAGACCCGGTGTCGACGCCGCGCGACGCGGCCTTCTACCGCCGTGTCCAGATGGTGTTTCAGGACCCCTATGCCTCGCTGCACCCGCGTCACACGGTGGACAGGGTGTTGTCCGAGCCGCTCGCCATTCACGGCTTCGACCAGCGCGAGAAGCGTGTTGCCCGGGCGCTCGACGAGGTCGGGCTCGGATCGGGATTCCGGTTTCGCTACCCGCATCAATTGTCGGGCGGGCAGCGCCAGCGTGTCGCCATCGCGCGCGCCCTGATTCTCGAGCCGAAAATCATCCTGCTCGACGAGCCGACCTCGGCGCTCGACGCCTCGATCCAGGCTGAAGTGCTCAATCTGCTCGACCGGCTGCGCGATGAGCTCGGCCTGACCTATGTGCTCGTCAGCCATGATCTCGCGGTGGTGTCGCACATGTGCGACCGGCTGGTGGTGATGCAGAACGGCCAGGTGGTGGAGCAATTGACCCGCACCGATCTGCAGAATCATGCCACACGGGAAGACTACACACGCAACCTGCTGACAGCGAGCGAGGGTTTCACCCGCGATCCTGCCTTTCAGCGCTGATGGAGCCAGCCATGGCAGACATGCCATTTTTCGACGGCCACAATGATTTCCTGCTGCGCCTGTTGCGGGCGCCCGAGCGCCGCGAGGCGATGTGGCTTGAAGCCGGCGAGGAGGGGCATCTCGATCTGCCGCGGATGCAGAAGGCCGGTTTCGCCGGCGGGTTCTTCGCCATCTACATTCCCTCGCCGCATACGGATGATGAACCCGACTACCAGGCGATGATGGACGCGCCGCCCTATGATCTGCCGCTGCCGGACCTGATGAGTGCCGACCAGACCCAGGCCACCGCCCTGCAGATGGCTGCCCATTTGATGTGGATGGAACGGGCCTCGAAAGGCGCGCTCATGATCTGCCGCAGCGCAGCCGACCTGCGCGCCTGCATGGCAGACGGCACCATCGCCGCGATCATGCATATGGAGGGTGCTGAAGCCATCGGTCCCGATCTCGATGCACTCTACGCCTTCCACGCCATGGGCCTGCGCTCGCTCGGCCCGGTCTGGAGCCGCCCGACCGTGTTCGGCCACGGTGTACCGTTCCGCTTCCCGGGCGATCCCGACACCGGTCCGGGCCTCACCGACGCCGGCAAGGATCTGGTCAAGGCCTGCAACGAGCTCAGGATCATGATCGACCTGTCGCATCTCAACGAGAAAGGCTTCAATGATGTTGCCAACCTCTCGGATGCACCGCTGGTCGCCACCCATTCCAACGCCCATGCGGTCACCCCCTCGACCCGCAACCTGACCGGCCGGCAACTGGCCATGATCAAGGAAACCGGCGGCATGGTCGGCCTCAACTACGCCACCGTGTTCCTGCGCGACGACGGTCGCAAGGCCACCGATTGCGGCTGGGATCCAGTCATGCGCCACCTCGATCACCTGGTCGAAAAGCTCGGCGAAGACCATGTCGGCTTCGGCTCCGATTTCGACGGCGCCGAACTGCCGGATGTCATCGGCGATGTCACCGGGGTGCAGGCTTTGATCGAGCAGATGCGCGAGCGGCAGTATGGCGAGGCGCTGATTGAGAAGATTGCCCGTAAGAACTGGGTGGCGCTGCTGGAGCGGACCTGGGGTCACTGAATCAGCCTTTGCGTCCGTCCCCTCATCCGTCTCCGGTCGTTCACGGAACGCCCGTTGTCCCTTCTCCCCTGGTGGGACAAGGTGTCAGCGAAGCTGACGGATGAGGGGGCGCTTGCGGGGGCTCACACGTTCCGTCTCACGCCCGAAATCCGTGCCAGCACCGCATTCGCTGCATCCAGCACATTCGAGCCCGGGCCAAAAATCTCGGCCACGCCGGCTTCGCGCAGAAACGCGTAATCCTGTTCCGGGATGACGCCGCCGACGACGACCTGGATGTCGGCGCGGTCCTTGTCTTTCAGGCGGTTGATCAGTTCCGGCACCAGCGATTTGTGGCCCGCCGCCAGCGATGAGACACCGACCACGTCGACGCCGAGCGCAATCGCCTTGTCGGTGACTTCCGCCGGTGTCTCGAACATGTCGGTGAGATCGACCTTGAAGCCCATATCGGCGAATGCCGTGGCAATCACCTTGGCGCCGCGGTCGTGGCCGTCCTGTCCCATCTTGGCCACCAGCACATGCGGTGCCCGGCCCTTGTCTGTTGTGTAGTCGGTAATGCGCGACCGGATGGCCTGATATTCCGGATCGTCGTGATAGACGTCCTCGTAGACTCCGCCGATCACCTTGGTCACCGCATGGTGGCGGCCGCCGAAGCCGCGCTCCATCGCGTCGGAAATCTCGCCCAGCGAAGCCCGCGCCCGGGCCGCATCGACGGCGGCAGACAGCAGATTGCCCTTGCCCGATTTTGCCACCTGCTCCAGCGCTGCAATGGCGGCTTCGTGGGCCTTGGGATCGCGGCTGGCGCGCATCTTGTTCAGTCGCGCCACCTGGCCGGCGCGCACCTTGTCGGTGTCGATATTGAGAATGTCCACCTGCGGCTCGTCGGCCAGCCGGAAGCGATTGACCCCGACGATGACGTCCTCGCCCCGGTCGATCCGCGCCTGCCGCCGGGCTGCGGCTTCCTCGATGCGCATTTTCGGCAGGCCCTGTTCCACCGCCTTGGTCATGCCGCCAAGCGCCTCGACCTCGGCAATCAGCTCCCAGGCCTTTTCGGCCAGATCGGCGGTGAGTTTTTCAACGTAGTAAGAACCGCCAAGCGGATCGACGACATTGGTGATACCGGTCTCATGCGCCAGAATGAGCTGGGTGTTGCGCGCAATGCGGGCCGAGAATTCCGTCGGCAACGCGATTGCCTCATCAAACGAATTTGTGTGCAGCGACTGGGTGCCGCCAAGTACCGCGGCCATGGCTTCAAATGCGGTGCGGACCACATTGTTGTAGGGATCCTGCTCTGTCAGCGACACGCCCGATGTCTGGCAATGGGTGCGCAGCATCTTCGAGCGGTCCGACTTGGCGCCGAAGTCGGTCATGATTTTCGACCACATCGCCCGCGCCGCGCGCAGCTTCGCCGCTTCCATGAACACATTCATGCCGATGCAGAAGAAGAACGACAACCTGCCCGCAAAGGCATCGACATCGAGCCCCTTGCTCTGCGCTGCGCGGACATATTCCATGCCGTCAGCGAGCGTATAGGCCAGCTCCTGCGCCAGCGTCGCGCCGGCTTCCTGCATGTGGTAGCCGGAAATCGAGATCGAGTTGAACTTCGGCATTTCCTGCGAGGTGAACTCGATGATGTCGGCAACGATCCGCATCGAGGGTTCGGGCGAATAGATATAGGTGTTGCGGACCATGAACTCCTTGAGGATGTCGTTCTGCACCGTGCCGGTGAGTGCGGACCGCTCGACACCCTGTTCTTCGCCGGCGACGATGAACATCGCCAGCACCGGGATGATGGCGCCATTCATGGTCATCGACACGCTCATTTCGCCGAGCGGTATGCCGTCGAACAGGATCTTCATGTCCTCGACCGAATCGATCGCCACACCGGCCTTGCCGACATCGCCGGTGACCCGCGGATGATCGGAATCATAGCCCCGGTGGGTGGCGAGATCGAAGGCGACCGACAGGCCTTTCTGCCCGGCGGCGAGGTTCTTGCGGTAAAACGCGTTGGAGTCCTCGGCCGTCGAGAAACCCGCATATTGCCGGATCGTCCAGGGCTGGCCGGTATACATCGTGGCCCGCACACCGCGGGTGAACGGAGCGAAGCCCGGCAACTCGGACGCCGCGTGCTCGGGCAGGTCCTCTGCCGTGTAGAGCGGCTTCAGCGTGATGCCTTCCGGCGTCTCGGTGTTGAGGCTCTCGATCGGCTTGCCCTTGAGGTCCCCGGTGGCGAGATCGAGCCAGTCGCGGGTGGTCTTGGTCATTGTCCTGATCCTTTCACCTCCCCCTCGAGGGGAGGTCGGCGACTGGTGCGCGCAGCGCGACAGAGCCGGGTGGGGGTGGAAGAAATCTTGATCCGTGAACGACCCCCACCCGGATCGCCCGCGCTGTCGCCTTGCTGCCAGCTTGCCTCTCCGAACTCCCCTCAAGGGGGAGGTTCGAGATCAAGCAGCCGTCACTTGGCAAACTCCATGATGATCTCGTCGACGGCGAGGCTGTCGCCGGCTTTGACCGGGATGCGCGAGACCACGCCCTTGCGCTCGGCCTTGAGCACATTTTCCATCTTCATCGCCTCGACAATCGCCAGGGTCTGGCCTTCCTGCACCTCGTCGCCTTCATTGACGGCAATCGAGACGATCAGGCCGGGCATCGGGCAAAGCAGCAGGCTCGACGTATCGGGCGCGATCTTTTCCTTCATCAACCGGGCAAGCTCCGCCACTCGGGGAGAATACACCTGCACCCGGACATCGACGCCCAGTTGCCGCAAGCGCCATCCGGCGTCCGCCGGTTCGACCTTGATCGCGTGGCGGTCGCCGTCGATCTCGAAGATCGCCAGCCTGGCGCCCGGCGTCCAGTCGGTGGTCACCGCCAGCGGCTCGCGGCCGGGCAGGCGCACCAGGAAGACATCGTCGGTGTCGTCGATATGGCCGGTGATCTCCTGGCCGGCGATGCGGACCACCTTGTCCTCATGCGCCCGCTTTTCCGCCTGGCTGAAACGCGCGCCGGAAATCTGCGCATTGCGCGCGCCATGAATATGGCTGAGCAGCAGGGCTGCGATGGCGATGCGCTCGACAGTCGCATCATTCGGCGGTACCGGCCCGAAGCCGTCGGGATACTCCTCGGCGATAAAGCCGGTCGACAGCCGGCCCTCGCGCCAGCGCGGGTGCTGCATCAGCGCCGACAGGAACGGCAGATTGTGGCCGATGCCTTCGACCTCGAACCGGTCCAGCGCGTCGGCCATGGCGTCCACCGCCTCGAGCCGCGTCGGCGCGTGGGTGCAGAGCTTGGCCACCATCGGGTCGTAGAACATCGAGATCTCGGAGCCTTCGGTGACACCGGTGTCGTTGCGGATGGTGATGCCTTCCTCGCTGGTGCCTTCCTGCGGCGGCCGGTAGCGCGTCAGCCGGCCGATCGAGGGCAGAAAATTGCGGTAGGGGTCTTCAGCATAGAGACGGCTTTCGACCGCCCAGCCTGTGAGCTTCACATCGGCTTGCGAGAAGGCGAGCTTTTCGCCGGCAGCAACGCGGATCATCTGTTCGACCAGATCAACGCCAGTGATCAGCTCGGTCACCGGATGCTCGACCTGCAGCCGTGTGTTCATCTCGAGGAAATAGAATTTCCGGTTCTTGTCGACGATGAATTCCACCGTGCCGGCCGACTGGTAATCCACCGCCTTGGCCAGCGCCACTGATTGTTCGCCCATGGCCTTGCGGGTTTCGGCGTCGAGGAAAGGCGATGGCGCCTCTTCCACCACCTTCTGGTTCCGCCGCTGGATCGAGCATTCGCGTTCGCCCAGATAGATGACATTGCCGTGGCTGTCGCCGATCAGCTGGATCTCGATATGGCGGGGTTCCTCGATGAATTTCTCGATGAAGATGCGGTCGTCGCCAAACGAGCTCGCCGCTTCGGATTTCGAGCGGGAAAACCCTTCGCGCGCTTCGGCATCGTTCCAGGCAATCCGCATGCCCTTGCCGCCGCCGCCGGCCGACGCCTTGATCATCACCGGATAGCCGATTTCGGCGGCGATCTCGGCCGCGTGCGCCTCGTCGTCGATCAGGCCCATATGTCCGGGCACCGTCGACACGCCGGCTTCGGCGGCAATCTTCTTCGAGGTGATCTTGTCGCCCATCGCCTCGATGGCCTTGACCTTCGGGCCGATGAAGGCGATGCCCTCGGCTTCCAGCGCCTCGCAGAACGAGGCCCGCTCGGACAAGAACCCGTAGCCCGGATGCACGGCCTGCGCCCCGGTCTGTTTGCAGGCTGCAATGATTTTTTTCGGGATCAGATAGGACTGGTTGGCTGGCGGGGGGCCGATGTGCACGGCCTCGTCGGCCATCGCCACATGCACCGCATCGCGGTCGGCGTCGGAATAGACGGCCACCGTCGCAATGCCCATGGCGCGCGCCGACTTGATCACCCGGCAGGCAATTTCACCGCGATTGGCGATCAGGATCTTGGAAAACATGCACTTCTACCCCCGCTGATGGGCCTGCGGCCCATTGCTAACCGTCGTCATCCTTGGGCTTGACCCGAGGACCCATTGTTATGGTACCGAGAGGTACCTAATGCCTGCATCCCCGTCCGGCTCTGGATCCTCGGGTCAAGCCCGAGGATGACGAGGTGATTGAGGCTTTACTCACACCACCAGCACGTCTTCGAAGGCGGCCGGGTAATTTGCACGTCCGACGCGCTCGTCGATCTGCAGCATCGCCGTGTAGGACTGCGCATCGAACGGGTCCTCTGCGGCGACGATCTCGCGTCCGAACAGCCAGCTGATCCGGCCCGCATCAAGATTGCCGCGCTCGAACGGTTCGTCGCCGAACTTGTGCCACAGCGCGTGCAGAAACGCGGTATCGGCCAGCTTTTCCGTGGGTGTCCGGTCGGCCATGCGGCGCCGGCTGATGATCGCCGTCACGCCGCGCGGATTGGCGCGGCGGATGGTGAACTGGAACCCCGTGCCGGGCAGGCCGGACGGGATTCCGCGATGTTTTGTCATTTCCGGCAGTTTTGCCATCAGCTCTTGCCTTCCTGGGCATCGAGCTTGTCCTGGGTCCTGAGCTCGAAATCGCTGGCGTCATGGCGCTCGCGCAATTGCTCCGACGGATCACCGAAGCTGCGATTGACCATGCGGCCGCGCTTGACCGCGGGACGGGCGGCAATCTGGTCGGTCCAGCGCTTCAGATTGGTATAGCTCTCGGTTTCGAGATAGGTTGCGGCATCGCCATAGACATTGCCCTGCAGCAGCGTGCCGTACCAGGGCCAGATCGCCATGTCGGCAATCGAATACTCGCTTCCTGCCATGAATTCATTGTCGGCCAGCCGCTTGTCGAGCACGTCGAGCTGGCGCTTGACCTCCATGGCGAAGCGGTCGATGGCATATTCGATCTTCATCGGCGCATAGGCATAGAAATGCCCGAAGCCGCCACCCAGGAACGGGCCCGATCCCATCTGCCAGAACAGCCAGTTCAGCGCCTCGGTGCGGGCATGATGCTCCTTGGGCAGGAAGGCGCCGAATTTTTCGGCGAGATATAAGAGGATCGAGCCGCTTTCGAACAGGCGCGTCGGTTCCGGCGTCGAATGATCGACCATCGCCGGGATCTTCGAGTTGGGATTGACCTCGACAAAGCCGGAGCCGAACTGGTCGCCTTCGCCGATATTGATCAGCCAGGCATCATATTCCGCGCCCTTGTGTCCGGCAGCGAGCAGCTCCTCAAGCATCACCGTCACCTTGACACCATTCGGTGTCGCCAGCGAGTAGAGCTGCAGCGGATGCTTGCCCACCTGCAGCTCCTTGTCATGGGTGGGACCCGAGATCGGCCGGTTGATATTGGCAAACTGTCCACCATTGCCCTTTTTCCATTCCCAGACCCGGGCAGGCTGATATCCGGCGGGCAGGTTGTTTTCGGGCGGGAACTTGTTTTCGTCAGTCATCAAATCTGATCCTTGTTGGCGAGAATTGTCTCACCGGGGATATAGTCCCAAAGTCGGAAAATTGCAGTAGCTGATTGCCCACCTCCCCCTTGAGGGGAGGTCGGCGATTGGCGAGCAAAGCGCGACAGAGCCGGGTGGGGGTACCTTGGGATGCCACCTCATTCGCGACCCCCACCCGGATCAGCTGCGCCGTCCGCTTCGCTACCGCCTTGCTTCTCCGACCTCCCCTCAAGGGGGAGGTGGGCAGGCAGCCGAAACGGCCGGACAAAATCCACTTATGTTTGGCCGAATTCGTCACTCTGCGGCTTCCGCGGGCGGAGTTGCGCCGGGGGCTTTTCGGCCCTCGATCAGGCCGGTGATGCTGAGATCTTCGTCGATGGTTGGCCAATGGATGCCGAAGGGAGACAGCTCCACCTGGGCCAGATCTTCAGGTGTGGCTGCCAGCAGCCGAGGATACCACCACAGCGGCGTTGTGATGATGACGCCGTCGCCGAGGGTCACATGCAGATAGGATGCATCACACCGCACGCTCACCGGCTCCAGCCGCTCCAGATCAATTTCCAAAGTGTTCATGCCATTTCTCCAGAAACGCCATCCTGTTGTCTTCGGTCACCCGCAGCAAGGCCGCCAGTTCCTGATCGGTGCAGCGACGGTTGCGGGCGACCTCTACGCGATTGAGCCATATCTTAGCTTCTTTCCGGTCTTTTCGCACATGCACATGCGGCGGTTCGGCGTAATCGAGGCTGTAAAACAGAAATTTCCAGCCTTTCCACTCGAACACGGTCGGCACCGACTTGGCTCCTCACAACGGAATGTTGTCGTGCTTGCGCAAAGGCTGCGTCACCTTCTTGGTCTTTAGCATTTCAAACGCCCGCACCACGCGGCGGCGCGTCGAATGCGGCATGATCACCTCGTCGATGAAGCCGCGCTGGGCGGCAACGAAGGGGTTGGCGAAGCGGTCTTCGTAATCCGCCGTGCGCCGCGCGATCTTGTCGGGGTCGCCGAGTTCGGAGCGGTAGAGGATCTCGGTTGCGCCCTTGGCGCCCATCACCGCGATCTGCGCCGTCGGCCAGGCATAATTGACGTCGGCGCGGATGTGCTTGGATGCCATCACGTCATAGGCGCCGCCATAGGCCTTGCGGGTGATCACGGTCACCTTCGGCACGGTGGCCTCTGCATAGGCGAACAGCAGCTTGGCGCCATGCTTGATGATGCCGTTATATTCCTGGCTGACGCCCGGCAAGAAGCCCGGCACGTCGACCAGCGTCAGGATAGGAATGTTGAAGGCGTCGCAGAAACGCACGAAACGCGCGGCCTTCTTCGACGAATCGATGTCGAGGCAACCCGCCAGCACAATCGGCTGGTTGGCGACCACGCCGACGGTCGAGCCGTTGAGACGGATGAAACCGCACAAAATGTTCTTGGCGTGGTTACCCTGGATTTCGAAGAAGTCACCTTCGTCGCCGACCCGTGCAATGACTTCGCGCATGTCGTAAGGCTTGTTCGGATTGTCCGGGATCAGCGTATCGAGCGCATTCTCGATCCGGTCGGGCGCATCCGCCGTCGGGATCACCGGCGGGGTCTCGCGGCTCGACAGCGGCAGGAAATCAAACATCCGGCGGATCTCGATCAGCGCTTCGACATCATTGTCGTAGGCGCCATCGGCAACCGAGGATTTCTTGGTGTGGGTCGAGGCTCCACCGAGTTCTTCCGCGGTGACGATCTCGTTGGTCACGGTTTTCACCACGTCCGGGCCGGTCACGAACATGTAGCTCGTGTCTTTCACCATGAAGATGAAGTCGGTCATCGCCGGCGAATAGACAGCGCCGCCCGCGCAGGGTCCCATGATCACCGAGATCTGCGGGATCACGCCCGAGGCCTGCACGTTGCGCCAGAACACTTCGGCATAGCCGCCGAGCGAGGCCACGCCTTCCTGAATGCGGGCGCCGCCGGAATCATTCAATCCGATCAGCGGTGCGCCGTTCTGCACCGCCAGATCCATCACCTTGCAGATCTTCTCCGCGTGCGTCTCCGACAGCGATCCGCCGAACACGGTGAAATCCTGGGAAAACACATAGACCGGGCGGCCATTGATGGTGCCCCAGCCGGTGATAACCCCGTCGCCGGGAAACACCTGGGCTTCCATGCCGAAATCGGTACAGCGGTGGGTCTTGTACATGTCGTATTCTTCGAACGATCCCTCGTCGAGAAGCACGTCGAGCCGTTCGCGCGCCGTCAGCTTGCCCTTGGCGTGCTGCGCATCGATCCGGTGCTGGCCGCCGCCAAGCCGGGCCTGTTCGCGCCGGTGTTCGACCTCTTCGATAATTTCCCGCATCACAGGCCTCCTTTGTCGCACCACTTGCCCATGTTGCCGGAAACACGGCCACTGCCAATGCTGCTTTGGTCACATCGCACGCAGTGAACTCTGTTGGTCCCCGGGCGTTGAATGCATGGTGATAGCGCTTAAGACCGGATGGCAACAGGGTTGAAAAGGTAAGCATGTTGCACTAGCAATGTTTGCAACTGCATATTTGCAAAGTTGCGAACGCCCATGCGAGCACGGAAACTCTTTGTAGGCGGAAAGATCCGAGCCATCCGAGGCGAACACGGGCTGACCCAGGCCGGCTTTGCCCAGAAACTTGGCATCTCGACCAGCTATCTTAACCAGATCGAGAACAACCAGCGCCATGTCAGCGCATCGGTGCTCTTGGCGCTTGCCGAAGCCTTCTCGGTCGACATCACCACGCTGTCGGATCAGGACACCGACCGGCTGCTTGCCGATGTCGCCGAAGCACTTGCCGATCCGGTCTCGGGCGGGGCGCAGCCATCGCTCACCGACGTCAAGCTGGTGGTCCAGAACGCTCCGTCTTTTGCCCGCGCCTTCCTCTCGCTGCATCAGGCGATGCGCCGTTCCGGTGATCAGCTGGCCGAGCTCGACGAGACGCTGGAACGCTCCGGCGCGCTCACCGACCCCACGCCCTATGAAGAGGTCCGCGATTTCTTTCATTATGTCGACAACTACATCCACGAGCTCGATCTCGCCGGCGAGGCGCTGAGCCGGGATTTGGCCAAGAGCCGCGGCGTCAGCCTCAAGGCGCTGGCCGACCACATCGAGCGCCGCCATAGGGTGCGGGTGGTGATCGGTTCGGGCGGGGAGCCGGGGGAGGGGCGAAGGACGCCGACGCCGGCGGCCTGCGCCGTTTCGATCCGGTCTCCCGCGTGCTCTGGCTCAACCCACGCACGCCCGCCTCGACCCAGGCCTTCCAGGTGGCCTGCCAGATTGCGCTGATTGAGCACGATGCAGCGATGACCCGGATCATCGAGGAAGCCCGCTTCCGCTCAGCTGACGCCGCCGGTATCTGCCGCATCGGACTGGCCAATTATTTCGCAGGTGCAGCACTCCTGCCCTATGGCGCCTTCAGCGCCGCCGCGCGTGAATTGCGCCATGATCTGGTGCTCCTGGCTGACCGGTTCTCGACCAGCCTCGAGCAGGTGGCGCACCGGCTCTCGACCCTGCAGCGCCCCGGCCACAAGGGTGTGCCGTTCTTCTTTGCCCGCGTCGACAAGGCCGGCAACATCACCAAGCGTCACTCCGCCACCAAGCTGCAATTTGCCCGCTTCGGCTCGGCCTGTCCCTTGTGGAACGCCCACAGTGCCTTCGAGACGCCCAACCGCATCATCAGGCAATTGGCTGAAACACCCGACGGCGTGCGCTATCTCTGCCTTGCCACCGCCGTCTCCAAACCGTCGGGCGGCTGGCGCGATCCGGTGCAGTCCTATGCCCTGGCGCTTGGCTGCGAAGTGGCGCACGCCGGCGAGCTGGTCTATGCCGATGATCTCGATGTCGGCCGCGCCGAGGCTTTTGAGCCGATTGGCGTCTCCTGCCGGATCTGCGAACGCCGCAACTGCCACCAGCGCGCCGTGCCGCCGCTCAAGCGCCGGCTGATTGTCGATCCCAATACCCGCAGAACCGTGCCCTACGGTCTGGAGTGATCCGCGCCGCTGCGGCAGGGCAATGCGGCAAGACTTGCCGCAGGCATCGTCTCAGGCTAGGAATTTGCACCACCCGAAATGGGCGTCAATCGAAAGGCAGACCCGGTGACAGGCACGATCTATGTCCTCAACGGACCGAATCTCAATCTCCTGGGCAAGCGCCAGCCGGAAATCTACGGCAGCGAGACCCTCGCCGATGTCGAAGCCGCAGCCAAAGCCCAGGCCGGAGCCCATGGTCTGACGATCCGTTTTCTGCAGTCCAATGCCGAGCATCAGCTGATCGACTGGATCCATGAAGCCCGCGACAACGCCGCAGCCATCGTCATCAACCCTGCCGCCTATACCCATACCTCGGTGGCGATCCTCGATGCGCTCAACACCTTCGACGGCCCGGTGATCGAGGTGCATATCTCCAACGTGCACAAGCGCGAGGAATTCCGTCACCACTCCTTTGTCTCGCTGCGCGCCGATGGCGTCATCGCCGGTTGCGGAACCCAAGGCTACCTGCTGGCGATCGACCGCGTCGCCCGACTGATTGCCGCCGCCGACTGATCAGACTGGTACCGCAGCGCGAGCCTGAAGTAAGAATTCGTCTCTTTTTCTGGAGCACTCACTTGCGAATTTCGATGATCTCCGCGGCGCTGGTTGCCGCTCTGGTCGGATACGGCTCGACCATCGCGCTGGTGCTTGCCGCGGCTGCCGCCGTGGGGGCTGACGCCGGCCAGACCGCCTCCTGGGTGGCGGCGATCTGCTTTTCCAAGGCCATAGGCTCGGCGCTGCTGAGCAGCTGGAAGAGGGTACCGATCGTTCTGGCCTGGTCAACGCCGGGCGCGGCGCTGATTGCCGCATCCACCGGGGTCGATATCCACCAGGCGGTGGGCGCCTTCGTGTTTGCCGGCTTGCTGATTGCGCTCACCGCCGCCATCCGTCCGCTCAACCGTGCCGTCAACGCCATTCCCACCGGCGTTGCCTCCGGCATGCTGGCGGGTGTGCTCTTGCCCTTTGCCATGGCGGTGGCTCTCCACGCGGCCAGTGAGGCACTGCTGGTGCTCCCCTTGATTGCGGTGTTCCTGCTGGTCCGCCTGTTCAATCCGCTGCTGGCGGTGCTCGCTGCGCTGCTTGTCGGTTTTGTTCTGGCCTTCACCCTTGGCGGCGCCGTGCTTCCCCTGGAAACAGCAAGCTGGACCCTGCTCGGCTTCATCATGCCGGAATTCGATCCCGCCGTGCTGTTGGGTCTCGGCCTGCCGCTCTATCTGGTCACCATGGCATCGCAGAACCTGCCGGGCTTTGCCGTGCTGCGCGCCAATGGCTACGAGCCGCCGGTGACCGAAGCGCTTGGAGTGACAGGAATCCTGTCTGCATTCTTTGCGCTGTTTGGCGCTCACACCATCTCGATGGCGGCGATCACCGCAGCCATCTGCATCGGCGACGACGTCCATCCCGACCGCAATCAGCGCTGGAAAGTCGGGCTGGTCTATTCGGCCGTCTGGGTCGCGCTTGGCCTCTCCGGACCGGTCATTGTTCCGGCCATTCTGGCCATGCCGCCCGCCATCATCGCCGTGGTGGCCGGCCTGGCGCTGATCTCGCCGCTGATCGGCGCCATCGTTTCCGCTTTCGATGTGCCCGCGTCCCGCTTTGCCGCCGCGGCCACTTTCGCCGTCACCGCTTCGGGCGTTGCAGCCTTCGGCATCGGAGCCGCCTTCTGGGGATTGATGGCCGGTCTTGCCGTGCATTTGCTCGATCACTTGAAGCGTCCCTGACAAAGTCCGTTTGCGCCCAGCCATGCACTCCAAATTTGCGGGGTTTGACACGAGTCAAGGCGAGCGCGCCGGTTTGGGTGCATTCTGCCCTTTCAAATGAAGGGGAGCAGAATGATCAAAAGCAACACTGCACAGACTGCAAAGCCCAATGGCAAGACCGATATGGCAAGCGATGAACCGATGCCCGACAAGGCAGGTCTTGAGGACACGGCTACGACCGAGGTCGCGCCCGAAACGCCGCGCAAACTGACCGCCGCGGAAATCCGCAAGGACAAGGCGGCCATCGCGCAATTGTTCGAGCAGGGGGTGTATCCCTACAAGACCAGGATGCGCCGTCTGGCCTATGAGCACGAAAAATCGCTGCTGCAGGTGGAGCTGCTCAAGGCCCAGCGCTGGATCGAGGACACCGGCCAGAAGGTGGTGGTGTTGTTTGAAGGCCGTGATGCGGCTGGCAAGGGCGGCACCATCAAGCGCTTCATGGAACATCTCAACCCGCGCATGGCCCGTGTGGTCGCGCTGTCCAAGCCGACCGATCGCGAGCGCTCGCAATGGTATTTCCAGCGCTATGTCGAGCATCTGCCGGCATCGGGCGAAATGGTGCTGTTTGATCGCTCCTGGTACAACAGGGCCGGTGTCGAGCGGGTGATGGGATTTTGTTCCCCGGGCGAATATCTCGAATTCATGCGCGAGGCGCCGGAAATCGAGCGGATGCTGACCCGGTCGGGGATCCTGCTGTTCAAATACTGGTTCTCGGTCACGCAAGGCGAGCAGCTACGCCGCTTCGGCCAGCGCGAAAAAGATCCGCTCAAGCAGTGGAAGCTGTCGCCGATCGACAAGGCCTCGCTCGACAAGTGGGATGAATATACCGAAGCCAAGGAGGCGATGTTCTTCTACACCGACACCGCCGACGCGCCCTGGACCATTGTCAAATCCGACTGCAAGAAGCGCGCCCGGCTCAATTGCATGCGCCATTTCCTCTCCAGCCTGCCCTATCCCAACAAGGACAATCTGGTGGTGCATCATCCCGACCGGCTGATTGTCGGCACCAGCAGCCATGTGATTTCCAGCGATGATCATATCCTGGGCAAGGCGCTGCACCCCGATATCCGCAAGCTCAGGCCGGAGGGGGCATGAGCGGAAATCCGACCGGACGCGCATTCAATACATGTAATCTCTTGAATATAGAGCTTCGCTTATATATATGAGGGGAACAGGACGGGGAGGCGCGGTGCACCGCCGCAGCCTGCCCGCCAAAGCTTGTTCAAGAGGGACGCATGATGGAGACAGAATTCACGCCATGGATGTCGCTGGGCGGCGGAATCCTGATCGGCATCTCCGCGGTCTTGCTGATGGCATTCAATGGCCGTATCGCCGGAATGACCGGAATCATCTCCGGCATCGTTCCGCCGGTCTCGTCCGATTGGGCATGGCGTGTTGCCTTTCTGGCCGGCGCGATCCTCGCTCCGGTGCTGTTTCTGACCGCCGGCGGTGCGATCGATTATGCCGTTCCGGTGTCGCTGCCCCTGCTGGCGCTGGGCGGACTGATCGTCGGCGTCGGTGTCTATTATGGCGCCGGCTGCACGTCGGGCCATGGGGTCTGCGGCATGGCACGGCTGTCGCCGCGGTCCATCGTGGCCACCATCACCTTCATGATAGCGACCGGAGTGACGGTCTATGTCATTCGCCACATTGTGGAGATCTGAGAAATGCAGAAACTGATTTTTTCCGCTCTGGCCGGTGCCATTTTCGGTCTCGGCATCGCCATTTCCGGCATGGCCAATCCGGCCAAGGTGCTCAATTTCTTCGATGTCGCCGGCAGCTGGGATCCGAGCCTGATCTTTGTCATGGGTGGCGCGCTGATCACCACAGCGATCGGCTACCTGGTGGTGTTTGGCGCCCGCAAGACGCCGGTGTTTGACGCCGAATTCCATCTTCCGGTCAACAGGACCATCGATGCGCGGCTGGTCGGCGGATCCGCTTTGTTCGGAATAGGCTGGGGCATAGCCGGCTTCTGCCCGGGCGGCGCCATCCCGGCGCTCGGCTTTGGCGGAGCCTCCGTGATCGCCTTTACCGGCGCCATGGTCATCGGCATCGTGCTGGCCCGGTCTGTGGACGGGCTGCGCCACAAACCCGCCAGGGCGTTCTGAACGCTGCTTGCAATTGCGCCGCGTCACGCGGCAAGACAGACGGACGATAAGAACCAAGGAGAAGCTGCAATGTCGAATTATCCAGTGGACATGACGGTCACGCCCGACGTGAAAGCCTTTTTCGACCCCGACACCAACACCATCAGCTATGTGGTCAAGGATCCGGCGTCGACCTCCTGTGCGGTCGTCGATTCCGTGATGGACATCGACTATGCGGCGGGCCGGATCACCTATGGTCATGCCGACAAGATGATCAATTACATCAAGGACAACGGCCTCAAGCTCGAATGGATCATCGAGACCCATGTCCATGCCGACCATCTCTCCGCGGCACCCTATATCCAGCAGCAACTCGGCGGCAAGATCGGCATCGGTGACAAGATCATGGTGGTGCAGGACACCTTCGGCAAGATCTTCAATGAGGGCACCGAGTTTCAGCGCGACGGCTCGCAATTCGATGCCCTGTTCAAGGATGGCGACACCTACCAGATCGGTACGATGCAGGCATTCGCCATGTACACGCCGGGCCATACGCCCGCTTGCATGGTGCATGTGACGGGCAATGCAGCGTTTACCGGCGACACGCTGTTCATGCCCGATGGCGGTTCGGCCCGCGCCGATTTCCCCGGCGGTGACGCCGGCGTGCTCTATGATTCGATCCAGAAGGTATTGTCGCTGCCCGACGACATGCGCCTGTTCATGTGTCACGATTACGGCCCCAATGGTCGCGACATCCAGTGGGAAACCACGGTCGGCGACGAGAAGGCCCACAACATCCATGTTGGCGGCGGCAAGAGCCGTGAGGATTTCATCAAGTTCCGCACCGAGCGCGATGCGCAACTGGCGATGCCAAGGCTGATCATCCCGTCGCTGCAGGTCAATATGCGTGCCGGCGACATCCCGACCGACAAGGACGGGCGTGCGATGCTCAAGGTGCCTGTCAACGGACTTTGAGCGAAGCCGGTCCAGACCGGCAACCCTGACACCGTTCTGTTTCGGGGCCGCCCTGCGGCGGTCCCTGTTCGAACCGCGACCGCTGGCTGCCAGCAAGGAAATTCATCGTGGACAAGACCGTCATATTCGATCGCCTGGCGCGCTTCATGCCGGTCTTCGACTGGGGCCGAAGCTACAATAGGGATGCGCTGGGCAACGATCTTGTCGCCGCAGTGATCGTCACCATAATGCTGATCCCGCAGTCGCTGGCCTATGCGCTGCTTGCCGGTCTGCCGGCCGAGACCGGGATCTATGCCTCGATCGCCCCGATCGTCCTCTATGCCATCTTCGGTACAAGCCGGGCATTGGCGGTCGGGCCGGTGGCGGTGGTGTCATTGATGACGGCGGCGGCAATCGGCAATCTGGCCGAACCCGGTTCGGCTGAACTGCTTGTTGCTGCGGTCACGCTCGCCTTCCTGTCCGGCGTGTTCCTGATCCTGCTCGGCATCTTCCGGCTCGGCTTTCTCGCCAATTTCCTGTCGCATCCGGTCATTGCCGGTTTCATCACCGCGTCGGGCATTCTCATCGCCACCAGCCAGTTGCGCCACATCCTCGGGATTTCCTCCGGTGGCGCAAATCTGCCGGAACTGCTGCGGTCTCTGTATGAGCATCTGGGCGAGGTCAACTGGACCACCTTCGCCATCGGCGCCAGCGCCACCGCATTTCTGTTCTGGGTGCGCAAGGGGCTGAAGCCGGCATTGCTGGCGGCCGGGGTGAAGCCGAAACTGGCCGGCGTTTTGGCCAAGGCCGGGCCGGTGGCAGCCGTGGCCGTCACCATCTTTGTCACCTGGGTCTTCAACCTCAGCGAAACCGCAGGGGTGCGGGTTGTCGGCGACGTGCCGCAGGGCCTGCCGCCACTGACCATGCCGTCCTTCTCGCCCGATCTGTGGGGCACGCTGATCGGCTCGGCCGTGCTGATCTCGATCATCGGCTTTGTTGAATCGGTGTCGGTCGCCCAGACCCTGGCCGCGCGCAAACGCCAGCGCATTGTGCCCGACCAGGAGCTGATCGGTCTGGGCGCTGCCAATGTCGGCGCAGCCTTTACCGGCGGCTACCCGGTCACCGGCGGTTTTGCCCGTTCGGTGGTCAATTTTGATGCCGGCGCGGAAACCCCGGCCGCAGGCGCCTACACCGCAGTCGGCCTGATGCTAGCGGCGATGTTGCTGACGCCGTTGATCTACCATCTGCCCCAGGCCACTCTTGCTGCCACCATCATTGTCGCGGTGCTGTCGCTGGTGGATTTCTCGATCCTGAAAAAGACCTGGGTCTATTCCCGCGCCGATTTCATCGCCGTCAGCACCACCATTGTGCTGACGCTGGTCTTCGGCGTCGAGGTCGGTGTCACCGCCGGTGTGCTGATCTCGATCCTGATCCATCTCTACAAATCCTCCCGCCCGCACATGGCGGTGGTCGGTCGGGTGCCGGGCACCGAGCATTTCCGCAACGTCAAACGCCACAAGGTCGAGATCGACGAAACGGTGCTGACCCTGCGTGTCGACGAGAGCCTCTATTTCGCCAATGCGCGCTATCTTGAGGACAGCCTCTACGACATGGTTGCCGCCCGGCCGCAGCTCAGACACGTGATTTTGATGTGTCCGGCGGTCAACGAGATCGACATGAGCGCGCTGGAATCGCTCGAGGCGATCAATGAGCGGCTCAAGGCGCTCGGCGTCACATTCAACCTCAGCGAGGTCAAGGGTCCGGTAATGGACAGGCTTCGCCGCGGCGATTTTCTCAGCCATCTCAGCGGCAAGGTTTTTCTCAGCCAGCACCAGGCCGCCGTTGAACTCAACGGAGAAAATCCACAGCTGAAAGTTTCAAGTTCACAACCCCAAGAAAGGACGTCCCCATGAGCGTACGCATCGGCGATACCGCCCCGAATTTCAAAGCCGACACAACCAATGGACCGATCGATTTCCATGAGTGGATCGGTTCGTCGTGGGCATTCTTCTTCAGCCACCCGGCCGATTTCACCCCGGTCTGCACCACCGAGATGGGCCGCACATCGCAGCTCTCCGAACAGTTTGCCGCCCGCAACGTCAAGCCGATCGGCCTGTCGACCGACGGCGTCGAGGAGCACATGGCCTGGATCAAGGATGTCAACGACACCCAGCACACCACGCTGACCTTCCCGATCGTCGCCGACAAGGGCCTCAAGGTGGCTCAGCTTTATGACATGATCCATCCCAATGAGAGCACCACTGCTGCGGTGCGCTCGGTGTTCATCATTGATCCCGACAAGAAGGTCCGGCTGACGCTGACCTACCCGATGAATGTGGGTCGGAATTTTGACGAGATCCTGCGCGTCATCGATGCCTTGCAGCTGGCCGATGCCAAGAAGGTCGCGACCCCGGCTGACTGGCGTCCGGGCGGCAAGGTGATCATCCCGCCGTCGATCTCCAATGAGGATGCCAAGGGCATCTTCCCGCAGGGCTGGGAAGAAATCCGGCCCTATTTGCGCGTCACCGACGTCAACTGACGGATCTGACCTTGAGAAGCCGCCCGCTACCTTGCGGGCGGCTTTTCGCTGTCGGGGCGCCCTGAAGGCGGCTCATCCGCGATCGTTCAAAGCTGAACCGCGGCAATTTCCGCGTCGGCCTGTTGCGTTGCGATCTCGCCGGTTGCGGGTTCTGGCTCTTGCGATTGGCGGTATCCGCGGCACCGCACCGGATAGGTCATCTTGAAGACGGCAAAGTCATAGACGCCGGAGGGATCAAAACAGGTCACCCGGCCGACGCCGTCCGCCCAGAACAAATGCGGATCGGCCGAGACCGCGCCCTGTCCTGCAGCCCCGTGGAAGAGCTCGAAATGCAGATGCGGAATGCCGCCGCCAAGCAGACCGGTGGTGCCGAGGGTGCCGATCTGCTGACCGCGCGCCACAATCGTGCCCTCGGAGACAAGGCGATCGTCGAGATGCTTGTAAATGCTGATGGCGCGTTTGCCATTGGCGTCGGGCCCGTGATCGATCACCACGCGATCGCCATACATCGGCTCCGAATAGGAGCCCGTCACCAGCCCGCCGGCGACGGCGATGACCGGATCCCCGACCTTGCCGATGACATCGATGCCGATGTGCTTGGCCTCATGGGTGGTGAACAGGAATTCCTGCGAGATCGAGGGCGCATCCGCCGGCATCGCGACCCTGATCTTGGGATGCTGGGAAGGCTTGTAGACTGAGGCCCATCCATGCGTCTGCGGCACGCAGCCCGAGGCCAGCAGAGCTGAGATCAGCAATGCGAAAAACGCCAGATTGCGTTCGGGATGGTTCATGCGCGCGCCCGTGCCCCTGCACCGGCGCCGCAATACAGGCGCCGGCCACGATTCGCTCGTAGCATGAAGCGGGGCACCGTCTCAAGTTGGCATCGAGTTCTGCAGCTGTGTGTCCGACCCGATCCTGCCGGCGCCGGTTACACCACCAGGATCGGGGTGCGTGTCGGCACGCGGTCGTAAAGGTCGCAGATATCCTGGTTGAGCAGCCGCACGCAGCCCGATGACACGGCCTTGCCGATCGACAGATATTCGGGGCTGCCGTGCAGGCGGTACAATGTGTCCTCGCCGTTCTGGAAAATATAAAGGGCACGCGCGCCGAGCGGGTTGTCCAGGCCCGGAGGCATGCCGCCATTGGCGGCGGAATAGCGCTCGAGCTCAGGCTGACGGGCGATCATCTCGGTCGGCGGTGTCCATTTCGGCCATTTCTGCTTCCATTGCACAACCGCGCGACCCGACCAGGAAAACCCGTCGCGGCCGATGCCGACGCCGTAGCGCATGGCCCGGCCGTTTTCACGAACCAGATAGAGGAACCGGTCGGCGGTATCGACAACCAGGGTTCCCGGCCGCTCGCCGGTCGGATCGGCAACTTCCTGGCGCAGAAATGTCGGGTCGATTTCCTGATAGGGGATGGCAGGCAGCGGGAACGGTTCGTCCAGCTTGGGGCCGTACATGGTGTCGTAATAGCTCGACCTTCCGGTCAGCCCCGACTGCGGCGCGCCCGTCGACCGGAATCTCGGCCTTGTCTCTTCGTTGAATCGCGTGGTCGTGGTCCCGGTGCAGCCGGCAAGTGCTGCGGTTGCGCCCAGGCCCAGTCCGAGAAATCCGCGGCGCGAGGTGGCACGGAGGATGACCTGCGTTCCGCTGCCGTCGGGCATCGTCGCATCTTTGGTGTTCGGTCCGGTCATGTCGCGGATAGTCCTTCGGTGTCAGAGTATGGGTTGGTCATCAAAATCCGGCAGGAGGCAAGCCTCAGCCATCTTAACGCGCTCGAACACATTTGAGTTCCAATTGTGACCATCCAACGCCAGGCTTGTGGCGAACTTGCCACAGCGCGCTATGTTGGACTGACAATCCCGTGATGGCGCCCCGCCGATTGGGGATCAACCGACCTGTGCCCACGGTTCCAGCCCCGGAAAACGCGCCACGCCATCCACATCGAGACGCTCGACGGAAACCAGCCGCTTCAGGAAGGCGGCGCACCAGTGATCGACGTCATGATCCTGCAGGTGACTGTAGAGCGCGTCATGACGTTCGATGCGTTCGCCCAGCGGCATTTCTAGAGCCGTGCTGATTGCCTGAGCGATGTCCTGCGGGTCGTGCGGATTGACGATCAGCGCCTCGGGCATTTCCTCTGCGGCACCTGCAAATTGAGACAGCACCAGCACCCCGGGATCGGCGGCATCCTGGGCGGCGACATATTCCTTGGCGACAAGGTTCATGCCGTCAAACAACGGTGTGACCAGGCCGACCCGGGACAGGCGGAACAGCACCGCCAGCTCGTCGCGCGGCAGGGCCCGGTGGATATATTGCACCGGCGTCCAGTCGACCGTGCCGAAGCGTCCGTTGATATGGCCGGCAAGATGCTCCAGTTCGGTCCGGATCGCCTTGTAGGCATCGACATCGTCCCGCGTCGGCGGCGCGATCTGCAACAGCGACACCTTGCCGTGAAACGCGGCATGGGATTCGAGGAATTTCTGATAGCCGACAAGCCGCTGCGGCAGGCCCTTGGAATAGTCCAGCCGGTCAACGCCGATCAGCCTCGGCAGGGACGGCGCCGGCGTGTTGACCGCGCCTTCTGCCGCCAGGCGCCGGAACCCGTCCACATTGATCGAGATCGGGAAACAGCCCAGCGCCACCTCGCGCCCGGCAATCCCCATATTGCCATTGCTGCGCAGTTCACCCCGCAGCGTGTGCCGGAAGATGTTGATCATGTGGCCGAGATCACGCCGGGTCTGAAACCCGATCAGATCGTAATCGGCCAGCCATCGGGCCAGGTCGCGCCAGTCGGGAATGGCCTTGAAGGTCTGCAGGTCGGGAAGCGGGATATGCAGGAAGAAGCCGATCCGGCTCTTGACGCCGAGCGCCTTGAGTTCATGCGCCAGCGGGATCAGCTGGTAGTCGTGCACCCAGATCAGATCGTCGTCGCGCACGGTCTCCGCGATCAGCCGGGCCAGCCGCCCGGCAACCTCGCGATAGGCGGCGGCATAGCAGGGCTGAACGTCGATGAGATCGACCCGTCCATGCAGTGCCGGCCACAGCACGGAATTGGAGTAACCGAGATAGTAATCGCGATAGAGCTTGGGCTCCAGTTCGAACAGGCCGATGTCGAAGTCCTGACGGTGGTGAAAGATCAGCGACGGTGAAGGGGCGTCGGTCTGCTTGGGTGCACCGCCGATCCAGAGCCCGCCGTCCTTGGCCAGCGCGTCCTTGAGCGCCACCACCAGCCCGCCCGAGTCTCCTGACCCGTCCACCGAAGGTGCCCGGTTAGATATGATGACCAGCCGCCCCACCGTCAGCTCCTGGCCGTGCCGGACTGTGCCTTCAGCCAGCTCTTGAAGCTGTCCGGGCTCTGGGTTCGGTACTGCGCGCGGGTGGGGCCTTCGCCGATCTTGATGGAAATCCCGCCCTGCTCGTTGACCCAGGAAAATGCGCTCTCATCGGTGGCGTCATCGCCTGCAAACAGGATGTCGCGTCCGTCGAACTCCTCGAACTGCATGATGCGTTCGATCGCTCCGGCCTTGGAGATGCCTTTCGGCTTGACCTCGATTGCCATCTTGGCCGACTGGAGCTCGAATTCCTCGTCGCCATCGATCAGGCTCTTGAGAAAGTCGCGCACCTTGCATTCGAGCTCGGGGTGCTGGCGGTAATGCAGCACGATCCCGTATCTCTTGTCCTCGGCGAGCACCCGGGGATCGATGATGGCAAATTCCATCACTGCGTTCTTGATGTGCTCGAGCCGTGCCAGATCACAGCTCACGCCGGAGAGAAGCTGTGAGGCGTGGCGCATTTCAGCGCCGTGACCACCGGAGATGGTGCCGCAAAAACCTCCCAGATACTGGTCGAGATCAATGAGATTGCGTCCTGAAACGATTGCCACAGCGCCATTGTGACGCCGATGCAATTCATCAAGCAGAGATTTTTCGGGGGAGCCGACCCGAATCGAGTCCGGGGTAGGGGCGATATCGACAAGGGTTCCGTCAAAATCCAGGAAGAGTGCGGTGTCATCTGCCGGGATCGCAAGCAGCCCCAGATCTTCCGGCGATGTGGTCTCGGGTGCAAACCCGACAAGACAATAATAATCCAATCGTTGTTCCATGATCGAAAAGCTCGCGTTGACGTGCCTTTCAACTTTTTAGGGATGAAAATGTTCCGAAATATGGCAATTTTTTGTAGCCCGGGCTGCAGCCGGAACTGGACCGCCGGCCGGTAGCCTTGAGCCGTCAGGCGACGCCGTTGAGATCGGGCAGGATCAGCGATGGCGATAGGTCGCGATACTCATCGGGCATCCTGGCGCGGTTGATCCAGACAGTGCGAAATCCGAACTTCGTGGCCCCGGCCACGTCCCACCGGTTGGATGACTGGAACGACACCGCGTCGGGGTAAAGCCGGTAGGCGGTGGTGACCATGTCATAGACCGCCGGAGCGGTCTTGAAGGTCTGAAGCGGATCGACCGAGAAGACATCGTCGATGACGGTGTCGAGGGCTGCGTTGCTGACGGCTGATTCAAGCATCGGCACCGAGCCGTTGGACAGGATCGCCACTCGCGCGCCGGTAGCTTTCAGTGCCTTGAGGACGGCCGGGACTTCCGGATAGCAGTCGAGCTTGAAATAGGCGTCCATCAATTCCCCGCGCAGGCCCTTGTCGGCACTGGGAACTCGTTCGAAGGCGTGGTCGAGCGCTTCGCCGGTGAGCGTCCAGAAGTCACGCCATTCGCCCATCAGCGCGCGCGTCCAGGAATATTCGAGCTGCTTGGCGCGCCAGATTTCCGACAGCAATTGCCCGTCGGGCCCGATGGCTTCGGCGTGGCGGCGAACCGCCGCGTGCACGTCGAACAGGGTTCCATAGGCGTCAAAGACATATGCGGCGTAAGCCATCGATCCATCCTCGTGTTGTGGCGTGACGATGCCCCTGTTGCACTGCAACAGTCAAGCTGCGCTGCGGGAACGGGCGGGGAAATCCCGGCCTAAATGCCCGGCACGCCGGAAAACCGGTCTCGCGATGCCGCGTCAAAATCTGTCCTGAACCGGAGCAATTGCGCAAGGATCATGCGATTGACCTGATTCTGCGGCGCCACCGGCGGTGCATGGCTTGACGGCGATGGCGGGGCCGTCCGATTGTCGGTTGGTGAAATTCGGTATCCGCAGGAGGACAGCATGGCCGTCAATGCACAAGCCCGCACCAGGACCTGGACCTATGTCGACGGCGAATGGCTCGAAGGCAATCCGCCGCTGATCGGCCCTGTCAGCCACGCCATGTGGCTGGGCTCGACGGTGTTTGACGGCGCGCGCTGGTTTGACGGGGTGGCGCCGGATCTCGATCTGCATTGCCAGCGGGTCAACCGCTCGGCCAACGCGCTCGGACTGCAGGCCACCATGGAGGCGACAGCCATCGAGGCGCTGGCGCAGGAGGGGCTGAAGAAATTCGACGGCAAGACCGCTGTCTATATCAAGCCGATGTACTGGGCCGAGCATGGCGGCTACATGTCGGTGCCGGCCGATCCGGAATCGACCCGGTTCTGCCTGTGCCTGTTTGAAAGCCCGATGATCGCCTCTTCCGGGTTTTCCGTCAGCGTTTCGCCGTTCCGCCGCCCGAGCTATGAAACTGCGCCGACCAATGCCAAGGCCGGCTGCCTCTATCCCAACAATGGCCGCGCGGTGATGGAAGCCAAGTCCCGCGGCTTCGACAATGCACTGGTGCTCGACATGCTCGGCAATGTCGCCGAAACCGCGACCTCCAACATCTTCATGGTCAAGGACGGCGTGGTGTTCACGCCGGCGCCCAACGGCACCTTCCTCTCCGGCATCACCCGCTCACGGACGATGCGGCTATTGCGCGAATCCGGCACCGAGGTGATTGAGAAATCGCTCTCCGTCGCCGATTTCATGGATGCCGACGAGATTTTTTCGACCGGCAATCACTCCAAGGTGGTGCCGATCATCCGTATCGAGGACCGTGAATTGCAGGCCGGGCCAACCGCCCGCAATGCCCGCCAGCTCTACATGGACTGGGCCCACGGCTGAGCGACAGGACTGTTACGATGAACGACAGACGCAAACATTCCACCGGCTCGCCGTTCGAGACGGCGGCGGCCTATTCCCGCGCGGTGCGCCAGGGGCCTTTCGTGCATGTGTCGGGCACCACCGGCTATGACTACACGGCCATGGAAATGCCGACCCATGTTGCCGACCAGGCGCGCAATTGCTTCACCACGATCGCCGCCTCGCTGGCAGCCCTTGATGCCAGCCTGAGCGACATTGTCCGGGTGAGATATTACGTCACAAAGCCGGAATATTTCGAGACGGTCGCGCCGGTGTTGGCCGAGCATCTGGGCGGCATCGACCCGGCGGCGACGATGATCGTCTGCCAGTTGATCCGCCCGGAAATGCTGATCGAGATCGAGGTCACCGCGCAGGTGGGGTAGGGACCGCGGCGTTCGCTCAGAGCTTGCCGCCCATCTCGTCGTCGATGTGAATGCGGATGATCTCGTCAAACGAGCTCTCGGCCCTGAAGCCAAGCGCAAGTGCGCGCTCTGTGGCAAAGCCCCTGGGCCAGTTTGAAACGATGCGGATGATGTCCGGATCGGGTTCCTGCCGGATCAGCGCCACGGCCTTGTCCCCGGCGATCTGGCGAAGCGCCTCGATCTGCTCGGCGACGGTGGCCAGAATGCCCGGCATGGTCAATGCCCGCCGATGCCCGACCGGGCCGGTGTCCATGGTCGCTGCATGGGTCAGAAACCCGACCGCGGCGCGCGGGCTGGCATGCCAGTGGCTCACCGTGTCCGGCACAGGCAGGATTGCCTCCTTGCCGGCCAGCGGCTCCCGCAGGATGCCGGAGAAAAATCCCGATGCCGCCTTGTTGGGCAGGCCGGGACGGATGCAGATCGTCGGCAGCCGGATCGCCATGCCGTCGAAAAAGCCGCGGCGGGTATAATCCTGCAGCAGCAATTCGCAAATGGCCTTCTGGGTGCCGTAGCTGGTCATCGGCGCCCTGACGAAAATGTCATCGATCTCGTCGGGCATCGGGGAGCCGAAGACCGCGATCGAGGAGGCAAACACCAGGCGCGGACAATAGCCGTGCTGAAGGGAGATCTGCCGCACCGCATCGAACAGATAGCGGGTGCCGTCCAGGTTGATGCTGTAGCCCTTGTCGAAATCCTGCTCCGCCTCGCCCGACACGATGGCTGCCAGATGCACGATCACATCCGGCCGGTCAGCGAGCAGTTGCGGCGCCGTGCTCGGCTCCGAAATGTCCAGCGCCAGCCGGGTGACGGCGCCTTCGAACCCGGCAGGAACCTGCGGCTCGACGGCATCGACCAAGGTTAGCTTTTCGACCGACTGCGTGCCCAGCATGCCGCAACGTGAAATCGCACCAACAAATTTGCGTCCGACCATGCCGGCTGCCCCGATAATCAACACATGCATTGCAAGTTCCCTCCCGGTTGGCGGCGATCCTAGATGCATGCCCGGTGGCGCGCAAACAAACAGTGCATGAATAGTGCGGATCCGGCATCCATGCCATCAGCGGGCCCGCGTCACTCGAATGCTGATGCTCGGGTGACGGACGCAAAGGTCAGATCCAGGTTTTATGGCCATGTCTATCGTGTTCTCTTGAGGAAAATTCCCGTTATCCGCACACTTGTTCAGTGTAAATAAAATTTGAGACAGAAATATAAAATCTAATCTAAATAAAAATGCAATATTACTGTGAGTTTAGTTTGTATTGAATTGATAAACAAGGGAAATATGAAAGATGATACGTCATCAATTGTGAGATTTATTTTCCAGTGCGTGTTACAAATGCTTTCTCGCATGCGGTTCTGCATGCGGTGACACAACTTTGATTGGACACAAATATGCAGATTCCGAAATGGACACAGCCGGCCTTGTTGGGCGCATGCGCAGGCGCTGTTGCACTGGCTATCGTAGGATTCAACTGGGGCGGCTGGATGACCAGTACCTCTGCTGCAGACATGTCGAACGATGAATCCAAGGCTGCCGTCGCCATGGTCCTGACACCCTATTGCGTACAGAAATCTGAAAACGACCCGCTCGCGGCCGGCGTGCTGGCGGAACTCAAGGATGCCAACGGCTACAAGCGGCGCGGCATTGTCGAAAAAGCCGGCTGGGCGACTCCGCTGGGTGCCGACAAGCCGGATCGTGACCTTGCCGAGGCGTGTCAGATCGCACTGGACGACGCCTAAACACCTCACACCCCGACCGGATGCAAGTGGCATGCAACCTGTTGCAGCCCGGTCGGGGTGACTTCTGCCGCTACAAGGGCAGCGGCTGTCCGGCCTTGCAGCCCGGGCCGCGGATCTTGCCGCATCAGCAAATCCGCAGATTCTTCCGTCTAAGCACGCCTGCAACCTGCGGAGGCAATGATCCGCAGGTGGACAATTGCTTTGTGGCCTCGAATCCAGTTGATTGGCATTTGGACAGAGCGTGATTCTGCGCAGGATGACGCCGTCCCCGATCGCCATCTGAAAACGCTTTATGCAGATCTCGTGCTGCGGAAGCCGTGGAGACTGCACTCATGCCTCAAACCTTCCGGCCGGCCAGGGCGGCACTGTGGATGTGCGGATCGATCGTGTCGTTCTCGATGATGGCGGTGGCCGGTCGCTACGTGTCGGACATTCACAACACCTTCGAGATCATGACATTCCGCTCGCTTGTCGGCCTTGTCATCGTGCTGTCTCTGGCCTTCGCCAATCGCAGGCTGGCCGAGATCCGCCGCGACCGGCTGAAGCAGCATTTCTTCAGGAACCTGTTTCATTTCACCGGGCAGAATCTCTGGTTCTTTGCCCTGGCGTCGATTCCGCTGGCACAGGTGTTCGCCCTGGAATTCACCTCACCGATCTGGGTGATCGTGTTGAGCTTCCTGTTTCTCGGTGAACGTCTGACGGGCGCCAGAATGCTTGCCGCCCTGCTGGGATTTGTCGGCATTCTGGTGGTGGCAAGGCCGGATTTCGGTGCAATGGAACCCGGAACCGTCACGGCAGCCCTGTCGGCGATCTTCTTTGCTGCCACCATCATCATGACCAAGGCTCTGACCCGGCATGAGAGCATCGTCTCGATCCTGTTCTGGCTCACCGGATTTCAGCTTTGCTTCGGCCTTGCCGCACTGGTGATGCATGACTCAGTCACCTGGCCAACGATTACGACACTGCCCTGGCTTTTCGTGATTGGTGCGGCTGGTCTGCTGGCGCATTACTGCCTGACCACCGCCCTGTCGCTGGCACCTGCGAGCTTCCTGATGCCGATCGATTTCGCCCGGCTGCCGCTGGTCGTGGTCATCGGCATGGTGCTGTTTGACGAGCAGGCCGACGTGCTGGTGCTGCTTGGCGGCGGCATCATCCTGCTAGCCAACTGGATCAATCTGCGCGGCGGAAAGCGGCCGGCAAGTCTCCCCGCCGTCTGAACCGTCGCCGATCGTCATGATATAAGGGAAGTGGTGCCGCTTGCAGGACTCGAACCTGCGACCCCATCATTACGAATGATGTGCTCTACCACCTGAGCTAAAGCGGCGGACCGGTGGGTGGCTCAAGCCACCCGACCGGTTGAGGCGCAAATACCGTGATTGGGCCTCGAATTCAAGCGGCCATGCGCGAGCGCCGCGTTTTTTGGTCCCGGGCCGAGCCGCAGCAAGCCGAGGCACCGAAGCCCGGTCCGGGACGGACGCGGCTTTACAGCGCCAGGCGCTGGCGCGTGGACTTGTATTCGCTTTCGAGCCGGTCGACGAGATCGGCGACGGGGCCGACCTTCTTGACCGCACCGATGCCCTGGCCGCAGCCCCAGATTTCCTTCCAGGCTTTCGGCCCGGATGTTGCGCTGTCGAAATCCATCTTGGTCGGGTCGGCTTCGGGCAGATTGTCCGGATCCATTCCGGAGGCGGCAATCGAGGGCTTGAGATAATTGCCCGGAATGCCGGTGAAATAGTTGGAATAGACAATGTCCTTGGCGACGCTGTCGACGATCATCTGCTTGTATTCATCCACCGCGCGGGCTTCGTCCGTGGCAATGAAGGGCGAGCCGATATAGGCCATGTCGGCGCCCATTGCCTGGGCGGCAAGCACGGCGCCGCCGGTGGAGATTGCGCCAGAGAGCAGCAGCGGGCCGTCAAACCATTCGCGGATCTCCTGGATCAGCGCGAAGGGGGAGAGCGGACCGGCATGGCCACCGGCGCCGGCTGCAACGGCGATCAGGCCGTCGGCGCCTTTCTTGATGGCCGAGTGGGCATGGCGGTTGTTGATGATGTCATGCAGCACGATGCCGCCATAGGAATGGATCGCCGCATTGACCTCGGGCACCGCGCCGAGTGAGGAAATCACAACCGGCACCTTGTATTTGACGCACATGGTCAGATCGTGCTCGAGCCGTGTGTTGGAGCGGTGGACGATCTGGTTGACGGCAAAGGGGCCGCCGGGCGGTCCGGGTTCTTGGCGTTGTGGTCGGCAAGGCCTTCGGTGATTTCGGCCAGCCACTCATCGAGCTGGGCTTCGGGACGGGCATTGAGCGCGGGAAACGAGCCCATCACGCCGGCCTTGCACTGGGCCATGACCAGCGGCGGATGCGAAATGATGAACAGAGGCGCGGCAACCACGGGCAGCCGGAAATTGTCTTTGAGGATGGCGGGAAGTGTCATGGAGCCTCGCAAATTGCTGTGACGTTTACGCAAACGTCAATTTTCATAGCAGAGCCGGGCGGTGCTGAAAAGCCGCTTGCCAACGGCACCGGGTCCACAACTCGATGGTCCCCGAAGCCGCTGCGTGCTTGAGTTTTGCGGGGTTAGCGGATACGCACAAGAAAAATGGCACGCGTCGACCGCCGGCGACTGCCGGGCCTCGGCCAATTTTCAAGCCCCTGGCGATGGCCAGACCACGCGGCACGGAGACAGACCATTGAGCGGCATGGAATCGGCAATTCGCGAAGCATTGGACAAGGCGGGAATTCCTGGCGCACAGGCGCGCCAGCGGATTTACGAAGCCGCCCGTGCCGCACTTGATCGAAGCCTCGATCGTCAGGACATCACCGATGCGGCGCGGATTCACGAGCACCGGCAGCGGCTGGAAAGCCTGATCGCCGACATCGAGGCCGAATGGACGCCGCCGGGCGGCGATGCCGCTGCACCCCCGGTCTCCAATCCGCAACACCCGGCGCCTGACCCGGCCGAGGCGGCCTGGCCCGCCCCCGAACGCCCCGTATATGACACTTCCGAAGCGCTGGGACCGGAGCAGGACGGCATTGACCAGTACCGCCCGGGAAACGTCGCTGGACTGGCAGGTCAGACCCCGCCGGCAGCCGGGTCGCACGCCGCGGCCCCTGTTGTTTCGCCCGTGTCGCAAAAACCGCGGAGCGCGGCAGCACCCGGTGGTGAAGCAGCTCTGGATTTTGTCCCCGACGCAGGCAGCCATGCCGCCGCGGCCGAGCCGGTGGCCGTGCCGGATGCCGAGCGCCCGCCCCACATTGAGGCTCCTGCGCCGGCCGCTGCAAAGCCCGCCAGGAAGGTCAAGCTTCCCAAGGAACGCAAGCCGAAGCGCCGACGGGGCGCCTTCGCATCGATATTCTCTGCAGCGGTGATGCTGTCATTTCTGGGCATTGGTGTCTGGTGGCTGATCGAGGTTGGCGCGCTGAAGTCTGCGTCAGAGCGTGACACCGGCGTGCCCAACCCGCCGCCGTCCCTGAGCCGCGACGATTTTGCAGGCGGGCCACAGCAATTCAACCCCGGCGCCGGCTTTTCCGGCGAATGGGCCAATGTCTTCACACCCGGCCGCGACGGTGCGCCCCAGATCCGCGGCAATGCCAGCGCCGAGGTGATCGAGCAGGCCGATGGCAATGTGCTCAGGATCATCTCGGGCAGCGGTGATGCCAGTGGCGAGGTGCTGGTGCCGCTCGGAGCGGACGTGATGCAGGCCATGGCCGGGCGTCAGTCGGTGCTGGCGCTGACCGTGCGGTCGGCGTCTCCCGATACCACGCAGATCTATGTCAAATGCGAGTTTTCCGTTCTGGGCGATTGCGGTCGCCGTCGCTTCGACGTGACCTATGAGACCACGGATATCCTGTTCAGCCTGGATTACGACCGGGCGCTGGCCCCCAATGAGGGCGGCAATCTGGTGATCAACAGCGATATCTCCGGGGAAAGCAAGGGCATTGACCTCTTGGCGGTGCGGATCCGGCCGCTGAACTAGACGCCTGCGCACCCGTCCGCGGTTCGGCTGAATGGCCGCGTCACAACCATCCCGACCGCTGGCAAAGATTGCCGCCAGCGGTCGGGATTTAGACTTGGAGCCTATTCGCAGACCTGCAGCGGGCCGAACTGGATGCAGGTTCCGCTGCGTCCGAAACTCCGGCCGCTCACGCGCCTGCAAAGCTCGCGATTGTCGCGCCGGAACCGGTTGGACTGCCGGCACTGCCGTTCCAGATCTCGGCGGCTGGTGCGTCTGCCGCCCCGATCATCCCGCCCGCGGCCCCGGTCGTCGCGACCGCCCCTGTCATTCCGTCGGTTTCTTTCGTCCCGGAACTGGGCGAGGTTAATGAGGTCATCATCGAGCTCAACCCCGGTAGAGCCGGCAGCGGGTGAAGCCTGGACGTGGCTGACGCCAAGCTGGCTCGCGATATACACTGACCCGAAGGCGGCACCGGCGCCAAGAATAAATTTTCGTCGCGACAGGGCAGCCTGCGCGGTGGTTTTGCTTTCGGATGAAGCCATGAGCTTTTTCAGGAATGTGACGAGCATGATACGATGTCCTCTCCAGGTCAAAAGGGACACCAGAGGCCCCTTGGGAAACGAGGACGGGAGCATCCCGGTGCGCCGTATGTGCACAGCAGGATTACGCCGTCTTCAGCCTGTGATAACTCGGTGACGCGCATAAGGTTGCATGGCAACCGGCGCCATCGCGCCGGCCGCGTTCCCGCCACCAGCCGACAGCCCCTGATGAGCTTGGGCAGATAGAATCAGCTGCGGGACCGGACCGCACGGTTGGCGGTTCAGAAGCCCTTTTTCAGGGATCCGAGTATGCCTCGCACCAGCGCGCGACCGAGCGATGTGGCCGCTGATCGCGCCACCGATTTGATCACCGTCTCGGTGACCGTCTGGCGCCGGTAACCAGGCCGTTTCGTGCTCTTCCGCCGGCGCGGGGACTGGCTGCGGCCGCGGTCGTCCTCATCGTTTTCGTCGCCATAGCCGGGGAGAGTCCAGCGCCGGCTTTCGGGCCGTTCCTGTTCCTTTTCCTCCTCGCGCTTGCGCTCGTCTTCCTCCGCCTTGGCGGCTTCCTCGGCGCGCCGCTGCAGCATTTCAAAGGCACTGTCGCGGTCCAGATCAACATCATACTGTCCTGCCACCGGGCTGACCGCCATCACTTTCACCCGTTCGGGTTCGGTGATCGGGCCGAGCCGCGAGGACGGCGGCCTGACCAGGGTGCGCTCCACCATCGAGGGCACGCCCTTGGCGCCAAGCGTGGAGACAAGGGCTTCGCCGACGCCCAGTTGCGTGATCGCCTCGAAGCAATCAAAGGCCGGATTGGGCCGGAAGGTTTCGGCCGCCACCTTGACGGCCTTCTGCTCGCGCGGCGTATAGGCCCGGAGCGCATGCTGGATGCGGTTGCCGAGCTGGGAGAGAACGGTTTCGGGAACATCGAGCGGGTTCTGGGTGACGAAATAGACGCCGACGCCCTTGGACCGTATCAGCCGGACCACCTGCTCGACCCGGTCGATCAGGATCTTTGGCGCCTCGTCGAACAACAGATGTGCCTCGTCGAAAAAGAACACCAGCCGCGGCTTGTCGGAATCGCCGATTTCAGGCAGTTCCTCGAACAGTTCCGACAACAGCCACAGCAGGAAGGTGCCGTAAAGCCGCGGATTCATCATCAGCTTGTCGGCAGCCAGCACCGAGATCGCGCCGCGCCCGTCATTGGTGGTGCGCATGATGTCGGAAATTTTCAGCGCCGGTTCACCGAAGAAGTTTTCGGCCCCCTGCTGCTCCAGCACCAGCAATCCGCGCTGGATCGTCGACAGCGACTGCTTGGTGATGTTGCCATACATGGCCGAGAGGCTCTCGGTCTCGCTCGCCATATAGGCCAGCAGCGATCGCAGGTCCTTGAGGTCGAGAAGCGGCAATCCGTTTTCGTCAGCCAGCTTGAAGGCGATGTTGAGCACGCCCTCCTGCGCATCCGACATGTCCATCAGCCGCGCCAGCAGCAGCGGTCCCATCTCGGAGATCGTGGTGCGGACGCGGTGCCCTTTGTCCCCGAACAGATCCCAGAAGATCACCGGGAATTCCTGGAATTCGTACGGATCAAGCCCAATGGTCGTGGCGCGCTTTTCCAGGAAATCCTTGTATTCGCCGATCTGGGCAATGCCTGACAGGTCGCCTTTGACATCGGCGCAGAACACCGGCACGCCGGCATTGGAAAAGCTTTCGGCCAGGATCTGCAGGGTCACGGTCTTGCCGGTGCCGGTGGCGCCGGTGATCAGCCCGTGCCGGTTGGCATATTTGAGGTCGAGATATTCGCCCTTGTTGATGCTGTCGTCGGGGTTGCGGCTGGTGCCGACATAGAGCTTGCCGTCTTCGAGCATGGTGTCCTCGCGCTGTGCCATATCGGGCGGGTGGGCTTTTGCATGCGCCGCGCGCAGGCTTCACCGTCACTTATAGGCAAGCCATGCCGCCGGAACAATGGTTGATGCCGCCGTCGCCGGCTCCGTCCCCGCCAGCCTCGGAACAGCTTGATCGCCTATGCTTGCAAGGCTTGAAGCCAGGGGAATATCGGGCGCCATGGACCATGGGCCAACAACCGAGCCTGAAAACACCGGCCGGCCATCCGGCCCTGCCGGTGGGCGCAGCCATGTCCCGCGCTGTCGTGACTGGCGCATTCGGGGAGCCACATCATGAAGGTTGTCATCCTGGCCGGCGGCCTCGGCTCACGGCTGTCGGAAGAAACCCATCTCAAGCCGAAACCGATGGTGGAGATCGGCGGGCGGCCGATCCTGTGGCACATCATGAAGCTCTATCACGCCCATGGCTTGAGCGATTTCATCATCTGCTGCGGCTTTCGCGGCTATGTGATCAAGGAATATTTCGCCAATTATGCGCTGCACATGTCGGACATGACCTTCAACATGTCCGACAACACCGTGCATTTCCATCGCCAGAGCGCCGAGGACTGGCGGGTCACGCTGGTCGACACCGGCGAAACCACGCTCACCGGCGGCCGTCTCAAGCGGGTGGCCTCCTATCTCGAAGGCGAAGACAGCTTCTGCTTCACCTATGGCGACGGCCTGTCCGATGTCGACATTTCCGCAACGCTGACCTTTCACAAGGACCATGGCCGACTGGCCACGGTGACAGCGGTGCGCCCGCCGGCCCGGTTCGGGGCGCTCAAGCTCGATGGCGATTCGGTTCAGGGTTTCATCGAGAAACCCGAGGGCGAGGGCGGTTTCATCAATGGCGGCTTCTTCGTCCTGTCCACCCCGGTGCTCGATCGCATTGAGGGCGATCGCACGAGTTTCGAGGGCGAGCCCCTGGCCGCACTGGCCCGGGACGGCGAGCTGCGGGCCCATTTCCATCGCGGCTTCTGGCAACCCATGGACACCATGCGTGACAAGAACATGCTCGAGGCGCTGTGGAGCGAGGGGAAAGCGCCTTGGAAAAGCTGGTAGGCGGCGAAAAGCTGGTAGGCACGGACAAGCCAGCACGCCACGCTTTGCCTGATCCGGATTTCTGGCGCGGGCGCAAGGTGCTCCTGACCGGCCATACCGGCTTCAAGGGTGCCTGGCTGTTGCACTGGCTCGAGGCCATGGGCGCGGATGTCACCGGCTGCTCGCTGCCGCCGGAGCAGCCCGCGGCGCTGTTTCCGCTGCTGCATTCGGACAACCGCCTGGCCGGCGAGATTGCCGATATCCGGGATGCGCATGAATTGAACAATCTGGTCGAACGGGCACGGCCAGACATTGTATTCCACCTTGCCGCCCAGTCGCTGGTCCGGCGCGGCTATGCCGATCCGGGAAGCACATTCGCCACCAATGTGGCAGGCACCAACAATCTGTTGCAGGCGCTGGCTGAGGTGGGGACGGCACGCGCCATCGTCGTCACCACGACCGACAAGGTCTACCGCAATTCAGGCGACGGCCACCGCTTTCGCGAGACCGATCCGCTGGGCGGCCATGATCCCTATTCCGCCAGCAAGGCGGCTTGCGAGATGGTCGTGGCCGGCTGGCGCGGTCGCTTCGAGGCAGCCGGATGCGGCGTTGCCACGGCGCGGGCCGGCAATGTGATCGGCGGCGGCGACTGGGCCGAGGACCGGCTGTTTCCCGATGCGATACGGGCTTGGTCGAGGGGCGAGGCGATCGCTGTGCGCCGCCCGCTCGCCACCCGGCCCTGGCAACATGTGCTCGAGCCCCTGCGGGGCTATCTGGTGCTGGCCGAAAGGCTCGCATCCGGCGCGGCCCTCGCTCCGGCCTATAATTTCGGTCCCACGGAGGACAGCGCCACGGTGCGTGACGTGCTCGCTCTGGCGGCATCGCATTTCGACGGCGCCGGGATCGACTGGGCCGAGAGCCCGGACGGTCCGGCGGAGGCCGAGGCACTGGCGCTCGACCCATCGCTGGCAGCAAGCGATCTGGCCGTTTCCGGCCTCTGGGGGCTGGAGCAGACGGTATCGCTGACCGCGCGCTGGTATCGCGCTCTGCTGAATGGCGGGGCCGCACGAAACTTGTGCGAGGCCGATTGCAACGCCTATGTCGAAGCCGCGAGCGGGGCGGATCGATGAGCACGTCTCCCTTTGTCATCACGCCGCTCTTGCCCGGGGCGGGCGCTGCCACGGGTCCCGCGCTGGTCCGCCGCACGCCGCTGGTTGACGACCGCGGCGCCTTTGCCCGGATCTTTTGCGCCGAGGCTCTGGCTGAGATCGGTTGGCCCGGCCCTGTGGCCCAGATCAATCACAGCCGCACCGCCGGGCGCGGAACGGTGCGCGGGCTGCATTTCCAGCGTCCGCCCCATGCCGAAGCCAAGCTGGTCATCTGCATTCGCGGCGCGGTCCATGATGTGGCCGTCGATATCCGCGCCGGCAGTCCGACGCGCTATGCCCATGTGGCTGCCGAGCTGTCCGCCGAAACTGCAACAGCAATGTATGTGCCCGAAGGGTTTGCGCACGGGTTCCAGGCCCTCAGCGACGATATCGAGCTGATCTATGTTCATTCAGCACCCTACACCGCGGCCGCCGAATCAGGCCTTCGCCATGATGATCCGGGACTGGCGATTGCCTGGCCTTTGCCGGTTGCCGGGATCTCGGCACGAGACGCGTCGTTTCCGTTGATTACGGATGCGGAGCCGGGATCATGATGCGCTGTCGGCATTGCAATGGCGCCGATTTCATCCCGTTTCTCGACCTCGGGCTGGCGCCGCCATCCAATTCCTACCTCGATGCCGCCGCGCTCTCCCGCCCGGAAAAACGATATCCGCTTGTCATCCGCACCTGCACCGGATGCTGGTTGACCCAGACTGAGGATTTTGCCGACCGGGAGGAATTCTTTTCCGGCGACTATGCCTATTTCTCGTCATTTTCCCGCACCTGGCTTGATCATGCCAAAACCTATGTTGCGGAGATGCAAGATCGCTTCGGGCTTGGCGCACACAGCCTTGTCGCAGAGATCGCAGCCAATGACGGCTATCTGCTGCAATATGTCAAAGCTCACGGCATCCCCTGCTATGGCGTTGAACCGACGCACAACACCGCCGAAGCTGCGCGCGCCAGGGGCATCGAGATCGTCGAGGATTTCTTCGGAGCGAAGCTGGCCGAACGGCTGGCAGGCGAGGGCCGCCAGGCCGATCTGATCGCCGCCAACAATGTGCTGGCGCATGTGCCCGACATCAATGATTTCGTGGCGGGCTTTGCAGGATTGCTCAAGCCGGCGGGCGTGGCGACGTTCGAATTTCCGAATATTCTGGAAATGGTCCGCGGCAACCAGTTCGACACTGCCTATCACGAACATTATTCCTATCTGTCGCTGCTCTCGGTCGAGCGGATTTTTGCGGCAAACGGGCTCACGGTGTTTGATGTCGGCGTCACGCCGCATCATGGCGGCAGCCTCAGGGTCTATGCCTGCCGGTCCGACCATCGCGCCCATGCGGTAAGGCCGGCGGTCGCGGCGATGATCGGCGTTGAACGTGAGGCCGGGCTAGGCGGCTCGGCATTTTATGCCGGCTTCCAGGCAAGCGCTGAAGCCGCCCGCGATGCCTTTCGCAGCTTTCTCGCAGACGCACATGCCGCCGGACTGAAGGTGGCGGCCTATGGGGCTGCCGCCAAGGGCAATACGCTGTTGAATTTCGCCGGCAGCACCGCCGATGACATCGCCTTTGTCGTCGACCGGAATCCGGCAAAGCAGGGACGCTTCATGCCCGGCTCGCGGATTCCGATTGTCGACGAGGCGCATCTCCTCTCAGAGCAACCGGACAGGGTGGTGATACTGCCATGGAACATCGAGACCGAAATCAGGACCCAGCTTTCCTGTATCGGCGATTGGGGTGGGCAGTTCGTGACCGCGATTCCGAAGCTGGCGATCCGGAGCTGAGCGGGACGGGCATGGTTGAACGAAGCGGCAATGCCGAACCCGGCAAAGTCCTGCAGCCTCGCAACCGCCCTCTGATCCGCGCCGCAAAAGGCCTGTCTATCCCGAAAGCAGGCCGGTAATCACCGCGGCGACACGCGCTTGCGCCGCCTCATCCATGTCGTGATAGCTCGGCAGGTTGATGGCGCGCGAGGAGATGTCATGGGCCGTGGTATTGCCCGGACAGCTCTCGAACATCGGCAGCTCCGACAGCGGCCAGAAGAACACCCGCGCATCGATATCGGCCGCCTGAAAGGCGCTGATCAGCGTCTCGCGGGTGACGCCGGTGTCGCGGTCAAACACAACCGTCGGCATCCAGTAGCCGTTGACGGTGCCGTCCGGTTCGGCATTGAGCGAAAGCCCGTCCACGCCCGACAGCAGTGCACGGTAGAGCTCCATGATGCGGCGCTTGCCGGCGATAAGCTCGTCGATGCGCTCGACCTGGGCGCAGCCGATCGCGGCCGACACATTGGCCATCTTGAACTTGTAGCCGGTCACGGTCGGAAAGAACTGGCGCGGTTCGTTCGGATCGCGGCCATGATTGGAAAGCGTCGTCACCCGCGCAAATAGTGCTGCGTCATTGGTCACAAACATACCGCCTTCGCCGGTGGTCATGGTCTTGGTACCGTGAAACGAGAATGTGCCGAAAGCGCCCATCGATCCGGCACGCCGGCCCTGCCAGCTCGAGCCGATGGCTTCTGCCGCATCCTCGATCACCGCCACACCGTGGCGGGCGCCGATTTCCAAAAGCCGATCCATGTCGCACATCGATCCATAGAGGTGAACCGCGATGATCGCCTTTGTCCTGGGCGTGATCGCAGCCTCGACCAGCGCCGGATCAAGACACCAGGTGTCCTCGAGAATATCGACCAGCACCGCTGTCGCGCCCAGATGCACCACCGGTGCCACCGAGGCGATCCAGTTTGTGTCAGCCAGAATCACCTCATCTCCGGGTCCTATGCCAAGGGCCGCCAGGCCCAGATGCATCGCGCCGGTGCAGCTCGATGTGGCCACCGCATGGGCAATGCCGAGATGGCCGGCGAAATCTCGCTCAAGCCGGTGGATGTAATCGTAGCACTGCGCCCCCCAGCCGTTGCGCGCCGCATCGGTCGCATACTCGACCTCGAGTTCGGTGATCGATGGTTTGGTATAGGCGATGCGGTGGGTCATGGGCGGGTTCCGGCAATCAGGAGGCCCCGGTCTAGCCTTTCGAACCTGCGCGGAGATTGCGCCGGATTATTTTGAAAAACCGGTTGGCGGCGGGCCGGAAATTCTGGCAAGACAGGACGCTGAAACAGTCAAGGGGATCGAGATGCGCACAGTGTATGTCAACGGAGCCTATGTGCCCGAGAACGAGGCCAAGGTCTCCGTGTTTGACCGCGGTTTCCTGTTTGGCGACGGCATCTATGAAGTGGCAGCCGTGCTCGGCTCGAAGCTCATCGATTTCCCGGCACATATGGCGCGCCTGCACCGCTCCGCCGATGAACTCGGCATGCGCTTTACCGTCAGCGATGATGAATTGCTGGCAATCCATCGCGAGCTGGTCAGCCGCAACAATGTCGACGAAGGCATGGTCTATCTGCAGATGACCCGTGGCGCCATTGACCGCGATTTCCTGTTCGACACCGAAAAGCTGACGCCGACGCTGGTTCTGTTTACCCAGAGCCGGCCGTTGATCGACACGGCGACGGCCAAAAACGGCTTGAAAATCATCTCGATCCCGGATCTGCGCTGGGGTCGCTGCGACATCAAGACCGTGCAGTTGCTCTATCCCTCGCTGGGCAAGATGGAAGCCAAGTCCCGCGGCGCCGACGACGCGTGGATGGTCCGCGACGGGATGGTCACCGAGGGCACATCGAACAATGCCTTCATCGTCACCCGCGAAGGCTCGATCGTCACCCGGCCGCTGTCCAATTCGATCCTGCCCGGCATCACCCGCGCGGCCCTGATGACCTATGCCGCCAAGAGCGGCACCAAGATCGAGGAACGCGAATTCAGCATTGAGGAAGCCAGGGATGCGGCCGAGGCATTCATCACCTCGGCGTCCGTCTTTGTCGGCCCGGTGATCTCGATTGACGGCGTCGAACTCTCGGGCGGCAAACCCGGTCCGGTGACGCTTGCTCTGCGCAAAACCTATATCGAGGAAAGCCTCACGCGCGCGGTCTGAGCCGAGCAAGAGGAGAAACAACCGGGCGCCATGGCCCGGTTGTTGCGTCGGATCAGACCGACTTGATCGCGCCGCCGTCACAGCGGATCATCGACCCGTTGATGTAGCTTGCCCGTTCGCTCACCAGGAACGCGGCGGTGGACCCGAACTCTTCCACAGCGCCGTAGCGGCCGACCGGGATCTGGCTCTGCGCAGCCTGTGCCACATCTTCGATGCTCTTGCCCGAACGCTTGGCATTTGCAGCGTCGAGCTCTTTCAGGCGCGCAGTGTCGATGCGCCCGGGCAGAAGCATGTTGAAGGTCACGCCATCACCGGCTGTCTCATTGGCCATGGATTTCGACCAGCCCACCAGAGTTGCCCTGAGCGCATTGGACAGGCCAAGATTGGTGATCGGCTGGATCACGCCGGACGAGGCGACGCTCAGCACGCGTCCCCAGCCCTGCGCCCGCATGCCGGGCAGGAACCGGGCGGTGATGTCCATCACGCTCAGCACCATGATTTCGAACTGCCGGTGCACCACCGAAAGATCCGCATCGCTCATGGAGCCGGGAGGCGGGCCGCCGGTGTTGTTGACCAGGATGTCGAGCCCGCCGAATTCCTTGCCGACCGCCTCTTCCAGCAGGGCCGGTGTGGCCTTGTCGGAGAGGTCGGAGACGACAAACCGGGCGGTCCCCGCGCCGCGCGCATTGATCGCATCGACGGCGGCTCCCAGCCGGGCGGCATCGCGGCCGGTAATCATCACATTGGCGCCTTCCGCCGCGAGCGCCTCGGCGATGCCGAGCCCCAGCCCGCGTGACGAGGCCAGCACCAAGGCCCGTTTTCCTGTCAATCCAAGATCCATGTTCTCTTTCCCTGCTTGCCTGTTGCCTGCTAAAGGCTTGGGTTATATGTCCCCGCCGGGGCATGAAAGGTCAACCCGCCTCACATGCATTTGACGCGGCGATGAAGGAAACCGAACTCATGGACGAAATCACCATCCCCAGGCCTGATGACTGGCACCTGCATTTGCGTGACGGCGCCATGATGGAAGGCGTGCTGCCCTATTCGGCCCGCGATTTCGCACGTGCCATCATCATGCCCAACCTGATGCCGCCGGTGGTGACCAGCGCCGATGCGCAGGCCTATCGGGACCGCATCCTGGCTGCCTTGCCGAAGGGGATGGATTTCACCCCGCTGATGACGCTTTATCTGACCGAGGGCACCGATGCCGCCGATGTCGCAAGCGCCCATGCCTCGGGCCTTGTGACCGCCGTCAAGCTCTATCCTGCGGGCGCGACCACCAATTCCAGTTCCGGTGTGCGGGATCTCGACAAGGTCATGCCGGTGCTTGAGAAGATGGCTGAAATCGGCATGCCGCTGTGCATCCATGGCGAAGTGACGGATCCATCGGTCGATATATTTGACCGCGAGGCCGTCTTCATCGAAACCGTGCTTGATCCGCTGCGCCGCAGGCTTCCCGGCCTGAAAATCACGCTTGAACATGTGACCACGTCCAATGGTGTCGACTATGTGATGGCAGCGGACGCCAATCTCGCCGCCAGCATCACCACCCATCATCTGATGATCAACCGCAACGCCATCCTGGCCGGCGGCATCAAGCCGCATTACTATTGCCTGCCGGTGGCCAAGCGCGAGAGCCACCGTCTGGCGCTGCGCAAGGCTGCCACCTCGGGCGACAAGCGGTTCTTCCTCGGTACCGATTCGGCCCCGCATGTCGATCCGCTGAAGGAATGCGCCTGTGGCTGCGCCGGCATCTTCACCTCGATCAACACGCTGTCCTGCCTTGCCCATGTGTTCGAAGAGGACAATGCGCTCGACAAGCTGGCCGCATTTGCGAGTCTGAACGGCCCTGTCTGGTATTGCCTTCCGGTCAATCAGGAGATGGTTCGGCTGGTGCGGCGCGCGGCGCCGGTGGTCTGGCCGGACAAGATTGAAACCGGCGACGGGCCGGTCACGGTCTTCGATCCGCTTTTGCCCATCCACTGGGAAGTTGCCTAAAATGCTTTCATCGGCTTCACTGAACTGATATTTGCAGCGCCAGCATCGACCGGAGACCTGCCGGTGGACAGTGGCGCTCATGAACTGGGATGATACCGATGTTTTCCAATACATTTCCCGACAAGGCCAAGATCGCTGACCTCGTCGCCCGTCAATTGCTGGAAATCGGCGCGGTGCATTTCAATGCAACCGAGCCCTACACGCTCGCCTCAGGGATGAAGAGCCCGGTCTATATCGATTGCCGCAAGCTGATTTCCTATCCGCGCATCCGCTCGGCGGTGATGGATTTCGCCGCGGCGACGGTCCTGTCGGAAGCGGGTTTTGAACAGTTCGACTGCATCGCCGGCGGCGAGACGGCCGGCATTCCCTTCGCGGCCTTCCTGGCCGAGCGCCTGGGGCTGCCGATGATCTATGTCCGCAAGAAGCCCAAGGGTCATGGCCGCAATGCCCAGATCGAGGGCGAATTGCGGGAGGGCTCGCGGGTGCTGGTGATCGAGGATCTGACCACGGCCGGCGGTTCGATGTTCACCTTCATCGACGCCATCCGCGAGGCCGGCTGCACTGTCGATCATGGCATTGCGCTGTTCTATTATGGAATTTTCGCCGAAGCCGAGCAGCGCTTTGACGCCGGCAAGGTCAAGCTGCATTACCTGGCCACCTGGCGCGACGTGCTTGCCGCGGCGACGCAACAGCAGGCCTTCGACGAGGCGACGCTGGCCTCGGTCGGCGCCTTTCTCGATGCGCCGCTCGACTGGTCGGGCAAGCATGGCGGCGTTTCGGAATTGCCGGGACAGTGACTGGAACAGACCGCACGGACCGGTCAGGGGAGTGAATCGATGATCATTTGCTGTGGTGAGGCTCTCATCGACATGCTGCCGCGGACCACGACTGCAGGCGAAAACGCGTTCTCGCCCTATGCCGGCGGCGCGGTGTTCAACACGGCGCTGGCGCTTGGCCGTCTCGGTCTGGAAACCGGCTTTTTCACCGGGCTTTCGAGCGACATGTTCGGCGATATCCTGCGCGAAGCGCTGACCGCAAGCGGTGTTGATCACAGCCCTTGCGTGACGCTGGACCTGCACACGACGCTGGCCTTCGTGCGGCTCGTCAACGGCCAGGCAAGCTATGCATTCTTCGACGAGAACACGGCCGGCCGGATGATCACCGAAGCGCATCTGCCGACATTTGGCGACGATGTGGAAGCCCTGCATTTCGGCGCGATCAGCCTGATTCCCGATCCGTGCGGCTCCACCTATGAAAGTCTGATGCGGCGCGAGCATGAATCGCGGGTGATTTCGCTCGATCCCAATATCCGTCCCGGCTTCATCACCGATCCCGAAAAACACCGTGCCCGGATCGACCGGATGATGGCAATGAGCGACATCGTCAAGATGTCGGATGAGGACCTCGAATGGTTCGGCCAGCCCGACATGGAAACCGCAGCCCGTGCCTGGCTGGCGCAGGGTCCGAGCCTGGTGGTCTTCACCCGCGGTCCCGACGGCGCCATCGGCTTTACCAATGACCATACGGTCGAAGTTGATGGGGTGCCTGTCACCGTCGCCGATACGGTGGGCGCCGGCGACACCTTCAATGCCGGCATTCTGGCGTCATTGAAGCGGGACAAACTGCTGACCAAACAGGCGATCAAAACGCTGCCCGCCGAGGCCATCAAAAACGCGCTCAGCCTCGGTGCCAAGGCCGCCGCCGTCACGGTCTCGCGGCCAGGCGCCAATCCGCCCTGGGCCAGCGAAATCGGCTTCTGACCTGACTATTCGCGCATCTTGCGGATGGTCTCCGCCAGCATCAGCGTCGAGGCGTCATGGCCTTCGCCGGCGCTCTCGCCCTTGACCACTGGCAGCAGCCCTGTCGCCAGTTCCTTGCCCAGTTCCACACCCCACTGGTCGAACGCGTTGATGCCGAAGATCTGTGCCTCGACAAACACCCGGTGCTCATAAAGTGCGATCAGCCTGCCCAGCGAATAGGGCGTGAGCTGGTCATGCACCAGCGTGATCGAAGGCCGGTTGCCCGGAAACGTCTTGTGCGGTGCAAGCCGGTCGGCCTCGGTTTCCGACACACCGCCGGCGATCAGCTGGCTGCGGGCTTCCTCGCGCGTCCGGCCGCGCATCAGCGCTTCCGATTGCGCCAGGCAATTGGCGATCAGCAATTCGTGCTGGTGCCTGAGCTGCGGCTCATGGCCATTGGCGGCAATCATGAACTCCACCGGAATGACGTCGGTGCCCTGATGCAGAAGCTGGAAAAACGCGTGCTGGCCATTGGTGCCGGGCTCGCCCCAGACCGTTGGTCCGGAAGCCGTCTCCAGCGGTTCGCCGTCAATGCCCACGGACTTGCCGTTTGATTCCATGTCGAGCTGTTGCAGATAGGCCGGAAAGCGTGACAGCCGCTGCTCATAGGGAATGATTGCCCGGCTGGGATACTGGCAGGCGAGCCGGTGCCAGACGCCGAGCACGCCCAGAAGCATAGGCAGGTTCTCGCCCAAAGGCGCGGTCTTGAAATGCTGGTCCATGGTCCGGGCGCCGGCCAGAAAGGCGGTGAAATCATCACGGCCGATGGCAAGCATCAGCGGCAGGCCGATGGCCGACCACAGCGAATAGCGGCCGCCGACCCAATCCCAGAAACCGAAAACCCGGGTCTCATCGAGACCGAATTTGGCCACCTTGTCGAGCGCCGTGGAAACCGCGGCGAAATGATGCGCTACGGCGCTTTCACCGAGCTTTTCGACAATGAACTGCCTCGCGGTGGCGGCATTGGTCATGGTCTCTACGGTGGTGAAGGTCTTGGAGGCGACGATGACCAGCGTGGTTTCCGGGTCGAGGCCGGCCAGCGTGTCGGCGATATGGGCGCCGTCGACATTGGAGACGAAATGCACGGGCGGTCCGTCGTGACAGGGCGAAAGCGCCAGCGTCGCCATCACCGGGCCGAGATCGGAGCCGCCGATGCCGATATTGACCACATCGGTGAAGGCCTTGCCGGTCGCGCCGCAGATCTTTCCGCTGCGAACCCCGTCGGTGAAATCCCCCATCGCGCGGAGCACCGCGTGGACCTGGGGTACGACGTTCTCGCCGTCGACCCGGATGTCCTCGTCCGCACCGGCGCGCAAGGCGGTGTGCAGCACGGCGCGGCCTTCGGTCAGGTTGATCGCCTCGCCCGCAAACATCCGGTCGCGCTGGGCTTCGACATCCGCTGCACGGGCGAGGTCGCCCAGCAATGCCAGCGTGGTGTCATCGACGGCACATTTGGAAAAATCCATCCGCAGATCATCAAGCCCGACGGTATATCTACGGGCGCGATCCGGATCGGCCGAAAAGACGGCCCGCATATCCGTGACAGCGCCGCTGTCGCGATGGGACTTGAGGTGAGACAGAGCCAGGGAAATGTTTCGCGTCACAGAAAGGACCTCCAGTTGGATCGCCCACCTATGCGGCGAGGCCCGCTGAAAATCAAGTTTCCAGCGGGCCTCGCGAGGTCTTTTCAGGTTCCCGGCGATGCGAAGGCGATGCCTCGGCAATCGCGCACCGACCTAGTCGCGCAGCTCGCGGCGCAGGATCTTGCCGACATTGGTCTTCGGCAACTCGTCCTTGAACACCACGACCTTGGGCCGCTTGTAATTTGTCAGCCCGGTGGCGCAATGAGCTTTGACATCGGCTTCGGTAAGGCTTGCATCCTTGCGCACGATGAACAGCTTCACCGCCTCGCCGGAATGTTCATCCGGCACGGCGATCGCCGCAGCCTCGAGAATGCCGGGATGCGAGACCGCGAATTCCTCGATTTCATTGGGATAGACATTGAAACCCGAGACCAGGATCATGTCCTTCTTGCGGTCGACGATCTTGGTGAAGCCGGCCTCGTCCATGATGCCCATGTCTCCGGACCGGAAATAGCCGTCGGCAGTCATGACCTTTTCGGTCTCGTCGGGGCGGTTCCAGTAGCCGGCCATCACCTGCGGGCCCTTGATGCAGATCTCGCCGACCTCTCCGAGCGTGACGGCTTTGCCGTCCTCGTCGCGGATATCGATATAGGTCGACGGAAGAGGCAGACCAATTGTGCCGGAGAACCGGTCCGCGTCAAAGCGGTTGGCAGTGGCGACCGGCGAGGTTTCGGACAAGCCGTAGCCTTCCGCAATCACGCAGCCGGTCAATTCCTGCCAGCGATCGGCAACGGGACGCTGCACCGCCATTCCGCCGCCAAGCGTCAGCTGCAGCGATTTGAAATCGAGTTTCTGAAAATCGTCATTGTTGAGCAGCGCGTTGAACAGCGTGTTGAGGCCGGGAAACACGTTGAACTCGTATTTGCCCAGTTCCTTGACGAAGCCCGGAATGTCCCGCGGATTGGGGATCAGGATGTTGTGTGCGCCTTGCGCCATGCCCATCAGCGCATTCACCGTCAGCGCGAAGATGTGATAGAGCGGCAAGGCGCAGACAAAGACCAGAGTGTCCGGTTTCGGCTTCTTGATGAAGGCGGCAGGCAGCCACAGGTCGTTTTGCGCTGCATTCGACAGAACGTTGGAATGCAGAAGCGTCGCGCCCTTCGACACGCCCGTGGTGCCGCCGGTATATTGCAGGAAAGCCACGTCAGTGGGTTTTGAATCGGCGGGTCTGAACTGTTTTCCCTGGCCCGCCTGCAGTGCCGCCTTGAAGCCGACATGGCCGGGAAGTGACCAGGCCGGAACCAGTTTCTTGACCTTGCGAACAACGAAATTGACCAGGTGCCCCTTCAGCCCGAGCAGATCGCCCATCGTCGCCACGCAGACATGCTTGACGCCGGTGCGCGCGATCACCTGCTGCAGGGTGATGGCGAAGTTTTCAAGGATGATGATCGCCTTGGCGCCGGAATCCTTGAGCTGGTGCTCGAGTTCGCGCGGGGTGTAGAGCGGATTGACATTGACCACCGTATAGCCGGCGCGCAGCACCGCTGCCATCGCCACCGGCATCTGCAGCACATTGGGCATCATCAAGGCAACCCGGTCGCCCTTTTCAAGCCCGAGCGATTGCAGCCAGGCGCCCAGCGATGTCGAGAGCTTTTCCATCTGCGAATAGGTGATGGTCTTGCCCATGCAGCTATAGGCTGGACGGTCGGCGAAGCGCTTGAAGGAATCCTCGATCAGCGCGGCGACCGACGCATGGGCCAGCGGCGTGATATCGGCAGGCGTGTTGGGCGGATAGGATGGAAGCCAAATACGGTCGGCGGCAGCAGTGTTTGTCATGTCTCTCACTCCCTCATCTGGTGGATGCGCGTCCTTATGGCTCGCTATAGGGCCCCCACCCTGCATCCGTCTTGACTGAAAGATTTAGAGTGGTGCTGCGTTGGTTGCAATGCCTTCCCTTGACGTAAACGTCACTATTTTGCGGAATATTCCACGGGTTGAATGCAAAACCATGCGGTTTCGAAACGATCGGCCGCCCCGGAGGCGTGTTTGCGGTCCGTTTCGCCGCCCAAATTCCCCAGGGCCGCCGTTTCCCTCCGCGGCTCACTGAGGCAAGCCCCCATGGCCAGCCTTGTGGTTCAGCCCTTGACCGCGTCGACGCCGTGCCCGACGATCTTTTCATCAATCTCGCCGATTGCATCCTTGTCCTTGCCGGTATAGGGCAGCTCCTTCAGAATCGTGCGGATGATGTTGATGCGGGCGCGGCGTTTGTCATTGGCCCGCACCACCGTCCAGGGTGCATGGTCGGAATGGGTCTCGCGCAGCATGAGGTCGCGCATTTCGGTGTAATCTTCCCACTTGTTCAGGCTGGCAATGTCCATAGGCGACAGCTTCCACGCCTTGAGCCTGTTGTGGCGGCGGTCGTGGAACCGCTTGAGCTGCATTTCGCGTCCGATATTGAGCCAGAACTTGAACAGGTGGATGCCGGCCTTCACCGGCATGCGTTCGAAATGCGGGGTTTCCTCGAGAAAATGCGCGTGTTCCGCGGGCGTGCAGAACCCCATCACCGGTTCAACGCCGGCCCGATTGTACCAGGAGCGGTCGAACATCACGAATTCGCCGGAGGTGGGGAAGTGGTCGACATAGCGCTGGTAATACCATTGCCCGCGCTCGGTCTCGGTCGGCTTGGGCAGCGCCACGATGCGCGCCGAGCGCGGATTCATATAGGCCCGTGTCGCCCCGATCGATCCGCCCTTGCCGGCGGCATCCCGGCCCTCGAACACCGAGATCACCCGGTTGCCGGTCTCGCCGAGCCAGGTCTGCACCTTGACCAGCTCGACCTGCAGCGCTTCCAGCGTGTCCTCATAGTCGTGCCGTTTCAGCTTCTTGTCATAGGGATAATTGTCCGAGGAGAACGCGTTGTCCTCGACCCAGTCGGGAAGCTTCGGATCGTCGATGTCGAAAACCCGCGTCTTGCCGTCAATCTCAAGCTCGACAGCCCGGCTGGTTTTATCGGTGCCCATCATCTGTTCCTCTGGATATTGTCGTCATGCACATAACGCGCGGAGTGGCGAAAATCGGTCAACCCGGATGGGTCATGTCTTCAGGACGGACAATACGGTCGTAATCCTCGGCTGTCACGAGGCCGGTCTTGAGAGCCTCTTCCCGCAGGGTGGTTCCGTTGGTGTGGGCCGATTTGGCGATCTTGGCCGCATTGTCATAGCCGATGGTCGGCGCCAGCGCGGTAACAAGCATCAGCGACCGGTCGAGCGCCGCCTTGATGTTGTCCTCGCGGGCTTCGATGCCGGTGACGCAATTGTCGGTGAAGGAGACCGAGGCGTCCGCCAGCAATTGCACCGATTGCAGGAAATTATAGGCCATCACCGGATTGTAGACATTGAGCTCGAAATGGCCCTGGCTGCCGGCGAAGGTCAGCGCCGCATTGTTGCCGAACACCTGCACGCAGACCTGCGTCATTGCCTCGCACTGGGTCGGATTGACCTTGCCCGGCATGATCGAGGAGCCGGGCTCGTTTTCCGGCAGCGACAATTCACCCAGTCCCGACCGGGGGCCTGATCCCAGAAAGCGGATGTCGTTGGCAATCTTGAACAAGGCTGCGGCTGCCGCATTGATTGCGCCATGCGAAAACACCATCGCATCATGCGCCGCCAGCGCCTCGAACTTGTTGGGTGCGGTCACGAACGGGAGGCCGGTGATGCTGGCAATGCGCTCGGCCACCTTTTCGGCAAAGCCGACCGGCGCATTCAGCCCGGTGCCGACCGCGGTGCCGCCCTGGGCCAGTTCCTGCAGGCCGGGCAGTGTCGTCTCGATGCGCCTGATCGAGGACGTCACCTGCGCGGCATAGCCGCCGAATTCCTGACCCAGTGTCAGCGGCGTCGCATCCTGCGTATGGGTCCGGCCGATCTTGATGATCCCGGAGAATGATTTTGCCTTTGCCTCGAGCGCCGTGTGCAGGTGCTTGAGGGCCGGCAGCAGCACGTGAACGATCTGCTCGGCGCAGGCGATGTGCATCGCTGTCGGATAGGTGTCGTTGGAGGACTGGCTCATATTGACGTGGTCATTGGGGTGGACCGGCTTCTTCGAGCCCATCTCGCCGCCCATCATCTCGATGGCGCGGTTGGAGATCACCTCATTGGCATTCATGTTCGACTGGGTGCCCGACCCGGTCTGCCAGACCACCAGCGGGAAATGCGCGTCGAGCTTGCCGTCGATCACCTCCTGGGCGGCGCCGACTATTGCCGCGCCGAGCTTCGGATCCAGCCGTTCGAGATCCATGTTGGCTTCCGCCGCGGCGCGCTTGACGATGCCGAGCGCCCGCACGATCGACAGCGGCTGCTTCTCCCAGCCGATCTTGAAATTGCCAAGCGAGCGTTGCGCCTGAGCGCCCCAATATTTGTCGGATGACACTTCGATCGGGCCAAAGCTGTCGGTTTCTGTGCGCGTGTTGGACATCATCATTACCCTGGTTTGGTCAATCTTGGGCGCAAGCCCTCATGCATGAAAGGCCACATCGTCATTGTGATTTCAAGCAGTGCAGGTAAACAAGTGGACGAATCGGCCATTTTGAACTGCGGGAGCCCATGGCACATGGTTGACACCAGGCGGGACGCGACGAACGAAACTGGGACGGCCACCAGGCTGAGCGCCCGGGTCAGGGAGCTTGGGCGGCCTCTGGCCGTCGGGTCGGTGATCGCGGTTGCCGCGGTTCCCGCCGGACTGGAGCCCTGGCAGGCGATTATCGGCTATGGCGTCTTCGCCGCCGGCCTTCTGGTCTGGCCCACGGGCAGGGCGGCAAGGCAGTTGCAGGCTGCCGGCCAGGCCAAGACTGCTTCATTGACCGATTTTGCCGTGGTCGAAGCGCTGGATCTGCCGACCATCGTCTTTGATGCCGACACACAGGTTGTGCGCCAGAACGCCGCCGCCCGCACGCTTGTCGGCGCCTATCCCGACCGCGCATCGCTGTCGGCGCGCATCCGCTCGCCGGCGATCCTCGATCTGGTTGCCCGGGTGGTGAACCGCAGGGTGCCCGAAAGCGTCGAACACGCCGAGCGGGTGCCGTCCGAACGCTGGCATGAAGTCAGGGTCGCCCCTGTTGCCGGTGATCGGGATAGCGGCGGCGGGCTTTTCGTGCTGACCTTTCGCGACCTCACCGAAGCCCGGCGGATGGATCGGATGCGGACCGATTTTGTCGCCAATGCCAGTCATGAACTCAGAACGCCGCTCGCCTCGCTGATGGGGTTCATCGAGACCATGCAGGGTCCGGCACGCGATGACGAAGCCGCGCGGATCCGTTTCTTCGCGATCATGCTGGATCAGGCGCAGCGCATGGCCCGCCTGATCGATGATCTGCTGTCGCTGTCACGGCTGGAGATGCGCGCCCATGTGGCGCCCGAAGGCCAGGTCGATCTCGGCCGCACCGTCACCCATGTGGTCGACAGCCTGCGGCCGATGGCAAACGAGCTCGGCGTCGAGATCGAACTGAGCTTGCCGGATCATACCGTGATGATCAGCGGCGACGTGGACGAACTGATCCAGGTGTTTTCCAACCTGGTCGAGAATGCCTGCAAATACGGCCAGACCGGCAAGCGCGTCGAGGTGACTGTCACCGACATGGACAAGGAAGGCCCGCAGGTCACCATTCAGGATTTCGGCCCGGGAATAGCCAAGGAACATGTGCCCCGTCTCACCGAGCGGTTCTACCGGGTCGATGTCGAGACCAGCAGGACCAAGAAGGGCACCGGCCTGGGCCTGGCGATCGTCAAGCATATTCTCACACGGCACCGCGCCCGGCTCATCATCCGCTCCACACCGGGCGAAGGATCGACCTTCTGTGTCAAATTCAACCCGGCCGACCAGGGGGAAGCGGTCGCATCCAAGGAAATATACAAGTAAAATCAAGCAGGTAGATTGTCATAAAACGGTGATGCAAGTGTCATAAAACGGAATCCCGGAGGGCCTAGAAAGGGCCAGCCTTAGATGGCTGACAAACGGCTCCAGCAAAGAGCCTCGCCACTTTTACCCACGACGGGAGATTCTTATGAACGCACTCAAATTCGCCGCTGCCGCACTTGTAGCCTCCACGGCTTTCGCCGGCGCCGCTGTCGCCCGCGACCAGATCCAGATCGCCGGTTCCTCCACTGTCCTGCCTTACGCTTCGATCGTTGCCGAAGCCTTCGGTGAAAATTTCAGCTTCCCGACACCGGTTGTCGAATCCGGCGGTTCGGGCGCAGGCCGCAAGAAGCTCTGCGAAGGCGTTGGCGAAAACACCATCGACATTGCCAATTCGTCTTCGCGCATCAAGCAGTCCGATATCGATCTCTGCGCCTCCAACGGTGTGACCGATATCCAGGAAGTCCGCATCGGTTATGACGGCATCGTCTTCGCCTCCGACATCAACGGCGCCGGCTTCGCTTTCACTCCGGCCGATTGGTACAACGCTCTCGCCGCCAAGGTGATGAAGGACGGCGCACTGGTCGACAACACCGCCAAGACATGGGCTGACGTCAATCCCGACCTGCCGGCCCAGGACATCCTTGCCTTCATCCCGGGCACCAAGCACGGCACCCGCGAAGTCTTCGACGTCAAGGTTCTCGAAGCCGGCTGCGAAGCAACCGGTGCCGAAGAAGCCTTCAAGGCCGCAGGCGACGAAAAGGCCAAGGGCTGCACCGCGCTGCGCACCGACGGCGCATCGGTCGATATCGATGGCGACTACACCGAAACCCTGTCGCGCATCGACGCCAACAAGAACGCCATCGGTGTGTTCGGTCTGTCGTTTTATGAAAACAACACCGACAAGCTTCAGGTTGCCACCATGTCGGGCGTCAACCCTTCGACCGAAACCATTGCCTCGGGCGAGTATCCGGTTTCACGGCCGCTCTATTTCTACGTCAAGAACGCGCATCTCGACGTGATCCCCGGCCTGCAGGAATATATCGAATTCTTCCTGTCTGACGAGATTGCCGGTCCCGACGGCCCGCTGGCTGCCTATGGACTGGTCTCCGATCCTGAACTGGCCAAGACCCAGGAAATGATCCAGAATCGCACCCCGATGGCTGCGCTCAACTGATCCCTATGACGCCTAAAGGGGCGGCGCGTCCAGCGCCGCCCTTTCCTCGCAAACAGGGCAGCCTGACATGACATCCAGTGTTCTCGTTCTCATCGTGCTCGGATTGGCGATCATCGCCTATTTTGCCGGCCGGCAGCGCGCGCTGAGCCTGGCCAAACGCGATGGCGCGAAGCTCCATTCGCTGCCCGTCTATTACGGCCAGTCTGTCGCCCTGTTTCTGGCCGTGCCCGCGCTTTTCCTGCTCGGCGCATGGTTGTTCTTGCAGCCGGTTCTCATCGAAAGCAGCATCAGCGGCAAGATTCCCGACAGCGCCATCCCCGATGGCGGCGCCAAGAGCCTGGTCATGGTCGATGTGCGCCGCATCGCCGGCGGCCTGAGCGATCTCGTGACCCAGGGCGAATTGTCGGAAGACGATCTCACTTTGATGCGCGCCGATGCCACCGATATTCGCGCACGTCTCGCCACCGTCGGCGTGGCGCTGGGCTCCGATGTCTCGCCGGCCGTCTTTGAAGTGGCCAAGGAGTATCGCGACATCGAGCTCACCGCCGATTTGGTGCGCAACACTGCGGTTCTGGTCGTGGCGCTCGGCTTTGGCTACTGGGCCTGGGCCCGGATCCAGCCGAAATTGCGGGCACGCAATATCAGCGAGACCTTCGTCAAGGCGCTGCTGATGGGCTCATCGCTGGTCGCCATCCTGACCACGGTCGGCATCGTTGGCTCGCTGCTGTTTGAATCCATCTCGTTTTTCAAAATGTATCCGGCCGAGGATTTCTTCTTGTCGACGACCTGGAACCCGCAGTTCCGCGGCGGGTCAGACCTTGGCTTCCTGCCGCTGCTCTGGGGCACGCTCTATGTCTCGTTTATCGCCCTGGTGTTTGCTGTTCCGATCGGCCTGATGATCGCGATCTACCTGGCCGAATATGCCGGCCCTTCGCTGCGCAGTTTCGCCAAGCCCGCCATCGAGGTGCTGGCCGGGATCCCCACCATCGTGTACGGCCTGTTTGCGCTGATCACGGTGGGACCGTTCCTGCGTGACTGGATATCCCAGCCGCTGGGCCTGGGGACCTCGTCCTCGTCGGTGATGACGGCCGGTCTGGTGATGGGCATCATGCTGATTCCGTTCATCTCGTCGCTATCGGACGACATCATCAACGCCGTGCCGCAGGCGATGCGCGACGGCTCCTACGGTCTGGGCGCGACAAAGTCGGAAACCATCAAGCAGGTGATCCTGCCCGCGGCACTTCCGGGAATTGTCGGCGCCTTCCTTCTCGCTGCCAGCCGTGCCATCGGTGAAACCATGATCGTCGTCATGGGGGCAGGCGCCTCGGCCCGCCTCGATCTCAATCCCTTCGAGGCCATGACCACGATCACCGTCAAGATCGTCAGCCAGCTCACCGGCGATACCGAATTTGCAAGCCCGGAAACGCTGGTCGCCTTTGCGCTCGGCCTGACCCTGTTTGTCTTCACCCTCTGCCTGAACATTCTGGCGCTGTACATCGTGCGCACATACCGGGAGCAGTACGAATGACCGAAGTCACAGCCAATACGCAGGCGGCACTCCGCGGCGGCAAAGGCGGATCGCTGCTCGAAGTCGGGGCGCGGACCCGCAAACGCCACCGCACGGAACGCCGTTTCCGGCTGATGGGTCTGGCGGCTGTCGTGTTCGGCCTGCTGGCGCTGGTCGGCCTGATGACGTCGATCCTCTCGAACGGCCTGTCGTCGTTCCGCCAGACCTATGTGACCATGGATGTCTATCTCGACCCGGCCAAGCTCGACAAGAAGGGCAATCTTGATCCGGCGGATCTGCAGAAGATTACCACATTCACCATCCAGCCGCTGATCCAGGCATCGCTCAAGACGATGATGGACGAGCGCGGCATTGCGGTGGAAGGGGTTGATGCCAAAGAAGCCTTCGCGCTGATTTCCAAGGAGGCGCCTGCACAATTGCGCCATTTCGTTCTGGCTGACCCGACGCAGATCGGCAAGACGGTGTCCTTCAACATGCTCGCGTCAGGCCGCATCGATGGCTACTACAAGGGCCGCGTAAGCATGGAATCGGCGGCGCTTGACCGCAATATCTCGCCCGCGCAACTGCAGCTGGCCGACGAGCTCAAACAGGCCGGCATTCTGGAATCGCGCTTCAACTGGTCTTTCTTCACCGCACCCGATGCCTCCGACACGCGGCCGGAAGCAGCCGGTCTGGGCGTTGCCATTCTCGGCTCGGCCTATATGATGCTGATCGTGCTGGTGCTGGCATTGCCGATCGGCGTCGCCGCCTCGATCTATCTTGAGGAATTCGCGCCTCAAAACCGCTGGACCGACCTGATCGAGGTCAATATTGCCAATCTGGCTGCGGTTCCCTCCATTGTCTTCGGCATTCTCGGCCTGGCGATCTTCATCAATTTTGTCGGCCTGCCACAGTCCGCACCGATTGTTGGCGGTCTTGTGCTGACGCTGATGACGCTGCCGACCATCATCATCGCCACCCGCGCCGCGCTCAAGGCGGTGCCGCCCTCGATCAACGATGCCGCGCTTGGCATCGGCGCATCGAAAATGCAGGCAATCTTTCACCACGTCCTGCCGCTCGCAGCACCTGGCATTCTCACCGGCACGATCCTCGGGCTTGCTCAGGCGCTGGGTGAAACAGCACCTCTGCTCTTGATCGGCATGGTGGCCTTCGTGCGCGAATATCCAGGCGCGCCGCCGGAAGGCTTCTTTGATCCCGCATCGGCGCTTCCGGTCCAGGTCTACAACTGGACCCAGCGCGGCGATCCGGCCTTTGTCGAGCGGGCATCGGGCGCCATCATTGTGCTGCTGGTGTTTCTCCTGATCATGAACGCCATAGCCATTCTGCTGCGCCGCCGCTTTGAACGCCGCTGGTAGATGCCAAAGATGCAATCGCACAAACGACCAAGCCCTGAGTATACTGAAATTGTTGAAGGGAAGACGGAGATGAACATCATGTCGGAAGCGGCTACGGAAAGAGCGGTCACCGCAGCGGTTGACCAGTTCGAGATCAAGATGCGCGGCACCGATGTCTGCGTCTACTACGGTGAGAAACAGGCGCTGTTCGACGTCAATCTCGAGGTCCGCAAGAACAGCGTGACCGCGCTGATCGGCCCGTCGGGCTGCGGCAAGTCGACATTCCTGCGCTGCCTCAACCGGATGAACGACACCATCGACATCTGCCGCATCACCGGCGAGATCACATTCGATGGCGAGAACATCTATGCCCCGATGATCGATGTCGTCGAACTGCGCGCCCGCGTCGGCATGGTGTTTCAAAAGCCCAATCCGTTCCCCAAATCGATCTATGAAAATGTCGTCTATGGTCCGCGCATTCATGGCCAGGTCACCACCCGCGCCGAGATGGACGAGATCGTCGAGCGCAGCCTGATCAAGGCCGGCCTGTTCAACGAGGTCAAGGACCGCCTGCATGAGCCGGGAACCGGCCTGTCGGGCGGCCAGCAGCAGCGGCTTTGCATCGCCCGCGCCATCGCCGTCAGCCCCGAAGTGATCCTGATGGACGAGCCCTGCTCGGCGCTCGACCCGATCGCCACGGCCAAGGTCGAGGAGCTGATCGATGAATTGCGCGAAAACTACACCATCGTCATCGTCACCCATTCCATGCAGCAGGCAGCCCGTGTGTCGCAACGCACGGCCATGTTCCACCTCGGCAAACTTGTCGAGGAAGGCCCGACCGACAAGATGTTCACCAATCCGGACACCAAGCTGACCCAGGATTACATCACCGGCCGCTTCGGCTAAGGCGACTGCCGCGCATGTCACGAATACAGGATTGAAGGATCACACAATGCCCGAAGCTCACACCGTCACAGCCTATGATGACGAACTCCGCTTCCTTGTGCGCCGCTTGTCGGAAATGGGCGGCATCGCCGAGCGCATGGTCGCAGACGCAGTCGCGGCGCTGGTCAATGCCGACACGGCGTCGGCGCAACGGGTCATCTCCGAAGACCTGCTGCTGGATGAGGGGGAGCGCGAGATCTACGACAAGGCAGTCCTGATCATCGCCAAGCGCCAGCCGATGGCGTCGGATCTGCGCGAAATCATCGGCTCGATCCGCATCGCCTCCGATCTCGAGCGCGTCGGCGATCTCGGCAAGAACATCGCCAAGCGGGTGATCGCGGTCCACACCATGGCGCAGCCGCGCAAGCTGGTGCGCGGGCTCGAGCACCTGGCCGAACTGGCGCTGACCCAGCTCAAGGAAGTGCTTGATGCCTTTGCCACCCGCTCGCCGGAACTTGCGCACAGCATCCGCGAGCGTGACGAGGAAATCGACGCCATCTACACTTCGCTGTTTCGCGAATTGCTGACCTACATGATGGAAGATCCGCGCAACATCACCGCCTGCACCCATCTGCTGTTCTGCGCCAAGAACATCGAGCGGATCGGCGATCACGCCACCAACATTGCCGAAACGGTCTATTATGTTGCCACCGGCGAGCAGCTGTCCGCTGACCGTCCCAAGGACGATGACACCGCCAGCATGATCGCGCCCGGTCCGGGCGCGTCGTGATACTGCGGGGAGTAAGCTGATCATGGCCATGAGCCCACGCATTACCGTTGTCGAGGACGAGGAAGCACTCTCGGTGCTGCTTCGCTACAATCTGGAATCCGAAGGGTATGAGGTTGATACCGTCTTGCGCGGTGACGAAGCTGAAATCCGGCTGCAGGAACGGGTGCCGGATCTCCTGATCCTGGACTGGATGCTGCCGGGGATTTCCGGCATCGAACTGTGCCGGCGTTTGCGCGCCCGGCCTGAAACCGAACGCCTGCCGATCATCATGCTGACCGCCCGCGGCGAGGAAAGCGAACGGGTCCGCGGACTTGCAACCGGCGCCGACGATTTCGTCGTCAAGCCGTTCTCCACCCCCGAATTGCTGGCCCGGGTCCGGGCCATGCTGCGCCGGGCGCGGCCCGAAAGCATCTCGACGCAGCTCAAGGTCGGTGACATCGAGCTGGACCGCGAAACCCACCGGGTGCGCCGTCGCGGCCGTGACGTCAAGCTGGGGCCGACCGAGTTCAAGCTTCTGGAATATCTGATGAGCTCGCCGGGCCGGGTCTATTCGCGGGCGCAACTGCTCGATGGCGTCTGGGGCCATGATGTCTATGTCGACGAACGCACGGTCGATGTCCATGTCGGCCGGTTGCGCAAGGCGGTCAATCTGTCGGGCATGCGCGACACCATCCGCACCGTGCGCGGCGCCGGCTATTCGATCGAGGCCTGACGCAAGGCGTCAGCCGATGATGGTATCACCAGCGCGGCCGGCATCTTGCGCCAGCCGTGATCTCCGCGTCAGCGGGTCTGATCGCTGGCGTCACCGGTCCCCAAACGTACAAAGCCCGGATCGATGCGATCCGGGCTTTGCAAATCCTCGATACAGCGCGGTTCAGCGGGCGCGCTTGCGCTCGCTGGAAGGCTGGAACGCCAGCTTGGCGTGGTAGCCGCAATAGGGCGACGCTTCACCGGAATCATTGCCGCAAAAGTGAAAGCCGTCCTGCAACGGATCGCCGAGCGGCCATTTGCAGGTCCGCTCGGAAAGTTCGATCAGCGTCAGGCGACGCGAGATCGGCACCACGACATCGTCGATCGGCCGTGTGTCGACATCTTCCACGGCGACGACGTCAAGCTCTTCCTTCAGGGCCGCGCCACCGCTTGAGCGGCTGACGGTGCGGGTTGTCTGTGTGGCCGTGCGTCCGGCGTAATTCGGTGCGCGCGGTGCTGCGGTTGTGCGCTTGGTGCGCACTGCCGACTGACCACCGCTTTTGGCCCGGCCGGGAAGGTTGAGGCGGTGCACCTTGCCGATCACCGCATTGCGGCTGACGCCGCCAAGCTGTGCCGCGATCTGACTGGCGCTCAGCCCGTCTGCCCAGAGTTTCTTGAGTCTCTCAACCCGTTCATCAGTCCAGTTCATGCCTTGGTCTCCGTATATCCCGTGTTCCGGGATGGCAGAATCCCTCACCGCAGCTCCGGATGTCCGGAGCTCATACGCTCGGTTGCTGTGAGGTGAATAGGGTCCGCCGCGAACGTCTAATTCATGTTTTCAACTTAGTGGTCGCATGACTTTATGACAAGAGTCAGGCGAATCATGGTGATTCCTTTTTGCGGTTTTCCCCAACTTACCGAAAAAGCAAGTCCCCCGGCCTTGCCACGCTTCTCAAGCCGCCGCGCAATCGGCCCGGGCCATGGTATGATGCAGAACGCGGCGGGTGTTGCGGGGGCGGAGCCCCGGCTCATTGACAGTCCAGACCGAAATGTAAATAGTGCCCACGCCGCCCCGGAATGGGCGGCATTTTTGGTTTTCCGGCACTGGGTGACTGGGCGGAACGCAACAACCTCCGCCAAGCGTCGGTCAAAGCACCGATGCCCGGTGTCCAATGGGAGATGAGCGCCATGGCTGATGTCAAGCCGCTTTATGATACGTACAACCGGGTTCCGCTGGTGTTCGAACGCGGGCATGGCGTCTGGCTGGAGACAGATACCGGTGAGCGCTATCTCGATTTTGCCGCAGGCATCGCCGTCAATTCGCTCGGCCATACTCACCCGCATCTTGTCGAAGCGCTGAAGGCGCAGGCCGACAAGCTGTGGCATCTCTCCAATGTCCACGAAATTCCTGGCCAGACCCGCATGGCCGAACGGCTCACCCGGGTGACCTTCGCCGACAAGGTGTTCTTCACCAATTCAGGCGCGGAAGCACTCGAATGCGCCATCAAGACCGCGCGCCGACATTTCTATGTCAACGGCCAGCCGGAGCGCTACCGCATCATCACCATGGAAGGCGCGTTTCATGGTCGCACACTGGCAACCATCGCCGCCGGCGGCCAGGCCAAGTATCTTGAGGGCTTCGGCCCGAAGGTCGAGGGTTTCGATCAGGTGCCGTTTGATGATCTCGACGCCGTCAAGGCGGCCGTCACCGAACACACCGCAGCCATTCTTGTCGAGCCGGTGCAGGGCGAGGGCGGTGTCCGCCCGCTGTCGAGCGAGACCCTGCGGGCGCTGCGCGAGCTCTGCGACGAACAGGGGATCCTGCTGGTTCTGGACGAGGTCCAGTCCGGTGTCGGACGCACCGGCAAGCTGTTCGCCCATGAATGGGCCGGGATCGAGCCCGACATCATGGCGATTGCCAAGGGCATCGGCGGCGGTTTCCCGTTCGGCGCCTGCCTGGCCACCGCCGAGGCCGCCGACGGCATGACCTTTGGCACCCATGGCACCACCTATGGCGGCAATCCGCTCGCCATGGCGGTCGGCAACGCCGTGCTCGATGTCATCCTCGACGAGGGTTTTCTCCCGCATGTCAACGACATTGCGCTGCTGTTGCGGCAGGGACTGGCCTCGCTCAAGGACCGCTATCCGGATCTGATCAAGGACGTGCGCGGAACAGGCCTGCTGCTCGGCATCCAGTGCGCCAAATCCAATGCCGATCTGGTGATGGCCATGCGCAACGAAAACCTGCTCGGCGTGCCCGCCGGCGACAATGTCGTCCGCTTGCTGCCGCCCCTGATCGTGACCGCCGAAGAGGCCCGAGAAGCCCTTTCCAGAATAGAGGCGGCGCTCGACATGCTGTCTCACAAATCCCCTTAACCGGACTGGATCCCATGACGCAGACCAAATCCGACGGAACCCGCCACTTTCTTGACCTCTCCGCTGTCAGCGCGGCCGATCTGCGCGCCATGCTTGATGCGGCGCGCGCCGCCAAGGCAGACGCTGAGAGCGATCGCCCGCTCGCCGGCAAGATGCTGGCGATGATCTTCGAAAAGCCCTCGACCCGCACCCGGGTGTCGTTCGATGTCGGCATGCGCCAGCTCGGCGGCGAGACCCTGTTTCTCTCGGGCACAGAGATGCAGCTGGGCCGCGCCGAGACCATTGCCGACACCGCCAAGGTGCTGTCGCGCTATGTCGACATGATCATGATCCGCACGCTTGACCATTCGCGCATGCTGGAACTGGCCGAGCACGCCACCGTACCGGTGATCAACGCGCTGACCGATGACACCCATCCCTGCCAGATCATGGCCGATATTCTCACCTTCGAGGAGCATCGCGGCCCGGTGAAAGGCAAGACCCTGGCCTGGACCGGTGACGGCAACAATGTGCTTCATTCGCTGATCGAGGGCGCCGGCCAGTTCGGCTACCGGATGCAGATTGCCACACCGGCAGGTTCCGAGCCCGATGCACGATATGTCGACTATGCCCGCAAGCTCGGTGCCGAGATCGACCTTAGCGCCGATCCGGAGCGTGCCATCAAGGGCGCCGACTGCGTCATCACCGACACCTGGGTGTCGATGAACCAGGAACACAAGGCCCGCGGCCACAATGTCTTCCTGCCCTATCAGGTCAATGAGAGCCTGATGGCGAAAGCCAATCCGGACGCTTTGTTCATGCATTGCCTGCCGGCCCATCGTGGCGAGGAGGTCACCGACGGGGTGATGGATGGACCGCAATCGGTGGTGTTTGACGAAGCCGAAAACCGGCTTCATGCGCAAAAGGCGGTGATGCGCTGGTGCATGGGCGTCCTTTAGCCCTCTGGCGCTTTTGCCGGACAGTACCTATATGCGCCGTTTGTAATGTGAACGCGGATCATGCCTGGACAATCAGGGCAGGACGCAACACGCTCAACAATCGGGAATGATGATGGAAACCGATATCCAAACCCTCGGCGAGCCTGGCTTCGCCGGAGACGACAGTGTTCTGCCCTTCGATGTGGACGGTCTGGATGTGCGCGGACGCACCGTGCAGCTTGGACCGATGATCGATGCAATCCTTGCGCGGCATTCCTATCCGGAGCCCGTGGCGCGGCTGCTTGCCGAAGCCATCGCGCTGACGGTGCTGCTCGGGACCTCGCTCAAATTCGAGGGCAAGCTGATTGTCCAGACCAAGGGCGATGGCCCCGTGGATCTTCTCGTGGCGGACTTCACCACGCCGGGAAACCTGCGAGCCTACGCCCGTTTTGACGAAGAGCGCCTTGCCGCAGCCCAGGCCGCGGGGATGACCAGCCCTGCCGAGTTGCTCGGCACCGGGGTGCTCGCCTTCACCATCGACCAGGGCGAGTACATGCAGCGCTATCAGGGCATTGTCGAAATGAAGGGCGAAACGCTGGAAGCCATGGCGGAGACCTATTTCCGCCAGTCCGAGCAGATCCCGACGCTCGTGCGGCTGGCCGTGGGGGAACTGTTTGACCGCGACAGCGACGGCAACCCGCGCCAGAGCTGGCGCGCCGGCGGCATCGTCGTGCAGTTCCTGCCGCAGTCACCCGAGCGGATGCGCCAGCCCGACCTTCCCGGCGGCGATGCGCCCGAGGGCATTGAGGAACCGTTCCACAATGATGATGACGGCTGGGCCGAGGCCAAGGCGCTTGTCGGCACCGTGCAGCCCGGTGAACTGACCGATCCGGAAGTCGGCGCCGAACGCCTGCTCTACCGGCTGTTTCATGAACGCGGCGCCAAGGTCTATCCGCCTGTTAAGGTGTTCGACCGGTGCAGCTGCTCGCGCGAGCGGCTGGGCGAGGTTCTCAGCGGCTTTTCCGCCGAGGAAATCTCCGACAGCGTTGAGGATGGCGAAATCACGGTGCAGTGCGAGTTCTGCTCGACAGCCTACAAGTTCGATCCGGCCGAGTTTGGCGGGTGAGCCAGCTTTGCCCTAACATGACAAAACTTTAATTTGCCATGTTGGGGCATTGCGTTACCTGTTGAACGATAACGGAGGAGATCCATGCTCGACAGGCCCCTGTCCGAAAGGACAGAGACGCGCGCGACCCTGCCAGCTGGTGGGGATGCGAAGAAAGCCGGGTCAGCCCGTTTCCGGTTCTTGCGGCCTGTGGCGCAATTTGCGCTGATGGCGCTGGTTCTCGCCGGCGGGTGGGTGGTCATGGAGCGCATGGCCGCATCCAGGCCGGAGCGGACGCCGCGCGCGTTCACGCCTCTGGTCTACACCGTCGACACCATGCCCGCCGCGCGCGCTGACAATCGCCCCGAGATCCGGCTTTACGGCCAGGTCGATGCCGGCCGCGATGTCGAACTGCGCACCGCAGTCAGCGGCGACGTGGTCGAGATCCATCCTGATCTGGTCGCCGGCCGCCGCGTCGCCAAGGGCACGGTGTTGCTGCGTGTTGATGCCTTTGCCTATGAAGGCGCCTTGCTCGAAGCCCGCACCAATCTTGCCTCCGTCCGCGCGGCCATCGCCGAGATCGACGCGCGGCTGGCTGCGGAGCGCGAGCAGCTGGAGGCGGCCGACGCGCAGCTGGAGCTGGGCCGCGCCGATCTCGAACGGGCCTTGTCGCTGGCCGATTCCGGCGCCCTGACCGACAAGGAAGTCGATGCGCGGCGGCTTATCCTGTCACAGCGCGAACAGGCTTCTGGCCAGCGCCGCAGCAATATCCTGATCGCCGAGGCGCAGCGCACCCAGCAGGAGGCAAATGCCGAGCGGCTGGAATGGAAAGTCCGCGAAGCGGAGCGCAAGCTGGCGGAAACCGCGCTGATTGCGCCGTTTGACGGCATCATTTCCGAAGAATCCGTCGAGACCGGCCGGTCAGTGAATGCCAACGAGGCCCTGGTTTCGATCTATGATGACACAGCGCTTGATGTGCGGTTTACCCTGACCAATGCCCAATATGGCCGCATGGCGACCGATGCCGACCCGTTGATCGGCCGCAAGGTCGAGGTCAACTGGAGTGTCGGCGGCACCGATTACACCTGGCCGGCCGTGATCGACCGCATCGGTGCGCGGGTTGCGGCCGAGCGCGGCGGCGTCGAGGTGTTTGCCCGCATCTCCCAGGTCGACAATCCCGTCAAACTGCGTCCGGGTGCCTTTGTCTCGCTGGTGGTGCCCGATCGCATCTGGCCGCAAACCTTCCGGCTGCCCGAAACCGCGCTGCGCAATTCCGACCACGTCTTCATCGTCAAGGACGGCAAGCTGCAGCGCCGCGACGTCCGGCTGATTGCCTGGGACGGCGAGGATGCCATTGTCGATGGCGAGCTCGAGGACGGCGACACCGTGCTGGTCACGCGCCTGACCGAGGCCACCGAGGGCGTGCGCGTGCGTGAACCCTCCGCAGGCAGCCCGCCGGTGCAAGCCGCGCCGTCGCCCGAGGCGGACACGGACAGCGGCCAATGAGCGCCGGCGGCACCTCCGGCCGCGGGCGGGCTGGCGGTCGCGGCTTGGTCAGCACGTTCATCCGGCACCCCAATGCGGCCAATCTGCTGATGGTGCTGATGATCCTGTTCGGCGCTTTCTCGATTGCCCGCATCAACACGCAGTTTTTCCCCACCATCGACAGGCCGACCATCAGCATCGGCGTCGCCTGGTCTGGCGCCAGCGCCGAGGATGTCGAGACCAACATCCTGGCCCTGATCGAGCCGGAAGTGCGCTATGTCTCCGGCGTTGACCGGATGACCTCCACTGCCGCCGAGGGCTCCGCCACGGTGCGGCTCGAGTTCACCGAATCCACCGACATGACCCAGGCGATGACCGACGTCGAAACAGCGGTCAAGGCGGTGGGCAATCTGCCCGAGGATTCCGAGGAGCCGACGATATCAAGGTCGGTGTTCTTCGACAGTGTCGCCAAGCTTGCCGTGTTTGGCGCCGCCGACGAGGTGGTCAAGCGCACCTGGGCCAAGCGCATCCGCGATGACCTGATTGATCGCGGCATCGACAAGATCAATTTCACCGGCCTGCGCAGCGCCGAGATCCGCATCGAGGTGCCGGAGATCGAACTCCGGCGGCTGGACATGAAGATCTCCGATGTCTCGACCGCGATTGCCGCCAACAGCCGTGACCTCCCCTCGGGAACGGTGGAAGGCGCCGTCGACCGTCAGTTGCGGACCCTGGCGGATGCCCAGGGCGCGCGCGAACTCGCCGATGTCGAGGTCAAATCCTTCACCGGCGGCGAAAAGGTGCTGCTCGGCGACATCGCCACCATCACCGACGGTTTCGATGCCGACGACACCCGCGGCCTGGCGGGTGGATCGCCGGCGATCGAGCTCGATGTCCGGCGTGCGCCCACCGCCGACACGCTCAAGACCGCGGCGATCCTGTCGGGCTATATCGAGGAGATCACGCCGCAACTGCCGCCCGGCGTCGAGCTGGCTACCTATGAGGTTGCCTCCGACGCGCTCGCCGCGCGGATCTGGCTGCTGGTCAAGAACGGGCTCGGCGGGTTGCTGGTGGTGGTGGCGATCCTGTTCGTCTTCCTCAATGCCCGCATTGCCTTCTGGGTCGCCGCCGGCATTCCGGTGGCGATGCTCGCAACGATCGGCTTCATGTATGCCTCCGGCCAGACCATCAACATGATGTCGCTGTTCTCGCTGATCATGATGCTCGGCATCATTGTCGATGACGCCATTGTCGTGGGCGAACACACCGCGACCCGGCTGGAGCTGGGCGACGATCCGCAAACGGCGGCGGAGAACGGCGTCAGCATGATGTTCACCCCGGTGATCGCGGCGATGTCGACAACGCTGGCCGCCTTTGCCCCGATCCTGCTGATCGGCGACACCATCGGCCAGATGATGGCGGTGCTGCCGATGGTGGTGATCGCAGTTCTGGTCGCAAGCCTGCTTGAGTGCTTTCTGATCCTGCCAGGGCATCTGGCCAATTCGCTGGCTGGGCGCAAAGCGCCGGGCTGGTCCTGGTGGCGCCAGTTCCTGATTGCGCTGGTGCTGATGGTGTTCCTCATCGGCGTCTCCGGGCGTCTGGCCGTCGATCTGGCGCTGGGAGCGAGCGATTCCGGCCTGCGATCTGCGGCGCGTGACTATGCCGGCTTGCCCGCGGCTGCGCGCATGGCCATTGTGGTGACGGTGTCGCTGGCCCTGGCGACCTTGATGGAATGGGGTCTGCTGGCCCTGCGGCGGCGGAAAGCCGACAAGAATGGCCGCGTCGAGGCTGCCGGTGAGAGCCGTTTCCGCCGCGCCTTCGACGCCGGCTTTGACCGGTTCCGCACCGGGCCCTTCTCGCGTCTGGTTCAACTGGCCTGGGACTGGCGTTACGTCACGCTCTCCATCGCGCTGGTCATGGTGATGGTTCTCGCCATCGGCCTGGTCCGCTCGGGACGTGTCGAATTCGTGTTCTTTCCGTCACCGGAAGCCGAAAATATCAACGGCACGCTGATCTTCAATGCCGGCTTGCCTGAAGACACGGCACTCAAGGCAATCGCCGCGCATGAACAGGCCCTGCGCCGGGCCGACATCGCACTGGCCGGAGACGGGCCGTCCTCGATACGTGCGGTTTTCACCACCTTCGGGGCGTCAAGCCGCAGCGGCAGCGCCACGGCCCGCATCCAGGTGCAGCTCACCACCTCGGAAGAGCGCGACGTGCGCACCCCGGACATTGTCAATGCCTGGCGCAAGGCAGCTCCGGACGTGGCCGGCGTGAGCCGGTTCACCGTTGCGCAATCGCGCGGCGGACCTCCGGGCAGAGACATCGAGGTGCGGCTGCAGGGGGATCGGGTGGCGGCGCTCAAAACCGCGGCGGCCGATGTGGTTGCGCTGTTGTCGGGCATCAACGGCATCACCGGGCTTGATGACAATCTTCCCCGGGGCAAGCCGGAGCTTGTCATGGAACTGACCCCGCAGGGTGCAGCGCTCGGCTTTTCGATCGAGGATGTCGGCCGGCAGATCCGCAATGCCTTTGACGGGGCGGTGCCGTTCCGCTTCCCGCGCGGCAGTGACGAGGTCACCGTGCGTCTCGTTCAGGTGCCGGCGTCGCCCGGTGCGCAGGCGCTGCGCGACTTTGAACTCCAAAGCCCCGGCGGCACCTTCGTGCCGTTGTCGGAAGTAGTCGAGATGACCGACCGACAGGGGTTCTCCGCGATCCAGCGCCGCGACGGCAAAAGCACCATCTCGGTCACCGGCGACATTGACACGGCGGTGACCACCACCGGCGCGGTGGTGGAGCAACTGACGGCCAGCGGCAGCCTTGACCTGGTGGCGGCGCGCCACGGCGTCAGCTATTCCTTCGGCGGACGCTCGGAGGAGCAGGAAAACGCATTCGCCGATCTCAGGATCGGCGTCGCCGTGGCGCTCAGCGTCATCTATATCATTCTGGCCTGGGTATTCGCGAGCTACTGGCGGCCGATCGCGGTCTTGCTGATCATCCCCTTTGGCGTCGTCGGCGCGATCTTCGGCCACTGGGTGCTGGGCTATCAGCTCACCATCCTGTCCTTTATCGGCCTGCTCGGGCTGGCGGGCATTCTGGTCAATGATTCCATCATCCTGGTCGACCGGCTGGAGGAGCGCCGCGCGTCGGGCGACAGCCTTGCCGAAGCCGCCGTCGGCGCCAGCCGCGACCGCTTGCGCGCGGTGCTGTTGACTTCACTGACCACCATCGGCGGGCTGTTGCCGCTGCTTTACGAGACCAGCCTGCAGGCCCAGTTCCTGCTGCCGATGGCCATCACCATCGTCTTCGGCCTCGCCATGACCACGCTTCTGGTGTTGTTCCTGGTGCCGGCACTGGTCGGCATCGGGGATGATTTTGCCCGCGCTCTGTCGTTCCTTTATGGCCGCCGTCCGGCAGCGGGCCGCGCCTGACCCGGATCAGGACCGCCAGAACCGCGGCAGAAACAGCACCAGAACGGTGAACAGTTCCAGCCGGCCGAGCAACATGCCGCCGGCAAGCAGCCATTTCTGCAGATCGCTCAGGGATTTGAAATTGCCGGATGGGCCGATGATTTCGCCCAGCCCCGGACCGACATTGGACAAGGCGGTTCCCGCTCCCGACAGCGCCGTCGTCGTGTCCAGCCCGCTCAACCTGAGCAAGATCGCCAGCAGGATGAAGGAGGCCATGAACAGGAAGAAGAAGCTCATCACCGAAGCGATGACCCGCTGCTCGATCGGCTTGCCGTTGAAGCGGGCGCGGAACACCCCGTGGGGATACATCACTTGCGAAATATGCTGGCGGATCGCCTCGAGCAGCACCTGGAAGCGGAAGATCTTGATGCCGCAGGAGGTCGAGCCGGCGCAGCCGCCGACAAACATGATGATGAAGAAGAACGCCACCGCATGCGGCCCCCAGAGGCCGTAATCCGTGGAGGAATATCCGGTTCCGGTGACAATCGAGACCACGTTGAAGGCGGAGTGCCGCAATCCCTCGACCCCGATATGGTTCTCGCTGAAATGGGCCATCATCCAGCCGGCGATCACCGCGCCGGCGAGAAAGCCCATGAAGCCCTTGACCTGGTCATCGACAAGGAAGGGCCGGAACCGTCCCTGCAGCATCTGCACATAGAGAATGAAGGGAATCGAGCCCAGCACCATGAACACGATCGCAATCCACTCGACAGCCGGATTGTTGAAATAGCCGATGGAGGCATCCTTGGTGGAAAAACCGCCCGTCGCCACCGTGGTCATGGCATGGATCACCGCGTCGTCGGCGGCCATGCCGACCGCCATATAGGCGACAGCGCAGATTCCGGTCATGGCGATGAACACCAGCGTGATCGATGTCGAGATCTGGGTGGCGCGCGGCAGGATTTTCTCGGCCGTGTCGAAGGCCTCGGCCTTGAACAGCTGCATGCCGCCGATCTGCAGCATCGGCAGCACGGCGATCGCCATCACGATGATCCCGAGACCGCCGAGCCATTGCAGCAGTCCGCGCCAGAACAGCAGGCCCGGCGGGGTGCTGTCGAGACCGGTGATCACCGTGGCCCCGGTGGTGGTCAGCCCGGACATGGATTCAAAGAAGGCGTCGGTGTAGCTCGGCACGATGCCCGACCACAAAAACGGCAGCGCGCCGAAGGTGACCAGCATCAGCCAGGAAAACACCGTCATCAGCATGGCCTGCCGGGTCGAAAGCCCCTTTGGCGCGCCACGGCTGGCGACAAACAGGCCGAGCCCGAACAGCATGGTGACCATGGCCGCGCTGACAAAGATGATCCAGTCGTCATTGTCTGCCGCCAGATCGACCAGCGCCGGCAGCAGCATCGCCGCACCCAGGGCCGCGACGAGCACGCCGGTGACCAGCATGACAGGCCGAAGATCGGAAAGAGCCGTCAATTCAGCGTTCTTGCCATGCCGGGCAGGTCCAGCGAGAAGGCCGGAATCTCGACATCGAACAGCTCACCTTCGGCCGATTGCATCTGGTAGGAGCCGACCATGACCCCCGAAGGCGCATCCAGCGGGCAACCGGAGGAATATTCATAGGTGTCGCCGGGGCCGAGCACCGGCTGTTCGCCGACCACACCGGGGCCGCGGACATCGTCGACAATGCCGTATTCGTCGGTGATCCGCCAATGCCGGCTGCGAAGCTGGACGACCTTGTCGGAATGGTTTGCGATCACGACGCGGTAACCCCATACATAGCGGCCATCCTCGGGGTCCGACTGGTCCTCGAGATAATACGGCTCCACGGTCACTTCGATCTCACGGGTCAGCGCGCGGTACATCTGCCACTCCTTGCCACACTCATCGTACAGCGGATTGCCTGCGTCAAGCATTTCGGCATGCGCCAGGCGCCTGAATCCCCGTTTGTGTTGACCTGATTGTGATGAAGCTTGCCTTTGGCCGTGCGTGACGCCTGAGGCCGTTCGCGCTATCACGTGCTCCACGACAAGGAGAGCCCGGCATGATGGACGGAACCGCACGCAAATTGATCCAGCCCGGCCTCGACCGGGTCGGCAGATGGCTGGCCAGCCGGGGTGTCAGCGCCGACCATGTGACGCTGTTTGCCTGCCTGCTTGGCCTCGCCGCGGCCGGGCTGATCGCGTCGGGATATCTCGGCGCGGCGCTGGTGCTGATCCTTGTCAGCCGGATCTGTGACGGGCTGGATGGATCCGTGGCGCGGGCCTCGCGGAAGACCGATTTTGGCGGCTATCTGGATATCACCCTGGATTTTGCGTTTTACGGCGTCATTCCGCTGGGATTTGTCATCCTTGACCCGGCAGCCAACGGCCTGGCCGGGGCAGCGCTGATCTTTTCATTCTATGTCAATGGCGCGAGCTTTCTGGCCTATGCGGTCGTGGCTGAAAAACGCGGCCTCAGCACCACCGCGCGCGGGGTGAAATCGATCTATTTCACCACCGGTCTCGCCGAAGCCAGCGAGACCATCTTCGTGTTCGTGCTGTTCTGCCTGTGGCCGGCCTGGTTTGCACCGGTGGCCTGGGTGTTTGCCGCCATCTGCCTCTACACCGCGCTGTCGCGGATCATCCAGGCGAGGGCAGAGTTTCCCAATGAGCCGTCACAGTCCTGAGAGCGCGTGATCGAAATCCTCGATCAGATCATCCGCATCCTCGATCCCCACCGAAAGCCGCAACACGCCGGGCCCGATGCCGAGTTCGGCGCGCGCCTCTTCCACCAGGTTCTTGTGTGTGGTGGTCGCCGGATGCGTGATCAGGCTTTTCGTGTCTCCGAGATTGTTGGAGAGCTTGACCACCTCAAGCTTGTTCTGCATCGCAAATGCAGCGGCCTTGCCGCCCTTGAGCTCGATTGCCACCAGGGTTGATCCGCCCTTCATCTGCTTGGCACAGATATCGGCCTGGGGATGGTCGGCGCGTCCGGGATAGATCACCCGCGCAATCGCCGGATGGTCGGCCAGGAAATCAGCCACCTTCGTCGCATTCTCGGTCTGCTGCCGCACCCTGAGCGGCAATGTTTCCAGGCCCTTGAGCAGGGTCCAGGCATTGAACGGCGACAGCGACGGACCGGTGTGCCGGAAGAAGTCGTGCAGATGCTCGTCGATCCAGTCCTTGTCCGACAGGATCACGCCGCCGAGACACCGGCCCTGGCCGTCAATGTGCTTGGTCGCCGAATAGGCCACCACATGGGCGCCCAGTTCCAGCGGCTTCTGCATCAGCGGGGTGGCAAAGACATTGTCGACCACAAGCTTGGCGCCGATCTGGTTGGCGAGCTTTGCCACGCCGGCAATATCGACCACCTCAAGCGTAGGATTGGTCGGGCTTTCGAGGAAGAACACCTTGGTGTTGGGCCGGATCGCGGCTTCGAAATTGGCCAGATCGCGGCCATCCACCAGGGTGGATTCAATGCCGTATTGCGGCAGCAGTGTCTCCACCACCCAGCGGCAGGAGCCGAACAGCGCGCGGGCCGAAACCACGTGGTCGCCTGCCTTGAGCTGGCACAGCAATGCCGCCGAAATCGCCGCCATGCCCGACGCGGTGGCGCGCGCATCTTCGGCGCCTTCCATCAGGCACATGCGCTTTTCGAACATGTCATTGGTCGGGTTTGCGTAGCGGGAATAGACGAATCCCGGGTCCTCGCCCTTGAATCGCGCTTCCGCCGCCTCGGCGCTGTCATAGACAAAGCCCTGCGTCAGAAAGATTGCTTCGGATGTCTCGCCAAATCCTGAACGGCTGGTGCCGCCATGCACAAGTTGGGTGGCGGGGCGGAATTGTCGGGTGCTTGTCATGATCTTCGTCCAACATACAAAAAAACCGGCTTGCGAAGTCGCCAGCCGGTTTTGCAACCCGACCATTTTAGCGACTTGTTTAACGTGGCTGCAAGCCGGTCGGCCAAATCACCACGGGATAAACCTGCTTTTAGGGGCTTCCGGCGCTTGCGTCAATCGCTTCGCCTTGCCATCAAGGCATCTTACAAACTGGAGCGGGCAGACAGTGGCAGCTGGCATTCTTTCAGACCGCGCAATTCAGGCGCTCTTTGACGCTGGAAAACTCTCCTCCGGCCGCGCTCTTGATGCCGACCAGATCCAGCCCGCCAGCCTCGACCTTCGGCTTGGCGCCCGCGCATACCGGGTGCGCGCCAGCTTCCTGCCGGGCCCGTCTGCCCGCGTAGAAGACAAGCTGCAGCGGCTGAGCATGCACGAGATCGACCTTTCCGAGGGCGCCGTGCTCGAGACCGGTTGCGTCTACATGGTCCAGCTTCTCGAAAGCCTGGCGCTGCCGCCGGAGATTTCGGCTTCCGCCAATCCAAAGAGCTCGACCGGCCGGCTCGATATCTTCACTCGGGTGATGACGGATTACGGCCAGGAGTTCGACAAGATCGCGCCGGGCTACACTGGCCCGCTGTGGCTGGAAGTCAGCCCGCGCACCTTCCCGATCGTGGCGCGCACCGGCTCGCGGCTGTCGCAGATCCGGTTTCGCCAAGGCCACGCGGTGCTTGACGAGGACGAGCTGTCGAGGCTGCACAGCGCCGAAACGCTGGTTGCCTCCGACACACCCAATGTGTCGGGCGGCGGCATCGCGCTGTCGATCGACCTGATGGGGCAGGGGCCTGATCGTCTGATCGGCTATCGCGGCAAGCACCACACCGCCGTCATCGATGTCGACAAGCGCGCAGCCCATGATGTTTTCGATTTCTGGGAGCCGCTGCACAATCGTGGCTCGGCCGACCTGATCCTCGATCCCGATGAATTCTACATTCTGGTCAGCCGGGAATCGGTGCATGTGCCGCCGCTCTATGCGGCGGAAATGACCCCGTTCGATCCGCTGGTCGGCGAGTTCCGTGTGCATTATGCCGGCTTCTTCGATCCCGGGTTCGGTCATTCCGACGCCGGCGGCGCCGGCAGCCGCGCGGTGCTTGAAGTGCGCAGCCACGAAGTGCCCTTCATTCTCGAGCACGGCCAGATCGTCGGCCGGCTGATCTATGAGCGCATGCTGGAGCGCCCGGGCGCGCTCTACGGATCCGGTCTGGGCTCGAATTATCAGGCGCAGGGCCTGAAACTGTCGAAACATTTTCGCGCCTGAGATCTCGCGGTCGTTGTTTGCGGCAAGTTGCCGTCAGTTGACGCGTGACCCGGTCTCGGCGCGCAAGGCCGCCAGCTCCTTACGGATCGCCTTGAGTTCCCTCAGCATCGCGCTCTGGTCCGACGCCATGGCCTCACGGTCAGCCGTGGCCTCGGCTTCATGCTCTTCCTGCATGGCCGACACGATGATGCCGATGAACAGGTTGAGCACGGTGAACGTGGTGCAGGCGATGAACGGGATGAAGAAGGCCCACGCCATCGGGTGAACTTCCATCACCGGCCTGACGATCCCCATCGACCAGCTCTCCAGCGTCATCACCTGGAACAGCGAATAGGCCGAGGCCGGGATCGAGCCGAACCAATCGGGAAAACTGTCTCCGTACAGCTTGGTCGCCATCACCGAGAAGACATAGAACACCAGCGTCAGCAGCAGCATGATCGATCCCATGCCCGGCAAGGCCCCGACAAGCCCGCCCACGACCCGTTTCAGCGATGGCACCATGCTGATGAGCCTGAGCACCCGGAGAATGCGCAGCGCCCTGAGCACCGACAGCGCGCCGGTTGCCGGCACCAGTGCCACCCCGACCACCAGAAAGTCGAACACCCGCCAGGGATCGCGGAAGAAATCGAGCCGCCAGACCGCAAGCCGCGCTGCCACTTCCAGCACGAAGATGCCGAGGATGGTCCGGTCGAGCAGGCTCAGCAGTCCGCCGAACCGTTCCACCGCCTCGGGCACTGTCTCCAGCCCGAGCGTGATCGCATTGAGGATGATCAGCGCGGTGATCGCGAATTCGAAACGCCGGGATGTGAGCAGGGCTTTGAGCTGGGACATGGGGCAATCTGGGTTGGAGCGGGGCGCTCCTCATATGTGGTTGGCCCGGCAGCCAGTCAAGCGGTCATCGCCGATCAATGCAGCTTGACACGGCAGGAGTTCAGCGCCAAAAATCGCCCGGCTTTCGCGGGTGTAGCTCAATGGCAGAGCAGAAGCTTCCCAAGCTTACGACGAGGGTTCGATTCCCTTCACCCGCTCCACGCCGCCCGCAGCATCCGCCGATGGCGCGACTGCGGCCCATTCCGGACTGACGGGGTGCGGGGTCTTTTCCCAAAGATGCGTATTGGTCGCCAACTGCTTGAGCGCCCGCCAGCCGGCATAGGACATCAGCAGCCAATAGGCCGGCGTCAGCAACAGCCAGCGCCGCTTCAGCCGTGTTCGCTCATGCCCGGTAAAGCCGCGCCATCCCGTGGCGATGAAGGTCAGGTAACTGCCGCCGATATTGGCAATGTCGGTCCACATCAAAACATGGTGCAGTGTCGAGACATGCGGCTGTCCGCCCGAGGCGAGCCAGGCCATGGTCAGCGCGATGAAGACGAACATCAGCGGATGGGCCAGCGCGGACACCAGCATGCCGGCAATCATCAGCTGGAACACCACGAAGCCGCAGGCGCCGAGGCTGCGGCAGGTCTTAACCGGGTGCCGCATCGCCACCAGCCAGGTTTGCGCCCAACCCTTGAACCATCTGGTCCGCTGCCGGGTCCAGACATCGAGCGACACCGGCGCGGATTCCACCGTGGCGCTGTGCAGCGTTCCGGTGCGGTAGCCATTGGCGTAAAGCCGCATGCCCAAATCGGCATCCTCGGTGACATTGTGGGGATCCCAGCCGCCAACCTCTTCCAGCGCCGAGCGGCGGAAATGGTTGGACGTGCCGCCCAGCGGGATCGGCATGCCGGTGCGGGCCAGGAACGGCACCAGAATGCGAAACAGGCCGCTATATTCGAGGGCGAACAGCCCGGCGGTCCAGCTCGAGCGCAGATTGGCAATCGCCAGAGGGGCCTGCAGGCAGCCCAGCTTTGGGCCTCCGTTGCAGAAGGCGTTCCAGGCCTCGTGCAATTGTCCCGGCGCAGGCTTGTCCTCGGCGTCATAGACCGCCACCAGCGAGCCGCGCGCGCCCTGCAGCGCGTATTGCAGCGCCTTCGGCTTGGTCCGCGGCCCGAAATTCGGGATCCGGACAATCTCGCTGTCGGGACCGAGATGCTGCGCCAGCAGGGCGGCAATGGTGGCCTCGTCTTCGGCTTCGCAGACATATTTGATGTCGAGGCGGCTCTGGGCCAGCGCAGCGCCGAAATCCGGGAAACGATGGCCGGGGCCATCCCGGCTTCGTTGCGCAGCGCGATCAGGATGGTGTAGATCGGCAGCCCGCCGTCGGAATTCGCGGCCGGCGGCCGCTGCCGCGCCGGGCGCCACAGCGATGACACCAGAGCCGCCAGCCGCAGCAGGATGCCGCCGCCGAAAAACAGGGTCAGCGCCACGTGCAGGGCGGTAAAGGCCATGAATGGCCAGAGCAGAAACCCGGCCATGCCGTAAAACAGCACCGTTGCCAGCATGAAGCCCTGAGGCCCGGTCATGACCCGCCGCGCGCTGGCATTGCGATCATCCTGGTCGAGCTGGAAGGTGGTTCTGCGCACCCGCTCGTCAGCACCGGCCTGCCACACCGCCTCGCGGATGGTGGCGGGCGAGGAGACCGCCAGGCTCTGGCGCAACGCCGGGTGCCTTTCAAGTCGCGCCTTGTGGGCTGCCAGATGACGGGCTTCCGGGATGATCACCGTGACCTGGCCCTGCTCGCGCGACAGGCGAAGCGGTCCATTGCGCCGCAACAACGCATCCATGGACGGGAGCCCGACCACTTCCGCGGGATCGATATGCCCGAGATAAACAAGGCCGATTTCCTCGGCCAGCCAGCGGTAGTAGAGCTCCGGTTCGATCAGGCCTTCGGCCAGCAGCTCGGCTTCGATGGTGGTGGCGTTGCTGCGCGCGGCCCGGGCGGCTGCATCGACATGGGGTTTGCCGATCCCACACCCCAGGAAAAACCGTGCTTCGTCGTCAGGCAGGCGAGAATTGCGGGATGGTTTTTCAGCCCTGCGGTCGGTGTTGGCGGCCCGGGGCAATTGCGGTCGAAATCTGCCAGGGATACTGAGATCGATGGTTTTGCTTGGGGCCATGACTCTGATAAACACATGACGGTTGCGATAGGATACTAAATCTATGGTAGTGAATGCGCGAATGATTGCACCCCTAAAAAACAAGGGGATTTCGCGCATTTTATGCGTTTTGGCGGCTTTTTTGGCCCTTGCCATGCCGCCAGCTCAGGCGAGGGACATCCTCGTGCCCAATTACATGGACCCGCGCGAGCGCATCCCGATGCCGGATCTGAAGGCCTATGGGCGCATTCGCTTTGCCACCACGGTGGATTTTCCGCCCTTCAGCTTTCTCGACCAGACCGGCCGCATCGCCGGTTTCCACGTCGATCTCGCCCGCGCCATCTGCGATGAGCTGGGTGTGCTGCCGCAATGCCAGATACAGGGCCTGCCGTGGTCCGAGCTTGAAAGCGCGCTCAAGACAGGCCAGGCCGAGGCGTTGATTTCAGGCCTTGCGATCACCGCCGAAAGCCGCGCCACGCACCGTTTCACGCGAACCTACCTGGCCCTGCCCGCGCGGTTTGCCTTGCGCAAGGATGCTGCACCGGGCGGCGAAAATGCCCAGGCGCTTGCCGCGCGGCGGGTCGGGGTGATGGATGGCACCGCGCATGAGGCTATGCTGCGGGACTGGTTTCCGGAGATCCGCACGGTCACGTTTTCCCGTTCGGAATGGATGTTCGATGCGCTCAAGGGGGGCAGGTCGACGCCGTCTTCGGCGACGGGCTGCAATTGTCGTTCTGGCTGTCGAGCAAGGCCGCAGACGGGTGCTGCGCCTTTTTCGACGGCCCCTATTTTTCCCAGGCGCATCTGGGCGAAGGCCTGGCCATTGCTGTGGCCCCGCGCAATGCAGCGCTGGCCACGGCGTTTGATCATGCGCTGGCCAGCCTCAACCGCAATGGCCGCTTCACCGAGCTTTATCTGCGCTGGTTTCCCAACGGGCTTTACTGATCCGCCTTGGGCGCGGGCCTTGGCCTGGGCGCGAACCTGAACGGCAGGGCCAGGGCCCAGCCGAGATTGGCCGTGCGGCCGTCGCGCCATTCCGAAAGACCGATCTCGATGCCGGTATTGCCGCGGCGCGGCGCCCGGGTATAGGTCGAAAACATCCGGTCCCAGATGGCCAGATTAAAGCCGTAATTCGAGTCGGTCTCGCGCGGGTCGGTGGAGTGGTGGATCCGGTGCATGTCGGGTGTCACGATGACAAGCCGCAACACCGCGTCCACTGCCTTGGGCAGCTTTATATTGGCGTGGTTGAACATGGCTGCGCCATTGAGCACGATCTCGAAGACCAGCACCGCCACCGGCGGCGCGCCAAGCGCGATGATGACGGCGGCCTTCCAGACCATCGACAGCACGATTTCCAGCGGATGAAATCTGAGTGCCGTGGTCAGGTCGAAACCGGTGTCGGCATGGTGTATGCGGTGAATGCGCCACAACAAGGGCCATTTGTGGCTGACCAGATGTTCGAGCCAGACCGAGAAATCGAGCACCACGAAGGCCAGAATTCCGGCCAGCCAAAGCGGCAGGCCGAGCAGCGGGAACAGGCCGAGCCCTTGTGACTGCGCCCACAGGGCGGTGCCCACGGCGGCCAGCGGAAACACGATCCGGAGTGCCACGGAGGAGAGCAGCACCATGGCCAGATTGGTGATCCAGCGGCGGGATTTCAGCGCGCCGCGCATTTCCTCGCGCTCAAGCCTTGGCGCCAGCAGCTCGATGACGGCCAGCGTGATGAAAATCGTCGAAAAGGCGAGCAGCCGGATTACCGGTTCGGACAGTCCCAGCAGCGTCATGTCGTGTCTCCGTCTTGTGGACCGGCACTTTCGTGCCACAGCCTGCTGCTGCTGGCGACACACGATCTGGTGAGCGGTTTCCCGGCGTTTTGGCGCGGGCTGCGTGTCAGGCGCTGCGGAACCGTGCGATCGCGCCGCGTTCGATAGCCGCGCAGGTCAGTTTGTCGAGGCCCAGCCGGTCGCGCACCATCTGCAGCAGCCTGATTTCCTCCTGCTGGATATTGTAGTCGGCCGAAGCGATCTCCACGGCCAGGGCGTAAGCCGTGTCGTAGAATTTGTGCGGAACCGCGTCGCGCAGAACCTCGAGAATGATGTCGAGCCCTTCAGGACCCTTGAGGATTTCGGCGGCGGCGCGGGTCACATCGATCAGCCGTTCCTCGTCAAAGCCGTCAAACACCGGCAGGAAAGTGACGAGGCGGCCGATGCGGGCCAGTTCGGCGTCGTTCATCGCCTTGTCGACGGCAGACATGGTGACCATCAGATAGATCAGGGCGTCATGGGTGGTAACACGTTCGGTCATCGGCAATCTCTCTGTTCAATGTTGGTCTTAGATAAGAAGTGCGCCTGCGCTGCACAAGCTGCCGCTCACGGATTTGGCCAATCGGCCGCACCCCCGCGCTATTGGCTTGCCCAGATGATACGGGCCATCCAGTCGATCTCGCTGAGGTCGAAACTGCGGTTGGGATGGTCGGGATTGAGCGAGACAAGCTCGATCGATTTCGCGCTTTGCCGGTTGAGCACCTTGGCCATCACCTCTCCGTCGCGCGAGCGCACGACCACCCGGTCGCCGCGCCGGATCTGGGCGCCGGGTTCGACAACCAGGATATCGCCATCGCGATAAAGCGGCATCATGCTGTCGCCCTGGACCTCCAGCGCATAGACGCCGGGCCGGTTGGAAGGGGCTGCGGGAAACTCCACCACATCCCAGCCCTGGCCCGCGGGGAAGCCGCCATCGTCGAAGAATCCGCCGGACCCTGCCTGCGCGAAGCCGAGCAGCGGAATGGAGCCGGTTTGCGGCGGGAATGCGCCGTCGGGAAAGCCGGTGTCGGCCACCGGTTGATCGCCCTGCACCAGCTTCATGAATTCATCGAGCGAGGCGCCGGTCGCGCCAAGAACCTTGGAAAGCGATTCCGTGGAGGGCCAGCGGTCGCGGCCGTCGGCGCCGCACCGCTTGGATTTGTTGAACGCCGTGGGATCCAGTCCCGCACGCCGCGCCAGCCCCGAGGCGGTGAGCCCGTGGCGTTCGGCGAGCGCGTCAAGCGCTGACCAGATGCGATCATGCGAGAGCATGGCGAGGTTCCCGCTGGTTCAAGACAGGCCCCGGGCCGCACGATCGCGGCCAGGGCGTATCCTTTTTACATGATCGGCAACCGTCAAGTAAAGTGACATAGGAAAAATATCCTTGCGCCCGGATGGGCCAATGCCGGAAGCATGATTCAGTGCGGATGATAGGGGGCACGGCCGGTGGTCAGCGCCTCGTCGAGCAGCTCGATGCGGTCCTGACCCCAGAACGCCTCGCCATTGTACACATAGGTCGGCACGCCGACGGCATCAGCGGCAATGGCGTCCTTTGAGTTGCGCTCCCGGATCGCGGCAATCTGGTCGGTCTTGGCATCCTTCAGCGCTGGCATGGCATCAAGGCCGACCTGCGAGAGATAGGAGGTCAGCGTTGCCTCGTCGGCGATGTCGTCGTCATGGGCCCAGACGCCGGACAGGACCTTGTGCATGAAATAGCGCGGGTCGTGCCCGTCCTCGACCAGCGCGATGATCACCCTGTCGGCGAGCGCTGCGTCCACCGGCCAGTGTTTAGGCGCGGTCTTGATCGGCAATCCGCGCCAGGCGGCAAGCCGCTGCAGCTCGACCAGCCGCTGGCGCTGGCGCACCGGCGGACGCTGGCCCGGGGGCACCGCGCCGGAAACGTCCCACAGGGCGAACAGGTTGACCGGTTTGTAATTGAGTGTGACCTTGTGGCGCTCGGCCACTTCGCAGATCTTGTTGTGGCCAAGATAGGTAAACGGCGAGGCGCAGTAGAAATAGTAATCGATGGCTGGCATTGATTGGTCCTCCCTTTGTGCCGACAGTGCCCAATCGGCTGTCGGGCGGCAAGGGCCTTTCGTGCTGTTTGACGGGCTTGTTGTGGATTGCAGCACTCGCCGGCTGAGCCCGTGAGACACCGGGCTGCCGTGGTGCTCCAAGCACCGGTTTGAGGGAGATCGTGCCGATGACACTGGACATCACCACCACAGTCGAGGCCAACCGGCTGGCCTGGAATGCCTCCGCAATCCGTCACCGCCAGAGCCGGGAATGGAGTCGCCAGCTGGCGGGCTTTGCCCAGGCATCGTTTTCGACGCTTGATCCGGTCATCACCCGGGTTCTGGAGGGGAACGGTGTCCGGGATGCGCGCGCGGTGCAGATCGGCTGCAACAACGGGCGCGAAACTCTGTCGATGCTGGCGCTGGGCGCGTCCACCGTAACCGGCATCGACCAGTCCGACGCTTTCCTCGCCCAGGCCGAGGAGCTGCGCCGGGTGTCACCGCAGGGCGGCAAGGCCGGCTTTGTCTGCGCCAATGTCTATGGCCTGCCGGACGGTCTCGCCGGGCAGTTCGATCTGGCGCTGATCACCATCGGGGTGCTCAACTGGATGCCCGATCTCTCCCGGTTCCTCAATATCGTTGCCTCGCTGCTTGTGCCGGGCGGCCGTCTTGTGATCTATGAAACCCATCCGGTTCTCGACATGTTCGAGCCGTCGGGCAGCGATCCGCATAGCCCGAAATATTCCTATTTCCGGACCGACCCCTTCGTCAGCGATGATGAGATTGTCTATGACGGATCGGCAACCGGCAAGGCGCCGCCGTCCTATTGGCAGTTTCACACCATGGGGGCCATTGTCACCGGCTGCGTTCAGGCCGGGCTGCAGATCCGCGAGTTGACCGAATACCCGCATTGCAACCGCGAGGTGGACTACGAAATCTATGCCGGCAGGCCGGCGCAGCTGCCCTTGTGCTACACGCTGGTTGCAGCGAAAACCTGACCAAAAAAAACGGGCCCGAAGGCCCGTTTGATCATTCGGTAATCAGCGGCCCGCCTATGCGGCGGCCTTGGTTTCGCCGTAGGGATTGAAGCGTTCGTAGAAGGTCTCGCCATTCTCGGCCATCTCGACCAGAAGCTTCGGCGCGCGGAACTGGCGTCCATATTTGCGCGCCAGCACCTTGCACATGTCGACAAAGGCCTTGGCGCCCATGCTGTCGATATAGCTCAGCGCACCACCGGTATAGGGCGCGAAGCCGAAGCCCAGAATGGTGCCCAGATCCGCTTCGCGCGGATCGGTGACGATGCCTTCTTCCACCGTGCGCGCGGCCTCCAGCGCGATCACCGCAAGGTAGCGGTTCTTCAGCTCCTCAACATCCACCTTGGCCGGGTCGAGCTGCGGATAGAGCGTCTTGAGGCCGGGCCAGAGATGCTTCTTGGCGGGCTTGGCCGGATAGTCGTAAAACCCCTTGCCGTTCTTGCGGCCCAGGCGGCCTTCCTTCTCGACCATCCGTTCGACCAGCGCCAGATGGCGCGGATCGACCGCCTTTTCGCCCAGATCGGCGACTGCGGCGCGAAGGATCTTCAGTGAAAGATCGATCGCCACCTCGTCATTGAGCGACAGCGGTCCGACCGGCATGCCGGCCATCTTCGCCGCATTCTCGATCATTGCCGGCGGCACGCCCTCGGCCAGCATGTTGTAGCTCTCGTTCATGTAACGCAGCACGCAGCGATTGACGAAGAAGCCGCGGGTGTCGTTGACCACGATCGGGGTCTTCTTGATCGCGGCGACATAGTCGAGCGCCACGGCCAGCGCCTTGTCCGAGGTCTTGCGGCCGAGAATGATCTCAACCAGCAGCATCTTGTCGACAGGCGAGAAGAAGTGGATGCCGATGAAGTTCTTCGGACGTTTCGAGTTCTTGGCAAGCCCGGTGATCGGCAGCGTCGAGGTGTTCGAGGCATGGACCGTTGTCGGCCGGATCTGCTCTTCGATGGACTCGGTCACCGCCTTCTTGACGTCACGGTCCTCGAACACGGCCTCGATCACCAGGTCCGCATCGGCGAGATCAGCGTGATCGGCCGACGTGGTGATCAGCGACAGAAGCTTCTCGCCTTCTTCCTTGGTGGTCTTGCCCTTCTGGACACCCTTCTTGACCAGATCCTCGGAATAGGCCTTGCCCTTGGCCGCGGCTTCCAGATCGCGATCGATCAGCACCACCGGGATGCCGGCCTTGGCCGTGACATAGGCAATGCCCGCGCCCATGAAGCCGGCGCCGACAACGCCGATCTTGCGGAACTTGGTCGGCTTGATGCCTTCGGGACGGCGAGCGCCCTTGTTGATCTCCTGCAGCGAGACAAACAGCGAGCGGATCATCGCCTGGGCTTCAGGTGTCTGCAGGATGTGGCTGAAATAGCGCTGCTCGATCCTGAGGCCCGTGTCGAAAGGAACCTGCAGGCCTTCGAACACGCTCTGCAGGATCGCCTTGGCAGCGGGGTAATTGTCCTGGGTCTCGCGCCGCAGGATGGCGGACGCTGCAGGCCAGAGCTGCGCGCCCTGGGCCGACCAGATCTGGCCGCCGGGCAGCTTGAAGCCCTTGACGTCCCATGGCGCAACCGGCGACAGGCCACCCTTGATCATCGCCTTGGCGGCGGCAACCAGCTTCTTCGGTTCAACCACGTCGTGGATCAGGCCCATGGCCTTGGCGCGCGCCGGTGTCAGCGACTGACCTGTGGTCATCATCTGCAACGCGTCCTGCGCATTGGTCAGGCGCGGCACCCGCTGGGTGCCGCCGGCGCCCGGAAAGATGCCGACCTTGACCTCGGGCAGCGCCATCTTGACCGAGGGCGAATCCGCGGCGACCCGGCCGTGACAGGCCAGCGACAGCTCGAAAGCGCCGCCCATGCACACGCCGTTGATGGCCGAGACCCACGGCTTGCCGCAGGTTTCGATCTTGCGGAACAGCCAGCTCATCCGGCCGACCTGATCAAACAGCATCTGCTGGGCTTTTTCCGGGTTGTTGCGCTTTTCTTCCGCCATGCCGGCCAGCATGGTCTTCATCATGGTGAGGTCAGCGCCGCCGGAAAAGGAAGACTTGCCGGAGGTGAAGACCACGCCCTTGACGGCGTCGTCTGCGACAAAGCGGTCGACCAGACCGTCAAGCTGTTCCAGCGCCTCTTGCGTGAACACGTTCATCGACCGGCTGGCCATATCCCAGGTGACCAGCGCGATGCCGTCATTGTCGACGTCTACGGTGTAAATTTCATTGCTCATAATAGCTCTCCAATCAGACGCGTTCGATGATCGTCGCGGTGCCCATGCCGGCGCCGATGCACAGCGTGACAAGAGCGGTGTTGAGATCACGGCGCTCGAGTTCATCCAGCACGGTGCCCAGAATCATCGCGCCGGTGGCGCCGAGCGGATGGCCCATGGCAATGGCGCCGCCATTGACGTTGATCTTGTCGGACGGAATGTCGAAGGCCTGCTGGAAGCGCAGCACCACGGCGGCGAAGGCCTCGTTGAGCTCGAACAGGTCGATGTCCTCGATCTTCATCTTGGCGCGCTTCAGGAGCTTTTCGGTGACATCGACAGGGCCGGTCAGCATCAGCGCCGGATCGGAACCGATATTGGCGAAGGCGCGGATCTTTGCGCGCGGTTGCAGGCCCATCGACTTGCCGCCCTTCTTCGAGCCGAGCAGCACCAGGCTGGCGCCATCGACGATGCCCGACGAGTTGCCGGCATGATGGACATGGTTGATGGCTTCGATTTCCGGATGCGCCTGGATGGCGACGGCGCCGAAGCCGCCCATCTCGGCCATCATGCCGAACGAGGCGTTGAGGCTGGCGAGCGCCTGCATGTCGGTGCCCGGCCGCATGTGCTCGTCACGGGCAAGAATGGTCAGGCCGTTGATGTCCTTGACCGGCACCACCGACTTGTCGAAATAGCCGTTCTCCCAGGAATGCGCCGAGCGCTTCTGGCTTTCCATGGCATAGGCGTCGACATCGTCGCGCGAAAAACCGTATTTGGTGGCGATCAGGTCGGCGGAAATGCCCTGCGGCATGAAATAGGCCGGGATATTGACCGAAGGATCCATGAACCAGGCGCCGCCCTGGGCGCCGATGCCGATGCGCGACATCGATTCCACGCCGCCGGCGATGATGATGTCGTCGGCGCCATAGGCAATCTTGCCGGAGGCGAGATTGATGGCGTCGAGGCCGGAGGCGCAGAAGCGGTTGATCTGGATGCCGGGCGCTTCGGTGGCATAGCCGGCTTCAAAGGTGGCCGCACGCGCGATATCGCCGCCGGCTTCGCCGATCGCATCGACACAGCCCATGATGATGTCGTCAACCGTGCTGGTGTCGAGTCCGTTGCGGTCGCGCAGGGCTTCGAGCATGTGCGATGCCAGCCGCACGGTGGGAACCTCATGCAGGCTTCCGTCTTTCTTGCCGCGGCCCCGCGGGGTGCGGACGTGATCATAGACAAATACATCAACCATTGCGGTGATCTCCAGGTTTTGGTTCGGGTCAGGCAGTTGCCGTTGCGGGATCGATCCCGCTCGGCATCAACTCTTCTGGGCGTTTGTAGCCGGGCAGGGCGGCGATACGGTCGAGCCAGGCGGCAATATTGGGATAGGATTGCGGATCCATGCCGATCTGATCGGGCCAGAACAGATAGCCGCACAGCGAAAGGTCGGCGATTGTCGGGTGGCCGCCGGCCACGAAATCGCGGTTTCCGAGATGCGCTTCGAGCACCTTCCAGGCACTGACGGCGCGGGCCTGCAGGAACTGCGTCACCGGGTCATCGGGCTTTTTCTGGAAGTGGCTCATGAATCGCGCGGTCGCGGTGTAGCTGGTCAGCTTGTGGTTGTCCCACAGCAGCCAGCGCAGGATTTCACGGCGCTCGTCCTCATTGGCCGGGCCGAAGCGGTCGAATTCCCGCGACAGGTAATCGAGGATGGTGCCGGACTGGCTAAGCACCACGTCGCCATCCACCTTGTGGTGGGTCAGCACCGGCACTTCGCCCATGATGTTGAGCGCCCGGTAATCCGCCGACCGGGTCTGGCCGGAGAAAAAGCCACGCGCCGCGGTGTCCAGCCGGCGCCGCACAGTTCCAGCATCAAGGCAGCCTTGTAGGCATTGCCGCTCTCCAAAAAGCAATCAAGCGTAAAATCGGTCATCGGATTACAGGCTCCTTGCGATCAGCAGTTTCATGATTTCGTTGGTGCCGCCGTAAATTCGCTGCACCCGGGCATCGCGGAACATCCGCGCCACCGGAAATTCATTCATGTAGCCATAGCCGCCATGCAGCTGCACGCATTCATCGACCACCTTGCACTGCAGATCCGAGACCAGATACTTGGCCATCGATGCGGTGGTCGAGGTCAGCTGACCCTTGAGATGCTCGCCGATACAGTGATTGACGAACACCCGCGCCATCGTGGCTTCCGATTTCAGTTCCGCCAGCTTGAACTGGGTATTCTGGAACTCGATGATCGCCTTGCCGAAGGCGCGGCGTTCCTTGACGTAGTCGATGGTGATAGCCAGCGCCCGCTCGATCATCGAGATGCCCTGATTGGCAATCAGCAGCCGCTCCTGCGGCAGTTCGGTCATCAGCTGGGCAAAGCCCTGGCCTTCCTCGGTGCCAAGCATGTTGGCCGTCGGTATCCGCACATGATCGAAAAACAGCTCCGATGTGTCGTTACTCTTGAGCCCGACCTTGTCGAGATTGCGGCCGCGGCGAAAACCCTCGACCTCGTCGGTCTCGACCACCATCAGCGACACGCCCTTCGCGCCCTTGCTGGCGTCGGTCTTGGTCACCACGATGATCAGATTGGCGTGCTGGCCATTGGTGATGAAAGTTTTTGAGCCGTTGATGACGTAGTGATTGCCATCCTTCTTCGCCGTCGTCTTGATGCCCTGCAGGTCCGATCCCGCGCCGGGCTCGGTCATAGCAATGGCGCCGATCAACTCGCCCGAGGCCATCTTCGGCAGCCAGGCCTTCTTCTGCTCTTCCGAGCCGAAGTGCAGGATATAGGGCGCGACGATGGCGTTGTGCAGCGCAATTCCGAAACCGTCGGTGCCGGTGCGTCCAAGCGCTTCGGCGATCACCGCCTCATGGGCATAGGTGCCGCCCGAGCCGCCATATTCTTCCGGCATCGCCGCGCAGAGCAAACCGGCCGCACCGGCGCCTTCCCAGGCGCTGCGGTCGACCATTTCCTGTTTCTCGTAGCGGTCGTAATGCGGCGCGACCTCGGCTTCGAGCCAGCGATAGGCCATGTCTTCCAGCATCGCGACATCGTCTTCCATCCAGTCCGGACGGGGTACGCCAAGCACTTCCGATGGCAAAGTCGCCATGTCTTCCTCCCGAAGCTCGAGGCGGGCGCATGAACGCGCCCGCCGGCAGTCTCAATTCAAGCCGCTGACCGGGTTTAAAGGCCTCCTCGGCCAGTTCCATCATGGTCTCGCAGCCGGTTTCGATGCGTGTCTTGCGCAAACTCGTTTCCGGCATGATGCGTTCCATGTAGAACTTGCCGACCAGCAGCTTGGAGGCGAGGAATTCTTCCTTGCCATCAGCGCCGGCGGCGCGTTTTTCCACTGCGGCCTTGGCCATCAGCGCCCACATGTAGCCCAGCGCCACAAGCCCGAAGAGATGCATGTAGTCGGTCGAGGCGGCACCGGCATTGTCGGGCTTGGCCATGGCGTTCTGCATCAGCCACATGGTCGAGGCCTGCAGATCGTTGAGACCCTTCTTCACGCCCTTGGTGTAGAGCGCCAGCTCGTCATTGCCGCGATTTTCCTCGCAGAAATCGCCGACTTCCTTGAAAAAGGCCATCACCGCGCGGCCGCCATTGAGGCCGAGCTTGCGGCCGACCAGATCCAGCGCCTGGATGCCGTTGGCGCCTTCATAGATCATCGCAATGCGGGCATCGCGGACATACTGGCTCATGCCCCATTCCTCGATGTAGCCGTGGCCGCCGAACATCTGCTGCGCCATCACCGCATGGTCAAAGCCCTTGTCGGTGAGCACGCCCTTGACCACCGGGGTGACCAGGGTGAGCAGGTCGTCGGCTTGCTGAACATCGGCCTCGACATCGGACTTGTGCGCGACGTCGGATTTCAGTGCCGTCCACAGCATGAAGGCGCGGCCGGCCTCGTTGAAAGCGCGGATGGTCATCAGGGTGCGGCGCACGTCGGGATGCACGATGATCGGATCGGCCTTCCTGTCGGGATATTTGGCGCCCGACAGCGACCGGCCCTGCAAACGCTCGCGCGCATATGCGACCGCATTCTGATAGGCGATTTCGCCCATCGCCTGGCCCTGCAGGCCGACACCGAGACGGGCCTCGTTCATCATCACGAACATCGCCTTGAGACCGGCATTTTCAGTGCCGATCAGATAGCCGGTGGCGTCGTCATAATTCATCACGCAGGTGGCGTTGCCGTGGATGCCCATCTTTTCTTCGAGCGAGCCGCAGGTCACAGGATTGCGGTCACCCAGCGAGCCGTCGTCGCCGACCATGAATTTCGGCACGATGAACAGCGAGATGCCCTTCACGCCTTCCGGAGCGCCCTCGATGCGGGCCAGGACCAGATGGATGATGTTGTCCGCCATGTCGTGTTCGCCGGCAGAGATGAAGATCTTCTGGCCGGAAATCTTGTAGCTGCCGTCGTCCTGCGGCACGGCCTTGGTGCGCAGCAGTCCCAGATCGGTGCCGCAATGCGGCTCGGTCAGATTCATGGTGCCGGTCCAGGTCCCGTCGATCATGTTCGGCAGGAATTTTGTTTTCAGCTCGTCGGATCCGTGTTCGGCAATCGCGGCGATGGCGCCCTGGGTCAGGCCCGGATACATCAGCAGCGACAGGTTGGCCGAGATCATGTATTCGGAAACGGCGGTGTGCAGCGTGTAGGGCAGGCCCTGGCCGCCAAATTCGGCTGGTGCTGCAAGCCCGAGCCAGCCGCCTTCGCAATATTGCTTGTAGGCCTGCTTGAAGCCTTTCGGCGTCGTGACCGTCGCGTCGTCATGACGGGTGCAGCCTTCCTGGTCGCCAATCTGGTTGAGCGGCAGCATCACCTCTTCGGCAATCCGCGCGCCCTCGTGCAGGATGGCCTCGACAAGGTCGGGGGTTGCATCGGCAAAGCCGGGCAGATTCATGTAGCGCTCGTAGCCAAGCACATCATTGAGAATGAAAAGCGTGTCGTCGACTGGTGCCTTGAAGACTGGCATGGATCCTCATCCCTTGTACGGTCGTCGCATCAGGCACGATAGCCCGGCGATCCTCACGGACTCACTTACTAAATTTTGACGTTCGCGTAAACGTAAAAAATTGGCCATTTCGGGTATGATGCGACATCGTGACCCGAAAAACGGCCAAAAACCAGCATTTTTCGCAGATTTTATTTGAAAAAATCGAAATAAACCGGAAACAATTTTTGATGAAAGGCCGGGCGAAGCAAATCCCGGACCGATGCCGGCAGCCGCATAAACACAAAAACCCGCCTCGAGGGCGGCCTGGCGGCGCGGTGGGCGACAGTGTCTATTCGGAGTCGGCCAGCATGCCGCGAACCATCGCGATGGTGCGTTCGAGCTCTTCGATGGCGGTATGGATGCTGTCGCGCTGGCCTTCCAGCACCCGCATCTGTTCCTCACCCTTGGTCAGCGCCACCTTGAGCTGCGCGACATTCTTGCCCCGCGGATCATACAGGTCGATCATCCGCTTGACCTCGGTCAGCGAGAACCCGACCCGCTTGCCGAGCAGGATCAGCTTGAGCCGCGCCCTGTCGCGTTTCGTGAACAGCCGGGTGACGCCAACGCGCGCCGGCTTGAGCAGGCCCTTGTCTTCGTAAAAACGCAATGTGCGGAGGGTGACGCCGAACTCCTCGGCGAGATCGCCGATTTTATAGACCGCGTCATCCTGGTCCATGCTGCTGTCCGTCATATCGTTCATGTTCGACCGAGGCTGCCATTGCAATTGTTGCGCCCGAAGGAGCACAGCGGTTTGACATTATAAGGCCCAAACCGTCAAGTCGCGCCACTTTAAAGCTCAAATAGCCAAGAAAAGTAACCTTGGTTAACGGGTTGTTTACCACGTTTCGCGGAATGTGCGCTGGACGAGCAGTAAGCCCGGATTCTTTGTATCTTGTTTTTACCGGTCTGAAGTCTGGCTCTCCCGGGTGCAGGTCTTCACCGGCACAGGGACGAGCAACAAGGGCTGGCTGCGGATGGGGGTGGAGCTGCAGGCTCCCGACAACAACGCGAAGCGGAAACGACAATGAACGGATCGCGATCTTATTCAAGCCAAGCCGGAGCAGCTGAATCCTCACTGGATGCGCTCAATCGCACTATTGAGGGACTGGAAGCGCGCATCGAGGAAATCCTCGGTCGCAGCGGCAAGCCTGCTGCAGGCCGGTCCGCGTCTCCGGCATTGCAGCAACCGGGTCTGGGAGCTGATCTGCTCGACGGCATCCGTGCCCGTCAAAGAGTGCTTGAAGGCGCGCGTCGTGCACCCGCCGAGCCTTTTGCCGCGCAAGCGCCCATGAAACCCGCCGCACCCGAAACACAAGTCCGGCGCGCCGAGCCCAAGGCCTCGATGCCGCGCTCCAATGCTGCGGACAATCAAGCTGCGTCCCGCCAGGAAGCCCAGCCCGATCTCAGCCAGGCCCTGATCAGGGAAATGGCCGCCCTGCGCCAGGAAATGCGCGAACTGCGCGCCGAAGCGCGCGACCAGTCGCTGCCCAAGGAACTGCGCCGCGACCTGGCCAGCATTTCCGCCTCGATCGATGCGCTGGGATCGCAGGACGGCGGCGCGGATTCGCTGCGGCTCGAACTGGATTCCATGCGGTCGATGGTTGACCGGCTGGCGCGGGAAGACAGCGTCCGTTCGCTCGAAACCCGCTGGCAGTCGATGGAGGAACAGGTCTCCAGTCTGGATATGGGCGCGCTGCGCGAGGAACTGGTCAATCTGGCCTACCGTGTCGATGACATTCGCGAAGTCCTGTCCACCCTGCCGGCCACTGCGCAGGCCCAGGCGATCGAGGACAAGATCTCCGAGCTCTCCCAGTCGATCGAGACCATGTCGCGTCAGTCGGTCAGCGCAAGCGTCGACTTCCCCGAGCAGTTCGACCTGCTCGCCGCGCGTCTGGACGAAATCACCCGCGGCATAGCCGCGATGCCGGCTCCTGTGACGCCGCCGATCGATCCCGCTCCGTTTGAGCGCCTGGAGGCCCGGCTGGCTGCGGTGGCGCAGAAAATCGACGAACTGGCCCCGGCCCAGGAGGAATCGGGTATCGGCGAGCGCATCGAACATCTTGCCAACCGTGTCGCGCAACTGGCCGATGAAGAGGCGGTCGCGCGGCTTGACGCCCGTATCGAACGCTTGCAGGCCCTGGTCGAGGAAGGCGTTCGCGAAGACCGGATGCCGGAACTGACCGATCATCTGAGCGACATCTCCGGCAGGATTGCCTCGCTGGATGCCCGCGGTGTCGATGAATCGCTGATCTCCCGGCTCGACCAGCTGGCGCAGCAGATCGAAAGCATATCGGTCCCGGCGCAGGTCTCCGGCGGCGTGCCGGATGCCGTGATCGGCCGCCTGGAAGCACTGATCGGCCGGGCCGAACAGACCGCATCGCGCAATGTCGATCCTCTCCCCGGCCTGGAAACGCTTGATGCCAAGCTGTCCGACATCGCGTCGATGCTGCAGCAGGCAGAAACCAACTCCGCCGGCATCTCCATGCAGCCGCTCAGCGGCCTTGAAAATGTCGAGGCGCAGCTTGCCGAAATTTCCGCAAGGCTCGACCGCCCGGCAGCCGAACCGGCGACGATGACCATTCCCGGCATCGAGAACCTGGAAGCCAGGCTTGCCGATATTGCCGAGCGTCTGGACATGTCCAGCAACGCCCAGTCCGGTCCCAGCGACGAGGCTATGCGGGGTCTTGAGGACCAGATTGCAAACCTGTCGCGGCTGATTTCCTCGTCTCCCGTCGGTGGATCCGAGGCGCTGGAAGAACGCTTCGCCTCCATTGAAGAGCATATGGCGACGAGCGATGAATTCGTGATCGAAGCAGCACGCCAGGCAGCCGAAGCGGCGCTGGTTGCCTATTCCGGTCAGTTGAGCAACACCACATCGCCGGAGTCGATCGCCAATATCGAAGTCATCACCGCTCTCGCCGATGATCTCAGGGCTCTCGAAAATCTCAGCCGCAAGACCGATGACCGCACCATTCGCGCCTTCGAGGCGGTGCAGGAAACCTTGCTGAAGATCGCCGGCCGGCTCGAGCGCCTCGATGCCGAGCCGTCATCGCGCGCCGCAAGCGGATCCGGCGACCCGCACCATGGTGTTGCCGATGCGCCGCGGTCGGGCAACCGGACAGCGATGCCCAGGGCGTCGACGGCCGAGCTTGATGATGCAATGGATGCCGCTGCGTCGGAGCACCATGACGATGCGGATCTGGACCAGCACCGTCCCGGTCAGCCGGCCCGGTCGCCGTCCGAGGCAGCCGCTCTTGCCGCGGCCTTTGCGACAAGCCACGAGGCCGAGGAAGCCGACGAGACCGAGGCTTTGTCGCAGGCCGGTTCAAATGGTGACAAGTCATTCCTTTCGGGCCTGGCAGCGCGCATCCGTCCCGGCAAGGAAACGCCGAAGACATCGGCCGAGCCGCAGTTTACCGAAGATGATTCCCCGCCGCTCGATCCCTCCATGGAAATGGATCAGGCGATCGCCAACATGCCGCTCGAACCCGGTTCCGGCGCGCCCGACATCAACCGGATTCTGCAGAAGGTCCGCCAGGCCCAGGCAGCCGAGCGTCAACGCGGCGGCAAGCCGGCGGAAGACGGCTCGGAAAAGACCGAATTCCTGGCCTCGGCCCGCCGCGCGGCAATGGCCGCTGCGGCTGAAGTCGAGACCATCGGCAAGACCCGCAAGATCGGCGGCGGCGGCGGACTGCTGGAAGTGCTCAAGTCGCGCCGACGTCCAATCATGATGGCTGCCGGAGCGGTCCTGCTCGCGATCATGTCATTCCCGCTGGTCTCAGGCCTGGTGACCGGTGACAATGACGAGACCGCTGCCATCGAACCGGTGCTTGTCGAGCCTGCTTCCATCGAGGGGCAAGCGGTCGAGCCAGATCCCGCCGCCTCGATCAATGCCGCTGCGGAAAGCGAAGAAGGCATCAGCCTGAGGCCCTTGCCCGAGGTTCGCGTGGTCGAGCCGGTCGATGAGCAGCAGACCGCCGAAGCGCCCTCGGCCACGCCGGACATCGGACCGATCGCCACATCGCCGCAACAGACGGCTGCAATTGCGCCCGTTGAAGAGCCCGCGCCGGCGGTCGACACCTTGCTCGCCGCAGACCTGGAAGCATTGCCTGCCGGTGCCGCAAACAGCGCGCTCAAGGCAGCCGCCGCTGCCAGCAACCCGCTGGCCTTCTACGAAATCGGCGCCCGATTCACCGAAGGCCGCGGCGTACCGGTCGATCTCAAGACGGCAGCCAGCTGGTACCAGCGCGCCGCCGATCTCGGACACGCACCGTCGCAGTACCGGATCGCCAATTTCTACGAGAAGGGAAGCGGTCTCGACCGTGATCTCGATGCCGCGAAAAAATGGTATCAGATGGCAGCCGAGCAGGGCAACGCGAGCGCCATGCACAATCTCGCCGTGCTCTATGCCACGGCCGGCCCGGCACCCGATTTTGACAATGCTTCGGAATGGTTTGCCCGCGCTGCCGAAGTCGGTGTCCGTGACAGCCAGGTCAATCTGGCCATCCTCTATGCCCGCGGCGACGGGGTGACCCGGGATCTCGAACAGTCCTACAAATGGTTCGCCATTGCAGCCAATGACGGCGACAAGGATGCCGCGGTCAAGCGGGACGAAGTCTTCAACGCGCTGCGGCCCGAACAGGTCGAGGCAGCCCGTGCCGCTGTCGCCAACTGGACCGCACAGCCGGTCGAGCCCGAAGTCAACGGCGTTGAAACGCCGACATCATGGGGTGTTGCAGCCAACGAGACCGCATCCGTTGACATGAGCAAGGCCATTCGCAACATCCAGGCCATCCTCAACAACAACGGCTTTGATGCCGGCGCGCCCGACGGCGTGATGGGCAAGAAGACCACCGCGGCGATCAAGGCTTTCCAGGCTTCGGTCGGCATGGAGGTCACCGGCGAAATCGACGACAGGCTGGTCAAGGAATTGCTTGAGCGCAACGTCTAGGCCCGGCAGGTTTGTGCCGGGTGGGGCCGCAATGATGTGATCAGGAATTGCCGTGTCGCTGCGGCAATTTGAGTGTGCTGCAGACCAAAATGCCGGATGCGTGAACCGCATCCGTTTCAAGATGCTACCGGCAGATTTGACTTGCGTGATCGAAACGCGCAATACGGCTTTGCCGGGCACAGCTTGGCCTAACCCTTTCCTGCCATTGACGCCCGGGGGCGCAAGGTGAGCATCTACCTTCCGATCGCTGAATTGTCGGTCAATGTCTTCGTCATTCTCGGGATGGGCGCGGCAGTCGGGTTCCTGTCCGGCATGTTCGGCGTCGGCGGCGGATTCCTGATCACGCCGCTTCTGATCTTCTACAATATTCCCCCTGCCGTCGCTGTTGCCACCGGCGCCAATCAGGTGGTCGCGTCCTCGGTCTCGGGCGCGCTGGCGCATTTCCGGCGCGGCACGCTCGACATCAAGCTCGGGCTTGTGCTTCTTGCCGGGGGTCTTGCCGGCGCGACGGTCGGCATACAGATCTTCTCCATGCTGCGCCGGCTCGGTCAGCTCGACCTGATCATTTCGCTGCTCTATGTCGTCTTTCTGGGCTCCATCGGCGGCCTGATGCTGTGGGAGAGCGTCAATTCTATGCGCCGCGCCTCCAAGAACCAGGCCGTCTCGTCGCGCAAGCCCGGGCAGCACAATTGGGTGCACCGGCTGCCGTTCAAGATGCGGTTCAAGCGCTCGAAGCTCTATCTCAGTGCCATTCCGGTCATCCTGCTCGGCTTTGCGATCGGCATCCTGACCTCGGTCATGGGGGTCGGCGGCGGCTTCATCATGGTTCCGGCGATGATCTACCTGCTCAGGATTCCGACCAATGTGGTGATCGGGACATCGCTGTTCCAGATCATCTTCGTCACAGCCTTCACCACCATCGTCCAGGCCGCCACCAACTTTTCGGTCGACATCGTGCTGGCCTGGCTGTTGATGACCGCCGGCGTCATCGGCGCGCAATATGGTGTCCGCGTCGGCCAGAAGATGCGTGGCGAGCAATTGCGTGCCGGCCTCGCGCTGCTGGTTCTGGGCGTCGGTATCCGGCTCGGCTTCGGACTGATCCTGCCGCCGGACGAAGTCTATTCCGTGGTCAGCGGGAGCTTCGGGTTCTGATGCGCACGGCTGTCTTGACGTTTCTTGGAGTTCTGACCGCCGCGGGTCCGGCCATGGCCCAACTGGCCGATCACACGGTCACGATCAACGACAAGTATTCCGAGCGGATCGACATCGGCATTTCGACCAATGAAATCGCCATCACCTCGGATTTTTCCGGAGCCGACATCACGGTCTTCGGCGCCATCGACGGCGCCGACGAATTGCTGTTGGCCACCTTCGCCTATGATATCGTGGTGGCGCTGGAAGGTCCGCGCAAGTCGAGCACGGTGCGCCGCAAGGAACGCGTTGCCGGGATCTGGATGAACCGCCATTCGATCCGCTTCGAGCCGATCCCGGCCTCCTATTCGATGTCGAGCACCCGACCCTGGCAAACATCGCCAATCTGATGGAACTCGCCTCGCGCGACATCGGCATCAACAATATTCGTCTGGTTCCGACCGGCGGCGTCGGCGATGGCTCGCGCCTGACCGAGTTTCGCGAGGCATTGCGCCGCATCAAGCAGGCCAGCGGGCTCTATCAGCGCGCCCCGACCGGAGTCCAGTTCATTTCCAAGTCGCTGTTCCGCGCCACCGTGCGGCTTCCGGCCAACATTCCCGTCGGCCAGCACAAGGTCCGCGCGGTCTTGTACAAGAACAACCAGTTCGTGATGGAAAAGGTGATCCCGCTGCGCGTGGTCAAAACCGGCCTGGAGCAGTTCATCTACAATCTGGCGCATGGCTATCCGCTCGGCTACGGCATTCTCGCCGTGCTGCTTGCCGGCGTGACCGGATGGCTGGGAAGCATCATTTTCCGCAGGGATTGAACCTGCGGCCACACTGCCGGGAATTTTCCTCATGCAACAGCAAGCTGACAATCGGACAATCGCCACGGCCTGGTTCCTGGCCGGTCTCGGCGCCGTGCCATTCGTGGCGATGGCCCTGGCAGCGGCGGTGTCGCCGGGCTTTGCAGCCGCGCATCTGGGCGGCGAAACCGCCTTTATGGGCTATGGCGCGGTGATCCTGTCCTTCATGGGCGGTGTGCGCTGGGGTGCGGCACTGTCGCCGACGACCGGACCGGGTGCCGAGCGGATGATCCTCAGCGTGGCGCCGTCACTTGCGGCCTGGCTGGCGCTGCTAATCGATCGGCCCTGGTCGCTGCTCCTGCTTCTGGCGGGATTCGTGCTTCAGGGCCTCTGGGACGTCGCAAGTGCCCGCAACGGCAGTCTGCCCGCATGGTTCGGGCGGTTGCGTCTGACCATCAGCGCGATCGTGGCGGCATCCATCCTGCTCGTTCTTCTCACGTGACCGGTTGGCACCCGTGCGCGGTCAGCCATTGATGCGGTTGAAGGCGACGGAATAGATCCGGTCGCGGCCAATCAGATGGGCGATCAGTTCGCTCTGGGCAAACAGGCCGCGCATCGCCGGGTGGCGCAATTCCAGCCCGCCGGTGGTTGACCCGAATGCGGGCATCAGCAGCCGTTTGCCGTCGCTGGCAAAACATGGCCGGCGCACACCCTTGCCGCGCCGCACCACGCGGGCGGAGGGATGCAGATGCCCGGCAATTTCGCCATCGGCGATGCCGTATCTGGGCTCGTGACGAAACACCAGGGTTTCAACGTGGAGTTCGCTGCACCAGCCGCCTTCGAGTCCGGTTGGCCGGTCCGGGTCGTGATTGCCCTCGATCCAGCTCCACTCACGCCCCCGTTGCAGCGCCAGCAGCTGCTCCCGGTAACAATCGGGCAAGTGCTGCGAGCCGGTCCGGTCATGAAAGCTGTCGCCGAGACTGATCACCAGCCGCGGCGCGTAGCGGGCAATCGCCTCGCCGAGCCGGGCCAGGGTGGCGGCGGTGTCATAGGGCGGCAGCAACATGCCGCGGCGGGCAAAGGCGGCGCCCTTTTCCAGATGCAGATCGGACACCACCAGCACACCGCTGTCAGGCAGCCACAGCACGCCGGCGCGGTCGCAGCACACGGCGGTACCGTTGACGTCGAGGTCGATCGCCGTTGGTCCGGCGGGCACGGGCCCGATAGTTAACGCCGCAATCGCGCCGTGCATGGCAGTTTCCTTCAATCAGGGCAGGGACCCGAGACTCTGCGCCTCGGCAAGCAGATCTTCCGCGGCTTCGGCCAAAATGCTCTCATGCGCTTCGCCGGTGACCGGCTCACGGCCGATTTCCAGCATGATCGGGACCGCCAGCGGCGAGATGCGGTCAAGCGCCCGGTGCCGGATATGGCCCTTGATTCGCTTGAGCATAATACCGAGCCGGTGAATATCCAAAAGCCCCTGTGCCGCATCCGCGCGGGTTGCCTGCAGCAGGACATGGTCGGGTTCGTGGCTTCTGAGCACGTCATAGATCAGGTCGGCAGAAACCGTGACCTGGCGGCCGGTCTTCTCCTTGCCGGGGTGACGCCGTTCGATCAGCCCGGAGATCACCGCGCAGGCGCGGAAGGTGCGCTTGAGCAGCCAGGATTCATTCAGCCAGGCATCCAGATCATCACCGAGCATGTCCTCGTCAAACAAGTCTCCGAGATCCAGCCGTCCGTCGGCAATCATCGCGCCCATGTCTTCCAACCCCCAGATGGCCAGCGAATAGTCGGTCGCGACAAATCCCAGCGGTTGCGCCCGCATCCGCTCCAGCCGCCGGGTCAGCAACATGCCCAGCGTCTGGTGCGCGACCCGGCCTTCAAAGGGATAAAACACCATGTAGTGCCGCTCGGCCCGCGGAAAGGTCTCGATCAGCAGGCTGTCCCTGGCCGGCAGCAACGAGACCTGCTGCTGCATCCGCAGCCAGTCCGACACCTGGTCAGGCAGCGCGCCCCATTGGTCCGGATCGGCAATCATCGCCCGCACGCCATCGGCCAGGTAGGTCGACAGCGGAAACTTGCCTCCGGCATAGGCGGGCACTTTCGGATCCTGGTCCCAGGCCTTGGAGACCATGCATTCGTTCTCGCGGATGCCTTCAAATCTGAGAATTTTTCCCGAAAACAGGAATGTGTCGCCCGGTGCCAGGGTTTCGAGAAAATACTCCTCGACCTTGCCCAGCGGCGGGCCGCCGCGCCCGGTCAGTGCCCCGTTCTTGCGGCTGGTCATCCGCACATTGAGCATCGGCGCCTCGATAATGGTACCGATATTGAGCCGGTATTGCTGCGCCACCTGCGGATTGGAGATCCGCCACAGCCCGTCTGCGCGCTTGCGGATCCGGGCGTAGCGGTCATAGCTTTTGAGCGCATAGCCACCGGTGGCGACGAATTCGATCACCTTGTCGAAGGTATCGCGGTCAAGCCAGGCATAGGGTGAGGCACCGGTCACTTCCGCATAGAGCTCGTCCGCATCAAACGGCGCGGCGGCAGCCATGCCGAGCACATGCTGTGCGAGCACGTCCAGCCCGCCATCGCCGCCGGGCGGTGTGTCCTGGGCGCCGACATAATTGGCATCGATCGCGGCCTGGCATTCCAGCACCTCGAACCGGTTGGCCGGTGTCAGGATCGCCCGGCTCGGTTCGTCCATGCGGTGGTTCGACCGCCCGATGCGCTGCGCCAGACGGCTGGCACCCTTGGGCGCGCCGACATGGATGACCAGATCGACATCGCCCCAGTCAATGCCGAGATCGAGCGTGGAGGTGGCGACCACGGCGCGCAGCTCGTTGCGTCCCATCGCCGCTTCCACCCGCCGCCGCTGCGCCGCATCGAGCGAACCGTGATGCAGCGCGATCGGCAGGCTGTCGTCATTGATCCGCCAGAGCTCCTGGAACAGCAGTTCCGCCTGGCTGCGGGTGTTGACGAAGATCAGCGTGGTGCGGTGGTCCTTGATGGTCTGGTAGACATCGGGAATCGCGTAGCGCGCCGAATGTCCGGACCAGGGGATACGGTCGGCGGTTTCGAGAATGGTGATCAGCGGACTGGCGCCGCCGGCAACGGTGATGCGGCCGGCCAGTTCGTCTGTTTCCCGCGATTGCGGCACCAGCCAGCGCTGCAGCGCTTCCGGATCTGCCACGGTTGCCGACAACCCGATGGTGCGCAGGCCGGGCGCCAGCTTGCGCAGACGCGCCAGCGCCAACGACAGCAGATGCCCGCGCTTCGACGCAATCAGCGAATGCAGCTCGTCGAAGATCACATAGCGCAAACCGGCAAACAGCCGCTCGGCATGCTGGTTGGCAATCAGCAGCGAGACCTGCTCCGGCGTGGTCAGCAGGATGTCGGGCGGATCGCTGCGCTGCCGGGCGCGCTTGGATTGCGGGGTGTCGCCGGTCCGGGTTTCTATCCGCACCGGCAGGCCCATCTCCTCGACCGGGCGGGCCAGATTGCGTTCGATGTCGACCGCTAGTGCTTTCAGGGGTGAGATGTAGAGCGTGTGCAGCGACCGGAAGCCGGCTGCACCCGGCTTGGGTTTGCCGCGCGTGGTCAGTTCGGTCAGGCTCGGCAGGAATCCGGCCAGCGTCTTGCCGGCGCCGGTGGGCGCGATCAGCAGCATCGAGCGTCCGGATGCGGTCTCTGCCAGCAGTTCCAGCTGATGCGCACGCGGCTGCCAGCCACGGCTGGAGAACCAGCCGAGGAACGGCTCGGGCAGATCAAAACCCGGAGTGTCAGTGGGTGGCGCGGAATCGGCTTTCACATGGGTCAATGTAGTGCAGGCCTGGCGACAGTCCAAGCTTGGGCATGACGATCAGCCCAAATGACCAGGAGACAGCCTTGTTGACAGCTTTTCCGAATCATGGATAAATTATATCCATGAATAAGGATGATGATATGAAGCTCAGTGACGGCGTCGAGCAAGCCATACACAGCGTGACCATGCTGGCTGGACTGGAAACAGATGCCGTGCTCTCGGCGGCCAGTCTTGCCGAGTTTCACGGAGTGTCGACAAGTTATCTGCTCAAGCACCTGCAAGCCCTTTCCGGCGCCGGCATTCTGGCGACCGTGCCCGGACCGAAAGGCGGCTACCGGCTGGCCCGCCCGCCGCACTCCATCAGTCTGCTCGACATCGTGCTTGCCGTTGAAGGACCGAGGCCGGCCTTTCGCTGCAACGAGATCCGGCAGCGCGGGCCAAATCCCTTGCCTGGCCGCTACTTCACCGCGCCCTGTGGCATCAATGCGGCCATGCTCAGGGCCGAGAAGGCCTACCGCCGTGAGCTCGCCGGCGTCACAGTGGCCGGCCTCATCACCGACCTCGCAGAAATGGACGACGGCGGAATCGTATCCCGTGGCTGCGCCTTCCTCGAGCTTCATCAACGCAAACCGGCCCGCTGAGGCCAGCATCACCGAAAAGGAGACAATGATGCACCCACGTCTTGATTTTCACAAAGCCGCGCCTGAGGCCCTCAAGGCGGTTCTGCAACTCGAGACCTATGTCCAGAATTCCGGTCTCGACCGCCGCTTCATCCATCTGATCAAGCTGCGCGCATCGCAGATCAATGGCTGTGCCTACTGCGTCGACATGCACGTCAAGGAATCCCGTCATGATGGGCTGAGCGAGCAATGGATCAACCTGATGTCCGTCTGGAGAGAAGCAGGTGTCTACGACGCGCGCGAGCGGGCATTGCTTGGCTGGGTCGACGCTGTCACCAATGTCGCGCAAACCGGTATTCCGGACGCCGACTTCGAAGCGCTCAGGGCACATTTCAGCGATGAGGACATCATGAAGATCACTGTGACGATCGGCATGATCAATACCTGGAACAGGCTCGCTGTCGGTTTCCGCAGCCCGCATCCCATCGATCAACCGGCCGAGGCTGCCTGAGAGTTGCGGTCACGACCACCGCGCCGCCGTTTCACCATCAGTTGATGGCGATGGTCTGCGGCGCGGTTTGCGGCACAACGGTCACTTTGTCCCCGGTCGTGGCGCGCATGTCCGGCCGCTTGCGCGCCACGGCCAGCAGACCTGAAATCGTGTTGGCGCCATCGCGGCGGATCGGCTCGCGCGACACGCTCAGCACATCGAAGCCATGGCGCTCCAGCACGCGCAGGAGATAGTTTTCGCCATGGCAGTAGCGCAGCGATGCCTGCAGCAGCCAGTCACAGTCATCTGCGCCCGCTTCCAGCGACAGCGCCAGAAGGCCGTTGTCAGCCGTCAGCTTTGCGGCCACCGCCATTACCGGATCAAGATCGCCGAAATAGGCAAAGACATCGGCAGCGGCGACCAGATCGGCCGGCGCAGCACCCTGGCGCCGCGCGGCCGTGATGCCATAAAGGATGTCGGCCTGGCCGAGATGATCGTAAACGCCCTTGTCCGTGGCCTTGGCCAGCATGCCCTGCGACAGGTCATAGCCTTCCAGCCAGGACGTCATGTGCCGGATCCGCTCGCCGAACAGGCCGGTGCCGCAGCCCAGATCGATGGTCTTTGCAAACAGGGTGTGTTCCCCGGCGGCCTCGCTGATCAGCGCAGCCAGCCGTTGCGGGACACGGTAGTCCAGATTGTTGACCAGCGCCGTGTCGAAGCGGGCCGAATAATCGTCAAACAGCGCCTCGACATATTCGGATGGCGGAATCGACGGCGCTTCGGCCTGGCCGGTGAGCGACAGCTTCAGCCCTGCGCCGAAGATATCGACCGGTGACAGCGCCAGCACCTTGCGCCAGGCTTCCGCAGCGCCTGCGAGATTGCCGGATTTCTCGCGATAATCGCCAAGCCCGTGCCAACCGGCGGCCCAGGCGGGCGTCAGTTCAAGCGCCTGCGCCTGCAGGTCGGCTGCCGCAGTGTAATCGCCGCCTTCAGCATACAGACGCGCATACTGGGCGCGGCGATCGGCAGTCAGATCGCCCGAGGAAAGCTGGTGTGATGTCATGTGTGAACCGAAAAGGAACTGTGGCCGCAGCCTATGCGTTGGGACCTGATAAAACGCAAGCCCTTTCGAATGCGGTAGATCCGCCCTAGTTGATAATCATGGCAATGAAACCCGAAGACCTGCTGATCCCCCGCCGCGAAGGGCTCTATTGCCCGCCGGGCGATTTCTTCATCGATCCGGTGCGCGGCGTCGACCGGGCGCTGATCACCCATGGCCATGCTGACCATGCCCGCGCCGGTCATGGCCACGTGCTGGCAACCCCGCAAACGCTTGACATCATGGCAATCCGCTACGGCGCCGATCATGCCGGGCAAACCCAGGGCGCGGAGTTCGGTGAAACGGTCCGCATCAACGATGTGACGGTCAGTTTTCACCCCGCCGGTCATGTTCTGGGCTCGGCCCAGATAGCGGTCGAGTGCAACGGACTGCGCATCGTTGCCTCCGGCGATTACAAGCCGCGACCGGACCCGACCTGTACCACATTCGAACCGGTGGCTTGCGATGTCTTCATCACCGAGGCGACCTTCGCGCTGCCGGTGTTTCGCCATCCCGATGCTGCGCATGAAATCAGCCGCCTGTTGCGCTCGGTCAGCCGCAACCCCGAGCGCGCGCATCTGATCGGAGTCTATTCGCTGGGCAAGGCGCAGCGGGTGATCCGGCTGATCCGTGACGCCGGCTATCATCAGCCGCTCTATATTCACGGCGCGCTGAAGAAACTGTGCGACTATTATGAGAGCCAGGGCACCGCGCTGGGCGATCTGCGCCCGGCCACGGTGGAAACCGGCGCCAAGGGTGATTTTGCCGGTGCCATCGTGCTCGGACCGCCCTCGGCCTTTGGCGACAAATGGGCCCGCCGCTTTCCCGATCCGCTGGTCAGCTTCGCCTCGGGCTGGATGCAGGTCCGCGCCCGCGCCCGGCAGCGCGGGGTCGAACTGCCGCTGGTGATTTCCGATCATGCCGACTGGGATGAACTGGCCGAAACCATAAATACCGTCGCGCCGGGCGAGGTCTGGGTCACCCATGGCCGCGAGGAAGCGCTGGTGCGCTGGTGCGAGATGCAGGGCATCGCCGCCAAGCCCCTGCATCTGGTCGGCTATGAAGATGAGGGGGACTGATCCGTGAACCGATTTGCCGATCTCCTCGACATGCTGGCTTTCACGCCCTCGCGCAATGCAAAGCTGTCGCTGTTGCAGGACTATTTCCGCACCGTTCCGGACCCCGAGCGTGGTTACGCGCTTGCCGCCATCGCCCGCGATCTGGACATTCCGGCGGTCAAGCCGGCGCAATTGCGCGAGCTGATATCCGCCCGCATGGACCCCGAACTGTTCGGCTATTCCTATGATTATGTCGGCGATCTGGCCGAAACCATCGCGCTCGCCTGGCCCCAGCGGGGCGCAGCGCTTGCCGGCCGCAACGACGCGCCGGGGCTGACCGAGGTGGTCGAGACCCTGGTCAAATCCTCGCGCCGCGAAGGTCCCGCCCTGGTCGAGGGCTGGCTCGACCGGCTCGACCCGCCCGGGCGTTACGGCCTGCTCAAACTGGTCACGGGCGGTTTTCGCATGGGGCTTTCCGGCCGGTTGATCAAGCAGGCGCTCGCCGCATTTGGTAATGTCAACGTCAACGAGATCGAGGAGCTCTGGCACGGGCTGACGCCGCCCTATGCGGAGCTGTTTGCCTGGCTCGAGGGCTCCGGCGACAAACCGGTCAATGCCAGCGCTGCCCCGTTCCGCCCGGTGATGCTGTCGCATGCCATCGATACAAAGGAATTCGACAAGCTAGATCCGGCGGATTTCGTGGCCGAATGGAAATGGGACGGCATCCGCGTGCAGGCCACGTCCGAGCGTGGCATCAGCCGACTTTACACCCGCACCGGCGACGACATTTCTGCAGCCTTCCCGGACCTGGTCGACGCGATTTCCTTTGAGGGCGCGCTGGATGGCGAATTGCTGGTGGCCCGGCCTTCAGACGGCGGCATCGAGACCGGCAGTTTCTCTGATCTGCAGCAGCGCCTCAACCGCAAGACCGTGAGCGCCAGGCAATTGCGCGACCATCCGGCCTTCTTTCGCGCCTATGACGTGCTTCAGGCTGGTGAAGAGGACCTGCGCGCAAAGCCGTTTTTTGAGCGGCGGGTCCGGCTGGAATCCTTCGTCGCCGACCTCGATCTGACGCGGTTCGACTGTTCCGAACTCCTCGAATTTGCCGATTGGCAGGACCTTGCCGCACGCCGTGCCGATCCGCCCTTTGCGGTGATCGAGGGCGTGATGATCAAGCGCAAGGCCGCACCCTATCTTCCCGGACGGCCCAAGGGCGAATGGTTCAAGTGGAAACGCGATCCGTTCCTGATCGATGCGGTGCTGATGTATGCCCAGCGCGGCCACGGCAAGCGTTCGGGCTTTTATTCCGATTATACTTTCGGGGTCTGGCGCGAGCCGGGGGAGCTGGTCCCTGTCGGCAAGGCCTATTTCGGTTTCACCGATGACGAGCTGATCGAGATCGACAAATATGTCCGCAACAACACCATCGAGCGGTTCGGCCCGGTGCGTTCGGTCCGCGCCGGCGTGGACAAGGGGCTCGTGTTCGAAATTGCCTTCGAGGGCATCGCCCGCTCCAGCCGCCACAAATCCGGCGTCGCCATGCGTTTCCCGCGCATCAGCCGCCTGCGCTGGGACAAGCCCCCGGCGGAAGCGGACCGGCTGGAAACACTTGAGCGGATGATCGACAGCGCTGCATGACACACTTGCCCGGCGCCGCCTGCATGACTATGTGAAGGGCAACGCAACACGGGAACAACCGGCATGAGCAATGGTCTGACACGCTTTCTGGGCGATACGCCTGGCCGCACCGCACTCAAATTGCTGGTCGCGTCCTTCGTCGTCGGCGTGATCATGGCCGCGTTCAACTGGTATCCGGTCGACCTTCTCTACATGGCCCGTGATTTCCTGGTCAATCTCTGGGAAACCGGCTTTGCGGCGCTGGGGCGCTTCGGCAGCTATTTCCTGCTTGGCGCCGGCGTTGTCATCCCCATCTTCATCGTGATGCGGCTGCTCAGCCTGCGCAGGTGATCTCAGGCGAATTCCGACGCCGCTTCGAAGGTGAAGAGATGCCGCCGCGCAACCGCGTCGATGTCACGGCTGTAGCCGCCGCCCAGAACCGAGGCGACCGGAATGCCGCGTTGCCGGAAAAACGAAAACACCCGCCGGTCGCGATCCTTCAAGCCCTGATCGCTCAGCGACAGCCGCCCCAGACGGTCGTCCTGGTGCGGGTCGACACCGGCATTGTAAAACACCAGGTCCGGCGCAAAACCGTCTAAGCTTTGCAGCAACAGCCAGTCGAGCGATTCCAGATAGGCCTCGTCGCGCACGCCGTCGGGCAGGGCGACATCGATGCTGGAGGCCTGCTTGCGCACTGGATAGTTTTTTCGCTGTGCATCGATACGGTGCGGATCGACGGCATGCCGGCACAGATTTCGGCGGTGCCGTCGCCCTGGTGAACATCGAGATCGATCACCAGAACGCGTTCGACCTCCCGGTCCGCGAGCAGCAGCAGTGCAGCCACGGCGACATCGTTGAAGGTGCAGAACCCGGCCCCCTGGGCCCGCCTGGCATGGTGGCTGCCGCCGGCGGTATTGCAGGCGATGCCATGGCTGAGCGCCAGCCGCGCCGCCATCACCGTGCCGGCCGTTGCCAGCTGTGCTCTTATGCTCACCCGTTCATCGACCGGAAACCCGATCTCGCGCTCGATGAGGGCGGGCACGGTGCAGGCCAGCACCTGGTCCACATAGCTGCGGTGGTGGGCAAGCATCAGCCATCCGGCGGCGGCGGGCGCAGGCGCATGAAATGTTGCCGCCGACCCCAGCCCGGATTGCCTGATCAACTGCATGAGCCGCGTGTATTTTCCCATCGGAAACCGGTGGCCGGGATCAAATCCGGCATCATAGGCAGGGGCGTGGATGATCGGCAGAGATGACATGGGCGGTTTATGCCCGGACCGATTGCGGTCGTCCATCAAAAGCTGTGCGCCGATGGTCTCGGGAGACCGCCTCAGGCCGGCTTGGCTGGCCTGTGCCGTGTGTTTCTCTCAGCCATGGCGCGGCCAGCCATTCTCACCTGGTCGCGGCCATTGTCCTTGGCCTCGTAGAGACCGATATCGGCCATGTGCAGCAGCAGGTCGAGCTCCTCGCCGGTCCCTTCAGCAAGCCCGATGCTGACGGTGATCGGATGGGTTGAGGGAATGTCGGCATGGCTCTGGAGATCGATGGATGCGCGCAGCGCCTCGGCAAAAGCCAGTGCCGCCGCACTGCGTGTATTGGGCAGGAAAATGCCGAACTCTTCCCCGCCCAACCGGCCGACCAGCGCGTGTTCCGGCGTGCTCAATTGCATCAGACCGGCAATTGCCTGGATCACCTGGTCGCCGGCCCGGTGACCATAGCCGTCATTGACGTCCTTGAAATGATCTATGTCGAGCAGCAGGACGGACACCGGACGTGCCGGGGTGGCCTGCCGGGCGAGGGGCTCCGCAGCGGCAAAGAAGCCGCGCCGGTTGAGCAGGCCGCTCAGTGAATCGGTGACCGATTGCTGATTGAGTTCGGCAAACAGGTCTGCGGCAATGCGCAGCATGAACAGGATTGCAAGCACCAGCAGACTGAAGAGGCCTGCCGCCTTGATCGAAACAGCCCAGAACGAAGTCTGCTCGATGGCGCCGATTTGCGGGGCACCTTCCACGAAGAACGAAAGGATGGGGCGTCCCGCCACCAGAATTGCCGCAGCGGCGATGGCAGCAAGAATGCCCAGGTCGATCCGGTCCCGTGTCCGGGCTTTCAATATTGCCTGCATGCCGAACATCAGCAGCACCGCAATTCCGATACTGATGGAAAGGCCGCGCCCGAATGCGTTCTGATGCACGAAATTGATCCAGCAGGCGATGAGGTCGGCCACGACGAGGATCAGGATCAGCAGCCGCGTCGGCGCCTGGCCGGTGTAGCGAAGACAGAGCCCCCTGGTGACAAGCAGCACGCAGACCGGAACGAAGATATTGACGCCGTCCGTCAGCTTGAAGACCGGGTTGAAATAATTCAGGAATTCGAAGGTGAAGCCGAGGCTGCCGATGAAAAAGGCCAGCGCCCAGTTGGCGATATGCATCTTGTGGGGCTGCTGTCTCCAGATCAGGAAGAATGTCAGGGAGAACAGAGTGCCGACGACAGGATTTATGGTCGATAAGATGTATGACGAATCCATGCGAATGCCTTTCAGCCTTTCGGCAGGGTCGACCCAATACGCCATGGAGGTTAAAAAAAGCGCAACCGGCTCGATTGCCCGGAAAGTTGCCATCAATCGGGATGGGTGGCAAAGGCTCTCATCCCACCTCTTTACACGCGGCCTGAACTCGAACAGGAAAGAGCAGTCCTTCCCTGCTGGATCTGCCACGTGACCCATTTGCCCCTGACGCCTGATGTGCTTCCGCCTCCCGGGCGTATCTTCGATGTCAACAACCGCATGGTGCTGGCGATCGCGGTGCCGATGACGCTGGCGTTTCTGACCACGCCGCTCTTGGGCCTTGTCGACACGGCGGTGGTCGGGCGGTTGGGCGACGCGGCGCTGCTCGGCGGGCTGGCGATTGCGGCAATCCTGTTTGATTTTGTCTTCACCACCTTCAACTTCCTGCGCTCCTCGACCACGGGTCTGGTGGCACAAGCCATGGGCCGGGATGACCCGACGGAAGAGCAGGCGGTGTTCTGGCGTTCGCTGATGATCGCGGTTGTTGCCGGAATCGCTGTCATCGCCGCCATTCCGCTGCTTCTGGCCGGCGGGCTGGCCTTCATGGGAGCGCAGGGCGCGGTGGCGGCCGCCGCCTCGACCTATCTGGCGATCCGGGCGCTGTCGGCCCCGGCGGCACTCGCCAATTATGCCATCCTTGGCTATGTGCTCGGCCGCGGCATGGGCGGCACCGGCCTTTTCCTGCAGACGGTGATCAACGGCACCAATGTGCTGCTTTCGATCTGGCTTGGTTTGAAGCTGGGTTACGGCCTTGAGGGGGTCGCGCTGGCGACGGTGATCGCCGAGATGGTGGGCTGCGCCGCGGGGCTGTTGATCATCCGTCGCAAATTTGACCGGGTGCACGCCCCCTCCTGGAAACGCATCATCGACCGGGCTTCGATCCTGAAGCTGATGGCGCTCAACAACGACATCATGATCCGTTCCTTTGCGCTGATCGCCGCCTTCGCCTGGTTTACCCGGCTGGGCACCGGGTTTGGCGAGACCACGCTGGCCGCGAACGCCATTCTGATGAATTTCTTCATGATCGCGGGCTATTATCTTGACGGCTTCGCCACCGCCGCCGAGCAACTGGCAGGCCGCGCCGTCGGCGCACGCTACCGCCCGGCCTTCGAGAAGGCTGTCCGGCTGACCGTAATCTGGGGATTTGCCCTGGCCGGGTTCACAACCATCTTGCTTCTGCTGTTTGGCGGCTGGGTCATCAATCTGATGACGACGCTCGAGTCCGTGCGCATCGAAGCCGGGACCTACATGGTCTGGGCGGCGCTGACCGCCTTGTCCGGCGTGCTCGCCTTCGAGATGGACGGCGTCTTCATCGGCGCCACTTGGTCGCGCGACATGCGCAACATGATGCTGCTGTCGCTGGCGCTGTTTATCGCGCTGTCGCTCGGTCTCACCCAGATCTGGGGCAATCAGGGGCTGTGGATTTCGCTCAACATCTTTCTGGCGGCCCGCGGCTTCACCTTGCTGGCGATCCTGCCGCGCCGCATGGACCGGGCATTCGGTGCGGCCTGATCCTATTCGGGAATGGCCAGGGCGGCGTAATCGGCGGTTCTTGTGTCGCGCAGATCCGAAATCCGGGCCAGGTTCTCACGGTCGCACAGGCGCGACAGGTCGCGCACGATCCGGCCCGGAAGCAAGGGCCCGCCATAGATGAACCCGGTATAGAGCTGCACCAGATCCGCGCCGGCGCGCATTTTTTCCGCCGCCGTCTCGGCACTGTCGATGCCGCCGACACCGATCAGCGGCATGTCTGCGCCAAGCCTTTGCCGCATCTTGGCGAGCACGATGGTCGAGCGCGCAAACACCGGCCGTCCCGACAACCCGCCGGCTTCGCCGCTCTTTGGATCGGCGCTGAGCCCGGTGCGCGACAGCGTGGTGTTGGACACGATCACACCGTCGAGCCTGTGTGCCAGGCATTCCGCGGCAATGTCGTCGAGATCGGGCTCGGTCAGATCCGGCGCGATCTTCAGAAACACCGGTACGCGCTTTGATTTGGCGTCGCGCTCGGCCAGAACCCGGCTCAACAGTTCCGCCAGAGCGTCGCGGCTCTGCAAATTGCGCAGGCCCGGCGTGTTGGGAGAGGACACATTGACGGTGAAATAATCCGCCAGCCCGGCAAAGCGCGAAATGCCGGCGACATAATCGCCGACCCGGTCTGCGGTGTCCTTGTTGGCGCCGATATTGATCCCGAGAATGCCTTCGCGGCGGCGGCCCGAAATCCGGGCATGGGCCTCGGCGTGGCCCTGGTTGTTGAAGCCCAGCCGGTTGATCACTGCATGGTCCTTCACCAGCCGGAAGATCCGCGGCTTCGGATTGCCCGATTGCGGCTTCGGTGTCAGCGTGCCGACTTCGACAAAGCCGAAACCGAGGCGCGACAGCTCGGAAGGCACCTCCGCGTTCTTGTCATAGCCTGCGGCCATTCCGAGCGGATTGGGAAAGGCGAGCCCCGCCAATGTGACCGCGAGGCGCGGATCGCTGCTGCGGCAAGCCGGCACCAGCCCGCTCTTGAGTGCGGTGATCGACAGCCAGTGCGCTGTTTCCGGGTCGAGTGTGAACAGCGCGCTGCGCGCAATCCCGTCAATCAGGCTCTTCATGCCTCCATGTCCGGAAACTGATGCGCGCCGTCTGCTCCCAGTGGAAGCGGCTTGACCCATTTGACCACGGACATCGGCATCTCCGCGTAAAGATGCGGGAACAGGGCGCCGCCGCGGGAGGTTTCAAACACCAGCTTGTCGCCGAGCGCGCCGGCATCGACCGCCACCAGCAACAGGTCATCCTGTCCGGCAAAATGCTTCTGTGCAGTCTCGATTGCCTGGTCGCGGGTGGAGAAATGGATGAAGCCGTCAGCCAGATCCACCGGCGCGCCGGTGAACCGGCCTTCGGCTTCGGCAAGGCGCCAGGGGGCTTGGGGAGTGATCTTGTATATTGTCGTGTGCATGATGGCGTGTCTCGCTTTCCTGCCGCCGGGCGCTTCGGTGCGGTCCATTGGCGGCCTTTCAGGAACCATTCTCGATTTTGTCTTCATTGCGTGTCATCACATATACAAACAGGAGTGTGCCGTCATGACCCGTTTTGCATTGTTTTCAGCTTCCGCCCTCACCTTGATCCTGTCCGGGCAGGCTTTTGCCGAGGAACCACTGGCAAGCCGCTTTACCATGGAAAAGACCGAAAACGGCTTTGTCCGCATGGACACCGCCACCGGCGAGATGTCGATCTGCACCGAAAGATCTGGCCAGCTCGTCTGCAGGCTTGCCACTGATGAGCGCCGCGCCTTCGAAGAAAGTCTGACCGAGCTTTCAGCGCGGGTGACCGCGCTTGAAACCCGGCTTGATTCGCTTGAGTCGGCCGGGGAGACGGAAATCCCGGATGAGGCGGAACTCGACAGGGCCATCGGCGCCATGGAGAAGATGATGCGCCGCTTCTTCGGCATGATCGAGGAACTGCAACGCGACTTTGACGGCAAGCCGATCGTTCCACCCGAACCCATCCCCGACAGAACCTGAACCCGCGCTACCGGTGCGTTATCGTCAACCGCACCGGCCGTGGCAGCAGATCTGGCGCTTCCCGGCATCTGTCCGATCGTGACCGCGCCGGATTGCCGCCCTTGCGCGAAGCATTGCTGCGCCGCTAGACTGCGCGTGGGAAACCGGGCCCCGTGTCCGGTTCGTCGCGGACACGCGATCAGGGGGCAGAGCGCATGGCGCAATTGACACTTATCATAGCCGACGATCATCCTTTGTTTCGCGGGGCCATGCGCCAGGCGCTGGAAGGAATGGGCGCCAGTATCGATATTCTGGAGGCCGGCGATCTTGAAAGCGCTCGCAAGAAAGCCGGCGATCATCCGGAAGCCGATCTCATTCTTCTCGACCTGACCATGCCCGGCGTGTCCGGTCTGTCCGGGCTGATTGCGTTTCGCGCTGAGTTTGCCAGCCTGCCGGTGGTGGTGGTCTCGGCTTCCGACGATCCGCCGACCATGCGCCGGGCGCTAGAGCTGGGCGCATCCGGCTTCATCCCGAAATCCGCCAGCATCGATGAGATTCGCCAGGGCGTGCAGACCGTTCTTGACGGTGGCATCTGGACGCCGCCGGGGGTCGATCTGGGGTCCGAGCACGATCCGGAAATCGCCAGCCTGATTGCCCGCATCCAGACTCTGACCCCGCAACAGGGCAGGGTGCTGGGAATGCTGGCCGAGGGACTGCTCAACAAGCAGATCGCCTATGAACTCAGCGTCTCGGAGGCCACCATCAAGGCTCATGTCTCCGCCGTGCTGCAGAAACTCGGCGTCGACAGCCGCACCCAGGCCGTCATTCAGCTTTCCAAGATCGGCGCCGAAGTCCTCACCCAGAACGATTGAGCGTAAAAGCGCTGCGACCGGTCAAACCGCCGCCCTGCGCCGGGTCACCGTGACCTGGTTGAGAAATGCGCGAAGTGCCGCCGGCTTGATCGGCTTGTTCTGGACCGAGATCCGGTCGACCGCCGCGGTGGAGCGGACTTCCGGGGTGCGGTCTGCCGTGACCAGGAGCGCCGGGATATCCATTCTCCACAATTTGCGCAGCGCGATGATGGTCTCGATGCCGGTGCCGTCGTCGAGATGGTAATCGGCAAAAATGACGTCCGGGGCGTCCTCTGTTTCTGCAATGGTCAGGCTTTCGGTCAGCGAGCCGCAGGCCAGCACCGTGCAGCCCCATCCGCCCAGAAGCAGGGTCATGCCCTCGAGGATCTTCGGCTCATTGTCGATGCACAGCACCCGAAGTCCCTTCAGATTGGTGCCCGGCAGATCCGCGCCGGCGCGTTTGGGCTGAGCCTGGATGCGCTTGATATTGGTTTCAAGCGGCAGTTCGACGCGAAATTCGGTGCCCTTTCCGGCCTGCGAGGCAATATCGACCGGATGCTTGAGCACCCGTGCGATGCGGTCGACGATGGAGAGCCCCAATCCCAGGCCGGAGGCTGTGCGCGCGCCCTCCTCAAGCCGCGCAAATTCACGGAACACGGTCCGGAACTTGCTTGAAGGGATGCCGATGCCGGTGTCGATCACCTGGATGAGGACCTTGTCGCCGCGCCGCCTAACGCCGACCAGCACCCGGCCTTCGCGGGTGTATTTGATCGCATTCGACACCAGGTTCTGCACCAGCCGGCGCAAAAGATTGGGATCGGAGCGCACATAGACGCTGGTCGGCATCACCGTGAATTTGAGGTTGCGCTCGCGCGCCACCGGCGCGAAGTCGGTGACCACCCGCTGCAGCAGATCATTGAGCGGGAAGCTTGCCAGTTGCGGCTTCATCGCGCCGGTGTCGAGCCGGGAAATATCCAGCACCGCGCCGAGAATCGCTTCCACGGATTCGAGCGAGGAATCGATGTTCTGCACCAGCCTCTGGTTGGCGGAATTGCCAAGCCGCTCGACCAGGGTGGACGAATAGAGCCGGGCGGCATTGAGCGGCTGCAAAATGTCATGGCCGGCAGCGGCAAGAAACCGTGTCTTTCCGATATTGGCTTCCTCGGCGGTCAATTGCGCTTTCTCGAGCTCGCGGTTGACCCGGGTCAGCTCGGCGGTCCGGTGCGTCACCCGCTGCTCAAGCGTTTCATTGGCCTGTTTGAGCGCCATGTCGGCGGCCACCCGCTCGGTGATGTCGGCATAGGTGGTGACGATGCCGCTGTCGGGCATCGGGTTTGAGCGGATCTCGACAATCCGCTTGTCCGCGCCGATGGTCAGCGCGAAGGCGGTGTCCATGATCAGAAACCGGTCCAGCGCTTCCTGTTTCTCGCTTTCCTTGATGTCGCCGCGATCAGCCAGGATCGAGATGATGCTTTCCAGTGAGAACCCGACCTGGCCGACATTTTCGGGCAGTTCCAGCAATGACCGGAAGCGCTTGTTCCACACCGTCAGCCGGTTGTTGCTGTCAAACACCGTAATGCCCTGGTTCATCTGCCCAAGTGCAGTCTGCAACAGGTCGCGATTGTATTGCAGCGCTTCGGAAGCCTCGTCGAGCAGGCGTGCCGTGTCGCCGGGAATATCGTCGGCCCGCTCGAACAGCAATGACAAGACCAACCGCGCCGATGCCGAGCCAATGGCGCTGCCGAGCAACTGTTCGGCAAAGCGCAGCATGCCCATGTCCGCCGGGTCATCGGGCTTGATCCACCGCCCGATCGCCCGCTCATGCGAGTGAAACGACCGTTCGGTCCGTTCATGGCCGAGATAGCGGCTGATGGTCTGTTTCAGGTCGGCCACCGTAACCTTGGTCTTCCAGCTGCGGCCCGACGTGGCCAGCCTGCGGCTCTGCGGGATGAACACCGCGGACTGGATACGCTCGATGGATTTGGGACGCCGCGACAGCGAGCCGACGACGTAAAGCAGGCAATTGACCGCCAGGCTCAGCACCACCGCATTGAACAGCGGATCCGAGCCCGGACCGGTAAAGGTGGAGGTGCCGGGAATGACGAAATCGAGAATGGCGGCGGCGACATGGCTGTTGTCCGGTCCGCCCAGGCTCGGCACCATCAGGATATAGGCCCAGATGGCAATGCCGCTGGACAGGCCGGCAACCGCGCCGCGGGCATTGGCCTGGCGCCAGAACAGTCCGCCGAAAAAGGCCGGCGCCAGCTGGGCGATTGCCGCGAAGGACAACAATCCGATCGAGGCCAGTCCGGCATTGATGTCGGCGGCGCGGTAATAGGCGAAGCCGAGCAGAAGGATCCCGACAATCGCGGTGCGCCGGATGATCAGGATCAGGCGCGAAAAGTCGCCGCTCTGGCCACGCCTGTCGCGGCGCCTGAGCACCACCGGAACGATGATGTCGTTCGACACCATGATGGCCACGGCCACAGAGGCGACGATGACCATCGCGGTTGCTGCCGAAAAGCCGCCGATGAAGGTCAGGAGCGCGACCACCGGCATGTCGTTGGCCATCGGCAGGGCCAGCACGAACAGATCGCTGGCCCCGCCGGGCCCGAATTGCAGCACCCCGGCGATGGCCACCGGCAAAACGAAGATGTTGATCGCCACGAGGTAGAGCGGCAGCAGCCAGCCGGCCAGCCGCAACTCGCCGGGCGTCCGGTTTTCCACCACCGCGACGTGGAACTGGCGCGGCAGCAGCACGATGGCAAATGCCGAAAGCACGATCAGCAGGGCCCAGCGCAGCGGCGGCGTTTCATAGCTCAGCGCGGCCATCACATCGGCCTGCGCCGTGGCGGCGCGCAACAGATCCCAGGGGCCGTCATAGAGCATGAAGACCACCGACAGCCCCACCAGCGTGAAGGCCAGCAGCTTGACCAGCGATTCCATTGCAATCGCCAGAATCAGGCCGTCCTGGTGCTCGGTGGCATCGGTATGCCGGGTGCCGAAGATCGCCGCAAAGGCCGCCAGCACCAGTGTCACGAAAAAGGAAATGTCGGACAGGAAGAAGGTTTCGGTGACCCGGTGCAATTGCTCCACATCGACCATCACCGCCACCGAAGAGGAGACCGCCTTGAGCTGCAGCGCGATATAGGGAATGGTTCCGATCACGGCGATAAGCGCCACCAGCGCCGCCACAAGCGGGCTCTTGCCGTAGCGCGCCGCCATGAAGTCGGCGATCGATGTCAGCTTTTCAGCCTTGGCCAGATTGACGATGCGCCGCAGGATCGGCATGCCCAGCGTGAACATCAGGATCGGGCCGATATAGATTGCGGTGAATTCAAGCCCGCGCGAGGCGGCCAGCCCGACGCCGCCGAAATAGGTCCAGGACGTGCAGTAGATTGCCAGACTGAGAGAATAGATAATCGGACGGCCAGCCATCCGTCTGCGTCTCTGCCGGGCTGAACGGTCGCCATAGGTGGCAATGGCAAACAGCATCAGCAGATAGAAAAGAGCTGATCCAAACACCAGCCAGCCGGGCATCATGGTTTCTCGCTCTCCACCGCTCCACAATCGGGCAGCATAGTCTGTATAGGCGGCCAAACAAGACAGCCTTTTGAATGAGATAAAGTGTCTTGTGCGACTTATGCCCATGTATTGGGCATGTGCCCGTTCCTTATTGGGCCATTTATGTTAAAAGCTACGCAAACCGGACTGGCTTTGCGCGCGGGTCGAGCGGTTCATTGCAAGAGGGGCAACGCGCGCTTAACGGAGTAATTGACTATGTTGAACGAGTTCAAGGCATTTATCGCCAAGGGCAATGTCATGGATCTGGCCGTCGGTGTCATCATCGGCGGTGCTTTCGGCCTGATCGTCTCATCCCTGGTGGATGACATCATCATGCCAATCGTCGGCGCCATTTTCGGCGGCATCGATTTTTCCAATTTCTTCATCCCGCTTGCGAGCGGTGTGACGGCAACCACGCTGGAAGCTGCGAAGGAACAGGGCGCTGTGCTGGCCTACGGCAATTTCCTCACGGTTCTGATCAATTTCCTGATCCTGGCCTGGATCATCTTCCTGATGGTCAGGGCGGTCAATTCGCTGCGCAAGGAAGAAGAGGTCGCTCCGGCCGCACCTGCTGCGCCGCCTGCTGACATCGCGCTTCTCAGCGAAATCCGTGATCTCTTGAAGAAGTAAGCCTTCGTTTCTGCGGCAGCGCAGACTCGTCGTCAGAACGCGAATATGGCTCCGGCGTTACAGTGCCGGGGCCATTTTTGTGCGGGTATCTCAGGCATAAGAAAAATCCATCGATTGATCAGCCAGCAACGGATGCAGTCATCCGCCAGACCGGCTATGACAGGCAAACGGAGTTTGCCATGAATCAGTTGGACAGCCTGAGCCGCCGCGCCATCCAAGCCCCTGAAAGCGGGATTGTCACCGTCGTCAATCACGGCCGCCTCAAGCCCGGCCTGATTCCGCTATGGGCCGGCGAGGGCGACGAGATCACGCCCGAATTCATCAGCCGCCCCGCCGCAGACGCGCTGCTGGCTGGGGAAACCTTCTACACCTGGCAACGCGGCATTCCCGAGCTCCGGCAGGCGCTGTCGGATTATCATGCCCGTCATTTCGGCCGCATCCTTCCGCTTGATAGCTTCTGCGTCACCGGCTCGGGCATGCAGGCAATCAAGATCGCCATCGAGGCGGTGGTCAATCCCGGCGATGAAGTGATCCAGATCACCCCCGCCTGGCCCAATTTTGCCGCCGCTCTGGGCATGTCCGGCGGCGTGCCGGTTGCGGCGCGGCTGGATTATGTGGATGGCCGCTGGAACATCGATCCGGACCGGATCGCCAGCGTGATCACGCCGAAAACCCGGGCGCTGTTCATCAACACGCCGTCCAATCCGACCGGCTGGACCGCAACACGGGAGGATCTGGTGGCGATTCTCGAGCTGGCGCGCAAGCACGGTCTCTGGATCATTGCCGACGAGATCTACACCCGGTTTTTCTATGCCGGCGGGCGGGCGCCGTCTTTTCTCGACATCATGAATGATGATGACCGGATCATCTTCGTCAACACGTTTTCCAAGAACTGGTCGATGACCGGCTGGCGGGTTGGCTGGATCGTGGCACCGCCCGCAATCATCCAGGTGCTCGAAAACAGCGTCCAGTACCAGACCTCCGGCGTTCCCCAGTTCATGCAAAAAGGCGCACTGGCAGCGCTTGAGCATGGCGATGCCTATGTCGAGGCGCAAATCGCCAAGGCGCGGGCGGCACGGGAGATGTTCTGCGATGCCCTGACCGGCACCAACCGGGTGGAGACCCAGAAACCGGACGGTGCCTTTTACGCGTTCTTCCGCATCGACGGGGTCACCGACACAAAAACGGCTGCCATCGACATCGTCGATCGCGCCGGGGTGGGGCTGGCGCCGGGGACAGCCTTTGGCGCGGGTGGGTCCGCCTTTCTGCGTGCCTGTTTCCTGCGCCGCCTCGATCACGTCGAGGACGCAGCGGGCCGCCTGGCAGACTATATTTCCGCGCTCTAGCAGCAACGGCTCCCAAATCCTGCCGGATCAGTCCTTGAGCGGCTTGAGATTGTCGAACACGGCCGCGCGCTTTTCTCCCCGCGCGATATAGGCTTCCTTGATGTCGTCGGGGCGCAGCATCGCCGCGTTCCACACCGAGACATAGTCGAGCGCATCGGCTGTCGAGTGATCGCGGGCATAATTGGCCATCTTCTTGCATCCGGAAACCGCCAGCGGCGAGTGGGCGGCAATCTTCCGGGCGATGGCCATCACCCCGTCAAGCAGCGCTTCAGGCGTCTCGAACACCTCGTTGACCAGGCCGATGTCCCCGGCCTTGGCGGCAGCAAGCCGTTCGGCGGTATAGGCCATCTGCCGCGCCCAGCCTTCGGGTATCAGCCGCAGCAGCCGTGGAAATGTGCCGACATCGGCGGTCATGCCGATCGCCGTTTCCTGCACCGTGAAGAATGCGTCCTCGGAGGCGTAGCGGCAATCGCAGGCGGTGGCGAGATCGACACCGGCGCCGATGGCGCCGCCCTGAATGGCGGCAAGCACCGGCTGGCGGGCGCCTTCGAGGCAGGAGAAGGTCCGCTGCAACGCCTTGATCTTGTACCGGAAGGCTTCCGCCGACACATGCGGGTTGGATCCGTCCGCATCCAGCGCGCCGCTCATGAACACCGAAATGTCCATGCCTGCGCTGAAATGCTTGCCCTCTGACGAGATCACGATGACGCGCGCCTCGGCATCGTTGGAAATGCGTTCGATCGCCTCCGGAAATTCCTTCCAGAATTCCAAAGTCATGGCATTGGCCCGCTCCGGACGGTTGAAGCGGATATGGGCGATGTGGTCGGCAATCTCGAGCGTGAAGCAGGCATAGCTCATAGCGGTCTCCCTTTGCTTCGCTTTTAACGCCTGCAAAGGGTTCGAGATACCGGCAGTTTCGCGAGGTCGCCAGAAAAATCCGGGGCAGAGCACGCCTTTTGAGCCATGGAGTGCCCACCGGCTCGGCCCGTGCGTGGTGTTTTCAAAATCCGGGAAAGATTGGTGTCCGAAAAGTCGGCAGTTTGAAGCTCGCAGTTTCATCAGATCAAGGATGTAAATGCATAAAATTCCGGCAGGTCTTGCGGAAGCATTGAAGTGCGTTGGACAGTAAGTTTATGGTTTAATCGCAGTTAAAATTCTTGAACATTCTGATTTATCGCGAGAGGGTGCAGTCATGTCTGATGAAATGGAATTCAATTTTGTCAATAAGGCTTCCGGTGATGGAGCGCCGGATGTTGTTATTAATCAGTGCAACCAACCCGGCATGAATTTTACTGAGCTCATAATTGCCTGGACGGTTATAAGAAATTGCGGCACGGGTTTCAGCCAAGGCTTTTCTCTGCCGGCCTCGCTTGATATCAGCGCGGCTGATTCCCGGGGCAACGAGACACCGCCTCAAACAGTCGGTGACGGCCAGGCCCTGGAATTGGTTGGCGATGCCTCCGGGAACATTCTCAGGCTTGCCGGGACCGGTGCAGCTTCTCCGAATGAAGTGGAGTTTCGCAACAACCTGCCGCAAGGATCGGTTGATGCCCTAGTTTACAAGGATCACAGGCTCCTGGCCAAGCAGACCGGCATTGCACCGGGTCAGAAAGCGGCCTTCAGCTTCCCTCCGCAGATATTTATCGGCGTGGTTCCAGGCATACAGGAAGGTGCGGAAATACCGGCCGCAATCATGGAACAGGCCATGAGCAGGATCGATCTGTCCGGTGTCCGGCGTGCGGATATCGTCATGACTGATGGGCGCCGGGGTGCGGACGCCTCTCCCTATGCATTTCACCTGGAGAACGTCGAGACCTGACAGCACTTGTGCCGCCGACAGGCAGAAACTGCCGCGCCAAACGCGGAAACCGCGGCATGCCCGCAAGGGTCGCGATTGTCATAAACTGAATGCAATAAAATGGTGCTGCCGGAGAGATTCGAACTCTCGACCTCTCCCTTACCAAGGGAGTGCTCTACCCCTGAGCTACGGCAGCCCTTTGCTTCAGTACCGGATTGGCGGAAAACTCCGTCAGCCGCTGTCCATGTCGCACTCTCCAAAACATCGGGAGGCTGTAAACGACTGAAGCGGCCCGCTATTGCCACAGCTTTGACAGGAGCGCAAGCCCAAACGGGCGAATGATGTGGCAACTTGAAAAATGCCTGCGCAAGGCGGGCAGAGCATGCGGAAAAACCGCGCTTTGCGTCAGCATGGAACCGCTGCATCCTGATGCGCCCGCCAAGCCGTTTCTCCCTTGTCCGGCCGGAAGGGCTGTCTTTGGGGCGCCGATCCGTGTGCGGGGGCAGGGCCGACGCTGATCCGGCCCGGCCATCTTCACCTCGGGCAGGTTTTAGGCTATCGAGGCAATGTCATGACCCAGAAAACACCGCCAGACCGGATCACCGAGGCCGAACGCCAGGCAGCCAGGCGCGCCGAGCGCAGTGCCGAGCAATTGCGTGCCAATCTGCAGCGCCGCAAGGCGCAGACGCGCGCCCGTCGCGAGGGCCGCGCCGACGAGGCCGAAGGTCTGCCCGCCGCCTCCCATACGGATGCAGCCGATGGCGACGACCCGGCTTGACCGGCGAACCCGTCCTCATGTTGCCGCATTCTTCCGGATGGTTTAAACACCGCCGCAGACATTCCCAAGCCAGCCGCCGCCGCTTCACAGGCGTGGTCTGAAACTCCAAGAGGACAGCATGGATCGCATCAGGATCGTTGGCGGAAACCCGCTCAATGGCGTCATTCCGATTTCCGGCGCGAAGAACGCGGCGCTGCCGCTGATGATCGCTTCGCTGCTTACCGATGATACGCTGACGCTGGAGAACCTGCCGCATCTGGCCGATGTCGAGCAGTTGCAGCGCATTCTCGGCAATCACGGCGTCGATATCGCCGTCGTCGGCCGCCGCGAGCGCCAGGATACAGCCTATGCCCGCACGGTGCATTTTACCGCCCGCACCATTGTCGACACCACCGCGCCCTATGAGCTTGTCTCGAAGATGCGCGCCAGTTTCTGGGTGATAGGGCCGCTGCTGGCCCGCATGGGCGTGGCCAAGGTCTCGCTGCCCGGCGGCTGCGCCATCGGCACACGCCCGGTTGACCTGTTCATTGACGGCCTTCGCCATCTCGGCGCCGAGATCAACATCGAGAACGGCTATGTCGATGCCCGCGCCCCCAAGGGCCTGATCGGTGGCCGCTACGTGTTTCCGAAGGTCTCTGTCGGCGCCACCCATGTTATGCTGATGGCGGCGACGCTGGCCAAGGGCCAGACGGTGATTGAAAACGCTGCGCGCGAGCCTGAAGTCGTCGATCTTGCCAATTGCCTGATCGCCATGGGCGCAAAGATTTCCGGCGCCGGCACCTCCACCATAACCATTGACGGCGTTACCTCGCTGTCGGGCGCGCGCCACCGGGTTCTGCCCGACCGCATCGAAACCGGCACCTATGCCATGGCCGTGGCCATGACCGGTGGCGATGTCCTGCTCGAAAACACATCTTCATCCTTGTTGGAGAACGCCCTTCTGGCGCTGCGCCGCACCGGGACCGAGATCACCCAGGAGGAGGGCGGCATTCGCGTCCGCCGCAATGGCGGCGACATATTGCCGGTCGATGTGACGACCGATCCCTTTCCAGGGTTTCCGACCGATCTCCAGGCCCAGTTCATGGCCTTGATGAGCCGCGCCAGCGGTGTGTCCCACATCACCGAGACCATCTTCGAAAACCGTTTCATGCATGTGCAGGAACTGGCGCGGCTGGGCGCCAATATCTCGCTTTCGGGACAGACCGCGACGGTGACCGGCGTGCCGACCTTGCGCGGAGCGCCGGTGATGGCGACCGATCTGCGCGCCTCAGTGTCGCTGGTCATCGCCGGCCTTGCCGCCGAGGGCGAAACCGTCGTCAACAGGGTCTATCATCTCGATCGCGGGTTTGAGCGGCTCGAGGAAAAGCTGACCAATTGCGGGGCCGTCGTCGAGCGTGTCAGCGAATAGACCCGCGCATGACAGGTAAACCGCAACCTTGTGCGCATTGCGCTTTGCGTCGCGCATACCTACCTTGCACTGCAACACACCATGTGGCGGATCGCGCCGCGGATGATGATGGATTGAGGATTTCATGGACAGTCTGAAACTGATCGCCCTTGACGACGCAGACCTGGCTGTAATTTCCGCTTGTCTGCAAGACGCCGTCTTCAAGACCGGCGACACCGCCTTTCTGGGCAAGGACCAGACCTTTACCCTCGAGGCCAACCGCTTTGTCTGGGAAGAGGGAAAGGACAAGAAGACCTTCGAACGCCGCCGTGCGGTTCTGGCGGTCAAGCAGGTGCAGGCGGTCCGGTCGCGCGGCATCGATCTCAAGGACGCCGACACGGTGCATGCGCTGCTGGCCGTGACCTTCGTGGCCGGCGACGAGGCGCCCTCCGGCGCTATCGAGCTGGTGCTGTCGGGCGGCGGGGTGATTCGCCTGGAAGTCGATTGTGTTGAAGTCCAGTTCGCCGATATTGGCGGTGGCTGGGAAACCAAGTTCAAGCCGCGCCATCCGGTCGGCGGTTGAGGCAGGGCTGCGCAGGACCCGTGTCACGGGCCTGCGCCAACGGTATTTGAGACCATGAACCAATGCGCGTCACCCGACCGGGAGTGAGAACCGCGGATTGAGACAGAGATAAGACATGATGGGGGCAGGGCATTGGTACTGAGGCTTGATTACCGGCAGCCGGATTTCGAGGCCCGTTTCGCCGCATTCCTGACCACCAAGCGCGAGGTTTCGGCAGATGTCGAAACCGATGTGCGCGCCATTGTCAGCGAAGTCCGCGCGCGCGGCGATGAAGCCCTGCATGATTTCAGCCAGCGCTTTGACGGGATCGATACCCGCAAGCTCGGTCTTGCCGTTGCTGCGGAGGAGATCGAAGCGGCCTACCGGTCGGCCGATCCGGACATCATCGCAGCCCTTGAATTTGCCCATGACCGGATTGTGAGCCACCACCAGCGGCAAATGCCGCAGGACGACCGCTATGTCGATGCGCTCGGCGTCGAACTCGGGTCGCGCTGGACGGCCATCGAGGCGGTGGGGCTCTATGTGCCTGGCGGCACCGCAAGCTATCCCAGTTCGGTGCTGATGAACGCGGTGCCGGCCAAGGTAGCGGGCGTCGAACGCATCGTCATGGTGGTGCCGGCGCGCGATGGCGCGCTCAATCCGGTGGTGCTGGCCGCGGCCCGGATCGCCGGCGTCAGCGAGATCTACCGCATCGGCGGCGCCCAGGCGATCGCCGCACTTGCCTATGGCACCGAAACCATCCGCCCGGTTGCCAAGATCATGGGGCCGGGCAATGCCTGGGTCGCTGCCGCCAAGCGCCAGGTGTTCGGCACGGTCGGCATCGACATGATCGCCGGCCCGTCGGAAGTGCTGGTGATGGCCGATCCCGACAACAATCCCGACTGGATCGCCGCCGATCTTCTGGCCCAGGCCGAGCATGATGCCGGGGCGCAATCGATCCTGATGACCCGCGACGCCGGCTTTGGCGAAGCGGTGGTCGAGGCGGTCGAGCGCCAGCTTGCGACGCTGAGCCGTTCCGAGACCGCGCGCAGGAGCTGGGCCGATTTCGGCGCGGTCATTGTCGTGCCGGGCTGGGATGTCGCCGTGCCGCTGGCCGACCGGATTGCCGCCGAGCACCTGGAAATCGCCACCGATGACGCCGAGACGCTGGCCGCCCGGATCCGCAATGCCGGTGCCATCTTCATTGGCCGCCACACGCCGGAAGTGATCGGCGATTATGTCGGCGGTTCCAACCATGTTTTGCCCACCGCGCGCTCGGCCCGGTTCTCGTCCGGCCTGTCAGTGCTTGACTATGTCAAGCGCACCTCGATTCTCAGGCTCGGTGCGGAGCAGTTGCAGTCGCTCGGCCCTGCTGCCATAACCTTGGCAAGGGCGGAAGGGCTCGATGCCCATGCCCGCTCGGTGTCGATCAGGATGAACAGCCGCGACGGGGGGCTCGGGCAGGAATGACAGCGGCGGACACCCAACGGCTCTGCGATGTCGTGCTCGATGAAACCATCGGCCGCGCCACGCCCGATGTCGAGCATGAGCGTGCCGTCGCCATTTTTGACCTGATCGAGGAAAACAGCTTCGCGCCGGTCGGCCATCAGGGGGGCCCTACAAGCTCAAGCTCTCGCTGGTTGATTCGAAGCTGGTCTTTTCCATTTCCACCCAGTCCGACGAGCCGGTCGCCACCCATATTCTCTCGCTCACGCCGTTCCGCCGGATCGTCAAGGACTATTTCATGATCTGCGAGAGCTATTACGAGGCGATTCGGTCATCGAGCCCGAGCCAGATCGAGGCGATCGACATGGGACGGCGCGGCATTCACAATGAAGGCTCGCAGACCCTGATGGACCGGCTGGACGGCAAGATCGGCATGGATTTCGACACCGCCCGGCGTCTGTTCACGCTCGTCTGCGTCCTGCACTGGCGCGGATAGGGACCGCCATGGCGGACACCGGCATCGATCCCGCCAAAGCCGCGCCCAGGTCGGGGCCCGGTGCGGTGCTGTTCGTCTGCGGCATGAACGCCATCCGGTCGCCCATGGCCGAGGCCATCGCCCGCTCGGTGCTGCCGGCGGGCACCTATGTGGCCTCCGCCGGGGTCCGTCCGGGCGAACGCGATCCCTTTGTCGACACGGTTCTGGATGAAATCGGGCTTGACCTTGGCGCGCGCCAGCCGCAAACATTGGACGAGCTTGAGGATGACTATTTCGATGTCATCGTCACCCTGGCGCCCGAGGCGCATCACCGGGCGCTGGAAATGACCCGCGGCAACGCCGTCGAGGTGATCTACTGGCCGACCCCCGACCCGACCGTGGCGACGGGAACCCGGGAGCGCATTCTTGATGCCTATCGCGAAGTTCGCGACATGCTCAAACAGCGCATCACCTCCGGCAGGGGCTGGTCACGCGGGCCTGCGGGCGGTTGAATCAATTTGGTTCACAAATCGCTCGTCATTGTGTAGGTTCCGGCCAAATTTGAGGCCAGCGCATTTTGCGCCGCCTTTTTTACAAGAAAGACAGACACTGAATGGCGAAAGAAGAAGTCCTAGAATTTCCGGGCGTGGTCACTGAACTGCTGCCGAACGCAACCTTTCGGGTCAAGCTCGAAAACGAGCACGAGATCATCGCCCACACTGCCGGACGCATGCGCAAGAACCGCATCCGGGTGCTGGCCGGCGACAAGGTACTGGTCGAGATGACGCCTTACGATCTGACGAAAGGCCGCATCACCTATCGCTTCAAATAGGCGACAGGTGTGAGGCCAGCCCATGGCACGATCGCAAAAACTCATCCTCGCTTCCGGTTCGCCGCGCCGGGTTGAACTGCTCGACCAGGCCGGCATCGCCCCCGACAGGCTGATGCCGATGGATCTCGACGAGGCTCCGCAGCGCTCGGAGCACCCGCGCTCGCTGGCGCGGCGACTTTCGCGCGAGAAGGCGGAAGCTGCCCTTGCCGAAACGCGGCTGGATCCTGCCCGGGCCGGCGCCTATATCCTGGCCGCCGACACGGTTGTCGCGGTTGGTCGCCGGATCCTGCCCAAGGCTGAACAGATCGACGAGGCCTCAAACGCTCTCTATCTGCTGTCGGGCCGCAACCATCGTGTCTTCACCGGCATCTGCCTGGTGACGCCCGACCGCACCATCCGTCAGAAGATCGTCGAGACCCGGGTGCGCTTCAAGCGCCTGTCGAAGATCGAGATCGAAAGCTACCTGGCCTCGGGCCAGTGGCGCGGCAAGGCCGGCGGCTATGCCATTCAGGGCCTTGCCGGAACCTTCGTGGTCAAGTTGGTCGGCTCCTACACCAATGTCGTCGGCCTGCCGCTCTACGAGACCACGGCGCTGCTGACCGGCGAAGGTTATGATGTGCATTTCAAATGGCTTGAAGGCTGAACCATGACTGACGGCAAAGTGACCCCGCTGCGCAAAGCCCAGCCGTGCCCGGAATGCGGGCGCCCCTCGGTGCGCGCCAGCTATCCCTTCTGTTCCGAGCGCTGCCGCGCGGTCGATCTCAACCGCTGGCTGGTGGGTGGCTACGCCATTCCGGTCACCGAGGAAGAGGACAATCAGGACGAGGATTTCGACGACCGCGGCTGACGGCAGCAGATGATTTTGCCGTCACTGTGAAAAAGCCGAAAAAGGGTGCTGGACAGTGCCTTTCAAGATGGTATAACGCGCTCGCTTTCGACGTTGGAAAACGCCTCCGTCGGCAAGCTGCTGGTGCCCGGTCTTCGGACGCGGGAACCGGATGCCCGGATAGCTCAGTTGGTAGAGCAGCGGATTGAAAATCCGCGTGTCGGTGGTTCAAATCCGCCTCCGGGCACCATTTGTTTTCACTAAAAACAGATATTTTGGTGTATGCGCCTGATGGGCGCTCTGGTTCGACAACACGCTGGACCAGGGCAACTGGTGGCCGGTTTTCGCGGCCATCTGATAGCCGCGTCCGCCGATTGAGCGCGTTATGAATATGCCGGCACATCCCGTCCGGGCAGAACCGTTTGCAACAACAATGGCCCGTGCCTTTCGGCGGAAAACTGCGCGTCGGCCACGCCTGCAGGCGAACAAGATGCTACGATGGACACTAGCGACCCGACTCGGTAGAAGCATTTTTCTCGAGGCTGTCTTTCTGCATTGAAGCGGTTCGATGCGAGGAAAAATAATTGAATCTGCGCCAACTGCATTATTTCGCAAGAGCTGTCGAAACCCGGAACCTGACCAAGGCGGCCGAAATGCTGTCCGTTGCGCAGCCGGCCTTGGGGTTTCAGATCAAGCTGCTCGAAGAGGAACTCGGCGTTCCGCTTCTGATCAGGCATTCGCGCGGAGTCTCGCCCACGACGCCTGGCAACCTGCTTTACGACCGGGCGCTGGAAATCTTGAACTATGTCGAGAACACTCGGCAAGAGATCTCGGCTTTTGGCAACGGCGAGCGCGAAAGCCTTATTTTGGGACTTACCAACGGCACCACTGCTCTGCTCGGCATGGACATCCTGAAGGACGTCCGCAAGGCAATTCCACATCTGCAATTGAGCCTCGTGGAAGAGATGAGCGTTCTGCTGATTGACGCGCTGGAGCGTAATGAGATCGACGTGGCCATTGCCTATGACGTGCCTGACAAGCCGAACCTGATCAGGGTTCCGTTGATGAGTGAAGAGGTGCTGTTTCTGCAATCTGCCGCAGAAGAGCACGAGACTGACCCCATGACCTTTTCAGAGGCCGTGAAACATCCTTTGGCTCTTGCCAATGAACGCGATAATATTCGGCAAAATGTGCAGGAGACAGCGGACAGACTCGGCCTCTCCGTCGAAATCGTTTACGAAGCTCAGTCGATCACCATGCTGAAACAACTCGTGGCCGAAGGCGGGGTTGCAACGATCATGCCTTACGCCAGCGCGATTGACGAAATCACTCTGGGCGGTCTCCGCATGCGGCGTATATTTGACCCGCCGATAAAGCGAACGCTCTTTCTTGTGACAACGTCTCGACGAATACCGCTCTCACAAGAAGCTGCTTTTCTTGATTTTCTGGGTGCGGCGATCTTGCGCTTCAGCGAAGCGCTCGGTCCATTGGCCGAGCCGTTTCCGGTGCTCAAGCAAGGCCTTTCACAAGCATATTCGACGCACACCTGAAATCCCAAACCGACCTGATCGCGAGAGCAAGAAGTCTTGCCATGTGATTTGCTTTGGGCTGACCCAAACAAACGGTTTTTGAAGTTGGCCGGATTTCAAGCAAGAGTGCGCCACGAGATCGGAAAGCGCGGAACGCTCTAGCCGGCCTTGGTTGCACGCGTAGGAGGCCTGTGCGGCAGGAATAACAACGGGAGGATGAACATGACCCTGAATTCGAATCTTAACCGGCGGCGCTTTATTCAATCAACGGCGGCGGGTGTGGCCGTGCTGTCGACACCGTCGATCCTGTATGCCCAAGGATATCCCAGCGGACCAGTGACAATCGTATGCGGATTCTCGCCTGGCGGTACGACCGACGCATTGGCGCGCATGGTTGCCAATTACATGAGCCAGAAGTTCGGTCAGCCTTTCGTGGTCGAGAACATAACCGGTGCTGCAGGCACAATCGGCATGACTTCTGTGGCCAACGCCGAACCCGATGGCCAGACTCTGCTTTTTACTGCCGTCGGGCAGATCGCCGTATCGCCTCATACCTTCCCCGGCCTGACGGTCGATCCGGTGAACGGCCTCGAGCATATCTCGATGCTGGCCGAAGGTGATTTCGTTTTGACCGTGAACCCGGAAGTTCCGGTACAGAACATTGCTGAGTTCATCGCACTGGCCAAGGAGAAGCCTAACTCGATGTTCTATGGTACCGCTGGTGCGGGCGGTAACTTGCATCTGTTTCTTGAAGCGTTCCTGCTTGCCGCGGATGTCAAGTTGAAGGGTGTCCACTATTCCGGCGGTTCTGCGCTGATGCCTGACGTCCTGAACAATCAGGTTCAGCTTGCCCTGAGTTCCTATCCTGTTGCTGGTCCACAAATAGAGGCGGGCAATTTGCGTCCACTGCTGATCATCGGGAAACAGCGCAACGCGAACCTGCCGGACGTGCCGACCGCCGCAGAAGCGGGCCTTCCGGAACTGTCAACCCTCAACGACTGGTTCGGACTGCATGCGCCCGCCGGAACGCCGGACAGTATCATCCAGGCGCTTGCAGAGGGCATGAAAGAAGCCGCCGAGACGGACGAGATCAAAGCCCGGCTGCAATCGGGTGCCCTGCGTACGGCCGCGAGCACACCCGAAGAGTTTCGGGCACGGATCGAAAAGGACTTCGAGTACTACGGACGCGTGGCCAAGGAAGCCAACGTGATCGTACAATAGGTCCAGCCTTCCTTCTGCTGGCGCCGCATCGTGCCGAACGGCGCCAGCAATCTCTGTTCCCATATTCAAGAAGGGGATCTGCAAATGACGGCAGAGACTCGCACCATTGACTTGCCTGATCTTCACCGCTGGGTCGCCGAAGCGTTTCGCTCTGCCGGCCTCGGAAAGAAAGAAGCCGAGATCATGTCCGATTGCCTGACCGAAGCGGATAGCCGCGGCGCGTCTTCGCATGGCGTGATCCGCGTTCCGTTTCTTGTCGCGCGGCTGCGCGACGGCGGTGCCCGTGCTGATGCCTCGCCACAGCTGCTGACCGAAGCCCCCGCCTCTGCCGTGGTCGATGGCGACGCCGCGCTTGGGCCAATCAGCGCCCATTTCGCGATGACACTGGCCACGCGCAAGGCGGCGGCTTGCGGGGTCGGCTTCGTCGCCGTGCGCAACAGCGATTTCATAGGCACCTGCGCGCATTCCGCGATGATCGCGCTGCGTCATTCGATGATCGGGATGACCTGGACCAATGGTTTTCCTGGCATGGCGCCCTTTTCCGGCGCTGGCGCAGCCATTGGCAACAACCCTTTCGGTTTTGCTATTCCCACTGGATCGGGCGAGCCGGTGGTCCTTGACATGGCGATGAGCTGCGTTGCCGGCGGCCGGGTGCGTCACGCTGCTAAACGCGGCGAGGATATACCCGAGGGCTGGATTGTAGATTCCGAAGGGCGCGATACAAACGACCCGAACCAGCTAGCCGCCGGGGGAGCGCTGCTGTCGCTGGGTCACAAGGGCTTCGGTCTTGCGGTGATTGGCGAGATCCTGTGTGGTGTACTGGCCGGTGCAGCAATCCTCGGAGAGATCCCGGAATGGTTCCGCGAAACGGATAAGCCCGTTGGCAACGGTCATGTGCACTTGGCCATCGATATCAAGCGGTTTGTCCGGCCCGAGGACTTTGTGAAGCGGATGAACGAACTCGCGACGCTACTGAAACAGACGCCTGCGCGGGACGGACATGACGAAGTCCTGTTGCCAGGCGAGCGTTCTGTCAGATGTGCGGCCTGGCATCGGCGCCACGGGCTGGACCTGCCGCGCCAGGTGGCAGACGATCTGGTGACGCTGGCTGGAAGACTCGGTATCGCAGCACCGCAATTCCGGTCGGGCGCCACGGTCTGACACCACGTCCTGAAATACCGAACGGAGACATGCCTCAGATGCGAACCCTGCTTGCCCACCTCACACTGAGCACCACCGCCGAGCAAACCGTGGACGCAGCTGCATTTGCCGGATTCGACGGTGTCGGCATCCGGATTTGCGGCCGTAACCTACACGACGACAGCTTCGTCAGCCTGATCGGGGATCGTGCTGCGATCCGCAGTTTGCGACGCACCGCGGAAAGTGGTGGCGTCGAGATCCATAACATTTCTGCCTATCAGTTCTATCCCGATCTCACGAAAGATCACCTGGACCGCGTCGTTGACACTGCAGGCGAGATCGGAGCGAAAGTGCTGGTGGTCAACTGCTTCATCGAGGATGAGGCGCTCGCGCTTGATCTGTTCTCGCACTATGCCATGCGGGCCCGGGAGGCCGGGCTGCGACTGGCGCTTGAGTTCCTTCCCTACAGTGTGATCGTTGACCTGAGAGCGGCCGAGCGGTTCCTCAAACTGAGCGGGGCGAGCGATGCCGGCATCCTGTTGGACGCGCTTCATCTGGAAAGGTCAGGGGACGTGCCGGCGGATATTGCCCGTGTCGATCCTGAAAAAATCGTCTTTGCTCAACTCTGCGACGCAAAAGCAGGCACCGGTGAGCGGGATCCGGCCAAGTTGATGCAGGAGGCCCGCACTGCCCGGCTGCGGCTCGGCGCTGGCGATCTGCCGTTGCGGGCCTTCGTGGAAGCGCTCCCTGTCGGGTTGGACCTGGAATACGAGGTGGCGGATCTTGCGAACAAGCATCTTCCGCCACGAGAAAGGGCCGTGGCCGCCAAAGCCGACTTCGATGCATTCCGCGCGTCTGTCGTCGCATGAAGCGATGATCCGCAGGAACGGCCAAGGAAGTGACAAGATGGCAATGGGCCCCTCAAGATGGGCGGTCTGGGCTGCGATACATGAACCCCGGTCACGGCAAGGCTTGGCGGAAATACATACGGGTCGAAGGGGCGGCAGTCACCAGGCCGATATCTCATTGGGTGGGCGGGTCGGTTGAAGATTTCGTCACCGGAGATGTTGCATATGGCGTGATCAGCGACAAACCGTTCCTGGCAGTGGAGGGGGATGAATTGAGTAAGCCAAGGTTTGTCGAGACGTCGTATCAGCTGGGCAGTGCGCCCGAACGCCCCGGTCGCGGGCACCAACACTGTCGGAAGCCGGAGGACACATGATGAAAAGAGTAAACCGGGTTGAGCTGACTGGTAGTCTGGCGCTTGGAGCATTTGGAATATTCTACACAGTCAAGGCTTTCGGCTATCGAATGGGGACCCTGAGCGAGATGGGTCCGGGCTTTTTCCCGCTTGTCGTCGGACTGATGATCACTTCGCTAGCTGGCATAATTCTGCTCGCCGGAATCTGGAAGGAGCGCGACAAGGCGTGGAAAAAACCAGATCTCAGAGCGATGTTCTGGACCCTCTGCGCGCTTGTCGCCTTTGCCCTGCTGGTCCGCCCTTTCGGCATTATTCCTGCGGTTGTTGTGCTGATCCTGACCTGTCTTGCCGCGCGCAGTGACACGACCTGGCCTCAGGCTGCCGTGATAGCGGCGGGGCTGGCGATCCTGGCCTATTTGCTGTTCATTGTGGGGCTCGGTCTGAACCTCTCCGCCTTGCGCTGGGGGGTCTGATGGAAAACCTGCTTCCGAACCTTGCAGGTGGTTTCGCAACCGCCATCGATCCTCTCAACCTGTTTTACTGCTTTGTCGGCGTGTTTCTTGGCACGCTGGTGGGTGTGCTTCCGGGCGTCGGGTCGCTTGCGGCGATCTCGATGCTTATGCCCTTGACCTTTTACGTCCCGCCTGAGACCGCGCTGATCATGTTGGCAGGCATCTATTACGGCACACAATACGGTGGTTCGACCGCTTCGATCTTGCTGAACTTGCCCGGGACGCCTTCGGCTGCAGTGATATGCCTGGATGGCTATCCGATGTCTCAGCAAGGCCGGGCCGGCGTGGCACTCGCAATGACCACTATCGCGAGCTTCTTCGGCGCAACTTGCGGCATCATCGTCCTGACGCTCTTTGCGCAGTCGTTGTCGCGGATTGGCCTGTCCTTCACCTCGGCCGAGTATTTCTCGCTGATGTTCCTTGGGTTGGTTGCTTCGTCAACGCTGGCCTCGGGGCCGCCTGTCAAGGGCATCGCGATGGTGCTGGTCGGATTGGCGTTAGGCCTGGTAGGCAGCGACGTCCAGACTGGAGTTCAACGCTATACATTCGGTTCAATGTCGCTTTTTGACGGCATCAACCTCGTGGCGCTTTCAATGGGGCTGTTCGGCGTTTCGGAGGTTATTTCCAGCATGCGAAGTGGCGATTCCGGCAGCCATATCGGCAAGGTACGCTTACGCTCGCTGATACCCACGCGGGCGGACCTGAAGTCATCCGTTGCACCACTCTTGCGTGGTACTGCCGTCGGAGCTTTCTTCGGCCCGCTTCCAGGCACCGGAACGAATCTCGCTTCCTTCATGGCCTATGTCCTCGAGAAAAAGGTGGCGCGCGATCCGTCGCGGTTCGGCAAGGGAGCAATCGAAGGTGTCGTCGCGCCGGAATCGGCCAACAACTCGGCGGCGCAGACGGCCTTCGTGCCGACACTGACGCTCGGCATTCCGGGCGATGCAGTAATGGCACTGTTGCTCGGCGTGCTGATCATGCACGGCATTCAGCCCGGGCCGAACCTGATCGAAGCTCAGCCAAAGCTGTTCTGGGGGCTCGTCGCGAGCTTCTGGATCGGAAACCTGATGCTGTTGATCCTGAACCTGCCGTTGATCGGTCTGTGGGTGAAAATCCTGGCCATCCCGCGCAAGGTCTTGCTGCCTGCCATTCTGATGTTCATGTGCATCGGCGTCTACAGCGTGAACAACAACGCGGTCGATATCGGCATCATGATCGTCTTCGGCGTTGTCGGCTATTTCATGCTTTCGCTGGGCTTCGAGGCGGCGCCGCTTATCCTTGGCTTCATCCTCGGACCATTGATGGAGCAATACCTCAAACGGGCGTTGCTCCTGTCGTCGGGTGATCCGATGGTCTTTGTCGAGCGCCCGATCAGCTGTGGCTTCCTGACCGTGGCGGTTGCGGCACTTTTTCTGAGCGCGGTGGCCTCGATCCGAAACGCTCGCCGCGCAAACCAGCCAGTTGAAGATCCTGCGGCTGACACCGACGGCAATCGTCCTTAATCCAGTGAGGTTTTTATATGTCCAAGCCATCCCACATCCTCCTGACCCATCCGGTTACCGCCCGCGCAAACTGGTACGGCGAGACTGCGCTGGCCGCATTGCGCGAGGCGGGCGAGGTGATCCTGAATGACGCTGAAAAGATCTTCACGCCCGAACAGCTGATCGCGGCTGCCAAGGGCTGCAAAGTGATCGTTCTCGACCGTCAGACGCCGGTTGGCGCACGCGAATTCGCAGCACTGCCGGACCTTCTGGCCGTGGTGCGCAGCGGCGTCGATATCCGCTACATCGACGTCGCGGCTGCCAGCGAAGCCGGAGTGCTCGTCACGCGCACGCCAGCAGGATATGTGGATTCCACCGCTGAACTGGTGCTGGGTCACATCATCAACGCAGCCCGCCGCATCCCTGACTACGTGACCGGCTATCGTGAGGGCCATGTCCCGGGTCCGCTGCAGGGCGTTGAGCTGGCCGGAAAAACAGTCGGCCTGATCGGCTACGGTCGTATTGCCCGGCGTCTGACCGAGATCCTCCACGTGATGAACATGCGCGTCCTCGCCCACGATCCTTTTACAACAGTTACGGCGCCAGCTGTCGCAGCGGAACTGGATTCGGTGGTCGAACAGTCTGATTTCCTTGTGCCGCTCCTTATCGCCAGCGACGACACACGCGGGTTGATCAGCGCGCAGCGCATCGCACGCATGAAACATGGCGCCTTCCTGGTCAACTGCTCGCGCGGGGACGTCATCGACGAAGTGGCGCTTGTCGCGGCGCTGGATTCTGGTCGGCTTGCCGGGGTGGCGATGGACGTGGGCTGTGCTCCCGACAATATGCCGACGCCTGAGTTGGCGGCCCGGCGTGACGTCATCGCGACGCCGCATATCGGCAACCTTACGCGCGAAGCGCAGTCGCGCCAGCCGCTGAATACCGTGGCACAGACCCGCGCAGTTCTGTCCGGGAGCATGCCGGACCACGCCATAAACCCGGACTGCGACCTGCGCCTCAGGCGCTTGGCCAAGGCTTGATAGACGTCAGTCAGACACAGGAGTTACATCATGCCTTTGATCGGAGCAGGGATCAATGCGATCTGGAATGACATCGCGCCAGAGATGCGGGACGAGTTTTTTGAATGGCATCCGCGCGAGCACATGCAAGAACGAATGGGAATTCCCGGATTCCGGCGTGGTCGGAGATACATCGCGGTCGGTGAAGGCGTCGAGTTTCTGACGCTCTATGAGACCGAGACACCCGAGACGCTCGTCAGCAAGGCTTATTTCGATCGCCTGAGCGAGCCGACCGAGTGGTCGCTGAAAGTCCTTCCGTTTTTCCGCAACAACATGCGCGGTATCTGTCGCGTTCGGTTTTCCGAGGGATATGCGGATGGCGGGAATCTGCTGGCGCTGCGCTATGCAGCCGACCCCGAAGACACGCCCGACTTGTCGCCACTGCTAAGCCCGCTCCTAAGTCTCCCGGGCGTTGTTGGCAGCCACGAGTTCCTCTGTGATCCGGTATTGAGTTCTGGGAACACGTCGCTCCAACGCGGGCGCATGATCGGGCTGCCTGACCGTATCATTCTTGTTGAAGGCTCATCGATTGCGGCGCTTGAACCCGTGCTCGAAACACTCGTCAATGGTGGCGGTTTGGCGACTTTCATCGACCCACAGGATATGCAGTCAGCATTCTACACACTGGAATATCAGGTGTTGGCTTCCACCGAGAACTGACCCGGCGGTACAGGATATTTCATAAAGAGCTGCCCCGTGTTTGAACCTTGCCCTTCTCGTGGACCGATTACTTGCCTTGCTATGGATAGAAGCCATGGAGAAACGCACGGAAAACAACTTTCACATAGTCCGCAGCTCGCCAGCGATTTTCAGGAAGCCTCCATCCGGATGCCATCGCTAGACGCGTGATTGCATTCCCAAAACTCGTTGTTTGAATTTCGCGGCAAAACCGGATCGAACTTGTTCCCCTGGAACTTCACTGTTTTGTCGCTGATCCCGGTGCCGCGTTGCTGCAACGGATTCTCGACGTTGGGGAAGCCGTACATGTGTCACGACAGCCCGGCGGATGACTTCGGCTTCCTTCCACCATCGGTTCCGCAGCTTTTCCGGCCGCAGGCAGGCAAGGCGAAAAATTTCTGGGTGCCCTGTCCTTTGCCGATCGCGGACATATATGCGCTGTCGTGCTTCGCGTTTTATCGCGGATATGCCAATACTGCCCCTGGCGGTAAACTCTCTTGAAGGAGACAGCGACAATGCGCTTTCGACCGAACATGATCGCAACCACCCTCGCACTCCTTGTCACGGCGGCCTCCGCCTCGGCGCAGGTGGTGGTGTCGTCCAAGATCGATACCGAGGGCGGTGTGCTTGGCAACATCATCCTCTCGGTGCTCAATGCCAACAACATCGAGACCACTGACCGGGTGCAGCTGGGTGCCACGCCGATCATGCGCCAGGCGATCACCGCCGGCGAGATCGACATCTATCCCGAATATACCGGCAATGCCGCCTTCTTCTTCCAGAAGGCGGATGACCCGCTCTGGACGGATGCCGCGAAGGCCTATGCGGAGGCCAAATCGCTCGACTACGAGGCCAACAAGATTGTCTGGCTGACGCCGTCGCCGGCCAACAACACCTGGGCGGTCGCAGTCCGCAAGGATCTGGCCGAAGCCAACCAGATCAGCACCTTCAGTGATTTCGGCGCCTTTGTCGCAAATGGCGGCAATGTCGTGCTGGCGGCCTCTTCCGAATTCGTGAATTCGCCGGCCGCGCTGCCGGCCTTCCAGACCGCCTATGGTTTCACGCTGAAGCCGGATCAGCTGATCACCCTGTCGGGCGGTGACACCGCCGCAACGATCGGGGCTGCGGCCAACCAGACCAGCGGCGTCAATGCGGCCATGGTTTACGGCACCGACGGCGGCATCGCCCCGTCCGGCCTGGTCGTGCTCGAGGACGACAAATCGGTGCAGCCGGTCTATCAGCCGGCGCCGATCATTCGCGAGGCGGTTCTCACTGAGCACCCGGAGATCGAGGCGCTGCTCAAGCCGGTATTCGAGAAGCTCGATCTCGTCACGCTTCAGGATCTCAACGGCCGCGTCCAGGTCGGCGGCGAGCCGGCCAGGGCGGTGGCTGATGACTTCCTGAAAGCAAACGGCTTTCTGAAATAGGATGGTGCGGTCTGCCTCTGATTCCTGGAAGCAGGCCGCGTCCGGTTCCGACGGAGTAAAAGGCCTGGGTCTTCGCCTGGACAAGCTTGGCGTGGTCCTTGCTCTCATGGTCGCCTATGGCGCCGGTGCCGCCCCTTTTGTCACCTTTCGTGCCAATCGCATCGTGCCCGGCGAAGGCCGCTTCCTGCTGGAGGCACTGCCGCCGGTCCTGGGCATGGTGCTGGCGGTTGCCTTGGTCGGGGCCGGTGTGATCGCGCTGTTTCGCGCACCGATCCTGCTGAGGCTCTTGGTTGCTGCGGCCATGCTCGCGGGCCTGGCCATCACCATCGGCATCGCCGCTGCCAACCTGACGCCCGAGGGCGACAGTTACGCGCGCATCGCCCCGTCATCCGGCTTCTGGGTGCTGGTCTTTGCCTTTGCCCTGATGGCCGCCGATGCCATTGCCCGCCTCAATCCGAAACCGCTCACCCGTGTCGCCCTGCTTGCCGTGGCGCTGGCAGCCGTCGGCATCTGTCTGAGCTCCGGCCTCTGGGCCAGCCTCTCGATCCTCAAAGAGTATGCCAGCCGTGCCGATGCCTTCTGGGCCGAGGCGCTGCGGCATGTCCTGCTTGCCGTGGGGTCGCTGGCGGTTGCCGCGCTGGTAGGCGTCCCGCTCGGCATCCTCTGCCACCGGGTGGAGCGGCTGCGTGCGGGTGTGCTCAACGTGCTCAACCTGATCCAGACCATTCCCTCGATCGCGCTGTTTGGAATCCTGATCGCCCCGCTGAGCTGGGTGGCGATCAACGTTCCGGGCGCCAGCGCGCTCGGCATTCGCGGCATCGGCGCCGCACCCGCCTTTGTGGCGCTGTTTCTCTATTCGCTGTTGCCGGTGGTGGCCAACACGGTTGTCGGCCTGGCCGGCGTGCCGCGAGAAGCCAACGAGGCGGCGCGCGGCGTCGGCATGACCGGGGCTCAGCGGCTGATGCGGATCGAATTGCCGCTTGCCCTTCCGGTGATCCTGACCGGCATCCGGATCGTGCTGGTGCAGAATATCGGTCTTGCGACCATCGCCGCGCTGATCGGCGGCGGCGGCTTCGGCGTGTTCGTGTTCCAGTGGCATGGGGCAGACGGCCATGGACCTGGTGCTTCTCGGAGCGGTGCCGACGGTGGTTCTGGCGTTTGCCTCGGCCACCGTCATGGATGCGCTTGTCGACTTGTATGCGCCAGCAGGGAAAGGCGGATTGGCCAGATGATTGAAATCGAGTGTCTCACAAAGCGCTATGACCAGACCACCGTCGTCGCCGATGTCTCGATGGTGGTGGAGCCGCGCAGCGTCACCGTGGTGGTCGGCACCTCGGGCTCGGGCAAGACCACGCTGCTGCGCATGATCAACCGGCTCGTCGAGCCGACCTCCGGCACGATCCGCATCGATGGCGAAGACATCAGCACGCTGCCGGGTTTCGAGCTCCGCCGTCGCATCGGCTATGCAATCCAGGGGCACGGGCTGTTTCCCCATCGCACCGTTGCCCAGAACATAGCCACCGTCCCTGATCTGCTTGGCTGGGACAAGCCCAGGATCACGGCGAGGGTGGCGCAACTGCTCGAGCTGTTCCAGCTTGATCCCGCGACCTTTTCCGATCGTTTTCCGCATGAGCTGTCCGGCGGCCAGAAGCAGCGCGTGGGCGTGGCGCGGGCACTGGCGGCTGAACCCAATGTGCTTTTGATGGACGAACCTTTCGGGGCGCTCGACCCGATCATCCGCACCAAGGCGCAGATTGATCTGCTGGAAATCCAGAAACTGTTCGGAACCACGATCATCCTGGTCACGCATGACATGGATGAAGCCTTTCACCTGGCCGATCGTATCGCGGTGATGGATGCAGGCGCGCTTGTGCAATACGCCACGCCCTCGGATCTGGTGAGGCAGCCGGCCACGGATTTTGTCCGGAGCCTGATCGGGGAGAACGAGCGGGCCTTCCGACTGCTGTCGATCGACACGGTGGGACACGTGGTCGAGCCGGGCACGGCGCAAGGCGCGCCGCTGTCGGCCACCACCAGCCAAAGGGATGCTTTGTCCGAGCTGTTGTGGAGCGGCCGCCAGGCAGCCCCCGTCGTGGATGACGATGGCTCGTCGCTCGGCAAGGTGACGCTCGAAGCCCTGTCGCGCAGGGCTGCCGGGCCATGACGGGGACATGGTTTCCATGGTTTGCACGTGCCTGCCTGTTGTTCCTGCTGCTGACCTTTCTGCTGTCGCCGGACTGGTTCGAGCCGCTGCTGAGCCCCCTGGCCCAGGAGAATGCGCCGGTGATCTACAATCAAGGCAGCCTGCTGACGTTGACCCTGCTGCATCTGCGTACCGTGGCGATTGCCACCGCGGCGGCGACCGTGGTGGCCGTCTCGCTGGCCATTCTGGTCACCCGCCCGTTCGGGGCGGAATTCCTGCCGCTGTCGCGCAGCCTGGTCAATGTCGGCCAGACCTTTCCGCCGGTCGCGGTACTGGCGCTCGCCGTTCCGGTGCTCGGCTTTGGTGAAAAGCCCACACTGGTGGCCCTGTTCCTCTACGGGCTGCTGCCGATCTTCGAAAACACCCTGACCGGATTTGCGACCTTGCCGGGTCCGGTGTTGGAAGCCGCGCGCGGTGCGGGCATGACGGGCCGGCAGCGGCTGTGGCGGGTCGAGCTGCCGCTTGCCATGCCGATCATTCTGGCCGGCATCCGTTTGTCGGTGGTCGTCAGTCTGGCAACAGCAACGATCGGCTCCACGGTCGCGGCGAAGACACTGGGCGAGGTCATCATCGCCGGCCTGCAATCCAACAATACCGCCTTCGTGCTGCAAGGTGGCTTGATCGTCGGTGCGGTCGCGGTGCTGCTCTATGACGGGCTGTCCGCCATCGAGCGCGTTCTCGCCCGCCGGACCGGCTTGTCACAGGCGTGAGTGGCAGAACAGTCCGGCTTTGGCACGCCGGCGGTACCAAAGCCTTTTGAACGAAGTGCAGCTTGTCGGCTGCGGTGTGATCACAGGACATCAGGCAGGTGTGCTGGCTGCCCGCGATCAGCGGGACGATATCTGGCAGTCCCGGATCCGGGCAACCATGTCAGGCCAGCCAGCTGCGATAATCACTGACCAGCAGGTGGGCCGGCGCCGTGTCTTCCTCGATCTCGGAAAAGCGGCCGATCGGGTCGCGGAAGATATTGTCGGTCTCGTCGTCATTGACGGTCGAGACCTCGCCGATCAGCACATCACCGCCTTCGCCCCAGAAGGCATGCCAGTCGCCCGGCATCAACGTGACGCTTTCCCCGGGCGCAAGCTTCAGCTTCTCGCCGGGGCCGAAGTCACGCCTTATGCCGTCGCACCAGACCGTGCCGCCCTTGTCTTCGTCGAACCGGCCCTCATCATCGGAGCCGAACAGCTCGATGACCAGCGTCGCGCCGCCGCGGTTGATGATGTCCTCGGCCTTGATCACATGGGTGTGCATCGGGCTCAATTGTTCCTGCTTCGAGATCAGCAGTTTTTCCGCATAGCACATACCGCCGCCGCGCTGAAGGTCGGCAAGCCGCCCGTTGCGCAGGGTGAACAGGAAGAGGCCCATCTCGTCATAGCGGCCAGCACCGTAATCGGTGATGTCCCAGCCGCAGCGGGCGCTGATCACATTGCTGGCGATGTCCCGTTTGGCAATGAATTCGTCGGGGGTCCAGGAGGCGAAGGGCGGCAGGACGAAACCGAAAGAGGCGATCATCGCGTCTGCCTCCGCCATGATCTCGTTGATGCGCGAGCGTTTCATGCCACGGCCGCGGGCTGGGCCAGGAATTCCAGCACCATGGCCGCCGTCCAGGTGAAATGCGCGCCACCGCAGGGTTCGGCGGTGATCGGGCTGTAATATTCGGCAAAGCCGCTTTCATGGATCAGCGCGAGGCTGTCGGCGATGATCCGCTCGACGGTTGCGTGCTGGCCGGCCGTGCTTAGACCGTCGGCGATCATGTAATTGACGATCAGCCAGACCGGTCCGCGCCAATAGCGCAGATCATCGAATTCCGGCGCCGAGGGATCGTGGCTGGGGACGAGGAATTTTGCGGCGTCGCCCAGTTTGTCGATGCGCCGGGCAATCGCCGCTGCCCTTTCGGTCGGGACCGCGGCAAATGCCGCGAGAAGCCCGCCGATGGACGGGCTGTCGATCAGCTCGCCCGTGCTTCGGTCGAGGCAAAGATACTGGCCGTGGGCGTCGCTCCACAGCTTCTCCAGCGCGGCAATGCCCCGGGTGGCGAAATCACGCGACTGCTTTGCAATCTCGGGCTCACCCAGTTGTTCCGCCAGTTCGGCCAGATCGGCGCAGGACCGGATCAGGATGGCGTTGAAGCCGGGATCGACGACGCGGAACGGCGAGGCGTCATGCAGTTTGGTGTTGTCCCATCCCAGGCTGCGGAACGTCTGCACCAGCCAGATATAGCGTTCATATTGCGCATGGGTCGGGCGGTGGGCGGGATTTGCGTGCTGAATGTCGCGGCGGGTGAAGGGTTCCACTCCCTCGGTCGGCACGCGCGCCAGCGCCGCGTCCCAGTCGATGGAATTGTCGCGCCCCGATTCCCAGGGATGGATGATCGCCACCAGCCCGCTGGCCTCCGGGTCGCGGCTGTTGAAGAACCACCGGTGCCATGCATGGATGCGCGGAAGCAGCGCCCTGGCCCGTTGGGTGGCCAGGTCCTTGTCTTTCGCATTGTCGACCATGCGGCGAACCGCAAATCCGGCCACAGGCGGTTGTGTGATGCCCGAGGTTGGAACAGCGCGGCCCGTCGACCAGACATCCGGTCCGGGAAAATAGCCCTCGTCCCGCTCATGGAAGATGATGTGCGGCACCATTCCGTCTTCCCATTGATGGGCAAACAGCGTGTCGATTTCGGTCCAGGCGCGCGCCTCGTCGAAATGCGCGAATCCGAGCGCGCTCAGCACGCTGTCCCAGTTCCATTGGAACGGGTAGAGGCCATGGGTGGGCACGGTGTAGGTGCCACGGTCGTTGCGGCGGAGCACCTGCTCCGCCTGCGCGATCAATGCATGTTTCATATTTGTCTCTCAGGCGATGGCGAGTGTGGTTTCAGGGTCGAACCAGCGAACGCGGTCGGGTTGCGGTGCGAGTGTCAGCTTGTCCCCGGGACGGACGGTCAGGTCACTGTCGAGCACGGCGCGGAACGAACTGCCGTCCACGTCACAGGTCACCAACAGATGCGCACCCAATGGCTCCACCACCTTGGCGGTTGCGATCAGGCCGGTTTCGGCGGGCCGGAGATCTTCAGGCCGGATGGCAAACTGCAGGGCCGCCTTTTCGGTGTTCGGGCCATCCATCAATTGCCCCGCCACGCGCCACTTGCCGGCGCCCATGGGAGTGGCGTTGAGGAAGTTCATCGGCGGGTTTCCGATGAAGCTGGCGACGAATTCGGCGGCCGGATTGCGATAGACCTCGATCGGGGTTGCGGCCTGGACGATCCTGCCCTGATGCATCACGCTGATGCGATCGGCAAGGCTCATCGCCTCCACCTGGTCGTGGGTCACGTAGATCGTCGTGGTCTTGCTGTCGGCCAGCACGCCTTTGAGCTCGGCGCGCATTTCCAGCCGCAGCAGCGCGTCGAGATTGGAGAGCGGCTCGTCCATCAGGATCACGTCGGGCTCCATGGCGAGCGCCCGGGCGACCGCCACGCGCTGCCGCTGACCGCCCGACAGCTCGCCGGAATAGCGCTTGAGCAATTGCTCGATATGCATCAGCGTCGCCGTTCGTTCGACCCGGCGCTTGACCTCGTCATTGGGCAGCTTCTGCATCCTGAGACCGAAGCCGATGTTCTCGAACACCGTCAGATGCGGAAAGACCGCATAGTTCTGGAACACCATGGCGATGCCACGGTCCTTTGGCGCCAGGTGGTCGACCCGGCGTCCGCCGATCCAGATCTCTCCGGTGGTGGCGGTCTCGAGCCCGGCGACGATCCTGAGCAGCGTGGTCTTGCCGCAGCCGGAGGCACCAAGCAGAACCATGAATTCCTGGTCGGCAACAGTCAGATTGATGTCGTGCAGGGCCTGGTAGGTGCCAAATTTCTTGGCGACGTTCTTGATCTGGATTTCAGCCATTTCACTGGTTCCTTTGTCTGGTCGCGTCCCGCTCAGCGGTTGGCGATGCCCCACATGGCGAAGAGATATTTGCGCACCGCGAAGATAAAGATCAGCGCCGGCAGGACGAGGATGAAGCCGCCGGCGAATTTCAGATGCAGCGGCGCTTCGCCCAGCGTCTGCAGCAGGAAGGCCGGCAGGGTCCGGTTCTCGATGGTCAGCACCGCGGCGGCGAAGACCTCGTTCCACGAAATCACGAAGGCGAAGATCGCCGAAGCCGTGATGCCGGGCAGGATCAGCGGCAGCACCACCTTGGTGAAAGCGGTGAACCGTGTGCAGCCCAGGGTCCAGGCCGCTTCCTCCAGCTCGATCGGTATGCCCGAAAACAGCGAGAAGGTGATCAGCACGGCAAAGGGGATCGCCAGTGTGGTGTGGACCAGAGCGAGCCCGAAGGCGGTGTCATCGAGACCCGTGCGGATGAACAGCACCGCCAGCGGTAGCGCCAGAAGCGGCAGCGGAAAGGCGCGGGTCAACAGGACCAGCATCCGGAAGAGTTCCTTGCCCCGGAAGTCAAACCGCGACAGGGCATAGCCCGCCGGCGCTCCAATGACGATGGAAAGCACCATCGTCATTCCGGCCACCAGGATCGAATTCTTCAGCGCTGTCAGCATGCCGTTGAATCCGGCAAAGAAGGTCAGGCTGCCGAGATCGAACTCCGGAACGAAGGATTTCGGGAAGCTGTTGACCGTCTCGGGTGATGACAGCGTGTTGATGAACAGGAAATACAGCGGCACGATCACCCAGGCGCAAAGCAGGAACACAGAGGCGGCATAGACATAGCGGCCTGCCTTGCGGGTTGACCCGGCGGGTGCGGCGATTGCGACAGAGTCAGTCATATCGAGGCTCCTTTCGGAACGCGCAGCACGCGCAGGATGATCAGGGTGAAGAAGATCGAGATGGCGAGCACGATCAATGCAAGGGCAGCTGCGGCGCCATTGTTCTGAAGATCGAACTGGTAGGAATAGATTTCGCCCATCAGCACCGGGAACAGGGTTCCGCCAAGGGCGGCGACCACGGCGAAGACCTCGAAGGCCAGCACCACGCGCAGGATCAGCGCGGTTTGCAGCGAGGGCCGCAGCATCGGCAGCGTGATGCGCAGGAACTGCTTCCAGCGCGAGGCGCCGAACACTTCGGCTGCTTCGTAATATTCCTTCGGGATCAGGCCGATCCCGGCGACGAGAATGACAAGCATGATGGCGGTTGCGCGCCAGATTTCAGCCAGCGCGATCGCCAGGAAGACAATTCCGGGATGCTGGTAGGACAGAAGATTCATCGGCCGGTCGATGACGCCGAGCCCGCTCATCATCGAATTGAGGAAACCCGACTGCTCGAAGATCGCCAACCAGATGATGCCTGCGGCGAGATCGGAAATGCCGAGCGGGATCGTCCAGATGTAGAGCACCATGTCGCGGCCCCGGTGCATCCGGCTGACCATGGTCGCCATCAACAGCGACAGCGCCAGCTGCAGGGGAACGACAAGGGCCGCCAGCAGCAAGGTGTTCTTGAGCGAGATCGGGAACTTCCAGTAGCTCACGACATCCCGGAAATTGTCCAGGGTGAAGCCGTCGCCGGTGCTGAACGCCTGCTGCGCCACGAGCACGAAGGGGTAGAGAAAGAACACCCCCAAAAACAGGGTGACCGGCAGGATCAGGACATAAGGCAGAATTCGGGCGTTCATCGGATTGCTCCCATGTTGGCGCACGGCGCCGGAGTTGAATTCGCTCGGGGGTGTCCGGGCTTGAAGCAGCCCGGACAGGGGTGGCGTCAGGCGCCGGTCACTCGACCGGGCAAGCGCCGTCGGACGGGGCATCCGGGGCCCAGCAGGGCGCGCCGGTTTCTTCCATGATCTCGCTCAGCCGGCCCTTCTGGTCGTCAAGCACCATGCGGATGTCCTGGCCCGCCAGGACGATGCGTTCGAAGCTGTCGACGAAGACGCGGTTGAAGTCGCCGCCCTTGTCGCCCAGTCCGGCAGGCAGAAGGCCGGGATTGGCGTCGGCCGAGCCGCTCATCTTGGCAACCGCAGCACCCGCCGCCTGGACTGCCGGCGGCAGGTCATCGGGCATGTCCACATCGACGACGGGAAAGAAGCTCGTCGCCCGCAAAGTGGCAATCTGGGTTTCCGGCGTCAGCATGTATTTCACCAGTTCCTTGGCGCCCTCCATGTCGGGTGCGGTTTTCGGGATTGCGATGCCGGCCAGAACCGGCATGAAGCCGCGGCCGGTTGGTCCGGCAGGGGCAGGGAAGGCGACGAAATCGTCGGGGCGCTCGTTGAATGCCTGGGCAAGGCGCGAGGTGTGATCGAACACGATCCAGGCGTCACCCGACAGGAGCTGTTCCTGCATGAACGAGAAATTGGTCGAGGCCGGATTGGTGTGCGCCCAGAGCTCGCGGAATTTTTCCCATGCGGTCACCGCGGCGTCCGAGGCAAAGGTGCGGACCACGCCATTGGTGTAGGAGGGATACAGGTAGCCCTGGAAGAAGCGATGCTTCAGGCCCTTGGGGCCGGCGGGAAAGCCGAATTTGGGTTCACCGGCGGCTTCGTGCACATTGGCGGTCCACGCGATCAGCTGGTCATAGCTCAGCGCGTCGATGTCGGCGCCGTCCGGCAGATATTGCAGCGCCTCCTTGTTGGCCGCCATGATGTAGGTCGCCTGCATCCACGGCACATATTGCAGGTGCCCGGTGCCAAGCTTGGCCAGATTGTTGAAGGTGGCGCTGTTCGAGGCCACGCCGAGATCATCGAGATCGACCAGATTGTCGGGGTCGATTCCGGAGAAATTGCCGTGCAGCGATCCCAGAACGCCGATCGATCCGGATCCGGCCTGGAACTCGGCCTGAAGCCGGGTCAGCCAGGGGCCGTCTTCGTTCGGCTGGTAGTCGACCGTCGCCGGCGCGCCGCTGAGCACCTTTTCGCGCATGGCCTGCGCTTCCTCGACGGGACGCGCCTGTGTTGACCAGAACAGTACGTCCGCCTGGGCGACGGCGACTGTGCAGAAAATGGCGAGGCCGGAAACGGCGGCTGTAAGTGTAGGTCTCAAAGTCATGAATTCCTCCCAGGGGTGCTGATCGAACGTCGAACCTCCTCCGACGCGAAAACCGTCGCGACAGATGCTCCACCCAAGGCGGTCACCTGCCTCTCGGCCCTCCTGAAACGGCGCTGCCTGAAATGCCGGGCAATCGTCTCTGAAGGACTGGCAAAATCATGATACATCGTTATATCCTTGTCAAGAGAGGCTATCGCAGTTATTCTTGAGCCTGGACATCAGCACGGCGTGCATCGGTTGATCTGGATCGAATTTTCTTCTAAACGGAAGAAATAAATAGCGAAATCGATATATCTGGGGATGTGGCAAAGGATGGCGGAAAGGCCGACACTGCAGACTGTGGCGAAGGAAGCGGGCGTCTCGATTCCGACGGTCAGCCAGGTCATGCGTGGCACCGGCCGGATATCCGAAGAGACCCGCAAGAGGGTTCTGCAGGCAGCAAGCAAGCTTCATTATGTGCCGGACGCGCGTGCGGCGTCGATGCGCTCGGGGCAGAATCGCGAGATCGGCTTCGTGATCAGCCAGGTCTCCAATCCGTTCAATGCCGAGGTCATCAGTGGCGTCAGCGATTTGCTCGAGGCTGAAGGATATCTGGTTTCCGTCCTTGACGCGCGGGATGATGCCGGCCGCCAGGGCCGTCACCTCGAAGCCTTCATCCGCAATGGCCGCGGTGGCCTGCTCTGGGTCCCGGCGCTCGACACCACGCAGGAGACGATTGACTTCCTCGTCGCCCATGCCATTCCGACCGTGACCTTTCTCCGGCCGCTCGACCGCAACCTGTTTGATCATGTCGGCATCCGGAACGCTGCGGCCACGGCCGTGGCGACAAGATACCTGGTCGGTCTCGGACATCGAAGCATAGCCTATCTCGGCGGCACGACGATGACGGCGGTGCGCAGGGAACGCATTGCGGGCTATCGGCAGGTCATGTCCGATCTGGGGATTTCGGCGCCGATCATCTGGGATTCTGCCGACACCAAGCTTGCCGGACTGAACGCCATGCTGGAGCTGCTGCGGACACATCCGGAGACGACTGCCGTGGTGTGCAATGGCGACATGGTGGCCCTGGGGGCATGCCATGCGCTAATCCGCTCGGGACTGCAGCCTGGCCGGGACATTTCGGTGATCGGCTTCGACGATATCGAGGACGCGGCGGTGGCAACCCCGGCGCTGACAACCATGGCCGTATCGCCCTACCAGCTCGGACGCCGCCTGGCGCTTGTCCTGCTCGACCGCATTCGCGAGCCAAACATGCCCGTCACCCTCTCCGAAGTCTCCGCCGAACTGACGGTCCGCGAAACATCTGGCACCCTGGATGTCGCCAAGGCCTGATCCGCCGGATCTTCTGCCAGCTGATCCGGAGACAAGCCCGATAGGGCCGCCTTCGTTGCGGTCTCCGACACCGCAGCTCACGGCATATGCACAGCTCAATATTCGTCGAACGAGCCCGTCAATCCATCCATCTACATTCCGGCGATAGGGTCGAAGGCGCGTCCGCTTCCGCCCGTGATTGTGCTTCGGGATAAGAGGGGTGTATCTCAATTTTGTATGTACAGCGCACAAATGTTCGCATAATGATCATTTTCGGGAACATCAAAAAAGGAGTCACTCTCATGTTCAACAGTGCCAAATCAAACCTCGGGCGCAGCCTTCTTGCTGCTGTCGGCCTCACCATGGCATCCGGTTTGCCCGTCTTTGCAGACACCACTTTGAGGTTTGCGCATTTTTCTGTTGAGGATGACCCCAATCACCGAGCGGCTGTTGCGCTGTCGGAAATGGTCGCTGCGGCCACCGGCAACGACGTGACGGTCAAGATCGCCCCGAACTCGCAGCTCGGCGGCGAGGTCGACGTCGTCGAAGGCATCTTGCTCGGGACCATCGACATGGCGCCACCGTCCGCAGCCGTGCTGGCGAACTGGGTGCCGGAAATGAACGTGTTGAACATGCCTTTCGTGTTTCGCGACTGGGATCATTACAGCACCGTGCTGAACGGCCCCATCTTCGATGAACTCAGTGCTGCGGCTGCGCCCAAGGGCATTCGCCTGCTTGGTTTCATGACCTCGGGGCCACGTCACATCATGACCAAGAGCCCGGTCAACAGCATAAGCGATCTGGTCGGTCAGAAGATCCGCACCGTTCAGAACCCGGTGCATGTGGCTACCTTCAATGCCTTTGGCGCCAATGCCACCGCGATCGCCTATCCTGAGGTCTATGGATCGCTTCAGTCCGGCGTGGTCGACGGGGCGGATGCCGCCAACACCAATTATTTCACCCAGAAATTCTACGAAGTCGCCCCCAACTGGGCCCAGGTCAGCTGGCTGTTTTACACCAACCCGATCGTGATTTCGGAACGCGTGTTCCAGAAGCTTGATGCTGACGTTCAGGCAGCACTGCTGGAGGCCGGCCGCAAGGTCGGAATGGACCAGCAGAATGACTGGCGCGCGAGCGATGACAAGCTTCTCGAGGTGCTTCAGGAAAACGGCGTCACCGTCACCCGTCCTGATCCCGCACCGTTCCGGGTGGCGGCTCAGAAGATCTATGATGAGTTCATGACCACGGACGAACAGAAGCAGATGTTGAGCCTCATCACCAACTGATTTCTGTCAGAGGCAAGCCCCATGAAACGTGCAATCGCAACCCTGCGCAGCCTGACAACCGGTATCGCCGTGATCTGTTTCGGCTTCATGGTGGTTGCGGTCATGGTTCAGGTGCTTGGCCGTTATGTCTTGCCGATCAAGGTGGGCAACGCGGTTGAAACGGCCGCGTTCGCCCAGGTTTGGCTGGCCTGCATCGGGGCTGGCCTGGCCTTGCGTCACGGTGCGGTTTTCGCAGTCGATGCATTGCCTGCGCGGCTGTCACTGCGGAGTGCACGCCTGGTGTCGGTGCTCATCGCCGCGGGATCGCTGCTTTTCCTGGCCGTGCTCATTTATGGCGGCGTCCTGTTGACGCGACAGGGCGCCTCCCAATCCTCGCCCACATTGCTGCTACCGATGTGGATCGTCTTTTCTGCCGTCCCTGTCGGCATGTCTTTCATGGCGCTGGAAGTTGTTCTCCGTGTCGTGGAGAACTGGGCTGCCCCGTTCAGCCCCGTTTATGAAAAGGAAGACGTGGCATGACTTCGCTTGGCGGTCTGGCGCTGCTGCTTCTGGCTGGCGGCGTACCCATTTTCTTCGTTCTCGGCCTGACGGCGCTGGCGGCGGTGATCTATGCCGATCTGCCGCTCGTGCTCATTGCCCACCGGTTCTACACCGGTCTGAACAATTTCACCCTGATGGCAATCCCGTTCTTCATTCTTGCGGGATTGCTGATGGATGCCGGCGGGCTGTCGCGGCGCATCGTCGATTTCTCGATCGCGCTGATCGGCTGGGTCACGGGTAGCCTCCTCATGGTAGCCATCGTCGCTGCCACAGCATTGGCCGCCATGTCGGGTTCGGGCAGCGCAGATACAGCCGCGGTTTCCGCCGTTCTGCAGCCCGAATTGCGCCGGCGCGGCTACAATGTCGATTTCGCCGCCGCCTTGATTGCCTGTTCGGGCACCTTGGCGCAAATCATTCCGCCGAGCCTCATGCTGGTGCTGATCGGTGTGGTCAACAATCTGTCGATCGGCGCCTTGTTTCTCGCCGGTATCCTGCCGGGGCTTCTGGTCCTGCCGGGTCTCTTCGCCATCGCCTTTCGTCATGCCAGCAAGGGCGGGCCGCAATACCGCGCCAGCCAACCTTTCAGCCTGCGCCTGCTGTTTAGCAGCTTCGTGTCGGCCATGCCTGCCTTTGGCATGGCCGTGGTCATCATGGGCGGCATCCTGGGCGGCGTCTTTACGCCGACAGAGGCGGCGGGAAGCGCGGTGGTCTATGCGCTTTTGGTCGGATTGTTTGTCTATCGCGAACTGACCTGGGATCGTCTGGTCAAGGCCATGGTCAAGGCCAGCGCCTTCACGTCGGGCATCCTGATCCTTGTCGCCGGGGCCACCACGTTCAACTGGTTGATCGCGGATGCGGGTGTTCCCGAGCTGATCAAGCAGTGGTTCGTGGTCAATGTCGGCAGTTTCTGGACCTTCCTGCTGATCGTCAACCTGCTGCTGATGGCCCTCGGCATGGTGATGGAAAGCCTTGCAATCCTGTTGCTGCTCAGCCCCATCCTGCTGCCGATTGCCGTGAGCTATGGAATTGATCCGGTCCATTTCAGCGTCATCATGGTCTTCAACTGCGCCATCGGCATGGTGACGCCGCCTTTGGGCGGGGCCGTGTTCGTTGCCGCCACCATCGCCCAGCGACCTTTCCTGTCGGTGGTCCGGCACGTGGTGCAGCCCTGGGCCTGGATGACCTTCGTTCTGCTTGTGGTCTCGTTTCTGCCGGTGATCACGCTGATCCTGCCACGGCTTGCCGGATATCTCGACTGAGCCGACCGGTTGCGATGTGCGGTTCGGCGGATCCCGTCGCCTCAGTCGAGGCCGGCTGGTGGCCGCCATCCCGCCGGTGGTGAGGCGCGCGGCGCCTGCGGTATCGGAAGTTTGAACCCCGCATCTGCGCCGTTCATCTCCATCTGGCGCTGAGCAATCAGCCATCCCCCGGATGTATGGACAAACCGGTCGAGATAGCGGCCGAATATGGTCGCGGTCCGTCCGTCGGGAGCCTCGTGCCAGGCGTGCACATAGCTTTCGCTCTGTGCTTCGTCATCTTGTGAAAATGTGATCCGGACATTGGCCAGGTGATGGGCAGTGCGTTTCCAGCGCCACATCCGCGCAAGCGATTGCTCCAGTTGTGGTCGTCCGTTTGCCGCCAGGGCTGGCCCTTCGCCATAGATGACGCTGCAATCGGCGGTGAACAATGCCGCAAGCGCGGCGAGTTCCATGCGGTCGAGATGACAACAATAGGCGACCAGGACATCGGTGATCTCCTGACGTGCCACCATCGATCCGAGTTCAGCCGACTGTCTCATTCCGGATTTCCCTTCAACACCAAGCGCGATTGCCGAACAGCTGTCCGCCTGTCGCAAAGCATATGAAAACAATACGTGGGGAGAAAGTTAAATTATTGACGTATCCGCACAAATGTTCATATTAAGTACAAATTGCCAAGGCATGGGGCCTGGCGCAAAAAGGGGAATTTGACGCATGTCCATCAAAAGGAATTTTCTGTTGGCCGGTCTCGGCGCGGCATTGCTGCTGTGCGGTGGATTGAAATCCGAGAGTGTTGCTCAGGAAACCATTACCTGGCGGGTGCAAACCGGCTGGCTGCCCGGCAATGCGCTGTTTGAAAGCGTGGTCGAACTGTCCGAGCGGGTGGAAACCCAGTCCGGCGGTCGGCTCAAGATCGAGATGCTTCCTGCCGGTGCTGTCGTGGCGCTGAACCAGACACTGGATTCCGTGCGCGTGGGCATCGTCGATGGCCATGTTTCCTATCCGTCGGTCTATGCCGGTATCGATCCCGGGTTTTCGCCACTGGGAGATCTTCCCGGCGCCTATGACGATCGCTTCCAGACCGTTGAATTCATGTATTATGGCGGCGGGCTCGACCTCGTTCGCGAGGCCTATGCCACTCAGGGCCTGTTCACCGTCGGTGTGGGCACCGGGTCCTGGGAAGCCGTGCCGTCGCGGGTTGCGCTCAACGGTTGGGACGATTTCAAGGGCTTGAAGCTGCGCACCCCTCCAGGCATGGGCTCGCTCATCTGGGAGCGGTTCGGTGCGGTTCCGATCGTCATGCCGCAGACCGAGGTTTTCTCGGCCCTCGAAAAGGGCGTCATCGACGCGGCCGACGACGGCTCGCTGTCCTACAATTTCCAGGTCGGCGACTATGACATCGTCAAGCACACCCTGATCAACAGCCCCCATTCCAACGGAATCTGGGATTTCTCGGTCAATGCCGATCGTTGGGCCGAACTGCCCGCCGATATCCAGTCGATCCTTGAAACCAACATGCGCGAAGTCATGGTTCGCAACATCATGAACGCCATGCGCGGTGATGAGGCAGTCATGAAGAAAGCCGACGAAATCGGCCTTTCGGTGTTTGCGCTCAGCGACGAAGACCGCGCCGAATACCGCAAGGTCGCCGTCGAGATCTGGGACGAATGGGCCGGCAAGAGCGATCTGGCCAAGAAGGTCATCGAAACCCACAAGACCTTCCTGAAGGGCAAGGGACTGCTGTAAGGGCAATCCCCCGGCAACAGAACTGGCGCGCACATGTTTACCTTGTTCAACCAGCGGCTTGGCAATGCCGTGTCCTATGTCTACGCCGTCATCGCGGTGCTGACATTCGGCGAAGTCTGTGCGCGCTATTTCTTCAACGCGCCGACCCAATGGACCACCGAACTGGTGATCCTGCTTGCGGGCATTCACTACCTTCTCTCCGGCCCGCAAGCCTATGCCTCCAACGGCCATATCCGCATCACCGTCCTCTACGACAAGTTGCCGGCCCGTGTTCAGTATCTGCTGACACTGTTCGAGCGCGGCGTCGTTGCGGTGACCTGCTGCATGGTCGGCTATTGGGCCCTGTTTCAGGCCGAACGCGCTCTGGGCATTCCGGAGCGTACCGGCACCAACTGGAACACCACCTCTCCAACCATTCTCAAAGTCATTCTCTGTGTCAGCCTCGCCCTGTTTGCGGTTCAGGCCATTGTTCATCTTCTAAAGGATATCGGTCGTCGCAATGGGAGCTGAAAACGCCACCTACCTGGTTCTGGGGCTGCTGTTCGTCCTGATCGCACTCGGAATTCCGCTGGCGATTGCCACGCTGACAACGGCAATCGTGCTGGGCATGTCCCAGTTCGGTTTCAACAGCATTCTGTTGATCGCCAATCGGTTGTACGAGGCATCAACCAACTACATCCTGATCGCCGTTCCGCTTTTCATCCTGATGGGGATCCTGATGGAGAAGGGAGGTGTGGCCGAAAAGCTGTTCACGGTGCTTCACATCTGGTCGGCACGCCTGCCTGGCGGCATGGGTGTGGGCTGCGTCGTTGCCGGTGCGATCATGGCGGCCATGGTCGGCATCGTTGGCGCCGAGATCATCACGTTGGGGCTGGTAGCCTTGCCGGCCATGTTGGCCAGGGGATATGACAAGCGGCTGACACTGGGCGTGATCTGCGCCAGCGGGTCACTGGGCGCCATGATACCTCCCAGTCTGGTGCTCGTGTTTTACGGACTTATCGCCGGCGAATCCATTGCCCAGCTCTTTGCCGCCGCGCTCGTGCCGGGAATGCTGCTGGCGTTGAGTTATGCCGCCTATATCGTCGCCCGGGCAAAGCTTCAGCCGGAACTGGCGCCACCGCCAAGCCGCGCCGAACTGGATATGCCGATGCGGGAGAAGCTGCTGCTGGGCACCGGGCTCATTCTGCCGGCCCTGATCATTTGCGGTGTGCTGGGATCCATCTATTTCGGCATAGCAGCACCGACGGAAGCCGCAGCCATCGGCGTTGCCGGAGCATTGCTGGCGGTGATCGTCAACGGACGGTTCAAACTTCGCGATGTGCATGACACCGTGTTGCAGACCGGGCGTGCCATCGGGCCGGTCCTATGGGTATTCCTGGGTGCGAATTCGCTGATCAGCATCTATTCCCTGTCCGGCGGTGTCGGCTATCTGGCGGGGCTGATCGGTTCGGTCGACCTGCCGCCGCTGGGCATCCTGCTGGTGATCGTCTTCATGCTGTTTCTGCTCGGCATGGTGATGGACTGGATCGGCATCGCCATCCTGACCATGCCGGTGTTTCTTCCCGTCGTGCAAACGCTTGGCTACGATCCGATCTGGTTCGGCGTTGTTTTCTGCATCAGCATGCAGATCGCCTATCTGACGCCCCCGATCGGTGCGTCGGCCTTCTATCTCAAGAGCGTGGCTCCGCCTGATGTGACCTTGTCGGAAATCTTCGCCTCGATCTGGCCTTTCGTCGGCCTGCAGGTGCTGATCCTGGCTGTCGTGATTGCCTTTCCGGACCTGGCGCTGTGGTTGCCTGCGCAGATGCGATGACGGGCATGCGCACCGCCTCGCAGCCCCCACATTCAGCGGGGCGTTCGCACGGCTATTGGCAAAAGGATTTCCTGCGCCCTGTGGCGCCGGGTGATTCTTGACGGTTTACTGCCCAATCCTGTCGTCCCTCAATGCAGATCGTTCGCCGCTGGTTCAATGATGGACCGGTGGCTGCGGCATGGCTGTGCCCGGTCAAGGGCCGGCCCGGCCGCGGCGCGATGCCGTTCACCCGCGCCATGGCTGGCCAGAACTATAATTTTTCTTTTCGTATATGAAAAAGACAATTTTCGTATATGAATGGGTGAAGAGGAGTTTTGCATGGCTGCGCGTCAACCGCTTTCCGGAATGGTCGCCGATCAGATCCGCGACCAGATTTCCAATGGTCAGCTTCTGCCCGGGCAGAAGCTGAACGAACGCGAGATCATGGACCGGCTGGGAATCACCCGCACGCCCTTGCGCGAGGCAATGTCGATCCTTTTAGGCGAGAAGCTGATCGAGACGTCGCCCAGTCGCGGCGCTATCGTCACCGTGCTCAGCGACGCCGACATCAGGGCGATGCTGGAGGTGCGCGGAATTTTCGAGCGGCGCGCCGGCGAACTGGCCGCCGCGCGCGCCAGCGATGACGAGATAGCCGCGCTTGCTGCGACCTGCGCGCGGATGGAGGAGCTGCGGCGCCAGGGCGATGCCACCGGCTGGTGGGAGATGAACCGCCTGTTTCACAGCGACATCGTGGCGCTCAGCGGCAATCCGGTGCTGGTCGATTACTACGCCAACACCTCGTTGCGCATGACAGTCTACAACTATTTCAACCGGCTTGGCGTGACCAGCAGCGAGCGCTGGGCCGCCTCGGCCGCCGAGCATGAGCAGATCCTTGACCGGCTCGGCCGGCGCGACGGGCCGGGGCTGGGGGCCCTGCTCGAGGAGCATTTGATGAGCTCCTGGCTGGTCGCCCGCCAGATCGTGCAGACACATGGGAGGGAGGCCGAGCTTTTCTCCTCCCGCTTCCGGGAACTTAAAACGGCGCAAGGCGCAGGAGAAAGCTGAGAATGAAAATTGTAAAGGCCGAAATCTTTGACATCGACTGCCCCAGGCGCAAGTCGTGGCATCCGGTTCTGCTGCGGCTGACCACGGATGAGGGGCTGACCGGTGTCGGCGAAGCGGCCATGGCCTATGGGGTGGGGCGCAGCGGCGCTGCTCATCTGACGAAAAACCTGGTGGAATCCTTTGCCCTGGGCGCGGACCCGACGGACACCGAGCTGCTGTGGGAGCGGATGTACCGCGAATCCTTCTGGGGCCTGGGCGGCGGTGCGGTGGTGTTCGCTGCCATGAGCGCCATCGACATGGCTTGCTGGGACATCAGGGGCAAGGCTGCCGGCCTTCCCGTTTACAAGCTTCTGGGCGGCAAGACCAATCCGTCGCTGCGGTCCTATGCCAGCCAGTTGCAATTCGGCTGGGGCCAGGAGCAGGTCGAGAGCCTGACCGATCCGAAGGACTATGCAGAGGCCGCGCTGCGCGCAGTCGCCGAAGGCTATAGCTGCGTCAAGGTCGACCCGCTGATGTTCGATGCCGAAGGCAAGCGCCATTACGATCTCACGCGGATGTTCCAGCCCGCCCAGATCCGCATGTATGTCGACCGTATCGAGGCCATTCGTGATGCGATCGGCAGCGATGTCGACATCATTCTCGAAGTGCACGGGGCGACCAGCGTCACCTCGGCGCTTCAGATTGCACGTGCCTGCGAGCATCTCGACATCTTCTATTATGAGGAGCCGGTGAATTACCAGAACCCCAAGCTGCACGAAAAATTCGCCCAGGGCACCCGCATCCCGGTCGCCGGCGGCGAGCGCATTTACACCCGCTCCGGCCTGCGCCCCTATCTGGAAAGCCAGAGCCTTGATGTCCTGCAGCCCGATATCGGACTGACGGGCGGGCTGACCGAGGCGAAAAAGGTCTGCGATTATGCTCACATGTATGATGTCGGCATTCAGGCCCATGTCTGCGGCAGCCCGATTTCAACCGCGGCCGCCCTCCATCTCGAAACCGTCATCCCCAATTTCACCATCCACGAACATCACACCTATGCGATGAAGTCCTGGAACATCGAACTGTGCGATGTCGACCTGCAGCCGGTGCAAGGAACATTCACCGTTCCCGAAACGCCGGGACTTGGCATCGGCCTCAACGACGCCGTCGTCTGCAGGTCGCCGAACATGGTGATCACCGCCTGAGGCAACGGGACCACACCGGCTCATCCGGACCGGATCCCGTGGGCATCCTCTGTAACTGCGACAGCGCCGCCGGTTTGGTCGGATCCGGCGACGCTGTCGATCTTACTTTGCGAAAAGAGGCGGCTCTGCGAAGCGCATCGGCCGCTGACACGGCGCGCGGCGCTAGGTCCGCGCCGGGCGTCCGGGCAGCAGATCCTCGTGCCGGATGGCGGCCGGTGCCTGGCCCTGGTATTTTCCGACGGAAACAAGCGAGAGCTGTCCCGAGCAGCCCTGGCTGAAGCGCGAGGTCGGGCGGTCCGCCGTCACCGCATTGGGGTTGCCGTTGACACAGGCAATGCCCACGCCTTCGATCCGGCGCGGTGCATACCACGCGCCTGTCGACAGCTGGATCACCCGCGGCATCACGTCCGGGCTGGGCTCGGCGGCGGCCAGTGTCGCGCCGCGCGCGTTCGAAATGGTGATGATGTCACCTTTGCAAATGCCGAGCGCGCGGGCGTCCTCCTCGTTCATCCGGGCCACTTCGCGACCGGCAATCTTGCCCGCCATGCTGGTTGCGCCGAAATCAAGCTGGCTGTGCAGCTTGCCCCTTGGCTGGTTTGCGACCAGCTGAAAGCCGTGCGTGTCTGAAAGCGAGGCGCCGAGCCATTCAGCGGGCGCGAGCCAGGCCGGATGGCCTGGCAGGCCGGTTGAGGCGACGAGCTCGGAGAAGATCTCGATGCGTCCGCTCTGCGTCATGAGCGGCGCGGCGTCGGGGTCGGCATGAAAGGCTTCCATCATGCTGGGCTCATCCGACAACGGCAGCGCCAGCGGTGCGCCGGCCATGAAGCTGTCGAAATCCGGCACCGGGTCCCCCCGCGCTGTCTCATCGCGGTTTCGGTTCGTCCATAGAGATGTTTGAGCCAGTCACGCGCGCTGCGACCTTCCGAATAGGAGTCGGCGCAGCCCAGCCGTTCCGCCAGATCGCAGAAGATGGCGTAGTCATCCCGTGCCTCGCCATAAGGCTCGGTCAGTTTCTGCATCGGCATGAGGAAGGGGTCGCCGGCGCTTGCGCCAATGTCTTCGCGCTCGACGGTCATTGTCGCCGGGAAGATGATGTCGGCATGGCAGGCCGTGGCCGTGCACATGCTTTCATGCACGATGATCGTGTCGGGCCGCGAAAAGGCCTGTTGAAGCCGGCTGAGATCCTGATGGTGGTGGAACGGATTGCCGCCCGCCCAATAGACGAGCTTGATGTCGCCATACCGGCGGGTTGTGCCGCGATAGCTGTATTGCGCCCCCGGATTGAGCAGCAGATCGGAAATTCGCGCCACCGGGATGAAATCTCCCGAGCCGTTGCGTCCCTGGGGAAGCGTCGGCAGCGGCACGGCCAGTTGCGGCTTTCCGTGATTCCCCATCGAGCCCAATGCATAGCTGAAACCCGCGCCGGCCTGGGTGCCGCCAAGCATGGCCGACAACACCAGCGCCATCCATACCGGCTGCTCGCCGTTTTCGGCCCGCTGCAGGCTGTAGCTGACCGTCACCAGCGTCCGCTTGTGCGCCGCCTCTTCGGCCAGCGCTCGGATCTGTGCCGCCGGGACGCCGCAGATCGTCTCGGCCCATTCGGCCGTCTTGGGCTGCCGGTCGGTGTGGCCCTGAAGATAGGCGTTGAGCGCCTCCCATCCGCGTGTGTATTTCGAAATGTAATCGTGATCGACAAGGCCCATGGCCTCGAGGTGATGGGCCATGCCCAGCATCATCGCGACATCGGTTCCCGGGCGTGGCGCGTAGCGCGTGACATTCGCGTCGGTGTTGAAATCATCCCGCAGCGGACTGACGGACGCGAAATGGCATCCGCGCGCAGCCGCCATCCGGATCGTGTCCCGGGCAATATGTTGTGAGGACCCGCCGGGGCTGACTGACAGGTTGCGCACCGGCATCCCGCCAAAGGCAATCACCAGCTCGGTGGTGTCGCGGATATGTTGCCACCAATTGCCCTCCCGCGAAATCCGGGTGGAATTGCCTGCCACCGTGTCGAGGATCACCGAGCCGGCTGCGCTGGAATAGGTATCGACGGCGGCGACATAGCCGCCAAAGGCCATGTTGAGAAAGCGGTGAACCTGGCTCTGCGCATGGTGGAATCGCCCGGCCGAAGACCAGCCATAGGAGCCTCCGAAGACGTGGCGTCCCAGGGTGGCGCCATCGTCGGGAATTCCGCCGCCCAGCCGCTTGAGTTCGGCCGCGGCGATGTCGAGCGCCTTGTCCCAATCCATCTCGATATAGTCGTCGCTGCCGCGCCGGCCATCCGGGCCGGGACCGTCGGTGAGCCAGCCGCGGCGAACCAGCGGCCGCGACAGCCGCGCCGGATGGTTCAGGGCCGAGATCATGTTTTGCAGGATCGGCGAGGGATCGGGATCCTTGTCAAAGGGCTGGATGACGAGTTGGCCGTCCTCGCGGGTCGCGGAAAAAGCGCCCCAATGGCTGCTGTGATAGCGCGGAGAGTTTTCTGTCACAGGGAGGGTCCTTCAGCAGTGTGTGGTGGCGGAACCGCTTTTGTGTCGCGGGCGCATGGTTTCATCGCAAGTTGTAAGGCGGAGCCAGCCATCTGATGCGCGTGGGCGGAAGTGCATTGACGGACACACACAATATTTTCCGCCCCGGCACGACGCCCTGATGCATCACTTGAAAGCCAGGTTTTCTGGCCGTTTGCTGCCATGTCCGGTCCCTCCGCTCTGGCTCCCTCGGTGTCGCTCATCCTGTTCCGGCCTGAAAAAACAGATTGACAGACGGAAGTCAATATTTATACAAGTTGGTAGGCAATAGTTGTAAATATTGGCAATTTATTTTACGCCGGACACATGATGGAGGCATGCTGACCGCGACCTTTCCCGGACCAATCTCCTAACAGGCAGGCCGGTCACATCCTCTGTGCGCGCACAGTGTGTGACTGCTCCAGGCAGACATAAGGCATGAACAGCATGGCGTATAACGCTCCCTTGAAAGTAGGCATCATCGGTGACGGGTTCATGAATCCGGGCTTCTTTCGCAAGGCCTTTGCGGAAAAGCTCGCGCATGGGGATGTCAGCTACAAGGAGCTCGAGCTGGGATGGCCGCTCACGGTCAAATCGACGAAAAAGGATCCAGTCCTCCCGATTGGCGAGTTTGTCGGCCGTCCCGAGGACTATTTCGAGTTTCTCTCCGATATCGATGTGCTGGTGACCCATCTCGCGCCGATCACGGCCGAGAGCCTTGAGCATGCTCCTGGCCTCAAGATCATTGCGGTTTCGCGGGGCGGTCCGATCAATATCGATCGCGCAGCGGCAGCCGAACGCGGGGTTGCGGTGGTCAACACGCCAGGCCGCAATGCTTCCGCGGTCGCCGAGTTCACCATCGCCTCGCTGCTTGCCGAAACCCGCAATATCGTGCGTGGCCACCTCAATGTGATGCAGGGCGAATTCAAGCGCGATTTCTACCATATCGACCATGTCGGGCCTGAACTGTGCGAATTGACCGTCGGCATTGTCGGCTACGGCGACATCGGAATGCGCGTCGCCCGGCTGGCGGCTGCGTTTGGCTCGAAGGTCATCATTTCCGATCCGTTCAAGCAGCTTACCGATGCGGACCATGCGCTCGGCATCACCAAGGTGGAGCTCGGTGAGCTGATTTCCACCGCAGATGTTGTCACGCTTCATCCGCGTGTCACGCCCGAAACTCGCGGCATGATTGGCCGTGCGCAGATCGAACGCATGAAGAAGGGCGCCTATATCGTCAACACCACCCGCGGCGAAGTGCTCGATTATGACGCCTTGTATGATGCGCTCAAAAGCGGACATCTCTCCGGTGCCGCGCTCGACACATTCGATCCAGAGCCGCCGCCCGCCGACTGGCCTCTACTGAGATTGCCGAATGTCACGCTTTCCCCTCACATCGCCGGAGCCTCGCGCTACAGCGTTACCAAAGCAGCCGTCATGATTGCCGAGGATGTGTCGCGCATTCTCGACGGTCAACCTCCACTTCATCCTGCGAGATAATATCCATGGACACTCAAGAGCTAGCCCTGCGCACTGAATTGATCGAAGCCTGCCGGGCCATGAACGGGCTTGGTATCAACAAGGGGACTGCCGGCAATATTTCCGTGCGCTTCCGCGACGGTTTCCTGATTTCACCGACCGGCATTGCCTATGACAAGCTCAAGCCCGAACACGTGGTCTACATGACCTGGGAAGCTGAATTCGAAGGTGACGTGCGTCCGTCAAGCGAATGGCGCTTTCACCGCGACATCCTGCGCTCGCGCGATGATCTCAATGCCGTGGTGCACACCCATTCGACAAATGCCACATCGGTGGCGATCCTCAACAAGGACATCCCGGCCGTGCATTACGCAATCGCCGCCGCGGGCGGTCCGACGATCCGCTGTGCGCCCTATGAAACCTTCGGCTCGCAGGAACTCGCCGATCGCATTCTGGTGGCGCTGGAAGACCGTCGTGCCTGCCTGCTGGCGCATCACGGCGTCATCGCCGCTCATGTCTCGATCGGCCGGGCGCTGTCGCTGGCCGTCACCGTCGAAGAACTGGCGATCCACTATCTCAACTGCCTGCCCATGGGCGAGCCGCCGGTCCTGTCTGACGAGGAGATCGCCCGGGTCGTCGAGAAGTTCAAGACCTATGGCCAGCAATCCGCAGCGACCCAGAAGTCGCTGCAGGCATCGTGAAGACCTAGGCGATGGCGTCAGATCTTGTCCTCTGCCTCGATTCCGGCACCACCAGCGTAAAGGCCGCGGTCTATGACCGGAACGGCCATGCGGTGGCGCGCGCCGAAACTCCGAACGCGGCGCTGTTGCGCTCGGGAAACCGGGTCGAACAGGACATGGATCGCACACTTGCCGATGCGCGGCAGGTGATCGCGGCGTGCCTTGATCAGGTCGAAGGCACGGTTTCCGCGCTGGCGCTGACCGCGCAGGGCGACGGGCTGTGGCCGCTTTCGGGCGATCTTGCCCCGGCGGGCAAGGCGATAACCTGGCTCGACGGGCGCGCTGCGGAACTGGTAGCCGGCATGGCTGACGCTCTGGATGTGGTCGAGACCATCACCTCCGCACGCCCGACCTCGGCATCGCAAACGCTCCAGCTTCTCTGGCTGCAGCACAATGAACCCGAGAGATTTGCGGCGATTCGCTATGCGCTGCGGTTGAAGGAATGGCTGTTCTTCAGCTTTACCGGGGAGCTGCGCGCCGAATATGGCAGCCTGCTGCCGGCCTGGGGCGACTGGCGTACCGGCAAGCCGATCGGTGAAGTGTCAAAAGCGCTGGGGCTGGAAAAGGGAACAGAGTTGTTGCCCGAACCGGGCACGGTCACATCCGCTGGCCTTTCCAGCCAGGCAGCAAGGCAGTTGCGGCTGCCGGAAGGTCTGCCCGTGGTTCTTGGCCCCGGCGATGTGCAGTCGAGCTTCGTCGGCCTCGGTGTCGGCCCCGGCCTTGCGCTGACCCGCGGCTCGGTGTTCGGCACCAGCGCAGTCCATGGCGGCTACTATGCCGGCATCGGCGACATCCCGGACAAGCCGTCAGGCGCGATGATCCAGCGGTTCGCCACGGGGCAGGGCTTTATCTGTTTCCATCCCTGTTTCAACGGCGGCAATCTGATGCGCCATGTCGCAGACCTCGTGGGTGGCGACTTGCCGCGCAATGACCGCCCGGCCTATTCCGGCGTGGTGTTGCATCCCTTCTTCGAGCCGGGTGGCGAGCGCGCGCCTGTGACCAACCCGCTGGCCTCGGCCGCCGCATTCGGGCTTGGCGCCGACACAACGGCTGAGCAGCTTGGATGGGCGGCGCGTGAATCCCTCGCTTTCCTGGCCCGGATGAGCCACGCGGAACTCGGTGACGACGGCAAGAACCGGATCGTGGTGGGCGGCGGCGTGGCCCGGGATCCGGTCCTGATGCAACTGCTTGCGACGGTGCTGGGCCGCAGCGTGCTGCCGCATTCGGGTGGCGACACCGCCCTTCGCGGTCTCGCCGCCATTGCCATGGGCGCGCTTGATGCCGGGCCTGACCGCGGCAAGCCCGATGAGACCTATCTCTCGCCATCGGGCACTGAAATCCAGCCGGAAACCGGCGCCGTGCCTGCTTTCCTGAGCCGCAAGATGGAGCTCTTCGAACAGCTTCTCGCCGATGTGTCCCGGCATTGGGAGGAACTGGCGAAGGTCAGGGAGGACGCGGCCGCACTGACCGGCGGGCAGATCTAAGCAGGGTATCAACAAGCATTGTCCAGGGAGGAAGAGTTGAAATGATCAGGGCCAGACCAGCCGGCGCCGCCGCAGATCTTTGCGAAGATCAGCCATGCCTGTCCTTCCGGATCGGCGGGTTGCGGTTCGCCGTTGCCCGGATGTCCTTGCATCAGGTTGACCGCGCTGCGCCGACCGGTTTCATCTCGGGAGCCCTGGCATGAGCGACACGACAGCACGGCAGCTCAAGATCGTTGAGCAGCGCATTCACTGGTTGTCGCACTGGATGATTCACAATGCCAACCATCTGCGAGACAATCCCGAGGGGATCAAGGTCGGCGGTCATCAGGCCTCGTCGGCGTCGATGGTGTCGATCTTCACCGCGCTCTATTTCTCCGCCCTGCGTCCGCAGGACCGGGTCGCGGTCAAGCCGCATGCGTCGCCGCTGTTTCATGCGATGCATTACCTCATGGGCAATCTCGAGCGCGATGCCATGGAGCGATTCCGCGGCTATGGAGGCGTGCAGTCCTATCCCAGCCGGACCAAGGACAAGGATGACGTGGATTTCTCCACCGGCTCGGTCGGCTTCGGCGCCGCCATCACTGCCTTCAGCTCCATCATCCAGGATTTCATAGCGGCAAAACCCTGGGGCAAGGATCTCACCGAAGGGCGGATGATCTCGCTTATCGGTGATGCCGAGCTTGACGAAGGCAATGTTTATGAAGCGCTTCAGGAAGGCTGGAAGCACGGGCTTCGCAATTGCTGGTGGATCATCGACTACAACAGGCAGTCACTCGACGGCATCGTCCATGAGGGCCTCTGGGAGCGGATCGCGAAGGTCTTCGAGGCCTTTGGCTGGCGCGTCATCAATATCAAATATGGCGTGCTGCAACGCGCCGCCTTTGATGAGCCGGGCGGTTCGCAACTGCGCGACTGGATCGACACCTGCCCGAACCAGGACTATTCGGCCCTGACCTATATGGGGGGCGCGACCTGGCGCAAGCGGCTGATGAACGATCTGGGCGACCAGGGCGACGTGACGCGCCTGATCGAAAGCCGCTCCGACGAGGAACTGGCGGCCCTGATGGAAGGGCTTGGCGGCAACTGCGTTCAGACCATGGCCGAAACCTTCGCGTCGATCGACGACGACCGGCCAACCTGCTTTCTCGCCTATACCGTCAAGGGCTGGGGCACGCCGATCGCGGGTCACAAGGACAACCATGGCGGCCTGATGACCAAGGCCCAGATGGAGATCTGGCAGCAGAATATGTGCGTTCCCGCGGGCAGGGAATGGGACCGTTTTGCCGGAGTCGAGGATGAAGCCGGTTTGCGCGCCTTTCTTGACACCGTGCCGTTCTTCGCGGCCGGCAACCGCCGCCTTGATGATGCCGGGATCGATGTGCCCGCCGTCACCGCGCCCGCTGACAAGGTGATTGCCAGCCAGCTTGCATTCGGCAAGATCATGGACGGTCTGGCGCGCAGCGACACGACGCTGGCCGACCGCATCATGACCGTCTCCCCGGATGTGACCGGGACCACCAGTCTCGGGCCCTGGGTGAACCGCCGCAAGCTGTTTGCCCGCAAGGGCAAGGCCGACCTGTTCCGGTCAGAACGCATTCCCTCGACGGCGAAATGGGATTTCGTGCCCGAAGGCCAGCATCTCGAGCTCGGCATTGCCGAGAACAATCTTTTCACGGCCCTTGCGGCTGCCGGACTGGGGCATTCGCTGTTCGGCAAGCGCCTGTTCCCGATCGGCACGCTCTACGATCCATTTGTCTGCCGCGGGCTCGATGCGCTGATCTATGCCTGCTACCAGGATGCGCGCTTCATGGTGGTCGGCACCCCGTCCGGTGTGACGCTGGCGCCGGAGGGCGGCGCGCACCAGTCCATCGGCACGCCGCTGATCGGCATGAGCCAGGACGGGCTTGCAGCCTTTGAACCGGCCTTCGCCGATGAGCTTGCCGTCATCATGGAATGGGCCTTCGACTATCTGCAGCGACAGGGCAAGGGAGATCTCGACGAGAGAACCTGGCTGCGCGATGAAACCGGCGGCTCGGTCTATTTGCGGCTTTCCACCGCTCCCGTCGAACAGCCTGTGCGCGCCGTTGATGAAAGCTTCCGCCAGGGCGTGATCGATGGCGCCTACTGGTTGCGGGAGCCGGGCCCCAATTGCGAAGTCATCATTGCCTATCAGGGTGTTGTTGCACCCGAGGCGATCCGGGCCGCAGGCACGCTGGGTGAACTGCGCCGTGACGTGGGTGTTCTGGCGGTGACTTCGGCCGACCGCCTCAATGCCGGCTGGAGTGCCGCCCAGAGAAACCGCTCAAAGGGCGTGGAAGCGGCGCAGAGCCATATTGAACGGCTGCTGCAGGACGTTCCGTCCCACTGCCGGATTGTCACGGTGATTGATGGCCATCCGGCCACGTTAGCCTGGATCGGCGCCGTGCACGGACACCGGACAATTCCGCTCGGTGTCGAGCATTTCGGCCAGACAGGCACGATTGCGGATCTTCGCCGCCATTTTGAAATCGATGCCAAGGCCATCATCGACCGGGTCACCGGTCTGACCGCCGGCCGGCGCCGTTTTGAACAGTCGGCACCATGATGGCGGATGACGGCGCCATGCCGACCCGGATCACTGCCGCGACACCGGACGCAGACAGGAAAAAGGACACGACCAGATGACCAAAGACAATTTGCTTGGCGGAACAGGGCCTGCGACGCGCGCCATCCATCTGGGCTATGATCCGGCCACGGAGAACGGCGCGCTGACGCCGCCGATCTATCTCACCTCCACCTATGCATTCGAAACGGCAGAGGATGGTGTGGCCACATTTGCCGGCGAGCGCACCGGCTATGTCTATGGCCGGGCCAAGAACCCGACACAGGCCCTGCTTGAAGCCCGCGTCGCCGATCTCGAGTCGGGCGAGGCCGGGCTGGCGCTCGCATCGGGGATCGCGGCGATCACGGCGACGGTGCTGACCCTTGTGAAGGCCGGCGACCGGGTGCTGGTCGATCAGGTCATCTACGGCTGCTCCTATTCCTTCTTCGCCAACCAGATCACCCGCTTCGGTGTCGAGGTGATCTTTGCCGATTTCACCGATCTCGACAGTCTCGAAGCCGAATTTGCCAAGAACCCGGCACTGGTGTTCTTCGAAACGCCATCCAACCCGAATGTGCGCATCATCGACATCGTCAAGGTTTCCGCCATGTCGAAGGCCGCCGGTGCGGTCTGCGTTGTCGACAACACCTTCTCCTCGCCGATCATTCAGCAGCCGCTGGCTTTCGGCGCCGATATCGTGGTCCACTCCGCCACCAAGTTCCTCGGCGGGCATGGCGACCTGCTGGGCGGAATCGTGGTCGGCACGGCCGACATGATTTTCCGGATCCGCAATGCCGGGCTTCGCATGATCACCGGCGCCACCCTGTCGGCCTTCAACGCTTTTCTGATCCTCAGGGGGCTCAAGACACTGAGCCTGCGCATGAAGGCCCATTGTTCGTCGGCCCTGGCCATTGCCGAACACATGTCGGCCCATCCGATGGTGGCGAAGGTGCTGTATCCGATGCTGCCCGGGTTCGAGCAGCGGGAACTGGCGCAAAGCCAGATGTCCGGCGGCGGCGCCATCGTCTCGTTCCAGCTGGTTGGCGGCCGCGACATGGGGATGCGTTTCATCAATGCGCTCGAGCTGATCAAATGCGCAGTCAGCCTCGGCGATGCCGAGACCCTCGTGCAGCTTCCCGCAGGCATGACCCATGCGACCTATACGCCGGAAGAACGGCTCCGCTTCGGCATTCCTGAAGATCTGGTGCGGCTTTCGGTCGGGCTCGAGGATCTCGATGATCTGATCCTCGACATCAACCGGGCTTTCGAAACGATCGCCAGCCAGCCGGCCAGGGACGGTCAGGGCAAATGATCCATCAGACCGGTCCACTTGACGGGCAGCCTGCAGGCAAAGCCGGGCAGGGCGAGTTTCTCGCCCGGCTGGCGGAGATTTGCGGGCCCGGCAATGTGCTGACCGGCGAGGATGCAACGGGCTACGGGCGCGACTGGCGCGGGCAGTATCCGTCGCAGCCGCTGGCGGTGGTTCGCCCCGCCAGCACGGATCAGGTGTCGGCTGTTCTGCAACTGGCCTCGGCCTCGAACATTCCGGTCATCCCGCAAGGCGGCAACACCGGCCTGGTCGGGGGCACGCAGGCGGAAGGCGGTCTTGTCGTCTCGCTGGCGCGAATGAACCGCATCCGGTCGGTCGACGCCAAGGGCCGCAGCGCTGCCGTGGATGCCGGGGTGATCGTCGAGAACCTGAATACGGCGCTGGCCGAGTATGAGCTGCGCTTCCCGCTGATGTTCGGGGCCCAGGCATCGGCCATGATCGGCGGCGCGCTGTCGACCAATGCCGGCGGCGCCAATGTTCTGGCGCACGGGATGAGCCGCGCGCTGTGCCTGGGGCTGGAAGTAGTCTTGCCCGACGGGCAGGTGCTCGACGACATGGTCGATCTGCGAAAGAACAACACGGGCTTTGATCTCAAACAGCTCTTTATCGGAGCCGAGGGAACCCTCGGCATCATCACCGGTGCGGTTCTCGCGCTGACCGAGCTTCCGGCGGCCCATGCGGTTGCATTGATCGCCACCGAGAACTTTGACGCCGGGCTGGTGGTCCTCAATCGCCTGCGGCGCGATTTCGGCAACCTGGTTGAAGCTTTCGAAGTGATGCCGCGCAGCTATTTCGACCAGATGCGCCGCTGCGATGGCCCGCATGCATCGCCGCTGTCGGGCGATCCGGAAGTGACCATCCTTGTCGAGCTTGCATCGTCCTCTCCGGCCAATTGCAGCCTGTCTGCCGATGGATCGGTGCCTCTGGTCGAGCGGCTGACTTACACACTGGGTGCATGCATCGAGGATGGTCTGATGTCCGATGCTGTCATCGCCCAGACCGATCAGCAGCGCAAGGACATGTGGCGTTTGCGGGAACTGGCACCCGAGCTGTCGCTTGACGTCAGGCCGGTTGTTGCCGCTGATGTCTCGGTCCCGCTCAACGCGATCGGCGCTTTTGTCTCGTCCCCGGAAACCATTCTGGCCGCGTTCGATCCGGACGCGCTGATCTGGATGGTCGGTCATCTGGGGGACGGCAACCTGCATGTCGTTGTCAGCCCGTCGCTCAAGACCGCGGAAAACATGGCGCATATCCGCGCATTGATCGATGCCGAAACGGTTCGCTGCAACGGCTCGTTCTCGGCCGAACACGGAATAGGCGTGCAGAAACTCGCGACGATGGCGGCGCACAGGAATCCGCTGGCGCTGGATCTGATGCGCCGGATCAAACAGGCTTTCGACCCGCTCGGGATCATGAATCCGGGAAAGGTCCTTCCAGCTTTGCAGGCGGACGGCAATCACGCCGTCCCCCGGCAAGACAAACCAACAGACATGACATCCAGCAAAGGAGACAAGCCGAAACCATGACGCCGTCCGGCAAAGACCGAGCACATCGCGCCGGCTGACCCGGACACGGCGGCATGAAAGACCACATCGGGCTGGCGGCAGCTGAAGCGGGGACCGATCCCCGAGCCAGGCCGCTGGGAGGAGAACTCAGCTTCTGCAGTCCTGCGCCGCGACAACAACGTCCGGGTCAGCACCTGCAGAAACAGCCCAGGACGATTTTGAAACGTGAGAGGAGAAGCACTGTGAAGTACCAAAACATCAAAGCACTCAAGGGAATTGCCATCGGCACGATCGCCCTTCTGGCCGCATCGACCGCCTTTGCCGCCGACTACACCATGAAATTCTCGATCAGCGACACCGAGATCATGGAAGAGCATTTCACCCACACGCCTCTGCGGGCCTTCAAGAAGGAAATCGAAGAGAAGAGCGACGGGCGCATTGCGGTCGACATCTTTTGGTCCGGACAGCTGGGCAAGACCGACAGTGTCGTCAACATGGTCGCCACCGGCCTGGTCGAAGCCATCATGGGCGCTGACGGTTTCGCGTCGCCTTATGACCAGAACGTCCAGGTCCTGGGGATCCCCTACCTGTTTGACAACCGGGCCGCAGCCTACGAGGTGCTCGATGGACCCTGCGGTCAGATGCTGTCTGACGGCCTGGTCGAGAAAAGCAACATGCGGGCGATGGTCTGGCATGAAAACGGCGGCTACCGCAATTATTCGGCCAACAAGCCGCTGACGTCGGTCGAAGACATCCAGGGCCTGAAGATCCGGACGATGAACAATCCCGTGCACATGGAAATCGTCAAGTCGCTCGGTGCTTCGCCGACCCCGATCCCGTGGCAGGATCTCTACACGGCGCTGCAGACCGGCGTGGTTGACGGGCAGGAGAACTCGCTCGCCATCTTCCGGATTCCGAAGCTGGAAGAGGTTCAGAAGAACATCATCATGGATGGCCACGTCTATTCGCCGGGATCGCTCTATTTCAGCCAGAAATGGCTGGACACATTGCCTGAGGACCTGCTGGCAATCGTCAAGACCGCTTCGGAGAACTTCCGGGATCTCAATCGCGAGATTTCCACCAAGGCCGAGGTGGAGGACCGGGCATATCTCGAGAGCAAGGGTGTTTCGATCTACGACCCGACTCCCGAGCAGAAGCAGCAGTTTCGCGATCTGACCCAGGGCCCCGCGCTCGAGTACATCAAGGACAATGTCGATCCGGAGGTGCTGTCGTGCTTCCTGACCGCTGCCAAGGAAGCCAATGCAAAGCATGGTGGATAAGGCTTAGGCCACAAACATGTAGGCCGCTGCCAGCCGGCGGCCTACCCATCCGGACGAGCGGGGAGAGGCTCAATGCAGAAGATGTTGCTTGCGATATGTCGCATGATCTCGTGGGTGCAGCTTGTGCTGTTGCTGACGATGCTTGGCGTCATGGCCAGCCTGGTTTTGACGCGCTATGTGTTTTCCTATTCGCCTCCCTGGTCAGAGGAACTCACCCGCTTTGCGATGATCTGGCTGGTGATGCTCGGCGGCGCCGTGCTGTCGCTGTTTGACGACCACATCACGCTCACCGTCTTTTCGGACAATTTCAGTCCGCGTTTCAGGATACTGAGAAACTTCGCCGTGCGCATCATCATGATCGCCACCAGCGCCGTCATCGTCTTCAAGGGCATCAAATTCGCCGACGGGATGAGTGCGGTGTTCGCCTGGGGACTGCAGATCCACATGGGCATACCGGCCTATTCGGTCGTTGTCGGCTTCGGGTTGATCCTGCTGTTCAACCTGGTGCTGCTGCTCAGCGAAACCATGGCGCTGTTCGGCATCAAGACCGATTTGATACCGCGCCAGGACCAGGTCATGGACGGGTCGTTTCGAACCCAAGACGACCTCTGATTTCTAGGAATTGAAAAGATGAGTATTGCTATCGTTCTGGTCGTTCTGTTCGCGATGATCATAATCGGGGTGCCGATTTCCTTCGCCATGCTGGCGACAACCGGCCTCTATTTCTTGACCGGCCCGACCCCATTCCTGATCGAGCTTCTTCCGGCGAAGATCTTCGAAAGCCTCGACAACATCATCCTGATCGCGATCCCGTTTTTCCTGCTTGCCGGCGAGTTGATGAACCGCTCGGGCATGGCCGACAGGCTGTTGCATTTTTCCAACTTGGTTATCGGGCGGGTCCGTGGCGGCTTTGCCTATGTCAATGTCATGGCGAGCCTGCTGTTTTCAGGCCTGACCGGCGTTGCGGTCGGCGACATTGCCGCGCTTGGCAAGATCGAGGTGCTGGCCATGGAAAAGGCCGGCTATCCGCGCCACTTCGCGGCGGCCGTCACGGTCGCATCGTCGCTGGTCGGACCGATCATTCCGCCCAGCGGCATCATCATCCTGTATTGCGCAATCATGAATGTCTCCGTCGGCGGGATGTTTCTGGCAGCCCTCATCCCGGGCGTTCTCATGGCCGTGGCGGATATGCTGGTGATCCGCACCCAGGCCAAGAAACGCGACTTTCCGCTCTCCAATGTCGATCGCTCGCTTCCGGCCTTCGTTGAGGGCACCCGCGACGCGGCCCTGGCGCTGCTGATGCCGATCTTCCTGATCGGCGGCATCGTCGGTGGCGTGACCACGCCCACGGAAGCGGCGGCCGCCTCGGTTGTCTATGCCCTGGTCGTGTCGATCCTGATCTATCGCGCGTTGAGCTTCAAGCAGGTCGGCAAGATCTTCATGAACACGACATTCGAATCCGCGCGGCTTCTCTTCATGATCGCGGGCGCCCTGTCGATGACCTGGATTTTCGCGCTCGAGGATCTGGCCGGCAAGGTGGCTTTCATCTTTGATTTCGCCAAGGAATCTCCCTTTGTCCTGATCCTGATCATCAATATCCTCTTCATCATTTTGGGGATGTTCATGGATTCGGCGCTGGCTCTGATCCTGTTCGGCCCGATCGTCGCTCCCCTGGCCTACAGTGCCGGGGTCGACCCGCTGCAGCTCGGCATCATGCTGATCATCAATGTCACCGTGGGGCTTGCCACGCCGCCCATCGGCTATGTTCTGTTTGCCATGTGCAGTGTGGTCAGGCTCAATTTCAGCGAACTCGTCAAGGAACTGCTGCCGTTCCTGGCGGTCAAGGCGGTGCTGTTGATCATCATCGGCCTGGTGCCGGGGCTGACAATGTGGGTTCCACGGTATTTCGGGTTCTGACCATGACCGGACACCTCTCTTCGCGGCAGGCAATGCCGATGCAATATTCTCAGATTGCACGGCGCACCAGGCCCTCGGGCATTCGCGCCGCACAGACCGAACGCCCTGACATGATCTCCTTCAGCAAGGGGCATCCGGATCCGTCATTGTTCCAGGTGCCGAGGCTGCAGGGCATTCTCGATGCTCTGCTTTCGGGGAATGGCGCTGCCGAAGCCAGCCTGCAATACTCCACCGGGGCGGGGATCGAGCCGCTGCGCCGCGAGATCTGCAGGATCATGCAGGAGCGCGGTGTCGGCTGCGGCCCCGAAAACATCCTGATCACGAACGGGTCACAGCAGGGCCTGTTCATGTCCGCGATGGCTTTCGCCGATCCCGGGCAACATGTCATGGCGCGTCAGCCGGTCTACACCGGCGCCTTGCAGGTTTTCCAAACCCTGGGACTGAGCGTGGTCGAGCCAGATGCAGCGGATGCTTCGCCGGCATTGCTCTACGAGATTCCCAATTTTCACAATCCGACCGGCGCCTGTCTCGATCTTGCAGCACGCACGGCGCTTGTCGATCAGGTGCATCGGGCCGGGGCCATCCTGATTGAGGATGATCCCTATGGTTTGCTGCGCTACGAGGGAGAGGATCTTCCCGGTCTTCTGGCAATCGACGCCGGGCGGGATTCGATCGAGACCGCGCGGACGCTTTATCTCGGCTCACTGTCGAAAACGGTCGCGCCGGGCCTGCGCATCGGCTGGGTGGTCGGCCCCGCCGCGATCATTTCACATCTCACCGATCTGAAATATGTCCAGGACATCCAGAGCGGAACGCTTGTCCAGCAATTGGCTGCAGGCTTCCTGAAGGATGATTTCAACGGGGCCACAGAGGCGGCACGCTCGGTCTATCGGGACCGAAGGGATGCGCTTCTGGCCGCCCTGGACACTCGCTTCGGAGCTCGCGGCGGCTGGATCCGGCCGGAAGGCGGCTTCTTCATCTGGGTGGAACTGGATGGCGGTATCGATGCAGCCGCGCTGTTGCGGCGGGCGATGGAAAAGGGTGTGAATTTTGTGCCGGGCAGCGCCTTCGGCACCGGCGGGCGCTTCGCCAGCCATATCCGGCTGGGTTTCTCGCACTCCGATCCGGCCGATTTCGACCGCGGCATTGCCCGTCTGGCCGAAGCCCATGACGACCTGATCGTCGGATAATCCGCCGGCGCGTCTGCGCCGACACTCCCCATGATGTGACGACGTCTGCCTGACCGGCACCTGGCTTGCAAAAGCCGGGCGCCGGTCAGGCGTTGTCATTCACGCGCCGGGCTGGGCAAAGCCAAGCGCATGCAGCGCCAGCTTGATCTCCTCGAGCACGACCGGGTCCTCGATGGTCGCGGGAATGCGCGGGGTTTGCCCGTCGGCAATATTGACCATGGTCCCGCGCAGGATCTTTCCAGAGCGGGTCTTCGGCAGGCGCTCCACCACGGTGGCATGCCGGAACGAGGCGACAGGACCGATCTTGTCGCGGACAAGCCGGACAAGTTCGGCGCTGATCTCTGCAGGATCGCGGGTGACGCCGGCATTGAGACAGACCAGCCCGACCGGCACCTGGCCCTTGAGCGTATCGGCTGCGCCAATCACCGCGCATTCGGCGACGTCGGGGTGGCCGGCAACGACCTCCTCGATACTTCCGGTCGACAGCCGGTGGCCGGCGACATTGATGATGTCGTCGGTCCGGGCCATGATGTAGACATAGCCGTCCGCATCGATCATGCCGGCGTCCCCGGTCTCGTAGTAGCCGGGAAACTGGCTCATATAGGACGAGATGAAGCGGTCATGCGCATTCCAGATCGTGGTGAAGCAGCTCGGCGGCAGCGGCAGCCGCACCACGATTGCGCCAAGCGTTCCTGGAGCGACTGGCAGACCCGCTTCATCCAGAACCCGGATGTCGTAGCCCGGCATCGGCACCGTCGGGGAGCCCGGCTTGACAGGCAGAAGCTCGACACCAGCCGGGTTTGCGGCAATGCTCCAGCTCGTTTCGGTCTGCCACCAGTGGTCGATGACCGGCTTGCCGGTTTTTTCCTCCGCCCATTGAATGGTATCGGGGTCGGCGCGTTCTCCGGCCAGGAATACATATTTGAGCACGCTCAGATCATAGTCCTTGAGCAATTCGCCTTTCGGGTCAGCGCGCTTGACCGCCCTGAATGCCGTGGGCGCGGTGAAGAAACTGCGCACCTTGTGTTGCGAGATCACCCGCCAGAAGGTGCCGGCGTCCGGCGTGCCCACCGGTTTGCCTTCAAAGAGCACCGTGGTGTTGCCATTGATGAGCGGGCCGTAGCAGATGTAGCTGTGGCCCACGACCCATCCCACGTCGGAAGCCGCCCAGAAGACATCGCCCGGATGCACATCATAGATATTGCGCATCGACCAGGACAGGGCCACGAGCTGCCCCGCGGTCGGCCGCACCACGCCCTTGGGCTGGCCGGTGGTTCCGGAGGTGTAGAGGATATAGGCCGGATGCGTGCCTTCCACCGGAACGCAATCTGCTGGCGTTGCCCCCTCCTGGGCCTCGTACCAGTCGAAATCCCGGTTGTCTTCAAGCGTCGCGCGTTCCTGCTCGCGCTGCAGGATGAGGCAAAAGTCGGGTTTGTGATTGGCCATCGAAATGGCGCCGTCAAGCAGCGGCTTGTAATGCACGATCCGTCCCGGCTCGATCCCGCAGGAGGCGGCGAGAATGGCTTTCGGCGTCGCATCGTCAATCCGCGTTGCCAGTTCCTGCGATGCGAATCCGCCGAACACGACCGAATGGATCGCGCCGATCCGGGCGCAGGCCAGCATCGCGATCAGTGCTTCGGGAACCATCGGCATGTAGAGGATCACCCGGTCGCCCTTGGTGATGCCTTTTTGCTGTAGCGCGCCGGCAAGCAGCGCGACGCGTGTCTGCAATTCGGCGAATGTGATTTCGGCGATGGTGTCGGTTACCGGGCTGTCATAGATGATCGCGGTCTGCGCTCCGCGACCCGCCTCGACATGGCGGTCGACGGCATTCCAGCAGGTGTTGACCATCGCATCGGCAAACCATTCATGGCCGCCATCTGCGGTTTGCGACAGCGCCTTTTCAGGGGGCACAACCCAGTCGATGGCCCTGGCTGCATCCAGCCAGAAACCCTCCGGATCAGCCTGCCAGGACTGATAGAGCTCCTTGTAAGTAGTCATGTCGCAATTCCCGTAATAGCCGCCGGGCGACGAGGGTCGCTCAGCGGAGGCTGCATCAATGTTTAAAGTGTCAGTTGCCCCGGTCCTGGGTGCTGTCGGTCAACCGCCGCCGCGATCGCGACAAATGCATCCGCATCGCCGCCGACGCCAGCACCGGGTCGCCCGCGGAAATCGCTTCGTAGATCTCGGTATGTTCGTCGTTTACTCTGCGAATTCGCTCGGAGTTGGAACTCGTCGTCATGCCGAGCGACACGCGCAACAGCCGGACGGTCTGTTCCTGGATCATCCTCATGGTGTCGATGAAGAAGATATTGCCGGTGGCAGCGCAGATTGCCTGGTGAAAGGCAAGGTCGCTCTCAGGCGTGATGAAATCCGACATGGCTTCGGTTCGAAGCCGGTCATGCGCGGCATCGATATTGGCAAGGTCCTGATCGTTGCGGCGCTGCGCCGCAAAAGCTGCCGCAGTCCCCTCGATTTCGATGCGGTATTCGATACATTGCAGCAAGACGTCGAAATCGCCCGGCTGCGCAAAGTCCACCAGTCGCTTTGACGGGCGGCGCTTGATAAAGGTGCCGCTGCCGCGTTTGCGCTCGACAATGCCACCGGCGCCCAGCCGGGCAAGCGCCACCCGGACAATCGGGCGCGACACCGAGAACATGCGGCAGTAATCGTTTTCCGATGGCAGTTTCATCCCGACTTCAAAGGATCCGCTGAGAATTTGCGACAGGATTTCGCCATACACGTGATCAGCAAGCGGGCTGTTGGTGCCTTCATCGCTGCCGTCGGGTGTTGCGGTGGTTTCGTCCTGCATGCCGTGCCCTTTAGCTCGTGCCGTCTCGAGTGCCTGATCGCATAGATATTACAGATTTTATCAGGTGTAAATTACATACTTGTATTTATCTGGTTATTCTGTATCTCCTGAAGCACGGCAGGCCGGGACGGCAGGCGACATCCTGCTCCAGATCATGGTCAAGCGCACCCTGGGCGAGGTCCTGGTGCGGCCACGGACATCAAGGGAGGAAACGAGCATGAAACGCGGATATCGGCAACTCATTGACGAGGCGGAAGCCCAGATTGAAACCTTGTCTCTGGAGGAGGCGGCCGCCTTGCACGGCAACGCCGATGTGACCTTCATCGACCTGCGCGACCGCCGGGAGCTGGAGCGCGAAGGCCGCGTGCCCGGCGCGTTCAATTGCCCGCGCGGCATGCTGGAATTCTGGATCGATCCGGACAGCCCCTATCACAAGCCGGTGTTTGCCGAGCCGAAGAAATTTGTGTTCTATTGCGCCAGTGGATGGCGTTCGGCGCTGGCAACGCTTGCCGCGCAGGAGATGGGCCTTGATGCGGTGTCGCATATGTCCGGCGGCTTTTCGGCCTGGAAAAAAGCCGGCCACCCGACAGAGGCCGTGGAACGCAAAGGCTGATTTCTGCGCTTGAGCCGGTCCTGTGCCCGCATACGGGCGCCGGAGGCAACCAACTGTTTGCCTCCGGTCTTTCATATATGTAAGGTTTTGCTAACGTTAACGGCTTTGCGGCGCTGACAGGAAAGCTGCCAATGCCGCAAGTTCCGGCTGACGGATCTCGTGCCCGCCATCATGGAAGCTGGTCTCCACCTCGCTGCCCTGAGCGCCGAAATAGGCCACGAGCCGTTCGGTCAGCGGCAATGGACAGATCGGATCGCGGCGGCCGCCGGTGATCAGCACCTGCTTGCCGGCGAGCCCGGCATTGGCCTCGGGCTGCCACGGAATCAGCGGATGCAGCAGCGCCATCCTGTCAAACAGGTCCGGGTGCTTGAAGGCGACGGCGGCCAGGATATTGGCGCCATTCGAATAGCCCATCCCGTAGACCGGACTGCCCGGATGAGCCGCCTTGTAACCAGCCACGAACGCCGCCATTCTTTCCGTCCGCTCGGCGAGGTCGGTCATGTCGTAGACCCCTTCGCCGGTGCGGCGAAAGAACCGCAACGCGCCGTGTTCCGACACATCGCCGCGCGGCGCCACAAGCCCGGCCTTGGGCAGGATCTGCTCCACCAGGTCGGAGAACTGGTGTTCGTCCCCGCCGGTGCCGTGGAAGGCGAAAACCAATGGGTCGCCGGCGGCGGCAGGCGTTCTCGTCAGGGCATGATAGAAAGTGCATGTCATGCAGTCAGTCTCCGCTGGCGGGATCGCGGCCCCGCCTCGATAAGTCAGTCGGTGATCGGCTCGAGCAGTTGAGCTATCTCTTCACGATGCTGCTCATAGCGGCTCGGCAACTTCAGGCTCTCACCCAGATGGGCGACATCCTCGTCGCGGTCAAAGCCGGGCTCATTGGTGGCGACTTCGAACAGCACGCCGCCCGGGGTGCGGAAATAGATCGCCCAGAAATAGTCGCGATCGATCACCGGCGTCACCTGGTAACCGGTGTCCAGCAGCGCCTTGCGGACCTCAAGCTGTGCCGCCCGGTCTTCCACCGCAAAGGCGATATGGTGCACCGAGCCTGCGCCCTGGCGTGCCGCATCGGCCTCCGGCACGGCCTCGAGGTCGATCACATCGGCGCCATTGCCGCCCGGGATTGCAAAGCGGGTGTGGTTGCCCTGCCGGTCAACCTGCTCATAGCCCATGAAGCGCAGCAATTCGCCGGTGGCGCCGCTGTCCTTGAGCCGCAGGCTGGCGCCGCGAAAGCCCTGAATGGCCTCCGATGCGGCGATATCGCCATGCTGCCAGCCGGCTCTGCCGTCATTGTCGATTTCGACCAGCGAGAAGGCGTCGCGGTCCGGGCCGTCGAAGCGGAGCCGCTTCTCGCCGAAGACTTCGCTCTCGCTCAGGCCGCTGACATTCTGCGCCACGAGCCGGTCCTTCCAGAACTCCAATGCGCCCCGGGGAACGGTGAAATAGGTCTCGCCGACCTCGCCTGCGCCCTGCTGCCCCTGGACAATATTGGGAAAGGGGAAATAGGTCATCACCGATCCGGGCGTGCCGAATTCGTCGCCGTAATAGAGGTGATACACTTCCGGAGCATCGAAATTGACGGTCTTCTTGACCCGCCTCAGTCCAAGCTTCTTGGTGAAGAAATCGTTGTTCTGCTGTGCCTGGGCGGCCATCGACGTGACGTGATGAAGGCCCTTGATCTGTGTGATCATGATGGGGTTCCTTTCTGCTGCGCGGCCGTGGAGCGCGCCTGAGCAGAAGATGGTGCATAATCAGGTCAAACTGAATGGCAATAATATTGACAATACTATTGCGTTATCCGTAATAATCACTGATGAACGAATTCAGCCAGATCAAGGCTTTCCTCGCCGTCGCCGAACTGCACAGCTTCGTGGCGGCGGCGCGCCAACTGGCGATGACGGCGCCCTCGGTGACACGCGCGGTCAGCGCCCTGGAGGAACGGCTCGGTGTGCAATTGCTGTTGCGCACCACCCGACAGGTGTCGCTGACCTCGGCCGGGGCGATCTATGCCGCGCGGGTCGGGCCATTGCTCGCCGAGTTCGAAAAGGCCGGTGAGGAGGTGCGCGAACAGCAGGGCGAGGCGGCCGGGCTGTTGCGGATCAATGCGCCGCTGTCGCTGGGCCTGCAGATTTTGCCCGAGGTCGCCTCCGGATTCCGCGCGCAACACCCCGAGACCGCCCTTTCCCTTCATCTGACCGATCGGTTCATCGACATTGTTTCCGACAATATCGATCTGGCGATCAGGATATCGCAGGCGCCCGGGGACAAGTCGACGATCTGGCGCAAGGTCTGCCGGGTCCGCCGCGTGCTGGTTGCCGCCCCGGACTATCTGGCGGCGGCCGGGAGCATCACCAGGCCGGAAGATCTCCACACCCGTGCCTGCCTCGCCTATGACGAGGAGGCGTTGAGCGAAATCTGGGAGCTGTCCTATGCCGGCCGCAGCCACAAGGTCCGGGCCGGGCAGACGCTTGCCGGCAACAATGGTGACCTGATCGGGAGATTGGCCGAAAACGGCGAAGGCGTGGCGCTGCTGCCCCTGTTCATCGTCGAGCCGTCGCTTTCCGCCGAGCGGCTGCAGCAGGTACTGCCCGACTGGGAGCCGACGCCGCTTTGGCTGACGCTCTATTATCCGCCCTACGAGAAATTGCCGCTGCGGGTGAAGAAATTTTCCGACTTTTTCGAAAACTACGTCACCCGCATCCGCTCACTTTAGCGGGCACGCCTTGTCACCGGACGATGCTGCGGCGCCTGCGCATGTCCAGCGGCTGGGAAGGCTCCCGCTGGCAGGCATCAGATGCCGGGTGCCCGCCACATCGAGGTGGTGACCTTGCGGTCGGCCAGTTGCTTTTGCGCGGGATAGGCCGCTTCCCAGCGGGCGCGCGTGTCGCGATACACGCCCGCAAGCGCCGGGTCTGGTGTCAGGATCTTGTCGATCCCGGACATCGCATCACCTGCCTCCACCAGGGTGGAATAGGCGCCGATGCCGCAGGCCGCAACGGCGGCACAGCCAAGCGCCGTGGCTTCCCGCACCTTGGGCAAGGCGACTTCGCGCCCCAGCACATCGGCGAGAATCTGCCCCCACAAGGCCCCTTTCGAGGCGCCGCCGGCAAAGACGACCGGCTTGTCGATGCTGACACCGGAAAACTCGATGACCCGTTCCAGGTTGATGCTCGACACGATGGCCGCGTTTTCCTCCAGCGCGCGAAACAGGCTTGCCCGCGTCGTGTGCCCCGGTTCGATCGACATGTTCAGAAACGAGGGTGCTGCGTGATACCATTGCCCGAAATCCATGGCATCGGAAAACACCGGAATGATGCCGTTGCTGCCGGGCGGCACCTTGGCGGCCAGTTCTTCCAGATAGGCATAGACGTCGATGCCGCGCGCCTTGGCCACGGCCTGTTCGGCATCGCAGAATGTGTCGCGGAACCAGCGCATGGTCAGGCCGACGAAGAACGAAATGCATTCGGCCTGGTTGAGGCCGCCGATCACATGCGGATTGATCCGGACCCGCATGGTGTCGTCGGAGCGTCCGGCCGGAATGTTGATGATCTGCTGCCAGAAGGTGCCGCCCAGGATCGCCGCATCACCATCGCTGGTCACGCCCAGCCCGAGCGAGCCCATCTGCACGTCCCCGCCGCCGCAGATGACCGGTGTGCCCTGCCGCAAGCCGCTTTCCTGCGCGGCCTTTGCTGTCACGCGGCCGATCACCGAGCCGGGTTCGATGACATCGGGAAACAGCCCGCGCGGCAGCCCGGCCTTTTCGATCAGCTCGTCCGACCATTGCCTGGTCGTCGGATCCATCAGTCCGGTGGTGCCGGCATTGGACGGTTCGACCACGATTTCACCGCTCAGCCGTGCTGCGATCCAGTCATTGATCATCGACAGCCGCGCCGCCCGGTCAAAGATGTCCGGCCGGTTGTGGCGCAGCCATTCAAGCCGCGGCCAGGCCCCCAGCGCAAAGGTCTGACCACTGGTGCGGTAGAATTCCCGCTCCAGGCTGGCATCGCGCGTCTTCAGCGCAGCAACTTCGGCCGTCGACCTGCCGTCAACATTGGCGCAGGCCCAGATCTCGGTCCCCGATGCGTCATAGAGCACGATGCCCTCGCGCATCGAGGTGGTGCTGATCGCGCTGATCTGGTCGGCGCGAACATCCGCCTCCGTCAGTGCCTGCCGCACGCAGCGGCACAGCAGCGGCCAGTTTGCGCCGGTGTCGAACGCCATCGACCCCGGCACATTGGGCTCCTCCACATGGGTCCATTCCTGCTGACCCAATCCGCACTGCCGCCCGGTCTGGTCGAACACCACGGCGCGGCCGCTTCCGGTGCCGGCATCAATGGCAAGATAATATTGAGGCATCTGGTTCTCCCGAAGCGTTGCGGACAGTTCAGCCGTCGAATTCGGCGATATGCAATCCGCCACCGCTGAAATCAGTGAAATAGATCAGTCCGGACTTGTCCACGAACACATCCGTGGTGTTTATGACCAGCGGTCGGTCCGGACGGTGATCGACATGTTTGTAGGGCGCCTGCGGCACCACCGCGCCGACTTCCTTGGGGGCGTAGGGATCCGATATGTCGTGAATCCGCAAGCCGCCATTTTGCCACGTCGAAAAGATCAGCGAGGAGCTGACAAAGCTGCCGGGGCGGTTTTCATGAATATTGTGCGGCCCGAAATGCCCGCCGACGTTTTTGTAATCCCGGTCTGACGGTTTCGGAAAGGTCGAGATCGACACCGGATTGGTCTTGTCGCGGATGTCGAACACCCAGATCGGCTTGTCGCCATCCTCTCCATTGTCGAGCACGGCCTCATCGGCAACGATGAGCAGATCCCGGTCGGGCAGGGGCAGGCAATTGTGGGTGCCGCCGCCAAAGGGGGCGCCCAGTTGCGGTGTGCCAGCATTTTCGGCGCCGCCCGGTCGGCCACATCGACCACCACGAGACAGCCGTCGCGCCAGCCGCAATAGGCGGTGTCGCCGTGTACGATCGGATGGTGCAGGCTGTAGCGGCCCTGGCTCAGCGGCCAGTCCGGGGTCTCGCCGGCGGCAATGTTCATGCCGGGCAGCCAGAACTTGCCGACAATCTCGGGTCGGGTCGGGTCCGACATGTCGATGGTGACGAGGATGAAATCGGAAAATCCCTCGAGCTGCGCCGAGGCATAGGCCCAGCGCCCGCCGACATACCAGATCCGGTGCAGACCGACGCCATTGACCGGCATGAAGCCGATCTGCCGTGGATTGACGGGATCGCTCAGGTCGAACACCGCCATGCCGGCAGAGTAATCGCGCGCGCCGTGGCCGATTGCCTTGGAGATGTCGTGGGTGTCGGCCTTGTAGTAGTTCTTCTCGTCATCGCTCGCCGGTGTGGCGAAATGGTCCTCGCCATGGACCGCCAGCAGCAGATTGTCGTGAACCTGGAGATGCAGTGACCAGGTGTTGGGCGGTGCAGGGATGAAATTTACGGTGCAAGGGTTTGCCGGATCGCGCACGTCGATCACGCTGAACCCCTTGGAGAAGATATGGGCGACATAGGCATATCCGTCGCGGACCATGATCTGGGTGCCGTCGGACCGGCCGCCCTGATCGGAGTGTCCGACGAGCCGCATGTTAAGCGCATGGGCTGGCGCGCGCAGGTCGTTGTTGGTCATTGCTCTTCTTCCTGTAGAGTGTGGCACCATCTGGAACGCGATGGCCGGAGTGTTCGCTTTACACTTAGATCATTTGCTGTGACAATATACATATGAACACCTCGCGCTTCACTCGTCAAGCATTCCGCGCAGCCGCGCCAAATCCTGCGGGACCGTGCCTTCGGGCGCATGCGGCTGCTTCGGCGATTGAAATTTTACCTTTGCGAAGCGGTTGGGGTACTCATGGGCAGGAATCACAGGCACCAATGTCGCCGCCCGGCGCAAAAGAGGGGCATCAATGAAAGAACGCGAAATCGCCACCTTGTCCGATGAGGACGCGCTTCTGGCGCGGGTTGCCTGGTATTATTATCATGACGGACTGACGCAGCAGGTGATCGGCGAAAAGCTTGGCCTGCCCCGGATCAAGGTGTCGCGCCTGCTCGAAAATGGCCGGCGCACCGGCATGCTGGAGGTGCGGATCAACTCTGCCCTGCAGGGGTGCCTCGAGATCGAAAAGCGCATCCAGGACCGGTTCGGATTGAAGGAAGTACGGGTGATCCCGCATCTGGAGACCGAAGCCCTCAGCGACCGGCTCGGCCAGGCGGCGGCGCAGGTCCTGATGCACAAGCTGCACGAGGGCGGGCTTCTCGCGGTCGGGTGGGGCGAAACCGTCGGCGCGGCGATAAACCGGCTGGGTCACCTGTTTCAGGACCGCAGCATCGACCTTGTCGCTATGACCGGCGGGGTTCAGGCCTATGTCGACGGTCTCCGGCTGGCCGGAAACGACCGCAAGATGTTTCTCGTACCCGCGCCTCTGGTCGTCGAGGATCCGCAGGTGGCGCAAGCCATGCTGCGCGACACCGGCGTCCGCAGCACGCTCGACATGGCGCTGCGCGCCGACTACGCCCTGGTCGGCATCGGCGCGGTGGATGAAAAGGCCAGCGTTATCCGCCACGGCTATGTTCACCCTGCGGAAGTTCGTGCCATGCGGCGCGGTGGCGCGGTGGGCGACGTCCTGTGCCGCTTCATCGACAAGGACGGCCACGAGCTGGACTTTCCCCTGCATGACAGGGTTATCGGCCTGCCCCTGGAAAGCTATCGCGGCAATCCGCAGATGATCGCGGTTGCCGGCGGGCAGGACAAGATCCCGGCGATCCGGGCGGCCCTGCAGGGCGATTTCATCGACATTTTCGTCACCGATGAAGAAACCGCCAACACCCTGATGCAATAGACGTTCCTCGCTCTATCAGTCGATTCCGGCCTCGCTGGCGCCGCGGCGGCTCTCGCTGCGGTGGCGAAGCCTGCGCAAAAACGAGCCTGCCCGGTGAAAGAATGCCTTGACAGATTCACGGAACAATGTGTTCATATGTTCGGACGAGGAATAAATGATCTTACTGACTGCGGGAGAATGTTTTGAGTTTGGTACAGGAAAATCGGGAGGACCCCGCCAAACGGCTTCGTGCCGAGCTTGAGGTCGCGGACTGGCGCAACAGCCTGCCGCCGCTCTTCGGACCGACCAAGGTGCCGCTGTCCGCACCTGCGGTCATGCTGCTGATCATCGCCATCGTCATGGGGTTTGCCGCACCGTCGTTCTTTTCGCTCGGCAATCTGCGCGCCATCTCGATCGATGCCTCGCTGATCATGCTGCTTGCCGTCGGGATGACGGCAGTAATCACCGCGCGGGGGATCGACCTGTCGATCGGGGCGATCCTGACATTGTCCAGTGTCGCCTTTGCCGCCGCGCTCAAGGATTTCGGCCTGCCTTTGTGGCTGTCGGTCCTCATCGGTTTCGCCACCGGCGGGCTGTGCGGTCTGGTCAACGGCATCCTGATCACCAAGCTCAAGATGCCCGACTTCATCGTCACGCTTTCCACCGAGCTGATTTTCCGCGGCCTGGCGCTGGTCTATGCCGGTGGCGGCGTGTTCTTCGCCTTTCCCGAGGCGATCACGTGGCTCGGCCGCGGGCGTCTTCTGGGCATTCCGGTGCCGCTGGTGATCGGCCTGACCGTTGTCATCATCGCCCATTTCATCTTTGCCTATCACAAGGTCGGCGCCCGGCTTCATGCCGTCGGCGGCAATCCGACCGCGGCCAAGCGGCTGGGGATCAGCGTCCTGCACTACCGCATCGGCGTCTATGTCTTCATGGGCCTGATCGCGGCACTGGGCGGCATCATGTTGACCGGCCGTCTCGACGCCGTCGTGGCATCGGGCGCAGTCACCATCCTGCTCAACACCATTGCGGCGGTCATCGTCGGCGGCACCAACCTGTTTGGCGGCCGTGGCTCGATCGTCGGCACCCTGCTGGGAGCATGGCTGCTGGCGACCATCGTCAACGCCGTCGTGATCCTCGGCTTCGAGGCTTTCTGGCAGCACGTCGCTGCCGGCGCCGTGATCCTGATCACCATCGGCCTTTATTCGCGCCGCAATACGAGGACCGAAGAATAGTCGAACGCATAACCAAAGGGAGGAAGACCAAGATGAAGACCATATCCATGAGGACCGCATTGATGACGGGCGCCGCGCTGCTTGCGATGTCGCTGCCGCTGGCCGCACAGGAGGTGCCGGCCGGTGCACAGGAGCGGGGATATCTGCTGCTGCCCGAACTGCACGAGATGATGCCTGAAGAACGCACCAAGATGGAAGCCTTCATGCAGCGGGTGCAGGCCGATACAGTCAAGAGCACCAAGACCTATGACGAGCCGCTGAAGATCGCGATGATGTTCCCGAGCCTCGAGACATCGGACGCCTGGGCGCGCCTGAACATCTCGACCCGGGCGCGGCTGGAGGAAATGGGAATTCCGTTTGAAGTGACGGAATTCATGATCCGTCCTGACGAGCATGACCGCCAGGGCGTGCAGGTCGAGCAGGTTCTGGGTGGCGATTTCGATTATGTCGTCATCGGACCGTCGGAATACCAGGTGCAGAAATCCAACATCACGCGTCTTGCCGAGGCCATGCCGACGCTGGTGATGAATGTGGTGAACCCCTTTGTCGACACGCTCGGCACCGACAAGCAGCCGCTCACCCATGTCGGCTTCGACCACACCATCGGCGCAGAGGCTTTGTGCCGCTGGGTAATTGGTGAAACCGGCGGTGAAGGCACCTTCGCGCTGGTGCGCTATATTCCCGGCCTGATCGACAGCCAGCGCTCCGACCACTTCGCCGAATGCGTCACCGCCAATTCCAACATGACGCTGGTCGACGAATTCGAGGCCAATGGCGACCGCGAACTCGCCTTCAGCGGTGGTCAGGCGCTGCTCAGCCGCCACCCCGACATCACCATGCTGCATGCTGGCAACACGGCGGTGGCGCTCGGCGTTCTCTCGGCCGCGGCCGAACGCGGCAAGCTTGACGATGTCATCATCAATGGCTGGGGCGGCGGTGCCGACGAGTTGAAGTCGATCAAGGAAGGTGGCCTGAAGGTCACGGCCTTCCGCGTCAATGACGACTGGGGCGTTTCGGTGGCGGAAGCCATTCGCGCTCATGCCGAGGGCGACGACGTGCCCGTGGTGCTGGCCGCGACTATCAAGCCGATCGACTACTCCATGACCGCCGAGCAGATCGACGCCGAGACGGATTACGCCTTCCGTTATTCGGGACAGCTCGACCGCTAGGTCCCGCACTCACCGACACGACGCAGGGGCCGGAGCCGGTCCCTGCGTTCCAAGACATACAAGTTGCAATCTGGAAGACATGACATGAGCGTAGTCCTTCGCGGAATTTCCAAACACTACGGCGCGGTCACGGCAATCGAGGGCATCGACCTGACCGTGGAAGCGGGCGAGGTGGTCGGTTTGCTCGGTGACAACGGTGCCGGAAAGTCGACGCTGATGAAGGTGCTCGCCGGTGCGGTGACACCCGACGCCGGCACCATCGAGGTGGACGGCCAGGTCCATCAGTTCCGCAATTCCTCGGAAGCCAGCGATGCAGGCATCGCCATGCTCTACCAGGATCTGGCGCTGTTTGACGAGATGCCGGTGGTGCACAACATCTTTCTCGGGCGCGAAATGACCAACGCCCTCGGCTTTCTCAGATATGGCGCCATGCGCAAGCGTGCGCAGGAGATCGTCAACGGATTTTCGGTACGGCCCTTCGATGTGCGCACGCCTTCGGGACATCTCTCCGGCGGGCAGCGGCAGGTGTCCGCGCTGGCCCGCACCACGGCCTTCGGCAGCCGCTACATCATTCTCGATGAGCCCACATCCGCACTCAGCCCCAGTGCCCGCGACGAGGTCCTGACCATCGTGCGCGAACTGGCCGACAGCGGCATCGGCATCATCATGGTCAGTCACGATCTCGGCCATGTCCGCAAGGTCTGCGACCGGGTGGCGATCCTGCATCTGGGCACCATGGCCGGCGTGCGCGACATGGCCACCACCACCCAGGACGAAATCATCACGCTCATTGTTCAGGGACACGCCTGAACCAACTCCCGAAAATCTCAAAAGGAAATGACATGCGACGCAAGGGTGTACTCAACGTAAAGCTTGGCAAGGCGATATCCGAAATGGGCCATGACGACATCATGATGGTCGTCGATGCCGGCTATCCCATGGCCTATGAGGACCGGGTGATCGACCTGGCGCTGTGCCCGGGCATTCCGGATCTTCTGACGGTGCTGCGCGCCATCCGTCAGGATATGTGGGTCGAGGCCTATCACATGATTGACGATGCCAAGGCCAACAATCCCAACGCCTGGAACGGCGTCGCCGAAGTCTTCCCCGACGCCAAGGGCGGCGTCAAGCCGAACGAATGGTTCCACGAAGACGGCTACCGCAATGCCAAGTTCATCGTCCGCACCGGTGCCTGGATGCCCTGGGGCAATGTCGCGCTGGTCTCCGGCATTCCGGTCCGCGAATGGTTCGACAACACCGGCGCCGACGTTCCAGACAGCTGGACCGAACGCCACGCACTCAATGTCAAGCACGGCCAGACCGGGGTGGAGTGACGCAGACATGCTGGTTCAACTTGTTCATATTCAGGTAAAGCCGGACCGCATCGGGGATTTCCTCGATGCCTTCCGGATCAATTACGAAGGCACGACGAAGGAGCCGGGAAACCTGCGCTTCGACGTGTTGCAGGATCCCGATGATGCGACGCGTTTCTCGATCTACGAGGTCTTCGTCGATGAAGCCGCAGTCGATGCGCACCGCAACACCGAGCATTATGCAAAAACCGTGGCCCTGCTCGACGACATCATGACCGGGCCGCGCTCGAAGGATTTCTACAAGATGATGATGTCGGATCTGACCGATGCAAGGGTGAACCCGTGACCGTCAGCCTGACACAAAACCGCTGGAGCGACGCCGAGGCCGCCCGTTGGCAGCAGGATGCCGGCGAAGATCCGGCTGACCGCGATCTTGCGCTGCGCATCTATACGTCGCGGCTGATCGGCGGTGATCCTGACCTGGTGCTGCACGGGGGTGGCAACACCTCGGTCAAGACCGTGCGCGGCGCCGATGACGAGGTGATGCACGTCAAGGGCAGCGGCTGGGATCTGGAGACGATCGAGGCGCCGGGGCTTCCGGCGCTTCACCTGGAGGCAATCCGCACCGGGGGCAGGGCACAGGTGCTCAGCGACCCGCAGATGGTCGCGCTGCTGCGTGAAAACCTGCTGGATCCGAAGGCGCCCAATCCATCGCTGGAAACCCTGCTGCACGCATTCCTTCCGGCAAAATTCGTCGACCATTCCCATGCCACGGCGGTTCTGGTTCTGGTCAATCAACCTGATGCCGATGCGATCTGCCGTACCATCTATGGCGATCGGCTGGCCGTGGTGCCCTATGTGATGCCGGGTTACGACCTGTCGATTGCGGCAGCCGAAATCGCCGAGGTCAATCCCGGTTGCGAGGGGCTGTGGCTGGTCAATCACGGGATCTTCACCTTCGGCGAGACCGCGCGGCAGTCCTATGACCGGATGATCGAATTCGTCAATATGGCCGAACGTCATCTCGCCAGCCGCGGCGTCACCATCCTGCCGACGGACGAGCATCCGCAGCAGGCGCCGTTCATCGAGCTTCTGAAACAGCGGCTGCAGGCAGCCGGTCCGGTCTTTGCCGATAAAATCGCCCTGGACGCCCGCGCCGGGCCGTCAATCAGTGCCTTCCTGGCTCACCCTGATCTCGCCGACCTCGCCACGCGCGGCACCGTCACGCCGGATCATGTCATCCGCGTCAAACCCTTTCCGCTCTTGCTGAAAGGCACCGAGAGCGCCACGCAAATCGACCAGGCCCTGACGGATTACGGCACGCGCTACGAGGCCTATTTTCATGCAGGTGCTGCAGAGGCAAAGGAGCCCAAGGTCATGCTTGATTGCCTGCCGCGGGTCGCCCAGATAGAAAACACCGGCATGGTCGGAATTGGCAAGACTGCCGCAGAGGCTAAGATCGTCGCCGATCTGACATCGCAGTCAATGCGCGTCATGCTCGCAGCCGAAGCCTATGGCCGCTTTACGCCCTTGAAGCCGGGGCAATTGTTCGAGATGGAATACTGGTCGCTGGAACAGGCCAAACTGGCGAAATAGGAAAGGCCGGTCAATGACCGGCCTCGATGCCTCACCCTGCGCGTACATCCGGCGTCAGGGGAAGCGTTGTTCCTGATATGGGGGCTGGCCCGGACAATACAAGGCCGCAGCGGGGAATTTCAGCCGGCTGGCTGCCAGCTTGCATGGTCAGTGGCCCATATGATGCACACATCCGAACCGGTACTAACGGCCGGTCCGCGCCCGCCAGGCCTCGAACGCCTTTTGGTGTTCCTCTCTGGTGCAGGGATAGAGCCCGATGATTGCGGCTCCGGCCTCGACCTGCTCCAGCACGAAATCTTCAAAGCTTTCCATGCCGGTGCATTCATCGGCGAGCTCGTCGGCCAGATGCGCCGGGATCACCATGACGCCGTCATTGTCTCCGAGCATGACATCGCCGGGAAACACGGCGACATCGCCGCAGGAAATCGGCACATTGATGTCGAGCGCTTCGTGCAGGGTCAGGTTTGTCGGTGCCGACGGTCCGGCGTAATAGGCAGGCATGTCGAGCGCGCCAATGCCCTTGGCATCGCGAAATCCCGCGTCGGAAACGACGCCCGCGGCACCGCGCAGCGCCAGCCGCGTGATCAGGATCGAGCCGGCGGTGGCGGCACGGGCATCCTTGCGCCCGTCCATCACCAGAACCCAGCCTGCCGGGCAGGTCTCGATCGCCACCCGCTGCGGATGGTCGGGGTTGCGGAACACCGTGATCGGGTTTCGGTCCTCGCGCGCCGGGATGTAGCGCAGGGTATATGCCTGGCCGACCATGGTCTCGGGCTTGGGTGACACCGGGACAACGCCCTGGATGAACTGGTTGCGCAGCCCGCGTTTGAACAAGGCCGTCGCCACCGAGGCGGTCGAGACCTTCTTCAGCTTGGCGCGGGTTTCGTCGGACAGGATGTAATCGGTCATGAAACCCTCGGCAGATGTCTGGTTCGGCGGACACGCGGCCGGAACCGGTTTGCAGGATGTCGAACCCATACCTAGCTGCATTGTCGGGTCGCGATCAAGGTGGCTTGGCATGTCAGCCTTGACCGGCCTGCACCAGCTCTCATCGACATCGGGCCCCGCCAGCCTCACGAATGCCATCTGTCTGATGTCCGCAAAGCGCAAAAATCTAGCTTTGGTGGATATAGGTTCCCGGCGCAGGACCGAGCGGCGGATAGCCGTTGTCCGGCGCGCCGATATCGGGTGGTGACGTCATCCTGGTGCTTTTGGCGGCGAGCCAACCGGTCCATTCCGGCCACCACGAACCGAGCGTCGGTTCGGTGTCCCCAAACCAGCTGTCGGGATCGACATAGAGCGCGCCTGCCGGCCGGTGCCCGACACGGTAGTGACGGCGCGGATGCCCAGGCTCGGACAGGATGCCGCCATTGTGCCCGGATTTGGTCAGCACGAAGGTCAGGTCCGCATCGGTGAAAAGCCGGGTCTTGTAGACCGATTTCCACGGCGCGATGTGGTCGGTTTCGGTGCCGATCACGAACATCGGCGCGGCGATGTCCTTGAGCGCAATGACGCGCCCCTCGACGGCAAAGCGACCGGCGGAAAGCCGGTTCTCCAGAAACAGGCTTCTGAGGTATTCCGAATGCATCCGCGCCGGCATCCGCGTGGTGTCGGCGTTCCACACGGTGATATCGCTCGGCAGGTCATCCTTGCCGAGGAAATAGCGCTGCACCGCACGGGTGTAGATCAGGTCTTCGGCCCGGATCGAGGCAAATGCGCGGGCCATTTGCGGGCGGTCGAGATAGCCTTGCGCCCACATCATGTCCTCCAGAAACGCCACCTGGCTCTCGTCGAGGAACAGCAGCAGCTCGCCGGCCTCGGTGAAATCCACTTGCGCCGCCATCAGGGTGATGCTGGCGAGCCGGTCATCGCCGTCACGGGCCATGGTTGCAGCCGCAATCGCCAGCATGGTGCCGCCGAGACAATAGCCGTTGGCGTGGATTTTCTCGCCCGGCACGATGGCGCTGATCGCGTCGAGCGCCGCCATGACCCCGCGCTTGCGGTAGTCTTCCAGCGACAGGTTGCGCTGGTCGGCGGTCGGATTGCACCAGGAGATCGCAAAGACGGTAAATCCCTGTCCGACCAGGTAATTGATCAGCGAATTGTGCGGCGAGAGATCAAGAATGTAATATTTCATGATCCATGCGGGCACGATCAGCACCGGTTCGGCCCGCACCTTGCCGGTCTGTGGTGCATATTGCAGCAGCTCGAAAATGTCGTTGCGGTAGACCACTTCGCCCGTTGTGCAGGCAAGATCCTTGCCCAGTTGATAGCCTTCCGGCGGCGGCCGGTGGGCCTGGCTCAGCGTGTGCAGCATGTCGTCGGCGGCATGCACCGCCCCCTCGGCGAGGTTGCGTCCGCCGGTCTTTGCCGTCTCCCTGAGGATTTCGGGATTCAGTCCGGGAAAATTCGAGGGCGAGACGGTGTCGAGCAACTGCCGCACCAGAAACCGGGTCCGGTCGCAATCCTGCTTGCGCAGACCGCGCACCTCTTCCGTCGCATGGTCCCACCAGTCCTGCGTCGCCAGAAAGCTCTGTTGCCAGAGGCTGAAGGGCATGTTTTGCCAGTCCGGATCGGTGAAGCGGTGATCATAGAATTTTGGTTCAAAGGGAGGCTTTGGCGGTGAACCGGGGACGGATCTGGCGGTGAAATCCATCAGTTTGAGCACATTGTCTCTGGCGTGTTCGGCCAGTTCCAGTTGCCGTCCCGGTGCGCGGGCAAGATGCAATGCCCAGTCGGTCCAGGTCTCGACCAGCGCAAAGGGCGAGACTCCGCCGGTGGCCTGCGCCACAGCACCGCGGATCGCCCGGTCGATGCCGGCATAGGGATGCTCGTCGGCCTGTGTGCCCGCCACCGGAAACCGCTGCGGGTGGGAGACCGGCATCGGTACCGGTCCGGCGGGTTTCTTCAGTGCTGTCGAATGGGTGGTTTTGCGCATGAGTTTGGTCCATCCTGTGACCCGCAGAATAGCAGTGTCCGGCGCGGCCACCTTGACCGATGTCAACCGGGCGTCTCGCAAGGCGGCCATTATTGCGGCCGATGCTGCAGGCACATAAATACGAGGACAAAGATTGACCGGCCTTCACACACCCTCTCCGGCTTTGCCGGCCGACGTGGCAGATCCGTCCAGCCCGATACTCTATTCGTTCCGGCGCTGTCCCTATGCCATGCGGGCACGTCTGGCGGTGGCGTCTGCCGGCGTCGAGGTGAGCCTGCGTGAAGTCGTGCTGCGCGACAAGCCGGCGGCCTTTCTCGAGGCCTCGCCAAGCGGCACGGTGCCATGTCTGGTCACGTCTGATGCGGTGATTGATGAAAGCCTGGATGTGATGCTCTGGGCGCTGCAAATCCATGATCCGGATGGCTGGCTGGACATGCCTGAGGCGGGATATGACTGGATCGCCCGTGGCGACGGCTCGTTCAAGCAGGCGTTGGACCGGACCAAATATGCGCAACGCTACCCCGAGCTCGATCCCGTCGAACAGCGCGCAAAGGCATCCGCCTTCCTGTCCGATCTCGACAGCCAGATTGATCGCTGGATGTTCGGCCGCCCGACCCTTGCCGATTTCGCCATCCTGCCATTTGTCCGCCAGTTCGCCTTCATCGACAAGGACTGGTTCGACGTCCAGCCCTGGCCGCGCCTGCAGGACTGGCTGGAGGCGTTCCTAGCCTCCGAACGATTCGGGCAGATCATGGAAAAATACCCGCAATGGGTCGAGGGCGATGCGCCCGTCCGGTTCCCGTAACCCGGCTCATGCAGGTCCGGCGCCGACGCTTCAGGGGAGCGGAAACCGGCTGCGGCTTCCGCTCCCGATGCTCTATATAGCCAGATAGTCGTGGCGCAATTGCTCGTTGTTGAGCACTTCTTCCGCCGTGCCGTCGAAAACGACCTCGCCGGATTCGAGGATCACCGCACGGTCGGCAAGCTTCAGGGCCCGCACCGCATTCTGCTCGACCAGGATCGTGGTGATGCCCTGCTGCTTGATGATGTTGAGCGTCTTCTCGATCTCGTCGACGATCACCGGTGCAAGTCCTTCATAGGGCTCGTCGAGAAGCAGCACCTTGATGTCGCGGGCGAGAGCCCGTCCGATCGCCAGCATCTGCTGCTCGCCACCCGAAAGCGTGATGCCTTCCTGCTTGCGGCGTTCGCCCAGTCGCGGAAACAATTCGTAGATCCGCTGGATCGACCAGCCGATCGGCGGCGCGATCTGCGCCAGTTCGATGTTTTCCTCCACCGTCAGCCCGGCGATGATGCGCCGGTCTTCGGGCACCAGCGACAGGCCGGCGCGCGAGGCTTCATGCGAGCTCATCCTGTGCAGAGGCTGGTGGTCGAGCCAGACTTCGCCGCTGGTCATCGCCGGTGAGCCGATCTGGGCGATGGCGCGCAGCGTCGAGGTCTTGCCGGCGCCGTTGCGGCCCAGCAGCGCCAGAATCTCGCCTTCATGCACATTGAAGCTGACGCCCTGGACGATGTAGCTCTCGCCGTAATAGGCGTGAATGTCGTGCACGGACAGGAACGCCGGCGCGGTTGCCGCCTGATTGGCGTTCTTGGAAAAATCCGGGCGTTCGTAGGGTTGATTGCCCTTGAGGGGTTCGGTCTGGCTCATGCTGCGGCCTCTCCCAGATAAGCTTCTTTGACTTTCGGATGGCCCTTGATGTTTTCAGGGGTATCCTCGACGAGTGGCGAGCCCTGCGCCAACACGGTGATCCGCTTGGCCAACGAGAACACCACATGCATGTCATGCTCGATGATCACCATGGTGATGTCCCGGCTTTCATGGATCTGGTTGAGCAGGTCGATGGTGTTGTTGGTGTCGGCGCGCGCCATGCCCGCCGTCGGTTCGTCAAGCAGCAGCAGCTTCGGCTCCTGCACCAGGCACATCGCCATCTCCAGCCGCCGCTTGTCGCCGCGCGACAGGGAGCTGGCGATCATGTGCCGCTTGTCCGCCATGTTGACCTCGGAAAGCATGTGTTCGGCCTTCTCGATCAGTTCCTTTTCGGCGGCGATCGATTCCAGCGCATGCAGGCGGAACGCCCCGTCGCGCTTGGCAAAACACGGGATCAGCATGTTTTCATACACGCTCAGATCGCTGAAGATTTCCGGTGTCTGGAACACCCGCGAAATCCCCATCTGGTTGATCTCGTAGGGTTTGCGTCCAAGCACCGACTGGCCGTCGAACAACACTGTCCCTGTGTCGGGGATCAGCTTGCCGACCAGCACGTTGAGCAGCGTCGACTTGCCGGCGCCGTTCGGCCCGATGATGGCGTGGACGGTGCCCTTGGCGATGTCGAGATTGACATTGCCCAGCGCCTGCAGTCCACCGAACCGCTTGTTGACGTTAGAGACTTCAAGAATTCCCATATCCGATATCTCCGCGGTTCAGTTGACGTTGGTCGTCGAGGTCGGGTGAGTGTCGGACCCGGCATCGGGCTTCTTTTTCCGGTTCTTGCCGGTAACCCAGTTTCCGATCCGGCTTCCGCCTTCGATAAGGCCGCCCGGCAGGAAGATGACGACCAGCATGAACAACAGGCCCAGTGTCAGGTGCCAGCCCTTGCCGATAAAGGGATGCAGCAGGAAGACGATCGCGTCTTCCAGTCCGTCGGGCAGAGCCGAGAACCAGGCATGCAGAATGTTGTCGTTGATCTTCGAGAAGATGTTCTCGAAATATTTGATGAAGCCTGCACCGAGCACCGGTCCCATCAGCGTGCCGGCGCCGCCGAGAATGGTCATCAGAACCACTTCGCCCGAGGCCGTCCACTGCATGCGTTCCGCCCCCGCAAGCGGATCCATCGAGGCCAGCAATCCGCCGGCAAGACCCGCATACATCCCGGAGATGACGAAGGCAGCAAGCGTGTAGGGGCGCGGGTTGAGGCCGGTGTAGTTCATCCGCGTCTGGTTGGTCTTGATCGCCCGCAGCATGATGCCGAAGGGTGAGCGGAAGATCCGCATCGAGATGTAGAACACCACGATGGCGATGATGGCGCAGAAATAATAGCCGTTGGAGAAGGTGAACTGCCAGCCGCCGAGCTCGAGCTTGGTGCTCTCGTTCATGACGATGCCGAAGAAATGCGGGCTGTTCGGGCTGCCGGCGCTCATCAGCACCTGCGGATCATCGGTATAGACCTGCAGTCCGGTCTCACCATTGGTCAGCGGTGTCAGCACCGAATAGGCCAGGTTGAACGACATCTGCGCAAATGCCAGCGTCAGGATCGAGAAGTAGATGCCCGAACGGCGCAGCGAGATATAGCCGATCAGCAGCGCGAACAGCGCCGACAGGATCACCGCAAGGATCAGCCCCGGCAGCACATTGTAGCTCAGCAGCTTGTACATCCAGACGACGGAGTAGGAACCGACACCCAGAAAGGCCGCGTGGCCAAAGGAGAGATAGCCGGTCAGGCCGAACAGGATGTTGAAGCCGATGGCAAAGATCCCGTAGATCGCGAACCGCTGCATCAGGTCGGGATAGCCCGCATTGAACTGCGCCAGAGCCGATCCTTCCGGGAACGGTTGAAGCAGGATCGGTGTCGCCAGCGTCAGAAAAATGACGGCGACGAGAAAGCTTGTGTCTTTCTTACTCAGTCCCAGCATGGATTATTCCTCCATCACGCCTCTACGACCCATAAGACCGCGTGGGCGGGTCAAAAGGATGATGATTGCAACTAGATAAATGATGATTTGGTCGATCCCCGGGATCAGCGACTTGACTTCATTCATCGAGGCGAAGCTCTCGAGAATGCCAAGCAGGAAACCGGCAAGGACGGCGCCGGGCAACGAGCCCATGCCGCCAACAACGACCACCACGAAGGACAGCACAAGGAAGTCCATGCCCATGTGGTAATTGGGCGAATTGATCGGCGCATACATCACGCCGGCCAGGCCTGCCACCGCGGCGGCTATGCCGAACATGATGGTGAAGCGCTTGTCGATATTGATGCCGAGCAGCCCGACGGTCTCGCGGTCAGCCATGCCGGCGCGGACCACCATTCCGAAGGTGGTGAAGCGCAGGAAGGCGAAGACGGCGCTGATGATCACGGCCGAAAACAGGAAGTAGATCAGCCGCCAATAGGGGTAGATGATCGAGTTCTCGGCAAAGCCGACCAGCACGCCGAAATCCAGCGAGCCCTTGAACATGTCCGGCGCCGGGGTGGGAATCGGATTGGCGCCGTAGAAATATTTGATGATTTCCTGAAGCACGATGGCGAGGCCGAAGGTGACCAGGATCTGATCGGCATGCGGACGCTTGTAGAAATGCTTGATCAGCCCGCGTTCCATGATGTAGCCGACCAGCAGCATCACAGGGATGGCAAACAGGATCGCCAGCGGCACCGACCATTCGATGATGGCGTTGCCTGTCGACTCGCCGAACCAGCTGACGATATAGGGCATATCCACTTGCAGAGGGTTCCCGAGGAAGTCCTTCTGGGTCGGATCTTCGACCGTGTAGGACAGAGAGAGAATTCGCTGCAGCGTGACGGCACAGAACGACCCGAGCATGAACAAGGCGCCATGCGCGAAGTTGACCACGCCGAGCGTGCCGAAAATGAGTGTCAGTCCGAGTGCGATCAGGGCATAGGCGCTGCCTTTGTCCAGACCGTTCAGAACTTGAAGAATGATTGCGTCCATCGTGAAGCCCGCATCAGTAAAACCGTGCGCAAGGGGCGCTGCGGTCGTGTCCCAATTCTAAGAGAAAACCGCGCCGCCTGAGCGGCGGCGCGGTAAACTTTTGGCGTTTCTTATGCGCCCGGATTGCACTTGCCGAGGTCGCCACCGGCAAACATCGGATGATCCGGCGCGTATTCGACCTGTGCACGCGGCGTCACTTCGACGATTTCCAGCGTGTCATATTCGTTGGTCGGGTTTTCCTTGCCCTTCATGACCAGCACGTCCTTGAAGCACTGGTGATCGTCGGCGCGGTAATGGGTCGGACCATTGCCCAGGCCGTCGAAGTCGAAGCCTTCGAGAGCTTCGCCGACGCCGCAAGGATTGAAGGTGCCCGCACGTTCGCAGGCATCCGCATAAAGCAGCGTCTGCACGTAGCAGGTGTGTGCCGAGTTCGAAGGCGGACGGCCGTATTTTTCGCCGAAGGACTTCACGAAGGCCTTGGAGCCTTCGTCCTGCAGCTGCCAGTTCCAGTTCATCGAACCGAACACGCCGCGCACGTTCTCGCCGGCACCAGCCGCCATCAGCTCGGAATAGAGCGGAACGACGATTTCGAACTGCTTGCCATTGACCATCTTGTCGCGCAGGCCGAACTGCACCGCATTGGTCAGCGAATTGACCATGTTGCCGCCGTAGTGGTTCAGCACCAGCACGTCTGCGCCGGAGTTGAGGACCGGGGCGATGTAGGACGAGAAGTCTGTCGATGCCAGCGGGGTCAGCACGTTGTTGACTGTTTCCCAGCCCACGCCTTCCGTAGCCTGCTGGATCGACTCCTGCTGGGTCCAGCCCCAGGTGTAGTCGGCGGTCAGGTGATAGGCCCGGCGATCGGCGCCATAGGCTTCCTTGAGCACCGGTGCGAGTGCTGCACCCGACATGTAGGCGTTGAAGAAGTGACGGAAACCGTTTGCCTTCTTGTCCTTGCCGGTGGTGTCGTTGGAGTGGGTCAGACCGGCCATGAAGATCACGCCGGCTTCCTGGCAGAGGCCCTGCACAGCCACGGCCACGCCCGAGGACGAACCGCCATTGATCATGATGGCGCCGTCTTTTTCGATCATCGACTTGGCCGATGCGCGCGCCGCGTCGGACTTGGTCTGGGTGTCGCCGGTGACGAACACGACCTTCTTGCCGAGGATGCCGTTGCCCTTGAGAGCCTTCGAGCTAAAGGTGTTGAGCATGCCGCCATCACCTTCGCCGTTGAGGTGCTGGACGGCCAGTTCCTGCGCGCGAAGCTCATCGAGACCTTCGTCAGCATAAGGGCCGGTCTGCGGCACGTTGAAGCCGAGCGTGACGGTGCCGCCCTTTGGTTCATTGGTGTAGGCGAATGCCGAACTGGTAAAGATCGTGGGCATTGCCAAACCGGCGCCGATGGCGGCGCCCGATTTGATCAACCCACGACGATTGATTTGAAACTTTGACATTATGTCCTCCCTGAAGTGGAATGGGCGAAGCCTCCCAGCTTCTGCCCGCACAGCTACGTGAGTAGCAGCCTTAAGACAAACATGGCCGCCGTCTCGTTACCATTCGACTATTGTATATTCAGGTGATTATTCGGGAGGAAAGTCTTGGCCGTATCAGCCGTCATTCCTTGGCCACGCGCAGGACACAGCTTTGCTGCGAAGCGGCCCGCCGGGGTCCGTTCATGCAGGCAGGGCCGGTTCCCGACCGTCGCGCGCGGCTGATCGAAAGGCAGTCAGAGCCGGACGTTGCCGGCCCGGTCGCGGCTGCCGGGACCATCGGGGCCCGGGTCGTCGATGGTGCGGCGGTCTTCCTGCAGCTCGAGCCACATGGCGTTGACGACGGCGAACATTGCAGCCAGGGGAAGTCCGAGTAACCAGGCGAAATACCACATGTCTTGCTTCTCCTGATCAGTAAACGGAGTGGGAATTGTCATCGCTGACATCGGCGTCGGTGACCTTGCCCCACAACACCTTGTAGACCCATGTGGTGTAGACCAGGATGATCGGCATGAAGATCACGGTCGCCACCAGCATGATGAACAGGGTCAGGTGCGACGAGGAGCTGTTCCACACGGTCAGCGACGACCGCGGATCGGACGACGACGGCATGATGAAGGGAAACATCGTCAGCCCGACCGAGGAAATCACGCCGAGGATCGCCATCTTGGAAAACAGCAGCGTCGAGATTTCACGTCCCGCCCGCAGGCCGACAAAGGTCAGCAGACCGCCGACGATGCCCATGACCGGCGCAATCGCAATCCACGGCCGCTCGGCATAGGACGACAACCAGCTTGCGGTCTTTTCCACGTCGAAATGCAGCGGATTGGACGGGCCGGTGGTCACATAGTCGCCGACGATGCGATATCCCTCGATGCCTACAGCCATCCAGACGCCGCCGAGCGCATAGGCCGCCACCGCGATCAGGGCCGCGATCGAGCCGAAGCGGCGGGCGCGGTCGCGCACCTTGCCTTCGGCCTTCAGCGTCAGCCAGGCGCCGCCATGCATGACCAGCATCGACAGCGAGACGACGCCCGCCAGCAACGAGAACGGATCCAGCAGACCGAAGAACTTGGTGTAGAACGCGCCTTCATAGATCGAGTGCAGATCATCGGTGAAATGGAACGGCACGCCCTGGATCACATTGCCGACGGCGACGCCGAACAGAAGCGCTGGGGTCGCGCCGGTCACAAACAGCGCCCAGTCCCAGCGTGTGCGCCACTCCACTTCGTCACGTTTGGAGCGGAACTTGATCGCCACCGGCCGCACGATCAGCGCCGCCAATACGGCAAACATTGCCAGGTAGAACCCCGAAAACGATACCGCATATAGCGGCGGCCAGGCGGCGAAAATGGCACCGCCGCCCAGGATGAACCAGACCTGGTTGCCTTCCCACACCGGGCCGATGGTGTTGATCGCCACACGGCGCTCGACATCGGTCTTGGCGACGAAGGGCAACAATGCACCGACGCCCATGTCGAACCCGTCTGTCAGGGCGAATCCGATCAGCAGAAAGCCGAGCAGGCCCCACCAGATCAGCCGCAGAACGTCGTAGTCGATAAGGGTATTGAGGATCATGGCCGTTACTCCGCAGGCAGGGCGTCGGCAATGTGCCGCCCGGCCAGCCGTTCATGATGTCTGGTCATCCAGGCATCGGTTTCCTCGACATCCTGGAACGGGCCCTTGCGGATATATTTCAGCATCAGCCCCATCTCGATGACGAACAGGACGGAATAGAACACCACGAAGCCGGCCAGGGTCATCGCCACCTCGGTCATCGACAGCGCCGAGACCGACATCGCTGTCGGCAGCACACCGTCCACGGTCCAGGGTTGCCTTCCATATTCGGCCACGAACCATCCCAGTTCCGCGGCAATCCAGGGCGTCGGGATCATCCAGACCGCAAGGTGCAGCGCCGGGCGTGGGAAGTTCATGCCCTTGAACGAGGCGCGGTAGAAGAAATAGAGCATCGTCGCGATGAAACCGAAGCCCAGCGCCACCATGATCCGGAACGCCCAGAACAGCGGCCAGACGGTGGGAATGGTGTCATAGGCCGCCTGAACGATCTGCTCGGGCGTCGCCTCGCGCGGATCATCGACATATTTGCGCAGCAGGAATGCAAAGCCCAGATCCGCCGAATGCGCCTCGAACCGCAATTTCTCCACCGGCTCGGCCTCGTCCCGCGCCTCGCGGATATGCATCAGCGCGTCATAGGCGATCAGGCCTGAGCGGATGCGCTCTTCCGCCTGTTCTTCGAGTTCCTGGATGCCGGGAATCTCGGTGGTCAGCGAGCGGGTGCCGATCAGGCCCATGACATAGGGAATATGGATGGCGTAGTGGGTTTCGCGGTCTTCCTGGCTGGGAAATCCGAAGGCGGTGAAGGCTGCAGGCGCTGGTTCGGTTTCCCACATGCCTTCGATGGCCGCGAGCTTCATCTTCTGGCTGTGGGTGGCGCTGTAGCCGGATTCATCGCCCAGCAGCACCACCGAAAACGCCGAAGCGAGGCCGAAGGCGGCCGCCACGGTGATGGATCGGCGGGCGAGCTCGACGTGACGCTCGCGCAGCAGGTACCAGGCCGAGACGCCGAGCACGAAGACCGCGGCCGTGACATAGCCCGCCGACACCGTGTGGACGAACTTCGCCTGCGCCACCTCGTTGAACATCACCGCGTAGAAATCGGTCAGTTCCATGCGCATGGTCATAGGGTTGAACTGGGCGCCGACCGGGTTCTGCATCCAGCCATTGGCGATCAGGATCCACAGTGCCGAGAAATTCGAGCCGATGGCCACCAGCCAGGCAACGGCGAGATGCGCCACCTTGCTCAGCTTGTCCCAGCCGAAAAAGAACAGGCCGACAAAGGTTGCCTCCAGAAAGAAGGCCATCAGCCCTTCAATCGCCAGCGGCGCACCAAAAATGTCGCCGACATAATGGCTGAAATAGCTCCAGTTCATTCCGAACTGGAATTCCATGGTGATGCCGGTGGCGACCCCGAGCGCGAAATTGATGCCGAAAAGCAGCCCCCAGAACTTGGTCATCTGCCGCCAGATCGGGCGGTCGGTCATCACATAGACCGTTTCCATGATCGCCACGATGACGGAAAGGCCAAGCGTCAGCGGGACGAACAGGAAATGATACATAACCGTTGCCGCAAACTGCAGTCGTGACAGCTCGACGATTCCGAATTCCATGAGATACGCTCCTTGGCACAGGGGCACGGAGTCCGCCCCGAAACAGGCCTGTATGTGCTGATCAAGGATCTCGCGAATGCGGTCTTCCGGATCGGCTTAATATATATGATATCCCTAATGCATTATTTTGCACTGCGGCAGAAAGGCTCACCCGCAATCTATCACCGCAGGGCGAGGCAGGTCCAGCGCCACCACCCGGTCCGCCCAGGCGGTTTCCACCTCGCGGTGCGAAGCCGTCAGGATCGCCGCTTGGGGCAGATAGGCGCGGACGCCCTTGAGCACTTCGAGAGCCGTGGCGTCATCCAGTCCTTCGGTCGGCTCGTCGAGCAGCAGCAAGCCCGGATGCCGCAGCAATCCGCGCGCCAGCACCAACCGCCGCGCTTCGCCGCCCGACAGCCCTGACCCCATCGGCCCCAGACAAAAACCCAACCCGCCCTTGGCGCGAATGACCGAAGCCAGTTTGACTGCTTCCAGCACTTCCCACAGCGCGGGATCGGAGGCGTCGGGCGCGCCCAGCCGCAAGGCTTCGGCAATGCTTCCGGCCATCAGCGCGCTGCGTTGCGGAACCAGCGTCAACCTGGCGCGCAACCGGCTTTCGTCCCAGCTTTCAAGCGGCAATGAGCCGACGTGAATCCGCCCGCCGCCGGGTTGCAGCAACCGGGCCGCCAGCAAGAGCAGCGTGCTCTTGCCCGAGCCGCTCGGACCGGTCAGCGCCACGCTTTCCCCGGCCGCAACCGACAATCCGGCGTTGCGCAGAACCGGAAGTGCGGCGCGGGGCCGGCTGAAGCACAGCCCCTCGATGCGCAGGTCTGCGGAGGCGGTATCTGCCGTGCCGCCTCTTTGAGCGGGCGTTTCTGCCAGGGTCTCGCCAACCCGGCGCGCGGCAACGCTCATGCGGCCAAGCTCCGCCATGGCCCGGCGAAGCGGCGCGATGGTCTCCATCAGCGCCAGCGAGGCGAAAAACCCGATCGCCGCCAGCGCCGGGGTGATGGTTCCGGACCGGGCTAGGACCATGCCCAGCGCCAGAGCGCCGGCCGCCACCACTGTTCCGGTGAGCGAGAGCGCAAGGCCGGCGCGCCGTTCGATGCGGTCGACCCGGGCGCGGTCCATCTGCCGTCTGCCGTCGGTCTTCAGTATCCTGTCACCCTGCCGGGCCAGTTGCCCATAGACCGCAAGGTCCTCGCGGGCGCGGATCAGGTCGATGAAGCGTGAGCGGAAGGCCTGGGCGGCGGCTTCTTCGCGGCGCGATGCAGCGGCCGCGGATCGCGATGTCAGGTACAGTGTCACGGCGGATGCGGCCACAAACCCGCTGACGATCCAGGCCGCGACGCTGAAATCCACCAACCACCACAGCATGGCAAAGGTCAGCAATTGCGCCAGCAACCCGGCTGCAATCGGCAGGATCAGCCGCAGGGAAATGCCGTCGAGCGCATCGACATCGGCCATCAGCCGGTTCAGCGCCTGCGGGCCGCGCAGCCGGGTGAGCCGGTCATGCGGTGCGGACGCGGTGACGCTGAGCAACCGCACGCGGATCGAGGTCAGGGCTCTAAGCGTGGCCTCATGGGTCAGCACGCGTTCGCCATAGCGGGCCGCCGTCCGCCCCAGCGCCAGAAAGCGCACCATCGCCGAGGGACGAAACACATCGAAGACCGCCCCCATGCCCGCAAGCCCCGCTGCGGCCGCGGCGGTGATGAACCATCCCGACAGGCCGAGAAGCGCTATTCCGGCGGCAAGCACCACGAGGCTGAGCGCCGCGCCCCGCATCAGGGCGGTCTTCTGGTCCCGCAAAATGATGCGGAAAATGCCCCACAACGCCTTCATGTGCGGCTGCCGATCATGATTGTCCGGTCCATTCGGGCGGCAAGCACCGGATCATGGGTGGCGATGATCATGCTGCTTCCGCGCTTTGCCAGCGTGTCGAGCCCGGCCATCACCGCCTGTGCGGTGGCGGCGTCGAGATCGGCCGTCGGTTCGTCGGCCAGCAGCAGATCCGGCCGCGCGAAGATGGCACGCGCCAGGGTGACGCGCCGCGCCTCGCCGCCCGACAGCCCGCCGCCGGTCTCGCCCAGCCGTGCCGATCTCCCGCCCGGCAAAGCAGCGACCACGGTGTCGATTGACGCCGCGCGCAGCGCCGCGTCCAGGTCGCCCGCCTGGCCCAGGCTGATATTTTGCGCCAGGCTGGTGTTGAGGAAATGCGGCGTCTGCGGCATCCAGCCCAGCCGGGCCCGCCAGGCATCGGCAGTTTCGGCGTCGAGATTTTGACCGCAGACGATGATCGAGCCCTCATCGGGCGTCGACAAACCGGCCAAGAGCTTGAGCAGCGTGGTCTTGCCCGCGCCGGAAGCTCCCATCAGGGCAACGCTTTCGCCTGCCCGGATGGTCATGTCCGGGAAGCGGATCAGGCGGTCTCCGGTTCGGGCGGCAACGCCGTGCAAGACGATTTCCAGCGGCCCGGCGAGTGGGGGAACCTTTGCGCCCTGGCCGGTGAGCGTCGCGGGCGCTTGTGATCGCCATGTCGAATATTCACCGGCCACGGCCAGGGCCGCCGCCTTGTCGTGCCAGGCGGCAGAGACATCGCGCAAGGGCTGATAGAAATCGGGCGCTAGCAGCAACAGGAAGATTCCGGCCGCGGGGCTCAGCGGCGCAGCATAAGAGCCAAACGAGAGCGAGCCGAGCAGGGAAAAGCCGACAAAGACGGCGACCATCGCCACACCGATGGCTGCGAAAAGCTCGAGAACGGTCGAGGACAGGAAGGCGATGCGCAACACCGCCATGGTCCGGGCCCTGAGCTCCTCTGCGGCATTGGAAAAATCCGTAACCACCTTGGCGCCGGCGTCGAGCAGCCTGATGTCGGCCAGCGCCGACAGCCGTTCGATCAGCAGATCGTTGAGCGAGCCGATATCGGCCATCTGCCGCTGGCTGGCCTCTTTTGCGGCGAGCCCGACAAGCACCATGAACACCGGGATCAGCGGCCCGGTGATGATCAGCACAAGCCCCACGGCCCAGGAAAACCAGAAACTCAGGCCCAGGATCACCAGCGGCACCGCCATCACCCGCGCCCGCGCCGGTGCATAGCGCACAATATAGGGGGGCAGCATATCGAGCTTTTCGCTTGCCAATGCGGCGATGGAGCCGGCGCCAGCCGAGGCGATTGTCCGCATCTCGCGCCGCACGATCTCCGCGCGCGCCTCGGTCACGATTTTCGTTCCGGCGGCAAACAAAAGCGCCTCGGCATGGTAGTTCAGCAGCGCCCGCAGCACGCCCAGCCCGGCAAAGCCGGCTGCGGCTGCAAAAGGGCCGGGGCCCTGTCCCGGCTGCAGCAGTCCTGCAATCGCCAGGGCCACGATCCCGGCCTGCAGCGGCCAGATCAGCGCCGAGACGACCGTGAGCGCCGAGGCAAAGCGCACCCCGGTCGCCGCAATGCCCGTCAATTGACCCAGCATGCGCTGGTCGGGCAGGGGCTGCGGGTCCGGGATCTGGGTCGTGTCTGCCGGCAAGTGTATCTCCAGGATGCGGATCATCCGCCCGCGTCGATGTATCATCCCTGCGCGGCAAGTTGGCCATCGAGAACGCGACATGGTGACGCTGGATCATTATGAAGAAGTATCTGCGGCGTGAATCAATCCATATTTGCCCCTCGGCTCGTCCCTTGAATGGTGCCGTAAAACCGACTGTCACGCGCGGTGATAAACAGGGGCGTTGTTTGGATTCATTCTAAACTATACTGTTTGACTCCACTTTAAAAATACATTACCGAAAACCTCATATTTGAAGTGTGGAGTCGAAATGGCGCGGATGCAACAAGACATGTGTGGCGACTGTCCGGCAGCGGCGTATTTGCGCCAGAAGCCGGAAAATCTGGTTGTCAACGGATACCGCAACTGGGTTGCCGGCCTGGCCCATTCCGATTCGCGCTATTGGGATGCAGCCTGGAGCGCGCACGCCAAGGCGCTTGGCGCCATCGACGGCGGTCATGCGCTGGACGTGATGGCGGCGCTGGTGCGCCAGCTCGGCGCCTGCGCCACCTGCCCGCTGCGCTTCTACAAACCCGGTGCGGGTCATTTGTGCCGCGATGAATGTCTTGTGCTTGGCATGGTTGCCGGCGCGCAAAACGGCGACGAAGAGGCGCTGGTGCAATCGGCCAGGATGCTGACCTGCACCGATGCCTGCGCCGACGTGGTCGACCGCGCCAGCGCCTATGCGGCGATCCTGCTCGGTCACAGCCACAAACTCACCCCCATTCCGCTGAGCGCCATTGTCGACATCAATGTCCGCTCAACCCTGACCGCAGCTCACGCGAGCTCGTCGGTTCACTGACTGAAATTGTAAGCTCAGGAGTATCCCTACCCATGAAACATCTCGCACAGCTGCTCGGACTTGGCCTTTTGGCTTCCACGGCCCTGACCACGATGGCGGTTGCCGAGGTGACGCCTGAGGCCGTGGTCGCGCATTATGCCGATATCGCCGAAGCCAAGTTCGACGATGCGCTGATGACCGCCAAGCAGCTCGATGCAGCCATCGAGAATTTTCTCGCCAGTCCCGATGATGCGACGCTTGCAGCCGCCAAGGAAGCCTGGCTGGCTTCGCGGGTGCCCTATCAGCAGACCGAGGTCTACCGTTTTGGTAACGCCATCGTCGATGACTGGGAAGGGCGGGTTAACGCCTGGCCGCTTGACGAAGGCCTGATCGACTATGTCGACGAAAGCTATGGCGCCGAAAGCGATCAGAACTCGCTCTATTCGGCCAATGTCATCGCCAACCCCTCCATCGAGATCAACGGCAAGACGGTTGACGCCAGCAAGATCACCCCGGAACTGATTTCCGAAACCCTGCAGGAAGCCGGCGGCATTGAAGCCAATGTCGCGTCGGGCTATCACGCCATCGAATTCCTGCTCTGGGGCCAGGACCTCAACGGCAATGGTCCGGGCGCCGGCAGCCGTCCTGCCACCGATTACAGCCTTGAAGACTGCACCAATGGCCATTGCGACCGCCGCCGTGACTACCTCAGCTCGGCCAGCGACCTGCTGGTTGCCGATCTCGAGGAGATGGCGGCCAACTGGAAGGCCGGCGGAGCCGCACGCGCTGCCCTTGAAGAAAGCGGCGCTGCCGGCGGACTGTCGACCATCCTCACCGGCATGGGCTCGCTGTCCTACGGCGAACTGGCCGGTGAACGCATGAAGCTTGGCCTGCTGCTGGGTGATCCGGAAGAGGAGCATGATTGCTTCTCCGACAACACTCACAATTCTCACCGCTATGATGCGGTTGGCATCAAGACCGCTTACACCGGCGTTTACACCCGGGTTGACGGCTCGCAGCTCACCGGCCCTTCGCTGGCCGAACTGGTTGCCGCCAAGGACCCGGCCATCGCCGATGAGCTTTCCGCCGATCTCGACGCCACCGTCGCGGCGATGGAAGCCATGGTCGATCGCGCGGAAAACGTCGAAGCCTATGACCAGATGATCGCCAACGGCAATGACGAAGGCAACGCCACGGTTCAGGCGGCAATTGACGGCCTGATCAAGCAGACCCGCTCGATCGAGCGCGCCATCACCGCACTGGATCTGGGCACCATCGAGCTCGAAGGGTCTGACAGCCTCGACAGCCCGGACGCAGTGTTCCAGTAGTCGCCGGCTTTTTGGAAAGTTAAGGCCATGATCGTTTGCAGTTGCAACATCGTTTCCAGAAAAGACATTGAGGAGGTCATTGTCGACTTCCTCAATGTCGATGCATGGCAGCTGATCACCCCTGGAAAGGTGTTTCAGGCGGTCAGCGCCCGTGGCAAATGCTGCGGCTGTTTTCCGGGCGTCATCGACATAATCGTCGAAACCACGGAGCGCTATCACGCCGTCATGGAAAGCCCGGCGCCGCGTGTGGTCGATCTGCTCAAGCGGATTGCCGACCAGCGCCGGCGTGTTGAAACCGCAAGAAAGAGGACCGCTGAAAAAAGAAGGTCGCAAATCGCAGCCTAGTCGTGCAAAATGGGGTGACCTTTTCACCATCAGGAAGCTGCACGACCATGAAACGAAGTCAGAAAGTTATCGATTGCCTCAATGAAGCGCTTTTCATGGAGTTGGGTGCCGTCAATCAGTACTGGTTGCACTACCGGCTTCTGGATGACTGGGGCTACACCAAGCTGGCCGCCAAGGAACGCGCCGAGAGCATCGAGGAAATGCAGCATGCCGACAAGATCATCGAGCGGATCATTTTCCTCGATGGCTTTCCCAATCTGCAAAACGTCGCGCCGCTCAGAATCGGCCAGAACATCAAGGAAGTGCTCGAGAGCGATCTCGCCGGCGAGCAGGAAGCCTGGACCGCCTATACCAAGTCGCGCGATGTCTGCGAGAAGGAAGGCGACTATGTCAGCAAGAACCTGTTTGAAGCCCTGATCGCCGATGAGGAAGGTCACATCGACTTCCTCGAAACACAGCTCAAGCTTCTCGGCGACCTCGGGGAGCAGAAGTATGGTCAGCTCAACGCCGCATCGGCCGACGCGACCTGAACACGAAGAGACTGAAATGACCGTTGACAGACAGGTGCCGGGATTGAGCGTGATTCCGGCACGGCAATTTGGCGCGTCGGCGACGCAAAAGCTGCCGTCTGCGGTCTGTCGCATTCTGGCCCTTGGGCTGGTCATGAACCTGATAGGCCCGGCGAATGCCGATGATCTTGCCGGCCTGCCGCATATCCGCGACGATCTCTCCGCCAAGGACCGCAAGCGGGTGGAGCGGGTGGTCGCGCCGACCACGTCATTTGGGGCCGCGGAAAAATTCGAGGCCAGACAGGGCGGCGCCGGCACCTCGACCAAAATGGTCAACCGGGATTCGCTGTCGCATTTCAACGCCAATCTGACCTTCAGGGAAGAAGAGACCTTCAAGCTCGGCAATGCGCTGTTTCGCAAGCTGTGGGTGTCCTCGCCGTCTTCGACGCTGGCGTCCGACGGCCTGGGGCCCTTGTTCAATGCGCGCGCCTGCCAGAGCTGTCACATCAAGGACGGCCGTGGCCATCCTCCCGAAGGCACGGCAGACGCCACCTCGATGTTCCTGCGGCTCGCCCGGCCGGCAAGGACCGATGAAGAGCGCCAGGCTCTGGAGAGCTATGTCGCCGCATCACTGCCTGATCCCGTCTATGGCGGGCAGATGCAGGATCTTGCCGTTCCCGGACTGAAATCCGAGGGCCGCATGGTCATAGACTATGAGGAACAGCCGGTCAGTCTCGATGATGGCACGGTCGTCTCGCTGCGCAAGCCGACCTACAGCGTTGCCGATCTGGGCTATGGCCCGCTTGATCCCGAAACCACCCTGTCGCCGCGGATGACCCCGCCGATGACCGGCATGGGGTTGATCGAGGCCATTCATCCCGCCGATATCCTGGCCCACGCGGATCCCGATGACCGCGACGGCGATGGCGTGTCGGGCCGCGTCGCCCTGGCCCGGGATCCCGCCACCGGCGACATCGCCATCGGGCGCTTCGGCTGGAAGGCGCAGAATGCCACCGTGCGGCAGCAGTCTGCCACCGCATTTGCCGGAGATATCGGCATTTCCACCCCAGATGTGCCCGCAGGCCATGGCGATTGCATGCCGTCGCAGACCGAATGCATGGAGTTGCCGGTGGGCATCCAGCTCGATCTCGGCGACACCGAGGCGCCGGATCCGGTGCTGGAACTGGTGACATTCTATTCGCAGAATTTGGCCGTGCCTGCACGCCGCGGGGTTGACGATCCCGAGGTGCTGGCCGGCAAGGACGTGTTCTATTCGCTCGGCTGCACCACCTGCCACGTCCCCAAATATGTGACCTCGCGCAAGGCCGACAATCCGGCGCACCGGTTCCAGCTGATCTGGCCCTATTCCGATTTCCTGCTCCACGACATGGGCGAAGGCCTGGCGGATGGCCAGCAGGTCGGCGTCGCCGATGGCACCGAATGGCGCACGCCGCCGCTCTGGGGCACCGGACTGACCGAGATCGTCAACGACCACACCTTCTTCCTGCATGACGGGCGGGCCCGCAATCTCACCGAAGCCATCCTCTGGCACGGCGGCGAGGCCCAGACCGCGCGGGATGGCTTTGCCGGACTTGAAAAGGCGGACCGGGATGCGCTCATCGCATTCCTCAACTCCTTGTAGAGTGCCTTGGTTGCCGTCCAGTCCTCGAAAAGGGGGCGGGCGGGAAACGCTTGCAGACACCGGCTGCCAAGGCCGCTGAGAATGGACCCGTGATGACACCGAGACTCTTGTCGATCCGATGCGCAATGCTGGCAGCTCTTTGCCTGGCGCCGCTCATGGCTGGCCACGCCCGTGCGGAGACGGATGCGCAATTGCAGCAGGCACGCACGATCATGTTCAGCACGGTCACGTCCTTTGTCCGGCCCGGCTATGCCGCCTTCCACGCTTCGGGCGACCGGCTGGTCGAGGCGGCCAGCGAGCTCTGCCGGTCTCCCGGGCCTGAGGCGCTCGAGGCGGCGCGGGCTGCCTTTGCCGACACGGTGCTGGCCTGGTCGGCGATCGAGATCGTCCGCTTCGGCCCGGTGAGTGCGGAAAACCGCTTCGAGCGGGTGCTGTTTTACCCCGACCGCAAGGGCACCGGCCTGCGCCAGGTGCGCACGGTTCTGGCCGGGGACGAAGCGCTCGGCTGGACGCTTGAGGATCTGCAGGGCAAGAGCGTCGCCATCCAGGGGTTGGGCGGGCTCGAATTTGCCCTGTTCGGCGAGGGCGCGACCGCGCTCGCTGAGGCACAGAAGGGAAAATCGCGCTGCCGCTATGTCGAACTGGCGTCGAAAAATCTTCAGGACATCGGCGCCGAGCTTGATGCCGTCTGGAATGACGACAGTGGCATCGCTTCGATCTGGATGAACCCGGGTCCGGACAATCCGGTTCTGCGAGATTCCCGCGAGGCCCTGTCGCAATTGCTCGGAACCATGATCCACGGTCTTGAACATATCCGAGATGTGCGGGTCGGAAACTTTCTCGGAACCGCAAAAAAGAACGGCCTGCCAAAGACCGCGATCTACCGGCGCGCCGGCCTGACCATGGCGTCGGTTGCTGCAAATCTGGATTCCATCGAGCGCCTGTTCAACCAAAGCGGCATCGAGCACGCTCTTACCTATGACGCCATCAAGCTTGCCAAGGAAGTGCGGTTCGAGATCGGCCAGACAATCAAAACCGCCAACAGTTTCGAAGCCGGCGTGGAAGCCCTGCTGGCCGATGATGTCACCCGCGCGCGCCTCGAATATCTGCAGGTCGCCATTCGCAGCGTCATTCAGCGGCTTGATGGTGAAGTCTCCGCCGCGGCCGGCCTGAGCGCAGGGTTCTCCTTTGGCGATGGCGACTGACCATGCTGCTCATCGAACGCAGGTCCTTTCTGATCGGCGCTGGTGCGGCCTGGGCCTCTGCCCTGACACCGGCCTCGGCGGCGCGCCTTGCCGGTTCCGATCTTCTCTATGCGGCAGCTTACAAAGATGCGGATGGCTACGGAGTCGCGATCCTCGACAGGGATGGCGCGCTGGTCTCGCAAAATCCGCTGCCGGGGAGGGGCCACGGCTTTGCCACTGCCGGCACATCGCAATGGCTCGTTGCCTTCGCCCGCCGCCCCGGCAATTTTGCCATCGCGTTCCGCAAGGACAGCCGATCCGGACCGGTGCCGTTTCACACGCCCGCTGACCGGCATTTTTATGGCCATGGAGCATTTTCCGGCGATGGCCGTCTGCTCTATGCCGCCGAAAACGACTTTGAATCCGGTGACGGCATCATCGGTATTTATGACGCCACCAATTCATTCGCGCGGCGGGGTGAATTTGCCTCCTTCGGTGTCGGTCCGCACGAAATCCTGATGATGCCGGACAAGAAGACCCTGTGCATCGCCAATGGCGGCATCAGGACCCATCCGGACTTCGGCCGCGAAAAGCTCAATCTGGCGACCATGAAGCCGTCCATCGTGTTCGTGGATTCCGAGGACGGCGCATTGCTGTCACAACATCATTTGCCGCCGGCCCTGCACCGCCTGTCGCTGCGCCACATGGCCGTCGACGCGCGGCAGCAGGTCTGGATCGGTGGCCAATTTGAGGGCGACGTCAGCCAGGATGTACCGGTTCTGGCGAGACTGGGTTCGGACACGGGGCTGGTGCCGGTCGATCTGCCCGATGAGGTCGGCGCCAGGCTGGGCAAATATGTCGGCTCGGTCGCCATCGGCAATGATGGCCGGACCCTGGCCTTCACATCACCCAAAAGCGGCGTGACGATCACGCTGGACACCCGGTCCGGAAAGCCGCTTGAGGTCGAGCCGGGGCAAGGCGTATGCGGCATTCAGGCCTGCGCCGATGGCTTTGTCAGCTCCAGCGAAAGCGGGCGTTTTGCCGGCCGCAATTATGCCTGTGCGTGGGACAACCATATCACGCTGGTGTCGGGCGCCTGAACGCCGGCCACGCCGCATGACAAGCGCAAAGCGGTCCGCCCGCGCGAAACGTCATTGGATAAACTTCAAGCCGAATTCACACAGCCGACATGCCAAGGCATCGTCGGGCTCATTGCGTGGCGCCATGATGCGCCGCATCGGTGGTCTGCAGTTAAAAAACCGGATTGGGACGAACCCGTGTTTCGCCGGAGCGCAACAGTACAGAGAAGCATGCGAGAGTGGCGGTTGCGATAGCGATCGCGCCAAATCCTAGAACAATCATTGCTCGTTTCCTGGTGACATCATTGTCATCGACGAAGCGAGGAATGGCACTTGCAACTTGCGTGAAGCTTACGGCGGAATATGCTGAACGGAAAGTAAAATTCCCCTGCTTTCGTGGCTCAAAATTAACCTTCAAGCAAGGATTTGACCGTAAAAATCGGTCTATTCGGCGGATTGTGCGTGCATGCGTAACACGGCTCCCACAAAGGCATGAAGCTGTTCCGCTGTCCCGGGCCCGATCCGGATTTCAAATTTCATCGGCCAGACGCCACCGCGGTACTGATGCGCTGTCCGTGCTCTTCAACCTGAAAGACGCGCCAGGCATTATACAGACACTTCGCTGCCACAGTCTGGCTCAACTGCAACGCACGGCCTCTGGCCGTCAACCGGGGTGATCGCGTGGGCCGAGTTCAAGCCAGGGTAAGGGATGCAGCCGCGGCCGAAGGGCTGCGTGCGCGGCTTGATCTGACGGCGCTCGACAGCGACAGCAGCGAACGTCTGCGCGCCATGCGTCCCATGGTCGAGGCCGAAGCCCGGATCGCGCTGTCCGGTTTCTTCGAGCGCTTGCAGAATACTCCCGAAATTGCCTCCCTGTTTACCTCGGCTCGCCAGATCGACCGGCTCGAGGAGCTCGAGGTCGCCCACTGGTCGATCCTGTCCGATGGCCGCTTCGACAATCTCTATGTCGACCGCTCTGTCATTCTCGGCGATGTGCGCCAGCGCATCGGGCTGGATGCGGGCTGGTCGATCGGTGGGCATGCACTGGTGCTCGACCGGGTGATTCGCCGCCTCGTCAGGGAAAGTCGGACCGGCCTGTTTGGCCGCTTTTCGGGGCAGGCCAGGAGCGATAAGCTTGCGGACAATCTGGTCGACATTGTCCGGGCAGCGCTGATCGACATCGATATGCAGGTCTCTCACCGGCTCAGGGATCAGGCCAGGACGCTGGACAGGCAGCACCAGGACGCGATGGCCCAGGAACGCGCGCAGGTCCAGTCCACCCTTGGCGCGGCGCTGGCGCGACTGGCCGGAGGGGATCTGTCGGCCCGCGTCGAGCCGGGCAGCCTCGACCAGCATCAGGACATGGCCGATCATTTCAACGGTGCGGTCAGCCAGCTTGAGATTCTGATCTCGGGAACTGCCGCGCGGCTTTCCGATGCCGAACAGCTTGTCATCCGCCTCGGCGATGACATCGAGACGGTGCGCGCCCAGGTCGAGCGCCACGGCGCCACGCTTGACGGTGAGCACGAAAATCTGGCCGGTGTATCGGAGCGCATGCGGGCGACGGCACAAACCGCCAGAACTGCGGAGACCTTGATTGCCGATGCACGCCAGAGTGCGGAAGACGGCGACCGGGTCGTCGACGACGCCATTGGCGCCATGGCCAGCGTCCAGCATTCCGCCGAGCAGATCGGCAAGATCATTTCGGTGATCGACGAGATCGCCTTCCAGACCAATCTGCTGGCGCTCAACGCGGGCATCGAGGCCGCGCGCGCAGGCGATGCCGGCCGCGGCTTTGCCGTTGTTGCCACCGAGGTTCGCGCCCTGGCGCAGAGATCCGCCGGCGCCGCCAATGAAATCAAGGATCTTGTCTCCGACGCAAAATCCCATATCGGGCGTGGCGTCGAACTGGTGGATCAGACCCGCTCGGCCATTTCCGGCGTCGTCACCCGGGTCGGCAAGGTGTCCGAGTCGGTCGCAGGCGTCGGCACGCTGGCGCAGGACGATGCCGATCATCTCGATGGGTCGGCCAGGACCCTTCGACAGACCGCCGAACTGATCGCCTCGGGCGGTGTCCGCATCGCCGGGATTGCCGAAAGCGGAGCCGACCTGCAACTGGTCATCACGGAGCTTTCCGAGCAGATCAGGCTGCACCGCGAACAGCGCGCAACCGGATTTGAAAGCGTCGAAATCTCAGAACGGGCACTCAAGCCCGGCCACCGGCCAGATCCCCTGCCACAGCAGCGACATGCCCGGTGACCGCGCTGCCGGATCGCGCCAGGAACGAGGAAATTCGAAATGTCTGACACTGCACCCCGGACAATCCTGAAACTGCCCAAGGTCCTGGACCTCAATGCCGCCGGCCGGCTGCATGAACAGGTGCTTGCCCACAGAGGGGGCGATATCGAGATCGATGCCTCCGACGTCGGCCGCGTCGGCGCGCAGTGCATCCAGGTGTTGTTGTCCGCGGTTGTGAGCTGGCGCGCCGAGGGCTTGCGCTTCAGCGTTGTCGATGCGTCGGAATCATTTGTGAAAACATTGAAACTGCTGGGAATATCGGACGAAGCCCTGCTTCCCAAGGAGATGCTGAAATGAAGAAGAAAATCCTCACGGTCGATGACTCGCGGACCATCCGCAACATGTTGCTCGTGACCCTGACCAATGCCGGCTATGACACGGTTCAGGCCGAGGACGGCATTGAAGGCCTCGAGATGCTGGAGGAGTCCGATCCCGACGTCATCGTCACCGACATCAACATGCCCCGGCTTGACGGCCTCGGCTTCATCGCCGGCGTGCGCAAGAACGAGCGTTACCGCGCCATCCCGATCCTGGTCCTGACCACCGAAAGCGACCCGGACAAGAAGAACCAGGCCCGCGAAGCCGGTGCGACCGGCTGGATCGTCAAGCCTTTCGATCCCGCAAAGCTCATCGCGGCAATCGAGCGCGTCACCGCCTGACAGGACCTGTCCCATGGATATGAATGAAATCAGAGAGATCTTTTTCCAGGAGTGCGAGGAGCAGCTCGCCGAACTGGAATCCGGTCTGCTGCGGCTCAGGGACGGCGACACCGATCCCGAAACCGTCAACGCGGTCTTTCGCGCCGTGCATTCGATCAAGGGCGGTGCCGGCGCTTTCGGGCTTGATGATCTGGTTGCCTTCGCCCACATCTTCGAAACAGCCCTTGATTGCGTTCGCTCCAGCAAGTTTGCCGCATCCGCAGACTTGCTCAATGTGTTGCTCAAATCGGCCGACGCGCTGGCCGATCTCACCTCGGCCGCCCGGGACGGCGGCAGTGTCGACCCGTCGCGCACCTCGGAACTGGAGGAGGCGCTCAAGGCCTTTGCCAGTGGCCAGCCCCGCCTGGTGACCGGTTCGCAGGACATGGTTCATGGGACTGCTCCGGTGACGCCCGAACCCGCTGACGAGCCCGAATTCGAGCCGGTCCCGTTCAGTTTCGATGATTTTGAGGAGGCGGAATCGAACGCCTCCGCTGCCAAGCCGAGCGGGCGCAACCTGTTCACGGTATGCTTCAAGCCGCGGTCCGATCTCTATGCCAAGGGAAATGAAGCGGTGCTGCTGCTGCGCGATCTGGCCAAGCTCGGCGATCTCGAAGTGCATTGCGAGACCGACACTCTTCCCGGCATCGAGCAGCTCGACGCCGAAGCCGCCTATTTCTCATGGCGGATCCGGGTCGAGACGGAGCACGACGAAGACGCCATTCGCCAGGTGTTCGAGTTTGCCGAATGGGACTGCACGCTCGACGTTACCCCCGGTTACACGGATGCTGCCTCCGCGGAAGAGATTGCCGTGGCCGGGAAGGCGGGGCCTTCGACGCCGTTCGACCTCTCGCTCCTGGACGAGAACCCCGCTGACGCCCCCGTGATGGCCCGGCAAGACCCGGCGGACAGCCCGCCTGCCGTCGCTGATGAGCAACCCGAAGCCATTGGCCAGGAGGCGCCGAAAGCGGCCGCCGAACCGGCACATCTGTCAACGGTTGCAAAGGCGCTTGCCGCGGAGCTTGCGAAAAAGGAAATGACGGTCGCCGCCGTGCCCGCCGCTCCGCAGACGATCCGGGTCGACCTCGAGCGTGTTGACCGGCTGATCAATCTGGTTGGCGAGCTCGTGATCAACCAGTCGATGCTGGCGCAAAGCGTGTCTGACAGCCACACCGGCGGCACCTCGGCGCTCAATGTCGGGCTCGACGAGTTGCAGCAACTGACCCGGGAGATCCAGGACAGCGTCATGGCCATTCGCGCTCAGCCGGTCAAACCGGTGTTCCAGCGGATGGGCCGGATTGTCCGTGAAACCGCCGACATGACCGGCAAGTCTGTCCGCCTGATCACCGAGGGCGAAAACACCGAAATCGACAAGACGGTCATCGACAAGCTGGCCGAACCCCTGACCCATCTGATCCGCAACGCCATCGATCACGGGCTGGAAAAGCCGGAGACGCGCCAGGCCGCGGGCAAGAACCCGGAAGGCAGGCTGAGCCTGACCGCCAAGCACCGTTCCGGCCGGATCGTCATCGAAATTGCCGATGACGGCGCCGGCATCAACCGTGACCGGGTCCGTGACAAGGCCGTGGAGAAGGGCCTTATCGCAGCGGATGCGAAACTCAGCGACGAAGAAATCTACAATCTTATCTTCCATCCCGGTTTTTCCACCGCCGAACACCTGACCGACATTTCCGGGCGCGGCGTCGGTATGGATGTGGTCAAGCGATCGATCCAGTCGCTCGGCGGCCGGCTGTCGATCAATTCGACACCGGGCGCGGGCTCGGTCTTCACCATGAGCCTGCCGCTCACCCTGGCGGTGCTCGACGGCATGGTTGTCACCGTCGCCGGCCAGACCCTGGTGGTTCCGCTGACCGCCATCATCGAGACATTGCAGCCCTGTCAGAAGGACATTCATGCCTTCGGGACGAGCCACCGGCTTGTCGCCATCCGCGATACATTCTGCCCGCTGGTCGATGTCGGCCACATTCTCGATTTCCGCTCCGACCTGACCGATCCGGTTGACGGCGTGGTCCTGCTCGTCGAATCCGAGGGCGGCGGACAGCGGGCGCTGATGGTCGATGCCATCCAGGGGCAGCGGCAGGTGGTCATCAAGAGCCTTGAAACCAACTACCGGCACGTACCCGGAATTGCCGCCGCGACGATCCTCGGCGATGGCCGCGTCGCGCTCATCCTTGATGTCGACGCCATTGTCATGGCCTCGCGCGGTCATTCGCTCGGCGCCGAAATGACCCTCGCGGCGACAGGCTAGGGGAGCAGCAACACCCATGCGATATCCGGCACACGACATCTGTGACCAGGCGGCGCGCACGTCCCGCAGCCTGTCGTGCTGCGTTCTCCGCATGGTCCCGCATAACGTCTGCGCCCTGATGACTGCAAGGGCCAGGCCGCATGCGCCGGTTTGCGCTGCCGTCACCGCCTCCGCCCCTGTCGCGAAGCTTTACCGCGTCGGGCCCGGCGCGGTTCAGGCTGCGGCTGAAAGCGAGGCCGCGTGAGCACCACCGCAATTTTGCCGACGGGCCGGCCGGGTGAACACCTTGTCAATGCGGAATTCCTGCTGACGCGCAAGGACCTGTCCGACATCTCCGCCATGATCTATTCCGATGCCGGGATCGCGCTCAACGAGACCAAGGCATCGCTGGTCTATTCGCGTCTGTCCAAACGGCTGCGCCAGTTGGGCTTGACCAGTTTCGAGCAATATTGCGCCCTGGTCAGCTCTCATGACGGCATCGACGAGCGCCGCGAGATGCTCAGCTTCCTGACCACGAATTTCACCCGCTTCTTTCGCGAGAACCACCATTTCGACTATCTCCGCACCAAAATCCTGCCGGAATTGCTGCTGCGCGCCAATGCCGGCGGCCGTGTGCGCATCTGGTCGGCGGGATGTTCCGACGGGCAGGAGCCCTATTCGATCGCGCTGACATTGCTCGGCATGGCGCCCGATGTCGCAAGTCTGGATATACGCATCCTCGCCACCGACATCGATCCGAAGATGATCGTCAAGGCAAAGGCGGGGATCTATGACGGCCAGGCGCTCGAAACTGTGGATGCCCGCATGCAGCAGCAATGGTTCACCCCTGCCGCCGGCAATTGCTGGCAGATCAGCGACCAGGCGCGGAACCTGGTCACCTTCCGGGAGCTCAACCTGCTGGCGCCGTGGCCCTTCCGCGGGCTCTTCGATGTGATCTTCTGCCGGAACGTGGTAATCTATTTCGATGAGGCCACGCAGGACAGGGTCTGGGCGCGCTATGCCGATCTGCTGCCACCGGGCGGGCATCTCTGCATCGGTCACTCGGAGCGTTTGTCCGGCGAGGCCGGGGACCGCTTCGACAACGTCGCTGTGACGACCTATCGCTGCAAGGGAGGGCCTGAGGTCATGATCGCACCCGTGCGCGTCCTCGTTGTTGACGACTCCCCCACCATGCGCGGCCTGATCCGGGCCGTGCTGAGCAGTGATGCCGGGATCAGCGTGATCGGCGAGGCCGGCGACGCCATCCAGGCCCGCAGCGCCATCAAGGAGCTCAATCCGGACGTCGTCACCCTTGATATCGAAATGCCGAACATGAACGGCATCGCGTTTCTCGAAAAGATCATGAAGCTCCGGCCGATGCCGGTCATCATGGTGTCGACGCTCACCCAAAGGGGCGCGGAAGCCACCCTGGCGGCTTTGGAAATCGGCGCGTTCGACTGCGTCGGCAAACCGCTGCCGGGCGATGCCGTGCCGTTTCCCCGCCTTGCCGAGATCGTCAAGGCCGCGGCCCGCTCGCAGCGTCACCGGCACGCTGCGTCCCAGTGCCGGACCAGCGGTTCCGGACCTGCCCGAAAAACCTGCAGCCCGCGAATATCAGCCGGCGTCCAAGATCATCGCCATCGGTTCGTCTACCGGCGGTGTTGAGGCGCTGATCTCGATTCTGCGAAAATTCCCGGCCAATTGCCCGCCCACGGTCATCACCCAGCATATGCCTGCCGCATTCACTCGCAGCTTTGCCGAGCGCCTCAACCGGGTCTGCGCGGCGCAGGTGAGGGAAGCCGAGGACGGCGACCGGTTGCAGATCGGCCGGGTCTATTTGGCGCCGGGCGGCGAGCGGCACCTGCAAATCATCAATGCGGCGGCGCCGAAATGCATCCTGACCGGTGAAGGTCCGGTGAACAATCACTGCCCGTCGGTCGATGTCCTGTTTGAGTCCGTGGCACGCCTCGCTGGTTCCCGGGCGGTCGGGGTCATCCTCACCGGCATGGGGCGCGATGGCGCCTCGGGCCTTCTCAGCATGCGCCAGGCCGGCGCCATCACCATCGGTCAGAACGAGCAATCCTGCGTGGTCTACGGCATGCCGCGCATGGCCCAGGAGATCGGCGCCGTCGATCGCCAGTTGCCGCTCAGCCAGATCGGTGAGGAAATCCTCAAAGCCACCACAGCAACCTCCCGGAAAGATAGAGTCGCCTGATGTCCATTGCACACAAAATCAAGGTCCTTGTCGTAGATGATCAGGTGACAAGCCGTCTGCTCATCAATGACATGCTTTTGCAGCTTGGTTTCACGAAGATCACCATTGCCCAGGATGGCGAGCAGGGCGCCAGGATCATGCGCCAGCAACCGCATCACCTTGTGATCTCCGACTATGCCATGCCGAAGATGGACGGGCTGGTTCTGCTGCATTCGATCCGCACGAATCCGGCGACCAAGAAGGCTGCGTTCATCATGGTCACCGGCCAGGGCAGCCGCGAGCTGGTGCACAAGGCCGCCGCACTTGGCGCCAACAACGTTCTGGCCAAACCCTTCACCATCGAGAAGCTGAAAGCCGCCATCGAGATGGTGTTCGGGGAGCTGGCGTGACAGCACAGCCGCAATTTCGCAAGGTCCACGTCATTCAGGGCGAGTTCAAGGTCACCGGCGACCCCGATGTGGTGCTCACCACCATACTGGGCTCCTGCGTGTCCGCCTGCATGCGTGATCCGGTTGCCGGGGTCGGCGGCATGAACCATTTCCTGTTGCCGGGCCAGGGCACTGGCTGCGGCGCGGAGGCGACCCGTTACGGCGTGCATCTGATGGAGTTGCTGATCAACGGTCTCTTGAAGATGGGCGCGCGTCGCGACCGGCTCGAAGCCAAGATCATCGGCGGCGCCAGGACAATTGTCGGTCTGTCCAATATCGGCGAGCTCAATGCCGAATTCGCCCGGACCTTCCTGAGCGATGAGGGGATCAGGATCGTCAGCAGCAGCACGGGGGTGATGTTGGCCGCAAATTGCAATATCATCCGGTCAGTGGTCGCGCCCGGCAGTCCGCGCTCTCCGGGGCCGAGACCCAGAAGACGGTGGCGCTTGAAACGGTTCCACGCAATCTGGTCGCGCCGAAGTCGATCGAGTTTTTCTAAGGAGCCGTCCTATGAGCCAATTGCCCTATGAGGCCGGCGACAGCCCTGACGAGCCCCTGCGCGAGGTCATGGCCAAGGTCTGCTCCGAACTTGTCGATGTTGCCGATCTGATCGAACGGCTCGAGCCGTTATTGTCCGATGGCGGCTCGACCGAACTCCTTGCTTCGCCCGATCACATGCGCCTGATGCAGGGCATCGATCTCGCCGTCCAGAAGGCGCGCGGCCTGGCGGCCTTTCTCGAGGGCGTGAGCGAAGAGGTCGCCCCCGAACTCGCTGTCGACATCACCGAGGCTCTCAAGCTGGTGAATCTCGACGACATGAAGCGGCATCTCAAGGCCTCGACCCGCACTGCGCCGTCGAGCGAGGCCTACAAGAATGCCTCCGGTGATCTCGAGTTCTTCTGAACCGGGACAAACAGCTCCAGACCACTTTCGCGCAAGTTTCGCCGGCTAGGGTCGCCGAACCGGTTATCCTGACCGGCTTGCCCTGTTGAGCGCGGATACAGAATGAGTCTGTTGAACCAGCTGTCACAATTGACGAAAAACCTGTCCGGTCTAGGTCAGGCACGTCTCATGGCGCTCGCCGGCGTCGGCGCACTTTCGGTTTTTCTCGTCATTGCTGCCGCGATTTTCCTCAACAAGCCGACCCACGAGACGCTGTATATCGGCCTTTCGGGCGAGGATGTGAACCAGATCAGCCTGGTTCTGGCCGAAGCCAATATCGATTTTGACATCGGTTCGGACGGAACCTCGGTCACGGTCCGCGCGGGCACCACCAATCAGGCGCGGATGATTCTGGCAGAGCGCGGCCTCCCGTCGTCAAACACCGCCGGATATGAACTCTTCGACCAGGTCGGATCCCTCGGCCTCACCAGCTTCATGCAGGAAGTCACCCGGGTCCGGGCACTCGAGGGCGAAATCGCCCGCACCATTCAATCCATTTCCGGCATTTCCGCCGCGCGTGTCCACATCGTCATGCCCGACCGCGGCAATTTCCGGCGGGGGAGCAGAAACCATCGGCTTCGGTGATGGTTCGCGCCGGCAACAATCTGGCCGGCCGCACCGCCAATTCGATCCGCCATCTGGTTGCCTCCTCGGTTCCGGGCCTCAACATCGATGAAGTCACGGTTCTGGATGCGACCGGGCAATTGCTTGCGGCAGGCGACGACTTTTCCAATTCCAACCTGAACCGCTCCTTGTCGATCGTGCAGCTGGTCCAGAGCGAAGTCGAATCCAACATCGACAAGGCGCTGACGCCGTTCCTCGGCATTGAAAACTTCCGCGCCAGCGTCAATGCGAAGGTCAACACCGACAGCCAGCAGACCCAGGAGACGGTCTATGATCCCGAATCACGGGTCGAACGCTCGATCCGGGTGACCCGGGAAAACCAGACGTCCAACCAGTCCTCGACCGACGCACCGGCTACGGTCGAGCAGAACATTCCCGACGCGGGCGCCAATGGTGCGGGCAATGCAGGCCCGCAATCGAGCGAACTGGCCGAGCGCAAGGAAGAACAGACCAATTTCGAGATCAACTCGAAGACCATATCGACGGTCCGCAACAGCTATGATGTCGAGGAACTGTCGATCGCCGTGGTGGTCAACAAGGCCCGCATCGACGCCATGCTTGGCGGCGAGCCGACACCCGAGCAGACCGCTGCCTATCTCGAGGAACTCGAACAGGTTGTCTCCATGGCATCGGGTCTGAGCGCCGAGCGCGGTGACCGCGTCAAGATCACCATGATGGACTTCCTCGCCAGCGAATTGCTGACCGCCGATGCGGCCCAGCCCGGTTTCGCTGATGCCTTGAGAACGCAGCTCGGCACGATCATCAACGCTCTCGCCTTCATCACGGTTGCTGTCCTGATCGTCATGTTCGGCTTCCGTCCCCTGCTGCGCAGTGCGGGCGTGGGTGGCGGTGCCGCCAATGAGAACGCGATGGATGACGGCCTCGAACTGCCCGACTTCTCTGCCGAAGCGCTCGGCGAAGTCGGCGCGATGCCGATGGAAGGCTTCGGCGCGGACTTCGGATTTGGCGAAGAGGACGAGTCCGGTCTCGAGCTTGAGGAATCCGGCTCGTTCAACCGCCGCGTCAAGGAAGGTCCCGAGCGCAGGCTTGCCCGCATGGTCGAGATCAATGAAGAGCGCGCGGCCAAGATCCTGCGCAGCTGGGCTTCCAGCGAAGCCGCATAGAGCCTGCTTCGCCAGTTTGTGGCTTGATCTACCCCGTTCGCTCCGCGCCGCTGATGGATGTCCCTGGCAGCCAACCGGGACCTGACAGGTCGCGATACCGATGATCGCTCTTTCACCCCGCTGATGATCCGGGGTTCTGGCAAAGGGTTGAGTCTGGCATCCCGATTCAATCGGATGTGCAGCGCAAATCAGGGCCCGGAGGCGCAGGGCTGCTGGGTTCGCGAGCCTCCCAAGGCAATCTTTTAAGCATGAAAGGTAGCTATAGCTGGGTTCCCGCACCGCATGTCCGGCCAAGCGATTCTGCGCCGAAATTCAGAACTATAAGAATTACAAAAAGTCAAGTCCCAAAATGAGGGGCTATTTATTTAGGGTTCGTTGCTGCACACTAACATTCATGGCTGATCGATTCGAAGATCTCCATTGATTGGGAGGGGTCGCAGGAGCGCGGCTTCGGATCGAACTACGGTTTGGCGTTGAAGGAGTGCTGATGGTTATTGGCGTCCAGTCTGGTACTTCCAGATGCGTTCAGGGTACGTGTTTCACACGAGGGAGGACGCGGGATGATCGCACGTGAGGCTTTTATCCACGACCTCGAAGCGCAGGGATCCAGTGATCACATCAGCATCGGGATGGAGCTTGTCTGCGCCTATGCCGGTGCGCGGTGCTATCTGCTCGGCCGAACCGATCTTTATTCAGATCGCCATCATGATTTCATCGTCACCTCCAACTGGCCCTTTGATCTGGTGCGCTCGTTCGGCGCGGACCTCGTCGATGCGCAAGCCCGCATCAGTCAGATCCGCCGGTGCCTGCAGGCCTTCGAGCCTTCTTTTCAGGATGTGGAACCATCGGTAAACCTGCCCGACAGCTTCGCGCAGCGGGTATGCCTGATCCCCTACAATGCCGGCCAGGCGCGCATGATCCTGGCCCTGCTGTTCGACAAGGATGCCTTCCTGTCGCATGACCGGTTGCGCGACGTGGCGCTGGCGGCGGCCTATCACAGCTCGCACTACCCGGACGTCATCTCCAGCAATGATGCGCTCTCGGACCTGACAGACCGGGAAGTCGAATGTCTCTCCTGGATCGGCGAGGGCAAGACCAGTGACGAGATCGCGCTGATCATCGGCATATCACGCAACACCGTGAACAATTACATCACCAGCATCATGAACAAGACCGGAGCAAAAACCCGTTCCGAAGCCGTTGCTTTCGCTGTTCGGCAGCGTATCATTTAGAGAAGGGAGCCATACTGATGGAATTAGGAGCATTACCAGATGCCCAAAGCACCCAGGAACGGGCTCAGAAACATGCACAGGATGGAGCCGCTGGACATGCCGGCTCGTCGGCGGATCTTTTTCCCAAGCTTGTAACCATGCAGAGATCATGCGGCAGTGAGGCATTCACCGTGCTGGTGGTTCAGGCCCACACGCTGCTGTCGCCCGGCCGCATCGAGTGCAAGATGCACAGCCCTGGCAGCGATGCAGTGGTTGCAAGCATGGTCGAGGAGCAGTCGGCCTTCCTGCTGTCGCATCTCTATTCGTCGCCCCGGCCGTTGATTTTCGCGCCGGAAGGCTATGTCGCGGCTGACATGTCGCCGGCAAAGACGGTTCACGTGGTCGACAAGGCCGGGGTTGATCTCGCCTTCCCGGTGCAGCTCGGCGCGATGGGCAACGGCTATGTGGTGTTCTTTTCGGTTCACACCGCCATCAACAATGATCTGCTGATCGATCTGCACCGCAAGTCGCTCTCGATCATGCGCGAAAAGCTGCGGGTTGTCTTCGGTGCGACGTCTGAAACCGAGAAGATGAACGAGCGCGAGATCGAATGCCTGCAGCTCGTCGGCAACGGCATGAAGAGCGAAGCCATCGGTGAACGGCTCAATCTCTCGGTCCACACCGTCAACGCCTATCTGGGTTCGGCCACCACCAAGCTGAATGCGGTCAACCGCATCCAGGCGATTGCCAAGGCCATCCGTCTCGGCCTCGTTGCCTGAGTGACGCCTTGAGGGCCCGGCTGGAGTCCTCTGTCTGAACGGTGCTGTTTGTCCCGTTGCGATCCGCCTTGAAGGCTGCGCGGATCAGGCGGCCGGCCGGGAGATCTGCACCGCCGGCACGAATGGCCGGAACGCGGCCGCACGCAGGCTTTCCTTCAGACGATTGGTATTCTCGTCAGGATCATCCTGCGGCTCGTCAAACACGATGTGATTGATCTCCACGCCACCACAATCCTGCTCCAGTATCAGACGCGCATAGATCTTCACGCCCCTTGGCTTGATTTCCAGATCTAGCACAACGCGCGGCTTGCCGCCCCAGTCGAGATAATAGTCCCCGCCGGTGCCGAGCTTGACGATGCCCGGCAGGAAGAACATTTCTGCGGCCGAGGCAACCAGATCTGCCAGATCGGCATGCCGCTCATAGCGCAGCATTGCAATCAGGTCGGCGACGTCAATCAGCCGCAATTCGCTGGCGACCGTGCAGATCGCGTCAGCAACGATGACTTCCCGTTCGGCGGAGAGGGGATCAGGTTTCATTATCGGATGTCCGCAGTTTTGGATTTCGGTTTGTTGGCGTAAATCTTGTGTACCAGCTCGGCGACGGCCTTGTAGAACACCGCCGGGATGAAATTATCGACCGAGACTTGCGCAAACATGGAGCGGGCGAGCGGCGGATCCTCAAACACCGGAATTCCGTTGGCCTCGGCCACCTCGCGGATTTTCAGGGCGATCAGGTCCTGGCCCTTGGCGATGACCACCGGCGCGCCGCCCTCCTCTGGCACATAGCGCAGCGCCACGGCAAAATGGGTCGGATTTGCAATCACCAGCGTGGCGCGCGGCACTTCGGCGATCATCCGGCGGCGGGCGCGGTCCCGGGCCATCGATCTCTGGCGTGCTTTGACGATCGGGTCGCCGTCCGACTGCTTCATCTCCTCCTTGATGTCCTGCTTGCTCATGCGCAGGTCGGCGCCCCAGCTGTAGCGGGTCCACAGCACGTCGAGCACGGCCAGCGTGGCCGTGCACATCAGCACCACGGTCACCACCTTGCCGGCCAGGCGGGCGATGTCGGGGGCGATCAGGGTGGGATCCATGAACATGAAGTTCAGCGCCCCGAAGAACTCCGACTGCATCACGCCCGCCACGATCGCGGACACGACCACGATCTTGAACAGCGACTTGGCGAATTCCACCATGCCCTTGGCGCCATAGATGCGGGCGAGGCCCTTGATGATGGAGATGCGTTCCAGCTTGGGCTGGATCCGGTCGAGAACAGGGCTGGGCATGTTCTGCAGCACCGAGGCGGCGATGCCGAAACCCATCAGCAGCGCAAAGGCCGGCAACAATACAGCACCGGCCTCGAAAAACAGCAGCCGGAACAGCGCCACGGCGTCACCGCCGGTCGACATGCGCCAGCCGTCGGATTGTTCGAACAGGTCCCTGAGCGTTTCGGTGAAGCGACCGGCACTGCCGGGAAGAAAGAACACCAGATAGACCAGCATCCCCAGCGTCGAGGCAAAGATCGGGACTTCACGGCTGAAGGGCACATTGCCCTTGTCCACGGCGTCACGGATTTTTTTCTCGGTGGGTTCTTCGGTTTTGCTGTCTTTGTCTTCGCCTTCGGCCATAGCAGCTCTGGCTTATGCCGCTGCTGCCGCGTCGTCAACCGGCGCATTCTCGCGCAACGTCAGTTGATCGAGGCCGGCCAGCCGTATGGCTTCCTGGGCAATGGTGCGACGGGCGACGGCGATGTCGCGGGCTGCGACGCCGGCTTCGCCGGAGGCAAGGTCGGATTCGATCATCCGGCGCTGGCGGGCACCGATGGCCGACAGGATCGCCTCGCGCAGCTCCTCGTTGGCGCCGCGCAGCGCCATGGTCATGATGTCGCCGGAGATGTCGTTGAGCAGCGTCACGCGGCTGCGCAGGGACATCTGGGCAACATCCTCGAACAGGAAGATGCGCGGGCGGATCTTCTCCATTGCCGAGGTGGAGACCGTGCCAAGCGCGCCCAGCAGCGATTCGACCTCGGGCTTGGACATTTCATTCATGATCTCGGCCACCTTGATCGAGCCGGTATTGGCCTTGTCGGCCTCGATCACGGTGATCAGTTCGCGGACCCGCTTTTCGATGATCTCGGCGGCCTTCGGATTGACGCTCTTGAGATCCACCGCGCGCCGGACGATGTCGACGCGGATGTTTTCCGGCATGCGCATCAATGTCTTGCTGCCGAATTCCGAAGGCAGCATCGACAGGATATAGGCGGCGGTCTGCGGATGCTCGCTCTGCAGGAACTTGCTGACCCGGTCGGGGTCCGAATCCTGCAGCCGGTCCCATACCGACATCTCGTAGGCCTGGTACTGGGTGCGTCGTCCGAGCAGGCCATCGACCTCGTCGGGTGTCAGGCCTTCCTCGAGAATGCCTTCCATCGCCTTGGCGTTGTCCATCAGGCCTGCGCCTTCACTGAACAGGTCCTCGAATTCATTGACCAGTTCGATCAGTTCCTGCGGCTTGATCGAGCGCAGGTTCTGCGCCTTCTTGATGATTTCCTGCAGCTCTTCATATTCGAAGAACCTCAGAAGCTTGCCCGCGACCGGCTTGCCCATGGCCAGAAGCACGGCTGCAGCCTTTTCCGAGGGAGAAAGGTTGCTGCTGTGTCCGGTGCTTTCACTACCGGTCTGGTCATAGGCTGCCATCTTATCCAGCCTTCTTCTGCGGTTCGCCGATCACTTCGATGATGCGGACCGCAAATTTGGTCTCGTCCGATTCCATCACCGTGATCTCGCCGCGGCCGATCAGCTTGCCGCTAACCATGATCTCCACCGGTTCGCCGATCTTGCGGTCGAGGGCGATTGTCGCGCCTTCGGACAGGTTCATCAGCTTGGACACCGCCATGCGGCTGGTGCCCAGGATGATCTGGACATCGACCGGAATGCCCAGAACGAGGTCCATCCGGCCGGACGTTCCGCTCGCGCCGAGCTTCTGTCCGGCGGTTGCATCCGCTGTGCTGCCAAACATGCCATCCGCTCCCTCGGCGCCGGATGCCGGGCCGAAATCGGGCGCGTCGAGGCCTGAAAACCCGTCCATGTTCAGCGGGTCGTCGCCCTTGTCGTCGAGGTCCGCGCCCATATCGAGGCCTAAGGCTGATGCGCCACTCATTAAATCCACGCTTTCATTGCTCGCCGGCGACTGGCCGGCATCCTTCTTCAAAATTCCGCGAAGGCCGTCGACGGCTCCGTCGATCGCGCCGTTGTCTTCTGCCATCGGATCGGATTCGTCATCAAGTGCTTCTTCGCCTGCCATGACCCTTTATCCCGTTCCAAGCTTGCCCGTAGCCTGTCTAGCAGCTCCGGATGCGTCTTCATACAAAGTCTGTCTTCCAGTTTTCATCCGGCCCGGCCTGTCCCTCGACCTTGACCATGTAGCGCGCGCCGGCCCGACCCAGTGCGCATGTATAAAGCGGCCGGCCATTGGCGCTCAGCGTGACCTCGATGTCGCCCGTGTCGGCGAAGGCAATCAGATCGCCGGCCTGAAGGCGGCTGATTTCACCCAGCTCGAGCGGCGCCAGCGCCACGGCGGCCTGCAGATTGACTTCCGAGCGCGAGACCCGGTGGCTCAGCCGTTCGGTCCAGTTTTCGCTGTTGGCCTCGGCCTTGGCATCGCCGCGAACATGCCTGATCGCGGTCTTGAGCAGCAGTGACTGCGGCAGGATCATGGTCAGCGAGGTGGCGACCGCGCCAAAGCCGATATCCAGTGTCATGGCGGCGGCGTGGAGGTCCGGCCTGAGATCACCGTCATCCTCCGGCAGCTCCGATTGCGGCTTGCTCAGCCTGGTCTTCGCCTTCGGGTCCGCCGACACCAGTTTGCGCAGATTGTCATTGAGTTGTTCGAACACCACCAGCGACATGTCGAGTTCGATGTTCGACAGCGGCCGGGCGACGATATCGAGATCAGCCGGGTCGGAGCCGCCGAGCAGGCATTCCACCAGGCCGATGATCAGTTTTGATCCGCACAGCACCGCAATGTCGTCGGTCCAGTCGGCGATGCCCGCCTCGCAATAGACCGCGTCCTTGCCGAGCTGGGAAAGCAGTTCGCGCCGGCGGCCCTGCAGGATGGCGCCCGGCCGGACATCGATTTCAACCCCGGTGACCTTTTCGAAGGCCTGCGCCATCAACGGGCACAGCACCGACAGCACGGTGTGGCACTTGGCGTCGATATCCGACGGATTGCCCTTGGTGCCGGTCATCCGGTCCAGAAGGTCCGGGTCGAATGATCCGTGGCTGGATATGGGGTCGATCTCGGTTGCGGCGCTCATGACATCAGGCCGCTTTCGCTTCGCCGCCGCCGCCCGGGTTCATCATTTCCTGCTCGACGGCATCGATGGAAGGACGCTCGTAAGAAGAGATGGTCTTGCGGCCGTGCTCGAGCGCAACCTGCGGGACCGAGCCGTTCATATAGGCCAGCAGCGTCTGCTTGACGATGGTGTAGAGCCGGTTCTGCTTGGTCCGCACCATCTTGATGTTGAGGGCAATCGGACCGAAGACGCAGTAGGACAGGAAAATCCCCAGCATGGTTCCCACCAGCGCCGCGCCGATCAGTCCGCCCAGGATGGCAGGTGATTCATTGATCGCCGCCATGGCCTTGATCACGCCCAGAACCGCCGCGATGATTCCGATCGCCGGGCAGGCGTCGGACATGGTGTTCATGGCGTGGTAGCATTTGAGCCGGTCATAGGAGATCGTCTGGATTTCCTCATCCATCAATGCCTCGATTTCATGCGGACGGGCATTGCCGATGATGATCAGCCGCACATAGTCGCAGATGAACGAGGTCAGATCCTTGTTCTTCAGGATCGTCGGGGCGGAGAGGAACAGGTCGGACTCTTCCGGATTGTCGATGTGGCTTTCGATTTCGTTGCGGCTCTTGGTGCGCAGGTCGCGCATCAGCGCATATAGAATGCTCAGCGTGTCGAGATATTCGCGTTCCTTGGGCACGGTGCCCTTGAACGCCTCGCCGGTGGCCTTCATCGTGTCCTTGATGACCTTGACCGGGTTGGACATCACGAAACCGCCGATCGCGGCACCGCCGATGATCAGCAATTCGAAAGGCTGGTTGAGCACTTCGATATGCCCGCCCATGGCCATGAAGCCGCCGAGCACGCAACCGAGTGTGATAACCAGACCGATAATGATATTCATGATGCCCCGCCGCGGAAATTAACACGCTATACAGGTCCTACGGCTTGAGCCTTGTGTGAAGCTGAATCTGACTGCCTTATTAATGGTTTCCCCGCAGCCAACAGCCTCGCACAAGCAAGCTGGCCTATTTCGGAACATATCCAGGGGAAATGTGCCGGTTTTTCGGTTTGGCAGAACGCCCTGACGGACCGAGAAGGGTAACTCCGGTGACAACGACCTACACCAGCTACAACCTGATCGCGCGGGATCTTCCCAGCTCAATCGAGCGGATCGCCAGTCAGCCGCAAATCGCCCGCGAAAGCGAATATTATCTCAGCCGGATTTCCGAGATCAAGTCGATCGACGAGTTCATGGCGGATTCGCGGGTGTTCAACTATGCGATGAAGGCCCATGGCCTGGAGGACATGAACTACGCCAAGGCGTTCATGCGCAAGGTGCTCACCGAAGGCACCGAATCCGAGAGTGCTTTCGCCAACCAGCTTGCCGACAGCAAGTACAAGGATTTCGCCGAGACCTACAATTTCGCCACCCACGGCGAGACGGCGACGATCTTCACCAAGGCCCAGCAGGGCACGGTGGACAAGTATCACCGGCTGTCGCTGGAAGAGGAAGTCGGCGAAGACAACACCGGTGTGCGCCTGGCGCTCTATTTCCAGCGCACCGCGCCGGAAATCACCTCGGTCTACACCATCCTTGCCGACACCGCCTTGTATGACGTCGTGCGCACCGCACTCGGCTTTCCCGCCGAACTGGCAGCCAGCGACATCGACAAACAGGCTGATCTGATCAAGTCGCGCATCGATATCGAAGATTTCAAGGATCCGGAAAAGCTCAACGAATTCATGCAGCGGTTCACGGCCCTGTGGGAGATTGAAAACCCGTCCTTCGGCACGCAGGATTCGAGCCTGCTGCTCAGTTCGTCGTCAGGCTTCGGCATCTCGACGGACCTCTTGCTGTCGATCAACACCCTCAAACTCGGAGGCCGCTGATGCAGGGCTCGCTATATGTCGCATTGTCATCACAGATTGCGCTTGAGCGTCGCCTGAACACGCTGGCCGACAATGTCGCCAATTCCAACACCACCGGTTTCCGCGCCACCGAAATCAAGTTCAACGAGGTTCTGGCCAATACCGGCGTCGCCGATGTCTCCTTCGTTGACCAAGGCAAGGAATTTCTCAACACCAACAATGGCGGATTGCGGGCCACCGGCAACCAGCTCGACTTCGCGCTGCGCGGCGAAGCCTGGTTCATGATCGAAACGCCCACCGGCGAAATGCTGACCCGCGACGGCCGCTTCACCATCACCCAAGCCGGTGAACTGGTCAATATCAACGGCTATCCGGTTCTCGATCCCGGCGGCGCGCCGATCCAGCTTGATCCGGGCGGCGGCACGCTGAAGGCTGGCCGCGATGGCGGCTTGACCCAGGACGGCGTCCGGCTCGGCGCAATCGGCCTGTTCCAGGCCGACCTGACCCAGGGCTACCAGCGCCAGGCAGCGCTCGGCGTTGTGCCGGTGATACCGCCCGAACCCATGATCGACACTGCATCAGCCGGTCTCCTGCAGGGCTATGTCGAGGATTCCAATGTCAATCCCGTGTCGGAGATGAGTCACCTGATCATGGTGACGCGCGCCTTTGAAAGCGCTTCGGCGATGACGAAGGCCACCGAGGATACCTTCAAGGAAGCCATCCGGACGCTTGGCAGCGGCAACTGAGGACAGACGTGATCCGATGAACACTCACCGCTTCGCGCTTCTGGAGGATGCCCTGTGAGTGGCCGGCAAAGCCTTGCCATGCTTGCGCAGGGGGTGCGCGAATTCTCCCGGCCCGATGGCGGCTATGACGTGTCGGGCACCGTCACCTCGGTGTCGCCGGGCCGCTGCGTCGTGGCCGGCCTGTCGCGCCATGTCCGGATCGGCGATTTCCTGTCCTTCCGGCGTGACGGAACGCTCAAGCTGGCGGAAGTGATCAGTCTCGGCGCGGAAGAGCTGATTGCCTGCCCGGTCGACGGCTCGTCCCAGGCCAGTATCGGCGAGCGGGTCTGGCGCAAGGGCGCATTCCGGCTCTCGCCTGACGCCTCCTGGTGCGGACGCACCATCAATTCTCTCGGCGAACCGGTCGACGGGCTCGGTCCCATGCTGCAAGGCGACACGCCGCGGGCCGTGACCGGCTCGCCGCCGGCCTCGATGACGCGGCAGCGGGTCGACAAGCCATTGCGTACCGGCGTGCGGGTCATCGATGTCTTCACCCCGATCTGCCAGGGCCAGCGGCTCGGCGTCTTTGCCGGTTCCGGAGTCGGAAAATCGACGCTGCTGTCGATGTTTGCCAAGGCCGCCGATTTCGACCGGGCAGTGGTCGCACTGGTCGGCGAACGTGGCCGCGAGGTCCGCGAATTCATCGAGGACACGCTTGGCCCGAACATGGCCAAGACCGTCGCCGTCGTCGCCACCAGCGACGAAAGCCCGATGCTGCGCAAGCTGGCGCCGCTGACGGCAATGGCCATTGCCGAGCATTTTCGCGACAGCGGCGAGAACGTCCTTCTGATTGTCGACAGCCTGACCCGTTTCGCCCATGCCCTGCGCGAGATCGGCATGGCGGCAGGCGAGCCTCCGGTCGCCCGCGGTTATCCCGCTTCGGTGTTTACCGCCTTGCCCGGCCTGCTGGAACGCGCAGGTCCCGGACCGGAAGGGGCCGGCGCGATCACCGCCATCGTCTCGATCCTGGTCGATGGCGACAACCACAATGACCCGGTGGCCGATTCCGCCCGCGGCATCCTCGATGGCCATCTCGTGCTCGACCGGGCCCTAGCCGACGAGGGCCGCTACCCGCCGGTCAATCCGCTGACCTCGATCTCCCGTCTTGCCCGCAAGGCCTGGCGCGGCGACGAGGAGAAACTGGTGATGCGGCTCAAGGCGCTGATCCACCGTTATGAGGAAACCCGCGATCTGCGCCTGATCGGCGGTTACCGGGCCGGTTCGGATGCCGAGCTCGACATGGCCATCAAACAGGCGCCGGTTATCTACGAGACCTTGCGCCAGACACCTGAACAGCCGGCCAGCCTGGATGCATTCGCCGAACTTGCCGATGCGATGAAGGCCGCCGCCGGCATCCCCGCCACCCCGCCCGGCAAGGAAAGGACCCGACCGTGACCGACCAGACGGATATCGAAGAGGAAGCACCCGAACCCGGTCCGGCGCGCAGGCGGCAGACGGGCGATCGCGTCTTTGTTGTCACCGGCTTTCTGCTTGCCACTGCGGCAGCGTTCTTTCCCTGGTACGTCTTCTTCAATCAGGAAAGCTTCGGCATCGCGCCGATGGGCTATACCGAAACCCGGGATCTGCCGGATATCGACGGCCGGGCCATGGTCAATGTCTCGCCGCTGGCGATTCCGGCCACCAGGAACGGACCGGCGCCGGCCTCCGCCTTTGACCCGATCACCACCGCGACCGTACCTGGTTCCGAAGCCGCGCCGAAATCCCTTGGCGCCGCCGCCGGCGAAGACCCCAACCTGTCTTTTCCGGGCAACCCACGCTACCGGTTGCTGCACGTGGCCAATGGACGGGCGCTGATCGAAGACAAGACCGGCATGTATATTGTCCGCATCGGGTCGGTGCTGCCGGACAATTCCCGCCTCGCAAGATTGGAAGAGCGCGAAGGCAGCTGGGTGATCGTCACGTCCAATGGCGACGTGATAGAGCGCTGATTGCCGGCCTGCGCCCGGTGTGGCGCCGGCTCCGCTGCCCGCAAGCGCCAGGGCGCTGACCGCAAGGCACGCACAAGATTGATCGCATAGCCTCAAGACTTGCACAGGACGAGGACATGCCATGCAACCGATTCAGCTTTTCGAACTGACATCCAAGCAAGCGCACTGGCTTTCGGTGCGCCAAAGCGTTGTCGCCGGAAACATTGCCAATGCCAACACGCCCGGCTACGCGACGCGTGAAGTGGCGGCCTTTCAGGCTGTTCTCGAGCAGACCGGAACACGCATGGCTGCAACCCATCCCGGTCACATCCAGGAAGATGCCTTGCGCAGTTCCGTCCAGGACGGAAGCGGCGATGAGATCGAGGTCCTGCCGTCGGGCAATTCCGTCAATCTGCCCGACGAGATGTCCAAGACAGGAGAAATCAAGCGCATGTACGAGCTCAACACCGGGATGGTGAAATCCTTTCACCGGATGATGCTTCTGACTGTGAGGCGCTGATGGTAGTCGACCCGCTCTCACTGGCATCGCGCATCGCGTCCTCGGGCCTCGATGTTCAGGAAACGCGCATGCGCATCCTGTCGGAAAACCTTGCCAACTCGCAGTCGACCGGTGACACGCCGGGTGCCGACGCCTATCGCCGCAAGACCATCAGCTTCGCCTGGGAGCTCGACCGCTCCATCGGCGCGTCGACGGCCAAGGTCAGCAGGATCGATTACGACCAGGGCGACTTCAACGTCGAATATGATCCGGGCAATCCCGCAGCCGACGAGAAGGGCATGGTCAAACTGCCCAACGTCAATGTGCTGATCGAACTGGCCGACATGCGCGAAGCCAACCGGACCTATGAAGCCAATCTTCAGACCGTCAAGCAGACCCGTGAACTGGTTTCCATGACAATTGACCTGCTGAGGGCACAATGATCGGTATGGTTGGAGCCACCAGCGCGCTGCAGCAACTCTCCGGATCGGCCGACACCGATTTGGCGGCCGCGGCGGCCATGCCGCAGATGCCGTTGTCGCAGGGCGCAACGCCAGCCAATTCATTCGCCGATGTCATGGCGTCACTTGGCCAGGGCGTGATGGGCAATCTCAGGGTCGCCGAAACCAATTCGCTCGCCGCCGTGCGCGGTGAGGTGCCGACCCGTGACGTCGTTGACTCGATCATGTCCGCCGAACAGTCCCTGCAGACCGCCGTTGCGATCCGCGACAAGCTGGTCACCGCCTATCTCGAAATCGCCCGTATGCAAATCTAAGGAAATCGCCATGAAGGCATTGGCCATCGCAGCAACCGGCATGAACGCCCAGCAGCTCAATCTCGAGGTGATCGCCAACAACGTGGCGAACATCAACACCACCGGCTTCAAGCGGGCCCGTGCCGAATTCTCCGATCTGTTGTACCAGGTCGAACGCAATGCCGGCGTGGCCAATGCGTCCAACCAGGCTATCGTGCCCGAAGGCGCCCATGTCGGACTTGGCGTGCAGACCTCCGCGGTTCGAAACCTGCATATCCAGGGAACGCTGGTGGGAACCTCCAACAAGCTCGATCTCGCCCTTGTCGGCCGCGGCTGGTTCCAGGTCGAAACCCCCGATGGCGAAACCCAGTATACCCGCGCCGGAGCCTTCAACACCAATGCCGAAGGCCAGCTCGTCACCATCGACGGTTACACCGTCGTCCCCGGCGTGACCTTTCCCGACGACGCCAGCGAAGTCGTCATCAGCCGCACCGGACAGGTCTTTGCCCGCATCGGCAACGAAGTCGAGATGCAGGATCTGGGACAGTTGACGATCGCAAATTTCGTCAACGAGGCAGGCCTCGAGCCTCTCGGCGACAATCTGTTCCGCGAAACCCCGGCCTCGGGCCCCGCCAATGTCGGCGTGCCGGAAGATCCGGGCTTTGCGCATATCCAGCAAGGCTATCTGGAAGCTTCCAATGTGGATCCCGTCAAGGAAATCACCGACCTGATCTCGGCGCAGCGCGCCTACGAGATGAATTCGAAAATCATTCAGGCCGCCGATGAAATGGCCTCTGTCGTTTCCAAGAACCTCAGATAGCAAAGGACGTGGCGAACATGACGTTTGGCCAAACATTGCCTTTGCCCGGTTTTCTGCGCGCAGCGGTCGTCATCCTCAGCATGTTTTGCGGTGTTGCCGCAGGGCAGGCAGGGCAGGGCACTGCCGTGGTGCCGGAACGAACCATCTATCCCGGCGAGGAGCTTCTTGCCGAGCTGGTGCGGGAAGTCGTGGTTACCAATCCCAACCTTCGCGCCGGCTACGCCGCGGTCACCGAAGAGGTCCTGGGCAAGGTCACCACACGCACCCTGTTGCCCGGACGCACCATTCCCGTCGGCGCCTTGCGCGATGCCTGGGCGGTCGAGCGCGGCGCCACGGTGCCGTTGATCTTTGCCGGCGGCGGTCTGATCATCACAGCTGTCGGAACGCCGCTCGAAAACGCAGCGGTCGGCGATTTCATCCGCGTCCGCAATGTCGAGACCGGCGTCATCATTTCCGGCACGGTGCTGGGCGATGGCAGCGTGCGGGTGGCGACGCAATGATCCGCAGACTAGCCAAGATTGCCGCTGTCTGGGCCGCCATGCTCTGCCTGGCCGGCTCTGGTTCCTATCTGACCCCGGAGCCGGGGTTTTCCTTCGTGCAGCCCGCTGGCGCCGCCTCGCGCATCAAGGACATTGCCTCGCTGCAGGCCGCGCGCGACAACCAGCTCATCGGCTATGGTCTTGTCGTCGGACTGCAGGGCACCGGTGACGGCCTGCGCAATTCGCCCTTCACCGAACAGTCGCTGCGCGCCATGCTGCAAAATCTCGGCATTTCGACCGAAGGCGGCTCCTCGCGCGCCAACAATGTCGCCGCCGTCATTGTCACTGCCAATCTGCCGCCCTTTGCCAGTCTCGGTTCCCGCATCGATGTCACGGTCTCGTCGCTGGGCGACGCCACCTCCTTGCGCGGCGGCACCTTGGTGATGACCTCGCTGTCGGGTGCGGACGGGCAGATCTATGCGGTTGCCCAGGGCTCCATCGTGGTTTCGGGCGTCTCGGCAGAAGGCGACGCCGCCACCTTGCAGCAGGGGATCACCACCGCGGGACGGTTGCCCGGCGGCGGCATCATCGAGCGCGAGATCCCGGCAAAATTCAAGGAAGTCGGCGGTCTCGTCTTCCAGCTTCGCAATCCCGACTTTTCCACCGCGGTCGGCATGGCCGATGTGATCAATGCCTATGCCGAAGCCCGCTACGGCGGCGCCATCGCCGAGGCGCGCGATTCCACCACCGTCGCGGTGAGCAAGCCCAAGGCCGCCGATCTTGCCCGCCTTACGGCGGAGCTCGAGGGCCTGATCGTCGAGACCGACACGCCGGCGCGGGTGGTCATCAACGAGCGCACCGGCACCATCGTCATTGGCAGCGATGTGCGCGTGTCCCAGGTGGCCGTCACCCATGGCACGCTGACGGTGCAGATCAACGAAACGCCGACCGTCGTGCAGCCCGCCCCGTTCTCCGAGGGCGTGACGGCGGTCGAGCCTCTGACCGACATCACCGCGGGCGTCGACGGCGGCAAGGTCGCCATCATCGATGGCCCGGACCTGCGCACGCTCGTCGCCGGCCTGAATTCGATCGGCGTCAAGCCTGACGGCATCATCGCCATCCTCCAGGGCATCAAGTCAGCCGGTGCCCTGCATGCTGAACTGGTGCTGCAATGACCACTGAACATCCCGCCGGCCGCACGCGGCCCTTTCCCCGCTTTGGCGTTGTCGCCGCCATGGCGCTGGCCATGCTTGCGCCGGGCGCTCTTGCCCAGCAGGCGCCGCCGCAGTCGATGGAAGACGAGATCCGCTCGTTTTGCGGCAACATCGCCGACGCGGCGCGGGACCAGCGCTACCTGATCCAGAAGAAGGAACTCGAAGAGCTGCAAGCCGGCGTCGACGAGCGCATCCTGCGGCTGGACGAGCGCTCGATCAAATACAAGGAATGGCTGGAAAAGCGCGAGGAGTTCATGCGCGTCGCCGAATCCCAGCTTGTCGACATCTACAAGAACATGCGGCCTGACGCCGCCGCCGAACAGCTCGAGATCATTGCCCCGCAGGTGTCTGCGGCAATCATCATGAAACTCAGCCCGCGGCTTGCCAGCCAGATCCTCAACGAGATGGATTCCAAGATGGCGGCCGGCCTGGCCGGCATCATCGCCAGCGCCGCAGCACCAGACCAACCCGAGGATCCGTCATGATAAGGGCCATCGCCTTGACCGCCATTGCCCTTTCGCTTGCCGGATGCGGCTCCCAGACCCTGCAGGAAGTCGGCAAGGCGCCGTCGATGAGCCCGGTCGGCACCGGGCTGACCTATGGCGAGACGCCGCAGATGGCCGCCTATCCAAAACAGCCGCCGCAGCGCTCCAGCAGCTTCTCGCTGTGGGACGATCGCAGCTCGAAACTGTTCCAGGATGCGCGCGCTGTCAGCGTCGGCGACATTCTCACGGTTGATCTCGAAATCAACGACAAGGCAAGTTTCGACAACGAAACCGACCGCAGCCGCAACAATTCCAGCGGCATCAACGCCGCCATCAACATTCCGCTCATCGGCGCAGTCGGCAGCGGCGATCTCGATTACGGCTCCAACACCTCGACCAAGGGCCAGGGCACCACGGCGCGGTCCGAACAGCTCAATCTGCGGATCGCCGCAGTCGTCACCGGCATTTTGCAAAATGGCAATCTGGTCATCAGCGGCAGCCAGGAGGTGCGGGTCAATCACGAGCTGCGGATCCTCAACGTGGCCGGCATCGTGCGTCCGCTCGACGTCGATCACAACAATACGGTTGCCTATGACAAGATCGCCGAAGCGCGGGTGTCCTATGGCGGCCGCGGCCGGTTGACCGAAGTGCAGCAGCCTCCGGTCGGGCAGCAGCTCGTCGACATCTATTCTCCGATCTGACGAGCTGACCATGGCTGACACCGAAGAAGACGATGACGGAGGCAAGGGCAAATCCAAGAAGACCATGATCGTCACGCTTGCGGTCGTGGCCGTGCTCAGCCTCGTCGCCGGTGGCGGCGGCTGGATGCTGGGCGGCATCCTGGCGCCGCAGGTGGCCGAGCCCGAGGAGACCGCCGAGGCTGCGTCCCACGAGGAAGACGCAAAGAAGGAGGGGGAGGACGAGGAAGCCAAACCCCGGGAAAACCTGCTTCAGCTCGAACCGATCACCACAAATCTGTCATACCCGTCAGAGAACTGGATCCGGGTCGAACTCTCGCTCGTCTTCGAGGGTGATCCCGACATTGAAATGGCCGATGTGATCCAGCAGGACATCATGGCCTATCTGCGGACCGTCTCGCTTCAACAGATCGAGGGGCCGCGCGGCTTCCAGTATTTGCGCCAGGACCTGGGCGAACGGGTCAGGCTCCGCTCCAAAGGCCGCGTCAGCGACATCCTCATGAGGACTTTTGTGATCGAATGATCCGTTTCTTACCAGTCTTTGCGGCCATGATGGCATTCGCAACCGCGGCCCATGGACAGGCCATCGATCCGAGCCTGCTGCAGGTGCCGGTGGACGGTTCCGTTGCCAGCTGGATCATCCGGACATTCGGCCTGCTGACCGTGCTCTCGGTCGCGCCCGGCATCCTGATCATGGTGACCAGCTTCCCGCGCTTCATCATTGCCTTTGCCATTTTGCGCTCGGGCATGGGCCTGGCCACGACACCGGCCAACATGATCCTGGTCAGCCTCGCTTTGTTCATGACCTTCTATGTCATGGCCCCGACCTTTGATCGGGCCTGGGAAAACGGCATCAACCCGCTTCTGGAAAACCAGATCACCGAACAGGAAGCGATTCCGCTGATCGCCGATCCGTTTCGCGAGTTCATGCTGGTCAACGCCCGGCCCAAGGATGTGTCGCTGTTCATCGATATCGCCGCCGAGCGCGGCCAGGCGACCCAGTCCGAAGGCAAGATCGATTTGCGGGTGCTTGTGCCTGCCTTCATGATCTCCGAGATCCGCCGCGGCTTCGAAATCGGCTTCCTCGTGGTCCTGCCGTTTCTGGTCATCGACCTCGTCGTCGCCACCATCACCATGTCCATGGGCATGATGATGCTTCCCCCCACCGCCATATCGCTTCCGTTCAAGATCCTGTTCTTTGTCTTGATCGATGGCTGGAACCTGCTGGTGGGCAGTCTCGTTCGATCTTTCGTCTGAGCAGCTTAAACCCCTGTTAACCGTACTTAATTTGAATCCGCTTTCGACGGCCATATTATCTATTCGAAAGCCGATCCTCGTTATATGTAACTCCAGCACGACGGGAAGGAACCCCTTCGTGAAGCGAGTGGGTTCCGACAGGCATGATGCCGAAACGCCGTGACCGGTAAATACATAAGCCCGGTATGTCCCGCTTTAGTTTTGCGTAATCATAAGGGACAATCCTATGACAAGTATCATGACAAACGCTTCGGCGATGTCTGCCCTGCAGACCCTTCGTTCGATCAATTCCGACATGGAAACCACCCAGGCCAGCATTTCATCCGGTTACAAGGTCAGCTCTGCGGCCGACAACTCCGCCTATTGGTCCATCGCCACCACGATGCGTTCCGACAACAAGGCGCTGTCGACCGTTCAGGACGCTCTCGGCCTTGGTGCCGCGAAGGTCGACGTTGCCTATACCGGTATGGAATCGGCCATCGACGTGGTCTCCGAAATCAAGGCAAAGCTGGTTGCGGCCCGCGAGCCTGGTGTTGACAAGACCAAGATCGACAAGGAACTGACCGAGCTCAAGAACCAGCTCCAGTCCGTTGCGGAATCGGCCTCGTTCTCCGGTGAAAACTGGCTCAACAACTCCGAAACAACCGCATCCGGCACCAAGAACATCGTCGGCGGCTTCAACCGGGATTCGGCCGGACTGGTCAAGTTGACCACGCTTGATGTCAACACCACGTCGACAACGCTGATCGGTGCTGCCAACGAAAGCCTCGGTATCCTGACCAAGGACATCGATGCCGATGCGCTGGATGCGAACGGTACCGGTACGGCCCGGAACTACTTCCTGATCGACACCGGTTCGACCACGGGTACGACGGCTTCCGGCACGGAAATCTCGCTGACCTCCACGACAACCGATGCCCAGGTCGAGGACATGATCCGCGCGGTGGACTCGATGTTCACCCAGATGACCGACGCAGCAGCCAACCTCGGTGCGGTCAACAGCCGGATCTCGATGCAGGAAGACTTCGTCTCCAACCTGCGCGACTCCATCGACAAGGGCGTTGGCCGTCTGGTGGATGCCGACATGAACGAGGAATCGACCCGCCTGAAGGCTCTGCAGACACAGCAGCAGCTTGGTATTCAGTCGCTGTCGATTGCCAACTCCAGCTCGCAGAACATCCTGTCGCTGTTCCGTTAAGGGCCACGCCAGACACCAGTTGAGACTGGAACTTGATCACACGCCGGGGAGCAATCCCCGGCGTGTTTTCGTTCCAGCTCCGTGAAAATCTGCAATCTGGTTTCCCGCTTAAATCTTCGGTAACCATAATCGGTCATTTTGCCGTCAATGAATGACGGGTCGTTGATCGGAGTAAGCCGACGGCGACGAGCATGAAGCCTTGCCGTCGTTGCCGGTTGTTTGAGCCCGGTATGTCCCACGTATCGCTGTCTAAAGGGACACCACCATGACTAGTATTATGACCAACTCCGCCGCCATGTCGGCGCTCCAGACACTTCGTTCGATCAATTCCGACATGGAAACCACGCAGAGCCGCGTGTCTTCGGGTTATCGCGTTGAGAGTGCATCCGACAACTCGGCCTATTGGTCCATCGCCACCACCATGCGGTCCGACAACAAGGTTCTGTCGACCGTCAAGGACGCTCTCGGCCTTGGCGCCGCGAAAGTCGACGTTGCCTATACCGGCATGGAATCGGCCATCGATGTCGTTTCCGAGATCAAGGCCAAGCTGGTTGCTGCCCGCGAGCCCGGCGTCGACAAGACCAAGATCGACAAGGAACTCACCGAGCTCAAGAACCAGCTGGTCTCGATTGCTGAATCGGCCTCCTTCTCCGGTGAAAACTGGCTCAACAACACCGAAACAACCGCATCCGGCACCAAGAACATCGTCGGCGGCTTCAACCGGGATTCGGACGGACTGGTGAGCATCACCACGCTCGACGTCAACACCACGTCGACGACGCTGATCGGTGCTGCCAATGAAAGCCTCGGCATCCTGACCAAGGACATCGATGCCGATGCGCTGGACGCAAACGGTACCGGTACGGCCCGGAACTACTTCCTGATCGACACCGGTTCGACCACGGGTACCACGGCTTCGGGCGATGCAATCGCCTTGACATCCACCACAACCGACGCCGAAGTCGAGGACATGATCCGTGCGGTGGACTCGATGTTCACCCAGATGACCGATGCGGCTTCCAATCTCGGTGCGGTCAACAGCCGCGTCTCGATGCAGGAAGACTTCGTCTCCAACCTGATGGATTCCATCGACCAGGGCGTCGGCCGTCTGGTGGATGCCGACATGAACGAGGAATCGACCCGGCTCAAGGCGCTGCAGACCCAGCAGCAGCTTGGCATCCAGTCACTGTCGATCGCCAATTCCAACTCGGAAAGCATCCTGTCGCTCTTCCGTTAAGAGCGAGCTCAGGCGCCAGTTGAGACTGGATTTCATCACACGCCGGGGAGCAATCCCCGGCGTGTTTTGGTTTGGTGAAAAGATAATTAATGCAAATGGTTGGCGGTTAAAACTTCTGTAACCTTAACGCTTCATTCTCCTGCCTATGAAGTGACGGGTCGCTGATCGGGGTAAGCCGGTGGCGACGGGCATGAAGCCTTGCCGTCATTGCCGGTTTTTGAGCCCGGCATGTCCCACGTATCGCTGTCTAAAGGGACACCACAATGACAAGCATCATGACCAACTCCGCCGCGATGTCGGCGCTCCAGACCCTTCGTTCGATCAATTCCGAAATGGAGACCACGCAAAGCCGTGTCTCGTCGGGCTATCGCGTTGAGGATGCGTCTGACAACTCGGCCTATTGGTCCATTGCCACCACCATGCGGTCCGACAACAAGGCGTTGTCGACGGTCAAGGACGCGCTCGGTCTCGGCGCCGCCAAGGTCGACGTTGCCTATACCGGCATGGAATCGGCCATCGACGTGGTGTCCGAAATCAAGGCCAAGCTGGTTGCGGCCCGCGAACCCGGCGTCGACAAGACCAAGATCGACAAGGAACTGACCGAGCTCAAGAACCAGCTGGTCTCCATTGCCGAATCGGCCTCCTTCTCCGGTGAAAACTGGCTCAACAACACCGAAACAACCGCATCCGGCACCAAGAACATCGTTGGCGGCTTCAACCGGGATTCGGCCGGACTGGTGAGCATCACGACGCTGGACGTCAACACCACGTCGACGACGCTGATCGGTGCTGCCAATGAAAGCCTCGGCATTCTGACCAAGGACATCGATGCCGATGCACTGGACGCAAACGGAACCGGCACTGCCCGGAACTACTTCCTGATCGACACCGGTGCGACCACCGGTACGTCGGCTGCCGGCACGGAAATCGCGCTGACCTCAACGACAACCGATGCCCAGGTCGAAGACATGATCCGCGCGGTGGACTCGATGTTCACCCAGATGACCGATGCGGCTTCCAATCTCGGTGCGGTCAACAGCCGTGTCTCGATGCAGGAAGACTTCGTCTCCAACCTGATGGACTCCATCGACAAGGGGGTCGGCCGTCTGGTGGACGCCGACATGAACGAGGAATCGACCCGGCTCAAGGCGCTGCAGACCCAGCAGCAGCTCGGCATTCAGTCACTGTCGATCGCCAATTCCAGCTCGGAGAGCATTCTGTCGCTCTTCCGTTAAGATCGCGCCGGACCGGAACCGCCTTCGGGTGGTTCCTGATCAGCCGAACGAATACAGGCCGCATCGGAAACGATGCGGCCTGTTTGCGTTGGCGCGCGCGGCCCACCGGATATCGCACCGGTTTTTTTGCCCGATCGAACTCTATTCCATTAACAAGGGGTTGAATTAACTGTTGGTTAACCATAAGCGTTTACCTCTTAGTTACCAACGGTGAACCGGAACGCATGGGCAATGTCTGCTCCGGGTTGCATGATGCAAGATCACCGTAACCGGAACACACAGGCCGGTATGTCCCTGGGCAATTTATGGGGCACTTATTATGACCAGTATTATGACCAATGCAGCCGCTATGGCCGCGCTGCAGACACTTCGTACAATCAATACCGATATGGAAACGACCCAGGCGCGGGTGTCTTCGGGCTTCCGCGTCGAGAATGCCGGCGACAATGCGGCCTATTGGTCGATCGCAACGACCATGCGATCGGACAACAAGGCACTTTCAACCGTGAAAGACGCTCTTGGCCTCGGCGCCGCAAAGGTGGACATCGCCTACACCGCGATGAACAGTTCCATTGACGTGATCTCTGAAATCAAGGCCAAGCTGGTTGCGGCTCGCGAGCCTGGTGTTGACAAGACCAAGATCGACAAGGAGCTCACCGAGCTCAAGAACCAGCTTCAGTCGATCGCCGAATCAGCCTCGTTCTCCGGTGAGAACTGGCTCAACAACTCGGCCCTCACGGCAGCCGGTACCAAATCGATCGTCGGCGGCTTCAACCGCGACGTCAACGGTCTGGTGACGATCACCACGCTCGATGTCAACGTCAGCAGCATCACCATGATCGGTGAGAACAACGAGAGCCTTGGCATCTTGACCAAGGATATCAATGCCGATGCGCTGGATGCGAACGCTACCGGTACTGCCCGGAACTACTTCCTCATCGACACCGGTTCCACAACCGGCACCAGCGCTGCCGGCGCGGCAATCACGCTGACTGCGACGACATCGGACGCCGAGGTGGAAGACATGGTTCGGGTGGTTGATTCCATCCTCAGCCAGATGACCGATGCCGCTTCCAATCTGGGTGCGATCAGCAAGCGTGTCTCGATGCAGGAAGACTTTGTCGCCAATCTGATGGATTCCATCGACAAGGGGGTCGGCCGCTTGGTTGACGCCGACATGAACGAGGAGTCGACCCGGTTGAAGGCGCTGCAGACTCAGCAGCAGCTGGGCATCCAGTCTCTCTCGATCGCCAACTCCAATTCGCAAAACATCCTGTCGCTCTTCCAGCAGTAAGCCTGGGCTCGCTCCCGTGGTGAGCGAAATCAATTACCGAATTCTGCTGTGCCGCCGGTCATCGGTCATGGCGGATCAGCTGGACCGCACCAATATTGCCCTTGGTGCGGTCCAGCGGCTATTTGGGCACGCTCGATCTCTGCCGCTCCACGGATGCGGCCCATCGTTCATGCTCACACAAGTTTTGCTCTTTAGGTATGGGCGGCGCGTGACGGCACGGTTGAACCCTGCCGTTCCCGCCTTCGCCTTTCGAAGGGAAAGACATTGAACCGGTCATCGCCATTCACCGAGATCAATCGGAGACGATCATGACGGCCAGTCTTGCCCGGCTTCTGCCGGACTTCGAGGTCTCCGGCATCAACAGTCTTCATGCCGCCCGGCGCAATCGCCCGGAAACCGCACCGGAGCCTGAGCGTGGACCCGAAATCGATCTCGAAGCCCTGCGCGCCGAAGCGAGGGCCGAAGGCGAGGCGGCTGCACGCGCGGAGCTGACCCAGAGCCTCGACCTGGCCATGCAGGCGGAAAAGAGCCGCCATGCGGAAGAGCTCTCCGCCCTGCGGACCGAACTCGAAATGCTGGCAGCCCGGACGATACCGGACGCGATCGCCGCCCGCAGCGCCGGAATTGCCGAACAGGTGGCCGGCGATGTCGAAGCCGTGCTGGCGCCGCTGATCGACGAGACCATACGCGCTCGCATCCTCGAAGGTCTGGCTGCCGAGATCCGCACCATCCTCGCGCTCGAAAATGCCGCCAGGATATCCGTCTCCGGTCCCGAAGGCGTCACCACCGCCTTGCGCGATCTCATCGGCGCGGAGGCCGACAGGCTCACGGTGCGCGAGACTGACGGCGTCGATGTTGAAATCGAGGTCGACCGGACCCGCTTTGCCAGCCGGATATCGGACTGGACCCAGGCGCTTGCGGAGAACCTTTCATGAGTGACGGTTCATCCACCCATCAGGGCAAGAACGAAATCATCATCGTCAAGCGGCGCCACGGCGGCGATCACGACGGCGCCCATGGCGGCGCCTGGAAGATCGCCTATGCCGACTTCATGACCGCGATGATGGCGTTCTTCCTCGTGATGTGGCTGGTCAATGCCGCCAATGAGGAAACCAAGGCCTCTGTGGCCAGCTATTTCAACCCGATCAAGCTGATGGATGACCGGCCGACCGACCGTGGCATCAAGGAAGTCGGAAACAGCTCGGAAGGCGAATCCAGCGCGCCGAAATCCGAAGCCGACGGCGATGTCACCAGCAATGGCCAGGATGGCGAGGCCGGCGACAAGGACAACACCACCATCGGCGAAAAGGAATCCTATTCCGAAGCCGACTATTTCGAAAATCCCTATTCCGTGCTGGCCGAAATCGCCATGGAAACCGGAACCGAGACAAATGTCTCCTCGAAAGGCGACGGCGGCGCGGCGGATTCCGGTCCCGCGACCGGAGCCAACGGCGGCGAAGCCTATCGCGACCCGTTCGACCCGGATTTCTGGTCCAAGCAGATCGAACAGGAGCGCAAGGCGCTCGAGGAAAGCCAGGCAATGGTCCGGGCGGACGGTTTTGAGCAAAACCTCGCTTCCGCCGATGCCGTTGACGAACTTGGCAACCAGATGACGAGCGAACAGAACGGCAATCCTGCGGCAGGCCAGATGGGCGAGCAGAGTGCCGAGACCGCGGGCAAGGGCGGCACCGGCGCAGATGCCGGCGACCAGACCGCTGCCGGACGGGCCGAGAGCGAGGCGGAAGCCGAGGTGCTCAAGAACGAGATCGCCGGGGCGCTCGGCGGCGCGGTTGGCAAGCTCGCCGAAGGGCTCTCTGTGACCCCGGCCGAAGGCGGCCTGCTGGTGTCGATCACCGACCAGCTCGATTTCGGCATGTTCAATGTCGGTTCCGCCGTCCCGGCGCGCGACCTGGTGGTGGCCATGGAAAAGATTGGCCAGATCCTTTCCGAACGGGACGGGTCGATCGCCATACGCGGCCACACCGATGCGCGTCCCTTCGCAACCGGCAATGGCGACAATTGGCGCCTGTCGATGGCGCGGGCCCATTCGGCGCTGTTCATGCTGGTGCGCGGCGGCGTGCCCGAGGACCGGATCGTCCAGGTTTCGGGATTTGCCGACCGGCGGCTCAAGGACCCGGAAAATCCGTTCTCCGAGGTCAACCGCCGTATCGAAATTCTGGTTGAGGCCAAGGGAGCTGACCGTGCGGCGTAGGTTCAGCCCAGGTCCCGTCAGCCTCGCCGTCCTGATGGCGATGCTTGCCCATGGGGCTCTGGCAGAGGACAAGCCGTCCGGCCACGAGGCCGCCGACGGTCATACAGCCGCGGCGACCGAAACCCATGCGGATGCGGCCCAAGCCGGTGACGCGCATGCGGACATGGCCGAAACCGCCAACGACACCGGTGCCGAGGCGCAAGCGCCGATCGGTGTGACGGCCCCGTCCTCCGGCGCCGGTGATTCCGGTTTCCCGATGGCGGGCAACATGGAGGCGCTCGAACCCTACAAGCTGCTGCGCTCGCTGCAATTCGTGCAGGACAGCGTGGTCCAGGGTGACCATTCGGCGATGGAGATGCAGCGCTATCTTCTCGGCGTCATCGACAAGCGATTGCGCCAGGCCGAACAGAAGGTGTTTGACGATCCGCGCAATGTCGATGCGGCGCTGATCTACGCCATGAGCGGCGGCAACCCCGAAACGCTCGAAATCCTGGCGCTCAATGACAAGTTCGGCAATTTCGACAATGAAGTGACCACCGTGCTCCGGGCTTATCTGAGCGGGCGGGCAGCCCGGACCCGGACAACGCTCGACGAGGTCGTGAAGGTCTATCGCGACACCGATATCGGTCCCTATCTCACCCTCGTCGCCGCCAATGTGATGGCAGCCACCAATGACGCCGCTGCGCTGGACATGTTCGACTGGGCCCGGCTGGCCGCCCCGGGCACCTTGGTGGAAGAGGCAGCCCTGCGCCGGTCGCTGTTCATTTCGGCCAACAAGAACCTGGTCGAGCGGGCTCTCGACTATGCCCAGCTCTATGCCCGGCGCTTCATCAACTCGCCCTATGCCGGGCAATATGCCGATCTTCTCGTCGATCTGGTGGTGCTGCATTACGACAAGGTCGGAGAAGACCGCCTCAACCAGATCCTGTCCTTCATGGACGCGCCGCGCAAACGCGAAGTCTATCTCCGGATTGCCCGCAAGGCGGCGATCTCCGGTCTGCGCGACCTGGCCGTCATCGCCTCCGACAAGGCCGAGGCGCTGCTCACACCGTCCGACATTGCGCCGCAGGCCCTGGCCGACCTTTACTCGGGCATGGCGAAGATCCCGACCGATGGTGTCGCGTCGGTTCTGGCCGATATCAACGGCGTCTCCAACCGCCAGTTGTCGGCGCGCGACAAGGCCTTGCGCGCAGCCGCGGTGATCATTGCCGAAGAGGTGATCCGCAAACCCGACCCGAACAGCTTCACACAAGCATTGTCGCCCAATGTGCAGGCACCGGATCTGGCGGAGGCCGGTCAGGTTCCGGATGGCGCCGACGGCATGCCCGATCCCGGGGATGACACGGCGCAGCTCTCCCCAGAGGAAGAGGAAACCGCCGCCAAGGACAATGTGTTCCGCGCATATGTCTCGGATCGCAAGCAGACGCTCGAGCGCATCGACAAGATGCTCGAGGGAGTGGAAGAGGATAAAGGGTCTTGAGTGCTTTGGACTTTGTAATGCAGCGGCAAGTGCCGGCACGTGCACCTGTCTCGTCAGGCGACACTCATGCCGCAGACCCCGGGGGCGCGTCCAAAGGCGGCGCCTTTTCGGCAATCCTGTCGGGTGAGCAACGCGGCGCCGCCGGCAACCGTGGCCGGCTCGACACAAGCAGCCGGACCGACGCCGAAGCCGACACAGGCGCGACCGCAGCCGAAACGCAGATTGATGCCGAAGTCGAAGCTGTCGACAGCCAGTTGCCATCGGTGACAGCCGAGACCGATGACATGCTGACCCTGCTGTCGGGCCTGATGTCCAGCGCTGCCTTTGCTGAAGAACCTGCCGAGACCGTGGTGGACGAGAATCTGACGGCCGCCGATGTTCTGGCCGCAGCGGAACTCGCCCCGGCGGAGCTTCCGAAAGTCGAGCCGGATCAGGTCGACGCCAAATCAGTGCTTGAAGGCGAGATGGAGATTGATCCTGAAGCAGGCGAAGAGCTGCAGTTGCAGCCCGATGCCGAGCCGGTCGCACAGGCCGCAACACAGCCGGTGGCGCCACAGCCCGCCGCTGTCGCAGCCACCGCGGCCGCACCGGTTGCCGCACTGGCCGCATCCGTGGCTCAGCCCGCACCGGGCAATGGTGTGGCTCAGCCCGCAGCCGCCAGAACGCCGTCCTCCGAGGGCGCTGCGGACAAGCAGAAGAAGGCGGACGCCTCCCGGGAAGCGCTTGGCGCACTCGGTCTGTCAAGCGATGCTGCGAGCACCGCAGAGACCCGATCCGCGCGCAATGAAGGTCTCTCGAACGCGGCGGCCGAGCGCAAGAGCGCCGGAGCCGACCGCCAGCCCGAAGAGAAGATCGAGGCCAAGCCGCGCACTGTCGAAGTGGTTGAATCGCGCCGGTTCACCCCCTCCACACAGCTCTCGGGCAATGCACAGATGCTGACCAGCTCACTGGCGGAGGCTGGCGACACGGCTCTGGCAGCCCAGCGGGTGGCGCGGACCTCCTCCGCCGCGGCCGCAGGCACGGCGCAAACCGGGCAGACCCTGCACACCCTCAAGCTTCAACTCAATCCGATGTCGCTCGGCAGCGTCACCGCCATCATGAAGCTTTCGGGTGAGGAACTGTCGGTCGAGCTCAAGGTCGAATCCGCCGAGGCCTACCGCCAGCTCTCCGATGACAGCCAGTCGATCGTCAAATCGCTGCGCGCCCAGGGATATGCGGTCGAGCAGATCACCATCCAGCACGTGTCCAATCCGGACAAGACTGCAAACCAGTCCGCCCAGCCCGGATTTTCCGGCGGCTTCCAGGGCAATGAACCGGGCGACGCGAAGTCTTCCGGCGGCAACAGCAGCGGCAGCAACACAAGTCAGCGGGACCAGCAGGGGAGACAGGGTCATGAAGGCAACACGATTGCTGGTTCCGGCACTGGTCGCACTGACGGCGTTTATCTCTGAGGGCACCGCGCCCAGCCAGGCCGCGGCGGCAACCAGCGTTTGCGAAGCCGAGATCCTCAGTGCCGCGCGGACCCATGGTGTCCCTCCCGGAATTCTCCACTCGGTCGGCCTGACCGAAACCGGCCGCAAGGGATCGCTCTATCCCTATGCGCTCAACATCGAGGGACGCGCAGTATTCGCCAAGAGCCGCAAGGAGGCCATCCGCGAATTCGATCGTGCCCGCACCGAAGGCAAGAGCCTTATCGATCTGGGCTGCATGCAGATCAACTACCGCTATCACGGCGCCGAGTTCGCCTCGGTCGACGAGATGCTCGATCCGCGCGCCAATGTCGATTACGCTGCGCGGTTTCTCGCTCGATTGCACGCGCGGCACGAAACCTGGACCATGGCGGTCGCCCGCTACCACGCCGGTCCCAACAATGACCCCGCGCAAAAGCGCTATGTATGCCGGGTGATCGCCAATCTGGTCGCCACCGGCCATGGCGCCTGGACACACCAAGCAGAATCATTCTGCAGATAACACAACCTGAAATAGAAATATCCGGATTTTCGGTGCCCCTGATGAATTTGTCAGCAGTTAGGCAATCATTAACGATGCAAGCAAAAAATTAACTTCTTGTTAACCATTTCCCGAGACAATTGTGCTTATCAACAGGGAACGCACCACATCTAGCCAAATCAGTGGAAAACATGGTTAATCAACTGTTAAAATTAACCATATGTTTCTCATAGTTTACGCTGAATCGTGTGCTTCGTACTCCTTGGCCCAATGACGTAGCAGACTGATTCGGAGGCGAGCGAATGATCGTCGTGGTTGATGACAGAAAACTGGTTAAAGACGGATACACTTCCCTTTTCGGGCGGGAAGGGGTTCCCTCGGCGACTTTTGATTCCATCGAATTTGGCGAGTGGGTGCAAACCGCTGCCGATTCCGACCTCGATGCGGTTGAAGCCTTCCTGATCGGTCAGGGCGAGATGACAATGGATCTGCCGCGGGCAATCCGGGATAGGTCGCAAGCTCCGGTCATCGCGGTCAGCGATGCGCCCTCTCTTGAATCGACTCTGGCGTTCTTCGACAGCGGTGTCGACGACGTCGTTCGCAAGCCGGTTCATCCACGCGAAATTCTGGCGCGTGCAGCCGCCATCCGGAGACGCCTCAAGGCCGTGTCCAACCATGTCGATATCGGTCCGATCCGGGTGTTTTCCGACGGCCGCGATCCGGAGATCGAAAACCGCACATTCGCCCTTCCAAGGCGCGAGCGCCGCATTCTCGAATACCTGGTCGCCAACCGTGGCCGCCGGGTAACGAAACAACAGATTTTCAACGCGATATACGGAATCTTTGACGAAGACGTCGAGGAGAATGTCGTCGAGAGTCACATCTCCAAGCTGCGCAAGAAACTGCGCAAGCGGCTCGACTTTGACCCGATCGATTCCAAGCGCTTTCTTGGTTACCTGATCGATTGGGCTTGAGCTGACGCAACTGGCCGGGCGATCCCGGCCAAACGCTCATTCTACGATGCAAGGAATCAGGTTCACGCAAGGCCCGCCAGCTACGCTGGAATACCGTATGAAACGAGGGATGATGCGATGAGCCTGTATGGAATGATGCAAACCGGCGCTTCCGGCATGAATGCGCAAGCAAGCCGCCTGAGCACGGTTGCCGACAATATCGCCAACGCCAACACCACCGCCTATAAAAGGGCGTCGACCGAATTTTCCTCCCTGATCCTCCCCGGCTCCGCCAGCACCTACAATTCCGGTGCGGTGTCGACGGATGTCCGCTATTCGATTTCCGAGGCGGGACCGCTTGAATTCACCACTTCGAAGACGGACCTGGCGCTGGACGGCGACGGGTTCTTCATCGTGCAGGACACCAATGGCACGCCGTTCCTGACCCGCGCCGGTTCCTTCATTCCCGACGGCAACGGCAATCTGGTCAACGCCGCCGGGTTCACCCTGATGGGCTATGACTACGAAACCGGAACGCCCGCTCCGGTGGTCAACGGTTTTGATGGCCTGGTTCCGGTCAACATCTCTTCGGGCAGCCTCACCGCGTCTCCCTCCACATTGGGCGTCTTCAAGGCCAACCTCAATGCCAGTGCCGAGATCGTCGCTGCGGCCAATCTGCCGTCTGCCAATGCCGGCACCGCTGAGTACTCCCACAAGAGTTCGCTGGTGGTTTACGACAATCTCGGCGGAGAGGTCCTGCTCGACTTCTATTACACCAAGACCGCGGACAACACGTTCGAGGTATCGGTCTACGACCGTGCGGACGGCACCGCCAACACGGCATTTCCCTACTCGTCGGCGGCGCTGGCAACCACGACGCTTGAATTCGATCCGGCAAACAACGGATTGCTCACGGCTGGCAGCGCTAAGGACATAACCGTCAGTGTTCCCGGTGGCTCGTCCCTGACCATCGATCTGAAGGACATGACCCAGCTCAATTATGGCTTCACGGTTCAGAACGCCAATGTCGACGGCAACAAGCCCAGCGCCGTGATCGCAGTCGAAGTCGCCGCTGACGGCACCATCTACGCCCAGTACGACGAAGGCGATCTCAAGCCACTCTACCGGATTGCGCTGGCAGATGTGCCCAGCCCCGACAAGCTCAGGCCGCTGGCCGGCAATGTCTATGCGCAGGGCGTCGAGTCCGGCGTCATCACCACCGGTTTTGCCGGATCCGGCTCCTTCGGTTCGATCGTGTCGGGCGCGCTGGAAAGCTCCAATGTTGATCTCGCCCAGGAGCTGACCGACATGATCTCGTCGCAGCGCAGCTACACCGCCAATTCCAAGGTCTTCCAGACAGGTTCCGACCTGATGGACGTCCTCGTGAACCTCAAACGATAGACCGCCGGATCGGGAGGTAGAAGGACCAGCGCATGTCTCTGTCATCGGCGATCAGTACAGCACAGTCATCACTGTCGAATTATTCGACGCAGACGAGCCTGCTGTCGCGCAATATTTCCAATGCGTCCAATCCCGATTACTCCCGGCGCAGCGCGTCGCTGGCCACCTCTTCGGCCGGCGCCCAGGTGGTCAGCATCCAGCGGGCCCAGGACCAGATACTGCTGGAAAAAACCGTTTCCAGCACCGCCACCGCCAGTGGCCAGAACGCTTTGCTCGATGGCCTTGCCAATCTCAAGGACATCATGGGCGGCAACGACTACGAAAGCGCCCCGGCCACCCTTATCTCCTCGATGCGCGACACGCTCGCCACCTATGCTGCAAAGCCGGGTGAAAGCACGCTGGCGCAAACCGCAGTGGCCGATGCCACCACGGTGGCCCTCGGGCTGCGCGATGCCTCTGCCGCGGTGCAGAATGTCCGGCTCGGGGCAGATCAGGAAATCGGCCGTCAGGTCCACACCCTCAATGAACTGCTGTCTCAGTTCGAGGAAGCCAACACCAATGTCTATCGCGGCACCCAGCTCGGCAAGGATGTCAGTGCCGATCTGGACCAGCGCGATTCGGTCCTCAAGAAGATTTCCGAAATCATAGGGGTCACCTCGGTCACCCGCTCCGGCAACGATGTCGCGCTGTACACCAATGACGGCACCACGCTGTTCGAAACGGTGGCGCGCCCGGTAACCTTCGAAGCTTCGCCCGGATTTGCTGCCGGCATCGAAGGCAATGCCATCTATGTCGACGGCGTGCCGCTGGCAGCAGGGCAGGGGGCCACCACCACGGCGCGCGGTTCGCTGCAGGGCCTGATGCAGATCCGCGATGAATATGCGCCGGCGCTGCAGAGCCAGCTTGACGAGATTGCCCGCGCCCTGGTTGTCACCTTTGCCGAGAAAGACCAGTCCGGCGGTCTGCCCGATCAGCCGGGACTGTTCACATGGTCCGGCGGCACCATGCCCGGCGGAACCATGGTGCCCGGCATCGCCGCTACAATCAAAGTCAATCCGGCACTGGTGCCCTCGGCTGGCGGCAATCCGCAATTGCTGCGCGATGGCGGGATCAATGGCGCCGCCTATATCGCCAACACCACGGGCGCTGCCGGCTTTACCTCCCAGCTCGATGCCTATGTGGTCGCGCTCGGCACGCCGATGACGTTCGACGCCGCCGCCGGGCTCGACACCAGCGCCAGCGTTCTGGATTTTGCCGCCGATTCCGTCGGCTGGCTCGAGCTCAACCGCAGCGAGGCCAGCGCCGCCTCGGAAACCCGCGAAGCGACCCGGTTCAGGGCCGTCGAGGCGCATTCCAACGCCACCGGTGTGTCGCTGGATGAAGAAATGTCGATGCTGCTCGAGCTTGAACAGTCCTACAAGGCGTCCGCACGCATCATTTCGGTCGTCGATGAAATGCTTCGCTCCCTGCTGGCAGCGGTAGGATAGGATCATGAAAACCAGTTTCATTTCCAACCAGGCCATGCAGAACGCGATGCGATTGACCATCAGTCGCGGCCAGAACGAAGTGCAGAAGCTGCAGACCGAGATCGTCACCGGCCGCCATGCCGATGTCGGTCTGGCGCTCGGCGCGCGCACCTCCAACAGCGTCACGCTCAACCACAATGTCGAACGTCTCAAGGGCGTGCAGGATTCCAACTCGCTGGTGACCCAGCGGCTGTCCGCATCCCAGTTGGCCCTCGACCTGATGGCCGACAGCGCGCAGCAGATGCTCGAGGCGTTTATCTCTGTCAACGGCGCCGACGATGCCGACCGGCTGGCCATTGCCCGCCGCGATGTCGAGGCCTCGCTGGGCTCTTTCACGGTGGCTGCCAACACCTCGTCAAACGGCGAATATCTGTTCTCCGGCATCAATTCGAGCCAGAAGCCGCTTGATGATTATTTTGGCCCGGGGTCCCCTGCAAAGGCAGCCTTCGACACCACCTTCTCGACCCATTTCGGCTTCACCCAGAGCGACCCGCAGGTCGCAAACATCTCCGTCGCCGACATGGATGATTTCATCACCAATGTTCTCGAGCCCGCCTTCAGCGGCGCCGACTGGAACAGCAATTGGTCAAGCGCCTCCGACACCAACATGTCGAGCCGCATCCTCGACAACGAGGTGGTCGATTCAGGCACCAATGCGAATTCGGCCGGCATGCGCAACTTTGCGCTGGCTGCAGTGATCGGGCTGGAACTTCTCGCGGCGCCGATTTCCAGCGAGGTGCGCGTTGCGCTCAATGCCGGGGCGATCGAATATGCCGGGCAGGCGGTGACCGGAATCGACAACCAGCGCAGCACGCTCGGCCTCTCCGAAAACCGGGTGACCAAGGCCAATGTTTCGCTGCAGTCCCAAATCGAGATTCTCACCCTGCATCTGGGCGATATCGAGGGTGTGGACGCCTATGAAGCGTCCACACGCATGCAAACTCTGCTGACACAGGTCGAGACGTCCTACACGCTCACGGCTCGTATCCAACAATTAAGTCTTATGAATTACCTGTAACCGTGTCTCCCGGAGTTGCCGGGCAAAATGGACAAACATGAAGGGCGTCTGAATGTACCAGTTTTCCTATGCGGATGTTCAGGAGGATGGTGTTGCCGAAGCGCGCGAACGCGAGCGCGAAGCGATCAATCATTCCATTACCCTGTTGACTGCAGCCAAAGCCAATGGCCTCGAATCCCGCGATGCAATCGAAGCGGTCTACTTCGTCAGCCGGCTTTGGGTTCGATTTGTCGAGGACCTCGCGGCGCCTGACAACGAATTGGCCGAAGAGCTTCGCGCGAACCTCATCTCCATAGGGATTTGGGTCATCAAGGAAGCCGAACGCATCCGGATGCGCCAGTCGGACAATTTCCAGGGCATCATCGACATCTCGATCATCATCAGGGACGGGCTGAAATGAAAAGTTCACTTCGCATTTCGCTCAAGGCCGGCGAACGCATCTTCATCAACGGAGCCGTGCTTCGGGTCGATCGCAAGGTCGCGCTGGAATTTCTCAACGACGTGACGTTCCTGCTGGAAAACCACGTGCTGCAGCCTGAGCAGGCGACAACGCCGCTCAAGCAGCTCTATTTCATCGTTCAGATGATGCTGATCAACCCCGAAGGCGCCGAGCAGTCGATGGGCATGTTCCGCAAGTCCGTGGTCATGCTACTGACCTGCTTCAAGGACGAGGAAGTGCTGGTCGAACTCAAGCACATCGACGGCATGGTCACCCAGGGCCGCGCCTTCGAGGCGCTCAAGGCGATCCGAGCGCTTTACCCGGTTGAAGAGCAGATCATCAACTCGTCGGCGATGCCTGCCGGCGTCATCGACAAGATTCGCAAGGAGCTGGCCCCATGGTCGTAGATACAGTATCCGCCGCCGCTTCCGCCACCGGCACTTCGGCCGCGGACAACGCCTCCAAGAAGAGCGCGCTCGATTATGACACCTTCCTGACGCTGCTGGTTCAGCAGATGAAGAGCCAGGACCCGACCGATCCGATGGATGCGACCGACCAGATCGCCCAGCTCGCCACCTTCAGCCAGGTGGAACAGACGATCCAGACCAATAAGAACTTGGAAATGCTGCTGCAATCCTCGACGCTGAACCAGGCCGGATCGATCATCGGCCGCACCATCACCAATGCCGACGCCTCCATCACCGGCACCATTGAGCAGGTCAAGGTCTATTCCGACGGCCTGGTGGCAGTGCTTCAGAACGGCAGCCAGGTTGTGGTCGGCGCGGGCGTGACGATCCAGTAAGATGAATGAAGCCGACGCGCTAGATATCGTCCAGACCATGATCTGGACCGTGCTGATCTGCTCGGGTCCGGCGGTCTTCGTGGCTATGTTTGTCGGGGTCGGCATCGCCTTCGTTCAGGCCTTGACCCAGGTTCAGGAAATCACCCTGACCTTCGTCCCCAAGATCGTCGCCATCCTGGTCACGGTCGCCATTTCAGCGCCCTTCGTCGGCGCCCAGATCTCGACCTTCACCAACATCGTCTTCCAGCGCATCGAAACCGGTTTCTGATCCTTTTCGGGCCGTACCGCGGTTGGCCGGCACGATCGTTCGCACCGGCTCGCCGGGGCGCGCGGATCCCCCCGCGTTTCTGACACTTTCGCACAAGCTTCACCGGCTAGGGTCGGCGTGACCAATTGCGCGGGCATGATGCCGGCGCCGTGATCCGGAGCTTCGCATATATGGCCGATCCGCAGGCGCTGGCGATACAAAAGTCCGCTTTCCAGGGCAAGGACATGGGCTTTGCCTTCGGCATTGTCGTCATTCTGTCCATTCTGTTCCTGCCGATTCCGGCCTTTCTGATCGATATCGGCCTGGCGTTTTCGATCGCCTTCTCGGTGCTCATCCTGATGGTGGCATTGTGGATCCAGCGGCCGCTCGATTTCTCCTCTTTTCCCACCATTCTCCTCATCGCCACGATGATGCGGTTGTCGCTCAATATCGCGACCACCCGCGTCATCCTGTCCGAAGGCCATCTCGGCTCGGATGCGGCCGGTCAGGTGATCGGCGGGTTCTCGCAGATGGTCATGTCCGGCGACTTCGTCATCGGCCTGATCGTCTTTCTGATTCTGGTCACGGTGAACTTCATCGTCATCACCAAGGGCGCCACCCGCATCGCCGAAGTCGGCGCCCGATTCACGCTCGATGCCATTCCGGGCAAGCAAATGGCCATCGATGCCGACCTTTCTGCCGGTATGATTAACGAAAAGCAGGCGCATGACCGGCGCAAGGAGCTGGAGATGGAAAGTTCCTTCTTCGGATCCATGGATGGCGCCTCCAAATTCGTGCGCGGCGACGCCATCGCCGGCCTGCTGATCACCGGCATCAACATGTTCGGCGGAATCGTCATCGGCTATGCCCGTCACGACATGCAGATCGGCGAAGCCGCGGACGTGTTTGTCCGGCTTTCGGTCGGCGACGGACTGGTCAGCCAGATCCCCGCGCTGATCGTGTCGCTCGCCGCCGGCCTGCTGGTCTCCCGCGGCGGCCAGCTCGGCTCGACCGATGAAGCGGTGATCGATCAGCTCGGCGGCTATCCGCGTGCGCTGTTTGCGGCTTCAGGCCTGCTGTTCCTGCTGGCGGTGATGCCGGGCCTGCCGTTCCTGCCCTTCATGCTGCTCGGCTCCGGCCTCGCATTCGGAAGCTGGATCATCCCGCGGCAGCGCGACCAGAAGGCCCGCGACGAGGCCCAGGAGATCCACCGCAGCCAGCAGGACGAAAAGGACAAGGAAAAGGATTCGGTCAAGTCGATCCTGAAGACCGCCGAAATCGAGTTGGTGCTGGGCAAGCAGGTCGCCACCAAGCTGCTCGGCTCGCACGAGGAACTGGCCTTCCGCGTCTCCAAGATGCGCAAGAAATTCGCCACCCAATACGGTTTCGTCGTGCCCGAGATCAAGGTCTCCGACGACATCTCGATCAAGGACAAGAGCTACCAGATCCGCATTCACGGCACCACGGTTGCCGCCAATGACCTCAGGGTCGGCGAGCTTCTGGTGGTGCTGCAGGGCAAGCGCCGGCCGTCGCTGCCGGGCGACGAGATCCGCGAACCGGCCTTCGGCCTGCCAGCGCTGTCGATCCCGGAAAGCTTTGCCGAAGATCTCAAGCGCGAGGGCTTCCAGCCGATCGACAATGTCTCGGTGGTGCTGACCCATCTCTCCGAGGTGATCCGCAACAACCTGCCGCAATTGCTGTCCTACAAGGACATGAAGATCCTCATCGACCGGCTCGATCCGGAATACCGCAAGCTGGCCGACGAGATCTGCACATCGCACATGTCCTATTCCGGCTTCCAGGCCGTGCTCAAGCTGCTGCTTGCCGAACGCGTCTCGATCCGCAATCTGCATCTCATTCTCGAGGCCGTCGCCGAGCTCGCGCCGCACGTGCGCAAGACCGAGCAGATCGTCGAACATGTCCGCATCCGCATGGCCCAGCAGCTCTGCGGCGACATCGCCCGCAATGGCCAGCTCAATGTGCTCAGGCTGGGCAGCCGCTGGGACCTGGCCTTCCACCAGGCGCTCAAACGCGATCCCAAGGGCGAGGTCATCGAATTCGACATCGACCCGCGCATGCTCGAGGAGTTTTCCGAAGAGGCCACCAAGGTGATCCGCGAGCACATGGACAAGGGCGTGCCCTTCGTGCTCGTCACCTCTCCGGATTCGCGCCCCTATGTGCGCATGATCATCGAGCGGATCTTCGCCACCCTGCCGGTGCTGTCCCATGTGGAAATCGCGAGGGGCATCGAGATCAAGCTACTCGGCTCGATCTCGTGATCGAGGATCCCGAGGGCACGGTCCTGGCGCTGTTTGCCACCTTCTGTCGGATCGGCGGCTGTTTCATGGTGCTGCCGGGTTTTGCCAGCTTCCGGGTTCCCATGCAGTTCCGCCTGCTGCTCGCCGCCGCCATCTCGATGGCGCTGCTGCCGATCCTGTGGGACACGGTCTATCCCCGGGTCCAGGGCGGCGACAGCGTCTACATTCTCCTGGTCGGCGCGGAACTGCTGATCGGCGTCACCCTTGGCCTGATCGCGCGCTACATTGTGCTGGCGCTGCAATTTGCCGGCACCGCCATCTCCATGGCGATCGGCTTCAACGCCGCACCGGCAAACGGCATCCTCGAGAATGAACCGGAGGGCCATGTCACCGCGGTGATCACCGTGACGGCGCTGATGGTGCTGTTTCTCGGCGATTTCCACCATCTGGTGATCACCTCGCTGGTCCGGTCCTATTCCTTCATGCCGATGGATTCCGGCTTCGAGGCCCGTATGGCGCTGATGACCCTGACCGACACCCTCAACGGCGCCTTCATGCTGGTGCTCCGGCTGGCCAGCCCCTTCCTCGTCTATGGCCTGATCTTCAATCTGTCGATCGGCATGGTCAACAAGCTGGCGCCGCAGATCCCGGTCTATTTCATCTCGATTCCGTTCATCCTGTTTGGCGGGCTGGTGCTGTTCTTCTTCGGCTCCACCACCTTCTTCTCGCTTTTCCTTGCCGGCTTCGAGCCGCTGTTTACCGGGTTGCCCTGATATGGCCGGATCACGTGCAGACAAGCTTGCCCGCCTCGTCCGGGTCCAGCGCCAGATCGAGCGGATGACCGAAAGCGAGCTGTCGCTGACATTGCGGGCGCAGGTCGTCACCGAGGAGACCCAGGCCGCTCTGGTCGACGCGGTCGGTTCCTTCGACCCGGTCCATGCCGCCATGTCGCATCAATATGCGCTGCGGTTCCAGCGGCTTTCTGCCCGCGCCCAGCAGCTCACCGGCGTCCGGGCGATGCAGGAGCGGCGGATGCTGACCGAAAAGACCAAGGCCGACCGCCTCGCCGATCAGGCGGCGGAGGCGGCCGAAGACGAGGACCGCATTGCCGAGGACGAGGCCCTGCTCGACCTGATCGAAGCCTCGCTCGGCGCCAGGGCGTCATCCTATTGAACGATCGCAACGCTGCTTTCCGCGGCCCGCGCTGACCGGCACAAGGCCAGCGTAAGCTTCATCAGCCACAATGGTGGCGATCATTTCCGGTCAGGCGTTACGAGGGAAGCTCTTTGTCCATACAAACGGCAACCGATCTCATTCTGGACGTGGTGAAGGCGGCCGATCCCGCCGTTGCCCGCCGGGCGGAATCCATGCTCGAAATGGCCTCCACCCGCAAATCGGCGCAGGACGCGGCAACCCCGGCCTTCCAGCGCCAGCTGCTGGCGTCTGCCGAACCCATGGCGGTCATGGTGAGCCAGGAGGAAGCGGACGCCGCAGTCGGCAAGAATGCCCAATCCTACGAGCGCTTCGAGGCCATGGTTCTGCAGAACTTCATCGGCAGCATGCTGCCCTCCGACAGCGAAGAGCTCTACGGCAAGGGCACCGCCGGCGAGATCTGGAAATCGATGATGGCCGAGCAGCTCGGTGCGGTGCTGGCCAAGGGCGGCGGCATCGGCATTGCCGCGCGCATGCTGGCTGACCGCTTCACCCCCGGCCTGACGCCCGAATCCGCCGATGGTGTCGCCTCCAATGTTTCCAACCGCGCCACCAGCCTGGTCAATGAAGTTCAAAAGGACATCTTTGCGGATATTTCCGCAACCGGTGAGCCAGCCGATACACCCCAAGACTCCGGCCGGAGGGCCTAATCAAGATGAGCGAACTCGCATCCCGTGATCACCGTGTCGAGAGCGTCCTGCTCCGCCTCGAAGCCATTATCGATACCGAAAATGCCGCCATCGGCTCGGATCCGAAATTCGATCTCAAACAGTCCAACGCCATCAAGAGCCGCTGTCTCTACGACATGACCATGCTGTTCAAGGACATCAATCCCGACCGGCTCGACAAGGCCCATCTCGGCCATCTCAAGGCCGTCAAGGCCAAGCTCGACATCAACAGCCTCAAGGTCGGTGCGCACATGGAAGCGGTGCGCGGCATCACCGACATGATCAAGTCGACGGTCACCGAATCCGAAGCCGACGGCACCTATTCGGCCGACCAGTTCAGGGCCTATGATCTGTCATGATCAAACTGCTGGTCACCGGCGTCTGGATCACCGCCGTGGCGCTGGCGTCGGTCTATTTCTCGATCCAGTCCACCAACACCAAGGAAAGCGCCGAGCCCGAAGCCGACATGTTCGGCGGGCTCGAAACGATCCGTGGCGAAGTCACCTCGATTCCGGTGATCAGCGATGGAGCCGTGCAGGGCTATTTCCTCACCCGGCTGTCCTACACGGTCGATACCGACAAGTCCGACCTGCTGACCATTCCGCTGCAGGTTCTGGTCATCGACGAGCTCTACAGCGCGCTCGTGGGCGAACAGCTCATCGATTTTCCCAGCCTGAGCAAATTCAATCTCGAAGCCTTTAAGGTGCATATCCGCGAAGCCCTCAACGCGCGGCTGGGCGAGATGGTGTTTCACGACATCATCGTCGAACAGATCGATTTCCTGTCGAAATCCGATATCCGCTCGAACATGCGCGAGGGCCGCTTCACCATGAAGGCCGGCGAACCGATCGGCCAGGTCGATGCCGCACCGGAAGGCGCTTCGCCCGGCCACTGAACCGAGCCTTGAGCGTGAGATTTCCAGACCTTCGACCGGATACCGCAAGCGTCCTGCCGGTTCTCGATTCCGCCTCACGCGGCCCGGATCAGTTGCTTTCGGGGTTGCGGTATTGCTCGTTGACCATGCCGAACTCTTCCATCAGCCGCCCCAGCGCCACCTGGATGTGATAGAGCCCGATCACAGCCGAGCCGGTCTGCACCCCCAGCCGCAATCCGCGCCAGGGCGCCACCGCCAGCAGCGCCACCGATTTGAGGATGGTGCGGGCGCGCCCGGGAATGCCGGGCCTCTGGCGCTTTTCGAGGATCGAGGAAATTGCTCCGTTGCGCAGCGAGCGGGCATTGAGCCAGGAAAATTCGGCCCGGCGCGCCGGCAGGGTTTCCATCACCGCAGCCTCCGCGCTCCAGCCGAAGCTGAAGCCGCGGGCCTTTGCCCGGCGGTAGAAATCGCTGTCGCCGCCGCCGATGAAATTGAAGGCCGGGTCAAGATAGGGTCTGGGCATGATGTCGAGAACCGATCTCGAAATCAGCACATTGCCGGAAGAATACAGGATCGGCACCAGCCCGGTCTCGCTGTAATGCGGGGTGAACACCGGATGCTTGCGCCAGCCATTGAGCGCGCTGTCGGCAAACACCGGAACCTGCGGGCCGCCAATCAGGTCCGCGCCGGTCTTCTGCGCCGTCGACAGCAGGCCCGAAAGCCAGTCGGGGCCGGCGATCTCGTCATCATCGATCACGGCGATATGGGTCAGCCGGGGAAATTCGGCCAGGGCGGTTTCCCATCCGGCATTGTAGGCATGGCAGTTGCCGCGCTGATGCGCGACGATGACGATGCCCTTGATCGACGCGGTCTGCAGCCATTCGGCCGCGGCCTGCGCCCCCTGCAGGCCCTCGGCATCATTGTCCATGATCACCACGGCGGTCTCCGCGCCCAGACCCTGCGCCTGCAGCGAATCCAGTGTCGTGATCAGGTGATCCGGCCGGCGGAAGGTCGGCACCGTCACGACAATTCGGACGCTGTCGGGCTTGAGCGCCGGGGAGCGGGCATGCTCGGTAACGGTACTGTGGTCTGGCGCCATGGCTGAACATCCGAATTGACAGGACGCCATCCAACCACATGAATCTGAAAATAGCCTGAAGCTGTCCCGCCATATTTGAAATGCGGGTTTAAGCCGATGTTCAAATCCTGCGGCTACAGTGCGGGGCAACAGTGGAACCGCCCCATGCATTTCGTCTTCATCTCATCGCTCGTCCCGGTCGCAGCGCCCGCCTCGGGCTACGACATCGCCAACCGGGTCATTGTCGATGCCATCCGGCTGATCGGTCACACGGTCTCGGTCATCGGCTTCCTGCAGCCCGGCCACCAGCCCGCCGAACCGGACCAGACCCGGCTCTTGGGTCAGCTTGAAGTCACCAATGCCCGGGTCGGCAAATGGCAAAAGGCGCTTTGGCTCAAGGATGCCTTCCTCCATGGCGAGCCGGTGTCGGTTGCCAAGATGCATGCGGCGAGCCCGGCGCAAATCCGCGCGGCGCTCGATGATTGCGGCGCGATCGACGGGCTCATCCTCAATTCCGTGCAATTGCCCGGCGCATTCCTCGATGTGTTCAAGGCCTGGCCCTGCGTGTTTGTCGCCCACAATGTCGAAGCCCGCAGTGCTGCCGACAATGCCGCAAATGCAAGCAATCCGCTGACCCGGCAGCTGTTTTCCCGCGACGCGCGGCTGCTTGCGCGGCTCGAAGGCGCGCTGTGCAAGGCCTCCCGTCATGTCTTCACCCTTGCCAAGGCCGACCTGCAGGAGCTCGGAGTCGGGCAGGGGGATCGTGCTTCCGTGTTGCCGCTGGTCACCTCGGTGACGCCGCCCGAGGGACCGGCGCCGCGCGCACCGCTTTATGATGCGGGGATGATCGGATCCTGGACCTGGGCCGCCAATCGCGCCGGCCTGGACTGGTTCCTCTCCGAGATCGTGCCGCGCCTGCCGGAGGACTTCACCATCGCGATCGCCGGCGGCTATGGCGCCACCCCGCCGCCGGCGCCAGGCAATGTCCGGTTTCTCGGCCGCGTTGACGACGCCCGTGCATTCGTCCGCGCCTGCCGCATCATCCCGCTGATTTCGCGCACCGGCACCGGCGTGCAGCTTAAGACCATCGAGACCTTCGAGATGGGACTGCCTTCGGTGGCGACACAGAACGCCCTGCGCGGCATTGCCGCCCGGCCGGAAAACTGCGTAGCGGCCGAAGAGCCCGCAGCCTTCGCTGCCGCGCTCAGCAACCTGGTCGACCGCGCGCGAGCCGGAGAAGCGCTCGACGGCGACGGCCGTGCCTTTCACGCGCGCCAGCTCGACGGCCTTACCGCCGCGCTGGCCTCCGGCCTGGCGCAGTGCCGGCCGCATGGTTAACAAATTGAACCTCCGGGTTTAACTGCATTGGGGGAATGGCAATGCGCAGCCATTTCGAAAGTGCTAACACCACAGCCAATGGTGACCCGGTACGGGACACCTGCATTGCAAGCGCATCGGGAGGCATCATGCCGGACCAGACTGAGCATCGCGACATCATCGGCATCCGTGTCGCAGCCTTTGGCTGGCGCCAGGCGCTCGCCGAACTGCAGCGCATTCTCGCTGAAAACGGCCCGCAGCGCGTCTACAATTTCCTCAACGCCAACAATGCCAATCTGGCCATGCGCGATCCGGTGTTCCGGCAGGGCCTGAGCCGCTGCGAAGTGCTGCCCGACGGCCTGGGCGTCGACATCGCCTCGCGGGCCCTGCACGGCAAGACCTTTCCCGCCAATCTCAACGGCACCGATTTCATTCCGGCGCTGCTGGTGCACACCGAACGCCCGTTGAAGGTGGCGCTGATCGGCGCCCGCCCGGACATACTCGAACGTGCCCTGGGCCAGTTCCGGCGCTCGACCCCCTGGCATGAATTCCACGCCGTCTCCGATGGCTATTTCGACAAGAGCAACAGCGCGCCGGTGCTCGACCGGCTTGCCGCCATCGATCCCGACATCACCCTGGTGGCGATGGGCAGCCCCTCGCAGGAGATCTGGATCGACGCCAATATCCGCCAGGGCCATGGCCGCGTGGTCTTCGGTGTCGGCGCCCTGTTCGATTTCGTCTCCGGCGAAATCCGCCGCGCGCCGCAGATGATGCGTGACCTCAGGCTGGAATGGGTCTGGCGGCTGGCGCAGGAACCGTCGCGGCTGTGGTACCGCTATGTGGTCGGCAATCCGCTTTTTCTCTACCATGTCTTCCGTTACAAGTTCTTCGGCGCGGGCCGAACCCCAAAAGCTCCTGTCTGAGAGGTCTTTTCATGCGCGGCGCGGTACCTGACACCCTGACGGCCTTGCGGAGCGCGCCATGAAGACGGCCGTCATGACCGCCTCCTATGTCGGCGATTTCGACCGCTGTGCGCTTCTGTGCGAAAGCATGGACCGGTTCATGCAGGGGCAGTGGCACCACTATCTGCTGGTCGACCGCGCCGACGTCTCGCTGTTTGCCCCGCTGGCCGGCGAAAAGCGCACGGTGATCAGCGAAGCCGATCTGTTCCCGGCCTGGCTGCGCTCCTTTCCCGATCCGCTGAGCCTGGGCCGGCGCCGGCTCTGGCTGAGCCCGTTCTCGCTGCCCCTGCGCGGCTGGCATGCGCAGCAGTTGCGCCGTCTCGCCATGGCCCGTCATGTCGATGCGGACATGCTGCTGTCGGTTGATTCCGATGTCGTGCTGGTGCGCCCCTTTGATGGCGCCTCCCTTTGGAACGGCGACAGGATGCGGATGTTCCGCGCCGACAATGGTGCGGTCGACGCCACGCCCGGCCATCTGGCCTGGCTCGCCCATGCCGGCGGCATTCTCGGCCTGCCGCGCCGGCCTGAGCCTGCGCATGACTACATCTCCAACATGGTGCCCTGGCGCGTCGACACCGCGCGCGCGCTGCTCGACCACCTCGAGGCGTTCAACCATGAAAGCTGGATCCGCGCTGTCATCTCCTCGCGCGATATTTCCGAATGCATGATCTATGGCCGCTATGTCGACGAGATCCTCGACGGCGCCGGCCACACGCCCGATGCGCGGTCGCTGTCCCATGTGCTGTGGTTCAGGGAAACCTTTCCGCAAACCGCCGAGGGCCTTGCCGAATTCATGCAGGGGCTGCGGCCCGACCAGGTCGCCATCGGGGTGCAGTCCTTCGTCGACCATTCCCTGGCCGACATCCGCCGCGTCGCATTCTCGGTCACCGACGGCTAGGGTACAAAAGGCCGTTCAGATCGGTCGCAGCCGCGCCGTGCGCAAGGCCCGGTAGGTCAGCAGCGCCGACTGCAGATACAGCACGAAAAATGCGACATTGAGCAGTTCCACCCAGATTGCCACCTCCGCATGCAGGCCCAGCATATAGGCCAGCAGCAGCGCTTTCATCGCCGCCAGCGAAGCCAGCGTCATCATGCGCACCACGGTTCGCCCGGTGGCGTAGAGAAGCTCCGAATGATACTCGATCAGATTGCGGAAGGCCGGCACCAGCGCCAGCAGGATCAGCAGCGGCGCGGCCTCGGCGACATTCTTGCCCAGGGCATCGGGAAACACCCACAGGAACCCGGCCATGCCCAGCAGCCCGGCGGTCGATACCGCCGCCACGGCCCCCTCGAGCATGATCCGGTTCTTCAGGTCGGTGATCATTTTGGCATTGCGCATCAGCCGCTGCGTCAACACCGTCAGGAAGGCGCGCACCGGCAGCGCGGTCAGATCCACCAGCCGCATCAGGATCGCGTAGATACCGGCCGTTTCCGGCCCGCCCAGCGACAGCACCAGCACCTTGTCGAGCTCGGACTGGACATAAAACAGCATCTCCGCACCCGCCACCGACACCGCGTCAATCCAGCGGCGCAGATAGAGCGCCAGATTCCAGCGCAGCCGCACCCTGGGATAGAAGAAGATCACGGCGGTCAGCGCCGCCAGGTCATTGGTGAGCACGTAATAGGTCGACCAGACATCCAGCGATCCATCGCTCAGCGAGGCGAAGGCGACCGCGGCAATGGCCTTGAACAGGGTGGCGACCACTACCAGCGCCGAGCCGGCGGCAAACCTGTTGATGCCGTAACAGACAATGACCACGATCTCCATGATCCGCCAGCACACGACTTCGGCCAGCACGATCTTGGCAAAAGTGCCGATCTGCATCTGGCCGGCAAAGATCATCTCGTACAGAATCCAGGCAGCACCGGCGATCACCGGCGCCGACAGCACCACGCCGCCGAGAAACCCGGCGGTGTAGACGCCAAGCAGGCGTGGTTTCACGGTGGCGACGCGGTAGAGAGGCGAGACAAAGCCGAAAGCGAGCAGCCGCGACAACATGATGCCGCAGGCCGAGGCGGTGGCAAACAGCCCGAACTCGCTGATCGAGAGCGTGTTGGCAATCGCGATGAAATAGACCAGCGAAATCACCAGCCGGCCCGCCGAACCACCGACCATCGAAAGATAGGCGGTGATCGAACCTTTGTAGGCGCGGGCAAATTCCTTCAGGCGAACGATCATCTGTGTTCCGGTATCGCGAGACGGCTGCGGTGTCGCACTCGTCAAGACTGCAGTCACAGCCTTAGGCGGCATTTGTTAATTCGAGGTTTGATTTCGGCGGAAACTGCATTTTGACAGTCTGCGGCAGACCGGCGGCACCCGTCCGCGGCCGAGGCAGGTGGACAAAATTACCGGTTTTGGCGCGAAATTAACCATTTATTACCCATGAATTTATAGCGTGGCGTCACAGGATTCGAATTTTTCCAGAAACAAGGGTGGCTGCAGCCGGATATGAGCGATTCCACCAAGATACCACGCCAGCGGGCCCGCCGCGGGTCCCTGCTTGACCACGCCGGTGATTCGCCATCCGTGCAGTTGCCGCTGCGTGATCCCTTGCGTCCGTCCCCGGCAGACAGCGCCGCACGGTCGCTGCTGTCGACGCCGCCGCGGTCCGCGCGCGTGTCGACCGCGGCCTTCGCGCGTTCGCAGGCTGCACCCATGGCAGAGCCCGAACTGCCGGCCGAAGAGCAGACTTCCGCTCCCCCTGCCGCAAGCTCCGGTCCCGCCCTCTGCAGGCAACGAGAAATTCGGCGACCGGATCGCCCGCCTGATCGGCACCATCACCCCGGAAGGCACGCCCCGGGTCGAGCCCGGGGAGGTGGAAGCCCAGCCTGTTTCAGAACCACCGGCGTCCGAACCGGCCGCAGCGGCAAAGCCCGAATCCGAGCCGGAGGCACCCGCAGCCCGGGCCGCCACGGTCGAACCGCCGCGCATCGACGATCAGTCTGCGGCCCGGCAGGTCCCGCCGCCGTCTGATCGCCGGCAGGGCGGTCCCGCGCAGCACGGCCCTGAAGACCAATACCACTGGTACGCCGCCCCGCCGTCGGGCGGCAATGACGGGTCGCGACCCTTGCTCGACATTTCCATCCTGCTGTCCTCGGTCTGGCGCTACCGCCGCCAGATCGCGCTCGCCACGATCGGCGGCGCGGTGATGGGTGTTCTGGTGGCGCTGTCGACGCCGCACAAATATTACGCCGAAAGCCGGCTGTTCGTGGATCCGCGCGAGATCCAGGTCACCGATGACGACATGCGCAACCAGCAGCTTTCCACCGAAGCCATGCTGGCGATCACCGACAGCCAGTTGCAGATCCTGTCCTCCACCAGCGTCCTCGAAAAGGTCGTCGCCGATCTCGGCCTGGCGCGGGATCCCGAATTCAACGGATCGCTTTCGATCGGCGGCATCAGCGGCGGCCTGACGCTGATCCGGGAAATCTTCACCGGCACCGGCGATACCAGCGAGGCCGAACAGAAGGCGCTCGAGAAACTGCGCGATGCGCTCTATGTCTCGCGTGACGCCAAGACCTTCGTGATCATCATCGGGGTCGAGACCCGTGACGCCGAGAAATCGGCACTGATCGCCAACCAGATCGTCGACACCTATCTCGACTCCGAAGGCCAGGCCCAGTCGAGCCTGCTGGAGCGGACTTCGGAATCGATCGACACCCGGCTCAACGCGCTGCGCAACGATCTTGATGCTGCCGAGCGGGAAGTGGAGCGCTTCAAGGCCGAGAACGGGCTTGTCGGCGTCGGCGGCCAGTATATCGACGACAAGGTGATCCTCGCGCTGTCCGAACAACTGGCCACGGCGCGCGCCATGAAGGTCGGCATCAAGGTCAAGGCGGACAATCTTGCCCGGCTCAAGCCGGATGATGTGCTTTCGGGCGCCTTTCCCGAGGAGCTGCTGTCGGCCAATCTGACAGCGCTGCGCAAGCAATATACCGATACCCGCTCCAGTGCCGAGACGCTGGCCACCCGGCTCGGGCCCAAGCACCCGCAATATATCGCGGCGCAATCGGCGCTGAACACGATCAGTTCCGAAATCCGCGACGAACTGCGCCGCATCGTCGCCAGTTCCCAGACCGAACTGCAGCGCGCGGTGGAGACCGAGCAGGAACTGGCCAGCCAGATGGCGGTGGCCAAGAGCCGCGCCATGGACCAGTCGGTGGAGTTCGTCACGCTGCGGGAGCTGGAGCGCAAGGCCACGGCCACCCGCGGCATCTACGAGGCATTCCTCACCCGCTCGCGCGAAACCAGCGAGCGCTCCAATCTTCTCACCCGCAACATCCGCGTCATCTCCGCGGCCGAACCGCCGCTGCGCAACATAGGTCCGTCGCGCAAGCTGATCGCCATCGGCGGAATGTTCGCCGGTCTGTTCGCAGGCATCGGCGTGGCCCTGCTGGTCGGCGCCGTCGACAGCATCCGCGCCTATAATGGTGGCCCGGTGCAGGCGCGTTTTCAGAATCCGCCCTTCGGATCCTACCCGCAGGCCCCAGACCCCGATCCGCGCAGACCCTCGGGCGGTCCGTCCGGCCGCACGCGGTCGCGGCGGGAGCCGGATGTGGATCGTTTCGAGGCTGCGGCCGACCGTGAAACCAGCTCGCTCGAGTCTGCCATCAAGGCCTATGCCGGCATTCGCGCCCGCGACGATGCCGAGCATCCGGCGCCGGAGCCCGCTCCCGCTGTCACCCCGGTCGAACCGGTTCACGCGACCGGCACCCCGACGGCCCGGGATGATTCCGCGGCAACGCCCGCGCCGCAGGAAAGCCGCGCCCAGGCAAGCCCGGAGCCGGTCCTTGCCGGTGCCCAACCGCAGCCGCGGTCTGCTGAACAGCCGCCGGTGACCGCGCCTCGGCATCAGCCGTCCGAAGACCGGCAGGACATGCCCGATATGCACCCCGCCGCGGAACGTTATTTCGACCCTGACCCGCGCCTGGCTCAACAGTCCCGGCCCGCGAAGCCCGCCCAGCCGCAGCACTGGCAGGATGAAGCCCAGCCCGAGCCACAGATGCGGTACCATCAGCCCCCGCAGCAGGTTGCGTCCTATCCGTTGCGCACCGAGCCGGCGGCCTGGCAGATGCAGCCCGACGCCGCGACCGCGCGCCGTCATCAGCCTCAGCATGCTGCCGCCTATCCGCAGCATGGCGAACCGTCAGGCTACCAGCCGCAGCCCGAACCGCGGATGCCGCACCAACAGCCGCAGCCAACTCAAGCCTCGACCCATCCGCTGCGCACCGACCCGTCGGCCTGGCAGCCCCGGCCCGACGCCGAGGCCGCGCACCACCATCAGCCGCAGCAGTATCAGCAGCACCGGCCGTTCCGGCAGACCGAAGCAGAGCCGGCGCAGGTCCGGTCTCCGGCGCCGCAATGGCAGGCCGTGCAGCCAGCGCCGCAACCGGTCGAGTCCCGGTTCGCGCCATATCAGCAGCAGCCGATGCAGCCCCGGCAGGCCGAACCGATGCAGTCTCAGCCCATGCAGCACTGGGCGGAGCCGTCGCCGCAGCATCAACCGGTCCTGCACCAGCCCTCCCAACCGGCCTGGTCCCCGGCAACGCGCACCCGGCCACAGCAAGAATGGCAGTCCGCTGAGCAGCAGCTCTACGCAGCACCTCCGCAGGCGCCGCAGCCTTCCGCGCCGCCGCAGTGGCAGCCGCAGCCGGCTCAGCCACAGGCGTTTCATGCACGCCAATATCAGCAGATGCCGCAGCAGGAGCCCGGCCATTACCCGGAGCACCCGCCACAGGTCCAGCGCTGGCTGACGGAGCAACAGGCGCTTCAGCAGCAGCCATATCAGCCGCATTCACGTCCGCAGCATCCGGCGCAAGCCTGGCAGCAGCCGGCGCCTGCGGGCATGCCCTATCCGGAACAGGCCCGTCAGGCGTCCATGCCTGTCCAGCCTCAGCCGGTCTACACGGCCCCCGTCGCGCCGCATGCCGTTCCGGCCCCGCAGCCCGAGCAGGTCGCGCAGCAGCCCCATAAGCCCGCGCCGGTCGCACAGCCCGCGCCTGCCCAACCGCCCATGCAGGCGGCAGCCAATCCGTCGGTCGATGAGATCCGGCGCAACCTGGAACGGCTGAGATCCCGCATCGACGGCTATGGCGCAGCAAGAAACAGCGCCTGAAGCCGCCTCCATCCTTGTTTTTTGACACCGGAGGACGCAAAGAGGCGTTCAGCGCCCGCGAGCGGTTTCGTAGGATTGCGCACAACCACACAGCAGGCCTTCGCCCGGGGGCGCGGGACGGGAAAACAAAAAGGGATTTTCATGGCCAAGGTGATTGACGGCAAAGCTGTTGCCGCAAGCGTAGTCGAGCAGGTCACGGCGGCCAGCGCCGCACTCGAGGCGGAAACCGGCGTCCGTCCCGGCCTTGCCGTGGTCATTGTCGGCGATGATCCGGCCTCGCATGTCTATGTGTCGTCCAAGAGCCGCATGGCCAAGCAGTGCGGCTTCAACTCGGTGCAGCACACCCTGCCGGCCGAGACCACCCAGGACGAGCTCGAAGCGCTTGTCGCCTCGCTCAATGCCGATGCCAGCATCCACGGCATTCTGGTGCAGCTTCCCTTGCCCGGCCATTTCGATTCCGACGCCGTCATCCAGTCGATCCTTCCGGAAAAGGATGTCGACGGACTGCATGTCGTCAATGCCGGCAAGCTGATGACCGGCGATCTCGAAGGCGGTCTGATTTCCTGCACGCCGGCCGGCGCCATGTTGTTCGTGCGCCAGACCCATGGTGCGGACCTGTCCGGCCTCAATGCGGTGGTCATCGGCCGCTCCAACCTGTTCGGCAAGCCGATGTCGGCGCTGCTTCTGGCCGCCAATGCCACTGTCACCACGGCGCACTCGCGCACCGGGGATCTCGCCGGGGTCTGCCGCAATGCCGATATCCTGGTCGCTGCCGTCGGCCGCCCGCAAATGGTCAAGGCAGATTGGGTCAAGCCCGGCGCCACGGTGATCGATGTCGGCATCAACCGCATCGACGCGCCCGAGCGCGGCGAGGGCAAGACCCGGCTGGTCGGCGATGTCGCATTTGACGAATGCGCCGAAGTGGCCAGCACCATCACCCCGGTTCCAGGCGGCGTCGGCCCGATGACCATCGCCATGCTGATGGCCAACACCGTCACCGCCGCCATGCGCGCCAACGGGTTGAAGCCGCCGTCGTTTTGAGCCGCCGGGGCAGCCAGGTGGCTGTCCGGCCTTGTCGAGCCCTCAGACGAAACCCGTGTTTGAAAGGCAGATCCGACGCGAGGCCCTGCAGGGGCAGCGTTGCGGCATTTGCAACCCGGCGGACAAAATCCCGCCTGTCCGGCTGCTGCCGGCCGATACCGGGTTTTGTCCGGGCCGGGGGGCAAGATCCGGGTAACCGCAAGCGGTCATGGGGCATTGCGCTCGCCCGTCTTTGATGCTCACTTGTAGGAGACCGGCCTTTGGACCCAACCCGAATTGATACAACATATGTTAGTGACACACGTGTTACGGGTGCATATGTTTCCGTCAATTGGAGCGCAAATTGACTGTCAGTAGCCTCAGAAGCGCATTGCGCGATGGTACATCCGCCCTTCATCTTGAACTCGACAATGCCGTCGGCGAGTTCGGCGACCGGCTCGGCTATGCCGATTTCGTCCAGAAGACGCACCGGTTCCGCCTGGCCGTCGAACAGGCCCTTGCCGGCGCGCCGGAAGGCAGCTGGGCGGTCGAGCCGATCGCCGATCTGGCTGCGCATGATCTGGCTGATCTGGGGGTGCCGAAGCTGCCCGAGGCCGAGGTCCCTTCACGGGACTGGACCCCGGAATCACGCCTGGGCGCGCTTTATGTTCTCGAAGGCTCGGCGCTGGGGGCGCGGCTTCTCATGCGGCGCGCTCAGGCGCTGGGACTGCATGCGGATTTCGGTGCGCGCCATCTGGCGCATCAGGCCTCTGACAGCCAGCGCTGGCGCGGCTTCCTGGGCGTGCTCGAATCGGTGCCTTCCGACATGCACGCGACCGTGCTGAGCGCTGCCCGGGACATGTTCGGTGTCGCCCTCGCCATCTATTCGGAGACCGCTCATGAGTGCGCCTGATTCTCCCAACCTGACCAATTGCGACGTCGAGCCGATCCACATTCCCGGCAGCATCCAGCCGCATGGCTGCCTGCTGGCCTGCGACATGACGGCCACCACCATTGTCCGCCACTCCGCCAATGCCCAGGCAATGCTCGGCATCGACGGCAACCTCAACGGCATGGCCTTGCGCAAGGTGACCGGCGATGCGCTGACCCATGACATCCGCAACACGCTTTCGCGCACGCAGTCGGGCGAGCGGGCGGCCTTGCTGTTCGGCAAGCAGGCGGACAACGGGCGGCGGTTCGACATCGCCGTGCACCGCTTCAAGGGCAGCATCATCCTCGAATTCGAGCCTGCGGAAGATTCCATCGCAGAGCCGCTGGAATTGTCGCGGGCGATGCTGGGCCGGATCGCGTCGATATCGACGACCGAACGGCTGGTCAGCGAATCGGCCCGGCTGATGCAGGGCATGCTGGGCTATGATCGCGTGATGATCTACCAGTTCGGCCCCGACGGCGCCGGCAAGGTGGTGAGCGAGGCCCGTCGTCCGCAGCTCGAGAGCTTCCTTGGCCAGTATTTTCCGGCCAGCGACATCCCGCAGCAGGCGCGGCTGCTCTATCTCAAGAACACCATCCGGATCATTTCCGCCACGGATTTCGAGCGCATCCCGGTTCTTCCGGTAATCGATGCCTCCGGTGAGCCGCTCGATTTGTCCTTTGCCCATCTGCGCAGCGTCTCCCCCATCCACTGCGAATATCTGCGCAACATGGGTGTCGGCGCCTCGATGTCGATCTCGATCATTGTCGATGGCGAGCTATGGGGACTGATTGCCTGCCATCACTACGGGCCGCGCACCTTGTCGATGGCGCAGCGTGTGGCAGCCGAGATTTTCGGCGAGTTCTTCTCGCTGCACCTCAATGCCCTGCGTCACAAGCAGTCGCTGGATGCCGCCACCACCGCCCGCTCGGCGCTGGATGCGCTGCTCCAGGAAGCGGTCCGGGCGGAGGACATCAACGCCTTGTTGGCCGAACGTCTCTCCGAATTCAGCAAGCTGATGCCCGCCGACGGCCTGGCTCTGTGGCTGCGCGGCAAGCTCACCGTGCTGGGCACGACGCCGCCCGAAGCCGAGATACCGTCACTGGCGCGCTTTGCCGCAACCGTCGCCGACGGCAGGATCTGGGCCACGCACAAACTTGCCAATGCCGTCCCCGGTGCGGCCAGATATGCCGACCGCGCCGCGGGCATGCTGGTCATCCCCCTGTCGCAACGCGCCGGCGACTATGTCTTCTTCTTCCGCAAGGAAGTGGTCCAGACCCTGGAATGGGCCGGCAATCCGGAAAAATCCTATGACACCGGACCGCTGGGGGACCGGCTGACGCCGCGCAAGAGCTTCGCCATCTGGAAGGAGACGGTGCACCAGCAATCCGTGCCCTGGACCGAGCAGGAGCGCATGTTCGGCGAAGCCGCACGGTCGGCGCTGGTCGGCGTCATTCTCGAACATTCCGAATTGCTGGCAGACGAACGCGCCAAGGCCGAAGTGCGCCAGCGCATGCTCAACCAGGAACTCAATCACCGGGTCAAGAACATCCTGGCGGTGATCAAGTCGCTGGTCAGCAATCCGACCGCGCGCAGCGACACAATAGAAAATTACGTCGAATCCCTGCGCGGGCGCATCCAGGCGCTCTCCGTCGCCCACGACCAGGTCATCCGCGGCGACGGCGGTGGCGGACTGACCGAACTGCTGACGGCGGAATTGTCACCCTATCGCTCCGGCTCCGTCACCATCGACCTGCAGGGCCCGAATGTCTGGATGGACGCCCGGTCATTCTCGATCATGGCGCTGGTGCTGCACGAGCTGTCGACCAATGCCGCAAAATACGGCGCCCTGTCGCGCCCTGCTGGCAGCCTTTCTGTGTCCTGGAGCGTCGACAGCGTCGGCGCCTGCGACATTTCCTGGACCGAGCGCGGCGGCCCGGCCGTGCGCGCCCCCAGCCGGCGCGGCTTCGGTTCCGTGCTCATCGATCGCAGCATCCCCTTCGATCTCGGCGGCGAGAGCAATGTCCGCTACGATCCCGAGGGTATCACCGCGCAATTCAGGATACCGCCGCGCTTCGTCTCGCTGCGCGCCGAGCGATCCGCGCCGATGCCGGCCGCTGCTCCGGCCGTGCCGGAGGGCACGCCGGGCTATGCCGGCAAGCGGGTGCTGATCGTCGAGGACCAGATGTTGATCGCCATCGAGCTCGAGCAGATTCTCGGCGATGCCGGGCTCACGGTCGCCGCCACGCTCACCTCGCCGCAGGAATCGATTGCCTATCTCTCGGCCAATGACCTGCCCGACGTCGCCATTCTCGACGTCCATCTCGGAGACAAGACCTCCGAGCCGGTCGCCGAATTCCTGATGGCCAGGGGCGTGCCGTTCCTGTTTGCCACCGGCTATGGCGACGGCAGCATGATCCCCGAGGCCTTCGCCAAGGTCCCGGTTGTCAGCAAGCCCTATGCCGCCGAGGACATCCTGCGCCAACTCGCCAGCCTGGTCTGAGCCGCGACGTCCGGCCCGGTCCTATTCCGCGGCCTCGGCCGGGCTTTTGCGCGCCGGGCGCCGTGCCGCCGGGGCAGGGCCGGTTGTGGCGCGCACGATCAGTTCCACCGGCCAGACCTCCTGCACCGAACCGGTCTCCACGCCCGAGATGATGTCGACCAGCCGTTCGCACACCCGCGCGCCTGCGGCCCGGATCGAGGAGCGCGTGGTGCTCAGCGGCACGGTGAAGCTTTCCGGCTTGAGAAACGGAAACACGTCGTCATGGGTGATGATCGAGACGTCGTCAGGCATCCGCAGCTTCAGCTGGTTGAAGCAGCGGACGATCCCCAGCGTGGTGAACATCGAGGCGCTGAGCACCCCGGTCGGCCTTGTCTCGGAACCGGCGTCGCGAAACAGCGCCATCGCCAGCCGGAAGCCGTTTTCCTCGTTCATCGCCGCCGAGTGATGCGCGACCGCCGTCTCCGGCAGGCCGTGTTCGGCCAGCGCCCGGCGCACGCCGTTGAGCCGGTGCACGGCGAAGGCGAAATCGGTGTCGCCATTGATGAAGGCCAGCCTCGTGTGCCCCAGTTGCAGAAGCAGCCGCGCCGCATTGTAGAACGCGCCCTCATTGTCGATGTCGAGAAAGGCGTAGCCCTCGGAAGGCGCGAGCGACCGGCCATGGGCCAGAAACGGAATGCCGAGATTGCGCACCAGCGCGATGCGCTGCTCGTCATTGCGCAGCGATGACAGATAGACCCCGTCCACCGAGCGACTCGAGGCGATGCGCCGATAGGCCTCGCTTTCGCGCTCCAGCACCGCCGGTGTCAGCGACAGGTCGACATCGCGCGACAGCGCATGTTCGCCCAGCCCCGACAGGAACTCGACGAAATGCGGATCGAGATCGACATTGCGCCCCACCGGCAGCACATAGCCGATCGACCCGGCCCGGCCGGTCGCCAGCTTGCGGGCGTTGGAATTGGGCTTGTAGCCGTGCCGGTGCGCCGCCTCCAGAACCCGGCGGCGGGTCCGCTCGCCGACTTCGGGATAGCCGTTGAGCGCCCGCGAGATCGTGGTCTGCGACAATTCCAGTAGCTCTGCCAGCTGCTTCAGGTTCACGTCATGCGATCCAGTTCTTTCAAAGCGCTTTGGAAAACCGCCGCGATTGTCCGCAAGCGGAAATTTCCAATTCAGACATTAAGCCGCAGCTTGGCCTGCAGGAAAAGCAAAAACTGCTGATAATGCAATGCAAAACTCTACTGCGCTGCAGCAATACTGCGGATTTCAAAGCAAAATTGAAACTTTGAGCTTGACTCGGGCCTGCTCGCGTAATCCTCTGAAAGGGAGCCAAAGCGCTTTGAATTTGCCGCGCCGATGGTCGCGGGAATATGGAAAGCTTCACGTGGAGGCCAGATGCTGGCCGGGAGGAGAAATCAATGAAGAGACTGTTCATGATGGGCGTCGCAGCCGCTGCGCTGACTTTGGGACCGGCACAGGCCGCGGATCTCAAATTCACCCCGGGCGAGGGCGATTTCAACTGGGAGAGCTACGAGGCGCTCAAGGCCACCCAGCTCGATGGCGAGGAAGTCACCGTGTTCGGTCCCTGGCTCGGACCCGACCAGGAATTTGCCGAATCCGTTCTGGCCTATTTCGCCGAAGCCACCGGCGCCGATGTCAAATATGTCGGCTCAGACAGCTTTGAACAGCAGATCATGATCGATGCCGAAGCCGGCTCCGCCCCCAATGTCGCGGTCTTCCCGCAGCCCGGTCTTGCCGCCGACATGGCCAAGCGCGGCTTCCTGTCGCCGCTGGCCGAGGGCACCGGCGACTGGGTCAAGGAAAACTACGCCGCCGGCCAGTCCTGGGTTGATCTGGGCACCTATGCCGGCCCGGACGGCGCCGACAATCTCTACGGCTTCTTCTACAAGGTCGATGTCAAATCGCTGGTCTGGTACATCCCGGAAAATTTCGAGGATGCCGGTTATGAGGTCCCCGAAACCATGGAAGACCTCAAGGCGCTGACCGAGCAGATCGTCGCCGATGGCGGCACGCCCTGGTGCATCGGCCTGGGGTCAGGCGGCGCCACCGGCTGGCCGGCGACTGACTGGGTCGAGGACATGATGCTGCGCACCCAGTCGCCGGATGTCTATGACAAATGGGTCTCCAACGAGATCAAGTTCACCGACCCCGCCGTCATCGGCGCGATCGAGGAATTCGGCTGGTTCGCCCGCAATGACGATTTTGTCGCCGGCGGTGCCGGAGCTGTCGCCACCACCGATTTCCGCGACAGCCCCAAGGGTCTGTTCTCCTCGCCGCCGCAGTGCTACCTGCACCACCAGGCCTCGTTCATTCCGGCGTTTTTCCCGGAAGGCACCAAGGTCGGCACCGATGCGGATTTCTTCTACATGCCTGCCTATGAAGGCAAGGATCTCGGCAAGCCGGTGCTCGGCGCCGGCACGCTCTGGGCCATCACCAAGGACAGCCCCGGCGCCCAGGCGCTGATCAAGTTCCTGCAGTCGCCGATCGCCCATGAAATCTGGATGGCGCAGAAGGGCTTCCTCACGCCTTACAAGGCGGTCAACACCGACGTGTTCTCCGATCCGACGCTGAAGAAGATGAATGACGTGCTTCTGGGCGCCACCACCTTCCGCTTCGACGGTTCCGACCTGATGCCCGGCGGCGTCGGCGCAGGCTCGTTCTGGACCGGCATGGTCGATTACACCGGCGGCAAATCCGCCGAAGAGGTGACCGCGGCGATCCAGAAATCCTGGGATGCGCTCAAGTAAAAGCGGGCAGTGACCCCGAAAATCAGGAGATCCCGGCGCCTGGCCGGGGTCCCCTCCGGGACAGCATAGGGGGAGGGGAACGCATGCATCCGGCACTTCAGGGATTGATCACCATCATCGTCGGCGTTGGCGGTTGCGTGGGCTACTTCTATTTTTCCAACCAGTTCCTCGACAAGGTGCTGTTTCCCGCCACCGGCGAAAATGCCGGCCGCAACATCAACCGCGCCAACCAGGTCCGCCCCTGGCTGTTCCTGTTCCCGGCACTCTTCGCCCTCGGGCTCTATCTCGCCTATCCTGTCGTGGCCACGCTGTGGCTGTCGCTGACCGACCGTGACGCAGGCGGCGCCTTTGTCGGGCTCGCCAATTACCGGCAGATGTTCGGCGAATCCAAATTCTGGGAAGCCATGAGCAACAACATGCTCTGGCTGATTGTCGTGCCCGCCTTCTCCACCGGCTTCGGCCTGCTCGCCGCCCAGCTGACCGACCGCATCTCCTGGGGCAATATTGCCAAGTCGCTGATCTTCATGCCGATGGCGATTTCCTTCGTCGGCGCCGCCGTGATCTGGAAACTGGTCTATGACACGCGGCCGGCCGATCAGGACCAGATCGGCGTGCTCAATGCGGTCTGGCTCAGCTTTGACGGCGGCGTCATGTCGACCCTTGTGTTCAAGATCGTGCCGATCCTGATCCTGGCTGTGTTTGCCGGCCTCACCGCCTATTTCGCCTACCAGACCCTGCGGCCGGTGCTCCGTGCCGAAAAGGGCCACGGCAAGGCGGCCTGGTGGGCGCTGCCGCTGCGCGTGGTCGCGGCCCTTTGCGGCGCCTGGCTGATCTGGTTGTCGCTGCGCTCGATCATCTCGCTGTTCTTTGCCACGCTGCCCTATGGCGAGCCGCAGACCTGGCTGACCATTCCGTTCTGGAATTCCTTCTTCCTGATGGCGGTGCTGGTCTGGATCCAGACCGGCTTTGCCATGGTGATCTTGTCGGCCGCCATTCGCGGCATTCCCGAGGAAACCATCGAGGCCGCCGTCATCGACGGCGCCAATCCGTTCCAGATCTTCTTCAAGATCAAGGTGCCGCAGATCATGGGCACCATCGTCGTGGTCTGGACCACCATCACCATCGTCGTGCTCAAGGTCTTCGACATCGTCTTCGCCATGACCAACGGCCAGTGGGAAACCCAGGTTCTGGCCAACTACATGTATGACAAGCTGTTCCGCGCCAATGACTGGGGCGTCGGCTCCGCCAGCGCCATGGTCATCATGCTGCTGGTGACGCCGATCCTGGTCTGGAATGTCTACAACGCTCGCAAAGAAACACGCTGAGGGAGGCGGAAGATGCACTCATCATCCAAAAAATCGCCTCTCGTCTGGGTCGTCCACATCTCCGTCGTGCTGTTGGTGGCGCTGTGGCTGTTCCCGACGGTCGGGCTCTTCGTCTCCTCCTTCCGCACCGCCGACCAGATCGCCAATACCGGCTGGTGGAATGCGCTGTTCACCCAGGAGCGGCAGGCCCCGGCCATCCGCATTTCGGGTGACGAGACCCAGGTCGACGGCGAATTCGTCATCGACGGCCGGCTGTTCGAGGCGGAAAATGTCGCCATCAGCAAATGGGGCACCAGCTCGCGTGAGCCCGAGGCCTATGTCCCGGGCGATGTCGCCGATCTGGGCGACGGCGAAGCACTCACCGTCGCCGTCGACGGCAGCTTCCGGCTCTCGGCGCCGCAAAGCTTTGGCGACAGTCGGCTGCCGCGGGTGTTCACCACCGCCACCACGCCACCCGAATTCACGCTCGAAAACTACCGTTTCGTGCTGTTTGATCCCAACAACCGCGAGGGCATGGCCAAGGCCTTTTTCAACACCCTGACGGTGACCATCCCCGCCACCATCATCCCCATCGTCATTGCCGCCTTTGCCGCCTATGCGCTGGCCTGGATGCGCTTTCCCGGCCGCTCGCTGCTGATTGCGGCCGTCGTCGGGCTGCTGGTGGTGCCGCTGCAACTGGCGCTGATTCCGCTTCTCAGGCTGCACAACGATATCGGTATCGGCAAGGGCTATCTCGGCGCCTGGCTGGCCCATACCGGCTTCGGCCTGCCGCTGGCGATCTATCTGCTGCGCAACTACATGGTCGGTCTGCCGCGCGACATCATCGAGAACGCCCGCGTCGACGGCGCCACCGATTTCCAGATCTTCGTCAAGATCATCCTGCCGCTGTCGTTTCCGGCACTTGCTTCCTTTGCCATCTTCCAGTTCCTGTGGACCTGGAACGATCTGCTTGTCGCTCTGGTCTTCCTGATCGATTCGACCGGCGAAACCACGGTGATGACCAAGCAGATCGTCGAACTGCTCGGCACCCGCGGCGGCAACTGGGAGATTCTCGCCACCTCGGCCTTTGTCTCCATCGCCGTGCCGCTGGTGGTCTTCTTCGCCATGCAGAAATATCTCGTGCGCGGCCTGCTGGCCGGCTCCGTCAAGTAAGGAACATCGATACATGACCGTTGCAATGCCCCATATCGAGGCCCCGACCGCCCCCGACCGTGACTGGTGGCGCGGCGCGGTGATCTATCAGATCTATCCGCGCTCCTACCAGGACACCAGCGGCGACGGCATCGGCGATCTGATCGGCATTGCCCAGCGGCTTCCCTATGTCGCCTCGCTCGGCGTCGACGCCATCTGGGTGTCGCCCTTCTTCATGTCGCCGATGAAGGATTTCGGCTACGACGTGTCCGACTACACCAATGTCGATCCGATGTTCGGCACCCTGCATGATTTCGATCATCTGGTCTCCGAAGCGCATCGCCTCGGCATCAAGGTGATGATCGACCTGGTGCTGTCGCACACCTCCGACCAGCATCCCTGGTTCGTCGAAAGCCGCAAGACCCGCGACAATCCCAAGGCCGACTGGTATGTCTGGGGCGACGCCAAGCCCGACGGCACGCCGCCCAACAACTGGTTGTCGATCTTCGGCGGCTCGGCCTGGACCTGGGATCCCAGCCGGCTGCAATATTTCATGCACAATTTCCTGACCTCGCAGCCGGACCTGAATTTCCACAATGAGGAAGTCCAGGAAGCGCTGCTGTCGGCCACCCGCTTCTGGCTCGAGCGCGGCGTCGACGGCTTTCGCCTCGACACCATCAATTTCTATTTCTGCGACAAGGATCTGCGCGACAACCCCGCACTTGCGCCCGAGCTGCGCAATGCCTCGATCGCGCCTGCGGTCAATCCTTACAACCACCAGAACCATCTCTACGACAAGAACCAGCCGGAAAATCTCGAATTCCTGCGCCGCTTTCGCGCGCTGATGGACGAGTTTCCGGCCATCGCCGCGGTCGGCGAGGTGGGTGACGCCCAATACGGCCTGCAGATCGTCGCCGACTACACCTCCGGCGGCGACAAGATGCACATGTGCTACGCCTTTGACTTCCTCTCGCCGGATCTGCCGACCCCGGCCCGGATCCGCACCGTAATCACCGATTTCATGCAGGCCGCCCCCGAAGGCTGGGCCTGCTGGGCCTTTTCCAATCACGACGTGGTGCGCCACGCCAGCCGCTGGGGCGACCAGAGCTCCGACAAGGCGCGCTATCTGCGGCTTTTGCCCGGCATCATCCTCTCGCTCAGGGGCTCGGTCTGCCTCTATCAGGGCGAGGAGCTGGGTCTCACCGAGGCGGAACTGGCGTTTGAGGACCTGCAGGATCCCTACGGCATCCAGTTCTGGCCGGATTTCAAGGGCCGCGACGGGTGCCGCACCCCGATGGTCTGGTCCGATCACGACGTCAATGCCGGTTTCAGCGAAGGCCATCCCTGGCTGCCGATCCCGCCGGAACACCGCCATCTTGCCGTCGAGGCGCAGGAACATGTCCAGGCCTCGATGCTCAATCATTACCGGCGGCTGCTCGATTTCCGCCGCCACCATGTCAGCCTGTCCAAGGGTGACCTGACCTTTGTCGATTGCGGCGAGGCGGTGCTCGGCTTTGTGAGACGCCATGGCACCGAAGCCGTGTTCTGCGCCTTCAACCTGTCTGGCGAGGAACAGTTCATCGTCCCGCCCGAAGGGGTGGTGACGCCGCTTGAAGGCCACGGATTTTCCGGAATGCTCAAGACCGATGCAATCGAGATCCCGCCCTATGACGCCTTTTTCGGACAGGTCGGGTGAAAACATGAACAGCTTTAGCGGGAGAAAACCATGGCCGGCTTGAAACTGAAGGGCCTGAAGAAGTCCTACGGCTCTGTCGAAGTGCTGCACGGGGTCGACCTCGAAATCGCCCAGGGCGAGTTCATCGTCTTTGTCGGCCCGTCCGGCTGCGGCAAGTCCACGCTGCTCAGGATGATCGCCGGGCTCGAGGAGATCACCGCCGGCACGCTGGAAATCGACGGCATGGTGGTCAATGACGTGCCGCCGTCCAAGCGCGGCATCGCCATGGTGTTCCAGTCCTATGCGCTCTACCCGCACATGACGGTCTATGACAACATGGCCTTCGGCATGCGCATTGCGCGCGAATCCACCGAGGAGATTGACCGCCGGGTGCGCTCCGCCGCCGATATCCTGCAGCTTGGCCCCTATCTCGACCGGCTGCCCAAGGCGCTTTCGGGTGGCCAGCGCCAGCGCGTCGCCATCGGCCGGGCGATCTGCCGCGATCCGAAGGTGTTTTTGTTCGACGAGCCGCTGTCCAATCTCGATGCGGCGCTGCGTGTCGCCACCCGGCTCGAGATCGCCAAGCTCAACGAATCCATGCCCGACACCACCATGATCTACGTCACCCATGACCAGGTCGAGGCGATGACGCTGGCCGACCGCATCGTCGTGCTGGCCGGCGGCTATCTCGAGCAGGTCGGTCCGCCGATGGAGCTCTATGACCGGCCAAAAAACCTGTTCGTCGCCCAGTTCATCGGCTCTCCGGCCATGAACATCATTCCCGGCACCATCGAAACCACCGGCACCAGCGCGGTGATCTCGTTCTCGGGCGACAAGGCGGTCGACACCGGCATCGCGGTCCCCGACAGCGACAAGGGCAAGAAGGCCTCCTTCGGCGTCCGGCCGGAAGATCTTCTGGCCACCACCGGCGACGACTTCCTGTTCGAGGGAACGGCCTCCGTGGTCGAGGCGCTGGGCGAGGTGACGCTGCTTTATGTCGAGGACCTGACCGAAAGCGAGCCGATCATCGCCAAGCTGCCCGGCCACCAGAATGTCAAGCGCGGCGACAAGCTGCGCTTCACCGCCGACAAGGCAAAGCTGCATCTCTTCGACGCCGACGGAAACACCTACCGCACCTGAGATGACGGGCCGGTCAGCCGGATCCGCACAAGCAAAAGGCGGGACCGGCCTGGAGGAGGCACCGGTCCCGCCTTTGCGGGTGTGTGGGGACGAACCCCGAGCCTTGGGAGGGCTTAGTTGTAGTGTGGCGAACCGTCATTGTTGGCGCGGTCATAGGTGACCTGTTCGTTGCTCACGCCACCGACCGAAGCGGTTGCCGTGTAGTCGATGCCACCCTGGGCGGCTTCAAAGCTTGGCGAACCGTCCATGCCGGCACGGTCATAGCTGACCAGGTCGTTGGAAACGCCGACGGCGTAATGGGCGCTGCCCTGTGCGGCAGGCACTGTGTAGGCGTCCAGAGCCGAAGAATCAGCGAAAGCGCCGGTCGAAGCTGCGAGGGTCAGGCCGAGTGCGATAATGATCTTGTTCATGGGAAAAGTCCTTTTTTGAATGAATGAAGCTTGTCTTGGGAGGACAGCGTCTGTGTGTGTCTGGTCTCGGGGTGTCAACGCGGCGGCGGAGTATTGGTTCCGCCGCCCGTGGAAGAACCCGTAAATTTTAACGGGTTCGCTGCGCGGTTGGCCTATCGTGCGAAGGTCGGCGAACCGTCATTGCCGGCGCGGTGATAGATCACCTGCTCGTTGGAAACGCCATCGCCGATCGAGGCGGTTGCGGTGTAGTCGATGCCGCCCTGCGGAGCCCGGAAGGTCGGCGAACCGTCATTGCCGGCACGGTCATAGCTGACCAGGTCGTTGGAAACGCCGACGGCGTAATGGGCGCTGCCCTGTGCGGCCGGGAAGTCATAGGCGTCCAGCGCTGTGGAGTCGGCAAATGCGCCGGTTGCGGTTGCGAGTGTCAGGCCGAGTGCGATGATGAGCTTGTTCATGATGATAATCCTTTGATGCGATAAATTTGGAGACTGCGGTCAGGCGGAGAGGAAGGCAGGACCGGCCGGGAGGAAAACCGGTCCTGCTTGCCGGGGCGCCTTAGTTGATGAAGGTTGGCGAACCGTCATTGCCGGCGCGGTGGTAGATCACCTGATCGTTGGAAACGCCGTCGCCGACCGATGCGGTTGCCGTGTAGTCGATCCCGCCCTGCGAAGCCTTGAAGCTCGGCGAGCCGTCATTGCCGGCGCGGTGATAGACAACCAGGTCGTTCTCGACGTCGCCGACCGAAGCCGTTGCGGTGTAGTCGATGGCCGAAGCATTGGCAGCCTGCGGCACATAGGCGTCAAGAGCGTTGGAATCGGCAAGCGCGCCGGTTGCAGTTGCGAGTGTCAGGCCGAGTGCGATGATGAGCTTGTTCATGGTCATTGTCCTTGTGTGTGTTGCGTCGTCTGCGATTTGGTTTGAAGCGTGCGGTCCGTCCGGGCCGCGTCGTTTCGATGACCAATAGATGGACCTCTCGCAGATGACTTGCGAGCCACATGGATGTGAACAGTGCGTGCGCCGGAAGTGAAAAATCCCGTACGTTGCAGCGGTGTACCCAAAAAAATACAATTAAATCAGTTGTTTAGAAGAAATCACGCGCGTGACCACGTCGCCATTGTCAACTGGCGCTGTCCGCAGCGTTCACCATCGGGCACCGTTGAAAACCGCAAAAGCCCGGGAATGCGGGCTTTTGGTCTGCGCATTATTTTTCACGTGGTTCGCGCGCTCGCCGCACCGCGTGATGCATTTCCGGCCCCATCTCACGCGTGATCACGCATCACGTGATCGCCGCTTACCGCAAGTGACCGGATGTGAGCCTTCCACGACGCAAAAACGGCCCCGGAGCGCATGCTGCCGGGGCCGTTGAGAGGATTTTCTGGCCGAAGCCGGGTTTTCGCAGCCGGTTTGATGAAAAGCCGGTGCCTTAGTAAAGAACGCTGGCGCCTTCGTCGGCGGTACCGGCATTTTCGCGGAAGCGGGCAAACAATTCGCGGCCGATGCCCCATTCATTGTGGCTCAGATCGGCGGTCGCCGGTTCGCGCGCGGCAAATTCGGCGGCGTCGACCAGCACGTCGAGCTTGCCGGTCACCGCATCAAGCCGGATCATGTCGCCGTCGCGCACCCGCGAGAGCGGACCGCCGTCCTTGGCTTCCGGCGTCACATGGATGGCGGCGGGCACCTTGCCGGATGCGCCCGACATGCGCCCGTCGGTGACCAGCGCCACCGTCTGGCCGCGGTCCTGCAGCACGCCCAGCGGCGGCGTCATCTTGTGCAGTTCCGGCATGCCATTGGCCTTTGGCCCCTGGAAGCGCACCACGGCGATGAAGTCGCCGGTCAGTGTTCCTGCCTGGAAGGCGTCATGCAGCCCCTGGTCGTGAAACACCCGCGCCGGCGCCTCGATGATGTGCCGTTCGGCCTTGACCGCGGAAATCTTGATGACGCCCTTGCCGAGATTGCCCGACAGCATCTTCAGCCCGCCGGTGGGCTGGAACGGCTTGTCCGCCGTCGTCACCACCTTGGCGTCACCGCTGACCTTGGAGATCGGCTCGCGCACCACCGCGCCCTTGGCGTCAAGCTTGGCTTCCACCGCATAGGCCGACAGGCCCTTGCCCCAGACGGTGCGCACATCCTCGTGCAGCAGTCCGATCGACAGCAGCTGGTCGATCATGAAGCCCAGGCCGCCGGCGGCATTGAAATGGTTCACATCCGCCGGCCCGTTCGGATAGACCCGCGCCAGAAGCGGCACTGCGTCCGAGAGGTCGGAAATATCTTCCCAGGTCAGGCGAATGCCGGCCGCGCGCGCCATCGCCACCAGGTGCATGGTGTGGTTGGTCGACCCGCCCGTGGCATGCAGGCCGACGACGCCATTGACCACCGAGCGTTCGTCGATCATCTCGCCCACCGGGGTGAACTCGTTGCCCAGCGCGGTGATTGCCAGCGCCCGCTTGGTCGCCTCCGAAGTCAGCGCGTCTCGTAGCGGCGTGCCGGGATTGATGAAGGATGATCCGGGCGTGTGCAGGCCCATGATTTCCATCAGCATCTGGTTGGAATTGGCGGTGCCGTAAAAGGTGCAGGTGCCAGGGCCGTGATAGGATTTCGATTCCGCCTCCAGCAGCTCGGCCCGGCCGACCTTGCCCTCGGCATAGAGCTGGCGGATCCGCACCTTCTCGTCATTGGACAGGCCCGTCGTCATCGGTCCGGCAGGAATGAACACCGCCGGCAGATGGCCGAAACTCAGCGCCGCGATCACCAGGCCCGGCACGATCTTGTCGCAGACGCCGAGATAGACCGCCGCATCAAACATGTTGTGCGACAGGCCGACGGCCGCCGACAGCGCGATCACGTCGCGCGAAAACAGCGACAGCTCCATCCCCGGCTGGCCCTGGGTCACCCCGTCGCACATCGCCGGCACCGAGCCCGCCACCTGCGCCACGCCGCCGGCCTCGCGCGCCGCATCGCGGATCTGCTGCGGATAGGTCTCGAACGGCTGATGCGCCGACAGCATGTCATTATAGGAGGTGATGATGCCCAGATTGGGCGCCACGTCGCCGGCAAGGCTGGCCTTGTCGGCCGGGCCGCAGGCGGCAAAGCCATGGGCGAGGTTGCCGCAGGACAGGCTCGAGCGGAACGGGCCCTTTTCCGCGGTCGCGCGCAGCCGCTCCAGGTAAAGCTCGCGGCTCGGCTTCGAGCGTTCGACAATCCGGTTGGTGACAAAGGCAATGCGGGGATCGACAGTCATGTCTGGCATCCTTTTGGTTCAGAGCAGTTCCCGGAGACCTGGGAGCAGGTTTTCATCCGGATCTGCGTTGGCAAACTAGGGCGCAATTCCGGCAAGACCGGGTCAGGGTCAGGAACTGCATATTCACGCACAGGGCGCCTTTTGAACGCGAAACGCGGCAACAACGTCCTGGCAGGTCAGGCGGGGCGCGGGCCCCGGGTGGCGCCTCTGCCGCTCACGGCGCCCAGTAAAGCTCGACAGGTGTCTTGGCCTGGCGCAACACGGCGCGCACCGGCAGCTCCGCCGCCGGCCCGTTTTCCAGCGCCCGGGCCAGCACGGAGCGCTTGTCGTCCCCTTCAATATGGAGCACGATCAGGCCCGCGTCCACGATCCGCGGCAAGGTCAGCGTCAGCCGCGGCTCGCCCGCGCCCGGCGCCTCGATCGCCATCACGCTCTGGCCGCAGGCCGGATCGGTGACGTCTGCCAGCGTCGAGCCGCCGGGAAAGAACGAGGCCGTGTGCCCGTCCGTCCCCATGCCCAGCACCACCACGTCAAAGGGCAGCGCCAGCGCGTCGATCTCTTTCGCTGCCTGCGCGGCCACGTCTTCCGCCGTGCCGGCCGAATTGAACAGCGGCAGGAATTTGGCCGCAGCAGCCCGGTCCTTGAGCAGGAAAAGCTTTGCCAGCCGATGGTTCGACCGCTCGTTCTCGGGGCCGACCATGCGCTCGTCGACCAGCGTCACCGTCACCTTTGCCCAGTCAATATCGAGCTTGGACAGCGCGGCGAACAGCGCCTTCGGCGTCGAACCGCCGGAGACGGCAAGGCTTGCCTGTCCGCGCGCCGCGATCGCAGCGCTCAGCCGGTCGGCGATCTTGCGCGCCAGCGCGGTGGCGAGCTCCGCGCCAGTGTCGAACATATTCTGGCTGACAGTGGTCATCAGCGGCTCAGTCGCTTTCATGCCAGGTCCTGCCGTCGCGTTCGATCAGGGCAATCGCCTGGCTCGGGCCCCAGGTGCCGGCCGTATAGGGCTGCACCGGCTGGCCGGTGTCGGTCCAGGCCGTCAGGATCGGGTCGACCCATTTCCACGCCGCCTCCACCTCGTCACGGCGCATGAACAGGGTCTGGTTGCAGCGGATCACATCGAGCAGCAGCCGCTCATAGGCGTCCGGATTGCGCTCCTCGAAACGGTCGGCGAAGCTCATGTCCAGCGACACGTGTCTGAGCCGCATGCCGCCCGGACCCGGGTCCTTGATCATGATCCACTGCTTGACGCCCTCGTCGGGCTGCAGCCGCATCACCAGCTTGTTGGCGGTGATCCGCCCGGCGGTCGGCCCGAAGATCGAATGCGGAATCGGCTTGAACGCGATCACGATTTCCGAGATCCGCTCGCTCATCCGCTTGCCGGTGCGCAGATAGAACGGCACGCCTGACCAGCGCCAATTGTCGATCTCGGCCTTGATCGCCACGAAGGTCTCGGTGCTGGACACGCCGCCTTCGAGCTCCTCGAGATAGCCCTTCACTGCGCCGCCCGCCGAGGCGCCGGCCTTGTACTGGCCGCGCACGGTCTTGGAATCGGCATTGTCTTCATTGATCGGCTTGAGCGAGCGCAGCACTTTCAGCTTCTCGTCGCGCACCGCTTCGGCGTCCATTGTTGCCGGCGGCTCCATCGCCACCAGGCACATCAGCTGCACCAGATGGTTCTGCACCATGTCTCTGAGCGCGCCCGCCTTGTCGTAATAGCCGGCCCGGCCTTCCAGCCCGACCGATTCGGCCACGGTGATCTGCACATGGTCGATATGGGCGGAGTTCCACAGCGGCTCATACAGCGCATTGGCGAATCTGAGCGCCATCAGGTTCTGAACCGTTTCCTTGCCCAGATAATGGTCGATGCGGTAGATCTGCTCTTCTTCGAACACTTCGCCGATGGTCTTGTTGAGCTTGCGGGCGGAATCGAGATCCCGTCCGATCGGCTTTTCCACCACGATCCGGGTCTGCTTGGTCACCAGCCCGTTGGAGCGGATCCGCTCGGAAATGTCACCGAACAGCGCCGGCCCGACCGCCAGGTAGAACGCCCGGACCCGGTCCGCGCCTTCGTCGAGAATGTCCTTGAGCTCGGACCAGCCCTTGTCGGACTTGGCGTCGACGGCAATGTAGAACAGCCGCGCCACAAATGTCTCGACCTCGTCGTCGTGATACTCGTCGGCCTTGAGGTGTTCCTTCAGCGCGTCGCGGGCGAAACTGCGATAGGCCTCGTGGTCCATCTCCGAGCGCGAGGCGCCGATGATTCGGGTCGGATCGGTTAGTTGCCCGGCAATCTGGCGGTGATACAGCGCCGGCAACAGCTTGCGCTCGGCAAGGTCCCCGGTGCCGCCAAAAACGACATAGTCGAAGGGGTCAACCGGAATGATGATCTGGCTCATGGGTGGCATCCTGTCCGTGAACGGTGCCGAACACATAATCTAATCGATTAGATAAAGCTAGAGCAGCATGCGATTAATCAGGCGCATTCTGTTGGCTCAAACCTGCCGAACCACGAAAAGGGTGCCAGACCCTTGCGTTGCGATGATGGTGTTCCGGCACGCACACCGGCCTCGGGGCCGGCGGCGGTGTGTGAAAAAGACCTGTTGAGATGACGCCCGAATCTGGCAAACTGGGCGCAACGGCAATTGGGCAGCATGATGGTCTGCCACAGGCGCATCACGGCACCGGCGGCTCGCCCCGTTGCAGCCGCATCGCCTCCGGCACGCCGGCGCTGTCCTGACTTTTGGACACGACACGGGACTGTTAGCAAAGTGTTAACAACCTTAACACGTTGTCATCAGGCATTCAGTGGATGGCGCCGCCTCGACATGGAAATCGGGGTAGCAATCCCCTAAACCAAAACCCTGGGCTGTTTTCCAGAAACAGAAGCCTGGGCATCCTGCTGTGATAGTGCGCGCAGGCCGTCACGGCTGTCAGTCGGCCTGAATCATAGTCTTGAAAACGCTCAGATCTACCGCGAGATGGATCGAGGTCCGCATGGACAGGGAAGCACACTGATGAAGACTTATGAATTCAGCATCATCGCTTCCGGGCTCGATCCTCAGGCGCGCGATTTCCAGTCCCGCTTCCGCAAGGGCGGTTGCAAGGATGCCAGGGTCTCGTTCCAGAAAGGCTGCATCATCCTGGCCTTTGCCAGTGCAGGCCGAGAGCTTTGACCAGGCGGTTGCCTCCGCGATTGACAATGTCCTGGGCGTCGGCGCCGATCTCGTCCGGGTCGAGCCGGACCCGCTGGTCAGCCTGTCGGACATCGCCGCGCGCGTCGGTGTCTCCGGGGCCGCCGTCTCGCTCTATGCAAAGGGCAAGCGCGGCGCGAGATTTCCCGCCCCGGTCGCCAAGATCACCGATGACCGCACTCTCTGGCTCTGGCCGCCGGTGGCCCGCTGGTTCTACGCGCGCAGGCAAATGTCAGAGGACGCCCTGATCGAGGCGCTCGTCGTCAAGGAGGCCAATGACGCCATCGCCTCGGGCGAACTGGCCATGGCCCAGCGCTTGAAGCAATGCGCCCAGGCCGGTCTGCAGCCTGATTCGGGCGACTGGGCCGACTCGTAAAGCCCGGTCCGCCGCCGAAGCACTGCAGCAGCGCCCCGCACCCGGACCTGCAAGAGTGGGAGCCGGTTTACGGGAAAAACCAAGCGCTGTGCGTCAGAACTTGTCCCGGAGCGAAAACCAGGTCAGCGCCAGAAACAACAGCGGCGTTCTGAACCGGTCGCCGCCGGGGAAGGGGCCGACCTTGAGGTTGCGCATCACTTCGAGCTCATCCGATCCGCCATTGACGTGGTCGGCATAAAGCTTGCCGCAATAATTCGACAGCATCACCCCGTGGCCGGAAAACCCGCCGATCGAGGTGACATTGGGCATCACCTCGCGCACGAAGGGCCGCCGAGACAGCGTGATGCCCACCGAACCGCCCCAGGAATGGGTGATCTCGACACTGTCGAGCGCCGGGTAGATCTCCGCAATCTGCCGCCTGATATGGCTGGAAATATCGGTCGGATTGTCCGAGGTATAGGCCTCGCGCCCGCCAAACAGCAGCCGCCCATCGGCGCTCTTGCGGAAATAGCGCACCACGAAGCGCGAATCATCGACCGATTCCCCGCCCGGGATCACCGGGCTGTCGTCGCCCAGCGGCACGGTGGCGCCGATGAAGGAGCGGATCGGCATCACATGCGCGCTGGTCACCGGCTCCAGCCCGTCAATGAAGGCGTTGCACGCAACCAGCGCGCTTCCGGCAACGATGTCGCCCGCGTCGGTCTTTACCGTCACCTTTCCGCCGGCGCTGGAAATCGCCCCTGCGCGGGTGTTTTCATGCAGCCGCGCCCCGGCCTTGGATGCCGCCCGCGCCAGCCCGACCAGATATTTCAGCGGATTGATATGGCCGGTGCCCGCATCATAGGTGCCGCCATGATAGCGCGTCGAGCCGAGTTTTTGCGCCATCTCGTCCCTGTCGAGAAAGCTCAGATGCGCATAGCCATAGTCCTCGGCCATGATGCGGACGTGATCGCGGTAGTCCTTGACATAGCCCTGCTTGTGCGCCGCCGAGATCTGTCCCGGCCGGTAGTCGGCCTCGATCCCGTGCGCTGTGGCAAAATCCAGCAGATGCGCCTTGGCGCGCTCCGCCACGGCGAATTGCGCCCCGGCATTGTCGCGGCCGAAATCGGCCTCGCTCTCTTCCACCCAGGCGCGCTGGCCGGTGCCGAGCTGGCCGCCATTGCGACCCGAAGCGCCGTCGCCAAATCGCGCGCCTTCGATCAGCACCACGTCCTTGCCGCTGGCGGCCAGGTGATGCGCCGCCTGCAGCCCGGTGAAGCCGCCGCCGATGATCACCACATCGGCGGTCGCAGGTCCTGGTAGCCCTGCATAGGCGGGACGGTCCCCGATGGTCGCTTCATAGAAGGAGATACCCGGAGAGATGGGGCTTTGGTAAGTCATGGATTACAATTCTCAAACGTTAAGCAGCAGGAATTCGCGTTCCCACGGGCTGATCACCTGCATGAAGGTCTCGAATTCGCCGCGCTTGACCCCGACATAGGTGTTGATGAATTCCTGCCCGAACATCTCGGCAAATGCCGGTTCGCCTTCCAGCAGCGACAGCGCCTCCAGCAATCCACGCGGCAGGTCCACCGAGCCTTCGTTGACCGTCTTGTAGGCCGGGTCGCTCGGCACCAGCCCGTTGACCATGCCGAGATATCCGCAGGCCAGCGAGGCGGCCAGCGCCAGGTAGGAATTGGCATCCGACGAGGGCAGCCGGTTTTCCACCCGCCGCGCCACCGGCTCGGAATGCGGCACCCGGAACGCGGTCGTGCGGTTGTCATAGCCCCAGGCATTGTTGACCGGGCAGGCCATGTCCGGCGTCAGCCGCCGGTAGGAATTGACATAGGGCGCCATCATCACCAGCGCCCGCGGCACGTAATGCTGCATGCCGCCGATGAAGTGGAAGAAAGCTTCGCTCGGCTCGCCATCGGCCTTGGAAAACACGTTCTTGCCGGATTTGGCGTCGACCACCGACTGGTGGATATGCATCGCCGAGCCGGCATATTGCTGCATCGGCTTGGCCATGAAGGTGGCATACATGCCGTGCTTGAGCGCCGCCTCGCGGATGGTGCGCTTGAACATGAACACCTGGTCGGCCAGTTCCACCGGATCGCCGTGTCGCAGGTTGATTTCGAGCTGCGCCGGGCCTTCCTCATGGATCAGCGTGTCGATCTCCAGCCCCTGCTTGTCGGAGAAATCATAGATGTCGTCGACCAGCTCGTCGAACTCGTTCACCCCGGCGATCGAATAGGACTGCCCGCCGGTGATCGTCCGGCCGGAGCGGCCCCGCGGCGGTTTCAGCGGATAATCCGGGTCCTCGTGCTGTGCCACCAGGTAGAATTCGATTTCCGGCGCCACCACCGGCTTCCAGCCGCGCGCGGTATAGAGCTCGACAACCTTCTTGAGCACATTGCGCGGCGTGTAGCTGACCGGCTCGCCCTTGGTGGTAACCATGTCGCAGATCACCTGCGCCGTCGGGTCGGTTTCCCACGGCACCACCGACAGGGTCGACAGGTCCGGCACCAGCTTGAGGTCGCCATCGAGCGGATCATAGCGGAAATCTCCGGTTTCTTCCGGATACTCGCCCGAGATCGTGTGCCGGAACACCGCAGACGGCAGCGACAGCGAGGTATTGGAGGTGAATTTCGACGACGGCATCATCTTGCCGCGCGCCACGCCGGCAAAATCCGGGGTGATGCATTCGATATCTTCAATGCCGCGCACCCGCAGCCACTCGGTGGCCTGGGTCCAGTTGGCGACGCCGCGCTTGGCGTCGAGATATTTGGGGGCCGTCGGCTGCGCCGGTTTGGCTGAAGCCGGTTTGCCGGACTTGCGGGATGCCATAAATCACCATGGGTTTGCTGAGAATGGTGTGATCATAAAGGTTTTTTCACGCTGCGCCAGCCACACCGTGCGCGCTGTGCTGCACTGCACCTCTTGGCCGCCGGCCGGCCGCATGCCTGGTGCCCGGGCAGATTGCCCGACATCTGCACTGTAAAAACTTACCGGCGACTATTCAGGGGGCGTTAACCATCGGGTGCCATCATCTTCGTCAAGAGGGGAGACAAGCGCGAGGCGAAAGCCTGGCGCCTTGCATGATGCATCCCTTGCCTCTGCGGATCTTCCCGCATGTCAGACCATCCACCCCCGGGGACTGCATCATGAACATCGACAAGCTGCTCGCAGGCTTTTCCATCCAGACCAAGGTCGTGGTTCTGGTCATCCCGCTGCTTGCGGGCATTGCGGGCCTGGCCGCGATCAATCTCTACACCGGCTCGCTTTTGGGCGGACGGCTGATCGGCACCAGCGCCAGCATCGAAACGCTCAGCGGCTTCAAGCAGGCCTATGCCGGCATGAACGAATTTTTGCAGCTCGCCACCCCGGAAAAGCGCGACGAGGTCATCGTCGATCTCGATGCCCAGGTGGCCAAATTCGAAAACCTGCTGGCGCTCGCCGACAATGAGGCCGAAGCCGGCGCGCTGGAGCGGGCCCGCTCGGTTGCGGTCAGCCTGCGCGCGCGCACCACCGAATTGTGGGACGTGCATGGCGAGGAGGCCGCCGCCCGGGCCAGCATTTCCGAGATCCTGCAGATCCTGACCGATGCCAAGAACCGCACCAATCAGAGGGCCGAGCAGGTCTCGGCCGGCATCGCCGAAGATGAAAAGGGCGCCAAGGACCTGCTCTACGCCGCCGAAAAGCTCACCGAGGGCTCCGACGCGATTGCCAACATCGTCACCACCATCATGCGCGCCGCGACTCCGCAGGAGGCCATCGGGGTCGCCGAAGGACACAAGAAGCGGATCCAGCGCATGCTGACGCTTCTGATCCCGGCCATCCCGCAGGACCGGGTCGAGATCCGCGAGGCAATCACCACCAATCTCAAGGGCATTCTCGAGGTGATCAAGCTCGACACTGCCGGCCAGCCGCAGCTTGCCGAGCTGCAGGGCTATGCCAATGGCCTGCGCCCGCATGGCTACGCCTTGCAAAGCGTCAGCGGCGAGGTGGCCCGCAGCGGCATCCTGCGTTTTTCCGAACTCGACGAGATGATCATCAAGGGCCGGTCGATGGTCGCCCAGTCGAGCTCGTTCATCAAGCATGGCGGTGAGCTCGAAGTCGCCATCGTCCGCTTCCTCGGCGAACCGACCCGGGAGCGCGCCAAGCAGCTCGCCACCAAGCTGCAGAAGATCGAGCAGGACATCCAGCTGATCCGGCTTGCCGAGGGCGGCGACGAGCTGCTCGAAGCCTTCGGCGCCGGCACGCTCGACCAGATCCGGGTGCTGTTGCCGCTCAGCCGGCAGCTCATCGACAAGGTCGCGGCGCGACAGGCCGCCTTCGACGAGGCCTCGGCGCAGATCAACGATGCCTGGAGCAGCATCATCGTCTTTGCCGACAGCCAGCAGCAGGGCGCCACCGTCACCCGGCAGCGCGCCACCGGCATCAGCGTCGGCGCCGCCATCGGCGCGGCCATCTTCGCCCTGTTGGCCGCAACCGTGCTGATCGCCGCATTGCGCGGGCCGATCCGCCGTCTGGTCGCGGCCATGCGTGATGTCGCCGCCGGCAATCTCGATGTCGACATTGCCGACAATTCCCGTGCCGACGAGATCGGCGAGATGGCCCGTGCGCTTGATGTCTTCAAGCACAATGCCATCGACAAGATCCGGGTCGAGGACGAAAGCGCCCGCACCCGCGACATGGCCGCCCAGTGCGCGGGCCCAGTCCGATGCCGAGAAGGTCCAGGCCAATGAGGAGCTCGGCTTTGCCGTCCGTTCGCTCGGCGGCGCGCTGCGCAATCTCGCCCAGGGCGATCTCGTCGCCAGCATCGACACCCCCTTTGCCGAAGGGCTCGACAGCCTGCGCATCGATTTCAATGAATCGGTCGATCGCATGCGCGAGGTGATGCAATATATCCGCGACAATGCCGGTTCGATCAGCGCCAATTCCGGCCAGCTCCGGTCCGCCGCCGACGATCTCGCCCGCCGCACCGCCCAGCAGGCCGCCTCGCTGGAAGAGACCGCCGCCGCCGTCAACCAGATCTCCGCCACTGTGCGCTCCTCCACCGGCCGGGCCTCGGACACCGACAAGCTCGCCGGAGAAACAGCCTGCGACGCCCGCGCCTCGGGCGAGGTGGTCACCCGCGCTGTCGACGCCATGAGCCGCATCGAGGAGGCCGCCGGCAAGATCGGCCGCATCATCGGCGTCATCGACGAGATCGCCTTCCAGACCAACCTTCTGGCGCTCAATGCCGGTGTCGAGGCAGCACGCGCCGGCGAGGCGGGCCGCGGCTTTGCCGTCGTCGCCCAGGAAGTGCGCGAACTCGCGGGCCGCTCCGCCACCGCCGCCAAGGAGATCAAGCAGCTGATCGTCCGGTCCGGCGAGGAAGTCCGCTCCGGCGTCAGCCTGGTCGGCGAAACCGGCGAGGCGATTTCGCGGATCATCACCCGCGTCGAGGAAATCTCCGAAAATGTCGGCGCCATGGCCGCCGCCAGCCATGAACAGGCCGCCGGCCTCGCCGAGGTCAACACCGCCGTCACCCAGATGGACCAGATGACCCAGCAGAACGCGGCCATGGTCGAACAGACCACCGCCGCCAGCCACTCCCTGGCCCAGGAAGCCACCGACCTCAGCCGCCTCGTCGCCAATTTCCGCGTCGACCTCGAAGAGCACCACCACCCCGACCAGACCCGCGCCGCCTGACCCGCGGTGCGGACCGGCTTGCGATCACCCCCGGCCCGCGCCGCCTGCCACACGGCCAGCGGCAACGCCGATGTCCACTCGACACTCGGCACTCGGCACTCGCCGGCATCTCACCGTCGTCATCCCGGTCCCCGAGCCGGGATCCAGCTGCGTCCGCTTCTGCGGACGCGGGAGAGCGTCTTGCCAAAAACCATTACGCCGCAGGAGTTTACCGGCTCGCGGACGCTTGCCGCTGGATGCCGGAGCGGTGTACGCTATGACGGATGGCGAGGCCTGAAATTGTGCGGCTTGCTGGCGTCCGATCTCCCCCCTTGCGGGGGAGATGTCACGAAGTGACAGAGCATCTGTGTTTGCTGTCAAGGCGGAGTTGGTGTCCAGAGTCGGTTCTGGGCGAGCAGGCAATTGGCCAGGACGACGAGCTTGCGCATGATGGCGACAAGGATGACCTTGGGTGGTTTGCCTTCAGCCTGGAGCGTCTTGGCAAAGGCGGCAAGCGCCGGATTGTAGCGCCGTGCCGACAGGGCGGCCATGTAGAGCGCGCGCCGCGGGGCGCGCCTTCCCGCTCGAATGGAGCGCCGGCCATGCCTTTCGCCGCTGTCGTCGGCGATCGGGGCAACGCCCGCCAGCATCGCCGCCTGCTTGCCGGTGCAGGAGCCGAGTTCGTCCATTCCGGCGATCAGGGCGCTGGCGGTGATGCGGCCGATGCCGGGAACAGAGGTCAGGATCTCGGCCTTGCGGCAAAGATCCGGCTGGGCGGCGATACGGCGTTCGATTTCGGAATCCAGCCGTTCGACATGCCGCTCCAGCACCCCGATGAGCCGGCAAAGCTCTGCCCGCAGAAAGGCGACATCGGCCGCCTTGCAACGGTTCTTCAGCGCCGTGAGCTCGCCTTGGGCGCCCGACCTTGCATTGACCAGCTCCCGCAGGGCCTCGATGTCCGGGCTTGGAGGCGCACTCGGCTGCGGCCGAAGTGCAGCAGCCAGCAGCGCCAGCATGCGGGCATCGAGCCGATCGGTCTTGGCCAGATAGCCGTAGCAGCCTGCAAACTGCCGGGCGCGCCACGGATCGACGATCGCCACAGCAAAACCATCTCCACTGAGCGAGCGGTGAGCGGGACGATGGAACTTGCCGGTCGCCTCCATGATGATGCGATCGGGCCGCAGTCTGGTCAGCATCCGCTTGAACTGGCGGATGCCAGCCTTGTCGTTGCCGAACCGCCGGCTTTCAGCCTGCGGAAGGACATGAATGTCGAGCCACTCTTTACAGACGTCCACACCGACATAAACTGCGGACGTCGCGTCTTGTTCGAACGATACCTTGCCTTGCATGCGGGACTTGCTCCCCATCATCTGTTCAGGACAAACGTGAAGACGGACGGACCAAGCTCTGTCTCGGTTCAAACCAAGGGGGGAACGGTCCCGCCCGCCAGATCCCCCGGAGGTGGCCACCTCCGGGGGATCACGCCAAAACAATACCATCAAGGCGCGGGTCGAACATACAAGGGGGGTAACGGTCCTGCACACGCGGCCCATCCGGATAAACCGAGCCCACCCCCTTTGTAGGCTCGCGAAAATGCCGAAGTTCCGGGGATAAGAGCTATGATCGAACGCCGATGCCTCTCAATCGTCATCCCGGACCTGATCCGGGATCCAGCTGCGTCCGCTTCTGCGGACGCAGGAGAGCGTCTTGCCAAAAACCATTACGCCGCAAGAGTTTACCGGCTCGCGGACGCTCGCCCGCTGGATGCCTGGTCGGGGGCCGGCATGACGGGGCCTCTGGGCATGGGCAAAAAATCTGGGTCCTGTTTTTCCACACCCTCCAGCCCCATGCCATACTCGCCGTGCTCCCGCTGCCGGATGGATCGCGAACGTATCGGACCAGGCGGGAGGAAGGCCTTTCGGGATCTGCCGTAACGTGCGGCAAGTCGCGGAAGGAGGCGGTGGCCAGCGTGGCTCCGTCGGCGGGCCCGGGTCTCCTTGCGGATGACCGGGTTCAGCCGGCCACCGGGACGTCCTCGGCTCTTGCGCCTGCCGATCCGGCGGGGGTGGGAGCAGACAGCGGACCGGGCCTGTGGCGGAGTTGTACCCCGTCATGCATGTCGCGTTCATGGGGTTTCACCTGGACGATATGCATCACCTGACGGGGACAAGCTTCGTGCCGGAAACCACGCCAAACACCTGCGCCACGGCCCATCGTCCAGGGCCGCGGCCCGGGGCAACCCGGACACTCCCGCGTCGGGCAAAGGCCCTCAAGCGGGACAAGCAGGCAGGATGCCGCCTGTCGGATGCGGACATCATCCGGCGAGCTTCGGGTTCGCGCGCGAGCAGCGCCACCCCTATTCTGCCAATTCCAGAGGCGACGCCCGCGCGCGGCCCTCCGGACCCGGATTTTCTCAACCAGCCCGCCGGAGTTTTCACCGGACGGGGGATTTGCCGTGCCCGCTGACGGGTGACGGCCAAGCCACACTTCGGGCCGAAGACCCCACGGGCCGAAGACCCCGCGGACCGAAAGCCCCACAGACCGAAGGTTCTGCGGCAGGAGTGCAACAGCACCGCCCAAAAAGCAGTCTCCGGCGTCAGGTTTTTCTGGGCAGCCGCAATCCCGCGCGCTACACACGGTTTCGACACCCTATTTTCGGGAGCAGGTCGCATGAACAATTTTCCAGTCATCCGCTAGCGCGGCATAATCCGGCAACCCGTGCAGCCGCGCGGAGATCCGCGCCGGCCATTCTGCCGCCCGCTGGCTGCTGACAAGATCCGTCAGAGATTTTTCCTACCACAAGGTCCCCGGCCACCGTGCCGGCCCCTGTCTTCCTTTCATGACAAGGTCATCCCCATGTTGTCTCCCTTCCTTCGTTCCGCCATCGTCCTTGGCCTGGTCAGCGCCACCGGCCCGCTTGCCATCGACATGTTCCTGCCGTCGCTGCCGACCATTGCCGAAAATCTCGGCGGCACCATTGCCGGTGCGCAGCTCACCATCACCGCCTATTTCATCGCCTTCGGCCTCGCCCAGATGATCTATGGCCCGATGGCCGATGTGGTCGGCCGCAAGCCGCCGCTGATTGCCGGCCTGACGCTGTTCGTGCTGGGCTCGATCGGCTGCGCGCTGGCGCCCGACATGAACTGGCTGGTCGCCGCCCGCGTTGTCCAGGCGCTTGGCGGTGCTGCCGCCATGGTGATCCCGCGCGCCATCATCCGCGACATGCACACAGGCACCCAGGCCACCCGGCTGATGGCGCTGGTGATGCTGATCATCTCGGTCTCGCCGATGCTGGCGCCGCTGGCCGGCTCCGGCATCATCGCCATTGCCGGCTGGCGGACGATCTTTGCCATTCTGGCGGTCGCCGCCGGCGCCTCGATCCTGATCACGCTCACCCTGCAGCCCGAAACGCTGAAGCCCGAACACCGCGCTCCGGTGCGGCTGTCGGCGCTCATGGCCGGCATCAGGACCCTGCTGCGCGATCCGGTGTTCATGGGGCTCACCTTTGTCGGCGGTTTCGGCATGGCCAGCTTCTTCGTCTTCCTGGCCAGCGCCTCCTTCGTCTATACCGGCCATTACGGCCTGACGCCCACCGGCTTCAGCCTGGCGTTTGCCGCCAATGCCGCGGGCTTCTTCACCGCCACCCAGCTGGCCGCCAATCTCGGCGACAGGTTCGGTGCCGAGCGCGTGGTCACCTGGGCGGTCAGCGGCTTCCTGCTGGTCACGTTGGCGCTGCTGGTGCTGGTCTGGTTCGGCGTCGATTCCTTCGCGCTGCTGGTCGCCATGCTGATCTGCGCCAATTTCTGCCTCGGCCTGGTCATTCCCACGGCCATGGTGATGGCGCTCGATGATCACGGCGACATTGCCGGCCTGGCCTCGTCGCTGGGCGGCATGCTGCAGATGCTGGCGGGCGGCATCATGACCATGCTCGCCGGCCCCTTCTTCGACGGCACGCCGCTGCCGATGGTGGCGGCGATCGCGCTCGCTGCGGTACTGTCGTTCACCGCCATGCGCGCCACCGGCGCCGCCCGCAACCGCCGCCGGCTCGCCGTCGCGGTCTGACCCATCAGAAAACCCCGCCGCGATCTGGGTCGCGGCGGGGAGATTTGCCTGGAGGCAAACCGGGGTCAGGGGGAGCCCCGGGATCTTGGTCTGCGGAAGTGCCTGCCGGCAATTCCCGCTCTGTGCGGCAGCAGTGATCAGCGGCCCTGATCAGCGGCCTTGCGTAACGATCACCGGGATCAGCAAATCACCCCAGTTGCCGTCGCCGCCATGGTGGCGGGCGGAGCGGACCAGCTCCACCGAGACACCGGCATCCACGGCCTTCATGACCGAGTGGTTGAGGCGGTGCAGATCATTGGCGAGCATGCGGATCGCTGCCTGCTGGTCGGCATCCATGGCGGAAGACTGTTCTTCGGCACGTTCCTTGACGCGGGTCTGGGCTGTCATTGCATTTCTCCTCTGGCGGGGTTTGTGATGGTGAATGGGTCGTTGTTCGGGGGCCCCGCCCGCCAAAGCGGGCAGGGACTGTCTGGTTACTCCGCGGCGGGGCGGAACTGCGCCGATTCGGTGGATTCGCCCATCGCGGTGGTCGAGGACTTGCCGCCGGTGATCGCCATCGACACGGCGTCGAAATAGCCGGTGCCGACTTCGCGCTGGTGCTTGGTCGCGGTGTAGCCGTTGACCTCGGAAGCGAACTCCGCTTCCTGCAGTTCCGAATAGGCCGACATCTGCCGGTCCTTGTAGCCGCGGGCCAGTTCGAACATGCCGTGGTTGAGCTGGTGGAAGCCGGCCAGCGTGATGAACTGGAACTTGTAGCCCATAGCGCCGAGTTCGCGCTGGAATTTTGCAATCGTCGCATCGTCGAGATGCTTTTTCCAGTTGAACGATGGCGAGCAGTTATAGGCCAAGAGCTTGCCCGGATGATGCTTGTGCACGCCCTCGGCGAATTTGCGGGCCTGCTCCAGATCGGGTTTCGAGGTCTCGCACCAGATCAGGTCGCAATGCGGCGCATAGGACACGGCGCGGGCGATGCAGGAGTCGAGACCATTCTTGATGTTGTAAAAACCCTCGATCGTGCGGCCTGCGTCATAATCGACAAATTCGCGGTCCCGCTCGTCAATATCGGAGGTCAGCAATTTGGCAGCTTCAGCATCGGTCCGGGCGATGACAAGCGTCGGTGTGCCCATAACGTCCGCAGCAAGCCGCGCTGCGTTAAGATTGCGGATATGAGCTGCCGTGGGAATCAGAACCTTGCCGCCCAGATGTCCGCACTTCTTCTCGGAAGCCAGCTGGTCTTCGTAGTGAACGCCTGCAACGCCGGCCTCGATGAAGGCCTTCATGATTTCAAACGCGTTCAGCGGGCCGCCGAAACCGGCTTCGGCGTCGGCAACGATCGGCGCAAACCAGGTGTCGACCGACAGGCCGTTGCCTTCAGCTGTTTCGATCTGGTCGGCGCGCTGCAAGGTGCGGTTGATGCGCTTGGCCAGTTCAGGTGCGGCATTGGCAGGATAGAGCGACTGGTCGGGATACATCGACGAGGCAGTGTTGGAATCGGCAGCAACCTGCCAGCCGGAGAGGTAGATCGCCTTGAGGCCCGCGCGAACCTGCTGCATGGCCTGGTTGCCGGTCATGGCGCCCAGCGAATTGACGAAGTCTTCCTCGTGGATCAGCTTCCACAGCCGGTTTGCGCCCATTTCGGCAAGGCTGTACTTGATGTTGACCGAGCCGCGCAGCTTCTGGACATCGGCCGGGCTATAGGGGCGTTCGACGCCGTCATAGCGGCCTTCGGGAGCGGTCGGAACGAGATTGTAAAAATCAGTCATGAATTTTCTCCGGTCTTTTGTGTCTGGTTCGGGCGCATCAGCTTGGGAGCCGTTTGATCGCCTTCGATGTGACTGAATTTACATTGCGCCGCACACTAAGCGAGAAAATTCCATGTTTTCGGTCAATAAATGAAGTCAATCTGTCTTGTGTTTGACAAAACGGGTCTGTAAACTTGTCACAATTGTAAAAGCCGCGGACACGCAAATTGTGGCTTATCTCTGTAAAATCGTGTAAAGATCGGGTCCCATGGCTGAACAAAAGATATTCGCCGGGCCGCGCATCCGCCGCATCCGCAACGCCAAGGGCCTGACCCAGACGGCGATGGCCGAGGCGCTCGGCATTTCGCCCTCCTATCTCAACCTGATCGAGCGCAATCAGCGGCCGCTCACCGTGCAGCTGATCCTCAAACTGTCTTCCGTCTACAAGATTGATGTCGAGGAATTGCAGGGCGAGGGCGGCGGCACAACGCTTGCCGGTCTCAAGGAGGTCTTCGCCGATCCGCTGCTCGCCGGAGAACTGCCGGGCGACCAGGAAGTGGTTGAGATCGCCGAAGCCGCCCCCAATGCAAGTGCCGCCATCCTCAAGCTGCATCGCGCCTATCGCGAACAGGCCGCCCGCCTCTCCGATCTCTCGGCCATGCTCGCCCGCGATGGCCACAGCCCGGCGCTGTCGGGTGCGCGGCTGCCGATGGACGAGGTCCGCGAAGTGCTCGAAACCCGCCCCAATCACCATCCGGCGCTGGAAGAGGAGGCAGAAGCCTTCCACCAGTTGCTCAAGCCCGGCGATGATCTGATGGGCGCGCTCAAGGCCTGGCTCCGGAGCGAGCACGGTGTCGTCGTCCGCCTGCTGCCGGTGGCCACCATGCCCAATTGGCGCCGCCGCTATGACCGCCATTCGCAGCGGCTGTTCCTGTCCGAACGCCTGTCGCCATTCGACCAGTTGCGCGAGGTGGCGATGGAGGCGTCGCTGATCCGCATGAATGTCGCCATTGCCGCCGGCGTGGGCGAACTCAAGCTGACCAGCGACGAGGCCCGCCGCATCGCCCGCTTCGAACTCGCCCGCTATGCCGCCCACGCGCTGATGATGCCCTATCAGGCGTTCCATGCCGCAGCCCAGCGCGCCCGCTACGACATAGATGTGCTCAAATCGCGCTTCGGCGTCTCCTATGAGCAGGCCGCCAACCGGTTGACCACATTGTGCCGCCCCAGCCTTGAGGGTGTGCCGTTCTTCATGCTCGAGGTCGATGTCGCCGGCCACCGCTTCCGCCGCGCCGGCGCTCAGGGCTTCCCGCAGCAGCGCTTTGGCGGCAATTGCCCGAAACTGTCGATCCACGCCGCCTTCTCGCAGCCGGCGCAGGTGCTCGTTGAGGCGGTGGAACTGCCCGGCGGCGCCGAGTTCCTGACCGTGTCGCGGACACTGGAAGGCCCGCAGGGCGCGTTCTCGGAACGGCCGCGCCGCACCGCGCTGCTGCTCGGCTGCGATATCGGCTTCCGCGATGAAATCGTCTATGGCGAGGCGCTGCCGATGAACACCGGCAAGACCGTGCGGCCGGTGGCGATTCCGGTCGGCCCGGCCTGCCGCCTGTGCGAGCGTGTCGGCTGCCTGGCCCGCGCCGAACCGCCGATCACCCGGCCGCTTGGTCTGGACGAAATGGTCACCGGTCTGTCGGCCTTCGATTTCCAGTGATGCGCCCCGTTCGCGGCATTGGCGCCACCGTGTCCGACGTGCACGGACGCCGCCAGAATGCGCTGCAGCATTTTGCGTCGGTCATAATCGGGAAATGACTTGCTGGCCTCTTGTGCAAGCTGAGATTCCTCCTAAACTTGCCTGATCCGCCGCACCCGGCCGGCCAAGGCAGGGACGCGGACGTTCATCACTGGCCGTCCGGCCTGGCAGGTGACCAGATCAGAAAACGAGAGGAACAGGAATGCCCCTGAAGACCCGCCTATTCTCGGCAGCCGTCATGCTTGCTGCATCGACCATGCTTGCATCCGCCCAGGACCGCGTCGTCAATGTCTACAATTGGTCCGACTATATTGATGAGTCCATTCTCGAGGATTTCACCAAGGAAACCGGCATCACTGTTGTCTACGACGTGTTCGATTCCAACGAGGTGCTGGAGACCAAACTGCTTGCCGGCTCCACCGGCTATGACGTGGTGGTTCCGACCGGCACCTTCCTGGCCCGCCAGATCACCGCCGGCGTGTTCCAGAAGCTCGACAAGTCGAAGCTGCCCAACCTGGTCAACATGGATCCGGCGATCGCCGCGCGGCTGGAAAAATACGATCCCGGCAATGAATACGCCATCAACTACATGTGGGGCACCACCGGCATCGGCATCAATGTCGACAAGGTCAAGGAACGGCTGGGCGACACGCCGCTCGATTCCTGGGACATCGTCTTCGATCCGGCCAATCTGGCCAAGCTCGCCGATTGCGGCGTCTACATGCTCGACACCGCCGAGGAAATCGTGCCTGCGGCCCTGAACTATCTCGGCCTCGACCCCGATTCCAACTCGCCCGACGACATTGCCAAGGCCGAAGAGCTTCTCATCTCCGTCCGGCCCAGCGTCAAGAAATTCCACTCGTCGGAATATATTAACGCGCTTGCCAATGGCGACATCTGCCTGGCCGTCGGCTGGTCCGGCGATATCCTGCAGGCCCGCGACCGCGCCGCCGAAGCCGATCAGGGCGTGACAATCGACTATGTCATCCCCAAGGAAGGCGCGCTGATGTGGTTCGACAACATGGCCATCCCCAATGATGCCGCCCATGTCGACGAGGCCCATGAATTCCTCAACTACATCATGGATCCGGAAGTCATGGCCAAGGCGTCGAACTATGTCTACTACGCCAACGGCAATCTGGCCTCCAAGCCGTTCCTCAATGAAGACGTGATCGGCGACACCGCCATCTATCCCGATGAGGAAACGATCGGCCGGCTCTATTCCACCTCGCCCAAGGATCAGCGCACCCAGCGCGTCATGACCCGGACCTGGACCAAGATCGTCACCGGTCAGTAAATCGGAAACCTCACCCCCGGCACGGCAACGCGCCGGGGGTTTTCACTGCTACAGATCACGGGGACAAGCGGGCATGAAATCTCTGGGCAGCATCAGGCGCAGCTTCGAACCGTGGAATGATCCGGACCAGCGCCCCTATATCGCGTTCGAGAACATCACCAAGAAATTCGGCGATTTCGTCGCGGTCAAAGACCTGACGCTGCACATCTACCAGAAGGAATTCTTCGCGCTGCTCGGCGGCTCGGGCTGCGGCAAGTCCACGCTTCTGCGCATGCTCGCCGGCTTCGAGAACCCCACCGACGGTCAGATCCTGCTCGATGGCGAGAACATGGCCGGCGTGCCGCCCTACAAGCGCCCGGTCAACATGATGTTCCAGTCCTATGCGCTGTTTCCGCATATGAGCGTCGAGAAGAACATCGCCTTCGGCCTCAAGCAGGACGGCATGGCCAAATCCGAGATCGAGGACCGCGTCAGCGACATGCTCAAGCTGGTCAAGCTCGACCAGTTCGGCAAGCGCAAGCCGCATCAGCTCTCCGGCGGCCAGCGCCAGCGCGTCGCCCTTGCCCGCTCCATCGCCAAGCGCCCGAAAGTGCTGCTGCTGGACGAGCCGCTCGGCGCGCTCGACAAGAAGCTGCGCGAGGAAACCCAGTTCGAACTGATGGACCTGCAGCAGGACCTGGGGCTGACCTTCCTGGTCGTTACCCATGACCAGGAAGAGGCCATGACCATGGCCGACCGCATCGCCGTGATGGATCTCGGCCGCATCGTCCAGATCGGCACCCCGGTCGAAACCTATGAGGCGCCGAAATCCGAATTCGTCGCCAGCTTCATCGGCGACATCAACCTGTTCCGCGGCGAAGTCACCGGCATCAGCGACGGCGTGGCCGACATCGAGACCGCCGACGGCATGCATATCCGTTCCGAAACCGCCCAGCCGCTGCAGGCGGGCCAGAAAGTCAGCTTCGCCATCCGGCCGGAAAAGCTGCGCGTCTCGCGGATCAAGCCCGAGGGCGGCATCAATGCCGCTTCGGGCGAAGTCTGGGACATCGGTTATCTCGGCGACATGACGGTGTTTCACGTCAAGCTCGGCAATGGCGAGATCGTCAAGGCCTCGCTGCTCAACGCGGTCCGCACGGTTGAAGACCCCATCGGTTACGACGAAGAGATCTGGGTCTGCTTCAACACCGATGGCGGCGTCGTGCTGGGCAGTTGAGGATGACCATGACCCGCATGGACGAGGACGGCCAGCCGGAGGCGGCCCGGGCTTTCAGGGGCAATCGCATGGCCGCGATCGGCATGACGCTTGCCGCTGCTGCAACCCTGTTGCTGCTGCGGCCCGAACTTGCGCTGGTCTATGTCGTCCATATGGCGATCTCGGTCTATGCGCTGAGCCTGACCAGGCGCCACGGCCTGCTGGGCAAGGCTTGCCCGCTGCAGCAGCAGAACCTTGCCGCCTATGTCTCGGTGTCGACCATCGGTTTCCTGCTCAGCCTCTATGCCGCACCGGAAATGTTCGATCATATCGGCAGCATCATTTTTATCGTCATCGCCGCCGTGATGGCGGTTCTTGTCCTGTATGCGATCTGGGACCGGAAATGAGGACCGTGCAATGAAGTTGATCTCCGCCATCACCCGCCGCCTGGTCATTGCCGTTCCCTATGCCTGGCTCCTGATCTTCTTCCTGGTGCCCTTCGGCATCGTGCTCAAGATCTCGCTGTCGACCCCGATGATGGCGATGCCGCCCTATGCGCCGACCATCGACATGGCCGACGGCATTGCCGGCATCATCGATGCGTTCAGGCAGTTCAGTTTCGACAATTATCTCTGGCTGACCGAGGATTCGCTCTACATCAACGCCTATATTTCCTCGATCACCATCGCCTTCATCTCGACGGTGCTGACCCTGCTGATCGGCTTCCCGCTCGCCTATGGCATGGCCCGCGCCCCGTCCTCGCTGCGCCCGACGCTGTTGATGCTGGTGATCCTGCCGTTCTGGACCAGCTTCCTGATCCGCGTCTATGCCTGGATCGGCATCCTCAAGCCCGAGGGCTTGCTCAACCAGCTGCTGCTGGCCATCGGGGTGATCGATGAACCGCTGATCATTTTGAACACCGACACTGCCGTCTATATCGGCATCGTCTATTCCTATCTGCCCTTCATGGTGCTGCCGATCTATTCGGCGCTGGAAAAGATGGATTACACGCTGATCGAGGCAGCCCAGGACCTTGGCTGTCCGCAGATCACCGCCTTCTGGAAGATCACCTTTCCACTCGCCATTCCCGGCATCGTCGCAGGCTGCCTGCTGGTCTTCATTCCGGCGGTCGGCGAGTTCGTCATCCCAGATCTGCTTGGCGGCTCGCGCACCCTGATGATCGGCAAGACGTTGTGGAGCGAGTTCTTCAACAATCGCGACTGGCCGGTCTCCTCGGCCGTCGCCGTGCTGCTGCTGCTGATCCTGGTGATCCCGATCATGTTCTTCCAGCAGGCGCAGGCCAAGTCCCAGGAGAGCGGTCGATGAGGATGAACCCATGAACACGAGCTGGTCCCGCTTCAACATCGCCTCGGTGGTGTTCGGTTTCGCCTTCCTCTATCTGCCCATCGTTTTGCTGGTGGTCTATTCCTTCAACGAATCCCGTCTGGTCACCGTCTGGGCCGGGTTCTCGACCAAATGGTATCGCGAGCTGTTCAACAATCAGGGCCTGATGGATGCTGCCTGGGTGACCGTCCGGGTCGGCTTCGTCTCGGCCACCTTCGCCACCATTCTCGGCACGCTCGCAGCGCTCGCGCTGACCCGCTACACCCGGTTTAACGGCCGCATCCTGTTTTCCGGCATGGTCTTTGCTCCGCTGGTGATGCCCGAAGTGATCACCGGCCTGTCGCTGCTGCTCTTGTTCGTGGCAGTCGATTTCGGCCGCGGCTTCTGGACCGTCACCCTGGCCCACATCACCTTCACCATGTGTTTTGTCGCCGTGGTGGTGCAGTCAAGGCTGATGAGCTTCGACCGTTCGCTCGAGGAGGCGGCGATGGATCTCGGCGCCGGTCCGGTCACCACCTTCATGCAGATCACCCTGCCGGTGATCCTGCCGGCGGTGATCTCCGGCTGGATGCTGGCGTTTACCCTGTCGCTCGACGATCTGGTGATTGCCAGCTTCACCTCGGGACCGGGTGCGACCACCTTGCCGATGAAGATCTACAGCCAGGTGCGATTGGGCGTGACGCCCGAAATCAATGCCGTCTGCACGCTGCTGATCGGCACGGTTGCCATCGGCGTCATCATCGCCTCGGTTCTCAACAAGAGCCGCGAAGTCAGGCGCCAGCGCGACGAGCGCGCCGCCATCGCCGGCATTTGAAGGAGAAGATCAGTTGCGCGGCGGGCGCAGCAGATAGGTGACGAACCAGATCGGCACGATCACCATCGAGCCGAGCACGATATTGGGGATCGCCCAGGTCGCGCCCTCCTGCAGCAGCGTGAAGATGCGGTCCGGCGTCATCCCGATTTCGGCCAGCAGCTCGGCGGCGGACAGGTTGAGCGCCGACAGCACCGCGCCGGTGATCAGCGAGGCCAGTCCGATTTTGACAAGTGCCGAAATCACCCGCAGCATGATGCGCTCTTATCCCCTGTAGTCTGCGTGAGCCGTCCGGCCCACCGCAATGGCCGGATTGTCGCCAAATATGGCGGATTTCGCAAGCATCGCATCTGTCGCACTCCGGCTCACGGCGTTACCGGTGAAAACACCGGCTGCGGCCAGGAGCCGCCGACAAAGAACCTCAGCGGCGTAAGGCTTGCATCCGGGACCACGGCGGTGGCGTCGGCCGGCGGCGGTTTCGGCCCGACAACCCCGGCAATGGCAAGGCTCGAGCGCGAATAGGGGATTACCCCCGACAGCGAGATCATCTGCACCGGGCCGATCAGTTCGGCGGTCATCAGCTTGGCCTCGCCATCGGAAATCGAGGCTTCGAAATGGGCGCTGTCAAAGGCAAAGCCGGAGACTTCGCCCAGCTGCTCGAAATCGAAGAACCGCTCGGTTCTCGCCAGTTCGCGGAATTTCTGCAGGTTCAGCCCGGGCACGACGCCCTTGCCCACGGCCAGATCGATCTTGCCGGTCAGGTCAGACATTGCGGTGGCCCAGGTGGGGTAGGGCGAGGTCACTTCGACATCGAGCGAGCCGATGCCGCGCGGCAGCGGCCCGGTCAGCCCGAGCGCATCATAGAGCTCGCCGAAATTGGTCCGGCGCGCCGAGAGCTGCACCCGCACCCCGCCTTCGATGCCCTTTTCCGACAGCGCGATGCGGCCGATCAGGTTTCCGCCATAGACGGCGGCGTCGCCGACATCGAAATTCGCGCGGCCCTGTTCCACCCGCGCCGCCGCCGCCAGATTGGTCAGCGCCACCGGACCGAAACTCGCCGACTGCGCCGACAGCCGCAGATCCAGGCCGATCTCGCGCAGGAAGCGGGTGTCGATGGTCGAGGCGATGTCCTTGCCGGCGGCGGGCAGCGGCGTGAAGGCCTGCAGGAAGGAGGCGATGTCGAGCGTGTTGAACGCCAGCGTGCCGGCAATCAATGGCGGCTCCCCGTCGCGCAGGGTGACATCGAGCACACCGATGCCGCGGTTGCGGTCGACCAGGATGATCAGGTCGTCGAGTTTGGCCTTGGACTGTTCGGCGGTGATCTTGGCCGACAGGTCAAGCGCGCCGATCGCTTCGCCGGGCTTGATGTCGGTGCCCGACCATTCCAGCGCCCGCCGCACCGAGGCGCTCTTGAACTGCAGCGCCCCGCTGACAAACATGTTGGATCCCAGGCTGGCCGACCCCTTGAAATCCAGGTTGAGCGGCGCCGACGCTACCTTGATCTCCACCGGTGTCGAGCGCTGGCCCAACAGCAGCAGCGGCGCCGAGGTCGAGCCGGTTACAGTCAGTTGTTCGCCCCGGAAAATGGCGGTGATATTGGCCCGCGCGATCGCCGTCGGCGCCGTCCAGGCCAGCGTGCCGTTGATGGCCGTCAGCTTCTCGGCTGCCGCACCCGGATCGCGGGTCCAGCGGATGGTGCCGTCCTCGATCATGACCACGCCCAGCGCCGCCGAATCCGGAATGATGGCGGTTGCCGGAATGTCTTCGCCGGCCTGCAGCGCCAGGTCCCGGGCCACGGCCGCAGCGACTCCTTCGGCCAGGTCGCCGGACGAGGAGGACCAGTTCGAGGTGGCGTCGGGATAGAGCTCGACATTGAAGGTCGGGCGGATCAGCTTGAATTCGGAAAAGCTGGGAGCGCCGAGCACCGCCGAGAACAGGTTGAAATTGGCAACGATGCTGTCGGCGCGCAGGATCGGGTCGCCCTCGGAGAAGGTCGCCGGCCTGATCTCGACATTGTCGAGCTGGATCGTCGGCGTCGGCCAGAAGTCCAGCGAGGGCGCATCGCCCAGCGAGACGTTATGGCCGGCCCATGCGCTGATGTCGCGTTCCAGCCGGTCCCGCACCAGGCCGCTGGAAACCGCCAGCGGCAGGCTTGCAATCACGATCAGGATGACGATCACCACCGCAATGACGCCGGCAATCACCACACGTCCCCCGGGCCATTGCGCAATGTTGAAATTCAAACCCATGCTCCCAAGCCTCTGTCCCCATGCTCTGGTTAAAGCCTGCCGGGAGCGAATGCAATTGAAGACCATTGTGCGGCGGATTTTGGCGGGGGCAAACCATCATCTGTTTGCATCGCGCAGCGCCAATGTTAAGGCAGAGCGCATCATCCGGCCGGGTTCCCGCACGATCCTGTGCCAGCGTCGTTCCGCCCGGTTGCAGCACTGCCGCCATCCGTTAATGTGCGGCGGCCGCTGGTTCCATCGTGCCGCGCAAACCTGCAGGAGACTGACATGACCGATACACCGCTTTGGCGTCCCAATCCGCAAGACCTGCAGAACAGCCCGTGGATGGCCTTTGCCAGGATTGCCGGTGAACGGGCAGGGCGGTCGCTGGCCGATCCGCTGGACCTGCATCAATGGTCGATCACCGACCGGGAAGGGTTCTGGTCGGCGCTGTGGGACTATTGCGAGGTTCGCGGCAGCAAGGGCGAGCGCATCAGCGAAAATGGCGACGCCATGCCCGGCGCCCGGTTCTTCCCCGATGCGCACCTGAATTTCGCCGAGAATCTGCTGTCGCGCACCGGCGCCGAGCCCGCGATGCTGTTCAGGGCCGAGGACAAGCCGCAGCGCGCGATGAGCTGGGACGAGCTTCATGCGCTGGTCTCGCGGTTGCAACAGGCCTTCCGCGCCCATGGCGTGGGCAAGGGCGACCGGGTTGCGGCCATGATGCCGAACATGCCCGAGACCATCGCCTGCATGCTTGCGACCGCTTCCATCGGCGCGATCTGGTCCTCCTGCTCGCCCGATTTCGGCACCACCGGCGTGCTCGACCGCTTCGGCCAGATCGAACCGAAACTGTTCATCTCCTGCGACGGCTACTGGTACAATGGCAAGCGCCAGGAGGTGGCCGCCAAGCTTGTTGAAATTTCCGCATCGCTGAAGCCGGCCGCCACCGTCATCGTACCGCTGCTTGATGACGGCGAAGCCGTTGCCGCGGCCGTGGACGGCGCCGTCACGCTCGACGCCTTCGTCGCCGGTCATGCCGCAGCTCCCGTGGTCTATGAGCAGCTGCCGTTTTCGCACCCGCTCTATATCCTGTTTTCCTCCGGCACCACCGGCATCCCCAAATGCATCGTCCATTCGGCCGGCGGCACATTGCTGCAGCATCTCAAGGAACAGCGGCTGCATTGCGGTCTCGAGCCCGGCGAACGGCTGTTCTACTTCACCACCTGCGGCTGGATGATGTGGAACTGGCTGGCCTCAGGCCTCGCCGTCGGGGCGACGTTGTGCCTCTATGACGGCTCGCCGTTCTATCCCGACGGCAATGTCATTTTCGATTACGCGGCGGAGGAGAAGTTCTCGGTCCTGGGCACCTCGGCCAAGTTCATCGACGCGGTCCGCAAGGCCGGTCTCGAGCCGATCAAGACCCATGACCTGTCGCGGCTGAGAATGTTGACCTCCACCGGCTCGCCGCTGTCGCCGGAAGGCTTCAGCTTCGTCTATGAGGGCATCAAGCCGGATGTGCATCTGGCCTCGATTTCCGGCGGCACCGACATCGTCTCCTGCTTCGTGCTCGGCAATCCGGCGCTGCCGGTCTATCGCGGCGAGATCCAGGGTCCGGGTCTCGGCATGGCCGTCGATGTCTGGGACGAGGACGGACAGCCGATCATCGGCGAAAAGGGCGAACTGGTCTGCACCAAGCCGTTCCCGGCCATGCCGATCGGCTTCTGGAACGATCCCGGCGACGAGAAATACCGCGCCGCCTATTTCTCCCGCTTCGACAATATCTGGACCCATGGCGATTTCGCCGAGCGGACCGCGCATAACGGCATCATCATCCATGGCCGCTCGGACGCCACGCTCAATCCCGGCGGCGTGCGCATCGGCACGGCCGAAATCTACAATCAGGTGGAGCAGATGGACGAGGTGGCCGAGGCGATCTGCATCGGCCAGGACTGGGACGATGATGTCCGCGTCGTGCTGTTCGTCCGTCTCGCCGAGGGCGTGCAGCTTGACGATGCGCTCGAAGCCAGGATCCGTTCGAAGATCCGCAGCGGCGCGTCCCCCGGCATGTCCCGGCCCGGATCATCGCGGTCCGCGACATTCCCCGCACCAAGTCCGGCAAGATCGTGGAACTGGCGGTGCGTGACGTCGTCCATGGCCGTCCGGTGAAGAACAAGGAGGCGCTGGCCAATCCCGAAGCGCTGGACCTGTTTTCCGGGCTCGAAGCCCTCAAGAGCTGAGCAGGTTCTTCCGCGCCGGCAATTGCCGCTGCCGCATGCTCGGCCGGCATGAGGCGTCTGCAGCTGCTGAATCGCTACCCGGCACCGGTCTGTCAGCGAAAGTGCGGGGGATAAAAGCGGGTTTTGCGCGGAGGGGTTACAGCCTTCGGGCGGCCTGGGCGCGCTGTTGCGTCAATCGCGTCAAGGCGCGGAAAGCTTATGGTTAATCAAGTCTGACCAACTTTTTAACCACGCACTGCAACACAGAACTAATGGGTAATATCTTAACTAATCCTGAAAGGTGGCGGTAACAGTTTTCGCGCATTAATCCACGTGAACCTTGGATAGTTTCTAGTCCCACGGTGATGTTTAGCACAGATTGAAATTGTTACGGGGGCCCCGGTGGTCCCCGTTTTTTTGTCTTGTGTTTCAGTCAGCTAGCACGCGCTGCGGCGGGAAGGCGATTGACACCAGCGTGCCTTCGCCCGGCGCCGAGACGATATCGAACTGGGCGCGGTTGGCCTCGACCATGGCCTTGGTCAGCGGTAGCCCCAACCCGGTTCCCTCGCCGCGCTGGCGCGGTCCGGGGCCGACCTGGCCGAAGGGTTTCATCGCCTGCTCGAGTTCCTTGCGGTTCATCCCGATGCCGGTGTCGCGAATGCGGATGACCACATTCCCCGATGGCTCGTAGGATGTCGACACCACGATCTGGCCGCCCGAGGGCGTGTAGCGGATGGCGTTGGACAACAAATTGAGCGCGATCTGCTTGATCGAGCGTCGGTCGGCAACCACTTCCGGCACGCTGGTCGACAGGCTGGTGCGAATGATCACCCGCTGGCTGTTGGCCATCGGCTGCAGCAGCGACACGCTTTCGGCCAGGTGATCGTTGAGCGACACCGAAACGAACTCCATCTGCACCTGACCCGCCTCGATCTTGGAGATATCGAGCAGATCATTGACGATGTCGAGCACATGCTTGCCGGAATTGCCGATGTCATGGGCATATTCGAGATAGCGCGGGCTGCCGATCGGACCGAAGCGTTCCTCGACCATCATTTCCGAGAAGCCGATAATGGCATTGAGCGGGGTGCGGATTTCGTGGCTGACCCGGGCAAGGAAGTCGGTCTTGTGCGAATTGGCGGTCTCGGCGGCGCGTTTGGCGGTGCGCAGCTCCTCTTCGGTCCGCTTCCACTGGGTGATGTCGCGCAGGACCGCGCAATAGCCGTTGGAGCCCGACAGCCGGCCGATGGTCATGAACAGCGGCAGGAAGCCGCCACCGGCCTCGCGGCCGATCACCTCGCGCCCGTCATTGAGCACGCTGGAAACGCCGTGGTCGGCAAGGCCGCTGACATAATCCATCACCGCACGCTGGCTTTCATGCGCAAACAGCATGGCGAATGGCTGTCTCTGGGTCTCGGTCTCGTCATAGTTGAACAGCGCGCAGGCCGAGCCGTTCATCGAGCGGATGGTGCCGTCATTGTCGAGAATGACGACGCCGTCGGTGGCGGTCTCGAGGATGGAGCGCAGCTCCTGCGCCTCGATCTTCAGGGCGGCGCTGTCCGGCTCTGCCTGGGTTTCCTCGGGCTGACCCTCGGTCTCGGGCTCAGCCGGTTCCGTGAGGGCCACACCGGCCATGGCATCAGCGTCGATCGGTGACAGGGCCAGCAGCAAGGCGTGGCCGTCGCGCCAGTTGACCGAACGCAGCCGTGCGGTGACCATGCGGGTGCCGCCATCGGCCTTTCTGACCAGCATCGCGCCATCGATGGCCTGCTCGTCTTCCGACGGCCGGTCCAGCAGATGATCGAGGCCGCCGCTGGCGGCAAGCTCGTCAAGCGAGTTGTACCCGGTCAGAGCAAAGAACTCTGAATTGGCGTGGATCAGCATGTCACCGGCCTGCACCAGCAGCGCCACCGGAATGGCGTCGATGAAACCGGAACTCATCCCGGTGAGCATCACCTGCCGGGCCGGCAGGGCAAATGCCGAGGGCATCGGCGCGGCGGCCGGTGGTGTGACAGGTGCCGTGCCGCGCGGTGCCGGCGCAGCTTCGTCACTTGCAGCATCCGTCTGCGAAGCGGTATTGCCCGCGTCATCGTCGGAGCTACTTGCGGGCTCGTCGGTCTGGTCCTGGCCCAGGGGCGGTTGCCGGGTGCCGAAGGTCTTGCGGATCTCGGAGAACCTGTCTTCCTGCGCGACATCGGTGCGCGGCGCCGAGGTCTCGCTCAGGCGCACCCCGATTTCCCGGAACGCAGCCTGTTCGCCGGGGGAAAGCCCGTCGCGCGGACGGGTCCGGCGGGCTTCGAGGTCGATGATCTTGTCGCTGTCGCGCCGCATCGGTGTCTCGACCAGGTGGATGGCCGGCCGTTCGCCCCGGAACGGGTCATCGTGATCTTCCTGGGAAGCATCACCCGCGTCGCTGTCGCCGGCGCCGGATGTTTCATCTGAGCCGTCTCCGGTGAACTCGATCGCGCCGTCTTCACCATCGAAGTCATCGATGTCATCGAGGTCGGCGCCGTCCATCCGGGCAAGATCCTCGATGTCGCGTTCAAGCAACTGCATCTCGAGATCGGCTTCGTCTTCGGCGGTGTGCGGCTTGATGCCGGGCTGTTCGTCCGGAATTGGCGACCGCGTTTCCTTGGCGATCGCCGCCTCGATGGCCTCTGCGGTGAGCGGTTCGACCGGCTCCTCGACGATGCGTGGACGGGCGCCCGGCGCCAGCGCCAGGCCGAGGGCTTCGGGGTCGCGGCGGGTTTCGCCGGTGCGGACAATGCCGAATCCGCGGAAACCGTCAAAGCTGCGGTCGCGGGTATAGGTCGGCAAGGCCGCCAGATCCACCGGCGTGACCAGATCGGTGCCCTGCACCGGCCAGTAGACCGTCTTGCCGGACCAGGTGTCGCGGCGGTTGAGCAGGTCGGTGATGACATGGTCGGGATCGAGGTTGAACACCCGCGCCAGGTCCGGGAATTTGCGCCCGATCACATCGGCGGAATGGGGGCCGACGGTCTGGGCGAATTCGGGCGAGATCTCGCTGAACTCGCCTTCACGGTTGATCTTCCAGACAAAGCGCACCGGCTTGCCTTCCGGGTCGAAGCGGAACTCAGCCTTGCCGGGCTCGGCACTTGCCGCCGGCTCCTCCGCCTCGGCTTCGGGTCCTGTGGCGGCCAGCACATCGGATTCGTCTGGAATGTCGCTGTCCGTGTCCGTTTCCGCGTCGCTGTTGCTGTCGGTATCGCCGCCGGCGTCGCTGTCACTTTCGATGACGGCCTCGGTCTCACTCTCGGTGTCGGCGTCGCTGTGGATGTCGCGCTCGGCATCGGCGTCGCTGTCGGCAACGTCTCCGGCGGTCAGATCCTCAGGCTCGTCCGTCATTTCGGCACCAGGCGTGTCGCCCGCGTGGTCGCCGTCAGCCGGCTCGGCGCCCGGTTCGTCCTGCGGGTCAGGTTGTTCTGCGGCGATCATTTCCTCTGCAGGCTCGTCCGGAAGCGACTGGGTTGCGGATGCATCTGCATCAGTTACGGGTTCCGGGCTCTCGTCGGAAGGGCGGGCCGCTTCCTTCTCGGACTGCTCGGCCTTTTCCAGGCGCGCATTGAGATCGTCGCGGACGCGGCTGGTGTCGAAAACCACCCGGGGCGGTTTAGACGTCGCCGCCGCAACGGGCGCGTCAAGGCTCCGGTCCTGATCGGTGGCGTCGATATTTGCCTGCGCCGTGTCGGCGGTCTCGTCATCGTCACCCGCGCTCGGCTCGGGATCGGCGGATAGAATCTCCGGCTCATCAGCCGGGCCGGCCTGTGTCGGGTCTTCGGCGTCCGGCGCCATCCCTGCGCCGGCAACCGCCGCCGGTGCGGTGAAGTCCTCGGCCTCGGTCGCGATTTCATCCGCCGGCGCCGGCTCGACCGCAAACAGAAGATGCAGGGCCGGATCGTCCGCCAATCGTCCGATGGCGGTGGGCATCGGTCCGGTGCCGGCGTCGGACATGCGCTTGACCAGGCGGTCTCCCGCAGTGGCCACATCGGCGATCATCCGGGCGATGTCGCTGCCCGCCAGACCGATCGAATCGAAGGTGCTGGAGGCGGCCAGAACCCGGCCATCCTTGTCGAGCACCGCGACATGCGTCCCCGTGCCTTCAAAACCTGCTATGATCTGCCGTGCCCGAGCGCCGGGTCCGAGGATCTTTCCGGCATTGCTGCTGGTGAGCAACAGGGCAGGGGCGCCGTCGGGCAAGATGAAATCCTCGAGGCCGGCCGCAGTCATGGAACGGGAAAAACCGCTGTTCGTCCGCATCATGAAACTCTGCGCCTTTCCGGTGCGGCGCAGCAGACCGAGGGCGCTTTCGATCTGGCGTCTGGTGGCGGTTTGCCCGTCAAAGCCTTCGTCGAGGATGTCATAGATGCTGGAGAAGCCGAGCAGACTGGCCGCCGCGCCATTGGCCCAAAGCACCTCGCCAAGGTCCGGGCTCAGCACCGCCACCGCGTCGCCATTGGCAAAACGGTCCCGAACCGACGCGTGGACGGCCAGATCAATGAACGGATAGTGATGAGCCTGCATGGTCAAAATTCCAGTTTCGGCCAGGATATCCCCTTATATGGGGGCATATTAAGGTTTTATTAATAGCTTTGACGCCGCCGCGGGTCCAGCAAAGCCCGTTGCCGGCAGGGTTATTTGTCTGGAAACGGTTAACGCATGGTGCGTCGCACAATATATATTGCAGCGCACCATATTTTGTGCTAGGGTCTTTTTGAAATCAGGAACGGGGCCACGACGGTCCCAAATGTCTTCAAGGAGAAGTGACATGGCGACCAAGAAAACCGCAACTGCAGACGTCTTCGAATTTCCGGCTTTCGACATGACCAAGATGAGCGATGGCTACCGCGAAATGGCTGACAAGTCCGTCAACCAGACCAAGGAAGCCTATGCCAAGGTCAAGACCGTCGCCGAAGACGCCACCAAGGCAATCGAAGCCACGCTCGAAAATGCGCAGGCCGGCACCGTTGAACTGAGCCTCAAGGCCATCGACGCCGCCCGCGGCAATGCAGAGCACTCGCTCTCTCACATGGAAGCCCTGCTTGGCGTCAAGACCGTTGCCCAGATGATCGAACTTCAGACCGGCTTCTTCCGCAAGCAGGCCGAAATGATGGTCGACCAGGTCAAGACCATGCAGGACGCAGCCAAGAAGGTTGCCGAGGACGTTTCCAAGCCGGTCAAGACCGTTGCGGAAAAGGCCATGGACGAAATCAAGGTCGCCTGATTTCCCTGTCAGACCGAATTGTCGAAAGGCCGGATCCTCGTGTCCGGCCTTTTGCTGTGCAGCCTGGTGTCCGAAATCGGAAAAACTGGCTCAAGGCCTCTTGCAAAAACGGCCTGCCCGCCGTATGTGAGCGGCAATAAAGCGGATGAACATGTTTCATCGTCGCTGATACGCGGTTGTAGCTCAGTTGGTTAGAGCGCCGGATTGTGGATCCGGAGGTCGCTGGTTCAACCCCAGCCAACCGTACCATTTCCTCCCCATGAAAATGACTGCGGGCCTTGCGCCCGGTTCTTCGGCGCACACGCCCTCGCTGCGCCCGGCGCGACTGGTTCAAGCGGTGCTTGAGGAATTGCGGGCGCTCAGAACGCCTTGAAGGTCAGGATCGTATGGGTGCGCTCCACGCCCGGAACGGTGTGGATATTGTCGGCGACGAAGCGGCCTATATCGACATCATCCTCGATGTAGAACTTGGCCATCAGGTCGAACTGCCCGCTCACCGAGTAGATCTCGGAGGCAATTTCGCGGTTGGCGAGTTCGTCGGCAACCACATAGGCCTGGCCGAGCTTGCATTGAAACTCCACGAAAAAACACTGCATCGCCGCTCTCCTTCTGCCTCTGATCCATCATGTCGGTCATACCTTGGAACCACGCCCGGCGCGATGGCGCAAGGGCCAATCGCGGCCAATTTATTTTAAGCTTAAAAAAAGTACTGGAATTCTTCAGATCGGCTGATAAGCTCACCGGCAATGGCGATGATTGGGGCCTCGCGCGTTGACATTTTAATGCGGCTTGCTCCAATGCTCGAAGATGATGCGTGCAGGACTGTCCCTCATGTTCAGTGAGGTGCGGACTGGATCATTCGCCCGAAGGGGAAAAGCTGTTGCGACCGGACCGCCAACAAGGCCGGCGCTGCATCAAACACAGAGAGGAAGAACAATGAAAAAGACATTCATGGGATTGGCGGCGGCCGCGTCGCTGCTTGCCGGCGTTTCGATTGCTTCAGCCGAACCGGTCAAGGTCGGCATGATCACCACGCTCTCGGGCGGCGGCGCATCGCTCGGCATCGATTCCCGCGACGGTTTCCTGCTCGCGGTCAAGCAGTCCGGCAATTCGGACATCGAAGTCATTGTCGAGGATGACGCACAGAAGCCGGATCTGGCCGTGCAGCTGGCCGACAAGCTGATCCAGTCGGAAAAGGTCGACGTGCTCACCGGCATCGTCTGGTCCAACCTCGCCATGGCCGTCGTGCCGTCGGCGGTGGCGCAGGGAAAGTTCTATCTCTCCACCAATGCCGCACCGTCGGCCCTGGCCGGACCGGGCTGCAACCCCAACTATTTCTCGATCTCCTACCAGAACGACAATCTGCATGAAGCCGCTGGCGAATATGCCAATTCCGCGGGCATGAAGAAGGTGTTCATCATGGCGCCGAACTATCCGGCGGGCAAGGATTCGCTGTCGGGCTTCAAGCGCTTCTACAAGGGTGAGGTCACCAACGAGATCTACACCGAACTGGGCGCCCAGGACTACGCCAACGAGATCGCACAGATCCGCGCTTCCGGCGCTGATGGCGTGTTCTTCTTCCTGCCAGGCGGCATGGGCATCTCCTTCATGAAGCAATATGCCGGCGCCGGCGTGGAAGTGCCGCTGATCGGTCCGGCTTTCTCGTTCGATCAGAACATCCTGCAGGCCGTCGGCGACGCAGCACTCGGCGTCAAGAACACCTCGACCTGGTCGAAGGATCTCGACAACCAGGCCAACAAGGATTTTGTTGCCGCCTACCAGGCCGAATACGACCGCCTGCCGTCGATCTACGCGGCCCAGGGCTATGACACTGCCAATCTGCTGATCTCGGCCATGGGTGCTGCTGCCGTGACCGATCAGGACGCTTTCCGCAAGGCGCTGGAAGCGGCCGACTTCAACTCGGTTCGCGGCAAGTTCAGCTTCGGCCCCAATCACCACCCGATCCAGGACATCTATGTCCGCGAAGTGATCAAGGAAGGTGACATCTACACCAACAAGATCGTGGCCACCGCGCTCACCGACCGCGCCGATGCCTACGCCGCTGATTGCAAGATGTAAGCATCTCTCGAACCCGGGCGGACATTTCCGCCCGGGCCTTTTCCCCGCGCTGACGCGAGCCCGGTAATCAATGACCGTCGCACTTTTCCTGGAACAAATCTTCAACGGTCTGCAGCTCGGCGTCATGCTGTTCCTGATGGCCGCGGGCCTGACCCTGATTTTCGGTGTCATGGGCCTGATCAATCTCGCGCACGGCTCGCTGTTCATGGTCGGCGGTTTTGTCTGTGCCGCAGTCGCCGCCTGGACCGGATCCTTCTGGCTCGGCCTGATCGCCAGCCTCGCCGCGGCCGCCGCCCTCGGCGCCCTGGTCGAGATCGTGGTGATCCGCAGGCTTTATGACCGCGATCACCTTGATCAGGTGCTGGCGACCTTCGCCCTGGTGCTGATGTTTTCCGAAGGCGTCCGCTTCCTGTTCGGATCTTTCCCGCTCTATCTCGATCCGCCTGCGTTTCTCGCCGGCCCGGTGATGCTGCCCGGCGGTCTGCCCTATCCCGCCTACCGTCTGGCGATCATCGTCGCCGGTCTGGTTGTCGCGGCCGGGCTTGGCCTGCTGATCAGCCGCACCCGGCTCGGCATGCAGATCCGCGCCGGCGAAGCCGACCGCGAAATGATCGCGGCCCTGGGTGTCGATATCCGTTTTCTCTACACGGTCGTGTTTGCCGTTGGCGCAGCGCTGGCCGGCTTCGCCGGTGCTCTTATCGGCGCCATCCAGTCGGTTCAGGTCGGCATGGGCGAACCGGTTCTCATTCTCGCTTTCGTCGTCATCGTCATTGGCGGCATCGGCTCGATCAAGGGCGCCCTGGTCGCAGCCATTATTGTCGGCGTTGTCGACACCATGGGCCGGTTCCTGCTGCCGGTGATGCTGTCATCCGTGATGGAAGCCTCCGCGGCTGCCGGTGTCGGTTCGGCGATTGCCTCGATGCTGATCTATCTGCTGATGGCCGCCGTGCTGGTGTTCAAGCCAAAAGGGTTGTTTCCCGCCAATGCGTGACCTGATCACCGAACATCGTCTCAACATCGTGCTGGCGCTGATTCTGCTGGGCGGACCGCTGGTCGCGCACTTTGCCGATGAGCCGTTCCTGGTCACGCTCGCCACCCGCGCTGCCATTCTGGCGCTGGCGGGTGTCGGCCTCAATATCGCGCTGGGTCTCGGTGGCCTGGTGTCCTTTGGTCATGCTGCCTTCTTCGGGCTCGGCGGCTACGCGGTAGGCATTCTGGCCAGTCACCACCAGACCTACGTGCCGCTGATGACCGCGCCGTTCCTGATCAACGGCACCAACCAGATGCTGGTGCTGTGGCTGGTGGCGGTTCTGGTCAGTGGCCTGGCGGCGCTGTTGATTGGCGCGCTCAGCCTGCGCACATCCGGCGTCTATTTCATCATGATCACGCTGGCTTTCGCGCAGATGATCTACTACTTCGCCATTTCCTGGCCGGCCTATGGCGGCGAGGACGGGCTGTCGATCTATGTCCGCAATGCATTCCCCGGAATCAACACGCTGCGTCCGCTGGATTTCTTCCTGCTCTGCTACGCGGTGCTGATGCTGGTGCTTGTTGCCCAGTGGCGGATGACCGGCGCCCGCTTCGGTGTGGCGCTGCAGGCGGTGCGGCAGAACGAGGGACGCGTCGCAGCCCTCGGGCTCTCGCCCTACCGGATCAAGCTCGCGGCCTTCGTCATCTCCGGCATGGTCACCGGCCTGGCCGGCGCGCTCTATGCCGATCTCAACCGCTTTGTCAGCCCCTCGATGATGTCCTGGCACCTGTCGGGCGAGATCATGGTCTTCATCATTTTAGGCGGTGTCGCCCGGCTGTTCGGCCCGGTGGTCGGCGCTTGTCTGTTCGTGCTGTTCGAGCATGTCTTCGGCAGCTTCACCACCCACTGGCAGTTCTTCCTTGGCGCGGCGCTGCTCGCGGTCGTGCTATTTGCCCGTGGCGGCTTCATAGGTCTCGTCGTCGGGAGGGTACGGCATGATTGAACCGGTTCTCTCGCTCAGTGGCCTGAGCAAGTCATTCGGCGCGCTGAAGGTGACCGACAGCGTCGACCTCGACCTGTATCCGGGCGAGATCCACGCGCTGATCGGCCCTAATGGTGCCGGCAAGTCCAGCCTGATCAAGCTTGTCGCCGGCGAGCTCGCGGCAGATGCGGGGGCGATCCGTTTCGACGGACACGACATTGGCGAGCTGGACCAGCCGGCCCGCGCCCGTCTTGGCCTGACCCGCACCTTCCAGGTCTCGTCGTTGATCCCGGAATTTTCCGCCCGCGGCAATGTCATGTTCGCCGCCCAGGCGCGGCGCCGCTCCGTTTTCGGCTTCATCGGCCAGGTCAACAAGGATCCGCAGTTGATTGGCGAGGCGGAACAGGCGCTAGACCGCGTCGGCCTGAGCGCACGCTCCGGGGTGCGCGTCAGCGAACTGTCGCATGGTGAAAAGCGGCTTCTGGAAATCGCCATGGCGCTGGCCATGCGGCCGCGCATCTTCCTGATGGACGAGCCGATGGCGGGTCTGGGCCAGGAAGGCTCGAGCAAGCTGATCGGCTTTCTCGACAAGCTGCGCACGCAAGCCCCGATCCTGCTGATCGAGCACGACATGGATGCCGTCTTCCAGCTCGCCGACCGCATCTCCGTGCTGGTCGCCGGCAAGATCATCGCCCGCGGAAAGGCCGATGACATCCGCAACGACCCCGAAGTCCGCGCCGCCTATCTCGGGGAGGATGCAGCATGAGCCTTCTGGAAGTTTCCAAGCTGCAGGCCTTCTATGGTGCGTCGCAAGCCCTGTTCGGTGTCGATCTGCAGATCGCCGAGGGCGAGCTGGTGGCGCTGATGGGCCGCAACGGCATGGGCAAGACCACCACCGTGCGCGCCATCACCCGCATGCTGCGCACCACCGAGGGCGAGATCCGCTTCGATGGCCATGATCTCGCCGCCCTGCCGTCCTTCCGCGCCGCAAGGCTCGGCATCGGGCTGGCGCCGGAAGGCCGCCGCTGCTTTGCCAATCTCTCGGTCGAAGAAAACCTGCTGGCCTCGGCCCGCGCTGGTCCCTGGGATATCGACAAGGCCACCGCCCTGTTTCCGCGGCTGGGCGAACGCATGGCACAAAGCGCCTCCACGCTTTCGGGCGGCGAACAGCAGATGCTGGCGATTGCCCGGGCGCTGCTCACCAATCCGCGGCTGCTCATTCTCGATGAGGCAACCGAAGGGCTGGCGCCGGTGGTGCGGCAGGAAATCTGGGCGGCGATCGCCAGGCTCAAACAGGGCGGTCAATCCATCCTGGTCATCGACAAGGCGTTTTCCGAACTCCGCGCCGTCGCCGACCGCTGCGTCATCCTGGCCCGCGGTGAAAGCGTCTGGACCGGTACACCGGCCGGGCTGACCCGCGAGATCGAAACCGAATTCCTCGGCGTCTGACGCAAAGGCAAGGTCCGGGGCTGATCGCGCCCCGGTCCTCAACTACTCGGCAGCCTCGTGCGTGACCACCAGCTTCGGCGGCGTTCGCCCGGCCTGGCCCTCGAGCCGTGCCAGCCGCTTGCGCAGATCCGAGATTTCGCCGGCGGTCTCGCCGATGGCCGCGGTCATCGCTTCGGGTTCCATGACATCGGCTTCCTCTTCCTTCGGGCCGACAAAGCGGCCGAAGATCCAGCCCAGGAGCCGGGACAGGTCATCCATGATCAGGAAGAAGGACGGCACCACCACCAGGCTGAGCACCGTCGAGACGATGATGCCGCCGATCACCGCGATTGCCATCGGCGCGCGGAACGATCCGCCTTCGCCGACGCCGAGCGCGCTCGGCAGCATGCCGGCCGACATGGCGATCGAGGTCATGACGATCGGCCGGGCGCGTTTCTGCCCGGCTTCGATCATCGCCTCCACCCGGTCGCGGCCGGTGCGGATCAGCTCGACGGCGAAATCGACCAGCAGGATGGCGTTCTTGGTGACAATGCCCATCAGCATCAGGATGCCGATCAGCACCGGCATCGACAGCGCGTTGTTGGTCAGGATCAGGCCGGCCGCCACGCCGCCGATGGCCAGCGGCAGCGAGAACAGGATGGTGAAGGGCTGGATCACGTCCTTGAACAACAGGATCAGCACGGTCAGCACCAGCAGAAGCCCCATCAGCATGGCGTTGAGGAAGCTGTCCATCAGCTCGTTCTGGACTTCCGCATCGCCCGATTCGAGCACCTGAACGCCGGCCGGAAGCTCGGTCGACTGGACGATCTCGTTGAAACGCTGCTTGGCGGTGTCGAGCGCCACGCCGATCGGCAGGCTGGCGCCGATGGTCGCCTGCCGCTCGCGGTTGAAGCGCTTGATCGTCGACGGACCCTGGGTGATGACGATGTCGGCCACGGTCTTGAGCGGCACGGTGACGCCCTTGCTGGTCTGCACACGCAGGTTTCCGATGCGGTCAATGTCGGTGCGGTAGGCCGGATCGAGCTGCACCCGGATCGGGATCTGCCGGTTGTCGATCGAGATCTTGGCCAGAGCCGCGTCGACATCGCCGATGGTGGCGACCCGGACAATCTCGGCGATCTGCGCTGTGGTGACGCCGAGCCGGGCTGCCTCTTCGAGCCGCGGACGGATCTGCACTTCCGGGCGCGGCAGCGAGCCGGAGACGCTGACGCTGGAGAGCACATCCTGGGCCTTGAGCTTGGGTTCGAGAATCGCCACCGCCCGGTCGATCGCCGCATCATCGGTGGAAATCACATTATAGGTCAGGTCGCGTTCGCCGCGGTCATTGAGCTTGTAGGCGCGAATGTCGGGAACCACGGCCAGCTTGTCGAAGATCTCGGCCTCGATTTCGGCCTGCGAGCGGGTGCGGCCGAGCACCTCCATGCGCGGCAGCGAGGACGAGACGAACGGAACCGCACCGGCAAGTCCGTTGACGACCTTCTTGACGATGTTGTGCTCGATCTTTTCCAGCAGCACCGAGACCGAAGCGCGGCGGATGTCGAGTTCGCCCTTGGGCGATGTGCCGCCCAGAATGAACACGTCCTCGACGCCGTCGACTTCCCTGATGATAGTCCGCATGGTCTGGGTGGTCGCGTCGGTGTCGGCCAGCGTGGCGCCGGGCGGCAGCTCGACGGAGATGCTGACACGGGAGACGTCTTCGGGCGGCAGGAACGAGCCCGGCACCTGGCCCATGTAATAGACCGCGACCACCAGCGAGCCGATTGCCGCCAGCAGGGTGGTGTAACGCCAGCGCAGCGTCTTGGAGATGAACCAGGTGTAGCCGCGCATGATCCGTCCGCCACCCTCGGCCTCTTCATGGGCGTCGCTGTCGCGCATCAGATAGGCGGCCATCATCGGGGTGATCAGTCGCGCCACCAGCAGCGAGAACATCACTGCAACCGCCACCGTCATGCCGAACTGGATGAAATACTGCCCCGGAATGCCCGGCATGAACGACACCGGCACGAACACCGCGATGATGGTGAAGGTGGTGGCGATCACCGCCAGCCCGATCTCGTCGGCAGCCTCGACCGCGGCCCGATAGGGGGTCTTGCCCATGCGAATATGACGCGAGATGTTCTCGACCTCGACGATCGCGTCATCGACCAGGATCCCGGTCGCCAAGGTGATGGCGAGCAGGCTCACAAGGTTGAGCGAGAAGCCGAGCAGATCCATGATGTAGAAGGTCGGTATCGCCGACAGCGGCAGCGCGATCGCCGCGATCAGCGTGGCGCGCCAGTTCCTCAGAAACAGGAACACCACAAGCACGGCCAGCAGGGACCCTTCCACCAGCGTGTGCAGCGCCGATTCGTAATTTCCATAGGTGTAAAACACCGTGTCATCGACAGGCACCAGCTCGACATTGGGGTGCTCTGACCGGATCTCGTCGAGCGTCTCGGTCACCACTTCGGCAACCGAAACCTCACTGGCGCCCTTGGAGCGGAACACCGCGAAAGCCACGACCTGGTCGCCATTGTAGCGCCCGAATGACCGCAGTTCCTCATAGCTGTCATGCACGACGCCGAGATCACCGAGCCGGACGAAGCGGCCGTTGGGCAGCGCGATGGTGGTCCTGGCGAGTGCTTCCGCATCCCCGGCGTCGCCGAGCGTGCGGATTGCCTGTTCCTTGTTGCCGATCTCGCCGCGGCCGCCGCCGAGATTGGCGTTGGTTGCCCGAAGCTGCTTGCTCACATCGGCGGAGGTGACGCCGTAGGAATCAAGCCGCGCGGGATCGAGCTCAACGCGGATTTCCCGGTCGGCGCCGCCATAGCGCTCGACCTTGCCGACGCCGCGTTGGCCCTGCAGCGCGCGCTTGACGGTGTCATCGACGAACCAGGACGCCTCTTCCAGCGTCATGTCCGGCGCATGCACCGCGAAGGTCATGATTGCCTGGCCCTCGACATCGATGCGGGTGACGATCGGCTCTTCGACGGAGGCCGGCAGATCGCCGCGAACCCGGTCGATGGCGTCCTTGACGTCCTGGACCGCCTGATCGGTGGGCACTTCCATGCGGAACACCACGGTGGTGGTGGAGATGCCGTCCGACACGGTGGAGCCAATGTCGTCGACGCCGGTGATGCCGGCGACGGCATCCTCGATCTCCTTGGTGATCTGCGCTTCCATTTCCGACGGCGCCGCCCCCGACTGCACCACGGTGATTGCCACCAGCGGAATGTCGATATTGGGGAAACGGGTGATCGGCAGGGTCAGAAAGGATTGGATGCCGACAATCGTCAGCAGCGCGAAGGCGAGGATCGGCGCGATCGGATTGCGGATGGCCCAGGCGGAAAAATTCATTTCGCGGGCCTCATTCTGTGATCGCGGCGACATGGCCGCTGTCGGTTTCTTCCACCGGCTTGACCCGGTCGCCGTCGCGGACAAAGGCGCCGGCCTTGGCGACGATCAGGTCCCCGGCTACAAGCCCGCTGGTGATCTCGATCCTGCCGCCTTCGCGGATGCCGGTGGTGACCGGGCTACGCCGGGCGATTCCGTCCTCGATCCTGAGCACATCGGCTCCGTCGGTCCCGATATTGATCGAGGTCACCGGGACCACGATCGCGTCGCGTTCGGCCACGATGATTTCCGCATCGGCAAACATGCCGGCCCGCAAAGTCGACCCATCCGCGATCTCGATCCGCGCCAGGCCCAGCCGTGTGGTGGTGTTGAGCGTCGGCTCGATCAGCCGGATTGTTCCCGCAACCGGTTCGGCCGCGCCGATGAGATGGATCGAAACGATCTGGCCTTCGGCGATCCGGTGCATGTCGGCCTCGGCGATATCTGCCCGCATTTCCAGCTCACCGTCCTTGATCATGGTGAACAGGGGCCCGGCAGCAGCGCTGGCAATGGCCCCGACCCGGGCGCCACGTGCGGTGATGATGCCGGCAACCGGCGCCTTGACTGCCGTACGCGCCAGCCGCAAGTCGATGTCCTCGGCTTGCGCATCAATCAGCGTGATGTCGGCTTGTGCCACCTTGATCGATTCCTCGACCGAGCGGACCCGGGCCAGGCCCGCTGTCGCCTGGGCTTCGGCCTGTTCCGCCTGCACGGTCGAATAGGTGCCCTGCGCTGCCAGTTGCCTGGCGCGGTCGGACGCCTTGACCGATTCCTGTGCATTGGATTGGACTTCGGCGAGCTGGGCCTCAAGCTGGGCGATGGCAGCGAGCGCCTTGGCGCGGTTGGCCTCGAGCTGGCTGCGCTGCAGGATCAACTGATCCTTCGAAAGCGCGGCGAGCACAGACCCGGCTTCCACCCGGTCGCCGACATCGGCTTCAAGGCTCTCGATTGCCAGACCTTCCACCTGCGGGGCGACCAGCACCTCTTCGACGGCGGTGATCATGCCGTTGGCCAGGACCCGGTCGGTGATGTGGGCAGCTTCCGCCCGCACGGCAACAATGGCCGGCGGCAATGCACCGGCTGCCGCGGCAGTGTCAGTCTCGGCGGCACCGGCCGGCCGGCCTGCGGCGGCCAGGAGCAGCTCAAATGCGAACAGGAAGGCAAGTGCAGGGCGCATGAAGGATCCTGTCATTCCGTGGCTTGGGCGGGGGAGGCAAAAAGGGTCTGGCGCAGTGTCGCGAGCGCCAGCTCGGCAAGCGCCGCGGATTTTTCAGGCGTCATGGCTTCGCGTGCGCAGAACTTGCGCTGGGCAAAGCCGTGCACCACCAGCATCACCAGATGGGCGCGCGTTTCAAACTCGGCGCGGGCCCGGCTGCTGTCATCGCCGTGTATGCGCACCAGCGCGTCAACGATATTGCTGCGCACGGTCTCGTCCATGCCGCGCACCAGGGTGGCGATGTCGGGCGAACGGTGCGAGGCCGCCTGGACCTCGCTCCACAGCGCCGCGTCCTCGCAGGGCATGTTCTCGATGCGCTGCGCCAGCAGATGCATGAACATCGCGCCGGGGTCGGACGCGGTCCTGACCGTGTCGAACACAGCCTCGATCTCCATCAGGTCGCGCCTGACAAGGGCGGTGATGATGGCGTCCTTGGACGGAAAATAACGGTAGAAATTTCCCACGCTCATTTGCGTGGCCTGCGCCAGGTCCTGCATTGACGCGCCGTCGAACCCGTTCAGGGCGAAAACCGATTTCACCTTGTCGAGGATGTCCGAAACCCGTTGACTGGCAATGTCGACCGTGGGCGAGTCCATGCGATGATCCTTGAAATGCAACGCTGCGGCGGATGCAGACGGCGGTGAAACCGTGTATATGAATTTCATTCCTGCATCGTCGGCAAATAGATATAGTGAATGAATATTCATTCATCAAGTGCCGCATAATCTGTTAATCAAGAGTTGACGCGCAGCCAAACAAGTCACCGGTCAATACTTGCGGCCCGGCAACACTGTTTGCGAAAGCCGGGATATGAGCCGCATGGCCGCGGCTGCGAGATGAAGTCAATGCAGCATTATACAATCCGGCCAATGAAGAACCTGCGAGAGCGCTCGGGCGAGACATCTTGCCCTGCTTCGCGGGGATGCGCGGCGCGCCGTCAGATGGTTGGCCGATCATCTCCGGAATGGCGGACTTCATTTTGACTGCGATGGCCAAATTGCCCGGCCTGTTCGCCCGGCCGGCGGGAGCACGGAGGCGGCTGCATCAGCCGCCTCCGTTGAGTCATTTCTGGCTATTCCGCCGCTTCGGCATAATCCGACATTGGCGGGCAGGAGCAGACCAGGTTCCGGTCGCCATAGACATTGTCGACCCGGTTCACGGGGGCGAAATATTTGGCGTTGCGCATTGCGCCCGCCGGGAAACAGGCGGCTTCGCGGTCATAGGGCCGGTCCCAGGGGCCAACCAGATCCTCGATCGTGTGCGGCGCGTTCTTGAGCGGGTTGTTGTCCCGGTCGAGCGTACCGTCCTCGATCGCCTGCGCCTCTTCGCGGATTGTCAGCATGGCGGAGCAGAACCGGTCGAGCTCGGCTTTGACCTCCGATTCCGTCGGCTCGATCATCAGTGTACCGGCCACCGGCCAGCTCATGGTCGGCGCATGGAAACCGCAGTCGATCAGCCGCTTGGCGACGTCATCGACGGTGACACCGGCGCTCTGCGCCAGCGGCCGGGTGTCGAGGATGCACTCATGCGCCACCCGTCCGGCGGACGAGGTGTAGAGCACGTCATAAGCGCCCTTCAGCCGCGCCGCGATGTAGTTGGCGTTCAGGATCGCGATCCGGGTGGCCTGGGTCAGGCCTTCGCCGCCCATCATCAGGCAATAGGCCCAGGAGATCGGCAGGATCGAGGCCGAACCGAACGGTGCCGCCGACACCGCACCCGGCTTGCCGTCGGTGACGCAATGGCCCGGCAGATGCGGCGTCAGATGCGCCTTGACCCCGATCGGCCCCATGCCCGGGCCGCCGCCGCCATGCGGGATGCAGAAGGTCTTGTGCAGGTTGAGGTGGCTAACATCGGCGCCGATATCACCGGGCCGCGCCAGCCCGACCAGCGCATTGAGATTGGCGCCGTCGAGATAGACCTGGCCGCCATGGGCGTGGGTGATGTTGCAGACCTCGGTCGCCGTTTCCTCGAACACCCCGTGGGTGGACGGATAGGTGATCATGCAGGCGGCCAGATTGTCGGAATGCAGCTCCGCCTTGGCGCGGAAATCATCGAGATCAATGTCGCCATTGTCACGGGTGCGCACGGCCACAACGCTCATGCCCGCCATCTGCGCCGAAGCCGGGTTGGTGCCATGCGCCGAGGTCGGGATCAGGCAGACATGGCGATGGCCCTGACCATTGGCCCGGTGCCAGGCGCGGACGGTCATCAGCCCGGCAAATTCGCCCTGGGCGCCGGAATTGGGCTGCATCGAGATCGCGTCATAGCCGGTAATCCGGCACAGCTTGTCCGACAGGTCGTCGATCATCTGCGTGTAGCCCTGCGCCTGCTCGGCAGGCGCAAACGGATGGATATCGGCGAATTCCGGCCAGGTGATGCACAGCATTTCCGCCGTGGCATTGAGCTTCATGGTGCACGAGCCGAGCGGGATCATCGTCCGGTCCAGCGCCAGATCCTTGTCCGACAGGCGCCGGATATAGCGCGTCATCTCGCTTTCGGCCCGGTTCATGTGGAAGATCGGGTGTTCGAGATAGTCCGACTTGCGGGCCATCGCATCGGTGATCACCGGCTTTGCCAGCAGGTCATCAAACGAGAGATCGCCGCCAAAGGCGCGCCACACGGCTTCGACCGTGTCGCGGCGGGTGACCTCGTCCAGCGCGATGCCGATGCGATCGTCTCCGACCTTGCGCAGATTGAGGCCTTCGCCACGCGCAGCTTCAAGGATCTCGGCCTGACGGTCACCCACGGCCACGCTCACCGTGTCGAAGAAACGGTCGGTGTCGAGATCGAAACCCAGCTTCTTCAGGCCTGCGGCCAGGGTCGCGGCCCTGACATGCACGCGCCCGGCAATCGCCTGCAGTCCTTCCGGACCATGAAACACCGCATACATCGAGGCGATGATGGCCAGCAGCACCTGCGCGGTGCAGATGTTGGACGTGGCCTTCTCGCGGCGGATATGTTGCTCGCGGGTCTGCAGCGCCAGCCGGTAGGCCTGGTTGCCGCGCGCGTCGACGGTGACGCCGACCAGCCGGCCGGGCATCGAGCGCTTGTAGGCGTCTTTCACCGCCATATAGGCCGCATGCGGGCCGCCATAGCCCACGGGCACGCCAAAACGCTGCATCGAGCCAATGGCAATGTCTGCGCCCATCTCGCCGGGTGACTTGAGCAGCGTCAGCGACAGCGGATCGGCGGCGATCACGGCGATCGCCTTTTCCGCATGCAGCGAGGCAATCAGATCGGTGAAATCATGCACATGGCCGAACGTGCCGGGATACTGGAAAACCGCACCGAACACCTGGGCGGCGTCGAGGTCGCTGAACGGATCGCCGACAATGACCTCCCAGCCCAGCGGTTCGGCGCGGGTGCGGATGACGTCGATGGTTTGCGGGTGGCAATGGTGGTCGACGAAGAAGGCCTTGCTTTTGGATTTCGACGCCCGCTCGGCAATCGCCATGGCTTCCGCTGCCGCCGTCGCCTCGTCCAGCAACGAGGCATTGGCGATGTCGAGACCGGTCAGATCGGCGACCATGGTCTGGAAGTTGAGCAGCGCTTCCAGCCGGCCCTGGCTGATTTCCGGCTGGTAGGGCGTGTAGGCGGTGTACCAGGCCGGATTTTCCAGAATGGTGCGCTGGATCACCGGCGGCATGATGGTGCCGTGATACCCCTGACCGATCAGCGAGACCATCACCGTGTTCTTGCGCGCGGTGGCGCGCAGGTGATCGAGAACCTCGCGTTCGGTCATCGGATCGCCAAATGCCAGCGGTGTCTTCTGGCGGATCGAACCCGGCACGGTCTCGTCGATCAGCGCGTCCAGCGATGCGGCCCCGACCACCTTGAGCATGTCGGAAATTTCCGACGGAGACGGGCCGATGTGGCGGCGATTGGCGAAATCATAGGGATCGTAGTCGGTCAGGGTGATGCTCATTGCGTGTCTCAGCCGATCATTGCTTGGTAGGCGGTTTCATCCATCAGCTCATTGGCGGAACTGGCGTCATCGAGCTTGAGCTTGAAGAACCAGCCCGCACCTGTCGGATCGGAATTGACCAGCGACGGATCATCGACGATGGCCTGGTTGACTTCGGTGATCTCGCCGGCGAGCGGGCAATAGACATCGGAAGCCGCCTTGACCGATTCCACCGTCGATGCATCCGCACCCTTGTCGAGTTTTGCGCCCACATCGGGCAGTTCGACAAACACCAGGTCGCCGAGCTGTTCGGCGGCGTGTTCGGTGATCCCGACAGTTGCGACATCGCCCTCGATGTTGAGCCATTCGTGGTCTTCGGTGAATTTGAGCATGATGTGTTCCTGTCGTGGCTTAGCGTTTGTAGTTGGAAGGGACGAAGGGGAGGGCGGCAACGGTGATTTCGAGCCGTTTGCCGCGCACTTCGGCGTAGAGCCTGGTGCCGGTGGCAGCCAGCGCCGCGGGCACATAGCCCATGGCGACGGGGGCATTGGCGCTGGGGCCGAAGCCGCCGGAGGTGACGATGCCGGCCGGCTCGCCGCCGGTTTCCTGTTCGAAGATCTCGACTTCGGCGCGGATCGGCGCCTTGCCCGTGGGCTGAAGCCCGACGCGGGTGCGCGTGGCGCCGTTTTCGAACTGTCCGAGGATCACCCCGGCGCCGGGAAAGCCGCCTTCGCGGGCTCCGCCCTTGCGGCGCACCTTCTGGATCGCCCATTTCAGATTGGCTTCCACCGGCGTGGTGGTTTCGTCAATATCGTGCCCGTAAAGGCAGAGCCCGGCTTCAAGCCGGAGCGAATCGCGCGCGCCGAGCCCGATCGGGGCGATGGATTCATCCGACAGGATCAGCCGGGCGATGCGGTCGGTTTCCTCCGCCGGCAGCGAGATTTCATAGCCGTCCTCGCCGGTATAGCCCGAGCGCGACACCACCGCCGGAACGCCGGCGATTTCAAGCACCATGACATCCATGAACAGCATGTCGGCGGCTTCGGGCGCATAGGCCGAAAGCGCGGTTTCGGCGTCCGGCCCCTGCAGCGCGATCAGCCCGCGGTCAAACTGGGCCTCGATCTCGCAACTGTCGGACAGGGCCGCCTGAATGCGGGCCAGATCGGCATGCTTGCAGGCGGCATTGACGACGAGATAGAGATGATCGCCGCGATTGGCGACCATGAAATCGTCCTCCAGGCCGCCGTCTTCATTGGTGAACAGCCCGTAGCGCTGGCGCCCGGGCTTGAGATCGGCAATGTCGACCGGTGCGATGGTTTCCAGCGCCAGCGCGGCGTCGCGCAGATCGCCGCTTTTGGGGCGGATCAGGATCTGCCCCATATGCGAAACATCAAACAGTCCGGCATGGGAACGGGTGTAGATATGCTCCTTCATCACGCCCATGGGATACTGGATCGGCATGTCGTAGCCGGCAAATCCGGCCATGCGTGCGCCAAGTTCGAGATGCAGGGAATGAAGCGGTGTCTTAAGAAGGTCTGCTGTGGTGTCCACGCGGCAGTCTCCGTCTGGGTGCGGGAAAAACTCCGCGCACGGGCCAATCTTCAGGCGTCAGACGCCTTCGAATAGCCCCCTCTGTCCTTTTGCCTGAGATTGTTATCCCTTCGGCAGACGCTAGCGGGCGCCATTCTCCAGAGTCCGTCCTGTCACGTTGGTCCTTTTGCCTGAGAGTTTCCGGGGCGGTTGCTCCTTCGGCACCGGATAACTCCGGTTTCTCCCAACGATGTCACTACCTATGATGAATTGCGGGGAATTGGCAAGAGGCAAGCGCCGGAGGCCGGGTCTGCGCCAACAGGAACATCGTGCCGGGACGTTGCCGTGGATAGAATGTTCCGGTGGCTTGCCGCGCCGGAAGCCAATTCCCGGCCAGTAGCGCCGCGCCTGCAGCGGGTCTGTGCAGCGCATCCTCATCCGTCGCCACTGAGGAACACCAGGACTGTCACCCCCGCGAGATACCCTACTGAGACGCAAAGCAATCCGCGGGCGCAGAGCAAATCCGTGTAACCGTCATCCGGGTTTTGCTCGGGATTAGTAGATTTTGGGTTGATGCTGCAGGCTTGGCGAATTGATAGCAGGATGGCATAATATATTTTAATATCAGATTGTCCGGCGCGTGGTCGATTTAAAGAAGATATGCGAGGGGATTGTTACGAAACGGCAATATCTGTGAAACAAGGCGAGGATTTATGTTATGGTTGATTGTAAGACACCCGTTTATTCTACCGATAGGCGTAAAGGGCAGATAATAGCTGCAGTGGATGCTCCGAATTTGATCGACACGTTTACGCCTCCGAAGGGAAATGCGTCATTTGCCAAGAAGGATCTGGCGGACAAATCACATTCCAGCCAGGCCAGTGTGGCGATCACCTGGGACAGTGCCGAAGTGGAGCTGGATTCCAATCTGGTGTTGGAATTGAAGAAGGCCATTGACGCGGCAAGCGCTGTTATCGGCCAATTGACCGCGCAGTCCAAATCCCTTCTCGGAGCCGTCGAAACAGTGATCCGCGAGATCGTCAAACTGCAGAAAAACAGCGAAAAACAGCTGGAACTGGCGTGGGACTTCCACGTGGATGTAAAAGAGGAATCCGCTTTTCTCGTGCGCCATTCCCAGATCGTGGAATGGAAGGCTACCAAGGTCGGCGATCTTAAAGGTACCGGGTATGTCGATGCCGTGTCCACAGTACAGCTTCCGCAGGGGTTGGCGGAGGAACTTGATGTCACGCAACGTTACTCCACCAATCTGACCCAGCCACGCTTCGCCAACCAGAAATGTCACGTCACCTATCTTTCGGCGGGAAAGCGGATTTCCAATATTCGCACGGTTCTGAAAGTCACGCTGCCTTCCGTTGCGACACAACTCGGAGCACTTCTCGAAGATCTTCTGGATCTGATCAAAGTGATCGGGACCGCGGTCGGCAAGGCTGGGCAGGCAGTCTATGACAAGCTCAAGGGATCGATAGAAAGCCTTCTGTCGCCCTTCGCTTTGAAAGCCGGCCCTGCGCCCAAGGACGAGCCGGACGCCATCGATTACCTGTCCAAGGCGCTGGAGAAATTTCTGTCGGTGCTGTCAAAGCTCGCCGGTGAAGTGTCGGGTCGCATCAGCCTCGAACAGTCGACGCTGTCCTTCCAGGCCGTTAGCGACAGCTTCTACGACACCTGGCTCAGGGCAAAGGATCGCCGCGCCAAGATCGACGCGGTCCCCGATACCAGGAAACAGGCGCAAAAGGAGAACTCCGGATCGAATGGCGAAAGTCCCGAAGATGGAGAGGTTCCGTCGGGAGACAGCAATGCCAGTCTGCCGATCCCGTGGGCAGATGGGGCGGAAGCCGTTCCGGAGAGCGCACTGATCGCAGCCGAAGTGCCTTTGAGTGGCACCCATCTGGAATTGATAGCAATCAAGGACGGCATGCGTCTGGCCTATAACCCGGTTCGGCCCGGCGCATCCGAATTCATCATTTCGGCCCGCATGCTCGAAGAGATGCAGATTGAAGAATCCAAAAAGGACAAGAAGGACCGGTGACCTGGTTCATGAGTGACGACTTGGAGGGACAGGGGTGACAACGGCGGTATTGCGGTAGAGACCGAGGAGATGTCGACAACAGCAGCATAGCCGCGCTGAGACACCTCCTCTGATCGTCGTGATCAGGCTGACTGCATGTCCAGTGCCTGGCCGTCGAAGCGGCCTGTGGTGGCGGCTTGGGCGAGCAAATGGGCGACGTCGGCGCGGGAGGCCTTGGCGGTCTTGTCGACATCGTCGCCGAGGATCACGTCGGCGCTACGGCCGTCATTGGTCAGCGCCACCGGGCGCAGGATGGCATAGGTCAGGCCCGAGGCCTTGAGGTGTTCGTCGGCCTCGTGCTTGGCCTTGAGGTAATGGGCGAGATCGCCTTCGGGTTCGGACTGGTCGGCGCCGACGGAACTCAGCATCACGAAACGGCTGACGCCGGCTTCAACCGCCAGATCGACAAGGCGCTTTGCGCCGTCGCGGTCGACCTTGTCGGTCATCTCCGGTCCGGTCGAACCGCCCGATCCGGCGGCGAAGATGACGGCATCCATGCCGTTGCAGACGCCCGATTGCAGATCGGTCAGGTCACCCTGTCGCAGGCTCACGCCCTCGGGCAGATCGCTGGTGTCGGAGCTTTCGCGCACCAGTGCCGTGGGGGCGTGGCCCTGGTCAACGAGGTCCTTGACCAGCTGCAGGCCGGTTGTGCCGGTTGCGCCGGCGACGAGAATATTCATGCTCATAATGTATTTCCTTCAGATTGAATCAGTTGGGCGGCGCCATCGGGCCTGCGGCCCGGGTTGCCGCGATATAGCCGGGCTGCTCCTGCAGCACCTTCCAGTATTCGGCGATTTGCGGGTGATCGCCGAGCAGGCCGAGTGTGTCGAGAAGCGCCAGAATGTAGGAGATCTGGATGTCGGCCAGCATAAGCCTGCTGCCGAACAGCAGCGGACCTTCGCCCGGTTCCCCGGTGATGTAGTCGAGATGCTTGCCGAGTGCCGCCCCGGCGTCATCCGGCACGTCCTTGCCCCGGAAGGCTGGCATGATCGCCTGCAAGGCGACCTCGGCAAAGGACGCTTCGACATAGTCAAACAGCGCCTCATGCCGCCAGAATTCGCGGGTGCCCCGCGGCGGCCGGTGACTCTCATCGCCATATTTATCGACCAGATAGCGCAGGATCGTCGAGGATTCGGCGATCATCTCGCCATCGTCCTCGATCACCGGCGATTTGCCCAGCGGGTGAACCCGCGACAAGGCCTCCGGCGCGCGAAACTCCGGCGTCCGGTCATAGTCGATCCGTTCGCAGGGCTGCTCGAGATCCTCGAGCAGCCAGAGCACCCGGGTGGCCCGGGAGAATTTCAGGGTGTGGAGCGTGATCATGGCAGGAAGATCGCCTTGGTATTGACGAATTCCTTCATGCCGAAGCCGCCATGTTCGCGGCCATAGCCGGAATCCTTGACGCCGCCAAAGGGCATGTTCGGATCGGCGGCACCAAAGGAGTTGATCCGGATCATGCCGGTGTCGAAGTGTTCGCGGGCGAGTTTCAGCGCACGGTCCTCATCCCGGGAGAAGATACCGCCGCCCAGGCCATAGCGGCTTTCATTGGCAAGCCGCATCGCGTCCTCGTCATCCTTTGCGCGGATGACCGAGGCGACGGGACCGAAGATCTCGTCGTCAAAAGCCGGCATGCCAGGCGCAAGGTCTGCCAGCACGGTGGCCGGATAATAGGCGCCCTTGCGGTCCGGTGCTTCTCCGCCGCACAGCACGGTGGCGCCCTTGGCGACGCTGTCATCGACCTGACTCTTGACCGTGTCGAACTGGTCCTGGCTCGACAGCGGCCCAAGCTGGGTGTCCTCGTCGGTGGGATCCCCCAGAGTAATCTCCTTCATCTGTGCCACGAAGGCATCGACAAATGCGTCATAGACCTTGTCGGTGACGATGAAGCGCTTGGCCGACACGCAGGTCTCGCCATTGTTGTAGAGCCGCCCCATGACGGAGAACTTCACCGCGGTTTCGATGTCGGCGTCTTCGAGCACCAGATAGGCGTCGTTCGACCCCAGTTCGAGCACGGTCTTCTTCAGCGCCTTGGCTGCCACCGCGCCGATGTGGCGTCCGGCGCCGTCGCTGCCGGTCATGGTGACGCCGCGGACTTTCGGGTGGGCGATCAGCTTGTCGCTGACATCATGATCGATCAGGATCACCTGAAACAGATCCTCGGGCAGACCGGCCTCGATGCACAATTCGCGCAGTCTCAGGCCCGAGCCGGTGCAGATGCTGGCGTGTTTGAGCACGCAGCCATTGCCGGCCATCAGATTGGCGGCGAGCACGCGGACCGGCTGGTAGAGCGGAAAATTCCACGGCTGAATCGAATAGATCACGCCGATGGGCTGGTAGCTGACCACGCCGCGCTTCTGTTTTGCGCCATGGGTGCGTTCTTCATCGGCCAGCAGATCCGGGCCATTATTGGCGGTGTATTCAAAGATCGCCGCGCAGATTTCGACTTCGGTGAGGCCGTCCTTGATGAGCTTGCCGGTTTCCTGTGTCATCAGGGCTGCCAGCTCATCGGCATGGTCGCGCAGCTTTTGCGCGATCTTGCTCAGATAGGGCGCGCGGTCGGCGTGGGACAGCTTGCGCCATTCCAGAAACGCCGCGTGGCAGGCCTCAAGCCGATCAGTCGCTTCAGCCTCGCTCATCCGCTGGTAGGTCTGGATTTCTTCTTCGGTGGCGGGATTGATTGTGGTGATCGTAGACATGCGGACTCCTTGTGGGACTTGCTGGGCCAACGAACGGGGCTGGCATAAGTTCCTTCAGGGGCCGCATCAGCAGAAGCGGAGGGGGTGTTCGACATCATTGGCGCCTGGACGAGCCGCGGATCACCGTCGCTGCGCCATTGGTTTCACCCCTCGCGGCCTGGCGCAGGCGCATGTCGCGGATCTGGCTGACGATCAGCGCCAGAACGAACAGACCGGTCATCACCAGCACCATGGTCGGCGCCGGCTCGCTGTCGATGTGGTAGCTCAGGAAGATCCCGGCAACGCCGCTCAACACCACCGATCCGACTGCGACGCCGAGCATGCCGGCAAATGTGCGGGCGACCAGGAAGGCGATGGCGCCGGGCGCCACCAGGAGCGCGATCGACAGGATGATGCCGACGGCCTTGAGGCTGGCGACGATCATCAGCGCGATGGCCGTCAGCAATCCGTAATGCAGCCATCCGGTCCTGAGCCCGATCGCGCGCGCATGCATGCCGTCAAAAGCCTGGGCGACGAGATCGCGCCATTTGATCATCAGGAAGGCGCCGCACAGTGCCGCCAGCAGCGCGGTGGCGCCGATGTCGGACCAGCTCACGCCCAGCATGTCGCCGAACAGGATATGATCGAGATGCAGGCTGGAACGGACGCTGACATGCAGCACGATGCCAAGCCCGAACATGCCGGAAAACACGATGCCCATCACCGTGTCCTCCTTGACGCGGCTATTGGCATTGAGCCAGCCGGTGGCGACCGCGCAGAACAGCCCCGCGGCAAAGGCGCCGATCACCAGCGGCAGGCCGGCGATATAGGCCATGACAATGCCCGGCAGAACCGCGTGGCTCATGGCATCGCCCAGGAGCGACCAGCCCTTGAGCACCATCAGCGAACTCATCGCCGCCATCGGCAGGGCGATCAGGAAGGTTATCAGGAAGGCCTTCTGCATATAGGCGAAGCGGAACGGATCGATGAAGAAGTCGAGCACAGCGTCCATCACAGGGCTCCCGCATCAGCCGTCGCGCCGCGCGCCCGGGCGCGCTGGGCCAGCAGCCCGTGCCGCGGCGCGAAGACGAAGGCCGTGAGAAACAGGCCGGTCTGCAGCATGATCACCACGCCGCCGGTGGCGCCGTCGAGGAAATAGCTCAGATAGACCCCGACAAAGGAGGTGATCGATCCGATCGCCACGGCAATGACGATCAGTCGCGGAAACCTGTCGGTCAGGAGATAGGCGGTGGCGCCGGGCGTCACCACCAGCGCGATCACCAGAAAGGCGCCGACCGTCTGCATCGCAGCCACGGTCGAGGCCGCCAGCAGCGTGAAGAACACCGCCTTGAGGGCTGTCGCCGGAATGCCGATGGCGCGCGCATGGCTCTCGTCAAAAAACACCAGCATCAGGTCTTTCCAGATCACCGACAGCACCACCAGCGTGACCACGCCGATGATGATCAGCTGCGTGGTGTCGGAAGGTGTGATCGCCAGCACATTGCCCAGCACGATGGTCTGCACATTGATCGGCGTCGGCGAGATCGACACCATGAACAACCCGAGCGCAAAGAAGGAGACGAAGATCATGCCGATGATGGCGTCCTCGCGCAGCCGTGTGTGGGCGCGGATGGCGAGCATGGCCGCGGCCGCCAGGCCTCCGGCCAGAAATGCCCCGGCGGCAAAGGGCAGGCCCAGCATGTAGGCGCCGGCAACGCCGGGCACGATCGAGTGCGACAGCGCGTCGCCGATCAGCGACCAGCCCTTGAGCATCAGATAGCACGATAAAAAGGCGCAGATCGCCCCGGTCAGCGCCGACACCCACATGGCGTTGACCATGTATCCATAGCTGAAGGGTTCAAGCAGCAGGCTCATTTGCCTCCATCCCGGCCGGCGCCCTTGTCCTTGCGGGCCTTGAGCGCGGCTTCGCCATAGATCACGAAGGGGCGTTCGTCGTCGGTCAGCACCGTGACCTGTCGATGATCGTCATCATCATGCAGATCCTGTCCGCCGAGCACAAAGTGCCGAAGCACGCCGCCAAAGGCGTTCTGCAGATTGCTCTGCGTGAACACCTCGCTGGTCAGCCCTTCGGCCAGGATGCGGCGGTTGATCAGCACGGCCCGGTCGCAGAATTCCGGCACGCTGCCAAGATTGTGGGTGGAGACCAGCATCACCCGGCCCTCGGTGCGCAGCACTTTCAAAAGCTCGATGATCTGGGTTTCCGTGGTCACGTCGACGCCGGTGAAGGGTTCGTCGAGCAGGATCACCTGGCCTTCCTGGGCCAGTGCACGGGCGAGGAACACGCGCTTTTTCTGGCCGCCGGACAATTCGCCGATCTGGCGCTTGCGGAAGCTGGTCATGCCGACCCGTTCCAGCGCCTCGTCGACCGCGGCCCGGTCCTGCGGGCGGGTCATGCGCAGAAAATTCATGTGACCGTAGCGGCCCATCATCACCACGTCCTCGACCAGAACCGGAAAGGACCAGTCGATCTCCTCGCTCTGCGGCACATAGGCGACCAGATTGCGGCTGAGCGCTTCCTTGACACCCATGCCCATGATGCTGATCTCGCCGCTGGCCAGCGGCACGAAGCCCATCAGCGCCTTGAACAGGGTCGACTTGCCGCTGCCATTGATGCCGACAAGCGCGGTGATCGAGCCCTTCGGCACGGAGAATGCGGCGCCGTCGAGCGCCCGGTTGCCGTTGCGGTAGACCACGGTGACGTCGCGGACCTGAAGCCCGGTGGTGTCGGCGGCCAGTGCGGGAGCGGAGATGTTCATGGGTTTGCCGTCAGTCCGGTGACGATTGTTTCTGATGTTACCCTGAGCAGGTCGAGATAGGTGGGCACCGGGCCACCCGGCTCCGACAGCGAGTCCACATAGAGAACACCGCCATAGGCGATGCCGGTCTCGCGCGCCACCTGCTCCGCCGGCTTGGGCGAAACCGTGCTTTCCGAGAATATCACCGGAACCTCATTGTCGCGGATCAGGTCGATGATCCGGCGCACCTGTTGCGGCGATCCCCGGCTGTCGGCATTGATCGCCCAGATCGAGGCCTCTCTGAGGCCGAAATCCCGTGCCAGATAGGAAAAAGCGGCTTCGCTGCTGACCAGCCAGCGCTTTTCCTCCGGCAGCGCCTCTATGGCGGCCCGGATCGGCGCGAAGGTGGCGGCGATCTCGGCCTTGTAGGCTTCGCCATTGGCCAGATAGGCGGCCGCATTGTCCGGATCGGTCTCCGACAGCGCGCGCACGATGTTGTCGATATAGATATCGGCGTTGCCGGGCGACATCCAGGCATGCGGGTTGGCCCGGCCTTCATAGGCGCCTTCGGCGATCATGATCGGCTCGACTCCATCGGAGAGCACATAGGCCTTCACATTGCCGAGATTTTCCAGGTAGCGCTCGAACCATGTCTCCAGCCCGAGTCCGTTCCACAGCACGACATCGGCGCCAAGCCCGCGCTTGATGTCGCCCGGCGTTGGCCGGAACATGTGGATCTCGGCGCCTTCGCGGGTGATCGAGACCACCTCGGCATGGTCGCCGGCGATGTTGCGGGCCATGTCGGCGAATACCGTGAACGAGGTCAGGACCTTGATATCGGAAAGTGCCGGGGATGCCCCGCCGAGGATGAGCCCGAAAACGAGCCCGAGACGTGTGAACAAGTGCATGGATGCTTCCTGCGAATGGTTTGCAACTTTAATCTATGCGCATTGGCGCGGCTGTCAATGCTTTTGCAAATCATTTGCAACAACCCCGTCAGAGGTGGCGCACTGCGCTGCGGCACAATGTCATCTCCACCACGGGCGCCACCGCTCCATCTAGCAGGCAGATAAAAGGAGCTCGCCATGGACGCACTTCTGCTGTCCCGCATTCAGTTCGCCGCCAACATCTCGTTCCACATCCTGTTTCCGACCATCACGATCGCGCTCGGATGGTTGCTGCTCTGGTTCAGGCTCCGCTTCAACCGGACCGGCGACCAGGCCTATATGGATGCCTATTTCTTCTGGGTGAAAGTGTTTGCGCTGTCTTTTGCGATGGGCGTTGTTTCCGGCATCACCATGAGTTTCCAGTTCGGCACCAACTGGCCGGGTTTCATGGAAAGCGTCGGCAATATCGCGGGACCGCTGCTGGCCTATGAGGTGCTGACCGCGTTCTTCCTCGAAGCCGTGTTTCTCGGCATCATGCTGTTCGGCTCCCGCCGCGTTTCGGCCCGGGTCCACACGTTGGCAACCTTTCTGGTGGCCTTCGGCACCACCATGTCGGCGTTCTGGATCCTGGTGCTGAACTCCTGGATGCACACGCCGCAGGGCTTCGAGATCCGCGACGGGGTCGCCTATGCCACCGACTGGTTCGCCATCGTGTTCAACCCGTCCTTGCCCTATCGGCTGGTTCACATGCTGCTCGCCTCCGGCTTGACGGTGGCCTTTCTGGTTGCCGGTGTGTCGGCCCTGCGCTGGCTTGTTTCTGACCGCTCCCGCGCCAACATGCTGACGCTGCGCACCGGCCTGACGCTCGGCGCCATCCTCATTCCGCTGCAGATTTTTGCCGGCGACATGCACGGGCTCAACACGCTCGAACATCAGCCGCAAAAGGTTGCCGCGATGGAGGCCAACTGGGAAACCGGTCCGCGCGTGCCGCTGATCCTGTTCGCCATCCCCGATGAGGAGGCGCGGGAAAACCGGTTCGAGATCGGCATTCCCGGCGGCGCCAGCCTGATCCTCACCCATGACCCCGACGGTGTGGTGCCGGGCCTCAACGATTTTGTCGCCGAGGACGGCACGCTGCTGCATCCGCCGGTGACGCCGCTGTTTTTCGCATTCCGCATCATGGTCGGCGTCGGCTTCACCATGCTGTTCGTGGCCTGGGCCGGAAGCTGGATGATCTGGCGCCGGGGCGACATCAACCGGCCGCTGGCCTATGTGCTGGTGCCGATGGCGCTGTCGGGCTGGGCGGCGACGCTGGCCGGCTGGTACACCACCGAGATCGGCCGCCAGCCCTGGCTGGTCAGCGGAGTGCTGAAGACGTCCGATGCGGTCTCTGCGCTGCCGGCCGGCTCTGTCGGCATCACGCTTGCCGCCTATCTGCTGGTCTATGCGGGATTGATCCTCGCTTATCTCTCGGTCATCGTCGCGCTGGCGCTCAAGGCCGCCAAGACGCCGCATGAAGCGCCTCCCGGCATCAATGATCCGGGCATCGATCCGGACCCGGCAATGGCTGTGGCAACGGGGAGGGATGCACGTGGCTGAATTCGACTGGGCCCTGTGGCTGCCCTATATCTTCGCCGCACTGATGGGCTTCGCCATCCTGGTCTATGTCATTCTCGACGGTTTCGATCTCGGCATCGGCATCCTCTCGCCGCTGGCCGATGATGCCCAGAAGGACCGCATGGTGTCGGCCATCGGTCCGTTCTGGGATGCCAACGAGACCTGGCTGGTTCTGGCGGTGGGAGTGCTGCTGGTGGCATTCCCGGTGGCCCATGGTGTCATTCTGACCACGCTCTATTTCCCGGTCGCGGTGCTGCTCATCGGCCTGATCCTGCGCGGCGTCGCCTTCGAGTTCCGGGCCAAGGTCAGTGTCGCCGCAAAGCCGGTCTGGAACCGGATGTTCTTCGTCGGATCGCTGATGTCGGCGCTGGCGCAGGGCTATATGCTTGGCAGCTATGTTCTGGGCCTGGATACCGGCTGGGCGGCAGTGGGATTTGCGGTTCTGGTCGCCGTCTGCCTGGCAGCGGCCTATGCGGCGATCGGTGCAGCCTGGCTGATCCACAAGACCGAAGGCGAGCTGCAGAAGAAGGCCGTGGCCTGGCTGCGCGCTTCGCTCGGCCTGGTGGCGCTGGGCATGGCGGCGATCTCGCTGGCCACGCCACTGGCAAGTGCCCGGATCTGGGATCGCTGGCTGGGTTTCCCCGAAACCCTGTTTCTGGCGCCCTTGCCGGTCTTGACGGTTGGTCTGTTTGCCTGGCTCTGGCAGCTTTCAGGCAAGCTGCCGCTGGAGGGCGACCGCTTGAACCTGGCGCCCTTCGCAGCCCTAGCCGGGATCTTCGCGCTCGGCTTTGCCGGACTGGCCTGGTCGTTCTACCCCTATGTCGTGCCGGGCCGGATCACCATCGCTGAAGCCGCCAGCGCCACCGAGAGCCTTGCCATCATCCTGGTCGGAACCCTGTTCGTGCTGCCGGTGATCACCGGCTACTCGATCTGGGCCTACCGGATCTTCGGCGGCAAGGCGGTGGATCTGCGCTATGACTGACCGATAGGCCGTGCTTACGCACCGCCAAGGCGGGCGTTGCGGTCGATCAGATATTTATCAAACAGCGGCAGGCTGGCAGCACCCAGCGCGCGGGCGAGGTGGCCGACGGTTCCCGGCAGGATGCCCGGCAAATGCAGGCCGCGAAGATCGTAGCGCTCCGCTTCCGCCCGCGTCGCCGCGACGATCTTTTCCCGGACATCGACCGGCAGCCCGCCATCGATGATGACATGTTCGAAATCGATGATCGAGGCTGCCGAGACGACTGCCTGGGCGAGGCCGCGGGCGACGATGCCGATCCATTCATCGGCGAAGGCCTCGAAACCATCCCAGCTGTCGGGGCTGTTCCACAGCGGCGAGGGGTCGCGTCCGGCGGCCTTGAGCATGCGTTCGAGCAGCATGATCGAGGCCCTGTCGATCAATTGCACCGGCCGACCGTCGGGCCCGGCCACGGGCAGCGGGCCGAGCGCGCCGGCATTGCCGCTGCGGCCGGAATAGATGCTGCCATTGAGCACCACCCCGCCGCCGACAAAGGTGCCGATATAGAGATAGAGGAAATCATGCAGGCCGGGATGCTTGCCGAACACCAGTTCCGCGGCACAGGCGGCGGTGGCGTCGTTCTGCAGATAGACCGGCATGTCGCAGATGGCCGCCAGTTCCGCCCTGAGATCGCATCCGCGCCACAGCTCCATCTGCTCGCGCGGCGCTTCCGCCTGCTCGGTCCAGTTCCACAGTTCGAACGGTGTGGCGATGCCCACGCCGGCGACCCGGTCGCGGAATTCCGCCGGCAAGCCTGCCAGCATCTCGGCGATACCGTCGCGGGCGAAATCGATCACCAGCCGCGGTGTCGGCCAGGGATAGCTCTTGCGCAGAGCCGTCTGCGGCTCGCCGAGAAAATTGACCAGGATGAGTTCGGCGCTGCGGCGGCCGACCTTGAGGCCAAAGAAAAACGCGCCGTCGGGATTGATCGACAGCGGCACCGAGGGTTGCCCCACCTTGCCGCGGACCGGCTCCCCCTTGACGATCAGGTCCTCGGCCTCGAGTTCGCGCATGATCACGGAACCGGTCTGCGCCGAAAGCCCGGTCATCCGCGCGATGTCGGTCTTGGTCAGGTTGCCGTGCGAATAGACAAGGCTGAGCACCAGCCGTTGATTATAGGCGCGAAGGCCGCTCTGGTTCGTTCCTCTCAGCGATCTGCTCGCCGAGCCATGGCGGTCTTCGCCGATCTTCGGGTCATCCGGCACGTGACTGTTTCCTCCCGGCACCCGTATCTCTGCACGGGCGCTCCTTGCCAGACAATGCCGTAAAGAACGGTCTCCGTCAATTATTAAATAAGATTGATTTATTTATTGACGGGGCGATCTGTTTGTGCTGTTTTAGGGAGGACGCGGAGGAAGGGAGCACGACACATTCAGTTCGCCGCGCATGCAGACTGATCTGCAGAAACACATCCCGGGAGGATCAAATCATGTCGAATTCCACACTCAAGTCCGCGCTGCTCGCAGCCGTCGCATTTGGCGCCCTGGCAACGGCGCCCGCCTATGCCGCCAGCCACAGCATCGGCGCCTGCCTGATCACCAAGACCGACACCAACCCGTTCTTCGTCAAGATGAAGGAAGGCGCGGAAGCCAAGGCCGCAGAACTCGGCGTTTCGCTGAAGTCCTATGCCGGCAAGGTTGACGGCGACCATGAAACCCAGGTTGCAGCGATCGAGACCTGCATCGCCGATGGCGCCAAGGGCATTCTCATCACCGCCTCCGACACATCTTCCATCGTGTCCGCCGTCAAGCAGGCCCGCGATGCCGGCCTCGTGGTCATCGCGCTCGATACCCCGCTTGAGCCCATCGATGCCGCCGACGCCACATTCGCCACCGACAACTTCCTGGCCGGTGAACTGATCGGCAAATGGGCCGCAGCAACGCTCGGCGATGAAGCCGCCAATGCCAGGATCGCCATGCTTGATCTGGGCGTCAGCCAGCCCAGCGTCGGCGTGTTGCGCGACCAGGGCTTCCTCACCGGCTTCGGCATCGACGTCAAGGATCCCGGCAAATGGGGTGATGAAGATGATGCCCGCATCGTCGGCAATGACGTCACCGCCGGCAATGAAGAAGGCGGCCGCAAGGCGATGGAAAATCTCCTCGCCAAGGATCCGATGATCAATGTGGTCTACACCATCAATGAACCCGCCGCCGCCGGCGCCTATGAGGCGCTCAAGGCCATCGGCCGCGAAGGTGACGTGCTGATCGTCTCCGTCGATGGCGGCTGCCCGGGTGTGGCCAATGTCAAGGACGGCATCATCGGCGCCACCTCGCAGCAGTATCCCTTGCTGATGGCGTCGCTCGGCATTGAAGCCATCGCCGCCTGGGCCAAGGACGGCACCAAGCCGGCTCCGACCGAAGGCAAGGATTTCTTCGACACCGGCGTGTCGCTTGTCACCGACAAGCCCGCTGAAGGCGTCGAGTCGATCTCCGTCGCTGAAGGCATGGACCGCTGCTGGGGTTGATTGCCTCTCCTTTTAGGTAAAAGGTATCGAGGCGGCCTTCGGGCCGCCTCACTGCAAATTACACTCCATGCGCGGCCGCAAGAGGCCTGGCGCAAGGGCGTTTATCCATGCCGTGTGACGATGGGGAGGTACCATGTCCAGTACGCAGGAATTTGAGAAAGCCGCAGCTACCAGTCCGACGACTGTCGCGGAGTTCAAGTCACATGATCAGAGCGCGGTGAAGAGGCTGCAGCATGGTCTGCACCAGACACCCTGGGCAGTGCCAGCCATTGTTCTGGTCGGCTCGATCCTTGTCTTCGGCCTGTTGCTGGGGCAGAAATTCTTCTCGCCCTTTGCGCTCACGCTGATCCTTCAGCAGGTTCAGATCGTCGGCATCCTCGGCGTCGCCCAGTCGCTTGTGATCCTGACAGCCGGCATCGACCTGTCGGTCGGCGCCATCATGGTGCTGTCCTCGGTGGTCATGGGGCTGTTTTCCTTCCGCTACGGATGGCCGGCCGAACTGGCGGTTCTCGCCGGCATCGCCTGCGGAACCTTCTGCGGGTTCATCAACGGCTTTCTCGTCGCGGTGATGAAGCTGCCGCCCTTCATCGTCACGCTGGGCATGTGGCAGATCGTTCTGGCCACCAATTTTCTCTATTCGGCCAATGAAACCATCAGGGCCCAGGACATCGCCGACCAGGCGCCCCTGCTGCAGTTCTTCGGCAACAAGGTTGCCGTCGGCGGCGCCATCTTCACCTACGGCGTGATCTTCCTGGTGCTGCTGGTCCTGTTCATGGCCTATGTGCTCAAGCAGACCGCCTGGGGACGCCATGTCTATGCCGTGGGGGACGACCCTGAAGCGGCGGAACTGGCCGGTGTCCAGGTCAAGCGCACGCTGATCTCGGTCTACATGCTCTCGGGCCTGATCTGCGCCTTCGCCGGCTGGGCCCTGATCGGGCGGATCGGCTCGGTCTCGCCGACCTCGGGCCAGCTCGGCAATATCGAATCCATCACTGCGGTGGTGATCGGCGGCATCTCGCTGTTTGGCGGACGTGGCTCGATCATGGGCATGCTCTTCGGCGCATTGATCGTCGGCGTGTTCTCGCTCGGCCTCAGGCTGCTCGGCGCGGATGCGCAGTGGACTTACCTGCTCATTGGCGTGCTCATCATCGCCGCCGTCACCGTCGACCAGTGGATCAGAAAGGTGTCAGTCTGATGGAACCCATTCTCAAGGGCCGCAACCTCGTCAAACGCTACGGCCGCGTGGTCGCACTCGACAATTGCGATTTCGACCTTCACCACGGCGAGATTCTTGCCGTCATCGGCGACAACGGCGCCGGCAAGTCGACGCTGATCAAGGCCGTCTCCGGCGCAGTCGTCCCCGACTCGGGCAAGATCTGGCTCGAAGGCAAGGAAATCAACTTCCACACACCGCTGGACGGGCGCCATGCGGGCATAGAGACCGTCTACCAGACGCTCGCCATGTCGCCGGCGCTGTCGATCACCGACAACATGTTCATGGGCCGGGAACTCCGCAAACCCGGCTTTCTCGGCAAGGTGATGCGGCAGCTCGATCACAAGGCGATGGATGCCTTTGCCCGCGACAAGCTCAACGAGCTGGGGCTGCTGACCATCCAGAACATCAACCAGGCGGTCGAAACCCTCTCCGGCGGTCAGCGCCAGGGGGTGGCGGTGGCGCGCGCGGCCGCCTTCGGTTCCAAGGTCATCATCCTGGACGAACCGACGGCAGCGCTCGGCGTCAAGGAAAGCCGCCGGGTGCTGGAGCTGATCCTCGATGTCCGCTCGCGCGGCATCCCGATCATCCTGATCTCGCACAACATGCCGCATGTCTTCGAGGTGGCCGACCGGATCCACATCCACCGGCTCGGCAAGCGTCTCTGCGTCATCAATCCGAAGGACTACACCATGTCCGATGCCGTCGCCTTCATGACCGGGGCCAAGGAGCCGCCGGAAGAAGCGATAGCGGCCTGAAACGATGAAGCCCGAACAGACCGCCGCACAGCTGGTCGATGCCGCGATCGGCAGGGCAGGGCAGAGCCAGCGCTTCATCATTGCGCTGGCTGGTCCCCCCGGTGTCGGCAAGTCAACGCTTTCGGAAGCAATGGTGGCCGAGTTCGCCAGACGCGGGCAGGGCGCGGCAATCGTCCCCATGGACGGGTTTCACCTCGACAATGCCGTGCTTGATCTGCGCGGGACAAGGGCGCGCAAGGGTGCGCCCTTCACTTTTGATGCCGATGGCTATGCCGCCCTGCTCGTGCGTCTGCGGGCTGAACCCGATCGCGACATCGCGGTTCCGGTGTTTGACCGGGCGCTGGATCTGGCCCGCGCCGGCGGCAGCATCATCACGCCTGAGCACAGGTTCCTCATCGCCGAAGGCAATTATCTGCTGCTTGACGATCCGGTCTGGGCCCAGATGGCGGCCCTTTTCGATCTCACAGTCATGCTCAGGGCAGGACTGGAGGAGTTGCGCCAGCGGCTGCTTGACCGCTGGCTTGCGCTCGGCCTTGCCTACAATGACGCCCGCACAAGGGCGATGTCGAACGACATCCCCAATGCCGAGCTGGTGCTGGGCTCGTCACGGCCAGCCGATCTCGAAATTTCCAACGCATAGCGGCCTGCGCGCCAGCATCTCCGGTAGCCCCAGCGACTGCCTTTCGGCAGCCTGCGACAAGGCCTGGTGCTGCATGATCACGGCAACAAAAAAGCCCCGGCGCTTTCACGCCGGGGCTCCAGTCAAACAGTCCGACTGAAAGACTATTCGATTTCGGCGTATTTGCCGTCGGACCAGCGGTAGAACACATAGCCCGGAAGCGACACGTCGCCCTTGTCGTCGAAGTTCAGATCGCCGAGCACGGTGCTGAAGTCGCCCGAGTTGAGGGCTTCGCGGACCGCGTCATAATCGGTCGATCCGGCAGCCGTGGCAGCCTGTGCATAGGCCTGGATGGCCGCATAGGTGTAGAGCACATAGCCTTCGGTGGTCTTGCCTGCATCCTGCAACGCCTTGACGACGGCAGCAGCGCCTTCGCTCTTGGTCGGATCCGGCGAGAAGGTCATCAGGGTGCCTTCACCAGCGTCGCCGGTGATCGCCCAGTACTCGTCGGTCACAAGCGCATCGCCCGAAACCAGAACAGTGGACATGCCCTGTTCCTTCATCTGGCGGGCCATCAGGCCGGCTTCGGTGTGGTAGCCGCCGACATAGAGCACGTCGATGCCTTCCTGCTTCATCTTCGACACCAGCGCCGAATAGTCCTTTTCACCTGCGGTGTAGGCTTCATACATCGCAGCAGTGCCGCCGCCGGCTTCGAACGAACCCTTGGTGGCGTCTGCAAGACCCTTGCCATAGGCGGTCTTGTCGTGAACGAAGGCGATCTTCTTGCCTTCGAAGTTTTTCAGCAGATAGGCTGCGGCGGTTTCGCCCTGCTGGTCATCACGGCCGCAAACGCGGTAGGTGCCGCCATCGGCGCCGCCTGGACGCTCGTCGGTGAAGGTCGGGTTGGTCGAGGCCGGCGAAATCTGGATGATGCCTTCATCGGTATAGACCGCCGAAGCCGGGATCGAGGAGCCCGAGCAGAAGTGACCTGCCACGAACACCACGCCGCTGCCGGCAAACTGGTTGGCGACAGCAACAGCCTGCTTCGGATCGCAGGCGTCATCGCCGATTTCCAGCTTCAGCATTTCGCCGTTGACGCCACCTGCGGCGTTGATGTCGGCAACGGCCTGCTCGGCGCCGGTCTTCATCTGTTCCCCAAAGGATGCATACTGGCCGGTCATCGGACCTGCGGTCGCAATGACGATCTCGGCGGAGGCCGAAGACATTGCGAACCCGAGTGCGGCTCCTGCCAAAAGAATCTTCTTCATGGTATCTCCCTGCAGCGCTTGTTCGTTTTCCAATAACCGGTCCGCAAGCGCTGATTGTGTTCGGCGCCGGTGTTGGGGGGAATGTTTCCCCGTGTACAACCATCTAAGCCGATATTTCCAAAGAAATACAGAGCTTTTTGATGGCTATTCGAGCCGCCTTTTTGTGCGGTTATTTGTCCTTCGGCCGCCAGCCAAATGGCCCGGAACGGTCGAAGGCGAAACTGTACTGCTCGGCGATTTGGCCGGCGCGGGTGAACCGCATGCCGAGAAACGCAAAAATCAGAATGACAAGGAAGTCGACGACGAAATAATAGCCCGACAACAGTGTTCCGCCGAACAGGGCGAAATGGATGAAGCGGACCGCCAGGCCCAGGATCACCATATACCAGGCGAGCTGCAGGGGCGTTCTCCAGGTCGAGGCCACCGCCCGCCCGGTCATCCAGGCGGTGCCGCCGCCCAGGATCATCGTGACGATGATGAACTCGGCGATTGAAACTTCCCACAAGAGGCCGTTTTCCATCTCTTACCTCCCCTTTGCCGGGCCGCGTTCCATGGAAGCGGCACGGCAGGTTGCAACGTTTTGAATCGGTTCACCGGCGTCGCCGCCCGGGGAAGACCACATGGCCAAGGCCCGGCATCAATGCGCTCCGCCTTCGAGATAGGCGGCGCGAACCTCGTCACGTTTGAGCAGTTCGGCGCCGGTGCCCGACAGGGTGATGTTGCCATTGACCATCACATAGCCGCGGTGGGCCAGCTTGAGCGCGTGAAACGCGTTCTGCTCGACGAGGAACACGGTAAGCCCCTCATTGGTGTTGAGCTCCTTGATGATTTCGAAGATCTGCTTGACGATCAAGGGCGCCAGGCCAAGCGACGGCTCATCGAGCAGCAGCAGTTTCGGACGGCTCATCAGCGCCCGGGCGATGGCGAGCATCTGCTGTTCGCCGCCCGACAGCGTGCCGCCGCGCTGGCTGGCGCGCTCCTTGAGCCGCGGGAACAGGTCGAAGACCCGCTTGAGATCATCGTCGAAATGCTTGTCGTCGACGAGCTGCGAGCCCATCTGGAGATTTTCCAGCACGGTCATTCGGCCGAAGATGCGGCGGCCTTCCGGAGACTGGGCGATGCCCATCCGGATGATCTCGTGGGTCGGCATCCGGGTGATGTCCTGGCCGTCGAAGATGATCTCGCCGGCACGCGCCCGCGGACTGCCGCAGATCGTCATCATCAGCGTCGACTTGCCGGCGCCATTGGCGCCGATCAGCGTGACGATCTCGCCCTTTCTGACGTCGACATCGACGCCGCGCAGCGCGACGATCTTGCCGTAATAGGTTTCCACGCCGCGAATGGTCAGGAGGTTCTGGTCGTTACTCATGACTGGCCTCCCTTGTCGGTGTCTGCGGGGGTGTTGGCGGCATGCCTGACGGGCATGTCGATCTCCTCCTCGACAGCGGCGACTTCATCCTCATCGACACCGAGATAGGCCGAGATCACCTTCGGATCATTCTTGACGGTGTCCGCGCTGCCGTCGGAGATTTTCTGGCCATAGTCGAGCACCACCACATGGTCCGAGATCTCCATGACCACGCCCATATCGTGCTCGATCAGCAGGATCGAGGTGCCGTGTTCCTTGCGGATATATTGCAGCAGATTGTTGAGCTCGGTCGACTCGCGCGGGTTGAGGCCCGCGGCAGGCTCATCCAGGCACAGCAGATGCGGCCGCGTGCACATGGCGCGGGCGATTTCGAGCCGGCGCTGGTCGCCATAGGGCAGATCCGCGGCCGGGTCGTCGGCGCGCTCAATAAGGCCGGTCTTTTCCAGCCAGTAGGCGGCGAAGTCGATCGCCTCTGACCGGGCCTTCTGGTAGCCGGGCAGGTTGAAGATGCCGCCGATCGTCATCATCGACGCGATCATCAGCGGATTGTGCTGCGCCACCAAAAGATTTTCCAGCGCGGTCATGCCGCCGAACAGGCGGATGTTCTGGAACGTCCGGGCCACCTTGGCGCGCTTGGAGATTTCGAAATCCGGCATCCGCTCCAGCAGGAACACCCGGTTGTCGCCATCATCGTTGAACTGCCGTCCGGTGCGGGTCAGGGCCTCGATCTTGTCGGACTGGAAACCTTCGCCGTGGCGCATGACGATGCGGCCCTCGGTGGGCTTGTAAAAGCCGGTCACGCAGTTGAACACCGTGGTCTTGCCGGCGCCGTTGGGGCCGATCAGGGCGGTGATGTCGCCGCGGCCGACATTGAAGCTCAGATCATTGACGGCAACCAGTCCGCCAAAGCGCATGGTCAGGTGCTCGACGGAGAGAACAACATTGTTGTCCCAGTTGTGGGCGGGGGGCGTTTTCATAGCGGTTTCCATCAGTGGCCCTCGCCTTGAGCGACCATGTCAGAGCCGATCTTCTTGCGTTCCTTGTAGACCGCGGAAGGGTTCCTGCTCGAGATGATGCCGCGTGGTTTCCACACCATGATGAGCACCATGGCCAGGCCGAAAATCAGCATGCGATACTGGGTGGGTTCGAAATCGGGGCCGAAGATTTCCTTCAGGAAGCCGAGATTTCTCAGCAGCTCGATGCCGCCGATCATCACCACCGAAGCAATGACGACACCGACCTGCGAGCCAAGCCCGCCCAGCACCACGATCGCCAGAATGATCGCCGATTCCAGAAAGGTGAAGCTTTCCGGCGAGATGAAGCCCTGGCGGGTGGCGAAGAACGAACCGGCAAATCCGGCAAACATCGCGCCGATCGAGAATGCGGTCAGCTTGGTGTTGGTGGTGTTGATACCGAGCGAGCGGCAGGCGATTTCATCCTCGCGCAGCGCTTCCCAGTGCCCGGCCGATGGGCAGCTTGCGCAGCCGCAGGGTGACGAAATTGGTGATCAGCGCCAGCACCAGGATGATGTAGTAGAGATAGATGAAGCGGTGGATGGAATCATAGTCGAGATTGAAGAACTCGGCGAAGCCGCCGGAGCGGGAGAATTCCAGGCCGAAGAAGCTCGGCTTCGGAATGCCGGAAATTCCGTCCGGACCGCCGGTGAATTCGTACCAGTTGAGCAGCACCACGCGGATGATTTCCCCGAAGGCCAGCGTCACGATGGCGAGGTAATCGCCGCGCAGCCGCAAGACCGGAAATCCGAGAATAATTCCCCATGTTGCCGCCAGCAGGCCGGCCAGCGGCAGCGCCGTCCAGAACCCGATGTCGAAATACTGCGCCAGCAGCGCGAAGGAATAGGCGCCGACGGCGTAGAAAGCCACATAGCCAAGGTCGAGCAGTCCGGCGAGGCCGACCACGATGTTGAGACCCCAGCCGAGCATCACATAGGTCATGATCAGGATCGCCAGATCGATGAACTGGCGGTCGCGATCGGGATAGATCAGCATCACGAGGAACGGCAGCGTCAGCGCGATCAGTAGCAGGAACGGCCCGAGAAACCTGCCTACAACCGTCGTCAGTCCGGCGGGAACCGTGATGTTCAGCTCCCGGGTGACCGGCTTTTTCGCCTTGAACACGAACAGGTTGAGCAGCAACCGGCCGGCAAAGACAATGGCAATCGCCAGGAACCACAGGCCCCAGCGGTAGGTCAGGTCAAGACCGCCGGTGACAATGTCGGTTCGCAGCGCAAGGAAGAAGAAGCCCAGCACGGCGACAAGAACGGCGGCTATCGCCGCATCCTTGACGGATTCGGCCATCAGGCCGGTTTTCGGAGCGGCAGCCATTAGACTTTCTCGACTTCGGGTTTGCCGAGCAAGCCGGACGGCATGAAGATCAGCACGATGACCAGGATGGAGAAGGCGGCGACGTCCTTGTATTCCACCGAGAAATATCCCGACCAGAACACTTCGATCAGACCGATCAGCAGCCCGCCGAGCATGGCGCCCGGAAGCGAGCCGATCCCGCCCAGCACGGCTGCGGTAAACGCCTTAACACCTGCGAGGAAGCCGATGTAGAAATCGATCACGCCGTAAAGCAGTAGGAACATGAAGCCCGCCACGGCGGCGAGCGCCGCGCCCATCACAAAGGTCAGCGAGATGGTGCGGTCGACATTGACGCCGAGAAGTGCGGCCATCTTCTGGTCCTGCTCGCAGGCACGCTGCGAGCGGCCCAGAGAGGTCTTGGAGATCAGCAGCGAAAAGCCGATCATCAGCGCCAGGGTGGTGAAGATGATGATCATCTGCATATAGGACAGCTGCACCGCGATGGTGCCGTTCTCGGTCACGCCCTCGATCAGCGTGACGCCGCCCTGGATCTGCGGGGGCAGCGGCTTGACGCGCGCACCCTGGGTGATCTGGACGAAGTTCTGCAACACGATCGACATGCCGATGGCGGTGATCAACGGCGCCAGCCGGAACGAGCCGCGCAAGGGCCGGTAGGCAAGCCGTTCCACCGTCCAGCCCCAGGCCGAGGTGAAAAGCATGGCCACCAGCAGCGTCAGAAACAGGATCAGCGGCAGTGCGGTGATGCCCAGGGCGACCAGCGCCAGGAAGGTCGCAAGCGCGATGAACGAGCCCACCATGAAAATGTCGCCATGGGCGAAATTGATCATGCCGATGATGCCATAGACCATGGTGTAGCCGATGGCGATGAGCCCATAAATGGAACCCAGGGTGAGTCCATTGATAAGCTGTTGCAAAAAATATTCCATGAGGCAGCGGTCCCTCTTGTCTTTTTCTGGGGGCGCTTTGATGCGCCCTCTTTCCCCTGCCTGTCTCTATATCGTGTTTTCCGGAGCCGAGAATAGGAAAAAATGGCCGGTTGCAAGTTTTCAGAATTTCAATCGATTAAATGAAAAATGTCCTGCAAAATCCTAGGTTTCCGTGGTTCATGAACCGGAAAACCTGCAACCGCGGGTGTTTCGGGCGGCAAATCCGGCCCAAATCACCTGATGCGCTTGAGAAATCCGTCGGGCGCCACGGTGATCAGCAGTTTCTTGTCGATTCTGCCGTCGATCTCGAAATTCGCATCGCGCTTCAGGAATGCATGGACGGCGGATTTCGGACCATTGCCCGGCCCCCGGGGACGGTCGGCCGACATATGTTCCGGCATGTCCTCGAGCAGGGTGTCGAAAACGATGCAATAGCTGCCCGGCGAGACCAGCGGCGCATAGGCCTCGAGCTCGGCCAGGACATGATCACGGGTGTGGTTCGAATCCAGGCACACCAGGATCCGCTTGTAGCCTGAGGCGATTGCGGCCACCTGGGCGATTGTGGCGGCGGCGATGCTGGAGCCTTCGATCATGTCGATGCGCGGGGCCAGGGGATGCGCCTCGATGGCTTCGCGGTTGTGCGCCCGGATGTCGATGTCGATGCCGAGAACCTTGCGTTTCGGGTTGCGCGGGTCAAGCATTTCGCCACGCTCGGTGGCGTCACACAGATCGAGCAGCGCCAGCAGCGAGGCCGAATAGATCAGCGAGCCGCCATGGGCGATGCCGGTTTCGATGATCAGGTCCGGCCTGACCTTCCACACCAGTTCCTGCAGGGCCCAGGCATCATTCGGAAACTGGATTGCCGGACGGCCGAACCAGGAGAAATTGTAGCAATATTTGTGACGCGCCGACTCACTGAGCCAGGTTCTGGACAGCGCCTGCAGATCGCCATCAGCAGCAAGTCCGTCGATATTGTGCTCCACCTCGGCGCGAAATGTTTCATGCGGGTCCATCGATAAAATCCTTCCAGTTCCGCGTCTCTGACGCGATTGCCGCCACACCGTCGCGGCCGCAATTGGCGACCAGATCCAGCGCGGTGACATGGGGCGTGAACGCGCCATGCAATTGAGGGTAGGGCGTCCGCTGATAGTCCATATAGGACACCGATACAGCTTCGGCTTCAAAGCGCGCGTGGTCGAGATAGTTTCGCGCCCCGTGTCCGGTGACATAATCCGTGCCGCCGACCGCCTTGACCAGCGCCAGCACCCGCTCGCTGCCGGAGCCCGCGATGCCCAGGCTCCGGGAATCGACGAAACGTGTCGCGCCATCCAGACCGAAATACCGGCTCAAAGCCAGCATGCTTTCGCGAGCCAGGTCCGCGGCGGTCTCGTGTCCGCCGTCGATCACGGTTGTTGCCAGCGCCAGCGCATCGGCCGCATAGGGCGCGCCGTCAAGGCTCTGCGCCAGCATCGCCAGATGGCGATGCCGCCAGTCGGGCGAGGGCTGCAGCCGGACTGCGTCGATCGTCTGTCTCAATTGATGATCGTGCAGCGGCGCCGTCATCCAGGCCACCCCGCCAGGCATCTTGACCTGAACCCGGTTGCAAAAACCGCCCTTGGAAAATTGGACGTCGTCATAGTGGATGAACACGTCGGCAAGACGGATCTGCTCGAGCATGCCCACCCAGGGAAAATACATCGACTGGCTGATCACCACTCTCATGGTGCGACATACTCCATTTTGCGCGTCGTCACCAAACCGGCAAGCCATTGCCCGGCCGCGGAACCATCCTCGAAAAGGGCCAAAATTGGGCGCACGTCAATTCAGCAGATCCCTTATTGACACGATATTGCCGACATCAACGCCTCTTTCGATCAGGGATGTCCGGATTTCATCGAAGAATGTCATGGAGCCGACGAAAAAACTGGCGCCGTGATCCTTAGGCACTGCATCGAGAGACAATATCGGCAATTGATATCCGTCTATGAATTTGCCGGTCCACGAGGTGTTGGTGTCAAAGATCGGCGTGCGGCCGAAATCCCCGGCGGCGGCCAGATAAGGCAAAGACCTCAAAGGCACATAGCAGTTCTTGTTTTCAGTCCCGTCATACCAGGTTTGAAATGCGGAAATGGCACGTGCTGCACGGTCGAGATATCCGTCACAGATTGGCGGTTCAATCGCCGCCACACCCCTGTTCCGGCCCGCCAGCTTGCGTGCGGTGACATGAAAGGTGTTGCCGTAACTTCCACCTCGGACCTCGATTTCCGAGAACCCGGCGTGGAGCAGGATCAGGTGTATCGAGCGGGATGTGAACATATTCACATGCTGGTGCTCGAATTGCGATATGTCCCCCAGTTCAATGGACTGGGTGGAATTCGTCGTCGAGAAACAGAAGACCCCGCCATCGCACAAGCTGGCAAAGACCTGTTCGCTGAACCCGACAACATCGGGGATGTGCTCGAAGACATCATTGCAATAGATGAACTCTGTCGGGCTATCGATCAAACCCTGCCCAAAATACTCGTTTATCAGCTCGAAACCGAGTTTCTGGCTCCACTTTCTTGAGTATTCGGACGGGTCAATTCCGACAGCCCTGAAACCGTTGGCCTTCAGATATGCGATGGAAAAACCGGCTCCGCAGCCAATCTCGTAAGCGGTCCTTGGCGAAAAACGTTCGACTTCTCCGAGAAAGAAACGGTTCACACTCGATCCATAAGTGTCCATCTGGCCGGATTCCGGGTTGAGAAAGCCAATGTTCTCGTTCATCCGGTAAGCACGGTTTATGGTGTCCCATTCCAGCCGGGTTGGCTGATACCGCAAATAGTCGAATTCATGGTCGATGGAGACCCGAATGGGGAGAGTCTGGTCGATTTTGGGTGAAGCTTCCGTGGAACCGCTCAAGCGCCAGTAAAATGGCATTCTCGCAATTTCAACGCAATCGCTCGTAACAGTCCAGTGCGGATGCATATGCAGATCCTATGGTGTTGTGAGAGAAAAACTGGCCTGTGTCAGTCCGCATCCCCGAGAAATAAATCGGCTTTTTACCGAATGACGACGACATTTCCTGCTCGAACTTGTCCAGAATTGTTTTGTTTGCGAGCGTCGGGCTGCACAGCTTCATGGACCTTTCCAGACGGTGCGATGCAGCCACAGCACAATTGGGAAATATCCGGGAAATCTCATCACCGATTTCGGCTGTTTCCGGTGGCTTGCCGACGGGGTGAAGAAACTCGACCGAGAGCACGCTTTGTTCAGTGTCGCGCCTGTCCGGGTTGTAAGCTTCGTAATTGACGATCCGCGACGACTTCAGGGCCGGATCATGGCACAGAAGATAATAGGCGGGAAAATCCGCCCCTATGCGACGATCGAGCTGGAAATAGGCGATGGACAGCTCGATCTGATCCAGCTCATCGATCAAGTGCGGTGCCAGCGTGTGAATCGGGGCAGCAACGATACATGCATCGCAGGTGTCAGACAGGGCGACCCCATCGCTCAACACCCGCCCCTCATCGATGCTGATCTGTGTCTCGAGTTCGATCCTGACATTGTGTCTTTCGGCCCATGCAAGCGCACGCTCATTGAGGTCGGTGTGTCCGGCCTTGAAAACCAGCCCGACCCGGTCACCGTATATCTTTCCGAACGGCTCGGTTTGCACCGGGTTAGCAACAACCTGATCCAGCCACGCATCCTGCTTGAGGACATCCGCCTCCGCTTTGCCGCATACCACCAGTCTTCGAAGGTCATAGAAGCAATGCAAAGCCTGTTCGGTCAGGGTTTCTGCCTTCGCATGCCAGAGCTTTTCCAGTGTCGGAATTGTTACATCAAGTGCAGCGGTGCGGCCGAACCTGCGAATGGCTTCATCCCGCGCGTTTGCGGCGTGATCTTTCCCACCGTTTCCGGCGCGCATTTCAACCAGAATTTGCTCCAGATCCCGATGGTGCCTGACATCGGGATACACACTGTCAAAATTGCTTCTGCCGAATATATGGCTGGCACCGATGTCGACGTTCACGCCCTCCAGCAACTCGAAAACGTCTGCCCCGAAAATCTCGCACAGATAGGCATATTGCGCCTGATTGACGTAAATCACGTGCATCCCGAGTTCCTGCCGGCCAAACGGCGTGTCAACCTTGTTGTAAAGACCGGTGACTGACCGTCCACGTTCAAACAAAGTGACATTGATCCGCCTGTCGGCCAATGCCGCAGCCGATACCAGGCCACCGATGGATGCGCCCACAATACCCACCGTCTTTGTGTCCGACCGCATCGTCAGGCGCCCAATCTGAACCAGCTGATTTGCGGGCAATGCGCCACACGGTTCAGCGTCAGATTGTTCAATCCAAATGCTTCCGCCAGCGCCCTGGTCTCGCCCGGCCACATCGCCTGGTTGACTTCCTCAAGCACCACAATGCTGCCTCGGGTCAGTCTGGGTTTGATCTGTCGCAACAATTCCACTGTCGGGCCGTAAAGCCCAAGCCCGAAATTGGCCAGCGCTATCACTGTTTCGGGGTGCTCTTCCAAATAGCCACCGAAACTTTCGGGCAATGTTCCGGTGACCATCGAACCCTTTGGCATGTGGCCGAGCGGCCGGTTGAGATCCATCAGGTCTATTCCGCTGCGGATTTCGTCTTCGCCGGCAAAGGCCATGCCGCCCGGTTTCTTGAGCTCGATCGTCTCATCTGACCGGCTTTCATCAAAGTCGCCGATACCGGAAAACCCTTCAAAGGAGTCAAATCCGATTATTTTCCGGGTGTGATTGTAAGGCTCGTATATGGCGCTCAATTGCTGCCATGCGAAGAACGAAGACCCCCGGTAGACGCCGAAGTCACAGACAGAGCCATGGACATTCAGGATCTCCTTGAAAATCTCGTTTCTTGCCAGAAAGTGCCCCAGGGATTGCCTCGGGACATACCGGCAAAAGGCGTGCATTTTTTCGCTGAAACTCCCACTCGATTGTTCGAAGTAGGTTTCAATGTCCGAGAAATATCTCTTTTCGTCCTCGCGATAATTATTGGAATTTGACTGATCCAATTTGAATTCCTTCCATGCGATTACAGAAAATATCTGACTTCGTTCAGAAGTTCCCGCCGGTAGCTGGTGGTGAAAACTCTAGGCTTGGCACCGTTTTGCAAACGTATCAGCTTTCACTCAGCCGGCTTTCCAGCAGGCTCACCGGGAACATCATTCCATCGATGAGCTGGTAAAACTCGGCAGCCGTCTGCGCGTCGCCGATCGCCATGTCGAAATTCAGATATCCCTCGGCGTGGCCCATGAATTTGGGAATGTCGGCCCGGTGCCGGTAGACCGGGTTGAACAGCTTGACCGCCTTGGCGCCGCCCCATGCCTGGATTGCCGCTGCATAGGCTGCCTTCCTGGCGTTGAACCGGGCGCGGTCGGTTTCGGATTCGCAGTCGCCGGCACAGGCGGAAATGAAGCCCTCTTCCCAGCCGTTCAGTTCTATGCCGTAGCGCTGCTTGAGCCATTCGATGGTCTGCGCCGCCGATGCGGTCAGGCCCAGTTCGTACGGGAACGGGAAGTCCCCGGCCTCGAGCTCGCCGTCATTTTCCTCGCGGAAGGTCCTGACCCGTTCCCGGCCGGTCGCCGCATCGCGCAGGCCGGCGCTGTTGGATGCCTTGCACGAGCCGAACACCGACAGCGGCCGCTCCCAGTAGATGCAGACATCCGCCATCATCACGGTCTTGCAGTTGCTGTCATAGTCGACATTGGGGTGTTCGAAATAACAGTTGGAGAAAGCGTCCCGGATCCGGTCCATCAGGTCCTTCTTGAGCGCGCCGTGATAGACCCCGAACGGGCAGGCCGGGCGGTCCTTGGCGCCCTCCCAGAAGAACATCCTGCGCATCAGGTCCTTCTTCTCCATGTGCGCCAGATGGCTTCCGGTGGGGATCTTGGTGATTTCACGGCTGCTGCGCGCATCGGGCCAGACGAAATAGGATCTGCCCCAGGTGAAGGCATCGACATTGGGAACCCGGTCGCTGGTGACCCGGAGCGCTTCACACAGTTCCGGGTCGAGATAGTCGTCATCGCCGATGAAGCTGACCCATTCACCGCGCGCATGCTGCGGCATCCGCTCCCAGTTGTCCTTCATCGACAGCGGTTTCGGTTCGGGTGACAAAAGCCGCAGCCGGCTGTCATTCATCTCCGCGGCAAAATCGGCCAGCGGGGCTGCGTCGTCGGAATTGTCGCCGACCAGGATTTCGAAATCGTCACGCGTCGAGGCCAGCATGTGACGCACCGCGTCGATGGCGTAGCTCTGGCGGTTCCGGGTCGGAATGCAGATGGTCAGCCGGGTCATCGCGCAAAGGTCCTGACACCGGAGGCAACCCGTTCGACCGGCATGATGGCGTGCTCGCCGAAGCGGTAGAACTCGGCCGGTGTTTGCGAGGGATCCGCGTCCTCGCGGATGTAGAGATAGTCTTTCAGCACACCGCACATGCTGGCGGTCCCCGCATTGGGCTTGAAAGGGGGAGGCGCGAAACACTCACGCCATTTGCCACCGTCCCAGGCGTCGAAGCCGCGCTCGAAATAGGCCTTCTTGTCCTCATAGACCTGCTCGGATTCGACATGGCGCAATTCATCGGCCGCGGCACGGGCGAAGTTTTCGGGAAAGCCGGTCAGGTCGATCTTGTAGGTGCGGCAGAACCAGGATGTCGTCGAGGCGATCGCGGCGCAGATCGAGGCGCCCTTGTCGCTCACCGGAAACGGAAACACCGGATCGTCCAGATCGACCTTGCCGAGGGTTTCGCTTTGGAAGGTGGCAACGCGGTCGATCAAGGCCTTTTGCGATCTCGTGCCGGCCGAATTCGACGCCACGCATGCGCCCAGGACGGAGAGCGGGCGCTGGCAGTGGACCAGCATGCGCGCTTCGCGAATGGTCTTGCAGGTGCTTTCGAAATCGACGACGGGATGCTCGAAATAGCGGCCGCCGAATTTGCGCTTGATGCGCTCCATCAGCGATTTGCGGACGGCGCCATGATAGACGCCAAAGCCTCCGGCGGGGCGGCGCGTGCCTTCGGACCAGCGGAAGAGGCGGTCCTGAACGTCGGATTTGAGCACCACCAGGGTTTCATGGCTGACCGGCAGCACCGACAGCGCCGGGCTCGGCCGGTTGTCGGGCCAGTTGAAGCTCATCCGCGCCCAGCTCACGGCCTCGACTTCGGGATACAGCCGTTCGTAATATTTGAGCAGCAGCACGAGCTTCGGATCAAGATAGTCGTCGTCGCCGATCACCGAGACCCAGCGGCCTGCGGTTTCTCCCACCAGCCGTTCCCAATTGTCGACCATGGACAAGACCGTGTCTTCCGGTGCGATCAGGCGGAAGCGGGAATCGTGGAAATCCCCGGCAAAGAACTCGGCCAGCACCGAGCCGTCATCGGAATTGTCGCCGACCAGGACTTCGAAATCGGTGCGGTCGCTGGCGGCCAGCGCGCGGATTGTTTCGATGCAGTATGTCTGCCTGTTGCGGGTGGGCAGGCAGATGGAAAGTTGGATCATCAGAATTCTTCGCATGAGGCCATTGCTGCCTCCAGCCTGTCAGGCCAAGCTTGCCCGGTGCTTGCTCTTTTTTAGAGCCTTGTATTTCAACCGGCATTTTCCTTCAGCAGGGGCAAAGACACTGGATTTCGGTGGCCATACCTGATCGATTGCGCGCAAGAGAGCTAAATGTCCGGAGCCTGTCATGAAGATCACCGATGTCGAAACCTTTGTCGTCGCCAATCCGCCACCGCAGACCGGGGGGCGCTATTTCCTGTTCGTCAAACTGACCACCGATGGCGGTGTGGTGGGCTATGGCGAAGCCTATGACGCGGCCTTCGACCCGCATCTGACCGCGAAACTGATCGAGGATGTGGCGGCGCGCTATCTGGTCGGCCGCGATCCTCACGATATCGAGAACTTCTTCCGGCTCTGCTACTCCTCGGGATTTTCGCAGCGCCCGGACATGACCATGATGGCCTGCTGCTCTGCGATCGAGATGGCCTGCTGGGACATCATCGGCAAGGAAGCCGGCCAGCCGGTGCACAAATTGCTCGGCGGAAGGGTGCATGAGGGGCTGAGGTCCTACACCTATCTCTATCCGGACAGCGGCAGCGCCGATCCGCTTTCCACCGACAGCCCGAAGAATGTCTACAACGATCCCGAACTGGCCGCCGCCGCAGCGCGCGAGGCGGTGCGCCAGGGCTTTACCGCCGTCAAGTTCGATCCGGCCGGTCCCTACCGGGTGCAGGGCGGGCACCAGCCATTGCTGACCGACATCGATCTGTGTGCGCGCATGGTCACGGCTGTGCGGGAGGCTGTCGGCACCCGCGCCGACATCCTGTTCGGCACCCACGGCCAGTTTACCGCCGCCGGCGCCATCCGCATGGCCCGCGCGATCGAGGCGGCCGATCCGCTGTGGTTCGAGGAGCCGGTGCCGCCGGACCAGATCGCGGCAATGGCCGAAGTGGCGCGCGCCACCTCGATCCCGGTTGCCACCGGCGAGCGGCTGGTGACCAAGCACGAGTTCGCCCGCATCATCGAGGCCCGCGCCGCGGCGATCCTGCAGCCCAATCTCGGCCGCTCGGGCGGATTGCTCGAAACCAAGAAGATCGCCGGCATGGCCGAGGCCTTCGGCATCCAGATCGCGCCGCATTGCTATTGCGGGCCGCTGGTCGCCGCGGCCAATATCCAGCTCGCCGCCACGCTGCCGAATTTCCTGGTGCTTGAATCGATCAAGACCTGGGACGGGTTTCACGCCGAGCTGCTCAAGGAGAAGATCGCCTGGGACGACGGCTATGTCATTCCCTCCAACGAGCCGGGCCTGGGTGTCGAGCTGGACGAGGCCGTATGCAAGGCCAATCCCTGGAGCGGCGAGATGCTGCATCTGGAAATGACCCGCGAACCGATCCGCGCCTGACGCCGGCGGGCTGATCCGGACCCGCGCCAGCCATGCACTAGACGCGCCGGCCCGGATCCCCCGGGCCGGCTGCTGCTGCGTTCTGCCTCAGCAGGCCCGCCGCCGCATCACCGTCAGGATGGCGCGAAACGAGGTGCAAACGGCCTTCCCGGCGAAGGCGCATATCTTAACTTGACTATGGTTGTCATGTTTTATAATCCGGCTCCATTCGATATTCACGATTGGAGAAACCGGTGATTGATTCAACACTTTTACGCCAGCGCCTCGCTGGAACCGCGCTTGGTCTGGCCTGCCTGCTCATGGCTCCCGCCATTGCCGCTGCCGACGAGATCAGCGTCAAGGATTCCCGTGGCCAGGAAATCCTGGTTCAGCGCCCGGTCAAGAGCGTCGCGATTTTCCCATTGCCGATCCCCGAGGCGATGATTGCAATTGACGGCGGCACGGAGCGTCTGGTGGCGATCAATCCGCGGGCGAAATCAGCGCTGATGAACGGCGTCATCGGGCAGCTTTTCCCCGAAATTGCCGATATCCGTACCGATCTGGTCGCGCCGAATTTCATTCCCAATGTCGAGGAAATCCTCACCGCCAATCCCGATATCGTCGTGCAGTGGCAGCGCAAGGGCGATGAGCGCGTCGCTCCGATGGAAAATGGCGGCATCAAGGTGGCCACGGTCAGCACCGAATCCCGCGAAACCCGCCGTGGCTATGTCTCCATGCTCGGCCAGATCCTGGGCAAGGAAGACCGCGCGCAGAGCTTCCTGGACTGGGAAGACCGGACCGTCGAAGAAATTTCAGACGTGCTGGAGGGCGCCGACCGGCCGAAGCCGCGCATTGCCTTCATCGATGCCATGAACGGCAATGAATTCGTGGTCTTCGGGCGCGAAGAGGCCTATTTCCAGGTTTCCGGTCTCGCCAATGTCGCCACCGAGGCCGGCTTCACCGAAGGCTCGGTCAAGGTCGGCGCCGAGTCGCTGCTGACCTGGAACCCGGACATCGTCTTCGTCAATTACTACAATGACGCGATCAAGCCGGCTGACATTTTCGAGCACCCGGTTCTGGCCGGGCTCGACGCGGTCAAGAACGGCCGGGTCTACAAGACACCGGCGATCGACCCTGCGACGGCGGCCGGCGGCGAGCTGGCCTATCTCTGGTTTGCGAAGATCGGCTACCCGGATCTCTTCGAGGCCGACATGCGCACCCAGGTCGCCGATGGCTTCAAGCTGCTCTACGGCAAGGACCTGACGGCAACGCAGATCGACCAGCTCATGCAGATGGACTGGAACGGCGACAGCGCCGGATATGCCAAAGCCTTCGCGGCCTCCAACTGATCGGCAGGGGCATTCGGCGTGAAGGACATCGGTTTTGTAAGTTCGGGGGATGGCGCGCAGCTGCAATGCTACCGCGATTTCAGCGAATATCTCGACGAAGAGATCTACTTGCGCACCATCGACCGCGTTGATCTGGGCGCGTTCAAGGCGATTGTCCTGCCGGATTTTTCCAATCAGGGACTGCTGCGCATTCATGCGCGGCAGTTCAACGATTATCTCGCCAATGGCGGATTTCTGATTGTCTTCGAGCCCAATCGCATGGACGAATGGCTCGATGTCGTCACGGTGCAGTGGTTCTCGCGCGAAACCGAGGACTGGAAATGGTGGATGAAGCCGGGCGGCCGGATGGAGGCCTATCAACCCGAGCCGCGTCACGCCATGGCCCAGGCCATTCCGCTGGCGGATATGTGCTGGCACTTTTTCGGCGCGTTCCGCCTGCCCGACACGGCAACGCCGATTCTCAATCTCGACAATGACGAAGGGTGCCTGATGTATGATCAGCAGGTCGGCGGCGGCGGACGTCTGATTGCGTCGACCATCGACCCGCACACCCATCACGGCCGCCGGTTCATGCCGGCGACGACGCGTTTTCTCGAGGGGTTCTATCCCTGGCTCAAGGCGGAGGTCCAGCAACGTGGCTGACCGTGAACCCGTGCTTCGCGGCGGAGACCGGCCGCATCTCGTCTATGCCCGGTCGACCCGCAGCTACAATATCGACCGTTTCGGCGGACTGGTGCCGCAGGACTGGCGCTACACCCCGGTCGACATCTATGATCTGGAAACCATGGATCTGGACACCGTAGATGTGGTCTTTCTCTCCGGCATGCACGATCAGATCTTTCTCAAGTCGATCGAGCCGAAGCTGGTCGACTATCTGGCTTCGGGCGGCCATTTCGTCATCAACGGCCACATCATCATTCCCTGGCTGCCCTGCCTTTCGACGTTCAGGGCGGTCAGTCCGAAACCCTTCACCAACTGGATGATCCGCGCCTGTGAGCCCGGCCGCTATTTCGGCCGCATGGATTTCGAGAATTTTCATCGCCATGAAGGCCTTCTCGGCCAGTATGCGCGGGGTTATTCGCCGGCGCAGGAAGGGGCGCAATGGCTGTGCCTTATCGGAGGTCCGACGCCCGAGGGCGACATTCATGAGGGACCGGTCGACTGGGTCTGGCGCATGCCGGGCGGCGGCAAGGTCTTCGTCCACAATGGCGATCATATTGAACAGTTCTGCTCCGATCCGCGCTATCAGCCCAATCTGCTCCACGACATCCTCAATGCCTTGGTCCATCCCGACCCGGCCGAGGCCGATGGGCAGGATTGTCGAACTCAGCCGGCGGAGCGGGTCTGATGGCGGCCGGGACCGGGAGCGAAGTCATGCCGGCAGAGGCCGGCGAAGCGCAGTCCGGCCATGCGGTGCTGACGATGGCGGCGATGGTCGTGGTTCTGCTTCTGACCGTCATCGCCTCGCTGTCGATCGGCCGCTACACGATCAGCCTTGCAGATCTCGGCACGCTGGCGGCAAGCTGGGCCGGCATCGGCCCGGGCCGCGACGGCGTCGCCGAGCCGGTGTGGCGCATTGTCGAACTGGTGCGGGTGCCGCGCATGCTGATCGGCGCCTTTGTCGGCGCCGGGCTGGCGCTTTCGGGCGCAGTGCTGCAGGGCGTCTTCCGCAATCCACTGGTTGATCCGCATGTCATCGGCGTCTCGTCGGGGGCAGCCTTTGGCGGTGTGCTGGCGATCCTGATCGGGGCCGGCGCGGTCGCACTCTGGTCGATGGCATTCGCCTGCGGGTTGCTTGCGCTGCTGCTCGTGGTTGTCATGAGCCGCAAGGCCGGCCATTCCTCGATCCTGATGCTGGTTCTCTCGGGCGTCGTGGTGTCGGCGCTGTTCTCGGCCTTCGTCTCGCTGGCAACCTATCTCGCCGATCCCAATGACACGCTGCCCGCCATCGTGTTCTGGCTGATGGGCTCCTTTGCCAGCGCCACGCCGGAGCGGGCGCTCTACATGGTTCCGATCGTCACGGCGTTCGCCATTCCGCTGCTCTTGATGCGGTTCCGCATCAACATCCTGTCGCTGGGAGACGAAGAGGCCAAGGCGCTGGGGCTGAATGTGCAGTCGACCCGGTGGCTGGCGCTTTGCTGCGTCACCGGCATCACCGCCGCCAGTGTTGCCAATTCCGGTATCGTCGGATGGGTAGGCCTCGTGGTGCCGCATTTTGCCCGTGCTCTTGTCGGCCCGGACCATCGCCGCCTGCTGCCGGCATCGGCGCTGATGGGGGCGAGTTTCATGCTGGTGGTGGACACGATGGCGCGATCGATCGTCCCGGCCGAGATCCCCCTGGGGGTTCTGACGGCGATTGTCGGCGCGCCGGTCTTCATGCTGCTGTTGCACAGAACCCGGAGCGAGGCATGGTAGCCACGATGATTGCCGCGCAGGCCCTGGGGTTTCGCCATTCCGACACATCACCCTGGTTGTTTGAGAACCTGTCCTTCTCGCTGCAGCCCGGACAGACGCTGGCCTTGCTGGGACGCAACGGCCGCGGAAAGACCACCTTGCTCAAATGCCTGGCCGAGCTGATCAGGCCGACGGCCGGAACGATTAGCTCAGATGGGCCGCTGGGCTATGTGCCGCAGCATTTCGTCACCCCCTTTGCCTATAGCGTGTTCGACGTGGTGCTGATGGGTCGCGCCCGCCATATCGGCATGTTTTCCAATCCATCGGCACAGGACCGGCTGCGCACGGCGGAGGTGCTGGAACTGGTCGGGCTGTCGGCTTTTTCCGGGCGCGCCATCGGCACGCTGTCGGGCGGCGAGCGGCAACTGGCGCTGATCGCCCGGGCGCTGGCCTCGGAGGCGGATATCCTGCTGCTCGACGAACCCGCCTCGGCGCTGGACTTTCACAACCAGGCGCTGGTGCTGTCGATGCTGCGGCGGCTCTCGGCGCAACGCGGTCTGACAATCCTGATGACCACCCATGAGCCCACCCATGCGCTGCAGATTGCCGACCGGGCGGTATTTCTCTACGGATCGGGCAAGGTGGAGGAAGGCGCCATCGACATGATGTGCACCGAAGAAAAGCTCTCCGAACTCTACAGCCTGTCGATGAAACGGCTGGATTACCCCACTGGCGGCACGACCTCCTCCAACATCGTTGCCGATTACGCGTCAATGGATCGCTGATATCTCGGGAGGGCCGATCCCGCACGAGCCGGGCCAAGTCAGGCGAGACGGCCCTGGTCCCAGTCGGGATCGTCGAAACTCTGGATTTCCACGCGATAGCCGTCGGGCGAATGAAACAGCGAGCTGTAGACGCCGAATTCGGCACTGTGCTCCGGCCCGCTGACATATCGCACGCCCTTGGCCTCGAGAAAGTCGCGCCAGCCATCGACATCGGGTGACACGATGGTCAGCGTCACGCCGGCCGTGCCCTGCGGCCGGTCGGGCAGATTGCACACGCCGATATAGCTCAGCGGTGTCAGCCGGTAGATGTGGCAGGCGCCCTGGTCGACCACGAAGTCGAGCTCCATCACCTCGCGGAAAAACCGCGAACCGCGGTCGAGGTCGTCGGTATAGGTGAAGACGATGGAATGGCTGATCGGCGGTCTGGACATCATGGGCTCCTGTTAGAGCCGATCATCTTTAGCCGGAACCTGCCCGCAACGCCATGATTCGGGCAGGAGGTCGCAGTGCTTTGCACAGGCTTGATCGATGCGCCGCTTGACCGCGGCTTGCCTGATCGGGCAAACCGCACCGCAGGAACAAAGGCCGCCTGCGCCGCAACGTCGAGGAATCCATCGTGACCCGTCCCGTGCTGATCGCCCCATCCATCCTGTCTGCGGATTTTTCCCGCCTCGGCGAGGACATCGAAGGCGTCATGCGCGCCGGCGCCGACTGGATCCATCTTGACGTGATGGACGGCCATTTCGTCCCCAACATCACCTTCGGCCCCGGCATCATCAAGGCGGTGCGGCCCCGCACCGATGCGGTGTTCGATTGCCATCTGATGATCGAGCCCTGCGATCCCTATCTGGAAGCCTTTGCCGAGGCCGGCTGCGACATCATCACGGTGCATGCCGAAGCCACCGGGCATCTCGACCGCTCGCTGCAGGCGATCCGCGCGCTCGGCAAGAAGGCCGGCGTGTCGCTCAACCCGTCCACGCCGGAAAGCGTCATCGAATATGTGCTCGACCGGCTGGACCTGGTGCTTTTGATGACGGTCAATCCCGGCTTTGGTGGTCAGGCCTTCATTCCGTCGGTGATCGACAAGGTGGCACGGGTCAAGAAGATGATCGGCGATCGCCCGATCCAGATCGAGATCGACGGGGGCGTCACGCCAACGACTGCGCCGCTGGTCACCGCCGCCGGCGCCGATGTGCTGGTTGCCGGATCGGCCGTCTTCAAGGGCGCGGGCGAAGCCGACTGGGCCAGGAACATTGCGGCCATTCGGGCCTCTGTGTAAGCGCCAGACGGATCTGGTCATTTGTTGTAGTGTAAAAGCCCCCGGCATTGAACGGGGGCTTTTGTGTTGAGACTGCCGAGCAATGTCAGTCGTCGAGATTTTCCGGCAGCAGCAGATTGAGCACGATCGAGATCACGGCTGCGGGCAGCAGGCCGCTGGTCAGCAGGATCTGCGCGGTCTTGCCCAGGTGCTGCAGGGCTTCGGGCACCAGCTGCAGACCGAGGCTGATCGACAGCGCCGTGGCGAAGATCACCATGTTGCGCCGGTTCCAGTTGACGTCGGACAGCATGTTGACGCCGGCGGCGCAGACCATGCCGAACATGACGATGACGCCGCCGCCGAGCACATTGATCGGCACGGTGTTGATAATGGCCCCGATCTTCGGAATGAAGCCGCAGATGATCAAGAACAGCGCACCGATGGTCACAACATGGCGGCTCATTACCCCGGTCATGGCGATCAGGCCGACATTTTGTGAGAACGAGGTGTTGGGCAGGCCGCCAAAGACGCCGGCCACGGCGGTGCCGAGACCGTCGGCAAAGGTAGCACCTCCGATTTCCTTGTCGGTGGCTTCCCGGCCGGCGCCGCCCTTGGTGATGCCCGAGGTGTCGCCGACGGTTTCGATCGCCGAGACAATGGCCATGAAGCACATGCCCAGCACGATGGCGAAGTTGAACTCAAAGCCCCATTTGAACGGAATCGGCGGTGCGAAATAGCTCGCCCGCGCCAGATTGGAAAAACTCACCTGGCCCATCAGCAACGCGACGATATAGCCGGCGATGATGCCGATCAGCACCGCGGCGACGGCGGCAAAGCCGCGGGTGAAGAATTTGATCGCGAGTGTGACGACGATCACCACCAGTGCCGGGATCCACATGGCCAGGCTGCCGAATTCGGGCTTGCCCATTAGCGGAACGCCGCCGGCGGCATATTGCACCCCGACCTTGACCAGCGCCAGGCCGATCATCAGCACGATCAGACCGGTGACCATCGGCGGCAGCGCGTAGCGAATGCGCCCGACCACGAAGCCGAGACAGAAGTGAAACAGCCCGCCGATCATCACGCCGGTCATCAGGCCTGCCAGACCGGCCGTGCCCAGCCCGGCGACGGCAGGAATCATGATCGGGACGAAAGCGAAGCTGGTGCCCTGGACGATCGGCAGCCGCGCGCCGACCGGCCCCATGCCGATGGTCTGCAGCAGCGTGGCGATGCCGGCAAACAGCAGCGACATCTGGATCATGTAGGTCATGTCGGGAAAGCCCAAGGCACCCTGGTCCGAGCCGAAGCCGATGCCAGCGGCGCCGGCAACAATGATCGCCGGGGTCACATTGGACACAAACATGGCCAGCACATGTTGGATGCCCAGCGGGATCGCCTTGGCCAGCGGTGGTGTGTAGTCGGGATCCCGCAATTGTTCCGGAGTTCCAAGCGAAGTGTCAGCCATTGAACCAGTCCTTTTCCCCAGGGGGCGATTGTCTTGCCGGTTCGCCGCCCCCAATTGCCGCGAACCGGCTGATATGCCGGCCGTTCCGGTGGTCCTGTTGGGCAAGGAAGCATGCGCCTGCTCCTGCCCCCAGCCATCGCCTGGGCCCTGCGATATCAACGCAAGTCCCGTGCCATCATCTGCGAAGACTGCCGGTCAAACCGGACAGTACTCAAAGAAATTGCATTCTGCCTTCAAATTTTTCCGGAAGATGTTGCAGCAGCGGCCCGGTCTATCTCGGTGCGGATACCCTTGATGACGTGATCGATGAACAGTTTCACCTTCGGGTCCTGCAGCCGCTTGTGCGGATACAGGCAGGAAAACGGTTGCGGTGTGGGCGGCGTGGCAGGTGCGACTTCCACCAGCGTGCCGGCATCGAGCTCGGCTGCAACATTGTAGCGGGTCTTGCTGGCAATGCCGCACCCGGCAAGCGCCCAGGCCGTCAGCACATCGCCGTCGTCGCTTTCCAGCGAGCCCTCGGGGTGAAAGCCGCGGATCTCGCCATCGACCACCAGATTCCAGTAGAACTCGGTTGCGCCGGGATAGCGCAGCAACAGGCATTTGTGCTTGTTCGAGATGATCTCGTCGCCGTCCCTGGGCATGCCGTATTGCGCGATGTAGTCGGGAGAGGCCACCAGCACGCGCTCGAAATCATGGATGGCCCGCACCCGCAGGTCGGAATCGGGCAGCGGCCCGAGCACGAAGGCGGCGTCGAGTCCCTCCTGGGCAATGTCGACCTTGCGGTCCGACAGCCGCAGCCGGACATTGATATCGGGATACTCGGTCTTGAAAGCCGGAATCAGCGGCGCCACCAGTATCTTGCCCATGGCCAGTGGCGCGGAAACAAACAGCGTGCCTTTCGGATTGGCGGTAATTTCGGCAATGCCGCCCTCGACTTCGCGGATGGTGTCGAGGATCTTGATCGCGCCCTTGTAGAACAACTCGCCATGCGCGGTGGCGCGCAGGCTGCGGGTGGTGCGGTTGAACAGCCGCACGCCGAGGCTTTTTTCGAGATCCGAGATTCGGCTCGACGAGACTGCGGCCGACACCCGCAGATCCCGCGCCGCGGCCGACATGCTGCCCAGCTCATACACGCGCACAAATGTCCTGAGCATGTCCACATAGGCCATTGCCGATTCCCCCGTAACCGATTGCCGGTCCAATTGAACGCGCGAAGCGTGGATTGTCGAGAAAAAACAGAAAGCCAGGCCGATTGATCTGGTTGCGATGAAAATGACCGCTTGCCGGAAGCCGGCTAGCCGTGGCGCTTCAGCCGCACCAGTGCCAGGTCCAGCGCCGACAGGAAGCGTGACCTGTCGGCCTTGACGAAGGGGGCCGGGCCGCCGACCTGGGCGCCGCCGGCTCGCAGGTCGGCCATGATCGAGCGGGTGGCAACGGCCATGCCGATGGAATCATGCGTGAATGCCTTGCCGGTATGGCTCATCACCGCCGCCGCCTCGGCCTTCAGACAGCGCTCGGCCAGCAGGATGTCGGCGGTCACCACCACCGACCGCCTGGTCACGTGTTCGACGATGCGGTCATCGGCGGCATCGAAATTGCCCGGCACGATTTCGCGCTCGACCAGCGGTTCGGTCTCGATCCGGAAGAAGCTGTTGGAGACGAAGGTCACCTTGATGCCATGGCGCAGCGCCACCTTGACGCACTCCTCGCGCACCGGACAGGCATCGGCATCAACAAGCAGGCGGATCGGCGTGGCATCATCGGGACTGGTCATGCCGGTGCAATACCCCGTGTTTCCGGTTTCGCCAAGACCGGCGGCCGTGCTTTGACCGCCGGTCTTGCTCAGGCAGGTTCGGCGGCACGGGCCAGCATGCCGAACAGGTCGCGCGGATCGTCAGGGTCGGCGATCATGTCGAGCTGCAGGAAATGCCCGGTCTTGAGCGCCCGCTGATAGACATATTTCAGTGCCGAGAAATCCTCGATGGCAAAGCCGACACCGTCAAACAGGGTGATCTGCGAGGCCGACGTGCGGCCTTCGACCTGGCCGGTGATCACTTCCCACAATTCGGTCACCGGATAGTCTTCCGGCAATTGCTGGATCTCGCCCTCGATCCGCGTCTGTGGCGGATACTCGACGAAAATTTCCGAACGCAGCAGGATATCCTTGTGCAATTCGGTCTTGCCGGGGCAGTCGCCGCCAATCGCGTTGATATGGATGCCGCCGCCGATCATGTTGTCGGTCAGGATGGTGGCATATTGCTTGTCGGCGGTGCAGGTGGTGACGATCTGCGCGCCTTCCATGGCCTCCTGCGAAGAGGTGCAGGCAGTCACCTTGAGGCCTGAGCCGGCGAGATTGCGGGCGCATTTGGCGGTGGCGGCTGCATCGATGTCGTAGAGCCGGACTTCCTCGATGCCGACCACGGCCTTGAAGGCCAGCGCCTGGAACTCGGACTGGGCGCCATTGCCGATCAGCGCCATGACCTTCGAACCCTTTGGCGCCAGATGCCGCGCCGCCATGGAGGATGTCGCAGCCGTTCTCAGCGCCGTCAGAACGGTCATCTCGGAAAGCAGCACCGGATAGCCGGAGGAAACCTGCGCCAGCAGGCCGAAGGCGGTGACGGTCTGCAGTCCCTGCTTGGTGTTGGAGGGATGGCCGTTGACATATTTGAAGCCATAGAGATCGCCGTCCGACGTCGGCATCAGTTCGATCACCCCGACATCGGAATGGCTGCCGACCCGCGGTGTCTTGTCAAACAGCGGCCAGCGGGTGAAATCATGCTCGATGGCGTCGGCGAGCTCCTTCAGCACCGTCTCGATGCCGATGGAATGAACCAGCTTCATCATGTTCTCGACGCTGATGAACGGCACATAGGCAAGATGGGATGGGGGTGTCATGGTGTGTCTCCAGTCATGAGATGGCAGCGTTTCTGAAAATCAGTTGGTTCTGTTGACCCGGTCGAAGACCTTGCGGCCCATCAGGCTGGCGGTGAGGTCGACCATCAGCTGTGCAGTGCGTCCGCGCTCGTCCAGAAACGGGTTGAGCTCGACCAGGTCTAAAGAGCTGACGAGTTGCGATTCATGCAGCATTTCCATCACCAGATGGGCTTCGCGAAAAGTTGCTCCGCCGGGCACGGTGGTGCCGACAGCCGGTGCGATCGAGGGATCGAGAAAATCCACGTCGAGCGAAACATGCAGCAATCCGTTGGCCGCCCGGACCTGATCGAGAAACCCGCACAGCGGCGCGACGAATCCGCGTTCATCCAGCTCGCGCATGTCCACCGGCGTGATGCCGTGGGCATGCAGCGCCTTGCGCTCGTCGGTGTCGACGGAGCGGATGCCGAACAGGCAGATCCGGTCGGTCGGCACCGGATCGGGAAACGGCGGAAATGCCTCGAATTCACCGAGCCCGGCAATATAGGCCATCGGCGTGCCGTGCAGATTGCCCGAGCTTGTGGTCATCGGCGTGTGAAAATCGCTGTGTGCGTCGAGCCAGAGAACGAACAGTGGCCGCTGCTGCTGCCGGGCATGGGCTGCGACACCCGCCACCGAGCCCAGCGAAAGGCTGTGATCGCCGCCGAGAAAGATCGGAAATCCTGCAGCCATGGCCGCTTCGCCGGCCGACGCCAGCGCTTTCGTCCATTCAACGGTCTCGGGCAGATGGTGCACCGCCGGATTGCGGCTGCTGACGGGGGCCGGCGCGCGGGGCGCGACATCGCCGCGGTCATCGACCGTGCAGCCCAGGTCGGTGAGCGTTTCGGCCAGCCCGGCCACGCGATAGGACGCCGGCCCCATCAGGCAACCGGGATTGGACTGGCCGCTGTCGACAGGCGCACCGACCAGAATGCAATGATGGTTCATAGGTGTGTTCCTCGGTTCAGCCATTCCTTGCAGAGGCCGATGGCGGTTTGAATGGCGGATTTTGCCGATCCGGTGGCGCAAGCAGCATTTCTGGCAGACGGATTGTCCATTTTGGCAAGTGACGAAGGCCGAAATCCTGCATTCGTCCGGGAAATCGGAGAAAGTCGTGATCGAGCTTCGCTCTTTGCACAGTGGACCAACGCGATTATGATCAAACCGGAAAATCGGCCAACCAGATCGGCAGAAAGCAATGTCAACTTTGGATGATATCGACCTGCGGTTGATCGCAGCTCTGCGCCGCGATGGGCGCGCCACCATTTCCGATCTCGCCGCAAGGTTGAAACTGGCCCGCGCCACCGTGCGCAGCCGGATCGAGCGTCTTGTCGCCAGCGGCGAGATTGCCGGCTTCTCCGTGCTCACCCGCGCCGACGTCACCGCCGCGCCGGTGAGAGGCCTGACCCTGATCTGCATCGAGGGGCGCGGAACCGAACGCATCATCGCCCAATTGCAGGGTTTGCCTGCGGTGCAGGCGGTGCATTCCACCAATGGCCGCTGGGACCTGATCATCGAACTGGCGACCGATACCCTGCAGCAGTTGGACGACACGCTGGTACGGATTCGCAAACTTGAAGGCATCACCTCAAGCGAGACCAACCTGATCCTGTCGACGCGCCGTCCGGCCACCCGGCGCTAGAATTTCTGTCTGAAAAGACAGGCTTGTCTGTATTGGCACAATGTGCATGCGCAGATCATGCGGCCGCGCGGAGCCAATTCCGGGATGTTGCGAATTCTTTTTGTTTCACAGCCGCTTGTCGGCAAGTAGAGATGAAAATTCCGGCCGAATCAGAAGTATAAATGAATATCAGGATTCACGAGGATTCCCGCTTTTTTGTGAGGGTCTTTCTGTTTCAGTGGTGTTCAGTGAAGATGCGTCACCATCAAGAATCTCGTTGATTCCATTGAAAATAGTCGTCACGAAAGCAAGAATCTTGTCGCTAGTAAGAAATTATATACATGAAAGATGTTGCTGTATGGTGACAGATACAGGGTTCTATTTGGTATGAGTTGGGATTCCTTCTTGAATTCAACCCAGAGGTATGGTCAATGAAAACAAGGATAATGCTCTTTTAATACATCCTTTGAGCGCATCGCTGCTCTGAAGGGGGGAATTTGTTTCACTTTCGAAACAGGCTCGCATGTTCTTCGTGTCTGACGGCAACCCTTGCCACCATGTCGGCGGGGCTGGTGTCTTCAGCTGATGCCAGGGACCTTTGGAAAAATCTCCGCGACACCGGCGATACGGCGAAGAAGCCCACGGCGGCGCGGACATCCACGCCGGTCAAGGCGTCAAGGCTCGAGACCGCTGAGGCCACCTACGGTGTCTCCCAGCAGGACATGGATGACAATCTCGGGGTGTTGCTCGACAGGTCCTACGGCGCTTCAACCGGCACCGCCCGGGATTTTGTGCCCGGAATAGACGGTCTGGCCGGCGGCAAGAAATGGCGTCCCTATGTCGAGTTCACCGCCGCCCCCGGCAGCCGCACCATGGGGCAGATCAATCTGTTCGCGCCCTTGCTGCAGGCCCGGGATTCGCTGCTGTTTACCGATTTGCGCGCCTCCGCCTGGACCGATAATGTCCAGGAGGGCAATTTCGGCGTCGGCTACCGGCAGATCGTGCCCGGCGGATTCTTCGGAACCGACGCCATCTTCGGTATTTACGGCTTCGTTGATGCCCGCCATTCCGCCTATGACAACATGTTCTACCAGGGCACCCTTGGCGCCGAACTGATCACCGAGCACCTGGAATTCCGCGCCAACGGCTATTTGCCGTCCGGAAAACAATATGTGGTCGGCGTGACAGGTGTCGGAGTTGCGCTGGACGGCTCCAACATCGTCAATGTCGGCACCGATCTTATTGAACGGGCATTGCCCGGATTTGATGTCGAAGCCGGCGTCAAGATCGACTTTTCCGACGCGGCTATACGGCTCAACGCCGGCTATTTCCGCTTTGAACGTGGCGACACGCTGGTGGAGGGCCCGCGCTTCCGGGCCGAGGTGGAGATTGAAGATCCCTTCGGCTTCGACGGCGCCAAGCTGACCCTCGGCGGCGAGATCCGCGACGACAAGGTGCGAGGCACCGAAGCCAGCGGGATCGTCCGTTTGCGGATGCCGATCGGCGGCGTCAGCAGATCGGTCGAGGCCGAGCGCCGGCTTACCGGTCTGGACCGGCTGATGACCCGCCGGGTGTACCGTGACGATGATATCGTCTCGCCGGTGGTCAAGGGCGCGGCGACCGTGACGCTGGCGCCGGTGACGGATGCAACAAGCGGCGAAACCCTCCAGGCGTTCTTCGTCGCCAACACAGCGCAAGGCACGGCTGACTGCACCAGCGTCGCCAATGCCTGCGAATTCGTTACCGCCCAGGGTCTGGCTGGCGCCGGCGACACGTTCATGCCGGTGGATGTCGCCGGCGCGATTGGCTCTGTCTTCACCCTCAACAGCGACCGGCAGCAGGTGATTGGCGCCGGTGACAGCGGCAGCGCCACGGTGATCCTGCCCGATTCCGCCAGCAGTGTCCTGATCGTCACCAGTCTTGGCGGGCGGCCGATCGTCAGCGGCATCAATATCGGTCATTTCGCCGATACCGGGATCGCCGGCCTGACCACCAATTCCGCCACCGGCATCACCGGCAGCGGCTTTGCCGGTTCGGTGACGATCAGTGATGTCAGATCGATCGATGGCGGTCTGAATTTTTCCGGCTCCGCCGCCGCGATCTCGGTCAGCGATGCTGTGTTCAACAATGGCGCCAATCCCGGCATCGTGCTGACCGGCCTGACAGGCAGCGCCAACTTCACCGATGTGGACGTGATCAGCGCCGGCGGGACCAGCCTGAGCATCGATGGCGGGTCGCTCGACGTCACCTTAGACAGCGATTCAACGCTGACCCAATCGGGCGCGGGCTCAACCGTGGAGGTGCTCAACAGTCATTCCGGCACACTGACCTCCGACGCGACCATCAGCGCCAGCAACGGCTCCGGTCTGCAATTCAACAATGCGGACGGCAGTTACAATTTCAACGGTCCGTCAAATCTTGGTGGCGGCGACGCCGGGATCGATATCCTCGGCGGCTCGGCTGGCACATTCAGCTTCGGCGCCGGCACCGCGATCCTGTTGCCGACCGGCATGGCCTTCAATGTCACCGGCAGCACCGCAACGGTGACCTATAACGGCGCGATCACCCAGACCAATGCCGCCAATGCGATTTCGGTCACTGCCAATACCGGCGGCTCGGTGACATTCGGCGGCCTGGTCACAGCGAATACAGGCACCGCGACTGCCATCAATCTGGCCGGCAATGCGGGTGCTGCCGTGGCCTTCTCCGGCGGTCTCGACATCGACACCACCACCGGCACCGGTTTCTCGGCAACCGGCGGCGGCAGCGTGTCCGTGGCCGCAAGCGCCGGCGATGAAAGCATCACCTCGGCGGCCGGACAGGCGCTCAATCTCAACGGCGTCAGCATCGGTACCGGCGGGATAACCTTCGACAGCATCGTGTCGACCGGCAGCGGTTCGACCGGCATCGGAATTGATGGCGTCAGCGGCGGCGCGTTCAACGTATCTGGCGCGACCTCGGTTTCCGGCTCGACCGGCAATGCCATCCAGCTCACCGGCAATGCCGCTGCGTTGAATTTCAACGGCGCAACCACCATCACCATGACCAGCGCCGCCGTTGGCGTTGATTTTTCCGGCACCACCAGCGGCGCGGTCAGTTTCGCCGATCTCGACATCGCGCTGCAAAGCGCCAATGCCACCGGTTTGGACCTGTCCGGTGCGGTGCTCAACGCCAATGTAACGGCGACTGATTTCGATCTGACGTCGACCAGCACTGCGGGCACCACCGGCGTCAATCTGTCGGGCGCCACCGGCACCGGCACGGTGCAGTTGGGCGATACCGATGTTGGCGGCGGGAGCGCCAGCATCGCCGGCGTGAATGTGGGCGTGCAGTTCAGTGCCACATCCGATGCCACATTCATATTCGGCGACGGCGAGAACACGACCGACAAGCTCAGCTCGATCTCGGCCACCACGGCCATTGCCGGCGGTTCGACCGTGACGCTCGGGTCCTATGATTTCGATGATGTGAACTTCACCGGTGTGCTCGATTTCGCCGCAGCGGGGAACCCCATCGTTTTCGTCGCCGCCACCGCCACCGGCGACGGCAGCGGCTCCAGCGTCGACAACCGCGCCAATGTCACCACCGCCGACGCGATCACCACGGCCGGCACCACATTTGTCCTGATCAATGACGGCGCCGCCATCGACGACGCCGACGGCTTCACGCTGGTCGACGGCCAGACCATGGCCTCCTTCGGCAATGGCCGCAGCTTTGCCACCAGCGGCCTGGTCATTCCCGCCAATTTCTCGGGCGTTCCCGGCGCGAGCGCAACCGTCACTGATCCGACCGGCAATGGTGCTGCGATCCTGACACGCACCGGCGGCGCCGGCGAGACGCTGATCGTCTCGGGCACGGTCAATCTGCAGGACTTCATCCTGTCCAACGCGGCTGCCGGCGCCGGTCTTTCCGCCACCGGCGCGACCTCGATCACCTCGACCGGACTGACCGTGCAGAATGTTGCCGGCCAGGGCATTGATCTCAATTCGCTCACCGGCGCGGCCTCCACCTTCAGCAACACGGTGGTGTCGACCACCACCGGCAACGCCATCGATATCGTCAACTCGACGGTCAGCTTCATCGGCGGTCTCGACATCGACACCACCACCGGCACGGGTTTCTCGGCAACCGGCGGCGGCAGCGTGTCCGTGGCCGCAAGCGCCGGCGATGAAAGCATCACCTCGACGGCCGGGCAGGCGCTCAATCTCAACGGCGTCAGCATCGGTGCCGGCGGTGTCACATTCGACAGCATCTCATCGACTGGCAGTGCCACCACCGGCATCGGAATTGATGGCGTCAGCGGCGGCGCGTTCAACGTGTCTGGCGCGACCTCGGTTTCCGGCTCGACCGGCAATGCCATCCAGCTCACCGGCAATGCCGCTGCGTTGAATTTCGACGGCGCAACCACCATCACCATGACCAGCGCCGCCGTTGGCGTTGATTTTTCCGGCACCACCAGCGGCGCGGTCAGTTTCGCCGATCTCGACATCGCACTGCAAAGTGCCAATGCCACCGGTTTGGACCTGTCCGGTGCGGTGATCAACGCCAATGTAACGGCGACGGATTTCGATCTGGCGTCGACCAGCACTGCGGGCACCACCGGCGTCAATCTGTCGGGCGCCACCGGAACCGGCACGGTGCAGTTGGGTGATACCAATCTTGGCGGCGGGAGCGCCAGCATCGCCGGCGTGAATGTAGGCGTGCAGTTCAGTGCCACATCCGATGCCACATTCATATTCGGCGACGGCGAGGGCACGACCGACAAGCTCAGCTCGATCTCGGCCACCACGGCCATTGCCGGCGGTTCGACCGTGACGCTTGGGTCCTATGATTTCGATGATGTGAACTTCACCGGTGTGCTCGATTTCGCGCCGTCTGCCAGCCCGGTCTTCGTGGCGGCAACCGCCACCGGAGACGGCACGGGGCGTGATGTCGACAACCGCGCCACTGTTGCCACCGCCGATGCGATCGTGGCCACCGGTATCACCTTCGTGCTGATCAATGACGGCGCTGCCATTGACGACGTTGATGGTTTCACATTGACCAATGGCCAGACCATGGCGTCGTTCGGCAATGGCCGGACCTTCACCAGCAGCGGCCTGGTTATTCCGACCAATTTTTCCGGGGTTCCGACCGGTGCAGGCGTAACAATCACCGATCCGACCGGCAATGGTGCTGCGATCCTGACCCGCACCGGCGGCGCCGGCGAGACGCTTATCGTCTCGGGTACGGTCAATCTGCAGGACTTCATCCTGTCAAACGCGGCTGCCGGGTCCGGTCTTTCCGCCACCGGCGCAACCTCGATCACCTCGACCGGACTGACCGTGCAGAATGTCGCAGGCCAGGGCATTGATCTCAATTCGCTCACAGGCGCGGCCTCCACCTTCAGCAACACGGTGGTGTCGACCACCACGGGCAACGCCATCGATATCGTCAACTCGACGGTCAGCTTCACCGGCGGGCTCGACATCGACACCACCACCGGCACCGGTTTTTCAGCAACCGGCGGCGGGACGATCAGTGTGGCCGCGACAAGCGGCACGGAAACGATCACCACCGTCACCGGCCAGATCCTGAATTTGTCGAACGTCTCGATCGGAGCGGGCGGCGTCAGCTTCGACAGCCTGACTGCCACAGGAACAATCGCCAACACCGCCATCCTGTTGAGCAATGTCGACGGCACCGGCAACACCTTTTCAGGCGGCGCGGTCTCCATCGCCGGCACGTCGGGCGCGTTGAGTTACGGCATCGAGATCTCCGGCGGTTCGGACGCCACTTTCACCTTTGCTTCGGCCACGATCGAAGACACTTCCTCAAATGCCATACACCTCGATGGCACCAATGGACCGGTGACGTTTGATACGGTGGATATCGATGGCGTGTCCGGTCGCGGGATAAATATCCAGGATGCGACCCGGAATATTACGATCGGTGGCGGAACGATCGGAGCCACCACATCGGTCAGTGGTTTCTCTGTCCGGATTGAAAATCAAGCGGCGAGCAGCACTGTTTCGCTGACCAATCTCGATATTTCAAGCTCCAATTCCGATAATCTTAATATTTTCAATGCTGCCGGGACAGTTGTGGTGACGGGCGGTACGTTCACCCACACCAATGGCAGTGATGTTGTCGATATTTCCGGCGGTTCGGCAACGATCACGATCGGCGCCAATCTTGTCAATACCGGCGTCGGCAGCGCAGTCGAGATTGACGCCACGTCCGGCGCGATCAGTTTCACCGGAACGGTTACCAACAGCGGTGGCGGCTATTTGCTCGATATTGGTAACCCCGGCGCGATAACCGGCGGCACGATCAGTTTCAGCGGAGACATGGGTGATACCGGGTCTCAAGCCATACGGATCCAGAATATCAATGCTGGTGCGGCTTTGACCGTCAGCGGCGCCACGACGCTCACCACGCCCACAGGCACCGGCATTTCGCTCACCAACAATGCCGGAACGGTCACTTTCGCCGACGTGACGATCAGCAACCCCGGCGGCAATGGCATCGACATCACCGGCACCAATGGAGCCATCAGTTTCGGCGATGTCGATATCACCGGTCTGGGCGGCAATGTCGGCCTCGACCTCAATGGCGCGACGCTGGCCGGCGCCTTGAATTTCAATTCGCTCGATGTCACCGGTACCGGCGCAGCAGGCTCCATCGGTATCGACCTGCGCGGATTGACCGGCGGCCAGATTGTCAATATCGGCGCACAGGCGAACCCGGCGGTGGGGCCGTCGAGCACCATTTCCGTTGTCGGGACCGGCGTGTTCTTTGACGCCGCCTCGAATGCGAATTTCACCTTCGGTGATGGCGAAGCCACGGACGACAAGCTGAGCTCGATTTCGGCCACCGCAGCAATTGACGGCGGCTCGGCTGTGACGCTCGGTTCCTATGATTTCGACGATGTGAACTTCACCGGCACATTTGATTTCGCCACCAGCGGGGCGAACCTGGTGTTCGTGGCGGCCAATGCCACCGGTGACGGATCCGGCTCAAGCGTGAGCAATCGCGCCACTGTTGCCACCGCCGATGCGATGGGCACGTCCGGTCTCGTCTTCGTGCTGATCAATGACGGCAATGAGATCAATGATAGCGATGGCTTTACGCTGGTCGACGGCCAGACCATGGCCTCCTTCGGCAATGGCCGCACTTTCACCAGCAGCGGACTGGTCATTCCCGCCAATTTCTCGGGCATTCCAGGCGGAGGCGCAACCGTCACCGACCCGACCGGCAATGGTGCTGCGATCCTCACCCGCACCGGCGGTGCCGGCGACACCTTGATCGTCTCGGGCACGGTCAATCTGCAGGACTTTATCCTGTCGAACGCTGCTGCCGGGGCTGGCCTTTCCGCCACCGGCGCAACCTCGATCACCTCGACCGGCCTGACGGTTCAGAATGTGGCCGGCCAGGGCATTGATCTCAATACGCTCACCGGTGCGGCCTCGACCTTCAGCAACACCACCGTTTCGAGCACCACCGGAAACGCCATCGACATCGTCAATTCGACGGTCAGTTTCACCGGCGGCCTCGATATCAGCACAACCAACGGCATCGGCTTCAACGCCACCGGTGGAGGCACGATCTCGGTCGCCGCGTCGGCGGGCATCGAGCAGATTGTTGCCACCGGCACCGGCACGGCGATCAATCTTGATGGCATTACCGTGGCAGCCGGCGGCATCAATTTCGATCAGGTGACGACGGCCGCGACGGCTACAGCCAATGGTGTCGATATCAATGACGCCGCAGGCGGCACGATTACGCTGAGCAATGTCACTCTGGCAGGTACTGTTGCGACCGCGGGACTCGATATTTCCGGCAATGCCCGCACCTCCAACGTGGTGGTCACAGGCGGCACGATCGCCAATGGTGTGGCCATCTCGGGCAGTGGCAGCGGCACCGTGACGATTGGCGCCAGTATTGCCAAGTCTGCCGGCTATGCGGTCCAGATCGCCAGCCGCGACGCCGGCGCCGGTCAGGTTGATTTCAACGGCACGGTGACGAGTTCCACCGGTGCGGTCTCGATCCAGTCCAACACCGCAGGCACCGTCAATTTCAATGCAGCCGTAACCGGCACCGGGGGAAACACCGCCGGCGCCATCAATATCGGCACCACCACCGGCGGCACCGTGACATTCGCGGGCCTCGTTGACCTTGACGTAACCGGCGCCGGCACCGGTGTCGCAATCGCCAACACCAATGCCGGCGGCACCTTCAATTTCACCGGTGGCCTGGATATCACATCCGTGAACGGCATAGCGCTTGAAGTCCTCAGCGGTACCCTGGCCATCTCCAATGCCGGCACCGAGGCGATTTCGGTCACCGGGACGGCTGCCAACGCGGTCAATCTGAACGGCGTGACCCTTGCCGCAGGTGGCGTGCATTTCGACACCATCTCCAGCACCGGCGCACTGACCGGGGAGGGCCTGCGTTTCATCAATGTTTCCGGCGGTGCCTTTACCGTCAGCGACGGCAATGCCGGCACGTCGAACGATGTGCGCGTCGCGGATTTTTCCAACAATGGCGGCATCTATATCCAGGGATCTTCGCCGGATTTCACCTTCTCCAGCGTCGATATCGATCAGGCGTCGGGTGCAAGCGGCCACGGCGTATCACTCAGCGACAATACCGGCACGATCCAGCTCCTGGGCGGCACCATCGACGGCGCCTTTGCCGATGGCGTGACCATCTCCAACTCCGCCAATGTGACGCTGGACGGCATCAGCTTCGGCGGAACGGATGCGCTCGGCGATGATGCCGTGGCTATCTCCCACTCCAGCGCGGTTTTCGGCAGCACGATCGTGCTGAGCAACCTGACTGTCGCCGCGAGCACCAATATCGGCGATCGCGGGATTGATGTGGGCGCATCCGGTGCCGGCCAGACACTGAACCTGACCCTGCTTGATAACGACATCCACGCGGCGAACGAGGCCGTGTTTGCAGCGACTTCGGGGACCGGCTTGCTGGTGCTTGATCTCGGTTCGGCCGGCAGCAACAGCTTTGAACGCGCCACGACGGGCAATACGGTTTCGGTGACAGGCAATGCGCTCAATTCGGCCAACGTAACCGGTCTTGGCGGTCTCACCGTCATCGGCAACGGTACCGGTGGCGGCGTGCTGTTTGATGAAGTCACCTTCGATGCCGACACCGGCACGGCCGGTATCCAGACCGTGACAGCGACCGGCACGGTTCAGATCGGCCAGAGCGCCGGCGCGCGCGTCAACGGCAAGGGTCTGTCCTTCATCGACCCGACCGGCGATCTCGGCTTGATCACGCTCACCATCTTCAACGATGGCGGCACCGGGCTCGAGGTCAACACCAAGGGTGCGGGCACGACGTTCAACCTGAGCAATAGCGGCGGCAGCGTTGACACCACCAACGGCACGGCCCTGTTCCTCGATCCGCTGACCATGAACCTGGCCTTCAGCACGGTAACTGCCGCAGGCGGCGCCAATGGCGTCTTCATCGATGAAGGGGATGCAGCCGGCGGCGCCGGCGCCAATGCGCTTACGATCAACACGCTCAATGTTACGGGTACCACCGGCGCGGCGCTGCGGATCAACGAATCGACCGGAGCGTTCACCTTCGGCACGACCACGATCGACAATACCACCGGTGGCGGCGTTGATCTGGATCTCGGCGGTGGCGACGCGACCGTTGTCAGTTTCATCAACGGCCTTGAGATCAACACCACAACGGGAACCGGATTCGACGCCAACGGCACCGCCGGCACGGCCCTGACCGTCACTATTACCGATTCGGGCACCGAAACCATCACGGCCACTGCGGGCCAGGCGCTCACCCTCAATGGGGTTGTGATTGGCACCGCTGGCGCGAATTTTGACAGCCTCTCGTCAACCGGCAGCGGTGCGGCGGGTATCGACCTCGATGGTCTGACCGGCGGGGCCTTCACAGTAACGGGGACGACAACGGTTTCGGGTGCCACCGGCGCTGCCATTCAGCTCACCGGCAATTCCGCATCCATCAACTTCAGTGGCGCCACAAGCATCACGATGGCCAATGCACCGGTCGGTGTCGATTTCGCCGGCACAAATGGCCCGGTCAGTTTCGGCGCAACCACGATCACCGGCGTTGGTGATGCCGCCAGCCAGAAGGGCATTGATTTCAACGGCGCGACGCTTGGCGGAGCTGTGAATTTCGCCTCTGTCGCCATCAGCGGGCCGGACACGGCCACCACCTCCATCGGTGTTGACCTGACCGGTGTGCTGGGCGACCAGGTGGTCAATCTGGGGTCGGGGGCCGGAGCGACAAGCTCGATCACGGATCTGCACCGCGGCGTGGTGATCGACACCACGGCAGCCGTCCAGTTCACCTTTGGCGACGGCGAGAGCGCCAGTGACACAGGCTCCAGCATCAACGTCAATGGCCAGAGCGGCGCGTTCACGGTCGACGCCGGCGGCGGCACGCTCGGCGCGTCCGGTTATGATTTTGACGATGTGAGCTTCGGCGCCGGCGACGAGGCCAATTTCCCGACGACACCTGGCAGTGCGATCTTCATCAGCGAAACCGGTGGCGCGATCAGCGCAGGAACCCATAATCTCAGCGTGGCGCTGAATACGATCACGGTGGCCGCAGCGGAAGCATTGGGCGACAGCGACCAGACCTTCGTGTTTGTTGCCCATACCGGCGCGGGCACCATCGATCTGACCGGTGGCGGCACGGATGGCTTCACGCTCAAGGCCGGCCAGTCGCTCAATGGCTTTGACGATGGCAACTCGATTGCCTTCGGAACCACCAAGCCGGCAAATATTTCGGGCGACTTCGGCGTGCTGGGCGGAAACGTGACGCAGAATTCGGTGACCGCCAGCAACTCGAACGGAGCTGCGACATCGATTGTGACCACAGCCGGCGGGTCGACCATCCAGAACACCGTGTTCGACGCCTCGGGTCTTGGCGCAGGCGATGCGGTGATCCGGGTTGACGGCATTGCCGCGGCAAACACGGTCACCATCAACAATGTCGAGATCAGCAATGTGGGAACCGGCGCAACCGCCGTTGTTCTCAACAACAATGCCTCCGGCGTTGCGCTGACCGATGTCGATCTTTTCGGCACCAATGCGGGCACGGCGCTCGAGATCGATGCCGGAACGGCTTCCACTGCCGCCATCACCGTCGACGCCGCCTCGAGTCTGAGCGGCACCACCGGCACCGTGGTCAGCATTGGCGCCGGTGCGCGTGACGTGACCATAAGCACGGCGATTTCCACCACCGGCAGCGTGGGCAAGGTGATCGACATCGATGGCCAGACCGGCGGCACAATCGGCTTTGCAGCGATCACCTCCGCGACGTCGACCGCCGACAATGTGATTGAAACCACGGCTCAGACCGGCGGTGCGCTGACCTTCGGCGATGTGTCCATCACCGGTTTCGGCAACAATGCGGCCGACACGGCGATCGAGCTTGCCGGCACCGGCGGGTCAGTCAGCTTCGCCGATCTCGACATCACCACCACCAATGGCGGCGGTTTCTTCGCCAGCGGCGCGGGTCTGTCTGTTGCCGCGACCTCCGGCGATTTCAATATCGCCGGCGCCGAAGCCCTGTCCATGAATGGCGTCACCGCCAACAATTTCCAGCTCACTTCGATCACCGCAAATGGCGCAGGCACCGCCGCGGAAGCGCTGAAATTTGATAATCTCGGGTCGAGCTCCACCTTCACGGTCACCGGCGCCACGACGCTCGACAATTACACCGGCGCAGGCATCGAGGTCAGCAGCCAGAGCGAAGACGACGCGACATTCAATTTTGCAGCCACCAACATCAACACCACCGCGGGGCAGGTTTCATCCACGGGTGATGGCGTCTCGCTGCTGACCATCGGTGGTGCGAATTTCGATTTCAATATGGGCGCGCTGACCATCGGCAATGCCACCGAAAACATGGATGAGGGTTTTAATGTCACAAACATCACCGGAGCGGGCTCTGCGGTCGATATCGCCAGCCTGACAGCCACCCGCCAATCCTACGCGTTCTACGTCACCAATTTTGATGTTGCTGGTGCGAGCATCACCGTTGCCGGTACCACCGACATCACGAATGCCCGGACTGGCGCTGTTTCGATCCTCAATTCTGATGGCAATGTCACATTTGGTGGTCAGACAACAATCACCAACAATGTCGGCTTTGACGGCCAGGGTGTTGATCTGGGCCTTGGTGCAGGCGGCGCCAATACCGGAACCTACAGTTTTGCCGGCCTTGATGTCACGGTGAATGGCGCAGGCGTATACGGCCTGCGCGCCCAGACCACCGGCACGCTGAACATTGCCGGCGCCACCAACGACATCATTTCCAACAATGGCACGGCGATACTGATCAACCCGACCGTGACCAACATCACATTGCAGAATGTGACCTCAAGCAATTCCGGCACGAACGGCGTTGATCTCGAGCTTGCGACGGGATCGACCTTCACGGTGACCGGCATCACCACGATCACCAGCTCCACGGGGACCGGCCTGGTGATCGACGATTCGAACGCCACCTTCACTTTCGGCAATGTGGTTATCGACAACACCGCCACGGCCGGTGGCGGTGTTGCGATCACCGGTGGCGCGGGCAACACCGCGACGGTGAATTTCAATGCCGGCCTCAATGTCGACACGGCCTCTGGTGTCGGCTTCAGCGCCGTCGGCACAGGCGGAGCGCTGACGCTGAATATTGCCAATGCGGGCACCGAGACGATCAACACCACGACCGGCAGGATTGTCATGCTGGACGATCTGCTGATCGGCGCTGCGGGCGTTCATTTTGACACCCTGGCGGCCTCAGGCCGGGTCGCCAATGAAGGCGTGCTGTTGTCCAATGTCGATGGCAGCGGAAACACTTTTTCCGCCGGCACGGTCAATGTTTTCGATACGGATCTGGTGGGTTTCCGTATCGACGACAATTCGGCTGCGACCTTCAATATTGGTAGCCTGACAGTCGATGGATCCGATCAGATCGGGCTCGACATTACCGGCACACATGGCACCATTACATTCGGCGACGTGGATATCGACGGCAGCGGCACCATGGGCGTCAATATCGCCGCCGGCGCAAATACGGTGAACATCAACGGCGGTACAATTGGAGCGACAGCTTCGCCTACCACCTTCGGAGTGCGCATCAACGGTGGCAGCGGCACGGTGAATATTGCCGCGACGGTCTCCAAGACCACCGCCGGATCCAACCTGATTGAAGTCACCGGCCGGACAGGCGGAGCTGTCACGTTTTCCGGTGCGCTCAGTGCGACAGGCTCATCGACCGGCATTTCCGTCAACAACAGCACCGGCGGCACCATCAACTTCAATGGCGCCACCACGCTCAACACTGCTACCAATGATGCCATCACGCTGAACGGCAACAACGGCGCCGGCATCACGTTCAGCAATGTCGACATCGACACCACCACAGGCAACGGCATCGATGCCAGCGGGGTCAACACGGATATCAACGTCAGCGGCACCGTGGATGTCGCCACATCGGGCAATCGCGCCTTCGAGTTCACAACTACTTCGGGCGATTACGACTATTCCGGCGTGACCTCGACCCAGTCGGGCATCAGCGCCCAAGCCTTTGGCGCCACGCATATCGGAACTTACAGTCTCGGCACGCACACGGTGACAACACCCGGCTTGAATGCGCTGACGATTGCCAGCACAACGCTCGATCTCACCTATGCTTCCTTTACCGTTGACGGCACCAGTCCGAGCGAAGCGGCGATTCAGATTGACAATGTCAGCGGCAGCCTGACCATCAATGGCGGCACGATCCGTTCCGCTGGCGGAGGTGCGCTAGGTCGGGGCATCGACTTGCAGAATGATGACGGCGTACTCAACAATTTCACTTTGACCACGGCGAATACTCAGTTCGACGTCACCAATGACGCCATCTTCGCCGAAACCACGACCGCCGGATCGACGCTCAATATCAATGTCAGCGGCATAACGGCAGCCTCGAATATTGGCGCCCAAGCCGTCGAGATCGAGTGGGACGACGGTGGTGGCACGGCGGTGATCACCAACAACGTCTTCGACGATGGCAGCAGTACTGCGGGTCTTATTGAAATTGACCAAGGTGGGAACGGCTTGACGTCCGTCACGCTTAGCAACAATACAATGTCCAATCCGGGGGGCGAGGGCATTGATATCCGGACCTTCGAGGACGCACAAATGAGGGTGCTGATCTCGGGCAACACGGTGACGTCGTCGGCGAATGAGGCAATACGGCTCGAGGCCGAGGGAACCTCAAACCTGCAGGCGACGGTAACCAACAATAGTGTTGTCTCTGTCACCAACGGGTCCGGAATTTATATCGAAGTCAGCGCTGCCACAGCGACAGCCTGTCTGAATGCGACCTTCAACAACAATGGTGCCGGTGGCCCGCCAGCAGCCGGAACCGGCGGACAATCCATCGAACTCAACAATTCAGGCGCTGGTACCCTCAATATCAGCCAGGCCGACCCGACGGCAGTCGGCGTCGCAAATAATGGTGCAACTGTCTTGTCGACGGGAGGCATTACCGGAAATCAATCCTGTGCCGTTCCGTGATTGAGAGAATATATAGTTCTTTGCCTGGTATGCGATAAAATGTTTGTGTAATGATAGGGTATTGCTGCTGATGTATTCAGTAAATATTTTCACTAATTGAGAAAAATTACTCATATATTATAAATGTTAGTTGATTTTTGATAATAATTGTGCTGCTATTGTAAGTATAACATTTGGAGGAAAAGCATGGCTGACCCATTTGTCGGTGAAATACGTTTGTTTGGTTTCAATTTTGAGCCACGGGGCTGGGCGTTCTGTGCGGGGCAGATCCTGCCCATTAGCCAAAATACAGCCCTGTTTTCCTTGATCGGCACATTTTATGGCGGCGATGGGCGCACAACCTTCGCCCTGCCGGATTTGCGCGGCCGCGCGGCGTTGTCGTATGGACGTGGTCCAGGGCTATCCGACTACCAGATAGGCCAAAAGGAAGGCACCGAGACCGTAACCCTGAACACGACAGAGATGCCGGCCCATACGCATTCGCTGACCGGGGTAACCGGGACTGCTTCGCTGCATGGGGTTAGCCAGGGTGGTGGCGAATCTTCGCCGGCCGGAAATTATATGGCGGCTCTGGATGATGCCTATGCAGCTTCGGGCACCGAAGTCGCCATGAATGCAAATTCTGTGAAGGTCAGTCTGGCCGGTGGCCAGGTGGGCACGACCGGCGGAAGCCTGCCGCACAACAACATGCAGCCGAGCTTGGCATGCAATTACTGCATAGCGCTTGTAGGGATTTTTCCGTCACGGAGCTGACCGGCAAGCCAGCAGGGCAATCACATGCGCGAAGTATCTCAAGCAGCGCTTGACCGGATGGATGGTGGCCATGGTGGTTCTGACCAGATAAGTGCCCGTTTCGGTGCATATAATGGATGAAACACCAGATCTGGCGGGGCGCGCGCAGTGTGAAGATAAGGACCGCGGGGTAGGCAGTCCTGCGGTTCCTCTTAGCCGGGCCGGGGCACTGGGTCTCACGTGCCGTCCGATGACAACCGAAGATCTCGGGTTTCTCTCAAGACTTTACGCCTCCACCCGGGCCGATGAACTGGCGCCCTGGCCGTGGAGCGACGCGCAGAAGGCCACATTTCTGGACATGCAGTTCCAGGCCCAGCACAGCCACTATCTCGCGCATTATCCCGATGCCCTGTGGCTTGTGCTGGAGCGGGCCGGCAAGCCGGTCGGACGGCTCTATCTGGAATATTGGCCGGGTGAACACCGCATCATCGACATTGCCTTGATGCCTGACACGCGCGGTCAGGGTGTCGGCACGGCTCTGCTGATGGATGTCATGGATGGCGCTGCGCGCGCCTCAAAACCGGTCGGCATTCATGTCGAAAAGAACAACCCGGCCATGCGTCTGTACAGGCGGCTTGGTTTCAAGACGGTCGAGGACAAGGGCGTTTATGACCTGCTGCGATGGCAGCCGCCGGGTTGACTCTTGGGGTTCAGACGACACGGCCTCATAGCGGACGCCGTTGCTGTCCTGGCCAGCGCGATGAACAGCTCATTCGCGCCCGGACTCTCATGGGTCGGACATGACTGCCTTGCTGCAGCACTCGCGCTTTCCGATTGTCGCAGCAGCGGGAAAGTGCCGCCGATGCGTTCGCTCCTCCCATTGCGCCACTTCGATCAAGCGCAGATATCTCGCCCGCATGATGCATGATTAGGCAACACTTCCGCCGTCCAGCGACAGGAAAATCCCGGCTCCCAGATCTGCCGCTTGATCACTGGTCCTGTTTCGGGATCTGGAAAATCCGCAAGGGTTTGAGAAACCTTGCGGCAGCGGACGCCCCGGTCTTGGCGGGTTCGGGCGGGACAGGCCGGCTGATCATCGCGCCGCGCCGGATCTCGTGAAATGTCGATTCAATCAGGCTGTCGAAGCCGCCGCGATACATGCCGGACAGGAAGGCGATGGTATTGGCCGCTTCATTGCCGAATTGCCAGCCGCAGTCGCTGAACCGGCATCCCGACAGCACCGGAACCTCGCCGCCGGAATAGACCATGGTGCATTTGGAAAACACGCAATTGACGAAGGCCGACCCGTCCAGAGCGATGTTCTTGTCAAAGAAGCTCTGGTCCTTGAACTTGCCCTTGATGTCGCCGGTCATGTTGGTCAGCCGGCGGCCAGCTTGTCATAGGCTGCCGAAAATCCGATCAGGCTGATAGGCACGGCAAAGGTCTGCCCGGAGACGGCGTGAAAGCTGAATTTCACCGATGTGCCGGCCTTCAGCTCGGCCAGCAATTCATCGCTGATCGGCAGGTTCGAAAATGCACCCTGCGCGTTGCTGGTCTGAACCGCCACGTTGAAGGCGTCCTTGTCGTCGACCTGCACGTCGACACCCTTGAGAAAATCGACCCCATGCGGCAGCGCCAGCGTGAGAGTGTGATTGGCCGCGTCCTTCTGCGGGCGGACCACGACGGTCAGAAGCCGCTGGTTTGTTTCCTGGACAACGACATTCTGCACCATCTGGCACAAAAGCGGAGACTCGGCAGTTTCCCCCGTGCCGCAATTAACTGCCCAGTTGTTCTTTGGCGTCTGGGGCGTTGCCGCAGCGGACGGACGGTCAGTGGTCTGTGCGTAGGCCGCCGACATCGACAGGACGATGCCCGCCGCCAGTAATGCTGTGCGACTGCGTGTCTTGCTGTTTGTAAGGGTCAAGAATGAAACTCCCGGTTATATTGTATTCATGCCGTTCCACGGAGAATCTTATTGCATCGCCGGTAAAATCTTTCAAGTCGGAGCTTCGTTACTGGCCGTGTGACTGACAGACTATATGCCGCGTCGATCGGCCCTCGCCGGAGGACGATTCAGAGCGACCAGATCCGTTCGGCATTGGCGCTGAGCAGTTTCCGTTTTTCGTCCAGACTGACGCCTTCGAGCAGCGCATGGGTGGCGGAAATCCAGGCCAGCAGGCCGCCGCCGAGCGTGCAGACCGGCCAGTCGCTGCCCCAGACCACCCTGTCCCAGCCGAAACAGGAGATGGTGTGCTCGACCCAGGGCCGCAAGGTCTCGGCGATCCAGCTCTCCGGATCGGCATAGGCGACAATTCCGGAAATCTTGGCGGTCACGTTCGGCCGTCTGGCGAGGTCCGTCATGTTGTCGTGCCAGGGCTGCCAGGCGTCGCCCCTGATGTCGGGAACGCCGCAGTGATCCAGGATGAAATGGACGTCCGGCGCCAGATCGGCGAGCGCCATGGCCTTGGGCAATTGCCGCGGCAGCACACACAGATCGAAGGTCAGGCCGGACCCCGCCACCCGGGCAATGTTTTCGCGAAACAGCGGCTGCTCGGAAAGCCCGTCCGGCATGACGTGAAGCACGCGCCGCAAGCCCTTGACCAGCGGATTGCCCGACTGGCGTTCCAGAAATGCGGCAAAATCCTTGTTCTCGGGCCGGCAGGCCGCGATCGCTCCGACGATCAGGCTGTCCGGCTGGACTGCAAGGGCAGCAACATTGCTGATTTCGTCCTCGATGCGGTCCGGAGCGACATCGACTTCCATGTGCAGCGTCCGGGAAATGCCGGCGCGGCGCGCTTCCAGCGCATAGCTCTCGTAGGACCATGGCTGGTTGAGGGCCGGGACTCCCGCAAGCCGGGGATAGTCCAGCACCGTCTGATCAATCACATGCAGATGGGTGTCGATGATCATGCTGCTGTCTCCTCGCGAACCGGATTGCGGCAGGCCGAAGCCCGCGGCAAATAGTTTCACAGGGAAATGGAATTTTCAAATAGCAAATTGCTCATGATGCGGCGCGCGGTCAATGATCCGCCGTGCGTCCGACAAACGCACGGCGGATTGATCCGGTGGTGTCAATTCTCCGCCCGGGGTGGGAACTCAGCCTGCCGCCAGCGTGTCGAGCACGGCTTCAAGCTTGGCCACGGTGCCATCCACATCTCCAAGCTTGTCGAGCCCGAACAGGCCGATGCGGAAGGTGCGGAAATCGGCCGGTTCGTCACACATCAGCGGAACGCCGGCGGCAATCTGCATGCCCTGCGCCAGGAATTTCTTGCCGTTCTGGAATTCGGGATCCCCGGTGTAGCTGACCACAACGCCCGGCGCCTCGAAACCCGGTGCAGCGACGGACTTGAAGCCCTGTCCCTCCAGCAAGGCGCGCACCTTGCGGCCAAGGTCCCATTGCCGTTTGCGGGCGAGCTCGAAACCGAAGTCGCGGGTCTCGATCATCCGGTCGCGCAGCACCAGCAGCGCATCGGTCGGCATGGTCGAGTGATAGGCATGGCCGCCACCGACATAGGCCTGCATGATGTCGTGCCATTTGCCCAGGTCCACCGCGAAGCTCGAGCTGCGGGTCTCGCCGAGCCGCGCCAACGCGCGGGCGCCGAGCATGACCAGGCCGGCCGATGGCGAGGCGCTCCAGCCCTTTTGCGGCGCGGAGATCAGCACATCGACGCCGGTCGCCTTCATGTCCACCCAAATGCTGCCCGAGGCAATGCAGTCAAGCACGAACAATGCGCCGACCTCGTGCGCAGCGGCGGCGAGGGCTGAAAGATATTCATCGGGCAGAATGACACCGGACGAAGTCTCCACATGCGGCGCAAAGACAACGCTGGGACGCTCTTCCCGGATTTTGGCCGTAACCACTTCAATCGGCTGCGGCGCAAAGGCGGAGGTGCTTTCATTGCCGACCTGGCTGGCCTTGATCACGCTTGTGTCCGATGGAATCTTGCCCATCTCGAATATCTGCGTCCAGCGGTAGGAGAACCAGCCATTGCGGATCACCATCACCTTCTGGTCGGTGGCGAACTGGCGGGCCACCGCCTCCATGCCGAAAGTTCCGCCGCCCGGCACGATCACCGCTGCTTCGGCCTGGTAAACTTCGCACAACAGCCCGTTGAGATCGGTCATGACAGTCTGAAACGTCTTTGACATGTGGTTGAGGGACCGGTCGGTAAAGACCACCGAAAATTCCATCAGACCATCAGGATCCACTGGTGACGCTGTCATATTCATGCCCTTCACTCCTCTTGTCATCTGCCAGTCCATGCACAGGCGCGGGCCAAGCTATAGGCCTGTTTTGACCAAGATTGAAGCCGCAACCTTTACACCAAGAGAATTGCCGGTCCATGTCCGCGTGATCGCCGGATCATGCTTTCATGTCTGCTACCGTTTCTGAAAGATGCACGGCGCAGTACTAGTTCTGGCGCGATTTGTCCGGCTCTGTTTCTAAGGGAACATTAACACCAAAGACCCAGTTTGATGCAGTCTTGGCTGCTGCTGCCTTGGCTGATCCGACAATCAGGGTGAATGGCTCAATATGGTAGAAAATCGGACTGTCGTGTTCCTGGCAAAGGTGCTCCTGATCGCCGTGATCTACTGTGGCGCGGGTCAGCTTGGCCTGTCATTGGCCGTTCCTCCCGGCTATGCGACATTCATCTGGCCGCCGTCCGGCATAGGGCTTGGCGCGCTGATCCTGTATGGATGGCGTCTGTGGCCCGGCATATTGATCGGCTCGGTCCTTCTGAGCAGTTTCATCACCCCCATGTACACTGCCGAAGCCGGCCTTGATCAGGCCAGGGCGCTCACCGCTGTCGCGGTCGCCATCGGCTCCAGCCTTCAGGCTCTGGCGGGCTATGCACTGGTCAAGCGGTTGTTCGGCATTCCGCTGCAATTCACCCGAATCCGCGATGTGCTTGTGCTGTTCTTCGCGGTCGGCCCGGTCGTGTGCATGATATCGCCAAGCATCGGGGTCGCGGCGCTGTATCTGTCCGGGGCCGTGCCGGCCGGTGAGCTGTTTGACAGCTGGCTGACATGGTGGCTGGGCGGAATTTTCGGCATTGTCGTGTTCCTGCCGCTGGTGCTGATCGCCCCGTTCGGTCCGCAACGACTTTCCTGGCGCGGCAAGGCGCTGGGCAATCTGCAGGTCACGGCCATGCTGATCCTGCTGATACCGCTCGGCCTGACGTTCTATGCCTGGAAGATTTCATCCGAAGCCACCCACGACAATGGCAGGATCCAGTTTGAATCCCTGGCGCTGGAGAGCAAGAAGGCGCTCCTGAGCCGGATAAATTCCTATGAGAATGCGCTCCTGGGTGGCGTTGCCTATTTTCAGGGGTCGCACAGCATCAACCGCCATGAATGGAACCGTTATGTTGATGTGCTCGATATCAAGAGGAATTTTCCCGGCATCAATGGCCTCGGCTGGATAGCCTCGCTGGCGCCCAAGGGCGTTGAGCCGTTTTTGCGCACCACCCGTGCGGATGGCGCCAGGAACTTTGCGATCCACCCCGAAGTTGATGGCGACGCCCACTATGTCATCACCTATATCGAGCCCGAAGATGTCAACCGGCAGGCGCTTGGCCTCAACATCGCCTTTGAGGAAAACCGCAAACAGGCCGCCGACCTGTCGCGGAAGACCGGAAAACCGGCCATCACCAAACGCATTATCCTGGTTCAGGACAAGGAACAAGCGCCGGGCTTCCTGCTGTTGTACCCGATGTACCGGGACGGCTTCGAGCGCGGATCCTCCGTGGAAAGATGGGCCGTGTTCGATGGCTGGATCTATGCGCCGTTCATCGCCAAGAAATTCATGCGGAACCTGACCAAGAGCCAGGGAAACACCCTCAGCCTGCGGATTTACGACGAAGGCCGCGAAGACCCTGACACGCTGATCTATGAAAGCAACAAGACCCAGCAGAAAGGTCCTGTTTCCACCTATTCCAAGCGCGAACATATCGAAATCATGCAGCAGCAATGGCTGGTTGTGTGGGAGAGCACGCTCGGGTTCGAGGAAGGTTGGCGCAGCTACAACCCGGTTCTGATCCTGTCGGGCGGCTTGCTGATTACTTTCCTGTCGGGCCTGTTCCTGTTTGTCACAACCGCGCGTCTCACCGGAGCGGTGGAGCGAACCTATGGCCGGCAGGCCCTGGTGTTGCCGGCCTTTGTCTTTGTGGTGCTGGCCGTGGGATCGGTTTCGCTTTACCGCGCTCTCAATGACAAGGAGGTGGCGCATCTCAAGGCCATGATCAGCAGCGAAATCAGCAAGATCGACCTTCTCATCAATGCCGAATCCGAAGCCAAGCTGCTGGCCCTGGAACGCATGGCGTCAAGAATGCAGTCCGCCCCCGACAGCCTGTCCTATCTGTGGGGCGTCGATGCGCGCAATTACATATCCGATCTCGCCGGTTTGAGGGCTGTGGCCTGGGTCAATGCCAAAGGCCAGATGGTTGATACCCAGCAATCGACGCAGAATGACCGTCTGGTCTGGATCGATGCCATACAAAAGGGCGCGCAGGCCGATCTGGCGAAGGCGGCGGTTCGGAAGAACATGACCCTCATCAGCCCTCCGGTCCAGTTGGCGGGCAAGGAGCAGGCTTTCATTGCCTATCTGCCGCTGGTTCGGAATGGCGCCTCCGAAGGCTATCTGGCTGCGGTGTTCTCTGTGAGCAGGTTTTTCAGCAACGAGATCCTGCCCGAGACCCTGGACCGGTACAAGTTTCTGATCACCTATGACGGTGATCCTCAGCTTGAATTCGGCAATCTGACCCAGCCCGTGGCCACGCCCTGGGCGCTCGAGAGCACGATACAGGTTCCAGACAAGCGCTGGTCGATCCGAATTGTTCCGACAAAGGGCTTCCTGAACACGCAGCAGACGCTGTTGCCGGACTCGGCCCTGATCGCCGGTATGCTGATTGCGCTTCTGACCGCCATCACTGCACACATGACGCTCTTGTCACGGCTCAAGACCGCAGATCTGGAAGCCTCGAATGAGCGCATCAAGCAGGAGGCGACCCGCAATTCAACGGTGATGAACACGGTGCTGGACGGCGTGTTGACGGTCAGTTCCGAAGCAACGATTGAATCGATCAATCCGGCAGCGTTGCGGATTTTTGGCTATGCGCGGGGCGAAGTGGTGGGCCGCAACGTCAATATGCTGATGCCGCCTGACAATGACTATATAGGGCACTATCTCAAAACCGGCGAAGGACTGACGATAGGCAGCGGCCAGCAGGTGGCCGCCCGGCGCAAGGACGGATCCATCTTCCCGATGGATTTCTCCGTCAACGAGATGCATCTCGATGGCAGACGCATGCTGGTCAGCACGCTCCGCGATACAAGCGAAGCCGTCGCGGCTGCACGCGCATTGAGCGAATCCAACGCGCTCAAATCGGCAGTCATGGCCAGCACGGAATACATGATCATAGCCACCGACCTTGACGGCAAGGTCATGGTCTTCAACGAGGCGGCCGAAGCTGCATTGGGCTACTCGGCGGCGGAGATCGTCGGCAAGCAGACGCCGGCACTCTGGCATGATGACGCCGAGGTTGAGGAACGCGCACGGGTTCTCACCACCGAACTGGGCATGCCGGTCAGCCCCGGGTTCGAGACCTTCACCAAGAGAGTTGACGTCAAGGGTATTGATGAGAACGAATGGACCTTCATTCACAGGGACGGGACTCGCTTCCCGGTTCTGCTGACGGGAACCGCGCTGCGCAATGGCGAGCACGAGACCACAGGCTATCTGGGCGTTATCGTCGACCTCACCAAGCGGAAGGAAATCGACCGTCTGAAATCCGATTTCGTGTCCATCGTCAGCCATGAATTGCGGACTCCGCTGACATCCATTCGCGGTGCTCTGGGCCTGGTCATGGGCGCCATGTCAAAGGAATTGCCGGACAAGGCGCTTCGCCTTGTCGATATTGCTCACAAGAACTGTGAGCGGTTGACGCTGCTGATCAATGACATTCTCGACATTGACAAGATAGCCTCCGGCCAGATGCGGTTCGAGATGAAGCAGCAGGACCTGGGTTCGCTTCTTGAACTGGCGGTGGATGTCAACGAACCCTATGCGGCCAATCTTGGCGTGCGCATCAAGAGCGGCAAGGTCGATCCGGATATGGCCATCAATGTCGATCCGGAACGGTTTGCGCAGGTGATGGCCAATCTCCTGTCCAATGCGGCCAAGTTTTCCGACAGCGGTGACGTTGTCGAGGTCTCGGCCCGCCGTCACGGCGAAATGGTTCGTGTCGTGGTCAAGGATCAGGGCGTGGGCATTGCCGAGGAATTCCGGTCGCAGATATTCGGCAAGTTCCTGCAAAGCGACTCCTCCTCGACTCGCGTGAAGGGCGGCAGCGGGCTGGGCCTGCACATCAGCAAACAAATTGTCGAGCGAATGGGTGGGGTGATCGGCTTCGAAACAGAAACCGGCAAGGGCACCACCTTCTGGGTCGACTTTCCGGTGCCCGAGCCGGAAAATCCGGCGGGGCCGGTGAATGGGGATGAGGAACAGCACTTGCTGCTTCATTATCGTCAGCGCGAGGTGCCCGCCTTGCTGCATATCGAGGATGACGAAGACCTGAGCCGGATACTGGCCACCTATCTGCACGGCACTGCCAGTGTCGTCACCGCTACGACCCTGAAAAGCGCGGAAGCCCTGTTGCGTGACAAGCAGTTCGATCTGATCGTGCTTGATCTCGGATTGCCGGATGGCTCAGGGCTCGAATTTCTCGAGAAACTGACCAGTCTTGTCGAGATTCCGGTGCCGGTGATGATCCTGTCAGCCTCGGAAGTGTCTGACCAGGTCAAGCGCAAGGTGGCCTCGGTAATGGTCAAGTCGCGGGCCACCGAAGCCAGCATCGTCCAGAAAATTCAACATCTGATGGCGGCTTGAATGATCGCCATGTCGAAGCTCCTGAACACGCAGCAGCCCGCTCCGGTCACACTGATGTCCGCACGCAGTGCCCATGTCGATGACACCGCTGATCAGCCAAAAACATGAAAGTTGCCCATGTCTGACGCCCTCAAAGTGCTCTATGTCGATGATGAAGACGACATCCGCGAGATCGCCGGCATGGCGCTTCAGCTCGATCCCGACATTGAACTGAAAACCTCCGCGTCGGGCGCGGATGCCCTCAGCGTGGTCCAGGACTGGGTGCCGGACCTGATTCTGCTCGACGTGATGATGCCGGGCATGGACGGCCCGCAGACCCTCAACCGGCTGCGTCAGGACCCGGCGCGCGCGTCGATACCGGTGGTGTTCATCACGGCCAGAACCCAGCCGGAGGACATGGAAATGTTCATGGAACTGGGCGCGGCAAGCGTGATCTGCAAACCGTTTGACCCGATGACCCTGGCGACGCAGACAAGAGAATTGTTTTCAACAATCCAGCGGTGAATCGGACCGCCGGCGGCTCGCGCGATCGCGTGTCCGATCAAGCGGACGCGTCGCGGGGTGCGGACTGTGTTCGGGGATGATCGGATCCAGAGGCGGAAGGCGGCAATCGCGCGCATCACCCGGAAGGAATACATTCGTTCCAGACAGGGCGTAGCCGTCAAGTCCGGAGACACGGTCAGCAGAATGGTGCCGTTGCAGCCCGCAGGCGGATTCAGACGAGCGCGGTGAGCTGATCCATCAACTCATCGAGGATTTGGGCCAGGTCCGCTTCACGGTACTTGGCCTCGCGCAGCTTGGTCTCGACCTTGAAGGCGGTAACGCCCAGTTCTTTGTATCCGAAGATCGCCGATGCGCCGGCCAGCGAATGCGCAAGTTTGATCAGATCCGCACGCTGCTGTTGCGCAAGCCCGCCGGCCTCGGCCGGGTCACCGAGGATCTGCCGGATCTGGGCCAGATTTTCCTTGCATCGCTCAACAAACAGCAGCCGCAACTGCGCAACACGGTCCTTTGCTTCATCGGACAGTTTGTCGAGTTGGTTGCCGTTATGTGCTTGGCTGGCCATGGCTTGAAACTTTCTGTTGTGCAGAAGGCCGGAGATCGCCTCCGCCCATCATCTTTCCCGCCAGTCACGCCGCGCCGACGCGGCAGGGCATGGCTGGCCGTTCTTTCAGTCGGAGAATTCGATTCCGACTTCATTGTTGATATGCCAGCATTTGCGCACCGGCCGGAGCGGGCCCGAGCCGGAGATTTGCAGCAGGAAATTTTCCGGCAGTGCCAGCGGCTGATCCAGCCGGATGCGGGCGCCCCCGTCGGATATGTTGCGGATGGTGCAACTGATCTTGGACGACCATTCCTCGATCGCGATGAAGGCGGGTTTCAGGGTCCGCATGCGCAGCGACTTCCGCCGCTCCCTTGCCTCTGTCACGCCCGAACCTGTATCTGCCAGGGTCTCCGGCAGCGCGCTCCAGTCATTGGGGTTGCTTTGCGCCCGCAAGGCGTCGCGCTGGTGCCCCTGTTCGACAGCAAGCGACTGCATCATCCCTGCGAGATCGGCATGCTCGCTCGAGACAGCCACCCCGATCAGCGGTGAAATCTGCAATTCCACCGATTTGAGGTGGTAGGAGAAGGTCAGTTTCTCCATCAGGCGGCGCTGACATTCGAGGATGTTGTCCTCCGTCACGTTCCTGTCCATGACATAGCGGAAACTGTCTTCGTCGAACCGGCCGCAAAAATCGTCGGAGCGGATGGTGGAGCGGATTTTTCCGGCAAAGCTGCGCAGGACTTCATCGGCATTGGCGATGCCGAAATTGGTGCCGATCGCGTCATAATCGGCCAGGCAGATCGAGAAGATTGCAAAATCCCGGCGGAACTTGATGGCGGAGGTCGCCACATGCGCCAGCTTGGTGTCGAGTTCTGCGCGGCAATACATCCCGGTCAGATCGTCGAACATCGCCTTCTTGCGCAGGGCGGAGACCTCGGCAAAGCGAGCGACTTCGCTTTCATGACGGACGATTGTCTTCCTGATGACGCTGGTCATTTCCTCCAGGCGCAGGTTTCGCTTCGGCAGGAAGTCGTAAAATCCCATCCGGAAAGCCTTGATTGCCGTCCGTTGGGATTCGTCAGCCGAGAGCATGATCACGGGCGCGAGATCGGGAAACCGCAGCTTGAGCTGTTCATGCAGCCGGAAACCGTTCTCGGCGTGAAGGTTGTAGTCGAGAAGGATGCAGTCGGGCATCTCCTTTTCCAGGACCTGCACCAGGGTGGCGCTGTCGCCCGCCTCCATCGTCCGGATGTGTTCCTGCTTGAGCAATGAAGCAAGATGTCCGCAATAGAGCTTGTCATCATCGACGATGCAGACCGACCGGCCATTGAGCGTTATGGCTGAGCTTCGCAGTTCTTGATCATAGGCCACATTCATTTTTATAATCCAATCCTGTGGATCAGGAAACCCGGGAGGAAAACATCGGTGGGCGTCCTGATCTCAATCAACTGTCGCCCTCTTCCGCGGCGTCATCGAGGGAGGCGGCCAGTTCGTCATTTTCGGCAATGACCACCTGGTCACGGCCATTGCTCTTGGCCAGGTACAGCGCCTTGTCTGCCTGGGCAAAAAGCGTGGCGCTGTCGCCATTGGCAGCGCTGCCGGCAACGCCGATGCTCACGGTCAGCGAGAACTGTTCGTCCTGGCCATCAAAGACCATTTTCGCAAAGTGCTTGCGGAAATTTTCCATCACTTCGAAGATTGTCTCGGGCGAGGTGTCGAGCAGCAGCACCGCGAATTCCTCGCCGCCATAGCGTCCGACGACATCTGACTGCCGGACCCAGCCAACCAGGGCGCGCGCCAGAATCGAAAGGACCTTGTCGCCGACCGGATGTCCCCAGGTGTCATTGACCTTCTTGAAATGGTCGACATCGATCATGGCGATGCAGAATTGCAGTTGCGTGCGCCTGGACCGGGCCATCTCCTGTCCGACCCGCTCCTTGAAGCGCCGGTGGTTGAGCAAACCGGTCAGGCCGTCGCGCTCGATCAGGTTGCGCATGATGCGGGCCCGCTGCACGCGCAGGCGGATCAGCGTGACCAGTGCATCGAGATCCGCCCGTTTCGAGATGAAATCATCGCCGCCGAAGTGCCGCGCCTTCATCTGCACCTGCTTGTCCTCCTCGGACGACAGGAAAACGATCGGGATTGAGAGATGATTCTGGTGCTGGCGAATGATCTTGGCGATCTCGATGCCGTTTGTGCCGGGCATCTGGAGATCCATGATGATCAGATCGAAAAAGGAGCGCTCGATCGTCGCGATGATCTCGAGCGGATCATTGAGGATCGCCACTGTCATGCCATTGGCGCGCAGCATCTCTGCATAAACCGCGGATGCCAGCGGGTCGTCATCGACCAGCAGGATCGATGCCGGCTGGGTGGTGACCTGGCCGCCAAGATATTCCAGCCAGTTGATGAACTCGGCCTGGTCGATCGGTGCGCGCATCACTGTATTGACATTTGATTGCGCGCATTTGGCCCGGAACGCGAAGGATGTTTCGGACGAAATCATGATCTTGGGCGGGGTCTCGCCAAGGTCGCGGCAGATGTCGAAGGCATCGGGAAGCGAGCCGTCGATCACCACAATCGTGCCGGTGCTGGTCTCGTCGACCAGGCTGAGCTGCGAGCGGGCTGTGACGGTCCTGGCTTCATAGCTCATAGGCGCCAGGATCAGGGCCACGGCATCAAGAAATTCTCCACCGCCAATGACATGCACGGATGGCTGCGATGCATTGCTGAATACGGTCTCGACCGGCGCCGCAGGGGCGTCCTCGAAACCGATCTCGGGAGATATGGCATTCAACATATTCATATATCTCTCGGGTTCATGAGGGCGAAGTAAAAAATAAAAATCCTGATGTGCAGGTATGAGATCGGGTTCAGAAATCAAGCTTGGTTGTTGATGATTTACTGCTTGATATTGTGAGTTTCCGGATCATGATTTAGGAATCCTTACAGGTGCTCATTTTATATATTCGAGTTGACGCAATCTGCAGACGAGATTGTGAAATCTTTACATAATACTAATATGAAATTGCCATTAAGCGTTCCTTAAATGGCCAGTCTCGATTCTAATACATGATTTTTCGGTGAGAGCGCCGCTCGAGAGGCCCGTCCGGGTCAAGAGTTTTCGGACATCTCCACGTGAATTCGGGCCGCCCTGCCGCCCCTGCGGGCTTTCCGTCTCGCGCAGAGCAGTTTTACCGGATCGGAAATGCCCTGCTGCCGTCCTCGCCAGCAACGGAGGCAGACGTGTCGTCTGTCAGAAATTGAAACAGTTGTTCGCTTCGCGCGAGCCTTTGCCGCCATCGGCCAGCTCCATTTTCTTCACCTCAAGCTGTGTGCCCGTTCGGGCAAGATGGCGCAGATTAAATCCGGCGGGGCAGGAGATGTTCGCATGTGACGGATTTGTACTTCAAGCATGAAATTTGGCTAAATAATTGATTGGGTGACCAAATTGGCGCTGGCAGATGTGGAAAAGACTCGCGCGGCCGGTTGTAACCCTTTATAAGGCACGTTGCTGTAGACCATGGGTTGTTGAACGGGGTGGGGAAAACAATGATTAGGTTCTTATCGAAGTCGGTTTGCTTTCTGGCGGCCGCGACAATGCTCTCTGCGGTTCCTGCCGGGGCCCTGACGTTGAAGGAAGCGGTGAGCGAGGCGCTCAGGTCGAACCCGGACATTCTTTCGTCCGCGGAAAACCGCGAGGCGGTGGAATTCGAATTGCGCCAGGCCCGCGGTCTCTATCTGCCGACGCTGGATCTCGAAGCCTCCGCCGGCGGCCGCAAGCTCGACAGTCCCGGCCGTCGCCGGCTCGGCACCGAGGACGACACGCTCAATTCGGCCGATGTCGGCCTGAGCTTCACCCAGACCCTGTTTGACGGCGGCGCCCGCCGCGCCGAGGTTGAGCGCCAGGCCGCCCGCGTCGACGGCGCCTCCTTCCGCGTCGCCGAGCGCTCCGAGGCGATCGCGCTCGCCGTGTCGCAGGAATATTTCGAAATCCTGCTGCAGGCCGAGATCGTCGCCGTGGCGCGCAGGAACGCCAATGTGCTCTCGCAGATCGTCAACGACATTTCCTCGGGCGTTTCGGGCGGAACACTGACATCGGCCGACCGCACCCAGGGCCGCGAGCGGCTGCTGTCGGCCAAGGCCCGGCTCAAGGAAGCCGAAGAGGACCTGGCCCAGGCCGAGATCCGCTTCCTGCGGCTGGTCGGCGTCCGGCTCGGCAAGATGACCGCGCCGCCCTCGATCGCAAAGGCGCTGCCGCGCTCGGTCAATGAGGCCGTTGACATCGCCCGGCGCCAGAGCCCGCGTCTGGCGGCTGCGGCTGCCGATGTCGATGCGGCCGATGCTCTGACGCGCGGCGCCAAGGCGGCCTATCTGCCGGTGATCTCGTTCGAGGCCAATGCCCGCGTCGGCGAGGACATTGACGGCGCCGAAGGCCGCACCTCCGATCTGGAGGCCAAGGTGGTGGCGCGCTGGAATCTCTATCGCGGCGGCCGCGACCAGGCTGTCGAGCAGGAGCGGATCCGCCGCGCCGGCCAGAGCCGCCAGGAAAATGTGCTGGCCCATCGCGAGGTGCAGGAATCGGTGCAGTCGGCCTGGGACAAGCGCAGCAAGCGGGCCCAGCAGGCCTCGATCCTGCGCGAGCAGGTCTCGGCCTCGGGATCGCTGGTCTCGTCCTATCGCGACCAGTTCCGCATCGGCGAGCGCTCTTTGCTTGACGTGCTGAGCGCCCAGAACACCCGCTTCAACACCGAGGTTCTGGCCAAGACCGCGCAATATGCCGCCATCTATGCCGATTACCAGGTTCTGGCGGCGATGGGATCGCTGGTCCGGGCCTTCACGCTTGACACCGTCGCCCAGGCCGAACCCTATGCCCGCGACGAATTCGAGGTCGTGTCCCAGGAAGCCGAGCCGGTCTATGCCCGCATGCCTTCCCGCCAGGTCAAGGGCGCACCGCTCGACCTGCTGGCCCCGGTCCGGAAGAACTGATCGTTCGTCAAGATACGGGCAATGGCAGCGAGTACCGCGTAATGAACTTCAATGAGGCCTTCCGGCAAATCAGCATCCACTTCGAACGCAGTGGATCGAGCACCGTGCTGTTCTCCGGAATCCCGGACGACCAGATCGACGATCCGGATTTCGAAACCGTTCGCGAAGTCGCAAACCGCATCGGGCTTGAGGTCGAGGAGCTGCAGCTTTCCGAACTTTTCGGTGGCAATGCCAATCTCCCGGTTCTGGTCAGGACCCTGAGCGGCGGTTACATTTCGGTCTTTTCCGACAATGAGGACGGCACCTATCAGTGCCGGCAATCGACAGGTGACACCGGGCTGGCCAGACTTGATCTGCGCGCCAGGGCCGCGGATCTCGATCCCAAGGCGCTGGATTTCAGGCGGCACTATTTCAACAACAGCGAAGAAATCGGCGCGCTCCACGCTGGCAAGATCGAGCGGCAGCACTGGCTCAAGGCTGCGATCAGTCCCTATTGGCGCTCCTTTGTCCGGGTCGCCTTTGCCGCGCTGTTCATCAATGTTCTCGCGCTGGCCTCGCCGCTGTTCACCATGAATGTGTATGACCGGGTCCTGCCCAACGAGGCGATCGCAACGCTGTGGGTGCTCGCCATCGGCATCGGCGTTGCCTTCACATTCGACTTCCTGCTCAAATTCGCCCGCGCCACGCTGATCGACTACACCGGGCGCAAGATCGACCTGAAGATCGCCTATATCCTGTTTCAGAAGGTCATGAACACCTCGCTGTCGGCGCGATCGATGTCGACCGGCGAATATGTCAGCCGGGTGTCGCAATATGAATTCGTGCGGGAGTTCTTCACCTCCAACACCATCGCGACGATGATCGACACCTGTTTTGTCTTCATCTTCATCGGTGTGATCTATGCAATCGCCGGCATCCTGGCGATCATACCGGCCGTGGCGCTGGTGGCGGTGGTCATCATCGGGCTGGTGGCGCAGACGCTGATCAGCCGCAAGGTCGCGGCCGCGGCGAATGAAGCTGCGTTGCGCCAGTCGATGCTGGTGGAAACCATCTCCACCACCGAGACCGTCAAGGGTCTGCGCGCCGAAGGCATCCTGCTCAAGCGCTGGCGTGACCTGACCATCAACAGCTCGGCCACCAACGAACAGATCAAGAGCATCTCGGCGATGGCGGTCAATGCTACGCAATTTGTCCAGCAGCTGGTCACCGTCGGCATCATCATCGGCGGCACCTATCTGTTTCAGGAAGGCCTGGTGACCACCGGCGCCATCATCGCCTCAGTGATCCTGGCGGGCCGTGCGGTGAGCCCCCTGGGTCAGCTGGCGATGACGCTGGCGCGCTTCCGCCAGGCAATGCTGTCCCTGCGCATTCTCGACAAGATCATGGAGCAGCCCGAAGACACGCCGGAGACGACAGGCTTTGTGAACCGGGTCATCAAACACGGCAGCATCGCCTTTGAAAACGTCCATTTCCGCTATCCGCAGGCCGATCAGGATGCCCTTGACGGGTTGTCGTTCTCGATCAAGGCAGGCGAAAAGGTCGGCATCATTGGCCGCATCGGCTCCGGCAAGACGACCATCGGCAGGCTGATGTCGCGGCTTTACCAGCCGCACGAGGGCAGGGTGATGATCGACGGTATCGACATGCAGCAGTTCCATCCCTCGGAAGTCCGCTCGGCGGTGGCAGTTGCCGGACAGACCAGCGACCTGTTCACCGGCTCGCTGAAGGACAACCTGCTGATGGGCAATCCGAAGGCCACCGACGAGGACCTGATCGAGGTCTCGCGCAAGGTGGGGATCGAATCCTTCATTGTCCGTCATCCGCGCGGCTTCGACATGCCGGTGGGCGAGAACGGCGGCAATCTCTCCGCCGGCCAGAAACAGTCTGTCGCCATTGCCCGGCTGCTGCTCGCCGACCCCAAGGTGGTGTTTCTGGACGAGCCGTCCGGCGCCATGGATCTTGCCAGTGAACGCCATCTGATCAGCTGCCTGCGCCAGGCGATTGCGCCCGAGGTGACCATGGTGCTGTCGACCCATCGCTACAGCATGCTCGACCTGATCGACCGCCTGATCGTGATCGAGAATGGCAGGCTGATCGCCGATGGTCCCAAGGAACAGGTGATTGCGGCGCTGCAGCGCAAACCGAACGGGGTCTCCAGTGATGCGAACCGCTGAGTACGACACGCCACCGATCGTGTCTCGTTACATTGTCATCATCTGCCTGTTTGCGGTGATTGCCTTTCTGGTCTGGGCCGCATGGGCCAAGGTGGACGAGATTTCCCGCGGCGACGGCAAGGTCATTCCGCTGTCGAAGACGCAGATTGTCCAGTCCAGCGAAGCCGGCGTTGTCCAGGAGATCGCCGTGACCGTGGGCCAGGTTGTCAAGAAGGGGGATCTGCTGATCCGTCTCGACAGCTCCGGCAATCTGGCGTCGCTTGGGGAATCCCAGGCCCGCTACGATGCGCTGCAGGCCCGCATTGCCCGGCTGGAGCTGGAAATTGGCGGGCTGTTTGATGCCGATTTCGTCTGTCCGGAGCGGACCCGGCTGGTGTCGGAAACCATATGCGACAATGAATCCAACCTGCTGGCGGCCCGGCGCGAGAACTATCTCAACAAGCTGCAGGTGTTGCAGGCGCGGCGGCAGCAGCGCCGCGACGAGATCGGTGAAGCCCGGTCCAGTATCGAGCAGACCGGGCTGGTGATCCAGGCCATGCTCAACGAGCGCGACAAGATCGCGCCGCTGGTGAAGCGGAAACTTCATCCGGAAATCGATCTGTTGCGGCTGGATCGCGAGATTGCCCAGCAGAACGGCCAGAAGGAAAATGTCACCCAGAGCCTCAAGCGGCTTGAAAGTGCGCTGCGCGAAGCCGAGCTGCAGATCCAGGAAGTCGATTCCCAGTTCCGGCAGGAGGCGCGCCGCGAGCTCGGCGACACCCTGGCCGACGCCAGTGTGTTGCAGGCGACCTTGACCGGCGCAGAAGACCGGGTCCGGCGCACCGACATCATTTCGCCGGTCGACGGCATCGTCAATACCCTGGAGATCAACACGATCGGCGCTTTCCTGCAGCCCGGCTCGGTGGTGGCCGGCGTGGTGCCGATGACCGATACCTTGCTGGTGGAGGCGCGGATTTCGCCGCGTGACGTGGCCTTCGTCCAGCCCGGACAAAAGGCGCTGGTCAAGCTGACGGCCTATGATTTCTCGATCTACGGCGGCCTTGACGGCGCGGTTTCCAATATCTCGGCCGACAGCATCGTCAATCCCGAAACGGGCGAGACCTATTACCAGGTTCTGGTCCAGACCGGGGATTCGCAACTGGGCAAGGGCACCATCAAGCACGCCATCCGCCCGGGCATGATTGCCTCTGTGGAGATCCTGACCGGGGAGAAGACGGTGCTGGATTATCTGCTCAAGCCGATCAGCAAGGCGCGTTACGAGGCGCTGACCGAACGGTGAGCGCGAAGGGTGGGCAAATGATGGCCGGGGCGGCGAGAGCCCAGATCTGAAGAGAGCGTCACTGGATGTATGATCCCGATCAACTCAAGCCGCATTTCCGGGCGATCAACACCGACGGCAAGCGCCGCGGCTTTCGCCTTGAACGCGTGTTCTGGACGGCACTCGAGGATCTGACCGGGGCCGACGGCGTTTCGGTCTCGGACTATGTGGCCCGGCTGCATGATGGCAAGACCGGCGACAGCGGCCTGAGCTCGCTGCTGCGCGCCTCGATCATGCGGCGGCTCTTGCTGCAATATGAGGGCCTGCGCGCCCGCATCGGCCGCTTCAACTCCAGAACCATCATCGCCGCCTGTCCGGTTCCCGCCTTCATCATTTCGGTGGAGAAGAAGATCCTGTTCCAGAACAGCGCATTTCTGATGTATCTGCAGACCCGGTTCACCGGCCTCGACAATGTCGCGGCGCTGGGCCAGATCAAGCTGACGCTGGAAATGCCGCTGGCCGATCTGATCGAGCAGATGAAGGCCGACAGCAGCCGCCCGAAATATACCGGCTTCACCATCGGCTATGGCGAGCGGCTTCTTCGCGGCCGGCTGAGCCTGGCGCTGGCGCCGGACATGGACGACCCGCCGGCAGCCATCGCCTTTGTCTCCGGCCCCTCGTAAGGCGAGCGAGCTGCTGCGACCGTTCGGGCGCGAAAAGGATTGCTCTTTTTCCCTGACTTCAGGACCTGCCCAAGCCGCGCTGTCACCGCCACCTACGGCAATGCCGCGCGTCCTGTGACTGCGCGGCATGGTATGACCGGGGTTGCTTGTCTGGCTGCGGCGGCGGGCCGGCTCAGAAGCCGGCGCCGGGTGCCACCGAGAGGATCTCGCTGAGCGAGGCGAGCTTCTGGTTCTGGCCTGACTTGTAGCCGAACACGTAATTGGCGGTTCCGGAGATGGAAAACAGCGGCGCGTAGTCGCGCTTGGCCACGTCGGTTTCCACCGCATCGGTCATGTTGTCGAGAATGTAGCTGTTGCCGTTCACCGACACCGACAGCACCGCGTGAAACAGCCGCCGGCGGGTGTCCTTGACCACGACGATTTCCATCGAGGAAAGCGGCACGCCGGCGCCGGCCAGCAGCGCCATCTTCAGGATCGCGTAATCCTCGCAGTCGCCGGCGCCGCGGCGCAGGGTCTCGTTCGGCGTCGACCACTGGTCGAGCCGGCCATGCATCTGCGCATCGGTCTCATAGCGGACCAGATGGTTGACCGAGCGCGACACTGCGCGCAGCTGGTCGACGGTGCCCGCGCCCTTGCGGGTCAGCTCGGTGGCCAGCGCGGCGCATTGATTGACGCAGATGATATCGGGTCCGGCGACAGCGGCCTTGCGGATCAGCGACGAGATCCGCAGCCCGCTCTTGATCTTGCCGAAGCGGATCCGGTGGGCACCGAACAGCGACAGATCCTTGCGGATGCCGTAATCGACCGAGGCAATCGAGGCGGTGGTCATTGCATCGGCGCCGGGAGTGCCTGTGTTGCCTGTCAGAACGGCCGCGGTCCGGCCCGGAAAGCCCTTGATCGCGCCAAAGCCGACCCCGGCGGAGCCGAGTGTATAGCCAGCGGAGACAGGGGAGCTGACAAGCCGCACGGTCGCCGGCTGCGCCGCAGTGTCGAGCTGGGAAATGGCTGCGGGGGTAAAGGCAGATGCCGCATCGAATACAGTCGCCGGACGTTCGAGCACCGCTGCATGTACTGCCGTTGCACAAAGAACCTGCAGTGCCAGTGCAACGTTTCTGATCTTGCTTGCTTGTTTTAAGTAACTATACATTGGCGATAACCTTCCCCGGTCGTTGAGAAGAAGCTACGCGAATAGTAATAAAATGCCGCAAACAAACATTATTACTGATCTATACATAATTTCGATAAAAATTGAGGTAATTTTCCGGCTCTCGCCCTGCTGTTCGGCCGCGGCACCGCGGCCCCGCCAATCCGGGAAAAACTGACTCCTTTTTTGCCGGTTCTTATCCGCACCGTTTCGCGCCGGCGCAGAAAATTGAAATGGATTGCTTTGCACCCGGAAAAATGGTTACCTCGTTTTCGAGGAGAAGGTATGTGTTGAATCAACAAGCTTTTTCGGCTGACCGGATTGATGAAGCCGATCAATTGCGGGTCAATGTGTACAGGCTTCTGGCACGATTGCTGCGCCAGCCGCCGGATGCGCCTCTCCTTGCTATCCTCAAGCAGATGACCGGCGACGATTCCGAGCTTGGCCAGGCAATTACCGATCTGTCACAGGCTGCTGCCGTGACCAGCCTTGCTGCCAGTCGCGATGAATACAATACCCTTTTCATCGGTCTGGGCCGTGGCATACTGACCCCGTTCGGCTCCTATTATCTTACCGGATTCCTGCACGAAAAACCGTTGGCGCGCCTGCGCGACGACATGGTGCCGCTGGGCATTGCCCGCAGTGACGATGTCAGGGATCCGGAGGATCATGTTGCTGCGCTGATGGAGATGATGGCCGGCCTGATCGATGGCACCTTCGGTACGGTTCAGCCGCTATCGGCACAAAAGGCGTTTTTCGACCGGCACGTGGTCAGTTGGACGCCGCATTTTTTCAAGGATCTCGAGGACTGCCCTTCGGCAGGGTTTTTCAAGCCCGTCGGCCGCATCGGACGCCTGTTCATGGCGATCGAGCAGGGCGCGTTCGAGATGTAGGCCGCAGCTGCGGCACGACATTGTTTCAGTGAGTATTGCAGTCCGGCGAAGACACCCGGCCAGACTGCCGCAGATGGTTCCGGGTGTCGAAGAATGGAGACCATCATGAAGGCAAAGACAGAAGATGCTGCGACCGACCGTCGTGGTTTTCTGAAGTTCGCCGGGCTTGGCACGATTGCCAGCGGGGCGGCTCTGGTCGCAGGCGGCGAAAGCCAGGCGGTCGAGATTGCGGAGTCCAAGGGGGACGCCGGATACAGGGAAACCGACCACATCAAGGCCTATTACGCCAGCACACGATTTTAGGGACTGGAATGCCAGCACGCGGTTCTGAGGAGAATCCGTGCTGATCGTCATTGCGACGCAATAAACCCAACGGAGGATGAAATGCTCAGGAAGAAGACAAATGGGGTTGCGCGAGGCCCCCGGCTGTCCTCGACGGTAGCAGAGCTCGGAGTGACGGCGATCGATCGCCGGACATTCCTGAAACGTTCGGGTCTCACCATCGGTGGGGCAGCAGCCATAACAACGCTTTCGGGCGGAATGGTGAAACGGGCAGAAGCTCAGACAGCCGCAGGCACCGGTAATATCGAAACCAAGAAAACGATCTGCACGCATTGTTCCGTCGGCTGCACGGTGATTGCCGAGATCGAAAACGGTGTCTGGACGCGTCAGGCGCCCGGCTATGATTCTCCGTTCAATCTGGGTGCCCATTGCGCCAAGGGCGCATCCGTCCGCGAGCACGCCCATGGCGATCGTCGCCTGAAATATCCGATGAAGCTGGTCGGCGGCAAATGGCAGCGCGTCTCCTGGGACGAGGCCATCAACGAGATCGGCGACAAGATGCTCGAGGTGCGTGAAACCTCGGGGCCGGATTCGGTCTACTGGCTGGGTTCCGCCAAGCATTCCAATGAACAGGCCTATCTGTTCCGCAAATTCGCGGCCTATTGGGGGACGAACAACGTCGACCACCAGGCGCGCATCTGCCATTCCACTACGGTGTCCGGCGTTGCCAACACCTGGGGCTATGGCGCGATGACCAACTCCTACAACGACATCCACAAGTCGCAGTCGATGATCCTGATCGGGTCCAATCCGGCCGAGGCGCATCCGGTGTCGTTGCTGCATCTTCTCAAGTGCAAGGAGGAAAACAACGCCCCGCTGATCGTCTGCGATCCGCGCTTCACCCGCACCGCCGCCCATGCCGACGAGTTCGTGCGGTTCCGTCCGGGCAGCGACGTGGCGCTGATCTGGGGCATTCTCTACCACATTTTCGAAAATGGCTGGGAAGACAAGGAATATATCCGCACCCGCGTCTGGGGCATGGATCAGATCCGTGACGAAGTGAAGAAATGGAGCCCGGCCGAAGTCGAGCGGGTGACCGGCGTTCCCGGTTCGCAGCTCGAGCGCGTCGCCCGGACCCTGGCCGACAATAGGCCCGGCACGCTGATCTGGTGCATGGGCGGTACGCAGCACTCCAACGGCTCGTCCAACACCCGCGCCTATTCGATCCTGCAACTCGCCCTTGGCAATATCGGCAAGTCCGGAGGCGGCGCCAACATCTTCCGCGGCCATGACAATGTGCAGGGCGCCACCGATCTGGGCGTGCTCGCCGATACACTGCCGGGCTATTACGGCCTGTCGGCGGGGTCCTATGCCCACTGGGCGCGCGTCTGGGACGAGGATCTGGATTGGCTCAAGGGTCGCTTTGCCACGATGAAGGGCAAGGACGGCAAGAACAAGCAGATGATGTACGAGACCGGGATTCCGGTGTCGCGCTGGATCGACGGTGTTCTGGAAGCCAAGGAAAACCTGGATCAGCCCGACAAGACCAAGGTGATGGTGTTCTGGGGCCATGCCCCGAACTCGCAGACCCGCCTGCCTGAAATGCAGAAGGCCATGGGAATGCTGGACCTGCTGGTGGTCGTCGACCCCTATCCGACGATGACCGCCGTGCTTCAGGACCGCCAGGACGGCGTCTACCTGCTGCCGGCCTCGACCCAGTTCGAAACCTACGGCTCGGTGACGGCGTCCAACCGCTCGATCCAGTGGCGTGAGGCGGTGATCGATCCATTGTTTGAATCGCTGCCCGACCACACCATCATGTACAAATTCGCCAAGAAATTCGGTTTTGAGGACAGGATGTTCCGCAATATCGAGGTCAATGGCGAAGAGCCGCTGGTCGAGGACATCACCCGCGAGTGGAACCGCGGCATGTGGACCATCGGCATGACCGGACAGTCTCCGGAGCGGATGAAATCGCACATGGAGCATCAATACACCTTCGACAAGACCACCCTGCGTGGTGTCGGCGGGCCCCATGATGGCGAATTCTACGGCATGCCATGGCCTTGCTGGGGCACGCCCGAGATGAAACATCCCGGCTCTGCGGTGCTGTATGATGTGTCGACCCCGGTGGCGCAGGGCGGGATGGGTTTCCGTGCCCGCTTCGGCGTCGAGCGCAATGGCGACAACCTGCTGGCGGAAGACAGCTGGCCGGTCGGCTCCGAGATCGAGGACGGCTATCCCGAATTCACCATGGCCATGCTGAAGGGCCTTGGATGGGATGCCGATCTCACCCCCTATGAGAAGCGCATGATCGAATATGTCGCGGGCATTCTCGAAAAACGCCCTGCAGAAGAAGAGGTCGGCGAGACCTCCGACCAGGGCGAGATCCCGTCCGACTACGACAAGAAGATCGAAGGCGTGAACTGGAAAATCGACCTGTCCGGCGGCATTCAGCGCGTGGCGATCAAGCATGGCTGCGCGCCCTATGGCAACGCCAAGGCCCGCGCGGTTGTCTGGACCTTCCCGGATCCGGTGCCGCTGCACCGCGAACCGCTCTACGCCCCCGACCGGGAGCTCGTGGCCGATTATCCCACGATCGCCGACAAGACCTTCTGGCGCGTGCCGACGGCCTTCAAGTCGATCCAGGATGTCGATTTCGCCAAGGACTATCCGATGATCATGACATCGGGACGCCTGGTCGAATATGAAGGCGGCGGTGACGAAACCCGCTCCAATCCGTGGCTTGCGGAGTTGCAGCAGGACATGTTCGTCGAGATCAACACCTTCGACGCCAACAATATGGGCATTCGGGATCGTGAGCCGGTCTGGCTGCACAGCCCGTCCGGCGCCAAGATCAAGATCATGGCAATGGTCACCGATCGGGTGGGCCGGGGCGTCGTCTTCTGCCCGTTCCATTTCGGCGGCCAGTTCCGAGGAGTCGATCAACGGCACAAATATCCTGAAGGCGCCGATCCGATCGTGCTGGGGGAGGCGTCCAACACGGCGCAGACCTATGGCTACGACATGGTCACGCAGATGCAGGAAACCAAAACCACGCTTTGCCGCATCGAGCGGGCATAGGGAGGACAGACAATGGCTAGAATGAAATTCCTCTGCGACGCTGAACGCTGTATCGAGTGCAATGCCTGCGTTACCGCCTGCAAGAACGAGAATGAAGTGCCCTGGGGCGTCAACCGGCGCCGGGTCGTCACCATCAATGACGGCAAGCCGGGGGAACGGTCGATCTCGGTGGCCTGCATGCACTGCTCGGACGCGCCGTGCATGGCGGTCTGCCCCGTCGACTGCTTCTACCAGACGGCCGACGGCATCGTCCTGCACGACAAGGACCTGTGCATCGGCTGCGGCTATTGCTTCTATGCGTGCCCCTTCGGTGCGCCGCAATATCCGCAGGCGTCCAATTTCGGCTCACGCGGCAAGATGGACAAATGCACCTTCTGCGCCGGTGGTCCGGAAGAGGACATGTCCGCCGCCGAGTTCCAGAAATATGGACGCAACCGGATTGCCGAGGGCAAGCTGCCTCTGTGCGCCGAGATGTGCTCGACCAAGGCACTGCTGGCCGGGGACGGCGACACCGTGTCGACGATCTACCGCGAACGCATCGTCGCCCGCGGCTTCGGCGCCGGTGCCTGGGGCTGGGGTACGGCCTATGAGCAGAAGAGTGGCGGTTGACCGGCATGTATTGATCTCAGTCGGATTGGCAGGCGGACACATGTTCGCCTGCCAATTTTTGCTAGACCTGTCAGAACACCGGGAGTTCATCGATGAATAGTCTGAAGACCCGCTTCGCGTCCACGCCGCCGCTGATGGCCGTGCTCGCCCTTGTCCTTGTCGCACTTGTCGGACTGTATTTGCCGCTTCAGGCTCACGCCCAGAGCTCGGTCCGGCCACCGGATAATGCGACGACGAGCATCGCGCCGCCCGGGCCGCCGATGCAGGGCGGTGTTCAGGGCACCGCCTCGGATGCGGAAATCTGGCACGACATCCGGCTTGGCGAGGCCGGACGGACCTCGACGCCCAATGCCGCCGGCGGGCAGATGATCCAGTCGCAGGGCGAAGACTGGCGGCTTTACCGCGAGGGGCCGACCCACGATTATCTCGGCTATGCAATGCTGGCGACGCTGGTCCTGCTGGCGCTGTTCATGGCAATACGCGGCCGCATCAAGGTCGAGCACGGCCTGTCCCACATCAAGATCAAGCGCTTTTCCACGCTGGAGCGGATGAGCCACTGGCTGATGGCGCTGTCCTTCATCACCCTGGGCATCAGCGGCCTCAATGTCACCTTCGGGCGCTCGCTGATCCTGCCGCTTGTCGGCAAGGATTTCTTCGGCCCGATGTCGGGCTTTCTCAAGGCCGCCCACAACTACACCGCCTTCGCCTTCATGCTCGGCCTGGCCATGGCCTTCGTGCTGTGGGTCATCCACAACATCCCCGACCGCACCGACCTCAACTGGCTGGCAAAGGGCGGCGGGCTGTTGAGCAAGTCAAGCCACCCGCCGGCCAAGAAGTTCAACGCCGGCCAGAAGATCATCTTCTGGGGCGTGATGCTGCTCGGCCTGTCCCTGTCGGTCTCCGGCTGGGCCTTGCTGTTTCCGTTCGAACACAGCCTGTTTTCGGATACTTTCGCGCTGTTCGGTGCAATCGGCATCGATATCCCGCATCTGCTCGGCCTGCCGCCGGCGCCCTATAGCGCCATTCAGGAGCAGCAGCTCAACAGCGCCTGGCATGGCATTGTCGCGGTTGTGATGATCTGTCTGATCTTTGCCCATATCTATATCGGCACCATCGGTATGGAAGGCGCCTTTGACGCCATGGGCTCCGGCGAGGTGGATCTGAACTGGGCCCGGGAACACCATTCGATATGGGTCGACGAGGTCATGGCCGACAAGACAGACAAGGCTGACGCGGCGGTTGCCGCGCCGGCCGAATGATGATGGCAAGGAACCTGACATGAAAGCATTTCTTCTCAGCATTGCGGTCTTGCTGCTGGTTGTGGTTGGCGCCATGTTCGGGCTCAAGCCGCTCCTGGAGACCCCGTCGGACCAGGCCTATTCGACCGGAAATGTTCGCCTGCATTGATGCGGGCACGGATAATGAAAGTGACACCATGAGCGACGAAGACTTTAACCTGTCGATGCGGAAATTCCTCAAGCAGGTCGGCGTGACCTCACAGCAGCAGATCGAAGCACTGGTGCGCTCGGGCGCGGCAGGGACCGGCCCGTTGAAGCTCAAGGCCGTGCTGACAGCCGAGGGCACCGATCTGGAGCATGTCGTCACCGGCGAAATCGAGTTGCCCTGATCGCCACCATGCTGCCCACACCCGAATTTCCGCCGCTGCTGAGCGGCCATGCGGTGCCGGCCTCAGATGATCCGATGCAGGTTGCCTTTGAAGGAGCCAGTAATGGCCGCTTCAGTGCAGGCGATTTGTGCTGGTCAATGGCTGAAACCCATGCCTTTGCGGCGATCGTGCTCGAACCCGAATGTTCGCTGGCCAAAGCCTTGCAGATGGCGCCATTGATGATGGTCGCGATTGGTGATGCGCTGGGCGCAATCGGCCCGCCGAATCTTGCCCTGATGTATCGCTGGCCATCGACACTGCTGGTCAATGGCGGCGAAGCCGGCCACGTGGTCCTGCGCGCTCCGGACGGCGCCGGGCTCGAGCATGTCCCCCCTTCATCATCGTCGGCTTTTCCGTGTCGATGAGCCTGCCGGCCGAGATCCTCGACGCGCCGGGCCTTGCGCGCAACACCACTGCGCTGTTCGAGGAGGGCTGCGGCGATCTTGATCGCACACAGGTAATCGAGGCGATCGCACGGCATTTCCTGTCCTGGGTCGATACCTGGGAACACGACGGCTTTGCTGCCGCCCACCCCGATTTTCTCGGCCGCATGCAGCCTGCGGATTCGCTTTCGCTGCGCATCGGCGACGTGACACATGAGGGCCGCATGATCGGCATAGATGAAGATGGCGGCCTGCTGCTGGACGGCGCGGACGGCGCCACCGGGATATCGCTGGCGCAGGGATTGGGAATGGCAGCGTGAACCAGGCAAGGGACAGGATGCAGGGCGTGATCTGGAAATCCGCCGGTCAGCATCTGACACACAGGCTCGACAATGGCTGGCTTGCGGTCAGCGATGATTTTCTGCGGGCCTATTATACCCGTCCGGAAATTCACCCGGTCGAAGAAAGCTGCAGGGTCGAGCACACTTTGTTCGAAAGGCTGATGCAGGATCCGTTTGCACCGATTGATGCAGGGGAGCTTGCCGCCATCGCCGATCCGGATGCGGCGGCAAATTATGCGCTGGTGCTGCGGTTCCGTGACCATCTGGTTGCCAAAGGATCCATCGAGGCGGCCTATGCGTCGCTGTTTGCGCAAAGCGCGCCGATGATCCCGCCTGTGTTCATCAGCCAGATGGCCCACCTGATCATGGGCAACATCCTGATGGGGGAAGGCGATGCGACGGTGGCGCGCGCCGCCGAGCTGTTTTTCCGCGAACAGACCGCCACCACATCCGAAGAGCGGATGATGCTGGCCGATGCGGAAGTGGTCGAAACCCGTGCTCAGCAAGCCGCGCTGCTGGCCCTGTCCGATCCCGGCCGCACCGAAGTCGCCCTCGACATCCTCGACGCGGACAATGCCGGCCAATACTGGGCCCGCGCCGATCATTTCGATCTGGCGCTGGATTTCCGCTTCTCCGAACCCGGGCAGGACGCCTTCGCCCGGCTGATCGAACGCTGGATCAAGCATTTCCTCGATTTGCGCGTCCGGGTGCAGCCGCTGCAATCAGTCAAGAACGAACGCTGGTCCTGGCATGTCGGACTGGATGCCGAATCCAGCCGCATCCTGAATGCGCTCTATCAAGGCGAATACCTGCCCGAAGAAGGCCAGGGCAGCATTGCCGCGCTGTTCCGGATGGAGTTCCTCGATTATGACCGGGTGGTCGACACGATGCGCCGCAAGCCGGCCTTTCTCGGGCTGGCCATCGATGCGCATGACCGCATCCGGATGAAACCGCAAAACCTGCTGATCAACCTGCCGTTGAAACCGGCGCTTCAATAGCCGGCATCAGGGGACGCCGGGCTTCATCGCGAAACCCGGTGAGACAGGGTCTTGTCCATGAAGCCTGGGATCAATTGCCGCCGACCGAAATCGCCGTGATCTTGCCGACGCCGCTGTCACCTGCGGAATCATATTCTATGGTGATCTGATCGCCGGCCCTCAGCCCCTCGGGCACAAGCTCGCCCGCCGGTGCCAGATCCCACACCGTTCTGTCATCCAGAATGAGGACGTGATCGACGCGGTCATAGGCAACGACGACACCGCTGGTCGAATCAGCCAGGGCAGGGCTTGCCAGCATTGATCCGAGAATTACGGCTGCAGGAAATAGGCGCATGACATCCTCCATACGGCTTGATGAGTGCTGAATGTGCGCTCGTCCTGCCGTTCCCGCAAGAGGGGGAAATGCGATAAATATGCGAGCCTTTCACCCCCTGTTCGTGCGGCCGGGTTTCAGTCCTTCGATAGGAAATCGTCGACCGTCAGACCGCGGCGGCCGGCCTCCAGATAGTCGTCGGTGGTGCGGGTGCGGCGCTGATGCGCAATGGCAAACGGATCGGCCCCGTCCCGCGACAGGGCCTCGAGCCGGCAGCTCTCGCACATGTGGATCAGGGAGCGGCGTTCGTCGCTGTCAAACATCCAGTTGCCCTCCAGGCGTCGCTCCACCGCGCGCAGCATGCCACCGGCGGCAAAGGCCTTTCCGCACGACGTGCAGCAGGCGGGTTCATCCTTGTGCAGCGTCACCGGTTGCATGACGCTGGCTGCGAGGTTGAAGCGCGGCGAAAGTGTGATGGCTGTTTCCGGGCAGGTCGCCTCACAGATTCCGCATTGCACGCAGGCCGATTCGACAAAGCGCAATTCCGGCGTGTCCGGCGTGTCACGCAGCGCATCGGCCGGACAGCACGACACGCAGGCCATGCACAGCGTGCAGGCGGCGGTGTCCACATGAACGGTTCCATAGGGCGCATTGGCAGCCAGCGGCACAATGGTCGATACGGGCTTGCCGGCATCGGCAAGAACCAGCAGCGCCGCGCGGGCCACTTCGCGCTTGCCGCCCAGCGGAACCGGCGCAGCGCGGGAGATTTCCGGCAGCTCGGGCAGCGTGTAGAGTGCGCTCTCAACCTGATCGGGATCGGATTCAAGCAGCGTCACGATCCGTCCGGTCTTGTGTCCGAAACCGCAAAGCAGCGCCTCGGTCAGCGCGGCCTCCTCTGCCACCGCACCGAACTCATCGGCCTTGTGCGGATCGCCGAGCACGACGATCTGGCGAAATCCGGCGGCGAGCGCCGCGCTCATCAGGTCATGGCCGACGCCGCTTGTCGCATGCATTTCCAGCGGGATCACCCGCGCCGGCAGGCCGCGGCCAAACCGTGCCATGGCTCCGATCAGCGGCGAGCCATGACCGGCGTCATGCAGCAGCAGCACCGGCGCCTTTCCGCCGGCGGCAAGATAGGTGCGCGCAAGCATCTGCACGCGGGAGATCTGGTCGGTCCGCGGCGGATAGGCATAGGCCACCGCGCCAGTCGGGCATTGGGCGGCACAATTTCCACAGCCGCCGCAAATGCCCGGATCGACGACGATGATGTCGTCATGTCCGGTGATCGCGCCGGCCGGACATTGATCGATACATTTCGTGCAGCCGGTCTTGCGCGAGCGCTCATGGGCGCAGATCGAGGCGTCATAGGTGACATAAAGCGGTTTTTCGAAACTGCCGGAATAATCGGCTGCCTCGAGCACTGCTTCCAGCACCGCCACCGGATTGCCGGGGTCAGCGCGGAAATAGCCGTCGCGGCCATGCGACCGGGTGAAAAGGGCGGTGTCGCCGGACATGTCGAAGATGACGCTGCAGCTGGTTCTTGCCCCGTCGCGCGCCATGGCGAATTCCGGCCGCGCCCTTGAAGACGGCAACAGCGCCGCATAGCCGTCGACAACCAGTTCGAAAGCGCCCAGCGATCCGGCGGCTGTGCTGACGCGGCCGGCAAAGACCGGAAACTGCAATTCCGACGGCAGCACAAGGTCATCGTTCCGGGTCAGAAGCAGCGTCACCGACAATGTCCGATTGAGCCGCTCGGCCGTATCAAATGCCGCCTGTCCGCTGCCGATCACCAGGCAAAGTCCGTCACTTTCAATCGCCCTCAGGCGCGCCGGCGTGACCGGCAGTTTTGCCGCCGCCAGCAGCGCTGCCATCTTCGGCGCGGTCGATGCGGTGTCGGCGGTCCATCCGGCCATCTCGCGAATATTGACGAAAGACAGCGCCTGATGGCCGGCCTCCGCGGCGATTTCCTCGAACAATGGACGTTCCTGGGTGCAGGAAATGCAGATCGGATCTTCGCTCGCCAGTGCAGCCTCGATCACGTTGATTTCGCTGCGGCACAGGTGATGATGCGCCGAGACATGTGCATGGCTGCCACCCAGTTTTTCCGGGTTCAGAACCATGGTTTTTTCGCAGTCGCATACAAAAAGACGGGTTGCATCTAAAACCATTGGACCACCCTTGTTGTTTCCCCAAACACCTTATACTTTCAACGACAAGAGACAACCGTGATTGCCTCAACACCGTGGAGGGACTGACCGGCGTGTCGCGGGAATTGACCATAATGCTCGGGGTGATTGCGGAAAAGCGGCAATCAGTTTCGCGGTGGGCCAAGGACTACTGGATGCCCGTCGGTGTGATGCTGGCGCCGGCAGAGCTCAATCCCGGCGACGTTCTGGTCAGTGACGACCGCATGACCCGCTATTATATGGGTCGGGTCGATCTCACCTGTTTTGCCGCCGACACCGAAGCCTATGTCGAAAACTTCAACAGCGGCACCCCGGCGCTCTATGTGGTGCTGCGGCGCGACAGCGAAAACCTGCATCCGCTTGACTGGTATGTCCAGAGCGTCACGGCATCGCCGCACGCAGCACAAGACTACGAAGTCGGCAGCGAAGACATTGTCGAGCGCTTGCCGATGCCGCCGGAGATTTCCGAGGCCATTCTCGAGTTCCTGGATGCCTACCACGTCGAGACACCCTTCATAAAACGGCGGCGCGACAAGCTTGATCTCGAAGAACAGAAATTCGGCAAGCATCCGATTTTCCTGTCCCGCAAGCGCTCAGATAACGGGGATCTCGATGGCTGAAGACAAGGACGGTTTTCTGTCGCGCTGGTCCAGGCGCAAGCAGGCGCATGAGGCCAATCCCGAGAGTGACCTGGATTCGCCCGAGGTGCTCGATGCCACAGACGCCAATGGTCCGCTGGCTGAAGAGCTTGAAGCGGAAGAGGCACGTCTGCTTGTCGAAATCGAGGAAGCGGAAGCCAATCGCCTCGTCGCCGAAGCGGTGGATCTGGAAGAGATCGAGCCTGGGTTTGATTTCTCGATCTTTCTCAAGCGCGGCGTGCCCGGCCAGTTGCGCAAGAAGGCCTTGCAGAAATTCTTCAATTCCAATCCGGTTCTGGCCAATCTCGACGGGTTGAACGACTATGACGAGGATTACAACAACCCGCTGCACATGGTCTACAAATCTTCATGGGACGTGACCCGCGGGTTTCTCACTGAAGCCGAGAAGCTGTTGCAGCAGGCCACGGGACGGCTGACCGAGGATGAACCGCTCGATGAGGAGCCGGAAGAGCTGGCTGAAGACGACGCGGAACTGACGGACGATGCAGCGGAGCTGGAGGATGATGCCTCGGAATTGACAGCGGAAGACAGCGAAATGCCGGATGACGATCAGCCTGGCTCGACGGATGAAGCCGAGATTGCCAGCAATGCGGCAGATGTGGATGACACACCGGATCAGGAGCCGCCGCAACAAAAGCGGGTCTCGATCCGGCAACGGATGAACGGGTGAAGCTCGTGTCAGACCGACGGATCAGCCAGATGATTGCGCAGCATCTCTGTATAGGCGGCGGCCATTTCGGTGACGAAGGCCTCGTGTTCGGCCACGTCCATCACATTCTTGGCGACAAAGGCATTGTAGCGCGCCGCGCCATAGAGAAACGCCATGTGGATGTCGGTGGCGGGAATCTTGGAATTGGCCGCATTGGCAACCCGGATGAACCCGGCCAGTCTGACAAATTTCTCCGTCTCGGAGCTTTTGTCGGTGCGTGCCGTGCCGTTTTCGGTGCCGTTCATGCCGGGATTTCCTCGTTACTCGATTTCTGTCGACGCGCAGTTGCCGAAACCATGACGAACACTGCGGCAACCGGGATGCACTATCGACCATGGGGTTTGCTGTGACAATCGCCACTGCCCAGATTCTGGATCAGCTCAAGCGGGTCAAGGGGCCCGAGCTGATCGGCAATATTGTTGATCTTGGCCTGGTGTCCGGAATTGTCATCGAGGGTGATCAGCTCAGCTTTTCCATCACTGTGCCCGCGAGGCTCGCCGATCAACTCGAACCATTGCGCGCCGCGGCCGAAAAGGCCGCTCTGGCATCGCCCGGCGTTGCCGGGGCGCAGGTGACGCTCAAAGTGGACGATACTGAAGAAACCGCGAGCCCGCCGCCACAGCCGGTCCGCTCCGCGCCATCGGTGTCCCAATCCGAGGCCATTCCTCCGCCGATGCAGAAACGCGCTCCGCCACCCACGCCAGCGCCGGGAGCCAAGGCGCCTGTGCCCGGGATCGGCGCCATTATCGCGGTCGCCTCGGGCAAGGGCGGTGTCGGCAAGTCCACCACCTCGGTCAATATCGCGCTGGCGCTCCAGGCCAGCGGCTTGCGGGTCGGTGTCCTTGATGCCGATATCTACGGACCCTCGATGCCGCGCCTGCTTGGCCTGTCCGGGCGGACGCAGAGCGGGGAAAACCGCGTTCTGATCCCGTTCGAGGCTTTCGGCCTCAAGGTGATGTCGATGGGCTTCATTGTCGAGGAGGACACGGCCACGGCGTGGCGCGGGCCGATGGTGATGCAGGCGCTGACGCAGATGCTGCGCGAAGTCGCCTGGGGCGAGCTGGATGTGCTTATTGTCGACATGCCGCCGGGTACCGGTGACGCACAACTGACCCTGGCGCAGAATGCTCCGCTGGCCGGCGCGGTGATCGTGTCGACGCCGCAGGATCTGGCACTGATCGATGCCCGCAAGGGACTGAAGATGTTCCGCAAGGTCGATGTGCCGATTTTGGGCATTGTCGAAAACATGAGCTATTTCCAGTGCCCTGATTGTGGCGGTCGGCAGTCCGTCTTCGGCCATGGCGGCGCCCGTGCAGAAGCCGAGCGCATCGGCGCTCCGTTTCTGGGCGAAGTGCCCTTGGTCATGGCGATCCGCGCGACTTCGGACGGCGGCACCCCGATCGTGGTCTCGGATCCCGACAGCGAGCAGGCGCGCATCTACAGGGACATTGCCAGCGCGATGTGGACCCGGCTGACCGAGGAACGCATCTTGGCGGGGGGTCAGGGATAGGCCATGCAGGACTTCGCGGGTGCATTCGGGCTGGCTTTCCGGTTGATCGCGTCGGGCGATGCGGATCTGTTTGAAATCGTCGGGCTTTCGATGCGCGTCAGCCTGACGGCGTTGCTGCTCTCCTGCCTGGTCGGGTTTCCGATCGGGGCTCTGCTGGTGGTGCGCAAGTTCTTCGGTCGCGGCATCGTCATTGCGCTGGTCAATTCGATGATGGGCTTTCCCCCGGTGGTGATCGGATTGCTGGTCTATCTGGCTTTGTCACGGGCCGGACCGATGGGCTCGTTCGGGCTGCTTTACAGCCCGGCAGCGATGATCATTGCGCAGACGCTGCTGATTGCGCCGATTGTTGCGGCCTTGTCGCGGCAGGTGCTTGAAGCCCTGCAGGCAGAATATGACGAGCAATTTCGCTCGCTCGGGATCTCGCGCGGACGCGCCGTGCTGGCGCTGATCGTTGACGGCCGCTACGGCCTGGTGACGGTGGCGCTGGCCGGTTTTGGTCGGGCGGTAGCCGAGGTCGGCGCGGTGATGATCGTCGGAGGCAATATTGACCATCTGACCCGGGTGATGACCACGGCGATTGCCCTTGAAACCTCCAAGGGCGACCTTGGCATGGCACTGGCGCTGGGGATCATCCTGATGAGCATCGCCATTTCGGTCAATCTCGGCGCCGGCGCGCTGAGGTCGATGGCGGAAAGGCAGGCCTATGCCTGATCTTGTTCCGGTGACGCCCCCATCATCCTCCGCCGCTGGCACGCAGACGACGCGCGACCGGATCATGCCCGGCGCGCTCAGGATCGACGGCCTGTCGCTGAAGATCGCCGGAAAAACACTGGTCAATATCGGCAGGCTCACGCTTGATCCCCGATCCGTCACCGTCATCATGGGACCCAACGGAGCCGGCAAGAGCCTGCTGCTGCGGCTGGTTCACGGGCTGATTGCGCCGACACAGGGCTGGATCAGCTGGGGCGAGGTGGCCTGTGGTGAAGCAACCCGGTCGACCCAGGCGATGGTGTTTCAGAAACCGGTGCTGCTGCGCCGCTCGGTGGCCGCCAATATCGATTTCGTGCTGCGGCTGCGCGCCGGAACATCTGCTCAGCGCAAGGCGCGCTGCGAAGAACTGCTGACCCGCGTTGGCCTGTTGGGACAGGCGGACCAGCCGGCGCGGCTTCTCTCAGGTGGCGAGCAGCAGCGGCTGGCGCTGGCGCGCGCGCTGGCGACTCGGCCAAAGGTGCTTTTGCTTGACGAGGCGACGGCCAGTCTCGACCCGGCTTCGGTCCAGATGATTGAGCAGATCGTGCTGGCAAGCAGCACCGATGAGACAAAGGTGATCTTCGTCACCCATGATATCGGCCAGGCGCGTCGCCTGGCCGATGACGTCGCGTTTCTGCATCACGGAGAACTGGTCGAACACCGGCCGGCAGAAGCGTTTTTTGTGCAGCCTTCATCCGAAGCTGCAAAGGCCTATTTGGCGGGCCGGATTGTTCTTTGACGAAAAAATTGAACCAACCGAGGAGAAACAAGATGACATCAAGAACCACCCTGTTCGGAGCCGCGCTGCTCTCCGTTCTGGCGACGGCGGCTTCTGCCGAAGACCCGTCGATCCTGGTTCAGTCGACGACATCGACACAGAATTCGGGTTTTTACGATTATATCCTGCCGATCTACAAGGAAGAGACCGGCGTGACGGTCAATGTGGTGGCTGTCGGCACAGGCCAGGCCATCAAGAATGCGCAGAATTGCGATGCCGATGTGCTTCTGGTCCACGCCAAATCGGCGGAAGAGAAATTCGTTGCCGACGGGTTTGGCGTGGCGCGCTCCGATCTGATGTACAATGATTTCGTCATCGTCGGCTCGTCGGCAGATCCGGCAGGAATTGCCGGCGGCAATGATGCGGTTTCAGCCTTCAAGACCATTGCCGAAAAACAGGCCCTGTTTGCCTCGCGCGGCGATGATTCCGGCACCAACAAGGCTGAACTCAAGCTTTGGAACCAGGCCGGCGTCGATATCACATCGGTTTCGGGCGACTGGTATCGCGCCACCGGGTCCGGCATGGGCGCGACCCTGAATGCGAGTGTCGGCATGGGCGCCTACACGATGTCTGATCGGGCAACCTGGATCAGCTTCGGCAACAAGGGTGATTACCAGATCGTGGTCGAAGGCGACCCGGTGCTGTTCAATCAATATGGCATTATTCTGGTCAATCCGGACAAGTGCCCGAGCGTCAAGGCCGAGCTGGGCCAGCAGTTCATCGACTGGATGATTTCGGCGCATGGTCAGGAATTGATTGCCGGCAACACGCTGGACGGAAAACAACTGTTCTTCCCCAACGCCAAGCCCTGATCAGCTGTCAATTCCAAACTCTGAAAAGGGCAGGAATGACACCATTTCGCCTCGGGCCACAGAGGTCACACTCTCGGTGATCTCGATCAGGCCGGTGGCCTGACGCAGACCGGAGATCAGGCCGGAGCCGTCGCGTGTGAATTTATGCGCGACGGGCCGCCCGTCCGGTCCCGGTTCAAGCCAGCCGCGCCAGAATTCGCGGCGGCCGGGTTTCTTGGTCGGCACATCGAAGCCCGCTGCCACGGGGAAGCGGATTGGTTCGCGGTAGCTGCCACCGCCGAGCACGGTCAGCGCCGGACGGACATAAAGCAGGAAACAGACAAAGGCCGCGACCGGATTGCCCGGCAGGCCGAGAAAGACGCAATCGCCGATTTGTCCAAAGCTCATCGGCCGCCCCGGCTTGACTGCGATCTGCCAGAGATGGCGGATGCCCAAAGTATCGATGGCATTGATGATATGGTCTTCGTCGCCGCGCGAGGCGCCGCCACTGGTCAGGATGACATCATGGGTCTTGGCTGTTTCGGCCAGCGTGGCCTCAATCAGCGCGGCGTCATCGGGCAGGATGCCGAGATCGGTGATCTCGCAGGGCAGGGTGTCAAGCAGCGCATGCAGCATCGAACGGTTGGAATCATAGACCTGTCCCTGGGCAATCTCGGCGCCGGGTTCGAGCAATTCATCGCCATTCGACAGGATCGCCACCCGGATGGGCGCCCGCACTTTTACCCGCGGCAAGCCGAACGAGGCGAGTGCCGCCATATCCTGCGGCCGGAGCCGCGACCTGCTTTGAAGCACAGCGCTGCCCGCGGCGACATCTTCACCGGCACGGCGGGCATTGGCGCCGCGCTTGAGTGTCAGCGGAACAGTAACCTGATCGCCCTCGACGGTGCAGTCTTCCTGCATGGCCACCGTATCAGCCCCTTCGGGCATCGCGGCCCCGGTGAAAATCCGCGCGGCCTGGCCCGGTTCCAGCCGGTGGTTGGCGAGATCTCCGGCGGCAATGCGGGTGACCACAGGCATCGGGCCGGTGACAGGGGCGGCAAAGGCATAGCCATCGACGGCGGAATTGTCATGCAGGGGCACATTGCGCGGGGCGATGATGTCGGAGGCAAGCCAACGGCCCGAGGTCTGGACCAGTGGCAGTTCCTCGACGCCGGTTACCGCCGACAGCCGGCCGGTCAGGATCGTCAGGCATTCCTCATGGCTGAGCCGGTCCTTGTCGGTGAGAAAGCAGTCGTTGAGTAGCTTGCGTGACGTCATGCGGCAGTCTCTCCCAATCCGGTCTTGCGCGCGATCATATCGGCGATGCCGCTGATGTCGTCCAGCGCAAAGACGGGGACATGTGCGTCGGTAATGGCATGATCGGCGGCAATGGCGCAAATGCCGGCGTCGGCACCCGCCAGCGGTTCGCTGTCCGATGCGGCAAGCCGGCGCGCCTCGATCTTCGGGTGGCTCTCGCGCTTGTAGCCTTCGATCAGCACCAGATCACAGGGTGACAGCCTGGCCAGCATGTCCTTGAGCGACGGCTCATCGGCCTCGCCGAGTTCATGCATGATCGCCCAGCGGCGGCCCGAAACAATCGCCACCTCTCCAGCGCCTGCCTGACGATGGCGATAACTGTCGGTGCCTTGATGATCGACATCAAACAGATGATGCGCATGTTTGAGCGTGGCAACGCGAAAGCCGCGGCGGGTGAATTCCTCCACCAGCAGGCAGGTCAGCGTGGTCTTACCGGAATTCTTCCATCCGGTGATGCCGAAGACGCGCTGGGTCATGCGCTCGTTCCGGCCAGATAGCGCTCCGCCTCGGCCAGTTCCTCGGGTGTGTTGGCGTTGAAAAACGGATCGGGCGCATCGTCTCCACCGGCCTCGAAATCGCAGAACGCGAAATCATGCCGGTGCACCCAGGCCAGCACCTTCATGGTGTCGCTGGTGGCCAGCCACTCAGCCAGATCCTGACGCAGCGCCACCGGCCAGAGCCCGAACACCGGATGCCGGTTGCCATCCGAGCGGGCAATGACGATGCGCTCAGGCCCGGCCAGCGCGGCAAAGCGCGCGACCAGATCAAGCGGCAGGAACGGCGTGTCGGTTGCGGCACTGACAAGATGGGTGACTCCCGGCAGGGTCGAAGCCCATTCGAGCCCGGTCAGCACACCGGCAAGCGGACCGGCATGGCCGCCGATGGTGTCTGGCAGAACAGGCAGGCCGAATTGCAGATAGGGTCCGGGATCTGCATTGGCATTGATCGCCAAGGTTCCAACCTGCGGCGCGATCCGGTCGACCACCCGCGAAATCATGCTTTGTCCGCCAAGCAGTTGCAGTCCCTTTTCGCCGCCACCCATCCGCCGCGACAATCCACCCGCCAGCACCAGTCCCGCAATGTGGCCGCTCATGATTCGTCCTCCACAGCACCCTTGCGGCGATGCCGCGGGGCTTCCCGGGCTGCCTCGGTCGGATCGCCGTCGAATTCGATCCGCTCCAGTCCCGCCAGTGCCAGGAATCGCTTGCCGCGCGCCCGTCCGATCAGCGTCAGTCCGGCCTTGTGGGCAAGCTCGACGCCCCAGGCGGTGAAGCCGGAGCGCGAGACCAGAATCGGAATGCCCATCATCACGGTCTTGATCACCATTTCCGAGGTCAGTCGCCCGGTGGTGTAGAAGATCTTGTCGTCGGGTTTGACCTTGTTCATGAACATCCAGCCGGCGATCTTGTCGACCGCATTGTGCCTGCCGACATCCTCCATATAGACCAGCGGCACATCGCCCTGGCACAGCACGCAGCCATGGATGGCGCCGGCTTCGAGGTAGAGGCTGGGTGCGGTATTGATCTTGTGGGTCAGCGTGTAGAGCCAGGAGGTCTTCAGTCGTGCCTCCGGCGCCAGATGAATGTCGGAGAAATTCTCCATCACGTCGCCAAATACGGTTCCCTGGGCGCAGCCGGAGGTGCGCACTTTTTTCTGCAGCTTGGTCTCGTAATCGGTCTCGCGCTCGGTGCGCACCACCACCACTTCGAGTTCCTCGTCATAATCGATTGCGGTGATCTCGTCATCGGCATGCAGCATGTTCTGGTTCAACAGATAGCCGACGGCCATCAGGTCCGGATGATCTCCGATCGTCATCATGGTGACGATTTCCTGGCGATTGAGATAAAGCGTCAGCGCCTTTTCGGTGACCACGCGTGTGGTCACCGTGGCGCCGAGATGGTCGACTCCGGTCACCTCGGCGGACAGCCGCGGATCGGAGGGATCGGTCTTGAGCAGAAAGCCATCATCAGATGGCGGATTGACTATCGTCACAGGGGCAACTTTCACTTCGAGCAATTCGCCGGGATGCTAAAGCGATTTCGCTTAAACGCAACTCGTTCCGGACGGTGTCTCAGGCGCGATTGCGTATCGGGCTTGTGATCGCCGTGCCCCGGTCAGAAGCCCGGCCGCCGATAACCGATTTCGTCAGGCGCTATTCCATATGCGCCCAGACAGGTCGGATCGGGTAAAGCCGCAAGGAGCCAATCAGTATTCTCTGCTCTGGAGCCAGTGTTTACAAGCTTCTGCTTCGGGGCCAGGGTGCTCAAAGCGGGATGAGCCGGCGCAGCCGGGCGGCATCTGGAATTTGGATTCTCCGGCGCCAGCCTGGTCTGGCGCGTCAACAGAAAGACAGAGACATATGACAAGCTTCGCCCTACGCGTTCAATGCCAGTCCCGGCGTGGCATTGTCGCAGCCGTATCGACCTTTCTGGCTGAGCAGAATTGCAACATCACCGACAGTGCCCAGTTCGATGATGTCGAGACCGGCAATTTCTTCATGCGGATGAGTTTCAGATCCGAAGGCGGCCGCAGCATCGACGATCTCGTCAACGGATTCGCCTCGGTGTCGAAGGCTTTCGACATGGAGGCCGAGTTTTTCGACGAGGCGGTCAAGCGCAAGATCGTCATCATGGTGTCGGGCTTCGGCCATTGCCTCAACGACCTGCTTTACCGCTGGCGGATCGGCGGCCTTCCGGTCGAGATCGTTGCCGTCATCTCCAATCACATGGATTACCAGAAGCTGGTGGTAAATCACGACATCCCGTTTCACTGCATCAAGGTGACAAAGGCCAACAAGCCGGATGCCGAAGCGCGGATCATGAACGTGGTGGAAGAGACCGGTGCGGAGCTGATCGTGTTGGCGCGTTACATGCAGATTCTCTCCGACGACATGTGCCAGAAGATGTCCGGGCGGATTATCAATATCCACCACTCCTTTCTGCCGTCCTTCAAGGGCGCCAACCCTTACAAACAGGCCTTCGAGCGTGGCGTGAAGCTGATTGGCGCGACCTCGCATTATGTCACGGCGGATCTGGATGAAGGGCCGATCATCGAGCAGGACACCATACGTGTCACCCACGCACAGTCGGCCGAGGACTATGTCGCGCTCGGTCGTGATGTCGAATCCCAGGTGCTGGCCCGCGCCATCCATGCCCATATCCACGGCCGGGTTTTCGTCAACGGCAACAAGACGGTGGTGTTTCCGCCATCGCCGGGCTCGTTTGCCTCCGAACGCAGGGGCTGAGACGGCGAGCCCTGAGTTGCCTCCCTGTCGGCCCTGGCCCGCGCGCTGTTCCTTGCGCGGACACCGCTCTAAACAGGCATGTGGCGTTCGAACGATGCATCCGAACGCCACATGCAGGCAGCGCCATCGAATGGATCGCCTCCATTTCATCGGTTTTCCTGACGTGGTAAGGCTCGCTGCGATGACAGCCGTTTCATCGGCTACAATCCTCGCGACGAGGACAACATGGGAAAGGATCGCAGGATGTCAGATCTCCTGGTGCACCCGGCTGGAAAGACCGGCAAGATTCATGACATTACGGTCGAAAGCGCCAAAACGCCCAAATCACCAGGCTGGAACTATGTCGGCTTTGGAGTGTATCGCCTGAAAGCCGGTGAAAGCGCCGCGGAGGCGACCGGCGACCGCGAGGCGATCCTGGTGCTGGTTGAAGGCAAGGCCAACATTTCGGCCGGCAGCGAGAGCTTTGGCGAACTCGGCCAGCGCATGAATGTATTCGAACGCACCAAGCCCGCCTGTGTCTACGTCCCCAATGACAGCGACTGGACAGCCACGGCGACAACGGATTGCACGCTGGCCATCTGCACCGCGCCCGGCACGGGCAATCACACCGCACGTGTGCTCGAGGTTCCGGATCTCGCCACCCGCGGCAAGGGGTCCAACACACGCTATATTTTCCCGATCGCCATGGAAGAAAGCGATGTCGCGGATTCGCTTCTTGTCACCGAGGTTTTCACCCCTGCGGGCAACTGGTCGTCCTATCCGCCGCACCGTCATGACGAGGACAATTATCCTGACATGACCTATCTGGAAGAGACCTATTATCACCGTCTCAATCCCGAGCAGGGCTATGGCCACCAGCGGGTCTTTACCGAGGACGGGTCACTGGACGAAACCATGAGCGTCTCGAACCACGACGTGGTGCTGGTGCCCAAGGGTCATCATCCCTGTGGCGCGCCGCATGGCTACGACATGTATTATCTCAACGTGATGGCCGGTCCGATGCGCAAATGGCGGTTCCAGAACCACCCCGATCACGACTGGATCGCCCAGCGCGACGCCTGATTTCGTGTGCCGCGACGACAGGTTGAATGCCCCGCCGGGAAAGGCCCGATCATGATCCGCCACTTCGTTCATTTGCGGTTTGCAAGAGACACGTCCGAGGCCGACAGGCAGGCGCTGTATAATGATCTCGCCGGCCTCTCCGGCCACATTGACGGGATCCTGGATTTCCAGCATCGCACCAATATAAGTGTCGAAGCTCCGCTTGTGCGCGGCTTTGACGACATGTTCTGGTTTGACTTTGCTGACATTAACGTCAGAAATGCCTATCTCGAAGACAGTGTTCATCAAGCCATTGGCGCCCGGATCGTGGCGAAGCTCGACGGCGGTGCGGATGGCGTATTTGTGTGTGATATTGACCTGTGACTGATCCAAGAAAGCAAGAATTTCTCGCCGGCCTGTTCGAGGCCGCGGTTCTGCGCGCCGACCCGAAACGCGCGCTGATGGATGCGCTGCCGCAAAAGCCCAAGGGCCGGACCGTTGTGGTCGGCGCCGGCAAGGGGGCCGCGCAGCTGGCTGCCGCCTTTGAAGAGCTCTGGGATGGCCCGCTGAGCGGCACGGTGGTGACCCGGTATGGTTACGCCACGCCCTGCAGGACCATCAAGGTGCTGGAAGCCAGCCACCCGGTGCCCGACAGCGCCGGGCTGGCGGCAACGGAGGCACTGTTTGATACGGTTTCCGGACTGACCGCCGATGATCTGGTGGTGGCTCTTGTTTGCGGTGGCGGCTCGGCACTGCTGCCGGCCCCGCCGGAAGGTCTGACGCTCGCCGATGAGCAGGAGCTCAACCAGGTGCTGCTTGCTTCCGGCGCTCCGATCGGGGTGATGAACGCAATCAGAAAGCACGCCAGCCGCATCAAGGGCGGCAGGCTTGCCGCCGCGGCCTGGCCGGCGAAAGTGGTGTCGCTTGTGGTGTCCGATGTGCCCGGTGATGAGGCCTGCCAGGTCGCGTCCGGCCCGACCATTCCCGATGCGCTGACCTTGAGCGAAGTCCAGGCGATGATTTCCGCCCGCGCCATTGCGCTGCCCGAAAAGATCCGCGCCCATCTGGCCAGCGGCAGGGATTTGCCGCCGCGCCCGGATGATGCGGTGTTTGCAAACAACGAGGTCCGCGTCATCGCGTCGGCGCGATTGTCGCTCGAGGCCGCTGCCGAACTGGCCAGGCGTGCGGGCGTGGATGCGGTGATCCTGTCGGATGCGGTGGAAGGCGAGGCGCGCGATGTCGGGCTGGTTCATGCCGCCATCGCCCGGGAAGTGGCAAGCCGTGACCGGCCTTTCGTCAAGCCGGTGGTGATGCTTTCGGGTGGCGAAACCACCGTCACCTTGCGCGGCAAAGGACGGGGCGGACGCAACACCGAGTTTCTGCTGTCACTTGCTGCCGCCATTGACGGCGTCGAGGACATATCGGCCCTTGCCGCCGACACCGATGGCATTGATGGATCCGAAGACAATGCCGGGGCTTTTGCCGACGGCTCGACATCCGGACGGCTGCGCGCTCAAGGCCTGGATCCGCTCGCCAGCCTGGCTTCCAATGATGCCTGGGGCGCTTTCGACGCCATCGGCGATCTGTTCGTCACCGGCCCGACCGGGACCAATGTCAATGATTTTCGGGCCATTCTGGTCGGCGACCTGCCGGATCAGGGATAAGACGCGTGCGGCTGCCCGCACGCGTTCTGCTCTGGTCTCCATCGCCTGCTCGTGCGGCATCTACAGGTTGGCAAAGACCTCGTCGATCGCTTCCGCCGCCGCCTTCACGACGATGTCGGCTTCTTCCCGTGTCAGGCAGAGCGGCGGCGCGAAGCCGAGAATATCACCCTGCGGCATGGCCCGGCCGATGACATTGCGTTCTGCCAGGGCTGCAGCAACCTGCGGTCCGATCTTTTTGGCCGGATCGAAGAATTTGCGGTCATCGCGGTCCTCGACGAATTCGACTGCCGCGATCATGCCGTCGCCGCGGACATCGCCGACATGCTTGTGGCCGCCGACAGCCTTGGCCAGCTCGGAGCGGAAATAGGCGCCGGTGGAGCCCGCATTCTCGACAAGCCCGAGCTCGTCGATCAGGTCCAAATTGGCGACACCGGCGGCCACGCAGATCGGATGCGCCGAATAGGTCCAGCCGTGGCCGATGGAGCCAAGCTTGTCGGAGCCCTGGACCAGAACTTCCCACACCTTGTCGCCAACAATGACGCCAGACAGCGGTGCATAGGCCGAGGTCAGGCCCTTGGCGATGGTGATCAGGTCCGGCTTCATGCCGTAATGGTCGGAGCCGAACATGGTGCCGAGACGGCCGAAGCCGGTGACCACTTCGTCGGCGACGAGCAGGATGTCGTATCTATCGAGCACAGTCTGGATCTTGGCCCAGTAGCCGGCCGGTGGCGGCACAATGCCGCCGGTACCCAGGATCGGCTCGCCGATGAAGGCTGCGACGGTGTCGGGACCTTCTTCGAGGATCATCTCCTCCAGCTTGTCGGCGCAATGCTGCGAGAACTGCTCCTCGGTCTGGCTGCGGTCTTCGCGGCGGAAGAAATAGGGTGCTTCGGTGTGCAGGATCGGCGCGCGCGGCAGGTCGAAGGCGGTGTGGAACAGGTCCAGCCCGGTCAGCGAACCGGTCATGACGCCCGAGCCGTGATATCCGCGCCAGCGCGAGATGATCTTCTTCTTCTCCGGCCGGCCGAGCACATTGTTGTAGTACCAGATCAGCTTGATGTTGGTCTCGTTGGCGTCCGAGCCCGAGAGGCCGTAATAGACCCGGCTCATGTTTTCGGGCGCACGGTCGATGATCATCTTGGACAGCGTGATCGAGGCCTCGGTGCCGTGGCCGACATAGGCGTGGTAATAGGCGAGATTCTTGGCCTGCTCGGCGATCGCATCGGCAATCTTCTGGCGGCCATAGCCGACATTGACGCAGTAAAGTCCGGCAAAGGCATCAAGGCTGGTCTTGCCGGTGGAATCGGTGATGTAGACACCTTCGCCGCCGGTGATGAGCCGGGTCGGGCTTTCGCCGCGGGCATGAGTGCCCATATGGGTCGACGGGTGGAAGAAGTGGTCCCGGTCCCAGGCGTTGAGTTCGTTGCTTTGGTCGAGCATGGTCATTCCTTTTCGTGAAGTCTGGCAGCTGGTTCAGGCAGCCGTGTCGATGCAGAGATATTTGAGTTCGGTGAAGGCTTCCATGCCGTGGCGGGAGCCCTCGCGGCCGAGGCCGGATTGCTTCCAGCCACCGAAGGGGATGGGGCGCCGGTGATCTTGACCCGGTTGACCGCCACCATACCGTATTCGAGCGTGCGCGAAAGCCGCAGCTGGCGCGTGCCGTTTTCCGTGACGAGATAGGCCACCAGGCCGTAGTCGCTGTCATTGGCGCGGGCGACCACCTCGTCCTCGCTGTCAAATGCGGTCACGGCGGCGACGGGACCAAAGGTCTCCTCGCGCATGATCAGGGCGGTGTCGGGAACATCGGTCAGCAAGGTTGGCTGGAAAAACAGCGGTCCGGCCCTGTGGCGGGCGCCGCCCTGGGTGAGCCTGGCACCCTGCGCGACGGCGTCACTGATCTGTGCTTCGAGTTTTGCGGCCGCGCGCTCATGCATCAGCGGGCCGATGTCGGTTCCGTCCTCAAGCCCGGGCCCGGTCTTGAGCTCCGCGATCCGCTGCGCGAAGGCTTTGCAGAATTTCGCGTAGATCGGGCGCTGGACATAGATCCGGTTGGCGGCCAGGCAATCCTGTCCCGACGTGGCGAATTTTGCATGGACGGCAATGTCGACGGCCTTGGCGATCTCGGCATCGGCAAAGACAATGAGCGGCGCATGCCCGCCCAGTTCCATCACCAGCCGCTTCATCGTCGGCGCGCATTTGGCGGCGATCAGTTTTCCGATGCCGGTCGAACCGGTGAAGCTCATCGCCCGCACTCGCGCGTCGTCACACATGCGGCCGACAATGGTGGCGGCATCGCCGGTGACGACATTGAAGACGCCGGCGGGAAAGCCTGCCCGTTCGCCAAGTTCGGCCAGCGCCAGGGCGGACAGCGGAGTGTCCGAGGACGGATGCACGACAGTCGTGCAGCCTGCGGCAAGCGCTCCGGCGGCCTTGCGGGTGATCATCGCCAGCGGAAAGTTCCACGGCGTGACGATGCCGACGACCCCCAGGGCTTCGCGCCGGACGATCATCTCGGCATCGGGCAGATGGCTGGTCACGGACTCGGCGTTGAGGCGTTTGCCCTCTTCGGCATACCATTCGATGAAGGATGCAGCGTAGTCGATCTCGCCGCGGGCTTCGGCCAACGGCTTGCCCTGTTCCAGCGTCATGATCAGCGCCAGGTCTTCCCTGGCCGCAAGAATGAGCTCATGCCATTTGCGCAGAACCGATGCCCGCTGTTGCGGCAGCAGGCCTGCCCAGGGCATGAATGCGCGTTGGGCGGCGGTTATCGCCTGCGATGTCTCGTCAGTGCCCAGCGTGGCGACCCAGGCAAGCGTGGCGCCGGTGGCCGGATCGCTGACTTCAAAACCCTTGCCTTCATTGCCGGCCATCCAGCGGCCATCGACATAGGCAAGCTGACGCAGCAAGTGCCGGTCGGAGAGGCGGCCGAGCGCATCATGGAATTCGGCGCGGGCAAAAACAGCATTCATGTCCGGATCTCCTCTTGGGTGCTCGCAACAAAATGTCACGAAGCCTGCGAGAGATTGTCTGTTCCATGGGTGCAGGAGAGAGAGACGGTCCGAATTGACCGGGTCATGCAGAGACTTTGTCTATTGCGGCTCCGGTATCAGCGTCTTGAGCGACAGCACTGTTTCGTCCTTCACCGTCTTGGTGATGATATAGGTGAAATAGCGGTCGATGCCGAGTTCGCGGTCCAGCAGGCTGTCAACCAGGCGCTGATAGGCGTCGATGTCGGATGCCATGATCTTCAGTATATAGTCCACCCCGCCGCCGACCGACCAGCAGGCGGTGATTTCGTCGGTCGCGGCGACCGCGCGTTCGAAACGTTCGAAATCGGCCTGACGGTGATTGGTAAGCGTCACCTCCATCAGGACACTGGCCACGGGAGCCAGGCGGCGGACGTCAATATGGGCATGATAGCCGGCGATGATGCCGGCCTTTTCCAGCTTGCGCAGCCGCATCCAGCAGGGTGTCGGCGACAGGCCTGCCTTTTCCGCAAGCGCCAGCTTGGTGATGCGTCCGTCCGCTTGCACGGCTGTCAGAATGCGCAGGTCGATGGCGTCGAGTTTCATCAAATTGCGCTCCGGCGCGATTCAAACCATGTCGGATATCGAAAAAACAACAATGCTGGGACAGATAGCTGTTGTCAATTGATATGATATTTTGCAATATAAATCATGACAATATGGCGCCCCGATCCCTCACTGCTCCGGCGTCCGGCCTATCTCTCGCTGGCGGAGCAATTCACCCGGGCGATCCAGGGCGGCGTGCTGGCCAATGGCGCCCGGTTGCCGACGCATCGGCGATTAGCCGATGACCTTGGTCTTTCGGTACAGACCGTCAGCCGCGCCTATGAGGAATTGATCCGCCGCGGCCTTATCGCCGGAGAAGTCGGGCGTGGCAGTTTCGTGCAAACCCAGTCGGGGGAGCCGGGCTCGCCCTATCTGCCGGAGCGGCTGGGTGAACTGATCGACCTGTCGATCCTCAAGCCGGTCTGCGACCAGATCCATCTCGACCGGATGCGCGAAGCCTTTGCCTGGCTGGGCGAGAATCTGCCGTCGAGCTCGGCCTTGTCGTTCCGCCCCAACATGGTTTTTCCGCGCCATCGCCAGGTCGCCGCCGAATGGCTGGCCCAGTGCGGGCTCGACGTGTCTCCGCTCAACATATGCATCACCAATGGCGCAACGCCGGCCATGACCGTGGCGATGATGAGCGTGGCCCAGCCCGGCGCCACCATCGCCGCTGAAGCCATCAGCCATCACACGCTCAAGCCGCTCTCGACCTCTCTCGGACTGCATCTCAAGGGCGTGGCCATCGATCATGACGGCATGATCCCCGAAGCGCTAGACGAGATCTGCCGCAACAGCAGCATTCGTGCGGTGTTCCTGCAGCCTTCGGTCATCAATCCTATTGCGACACAGATGAGCCGGGAGCGCCGTGTCGCTCTGGCCGAAATTGCCGAACGGCACGACATCGCCATCATCGAGAACGATGTTCTCGGGCCGCTTATCCAGGCAAGCGTGCCGCCGATGGCCGCCATTGCGCCGGACCGTACGCTCTACATCACGAGCTTCACCAAGATCACGGTCCCCGGCGTCAGGATCGGTTATCTGGCGGCACCGGATCGCTATGTCTCAGCAGTGACCAACCGGCACCTGGTTTCCAACTGGATGGCGACGCCGGCGATCGCCGAGATTGCCACCCGCTGGGTGGGCGACGGGACCGCAGGCGAGCTCGTTGACTGGCAGCGCAAGGCGCTGGTGGTGCGGCATGCCATTGCCGGGGAAAAGCTTGCCGGGCTGGATTGCCGGGCGCATCCGCAAAGCCTGCATGTCTGGCTGCATCTGCCGGCGGGCCACACCGAAGAGGGTTTCGTGTCCCAGGCGCGGCTGCGCGGGGTGGCCATCGCGCCTGGCTCCTCCTTCCGTATCGCCGATCTCGGCTGGCGTCCGGCTGTGCGGATTTCGCTTGGGTCAACCACAGAGCAAGAGCTCGGCATCGGTCTTGATGTCATCGCATCCATGGCGATCGGAGATCCGGAAGCGGCATTGCTTGTGATTTGATCATCATGGCCAGAATTTGGCCATTTCGACAATAATTGTACTGATATTATTATTCAGATTGACATGATTTGCAGTCGTCGTCATCGTCCTGTCATGCCGGTCTCTCTCACGGAGAAGCACGATGACAGTTCCGATCATCCTTGCGTCACGCTCGCCGTGTCTCGACAGCCGGCCGCGTGACAGGCGGATCGGTCTGCCGGAGACCAACGGATGACCGGATCTCTCCCCGTGACAATCAGCGACATCGAGGCCGCGGCGCGTCGAATCTCCGGGCGCATACTGCGCACACCGTTCGTCAATTCGGCCTCGCTGAGCAAACTGTGCGGTGTACCGGTCGGCCTCAAGCTCGAGCATCATCAGACAACAGGCGCCTTCAAACTGCGCGGCGCCACCAATGCGGTCCTGATGCTGACACCGGAAGAACGCGCGCGCGGCGTGGTTGCCGCCTCGACCGGCAATCACGGCCGGGCGCTCGCCCATGCCGCCAAGGCGGAAGGCTCGGTCGCCACCATCTGCATGTCGCGACTGGTGCCGCAGAACAAGATCGACGAGATCCGCAATCTGGGCGCCCATGTCCGCATAGTCGGCAAGTCACAGGACGAGGCCCAGCAGGACGTCGACCGGCTGGTCCGGGAAGACGGGCTGGTCATGGTGCCGCCCTTCGATCACCCGGCCGTGACCGCCGGCCAGGGCACGCTGGGGCTAGAAATTCTTGAGGACATGCCCGAGGTCGCAACCGTGCTGGTGCCGGTGTCCGGCGGCGGGCTGGCGGCCGGTGTGGCCGCAGCAATCAAGGCGCGAAAGCCGCAAACCCGGATCATCGGCATCACCATGGAGCGCGGTGCTGCGATGAAAGCCAGCCTCGACGCCGGGGCTCCGGTGATGGTTGAGGAGTGTCCAAGCCTGGCGGATTCGCTCGGCGGCGGCATCGGGCTCGATAACCAGGTGACCTTTGCCATCTGCCGCGATCTGCTCGATGACATCATTCTGCTGAACGAAGACGAAATCGCTGCCGGCATGCGCCATGCCTATGCCGAAGAACGCGAGATCATCGAAGGCGCAGGCGCGGTCGGGATCGCGGCATTGCTCGCCGGAAAGGTCAAGAAAATCGATGGGTCTGTGGCGATCATCCTGTCCGGGCGCAATGTCGACATGGCGGTGCACCGGCGGGTGATCAACGGGCAAAACGATCCGTGGACGGAGGCGGCACCATGGCCTGGATGAAAATACTCACCGAGAGGGATCTCAAATCACTCGTGTCTCTCGACGCAGACGCGGTCGCTTGCGTGGAGAATGCGTTTCATGCGCTGGCCACCAAGGCCGTGGTGATGCCGCCGATCCTGCGCCTCGATATTCCCGAATACCGGGGAGAGGTCGATGTGAAAGCCGCCTATGTGCCCGGCATCGAAGGCTTTGCCATCAAGATCAGCCCGGGCTTTTTCGACAATCCGAAGATCGGCTTGCCCAGCACCAGCGGCATGATGGTTTTGCTGTCGAGCCGCACCGGCCAGGTTCAGGCGCTGCTGCTCGACAATGGCTATCTCACCGATCTGCGCACCGCTGCGGCCGGAGCGGTGGCGGCAAAGCACCTGTCGCGTCCGGACTCCGCCATCGCCGCGATTTTCGGTGCAGGCATACAGGCGCGGCTGCAGCTCAAGGCCCTGATGCTGGTGCGGCCAATCCGCGAGGCCCGGATCTGGGCGCGCGATGACGCCAAGGCAAAGGCGCTGGCGGGTGAATTAACCGCAGAGCTTGGCATTCCGGTCACGGCTTTTGCCGATCCAAAGGCTGCCATCGCCGGCGCCGACATCATCGTGACGACGACGCCATCCGCCACGCCGATCCTGAAGGCCGACTGGCTCGCGCCGGGCCAGCACATTACGGCAATGGGCTCGGATGCCGAACACAAGAACGAACTCGAACCAGCGCTGATCGCCAATGCCGGGCTCTATATTGCCGACAGCCTGAACCAGACCCGTCGGTTGGGTGAACTCCATCACGCGATTACGGTCGGGCTGGTCGGGTCAGCTACTGAATTTGCCGAGCTTGGACAGCTGGTCGCGGGGCAAAAGCCCGGCCGCAGCGATGCCGGACAGGTCACCGTCGCGGATCTGACCGGGACCGGCATCCAGGATACCGCGATTGCCTCGCTCGCCCATGACCGCGCCCGGGCCGCCGGGGCGGGAGCCGTCTTCGAAAGCTGACCCCGGCAAACACATGCGCATGAGGAACCGTAATGACACATTCCAACCTCAAGTTTTCACTGGCTGAATACGGCGCGCGGCTAGCCAAAACCCGCCGGGCGATGGAAGCCAAGGGGATTGATCTGCTGATCGTCAGCGATCCCTCCAACATGAACTGGCTCACCAGCTATGACGGCTGGTCGTTCTATGTGCACCAGGCGGTGATCGTACCGCCCACGGGGGAGCCGGTCTGGTTCGGCCGCGGCCAGGATGGCAATGGCGCCAGGCTGACCGCCTATCTCGATGACGGCAACATCATCGGCTATCCGGATCACTATGTTCAATCGACCGAGCGGCACCCGATGGATTATCTGTCGGGCATTCTGGCCGACAAGGGCTTTGGCAAGCTCACCATCGGCGTCGAGATGGACAATTACTGGTTCTCGGCCGCAGCCTTCGCTTCGCTGGTCAGGCATCTGCCCAACGCCCGCTTTGTCGACGCCACCGCGCTGGTCAACTGGCAGCGCGCGGTCAAGAGCGAGACCGAGATCAAATATATGCGCAATGCGGCCCGCATCGTCGAGGCCATGCATGCGCGTATCTTCGACAGGATCGAAGTCGGCATGCGCAAATGCGATCTGGTGGCGGAAATCTATGATGCCGGCATTCGCGGCGTCGATGGTCCCGACGGGCGCATCGGCGGCGATTATCCGGCGATCGTGCCCCTGCTGCCCTCGGGCGTCGAGGCATCCGCGCCGCACCTCACCTGGAATGACCAGCCGCTGCGAAAGGGCGAGGGGACCTTTTTCGAGATCGCCGGCTGCTACAACCGCTATCATGTTCCGCTGTCGCGCACGGTGTTCCTCGGCAAGCCAACGGTTGCCTTTCTCGATGCCGAAAAGGCAACCGCCGAGGGCATGGACGAGGGGCTTGCCATGGCCAGGCCGGGCAACACCTGCGAGGACATCGCCAATGCGTTTTTTGCGGTGTTGAAGAGGCATGGCATCGTCAAGGACAACCGCACCGGCTACCCGATCGGCCTGTCCTACCCGCCGGACTGGGGCGAGCGCACCATGAGCCTGCGCCCGGGAGACAGGACCGTGCTCGAACCCGGCATGACCTTCCATTTCATGACCGGTCTGTGGCTCGAGGACATGGGCTTCGAGATCACGGAAAGCATTCTCATCACCGAAACCGGCGTCGAGTGCCTTGCCAATGTGCCGCGCAAGCTTGTCGTGAAGGATTAAGCCCATGGACCTGTTGCCGACCCTGCGCCCGTCGCCCGTATCGCCGACCGTCAACCTGCTGGAGGAGGGCGTGCAGCACGGGTTCCTCAGGCTGCCCTACAGCCGGGATGATTCCGCCTGGGGCGCGGTGATGGTGCCGCTGACGGTGATCAAGAACGGCGCGGGGCCGACGGCGCTGCTCACCGGCGGCAATCACGGCGATGAGTATGAAGGGCCGATCGCGCTGTTTGACCTCGCGCGCACGCTCAAGGCGGAGAATGTCAGCGGCCGCGTGATCATCATTCCCGCGATGAATTATCCGGCTTTCGTGGCGGGCACGCGCACCTCGCCGATCGACAGCGGCAACATGAACCGCTGCTTTCCCGGCCGGCCGGACGGGACGGTCACCGAAAAGATCGCCGATTTCTTCCAGCGTGCTCTATTGCCCAATGCCGATATTGTTCTGGACTTTCATTCCGGCGGCAAAACCCTCGACTTCCTGCCGTTCTGTGCCGCCCACATCCTTGCGGACAAGATCCAGGAAGCAAAATCCTTCGAACTCGTCGAGGCCTTCGGCGCGCCGTTCTCGATGAAGATGCTGGAGATCGATGCCGTCGGAATGTACGACACCGCAGCCGAGGAAATGGGCAAGACCTTCATCACCACGGAGATCGGCGGCGCCGGAACAGCGACGGCCGCCAGCGTGAAGATCGCCAAGCGCGGTGTGTCCAATGTGTTGAAGGCCGCCGGAATTCTGGCTGGCCCGGTCGAGCCCCAGCCGACACAATGGCTCGACATGCCCGATGGCGATTGCTTCGCTATTGCCGAGGAGGGCGGTTTGATCGAGTTGCTCGTCAATCTCGGCGATCCCGTAACCAAAGGCGCGGCGATTGCCCGGATCTATCCGGTGTCGCGAACCGGTGCGGCGCCACGGGAAATTCATGCCAGGATGAGCGGAATCCTGACGGCGCGGCATGTGCCGGGACTGGTGAAGCCCGGAGACTGTGTCGGCGTGATTGCCGTTGCCGTTGCCGTCTAGGCCGGGCCGCCACGTCTCTGCGTGAGCATGGCGATGCTCAGCGGCCCCAGCGAGGCCTGCATCACTGACCAGCGAGCCTTCGAAACTGTGCGTTGTTGTCATTTTGTGAGTGAACAGGGCGTGAAACTTTACGGAACAAAATTGAGTATAAAATATAGAGTCGAGAACATCTGAAATATGGAGTGTCTATTCGGACAGAATAAGGCGGAGGTATTTCGTTTTTATTTGACAGATACTGAAATCGGACAGCGGGAGTATCCTTGTCGATTGATCTCCGGATTGTACCATTTCGAACAAAACCTTGCTGCGCAGTCGCGCCAAACGGCCGTGGACAATGCATGACGGCGCTACTTGTGCTGTTCATTGCAAGTTTCCCAAAGCCGGAACGCCATGGCCGGGAGCCCGGTTTGCCGCCGTTTGGCTTCGCGAAACTGCCGCTGAAAGCGAAGTCCACCAAAGCGCAAGAATCAGCGACCGCTTGACGGAAGCCTTCGTGCAGACCAAGATTTCAACCAGAAGCGCAGGAGGATGCTGCTTCGGGAGGAATAGCCAATGTCATCGATCAAGCTCTTTCGGGGCGAGTTCGGGCATGTTTCCGTGCTCACCGTTTCCAGCGATCTGGTCACCCATGCTCATACCGAGGCGCACATCATCATCTGGCTGGAGGGCGCCTCGGGTGCGATGATGATCGGCGATGAGGCGGTCACCCTCGGTCCGGGGATCGCGGCCGCCGTCAATTCCTTCGAGCCGCACAGCCACTCCATGTCCAGTGAAGATCAAGCCGGCCTGTTTCTGGCGTTTTATATCGATCCGGACTGGGCCAGGCGCCGCTATGACCTGCCGCCGGGCGCAGCCTTGTTTGCCCGGCCGACAATCCCGATGGATCTCTGGCTCTACCGTGCCGCAGTGCAGATTTTCGAGCTGCTTCATGATGATGCCAATATGGATGAAATCGTCGATTATGAAATCGAGCGCCTGATCGACAGCCTACTCGATGTGGCGCGCCCTCAATCATTGCGGCGGGGCTCGCTGCGCTCTCGATCCGGTTTGCTGGATTACCGGGTCCGGAAGGCAATCGAACTGATGAAGCTCAATATCTGCGAGCGGATCTGTGTTGACGAACTGGCGCGCAATGTCGGCCTGTCGCGGGCGCATTTCTTTTCCCTGTTCAAGGAACAGACCCGCCTGACCCCGAATGTCTATTGGAACACGCTGCGGATGGAGGAGGCGCGGCGCCAATTGCAGGGCTCGCAGGATTCGCTCATTTCCGTTGCCTGCAATCTCGGCTTCACGACGCAGGGCAATTTTTCCCGCTTTTTCCGGGATCATGTCGGTGTCCCGCCGATCCAGTATCGCAAGGCGGCAGCGGCCCGCATCGACTGTCCTTCCGTTTTTCCGACTGAGAGATAAACCGTCAAGACGCATTGATAAGCACCAGGAGTTTGACCGTCCTACACTTGGGACCTGTTGAACTCGTGAGGACTTATTTCAATGACGACTGTAACCATTTCCAGCATCATCGACGCGCCCGTAGAGAAAGTCTGGGCACGTATTCGCGATTTCAACGGATTGCCCAGCTGGCACCCGCGGATGGTTGAAAGCCACATTGAGGACGGCAAGTCCTCGACGGAAATCGGCTGTGTCCGCAATTTCACCTTGGCCAGCGGTCCCAAGCTGCGCGAACAGCTGACCGCCTTTTCCGACGATGAATTCCTGACCAGCTACTCCATTCTGGAAACACCGCAGCCGATCAGCAATCACAGCGCCACGCTGCAATTGCGCCGCGTCACCGATGGTGACCGCACCTATGCGGAATGGACCGCCACCTTCGATGCACCGGCGGAAAAAGCCGACGAGCTTGCCGCCGGCATGGGCGCCAATGTGTTCCAGGGCGGCTTCAATGCGCTGCAGGAGCACTTCACTTCAAAATCCTGATCAAGGTCTCAAGGAGTATCGCCATGTCGCTTGCTCTGACTACATTTCCATCGGCCAAGGAGGTCTCGGCCGCGCTGAAACAGGGAGGCGCCCGCTATCTCGGCGGCGGTACCCTGGTGGTGCGGGCGGTCAATGAGGGAGACATCGCCACCAGCGCCTATGTCCGGACCAACGATCCGGCCATGTCCGGCATCGATGTCTCGGATGGCCGGGTGCGCATCGGCGCTTCGGTGACGATGGCAGCAATCGCCCGCTGCGAAGACCTTGGAATGATCCGACCGGCCGCAAAGGCTGTCGGCGGGCCGGCCATTCGCAACATGGCAACTGTCGGCGGCAACCTGTTTGCCGCCGCCCCCTATGGCGATTTCGCCGTGGCGCTTCTGGCGCTCGATGCCACGGTCCACTGTGCCGGTGGCGACATGGATATCGACGGCTTTCTCGCTAGCCGCGATGATCTCACCGAACGCGGCATTGTCATCGCCGTGAGTTTCAAGATCCCGGAGGCAGGCAGCTTTCGGTTCCTGAAGGTCTCGCGGGTCAAGCCCAAGGGCGTGTCGGTTCTCAGTCTCGCTGCGGTGATTGACACGGGTGCCAATGGAAATGTCAGCGCAGCGCGGATTGCGCTGGGCTGCATGGCCGACCGGCCGATGCGGGCGGTCTCCGCCGAAAAGGCCTTGTCAGGGGCCAAGCTTACCAAAGACGGAATCACTGAAGCTGTCAGCGTCATCGGGTCGGGGACCGAACCGCTGACCGACGCGATCGCCAGCGCCTGGTACCGGAGCGAGGTTCTGCCGGTGCATTTCGGCAGGCTGTTACTCGACTGAGGAAAAGGACTGCAAAGAAGATTAGCCAGATGCTGGGAGGCAGAAGGCGGGAGGAGGATGGATGGCCAGAGTACCGGTTCAATTTAGGCTCAATGGTGAAGACCGGGCCGAATTCGTTGAAAGCGGCACCACGCTGCTTCACGCTTTGCGCGACACCATGGGTGATATCTCTCCCAAGGGTGGCTGCCATCAGGGCACCTGCGGCGCCTGCTCGGTGATCGTTGATGGCGAATTGCGGCTGAGTTGCCTGACCCTTGCCGAGAGCTGCGAAGGCGCAGCAATCGAGACAACGGCCGGCCTGGGGCGGGACGGCGTACTGTACCCGGTGCAACGCGCCATCCTCGACGGCTTTGCTACCCAATGCGGTTTCTGCACACCGGGCATGGTGATGGCCGCCAAGGCATTGCTCGACCACACGCCCAACCCCACCCGTGAAGATGTCATCGAAGCGATCTCCGGCAATATCTGCCGCTGCACCGGGTACGAGCCGATCATCAATGCGGTGCTCGCCGCCGCCCGCTCCAATTCGCAGAACGCAGGCTGAGGAGGCAGGCAATGGAACTTCGCAAGAGCTATTTCGCCGACGAACGCAAGGACGACCTCCACGAAATCGGTCAGTCCCGGCCCCGTTCCGATGCGCCCGGCCATGTCACCGGCAAGACAGTCTATTTCGCTGATCGGACTTTTCCGGACCTGCTGCATCTCAAGATGGTGCGCAGCCCGCATCATCACGCCAACATAAGATCGATCGACACTTCGGAAGCCGAAAAACACCCCGGCGTCATCCGGGTGCTTACGGCCAAGGATGTGCCGCACAATGTCTACACGATCCTGATCCTGATCCAGGTCGGTCCCGAGGACGAGACCGTTCTGGCCGACAAGAAGGTCAGCTGGAAAGGCGAGGCGGTCGTCGCGGTGGTTGCCACCAGCGAGCGCGCCGCTCAGGAAGCAGCCGCCAAGGTCAAGGTCGATTACGAGGTGTTGCCCGCCGTCTTCGACGTGCTCGAAGCACTGGAACCCGGCGCGGTGCAGGTCAATGAGCATCATCCGGGAAATTACTACCACTATGACAGCGGCGATCACCGCAAGGTGCGCTTTGGCGATATCGAGGCCGGTTTTGCCATGGCTGATCACATTCTCGAGGAGACCTATTCCTCCTCGCCGATCGAGCAGGCGCCGACCGAGACCACCGGCTGTATCGTTGCTCCTGAAGGCAATGACCGCTTCACCTGCTACACCAACACGCAGGCCATGTTCTTCACACTCGACAATGCCTCGATCATTTTGCAGATGCCGGGCCACAAGCTGCACATGGTCGGCGGCACTGTCGGCGGCGGCTTTGGCGGCAAGGTCGATGTCATCGTCGAGCCGATCGCCATCCTGGCGGCCAAGCTGACCGGGCGGCCGGTGTCCTTCATCTACAGCCGCGAGGAGGAAATGCAGATCTCCTCGCCCCGCGCCGCCGAGAAGATCATCATCCGCGACGGGGTCATGGATGACGGGCGCCTCGTTGCCCGGCAGGTCACCGGCTACACCGATGCCGGCGCCTATTCGCGCCACTCGCCCTATGGTGCGCAAAAAGGGGCGGCGCATTACCCCGGCCCCTACACGGTGCCCAATGTCTGGATCGACACCTATTGCGTCTACACCAACCGCACGCCATCGAGCGCCATGCGCGGCTTTGGCGTCACCATCGCCGATTTTGCGCTCGAGGTTCAGATGGACAAGCTGGCGCGGCTGATCGGCATGGATCCGCTCGAATTCCGCTTCATCAATGCCTATCGCGACGGCGACATGAAGGCCCATCGCCAGCCGACCGAAGGCGCGGCATTGATCGAATGCATGCAGGAAGCTGCGCGGGTTTCGAACTGGCCGGTGGCGCAGAAATATCTCGACATGTCCTCGCGGACCAGGGAGGCTTGAAATGGCTATGAAACAGGGCCGCGGCGTGGCGGCAATCAACTATCCCACAGGCATGAACCTCGGCGGTGATCCCAGCCAGGCGCTGGTGCACTCGACCCCGACCGGCAATTTCATGGTGTCGCTGTCGAGTGTCGATCTCGGCCAGGGTCTCAAACAGGTCATGTCGCAGATCTGCGCCGAAACCATCGGCGTTCCCACCGAATGCGTCATCATCGACACCGCCGATACCGACACCGGGCCCCATTGCATGGGCACATTCGCCTCTCGCGGCACCCACCGCATCGGCAATGCGGTGCTGCAGGCTGCCCAGGAGGCGCGCCAGGTGATGCTTGAAGTGGCGGCCGAGGAACTGGAGGTCAATGCGTCCGACCTCGAGACCGATGGCGAAGGCAATATTCACGTCAAGGGCGCGCCGCAGAAGTCGATTTCCATCTTCGACACAGCTCTGGCTGCGCATTTCAAGCAGGGCCGGTCGATCTCCGGCCGTGGCATGTTTTTGGTGCAGCGCTCTTTTCCCGACACCGAGACCGGCGCAATGAAGCCCGCCACCTGCTACGCCCATGCCTGTGTTGTGGCCGATGTCGAGGTTGACGACGAGACCGGCGAAGTCACCGTGCAATCGGTGAAGAATGTCTATGAGGTCGGCCGGGCGCTGAACCCGAAAATGGTCGAGCAGCAACTGGTCGGCGGCTCCTGGATGGGCATCAGCCACGCGCTTTACGAGACCACGGAGCCCTATTATCCCAACCGCGATCATGGCGGCACCGATTTCAATCAGTACCTGATGCCCGGGCCCGGCGATCTGGCAGAGACCGAAACCTATGTGCTGGAACGCCCGTCATCGGACGGACCCTATGGCGCCAAGGGGCCGGGAGAAATGTGCGCCAACCCGCAAATTCCGGCTGTGGCCAATGCCATTTTCGATGCCGTCGGGGTTCGCATCGACACCATGCCGATCACTCCGGAGCGGATCCTGCGCGCGCTGAAGGCGAAAGCCGCTACGGGCGAAAGCCGGACCCAGTGACGATGGCCCACGGCGTTGACGCGATGGCAATTTCGCCGGACGCGGTGATGTCCCGCCTGGCCGGGTTGCACTATCTGGCCGATGACAGCCTGGCGACGGCGATCTTCCTGGCCATCCGGCTGGGCAAGCCCTTGCTGCTCGAAGGCGCACCGGGCGTCGGCAAAACGGAAGCCGCAAAGGCGGTTGCCGAGGCGCTGGACCGCGATCTGGTGCGGCTGCAATGCTATGAAGGCATCGATGCCGCGCATGCATTGTATGAATGGAACTACCAGCGGCAATTGCTGGCCATCCGCCAGTCAGGCGACGCGGAGATTGACATCTATGGCGACCGGTTTCTGATTGCCCGTCCTCTGTTGCAGGTGCTGCAGGCCCCGGAACAGCGGGTGTTGCTTGTCGACGAGATCGACCGCTCCGACCATGAATTTGAAGCCCTGCTGCTCGAGTTCCTGTCCGATTTCCAGATCTCCATCCCCGAGCGCGGCACCATCTGTGCTACTGCCCGGCCGTTGGTGGTCCTGACCTCCAACCGCAACCGCGAACTGGCCGAGGCGCTGCGCCGCCGCTGCGTCTATCACTGGATCGGCTATCCCGACGCCGAGCGCGAGGCGGCGATCATCATGGCGCGTGCCGGCGACGTGGCGCGGGAAACCGCCCGCGCAGTTGCCGATGCCGTGCGGGACATCCGCGCGCGGCCACTGGCCAAGCCTCCAGGCATCGCCGAGGCGATTGAATGGGCCAATGCCGCAACCATCCTGGAAAAGGGTGGCAGTCCCTGGCCGGAGGCGTTTCGCCGTGCGATCGGCGTCCTGATCAAGGACGAAGAGGACGTTCACCACATTGAGCCCGAGATGGGGCGCATCATTGAGGCTGCGATGTCATGAACAAGTTTCTGGTCTGCGATAGAGCATCGGTTCCGGGCGAATTGCCGCGCGGCTCTGCCCCCTTGTTCGGCTTTGCCCGGTTGTTGCGCCGTTTCGGCTTCGCCATAGCACCCGAGCAGGCAATCGCCTTCATGCAGGCGGTGACCCTGCTCGGGCCACGCTCGATGGATGATATCCGCCGCTCGGCAGTGGCCACATTTGCCCCGGCGCCGGAGCGGCGGGTCGAGTTCGATGCGCTGTTCGAGAGCTGGTTTCATGGCGAGGCAAGGGTCAGCATCGAGGGCGAGGGGCAGGACGAGGACGAGCCGCAGATCAAGGATGACAGCGATACCGCTGAGGAAGAGACCGGCCCGGTGCAAGAAGAAACCGGCGGCGAGCTGACTTCGGGGACGGAACAGCTCAGCATTCGCGCTTTCGCAAATGATGGTCTTCGTCTCGATACGCTCGAGCGCAAGCTTGGCTCGGCGCTTCCCTGGCGCCGGTCTTTTCGCACGGTCAGGACGGCGACCGGCAAGAATCTGGACATTCGCCGGTCGATGCGCAAGATCCTCTCGGCCGATGGCGATATCCCGTCTCCGCAATTGCGCCGCCGGCAGCAAGTGCCACGCAGGCTGTTGCTGCTGCTAGATGTCTCGGGGTCGATGAAGCTTCACACCGAAGACTATCTCAAGGTCGCCTATGCCGCAGTTCAGGGCACTGCCCGGGCCGAGGTGTTCTGCTTCGGAACCCGGCTAACCCGGTTGACATCAGCCTTGCGGATACGTAACCGCGACCAGGCGCTGGCGCAGGCGGCAGCCCTGGTCGAGGACTGGGACGGTGGAACCCGCATAGGCGGCACGCTGCTGGCGTTTTTGTCGGTGCCGCGGTTCTCGGCTTTCGCCAGGGGCGCGGTCGTGGTCATCTTGTCGGACGCGCTCGAGCGCGGTGAGCCGACCGAGATGGAAACCGCCTTTCGCCGCTTCGCCGCCTCCGCGCACCGATTGTCGCTGGCAACGCCGCTGGCGGGTGATCCGCGCTTCCGGCCCGAGACAGAAGCCCTGCGCGCCATTCTGCCGATGCTTGATGATCTGGTTGACGGCTCGTCGGTTGCCGGTTTGACAAAGTTTCTTCTGTCATTGGGGCGTGCCGCCCCTCATTTTCAAACCATGCCGGGGAGGGGCCATTGACCTCAGGAATTGTCGATTCGCATTTTCATATCTGGCGTCAGCGGGATTTGCCCTGGCTCGACGGCCCGATGGTGCCGCGCATTTTCGGCCCCTATGAGCCAATCCGCCGCGATTATCCGATCGAGGAATTTCTCACTGATCAAGAAGCATCCGGCGTCGACAAGGCGGTCTATGTCCAGACCAACTGGGCCAAGGAGCACTTTGAGGATGAAGTGGCCTGGGTGCAGGCAACCGCCGAGCGCACCGGCTGGCCGCATGCGATTGTCGGTTACGCCGACATGACGGTCGAGGATGTGCGGCCGCAACTGGACCGGCTGAGAAACTATCCTCTGTTGCGCGGCGTGCGCATGCAATTGCACTGGCACGAAACGCCGGAATACCGCTTTGCGTCATCGGTGAGACAGGTGCTCGATCCGAATGTGCGCGCCAATGTCGCCCGGCTGAAGGATTACGATCTCACCTTCGATCTGCAATTGTTCCCCGGCCAGATGGCCGATGGCGCGGAACTGGTGGCGGAAAATCCGGATACCCAGTTCATTCTCACCCATACCGGCATGCTGACCGGGATGGACCCGGCCACACAGGACGCCTGGCAGGCAGGGCTGCGCAAACTTGCGCCCTACGCCAATCTCAGCGCAAAACTGTCCGGGCTCGGCACTTTCCTGCATCGCAATGACCCAGCCATGATCGACTATGTTGTCACCAACGCGGTCGAAATCCTGGGCAGCGACCGGCTGATGTTCGGTTCGAATTTTCCGATCGAGAAGCTCTGGACCGATCACCTGACGATGGTGTCGTCCTACCGCGATGCGACGGCGAAATATGATGACGCAACCCGCGCAGCACTGTTTCGCGGCACCGCCACCCGGATCTATCGGCCGGTATGAGCGATGGAAATGGCGCGGAGAGATCGAGAGGGAGTCGGCTACAGGTTTTCCTTGAGCAAAATCTCGATGCGTATTTTCTCCTGCGAGGCCAGCGGCTCGCGCTGGTCGTTTCTCGCTTTGAGAATCCGGATGGCGCTTCTGACTAGGTGGCCTGGGTTTTGCGCAATCACCGCATCGATCTGTCCGTTCTGCAGCGCGGCTTCGGTAAAGGGCGTGCGCTCGTGAACGATCTTTACCAGAGGCCTTGTCGTGATCTTTGAGATCTCCTCGATCGGGATGCGCGCTTCGGCGCTCAGCACGTACAGGCCGGAAATGTCGGGATGGTTTGCGAACAGGTTTCCGAAAATGCGCCTGGTTCTTTGCAGGTCGCCGTGGGTTTCGATGGAGGGCAGTGTTTTGAGCTCGGGATATTCCCGGTTGATGACGTCGTCGAAGCCGAGCCGGCGCTCGATGCTGTCGCGTGATTGCATGGTCTCGGAGACGACAACGACCTTGCCCTTCCTGCCGCACAGAAAGCGGCCGCTCAGCTGCGCGGCGGTGGCGCCTGCGGCGTGGTTGTTGATGCCGACAAAGTCGATGCTGGCGGCTTTGGGTTGTCCGGCGAGAAACTGGACCACTTCGATGCCACGCTCAAGCAGGCGGTTGATGGCATCGCGGACCTGCGGTGATTCCGGCGCCATGATGGCGATGCCGTGCACCAGCTTGGCATCCAGTTGACCGAGATAGGCCGCCAGCCGGTAGGGGTCTTCCGCCGGAAGCCGGACCGCTGCGGTGTCGATCATCTCGGCCGAAAACGCCGTGTTGGCTTCTTCGATATGCCTGGCCAGAACGTCGAGAAACTGGTCACCGTGTTCAGGCAGCAGAAAGCGGAAATGATAGGTCTTCTTGCGGGCGAGATTGACGGCGGACAGGTTGCGGACGAAGCCGATGCGGTCGATCGCCTCGTTCACCTTGGTGACCGTGCGCGCCTTGACGCCCGGGCGGCCATTGAGGACGCGGTCGATGGTGGCGAGGCTGACGCCTGCTTCTGCCGCTAAGTCTTTTGCTGTTGGTCGCATCTGCCTGAAGTGTTCCGCATCAATCGGGTGCTCATATCGTTAGCCAGCCGATTTGTTCAATAAATTTTGCAGAAATGCAAATTTTGAGGTGCGCACCTCAAGAATCGCTTGCAATGAGGTGCGCACCTCATTACTGATAATGCAGGAGGCCCTGCCATGCTGGCGGGATTGCAAAACGGGAGGAATATCTACCATGAAATTCAATCTGATGAATTCCGCGGCTGCGGTCGGCCTGATGCTTGGAGCAACAGCGGGTGCCGGTTCGGCGCAGGCTGCCGACCTGACGCTGTGCTGGGCTGCCTGGGATCCGGCCAATGCATTGGTCGAGATGAGCAAGGATTTTGAAGCCGAATCCGGACATAATATGAGCTTCGAATTCGTGCCGTGGCCCAATTTCGCCGACCGCATGCTCAACGAGCTCAATTCCGGCGGCACGCTGTGCGATCTCTTGATCGGGGACAGCCAGTGGATTGGCGGTGCTGCCGAGAACGGCCAGTATGTGAAACTCAATGACTTCTTCGATGCCGAAGGCATCAAGATGGATGATTTCCTGCCTGCGACCGTCACCGGCTATGCCGAATGGCCGAAGAACACGCCGAACTATTATGCGCTGCCTGCCTATGCAGACGTCGTCGGCTGGACCTATCGCAAGGACTGGTTCTCGCGTCCTGAAATCCAGGCCGAGTTCAAGGAAAAATACGGCCGTGATCTGGATGCGCCGAAGACTCTCGAAGAGCTCAAGGAGATCGGTGAATTCTTCCAGGGCCGTGATATCGATGGCAAGAAGGTCTATGGCGCGGCGATCTACACCGAGCGCGGCTCCGAAGGCATCACCATGGGCGTCACCAACGTCCTCTATAATTACGGCTTCCAGTACGAAAATCCGGATCAGCCCTATGATCTGGAAGGCTTCGTCAATTCAGAGGGCGCGATTGAAGGTCTCGAATTCTACAAGGCTCTTTATGATTGCTGCACACCTCCGGGCGCGTCCGACGCCTATATGTCGCAGAACATCGATGCCTACAAATCCGGCCAGGTTGCCATGCAGATGAACTTCGCCTTCATCTGGCCGGGCGTTGAAGTCGACCCCAATGTGGGTGACGGCAAGTCGGGCTATTTCGCCAACCCGGCCGGTCCGGCAGGCCAGTTCGCCCAGCTCGGCGGCCAGGGCATTTCGGTTGTCGCAAACACCGAGAACATGGATGCGGCGCTGGAATACATCAAATGGTTCGCCCAGAAGGACGTGCAGCAAAAATGGTGGGACGTGGGCGGTGCATCTGCAATGCGTGCCGTCGTGGAAGCGCCGGGCTTTGCCGAAAGCCAGCCCTTTGCGCAGACCTTCCTCGACTCCATGGCGATCGTGAAGGACTTCTGGGCTGAGCCTTCCTACGCCTCCCTGCTGCTGCCGATGCAGGAGCGTGTGCACAACTACGTGGTTGCCGGCAACGGCACCGCCAAGGAAACCCTCGACGGGTTGGTCAAGGACTGGGATGAAGTCTTTGAAGACGAAGGCAAGAAGTAAGCCCTAACTTTATACTCCTCCCAAGGAGTGGTGAGGCCGGAAGATTTTGTTCCGGCCTCACCCAGGGGAACCAGGTGAATCCGCTATGTCAAACTCAGTGATAGACCGCGCTGCTCGGGCTACTCCGACTGTCGTTGTGCAAAAGGTGAAAGGGCTTTCAGACCGAGCCATTGCCTGGATTTTTGTCGCGCCAACCATCTTCATCCTGTTGGCGATCAATATTTTCCCGCTGATCTGGACGATCTATCTCAGTTTCACCAATTTCCGGGTGAACCGGCCCAACAATGCGGTCGAATGGGTGGGGCTGCGCAATTACGAACGGATCCTGGGTGATCCCGACATCTGGATGACAATGCAGGCGACCGCGCATTTCCTGATCTGGACCATTGTCTGTCAGGTTCTGATCGGCTTCACGCTAGCCTATCTCATCAACAAGAAATTCAAGGGCAATGATCTCTGGACCACGATCATCGTCTTTCCGATGATGCTCTCGCCCGCAGTGGTCGGCAATTTCTGGACCTTCCTCTACGAGCCACAGATCGGCCTGTTCAACTATGTTGTCGGCTTTGTCACTGGCGCCGATCCGTCCAGCTTTTCGATGATCGGCGAGGTTTCGCTCGCTCCCTGGTCGATCGTGATCGTCGATACCTGGATGTGGACGCCTTTCGTCATGCTGATCTGCCTTGCTGGGCTGAGGTCGATCCCCGACAGCATCTATGAAGCGGCGGAATGCGACCGGGCCAGCAAATGGCGCCAGTTCTGGACCATCACCATTCCGATGATCCTGCCATTCCTGATGCTGGCCGTGCTGTTTCGCGGCATCGAGAACTTCAAGATGTTCGATCTGGTGGTGCAGCTGACCGGCGGCGGGCCGGGCAACACCACCACGCTGACCTCCATCGATCTCAAGCGCGAAGCCTTTGAGAAATGGCGCACCGGGTTTTCCTCCGCCTATGCGGTGATCCTGTTCGTCACGGTGTTCGGTCTGGCATCCATCTACGTGAAGGCGCTCAACAAGGTGAAACAACGATGAGCTATTCTGTGACGCAGCCATCCGTCAGGCAGAAATGGATCGCCGGCATTCTGGTGATCGGCTACGCCCTGATCACCATGTTGCCGCTGCTGTGGATCATAGCCACCGGTTTCAAATCTTCGGCCGATTCCATCGCCTATCCGCCCAAGATCCTGTTCCAGCCAACCGTGGAAGGCTATGTCAATGTCTTCACCACCCAGACGCGGCTGAGCCCGGAGCTTGCCGAACAGCCGCGGGACGACCTGCCCTGGTATGAGCAGCTCGTGCGCAACAAGGGCAACACCATCGTTGGCGTCTCGCGCTATTCCGAGCGGTTCTTCAACTCCGTCATCATCGGTTTTGGCTCGACATTCTTCGCCATCTTTCTGGGAACCGCCGCGGCTTACGCCTTTTCGAGGTTCAAGGTTCCACTCAAGGACGACCTGCTGTTTTTCATTCTGTCGACGCGGATGATGCCGCCGATCGCGGTTGCCATCCCGATCTTCCTGATGTTCAGGAACCTGGGATTGAACGACACCCACGCCGGCATGATCCTGCTTTACACCGCCATCAACCTGTCGCTCGCGGTCTGGCTGATCAACGGCTTCATCGACGAGATTCCGATTGAGTATGAAGAGGCGGCGTTGATCGACGGCTACACACGCTTCCAGGCTTTCTATAAGGTCGTGCTGCCGCAGGCCGCAACCGGCATTGCTTCGACCGCCATCTTCTGCCTGATCTTTTCGTGGAACGAATATGCGCTTGCCGTGCTGTTGACCTCGGGCACCGCGCAAACCGCACCACCGTTCATCCCGACGATCATTGGTGTGGGCGGTCAGGACTGGCCGGCCGTGGCTGCCGGTGCGACGATCTTCCTGGTTCCCGTGATGGTTTTCACCATTCTCCTGCGCAAGCATCTGCTTCGCGGCATCACCTTCGGAGCGGTTCGCAAATGACAAACTTCTTCAACGGCCTGGTGCGTGGCAGGCGTGGTTCATGGGAAATGCTGGCCTCGATCCTGATCGCGCTGGGCGTCGTCATGCTGATGCAGCCTTTCGCATTGTGGCTGTACACCTATTCCTTCATCGTAACCTTGGTTGGCACCGTGATGTTCATCATCGTCAGCCATTTCCCGGAGTAACCCATGGCACAGATCATGATCAAGAATCTGCGCAAGGATTTTGGGACATTCAATGCGGTCAAGTCCTCCACCTTCACGGTTGAGGATGGCGAATTCTTCATGCTGCTCGGTCCCTCCGGTTGCGGCAAGACCACGACCTTGCGGATGATGGCCGGGCTTGAGTTGCCGACAAGCGGAGAAATCTACATCGACGGTGAAGAAGTCGGCATGAAGCCTGCCAGCCAGCGCGACATCGCCTTCGTCTTCCAGATGTTCGCGCTCTATCCGCACATGAATGTCGGCAAGAACATTTCCTATCCGCTGATCAGCCAGGGCATGCCCCGGGCCCAGGTGAAAAAGAAGGTCGGAGAAGTCGCCGAGATCCTCGGGATCACCGACATCCTCAACCGCCCGGTGGGTGGCCTGTCTGGTGGTGACCGCCAGCGCGTGGCGCTGGGACGCGCCATCGTTCGCGACCCGAAGGCCTTTTTCATGGACGAGCCGCTGGGCGCGCTCGACGCCGAGTTTCGCGAGCGCATGTCCGAAGAGCTGCGCGCGCTTCACGATCGCATGGGCGCAACCACGGTCTATGTCACCCATGACCAGCTCGAAGCCATGCAGATGGGCGACAAGATCGTGGTGATGAACCACGGCGTGGTCGAACAGTTCGGCCGGCCGCAACAGATCTATGACTGGCCTTCAACAATGTTCGTCGCCAGTTTCCTGGGCTCCCCGTCGATGAACTTCCTGAATTTCGATGGCATATTGGGAAACAACCAGAGCAGCGTCGAAATGCAGGGCGTCGAATTCGACATCCCGGCTTCGCTTGAGGGGGCAGGGGGCAAGCTGGCATTCGGCGTGCGGCCCGAACATGTCCATTTTGCCGATTCAAGCGCCTACAAGGGCGAGGTGCTGGCGACCGAGTATCTTGGCACGACGCAGATCGTCACCGTCGCCACGCCGAACGGCAATCTGAAGGCGCGGACCAGCGCCTCGCATGCGATCAGGGTCGGCGAGAGGCTGGGCCTGGAATTCGACCCGCGCACCATCACGATCTTCAATACCGAGACGGGCAAGGCCCTGCTGTCGCAAGCCAATCAGGAGGTCTTGAGACATGGCTGAAGTTGTTCTGAAAAATGTCACCAAGAAATTCGGCTCCGAGGTCGCGCTTGATAATGTCAGCATGACAATTCCGGACGGATCCTTCGTGGTTCTGCTGGGCCCCACGGGAGCCGGAAAGACCACGACCCTGCGCCTGGTCTCAGGCCTCGATAATCCCGATTCCGGCGAGATCTCCATTGGCGGGCAGTCGATGACCGGGCTGACGCCGGCCCAGCGAAACGTCGCCATGGTGTTTCAGCAATATTCGCTCTATCCGCATCTCACCGTGCGCGAAAACCTCGAATTTCCGTTGAAATCGCCTTTGCTCAAAACACCGGCGGATGAAATTGCCCGCAAGATCAAGGAAGTAGCCGAGGTCCTGCAGATCTCCCACAAGCTCGACAACAAGGCGACTGCCCTGTCCGGCGGGGAGATGCAGCGCGTTTCGATCGGCCGCGCGCTGGTCCGCAATCCCGCCATCTACCTGATGGACGAGCCGCTCAGTTCGCTGGATGCCAAGCTTCGCGCCGATTTGCGCATTGAACTCAAGCGCATCCAGTCCGCCTCCGGCGCCACCTTGCTCTATGTCACCCATGACCAGATCGAAGCCATGACCATGGCGACCCATGTCGGCGTGCTGGATCAGGGCAAGCTGGTCCAGTTCGGCAGCCCGCGCGACATTTACGAGAACCCGGTCAGCATCTACGCCGCCAGCCGCCTCGGCCAGCCGCGGATCAACATCCTGCCCGCCACGCTCTTCAACGGCGCACCGAAAAATGCCGACAAGATCGGCCTGCGGCCCGAGCAGATCGTGCAGGGGGCGGGCGAAGACAGCCTGGTCAAGCGCGTCGAGCATCTCGGCGACCAGACCCGGTTGCATCTGTCTTTCAAAAATCACGATCTGGTCTCAGTCACCGACGCGCACACACCGCTCACCGAGGGTGACATCGTCAAGATCAGGCCCGAGAAGCCGTTCTATTTTGATAGTGATGGCGCACGAATTGCCGAGGAGAACGTCCTATGACCCAGTTTATGAACAACAAGGAAGACATCGTCACCGATGCAGTCGACGGTGTCATCGCGGTGTCCGGCGGCAAGCTGGCCCGGCTGGATGGCTATCCGCACATACGGGTGGTGGTCCGCAATGACTGGGACAAGTCCAAGGTGGCGCTGGTGTCCGGCGGCGGCTCCGGGCATGAACCGGCGCATGCTGGCTTTGTCGGCGAGGGCATGCTGACTGCCGCCGTCTGCGGCGATGTGTTCGCCTCTCCATCTGTCGATGCCGTGCTGGCCGGAATCCTGGCCGTGACCGGTCCCGCCGGCTGTCTGCTGATCGTCAAGAACTACACCGGTGACCGACTGAATTTCGGTCTGGCTGCAGAACGGGCCCGCGCCTTTGGCCTTGATGTCAGCATGGTGGTTGTCGATGATGATGTGGCCTTGCCCGACCTGCCGCAGGCGCGGGGCGTGGCCGGAACCCTGTTCGTGCACAAGATCGCCGGCGCCCTGGCGGCAAGCGGCGTCAAGCTCGACGAGATCACGAAGCGGGTCGAGAAAGTCATTGCCGGCACCAAGACCATCGGCATGTCGCTCGACACCTGCACCGTTCCCGGTTCGCCGAAAGAGGCGCGCATTCCCAAGGGCATGGCTGAACTCGGTCTCGGCATCCATGGCGAGGCCGGGGTCGAGCAGATCCAGTATTCCGATGCCAGCCAGGCCATGGACGCCGTTGTTGCCAAGCTTGACGCCCATATGGGCGAGGGCGAGCATGTCGCCTTACTCAACAATCTCGGTGGAGCTTCGGTTCTTGAAATGGCGGTTCTGGCCAATGAAATGGCCAATTCGACCATCGCCGCAAAGCTGAAATGGATCGTCGGGCCCGCCGCCATGGTCACATCGCTGGATATGCGCGGCTTCTCGGTCTCGGTCTATCCGGTGGACGCGGGAGATCTCGAGGCATTGTCCCAGCCGACGCCGCTTCCTGCCTGGCCGGGCGTGTCGAAAATCACACCGGTGACCGTCCTCAACCTGCCCGATGGTCTGGCGCCGATCAAGCCGCTGCCGTCCGAACATGCCGAAACCCGCGCCTTCCTGACAAAATGCTGCGAGATCCTGATCGAGTCCGAGGCTGATTTGAATGCGCTCGACGCCAAATCCGGCGACGGCGACACCGGCTCGACGCTGGCCGGGGCCGCGCGCGCGTTGATTGCCACCATGGACACGCTTCCATTGGCCGATCACACCCAACTCTACCGCGCCATTGGCCAGGAACTCAGCCAGACCATGGGCGGTTCCTCCGGGGTGTTGCTGGCTATCTTTTTTGCCGCAGCAGGCGATGCCGCTTCAAGCGGCCTGTCGATGACAGGGGCGCTCAAGGCGGGCCTGGTCAGGCTGCAGGAAATCGGTGGCGCCAAGCTGGGCGACAGGACCATGGTGGATGCGTTGCATCCGGCACTGGAAGCGCTGGAAGACAATCTGCAACAGGCGGCCAAGGCGGCGCGTGCCGGCGCGGATCACACCGCAACCTTGACCAAGGCCAATGCAGGCCGGGCTTCCTACATCAATGCCCAGCAGCTTGAAGGTCATACCGACCCGGGCGCCGAAGCCGTGGCGCGCCTGTTCGAGCACCTGCAAGGTTAGTGGTATGGCCATCGGGCGACCACCGGCTGGAAGGTGAGGCCTCGTCCTGTCAGAAATGCCGGGAATCGCGCTGTTTCGTCCATGAGCGACATGGGAACCAGACCAGTTCTTCCCATCTCGCGCCCGCGCAGTAATGCTGTCATCAAAGCTGTCCCGCTGTAAGCAACGCGGGTGCTGGAACGCGGCCTGTTGCATGCCATGAAGTGATTCGTTGCCCCTTGCAGGCAACGGAAATCACAACCAAAAAGCGAATTCTCCGGTCAGCCGGAAAGCGGCCACCCTCAATTCTCTCCGAAAACAACCTATTATCGGTGCATTTTCACCGTGGCTTATATGCAACAAAACCACGCTGGCCGCGCGTTTTCGGGTGCTGTCGTGATTATTGAGCTCTGAGGGGATTCCCATTCGAACAATATTTTTCTAAACCTGTCAGCAATATTAGCCTTGATTTGGCGTGTATTGTTGCGGGGCGCAACTATTTGGCGATTTAATGTAAGAGCGCATTGCCTTCTAGCAATGGACTTTTTGCGGGGAAATAAATGAAATTTCTATATTGTGCATTTGCTGACGTGTTGAATTTTCATTCAATAAATAAGGCGTCCCGGACGTTGAAGTATTCCATGATGCGCGGCTTGTATACATTTCTCACAATTTTCTCAATTTTCATTGCTTTGTCGGTCGGTCTCGGTGTCCGCGCGGCAGATGCCGCCTGGAACAGTTGTTCCGGTCTGACTGTAACAACCGGCGGGGATCTTACCCTAGATGTCACGGCTGACACTTGTTCGTTGTCCAACACGTTCCCCGGCAGCCAGAACTATATCAATTTCAATGCCGGGTCTGGATCCAGTGTCACAATTGATTTGATCGGAATTGATGATAACACCGGTGAGTTCACTAGTGTTTCGATTGCGCATGATGGCGGCACGCAATTCATTTCAGACGGGTCGTCCTTCGGACAGGCGAACGATTTTAGCAGCACCTATAATTGTTCTTCCGGCTGTGTCGTCTCCGGAAACTATAGTGGGGCGTCCATCGGCGGGCCTTTTTCTGTGACCTACACGCAAAATGGCGGGTCAGGGTCCATCGGTGCGCCATCGGCTCCCGAGATTGCAGTTTCCTCCTCTGTTAGCGGCGCGGTCAGCGACGGTGGCACGGACGCACAGGGCACCCGGACGGCCGGATCGCCGGTCATGGTGACCTATACCGTGACCAATTCCGGCACGAGTGATCTCACTCTGGCCACAGCAACCTCCTCCAGCGCCAACAATGTGACGGTAAATTCCATCGGCGCTCCAGGCAGCACCACAGTCACCAGCGGTGGCGGCACCACCACGTTCCAGGTTCAATACACGCCGACGCTCGCCGGCGCCTTCTCGTTCGGCCTGTCCTTCGTCAATGATGATGGCGACGAAAACCCGTTCAACTTCACTGTTTCAGGCACGGCGACCGGCACCCCCGAAATCGCGGTTTCGTCTTCGATCAGCGGCACTGTCGCCGACGCCGGCACGGACGCACAGGGCACGCAGGTGGCGGGATCACAGGTGACGGTGACCTATACGGTCACCAATTCCGGAACGGATGCCTTGACGCTGGCCACGGCGACGTCCTCCGGCGCCAGCAACGTGACCGTTGATTCCATTGCTGCGCCGGCCTCGACTACAGTTGCGGGTGGCGATGCCACCACCAGCTTTGTGGTGAAATACACGCCGACTCTCGCCGGCGCCTTCTCCTTTGGCCTCTCCTTCGTCAATGACGATGGCGACGAAAACCCGTTCAACTACACGGTATCGGGAACCGCCACCGGCACGCCCGAAATCGCGGTTTCGTCTTCCGAGGGCGGCGCAGTGACTGACGGCGGCACGGACGCACAAGGCACGAAAGTCGCCGGCTCGCCGGTCACCGTGACCTATACGGTGACCAATTCCGGCACGGATGACCTGACCCTGGCGACCGCGACCGCTTCGGGCGCCAGCAATGTCACGGTTGATTCAGTCGCCGCACCGCTCAGCACCACGGTGACCAGCGGTGGCGGCACCACCACGTTCCAGGTGCAGTATACGCCGACGACGGCGGGCGCCTTCTCCTTCGGCCTGTCCTTCGTCAATGACGATGGCGACGAGAACCCGTTCAACTTCACTGTTTCGGGCACGGCATCAGGCGCGCCCGAAATCGCGGTTTCGTCTTCCATCAGCGGCACTGTCGCCGACGCCGGCACGGACGCACAGGGCACGCAGGTGGCGGGATCACAGGTGACGGTGACCTATACGGTGACCAATTCCGGCACCGGTAGCCTGACTCTGGCCACAGCAATCTCTTCCAGCCCCAGCAATGTGACCGTTGATTCCATCGGCGCGCCGGCCTCGACAACAGTTGCGGGCGGCGGTGCCACGACCACCTTTGTGGTGAAATACACGCCCACGCTTGCCGGCGCCTTCTCCTTTGGCCTCTCCTTCGTCAATGACGATGGCGACGAGAACCCGTTCAACTACACGGTATCGGGAACCGCCACCGGCACGCCCGAAATCGCGGTTTCGTCTTCCGTGGGCGGCGCAATGAGTGACGCCGGCACGGATGCGCAAGGCACGCGAGTTGCCGGCTCGCACGTCACCGTGACCTATACGGTGACCAATTCCGGCACGGATGACCTGACCCTGGCGACCGCGACCGCTTCGGGCGCCAGCAATGTGACAGTTGATTCAGTCGCCGCACCGCTCAGCACCACGGTGACCGGTGGCAGCAGCACCACCTTCCAGGTGCGCTACACGCCGACGCTTGCCGGCGCTTTCTCCTTCAGCCTGTCTTTCGTCAATGATGATGGCGACGAGAATCCGTTCAACTTCACTGTTTCGGGCACGGCCACCGGCGCGCCGGAAATTGCGGTTTCGTCCTCCATCGGCGGTGCTGTCAGCGACGGCGGCACCGATGCGCAGGGTGCCCAGACGGCAGGGATACCGGTGACGGTTACCTATACCGTGACCAACAGCGGTACCGATGATCTCACGCTTGCCACCGCGACAGCCTTGAGCCCCAGCAATGTCGTTGTCGGTTCGATCGGCGCGCCGGCCAGCACCACGGTGACCGGCGGCGGCGCCACCACCACCTTCCAGGTGCAATACACGCCGACGCTTGCCGGTGCCTACTCCTTCAATCTGTCCTTTGTGAATGATGATGGCGACGAGAATCCGTTCAATTTCACTGTCTCGGGCACGGCCGGAGGGACGCCTGAAATCGCGGTTTCCTCATCGGTCAGTGGCGCAATTGCGGACAGCGGCAGCGATGCGCAGGGCACGCGGGTGGCCGGCACTCCTGTGACCGTGACCTACACGGTGACCAATTCCGGCACCGGTGACCTGACGCTTGCCACGGCGACTTCGTCGAGCCTGAGCAATGTCACCGTGGGATCGATCGGCGCGCCTGTCAGCACGACAGTAGCAGGCGGCGGTGGAACCACAACCTTCCAGGTGCAGTATACGCCGACCCTCGCCGGGGCTTTTTCCTTCGGCCTGTCGTTTGTCAACAATGACGGCGACGAAAATCCCTTTGACATGACGGTGTCCGGCACGGCTACCGGTACACCTGAAATCGCGGTTTCGTCTTCCATCGGCGGTGTTGTCAGCGATGGCGGCGCCAATGCGCAGGGTGCCCAGATGGCGGGCACACCGGTGACGGTTACCTATACCGTGACCAACAGCGGCACCGACGACCTGACGCTTGCCACGGCGACATCGTCGAGCCTGAGCAATGTCACCGTCAATGCGATTGGCGCGCCGGGAGCTGCAACAGTGACCGGTGGCGGCGGCTCGACCACGTTCCAGGTGCAATACACACCGATCCTGGATGGAGCCTTCTCCTTCGACCTGGCCTTCACCAACAATGATGGCGACGAGAACCCGTTCAATATGACCGTTTCGGGCACTGCCGCCGGCGCACCGGAAATCGCGGTCTCGTCATCGGTCAGCGGCGCTGTTGCAGATGGCGGCACCGATGCCGCCGGATCCGCCTCAGCCGGTGTCCAGAAGACCATCACCTATACCGTGACCAATACAGGCACCAAGCCACTGAACCTGACCGGCACGGCTACGGCAAGTGCTGCCACCAATGTCAATGTGGATGCGATTTCGGCTTATGGAAGCTCGTCCATTGCCGTCTCCGGTTCCACGACTTTCACCGTTGCCTACACGCCGGCGGCAGCGGCGGCGTTTTCCTTCGAGCTGGACATCATCAGCGATGATGCCGATGAAGCCAATTACGACCTTTCCGTCAGCGGCACTGGCGTCTCCCTGCCGGCAGCCATAACGGTGTCCGCCGGCAATGGACAGACGACGGAGGTCAACACCGGCTTCGCAACCGCCCTGTCAGCCAAGGTTGTCGATCATGGCGACAATCCGGTTTCCGGCGTAACGGTCACGTTCACCGCACCGGCCACCGGCGCCGGCCTAGACACCGCATCGCAGACAGCCACGACAAATGCATCCGGCGTCGCGTCTCTCTCGGCAACGGCCAATGCAACAGCCGGCGCCTTCATCGTCAATGCCAGCGCTGCAGGCATCTCCACCACGGCGGATTTCAGCCTGACGCTGGTCAACAATGCGCCGCCGAAGGTTGTCGTGGCGGCGAGCAGTGGTGACGAAATCAAGAACGGCTCCGGCAATACCCTGCTCGGAAACCGGCCGTCCCGCGAGGCTTCCAGCACCAGCTACACCATCCGCAACAACGGCATCGGCCCGCTGGTTGTTGCCAGTCCGACCCTGAATTCCGCGTCCAATATTGGCGGCATGACCCTGGCTTTTTCGAATGTCAGCGCCGTGCTGCGGCAAAACCGGTTCCAGTTTGGCGATCCGGTCCGCTACGCGGCAACCGGCGTCACCGCCTCGGTCACCGGGCCGACATCGGTGACCATTCCAGCCGGCGGATCGGTCGATCTGCTGGTAACCTACACCCCCGCAAGCTCCGGCACATTTTCCTACACGCTGGGCTTCATCACCAATGACAGCGACGAGGTGTCGTTCGAACTGACATCCAGCGGAACGGCCAGCGTCGCTTCGGGCATTCTGGCGGTGTCGGGTTCAGCCCAGTCGGCCGAGGTCAACACCCGGTTCGATGCACCGCTGGTTGCCAAGGTCACGGACACGGCCGGCAATGCCGTTGCCGGGGTGAACGTCACCTTTGCTGCCCCGGCGAGCGGCCCCTCGCTGACCTTCGCGGCGACCGGCAGCAACACCGAGACGGTGACCACCGACACCGACGGCATTGCGACAAGCTCGGTGATGACCGCCAACAGCATCACGCCGGCCTTTGTCAGCACCGGCGTCTACGACACCTATCTGGTATCTGCCAGCGCGACCGGACTGACCGGCACGTCGTTTGAGCTCTTCAACAAGCGCGATTCCGTGGCCGACATCCAGAAGACCCAGGAAGTGATCGCATCCTTTGTCACCAACCGGGCCGACCGGATCGTCGCCGAGCAGCCCGACATCGTCAAACGCCTGATGGGCGGCGCCTTTGCCCAGCAGCGCAACTTCAATGGCTTCTCCGTCGAGGTGACGCCTTACGGCAGCACCGGCCAGTTCGACTTCAGCCTCGGCGCCTTCCGCCACAGGCTGGAGCAGGGCCCGGCCGCGGCCGCAGAAGCCGCCACCGCACTCGGCTATGCCACGGACACCTCCGCCGGCGGCGCCAGCGACACGCTGTTTCCGCTGGCCACAGATGGTGCGCAGGCCAATCAGCCGCAGGGCGCACCCCGTTCCGGCTTCGACGTCTGGGCCTCGGGCACCTATGCGCAGGTTGAAAACAGCGGCAGCGATAGCCTCAATGCCCTGATCTTTGCCGGCGTGGACTACCGCTTCGGCAACCAGGCCCTGGTCGGGGTGATGGGCTCGCTCGATATCACCGAAGAAACCAATGCAACGGCCAACAGCAGCGCCGATGGCGTCGGCTGGATGATCGGCCCCTATGCGGCAATGCGGGTTCACCAGAACCTGTTTGCCGACATGCGCCTGACCTATGGCCAGTCCGCCAACAAGGTCAATGCGCTGGGTCTGTTCGAGGACGACTTCGACACCGAGCGTCTGCTGATGCAGGCCGGTCTGACCGGAGATTTCGATCTCGGCAGGGTGCGGGTCAATCCGTTCGCGCGGCTGACCTATTTCTGGGAAGAGCAGAAGAGCTATGTCGACACGCTCGGCAACACCATCCCGGGCCAGGAATTCGATCTTGGCCGGCTGGAGTTCGGACCGAAGCTGACCATCGCGCTCGAACCGATGGAGGACACCGACATGGCCTTTTCGCTCGGACTGTCGGGCCTCTACGACTTCGACCTTCTGACCGAACAGACAGCCACCAACCCGTCGCTGGTCTCTGCCGACCGCAGGTTCCGCGGACGCGTCGAAGGCGGTGTGGAAGTGCGCACCGGCCAACGCGGTGTCCGTTTTGCCGGCGACCTCTTCTATGACGGCATCGGCGTCCAGAATTACCACGCCTATGGCGGAACCCTGTCCTTCAGTGTTCCCTTCTGATCAGGACGACCTCTCCTGCAACTGGAGAGGCCTTCCACCCGACTGATCACTGATGGCTGCGGACCCCGTCCGGCTTTGTGCCGGCGCCGGTTTTGCAGCCATCGTCATTTATGGGACGTGTAGGAACATTGCGGGCGCCATACGGGCCTGAGGGCAGATGCAACGGGCTCGATCAGGCTTGACGCGTCATCAAAATTGCTTATCCAATCCCGGCTCATGATAAAAAGCCAGATCACGCTCAAGCAGCTCGAAGCCTTTGTCTGTGTCGTGGACATGGGATCTTTCCGCAAGGCCGCCGCGGTCCTTGGAACGACGCAACCCAATATCTCCAACCGCATTTCGACACTTGAAGACAGCATCGGCATCGTCCTGATGCACCGCGATGCCGGTTCGGTGCGCCTGTCGGAGAAAGGCGAGGCGCTGCTGGCTACCGCGCGGCAGGTGTTGTGGAATGCCGAGGCGTTCCTCGAAGTGGCGGAGCGGCAGGATCTGATCGCCGACCGGATGCGGCTCGGTGTCACCGAACTGATCGCCAGCACATGGCTGCATGTCTTCCTGCGCCGGTTTCGCGAGGCCTATCCTTCGGTAGCGGTCGAGCTGGAGGTGGAGCTGTCGACCGGCATCGAGCAGAAGCTGGCGGCAGGCCAGATCGACCTCGCTCTGCAGACCGGCCCTTTCCTGCATGAAAGCACCGATTCCCTGGCGCTCGGCACCTGTCCCTATATCTGGATCGCCCCGCCGGAGCTGATAGCGCGGACCGGACCGAAAACCAGGCTTGCCGAATTGTTGCTGACGCCAGTGCTCATCCACGCCCGGCACACGCTGGCATCGAAAGAACTGCTCAAATTCGCCGAGACGCGCAAGCTTGCCACCGACCGCATCGTGTTCTCGAGCAGTCTTGCCTCCTGCGTCCAGATGGCGGTTGACGGCATGGGAGCCGCGCTTCTGCCGGCAGCCCTGGTGCGCGAACAGATCGAATCCGGGACATTGGTGGTTCTCGATTGTGACTGGCACCCCAAGCCGCTGGAGTTCTTCGCCCGTTTCAACGGCGCCAAGGTCTCCCGTTTCGTCGAAGCGGCGGCGAGGCTGGCTGTGGAAGTGGCGACAGGATCCGGTGGCAGGATCAATTCCATTGATCACCCCTCATAATTTTTCGAATTTGAACCCATCCTGACGGCCTGCGACAGTGGCGCCAAGATGGCCGCTACCCCTGCCGGGCCGGCTGCCGCCAGTCCCTGTTCAGGCTCAGGTGATGTCTGGGACCGCGCGGAGTTTGTGTGCAACCACCAGGTGGAGACAATCCGGATGAAGACAGCTGCAATTCGCCTCGGCGTGGACATCGGTGGCACCTTCACCGATGTGGTTCTTGAAAAAGATGGCGCGCAATATTCGTCCAAGGTTCTCACCACCTATGCCGCGCCCGAAACCGCGATCATCGACGGCATGCATCAGGTCTGCGCCAAGGCCGGCATTGCCCCGGGCGACATCGGCCAGATCATCCACGGCACAACGCTTGCCACCAATGCGCTGATCGAACGGCGCGGCGCCAAAACCGCATTGATCACCACACAAGGCTTTCGCGACGTCATCGAGATGCGCACCGAAAGCCGTTTCGAGCAATATGACCTCAACCTGACCCTGCCCGAGCCGCTGCTGCCGCGGCAGATGCGCTTCACCGTCCATGAACGCGTCAACGCCAGGGGCGAGGTGATGATCCCGCTTGATCGCGCCGAGGTCGAGGCGGTGGTCGACCGCATTGCCGAAGCCGGTTTTGAAAGCGTCGCCATCGGGCTTATCCATTCCTACCTCAACCCCGCCCATGAGCGGATGATCCGCGACGTGGTCAGCGCAAGGCTTCCCGATGTGGCGGTGTCGATTTCCGCCGAAGTCAGCCCGCAGATGCGCGAATATGAGCGCTTCAACACGGTGGTGGCCAACGCCTATATCAAGCCGCTGATGGCATCCTATCTGGGCCGCCTGGAAGAACGGTTGCGCGGCGAAGGCGTCGATTGCCGCATCTTCCTGATGCATTCGGGCGGCGGCATTATCTCGATCCGCAATGCTGCCGAATTCCCGGTGCGGCTGGTTGAAAGCGGCCCTGCGGGCGGCGCCGTCTTTGCCGCCCATATTGCGGCCCGCTATGGGCTCGACAAGGTACTCAGCTTTGACATGGGCGGCACCACGGCCAAGATCTGCCTGATCAAGAACCAGACGCCCAAGACCTCCCGCGTGTTCGAAGTGGCGCGGACCTACCGGTTCAAGAAGGGCTCGGGCATGCCGATTTCGATTCCGGTGATCGACATGGTCGAGATCGGCGCCGGCGGCGGTTCGCTCGCCCATGTCGACAGCATGCACCAGATCCGGGTGGGTCCGGAAAGCGCCGGCTCCGAGCCCGGCCCGGCCTGCTATGGCCGCGACGGCACACGACCGGCGGTCACCGACGCCGATCTGGTTCTGGGCAAGCTCGACCCCGACAATTTCGCTGGCGGCTCGATCACGCTGTTCCCCGACAGCTCGCAATCCGCGCTCGCCAGCCATATCGGCGCGAAGCTGGAAATGGACGCGGTCGAGGCAGCCTTCGGTGTGGCCGAAGTGGTGGACGAGAACATGGCCAATGCGGCGCGGGTGCATGCGGTTGAAAATGGCGAGGACCTGTCCGAATACACCATGATCGCCTTTGGAGGTGCAGCTCCGCTGCATGCCGGGCGGCTGTGCGAGAAATTGGGCGTCGGCCGGCTGATCGTGCCGCCGGGCGCCGGCGTCGGGTCGGCCATCGGATTTCTGCGCGCGCCGTTCAGCTTCGAGGCCAACCGGTCGGTCTACATGAAGCTGTCCGATTTCGATCCGGACCGGATCCGCTCCCTGCTGAGCGAGCTGCGTGACGAGGCCACCGGCTTTGTCCGTACCTGTGACGAGGTCAGCCCGATCCTGGCCGAGTTCAAGGTCTATATGCGCTATTCCGGCCAGGGTTGGGAAATTCCGATCAGCCTGACCGAGGATCAGGCCATGGCGCCGGACGCTGCAACTTTCCTGACGCGGTTCGAGGAGGATTACACCAAATTGTTCGGCCGCACCGTGGCCGGCATGGACGTGGAAATCACCGTCTGGTCGGTCAATGCCACGACGCCGGCCGAACAGGTCGCGCGCGTCGAGATCACCTCCGGCACCATGGCCGCAAGGCTGGGGACCACGCGGCAGGTGTTTGACGCAGCAACAGGCGGCTTTGCCAGCGCGCATGTGGTGGAGAGGAGCGGTCTGGAGGCTGACCATCGCGTGCCGGGACCTGCGGTGATGACCGAGGACGAGACCACCATCATCATTCCGGCAAGCCGGGATGCGATCCGCCAGCCCGATGGCTGCATCGACATCGTCGTGAAAGGCTGAGACTATGGCAAAGCAACATTCCAAGGTTTCCTACCAGGTGATGTGGAACCGGCTGATCTCGGTTGTCGAGGAGCAGGCGCAGGCGCTGGTGCGCACCGCCTTCTCCACCTCGGTGCGTGAGGCGGGAGACTTGTCGGCCGGCGTCTATGACACCGATGGCCGGATGCTGGCGCAGGCGGTCACCGGCACACCGGGCCATGTCAATGCGATGGCCGATGCCGTGGCGCATTTCATCCGCCGCATCGGCCGTGACAACATGTTTGACGGCGATGTCTACATCACCAACGATCCCCGGGAAGGCACCGGCCACCTGCACGACATCACCATGGTCACGCCGTCCTTTCATGGTGGCGCGCTGGTTGGCTTCTTCGCCTGCACCGCCCATATCGTCGATATCGGCGGACGAGGGTTCGGGGCCGATGCGGCCAGCGTCTATGAAGAGGGGCTCTATATCCCGATCATGAAATTTGCCGAACGCGGCGACGTCGACCAGACGCTGGTCCGCATCGTGCGTGGCAATGTGCGCGAGCCCGACCAGCTGATCGGCGACATGTTCGCGCTTGCCACCTGCAACGAGATCGGCCATCGCCGGCTGATCGAGATGATGCAGGAATTCGATCTCGCTGACTTGAGCGGCATCGCCGATTTCATCCTCGAAAACTCGCGCCGCGCTACGCTGAAACGCATTGCTGCCTTGACGCGTACATCGGCCACTGGTGAGATGACGGTGGACGGCTTTGACGTGCCGATCACGCTGAAGGTCAAGGTCACCGTGCACGAGGACCGGATCGTGTCCGATTTCACCGGCTCCTCCGGGCTCGACAAGAAGGGCATCAACTGCCCGCTGGTCTATGCCAAGGCCTATGCCTGCTATGCGCTGAAAGTGGCCATCGCACCGGAGATCCCGAACAACCACGCTTCCCTGGCGCCGTTCGAGATCGAGGCGCCGGAAAACACCATCGTCAACGCGCTGCATCCCGCACCGGTGGCGCTGCGCCATATCGTCGGCCATTTCGTGCCCGACACGGTCTTCAACGCGTTCGACAAGATCGTGCCCGGCCTGGTGCCGGCCGAAGGGGCAGGGTGTCTGTGCAATTTCCAGGTGTCGTTGCGGCCCCGCACCGATGCGCCGGCGCCGTCCCATGCGCGGCGGTCCGAGGTGCTGACCTTTAACTCCGGCGGTTCGGGCGCGCGGCCCGGTTTCGACGGACTCAACGCCACGGCCTTCCCCTCCGGCGTGATGACCATGCCGATCGAGGCCACCGAGCATGCCGGTCCCGTCATCATCTGGCGCAAGGAGTTGCGACCCGACAGCGGTGGCGCGGGCAAGACCCGCGGCGGACTGGGCCAATATATGGAAGTCGGCGCGATGGAAGGCCATGAGTTCGACATTCAGGCCATGTTCGACCGCGGCCAGCACCCGGCGCGCGGCCGCCGCGGCGGCGGCAATGGCGGCGCCACGACCATTGCCCAGGACGATGGCACACCGATGCGGGTCAAGGGCAAGCAATTTGTGCCGCACGGGCGCAAGGTGGTGATGGCATTCCCCGGCGGCGCAGGTTATGGCGATCCTGCAGATCGCGACAAGGCGCTGGTCAGGCGTGACCTTGCCCGTGGTTACATCTCGGCCGAAACCGCTGCGCGCGATTACGGTCTGAGCCAACAGGATATCGAAGCCGTTGCGGCGGCTGTCAGCAAAGGGGAGGCATTGTAATGGCCGGCAAGACGGAAACGCCAAAACACACATCCTATGATGTTATCATCGTCGGCGGCGCCATCATGGGCGCCTCGACTGCCTGGTTCCTCACTGACAACAAGGATTTTGACGGCAAGGTTCTCGTCGTCGAACGCGACACCAGCTATCAGTCCTGCTCCACCGCCCACACCAACAGCTGCATGCGCCAGCAGTTCTCGGCTGAACTCAATGTCCGCATCAGCCAGTTTGCCGCTGATTTCGTCAAGAATCTGCGCGGATATATGGGCGGTGACGAGCGCGTTCCGGAGCTTTCGATCCACTCTTTCGGCTACATGTATCTGGCCGACAATGATGCCTTTGCCAATGTGCTGCGCGAAAACCAGAAGATCCAGCTTGCGGCCGGCGCCGCGACTCAACTGATGACGGCCGAGCAGATCGCGGCTGCCTATCCCTTCTACAATGTCGAGGACATCATTCTCGGCTCGATCAATCTGGTCGACGAAGGCTACTGGGACGGCAGTGCAGTGTTTGACTGGTGGCGCAGGCAGTCGCGGGAGCGCGGCGTGGAATACATCGAGAATGAGGTAGTGGCGATCAACCGCAACGCCGCAGGCACAAGGGTCGAAAGCGTCACGCTGAAATCGGGCGAGGTCATCGCCTGCGAGCAACTGGTCAATGCCTCGGGCCCCCGCGCCGCACGCACGGCGAAGATGGCGGGCATTGAAATGCCGGTCGAGCCGCGCAAGCGTTACACCTGGATTTTCAAGGCCGACAAGCCGCTTGACCGCGACCTGCCGCTGACCATCGATCCTTCAGGCGTGCATGTGCGCGAAAACGGCGGCGGCACCTACCAGTGCGGCGCCCATTCCGAGATTGACCCGGCCGTCGATTATGACGACTTCGCAATGGATTTTGACCTGTGGGAATCCCATGTCTGGCCTATAGTGGCGACGCGCATTCCGCAGTTCGAGGCGATCAAGGTGCAGTCGGAATGGACCGGTCATTATGCCTACAACACCTTCGACCACAACGCGATCACCGGGCCGCATCCGGAACTGCAGAATTTCATTTTCCTCAACGGCTTTTCCGGTCACGGCTTGCAGCAATCGCCGGCCATGGGGCGCGGCACGGCGGAATGGCTTACCTATGGTGAGTATCGCACGCTGGATCTGACACCGTTCAGCTTTGATCGGATCGCGGCGGGCCGCCCTGTCGAGGAAAAGGCGATCATCTGATGCTGCCTGCCTCCAATCCCTTCACCGCGGCCCTGCCGTGGTAATGCAATTGACACTTCCTGAAACTTGCGGAGACTAACCATGAAAAAACTTGTCCTGACCGGTGCCGCCGGCCGCCTCGGCTCCTACCTGCGCGAGCCGCTTTCCAGGCTTTGCGATGAACTCGTCTCCACCGATCTGGCCGAGGATCTCGGCAAGTTGTATCCCGGCGAAAGCTATGTGAAGGCCGATCTGCAGGATCTCGATGCCATGGTTGCGCTGCTTGAAGGCGCCGACATGGTGGTTCACTTCGGTGCTGTCTGCGACGAGGCCCCGTTCGAAACGCTGCTCGGCCCCAACTTCATCGGCGCCTACAATATCTGGGAAGCAGCGCATCGCAACGGTTTGCGCCGGGTGGTCTACGCCTCCTCCATCCATGCTGTCGGCATGCACAAGAAGACCGATTTCATCGGCATCGATGCGCCGCATCGGCCCGACACCTTCTATGGCCTGGCCAAGTGCTTCGCCGAGGATTTGGCGAGCCTGTATTGGGACAAGCGCGGGCTGGAATCGGTCTGCATGCGGATTCTCTCCTGCGCCCAGGTCTCCAACCCCCGCGCGGTCGGAAGCTGGCTCAGCTATGACGATCTCATCCACATGGTCGAACGCGCCATCGACACGCCGATCACCGGCTTTTCCGTCGTCTATGGCGTCTCCAACAATGACCGCGCGCCGGTGGACAACTCCAAGGCGCAGCATCTGGGTTATCGTCCCAAGGACAATGCCGAGCAATTCGCCAAGGAAATCTATGCCGAGGCCGGTCCGCTCGACCCGCAGGATCCGGGCAACACGCATCACGGCGGCCCGTTCGCAGCCGTTGAACTGGGCAACAGCGGCGTCGCCCTGTTGAACCTGAAGGAAGAGGGCAACGCCAAGAGCTGACCCGAAACCCAGCGCCACCGATATGGCTGGCGCTGTCGCAGGGGAGGTCTTGCGGCAACAGGATCGCATCCATGCGCACGAACAGATCGGGGCCCGAAGGCCCCGATCGTCATTCAGTCGTTTCGGCGTTGGCCGAACCTACTGCCAGCTCTTGACCAGTTCGTCGTAGTTGACGGTCATCGGCTGTTCTTTTTCGTTTTCGATCTTCAGCTGTGGCGCGAGATTGCCCTTCGAGACGGCATCCGCATTCCAGTATTCCAGATCGTGCTCTTCAGCCATTTTCGGGCCGATATCGCCCTGCACACCGGCGCGTTCGAGGCGTTCCATCACCTTTTCCTGCTCGGCACACAGCGAGTCCATGGCTTCCTGGGCAGTCTTGGCGCCCGACGATGCGTCACCGATGGCCTGCCACCAGAGCTGTGCCAGCTTCGGATAGTCAGGCACGTTGGTGCCGGTTGGCGACCACTGGACGCGGGCCGGCGAACGGTAGAACTCGACCAGTCCACCGAGTTTCGGTGCGCGTTCGGTGAAGGAGTCGTGGCTGAGCGTCGACTCGCGGATGAAGGTGAGACCGACATGGCTCTTCTTCACATCGACCGTCTTGGAGGTGACGAACTGCGCATAGAGCCATGCGGCCTTGGCGCGATCCTCAGGCGTGGACTTCATCAGCGTCCACGAACCGGCGTCCTGGTAGCCGAGCTTCATGCCTTCCTTCCAGTACACACCGTGCGGTGACGGTGCGAACCGCCATTTTGGCGTGCCGTCCTCATTGACGACCGGCAGGCCTTCCTTGACAAAGTCAGCGGTGAAGGCCGTGTAGGTGAACATCTGCTGGGCAATTTCACCCTGCGACGGGACAGGTCCCGATTCACCAAAGGTCATGCCCTGGGCTGCCGCAGGCGCATATTTTTCCATCCACTCGAGATATTTCTCGATCGAATAGACTGCTGCAGGTCCGTTGGTGTCGCCGCCGCGGGCAACGCAGGAGCCGACTGGTCGCGAGTTCTCGTCGACCTTGATGCCCCATTCATCGACCGGAAGGCCGTTCGGGATGCCCTTGTCGCCATTGCCGGCCATCGACAGCCAGGCGTCGGTGAAGCGCCAGCCGAGGGAAGGGTCCTTCTTGCCGTAGTCCATGTGGCCATAGACCTTCTTGCCGTCGATTTCGCGACCGGTGAAGAATTCGGCGATGTCCTCATAGGCTGACCAGTTCACCGGTACGCCGAGATCATAGCCATATTTTTCCTTGAAGTCGGCCTTGTTCTTCTCGTCGTTGAACCAGTCGTAACGGAAGAAGTACAGGTTGGCGAACTGCTGGGTGGGAAGCTGGTAGAGCTTGCCGTCGGGCGCGGTCGTGAATGAGCGGCCGATAAAGTCCTCCACATCCAGCGTCGGGCTTGTCACCTCGGAGCCCTCATTTGCCATCCAGTCAGTCAGGTTGCGAACCTGCTGGTAGCGCCAGTGGGTGCCGATCAGGTCGGAATCGTTGACATAGGCGTCATAGATGTTCTCGCCCGACTGCATCTGCGTCTGCAGCTTTTCAACCACATCGCCTTCGCCGATCAGGTCGTGGGTAACCTTGATGCCGGTGATTGCGGTAAAGGCCGGCGCCAGCACCTTGGATTCATATTCATGCGTGGTGATGGTTTCCGAAACCACCTTGATGTCCATGCCGGCGAATGGCTGGGCTGCGTCGACGAACCATTGCATCTCGGCTTCCTGGGCAGCCCGGTCGAGCGTCGACATGTCGCCGATTTCCGCATCGAGGAAGCTCGTGGCTTCTTCCATCCCGGCATAGGCGACTCCGGCGCTGAACATGAGCGCCATTGCTGCTGTTGATAACAGTAGATGTTTCCGCATTACAGTTTCCTCCCGACTTGCGAAAACGGAGGCGGCGGTATTGCCGCATCCGGTAGTCAAACCCTAGACAAAGCGGAACACGCCGATGGCGTAGACCACGGACAGGGCAAGAGCCCACCACAGGTTCGGACCGACTAGTCCGAGCCAGGCGAGATTGATGAAGGCCGAACCCAAGAGCGAGACGAACAGACGGTCGCCGCGCGTGGTTTCAAAGCGCAGGATTCCGACCCGCGGCGATCCGCCGGGGACAAAATACTCCCACACCCCCATGCCGATGAGCAGCATGAGAATGACGAGAAAGAAGATCGCCGTCGGTCCGGTCCAGGCCATCCATGACAGATCCATAGCTTGGCCTCCTCAGACCCGGCCCAGGGCAAAGCCCTTGGCGATGTAGTTGCGGACAAACCAGATCACCAGCGCGCCCGGGATGATGGTCAGCACGCCGGCTGCTGCCAGCACGCCCCAGTCGAGCCCCGACGCCGAGACCGTGCGGGTCATGGTGGCGGCAATCGGCTTGGCGTCGGTGACGGTCAGCGTGCGCGCGATCAGCAGTTCGACCCATGAGAACATGAAGCAGAAGAACGCCGCCACGCCGATGCCGCTCGCAATCAGCGGCATGAAGATCTTGACGAAGAATTTCGGGAACGAGTAGCCGTCGATATAGGCGGTCTCGTCGATCTCCTTGGGCACGCCGGACATGAAGCCCTCAAGGATCCACACGGCCAGCGGCACGTTGAACAGGCAATGCGCGATCGCCACCGCGATATGGGTGTCGATCAGGCCGAAGGCGGAATAGAGCTGGAAGAACGGCAGCGCGAACACGGCAGGCGGCGCCATGCGGTTGGTGAGCAGCCAGAAGAACAGGTGCTTGTCGCCCAGGAACCGGTAGCGCGAGAACGCGTAAGCGGCGGGCAGCGCCACCGCCACCGCAATCACCATGTTCATCACCACATAGATGATCGAATTGATGTAGCCGCTATACCAGGACGGGTCGGTGAAGATGACCTTGTAATTGGCAATCGTCGGATCGCGCGGCCAAAGCGAGAAGGCCCCGAGGATTTCGGCATTGGTCTTGAAGCTCATATTGATGAGCCAGTAGATCGGCAACATCAGCAAGAAGATGTAGATCACCGGGACCAGGAAGGAAAAGCGCGCTATCGCATTGGACCGCCGCGTCCGCCGTGCCATGGCGGCGGTGGCGTCGAGACTGGTCTGCGAGGCGGCATTGTCGGACATCGTCATGGTGCGCGCTCCCTCAGCCCTTGGCGTCGTTGGTGATCATCACGGTGTAGAACACCCATGACAGCAGCAGGATGATCAGGAAGTAGATCAGGCTCATCGCCGCGGCCGGGCCGACATCGAACTGACCGATGGCTGTCTTGACCAGGTCGATCGACAGGAAGGTGGTGGCGTTGCCCGGTCCACCGCCGGTGACCACGAAGGGCTCGGTGTAGATCATGAAGGAGTCCATGAATCTCAGCAGCACCGCGATCAGCAGCACCCGGTTCATCTTCGGCAGCTGAATATAGCGGAACACCGACCAGCGCGAGGCGCCGTCGATCTTGGCCGCCTGGTAATAGGCGTCGGGGATCGAGACGAGGCCAGCATAGCACAACAGCACCACCAGGCTGGTCCAGTGCCAGACATCCATGATGATCACCGTTACCCAGGCGTCGAACGGATCGCTGACATAATTATAGTCAAAGCCCATCGCGTTGAGCGTGTAGCCGAGCAGGCCGATATCGACCCGGCCGAACACCTGCCAAATGGTGCCGACCACGTTCCACGGGATCAGCAGCGGCAGCGACATGAACACCAGGCAGAACGGCACGCCGAGTCCTTTTTTCGGCATATTGAGCGCGATGAAGATGCCAAGCGGAACCTCGATCAGCAAGATGATGCCTGAAAACGCCAGGTTGCGCAAAAGCGCGTCATGGAAGCGGGCAGACGCAAGCACATCGGAAAACCAGTCGGTGCCGGCCCAGAAGAACTGGTTGTTGCCGAAAGTGTCCTGCACGGAATAGTTCACAACCGTCATCAGCGGGATCACGGCCGAGAATGCCACCAGGAGCAGCATCGGCAACACCATGAACCAGGCCTTGTTGTTCCAGGTCTTGTCCATCTCAGCCTCCCAGCTTTACGCGCCAGTCGTCGGCGTAAATGTTGATTCCGGCGGGGTCGAAGGTGACATGCGGATCTGCGGGCACGGATAAATCCTCATCCAGCACGATCGCCAGCTCATGTCCCTCGATCATGGCGCGGACGATCTTGTGCCGCCCGATGTCCTCGACCATGCGCACGCTGACGGGCATGCCCTCGGTTCCCAGATGCACGAATTCGGGGCGGATGCCCAGCTCGGTGCGCTTGCCATCGGTCAGGTTAGCTGCACCGGGCAGGGTGATAGACTGCTGGCCCAGTTGCGCCCGGGCGCCATCAAGCGCCACCGGCAGCACATTCATGCCCGGCGAGCCGATGAAATAGCCGACGAAGGTGTGGCTCGGGCGTTCGAACAGTTCCTGCGGCGTGCCGATCTGGACGATCTCGCCGCCATACATCACCACCACCTTGTCGGCAAAGGTCAGCGCCTCCGTCTGGTCATGGGTGACATAGACCATGGTGTGGCCGAAGCGGCGGTGCAAAAGCTTGAGCTGCGAGCGCAGCTGCCATTTCATGTGCGGATCGATCACCGTCAGCGGCTCGTCGAACAGGATGGCGTTGACATCGGCGCGGACAAGGCCGCGGCCTAGCGAGATCTTCTGCTTGAGATCCGCCGTCAGACCGCGCGCCTTGCGGCCCGCGATGTCGACGAGGTCGATCATCTCCAGCACTTCGGCAACGCGGGCCTGAACCTGGGCTTCGGCCATACCGCGATTGCGCAACGGGAAGGCGAGATTGTCGGCGACCGTCATGGTGTCGTAGACGACCGGGAACTGGAACACCTGGGCGATGTTGCGTTCTTCCGGCTGCAGTCCGGTGACGTCCTTGCCGTCAAACAGGATCTTGCCTTCCGACGGTGTCAGCAGGCCTGAAATGATGTTGAGCAGCGTGGTCTTGCCGCAGCCCGAAGGCCCGAGCAGCGCATAGGCGCCGCCATCGTCCCAGGAATGATGCACCTCGCGCAGCGCGTAATCCTCGTCGCTGGACGGGTTGGCCATGTAGGCGTGGCGGATATGGTCGAGATCAATGCGGGCCATGGTCTGTCCTCATGCTCCCGATGTCTGGGCGCGAACGGTGCGCCCGTCGCGGTCGAACACCAGCAGGTGCGCCGTATCGAGATGCACCTCCATCATCTCGCCCGCGTCGATGTCGTGAATGCCCTTGGTCAGCATCACCCAGCGCTGGTCTTCGTGAATGAGATGGACATAGCTTTCCGAGCCGGTGATTTCGGTGACCATCACCTCGGCAGACAGCGGCGTGGTGCCGGCACCGGCTACGGGGGACAGGTTGTGCGACCGGAAACCGAGCGTGCAGGGCCCGTCGGCGAGATGCGAAAGGCCAGGGGGAACCGGGATGTCCTTCACGCCCTGCTTGACGAATCTGTCCTGCGTCTTCTGCATCGGCAGCAGGTTCATTGGCGGATCGGAAAATGTCTGGGCGGTTACCAGGTTGACCGGGTCGCGGAACACATCGACCGTCGGGCCGAACTGGGTGATGCGGCCTTCGCTCAGCGTCGCCGTATCACCGCCCAAAAGCAGCGCTTCGGAGGGTTCGGTGGTGGCGTAAACGAAAATGGCGCCGGATTCGGAGAAGATCTTTGGCAGTTCGGCGCGCAGTTCCTCGCGCAATTTGTAGTCGAGATTGGCGAGCGGCTCGTCGAGCAAAACAAGTCCGGCCTTCTTGACGATGGCGCGCGCCAGTGCGGTGCGCTGCTGCTGGCCGCCCGACAGGTTGAGCGGCGTGCGCTGCAGATAGGGCCCGAGCCTGAGCAGTTCGGCAGCGCGTGCAACCTCGCGCTCGATCGTCGCCTTGTCGGCGCCGGAGATGCGAAGCGGCGAGGCAATGTTTTCATAGACCGTCATCGCCGGGTAATTGATGAACTGCTGGTAGACCATGGCAACATTGCGCTTCTGCACCGCCAGTCCGGTCACATCTTCACCGTCGCTGAGCACGCGTCCGCGGGTCGGGCGGTCGAGGCCGGCCATGATCCGCATCAGGCTGGTCTTGCCCGACAGGGTCGGCCCCAGCAGCACGTTCAGCGAACCGCTTTCCAGCCGCAGCGACACGTCACTGATGTGCGCTTCCCCGTTGGAGATCTTGGAGACATTGTCCAGTTCCAGCATGTAGAAGAAGCCCTCCCAAGCCTCGCCTCCAGAGTGCGGATCGGTCGCGTCAGAACAGCCGCTGCCAATGCTCGCCGCAGATGAAAATCTTCCCTGCGCATCCGATAACGGTGAAGATAAAAGGAACCTTAACCGAATGTCAAACGAAAACAAGTGAAACCAAAACAGGGGATGTATACCGCCTGACGCCCTGGTTCCAGCCGCCGTGCAACAGCACCGCAACCTGCAACTTTAGCATGCGGCATCCGTTGCCCGGGTGCAAGAGCGGCTCGACATCCAAGCTGTGACAGGGCTGGCTGGGCGAAGGCGGAAAGGCGCCCGTGGTTACACCTTGCCTGCCGGTTTGCTGGCGCAGATCGCATAGCGGTGCTGGGTGGCGCGCTCGATGCGCTTGAGAAACGGAAAATTGTTTTTCTGCGCCCTGTGAATGGCGCGCATATCGGTGTCGATGACAATGTTCTCGAAGCCGGCCCGAGCCAGCAGCGCCACCACGGCTTCGGCGCGGGCGCCGCCGGAGAAATAGACCCGTGACAGGATGGAGTTGTGGGTTTCCATCATCGTTGCCGGTTGCGCGTTTCCGCTTGCGCCGGGACGCAAGCGGGCGATGGCGCGGGCAACTGCGTTGGCGAGCCGGGCCGGAAGCCCCGAATTGACGAAATCCCCGTCGACGATCAGCAATTGACCACCTGGCTTGAGCACCCGCAGCCATTCGGCAAACGCCGCCTCGGGATCGACAAGCGTCCAGACCAGATGCCGGTTGGTGATCACATCATAGCTGTTGTCAGGTTCCATGGTCTTTTCGGCGTCGCCCATCAGGAAGCGCAGCGGGCGTTCGCGCAGCCTCGCCTTGGCGCGGGCCCGTGCCAGCATCGGCTCGGCCCAGTCCATGCCGGTCACCTCGAAGCCGAGATCGTCGAGAAGATGCGCCACCACGCCGGTTCCCGAGGCGAGATCGAGCACGCGCCGCTGTTCGCCGGGGCCGAGATGGCGGATGATCAGCTGGTGCCAGGCGGCCCGTTCTGGTTCCGAAAAGATCTCGTGGCCGGGCTGGCTGTCAAAGCTTTCGGCACGCAACGACCAATAGGCCTTGATCTCGTCTCTCAGCCCGTAATTTTGCGACATGCCCGACATATCCACGTTCCGGTCTCCGATTGTGCTTGGAACGCTTCTAAAAGATAAAACTTGACTGGGAAAGTCATAATATCATAATCCACATCCGAGACAAGATTGCTGGAGACAACATGTTTATTTTCAAGAAGGTGGCATTCGCCGCCACGATTTCGCTTGCGCTTTTTTCCGCCGATGTCATGGCCGGCGAGACCGTCACGATCACCGATATCACCGGTCGCGAGGTCGAAGTCAGCGTGCCGGTGGAGCGTGTCATTCTCGGTGAAGGCCGCCAGATCTACTTTGTTGCAGCCCTGGATACCGAGGCGCCATTCAAGCGCGTTGTCGGCTGGCGCGACGATTTCAGAAAGGCCGATCTCGACGGCTACAACGAATATCTCGAGACATTCCCGCAGATGGACGACATTCCGACCTTTGGCGGCATGAAGGACGGCACGTTCAATCTCGAGCAGGCCATCGAGCTCAATCCCGACGTCATCATCATGAACACCGAAGCCAAATCCGCCACCCAGGAAAGCGGCTATATCGAAAAGCTCGCCAAGGTCGGCATCCCGCTGGTCTATATCGATTTCCGTGAAAAGCCGATCGCCCACACCGACCAGTCGATGCGCATCATCGGCAAGCTGCTCGGCAAGGAAGCCCGCGCCGAGGACTTCGTCGAATTCCGCCAGCAGCAGATGGCCAGGGTGACGGATGTGCTCGACAAGGTCGAGAATCTTGAAAAACCGCTGGTCTTCGTCGAACGCGCCGGTGGGTACAGCGATGATTGCTGCATGTCGTTCGGCAACGAGAATTTCGGCAAGATGGTGGAGATGGCCGGCGGCGAAAACATGGCCGGGGACATTATTCCGGGCACCTTCGGCACGGTCAATCCCGAGCAGATCATCGCATCTGATCCGGACCAGATCGTCATCACCGGCGCCAACTGGGAAAACTATGTCCCGAGCGGCAACTGGGTCGGCCTGGGCGCCGGCGCGGACAATGCTGAATCCGAGCGCAAGCTCAAGGTGCTTATGCAGCGCCCGGCCTTCACCGGCGTCAAGGCGGTCAAGGACGGCAATGTGCACGGTATCTGGCACCAGTTCTACAACAGCCCCTACCAGTTCATCGCTGTCCAGCAGCTCGCCAAGTGGCTGCATCCGGACCTGTTCCAGGAACTTGATCCGAGCCAGACATTTGCCGATCTGCACGAGAAGTTTCTGCCGGTCGAATACCGTCCGGGCTATTTCGCCTCGCTCAACCCGGCACAGTGATGCCGATTGTTTCTCCGGCGGTTCTGCCGCCGTAGATTTCTGTTTGAACCGGATTTTCCCATGACCCTGGCCAGCCAGACCCTCCCCGAGATCCGTGGCGGACACCGGTACCGCGCGCTGGCCGCACGGCGGATCCTGCTGATCGCCGGTCTCGTGGCGGCACTTGTCGTCAGTGTGGCCACCGACATGGCGCTCGGCCCGGCCAATTACAGCCTTGGCGAAGTCGTCACCGCCGTGTTGTGGCCTTCCAGCGTCGATATCCAGCTGCAGGTGGTGATCTGGGATATCCGCATGCCGATCGCGATGATGGCGGTCACCGTCGGCGCCTGCCTGTCGCTCGCCGGCGCGCAGATGCAGACCATTCTCGCCAACCCGCTGGCCAGTCCGTTCACCCTGGGAATATCGGCTGCCGCCGGCTTCGGCGCAGCCCTCGGGCTGGTGGCGGGGGTCGCCATTTTCCCGGCCGCGGTTCAGTACATGGTGCCGCTCAATGCCTTTTTCATGGCGATGCTGGCGTCGTTGTTCATCTATGGCGTGTCCACCATGCGCGGCGTCAATGTCGAAACCATCGTGCTGCTTGGCATCGCACTAGTCTTCACCTTCAATGCGCTGTTGGCGCTGCTGCAATATCTGGCCTCAGAACAGGCTCTGGCCGCCGTCATCTTCTGGACCATGGGAAGTCTCACCAAGGCCACCTGGGCCAAGGTCTGGATCACCGGCGGCGTGCTTGTTTTCTGCGCTCCGCTGTTTGCGCGCAATGCCTGGGCGCTGACCGCCTTGCGGCTCGGCGACGACAAGGCGGCCAGCATGGGGGTCAATATTCGCCGGTTGCGGCTCGAAACCTTGCTGCTGGTCAGCCTTCTCGCCGCCATTCCCGTTGCCTTTGTCGGCACGATCGGTTTCATCGGCCTCGTCGGGCCGCATATCGCCCGCATGCTGGTCGGCGAAGACCAGCGCTTCTACCTGCCGGCCTCGGTGATCTGCGGTGCGCTGATGCTCTCGGTCACCTCAGTGGTCAGCAAGATGATCATTCCCGGCGCCATCCTGCCCATCGGTGTGATCACCGCACTGGTTGGCGTGCCGTTCTTCTTCTCGCTGATCTTCACCAATCGGCGGCGGTCATGGTGAACCTGACGCTCAACGGCATTGGCGCCCGCTATGGCAAGCGCGTGGTGCTCTCCGATGTCAATTCCGGCCTGCTTGTCAGCGGAGAGCTGACGGCGGTCATCGGGCCCAATGCGGCCGGCAAGTCGACCCTGTTCAAGCGCGTCGCCGATCTGATCGGAGGCGCCGGTGTGGTCGAGGTCAGCGGCGCGGAGGCCGCCAGCGGCCGTATCTGCTACATGCCGCAGGACACCGGCGTCAACGCGGTGCTGACAGTCTATGAATCGGTGCTGCTGGCCGCCAAGCAGGGCGGCAACTGGCGCGTCTCGGACGAACAGTTGGCCGATATCGACGAGACGCTGGATGCGCTGCGGATCACCGAGCTTGCCTTCCGCCACCTGTCGGAATTATCCGGCGGCCAGCGCCAGCTGGTGTCGATCGCCCAGGCGCTGGTGCGCAAGCCCGGCGTGCTGCTGATGGACGAGCCGACCTCGGCGCTGGACCTGTCGCGGCAGATCGAGGTGCTGGCCCTGATCCGCGACCTCGCGGTGCGCATGGACATGACCGTGCTGATCGCCCTGCATGATCTCAACCATGCGCTGCGCTATTGCGACAACGTCATCGTCATCGCCGATGGAGCCATGGTGGCCAGCGGGCCGGTGGCATCGGTGATCACCGAAGATCTTCTGCGCGAGGTCTATCACGTCGATGCCCGCATCGAGAACTGCTCACGCGGGCTGGCCTATGTCATCGTCGACGGCACCATAGGCATCTGAGCGGCTGCACTCAGAAAGCCTACTTGAACTTCCTGGCGAGCGCACGCATGGCGCCGGCAAACAGCGTGACATCGATACCGACACCGAGGAAATTGGCGCCGGCATCGCGGCAATCGGCGATATAGTCGGGGTCCAGGGTCAACACGCCGGCGATCTTGCCGGCGGCGCGAATGCGTCCGAGCGCATCGAGCACCGCAGCCTTGACGACAGGTTCGGACGGATTGCCGATATATCCCATGTCAGCGGCCAGGTCGGCGGGTCCGATGAACACGCCGTCGACACCGTCGATCTTGAGAATGCCGTCCAGCGCTGCAAGTCCGGCGCGGCTTTCGACCTGCGTGATCAGGCAGATCTGATCGTCGGCGGTGGTCAGATAATCCGGGATGGCGGAAAATTTCGAGGCGCGGGCGAGAGCGGAGCCGACCCCGCGGAAGCCAAGCGGAGGGTAACGGGTGGCGCGGAAGATCTGCTCGGCTTGCGCGGCACTTTCAACCATCGGAATCAGCAGCGTCTGCGCACCGATATCCAGCGCCTGCTTGATCTTTGCCGGATTGTCATCGGGCAGGCGGACCACCGCCGCCGAGCCGCCGGCTTCAAGCACTGCCAGTTGGGTGGCCATCGAGCGGATGTCATTGGGCGCGTGCTCGCCGTCGATCAGCAACCAGTCGAAGCCCGCCGTTGCCGAGATTTCCGCCAGATAGGGCTCCGCCATGCCGAGCCAGCACCCGATCAGGGTTTCACCGGCCTGGAGGCGGCGCTTGAGAGTGTTTTCAGGAGCTGGCATGGGAAATCCTTAGCTGAATGAGACGGAAACCGACCCGAATGCACCGAAATCGGCTTCAAAGGTCGAGCCTGATGGTGCCTCGATCGGGCGGATAAATGAACCGGACAGGACTATGTCACCGGCGGACAGGCCGCCGCCATATTGCGCGAGACGATGAACCAGCCACAGGATACCCGTCACCGGATCATTGAGGACCCCGGCGCCGAGGCCGGTTTCTTCGACAATGCCGTCGCGCTTGACGATGGCGCCGACCCAGCGCAGATCGAACGCGTCAATGGCGTGACGTTCCTTACCCAGGACTATACCCGCATTGGCGGCGTTGTCGGAAATGGTATCGGTGATGATCCGCGCCTTTCCGGTCTCGGGATCTGCTCGCAGGATTCGCGTGTCGAGAATTTCGAGCGACGGGGCGACGTGAACCGTGGCTGCCAGAACATCCTCGCGGGTGACATGTTTGCCGGCAAGGTCGCTCTTCATGATGAAGGCAATCTCGGCCTCGACGCGCGGCTGGATGAAGCGGCCTGCAGGGATCGTTGCACCATCGGCAAACAGCATGTCCTCAAGCAGCACGCCGCTGTCGGGCGTGGTAATGTTGAGTGCCTGCTGCATGGCGCGGCTGGTGAGACCGATCTTCCAGCCGATGACGCCGAGACCGGCAGCGCGCTTCCTGGCTACAAGAGCCGATTGAACCGCATAGGCATCGTCCAGAGTCATGCCGGGATAGGCAAGGCTCAGCAGGCCGCATTGGATGCCGGTCTTCTCGGCCTCGAACAGGCGGCTCGCTGCTTCTGCAATCTGCTCGGGCGTCATTCGTCCACCACTCCGTTGCGCAAGATGCCGATACCGTCGGCCTCGATCTCGATCTCATCGCCGGGAACCAGCCAGACGGGCGGATCGAAGCGGGCGCCGGCGCCGGTCGGCGTTCCGGTGACAATGATGTCGCCCGGAACCAGCGTGGTGAAAGTCGAGATATAGGCGATCTGCCGCGCCACCGGAAACAGCATCCGCCCGGTGCGGTCGTCCTGGCGGGTGTCACCGTTGACGCGGGTCTGCAGATGCACATCGGCAATCTGGCTCGGATCGGTAAATGGCACCAGCCAAGGGCCCATGGCGCCGGAGCCGTCCCAGTTCTTGCCCTGGGTGACGTTGAATTTTGCATGCCGCACCCAGTCACGCAGCGTGCCCTCGTTGCAAAGCGTCAGCCCGGCAATGTGGGACAGGGCCTCTGCTTCCGGAATCCGGCGGCCGCCCTTGCCGATGACGATGGCGATTTCGCCTTCATAATCGAGCTGCGGGGTTTCGGGCGGCCGGGTCAGCGGCGTCTCATGGCCGACAAAGGAGCGCGGGAAACGGATGAACAGGCTCATGTTCGGCGGCGCGTCCTGGCCGTCCTTGTATTCGGCATTGCGGTCGGGGAAATTGACGCCGACGCAGATGATCTTTTCAGGATCGGGCACCGGGATATCCCAGCGGAATGTCCCCTCGGCATGGGTGACGGGCCGGCCGATGGCGGCATCCAGCACGGTTTGAACCGCACCGGCTTCGATGACATTGCGTAAGCTTTTCCACTTCGGAAAATCCGGTGACAACGCGATCATGCCGTTTGACGCGACGACGCCCCAGAATTGCTGATCGGCGGCGGTGAATGTGGCCAGTTTCATCGGCTTCTCCCATAAAGGTCCGGGTTGATCCGGAGGAATTCAGGCGGTCAAGCCAAGTTCACGGCGCAATGATCGGCTGCGCTTTCATATCGCTTTCCACCAGCTCGGCGCCTTCGAATTCGGAGCCCAACTCGAACCAGCTGCGTGGCGCCGGCGCGCCCCAGAGCGTCTGCCGCTGGGGATCCTTGAGGTCCCATTTGATCGGCTCGTGATCGGGGTCGATGGTCTGGTAATCCGAGCAATAGATCTCGGTGCGATGGCCGTCCTTGTCGCGGATATAAAGGAAGAAGGCATTCGAGATCCCGTGACGGCCAGGGCCGCGCTCGACATTGCTGACATAGCCCGTGGTCGACATCAGATCGAGCAGATCGATGATGTTGAGCGGGGTCGGTACCCAGAACGCCGTGTGGTGCAGCCGGGGACCGGTGCCATTGGTAAAGGCGATATCATGAACGCCGCCCTTGCGGTGCATCCATGCAGCCCAGCTGCGGCCGGTTTCTGCGTCTTCGGTATATTCGGTGACGCGAAAACCGATGTCGCCATAGAACTTGATGCTTTCATCGACATTGGAGGAAAACAGGTTGAAGTGGTCGATCCTGAGCGGTTTGACGCCGCGGTAGAGCTTGTATTTCTGGTGCACCGGTTCGAGCCGGTCCATCTTTGCGTAGAACTCAAGTGGAACGCCAAAGGGATCACGGGTGGCCAGCACCCGTCCCATGAACGGTCGTTCGATCCAGGAGGTGGGAAGGCTGCGTGACTTGAACCAGCTTTCAGCCTTGTCGAGATCTTCCTCGCTCCAGACCTTGAAGCCGAGCACACCGACAGACGGCTGTGCCGCCTTTTTCAGGATCATGCAATGGTGGCCGCGTTCTTCCATCGCGCGCAGATAGATCGTCTCGGCATCTTCGTGGGTGACCTGCAGGCCCAGCGTATCGACGTAAAATCCGCGCGACCAGGCGAGATCGGTGACACGCAGCTCGGTATGGCTGAGCCGGACGATGTTGAAGGGCGGGGTCAGATTGTGTGCGGGAATCGGCATGATCTCTCCTCCTCAGGCGCCCAGACGGGCGATCTTGTGCTGGCCCAGGGCAAAGGCCACGTTTTTCTGTTCCATGTAGAATTCGAACGACCATTGACCACCGTCACGGCCGATGCCGCTGGACTTCACACCACCGAACGGTGTGGGCAGGTGGCGGACATTTTCCGAATTCACCCAGATCATGCCGGCCTCGAGCGCATCGGAGAAGCGCAGCGCGCGGGTGACATCATTGGTCCATATGTAGCCGGTCAGGCCATACTGAACGTCATTGGCAATCGCCAGCGCCTCGTCCTCGTCCTTGAACCGGATCGAAGTCAGGAACGGACCAAAGACTTCCTCCTGCGCGATGCGCATCGAGGTATCGGCATGGGTGAACAGCGTTGGCTGAATGAACCAGCCCGCGTCACCGATCCGTTCGCCGCCGGCGGCAAGTGTGGCGCCATCGGTTTTGCCGATGCCGACATATTCGGTGACCTTGTCAAAATGCACCTTGTGGATCAACGGGCCGATTTCGGTGGCAGGATCGAGCGGATGCCCGACCTTGATGTTGTTGACCCGCGCGGCGAGCTTGGCCTCGAATTCGTCGGCGATGGTGTCCTGTACCAGCAACCGGCTTGAGGATGTGCAGCGTTCGCCGTTGAGCGAGTAGATCATGAAGATCGCTGCATCGAGTGCGCGATCGAGATCGGCGTCATCGAAGACGATGACCGGGTTCTTGCCGCCCAGTTCGAAATGAACCCGCTTGAGCGTGTCGGCGCCCTGTTTCATGATCATCGAGCCGGTGCGGCTTTCGCCGACAAAGGCGATGGCCTTGATGTCGGGATGCTCGGTCAATGCCTTGCCGGCGTCTTCGCCAAAGCCGTTGACCAGGTTCCAGACACCGGCGGGCAGGCCTGCCTCATGGGCGATTTCGGCCAGGATGCGCGCGGTCAGCGGGCTGAATTCGGCCGGCTTGTGCACCACCGTGCAGCCTGCGGCGAGCGCCGGTGCGATCTTCCAGGTGGACAGCATGAAAGGCGTGTTCCACGGCGTAATGACACCCACCGGGCCAATGGCGCTGCGGCTGGAGACATTGAGATGGGTCTTGGTCGGCAGAGACTGTCCGTCCCGGGCGCTGGGTGCCAGATCGGCGTAATAGCGGAAATTTTCCGCCCCGCGCAGGGCTGCCTTGGACATGAAACGATAGGCCTGGCCGGTGTCCCAGCATTCGCACAGCGCAATTTCCTCGGCGCGCTCGACGATCAGGTCGGCGATCTTGTGCAGGATCTTTTTGTGGGCTTCACCGCTGAGCGCATTCCATGCCGGGAAGGCGGCTTTTGCGGCCTTTGCCGCGGCGTCGATATCGGTAGCAGAGCCGCGGGCGACGGTGCAGATCAGGCTTTCATCGACCGGAGAACGGGTCTCGAAGGTCTCGGAGACTGCGACGTCTTCACCATTGATCAGATTCAAAATACCCTTGTCGCGATAACGGGCCAGGTGGCTGTCGAGTTTGGCCAGATGCGTGGTTAGATCGCTCATGTGTTGTCTCCGGGAAGATATTTGCGGATCGAGCTGGCCTTGGGGCTCAGTTCGGGGTCGATGTCACGCATCTCGAGTGACAGCATGAAGGAAGATGTGGCCATGACGTCGGCGCAGAACGCTTCCGCCGCGGCGAAGATATGCTTCGTGGCCTGTTTCTTGACCTCGTCCGGCCGTCCGGCACGCAGCCGTACGGAGATGTCGAGGAATGCGTGATCCGGATTGCCGTCGGCGATGACCCAGTGGTCGCAGGCGGTCGCGCGGACCCGGATGCCTGCCTGGACAAAAACACCGGTTTCCATCGCAGCGTCACGAATGACCACCAGAAGATCGGCAATGTTCAGCCTGTCCTCGAGATTGGCGGAATAGTCGACGTGGAAATGCGGCATGCTTCACTCCTCCCAGAATAATTGCTTTGTTAAGTAATAATAGTTGCCTTGTCAACTATTATGTTGCAAGCTCTCCTGGGCCGTCGCGGAGGAAACATGGACAGACCAGATCAGAGGCCGGCAAACGGCTCAAATTTCGGACCGACTTCGCGCTCCCTGCCGATCGCGCTGTTGCGCACCCGCGAGCGGATCATGGTGCCGATCCGGGAAATGCTGCAACAGAGCGGGATCTCTGAACAGCAATGGCGGATTCTCCGCGTTGTCGACGAGGCCGGTGAAATGGAGCAGACCGCGATCGCGCAGGCAGCCTGCCTGCAGCTTCCGAGCCTGACCAGGATCTTGCGCACGATGGATGGCGACGGGCTTGTGGCCCGCAAGACCGATGCGGCCGACCGGCGCCGGACGCTGGTCAGCGTCACTGCGACGGGAAAGGTGCTGATCGCCAGGCATCGCGCACGCAATGCCCAAATCTTTTCGACCATAGAGGCCGAGTTTGGTCGCCAGAAACTCGACCTGCTTCTGGATCTGCTGGACGAGCTTCAGCGCATCGACGTGTGAACGTCGCTCACGCGGCCCCTTTGGTGATCTCGTCAAAAAGCGATGTTTCCTGCAGGGCGGTGCGATAGGCTTCGCCGAGATGGGCGGCGTGGACGTCGATCATCCGTTCCGCTTCCTCGACATTCTTCACACGGCATATCTCCAGCAGCGCAAGGTGCTCCTTCATCGAGCGTTCCAGGTTCTCGTTCATGATCGTGAAGAGATGGGTCCGCAATGCCATCAGCGGGCCGATGGTCCGCTTGTAGGACGAGGCGATGGAATGGTTGCCGCCGCTCATGATGATCGAATTGTGAAAGTCGATGTCACCCCTGGTGTAGCTCAGTGCATCGCCGCGATCGGCGGCTTCGGCCATTTTCTTGCAGGCTGCCGACATGCTCTTGAGCAGCGCCGCGTGGTTGCAGGCGATCGCCTTGCGGACCGAGGCTTTTTCCAGAATGCAGCGATGCTCGCAGATCTCGTCCACGGCCTTGAGATCAGGGGTGAAGACAAAGGAGCCGCGCTTGGGAGAAATCGTCACCAGGCCCTCCATCTGCAGGGCAGCCAGTGCATCGCGGACCGGGGAGCGGCTGATACCGAGCATGTCGGCCAGCCGTTGCTCGGACAGCTTGCAGCCCAGCGGTAACTCGCCGGCGATGATCGCGTCCCGGATCCGGTCCACGGTGACTTCCATCAGGGAGATCGGCTGCTCGATTCGCTTCAAGGGGCTGTTCATGCGGCGAAACTAACATGGTACATGGTGCTTGACAATCTCATCTACCATGTACCATGTTAGTTTGACACAGTGACAGCGCACCACCTGGGAGGGTGGCATTGGTGGGGAGAAAAATGTGAGCGAGGCCAGAAAGATCGCGGAGACAGCCATTGCTGATGTCGTGAATGATCTTCGCGGCATCGTTGGCGCCGCTCATGTTTTCACCGGTGCCAGCGACATGTCCGCCTATCTGACTGACTGGACGAAGCACTATTTCGGTATGGCAATCGCCGTTGTACGGCCTGCCGATGTGCAGCAGGTCTCGGCAATCGTGAAACTGTGCGGCGCGGCCGGCATCGCCATTGTTCCGCAAGGCGGCAACACCGGCCTGGCCGGAGGCGGGGTGCCGTCCGCGGCCCGTCCTTCCATCGTCCTGTCGCTTTCCCGCATGACAACCATCCGCGAACTCCATGAAGCAGGCCGTACTGTCGTGGCTGAGGCCGGTGTGGTGCTCGAAATTCTGAAGGACCATGCGTCCGCCCACGGGCTTCTGTTTCCCCTGAGCTTCGGCGCAAAGGGCAGTTGCACCATTGGCGGCAATCTTGCGACAAATGCCGGCGGATCCAACGTCGTGCGCTACGGCAATACCGGGGAACTCTGCCTCGGCATCGAGGCGGTGTTGCCGGACGGGTCGATCTTCAACGGGCTGACCGGCCTGCGCAAGGACAACACCGGCTATGATCTGAAGGATTTGCTGATAGGTGCAGAGGGTACCCTCGGCATCATCACCGCAGCCGTGTTCAAGCTCTCTCCCCAGCCGCTGACCCAAGTGACGGCCTTTCTCTCGATGGCCTCCGTCGATGCCGCCCTTCATGCCCTCAACCTGATCCAGGACCGGACCGGCCAGTCCGTCGAGGCCTTCGAATATCTGCCGCAACCGGTCTTGAGTGCGATCGGAAAGGCTTTTCCGGCCCTGAAATCGCCGCTGCAAGGCCCGGTGGAAACCGGGGTGCTCCTGGAGGTCGGATCAAGCCGTGTGTCGGACGCGCGAACTGACGAGGCCGGGGCCAACCATCTGACCTCGGAGCTTCTCATCCTGTTTGAAGAACTGATGGAGTCCGGCGACATGATCGATGCCGTGGTCGCCCAGTCGGAACAGCAGCGCGCCGATCTGTGGCACATGCGCGAATCGGTGCTGGAATCGATCATGGCCTATGGGCCGTCCTACCATTTCGACATCTCGCTGCCGCTGGCGCGGATTTCCGGCTTTCTCGAGGCGATGGACGCGTCCGCCGCAGCCCTGGGTTTCGAAACGCTCACCATCGGCCATCTCGGCGACGGCAATCTGCACTATGCGCTGGTGAGCCAGGACCAGGACACCTGGAACGCACTGCCGCTCGAAGAAGCCAAGGCGAGGGCGTTCGACCTGCTCAAGCAGCTCAACGGCTCCTTCAGCGCCGAACACGGAATCGGGCAGAGCAAGCTCGATGTCATGCGCGCGCTGAAAGAACCGGCGCAGCTAGATGCCATGCGCGCAATCAAGCGGGCGCTTGACCCGCAGGACATCATGAATCCGGGCAGGCTCATTCCGACAGCGGAATGACCGCCAGGGCCGCTTCGGCGGCGCAGCGAAACGGGAGGTTGATCATGCACAACTCATATGCCCAGTCCCCTGGGGCAGCGATGACCGGAGTGTTCAGGACAATGCCGGGCCTCGCCCTGGCCGCAGCCATGATGGTGACGGCGGCGCCGTTCCAGGCCTCGGCGCAACCGCTGTTCGATGGCTGTCCGTCAGGCCCGATCCTGGAGCGCTTCACCGATTTCGGACGCAGCGGCAAGATGCCGCCGGATCTGGGCAAATGGCTCAACGATGCTGATGCACAGAAGGTCGAGCCATGGAAACCTTTCGACAATGTCGATTACGTCGGTGTCTGCTGGGTCTCTGCCTGGCTGGTCCACACCGATGAGGGTAGCGTGCTGATCGATACGCTCTATGGCCCTTTCATCGGCCAGTTGATCGACAATCTCAAAGCCACCGGCACGGATTTCGCCGACATCAAATATGTGCTGATGACGCATGGACATTTCGACCATGTCGGGGGCGCGGCTGCGCTCAAGCCGCTGCTGCCCAATGCCAAATTCGTCATGACGCAGGGCGGTTGGGACGAGGCCATCGAATCGGCCAAGAAGTCGGAAGCCACGCCCCGCGCCTGGGAGATGATCGAGCAGGATGTGGTGGTCGAAGATGGCGACACCATCGAGCTTGGCGGCAACAGCTTCAAGGTGATCGAGACGCCGGGCCACACCTGGGGAACGGCATCCTATCTCTATGACGTCACGGATGGCGACCAGACCTATCGCGCCATCACCATCGGCGGCCTCGGCCTCAACGCAATCGACGGTCCGCCCCAGGTGGAAGCCTATATCGAAAGCGTCGACCGGGTGCGCAACATCGTCGAAAGTGGCGATGACCGCGTCGAAGTCCATCTCACCACCCACGGATTTTCCAACGATCTCGATGAAAACCGCCAGAAGCATCTGGCCCGGAAGGCCGGAGAGCCGAACATTTTCGTCGACCCGCAGGCGCTGCTCAATCAGGTCGCGACGCTGCGCGCGGGCGCGGTCGAGCGGCTGGAAATCGAGAAGGCAAAATAGCGCAGGGCCATGGGGGCATTGTGTATGGGCTCAACAATAATTGTTCATTGACATAACAATTATTGTTGGTCACAGTTTGGGATGAGGAGTGCCGCCCGGACGGCCGCCACTTGCGAAAGCGGGGAGGCCTGAATGAGGAATTCGCATCGCGGTTTGCAGCCTGCGGCACCAGCATCGGGGCCGGTTTTTTAGAGGAACAGGTGCTCCCGCCAAAGCTTTCGGCAGGTGCCAGGAAACCGCTTCGGATCGAAACGCCAGGCACTGCACGACAGATCGGGAACGGGGAATCGACCCCGTTCCTTTACGAAAGGGTCCGCGGACCCGAAGGAGGAGTAAGACAATGAGCATGTTGAAAATGTCACGTCGTCGGGTTCTGGGCGGGATGGCTGCGGTCCTTGCTGCCCCGGCTTTCGTCAGGAATGCCAAGGCCGCCGAAGTCACCCTGCGCCTGCACCATTTTCTGCCGCCGGTTGCACCGATGCATTCCAAGTTCTTCGTGCCATGGGCACAGGAAATCATGGATGCGTCCAACGGCGCCATCGAAGTGCAGATATTCCCGGCAATGCAGCTGGGTGGCAAGCCGCCGCAGCTGGCTGACCAGGTCAAGAACGGCATCGTCGATATCGCCTGGGCGCTGCCGACCTATACGCCCGGCCGCTACCCGGTTGCCGAAACCATGGGCTTGCCCTTCATGGTCACCAATGCCGAAAAGACTTCCGTTGCGCTGCACACGCTGATGGATGAGTTCGGCGGCGATGAATATGCCGGCATGAAGAACCTTGCCTATTGGAGCCATGACGGCGGTAAGCTGCACATGCGCGACAAGGCTATCCGCACCGCGGCCGACCTTGAAGGCATGAAGATCCGCAGCCCCAACTCGGCAATGGGCGAACTGCTCGAATCAATGGGCGCCGAGCCGGTGTTCTTCCCGGTCACCGAAATGGTTGTCGGTCTGAGCAACGGCGTCATCGACGGCTGCTGCCTGCCCTATGAAGTGGTGCCGCCGTTCAAGCTGCAGGAACTGACCAAGGTCTCCTGCGAAGCGGCTGCCGGCGCGCGCGGCCTGTATGCCAACACCAACACGTTGCTGATGAATCAGGCCTCATACGAAGGACTGTCAGACGATCTGCGTGGCGTCATCGATGCCAACAGCGGAATCGCCCTGTCCCAGCGCATCGGCAAGACCTTCGACGAGTTCGAAGCGGTCGGCCGCGGAATCGTCGAGAAGAACGGCAACGAGATTGTCGAAATTTCCACCGACGAGATCGCCAAGTGGCAGGAAGCCTCCAAGCCGGTCTATGCCAACTGGCAGAAGACGCTCGATGATGCCGGCCATGATGGTGCGGCGATCATTGCACGCGCCAACGAACTGCTGGACAGCTGAACATGTCCGGTTGGTCCAGTCTCTGGCCGGCGCAGCAGGGGGGATATTCCCCCTGCACACCTGGCTGCTGCGACTCGCGACGCTATCGGGCGCGCTGGGTGGCGCCGTCATCCTCACGGTTGCGCTGATTGTCACGGTGTCGGTTCTCATGCGCAATATCGGCCTGCGCGGTATTTCAGGCGATTTCGAGCTTGTGCAGATGTCTTGCGTCTATGCTGCCGGATTGTTCCTGCCGCTGTGTCAGCTCAACAAGGGCCACGTCATGGTCGACCTCTTCACCAACTGGTTGCCCGGACCGGTTGTCGCGCGGATCGACCAGTTCTGGACGTTTGTCTTCGCCATCGCCTGGGCCTTTCTGTTTGTCTACATGTTTCGCGGCATGGAAGAAATCCGGGCCTATGACGACCGGTCGATGCTTTTGAAAATTCCGATGTGGTGGGGATTCATCCCGTCCATCATCGGGGCAGGATTATCGAGCTTCATTGCTCTGGCTCAAACTTTTTTCTGGCGTGATGTGGTCGCCGGGCCGACTGGACACTGAGCATGGATCCCACACTTCTTTCCGTCATCATGGTCGTGGTTCTGCTCGGCGCCATCGTGCTTCGGGCGCCGATCGGCCTGGCCATGGGCCTCGTCGGCGCGGCCGGCTATGCGGCCCTTTCCAGCACGGCCGGTCTTCAGGCCTATATAGCCTCGGCCTGGCCGGACCGGTTCCTGTCCTATGAACTGGCCATTGTGCCGCTGTTCATTCTGATGGGCAATCTCGCCACCCGCACCGGCATTTCGGCAGCCCTGTTTTCTGCGTCCAATGCCTGGATCGGCCATTTCCGCGGCGGACTGGCCATGGCCTCCGTGGCCGGTTGCGCCATGTTCGGCGCGATTTCCGGATCTTCCATCGCCACCGCCTCGACCATGGCGCGCGTGGCGCTGCCGGAAATGCGCAAGCACAAATATTCGGATGCTTTGGCGTCCGGATGCCTGGCTGCCGGCGGCACGCTGGGGATTCTCATTCCTCCCTCGATCGTGCTGATCATCTATGCGCTGCTGACCGAGCAGAACATCGTGAAACTGTTTCTGGCCGCCACCTTGCCGGGCCTGCTGGCGATCGTCGGCTTCCTGATCACCATCGCCATCTATGTCCGGCTCTATCCCGAGGAAGGCCCGTCGCAAGAGCCGGCCAGCATGCGCACCCGGATCAGGAGTCTGGGCGATGTCTGGCACATTGTCGGCATTTTTGTCGTCGTGCTCGGCGGTATCTATGGCGGATTTTTCACGCCTGCGGAGGGCGCCTCCGTCGGCGTTGTGCTGACGGCACTTGCCGGCTTTGTCGCCCGGCAACTGACGCTCGAGGCGGTGATCACCAGCCTGATCGACACCGCGGCCGCAAGTGCGATGATCTTCGTCATCATCTTCGGCGCCGACCTGTTCAATGTCGCCATGGCGCTGTCGCGGATGCCGACGGCGCTGGCCGACTGGTTCATTGCCGCCGACATCGCACCGATGGTGGTGCTTTTGTGCATCGTTGTCTTCTATCTGGTGATGGGCTGCGTCATGGACAGCCTTTCGATGATTCTGCTGACGGTGCCGGTGTTCTTCCCGACTGTGATGAGCCTTGATTTCGGGTTGATGCCGGAACAGCAGGCAATCTGGTTCGGCATCCTGACGCTGGTGGTCGTCGAGGTCGGCATGATCACGCCGCCGGTCGGCATGAACCTGTTCATCATCTCGGCCATCGCCAAGGATATCCCCACACGCCAAATCTTCCGGGGCACCATTCCCTTTGTCATCGCGGAACTCGTCAGGATCGTGTTGCTGATCTCGTTCCCGTGGCTGAGCTACTGGCTGGTGTCGGTGTGGAATTGAGACTTCGGGCGAAAACGCTGTAAAACCGCGCATGTGTCTGGCGCAAGGAGGAGAAGTGTTGATGACCTATTCACTGACAATCGACGGCAAGGCGGTCGACACGCAAGAGACGTTCGACGTGATCAATCCGGCGACCGGCGACGTTGTCGCGGCCTGCCCGCAGGGCTCGGTCGCGGATATGGACAATGCGGTGGCTGCAGCCAGGCGATCCTTTCCGGCCTGGGCAGCGACGCCGGCTTCGGAGCGTCAGGAGGCGCTGGGCAAGATTGCCGACCTTATTGAAGCCAACCAGCAGGAACTGGCGGCACTGATCACCGCCGAACAGGGCAAGCCGCAGGCTGGCCCCGGCGCGCCTTTCGAGGTTGGCGGCTGCATCGCCTGGACCCGCGTGACGCAAGGGCTTTCGACCGGACCCGAGGTTCTGATCGACAGTGACGAGGAACGGGTGGAGCTGATCCGCGAGCCGGTCGGTGTTGTGGCCTCTATCACGCCCTGGAACTGGCCACTGATGATCGCGGTCTGGCACATCATGCCGGCGCTGAGAGCTGGCTGCACGGTGGTGATGAAACCATCGCCCTATACGCCATTGTCTACCTTGAAGTTGGTGCAATTGATCAACGAGGCGGGTATCCTGCCGGCCGGTGTCCTCAACGTGGTGACCGGTGATGCCGAGGTTGGTGACCGCATCTCCAGCCATCCCGATATCGACAAGATCGCCTTCACCGGCTCGATCGCCACCGGACGCCGGATCATGGAACGGGCAGGCTCGACGCTCAAGCGGCTGACGCTGGAGCTTGGCGGCAATGACGCCGGCATCGTGCTGCCCGGCACCGACATGAGCGGCCGCATGGAAGACCTGTTCTGGGGTTCGTTCATCAATGCCGGCCAGACCTGCTCCTGCCTGAAGCGACTTTATGTGCATGACGAAGACTATGACGCCGTCTGCGAGGGGCTTGCGGAATTCGTAGGCGGGATCAAGGTCGGCAATGGCGCCGAGCCCGATACGCTGATCGGGCCGCTGTCGAACAAGATGCAGTTCGACAAGATTGTCGAGCTGGTCGAAGATGCCCGCGCCAAGGGCGCGCGCATCCTGACCGGTGGCGAGACGCCGAACGGCAAGGGCTATATCTACCCGTTGACCATTATTGCGGACGCGACTGAAGACATGCGCGTCGTTGCCGAAGAGCAATTCGGTCCGATCCTGCCGGTGATCCGCTATACCAATCTCGGTGACGCAATCGCTCAGGCCAATGCGCTGGAAGTAGGCCTCGGAGCATCGGCTTGGGGCAATGACCCGGAAGAAGCAGCCAAGGTTGCGCGCAAGCTGGTTGCGGGCACACGCTGGGTCAACCGGCACGGGGTTCTCAACCCGACGGTTCCCATGGGCGGGGTGAAGCAATCGGGCATCGGCGTCGAATTCGGCGAAGAAGGCTTGCGCGAATACACCACCGTCCAGATTCTCAGCATGGCAAAGTAGGATGATCCAATGACCCGCATGACCACCGGCGAAGTAATGGCCAAGTCGCTCATTGCCAATGGCGTGGATACCGTCTTCGGCATTCCCGGCGCGCATATGTATGATTTCAACGATGCGATCGCGCGCGAAGCCGAAAGCATCCGCTTCATTCATACCCGCCATGAGCAGGGCGCGGGCTACATGGCCTATGGCTACGCGAAATCCACCGGACGGGTGGGCGCCTATACGGTGGTGCCGGGGCCGGGTCTTTTGAATTCCGGTGCAGCGCTCTGCACAGCCTATGGTGCGAACGCGCCGGTGATGTGCCTGACCGGCAACATCATGTCGCATCTGATCGGGCAGGGCCGGGGACAGTTGCACGAATTGCCGGATCACCTAGGAACGCTCAAAGGGCTGACCAAATGGGCCGAGCGGATCAATCATCCGACCGAGGCCGGGGCCGTGATGGGTGAGGGTTTCAAGCAGATGCTGTCGGGCCGTCAGCGGCCTGTCGGTATTGAAGCGCCGTGGGATGTGTTCGGCATGGCGGCGGACGTCGACATGCCCGAGGCCGCGCAGCCAATCGCCGCTCCGCGTCCGGATCCCGAGGCGGTGGAAAAAGCCGCAGCACTGATCCGCGAAGCCAGCAACCCGATGATCATGCTCGGCTCCGGCGCCATTGGTGCGGAAGCCGAAGTTGCTGAACTGGCGCGGCTGCTGCAGGCGCCGGTCACTGCGCATCGCTCGGGCAAGGGCGTGTTGACGGATGATGACCCGCTTGCGCTGCTGCCGCCGGCGGCCTGGCATTACTGGCAGACGTGCGATCTGCTGATCGGCATCGGATCGCGGCTGGAGCTGCAATATTTCCGCTGGCGCTGGATGCCCGAGGGGCTGAAGGTCGTGCGCGTCGATATTGATCCGACCGAGATGGTGCGATTGAAACCCGATGTCGGACTGGTCACGGATTCCGCTGCCGGCGTCCGGGCATTGATTGACGAACTCAAGCGGTTGCCGGAGCGGGCTTCGCGCGAAGCCGAGCTTGGAAAGCTGAAAGAGGATGCCGTAGAGGCGCTGAGCAGCGTTCAGCCGCAGGAAGGCTATCTGCGGGTGATCCGCGATGTGCTGCCGCGCGACGGGTTCTTTGTCGAGGAAGTCTCCCAGGTCGGCTTTACCGCAAGGATGTGCTTCCCGGTCTATGCGGCAAGGCAATATGTCACCTGCGGCTATCAGGACAATCTCGGCTTCGGCTTCAACACCGCGCTGGGCGTGAAAGTCGGCAATCCCGACAAGGCGGTCGTGTCGGTGTCCGGCGACGGCGGCTTCATGTTCGGTGTACAGGAACTTGCGACAGCCAAGCAATTCAACATTGCCGTCGTGGCCATCGTCTTCAACAATTCGGCCTATGGCAATGTCCGCCGCGATCAGCAGACGGTATACGGCAACCGGCTGCTCGGTGCGGATCTGGAAAACCCGGATTTTGTTGCCCTGGCCCAATCCTTTGGCGTCATGGCGATGAAAGCCGACAGCCCGGAAGATCTTCGCGGGAAACTGGCCGAAGCATTGCAGGCCAATGAGCCCGTGGTGATCGAAGTCAGCATTCCGCGCGGATCGGACACCTCGCCCTGGCCGTTCATTCATCCGGCGCCGTTGGCTTGATGGCCTGAGCCCGGATGCGGAAATTGATCTTCACCAGAAGTAGGTAGTTTCGTAATTGTTCATTGACAGAACAATTATAAGTGTTCACTATTTTGGCTGGAGAGAAACGCCATGTCCGTCATCTCGCCCGACGCACGAAGTGCCGCAGTCAGGATCGGTCTGGGTGACGCGGCGGCTCGCAGGGCCGCAGGACAGGCCGGCGACACGGCAATGCAAGGATCAACATGACAAAGTCCAGTGACATGCTGTTGGTGACGACCGATGGACCGGTTGCCACCCTGACCATGAACCGCCCGGCCAAGCGCAATGCCATGTGCGATGAGCTCCTTGCCGCACTCGAAGCCTTCTTCACTGCGCCGACCGAGGGTGTCCGGGCGGTTATTCTGACCGGCACCGCCGGGCATTACTGTTCCGGCCTCGATCTGTCCGAGCATGTCTCGCGCGATGCCGAAGGCACCATGCGCCATTCCCGCAATTGGCACCGGGTGATGGACATCATCCAGTTCTCAGGCCTTCCGGTGGTTTCTGCCATGTTCGGCGCCGTCATCGGCGGCGGGCTGGAACTTGCCACATCAACCCATGTGCGGATTGCCGAGCCTTCAACCATCTTCCAGCTGCCCGAAGGCATGCGCGGCATCTTCGTCGGCGGCGGCGCCACGGTTCGTGTTGGCCGCATCATTGGCTCTGACCGGATGTGCGAGATGATGCTGACCGGGCGCAAGTACAATGCCGAGGAAGGTCTGGCGCTGGGGCTGACGCATTATGCCGTCGGTGACGGCGAGGCGATGGCGCTGGCCCAGAAGCTGGCGACCCGGATTGCCAACAATGCCAGCCTGTCCAACTACATGATGATCCAGGCAATCAGCCGGATTTCCGACATGTCGAAATCGGACGGGCTGTTCGCCGAAAGCCTCTGCGCTGCAGTCTCACAGACCAGCGCGGATGCCGAGGAAGGCCTGAAATCCTTCCTCGAAAAGCGCCGGCCGGTGTTCAGGTAGGGATCAGCAGCAAGGACTTTTTGGGGGCAGGAGCACAGATGACAAAGCGCGCAACGGATCCAGCGGGAAAAGATGAACAACTGGCGCAAACCCGGCTCCGCCAGTTTGTCGGCTATGAGATGAAGATGGCCTATCTGCTGATCCAGCAGGACATGCTGCGGATTCTCAAGCCCACTGGCCTCAGAATCGTGACATTTTCCGCCCTCGGTATCGTTGTCGAGAACCCGGACATTTCACAGACCCAGCTGGCGCAGGCGCTGCAGATCGAGCGATCCGGCGTGGTCGTCATCGTTGACGAACTGGAAAATGCCGACCTGATCTCGCGCAACAAGGTTGAAGGCGACCGTCGCTCCTATGCGCTGCGGGCGACCCTGAAGGGCCGCAACCTGTGGAGCCGCACCGAAAAGCGCGTCCATGAACACGAAGACGGCATCCTGTCTGCCCTGTCCGGGGCGGAACGCGAGACGCTGAAATTGCTGCTCGGCCGCATCATTGAAGACAATCGCAATCGCTGATTGACCGCTTGGGAGGCACGTCATGAAAGACACCACTACGGGGCTGACACTGGTTCCTCATGCCGTCGCGATCGAACGGCGCACGGACGACATGGTGATGACGAGCAGGACCCCGTCTGATCCGGTGGTCTCCAACACCGGAGTCTGGCTCGACAAATGGGCCGACGAGGCTCCATCGCGAATCTATCTTGCCGAACGGTCGGGCGCGGGATGGCGCGAGATGGGCTATGCGGAGGTCCGCGACGCGGTGCGTGCCATTGCCTCGAGCCTGGCGGCGCGCGGCATGGGCGCCTCCACTCCGATTGTCATTATGTCCGGCAACAGCATTGACCACGCGCTGCTCTCGCTCGGCGCGCAATATGCCGGTGTGCCCACCGTGCCGCTGGCCGAGCAATATTCGCTGATAACCGAAGCCCATGAACGGCTTGTCTATGTGCTCGACAAGATCAAGCCGGCCATGGCCTTCGTTGATGATGCAGCGCGCTATGGTGCTGCGATATCGCGCCCCGAACTGCAGGGTGTCGAGATCGTCGCAAGCCGGACCGAGGGCGCGCCGGTCGCGGTCACATCCTTTGCCGAGCTGTTGCGCGGTGATGCCGGCATTGACCTTGCCAGTGTCCACGCGAAGGTCGGTCCCGACACGCTGGCCAAGGTGCTGTTCACCTCCGGCTCCTCGTCCGAGCCGAAGGGTGTTTTGACCACCCAGCACATGATGTGCGCCAACCAGGCGCAGATGAGCAGCGTGCTGCCCTTCCTCAAGGAACGGCCACCGCGGATCATGGACTGGCTGCCGTGGAACCATGTCTTTGGCGGCACCCACAACACGCTGATGATGCTGGCGCATGGCGGCAGCCTCTATATCGACAATGGCAAGCCGACGAATTCCGGTTTCCCGCTCACGGTTCAAAACATCATCGACAGGCCCGGCACACTGTCCTTCAACGTGCCCGTCGGCTTCGGCATGCTGGTCCACGAGATGGAAACCAACCTGGCGCTGCGCAAGGCCTATTTCGGCGAGCTGGATCTGCTGTTTTACGCCGGCGCCTCGCTGCCGCAGGATGTCTGGACCCGGCTTGAGGAAATGGCGATCGAGATCCGCGGCAAGCTTCCCTTGATGATCTCGAGCTGGGGCATGACCGAGACCGCCCCGGCAACGCTGATGGTGCATGAGCCGATCGGCCGCTCCGGCGTGATCGGCGTGCCGCTGCCGGGAACCGAAATCAAGTTGATCCCGGATGACGAGATGCGCTGCGAACTCCGCGTCAAGGGCCCCAATGTCATGACCGGCTATTGGGAAGATGCAGAAAAATCCGCAGCGGCCTTTGACGAGGAAGGTTTTCTGATCACCGGTGACGCCGTGCGTTTCGTCAATCCTGACGACCCTGAGCGCGGGCTGATCTTCGATGGCCGGGTGTCGGAGGATTTCAAGCTTCTGACCGGCACATGGGTGCAGGCCGGAAGGCTGCGGCTCGATGCGCTCGAGCATCTGCGCGGGCTGGTCCAGGACGTGGTCATCTGTGGTCATGACCGCGGCGAGATCGGCCTGTTCATCTTCCCCAAACCGGGCCAGGTGCATGGCGACAATAGGTCTGAAGGCGCGGTGATTGATCCCGAGCTTCAGGCGGCCGTCGAAACCCGGCTGCGGGCCATGTCCAAAACTTCTGCCGGATCGGCCAAACGCATCACCCGTGCCATCATTCTTGCCGATCCGCCAAGCCTGAAAGATTCGGAAATGACGGACAAGGGGTCACTCAACGTCCGCAAGATCATCACCCGCCGTGCCGACCTTCTCGAACGGCTCTACGACAATGAAGATCCGGCTCTGATCCGGGTGTGAGGTAAGCAATGGTAGATTTTTCAAAAGTCCGCGCAATCGACTTCCATACCCATGCGGAAGAATCCTGCGGCTGCCACGCCGATGACGGCTATGACGAGCTGCAGTCGACAATGGCCAAATATTTCGGTGCGCCCTGGCAGCACCCGCCGACCATTCCCGAGACGGCTGCGCATTACCGCGAGATGAACATCGCGGCGGTGATCTTCCCGGTCGATGCCGAGCGCGAAACCGGCTATCGCCGTTACAACAACTACGAGGTCGCCGAGGCCTGCGCCGAGGAAAGCGACATCCTGATCCCCTTCGCCTCGATCGATCCGCACAAGGGCAAGCTTGGGGCCCGTGAGGCGCTCGATCTGGTCAAGAACCACAACATTCAGGGCTTCAAGTTCCACCCGACCATGCAGGGCTTCTACCCCAATGACCGCATGGCCTATGATCTTTACGAGGCGATTGCCGAAACCGGTAAGCCGGCGCTGTTTCACACTGGCCAGACCGGTGTCGGCTCCGGCATGCGCGGCGGCAATGGCATGCGGCTGAAATACTCGAACCCGATGTATATCGACGATCTGGCGGTCGATTTCCCCGACATGCCGATCATCCTCGCGCACCCTTCTTTCCCCTGGCAGGAAGAGGCGTTGTCGGTCGCCACCCACAAGCCCAATGTCTATATCGATCTCTCCGGCTGGTCGCCGAAATATTTCCCGCCGATCCTGGTGCGCTATGCCAACACGCTTTTGAAGAAGAAGATGCTGTTTGGCTCCGACTGGCCGATGATCGCACCGGAAAAATGGCTCAATGCCTTCGACAAGGCCGAGTTCAAGGACGAGGTGCGACCACTGATCCTGAAGGAAAATGCCATGCGGCTGCTGGGCGTTTCCGAAAGCTGACAGCGCCGCGAAACCGATGAATGCTGCGTGAGAACGGACACCTGAATGCTGCCCTTCAAAGCCCCCGTCGATGACATCCTTTTCTCGCTGCTGCGCGTGGCGCGCGCCAGCCGTGTCGAGGGGCTCGATGTCGAGCTGTTGCGGGAGATCATCGGTCACTTCGCAAGCTTTGCCGAAGAAGTCATCGCGCCGCTGGACGAACCCGGCGACAGGCAGGGCTGCCGGCTGGAAAACGGACGGGTGCGCATGCCTTACGGGTTCCGTGAGGCCTATGCGGACTATGCCGCGCAAGGCTGGCCGGGACTGACCCTTGCCGAAACCCATGGCGGCCAGGCGCTTCCCGGCGTGGTTCTGGCCGCAATCTCCGAGATCTTTTCCGGCGCCTGCCATTCCCTGCAGATGGTGACCGGGCTGGTTCCGGGGGCTGCCCGCACGATCGAACGCTTTGGCACTGAGGCGCAGAAGGCGCGTTATCTGCCGGCGCTCGCCTCGGGCGCATGCCTCTCGACCATGTGCCTGACCGAGCCCGGTGCCGGGTCCGATCTGTCGATGGTGCGGACCAGGGCGATTAAGGGTGGCAAAGGCTGGAAACTCAGTGGCGAAAAGATCTTCATCTCGGGTGGCGATCAGGATCTCTCCGACGATATTCTGCATCTGGTTCTGGCCCGCACCGGAGCGCCGGAAGATGGCGTCAAGGGCCTGAGCCTGTTCCTGTGTCCGTCGCAATCAGATGGGGTGCGCAATGCGGTCAGCGTCATCCGGATCGAGGACAAGATGGGGCTGCACGCCTCGCCAACCTGCCAGCTGCTGTACGACAGTGCCGAGGCGGAGCTGCTGGGCGGTGAAGGCGAGGGGCTGCACGCCATGTTCACCATGATGAACCATGCCCGTCTCGATGTTGCCCTGCAGGGTGTTGCCCATGCGTCACGCGCCCATGACATTGCCAGTGCCTATGCGGCAGAACGGCGGCAGGGCCGCAAACCCGATGGCGCACCAGCGGTGCTGAGCGATCATGCCGACATTCGCCGCATGCTCGACACCCAGAGATCGCTTGCGCTCGGCGCCCGCGCAATGTGCCATATCGCGCTGGTCGAGCTGGAACTGGGAGGCCGTCCGCAACTGATCGAGTTCCTGACCCCGCTGTGCAAGGTCTTTGCCACCGAGGCAGGCATGCGATCGGCCGATCTCGGCATCCAGGTTCTGGGCGGCTACGGCTATCTGCACGAGTACCGGGTGGAACAGACTTTCCGCGATGCGCGCATCACCGCCATCTATGAAGGGGCGAACGGCATTCACGAACTCGGGCTGGCGACCCGGGGTCTCAGCGTGCACAAGGGCGCCGGCGCCGATGCCTTTGGAAACCTGATCACCGAACTGGCCGAAGACGCCCCTGATGTCATGGGGCAGCTTGAGGCCTGGCGTGCTCTGCGCGCTCAGGTGGTTGCCAGCGACCAGCCTGCGGAGCTTGCCCACGAGTTTGCCCAGGCAAGTGCGCAGCTGTTTTTTCGCGCGGTCTGGAACCGCATGGCCACCGGCCGGTCAGACTTTGCCGATGCGGCCGAAATGGCCAGGCTTTCCGGTTTCGTGGCCCGCAAGCTCAAGGGGTCGTGGTTTTAGGCCCCGGCCCGTTTCCCGGACCCCAAGCGGGCAGGTTCAGGAACCGGGCCGGCCGGCCGGGGTCAGGCTGGCAAACGGCATGCCCGTGGCCTCTTCGAATTCGGCCTCGTCCCAGAACCCGATCAGGATGCCGCTTTCCGCTGTTTTGCCCTGCCGCAGCAGGACCTCGGCAGTCGCCGTGATGCGTGTGTGATATTGCAACGCCCAGGTCAGCAGCGCCTGCTCCATCTCCGCACGGATCCGTGTGTGGATGGCTGTGTCGGATCCACCCAGATCGATGAGCTCATCCGGGTCGCTTTCGAGGTCGAACAGCACCGGCCGGAACCCTTCGCAACGGACATATTTCCAGCGCCCGTCAAAGATCATCACCGTGCGCGCATTTTCCTGCGCAACCTCCAGCGCGCTGGCCATCTCGAAACTGGAATAGTCATGTTCGCTGATGGCGTAGCGGCGGGAAAACCCTTCGGTCGCATGCAGCAGCGGGGTCAGATCCCGGCCCTCTACGATATGCGGCTTGGACGCGCATCCCATGGCTTGCATGAAGGTGGGCGCAAGGTCGATCATCTCGACCAGCGCATCGGAGACCGTGCCGCGGGTCGTGTCTGCTTCAGGTCGCGGATCCGCAATGATCAGCGGCACTTTTGCCGCCACATCGTGATAGAAATCCTTGTCGCCCATCCAGTGGTCGCCCATGTAGTCGCCATGGTCCGAGGTGAACGCAATGATCGTGTTCTCGCTCAGTCCTTTCTCGTCCATCCAGGCAAGCAGCCGCCCGATATTGTCATCCAGTTGCTTGATCAGTCCCATATAGGCCGGGATCACATGCTCGCGCACATGGTCGCGCGAAAAGCTGCGGCAGACGCGGGCCTGCTGATAGGCGCGCAACAAGGGGTGGTCGGTGTCCCGCTCGCCCTGTGAGCGGATCGGATCGACAATATGCTCGGCGCCATACATGTCGTGATAGGGTGCAGGCACGATATAGGGCCAGTGCGGCTTGATATAACTCAGGTGACACAGCCACGGCTTGTCGCCCTCCATCGCCTCACTCATGAAATCCATCGCCCGGTTGGTCATATAGGCGGTTTCGGAATGTTCTTCGGGCACATTGGCGGGCAGGCGCGAATTCTTCAGCAGCCAGGCCGACATCAGCTCGCCATCGGGATCGATGCCGGAATTGGCGAAATCCTCCCACGGATTATCGGATTTGTAGCCGAGACTGACGAGATAGTCGTCATAGGCCGACCAGTGTTGGCGCGGGCTGTCGGGGTGCAGCCCGTCATCGCGCTCGAACGGTTCAAAGCCGCATTCCGAAACGCGCACGCCGATCTCGCTGGCCGGATCTATGCCGAGCCAGGCCATGCCCTCGCGGTCGGCGATCATATGGGTCTTGCCCACGAGTACTGCCCGGGCACCGGCTTCGCGCAGATGGTCACCAAGTGTCGGCTCCCCGACACGCAGTGGTATGCCGTTCCAGGTCGAGCCGTGGCTGCGCACATAGCGGCCGGTATAGGCCGACATCCGCGAGGGACCGCAGACCGGCGATTGCACATAGGTCTTGGTAAACCGCACGCCGCGCGCTGCCAGGGCATCGATATGCGGGGTGTGCAGATGCGGGTGGCCGTAGCAGCTCAGATAATCGAACCGCAACTGGTCGGCCATGATCCACAAGACATTTGGCGTATCGGTCATTCGGCGGGGTCTCTTTCCAGAATTGTGTCGACGGGGCGGCGCAGCAAATTTTCCAGCCGGTCGAGAAAATCGACAAAGGTGGCAATCTCCGCGTCTGAAAATTCTTCTTTCAAGGCGTCACGCCGCTGTTTCATCACCGGGGCAGCGGTTTCATAGGCAATTCGTCCCGCCTCGGCCAGTGCGACGACAACCTGGCGGCCGTCAATGCTGTCGCGGGTCATGGTGACAAACTGTTTCTTGTGCATCGCCGGCAGGGCCCGGCTCAGTTGCGAATGGTCGGTGCGCTGGATTTCGGCCAGGTCACGGATCGTCATGGGACCCGCTTCATACAGGTCCCACAGCACCCGCCATTCCACCACGGACAGTCCGCCGGCGCGCTGCAACACGCGCTGTCCCTGCAGCCGGGATGCGGCATAGGTGGCGGGCAAACGCGAAAACAGGTTCTGTTGCTCGCGGGCACGCCGCTGCCTGATCCGTTCGGCCTGTCGCTCTGATGGTTGTTTCATTGCTGCTCCCCCACGGGGCCGAGTAGACACCGAAAAAAAATGCGTGACAAGTCATATAATATCTGCAACCTTTCGGATACAGCCCCTGTCACATGGGGCGCGGCACCTTTGGAGGGGTGCTCAACCGGGAGGAACATCATGATAAAAACCGCACTTCTTGGGGCAACCCTTGCACTTGTCCCGCTCACCGTCGCCGCACAGCAGGTGACGCTGACGGCCGAGACATCGAGCGTCGGCTCTTCGCCGCATTATGTCGACACCACACTTGCTGCCGTTCTTGAAAGCGCCGGCGTGGCGACGGTGCAGATCACCGAGGGCGCGACGCTGACCAATTCGGTCCAGGCTGTTGCCGAGGGGCGGCTGGACATGGCCGCTGCACCGATGATCCTGCCGTTTTTGCTATCCCGCGGAATTGGTCCGTTCAGCGGCGTCGGGCCTGAAAAGGGCGCCGAAATGGCCAGCAATATCCGGGTGATCTTCTTTCATGCCGGTTCGCATCAGATTTTCGGCCATTACAACTCTGCAAAGGTCGACGATATCCGCAAGCTCGACGGCCTGCGCATCTGGAACGGCCCACCGCGCGGCGCGGCGCTCACCTCCGGGCGGGCGATGATCCAGCTCCTGGCCGGTCTCAAGGACGGCGAGGGCTATGAGGGTGTCCAGACGGCATGGCCCGACGTGATTTCGTCCGTTACCAGCGGCGGTGTGGATGCCTGGACCTCGCCCGACGGACTTCCCTCCGGCCGGCAGATCCAGATCGCTGCGGCGGGCGGCATAACCCTTTATGACGTGCCGTCGGATCTTCTTGCCAGCGAGCTGGGACAGCAGATCGTCGCGGCTCCCGGGCATGCGCCGTTCTCGATGCCGGTTGAAAAATATCGGGCAGCCTATGCCGGCAACGACATCACAATTGTCACCGATGACGACACGTTCGACAGCTATGCCACCGCCTTTGCCGAAATCGTTCCGGCCGGCATGGATGAACAGCTGGCGTTTGACATCGTCACGGCCTTCCTTGCCGGACAGGAGCGTTTCGAGACCAGTTCACCCATGGGGCCGAACCTGGCTTTGACCTTTGGTGATGTCGACGGTGTCAGCCAGGGGGCCTGTGGCGCCGTGAAGATCAAGATGCACCCCGGCGCCATCCGCGCCTATGAAGCAGCCGGCCACACGATCGCCGACTGCCTGCGTCCCTGATGCTGTGATCCCGGCCTGAAGCATCCTGCTCATTGCATGCGTTTCAGGCCGGGTCCTTTTCTCCATTGACTGGATCCATGCCGTGACAGACGCAAGCTTGCCGCGCCGTTCCGCAGGACAATTGATCGCCATGGCGCTGGCGCTGATCCTTGTGCTGGTCGGCATGGTCAACACCATGCCCGAAATTGCCGGTCTGCAGGACTGGGCGCGCGATGTCACCGGGCAGCCCTATTTCCGCATCTCGGGCTTTCCGACCGAGTATTTCTTCCCGCCTGTTTTTCTGCTGATGATGACCATCGTGGTCCTCGATGCCAGTTTTTACCGGGCCTGGAAAGTGGAAAACCCGCGTCGGGCCTGGCTCGGACTGGCATTGGATCTGGGCTTGTTGCTGGCCGCCTGTCTGGCCGCCTTCGGCTATCTCGTCGAGATCGACAGTGTCTGCCTGATCGACCAGATTACCGGCGAGCGTGCCCGGCTGATTGAAGAGGCGGCATCCCGCTCCGACGTCATTCCCGGCATATCATTCGACGCAGAAGTGCCTGCCTGCCAGACGCGCTTCGGCCTGTGGACTCTGCCGCTGCTGTTTACCATCATCACGCTGTTCTTTCTCTACAATGTCCGGGTCTGGGGCCTGCCGCTCGTCATCGTCGCCAGCACCGTGGTGATTTACACCGTCGGCACGGCCTTGATCTGGATGTTCGACCTCTCCGACAACAATTTCCTGCTGACCAAGCTTGGTGCCGATGGTGGCGATGTCATGGCGGCCGCGACCCAGAAGGCCACCAATGTCTTCATTTCGCCTGACGGGTTCATGGGCCGGTTCATGGACATCGTCGTCAACGAGGTCTTCCCCTATGTGATCCTCGGGGCGCTGTTCGGATCCTCGGCCGGCGGCACATCGCTGATCAAGCTCGCCGTGCGCCTGACCCGCCGCCTGCGCGGCGGCCCGGCCCATGCGGCGATCATTTCCTCGGCGCTTTTCGGCACCATCACCGGTGGTCCCGTGACCAATGTGCTCTCCACCGGGCGGCTGACCATCCCTATGATGCTGCGCAACGGCTTCAGCAAATATTTTGCGGGCGGTGTCGAGGCGGCGGCATCCTCGGGCGGACAGATCATGCCGCCGGTGATGGGGGTGGCCGCCTTTGTGCTGGTGGCGCTGACTTCGGTGCCCTACACCAAGGTGATCACCGCGGCATTTCTGCCTGCGATGGCGTTCTTCTTTTCGATTTTCCTGGCGGTGATGTTCCAGGCCCGGCGCGACAAGGTCGAGGCGATGAATGAGATCCCCGAGGATCTCGTCATGCACCGCCAGGACTGGATCAACCTGATCATCATCTTCGTCCCGATCCTGACCATCCTGTTCCTGCTTCTGGGCAACAAGGACACTGTCGGGCTTGGTCCCCTGGGCTGGATTCTGGGCGCTGAGACCGTGCTGCGGGACGGCGTCCGAGTGGTGACCGAACGCGGCGCAATTTTGCAGACCATCGTCAATGCCACCGGCGATGCGATTTCCGCCGGTTGGTGGGCTGTGGCGGTGCTGGTGCCGCTGCTGTTTCTCGATCCAGCAACACGGGCCAGGCCGTCCAAGGTGCTGGTCTCCCTTGCCGAGGGCGGAATCCTGATCTCTCGGCTGTTTTTGCTGTTGTTTGCGGTGTCGATCATCGCCGCGTTTCTCAATGAGAGCGGCCTGACGGGAGAATTGACCCGGGCAGTCACGACCTGGCTCGAAAACGCCAATATGCTGTACCTGTTCGGCATGCAGATCCCGATTGTCGGCGGGGTTTACCTGATGCTGGCGCTGACCTGCGCCATGCTCTGCGCAATCCTGTTGGGCATGGGCATGCCCACGGTGCCGGCCTATGTCAATGTGGCCCTTCTGCTCGGCCCGTTGCTTGCCAATCTCGGCGTCAGCTTTTTCACCGCGCATATGTTCGTGTTCTATTTTGCCGTGGCCTCGGCCATCACGCCGCCGGTGGCGGTGGCGGCCTTTGCGGCGGCAACGATCACCGGCGGAGAGCCGATGCGCACCGGGCTGGCCGCAGTGCGGGTCGGTATCGTGATGTTCACCATCCCCTTCATCTTTGCCTGGTATCCGGAGATCCTGCTGATCGAAGAGGCGGTGACCATCACCAATGATCAAGGCCAGAAGGTGCTGATTGCCGGATACACCGGCCAGACCGACTGGGTCCAGCTCGGCCTGCTGCTGGGCCGTCTTGTGCTGTCGCTCTATCTGGTCGCCTCGGCCCTGGCGCGCTTCGACAAGAGCAGGATGTCGGCAGCGGAAATGTGGCTCAGGCTGCTGGTCGCCGTGCTGGTGCTGTGGAAAACGCCGCTGATCATGTCGATCGGGCTTGGCGCAGCCGCTGCCCTGCTTGTCTGGCACCATGTCTTGAAACGACCGGTCAGTCAGCCGGTAGACGGGGAGTCCGAACCGCACCGGGTTTGACGATCAGCAGGCGGCCAGAACCGGGCTCGCCTATCCGGCAATCGCCACCTTTCTTCCGGCCCGTCGGCTGATAGCGTCGCCGCGTCAGCTTTCAAGCAGTCCCTTGTAGGCGTCGCGCAGCACGTTTTTCTGCACCTTGCCCATGGTGTTGCGCGGCAATTCGTCGAGCACGACGACCCGCTTCGGCTGCTTGAAGCGCGCGATCTTCGGCTTGATCGAGTCGAGGATCACCGCTTCATCAAGCTCTGCGCCGGGTTTTGGCACCAGCACGGCGACGACGCCTTCGCCGAAATCGGCATGCGGCACGCCGATGACGGCGGATTCCAGCACGCCGTCTTCCTCGTCGAGCAGCAATTCGAGTTCCTTGGGATAGATATTGTAGCCTCCGGAGATGATCAGGTCCTTGGAGCGGCCGACGATCTGCACATAGCCGTCCGCGTCGATAACGCCGACATCGCCGGTGATGAAGAAGCCGTCATCGCGGAATTCTTCCTTGGTCTTCTCCGGCATCTGCCAGTAGCCGGCAAACACGTTGGGGCCCTTGACCTCGATAATGCCGATTTCGCCCTGCGGCAGGGTCTTGCCGCTTTCGGCATCGACAATGCGCAAGTTCACGCCGGGCAGCGGAAAGCCGACTGTGCCGGCGCGGCGCTCGCCGTCATAGGGGTTGGAGGTGTTCATGTTGGTTTCGGTCATGCCGTAGCGCTCGAGGATGCGGTGACCGGTGCGCTCCTCAAACTGCACATGGGTTTCCGCCAAGAGCGGCGCGCTGCCGGAGACGAACAGCCGCATGTGCTTGACCAGGTCACCGGTGAAGGCCGGATCATCCAGCAATCGCGTGTAGAAAGTCGGCACACCCATCAAGGCGGTGGCGCCGGGAATATTGGCAATGATCGCCTCGGCGCTGAAACCGGGCAGGAAGATCAGCGATGCGCCGGCGCTCAGCGCCACATTGGTGGCGACGAACAACCCGTGGGTGTGAAAGATCGGCAGCGCATGCAGCAGCACATCATCGGATGTGAACCGCCAGACCTTCACCAGCGTTTCGGCATTGGACAGCAGATTGGCATGGGTCAGCATGGCGCCCTTGGAGCGCCCGGTGGTGCCGGAGGTATAGAGGATCGCGGCCAGATCATCGGCTGCTCGGTCGACGCTGTCGAAGGCGGTGGGGGCCTTGAGCCCGGCATCGTTGAGCGATCCGGCGCTGGTCTCGTGGTTCTGCCAGACACCCATGGTCTCGAGCCCGATGCCGAGACCGGTTGTCAGCCCCTCATACTCGGTGCGTTTCTTCGGATCGCAGACAAAGATGCGCGGCGTGGCGTTGGAAAGGAAATACTCGATTTCCGCCGGTGTATAGCCGGTGTTGAGCGGCAGGAACACGGCGCCGGCCCGGACCACGGCGAGATAGAGCATGATCGCTTCGATGGATTTCGGCACCTGCACCGCCACCCGGTCGCCGGGCTGGACGCCCAAGTCCACGAGCACATTGGCAAAGCGGCCCGAGACGTCCTCGACATCGCCATAGCTGAACTGGCGGCCATCATCGGGCAAAGTCGCGAAAATGGCATTGCGGGTGTCGTCCGTGGCCAGCTTGTCAGCGAGCAATCCATCAAAGAGAAAATTACGAGCCATTTTTCGGTTTCCTGCCATTGCTGTTTGCGGCCGCTGCATCGGCCAAGGTCCTGACGTCCCTGGAGGTGAACACCGTATGGGACTCGGCGAAGCCCTCGTGGAACTGGCTGATCTTTTTCAGATCATAGAGATAATTGACCATCAGCCCACAGGACTGGCGCACCCCGTTGGCCGACAGGTCGGCGCCGGCGTGAATGTCATGGATCATCGCGCCATTGTTGAGATGGAACCGCGCCACCGGATCGCGCGGGGCGCCGTTGCGGTGCTTCTCGTGAACCAGATAATCGGCCGCTTGCCGGCGCAACCATTGCGACTGTTCGGCAAGCGGGCCCAATTCCCCTGTCTCCATGGCTCGCTCGATGTTCCCGGCAGTGACACTGCCCCCCGGCTGCTCGCTGACGGACTGATGAAGCCAGCGGTTGAAGCCCGGGATCGGCGATAGGGTGACAAAGGTGCTGATGGACTTCACCTCGGTCTGCAGATCCTCGACCACCTGCTTGATCAGCGAATTGCCGAATGACACGCCGCGCAGACCTGCCTGACAGTTGGAGATCGAATAGAACACCGCCGTGTCGGCGTTTTCAGGACTGAGGATCTTGCGGTTTTCCGCCAGAATGGCCTGCACCGAACCGGGAACGCCCTTGACCAGCGCCACTTCGACGAAAATCAGCGGGTCATCGGGCATGGCGTGATGGAAAAAGGCGTAGCAACGCCGGTCGGACGGCTCCACCCGGCGGCGCAGATCATCCCAGTCGTCGATGGCGTGCACGGCCTCGTACTTGATGATCTTTTCCAGGATGTTGGCCGGGCTCTGCCAGTGGATCCGCCGCGGCACCAGGAAACCGCGGTTGAACCAGGAGCTGAACAGATGCTGAAAGTCCAGATCGGTGCGCTCGAAGCTGGGGTGATCCTTGAGCAGCGTGAGCAGGCGGGCCCGCATCTTGACCAGCTCGCCGGTGGCGCCGGGAACCCGGTTGATGCGGCGCAGGAGCTCCTGCCGCTTGGGCTCGGCTGCATCCAGCAGCCCGGCGAAATTCTCGGGCGAGCGGTCGTTCTGGTACGCCGTGGTCAGCGCCTGCAGCCGCTCGGTGTCGATGTCCATCTCTTCGGTGAGATAATCGAAGAAGGCGATTTCCGCTTCCGGTGTGAGCTCGCTGAAACCCGACAGGATCTGCTGGCCCATATTGTGGCCGGAGACCTCGCCCTCGCTGGCAATAAGATCCTTGCACAGCGCGGTGATCGAGCGTCCGTCGCCCTTGATGCGGGCGATGCCCGGCCGCTCGAACAGGGTCGACAGCAGGTCGTAGAAGAAGCCGGACCGGTTCAAAGCGCGACCCCCATGATCAGTTCCGGCAGGAAGGTGACGATCTGCGGGAAGATGCACAGGATGATGATGGCGAGGATCATGCACATCACATAGGGCAGCGAGCCGCGCAGGATGGTGCCGAGCGAAATGTCCGGCGCGATCGAGTTGATCACGTAGAGATTGAGCCCGACCGGCGGGGTGATCAGACCGATCTCCATGTTGATGGTCAGGATCACGGCGAACCAGTAGGGATCAAAGCCCGCGCTGGTGATGATCGGCAGCAGGATCGGCGCGGTCATCAGGATCACCGCGACCGGCGGCAGGAAGAAGCCGGCGATCAGCAGGAAGACATTGATGATCCCCATGAGCACCCAGCGGTTGACCTCAAGATCGGAAATCCAGTTGGCGATGCTCTGGGTGACGAAGGTCGAGGACAGGGTGAAGGCGAACAGTTCGGACGCAGCGATGATCATCATGATCATCACCGATTCCTTGGTCGAATCGCGGAACATCGAGATGAACGGCTTGGCCGAGAACATCTTGTAGACCACGACCACCAGCACCAGGCAGAACAGGGCGCCGACGCCGGCGGCTTCCGATGGCGTGGCAACGCCGCCGTAAAGCACGAACAGGATGCCGGCGACGATGGCCAGGAACGGCAGCACCCGCGGCAGAATCTCGAGCTTCTGTCTGAGCGAATAGTGCCGTGTGACGTCCGAAAGCGTCAGCCCGCTGCGCCAGCAGGAAAACAGCGTCCAGGCCATGAAGATGGCCGTCAGCATCATGCCGGGAAGCACGCCGGCGAGAAACAGCCGGCCAATCGAGGTCTCGGTGGCGATGCCATAGACGATCATGGTGATCGAGGGCGGAATGAGAATGCCGAGCGTGCCGCCCGCGGCGATCGAACCGGCGGAGATCTCATCGGGATAGCCGCGCTTGCGCATTTCCGGAATGCCCATCTTGCCGATGGCAGCACAGGTGGCGGGCGAGGAACCTGACAGCGCCGAAAACAGCGAGCAAGCGCCGAGGTTGGACAGCACCAGCCCGCCCGGCACCCGGTTGAGCCAGCGGTCGAGCGCCTCGTAGAGGTCCTTGCCGGCAGGGGAGTTGGAGACCGCGGCCCCCATCAGGATGAACATCGGGATCGACACCAGCGTGAAGGAATTGAGCCCGGAAAAAAGGTCTCGCCGAGAATGTCGAGCGAACGAAAGCCGTCGATGATGAGCAGGGTGCCGATGGAGACGGCGCCCAGAGCAAAGGCGATGGGCATGCCGATGGCAAACAGCGCAATCAGCACGACGAGAATGAGAAGGCCGATTTCCAGCGGGCTCATGCGGGACGCTCCTCGGTGGCGGTCCAGTTCTTGTAGATCTCGGCGATGTATTGCATGCACAGAATGCCGACGCCCAGGGGCAACGGCAGCAGCGGGATCCACAGCGGCAGAGCCCAGACCGTGTCGGTGGTCCAGCCCTTCGACAGCGCCTCGTAGAAAAAGTGCCAGCCGGACCAGCCGAGCAGCGCGCAAAACGCCAGGCTCAGGATGGCGGCAAGCACATCAAGCAGGCGCTTGCCATTGCCGCCGAGCAGCGTGGGCAAGAGGTCGACCGACACATGGCCCTTGAGCATGAGCACATAGGGTGCGCCGATGAAGGTGGAGGCGATCATGGCGTAGACGACGAACTCGGTCTGCCAGACGGTGGAGGCGCCCAGAAAATAGCGGATGAACACCATCTGCGAGACCACAAGCGTGGACGCGGCAATCAGCAGCATGGACGACAGTCCGCACAGCCGCGACAACGTCTCGACGATCGAAACAAAGCGTTTCATGTCAGGCAATCCTCGGATCGATAAAGGGGCAGGCCGGGCGGGAAAAGGGGAGGCGAACCTCCCCCGATCCGGTGCTTATTCGACGGCGAGCGCGTCGTCGATCAGCTTCTGGCCACCAGGAACCTTCTCGGCAAATTCCTTGTAGGCCGTCTCCTTGGCGATCGCCAGCCAGGCGTCATAATCGTCCTTCGACATCGACACGACTTCGACGCCGGCCTTCTTGAAGGTGTCGACCATCTTGTCGTCGAGGCCGGCTGCTTCCTTGTCGAAATATTCCTCGGCCTTCTTGCCGGCAGCCATCACGGCTTCCTGCTGTTCCGGCGTCAGGCGGTCATAGGTTTCCTTCGAGATCAGCATCGGCTCATACATGAACCACAGCGAGTTTTCGCCCGGTTCTGTCAGGCAGGTGACCTGCTCATAGATGCGGTAGGAAACGAACGATCCCGACGAGGTGTTGGTGGCATCGAGCACGCCGGTCTGCATGCCGGTGTAGATTTCCGAGGACGCCATCGAGGAGATCGAGGCGCCGGCGCCAACCAGCATCTGCTCGAATGCCGGACCCGCAGCGCGGGTGACCTGGCCCTTGATCGACTCGGGCGAAGTGATGCAGTTCTTTTTCGAGGCGAAGGCGCCGCCGAGCCATGCGTCGGCGATGACGATGGCGCCATTGTCTTCGATCAGCTTCTTGATCTCGGTCATGAATGGCGACGAATTGAGCCGCTTGGCGCGGTCATGGTTGCGCACCAGGCCCGGCATCAGGGTGGCCGAGAACTGCGGCACGCGACCGGATGCATAGTCGAGCGGGAACGAGGTGATGTCGAGCTGGCCCTTGGTCAGCGCGCCCCACTGTTCCTTGGCCTTGTAGAGCGACTGGCCCGGATAGACCTGAACATCAAGCCCGACATCGGCAGCCGCCAGTTCCTTGGCGAAAAGCTGAACCATTTCGTCGCGCGCGTCGCCCTTGCCACCGGGAAACTGGTGCGATGCTTTCAGGGTTTCGGCCTGCGCAAGGCCCGTCAAAGCGATGGATGCGGCGAGTACGCCTGCAAACGCAGATAATCCTAGTTTCATGTCTACCTCCCAGAAGAATGTGCTCGAAGAACCTCCTCCGGTTCCGGCAACAATCAAGGGGACCATTTTTGGGATGCAATGTCAAACCGCTTGTATACAAGAATAATGAATTTGCATTTCGGCGCAGATTGGCGATGATATATCCATGGGCACACGCATTGCAGATTCCGTTCGCGAACGCATCGAGCAGATGATTGTCACCGGCGAATTCGCCGATGGCGAACGTCTCGACGAGGTCAAGCTGGCCGAGCAGTTCGGCGTCTCGCGGACGCCCTTGCGCGAAGCATTCCAGGCGCTGGCGGCGTCGGGCCTGCTGACCCTCGAAGCCCGACGCGGCGCCTTCATCCGGCATCCGGATTTTGTCGAGCTGGTCGAGATGTTCGAGGTCATGGCCGAGATTGAGGCGATGTGCGGCTTCCGGGCAGCGCGGCGCGTCACCGATGAACAGATGATTGCCATCGGCCTGACCATCGATGCCTGCGAGGCGGCGATCGCCCACGCCGATTTCGATGAATATTACCGCGAGAACGAGAAATTTCACCACCTGATCTATGAGGCCAGCGGCAATCGCTTCCTGGCCCGCGAGGCGGCTCGGCTGCACAAGCGGCTCAAACCTTACCGGCGGCTGCAACTGCGCGCCAATGGCCGCATGCCGCAATCGATGCGCGAGCATCGCGCCGTGTTTTCCGCGCTGAAGAACTCGGACTCAAAGGCGGCCGCTGCGACCTTGCGCCTGCATGTCGCCATTCAGGGCGAGCGCTTCAACGATCTCATGGCCAGCTACCGGCAGATGGCCGCGCTGAAGATCGGCTGACGTGGCACGTCTGAACGCCACTGTTCGCTCATTGTCACGCAAGGCCTGATACGGGCTCGCGTCAGTCGTCGCCCTCGACCAGGTGACAGGCGACCATATGTCCATCGCCACAGGGTTTGAATGCGGGAACTTCGCTTTTGCAGCGGCTGATCGCCACCGGGCAGCGCGTGTGGAAGCGGCAGCCCGAGGGCGGATTGATCGGGCTCGGCAGGTCACCGGCGAGCAGCATGCGCTCCCCGCGCGACACCGTCGGGTCCGGCGAGGGCACGGAGGACAGCAGCGCCTTGGTATAGGGGTGCCTGGGATTGGAATAGAGCGTGGCACGGTCGGCCAGTTCGACCAGCTTGCCCAGATACATCACCGCCACGCGATGGCTGATGTGGTAGACGATCGACAGGTCGTGGGCGATGAAGACATAGGCAATGCCGAGTTCCTGCTGCAGATCCATCAGCAGATTGACCACCTGCGCCTGGATCGACGCATCGAGCGCGGAGACCGGCTCATCGCAGACGATCACCGACGGGTCCAGCGCCAGGGCCCGGGCGATGCCGATCCGCTGGCGTTGCCCGCCGGAAAATTCCGACGGCAGCTTATGCATGTCGGCTTCGCGCAGCCCGACGCGGCGGAACAGGTCCTCGGTGCGCGCCTTGCGCTCATCCGGCGTGCCGATGCGGTGAATGATCAGCGGCTCCATGACGATGGCTCCCGCGGTCATGCGCGGGTTCAGCGACGAATAGGGGTCCTGGAAGATCATCTGCACGTTCCGGCGCAGCTCTCCATCCTCGATCCCGGCAATATCCTTCCCGCGTAGGCGGACCTGCCCCGAGGTGGGGGTGAGAAGCCGCGTCATCATCCGTCCGGCGGTGGATTTGCCGCAGCCGCTTTCCCCGACAATGCCGAGCGTCTCGCCCGGCGCCACCGACAGGGTCACGCCATCAACGGCCTGAACATGCCCGGCCACCCTTTGAAGCAGTCCCTTGTGGACCGCGAAATGCTTGGTCAGATCTGTAACTTCCAGCAGCGGCCCGTTGTGTGGTGTGTCCGGTGTATCGGGTGTCATGGACTGGCTCATCGGTTCAGTTCCCCCAGAGCTTCGGCCCGGAAACAGGCAACGAACTGCCCCGGCGCGATTTCGTCCAGTGGCGGGCGGGCCGCGGTGCAACGGTCGGTGACATATTTGCAGCGCGCGGCAAAAGCGCAGCCTTCGGGCAGTTCCTGCAGCGACGGCACAACGCCGGGGATTTCCTGCAGCCGTTCCGAGCCGTGCCGGGCGGTGAGGTCGATCTTCGGGATCGCCGCCATCAGGCCCGCGGTGTAGGGGTGGCGGGTGTGCTTGAACAGGTCCGTGACGCTGGCGCTTTCGACAACCCGCCCGCCATACATCACCACCACGCGGTCTGCCGTTTCGGCGACAACACCCATGTCATGGGTGATGAAGATGACAGCCATGCCGAGCCGCTCCTGCAGATCCTTGAGCAGGTTGAGGATCTGTGCCTGGATGGTCACGTCCAGCGCGGTTGTCGGTTCGTCGGCGATCAGAAGTTGCGGGTTGCAGGCCAGCGCGATGGCGATCATTACCCGCTGCCGCATGCCGCCCGACAGGTTGTGCGGATATTCCCGCATGCGCTGTTCGGGTTCGGGAATGCGCACAAGCTGCAGCAACTCGATCGCCCGCGCCGTGCGTTCGGACGATGTCAGCGTGGTATGGGTTTCCAGCACTTCGGTGATCTGCTGGCCGATCCGCATGATCGGGTGAAGCGACGACATCGGGTCCTGGAAAATCATCGCGATCTTGTTGCCGCGGATCTTGCGCCAGCCCTGGGAGTCCAGGCTGGTCAGATCTGTTTCGCCGAAGCTGATCCGCCGCGCCGAGATCTGTGCCGCCGGTTCCGGCAGAAGCCGGATCAGGCTCATTGCCGTCACGCTCTTGCCAGAGCCGGACTCGCCGACAATGGCCAGTGTCTCCCCGGCCTTGACCGAGAAGGAGATGTCGTCGACGGCAGTGACGCTGCCCGATCTTGACCTGAAACGCGTGGTCAGGCCCTCGACTTCAAGCACCGTGGATGCGGCGGCACTTGCGTCGGAGTGACCGGCGACCGGTGCGGTATCCGAAGAAATCATCTCAGATATCCTTGGTATGCGGGTTGAGTGAATCCTGCGTGCCGTCGACCACCAGATTCAGTCCGATAATGGTGATGAAGATGGCGATGACAGGCAGCATTGACGGCCAGGGATTGATGTAGAGCGTCGAAAGCCCTTCACGCACCATCAGGCCCCAGCTCGGCGTCGGCGGCTGCACCCCCAGGCCAAGGAAGCTCAGGCTGGTTTCGGTCTTGATCGCCGTGGCCAGCCAGAGTGTCGAAATCGAAGACATCTCGATCATCACATTCGGCAGCAGGTGACGCAGCACGATGCGGGTGGGACTGGCGCCGATGGAGCGGGCGGCTTCGACGAATTCGCTGGTCACCAGCGTCAGCGCCACACCGCGCGACATCCGCACCATGCGGGGCAGGAACGCCACCGCGATGGCAATGCCGACATTCATCGTGCCCTGTCCGAGGATGGCAACCACGACCACGCCGAGAATGACCATGGGGAAGGTGAGCAGGATGTCCATTGACCAGCAGATCAGCGAGTCCGTCCATTTCCCCCGGTTATAGGCCGCAATCAGCCCGATCAGGATGCCGAGCGCGGCCGAGGCCATGAGCGACAGCGATGCCAGGAAGATGGTGTGGCGGGTGCCCACGATCAGACGGCTGAACACGTCGCGCCCGAAGGCGTCCGTGCCGAACCAGTGCTCCGCCGAAAACCCCTTGTTGCGGTTGATCAGCGACTGTGCCACCGGATCCTGGGGGGCGAGCAGGGGTGCAAAGGTTGCCGTAAGGACAATGAACAGCAGGATCAGAACGCCGATCTGGCCGCTTGTCGGCAGGCGGCGCACGCGGGCCAGCATCTTGCCCGGAATGGCAAGCGGTCCGGTAGCCGGTGCCGCCGCTGCCGAAGTCTGCAGATTGGTCATGTGTAACGGATCCTCGGGTCAAGGAAGGTGTAGGTGACGTCGACGATCATGTTCACGATGCTGACGAAGGCGGCGTAGAAGATGATCGCGCCCTGGATCACGGTGAAGTCACCCTGCGATATCGCCCCGATGACCAGACGGCCGACGCCGGGGCGTCCGAAGACGAGCTCGATTGCCACAGATCCGCCGATGCTGACTGCCGAATAGATCCCGATCAGCGTCACGATGCCGACCCAAGCCAGTTTGAGGACATGACGGCTCATCACCCGGTACTCGCTCAGCCCCTTGGCCCGCGCGGTCCGGATGAAGTCGCGCGACATGATTTCGAGAACCGAGGTCCGGGTCAGCCGCGCGATATAGGCTGCAACCGCAAGCCCCAGCGCCATGGCCGGCAGGAACAAATGGCTGGCGCGGCTGGACAGGTCATCGAGATCGCCGCCGCCATTGACCGGAAACATCCGGAAGGTGATCGCGAAGACGATGAGCAGCAGATAGGCGATGATGAAGGGAGGCATCGAGATGCTGGCCAGCGTGCACACGCGGATGATCTGGTCCCACATGGTGTTGCGCTTGATCGCCGAAATGAAGCCAAGCGGAACGCCGACCACCACCCCGATCACCATGCCCCAGAATGTCAGGTCAAAGGTGTTGGGCAGGACCTGCAGGATCTGCTGCAGCACCGGGCGGCCGTTCTGCAGCGAGACGCCGAGATCGCCGCGCAGCAGGCCGGTCATATACATCACATATTGCTGCCACAGCGGCTTATCGAGCCCCAGGGACTCGCTCAGCAGCGCCACGCTTTCGGCGGTCGCATAGCTGCCTTGAATGGCAATTGCCGGATCGGTGCCGCCAAGGCGGATGCCGAAAAACATTGCCGTCATGACGACAAACATCGCCATGAACATCAGCAGGAGGCGGCTCAGTATCAGTCTCGCCATGGGCCGGTCAGTTCCTTACGTATCGAGGGACGCGGGAAGCGTGCGATCCCGGCCGCCGGAAATCATCCGGCGGCCGGAAAGCCGTTCAGGTGTCAGACCGAGGTGGCCGGCGACAACTGGTAGAGATATGGCAGGCTGGTCACGTCATCGCCTTCGGCGATCTCGTAGCCCAGATTGACATAGCCCTGGCGCAGAACCGGGGTCGACATCGTGCCCAGCGGCACGACCGGCAGATCCTTCAGGGCAATCATCTGCGCCTTGGCGAATTCCTCGAGCCTGACATCGGGATCACCGCTGGCGATCGCCGCCTGATAGGCCACGTCGAAGTCCGGATTGCAGTATTCCGCAAATCCCTGGACGCCGCTCGGCTGGCTGACGCGCGCGTCGCACAGGAAGAATTCCCGCATCAGATATTCGGCGCTCGGATAACGCGAGCTGATCGACCAGACCAGCGATCCGCGCTTTTCCTTGATGATCGCAGCCACCCAGGATCCGTGATCCAGAATGTCCAGTTTCAGCGCGATGCCGACCTTGGACAAGCGCTCCTGCACGATCTGGGCAAGCGCCAGATAGTCGCCGCGCTCGCTGCACACCGTGCTGATCTCGAAGCCGTCGGGGAAGCCTGCTTCGGCCAGCAATGCCTTTGATTTCTCCGGGTCGAAGCCGTATTTCAGCTCGTCGGGGATGTCGGCGGTCTTCAATCCGCCGAAATAGCTCGGCGGAATCGATGAATTGGTTCCCTTGAACACCGGGCCGAAGAACTGCTCGAAATCGTCGCGGTTGATCGCATGGGCGATCGCCTGGCGCACCAGCGGGTTACCCAGCGGCTCGACGGTCGCCTTCATGTGCAGATTGACCGAACGTGCCGGTCCAAGCAGATCGACCTTCGGATTGCCGGGCGTGGAATTGACCACTTCGGTCAGCCAGTCCTCGTTTGAAGCGCCCTGGATGATGTCCAGCTCCTGCTGCACAAAGGCAAACCGGCGGCTGGTCTCGTCCGGCACATAGGAATAGACGACGCGCTCGAGCGCCGGGGCGCCGGCATAATAGTCCTTGTGCGCGGTAAGGGAGATATTGTCCTGCGGCGTATAGCGTTCGAACTGGAACGGACCCGAACCCACCGGTTCGGTCCTGTAGAGATCGCCCATTTCCTCAACGGCCTTGCGGCAGATGACGAAACCGCCCTGCCAGTTGGCCATCGCGGTCACGAAGGTCGGATCGGGTTCGTTGAGGTGGATGACGACGGTGTAGTCATCCGGGGTCTCGATCTCGCCCATATTTGAATAGAGCGGGCGGAAGGTCGACTGTTCGCTGTCGCGGACATTGGCAAGCGAATAGGCAACATCGGCCGAGGTCACTTCGCCGTAGCCCTTGTGCCACTGGACACCCTTGCGCAGATGGAAGGTGTGGACGGCAAAGTCGTCGGACATTTCCCAGCTTTCGGCCAGATCGGGCTGAATCGCGGTGATGTTGACGCGGGTCGGCTCATAGCGGACCAGGCCGCTGAAAATCGAGGCGATGACCGGCACGTCGTTGCCGCCGGTTGCGACATGGGGATGAAGAACGCCGATGTCGCGGGCGTTCAGGCCGATGCGAAGCGTATTGGCCTGTTGCGCCAGGGCGCTGGTCGGCAGCGACATGCTGGCCGTCGCGATCAAGCCGCCGATACCATAGGCAAGCACCTCGCGGCGGCTGAGGCCGTTGGTGGTGGAATGAGTAGGTTTTGTCATTGGATACTCCCAGTTTTCAGTTCGGTTCCAGTTGTTTTTTGTAGTTCCCTGCGTCTTGTCGTTGCCCCTTGATATCGGCACGGGGTCATTGGGCGGCCTAAAGATTGACCATGAAGGCGCCCATTCTTGCGGCTTCCGGCAGCGTCTGAACCAGGTCAAACCGCCGGAGGGCCTCGCTTTCGTCGCAGCCTGCAAAGCTGCAGCACGCGACAAATTTCTGTTGGATTTCCGCAGCACTCAGCGGATTTCTGGCGCTGCCGCGGGTGTCGGTCACGGTGACCTCGATCTGCTCGCCGCTGTGCAGCGTCGCCCGGGTGCGCACCGGAAGGCCCATAGCATTGGCCCCGTTGGGCAGGCTGTGCATGGTGATGCGCGACAGGCTGTCATGGGTGGCAAACCGGGCCACGGCTTCGGCGGTCAGATCGCTCAACGCCAGCTCCCCGGTGTCCAGCACGCGCGCGGCGCAATAGGCCATGCTGAACTGTGCCTGGGTCACGTTTTGCGGCCGGTCAAAGCGAAGATTCCCGGCAAGATCGGCAGGAACCCAGGTTTCGAGACGGGCGACCGACTGCGCGTCGACACCGCGTGAAAGCAGGTCCAGCACGCCGTCGAGAGATTTGTGGGTGGCAGCGCAGGACGGGAACCGCTTGAGTTGAAGCACTCCCGCGGCCAGGGCATCGCCGATCCGCAGATCGGCCATAGCGTCGGTTACCTGTTTCTGATCCGGATTGGCGCCGAACTGGCGGAGCATGCCCCACGTGCCGGATAGCGGTTCGGCGTCGCCTGCAATCCCGGCCCGCGCCAGCAATGCGGCCTCGACCGCAGCGCGCGCCGCCAGACCGGCATGGATCGGCTTCATCGGCGTGCCGATCTGTTTCCTGCTGCCGCCGATCATGCTTGTGCAATTGCTGATCGCGGCAAGAATGCCGTCGGCACCCAGCCCCAGCAGATGCGCGCATCCCGCTGCCGCGCCAAGCGCGCACACGGTCGAGGTGGAGTGCCAGCCGGCGGCATAATGTTCGGGATTGGCCACACGGCCGATGCGGTCCTGCACCTCGACGCCGGCGACAAAGGCACTGACCAGGTCTGCACCCGAGCGGTCTTCTGCCTCGGCAACGGCCAGCAGGGCGGGAACCATGACGGCCGAAGTGTGGCCTAGCGCCGTGGTGCAGGCGTCGTCGAAATCCAGCGCATGGGCTGCCGTGGCATTGACAAGGGCTGCGTCCGGTGCCGTGCGTCCACCGCCCTGGCCGACAACCGTGCAGGCGCCGCCTGCTGTCTGCGCGATGGCGGCAAGCCCCAGCGGAGCGCTTTCGCGCGCACCCGCAATCAGGCAACCGATGGCGTCAAGAATGGCGGATCGCGCCAGCGGCAACAGCTCCGGGCGCTGGGAGATCCGGAAGCCGGCGGCGGACTCTGCCAGGGCCCGCGCCATGCCGTCAGCGACGCCGGCATCTTGAAGTTCGGTGGTCATCCCCATCAGAACGACCCTCCGTTGACCGGCAGGATCTGTCCGGTGATGTATCCCGATCTGCCGAAGCCGAGAAACAGGACAGCATCGGCCACATCTTCGGCGGTTCCCAGGCTGCGCAGCGGAATGCTTTCGATGATGTCGCGCTGTTTTTCAGCACTGTAGCTCTCCCACTGTCTGCGGGTCCCGGGCGAGACCGGCTGCAGGCCGGGCGCCACGGCATTGACGGTCACGCCATAGGGACCGAGTTCGTGGGCAAGCTGGCGGGTCAGCCCGTGAAGGGCGTGTTTGGCGGTGGTATAGGCCTGAACGCCGGTGCGCGAGGCGCGAAATCCTGCGCCCGAGGTGATGTTGATGATCCGCCCGAAGCCTGCGGCCTTCATCGACGGGGCGACCAGCCGGCTCATCAGGAACGTGCCGCCGAGATTGACATCGAGCACCGCGTCCCAGTCCGCCAGATCGATATCCTCGATCGGCACCTGGCCCCGGCCGACGACGCCGCCGGCATTGTTGACCAGGCAGTCGACATGACCCAGTTCGGCAATCGCGGCCGGAATGGCCGCAGCCACGGCAATGCGGTCGGTAAGATCGAGTTCGCACAAAATGGTGCGGTCGGCGTCAAACTGCGCTGCCTTGAGGCCTGCGCCGTCGAGATCCACCGCGCAGACGCGAATTCCCTCGTTGAGCAAAGTCTCGACAATCGACTTGCCGAACCCGGTCGCAGCACCTGTCACGATCGCCGTGCGATCATCGGAAGATGTCGGCTGCTGACCTGGTCGTGTCATCAGCGGCGCCCCCTTGCCGGGTTGCGGGGCGTGCCCAGGGCGCGCTGGTGTTCCGCAATGATGAGCAGCGCCATTTCCGCGGCGCGTTCGATGTGAATGCGTGCCGCCTCGGCGGCCCGCTCGGCATCGCGGGCCTGCACGGCCTCGCCGATCTCGCGCAGCTCGGACATGCTGCGCTCGGCCCGCCCCGGCCAGCGCGTCGACGAGAAGCGGAACAGCGCCATGCGATTGTGAAGGGTTGCCAGAGCCTGGCTGATCGCGCCGTTGTCAGCACCTTCTGCCAGCACTTCATAGAACCGGCGCGAGGCGTCGATGACGCCGAGCATGTCGCCATCGGCATGGCCGCGCCCGATATCCTGGACGCAGGCGTTGAGCGCCGCGACCTGCGCATCGGAGGCGCGCTGCACGAACAGCGACGCGCAATGGCTCTCCAGCAGTGCGCGCATCTCGTAAAGATTGCGGGCTTCCTTTTCCGTCAACTGGGTCACGATCGGTCCGCGAAAACGCACCACGGTGATCAGGCCCTCGGAGGCGAGGGTGCGGATTGCCTCGCGCACGGCGGCACGGCTGACGCCGGTGAGTTCGCACAGCTCGCGTTCGCTCAAATGCTCGCCGGGGCGGAATTCACCCGCCACGATTCCCTGCCGGATCCGGACTTCTGCGAGCTCGCTCACACCCTGTTCGCGCGCCGCTTGTCCGGTGGTGTCGGTCAGTTGCGTGGCACTCACGCTGTCCGCCTCGTTTTCTTTCATGTGACAATCGGTAAAATATTGTCTGACAATTGTCAAACAAATTTGCATATGATAATTGACGTATTGTCATACTGTGTCGACGAGCGGCGAATCCGGCGTTCGATTGACGGCACGCAAATCAATTCAGGGCAGGGATAGTTTCGTGGCTGATCAAGGTACCCGAACGCAGCACGGCCGGTCTGCATTGCAACCGGTGGTGATCTGGGGCAGCGGCGCAATCGGCGGCACAATCGGCGCAGTGCTGGCGAATGCCGGCCGCAAGGTTGTGTTTGTCGACGCCAGCGAGGAGCATGTGCGCCGCATTCGCGAGCAGGGACTGCATGTAGAAGGCCCTGTCACCACGCTTTCCTGCCGCGGCGATGCGGTCACACCCGACCAGATGACCGGCCAGTGGCCGCTGATACTTCTTGCCGTCAAGGCCCATCATACCGAACAGGCCACCCGGCAATTGCTGCCATTCCTCAGCGATGACGGTGCGGTTGTCTCCTGCCAGAACGGTCTGAACGAGCCGATGATTGGCGATATCGTTGGCCCGCAACGCACCATCGGCGCCTTCGTCAACTTTCTGGCCGACTATATCGAGCCGGGCCGCATCCTCTATGGCGGGCGCGGCGCGGTGGTGGTGGGCGAGATCGACGGCAGCTGTACAGCGCGTGTTGCGGCCCTGCATGACATGCTCAGGCTGTTCGAGCCCGACGCCGTGCTCACCGATGACATCTATGGCTATCTCTGGGGCAAGTCTGCCTATGGCACCTTGCTCAAGGCCTCGGCCATCGCCGACGCTTCCATTGTCGACTACATCACCGGTGCCGCCTATCGCGGCGTGTTGCTGGCGATGATCCGCGAAGTCTTGACCACCGCGCAAGCCGAGGGCATCCGGCCAAGACCCTTCAACGGCTTCGAGCCAGCGGTCTTTCTCAATGGCGATGCGGAAGCAGTTGCAGCTTCGCTGGAAGCCTTGCGCCAGTACAATGCTGCCTCGACAAAAACCCACAGCGGTGTCTGGCGCGACCTTGTGAAGCGCAAGCGCCAGACCGATGTCGCCGCGCAACTGAACCCGGTCCGCGCAATCGCAGCCCGCAATGCCATCCCCACGCCCCTGCTGGACCGGTTGATCGAACTGGTCGAAGATGTCGAGTCTGGCCGGCGCGCGGTCGGTCCCCAGACATTCGCAGCCCTCAATGAAGTTGTCCCATGCAAGTGAACTCAAAATTCCTGTCCGAGCTGGTCTCGGGCATTTCCGCCGACAAGATGATGGAGCATCTGCAAGAGTTCTCCCGCTGGCAGAAACTGGCCGGCAGTGACGGCGAGGCCCGCAGTCTTGGCTATGTCCGCAAGGTTCTCGATGGCTATGGGCTGAGCACGACCCTGCTGATGCATGACGCCTTCATCAGCCTGCCCCAGGCCGCCCATGTGGATTTCGACGGGCAACGTCTCACCTGCATCACCCATTCCATGGCCCTGCCGACCCCACCGGCCGGTCTCACCCGCCCGATCGTCGATCTCGGCGATGGTTCCCAGGCCGCGTTCGACGCGGCGGATGTGGCCGATGCGATTGTCCTGATCGACGGCATGGCGACACCGGAAATGGCCTTGCGCAGCCGCAAGGCTGGGGTCGCGGGGCAGATCCATATCAGCCCCTATGAGCATCTTCACGAGATGTGCCTGTCCCCGATCTGGGGCAGCCCCGACACAGAGACCGTGCAGAATCTGCCGGCCAGTTCCGCCGTCACCATTTCCCGGGACGACGGCACGGCGCTGCGCGCACGCCTGGCAGCCGACACCGGACTCGTCGCGACGCTCCACGCAAAGGTCGATACCGGCTGGCGCAAGACTCCCATTCTCATTGCCGATATTGACGCCGGCGACGCACCCGATGACGCGCCCTATATCCTGTTTTCGGGCCATCACGACACCTGGTACGAGGGTGTGATGGACAATGGCAGCGCCAATGCGACAATGATGGAAATCGCCCGCTGCATGGCGCCGCTGCGACAGGCGATGAAGCGCCCGCTGCGGCTGTGCTTCTGGTCCGGCCATTCACAGGGCCGTTATTCGGGATCGACCTGGTTTGCCGATACCCATTGGCACGAGCTGGAACGAAACTGCGCCGTGCATGTCAATGTCGATTCGACAGGTGGCGAAGGCAACACCCTGCTCAGCCGCGCCCCTGCCGCCACCGAGCTGTGCGCGCTGGCGCGAGAGGCGATTGCCGCGCATTCTGACCAGTCCCATGACGGCAGCCGCCTGGCGCGCAATTCGGACCAGTCCTTCTGGGGGATCGGCATCCCGTCCCTGTTCGGAATTCTCAGCTGCAAGCCGGCCGACACCGTTGGCGTGCGCAATGCGCTGGGCTGGTGGTGGCACACCCCACATGACCAGATCGACCACATCGACCCGGCGCTGTTGCTGCGCGACACGCGGATCTATGCCCATGCTCTGGCGCGCCTGGTTGCCGACCCCTGCCTTCCCTTCGACCTCGCCGCCCAGGCCGCGGACCTGGCCGCAACGCTCGCCGGGATCGGGCTCCCGGCAGGCCAGGATCAGCAATTGAACTCCCTGCTTGCCGAAGCTGGAGCACTGCAAGCTGAACTGACCGCGTTCCAGGTGCAACAGCCCGAAACGGAAGAAGCTTGTGTGCGCCGCGACCGCACGCTGATGCGGGTGTCGCGGCAGATGGTGCCGCTGGACTATACCACCGGCGACCGGCACCGCCACGACCCGTCCTTGCCATTGCCGAAATGGCCAAGCCTGGAACCGTTGCGCCGTCTTGCACAGGAAACGCCTGGCACGGATGCGTTCCTGCTGCGGCAGGGCCCCGCGATGCGCGCCGCCAACCGGATCCTGTCCGGCCTGCGCGCCGCCCGCGCCGAACTGGCCGCTGCCGGATCGGGAGGGTCTGTCGCTTGAGCCTAAATCCTTCCGTCCGAATCGGCGCAGACGACCTGAATCTGCCGGCGTTTCTGGGCGAGCTGCGCGCTTGGGTCGGGATTGAAAGCCCGACAGCAGACACTCCGGCCGTCAACAGGATGGTCGACCATGTCGAGGCGCTGACGCGGCAGGCAGGACTGTCGGTGTCACGCACGCCAGGGCGTCTTGGCCGCGGCGATCTTCTGACCGTGCGTCACGGCCCGCCACCCGCCCCCGACCGCAAGGGAGTTCTGGTGCTGGCTCATCTCGATACCGTCCACCCGATCGGTACGCTGGCCGGCGCCTTGCCGTGGAAAGAAGACGCCGCACGGATTTTCGGGCCCGGAATCTATGACATGAAATCCGGGGCGCTGATGGCGCTGGAAGCGCTCAAGCTTGCCCGTGCCGCGGGGCAGGGACCACAACATCCGGTGACAATCCTTTATGTTTCCGACGAGGAAATGGGAAGCCGTGCCTCCCGCCAGACGATTGAGCAGGAGGCCGACAACGCGCTGTGCGTGCTCGTTGTCGAACCCGCCCGTGACGGCGGCAAGATCGTTACCGCACGCCGCGGTTCGGCGATCTACGACATCACCATCAAGGGGCGCGCCGCCCATGCAGGCACCCGGCCGCAGGACGGGCGCAGCGCCATCCGTGCGGCGGCGCGGCTGGTGCTGGAGCTCGAAGCCCTCAACGATCCGGCCGCCGGTATTGGCGTTTCGGTGGGCACCATCAACGGCGGTACCACCCGCAACACCATTCCCGCCGAGTGCCGCATGCAAGTGGATGTGCGCCTGCCGGACGCAGCTGCCACCGGCGTGATCATTCCGAAGATCGAGGCGCTCAGGGTCGCCGATCCCGACATCGAAATTGAGATCGAAGGCGGTGTCACCCGCCCTGCCTATGCGTCCTCGCAAGCTGGAGAGCGGCTCTTCAGCCATGCCGCAGACTATGCCCGGATGCTCGGCTACGAGCTGGAGGCGATGACCAGCGGCGGTGGGTCTGACGGCAATTTTACCGCCGCACTCGGCATTCCGACACTGGACGGGCTCGGTCCGGACGGGGAAGGCGCACACACATTGGTCGAATGCATATTCCCTTGCTCCGTCGCCGCGCGCACGGCCCTACTCGCCAATCTCATGCTTGATCCCGGCTTCTGAGCCGCGTCAAACCGCGATCAGACTTCGGTCGGCGCCTTGACCTCTTCCTGCTTGGACTTGCGGCGGCGCGTAACCAGCACGAAGAACAGCGGCACGAACAGGATGCCGAGAACCGTGCCGGAGATGGTTCCGCCAAGCACGCTGGTGCCGATGGCATTGCGGCCGCCGGAGCCGGCGCCGGTGCTGATGACCAGCGGCAACACGCCAAGGGAAAAGGCCATCGAGGTCATGATGATCGGGCGGAAACGCTGTTGTGCCGCCTCCCGCACCGCATCGAACAGAGGCTCTCCCGCCTCGTAGCGTTCACGCGCGAACTCCACGATCAGAATCGCGTTCTTGCCGGTCAGGCCGACGACGGTGAGCAGGCCCACCTGGAAGAACACGCCGTTCTGGTAACCGCCGAAAAGGGTCCACAACAGCGCGCCGAGGATGCCCACCGGCATGGCGAGCATGACGGCAAACGGGATCGACCAGCTTTCATAGAGCGCGGCAAGACACAGGAACACGGCTGCCAGGGACAGGGCATAGAGCAAGGGCGCCTGGTTGCCCGATTCCCGCTCTTCCAGCGACAATCCCGTCCAGGATACGCCGAAGCCGGGCAGCTGCGCGGCGAGCTGTTCGATTTCGGCCATGGCTTCGCCGGTGGTCACGCCGGCCGCGGGAGATCCCTGGACCTGCATCGAGTTGACCGCATTGTAGCGGTTGAGGCCCTGCGGACCGAAGGTCCAGCTGCCTTCGGCGAAATTGGCAAATGGAACCAGCCCGCCGCTGGCATTGCGTACCTTCCATTTCGAGATGTCCGAGGGCAGGGCGCGCGCATCGGCCTCACCCTGGATGTAGACGCGCTTGATCCGGTCGCGGTCGATGAAGTCGTTGACATAGGTTCCGGCCCAGGCGACCTGCAGGAGCTGCGCGACATTGGTGGCGTTGACGCCCATTGCGCCGGCTGCGCGCCAGTCGATGTCGAGGTGATATTGCGAGGCGTCTTCGAGACCGGAAGGCCGCGCCGAAGCAATCAGCGGGCTCTGCGCGGCCATGCCGAGCAGCTGGTTGCGCGCAGCCAGCAATTCCTCGTGCGATTGGCCGTTGCGGGCCTCGAGGTAGAAGTCGAAGCCGCTCATGATGCCGAGTTCGGGGACAGATGGCGGCACGATCGGGAAGGCCATCGCATCCTTGATGCCCATGAAGGCGGGGAAGGCGCGACCGGCGATTGCCTGCGCGCTTTGTCCCGGCTCTGTCCGCTCCGACCAGTCTTTGAGGCGTACGAAGGCGAGACCCATGTTCTGGCCCTGACCGGAGAACGAGAAGCCGACCACGCCGAACACCGATTCGACATTGTCCTTCTCATTGACCAGGAAGTGGTTTTCAACCTGTTCGAGAACCTTCTGGGTGCGTCCGGCGGTGGCGCCGGTCGGCGCCTGGATCAGCGCCAGCAGGATGCCCTGGTCCTCGTCGGGCAGAAAGGCGGTCGGTGTCTGGATGAAGCTCCAGGCCATCAGGCCGACAAGCGCCAGGTAGATCACGCCGACGCGGAACGGGCGGCGGACGATCCAGCCCACTGTGCTGCCATAGCCGCCGGTGATCCGGTCGAAATTGCGGTTGAACCAGCCGGCAGGCCCCTTCTTTTCATGGTGCGCCGACTTGGCCGTCAGCAGCGTCGCGCACAGCGCAGGCGTCAGCGTCAGGGCAACCAGCACGGAGAGCGCCATGGCCGACACGATGGTGATCGAGAACTGCTGATAGATGACGCCGGTGGAGCCGCCGAAGAAGGCCATGGGCACATACACCGCCGACAGCACCAGCGCGATGCCGATCAGGGCGCCGGTGATCTGGCCCATCGATTTGCGGGTGGCCTCGCGCGGACTGAGACCTTCTTCCTCCATGATGCGCTCGACATTTTCCACAACCACGATGGCGTCATCGACCAGAAGTCCGATGGCCAGCACCATGCCCAGCATGGTCAGCGTGTTGATGGAGAATCCGAACAGCGCCAGAATGCCGAAGGTTCCCAGCAGCACCACCGGCACGGCCAGCGTCGGGATCAGCGTGGCGCGGAAATTCTGCAGGAAGACCAGCATGACGAAGAAGACCAGCACGATGGCCTCGATCAGCGTCTTGACCACTTCCTCGATCGAGATCTCGACAAAGGGCGTGGTGTCGTAGGGCACGACATAGGACACGCCTTCGGGGAAGAAGGCCGAGGCCTCCTCGATCTTCGATTTCACCAGTTCAGCGGTATCAAGCGCATTGGCGCCGGCGGCAAGGCGGATGGCCATGCCGGTGGCCGGATTGCCGTTGTAGCGCGCAATCGTGGAATAGTTTTCGGATCCGATTTCGACGCGGGCCACATCCTTGAGCAGCACGAGGCCGCCATCGGTTGCGGCGCGGACCACGATACCCTCGAAATCCTCCGGCGTCGTCAACAGCGACTGCGCGGTGATGGTGGCATTGAGCTGCTGGCCTTCAACCGACGGCAAGGTGCCGAAGGCGCCGGCGGAAATCTGCGCATTCTCAGTCGAAACCGCGTTCAGCACATCGCTTGGCGCCAGGCCGTAGGCCGCAAGCTTGACCGGGTCGAGCCAGATGCGCATGGCGTATTTGGCGCCGAACACCTGGACTTCGCCGACACCCTCGAGGCGGCTGAACTCGTCGACCAGATTGGTGTTGAGATAGTCGGAAAGGTCGGTCTGGTCGAGCGCGCCATCCTCCGAAATCAGGCCGATCACCATCATGAAGCTGGCCGAGGATTTCTGCACCGTCACACCTTGGCGCTGCACCGTTTCGGGCAACAGCGATGTGGCTTGCGACAGCTTGTTCTGCACCTGGACCTGGGCGATGTCGGGATCGATGCCTGTCTCGAAGGTGAGCGTGATCGACGCGGTTCCTGCCGAGGTCGAACTCGACGAGAAATAGCGCAGCCCGTCAAGTCCGGTCAGCCGCTGCTCGATGACCTGCGTCACCGTGTTGGCGATGGTCTGGGCCGAAGCGCCGGGATAGCTGGCATTGATCGAGATCGTCGGCGGCGCGATCTGCGGATATTGCGCGATCGGCAGGATCTGGATGGAGAGCACACCTGCCCCCATGATGATGATCGCGATCACCCAGGCAAAAATCGGCCTGTCGATAAAAAAGCGTGCCATGTCGATCTCCGCAAGGTCAGTTCTGTGCCGGGTCTTCGGCGCGTTCTTCGGGGGCGACTTTGGCGCCGACGGCAATCTTCTGGAAGCCTTCGACAATCACCTTGTCGCCGGCCTCGACACCTTCCGAGACGATCCAGTCGGACCCGCTGTCGCTGACGACTTCGAGGGTGCGCTGTTCCACGACATTGTCGGGCGTGACGACCATGGCGGTCGGATTGCCGCGACGGTCGCGCGACACGCCTTCCTGCGGGACAAGCACCGCATTGTCGATGACGCCCTGCGGCATCTCGACCTGGACATACATGCCCGGCAGCAGCATCTCGTCCGGGTTGGAGAACTGCAGGCGCAATGTCACCACACCGGTGAGTTCATCGACATGCGGTTCAGCCGCGGTCAGTTCGCCGGTCTGGTCGTAAGCGGTGCGGTCGGCCAGGGTCAGCTTGACCTTGGTGTCGACATTCGCACCTGCAGCCTTGGGGCCCTTGCGCTTCCAGCGGATGAGATCGGCGGCCGACTGGGCAACATCGACATAGACCGGGTCGAGCTTGCGGATCACGGCCAGCGGATTGCTCTGCCCGGAAATGACCAGCGCGCCCTGGGTGGTCAGCGAAAAGCCGATGGCGCCGGAGATCTGAGCGCGGATGGTGGTGCGGTCGAGATCGATATTGGCGGCCAGCAATTGTGCCTGGGCAACCTGCAGCGCCGCATCGGCGGAATCACGCGTGGTGACGGCCGTATCAACGGATTGCTCGCTGGCAACATTGCTCTTGCGCAGCTTCTCCATGCGTTCGAGCTCGCGATTGGCCGAATCCAGATTGACCTGGGCCTGGTTGACGGCTGCCTCGGCGGCCACGACCTGCGCCTCGTAGGTGGCCGGATCGATGCGGTAGAGGACATCGCCCTCCTCGACTTTCGAGCCTTCCTCGAAAAGCCGTTCGATGATGATGCCGTTGACCTGCGGACGAACTTCCGCAACGCCCGAAGCGACCACGCGACCGGGAAGCGTCGACGTCACCGTGACGGTCTGCGCCTCCACCGTGACGACTGTGACCGGGGTCGGCGGGCGTTCCTGCTGCTGCGCGGCGGCGACGGATGCCGTCATGGCGACGGCCAGGAACGTGTACAGAATGTGGGGCGTGAACCGCATCGAATATCTCCGGTGTATCGGAAGTGGCGCTTGGCGAACGCGTCCGCAGCAACTAATTTGGAAACCAGCGGGTTTTATAATTGCTTTTTTACTTTAAGCAAGCGCATTGCTGCAGATGCGAACATGGAAAGGAGCGATTGTTGTCAACATTTTGTGATAGCCAGCGGGGGCCGGGAAGGCCGCGACAGCTCGATGTTTCCGAACGCGAAGCGATCATCATCGACGCAGCGGAAAGGGTGATCGTGGCCCAGGGGCTTGCGGCAGCATCGATGACGGCGATCGCACATGAAGCCAGCATGTCCAAGCGCACCCTTTACGAAGTGTTCGAAAGCCGTTCGGCGCTGTTTGCCTCCATCATCCGCCGCATGCACAACAAGCTGACCCGCCCGCTTGCGCCGTGCGAATTCGATCTGCCGCTCGCCGAACGGCTGCGCCTGCTGATGACGCCGACCGGTGAAAAATTCACCGACCCGCTCCCGCTGGCGATCTTGCGCGCAGTCATCACCGAAGCCGGGAGGCAACCCGAGCTCGCCGCTGAGTTCATGCAGGAAGGGCCGCATGCGCTTTACGCCATGGTGCGCGAGGAACTCGACCGGTCAGTGGCCCGCGGCGAGCTCCGGATCGGCGATACCGCGGCCGCCGCCCGTCTTCTGGCGGACATGGCGCATGGCAATGTGCTCGAGCATCTGGTCACATCCCAGACCGCCTGCGAACGTCAGCAGGCCTATGAAAGCCGACTCGAGCTCGCCATCCGCGTGTTCCTCGGCGGCATAGCGGACGCCGCCTGAGCTCAATGCCGGGGCAGTCATGAATTGCCTTGATGCAGCACCCGGTACCGGAAGTCCTGTATGCCGCGGATGTGTTTCAGGCTCTGCAAACCGCCTCTTTAGGCGCAGATCAGACCTCATTCGATGGGCGAATGTCCGGCCACCCTGGCCCCGGGCGATCACCAATTTGCAAAAAAACTCGAGCCCGGGCGGAACGATCCGGGCCTTCGTGCGGTTTAGGAGACACTTGCCGGCGGATTTGCCGGTGTCCTGTTTGTCCGCCGAGGGAGATCCGCCTTGTATCCGTTACACCTGACAGTCAATGGCACGGCTCATGATGTCGAGGTCGATCCGCGCCGGACGCTGCTCGATCTGGTCCGCGAAACACTCAACCTCAAAGGCCCCAAGAAGGGGTGCGACCACGGCCAGTGCGGAGCCTGCACGATGATCGTCAACGGACGGAGGATCAATTCCTGCCTGTCCCTGGCGCTGACCCACGAGGGCGACCAGGTCACCACGGTCGAAGGTCTGGCCGATGGCCAGGATCTGCATCCGCTGCAGCAGGCCTTTATCGAAAAGGACGCTTTTCAGTGCGGATTCTGCACCTCGGGGCAGCTTTGTTCCGCGGCGGCCCTGATCGATGAAATCAAGGAAGGTTTGCCCAGCACGGTAACCGGCGATGGCCCGGTGACGCTGACGGCAGACGAAATCCGCGAGCGGATGAGCGGCAATCTGTGCCGCTGCGGCGCCTATAACAACATCGTCGAGGCGATCGATAGCGTCGCGGGAGAGCAGCAATGAAACCGTTCGAATACAGCCGTCTCGAAAGCCCGCAGCATCTCGCCACCATTGCAAATGGCCGGTTTCTCGGTGGCGGAACCAATCTGATCGATCTGATGAAACACCAGATCGAAACGCCCGACATGCTGGTCGATGTCACCCGCGCCGGCATGGACCGAATCGAAGAGCGCGACGGTGCCGTCGTCATCGGCTCGCAGGTCAGCAACACCAATCTTGCCGCCGATCCGCTGATCCGCAGCCGCTACAGCGTGCTGTCCTCGGCCCTGCTGTCGGGGGCTACCCAGCAGTTGCGCAACAAGGCCACCACCGGCGGCAACCTGCTGCAGCGGACCCGGTGCCAGTATTTCTATGACACCACGCGCGCCTGCAACAAGCGCGAACCGGGCAGCGGCTGCGACGCCCTGAATGGCCTCAACCGGTTTCACGCCATCCTCGGCGCCAGCGAGCACTGCATTGCCGTTCATCCCTCCGACATGGCCGTGGCAATGGTCGCACTTGATGCGGTGGTGCACACGCGCAATGCCGATGGCGCCGAGCGCCGCATTCCGGTTGCCGATCTGCATCGGCTGCCGGGCGACCGGCCTGATCTCGACCACGTATTGGAGGACGGCGAACTGATCGTCGCAGTCGAACTGCCCGGCACGCCTCCCCGACGTCAGGCCTACAGGAAGGTTCGAGACCGTGCCTCCTATGCCTTTGCCGTGGTGTCGGCGGCAGTGGTTCTGGACATCGACGACGGCGAGATGCGCAATCTCCGGATCGGTCTTGGCGGCGTGGCGCACAAGCCCTGGCGCGCCACCCGCGCCGAGGCCGCCCTTGAAGGCAAGGCGCCCGATGCGGCGCTGTTCATGCAGGCCATGAAGCGCGAAATGGCCGATGCCAGCGGTTATGGACACAATGATTTCAAGATGGCCCTGGCGCCGCGTGTCGTTGTCTCGATGCTGAAAGAGCTTACCGGGCTGGGAGAAAACTGAGATGCAAACTTCGACCAACACCCTCATCGGTGACGCGCTGAACCGCGTCGACGGCCCGGCCAAGGTCACGGGCACGGCGGAATATGCCGGCGATCACCGGATCGAAGGCGGCATCGCCGAAGGCTACATCGTTGAAGCCCCCGCCGGTCCTGGCCGGATCACCAGGCTTGACACGACGGCTGCGGAGCGCGCCGAAGGCGTGATCACCGTTCTGACCCACCGCAATGCCCCGGCCCAGAAACCCTATGGCACGCCTGAGGAAGAAGGCCGCTTCACCCAGTCGCATGCGGTTCTGGAAAATGACCAGGTGCGCCATTTCGGCGAGCCGGTGGCTCTTGTCATCGCCGGCACGCTCGAGCAGGCACGCCATGCGGCAAGCCTGGTCGAGATCAAGATCGAAAGCACCGAGGGCGTCTACAACCCGCTCGATCACCGCGACAAGGAAGAAAAGCCCGAAAGCGTTGACGGCCTGGACGAGGTCGACACGCATGACGGTGATTTCGATGCGGCGTTTTCCGCCTCGGATATTTCTGTCGAAGCCAGCTATTTCACCGGCGCCCAGCACTCCGCAGCCATGGAGCCGCATGTGACGGTGGCGCAATGGAAAAACGGCAAACTGACCATCCACATGGCGATCCAGATCATTGCCTCCGCCGTGTCGGCCTTTGCCAACACGCTGGGCATCGACGAAGAGAATGTCCGGATCATCTCGCCCTTTACCGGCGGCGGGTTCGGCTCGAAGCTCGGCGTGCACAATGAAGCCATCCTCGCAGCCCTCGGAGCGATTGCCTGTGGACGTCCCGTGCGCGTTGCACAAACCCGGCGCAATGTCTTTTCCAACGGGCCGCACCGTTCGCGCCATCTTCAGGAGCTCAAGCTCGGCGCCAGCCGGGACGGGAAGCTGAAGGCCATCCGGCATTACTCGCTGGCAGGCATGGCCCGCAACTATCCCTTCGCAGAAGCGCCGGCGTCGCCGACCCGGGCCAGCTACGCCGCAGACGCGATCCACACCATCCACCGGGTGGTCAAGGCCGACATCCCCAAGGTCGACAGCATGCGCGCCCCGGGAGAGGCAATCGGAACCCTGACCTTCGAAACGGCAATTGACGAGCTGGCGGAAAAATGCGGCATCGATCCGGTCGAATTCCGGGTGCTCAACGAGCCCGAAGCCGACCCGTCCAGTGGCGACGCCTTTGCCGACAGGCGTCTGGTCGAATGCATCAGGACCGGCGCCGAGAAATTCGGCTGGTCGGGCCGAGTGACGCCGGGCAGCCGGCGGGACGGCCGCAAGCTGATCGGTCAGGGAATGGCGGTGGCGATTCGCCCCAATACGCTCAACCCGTCTAGCGCCGAGGTCCGGCTTTTGCCCGATGGCAGGCTGACGGCCCGGCTCGACATGACCGACATCGGCACCGGAACCTACACCATCCTGACCCAGATCGCGGCGGAAACCCTGTCCATCCCCGCCGACCGCATCACGGTCGAACTCGGCGACAGCAGCTTTCCCGAAACCTCCGGCTCGGGTGGTTCATTCGGTGCGGCTAGCTCCGGTTCGGCGCTGTTTGCGGCCTGCAATTCGTTGAAGAGTGCACTGGGCGAGCGTCTGGCCCAGGCCGGCGTCGCCGCCAATGATTTCACAATCAAGGGTGACAGGATCGCTGTCGGCGACCGCGACATTGCGCTCGCAGATATTCTTGACGCCGACGGGCTGAGCGTTGAAGGCTCTGTCGATCCCGATGACTATGCAAATGGCAAGGCCGAATATTCCTATGGCGTGCAATTCGCCGAGGTCGAGGTCGATGCAGACACGGGCGAACTCCGCGTCCGCCGTCTGCTGGGTGTGTTCGACGCCGGGCGGATCCTCAACATCAAGACCGCACGCTCGCAGCTGATGGGTGGAATGATCTTTGGCATCGGCGGCGCACTGCTGGAGGAAACCCAGATGGATGACCGTTACGGCAGCTTCATGAACCGCGATTTCGCCGAATACCATATCGCCGTCAACCGCGATGTACCGGATCTGGAAGTCCACATGCTGGATGGTTTCTCCGAGCATTCCAATCCGTTGGGCAGCAAGGGCATCGGCGAACTGGGAATCTGCGGCGCGGGTCCGGCCATTGCCAATGCCATCTATGAGGCAACCGGCGTGCGTGTACGGAAATTCCCGATTCACCTTGAGGATGTACTCGATCAGCTTCCGGCCCAGTAGCCAGCCGGATCAGCGGAACCAGATCGCCGGTCCGGCGTTTGTCAAAGGAACGAAGGAGAACGTCATGCGGACCCGTACATCCATTGCCGCCCTGATCGCGCTGCCCGTCAACGCGGTGCTGTTCGGCTTCGGCGCTATCGCAGTCCTGTCGATCCCGGCGCTTGCCGAACACGCCAAATATCTGCTTCCGGCAGTGATTCTGGCCGGATTTGCGGCCACAGCCCCGATCGCCTGGATGCTGGCGCCGCGGTTGCGCGCCCGGCAGCATCGCTCCGATCTGCCCCGCAACGCCTGAACAGGCGGTTCTAACGCTCCTCGGCGCTCATGGCTTCGGGACGCTGGAATGCGACGACATTTTGCGGCGCGATTGTCTGTGACTGGCTGATCAGCTCGCAAAGCAATTCCGCCAGGCTGTCATAGTTGATCGGTCTGGACAGGAAGTTGCGGGCACCGGCAATACGCACCGAATTGGAAGGCACGCAACCTCCGAGCGTCACCAGCGGAATCGCCGATCGGCGCAGCTTCGACGCGAACATCAGCGAGACCTCATCGGGATGATGAAGGTCGAAAATTGCGGCATCAATGCCGGAATGGGAGCAATTCCGATGCTCGCCCGGCCGCATCGGCTCAACGGCGAAGCCGCGATCCTCAAGCTCTGACAGCAAGTTCACCGTCAGCATGGGCTCGTCGGTGACAACAAGAATTTTCGGACTCGTATGCATTGTGTACTCCTTCAATGGGTGTCGCGGCGGCACCTCAATTGCTGGATGAGCAGTGCAGTCGGAGTACATGGTTATATGAAAAGCCGACCATAGAAAGGCCACGCTTGTGCAGTGAGTGCACAATGCAATTGTAACTAAGAATTGGCCACTTGAAAAATGTGGGTCACTTACTAACATAGAGCCATCGACCAGGTAGCCGGGACTTCTGAAATGTACCGTGAAAGAAATGAACGCTTGCAGATCATGGTGTCGCCGGAAGAACTCGCCGCCATCGATGACTGGCGATTCACACAGCGCATGCCAAGCCGCGCATCCGCGGTTCGCGAGCTGTTGCGCCGCGGTCTTCAGGCCGAGGGTGTCACCATCGCCGAGGCACACGAGAAATCCAGCGATTTCGGCGTCATCGAGAAACGCTACGACGCCGAGTGATGCTGACTTGCGCGGATCTGTGCACAGGGCGGAATCACCAGCCCGCCTGAATCGAGCCTGATGGGCGCGCGTTCTGAGCCGGGCTACAAGACCGGTCCGTAGACAATTCTGTTTCTTCAAATTCTGGAACCATGCTCCCGGACCGGCGTTCTCCGTTCTGGATGTTTGGCACGGGCGTACCGCGCGGTGCGACGGCCACTTCCATTGTCCAGCAGCAATTGGAGAGCGATATGGCGAACAGCAAGAGCAGCCGACCGGAGACGGTCAGCATCGGTGATCAGAAGGTCCTGCGCGGAACCGGCGGAGAACTGCACCAGACGGCAGGCGGAGACATACCGACCCTCACCACCCAGCAGGGGACCCCGGTTGCCGACGACCAGAATTCACTCAAGGCCGGTCAGCGCGGTCCCACACTCATCGAAGACCAGCATTTCCGCGAAAAGATCTTTCATTTCGATCACGAGCGCATTCCCGAGCGCGTTGTCCATGCCCGCGGCTTTGGCGCGCATGGCTATTTCGAGACCTATGAATCGCTTTCTGACATTACCCGCGCCGATATCTTTCAGCGCGCGGGCGAAAAGACAGAACTGTTTGTCCGCTTCTCGACGGTGGCCGGCAACAAGGGCTCGGCGGATCTGGCGCGCGATGTGCGCGGCTTTGCGGTGAAATTCTACACAAAGGAAGGCAATTGGGATCTGGTTGGCAACAATATCCCGGTGTTCTTCATCCAGGATGCGATCAAGTTTCCCGACCTGATCCACGCGGCCAAGCAGGAGCCCGATCGCGGCTTCCCTCAGGCGCAGACCGCGCATGACAATTTCTGGGACTTCATCTCGCTGACGCCGGAATCGATCAACATGGCGCTGTGGATCATGTCCGACCGCACCATTCCGCGCTCTTTCCGCTTCATGGAGGGCTTTGGCGTCCACACCTTCCGGATGGTCAATGCCGAAGGCAAGTCGAGCTTCGTCAAGTTCCACTGGAAGCCCAAGCAGGGGCTGCAGTCGGTCGTCTGGAACGAGGCGCTGAAGCTCAATGGCGCCGACCCGGATTTCCACCGCCGCGACATGTGGGACGCCATCAAGATGGGCGACTATCCGGAATGGGAACTGGGCCTGCAGGTCTTTGACGAGAAATTCGCCGAAGAGTTCGAGTTCGACGTGCTTGACGCGACCAAGATCATTCCCGAAGAGCAGGTGCCGATCAGGATCGTCGGCCGCATGGTGCTCGACCGTTGCGTCGACAATTTCTTCGCCGAGACCGAGCAGGTGGCCTTCCAGACCGGCAACCTGGTCCCCGGCATCGATTTCACCAACGATCCGCTGCTGCAGGGACGCAATTTCTCCTATCTCGACACGCAGTTGAGCCGGCTCGGATCGACCAATTTCAACCATCTGCCGATCAACGCCCCGCGCTGTCCGTTCCATCATTTCCAGCAGGATGGACACATGGCCTTCCAGAATCCCAAGGGCCGGGCCAATTACGAGCCCAATTCCTGGGGCAAGGACGGCGGACCGCGCGAGAACCCGGAGAAGGGTTTCCAGTCCTATCCCGAGGAACTGGAAGGTGCCAAGGGTCGCCACAGGTCCGAAACCTTTGCCGACCACTACAGCCAGGCCCGGCAGTTCTACCTGTCGCAGACAAAGGTTGAGCAGGGTCACATCGCCGATGCCTTCGTCTTCGAATTGTCAAAGGTTCAGACGGCAGCGATCCGCGAGCGCATGGTCTCGCATCTGCTTAATGTGGACCAGGATCTCGCAGCCAAGGTTGCGAAAGGCCTGCGGCTCAAGTCGATGCCGGAACCAGCCGATGCGGCGCGCCCGACGATCATGGACCTCAAGGTCTCCGAGAAACTGTCGATCGTTCTCAATGGTCCGGACAGCTTCAAGGGCCGCAAGCTCGGGGCGCTGGTCACCGACGGTGTCGATATCGATCTCGTGACCGCGCTCAAGAGTGCGATGGAAAGTGAAGGCGCGCAAATCGCGTTCATCGCGCCGCAGGTTGGCGGTGTCGAGGCCAGCGATGGCACCTGGATCGAGGCTGACGAGAAGATCGATGGTGGACCGTCGCTGCTGTATGACGCCGTTGTCATCCTGGCGTCGGAAGAGGGAGGATCGGAGCTTGCGAAAATGCCGCCCGCCCGCGATTTTGCCGCCGATGCCTTCTCCCATTGCAAGTTCATCGGCTATTCGCAGCAAGCGCAGCCGCTGCTTGAAAAGGCCGGCGTCTGGGCCGATCTCGATGCCGGATGCAAGCAGCTGTCGCAGACCGATGACGGCAAGGCATTCGTAGAGATGTGCCGCGACCTGCGCTTCTGGGAGCGCGAGGAAAAACTCGGCTAGGTCAAAAGACCTTTGACGTGAAAGAGCCCGCCATATCGGCGGGCTCTTTTGGTATGGGACCCGGTTTTCCGGGCCGGAGCGAGAGGGCGATCAGGCGTCCCGGATCAGCCCGCGTTCGCCCGGAACATCGCCTTCTTCTTCCAGAGTGACGTGGTAGAGCTTGTCGTCTCGAAAGGCGCTGGCGAAATCCGTGGTCGTCCCGTCACCGGGCTTGGCGTCGATGTCGAGAAAATCGACTTCGGCCTCGGCCGCAACGATGCGGGCGTCGGCGGGCGAGAAGGCCCGCACCCGGACGGCGCCGTGATTGGGGGCATTGTCCCATCGCGGGTCGTCGGGCCGGGTGTTGGGTTCGAGCCGGTAGATTTGCAGCTTGCCGGCCGGCTGTTCCGTCGAGACCGGGTCGCTGATCGCGCCGACCGCCGGCTGGGTGGGGAATTCGGACATGGGTTCGGATCCTTTCTCGGGTTTTGCAATGAAAGGAAAACGACCGAGACCGGTTTTGGTTGCGGATCTGCCGGTGATCCGGACTTTCCGGCAGATCAGGCATTCTTCAAGCGTCTGGCGCCGCCGGTCAGTTGCGCGCCAGGAGCGCCTTGATTTCCGACAGCGATGGCATGGAGGGCGCAGTCCCTGGCCGGGTCACCGAAATCGACGCGGTGGCGCAGCCGAATCTGACCGCATCAACCGGTTCCATGCCGGTTGCCAGTGCCGCCGCAAATCCGCCATTGAAGGCATCGCCGGCGCCGGTGGTTTCCGCCACCGGACCGGCATTGAAGGCCGGCACATGAACATTCTGTCCGGCGCCGTAATAAAGCGCGCCGTTTTCGCCCAGCGTGATCACCACCGCCCGGGCCCCCATTTCAGTCAGTCTTGCCGCCGCCCTGGTGGCGTCTTCAAGGCCGGTCACGGCAATCCCGGTCAGCGCTTCGGCTTCGGTTTCGTTGGGGGTGACATAGTCGCACAGCGCCAGCATGCCGTCGGGCAAGGTGGCTGCCGGGGCAGGGTTGAGGATGGTGGTCGCGCCGCCCTCGCGGGCAATCTGCAGGGCGCGCATTGCTGCGTCCATCGGCTGTTCGAGCTGGGTGACGAAGACTGCGGCATTGCCGATCAGGTCAGCGCGGGCATCGATGTCTGCCGGACAGATCGACCCGGCCACGCCCGGGCAGACAATGATCGCATTGTTGCCGGTCGCCGCCTCGACAAAGATATAGGCCGCGCCCGTGTAGCCGTCCTCGTGCTGGGTGATGACGGGGGTGACGCCGGCATCGGCCCAGGTCTTGAGCGCCATGTCGGCAAAGGTATCGCGTCCGAGCCGGGTGATGAAATGGGTTTCCGCCCCGGCCTTGGCGGATGCGACAGCCTGGTTGGAACCCTTGCCGCCCGGTCCGAGCGCAAAACTCTCACCCATGATGGTCTCGCCCATCCGCGGCGCCCGGGCTGCGCGATAGGCGGTGTCGGCCACAAACACGCCGAGAATGACAACCTTTGACATGATGGTCCCCTACTCCTGCGGCGGGATCACGCCCTTGCGGAACATGAAGCAGCCATAGAACCGTCGTTCTCCGGTCTGGATCACCGCATAGGCCTGCTTGGCCATGTCGTAGAAGGCGAAACGTTCGATGCTGACCATCGGCCGGGGTTGCCCTTCGGCGGCATCGATGGCGCTCTGCACTTCCGCCTGCACCGGCGGCACTTCGTCAGGGCTGCCGACGATCTCCATCCGGCCGGCAAAATCATCGACGAAAGTGTCGAGCGGCAGCACCGAAAGTACGGCTTCGACGGCTTCTGCAGCGGTCAGGTTGTCCATCCGCAGCAAATCGCCGACCACCGTCTGCCGGGCGATCGAATCGGACGGAAAATTGGTGTCGGCAATGATCAGCGTATCGCCATGGCCCATGGCGCGCAGTGCGTAGAGCACCTCGGCATTCAGTCTGGAGTCCAGTCCCTTGAGCATGCTATCCTCCTCCATGCAATGTCGTCCGGCGCCCTCTGCCCGCGCCATCCGACCTTCAATGTGCGGCCTGAAGCCGGGTCAGTTCAGCCGCAATCCGGTATCTGCGTCAAACATGTGCACCATTTCGGGGCGTGGCTTGAGCCGGATCACGTCGCCCGGCCGGAAGGCATGACGGTCCCGGAACACGGCGATGATTTCCTGGCCTGCGGCGCGCAGCACCACATGGGTTTCCGATCCGGTCGGCTCGACCACGGCGACCTTGGCCTCGAAGCCGGTGTCGTCGAGTTCGAGATGTTCCGGCCGGATGCCCAGGATCACCTTGCGGCCCGCTTCCAGCCCGGCGCGCTCCGGCGCGAGCAGGGACACGCCCTGGGCTTCCACGGTCTGGCTGGTGCCATTGTGCCCGGCGACACCCTCGATCAGATTCATCGACGGCGAGCCGATGAAGCCTGCGACAAAGACATTGTCCGGCCGGTCGTAGAGCTCGAGCGGCGAGCCTTGCTGGGAAATATGGCCGTCGCGCATGACCACGATCTGGTCGGCCATGGTCATGGCCTCGATCTGGTCGTGGGTGACATAGACAGTTGTGGTCCCCAGCCGCTGGTGCAATTCGCGGATTTCTGCGCGCATCTGCACCCTGAGCTTGGCGTCGAGATTGGACAGCGGTTCGTCAAAGAGAAACACCTGCGGTTCGCGCACGATCGCCCGGCCCATGGCGACGCGCTGGCGCTGGCCGCCGGAGAGCTCGCGCGGGTAGCGGTCGAGATAGGGCTTGAGCCCGAGGATCTCCGCAGCCGTGGCGACCCGCTGGTCGATTTCCGGCTTCGGCATGCGCTGCATCTTCAGCGCAAATCCCATATTCGCCGCCACCGTCTTGTGCGGGTAGAGCGCGTAGTTCTGGAATACCATGGCGATATTGCGTTCGGCCGGCGGCAGGTTGTTGACCACCCGGCCGCCAATATTGATCGTGCCGGCGGTAATGCCTTCAAGTCCGGCGAGCATTCTCAACAGTGTTGACTTGCCGCAGCCGGAGGGGCCGACAAGAACGACGAAACGTCCGTCCGGAATATCGATGTCGACGCCGTGGATGACCTCTACCGCCCCATAGGCCTTGTAGAGTTTCTCGATCCTGACATCCGCCATGCCGCCCCCCGCATTCTTTGCTTTTTCGTATCGTTGGCAAGTGGTAGCGCACCGAAAAGCCGCTGTCCATCATGTAGACATGCCAACATGTTAGATACTTGACAGCTCTGCGGAAGGCTGAAATGTTTTCAATCTTGTCCGGAAAAACCGGACCCGGGCGTTGGGAAATACTTGCGATCAGCGACCTGTCGGGTTGGTCGAATTCCCAGGACCGGACCGCTTGAGGAGGCGGGCAATCTTGGGAGGAATTTATGAAAGTCGAATTGTTTGAACACGCGGTACGGGTGGCGATGAGCCGTCGCCGGCTGCTGCAGGGTGCTGCTGCCGTCGGCAGTCTCGCTGCAGTGGGAGGTCTTGGTACCAAACATGCCGGCGCGCAGGACGATGTCCGCGCCGCCATCCTGAAGATCCCCGGCGTTGGCGCCGGATCACCGACCGACGCCGATTGGCAGAAGGTCGGAGAAATGTGTCTGGCAGCGACCAGGGCCAATGTCGCCGAAGGCGAGTTCGAAGGCGTTGAACTGACCTTCATGGGGCTGAATAACCAGAACCTTCACAATTTCCTGTTCCGCGGCTTCCTGAAGCCATGGGAAGCCTATACCGGCGCGAAGATCAACTGGATCGATCTGGCCCAGGCCGATTACAACGCCCGTCTGCAGCAGTCGATCGCCACCGGCACCGTGGATTTCGACCTTATAGAAATGGGCGCGCCGTTCGAAGGCGATGTCTGCGGCAAGGGCCTGGCCTCGGAAATGCCGGACTGGGTAAAGACCCAGATCGACATGGACGACTATGTGAGCTACCTGCAGGCGCCTGTCGGCACCTGGGACGGCAAGACCTACCGTGTCTCCATTGATGGCGATTGCCACACCTTCGCCTATCGCAAGGACTACTACGAGAACGCCGATTTCGCCGCAGCCTGGAAAGAGTCTGGCGGCGAGGGCGAGTGGAGTGTTCCCCGCACCTGGAAGGATGTGCAGGCGCATTCGAAATTCCTGGCCGGCAAGGAAGATCCGCTCACCGGACTTGAAGCCCATGGCTTCCTTGACCCGCTCAAGGGCTGGGGCGGCTTCGGCTTCTACTTCCTTGAAGACCGCGCCACCGCCTATGCCAAGCATCCCGATGATCCGGCATGGCTGTTTGATGCGGACACGATGAAGCCGCGGGTCAACAACCCTGCCTTCGTCCGCGCCATTCAGGACGTGATGGACCTGATTGCGGTCGACGGCGCCTATCCTGCCGACCAGATCAACGCCGATCCGGGCACGACTGCGTTCTCGCAGTTCCTGGCAGGCACCGGCTCGATGCTGACCTGGTGGGGCGATGTCGGCTCTTCGGCCCGCACCTCCGACACCTCTGTCGTCGGCGATGTTGTCGGGTTCGACATCCTGCCGGGCTCGGACGAGGTCTACAACTCCAAGACCGGCGAATGGGAAGCCACGGCCAATGAAGCGCCCAACATGGCCTATATCGGCTGGGGCGTTTACGTCATGGCCCGTGTCGATGGCGACGAGAAGAAGCACAAGGCCGCTTGGTCTGCTGCGGCGCATCTCGGCGGCAAGGACCTGTCCTTGTGGACATCGGCCTATCCGTCGGGCTTCCAGCCCTACCGCAACAGCCACTTCAACTACGAGGAATGGGAAGAGGCCGGTTATGACCGCGCCTTTGTCGAGGATTACCTCGGCTCCAACGCGGACAGCTACAATCACCCGAACTCGGCGATTGAACCGCGCATTCCGGGCATCTTCCAGTATTACTCGGTGGCCGAGGACGAACTGGCCAAGGGCTTTGCCGGGCAATATGCCTCCGCCCAGGAAACCGCCGATGCCATCGCTGCCGCCTGGGAGAAGATCACCGACCAGATCGGCCGGGAAAGCCAGATAGCGCTCTACAAGGCGTCGCTGGGCATGTAGGCCCGACACTCTGATCTGGACGCCGGCGGAAAACCCTGCCGGCGTCCGTTTTCAATCCGGGATGCGCAGATTTGGCCGAGCAAGGCGATTTCCTTCACGTTGTCACCACCGACAATCTCTCCGACCGGAGGATTGCGATCGGCCGCGCCATCATATGGGGCTCCGCCGGCATTCTGGCAGTGGTTGCCCTTTTCCAGACCCTGCAGGAAACCGGCTATGCGGATTTCGGCTTCTCCACCTGGCGGCCGACGCTCTATGCCTATGTGCTCTGGGCGATCTGCCTGTGCTGGGGCCAGGTTCTGATCCGCGGCGAACGGGGCAAACGTGTCCTGTTCGTCCTGCCTGCGGCGCTGTTCGTGATATCCATGGTGGTGTTCCCGCTGCTGTTCGGGCTGGTGATCGCGTTTTCGGACTGGAACCTTTCCTCGCCGACCGGCCGCACCTTCAACGGCCTGGACAATCTACGCCAGATGTGGACCGACGACTTCTACTGGAATGCGCTGGCCAATATGGTGCGCTACACGCTCGCTATCATCGTCGAATACGCCATCGCCTTCGGCCTTGCGCTCTTGCTCAATTCGCAGATCCGCGCCCGCAAATTCTTCCGCGTCGCTTTCCTGATGCCGCTTATGCTGTCGCCGGTTGCGGTAAGCTGGATGATCGGCAAATCAATGATGGAAGTCCGGTTCGGTCCGCTGGCGCGGCTGGCGCGCGAATTGGGATGGGACTCGCCGTCGTTTTTCGGCTCGCCCGAAATGGCCCGTCTGACCATCATGGTGATGGACGCCTGGACCTATATCCCCTTCATGATGATCATGATTCTGGCAGGCCTTCAGGCCATCCCCAAGGACATCCAGGAAGCCGCCAGGGTTGATGGCGCACGCGCCTGGCGGGGTTTTTGGGAAGTCACATTCCCGCTGATGCTGCCGGTTTCGATCACGGTGATCCTGATCCGCATCATCTTCAAGCTCAAGCTCGCCGACATCATCATCAATGTGACCTCCGGCGGTCCGGGCGGCGCCACCGACAGCGTCACCAGCTTCATCTTCCGCGAATACCGCGACCGCTCCAATGTCGGCTACGGCACATTGCTGGCAATGGTCTATCTGGTGGTCATCGTGATCGCGATCACGATCCTCATGAAGCTGACCGACCGCTGGGCGCGGCCGCGTTATTGATCGGAAAGCACAGATGAGCCAGCAGATATTTCATGACAGCCCCGATGATTTCGCCCACAAGGCGAAATGGTTCTCGGGCCGGTTTGCGGTCTATGCCGCGCTGATCCTGTGGGCAATCATCTGCCTGTTTCCGATCTACTGGACGATCACAACATCATTCAAGATGGCTCCGGACGTGATGCGGGGGCATCTCATCCCGTATTGGGACTACCAGCCGAAATGGCTTGGCTGGCGCTCGCTCGGCTTTTCCCCCGACACGATCTGGGCGGAATCCACGGTGCGTGAGGAATTCGTCAAGCGTTTCTACAATTCGGTGATCACCTCGCTGTCGGCCTCGGCGCTGGCGGTGTTCCTGGGATCGCTCGCAGCCTACGGCCTCTCGCGCTTTTCCTACCGTTTCGGCTTCATGCGCAATTCGGACATCTCGTTCTTTTTTCTGAGCCAGCTGATCCTGCCGCCGGTGGTGTTGGCGCTGCCCTTTCTGGTGCTCTACAAATCATTGGCGCTGCTTGACACCCGCATCGGCCTGATCCTGCTCTACACGCTCACCGTGCTGCCGATCGTCATCTGGATCATGCGCGACCAGTTCGCCGGCATTCCCAAGGAACTCGAAGAGGCCGCACTGGTCGACGGACTGTCGATCTGGGGCGCCTTTGCCACCATCGTGCTGCCGATTGCGCTGCCCGGCATGGTCGCGGCCTTCATCCTGTCGCTGGTGCTGACCTGGAACGAGTATTTTTTCGCAGCCCTGCTGACTTCCACCCACGCCAACACGCTTCCGGTGATGGTGGCGAGCCAGACCGGCAGCCAGGGCATCAGCTGGTGGTCGATGGCGGCGCTGTCCTTTGCGGCGATCCTGCCGCTGATCGTCATCGGCATTCTGCTCGAGCGCTACATCATCAAGGGAATGGCAGCGGGTGCCGTGAAGTAACACGCATCAGGGCACCGGCGCCCGCCGGCTGCGAGACCCTCATTCCATGTTGGTGTGGCGTGCCCGCATGCTTTCGGTGGTTTCGCCGAGCTGATCCTTGAGCTTGAGCACCAGGATTTCGAACAACACGAACAGCGCGCCCTCATAGGCCGAGCCCATCGGCAGGACCGAAGCGCCGCCGATGTCGCGCGCCATGGTCTGCGCCGGAATGGTCAGAACCAGATCGGCAAGCCCGGCGCTTTCGCAGTCCGGTTCCGCGGTCAGGAACAGGATTCTTGCCCCCGCTTCCTTGGCCACCCGCATCAGCGCCGTGACGGTCGAGAGTTCGCCGGGACCCGCAGAGCACAGAAACAGATCACCCTTGCCAAGCGGCGGCGTGGTCATGGCGCCTTGCGTCGCGGCGTTCAGGCCGAGATGAAACAGCCGCATGGTCAGCCCCTGGATCTGAAGGCTCTCGCGGCCGCATCCATAGGCGACGATCGTGCTCGCCGATCCGATCATGGCGGCGGCATGCTCTATCTCTGCCGGATCAATCGCCTCGACCACGGCCCCGATTTCCGACAGTGCTTTCCGGAATTCGGTCATGCTTCGGGATCCAGTGCTGCCATGATGTCCTTCGTCTGCTCATAGAGCTTCAGGAACAGGGGATATTGCCGGTCATAGGCGGCATGGCTTTTGGCTTCGACCACTTCGCCGGGCGGATTCCAGGCTGCCATGTCTCCGGCCTCGGCGCTGCCCACGGCAAGGGCTGCCAGGAATGCGTCGCCATAGGACGCGCCGGTGGTGACGGCGCAGACGATCTGGTCAAGCCCGGTGAGATCGGAAGTCGCCTGGAGCCATGGCCGGTTCTTGGTGCCGCCGCCGACTGCGAGCACTCGGGCCGGCCGTTGTCCGGCTTCGGCATAGGTTTCGGCGATGTGCCGTGTCGCCGATGCAATGCCTTCGAGGACTGATCGGTACATGTCGCCGCGGTCATGGGTCAGGTCGAGCCCGAAGAAGCTGCCCTTGGCATGGCTGTCATGGATCGGCGTGCGCTCGCCCGAAAAATAGGGCAGGCAGATAAGCCCCTTTGCGCCCGGCGGCGAGGCCAGGGCTTCGCTGGTCAGCACGGCGAAGGCGCTGTCGCGCTCAAGCTCGCGGGCAAAATGATCGCGGAACCAGTGGGTCAATGTGCCGGATGTCGCAAGACCGGCCATTGCCGCATGTTCGCCCGGGAAAAGCCAGGGCGCGTGCCACAGCCGCGGATCGGACAGCGGCTGGTCCGACAGCAGGATGATGAAAATGGTCGAGCCATACATCATCATCATGTCGCCTGAATGCCTGACCCCGACGCTGACCGCTTCGGCTGCTGCGTCGATGGTGCCGCAGGTGACCGGCGTGCCTGCGGCGAGGCCGGTTTCAGCGGCAGCCTCCCGGGTGACATGGCCGGCAATCTCGGTTGACCACATCAGTTCAGGCAGCATCGCGGGCGGGCAGAAATCGGCGAGGTCATCGCACCAGTCCTGCTCGGTTATGTCATAGAGCGGCGAGAAATTGGCGGCGGTGTAATGATCGATCGCATAGGCGCCGGTCAGCCGGAAGGTAAGATAGCTGGTCGAGGACAGGATCCTTGCCGTCTTCTCCCACAGCTCCGGATGGTTGCGCTTGAACCAGAGTATCTTGGGGCCGACAGATTGCGAGGTCAGCGCATTGCCGCAGCGGGCAAGGATCGTGTCCTTGCCGATCTCCGCATTGAGATCGTGGATTTCGCGCGCAGCGCGGGTGTCGACGCCGTAGAGCACGCCATTGCTCAGCGGCGCGCCATCGGCATCCACCGGGAGCATGCAGGGTCCGATGGCCGATGTGGCGATGGCGCGGATCTCGGCGGGGTCGACGCCGCTTTCGGCAATCAGCTTGCGGGTGATGAAGACAAAGTCGCCCCACCAGTCTTCCTCGGCGCGGTGCTCCGCCCAGCCCGGGCGCGGCACGATCATCTCGTGGGCGCGCGCGGCACTGGGCGACGATGCGGCCGTCATCGGCAACCAGAACGCCCTTGCTTTCGAAGGTGCCGATGTCAACGCCGAGTGTGAATCCCATAGCTCATGTCTCCCGGGTCAGCTTGAAGCCGGCCTTGATGCCAAAGATTGCCGCCAGCGCCAGCCGGACGAGAGCTTCGACATCGGCCAGGTCGCAGCATTCGACGGCCGAGTGCGAATGCCGCATCGGAAAGCCGATATCGATGGAGGCGACACCTTCGCCGACCAGTTGCACATAGGACAGGTCCGTCAGCACCCCGACCTGGGCCGAGCGCTGCAGCGGCATGCCGAGCCCGTCGGCCGCGTCCTCGAACAGCCGCACCATGGCGGGATGCGGGATCACCCCGTTCAAGGTTCCGCGGCCATGAAACGAATAGAGGCTGATGCCTGGCCCGCCGCCCAGTGTCATCTCGCCGCGATCGGCCATATCAGGCGTGTCACTGGCCAGCATCAGATCAATCTGGATGGCGATGTCGGGCTTGAGTGCCTGGGCCGCCACCAGTGCGCCGCGCAGGTTGAATTCCTCCTGCACGCTGAACACCACATGCACCGTCGGCCTGTCCGTGCGCCCGGCGAGGCCGCGGGCGATTTCCAGAAGGGCTGCGCAGCCGGCGCGGTCGTCGACCGAGGTGCCGGCAATCCGGTCGCCGGCAAGTTCGATGATCCGCGATTGATAGACCACCGGCGTGCCGATCCGGATGCCCGCCGCTTCCACCGCCTGTTTCGAGCCGTGGCCGGTGTCGATCAGGATTTCCGGCGTCGTCACCACCTTGTATTTCTCATCCGCCGTGGTGGCGTGATGCGCCTTGTTCATGATGATGCCGGGCACGTCCCGGCCTTCGCCGACGCACAGGGTGACGGCTTGCGCCGCCATCGCCCGTTCCGAGACGCCGCCCATGCGCTCGACCCTGATCAGGCCGTCCGCCTCGATGCGGCGGACGAAAAATCCGAGCTGGTCCATATGGGTGAAGATCATCACAGCCGGCGCATCCGCATCGCCTTCGAGGCTGGCGATCACATTGCCCATCCGGTCAACCCGGCTGGCAATGCCCGCTTCGGTAAGCTGCCTGCGGATCAGGCCGGCAACCCGCTCCTCGTGACCGGACAGGCCCGGCGTCTTCATCAGCTCCACCAGGTCGCTGCGCAAACGCTGTCGCATCATGTGTCACCCCGTGCGGCACGGGCGCGATCCATCAGGTCCTGCGCCCGGTGCGGATCGATCGCCTTCCAGGTGTCGCCGTCGATCTTGAGCGCCGAGCCGATGATGCAGCCGTCAGCCACCTTGAGCACATCGGCAATGGTGGCATGCTTGACGCCGGTATTGGCGAGCACCGGTGTATCGGGCAGCACTTTCTTGACGGCCTCGAGATCGGACAGTGCCGCAGCCTCTCCGGTGATCTGGCCCGAAACCAGCACTGCATCCGGGATCGAGGAAAAGACGGCGCTGCGCGCCCGGTCCGGCAGCGACCGGCGGTCGAGACTGTCAGCAAATTCAGCCGATACATTGTAGAGCAACGCCATGTCGCGGCGGCCCAGCCGGTCGCGATAGCGCACGGCCTTGCCGGCATCCGGCGTCCATGGCCCCATGTCGCTGGCATAGGTTCCGGTGAAAATCTCGCGCACGAAGGACGCGCCGGTGGCGGCGGCAAGCGCCACCGAACTCATCGGGTCCCACAGCACATTGACACCGAACGGAACCTTTATTTCGCTGCGCAACTGGCCAATCACATAGGCCATGGTGGCGGTCGATGCGGTGTCGACATTGAATTCATAGGGCCGGTCGTTCTCGTTGCCGAACATGACGGCATCAAAGCCGGCGGCTTGCAGCGCGTTGAGGTCGTTCCGCGCCCCGGTCACCAGCCCCTCGAGGCCGGCGTCGCTGTCATGGAGCGGCGAACCGGGCAGCGCGCCCAGATGGACCATTGCGATCACCGGTTTTCCGGGACCGAACACACGTTTGAAATTGTTCAAGGCAGTCTCCCTTCATGCCCGCTTTGCCAATGGTCGCGCTCAGCGGATTGGCAAGGATACCCGCATGTTAACAGCCGATCCGGCGCGGATGCAATTGGAGACACGACATTGATTTCAGATCGAAAAGGGACGGGCTGACGGCCGCTGATCCGCGCCTATCTGCCCGCCATCAGGACCAGGTCGCTGGCCCGCTCGGCGATCATGATCGTCGGTGAATTTGTGTTGCCGGAGGTGATGCTCGGCATCACCGAAGCATCCACGACCCGCAGATTGGAGATGCCGTTGACCCGCAATTGCGGGTCCACAACGGCCTGATCATCGGTGCCCATGCGGGCGGTTCCGACCGGATGGAAGATCGTCGATGCGATCTGCCCAACGCCTGCGATCAGCTCCTCTTCTGACTGAAAGTTCAGGCCCGGCTTGAACTCTTCGGGTCTGTAGCGCGCCAGCGCCGCCTGGCTCATGATCCTGCGTGTCAGCCGCACGGCGTTTGCAGCCACCGCCCTGTCGCCTTCGGTGGAAAGGTAATTTGGCTGGATCTCGGGATGGGCAGACGGATCGGGCGAGGTAATGCGAACATGGCCGCGGCTTTCCGGCCGGAGATGGCAGACACTTGCGGTGATGGCCGGGAAGTCGTGCGGAGCCTGGCCGAAGGCTTCCAGCGTGACCGGTTGCACATGGTATTCCAGGTCGGGCGTGCCGATCCGCTCATCCGAATAGGCAAAGGCCCCAAGCTGGCTGGGCGACATGGACATCGGGCCGGTGCGCCGCAGCGCATACTCCAGGCCGATCATGGCCTTGCCCCAGAGTGTCGAGCTCATGACATTGAGTGTCTTGGCGCCCTGAACCCGGTAGGCGCAGCGGATCTGCAGGTGGTCCTGCAGATTGCCGCCGACATGCGGGGCGTCATGCAGCACCTCGATGCCGTGCTGTTGCAGCAGCGCGCCGGGGCCGATGCCTGACAGTTGCAGCAATTGCGGCGAGCCGATCGCGCCGGACGACACGATCACTTCGCGCGCCGCACTTACCTTCGATTTCGCCCCTTTCCGCAGAAACTCCACGCCGGTTGCGCGCTTGCCGGAAAACAGCAACCGCTCGGCCTGGGAATGGGTCATGACCTGGAGATTGGGACGCGACAGGGCCGGGCGCAGGAAGCCTTTGGCCGCACTCCAGCGCCAGCCCGAACGCTGATTGACCTTGAAATAGCCGACGCCGAAATTGTCGCCGCGGTTGAAGTCTTGCGTCTCGGGGATCCCTGCCTGGGTGGCGGCGGTTTTCCATGCCTCGAGGATCTCCCAGCTCAGGCGCTGCTCTTCGACCCGCCATTCGCCGCCTTCGCCGTGCATCTCGTCCTTGCCGGCGTAATAATCCTCGGATTTCATGAAATAGGGCAGGACATCGTCCCATCCCCAGCCGACATTTCCCATCTGCCGCCAGCCGTCGTAATCGGCGGCCTGGCCGCGCAGATAGAGCATCCCGTTGATCGACGAGCACCCGCCCAGAACCCGGCCGCGGGGATACAGCAGTGCCCGCCCGCCCAAGCCTTCGCAGGGCGCGGTGGTGAACGACCAGTCGGTGCGCGGATTGCCAATGCAGTAGAGATATCCGACGGGGATATGGATCCAGTGATAATTGTCCTTGCCGCCGGATTCGAGCAGCAGCACCCGTGTCCCGGGATCCGCGCTCAGCCTGTTGGCGAGCACGCATCCCGCCGACCCGGCGCCGACAATGACATAGTCGAATTCGCCATAGTCCTGCATCGTGCTTCCCCCTTTAAGCCGACTGCGCACCGATCCCCTCAAGGGCACATCGTCCGCACCAGTCTATACACATATCTCATCGGTTTGGGGGGCGCAGTGAAGCTTTATGGACATCGCCAGGTCAAATACCCGCCGGATCAGTTTGCGGATGGGATCCTGGGTCTCGAGACATGGGCTGCGGCGGCGGAATTGGCCGCAGCAAGACATGCGTCGAACGGAAGGGAGCGGGCAAAGGCTTCGGCGAATGTGCCGACGAACACATCGCCCGCACCATGGGTGCTGATGAGCCTGACGGGGAGGGACGGCAGAACCACCGGCGGCTGGGCACTCTGGATACCGACCACACCGTGTTCGCCGGCGGTCACGACGACCGTCGGAAACTGCTCCGCCAGTCTCCTGGCGGCCTCGACTGCGGAATCGGAGTCGGTAACCTCGAGGCCGCAAAACTGCTCGGCTTCGATGGCATTGACCACCAGGATATCCACCAGTTCCGCCAGGTCACCGGGCAGGGCGCGATAGGGCGCCGCGTTCAGGCACACCGGCACACTCGCGTTGCGGGCGGCGCGAGCCGCCGCCAGGTTCATCGCCTCGGGCAGTTCGTTCTGCAGGATGAGAATGCGCGCATCCTGCCACAGGCCGGCCTCGTCAAGCGCGCCGGAAATCGGCAGGCTGTTGGCGCCCGACACCACCACGGCGCCATAATCGCCCTCCGCATCCTCGATGGCGACGCTCATGCCGGAGGCTGCCTGTGTGGTGCGCAGCACCCGTGATGCATCAACACCGCCGGCAGCCAGTTGACTGAGCAGGAATTGCCCGAAATCGTCCTCGCCCACCGCTCCGGCGAAGCGGACATCGAGTCCGGCCTGGGCGGCCGCAACCGCCTGATTGCCGCCCTTGCCGCCGAATTTCGGCTGCCACGCCGAGCCGATGACGGTCTCGCCCTTGCGCGGGCGGTGGTCGGTCTGGATGATGATGTCGTAGTGCAGGCTTCCCACCACGACAGCCACGGGTTTTGAACCGGATTTCATTTGTGTTGTCGCTTGGCCGTGACGGCGCCCATGGTCGCCGCGAGATTGCGTTCAGCAGCCACGAGGTCGCGCCTCGCAACCGCGGCGAAGATCGCATCGAAAATGATCAGCTGGGCAACCCGGGCAGCTGCATTCTCTCCCAGAAGCGGTGAGCCCTGCGCGGTCGAGTACAGCACCACATCCGCCGCCGCGGCGATGGGAGAATTGGCGAAATTGGTCAGCGCGATGGTGCGGGCACCGCGCTGGCGCGCCAAAGCGAGCGGTTCGATTACGGCCGTTGTCGTTCCCGAATGCGAAAACCCGATGGCCACATCGCCCCCGCCGAGCATCGAGGCCGACATCAGCATCATGTGCGCATCGTCGAACATCGAGGTCCGGACACCGATCCTGAGAAACTTGTGCGAGATGTCGCGGGCAATCTGCGCCGACCCGCCAATGCCGTAAAGGTCGCGCTGCCGCGCATGAAAGATCAGGTCGCAGGCCTGCTCGAAGGCCGCAGGGTCGAGAATGGACAGCGTTTCTTCAAGCGCCTGCACCGAGGTTCGAAAAACCTTCTGGGCGATTTCGGCGTCGGAATCCTGGGGCGTGATGTCCTGATGCAGTTCCGCGGTTGGCGACTTGTTGTAGATGATCAGCCCGGCCCGCAACTCCCGAAACCCTTTCAGGCCCAGTTTCTTGGCAATCTTGACAATCATCGCTTCCGAGACGCCGGCATCTTCGGCGATTGTCCTGATCGAGGTGTCGGGCCCGAAATCTGTCCGCGCCAATATCCCGTCCACGACCCGGAGTTCGAGGGGAGTGAGAGTGGGCATCATCATGCGGATGCGTGGACCGATGGTTTTCGGATCATCGAGGGCCAGGGTCATGGTTTCACCGTTCTTCCGGCCCGGTGGCGCATCCCGGCGTGCAAAATGTCCATCGCGGTTCCGGTCTGCGGGCCGTCTGTGTCATTGGCCGAACAGCGCCTCATTGACGATCTGCTGGCTGGCGACCGCGTCCTGGTCTGCCAGCGCGTCGGCCAGGCGGGTATCGCTGTCCAGCTTGTCGGCCACTGTCAACAAGCGCTGCACTGTCGCAATATTGGCCTCGCATTCCCTGACCGGGTCAAGCCCGCTGAGATCCGGGAACGTGTCGAAATAGAGCACGCCTTGATAGCCGTCCTTGCGGATCTGCCGCAGCAGTTCCAGCGTCGATCGCAGATGCACGGCGCCGACCATGAGGCCATCGTCGCGCTTGGAATAGCCATCATTGAGATGGACCCCGAGCAGGCGGCTGTGATGATTGATGAGATGGGCGGCGAATGCAGGCTGCTCGCCGGCATAGAGCGAATGGGCGAAATCCAGCGTCACTCCGAGATTGGCGGATCCGGCTTCGGCAATGGCGTGCAGCGTCGTTGCCGCGTCCCGCAGCAGCGAATGCGCCCGTGGTTCGTCGGGCTTGTATTCGATGCTGATCAGGCATTCGGGATCATGCTCGGCGACTTCGCGGATTGCTGCCACCTCCCACTCCCAGACCTGCTTGTAATCAACCTGGAAATTGTAGTCGAACCCGTCCTGTCCGAGCCAGATTGTCATCAGCTTCGAGCCCATCGCCCGCGCGGAATCAATGCCCTTTTTGGTCAGGTCGATGGCTGCGCGCCGGACCGTTTCGTCCGGATTGGTGAATGCGCCTCTTTTGAACGCCGGATTGGTGTAATAGCGCATTGCCAGGCCGTTGATCGTCAGGCCCAGATCGCCGATTTGGGCCGCGATCGCGGCTGGATCGCCGGAAACATGGTCAGGATAGTTCAGATCCACATCGGTGAGGCCGCCGACTGATGCCGCGCGTTCCGCCATCTGCATCATGGTCGGCTTCCCTAAAAGCTCCGGCCAGCAGAGCTGCGGCGCGGATCCGAAGGAATTGAGGCGGGTGGCGTAACGGAGAGACATCAACAGCATCCATATTGCGTGGTTTCTTCACAAGAAAACCACAACAGCGTGAAGTTCGCAAGCTGTACGTCGGTCGGTTGCGCACCCTGCGGAATTCCAATGTTTCGATCAGATGGACCAAATTCGCTGAAAAGAGTTGCAAAAATAGCCAATTCCGCGTTCTGCCGCCCATGGATTCGGGGGCAACGTTACTTTAGGAATTGCCGATGTCGCAAGTACTTGTGAAGTTTTGCCAGCCGCCGCTAGGGGGAAGGGCGCTGAATGGCCGGCACATCGCGCCCGCCTTTATGTCCCAGGTCAGCCGCAACCGCCGATCGTTCAGCGTATGATCAGATTCTTGGTTCTGAACTGCGGACGCGCGGGGCAGTCAAGGCGTGCTTTGCCACTGCCTGGTGCGACGCAATCCACACCGGGCCGCGCGCCCTTGCATGGCGCAGAACCTCTTCGAGGATCCAGATCCGTGAACGGTATCCGATCACGAATGGATGCATGACCAACTGGCAGAGGCCACCTTCGTCAAAGGCCGCATCGAACTCGCGAATGAAGATGTCGCGAACCTGTTCGGGTGATGCATAGGGGCGCGTGGGCGGCGTGCGGTTGAACGAGAGATAGACGGCGTCGTCACGGACCCAGTCGACAGGAACCTCGACCAGCCCGGAGGCCGCGCCGTCGAGGACCAGTTCATAGCAATCCTCATCGGCCATCATCGAGCTGTCATAGGCAAAGCCGAGTTCCGCCACCAGCTTGATTGTATGCGGGCTGAGGTCCCATTGCGCGGCGCGATGCCCGGTCGGGCGCTGCCCGGTGATCTGTTCCAGCACGTCGCGGGAGCGCACCAGCATGGCTCTCTCGGTCGCTTCATCCAGGGTTGAGGTGTTTTCGTGGATCCAGCCATGGACACCGATTTCGTGGCCGCCCTCGACGATGCGGCGCGGCTCGTCGGGATCGAGAAGGGCTGTGACGGCGGGGATGAAGAAGCTGGCCGATGCCTGGTGATGCGCCAGCAGATTGAGGATCCGCGGCACACCGACGCGACGGCCGAATTCGGCCCAGCCCAGCCGTCCGACAGCCTGTCCGCCGGAGCCGAGCTCGGCAGTTTCATGATCGCAATCAAATGACAGCGCCAGCGCACACCGGGCGTTACCCGGCCAGGCGGCGGGTGCCATGCGTTGCCCCGCGCGAACCCGTGAGACAGCATTTCTCCAGGTGCTTTCAGGCCAGTCGACAGGTGGCAGCGGCGGTGTTGTGTCTGGCATGGGAGACCTTCGGGCAGGGTTTCAAATGGCTCGGTGAAGCGTGAAGTTCGGTTGCCACTGACTTGGCGGCCGATCGGCGGGCGCTGCGGGCATGACCGGAAGGCAGTGGGCAGTCGGACTTCCGTATCAAAGCGTGCCTTATCGTGTTTGCAGAAGTCCGCCGTCCACCGGGACGATCTGCCCGGTCATCCAGGCCGACCTGTCGGAAGCCAGAAACAGCATGACTTCGGCGATCTCCTCCGGCTCGCCCCAGCGGGACAGGGGGTAGCGGGCAATCACCTGGTTCAGCAATTGGTCGAAATGTTCGTCACTGTCGGATCGGGCGCGGAACTGCGATTCCGACAGTGGTGTGCGCACCGCCCCCGGCGCCACCGCGTTCACCCGCACGCCCCGGTCCGCATATTCGGCGGCCAGCTGCCGGGTCAGAGCCACCACAGCGCCCTTGCTGGCGGTATAGGCGGCAACGCCCTTCATGCCCGCAAGCCCGACCGTTGATGCGGTAAAGACCAGGGTGCCGCGGCTTTCGATCAGCGCCGGCATGACTTCACGCGCGGTCAGGTAGCTGCCGGTCGCATTGACCGTCATCACCCGGTTCCAGTCCGCAAGCGACACCGAAAGAATGTCGCCCTCGACCATGATGCCGGCATTGGCGATGGTGGAATCGATGCGGCCGGTCCATTCGATCGCCGTGCGCGCCATGGCCGCCACCGACGCTACATCGGTGACATCGACACCGAGACCTTGCGCGCTGTGCCCGGCCTGGCGCAACTGGTCGGCCAGTGACAGCGCCGCGTCGGCCTGGAGATCGCAGCACAGCACATCGGCCCCGGCATGTGCCATACACTCGGCCGCGGCGCGCCCGATGCCTGAGGCGGCGCCCGTGACGATGACGGTCTTGCCTTTCATGAAGTCCGCCGAGCTCATTTGGCCTGCCTTGCCGCAAAGATATGCGGGTACAGGTTGCGGATCGCGTCATCGTCGAATGCCTGCTGGAACGGGTGGCGATCGGGCAACGACACGGCGCGGGCGGCGGCCGGGCGTGCGTTGATCTCGGCCATCAGTCGCGCCAGCGACGGATAGCCCGCCATGGCATCATCGCCCATCATGAACGGGATGCGGGTTGCCCATCCCCATACCGACATGTCGACGATGGAATAATCACCGCCCAGCATATAGGGGCTGGCTGCAAGCCGGTCCTCGATGATCTGCCAGTGCCGCCGGGCCTCATGGGCGTAGCGGTCGCGCGCATAGGGGTTCTCACCCGGCGCGAAATGCCTGAAATGAACCGCCTGCCCGGAATAGGGACCGATGCCCGAGGCGACGAACATCAGCCAGGACAGCAACTGGCCCCGGCTCTTGCCGCCGTCCGTTGGCAGGAACTGCCCGGTTTTTTCGGCGAGATAGAGCAAAATCGCATTGCTGTCGAAGATCGTGATGTCCCCGTCTATGATCGCCGGCACCTTGGAATTGGGATTGATTGCCCGGTACTCCGCGGTGTGCTGGTCGCCGCGTTTGGTGTCGACCGGGATGGCCTCGTAATCCAGCCCTGCCTCTTCAAGAAAAAGCGCGATTTTCAGCGGATTCGGCGCGCCATTGTAGAAAAACTTGATCACTGGGCTCTCCAATTCATCTGCGTTGCGGGCCATCTCGGCTGACGGCCGGCGAACGGCCAAACCTTCTGGTCACCATTGCGGCACGGCGCCGGTCAGTGTGACAGGATTCTGGATGTGAACTCGCGGGTTCGGTCCAGCTGCGGGTTCTGAAAGATCTGTTCAGGCGGTCCGACTTCGACGATGCGGCCTGCATCCATCATCACAATCCGGGAGGAGACGTCGCGGACGAAGCCCATTTCGTGGCTGACGATCAGCATGGTCATTCCATCGATCGCCAGACCGCGAATGGTATCGAGAACCTCGCCAACCAGTTCCGGGTCCAGCGCCGAGGTGACTTCATCAAGCAGCAGCAATTTCGGTTTGAGCGCCAGCGCTCGCGCAATCGCCACGCGCTGCTGCTGGCCGCCCGAAAGCTCGTCGGGATAGGCGTCGAGCTTGTGCCCGAGGCCGACCTTGTCGAGCAGGACCTTGGCCGTCTCCTCGACGTCCTTTTTCGGCCATTTCTTGATCTTCAGCGGGGCAATGGTGACATTGCCGAGAACGGTCATGTTCTGAAACAGATTATACTGCTGGAACACGATGGCCATGGAATCGCGCGCGGTGCGCAGGCTGGCGGGAGAGCGGTAATCAAGCTGCAGTCCACCCAGCGTCACGGTTCCGTTCGTCGGCTGGGCTATGCCGACCAGGGTGCGCAGCAAGGTGCTCTTGCCGGAGCCGGACGGCCCGATGATGCTGACGACCTCGCTCTGCTCAACGCTCAGGGAGACGTCGTGCAGCACCGGTACGGTGGCATAGCTGGCGCTCAGGCTGTCAATTGTGAGGTGAGGCAAGGCGTTTCTCCAGGTAACGTCCAAGACGGGTAAGCGGGTAGGACAGGGCAAAATAGAGCAGCAGGATCACACCGAAGGTGAGGGTGGCGGAAAAGCCGCGATTGGACAGGATCTTGCCGGTAAAGGTGAGCTCGACCACGCCGATCTGCGATGCAAGTGCGGTGTCCTTGACGAACATCACCATGAAGGCGAAGGCCGGCGGCAGGATCACTTTCCAGGCCTGCGGTGCAACCACCATCCAGATGATCTGCATGCGGCTGAAATTCATCACCTCGGCCGCCTCGATCTGCTGGCGCGGAACCGATTCAAACCCGGCCCGGATGATCTCCGACAGGAAAGCCGTCGCCACGATGCACACTCCGGTCAGGGCAATAGTGAACAGCGAGGCCGTCGGTGCGATGACCTGGATGCCGAACAGCACCAGAAACAGGATGACCAGAAACGGGATGCGCCGGAAGATTTCGGTATAGGCAATGGCCGTGACGCGAAGCGGAGCCAGCCAAGGCGAGCGTGTCTGCCTGATGCAGACCAGCATGAAGCCGATCGCTCCGCCAATCATGCAGCCGATGACGGAGAGCAGCAGCGTGCGTCCGGCAGCGGCGGCAAGGAAATTGACGTTCGAGGCGGTGAAGAAGCGCGGAATTTCGTCGATCAATGTCTGGATCATCTCAACAGTCCGCCTTTGACCCGGAACACATGGCGGCCGACAAGGCCGAGCGAGAGGCTGGCAGCCAGGGTCAGCGCGATGTAGATCACCGCGACGATCAGAAAGATCTCGATCGTGCGCAGGTTCGACGTCGCCACATTGAGCGCCCGTCCCGTCAGTTCCTCGACGCCGTAAAGAGCTCCGATGGACGAGCCCAGAACCAGCCAGACGAAGAAGCTCGACAGCGGCGGATAGATGGCGCGCGCGATATGCGGCACGATCACGTAGCGCAGCGTCTGCAACCTGTTCATGCCCAGCGTCAGCGCGGCGTCGAGTTCGCTCTGCCTGACGGAGAGGAAGCCGGCGCGCTGGATTTCGGCGAGATAGGCCGCTGAATTGAGCATCAGGCCGAGTGTCACCGCCGTCATCGAGCTCAGCACGATGCCAACCTCCGGAAGCGCGTAAAACAGAAAAAAGATCTGCACCACCGCCGGCGTGTTGGTGAAAAAGGTAATATAGGCCTGGATTGTATGGCGCAGCCAGGGCCGGCCATAGACGATGCCAAAGGCGCCGAAAAGGCCCATCGCTGCCCCGCCCCAAAATGCGATGAATGCGATCTGCAGGGAGAGCAAGGCGCCCCCGAGCAGATAGGGCAGGTGCATGAAGGCCTGGCCGAACTGGAATGTGTAGTTCATCAGCGTCCCCGGAAAAAGTCAGGCCGCGATCGCCGCGGCCTGACATTGCGTGGGCCTTAGAAGAAAGGCTGCGGAACGACAGGCTTCAGCATGTCGGCGCCATACCACTTTCTCCAGGTGTCGTTGACGGTGTTGGACGAATGCAGATCGTACATCGCGACATTGAGCACGCGGAGCAGGTCGTCATTGCCCTGGGAAACGCCGATGCCGCAGAAGGCGACGAAGACGGTGTCTTCTATCACGCGCCATTTCACGTCCGGATAGTTCTCGGTGAACTTCATGAAGAAGTCGATGTTCTCGATGATCGCGTCGCCACGGCCCTGTGCCACCGAGCGGACGGTGTCCGCAATGGTGTCAACCAGCAGCACATTGGCGTCGGGAAGCTTTTCCTTGAGGAAGTCGACCGACCAGTTGCCGCGCATGTTGACCAGCGTGATGTCGGCGCTGTTGAGGTCTTTCCAGGATTTGGCTGTCACGTTTTCGGTGGTGAGCGTCGCCATGGCTTCCGTGTGAAGCGGGACGGTGAAATCGATGACCTTTTCCCGCTCGACCGTGCGGGTCAGTGCACCCATCGAGATGTCGATGCGATCGGACACCAGGAACGGAACGCGCTGCTGGGACTCGGTCGGCACCAGTTCGACGGTGACGCCAAGCGCTTCCGCGAGCTTGCCCGCAATATCGACATCGAAGCCTTCGAGCTTGTTGTCGGTGCTGTACGAGCTCATCGGTGGAAAATTCGGATTGACGCCGACGCGCAGCGTTCCGCTCGAAATGATGTCGTCGAGCGATCGCGCGTCTGCCACTCCCATGGACGCCAGAATGATGAGTGATGCCTGTAGCAATCTTTTCATTGGGATTCCCCTTCCTTTGTTGACGGACGTCTTTGCCCGTTCCCGGGCCAATTGAAGTCAACCACGGACGTTGCGTCAAGCGAAAAAGTTCGTAATATGAACAAATGTGCGAAAATGCAGCTTGTGGGCAGTCTGATTTCGGCATTCTATCGGGCACAGGAGGAATGAAGCGGTGGTTTCGACAATTTCAAAAAACATCTGTGCGCTCCGTGCCATGAAGTGGAGTTGGAAACGGGATGGCGGACCATGCGGATCGGATTGATCGTCAATCCGGTCGCAGGCCTTGGCGGTGCGGTCGGTCTGAAGGGCACGGACGGTCCTGATGCCGTGGCCGAAGCACTGCGCCGCGGTGCGGTCGCGCAATCGGGGCCGCGTGTACGGCGGGCCTTGGCAGTCCTGGCCAGACGATGCCCGGGAACCACCATCCTGGCCGCGCCGGGCCAGTTGGGCGCGGATTGGACCGCGGACCTGGATCTGACTGTTGACGCGGTCCCGTCGGGTGACAGCACCGGCACCGCGCGGGACACGCGCCAGGCAATCGCCGCCTTCGGCGCGGCAGACCTTGTCCTCTTCGCCGGTGGCGATGGCACCGCGCGCGATGTCGCCGCCTGCATGCCCGAAGGTGCGGCAATGCTCGGCATCCCTTCCGGGGTCAAGATGCATTCAGGTGTCTTTGCCATATCGCCTGAGCACGCGGGACAGGTGCTGGCGGACATCATTGTTGCCAATGACCGGGTCGGCTGGACCGACGATGCCGAAATCATGGACATTGATGAAGTGGCCCTGCGGGCCGGACATTTGGCGCCCCGGCTCTTTGGTCACGCGCGGGTGCCTGTCGTGCGCAACCGGATGCAGGCGGCAAAGGGCGGACCGCGTCGCGACTGCTCTGCCGCGCTGGCATCTGCGGCCTTTGAATGCGCGACCAGGATCGAGCCCGGCGCCCTCTGCATCGTGGGTCCCGGAACCAGCGCCTGCGCCTTTGCCAACGCCCTCAATCAACCGTCGACCCTGCTCGGTGTCGACGTCTTCCGCGACGGCAAATGCCTGCTGCAGGACGCAACGGCCAGCCAGATCGAGGCGCTGATCGATGGCGCGCCGGTGCGCATCGTGCTCGGAATCACCGGGCAGCAGGGGTTCCTTCTGGGCCGCGGCAACCAGCAGATCAGCGCCGCCGTCATCCGCCGCGCCGGCCGGGAAGGCCTCAGGGTTCTGGCGACGGACGAGAAGCTGGCGGCGCTTCCCGCGCCCTGCCTGTTTGTCGATACCGGGGATCCGATGCTCGATGCGGAGCTTGCAGGCTTCATCCGGGTTCAGACCGACCGCGGAAAATTCATGATGATGCGCGTCGTTGCGAGTTGAAACAATTCGTGCGTTGTGCGAACCTTTGTGCGCGAACGACAAGTGAGGTGACAGATCCATGACTATTGAACAGCGAGCCCATCCATGGATGGCCCTATCGGCGCCCGGGGCGCTGCAGCAGATGCTCGACGAGATCGGCGTGAAAGACGTGGCTGCCGTGTTCGAACAGATTCCGGCCGATCATTACCGCAAGACGCCGCTTGATCTTCCGCCGGCGCTGAATTCCGAGATCGAGCTGAAGCGGGATCTTGTCTCGAAACTGCGCAAGAACGGCGATTGCGAAACCAATCTGAGCTTCCTCGGCGCCGGCGTCTGGCAGCATCATGTGCCCGCCATTGTCGACGAGATCGTGGGCCGCACCGAATTCGCCACCAATGTCTGGGGGTCGTATCAGTCCGATCACGGGCGCAATCAGGCCTGGTTCGAGTTCTCGAGCCAGCTCGGCGCGTTGCTCAATCTCGATGTGGTGCAATTGCCGGTCTATTCCTGGGGCTGCGCCATCGGGCATGCCATTCGCATGGCCGCGCGTCTGACCGGTCGCCGCAAGGTGTTGCTGCCGGTCCTTGCCGATCCCGAGCGCCTGTCGGTGATCCGCACCTATTGCCAGCCTTCGGAAATGGAAGATCATATCGAGGTCGTCACCATAGCGACCGATCCGACCAGCGGCAGGCTGTCGATCGCCGACCTCAAGTCCAAGCTCGGTCCCGACGTTGCGGCCGTCTATTTCGAAAATCCGGCCTATCTCGGTACCATCGAGACCGGCGCGGCAGAAATCGCCGGTCTGGCGCGTGCCGCGGGCGCGGAAACAATCGTCGGGGTCGATCCGCTGAGCCTCGGCGTGATGATGGCACCGGGTGACTATGGCGCTGACATCGTCACCGGTCCGGTGCAGCCGCTGGGCGTGCACATGAATTGCGGCGGCGGTGTCGGCGGTTTCATCGCGTCGCGGGACGAGGCGCGCTATGTGCACGAATATAACGGCTTTCTGGTCTCCATCGCACCGACGGCGGAGCCCGGACAGATCGGCTTCGGCCTCGCCTCGTCGCATCAGAATTCCTATGGCTCGCGCGAGCACGGCAAGGACTGGACCGGCAACTCCACCTATCTCTGGGCGATTGCCGGCGCGGTCTATATGAGCCTGCTCGGGCCGGACGGATTCCGCGAAATCGGCGATCTGATCCTGTCCCGCGCCCGCTATGCAGCCCGGCTGATCGGTGAAGTGCCGGGCGTCAAGATCGTCTGGCCGGACACCACCTTCAAGGAATTCATCGTCAATTTCGACGACACGGGAAAGACGGTCGATGCCGTCAACGAGGCCCTGCGCGCGCGCGGTATCTTCGGTGGCAAGGACATATCGACCGAAGGTCACGGGCTCGGTCAGGCCGCGCTATATTGTGTGACGGAAGTCCACAGCGCCGCCGACATTCGCCGTCTGGCCGATGCATTGAAGGAGGTTTGCCAATGAAACTGCCCCGTTATCAGGCCGCTCGCTGGGACGAGCCGGTGATCATGGAACTTGGCCGGCCCGGCGCCCGTGGACAATTGTTCCCCGCGCCCGAACCGGAAACCGGCAAGGCGGAAATCCCTGCCGCGATGCAACGTCGGGATCGCCCCGAATTGCCGGAAATCACCGAATTCGAGGCGCAACGTCATTATCTGCATCTCTCGCAGATGACACTCGGCATGATGGGGGTCAGCCTGTTCGGCACCTGCACCATGAAATACAATTCCAAGACTGCGGAAGCGGCGACCTTGCGGCCGGAACTGGCCGAGGTTCACCCCTACCAGCATCCCGACACGCTGCAGGGCGTGCTCGAGATCATCCATGATTTCGACGTGATCCTGCGCAGTCTCTCGGGCATGGACCAGTTTGTCTTCCAGGCCGGTGGCGGCGCCGACGCGGCCTACACCATGGCAGCGCTTGCGCGGGCCTATTGGGCCGATCGCGGCGAACTGGGCGAACGTACCGAAATGGTCACGTCGATCCAGGCGCATCCCTGCAATCCGGCAACCGCCGCTGCCGCCGGCTTCACCGTGGTCAATCTGCCGCTGGAAGAAAACGGCTATCCATCGCTTGATGCGCTGAAGGCGGCAATCGGCCCGAAGACCGCGCTGCTGATGATAAACAATCCCGACGATATGGGCATCTACAATCCCGAGATCCGGGAATGGGTGCGGCTGGCCAAGGAAGCCGGCGCCCTGTGCTTTTACGACCATGCCAATTTCAACGGCGTGATGAGCAAGCTTTCGGCGCGCGAGCTGGGTTTTGATGCCTGCATGTTCATGCTGCACAAGACCTTTGGCGCGCCCAAGGCTGGCGGCGGCCCGGCTGTCGGCGCCTTTGGCTGCTCGGACGCCCTGGCCCCCTATCTGCCGGCCCCGGTTGTGGTCAAGCAGGACGGCAAATATCTGCTTGATGATGACCGCCCGAAATCTCTGGGCAAGATCCGCGAATTCTGGGGCAACGTCCCTCAGGTGGTCAAGGCCTATGCCTGGGCCCGGGCCATGGGGGCGGACGGCATTGCCATGGCATCCGACATTTCGGTGGTGGCCAACAACTACATGGACAAGAAGCTTGGCGAGATTCCGGGGCTGAAGATTTCCAACCCGGAGATCAAGTCGCAGCGCATGGAAATGACCCGCTGGTCGCTTGGCCCGCTGGCTGAAGAGACCGGCGTGGGCACCGTCGATTTCGCCAACCGGATGGCCGATTTCGGCATCGACCCCTGGTGGATGAGCCATGAGCCCTGGATCGTCGCCGAACCTTTCACGCCCGAGGCCGGCGAGCTCTGGTCAAAACAAGACATCGATCTCTGGATCGGCGTGGTTGCGCAGATTGCCCGCGAGGCGCGCGAGACGCCCGAACTGGTCAAGACGGCGCCGCACAATCAGGCCATCGCTCAGGTGGATGGCAGCGTGTTTGATGATCCGGAAGCCTGGGCCATGACCTGGCGTGCCTGGCAGCGCAAGCGCGGCGCCTCGGGCAAGGCAGCCAGCGGCGGGGTCTGATTGGAACAGTCGTTTCGGCGCTCATGCAAGCGCCGAAACACCTTCAAGCGACATCCGCGGTGGCCGGCCCATGACCAGGTCGGCCGTCAGCCGGGCCGTGATCGGTCCAGCGGAAAATCCAACCCATGGAAACAGTGAAAGAAAGAACCCCTTATGGCCCGGCACTTCGCCGATGATCGGCTTCCAGTCGTCAGTCCCGTTCACGGTTGCGGTCCAGCTCCGCAGCGCGCGGGCCTGCGCGAGTGCGGGAGCCACCGCAGCGGCGTTGATCATGTTGCCGGTCAGGTGCTGAGGGTTTGTCACCAGCCGGCCGTCCGGCAGGCGCTGCGCATGCCATCCGCCGCCGATCAGGCAGCTGCCGTTATGGGCCTGCTTGAGCGACAGCTTGCCCGCCGCCGAATAGACCAGATGCGGAATCAGCGGCGCCACCGGTTCGGTTACGGTCACCTGCAACGGCACGCCCTGCAGATCGATGCTGACGCCAAGCATCGCGGCGATTTGGGCGGCGGCGGCACCGGCGGCATTGACCACCCGGCGCGCCTCGATCACGCCCTTGTCCGTCTGGATCCGGTATCCCGTGCTGATCGCCTCAACGGCAAGAATCCGGGTTTGCGTCCGGATGCTCGCGCCGCGGCGCTGTGCCGCCGCGGCAAAGGCAGGCGTGGCCTTCAACGGATTGGCCTTGCCCTCGGCCGGGCAAAACCCGCCGCCGATCACATTGTCGGCGAGATAGGGCGCATGTGCACGCAAGCTGTGCCGGTCCAGCATTTCGATCGGAACGCCGAAGCCGCGTTCGATCCGGGCCTTGGCCTCGATCTGGCGCATCTGTTTCTCGGTCGTGGCGATCAGCAGCCCGCCGGCAAGCTTGACGTCAAGATCGACACCCAGCTCGTCGCCGATTTCCAGCCACATTTTCTGGGAGGCGACCAGCAGGCGCAGCGTCGGACCATAGGCGCGGGCCCAGTCCGGGCCGAGGCTGACGAATTCCGGATGCTGGATCTGCACATGGATCGAGCCGGCATTGGCGCCGGAAGCCTGGGTGTTGAGGTCATGGGTTTCGACCAGCGTCACCTCGACGCCTTCGCACGCAAGATAATAGGCGGTCGCCGCACCGGCGATGCCGCCACCGATCACCAGAACATCAGTTTTCATTTTCCACCTTCAACCCGGCCGGATCTCTCCGGACACTCATAAGGACCATACGATGACTACGACTTTTTCGGGCAGCTTTACCGTCACCATCACGCCGTTCACGCCGGGAGGGGAAGCCATCGACTATCCTGCCTGGGAACGGTTTCTCGACTGGCAGGTTGCCTGCGGCGTGCCGGGCATCATCATTCTCGGAACCACCGGCGAATTTCTGACCCTCACCGATGACGAGCGCACCGCCTTCGTCGATGCGACGGTCAGATATGTCAATGGCCGCATGAAGGTGATGGTCGGCACCATGAATGCCTACACGCCCAACGCCGTGCGCTACTCGAAAGAGGCCGAAGACCTTGGCGCGGATGGCTTGATGATCGTCCCGCCCTATTACTACACCCCGACCGAGGACGAGATCTTCAACTATTACAAGGCGATCTGCGAGGCGCAGAACCTGCCGATCATGCTTTACAACAACCCGTTTACAACCAATGTCGACATGCCGGCATCGCTGGTGGCGCGGCTGACCAGGGAATTCAGCCAGATCCGCTACATCAAGGAAGCGAGCCAGGACACCGCGCGGGTGCACGACATCATCGTCGCCACCGACGGGGTGATGAATGTATGGGCCGGGCAGCGCGTGCTCGAAAGCTACAAGCTCGGCGCCACCGGCTATGTGAACCCCTATGGCAACTACATTCCCCGGGCCTCTGCCCGGTTTGTCGAATGGGCCGAGCAGGGCCGCTGGGACGATGTCTGGGCAGTCCAGAGCGTGATCAAGAAGTTCGATACCATCATCACCGCCGGCCACCCGCTCTATGGCCATCAGTGCTACTCCAAGGCACTGGCCGCGGCAGCCGGATATCCCGTCGGCGACGTGCGCGCTCCGATCACCACCTTCGCTTCGCTGGGCAAGGAAGGCACGGATCGCGTGGCGCAGATGGTGCCGCTGATGGAAGAACTGGAAACGATCGTCGATCGTATCGAGGCGCGGACGGCGCAAACGGCCCAATAGTCCGGGCGCTACCGGGACTGGACGCCCGCGCACAGCAAGCGCGGGCGTCTTCATCGGATATAGGCCGCCCCGTTGATGTCGATCGTGCTGCCGGTGAGGTGGCGCGCCCGGCCATGGGCCAGGTAGACCGCCAGGTCGGCGATCTCTTCCGGCGGCACCCATTCGCCCATCGGCAGGGTCGCTGTGACGGCCGCCTCGCCGCCAGTGCGTGCGGCGGATTCCTCCGACATGCGGGTGCGCACCACGCCGGGCGCGATCACATAGGCCAGAATGCCATCGGCGGCATGGTTGCGGGCCACGGTCTTGGTGGCGGCGGCAATCGCGGCCTTGGAGGCGGCATAGGCAATGGCGCCGGGATTGGACGAACCCCTAGTCGTCACCCAGCTGCCGATGCCGATGATCGAACCGGGCGCGCCGGCGTCGAGCCATGACCGCACGGCCAGCCGCATCAGCCGCGCCGGCGCATGGACATTGACCGCCATGGCTTCCTGCCAGACGCGGTCCCATTCCTCGGCCGGATCGGCGATGCCGCCGGACTGGCGCATGATCCCGGCATTGTTGACGAGCACATCGATCCGGCCGGCGATGGCAAATGCCTCCGCCCAGAAACGTTCGACCTCGGCCATGTCGCTGAAATCGGCCTGGATAAGATGGGCCTGGCCCGGCCTGGCATCGCCGAGAGCGTCTTCGGCGCCGGCGCGGTCGCCGCCATAATGGGCAATGACAGTCGCGCCGGCATCGATCATGGCTCTTGCGGTCGCAGCGCCAATCCCCTTGGAGGCGCCGGTGACGAGGATGGTTTTTCCTGACAGGTCGTGCAGCATCGTCAGCTCCTGGTGATGAAGGGTTTGCCGCGCATGGCGGGATTGCAGCGCGCATAAGGGGCAGGCAGCGAGATCTCGGCGCCGAGTTCCTTGGCGGCATGCCAGACCCAGCGCGGATCCCACAACATGCCGCGGGCGAGGGCAACGGCGTCGGCCTGACCGCTGAGCAGAATGGTTTCTGCCTGAACCGGCTCCGTGATCTGCCCGACCGCCATCACCGGAATGTCCGCTTGCTGACGGATCTCCCGGGCGAAATCGAGCTGGTAGCCCGGCCCGACGATAATTGACTGGCGCTGGTCGAGACCGCCCGAGCTGACATGGATCATGTCGCAGCCGGCTTGTTTGAGTGCATGCGCAAACGCGATCGACTGCTCGAGATCCCAGCCGCCCTCGATCCAGTCAGTGGCCGAGAGCCGGAGGATGACCGGCCTGTCGGCGGGAAAGGCATCCCGGACAGCCTTGAACACCTCGAGCGGAAACCGCATCCGGTTCTCCAGCGAGCCGCCATAGGCATCGTCCCGGCGGTTGCTGATCGGGGAGAGGAACTGATGCAGCAGATATCCGTGCGCGGCATGGATCTCGACGAGATCAAAACCGGCCCGCGCCGCGCGTTTGGCAGCGTCCACAAAGGCGGCCCTGATGCGGGCAAGCCCTGCCTCGTCAAGCGCGGCGGGTGCTTCCCAGCCTTCCAGATAGGCAACGGCTGAAGGCGCGCTGGCGATCCAGCCGTCATCATCCGCATGGCTGATCTGACCGGCGCCGTCCCAGGGTTTTCGGGTGCTGGCCTTGCGTCCTGCATGGCTGAGCTGGATGCCGATCCGGCTTTCGCCCACTGACCGGCAGAATTCGATGATCCGGGCGAAGGCGGCTTCCGATGCATCCGAATAGAGCCCGGTGCAATCGGGCGTGATCCGTCCTTCCTGCTCGACTCCGGTTGCCTCGACCAGGATCAGGCCGGGCCCCGATTGCGCATATTGCCCGAGATGGACCAGGTGCCAGTCCCCCGGAACGCCGTCCTGGGCCATGTACTGGCACATCGGCGCCACGACAATGCGATTGGAGAGCGTCAGCTTCCCGATGGTAAGCGGTGTAAACAGCAGGCTGGACATGCCGATCCTCTGATTTCGAGTTGAATCAAATAATTCGTGCGTTATAGTAACATTTGTGCGCAAATGAACATGTCAGGAGAGTCCTGACAAGCGAAAAGGAATCTTTTATGCCCGGAACAGACGTTGCAGCCAGCACCTTTCCCTTTCTCTACTCGCATGGCGGCCTCGACGCGCTGAAGCATTTGCGCGGCCTGGGCTATGACAAGTTCGAGATGATGATTTTCCCGCCGCATTGCTGGCCGGCCGAGATGACGGCTGCGGATCGGCGTGCGGGCCGCGACTGGCTGGAAGGCGAAGGCTGCAGCCTGACCTCGTTCTGCTACCCGCTTCTCGACAACAATCCCAACAGCGTCGACAAGCTGATGCGTGACTACACGCTTGATCGCTACCGGGAAGCTATTGATCTGGCGTCCGAATGGAACTGCCCCTATCTCGTCGCCATTCCCGGGCCGGTCAACAGCCTGATCAATCCGCCGACGGATTGGATGCTGGAATGGTTCGTGGAAGGCATGAAGGAACTGGTTGCGCATGCCAAGGGCAGTGGCGTGACGCTGCTTCTGGAAAATGTTCCCTTCACCTTCCTGCCCACGGCGCAGGACATGAAGGACACCGCAGCGCTGATTGATCCGTCCATCGGCGTCAATTTCGACATCTGCAACTCCGCTTTCATCAAGGAGGACCCGGCAGAGGCGATCCGGATGCTCGGCGACCTGGTCAAGAACGTCCATATTTCCGATTCGGGCCCCGACGAGTTCAAGCATGAACGGCTGGGTTCGGGCATCGTCGATCCGGGCCCGTCCTTCAAGGCCATGCAGGATATCGGCTATCAGGGCGCCACAGTGATGGAGATCATCACCGACGCGCTCGATCCGAATGCCGATCCGGATGGCGACATCCGCGCCAGCCATGCCATCCTTGCGCAGCATGGCTGGAAGCCGCTGGGCTGATCCTACCGCAGGCCGCATTCCACGGGCACCACGGTGCCCGTGACGCCGGCTGAGAGATCCGAAGCCAGCCACAGGGCCACATCCGCAACCTGCTCATCGGTTGCCATGCGGCCGGTGGCCGTCTCTGCCGCCATCGCTGCGAGCGCTTCCTCGACCGAAGGGCCGCCGGTCTTGTGCCGGTCCGCGATGCGGCCGATCAGGGCGTCCGTGGCAATCGGCCCGGGCGCAATGGCATTCACCCGGGTGCCGTCGGCGCCCATGTCGAGGGCGGCAGCACGCATGACCCCGATCACCGCGTGCTTTGACGTGGTGTAGAGGACTTGCTGGCCGTGGGCCTTGTAACCATTGATCGACGCCATCACCACGGCGCTGCCATGCGCGGACCGGGCCAGCGCCGGGCCAAAGGCACCAAGCGTCGCAGCAACACCCCAGACATTGATGGTCATGACCGCTTGCCACTCGGCGGCATCGAGATCGCGCATTCCGCGCCAGGGGGGAACGACCCCGGCATTGGCCACGACGATGTCGGCGTGACCGATCGTCTCGGCTATGCCGTTAAGCGTGGTGCCGCAATCCTGTCGTGACAGGTCGACCGGAAATGATGTCCAGTCCGCAGGCAGGTCCGCCTGATCCAGGGCGCCCGGCAGATCGAGAATAGAAATGCTGGCGCCGGCGTCCGCCAGCCGGTTTGCAATCATCCGGCCCAGTCCGCGTGTGCCGCCGGTTACCACCGCGTGGCGTCCCTCGAGATTCCGGGTCAATGTCATGTTGCGCGTCCTTTTCCATCACGTTATAGGGTATTCGTACATTTGTGCGTTATGTGAACGAAATTGACAAGAAGTGAAATGCCATGAGCCAGGAAGTCCATCTCGTCGTTCTCGGAGCCGGATCGATTGGCGTTTCCTTTGCGGCTGTTTTCCGGGATGCGGGTTTCTCGGTCACCATTTGTGATCCCGACCCGGCCCGGCGCGACGCTGCGGTTGAGGCTGTTGATGCCCAGAAGGCCGCCATCCGGCTTGCCAATCTTGAAAAAGGCGGAGCCGGGCCGTTGTCGGTTGTTGCCAGCGCCGATGATGTACTCGCCAAGGCCGCACTGGTCATCGAGGCCGGCCCGGAACGGCTTGAAGCCAAACAGGCAATTTTTGCGACCCTGCTTGCGCGCGCTGCGCCGGATACGATCCTCGCCACCGCATCCTCGGCAATCCCGATGTCGAGGATCCTGCCCGATCCCGCCGATCAGGCGCGCTGTCTTGTGGCCCATCCGGTCAACCCGCCCGCCGTCCTCCGCCTGATAGAATTGTGCCCGGCTCCCGCCACGACAGCCGCTGCCATGGAGCGGGCCGCCTCCCTGTTCGACCAGGCCGGTTTCCGGGCAGTGCGTCTGGGGCACGAGATCGAGGGCTTCGTGCTCAACCGGTTGCAGGGCGCGGTGCTGCGCGAAGCCTATCGCCTGGTCGATGGCGGGGTGATCGGCGCTGAGGATCTGGATGCGGTCATGCGGCTTGGCCTTGGCCCCCGCTGGGCCTTGTCCGGTCCGTTCGAGACGGCTGAGTTGAACACGCCTGGCGGCATTCGCGCGCATGCGGCGCGGATGGGCCCTGCCTACAAGGCGATGGGCGAAGCCCGTGGCGAAACCGGTTGCACCTGGTCCGAGCAACTGGTTTCGCAGGTAGAGGCCGAAAGGCGGGCAATTATGCCCCTGGAAGCCCTTCCGCAACGGGCCAACTGGCGTGTAAAGGCTGTCGCACGCCTGATTGCAGCCCGTGACGCGCTGCTGGGAGATGCAGATGAACGATGAACCGGTGACGATCGAATTTGACGGCAAGCCGGTCCGCGTCCGCGATGGCCAGTCGATCGCTGCAGCGCTGACAGAGGCGGGACAACGCCCGTTCAGAATGACGGTCAAAGGCGCGCAACGCGGCATGTTCTGCGGCATGGGTGTCTGCCAGGACTGTCTCGTCAGCGTGGACGGCGTACCGAACCAGCGTGCCTGCATGACGCCGGCGCGCCAGGGCATGCAGGTGGCCACACAGGTGGCGCTCGCACCGCTGACGGCACCGGCGGCATCACAAGCTGCTTCGTCGCCCGGTCGGAAGATTTCACCCGACGTGCTGGTCATTGGCGGCGGGGCAGGCGGGCTCAATGCCGCCATTGCGGCTGCCCGCTCGGGTGCAAGCGTGGTGGTGCTTGATGAGCGCAAGGTGCCGGGCGGACAATATTACAAACAGACGGCCGGATCCGCGCCCGGACTGGATGCACAGCAACGCGACGGTGCTGAACTGGTGGCGGCTGCCCTCTCCTCGGGTGTCGAAATTCTTACCCAGGTCGAGGTCTGGGGCGCCTTTGACGGGCTGCTGTTCATGGCCGAACACGCAGGCCGCGCAGTCGTCGCCCGACCCCGGACCGCGATCATCGCCACCGGCGCCTATGAGCGGCCCTGCATGGTGCCGGGCTGGACATTGCCGGGCGTGATGACAACCGGGGCGGCGCAGACCTTGTGGCGCAGCTACCGCACGCTGCCCGGCAAACGCATCGCCATCTGTGGATCCGGTCCGCTCAATCTGCAGGTCGCGATGGAACTTGCCCGTGGCGGGGCGGAAATCGTCGCAATCGCCGAGGCGGCCCGGTCGCCCTTCGCGCAACCGGTCGCTGCCGCCAGGATGGCCTTGTCAAATATGGAACTGGCCGGGCGCGGGCTTGCCATGACTGCGGGGCTGAGACGGCACGGCATCCATGTCTCCCACCAGACCAGCCTGACCGGCGTGGTGGAGGCGGAGGGCGGTCTGCTCGCGACATTCCGCAACAGCCGGGGGGCGGAGGTAAGCCATCTCGTCGATGCTGTCTGCATGAATGACGGCTTTGAGCCGCAGAACGAGATCCTGCGGCTGCTTGGCGCTCGGATGAATTACGATCCGGCTTTTGGCCACCTGCGTTGCCAGCGCAGCGACACCATGGAAACGAATGTGCCGCAGCTTTATGCGGTCGGCGACTGTGCCGGGCTCGGCGGCGCGCCCGCTGCAGGCGTCGAAGGCACGCTTGCCGGAATGGCGGCGGCATCGTTCTGCAAGGATGTTCCTCTGCCCGAGACCGGCGACCTGCAGCTTCGGCTTTCCAGGCACCGGCGTTTCCAGAAGCATCTGTGGAAGCTTTACGATATTGCACCGCGCGACCTCTCGGGGCAGACCGATGATCTCACCGTCTGCCGCTGTGAAGAGGTCTCGCTCGGCGAACTCCGCCAGGCGCTCGGCGCCAGGCCGGGGCACGCAGGCACTGTGAAGCGCGCCACCCGGGCAGGCATGGGCCGGTGCCAGGGCCGCTATTGCGGGCCGGTGACCGCACGCATTGTTGCGGCCCGGGATGACCGCGAGATCGAGGATCGCAGCTACTACGCGCCGCGGGTGCCGATCAAGCCGGTGAGCATTGCCGCAATCCTCGCCGCACAGGAGCTGCTGGATGGCGAAGATTGACATTCTGGTCATAGGCGGCGGCATTGTCGGGCTGACGGCCGCGATTGCGGCAGCCCGGGAGGGCGCCAGGGTCACTGTCATCGATGCGGCGATCAATGCCGGATCGACCGCCAATGCCGGAAGCCTGCATGTCCAGATGCAGAGCCGGTTCATCCGGCTCTATCCCGAACAGGCGCCCAATGTCGAAGCCTCGCTGCCGCTCTATCTGGAGGCGGTGAAGGAATGGGAACGGCTCGACGCCGAACTCGGGCCCTTCGAGCTGGTCCGCAAGGGCGGGCTGATGCTCGCCGAAAGCCAGGAGCAGATGGCGTTCCTGGAGAAAAAGGCCGCCCGGGAACGGCAGCGCGGGCTTACGGTGGAACTGCTTGACCGCCCGGCGCTTGACCGCCTCGCGCCGTGGCTCGGAGCACAGATCGTCGGCGCCGAACTGTGCCGCGATGAAGGCAAGCTCAATCCGCTTGTGGCGAACGTGAAACTGCGGCAACGCGCCGTCGCGCTCGGGGTCGAGTTCGGCATCGATCGCGCCGTTGAGCTTGTATCCCGCAGCGCGGTGACGGTGCTTTGCGCCAGTGGCGCGCGCTATGTTGCCGACCGGGTCATTCTCGCGGCGGCATGGGGCGTGGGAGAGCTGGTCAAGGGGCTGGGACTGCATCTTCCTGTGAATGCGGAACCCCTGCACATGAATATCACCGAAGCCGGGGCAGGGCAGATCAATCATCTTGTTCAGCATGCCGAGCGCACGATCACGCTCAAGCAGTTCGGATCGGGACAGATCGTCATCGGCGGTGGCTGGGCTGCCCAAAGCCGCGGCAATGTACAAGTCCCGGCCGTTCTGGCCGATTCCATGCTTGGCAATGTCGCGCTGGCAGCGCGGCTGGTTCCGGCGATCGGCCATTTGCGGGTGATCAGAACCTGGGCGGGAATGAACACCACCCTCGATGGCATGTCGTTGCTGGGCGCCGTGCCGGGTGTGGAACGGGTGATCATGGCCATCCCAGGAGATGCCGGCTATACGCTGGGACCGCTGTGCGGCAGGACCGCCGCCTGCCTCGCTCTTGCCCACACGCCGTCCATCGATGTCGAACGGCTTTCGGCGCGCCGCTTCAGTGCTTGAGAGCCTGTGAAATCGTGGCTGCCGTCTGCTGCAGCTTGGGCAGGACGGTTTCGATCATGGTCTCGGCGCTCATCCGCAATGTCGGCGCGCCGACATTGATGGCGCCGACAAGCCCGCCGAAGGAATTGCGCAGCGGAACCGCAATCGACAGCAGGCCTTTTTCCAGTTCCTGATCAACGATGGACCAGCCGGTGTCGCGGACGGTTTCGAGTATCTTGCGAAATTCGGTGCGGTCGGTCACGGTGCGGTCGGTCAGGGCGACCAGCGGGATGTTCTGGATGATGCCGGGCCACATTTCTGCCGGCTGTGCCGCCAGCAGGACACGGCCCGTAGCTGTGGCGTGAGCCGCAAAGCGTGCGCCGACGGTTATGCCGACCGTGATGACGCGATGATATTGTGTGCCGCTGACATAGACGACCTCGAACTTGTCGAGAACCGCTGCGGAAACCGATTCGCGGATTTCCTCGGAAAGATGATCGAGAAAGGGCCGCGCGATGTCCCATGCGCCTTTCGACGACAGTACCGAATATCCCAGTTCCAGGACCTGCGGCGTCAGATCGAAAAGCTTGCCGTCGGCCACGGCATAGCCTTCATGCACGAGCGTCAGCAAGATCCGCCGGGCGCCGGCCCGCGTGTTGCCGGTCTCGGCCGCCACCTCGGAAAGCGTCATCTTGCGCCGGGTGCGGTTGAAGGCGCGCAGCACTTCAAGCCCGCGCGCCAGCGAGCTTACATAGTCTCTCGGATTGAGGCCGCCGCCCTCGCTGTCCTGAGTCCAGTCCGAGGATGCCGTCATCAGACCGGTGCGCTGATCGGATTTTGGGCCCATCGCACCGCCTTCGGCCTGATTGTCAGTTCCGGGTTTCCGCCCCATGAGTTCACTCCCCGCGCACATTTGTAACTTTCCGCATCGCCATAGCATACGTCTTTGCAAGGTCGCAGCTGAAAAATTTGAAAATGACCACTTGCCACCTGATCGAAAAATGGTGTTATATCGCACAAGAGTACGCTATGTGAACAAAAACCATCAACGGAGGGAACGACAATGAGCAACTCGGGGAATGGAATTTTCAACGTAACACGGCGCGGCGCCATCAAGGGGTTGGCGGCTTCGACACTTTTGAGCACCCTTCCGGTGCGGGCATGGGCCGAGGACGTGACCCTGCGCTGGTGGTCGCCGCAAGGATCGCCGGATCAGGTCGCTGCCTACAAGTTCCAGATCGAGCAGTTCGAGGCAATGCACCCCGGCGTCAAGGTCGTTTTTGAAACAACGTCGGATGAAGGCTATGCGCCGCAGCTCGCCGCCGCCTTCTCGAGCGGTGAAGTCCCCGATGTGGTCACCCACCTGCCGTCGTTCTCCGTGGCCAGCTATTACGCAAATGGCCTGGTCGAACCCTTCGATGATGTGATCGAGGCGATTGGCGCAAGCGACTATTATCCTGGCGCCAATGATGTCTTCAAGGCCGCTGACGGCAAGTATTTCGGTACCGGTATCGGCAACACGGCGGCCAACATGCTGTGGCTGCGCAAGGACCTGATGCAGGCCGCAGGTGTCGACAAGGCGCCGGAGACCTGGGACGAACTGCGCGCCGCCTGCCAGGCGATGCAGGGCGGAGGCGTCTATGGCGCACCGCTGCCCTATGGCCGCAACTCGATGACCTCGCTGATCTTTATCGGCGTCATCCACCAGGCCGGCGGACAGGTGTTCACGCCGGATCTTGAAGTCGACATCGACAGCGAAGCCACCCGCGCCGCCCTGGACTTCTACGGGTCCATGCGTGAACTGTGCCCTCCCGGCGCCACCAACTACAGCTGGGGCGAAAGCCTGACCGCTTTCGTCAGCGGCGCATCCGCAACCGGTATCTATGCCGGGCGCGTGCTCGCCAATGTCAATGCGCAGAATCCTGACATCGCCGACAGCGTCACCTGCGCGACCTATCCGCGGATTTCCACCGACGTGGCACCGTGGACATTCAACGACTTCCCGAGCGTCTTCATTCCGGCTCAGTCCAAGAACAAGGACGCGGCCAAGATGTTCGCCGCCTTCCTGTTCAATCCCGAAGGCTACATCAAGCAGCTGCATGCAGCCCCCGGCCATGTGCTTCCCGTGCTGAAATCCATCAGCACCAATCCGATGTACCTCGATAATCCGATCATCAAGAAGTACGAGGCGGAAGTCGACCTGATGGCGTCGGCTTCGGCCGGTGGATACAATCTCGGCTATGAATCGTCGGCCCACAAGTCGAATGAAAAGGGCGGCGAAGTGGTCGGAAGCGGCGTGATCGCCGACCTGGTCCAGCGGGTTGTGCTCAACGGCGAAAACGTTGACACGGTGCTCAGCGAGACATCCCAGTCAATCGAAGCCATAATGAAGGGCTGAGATCGAAACCCGTGCGGCGGCGAATACCCGCCGCCGCACGTTTATGAGTGGAACCATGATCAAAAACCAGAAAGCAAAGCTGGAGCGGCAATACGCCACTCTCGGCATGATGTTGATTGCGCCCACCGTCCTGGTGTTCTGCGCGGTCATCGTCTATCCGTTGGTTTCAGCCATCTACCTGAGCTTGTTCGACATTTATACGCCGACGCTGCAGGGCGAATGGGTAGGCCTCGACAATTACCGCGAGCTTCTCGGCAAGGGCGAGTTCTGGACGTCGCTGCGCAACAACATCATCTGGACCGTCGGCACGCTCTCGTTGCAGATCCTGTTCGGGATCGGCATGGCGCTGGTGCTTCACCAGAACATCTGGTTTCGAAGCCTTGCGCGCAGCCTGATCCTGTTTCCCTATTTTGTCTCGACCGTGGTTGCCGTGCTCGTCTGGCGCTGGCTGTTCAACGATCTCTACGGCATTCTCAACCACCTGATGATGGCTGCCGGGCTGATCGACATGCCGATCGATTATCTTGGCTCGATGCCCAATGCGATGATCTCGGTCATCCTCGTCGGCGCCTGGAAGTATTTTCCCTTTGTGGTGATCGCCGTCCTGGCGCGGCTGCAGACCATTCCCGATGCGCTTTATGAAGCCGCCCGGATCGATGGCGCCGGCCCTGTCGCCCGCTTCTTCGACATCACGCTTCCGCAACTGCGCGATGTGCTTGTGGTCATCATCATGCTGCGCGCGATCTGGGACTTCAAGGAATTCGACCTGATCTTCCTGCTGACCGGCGGCGGTCCGGTGACCTCCACCCAGACGCTGCCCCTGCTGGTCTACAAGGAAGCCTTCTCGCTCAATCACATGGGCATGGCGGCAGCCTATGCGGTCACGATGATGGCTGTGATGCTGGTGTTCATGATCGTCTATATTCGCAAGACACGGGAGAAAGAGGCATGATCCGTCGCGTTCTCTTCAACCTGATGGCCTGGACCATCGTTCTGGCTGTTGCCTTTCCCCTGTTCTGGATGGTGGTGACCTCGCTCAAGCCCCAGTCGGAACTGTTCCGCCGTCCGCCGACCATCCTGCCCGAAACGCTGACTTTCGAGCACTATTGGCAGCTTCTGGTCGAAACCAACTTTCTGACCTATTTCCAGAATTCGGTTGTCCTGTCGGTCGCGACCACGGTCGTGGTGGTCTCGATCGCGACACTGGGCGCCTATTCGATCGTGCGCTTCAAATACTGGGGCCGGGAGAGCCTGGCATTCCTGGTGCTGTTTACCTATCTGCTGCCGTCGGTCGTGCTGATCATTCCGCTTTACCTGATGCTCGTCGGTCTCGGCCTGTCCAACACCATCCTGAGCCTGGTGATCGCCTACACCACCTTCGCGCTCCCTTATGCGCTGTGGCTGTTGCGGTCGTTCATGGCCGGGATTCCCGAGGACCTGGAATCGGCAGCGCTGGTGGATGGCGCGTCGCGCATGGGCGCCTTCCGTGATGTCATCCTGCCGCAGCTTCTGCCGGGCATCATCTCGACGGCGCTGTTTACCTTCATCCTCTCCTGGAACGAATATCTCTATGCGCTGGTGCTGGTGAATTCCGACAACACCCGGCCGCTCACAACCGGCGTGATGAACATGCTGATCTCGTCATTCAATGTCGAATGGTCGCTGCTGATGGCGGCCTCGGTGATGATGAGTGTTCCGCTGATCATCGTTTTCGCCTTCCTGCAAAGTTATCTAACCCGCGGCTTCGGCGCCGGCGGGGTCAAGGGTTGATCATGGCTGACGTAGTTTTCAACAATGTGCACAAGACCTTCGGTGATTTTATCGCCGTCGAGGGGCTCAACCTCTCCATTAACGAGGGCGAATTCGTCTCTCTGCTTGGTCCGTCAGGCTGCGGCAAGACCACGACACTGCGCATGCTTGCAGGGCTGGAATTTCCCAGTTCGGGTGAGATCAGCATCGGCGACCGCGTGGTCAATGATCTGCCGCCGGGCAAGCGCGACATCGCCATGGTGTTTCAGAGCTATGCGCTTTACCCGCATATGACGGTCGAGAAGAACATCGCCTATCCGCTCAAGAAGCGGGGCGTTCCGCGCGCCGAACAGGGCGCGATGATTGCCCGCGTCGCCGAAATGCTGCAACTGACCCCGCTCCTGTCGCGCAAGCCGAAGCAATTGTCAGGCGGACAGCAACAGCGGGTCGCGCTCGGCCGCGCGCTGGTGCGGGATCCGAAAGTGTTTCTGCTCGATGAGCCATTGTCCAATCTCGATGCAAAGCTCCGCGGAATCATGCGGGCCGAGCTGGTCGAACTGCATCAGCGGCTCGGCCGCACCATGGTCTATGTGACCCATGACCAGCTCGAGGCAATGACCATGTCGGACCGGATCGCGGTCATGTACGACAAGACGCTTCAGCAATTTGCCCCGCCGCAAGAGGTTTATCGCGAACCGGCCAACCGCTTCGTTGCCGGCTTTATCGGCATGCCCTCGATGAACCTCATAGACGGCGACCTTTCCCAAGGAGGTGGCCGGTGGGAATTCCGGTCGGGAGAAATTTCGATTCCGGTCGGACCATTGGTGGACGATGCCCAGGGCGGAGCTGCCTGTATCGGCGTGCGTCCGGAACATCTCGTTCTCGGCGAGGGACCGATCCCGGCCGTGGTCCGGCTGATAGAGAAGACCGGACACGAAAACATCGTGGTGGTCGAAATCAACGGCGGTCTGCGTCTGACCGGCCGTGTTCCGGCCAGCATCGAATGGCGGACCGGCGAGTCGATCCAGCTCTCGATCATGGCGGATGCCGCGCATGTCTTTGCTGCGGGCCCCACCGGCCGACGACTCAATGCGCCGCTGGGCAAGATGCACCCATGACCGCGCCCCATTCCAATAATGCTCTATTCTCAGGAGATCCAAGTTGAACCGTTCATCCGTCAATTGGTTCGGGCCGATGCCTGCAATTACCACGCCGTTCCGAGACGATCTCTCAATCGACGAACAGGCATTTGTCGCCAATATCGATCGCCTGTTTGAAAACGGCGCCACCGGCATGGTGGCGTCCGGCTGCACCGGGGAATTCTGGGCCATGAGCATGGCCGAACGTTCCCGGGTGGCCCGGCTGACAGTCGAGGCCTGCAAGGGCAAGGGGCCGGCAATCATCGGCACCGGAGCCATTCGCCCTGAAGATGTCATCGACCAGATCGATGCCGCCGGGGAAACCGGCGCCGATGGCGTTCTGGTGATGCCGCCCTTTTTCGCCCATCTCAGCGATGCCGAGATCATTGCTCATTTCGAGGCGGTGAACGACAAGGCGAGCCTGCCGATCCTGCTCTACAACATTCCGGGAAATGCAGGCAACGCCATCACTCCCGACATTGCCAGCCGGCTCGCGGATCTCGAGATGGTTGTCGGCATCAAGGAGAGTTCGGGAAGCTGGCGGAATTTCCATGCCACCCTCAATGCCGTGATCGACAAGTTGCTTGTGTTTTGCGGCCCGTCGTCGGTCTATGGCGTTCCCGCAACGCTCGCGGGCGCAGATGGCCTGATCGATTGTTTCCCCAATGTCTGGGCCAGGGGATGTCACGACCTTTGGCACGCAACCAAGGCAGGCCGAATGGACGAGGCCTGGGCGTTGCAGCGGACCGGGATGGAACTCACCGATCTGTTCACCACCGGCGGTCGCACGCTGTACCCGGCGACCAAGGCCGCGATGAACATTCTCGAACTGCCAGGCGGCGGCGTGCCGCGGCCACCACTGCTGCCATTGACAGGCGAGCCACTGGTCGGTCTGACCAGTGGGCTGGAAGCGCTGCTTTCACCTGTTTCGGAACCAGCCTGATCAAGGGAGATAGACATGGATTTAGGATTGAAGGGCCGCAAGGCCATCGTATCGGCCGCGAGCCGGGGACTTGGACTTGCCGCAGCGCGTTCGCTTGCCCGTGAAGGTGTCGCACTGACGATGAATGCGCGTTCGGCCGAGGCGCTGGAAAAGGCTGCGGCGGACATCAGATCGGAATTCGGCGTCGAGGTAACGGCGGTTGCTGCCGATTTCAACACTCCGGAGGGTCGCACCGCGATCCTGGAAGCCGCCGGCGAGGTCGATATCCTGGTCAACAATCCCGGCGTGCGGCAGGTTCCGACCCCCTATGCCAAGATCACCGGAGATGACTGGCGCTACTGGATGGAGACGCATTTCATGTCGTCTCTGGAGATGATCACCGCGGTGGCTCCGGGCATGCAGGCGCGCAAGTTCGGCCGCATCGTCAATATGTCGGTGAGCTTCATCAAGTTTCCCCAGGTGGGATTTGCGCACAGCCATGCGGCGCGTCTGGCGCTTTCGGGCGCCGTTGCGGCAATGTCGCGCGAACTGATGCCCGACAATGTGACGATCAACACCGTCTGTCCAGGCCTGTTCGACACCGATGCGCTGCACACCAACCTGCATGGTCATGCCAAGCGCGGCAACACCACCTATGAGGCGATTGTCGAAAACCGCCTGTCGACCTGCCCCGCCGGCCGGTTCGCTGATCCCAGCGAATGCGGCGATCTGATCGCGTTTCTGTGTTCGGCACAGTCCGGCTTCATGTCGGGCCAGAACATCGTCAATGATGGCGGCGTCTACCAGGGACTGTTTTGATGAGCCCGCGCATTGCCATGATTTCAGGCGCCGGCCGTGGCCTGGGTGCTGCGATTGCGGAGCGCCTGCTTGCCGATGGCTGGTCGCTGTCGCTAGGGATGCGTGACACGGGCGCAACCCAGGATGAATACGATGCCAAGGCGCCGGGGCGGGTGCTTTGCTGCCGCTTCGATGCCACGGACAAGGCCACGGCGCAGAGCTGGGTCGATCAGACGATCGAGCATTTCGGCCGGATCGATGCCCTGGTCAACAATGCCGGCATCCTGCGCATGGTCGATTTTGATCAGGGCAGCGAGGACGATCTCGATGATCTCTGGTCGGTCAATGTCAAGGCGCCGTTCCGGTTGATCCGGGCGGCATTGCCGCATCTCAGGACAACCGGGCAGGGGCGGGTGGTCAACATCGCCTCGACGGATGCCAAGCGGTTCAGGGGCGGCACCTCGGTTGGCTATTCCATGACCAAGCACGCGCTTCTGGCCATGACCCAGGCCGTGCGCTTTGCCGGCTGGGACGAGGGCTTGCGCGCCACCGCCATGTGTCCTGGCGCGATCGACACCGACCTGATCGCCAATGCCCCGTCGGCCACGCCCAAGGCTGACCGCCTGACGCCCGAAACGGTCGCAGGCATGGTCGCCTTCGTTCTGGCGTTGCCGAACCAGGCGTCTGTTCCCGAATTTATCAGCAACACGAGGCTGGAGAGCCTGATATGAACCTGGTCAACCCGATCAATGATGAACTTGCCGCCTGGGATCGCGATTGCCTGCTGCATCCCACGACGCACACCGCCAACCACGCCCGCGGCGACGTGCCGGGCCGGATCATCACCGGCGGCAAGGGCGTCTTTGTCGAAGACCGGGACGGCAACCGCTTCCTTGATGCCTTTGCCGCGCTCTACTGCGTCAATGTCGGCTATGGTCGCAGCGAAATCGCCGACGCGATGAATGCCCAGGCGCAGGAGCTTTCCTTCTTTCATTCCTTTGCCGGTCACGGCAACAAGCCGGCCATCACGCTGGCCCGGATGATCATGGACCGTGCGCCGGATCACATGGCCCGGGTCTATTTCGGCCTGTCCGGCTCGGATGCCAACGAAACCAATGTCAAGCTCGCCTGGCATTACAACATCCTGCGCGGCAAGCCGGAAAAGCGGAAGATCATCAGCCGCTGGCGGGCCTATCACGGGTCAGGGATCGTTTCGGGGTCGATGACCGGGCTCAAGGCCTACCATGCCCGCTTTCACCTGCCGCTGGACGGGTTCCTGCACGCGGACACGCCGCATTACCTGCGCCGCGAAGACGCTTCGATGACCGAGGCGGCGTTCACGGACAAACTGATTGCAGACCTCGAAGCCTTGATCCTGGCGGAGGGACCCGAAACCATCGCAGCCTTCATCGGCGAGCCGGTGATGGGCACAGGCGGCATCCTGCCGCCGCCCGAGGGCTACTGGAAACGGGTGCAGGAGCTGCTCAACCGCCACGACATTCTGCTGATTTCAGATGAAGTCGTCACCGGGTTCGGCCGCACCGGCAGCATGTTCGGTGCGACCCATTATGGCCTCAAACCTGATTTCATGACCGTCGCCAAGGGATTGACCAGCGCCTATGCGCCGCTGTCGGGTTCGATCATTTCGCAGCGCGTGTTCGATGTGTTGATGCAGGGCTCGGATGATTTCGGTGCGCTGGCGCATGGATGGACATACTCGGCGCATCCGGTGAGCTGTGCTGCCGGAATTGCCACGCTCAATCTGGTCGATGAACTCGGCCTGCTGGAAAACGCATCCACCACCGGCCCCTATCTGCTTGCACAATTGCGGGATGCCGTCGGAAGCCACACCAATGTGGCGGAGGTCCGTGGCGTTGGCCTGATGGCTGCCGTCGAGTTCATGGAAGATCCCGGCGCGCGCAAATGGTTCGAGCCTCCGATGAGCATCAGCGGCAAGATTTCCGCGGCCATGCAACGGCGCGGCGTTATTGCCCGGCCGATGCCGGAGGGCGACATCATCGGGTTCGCGCCGCCGCTGTGCATCACCCGCCAGGAGGTTGACCGCGTGGTCGAGGCGCTGCGCGAGGCGGTGCAGGAAACCCTCGGCTGATCCGGCCATTTGAAATGCTTTGGCCGGCACGGCCTCCAGAACCACGAAATGGAATGCAACATGTCGCACGCAAGCCTTGTCCGCCAGGAAAACCTCATCGCCGGAAGCTGGGTTTCCGCTGACTCGGGACGAACCATTGATGTCACCAATCCGGCCGATGGTTCGGTGATTGCAACGGTGCCCAATTGCGGCGCCGGGGAAACACGCCGCGCCATTGAAGCGGCCCATGCCGCTTTTCCGGCCTATGCCGCCCTGCCGCTCAACGAGCGTGTTGCACTGCTGCGCCGTCTGCACCAGCTGATCCTCGACAATCTCGAAGGCCTGGCGTCGCTGCTGACGGCGGAGCAGGGCAAGCCGCTGGCGGAATCACGCGCCGAGGTCGGCTCCTCGGCGGCCTATGTGCTCTGGTTTGCCGAAGAGGCCCGGCGCACCGATGGCTCCGTCATTCCAGCGCCGGTGCGAGGCCGCAAGCTGATGACCACACGCCATCCGGTCGGTGTCGTGGCCGCGATCACGCCGTGGAATTTCCCGTCTTCCATGCTGGCGCGGAAAATCGGCCCGGCGCTCGCTGCCGGATGCACCGTGGTGGTCAAGCCGGCCAGTGCCACCCCGTTGTCAGGCCTTGCCTGGGGACATCTGGCCGAACTCGCCGGTTTCCCCTCCGGCGTGGTCAATGTGCTCACCGGTTCGGCGCGCGAGATCGGCGGCGAAATCACCGGCAACAAGCTGGTCCGCAAGATCACCTTTACCGGCTCGACCGAAATCGGCAAGCAGATCCTGCGCGAGGCCGCGGGCACGGTCAAACGCGTGTCGATGGAACTGGGCGGCAATGCGCCGTTCATCGTCTTTGACGATGCCGATCTCGACCGTGCGGTCGAAGGCGCGCTGATCGCGAAATTCCGCAATGCCGGCCAGACCTGCATCTGCACCAACAGGCTCTACGTCCAGTCGGGCATCTATGACCGGTTCACGAAACGCTTTGCCGAGCGGGTTGCCGCGCTCAACGTCGCGCCCGGCAACGAGGATGGCGCCGAACAGGGGCCGATGATCGATGAAGCGGCGCTGGCCAAGATGGAGGAGCTCGTCGGCGACGCCCTGTCCAAGGGTGCGAAGGTCGTCACCGGCGGCGACCGTCACGCCCGCGGCGGTCTGTTTTACGCCCCGACGGTGCTGTCGGATGCAAGCAGCGACATGCGTTTCACCCGCGAGGAAATCTTCGGGCCGGTTGCGCCTGTCTATCGTTTCGAGAGCGAAGACGAAGCAATCGCCGCTGCCAATGACACCGACTATGGCCTTGCGGCCTACGCCTATACCCAGGACCTGGCGCGGATGTTCCGCCTGCAGGACCAGCTCGAATATGGCCTGATCGGCATCAATGAAGTGCTGATCGTCAGCCCCGAGGCGCCCTTTGGCGGGCTGAAGGAATCCGGCCTGGGCAAGGAAGGCAGCTGGCAAGGCATCGACGATTATCTCGACACAAAATACACCTGCATCGGCGGGCTCTGAGCCGGCCTGGGGGCTGTGGTCACGCGGCCCCCTCTTCGGCAAGGTAATGTCCTGTTCTGCGGCTCTCCAAAGGCTAGCGCTCCTGCACCGCACGGCTCTCAGGGCTGACCAAGGTCGGTAGTGCGGCCAAAAAACCGTGTGCTACATTGGCCTGTGTCAATGGCAGCGCCGCTGCGAGAACCCTTGGACAGAGCGAGTCGAGCAGCATGGCAGGCGCCGGAAAATCCATCTCCCTCGTGTCTGCCGATCCCGCCGGCCCGACCCCGCACGACGGCATGAACGATATGCCGCGGCTTGGCGGCGAGATTTCGCCGCGCCGGCTGCAGATCTTTTGGGCGGTGGCGCATGTCGGCTCGATGACCAAGGCGGCCAAGATGCTCGGGGTCACCCAGCCGTCCCTGTCACAGCAGTTGAGCAGTCTCGAGGCAAGCGTCGGCTATCCGCTGTTTGAGCGCCGGTCCAACGCCATGCACCTGACCGAACTGGGCATCACCTTGTTGCCCAAGGCCGAGCATGTGCTGCGCAGCCTGCAGGAACTGGAAGACGAAGTCGCCCAGGGCAGCGGCGCACCGCGCCACACGGTGCGCATCGCCGGCGCCACGTCTGCAATGCGCACCATCGTTCCGCCGGCGCTGCTGGCGATCGGGCGCAGCCTGCCCAATCTGGACTTCGACCTGCATGAGGGCTCGCCGGGCGAAGCGCTCGATCTTCTCTATGCCAGGCGCGTCAATCTCGGCATTCTGGCAGCAGCGGCGGCGATGGAACTGAGCGCCGGCTTCCAGCAGACCACCATCCATGAGGACCCCTATGTGCTCATCGTGCCTGACGAGATCGACCTCGGCGATGTCGGCGATCCGGTCCGTGAACTGTCGCCGGGAAACCTGCACCTGCTCAACAGCACCGTGCAATTCGTCTACGGGACCCAGCACACGCGGCTGATCCAGGACTGGTATGATGCCGTGTTGCCAAACAACCGCGTCACCGCCCGCGCCCGCAGTTTCGAGCTCGCGATCGAAATGGTCCGGCACCGGCTCGGGGTCTGTGTCGCCCCGGCCCTGTCAGTTGCCGGAAACGGCGGCAGCAAGGGGCTGCGGGTCTATCACACCGGGCTTGAAGCGCGGCGGGTGGCAGCGATCTACCCTTCGCAATACCGTCGCCAGGAGCCCTATGCGCAGTTGATCGACCAGCTTGAAAGTGCTGGCAGCCGGATCGAATTGCCGGCATGCGAGCCGATACCGCCCTTCGTCGCCGCAGTCACCGGCCACCGGCGGACATAGGCGCGGGTTATGGCAGCTATAGATTGTCGCGCCTTCGTCATCCTGATTAGCTGATCAGGCAGGATTACTCCTGCAGACCAGATCCGTCCCAAACGGGCGGACTATATCCGGAGGAAAATGCAATGGCTTGGAAAACACCGAAAGTTGCCGAAGTTCAGGTTGGCATGGAAATCAACATGTACGCCTGCGCAAAGCAGAAGTGATCTGTTGCCTGCTGCGGGAGGCCGGACACGATGCTGCGCATCATAGTTTTGGGGTCCGCAGCAGGCGGCGGAATACCTCAGTGGAACTGCAACTGCGTGACCTGCCGGGTCGCGCGTGATGCACCGGACATGCACAGCGGACAGGTTTCGCTGGCCGTCTCGGCCGATGACGGACGCCACTGGTTCCTGATCAATGCCTCGCCGGACTTGCGTCAGCAAGTGCTTGCGACACAGCAATTGGCGCCATCAGTCGGACATGTCCGCCACACTCCGATTGCTGGGGTGATCCTGACCAATGGCGAGGTCGATGCGGTGGCGGGATTGCTGTCGATGCGCGAAGGCTCGCCCTTTGCCATCCACGCCAATGCCCGGGTGCTGGACATTCTCGCTGCCAACCCGATCTTCAATGTTCTCAACCCCGAGCGGGTCAAGCGGCTGCCAATGCCGCTGGACGAGCCTTTTGAGCCCGTCTTGCCGGACGGGACCGGCTCGGGGCTCGAGGTGACGGCTTTCGAGGTTCCGGGCAAGGTGGCCTGGTATCTCGAACGGGACGCCAGCATTCCGCGCTACACACCCGGCGACACCGTCGGGCTGACGCTGCGGGCCCGCACCGGCGGCCCGGAAGTGCATGTTCTGACAGCCTGCGCAGGGGTGACGCCCGATCTGGCTAAGCGGCTGCGCGGTTCGGCGCTGGTGTTTTTCGACGGCACGTTGTGGCGTGACGACGAGATGATCGAGGCGGGGCTGGCGCAAAAGACCGGGCAAAGCATGGGGCATCTGTCGATGTCGGGTCCCGACGGGACCATTGCCTTGCTCGAGCCGCTGGCGATTGACCGCAAGGTCTTTGTTCACATCAACAATTCCAACCCGGCGCTGCTGCCGGGTTCACCCGAGCGGCAGGCGGTCGAGGCCGCCGGTTGGATCATGCCCGAATTGGGCCAGGAGTTCGCGACGTGACCGCTCAAACCGCCATCCCGACCGAGCCGAACGAACCCCTGGACAGCCCCGAGGCGCTGGAGCGCCGGCTGCGCTGGATCGGCGCCACCCGCTATCATTCGCTGCACCCGTTTCACAAGCTGTTGCACGGCGGCAAGCTGAACAAGGGCCAGGTTCAGGCCTGGGCGCTGAACCGCTATTATTACCAGAGCACTATCCCGCTCAAGGATGCGGTGGTGCTGAGCCGGTTTCGCGATCGGCAGATACGGCTCGAATGGCGGCACCGGATCGAGGACCATGACGGTTCGTTTGACAGCGAAGGCGGGATCGAACGCTGGCTGCAACTGACCGACGGTCTGGGACTGGACCGGGCTTACGTTGAATCGACGGATGGCATTCTGGCGGCAACACGGTTCGCGGTCGACGCCTATGTGCATTTCGTTCGCGACAAGACTCCGCTCGAGGCCGTTGCTTCGTCGCTGACCGAGCTGTTCGCGCCAAACCTGCATGAAGAGCGGATCGCCGGCATGTTGCAGCATTACGACTTCATCAGCCCGGCGGTGATGACCTATTTCAAGCGGCGTCTGGATCAGGCGCCGCGCGATGCCGAGTTCGCGCTAAATTATGTCATGGAACATGCCCGGACCCCGGCCGAACGCCAGGCGGTGTGCGGCGCGCTGACCTTCAAGACCGACTGTCTCTGGGTCCAGCAGGACGCGCTTTACCATGCCTATGTCACCGGCATGATCCCGGCGGGCGCCTTCCGGCCCGAGGCGGCGTGATGAATGCCGGCGTCCGCCCTGTCCGACCCATCATCACCGCGCAGTCGGTGCCGTTTCTGCCGCGCCATGTGATCCTGCGCCACGACAAGCTGCGGGCGCGCTGGCTGATCCTGGTGCCCGAGCGGGTGCTGGTGCCCGAAGACACGGCAGTCGCTGTGCTGCAACTCGTCGACGGACAGCGCAGTGTCGCCGACATCGCCGCGGAACTCGCCGCTGCTTACACTGCCCCGGTCGATCTGATCCTGGCTGACAGCATCGCGCTGTTGCAGGACCTGGCCGACAAGGGCTTCATGGCAACCGTATCGGAGCGCACATGACTGAGGTTTCCCTTCCCCCGGACGATGGCGATCCACCCGACGACGATTTCCAGCTGATCAACAAGGCCGGCGACGCCGAGCGCCATGACCATGGCATCCCGCTGGCGGTTCTGGCCGAACTGACCCATCGATGCCCGCTGCAATGTCCCTATTGCTCGAACCCGCTGGAACTCGAAAGTGCTTCCAACGAGCTCGGCACCGCGGATTGGCTGCGGGTGATCGAGGAGCTGGCCGAGATCGGCGTGCTGCAGATCCATTTTTCCGGCGGCGAGCCGACGGTGCGCAAGGATTTGGTGCAACTGGTGGCAAAGGCCACCGAGTGCGGACTCTATTCGAACCTCATCACCTCGGCTGTCATGCTCGACCGCGCCAAGCTGGCGGCATTGGCCGAGGCCGGGCTGAAACACGTGCAGATCAGCTTTCAGGGCGCCGAGTCCGGTGTCGCCGATCGGGTTGGCGGCTTCCGCAATGGCCATGCCAAGAAGCTGGCGGTGGCCGGATGGACCCGCGAACTGGATCTGCCGCTCACCGTCAATGCGGTGATGCACCGGCAAAACCTGCACCAGCTGCCAGACATCATCGAGATGGCCTATGAACTCGGCGCAGCAAGGATCGAGGTTGCCAATGTCCAGTATTACGGCTGGGCGCTAAAAAACCGCCAATCGCTGATGCCCAGTCCCGGGCAGGTCGACGACTGCGTGCGCGTGGTCGAGGAAGCCCGGGCGCGCCTTGAGGGTCAAATGGAGATCGATTTCGTCATTCCCGATTATTATGCACTGCGCCCGAAACAATGCATGGGCGGCTGGGGGCGGCAGTTCTTCAACATCTCGCCCGCCGGCAAGGTGCTGCCATGCCACGCCGCCGAAACCATCACCGATCTGCGTTTTGACTCTGTTCGTGACCATTCGCTGGCCTGGATCTGGGAGCATTCGCCGGCGTTCAACACCTATCGCGGCACCGGATGGATGCCCGATCCGTGCAAGAGTTGCGAATTCAAGGAAGTCGATTTCGGCGGTTGCCGCTGCCAGGCCTATGCGCTGACCGGCAATGCCGGAAACACCGACCCGGCTTGCGCCAAGTCGCCGCTGCACGCCGATATCTTTGCGCTCGCCGAAGCCGAATCTCTCGGCGATCAGAACCGGTTCGTGTACCGCAATTTCTCCGGCGGGCTCGAAGAAGTCGAATGACCAGTGACGGCTTCCATCTGGACGTCGGCGACGGTCACGCGATCTGGGTTGCGCCCTGGGGCAATCCGGACGGGGTGCCGGTGGTGTTTTTGCATGGCGGACCGGGCAGCGGCTGCGCGCCCTCGGCCCGTGGGCTGTTTGATGCCGCGCGATGCCGGGTGATCTTCATCGATCAGCGTGGCGCCGGGCGAAGCCTGCCCGCCCGCGCCCGCCATGCCAATACGACACAGCATCTGATCGAAGATATCGAACGCGTGCGCCAGTATCTCAAGATCGAGCGCTGGCTGGTTGTCGGCGGATCCTGGGGGGCGACGCTGGGCCTTGCCTATGCGCAGGCGCACCCGTCCCGGGTGACCGGGCTGGGGCTGCGGGCGGTGTTTCTGGGAACCAGGGCCGAGCTTGTCTGGGCGCTCGATACGGCCCTTGCAGCGTTTCATCCCGCGCTTCATCAGGCGCTCTACGCACCGCTGACCGAAGACGAACGCCGCGCGCCGCTGACCGCCATCTGGCAGCGGATTCTCGATCCCGATCCGGCGGTGCATACCGCCACGGTCCGCGCATTCTATCGGGCGGAACGGGCCTTGTCGGAATTGCATCCGGCTCAGCCGGGTCCCGACACGGATCATCTGCCGGCCAGCCCGTTCCTCGAAGCGCATTACTTCCTCAATGACTGCTTCCTGCCGCCCGATTCGCTCTTGCAAAGCGCGGCAAGTCTCGCGGGTATCCCCGGCATTCTGGTGCAAGCAAGGCTGGATCTGCTCTGTCCACCTGTGATGTCACATCGGCTGGCAGCGCTCTGGCCGGATTCAGAAATCCGGATGGTCGAGGCCGCAGGCCATTCCGTCGGGCACGAGCAGGTCTTCGCCGCCCTGCGTCAGGCGGTTTCGGACCTGACCGCCTGAGGCGTGACCTTGAAGGCGTCCGGTCTGGTCTGGAGTGCTGCCTGCAAGGTCGCAGCAGACCCCAACACCACCACGCCTGATCCGGACTGGGCCGCAGCCATCGCCTCGGCCAGCCGCGCCACATCGGCATCGCTGGAGCTCAAAATGCTCTCCAGGTCCGCCATACGGAAATCCTCTGTCATGCCCGTCAGATGCCGCTGAAACAGCGCCAGCATTTCGGCGCCCGCAGTCATGGGCCGGTCAAGCCGTGCCACCGCGCCGACGCGGTAGCGCTCCAGTGCATCCCCGCGCAAGCTGCGGGCGATCCAGGCCGGCGCTTCCGCCATCCTGTCGAGCGTTTGCAGCAATTGCGGATCGCGCGCCGAGATCTGGGTCAGCATGCCCGTGACCGGGTCGTGCCAGGCGCGCACCCCATAGGCGCCGCCGGCAACCCGCAGACTGTCCCAGAGCCAGCCGGTTTCAAGCGCATGCGCCGCCAGTGCCAGCGGCAGAGCCGGGTCCAGCTGTAATGACTGGCCGACGGTGTTGACAGGAAGGGCCACGGGGATCGCTTCGCGAACAGCGGGGTGTGCAAGTGGTGGCGGCAGCTCAGCGCCGTCGGGGCGGCCAATGCGTGTCAGCAAACCGTCCCAGTCGATCTCTTGCCCGCCGCTGACCGCCAGTCGCAGCCGGCTCTGCCCAAGCGCCTTTTCGCGCAAGGAAAGCAGTGAGGCGTGCAGCCGCTCCGGATCTCCCAGCTCAAACCGCCGCAGGGCGTCCTGGGTAGACAATCCGCGCATCATCTCGTTTGCCGCCCCCGCCGGACCGGAGGCGGCGCGCAGCCGCAAATCGGCAAGGATATGTCCGGCCCCCGCGGGCCGTGCGTCGGTGAGCGCAATTTCCTCGGCAAGCAGCGTCATGAGTGTTACCGGGTCCGGCAAGGGGCCGCAGGCAGCCGCTTCCAGCTGCGCCGCCAATGTTCCGGCCTTGGCCGGCAGCGCCTTGCCACGCAGGATCAGACAGGTGCCGAGCTTTCCTCCCGGTCCGGCCCCGGCCCAAAGCAAAGTCTCAAGCCCGCCGCGGCCGAGGCAGCGGGCCAAGAGCGGGGTCAGGGCGAGCTCCGCTTGCGTCAGCGCGGAAAGATCTAGCCCGAGGTCTGCCCGCAGCACATCGTCACGCGGCGCAATATCGAGGATTCGTCCTTCTACCTGTGCAGAGAACTGACGCAGCCGCCGCGGCAGGCTGGCCGGCGACAATACAGGCAGGGGGCTCGTGGGTGACGCTGAAACCGTGATTCTGGTGGTTGGCGGCCGCTGGACCCGTGCCTCAGCGGACCGAGCGTGACCGTCAGCCTATGCGGGTTGTCACACAGATCACGGGAGATCATCGCGCGCATGATGTCGCCATTGCCGAGCCGGTGTCGGAACCGGCCAAGTTCAGACGCAAAACCCAACTCGGCCAGCGGGTCGCCGCCGTGCCGCCAGGATCCCAGCACCCGGTGCAACACAGCCAGTCCACGTGCTTCGCGCAGTTGCAACTCCAAAGTTTCTGCCGCCTCCCGCACCAGATCTATGGGCAGCGTCGCCGCGGCCTCGGCAAGGGCTTGGTTGACCTGTGCATCCGCGGTTTCGGCTGCAAGGTTGTCCAGCACGAGCCGGAAGGCTGCTGGCGGCAGGTCCGCTGTCAGCCCGCCACCTGCACCGAGCAATGGCAGGCGATCACGCAAGAACCCATTTGGTCGGGAGCTCAAGGCGAGGTCGAGACAGGGCCAGCCAAAACGCCCCAGCGCATTCTCGGGCGCAAACGCCCAGGCCACGCCGACAGGTGCTTTCGCGGCGCCGGACGGGTGTGGCACGACCAGGCGGCGCGGCGCGGTGATTTTTGGCAGGACAATGCGGGGCAATGGGTCGCGGCGGCCCTGTCCGGCAAACGCCCGGTCGATCTGCTCCAATCGCTTCGCCAGATCAACCGGGCCAGCGAGGAAAATCCGCGCATGGCTGGGGTGATAAAAGCGCGCATGAAAAGCCTGGATCGCAGCAACCGAGATCGCGCCGATCAGCTCAGGATCGCCGCCATGATCGTGTGCGTAGACGCTGCCCGGATGCAGTCCCCGGCGCAATTCATCCTGCACGCAGTTGACTGCCGAGGCGCGATGGCCTTCGACCTCGCTTTGCAGAACGCGCTTTTCCTCCTCCAGATGCTCCGGCCGCAGCAATGGATGCAGCACCGCATCGAGAAGCACCTCGACAAGATTGGCGAAATCCTCCTCGTTGGGGCTGGCAAGGTGATAGATGGTGCGATCGGGCAGGGTCGAGGCGTTCAGCGCCGATTGCATGCTGCCTTGTTGCAGCGCCGCGTAGAGATTGCTCGCCGGAAACCGCCGCGAGCCGCGAAAGATCATGTGTTCGAGCAGATGCGCAATGCCGCTGGAATCCGGTGGCAAGGTGTCGAAACACACCGCAAACACCCGTTCCACGTCATCGCATAGCAGAACCAGCACATCCGCGCCGGTCGCGTGATGGCGAAATCGCGACGCGACGGCTTCATATTCCGGCAATCGCGCTTCGGACTGCAATGCGAAGGCGTGATGGTGTTCGGGCAACGGCTGATCCTGATCCGGTGACAGGGCCGCCCCAGCCTAGTTCACTCTTGCTCCATCGCAAAAATAAATTCCGCTTTCGCCGAATGCCGATATGGCAACAGGCGGTTCCGGCAGCTGCATTGGGTGGAAGGCATCGAAATCGGCCCGCCAAACTTTTTGCGGGGATCGATGTGTTGGCGGTTGGATGGGCTCACATGGTCGTGCCCGGAATGGGCTGTAAAACCGCGGAAGAGCCATGACCGGGATGCATGGCTGCTTTCCCACTTTGGCAATTTATTGCGATGCAATATCAGGCTATCAAGGTGGCCTATCAAGGAGACGTCACATGTCCGCTTCCCGTCAGAACCGCGTAAGCCGCTTTTTCAGCGCCGCTGCAAGTTCCATCGATTTCGCATTCCAGGCAGACCGTCTCGCGCGCACACCGGAAGATGTGTTCACCGCGCGCGGAACGACCCGCCAGCAGGCCATCCGCGATCTCATCGCACGGACTTGAGTTCCTGCGGATTTTGAGATCTTCCAGGCTCGGCGATCAGATCACGACCCGGGTGTCGTGAGTTCCGAAACCCTGTTTGCGGGTCCTGCATTCAACATTTCCTGAATTTGCGCGTTTCCATGGATGCAGGGACACCGGGCGGTAACTTATTTTACCGCTCGATTGTCACGGCATGGATCAGACGCATCCTGACTGTTGTTCCCGATCCAGTGCTATTTGCCGAGTGTGGTTGTGAACCGTTGTTTGGACCGTTCGACATGGCGAAAGAACGCCTCCTGGGCGCGTTCGCGGTTGCCTGAAGCCAGGGCGTCGACCATTTCCCTGTGCTCGTGATTGGAAACCGCCAAGCCGCCCGCCTGCACCAGTCCGCGGGCACGACACAGATGCAGCTTGTTGACCAGGCTCTGGTATTCGCGGGCCAGCATGCTGTTGTTGGTCGATCTGATCAGGAAATCATGAAACTCGAGATTGAGCGGATAGTAGCGGTCAAAATCGCGCTCCTGCGCGATCTCGTCCATTTCCACCAGATATTCGTTCAGGCGGGCCAGCATCGCGTCCGTCACCAGATCGGTGAGCAAACGGCCGGCCAGCCCGAACAGGGCGGCGCGGATGTCATAGATCTCGAGCGCTTCCTTGGGAGAGATCGACCGGACGAACACACCCCGGTTGCGGATGGCGTCCACCAGGCCCTTCGCCTGCAGGCTGCGCGTGGCTTCCCGCAGGGGCCCGCGGCTGGTGCCGAACCGGGCTGACAACTGGATCTCGTTCAGGCGTTCGCCCGGCTTGAGCTCCCCGGTCAGAATAAGATGCTCAAGCTCGCGTTCAAGCGCCCCCGTCAGGGAAGACGTGCGCAAGACTTGCAAATCATTTTGCGCTGTTTGACTTGATGTACTGTTTTCCATCGAACTCTCCATGCGCGGTATGTAGACAATTTACATTGGCCGATAAAGTGTTATGTCTTGCTCCTCACAATTTCCCTGATTGACTCGACAACCGCCTGCGTCACAGCGGCGGTGTTGGCCTGTCCGCCCATATCGGGCGTATGGGGCCCGGACTGGCAAACCGAACCGACTGCCTCCATCAGAACGGCCGCCGCTGCAGTCTCTCCAAGATGGTCGAGCATCATGCTGGCGGTCCAGAATGCACCGATCGGATTGGAAATGCCCTTGCCGGTGATGTCGAAAGCCGAGCCGTGGATAGGTTCGAACATCGATGGCGCTTCGCCCGTCGGATTAAGGTTGGCGGTTGCGCCGTTGCCCAGGCTGCCGGTGAGCGCGGAAGCAAGGTCAGACAGGATGTCGGCATGCAGGTTGGTCGCCAGGATGGTGTCGTATCTCCCGGGCGTGGTGACCATCTTGGCTGCCATCGCGTCAACCAGCATCCAGTCTGTATCGAGCTCCGGATAGTCCGCCAGAACCTTGCGGCAAACCTGATCCCACAGCACCATCCCATGGCGTTGCGCGTTGGACTTGGTAACCACGGTCAACCGCTTGCGGGGCCGCTTCATGGCAAGATCGCAGGCGTGACGGGCAATCCGCTCGATGCCCGCGCGGGTGAAGACCGACACATCCATGGCCAGTTCCAGCGGCAGTGCCGCATGCGCCCGGCCACCGACACCGGCATATTCGCCTTCGGAATTCTCCCTTACGATGACCCAGTCGATCTGTGAGCCAAGTTCGGGAAGCAGCGGCCCGCGCATTCCCGGCAGAAGCCTTGTCGGCCGGACATTGGCGTATTGGTCGAGGCCCTGGCAAATGGCAAGGCGCAATTCCCAAAGCGTGATGTGGTCGGCAATGTCGGGCGCGCCGACGGCGCCAAAGAAGATGGCGTCAAATCCGCGCAGGGTCTCAACGCCATCGGCGGGCATCATCTGGCCGGTGTTCCGGTAAAGCTCCGAGCCCCAGTCGAAGCTCTCCGCCTCGATCTGGAAATCGCCAAGATTTTCCGACAGTGCGGCCAGCACATCGAGCCCTGCAGAGACCACTTCGGGTCCGATTCCATCGCCCCCGATGGCTGCAATGCGGTGTTTACGCATTCGGTACATCCATTCCGGCAAGTATGCCCTCGATCATTTGCGACTGGCTCGCGGTTCCACGGATATCCGGGGTTCGGGTGGCCGGGTCGGACAATGCGGCATCTATTCCCTGCTTCATCAGCTCGGACGCCTGGACGGCCGATTCCAGCCCGTGACGCCGGCCAAGCCAGTCAAACAACATGCGGGTGGATTCGATCATGGCGAAGGGATTGGCGATGTTCTTGCCGGCAATGTCCGGCGCCGAGCCGTGCGTTGCCTGCGCCATGGCGATCGAACCGCGTCCGATGCACAGACCCGGGGCCATTCCGAGACCGCCGACGAGGCCGGCGGCCTCATCCGTGAGAATGTCGCCAAACATGTTGGTGGTGACAATGGTGTCGAAACTCTGCGGGTCACGCACCAGCCGCATCGCCATCGTGTCGACGATGACTTCGTCAACGGTCACGTCGGGGAAGTCTTTCGCAACTTCATAGCAGCTGTCGACAAACATGCCGCAACCGAGCTTGTACACCGTGTTCTTGTGAACAAGGGTCAGCCGCTTCTTGCGGGCGCGGGCAATTTCGAATGCGGCCCGTGCCACTTTCGAAGACCCTTCGACGGTGATCACACGCACGGAAATCGTCACATCATGGGTGGGGCGGAATTCGCCGGACCCCATCACAACATTTCTGTCCGGCTGGAAGCCTTCATTGTTTTCCCGGACGATGACCATGTCGATGTCATCATGCAGACAGCCGATGTCGGGGAAGGAACGGGTCGGCCGGACATTGGCGAACAGGTCAAAGCGTTTGCGCAGGATCGGATGCGGATTGATCGCTTCGGGAACTTTCGGATATTCCCGATGTCCGATCGGACCGAGAATCCAGCCGTCCAGTCCACCCAGTGTTTCCAGCGTCCCCTCGGGCATTGTATGTCCGAGTTGATCAAGCGCACGGCGACCGATGGGAACATCGACCCATTCGATTTTCAAACCTGTGACCGCCGCGGCGGCCTTGGCGATCTGGACCGATGCCGGGACGACTTCGTGGCCGATGTCATCGCCCTCGAGAACACCGATCCTGAGATGGTCTTTTGTTGCTGTTTGCGTCATCTTCAGCCCGCCTTTGCCTGGTCGGTTGTGCGGCCGGCCGAGACACGGGCGACGTCGGCGACACTGGAGAGATTTTCCAGATTCCAGGAAATCGCCAGCAATTCGCGCGCCGCGTCCTCACCGATCACCAGAGCCGACTGGGTGACGAACTTGTCATCAACCTGGTCATCGGTCAGCGGCACATCCTTCGAGCCCAGCGCCCGCTCGATATGCTTGCGCAGGGTGGAGCCGTCCTCGAAGGTTACGTCGATGGTCACCGACGCTTCGTGGCATTCCGGATCCGCAGTGGCCGAAATCCGGTCGCGCAGCGCTGTGATCTCCGGCTGGTTCACCATTTCGTCGGTGAAGGCGGTCGGGGCGCCGTCACCCTTGAGCAATGCCGCGGCAGCCGAATGATAGACGCTGAACTTTCCTTCAAGGCCGGTGCGAGGCGTTTTCTTTCCGGTGAGTTCCAGCACCAGCGGATGGGTGGTCAGGTGGACCGACTTGATGGCGTTGACCCGGTCACCGATGTCGGCGCGGATCTGCTGGCAACCGTCAATTGTCGGGTGGATCACGATGCCGCAAGCATAGGGCTTGTAGCTGTTGAGCGCGGATTCCCAGCGGGTGCCGAGATCGTCGAGGATCTCGGAATAATCCTGTTTTGTCGAGGTGACATTGGCAAAGCCGCGCGGTGCTTCGATGGCCCGTTCGGAACTGTCGAAATTGGCTTCGGCGAGCAGAGCCGAGGTCAATCCGTTCTGTGCGGCGCGTCCGGGGTGGAAGCTCTTGGTCATGGTCCCGAACATCTCGCGCAAGCCCGAAGACTGGGTTGCGGCAAGTCCGAAGGCCCAGCGCATCTGCTGCTTGGACAGGCCGATCGCCTTGCCGGTGGCCGCTGCCGCACCGAAGACACCGGCGGTTCCGGTGATGTGCCAGCCGCGATCATAGTGATTGGGATAGACCGCATTGCCGATCCGGCATTCGACCTCGATGCCGACGATGAGTGCAGTCAGAAAATCCTCGCCGGACATCGGACGGAGTTCGGCAAGCGCCAGCAAGGCCGAAGCGACCGGTCCGGCGGGGTGGATGATGGTCTTGAGATGCGTGTCGTCGAAATCAAGCACATGGGAGGTGATGCCATTCAGAAGCGCGGCATGAAGGGCGTCGAGCTGTTCGGGGCGCCCGAGAACCGTCGATGAGGCCTTGCCCGAAAAGGGGGAGACGGCTGCCAGGGCGCGGTCAACCGTTTCATGGCGCGCGCCGCCGACGGCACAGCCGACCCAGTTGACGAAGGTGCGCAGACCTTCCCGGCGGACTTCCGCGGAAATGTGAGATCCCTTTATGTCGACAATCCAGTCGACCAACTGTCTGGTTACGTCGGGAACCTCGGCATTGGTCGCTATATGTGTGTGGCTCGACATGGGTATTCCTTTCCTAAAGCAATCCGCGGGCAATGCCGCCATCAACGTTAACCGCCTGCCCGGTCACATAGCTTGCAAGCGGACATGCAAGCCAAACGACCATGGCAGCCACTTCTTCGGGAGTTCCGAAGCGGCCGAGCGGGATGTCCTTGGAGAAATCCTCGAGGATCTCTGCCTGGCTTCTGCCCTGTTCCGCGGCCATCTTGTCGGCCCGTGTGGTCCACAGCGGTGTCAGAGTTCTGCCGGGTGCAACGCAATTGATCCGAATATTGCGGTCAGCCAGTTCGGCGGCGAGTGTCTTGGTCAGGCCCAGAATGCCGGCCTTGTGCACATTCGAGACGATCTGGTGCTGATAGGGCATCTTTGATGCCGCGGCACCCAGGGTCACGATCGCCGGATTGTTGCCCTTTTCGAGCGCGGGTAGCAGGGCCCGGATGGCACGCACGGTCGACAGGATGTTGAAGCTGTAATTGTTGATCCAGTCTTCGTCGCTGAGATCTGTGAAAGCGGAGCGAATGCTGCCGCCCACGGCCGTCACCAGGACGTCGAGCGCGCCATTCCACTGCTGATCCACCGCTTCGGCGAGGATCTTGCCCGAGCCTTCCCGGGTGACGTCACAGGTCACGGAGGTGGGCTTGTCACTCGAATGATCCGGCATGTCGTCAATGGCTGCCAGAAGGTTGTCGCTGCTTCGGGAGGCAAGCATGACATGCGCGCCTTCCCTGGCCATCAACCTGGCTGAAGCCTTGCCGATTCCATAGCTGCCCCCGACCACGAGGACGCGCCGTTCACTGTATCCCAGGTCCAATTTCGGATCCTTTCATGCGCATGTAGAGTTTGAAGACCAGAAGAACGGTCGATGAAACCACGGCAATTCGCATCACGTGGAATGCGGTCACGATTTCCGCATCGAGGTTCATCACCTTGGCGGTCAGAACCATTTCGGTGACTGCGGCAGGCGCGAGTGCGAGAAAGCTTGTCGCATAGGGCATTTGCCCGAAATAGGAGAGAACGAAGGCGCCCATCCCGGCACAGACGATCATGAAACTCGCAGCGACCATGGCGGAAATGGTCACGCGTGGCAGCCGCACCAGAAGCGAGCGCTTGAACTGGCTTCCGAGCCATGTTCCCAGCATGATCTGGGCAACGATGATCAGGAAGGAGGGGACCTGGACGACGAGGATCTCGCTCACCCCAAGCACCATGCCGGTCAGGATCGGCCCGACCAGCCATGGGTTCGGCAACGGGGTCGGCTTGAGGGCGACGGCAACCAGATAGGCAAGCCCCAAGGCGATGATCAGAGACAGGTAATTCGTCGCCCCGACCTCCGTCGATGCCGGCGCAGTTCCATGATCGCCCAGGAAGAACACGAGAAAGGGGACTACCGCGACCACAAGGGCCACCCGCATTGCATGAACGATGGCGACCGAACCCGGGTCTCCGCCATATTCCTTGGACACGGAGGCCATGTCAGCAACGCCGCCTGCCGCCGTGGCGAAAAAAGCCGAGACGCTGTCGATCCTGGCCAGGGGCTTGATCAGCAATGCCGCCACGAATGTATATGCGATCACGTAGAGCGTGGAGACCAGCATGTGCGGGACCAGTGTGGCCGTGGCGAGAAGGACGGCAGGAGTGAACCGCATTCCGACGGCAAGTCCGATCGCCACCTGGCCCAGCTCCCGCCCCATCGGTACGATTGGCGAGATATAGCCAAGTACCGATGCGGCGGTCAGGAAGAAGAACGGGCCAAGCATCCAGGGCAACGGCATCCCGATCAATGTCGCGAGATAGCCCGCCAAGCCCGCAAGGGCATAGGTCAGGCAAAGGCGCGCGAGGTTGCGCGGCGCCATGGCTGATGTGCTCCTGCGTTTATCGGCGCCGTGCTCCGGTTGCGTTGACATTTGCACAGGGTCCTTGCGCTCAATCGGCTTTCAGCAGTGACATCAGCGTGTCGATCGATTTGAGGTTTTCCAGATCGGCGACCATGTCGATGACGGCTTTGGCCTTGCCCATGTCCCATTTTGCAAATTCGGCGTTTTCGGTGAACTTGCCGGCAACCTCATGGTAGGACATCGGGTTGGCAGGGCTGCCCTTGCCGAAATCGGCCATGCCGCTGATCGTGCTGCCATCCTTGAGCTTGATGTCGATATAGGTGGTCATCAGGTGGTAGCCTGCAGCTTCGGCGCGCTCGTCGATGCAGAAATCGATCTTCTCGATCATCTCCTTCACATCGGGTCTGAGCACGGTCTCGTCGAGGAATTCGGGCAGGCCTGCGCGGCGTTCAAGCAGCAGGATCGCCATGCAGAATTCCATCGAGAACTTGGCCTGCAATTCATTGGTCGGGCGGTGATGGATCAACGCATTGGGCATGTTGGAGTTGGTGCCGACCCGGACCGAGACAACATTTTCCGGCTTGATGTCGTGTGCCTTGATCAGCCGCAGCATTTCGGTCATGCCGGGATGCGTCAGCGAGCCTGAGGGATGCGGCTTGATCGACACGCCCGGGGATTCGAATGTCCATGGCGCGCCGAGTTTTCCGTGGATGGCGGCGGCATCATAGCCACCGCCGGCTGCCGAGAAGAACCCGCGGGGCGCCTCGAGAATCTTGTCGGTCGCAGTCCAGCCATAGGATGCAAACTGGGCGGCAACAACTCCGCTTTCCGACGAGCGTCCGGCGTGGAAAGGCTTGGTCATGGTGCCGAAATTTTCACGCAGGCCCGCCGACTGGCTGCCGGCGAGTGACAATGCGCGAACCATCTGTTCGTTGTTGAGGCCCATCAGGCGTCCAGCGGCCGAAGCGGCGGCAAATGTGCCGCAGGTCGCTGTCGCATGGAAGCCGGTCTGGTAGTGCCTCGGGTTGATCGCCTCGGCAATCTTGCATTCGACTTCGACACCGAGGTGATAGGCGAGCATCACATCCGCGCCACTGCTCTTGCGGACCTCGCCGAGCGCAAGTGCGGCGGGCAATGCCGGTGCGGTGGGGTGGGTCAGAAGTCCGTAGACACGGTCCCGCGCAACCGCCAGCTGCGTATCGTCGTAGTCATCGGCATGAATGCCGACCCCGTTGGCAAAGGCCGCAAAGCGGGGCGGCATCTTGTGGGAAGAACCGACAACGGTTGCAGCCCCCTGCGGATAGCCGATGTCGGCCAGATGGGCGCGGACATATTCGCCCGACTGGGCAACCGAGCCTGACAGTGCCAGGCCAAGGCCGTCGAGAATGGATTTCTTGCCGTTTTCGATCACGATCGAAGGCAAGTCGCTGAAGACGGTGTCGACAACAAAATTCGCAACTTCCTGGCTCAAGCCCAGGTCCTCGGATGCATTCGTGCCTGCTGCCTGGCTTGCTGCTGAACTGCTCATCTTGTCCTGTCTCCCGTTAATCTCACATGGCTGGACAAAGGTGCGAGCGAGCGCCCTGGCTCGAATATACGCACCTGTCACGGTGTTCGCCTTTTGAACGTCCTAATTTGAATATTGTCAACAACTTTCAAAGCGCATTTGCACGGTAGCTCAGCTCAAAATCGAAGAGGTCTAGAGTTAAGAGATTGAAAAATTGTTGATAATAACGAAATATGTCATGTGGACGGCTTCTGTGTGTGATTTCGCTCTTCACATCAAAATGACGAAATCGCGTTGCAAATCTCAATATTGTTGACAATTCAAATTCTCACCCATACCTTTGCCGACAGTCGGGGAGAGACAGCGACGCATTGCGCCGCAGGGGAAATATCGGATCACGCCCCGCAGTGGAGGAATTCATGAGCAAGACACTTACACGCCGTACGATACTCAAGATTGCATCGGGCGGAATTGCTGCATCGTTTGCCGCACCCGCCATCCTGCGCGCCCAGAGCGCCTTTCCGGAGCGGCCGATTTCGGTTGTCGTCCCGTTCAATACGGGGGGTATAATGACCGTCTCGCCCGCGCATTTGCACCGTTTCTGCAGGAAGCGATCGGGCAGCCGCTGACAATCGTCAATCGCGGTGGCGGCGGCGCGCTTCTCGGCCACAGCTACTTCATGCAGCAGCCCGATGACGGCTACACCATTCTTTGCACGTCAGCAGCTCCCTATCTGCCGCTGAACATCCTGACCCAGGATGCGCCCTTCAAGATCGAAGATTTCCACATGATCAACCTTCCATCGCGTGACTACACGCTGATGGCGACCAGCGCCGAGTCGGACATCCAGAGTGTCGAGGATGTGGTGTCGCGCCTCAAGGCTGATGCGGGTGCATTGTCGATCGGTATCCAGCCCGCTTCCGCGGACCTGGTCAACATGATGCTGTTTGCAGACGCCAATGGCATCGACCGCTCGGGTCTTCGTCTGGTGACCTATGATGGCGGCGGACCGGCCCGCAACGCCACGGCCGGCGGTGTGGTGGACATCGGAATGGTTGGCGGTCAGGGCTTTATCCCGCTTGGCGAGAAGGTCCGTCCCCTGCTGGTCTTCGATGATGCGAGCCGGGACGGCTGGACATCGCCGAATGTCACCGAGCTCAATGGTGCGGACGCACAATATGTGGCGGGGTCGCAGCGTGGATGGGGCGTGCATGCATCCCTGCTCGAAAAGCATCCCGACCGGTATCAGACAATTCTTGCCGCCATCGAAAGCGCGAGCAAGGATGAGGCAGCCATCGCCAGCCTGAAGGCGCAGGATCTCGCCACGGACTGGGTTGGACCCGAGGCCAGCAACAAGGCGCTTGCTGCCACTGCGAAGGTGATGACCCAGCATATCGATTTGCTCAAGGGTACCTGATCCCGACCGGATCGCCATTGATGTCGGACTTTCGCAAGAAGGTCCGGCATCGTGCACCAGCCGTCTTCGCAGGAGATTTGAATGGGTGAACCAAGCCAACGTCGCGTTGTCATATGGGGGCATTTGTTGCTTCTTTGTGTGATCGCAGCCGTCATTCTCGCTTACTGGCTGGATGCGCGTGGAACTTCACTGAAGACAAACAACCTGCTGCTGGTGCAGCCTGCTGCCATTCTCGGACTCGTTCTCGTGGCGCTGGTCCTGCCGCAGGTCTTCAGAAAGACTGCCGTGCAAGACCTGCCCGATGCCGCCCACCGCAGGCAGGAAGTGCTCAAGGTCGCGCGGGTGGCGCTGCTGGCCGGCGCCTTCGGCATATTTGTCTTTTCGCTCGAAACCATCGGGTTTGACATCGCCACCTTCATCTTCGTTGCCGTGGGCCTGTATCTTTGCGGCGAGAAGAGACTCTGGGTGATCGGCGTCTATTCCGTCATTTTTACCGTGCTTGTGGTTTACGGATATCAGGCGCTCGTGCCCTATCCGTTCCCGCTGACAGTTCTTTGAGGAAGTCGGATGCTCGATTTTTCAGCCCTTGATGGTGCTTACGGCATTCTCACATCTTCCTGGAGCGCCTGGTTGTGGCTTGTTCCGGGCCTGATCATCGGCCTTGTCTTCGGAGCCATGCCGGGCATTTCGATCACCATGGCGATGGCGATCTTCCTGCCGATCACGCTCTATATGGATTTCCTGCCCGCAATCGTGTTTCTCACCTCGATCTATACCGGAGCGGGCTTTGGCGGCTCGGTTCCCGCGGTGCTCATGAACATTCCAGGCACGTCATCGGCAGTAGCAACCACTTTCGACGGCTATCCCATGGCCCGGTCCGGCCGCCACAATCAGGCGCTGGGCGTGGCGCTGGCCTCGTCCGTCATCGGCACCTTGTCGTCCTATGTGCTGCTGTTGTTTCTCATCGTTCCGGTCTCGATCATCGTGCTCAAGCTCGGCCCGCTGGAGATGTTCGCCATTGCCGTCTGGGGACTGTTGCTGCTTGGCTCGCTGTCCGGATCCTCGGTCTGGCGCGGTTTGCTGGCGGGTGTCTTCGGCGTCCTGCTCGGGACGATCGGAATGAACACGGCCGGTTTCATTCGCGGCACGATGGGAGTGCCGTGGCTGCTGGACGGCATTCCCGCAATCCCCGCTATGATGGGGCTGCTGGCGGCAAGCCAGTTGCTCAACCTGATCAACACCACCTATCTGATCGAGAACGAGGACGATCGCAAGATCAGCTTTGCCAAGATCATCGAGGGCGTAAAGCTCACCTTGAAATACCCGACAATCATTTTCCGCGGCGCGACCATCGGGGTCATTGTCGGGGCAATCCCGGGCGTCGGCTCCTCGATATCCAATCTGATTTCCTATTCCGAAACGCGACGCAACGCGCCTGATGGGGACAGCTTCGGATCGGGTAACCCGAAGGGGGTGATTGCGGCTGAATCCGCCAATTCCTCATCCGAGGGAGGCGCCATGGCGACGATGCTTGCGCTTGGAATTCCAGGCGGTGGCGCGACGGCCATCCTACTGGCGGCATTTGCGATGCACAACATCATCGGCGGGCCTCAATTCATCGCGCAGAACCGCGATATAGTCTACGCGATCATCTTTTCGAACTTTGCCCAGGCCATCATGCTGCTGTTTGTAGGACTGGTCTTTGTCTACCTGGCCGCGTCCATCGTGCGGGTGCCTTTACGGTTTCTGATCCCCAGCGTGCTGGTGGTTTCGACGTTCGGTTCCTATGCAATCCTGGGCTCGCTCGCAGGTCCGATCACCCTGTTCATCTTTGCAATCCTCGGCTGGGCCATGGTCCGCTATGACTATCCGGTGGCGGCCACTGTGGTCGGCCTGCTGCTCGGCAGCCTGCTTGAGCAGAACATCATCCGGACCTGGCAGATCAGCCGCGGCGATATCGGCTATCTGCTCGAACGCCCCGGCGCCATCTTCATCCTGCTTGTGATGGTCACCTCGGTGACGTTGACCGCGGTCACCAAGCACCGCCGCAAGAAGGCGCTTGCAGCCAAGGACGCGGCTGAATCCTAGAGCACCGTCCGGTCAATCGAACGGTGCTCCGGTCGCGGTCGACGGCCTGAAGCGCAGTGCCGGCCGTCAAGTGGTCTTGAAAAGTCTGAATGCCGCCTTTTCGGCCGCATCAAGCTGGTCAACCAATCCGGTTTCCCAGGCAAGGTAGCGCCGCGAGGACTCGAGGTTGCCGTCATGACGGTCATGCACGAACCAGGGAAAGTCGATGGCCTCGGCCGGTTCCGGACTGGTGGAATCGACTTTGAGTTCAGCCCCACCCTTTGCCAGCGCATCATGCCCGCCGTTGACAATGACAACATCGGCGAATCCGAGATCCATGGCATCGCGCGCAAATCTTCTGGCTCTGTCCTCCGTGTCGGCAAGGATCGCGATCGTCCCGGCGCCATTCCGCGCCAGTTCTTTCGCCAGTCCCGGTCTGGTCGTCCAGATCGCGCCCTTGACATGGGCTGCGCGGAAATCGGTCGAGGGCCGCATGTCCAGAACTGTGGCATCGGGCATGGCGAGCAGATCGGAAGCGCTCACCGGTTTGATTGGACCGGCCGGAGCCGCGTCGACGATCGGACGCGCCGCCATCTGGCGCAGCGCGTCGGTGATGCGGAGAATATGCACATCATATCCCAGTTGCGTGAGCCAGAAGGCGGCAAGCGCCGATCGCAGACCCGTGTCACAACACAGAACGAGCCGGGAATTGCGGACCCCGACCCATTGGTCCGTTGCCTGCACCAGTTGTCCCGATGCCGCATGTTCGGCAATGGCAAGCGGATCCGCGCCCGCTTCATCGGGCGAGCGGACATCAAAGACATAGGTGGTCCGGTCTGGGGCCGAAAGCATCCGTTCGACATCCGCGCACTCTGCCACCGGCAATGAAAATCGTTCAATGAGTGCGTCGGCTCGCTCTCGTGAAGCGGCAAGCCCGGCGGTATCGAGATTAGGAAACGGGTCTGGCTGATTGTTGCGCTCAAGGTCACGGCCGGACAGGGCCCAGCCCTGTGTGCCGTTTTCCAGTGCGGCAACCTTGCCGTCAAAGCCAGCCAGCATCAGCCCGATCACACCGGTGATACCCCGTGTCCGTCCGGCGCAGGTGACCACGATCCGGGCCTTGTCGCCGATGGCAGAGATCCGGTGGGCCAGCTCGCCATTAGGCAGGCAGACCGCACCCGGCACCCGCATCTTGGCGTATTCGGCAGCGGGTCGGGCATCGAAAAAGCCGAGATCATCGGCCTGTTCGCGGGCTCGGGCGAGTTCATCCGCCGTTATCATCTTCGGATGCCAGATCAGCTCGGCCATTTCGCCGAGCGTCTTGGAAGGAACATTGACACCCTTGTAGACCGGAAATCCGGACGCTTCCCAGGCGGGCATGCCCCCCTTGATCCGCAGGATGTTGTTGTATCCCATGTCCGAAAGCCGCGCCTGCACCCGCTCTGCGACGCCGTCTCCGTTGTCGATCAGCAGAATCGGGCAGGTGAGCCGCGGCACCAGCAAGCCAATCCGGCTTTCGAGGATGCTGTAGGGCAGGGGAATCGCAAAGAGCGGATGCCCCTCGACAAACTGACCCGCCTCTCGAACGTCAAGAAACGCGATTTCCTGTCCGCCATGCAGCAGCGCACGGGCTTCAATAGCAGGAATCGATCTCATGTTTCGACGTCCGTGTCCTGAATACGAACGGGTTCGTCATGAAAGAACGACCAGAACGCCGGATACACCAGATCCGGACGATGCTCGGCCGGATAATGTCCTGTCGGGATTGCAGATCCCTGCAGATTGTCTGCCCACTCGCTCCAGGCCTCGATCGGCTGGAAGTGGCGACCGCAATGGCTGTTGGAGCCCCACAGCACAAGCACGGGACACTCGATCTTGCGCTTGCCGAAATCGGCCTTGTCCATCGCGAGGTCGAGCGTCACCGTTGCCCGGTAATCCTCGCAGACAGCGTGGATCTGCTCATTTGTGGTGCAGCGGACATATTCGGCCATGGCTTCGGGCGTGAATATCTCCAGCCCGACGCCTTTCTTGTTGAGCTTGTAGTGGATGTAATAGTCGAGATCCGCACCGATCAGCCGTTCCGGAAACGGCGCCTTCTGCGCCATGAAGAACCAGTGATAGCTCTCAAGTCCCCATCCCATGGTGACATTGGTGAGCACCGTATGGGTCGGCACGATATCCAGAGCCGCCAGATGTGTGACGCGCTGCGGCTGATCCAGCGCCATGCGAAAGGCTACACGGGCCCCCCGGTCATGCCCGGCGACCGCGAATTTCTCGAACCCGAAATGATCCATGACGTCGAAGGCGTCTTCACCCATGGCGCGGAATGTATAGGCGGAATGGTCAGGGGTTCCGTCCGGCTTGGAGCTGTCGCCATATCCTCTCAGGTCCATGGCCACGACTGTGAAGCCCTGCGCCAGCGAAGGCGCGATCTTGTGCCAGCTGACAAGGGTGAGGGGGTTGCCATGGATGAGAAGCAGCGGCGGGCCTTCACCGGCAATCGCCACCTGAATTTCGGCGCCCCGGGTCTTTACGGTTTCCCGTCGGAACCCCTCCATCAGGCTTGACGAACTCTTCAGCGGCGGCATCGAAATTGTTGACATGAGAAATCCTCCTAATTGTAGATTGTCTACAATATAAAAGCCTGCTCGACAATTGCACAGCGCCAAAATCGCCCATGGGGAGTGAAAATTGAGGGAGGCGAATCATGAAAATCAAGGATATTCGCGCCAGCCTGCATAAAATTTCCATAACCATTCCACGGCTGGAGCCCGGGGCTAGGGGTATGGAAGGACCGAGCAGACCCTCTTTGTCTCCTGCCAGGTGGAGACCAAAGACGGTAGCATCGGCTTCGGCCTGACCGGACATTTCCTTGCGCGCGCGGTGATCACCGCCTTGCACGAGCACATCCTGCCGGTGGTCAGGGGCATGGATATCCGCGATGTCGAGAAGATCCACCAGCGCATCTGGCAGAAGCTCAATCTGCGCGCCATGTCGGACAGGATATCGATGGCGCTGTCGTGCCTGGACAGTGCGCTTTGAGACATCGCCGGCAGGCAGCCGCAGCATCGCTGCCATGCTATGCAATGCCCGCGACAGGATTCCGGCCTGTTTGACCTTCGGACTTCTGCGATATGACATTGATCTGCTGGCGGACGCGGTTCGGCTTCACGTTGCCAACGGGTTCGCCGCGCTGAAGTCGGTTGTTGCAATCAACAAGGGCGGATGGGGTGAGGATGTGTGGCGACTCAAGGCAATTCGTGACGCTGTCAGCCCGGGTATCGACATCATGATTGATGCAAATTACCTCTTCAATCCGGTCGAGGCCAAGTATCCGTGCCGCGAGATCGAGGACTGCCGCATCACCTGGTTCGAGGAGCCGCTCACGCAAAATGATGCCCGCGCCATGGGCGACCTGCGCCGCTCCACGAAGATCCCGATGGCGACAGGCCAGATGGAAGGCCGTCGCTGGCGCCACCGGGAGTTCATCGAGCATCACTCATTCGATATCCTGCCACCCAACGTGGCCTATTGCGGCGGCTTTACCGAAGTGCGGAAATACGCCCACATGGCCCAGACCTGCAACATGCCGATCGCCAAGGGCGGCGGCTCGCCGCTGTTCAACATGCATCTTCTGGCCTGCATGATGAATGGCTGGATCGCGGAGTGGCATCTGGGTATGGTCGCAGTCGGGGAGACCCTGTTCACCGACGCGCCCCGGCTCGTCAATGGCCGGCTCGACATTCCCGTCCGCCCCGACCTGGGTTTGACAGTGAACGAGGATGCCTTTCGCGACACATTGATAGACTGAAGCAGCAAATATCTCTGAATTGTTGACAATCGACAAAACGACCGTCAAGATCGAATGGTCAGGCGCTGATGTCCTGACCATTCAGTCTTGGAAATTTCGGGAGGAAAAACCAATGCTTTCCAGACACTCTCTTGCGGCCACATTGGCTGCTGCGGCTCTGTCGGTTTTGCCCGCGGCTGCCGCGGATTATCCGGTGGACACCGTTACATTGGTCACGCACTCCAGTCCGGGCGGCGGCAGTGATGTGTTCCTGCGCGAAATGTCGAAATATCTCGCGCCCGAACTCGGCGTGAATGTGGTCGTCGAAAATGTGCGCGGCGGCTCGGGTGCCAAGGCCATGGCGGATCTCGCCCAGGCCCCGGCGGACGGCTCGCGCTTTTATGCGACCACGCCGACCTTCATCTACACCTCGCTGCTGTCCGAGCCCGAGTCCACCTATAAGGATCTTGAGCCCCTGGTGAATTTCTTCATCGACCCGGAAGTGATCTACACGGCTGCAGACAGCGAGTACCAGACGCTTGAGGATGTCATCAAGGCATCGGCCGAAAGCCGCGGTCGCTGGGGCGCGGCGAACCCGGCCTCGCTTGAGCGTCAGGCGCTCGAACAGCTCAAGGCTTCGACCGGCGTGCAGGCCGGCATCGTCACCCATGAAGGCGGCGGCGATCTGATGATCAATGTCCTCAACGGCACGCTTCAGATCGGCGTCGGCGAGGTCCAGGAGATCCAGTCCCAGCTCGAAGCTGGCGAGATCCGCCTGCTCGCAACCTTCTCCGATGCACGTCTCGACAATTATCCGGATCTGCCGACTGTCGAAGAGCTCGGCTATGGCGTTGTGGTGCGGAAATTCCGTGGCATTGCCGGCCCCAAGGGCCTGCCGGCAGACGTCATTGCTGCCTGGGAAACGGCAGCGCAGGCGGTTTTGTCTTCCCCGGACTACAAGAAGACCTATGAGGCCAACAACCTCAGGGCCAACTACATGTCGCATGCGGAATACGGTCCCTTCATTGAAAATTTTGCCAATGAAACCGCTGAATTCCTGCGCGAAACCGGCGTGATCAAGTAGTCAACCCCTTGGATCCGGAGCCGCGCTCACCGGGTGCGGCTCCGCTCCGGGACTTGGGCCGCGCCGAAAGTCGTTTTTGGCGTTGAGCGCCACAATACCGGTCCGGGCCTGTGTGCCCGGTCACCAGGTGCCACACCACTCGGATACACAGGAGACACCATGTTCAGTCGCGATTTTGTCGGCGGTATGTCGGCGGTTTTGATTGCCGCTGTGTATCTGCTGTTCGCGTATCAGCTGCGTACCAGCGCACTCGACGATCTGGTCGGGCCTGGAGGCCTGCCGCGTACCTATGGCTGGATGATGCTGGTGCTTGGCCTGATGATAGCGGCCGGCGCGATCATCAAGCAGGTCAGGTCAGGCGTTGCTCCCGATCTCGCGCTCGAATGGAAAGGCCAGGGCCGCCGCATCCTCTGGGCGGCGGGATTGCTGCTGATCGGGGTTGGCTATGTCATCGGGGTCGACACACTCGGCTATCCGCTGGCGATCGCGCTGCTTCTGATTGCAGTGGCTCTCTATCAGGGCGCAAAGCCCGGCCTTCACATTGCGATCATAGGCATTGGCGGCGCCGCCTTCCTGTGGGTGGCATTCGTTCTGGTTCTGGGCGTTTCCATGCCCAAGGGCTTTTTGGGCATTCTCTAAATCAGCCAACCTCCGGCTCATTGGATCGAAGCAATGGAAATCCTCTACCAAGTCGCACTTCATCTGGGTGATCCCTACATATTTCTCGCTGCCGCGGCAGGTGTGACATGGGGCATTCTCGGTGGCGCAATGCCGGGCATTTCGCCCTCGATCACCATGGCGCTGCTGCTCCCTTTCACCTACACGATGGATCCGACCGGCGCGATCGTGCTGTTGGCCTCGACCTATGTCGGAGCCGAGTATGGCGGCTCAATCCCGGCAATTCTCATCCGCACCCCCGGAACCAATGCCGCCGCTGCCACGGTCATCGACGGCTATGAGATGAACAAGAAGGGCAAGGCCGGGTTGGCGCTCGGGATTTCGCTGTATTCCGGCGTCCTGGGCAGCCTATTCGGTCTGATGATGCTGATGTTGCTGTCCAAGCCGCTTGCCTCGGTGGCGCTTGCCTTCACGCCGCCGGCCTATTTCGCACTCGGAGTGCTGGGATTGAGCGTGATCGCCACCCTGTCGGGCGAATCCCTGCTCAAGGGCTTTGTCGCGGCACTTCTGGGACTGATGATCGCCACCATCGGCACCGATCCGGTGACCGGTTCGAACCGCTTCACCTTCGGCAGCTCCGATCTTCTCACCGGCATCGCCCCGGTTCTGATCATGGTTGGCATGTTCGCCATGAGCGAGCTTCTGGTGCAGGCGTCCGATCGCAGCGAAGGCAGCAAGGTGCAATCGCGTCCTCGCATGGAGTTTCCCGGCGTCAAGCTCGCCAGGCGTCTGGCGCTGCCCCAGTCGATAGGAGCCGTGATCGGCACCTTCGAAGGCGTGATGCCGGGGGCAGGGGGCACCATTGCCTCCTTCATGTCCTACAATGAAGCGCGACGCTGGTCGCGTCACAAGGAGGAATTCGGCAAGGGCTCGCCCGAGGGCATCGCAGCGCCGGAGACCGCCAACAATGCGGTTGCCGAAACCGCCCTCGTGCCGCTTCTCTCCTTCGGCATTCCGGGTTCCAATTCGACAGCCATCCTGCTTGGCGGCTTCCTCATCCACGGGCTGGTTCCGGGGCCGATGCTGTTCACGCGCTCCGCCGATGTGGTCTACGGGCTTTACGCCGGACTGTTCGTTGCAGCTTTGAGCCTGTTCGCGATCGGCATCATGATGCTGCCCGTGTGCATCTGGCTGGTCAACCGGCCGCGGCCCTATCTTAGCGCCTTCATTTTCGCGCTCATCCTTTCCGGCATCTTTTCGATCCATGCATCCCTGTCCGATCTCGCGATCATGCTGGTTGCGGGCACGGTGGGCTTCTTCATGCGGATGTTGCGCATCCCGTTCCTGCCCGCCGTTCTCGGGCTGGTGCTCGGATATCTGGTTGAAAGCAGCTTCCGCCGCTCGCTGGTTCTGTCGGGCGATGATCTGACGATCTTCTTCACGGACAAGGTGTCGCTGGCGCTTCTTGTCGTTGCCTTCCTGTTTGTCGCCGGCTCGGTCGGCAAACGCCTGCTCGATGCCCTGCGGAAACGACCGACGGGCCAATATTCAGAGGGATCAGAATGAGTGCCAACCTAGCTGCAGCTCCAGGCTCGCCAAGTGTATCCGAACGCCTTGCGGAGTGGATCACCACGATCTCTCCCGGCGATGTGTCGGCCGCGACATCGGACACCCGCCGCAATATCCTGGTCGATATCGTCGGCCTGTGTTTTTCCGCCCGCGACACCGATTATGTGGTGGCGGTCAAGGCGGCGTCCGAACCGGGTGACCACGTCATCATCGGCCACAAGGACCGCGTGTCGGCCTCCAGCGCGGCGCTGATCAACGGCACGGCGGCCCATGGCGAGGATTTTGACGACACATTCGAAGGCGGGCCGGTCCACTCGGGTGTGGTCCTGGTGCCGGCGCTTGTTGCTGCCGGCCAGATGTATGATCTCAGGAACGATCGTGTCATGCTCGGAATTGCGGTGGGCATCGAGGTTCTGTGCCGACTTGCCCTGACATTGCCGAAGGCGGTGCACAAGGCGGGCTTTCACCCGACATCGGTTCTGGGGGCATTTGCCGCAACGGCCGGAATTTGCGCAGCTTGCGAGGCCGACAAAAAAACCACCGCCAATGCGCTGGGCATTGTCGGCAGCATGGCGTCGGGCATCATTGAATATCTGGGTGACGGCAGCTGGACCAAGCGCATGCATCCGGGCTGGGCGGCGCAATCGGCGCTTCGCGCCTATGGCATGGCAAAGGCCGGCTTCAAGGGTCCCCGCCATGTCTTTGAAGGCACCCACGGTGCCTTCACCACATTCGCCCATCCGATCACGCCTTTGACCGAGAACCTGTTCGCCGATCTTGGCAGCAACTGGGTGATGGATGCGATCACCTTCAAACCCTATCCCTGCGGCACCATGGTTCAACCCTATATCGACTGTGCCATGGCATTGAAGGCGCGTTCGGTCAGCACCCAGAACATCCGCCGCATTGTCTGCAAGACCGCGGAGGGAATCGTCCATCGGCTTTGGGAGCCGCTGGATCTCAAGCAGAAACCACCCACCGCCTATGCAGCCAAGTTCTCCGTGCCTTACGGCGTGGCGCTTGGACTGGTTCGCGGCCATGCCGAACTGGGGGACTTCACCGATGCATCGGTCACCGATCCGGACTTGCTGGCGATTGCGGGCAAAGTCGGGTTCGAGGTCGACCCGGCAAATCCCTATCCTGCAGCCTTCACCGGCCATGTCCGCATTGAGTATGAGGATGGCTCTGTCGAGGAGGCGGAACGCGGTCATATGCGCGGTGGCGCAACCGAGCCGCTGAGCCGGCTGGAAATCGACGACAAGTTCCGCGCCAATATGCGCTTCGGTGGCCACGAGAATCCGGACGCGGTGCTCGCCCTGTGCGACCGCATCGCCGCGGGCGAGGGCAGCAGCGCACTCATCAAGGAATTGGGACAGCCATGACACAGCACATCAATCAGGACCTTTCGGGACGCGTGGCACTGGTCACCGGAGCCTCGCGCAATATCGGGCGGGCGATCGCCGTGGCCCTTGCCGGGCGGGGAGCAAGGATTGCCGTTCATGTCGGGCAGGACCGTGCAGCCGGCGAGGAGACCGCCGCAGCGGTGCGCGAGGCAGGCAGCGAGGCGGTTGTTCTGAGCGGGGACCTGTCCGATCCGGATACCGCCAGGTCAGTGGTCGCGGATGCGGCCGCCGCCTTCGGCCAGTTGGACATGGTCATCAACAATGCCGCCATCCGCCCCGAAGCTCCCTTCGAAACGCTTACCTATGAGAACTGGCGCAGGGTCATGGGCATTGCGCTTGATGCGGTGTTTCTGGTGTCGCAGGCGGCGCTTCCGCATCTCAAGGCCAGTGATATGGCCTCCGTTGTCAATATCGGCGGATTGACCGGCCATACGGGCGCGGCTGAACGCGCCCATGTGATCACCGCCAAGGCGGGGCTGGTCGGCCTGACCAAGGCAATGGCGCATGAGCTTTCGTCTCAGGGGATCACCATCAATTGCGTGTCGCCAGGCCTCATCGAGACGGCGCGGGTGGGGGCAGCAGGCCATAAGCCAAAGCATCACGACACACGCACCAATCTTGTCGGCCACCGCGGAACCGCGGAAGACGTCGCCGAAGCCGTGGCTTTCCTGTGCAGTCCGGCCAGCCGGTACATCACCGGAGAGACAATGCATGTAAATGGCGGCGCGTATCTGGGATGACCCAAAGCCCGTCCCTGTCGATTGCGCTCGGCTTGGGGTGCTCTGCCCTGTTCGGAGCGGGGTTCACCTGGCTTGGTGTGCCGCTCGGCTGGATTCTGGGCGCAATGGCGGGCGCAGCCCTGTATGGCAATACCGCGGGAATAACCGGCAGGACGCGCAATCTGCGACGGGCCGGGCAATTGATTGTCGGCACGGCGACGGCTGGTGTGCTTACGCCGGCGCTTCTCGACACGATGGGCGACCTGCTTCCGGCCATGGTCGGCGCCGCGATTGCCGCCAATGCATTCGGATTGCTGCTTGCCTGGCCATTGGCCCGGATTGCCGGAACCGACCGGACAACGGCGCTGCTGTCCTCGCTGCCCGCCGGCATGGCGGAGATGGCCACGCTTGCCAAGCAGGTCAATGCGCGAACAGAAATTGTCACCGTCGTGCATACGCTGCGGGTGATCCTTGTTGTGGTCTGCGTCCCATTCTTTCTGGGTGTCTCCGGTTCCGCGCCCGCAGTCTTCATCGACACTGGCGGCAGCATGGCAGCGCTTCTGGCGTGCCTGGGCCTCGGGCTCGCCTTCGCACTCGTGTCTGACCGGCTGGGCCTGCTCAATCCCTACATCATCATGCCGATGGTGATCGGCATCGCCTTTGTGCTTTCGGGTTTTCGCGTGGCGCAAATGCCGGTGCCGTTGTTGATCGCCGCACAGGTGCTGATCGGGTTTTCGCTCGGTGCGCGGCTCAAGAGTGAGGATCTCGCCCGCATGCCAAGGGCGGCCCTGGCAGGGATCGTGTGCGGGCTGGCGCTGATTGCTTTCATGGTGCTGTTGGTCGCGCCTGTTCTCAACACGCTGACCGGAACGGATCTTGCCGTGCTCATGCTGGGCGTCGCTCCGGGTGGTCTGGGCGAGATGATTGCATCGGCCAAGGCGCTCGGGGTCGCCTCGGCGCTGGTTGCCGGTTTCCAGTTCGTCCGGTCCTTCCTGACCAACATGATCGTTCCACCGCTTCTTCTCCGCTTCGCCGCAGGGTCATCCAGCAAGGGGAACAGTAATGAAAATCCTTGAGATCCGGGAGGCTGTCGCCTCGATCGCTTCGCCCATCCGCAATGCCTATATCGATTTTTCGAAAATGACGGTCAGCGTGGTCGCGGTCGTCACCGACGTGATCCGCGACGGCAAACCCGTCATTGGCTACGGTTTCAATTCCAATGGCCGGTATGCGGCCCGCGGACTCCTGAACGAGCGCTTCCTGCCGCGCCTTCGTGAGGCAAAGCCGGACGAGTTGATCAATGATGCAGGCGACAATCTCGACCTGCACAAGATCTGGTCGGTCATGATGTCGAACGAAAAGCCCGGCGGCCACGGCGAACGCTCGGTTGCCGTGGGCGTCGTCGACATGGCGATCTGGGATGCGGTGTCAAAGATCGCGGGCGTACCGCTGTACCAGCATCTCGCCCATACCTATGGCGATGGCAAAGCGGACGACAGCGTCTTCGTCTATGCCGCAGGCGGGTATTATTATTCTGGCAAGGATGACAGCCAGCTTCGGGCCGAGATGCGGCGCTATCTCGACCTGGGCTATTCGGTCGTCAAGATGAAGATCGGAGGGGCGTCGCTCGACGAGGACATGCGCCGGATCGAGTCGGTTCTCGAGGTGGTGGGCGGCGGCAAGCATCTGGGCGTTGACGCCAATGGCCGGTTCGATCTGGAAACCGCTGTCGCCTATGCCGAGGCGATGAAAAAATATGATCTGTTCTGGTACGAAGAGGCGGGCGATCCGCTGGACTACCAGTTGCAGGCAGAGCTTGCGAAAGCCTACCCCGGCGCCATGGCCACCGGTGAGAAGCTGTTCTCCCACCAGGATGCCCGCAACCTCGTCCGCCATGGCGGCATGCGCCCCGACCGCGACTGGCTGCAGTTTGACTGCGTGCTCAGCTACGGTCTCGTTGAATATATGCGCACGCTCGAGGCGATCGCGGATGAGGGCTTCTCAAGCCGGAACTGCATACCGCATGGTGGCCATCAACTGTCCCTCAATATCGCCGCTGGATTGAAGCTTGGCGGCAATGAATCCTATCCGGAGGTGTTCAAACCCTTCGGCGGATTTGCCGACGGGATCAGGGTCGAGAATGGCCGTGTCGGCCTGCCGGATGCGCCTGGCATCGGGTTCGAGCAGAAGACGGACTTGATCAAGCTCATGCGCTCGATCACCGAAACTGAGCCGGGCGCAAACACAGTTCGATAAACACACGGATGAACCTCATGGACCCGACAAGCGCTGAAGAGATCACCGAAATCCGCCGCTCCGTTGCCGCGCTATGTGAGCGTTTCGGCAATGATTACTGGCGCGAACTTGACCGCGAGCGCAAATATCCCTCCGCGTTCGTCAACGCGATGACGGAAGCGGGCTTTCTCGGCGTGCTGGTGCCCGAACAATATGGCGGCGTGGGCCAGGGCCTGGTGGTGGCGGCCAATATTCTCGAAGAGGTGCATGCCTGCGGCGCCAATGCGGCTGCCCTCCATGCCCAGATGTACACGATGGGCACATTGCTCAGACATGGCAGCGAAGCGCAGAAGCAGATGTGGCTGCCGAAGATCGCAACGGGAGGGGCCCGGCTTCAGGCCTTTGGCGTCACAGAACCGGCTGCCGGCACCGACACCACCTCGATCCGGACGACGGCCGAGCGTCGCGGTGACACCTATGTGGTCAACGGGCAGAAGGTATGGACCTCACGGGCGGAGCATTCTGATCTGATGATCCTGCTTGCCCGCACAACCCGCAAGGAAGATGTGGTCCGGCGCAGCGAGGGCCTGTCGGTGTTTCTTGTCGACATGAAGCGGGCCCGTGGCAACGGCATGACGATCAAGCCGATCCGCGCCATGATCAACCATTCCACCACGGAAGTGTTTTTCGACAATCTGGAAATCCCGGCCGATTGCCTGATCGGCGAAGAGGGCAAGGGCTTCCGCTACGTGCTCGACGGCATGAACGCCGAACGCATCCTGATTGCCGCCGAGTGCATCGGCGATGCCACCTGGTTCACCCGCAAGTCCTCTGCCTACGCCAATGAACGCGTCGTGTTCGGCCGTCCGATCGGCAAGAACCAGGGCGTCCAGTTTCCCATTGCCCGGGCCTATGCGGAAGCTGCTGCGGCGCGCCTGATGGTGTATCAGGCGGCAGGTCTGTTTGATGCGGGGGAGGCCTGCGCAGCCGAGGCAAACATGGCCAAGCTGCTTGCATCGGAAGCGTCCTGGAAGGCTGCGGACACCTGCCTGCAAACCCATGGCGGCTTCGGCTTTGCCGAGGAATATGATGTCGAGCGCAAGTTCCGCGAAACACGGCTTTACCAGGTGGCGCCGATCTCGACCAACCTGATCCTGTCCTACATCAGTGAGCATGTGCTTGGCATGCCACGGTCCTATTGAGGGGAAAGCCATGACCGGGCAAGCTTTCAAGGATCTGCTCGTCATCAGCATCGAGCACGCCGTAGCTGCACCCTATTGCAGCTGCAAGTTCGCCGATGCCGGCGCCCGCGTGATCAAGATCGAGCGTCCGGAAGGGGATTTTGCCCGCAACTATGACAAGCTGGCTGGTGGCCAATCCTCCTATTTCGTCTGGCTCAACCGGGGCAAGGAATCGATCTCGCTCGCAATCAAGCAGCCTGAGGACATGGCGTTGCTGCGCTCCATGCTGGCGCGCGCCGATGTCCTGATTCAGAACCTGTCCCACGGCGCCATGGCGCGACTTGGGCTGGACGCGGAAACTCTCAGGGCCGAACATCCGCGCCTGATACAGTGCAATATCAGCGGTTTCGGTGAAGCCGGACCCTACAAGGACAGGAAGGCCTATGATCTGCTGGTTCAGGCAGAGGCAGGGCTTGCCTCCATCACCGGTACCGCCGAGGCGCCGGCGCGGGTTGGCGTCTCGGTCTGCGACATCGCCACCGGCATGTATGCCTATGCCGCGATCCTCGAGGCGCTGGCCGAGCGCGGCGTGACCGGTGAGGGGGCCATTGTGGACGTCTCCATGTTCGATGCCATCGCCGACTGGATGACGGTGCCGCTTCTGCAGGCACGCGGCAGTGGCGAAAATCCGCCCCGTCTCGGCCTCCATCACGCATCCATTGCGCCCTATGGCGCCTATCGCTGCGGCGATGGTCAGGACGTTCTGTTCGCCATCCAGAACGAGCGCGAATGGCTGGATTTCTGCATTCAGGTCCTTGGCAAGCCGGAGGTCGCGACTGACGCCCGTTTTTCAAGCCCGTCGGCGCGCACGGCCAATCGCAACGAACTTGACGCCATCATTCTTGACGTTTTTGCCCTGTCGGCAGCTTCCGGGATCCTGGACACGCTCAATAAGGCCCGCATCGCCAATGGTCTGGTCAACACCGTCAAGGATGTTCAGATGCATCCGCAATTGCGGCAGGTGGCGGTGAAGACCGGAGACGGCATCGTCGAGATGCCCGCCGCACCCGCAATCCGGCGTGGGGAGACGCGATCCTATGGCGCAGTGCCGACACTCAATGGCGATGGCGACAGCATCCGCCGGGAATTTGCCGTGCAAAACGGCAATCGAAATCAGGAAAAAGGCCGACTGACATGACCCAGGACACAACCGCGCCTGCAGCCGATCCGTGGGCCTCGCTCACTGGATTGACCGCTGCGGCGAGCCACTTTGTTGCCAATCATCGCTTCGAAGACCTCAACGGGGAGACCCTGCGTCTTGCCCGGCGCTGCATTCTCGATGGTCTGGCGGTGGCGCTGGCCGGCACCGAGCAGGCCGGCATGAAGCCGATCAGCGATTACATAACAAGCCTCGGCGGGGCGCCGCAGTCGCGCTTGATCGGCAAGGCGTCCACCCGACTGCCTGCCCATCTGGCAGCCCTTTGGGGCGGCACCGCAGGTCACGCCATGGACTGGGACGACACCCAGCTCGCGCAGGGTCCGGGGCGGCCCTACGGCCTGCTGATGCATCCGACCATGCCGCCGCTGGTGGCAGCCCTTACCCTGTCCGACCTGGTTGCGCAGGAAACGGGCGCACCGGTCGATGGCCGGAAATTCATCGCCAGTTTCACCGCCGGTTTCGAAGTCGGGTGCAAGATCGCGGAAGCGATCAACCCCGACCACTATATGCGCGGCTTCCATACCTCCGGCACCATTGGCACCTTTGCCGCAGCCGCCGCGGCCGCCCATATGCTGGAACTTGACGAGGAGGCGACGGCCCGCGCATTGGGACTGGCGGCCTCCATGGCCTCGGGCATCCGTGCCGGTTTCGGCACGATGACCAAGCCGATGCATGTCGGCCGTGCCGCCGAGAACGGCGCGACTGCCGCCGTGCTGGCGCGGTTGGGCATGTCGGCCAATTCCGAAGCGCTTGACGGCCGCTGGGGCTATCTGGCAATTGCCGGGCCGGGCGGAGATCCCGCATTGGTGCGCGACCGGTTCGGAGCGCCACACACCATGGAAAGCCCCGGCGTCAGCATCAAGCCGTACCCGTCAGGCGTGCTCACGCACCCGAGCATGGACGCTATGCTGTTCCTGATGCAGGACAATGATCTCAAGGCCGCCGACATCAAGGCGGTGACGCTGAAAGCCGGCAGCAATGTTCTGGGGCCGATCCGGTTTCGGATTGCCCGTACCGAACTGGAAGGAAAATTCTCCTTTGCGTTCCTGCTGTCGGCCATCATTCTCGAAGGGCGCGCGGGCAAGGCCGAGTTTTCGGATGCGTTCGTGCTGTCGGACGCCTGTCAGGACATGCAGAACCGGGTGGAAACTGTCTTCGACCAGTCGATCGAGGACATGGGGTGGGACAGGATCCGCTCCCGGATCGAAGTCGTCACCCATGATGGCCGGACCTTCGAGCGCTGGGCCGACGAGGCCTATCGCGGCAGCCCGCACAATCCCCTCTCAGATGCGGAAATCGAGGCGAAATTCCTCGACTGCGCCGCCGGCCTGCTTTCGGTGGATCGCTCACATCAGGTCTTTGCGATGATCTGGAACCTCGAGGAAGCGCCGGACACCGGACGCCTTTTCGATCTGCTGGATTGGGGATAGGTGATGAGTATTGGCAAGCCTGACGCAGTCGAGATCATGGAAGATCGCGCGGACCTTCAAAGGGCGCAATTGCTCCAATCGATCTTGCCATCGCCTCGTTCGTTTGGGGGCGTGACCGAGCTTCCGTTGCTGAGCCACTGGTGCCAATTTCACCAGACCTCGGGCCTGGCGGATACCGGTCGTGACGGTCATCCGAAAGTGGGCAATTTTCTGCCCGATACCGGTCTGCCGCGCCGGATGTGGGCCGGAAGCCGGATTGAGTTTCTTGCGCCGATTCACGCTGGGGCTGCACTCAAGAAAGTGTGTTCCGTCAAAGCGATCACACCCAAGGAAGGGGCCAGCGGCAAGCTGTGCTTCGTGACCGTTTCCCACGATATTTCTGCGGATGGTGAAACCGTCATCCGTGAGGAGCAGGACCTGGTCTACCGCGCCGAACCCGGCGATGAGACCGCATATCCGCCAAGGCGCGTGGACCCGCCGCAAGGCGCTCAATTCGAAGATGTGATCAGTTCCGATCCGGTTATGCTGTTCCGCTTCTCGGCGCTGACATTCAACAGCCACCGCATTCACTATGACCGCGAATATGCGGTGGAGGTGGAGAGGCACGAGGGCCTGGTTGTCCACGGCCCGCTGATCGCAACCCTGCTTTTTGATCTGCTTGGCCGCAACACCGGTTGGAACCGGTTGCGCCATTTCGCCTTCCGGGCGGTCAGTCCTCTGTATGATATCAGACCGTTCGAGATATCGGGAAAACTGGACGGCGGCAAAGCCACGCTTTGGGCCCACACCAGGGCGGGCGGACTTGCCATGAAGGCGGAAGCCGAATTCGCCTGACCGGGGCTATCGATTCCTTCACGTGAGCAGAGCAAAGACAAAGCGCGCCGCAACCAGCAGCAGGAAACTGCCGAAGGCGATCTCCAGCGACCGGCGCGACAGGCGGTGCGCCAGCGCCACCCCGAAACGGGTGGTCAGGAGCGACATCGGAATTGTCAGCGCAAAGGCGGCAAGGGAAACAAATCCCAACGCATCGGGCGGCAGGTCATCGCGTCCAAGACCGGCCAGGACGTAGCCGATCGCGCCGGGAATGGCGATCAGGACGCCGACACCCGCCGAGGTCGACACCGCCCGGTGGATCGGCACGCCGTGAAGCGTGAGGAACAGGTTGGAGATCGCGCCGCCGCCGATCCCCATGATTGCCGAAACAAGGCCGATGATCATTCCGCTGAAGCGCATCGCCAGGCGGCCGGGCAAGGTCTCTTTCAACCGCCAGCCCTTTCCGCCTGTCAGGAGTTTGGTGGCCGTGATCATGGCCACCACGACGAAGACCGCCTGAAACAGGAACGGCGGGGCGTAGCGCGCAATGACCGCACCCAGTATCACGCCGAGCAGAATGGGAACCGCCCAGGCGCGCAGGATGTCCAGATCAAGCGTTCCTTTTCGGTGATGTCCACGGGCCGAACTGATTGACGTCGGGATGATGACGGCCAGCGATGTTCCGACCGCAATCGGCATTGCCAGGTCGGGCGGGTAACCCAATATGCCGAAAATCTCGTAGAAGACCGGGACCGAAATCGCCCCGCCGCCGACTCCAAACAGGCCGGCGAGGAAGCCGATGGCCGCCCCGGCTGCGGCCAGAGCCGCAATCAGCGTGAGAAGCGTGGCGGGATCGCTGAGCGCACTCACCTCAAGCGCCTGTCAGGTGGCGCGTCAGGCTCGCGCCGTCGAACCTTCCAAGGCCTGCCGCAAGCGCTTCCGAGTAGCTCTTTCTGGATTCTTCCGACAACGGCATCGGTCGGCCGGTGAGCGCAGCCTGCCGGAGCGCAAGCTCGAGGTCCTTTGCAAGCCCGGCAATGTCGAATGTGCCCGGCTGGTCCGTCCCATCCAGAGTGTCGACAACGACCTGCGCGCGGTTCTTCAGCACCGTGGGCCCGGCCGAGCTGTCGGCGATCAGCGAGATGGCCGTGCCGGCGGAGATGCCGGAGCCCTCCAACAGGGTCAAGGCTTCCGCGAGCGTGTTCCAGTATATGGCGAGTGGCAGGTTCACCGCGAGCTTCATCTGGGCGCCGGTACCGGCGGGACCAAGATGCTCCACGCGCCGGCAGAGTGTCTCCAGCACCGGTTTTGCCCGCGCAAAGGCTGCGTCCGTCCCGCCCGCCATGCCCAGCAACTGCCCCTTGAGCGCGGGGCCGACGGTTCCACCCACGGGACAGTCGACGAAATCCGCACCGGCTGCCGTGACCTGTTCGGCAATGGCCCGGGTTTCGTCCGGCAGCAGGGTCGAGAGGTCGACAACGAGCTTGCCGGAAATGCCGGCATGGATCAGTTCGGAGGTTGCCGCTTCCACTGCCGCAGCGTCGGTGAGCGATATGAGGATCGTGCCGGCCGCAGTCACTGTGGCAAGATCGGGTGCGACCTCCGCGCCGGCCTCTGCCGCAGCCGATGTCCGTGACGGGGTCCTGTTCCAGACCGTGACGTCGTAACCGGATTCGATCAGGCGCTTGGCATAGGCACTACCCATTCGGCCCGTGCCGACAATTGCGATAGTTGTCATTTCGGCTCTCCCTTGTCCAATCCCAGGATCTGAAGTGTTGTCTCGCCAGCGCGCAGCCGCTCCATCATCCGGTTTTCCTTTTCCGCGCGCGCCTCTGCGGCGGCGAGAGCGGCGTCAACGGACGCGCATGGTACCACGATGACCGCGTCGGCATCGGCGATGATCATGTCACCCGCAGCGATCCGCGCGCCGCCGATGTCCAGGGTCACGCCGATCTCGCCCCGGCTGCTTTTTCCGGTGCCGCGAATGTCGATGCCGCGCGAGAAGACCGGAAATCCCAGCGTGGCGATCTGAGCGGTGTCTCGCACAGCGCCATTGATGACAAGCCCGGCGATTCCGCGGAGCTTGCAGGCAAGCGCCATGATTTCTCCGAACGGCCCGCTGTCGATAATGCCGCCGCAATCCGCCACGATCACATCGCCGGGCGACGCCGCGGCGATGGCATGGTGAAGCGCCAGATTGTCGCCAGGCGGAAAGCGCACCGTGTGTGCAGGTCCGGCGACCCGCATACCCGGTGAAATCGGCCGCAGCTGCGCGGGCACAAGCCGGGCCTCGGCCGAGGCCTCTCCAACGGTCGCCGTGCCCAGCGCTTCAAACCGCGCGGCGGTGGTCACGCAGCCGGGCCCCCGATGCGCACCTGCATGGGCTCGAGCCCGTCAACCGAGCAGTCGAGCACATCACCGGTGACGACTGCGCCGACGCCGGCCGGGGTCCCCGTCATGATGATGTCGCCTGCGGTCAGCTTGTGCTGCTCGGAAAGCTTGGCAATGATCTCGTCGATTTTCCAGATCAGCAGCGAGATGTCGGCGTCCTGACGGACCTCGCCGTTCACCTCGAGCCGCACATGCCCGTTGCTCATCACCCCGGTCTCCTCGACCCGGCTGATCGGACCGACCGGCGCGGAGTGATCGAAGCCCTTTGTCACCTCCCACGGCAGTCCCTTTGCCAGCGCCGCTGCCTGATGATCGCGGCGGGTCATGTCGAGGCCGACCGCGTAACCGAAGATGTGTTTGGATGCTTCGGACTGGGGAATGTTGTAGCCGCCGGATTTGAGCGCGACCACGAGTTCGCACTCATAGTGGAAATTGTTCGTGAACACCGGATAGGGGATTTCACCGCCATTGGGCACCAATGCGTCCGCCGGCTTCATGAAGATCACCGGGGGGTCGCGCTCGTCCTGGTTCATTTCCTTGATGTGGGCGACGTAGTTCTTGCCAATGCAATAGATGCGCCGGACCGGGAACTTGTCGTCAGACCCGGCAACGTCGAGATGCGCCTGCTTCGGCGGCGAGATGGCATAGGTAACCATGGATATTGTCCTCAAGGGTTTGACAGAAAATCGAGCGGGGATCGCCAGCTTGGGATTTCGGTCTGGACAGGATTTCCCGGATTCACCGCCAAATCAAGATACAAAATTAAAATTTCTCGGGTATTATATATTTTCTGGTGTTTTGAGTAGAGTCATGTAGTTTTGAATACGGACCGTTGGCGTTCAGGTACTCCAGCGGAAACCGCCAAGAACGATAGGGAGGACTACCAAATGACCATTCGTGCCAACATGTCCCGCCGTGGCTTCGGCAAGCTGACGCTCGGCGGCATCGCTGCCGCAAGTGTTATCGGCATGCCGTCAATCGTGCGCGCTCAGACCGCGATCACATTCGCGGTTCCCAATCCTTCAGCGCTGACCTGGATGCCTTACTGGGTGGCCGTCGGCGAAGGATATTTTGCAGACGAGGGGCTCACGCCCACGCTCGAGGCCATTGATGGCTCATCCGCCGTTCTTCAGGCGATGGCAGCCGGACAGGCACAGATCGGCGCCCCCGGGCCTGGACCCACCCTTGGCGCCCGCGCCCGCGGCGTCGATGTGAAATTCCTCTTCAACCTCTATCCGAAGTCGGTCTTCGGCCTGCTCGTCAAGGCCGACAGCAGCTACCAGACGCCAACCGACCTGAAAGGCACGGTCGTCGGCGTCGGTACTGCCGATGGTGCCGAGGTCTCCTTCACCAGCGCGATCATGTCCGATTTCGGCATGACAGCCGGAACCGACTTCACCTATTTGCCGGTCGGCGATGGCGGCACGGCCGCCGTCGCGTTCATGCGCGACGAGGTCAATTCCTATGCCGGCGCGGTCTCCGATGCGGCGATCCTGGCAGCGCGCGGTCTCGACCTCAGGGAAATTACCCCCGAACAGTATCTCGGCTTTTTCGGCAACGGCATCGCGATGCTTGAAAGCCAGATGTCGGCCACGCCGGATCTTGCGCCGAAATTCGGCCGCGCGCTCGTTCGCGGCATAAGGTTTGCTTCCGATCCTGCCAACAAGGAAGCGGCCCTGAAACATTGCGCCGACGGCAATCCCCAGGAAGGCGAGCAGGATTATGCGGCTGCGCTGTATGACGGCGTCGTCGTCCGCATGACCCCGACCGATGCCTTCATGGACCAGGGATATGGCTATCAGCCGCCCGAACACTGGCAGGCGATCCACGATTCCGCCGTTGCCTCCGGCGCGCTGTCGGAACCACTGGCTGATCTCTCGGCGGTCTACACCAATGAGTTCGTAGCGGACTGGAACGCCTGAACTCGATGGTGGAGCACTTTAACTCAAACCCTGAACCGGTCGCACGCACAGTGCGGCCGGTGTATCAGATCGAGCGTCTGTCCAAGACCTATGCCCGCAACAGTCTCGTCGCGCTCACCGACGTCAATCTGACGATCCACAGCGGCGAATTCGTCTCGGTGATCGGCTCTTCGGGGTGCGGAAAATCGACGCTGCTGAAGATCATGGCCGGCCTGCTGCCGCCCACGACCGGCCGCGTGGTTCTTGAGGGCCAGCCCGTGGTCGGCCCGCGGCGCGATATCGGCATGATGTTCCAGCAGGCGACGCTTCTGCCCTGGAAGACGACGATCGAGAATATCCTCATGCCGATCGAGATCCGGGACGGGCGGACCGCCGCCCGCCAGGCACGTGACAAGGCCATGGACCTGCTCGAACTGGTTGGCCTTGGCGAATTCGCCAATGTCTATCCGGGAGAGCTTTCGGGAGGCATGGCGCAGCGGGCTTCGATCTGCCGGATGCTGGTCAGTGACCCGGCAATGCTGCTGCTCGACGAGCCCTTCTCAGCGCTCGACGAACTGACCCGCGATTTCATGAACATGGAGCTGCAGCGCATCTGCACGGAACGCGGCGCCACGGCGTTTCTGGTCACCCACTCGATTGCCGAGGCGGTGATTCTTTCCGACCGTATCCTTGTCATGAAGGCGCGACCGGGGCATATCGTCGAAGATGTCCGAATCGATTTGCCGCGTCCGCGCACTCTGGAGTTGATCAACACGCCGCGTTTCGGAGAGATTGTCGCGCATATCCGGGACCTGTTGGGAAGAGAGGCCTTCGTATGACTGATATCTCGCAGGACCGCAGTGACGATACCGTCTGGGTCGAGCACGTCGCCTTTATCGACATCATTCCGCGCTGGATGGCGATGACATTCCTTTTTGTCGCCGTTGTCGGCCTCTGGGATCTGGTCACCCGCATGGGATGGGTATCCCCCATCATTCTGCCCACACCCGCCGAGACCCTGGACGACCTGATCTTCGTCGGCCGCAACCTGATCACCGGCGAATATATGCTTGAAGCCCTGTGGACCACGACGCTCACCGTTTTCTACGGCTTCGTCATCGCCGTCGGGATCGGGTTTTCGCTTGGCGTGCTGGTGGGGGAAACCAAGTTCGGCGAGCGCGCGGTCATGCCCTATCTCGTTGCCATCGACACGATGCCGAAGGTTGCCTTTGCGCCGCTCTTCATCGCCTGGCTCGGCTTCGGCATCGGCTCCAAGGTGGCGCTCGCTGCCTTCATCGCAACATTTCCCGTGGTCGTTTCCACCGCCGCCGGGCTTTACGCCGCGTCTGAAAACGAGCGCATGCTGTTCAAGTCGATTGGCGCCACGCGCATGCAGACGCTTCTTCGCCTCAAGCTGCCGACGGGTCTGCCCTATATCTTCACGGGCCTGAAGATTGCGGCCGTCGGTGTCATGGCCGGAGCGATTACGGGTGAGTTCCTCGGAGGCGGAAGAGGCTTTGGTGCCTTGATCCGGCAGTCGGCCAGTCAACTTGATACGCCCCGGGTCTTCGCGTTGATCCTCTATCTCAGCATTCTGGGTCTGGCACTCTATTTCACGGTCGTGTGGATGCAGCGCCGCTTCGTGTTCTGGAACAAGTCCGAACTGCCCGGCGGAGTTGCCTGATATGGTCAGCGCCCAGGCCGCAGAGCCGGAAGGCAGGAGCCTTTCCGAACAGGCCTATTTCTGGATTCGCCGCGACATCCTGCTGGGAGAGCTGTTTCCTGGCGACAAGCTGCAGATCGAGGCGATTTCGGAACGCTACAAGATCGGCGCCGTCCCGGTGCGTGAGGCCTTGAACCGTCTTTCCTCGGAAGGCCTTGTCGAGCGCAAGAGCCATCGCGGGTTCTACGCCGCATCGATCTCGATTGCCGACCTTGAAGAACTGGTGAAGACCCGGATCTGGCTAGAGACGCTGGCTTTGCGGGAGTCGATGGGCAATGGCGACGAAACCTGGGAGGAGGAGCTCGTGGTGAGCTGTCACCGTCTCACGCGCATACAGAGACGTTTGCCGGAAGACGCACAGCTGGAAATCTACGAGCAGTGGGAGGAACGGCACAAGGAATTCCACATGCTGCTCCTCGACCGCTGCGGCTCGGCATGGCTGCTCGGATTTTGTTCGACCCTGATGGATCAGGCCGTGCGATACCGAAACCTCTCCATGAACACCAATCCGAGCAAGCAGCGGCGCGAAGGCGCAGCCGCCGAACACCAGGCAATCCTCGATGCCGTTCTTGATCAGGACGACGAACTGGCATGTGCACGCCTGGCAGAGCACTATCGCATCACGCTCGAAGGCCTCAAGGCCGTGATCCTTCCCGAAGACGAGACGGATCAGCCGGGCTGATGCCGGCAGGGGCTAGGGATAGTCCGAGCCATCCTCACGATAAGACGGCCGCCGCGTGGCAATTCAGCGGTCGGTAATAAATGTCGTGTCCGTCTGGACATTGGAAAAGTGTTGTCTGTGAGCACAGCGCTTGCCGGATCACGTGTGGCCGTGGATGCCGTGGCCAGCATGAATCTGTCATCCCTGCGCAAGTTCTGTCAGCTGTGCATCATACGAAAAAGGCCGGACGGTTTCCCGCCCGGCCTGATTGCTGCCGCTACTGGCTGATGCCGATGTTGTTGTTGGCGCCATTCTGCTGGGTGAAGGAGTAGTTGTCGCCTCCATCCTGCATGACGGCAACCTGATTGTCGTCGCCGGTGACTGTTCCGTTGATTTCGTTGCCATTCCCGGTCTGGACGAAGGCGAACAGGTTGCTGTTGCCGATCACGTTGTAGCTCAACTGGTTGTCGTCGCCGAGCTGGGTGACCGTTGCCTGGACCAGGCCCAGGTCTCCGGCTGGCCCTGCGCCGAACCCTGTGCTGCCGTTCAGATCACCCAGGAAAGTGAGCGTGGCCGTGTTGCCAACCGAACCACCGGCCTGATTGTCCTGTGAGACCGACTGAACGATATTGCCAAAGCCTTGCTGGCTGACAGTCGCCGCATTTTCTGTTCCGAACTGCGTGACAATCCGGATTCTGTTCGCATGCCCATGCTGATCAAGATCGGCACTGTTGGCTGTGCCGTCCTGCTTGACATTGTAGACGTGGTTACCGTCCAGGCCGAGCGGGTTGGGATGCCCACCGCCGGTTTGATGGATGTCCACCAGGTTCTTCAGGCTCGCCGCGGTGCCGGGGCCGGTATTGATCTGCTCGATGAAACCGACAAAATGGCGTGGTCCGCTGACCGCCGTCAACGCGGATGGCGCCTGGACGACAATCAGCTCATTGGTCGTTTCTGTGGCCGCCAGGTCCCCGGTCTGTCGGACTGCACCGATTGCGTTTTCCGAATAGGTATCAGCGGCATTGCTCTGTTCAATGGTCAGAATGTTTCTGCTGCCGGTCTGCTGAACGCCGACACCGCCATAGGCAACATTTCCGCTGCGGCCGAGGTAGCGGCTTCCATTGTCCATGCCGACTTCGTTGTTCTTGCCGTCCTGTTCGATGTCGATGCGGTTGTCATGGCCGTATTGGCGCAGGGTCCACTGGTGATCCGCATGATTTTTGAAGCCCGCCTTGTTGCCCGTGCCATCCTGGTCGACAATCGCGATGTTGTTGTCTCCATCGTTGCCGACCTGGCCCTGGAGGATGCGGGTCTGGTTGCCCGAGCCGTCTGCGGCCTGTGTTACATCCGCAGAGTTGGCGTCTCCACGCTGGATGACGCTCGCCCAGTTCTGGTCTGCAAATGCAGCCCCCGGCATCATGAGGCCGAGTGCTGTTGCCGTAGCGAGTGCGATCTTGAGTTTCATGTGACTTCCTCCCAGAAATGTCGGCGGTACGACCGCCTCATAATGTATTGCCCGCCCTTGCGGAATGAACATGGGAGAAGACCGTAGGCACAGCACCCGACCGGATGATTGCGCAACCAAAACGGGAAAAGCCGACGCGGTCTGTATCCCCCCTGCAGATCCACCATGATCTATTTTCCGCTAACAGACAACGTGAATAGTCCGTTAAAGTTAAGATGGATCATGTGTTTGCGGATGTATATGAGGCAGAATACACACTTATGCCTGTGTGCAGTTGCCGAAAGCAGCAGCAAACAGCGGCTGTTTTTAATTAAATTTATAGGTGTATTCCGGCAAAACGAAGCGAAATGAACATGAGCACTCTCGAATGTCTGTGGCGCTGTCCATGGGAGCGGAATCTGCAAGCCGGAGCGGAGAGAAGGCTGAAAAAACCAGTGCTCTTGTGTGGCTGAATGTGCCGCGAAAGTCTGATGGCGCGATTGTCAGTGCGGATCGTCGGCGTCCTGATTCTATGCCTTTCATCGCAAGATGGCCTTGTTAAAGCCACAACAATCATCGGTTTCGGATCTCGTAGTAGTGTGTATTGATGCGGTGTGTCTGACCTCTGTGTCCGTCGCATCCACCGCCGGTCAAAGCGAAAACGACACCGGAAAAACCCCTCAACCCTGGTCGAACAGCACATACAGCGCTGCGTCGCACGATATTTCCAGGCTGCAGGGCACAAACTATGAGAGGCAGAAATCTGTAATGCGGGGCGACCCGAAACATTCGAGGCTGTTCAAAGCTTGAAGAGGGAGATTGGCTGGGGAACCTGGATTCCGACATTTGGACCAAAAAAACTTTGAAGTTCAACGAGTTAAAGATTCTCGCGAACTAGAATGTGGGGGTGTTTCGTGGGGGTGTCAACATCTAGGAATTCCACCCAAAAAATCTGACATAGGCCATCTTCCAAAACGTCCGAATAGGCCATTAGCTTGTCGCCAAACACTCGTCTCCTACGAGGAAGCCTCGGTCCGCATGTTCATTCAGCCCTCTGATTCTATGCATTCCCGTCCGAGGGCTTCTTGGTCTCATCGTTAAAAGCTTCAGCTTTCAGTTTAATACTCGATATGATGCGGCCTGTTTCTGATGAAGCCAATAGTTCGCCCAAGACCAGTTCGAGTGACTCTCGGTCGAATGCATTATGCTTCGTACCGCCAAACCGAAGGGTGCAAGGATATCCAGCATCGCTCTGAGACCAATAAGCAAGCGATTCCGCATCATGCTTCCTGTCGTTAAGCTTATCGTAAGCGACGAGTTTGTCATCGAGGGAAGTTTGGCTTTCCGCATCTTTATTGTTAACAGGCGCAGAAAAAATTGAACCTATTTTTACTAGAGAAGACAAAGTATTGGTGTAGAGGCTCTCGCGTTTTACATATATACTAACCTTGCCATCCGTGTATTCTTCAATAACTTTAGCAATTTCACGCAATATGTGATTAATTTCCTTTTTGGCCGCTGATGCTTTTTCGTGGGCATCGAAGCCTTTTTCCAATTGTGCCTTGAAATCAACCATCTGTAGGCTCCTTATTCAATTCGGCCAATATTGGTAAGTGATCGAGTTTCGACTTCGTGCTCTCAATCGCTTGCACCAAGCGCTCATACCGAAGAACACCTGTTTCTGTTTCATTTAAATGCCATTTGCTTCTGCCAACGAATGCAGCGCAGAATAGCATCTGGTCCAACACGCGCCACCTATGAAGATTGTCGCTTCGATAAAAATAGGTCCCTGTTGGCTCAGTTTGGTCAAATGCCCTAGTGTATCCTTTGGTGCATGCGATCCGCTTCCAAAATGGATTGTACAGTAACTGCGGATGAGTGTTTACAAATGCGGCATCCCGACAACCCCTAAGATAGGTCGTCATTGATTCATTGAATGGCTCGTCGTTGAAATCTCCCAGTACAATAATGTACTGTGTTCCACGTTCAAGGGCGCTATCGACATACCTTCTTAAGGCAGTCGCATAATGACCTCTACTTGAAGAGTCCTCAGGCTTGCGAAGACGACTTGGCCAATGCGATACAAGAAAAGAAAAATTGAATTCATTATGAAGTAAAAAATCCATTCTGCACGATATTTTATAATTTGCTCCAGCTATCGTATCGATCAAAAATTCACTACCATGAAAATGCGATACCTCGCTATTATATATAACACCAAAATTGAATATACTTGATTTACCGCCTATTGTCATATTTTTTATAATAAAAGTTGTTCCAGAAAGCTTTTCATTTATCCAATCCATATTTTCGGAAGAAACTTCTCCAAGAAATAGAATATCACATTTAAATAAAAGTGTTATAATAACTTCAATTATGAGATCACCATCCTCTAGGGGAGGAGGCGTTCCTTTAATGGGTGGCGAAATATTGGTGTTCCACCACCCGATACGTATTTTATCTAACGATGGAAGCGTGGGTATGTTGTTTTTCATATGCCATTATCGATTGGGTCGGACTTTTAGGGATCAGCTTACGCGCTGATGATTGAGATAGTGCCATGTTTAAGTAACCTGTCTAGATTGTGTGTTTGACTATATGGGTCCCAAATTTCCGACAGGGAAGCCGAATTTCCGCATTTCCGTTAATGAAGTCCATAAGCCAATATTGTTTGTTGACCTCTTCGCAATGCCCGAAATCAATTCTTGGCGAGTCGAATATGTCACTTTTGGCGGTCCAGGCAACCGAGTTTTCAGACGGATCGATCGTATTGCTTCGTCGTGGCAGATAGAAGTTCGTCGTAACTGCCATTCTCAGCCGCAGTTTTGGGCTGGAGAACGCCACGTACAAGTACGGGAACCTTGCATCTCGGATGCGGAATTTTCTATCGGCGCTTGACCTATGCGAGGTTTGGCCAGACCATTAAAAAAGCACCGATCACAGGGCTGGAACCCTACGGTGCTTTTGGGAATGTATTCATATGATGGATGACGTCTACATTGTTGTAAAGCCCCGCCGATCTGATCGGTGAGCCCTCGGCTGGGAAATACCCCAGCCTGGACGTCGGAACATTGCACCTAATCACGTCAACAAATTTGGAAAAATTCAAGACCCCAATCGCTTCAGCTCTTTGATAAATCTTCTGATGTTCGAGTTGATGTTTTCGGGGATGACAACTGCAGCATTGCGGCCCCTCTAAAACCAGCCAAGAGGGCAGCTTTGGCGGGCGGCGAAGCCCCCGCTCTTGGAAGAGGAGGAGCTACGGTTCCGCAAGGCGGGAACGGAGATCATTCTCTTCCTCTTTCTCAAGACATCAAAATCAAAGCGCCGCAAGGCTCATCGACTGTCAAAAGGTGGAGTCTACTTTCTATTGTTCAAAGACTCTGCCGTCCTTCAGAAGAAGGTAAACGCGGCCCTGCCGTTGTCGGCTGTGGCATGCCAGGCCATGACGCTACGTCTGTTAATGTCCACCTCCGTACATCTGAAAGAACAGGGGAAATACGCGCTGGCGTAACTGGCATCTACAGATGCGGCTCACCATCGCTTTGCCCAGTGTGTTCCGTGGGTAAGGCTCACGAACGAGCTGATCGTGTGCAGATGGCAGCCAACGCGACATTTGCCAGAGGCGGCGTGTCAGCGCTGATTGTTCTTACTGCATCCCACTCGAAGAAAATGACACTCATGGACATCAAGATGATGGTGCAAGGCGCATCCAGCGCCACGAGGAAAGGGCGAGCCTGGGTCAAGGCATGTGATAAATACAGTATTCTCGGTGTCATCGTTGGCCAGGAAGTGACTTACAGCGTCATCCATGGCTGGCACTATCACCAGCACCTGTCAGTCATGGTTGACGGTCCCGCTAATGGAGAGACGCAAGCTGATGTTCGCGATCGTGCAAAAGCGGCAGGCGAGTGGATAGCAAAAACGTATGCCGCGAAGGTTCGTGCCAAGGGCGGTAGAGTTTCCGATCGACATGGTTGGCATGTCCGCGTCGCTATAGATGCTGAAGATGCCAGCAATTATACGGCAAAAGGCTCGATGGCTTGGGAGGTTTCTGGAGCACATAAAGACATCACCAAATCCGAGACTTCGATAACACCCTGGGACATTGCAGTCGCCGCTTCGGAGGGCAACGCAGAGATGCTCGGACGTTGGCGCGAATATGCCGAAACCATGCCTGGAACGAGGTCCTGTGTGATTTCACCTGCACTGGCGAAGAAGCTCGAAATCGATGCGTCTCCAATGGATGACGAGACGGGGGAGCAGGTTCTGCATGATGGGGATGAAGTGGTCGGCCGCGTTGATGCACCAATCTGGAAAAAATGGGTACGTCACGGTCTTGCCGCCACCTTTTTGAGCCGTGTCGAATTTGGTGGAGAAGAAGGGTTCTCCACTGCAGTCGAGCAAACTGAAATCGATGCTGAACCTTTAGAGCGGTAATATCAGGAGGGTTTGGCTACTCGGAAAAATGAGTTAATCCGATGCCAAATTGTGCGTGCAGCACAACAAGCAGATCGTGAAACCGATTATGCAAGACAATGGGCCATTGCCCGAATTAGGCGGTTTGCACACTCCTGTGGTTCAAAGGATTTGATCCAGTCAACCATCGAACAGGCCGCGCTGGCATTTCCTAATGCCGCGCCCTTAACAGGTAGCGACCTGGTGATAGCCGCAATATAAATGCTGACGCAGTCAGCACGTGCTTGGAAAGCACGAAAGGCCCTGCCAAGGCTCTCAGCGAGCAGAATGCTATGAACAAAGTGAATAGCTGTATTCTGTCTATACAACTTTAATTTCTCGCCAGTTGTCATTATTTTTATTGATTTCTGTTTCGCCAATAAACAATATACATCTATGGGATATCAGTTTTGCAGAATACAGTTATTTTCTCGAAAAGGTAAAAAAGGTAGAAATACTGAATTCATTCTTGATGAGGTTTCGCGAGTGCCAAGTGCATGTCTTCATGTCACAAAGCCAGATAGACCGAATATCGTATTTGGAATAGACATCCCTACGCTTCGCAAACGGCATGATGACCAGGCTGCAGCTGCTCGCACAGTGACCTTAGCTGGCAAATCGCGGGCTATCCGCTCAGATCAAAATACGTTGGTCGGCATTGTCCTAAGCCATCCCGCAACCGTTGAAGACTACCACGCCAGTGCTGATGACAGGAGAGACGTCAACATGTGGGAACGGCGTTCGATCGATTGGCTGAAAAATCAATTTGGCGATCAGCTAATCACCGTCGTGCGTCATCTGGATGAAAGTCATCCGCACTTGCATGCATACATTTTACCCGCTGATTCAGAAATGAAAGCCGCAAATCTTCACCCAGGTTTTGCAGCAAAGAATGAGATCATGAGCTCAACCCCGATGGCAGGCGAAGGGGGCAAAGCACAAAAGAAAAGGGCGGATCATGCTTATGTTCAGGCCATGCGATCTTGGTTGGATGATTACCATCAACAAGTCGCAGTACCATCAGGTTTGTCACGTCTTGGCCCTGGAAAAAGACGGCTGACACGGGAGGAATGGCAGCGTGAAAAACTCCAGGCTGCAGCACTCAAAGCTACCCTGAAAAGAGCGAAAACGGTTGAGGCTCGCGTCACCAAGATTGTGCACGATGCAAGAGACGCGGCACTGGTATCCAGGCAAGAGGCTGTTGAAGCTGAAAACCTTCAAAAGAGACATTGAATAGCCCCGAGTTTTCTAGACACCCTCGGTTTTCATTTCTTGCTGCCGTTCGAACTCGACGGGCGACAGCATCCCGTTCCTGGCATGCTTGCGGTTTGGGTTGTAGAACATCTCGATGTAGTCGAACACATCCTGTCTGGCTTCGACTCGGGTCTTGTAGGTTCGACGCCGTATCCGCTCCCGTTTGAGCAAGTTGAAGAAGCTCTCGGCAACCGCGTTGTCATGACAGTTTCCGCGCCTACTCATTGAGTGTTCCAGATTGTGAGCCTTGAGGAAAGCAGCCCAGTCGATGCTGGTGAACTGCGAGCCCTGGTCCGAATGGATCAGCACCCTGTTCTTCGGCTTTCTACGCCACACGGACATGAGCAGGGCCTGCAAGACCACGCCCGCCGTCTGACGGCTCTGCATTGCCCAGCCGACGACACGCCGGGAGTATAGATCGATCACGACCGCCAGATAGGCGAAACCTTCCAATGTTTTGATATAGGTGATGTCGGTCACCCAGACCGTGTCTGGCGCATCCACGTCGAACTGCCGGTCCAGCGTGTTGTTGACGACCAATGCCGGCTTTCCGCCATAGCTGCCAGGCCGACGCTTGTAGCCGATCTGGGCCTTGATGCCCGCCAGTGTAGCCAGACGCGCAACGCGGTTAGGACAGCACGTTTCGCCTTGATCCAGCAGATCATCGTGGAGCTTACGATAGCCATAGACCTTGCCGCTGTCTTCCCAAGCTGTCCTGATCAGCTTTGTCTGACGTTCGTCTTCCTGCGCCCGATTGCTAAACGGGTTCTTCAGCCATGCGTAGAAGCCGCTAGGTTGAATGCGAAGGGAACGGCACATCGCTCGCACCGAAAACAGCGGACGATGCTCTGCTACGAAGGCGTACTTCACTTTGCATCTCGCGCGAAGTACGCCGTTGCCTTTTTTAAGATGTCGCGCTCCTCCGTCACACGCGCCAGTTCAAGCTTCAGTCGTCGAACTTCAGCAGCCTGTTCGTCGATAGACCCATCGCGGGAGCCTGACTTCGCGAACCGCTTCTTCCACGCATAAAGCGAGTGGGAACTGACACCCAAGCGCTTCGAAACTTCCGCAACCGGATAACCGCGCTCAACGATCTGATGAACAGCATCGCGCTTGAAATCGTCACTGAATTTGGCTGTGCTCATGATGGCCTCCTTGCCTCAAATTTAGGGAAGAAGGCGTCTACAAATCTAGGGGCTATTCAAGTTCAACCGACAGGTGCAGCCGTTGACGCTGCCTCGATCACTTGAATGAAAGGTCCGGTTTCCGGGTTCTTTCCAATGGCGGATAACGGCCGGACGGGGGGCGCAAAGCGGAAATGATTTCCGGGTCGGGGCCGATGGCGGACCTGCAGATCTTGGGCTCAGCTTTGACAGCTCGGACGTTCCGGCCCTCCAAAAATTCTCAAGAAATCTTGAGGTCACAAGAGGAAAACGGTGAGACTGGCTCAGGACCGCTGCGCGCTTTCTTCCCCGATATCGATCTGATCTTCGTCGGACAGCAGCCAGGCTGAGAGAAGTTCCTCCGACGCGGCAACCTGATCCGGCTTCCGCAATGCGCACTCCCACACCGTCGCCACGCGCCACTCATCTTTCAGAAGTCTTTTGCGAACGACGCTGTCACGAGCGACGTTCGCGTCGAACTTCGCCTGCCAGAACTCCGGACGGGTCGCTGGAATGGTCGTGTAGCGACAGCCCTCATGTCGATGCCAGAAACAGCCGTGCACGAATACTACGGCGTGGTACTTCGGAAGGACAAGGTCCGGCCGACCGTGAACCTTGTCGGAATGAAGCCGGAAGCGGAAACCGTGCGCGTGCAATGCCCGCCTGAGAGCCAGCTCGGGCTTGGTGTTCTTTCCCCTGATTCCCGACATCATCCGGGAACGGGTCTGCTGGTCCACGATATCGGTCATATCCGTCCTGGTCTTCGTCCCTGAACCTAGTATACACCGGCTGAATGAAATTCGTCAGGAGCCTGATTTGCCTTCCACTTTCGGCATTGTCGATCTGTTCGCCGGCCCGGGCGGACTTGGCGAGGGGTTCGCTTCCCTCGTCGAGGACGGCCATGCGCCGTTCCGGATCGGCATTTCGGTCGAGAAGGAGGCGTCGGCCCATCGGACCCTGACACTGCGTGCCTTTCTGCGCGAGTACCGTGCACGTCATGGCGTCTTCCCGAAAGAGTTCATCGATTTCCATGCCGGGCTGGCATCCGAACCGGACTGGTCAGCCTTCGATGCCGAAGCCTGGCAGCATGCCATCGACGAAGCCCGCGCGCTTGAGCTCGGCACCAAGGCTGCGGCGACCGCCATTGATGGCGCCATCGCGACGCTGAAAGCAAAGTACGACGACACGATCCTGATCGGCGGCCCGCCCTGTCAGGCCTATTCCCTGGTGGGGCGTGTCCGTTCCAGAGGCAAGGTCGGCTACGTCCCGGAGGAGGATGCGCGGCACTACCTCTTTCGCGAGTACATCCGGGTCCTCGACAAGCTTCGCCCGGCCGCCTTCGTTATGGAAAACGTCAAGGGCATGCTTTCGTCGACAGTCGAGAGCCGGCTTGTCTTCGAGATGCTGATGGAGGATCTGTCCTCGCTCGGCACGGGTCACGCCCATCACTACGAACTTCGTGCCGTCCGGGTCGAGGATGGCAAGGCCAGCCTGCAGGAAGCGTCACAGCCCTCGGACTTCATCGTGCGCTCCGAGGCGTTCGGAGTCCCCCAGCGTCGCCACAGGGTGATCATCGTCGGTATCCGCTCGGACATCGCAGGACGGGCCGCGGATGCAGAGATCGCTATATCCGGGACGGCGCGGACCGTCCGCGATGTCATCGAAACGATGCCCGCCTTGCGAAGCGGCATCAGCCGCGGGCTCGACGACGCGGCTGCTTGGCGAGGAGAAGTCCTCGACGCAGCGAAACTGCTGGCCGGCATCTCCAACGGGAAGGACAACCGCGCGCTACATGAAGCGTTCCTGTCCGTTTCAGAGCGACTGAAGGACAATACGCCTACCATTCGGGCGGCGACACGGTTGCCGGACGGCTATGGCACTTCGAACGATGAGTTGCTGAAGTGGATAGAGCGACCGGGACTTCGCGCGATTGCGCAGCACGAGACGCGCGGGCACATGGCGTCGGATCTCAGCCGCTACCTGTTTGCTGCCGTGTTCGGGACCGTCCATGGCTACAGCCCGAAGGCCGCCGATTTTCCCTTGGTGCTCAGCCCGGATCACCGCAACTGGCACAGCGGTGTCTTCAACGACCGCTTTCGGGTTCAACTGGCGGACGAGGCATCGACCACGGTCACGAGCCACATCTCTAAGGATGGCCACTACTTCATTCATCCCGATCCGATCCAATGCCGGAGCCTGACGGTGCGCGAGGCTGCGAGGCTGCAGACCTTTCCCGACGATTACCTGTTCCTCGGCAACCGCACGCAGCAGTATGTCCAAGTTGGAAACGCCGTGCCGCCGTTTCTTGCAAGGCAGATCGCTGCGCTAGTGCTATCTACGCTGAAACGGTGAAAACCAGCCAGCTGTCAGGATGGGCTCCAAGCCAAACTTTGCGACAACTCTGATATCAGGCATCATGACTGCCGCAACTCCTGGACTGAACCCTGCGGAGCAGGAAATTCAGCCGATCGCACCTTCATCCACGTGTCCGCACGTTTCGCAACTTCCGAAATCTGCTGGCCCGGGGCGATCCTGTTGAACTCGACGTTCACGACGACGGCCCAGTCCCAGACCAGGTCCCTCAGACCACCTGAAATCCCTTGCCGCATCCATATCTGCTCTAGGTCGAGCCGATCACCAAGTCGATCAGCGACCACCGATACGACGTAGGTGGCGATGTTCACCCATCCCTGACGGAACACCTCCTTCGCCTCCTTGGTCTTGATCATGCTTTCGATTGCCTTGAACAGAATGACCTTGGCGATCATCGTCCGATACCACCGGGAATCGAGCGGGCTGGGGACAATATTCGGATCATCATCGAGCGCAGCCATGAAGACTGCGAAGTTCTTCTCGCCAGCCATTGCGACCTGGTTTGGCTTGCAGCGCCACGCTTCATGGTACTTTGCGATGTCGTTCTTGGTCAGTTTGCGCTTTGGCGGGACCATCTCCTTCAGGTTTCGCCTTTTGGCTGGCGTGGTGCCTTCTCTCAGAAGCATGACGTTGTAGGCGCCTGCTGCGCGCTCGTAGAACCATCGCGTTGCACCGTCGGGGCACCAGGTGTCGTTCGCGAGTTTTTCAAGCTCTCGATGGAACGGGCGGTTCGCCGACAGGTCGGACATTTTCACCGCGTTCTGACTGTTCGCATAGCGAGACACGTTGCTTATCAGTCTCTCGCGCGCTTCGTCCTGCGTTCCTTTGAGGATGATGATCTTGGCCGGGACCATGACATGGCTGAGATCGATCGTGCGATCGTCGCGGGATGAGAAGTAGATGGTCGAGGTCGTCTGGCCGCCGTTCACGATCTGCAGACCCTTCAGGAAGGACAGGCCCAGATTCCCGTCCTCAGTCCGCTCGAAGGCCGCTTCGTCGCAGACAAGCACGAGGCCATTGTTGAAGGCGAGGAAGTGCTCCGGTTCCTTTCGCAGCGTTTCGACGATGCCCTTGTTGACCGCGCGCTTGTTCCCCAGAAATGTGCGGATATTGGCTTCGAGCAGGGTCGTCCCGTACCGCAGATAGAGATCCCGGATGAGCTGCCCGGGAATGGCAGTAAGGGCATACTCGTAGTCAGCATCAGGGTCTGGGACGTGAACGCAGGGCAGTGCCCGACCGATCGACTGAACGAAACTGACCGCCAGCTCGTCTCGCGGCTTGCCCTCGGTGTGGCGGAACAGCCTCTCCATGTCCATGGCCTCGACGGCCACCATCTTCTGGTGAACCTCCTTGTTCGAGAACCGTTTAGTCTTGGTCTTGCCATCCGTGATCACGAACACACGAAGTCGGTCGATGTCGCCCCAGCGAGAACGAATGGTTGCCACCAAGTCCCTGACCGGATGGGTAGGATCGATCCTTGCGTCGAGGTTGCCGCTTGCCGCACGAAAGAGAAAGCGAACGCCTTCGCTTGCAGTTGCGGTGGCATCCGAGTCCCTGAGATCGTTCAGCTCCTCGGTCCCGAAATAGTGGGTCACGAAGAGGTCGAGAGCCGTTTCATCAGAGCTGAGCGCATAGCCCGTAATTCGGAGTTTCGCGTTGCCGACCTTGCCGCTCCAGTGGCAAATGGTTGGCGCCTCGCAGATCCCGGTTTCTGCGACATGCTCCATGACCATTTCCGCAAAGACGAGCTCATCCGAAGGAAATGGGCCTTCGCCAGCCTCTACGCGCTCGGCGATGATGGTCTGCAGGTCGGAGCGAAAGTTGCGGTGAAATTCTTCGAGGCTCATATCAATCCAGTCCAAATTCGTTGATCAACTCCGAAAGTCCGATCGAGGGAACTTCGAGCGCGTCGAGGTCGAGCACATAGGCAGCTGAGCGGATGGCAGCTGGAAGCGCAGCGCGCGTGAGACGCGGCATGTTACCTTCCGCGCGGAGTGCCCTCGCGTCCTTCAATGTCAGTGTTCGCCCGTAGAGAGCGGTATGCTCGTCGAGGTATCCCATCACCATGAGCAGAGCTTCGAATCCGCGTTGCACTCCGGCCAGTCCGAACCTCTCTCGGAGTTCCGTAACAAGACCGACGAGCGAGATCCCATCGGTGTTTTCCTCGAAGCGGAAGGCGCACAGGAAGATAGGCGCCCGGTCACCATCCAGCTGTTCGATGCTGTTGATCCGCGCGAGGAAGCTGCCGGTCCGGACCGTGCTCTTCACCTCTACAGCGCCCCCCGAATGTGGAAGTCCTGCGCCGCCCGCAACGGTCCCTGCCAGCAGTCGAGAGCACCTGCCCCAAGGGAAGTGTCCGCCAGCAATCTGAGCATCCAAAGCTCGCCGAGCAGGCCGATCTGCGCGTCGGACGAAAGAGGGCGGTGCGTTCGAGCCATGAAAGCCTGCCACTCCCTGACCCGCTCGAGGAAGGCCTCCATAACGTCGCGGCCCGCGCTGTTGGCTGCTGTCTCCAAAGTTCTCAAGACATCCACGACCATGATGGCGAAGATGTCGGGTGAGCCCTCTGGCCGCCTGACGAGAGCAATCGCCGTCTTGGCTGCGAACACGGTCTGCCCCTCGATGCAAGAGACGTCGAAGCCCTTGCCTTCAGGAAGCTTTGCCGGGTTCACCGGCCACGATCCCGGAAAGGAGACGATCAGCGCCTCCCGCCCGAGCGGAAACTGACAACCCGCCTCAACCGAGACCGCGCCCATATCGATCAGATGTACAAATCGCCAGTCTTCCGCCGCCTCCTGTCGCGCGAGCGCTCGCCAGGCACGAGCAATCCCCTCTTCAGTCCACCCAGTCATTGAGCCCCCCCCACAGTACGCTGTTGGCGATGTACCTCGAGTTGGAGACCTTTCTCTCGGAAGTGCTTGACGGAAAACTGATTGCCCAGGCGACGACGGGATCGGCATCCTTCAGTTCATCGACACCCGCACCCTCGGGATCGAGCAGATAGAGCATGATCAGACCGCGTTCTCGGCGAGCCGGAATGCCCGCTTCGGCGATGCCTTCTCCGAGTACGTGACGGATCTGTGGGCCTCTCGGTTCGGACGGCGGCTCCTTGCCCTCGTTTCGATCCGTATCGTTGCGCCAGGTCTTCTGGCTGAGATCGAGCGCCGCCCTCCATTCCGGCTCGGTCAGATCGATGGCCTGATCGCGAGGCGAGATCAGAGTCTTGATCGAGTATCGATCCGCATGTTCGGTCGTGCGCTTGCGCTGGAGCATGTTGACCGAACAACCGCCCACCTTGCGGTGGGGCTTGTCGTCCGGACCGCTGTCCTTTCCGATCAGCGCGACGGTCCATCTCGTGAGCTCGCGATCCTTGTTCATCTCCTCGATAAAGTCCGCAATTAGCGGACTCATGATCCTGAAGCTGGCGGAGTGGGTCCTGTAGTCCCGCAGAAACGAGATGACGTTCAGGGCTGACACATTACGCCAGAGGTGACCGTTCCACTTCTGACCTTGTGGAACGAAATGCTGATCGTTCAGATCCGTCGATGGACCGAGTGCGCTGATGAACCGGTCCGTGGCATTGTAGTTTGCAGTGATGTCTTCCTTGCGATTGGGAAACACGATGGTCTGAAGAAGGTCGCCCGAATAGGTCAGCTGCATCGCGCGAGCGTTTCTCATCTTGGCCCGAGAGGTCACCGTCAGCACGGAATGCGATTTCACCCGCAGACCGAACTGTTTTGGCGTGGCGCCGGCCGCTACCATGTTGTCAAACTCCTGGCGGAGCTCTTCTGCGGCATCGGCGATGTGGCCGAACCACTCCACCATTTCCTGCGATGTGTAGAGGCGGCAGACATCGAGGTAGCCGTCACGGTAGCCGAACCATCGCCCCATCTGCATGAGCGTGTCGTACATGCGTGCGGTTCGAAGGAAGTAGCTCGTGCAGAGACCCTCAAGCGTCAGACCACGCGCCAGCTTGTCGCCGCCGATGGCAATCACCTTGAGGCCAGTGCCATCATTTTCGGCGTAGTCGAGTGCGTCCTTGGCCGTGCCGTTGATCTCGCGGACGCGAATGTCGGACAGCACGTCGGGGAGGACGGCACGAATGTCCGCCCACGAGAAGTCCTCCAGCGTCTCGCCCTCGACGAGGGCGGAGCGGATACCCTGCATCCCTGGCAGAAAGGTTTCTTGATACTCCGTGCGCATGGACGCCTCGAGGTTCTCAAGCTCGATGCCGCGGGTGTAGCGGCCTTTCAGATCTCGCACGTACTCCGCGACCTGGTTGACGACGGCGTTCTGCACGGAGGTGAAACGGGTAACGTGGATTAGCATCGAGGAGTGTTTGCTGCCTTGTCCGCGCAGCTTCCTCACGGCACAGGCATAGACGAATGAGCGGATCGCTTCTGCGAGCGAGTCCGGCACACGGTCCTCCCCTTGCCATCGCGGCCGGTAGCCGTTCTTGTGTCGTGGCGGCATCCACGGCTGGAACTCATCGTCCGACAGCGGGCGCACCAGAGGCAGGTCTTCCGGTGTGCTGGAAGCCGATCCGAAGACACGACCCGGCCCGACATAATTCGATGGCGCCGCTAGGCTGGTGATGAAGGCCGCGGGGAAGAGGTCCGGTCCGTGCTCCTGAGTCTCCCCGCGTTCATGAATGAAAATGTTCGCAAATGGCGTCGCCGTGTAGCCGACATAGGCCTTTCGCGAGAAATGGTGTAGAACCGACCGGATCAACCTGTTGATTGTCTTCGGTTCATGTTCGAAATCTGGTTTGCCTTGTTCATCTACGGCGTTTTCTCCGGTGTCGACTGATCCATGGTCGGCCTCATCGTCGATCACGAGTAGTGGCAGGTTTGTGACGAGCTTTCGGCCCGTTTCGGGATCTACGTGATCGGCAACCCTATTGCGGATCCAGTGTAGAAGGCGCTCAAGCACCGTCTTGTTCTTCTTTACCACGAAAATCCATGGCCGTTCTTCGGGCGAAATGTTGCCAATGGCTGCTGCATTTGCGGTTCGAAAGTCACCGCCGTTAGTTCGATCAGTTCCCGAGTTTGGTCGTACGGAAAGGTCACTATCTATCAGGCCGACACCGACCGGCGGGCGATCCTCACCGTCGGAAGCAAATCCAAGGAATCCTTCATCGAGCCGGACTTGTGTCTGGGATCTCAGATTGTTGTGCAGGCCGGCCAATACGATGATGATCTTATAACCGGCGTCGGCGGCCTTGCAGATCAGTCCGGTATAGTTGCCTGTCTTGCCCGACTGAACGTGGCCCACGACCAGTCCGCGACGATCCCAAGCGCCCTCCCGGGTCGGGTCCTCGAGCTGTGAAAGGACTTCGTCAGTGGCGACGTCGAGGGCGTCGAGGGCCGTCCAGGGGATGCGCGCTTCCATGTACTCTGAGTAACGCTGCCAATACGTCCAGCCCTTCTTCCTTTCTGCATCAAGCCAAGCGACATGGTCCTCACCGCTCGACAGGGTGGCGTTTTCGCCTACAGTTCGGCTTGATCGTCGGATCAGCTCGTCAACGAGCGCGTCCCGATCAACAAGGACGAAATCGTCCTCCATCATGATCGACAGCTTGGTCAGCTCCTTCTCGATCATTTCCGGCGTAACAGGGCTCTGAGCGCGTTCCGCGGCGAGGCGGAGCATGTTCTGGGCCATGGAAAGGATTGAATCGAAAGCCTTCTGGTTTGAAATCGTCATTGCGTATCTTTCACTTCAAGGGCTGCAACCAGATCGAGGTGCCGATCAAAGGGGGCGTACGACCAAGCCGTTCGCGAGCTTCGGTCGGGCTGAGCCCGCGGAACTTCACCAGTGCTTCAAACATCGAGGACAGGGTCTCCATCACTTCGTTGTCGGCCGCACCGGCGAAACCAGTTCTCGGCGTCTCCTTGTCTTCCGCCGTATCCAGCCAGATGCGCTGCACGGGCACTGTCTCCTCGATCAGCCTCAGAAGAGCGAGGATGTCGGGCTTGAGTGGACCGGCGCGATCGAGGATCGAGGCGACAAGATCATTGTGACGAGCGATACGGTACGACGTTCCTTGTGCCGAACGCCGCACTTGCCAGGCTTCGGCGACGGCGTTCGAGCGCGTGCCTGAGGCCGGGGTGATGTGACCCCGGTGGGCGAAGACCCGCCGCGCCGTGTTGCGTGTTTCTGTTGCCAGACGGTGAAGCTGAGATCGCAATCGCACCGGGGGACTAGCCGTCGATTTCAGGACATTGATCTTCCAATCGGCATCCGCGCTGTTCGGTATGTCGAGCCGGATACGGGCGAGCCTGTGAGCTTCATCGCGCGGCCATGGCTTGCTGCCATCGCCGAGGCCAAGCCAGCCCCCCGCGAGAAGGAGACGCCTGTTGCGGTAGACGTAGAAGCCCTCCTGCTGCGTCCATCCTCCGGGCCCCGCCGCGGCTTCCTGTTCCGTAGGCTTGAGCATGTCGCGATGCGGCAGGACGTGACATTGCACAGTTACACCGGTGGTGTGGAGTATCCGATACTCGGGGCTTTCGAGCGCCTTGCCGGGATGACTGATGAGGTACGGGTCCCACGGCTTCAATCCTCTACCATTGAGGGACAGGCGAAGCATGGGCAGTTGGCCATCGAGGAGACGATGAAAGGTCATCGCAAGATGCGCCTCCACGCGATCTGCGAGCTCGATCATGTCGGTGGCCGCGAAGCCATCGGTCACGATACGGTCCAGCTTCTCCCAGAGAACAACGGTGCCGTGGGCCACCTGGTCCAGCGGCGCAAGCAGATGCTCTGATCCCGGCGCAGGTCCTTCAAAGAGTGGCCATTCGGCGCCGGGTTCCTTACCGATGAGATCAAGGTCCCAGCGCAGGCAGACGACCGGTCCACCTTTCTTCCGACTGGCGACGGTCAGACGACGAGCCTGGGAGAAACTGGCCGTCTTCAAGCCCAGCCCGAAGCGCCCAAGGTCAGTGGCGGCGCGTTCAGCTCTCGGATCGCGTGCGCCAAGGCGCATGCCGGCCTCCAGAGCCGCGTCGTCCATGCCGTCGCCGTTATCGACGATCCTTGCCCAGCTCTCAGGACCGGCCCATTCAAGATGAACGGCAACGTCGCCCGCATTTGCAGCGATGGAATTGTCGACCAGATCGGCAAGTGCGGTGGGAGGTGCGTAGCCGAGCCCACGAAGGGACTCGAGCATCGAACCGGCATGAGGAGGAGCATTTCTTACACCCATCCCGTCACATCCCCAGCAATTCCTGAAGCCGACGCTTGCAACCCGGATGGGAAAGACGATCAAGGCCCTTCGCCTCTATCTGACGAATGCGCTCGCGCGTTACGCTGTAGATCTGTCCGATTTCCTCGAGGGTCATGTCAGAATCGCGGCCGATACCAAAGCGCATCCGGATCACATCAGCCTGACGTTCCGGCAAATCAGCCAGTGCGTCTGTTACGATCCTTTCGGTTTCTGCTTGGTCGAAGACATCCGTTTCTGAAGGCTCCGGCAGCAGGTTGTCCCAGTCGTCTATGCTTGTGGGGTATTCGGCTTCACGCGGGATGCCACGGAACTGTCTGACCTCGTCAATTGTCCATTCCAGCTCTTCGGCGAGTTCCAGGTCGGAAACGACTCCGCCGACCCGAACGTCCAGCCTCTCGAGGGCGCGATCAAGCTTAGTGATCTTCTCGTTCCGATGCACGGGGATGCGGATCGCCCCGCCTTCATCAGCGCGCCATCGCGTGATGGCCTGCCGCATCCAGTAAGTGGCATAGATGAGGAAGCGATAACCACGCTCAGGATCAAAGCGCCTCGTGGAACGCTGCAGACCAATGAACGCCACCTGGAAGACGTCCTCTGGATCCTCGCCTTCCTCCACGTTCCGCGAGGCAAAGCGGCGCACGTAAGGCAGGTGCTCGCGGATAAGGTGCTCGGTGACGGATTCGAAGATCAGTATTTCGGCTTCCAGCTGACTGGCCTCGGCTTGGCACGCTGGAAATTGTTCCAGTCTGCCGACCAACTCCTTGTGGAATGCTAGAGAGAGATCTAATGCCTCGAGCGCACCGAGTGCTTCTCTTCGTCGTTTGCCGTCCATCACCCGCCCAGTGGTGTGCCACGACCTCAGGGCGTCCGCAGCGGCCAATACTTCGAACGTCTCTGCATGGCTTGGGCGCGAAAGAATAATGGTTCTCAAGGAGACCGAGCCGGGGTCTCCATGAGAACCGCGGCGGATGCTTTCCATGACGTCGAGGATCGTTTCGACGGCGGTCTCGGAGGACAGGATGCCCAGCTGGAGCTTCTGCTTGGCCCGCATCAGGGGCTCCAGCAATTGCAGCTCTTCCGATTTCTCCATGACGAAGCGCTGTGTACCGGGCAGCCGCGTCCGACGTGTAAGGACTGCCTCGATCGCGTCAGCCAGGTCATCGGACGAAGTGTCTGAGACGGCGTCCCAGAGATCGGCATCATGCCCCGTCGCCTGATCGAGATCGAAGCCCGCTGCTTCCAGATTGCGCTGGAGATTGATGCGCAGTTCCTCGAGATCACCATTTCCTTCGCAATTGGCGACGAGGCGGTCGATATCATCGAGGGAGCAACGTCCTTTGGCCAGAATTTCCTCTGCCCAGCTGAAGCACAGGTCCGGTTCGATCGACATCCGCGTGCCGGTCTGGACGACTGCTCGTTTGACCGATTGTCTGCCGCGATTGCGGACCTGCAGGAAGTCACTCTCTGCACCGTGATCGGCCGTCACAGCGGCGCTGGAGCCGATGCCTTCCCCGGCAATCGGCGCAGGTGAAAGGTCGAGATCCCAATCCCCGTCCTCGTCATCCGAAGCCACGGGTGACGAACTGACGAGGGCTACGAATGTCCCCGACGCCGTATCGGCCGCGTACTGATCGAAGAATTCTTCTGGTTCTGCCTCAGCTTCGAAATCCAGCAGGTCATCCAGGTTGTCAATCCTATCGGCTGGCTCCGTCTCCTGAATCACGGCGAAACGATACTCCGGAACTGCGTCGGGCCCGGCAACGGCAGTCTCGACCACAAGTGAAACCTCGCACTCGCTAACCGTCTCCGTTTTTATCTCCGGCGACCCCGCGACAAGCAAAGAGAGAAGCTGCGCGGCGAGACCGTGACCTTCAGCAAATGCCACATCAGCAGAGGTCTGTCGGTCGTGGTTCAGTGCGCCGGGGTCGGCACCCGACCGAATGAAGAGATCGCAAAGTGCCAGATTGCCCATGCGAGCTGCAAGGTGGAGCGGTGTGTCGCCTTTCGGGTCGGGCGTGTGGAGCCGAGATGATGCCGCGAAATCAACCAGCCCCTCTATCTTCCCTTCGGAAATTAGCCGGATCTCGACGGAGTCAAGAACACAGCCACCTGATTCGCTCGTCGCCTGAGTATGATTGCCGAGGGTATGGGACAGCCTATCCATCTTCATGGACGGCCTCACTGTTGAGAAGCGCTATCTGCTGGTCCTTCGGCTTCCGTGCTCTAGGGTCGGTATTGAGCTCAATACGCCTCAATATGGTTATCACCACCAACAGGAGTGTTACCGGATTGACATTGCGCACAGGCGTCGGCCCGCACGCCAACGGCCGGAGACCGGCGATCCACAATGCCTCGCGGTCGATGATCCCGTCCGCCACCGACCAAAGCTGGGAGAGGTAGCGACTTGAGTAGGTTTGGCGGAAGAGTGACTTGAACGCTTGGCCGCGGACGTAGGTCCGCGCACTCTTATTGTAGACAATGTTGTCGGGCGCAAATCCAATGTAACGGTTCAGATCGGTGGACGCTTGGTCCAGCGAGACTCCGAACCGGTCCATCAGATTGCTGCGGTTCACATGGCCCTCCCAGAACAAGCGGAATTCTCTGAACTCGAATCGCTGCTCGACTCCCCAACAAAGTTCGGACCTCTCGTTGTCCACCGCGGCCTCCCAGCCCCTGATGCGCATGAAAACTATGCGCGCCTATTTTCTGGGTCGGCATCAAGCTAGCGGGGAGATCACAATCTGGCAATGTAAATGCTTAATGCATTCGCGCTAGGTGGTCCGCCACGGTGGTCGGCGGCCTTCCATCCAGCACCACGACTCAATGGTTTCCCGCCGATCTTACATGTGGCTGTGAATTCGGTCTGATTGAAAGCAGATTTCTCACATCTTCGTCTCTTTTCGCGCGACCCACACGGTTGCAGAGGAACGGAGGCGCCCCAAAGAATAATATGAAAGTAAAGACGATTCCTCGGAACGCTCCAGTTATGGCGCGGAGGTGGAGAAGGTTGGCCGTCAGTCCACTACTAAGCGCGGATGGGTAAGGCTGTCTGGTCAGGCATGGAGGGTGATCCCTTTGGCTATGGCCCGGCTATAGCTGGTAGTCGGCGATATCGAAGGGTGTGGCAATCTCGTTGCCAGCGCGCTGGGCGGCCGTATAATGTGCGGACTTGTAGTAGAGGGCAATTGTGCGCACCACCACGCCCAGACCGTCGAGCACGTGGATTTCGCAGACACCGTACTCTTCGCCCAGCGGAACGTCGGGCTGATTGATTTCCGCTGTACCCGCTCATGCGAGTGCGCCGGACCCAGATGATCGCCATATCACGCCATGTGTAGTGACGGCCCGCAGATGCGCCGGCGAAAGCGGCCTTCGGCCTTTGGCAGACGGCGTCACCGCTTGCTAGGTAAATCCTTCAGCGGCAATATCAAAGTTGGCCGGTTCGGCTCGTTAACTGTTCAAACCCGAGGCTACTTCGAATAAAAGTATTCGCCTCGGTCTAGGTGCAGCATTGCGAACGATACTGCAGGTTTCTCAACCCTCCGAATGCTTCCGCGTCTGCCGCGGCGTGTGCGCAAGAACCTGGGGCAGCAGTCGAACCGGTGCAGGTTTGACTCCGGAACTCGGCCTGGGAAGCTTCATGAGAGACTTCTTCATCAGGCGCAGTCGGGCAACTTGTGAATAGGTGCCCTCGTTCACGTCCTTGTTGATGTGACCGAGAATGTCCTTGCGGATTTCCGACCCGACACCTTCCTGCTTCATCTCGTTGTTGCACCAGTGGCGGAACGAGTGAAACACCTTTCCCTCTTCCTTCGCCTGCGGCAGCGCCAGCTCTTTCATCTTCTGCCAATCGTCGTTGAAGACATCCCCCATCGGCGTCGCTTCCGCCACCGCTCGGAGTTCCGGAAACAGCAGCAAATGGCCTGCCTTGTGCAGTGCGTCAGCATAATCGAGGAAACCAAGCCGGATGAGTTCAGGGTGAATGGGAATGTGTCGTTTCGCCGCTTTGGACTTAAACCTGCGACCCTCCGATGGGATAAACTTGAACCCCCAGATGCCTTCGAGGTCGATGATCTCATCGAGCCGAAACCCGCAAATTTCCTCCCGCCTTGCACCCTGATATGCTCCGATGAGGGGCACCCAATAGCGTGCGTCATGGAAAATCTCGCCACCCGGATTGCCATCAATGCTGCCCGTGGCTGCACCGGTCCAGATCGGAAGACTGAACAGGGCCTCTAGATCACCGGTGGTGAAGGACGGGCGTTCGTTCTCCGAGTCTCCGCTCTTCTTTGCACGAAGCTTGGAGATGCCGTCGTAGCTCTCCCACGAATAGCCATAGGCCTGGCACATGCCTGCGATATTGGCCATGTTGTTCATGTGTCGATTGATCGTCGCCTTTGTCAGGCCGACCTCGGCTTTGGGAAGCTTTTCCGCTCGGGCGAGAATGTCGCTGACGGAGATGACATGGTCCCGCGGCGATTTGCCGTAATTCTTGGGGAATTTGAGCAGGACATCCCGAAATTGTGCGAGGTGTTGTTGACCGACACGGGTAGGGTTGTCGTGCCCGAGGAAGCGCTTGAACAGCTTGGCGAGCTGGACATGTTGCTTCAGGGTTTTGCTGTCCCACTCGCCGAGCGTAACCTTTGCCTCGCCGGCGGCCGCGACGATATCGATCAGGCTGCGATAGCTTTCATCTTCGATGTCAGTGAAGCTGTCGATATCGTCGGCGTCGTCGCTGATTGTCACCTCGGCGGCGACCGGCGCAGCGGGGGATATCACGGGTGGGGGAGGCGTTTGCGGACTTTCGGCCGCGGGCACTGGAACACTGATTGGTGCGGCGGGAGCAGGGGAGGCCGACCCGTTGGGGACATCAATAGGAACGGTTTGAGCGATCGGCCGTCGTGCTTCTTCCAGCAGCCCCGACTGGAGAAGCAGGTCGTCGTCATGACGCAGGCCGGTCCAGCGGCGATCGGCATCGAGAAGTGCCGCAGCCATTCCACGAAGGTAGAGCTGCTCGGCCTGCTGAACGTTCACCCGTGTCTCGGGAATATTGAACTCCTCCATCAGGCCCGCAATCCGCTTGCGATTCGGCGGCATGGCCCCCTGTTTCCGCAGGGTCTCAATCGTCTGGGCAACCAGCGTGATCGTCTGTGCTTCAAGTCCTGCGGCTGACATTTCCTTTTGCTCTATCTGCCCAACAGATGCATCGACACCTTGAGCCGCGAAGAGGCGGTATGCCCAGCCGGTCGCGATGTCCGCGATCCGCGCGCCCTTGGCACTGTCGCCGAAGGACAGCTCAGCGGCAGAGACACGGTCAAGCTTGGCGCTATGGGTGATGGCCACTTTGGTCAGGATACGTCGGGCATCGTCAGCAGAGATCATGGATTGGCTCATTCCGTGTAGTAGGTGCTCGCTGGCCCTCGTGACCTCGGCGGCGATCGAACGGGCAATGTGCAACGACTTTGTCCGCAGGCTGACTTCAATGCCCAAACGGCAACCGGTCCGAGGCTGGACCGGCAGTCGCCGCCTCCACCAATAGACCGCTCCGCGCCGGAACACATATTGCACACTCATGCCAACCTCCTTTTGGAGGTGACGGATTCTCCAACTTTTCCGTCTGCTGGACACCGATGTCAGACACGCGTGGGGGACACCCGTGTAAGACAGTACTGTCCACCAGACGGCAAAACGTATCCCCAGCTAACGAAAAAACGCTGGAAAATCAATCTTGTTCAGAGCTTGAAGAGGTCGATTGGCTGGGGAACCTGGATTCGAACCAGGACTAACGGAGTCAGAGTCCGTGGGTCTACCGTTAACCTATTCCCCAACATGGGCGGGCCGGAAATTTTCCGGGCCAGCGCGGCGGCTTATAGCCAATAAACTTCGAGGATGCAAACCCGGATGCCCCGTTTTTTTCAAAATTCGCAGCAGGCCACGAAGCGGCGGCGATCAGGGCTGCTTGCGGCCTCCATCCGCGGCTCAAAAAGAATTTTGCGTTCTGTCCGCTGCTTTGCTAACCTTGGCCCAACAGCAAACCGTGAAGCGCGACTCGAGGCCGTTGCCCGCCGCGCATGACAGGACAGACCGTGAAAGACCTTCGGGACGGCGAAACGCCAAACGCGGGGGTATCACTGGCAGGTGAAAGGCCACCCGGACGCGCCGCAAAGGCAGCGACGGAGGGTGTGGAACAGGGACGCGGGACAACCACCGTGGCCTCGGGCTCCGTTTCCGATGGCGTGCCATCGGAACGTGTCCCCGCCAGCGTATCCGCCAACAGGGAAGCCGGCGACGAGCCGTCCGGACGCCGCAGGCGGCGGCGCCGCAAATCCGCGAAAAAATCCGACAAGACCCCTGAGACAGGACAGCCCGTTGCCCAGGTGGCTGCGGCCGCGCCAGTGCCTGTGCCGGGTGAAAAGAAGGGCCGCCGCCGGCGGCGCAAGCCCGGCCGTGAAATCCAGGGCCGGCCGCTGGCGCCGCAAAAGGCGCCGGGACAGGCCCCGCACAAATCCAACGCCGCGCCTGCCTCCGGTGCTGCAGGTCCCGCCGGAGCGGCCGCGCCTGCGGTGCGGCGGGTGGTTGACGATCTCTACGCGGCGCTGGATCTGGGCACCAACAATTGCCGGCTGCTGATCGCGCAGCCGACACGGCCCGGACAGTTCCGGGTCGTCGATGCTTTTTCACGCATCGTCAGGCTGGGCGAGGGGCTGGACGCCACCGGGAAATTGTCCGACGACGCCATGGACCGCGCCGTCGAAGCTCTCAAGGTCTGCGCCGGAAAGCTAAAAAACCGCCCGGTGCGGCGTCACCGCCTGATCGCCACCGAGGCCTGCCGGTCGGCCCGCAACGGCGCCGACTTTCTCGACCGGGTTCGCGCCGAGACCGGTCTCGAGCTCGAGGTCGTCACCCGCGAGACCGAGGCCCGCCTGGCTGTGGCCGGATGTTCCTCGCTGGTCGGGCGCGACACCGACGGGCTGGTGCTGTTCGACATCGGCGGCGGCTCCTCGGAAATCGCCATGATCGATCTGACCGAGAACCGCTCCAACCGTCTCGCCGATCACATCAAGGCCTGGACCTCGCTGCCGGTGGGCGTCGTCACCCTGTCCGAGCGTCACGGCGGCTGCCTGGTCACGCCGGATGTGTTTGCCGCCATGGTGGCGGAAGTCGATACGATGCTGGAAAAATTCACGCCACCGCCGCTGCCGGCCTTCTCCGGCCTGGCCGACGGCCGGATCCATCTGCTCGGCACATCGGGAACGGTAACCACGCTGGCCGGCCTGCATCTCGATTTGCCGCGCTATGATCGCCGCAAGGTCGACGGGCTGTGGCTGTCCAATGATGATGTCGACCGCATGCTCGACCGGTTGTTGTCCTGGGATTTCGACGCCCGCGCCGCCAATCCCTGCATCGGTGCCGACCGGGCGGACCTGGTCCTTGCCGGCTGCGCCATCCTGCAGTCGATCCGCAAGCGCTGGCCCTCACGCCGGATGCGCGTCGCCGACCGCGGGCTGCGCGAAGGCCTGCTCAATGAAATGATGGCATCGGACGGTGCCTGGCGCCGCAGCGGCCGCAATTTCCGTTACCGCAACCAGCGCTCGAACCAGGGGGAAAAGCCATGACCCGTCCTCCATCAGGACCCACCGGGCGCAAGCTCGGACAGAAGGTGAAACGCAAGAGCAAGCTCAAGGCCTCGTCGCGGCGCTGGGTCGAGCGGCACCTCAACGATCCCTATGTGCAGCAGGCCCGGCAGGAAGGCTACCGCTCCCGCGCGGTCTACAAGCTTCTGGAAATCGACGCCAAGCACAATATTCTCGACAAGGCCAGGCGGATCATCGATCTGGGGGCAGCACCCGGCGGCTGGTCGCAGATTTCCGCCCAGGTTACCGATTCCACCGATGAGGATCCGAAGGTGGTGGCCATCGATTTTCTCGAGATGGACGGCCTGGCGGGCGTGAAATTCCTGCAGATGGATTTTCTCGACGAGAGCGCTCCGCAGGCGCTCAAGGACGCGTTGGGCGGCGCACCGGACGTGGTGCTGTCGGATATGGCGGCGCCGACCACCGGTCATCAGCGCACCGATCACCTCAGGACCATGTATCTGTGCGAAGTGGCGGCGCATTTTGCCATCGAGGTGCTGACCCCGGGCGGACATTTTCTCGCCAAGACCTTCCAGGGCGGCACCGAGAACGATCTGCTCAACCTGCTCAAGCGCAATTTCAGATCCGTGGTCCACATCAAGCCTCCATCGTCACGGGCGGAATCGGTGGAGATGTTCGTGCTCGCCAAGGGCTTCAAGGGCCGCCATGCCGGGGAATCACTGGCGGACGGGTGAGGCCGCGCGGGGACCCGCGCGTTTGAGGCCATGCCCGGACACGGCTTCGCCGGCATTGGGCGGCAGCGCCAGAAACGGCAGGATTGCGAAGCCGGTGATCGCGGCGACGGCGAAGAAGGCGGTGTGAAATGCGCCAAGCGTCAGTTCCCCGCCGTTGAAGGTGCTGACAAGGTCGAGAATGCCTCCGGCCAGCGCCACGCCGATGGCGATGGATACCTGCTGCAAGGCCGAGGCGATCGAGGTTGCCCGGGCCGCGGTGTCTTCGGTGATCTCGGCAAAGATCAGCGCATTGGCCGAGGTGAAGAACATCGAGCGGACCAGCCCGCCGAAAAACAGGATGCCCATGATCAGCGTCACCGGGGTTGACGGGGTGAAGACCCCGTTGACCGCGATCGACAGCGCAGCGCCGCCTGCGGCCAGCAGCAGCACCCGGCGAAACCCGCCAAACCGGAGCACGCGCTGAATGATGAACTTCATGGTGATTGCCCCGGCGGCTGCGATGCAGGTGACCATGCCGGATTCAAACGGAGTCATGCCGAAGCCCAGTTGCAACATCAGCGGCAGCAGGAACGGCACGGCGCCGGCGCCGATGCGGAACAGGTTCCCGCCCGTCAGCGACAGCGCGAATGTGCGATTGCGGAACATTTTCGGATCAAGCAGCGGTTTGGGATGCACCCGGGCATGGGCCAGATAGAGAAAGAAACACAACACGCCGCCAATCGTTGCCGCGATGCCCCAGACCGGCGGCAGGACCGGAAGGCTGATCACCGAAAGGCCGAAGACGATGCCAGAAGCTGCGGCGCCTGAGAGCAGGAAGCCTATCCAGTCGACCCTGTCATGTCCGCGCCGCGTGTCCCTTGGCAACACCGTCAGCGCAAACACGATCCCGGCCATGCCGATCGGTATGTTGATCAGGAAGATCCAGTGCCAGGTCAGGAAAGTCGTCAAAAAGCCGCCAACCGGCGGGCCGACCAGCGGACCGACAAGCGCTGGGATGGTCAGCCAGGCCATGGCGTTGACCAGCTGCGACTTCTCCGTCGCCCGCACCAGCACCAACCGCCCGACCGGGGTCATCATCGCCCCGCCCATGCCCTGCAGAAACCGCGAAAGAACGAATTCGGTCAGGTTTGACGATACCGCACAGGCAATCGATCCGACCATGAAAACGGCAATGGCGATGGCGAAAATCCGCCGCGCGCCAAACCGGTCCGCCATCCAGCCGGAGATCGGGATGAAGACTGCGAGCGACACCAGATAGGCGGTCAGGGCAAGTTTCAGCGCAATCGGGCTGGTTCCGATATCGGTGGCGATTGCCGGCAGCGCGGTGGCGATCACGGTGGAGTCCATCTGCTCCATGAAAAGCGCGATAGCCAGGACGAGCGGAATTGAGCGTTTCAAAGTGGATATCCATTGCGGTGGAGATGCGAAGGCGTGGCAGCCGTGTCCCGGCGGACAGGGATGTGGCGGTCAATGGGGCAATTCATAGTCCCGGTTTGGTTGATGCAATGTCAACGACAATTGCGCCTCTCGTCGTTGCCAGGGAAATGTGTTGCGCTGGAGCCTCTCATCCTGAATTGGCTTCAAAGCAACGACCTGCCGGCCGCCAGACCGGGCATTGTGTTGCCCGCAGCCCACAATGGGTGCGCTGCGGCGATTTTCGGTGATCAAACGCTTTCGCGCTCTTTCACATGTGAAGGAAGCATGGTACTTGCCGCTGCCAACGCGAGAGACCCGAAATAGCACCGGGCGGTCCGGTTCGGGCCGGCCCCGAACGAACGGAACCGACAGGCGATGGCAAAGATTATCCAAACCATTACGGGCGCAGAAGCGCTGACTTTTGACGACGTGCTGCTGCAGCCCGGCCATTCCGAAGTGATGCCCGGCCAGGCCGATGTCGCCACCCGGATAGCCCGCGATATCGAGCTCAATCTTCCCATCATTTCGTCGGCCATGGACACGGTGACCGAATCACGCCTGGCGATTGCCATGGCGCAGGCCGGCGGCATTGGCGTCATTCACCGCAACCTGACTCCGGAAGAACAGGCCGAGCAGGTCCGCCAGGTCAAGAAATTCGAAAGCGGGATGGTGGTCAACCCGGTGACGATCAGCCCGGAGGCGCCGCTGTCGGAAGCGCTGGGCCTGATGAAGGCGCACGGCATTTCCGGCATTCCGGTCGTCGAGCACCGCGACGGCTCGGGCGGACCCGGCTTTCTGGTCGGCATCCTGACCAATCGTGATGTGCGCTTCGCTTCCAATCCGGATCAGAAGATCCGCGAGTTGATGACCCATGAGAACCTGGTCACGGTCAAGGAAAGCGTCGACCAGACCGAGGCCAAGCGCCTGCTGCACAGCCACCGCATCGAAAAGCTGGTGGTGATCGACGGCGAAGGCCGTTGCGTCGGGCTGATCACGGTCAAGGATATCGAGAAATCTCAGCTCAACCCGCATGCCTCCAAGGACGAGCAGGGACGGCTGCGCGCCGCCGCCGCAACCTCGGTCGGTGAAGACGGGTTTGAACGCGCCGAGCGCCTGATTGCCGCCGGTGTGGACCTTCTGGTGATCGACACCGCCCACGGCCATTCGCAGCGGGTTCTCGATGCGGTCACCCGCGCCAAGAAACTTTCAAATTCCGTGCGCATCCTGGCCGGCAATGTGGCGACCGCAGAAGGCACGCGGGCGCTCATCGACGCCGGAGCCGATGCGGTCAAGGTCGGCATCGGACCAGGTTCGATCTGCACGACCCGCATCGTCGCAGGCGTCGGCGTTCCGCAGCTTTCGGCAATCATGAGCGCCGTCGATGAAGCGCAGAAACACGGGATTCCGGTGATCGCCGATGGCGGCATCAAATATTCCGGCGACCTGGCCAAGGCGATTGCCGCCGGCGCCTCGGCGGTGATGATCGGCTCCCTGCTCGCAGGCACCGATGAAAGCCCGGGCGAGGTCTATCTGCACCAGGGACGCTCGTTCAAGGCCTATCGCGGCATGGGGTCTGTCGGCGCCATGGCGCGCGGCTCGGCGGATCGCTATTTCCAGGCCGAGGTGCGCGACACGCTGAAGCTGGTTCCCGAAGGCATCGAAGGCCAGGTTCCCTACAAGGGCCCCGTGTCGGGCGTGCTGCATCAGCTCGCCGGCGGTCTCAAGGCCGCGATGGGCTATGTCGGCGCGGCCGATCTGCAAAGCTTCCATGAGCGGGCGACATTCGTGCGCATCTCCGGCGCCGGCTTGCGCGAAAGCCACACCCACGATGTCACCATCACCCGCGAAAGCCCCAACTATCCCGGCGCGATGTAATGAAACGGCTGTGGCCCGGCTGGCTTTTGTGCCTGGTCACAGCCGGGCTGTTTGCCTATATGGCGCTGGTTGAATCGGCTGCAATCAGCGCCCTGCTGAGTGGATGGCAGCTGCCCGACGGCGTGCCGCTGGGCTATGATGCGGACGCCGCGCGGGCCTTGTTCGACGCCTTTTCCGCGGAGTTTGCCCGGGCGCAAGCCGAAGGCCGGCAAAGCGCGTCGGAAGCCTATCTGGCGCTGCATGCCGGGGTCGACCTGCTGTTTCCGCCCTTGCTGGCCATGAGCATCGCGTTTAGCGCCTTTGCCGCGACCTACAGCCGCCGGGACCAGACCGAGACACCGCGGCTGGCCAAGGTCGGTCTCGGCCTGGCGCTGGCATTGGCCTTTGCCTATCTCGGTTTTGATTTTTTCGAAAACGCCGTTGCCGACACGATCTATGGCCCGAAGGCGATCACGCTCGCATTCAACGCGGAGATGGTATTCGTGCTGCAGGTGCTTACCCGCGGCAAATATCTGAGCCTCGTGATCGTCGCTGTGCTGATTGTTGCGTTGTGGATTGCCCGTCGCAGGCGCATGCGGACCACACAAACCGTCATCTGAGCCGCTCTGGCTCCAGAGCGGCGCTGTTCGGCCTTATGGTGCCGACAGCCCGGCTACCGCTCTGGGCCTTGGCCAGGCCATCGCCGGGCCGGCCCCGCCGGATGCACAATCTTGTGGCGGTGAATGACGCCATCTGCGATAAATCAGCTCGTTCAAAGGTAAGGCCGTCCCAATCATGACCACATCCACCGCAATTTTCTGGCCGGTTCTGGCCCAGGTGCTTCTCACCTATGTCATCTACGTCACCGTCTCTTCGAGGCGGATCGGTGCTGTCAAGGCCGGCAGCGCCAAGCCTTCCGACTTCAAGGTTCCCTCGATCGAGCCGGAGCCGAGCGCCACGGCCGTCCGCAATCTGTCCAACCAGTTCGAACTGCCGGTGCTGTTCTTTGCGGCCTGCCTGTCGCTCTATGTCACGGGCGGGGCAGGGGTGGCCGCGGTCATAGTGGCGTGGGCATTCGTGATTGCCCGGGTGGCGCATTCCTATGTGCACATCACCAGCAACCGCATCAGGATCCGCCGCTCTTTGTTCATCGTCAGCCTGGCCATCAATCTGCTGCAGTGGCTCCTGCTCGCCATCCACATCGCCTGAGTGGGGGCTTGGGTCGCCAATGCCTCGGGTTCTTCGGGTGCCGGCCTACCAGGCAGGCACGGCGGCAATGTCCGGGCGTCCCCTGTGATCCCTGCGCGATGACGATCCCGAAGCGCCCGACATCGGCTTGTCTTCAGACCCCACCGGGGTGATGTTGTCGAGGCTCGCGGCAATGTGGCCGCAAATGGCGTTGACCAGAGCCGCGGGCGCGCCGGGGCGCTTCATCAGGCCGATCTGGGCCGGTTGCAGCGCCGGAAAGCCATCTGCCGGCGACAGGATGCGCATGCCGGGCCGCACGGCACATTCGGGCAGCAGCGAGACCGCAAGTCCCGACAACACCGCCGAGGCGACCACAGTGGCCGACCAGCTGGTAAACAGCACCTGATAATCCCGCCCGGCGGAATCGAGCGCCGAGCAGGCGAGGTTGCGCCACAGGCAGGAGCGCCGGCCGACGGCAAGCGGAACCACCGCGTCCTCATGCACCGAATGGTTCATCGATGTGACCCAGTAGAGTGGCTCTGTGCGCACCACTTCCGATGTCCGGGCGCGCGGGTTGTGGGTGACCAGCGCCACATCGAGCTCGCCACGCGCCAGCCTCGCGGCCAATTCGATGGACGGTTCGCACTCGATATAGAGCTCGACATTTGGATTTGTCTTGGCAAAGCGCGCAATGATGCCGGGCATGTAGCGGTCGGCATAATCATCCGGCGTGCCGATGCGGATCAGGCCCTCGAGCTGATGATCATCAAAGGCCGAAATGGTCTCGTTGTTGAGCCGGATGATGCGCCGCGCATAGCCCAGCATTCGCTCGCCATCCTCGCTGAGCCGGTTGAGCCGCCCGTCGCGGACGAAAAGGGTCTTGCCGACACGCTCCTCGAGGCGCCGCATCTGCATCGATACCGCACTTTGGGTCTTGAATACCTTGTCGGCCGCGCGGGTGAAACTGCCGGTATCGACAATGGCCACGAAGGTTTGCAATTGGTCGATATCGAGTGGCGCGGGCATGGCGGGGTCCTATCAATCTATTTGATGATAGAGATTAGAAACATTCGCTGGTCTGATCAATCGATTTTTGAGACATAGAGGCTGCAAGTTGGGTCCTGCGCCGGCCCGCAGATCAATCGGCGCCTATTGACCAAGGAATATGACCATGAACGCCCGCAGTTTTGCTGCCTCACGGACACTTGCCCGCTCCTTCAATGCCGGACAGGTTGTGTTGAATGCCATCTACGCCGCTTCCGGCAAGGGTACGGCTCTGGTGCGCGTTCTGCTCAATCGCCGAATTGCCGGCAAACTTCAACAGCTCTCGGATCATCAGCTGGCCGATATCGGCCTGACCCGTGGTGATGTGCGCTGTGGCATGTCCATGCCGTTCAATACCGATCCGACCACCGAACTGGCGCGCCGCGCGCGGTGCAACACCAGCTGGTAGGCTCTTGTTGCCTGTGACCTGTTTCTGAAGAGGTCCCCTGCGGGATGCTGCCCTGTATCCCGCATTTACCCGGCCGCTGCATCCTCTCTTGAGAGACTGCGCGGCCGGGCTTTTCATTCCGCGGGCAGGCTTGGTGCTCAGCCGGTCCCGCTTCATAGCGCGCTGATCAGCGCTTCATGCCCTGAAGATACTGGTCGAAAATCGACTCCATGTTCTTCTGGTAGCCCTGCTGCACTTCCTTGCCCGATTCGAACATCTTGCCGAACAGGTCTTCATAGGGATTGCCGCTCCCGGAGGGGGAGGCGTGGTCGGGTTGCTGCTCCGGTTCCGGCGCTTGCCGCGGCTGTCCGCCGCCCATCGCGCCGCCGAGCATGTCCTGGAAGATCTGGCCAAGCGGATTGTCGCCGAACGGATTGCCGCCGGCCTGTTTCGGCGGGCTTTTCGGCGTGCCGCCAAACATGCCTTCGAGAATCTGCCCGAGCGGATTGTCCATCGGCGAGGCCTGCGGTGCCGGCTTGGCCTTGGCGCCGCCCATGCCCTGGCGCATCATGTCGCTGATCAGATCGCCGATCGGGTTGGAGCCGCCCATCGCATTGGCCTGCATCTGTCCGGTCGATTGCTTGAACAGTCCGCCCATGATCGAAGTCGCCAGAACCGGCAGCATCTGCTTGAATATTTCCTGGCCGATGCCGGTTGCGGCTTCGGCTTGCGCGGCCACCGCACGGCTGACTTCCTTCGATCCGAAGAGATGGCCCAGAATGCCATTGCCTTCGGCCTTGCCCTGGGGGCTGAAGGCATTTTGCATGTTTTCGAAATATTGAGCGTGATTGCCGCCGGCGAGCGCGGAGAGGAAATTCGACATGTCCATCGGGTTTGAGGCATTGCGCTTCAAGCCGGTGGAGAAGGCCGGCATCAGCGCGGCCACCGCCTGCTGCATCTGGTTTTCGTCAAGGCCGAACTGCTTGGCCATGTTCCGCATGGCTTCACCGTTCTGGGCATTCATCATCATGTCAAAAAGCGGCATCATCGGACTGTGTCTCTCCTCAAGCGCTGGAATGCAGGCCTTGGGCAAAGACTATACCGCCCAAAGCGGCATGCCTAGGGCGGTAATCCTTATTCGGCAGGGGGCGATTGATGCTGCTAGTAGGCGTAGTCTTCGAAGACCGGATCGACGCTGCCGTTCCAGCGGCCATTGTAAAGCGCCAGCATCTCCTCGGCCAGCGTGGTGCCGCGGGCGATTGTCTCTTCCAGCGGAGCGAGGAAATGGCTTTCGTCATTGCCTTCGGAATTCAGGCACGCCCGGTTGACCAGACCGCGCCGGGAAATGCCGAGCACTTCGCGGCCGATGTCGCGCAGCGAGTGCCCCTTGATCTTGGCATTCAATCCGTCGCGTGGCGTGGTGTCGCGAATCTGGTTGACCTCATCCAGGTTCCAGTCGCTCACAAGTTCCAGCGCCTCGCCGATTGCCGCTTCGTCATAAAGCAGTCCGACCCAGAATGCCGGCAGGGCGCAGATCCGCCGCCACGGACCGCCATCGGCGCCGCGCATCTCGATGAAGCGTTTCAGCCGGGCATCGGGAAACAGCGTGCCCAGATGGTTGGTCCAGTCTCCGATGGTGGGCATCGGCTGGTCGAGTTCGCCCTTCAGCGCGCCGTTCATGAACTGGCGGAAGGTCACATGTGTCGCCTCGTGGTAATTGCCGTCGCGCAGCACGAAATACATCGGCACGTCGAGCGCCCATTCGACATAATCCATGAAGCCGAAATCATCGGAATAGACGAACGGCAGTTGGCCCGAGCGCTGGTTGTCGGTGTCGCGCCAGATGTCGCCGCGCCAGGAGACCAGCCCGTTGGGCCTGCTCTCGGTAAACGGCGAGGCCGCAAACAGCGCGGTTGCCAAGGGCTGCAGCTTCATGCCGAGCTGCATCTTGCGGCGCATGTCTGCTTCCGAGGAGAAGTCCAGATTCACCTGGATCGTGCAGGTCCGGTACATCATGTCCAGGCCCTTGGTGCCTACCTTCGGCATGTAGCGGGTCATGATGTCGTAGCGGGATTTGGGCATTTTCGGCGTTTCGGCCAGCGACCAGGTCGGGCTGCCGCCCATGCCCAGGAAGCCGATGCCCATGGGCTCGGCGATTTCCTGCAACTGCGCCAGATGCGCGTTCGATTCGCGGCAGGTCTGGTGAATGGTTTCAAGCGGCGCGCCGGAGAGTTCGAACTGCCCGCCCGGTTCCAGGCTGATGGCGCCGGCGCCGGTCGGCTCGACCAGTCCGATGATCTTGCCGGCATCGATGATCGGTTCCCAGCCGAGCATCATCGCCATGCCTTCCAGCAGCGCCCGGATCGAGCGTTCGCCCTCATAAGGCACCGGTTGATGGGACTGGCTGTAGAACACGAATTTTTCGTGCTCGGTGCCGATCCGCCATTTTTCCTGCGGCTTGCAACCTGCTGCCATCCAGTCGGCCAGATCATTGACTGAGCTGATCGGTGTGTCGTCGGTGGTGTCGCGCGCCATGTCCGGGCCTTTATCGTCTGGTCGTTGGCGCGGTCTCGGACCACGCGTGGTCATGTTGCTTGGACCGGAACCGGTCCGCCATGCAAGCGAAAATCCCTGATCCTGAGATCAAAGAAGCTTGATCCGGGCTGGTTCGTGCAGTCCTACCAGTCGCCGATCGTCATCTGCACCGCGGTCAGGGCTGCCACTGCGGCGGTGTCTGCGCGCAGAATGCGCGGTCCCAGCGGAATGGCGGTGACATGGGGCAGGGAGGTCAGCAGCTCCCGCTCGCGCTCGGAAAATCCGCCCTCCGGCCCCACCAGAAGCGCCAGGTCGCGTTCGGTGATGGCGGACAGCGCCGCCGTCGGATTGTCGCCGGCCTGACTTTCATTGCAGAAGATGATCCGGCGCGCCGGGTCCCAGCCGCCAAGCAGGGTCTCGAGCTTCACCGCGTCCCCCAGTTGCGGAATGGCAAGATTGCCGCATTGCTCCGCCGCTTCGAGAATATTGGCCTCCAGCCGCGTGGCGTTGATCTTGTGCATCTGCGTGTGATCGGTGAACACTGGAGTGATCTTGTGAATGCCCATTTCGGTGGCCTTCTGAACCAGATATTCCAGCCGTCCGACCTTGAGCGGAGCAAACAGAAATTCGAGCCGCGACGGTTCAGGCTGCGCGCGAGTCTGGGCGCCGATTTCGAGATTCGCCGCTTTCCTGCCTTGCGGCCGCAGCGTCGCGCTGAATTCGCCGTCGCGTCCGTTGAACACCAGAACCTCGGCGCCGTCGTCGAGCCGCAACACCGTCATGAGGTAATGCGCCTGCTCCCGGGCAAGGGTCAGAACCTCGCCCTGGGCAAGCGGAGCGTCGAGATAGAGCCGTTGAAGTTTGTAATTTGCGCGCATTTTCGACTTCTTGCCCAAGCTGATCCGAAGATCAAGCCTCAGGCCTCCAGCACCCCGAATGGAATACCGGCCGGTATCCATGCCCAAGCGCGGCAACCGTCGAGGCCGGAGTGTCGAGATGGACCGGACAGCCCGGAAGCGCATCAGGATCCGTCGGGGCGCCATAGCCGTCAAACGACCAGGGCAGAAGCCTGCCGCCGCGCAAGGCGTAATGCGTACCGCCCTGGCGGATCATCACCCCATCGGGAAGCGACGAGATTCCCTCTCGCGCAACCAAACGCTCGGGCGCGTCCGGGCTGCGCTTGCGCTCCACCGCCAGCAGCGCGTCGATGGCCGGTGCGGACAACCGCTCTTCGTCCCGGCTTTTGCCGAGAGCTTCCGCAAAAGCGAACGCATCTTTTCTCCGGCATTCGAAGCACGGGCGGTGCCCGGCTGCGAGCGCGGTGACTTCATCGAGAAAGAACAATTCGGTGTAGCGGTTCGGCTGCATCAGCTTCCGGCGCCGTCCCTTGAACGCTGTCACGCAGACAAGCCACGCTCTGCTCCTCTGGTGCCGCACGATCCGTTGATCCGCATCATGCAAAGCGCCGCCACGGTTGCCCATGAACTCCCCGCGCGCCGGATGGACGCAGATAGTGCCTGCTGGGTTGACCCTGTTCTGATAGGGCATTCAGGACGCGCGGCGTGTGAAGGCCGCAGCGATGCCAGCCATCATCAACAGCGATCCGCCGCTGCGCATGGCAATCTTCATCACCTCAGGCCGGCGAATGGTCTGCCGGGCGCCGGCCGCCGCAAATGCAAACACCGCAGCATTGATGATTCCCAGAGCCGTGAAGGTGAGCACATAGGTTGCGGCCTGCGGCGTGTAGGGCAGGGCGGGATCGATGAACTGCGGCACGAAGGCCACGAAGAACAGGATGCCCTTTGGGTTAAGTGCGGTGATCAGGAAGGAATCGCGAAAGATCGTCGCCGTTTTCGCTGGAGCCTCCACCACGTCGGCATCGGACATGTCCGGCAGCGTCACCGGTGTGCGCCACATCTTGTAACCGATCCAGATCAGGTAGGCCGCGCCGACAAATTTCAGCGCCTGAAACAGCGATGCCGATGCTGCCAGCAATGCACCCGCACCGGCGATCGAAAGCGATGTCGCGAGCAGGTCGCCAAGGCCCACGCCGATCACGCTTGCCAGCGCGACCTTGCGCCCATGCGCCAGCGCCTGGGTGATGACCATGATGATGGTCGGCCCGGGGATCACCAGCAGAATGACGCTGGCCAGAACGAAAGCGGCGAAATGTTCGGGTGAAACAGGCATGTCCGGCATCCTTGGTCGTTTGCACCATGCCACAAAGCCGCAATGTCTCCCCAGGGTCAATATCGTTACGCATCACGATAAGGGTGCTCATGTCCGGTGTTTCAGCCGGAAGGCATGAAGCCAAAAAATTCCATTCTCCTCCAATCAGTCCCTTGTACCCGCAGGCAACTATTGTTATTTAGGAAATATCCTAATTAGAGAAAATACGAATGAATAATGTTTATAAGGCTCTCAGTCATCCTGTCAGGCGGGACATACTTGCTCGCTTGCGCCACGGACCGCAAACGGCCGGCGTGTTGGCCGAGCAGTTCGATCTGGCCAAGCCGACACTGTCAGGACACTTCTCGGTCCTCAAGGACGCCAACCTGATCGAGGCAGAAAGGGATGGCACGCGCATTGTCTATCACTTGAAGCTTTCCGTGCTTGAAGAGGCGCTCAGCGGTGCGATGGACCTGTTCGGAATCGGAGCAAAATCGGGGGAGAGAAAAATTGAACCATCCAGCTGAAACCTCTGCCGTTGCCGCAACTTCGGGCGCAGCGTTAGCATCCGTTCTTGCCTATGGCCACATCGATCCTTCAGCGCAGATTGCCATGCACTGGAACATCCACGGCGAGCCTGACCGCTATGCCGGCAAGCTGGAAGCCCTGTTGCTGCTGCCCGGCCTCATGCTGCTCACCACCCTGTTGCTTCTCGCCATCAGCCGAAGCAAGGCGGGACGCCACACGCGCAAGGAAAATCCGGCAACCTGGCTGGCCGGATGGGCCGGCGGATTTCTGGTGATGCTTTCCGTTCACCTGGCTGTCTTGTGGAATGCGATATCGCAGCAGACTGAATTCGCCGGACTGTCACCGGTGCTTGCAGTGGTGGCACTGGTCCTGATCTGGCTTGGCAACGTGCTGCCAAAGACCCGGCCGAACCCGTTTGTCGGCGTCAGGACGGCTTCGACGCTCGCAGACCGTGGCGCCTGGGGAACGTCCAACCGCTTTGCTGGCTGGACTTTCGTGCTCACGGGACTGGCGGCCCTCGCAATGCTTGTCAGCGGTCACCCCAATTTTGCCATCCAGGCGCTTGTCGCCGGATTGGTGGTCAGTGCCCTGGTTTCAATCCTGATCGGCAGACTCACGCGACAACAATGACATGCAGCGCCCTCGGCCCATGGGCGCCGAGCAGGATGGTCTGTTCGATGTCGCCCGAGCGTGACGGCCCGGTGATCAGATTGAGCGCGCGCGGCATTTCACCCTTGCCCTTGAGCTCGCGGACCATGGCCCAGACACTTTCCAGATCGCCCCTGATGTCGGCGGCCTTGATCACAACGATATGGTGTTCAGGCAGGAAATTGATTGTTGTCGGGTTGTCCTGGCCCGACATCAGCGCCAGCGTGCCGGTCTCGGCAATGCCCGCCGTGGCGTGACTGACACCGGCAAGGTCGCCGCCATCCGAAGGCCCCGCGCGCAGTTCGAGGTTCTTTTCCGCGTCCCACCCGGCCTGTGCCAGGCGCTCGTCGGCACCGATCCGGATCGCCGCCGGCAGGTTGCGGGCCCGGAGATAGTCGGAAACCTCGGCAGCCACGTCGCCATAGGCGTTCACCCGGGCCAGTGTCGACCCGAACTGCTCGGCCATGGCGCAAAACAGAGCCACCTGTTCCGGCGCGGCCAGTTGCGCCCGTGCCGGGATGACTCCCGTGGGCGCGTCGGCCAGCCTTGCAGCAACCATGTTCCGGCGCGCGTCGTCTGACGTCTGAACCCGCATCGAGGCGCGGATCTTGCCCAGTACCGTGTCGCGCGCGCTCATTGTCCCGTCTCCTGCTTAAGCGATTCACGTTGCGCCCAGGCCTGCTGGAAGGTGCGGCCTTCCGGCGCTGGCAGGTCGCGGTAGCGGGTCCAGCCACCGGCAAAGGGCAAGGAGCGGAACCGCCGCGAGGTGCCGCCCATCAGGGACAGGATCGGCATGCCGAACGAGGCTGCGAACCGGTAGAGTTTTGGTCGCTTGGCGAAATAGGCCCAGGCCTTGAGCCCGTAGCGGGCAGTCAGCGGTGTCAGATTGCGCTCGAACTCGCGCTCGCGCCAATGCCGCATCATCTTGGGCAAGGGAATCCGCATCGGGCACACCGCCTCGCAGCGCCCGCAGAAGGTCGAGGCGTTGGGCAATTGTCCGGTCTCGTCAATGCCGTTGAGCGAAGGCGTCAGCACCGCACCCATCGGGCCGGGATAGACAGACCCGTAAGCGTGGCCGCCGACGGCATGATAGACCGGGCAATGGTTCATGCAGGCGCCGCAGCGGATGCAGCGCAGCATGTCCTGATATTCGGTGCCGAGCATTGCCGAGCGGCCATTGTCCAGAAGCACCACGTGATATTCATCCGGCCCGTCGGGATCTTCCTCGCGCTTCGGTCCGGTGGAAAACGTCGTGTAGACGCTCATGTCCTGCCCGGTGGCCGAGCGCGCCAGAACCCGCAGGATCTGCGAGGTGTCTTCCAGCGTCGGTACGATCTTCTCGATCGAGGCGACGACCACATGCACCTTGCCCAGCGTCTGGGTCAGGTCGCCATTGCCCTCATTGGTGACGATCACCGAGGTGCCGGTTTCGGCGATCAGGAAATTGGCGCCGGTGATGCCGACATCGGCGGCGAAATAACGCTGGCGCAGCACTTCGCGCGCTTCGCTCAGAAGCGATACCGGCTCGGAAAGGTCACGGTCCTTGGCCAGATGGGTGTGCACCCGGCGGAAGTCGCCTTCGACCTGCTCCTTGTTGAGATGCACGGCCGGTGCAATGATGTGGCTCGGGTGCTCGCCGCGCAGCTGGATGATGTACTCGCCCAGATCGGTTTCCACCGGCTCGATGCCGTTGGCTTCAAGGTGATCGTTGAGCGCGATCTCCTCGGTGATCATCGACTTGCCCTTGGTCACCGTGCGGGCGTTTGCCTTCTTGCAGATGTCGAGCACGATGCGGCGGGCGTCTTCGGCAGTTTCGGCCCAGTGAACATGCCCGCCTGCGGCAGTCACCTTGCGCTCATATTCCTCGAGATAAAGGTCGAGATGCGCCAGCACATGGTTCTTGATGTCGCGGGCATTGTCGCGAAGCGCATCGAATTCCGGCAGTGCATCGACGGATTTCTGCCGCTTGCCGATGAAGCCCTTCTCGACATTGCCGAGCGCCTTCTGCAACTGCGCGTCAACGAGCGCCTTGGAGGCATTGGCCTTGAATTTGTTGGCGGTGAGTTCCATTGTTTGTCTCCTGTCGCCCTATTTGCCGCTGCCGGCGATCGGCGGCTGGCTGGTCATGCCCGCCAGCACTTCGGCGACATGGCGAACCTCGACATCAGATCCCTGGCGCTTGAGTTTGCCGGCCATGTTCATCAGGCAACCGAGATCGCCGGCCAGCAGCATGTCGGCGCCGGATGCATCGATATTGCCGACCTTCTTCGTGACGATGGCATTGGAAATGTCGGAATATTTGACGCAGAAGGTGCCGCCGAAACCGCAGCAGACATCCGAATCGGTCATTTCGCGGACTTCGACGCCGCTGACATTGCCCAGCAGCTTGCGCGGCTGGTCCTTGATCGCGAGTTCGCGCAGTCCCGAGCAGGAATCGTGATAGGTGATCGTGGCGTCAAGCGCCGCGCCGGTGTCGCGCACCATCATCACATCGGTGAGAAACGAGATCAGCTCGTGGCATTTGGCGGAAAAAGCCGTCGCGCGCGCTTCCCAGGCTGCGTCACCTGCAAACAATCCGGGATAGTGCTTCTTCAGCATCGACGCGCAGGACCCCGACGGCGCGACAATGAAGTCAAAGCCCTCGAAGGCCTCGATCACCTGTTCCGCGATCTCGCGCGTATCTGCCCTGTCGCCGGTGTTGTAGGCGGGCTGGCCGCAACAGGTCTGGGCCGCAGGCACATGCACCTCGCAGCCGGCGTCTTGCAGCAGCTTGACGCTGGCAAAGCCGACCGAGGGTCTGAAAAGGTCGACCAGACAGGTCGCAAAAAGTCCTACACGCGGCTGCTCGGCAACCTTCGTTTCACTCGACGTCACTCTGCCGCCTCCGATTGTTTTTGCTTGGTGGTTTTTCTGGCGCCCGAAAGGTCGGGCGCGCGCTGTTGCAGGCGAAGTCGGGATACCCGTTCCCAGTCTCCCGAGCGTTCGGCATCCGTCATCGCCCGGGCGACAAAATCGATATGGGCCTGGGCCGCCTGGCGGCCGGCTTCCGGATCGCCGGCCATTACTGCGTCGTAAATGGCCAGATGCTGTTCCAGAAGTTTTTCGCGCGCACCCGGCAGATTGTAGACCATGGCGCGGTTGTAGAACACGCCCTCGGCCAGCAGCCTGTAGCAGGAGCGCAGGGTGTGAAGCAGAATGATATTGTGGGCGCATTCGCCGATGGCGCTATGGAATTCGACGTCGATCGCCGCCTCTTCCTCGAAATTGTCCTTCAGATGTGCCGTCTTCATCGCGGCGACAATCCGGGTCAGCAGTGCCTTGTCGGCCTCTGTCGCCCGGCGGGCGGCGAATTCTGCCGAAATGCCTTCCATCTCGCGGCGGTATTCGAGGTAGTCGAGGGTCGCCTTCTGATGCCGGGTGATCAGCTCCATCACCGGCCGGGTGAAGACCTGGCCGATGACATCGGCGACAAAAGTGCCGCCTCCATGCTGGGTCGAGAGCAGGCCGCGGCCTTCAAGGACTTTCAGGGCTTCGCGCAGGATCGGCCGCGAGACATCGAACTGCTTGGCAAGCTCGCGCTCGCCGGGAAGACGATCGCCCACCCGCAGGATGCCCTCGAGCACCAGCACCTCGATCTGATGAACCACTTCATCAGATGTCCGGCTGTGCGCAATGCGTGCAAAAATGTCCGTGGTCATTTCCATTTCCCGGGATCGATCGCCGCGACCGTATCAAGGGGCGGGAAAGCTGGTCAATATTTTTATCCAGTTTCAGGTAAAAAACTGTCTTTCATGCGGAAATCGGGCGTTTGCACTGCCGGTGAGCTTCGTGAGTTCTGGTGCTTTTCCACGCGTCGGCGGTATCTTCAGCCGAAAAAATCCATTGTAGCTCCTTGATTAGGGGTTCCCGGAGCGTGCAAGCTCGCTCTGTTGCGGAAAAAGGTGCGGGGAATCGTGTTGCCCGTTGCCAAAATGAGTGGTAAATAAAAAATACCAGTTGCGGCGAAGCCTCCTCAGACAGGCTGCGCCGCGTCATCCCGGGGAGAAAGCCATGTCGGACCTGATCGCCTTTTTGGAGCCTGACAGAGCGGTCATGGATCGCCGTCCGGCCATCATTGCCGACCTTGCAGGTTTGCTGCCCGCCTCCTGCCTGATCACCGAGGCGCGCGAGCTGATGCCGTTCGATACCGATGCCTTCGTTTCCTACCGGCGGATGCCGCTGGCGGTGGTCTTGCCCGAAACCACCGCCCAGGTCGCAGCCGTGCTGAAATATTGCAACGACAATGCCATTCCGGTGATCCCGCGCGGAGCAGGCACCTCGCTGTCGGGCGGCGCGATCCCGCAGGAAGACGCCATCGTCATCGGCGTCTCCAAGATGAACCAGATCCTCGATGTCGACTTTCCCAACCGCGCGGCGGTGGTCCAGGCCGGTGTCACCAATATCTCAATCAGCCAGGCGGTCGAGGCGGATGGCTTCTTCTATGCCCCTGATCCCAGTTCGCAGCTGGCCTGCACCATCGGTGGCAATATCGGGATGAATTCCGGGGGCGCGCACTGTCTCAAATATGGTGTCACCACCAACAATCTGATGGGCGTCAAGATGGTGATGTTCGATGGCTCCATCGTCGAGATCGGTGGCAAGGCGCTGGATTCGGCAGGATATGACCTGCTGGGCCTGATCTGCGGCTCGGAAGGCCAGCTCGGCATTGTCACCGAGGCAACCGTCAGGCTGATTGCCAGACCGGAGGGCGCCCGCCCGGTGCTGTTCGGCTTCGAAAGCTCGGTCGCAGCAGGGGCCTGCGTCACCGACATCATCGGTTCAGGCATCATCCCGGTCGCCATCGAATTCATGGACAAGCCGGCCATCGAGATCTGCGAAGCCTTCGCCCAGGCGGGCTATCCGATGGATGTCGAGGCGCTGCTGATCGTCGAGGTCGAGGGCTCGGATGCGGAGATGGACGCCATGCTCGAGCGCATCATCGCGATTGCGGGCAAGCACGGTGTGAAGACCATCCGCGAAAGCCAGTCCGCCACCGAAGCGGCGCTGATCTGGAAGGGGCGCAAATCGGCCTTCGGCGCCACCGGCCGGATCGCGGACTATATCTGCATGGACGGCACTGTGCCGCTGGGACAACTCTCCCACGTGCTGGCCAAGACCTCCGAGATCATCGACCGGTACGGTTTGCGCGTTGCCAATGTTTTTCACGCCGGCGACGGCAACATGCATCCGCTGATCCTGTTTGACGCCAATGATCCCGAAGAAAGCCTCAAGGCGGAAATGGCCGGCAATGATATCCTCAAACTCTGTGTCGATGCCGGTGGCTGCCTGACCGGTGAACATGGCGTCGGCATCGAAAAGCGCGATCTGATGCGGCATCAATATTCCGATATCGATCTGGCCCAGCAGATGCGGGTGCGCGCTGCCTTTGATCCAAAATGGATTATGAACCCGTCCAAGGTGTTTCCTCTGGATCGTCGCAATGGCAGCCAGAAGGGCAATCAAAGTGCCACTGCCGAAGGCAGGACAGCAGCATGAGCGCGACAGACATCCAGTATCCCGAAACCGAAGCCGAGGTGGCGCGCATTGTCACCGAGGCACATGCCGCCAAACATCCGGTCGAGATCAGGGGCAACGGCACCAAGCTGAGCTTTGGCCGCCCGGTGCAATCCGCAGCGACATTGTCGCTGGCAAGGCTCAGCGGCATCACCAATTACGATCCCGCAGAACTGGTGATGGCAGCCCGAGCCGGCACGCCGCTTGCCGAGATCGAGGCGGCGCTTGACGCCAACAACCAGATGCTGACCTTCGAGCCGGTGGATTACCGGCCGCTGCTCGGTTCCACCGGCGAGCCGACAATCGGCGGCGTGTTTGCCGCAAACATCTCCGGTCCACGGCGCTTGCTCGCAGGTGCTGCGCGCGACAGCCTGCTTGGTGTCCGCTTCGTCAACGGGACCGGCGAGATCGTCAAGAGCGGCGGCCGGGTGATGAAGAACGTCACTGGTCTGGATCTGGTCAAGCTGCTGGCGGGCTCCTGGGGCACGCTCGGAGTGCTCTGCGAAGTCATCTTCAAGGTGCTGCCCAGGCCTGAAACCGCGGTCACCATCGTGGTGTCCGGTCTCAACGACGCCGAGGCCGCCGAGGCCATGGCGGCAGCGCTTGCGATGTCGGTGGAAGTGTCGGGAGCGGCGCATCTGCCCGAAAGTGTCGTGCACAAATTTGCGGGCGCCGGCCTCCCCGGCGGCCCGGCAACCGTTTTGCGGCTTGAAGGTCTCACCCCGTCTGTCGAGGTGCGTACCGAGCGGCTGCTGGCTGAGATGGGCCGTCGCGGCGAGGTCACGGTGCTCGAGACCGCCGGTTCAGACCAGCTCTGGCGCGACATCCGCGATGTCAAACCCTTTGCCGATGGCTCGATGAAGCCTGTCTGGCGAGTTTCGGTTGCACCATCCGTCGGGCACCAACTGGTCGCGGCCTTGCGGCTCAAAACCGGCGTCAACGCCTTTTACGATTGGCAGGGCGGGCTGGTCTGGCTGTGCATGGAGGCTGATCCCGAAGCCGATCTGATCCGGCAATATATCAAGGCGCTCGGCGGTGGTCACGCCACGCTGGTGCGCGCCGATGCGGCGATCCGGACCAGCGTGCCGGTGTTCGAACCGCAGCCCAAACCGCTGGAAGCTCTGGCGCGGCGGATCAAGGACCAGTTCGATCCCGGCGGCGTTCTCAATCCGGGTCGCATGACCGAAACCATGTGATAGATTGTCGCCGTTGAAGATCCAGTTTCAAACCAAGGAGCACGCAATGAGCAATCCTGACCAGGCCCCTGAGCCACGCCAGACAGATCGCTGGCTCGAACCCGGCAAGACCAATCTGCAGGTGATCTACATCCTGTATCTGGCGAGCTTCGTCATCGGCATCACCGGCATTGTCGGCATCGTGCTGGCCCATCTCAACCGCGGCAAGTCCGAAGCCTGGCTCGAGAGCCATTACACCTGGGCAATCCGCACTTTTTGGCTCGGACTTTTGGGCGCATTGATAAGCGGGCTCTTGATGATCGTGATGATCGGCATGCTGACGATGATCCTCGTCGGCATCTGGGTCATTGTCCGCACCATCGTCGGTCTGCAGAAACTCAGCCGCAACGAACCCATTGGCAATCCGCAAAGCTGGCTGCTCTGAGCCCAGCCGCAACAGCCATCGGCACATGCGCCGATCCCGCCAGCCGCGGCGGGGTCCAGGCGGTGCGCCGATACTGGAAAGATCCGAGGAAACCGCGACATGCAGACCAATTTCACCGCCGAGCAGTTGAAAGATTCCGGTGTCGCCGAATCCGAAAAGATCCTCAGAAAATGCGTCCATTGCGGCTTCTGCACCGCCACCTGCCCGACCTATGTCACGCTCGGCAATGAGCTCGACAGCCCGCGCGGTCGGATCTATCTGATCAAGGACATGCTGGAAAATGACCGGCCCGCCGACAAGCAGGTGGTCACCCATATCGACCGCTGTCTGTCCTGTCTGGCCTGCATGACCACATGCCCGTCGGGCGTCAATTACATGCACCTGGTCGACCACGCCCGGGCCCATATCGAGAAAACCTATCAGCGGCCGCTGGCCGACCGCATGATCCGCGGGCTTCTTGCGCTGGTGCTGCCCTATCCCGGCCGCTTCCGCGCCTCGCTTCATGCGGCGCGCCTTGGCCGGCCCTTCGCACCGTTGTTTCGCGTTTTGCCGGGCTTGAAACCCATGGCGGCGATGCTCGAGCTCGCGCCGGCTTCCGTGCCAAAGCCGTCGAAATTCGCCAAGCCAGGGTTACATCCCGGAACAGGCGCAAAACGGGGCAGAGTGGCCATCCTCACCGGCTGCGCCCAGCCGGTGCTCAAGCCCGGCATCAACGAGGCGACGATCCGCTTGCTCAACCGCATCGGCGTCGAAGTGGTGGTGCCTCAAGGCGAGGGGTGCTGCGGCGCGCTGGTGCATCACATGGGCCGCGAGCATGATGCGCACGAAGCCGCGCGCAACAATGTCGATGCCTGGACCCGTCAGATCGACCAGGGCGGGCTCGACGCCATCATCATCACCGCCTCGGGCTGCGGCACCACCATCAAGGATTACGGCTACATGCTGCGCGAGGACCCGGCCTACGCGGAAAAAGCCGCCGTTGTCTCCGCGCTGGCCAAGGACATCACCGAATATCTCGCCAGCATCGAGATGCCCGCTCCGGTCAATGGCGCCAATCTTGTCGTGGCCTATCATTCGGCCTGTTCGATGCAGCATGGCCAGAAAATCACCGTGCAGCCCAAGGCATTGCTCAAGGCCGCGGGTTTCACCGTCAAGGATCCGCCCGAAGGCCACCTGTGCTGCGGCTCGGCCGGCACCTACAACATCATGCAACCCGAGATCGCCCGCACCCTGCGCGACCGCAAGGTCAAGAACATCGAGCGCACCCGGCCCGATCTGATCGCCACCGGCAATATCGGCTGCATGACCCAGATCGCCGGCGGCACCGATATCCCGATTATCCACACGGTGGAATTGCTCGACTGGGTCTATGGCGGGGAAAAGCCTGCCGGATTGCCGGAGGCGGTCAAGACGGTGCGGCTGGAAGCCGCCGAATAGCGAGCGGGTGCCTGTTGATCATGCAGAAAAGGCGGCGTCCGGAAACGCCGCCTTTTTTTGATCGCCTGTTGCAGCAATAAAGCCGCTCAGCCGCCGAACAGCGAGCCGAGGAAATCCATGCCGCGATCGGTGTAGAGTTTCTCGGAACCCTTTCCATTGGGCCCGATCACGATGACCTTGGAGCCGATGCCGGCGCGGCTGTAAAGGTGTTCGACATCCTCGTTCATCATCCGGATGCAGCCTGACGACATGTTCTGGCCGATGGTCCAGGGCTGGTTGGTGCCGTGAATGCGGAAGATGGTGTCGCGCCCGCCCTTGTAGAGATAGAGCGCGCGCGCGCCGAGCGGATTGTTGGGGCCGCCTTTCATGTAGGCCGGCAGATTGCGGCCCTTTTTGCGTTCACGCGCAATCATGGTGGCCGGTGGAGTCCAGCCCGGCCATTCGGCCTTGCGGCCAACTTTGACGGTGCCTGACCAGCCAAATCCCTCGCGGCCGACGCCGACGCCATAGCGGGTGGCGCGGTTGTTGCCCTCGACGAAATAGAGATATTTGGTGTTGGTATCGATGATGATGGTGCCGGGTTTCTCGTTGGTATTGAGACGGACCTTCTTGCGCCAGTATTTCGATTTCGGCTTTTTCGATTGCGCGATCTCCACGACCGGCAGCGCCGTTTCGGTTGCCGCTGGCGCCGCGCTCCGCGGCATCGCGGATGCATCCGGCAGGGCTGGAGCAATCAGAAGCGCCAGCGCGCTTGCCGCCAGGATGGCAAATCGGGATGGAAAGCGTGGAAATATCATGGTGTGCCCCTCGTTCGTGCTTCGGCCCCTGAGTCCAAAGGTACCAGCATTTTTCAGTCGATCAACCATTGCCGGGCGGTAGTGGAAAAACCCGGCCGTGGCGGATGGCCGGCCGGGTTTCGAGCCTGGCCGGTCAGCCGCTGGTCACATCACGATGACCTTGGCGCCGACCTTGACCTGTTCGTAAAGATCGGTGACATCCTCATTGCGCATCCGGATGCAGCCAGATGACACGGCCTTGCCGATGGTCCAGGGCTGGTTGGTCCCGTGAATCCGGTAAAGCGTCGATCCAAGATACAGTGCGCGCGCGCCAAGCGGGTTTTCCGGGCCGCCCTTCATGTGCGCAGGCAGGATCCGGCCTTCCTTTTCGCGCACTCGCTTGATCATCTCGGCCGGCGGCGTCCAGCCCGGCCACTCGGCCTTGCGGGTGATCTTCTCGGTTCCGCTCCAGGCATGGCCTTCCTTGCCAACGCCAACGCCATAGCGCCGGGCCTGGCCATTACCGGTGACGAAATAGAGATGCCGCTCGCTGGTGTTGATGATGATCGTGCCGGGTTTCTGATTGCCGTCATAAGGCACCATCTGCGGCAGGAAACGCGCGTCGATCTGGCGCGCAGGCGCAGCCTTCGCCCGCGGTGCGGCCAGCGCGACATTGGTGACGCGGCGCGGCTGGGCCTTGAGCGAACGGCTCTGCTGCGCCGGCGCCCGGACCGCCTTCGGCTGGGTGCGGTAGACCACGCCGCCACGCGGCGCGGCACGGCCGCCAAGCTGCAGCAGCCACGGCGCGGTCAGATCCGGGCTCAGCACCACCGGCGGGCGCTGGCCATAGCGATCGCCCGCGATTGCCGGGGCGGTGAAGGAAGCGAGGCTCAGCGCCGCGCCTGACAGGACAAGAAGTGCAAGATTTTTCATCGGACGGACCCAATACCTTTCGTCTGATTAAAACAGGACGCCACCGCCGGAATGAGCCGATGGCCCTGTGTTCAACGCCGATGGTGAGGTGTGGATTGGAATCAATTGGTGAATCCGGATGCCTAAAATACCCGTTTGGGTGGAAAGCTCTGCTTAGGGTTATCGCTGCCTTGCCAAACGCGGTGAACGTCCGCTTAATTGTCACCGATTCCCGATTAACCATGACAAGAGCGACCCCATGGCGCATGAAAACGGCCTGATAATCGGAGAGGACGGCCGCACCCGCTGCTTCTGGCCAGGCAATCTTCCCGACTATCTGGCCTATCATGATGTCGAGTGGGGCAGGCCGGTCACCGACGATATCCGCCTGTTTGAAAAGATCTGCCTGGAGGGATTCCAGGCGGGGCTGTCCTGGCTCACCATCCTGCGCAAGCGCGAGAACTTCCGCGCCGGATTCGCCGGCTTCGATTTCCGCAAGGTGGCGCTGTTTGACGAAGCCGACATCGAGCGACTTGTGGCCGACAAGGGCATCATCCGGCATCGCGGCAAGATTGTCTCGACCATCAACAATGCCCACCGCGCCATCGAGATGGTCGACGAGTTCGGCTCGCTGGCGGCCTATTTCTGGAGCCATGAGCCGGGTCCCGAAGAGCGGCCCGAGAAAGTGGACTACGCCACATTGACCGCCAATCCGACGACAGCCGTGTCGACCCGCATCTCGAAGGATCTGAAGAAGCGCGGCTGGAGCTTTGTCGGCCCGACAACCGTCTACGCCTTCATGCAGGCGATGGGGCTGGTCAATGATCACCTCGAAGGCTGCTGTTGCAGGAACGAGGTCGAGGCGGCGCGGGATGCGCTGGTGCGGCACAAATGACGCCGGAAGAGGTCAAAGAGCTGATTTATGAGGTCGCGGAGCTTACGCCAGGCGTCGGACGACTGGAGGAAAGCCTCAAATGGGGCGAGCAGAGCTTCGCGCCGGCGCGCCGCAACATCGGCAGCTCGGTGCGGATCGCGCCACGTCAGAACGGCGAGGTCGCGCTGATGTTCATCTGCCACACCAATCTGGTCGAGCAGTTCCGCACGCTCTATCCCGACGCCCTGACCTATGAGGACAACCGCGCCATCGTGCTTGAGGCCGGCCGGCAGCCGGACCTCGAAGCGCTGTCGCATTGCATCGGCCTGGCGCTCACCTACAAGCTGCGCAAGCGCGGCAAATCCGGACCGGTCTAGACCCGTCTCTGCTTGGCGAGGATGGCGGCCCCGACCCCGCCGAGAATGAGCAGCGACGAGACGACCAGCCGCAAGCTCCAGCTCTCGCCGACAAACAGGGTTCCGCCGGCAGCCGCCATCACCGGCACGATCAGTTGCAGGATGGCGCCCTGTGTGGCGCCGATCTGGCGCAGCACCTGGTACCAGAGCGCATAGCCAAGCCCGGAGGTCACAGCGCCCGAGACAGCGGCGAGCATCAGCCCGCGCGGGGTGGCTTGAACCGGCAGCTGGGCAATCACAACCACAAGGCCGAGCGGCAGCAGAAATGCCACCGAGCGCATGAAATTGTCCGCCGTCGCCTTGAGCGGATCAGCAAGTCCCCGGCCGCGCAGCGAATAGACGCCCCAGGCAGCCCCCGACAGCGCCATGGCGCTTGCGGCCAGCGGGTCGGGTGCGGACAGGCCCGGCGACACCAGCCAGACAAAGGCGCCGAAGGCGGTTGCCAGACCCAGCCACTCCAACAGCGAAGGCCTGTCGCCCTCCTTCAGGCTCCAGCCGATCATGCTGGCCTGCACACAGGCAAACAGGATCAGCGCGCCGATACCGGTGTCGAGCGCCACATAGGCATAGGAAAACGCCACCGCGTAGACAAACAGGGCGAAAGCCGAGACCCACGAGCCCGAGCGAAGCCGCGGTGACCGGTGCTGCCCCGATGCGGTCAACGCGACCAGCACCGCCAGCATCACCGCGCCGCTTGCCAGCCGGACGGCGGAATAGCTTGCCGGGTCGATCAGCGGCGCGTCGCCCGAACCGATCGCCATCCGTCCCAGAACGGAATTTGCGGCAAAGGCAATCAGTGTCAAAACCGTCAGCAGGACCAGGCGCAAGGAAAGCTCTTTCAATGGACAGATTGGAGGCGGCAAATCCGTATTCCGAGACCTATCTGCCGTTTCACGGCTTTTGTCGACAGCGGTTGCGGGTGTTCCATGGTTTCACCCGCGGGACGGGAGTGCTATGGTCGGAACAATAAAACGCGCAAAGCGTTGACGTGACGAAGGGATGTTTCATTCAAACCCAGGAGTGTGAAATGCTCAAGACCGCCCTAAAGTCCTTGATATCGGCGTCTTTCTGCGTCGCCATGATGGTGCCCGCATCCGCCGTGCCGCTGCAGAATCCGGTCACCCAGATCACCGGCAGTTCCGATGTTGTCCAGGTGCGCCACCAGAAACGGCGTGGCTACTATCGTCACAACAACCACAGCTATTATAACGGCCACCGTGGTTACCGTAACCATCGCCGTGGCTATCGCCGTCACAATGGCTACTGGTTCCCGCCCGCAGCCTTTGCGCTTGGCGCAATCATCGGCGGTGCGATGAACAATAACAATTACAATGGCAATGTGCGCCCCGGCTACACCAATCCGCAGCATGTCAGCTGGTGCCACAACAAGTACCGCTCCTATGACCAGCGGAGCAACACGTTCCAGCCGTATCACGGTCCGCGCCGCGAATGCCGTTCGCCCTATTATTGAGGCTGACGAACTGGCTCAGGATGGGGTGAGGGGCCTGCCGGCCTTTCACCCAAGCCTTGCAGCAAAAGGGCCTGTCGGTTAGGAGAAGCGCAACAAAACGTTTCTCCTTCCGCAGGCCCTTTTTCATGTCCGACAAGAAGCAAAAGAAGCCCCAGAAGCTCAAGGCCCGTCTGGCGCGTGGTTTTCCGGATCGCTCGTCGTCCGATATCCGCGCCACCGACCAGATGATGGCCAAGATCAGAACCGTCTATGAGCGTTTCGGCTTCGAGCCGGTTGAAACCCCTTTCATCGAATACACCGATGCGCTGGGGAAATTCCTGCCTGATTCCGACCGGCCCAATGAGGGCGTGTTCTCATTCCAGGACGATGACGACCAGTGGCTGAGCCTGCGTTATGACCTGACCGCACCTTTGGCCCGTCATGTGGCCGAGAATTTCAACGACATCCAGCTGCCCTACCGCACCTATCGCGCCGGCTGGGTGTTCCGCAACGAAAAGCCCGGCCCGGGCCGCTTCCGCCAGTTCATGCAGTTCGACGCCGACATCGTCGGTGCGCCCGGCGTCCAGGCCGATGCCGAAATGTGCATGATGATGGCCGACACCATGGAAGCGCTCGGCATTCCGCGCGGGGATTACGTCATCCGCGTCAACAACCGCAAGGTGCTGGATGGCGTCATGGAAGCCATCGGGCTGGTCGGACCGGAAAATGCCGCCAAGCGCCTTACCGTGCTACGCGCCATCGACAAGCTCGACAAGTTCGGTGCCGAGGGTGTCAAGCTGCTGCTTGGTGCCGGCCGCTGGGATGGTGAAAAGGAAGGCGAAGGCGATTTCGCCCCGGGTGCTGGGCTGAATGAGGAACAGGTTCTACGACTTGTCACTTCTTACCTTGGAACGAGTTTTCGCGATGGAGAAACGCCGAGCGATAGCATGTCCTTTGGCTTCTGGAAGGATGCCGTATCTGGCTCAGACCTCGGCATGCAAGGTGTTGCTGAACTAGAATCCATGGCTCAGATCTGCAGGAATGCCGGATACGAAACAGATCGGGTCAAGTTTGACCCCTCCGTCGTCCGCGGCCTCGAATATTACACCGGCCCCGTCTACGAAGCCGAGCTTCTGGGCGGCATCCCCAATGAGAAGGGCCAGATCGTGCAGTTCGGTTCCGTCGGCGGCGGGGGCCGTTACGATGGGCTGGTGTCGCGCTTCATGGGCCAGCCAGTGCCGGCCACCGGTTTCTCGATCGGCGTCTCACGGCTGATGACGGCGCTGAAAAATCTCGGCAAGCTCTCGGGCGAGGCGGCCTCGGGCCCGATCCTGGTCACCATCATGGATCGCGACCGCATCGGCGACTACGCGAAGATGGCGCAGGAATTGCGGGTGGCGCTCAACCCGCTTGATGAGGACGGCCGGCCGCTCGGACCGACTGTTCCGGTGGAACTGTTCCAGGGCAATCCCAAGGATTTCCCGAAGCAGTTGCGCTATGCCGACCGTCGCGGCGCGCCGATCGCCATCATTCAGGGCGGCAATGAGAAGGAACTGGGCCAGGTCATCGTCAAGGACCTGATCGAGGGCAAGCGCATCGCCGAAACCATCACCGACAATGCCGAATGGCGCGAGGCCAAGGCCGGCGAACATCTGGTGGCCGAGGCCGAGCTGGTGTCGACCGTGAAAAGCATTCTTGAAGCGCAGGCAGCCTATGGCCGGGAAGCCTGAGATGAACATTTTGAGTCTTGTTCAATCTTTTTCCCCTCCCCAACCCCTCCCCACAAGGGGGAGGGGCTAGTCCGTCGCAGGACCAGCTCGGTGCACTCCACCAGCAATTCTCAACAGCCAAAGTCTCAAACGAACCAGAAGGCCGGGTTAAGCCCCTCCCCCTTGTGGGGAGGGGTTGGGGAGGGGCCTTCTTCAGGCAGGCTTGGGGAGAGGCTGCGATGCAATTAGGAGCTCCCGTTTTCGCCGCTGATCTTGCCCGCGCGCTCGATGCGCTGCAGGCGCCGCGCGCCGACATTCCGGTGATCCAGCCGGCCGAACCCTTTCTCGACATGGCCGGCGAGGATCTGCGCCGCCGCATCTTCCTCACCGAATCCGAGACCGGCGAAAGCCTCTGCCTCCGGCCCGAATTCACCATCCCGGTCTGCCGCGCCCATATTGCCGAGAATGTCGCCACCCCGCGCCGCTATTCCTATCTGGGCCAGGTGTTCCGCCAGCGCCGCGAGGGCGGCAACGAGTTCTACCAGGCCGGCGTCGAGGATCTGGGCGAAGCCGATGAGGCCCGCGCCGATGCGCGCGCCCTGTCCGAAGCCCGCGCCCTGATCGCGCAATTTGCGCCACGTCGGGAACTGGTCATCCTGCTGGGCGACCAGTCGGTGTTTGAAGCGGTCGTCGCCGGTCTGGGGCTTCCTTCCGGCTGGCAGAAACGGCTGATCCACGCCTTTGGCAATGAAGCCGCCCTCGACGCCATGATCGCGCGACTGGCCGGCCCCGACGCCTCCATTGCGCCCGATCCCTCGGTCGCGGGATTTCTGGCCGTGGGCGACGCCGCCGGGCTTGAAGCCTATATAGAAGGCGTCATGCAGGACACCGGCTATTCGACCAATGCCAGCCGCTCGCCGGCCGAAATCACCGCCCGGCTGATGGACAAGCAATCGCTCGATGCCACACGGTTGCCGCCCGCATCGCTGGACGCGCTGAAGACCTTTCTTGCGCTGGATGTGCCACTTGATCGCGCCGGCCAGGTGCTCGCAGAATTTGCCGATCATGCCGGGCTCGATATCGGCGCGGCCCGCAAGCAATTCGAAGCCCGCCTTGCGGCGCTTTCCGATCGTGGCGAGGATCTGTCCGTCATGCGCTGGCGCGCAGCCTTCGGCCGTCCGCTGGATTATTACACCGGCCTGGTCTTCGAGATTTCGGCAGGCGAGGGCGGTGCCCTGGCCGGTGGCGGCCGGTACGACCGGCTGATGACGCTGCTCGGCGCGCAAGCCCCGATCCCCGCCGTGGGCTTTTCGCTCTGGCTCGACCGCATTGAAGCCGTGAGGGCGCAGCCATGACCCTGACCATCGCGCTGCCCTCCAAGGGCCGGATGAAAGACGATGCCATGGCGGTCTTCGACCGCGCCGGGCTTTCCATCTCGGCGATCGGCAATGACCGCAGCTACCGGGGCCGTGTCGAAGGGATCGACGGCGTCGAGGTGGCGTTCCTGTCAGCCTCCGAGATCGCCCGCGAACTGGGCGTAGGCACGGTTGATCTCGGCGTCACCGGCGAAGATCTGGTGCGCGAGAGCCTCGCCCGCGCCGACGAACGCGTCGAGATCACCGCCCGGCTCGGCTTCGGCCAGGCCGATGTGGTGGTTGCGGTCCCCGACATCTGGAAGGACGTCGACACCATGGCCGATCTTGGCGATGTGGCTGCGGATTTCCGCGCCCGCCATGGCCGGCGGCTGGCGATTGCCACCAAATACTGGCGGCTGACACAGAGCTTCTTCTCCACCCGTCACGGCATTCAGCTCTACCGCATCGTCGAAAGCCTCGGCGCCACCGAAGGCGCCCCGGCTGCGGGCACGGCGGATATCATCGTCGATATCACTTCCACCGGATCGACCCTGACCGCCAATCATTTGCGCGTCCTCTCCGACGGCGTGATCCTGAAATCCGAAGCCTGCCTGGTCCGCGCCCGCAAGCCCGGACATGATAAGGATCCGCGCATGGCGGCAATTCTCGAGGCGGTTCGCGGCGCCGCTGCCTGAAGCCGGTGCCGGGCAAGGTGGCCGATGCCGCGCACCCGGCTTCGGGCGCTCACCCATCTTATAGAGCCGGCCGGTGATCGTCCGGGATCTTGCATTTTTGGCAATCTGCGCCAGAATGTGTGGATCCGGGACAGACCCGGCCTGCACGCGTCCTCGTCCTGATCGCTCAAGCCTGATCCGGGCGTCTGGCTCCGCCAACCACAAAGCCGTTGGTCCACCGGTTCCGCCTCGTCCCAGGCTTCGGGATGGTTTTGGAGTGTGGGGGTTCCCATGGAATTTTCGTTTGGTGCAGTGGTATTTCTGGCGTCGATGCTCTTGCTGGCGGTTCTGGCGCGGCTGGCTGCCAGCCGTCCCGATGCGGCGGTGTTGCGCGGCGAGATCGCCCCGGCGCTGCTGTCGGTGCTGGTGACGGGCGGGCTGTTGATCGGTTTTCTGGCGATGGTGTTCGGTGGTGAATCCTACATCGCATCCCGCACGGTCGAGGTGCTGGTGATCGTCGGCTTCGCCATCATTGCCTTCTGGGGCATCCGCAAGCTGGTCGGCCGCTTTCCGGCCGGGCATTTCACCGATCATGGTCAACCGGAATAGACAAAGCCCGGCGTGGTGACACGCCGGGCTTCGGATGGTTCAGATGACCGGCTCTGAGTGAGCTCAGGCCACGTTGCGGCGAGCGTCGACCGACCAGCCGCCGGCGCCGGAAACCGACAGCGCCAGGAAGCCGCCGGCAACGGCAATGTTCTTCATGAAGATGATCATCTGCATCTGGTCAGCGGGCTGGTAGTGGGCGAGAAAGCCCGTGACCACGCAAAATGCGGCCAGCGCCCATGCGGTATAGCGGGTGAAGAAGCCGACCAGAATGGCAATGCCGCCGAGGATTTCGAGCGCGATGGTCAGCCACACCGTGATGCCTGGAAGCGGCAGGCCGAGGCTGGCGATGTAACCGGTGGTGCCTTCAATGGCGCCGAGCTTGCCGAAGCCTGCCATGATGAACATGATGCTGAGCAGGATGCGGGCGATGAGGAGGATGAGATTGGTTGACATGGGATTTTCCTGATTTCGATATGACCGGTTCCATATCCGTTTTAGACCACAATCAAAAGCTGAACAATTATGAACAAATTGTTCACTAATTGATACCGGTGGCGTCGTCGGCCATGCACGAAAGATTGTTTGGGACGGCGGCAGGTCGAAGCGACCGTCGCGGAAGACGCATGCGCGGCGCGCTTACTGGGTGTAAGGCTGCGCCTTGTTCAGCTTGAATGTCGGAAAGACAAAGACACCATTGATGGCGCCACCGCCGTCTTCGGAGAAATTCGAGGACTCGCCGATGCACATCACCGGAACCTGGCTGCCGTCTTCATGAACGATCGTGGTGGAAAAGCAGAAGGAGGAGGGGCTCATGGCGGCCACCTCGTAGAGTTCCAGCACATGTTGCCGGTACTGGGAATCATAGCACTGCATCAGATTGAACAGGCCGAAATCGCCGTCGCCGGACAGGCCGTGATGAAGCCGGGCGGCGGGGCCGAGGTGAAACACGCCCGTGGAAAGATCGGCCGTCCAGCTTTCGATCTGGCAATATTGCGAGAGTATGTCCTGGTCCGGTGCGACGAAGCCCTGCGGCTGCGTACCGAACCCTGCTATGCTGTCCGCTTTTGCGATTTTAAACAATGTCGGCCTCGGCGTAGGTGATGAATTCGTGCTTCTGCAATTCTGTCTCTGCCCGGGTGCGGCTGGTGTGCAACTCAGCTCTTAATACAACTCCAGCCGATCTGACCGGTAATGCGAGGTCCGGAACTGTCCGTTGATTGGCATGCCACATCATCTGGACGTCATGCGGCCGCAGGCTTTCGCGATCTAACACTTAGATTCAATAAGCCAATTAATCAAACCTATCCTCTATTTTGAGTTAATGGCAAATTCATTAACCCTGTTCCGCTGAGTATTTTATGCATCAAATGCCGCCCCGGTCCACCGCAATCTTTATTCGTGTCCGGGACAACAAAAAAGGCGGTCAAAAGACCGCCTTCAATGAGTGCCGTACGACCATGGTCGCCCGGCGGGGGACTGGCCCTGCACCTTGCTCAGGCCGACAAGCGGCCTGAAGCGTTGGTGTGCAGGGCGAACGTCCTAGTCAGCAGCAACAAGGCAGAAGCCTTGTTACATCATGCCGCCCATGCCGCCCATTCCGCCCATGTCAGGCATGCCGCCACCGGCGCCTGCACCGGAATCCTTCTTCGGGATTTCGGCTATCATGGCTTCGGTGGTGATCAGCAGCGAAGCAACCGAAGCTGCGTTCTGCAGAGCCGTGCGGACAACCTTGACCGGGTCGACGATGCCCATGGCAATCATGTCGCCATATTCGGACGACTGGGCGTTGTAACCCCAGTTTTCTTCGTCCTTCTCGAGGATCTTGCCAACAACGATCGAAGCTTCGTCGCCTGCGTTGGTGGCAATCTGGCGAACCAGGGCCTGCAGTGCGCGGCGAACGATGTTGATGCCGGCTTCCTGGTCCTGATTGGCACCCTTGGCGGTGATCTTCACGGACGAGCGCAGCAGTGCGGTACCGCCGCCTGCAACGATGCCTTCCTGAACGGCGGCGCGGGTTGCGTTGAGCGCGTCGTCGACGCGGTCCTTGCGTTCCTTGACTTCCGTTTCAGTTGCACCGCCGACGCGGATGATGGCAACGCCACCGGCCAGCTTGGCCAGGCGTTCCTGCAGCTTTTCCTTGTCGTAGTCGGACGAGGTTTCTTCGATCTGAGCCTTGATCTGAGTGATCCGGCCTTCGATCTCGGTCTTCTTGCCAGCGCCATCAACGATGGTGGTGGTTTCCTTGGTGATCGAAACCTTCTTGGCGCGGCCCAGCATTTCCAGGGTCACGTTTTCGAGCTTGATGCCGATGTCTTCGGAAATCACCTGGCCGCCGGTCAGGATGGCGATGTCTTCGAGCATTGCCTTGCGGCGATCGCCGAAGCCGGGAGCCTTGACAGCAGCAATCTTCAGGCCGCCACGCAGCTTGTTGACGACCAGCGTTGCAAGGGCTTCGCCTTCAACGTCTTCCGAGATGATGAGCAGCGGCTTGGAAGTCTGCACGACAGCTTCGAGCACAGGCAGCATGGCCTGGAGGTTCGAAAGCTTCTTCTCATGAAGCAGGATGTAGACGTCTTCGAGGTCTGCAACCATCTTGTCGGGGTTGGTCACGAAGTAAGGCGACAGGTAGCCGCGGTCGAATTGCATGCCTTCGACGACTTCGAGTTCGCTTTCAGCGGTCTTGGCTTCTTCGACGGTGATGACACCTTCGTTGCCGACCTTCTGCATGGCTTCGGCAATGTCCTTGCCGATCTGTGCTTCGCCGTTGGCCGAGATCGTGCCGACCTGTTCGACTTCTGCCGAGGTCTTGATCTTCTTGGCCTTGCGTTGCAGGTCCGCGATGACTTCGGTCACGGCCATGTCGATGCCGCGCTTGAGGTCCATCGGGTTCATGCCGGCAGCAACAGCCTTGCCGCCTTCGCGGACGATGGCCTGTGCGAGCACGGTTGCAGTGGTGGTGCCGTCGCCGGCAACATCATTGGTCTTGGATGCGACTTCACGCACCATCTGTGCGCCCATGTTCTCGAACTTGTCTTCCAGTTCGATTTCCTTGGCGACGGTGACGCCGTCCTTGGTGATGCGCGGAGCGCCGAAGGACTTGTCGATGATGACGTTGCGGCCCTTGGGGCCCAGCGTTACCTTGACGGCATCAGCCAGAATGTCGACGCCGCGCAGCATTTTTTCGCGGGCGGTACGACCGAATTTTACTTCTTTAGCAGCCATTTAACTTAACTCCCGGGCCTGAAGCCCATCGTGTTGAGGCAGATTGGATGTGTATGGGGTGGTATCGGCTCAGCCGAGAACGCCCATGACGTCGCTTTCCTTCATGATCAGAAGGTCTTCGCCATCAAGCTTGATTTCGGTGCCGGACCATTTGCCGAACAGAACCCGGTCGCCAGCCTTGACGTCGAGCGGGACAAGCTTGCCGGAATCGTCACGATTGCCGGAGCCGACGGCGATGATTTCGCCTTCCTGCGGCTTTTCCTTGGCGGTATCCGGAATGATGATCCCGCCTTTTGTTTTTTCTTCAGACTCGACACGACGAACGACAACGCGGTCGTGGAGCGGACGGAACGTGGTTTTTGCCATTGTCTATATTCCTTGATCGAATGACAGAAGCAACTGAGACTCCAGATGAGCCTCACGGAGATGAAGCTGGCACTCACCTCTGTCGAGTGCTAGCGAGCCGGAGATAAGAGCGCCGCGACCAAGAGTCAAGATATTGAAGAGCATTCCAGCGGGATGTTTTTTGCGTCCACCCGGCAATTTTCCCGCAGGGTCTTGTATTGTGAGGCAAGCTGGGCGACATCGTTGGGCCGAAAAGGAAGCAGCCGCAATGCCACGCAGGATTACCGATCTAGACCAGTTGACCGAGCACGCGGACGTTCTGCTGTGCGATGTATGGGGTGTCATCCATAACGGCGTCAATCCGTTTCTTTTGTCGGTGGAGGCCTTGAAGGCCGCGCGGGCCCGTGGCCAGACCGTCATCCTGATCACCAATTCGCCGCGTCCTGCCGAGGGTGTGATCCGGCAGTTTGACACCATCGGCGTCGATCCGGACTGCTGGGATGACATTGTCACCTCCGGCGACGTGACCCGGCAATTGGTCAAGGAAGCACCGCGCGCGATCCATTTTCTCGGGCCGGAGCGCGATTTCTCGCTGGTCGACGGGTTGGACATCGACCTGGTCGAGCCGGACGCGGCGGATGCGGTGCTGTGCACCGGGCTTCTCAATGACGAAGTCGAAACCCCCGAGGACTACCGGACCCTGCTGGCCGGATTTCAGGCCCGCGGCCTGCCGCTGATCTGCGCCAATCCCGATCGCGTCGTCGAACGTGGCGACCGGCTGGTGCCGTGCGCCGGCGCGCTGGCTGACCTTTACGTCGAGCTTGGCGGCGAAACCCGGATTGCCGGCAAACCGCATGCGCCCATCTATATTGAAGCCATGGCGCGGGCGCGCGCCCTGCGCGGCAATGTCGATCAGGCACGCACGCTGGCCATCGGTGATGGCGTCACCACCGATATTCGCGGCGCACTAGACAATGGCTTCGATGCCGTCTTCATCGCCCGCGGCATTCATGCCCGCCAGTATCTTGATGGCCGCAGCACCGACGAAGCGCGGCTGAATGCTTTCCTTGAAAGTGCAGGGGTTGCCCCGGCCTACTGGATGGAATGGCTGGCGTGAGCGGCACGAGGTGAACATCACGATGGCACGACGGTTTGACGATGCCGAAAGGTTTCCCGGCGAACTGAAGGGCGGGGTCGTGGCCATCGGCAATTTTGACGGTGTTCACCGCGGTCATCAGGCTGTGCTGGCCAGTGCCACAGAAGCCGCGCAGGCATCGGGCGTATCCGCTGTCGTGCTGACCTTCGAGCCGCATCCGCGCACCGTGTTCCGTCCCGATCAACCGGTCTTCCGCCTGACGCCGGCGCCGATGAAGGCTGCCATTCTCGGCCATCTCGGCTTTGATGCGGTGGTGGAACAGACTTTCGACAAGGCATTTTCGGCCCAGAGTGCGGAAGATTTCGTCGTCGATATCCTGTGCGAACGCCTTGGCGTTCATCATGTCTTCACCGGCTATGATTTCCACTTCGGCAAGGGCCGCGAGGGCAATCCGGATTTCCTGATGCAGGCCGGACAAAGACACGGATTTGGCGTCACCCTGGTCGAGCAGTTCCAGGATGAAAACGCCGACGTCGTCTCCTCGAGCCGCATTCGCGAGAAACTGGCGCAGGGCGCAGTCGAAGAGGCTGCAGGATTGCTCGGCTATCGCTACGCCGTCTCTGCCGAGGTGCTTCACGGCAAGAAACTGGGCCGCACGCTGGGCTACCCGACCGCGAACATGTCGCTGCCGCCCGAAACCACCTTGCTGCCCGGGATCTATGCCGTCCGCTACCGCCGGGCCGACGGGTCCATCCATGATGGCGTGGCAAGTTTCGGCCGCCGTCCGACCGTGGATGATGACAACGCGGCCCTGGTGCTTGAAACCGTGCTGTTTGATTTCTCCGGCGATCTTTACGGCGAGACCTGCACGGTCTCCTTCGTGTCCAGGCTTCGCGGCGAGGAGAAATTCGATGGCCTGGATCAGCTGGTGGCGCAGATGAAGATCGACGAGGCCGAGGCGCGCGCTGTGCTGGGGCAGGTGACGCCGCTGTCTCCGCTGGACCGGGCAATGACCTTCGGGCCCGCCGAATGATCGGCGCCAAGCCGCGCCGCATTCTCATCACCGGCGGCAATGCCGGGCTGGGCCTGGCGCTGGCCAAGAAACTGTCGCGCCGCCACAGTCTTCTTCTTTCCGGGCGCAAGGCGCGCGAGGATGTTGCGGACTTGCTGCCGCAGGGCGCCGGTTACGTCCTTGCCGACCAGAGCGATCCGCAGCTTTCGGCCCAGGCTCTGGTCACGGGCATTGCCGAATTCGGCTGGGATCGTCTCGACAATGCGGTGCTCAATGCCGGCATCGGCATTGCGCCGCCCGACGGCCTCGACAGCACCGAAGCCATTCGCCTGACCCTTGATGTCAATCTGCTGGCGGCGATCCTGCAGGCGCAGGCGCTGTTTCCCCTGCTGAAGAAATCAAGGGGAACCCTGACCCTGATCGGTTCTGTTGCCCGGTCGGGCTCGGCGACGATTCCCGCCTATGCCGCCTCCAAGGCCGGCTTGCACGGTCTGGCGCGCGCGCTTCGGTCGGAGTGGAAAGGCGAGGTCTCGGTCCAGGTTCTTCATCCCGGCGCCACCAAAACCGACATGCACGACAAGGCCGGTTATGACCCCGGCCGGATGCGGTCCCTGTTTCTTGAGCCGGACGATGTGGTGGCGATGATGGCCTCGGCGATTGCCGGGCGCCGGTCTCCGGTCAACCTGTCCTGGGTGCGCTATCTCAATGGCGGCGCCTTTACCGGGAGGCGGCTTTAATGGCGTCGAGACGCGCGCTCGTGACCGGCGGCAGCTCCGGACTTGGCGCCGCAATCGTCGGGCGGCTGCTGGCTGAGGGCTATGACGTGGTCGTGCTCGATCGCGATCCGCCGCAAGCCTCCGGCGTTTCTGTCGATTTTGTCGACTGTGATCTGAGCAGCCGTGACCAGCTTGACCGGACCATGCCGGGCCTTGTGGATGCGGGTCCCTATGATCTCGTTGTCCTCAATGCCGGGATCAACGCTACCGGCCGGTTCGAGACCGTGGCGGCCAATGTCCATACGGATCTGCTCAGGATCAACGCCGAGGCGCCGATGGTGATTGCGGCACGCCTGTTCGAGGCCAGTGCCTTTTCCCAGGGCGCGGGAATCGTCTTCGTTTCCTCGCTGTCGCATTTCACCGGCTATCCGGGGGCGGCCAGCTATGCCGCCTCCAAGGATGCGTTGGCGATCTATGCCAGGAGCATGCGCAAATTTGCGAGATCGCGCGGCGTCAGCATCACGGTGGCCTTTCCCGGCCCCTTGCGCACCGGCCATGCCGAACGCCACGCGCCGAAAGGTGCCGACGCCAGCAAGCGCATGAATCCGGACCTGGCCGCGAGCCTGATTCTGACGGATGCGCTTTCGGGCAGGACGAAGTCGATCCCTGGCTTTCCAAACCGCAGCATCGCCTTTATCGGCCGGGTGCTCCCCAAGCCCGTCACGGCACTGATGCGGCGTTTGATCTATGATCGGCTGGAATAGCGGCGGTTTGCGAATCCGGGGATCACGTCAAGAAGCGCGGGTCGAGTACATGTGTTTCCAACGAAACCACTGACAGTTGCGAATGGTCCGCGTGCAGCGGATTAATCAGGAAATTCCGGCAATGCGGCATGATAATGCTGGGCACGCTCACCACCGGCGCATCGCCCCGATCGCAAAAGGCTTCAAACGCATCGCGTGAAATCGCCGGATCGTCTTCCCAGTTGTCCGGGACACTGACCACCTCAACGCCGAGCGTGTCGGGCAGGTCGATTTCCAGCAGTTGATAGGTTTCCGGCAGGTCTTCCGGGTCGAAATGCACCAGCAATTCCAGCATCGCCAGCGCCGGATGCTCGGCACAATAGATGATGCGCCGGCCCAGATGATTCCAGCGTCCGGCAACATAGGTGCCGCCTGTGCCGGACAGGTCTGAGTAATTCGATATCCGCCAGATCCGCATGCTCAGGCAAACATGCCGTGATCAATCGCGTGCAGTTCGGATTCGACAATATGCGCGCCGGTTTCAGAGGCCAGCAGATCGAGCGGTATGGCACCGTCGAGCGCACGACAGGGCTTTCGTAGCCATCGTTTGGTGTTCTCCTCCGAGCCGAATACGCGCACTGCTTGCCGATGAATTCGCAGTAAACGGAAAGCCCGCTCTGCCTCGGTCTCTTTTAACCGCATATTATGCTGCTCACTCCGCGTTAAAGGGAGTTTTGATAAAATCAGCTTGAAGATTTCCGGTTGGCTATATCCGAAAATTCTTAGTGATTTTATAGCATAGGCTTTGGTTAGGACCTGATTTTGGCCGGTGTTTTCATTCCGAAGTACAGTGCTATCAGCGACATCAAAAAAGATATTCGGACTGACTGTGATATCGGACTTGCGAGTGTGTAGATTATTTATTCGTTGATCAGAAAAATTTCTTCGTATGGGCTCGGGGAATGACAATGTACGCTTAGCCGCATCTTTTTTCTTTTTTTGCCAATACTTGGGCCTCGCGACACGTGCTCAGTGCCTTGGGTCGTTTTTTTATTGCCTTGAGTCATTTTGACCTCATCAGTTGCGAACAAAAATATGCACACCTGCGGGAATTCACAAGGTCGCACTTTACGCTTCCCTGAGATTGCAGAGCTTGATAAAAGCCCTGCCATGACCACGGTTGTCCCGATCATAGGCTCGCCGCCGATACGAATTATGGTCCCGGTTTCCTGCTGAGCGAACCGCTCGCTGGAGACCGGGCAAGTCGGCGTGAGTTCTGCGCCCCTGTTTTCCGACGAATCCGACATTTTCACTGCCACGGGCCATCGCCCCATAAGATTGCGACACCATGACCGACACCAACGACACGCTTGATTACTCCAAGACGCTCAACCTGCCCGAAACCGAGTTCCCGATGCGCGGCGGCCTGCCCAAGATGGAGCCCGAACTCGTGGCCCGCTGGCAGGAGATGCGGCTGTATGACAAGCTGCGCGAGGACGCCGCCGGCCGCCCCAAATATGTGCTGCATGACGGTCCGCCCTATGCCAATGGCAACATCCATATCGGCCATGCGCTCAACAAGATCCTGAAAGACGTGATCACCCGTTCGTTCCAGATGCGCGGGTACGATTCCAATTATGTGCCGGGCTGGGACTGCCATGGCCTGCCGATCGAATGGAAAATTGAGGAAGAGAACTATCGTTCCAAGGGCAAGGAAAAGCCTGATCTGAAAGACCCGGCGGCAATGCTGGAATTCCGCAAGGAGTGCCGCAACTGGGCCCAGCACTGGGTCGATGTCCAGTCGGAAGAGTTCAAGCGCCTCGGCATCGAGGGCGATTTCGACAAACCCTACAAGACCATGGATTTCAAATCCGAGGCCCGCATCGCCGGCGAATTGCTCAAGATCGCCAAATCCGGCCAGCTCTATCGCGGCTCCAAGCCGATCATGTGGTCGGTGGTTGAGCGCACGGCCCTGGCCGAGGCCGAGGTCGAGTATCAGGTGGTCGAGAGTGACACGATCTGGGTGAAGTTTCCGGTGGCCGGTGGTTCGAGCGATCTGGCTGACGCCTCCGTCGTGATCTGGACCACCACGCCATGGACCATCCCGGGCAATCGCGCTGTCTCGTTCTCCCCCGTATCAATTATGGCCTCTACGAGGTCACGGCGGCAGAGAATGATTTCGGTCCGCAAGTTGGCGAGAGGCTGATCTTCGCCGATGCACTGGCTGAAGAATGCTTCACCAAGGCCAAGCTCGAATTCAAGCGCCTGTCCGATGTCAAGGCCGGCGATCTCGAGGGCATGGTCTGCGCCCACCCGCTCAAGGGGTTCGGCGGCGGCTACGAATTCCAGGTTCCGCTGATCGCCGGCGATCATGTCACCGATGATGCCGGTACCGGCTTCGTCCACACCGCCCCCGGCCATGGCCGCGAAGACTTTGAAGCCTGGATGGATGCGGCGCGGGACATCGAGGCGCGCGGCATCTCCTCGGCCATTCCCTTCACCGTCGATGACGCCGGCTTCTACACTAAGGATGTTCCCGGTCTCGGCCCTGACCGCGAAGGCGGACCGGCGCGGGTGATCGACGACAAGGGCAAGAAGGGCGACGCCAACCAGTCGGTGATCACCGCCCTGATCAATACAGGCAACCTGTTTGCCCGTGGTCGTCTCAAGCACGATTACCCGCATTCCTGGCGCTCGAAGAAGCCGATCATCTTCCGCAACACGCCGCAATGGTTTGTCTATATGGACAAGGATTTCGGCGACGGCACCACGCTGCGCTCGCGCGCGCTGAAGGGCATCGAGGACACCCGTTTCGTTCCCGCCGCTGGCCAGAACCGGCTTCGCGGCATGATCGAGGACCGGCCCGACTGGGTGCTGTCGCGCCAGCGCGCCTGGGGCGTGCCGATCTGCGTCTTCGCCGATGTCGACGGCAATGTGCTTGATGATGATGCGGTCAATGCACGCATCCTCGAGGCCTTCGAAGAAGAGGGCGCGGATGCGTGGTTTGCCGAAGGCGCCCGCGCGCGCTTCCTTGGCAATCTCGCAAGCGATCCGAAATGGCTCCAGGTCACCGACATTCTCGATGTCTGGTTCGATTCGGGCTGCACCCATGTCTTCACGCTGGAAGACCGCCCGGATCTCAAATGGCCGGCCGATGTCTATCTTGAAGGCTCGGACCAGCACCGCGGCTGGTTCCATTCCTCGCTGCTTGAAAGCTGCGCCACCCGCGGCCGTGCGCCCTACGATGCCGTCATCACCCATGGCTTCACCATGGCCGAGGATGGTCGCAAGATGTCGAAGTCGCTCAACAATCAGGTGTTCCCGCAGGACGTCATGAACAAGTCCGGCGCTGATATCCTGCGCCTGTGGGTGATGAACACCGACTATTGGGAGGACCAGCGCCTCGGCAAGACGGTGATCCAGACCAATATCGATGCCTATCGCAAGCTGCGCAATTCCATCCGCTGGATGCTGGGCACCCTGTCCCATGACGCCGGCGACGTGATTGCGCATTCGGAGATGCCGGAACTGGAGCGGCTGATGCTGCACCGGCTTGCCGAGCTGGATGTGCTGGTACGCACCGGCTACGACAATTTCGATTTCAAGCGGATCTCCCGTGCTCTGACGGATTTCGCCAATATCGAGCTCTCGGCCTTCTATTTCGACATCCGCAAGGACGCGCTGTACTGCGATGCACCGTCGAGCACGCGCCGCAAGGCTTCGCTGCAGGTGATCCGCACCATCTTCGACTGCCTGGTGACCTGGCTGGCGCCGATGCTGCCCTTCACCATGGAAGAGGCCTGGCTCTCCAAGAATCCGGACGCCGAGTCGGTTCACCTCGAACAGTTCCGCGACGTTCCGGCCGAATGGCGCGACGAGGCGCTTGCCGCCAAGTGGAAGAAGATCCGCACCGTGCGGCGTGTCGTCACCGGCGCGCTCGAGATCGAGCGCCGCGAAAAGCGCATTGGTTCGTCGCTGGAGGCCGCGCCCGTGGTCTACATCACCGATCCCGCGCTGGTCGAGGCAATCGGCACCGTCGATTTCGCCGAGATCTGCATCACCTCCGGTGTCAAAATCGAGACGGTTGCGGGGCCGGAATCGGCGTTCCGCATGGATGAGGTCAGCGCCGTGGCCGTTGTGCCTGCGCTTGCCGAGGGCGTGAAATGCGCCCGTTCATGGCGCATCACCGATGATGTCGGCTCCGATCCGGACTTTCCCGATGTCTCCGCCCGGGATGCCGCAGCCCTGCAGGAGCTCAAGGCACTGGGCAGGCTTTAGACATGTGCCAGGATCCGCAGTCTTCCGGTCCCGGCAAAAATGCAGGGAAAGTCCTGCGAATCGCGAGGCGCTCAATTGATCCGGGGCAAAATTCTCCGGATCAATTGCCCTTGCTGCAACGATCCGATAAAACGCTGGCTGAATACGTCCAACCTGCCTGAAAATGGCCGGATTGTGCGACGACAAGCAGTTTGAATTCCAAGTGACTGTCTGAGACGGGACCCCGCGCATGACAATGAAGACAGAGTATCGCGCCTGCGTGACCATAGGCGCACTCATTGCCGCCAGCCTGACGGTGTCGGGTTGTCTCGGCCCGACTTATGGCACTGACAAGACCTCGACAGCCCAGCTGTTGGACGACCTCGGCAACATCGCGTCGATCGGCAAGACCAACAAGGGAAGCGGGATCGAGTACAAGCCGCGCCCGGCCATTGTGAAGCCGGCCAACACCGCCAGCCTTCCTGCTCCGCAGCAAAATGTGGCCGAGAACAATCCCGCATGGGTGGAGTCGCCGGAGGAAACCCGCAAGCGGCTGATCGCGGAAGCCGATTCCGCCGGTCCGAATTACAATTCCCCCTGGCCAAGCGGGTGGCGTCATCCGGCTCAACCAGAGGTCCGGTCGGCGGCGGCGCCGCAGATGGTCCGCCGACACCGCAGGAAACGCTCAGCCTGGCAAAACAGCGCCAGTCTTTCCAGGAAGCACGGAAGATCCAGCAAGGCGCCTATTCAGACCGCCGCCGCTTCCTGTCCGATCCGCCGCTGACCTATCGCCAGCCGGCAGCCACCGCACCGGTGGGCGAACTCGGCGAGCCGGAGCGCGTCAAGGAGCGCCGGCGGATTGCCGAGGCCAAGAAGGAAGGCACCGGCAAGCGATCCTGGTGGCCCTGGTAACCGTCTGATCGAAAGCGGTTGACCCGGCCATGGATGACGCTAACGGCGGTCCTTGAAGAAATGCTTGAGCAGATGCATGGCGTCACTGGATGCCATGCCCGGATAGACATCAGGGTTGTGATGGCAGGTCGGCTGGTTGAAGAACCGAACGCCGCTGGTCACAGCGCCGCCTTTTTCGTCCTCAGCGCCGAAATACAGCCGCCGCAACCGCGCAAATGAAATCGCAGCCGCGCACATGGTGCACGGCTCAAGCGTGACATACAGGTCGGCACCGGTGAGCCGCTCGCTTCCCAGGCTGTCGGCCGCCTGGCGGATGGCCAGCACCTCGGCATGGGCGGTCACGTCATTGAGTTCACGCGTGCGATTGCCCGCGCGCGCGACAACCACGCCGTCGCGCACGATCACGGCGCCCACCGGCACCTCGCCGCGCTCAGCGGCTGCCCGCGCCTCGTCGAGCGCCAAGTCCATGTAACCCTTGCTAACCATCAAGCATCCGAACCCATGAAAACCCTTAACCCCGCCCGCCCAACCTGATAGACAGCGTTTCAAGCGCATCCTCTTTTTAATCAAAACTGATTTGAAGTCAGGTCTATGCGGACATCAAATATGGTACAGCGACCTTGACGCGTCACATTCAACGCCCGGTGCTGCAAAGGCAGGCAAACATCAAATGACAGAACAAGACAAGCCCAAACGCGGCAAACCGCAGTCCGACAGGGCAGCAACGGACAAGGCTGCTCCTCGCAAGGCGCCGGCGGATGCGACCGAGACTGCCGCTGAAAGCGGCCGTATCGCCAAGATCCTGGCCCGCGCCGGCGTGGCGTCGCGTCGCGATGTCGAACGGATGGTTGCCGAGGGCCGGATCAAGGTCAACGGCAAGATTCTCGACAGCCCGGCCGTCGTCGTGTCGATGGCCGACCGTATCGAGGTCGACAATGAAGAGGTTGGCGGCATCGAACGGACACGGCTCTGGGTCTATCACAAGCCTGCGGGCCTGGTGACGACCAACAAGGATCCCGAGGGTCGCGAGACCGTTTTCGACAGGTTGCCCAATCACTTGCCGCGCGTCATGACCGTCGGCCGGCTCGACATCAACACCGAAGGCCTGCTGCTGCTGACCAATGACGGCGGCTTGGCCCGGACGCTGGAACTGCCGCAGACCGGCTGGCTCAGGCGCTACCGCGTCCGCGCCTATGGCGATATCGATCAGGCCCGGCTTGACGAGCTCAAGGACGGGATCGCCGTCGAAGGGGTTCTCTATGGCGCCATCGAGGCGACGCTGGACCGCAAGCAGGGCCACAATGTCTGGATCACCATGGGCTTGCGCGAAGGCAAGAACCGCGAGATCAAGAACGTGCTCGGCGCGCTGGGCCTCGACGTCAACCGCCTGATCCGCATTTCCTTCGGGCCTTTCCAGCTTGGTGAGATTCGCGAAGGCGAAGTGTTCGAGATCCGAAGCCGGACGCTGCGCGAGCAGCTTGGCGAGCGCATGATCGAAGAATCAGGCGCCAATTTCGATGCACCCCTGAGCGAGCATCTGCCGCCGCCCAAGCCCGAAGCCGCGCCCAAGGCTCCCGCCAAACCGGCGCAGCGCGAATGGATATCGGCCACCGAGAAGACCGAGCGCGCCCGTGCCCGGCTCGACACCAGGCCCGGACGGCCCGAGCGTGACGGCAAATCCTTCGGCAAGGATCGTGATCGCGGTTCGGACCGCGAGCGCGGCGAGCGCAAGCCGTTTGGCGCTCCCAAGGGAGAGCGGCCCGGCGGCGGGCGCAACGAGGAGCCTGGCGGCAAGCCGGCCAAGCGCAGCTTCGTACAGCGCAGCCGCGCCACCAATGTCTGGATGGCGCCGGGCGCACGCCCGGTTGCTGAAGAAAAGAAGGGCGATGGCGAACGCACCGCCGGCAAGACCGCGCGCGCCGATCAGCGCGCCGACACCCGGCGTGGCAGCTTTCCCAAGGGCCGGTCCAAGCCGCGTCCTGCGGCCGAGGGCGCTGAAGCCAGACCGGAACGGGACTTCAAAAAGCCCGGTGGCAAGCCCGGCATGAAGCCCTCGGGCAAACCGGCAGGCGGCAAGTCATTCGATGGACCTGCCAAGGGTCCGGGCAAGAGTTTTGGCAAGGGCCCCGGCAAGGCGCCGGAAGGCAGGCCGTCAGGTGATCGCGGCGGCAAGCCGGCCGCGGGCAAGGGACGTGGACCAGGTGCGGATCGTCGGCGGTGAGTTTCGCGGCAGAAATCTTGCCGCACCCAGAACCCAGTCGATCCGCCCCACGACAGACCGGAGCCGCGAAAGCCTGTTCAACATCCTGAGCCACGGCTATGCCGAAACTCTGGACGGTACGCGCGTGCTCGACCTGTTTGCAGGCACCGGCGCGCTCGGCCTGGAAGCCTTGTCCCGCGGCTGCCGCTCGGCGCTGTTCGTGGAAAGCGGCGTCGAAGGCCGCGGCATCATCCAGCAGAACATCGAGTCTCTCGGCTTGCAGGGACGCGCGCGCCTGTACCGCCGCGATGCCACCAAGCTCGGGCCCTGCGGCACGATGGGGCAATTCGATCTGGTGTTTGCCGATCCACCCTATGGCCGCGGCCTGGGCGAGCAGGCGCTTGCATCGGCTGCGCAGGGCGGCTGGCTCGGCGACGGCGCGCTGGTGGTTCTGGAAGAACAGGCCGCTGCATCGCCTGATCCGGGGCAGGCATTCGAACTGCTGCAGGACCGTACATTTGGTGACACGGTGATGCGGATATTCCGCTATAATCCAGCACAAGCCGGCGCTGAAACACCGGACGCCGATGCCACCGAAAACGGTTCCGACGATGCCTGACAACCCATCCGTTACACCGGATCTCCCGGTTCGATCCTCCACCCCGACAGTCGCCGTCGCGTTCGGCGGCGGCGGTGCGCGGGGCCTCGCCCATATCCACATCATCGAGACCCTCAACGCCATGGGCATTCAGCCGGTGGCAATCTCCGGCTCGTCGATCGGCGCAATCATGGGCGCTTCCATGGCCTCGGGATTGTCGGGCGAGGAGATCCGCGCCCATACGCTCACCACCATCGGAAAACCGTCCAACGCCTTTGGCAGGATCTGGAAAGCTGCCCGCCCGCGCGGCGTCAAGGATGCGATGGAGGGCGGGCTGCGGCTGGGGCAGTTCAATGTCGAGCGTATCCTTGAGGCCTTTCTGCCCGACAGCGTGGCGCGGCGGTTCGAGGATCTCGCAATTCCCACCAAGATCATGGTCACCGATTATTATGGCCATTGCGAAGTGGTCTGCACCGAAGGTGACTTGCGCCTGGCCATTGCCGCCTCGGCTGCCATTCCGGCAGTGTTCCGACCGGTGACGATCGGCGACAGGATCATGATCGATGGCGGTATCTTCAATCCGGTGCCGTTCGACCAGTTGTGCGGCCTGGCCGATATCGTCATCGGCGTCGACGTGGTCGGGCTGCCCTCGGGAATGCCTGGTCAGGTGCCGTCCACCGTCGACATGATGTTCGGTGCCAGCCAGCTGATGATGCAGTCGATCATCGAGATGAAGCGCAAGGCGCATCCGCCGCATATCCTTCTCAGACCGGAAGTGCACCAGTTCCGCGTTCTTGATTTTCTCAAGGCCAAGGACATTCTCGAGGAATCGCGGGCTGTCGCAGAACAGCTCAAGCGCGATCTTGACGCGGCCTTCGCCTTTTTCAACGCCGGCTAGACCCTTTTCGCCCAGTCCATGAAGCGCTTTCTCCGGGCCTTTAAGGTCTTCGGTGGAGAGCCGCAAGTGGAAATCATCGCCGTTGTTTTGGGTAAAATTATTCCGCTTCGGTTTCCCGTCACATCCAGCTTTGGAATATCGTTTCGATTTTCCCAAGCAGGCACAATTATTGCGGTTGATTTCATTTTCGTAAAACATGACCTATCAAGTGTAGTTTGATGGTTAGCATGAAAACATGCAATGGAATTGCGTAAAGCGCAGCTGCATGTTAGTATTGTTACAGTAAATAAACGTTTCGAATCCTTGTGTCGAAATCATCCGCGATCACTGATCTCGGAAGCGCTCATGGATTCTCTCGTGACCGAAAATTTGGAACGAACAATTGGAGATTGACATGGCTGATTCAAAAGGCTGGCCGCCGGTGCTGCTTTACGGCGTGATCATCAACGAGGCAATTCGCAGCGGCGACAAGGACGTGATGCAGGCCGTCGCCAAGGTCAGCGAATTCATGATGGGCCGCGCAGACGATGACGGATCCGAGATGATTTCGGACTGGCACGCGGCGCACAAGGACCTGATGAAGGCGCTGAACTAGACATCCTGCATCGAGCGGGATGCCAGGCGCAGGGAAGGTGGCCCGGATTGGAAATGCGGGGCTTCCTCTGTCTGTCCAGCGGACTCCTGACGCGCCCGCCATACGGAATGGCGTCGAGCAAGGCAGTCCCGGTGCAATGCTCGCCACAGACGGTTTTCCTGCGCGCTTCGTGCAGGGGAGCCACGCAAGAACTCGTTTTGTAATCGGATCGAGACCATGAATGATGTGTCTGCGCCAAGACTTCTGAGCGAACAGGACCAGCAGCATTGCGTGCCGGTTTACGTCGTGTGGGAAACCACGCTCGCCTGCAATCTCAAATGCGGCCATTGCGGCTCGCGCGCCGGCGTGCGCCGGGATGACGAGCTCGACACTGATGAGGCCTTCGACCTGATCGACCAGATGGCGGCCCTGGGCACCCGCGAAGTCACGGTGATCGGCGGAGAAGCCTTTCTGCGCAAGGATTGGCTCAGGCTGATTGAACGTATCACCAGTCACGGCATTCTGTGCACCATGCAGACCGGAGCCTATGGGCTCAACGAAAGGATGCTGCGCAGCGCTCTGGATGCGGGGCTTGGCGGGATCGGCGTTTCGGTGGATGGCCTTGAGGCCGATCATGATCGCATTCGCGGCCGCAACGGCTCCTACCAGTCCTGTCTGAAAGCCCTGCGCATCGCCGGGGATCTGGGGATGGTGACCAGCGCGAACACCCAGATCAACGTCATCAGCTATCCCCATCTGCGCGAGATCTTCGACGTGGTCGCCGACGCCGGCATCAGCCATTGGCAATTGCAGTGGACGGTGGCGATGGGAAATGCCGCCGACAATGACGATGTCCTGCTGCAGCCCTATCTGGTCAAGCCGGTGATGGATGAAGTGGCCGGGATCTTCCGCCACGCCCAGACCATCGGTGTCACCGTGCGTCCCGGCAACAATATCGGGTATTTCGGCAAGCACGAGGTGCTGTGGCGCGGCGGGCAGGGCGGTGGCCATTATGCCGGTTGCCCTGCGGGCCACAACGCCATCGGGATCGAGGCGGACGGCACGATCAAGGCCTGTCCGTCACTGCCCAAGGAGCGCTATTCCGGCGGCAATATCCGCGATCTGACGCTCGAGGACATGTGGCAGAATTCACCCGAACTTGCCTTCAACCGCACCCGTTCGACCGAACATCTCTGGGGCCATTGCAAGGGCTGCATGTATTCCGATGTCTGCCGCGGCGGCTGCACATGGACAGCTGATTCCCTGTTCCGCAAACCCGGCAACAATCCCTATTGCTATTACCGCGTGTCGGAGCTGGAAAAGCGTGGCATCCGCGAACGCGTCCGCAAGATCCAGGAAGCCCCCGACACGCCCTTTGCCGTCGGCCTGTTCGAAATCGTCGAGGAGCAGATCTGATGGACCTGTCCCGGATGCCCAAGGGCAAACCCTCCGTCGCCCTGCCGCTATGCCTCAACTGCGCCGAATATGTGCGCCGGGTCGATGCGCCTTGCCCGCATTGCGGGCACGACACGACCGTTCCGGGCGGCCGCTACAAGGATGACGGCTTCTATGCCCGTGACGCGCTGGAACGGCTGCTGACCGTCATGGAACAAGCCACCACCCGCACCCCGCGGAAAACCAAAGCGGAGGACTAGGAAATGAAAAACATTATTCCCCCTTACGGCGTCATCCTGCGAGACGCGATCGCAACCGGCGACAAGGATCTGATGCAGGCCTTCATCAAATACAGCGATTTCCTTAAGAGCATGGATCTCAAGGTTTCCGATCGCGATCGCACGCAATGGGAAGACGCCCATGCGGCACTGGTCAAGGCAGCGTCCTGAACGCAGCAAAATCCGGAATATCAATCACAAGGAGTTGGAAAATGGCAGAAATGAGAATGCTTTACGGTGTGATCATTCGCGAGGCTATGGCCACCGGTGACAAGGAGCTGATGCAGGCTGTCTCCAAGGTCAGCACCTTCATGCTGTCACGCGCGGCAGGACGGGACGAGGCACTCAACGACTGGCAGAACGCCGATGGCGAGCTGAAGAAGGCCCTGTCCTGAAACTGGCCGGTCCGCAGATCCGGAACCGAAACGAGAGGAGCAGGAGATGAAAATGCCTCCGATGACACCCTATGGCGTGCCCATTCGCGACGTGATTGCCAGTGGTGACACTGACTTGATGCAAGCCATGATCAAGGTCAGCGACTTCTGTGCCAAGCGCGCCGACACCGACCGCACCAGCGACTGGGCAGAGGCCCATCGCGAACTGGAGAAAGCCGCCGGCTGAAGCGCGAAACCCCAACAACAAAGGAGATGGAAATGGCAAGTCAATATGATGGACCGGTGATCATGCCCTTGTATGGCGTGGCGATCAGGGCCGTCGCAGAGAGCGGCGATAAGGATTTGATGAAGGCGATGCTGAAGGTGAGCGATCACCTGATGTCGCGGGCCCAGGAGGGCGTGGAAGACTGGCGCGCCGCCCATGATGAACTGGCCAAGGCCGCCGGCTGAAGCGGCCGACAGGTCCGGCTCGGGCCGGACGATGAACCGCGGAGACATGGCCTCGCCCCTGATGGGTGGTCTGGGCTGGCTCATCAGGCTGCGAGACACCGCAACATTTGAAGAAAGAAACCACTTCAATGGAGAGCAAGATGAAAAAGGAATATCAGGTTGTCATCGAGGGCGAATTGCCCAAGGGCATGGAAGAAGAGCTCAACGGCGCCATCAAGGAAGTCGTCATGAACAAATTGGCGAAGATTGATTTGCGCTCCGCCAACATGAAGGAACGCATCGCCTCGCTGCGGCCGATTGGCGGCGGCCACACCGATGGCCTGTGGGTAGAGATTCGGTGACCGACCGGGATTGCCCCAGCGCCCCGTGCGCTCCCGGGGCAAAGCTGCATGGATTGGTCGGACCGGATGATCGGATCATCCGGTTGGCGAAACCGATACCGATCGACCAGGAATTCGTCGATCAGGCCAATGAAGGACCATCGCCAACCAAGCGCTTCCGGTTCTCAAGCGCTTGCGTGACCGGATGCGGCTTCTGGAACGGCACCGGATGCAACCTCGCCGCCAAAGCGCTGCAACTGGCCGTGGATGAGGACATGACCGGGCCCTTGCCCAAATGCGCCATTCGGAAAACCTGCCGCTGGTACTCGCAGGAGGGCGGCAAGGTCTGTCACACCTGTTCTCATGTCGTCACCGACATGTCCTGAGGCTGCATCCCGTAGCCAGGCGTTTCATTCTGCCCCTGAGCGCAGCACCGGTGCCAGGGGCAACGGGATCATGCCGCAACGCAGCTGGATAGCATCCGGCTACAGCGTCAAAGCGTCGAGGCCTTGCCGCTGGTAAATGCCGACTGGGCCGCCGCCGGCACCGGGACCGGGACCGGGTCAGGCCCGCCGCCATCGGTGTCGCCGATTTTGGCCACCACTCTGAAACTGACAATCACGGCGGCAATACCGAACACCACCGCGCCCAGGCCATAGCCGGCCAGCGCGCCGGTGGCGCCGTACCAGCTTGAGCCGAGCCAGACGAACGGGATCACGCCCAGCGTCGACCGGCTCCAGTTGAACATCGTCGAATAAAGCGCGAAGCCGAGATTGTTGAACGCGGCATTGGCGACAAACAGCATGCCGTTGAACAGGAAACTGCCGGCGACAAAGAGACAGAAGAACAGGATCACCTCACGCGCGTCTCCGACCGTTCCGAAAAGATCGGCAATCTGGTTGCGAAACAGCGCCAGCAGAGCCCAGGCCACCAGGCTGTAGATCATGATGAAAATCAGGCTGTCGCGCATGGTCGAGACCAGCCGGTCATAGCGCTTGGCGCCGTAATTCTGTCCCAGGATCGGTCCGACCGCACCCGACAGGGCGAACAGCGCGCCGAATGCCACCGGAATGAGCCGCCCGACCACGGCCCAGCCGGCCACGGCCGCATCGCCGTGTTGCGCCATGGTCGTGGTCACGAAGGTATTGCCGACAGGGGTGGCGATCTGGGTCATCAATGCCGGCAGGCCGATGCCGAGGAATGGCGTGAACTCGCGCGCAATAACCGATCTCGACGGCATGGCGAGCAGATTGTGCACCCGGACAAGCGCGTATAGACCGATGCCGACCAGCGCAAATCGCGAGATCACCGTGGCGATCGCCGCGCCGTGGATGCCGAGGTCGAAGCCGAAGATGAACACCGGATCCAGCACTGCGGTCAGCGCGCCGGCTCCCAGCGTCACATACATCGATCGCTTGGCGTCGCCGACGGCGCGCAAAAGCGCGCCCATGCACATGCCGACACCCAGCACCGGCAGCGAGGGCAGGACAATCTGCATGAATTCCGTCGCCAGCGCCGCCGTCTCGCCTTGGGCGCCCATCATCCGCACCAGCCGGCCCAGAAACGGATAGGCCAGTGCGACAGTCGCGATCATCAGGATCAGCATATAGGCGATCGACGCTCCGGCAATCTCCCGGGCCTCGGCCCGGTCTCCACGGCCGAGCGCGCGCGCGGTCAGGGCGGTTGCGGCAATCGAGAGGCCGATGGCGATCGAGCTGCTGAAGAACAGAAGCGTTCCGGCATAGCCGATGGCCGCGGCGAGTTCCTGCTGGCCGAGCAGCGATATATAGAACAGGTTGAGCGCGTCGACGATAAAGATCGCCACCAGCCCCACCGACCCGGTCGCGGTCATGGTCACCACATGGCGCATGGTGGAACCGGTGACGAATTTCGCCGGTTCACCCCTTGCTGCGGCCTGTGGCCTGGCTCCGGTCATGAGGCGAAGACTTGGCCCAGATCCGCAAATCCCTTGAATTCCAGCGCGTTCCCGGACGGATCGCGGATGAACAGGGTTGCCTGTTCGCCGGGCTGTCCTTCAAAACGCACGGTCGGCTTCATGATCCAGTCGATCTTCTCATCGGTGGACACGAGTTTCTCGGCAAGCGCCTTCCAGTCGTCCATCTGCAGAACGGCGCCGAAATGCGGGATCGGCACCGAATGCCCGTCAACCGCGCCGGTCTCGGCTGCCTGGCCGGCATCGGGACGGACATGGCCCGACATCTGGTGGCCGAAGAGGTCGAAATCGATCCAGCTCTCGGTGAAACGCCCCATCGGACAGCCGAGCAGGTTGCCATAGAAATGGCGGGTCTCTTCAATGTCGCGGATCGGGAAGGCTAGGTGAAACGGCGTCATGATCAATCTTTCATCCATGTCTGTGCTCATGCGGGATTGAACATGGTTTGATCCTGTTTGAGCGGTTTGTCCAGAGATCGCTCCCTGCAAAGGCAAGCGCCCTGCCGCCGCGTTCCGCAGTCAACCGTCGACCGGGCCTCGCGCAAAAACCTGTTCCCTGCCATCCCGGCTGCAGGAAAATGTCTCAACAACAGATGTGGAAACGCATCGGTCAATCGCCGATGCCCTCCCATGGCTTTGTCCTGAAAAGTCAGGACTATCAATTGGCGTCTGGAACAACGTCTGCCGGCACGTCGATCGTCACATTGACATCGCTGCCGCCGCCCAGGACGCCCGAGCTATAGAGGTAGAAACCGCCGGCAGCGATGACCAGCAGAAGCAGAATTGCGACAAACCAACCTGACCCTCCACCTGAGGTGACGACAGTCGTGTTTCGTTCATGATCGGTCATTGTGCAAACTCCGTTGGATAACGGAGCTTCAATGCAGCGGCGAATATTTGGTTCCGAAAGGCAAGGGCCTAAGCAGGGTCTGACGTGCTCAATCCGGGTGGAAGCGGCTTGTCCAGCCGTTCGGATTCGCGCTTCGGCTTCATCAGCGGTTCCGGCGTGACCGGACGGGTGTGCAGCTTGTCTTGCCCGGCCAGCAGTCCCTCGACCGCCTGCAATGCAAGCCGTTCCTCGTCGAGACGACGCACATCATGGCTGATTTCCAGCGCCTGATCTTCTGTCGCGCCAAGCGATTCCAGTGTCTTGCGTCCGAACAGCATGCCGGATTCAAAGGTCTCCCGCGCCTCGTAGTCCACGCCCCGGGCGCGCAGTGACAATGTGTGGGTCCGGTCATAGGCGCGGGCAAAAATGCGGGCGGTGGGAAATTCGGCCTGGATAAGGTCGACAACCTTGTCCGTGATTTCTTGCTTGTGCGTGCAGACAGCCACGATCTTCGCCCGCTTGATCCCGGCAGCAATCAGCACGTCCTTGCGGGTGCCATCGCCGAAATAGATCTTGAAGCCGAATTTGGAAGCCGAGCGGATCCGCTCCGCCGAATGGTCGATGATGGTCACGTCGGAACCGCCGGCGAGCAGGATCTGCGAGGCGATCTGGCCGAAGCGCGAAAACCCTACCATCAGGACGTCCGAGCCTGCGCCGGCAAAATCCTCATCCATCTGCTCGTCATCCACCGTCTGCATCAGCCGGTTTGCCAGCAGCGCCGCCAGCGGCGTCAAGGCCATGGAAATGGTGACGATCGCAATCAGCAGCGAGGCAGTGGCCTGGGCAAAAACGCCGGCCGCGGCGGCCGCAGTGAAGATGACAAATCCGAATTCACCGCCCTGCGGCAACAATCCGGCGATCTGGATGCTGGTATTGTGGGTGGATCCGAACATGCGGCAGACGCCGTAGATGACCAGCGCCTTGATGACCATCAGAACCGGGACGGCAATCACAATCACCAGGATATTGTCGGCGATCACCGAAAGATCGAGCGACAGCCCCACCGCCATGAAGAACAATCCGAGCAGGATGCCGCGAAACGGCTCGATATCGGCCTCGAGTTCATGCCTGTAGGAGGATTCGGCCAGCATCACGCCGGCGATGAAGGCGCCCAGCGCCATCGACAGGCCGGCGACCTGCATCAGCGTTCCCGAGCCCAGAACCACAAACAGCGCCGCGGCAATCATCGCCTCCTTGGCGCCGGTTCCGGCAATCAATTGAAACAGCGGATTGAGCAGATAACGACCGGCCACCAGCAGGGCGGCAATGGCGCCGATGGTGACGGCGATGTCAACCAGCAGGGAACCGGAGTGATCCGCGGTCGTCGGCGCAACCAGCGGGATCAGCGCCAGGATCGGCACGATGGCCAGATCCTGGAACAGCAGGATCGAAAAGGATTGCTGCCCGTATCGGGTGTTGAGGTCGCCGCGCTCTTCCAGGATCTGGATGCCGAAAGCGGTGGACGACAGCGCCAGGCCGAAGCCGATCACGCTTGCCGCCGCCCAGGGTTGCCCGCCAATGGCAATGGCGGCTGCAAACAACAGGGCGGCCGAGACCACGACCTGCATCAGCCCCAGTCCGAAAATGTCGCGGCGCATCTGCCACAGCCGTGACGGCTTGAGCTCCAGTCCGATGATGAACAACAAGAGCACGACGCCGAGCTCGGCAAAATGCAGGATTCCCTCGCCATCGGTGATGATACGCAGCAGCGGACCGATCACGATTCCGGCAGCAAGGTAGCCCAGGACGGTGCCAAGCCCTATCTTCTTGAACAGGGGAGCGGCGACGGTGGCACCGCACAGCAGGATCAGGCCTTCGGTGTAAAGGTTGGCTTCGCCTGCGACCATTCAAGATGCTCCTGTTTTCAATTCCGGACCGCACGGACCATGATGGGCTTGATGCTTGACCCTCGGGACAATACATGAGAGCCAAGCGAAAGGCCAAAAAACATGAGCGAATCCAAACAATCTGAAGGCTTGCTGGCGACAGCCGAGCGACTTATCGAGCGCGCCCGCGCCGCCGGTGCCGATCAGGCAGATGCGGTGGTGGTTCGCCGCCGGTCGCGATCTGCGTCCGTGCGCAATGGGCAGGTGGAAAACACCGAGTCGTCCGAATCGGATGATTTCAGTCTTCGCGTGTTTGTCGGGCAGAAGGTGGCAACCGTCCAGGCCGGTCACGGCGCCGATGAGGAAGCTCTTGCCACCCGTGCCGTCGCCATGGCCCGGGTGTCGCCTGAAGATCCCTATGCCTGTCTTGCCGATGCCGAAAGGCTGGCCCGGACCTGGCCTGATCTGGAACTGTTCGATTCCACCGAACCTCCGGCCGAAGCCCTGGTGGAGGCCGCAACCGCGGCCGAAGCTGCGGCACTGGATGTGTCCGGCGTGGCGAGCTCAATCGGCGCCGGGGCAGGCGCCGGGCTTTTCGGCATGGTCCTCGCCACCTCGCACGGTTTCTCGGGCGCCTTTGAGCGATCCGGGTTTTCGACATCGGTGAGTGTGATCGCCGGCGAAGGCGTCAAGATGGAGCGCGATTACGATTTCGACAGCCGCGTCTTCCTCGCCGATCTTGATGATGCCGCAACCATCGGCCGCCGCGCCGGTGAACGGACGGTAGCCAAGGTCAATCCGCGCAAGGTCAAGACCGCGTCCAATGTCACCGTGGTTTTCGATCCGCGGGTGGCGCGCGGCCTGATCGGTCATCTGGTGTCGGCCATCAACGGCGCGTCGGTTGCCCGCAAGACCAGTTTTCTGCGCGACATGATGGGCAAGCAGGTGGCAATCGACGGGCTCACCCTGGTCGATGATCCCTTTGTCCGCCGCGGATCGGGTTCCCGTCCCTTCGATGGCGAGGGCATCTCCGAGGGTCCCCTGACCATGGTCGAGAACGGCGTGCTGCAGCAATGGTATCTCAGCACGTCGGTTGCGCGCGAACTGGGACTGACCACCAATGGCCGCGCCGGTCGCGGCGGACCGTCTTCGAGCAATGTCCTCGTCACCCCGGGCCCGCAATCCGCGAAAGAGCTGATTGCCTCCGTCGGCAACGGCTTCTACGTCACCGAACTGATCGGACAGGGCGTCAATGCGATTACCGGAGAATACAGCCGCGGCGCGTCCGGCTTCTGGATCGAGAACGGCGAGCTGACCTTCCCGGTGTCCGAAGTCACCATCGCGTCCAATCTCAAGGACATGTTCAAGCGCATGGTCCTGGCCAATGACATCGATCCCAAATATTCGGTGGCGGCTCCGACCATTGCCGTGGAGGGCATGACGCTTGCCGGCGACTAGCGACTATGCAGACGACCTGGCATTGATGCTCGAAGCCTCGCGTCTGGCTGCGGACATCGCCATGTCGCATTTCCGCAAGGATCCGGAGGTCTGGTACAAGAACGAGGGCCGCTCCCCGGTCAGCGAAGCCGACATTGCCATCGACCTGTTGCTGCGCAAGATGCTGACGGAATCACGGCCCGATTATGGCTGGCTGTCCGAGGAAGCCATCGACACCGAAGAGCGGCTGTCGCATCGCCGCGTTTTCATCATCGATCCGATCGACGGCACCCGCGCCTATGTCTCCGGCCGGCCGGACTGGTGTGTGAGCATCGGACTGGTCGAGGACGGCCGGCCGGTGGCCGGTGTGCTGGCAGCCCCCGCACGCGGCGAAGTCTGGCTTGCCCATCTGGGCGGCGGCGCGTTTCTGGATGGTGTCCCGCTGGCAATGGGGGACGCCGCGCCGTCGCAGACGCCTTTGCGCGTCGCCGTTCCCGATGTGGTTGCGACAGAAATGCGTCCCGGCGCGAAGGACAGTCTGGACAAGGTACCCGGCGGGCCCTCTCTGGCGCTGCGGGTGGCCGCGGTGGCGCAAGGCAGTCTCGACGGTCTCTACATTCGTCCGCGATCCAGCGAATGGGACCTGGCCGCTGCCGATTGCATGCTGGCTGAAACCGGCCATGTGCTCGTCGACAGGGAGGGCAATCGCCTGGTCTACAATGCGCCCGACCCGTCCCGCGGTCTACTCGTGGCAGCGTCGCACGAACAGGCGCCGGGGCTGCTGGAGTTGCTGCGGCCAGCCAACGGGCATTGACCTTTCCCGGGAATTGCCGCAAACCGCGGCTTGATTGGCAGCATCGTTTATTCGTGGAGCAACCCCATGCCCGATGGCAAAAACAAGCAGCTTCTACACCTCGTCTTTGGCGGCGAACTCTCCAACCTCGAATCGATGGAGTTCAGAGACCTGGACGCGCTCGACATCGTCGGGATATTTCCCGATTATGCGTCGGCCCTTCAGGCTTGGAAATCCAAGGCGCAAATGACCGTCGACAATGCCCATATGCGGTATTTCATCGTTCACATGCACCGGATGCTGGACCCGCACAACGAAAACAAGACCGCGTCTTAAGGGCGCGGACGAAAGCCATTATGACCAAACCGGACGCCGAGGCAGCGCCTAGGCTTCAACAGCTTAGCGAGAAGATGAACCGGCGTCGTCTGGGCAAGAAACTGTTGCAGTCCGAATGGATCCAGCGCACCGGCTCGGCGCTGATCCACTGGATGCTCGGTGCGATCTGGCGCAGCAATCGCGACAACGGCACCTCCACCGACTGGGAGGCGTTGATCGAGGGCGAATGGCCGGCGATCTTTGCGCTGTGGCACGGCCAGCATCTGCTGGTGCCCTATGCCGCGCCATGCAACCGCAAATTCACCTCGCTCGTGTCGCGCAGCGCCGACGCCGAAATCAATGCGCGTGTGCTGGCGCGCGCCGGGATCACGGTGATCCGCGGTTCCGGCGGGCGCGAGGCGCGCGCGGCTTCGGAAAAAGGCGGCGTCAAAGCCCTTATCTCCATGCGCGACGCGCTTCGCAGCGGCATCAATGTGGTCATGATCGCCGATATATCCAAGGGCGAAGCACGCCTGTCGGGTGAGGGCATCATCACCCTGGCAAAAATCTCCGGCCGGCCGATTGTCCCGGTGGCGCTGGCGACAAGCCGCCGCCACGTGCTTGAGAAAACCTGGGACAAGACCACCATCAACCTGCCGTTCGGCACCAGAAGCGTGCGCCTGGCGCCGCCGATCTTCGTGTCCGCCAAGGCCGGCAGGGAAGAGATCGCCGAGAAGCGGGCGCAGCTCACCGCCGAGCTCAATCGTGTCACCGACGAAGCGATGCGCGCTGTCGAGGCCGCCACATGAGCCGCGGCTGGGCTCGCGCGGCGCTGATTGGCTACCGCTGGTTCGGTGCGGGTCTTTATCCGCTGCTCGGTCCCTATCTCGCCATCCGTGCCGCCAAGGGCAAGGAAGAGCGCGGACGCCGCAAGGAGCGTTATGGGCTTTCCGACATCGACAGGCCTGCCGGCCCGCTGGTCTGGTTTCACGCCGCCAGTGTCGGGGAAACCACGGCGGTCGTTCCGCTGATCAGGGAAGTGCGCCGGCGCGGCATCTCGGTGGTGCTGACCACCGGCACGGTCACATCTGCAGGAGTGGCGCGCGAGCGGCTTGGCGACACGGTCATCCACCAATATGTGCCGCTTGATCTCAAGCCAGCGGTGTCGCGTTTCCTCAACCACTGGATGCCCGACCTGGCGATCATTGCGGAATCGGAAATCTGGCCGATGACCATCCTCGAGCTGGGTGTGCGCCGCACGCCGCAGGTGCTGGTCAATGGCCGGCTGTCGGACCGGTCATTCGCACGCTGGAGCAAGCGTCCCAGCCTTGCCGACGCGCTGTTTGAAAATCTCTCTCACGTCATTGCCCAGTCCGATCTGGATGCGGAGCGGTTTCTGGCGCTCGGCGCAAGGCCGGTCAGTGTGTCGGGCAATCTCAAGGTGGATACGACCGCGCCGCCATGGGATGCCGATGAACTGGCCAGGCTGCAGGCGCAGATCGGTGACCGGCCGACATGGGCAGCGATATCGACCTATGAGGGCGAGGACGAGATTGCCGCAGCCGTCCACCGGGCGCTCAAGCCGCGCCACAAGCAGCTGAGCATTCTGGTTCCGCGCCATCCCGATCGCGCCGATGCTGTCGAAGCCATGCTGGTGGCCCGGGGGCTGACGGTCGTGCGCCGTTCCAGCGGTGACGCCATCGATGCGTCGACCGATGTGTTTCTGGGCGACACCATTGGCGAGATGGGGCTGTATCTCAACCTGACCAAGGTGGTTTTTGTCGGAAAGTCGCTCAAGGGCGGCGGCGGACAGAACCCGCTCGAACCCGCCATGCTCGGCTGCTCGGTGCTGGCGGGCGAAAATGTCGACAATTTCCGCGAAAGCTATGCCAAGCTGATCACGAATGGCGGCGCGCGCTTTGTCCGGGATGGCGAAATGCTGGCCAAGTCGGTGCATTTCCTGCTGTCCAATCCGCAGGCCCGCCAGGCCATGGCCGAGGGCGGCGAGAAGACCCTGCGCGACATGCGCGGTGCGCTCAAGGCCACCATCCGCGCGCTTGAGCCCTATATCAATCCCCTGACTGTGAAAGCCCGGCTGCTGCCGCGCGAGAATGAGAATACGGAGAACCGGGCAGGCGGCCAATGGTAAGTGAAGCGCCTCCGTTCTGGTGGCAATCTGCCGGCGTCCAGTCGGCGCTGTTATCGCCCTTTGGCTGGATCTACGGCCGTGTGGCGCGCCGCATCATGGATCACCGGGTGCGCAAGGCCATTGGCGTCCCGGTCATCTGTGTCGGCAATTTCACGGTCGGCGGGTCGGGCAAGACTCCCACCGCACTGGCGCTGGCCGAGACTGCGATCGCCGGCGGGTTCACTCCCGGTTTCCTTTCGCGCGGCTATGGCGGCGGCGTCCGCCACGCCACCGTCGTTGATCCGGCCCGGGACACCGCGCGGCTGGTGGGAGACGAGCCGATGCTGCTTGCCGCCAAGGCGCTGACGGTGGTCTCGGCCGACCGGGTGGAGGGCGCCGAGCTGCTGGTTCGCAGCGGCGCTGACCTGATCATTATGGATGACGGCTTTCAAAGCGCCCGGCTGGTTTTCGACCAGGCCTTGCTGGTGGTGGATGCTCGCCGTGGCATCGGCAATGGCTGCGTCTTTCCCGCCGGGCCGGTGCGCGCGCCGATCATGGACCAGGTCCGCCACGCCGATGCGCTGGTCGTGGTCGGTGAGGGCACTGGCGCCGATCCGATGATCCGGCTGGCCGCACGCGCCGCCAAGCCGATCCATCTCGCCCGTCTGCAGCCGCGCAATGCCGACGAGTTCAAGGGCCGGAATTGCCTTGCCTTCGCGGCGATTGGCGATCCCGAGAAATTCTTTGCAACGCTCGAACGCGCCGATGTCCGTCTGGCGCGGCGGCAGGGATTTCCCGATCACCACCATTTCACCGATGACGAGATCAATGATCTGCTTGCCGACGCCGAATTGTACGGTCTCGACCTGATCACCACGGAAAAGGATTATGTCCGGCTGCAGGCCGGCCATGGCCGGGCGCTTGACCTGGTTCAAAAGACCGCCGTGCTTTCGATCGATCTGGCCTTCGACAGTCCCGATGTTCCCGGCGCCATCATCAATGCGGCCGTGGCGGCATTCAAGCGGCGTCGCAACAGCAGCTAAGCTCGCGCGTCAGCTCCGGCTTGGCAACAGGCCGGCGCGCTGGTCTGCGGTGACGGAGGCATGCACGTCGACATAGGCTTCCTGCCGCGCCACGCTCCAGTATTTCAGCTCTTCGATCGGAATTCTTTCGCCTGTCACGGCGCACACCACATGGGTGCCCGGCATCAGGATCTGAAAATCGCCATCCTGATAGCGAATCTTTGCCGGGCGGTCGCCGGGGCCTTCAAAACGGTTCATGTCAGATTGCTCCCGTTGGGTTCAACCGCTGTATGCCGTCCCGCCTTCCAAATTGCAAGTTGGGGCGGCCGCGGTTGGAACAGGCATCACGTCAGCGGCGCGAAAACAGTTTTTCGATATCGGCGAGTTTCAACTCGATATAGGTCGGGCGGCCGTGATTGCACTGCCCCGATCCGGGGGTGCGCTCCATTTCGCGCAACAATGCATTCATTTCCTCAGGCATCAGCCGCCGTCCCGAGCGCACCGAGCCATGGCAGGCCATGGTCGAGGCCACGGCTTCCAGCCGGTCGCGCAATCCGTCGGCGCTGTTCCACTCGGCGATTTCATCGGCAAGGTCACGCACCAGTCCGCCGACATCCGTCTCACCCAGCATGGACGGGGTTTCCCGCACGGCGATCGCGCCGGGTCCGAACCGCTCGAGCACCAGCCCGAATTCCGCCAGATCCCCGGCGCGGTCGGCCAGCCGGTCGCAATCATCTTCCGGCAGGTCGATGATCTCGGGCAGCAGCAGGATCTGCGACGGCACGGTTCCCGCCTGCAGCGCTTTCTTGAAACGCTCGAATACCAGTCGCTCATGGGCTGCGTGCTGATCAACGAGCACCAGCCCGTCGCTGGTCTGGGCGACGATGTAGTTCTCGTGGATCTGCGTGCGCGCGGCGCCGAGCGGATGGGCGATGGCGGCCTGGTCATGCTCGGCGTCGTCAACCCTTGCCGAGGGCATGGCCGCGCCCGAAATGTCCGGCTGGCCCTGTTCGCCAAACCCCTGCGGGGCATCACGCAGGGGCCGCGAGGGCGAATGATCCATCTGCCAGCCGGCAGCAACCGGCGGCCGGGCCAGTCCGCCGAACCGGCTCTGGGTCCAGCCGGCCTGGCTTTGTCCGGCCGCGGCCGGCTCAACCGACCGGAAGGCCTGAGCCAGGCTGACGCTGGCCGAGGGCGAGGCGCGATCTCCCTCGGCGCTCAACGCCTGACGGATCGCGCCGATGATCAGACCCCTGACCAGACCCGGATCCCTGAACCTGACATCGGCCTTTGCCGGGTGGACATTGACATCGACCAGCGCCGGATCCAGCGTGATCCACAGCACCGCGACCGGATAGCGGCCGCGCGGCAAAGTGTCGGAATAGGCGGCGCGGATGGCCGTCAGGATCTGCTTGTCCTGAACCGGGCGGCCATTGACGAAGGCATATTGCGACAGCGAATTTGCCTTGTTCCAGGTCGGCAGTCCGACATGGCCGGAAAGCCCGACGTCCTCGCGCATGGCATCGATTGCGATCGTGTTGGCGGCAAATTCCTTGCCCAGCACCTGGGCGATGCGGGCCAGCCGGTCTTCGCCGGTCGAGGGCAGCTCCAGCGTCGAGCGGTCCGGCCCCGACAAAGTGAACCGCACCGACGGAAAGGCGATGGCAATCCGCCGCACGATTTCGGTGATCGCTGCGGTTTCGGCGCGGTCGGATTTCAGGAACTTCAACCGGGCAGGGGTGGCAAAGAACAGGTCGCGCACCTCCACCGTCGTCCCCTGATTGGCCGCGGCCGGTTTGAGCGGAGTCGGAACCCCACCCGCCAGCGAGACTTCATTGGCATGGGCGGCATCTTTCGGCCGCGATCGCAGCGTCAGCCGCGCCACCGATCCGATCGAGGGCAGAGCTTCACCACGAAAGCCGAGTGTGCGGATGTCGTCGAGCCTCTGGTCGAGCTTCGAGGTGCAATGGCGGCGCACGGCGAGAGCCAGATCGTCGGCGTCCATGCCCAGCCCGTCATCAACCACCCGGACAAGCGCCTTGCCGCCGACGGCGGTGGCAATCTCGATCCTGCGGGCGCCGGCGTCGATGGCGTTTTCAACGAGTTCCTTCACAACGCTCGCCGGCCGCTCGATGACTTCACCGGCGGCGATCTGGTTGATCAGGGTCTCTGGCAGTTGATGGATGCGCATGTGACCATGTTGAGGGATTCGGTCTGCAACGCAATATTTGAAGCCGTGTGGCGCAGATAAATCTGTTTGCAGCTCTCTCAGCCTGGCCCTGGGAGGCCAACATCACATTCCACCAAGGATTTCTCGGTTGGCGTGGTTAATTTCGGCTTAACACTCCGATGCGATAATCGGGCGACATGAACTGGCTGCTTGTTCGAGGGGAAAATGTTCCGGACCCGGTGGGGTTGGTCACCAGATGAGTATTCCGGCCACCTGTTATTGCATCGGATAGAACTGACATGGCATTGAATGAAAGCGGAATTCAGGGTCGCTCCTTCGAAGCCAAAACCATCGAGGGCCTGGCTCTGGCGCTTGATATCGGCATCATGATCTATGACCGCAACGACACGCTGATTGCCGCCAGCACCCAGGTTCGCCGCTTCTTCGACATCTCTCCCGACGTGCTCATGCCCGGTGCCCGGCTCCGCGACCTGTTTGGCGCGGCCTATGATGCCGGCGGCGGCGTGCTCGGGTCGACCAATGGCCGGCCGCGCAATATTTCGCGCGAGGACTGGATTGCGGAACGGATCGCGGTTCACTGGCGCGAACGCTATGAAAGCATCGAAAAGCTCGCCGACGGACGTTGGGTCCGGCTGTGCAAACGGCGGATGTCCGACGGGATACTGATCAGCACGCTTTCCGATGTCACCAATTACAAGCACCAGGAAACCGAACTGACACGGACACGGCATCAGGCCGAGCTGTCGCAACACATCCTCGACAATCTCGCCAATCCGGTGGTGGTCAAGGATTCCGAGCTTCGCTACGTGGTGGTCAATGACGCCTTCTGCCGGATCCCCGGCTTGCACCCCAAGCAGGTTCTGGGCCGCACCGCGGCCGAACTGGTCGAACCCGAGCTCGCCGCCCATTTCGAGAAGATCGAAGGCGATGTGCTGGCCACCGGAGTGCCCTATGAAACCGTCGAGGACATCTTTCGCGCCGATGGCAATGTGATGCATGTCATCACGCGCATTCGGCGTTCGGGAACGCCCGGCAATTACTATGTCACGATCTCGTTCGACGATGTCAGCGCCTTTATCGAAAGCGGCAAGTTTCGACCCCAGACCATTTCCCGCTATGGCAAGAAAGCCGCCGCAGACGCCCACATTCCACTGGCTGCAGCCGAAGCGCGGCCCGCTCCGACGGGCCGCGTGCTGGTACTCGATGAAAACAGGCACCGGTCCGCAATCCGCGTGGCGGGCTTGAAGTCGTCAGGCGCCGATGCGGTGGCGATTGCCGATGTGCACGAAGCCCTGGCATTCCTCGACGCCGCCAGCTCCGCCGGTATCGAAATCAGTGATGTGGACATATCGATAGAGATGGCGCTGGAATTGTCCGCAATGACGGTGTCAGCCGAGCATGATTTGCTCAGGCGAGCGGTCGAGCGCCGCATTGCCGATGGCACGAGACAGGCGGCCCCCTCGCGGCGGATTCCCGGGCGGGCCGAACCGGCGGACGTGCCCGTGCAAACAGTGCCCGCGCCGGCGACAGCGCCTGCCGCAGCCGCAGCCGTGCCCGATTCGAAACCGCTTGGCGGCTCACAGATTGTCCGCCCGCGGGTGCTGGTGGCCGAGGACAATGACGTCAACCAGATCGTATTCGAACAGATTCTCGAGGGGATAGGGGTCGATTTCCGCATTGTTTCCAATGGCCACGAGGCTGTCGCCGCCTGGCAGGCTTCGGTGCCGGATCTGATCCTGATGGATATTTCCATGCCCGGGATGAACGGCTTGCAGGCAACCCAGGCCATTCGCGACGCCGAAGCGGCCGCTACCGGTGACGACGCGCATGTTCCGATCATCGCGGTGACCGCCCATGCCATGAATGGTGACAAGGAACGCTGCTTTGCGGCGGGAATGGATGATTATCTGTCCAAACCGGTAAGCCCGGAGAAGCTGGAACTGATCATCGAGAAGTGGATCGGTGCTGCGCGCCGCGCATTTGCAACGGGCTGAGTGCCGGTTCGCGCCAAAACCACCGGTGGTTTCTAGGCGCGCATGCAATAGGACAATATTAAGACATCTGCGGCATCCTGAAAGGACTATCATACGGGCGGAAAAGCGTTTTTTGATGACTCCAGAAGTCGAAACCATGGATACGGTGCAGATCAATCCGAAGGCGATCGCCTATACCGACCCTTTGACCGGGCTGGGCAATCGCCGCAGGCTTATGGACAAGATCCGCAAACTCGCCGCCGAACGCGCCGACGACCCCGCGCCCTTTACCATCGGCATCGCCAATATTGACGGGTTCAAGCCGATCAACGATCTTTTCGGCCATGCCGCCGGCGACGAGATCCTGTGCCAGGTGGCCCACAGGCTGCGGGCCTGCCTCCCCGATGGCGGCTTTGTCGCCCGGATCGAAAGCGACGAGTTCGCCTTCGTGCTGCCGCTGGTCTTCGAGAAAAAGGGCGCCGAGAAGATCGGCCGCATGTTCAAGGACGTGCTGTCAGCCCCCTATGATCTCGGCGACCGCAATGTGCGGCTGTCGGCGTCCTTCGGCTTTGCCGTCTATCCCTTTGCTGGTGAGCAATTCGCCGAGTTGCTCAAGAGCGCCGATACCGCGCTCTACCGTTCCAAGCGACGCGGCCGCGGCCAGATCACGGTCTATTCCGAAGAAATCGCCGAAGAGATGCGGCGCGGGACGCAGGTCGAGCAGGCGCTGCGCCGGGCCATCATTGCCGATGAGGTCTCGGTTCATTTCCAGCCCATCGTCAATCTGGCCGATGGAGCCATCCAGGGATTTGAGGCACTGGCGCGCTGGACCGACCGGGAGCTGGGTTCCATTTCGCCCGGCCTGTTCATTCCGCTCGCCGAGGAACGCGGCTTCATTGATTCCCTGACCGAGACCTTGCTCAAGAAGGCGGCCGAAACGGCCAAGCACTGGCCCTCCGACCTGTTCTTGTCGTTCAACCTTTCGTCTGCGCAACTGGTCGACCCGGCAACGGCCTTCAATGTTCTCGCCGTGATCAACCGTGTCGGCTTCGATCCCCGCCGTCTGGAACTGGAAATCACCGAAACCGCGATGATGACCGACCCGGAGGTTGCCGCCAAGGTCGTCAATGAATTGCGCAGCGTCGGAATCCGGGTGTCGCTCGATGATTTCGGTACCGGACAGTCCAGCCTAGGACGCCTGCGCGACTTCGCCTTCAACAAGGTCAAGATCGACCAGAGCTTTGTCAGCGAAATCACCATGGACAAATCGGCCGAGCACATCGTGCGCGCCATTCTGGCAATGTGCGAAGGGCTCAATCTCAAGGTGATCGCCGAAGGTATCGAAACCGAGGAGCAGGCGGCCAAGTTGAGGGAACTCGGCTGCAAGACCGGCCAGGGCTGGCTCTATGGCAAGGCGGTCGACGCGGCAACGGCCATGGACCTGATCGAGGCCCAGGAGAGAGCCCAGGGCAATCCTTCCAATCCCTTCGGTGTCAGTCGCTGATCTCGCGCCCTTCCTTCGTCAGCCAGTCCAGGACCATCTCCGCCTGAGGCGGCAGCGGCTTCGCCTTCGGCCAGATCACATGAAATGCCGCCCCGGTGACGAGTTGATGATCCGTGACCTTCTGAACCAGGCCGGAGCTGATCAGGCGCGTGGTCAGATGGCGCCAGCTTAGCGCGATCCCTTGTCCTTCCATCACCGCCTGGATCACCAGCACATAGTCATTGATCGCAAGGCCGCGGTTTGCCGTGGTGGCATTGACGCCGGCGCTCAGGAACCACTGTCGCCAGTCGCAGGCGCTGCGGAACGGCTCCTCGAGGTGGATCAGCCGGTGCTGGGTGAGATGAGCGACGCTCTCGGGCATGCCGTATTTTTCAAGATAGGCGGCGCTGGCCACGGCCTCGATCACCTCGGGCGCGATCAGCGCGCTGTGATAGTCGGGCCAGTCCTCGGGGCGTCCGCCGCGCACGCCCAGTTCGATGGATTCAGTGGCAATTTCGAGATCCCGGTCAGCGGTCTGGATGCGCAGGTCGACATCGGGCAGATCATCGCGCAGCCGGTGCAGCCGCGGCAGCATCCACAGCGATGCAAAGGCCGTCGACGCCGCCAGCGTTACGGTGTTGGAGCGGCCCCGCGCGCGAATATCCTCGGCCGATTTGCGGATATGACTCAGGCCAAGCGTCACATCCGCATGAAACCGCCTGCCGGCTTCGGTTAGCGACACCGCACGGTGGGCGCGGTTGAACAACGGCGTGCCGAGCTGCGTTTCCAGCGACCGGATCGCGTAGCTCACCGCAGCCTGGGTCATGCCCAGCTCTATGGCGGCTTTGGTGAAGCTCGCATGCCGGCCGGCCGCTTCCAGAACGATGAGATTGCCGGCGGAAGGCAACAGGTGGCGAAGGTTATTCATAAGCTCACCTTATCCAAAGCCCTGAAATTTTCCAGCATTACATCAAGGCATGATGTGCCTAGACTTCGGGTTCGGAGGACGTGCCATGGATGTTGCAGAGATTATCGAGGCGAAGCCGGGAAGACGGCGTGAACGGGCAGGGGGACGCGACGGCCGCCGGGCCGGTCACGGAACCGAACTGCCGCACCGCGCGGCTCCCTATATCATCCGCAACATTCCCACCTACGACATTCTGGGCGAGGACAATCTCCTCAAGATCGAGGCGGCAGCCGACAGGATACTGGCCGAGGTCGGGATCGAGTTCCGCGATGACCCGGTGGCGCTGCAGCATTGGAAAAGGGCTGGCGCCGATGTCGACGGTCTGCTGGTCAGGTTCCCGCCGGGAATGCTGCGCGAGATCTTGAAGTCCGCGCCGTCAAGCTTCACCCAGCACGCGCGCAATCCGGCCAACAATGTTGAAATCGGCGGCAAGAGCGTCGTGTTCGCGCCCGCTTATGGTTCGCCCTTCGTCACCGATCTCGACAAGGGGCGCCGCTACGGCACCATCGAGGACTTCCGCAACTTCATCAAGCTGGCGCAATCCAGTCCATGGCTGCACCATTCCGGCGGCACGATTTGCGAGCCGGTGGATGTGCCGGTGAACAAGCGCCATCTCGACATGGTCTATTCGCATCTGAAATATTCCGATCGCTGCTTCATGGGCTCGGTGACGGCGGAAAGCCGCGCCGAGGAATCCATCGAGATGGCGCGGATCGTCTTCGGCCGCGATTTCGTCGATCGAAATTGCGTCATCCTCGGCAATGTCAACGTCAACTCGCCGCTGGTCTGGGACGGCACCATGACCAATGTGCTGCGTGCCTATGCCCGCGCCAACCAGGCGGCGGTGATCGTGCCCTTCATTCTCGGCGGCGCTATGGGGCCGGTGACCAATGCCGGGGCCATTGCCCAGTCACTGGCCGAAACCATGGCCGGCTGCGCGTTGACCCAGCTTGAGCGCAAGGGCGCGCCGGTGATCTTCGGCAATTTCCTGTCGTCAATGTCGTTGCGCACGGGCTCTCCGACCTTCGGAACCCCCGAACCCGCCATCGGCTCGATGGTGATCGGGCAACTGGCGCGCAGGCTGAATCTGCCATTGAGATGCGCCGGCAATTTCTCCAACTCCAAATTGCCCGATGCGCAGGCGATGAACGAAGGCACCATGTCGATGCTGTCGGCGGTTCATTGCGGCGCCAATTTCATTCTCCACTCAGCCGGTTTCCTCGACGGGCTTTTGTCGATGTCTTACGAGAAATTCGTCATGGACATGGATTTCTGCGGTGCGCTGCACTCCTATCTCGCCGGCGTCGTGGTCGATGACAATTCGCTCGCCATCGACGCCTTTCTGGAAGTGGGGGTCGGCAAGCATTTTCTCGGCTGCGCCCACACCATGGAAAACTACCAGACGGCATTCTGGGATTCGGCAGTCGCCGACAACGAGCCGTTCGAAAAATGGGAAATCGCCGGGCAGACAGATGCGGCAACGCGGGCCAATTTGCGCTGGAAGCAGATGCTGGCCGACTACCAGCCGCCGCCGATGGATGAAGCGACCGACGAGGCGCTGGTTGAATTCGTCGATCGGACCAAAGCCAAACTTGCCGACGCGTGGTATTGAGAACCGGCTACTTACCGGAGTCCTTTTATGGAACTGTCCGGCCTTTGGGCGCCCCTAATGCTCCGGAAATCAGGTCATGGCAAAAATTGACAAAGTTTGTCATCGACTTGTATATTTCGTCAAAGGAGAATTCTCATGGCGACCATGAATGTGTCCCTGCCGGACCGGATGAAAGAGTGGGTTGAATCTCGCGCCGAGACCGGCCGCTACGCCAATGCCAGTGACTACGTGCGCGACCTCATCCGCAAGGATCAGGAGCGCTCCGACAAGATTATTGCCATGCAGCGCTTCGTTGATGAGGGGCTGGAAAGTGGAGCTGGCCGGAGATCCAAAGACAGCCTGTTCGAAGAGGCGCGCGCTCGAATTGCTGCCGGGAGCACGGACTGACAATGGGCTTTCGGCTTACGGTCCAGGCCGAAGACGATATCATCGGCATTGCCGAGGCCGGTCTCAGGCTTTTCGGCGAAACCCAGGCTTTGAGCTACCACCTGCAACTGTTCGAGATGTTCGAATTGATTGCGGCAAATCCGCTAATGGCCCGGGAGCGCCATGAAATCACACCGCCGGTGAGGGTCCATCCATTCAAGGCGCATCTGATCATCTACATGCAGACGCAGAACGATGAAATCCTCATCCTTCGCATTCGTCACAGCCACGAAGACTGGATGGATGAGTGATGATGCGGTTCACGCAGGCGGCCTCGGCGTTTTCCTTTGTCGTCCTCCACCGTTGCTCGTGTTTCGCTCTCAATATCCTGCATCAGAAACTGCCATGATCGTCACTTCTGACGGCTCTATCACAAGCTCGCCCAGCAGCGGCGTTCCAGTCCAGCCCAGTTCCGCCAGATCAAAGCTGCTTGCGCCATAATTGAGCGCGAAGACATGGCCGCCGTGCCGGCGCAGGCGGACGCCGTCATTCAAGTCCCGTGTGACCAGACCGGCCTCCTTGGCGAGGTTGGACAGGACGTTGCGCATCAGGGCCTGATCGGGCCAGCCGCCGAGATAATGCAGATTGCCTTGGTTGACCAAGGCCGGCACACCGTCATCGGCACTCAGAATTGTCTCGGCATCGCTTCCGGTCTCAAGAAACTCTCGCCAGAACTGGAATGTTCCAGTCTCGGTCACTTGCACCGGTGTATCCGCCCGCAAGGTTTCAATGCGGGTGACGCGCATATCTAGGACATCGCGCGGCAGGCCAGGTGGTAGCCCATCGGGAATGGCAAAGTCAGAGGTTTTCGAGCCGGACCGCGGGCCAATCAGCACTTGCCCCTTGCAGTCGCGGATTTCGGCCACAAGATTTTCGGACCAGGTGAACAGTCCGGGAATGACAACCAGCGGGTATCCGTCGAGCTGCGGCGCGCTGGCCGGAATGATGTCCACGGACAGTCCCAGTTTGCGCAGGGCACGGTAGAAGTCGAACACCAGCCGGAAATAGTCGAATTCGCGGCCCTGCGGCTGGATTTCCCAGGCCCAGCCGGAGGGGTAGTCAAAGACAATCGCCACGTCGGCCTTGTCCGGCATCTCATCAAGCACTGTATCCAGCTGTCCGAGTTCGTCGGCTACTCGTGCCGCCTCGTCAAACCCTTCCGCCTCGCTCGAATCCGGCCTCAGCAGGCCGGCATGCATCTGTTCCTGCGCAAACGGCGCCTGCCGCCAGCGGAAATAGCTCACGGTTTCCGCGCCATGGGCAAACGCCTCCCAGCTCCACAACCGCACCATGCCGTCGCGCGGCGCCGGGTTGTGCGGCGCCCAGTTCACCGGGCCGGGCTGTTGCTCCATCACCCACCAGCGGCCCTTCGAGGTGGCACGGTAGAGATCATGGTGAAAGGCCTGGAAATCCGGGTCGCCGGCGCGGGCAAATCTCTGCTTCCACGCGTCCCCCTGGTCGGAGCGGTCCTCGAGAAAGCCGAGCGGATAGGAATCCCAGCTCGAAATGTCGAGATCAGCACCAACATCGAAATGATCGAAGGCCAGCGTCCGGCCCATGAAGTTGTGGATCACGTCCCGCCCCGGCGAATGCGCCCGGATGATGTCAGCCTGCGCCTTGTTGAAACGCACCACCTGGTCAGAGGCATAGCGTCGGAAGTCCATCACATGCGCCGGATTGGCCTCGGTGACTGTCAGGTGGGGCAATTCGATCTCGTCGAAATCCGATACTTCCATTGACCAGAAGACATTGCCCCAGGCCCGGTTGAGCGCGTCAGGGGACTGGTATTTCTGCTGCAGCCAGGCCTGAAACCCACTGCGCGCGGCAGGGGAATAGGACAGCGTGGTGTTGTGGCAGTCATATTCATTGTCGGTCTGCCAGGCGACGACACCCGGATGGGTGCCGAATGCTTTTGCCAGGGCCAGCGTGATCCGCTTGCATTCCTCAAGATAGCCGTCATGGGAAAAATCATAGTGCCGGCGCGAGCCGAATTTCCGCACCAGCCCGTCAGCGCCCACCGGCAGCATGTCGGGCATTTCATCGACCAGCCATTTCGGCGGCGTCGCCGTCGGCGTGCCCAGCACCACTTTCAATTCTGCCGCATGCAGCGTGTCGATTGCGCGCCTCAGCCAGTCGAAATCATAGGCGCCGCGTTTGGGCTCAAGCCGCGACCAGGCAAATTCGCCGATGCGCACGAATGTCAGTCCGAGCGCCGCCATGCGTGCGGCGTCTTCAGCCCATCGGGTTTCGGGCCAATGTTCAGGGTAATAGCAAACACCAAGTGTGCGTTGCATTGCGGCACTTTCTTCAGGGTCAGAGGATATAGTCGGGCTCGAAGCGGCCCTTGACCGGATGCTCGAGCAGGAAGGTCGAACCGGCGCCGGGATCTGCCGCAAGCTGCTCCGCGGACATGTTCTCGCTGGCGGATGTGACCAGCAGGCGATCGGCATCGGGACCGACAAAGGCTGGACAGGTGGTCCTGCCGGCAGGAACCTTGAGCGAGGTGACCCGCTTGCCTTCCGGCGAATAGGCGTCGACGCAGCCGGCGCCCCAGCGCGCGTTCCAGATCATGCCGTCCCGGTCGCAGACCGCGCCATCGAGCCCGCCATCGCCGCCGCGATGATCGAAAAACACCATGGGTTCGCCCACGGGCAGCGCGGTTGCCGGATCGATGGCCACGCGCATCAGCCTGCCGTCCGCCGTGTCGGTGAAATAGGCAATGCTGCCGTCCGGTGAAAAGCAGATCGCGTTGGGGATGGAGACGCTGTCATAGAGCCGGGTCACCACACCGCGCGCCACATGGTAGATTGCGCCCGCGCCGTGTTCGGCGTGTTTGCCCATGGTGCCGAACCACAAGGCCCCGCAGACGTGAACCCGTCCGTCATTGGACCGTGTGACGGCATTGTCCGCCTCAATCGGAGTGATCCTTTCCAGTTTGCCCGTCGCGACATGGCGCAGATGCAAGCCGGTCTCCGTGACAATGACCTGCCGCGCACCGTCAACCCGCGCCAGAACGCTGCCCATCTCCGGCAGTTCGTGGAATGTGGCGCTGTCCGATGCCAGCACATATTCAACGAGCTTGCGCCCAAGAATGTCGAACCACCAGGCCGTCCCGCTATGCGGATCATAGGTCGGCCCTTCGCCCAGAAGGCAGGCGGGCGCGTTGTTCAGTGTCGAGCCTGAATGGAGGACGGTCTCAACGCTCACAGCCCGGCCTCCGCCAGCGCATCAAAGGCCGCAATTGCAGCTTCGCCGCGCCGCGACACCTCCGTGGCATCCATGCCGGCCTTGTAGAGGCTCGAGCCGAGGCCGAAAGTCTTGACGCCGACCGCGGCATAGGCGGCAAAATCATCATTGGAAACCCCGCCCACCGCGCCGACGGGCACATCCTTCGGCAGGATCGCCTTTATGGCATTGATGCCTGATGGTCCAAGCACGCTTGCCGGAAAGAATTTGAGCGCCGAGGCGCCTGCAGCACAGGCGGCGAGCGCTTCGGTCGGCGTAAAGACGCCAGGCATTGTCACCATTCCGTGCGAGGCGGCATGCGCGATCACGTCTCTGTCGACATTGGGACTGACCATCAGGCGGCCGCCGACACCATTGAGCCGGTCAACATCCTCAACGCTCAGCACGGTGCCTGCGCCGATCAGTACATCTTTCGGAGCGCGCTTGACGGCGATCTCGATCGACCGGAACGGATCGGGTGAATTGAGTGGGATCTCGATCGCGGTGAACCCCGCAGCCATCAGTCCGTCGACAATATCGGCGGTCTCTTCCGGCTTGATGCCGCGCAGGATCGCAACCAGGCTGCGCTTCATGGAGGGAAATTTGATCCGTATCATGGGCGTTGTCGATCTCCGCTCGTGTTGGAAAAATGCTGCCAGGATTCAATCAGGCCGCGCCGGACCGCGACGTCCGCATCGATATCGCGCACCGTAACACCGCACTCCGACAGTGCGGCGTGATAAAGCCGCTGCAAGGCGCCGCTTGCCACCAGCCCGATATGTTCACCGCCGCGCACGCCGGCGCCGGAAAATTCCGTTCCGATCAGCAAGCCGGACAGCCGCGCCCGGTTTTCATCCTGTCCGTGATCATACAGCAATTGTCCGGCGCGGATCGAAAACAGATGATGGGTGGTTTTCTCGGGCCGGGTCCAGCCGTCGCGCACACCAGTCAGGAAAGCCGGATCATTCGCATCGACCCCACCCTTGCCGCCGGTCGAGTGCACAAGAATGGTCTTGGCGCTGATCGTGGCAAACAGCTCGCCGGTCATGAAGGTTTCGAACCCGGTGACGCTGGCGCCGTCCATGCTGACCCATTTCGAGTGCGTGCCGGGCATGCAGTAACGGTTTCCGCCCGGCATCTCGAGATGTGCGCCAAGCAATTGTGTTTCCTCGCCACGCATCACATCGGGTTCGCTCACATTGCGCACCGCCAGGCCGGGAAGAATGATGATTTTTCGCGCGGCATCTCTCACCACCGTCGCATTCTGGCCGATGATGGTGAGGTCTGCCGGGATGTCGATGTAACCGGCTTCGACCCATCCCTGCCGCGATCCGGCCATGCCGCAAATCACCACCGGAATATCTTGCGCGACCGCCAAGGTGCTGAGATGGCTTTCCAGCACAAGTTCGAAGCCGCGTGCTGCCACTTCGCTCATGCCCTCATTGCTGCGATGTTCGGCCAGCACAGTGCCGTCCCGGGACATCAACCAGAGCCGGAAGCTCGAGGTGCCCCAGTCGACGGCAACAAGGCAGGGGGTTGTGCTCACATCATGCCTCCGTCGGCAATCAGCACCTGCGCGGTGATCATGCGTGCGGCGCTGGAAGCCAGGAACAGACATGGCCCGACCATGTCCTCGGGCTGGATGGCTTCCTTCAGACACTGGCGGTCGATCATCGCCTTCAAGCCATCCTCCGTCACCCAGAGCTGCTTTTGCCGCTCGGTCATTACCCAGCCCGGCGCAATCGCGTTGACGCGGATGCCGTGCGGACCAAGCCGTCCGGCAAGCCCCTTGGTCAGCCCGACAATGCCGGCTTTTGCCGCGGTGTAGGACGGCATGTTGCCGATATTGAGCATGTAGGACGTCGAGGTGAAATTGACGATGGCGCCATGGCCGGCTTCAATCATGCCCGGCGCCACCGCCTGGGCGGCAAAGGCTGCCGGTCTGAGATTGATTGCCTGATTGGCATCCCAATAGTCGTCGCTCATCTCAAGGAGATCATGGCGGTCGTCGAGTGCGGCATTGGACACCAGCACGGTAACCGCGCCATGAGCCTCATCGGCCTTGGCGCAGGCATTGCGCAACTGGCCGAGGTCGCTGAGGTCAGCCTCCAGAAACAGCGGTGTGTGATCGACCTGGCCGGCAAGCCCGTCAACCAGCGCCTGGCTGGCCGCGACGGCGATATCGATAAAGGCAACCCGCGCGCCTTGCCGGGCAAAGCCCTCGGTCAGGGCCGCGCCGATGCCGGAGCCGCCGCCGGTGATCAGCACCGAAGCGCCCTTAAGGTCGGGAAATATCGTGGTTTGCTCAATCATCCTGCTCTCCTGCGCCGATCCGGCGGCCTTCAATCACGGTCATCGAGGCTGGTTGCGCGTTCGGCAGCCGCAGCCCGTGGTTCATCAGGAAGGTGCCGGACAACCGCACCGTTCCCCCTCGGTCAAGGCGTCGACGACGCGGCGGTTGGCGCGCGGGCTGACATCTTCGGGATTGACCAGTTTGATCTCGTAGACCGCGTCCGGGTCAAGCCCTGCAGCTATCAGCGGCCGCTGGAAAATCTGTGCCGATGCGCCCGCCTGTCCGGCAAACAGGATGAACCGGTCTGCGCCAGAGTCCACCGTCATTTCGGCGAAGACTTCGGTGTCGTCGCTTTCAAGACGGTGCAAGGTGCCCGAAAACAGAAAATCGCGATTCCGCTTCCACCAGCCGGTCACCCGGGAAAGGGTCGCGGCCTCCTCGGAGGTCAATTCGCGCGGATCCATCTCGAAGCCCATGTGCCGCTGCGCCGCCACCCAGGCGCGGAGCGACATCGACAGGATCCGTCCCGAAGTGTGGCAATGGCGCGGGCCGACATGCGAACCCTGAACCTCCGGTGCAATCCAGCGGCTGGCCTCGTGCTGCATGCGAAGCCGTTCCAGCGCGTCGTTGGAATCCGACAGCCAGACCCGGCTGGCAAGCTCCAGAACGCCGAAATCTATACGGCCGCCGCCCGAGGAGCAGCTTTCAAAATCCACATCCGGGTGGGCGCGCACAAGATCGCCGAGCAGCGTCAGAAACCCGCGTGCCTGCTCCGGCCCGCCGCCGGTCAATGGCCGGTTGTGGTCCCATTTGACATAGTCGATGGCATGCGATGACAGGATAGCGTCAATCTGGCCAAACAGATGCGCCCGGACGTCGGCGTTGGCCATGTCGAGCACATGCTGATTGCGGCCGCTGGGCTGATCATCGGGGCCGAGCATGTATTCCGGATGGGTCCGGAACAGGTCGCTGTCACGGTTGACCATTTCGGGCTCGAACCACAGCCCGAAGCGCATGCCCTCGGTATGGACGTGATCGATCAGCGGGCTGAGGCCGTTGGGGAATTTCGCAGAGTCGATCTGCCAATCGCCGAGGCTAGACGTGTCGTCGTTGCGGCCGCGAAACCAGCCGTCGTCGAGCACGAAACGCTCGGCGCCGAGAGCGGCAGCCCGCGAGGCGATGGCTTTGAGTTCGCTGAGGTCATGGCGGAAATAGACCGCCTCCCAGCAATTGTAGTGCACCGGATGCGGTTCGCGTCCGCGCCGCGCATTGACCGGAGCCTGGATGGCGCGCTGATGCCGGTGGAAGGACCGGGAGACACCGTTCAGACCGTCATTCGACCAGGCCAGCAGCAGTTCGGGCGATGCGATGTCGCCTCGGGCCAGGCCATCATCAAGCACACCGAACTGCACCTGCCTGCGCCCGTCGGGCAGTTCCTCGGCCAGCATCCTGTGGCCGCCGCTCCAGGCCAGCGTTGCCGCAAGGCAGGCGCCGCTGTGTTCTCCGGTGGATTGGCTTGCCAGCGTCACGCCGGGAAAATGGGCATGGCCGGTGCGGCCTTCGCGGCTCTCACGGCTATGCGCTCCGATGCAAAACCGGGTTTCCTGACGCTGAAACTCGCCGCACCAACGGCCGGTATGATCGATGATGCGACCCATTCCGGTGGGGGCGGGGACCGCGGGGGCCGCCAGCCAGCTGCAGCTCATCCCCTCGGGCAAGTTCAGCGTCTGTTGCAGATGCAGGATGTCGGTGCCGGGATCGAGCCGGGCCGATATCACAAGCTTCACACCGTCGTCCTTGCCGCGATCGGCAAGCGTGAAGCGGACACCATGGGTGCCGTCGGCATCTGTCGAAACCAGCTTCGGATTGGCCAAATAATCACGGCCATCGGCGTTCTGCAGGATCATGCCCGGATGGCCCTGCCAGCCGGTGATTGCCAGCGGGCACAGCGTCAACGGCTGAAACGGATCGATCTGGCCGGCGCCGACGTTGGGGATGGTGGCAATCGCCAGTGCGGCAAGATCATCCGCGCTTGGCAGTACCGCGCCGAAATGCACAAGGCACGGCACGCCGCTGTCGAAGCTGGCGAAGACGGCCGTGCGGTCACCTCCATCAAGCCGGCACGTGTCGGTGACGGAAAAGTCTGGCATCTCCGCGATTGTCATCTCAGCCCTTTGTCGCCCCGAGCGTCAGCCCGGCAATGAAATGCTTCTGCATCAGGAAGAACATCAGCACGGGCGGCATCGCGGCGATGATCGAACCGGCCGAAACCAGCTGCCACTGTGCGATCCACTGGCCGTTGAGCGAATAGAGCCCGGCCGTCACCGGCTGGGTCTCGGCACTGGTGGTCAGCACCGTGGCCCAGAAATAGTCGTTCCAGATGAAAGTGAAAACCAGAACCGACAAGGCGGCGATGGCAGGGCGCATCAGCGGCAGCACGATGTACCAGAAGATCCGGAATTCGGAGACGCCCTCGACGCGGGCGGATTCGATCAGCTCGAACGGCAGGCCCTTGATAAAATTGCGCATGAACAGCGTGCAGAAGCCGGACTGGAAGGCGATGTGAAACAGCGCCAGCCCGGTGATGGTGTTGTAGAGCCCGGTCGACACAGTGAGATCGCGCACAGGCACCATCAGGATCTGGAACGGCACGAAATTGCCGGCCACGAACAGGAAGAAGATCACCAGGTTCATCTTGAAGCGGTAGACCGCCAGCGCAAAGCCGGACAGGCAGGCAATTGCCACTGCGCCGATCACGGTGGGGATCGTCACCTTGAAGGAATTGATGATGTAGCTGGCGATCGGCGAATTGGTGAACACATCGGCATAATTGGAGAAGGCGAGATAGCTCGGCAGCCCGAAATAATTGCCGGCTGCCAGGTCGCTCGACGGCTTCAGTGAAGTCATGGCGACACCCAGCAACGGCAACAGCCAGAGGATCAGCGCGACCGGCAATGCCAGCTTGTAGAGAATTTGCGTGGCGGGGGAGGCCTTTTCGATGGCAATGGGAAACATCACACGCCCCTTTCGTCGCGGACCATCTTCCAGATGAATCCGGAGATGAAGATCATCATGATGGCAAAGAGAATGACCGCGATCGCCGCGCCGTAGCCCATCCGGTAGCCATATTCCGACAGTGCCTGTTCATACATGTAGAACGACAGCACGCGGGAGGAGCCATAGGGACCGCCATCGGTCATGATCGACACCAGGTCGAAGGACCTGAGCGCGCCGATGACGGTGACGACGACGGCGATGAAGGTGGCCGGCCGGAGTTGCGGAAGGATGACATGCCAGAGCATTTTCCAGCCCCGGGCGCCGTCGAGCCGGGCGGCTTCCACTTGGTCGGGTGCGACATTGTTGAGGCCGGTCAGATACAGGATCATGCAATAGGCGATCTGCGGCCACAGCCCGGCGGCAATGATGCCATAGGTGACGTAGCGGTCGTCGGCAAGCACGGCGACCCCAGTGCCGGTGACCCATTCGATCAGATTGTAGAACAGGCCGAAATTCGGCGCGTAGAACCAGGAGAAGATCAGGCCGACAACGACCTGGCTGATGACGAAGGGAAAGAAGAACAGCGATTTGTAGATGCGGATGCCGGTGACGGTCTGGTTGAGGAACAGCGCCACGAACAGTCCCGCCGGAACCGCCAGCATGTAGAGAACCAGCCAGATGATGTTGTTGTACAGCGAGGTGTAGAAGGCGTCGTCATCGAAGAGCTCGATGTAGTTCTCGAAACCGAGCCAGGTCTTTGTGCCGAGCCCGTCCCAGTCATAGAAGCTCAGCCACATCGAGGCGATGATCGGATAGATGACATAGAGCGTAAACATCGCGATGCCGGGCGCGAGAAAGATCCACGGCGCCAGGGATCGCTGGTTTTTCTTCCAGTATCCGCGCGTGTCGCCTTGCGTTCCGGCAGATGTTGCTGTCGCTGAACCTGTCATGGCTGCCTCCCAGTGCCGCCCGCCCCCAGGGACATTGCCGGACTAGCCGGTCGTCTCGGGCGGAAACAGTGCGACCGGGCGGCAGATGACGCCGCCCGGTCGTCTGGCTTACTTGTAGATACGCTGGCGCGCCTTTTCGAGGCGCTCGAGGATCTTGTCGACATTCTCCGGCTTGACCATGAATTCCTGGAAGCCTTCCATGCCCATCTTGGCCATTTCGGCAGGTGCGTCACGGTCGAAGAACTGGGCGATGCCGCCGTCAGCCGTCGAGAGCATTTCGAAACCGGCCTGCAGGAACGGATCGTCGCCGACCTTGGACTGGTTGTTGATCGGCAACTGGCCGAGCGCTTCGTTGAGCTTGGTCTGCACGTCCGCGGTGGCGATGAAGGCCAGGAACTTCTTGGCGTCATCGACATTCTTGGCACCGGCCGGGATATGGATGGTGTCGGTCGGTGCTTCCTCGCCGCGCGGGATGCCCGGGGTGATTTCCGGGAAGGTCATGAAGCCCAGCGTGTCATTGGTCATGCCGCCGTCCTTGAACACGGCCACGGCAAAGTTGCCCATGACATAGTTGGCGGCCTTGCCCTGCACCAGCAGCGAGGCTGCATCCTGCCACTCAAGTGCGGCATGGTTGGCAGTCAGGTAACCGGGTTCGACCAGCTTGGCCCATTCGGCAAAAGTGTTCTTCACACGGTCGTCGGTCCAGGCAACCTTGCCGGCGGTGAGTTCCATGTGGAAGTCGTAGCCGTTGGTGCGCAGGTTCATGTAGTCGAAGATGCCGGCTCCGGGCCACAGCGCCTTGGTGCCTGTGGTCACACAATCGATGCCGGCTTCCTTGAACTTGGCGCAATTGTCGATGAACTCGGCCCAGGTCGTGGGCACTTCCACGCCGGCCTGCTTGTAGGCGTCCTTGTTGTAGTAGATGCCCCACTGGTAATAGGTGTAGGGGATGCCCCACTGCTTGCCGTCAATGGTCATCGAGCCCTTGGCCGAGGCCAGGCTCTCGCCGAGATTGTTGTCGGTCCAGACGTCGGAGACGTCCTGGAACTGACCGGAATTGACGAAGGGCGCCATGCGGTTTCCGGCATACCAGTTGGCCAGATCCGGTGAATCAGCTGACAGAAAGTTGCGGATCGAGGTCTTGTAGCCCTCATGGTCGAAATTCTGCAACACCACGTCGATGTCGGGATTGGCGGCTTCGAATTCCGCAATCACTGCCTCGAAGGCAGCCAGCGGCGCCGGGTCGAAGTCGGCGTAATATTTCAGCGTGCGCTGTTCCGCCATTGCCTGCGTCGCCATCAGGGCGATCGCGGCCGAGCACAGCAGCGTGGTTTTGAACGAATGCTTCATATGGATAACCTCCCAAGTGTTGACCAGACTGCCGTTCCCTCGGTCGCGGGGTGTGAACACCGGCCGCTGCATCCGCCGGGCAGGCAATCCTCCAAGACCGCCCCGACAGCGTCAATTGAAGTTCCGGTATTTGGAACGCAATTTGACTATTTAGAATTATCATCCTATGATATAGAGATTGTCAAGGTGCAATGCCGGGAGGTCATATTGCGGCGCTTCGGGTTGGGGCGGCTGCAGGCGGCGGGGGAACCGGGCAAGTCGCAACAGGTGCGGAGCCGGAGCCGTGGGGCGAACCGGACAGGACAGGGAGGGGCAGGAGCCAGGTGGAACAAAGCGCAGACAAAGGCGCCGTTGAAACGGCCGACGGGGAGACCGTTCGCATCCGGGTCGATACCGGCACACTCGGCAAGGCGATCGACGTGCTCGACATCGTCGCCTCCGCGGAGGAGCCGATGCGCTTCACCGACATCCTTGCCGTGTCGAACCAGCCGCGCGGCACTTTGCACCGCCAGCTCTCCAATCTGGTTGAAGAGGGACTGCTGTCGCTGGGCCGCGACCATTCCTATTCGGTCGGGATCCGCCTGCTCAAATTTGCCGCCAAGGCCTGGGCCGGCAACCAGTTCCGCGTCATTGCCGAGCCGCATTTGCGCATTCTGCACGACCTCACCGGCGAAACCGTCCATCTGGGCGTGCTGCGCGGCAATGAGGTGATCTATCTCGACAAGGTCGAAAGCCGCCAGGCCGTGCGGATGTATTCGCAGATCGGCAATGCCTCACCGGTATATTGCACAGGTGTCGGCAAGGCCGGGCTGTCGGCCTTGCCGGACGCCGAGCTTCGCGCCGTCGTCGCCACCATCAAGTTTCGCCGCTTCACAGATTCGACGCTGGTCACACCCGAAGCGTTGCTGAGCGAGATCGAGGCGATCCGGCTCAGCGGCAATGCCTATGACCGTGAAGAACATGAGCCCGGCATCCGCTGCGTGGCCGCGCCGATCTATTCGGCTGACAGAAGTTTCGTCGGCGGCCTCTCGGTGACCGGCCCGGCCTACAGGATTTCCACGGATCTGCTCGAAAGCTGGGCCGTGCTGGTGCGCGACGCGGCCAGAGGGATAATGGACGATATGGGCGCGCGGCTGGGACCGCGCACCTGATTTTTGGGAGCGGCGGCCGCCTGGTCGCCGGCAACCGGCTCGAGCCGGGGGTTGTGAAAGGGAGTGTCATGGCTGGTCTTGAATTGCATCAAGTGAAGAAATCTTTTGGCAATGTCGATGTCATCCACGGTGTGGATCTGACCATCGAGGACGGCGAATTCACCGTCTTTGTCGGCCCTTCCGGCTGCGGCAAGTCGACCCTGCTGCGCCTGGTTGCCGGGCTTGAGGCGACGACCGGCGGCAATCTGTCGATCGGCGGCAAGGATGTCACCCATGTCGAGCCGGCCGATCGCGGCGTCGCCATGGTGTTCCAGTCCTATGCGCTTTACCCACATATGACGGTCGAGGAGAATATGGGCTTCGGCCTGAAGATGACCGGCCATCCAGCCGCCGAGATCAAGGAGCGCGTCGCTCGCGCCTCATCCATTCTGCATCTCGACGAACTGCTCAAACGCAAGCCCAAGGCCCTGTCCGGCGGGCAGCGCCAGCGTGTCGCCATCGGCCGCGCCATCGTGCGGCAGCCGGAGGTCTTCCTGTTTGACGAGCCCTTGTCCAACCTTGATGCGGAACTGAGGGTGCAGATGCGGCTCGAGATCGCCAAGCTGCACAAGGAACTCGGCGCCACCATGATCTATGTGACCCACGACCAGGTTGAAGCCATGACGCTGGCCGACAAGATCGTCGTGCTGCGCGCCGGCGTCATCGAGCAGACCGGTTCGCCGCTTTCGCTCTATGACGATCCCGACAATGCCTTCGTCGCCGGTTTTATCGGCTCGCCGCGGATGAATTTCCTGCCCGCCACCGTCGCCGGCTCCGATGGCGAAACCCTGACCGTGCGGCTCGATGATCTTGATGCGATCGACGTGCCGATGACAGTTCGCGGCCCCCATCCGAAGCTGGGCACCGCGTTGCAGCTCGGCATCCGGCCCGAGCATTTCGACGCGGCTGCCAGCGTCCAGGTCTCGATGCCGATCGATGTGATCGAACATCTCGGCGGATCGTCCTTTGCCTATTCGCGGTCGCATCTCGAGCAACCGCTGACCATCGAAATCCGCGAAAACCGCGAGGCGCGCGAAGGCGAGGTGCTCACGACCGGTTTCGATCCCGCGCGGGCCTTCCTGTTTGATACGGGATTGGGCCTGCGTCTGCGCTGATCCTCCGGTTCACATGATAAAGCCCGAAAGCACAACTGCTCTCGGGCTTTATTGAGGCGTCATTATCCGGTCAGTCGATCGGGAAGGCGTAGTCCCTGAGCTGCTCGCGCAGCGCGGTTTTCTGGATCTTGCCGGTCGCGGTGTGCGGGATTTCATCCACGAACACCACGTCATTGGGCATCCACCAATGGGCGATCTTGCCTTCGAGAAATTCCAGAAGCGACTGCTTGGACGGCGACTGGCCTTCCTTGACCACAATCACCAGCAGTGGCCGTTCGTCCCATTTCGGGTGTGCCACGCCGATGACGGCGGCTTCGGCCACCTCCGGATGCCCGACCGCAAGGTTTTCGATCTCGATCGAGGATATCCATTCGCCGCCGGATTTGATCACATCCTTGGCCCGGTCGGTGATCTGCATATAGCCATGGGGATCAACATGGGCCACGTCGCCGGTGTCGAACCAGTTTTCCGCGTCGAACTGTTCGGCGCCACGGCCCTTGTAGTAAGATGACGAGACCGCCGGACCGCGAACCTTGAGCCGGCCGAAGGTCTTTGCGTCCCAGGGCAGCTCCTGGTTCTCGTCATCGGTGATCTTCATCTCGACCGTGAACGGCGGATGGCCCTGCTTGACCTGGAGGTCGAGTTTGTCCGCGCCTTCGAGATGGGCATATTCCGGCTTGACCGAGCATATGGTTCCAAGCGGGCTCATTTCCGTCATGCCCCAGGCGTGGATCACTTCCACGCCATAGGTATCCTGGAACGCCTGGGTGATCGCGCGCGGGCAGGCCGAGCCGCCAATCACCACCCGTTTGAGATCCGGCAGCGAGCCGCCATGTTTTTCCATGTGCTGCAGCAGCATCAGCCAGATCGTCGGCACTGCGGCAGTGATCGTGACTTTCTCCTGGGTCAGGATTTCGTAGATCGAGGCGCCGTCCATGCCCGCGCCCGGCATCACCATGGCGCAGCCCGACATCGGTCCGGAAAATGCTGTCGACCAGCCATTGGCATGAAACAGCGGAACAACCGGCATCAGCCGGTCACGCGACGACAGGTTCAACATGTCCGGCTGAAGCGCGGCCATTGCATGAAGCACATTGGACCGGTGGGTATAAACCACGCCTTTCGGGTCGCCGGTCGTGCCCGATGTGTAGCACATGCCGGCAGCGGTTCTTTCATCGAGATCGACCCAGGCGAAATCGCCGTCGGCTTCCGCGATGTAGCTCTCGTAGGACACCACGTTCTGGAGCGAGGTTTCCGGCATATGCGCGTCATCGGTGAGAATCACGATACGCTCGAGGCTCGGCACCTTCGGCGCGATCACCTCGACCAGCTTGACGAAGGTGAGGTCGACAAACAGTACCCGGTCTTCGGCGTCGTTCATGATCCAGGCGATCTGGTCGGGAAAAAGCCGCGGATTGAGCGTGTGATAGATCGACCCGACTCCCAGGATCCCGTACCAGGTTTCGAGATGCCGCCAGGTGTTCCAGGCCATGGTCGCAATCCGGTCGCCAACGCCGTAGCCGTCCCGGTCGAGCCGTTGCGCAAGCTGCATCGCGCGGCCGCGGACCTGCGCATAGTTGGTTCTGTGGAATGGACCCTCCACCGAACGTGACACAACCTCCCTCTGGCCGTGATAGGTTGCCGCATGGTCGATCACCTTGTGGCAAAGAAGCGGCCAGTCCTGCATCATTCCTAGCATGAATCTCCCCTTTTATTCGTCCTCTTCCTCGCTGAAACAATAGGGCTTTATCGGGGCCGGCGACAACATCATTCTATCGTTCGGGCGGGTTTTGATGGCTGCGCGACGCGATCAGCCAAATTCGCTCCGCGGATTGCGCAGGTCGAACTCCTGCATGGTGCAGTCGGCTGTGTGCCCGGCTCTCATTGCGGTGCCGGATACCAGTAGCGCGCATTGGCTTCGCCGCGGATGATCCGCACATGCTGATTGGCAAACACCCGGTAGGGATGGCTCCACTCGCCGTCCGGCCATTGCACCCGGATGGTGGCGCGTTCGGAAACGCCAAGCCCGACATGGGTGAAACCGGCCTGACCCGAGGCATGGCCGCCGCCGATCTGGATGCGGCGGGTCTGGGTGCGCGTGCCGGTGCGCACGGAAATCAGCGAGCCGACGGAGTGCGGATTGATCTTGCCATTGTCGAGTTCGATCTTCACCCAGTTGCCCATCGACCGGTTGCCCCAGTCGGTTTTGGCGCCGAGATTGCGGAACAGGCTTGCCGGGTGCTCGCGATTGACGACCAGCAGGTCGAGCATGCCGTCCATGTTGAAATCATCGACAACCGCGCCGCGTCCGCGCGTGTCCCGCGCGATTCCGGCTTCCATGCCCTTTTCGTGAAACACCCCGTCAAACCCGCCCAGCAGCAGGTTGTCCGGATCGAACTGGGCGAAATCCGGCATCGCCTGGACATTGCCCTTGGCAATGAACAGATCCGTCAGGGTATCGTTGTTGATGTCGGCAAACTGGCTGTGCCAGCCGGTCGAGGGTTTGGAATCGCCGCCGGTATAGGGCCGCTGTGCCGTGGCCCCCATTTCAAAGGCGATGTCGCGATAGGTCGGGCGGTCCTCGCCGCTTTCGTCATCCAGTTTCTGCAGCTTGGTGTCACCCATCGAGGTCAGCGCATATTCGGGCAGGCCATCGGCGTCGAAATCGGTTTCGGCGATTCCCATGCCCCATATGGTCAGCCGCTGCCAGCCTTGCGAACTGGAATAAAGCCGCGGCGGGCGTCCCTCCGACATCTCCCACAATTGCTCCTCGCCGCCGCGGTAATATTGCCGGTCATTGGTGATCCGGAGGTCCGGCCGCCCGGTGCGGTTCCAGTCGGTGAACAGGATCGACAGCGAGCAATAGCCGGGCTCCAGCCGCAACGGTTCGGAATAGTCGGGCTCCGTGCCCGGGCGTGGGCGCAGCAGCTGGTTGGGCTCGCAAGTGCCATAGGGTGTCCCGGGCGCGGACCGGTCAACATAATTGCCGATGGCGATGGTCGGGAAAGAGTTGCCCTTTTCCCATGTCGCCGACAGCCCTGTTGACCATGCCCGGCCGCCGTCGAATCCGAAGGCGCGATTGGCCTTGGTGAAACTGCAATCAGGCCCGCCCTTGAGCACCATGTTGCGGCCCAGCCGCAGCAGCACCAGATCCATGTGCCGGTCATTGTCGATATCCAGCGGATAGGTTCCGAGCACGCCGGTGAGATCTTCCGGCTCCAGCCCGGTCTCGATCGGCTTGAAGGCCAGCGCCCCGCCGGCCTTGCTCTCATTGACGAAGAACTGCGCCGGACTGGCGCCGCCGGCCATCACCAGATCGGGAAGACGGTCGCCATTGCAGTCGAAGCTGGCCGCACCGCCGCCGACGAAGAATTCCCAGCCTCCGGTGTAGCTGTGGATGATGCCGGCGCTTTCGGCTTCCTCGCTCAGGATCGGTATGTCGGCGGTGAAACTGGTTTGCGCGCCAACCGGTGAGGACAAGGCCGAAAGCCAGACGGCGCCCAGGGTCAGGAGTGTGCGTGTGTGCATCATGGGACAATCACCAGGGTTTTCAAAAACGCGATCAGTGCCGATTTGTCGGCGTCGGGGGCAGCGGCATAGGCGTCGCGGGCTGCGCGTCCGGATCCGCCATGGGCGAGAATGATGTCATCGAGACTGCTGAAATCATTGCGGTGCCCATAGGGTTGGGTCGAGCCGATCCCCCAGAGTTCCGCGGTCTGGAATATATTGCGCTCGACAAAGCGCTGGGACAGAAGCTCGTTGCCGAGCGCATCGATCTGGTTGTCGGTCATCACATGTCGCTTGAGATCGCCGAACAGGGGCACAAGCACGCGGCCCTGATCGTCGCGCGGCAGGACTTTGGCCCAGTCCATCAAGGTGATGTCGTAGATTGCTGTCGTGCCAACCTGCCGGTCATTGAGTGTGCCGGCCATGTCAAATGGTCCGGGGTCGGAGAATGACAGGCTTTCCAGCGGCAGGGCAGGGCGGTGACAGGTGGTGCAGCCGAGCTCGCCGAAGACCGTCTCGCCGCGGTCCGATGCTTCGGCCCAGCCATCAATGTCGGGAATATTGCGGACCGGAACCGGCAGCGTCGCCTGCCAGGCGACAAGCGCCGAAACATCGGCTGCGGAAATCTCCGAGGATTTCTCATCGCCGTCAAAATCATTCGACCCGGTCCAGCGCGCGCCGTAGCGTTCGTCCGATTGCATGCCGTGGTGGTGGTTGAGCGCATTGATGGTGAATTGCCTGAGCGACGTCATCACCCCCTTCTGGCTGAAGGGGCGAATGACCAGGTCTGTGTCGACGCCGTCGAGTTCATCGAGATTGACCGAGCCGTCGGCATCCGCCGAGATGAAGCCGAACTCGATGCCTTTGGACACCAGTTGAAGCCGCACGGTGGTTCCTTCCGCGCGGGCTTGCGACAGCGCGGCGCTGCGGACGGACTGGAGTTCGCGGCTCATCTCCCGCGCCAGCAGTTCCACCAGTCCGGCGCCAAAGATATGGTTGGTGCCGCGCTCGCTGGAAAACTGCGGATCAAGTGAATCGAAATCGGCGCTCTCGAACCCTTCCGAGGCAAAGACATTGGCGACGAAATCGCCGGCGCCGCCAATGGCGGGCTGGTTGTGGCAGGAAAAACAGGACCCCGCGTCCGGACCGGCCGTGCGCATGAAGATCTGCTCGCGCGGATGCTTTCGCCGCGTCGGGTCGATGGCCTGGGTTGCCTGGGGCCGGCCGACGCCGTCAAGCGTGGTGAAATGCGCGCCGAACAGCTCTTCACCGGCTGTTCTCAGGCGTGTCAGCTCCTGGTTCGACAGTGTTCCGGTCGGCATTTCGCCGATCATGCCCAGTGCCCGGGTCCGTTCGGCCCAGGGCTCGTCCGCAACCGCCGGCACAAGTGCCGCGCCGAGCAGGCCGCCGATCACGCCCATTTTCAACGCGCCAAACGCGCCAGGGCGATGTGGAAATCGCTTTCGCAGTGTCGAGATCATCATTCTGCTCCCCCTTGCCCCGCTATTTTCGCCGCAATGACATCGCGGTCAATCGCCGCCATTGTGTGATTGAGATGGCCTTCGAAGACGAGGCGTTCTTCGTCGGCTGACACTGAAATTTCCGGCGGACCTTCGATCCGCACCCCCAGCGATGCTGACAGGCCCAGGTCGATGCCGGGCCGTATCAGGTCGAGAAACCGTATGCCCGGACCGGTGAACACGACCGGCATCTTGCCGTGAAGGCTGATCAGCCGGGCAAGCCCGTTGCCGAGTGCGGTGCCCGCCTGGCGAAAGGCGAATTCCGCCATGCGGTCGCCCCGGCGGGCGAGCACGGCAATCTTTTCGACTTCGCTGAACGGCACGAAACTGGCCGGAATGGTGTTGGGCGGCACCTCGAAAGCGGTGCGCAGGATCGCGTAGAATCCGGCATAGGCCTCGATGCAGCCAAGCGAGCCGCAGCGGCACAGCGCGCCGCCATGGGTGTGGATCATGTGGCCAAATCCCGGAGCCCGGGCCAGCGGTGTCTCCGAGGTCTCGGCATGCACGACACCGAGACCGATGGAGTGTCCAAGCGACAATGCCGCCAGACGCGGGATCGGATGGCTGGCCTGCTGGCTCATCGCGGTGTGCAGGGCGCTGGCCACCAGCAGGCTCTCGTGGCTGAGCGTGATCTTGGCGTCCCAGTCCGGCTCCAGCATCTTGCGCATGTCGACCTGCTGGCTGCCCAGCACCGGCGACCACAGCAGCGAGCTGTTGTCATCGGCCACCAGCCCCTTCGACGAGACCGATATGGCTTTCAGATCATCGCGCGACACCCCGGTCCGATCGGTCAGTCGCTGAAGCGCCGCGCGGATGTCATCGGCGAAGGCCTCGACGCTCTGGCCGGTTTCGTCACGCTTTTCCTCGATTCGGTCGATCAGGGTGCCTGAATAGTCGACCATCGAATATTGAAACATGTCGGAGGAGATCCGCACAAAGGCGGCAAAGGCTGCGGCGCGGCGTTGCCGGAACAGGATGCGCGGCCGTCCGCGGCCTCCCGCCGGCGGGGCTTCGGACCGTTCGATCACCCGTTCGTTTTCCAGCCCATGGGTGATCGCCGAGACGGTCGCAGACGCGAGCCCGGTGGCAAGTGCAAGATCGGTGTGCGCCTGTCCGCTCTGCCTGCGCAGAGCCTCCAGCACAAGCGCACGGTTCTGCTGGCGTATGAGCTCGGTGCTGGACTTGGTCAGCATCTGTGCCGCAGTCCGGTCATGTCCGCAATGTCACTCCCGCTCCTCAAGCATGACAGTCAGGCTCCGTGGCCTGCGCCCTGCATGCGTCTCCTCCCTATGCCGCAAGGGGATTGGCATCCCGCTGGCGTAACTGTCCATCCCCGACCGTCATCTCCGGTCTCAACAGACACGGACCAGACTCCTCCCTGGGCCTGCACCCGGTCGAGGTTTGCAGCGCCGGGGAACCCTGCCACCAATTTTCTCGACTGTCGAGAAAAAGCTTGCCTTTTAAATTCGGTTCGTGCAGTTAACTATTGACCGGGCAGGGGAGGCCCCGTCCGGCAGGTTATTTCCTTGGGAGGACAACATGAAATCCATTATCCATCTGATGGCCGGTTCGGCTATCGCGCTCACCATGTCGACTGCGACTTTTGCCAAGGATATGGTGATTGGCGTGTCTTGGTCGAACTTCCAGGAAGAGCGCTGGAAGACTGACGAAGGCGCCATGAAGTCTGCGATCGAGGCCAATGGCGACACCTATATTTCCGCTGATGCGCAGGCGTCCGCCGCCAAGCAGCTCACCGATGTGGAAAGCCTCATCGCACAGGGCGCCAATGCTCTGGTGATCCTGTCGGTTGACTCCGGCGCCGTTGGTGCGGCAGTCGACAAGGCTGCTGCCGAAGGCATTCCGGTGCTCGGCTATGACCGCCTGATCGAAGACGATCGCGCGTTCTATCTGACATTCGACAACAAGGGCGTTGGCCGCATCATCGCTGAAGAAGTCACCGCCGTGCAGCCTGAAGGCAACTTCGCCATCATCAAGGGCGACCCGGGCGATCCGAACGCGCTGTTCCTTCTTGAAGGCATGATGGAAGTCATCGGCGCTGATGTGGAATCCGGCAAGATCAAGATCGTCGGCGAAGCATTCTCCGATGGCTGGAAGCCTGACAATGCGCAGAAGAACATGGAGCAGATCCTGACCGCTGCCGACAACAAGGTCGATGCGGTTCTGGCCGAAAATGACGGCATGGCCGGTGGCGTGATCGCAGCGCTGTCCGCGCAGGGTCTCAACATTCCGGTCGGTGGCCAGGATGGCGACCATGCAGCCCTCAACCGCGTTGCCCGCGGAACCCAGACCGTGTCTGTCTGGAAGGACGCACGCGCACTCGGCAAGGCCGCTGGCGACATCGCCGGCATGCTGGCAGAAGGCAAGTCGATGACAGACATCCCGGGTGCCGTAAAATGGTCCGGTGGCGCCAAGGGCGTCGAGATGAACGCCATCTTCCTGGCGCCGACCCCGATCACGAAGAACAACATCGACGTTGTCATCGAGGCCGGACACATCGCCAAGGACAAGGTCTGCGAAGGCGCCATGGACGGTGTCAGCGGTTGCTGATCTGACGAATCCTGAAAATATCCTGCGCTGGCGTGTATCGCCAGCGCAGGCTGCTCTTTGTGGGTGGGAACCGGTAACGGTCCCTGGCTGATGCCGGCCATTGCTGCGGTTCCGCCCCAAGAAGAGCCAATGAGTCTGAATCTGGGGGAGTTCCGGTGAGCCAAGCAGCAAAAAAGACAACCGCCGGCGCTGGCCGCGTTGAGAACGAAAATCTGTTCACGAGATTCCTGCGCGCAACCGAGGTTGATGTGCGGTTGCTGGGCATGATTGCGGCCTTGTTGATCATCTGGATCGGGTTCCATGTCTATGGCGCGGTCGTCATTGGCCGCGGCGCATTTCTGTCGCCGCGCAATCTGTGGAACCTGTCGGTGCAAACCGCCTCGATCGGGGTCATGGCGACGGGCATGGTGCTCGTCATCGTCACCCGGCACATCGACCTCTCGGTGGGCTCCATTCTCGGCTTCTGCGCCATGATGATGGCCATCATCCAGGTCTGGATCCTGCCGGAATTTCTCGGCCTCGGCCATCCGATGATCTGGATCATCACCGTGATCTGCGGCTTGCTGATCGGCGCCGCAATCGGCGGATTTCATGGCTATCTGATCGCCTATCTCGGCATACCGGCCTTCATTGTCACGCTGGGCGGCCTGCTGGTCTGGCGCGGAGCCGCCTTCCTGCTGGCGCGCGGCGAAACCATTTCACCGGTGGACAGCACATTCACGCTGCTTGGCGGCGGGCCCTATGGCGCCATCGGGGCGACAGGCAGCTGGATCGTCGGCATTCTGATCTGCATCGGGATCATCGCGCTTCTGGTGGTCGGCCGGCGGCAGCGCAATCACTACGCCTTTCCCCTGCGCCCGATGTGGGCGGAGATTTTCCTCGGTCTGGTCGGCTGCGGCGTCACCATCGGCTTCGTGCTTCTGGTCAATGCCTATCCCTGGCCGATCGGCATCGTCAGGCAATATGCCGAGGCCAACAACATCCAGACTCCGGCCAACGAGATCTACATCTCGCACGGCTTTGCCATTCCGGTCCTGATCCTGATGGGCGTCGGCATCTTCATGACCTTCCTGACCTCGCGAACCCGCTTCGGGCGCTATGTGTTTGCGATCGGCGGCAACCCTGAAGCGGCAGAACTTGCCGGCATCAACACCCGCTGGGTGACGGTCAAGATCTTCGCCCTGATGGGATTGATGTGCGGATTGTCGGCGGTGATCGCCAGTGCCCGGCTAAATTCGGCGACCAACAATCTCGGCACGCTTGACGAACTTTACGTGATCGCCGCTGCTGTGATTGGCGGAACATCCTTTGCCGGCGGTGTCGGCACCATCTATGGCGCGATCCTGGGTGCGGTGGTGATGCAGTCCTTGCAGACCGGGATGGTGCTGATCGGATTTGATGCTGCTATTCAGCAGATGGTGGTGGGCAGCGTGCTCGTCTTCGCCGTCTGGGTTGACACCATGTACCGGCGCCGGGCGAAGTAGGGAGAACCACCATGTCAGACATTTCCAAAAAGACGCCCTTGGTCGAGCTCAGGGACATCTCACTAGCCTTCGGCGGCATCAAGGCCGTGGACCATGTCTCGATGGACCTTTTTCCCGGAGAAGTGGTCGGCCTGCTGGGTCACAATGGCGCCGGTAAATCGGTTCTGATCAAGATCCTGTCGGGTGCCTACAAGCGCGACTCCGGCAAGATCTTCATCGAGGGCAAGGAAGCCCACATCGAAAACCCGCGCGATGCCAAGGGCTACGGCATCGAGACGATCTACCAGACGCTGGCCGTTGCCGACAATGTCGACGCTGCCGCCAATCTCTATCTTGGCCGCGAACTCCAGACCGCCTGGGGCACGCTCGATGACATCGCCATGGAAGTCGAGGCCCGCAAGGTGATGGGACGGCTGAACCCGAACTTTCAGCGCTTCAAGGAGCCGGTCAGCAAATTGTCCGGCGGACAGCGCCAGTCGGTGGCCATTGCCCGGGCGATCCTGTTCAATGCCCGCATCCTGATCATGGATGAGCCGACCGCGGCACTCGGCCCGCAGGAAACAGAACAGGTCGCAGACCTGATCAAGCAGTTGAAAAAGGAAGGTCTCGGCATTTTCCTGATCAGCCACGATATCCATGACGTGTTTGATCTCGCCGACCGGGTCAGTGTCATGAAGAACGGGCAGATCGTCGGTCACGCCAAGACCTCGGATGTCACCAAGGACGAAGTCCTTGGCATGATCATCATGGGAAAATGTCCCCCCGGCGCGATACCGGGGCCGGGCGCGCTGCAAACCGCCTGACCAGACACAAGACCGGAGCCTCGCGCTCCGGTTTTTTGTTGCATTGCGATATCATGCAGCCCTGCGGCCGGTATGCGCCGCCTCCATCGCAGTGAAAACACGCCGTGTGACAGGAATTTACGCAAGTTTATCAAAAGATAAAAAAATCTCGAATTACTTATTGCAATGCAGCATGAACGGTCCCATATTGAGTTCAACGCCATGCTGAACTTCTCCTCCTCCCAATTCGGCATGGCATAAGTCGAGATGATCTGCACCGGGATCCTCCTCCCAAGCACCGGTCAGGACATCGCGACGACATAAGAACGCCTGCCAGGTTTCAATCTGGCAGGCGTTTTGTTTTTCAAGGACATGAATGGCCGTCCGGGCGGTTTCGCGCACTCTATCTGTCGGTCGGAAAGAACCGGGCCTTGTGCTCGTGGGCGACCGTGGAGATGTGGTCGGCCACCGTGCGCACCCGCGCCAGGTCACGGGCGGATTCGTGATAGACCATGTAATAGGATCGTTCGATGCGGTGCTCGGGCAGCAGGCGCACCAGGTCCGGGTCGAGCCCGGCGATGTAATCATGCAGCACCGCAATGCCTGCGCCTGAGCGCACAGCTTCGGTCTGCCCGGTGGCGCTGGAGATCTCGAACTGCGCCGTCCAGTTGCGCAGGATGTCGCGGGTGAAATGCAGCGATGGCGAGAAAATCAGGTCCTCGACATAGCTGATCAGCCGGTGGCTCTTGAGATCATCGGCATGCGCCGGCGTTCCGTGGGCTTCGAGATAGGCGCGGGAGGCATAGAGCGACAGCGAATAATCGACCAGCTTGCGCGCCACCAGCCGGCCTTCAGCCGGGCGCTCGATGGTGATGGCGATGTCGGCTTCGCGCTGTGACAGCGAGAAACTGTGCGGCACCGGCACCAGTTGCAGCCGCAAATCGGGATGGGCGGCGATCAGCGCGCCAAGCCTTGGCGCCAGGAAGGAAACGCCGAAACCATCCGGAGCGCCGATCCGCACGGTGCCGGAAATGGCGCTGTCGGTGCGGCCGAGGCTGGCTTGCGCGGCCATCATCTCGGCTTCGACGCGTTCGGCATGGGCGAGAAAGGCCTCGCCTTCGCCGGTCAGACCGCAGCCATTGGTACGACGCACGATCAGCTGCGCGTCCAGCGCGGTCTCGAGCGCGGTGATCCGCCGCGCAGCGGTGGCGTGGTTGATGCCCAGCCGTTTTGCCGCCGCCAGGATCTGCCCGGCCCGGGCGACTGCGAGAAATACCCTTATGTCATCCCAGTTCATGCCAGTGCCGCTTTCAGAAAGGAGGCGGGAAGCAGGGATGCCGCCACTTGTCCGGTTCCGGTTTTGCGGCATTGCTCCGGGACGGTCAAGGCCGCCCCGGAAGTGCGCCACGCGATGTCTCGCGGAGCGGGATCAGGATTTTCTAGCCGTGGGCGATCATCACGTGGCGTACGGCGGTGTAATCCTCCAGCGCATACATCGACATGTCCTTGCCATAGCCCGACTGCTTGATGCCGCCATGCGGCATCTCGTTGACCAGCATGAAGTGGGTGTTGATCCAGGTGCAGCCATATTGCAGCCGCGCCGCGCACTCCATCGCCTTGGAAATGTCCTTGGTCCAGACCGAGGAAGCCAGGCCGTATTCGGAATCATTGGCCCAGGTCACGGCTTCCTCCGCATCGGAAAAGCGCGTAACCGACACGACGGGGCCGAACACCTCGCGCTGAACGATCTCGTCGGATTGCAGAGCGCCGGCGATCAGGGTTGGCTGGTAGTAATAACCGTTGCCATCGCCCGGCTTGCCGCCGGTGGCAATCTCGATGTGCTTCATCTCGGTCGCGCGTTCGACGAAGCTTGCCACCCGGTCGCGCTGCCGCTTGGAGATCAACGGGCCGATCTCGTTTTCACCATCATCGGCCTGATCATATTTGATGCTCGACACGGCGCTCGACAGGTTGGCGACCAGCTTGTCGTAGATCTTTGGTCCGGCGTAGATCCGGCAGGCGGCGGTGCAGTCCTGCCCGGCATTGTAATAGCCGAAGGCGCGCAGTCCATCGACCACCGCGTCGAGATCGGCGTCATCAAAGACGATGACCGGCGCCTTGCCGCCCAGTTCCAGATGGGTGCGCTTGACCGATTTGGCCGCCGCCTGCAGCACCTTCTTGCCGGTGGCGACGTCTCCGGTGATCGAGACCATGTTGATCTTCGGATGATTGATCAGCGCGTTGCCGACGCTCTCGCCCCGGCCGAGGACTACATTGACGACGCCTTCGGGCAGGATGTCGGCGAGGATTTTGGCGAATTTCAGCGCCGTCAGCGGCGTCTGTTCGGAGGGCTTGAAGACCACCGTATTACCGCCGCCAATCGCCGGGGCCAGCTTCCAGGCCATCATCATCAGCGGGTAATTCCATGGCGCGATCGAGGCAATGATGCCGATCGGGTCGCGGCGGATCATCGAGGTGTGGCCTTCCATATATTCGCCTGCGGCCGTGCCCGGCATGCAGCGCACAGCGCCGGCAAAGAAGCGGTAGCAATCAACAATAGCCGGGATCTCGTCGTTTTTCACCGCGTTGATCGGCTTGCCGCAGTTGAGCGCTTCCAGTGCTGCAAACCCGTCAGCTTCCGCTTCGATCCGGTCGGCGATCTTCAGCAGGTAGGCCGAGCGCTGCGCCGGTGTGGTCCGCGACCATGTGGCGAACGCCTTCTCGGCTGCATTGACCGCTGCCTCGATCTGGATCGAGGAGGCTTCGGGCAGGTTGAGGATGGTCTCGCCGGTGCGCGGGTTGAAGATTTTCTCTTCCGCTTCGGTGCCGGCCTCGAAGCGATTGCCGATCAGCATTTGGGTGTCCATGGCGTTTCTCCCGTGTGTTATTTGCCCTGTCCGGAGATCTGGTCTCCGTCCCGGGTGAGGTAATAGGCAGCAAGAATGGGCAGGAAGGTAACCAGCACCACCACCATCGCCACCACATTGGTGACCGGGCGCTGGCGTGGTCTGACCAGTTCTTCAAGCATCCAGATCGGCAGCGTGGCCTGCTGGCCGGCGGTAAAGGTGGTGACGATGACTTCGTCGAACGACAGCGCGAAGGCAAGCATCCCGCCCGCAAGCAGCGCCGTGCCGATATTGGGCAGGATTACATGGCGGAAGGTCTGGAAGCCGTCGGCGCCAAGATCCATCGAGGCCTCGATCAACGATCCCGACATCCGCCGGAACCGGGCCACCGCGTTGTTGTAGACCACAACGACGCAGAAAGTGGCGTGACCCAGAACGATGGTCCAGAACGAGAACGGGATTTCCGCCAGGTTGAAGGCCGAGCGCAGCGAGATGCCGGTGATGATGCCTGGCAGCGCAATCGGCAGGATCACCAGCAGCGATATAGCTTCGCGTCCGAAGAACTTGGTCTGCGAAATCGCCGCGGCACACAGCGTTCCAAGCGTCAGCGCCACCACCGTCGAGATCGAGGCGACCCGGACCGACAGCCCCAGCGCTTCCCAGACATCAGGCCGGTTCCAGGTCACCGCGAACCATTTCAGCGTCAGGCCCGGGGGAGGGAACTGATAGCTCTTCTCCTCGGTGGTAAACGCATAGAGAAAGATCAGCAGGATCGGCAGATGCAGGAAGGCGAGACCAACGCCTGCGGCAATCTTCAGGCCCATGGGCGTGCTGTTCTGTTTGTCAGAGCGCATGTATGCCTCCATGTCGGTGACAGTTTACTTTTACGCTATGAACTCTTTCCAGCGCGCGCAAAATCGGGAGGCGTAAAAGTAAACTGTCACCGAACTTTCCGGTCTCAGAGCGCATTGAAAGCCCCCGCCCGTTTGGCGAGCCACAGATAGATGCCCATGATCACAACCGGCACCACGGTGAATGCCGCAGCCAGCGGGATATTGCCGGCCGTGCCCTGATGCGCATAGACGGCCATGCCGATGAACAGATGCGAGGTGCCGATGATCTGCGGGATGATGTAATCCCCAAGAGTGAGCGAGAAGGTGAAGATTGATCCGGCAATCACGCCCGGCAGTGCCAGCGGCAAAAGCACATTGCGGAAGGTCTGTCCCGGTGAGGCTCCGAGGTCGGCAGAAGCTTCGAGAAGATTGCCGGGTACCCGTTCGAGTGCGGCCTGCATCGGCAGGATCATGAAAGGCAGCCAGACATAGACGAAGACAAGGAACGTCCCTGTGGTGCTCAGCGACAGCGAATTGCCTCCGACGACCGGCAGCGCCAGCCAACCGTCGATGAGGAAAGTGAGGTGCAGCTTGTCGAACACCCAGGTGAGAATGCCCTCCTTGGCCAGGATCAGTTTCCAGGCATAGACCTTGACCAGATAGCTCGACCACAAGGGCAGCATGACGCCGAGATAAAACACTGCTTTCCAACGTCCCTTGGCATAGCGCGCAGCGTAATAGGCGATCGGAAAGGCTATGATTGCCGAGGCAATCGTGACCATGCCCGCCATGGTGACGGTACGGATGATGATGTCGAGATTGGAGGGACGCAGCAGTTCGCCATAGGTCTTCAGTGTGAACTCGCGCACGACCATGCCGGAGAACTCGTCAATCGAGAAGAAGCTCTGGATCAGCAGGGCGAAAAGGCTGCCGAGATAGATAACACCCAGCCACAACAATGGCGGCGTCAGCATCAGGAACAGCAAGAGCCCCGGCTTGCGCCAGAAGGCGTCAGACAGCGCTCCGCCAATTCCGCCCCGGCCGGGCAGGATTGCGCCGGGCATGGCTGGTGATGAGCTGCTCATGCCTCGGTCCCCATCAGGTGCAAGGCATCATCGCTCCAGGCAAAGCGCACGCTCTCGCCCTGCTGCGGCACCGGCGTGCCGGACGGCAGCAGCACATTGATCTTCTCGCCTGCGACATCGAGTGTCACGCGGGTCGCGCTGCCAAGAAAGCTCGTGGCTGATACTTGTGCTTCATGACCGGTGTCAGACCCAAGGTGGATGTCCTCGGGTCTGAGGCTGGCCCATTCCGCCGGTCCGCCCAGGCGCCGGGTAATATCGGGCGGAAGAACATTGGAGGAGCCGACAAAATCCGCGACAAAGCGGGTCTTCGGACGGCGATAGATGTCTTCGGGCGTGCCGGTCTGCATGATCCGGCCCTCATTGAACACGGCAATCCGGTCAGCCATCGACAGCGCTTCGCCCTGATCGTGGGTGACAAAGACAAAGGTGATTCCGAGTGCCTTCTGCAAGACCTTCAGTTCCTCCTGCATCTGCTCGCGCAGCTTGAGATCAAGCGCGCCGAGCGGCTCATCAAGCAGCAGCACTTTCGGCTTGTTGACGAGAGCGCGGGCCAGCGCCACGCGCTGTCTCTGCCCGCCAGACAATTGTCCGGGCTTGCGGGCACCGTAGCCGGGCAGCTTGACCATCTCGAGTGCTGCCTCGGCGTCACGCAGGCGTTCGGCTTTGCCGACGCCGCGGATCATCTGCCCGTAAGCCACATTGTCCGCCACGTTGAGATGCGGAAACAGCGCGTAGTCCTGAAACACGGTGTTGACGTTGCGCCGGTAGGGCGGAACGCCTTCCGCCGTCTCGCCGAAAATCTCGATATGCCCGGCCGTCGGCTGCTCGAAGCCGGCGATCAGTCTCAGGCAGGTTGTCTTGCCGGATCCCGAGGGGCCAAGCATGGCGAAGAATTCGCCCGGTTCGATCTCCAGGTCGACAGCGTCGACGGCGCGGACGGTCCCGAAGTGACGGGAGACCTTCTGGAATTTTACGGCTGGGATCATCGGGAATCTCGCGTCTCTTCTCTCCCCATGTGGGAGAGAAAGTGATTTCAGTATCTTGGCGCCAGCCAAGTGCTCGAAAACACAAGTGAGGGGGATTAGCTTCCCCTCACTTGCGAAATCTCACACTTGGCCTTCGCACTTGTTCGGCCAATTCATCCCACCAAGGGGACAAACCTAGCGGCCGCCGATGACGCCGATATAGTCCGAGACCCAGCGATAATAGGGCACGCATTCGCCCTGGCTTTCGCATGTCGAGACCGGTGTGGTCCAGAAGTTGATCTTGTCGAAATCATCCAGACCATTGGCGGTGCAGCCCTCGGCAGTCTGCATGCCGCGGCCATCGGTGCAGGCGGCGGGAACCGACGGGTTGGCGCCAAACCAGACCGACAGGTCGGACTGCAGGTTGGAGGCCAGCGAATGCTCCATCCACATATAGGCGCAGTTCGGATTGGCAGCGTCGGCATGCAACATTGTGGTGTCGGCCCAGCCGGTCGCACCTTCCTGCGGAATCACCGACGCCACCGGCACATTGTCGGCCTTGAGCAGGTTGACCTGGAACGGCCAGGAGCCCGACGCCACAACACCTTCGTTCTTGAAGTCGTCGATCTGGATGAAGGCATCGTGCCAGTAACGGCCGACCAGTGTCCGCTGCACGCGCAGCAGGTCGAGTGCCTCCTTGTACTGGTCCTCGTTGAGCTCATAGGGGCTCTTGATGCCAAGCTCCGGCTTGTGGAACATCAGGTACTGCGCCGCATCGGCGATGTGGATCGGGCCATCATAGGCCTGAACCCGGCCCTTGTTGGTCTGGCCGTCCGGAAGATCCATTTCCTCAAACACCACGTTCCAGGAAGTCGGCGCTGCGTCCTTGAAAGCTTCGGTGTTGTACATCAGCACATTCGGCCCCCACATATAGGGTGTGCCGTAATGCACGCCGTCGACGGTGTGCCAGGGCGCATCCTTGAGCCGGTCATCGATTGTCGACCAGGACGGGATCAGATCGGTGTTGACCGGCTGCACCCGTTTGCCGGCAATCAGCCGCAGCGAGGCATCACCCGAGGCGGTAACCAAGTCGAAGCCGCCTTCATTCATCAGCGCCACCATCTCGTCGGACGTGTTGGCGGTCTTGACGTTGACCTTGCAGCCCGAGGCTTCCTCGAACTTGGTGACCCAGTCGAAAGCCTTGTCGGTTTCGCCGCGCTCAAGATAGCCGGCCCATGCCACGATATTGACCTGTCCCTCGCCGGGACCGACTTCAGTCATCATGTCCGCTGATGCAAATCCTGGCGCCATGACCGAAAGCGCCATCGCCATCGCCGTGCCTGTGTTCAGAATTTTTTTCATGTGCTTGAGCTCCCACCAAATGCGGCCGCCAAAATGGAGACCTTAGCCGGAGCCAAGAGTGATACGGAGGGTTTGAGTCCGCAAATACTTTTATCAGAATTATGATATCGGAAAAATCGATACGGGGCCGTTGCTCATATTCCGGGCGTGATGATCAAATATGCCGCAACATTCGGCGCGGGCCCGCCCGCGCTTCCGTCTTCTGAAATGGATGTGCCGGGAACTGTTTTCCGGCGATCAGGCGGCGCCGTTCGGATCCGATGACTGCCCGATGGCATCCAGCCGGTCTTTCAAGGCGAGCCGGTCTATGCTCGCCAGCGGGATGCTGGTGAAGATCGAGATCCGGGCATTGAGCATGCGGTAGGCTTCCGAGAATGCGAGATGTCGTTCCGCGTCGGTACCCTCGGCGCCGGCGGGGTCGGGAATACCCCAATGCGCCGACATCGGTTGACCGGGCCAGACCGGGCAGCTTTCATTTGCCGCGTTGTCGCAGACCGTGAAGACGAAATCCATTCTGGGCGCGCCGGGATCGGCAAATTCCTCCCAGCTCTTCGATCTCGCAAAGCCGGTGTCGTGGTTCAGCCGGCGAAGCAGATCCAGGGCAAGGGGATGCACTGTGCCTTTTGGCTGGGAGCCCGCCGAATAGGCCCTGAAACGGCCTTCGCCAAGCCGGTTCATGATAGCCTCGGCAAGAATGGATCGTGCCGAGTTGCCGGTACACAGGAACAGAACATTATAGGGTCGGTCGGTCATCATTCCTGCTCGCTTGGTTCGGACCAAACCGGTACGGCCGGTCGCTTAGTACTAGATTCTTAATATCCAGATATCGAGAATAATGGATTAATAAATTTGCGCAAGCCCGTTCGTCCGAACGATCCACGATAGTAACTCCTGTCAGTGGGTGAGGGGCGGGCTGGCTACAGGGCTGAGCGAGGCGGTATTGCTGTCCGGCCAAAAATCCGGACGGCTCATTATCGTTGCCGTATGGCCCGTTGCGCCTGCGACAATTCGATGAAGTCGCGCACGGCCTGGCTCAGCTCGCTGCCGCGCCGCCAGGCTACGCCGACCTGGACCATCGGCAGGCTGCCCGAGACATCACGGCTTTCGATCCGGTCGCCTTCCAGTGACCATGGTCGGTAGACGAGATCGGGCAGCAGCGCCACCCCGGCGCCGGTTGCGACCAGGCTGCGCACGGCTTCCACCGATCGGGTCCTGAAGGCGATCTTTGGCCGCGAACCGATGGCGCTCAGCAGCTTGGCGGTGCTTTCCTCGATTTCGTCGATGGTCAGCATGATCACCGGTTCCTCCGCCACATCGGCCACCGTGATGCTTTCCGCAGATGCGAGGCGGTGGCCCAGCGGCAACCACAGCCGGTAGGGTGAAACTTCCAGGATTTCGGTCTGCAGCGCCATGCGGTTGCGCAGATTGGAAATCACGATCACCGCCACGTCCAGTTCGCCGCCGATCAGCAGATGTTCGAGATAGTCGCCATTGTCCTCGATCGCCGACACGGTGACGCCGGGAAACGCCCGCCGGTAGCGCGCCAGGAGATCCGACAGCACATAGCCGGCCACCAGCGAGGTCACGCCCAGATTGAGCGTGCCGGTCAGGTTTTCCTTGTCGTCGGAAAAGGTCCGTCTCGCATCGGACACGTCGGAGAGGATCTTGGTCGCGTGCCGCAGGAACTGGTGGCCCTTGTGGGTAATGGTGAGCCCGCGCGAATGCCGGTCAAACAATTGCACGCCGAGATCGCCCTCGAGTTCCTTGATCGCTTCGGTCACCGCCGATTGCGAAATCGACAGATTCTGCGCCGCCCCGGAAACAGTGCCCTGGGCGGCGACAGCGACGAAATACTGCAATTGGCGAAGCGTGAAGGCCATGGCGCATAACAACCAGCATTCGCCAGGACTGACAACAAGGCTGTTGCGTTATTTGCCATTGCCCGCGAAAGACGCGGCAGCGTCAAGGGGTATCAGAGCCCGGACTGCTCGACCGGCTGCAGGCAATCGACCGGATAATAGGGCCATGCCGCCTTGTCGCAGGAATTGTCACGCGGCTCGGGTCCGATCACGTAGCGGATTTGGTCGGAAGCGGCAGCGTCCCGGATAGGGGTGTTGCCGGGTGCCGCGCCGCGAAGGGCGGCGTCTTCAACCTTCAGGGACGCCATGACCATGTCGGGCTGGGTCGAGCTGGTGACATGGTCGCCTGTCTGGGCGGCAACGGTGGCGGCGGCGAGAGCAGCAATGGCTGCGGTGATGAGCGTGATCTTTTTCATGACACAATAACGACGCAAACTGGACAAGGTTCCATTCGCTGTGGCTGCGCGACGTTCGATTTGGCCCGGATGAAGCCCGGAAGAGTGCCATTTTGCTGAATTTGGCGCTTTGAACCGCAGCCCCAATGCCCTATACCCCACCGATCCGCCGGAGCTGCGTTTTGCCGCTCACGCCCAATCCAGCCGGCCCGGCCATTTTTTCAGTTGAAAGTACCAAATGACGTCCAAGACAGAAATTCATCCGGCCATTGCCGGCGCGCTGGCAAAACGCGGCTATGAAACCCTCACCCCCGTGCAGGAGGCCATGCTGGCATCCGACGTGCGTGACGCCGACCTGCTGGTCTCGGCACAGACCGGGTCGGGCAAGACCGTCGCCTTCGGCATATCGCTTGCGCCGACGCTGATGGGTGACGACGAAACATTGCCGCGCGCCGATCTGCCGATGGCGCTGTGCATCGCGCCGACACGGGAACTTGCCCTGCAGGTCGAGCGCGAGCTGACCTGGCTCTATGGCGACGCCGGCGCGCGCATCGCCACCTGCGTTGGCGGCATGAACATGACCACCGAACGCCAGGCACTCAAGCGCGGCGTGCACATCGTCGTCGGAACGCCGGGCCGGTTGCGTGACCACATCGACCGCGGCTCGCTCGATCTGTCGGCGCTGCGCGCCGTCGTGCTCGACGAAGCTGACGAGATGCTCGATCTCGGTTTCCGCGATGACCTCCAGTTCATCCTCGATGCGGCACCCGACCAGCGCCGCACGCTGATGTTTTCGGCGACCGTGCCGCAGGGCATCGCCAATCTGGCCAAGCGCTACCAGACCAAGGCAGTCCGCGTCACCACCGCCGGCGACGCCAAGCAGCATCTCGACATCGAATACCGGGCGCTGACCGTGGCCCCCAACGACCGCGAAAATGCGGTGATCAACGTGCTGCGTTATTACGATGCCAAGAACGCCATCGTGTTCTGCAGCACCCGCGCCACCGTCAACCATCTGACCGCGCGGTTCTCCAACCGCGGATTTTCGGTCGTGGCCCTGTCGGGTGAACTCAGCCAGAACGAGCGCACCCACGCCCTGCAGGCTCTGCGCGATGGCCGGGCCAAGGTCTGTGTGGCCACCGACGTCGCCGCCCGTGGCCTTGATCTGCCCGACCTGGAACTGGTGATCCATGCCGACCTGCCGAAAAATCCGGAAGGCCTGCTGCACCGTTCGGGCCGTACCGGCCGCGCCGGACGCAAGGGCGTGTCCGCGCTGATCGTCCCCTACAGCGCTCGCCGCCGCACCGAACGCCTGCTGTCTGACGCCCGCATCACCGCCGCCTGGGCACGGCCCCCTCGGCTGACGAAATCCTCGCCCGTGACGATGAACGGCTGATGGGTGATGCGTCCTTCGAGGCCGACATTGCCGAAGACGAAACCACAATGGTCTCGGCGCTGCTGGAAAAGCACGGCCCGGAGAAAGTCGCTGCCGCGCTGATCCGTCTGCATCGTGCCGGCCGGTCCTCGCCCGAGGAACTGATTGACGGCGGACCGGTGTCAGCCCCCGGCGGCACCTATCCCGAACGCGCGCCACGCGGGGAACATGTGCCGATCACCAATGCGGTCTGGTTCTCGCTGTCGCTGGGACGCAAGCAATCGGCCGAGCCGCGCTGGATCCTGCCGATGATCTGCCGCGCCGGCAACATCACCAAGACCGACATCGGGTCGATCAGGATCCATGATCTTGAAACCCATGTCGAAATCTCCGGCGCCGCCGCCGCCAAGTTCGAGGCAGCCGTCGGCCCGACGCGGACGCTCGAGAAGAACGTCACCATCACGCGTCTCGATAGCGTGCCGGAAGCCTCGGCGCGTCCGCCTCGCCCGCCAAGGTCGAAGGATGATGATTTCAACCGGGGTCCCCGCAGCGATTTTGCGCCCGGCGATAAGCCGAAGCCGGATTATGCCAAGAAGCGTCCTTTCACCGGCGGCAAGAAGCGTGATGACCGTCCGCCGCGTCATGATGCCTATGCCGACAGGAAGCCTTCGAGCCGCGATGACCTTCCTGCAGGCGCCAAGGCCGGCGCATGGCCCTATGATGATGTGGCTCCAGCGCCGAAGGCGGCACCGGACAAGCCGGCGGCGCGAAGCGATGCCGGCGCTGAGAAGCCTTTTGCCAAGGACAAGAAGCCCAAGCGCGACAAGCCCGGCTTCAAGCCGGATTTCAAGTCCGATGCAAAGCCGGCCAAGGCCCATCGCAAGGGCCCGAAGTCAGCCTCTGCCGAAACGGCCAAGGGTCCCGGCAATGCCGGCCTGAAGCGCAAGCCAAAGAGCTGATGCCGCGCTGCCCCTGCTGGCAGCCACGTTTTTTACGCCGTCAGGAACCGCCGGATTGCACATGCGATCCGGCGGTTTCTTGTTTTTGACCGGAAAGCCCGGCGGTCGGAACGACACCCGAACAGTGGTGCTGCCAGCCGCTCGCCGCGGGCGCCGCCAAGAGGCGTTTTCGCATTCTTAACCAAAACATGATTGGATCCATGCATGGGAAAGGCCGGGCATTTCCGGCAGGCTCTCCGAGCGAACGGGCGGGATTTTTTCCCGGACTGGCGGAGCAGGGGGCCGGCCGCACCAGGCACATTCGAAGGGATGACACGATGAACGAGACCCATGACGGCAAGGCCAAAGACCTGAAAATCATTTCGTTTTTTCTCGGCAAGCAGGTGTTCAGCGTGAACATCATGTCGGTGCGGGAAATCCGCGGCTGGACGCCGGCAACCCCGTTGTCCCATGTTCCGCGCCACGTTCTTGGCGTCATCAATCTGCGCGGAACCGTGATCCCGGTGGTAGACATGGCATTGCGGCTTGGGCTCGCTCCGATCGAGCCGACCGAACGCTCGGCCATCATCGTCACCAGCGTCCGGGGCCAGATGGTCGGCCTGCTGGTCGACAATGTCTCCGACATGATGACCGTGACTGCAGGCGAGATCCAGGCCGTTCCCGAAATCGGCGCCACCGAAGTGCAGCGAATGACGACATCGATCATCTCCAAGGACGACCAGATGATCTCCCATCTCGACATCGACTCGGTGCTTGACGAAGCCGGCGCACTCGCCGCCTGACACCCAAAAGGTTCGGCCTTCGAGGGCGCTCTGCCATCGCGCACGGCCCTGGACAGCGGTTCGGTGAGAGTTTTGGTGTGCGCTGCATCATGGCGGTGGACATGACATGGCGGGCAGGGCATGCTGGCTCGCGCCGCAAGGCCGCCCGATCAACGGATACACCCCATGTCGATTCTGGCTAGCGTCTACCACCTGACCCATTACAAATATGACCGCCCTGTTACCCTTGGCCCGCAGATCATCCGCTTGCGGCCGGCGCCGCACAGCCGCACCAGGGTGGTCTCCCACTCCCTCAAGATCAGCCCGAAACAGCACTTCGTCAATTACCAGCAGGATCCCTACGGTAACTGGATGGCGCGCTATGTATTTCCTGATCCGGTGATGGAGCTGAAGATCGAGGTCGATCTGGTCGCCGACATGACCGTCTACAATCCGTTCGATTTCTTCGTCGAGGAATCCGCCGAGAACTGGCCTTTCGAATATCCCGAGGACATTGCGCCCGATCTGGTGATCTACCGGACGCCCGAGCCGGCCGGCCCGCGCCTCAAGGCGTTCATGGACACGATCCCGCGCACCGAAACCGGCACCGTGGATTTCGTCGTCGGGCTCAATGCCCGCCTGGCCAATGAGATCGGCTATGTCATCCGCATGGAGCCCGGCGTGCAGACGCCGGAGGAAACCTTCTCGACCGGCAAGGGCTCTTGCCGTGATTCAAGCTGGACGCTGGTACAAATTCTCAGGCATCTGGGTTTTGCCGCACGCTTCGTTTCGGGCTACCTGATTCAGCTCAAGCCTGATCTGGTGGCAATCGACGGCCCGGCGGGAACGGATCACGATTTCACCGACCTGCATGCCTGGACCGAGGTCTATCTGCCAGGTGCCGGCTGGATCGGTCTCGACCCGACCTCCGGCCTGCTCACCGGCGAAAGCCACATCCCGCTCGCCGCCACGCCGCATTTCCGCAATGCCGCGCCGATTTCCGGACTGGCAAGCTATGCAGAGGTTGATTTCGCCTTTGACATGCGGGTTGACCGGATGGCCGAACATCCGCGCATCACCAAGCCTTTCAACGAGGAGTCCTGGGCGGCACTCGACAAGCTCGGCCATGACATCGACGCCAAGCTTAAAGAGGACGATGTCCGCCTGACCATGGGCGGCGAACCTACTTTTGTCTCGATCGACGATTTCGAGAGCGAGGAGTGGAACACGGCTGCCGTCGGTCCGCAGAAGCGCGAGGCTGCCGACAAACTGATCCGCCGGTTGCGCACCCGCTTCGCCCCCGGCGGTTTCCTGCATTACGGCCAGGGCAAATGGTATCCCGGCGAGACCCTGCCGCGCTGGACCTTTTCGCTCTATTGGCGTCGCGACGGCAAGCCGATCTGGCACAATCCCGAACTCATTGCCGATGAAGGCACCGACACCGGACAGGCCAGTCCCGAAACCGCCAAGCAATTGCTGGCAGCCATTGCCGACAATCTCGGGATTGAAGACGATCACGTGGTTGCAGCCTATGAGGACCCGGCAGAGTGGATCCTCAAGGAAGGCAATCTGCCCGACAATGTGACCCCGGATAATTCCAAGCTGGATGACGCCGAGGAACGCCATCGCATCGCCACGGTGTTTTCGCGCGGACTGGCGACGCCTTCGGGATTTGTGCTGCCGGTGCAGCGCTGGCAGTCGAAAGCTGCCGGCCATGGCTGGCGCTCGGAGAAGTGGAAAACCCGGCGTGGCCATGTCTTCCTGGTGCCTGGCGACAGCCCGGTCGGCTATCGTCTGCCGCTCGGCTCGCTGCCGCATGTGCCAGCATCGTCCTATCCCTTCGTCAATCCGGCCGATCCCACCGAGCCGCGCGGCGATCTGCCCGATCCCGAAACCGCGGCTGCGGCGCTGGCCGACGCCCTGGCCGATGCCCGCGCCGCCGAGGCTTCGGCCCAGCCGGTTGCGCAATTCACCGCGGCCGAAGCCACCCAGACCCGGGTCGAACAGACGGTCGGCGATCTTGATGGCGCCGTGCGCACCGCCATCTCGGTCGAACCCCGCGATGGACGCCTTTGCATCTTCATGCCGCCGGTGGAACGCGTCGAGGACTATCTCGAACTGGTGTCCGCCGCTGAAGTTGCTGCTGACAGGCTTGGTCTGAAGGTTCATATCGAGGGCTACGGCCCGCCGCATGATCCGCGTCTCAATGTCATTCGCGTTGCCCCCGATCCGGGAGTGGTCGAGGTCAATGTTCATCCCGCCAGCGACTGGGATGAATGCAAGGCAATTACCGAAGGCGTCTATGAAGAAGCGCGTCAGACCCGCCTGGGCGCCGACAAGTTCATGATCGACGGACGCCACACCGGCACCGGCGGCGGCAATCACGTGGTCGTCGGCGGCGCCACGCCGCTCGACAGCCCGTTCCTGCGCCGGCCGGACCTGCTCGCCAGCCTGATCCTGCACTGGCAGCGCCATCCGAGCCTGTCCTATCTGTTCTCGGGCCTGTTCATCGGCCCGACCAGCCAGGCCCCGCGCATTGACGAAGCCCGTCATGACAGCCTGTACGAGCTGGAGACGGCGCTCGAGCAGATCCCGCATCCCGATGCCGGAACGCCGCCGCTGCCGTGGCTCGTCGACCGGCTGCTGCGCAATCTGCTGACCGATGTCACCGGCAACACCCACCGGGCGGAAATCTGCATCGACAAGCTCTATTCGCCCGACGGCCCCACCGGCCGGCTGGGTCTGGTCGAATTCCGCGGCTTTGAAATGCCGCCGGAACCGCGCATGAGCCTTGCCCAGCAGGTCATGATCCGCGCCCTTGTGGCCCGGTTCTGGCAGAGCCCGGCCAAGGGACGGTTCACCCGCTGGGGCACGGCGCTGACCGACCGATTCATGCTGCCGCATTTCATCTGGCAGGATTTTCTCGATGTGCTGCGCGATTTGCGCGATCACGGCTTTGATTTGCGCTCCGAATGGTACGAGGCCCAGGCCGAGTTCCGTTTTCCCTTCTGCGGCGAAGTGACCTATGAGGGCGTCCGGCTCGAACTGCGCCAGGCGCTGGAGCCGTGGCATGTGCTGGGTGAAACCGGCGCCATCGGCGGCACCGTGCGCTACACTGATAGTTCTGTCGAACGCCTGCAGGTCAAGCTCGAAACTGCCGATCCGTCGCGCTATGTCGTGGCCTGCAATGGTCGTCCGGTGCCGATGACCGAAATGGGCCAGACCGGATCCGCCGTCGGCGGCGTGCGCTACAAGGCTTGGCAGCCGGCGCTGGCGCTGCATCCGGTGCTGCCGGTCAATGCACCCCTGACCTTCGACATTTTCGACACATGGTCGGGCAAGGCATTGGGCGGCTGCGTCTATCATGTCGCCCATCCCGGCGGCCGCAGCTATGACACCTTTCCGGTCAATGGCAACGAGGCCGAAGCCCGCCGGCTGGCCCGCTTCGAGCACCGCGGCCATTCGCCCGGCGCATCGATGCCTGCGCCCGAAACGCCGCATCCGGAGTTTCCGTTCACGCTCGATTTGCGCCGCAAACCGGGGATCTGAGCCGTGCCGGATGCAGCCGAGGCCGAAGTTCCGGAGCGGCCATCCATCCTGTCGGGTTACACGCCCCTGCCGGGCGTGCCCGACGAGTTGCTGGCCGATGATGGCAGCATTCGCCCGGAATGGGCCGGCCTGATCGCGCATCTGGACGCCATGAAGCCTGACGAGCGCGAGCGCGCCTTTGCCCGCGGCACCCAGTATCTGCGTGACGCGGGCGTGTTCGTGCGCAATTACGGCGAGGACAAGAGCCGCCGGGACTGGCCCTGGAGCCCGTTGCCGGTGATCCAGCCGGCCAGGCAATGGCAGGCGCTGGCTGAAGGCCTGGCCGAGCGGGCTGATCTGCTCGAAGCTGTCGTGGCTGATCTCTATGGCGCCAACCGGCTTGTTGCCGAGGGCCATCTTCCCGCCGATGTGATTGCCTCCAATCCGGAATGGCTGCGCCCCCTGGTCGGGGTGAAACCGGCATCGGGCCATTTCCTGCATTTCCTGTCTTTCGAGATCGGGCGCGGGCCCGATGGCGGCTGGTGGGTTCTGGGTGACCGGACCCAGGCACCCTCCGGCGCAGGCTACGCATTGGAAAACCGCGTGGCCTCTGCGCGGTCCTACGCAGGCTTTCTCAACAGCAGCAATGTCGAACGACTGGCCGGGTTCTTCCGTGCCTTCCGCGACGGGCTCAACGCCCTGCGCCATGAGGATGGCAGCCGGGCAGGGATCCTGACGCCGGGGCCGATGAACGAGACCTATTTCGAGCATGCCTATATCGCACGCTATCTCGGCATGATGCTGCTCGAGGGCGATGATCTGACCGTCGATGACGGCCGCTTGATGGTGCGCACCGTCTCCGGACCCAAGCCGATCAGCGTGTTGTGGCGCAGGCTCGATGCAGCCTGGGCCGATCCGCTGGAGCTTGAGGGCAGCTCCCGCCTGGGGACCCCAGGTCTGTTGGGTGCGGTCCGCGCCGAAGGCGTGACCATGATCAACGCGCTCGGCGCCGGCATTCTCGAAAGCCGTGCCTTTCTGGCCTTCCTGCCGCGCCTGTCGGAAGTGCTGCACGGCAGGAAGCTCTCCGTGCCCAATATCGCCACCTGGTGGTGCGGCGGCGCGGAGGAACGCGCGCATGTGCGCGCCCATGCCGATGCGATGCTGATCGGATCGGCCAATTCGACCCGCTTGCCGCTCGAGGCCGAGCCGGGCGTGGTGCTCAGGGGCGACACTTCCGCGATCGGGACCGATTTGGACACATGGCTGTCGGAAGAGGGCCGCAATCTGGTTGGCCAGGAACTCGTGTCGCTGTCGACCACACCGTGCTGGGAAGACGGCGGCCTGCAGCCGAAACCGGTCCGCATCCGGGTGTTCATGGCGCGCACCCGGGAAGGCTGGCAATTGATGCATGGTGGCCTTGCCCGGCTGGCGGCGACCGGCCAGGATCCATCCGCCGTCTCGATCAGCAGCGGCGGCACCGTCGCCGATGTCTGGGTGGTGTCGGACACGCCGGTGCCGGAGGATTCGATGCTGATGCAGACCGGCGAATCCTTCGTGCGCACCTCGCCAGGACTGCTTCCCAGCCGTGCCGCCGACAATCTGTTCTGGCTTGGCCGCTATGTGGAGCGCGCGGAAGGGCAGATGCGGCTGACCCGGGCCTATATGAGCCGTCTGGACGAAACGCCGCTGGGCGGCACACCGCTGATGACGGCGCTTGAGGCCTATCTTGAAGAGCACGCGCTGGCGATCTCCGAAGGCGTGCCGTCGGAGATCGCCAGAACCATTTCATTCGCCGTCAATGCCGCCAACCGGGTGCGCGACCGGTTCTCGGTCGACGCCTGGGCGTCGCTGGCCGACCTCGAGACCACGATAGCGAAGATGGGGCATACGGTCCGTCCCGGAGACGACGCGGCATCCGCAATGGGCGTGCTGTTGCGCAAGATCACCGGCTTTTCCGGACTGGTGCACGAGAACATGTACCGCTTCAGCGGCTGGCGCTTTCTCACCATCGGCCGCTCGCTGGAACGCGCCCTGGCAATGGCCGATCTGCTGGCGACCTTCGGAGAATGGCAAAGCCCGCATGGCGGCTTCGAACTGTGCGTCGAACTCGGCGACAGTGTGATGACCCACCGCAGGCGCTACCCAGTGACGGCCAGCCGCGACACGGTTGTCGATCTGCTGGCGCTGGATCCGCTCAATCCGCGCTCGATCGCCTTTCATGTCGATGAAATCCGCGATCAGGTCAGCCTGTTGCCCGGAGCCGACCTCAACGGACAATTGTCCGCCTTGTCGCGATCGGTTCTGCGCGTGCAGTCCGATCTCGCCGTGTTGACGCCGCAGAGCCTGGACCAGGCCAAGCTGGTGGATCTGGCGCAGGCGATCGGCCTGCTGACCAATGACATCCATGCGCAATTCCTCGATTGATGGCGATGCTCTACGATATCAAACTGATCATGGACTATGATTTCGAGGCGCCGGCTGCCGGTGCGCGACAGATCCTGCGGGCCATGCCGATGGCCATCCCGGGCCGCCAGCGGCTGATTGTCGGCAGCATCGATGTCGATCCGGAACCGGCCATGCTTGCCGAGCGGGATGATTTCTTCGGCAACCGCCTGACCGAAATGGCGTTCAACGAGCCGCACAGCAATATCGTCATGACCCTGAGAGCCAGGGTGGAGGTGACCAGCGGCGCCGAACCCCGGGGCGCCTCGCCGGATCTGTCCGGCCTCGCCACGGCGCTTGAAGCAGTAACCTGTCTCGGGGCCCGCTCGCCATTGCATTTCCGGACGGCCTCCGCCTATGCCAGATCTAACAAGGCGATTGCGCAATGGGCCCGAAGCCGGCTTCGGCCCGGCCAGTCCTGTGCGGACATCGTAACTAAACTGGGTCTGGCGCTGCACCGGGAAATGCGTTTTGACGCGGAAGCCACCACGGTGGACACGCCTGCAGCGGAAGCCTTTGCCAACCGGCATGGCGTCTGCCAGGATTTCACCCACATCATGATCATCGCGCTCAGAAGCCTCGGCATTCCGGCGGGCTATGTCAGCGGCTATCTGCGGACGCTGCCGCCGCCGGGACAGGACCGTCTTGAGGGCGCCGATGCGATGCATGCCTGGGTGTCGGCCTGGTGCGGCCCCGGTGCCGGCTGGGCCGAATATGATCCGACCAATGCGACATTCGCAGGAACCGATCACATAGTGGTGGGCTATGGCCGCGACTATGCCGACGTCGCTCCGCTGCGCGGCGCCATGCGCACCGCGGGCGGACAGACCAGCCATCAGGCCGTCGACGTGGCGCCGGTCTGCAAATAGGGGCCTGATGCCGCCATCAACGTCCGCGGATCCGCGGATCGAGGGCGTCGCGCAGGCCGTCGCCGATATAGTTGACGCTCAGCACGGTCAGCGAAATCGCCAGGCCGGGCCAGAACACCCGCTCGGGATACTGCTGCAGATAGTCGATCGCATCAAACAGCAACCGGCCCCAGGTCGGAAAGTCCGGCGGGAAGCCGAGCCCAAGGAAGGACAGCGCCGACTCGGTGATGATCGCGGTGGCAATCCCGAGCGTGGCCGAGACCATGATCGGAGACAGTACATTGGGCAGGATGTGACGCAGGATCATGCGACGCGACGGCGTGCCCATCGAGCGGGCGGCCAGCACGAATTCGCGTTCCTTCAGCGCCAGAACCTCGCCGCGCACGATACGCGCCGTCTGCATCCAGCTGGTCACGCCGATGGCCGAGACAATCAGGATAAAGGTACCCATCTCGGGCCCGAAGCTGCGGGCCAGGGTTTCGCGGAACAGCATCACCATGACCAGCAGCAGCGGCAGCAGCGGCAGTGCCAGAAACAGGTTGGTCAGTCCCATCAGAACCCCGTCGAGCTTGCGGAAAAAGCCCGACGTCACCCCGATCAGGGTGCCGAGCAGCACGCTGATCAGCATGGCTGTCAGGCCGACGGCGATGGACACCTGTCCTCCCGCCATCATCCGCGCCAGGATATCCCGGCCCAGCTGGTCGGTTCCGAAGGGATGCGCCATTGACGGACCGGAGTTGCGCGCCCGGATATCGATGAAGGTCGGCTCCAGCGTCCAGATCAGCGGCCCGACCGTGACCGACAGCACGATGAACAGGAAGACGGCGGCGCCGAACAGCGCGCCCTTGTGGGTCTTGAACTGGTCCCACACGTCCCACCATTGCGAGCGTCCGGATGTGTCGGGCCCTGCCGGGGCGGAGATCGGGGCGTCAGTCATAGCGGATCCTCGGATCAAGCAGGCCGTAGAGAACGTCAGCGATCAGGTTGCACAGCACGATCAGCACCGCGAAGATGAAGGCCAGCGTCTGCACCATCGGCAGGTCATTGGCGTAGATCGCGGTGATCAGCAATTGTCCCAGGCCGTTCACCTTGAAGATCTGCTCGGTGATGATGGCGCCGCCGAAAATCGACGGGATGCCGAGCGCGATCACGGTGACGACGGGGATCATCGAATTGCGCAGCACATGCACGAGCAGGACCACCTTTTCGGTCATGCCCTTGGCCCGGGCGGTGCGGACATAGTCGTGGTTGAGATTGTCGAGCATCGAGGCGCGCATGAAGCGTGAGAGTTGCGCCGTTGTCTGCAGGGCCAGCACCAATACCGGCAATGTCATCTGCCGCACCTGCTGACCGAAGCTTTCAAAATCATTGACCACCAGCGTGGTGTCGTAAATCGACGGGAACCACGGCAGCATGATTGCGAAAAACACGATCATCAGCACGCCGGAGAAGAACGGCGGCACTGAAAACCCGATCATCGATATAAAGGTGCCGATCTGATCGAACCAGGAATATTGCTTGTAGGCCGAGATGATGCCGATCGGCAACGCGATCATGACGCCGACCAGATAGGCGAGGCCGACGACCCAGGCCGTCTGCGGCAGGCGCTGGATGATGATGTCGAACACCGGTGCGCGGAACTGCCAGGAGACAATGCGCTGCATGCCTTCGGAGAAGTTCGTTCCCGTCACCCAGTCGATGAACACCAGCGGCTCGACCCAGAAAAACTGTTTGGCCCAGAGCAGATAGCGGATGTAGGCGGGCGAGATCGAGCCCGAGGGCGTCACGCATCTTCTGCCGCACTTCCGGCGGGATGCTCAGCGGCTGGTTGGCGAGCGGATCGCCGGGGGCCAGATCCAGCAGCAGGAAAATGATCAGACTGATGAGCACAAGCGTCGGTACAGCCAACATTAGTCGTCTGAATATAAATGTCAGCATTGGCGACGCCTCGGTTCAGCAGTTTGGCGCGGGAAATTTGCAGCAAGCATGGATGGCCCCGCCGGGGCGGGACCATCCGTTTGATGCATTACTTGATGCGGTACCAGTCCGCGGCATTCCAGATTTCGGAATCCCAGGTGTTGAGCACGACACCACCGAGGCTGTTGGCATGAGCCGACACGCGGCCACGATCAACCAGCGGAACAATCGTCATGGATTCCTTGGTGATCATGTCGTTGAGCTTCTTGGCAATTTCGGCGCGCTTGGAAATTTCGCCGGTCTTGCCGAGCTCGGCAACCAGTTCGTCATAGGCCGGATCGCAGTAGCGGTTGATGTTCTCGCCCTGCCACTGGGATTCAGGCTTGGGAGCCTTTTCGCAGGTGTACTGGCCGAGATACTGCTCCGGATCGGTTCCGTCGAAGTTGTTGGCGTACATTTCCACGTCCGCATAGAACTTCTGGAACGTGTCCGGCGAAGCGGGATCGCCACCGAAAAACACCGAACCGTCAATGTTCTTGAGTTCGGTTTCGACGCCGATATCAGCCCACCACTGCTTGATCAGGGCCTGGAAGTCCTGACGCACGGCGTTGGTTGATGTCTGGAACAGAAGCTTGAACTTCTTTCCGTCCTTTTCGCGGACGCCATCGGCGCCAACGGTCCAGCCGGCTTCATCCAGAAGCGCCTTTGCGCCATCCACGTCCTGCGCAATGCAGTCGGTGTTGTCGGATGCGAACAGTTCCGGTGCAGGCACCAGGTTGCAGGTCGGGCGACCGGCCTGGCCGTAACCGATTTCGACCAGCAGGGTGCGGTCGATGGCCATCGACAGCGCCTTGCGGACATTGAAGTCCGACAGGATCGGATGCGGATGCTTGGCGGTTGCCCGCTCGCCTTCAGGCAGATCCGCGGAGGGATCGGTCATGTTCATCTCGATGCGCTCGACCAGTGTGCCGAAGCCCGAAATCGGTGTGCCCTTGCCGCCTTCTGCCATCTGCGCAATGACTTCAGGCGCCAGCTGCAGGTTCCAGGCATAGTCGAACTCGCCGGTTTCAAGAACCGCACGGCCGGCCGATGCGGCATCGCCGCCGCCCTTGAAGGTGACGGTCGCAAATGCCGGCTTGGCCGGATCGCGATAGTTGTCATTGGCCTTCATGGTGATCACGTCGTTCGGCTTGAAGTCGGTGACGACAAACGGGCCGGTTCCGATCGGGCCGAAATTGGCCGCGGTGCATTCCTGGGCTTTCGCGCCAAGGCAATCCTTGAACTGGGCTGCCTGGATGAGCGGCGACTGCGCGCCGACAAAGGCCGCGTAAGGCACGGGCTTCGGTCCGGTGAAGTTCACGATGATTGTGCGCTCGTCCGGTGTCTCGATGCTTTCGACGCCGTCGAATTTCGCGCTCTGGGCGCAGCCGCCATCCGGCGCCATGCAATAGTCGGCGGTGAACTTGGCGTCGGCCGAAGTCACCGGCGTGCCGTCGGACCAGAGCAGGCCTTCCTTCAGCTTCCAGGTGATCGATGTCAGGTCGGCTGCAACGCCGCCGTTCTCGACTGTCGGGATCTCGTCGACCAGATAGGGAACAAGCGCGCCCTTCTCATTGAAGCGGGCCAGCGGCTCGACGACCAGCGAGGAAGCCTCGATGTCCTTGGTGCCGCCCGAGAGATACGGGTTGAGGATCGAGGGCGCCTGCCAGTAAATGATCTTGACGTCGCCGTCCGTGCCGCGTTCGGCATGGGCGATGGGGGCGATCGCCATTGCGGCAACGGCACCCATCAGAATTGTCTTCAGTCTCATGGCTGTCTCCTTTTTGAACTTCTAGTTCGTTGTTTCGCCGGTGGTTGGTTCCCCGGTCATTGTCATGTCTTCCGAATACAGATGGCAGGCCACCTGTCTTCCGTCTCCGAAGTCATAGACGGCGGGCTCGATTTGCCGGCAGATATCCATGACCTTGGGGCATCGGGTCGAAAAGTTGCAGCCCTTGGGCGGGTTGGCGGGCGAGGGCACATCGCCCTGCAGCACGATCGGCGAGCGATGCCGTTCCGACTCGGGGTCGGGCTCGGGCACGGCCGACAGCAGCGCCTGGGTGTAGGGATGCAGGGGCTCGGCAAACAGCTTTTCGCGCGAGGCAACCTCGACGATCCGGCCCAGATACATCACCGCGACACGGTCTGCGATATGGCGCACCATCGACAGGTCGTGGCTGATGAACAGATAGGTCAGGTTCAGCCGCTTCTGCAGCGTCTCCAGAAGATTGACCACCTGTGCCTGGATCGACACGTCAAGGGCGGCGATCGGCTCGTCGCAGACGATGAATTTGGGGTTGAGCGCCAGGGCCCGGGCAATGCCGATGCGCTGGCGCTGGCCGCCGGAAAACTCGTGCGGGTAACGCTTGGCGAAGGCATGGTTGAGCCCGACCCAGTCCATCAGCTCGTAAATGCGTTCAAGCCGTTCCTTCGCCGTCAGTTTCATGTGCTCGTCGAGCGGCTCGCCGATGATATTGGCCACCGTCATCCGCGGATTGAGGCTGGCCTGCGGATCCTGAAAGATCATCTGCATCATCGGCCGCTTCGACCGCAGGCTGTCGCGGTCGACATGGGCGATCTCGGAGCCGTTGATTTCAACCGTGCCGGCGGTGACGTCGTACAATCGCAGGATCGACCGGCCGACGGTGGATTTGCCGCAGCCGGATTCGCCGACCAGGCCAAGGGTCTCGCCGGGCATGATATCGAAGCTGATGCCGTCAACGGCCTTGATGTCGCCGACATGGGTCCGGAACAGACCCGAATGGATCGGGAAATACATCTTCAGGTCACGGACCTTGACCAGCGGACGTGCCGGATCAGCAGCGGCCGTGGATTGGACTTCAGCCATTGATGGCCTCCGGCTCTGGCGTTGACGCCGTATCCAGCAGGAAACAGGCGGCGCGGTGCCCCGGCGCATTCGTCGCATAGAGCGCGGGATTTTCCTGCGCGCAGCGGTCGAAGGCATATTGGCAGCGGTTGCGGAACGAGCAGGCGACCGGCGCCTCATACATGATCGGCGGTTGCCCCTCGATCACCTGCAGCCGCTCGGCGCGGGGGCCGCGCACGGCCGGAACGGTCTTGAGCAGCGCCTGGGTATAGGGATGCTGCGGGTTCTTGAAGATCTCGTTGACCGGGCCTTCCTCGACAGCCTGGCCGGCATACATCACCATCACCCGGTCGGCGATGCCGGCAATCACGCCGAGATCGTGGGTGATCCAGATGATCGCCATGCCCAGCTTGCGGCGCAGGTCCTTCACCAGCTCGATGATCTGCGCCTGGATGGTGACATCCAGCGCCGTGGTCGGCTCGTCCGCGATCAGCACCTTCGGGTCGCAGGCAAGCGCAATGGCGATCATCACGCGCTGGCGCATGCCGCCGGAAAACTGATGCGGGAAATCCTTCAGCCGTCTTTCGGGATCGGGAATGCCGACGAGCTGCAGAAGCTCGATCGACCGCGTCCGGGCCTCGGCCTTGGACAGGCCGAGATGCGCACGCAACGGCTCGGCCAGTTGAAAGCCGATCGTGTAGACCGGATTGAGCGATGTCATAGGGTCCTGAAAGATGAAGCCGATCTTGGACCCGCGCACCTGTCGCAGGTCTTCCGGACTGATCTTGAGCAGGTCCTGACCGTCAAACATCACTGTCCCGTGGCGCATCTCCGCAGGCGGAGACGGCAACAGCCGAAGCAGCGACATCATGGTCACTGATTTTCCGGATCCGCTTTCCCCCACCACGCCGAGCAATTCGCCCGGTCGCAGATGGAAGTCCACCGAATTGACCGCATGCACTTCGCCGCTGCGGGTACGGAAAACCGTTTTAAGCCCTTTAACATCCAGAATTGGCAACGCCGTGTCTGGCATACTGTACCCCTCGGGAAATGTTTTCCCGTTATTTTTGTTGCCGGTCATATCTCTCGATTGCCGGTGATCCTTACTATTGACCAATTTTTCGGTGGTTGACCAGTGGGGTTTTTGAAATTGAGTGATAAGTGTTCAAACGCGGCATCTTCCGACAGAAAATTTCTCGCAGAAGCGCTATGGACAAGGGTTCGCGGTGCGAACAAAGATGTGGAAATCGCCTCTGACTCGAAATTCACCGGATTGGTTTGGGTAAAAAAATGGAAAATTATTCTAATTCTCGCGACATTCTCGCAAAACTGGTTTCCTTCCCTACCGTAAGCCGGGACACCAATTTGCCGCTTGTCGAGTGGGTGGAATCCTATCTTGAAAGTTTCGGAATCCCTTCCGAACGGATCATCAGCCCCTGCGGCACGAAGGCGCATCTCTATGCACAGACCGGTCCGGATATCGATGGCGGGGTGATTTTGTCAGGTCACACCGATGTGGTTCCGGTCGAAGGCCAGAACTGGACGACCGATCCCTGGACGCTCACCGAGCGGGATGGAAAACTGTTCGGGCGCGGGGCCTGCGACATGAAGGGCTTCGATGCGCTGGCGCTGCTTGCCATGGCGCGCGCCTCGTCCCGCCCGCTCAAGCGGCCGCTGCAGCTGGCGCTGTCATTTGATGAAGAAGTCGGCTGCGTCGCCGTTGTCGATCTGGTCGAAACCATGCTCGGCGCTCTGCCGCGGGCGCGCGAAGTCATTGTCGGCGAACCGACAATGATGCGGGTGGTCACCGGCCACAAGGGCGGGCTTGGCTACCGGGTCCATGTCCGCGGCTTCGAGGTGCATTCATCGCTGTTGCCCTATGGCGTCAGCGCGATCATGCAGGCGGCCAAGCTGATCGACTGGGCCAACCAGCGCAACGTTGAGAACATGGCCCGCACGCCGTCTGAACTTGCCGCACCGTTCGAGCCGCCATTCACCACGCTGCATGTCGGCACGATCGAAGGCGGCACCGCCCACAACATCACCGCCAAGGATTGCAACTTCTTCATCGAATTCCGCTTTGTCCCCGGCGAAAGCCCCGAGGAATGGGCCGAGCTCTTCGAGGCCAGGGCAGCAGAGCTGACGGCCGAGATGCAGAAAATCCATCCCGACACGGGAATTGACCTCACCCGCGGATTTGGTCTTCCGGCACTGACGCCCGAGACCGATGGTCCGGCCGAAACGCTGGCGCGGCGCCTGACCGGCGACAATGGTCAGCACGTGGTCAGCTACGGCACCGAGGGCAGCCAGTTCCAGACCCGTGGCTATTCCACCGTGATCTGCGGGCCCGGCGACATCGCCCAGGCGCATCAGCCCGACGAGTTCCTGTCGCTCGATCAGCTCGCCGCCGGCGAGGCCTTCATGGACAGGCTGCTCGATGCGCTGTGCGCCTGAGGTCGGCCAGTTCAACGGGAATAGAGATATTCGATCAGGCAGGGACGCGGCAGTTCCTTGAGCGCCGCGACCAGCTCATTTTGCGATCTCACCCGGCGTGACGGCAGACCATAGGCGCCGGCAACAACTGAAAAATCCGGCGCCGAAGGCGTGACGCCGATCGGGGCGATGTCGGCTGACACCATCGACGTCTCGATTTCCATATAGCCGGAATTGTTCCAGACCAGGAACGCCACATCGGCCTTGCAGTCGCGCGCGCTGCCGAGTTCTGCCAGCGTGAACTGAAATCCGCCATCGCCCAGAAGTGCCACGGCGGGACGGCCGGGATTGCCCAGCGCCGCACCGATCGCGGCCGGGGCTGCATAGCCCAGGGTGCCGAATCCGGTGGCGGAATTGAACCAGGCAGATGCCCGCGGCGCTTCGACATACATGTTGCCGGCATAGACCAGCTGGGTGGAATCGCCGACCAGTGTGGCGTCCGGCAGCACCCGCCAGATTTCGTGGCAAAGATCGATATGGCTGCCATAGGCCTCGCCGATTTCGGTCATGGCGAGGTCTCGCACAGCCTTGCTGCGCTTTGCCCCGTCGCCGGACGGTTCCTGCGCCCACGTCTGCTTGGTGGTGAGCATGTCGGCAAGGAATGCGCCGAGATCAGCCGTGACCGGCAAGGCGGGCTTTGGACCGCGCGACAGCTGGGCGCTGTCGATATCGACCCGGATCAGGTTTTCGGGCAACGTGAAGCCGCCATCCTCATACATGTCGCAATCGGTCGGCCCCAGTTCGGTCCCGAGTGCCAGCACCAGGTCCGCTGCCATCAGCAATTCCCGGACGCAGGCCAGGCTCGGGCTTGCAGGCAGATCGAGATCGTGGCCCGCCATGATGCCGCGGGCATTGGTGGTGCTGACCACCGGCGCATCAAGCGCCTGCGCAAAATTCCGGACAGCCGCCGGGTGAGCAACCGCGCCGCCACCAATCAGGATCACCGGATTTTTCGCCGCGGTACACAGCCGCTGGGCCGTCGCCAGATCCGCCGCCGACGGGTGCGGGCGCGGATTTTCCGGCATTGTGAAGCTCTGCTTTCCGGCAGGCAGCTTCATGATGTCGGTGGGGATCTCGATATGCACCGGGCCGGGGCGGCCGCCGGTCATGACGGCAAAAGCCTGTTCGAGAACAGCGCTCAGCTCGGCCGGATCGGTGAGCGTGAAGGATCGCAGCGCCACGGTGCTGACAAGTCCGGACTGGTCGGGGAGTTCATGCAGATGGCCGCGTCCCTTGCCGAGTGTCGCGGTCGCGTTGACTCCGGAAATCACCAGCATCGGAATGCTGTCGGCGCGCGCCTGCGCCATGGCCGTGAGCGTGTTGGTCAGGCCCGGGCCGGTGATGACAATGCACACGCCCGGCCGCCCGGTGACCCGCGCATAGCCATCCGCCATGAAGCCCGCGCCCTGTTCGTGGCGTGGCGTCACGTGGCGGATCGCGCTGTCAGCCAGTCCGCGATAGAGTTCGATGGTGTGCACACCGGGAATGCCAAACACGGTGTCGACACCCGCCTGTTCCAGCATCACGACAAGGGCTTCGCCAACAGTGATCGTCCGGTCGTGCATCAGATCGTCCCCACAAAGCGCGCGATGCGACGGCAGGCTTCTTCCACCGCCTCGTCCGGCACGGTCAGGCTGAGCCGCACCAGCTTGCCGCCACTGTCGCCGAAGGACGATCCGGGCATCACCGCGACGCCGGCCTCGAGCAGGCGCCAGGCGAATGTCTCGCCATCAAGGCCGGTGCCGGATACATCCAGCACGATGAACATGCCGGCCTGCGGGCGGAAAGGAACGATGCCGTCGAGCTTTTCGAGCCTGTCGGCGAAAACGCCGGACCGCCGCTTGTAGGACTCGCGCATCAACGCTGATGTCTGCATGTCGGAGGTGAGCGCAAACGCCGTCATGTCGGCGATGAAGGGCTGATTGCCAAACAGCATGGTTTCCGAAAACGGCAGCAGTTTCTCGCAAAACTCGTGCGGTCCGACAGCCCAACCGCTGCGAAAGCCCGGTGCTGCATGCGACTTCGAAATCGACGAGACCGCGATGACCCGCTCGGCAAGATCGGGATTGTCGAAGGGCGAGGCAAAGTCTCCGTCAAACACCAGCTCTTCATAGACCTCGTCGGCCACGATCCAGAGATCATGCTTTTTGCAGACCGCACCGATCTTCGCCAACTCGCCGGCCTCGAGCACCGCGCCGGTCGGGTTGTGCGGTGAATTGAGCAGCAGAACGCGGGAGTGCGGCGTGATCGAGGCTTCAAGATCCTCGGCGGTCATGCGGAAGCCGTGCTCCGGCCTCAGCGGCACCGATTGCCGGTGCGCACCGCTGGCAACGATGACGCCTTCATAGGTGGCATAGAACGGATCGCCGACCAGCACGCCGTCGCCCGGACCGGTCAAGGCCATCATGGTCGCAAACAGCGCTGTCTGGGTGCCGGGAAAACACAGCACATTGTTGGTGTCCACCCCGGCGCGCCGCTTTGCATAGCGGGCCGCGATTGCTTCCAGCAGTGCGGGTTCCCCGCGGCCGCTCGAATAGCCGGTGCGCCCGGCCAGCATCGATTGATGGCAGATTTCGAACAGCCGCGGATCCGGCGGCAGGTCTGGTTCGCCGATGGTCAGTTCGATGATGTCGGCGCCTGCGGCCTTCATCTCGCGGCAGCGCTGGTGAATGGCCCATTTGGCGCCGCCGGTGTGGGCCAGACGATCTGTGATTGCGGCATAATGCATTTGGTTATTCCCTGAATTCCGCCGGGTCGATGCCCAGCAGGATTGCCACCGAATCGAGCGCGATCCGGACGATGTCGAAGCGCGCGAATTCATCGCCGCCCATGGAGATTTCAATCCAGAGACCGTCAAGCAGCGCATTGAGCACGATCGCCTTCTTGCGGATGTCCTCTGCGGAGGCCGGCGAGCCGCGCTCGGTCATGAGTTCGCCGACCAGCCGTTCAATCAGGTCACGAAAGGTCTGGTAGCCCTCGCGGTGCGCCTCGGCCATCACCGGATCCGAATTCACCGTGCCGATGAAGGCCGCCCAGATCGACAGCGTGCGGCCGTCGGCCACGGGCGCGGTGACGCTGGCGCGGATCAGGCCGGCAAGTCGTGAATGCGCCGATCCGTTACCGCAGCCGGCCTCGGCCGCCGCCGTCAGGTCCTCGATGAAGGACCGGTAGGCCGCCGCGATCAGGCGTTCCTTGTTGGTGAAATAGCGCCGGATCAGCCCCGGTGTGACGCCGGCGCGCGCAGCGACTTCGCGCACGGTCGCTCCGGCAAGACCCAGCTCGGCAATGCTGTCGAGCGCTGCGGCAATCAGATCCTTCTGCCGCACCGCTTCGGGTTCATGATGAAATGTCCGCCGCGTCATTCCCGCCATACCGGACGGGTGAGGCAGGTGGGGCCGCCTTCACATGGGATGCACAGCGCATCGGCGTTGAACACGCGCACGCGGCATTTGGCGCTTTCCATCAGGGCGCGGGTCTTGGGAAACCCGTCGACCATCAGCACGTCGCCCGGCACCAGCGGCAGCACATTGAGGTTGAGGCCGTAGGAGGCGGCAAACTCGTCCGCCGGGGCTTCAAGCAGGGTATAGCCGCGATCCTTGAGCAGTTGCCAGAAGGCGACCGGAAGCATCGGCGCATAGACCAGTGCCAGTTTCTCGTCGAGCGGCGAGATCACCGACATCAGATGCAGGCAGGCATCGGCGCCATTGCCAAGCGGCAGATCGAAGCCCAGCACCGTGACCCCGTGCGGCGCAAGCATGGCCGCCAGTTGCTCGATGCCGGCCTGATTGGTCCGCACGCCGCGGCCCACCGCCAGCGTTGTTGTGTCGACCCAGACACAATCGCCACCTTCAACCGCACCCGGAGCCTCGATCCGGCCCAGGACCGGAATGCCGGCCGCTTGATAGCTGACCGCATGTAGGTCGGGCTCGGCCATGCGCCCGGGCTTGCCCATGCGCAGGAGTATCGCGCCATGATCGGATACCAGCGACGGATCATGGGTGAACATGGCATCGGCAAGACCGTCGCCGGTGTCTTCGATCCAGATGATTTCGGTGCCGCAGGAGGCGACCAGATCTGCAAAGACGTCAAACTGCTCAATGGCGCGTGCGCCGTCGAATCCGGGACCGTAATGCCAGTCGGCAGCTTTGGCCGAAAGCAGGCTCCGGCCGGGCTTGCGCATGGCAACCCGTTTGAGCGGGGCGGTCATGGATTGAGATCCGTATGTCATGTCTGGGTCCGTTCGGGTGAAGTGCATTTTGTGAAATTATACACTTGATTAATTAGCGCGCAAGGGTCACCATCGGCCAACTTCGCGACAGACGAGGCAACAAAAGGGAACGCATGGGCAGTCCACACATCGCTGCAAAAACAGGTGCCACCGACACAGCGCCCGCTGTAGAGGTGTCCGATCTGCACAAGACCTTTGGCGAGCTTGAAGTCCTCAAGGGTGTCTCGCTGACGGCCAACACCGGAGATGTGGTTGCCATCATCGGCGGATCCGGATCGGGCAAGTCGACCCTGCTTCGCTGCATCAACATGCTCGAATTGCCGACCCGGGGTGCCATCAGCATCAAGGGCGAAACCATCGAGATGCAGCCCGACGGGCGCGGCGGCCTGAAACCGGCCAGTGCCGGACAGTTGCGCCGCATCCGCACCCGCCTTGCCATGGTGTTTCAGAGCTTCAATCTGTGGCAGCACATGACAGTGCTGGGCAATGTCATCGAAGCGCCCGTGCAGGTCATGGGCGTGCCCCGCGACGAGGCGATCGCCCGGGCGGAAACTCTGCTCGAGCGCGTCGGCCTGTCCGACAAGCGTGATGTCTATCCGGCCTTTCTCTCAGGCGGTCAGCAGCAGCGCGCGGCCATCGCGCGGGCTTTGGCGGTCGAACCGGAAGTCATGCTGTTTGACGAACCGACTTCCGCACTCGATCCGGAGCTGGTCGGGGAAGTGCTGGCCGTGATCGCCGATCTGGCCCGCGAAGGCCGCACCATGCTGCTGGTCACCCACGAAATGAATTTTGCCCGGGATGTCGCCAACCAGGTGGTGTTCCTGGCGGACGGGGTGATCGAAGAGCAAGGCCCGCCGGATATCGTCTACAGCGCGCCCAAATCCGAGCGTCTGCAAAAATTCCTCGCGACAGTTCAATAGTCCGGGGCGCATGGGCAAAGCCCGAAACTGACAACCTGAATTCCATAAAGGGGAGAAACCATGAAGACCAAGATTATTACAGCCATCGCCGCTATGGGCCTGGCATTTGCGGCCAGTGCCGCATCCGCTGAAACCGTTCGCGTCGGCGTCGCAGCCGAGCCTTACCCGCCCTTCACCGAGCCGGATGCAGCCGGCAACTGGACCGGCTGGGAGATTGAGTTCATGAACGCCGTCTGCGCCGAAGCCAAGCTTGACTGCGTGGTCACGCCGGTGGCCTGGGACGGCATCATTCCTGCGCTGATGTCCAACAAGATCGATGCCATCATCGGCTCGATGTCGATCACCGAAGAGCGCATGAAGTCGATCGCCTTCTCCGACAAATATTACAACACGCCGGCCGTGATCGCGACCTCCAAGGGCTCGGGCATCACGCCTGACGCCGCGGGCCTCGAAGGCAAGATCCTGGGGGTTCAGGTCTCCACCATTCACCAGGACTACATGACCACGCATTTCGGTGACGTGGCTGCCGAGATCAAGGAATACCAGACCCAGGACGAAGCCAACCAGGATCTGGCGGCCGGCCGGGTTGACGCGGTCATGGCCGACTCTCTGGCGCTCGATGCCTTCGTCAAATCCGACACCTGCTGCGAAATCGTCGGTGCGGTTGAGGACGATCCGGCAATTCTCGGCGCCGGTGTCGGCATCGGCCTGCGCAAGGGCGACGACGAATTGCGCGACAAGTTCAACACTGCGATCGCAGCCATTCGCGACAACGGAACCTATGCCGAATTCTCCAAGGCCTATTTCGACTTCGATATTTACGGCCAGTAGAATGCCACAAGAGGCGCCATGCGTTCTGACCGGTCCGGCGGGAAAACTCCGCCGGGCCGGCAAGGTCGTTCCAGATGCTTGACTGGGTAACAGGCCTTTCTGCCTGGGAGCTGCTGGCGCTGAATCCGCCGGGCTGGGGCGGTGTGCTGCTCAAGGGCCTGGCGATTTCGCTTCAGGTCGCGGTCGGCGGCTATATTCTCGGCTTCCTGATCGGCATCGGCGGCGCAACCGGCAAGCTCTATGGCGGTCCGATCCTGCGCGACGTGCTGGATGTCTACACGACGCTGGTTCGCGCCGTGCCGGAACTGGTTCTCATCCTGCTGCTCTATTACGCCGGCACCGACGCCCTCAATCAGTTGCTGCTGCTGATCGGCGCCGAGCGCATGGATATCAGCGGTCTGGCCGCCGGCATCTTCGTCATCGGCGTGGTGCAGGGCGCCTATCAGACCGAAGTGCTGCGCGGCGCCTTCAAGGCGGTGCCGCATGGCGAAATCGAAGCGGCGCGCGCCTATGGCATGTCGCCGCTGCAGGTTCTGCGCCGCATCACGCTGCCCGGCATGCTGCCGCACGCCGTGCCGGGGCTTTCCAATCTCTGGCTGATCGCCACCAAGGACACGGCACTTCTAGCCGTGGTCGGAGTTGCCGAGCTGACGCTGGTCACCCGCCAGGCCGGCGGCGCGACCAAGCATTATTTCACCTTCTTCTTCGCTGCGGGCCTGCTTTATCTGATGGTGACACTGCTTTCCAATGTCGCGATCCGCCGGATCGAACGCCATGCCCGCCGCGGCATACCGGCGGTGCGCTGATGCAGTCGCAAGCAAGACGCTGGAACGAACCGCACCGCTTGGTGCTGCTGGCAATCGCCGTTGCCATCATCCTGTTTGCGGCCTTCAACATGCGCTGGGACTGGCTGCCACGCTATTCCGGCAAACTGGTCACCGGCGTCGGAACCACGCTGTGGCTGTTGTTCCTGACTTCGGTTCTGGGTTTTCTGCTGGCGGTGCCCTTGGGGCTGGCCCAGGCGGCAGGCCCTGTCTGGCTGTCCGGACCGGCGCGCGCCTTCTGCACTGTGATCCGCGGCACGCCGCTGCTTCTGCAATTGTGGCTGCTCTATTACGGGCTCGGCTCGCTGTTTGCCTATTGGCCGGAGATCCGCCAGTCCTGGGTCTGGCCCTATCTCCGATCCGCCTGGCCCTATGGCGTGCTTGCTCTCACCATGTCCTTCGCAGGCTATGAGGGCGAGGTGATGCGCGGGGCCTTTGCCGGGGTGCCCAAGGGCGAACTCGAGGCTGGTCGCGCCTATGGCATGTCGCCCTTGACCGTGTTCCGCCGCATCTGGCTGCCGCGCGCCATTCACCGGGCGCTGCCGACACTCGCAGGCGAGACCGTGCTGCAGCTCAAGGCCACGCCGCTGGTCGCCACCATCACCGTGGTCGATGTCTACGCCATCATCTCGCGTGTCCGGCAGGACACCTATCTCACCTATGAGCCGCTGCTGCTGCTGGCGCTGATCTACATGATCCTGACCGGGGTTCTGGTGCTCGCCTTCCGCTGGCTGGAAGCCCGGGTGCCGGTCAAGAATATCTGAAGAGGCATGCCTCATCCAGTCTCGGAGCGGGTCTTGCGGTAGAGCGACGGCGCGACGCCGAATTGCCGGCTGAAGGCGCGCGAGAATGCCGGGGCGGAGGAAAACCCGGTCCTGGAGGCGATGTCGGTCATGGTCAGCCGCGTGTCATTGACCAGCCGCCGCGCCGCGGCAAGCCGCAAAGAAAGGAAATAGGCTCCCGGCGTCTCCCCCAGCTGCCGGGCAAACAACTGCTCCAGGCCGCGCGCGGACATCGACACCCGCTTGGCAATGGCGGCGATGCTGACCGGCGCATCGATATGGGTTTCCATGATCCGGATCGCGCGCACCAGCCGCGGATCATGGTTGGTGTCGCCCAGGGTGACATTGACCTGCGCATCGCCGGCGGCGCGCAAATCGTCGTGAACAAAGCTGCTCGCCACATCAAGTGCTGCCGGATGCCCGAGCACCTGCCGCACCAGATCCACCATCAGGTCAAAGGTCGGCGAGGCGCCCGATGTTGTGATGAAACGTCCGTCAATCACATAGCGGTCGGGACGAAGATCGACATGGGGGAAGGCGGTGGCGAATTCCTCGAAATCCTCCCAATGGGTTGCCGCGCGATGCTCGTCGAGCAGCCCGGCGCGCGCCAGCAGCCAGGCGCCCGATTCAATGCCGATGACGATGGTTGCGTGCCGTGCCGCCCGGTAGATATGGGCCGTCAGCCTGCGGTCGGTCATTTGTGCCGCGCCGAAGCCGGCGAGGACCGCAAGCACGTCACAGCGCGTCGTGGCGTCATGCCTGGCGGAAACCGGCCAGGCGATTCCCGACGAGGTCACCGGCGCCTTGCCGTCAACTGACACGAAGCGCCAGTTGAACACCGTCCGGCCCGATTGCCTGTTGGCGGCCCTGAGCGGTTCGACGGCGCTTGACGCGGTCAGCAGCGAACAGCCCGGCACGATCAGCAGATCGACTGTAATTGGCCGGTGCAGATCCGATAAGCCGGCAAGCGCTTTGCTTTGTGTCATGTTTACTTCGTAAATTGGAATACGTGCGCCCGCAAGCCAGTCATCATTGCAAGACACCAAAGAGGAGGATCGACCGCATGCCCCTGACCATGAATCGCGAGGTTTTCATCACCTGCGCCGTCACCGGATCCGGCGCCACCCAGGACCGCAGCCCGCATGTGCCGCGCTCGCCCAAGCAGATCGCCGAGTCTGCCATTGACGCCGCCAAGGCCGGTGCTGCTATCGTTCATTGCCATGTTCGCGATCCCGAGACCGGCAGCCCGCGCCGCGATGTGGCGCTTTACCGCGAAGTCACCGAACGCATCCGCGAGGCCGAAGTCGATGTGGTGCTCAACCTGACCGCAGGCATGGGCGGCGACATCACCTTCGGGCCGACAGAAAGGCCGCTGCCGCTCAACCCTGCGGGCACCGACATGGTTGGTGCATCCGAGCGGATGAAGCACATTCTCGAATGCCTGCCCGAAATGTGCACGCTTGATTGCGGCACCATGAATTTCGCCGAGGCCGATTACGTCATGACCAACACCCCTGGCATGCTGCGTGCCATGGGCGGCATGATGACCCAGCTTGGCGTCAAGCCGGAGATCGAGGCCTTCGACACCGGCCATCTCTGGTTTGCAAAGGAACTGGTCAAGGAAGGCGTGCTCGCACCCGACGCGTTGGTGCAGCTGTGCATGGGCGTTCCCCGGGGCGCACCCGACGACCTCAACACCTTCATGGCGATGGTCAACAACGTACCTGACGACTGGAACTGGTCGGCCTTCGCGCTGGGCCGCAACCAGATGGCCTATGTCGCAGCCTCCGTGCTGGCCGGAGGCAATGTCCGCGTTGGTCTTGAAGACAATCTCTGGCTCGGCAAGGGACAACTTGCCACCAATGCACAGCTGGTCGAGCGTGCTGCGACAATCGTCGAGAATATGGGCGCCCGGGTCATCGGCCCGCAGGCGGTGCGTGAGCGTCTCAATCTCACCAAGCGGGCGCCGGCATCGGCATAGTCTCTAAGGGGGAGGGTGACATGGAGAAGGTCAAGTTTACCGCGATGAAGGATGGCGACCGGGAGGACTATGAGTTCCTCATCGGGCATGAAATCGACTATGCCGCCAAGACCGGCGAGCGGCTTCTGGCAGCGATGGTTGATCTCGACAAGAGCCTGTCGGGCTACCAGGTCACGCGGCTGGGACATTCGTTGCAGGCCGCCACGCGCGCCTGGCGCGATGGCGCTGATACCGATTGGGTGGTCTCGGCCCTGCTGCATGACATCGGCGATATCTACGCGCCCTACAATCACGATGAGTATGCAGCCACTATCCTGAAACCCTTCGTGCGCGAGCAATGCGCCTGGGTGGTCGAAAAGCACGGCGACTTCCAGAAACTCTATTATGCCCACCATGTCGGCGGTAATCCGCATTCGCGCGATGCCTACAAGGGCCATGCCTATTACGATGATTGCGCCACTTTCTGCGAACGTTGGGATCAGAACAGTTTCGACCCCGACTATCCGCATGAAGGCATCGAGTTCTTCCGCGATCAGGTCGAGCAGGTCTTTGCCCGCAAAGCCTACGATCCCGCGGTGATCCGCGCCGGCGAGCGCGTTGAACTGACCGATCCAACAATTGCCAAAGAGCGAAACACATGAGCAATCCTATGAAAGCCGCCATCATCGGTGGTGGTGTCATCGGCGGCGGCTGGGCCGCGCGCTTTCTTCTCAACGGCTGGGACGTGATCGTCTCCGATCCCGATCCGGAGGCCGAGCGCAAGGTCGGTGAAGTGCTTGCCAATGCGCGGCGATCCTTGCCCGCGCTGTCGGATGTGACCGTCCCTAAAGAAGGCAAGCTGAGCTTTGCCACATCGCTTGCAGAAGCTGTGGCAGACGCCGACTGGATCCAGGAAAGCGCACCCGAACGCCTCGACATTAAGCACGCCGTGTTTGCCGAAATCCAGGCCCATTGCCGCGAGGATGCGCTGATCGGCTCGTCCACCTCCGGCTTCAAGCCGTCCGAACTGCAGCAGGGCGCAGCCAGGCCGGAACAGATCTTCGTCGCCCATCCTTTCAACCCGGTCTATCTGCTGCCGGTGATCGAGCTTGTCGGAGTTCAGGAAACTGTCGAGCGCGCCAAAGAGGTGCTCGAAAACATCGGCATGAAGCCGCTGATCGTGCGCAAGGAAATCGACGCCCACATAGCCGACCGGTTCCTCGAAGCCGTCTGGCGCGAGGCGCTGTGGCTGATCAAGGACGGCGTCGCCACCACCCAGGAAATCGACGATGTCATCCGCTATGGCTTCGGCATGCGCTGGGCGCAGATGGGCCTGTTCGAGACCTACCGCATCGCTGGCGGTGAGGCGGGCATGCGCCATTTCATCGCCCAGTTCGGCCCGTGCCTCTCCTGGCCCTGGACCAAGCTGATGGATGTGCCGGAGCTGACCGAAGAACTCACCAACATGATCGCCGATCAGTCGGACGCGCAGTCAGGCATGCATTCGATCCGTGAACTTGAGCGCATCCGCGACGACAATCTGGTCGCCATGATGCGGGCGCTCAAGGGCCGCAACTGGGGTGCCGGCGAACTGCTCAACCAGCAGGACGCGCGCATCAAGCCGTCGCTGCCAACCGACGTCGATGCGCCGTTCACCACCTTGGAGCGTGTCATTCCGATCGACTGGATGGATTACAACGGCCACATGAACGAAAGCCGTTACGGCCAGGTGTTTTCCGATGCCGGAGACGTGGTCATGCAGATGGTCGGCGCTGATCCCGACTACATCGCAGGCGGCCTGTCCTATTTCACCGTCTCCAACGAGATCGGCTATCTGAGCGAGACCCATCTGGGCGATGTCATCCACGTCCGCACCCAGGTGCTCGAGGCCCGTGGCAAGAAGCTGCGGCTCTATCACGAGATGATGCGGACCGCTGATGGCGAATTGCTGGCGACCTGCAATCAGCTTCTGCTCCATGTCTCGCTCGAAACCCGCCGCACTTGCGAGCCCGAAGGCGAGGTTCTGACCAGGATCACTGCGCTCGGCGAAGCCCAGTCGAAATTACCAAAACCTGCCAGCATGCGGGACTAGAGAATGGGCAAGCGGGTTCTCATCACCGGCGGCGGATCTGGCATCGGCAAGGCCATGGCCGAGACTTTTGCTGCTGACGGCGCGCGGGTGCTTGTGACAGACATGGATCAGGTTGCTCTGGACGGTTGCCCCGGCAGCTGGCTGAAGATGACGGGCGACGCCAGCGATCCTGAGCACATGCGGGCGGTGTTCGCGCGCATCTCAGACGAGTGGGGCGGCATCGACGTGGTCTGCTCCAATGCCGGTATTGCCGGTCCGACGGCTCTGGTCGAGGATGTGGATATCGAGGATTTCCGCCGCTGCATCGCTGTCAATCTGGAAGGCGCGTTTCTGGCCGCCAAATATGCAGCGCCGATGATGAAGGCGCAGAAATCCGGTGTGATCCTGATCACGTCTTCCAATGCGGGCATCAACGGATTTCCCAACCGGTCACCTTATGCATCGGCAAAATGGGCGGAGATCGGACTAATGAAGACCCTTGCCATGGAACTCGGTCCCTACGGCATCCGCGCCAATGCGATCGCGCCGGGATGCGTTGAAGGCCCGCGCATTGACGGCGTGATCGAACGCGAGGCCGGGGCCAAGGGCACGACGCCGGAATTGATCCGGGCGGGCTACGAGGCGGGCGTCTCGATGCGCTCCTTCGTCACGGCCCAGGACGTTGCCAACATGGCCGTCTTTCTTGCGTCAGAGGGCGCGCGGCTGGTCTCCGGCCAGGTGATCCCGGTTGACGGCCATACTGAAAACCCCGACCCGAAGGTATAAGCACATGGATTTCGGACTGACCCAGGAACAGGAGATGATCGTCGAGACCACGCGGGCCTTCGTCGAGAATGAACTCTATCCGCACGAGGCCGAGGTTGAACGCACAGGCCATCTGGATATGGATCTTGTCCGCGAGATCCAGCAAAAGGCGATCGCCGCAGGCCTCTACGCCGCCAACATCCCCGAAGAGTTCGGTGGTGCCGGCCTCGATACACCAACCTGGCTGCTTTACGAGAAGGAACTGGGCCGCGCGAATTACGCGCTGCACTGGACCTGCGTCGCACGCCCCTCCAACATCCTCTGCGCCGGAACACCTGATCAGCGCGCCAGATATCTCGATCCCTGCGTGCGCGGCGAGAAATGGGACTGCCTGGCCATGACCGAGCCCGGTGCCGGCTCCGATCTGCGCGGCATGAAGGCCAGCGCCAAACAGGACGGGTCGGACTGGGTGCTCAACGGCACCAAGCACTTCATCTCCCATGCCGATATCGCCGATTTCACCATCGCCTTCATGGCCACCGGTGAGGAGGACACCCCGCGCGGCAAGAAGAAGCTGATCACCGCTTTCTTCGTTGACAAGGACACGCCGGGCTACGCGGTTCGCGACGGCTACCGCAATGTTTCGCATCGCGGTTACACCAATGCCGTCCTCGAATTCGACAATTGCCGCATCCCGGCGGAAAACGTGCTCGGCGAAGTTCACAAGGGCTTCGAGGTCGCCAACACCTGGCTGGGTGCGACCCGGCTGCAAGTCGGCGCGACATGCCTTGGCCGCGCCGATCGCGCTTTCCAGCATTCGGTCGAGTGGGCTGCGACACGCGAGCAGTTTGGCCAGCCGATCGGCAAGTTCCAGTGGCGTTTCGTTCAAGCTCGCCGACATGGCGATGGAAATGAAGGCCGCCGAGCTGATGATCATGGAAGCCGGCTGGAAATTCGACCAGGGCACGGCGTCCGACGCCGACATGGCCATGGCCAAGCTCAAGGCCACCGAAATGCTGGCCATGGTCGCCGACGAGGCAATCCAGATCCATGGCGGCATGGGGCTGATGGACGAGCTGCCACTCGAGCGCATCTGGCGCGACGCCCGCATTGAGCGCATCTGGGAAGGCACATCCGAGATCCAGCGCCACATTATTTCGCGCTCGCTCCTGCGTCCGTTCGGAGCCTAGCCAATCATGCAAAACAATGGAGTGCCACAGGCATGAAACCGTCGATCACCATCACCTATTGCCGCCAGTGCAACTGGATGCTGCGCGCCGGCTGGATGGCCCAGGAACTGCTCTCGACCTTCTCCGAAGAGCTGGGCTCGGTCACGCTCGTGCCCGGCACCGGCGGCATTTTCACCATCGAAGTTGACGGTGAGCTGATCTGGGAGCGCAAGCGCGATGGCGGCTTTCCCGATGTCAAGGCGCTCAAGGGCCGGGTGCGTGACCGGATCGATCCCGAGCGCGATCTCGGCCATGTCGAGCCATCAAAGATCGACGAATGACGCCCGACCTCTCCCGCCTGCTGAGGCCGAAGTCCATCGCGCTGTTTGGCGGCGGCTGGGCCGTCAATGTCGTGGCGCAATTGAAGAAGTCCGGCTTTGACGGCGAGATCTGGCCGGTCAACCCGAAGCGCGCCGACATTCTCGGCGTGCCGTGCCTGGCCTCCATCGATGAACTGCCGGGTGCGCCCGACGCCAGCTTCATCGGCGTCAACCGCGATGCGACCATCGAGGTTGTCGAACGCTTGAGCGCCATGGGGGCAGGTGGGGCGACCTGCTTTGCCTCCGGTTTTCTCGAAAGTGAAACTGAAACAGCCGGCGGCGCGGATCTACAGGCGCGGTTGATCAAGGCTGCAGGCGACATGCCAATTCTCGGGCCCAATTGCTACGGGCTGATCAACTATCTCGACAATGTCACGCTGTGGCCGGATCAGCACGGCGGGATGCCGGTCGAAACCGGCGTGGCCATCGTCGCCCAGTCGTCCAATATTGCCATCAATATGACCATGCAGGCCCGCGGTGTGCCGATCGCCTATGTGATCGCCGCCGGCAACCAGGCCCAGACTGGGGCCAGCGACATCGCCGCAGCCCTGCTCGAGGATGATCGTGTCACGGCAATCGGGCTCTATCTCGAAGGCTTTGGCGATATCCGCGCGCTCGAAACCTTTGCTGCCAAGGCGCGGCTTAAAGGCAAGCCGGTCATAGCCATCAAGATCGGCCGCTCCGACAAGGCCCGCGCCGCCACCATGACCCATACCGCTTCGCTGGCAGGCAATGCCGCGGCGGGGTCGGCGCTGCTCACACGGCTGGGCATCATCGAGGTCGAGACCATCGCTGTGTTTCTTGAAACGCTCAAGCTTCTCCACACCCTGGGGCCGCTCCCCGGCGCATCGGTCTGCTCGGTCAGCTGTTCCGGTGGCGAGGCCAGCCTGATGGCTGATCTGAGCGGCGGATCCAGCCTCGAGTTCAGCGAATTTGCCGCACCCCAGCGCGCGGCATTGAAAGCCGAACTCGGTCCCATCGTCACCATCGCCAACCCGCTCGACTATCACACCTTCATCTGGGGCGACGTGCCGCGCATGACCCGGGTGTTTTCGACCGTCATGGCCGAGAGCTTTGATCTCACCGTCTTCATTCTGGATATGCCGCGCGCCGATCGCTGCGATCCATCCGGCTATCAATGCGCCGTCGACGCCATCATCGCCGCAAAGGCAGGCACCGGCGCTCGCGTTGCAGTGCTTGCCAGCCTGCCCGAAAACATGTCGGATCATTTCACCCGTGAATTCATGGATGGCGGTGTCGCGGTGCTTCACGGCATGGGCGAAGGCATTGCCGCAATCGCTGCTGCCATTGCCGCCGGGCGGTTTGAGACAACTGAACCGGCACCTTTGCTGCTGGCAAGCGGCGCCGTCGGGTCATCGTCAATTCTCAGCGAAGCCGCATCGAAGGACGCGCTTTCCGAATTCGGCCTGAGAATTCCGCGGTCATTCGAGGTGCGCTCCATCGACGAGATGCTCGAGGAAATGGCCGCGCTGTCATTCCCGGTCGTTCTCAAAGGGGTCGGGCTGGCGCACAAGAGCGAAGCCGGTCTGGTTGCTCTCAATATCTGCGACGAACCGAGCCTGATTGACGAAGCGAAAAAAATGCAGGCCGCGACGCCCGAATTTCTGGTCGAGGAAATGGCGGTGGGCGGCATTGCCGAACTGCTCGTCGGCATCACCCGCGACCCCACCGGCACCTTCCTGCTCACACTCGGCGCCGGCGGCGTGCTGACCGAATTGCTCGCCGATACCGTGAGCCTGCTGCTGCCCGCCACCCGCACCGATATCGAAACGGCACTGAAACGCCTCAAGATCGGCCGGCTGCTCGAAGGCTATCGCGGCAAACCCGCAGCCGACATGGGCGCACTCACCGATGCGGTGCTGGCCATTTGTGCCTATGCTGAAGCCCTTGCCGGACGGCTGGTGGAACTCGAAGTCAATCCGCTGATCGCCCGCGCAGGCGATGCCATCGCCGTCGACGCGCTGATCCGTCTCAATGATGCTGAACACAACAAGGAAACCACGCCATGACCGGACCTGTCAGAACCAGAATCGTCGGCCACGTGCTGGAAGTCACGCTCGACCGGCCCAAGGCCAATGCTGTCGATCTGGCAACCAGCCGGATCCTCGGCGAGGTGTTCCGCGATTTTCGCGACAATCCGGATCTGCGGGTGGCGATCCTTACCGGCGCCGGCGAAAAATTCTTCTGTCCCGGCTGGGATCTCAAGGCCGCCGCCGATGGCGACGCGGTCGATGGTGATTACGGTGTCGGCGGCTTTGGCGGGCTGCAGGAACTGCCGCACATGAACAAGCCGGTGATCTGCGCGGTCAACGGCATCTGCTGTGGCGGCGGGCTCGAGATCGCGCTCTCCTGCGACATCATCCTGGCCGCGGATCACGCCAGTTTCGCATTGCCCGAGATCCGCTCCGGCACCGTGGCCGATGCGGCCTCGATCAAGCTGCCCAAGCGCATTCCCTATCACATTGCCATGGAAATGCTGTTCACCGGCCGCTGGCTCGATGCTGGGGAAGCGCACCGCTGGGGCTTCGTCAATCACATTCACAAGGGTGATGAGCTGATGGCCAAGGCCTGGGAAATGGCCGAGCTGCTCGCCTCCGGCCCGCCGCTGGTCTTTGCCGCGATCAAGGAAGTGGTGCGCGAGGCCGAGGGCGAGAAATTCCAGGACACCATGAACAAGGTGACCAAGCGGCAACTCCGCACCGTCGACACGCTCTATGGCTCGGACGACAACATGGAAGGCTTCCGCGCCTTCTCCGAAAAGCGCGATCCGGTTTGGAAAGGCAGATAGGGCAGGGTGCTGCAGCTCAGATCTTGGTGTGCATCTGGTAGCCCGGCGCAAAGGTCAGCCGCACCGAGGTGATCACCAGCCCATCGTTCCAGGTGCTGCGGTCGATCACGAACAGGCCTTCGCCTTCCCTGCAGGCAAGGATTTCCGCTTCGCGTTTGCCGGCCGTCATTGCCGAAAACGAGAAGTCGCCGCCCTCGAAGGGGATATTGGCCACCAGCCATTCATTGGCGCTCTTGACGGTGAGATCGGCCGACTCGATGCCGGGCACGGCTTCCGGGTTGATCCAGCGGTCGCCGAACACATAGGGCTTGCCGTCGGCCAGGTGCAGCGTCACCAGGTGGATCAGCTTGATCCCGGGCTCGATCTGCATGCGGGCGCGGATGCCCGAAGGCGGCACGGCGCGCTCCTGGGACAGCACCGTGTGGCGGTAGGTCTGGCCCTTGCCCTCGATCTCGTAGCGGATCACCGGAATGTCGAGCGTGGCCTTGCGCACCGGGTTGAGCGCCACCCGGGTGCCGGCCTTGCGGCGCCGGTCGAGCAGGCCGGTATCGGCAAGCGCGCGCAGCGCCCGGTTGACCGTCGCCCGGGCGCAGCCGAATTCGACCGACAGCTCCGCCTCGTTCGGAATGAAGTCTCCCGGCTTCCATTCGCGGGCATTGATCCGGCGCAGCACCTCCGCCTGTACCGTCTGCCAGCTGTTGAATTCTCCTCCGCTCAAATGGCCTCTCCAAGCTCCTTCATCGTCTTCGCATAGGCTGAGACGATGGCCTCCCGTTTGATGTGTTTTCCGCCCGTCACCATGTGACGCCCCGCCGACCAGACATCTCCTACCATGCGGTCATCTCCGGCGAATATATAGCAATCGAAGATGGTGTCGCCGGTTCTGCCGATCAGATCAACCGAGCCCGGATCGAGCGCCATCATGTCGGCAAGCTTGCCGACAGCCAGCACGCCATTGTTGCGCGCGGACGCTTTTGAGCCGCCGGCATTGATCGCGTCGAACAGCCGCCGTCCAGTTGATTTGTCCGGTGTCGCCAGCGCCGCGCGCGAGTGATCGCGCAGCCGTTGCGAATAGTCGAGCGTCCTGAGTTCCTCCGACAACGAGATGCGGATGTTGGAATCCGACCCGACGGCTATCGCGCCGCCATTGTCGAACCAGCGCACACCGTCAAAGATACCGTCGCCGAGGCTGGATTCGGTGATCGGGCAAAGCCCGGCAATGGCGCCGCTGCGGGCCAGGCCTTCGGTCTCGTGGGCCAGCATCTGGGTGCAATGGATGAAACAGCGCCGGTCACTGAGTTCCATCGTGTCGAGCACCAGTTCCACGGGCCGCTTGCCATGGGCCGCTTCGATCTCCTCGACTTCGGCAATCTGCTCGGCCAGATGCATGTGCAAGGGATTGTCGCCAGCCAGTTTTGCATGATGAACAAGGTCTTCGGGGGCGACGGCGCGCAGGCTGTGCGGCGCCACGCCGATGCGGCTGTCAGCGGGCAGGCGGGCGATGGCTTCCGCCGACCGGGCGTGCAGCTCGGCATAGGTGTCGAGTGTGTTGCCGAAACGGATCTGTCCCGGGCCAAGCGCCCGCTTGTCTGAGCCGCCATATTGGTAATGCACCGGCAGCAGCGTCAGCCCCATGCCGGTGGCAGCGCTGGCCGCCGCGATCCGCTCAGCCATTTCGGCGAGATTGTCGTAAGGCACGCCACCGGGCTGATGGTGCAGATAATGAAATTCGACATTGGCCGAATAGCCGGCCTCGAGCATTTCCATCTGCACGAAAGCGGCGATGGCCTCGACATTTTCAGGCGTCAGCCGATCGAGAAAGCGGAACATCAATTGCCGCCAGGTCCAGAACGAATCCGATGCATCGGGCCCGCGCTTTTCGGTAAGGCCGGCCATGGCGCGCTGAAAGGCGTGGCTGTGGCAATTGGCAGGTGCTGGCAGCAGCACGCCGGTCCGGTGGCCCTCCGCGGGCTGGTCGGTCCGGATCGTTTCGATCAGGCCGCTCCGGCCTATCTCGATTTGCACATTTTCGGCCCAGCCGCTCTCCAGCAGCGCTTTTTCCGCCCAAACAATCGCCATTGTGTCACGCCTCTTGACAGGTTTTTATGTATATACTTATAGTCCAATCATGCGGACATAACAACGGCGAAATCATGCTCCTGATCAACGCGACATTGGCGACTATGGACGGCGAGACAGCCTATGGGCTGGTGGAGCAGGGCGCCGTTGTCCTCGAGGCGGAGCGAATCCTCTGGGCAGGGCCGGCAGCACAATTGCCTGCGGAGTTCAGCTCCCGCGAGGAGATCGACCTTGAAGGCCGGGTGGTCACACCGGCGCTGATCGATTGCCATACCCATGTGGTGCATGGCGGAAACCGCGCCCGCGAATTCGAGATGCGGCTTGAAGGTGCAAGCTACGAGGAAGTCGCCCGCGCCGGCGGCGGCATCGTTTCCACCGTCGCAGCCACCCGCGCCGCTTCCCAGGAGCAACTGCTTGCCGACGCGCTCAGCCGTGTGGACGCGATGATTGCAGAGGGCGTGACGACCATCGAGATCAAGTCCGGCTATGGGCTGGACATTGAAAACGAGTTGAAAATGCTCCGCGCCGCCAGAGCCGTTGCGGAAAACCGCCCGGTCAGGGTCAGGACCAGCTTTCTCGGCGCCCACGCGGTCCCGCCCGAATACAAGGGGCGACCTGACGCCTATATCGACGGGGTCTGCCTCCCGGCGCTTGAAGCTGCCCATGCCGAGGGGCTGGTCGATGCGGTCGACGGTTTTTGCGAAGGCATTGCTTTCACCCCGGATCAGATCGCGCGTGTCTTCGACAAGGCCCGGGCGCTTGGCATTCCGGTCAAGCTGCATGCCGAGCAATTGTCCAATCTCGGCGGGGCAAAGCTGGCAGCCAGCTATGGCGCGCTGTCTGCCGATCATCTCGAATATGCCAATGCCGAAGATGCCGCAGCCATGGCGAAAACGGGCACAGTGGCGGTGATCCTGCCCGGCGCCTTCTACACGCTGCACGAAACCGCAGCGCCGCCGATTGACGCCTTCCGCGAGCAAGGTGTGGCCATGGCCGTGGCCACCGATTGCAATCCCGGCTCGTCGCCGATGTCCTCGCTGCTCTTGAGCATGAACATGGCCTGCACCCTGTTCAGGATGACGCCGGAAGAGGCGCTGGCCGGGGTGACCCGCAACGCAGCGAAAGCTCTTGGTCTCGATGATGCCGGCCGGATCAAGCCCGGCCTGCGCGCCGATCTCGCCATTTGGGACATTGAGCACCCGGCGGAACTGGCTTACCGCATTGGATTCAACCCGCTCTGGAAGCGGATTTTTGGAGGCGCATTGTGACGCTGACGCTCATTCCCGGTCAGGCGACGCTTGCCCAGCTCGAACAGATCTGGCGCGCCGGCGTTGCCGTGGTTCTCGATGACAGCGCTCTGCCGGGCATTGAGGCGGCGGCTGATCTGGTCCGCACCGCTGCCGCCGGCGACGAGGCGGTCTATGGCGTCAACACCGGGTTCGGCAAGCTCGCCAGTGTCCGCATCAAGCCCGGCGACACCGCGCAATTGCAGCGCAATCTGATCCTGTCGCACTGCTGCGGTGTCGGCGAGCCGCTCGATGTCGCTACCACAAGGCTGATGATGGCGTTGAAGCTTCTCTCGGCCGGACGCGGCGCCTCGGGCATCACCTGGAAGACGCTGTCGGTAATCCAGAACATGCTGCGCGAAGGCGTCACCCCGGTGATCCCGAGCCAGGGCTCGGTCGGCGCCTCGGGCGATCTCGCGCCGCTGGCCCATATGGCCGCCGCGATGATCGGCGAAGGCGAGGCGATCTTTGGCGGCGAGCGCATGCCTGCTGCGGAGGCACTTTCCAAGGCAGGCATCGAGCCCGCCGTGCTCGCGCCGAAGGAAGGCCTTGGCCTGATCAACGGCACGCAATTTTCGACCGCCTGTGCACTGACCGGCTATTTCGGTGCCATCCGGAATCTTCAGGCGAGCGTGGTCTCGTCCTGCCTCTCGACCGATGCCATCATGGGCTCGACCGCACCGCTTGAAGCCGGCATTCATGCCTTTCGCGGTCATCGCGGCCAGATCGATATTGCCCGCGCCATGCGCGCGGTGATGTTGGGCTCGGTAATCCGTGAAAGCCATCGCGATGGCGACACCCGCGTGCAGGATCCCTATTGCATCCGCTGCCAGCCGCAAGTGGCGGGCGCCGCGCTCGATCTGCTGCGCTATGCCGGTCAGACGCTGGAGATCGAAGCCAATGCCGTGTCCGACAACCCGCTGGTGCTGGTCGCCGAAGGCAAGATCGTCTCCGGCGGCAATTTTCACGCCGAGCCGGTGGCCTTCGCCGCCGACCAGATTGCCATCGCCATCGCCGAGATCGGTGCCATCGCCCAGCGCCGTGTCGCGCTGATGGTCGATCCAACCCTGTCCTTTGACCTGCCACCGTTCCTGACCCCGGCGCCGGGCCTGAATTCCGGCCTGATGATCGCCGAAGTCACCACCGCGGCGCTGATGAGCGAGAACAAGCATCTCGCCAATCCCTGCTCAACCGATTCGACTCCGACATCGGCCAATCAGGAAGACCACGTCTCCATGGCCGCCCATGGGGCGCGGCGGCTCAAGCGGATGAACGACAATCTCAATGTCATCATCGGCGTAGAGCTGATGTGCGCGGCCCAAGGCGTCGAGTTCCGCGCACCGCTGACCACAAGCCCGGCCTTGCAGGGCGCTGTGGATCTCATCCGCTCGGAAATCGCCACGCTCATCGATGACCGTTTCATGGCCGGCGACATCGCCAGCGCCGCAGCGCTTGTGGCCGAGGGCAGGGTGCAGAGCGAATGCTCCGTTGCCGATCTGCTTGCCGGAGAAGCTGCATGACCCCGGTCACGGTCAAATCCGGCGACAGCCCGCTGGTGCTCGGACTGCCGCACACCGGCACCTTTGTTCCCGGCGAGATCTTCGCTCGCCTGACACCGCTCGGCCAGACGCTCGGCGACACCGACTGGCATGTCGACCGGCTCTATGATGGCCTGCTGGATGGCGTGACCACCGTGCGCGCCAATTTCCACCGCTCCGTCATCGACGCCAACCGCGATCCCTCCGGTGTCAGCCTCTATCCCGGCCAGAACACCACCGGGCTGGTGCCGATGACCAATTTCGACGGGGAGCCGCTATGGATGGAAGAGCCGGATGCCGCCGAGATCGAAGCGCGCCGCGTTGCCTGGCATGCGCCTTATCACGCAGCGCTTGAAGCAGAGCTCAAGAGGGTACGTGCGATCCATGGCGTCGCCATTCTCTATGACTGCCATTCGATCCGCTCCAACATTCCGTTCCTGTTTGACGGCACGCTGCCCGATTTCAACATCGGCACCAACAATGGCGCGACCTGCGCACCGGTGATCGAAGCCGTTGTAAGCGGCATTTGCGCTGGCGCGGAAGGCTATTCGAGCATCGTCAACGGTCGCTTCAAGGGCGGCTGGACCACGCGTCATTACGGCCGTCCGGCCGACAAAATCCACGCCATCCAGATGGAGCTGGCGCAAAGCACGCATCTGGCCGCCGAGGAGCTTCCCTTTGCCTATGACGAGGCAAAGGCGGAGCGGCTGCGCGTGCATCTCAAGACAATTCTGACATCACTTGCCGATCTGGCAGCTTTGGTGGGAGGCCAATCATGACCAATCCGAGACACAATCAGCGCGACATCTATCCGCCGACAGGCACCGAGATCACCGCCAAGAGCTGGCTCACCGAAGCGCCAATGCGCATGCTGATGAACAATTTGCATCCTGATGTGGCCGAGAACCCGCACGAGTTGGTGGTCTATGGCGGCATCGGACGGGCGGCGCGCACCTGGAAGGATTTCGACCAGATCGTAGCGTCCCTCAAGGAGCTCAACGACGACGAGACGCTGGTGGTGCAGTCGGGCAAGCCGGTGGCCGTGGTTCGCACCCATGTCGATGCGCCGCGCGTGCTGATTGCCAATTCCAACCTGGTGCCGCACTGGGCCAATTGGGACCATTTCAACGAACTCGACAAGCGCGGTCTTGCCATGTACGGCCAGATGACCGCCGGTTCCTGGATCTATATCGGCACGCAGGGCATCGTTCAGGGCACTTTCGAGACCTTTGCGGAAGCCGGTCGTCAACATTATGACGGGGATCTGAAAGGTAAGTGGATACTTACTGGTGGGCTTGGTGGCATGGGCGGTGCCCAGCCGCTGGCAGCCGTGATGGCCGGCGCCTGTTGTCTCGCCGTCGAGTGCGACGAGACCCGCATCGATTTCCGCCTGCGCACCCGTTATGTCGACGCCAAGGCCAAGACACTGGATGAAGCGCTCGGCATGATCGATGAGTGGACCAGGGCCGGCGAAGCCAAATCCGTTGGCCTGCTCGGCAATGCCGCCGATGTTTTTGTCGAACTCGCCGCCCGCATGAAGGCCGGTGGACCGCGCCCCGACATCGTTACCGACCAGACCTCGGCGCATGATCCGCTGCACGGCTACCTGCCCCAGGGCTGGAGCGTAGCCGAATGGCGCGAGAAGCAGGAAAGCGATCCAAAGGCGGTCGAGAAAGCCGCCCGCTCCAGCATGAAAAACCAGGTCGCCGCAATGGTGGATTTCTGGAATGCCGGCGTGCCGACGCTCGATTACGGCAACAATATCCGTCAGGTCGCCCAGGACGACGGCCTGGAAAATGCCTTCGATTTCCCGGGCTTCGTGCCTGCCTATATCCGGCCGCTGTTCTGCCGCGGCATCGGCCCGTTCCGCTGGTGCGCGCTGTCTGGCGATCCCGAGGACATCTACAAGACCGACGCCAAGATGAAAGAACTGTTCCCCGAGAACACCCATCTGCACAACTGGCTCGACATGGCCCGCGAACGCATCGCCTTCCAGGGTCTGCCGGCACGGATCTGCTGGATCGGTCTTGGAGACCGCCATCGCGCCGGCCTCGCTTTCAACGAAATGGTGGCCTCGGGCGAACTCAAGGCGCCGATCGTGATTGGCCGCGATCATCTTGATTCCGGCTCCGTTGCGTCGCCCAATCGTGAAACCGAAGCGATGAAGGACGGCTCCGACGCCGTCAGCGACTGGCCGCTGCTCAATGCCTTGGTCAACACCGCGTCGGGCGCCACCTGGGTGTCGATCCACCATGGTGGCGGCGTCGGCATGGGCTTCTCCCAGCATTCCGGCATGGTTGTCGTCGCCGACGGCACCGATGCCGCAGCGAGACGGCTCGAGCGGGTGCTGTGGAACGATCCTGCTTCCGGTGTCTGGCGTCATGCCGATGCCGGCTACGACATCGCGCTCGATTGCGCGCGCGAACACGGGCTCAATCTGCCCGCAATACTTGGGTGAACTCGAAACTGAGAGGACTGATTATGCAGAGAAGAAAATTTTTGAAGGCTGGCGTCGCCGGAGCAGCAGCCGCTGCGACACTTGCCACACCAGCCATCGCGCAGGACAAGCGCGAGTGGAAGATGGTCACCGCATGGCCGAAGAACCTGCCGGGCCCTGGCGTTGCCGCCCAACTTCTGGCTGACCGCATCACCACGCTGTCGGGCGGTCGCATCGAGGTCAAGCTTTATGCTGCCGGTGAAATCGTCCCCGGCCCCGGCGTGTTCGACGCCGTTTCCGAAGGCACGGCCGAGCTCTATCATGCCGTTCCCGCCTATTGGGGATCGAAGTCCAAGGGCATCCTGCTGTTCGGTTCTCAGCCCTTCGGCCTCCGCGCCGACGAGCAGTTCGGCTGGATGCAGCATGGCGGTGGTCAGGCGCTCTATGACGAAATGTATGGCCGCTTCGGCGTCAAGCCGTTCCTGTGCGGCAACTCGGGTCCGCAGTGGGCCGGCTGGTTCCGCAACGAAATCAATTCGGTGGAAGATCTCAAGGGTCTGAAATTCCGTACCACCGGCCTGGCCTCCGAAATGGCCAACAAGCTCGGCATGGCGTCGGAAGCCATGAGCGGCCCGGCGATGTTCCAGGCGCTGCAGACCGGTGCACTTGATGCCGGCGAGTTCATCGGTCCATGGACCGATTCCGCGCTCGGCTTCTACCAGGTTGCCAAGAACTACTATTGGCCGGGCGTCGGCGAGCCGTCATCGGCGGAAGAATGCGGTGTCAACGCTGCTGCCTATGCCGAGCTGCCTGACGATCTGCAGCAGGTTGTCTCGCTGGCCTGCGAAAGCCTCTACAATCCGGTCTGGACCGAATACACCACCAAGCACGCCCAGTCGCTCAAGACACTCGTCTCCGAGCATGGCGTCACGGTCCGCAAGCTGCCTGACGATGTCATCGTCGCCATGGGCAAGGCGGCTGAAGAGGTTGTTGATGAGTTGCGCCAGAACGATGATGAACTGGTCAAGCGCATCACCGAGAGCTACGTTTCCTATCGTGATCTGGTCGGTGGCTACATGACCTATGCGGACAACGGGCAGATGAACGCCCGCGCCTCCGTGATGGGTTACTGATAGCAAGACTTCGACCGGCGCGGGCAGGGTTCCGCGCCGGTCATCACACAAAGAGGGAACTGCATGCAGCGTCTGGCTGATATTCTCGACGGCATCAGCCGGGCCACGGCGAGCGTCATCCGTTGGCTGGCGCTCATGATGGTGTTGGTGCAGTTCGCCATCGTCGTTGGACGCTATGTCTTCGGCGTCAATTCCATCGCCGTGCAGGAAAGCGTGCTCTACATGCATGCGACGCTGTTCATGCTGGGTGCCGCCTATACGCTGCTGGTCGACAAGCATGTCCGCGTCGATGTCTTCTACGCCAAGGCGTCCGGGACCACCCGACGCCGCATCGACATTTTCGGTCACCTGTTCCTGCTTATGCCATCCATGCTGGTGCTGCTCTACTGGTCATGGCCGTCGGTGCGCAATTCCTGGAAAATTCTCGAAGGCCCGATATCGGTCGGCGGCATTGAAGCGGTGTTCCTGCTCAAGTCGCTGATCCCGGCCTTCTGCATTCTTCTGGTGCTGCAATCGCTGTCCTTGCTGATCCGGCTGATGCTGCCTGTCACCTCCGCGCCAAGGGCCGACGCATGAGCCAGTATCTCGATCTCGTCATGTTCGCGGCCTTGATGGGCGCCATTCTGCTCGGCTTTCCGGTGTCGTTCTCGATTGCCGGCGTGGCGGTCGTCTTCGCTTATCTCGGCTGGGCGCTCGGCGTCATGGACATCACGCTGATGGGCGCCACCGGCCAGCGCGTCTTCGGCCTGATTTCCAATCAGGTGCTGATCGCCATTCCGCTGTTCGTGCTGATGGGGGCAGTGCTGGAGAAAAGCCGCATCGCCGAGGAACTGCTCGACACCATGGGCCGATTGTTCGGTCAGTTGCGCGGCGGCCTGGGCATTTCCGTTGTGCTGGTTGGCGCACTGCTTGCCGCTTCCACCGGCATTGTCGGCGCCACGGTTGTTGCCATGGGCATGATCGCGCTGCCGACCATGTTGCGCTCCGGCTATGATCCGCGCGTCGCTTCCGGCATCGTCTGCACCGCCGGCACGCTGGGCCAGATCATTCCGCCCTCGACCCTGTTGATCATTCTCGCCGACGTCATGTCCAACGCATTTCAGCAGGCGCAGTATGAACAGGGAAAATTCTCGGTCGAAGCACTGTCGGTCGGCCAGTTTTTCGCCGCCGCGCTGATCCCCGGCCTGACGCTGGTGGTGCTTTATCTGATCTATATTCTGGTGCACGGCCTGATCCGCCCGGGCGACATGCCGCCTGCGACGCTCGACACACCCAAGCCCGACCGGCGCGAAATCATCTCGGCAATCATACCGCCGGTATTGCTGATCTTTACCGTTCTCGGTGCCATTCTCGGCGGTGTCGCAACTCCCACCGAAGCGGCCTCCGTCGGCGCCATAGGTGCCTTGTTGATGGCGGGCATGCGGGTCGGCAAGAGCCCGCGGATCATTCTGTGGGGTGCCGCTGCGCTGATCTGCCTCGGCATCCTTGCCGGTCTGTTTCCTGTCCGCTTGCAGCGCAATGATCTTGGCATCAGTTCGCTGAGCGCTGGTGGCTTCTACATCGTGCTGACCATCATCGGCGCGGTGGCGATCCTGACCGCCCTTCGTGCTACGTACCGCACCAAGACCCTGCATGCCGCTGTTGATTCCACTCTGACCATGACGGCGATGATCTTCGCCACCATTCTGGCGGCCGGCATGTTTTCACTGGTGTTCATCGGTCTGGGCGGCGAGGAGCGGGTGGCGCATATTCTTGCCAACATGCCCGGTGGTCCGGCGGGCGCCTTGCTGTTCTGTATGGCCTTTGTCTTCGTGCTCGGCTTCTTCCTCGATTTCGTCGAAATCTCGGTGATCGTCCTGCCATTGATCGCACCGCCACTGATCATAATGGGGCATGACCCGATCTGGCTCGGCGTGCTGCTGGCCATCAACCTGCAGACCAGCTTCCTCACTCCGCCCTTCGGTTTCTCGTTGTTCTATCTCCGCGGCGCAGCGCCGCCCGAGGTCACCACCGGCCAGATCTACGCAGGTGTTGTGCCGTTTATCGGGCTGCAGATCATCGGCATTTCGCTGGTCTGGTTGCTGCCGCAACTGGCAACCTGGTTGCCCGGCGTGATCTTCTAGAACCGGTCAGGCTACCGCCGCATCGATCCGGTAATCGATCGGCTTGTAGCGGAAATTGTTGGATTGTCCGGCGGAACAGGCGGTCATGGCGATGACCAGGTCCATCTCGGCGCGAAACACGGTTTTCTGGCCCGGCTTGCTCAGGGGCGGCAGCACCTTGATCTCGCCGTTGTCGCTGTCGACCGCCACATGCATGAAGACGTTGAAGGCAATCGGGATCGCGTCAGGCCCGATGCCGTAGGGCGCCAGCGCGTTTTCCAGATTGCCCTGGCAGCCGTGATGCGGATCGGTGTCGCCATAGATGATGCTGAAGGTGTCGCGCGAGCAGGGCGTCAGGCTGAAATCATGCCGCCCGACCTCGTCCTCGACAATGCGCAGCATCGGCACAGACCGGTTCGAATAGAGAATGTCCCCGGTGGTCAGGAAGATGCGTCCGGCATAATCGATCGATCGTCCGGACGACAAATATTCGCGCGTGTCGGCCGCACTGAAGGCCACCAGGTCGGAAACCTGCTCGCCTTCGGGGTCAACAACCGTGAGCAGTTGGCCCTTCTTCAGTTCAAACGCGGTGCCGCTGCGGGGTGGAATCCGGTGTGTCATGTCAGGCTACTTCCTTGTGGGCGAAAGGGCATTTCCATTCGGCGTCGACGGCCCGGCCGCTGTACTGGCGTGCCTCGGAGGCATCACCATGGTCGTTGAGCATCGGATTGATGGAGCCCGCCAGCGCCGCGTCTCGCTTGCGGATGATTTCCTTCATCTTGTCGAACCGGCCGTCGGCGCGCAGTTTCTCGAACTGCAGATGCGAATTGAACACCAGCGCCGGTTTGTCGAACCGCCGCGCCGGGCGAGAGGCATTGGGGTGCAGCCCGATGACGAAGAATGGTTCACCGCCGATGCTGAGCGAGAAATGCGGCGATTCCGGATCATTGTCGACGGCGTCGCTCCACGCATTGCCGCTGACGACATCGAGATTGTGCAGCGACTGAAGCCGGTTCCACAAAGCCTTCTCGAAGGCTTCTTCATCAAGCTCGACGGGGCCATCGAAAATGACCACGAAGGACCGGACAATCGGGCTTTGATGATCGAGATCGTCGCTGAACGCGCGCAGGGCACGGTGGATCTCGACGTCGCTGACCGGACTGTCGATCTCGCCGACCTCGAGCACCGAAAGCGCGTCGCGTGCCAGCGCCGACTTGGCGCCGACGCAAGGGAATTCGGCGCTCTGGATGAATTGCTGAAATGACTTGGATATGTCGGTCATCGTTACTTCACTCACTCTCCAAGAGCCTCAACAGGCGGGGTGCTGGCTAAACGAGCAGAGCGGCGGGAAGTTCCCGACAGATATAACCGTGGGTCGCGGAACCAGCGGCTGCATGCGGCGTTGAGGACCATATGTAAAACGCGGAGAATTCAAGATGGACGAGCCCCTGTTCGAAATCGAAAACTGGCGGGGCGGCTGGTACTACAAGTTCGGAAGCCGCTATACCGGCCCGTTCCCGGTCCGCAGTGCAGCCATCGCGGCAGCGACGAGAGATCTGATGGTACCCGAGCCGAGCCATCGCACGCCGCTCCCAGCCTCATTGGCCAGAATGCCTGCCTTTTCCGATTTTGGTTGAGGCGTTGCAGTTGAACAATTCCGGTTCCGGTGCTTTGCTCGGACACCCGGCACCCTGCCGCCTATCCGATGGAGCACGTCCGTAATGTCGATCCTTCTTGCCGTGCTGGCGGCGCTCTGCCTCGTGGCAAGTCTCGTACCTCTGCTGCCTTTTGCGCATGGCATGGTGCGTTCATTTGATTTTGGCCGGCTGCAGGCCATCGGGGTGGCGGCCCTGGTCATTGTCGGCGCGCTGATTGTCGGCGAGGCGACATGGGTCATTCTGACCGCTGTCGGCATGGCAGTCATCGCCATCGTCATCCAGCTTGTCTATGTGCTGCGCTTCACGCCGATCTGGCGCAGCCAGACGGCGCGGTTTGCGGGAGACATCGATTCAGCGGCGACGATCTCCGTGCTGGCCTGCAACGTCAAGCAGGGCAACCGGGATTATCAGCGCGTCATCGATCTGGTGCGGGAAACCAAACCTGATATCGCAGTCTTCATGGAAACCGATGCCGCCTGGGCCGAGGCGCTCAAACCTTGCCTTGCGGAGTTTTTAGTCACCGTCGAGCAGCCGCAGGAAGACAGTTTCGGCATCATCCTCGCCAGCCGCCACACGCTGCGCGACAGTGAAATCCGGTTCCTGCTCAACGAGGAAGTGCCGAGCATTTCCTGCATCGTCGAATTGCCCAGCGGCCGCGAAGTGAGGATGATTGCGCTGCATCCGGAGCCGCCTGTGCCGCTGCGCGACACGCTCGGACGAGACGCGGAAATCCTGCTGGTGGCGGAAGAGGCGCGCGATGAACCCTTGCCGCTGATCGTCACCGGCGACCTCAACGACGTGGCCTGGTCACGCACCACGCGGCGCTTCTTGCGGATTTCGGGCCTGCTCGATCCGCGCCAGGGCCGTGGTCTGTTCAATTCGTTTGATGCGCGGTTCTGGTTCCTGCGCTGGCCGCTCGACCACATCTTTCACTCGCGTGATTTCGAGCTTGTCACCCTTGAGCGCCAGCGTTTTGTCGGCTCAGATCATTTCCCGATGTTCTACCGTCTTGCCCTGACCGACCGGGACCGCAACGAGACGCCGTCCGAACCGACCGGCGAGGACATGGCCGAAGCCGATGAGGCCGTGAGGGTCGAAAGCAGCCGCAACCGCCCGCCCGCGGGCAGTGATTGGGAAGACTGAAATTGGAGAGGCGGCCCGCCGGCCACCGGCCGAACGCCACACTGCGCCAACAGTACCGGGAAATGATCCATCGAAAGTGAAAGCTTCTCGCATTCCGTCATCCCGGCCTTGAGCCGGGATCCAGCCACCCGGCGTCTGCCGGGTGGAAGGACTCTTTCAGCCCAAGGATTTGAGATGACCGGATGCCGGAACGGGGTCCGGCATGACGGCGGTGTGAAAGTCCTGCCTCAGATTCCGCCGAGACAGATATACTTCATTTCCAGATAGTCGTCGCAGCCATATTTCGAGCCTTCGCGGCCCTGGCCCGACTGCTTGACGCCGCCAAACGGTGCGACTTCGGTCGAGATCAACCCGGTGTTGACGCCGACCATGCCGTATTCCAGTGCTTCGGCCACCCGCCAGACCCGTGTCAGGTCATTGGCGTAGAAATAGGACGCCAGGCCAAAAATGGTGTCGTTGGCCTGTTCGATGACATCCTCGACCGTGTCGAACTTGAACAGCGGCGCCACCGGACCAAAGGTTTCCTCGCCGGCCACTTTCATGGCGCGGGTGACGCCGGTCAGGATTGTCGGTTCGAAAAAGGTGCCGCCGAGATCATGGCGCTTGCCGCCGGTGAGCACCTTGGCGCCCTTGCTCTTGGCGTCGGCGATGTGGTCTTCGACCTTGACCACGGCATCCTCGCTGATCAGCGGACCGGTGGTGACACCGTCGCCAAAGCCGTCGCCGATCTTCATCTTGCCGACCGCGACTGCGAGCTTTTCGGCGAAGGCGTCATAGACGCCGGCCTGTACATAGATGCGGTTGGCGCAGACGCAGGTCTGGCCGTTGTTGCGGTATTTGGAGATCATCGCGCCTTCAACAGCGGCGTCGAGATCGGCATCGTCAAACACGATGAACGGCGCATTGCCGCCCAGTTCCATCGAGGTCTTCTTGATCTGGTCGGCGGACTGCCGCATCAGAATCCGCCCGACTTCGGTCGAGCCGGTGAAGGTGATCTTGCGGACCTTCTCGTTGGAGCAGAATTCCTGACCGATCGCCGCACTCGAGCGTGAAGTGATGACGCTGAGCAGGCCCTTGGGCAGACCGGCATCTTCGGCAAGCTTGGCCATCGCCAGCGCCGACAGCGGGGTTTCGCCTGCGGGTTTGGAGATAAAAGCGCAGCCGACGGCGAGCGCCGGTCCGAGCTTGCGCGCGATCATCGCATTGGGGAAGTTCCACGGCGTGATGGCCGCGACAACGCCGACCGGCTGCTTGATCACCACAATCCGCTTGTCGGGCTGGTGACCGGGAATGACATCGCCATAGACGCGCTTGGCTTCTTCCGCGAACCACTCGATGAAGCTGGCGCCGTAGAGGATTTCGCCTCTGGCCTCGGGCAGCGGCTTGCCCATTTCAGCCGTCAGGATCGCGCCCAGATCATCGGCATTGGCGACCATCAGGTCATAGAGCTTGCGCAGCACTGCGGCGCGTTCCTTGCCGGTTTTCTTGGCCCAGTCCTTTTGCGCCAGATAGGCCGCGTCAATGGCGGATTTGGTTTCGGCCACACCGAGATCGGGCAGCGAGGTGATGACGTCGCCGGTGGAGGGATTGAGCACATCGAAGCTCTTGCCGTCCGGGGCCGACTTGACCCATTCGCCGCCGACAAAGGCTGCGCTGATCAAAAGGCCGGGGTTTTTCAGCATGTCTGCGAGAGGTTTACTGGTCATTATGCGTTGGCTCCGATTTCTGAATGGACTTCACGAATGGACGCTTCGAGAAGGTCCAGCGCTTCCTGGAACACCGGATCCTGAATGGTAATCGGCGAAAGGAAGCGGATGACATTGGCGTAGACCCCACAAGTGAGCAGGATCAGGCCCTTTTCAAGCGCCCGGCCTTTGACCGCATTGGCAAAATCCGGGCTTGGCTTGCCGGTCTTGGTGTCGTTGAACTCGATGGCGTTCATGAAGCCGGGACCACGAATGTCGGCAATCTCGGGCACATCCTCGCGGATGCTCTGCAGCCGCTGCTTGAGCCGGTTGCCAAGCTGCATGGCGCGCTCGCACAGCTGCTCTTCCTCGATCACGTCAAGCACGGCATGGGCCGCGGCGATGCCGATCGGGTTGCCGCCATAGGTGCCGCCCAACCCGCCCGGATTGGCCGCATCCATGACGCTGGCGCGTCCGGTGACGGCGGCGAGAGGAAAACCGCCAGCCAGTCCCTTGGCCATGGTGGTCAGATCGGGTGCGACGCCATGATATTCCATCGCGAACATCTTGCCGGTGCGGGCAAAGCCGGTCTGGATTTCATCGGCAATCAGCAAGATGCCATGTTTGTCGCAGACCTCGCGCAGCGATTTGAAGAAGCCTGTAGGCACCTCGTAAAATCCGCCTTCGCCCTGAACCGGCTCCAAAATGATTGCCGCCACCCGTGCCGGGTCGACATCGGCCTTGAACAGCGTGTCGAGTGCTGCAAGCGACTGCTCGACCGAGACGCCGTGCAGGGCGACGGGGAAGGGGACGTGATAGACATCGCTCGGCATTGCGCCAAAGCCGGCCTTGTAGGGGAACACCTTGCCGGTCAGCGCCATGCCCATGAAGGTGCGGCCATGAAAACTGCCCGAGAACGACACAACCGCCGGGCGGCCGGTGGCGGCGCGGGCGATCTTGATGGCGTTTTCCACGGCTTCAGCGCCGGTGGTGACAAACACGGTCTTCTTGTCGAAGTCGCCCGGCACCAGCGTGTTGAGCCGCTCGGCCAGATGGACGTAGTTTTCATAGGGCACCACCTGATGGCAGGTGTGGGTGAACCGGTCGAGCTGCGCCTTGACCGCCTCGATCACCTTAGGATGGCGATGACCGGTGTTGACGACGGCAATGCCGGCGGCGAAATCGATGTAGCGGTTGCCTTCGACGTCCCAGATTTCGGCGTTTTCAGCGCGGTCGGCATAGATCTGCGTCATCACGCCGACGCCGCGTGCAATCGCGTCGGTCTTGCGGGTTTGGATGTCGGCGTTTTTACCCATTTTTCGCAACTTTCTTCGTGTTTTGCCGGCCGCCCTGTCAAAAAAGCTTGCTGCGGCGCCCGATACAGCCGGTTTGGGCAGCCTGTCCGCCTCCGGGGAAAGAGATTCCATCCGCTGTATATCGCGTTGGCGACGACTAGCAAAGCCGCAGAATGGCGCTGTAACGGGCCTTTTTCGCCGCAAACAGAGCTGTCCGTCGACCTGTTTCAACTCTTCAGATAGCGAATTCGGTGATCGCCACGAATTCCGCCGCGGTCGCGGCTGCGATAAAACCGTTTGGCAACACCTGGCAGCAGGGTGAAACCGTTGTCGGACCAGATGTCTGACCCGCCGTGATCATAGCTCACATAGAGCGCCGGAACATCGCTGGTCAGCGTCACGCTTTCGCCTTCTTCGCTCACCTGGATTGACGGCTTCTGGAACCGGTAGTCTTTCGGGCGGCGTGGCAGGTAGTCATTTTCACCAACGTGTCCGCCAGTGCCGTCTTGCCAGCTGAAATGCAGGAACTCGTCGGCAGCGAGGTCTGAGGCGGGAAGGCGGGCGATCTCGACGGCGCGATCTGTCGGGCAATGGCACGACCAGTCGCCGCAGTCACTGATGAAGCCCAGGGTCGAGACCCGCTGTGCCGTGAGTGTGAGTGACACCGCGCTGTTGGTGTCATTTATGGCCCAGAGCACGATGTCGCCGGTCGAAGGGTCGGGTTGAGCGGTGACCAGCACCGGCGCATGAAACCGCCGCGCCAGATAATGGGTCAGCTTCCAGCCGCCGCCATATTCCAGTGACGCCCAGCTTGCCACCGGCCAGGTGTCGTTGAGTTGCCAGTACAGGGTTCCCATGCAGCGCGGCGTGACCGAACGCCAGAACTCGATCGCCGTCTTCATCGCCAGCGCCTGGTTGACCTGGCTGAGCCAGGTCATGTCCTCAAAACTGTCGGGAAAGCGGAAATAGCGCGTCAGCGTTTCAACAATGCGGCTGTTGCCGCCGGCATTGCGCTGGTGCACATCCATGACGCGTGAAGACACATTGCGGTCTTCCTCCTCGGTGAAGCTTTCAATCACCCGGTTGGACGGAAACGACTGAAAGCCGAATTCGGAGCAGAACCGCGGCTGGACCGTGCGGTAGTGCTCGAAATCTTTTGAGGAATGCCACACATCCCAGAAATGCATGTCGCCCGAGCTGTCATCATGCCAGCCGTCACCGAAATTGAGCGGCCCGACCGAGGGCGAAGACGGCCAGAAGGCAATGTCGGGCTTTTCCGCCGCCACCGCTTCCTCCAGTGCTGCGCTCAGTCGGGCATAGACGGCGAGATAGCGGTCGCGATTGCTGCGGCTTTCCTCGAACCAGGTCAGCGCCCCGATGACTTCATTGTCGCCGCACCACAGCGCCAGGCAGGGATGGGCCGACAGCCGCCGGATCTGCTGGCTGGCTTCGCGCCGCACGCTGTCGAGCCAGGCATGGTCATGGGCCGGGTAGAGGCTGCAGGCAAACATGAAATCCTGCCAGACCATAAGCCCGAGTTCGGAGCACAGCTCGTAAAACCAATCCGCCTCATATTGGCCGCCGCCCCAGATGCGGATCATGTTCATGTTGGCTTCAACCGCCGAAGTCAGACGGTCACGCACGGCATCCGGTGTTGCGCGCGCCGGCAGCGCATCGGCGGGGATCCAGTTTGCGCCGCGCATGAAAATTTCGCACCCATTGACCCTGAAGGCGAAGCGGCTGCCGATGTCATCCGCGTCGGTGACAAGCTCGACCGTGCGCAGCCCGATGCGGCGCGTTACGGTGTCTTCGCCCAGGCGCAACTCGAGATCGTAAAGCGGCTGCGCCCCGTGGCCTGCCGGCCACCACAATTGCGGAGTGTCGAGGGTGAGGCTCAGCCGGGTACGGCCGGATCCAGGCCAGACCTGAAGGGTCTGACTGGCGGATTGTCCGTCACAAGCGGCGCTGGTTTCCAGACTGCCTGCTGCAAAACCGGTGTAATGAAGATCGATCTCCAGCGTGACCTTGCCGTCATGATGGATCTGCATGACCATGACATCATCCAGCCGTGCCAGCTGGTTGCGGCGGAGCGTGACCGGGCCGCACAGTCCCAGTGGCGACAGCGCGATGTTCCAGTCCCATCCTGCATCGCATTGCGTTTTGCGCAGGAAATTGTAATGCGGAAGCCTGTTGTTGTCGGTCGAATAGGGAACCGGATAGGGCGACGCGGCGGCGTTGCGAACAGCCTCGGCGGAATTGGAAAGAAACTGAACTTCCAGGCAGTTCTCACCCTCAGTCAGCGCCTGGCCGACATCGAAATCATGGCGCAGAAACCGGTTCTCCACGCGTCCCAGTAGGATGCCGTTCAAGCGTATCTCGGCGACACAATCAATGCCGTCAAACGACAGCGTCCAGTGCCCGGCTTCGATGTCGGTCAGATCAAAGCGTTTGGTTGCGGTCCATTCGCTCTCATGTACCCAGTCGAGCGAGATCTCGGTGTCGCGCCAATAGGGATCGGTGATGATGCCTGCATCAAGCAGCGCCGAATGCACATCGCCCGGCACCGGCAGCGGCGCGCTGTGGGTGCCATTGGTCACGCTCCATCCCGACGAGAGCTCAAGGCCCCGTGCGGTCGCATCTGCCGGAAACGTCATGGCGCTCGTCCTCCCAAAACCTCAATGCTCGTCGATGCCACGCCGGGCCGATTCCGGCAAGTCTGGAGGCCGATTTCGGCCGGCGCTGCGTCCGCTGGATTGGATCGGCAAGGAATTGTATTTGGCGGCGCGGAGTTGTAGTGCTCCTCACAGGCGCGCAGATCATTGGAGATATTTCATGAGCGTTGAAGAGCCGGTTCCCGCAGATCAACCCGAGACCAAGCGCAAGCGCGGCCAGGGTGTCGGCGCCGTCTATGACACGCTCAAGCGGGAAATCCTCAACCTGACGCTGGAGCCCGGCAGCGCGATTGACGAGGTCAAGCTGGCGGAGCGTTTCGGCATATCGCGGACACCGGTGCGCGAGGCCATGGTCAAGCTGGCCGGCGAGGGGCTGGTCGTCACTCTTCCGAACCGGTTCACCATCGTCGCGCCGATCGATTTTCCCAATCTGCCGCAATTTTTTGATGCATTGACGCTGATGTACCGGGTGACCACGCGGCTGGCGGCGGCCAACCGGACCGAGGCCGAACTGGCAAGGATCTGGGAGCTTCAGCACGACTACACGCGCGCTGTGGAGGCCAGGGATGTGCCGATGATGATCGAGGTCAACCGCAACTTCCATGCGCAGATCGCAAAGGCGGGAAAGAACCGCTATTACGCCGAACTGTTCGAGCGGCTTCTCGACGAAGGCCGGCGGCTGCTGCGGCTCTATTACTCCTCCTACAATGACAAGCTGCCAAGGATCTATCTGCAGGAGCATGAGGTCATGCTGGCGGCCATAGAGAAGCAGGATATCGACGCCGCCGACCGCATCGCCAGGGCGCATGCCGAGCAGATCATCCGGCAAATCCAGGCCAGCATGACGGAAGACCGCCGCCTGAACGCGGATATAAGCCTCTGAAATAAAATGACTAAATGCATTTTCTGAACCGCGGATTCTGGACTCGAAATTTATTGTCGACAACGAAAATACAATAAACTATGGTTTTCCTGTCTCCGCAGAGAGGCACCCACGGCGGTCCATTCGCACAGAAGCGGAATTTGTCGTCGGTCAGAACACCATCAACGTCCGCTTCGCGGTCTAAAACACAGAGGGTTCTATGTTTCAAAAAATCAGAAAATGGGCGCTGGTCTCCATGCTGTCGGTTGCGGCATTCCCGGCAGTTGCCCAGGAAGTCACATGGCAGGTGCCGACATCGGTGCCCGAAGGCTCGCCCTTTTACGTCAATTTCCTCGAGCGTTTCGCCGACAATGTCGATGCTCTCACCAACAGCCGCGTGATGATCGAGCCTTTCGGCGCCGGCGTGCTGGTGCCTGCCTTGCAGGTCTATGACGGTGTCCGCGACGGCATCGTCCAGGCCGGTCACTCGACGCCCAGCTATCTGGTCAATCAGGATCCGCTCAACGCCATTTTCGCCGGTTTCCCGGGCGGCATGGGTCCTGAGGCCTATGTCACCTGGATCTATGAAAAGGGCGGCAAGGAAAAGCTCGCAGAACTGCGCGCCAAGGAAGGCTTCAAGAACCTGATCGTCGGCATCGGCTCGTCCGAAGTCATGGCGCATTCCAATGTGCCGATCACCAAGGCCGAAGACCTCAAGGGCATGAAGTACCGCACCTCCGGCCCATGGGCCAAGGTGATGGAAGAGTATTTCGGTGCAGTTCCGACGGTTGTTCCCCCCGGGGAAATCTACACTCTGCTGCAGCGCAAGGGCGTCGACCTGATCGAATGGGGTCCGCCCTCGGCCAACCTGCCTGAAGGCTTCCATGAAGCTGCCAAATACATCATCGTTCCGGGCGTGCACCAGCCGACCTTCCTGTGGGAAGTCGTGCTCAAGCAGGAAACCTGGGATGCGCTGCCTGACGATCTCAAGCCGTTGCTCGAGATGGCCGCAGAACTGACCACCATGCAGGCGCTGGTGCATTTCTACGGTGAAGACGTCGTCGCCATGGACAGCTATCGCAAGGGCCCGAACGAGGTGATCACGCTGTCGCCGGAGTTCATCAAGCAGCTTTCGGATGCGGGCGTGGACTGGATCAGCAAGACGGCAGAAGCCCAGAAGGCTGAAGGCAAGTCGGACATGGCTGACATTCTCGCCGACTACATGGCCTTCAAGACCCTGTGGTCTGCAGAAAGCTCCTACCTGGTTCGTAACCAGGACTAACCGAGACAACGGAACCCACCGTCATGACCAGGCTTTTCAACATTGTCGACGCCTTCTCCCGTCTGCTGTTTTGGATCGCCCAGATCGTGACGGTGGTTCTGGTCATCTCGATGATCTACGAAGTGGTGGCGCGCTATGCATTTGGCGCGCCAACCATGTGGGCCTTTGATATTTCCTACATGTGCACCGGCTCGCTGTTTGTTCTAGGCGCCGCCTATGCGCTCAGGGAAGATGCCCATGTGCGGATCGATTTCCTCGCCCAGAAAATGCCTACTGGCTTCCGCCGTCGGCTTGAAGGTGTGGTCTTCGTGTTCCTGCTGACGCCGATCTTTGCGGCGCTGTCCAAATTCGCGGTCGAGCGCGCCTGGCGCGCCTGGACCACCGCGGAGGTCGAAAGCGTCAGCCCCTGGGCGCCGCTGATGTGGCCGTTCTTTTCAATTCTTGCTGTCGGGCTGATCGCCTTGACCCTTCAGCAGCTTGTCCATGGGTTGCGGGCGTTTCGCGGCCAGGATGACCAGCCGTTCAAACGGGAAGCTTGAGCATGATCATCGCCGCCTTGATGTTCCCCGCGCTGTTTCTGCTTGTGCTGACAGGCATACCAATCGCGTTCTCGCTTGCCATCGTCTCGGCCGGCGCCGGAATTGCCAAATTCGGGCCGCACGCCTTTGCCCAGCTTTACGGGGCGTTTTATTCGGCCTCGACCAATTTCATTCTCGCCGCCATTCCCATGTTCGTGTTGATGGGCGCCATTCTGGAGCGTTCGGGCATTGCCGAGCGTTTGTTCCGCGTCATGCAGATATGGATGTCGAAACTGCCCGGCGGGCTGGCCGTCGCGACCATTGCCATGGGCGCGATTTTCGCTGCCGCTGCCGGTGTGGTTGGCGCCGTCGAGGTGATGATCGGCATGATGGCGATCCCCGCAATGCAACGCGGCGGCTACCGCAACAGCCAGATTGCCGGCACCATCTGCGCCGGCGGCTCGCTCGGCACCATGATCCCGCCCTCGGTGATCGCGGTGATGTATGCCTCGCTGGCGCAGATGTCGGTGGGCGAACTGCTCGCCGGCATGATGTTGCCTGGCCTGCTGATGGTCGGCCTGTTCATCATCTATCTGATAATCCAGGGGGTTATGGCGCCGCCGCAGCCGCTGCACGAAGACAGTGAGCCGGAAATGCCGCTGGGCGAGAAATTGCGGCTGACGGTGTCGTCGCTGCTGCCGATCTGCCTGCTGATCTTTGCAGTGCTTGGCTCTTTGCTGGCGGGCATTGCCTCTCCAACCGAAGCCGCGTCGGTCGGCGCAGTCGGCGCCGCCATCCTCAGCATCATCTATGGCCGTTTCAATCTCGGCATGCTGTTTGAATCGCTCCGGATCACCGTCCGCATCTCGGCGATGATCCTGTTGATCGTCGCCGCCGGCACCATGTTCATGGGCACATTTGCGGCCAATGGCGGCTCGCGCATGATCCGTTCCTTTATCGAGGCGGCCGGCTTTGGCGACACCGGCATGATCATCTTCTTCCTGCTGATCGTGCTGCTTCTCGGCTTCGTGCTCGACTGGACCGCCAATGTGCTGATCGCGGTGCCGCTGTTTACGCCGTTCATCCGCTCCGCCGGCATCGATCCGATCTGGTTCGGCACGATGATGATCATCGTCATCCAGACCAGCTACCTGACACCGCCGATGGCCTCGTCGATCTTCTATCTCAAATCCATCGCGCCGCCGGACATGACCTATGGCCAGATGTGCCGCGGCGTGGTGCCCTTCATCCTTCTGCAGATTGCAACCCTCATGGCGGTCGCCCTGTTCCCGGCGCTCTCGACATGGCTGCCGTCGCAGATCGTCGGATTCTGAAACCCGTTCACTGAAAACAAAAAGGAGACGCCCGATGGATAAGTCTATCTTCACCGGTTGCATACCAGCACTGATGACGCCGTGTCGTCCCGACCGGACCCCTGATTTCGACGCCCTGGTCCGCAAGGGCCAGGAACTGGTCGCCGCCGGCATGTCCGGCGTGGTGTATTGCGGCTCGATGGGAGACTGGCCGCTGCTCACCGATGCGCAACGCATGGAAGGCGTTGCCCGTCTGGTTGCCGCCGGCGTTCCCACCATCGTCGGCACCGGCGCGATCAACAGCGCGTCTGCCGTTGCCCATGCAGCCCATGCCGCCGAAGTCGGCGCACAAGGCCTGATGGTGATCCCGCGGGTTCTGTCGCGGGGAAGCTCGGCCGGCGCGCAGGCAGCGCATTTCAAGGCGGTGCTTTCGGCGGCTCCCGACCTGCCGGCGGTGATCTACAACAGCCCCTATTACGGTTTTGCCACCCGCGCAGAGCTGTTCTTCGCGCTGCGCAAGGAACACAAGAACCTCATCGGCTTCAAGGAATTCGGCGGCGCCCAGGATCTGCGCTATGCGGCCGAGCACATCACCTCCGCCGATGACAGCGTCACCCTGATGGTCGGCGTCGACACCAATGTCTTCCATGGTTTCGTCAATTGCGGCGCCACCGGCGCGATCACCGGCATCGGCAATGCCCTGCCGCGCGAAGTGCTGCATCTTGTGGCTTTGTGCAAGAAAGCAGCGACGGGCGACGCCCAGGCGCGGCTGCGGGCCAGGCAACTCGATGAGGCGCTGGGTGTGCTCTCTTCGTTTGATGAAGGCGCCGACCTGGTTCTCTACTACAAGCACCTGATGGTGCTGACCGGAGACGCCGAATATGAGCTGCAGTTCTATGAGACCGATGCACTCACGGACTCGCAGCGCAGCTATGTGGAAAGCCAGTTTCACCTGTTCCGGACCTGGTACGCGGAGTGGTCCGCACAGGTCTGATCATCCCGGTCGGGGATGCAATCAGATGATCAGATTGGCGGGCGGTGCAGATCAAGCGCCGCCCGCAAAAATTATCGGCAGTTGTCAGACGATGCCGCCGCCGGCGCCACTGACCGCCGGCCGCTCTGCCGCCACCCTGGCGCGGTAGCCGGATTTCCGGAATGCCGAGACCGGATCGATCGCCGATCCCTTTTCCAGACGCGCCATCGCCAGGATCGGTTCGACATCGGTGCGGAACGCCTGCTTCAACAGGGTTGTCGCTGTCATTGCATCATTGCCGTCCTGGGCAGCTTCGAGAGCGGGCCTGTCGACGATCAGCGCCTGCGCATAGGCGCGCTGCACCTCCATGGCGCTGACCATCAGGCTCTCGATCGGATCGGTGACATTGTGCGATTGATCGAGCATATGCGCCGGGTTGAAATTCGGCGCCTTGCGGTGGCTGGCGTCGACAAGCTCGTTGAACACCAGAAACAGCCGGTAGGGATCGATTGATCCGGTGTCGAGATCATCATCGCCATATTTTGAATCGTTGAAATGGAAGCCGCCGAGCTTGCCGAACTGGATCAGCCGGGCGACGATCATCTCGATGTTCACATTCGGCGCATGGTGGCCGAGATCCACGAGACAGAAGGCTTTTGGTCCCAGTTCCTGGGCGATCATGAAATTGGTGCCCCAATCCTGCACCACGGTTGAGTAGAAGGCCGGCTCATACATCTTGTGCTCGGAGAAGATGCGCCAATCCTCGGGCAGCCCCTGATAGATCCGCTTCATCGCCTCCAGATAGCGCTCGAACTGCCGGGTGAAATTGCTCTGGCCGGGGAAGTTGGAACCATCGCCGATCCAGACCGTCAGCGCCTTCGATCCGATGGCCTTGCCGATCTCGATGCATTCGAGATTGTGCTCGACAGCCTGCGTGCGGGTCTCGTCGCGCGTGTTGGACAGCGAGCCGAATTTATAGGATTGCGGCTGATCCGGCTGGTCCTGAAAGGTGTTGGAATTCATCGCGTCAAAGAAAAGGCCCAATTCTTCCGCTTTCGCGTTCAGATCGTCGGCAGGCGCCTTGTCCCATGGGATATGCAGGGACACCGAGGGTGTCGCGCCGGTCAGCTGGTGAATGACGCCGCAATCATCAAGCTTGTCGAAAACATGCCGGGGCTCGCCGCTTCCGGGAAAGCGGGCAAAGCGTGTTCCGCCGGTGCCGACGCCCCAGGAGGGCACCGCGACACCATAGTCCGAGACTTGCGCCTTGATCGCGTCAATGGAAATGCCGCGCCGGTCGAGCCGCTGTCCAAGGCTGTCATAGTCCTCGCGCAGCGCCGCGATCGAGGTTTCGTTCGTCTCTTCGATGACGGATGACTTGATCATGATGCACTCCAATCCATCCAGAGGGGTCAGCGGGTGAAGGCCTGCACATTGCCGGCATCGACATTGATGATGTTGCCGGTGGATTTTGACGAGGCGTCGCTGGCCAGGAAGAAGGCGGCTTCGGCGATGTCTTCCGGCAGGACCGAAAGCTTGAGCAGCGAGCGCTGGCGGTAGTGTTCCTCCAGATCTGCGGTCTGCTTGCCATAGGCATCGGCGCGCTCCTGCAGCCAGTCGCCCGACCAGATCTTCGAGCCGCGCAGCACCGCATCGGGATTGACCACATTGACCCGGACGCCCATCGGCGCGCCTTCGAGCGCCAGGCAGCGGGCAAGATGGATCTCCGAGGCTTTCGCCGTGCAATAGGCCGAGGCGTTGGGGGAAGCGGCCAGGCCATTCTTCGAGGCGATGAAGATGACGGCGCCGCCAAGGCCCTGGGCGCGCAGCATCTTGAAGGCGGCGCGCGACACCAGGAAATAGCCTGTCGACAGGATCGACATGTTCTTGTTCCACAGCTCCAGCGTGGTCTCTTCGACGGGGGCAGACGAGGCAATCCCGGCATTGGACACGACGATATCGACACCGCCGAATTCGGCGGCCATCTCGGCATAAGAGTGATCAACCGCCGTCTCGTCGGTGACATTCATGGTGACCGCGCGCACCACGTCAGGGGAGTATTCCCCGGCGAGAACATCCGCGGTGCGGGCAAGCATGTCCTCGTCGATGTCGGCCAGCACCACGCAGGCGCCCTGGTCGAGAAACCGCCGTGCCGTGGCCGAACCGATGCCGCCGGCGCCACCGGTGACAATGGCGATCCGTCCGGCAAGGCTCTTGGGCTTGGGCATCCGCTGCAGCTTGGCTTCCTCCAGAAGCCAGTACTCGATGTCGAAGGCTTCCTGTTCGGGCAGGCCGCAATAGGTCGAGACACTTGAGGCGCCGCGCATGACATTGATGGCATTGGTGTAGAATTCGCCGGAAATCCGCGCCGTCGCCTTGTCCTTGGCAAATGTGATCATTCCGACGCCGGGCACCAGATAGACAATCGCGTTTGGATCGCGGATGGCCGGGCTGTCGGCGTGTTTGCAGCGCTCGTAATAGCCCGCATAATCAGCGCGATAGGCCTCGACGCTGCTTTTGAGGCTTTCGATCGTGGCGTCGAGATCCGGGCTTGCCGGATCAAACGCCACCACCAGCGGGCGGATCTTGGTGCGCAGGAAATGGTCCGGGCAACTGGTGCCGAGTGCGGCGAGGGGCTCCATGTCGCGGCTGCAGACAAATTCCAGAACCGCGTCGCAATCTTCGAAATGCCCGACCATGTGGGCATTGGCCGAGACCATGCCGCGAATGCGCGGCATCAACGCACTGGCGATGCGGCGGCGCTCCGAAGCTGGCAGCGGCGCGTGTTGCTGTCCGCCAAAGGCCGGTTTGCCAGCCGTCATTGTCTCAAACCAGGCGATCGCCTGGTTGATGATGTTGATGGTCAGGCGATAGCAATCCTCGGCGGTGTCGGCCCAGGTGAACAACCCGTGGCTTTCCAGCACCACACCCTTGGCCTCGGGATTTTCGTGGCAGAATTTTTCCAGCCACAACCCCAGTTCATAGCCGGGCCGCTTCCACGGCAACCAGCCAATGTCATCGCCGAAAATCTGCCGGGTCAGCTCGCGGCTGTTCTCGGACGCGGCGATGGCGATGATTGCATCGGGATGCATGTGATCGACGTGTTTTTGCGGAACATAAGCATGCAGCGGCGTGTCGATCGAAGCCGCGCGTGTGTTCAGATTGAAAGTGCAGTGCGGCAGGTAGCCGACCATCTCATCTTCGAATTCGACCCCGCGATAGAGATTTTTAAGCGCGTTGAGCTTGTCCATGTAGAGGGTAGCGAATCCGTCCATTTTGATGGTTCCGACATCGCCGCCCGAGCCTTTGACCCAGAGAACCTCGACCATGTCTCCCGAGAGAGGATCCTTCTGCATGACCTTTGCCGAGGTGTTGCCGCCGCCGTAATTGGTGACGCGCTTGTCGGAACCGAGCAGGTTGGAGCGGTAGAGCAGCAGCTCCGGCTCGCTCATCTGCCCGGCGATCTTGGGGTCCCAAAGATTGGCCAGACGTCCGGCCTCGGTTTTCTCCAGCATGCAATCCTCCCATCGCCAGGTCATCGCCGGCGCTCCGTATTCGCTTCAATCAACACCCGTTGCTGCGCAGTTGTCAATCATAAACACTCAAAAACAATCATTGTGCATTGCGGTATGATTGAACATGATTGTTTGTGATTGACAAACATGGAATTCGATGGAAATCTTAGGGCTGGGAGGACAGCATGCACGAAAGCGAACGCCACAGGATCATCCTATCCGTCATTCAGGAGAAGCCGGTCGTCACCGTTGCCGAAATGGTAGCGCTGACCGATTCATCCGAGGCCACGATCCGCCGCGACATCGCCACCCTGCATGTTCAGCACAAGCTGCGCCGGGTGCGCGGCGGCGCTGAGTCGACCAATCCGCCGCAGTTTCTCGGCCTTGCCGGACGCACGTTCTCCGTCAACGAAACCATCAATGCCGGCAAGAAGCGCGCCATCGCGCTGGCTGCGGTGGAGCTGTGCAATGATGGCGACTCGATCATCATCAATGGCGGCACTACCACCTTCCAGATGGTGCATCCGCTGGCTGCCAAGCGCATGCAGGTCTTCACCAATTCGTTTCCCATAGCCGAGCATCTGCTCAAGCATTCCAAGAACACCATCACGCTGTCCGGCGGCACCATTTACCGCGAACAGAACATCATTCTCAGCCCGTTCGAAAATGACGTCACCAAGAATTTCTCCGCCCAGAAAATGTTCATGAGCGCCCACGGAATTGGCCCGCTGGGGCTGCTGGAGGCAGACCCGCTGCTCATTCAGGCGGAGCAGAAACTCATCAACCAGGCCGATGAACTGATTGTGCTGGCCGACAGTTCGAAATTCCGGAAGCGCTCGAGCCTGATCCTGTGCGGCCTCGACCGCGTCACCACGGTGATCACGGATGACGGCATCGAAGAGCGGTCGGCGAAGATGCTCGAGCAGGCAGGCGTGGGCCTGATCATCGCCAAAAATCATTCGGTTCAGGAGGAAGTTTCATCGGGGGCGTCATAGCGCTCGACGAAAAATGGACGTCACATCCCAGGGAGGAAAACAGATGGGTATCTTGAAGAAATTCGTGACTGCGGCAGCCATAGGTGTTGCCATTCTCGCCTCGACGGCCGGAGCGCAAGCCGAGAACAAGCGCATCGCGCTGGTGGTCAAGGCGCTTGGCATCGGCTTCTTCGAAGCAGCAGCAAAGGGTGCCGAAGAAGCAGCCAAGGAGCTGGGCGACGTTGACATCATCTACACCGGCCCGACCGACACCACCGCCGAAGGCCAGATCGAGGTGATCAATTCGCTGATCGCCCAGAAGGTCGACGCCATCGCTGTCTCGGCCAATGACACCGATGCTCTGGTGCCGACGCTGAAAAAGGCCATGGACCGCGGCATCAAGGTGATCAGCTGGGACAGCGGTGTGGCCGAGGAAGGCCGCCAGCTGCACCTCAACCCGTCTTCCAATCCCCTGATCGGCAACATGATCATCAAGCTCGCCGCAGACAATCTGCCCGATGGCGGCAAAGTGGCGGTTCTGTCGGCCACCACCACATCCACAAACCAGAACACCTGGATTGAGGAAATGAACAAGGTGATGGGCAACTATCCCGGCATAGAGGTCGTGTCGACCGTCTATGGCGACGACAAGGCCGACAAGTCCTACACCGAAGCCCAGGGACTGATGAAGGCGCATCCGGACCTCAAGGCGATCATCGCACCGACATCGGTCGGCATCGTGGCTGCGGCGCAGGCCGTCTCCGACGCGGGCAAGGCCGGTGAAATCAATGTCACCGGACTTGGTCTTCCCTCTGAAATGGCCGGACATATCGCCTCGGGCGCATCGAAGTCCTTCGCCATCTGGAACCCGATCGATCTGGGCTATTCCGCCACCATGCTGGCCTATTCGCTGATTGACGGCGCCGAAGCCACACCCGGTGCCGAGATCCCGATGGGGCGCATGGGAACGCTGACGCTCGATGACAACTCCGAAGGCGCCATGGCCGACCCGTTCGTCTATGACGCCTCCAACATCGAAGCCTTCAAGGACATCTTCTAGGAAGATCCAAGCCGAGCCGGCAACGCCTTCGGGCGTTGCCACTCTTTTCCAGGGGGCGAGCATGTTGGCGGATACACAAGACGCCCGGGCGCGGGCGACGGATGCACCCACGCAAGCCGCTGCACAGCCATTGCTGTCCCTGCGCGGCGTCTCCAAGATCTTTCCCGGCGTCAAGGCGCTCTCCGATGTGGCGCTCGATCTTTATCCAGGTCAGGTGACAGCCCTTGTTGGCGAAAACGGCGCCGGCAAATCTACCATTGTCAAGATCCTCACCGGGATCTACCAGCCTGATGGCGGCACCATATCGATGGACGGCAGGCCGGTGCATTTTGGCGATGCGCATGCGGCGTCTGCCGCCGGCGTGACCGCCATCCATCAGGAAACAGTGCTGTTTGATGATCTTCCGGTCGGCGAGAACATCTTTATCGGCCACGAGCCGCGCACACGCTTTGGCCTGATCGACACCAAGGCCATGCGCATTCAGGCGCGAGCACTGTTGCACAAGGTCGGCGCCGACATCGATCCGCGCGTCCGCTTGCGCGACCTCGGTATCGCCAACAAGCACATGGTCGCCATCGCCCGCGCCCTGTCGATTGAAGCCCGCGTCGTCATCATGGATGAACCGACCGCGGCGCTGTCGCACAAGGAAATTGCTGAGCTCTATGAACTGGTCGAGCGGCTCAAGGCGGATGGCAAGGCGATCCTGTTCATCAGCCACAAATTCGATGAGATTTTCCGCATCGCCGACCGTTACACGGTGTTTCGCGATGGCGAACTTGTCAGTGACGGCTTGATCGGAGATGTCTCCGAAGACGAATTGGTGCGGATGATGGTCGGCCGCACGGTGGGTCAGATATTCCCGAAAAAACAGGTGCCGATCGGCGACGAGATCCTGACAGTGGCAGGCTACAGCCACCCGACCGAGTTCGAGGACATCGGCTTCAAGCTCAGGCAGGGGGAAATCCTCGGCTTCTACGGGCTTGTCGGGGCAGGGCGCAGCGAATTCATGCAATCGCTGTTCGGCATCACAAAACCTTCCAAGGGCGCGATCCGCATTGCCGGAGAGATCCGGGTGATCCGCAGTCCAGCCGAAGCCATTGAAAGCGGCATTGTCTATGTGCCGGAAGACCGCGGCAAGCAGGGCGCCGTCATCGGGCTGCCGATCTTCCAGAACGTCACGCTACCCAGTTTGCACCGGACCTCGCGGCGCGGCTTTCTCAAGCTCGCCGAAGAGTTCAAGCTGACCCGCGAATACACCTCGCGGCTGGATCTGCGCGCCGCATCGCTGGACCAGGACATCGGCAATCTGTCGGGCGGCAATCAGCAAAAGGTGGTGATCGCCAAATGGCTGGCGACCGAGCCGCGGGTGATCATTCTCGATGAACCGACCAAGGGCATCGACATCGGCTCCAAGGCGGCGGTGCATGAATTCATGACCGAGCTTGCGGCCAAGGGCCTGGCGGTGATCATGGTCTCGTCCGAACTTCCCGAGATCATGGGCATGTCCGACCGGGTGATCGTCATGCGCGATGGCCGGATTGCCGGCGAGTTCGAGCGCGAGGATATCACCGCCGAAGGGCTGGTGCGGGCGGCTGCCGGGCTTGGCGCGGGAGCAGGCGCATGACCCAGATCCTCAAGTCCCGCGAAGCCATCCTCGCCGCCGCCATCCTGCTTCTGGTCGGCCTGATCTCCACCCGCTTTGGTGATTTTGCAGCGCCGGCAAACCTGATCAATGTCTTCAATGACACCTCGATCCTGATCATGCTGGCGCTTGGCCAGATGGTCGTCATCGTCTCGCGCTGCATCGACCTCTCGGTCGCCTCGAATCTCGCCTTGACCGGAATGGTGGTGGCGACCATCAACATGATGTTTCCTGCTGTACCCGTGCCGGTGCTGCTGCTTGTCGCCATCGGCTTTGGTGCACTGCTCGGTTCCATCAACGGCATCCTGGTCTGGAAGCTCGATATCCCGCCCATCGTGGTCACACTCGGAACGCTGACCATTTTCCGCGGCCTGATTTTCCTGATCTCCAATGGCGAGTGGATCAACGCTCATGAAATGTCGCCCAGCTTCAAGGCGTTCCCGCGCTATGATGTGCTTGGCCTGTCGCTGCTGTCCTGGCTGGCAATCGCGACCATTGCCGCTTTCTTCGTGCTGGTGACGCGCACCCCGCCGGGCCGCGCATTCTTTGCTGTGGGCGGCAACCCCCATGCGGCGGTCTATACCGGTATCAATGTCGGCTACACACGGTTCCTGGCTTTTGTGATTTCCGGCGCGGTGGCCGGTTTGTGCGGCTATCTCTGGGTGGCCCGCTACGCGGTCGCCTATGTCGATATTGCCGGCGGGTTCGAGCTGGAAGTGGTCGCGGCTTGCGTCATTGGCGGCATATCGATTGCCGGCGGCATCGGCTCGGTCGGCGGCGCGGTGCTTGGCGCGCTGTTCCTCGGCATCGTCAAGAATGCGCTGCCGGTGGTCAATATTTCACCGTTCTGGCAATTGGCCATTTCCGGCGCGGCGATCATCATTGCCGTGGCCTTCAATGCCCGCTCAGAACGCAAGAAGGGCCGCATCATTCTCAAACAGGCGGAGCGTCTCGCATGAGCGATCAGGCTTTGGACCGCGACCAGCGCGCGCCCGACAGGAACATTCCCGACCGGCTGACATCACCGTTTCAGCGCATTTTCAAAAGCTGGGAGACGCTGCTGCTGGCCGTGGCCATTGCCATCTTCATCATCAACTCGTTTTCCTCGCCCTATTTCCTCGATCCCTGGAACCTCTCCGACGCCACCTTCAATTTCACCGAAAAAGCCATGATCGCCTTTGCCATGGCCTTGCTGATCATCTCGGGCGAAATCGACCTGTCGGTGGCCTCGATCATCGCGCTGACCTCGACCGCGATGGGCTATCTGGCGCAATTCGGATTTGGCGTTCCCGAGCTTGTCGCAGCCGGCCTGCTGGTCGGCATGCTGTGCGGCGCCTTCAACGGCTTCCTGGTGACCGGCCTGGGGCTGCCCTCCATCGTCGTCACCATCGGCACCATGAGCCTGTTTCGCGGCATCTCCTACATCGTGCTCGGCGACCAGGCCTTTCGTGGCTACCCCGCCGGGTTCTCGTTTTTCGGACAGGGCTATGTCTGGTGGGTGTTCACCTTCGAGATCGTGCTGTTTGCCGTGCTGGCCGTGCTCTATGGAATTTTGCTGCACAAGACCGATTTCGGCCGCGCCGTCTATGCGATCGGCAACAATCCGGTCGGCGCGCAGTTTTCCGGCGTGCGGGTCGGCCGGGTCAAATTCATCCTGTTCATGCTGACCGGCCTGATGGCGGGCATCGCCGCGATCTGCCTGACCTCCCGTCTTGGCTCGACGCGGCCCTCCATCGCCTTTGGCTGGGAGCTTGAAATCGTCACCATGGTAGTGCTCGGCGGCGTCAATATCCTCGGCGGTTCGGGCACCATTCCCGGTGTCGTCATCGCCGCTTTTGTCATGGGCATGGTGACCTTCGGCTTTGGCCTGATCAATGTGCCGGGCATTGTCATGTCGATCTTCATCGGGCTGTTGCTGATTTCCGTCATCGCCCTGCCGCGGCTCTGGCTGAATTATCGCACCCGCCGGAAGGCCGTCTGACCATGGAAAAACATGCCTTCAAGATGCGGCTCAATCCCGGTTGCGAGGCGGAATACAAACGCCGCCATGACCAGATCTGGCCGGAGCTTTTAGACCTGCTCAAGGCCGCCGGTATCTCGGACTATTCAATTCACCTCGACCGCGAAACCAGCATCCTGTTTGCTGTCCTGTGGCGCAAGGCTGGTCACACCATGGAGGCGCTGCCGCTTGACCCGGTCATGCAGAAATGGTGGGCGCATATGTCGGATATCATGCAGACCGGAGCCGGCAACCAGCCGCTGGCTGTGCCGCTCGAAACCGTCTTTCACATGGACTAGGCGATGCGATCCCGGGGCAATATTGCAGTCATCGATATCGGCAAGACCAACGCCAAGGTGGTGCTGGTGGGCGGCGATGACCTGCACGAAATCGACATGCGGACCATGCCCAATGTGGTCATCGATGGCGCGCCTTATCCGCATTACGACGTCGAGGCCCTGTGGGCCTTCATCGAGGCAGGCCTGGCGCAGTTTCACGCCGCGCACGGCATCGCGGCGATCAGCATCACGGCCCACGGCGCCAGCGGCGCCTTGCTTGACCAAACCGGCAGTCTGGCAGCGCCGATCCTTGATTACGAGCATACCGGCCCGGATCAACTGGCCGCTGAATATGACGCGCGGCGGCCGGCATTTGCCGAGATCGGATCGCCGCGCCTCCCGCGCGGCCTCAATCTCGGCGCCCAGCTTTACTGGCAGTTCAGCACCTTTGCCGGGCTGTTCGACCGCACCTGCCGGATCGTCACCTATCCGCAATATTGGGCATTCCGGCTGACCGGCGTTGCCGCCACGGAAGTCACCTCTCTGGGCGCCCACACCGATCTGTGGAACCCGCACCAGGCCCGGTTTTCATCCATGGTCGACGCGCTGGGCTGGCGCGAAAAATTTGCCCCCGTCCGCCGTGCCGGTGATGTTCTCGGCAAGATCCGTCCCGAAATCGCCGCGCGCACGGGACTGGCTGCCGGCACCCCGGTCTGTTGCGGCATTCATGATTCCAACGCGTCACTGCTGCCCTATATCCTGGCCAATGATGCGCCGTTCTCGGTGATTTCCACCGGCACCTGGGTCATCGTCATGACCGTGAACGGCAAGCAGCTGACGCTTGATCCGATGCGCGACACGCTCATCAATGTCAGCGCCAATGGCAACAAGGTGCCCTCTGCCCGGTTCATGGGCGGGCGCGAATTCGAACGCCTGATGCAGGGCAGGGAGACAGACTATTCGGAAGCCGATATCGATGCGGTGCTCGAGAAATCTGCGATGCTGTGGCCTTCGATCGAGCCGACCTCGGGTCCGTTTCCCGGACGCACGCCCCGATGGAGCTGCGACCCCGAAACGCTGAGCGATGGCGAGCGTGCCGTTGTCGCCTCGTTCTATCTGGCGGTGATGACAAATGTCTGCCTGCAACTGACCGGCAGCCGCGGACAGCTCTTTGTCGAAGGCGCGATGGCATCAAATGCCGCCTACAAGAAAATGCTCTCCGCCGTGACGGGACAGGACATCGTCAGTGCAACCGGAACCGGCACCAGCACCGGTGCGGCCATGCTGGTGGCGCCGGCCTCGCGGCCACCCTTGCAAAATCCGCCGGATCGGTTCGCCGAGGCCGGGCGCGACCCCTTGATGGCCTATGCGCAAGGTTGGGCCGCGGGTCTCATCTGAGACCCTGCCTGCAGTTCAGACCTGGTTGGGCACGGCTTCGGCGTGATATTTCTCAAGCAGCGCCACCTCGGATTTGGAGCCCAGGATGACTGCGACGCGCTGGTGATGCGATGTCGGGGTGACATCCATGATCCGCTCGGTTCCGGTTGATGCCGCACCTCCGGCCTGTTCGATGATCATGCCCATTGGATTGGCTTCATACATCAGGCGCAACTTGCCGCCGTCTGTCCGGTTGCCGTCATCGCAAGGATAGAGAAACACGCCGCCGCGGGTGAGGATGCGGTGGACCTCGGCCACCATCGAGGCGACCCAGCGCATGTTGAAGGTTTTTTCGCGCGGGCCGTCCCTGCCGGCAATGCACTCGTCGAAATAGCGCTGGATCGGCGCATCCCACAGCTTGTAGCGCGAGGCGTTGATGGCGAATTCGCTGGTTTCTTCTGGAATCCGCATGTCGGGATGGGTCAGGCGGAATTCGCCGGTGCCCTGCTGGTGGGTGAAGCAGTTGACCCCGTTCCCCGTGGTCACGACCAGCGAGGTTGACGGACCATAGACCGAATACCCGGCGCAGACCTGTTCGTGCCCGGCGCGCAGAACCGACCGGTCGTCACTGGCGTCAATGGCATGCGCAATCCGCACCACCGAAAAGATCGAGCCGACCGACAGGTTCAGTTCAAGATTGGACGAGCCGTCGAGCGGGTCGAAATAGACCAGGTAATCGCCGGGCTCGGGATTGGATTTGAGCCAGTAGACCTCGTCGACTTCCTCCGACACCAGGGCCGCCACCCGGCCGCAATTGGAGCAGTGGCGAACGAATTCCTCATTGGCCAGCACATCCATCTGCTTCTGGGTTTCACCCTGGATATTGGTTGATCCGGCGCTGCCCAGATTGCCGACGAATGCGCCGCTGCGGACATGGTTGGAAATGATGCGGCAGGAAGTGGCGATATCCTCGAGCAGAAAGATCAGGTCCTTTTCGAGCGCGTGCTGCCTGTGATCAAGCAGCAGGAACTGACGAAGGGTAAGCTGTTTTTCGCGCATCAGGGGATCCAATTTCCGTTATGCCGGACGCGGTCCGTCGAAAGGTCGACCGGTCCAGTCAGATCGGCCATTGTCGGCCACTGCCTGTTTACATCCCTATTCACACGCTGGCGACCACGAACTGAACCGGGGCTGCGTTTCACACAAATCACCGCCTCGGTTTGCGAGACGCTGCCGGCTGCCAGGTCCCGGAGAGACGTCTGAGTTCGGGAGGGGCAGTTTCGTGCCGTTCAGCGATTCACAAAGCTCAAAAAACCGCTAGGTTGTTGGGAAAGCGCAGCCCGCAAAGCATCTATTGCCGGGAACAGGGAGACGACGATGACGCCTTTCACCTTCAACACGTCGAAAAGCATCCAGTTCGGTGCCGGGCAACTGGCCAGTCTGGGCGAGCTTGCCCGAGACCGGATTGGCCAGCGGGTGATGCTGGTCACCGACCCGGGCCTGTTGCGGACGGAAATTGTCTCACGGGCCCTGACGGTGCTTGAAACCGCCGGTGTCGAGGTCGAGATGTTCTCCGACGTGCAGGCAGATCCACCCGAAGCGGTCATCCTAGCCGCCGTCGAACAGGCGAAGACGGCTTCGGTCGAGGGCATTATCGGTCTCGGCGGCGGATCGTCGCTGGATGTCGCCAAGCTGGTTTCGGTTCTGGCGCTGGGCCGGGAGACACTCAAGACCATCTATGGCGTCGGCAATGCGAAAGGCCCCCGCATGCCGCTGATCCTTGTTCCGACCACCGCCGGCACCGGGTCGGAAGTCACGCCGATTTCCATCGTTACCACCGGCACCAACGAGAAGATGGGCGTAGTTTCGCCGGTCATCCTGCCCGATGTGGCGCTGCTGGATCCGGAACTGACGCTCGGCCTGCCGTCTCACATCACCGCGGCGACCGGCATTGACGCCATGGTGCATGCCATCGAGGCCTATGCCTCCACGAGCGCAAATAACAATCCGCTGTCGCGGCTGCTGGCCACCCAGGCGCTGTCGCTGATGGGGCGTTCGCTGCTCAAGGCTGTTCACCAGGGCGATGACATCACGGCGCGCTCGGACATGCTGCTCGGATCGATGCTGGCGGGGCAGGCCTTTGCCAATTCGCCGGTGGCGGCAGTGCATGCCCTGGCCTATCCGCTGGGCGGGCATTTTCACATTCCCCATGGCCTGTCCAATGCCCTGGTGCTGCCGCATGTGCTGCGGTTCAACGCGGCGACAGCGCCGCAGCCCTATGCTGACCTGGCGCCCTATGCCTTTCCCGAGCTGGCAAAATTCGAGGGCCAGGCCCGGGCGGCGGCCTTTTGCGACCGGCTGGCCGAACTGTCGGCGGCCTGTGGCCTGCAGCAGTCCCTGCGCGCAATGAACATCCCCGAGGATTTTCTGCCCCGCCTTGCCTCCGACGCCATGAACCAGACCCGGCTTCTGGTCAACAACCCGCGGCCTGTGAGCGAATCCGATGCTCTGGCAATCTATCGCGCAGCCTATTGAGCTTGGTCCCGCGGCCCGTTTGAAACCAAAAAAGGCCCGAACCGGATGGGGCTCGGGCCAGATATGGCCGCCGCATTGGCGGAAGAAACCGGGCGGCTTGCCGCCCGGTTTCGTGTCTGATTACTGGCTTACGCCGAGATTGTTGCCGTTCCCGGTCTGGGTGAACGTGGTGTTGTTGCCATTTCCGAGCTGGGCAATGACAGCCTGGTTGTTGTTGCCGTTGATCGAACCGTCGATCATGTTGCCCGTTCCGTTCTGGTTGAAGGCAAACTGGTTGTCGAGCGAGTAGCTGACGTCGCCAACACCGAGTTCAACCGTGTTCAGCGAACCATCCTGGAAGATGTCGCCTGCGGTCAGTCCGGCCGTTGTGGCCACACCGCCGGCGTCACCGGAGAAGCCGCCGCGGTTGCTGAACGAGGACCACATGAAGACGCTGACCTGGTTCTGGCCGGCAGAGCCGCCCTGCTGGTCGACGTTCAGGTAGTTGGTATTGCCGGCGTGGGTTTCGACGTTGGCAAGGTTGTCGCCGTCCTGCTTGACGAAGATGTCATTGTCGGAAGACGTGTTGGGACCGGCGGTGCCGATGTGGACATTTGCCGTGCTGGTGCCGAGCTGATCGATATTGACATAGTTGCCGTTGCCGTTGGCGCTGACATCGGCTTCGTTCAGACCGTTCTGAAGGATGTCGATGACGTTGCTGTTGCCGTTCAGCAAGACAAAAGCGTCATTGCCGGCGCTCAAGGCGGCCGATGTCTGGTCTACGTGCACGGCATTGGAGTTGCTCGAGCCGCTCGCATTGGTGTTGACCGATGCGGTGTTGCTGTCGCCAACCTGCTTGACGCCAATGTCGTTGTCATCGCCGAAGATGTCGGACAGGCCCAGCATGTTGTCATTGCCGGTCTGGTCGACGCCAAGTTCATTGCCGTCACCGGTGAAGCTGAGCGAGCCGACCGAGTTGTCAATGCCGTTCTGGTTGATCCCGAACTGGTTGTCGTCGCCCGTCATGTTCAGGGTTGCACTGTTGTTGGTGCCGCTCTGGATCAGGCTGCTGGAAAATCCGCCCGCGACCGAACCGGCAAAGCCGTTGCTCAGCGGCGTGAAGCCGCCATTGCCGTTGCGGTCGCCGGTGAATGTCAGGTGGGCCGTATTCCTCTCGCCTGCCTGTTTTGCTTCGGTGACCACATTGTCGTCGCCGGTCTGGTGAATGGAAAGGCGGCCGCGCGTGCTGTTGAACACGTTGTTGAAAGCGCCCTGCTGGGCCTTGCCGATCTCGTTGTTGCCACCGACCTGCCTGATGGCCAACCGGTTATCGCCGCCATCCTGGTCGATCTCTGTGATGGTGTTGTCGTCGCCTGCTCTCTGAATAACTGACAGCTGGTTCAATAGGTTGGCACTGGTCATCGCGCTGTTGTTGTCCTGCGCCACATTGCCGACGAAGTTGTTATTGGAACGCTGGCTGATCGATGCCTGGTTGGAGACGAATCCGCTTGAGCCCCTGCCGAACTGGCCGATCGTGACCACCTCGTTGGAGTTACCCGGCTGGGAAATGGAAAGGGTATTGCGCGGACCATGCTGGTCGATGCCGCCATTGCGGATGCCGGCCTTGTTGCCGTCGCCAGCTTGATTGATGTCGAGATCGTTGAAGGTGCCATTCTGAATGAGAACTGTCCAGGGTCCGTTCTTGCCGGCCTGGTTGTTGTCACCCGTCTGTTCGATCAGAGCCGTGTTGTCGGAACCGGTCTGGTCAAGATAGGCCTTGTTATTGTCCGCCGCATAGGCTGCACCGATAAGCAGTGCCATCGCGGTGGCTGAAAGAAGTGTTGTTTTGAGTTTCATTTTCATTCTCCCTGTTCATTCGCGGCGCCCTTTTGAGCTGCCGCGTACTGCTACCGAACGAGCCGGACAGTTTTCTGCCCGGCTCTGGTATTGCTTACTGGCTCACGCCGAGATTGTTGGAATTGCCGGTCTGGCTGAAATTGGCATTGTTGCCATTGCCCATCTGGGCAATCGCTGCCTGGTTCAGGTTGCCGTTCACGCTGCCGTCGATCACGTTGTTGTCGCCGTCCTGGTTGAAGGCAAACAGGTTGGTGTCGCCTGTAACCGTGTAGGTCAGCGAATTGTTGTCGCCCAACTGGTTGGCGGTGGCTTCTGTCAGGCTGATGCTCAGCGCGTCGCCGGAAAAGCTTCCGGTGCCGTTGTCATTGCCGCTGAAGCTCAGCGTCGCGCTGTTGCCAACAGAACCCGAGCCGCTGTTGTCCTGGGTGAGGGAGGCAAGCTGGTTGCCTGTTCCAGTCTGTGTGACGGTCGCGCCATTGTTGGCGCCGATCTGGGAGACAGTTCGGATCACATTGCTGGTGCCGTTCTGCTCGAGATCCGCAGTGTTTCCGTTGCCATTTTGTGTGACGACGTCAATCAGCGACCATTTGCCCGTTTGATCGATCTCGACGCTATTGGCGTAGCCGGTCTGCGACACTCCACCCGACTGGTTGTTCGCGGCACCACCAACCCTCAAGCTGGAGCCGTTCGAATCTTGATTGATCGCGACCGTGTTTGCCGCGTCGGTAAGACCATCACCGGTATAGGTCTGTTCTATTCTCGAAATTGTAGCATTGTGAAACTGGCCGCCAACATTCTGATCGATAACAATCTGGTTGACCGTATTCAGCGGCGTCGTGCCTGCGCCCGTAGATGTCTGCTGAATTGTGCGAGCCTGCGCGTTCTGTTCCTGGTCGATTGTCAGTACGTTGCGGTCGCCGGACTGATCGACACCGAGATTGTTGTGGAGAAAATTGCCGCCTACACCAACACCGGCATTGTTGCCCGTCTGGGAAATGTCGATCTCGTTGTTGTTGCCGCTCTGCATCATTGTGCGTTGCGCCGTGCTGTCACCAGCTTGATTGCCGGTGCCACCTTGTTGGATCAATGCCGAGTTGTTTGATCCATCCTGATCAATATAGGCCTTGTTGCTGTCGGCAAGCGCATTGCTGGCCATAAGCAAGCTCATGGCCGCTGCGGAAAGCAGAATCGTATTGAGTTTCATGTTCTTTCTCCCTTTTTTTGCACGGCGCTCTTTGAGCTTTTCCGCGCCAATTTGAATGAGCCGGACGGTTTCCCGCCCGGCTTCGCATCTGTTACTGATTGACGCCCAGAACGTTGAAATTGCCGGTCTGGGTGAAGTTGGTGGTGTTGCCATTGCCGAGCTGGGCGATGGCGACCTGGTTGCCATTGCCGGTCACGGTGCCATCGATGACGTTGGTGTTGCCGATCTGGCTGAAGGCGAACACATTGGTGTCGCCGGTGACGGTGTAGGTCAGCATGTTGTCGTCACCCAGCTGCACGACGGTTGCCTCGGTGAGGCCAACCGCCAGGGCATCCCCCGTGAAGCTGCCGGTGCCATTGTCATTGCCGTTGAAGATCAGCGTCGCGCTGTTGCCGATCGAACCGGCGCCGTTGTCCTGGCTGAGTGAGACCAGCTCGTTGCCGCTGCCGTTCTGCTCGACCTTGGCATAATTGAAGCTGCCGAACTGATGCGCCGTGCCGATCCAGTTGTTGGTGCCGGTCTGGTCGAAATCGGCCGCGTTGTTTGCGCCATCCTGCTCGGTTTCGTTGATCACGTGATCAAGGCCCAGTTGCAGGATGTTGGTGTTGTTGCCGGTGCCGACCTGGGTGAGGAAATCAACCCGGTTGCCGTGGTCATATCCGTTTGCGCCGAGGGTGTGCTGGGCGATGACGGCGGTGTTGGTTTCCGACAGGCTGGTGCCGGCGCCGGTGTTGTCCTGCCAGACCTGGCCGACATAATTATAGGTCTGCGGGCCGGGATAGGCGACAGGCGCAAGCGCGCCGCCATCGCCATTGTCCTGTGTGATGGTCAGCGCGTTGGTGGTGACCGTGGCGGAGAGTGCCGCATTCTGCTGCACGGTGCCGATGGCGTTGCCGTCGCTGTAGGACGACCCTTCCACCTGGGTCACGGTCAGCGCGTTGAAGCTGCCGTACTGGTCAACACCATGTCCGTAGGGGTTGCCGCCCAGCTGTGTGCGAAAGCTGGTAGAGGCCGGCCGGCGGTCAGTTGGCGTGGCAAAGCCCACATTGTAGTACAGGCTGTTGTTGGTGCCGATGCCGTTGCCATTGCCGCGCTGGGTGATCGACAGCGTATTGTCGTTGCCGTTCTGATAGATATCGTACTGACCGACACCGTAGGCGCTGGTCCCGGCCCTGTTCAAGTCTCCATCCTGCAGGACCATCGCGCTGTTGTCCGTGCCATTCTGGTTGACTGCGGTCGAGTTGCCGGCATAGGCGGCCGTGAGTCCGGCAATGAGTCCGAGTGCAGTCGCGGTTGAAAGTACGATCTTCAGTTTCATAATCCCCTCCCAAGGTATCTGCGGAAACGCTCCGCGGTCTTCGATTTTCCCAGTTGCGTCGGCCGGGCGGTTTTCGCCCGGCCGACGGGTTTTTTACTGGCTGATGCCGAGGTTGTTGCCGTTACCGGTCTGGCTCATGTCAGCCAGGTTGCCGTTGCCGATCTGGGCGACGACCGCCTGGTTGGATCCGCCATCGATGGCGCCAACGATCGTGTTGTCATTGCCGTTCTGATAGGTGGCGAAGGAGTTGCCATCGCCTTCCACTGTGAGCGGTGAGCCAAGTGCAGCTCCGCGCAGAGTGTTGTTGCTGCCTTCCTGCCACAGATCGCCACGGGCAAAATCACTGGCACCGAGGCCTGCAGTCCGAACGACATCGCGGGCGAACTCAGCGTCGCCGGAAAATCCGGGAGACTTTCCACCAGTTGCATTGTTGTCGTCACCAACAATGCTCACACCCATGTTGTTGCCCGAAGCCCCCGACTGGTTCTGGCGGATATCAAGATGGTTGTTGTCGCCGTCAACGTAGAAGCCTGCGTCGTTACCGTCGCCTGACTGCTCGAAATTGGTGACGTTCGAGCTTCCGAGGTGAGCGATTGCCAACTGGTTTGAGTTTCCATTGACAGTGCCGACCGCAGAGTTGAAATCACCGCTCTGATTGAAGCCAAACAGGTTGGAGTCGCCGATCGCCGTCAGGCTGATCGTGTTGTCGATGCCGTTCTGATAGCTGGTGGAGGAAGCCGCGCCGGACATTGCGGCAAAGGTGCCAAGTGCAAGGTCGCTGTTGCCGTTATAGTTGCCGGTGAAATACAGGCTTGATGTGTTGCCGTGGCCGATCTGGTCGGCAAGCGCTACCTTGTTGGTTCGACCGCCAGACTGAGAAATATCGACAGTATTGTCATGGCCGAGTTGTCTGGCGATGCCTACATTGTTCGTAGGGCCGTTCTGGAAAATTGTAATGTCGTTCCCGGTGTCGCCGCTTACCCCGGTAAATTCCTGATCGACGGTGCCGATCTTGATGCTGTTGCCGCCTTTTTGCGTCAGCGTTGCGGTGTTCATGACCGAGGTTGATGAAACTGCGCTGCTCTGGGTTACGGTCCCGATGCCTCCAAAATTGCCCAACTGCCTGATGGTCGCCACGTTGGAGGGACCGCTCAAACCGCCAGGAGCAGTCTGAAGGACAGTTGCTGCCTGGTTCCGGTCACCGTTCTGTTCAGCGTCCAGAACGTTGCGCGATCCGGTCTGAATAACACTGCCGGAATTGTCGTTGCTGGTTGTTCCGAACTTGTTGCCACCTGTGCCACTCTGGATGATGGTAAGGGTGTTGTCGTCACCGTCCTGCGTCACGCGCTGGGCAGATCGTCCAGCCCGGTTTCCCGTACCTCCAGCCTGGTCAATCAATGCGGTGTTGGTATCACCGCCCTGGTCGATATAGGCTTTGTTGCTATCATCCGCATAGGCCGAAGCGCCCATGACAAGGCTGATGGCAGTCGCTGCTGCAAGCTTGATGTGATTCCGTTTCATTGCCAGTCTCCCAAATCGCCCGCCAGTCTCCGGCTGAGCATTCTTTCAAGTCTCAAGACCAAGGCACATCGTTCAATCCAGGCTGCGTTTTCTTGTTATCGCAGGACGGTTGCGCGAGGTCTGGCGCGGCTTGAACGGCCGGCACCAATGATCCGCAGGACCGGAACGGAAGCTCTTTGAAAAACCAAACTTTCCACCCCGGATTGCAATTGTTTACCAAATGTTAACACTTGCCGCAACGACGATTCGTGCAGGAACAGGGCGCCAGTAGAGTCCGGTGGGAGTCGTCTGTATTAAAATGACGCATGCTTTGGGGTTGCTTGGCCTGATCAGGTGTACCAGAATGGGAAATTGCAACATAACTGACCATAAACAGAACAGTTATTGTCAATTAACCATCGGTTAAAGTAATCAAAATAGCGTCCCATTTTGGTAGACGCCGGCCCCTGTTGCAAATAAGCTGCAGGGGTAGGCAATTGCGATGCGGATGAGTGGCGTGCTCTCTTGCATCGTTGCGACCGATAGTGGCATGTGCTGCAGATTAAGGTTGCGTTGATGGCCGCAGGCGCCATTGATCTTGCAATTTTCGGAGTGGAGGCGATTATCATGTATTTAGGGTTTTCAGGAAAAGACGGCAGGCTCCCGGCTCGGGCAGGGCTGTCCGCCATTGTTGTCGCCTTGATGGTCGCCGCAAGCGGAACCACGGCGGCAGGTGATCTGGTCTATACCCCGATCAACCCGTCCTTCGGTGGCAGCCCGCTCAATTCCTCGCATCTGCTGAGCCTTGCCAATGCGCAACGCGAAGCGACGGCGAGTGACGCGGATGACGGTCTTGGCAGCGCGGGCACGGTCACGGATACCGAGACATCCGACGCCGACCTGTTCGTGCGCCAGCTTCAGGGACGGCTGCTGTCCGCGCTTGCCGCCCAGGTCACCGAGGCGATCTTCGGCACCGATCCGCAGGACGGCGGCCTCATCACGTTTGGCGATACGACCGTTGCGTTCGAACGCACGCTCGATTCCATCGCCCTGACCATTACCAACACGCTTGACGGCACGGTGACGCAGATTGTCGTTCCGCAGCTGCTGACATCGAACAACTAGAGAATTTACGCGCGCCGGGGTCCGCCCGGGTGCGCAGGGGGCATTTGGATGAACAGATTTCGTGAGGCACGGATAACAGTGCTACGTGGCGCCAGGGTTGCTGCCGTCTTGCTGGCAGCGGCCGGGTTGAGCGCCTGCGTTTCGACGCCGGACGAGGGGATGGTCGAGGCCTCCTTCACGCCGGTCACCAAACAGAACAATGTTTTGCGCGCTCTTCCGGCGCCGACCAAGCGGATCTCCGTTGCGGTCTATGATTTCCCCGACCTGACCGGCCAGTTCAAGGAGCGTGAAAACGTCCAGTCGCTGTCCAAGGCCGTGACCCAGGGTGGCGCTGCCATGCTGATCAAGGCGCTTCAGGACGCCGGGGAGCGGCGCTGGTTTACAGTGCTCGACCGGGCAAGCCTGAATGACCTGCTGAAAGAGCGGCAGATCGTCACCGAAATGCGCAAGGTCTATCGCAACGAGCAGAGCATCGATCCGAACGCGCTGGCGCCGTTGCGCCATGCGGGCATTGTCCTGCAGGGCGGCATCATCGGCTATGACACCAACACCCAGACGGGTGGCCTGGGTGCCCGCTATCTCGGCATCGGCGCCGACGCCAAGTGGAAGCAGGACACCGTCACGGTGACGCTGCGCGCAGTGTCGACCAACACCGGCGAGGTGCTGGCGAGCGTCACGGTTCACAAGATCATCGCCTCCTATTCGCTTCAGGCCGGCGTCTTCCGCTACATCACCCTCGACAGCATTCTTGAAGGTGAAGCAGGCGTGACCCGCAACGAGCCGGACCAGATCGCGGTCCAGCAGGCCGTGGAAAAGGCGATTGTCGGACTGATTGCGGAAGGTGCGGATCTCGGCATCTGGTCCTTTGCCGACAAGGAGGCCGGCGCGCGCTTTGTCGATGCCTATCTCTCCGAGAAATATGACGGCGAGGTTCCTGTTGCGGCATTGGACACGCCGCGCCCCGAGACCAAGCACGCAGCCGCAGTGGTTGAGACCACGCCCAGACGATCCTCACCGGTCAGGGCGCAGCCCGCGCGCGTGGTGCGGCCGGCTGCTGCCAAGCCGACCGCGCAAAGCGCAAAGCCTGGCGCGCAAGCGCCGCAGAACCTACTGCCTCCGGAATTGCCGCCGGCTCCCGCGAGTGATGAAACCGTAGGATGATCACGCGCAGCCCGCGCGCCTTCGGGCGGCCGGAGTAAGACTTGCCGAGATGCCGGGCGAATTAGTCGCCCGGTCCGGCAATATTCGGAATACTGGAGGTAAGCATGATGCACTACCTGTTCAATTCTACCAGCCTCACGGCCATGGCCGTACTGGCCTTGTCGTCCGTCGCCAGCGCGCAAAATGTGAGCAACGAGGTCTGGATCGGCCAGACCGGGACATCCAACACCATCAGTATCAATCAGGAAGGCTCAGGCAACCTGGTTGGTACGGATGCAGATGATTTCCTGCTGCGCCAGGATGGCGTGAGCAACACCATCACGATTGACCAGTATGGCTGGAGCAACGCGATCGGTGTGACCGCAGGTGCGCTGGCTGCCGATCCGGCCGGCTTCAGCCAGAACGGGCGGGGCAACACCGCCACCATCAACCAGGAAAACGGCCTCGATTCGGGCTCGAATTCGATTTCGACGATCTATCAGGCGTCGCCCAGCCAGGCGACCTCCGGCATCAACCAGTTGTCGATCGAACAGTCCGGCTCCGGGTTCCGCGCTGGCGCCGCCGGCCACCAGATCGGCTCGATCCTGCAGACAAGCGTGGCGGCAGACACGTCGCCCAACACCATCACCATTACCCAGAGCGGCGGCGGGTTTGCCCGGGGCAATGTCATCAAGCGCATCCTGCAGAGCGGCACCGCGAGTTCGGTCACGGCGCTGCAGAGCGACGCCGAACAGGCCATCGATTATGTGTCGCAAATCGGCGACGGCAATTTCCTGTCGGTCGAACAGGGCAATGGCGACGCCAACACGGTCGGCGATGTCAGCCAGTCCGGTGCGCTCAATGCCGCCAGTATCACCCAGGCCGGTTTCCGCAACGAAGTGCTCAGTGTGTTCCAGAACAATGATGGCATCGCGATATCGGGCAATGTCATCGAGGTGATGATCGCCGGCGACGACAATGGCGGCGACGGCTTCGGCGGTGTCGGCTATTTCGGCGTCATGGCAGGCGCCATCGGGGCCGAGCAGGGCTCGATCATCCAGATCGGTGACGACAATGACATCGGCTTCACCGTGACACGCGGCGATTCCAACCAGTATGGCTACAGCCAGATCGGCGACGGAAATGTCGTCGACGTGGTCATCGATGGCGATGCCAACGAGGTCGCTTCGATGCAGATCGGAGACGACAACAGCCTTGTCGTCGAGGTCGAGGGTGGCGCCAATGTGACCGCAGCCTTCGTGGAGGGCGAGCGCAACCGGCTTGATGTCTACCAGAAGGGGTCGCTCAACACCGCTTCATTGTCGGTGGTCGGAGACGACAACAACAAGTTCGGTTCCGAAACCCTGCTTGCAGGCCTTGGCGGCACGGTTTCGGCCTTCGGCAGCTACAGGCCCGGGGTTGTGCTGCAGGAAGGACTGCAGAATGCGGCCTCGATGATCATTCGCGGCGACGGCAATTTCTCGACTGTCCGGCAAAGGGGCGATTACAATATTGCCATGATCACCACGACCGGCAGCCACAACGCAGCCGGGATCTCCCAGGTGGGCGATTACAACGTTGCCCTGGCTGGGCAGCAGGGCTCCGGCAACGTGGCCGTGATCATTCAGCAGTGAGCGCAAAACCGGGCAAACCGGGCCTATGGAGCGCATCTTAGCGCTGATCGTAACCAAATATTAGCCCCGGACTTCTAGTGTCTCCTCCATTACAGGGAGACACTCCATGGTGCACAGAAAATATATTGGTTTGTCGCTGGGCGTGGCCGCTCTGCTTGCTGCAAGTGTGTTGCCATCATCCGCCAACCAGATCGATCAGATCCAGACCCCCGCTACCGGCAACGAGCTGGAACTGTTGGTCACCGGTGATGACAACATGCTCTCGATCGAGCAGATCCACGATTCGAATGGCGGCCTGAACCAGATCAATCTCGAGATTGTCGGAAACGCCAATGGCGGGTTTGGCCAGGACTGGAATCAGCCTCTGCAGTCGATGGAGAGCGTCGGCCTGCAACCCGGGACGATCATCCAGGAAGGCCACGAGAACCTGATCGATCTGCAGATCCTCGGATCAAGCAACCTGTTTGCGGCGATTCAGCGGGGCTCGGGCAACACCTTGTCCGGAACGATTACCGGCTCGGGCAACCAGGTCGCGTCGGTTCAGCTCGGAACCGGCAATTCTTTCGCTTTTTCGCAAACCGGAAACGGGAATTCCATAGCTGTTTTCCAGAAGTCATGGTAAAGGTAAATTCAATCTTAACGTGAAGACGGTGTTGATATGAAGAACCGGTCCTACGTGCTTGTTGGCACATTGTCTGTATTGCTGTCCGCCCTGGCGGTTCCCGCGGCGCAAAGTGGCAACGACAATCAGTTGTTCCTTCTTCAGGAGAGCCCTTCCGGCGCACTCACCGGCAACACTCTCACCGTTGATCAGTCGGCCGCGACCGGCAGCCTGATTTCAGGCCCGCTGGGGGCCGGCGACCCGGCCATTCAGCGTGGCAGCGGCAACGAACTCGAAATCGAGATTACCGGCGAGGGCGGTTACGTGGAGTTTATCCAGGACAACTCCGGCGCCAGCGCGGGCAATAATGGCATCATCAACGTCGGGCCGGGGTCAACGGCAACCCTTTCCCAGAACGGCGATGGAAATACGGCGAGCCTGACCGTGAATGGTCTGGCTGCTCAGGGAGCCATCGTCCAGGAGGGCCTCAGCAATCAGGCTGATCTGAATGTCGTCGGCAACGGCGCGTCCGGGGAAATCACCCAGGTGGGCAATGGCAATGTATCCGGACTGACCGTGACCGGCGCAGGAACGACCGTGAGCTTCGAGCAGACGGGAGATGGCCTGTCTTATGCCACCAGCTATGATGGCGTTACCGTTCCCGGCACTGCTCCCGGCGTTCAGGTCATTTCGAATGGCGCCTCGGTAACCATCACGCAATCCACATTCTAGGAGTGCCGGAGGGGGCGGGGGATGTTCAGATTAGTTTCGGCCTTCGGCTTGCTTGCCGCAATGGCGTCCGTCGCCGTGGCTGAACCAGGTCAATTCGCGACCCCCCAGATCGATGTGACGCCGCAGGAGAACGGCTACAACATTGTCGGCCGGCTGGTCGGGCTGAGCGATGCGACCGTATCCTCCACACTTGCGATCGAAAAAAGGGCCCGTCGGGCTCCGTGAAGAGCCGGCAAGGCCGGGAGGTGACACTGGCTGTCGGAGAGGTCTTCACAATTGCGCAGACCAGTCTTTCCGCCAGCCCGGACTCGGTGATCACGATAACGCTGGATATAGTCAAGGATAAGCTTGCGGTGGGATCGGCGATCGTCACCATCGGACAGCAAGGCGAGTGATTGGTATCAAGTTCGTACATTACAAAGGGAATGGAATGAAACAGCATGCTTCACTGGCCGCGATGGTCGGCCTTCTGGTGGTCCTGACCGGATCAGCGTTCGCCCAATCAAGCGAAGAATTCGTCAAGGCCTTTTCAGGCGAGTGGTACGTCTTCGATCCCGATTTCCGCAATGGTGATCAGCCCTGCCAGATCAGCCTTGAAACGGAAGCCAGCGGCGACCGCTATGTGGCCGCCGTCAAGAATTGCGACGCCGCACTGGCATCTGTGGCGACCTGGGGCATCCTCGAAAACCAGCTCGGACTGTTTGCCGGCGACGGGACGCCATTTGCCAAGCTCGGTGGAAACCAGTTGCGCGTGACCGGCGAGACGCTGTCCAGCAACATCGGATTGATCTTCGAAAGAGCCCAGGGCGACGGGAACAATGCCCAGATTTCCGCGGCGTTGAGAACCTATGGATGTTTCTTCGACGGCTTTTCCAACCAGTGCACCTCCAAGGCCGACCTCGGCAAGCCTGCGCTTGCGACGGATGCGGCGCCTGAGGTCAAGGTGATCGTCAATCTGAACATTCGAAGCCAGCCGCGCCGCAATGCCCAGTCGATCGGCGTGGTCTCGAAGGACACCTGCGTCAAGATCAACCAGTGCCTTTCAGCTTCGGACGGCGTCTGGTGCAGTGCGCAGTTTGGCGACAAGACCGGCTGGCTTTCCAAGACGGCTTTGCGCCAGGACAAGTGGCCTGTCATCACCTTCCGCAACAGCTGCAGCAAGGACGGCTAGCTGCAGAGATCGCAATCCCCGGTCTGGCCGGGGGTTGCAGATGTGCAGTCGTCACGGTCCTATCGCCTTCGAACCTCGCCCGTCTCAGCCTGGCCGGCGACACGATCAAAAGTCCGTTGCGGGTGACAACCCGAACGATGTGCCCCGGATACGGATGGAAATTCCAGCCTGGCGCCTGCGGCATCCGTCATTTTTAAGTCAATGAATTTGCTCGATAAATGATCCGGCGTTTGGCCTTGTGCAGCTTCCTGGTGCCAGCAACGGCACGATGTCAGTGGAACTTGCGAAATTCTCACGCGCAGCTAAACATCCGGCATGACCTGGAAAGCAATCATCTTGACGGTGTCGGCGCTTGCCACCCTGGCATACGGTCGGCAACATCCATGGGTGTTGGCCGGTATCTTTCTTTGCCTTGTCGCTGTCATGGTTTTGGCGGTGATCTCCTCCCAGCGCCGGTAGATGATGAATATTCAGATAAGGCTCTGACCGCTGTCATCCGGAAAGCCTGCATTGAATGTAGGAAAATGGCGCACCCGACAGGATTCGAACCTGTGACCTCTGCCTTCGGAGGGCAGCACTCTATCCAGCTGAGCTACGGGTGCATCCGTGGCGCCTGGCGGGCGGGCGGTCGATCCGGAAATCCGGCTGACGTCACCGCCGCGAAGCAGCTGAGAACGGTCTCTTAGCCCATCCCGGGCGGCGCATCAATGCAATAATCATGCAGTCCGCGGCTCTTTCTAAGGCAAAGGCCAAAGCCGCGCGCCGCGGCGGGCGCTCGGCGAGGGTGACAGGTGGAGCGGCAAGACCGGTCGTGGCCGATACCAGCCCGGATCCGTCACCGGGAGGTGTCACTGGAACGGTCGCTCGCGAAGCAGAGGATAGGCTGACCCGGGTGTTTACGCCACCTGACGCCAGTTTTCGGCGCGGACAAATTCCATCAACTGGTCAGAGGCCATCGGCCGGGCCAGGGCATAGCCCTGCAGCGTGTTGCAGCCCAGATCGCGCAGAATAGCGGCATGTTCCATGGTCTCGACACCTTCCGCCACCACCTTGATGCCGAGCGACTGGCCGATCTCGATGATGGAGGCAACCAACCGCCGCTGGCTCTCCGAGCCGACGATCGGGAAGATCAGCTGACGGTCGATCTTCAGACGGGTCGGCCGCACCTGTATGAGGCTGATGATCGATGCGAAGCCGGTGCCGAAATCGTCGATCTCGATGTCGATGCCCATCGCCTTGAGGCGCTCGATATTGGCGACGATGATGTCGTTCTGTTCATCCAGAAAGATCGATTCGAGAAGCTCGAACGAGAGCGATCCCTTTTCGATGTCGATGCCGTCGAGACTGTCGATCAGGTCGGCTTCGAAAAGCCGGCCCGCCGACACATTGACCGACATTTTCGGGATCGACAGACCGGCGGCCTTCCACCGGGTCGACTGCCACAGCGTCTGCTCGAGGATCGAACGGTCGATCAGCGGCACCACGTTCAGCTCGCCCGCAGTCTTGAGGAAAGCATCGGGCGCGAGCAGGCCTTCCGTGGGGTGCTCCCACCGCGCCAGCGCCTCGACGCCGACGATATCCAGGGTCCTGGCGTCGAATTGCGGCTGGAAGAACGGCAGGAATTCCTTGCGCTCGAGGCCGGACAGAATGTCGTCGGCGACCCGCTTGGTGCGTATGATCTCGGCTTTCAGCGCCGTGGTGAAGAATTCGAAACGGTTGCGGCCATTGTTCTTGGCCCGGTAAAGCGCGATGTCGGCATCGATCAGCAGGCGCTTGCCGCAGGGATCATCGTCGTGATCGACCGAAGCGATGCCGATGCTGACGCCGAAGCGGCATTCGTGGTTCTCATAGGGCACCGGTTGCCGCATCTGCACGATGATGCGGTTGGCCAAAGACGACAATTGCGCGTCACTTGTCTCGCAGGTCATGGCGATGACGAATTCGTCGCCACCGATCCGGGCGATGATGTCGCTATCGCGGGTGTTGGCTCTGAGCACCGATGCGGCATGGATCAGCATAGCATCGCCCGCCGCATGGCCCAATGTGTCATTGATCTGCTTGAAGCGGTCGAGATCGATATGCAGCAGCGCGGTCACGGTCGGTCCGTCGCGCCGGTTGAGAAGCCGCTCGTCGATGAAGCGTCGGTTGGGCAGGCCGGTGAGACTGTCATGCAGCGAATTGCATTCCATCTGCGCCCGGGCGTCCTCGAGCTCGCAGTTGCGCAAATCGGCATCCTGCTTGGCTGCCATCAGCCGCGTCTTGAGCTGCACATCGGCGGACACGTCCCAGTTGACCCCGACAATATAGGTCTGGCCGTCCAGGTCCTGGTGCAAGGCGCCGGTCGAGCGGATCCAGCGGGTGGTGCCGTCCGGGGTGATGATGCGGAATTCGGAACTGTAAGTTCCGCCGGTGGCGACCGCCGCGCGGAACTCGGCCACGGCGCGTTTCCGGTCCTCCGGGTGCATTGCCTGGGTCCAGTAGCTCGATTTCATGAAGACCGAATCGTCGATGACGCCGTAAAGCTCCTTCATCCGCTCGTCCCAGGTCAGTTCCGAGGCGGACAGATTGAACTCCCATACGCCGATATTCGACGCGTCCAGCGCAAGGTTGAGCCGGTGCGACAGCCTGGCCATCTTGATCTGGTTGAGCTTGAGCTCGCGAATATTGCCCCGTCGCTGGTCGTACAGATGCCCGGCGATGGAAATCGGCACCACGACAAGCAGTCCGGCAAGCAGGATCAGCGCGCGAAACTGCCAGGTGTTGTCGGGCGTGCTGGACCAGCCGCCAGCCGGAATGGCCGCGATTTGCCAGCTGCCGGATGGCAGGGTAACTTCCGACAGGACCGGATTCTGGCCGTAAATTTCAGGATCGCCGAAGAACACCGGGCCATCGCCGCCGGTGGAGTCCTTGCCGGCAATCGAGATCTCGATCGGCAGATCGGTCGCAAGCAACCCGCTGGCTGCATAAAGGCGCTCGACATCGACAACAGCGGAAACCAGACCCCACAGGGTTTTGGAGCCGTCATCTTCAGTGAGAAACACCGGAAAGCGGCCGATAAAGCCCTGGCCGCCCTGAACCAGATCAACCGGGCCGGCCAGCACCAGCTTCTCGGAGGTTGCGGCCCGCAAGGCAGCGTCGCGCTGTGCCGGATTGGTGCGCAAATCGAGACCGATGACTTTTTCGTTGCCCTCGAGCGGATAGACCAGGTTGATCACCAGATCCGGCGCCGCGGCAATGCTTCGCAATTGTGAATCCGTGCCGACCAGTCCTGCAGCGATCGCGCCGAAATGGTCCTGATCGATGTCGGGATGGGTCGCGATGGCAGCGACCAGGCCGCGCACCAGCTGGATATTGTTGCCGATATTGCCTTCGAGCTTTGCCCGGATCAGGCTGAGCTGTTCGCTGACGTCGGTGCGCAGGCTCTGGGTGTAGACAAGGCGGTTCTGGTAATCGGCGAAGATCCCCGTGGCGAGGGTGACGGTCAGCGCAATGCCCGCGGCAAGAACGCTCGGGCGCACCAGGAGGTGGGCTTGCCGAAGGCAGGTGATGAACTTCATCAGCATTTTGTCTCCGCCAGGACCGCTGTTGGTCGTGTGCTGTCCCGATTGGCAGACACAGTGGCAGGAAAATGCATAAGAATTGGCTAAATCACGATACTCGATCTAGCGGGTAAGATGTGACCGGCAATGCGAAAATACCCTTCAAATTTCGGGGGGGCGCCTGCCGGGCAAGAGCAATCGACTGCAGGAGAACGGGTCCGGCACATGCCTTTAACGACCCGTGACTTCAGGCGCGGCTCCAACGCCGCGCCTGACACAGGCCGGCGTCATTTCACGTATTTGCGCCAGTCATGTTCCTCGGCAAAGCCCAGCATGTCGCGTATTTTCTTGTTCGAATACAGCGCTTCATGCTCGCCCATCTCGCGGCTGAAGGGAACGCCCGGGAAGAACCGTTCGGCAATCTCGGCCGTCGGCATGTCGACAGAATTGGTGTCGTTGCCGGCATTGAAGATCTGGTAGCCCAGCCCGTCGGTCGTCAGGCACCGGTCAACGATCTGGCCCAGATCGCGCGCGTCGATATAGCAGAAGATGTTGCGGCGGCGCACTTCCGGGTTGGCGAAGAAGCCTGGGAACCGGTCATATTCATCGGGCTCCATCACATTGCCGATCCTGAGCGCGTAGATGTCTGCACCCGAGCGGCGCTGGAAGCTGCGCGCGGTCTGCTCGTTGATGACCTTGGACATGCCGTAGGAATCCATCGGATTGACATCCATGTCCTCTTCCACCGGCAGCGAGGCGGGGCTGACCTCGCCGTCGGCAAAACACACTCCGTAGGTTGTTTCGGACGAGGCGATGATGATCTTGTTGATGCCGAGCTTCACTGCCGCTTCGATCACATTATAGGTGCCGATCGTGTTGATCCGGAAGGTCTCGTTGTCCGGCCGGATCAGAATCCGCGGCACGGCGGCGAAATGCACCACCGCATCGAATTTCGGAACGCCGGTTCCGGGCTCGAGCTCGTCGAAATTGGCATAGCTCGACATGACATTGAACATCTGACCGGAATCGGTGATGTCGGCGGTCAGGTTGTCGACGCCGGGATGGTCGAGCGGTGTCAGGTCGACATTGACCACGTGATGGCCCTGGCCGACCAGATAGGGAATGACATGCCGTCCGGCCTTGCCGGATCCGCCGGTGAACAATACGCGCATTGCTATCTCCTCTTTTTTGGATTGGGTTGAGCCAAAGCTCAGAAGCTGCGTCCTGCCGCAGCGCCGGAAGACCAGGCCCATTGAAAATTGTGACCGCCGAGGTGGCCGGTGACATCCACCACTTCGCCAATGAAATGCAGGCCGGGAACCAGCTGGCTTTCCATGGTCTTCTGGTTGATCCGGGCCGTGTCGACGCCCCCCAGCGTCACTTCGGCGGTTCTGTAGCCTTCGGTCCCGCCGGGAACAATGCGAAAATCTCTCAGGCCCGCCACTATCTCTTCAATTGCCGCATTGCTCAAGTCCGCCAGTTTCGACGGCGCCGATCCGGCTTCGGTGCCGAATTGCTGCGCCAGCCTTTTGGGCAGGATGTCGGCGATTGCGGTCCAGACCGATGTTTTGGGACGGGCGCTGCGTTCGGCCTTGAGATGGGCAGCGAGATCGATGCCGGGCGCGAGATCCGTCGCAACGGCGTCGCCCTCGCGCCAATAGGATGAGACTTGCAACATTGCCGGGCCGGACAGTCCGCGATGAGTAAACAGCATGGCTTCGTCAAAACTCGCGCCGTTGCATGCTGCGCGGACATCAAGCGAGACGCCGGACAGAGCGCCCCAGCTGTCATGCATGTTGGAGGCCCAGGTGAACGGCACCAGACCGGCGCGGGTGTCGGTGATCCGGTGGCCGAACTGCCGGGCGATGTCATAGCCCAGTCCGGTGGCGCCCATTTTTGGAATGGATTTTCCGCCGGTGGCGACGACCAGGGAGGCGGAGTGGAAGACCCCGGCGCTGGTGCGGGTCGCAAACCCTCCATCCCGCGGGCTCACCTCAAGGATCTCCGTCGCAAGTTCCAGCCGCACCCCGGCCTCGCGCATGTCGTCGGTCAGCATCGCGATGATCTCGCGGGCCGAGCCGTCGCAAAACAATTGTCCGAGCGCTTTCTCGTGGAAGGCAATGCCGCGGGCTTTCACCCGGTCGATAAAATCATGCTGGGTGTAGGATTTGAGCGCGGAGATGGCAAAATGCCGGTTGGACGACAGAAAATTGGCCGGGGTGCAGTGGATATTGGTGAAATTGCAGCGTCCACCGCCGGAGATCCGGATCTTTTCGCCCGGCGCGCGGGCGTGATCGATCACCGTGACGCTCTTGCCCCGGCGTGCGGCCTCGATGGCGCACATCATGCCCGCGGCGCCGGCGCCCAGGATCATCACATCGGTTGTTGTCGCAGCGGTCATGCGGGCTCCGGATCAGGAGGGCGACGGATCATGCCGAAGCCTCGTTTGAGACCGGACGCAATAACAGACCGGAGGCGCGCAACAAACCCCGCATATCAACTCCGGCGAAGCTGTTGCCATCGCCGCACCATCCTCTGTAGGAGTGCTGCCTGTGTTTCCGCTGGAATTGACCATGACCCCACACGTCTTCGATCTCGACCCCGTGACGCTGAGCATCGATGCCAGCGTCGGTCACATCGCCGCTTTGAACATCCGTGACGGCGACCGTGTCTTGACGCCGCTGCATCGCGCTCCCTGGGTGGATGACCCAGCGGTAGTCTTTCCGGACGGCACGGCGCCGAATGTTGAGCGCCTGTCCGGCGATTTCTTCTGCGCACCATTTGGCCGCAACGACATCGAGGAAGCGCCATCGCATGGCTGGCCCGCCAACAGCGCCTGGGACCATGTCGACACAGTTGCCGGACATGACCGGACAACCGTGGTTTTCCGGCTCCGCCGTCTGGTGATGGGTGCTGCGGTGGAAAAGCGGATCACGCTCGTGGCGGGTCACCCGTTCATCTACCAGGAACATGTTCTCAGCGGCGGGGAGGGTGCGGTTTCCGCGGCCCACCATGTCATGGTGCATATGCAGGACGGCGGCGAGCTGTCTTTCTCGCCCAAGGCGCGCGCGCTGACTCCGACCGCGGCTCTGGAGACCGATCCGGATCGCGGCCGCTCGCTGCTGGCCTATCCCGCCGAAACGACTGACCTGACCGCCTTTCCGCTGGCCGCCGGCGGCACCGCAGATCTGACGCATTATCCGCCGGGCGATCAGCATGAGGATTTTCTCACCATTGTCGAGACGCCCGGGGCCGCCCTGGGGTGGAGCACTGTCAGCCGCAAGGCCGAGCAGGACCGGATACTGATTCTCAAGGCCCCGGCCACCTTGCCGGTCACCATGGTGTGGATGAGCAATGGTGGGCGGGATTACGCGCCCTGGTCGGGCAGGCATACCGGGGTGATTGGCATTGAGGATGCACGGGCGTCACCGCTGGGCCATGCCGATTCCTGCGCAGACAATCAATTCAGCCGTGCAGGCATCGCCACGGCGTTTCAGCTCGAGAAGCACGGGAAAACAGGGATCCGGCAGGTCGTCGGTGCGTGCAGCATGTCGCACGGAGAGGGCAGGCTTACAGATCTAACGGCAGGCAATGGCACTCTGACGCTGCATTTCGACGGTGGCGCGACCCGCGCGCTCAACTACGACGCCGATTTTCTCGAAGGAAACAGGGAAACCGGCCAGGCCTGAGTCGTGGCGTCTGGAAGCAGGTTCGCCCCTGGCTCGGACCGATGTCGGGGCCAGGGGCGAATATCAATGCTGTTTTCGGATCAGCAGCGTGCTTCGTAGATGTTGCCGTTGCGGTCACGGTAGCGGCACATGCCTGGCGTTGTGGCTGCACCGATCAGTGCGCCTGCGGCGCCGCCGATCAGGGCGCCGGTTGCAACACCGCGTCCGCTGCTGCCTGTAGCCGCTGCGACCAGTGCGCCTGTGCCTGCGCCGACAACTGCGCCGGTGCCGGCACGCTGTTCGGTTGTTGAGCAACCCGCTGCGGCGAGAAGCGAGACCGCTGCAAAAGCGGAAAGAATGAGTCTGGTCATCGAAGGCTCCATTTGGGTGCGGCTACAAAAACAGAGGCAGTTTTCACTCGAACGAGCGAGGCTGCTTCCGAGCCAAGGTTTCATTGTACAGAATAACGATGGCTGACACCATCATGGCGATGCTCATCGCAAGTGCAAGCGTTGAAATCAACATGGTCAGTCCTTCCGGTCCATTGTCTTCGTGTTCAGCCATTCAACGCCCGCCCGCGAATTTGGTTTCATCCCTCGCATGAGATTGTGAAAATAACGCGGGCGGCATTGCTTGCGTGGGCACCGTCAAGGGTGTGCACTCTGCCACCTGAATGGAAGCTGAACGGCCATTCCGCGCCGATGGCTCGGGTTGCGGATTCCTGCTCAATCATTGGGCAGACTGCCTTCGGTTTGAACAGAATGCCGGGCCGGACCTCAAATCAACCGGAGATGATCCGAAACCGCTTGCACCGGCGCGCGGCTTTTCCGATGATTGTTGCTGCAACCCGAAGAGCGCAGATGACTTCCTTGTTTCCCCTTCCGACGGCGCAATCGAACGTGGCCCTGCAGCGCACGCAAGGTGCTGGGCGTCTTTCCGTCAAGCTCTCTTCCGGCCAGAGCCGGATCGACCGGCTGTTCCAGGAAGGCTCTGCCCGCATCAGGGTTCCGCGGGTGCCGCCGGGGTCCCCGCTCGAGGCGGTGCTGATCAACACCGCCGGCGGCCTGACCGGCGGGGATCGCATGGATTGGTCGTTTACAGCCGGAGAGGGCGCGTCGATGACGCTCGCCACCCAGGCCTGCGAAAAGACCTACAAGGCGCAAGGCTGCAGCGAGGCGCAGATTGCCGTGCGGTTGAAGCTCGAACCGGGAAGTTCGATGGCTTGGCTGCCGCAGGAAACCATCCTGTTTGACCGCGCCCGCCTGTCACGCAGCATCGAGGTGGACATGGCTGCGGGTTCGCGGCTTCTGATGCTCGAGCCGGTGGTCTTTGGCCGGTTGGCGATGCAGGAGGCGGTGACACAAGGCCTGTTTGTCGACCGCTGGCGCATCCGCCTTGACGGTGATCTGCTGCACGCGGAACATTTGCGCCTTGGTCCGGACATCGCCGGCGCCCTGGGCAAGGCGGCCGTGGCCGATGGCGGGCTGGCTATGGCGACCCTGTTGCTGATAGCCCCCGATGCGGAGGCTTCGTTGGCGGATGTGCGCAATCTGGTCGGCCAGTCGGGCGGGGCCAGCTACGTGTCGGTGCGCCTGCCTGCTTCGGCAGGCATGGAAACTGGCAAGCTTCTTGCTCGGATTGTTGCCAAGGACAGCTATGAATTGCGCAAAGTTCTTGTACCCTTGATCCGCCGGCTCAACCCGCTTGGCGGCATGCCGAAAGTCTGGTCGATATGAAAGAGATGCCATGAACCTGACACCCAGGGAAAAAGACAAGCTGCTCGTCTCCATGGCCGCCGTGGTTGCCCGCAAGCGGCTCGAGCGTGGCGTCAAGCTCAATCATCCGGAAGCCGTCGCGCTGATCACCGATTTCGTGGTCGAAGGCGCACGTGACGGCCGTGCCGTGGCCGAGCTGATGGAGGCCGGCGCCCATGTCATCACCCGCGACCAGGTGATGGAGGGCATTGCCGAGATGATCCATGATATACAGGTGGAAGCCACTTTCCCGGACGGCACCAAGCTGGTCACCGTCCATGAACCGATAAGGTGAATAATGGGCCCGATGCGCGCGACAGCGGCGGACAAGGCGCATGAAAAAGGCGCGGGCCGAAACCCGCGCCTTGCTCAGTGGTTTTTTGGATTACCGCACATAGACGGTTACCGAACCCTCCGCATCGGTCTTGGCGGCAACGACGCTGGAAAGCTCGACGCCTTCCGATTCAAGCTTGTTCCAGACGCCGGAATTGGCCTGAAGCGAGGTGCGAAGCTTGGAGACGGCATCCTCGTTCTGGCTCACCGCCTGGTCGATGTCTTCAGCAGACACCTCCGCGGCCGAGCCAAGCTCGACAATGTTCACATCGCTCGCATCGGTCACGGCGCTGATATCGGAGGCAGCGTTGGTGTTGTCGCCGATGGCCGCGAGAATTTCAGCCTTGCTGGCGTCCGCGCCGTCACGCGACGTCGTCTCTGCAGCAGCATTCACTCCCAGCGCGGGGTCGGTGACCGACGTGCCTGCCGAACCGCTGGTGGTCGCAGTGCTGGTACCGTTCTTCATCCCGATGCTGGCTCCGGCGTCCGCGCCAACCGAACCGGCGAGGGCAGGGGCTGCGGCGAAGCTCGAGGTCATAAGAGCTGCGGTCAGAATCTTCGTCATGCGTTTCATGGGTTAACTCCTTTTGCAGTTTCACTCGCCGCCCGTTTCGTCTCGGGCGACAAGAAAGAAACGATGCCGCGGGCGTATGGTTGCGTCGGGTTCGAAGGCCATTTCGTGAAGTTTTCATGGCGTGAAAGTGACATGACCCGACGGCCCGCCGCACCCTGCCGGCGCGCGCCGCGCTCAAGGCGGAAACCCGTTCCGCACGCTCAAACGAACTGCATAGGATCCAGTCATGATACCAGGTGAAGTCTTGACCCAGAGTGGCGACGTCGAACTCAACGCGGGCGCTGCAACGATCACGCTGAAGGTGGCCAATACCGGCGACCGTCCGGTGCAGGTCGGCAGTCATTATCATTTTTTCGAGATCAACGAGGCGCTGCGGTTTGACCGCGACAGAACCCGCGGCCTGCGGCTCGATATCGCGGCGGGCACCGCAGTCCGCTTCGAGCCAGGCCAGGAGCGCGACGTGACGCTGGTGCCGCTGTCGGGCGGACGCGAGGTCTACGGATTTCAGCAGAAGGTGATGGGGAAGCTGTGAGGCTTTGCCGCGCCGAAATCGGGGAAGGAGAACCCATATGTGCCATGTATGTGTGATCAACAATGTCAAATCCTCAATGTTGTCGCGACGCGATTTCTTCCGCAAGTCCGCCGCTGCCGGCATCGCCGCAACGGCCGCAGGCGCGGTGTCAGCCAGGCCGGCGCTTGCCACGGCAACGGGAAAGGTTGTCGATCTGACCCACACTTTCGACGGTGATTTTCCGACCTTTGATGGCAAGCCGGGCATCCTCTATACCGAGAACGTCAATTTCGATCAGTCCGGCTACCAGATCTGGGAACTGACGATTTTCGAGCATTCCGGCACCCATATCGACGCGCCGCTGCATTTTTCCAAGGACGGCACCTCCGTGGCGGAACTCGATCCGCAGAACCTGATCTGTCCGCTCTGCATCATCGATATCAAGGCCAAGGCGGCGGAAGACCCCAATGCCATGGTCGAGCCCGAGGACATCGAGGCCTTTGTCAGCGCCAATGGCGAGATCCCCGAAGGGGCGTGCGTTGCCATGAATTCCGGCTGGCAGGACAAGATCGGCGAGGCCGGTTACCGCAATGATGCCGACGGCAATTTCACCTTCCCCGGTTTTTCAAAGGCTGCGACCGACAGCCTGATGGAAATGGGCGTGGCCTCCATCGGTGTCGACACATTGTCGCTTGATCCGGGCAATTCGGCGGATTTCGCCGTGCACACGTCCTGGCTCCCGAGCGGCCGTTTCGGCATCGAGAACCTGGCCAATCTTGACGCGCTTCCGGCCACCGGCGCAACGCTGTTTGTCGGCGCGCCGAAGCATCGCGATGGCACCGGCGGTCCGGCGCGCATCATGGCAATGGTCTAGGAGAAAGCCCTCATGGCCCGCAAACCCGCTAATCCCGTCGAAATCTGGCAAGCCTGCGCAGGGCTCGGGATGCTGGCCTTCGAGGCCCAGGCCGTGATCGGCATGCGAATGCTGGGCATGGGCGGGGTCTGGCCGGTGTCGAAATCCGAAAACAGCAAGATGCTGGCGGAAAAACCGCCGGCATTCGCCAAGGCCGCTGTGGCAGCGGCGCGAAAGGCGGCAGCGGGCGGGCGGCCAGACCAGGTCCTGACCGCCGCCGTCAAGCCATTGACGAAAACCGCACGCGCCAACCGCAAGCGGCTGGCTGGCAACGCGATGCCGCGCGGCAGGAAGAAGACATGAGGCAGCTCACCATGATCAAGACAACCCTCATGGCCGGATGCTGTGCAGCCCTGATGGCTTCATCGGGACTTGCCGACGAGCTGCCCGATTGCATCGATCCACAGACGCAGATGGAAATGACCTATTGCGCCGGTGTCGACTATGAAAAGGCCGATGCGGAGCTCAACAGGCTGTGGCCGGAAATTGTCGCCGCCGCCAGGTCGAATGACGAATATGTGGCCGACCTTGCCCGCGACCGCGGCGTGCCGACGACGCTGGAAGCCTTGCGCACAGCCCAGCATGCCTGGCTCAAGTTCCGAGATGCGCAATGCGAATATGAGGCCTATGACGTCTTTGGCGGCACTGCCCAGCCGATGGTCGGCAGCCTGTGCCTTGCCCGCCTGACGCGCGAACGCATTGAGGTGCTTTCTTATGCACTCGAAACAAGGTGATGGCCCGGCATTTGCTTGCCGAGCTGGTTGAGAGTTTGAACAAACCGAGGATCGCCCATGCCTGCCAGGATTTCCCGTTCCGCCTATGCCGCCATGTACGGCCCGACCGTGGGCGACAAGGTGCGGCTTGCCGACACTGAACTCTTCATCGAGGTGGAGAAGGACTTCACCACCTATGGCGAGGAGGTCAAGTTCGGCGGCGGCAAGGTGATCCGCGACGGCATGGGCCAGAGCCAGGTCACCCGGGCCGACGGCGCGGTGGATACGGTGATCACCAATGCGCTGGTGGTCGATCACACCGGCATCTTCAAGGCCGATATCGGATTGAAGGATGGCCGCATCGCTTCCATTGGCAAGGCCGGCAATCCCGACACCCAGCCCGGTGTCGACATCATTGTCGGACCCGGCACCGAGGTGATCGCAGGCGAAGGCAAAATCCTCACCGCCGGCGGATTTGACAGCCATATCCACTTCATCTGCCCGCAGCAGATCGAGGAAGCGCTGATGAGCGGGCTCACCACCATGCTCGGCGGCGGCACCGGCCCGGCGCACGGCACTCTGGCCACCACCTGTACGCCCGGCCCCTGGCACATCGGCCGGATGATCCAGGCCATGGATGCGTTTCCGATGAACATCGGCCTTTCGGGCAAGGGCAATGCGTCCAGGCCTGCAGCTCTCGAAGAGATGATCCTTGGTGGCGCCTGTGCGCTCAAACTGCACGAGGACTGGGGCACGACGCCTGCCGCCATCGACAATTGCCTGTCGGTTGCCGACCAGTACGACGTCCAGGTGATGATCCACACCGACACGCTCAACGAGAGCGGCTTTGTCGAAAGCACGGTCGACGCGATCAAGGGCCGCACCATCCACGCCTTCCACACCGAAGGTGCCGGCGGCGGCCATGCCCCTGACATCATCAAGGTCTGCGGACTGAAGAACGTCCTGCCGTCCTCCACCAATCCGACACGGCCCTACACGGTCAACACCATCGCCGAGCATCTCGACATGCTGATGGTCTGCCACCATCTCGACAGCGCCATTCCGGAGGACATCGCCTTTGCCGAAAGCCGCATCCGCAAGGAGACCATCGCGGCCGAAGACATCCTGCACGACATCGGCGCGTTTTCGATCATCGCCTCGGATTCCCAGGCCATGGGCCGTGTTGGCGAGGTGATCATCCGCACCTGGCAGACAGCCGACAAGATGAAGCGCCAGCGCGGACCATTGCCCGAGGAAACCGGCGACAACGACAATTTCCGCGTCCGCCGCTACATCGCCAAATACACCATCAATCCGGCCATCGCCCAGGGCATTTCCAGGCATATCGGCTCGATCGAGGTCGGCAAGCGCGCAGACCTGGTGCTGTGGAACCCGGCCTTTTTCGGCGTCAAACCCGACATGGTGCTGCTTGGCGGCATGATTGCGGCGGCGCCGATGGGCGACCCCAATGCCTCGATCCCGACGCCGCAGCCGGTGCATTACCGCATGATGTTCGGCGCCTATGGCAAGGCGCGGACCAATTCCTCGGTCACCTTCGTCAGCCAGGCGGCAATCGAGGATGGCCTGGCGCACAAGCTCGGAACCGCCAAGCAGATGGAAGCCGTCGAGAACACCCGCGGCGGCATTTCCAAGACCTCGATGATGCTCAACGATGCCCTGCCGCATATCGAGGTCGATCCGGAAACCTATGAAGTTCGCGCCGATGGCCAGCTGCTGACCTGCGAACCCGCCACCGTGCTGCCGATGGCGCAGAGATATTTCCTGTTTTGATCGCTCTGCCGCCCCTTGATCCTCGTCAAGCCGTGCTGCGGCAGGATGATGCTATATTGATCTCTGATATAACGAGAAGGAGGGTTCAATGTCCGGTATCAGACTGAAGCACAAGGGATGGGTTGTGGTCGCCGATGGCGAGAAAGCGCTGTTTCTGGTCAACAGCGGCACACCGGACAAACCGGCATTGCGGGTCTTCAGCGGTTTCGAACAGGCAAACCCGAAAACCGCCGTGCAAGGTGAGGACCGCCCCGGACGCCTGTCCGATGGCATAGGCGGCGCGCACCGCAGCGCTGTGCAGGAGACCGACTGGCATCGCCTGGCCAAGCATGAATTCGCCCGCCAGATCGCGTCCAGGCTCGACGACAGCGCCCAGGCCGGCCATTTCTCGCAAATCGTCATCGTTGCGCCGGCACTGGTCATGGGTGAGTTGCGCAAGTCTCTTTCCAACGCGGTGTCGAGCAGGCTTGTTGCGGAGGTCGCCAAGGACCTGACGGGGCACCCGGTGCCCGAAATCGAGAAACTGCTTTTCGGATAGGGAGCATGCATGCATCTGCCGACGGTCACGTCAGTCACAAGGGATTTTGACACCCCTGTCGCCAGCATCACGCTGGATGAAACCGCGCGGCACCGACGCCGCATGCGCATGGTCTCGGACCGGCTGGAAAACGGGGAGACCATTGCCTTCCTGCTCGATCTGCCTCAGGCGCGGCTGTTGCGCCACGGCGACGGGCTGGTGCTTGATGACGGGCGGATCATCGAGGTGCATGCCGTGCCTGAAGCACTGATGGAGGTCAGGGGCAGCGACCCGCGCCACCTGCTGTCGCTTGCGTGGCAGATCGGCAATCGCCATCTGGCAGCCGAGATCACCACGGAAACGATCCGGCTCAGACGCGATCACGTGATCCGCGACATGCTCCTCGGCCTTGGCGCCTCGGTCACCGACATCGAGGCGCCCTTCGATCCCGAAGGCGGCGCCTATGGCGGGGCGCATTCGGCGCATCACCACCAGGCGCATGATCATGCCCACGCGCACGGCCACCCGGAGCACAGTCATGACTGACCGGCGCGACTGGCACAGCGACCCGATCACCAACGAGACACTGATCGATGCCGACTACCGCAACACCCAGAACGTGCGCCGCTTTTTCAAGGCGGCGATCGGCGATCATTTCAAGTTCGACCGGCCTTTCATGGCCTGGATGAAATCCCACCAGGGTGCAACCATGCAGGATGCGGTGGCGGAATGGCAGCGCCGCGAGGCTGACAAATGACCACGACAGCGCTGCTCAAGCTGTTGAGCTGGCTGTCACCGGTGTTTCCGGTCGGCGGCTTTGCCTATTCCGCAGGTCTCGAACAGGCCGTCCAGGCCGGCCACGTGCATGATCGCAGCTCGCTTGAAGACTGGGTCATTGTGCAGATCACCCAGGGCACGCTGTGGAACGACGCGGTGATCCTGGTGGAAGCCCACCGGTCCGCGGGCGATGCGCAGGCAATAAAGGAAACCTCCAGCCTCTGCATGGCCCTGTGCGTCGGGCAGGAGCGGCTTGACGAAACCCTCAACCAGGGCACCTCCTTCATCGAGGCCGTGACGCCCTGGGTGACGCGCAGTGTCATGCCCGGCCGCAACACGCCGCTGCCGGTTGCTGTCGGGGTCGCGGCGGGGTGTGAGCAGATTGATCCGCGCATGACTGCCAGCGCCTATCTGCACGCTTTCGCCTCCAACCAGCTGCAATGCGCCATAAGGCTGTCGGTTACCGGTCAGCAGGGCGCGGCCCATGTGCTTGCCGGCCTGGAACCGGTGATCGAACGGACCGCCGAACGCGCCGCCCTCTCGACCCTGCAAGACCTTGGCGGCGCGGCCTTCATCGCCGATATTGCCGCGATGAACCACGAGACCCTCGAACCACGGTTGTTTTTGTCATGACCTCATCCAACGGCCCCTTGCGCGTCGGCATCGGCGGCCCTGTCGGCTCCGGCAAGACCGCGCTGACCGACAAGCTTTGCAAGGCGATGCGCGAGCACCATTCCATCGCGGTCATCACCAATGACATCTACACCCGCGAGGACGCCGAGGCGCTGGTGCGGATGCAGGCATTGCCCTCCGACCGTGTGGTCGGCGTCGAGACCGGCGGATGTCCGCACACGGCGATCCGCGAGGATGCGTCGCTCAATCTGCGCGCCATCGATGCACTCAACGAGCGCCACCCGGATCTCGACATCATCTTCATCGAATCCGGCGGCGACAATCTCGCGGCCACCTTTTCGCCTGACCTTGCCGATCTGACCATCTACGTGATTTCGGTGTGCCGGGGCGAGGAGATCCCGCGCAAGGGCGGGCCGGCGATCACCCGCTCGGATCTTCTGGTGATCAACAAGATGGATCTGGCGCCCCATGTCGGGGCGGATCTGGCGGTGATGGAACGCGATGCGTCCGCAGGCCGCAAGGGCCGCCCGCATCTGTTCACCGACATGCGCCGCGGCACCGGCATTGAAGACGTCGTCGCCTTCATCGAAGAGGCCGGAGGTCTGCGTACGGCGTCCGCTGCACAATAGATTGCAGGCTGCTCAGTCGCGGGTAAAATCCGGCAGGCTGTTGAAGGCCGTGCGCAACGCGTCCGACCAGCCGTCCGAAATCTTGCTGTAATAGGGATCGGTGGCGACCACGCGCTTCTCGTAGCCCCTGGTCAGGCTGTCGAGCTCGTAAAACTGCAGATCCAGCGGAAGTCCCACCGACAGGTTGGATTTCAGCGTCGAATCAAACGACACATACAGCAGCTTCGTCGCCATCTCGAAGCTCATGTCGGGATCATAGGCGCGCACCAGGATCGGCTTGCCGTATTTGTGCTCGCCGATCTGGAAGAAGGGATTGTCATCCGTGGCTTCAATGAAATTGCCTTCCGGATAGATCAGGAACATGCGCATGGCGCCGCCTGCGACCTGACCGCCGAGAATGAAGGTGGCGCTGAATGTCGACTCGCTCTGATGCCCGTTGTCCGACGCGGTCTTGATCACCTCGCGCACGGTCTCGCCGATCAGCCGGGCGACTTCGAACATCGAAGGCACCTTCATGATGCTCGGCTGCCGGTCCTCGGCGGCCTTGGAATGCTCTTCCAGCATGCTGACAACCGTCTGGGTCGTTGCCAGATTGCCGGCCGCCATGATCGTCATCAACCGGTCGCCCGGCGCGCACCAGGTGTACATCTTGCGAAAGGTCGAAATGTTGTCGACACCCGCATTCGTCCGTGTATCGGACATGAACACGAGGCCCTTGTTGAGGCGTAGTCCGACGCAATAGGTCATGATCAGCGAATCCGCCCGTTAAATGAGTTCGGCGAATCTATTGCTCCACTGTGATGCGGACTGCAAGCTGTTCTTCACCGGTTCCGGTGCGAATGCCCGAAATTGGCGCGGCGTCCTTGTAATCGAGGCCATAGGCAATGTGCACATAGCGGTCATCGGGCGACATGTCGTTGGCGGGATCGAAGCCGACCCAGCCGAGCCCGTCGACATGGGCTTCCGCCCAGGCATGGCTGGCCGCCTGGTCCGGAGTTTCTTCCATCATCAGGTAGCCCGAAACATAGCGGGCCGGATAGCCCAGCACCCGGGCTGCCGCGGCAAAGGTCTGGGCATGGTCCTGGCACACACCTTTTCCCGAGGCGAGCGCGTCTTCGGCGATCGTCTGGGTCTGGGTTGCGCCCGGCACATAGGCCATCGCCTGATGCAGCGAATTCATCAGGCCGTGCAGCTGCTCGAGCGGCTCTCCCTTGGCAACGCCGCGGGCCAGTTCCCGGATCATCTTGCCGGGTTTGGTCAGCGCCGATTCCCGCTGGTAGAGCCACAGCGGCATGTAGCCGCGATGCGGTCCCGACACGCCGATCTTGTCATAGGTCTCGACCGAACCCGTCGCCACCACCCGGATCGCTTCGGTGTCGCGGCTGGCGCTCACCAGCTCGACCACATTGCCGAAATGGTCGACATATTGCGCTTCGACAGCGCCGCCCTCGACCTGCATCGACCAGGAATTGACGGTTTGCAGCTGGCTGTCCTGCGGTGTCAGTCTCAGCCGCTGCAAGGCGTAGCGCACAGGGCTCGCATAGGCGTATTCGGTCACATGGGAAATTTTAAGCAGCATGGAATCAGTCCTGGTAGAACCGGTAGGCTTCGGCGATCTCGGCAGCAACCCGGCTGTTCTGGCTGATGAAACCCTGGAGGAATTCGTGCAGGCCCGTATCCATTATTTCCTTGATTTCCCGTTCCCGCAACATCCCTTGCGTCGCCGCAGCCGTCTCGTGGCATGACGTCCGCTTGCCGTATTGCCGTTCCAGATAGGACAGGTTTGCATTGATCTTGTCATAGCAATAGGCCAGCGATCGCGGCATGCGGCCATTGAGGATCAGGAAATCGGCAATGTTTGAAGGCTTGTAATCGTCGTCATAGACCCAGCCATAGGAGCGGTGCGCCGAAACCGATCTGAGGATTGATTCCCATTGCACATTGTCGAGCGACGAGCCGACATAGGAGCTTGCGGGCAGAAGCACGTAATATTTCACGTCGAGAATGCGTGATGTGTTGTCGGCGCGCTCGATGAAGGTGCCGATGCGCGAGAAATTGTAGCGTTCGGTTCGCAGCATGGTTCCGTGAAACGCGCCGCGGATCAGGCCGGTGCGCTGCTTGATGGTGTCGATGATCGCAGGCATGTCGGCGCTCGACACACGCCGCGAGAGCTTGGCCTTGATGTCGAGATAGCATTCATTGGTTGCTTCCCAGGCTTCGCGCGTCAACGCCGTGCGCACCATCCGGCCATTGTTGCGGGCCGATTCGATGGCCGAGAGCACACTTGACGGGTTCGACTTGTCGCGCAGCAGATAGTTGACCGCATCAGCGCTGGTCACTTCCTCGTTGGAAGCGCAGTAGCCGCCGAACACGCCGGAACTGCGCAGCACCGATTCCCAGTCTTCCTCTTGCCCGTCCATGCGCGTGAGCGCCATGCGCAGGCCGGCATCGATCAGGCGTGCGGTGTTTTCCGCGCGCTCGATATAGCGAAACATCCAAAACAGGCCGTTTGCGGTTCTTCCCAGCATGTTCAATCCTCCAGCACCCAAGTGTCCTTGGTGCCGCCTCCCTGGCTGGAATTGACCACCAGCGAGCCTTCCTTGAGCGCCACCCGGGTCAAGCCGCCGGGAATGATCTGAACCTTGTTCGAAACCAGAACATAGGGCCGCAAATCCACATGCCGTGGCGCCAGTCCTTTCTTGGTCAGGATCGGCACGGTCGAGAGCGACAGTGTCGGCTGGGCGATGTAGTTGCTCGGCCGCGACTTGAGCTTGGCGGCAAAATCGCTCAGTTCACGCTTGCTTGCAGCCGGGCCCACCAGCATGCCGTAACCGCCGGATCCATGGACTTCCTTGACCACCAGGTCGGCCAGGTTTTCCAGCACATATTTGAGCGTATCGGCTTCCGAGCAGCGATAGGTCGGCACATTCTCCAGAAGCGGTTTGCGGCCGGTGTAGAACTCGACGATTTCTGGCATGTAGGAATAGATCGCCTTGTCGTCGGCGATCCCGGTGCCGGGCGCATTGGCGATCGTGATGTTGCCGGCGCGGTAGACATCCATGATCCCGGGAACGCCGAGCGTCGAATCCGGACGGAATGTCAGAGGGTCCAGATAGTCATCGTCAACCCGGCGGTAGAGCACGTCGATGGCTTCGTAGCCCTGCACGGTGCGCATCGCCACCTTGCCGTTGATCACGCGCAGGTCCGAGCCTTCTACCAGCTCGGCGCCCATCTGGTCGGCAAGATAGGCATGCTCGTAATAGGCGGAATTGAAGATGCCCGGTGTGAGCACGGCGATCCTCGGCTTGCCGCTGCAGCCGGGAGGAGCCAGTGCTGCCAGGCTCTGGCGCAACAGTTTCGGATAGTTCTCGACCGGCCTCACCTTGTTGAGGTGAAAAAGCTCGGGAAACATCTGCATCATGGTTTCGCGGTTCTCGAGCATGTAGGAGACGCCCGAAGGTGTCCGGGCATTGTCTTCCAGAACGTAGAACTGGCCTTCGCCGGTGCGCACGATGTCGGTGCCGATGATGTGGGTATAGACCCCGCCCGGGGGGCGCATGCCGATCATCTCGGGCAGGAACGCATCGTTCTGTTCGATCAGCGCGCGCGGAACGCGGCCGGCCTTGATGATTTCCTGCTTGTGATAGATGTCGTCGAGAAAGGCATTGAGCGCCATCACCCGCTGCTCGATCCCCAGCGCCAGCTTTCGCCACTCGGAGCCGGAGATAATGCGCGGCACGATGTCAAAGGGAATGAGCCGTTCGGAGGAGTCTCCCTTGCCGTAAACGGCAAAGGTGATGCCGGTCTTGCGAAAGATGTTTTCCGCGTCCCGCGACTTCTTGAACAGATCCGAGCTTTTCTGTTCCGAATGCCATTTGAAGTACCCCTCGTAGGGTGCTCGCGGAAGGCCGTCCGCAGTCAGCATTTCATCGAAAGGCAAGTGTTTCGCGCTCCCATTTGGAGGTTATAAGATCGCATCAGGTTGAAGAAAGCAAGAACCATGCAGGATTTCTCTGCACGGCTTCGAAGACAGCATTTTTTTGGTCTCTGTTGCGATCAGGTCGCAGTTTCGGGCGATCTGGCGGATTGATTCCGACGGCTTCGACAACAGGCTTGCGCATCGTCGGGACCGGGTCTATCGCTTGCCACCATACCCTCCCTGCAAAGCGGCATTCCTTGCGCTGAATCAATCAGGCTCCATTTCCATGACACTTGATCGTCTGGCCCCCGCGCTGTTTGTCCTGCTTTGGTCGACGGGCTGGATCGTTGCCAAATATGCCAGCCCCCATGCCGATCCGCTGACCTTTCTGAGCTGGCGCTTCACGCTTGCCGCCAGCCTGTTCTTCATCCTGACGATAGTCAGCCGGGCCGCCTGGCCATCGACGCGCGCCGGCTGGCTGCATGCGGTGGCGTCCGGCGTTTTGCTGCACGGCCTCTATCTCGGCGGCGTCTGGTGGGCGATCGATCAGGGCGTTCCGGCGTCGGTATCGGGCCTGATTGCGGCGCTGCAGCCCTTGCTGACGGCACTTGCCGCGCCCTTCATCGTCGGCGAGCGCCTGACCGCCATGCAACGGCTTGGCATTCTGCTCGGTTTCGCGGGGCTCAGCGTTGCCATCGTGCCGGGGTTGCTCGAACTCGACCCCGCCATGCTGCAGACGGCCCTGATCCCGCTGCTGGTCAATGTCACGGCCATGGGCTCGGTAGCGCTCGGCACCATTTACCAGAAGCGGTATCTGCAGGAAGGCGATCTGCGCGCCATCGCCGGTTTGCAATATGTCGGCGGGTTCCTGGTGGTGATGCCGCTGGCGTTTCTGATCGAGCCGATGACCATTGTCTGGAACCTGCAATCGGTGCTGGCCATGGCCTGGTCGGTGCTGGGACTGTCGCTGGTCTCGATCATGCTGCTGCTCTATCTGATCCGTCGCGGCCAGGTCTCGCGCGCCGCCTCGCTGACCTATCTGGTGCCGCCCGCAGTCGCCATCGAAAGCTGGTTTCTGTTTGGCGAAGCGCTGACACTGCCGATGGTCATCGGCACCCTGATCGTCGTCTTCGGTGTCTGGCTCACCAACCGCAAGGTCCGCGTGATCGTTTAATTCTTTGCACGGTTCTGTCTTTTCGCTTGAAGCGGTAGAGTGTGCCGGATCAAGGGCTGGAGAGAGACGTGCAGGAATCTGCGTTGAAGGTCAGGCTGGCGACTGCGGCCGATGAAATGGATGTCACGGCGGTTCTGACTGCCAGCTACACCCGCCTGTGGCAGGGCCATTATGCGGCGTCTGATCTCGAAATCCTGTTGCCGCTGGTGACGCGCGCCCAACCGCAGCTTCTGTCCTCAGGTCGCTTCTTCGTGGCACTAGCCGATGGCGAGCTTGCCGGCTGTGGCGGGTGGAGCCTTGCGGCTCCGGGCACGTCCGGCCGGGTGACCCCGGGATGCGGACATGTCCGCCATTTCGCCGTTCATCCCGATCATCTGCGCAAGGGGGTGGGTCGGGCGCTCTACACCGCCTGCCTTTCCCAGGCCCGCGATCAAGGATGTTCGCGCATGGAAGCCTGGTCTTCGCTGCAGGCCGTGCCGTTCTACGAGCGGCTCGGTTTTCGGGTCATCGAGCATTTCACCATCGATTTTCCAGGCGATGTCGGCCTTGCCTCGGTGCGGATGATTGCAGCTCCAGCCTGATCAGAAATCCGTCGGCACACCGCCCTCGGTCTTGCGCCGGGCGACAAAGGCGTCGAGCTCCTCTGCGATCGCTTCATCCAGCGGCGGCGCCTCGTAATTTGCCAGCGTGTCCTTCCAGACCCGGTTGGCGTGATCATAGGTGGTGGGCTGGCCGGCCAGACTCCAGCTTTCGAAGTTGCGCCAGTCCGACAGGATCGGCGAGTAGAACGCCGTCTCGTAGCGCGACAGCGTGTGTGCGGTGCCAAAATAATGACCGCCGGGCCCGACTTCCGCCATCGCGTCCATGGCCAGCGCATCCGGGCTGGTGTCGATCGGCGCCAGGAATTCGGCCACCATCTGCAGCATGTCGACATCCATGATGAATTTCTCGAACGACGCTGTCAGGCCGCCCTCCATCCAGCCCGCTGCATGCATGATGAAATTGCCGCCGCCCTGGACCACCGCCCACAGCGACATCATCGATTCATAGGCCGACTGCGCATCCAGCGTGTTGGCCGCGCAGGTGTTGGAGGTGCGATAGGGAACCCCGTAGCGGCGCGCCAGCTGCCCGCCGGCGATCACCGCCTTCATGTATTCCGGCGTTCCAAAGGCGGGTGCGCCCGATTTCATGTCGACATTGGAGGTGAAGCCGCCATAGACCACCGGCGAGCCGGGCCGCACCAGCTGGGTGAAGGCGATGCCCGCAAGCGCCTCGGCGTTCTGCTGCACCAGGGCGCCGGCAATGGTTACCGGGGCCATGGCGCCCGCCAGGGTGAACGGCGTGATCACCACCACCTGGTTGCGCGACGACATCTCGATGATGCCCTGCAGCATCGGCGCGTCATAGCGCAACGGCGAGGAGGCGTTGATGATCGTAAACAGCGATGGCTCGGCTTCCAGCTGCCCGGCGGTCAGGCCGCGGCCGATGCGGACGATCTCGAGTGCATCAAGATTGCGCTCCTTGCCCAGCGAATAGGCATGAAACGGCTTGTCCGTCAGCTTGATCATGTCCGACAGGCAATCGAGGTGGCGAACCGACGCATGCAGATCGGTCGGCTCGACCGGATAGCCGCCATTCATGTGGATGATGTCGAAGGATTGCGCCAGCTTGACCAGATTGCGGAAATCTTCCTGGGTGCCGGTTCTGCGGCCATTGTCGCGATCCGAGCAATAGGGCGCTGAGGCGACCTGGGCGAAAGCCATGTTGCGGCCGCCGATTTCGACATTCCGCTCCGGATTGCGGGCATGCAGCGTGAACGGCCCCGGCGTCTGGGCAACCAGATCCATGACCAGTCCGCGATCCATCCGCACCCGCTCGCTGCCGGCCTCAATGCGCGCGCCGGCGGCCTTGAGCCGGGTCCGCGCCTCTTCGAGCATGAAATCCATGCCGATCTGTTCAAGCACGCTCAGCGAGGCGTCGTGGATGGCTTCAAGTCCCTCTTCTGACAGCAGCAGCGACGGATCCTGGCTGTTGAGGATCGAGCGGTAGCGCAGGGTCACCGGGCTCTTCCTGCCCTTGCCGCGATCACCGCCGCGTCCGCCTCCGGCGCGCCTGCGCCGTTCGGGCGAGCCGGCGGTGTTTTCGATGGCGGCGGCTACGATGTCGTCGATGCTGCTCATGGGACCTGGCTCCGTCGTGTTGTCGCCTTCCGCCGGATCTGGCTCGATCGCTGGCCTGTGTTGACTGACGCTATGCCGGGCCAGTCGTTCCCGCAAGTCTCGACAAGAGGCAAATTGCACCGCGCACTGGCACGGGCTGATGGATGGCCAGCCCGAATGCTTAGCTCTCATGGTTAACTCTTTCTTCAATGGCGACATGCGATGTAACGGGTGGTGAGACAGGTCAAATTTTCGTCGATAAGGACTGCCGAGTGGCTGACGTTGACAACATCGGGAGTGACGAGGCACTGATTGCTGCATGCGCGCAGGTCGAAAACGACCCGAATCCGGCATTCCTGAAGGATTCCGAGCTTCGCTACGTCGCGGTCAATGCCGCCTATGCGGCGCTTTGGGACTGCGAACCCAAATCCCTTGTCGGCCAGCAGAGCCACCAGCATTTCGATTCAGTCGAGCAGAATGACCGCGACGAAAAGGAGCGCCGCAGCCTTGTCTTCGGCAAGGACCAGGTCGCCTTGTTTGCGCACCCCTTGCAGGGCGGACGCTACCGGGTGCGGATTCAGCGGCACCGCCAGTCCTCCGGCAAGACCTTTATCCTGGGACGTTTCGAGCCGATTGCCGGCGTCCGCTTCGAGACCGGACACCGGCACGAGCCGGACGCGATCACCGCGCCGGCACATCCTGCCGGGATGGATCCGCAAGCAGCCACCGCCCAAATGGCGGAGCCGGCAGCCGTGCACGCCAATCCGCCGCCGCCGCAGTCAAACGCCGATTCAACCCTTGCGCTGGTGAGCTCTGTTGAAGACGAGGGCCGCAACTCGTTCAACGCCAGCACCAATGCCGCCGACATGTCGCTTCTCAACCGGTTCAACGAAATATTCGACTGCATGGATGTCGGCGTGGTCCTCTATGACCCGCAGGACGTGCTGCTCTACGTCAATCCGGCGATGGATTCGCTCACCGCCCCCGATTTCATGCTGCCGGTCGGCAAGACCGTGCGCTCGACGCTGGAAACCGCCTGTCACATAAGCGCCGAAGACGAGCCGGCCGCACGCACCGCCTGGATCGAAAAACGCCTCGCCCTGCATCGGGAATTCGGCAAGGCGACAGTCGAGCAGCTCAAGAACGGCCGCTGGATCCGCATGGTCAACCGCAAGCTTGACGACGGTTACGTGCTCGGCCTGCGCGTCGATGTGACCGAGCTCAAGGAACGCGAGTTCGCGCTCAAGGCACAGGCCGCCGAGAACGAGATGTTCCGCGCCATACTCGACGAGATGCCGGTCTCGAGCTTCGTCAAGGACGAGAACTACTGCTACACCTATGTCAATCGCGCCCACAGCGATCTGACCGGACTTGCTGCCGAGGATGTGATCGGCCAGGACGACTTCACCCTGTTCGGCGAACAGGGCCAGGCACTGCGCGATGTCGACACCAAGGTGATGAGCGGGCAGGACATCATCGAGAGCGAAGTCGAGCTCAACAAGGCCAATGGCGAGCCGCTTGTCCTGATCGACAGGAAGGTCGGCATCACCGATCCTTTCGGACGCCGGCATCTGCTGGGAACGACGCTGGATGTCAGCGAAATCAAGCGCAGGGAAGACGAGATTTTCGAGACCCGCCGGCTTGCGGAACTCAATCGTTCGGATCTCGAAAGCGCGATTGATGCCATGCATATGGGGGTGGCGGTCGTCGACAGGAACGACAGGGTCGAACTGGTCAATGACGCGTTCTTCAGGATCTGGAAGATCGAGGCGAAGGATTCCTATATCGGTGCGGCCTTTCGGGACCTGATAGACATCAACCGGTACAAGGGCGTCTACAATGTCGCCGACGAGGATTTCGACGCCTATGTCGAAAGCAGGCTCGAGGAAATCCGCAAAGGCTATGTCGAGCCGCGCGAGTTCAAGCGCGCCGACGGCAGGACTGTGATCTATTCGGTCCGGGCGCTGTCGGAAGGCAAGAGGATGGTGTCCTATTTCGACATCACCGAACTCAAGCAGCGTGAGCACGAGCTCGATCTCGCCCGCTCTGAAGTCGAGCAGGCCAGCGAATTGCTCAGCGGCGCGACCGACACCATGGCGCAAGGTCTGCTGGTGACGCGCCAGGGCATCATCGAATTTTCCAATGCCGCCTTCCGCGACATGCTCGATCTGCCGGCTGAAGTGGTCGAGCCCGGCAACACCATGGAAAGCTATTTCACCTACTGCAAGGATCGCGGTGACTATGTTTCGGACGAGAATGTCTCGGAAACGATTGCCGGGATTCTGGAGAAGCACGAGAAGCAGTCAGCGCATTCGCGAGAACTCAAGGCGCCGCACGGCCGCTGGCTCAGAATTGACGCGAAGCCGACGGCAGGCTCGCGGATGATCATCACCTATACCGATGTCACCGAAGCCAAGATGCGCGAAGTCGAACTCAAGGAGCTCTTGGAAAAGGCCAAGATCGCCGACCGCGCCAAGTCGGAATTTCTCGCCAATATGAGCCATGAGATCCGCACCCCGATGAACGGGGTTCTCGGAATGGCGGAACTGCTGTCGCGCTCCGAGCTCAACACCCGCCAACGCACCTTCACCGACATCATCGTCAAGTCCGGCAATGCCCTGCTGACGATCATCAACGACATTCTCGATTTCTCGAAGATCGATGCGGGCCAGCTGGTGCTCGAGGAAGCGCCGTTCGACCTGCGCGAAACCATCGAGGACGTGGCCACGCTGATTTCGAGCCGGGCCAGCGAAAAGGACATCGAACTGATCGTGCGCATCGATCCCGAGTTTCCGACCCGGGTTGTCGGAGACATGGGCCGGATCCGCCAGGTCATCACCAATCTTGCCGGAAACGCGATCAAGTTCACCGAGAACGGTCACGTGCTGATCGAGCTCACCGGCGTGCGCAACCAGGCCGACCGGATCGACCTGAAACTGCAGGTCAAGGACACCGGGATCGGCATTCCGCAGGAAAAGCTGGAGGCAGTGTTCGACAAGTTCTCCCAGGTCGACAATTCCTCGACCCGCCGCCACGAGGGCACCGGGCTGGGACTGGCGATCACCTCGCGGCTGGTCAATTTGATGAAGGGCACGGTCCGGGCCGAAAGCACACCGGGCGAAGGCTCGATGTTCATCGTCGAAATCAGCATGCAGCTTGATCACGACACCGTTCCGGTCCGCAGCGCGCCGGTCGATGTGTCCGGCGCCCGGATATTGGTGATCGACGACAATGCCGTCAATCGCTCCATCCTCAAGGAGCAGCTCAGCGCCTGGGGATTTGACGCATGCGCCGCCGTCTCCGGACAGGAAGGCCTCGATGTGCTCGCGGCTGCGGCAAAGTTCAACGTGCCGGTGGACGCGATCATTCTCGACTATCACATGCCGGACATGGACGGGGTGATGACCGCGCGCGCCATTCGCGAGCGTCACGGCGACAAGGCGCCAGCGATCGTCATGCTGACCTCGATGGACATCAAGTCATCGGACACCGACATCCGCAAGGGCCTGGTGCAGTCGACCTTGATGAAGCCCGCCCGCTCTTCGATGCTGCTGGAAACGCTTGTCCAGGTTCTGCAGGCAGCCGCTCAGTCTTCCGGCAAAACCCGCACGGTCGAACCGGTTTCTCCTGCGGAAGTCGCGCAGCCCGCAGCCGCCCGGGACTGTGCGCCGGACAAGCTCAAGCTCGTGGTGCAGTCACCGGCCGCGGCCTGCAAGCTTGACCTGCTTGTCGCCGAAGACAACGAGGTCAACCAGATCGTGTTCACCCAGATCCTTGATGGTCTCGGCGTGACCTACAGGATTGCCGACAATGGCGGCAGCGCCTTTGACATGTGGAAGGAACTGCGCCCGGCTCTGATCCTGATGGATGTGTCGATGCCGGTCATGAATGGACATCAGGCCACCGAGGCAATTCGCCGGGCCGAAGCCGAGGATCCGGAGCTCGGTCACACACCGGTCGTGGGCGTCACCGCCCATGCCTTGACCGGCGACAAGGAGCGCTGCCTGGCCTCCGGCATGGATGATTACATGTCCAAGCCGATCAGCCCGGAAAAGCTCGAGGCAAAGATCCGCGAATGGATGCCGGAGGAAATCGCCGCTCGGATCACCGTAGGCTGATCACAAGGCCGGGCAGATGGCCTGCGCTCATGTCGCGCTTGCTGGCGTGTCCCGGGCGCTTTTCCACCACGAAACCCGCAGCCTTCAGGTTCCTCCGCACCCATCCCGCCGCCGAATAGGTTGAAAATGTTCCACCCGCCGCTGTCCGCCCGGCGAGGAGGCGCAACAGCTCTTCAGACCACATCTCTGGATTGCGAGATGGCGAAAACCCGTCGAGATACCAGGCGTCCGCCTCGATCTTCACATCGCCGAGCCGGTCGAGCGCCGGGCCGGTGTGCACATGCAGGTTGAGCATTCTGCCGCCGGCGCGAAACTCCGCCGTGATGTCGCCTTCGGGCTGATCCGGCCAGGCCGTGATCAGGCGTGAGGCCTTGTCGCCGAGATCGGGCCAGGCCGACAGCGCGCGGCGCATGTCGTCGCGCTGCAGCGGTCGCAATTCGAAGGAATGGAACGCCAGCCGCGCCCCTTCGGGCGCCGCTTTTTCCCAGGCTGACCAGGTCTCGATGAAGTTGAGCCCGGTGCCGAAACCCAGCTCTGCAATCACCAGCGACGGCTGGCTGGCAAACCGCGCGGGCAGGTCGTTTCCCTCCAGAAAGACATGACGGCATTCGGCCCGGCCATCGGCACGCGAATAATAAAAGTCGCCAAATTCCTCGGAATAGGGCATATCGCCTTCCAGCCAGGAAAGCGGCCTTGGTTGTGGGGCGTCGTCGTTTTCCGGGTCATGGGGGTCGATCATGGGTATTGCCGATAGCGGTGTGGTGCATGCCGGTCAAGCCGCTCCGGATCTGTTGATCGCCGGAGCCGGCGTCGCGGGCCTGTGGCTGACGGTGAAGGCGGCGCGCGCCGGCCTGTCGGTGATGCTGGTCGAACGCGGCAATCCCGGTGGCGGCGCCAGCGGCGGATTTCTCGGCGCCCTGATGCCGCACAGTCCCGAGCGCTGGAATGGCAAGAAGGACTTCCAGTTCCGCGCCCTGGTCGATCTCGAAGATGAAGTTGCACGGCTTGAATCGGAAACCGGGGCCTATTGCGGCTACCGCCGTGTCGGACGCCTGCTGCCGCTGACCTCGGAGCGGGCGCGAACTGCGGAGCTCGCCCGGGTCGGGGAGGCGCAGCTCAACTGGGGCGACGCCTTCCGCTACGAGGTGAAGCACACCGCCGAGATCGACAACTGGCCCGACATCCTCGCGGCCCCGCACGGCACGGTTCATGAAACGCTCTCGGCTCGGATTTCGCCACCCGGTCTGCTCGGCGCGCTGCTCACCAGTATCGCGATGATGCCGAATGTCGATCTGCGCCTGGAAACAAGCGTGGTGGAGGTCAGTCCGGCCGGTCGTACGGCAACTCTGTCCGACGGGTCCGTCGTCAGCTATGGCCATGTGGCGCTGGCCAATGGTGTCGATGCTTTTCCGCTGATCGCGCGTGCCGCCGGGCTGCCGTCCCAGTCGCTTGGAAGCGGAGTGAAGGGGCAGGCGGCACTTCTGGACGCCAGGACCTATCCGGATCTGCCGGTGGTCTATGAGGACGGCCTCTATGTGATTGCGCATGAAAACGGCCATGTCGCGGTCGGCTCCACCAGCGAACGCGATTATGACGATCCGACCGGCACCGACGAGGCTCTCGATCTTGTCATCAAGCGCGCCCGCAGACTGTGTCCGGTGATCAAGCACGCGCCGGTGATCCGGCGCTGGGCCGGTGTGCGCCCGCGCGCCATCGGCCGCGACCCGATGCTTGGGCCGGTGCCCGGCGCACCCGGCGTGCTGGCCATGGCGGGCGGCTTCAAGATCAGCTTCGGAATCGCCCACCGCATGGCCGATGTCCTGGTGTCCGGAATCACCGGAACGCAGGGGCCGGAGACACCCGCAAGTTTCTCCGTCGAGCATCACGCCGCCAAAGCCGCCGGCAAAACCTCAACCGGTTGATTTCGCTGCGACTGCTTGTTGATTTTCTTCAAAGTCCGGCTCTCGACATTTGAAGTGATGCTGGTACCGTTCGCGCTGAATTGAAACGGACAGATCCATGACCACACCATCCTATCCCCGCGACCTGATTGGCTATGGCCGCACCACGCCTGATCCGCAATGGCCGTCGGCGGCCCATTGCGCGGTTCAGTTCGTGGTCAATTACGAGGAGGGCGGCGAGAGCTGCATTCTCGATGGCGATCCGGCGTCGGAAAATCTTCTCTCGGAAATCGTCGGTGCGCAGGCCTGGCCGGGGCAGCGCAACACCAACATGGAATCGCTTTATGAATATGGGTCGCGCGCCGGTTTCTGGCGGCTCTGGCGCATGTTCACCGAGCGCAACATGCCGGTCACTGTCTATGGCGTGGCGCTGGCCATGCAGCGCAACCCGGACGCCGTCGCGGCCATGAGGGAAGCCGGCTGGGAGATTGCCAGCCACGGGCTGCGCTGGCTCGAATACAAGGATTTTTCGGAAGAGGAAGAACGCCGCCACATCGCCGAATGCGTCCGGATCCACACCGAGGTGACCGGCTCGCGCCCGCTCGGCATCTATCAGGGCAAGCCGTCGGTCAACACCTTGAAGCTGGTCATGGAGGAGGGCGGTTTTGTTTATTCTGCCGATTCCTATGCCGATGAACTGCCCTATTGGCTCGAGGGTCCGAACGGCCATCACCTGATCGTGCCCTATACGCTTGATGCCAACGACATGCGCTTTGCCACGCCGCAGGGATTCAATTCCGGCGACCAGTTCTTTGCCTATCTCAAGGACACGTTCGATGTGCTGATGGCCGAAGGGGCGGCGGGCAGTCCGAAGATGATGTCGGTCGGCCTGCATTGCCGCCTGGCCGGCCGTCCGGGCCGTGCTGCCGCCCTGGCGCGGTTCCTCGATTATGTCGCTTCGCATGACAAGGCCTGGGTGACCCGCCGCATCGACATTGCCAATCACTGGCACGAACACCACCATCCGGAGAAGACATGATGGACCGCAATGATTTCATCGCCAAGTTTGGCGGCGTGTTCGAGCATTCGCCATGGATCGCCGAGCGGGCTTTCGATCATGGCCGGATTGCCGAACCGCTCGAGGCAGAGGCGCTGCATGAGGCGCTCTGTGCCGAGTTTCGTCTGGCAAGCCATGACGAGCGCCTGGGCGTGCTGCGCGCCCACCCGGATCTGGCCGGAAAGCTGGCGATCGCCGGAGATCTGACCGAGGAATCGCGGTCGGAACAGGCCGGAGCCGGGCTTGACCGCCTCAGCCCCGAAGACCATGCCCGCTTCACCGAACTCAACAGCCGCTACATGCGCGATTTCGGATTTCCCTTCATCATCGCGGTCAAGGGCCACACCGAGGACAGCATCCTTGCCGCCTTCGAGGCCCGCGTCGACAATGACCCTGAAACCGAATTCGAAACCGCCTGCGCTCAGGTCGAGCGGATCGCCGGTTTCCGTGTGGCAGCGCTGCTGGCAGAAGAATGAGCGCGATGCAGAAGCTTGAACTCGAGCCCCTGACCGCGGACGCCTTTGCGCCTTTCGGCACGGTGCTGGACACCGGCGCCGCCGAAATCCGGATGATCAATGGCGGCACCACCGAACGCTTTCATGCGCTGGCCATGGCCGACACCGAAACCGGGGGCGGCCGCACCATCCTGTCACTGTTTCGCGGCCAGCCGCGCAGCTTTCCCTATGCCGTCGACATGATGGAGCGCCATCCGCTGGGCAGCCAGGCCTTTTTCCCACTCACCCCGCGGCCCTGGATCGCGGTGGTCGCACCGGATGAGAATGGCCGCCCCGGCAGCCCGCGCGCCTTTGCCGTTGCCGGCCATGTCGGGGTTCAATATGCCCGCAATGTCTGGCACCACCCGCTGATCGCGGTGGGAGCGCCAAGCGACTTTCTGGTGATGGACCGGGAAGGCGACGGCAGCAATCTGGAAGAATTCAGCTATGATCAGGCTTACATGATCATGGACCCAACCTGACCAAGGAGACGCCCATGTCCGCTCAACCGCTTGGCACCGGACGCCTGACCACCCATGTACTCGACACCGCCCGTGGCTGCCCGGCCGCCGGAATGGCGATCGAACTGATGCGCATCGAGGGGGTGACCCATCATCTGGTCAAGACCGTCCACACCAATGCCGACGGCCGCGTCGATGCCCCGCTGCTGTCGGGTTCCGAACTTGCTGCCGGCGTCTATGAGCTGGTGTTTCACGCAGGCGACTATCTGCGCTACGCGGGTGATCCTTTGCCGGAACCTGCCTTTCTCGACACGATCCCGATCCGCTTCGGCATTGCCGATATCGGTGCCCATTACCACGTGCCGCTGCTGATCTCGCCCTATGGCTATTCGACCTATCGCGGCAGCTGACGCAGGGGCAGCACATCGTCCGGTCCCGCCGCCGGGCGGGACGTCAAGGTGAGCTGTCTCGGGGAGGGGGCGGAACTTTGTCCGGTCCGGAAAAAGCGAAAGCCGCGTGGCAGTACATCCGTGCTCACGCGACTTATAAGTGATCCTCGAAAAGACCACTGCTGATACACAGCTTGCAGGAACAGTCTTAACGAAGGGTTAAGACAATAATGTGACAGCGCGAAAATTATTCGCCGCCTCAGTCCTGAACCGCTTCTCCGGCGACATAGACCTGGCGCACCGAACGGTCGTCGCCCAGGGTTTGCAGCAGGAACAGCTCCTCTTCCAGCGTCCCCACCGTTTCCATCCTGATCCGCATTGCCGGCGTCGCACCGGCGTCCAGCGCGATGATGTCGGCATCGGTTCCCGGCTCCAGCGTGCCGATCCGGTCGGAAAGCCCCAGCGCCTCGGCATTGCCGAGGGTGGCTTGCCAGTAACTTTCGATCGGCGGCACGCGGTGACCGCGCAATTGCTGGATCTTGTAGGCCTCATCCAGTGTGCGCAGCAGCGAGTAGCTTGAGCCGCCGCCGATATCTGTGGCAATGGCGGTGCGTATGCCATGTTGCCTGATCCGCTTGAGATCGAACAGGCCTGAGCCGAGAAACAGGTTCGAGGTCGGGCAGTGCACCGCAACCGATCCGGCTTCCGCGATTGCCGCCATTTCCCGGTCGGACAGATGGATGGCGTGGCCGAGCAGCATCCTGTCGGTCAGCAGCCCGTGCCGCGCATAGACATCGGTATAGTCCAGCGCCTCGGGGTAGAGCTCCAGCGTATAGGCGATCTCGGCGTCGTTTTCCGACAGATGCGTCTGGATCAGCAGATCCGGATGCTCGCGCGCCAGCGTGCCAGCTGCTTCGAGCTGTTCGGGCGTCGAGGTGATGGCGAAACGCGGCGTGATGGCCACATGATTGCGGGCCTTGCCATGCCAGTCCGCGATCACCGCCTTGGTGTCGTCATAGCTCGATTGCGGCGTGTCGGTAAGCGCTGGCGGAGCATTGCGGTCCATCATCACCTTGCCGCCGACCATCAGCAGGTTGCGGCGGCTGGCCTCGGCGAAATAGGCGTCGGCCGAGCCCTTGTGCACCGAACAATAGGCCGCGGCCGTGGTGGTGCCATGGCGCAGCAGTTCATCGAAGAACAGGGAGGCAAAGCGGGCGGAATGCGCCGCGTCGGCAAAGCGCTGTTCCTCGACAAAGGTATAGGTGTTGAGCCACTCCAGCAGATTGGCCGCATAGCTCGCCGTCACCTGCATCTGCGGGAAATGAATATGCGGATCGATGAACCCGGCCATCAGGAGAAAGGGCCGGTGGTCGATGATCTCGATGCCGGCGGGGGCCCTGGCCATCACGTCGCCATAGGCGCCGGAGGCCGAGATCCGCCCGTTTTCGACGAGTACCGCGCCGTCTTCCTCGTAGACATAGCTGGCATGGTCGTCCCGCGCTTGCGGCCTCGATCTGAAGCTGAGCGTGCGTCCGCGCAGAAGTCTGGCTGTCATTGAGTGTTTCCGCCGGCAATTGTTGATTCATACCAGGCGACGAACAGCGCGCGTTCTTCCGGCTCGACATAGGTGATGTTGCCTGGCGGCATGGCATGGCTGCGTCCGGCCTGCAGATAGATGTCGCGGGCGTGACGGGCGATGTCGGAGGCCGTCTCGAGCCTTACATCCTTGGGCGCATGGGCAATCCCGTCCCAGAACGGCTCGGCTGCATGGCACATCGAGCAGCGCCCCATGATGGTTTCGCTCACCGCTTCGAAATGGACATTGTCGACAAAGCGCTGCTGGACCGGTGCCAGCGAGGCTTCCTCGATCACCTCGTCGGTGCGCGGCAGGCTCGACAGCCAGATCACGGCGATGAACAGCGCCACGGTCGCAGCCCAGGTCCAGTGCGGCTTGCCCTTGCGCGCATGCACGGTGTTGAACCAGTGGCGGATGGTGACGCCCATCAGGAACACCAGCGCTGCGATCAGCCAGTTCCACTGCGTGGCGAATGCCAGCGGATAATGGTTGGACAACATCAGGAAGATCACCGGCAGAGTGAGATAGTTGTTGTGCAGCGAGCGCTGCTTGGCAATCCGGCCATATTTCGGGTCCGGCGTGCGGCCCGCCTTGAGATCCGCCACCACGATCTTCTGGTTGGGGATGATGATCATCGCCACATTGGCGCTCATGATGGTCGCGGTGAACGCGCCCAGGTGCAAAAGCGCCGCCCGGCCGGTGAACACCTGCGTATAGCCCCAGGCCATCGCCACCAGCACCGCAAACAGCACCAGCATCAGCCCGGTGGTGTTCTGCCCGATCGGCGATTTGCACAAGAGATCATAGATGATCCAGCCGAACACGATCGAGGCCACCGAAATGCCGATTGCGACCGGCGCGCTGACATCCAGCACATTGACGTCGATCAGGTAGAGCTCGGCACCGGCATAATAAACCACGCACAGCATGGCGAAACCCGACAGCCAGGTGACATAGCTCTCCCATTTGAACCAGGTCAGGTGCTCGGGCAGGTTCGGCGGCGCCACCAGGTATTTCTGGATATGATAGAAACCGCCGCCATGGACCTGCCATTCTTCGCCGTAAGCGCCCACCGGCAGGCCCGGCCGCTGAACCAGGCCGAGATCGAGCGCGATAAAATAAAACGATGATCCGATCCAGGCGATGGCCGTGATCACATGCAGCCAGCGCACGGCAAAACTGATCCATTCCCAAAAGACTGGGTACTCGTACAGAAAATCGGACATCGGCGCCCTCGCACTTGGTGTTTATTTTGCAGTGCACATGATGCGCAATGCGGAGCTGAATGAAAAGCCCGGTTTGGCGCCGCGCGAATTTAATCAGTTCCCGGTTTTCCCTGATAATCGACCTGATTGCCCGGAGATATCAGGAAGTTCGTCTGAGGTTCGTTTTCCACAGCCACTGTCACATAGCTGTTTTCAATTGCGCGCTAGAACCGCTGCGGTTACGTTTCCCTTTCGGGTTACGTTCGTTTCCACGCGTTTCCCACTTTGGGAGGAGTTTACATGAAAAAGTTTATCGCCGCCGGCGTCGTCGCCGCACTGATGTCGGGCGTTGCGCCAGCCAGCGCCGCCACCCAGATCGATTTCTGGCATGCAATGACCGGACGCCTGGGAGAGCTTCTCGACGAGCAGGTCTCCAAGTTCAACGCGTCCCAGTCCGACTATGTCGTGGTCGCCACCAACAAGGGCAACTACTCCGAAACGCTCAATGCCGGCATCGCCGCATTCCGCGCCGGCGAACAGCCTGACGTTCTGCAGGTGTTCGAAGTCGGCACCGCCACCATGATGGGCGCCAAGGGCGCCATCAAGCCGGTCTATGAAGTCATGGCCGAATCAGGCCTGCCGTTCGACCAATCGGTCTATCTTGCAGCCGTGGCCGGTTACTACACCACCACCGAAGGCCAGATGCTGTCGCTGCCCTACAACTCGTCCACACCGGTTCTCTACGTCAACAAGGACGCCTTGACGGCAGCCGGTCTTGATCCGGAGATGGATCTGTCGACCTGGGAGCAGGTCGGAACCGCGCTCGATGCACTGAAGGAATCGGGCAACAAGTGCCCGCTGACCACCGCGTGGCAGAGCTGGGTTCATCTCGAAAACCTCTCCGCCTACCACAATGTTCCCTTTGCTTCGAAAGAGAACGGTTTTGCCGGCGTTGACACCGAGCTGAGCTTCAACGGCGACGTTCAGGTCAAGCACATCGACACGCTCGGCCAGTGGGCCAAGGACGGCAAGTTCATCTATTCGGGCCGTCGCAACGAAGGCGGCGCACCGTTCCGCGCCGGTGAATGCGCTTTGTTCACCGAATCCTCGGCCGGCTATGCCGGTGTGAAGAACGAAGCCACGTTCGACTTCGCCATCCGGCCGCTGCCCTACTGGAGCGATGTCGAAGGCGCCCCGCAAAACACCATCATCGGTGGTGCATCCCTGTGGGTGATGGAAGGCCAGACTTCGGAAGAGTACAAGGGCGTCGCCGCCTTCTTCAACTTCCTGTCGAGCTCCGACATCCAGGCCAAATGGCATCAGGACACCGGTTACCTGCCGATCACCATGGCGGCCTATGAAGCCACCAAGGCCTCCGGCTTCTACGACGAGAACCCCGGCACCGACATCTCGATCATCCAGATGACCGGCAAGGAGCCGACCGGCAACTCCAAGGGACTGCGCCTGGGCAATTTCGACCAGATCCGCGGCATCATCGATGAGGAACTCGAAGGTGTCTGGAACGGCGCGAAATCCGCCAAGGACGCGCTCGACTCGGCCGTCTCCCGCGGTGACGAATTGCTGCGTCGCTTCGAGCAGGCCAACCGCTAACTGCACTGATCCGGCGGCGCCCTTGCGGCTCCGCCGGTTTTCTCTTCCCGGTTGGTGATCCATGGAAAAACGCGTCGTCTTTAACAACCGCTGGCTGCCCTATCTGCTGGTCGCGCCGCAGTTGCTTGTCACCTTCGTGTTCTTCTTCTGGCCGGCAGGCCAGGCGATCTACCAGTCCGCCTTCATCCCCGATCCCTTCGGGCTCAAGACCCAGTTCGTCGGACTTGGCAATTTCGAATATCTCTTCGGCAACCGCTATTATCGCGAATCCTTCCTCACCACCGCGGTCTTCTCCGTGCTGGTGACCGTGTCCTCAATGTCGTTTGCCCTGTGGCTGGCGGTGCTGGCCGATCGCGTCATCAAGGGCTCGAGCGCTTACCGGACCCTGCTGATCTGGCCCTATGCGGTCGCGCCGGCCATTGCCGGGGTGCTGTGGCTGTTCATGTTCAATCCCTTCACCGGCATCATCGCCTGGATGCTGGCCCAGCTCGGCTACACCTGGAACCACACGCTCGATGGCGGCCAGGCCATGGCGCTGGTGGTGGCGGCCTCGGCCTGGAAGCAGATCAGCTACAATTTCCTGTTCTTTCTCGCCGGCCTGCAGGCGATCCCGAAAAGTGTCATCGAGGCCGCGGCGATCGACGGCGCCAGCTTTGCCCGCCGGTTCTGGACCATCATCTTTCCGCTGCTGTCACCGACGACATTCTTCCTGCTGGTGGTCAATGTCATCTACGCCTTCTTCGACACGTTCGGCGTGATCCACACCATCACGCAAGGCGGACCTCAGCAATCCACCACTATCCTTGTCTACAAGGTCTTTGCTGACGGCTTTGTCGGACAGGATCTCGGATCTTCGGCGGCGCAATCGGTGGTTCTGCTGGTGCTGGTCGGCATCCTCACGGTGGTCCAGTTCCGCTTCATTGAAAGACGGGTGCACTACTGATGAGCGGCATGGTCGAAAAACGCGGGATCGGAACCTGGCTCACCCATGCCGGGCTGATCATCGGCATTGCGGTGATCTGCTTTCCGATCTGGATCGCCTTCGTTGCCTCCACCGTCACCCAGGAAGATCTGATCCGGCCGCCGATGCCGCTGCTGCCCGGGCCGCATTTCTTCGACAACTATCTCGAGGCGCTGCTGACCGGTGGCGTAGCACCCGTGTGGCAGATGCTGCTCAACTCGCTGGTCATGGCGCTCGGCATCACCATCGGCAAGATCATCATCTCGCTGCTGTCGGCCTATGCCATCGTCTATTTCAAGTTCCGCTTCCGGATGCTGTTCTTCTGGCTGATCTTCATGACGCTGATGCTCCCGGTCGAGGTCCGCATCGTGCCGACCTATGAGGTGGTCGCCAGCCTCGGTCTGCTCAACTCCTACACCGGCCTGATCCTGCCCCTGATCGCTTCGGCGACCGCGACCTTCCTGTTCCGGCAATTGTTCATGACCATTCCCGACGAGCTGACCGAGGCCGCCCGCGTCGACGGCGCCGGCCCGATCCGCTTTTTCTTCGATATCCTGCTGCCGATGTCGCGCACCAATATCGCAGCCCTCTTCGTCATCCTGTTCATCTATGGCTGGAACCAGTATCTCTGGCCATTGCTGATCACCACCGATCCCTCGATGAACACCGTGATCATGGGCATCAAGCAGATGCTGCCGACCGGCGACCAGACCGTCGAATGGCCGGTGATCATGGCAACCGCCATGCTGGCCATGCTGCCGCCGGTTCTGGTGGTCATCGGCATGCAGAAACTCTTCGTCAAGGGCTTGGTCGAAAGCGAGAAATGAATTCAAATGGCTGAAATCAAACTTGAAGCGATCAAGAAAAGCTACGGACGCACCGAGGTCATTCACGGCATCGACGCCGAGATCCATGATGGCGAATTCATCGTCATCGTCGGCCCTTCGGGCTGCGGCAAGTCCACGCTGCTGCGCATGGTTGCCGGACTTGAAACCATCACCTCGGGCGAGATCCATATCGGCGACCGCGTCGTCAACGATCTGGAACCGCGCGAGCGCGACATCGCCATGGTGTTCCAGAACTATGCGCTCTATCCGCATATGAGCGTCTTCGACAACATGGCCTATGGCCTCAAGATCGCCAATGTGCCGAAAGCCGAGATACTTGCGCGGGTCAATGAGGCCGCACGCATGCTCGAACTCGAGCCCTATCTCGATCGCAAGCCCAGGGCACTCTCCGGCGGCCAGCGCCAGCGCGTCGCCATGGGCCGCGCCATTGTCCGCAAGCCTGCCGTCTTCCTGTTTGACGAACCGCTTTCCAATCTCGACGCCAAGCTGCGCGTGCAGATGCGTCTGGAGATCAAGGCGTTGCAACGCAAACTTGGCGTGACAGCAATGTATGTCACCCACGACCAGGTCGAGGCGATGACCTTGGCCGACCGCATGATCGTCATGAATGCCGGTGTTGCCGAACAGGTTGGCGCGCCGCTGGACGTCTATGCCAATCCGGCCACTTTGTTTGTCGCCGGCTTCATTGGCTCACCGCCGATGAATGTGATCAGCCATGACATCCGGCCAGGCGCCGCCCCGCTTGATCCCGGCGCGGTCATCGGCATAAGGCCCGAACATATCGATCTGGTTGCCCCCGGCGCCGGCCTGATCGATTTCGATGTCGCCTTCTGCGAGCCGCTGGGTGCGGAAACGCTGGTGCACGGCGTCACCGCCGCGGGCGACAAGCTGGTGGTCCGCATTGACGGCGAGACGAATCTCCCCGCCGATGGCACCCGCATCGGTCTGGCAATCGATCCGGCGCGCATTCTCGCCTTTGACGCAACCGGCCGCCGCACCGAACGCTGAGCCTTGTCCCCGGTCTTGCTCAGTCCATATGGGCTGCAGCCGGGGCAGCCACGGCTGCCTTTGGCTTGCGCAGCATCATTGCCAGCGGAATGGCAAACAGCGTCACCATCATCATCAGCTTGAAATCATTGTTGTAGGAAATCATCAGCGCCTGCTGGTTGACCATGCCGTCCAGCATTTGCAACGTCGCCGGATCGCGCGCCGACCCCGGCAGCAGGGCCTGCAACACCGGATTGAACGGCGTGATGAAGCTGCTCAACTCCGCATGATTGATCTGGATGCTGCGGGTCAGATACAGCGTCACCACCGAAATGCCGATGGATGAGCCGAGATTGCGCACCAGGCTGAACAGGCTCGCGGCATCGGTGCGGAAGCGCGCGTCCAGCGTTGCAAAGGCAACTGTCGACAACGGCACGAACACCAGACCCAGTCCCAGTCCCTGGATGACGCCGGTCGAGATCACCGGGAAACTGTCCATCTGCGGCGAAAACCCGGTCATCATGTAGAGCGATGCCGAGGTCAGCAGCAGCCCGGCGATGACCAGGTAGCGCGCATCGACAATGCGCACCAGCCGGCCGACGATCAGCATCGAGATCATCGTGCCAATGCCGCGCGGCGCCATCACCAGTCCGGTGGTGATCGTCGAATAGCCAAAGACCCGCGACAGCATCGGCGGCAGCAGCGCCAGGCTCGCCAGCAGCACGATGCCGACAATGAAGATCAGCACCAGGCCCATGACGAAATTGCGGTCGGCAAAGATCTTGGGATCGACAAAGGGCTCCTTCGCCGTCGCCAGATGCACGGTGAACACCCAGATGCCGGTGATGGCCAATGACAGCTCGATCCAGATTTCCCAGGCCGAGAACCAGTCGACTTCGCCACCGCGGTCGAGCATCAGCTGCAGGGAGCCGACGCCGAGCGAGAGCATGGCAAAGCCGAAGAAATCGAACCGCCGCACCCGTTTGGCAATCTCCGGCAGATAGGCAGCGCAACCCATGAAGGCGATGATGCCGACCGGCAGGTTGATGAAGAACACCCAGCGCCAGTTCAGTGTTTCGGTGAGCCACCCGCCGAGCGTCGGGCCGATAATCGGGCCCACCATGATGCCAGCGCCCCAGATCGCCATGGCCTGGCCGTGGCGCTCTTTCGGGTTGATGTCGAGCAGGAAGGTCTGCGACAGCGGCACGATGGCCGCACCGAACAGGCCTTGCAGGATCCGGAACAGCACCATCGTCTCGAGGCTCGGCGCCAGCCCGCAGGCCATCGATGTGACGGTGAAGCCGACAATGGTGATCAGGAACAATTGCCGCCGTCCGACCCGGTCGGCCAGCCAGCCGGTGACCGGCGTCATGATCGCGGCGGCGACAATGTAGGAGGTCAGCACCCAGGTGATGGTGTCCTGCGAGGCGTCGAGATCGCCGGTCATTGACGGCAACGCCACATTGGCAATCGTCGTGTCGAGCACCTGCATGATGGTCGCAAGCATGATCGAAACCGTAATCAGGCCCCGATGCGGCACAATGTGGCCCCGTTCGTCGGTCGTGCTCATGGTCTTGCTTTCCCGGCGGCGGGTTACTCGGCGGCTCGGGCGCTGCTGAACAGATCGCCGAAACTGCGGCTTGCCCCGGTGTCAACGGTCACCGTGGCGCTGAGGCCGGAGCGGGCCAGGATGTCGGCTTCCGGGTTGTCCAGTTTCACCCGCACCGGTATCCGCTGCGTGACCTTGACCCAGTTGCCGGTGGCGTTCTGTGCCGGCAGCAGCGAGAATTCCGCACCGGTGCCCGCACCGATCGAATCCACACGCGCCTTGAAGGTGCGGTCGGGATAAAGATCAAACACCACTTCGGCCGGCTGATCGGGCCGCATATGCGCCAGTTGCGGTTCCTTGAAATTGGCATCGATCCACGGCTCTGTGGTCTCGACGATGGAAAACAGCGAGGCTCCCGGCGTCACATATTCGCCCGCCCGGAAGGAGGCTGCCTGGTAGACCAGCCCGTCTGCCGGCGCGCGCACCGTGGCGACGGAAAGATTGTAAGCCGCCTTGTCGCGGGTGGCCAGGGCGGCCACCACCATCGGATGGGCGTCGATCTCGCCATCGAGACTGTTGGCCAGCGCCACCTGCGCGGTGGCAACCGCCTGTTTGGCGGCGATCAGTTCCTGATTGGCCTTTTGCGCGGCGTGGCGCGCATCATCCAGCGACGAGGTGGTCGACACGCCCTTGGCGGCGAGCGACTTCTGCCGCTCCAGTGTGTCCTGGAAATAGGCGGCGTCGTCGCTGGCGATCTGCTCTTGGGTCAGCGCCTGGCTGTAGGCCGCCTTCAGCTCGATGACGTTGAGACGGGCGCTTTCCACATCGGCATTGGCCTGGTTGAGCGCGATCTGAAGCGGCGCCGGATCGACCTCGAACAGCACGTCGCCGCGTTTGACCTTGCCGTTTTCCGTCACATTGACGCTGACCACGCGACCGGAAATCTCGCTGGCGATGGTGATCCGCGCCAGCCGCATATTGGCGTTTTCGGTCTCTTCGAACCGGCCGCCATGGATCCAGACATAGGCGCCGGCGCCGATCAGCAGGCACGGCACCAGCAGCATCAGCACGTTGCGGCGGAGTTTCGATGCGCTCCTGGGCTGCGGTGTCGCCCCGGGCGTGGCTTCTGTGTCGGGTGTTGAAGTGCTCATGATGACGCCTGCTTCTCGGTGTGTATCTGTGTCGCGGCCATGTCGTCGGCGGAAAGGTTGTCGACCATGGTGACAAGCCCCGACATCAGCGCCTGGCGCTGGTCTTCATCGACACCCGCCAGCGCCACCTCGAACACGTCACCGGCCACCTTCTTGATGGTCGAATACATTTCGAGGCTCTTGTCGGTGGGGACCACCCGCTTGATCCGGCGGTCGCTCTCATGGGCGCAGCGTTTCACCCAGCCGCCCTGTTCCATCCGGTCGATCAGGCGCGACACGCTGATCGGTTCGATCTCCATCAGTTCCGCAAGCCGCGCCTGGGTCGGATTTTCCTCGCGAACGACGCGAACCAGGAGCCGCCACTGCGCTGAAGACAGCCCGTGTTCCTGGCTGCGCAGCTCGAAACTCTTGCGCAGCAGCCGGCCGGCGTCGTGGATCATAAATCCCAATTGATCGATGGAGGTCTTTGTCATGAGCTTGGTATATAATAAGCATGCTCATTGAACAAGGATATGCCTCGACACTTTTCTGTGTTCGCTGTCCGCGTGCGCCGGACGAACACTGTCGGCAAGCCAATGCGGGCCGCGTAGCTGGGACGCGGCGTTGATTACATGGTGCTGACGGGGGGTAGGTTCAGCCTTGTGTCTGGCGATGTGCCGCGCGCCAGTCCGCAAGCGCTGCGATAACATCCGCGGCTACCGTGGCGGCAATCACCGCGGGCCGTTTGTCGGCGATCTTGCGGCCGATCGGGCAGACCAGCTTTGCCAGCCGGTCCTTGTCGCCGCCTTCGCGGATGAATTGATGCGCGAATGTCGCACGCTTGGTGTCCGAGCCGATCATGCCGATCTGGGCCAGGTCATCGCGCGCCAGCGCGGCCGAAACGATCAGGAAATCCAGCGCATGGTCATGGGTCAGCATGATCACCGCGCTTCCCGGCGCCATGTCCTTGACCAGGCTCTCGGGCAGGGCGGTCAGATGCCGTTCCGCGCCGAGCGGTGTCATCTCCAGCTCATCGGCGCGCGTCTCAACCACATGCACCCTGACCGGCAGCAGCAGCAGCGCATCTGCCAGCGCCCGGCCGACATGACCGCCGCCAAACAGCCAGACGTCGGGGTCGCGCGCATCCTCGGCCCGCACCATTGCTTCGATCTCGCCGAAACGGGCAGGGGGAATGATCTCGAAGGACAGCGTCACATGCCCGCCGCAGCATTGCCCGATCGCAGGTCCCAGCGGCAGCGCCATCGGTGCGGCCTCGGCCCCGGCCAGCACTTCGCGGGCGCGGTCGATGGCTTCCAGCTCCAGCCGTCCGCCACCGATGGTGCCGAAGGCTGCGGTTCTGGAAATCAGCATCCAGGCGTCCTCGTCGCGCGGCGTCGAGCCCTTGGCTTCCAGCACCCGGATCAGCACAAAGCCGCTGTCGCCGGCCGTCGCGGCAAAATTGCTATAGCCGCCAAGCCGCGCCATCAGGCGTCCGCCTCGTCCTCTCCGGACACGTAGGCCTCGGTGACCATCGCCTTCAACCGCTCCACCGCCATCAGCACCCGCTCGGGCGTCGCCGGCGCATCAAGCTGTGGCGAGACCTGGTAATCGGCGATCGAGGCCACCGCCATGCCGAGCGCCTCAAGCACCGAGATCGGCAGCATGAAGGGCGGCTCGCCGACAGCTTTTGAGCGCCGGATGGTCGGCTCCCGGTTCTCGGCCCAGTCCGCCAGCTTCACATTGAAGATCTTCGGCCGGTCCGAAGCCAGCGGGATCTTGTAGGTCGAGGGCGCATGGGTGCGAAGCCGGCCCTTGTCGTCCCACCACAATTCCTCCGTCGTCAGCCAGCCCATGCCCTGCACGAAGGCGCCTTCGATCTGGCCGATGTCGAGCGCCGGATTGAGCGATTTTCCCGCGTCATGCAGCACATCAACCCGGTCGACCTGATATTCGCCGGTCAGCGTGTCGACCGAAACTTCCGACACCGCCGCGCCATAGGCGAAATAATAGAACGGCCGGCCTTTGCCGCTGGCCCGGTCCCAGTGAATGTCGGGCGTCTTGTAGAACCCGGCGGCGGAAAGCTGGACCCGCTCCTGATAGGCGAGCTTGATGAAATCGCCGAACGGCATCAGCTCGTTGCCGACGCGCACATGGTTGGGCTCGAACGCCACCTGGTCTTCGGGAATGTTGAATTTTTCCGCGGCGAAGGCCACCAGCCTTGTCTTGATCTGTTGCGCCGCATTGGCCGCCGCCATGCCGTTGAGATCGGTACCCGACGAGGCGGCCGTGGCCGAGGTGTTGGGCACCTTTCCGGTGGTGGTGGCGGTAATCCGGATGGTGTCGAGATCGACCTGGAATTCCTCGGCCAGAACCTGCGCCACCTTGGTGTTGAGCCCCTGGCCCATCTCGGTGCCGCCATGGTTGAGGTGGATCGAGCCATCCTGGTAGACATGCACCAGCGCGCCGGCCTGATTGTACCAGGTGGCGGTAAACGAGATGCCGAATTTCACCGGCGTCAGCGCGATGCCGCGGCGGACCACCGGGCTGGTTTCATTGAACGCGATGATCCCGGCGCGGCGCGCCTGGTAGTCTGACGAGGTCTCTAATTCCTCGACAACGCGTGCGATGATGTTGTCCTTGACCGTCTGGTGATAGGGGGTGATGTCACGCCCCGGTCCGCCATAGAAATTGGCCTTGCGGATTTCCAGCGGATCGCGTCCCAACGCATAGGCGATCTCTTCAATGATCCGTTCGCCGCCGAGCATGCCCTGCGGACCGCCAAAGCCGCGAAAGGCGGTGTTGGAGACCGTGTTTGTCATCATCGGCTTGGAGACCAGCCGCACATCCTGGTAGAAATAGCAGTTGTCGGCGTGAAACAGTGCCCTGTCCGTCACCGGCCCCGACAGGTCCGACGAGAAGCCGCAGCGCGCCGCAAAAGACGCGTCGAGCGCATGGATCACACCGCTGTCATCATAGCCGACATCGTAATCTACGACGAAGTCATGCCGCTTGCCGGTGATGATCATGTCGTCGTCGCGGTCGGGCCGGATCTTGACCGCACGGTTGAGTTTCTTGGCAGCAATCGCCGCAATCGCCGCGAACTGATTGGACTGGGTTTCCTTGCCACCGAAGCCGCCACCCATGCGCCGGACCTGCACGGTGACCGCGTTCGACACGGTACCCAGCGCATGCGCCACCATGTGCTGCACTTCGCTCGGATGCTGGGTCGAGGACCAGACGGTGACTTCGTCATCCTCGCCGGGAATGGCAAAGGCAATATGGCCTTCGAGATAGAAGTGATCCTGACCGCCAATGCGCATCTCGCCCTGAAGCCGGCGAGGCGAGCCGGCCAGGCCGGCTTCAATATCGCCGCGCTCCAGTTTCAGCGGATCGGTGACCAGTGGGTAATTTGCATCCATGGCGGCGCGCACATCGGTGACATGCGGCAGGTCTTCATAGCAAAAGACCGCCTTCTTGGCGGCGCGGCGGGCTTTCTCGCGGCTTTCGGCAATGACGGCAAAGACCGGCTGGCCGTGAAACAGCACTGTACCGGTAGCCAGAACCGGCTCGTCATTGCGTCCCGACGGCGAAATGTCATTGCTGCCCGGCACATCCGCGGCTGTCAGCACGGCGATCACGCCGTCGGCTGCGCGCACCGCATCAAGATCAAGCGATGTGATCTTGGCATGCGCCCGGTCCGAGAGGCCGAGATAGCCATGCAGCGTGCCTGCCGGTTCGGGCATGTCGTCAATGTAATCGGCGCTGCCGGTGACATGCTTGTGGGCGGAATCATGCTGGCGCGTCGCATGGGCGCCGCCGGAGATTTCGGTTTTGCTGCGAGGGGAGGGTGCGTCCATGATCATGCCTCCGCCATGGCTGGGTGGCGCTCGATGCGGGCAGGTGCGCCGCAAGTCTCGAGAAAGAACCGGATCATCAGGTTCTGCGCCGACAGCATTCGGTACTCGGCACTTGCCCGCCAGTCCGACAGCGGCTGGTAATCCTCGGCCAGCGCCGTGCGCGCCGCCTGGATGGTGTCCCAGTTCCAGGGCTGACCGGTGAGCATCGCTTCGGTTGCGGACGCCCGTTTCGGCGTCCCGGCCATGCCGCCAAAGGCAATCCGTGCCGAGGCCACCATGCCCTCGTCGTCGAGCGTCACATGAAAAGCCGCGCACAGTGCCGAAATGTCCTCGTCGCGGCGCTTGGAGATCTTGTAGGTGGCGAAGAAGACATCGTCTTCGAGTGCCGGCACCGATACGCTTTCGACGAATTCGCCGGGCTGCCGGTCCTGTTTGCCATATTCGATGAAGAAGGCTTCGAGCGGCAGCGTCCGCCGTTCCGCACCCCTGCGCAGGGTTACGGTTGCATTGAGCGCGATCAGTGGCGGCGGCGTGTCGCCGATCGGCGAGCCATTGGCAATATTGCCGCCGACCGTGCCCATATTGCGCACCTGCTCGCCGCCGATCCGGTCCCACAGTTCCGCCAGCTGCGGAAATGCCGCCACCAGCGCGCCGCGCGCGGCGGTGTAGGACACGCCCGCACCCAGCGTCACGCCGGTTTCATCGAGCGAAATCTGCTTGAGCCCCTCGAGGTGCCCGATGAAGATCACCGGCGCGATCTCGCGCATATGCTTGGTCACCCACAGCCCGACATCGGTGGAGCCCGCCACGATCGTCGCCTCCGGATGGGCCGCGTAGAGCTCGGCCAGATCGTCGACATCGGCGGGCAGGAAGGTTGTCCCGCGCTCGCTTTCCACGGTCACCCGGGCGCCATCGGCAAAACCGGTCAGCGCCTCGATGGTGGCGCCATAGGAAGCGACCAGCCGGTCATTGTCCTCGGTCGGGATGGTCTTTGCCGCAGCAATCGCCGCCTTGATGATCGGCTCATAGCCGGTGCAGCGGCACAGATTGCCCTGCAGTGCGCGTTCGATGTCGGATTCCGCTGGTTCCGGATCGGACAGCCACAGCCCGTGCAGCGAAGCCACGATACCGGGCGTGCAGAAGCCGCATTGCGAGCCGTGATTGTCGACCATCGCCTGCTGCACGGCGCTCAGCGTCCCGTCGGGCCGGTTGAGATGTTCCACCGTGACCACATGGCTGGCGTCGAGCGAACCGACAAAGCGGATGCAGGCATTGACTGATTCGTAGCTCAGAATGCCGTTGTCCAAGCGCCCGACCAGCACGGTGCAGGCGCCGCAATCGCCTTCGGCGCACCCTTCCTTGGTCCCGGTCAGACGCCGGTCGATCCTCAGCCAGTCGAGCAGGGTGAGGTCGGGCGCGAAGCCGGAAAGTTCGACCGTCCGGTCGTTGAGCAGGAATCGGATGGAAGTGCGGTGGGCCATGTCGCCTCGTAAATTTGAACCAGTTGGACAAAACCTACTCCAGCCTGTCACCGGGCGAAAGACCGGAAGCGCGATTAGACAGCTTCAGGCAAAGCCGGTTAATCTCTGCTCTCTTCAAGCATCGCCGATGAATGCCGGGTCTGGCTGCCATCGGCCCGGCGCGGGCCCGGCAGGCCGAGATAGTGGCTTTCAAGGTCAACCGTCGACGCCTTGCCGATCGAATCACGGTTGGCCTCAAGCCAGCGATCCGCCTCAAGCCGTCCGCGGTCGCGCAGATCGGTGAGAAACGACCATCTGACATCGAATTTCGATGACACCGGCAGATCCCGCAACGCATCGTCGGCGTGCACCGAATGCACCAATATATGCCGCAACCGCTCCTTAAACTCGTCCTTGAGCCATTCCCGCTCGATCAGGTGGGTGACGAAATTGATGGCGCGCAATTCATCCAGCAGCGACGAGTTGAACGAGATTTCATTGATCCGGTTCAAAATGTCCGGCGCCGTCTTCGGCACTTCGTCGCGCTCCATCGGATTGATGTGCACGATCATCACGTCCCGGCTTTCGCAATTGTAAAAGAACGGAAACAGCGCCGGATTGCCGACATAGCCGCCATCCCAGTAATGCTCGCCGTCAATCTCCACCGCCTTGAACAGGAACGGCAGGCAGGCGGACGCCATCACCACATCGGCGCTGACCTCGCGGGTCTCGAACACCCGCACCCGGCCACTGCGCACATTGGTGGCGCTGAGAAACAGTTTCGTATCGCAGCGCTGGCGCAGCGCATCAAAATCGACGCTTTCCGACAAAAGGTCGTGCAGCGGGTTGATGTCGAACGGATTGAATTCATAGGGCGAGAAGGTGCGCGTCATGGTGTCGAAGGCGGCATAGGTTGCAGCCGTCACCATTTCCATGCCGGGAATCGCTCCTTGCGGCAGGGCGCGGACCGGCGACCAGACCGAGCCGCCGCGGCTGGATTTGCGCCAGAAATCCTCAAGCGCTGCCTGTCCGCCGATGCGGCCGCCTTCCATCAGGCCATGGGCCAGCACCGCCGCATTGACCGCGCCGGCGCTGGTTCCCGAGAGCCCTTCGAATTCGATATCCGGCTCATCCAGCAGACGATCGATCACGCCCCAGGTGAAGGCGCCATGCGCCCCGCCGCCCTGCAGCGCCAGATTGATGGTGCGGGTTTTGGACCTGCCGGCTTTCGCCCCCGAAGGGGCCCTTGTGTTACGTGTGGTCCTGGTCATTGGGCCGTCCAGCCGCCGTCCATCGGCAGTGCTGCGCCGGTGATCTGCGCGGCCTGGTCGGACGCCAGATACAGCGCCAGCGCGGCGATCTGTTCGACCGTGACGAACTGCTTGGTCGGCTGCGCCTTGAGGATGACCTCGTTGATCACCTGTTCTTCTGTCATGTTGCGTGCCTTGGCGGTGTCGGCGATCTGGCCGGTGACCAGCGGGGTTTCGACATAGCCGGGGCAGATCGCATTGGCGGTGATGCCGAACTCGGCGCCTTCCAGCGCCACCGTCTTCATCAGCCCCAGAATGCCGTGCTTGGCGGCGACATAGGCGCTCTTGTAGGGCGAGGCGACCAGCGCATGCGCCGAGGCGATGGCGATGATTCTGCCCGATGCCTGCTTTTTCATGATCGGCATGGCGGCGCGGACCAGGTGAAAGGCCGAGCTCAGATTGATGCCGATGATGGCGTCCCATTTGGCCACCGGGAAATCCTCGATCTTTTCAACATGCTGGATCCCCGCATTCGGCACGAGCACATCGACGCCGCCGAATTTTGCCTCGGTGGTTTTGACCAGATCGTCGATCTCGTCGGGCTTGAGCATATTTGCGCCATGAAAGATCACTTCGCCGGAGCCGAGTGCAGCCACCCGCGCCCGTGTCGCTTCAAGCTCCTCGGCCTTGCCCAGGCCGTTGAGCACGATGTTGTATCCGGCGGTCGCGAAATTTTCGGCGATTCCGAGGCCGATGCCGCTGCTGGATCCGGTGATGATCACGGTTTTCATGGAAAATCCTTTCGTCATGTTGCAGTGCACAACTAACCTGTCGGCATGAAAGTTCCAAACAATTCTTGGAGAGCGGCTCTCGAATGCGCCGGCCCGGCAACCGTCATCCTTGCCACTGTGCCCATTCCGGTTCATGGAGAACGCCATCCGATAAGCCCAACAAGCGTCCGCCATGATCGATTCTCCACAATCCCGGCCAGATCCCGCGCCTGCCGCCTCCGCCGTCCTGACCACGGCCATGGCCGGGGCGGTTGCCATGGCCGTGGCCATGGGGCTCGGGCGATTTTTCTACACCCCGGTTCTGCCGGCGATGATGGCCGGTCTCGACATGGGACCGGCCGAGGCCGGCTGGATCGCATCGGCCAATTATGCCGGCTATCTGCTTGGCGCCATTCTGGCTGCCTATGGCTGGGCCGAGGGCATCGAGCGCAAGGTGGCGCTTGCCGGACTGCTGGCCACCGCCCTGCTGCTGCTGGCCATGGGTGTCTCGAGCAATTTCGTGCTGCTGTGCGCGATCCGTTTTCTGGCGGGCGTCGCCAGCGCCTTTGTCATGGTCTTCACCTCGGCGATCGTGCTGTCGCATGGTCTCGTCACCGGCAAGCCCTGGGTGCAGTCCAGCCATTTCGCCGGTGTCGGCACCGGCATCTCGGTTTCGGCGATCATGTTCGGCCTGATTGTTCTCGGCGATGGCGGCTGGCGCATGGCCTGGATCGTGGCCGCTGTCCTGGCCTTTGCCGGCCTTGCGCTGGTCAGCCGATATCTGCCGCAGGACGTGATGCGCACCGGCCCGGCCAGGAAGGAGCCGCCGCTGAGCTGGACCCCGGCGCTGCTGGCCCTGACCATCGCCTATGGTATTTTCGGCTTCGGCTACATCGTCACTGCAACCTTCCTCGTCGCCATTGTCCGCGACGGCGGCGGCTCGTCGCTGTTTGAAGCCGGCGTGTGGCTTGCCACCGGTCTCGCCGCCGCACCCTCCGTGGCCTATTGGCTGCCGGCCGTCCGCCGCGTCGGACTTGTCAATGTCTTTGCCATCGGCTGCCTGGTCGAGGCGCTGGGTGTGGCAGCCAGCGTGCTGGTGCCGCTGCCTGCAGGCCCGGTGGTCGGCGGTGTGTTGCTGGGCGGCACCTTCGTCATGGTCACGGCTTTCGGCCTGCAGGTCGGGCGGCAACTCGCCATCGAGAGCCCGCGCCGCGCGCTGGCGATGATGACGGCGGCCTTCGGCACCGGCCAGATCCTCGGGCCCGTCGTTGCCGGCTATCTTGCCAACTGGACCGGAACCTACACCTGGGCGAGCCTCGCCGCCGCCGCCGGGCTGCTGGTTTCGGGCGCAATCGTGCTGGTATTTTGCAAGACAAGGGCCTGAACGGCAGGTTTTCCACACGCTACGGTGGCCCTTTGGCCAAATATGGCGCATATGGGCCATTCAATGCCGGTCAGTCGCCACTCCCCTCCAGACTCCGACTGTTCAATGACAACCCGGTACCCGATGTGCTGCGTATGCATTGGTCTTGGGGCAGGACGGCTGACTGTCGCTACACAAACCGAAAAGGGGGAAGACATTGTCTGACACTGATACGACCACCACGTTGGAACCGAGTTCCGATTTTGAAGTGGGCCAAGACAATATCCAGGTTATGGGACTGGACGTCCACAATCCGGTATTTTTCGTCTCCGCCGTGATCATCGTCGGGTTCGTCATTTTGACATTGATGTTCGGCGAAGCTTCGTCGGCGTTCTTCAGCTGGCTTCGTCCGGCCCTGACCAACATGTTCGACTGGCCTTTGCTGATGGCCGGGAACGTGTTCGTCCTGTTCAGCCTGGCGCTTGTCGTCACGCCGCTGGGCAATATCCGCCTCGGCGGTGTCGATGCCGCGCCGGATTATACCTATATGGGCTGGTTCGCCATGCTGTTTGCAGCCGGCATGGGCATCGGCCTGATGTTCTTCGGTGTCTCCGAGCCGCTGTCGCACTATGCCAGCTCGTTCGGCGGCGCAGTCGTCGAAAACGGCGTCCGCACCGACTGGGCGCCGCTTGCCGGTGCCGCCGGCGATGCCGACGCATCGCGCGCCAACGCCATGGCGGCGACGATCTTCCACTGGGGCCTGCACCCCTGGGCAATCTATGCCGTGGTTGCGCTCGCTCTGTCGTTCTTTTCCTACAATCGCGGTCTGCCGCTGACCCTGCGCTCGGCCTTCTACCCGCTGCTGGGTGAACGGGTCTGGGGCTGGCCCGGCCATGTCATCGACACGCTGGCCGTGTTCGCCACCCTGTTCGGTCTGGCCACATCGCTCGGCTTCGGCGCCGAACAGGCCATTGCCGGTCTCAACTTCCTGTTCGGGATCGAGATCACCGGAACTTCGAAGATCATCCTGATCCTGCTGATCACCGCCGTGGCGCTGTGCTCGGTGGTGGCGGGGCTGGACGCCGGCGTCAAGCGCCTGTCCGAGATCAACATGGTTCTGGCCTTTGTCCTCATGGGCTTCGTGCTGATTGCCGGCCCGACCATGTTCATCGTTTCCGGCGTGTTCGAAAATACCGTGGCCTATGTCAAGGAAATCATCCCGCTGTCCAACCCCTTCGGCCGTGAAGACACCAACTTCATGCAGGGCTGGACCGCATTCTACTGGGCCTGGTGGATTTCCTGGTCGCCTTTCGTGGGCATGTTCATCGCCCGCGTCTCGCGCGGCCGCACGGTGCGGGAATTCATCACCTGCGTGATCCTGGTGCCGACGGTGGTCTCCATCATCTGGATGTCGACCTTCGGTGGCGCGGCCATCGATCAGGTCATCAACCAGGGCAATGAAGTCGTTGCCAATTCCGACCAGGCGGTGATGTTGTTCGAGATGCTCAAGAGCTATCCGATGACGCAGATCGCCTCCTTTATCGGCATCGTGCTGGTCATCGTGTTCTTCGTCACCTCGTCGGATTCCGGCTCGCTGGTCATCGACACCATCACGGCCGGCGGCAAGGTTGACGCCCCGGTGGCCCAGCGCGTGTTCTGGGCAACTTTCGAAGGCATCGTCGCCATCGTCCTGCTGATCGGCGGTGGCCTCGGCGCGCTGCAGGCGGCGGCCGTGGCGACCGGTGTGCCGTTCGCAGCCCTGCTGTTGCTGATGATCTGGTCCACCTACAAGGGCTTGATGGAAGAACACCGGTTGCTCAAGCAGGTCTAAGAAGCCTCGCTTTATGATCTAAAACCGCGAGAGCCCGCTCCTGGCACCCAGGGGCGGGCTCTTGTTTTAGCACAATGGCGTGATTGCTGGCGCCTTCGGATTGCCGTAGTTGCCGCGGTGTCCTAGGTAGTCGGCCAACTTTGAACGAATCACGTCCTGCCATGTTCTCAAGGATCTCCGCCCGTGTTTGAATCCTTTTTCCCCCGACCGAAACTGTTCTTCTCGTCAATGCTGCTCTGGGCAGGTCTGGGCATTTTCATCTGGTACACGGTGGGGGATACCATCGGCGCCGCACTTGGCTTCGACCTGCCGGCGGCCGAAGGCGACCCGATTGTCGGGCTGTATTATTTCTACACCCCGTCATTCCTCTGGTTCTATGTCTTCTACACCGTCTGGTCGCTGATCTTCACGGTCTTCTGGTTCAACTTCTCGCCGCACAAATGGCAGCTCTGGTCGATCCTCGGCTCGATCTTCATCCTCTTCAGCACCTATTTCGGCGTGCAGGTCTCCGTCGCCATCAACAATTGGCGCCGGCCTTTTTTCGACCAGTTCCAGCAGGCCTTGACCGGCGACGGTTCGGTCAGCGCCGGCGATCTCTATGGTCTGCTTCTGATCTTCGCCCAGATCGCCTTCGTCTCGCTCGGCGTCTATGTCATCACCCGCTTCTTCGTCAGCCATTACGTCTTTCGCTGGCGCACGGCGATGAATGATTTCTACATGGAACGCTGGACCCGGGTCCGCCACATCGAGGGTGCGTCCCAGCGTGTGCAGGAAGACACAATGCGCTTCGCCTCGATCATGGAAGGCCTCGGCGTGGCCTTTGTCGACGCCGTCATGACGCTGGTGGCGTTCCTGCCGGTTCTGTGGGGACTGTCGCAATATGTCACCGAGCTGCCGCTGGTCGGCGAGATTCCGCACGCCCTGTTCACCGCGCTTTTGTTCTGGGCCGCCTTCGGCACCGGGTTGCTGGCCATTGTCGGGATCAAGCTGCCGGGACTGGAGTTCAAGAACCAGCGCGTCGAGGCCGCCTACCGCAAGGAACTGGTCTACGGCGAGGACAATGCCGACCGCGCCCAGCCGGCCACCGTGGTCGAGCTGTTCAACAATGTCCGGAAGAACTATTTCCGGCTCTATTTCCACTACATGTATTTCAACATCGCCCGCAGCCTCTATTTCCAGGCCGACAACATCTATGTGAGCGTGCTTCTGGTGCCGACCATTGTTGCAGGCAAGATCACGCTCGGCATCTGGCAACAGATCCTCACCGCATTCGGTCAGGTGTCGAGCTCGTTCCAGTTCCTGGTCAGTTCCTGGACCACGATTGTCGAGCTGATCTCGATCTACAAACGTCTGCATGCCTTCGAGGCCGTGTTCAAAGGCCAGGACCTCTCCGATATCGAGAAGAACTATCTCTCGAGCCAGGGCAGCGGCTATGTGCAGCCGACCCCGAACCCCGCGCCCGGAGCCGGCGGGCCGGATGCGGTGCAGACGATTGAAGATCCGAAATACTGATTGCCCCGGCGGGCAGGGAAGACTCTAGCTCGCCGAGCCGTCCCGACCATTGAGCCGCCGTATCGCCTCCTGGTAGGTCACGCAGGCGACGTCCGGCCGTGTGCAGGTCTCTTTGGCGAAGCGTTCCAGCGCGTTCCAATAGGCGCCGCCATTCATCTCGACGAAATGAAAGCCGAGCTGCAGCGGCTGCCGCGCGCCTGTGTATTCGGTCTCGAAGGCGGCGCGGAATGCGGCCAGCGTACGTTCCTCGAACTGCGCCGATTTCGATGGTGTCTCGAACCCGCTGGAATGGCGCACGAACAGATTGTAATCCATCGCGATGATGCGGCGGTCCTTGGGACCTTCCGGAATCAGCGGCAGTGCAAAGCGGGCGGTTGCCTTGCTGAAGTCGGGGGCGGCCGGGCCGCGCGACACGCCGCTGGCGTCATAGGCAAAACCGCGCTCCGCCAGCGCTGCATAAAGCCCGTCTCCGACCGACAGATAGGGCGCGCGGAATCCCTGGATGCCTGATGTGGCAAAGGCGTCCCAGCCGGCCGGCGCCTCTGCGCCATTGTTGCGCCAGGCCTCGGCAAGGGCTGTATCGAACTGGTCGAATTCCGCCTGCCAGTCGGACTTGCTCCAGTCCTTGCCGTCGAAATGGCCGCAGCCATGGCTGCCGATCTCGTCGCCGGCCTGGTGTGCGGCCCAGATATGGCCGAGCCGTGTCCGTACTTCCGCGCTGTCCTGCGCAAAGCCGACTTTGGAGCGGCCGGACGAATGGCCGGGCGCCTTGTAGCCCTGGCGGTCGGCCTTGCTCATCAGAAAGGTGCAGGAGAGAAAATAGGTAAACCTTGCGCCGCTCTCATCCGCCAGTTTCAGGCTGCGCTCCCACAGCGCGTTGTCATGCGCCCCGTCAAAGGAAATCAGCACCAGCTGCTCCCGCGGCTTTGTGTCGCCGGACCCGGCCAGGGCCGCTGTTGTGCAAAGAGCGGAGGCGAGAGCCAGCGCCAGCAGCCGGGAGGACGAGGACGGGAGGATCGGGGCAGGGAAGTGCATTGTGCTTGGCAACCTGACGTTACGCGGGACGGGTACGAAGTCTGGCTGTGTGATCGCGAAATGCGGCGGTGATGTGGAAGCGTGGCCGATAACCGCGGTCAGCCCGAAGCGCAGCGGACGCATTTTTCCGCCATCGGATCGATCTCGAGCCGCTTGTCCGGAATCACCTCGCCGCATTCGGCGCACCAGCCATAGTCGCCATCTGCCAGCCGCCGCTCTGCCATCTCGATGCGGACCAGATCACGCTTGCGCGCGCGTTCCTGCGCCTCGGCCATCGCCTGCTGCTGCATGGCATCCATCCGCGACAGCCGGCCGACCGATTGCTGGTCCAGCGTCACCGGCGCGCGAGCCTCCGCGCTCAGCACCGACATGCTTTCCAGGTCCGCCTTGCGTTCGGCAAGCCGCCTCCGCGCGGCATCGAGATCGGGTTCCATCGCGCCATCATGGCCCAGTCGCCGCAGCGACACAATCGCCCGCCTTGCTTGCTTCTCAGCAGCGGCGGTCCGGGCTATGGTCCTGCGGCGGCCGGACCGGAAAGGTCTGGCGATGCAAGGGCTATTCAAGGGAGATGTCGGATGATCTGGCTCATTGTCGGACTGGTTCTGTTTCTGGGCGTGCACTCGGTGCGCATCGCCGCACCTGAGTTCCGGGCTGCGCAGATCGACGCCCGGGGACTGAACGCCTGGAAGGGCCTCTATTCCCTGGTGGCAATCGCCGGCTTTGTCATTCTGGTCTGGGGCTATGGCATGGCGCGGCTCGATCCGGTGGTGTTCTGGGTGGCGCCGTCCTGGATGAGCCATGTCGTGGCGCTGCTGATGCTGCCGGCAATGATCTTACTCGTCGCTTCGCAGGTTCCTGCCGGCCGCATCAAGGCAGCCGTCAAGCAGCCGATGCTGCTTGCGGTCAAGATCTGGGCGCTGGCGCATCTTCTGGTCAATGGCGATCTGGCCTCGCTGCTGCTGTTTGGCGGCTTTCTGGCCTGGGCGATCGTCGACCGGATCTCGGAAAAGAAGCGGCTTCTGGCCGGCATCACCCGCAATCCCGTGCCCGGACCGGTGAAATGGGATGCCATCGCGGTGATCGGCGGCCTGGTCCTCTATCTGGCGTTCCTGCTGTGGCTGCATCAATGGCTCATCGGCGTGCCGCCGATTGTCGGCCTGTGAGCAAGCCACAGTGGTGCCTTGCGCGGCTGTCGCTGAGTGAATTGGAGCCCTTGCGGCCTTGCCCGGATGGTGCTCGCGGCGGCTTTCCGCATCTTCCCCCTTACAGAAGCCGCAAAATCGGTTAGAAGGCCCAACACAACGCCGCTTGCGGCAAGATTTTGAGAGGACCGGCTCCGGCCGGTAAAGCGATGGCAGACGACAATTCAACATTCATCCGCGAGGTCAATGAGGATCTGCGTTCGGATTACATGAAAGCGCTGTGGAGCCGGTTCCGCTTTGTCATTCTTGCCATCGCGATCGGCATTGTTGCCGTCACCGCGGGCCTGCGTGGCTGGGACTACTGGCAGGAAACCACCGCCGCCAGATCCGGCGACGTGTTCCTGGCGGCTCTGGAAAAGGCCCGTGGCGGCGACACCGATGCGGCCCTGCTCGAGTTCCAGGAGCTCGAGAAAACCGGCTATGGCTCCTATCCCGTGCTGGCGCGCATGCGTGCCGCCACCGTGCTGGCCGACAAGGGCGACACCGCTGCGGCGATCGAGGCCTTCTCCTCGGTCGGCAAGGATGTGTCCCAGCCTGTCGCCATTCGCGATGCGGCGCGGCTGCGCGCTGCCTATCTGCTGATCGACAATGGCAGCTATGCCGATGTCTCGGCCGAAGTCGAGGTTCTGGCCGTTCCGGGCAATCCGGCGCGTCACTCCGCCCGCGAAGCCCTCGGCATCGCCGCCTTCAAGGCCGGCGAACTCAGCCAGGCCGCGCAGTGGTTCGGCGATATTGCCGCCGATGGGGAAACGCCCAATGGCATCAAGACCCGTGCCGGCCTCATGCTTGACATGATCGCCGCGCAGGGTGGCGCATCCTGATTGCTGACGCGCCAAGGCATGTTGGGTTCGGACGAAGTGGTCTGAACGGCAATCCGCATGCATCAGATCAAAGATTTGCAGCGCCGCTCGCAGCCTCCTGGCTGCGCGGCGCTGCAAGGACAACGACGAGGCCTTCGGGCAAGGACCATCCATGAGTATTACACTGGCTATTGTCGGACGCCCCAATGTCGGCAAGTCGACGCTGTTCAACCGGCTGGCCGGCCGCAAGCTGGCGCTGGTTGACGACACGCCGGGCGTGACCCGCGACAGGCGTCCGGGCGACGCCAAGCTTGTCGACCTGCGCTTCCGCATGATCGACACCGCAGGTCTCGAGGTTGCCGGACCCGACACGCTGGAAGGCCGCATGCGGGCGCAGAGCGAGGCGGCGATGGACGAGGCCGATGGTGCGTTGTTCCTGATCGACGCCAAGTCTGGCCTCACCCCTGCCGACGAGTTGCTGGCCGATATCCTGAGAAAACGCGGCAAGCCGGTGGTGCTGGTTGCCAACAAGGCCGAATCCAAGGGCTCGGAATCGGGCATGTATGACGCCTACCGCCTGGGCCTTGGCGAACCCTGTCCGATCTCGGCCGAACATGGCGGCGGCATGCTCGATCTGCGCGACGCCATCGTAGAGGCTTTCGGCGAGGAGCGCTGCTTTCCCTCCAAGAACGATCCCCTGTCCGAGGCCATCACCGATGTCGACATCCCGATGCCGCGCGATGCCGATGACGAGGATGAAGGCCCCGAATATGATGAATCCAAGCCGCTGCGGGTTGCCATTGTCGGCCGCCCCAATGCCGGCAAGTCGACACTGATCAACCGGTTCCTGGGCGAGGAGCGGTTGCTCACCGGTCCCGAGGCCGGCATCACCCGCGATTCCATTGCCGTCGATTTCGAATGGCAGGGCCGCAAGATCAAGCTGTTCGACACTGCTGGACTGCGCCGCAAGGCCCGCGTCCAGGAAAAGCTCGAAAAACTCTCGGTTGCCGATGCGCTGCGCGCCATCCGTTTTGCCGAAGTCGTGGTGATCGTGTTCGATTCGACCATTCCGTTCGAAAAGCAGGATCTGCAGATCGCCGATCTGGTGGTGCGCGAAGGCCGGGCGCCGGTGATCGCGTTCAACAAGTGGGACCTGATTGAAAACCGCCAGGAAAAGCTTGCCGAACTGCGCGAGATGACCGAACGCCTTTTGCCGCAGATCCGCGGCATCCGTGCGGTGACCGTGGCCGGCCAGACCGGCGACGGTCTCGACAAGCTGATGGAAAACATCGCCATGGTCCACAAGACCTGGAACAAGCGCGTTTCCACCGCCAAGCTCAACCGCTGGCTTGACCACACCCAGGGCCATCACCCGCCGCCGGCCGTGTCCGGGCGTCGGCTCAAGCTGAAATACATGACCCAGGTGAAATCGCGCCCGCCGGGCTTCATGATTTCCTGCACCCGGCCCGAAGCGGTTCCCGAATCCTACACCCGCTATCTGCTCAATTCGCTGCGCAAGGATTTCGACATGCCCGGCATTCCGCTGCGCGTGGTCTATCGCAGCGGCGACAACCCCTACGCGCCCAAGGACGGCAAGACCAAGCGGGCTTCGGTGATGCCGAAGAAATCGCTCAGAGCCACAAAATCCGGCAAGCTTGCCCCGAAAAAGCGGCGCGGTTGATCCCGGCCTGAAAGGGGGCCGTGTCCATTGCACGGCCTCTCCCTGCTGCCCTTGCCCCGGGCCGCCTTGATCTCCGGGTGCATTTTCAGGGCAGGTAATTAACGCTCCATCAAGGTTAATGCTCCATTCTCGCAGATTGTACCGTGTATCTGTTCCCGAGTTTCGGAGTTGTTGTTTTGCGTCAGAAGCATAGTTTGCCCGGCAAAGGCCATTCCCTGCTTGGCCGTTTGTCAGCGCCCGTGGTTTTCGGGGTCGCTGCCTTCCTCTCCACCCCGTCGATGACATCGCATGCCGACATGGCCACCATGCTGGCCGGCAGCGAGGGCGCGGAGTCGCGGTGGAAAACCTTTCTCACCGCGTCCCCGGCCGGTTCCATCCAGGCTGCGGAGCTGGAATTCGCCGATCCGATCCTGACCTCGTCGATCGCCTCGGGCGCCGGTGTGACCCTGCCCAATGGTGACAAGATTGCCTTCATGGGCAAGATCGGCGCTGCCGACCCGCGGCCCGATGCCGACCGCATCACCCGCTCGCTCAAGAAGGGCAGGGTGATGACCGTCACCCCGGTCCAGCCGCCCAAGGATTTCTCCGCTGGCTCCGTGCTCGAGCGGCAATCCAGCCTGTTCCAGCCCGCGCTGGACACAAAGAACTCCATGGCCTTCCTCAAGCCCGAGATTCGCGGCAAGGAAATCCAGATCGCCACCGCCTTCTACGCCACCGGCAAGCAGAAGGCCGAACCGCAGGTGCCGGCGATGCTCGCCAGCCTGGTGACCAACAACAATGCCGACATCCTGGCCACCGCCTATGCGCCGCCCAAGCCGGATTACGCCAAGCAGTCGCCGTTCAGCTCGGTGCTGCGCGAACAGCCCACGCGCGGCCGCTTCATCCCGCCGGTGGGCAAATATGATCATGAATGGGCCGGAACCGCGCTGCCGGCGGCGGCCTTTTCGGCGGCCGAGCAGCGTTGCCTGGCAGCCGGCATCTATTTCGAGGCCCGCGGCGAGAACGTCAAGGGACAGGCCGCTGTGGCGCAGGTGATTCTCAACCGTGTGCGCAACCCGACCTATCCCAAGACGGTATGCGGCGTGGTCTATCAGAACGAAACCTGGCGCAACCGTTGCCAGTTCTCCTTTGCCTGCGACGGCATCAAGGACCGGGTCCGCTCTCCCAAGCATTGGGACATGGCCGAGGAAATCGCGCTGGCCACCACCGCCGGCAAGATCTGGCTGCCGGAAGTCGGCTCCTCAACCCATTACCACGCCACCTATGTGAACCCGCCCTGGGCGCGGAAAATGCGCAAGGTCGGCCAGATCGGACTGCACATTTTCTACATCACCTATGGCGGCGGCTGGTCCTAGGGGCCTCCACAAACGGGCCGGTGCGCTGCAGCACCCGTTGCTCTCGCTCCACCATGCAAGGCGATCCCGCAAATGCCTGATCCGGCGGGGCTTTTTGTCCCGGCAGGTCAACGCCGGAAAGCGCGATCACCGCACAAGGAGCCGGCCTTGCGGATTCGCCCGGCATGCGTGAGTCTGACGCAGGCGGCCCGCGAATTTCTGATACTTCTGTAGGGCTCCCCGGCAACCGGGTCTCAAGCACCTGATAAATAAACGAAAAAATGCTGCGCGATGATGCCTTTCCGCGCCTTGACTATAACCCGGCCTAAAACTATGTTGCGCCCGACTTCGAAGCGGCCTTTTTTGGGTCGTCGCTGGCGTGTCAGGAGTGCGCATTCATGGTTGAAAAGCGCGGAACTGGTGGCTCGGACAACACGAGCGCGAGCGATGAAACGGATAAGGGCCGGTCGGAAAGCCTCGAGGCCCGTCGTCAGCGCCTGGATGCAGACCTTCTTGTCCACCGAAAAGTGGTGCCGGAAGCAAGCTCCAACAAGGAAGCTGCCAAGGGCTATGCGCTTGCGGTCAAACTGTCGAGCGAGTTCATCGCCGGCGTGATCGTTGGAGTGCTGCTGGGCTATCTGTTCGATCGGTTTTTGGGCACGTCGCCCTGGGGACTGATTGTGTTTCTGCTGCTCGGGTTTTGTGCCGGGGTATTGAATGTTTTGCGCTCGACCGGCGCGGTTGCCCAGTCCACACCGGCCGGGCGGAGCCAGACCGGGCCGGACGCGAAAGACGACGGTAAATAATGTCCGGCCTGACCGGATAACGAGAAAGAGGCGTCAGTTGGCCAACGATCCGATTCATCAGTTCCAGATCAGCAAGCTCGTCCCCATCGAGATTGGCGGACTGGACCTGTCGTTCACCAATTCCTCGCTGTTCATGGTGGCCACTGTCGCCGTCGCCGCTGGGTTTTTGTTCCTGACCACTGCCAATCGCGGACTGGTTCCGTCGCGGCTGCAGTCGATCTCGGAAATGTCCTACGAATTCGTGGCGTCAATGCTGCGCGATGGCGCCGGCGCCCAGGGCATGCGGTTCTTCCCGATGGTGTTCTCGCTGTTCATGTTCGTGCTGGTCGCCAACCTGCTGGGCATGTTCCCCTATTTCTTCACCATCACCAGCCACCTGATTGTCACCTTCGCCCTGGCGATGCTGGTGATCGGCACCGTGGTGGTCTACGGTTTCTGGAAGCACGGTCTGCACTTCCTCAACCTCTTCGTTCCTTCGGGCGTGCCCGGCATCCTGATGCCGCTGGTGGTGATGATCGAGGTCATCTCCTTCCTGTCGCGCCCGATCAGCCTGTCGGTTCGTCTGTTTGCCAACATGCTCGCCGGTCACATCACGCTGAAAGTGTTTGCGGGCTTTGTCGTCTCGCTTGGCAGCATGGGCGCGCTTGGTGTCGGCACGGCCATCCTGCCGCTGGCGATGACGGTGGCGCTCACCGGTCTCGAATTCCTCGTTGCCTTCCTTCAGGCCTACGTCTTTGCGGTGCTGACTTGCATGTACCTCAACGACGCCCTGCATCCGGGTCACTAGGTTCCAATCACCGGCGGCTCGCCGCCAACCATATCGCATCCATCCCATTCTAAAGGAGTTTTATCATGGAAGCAGAAGCAGCAAAGTACATCGGCGCAGGCATCGCTTGCCTCGGCATGGGCGGCGCGGGCATTGGCCTGGGCAACATCTTCGGCAGCTACCTGGCAGGCGCTCTGCGCAATCCGTCGGCAGCTGACGGCCAGTTCGGCCGTTTGATCTTCGGCTTTGCCGTGACCGAAGCTTTGGGCATCTTCTCGCTGCTCGTCGCCCTTCTTCTCCTCTTCGCCGTCTAATCGACGAACGAGAGTTAGGTTTGCCACGCCGGATATCCCGGCGTGGCATTTCATCTGGAGGTGACCATGTTTGTTGTGACCACGGCTTATGCCCAGTCCAACCCCACCGAAGGGACCCATTCGGAAACCGGCGCAATTGGTGGCGAAGACCACGCCAGCGGCGCATTTCCGCCCTTTGATTCATCGAGCTTTGCTTCGCAACTGCTGTGGTTGGCGATCACCTTCGGCTTGTTCTATCTGCTGATGGCGCGGGTCATTGTCCCGCGGATCGGCGGCATTCTGGAGCACCGGCGTGACCGGATCGCACAGGATCTCGATGAAGCCAATCGTCTGAAGGAAGAGGCCGACGCTGCCATTGCTGCCTATGAGCAGGAACTGGCGGATGCACGCAAGAAGGCCTCGGCGATTGCCGAGACCGCGCGTGAAAAGGCCAAGGCCGCAGCCGAAGCCGAACGGGCAACGACCGAAGCCGGGTTGAGCGCCAAGATGGCGGATGCTGAAAAGAGCATCGCTGCCATCAAGGCCAAGGCACTGGCCGACGTTGACTCCATCGCCGAAGAGACCGCCTCCGATGTGGTCAAGCATCTTCTCGGCGGATCCGTGACCGAAGCCGAGGTCGCAGCCGCGATCCGTGCCGCATCCGGCAAATAAGCAGGGGACTAGACCATGGACGCTACATTCTTTGCTTTCGTCGGCCTCGTCATCTTTCTGGGAATCCTCGCCTATGTGAAGGTTCCCGAAATGCTGACGGGTGCGCTGGACAAGCGCGCCAACCAGATCCGCAACGAACTCGAACAGGCCAAGAAGCTGCGTGAAGAAGCCCAGCAATTGCTTGCCGAGTATCAGCGCAAGCGCAAGGAAGCCGAAACCGAGGCAGCCAGCATTCTCAGCGCTGCCGAGCGCGAAGCCGCTGTCCTGCGCGAGGACGCCAAGGCCAAGACCGAAGAATATGTCAATCGCCGCACGGCGATGGCTGAACTCAAGATCAGCCAGGCCGAAACCGATGCGATCAACGAGGTGCGCGCCTCTGCAGTTGATCTGGCGCTTGTCGCGGCCGAACGGCTGATCGGTTCCAAGGTCGACGGCAAGGTCTCGAACGACCTGTTCCAGGCTTCGCTCGGCGATCTCAAGACCCGGCTCAACTAGGCCGTCATACCAACAGACTGAGTTAAGGCCGGGATCGTTTCCCGGCCTTTTTCGTTTCTTCGGTTCGGTGTCGTCAAAAGCGCATTGCCGTGCGTGCTGCGGTCAGTCCTTGCGCATCGGCCGGAAGGTCATCCTGTGCAGCGGGCAGGGGCCGTGATCGGCCAGCGCCTTGAGATGTTTCGGCGCGCCGTAGCCCATATGGCTGTCAAAACCGTAATGCGGGTGGTCAAGTGCCGCCCGCGTCATCATCCGGTCGCGCGTCACCTTGGCGACGATCGAGGCTGCGGCAATCGACAGGCAGCGCGAATCGCCCTTGACCAGCGCCCGGGCCATGCAATCTAACCCCGGCGGCACGTCGCGGCCGTCGACCAGGGCGAACCCGGCACGGGTCGGCAGGGCTGCCAGCGCCCGGCGCATGGCGGTGAGGCTGGCGATGCGGATATCGGTGGCCTCGATCTCGCGCGCCGAGGCGGTGGCGAACGCCACCTGTGACGTGGCCAGGATGGCTTCGTACAGCGCTTCCCGGGCTTGCCGTTTGAGCAGCTTGGAATCGTTGAGGCCGTCGGGGATCGCGTTGAAATCCAGAATGACGGCGGCAGCGACAACCGGTCCTGCAAGCGGTCCGCGCCCGGCCTCGTCAACGCCGGCCACCAAGCCGAAACCGCTTTGGACAGCATGCTGCTCAAAGCGATAATCGGGCATCGCCGGGTAGTCTGGAAACAGGGAATCAGGCGGGGTACGAGCCATGTTGCGGCAAACTCGCACACCCGCCTGATCCTCTGCAAGGCCCGGCGGCGGGACGGGTTGCCGCACGGGCGCCGGACCGCCCTGTAACGGGGCGGCGGACGGTCCGGATGGGGTGTCGCGCATGGTCACACCATGCATGAAAAGCGTCTCATGGCCCCGCGAACCGGGGCTCTACAGCAGGCTCAACTGAACCCCTTCGCCATGCGGCGGCACGAAGTGATCGGTCCGCAACGGCGATTTTCGCAGATTGAGGCCAAGCCGCTTCGCAGTCAGCTCGAAGCGCCGGGAAATCTGCCAGGCATAGGGCCCTGTCCCGCGCATCCGAGTGCCGAATTCGGCGTCATAGTCCTTGCCGCCGCGCATCGAGCGGACCAGCGACATCACGTGCCGGTAGCGGTCCGGGTAATGCCGCAGCAGCCAGTCGCGAAACAGCGGGCTGACTTCGATCGGCAGCCGCAGCATGACATAGCCCGCAGCATCCGCACCCGCCGCCTTGGCGGAATCGAGAATGCGTTCGATCTCGTGATCATTGAGGCCCGGAATCACCGGTGCCGCCATTACCGAGACCGGAATGCCGGCCTGCGAAAGCGCGCGGATCGCCTCCAGCCGCTTTTCCGGCGTGGACGCCCGCGGCTCCAGGGTGCGGGCCAGCTTGCGGTCGAGCGTTGTCACCGACAGCGCCACCCGGGCAAGTCCCTTTGCGGCCATGCGCGACAGGATGTCGATGTCGCGCACCACCAGCGCCGATTTGGTGACGATGCCGACGGGATGGCCGGCCGCTTCCAGCACCTCGAGCAATTGCCGGGTGATCCGCCATTGCCGCTCGACCGGCTGGTAGGGGTCGGTGTTGGTGCCGATGGCGATCGGCTGCACCTTGTAGCCCGGCTTCGACAGTTCCCGCTCCAGAAGCCGCGGCGCGTCGGGCTTGGCAAACAGCTTGGCCTCGAAGTCGACGCCGGCCGACAGCCCCATATAGGCGTGGGTGGGCCGGGCGAAACAATAGACGCAGCCATGCTCGCAACCGCGATAGGGATTGATCGAGCGGTCGAAGGACAGGTCCGGCGACTGGTTCTTGGTGATGATGGTGCGCGGCTTTTCGATCTGCACTTCGGTCTTGAACGGCGCCAGCTCCTCGAGGCTGCTCCAGCCGTCGTCAAACACCTCGCAGGTGGAGATCTCGAAGCGGCCCGACATGTTGAGCCCGGCGCCGCGGCCGCGAATGCGGTCATCAGTCAGGCGCATGCCGCTTGCCACAACCTGCGCATCCGCTTCGCCGGCGGTCAGGCCGGGTGCGAAAGCTGTCTGTTTCAACGTCGAAAGGCTTGGCATAAGACCTCCATACGCCCCGAAGCGGGGACAAAAAATCTGTGGCGCGGCGAAGAGATGTGCCGGTCAGGTGACTATATTCCTATCGCAAAAAACGGAACATAGCAAGAACATTAATCAGCGCACACCAGCGAAACGGAATTGATTAACGGATTCAACCGGCTGGCAACTTGCCGGCGCTTGATCTAAAAGAACCCATGATCAGCGTTTTCATCGAATGCAGCAATGACGAGAAGGCACTGGCGGTGACGCTGGCAGCGCTTGTCCATGGCGCGGTCGAGGGTCTTGTCGCCGAAGTGGTGATTCTCGATCGCGGTTCAAGTGACGGCAGCGCCGTTCTCGCCGATGCGGCCGGATGCCGGTTCCTCGACAATCCGGATCTGCGCGAAACGGTGGCCTCGGCTCGGGGAGACTGGCTGCTGCTGATCCAGCCGGGCGCACGGCCCTTGCTGGGCTGGGTCGATCATATCGGCCAGCATATGGCGGTGTCCGAGCAGCCGGCGCGGCTGCGGCCCTCGCGTGAATACAGGCTGCCGTTCTTCAAGCGGTTCGGCCGCCGCGTGTCGGCGCTGGAACACGGCGTGCTGATGCCAAAACGCCAGGCGATAGCAAATTCCGGATCCGGCCAGACGCTGGAAAGCCTCGGCCGTGGCCTGGCGATGAAGCGGCTCAATTGCGAAATCGTCCCGGCCTCGGTGCTGGCGCTGTCCTGACGGCTCAGATCAGCCCGGAGACAGTGTCCGGGTCGCTTCGATGAACCAGCCCGGCCTTGCCGCCCGCATGTGCTGCGCCGCCGCCTCTGCGGCCTCTGCGGAGGCATAGAGCCCAAAGCAGGTGGCGCCCGAGCCTGACATCCGCGCAAGCAGCGTGCCGCTGTCAGCAAGCATTGCAAGGCAGACTGAGATATCGGGAACCAGCCGCATTGCCGGAGCCTGCAGATCGTTGCGGGTCTGCGCCAGCCAGTCAATGAACCCGTCCCTGTCGGCCAGGCTCCCGGGCGCGGGCAGGGCGGCGTTGTCGCGGCGCTCGAGTTTCGAGAAAACAGCTGGTGTCGAGACGCCGACGCGCGGATTGACGATCACCATGTCGAGCCCGAAGTCCGGTGCAACCGGTTCGAGCCTTTCGCCGATGCCGCGGGCAATCAGCGGTTTTCCGTGCAGGCACATCGGCACGTCGGCGCCGAGCGAAAGCGCGATCGCCGACAGTGTTTCGGGGGTCGGCGCAAATTTCCAGACCCGGCACAGCGCTTTCAGCGTCGCAGCCGCATCGGCCGAGCCGCCGCCAATGCCGGAGGCGACGGGAAGCCGCTTGTCGAGCCGGATCCGCACCGCTGCGGCGTCAATGCCGTCACGCAGCGCCGCCGCGCGCAGGGCGTCACGGGCGCGGACAACCAGATTGGTATGCGCATCCTCGTTCGAAAGGCCGGCGGCTTCCGGCCCGTCGAGATCGAAGCCGTCACGGTCGCAGAGTTCCACCGACACCCGGTCGCCCAGATCGGTGAAAACCACCAGGCTTTCGATCAAATGATAGCCGTCCGCCCGCTGTCCGGTGACATGCAGCGCCAGATTGACCTTCGCCGGCGCCTCAGCCGTGAGCATAAGGCCGCGTGTTGCCATGCAGCGCAGGTGCGGCGTGGCCGGCCGGGGCCTGCCCGGCATGGCGCGGTTCGCCATGGGCCGGCTCAAGCCACGTCTTCTTGTCGGCGCCTGCCCCGTCTGCCTGCGGCAGTGCAGGGGCGCTGTCCTTGGCCCCGCCATTGTCGGCGGCCGGGATCGCCGGCTCCAGCGGCGGCAGGCCTTCGTTCAGCTTCAGCTCGATCTTCGGCTTGAGATCTTCCTCGGGATCATTGGCGAGCGCCCGCTTCCACTGAAACGTTGCTTCCAGCTCGCGCCCGACACGCCAATAGGCGTCGCCGAGATGATCATTGATGGTCGGGTCCGCCGGCTTGAGTTCGACGGCGCGCTCGAGCTCGCGCACCGCGTCGTCATATTGCGACAGCCGGTAATGCGCCCAGCCGAGCGAATCGACGATATAGCCGTCATTTGGCCTCAGATCGACGGCGGCACGGATCATGTCCATGCCCTCTTCGAGATTGATGTTCATGTCGATCCAGGAATAGCCCAGATAATTCATCACCTGCGGCTGATCCGGATAGAGCTCCAGAGCCCGCTTGAAATGCGCCTCCGCCTTGGGCCAGTGCTTGAGCCGTTCATTGGCAATGCCGGCCTGGAAGAACAGGTTCCAGTCATTGCGGGTCGGCGCCGGGCCGATCACCGAGATGGCGGTCTCGTAGGTCAGGGCCATTTCGACATAGTCCTTGTCCTGCGACAGCACGCTGCCATAGGCCAGATAGCTTCGAATGTCCCGCGGATCGGATTCGATCAGCGCCTTGAGATGGTCCTTGGCTTCATTGTTGCGGCCCAGATCGGCCAGCGCCAGTCCCAGCTGCAGTTCCGAAACCCGGCGCATCGGCGAGGTTTTTGGCACCGCTTCATAGATCGCGATGGCATCCTCGGTCTTGCCCAGCCGTTCCTTCAGCCCGCCCAGGATCACCAGGGTCTCGGCATTGGTGGCGTCAAGCGCCCGTGCGAACTGCAGATAGACCGCAACGGTCTCTTCCGCGCCCTCGCGGTTGAGCGCGCTGCCGAGGGTGAACAGCGCCGCGGCCGCACCCTGCTGCGCGGTCTTGACGCCGGCTTCCGGCTTGCCGCCGTCCTCGATCAGCTGCTTGAGCGCCGAAAGCGGTGCGTAGCCGGGCGAAAAGGTCTCGCCGGCCGCAAGCGCGTCCAGCGCCGCGCGTTGGTTTCCGCTGCGCGCTTCCATTCCGGCCAGCGCCATCACGCCGCGGATATAGGTGTCGGGCGCCGCGCCGCCGCCCTGAGGGTCGGCGATCAGGTCGGTGAAATATTGCCGCGCCACATCCCTCTTGCCCATCGCCTGCGCCATGGCGCCGGCATGGTAGCGGGTAAACACCGGATACCAGGGCGGTCCGTCCAGCGCGAGGATGGAGGTAAGCGCGACTTCGCCCTTGCCGTCGCCGAATTCGGCCCAGGCCTTGAGCAGCGTATTGAGCAGCCGGTCGATCGGATTGCTGTCTTCCGGATCGAGCAGGTTGGCCGCCTTGCGGTATTCGCGCTTGGTGGTTGCCTCGACCATCATCGCCAGCCGCGAGACCTGGGCGACCGCCGGGTCATCCTTCATCTCGCGCGCCAGCACGACGCCTTCCGAAAACCGTCCGTCGGTGAACAGCGCCACCATCAGCCGCTGCTTGATGTCGGTGTTGTCCGGGTCGAACTCCAGCGCCTTGCGGTAGAATTCGATCGCCCGGCCGGTGTCATTGTCGACATCGGCCGTCTGACCGGCGAGAAATGCGCCTGCAAAGCCGAGAAAATTGGGTTGCTGTTCTTCGGCCTGCTCGGGCGCTTCCGAAGCCGCCTGGCTGGCCGATGGCATCAATGTCCCGCTCAGGGTGACAAACACGCCCAGCGCTACGCTGGCCGCAAACCGGGCTGTCATTTTTCGCCGCATCAAGTCCTGCCTCACGTTCAATTTTGGCCATGCTTCAGCCAGTTGCCGAAGCACATTTGCCCAACACAATGGCTTTTTTGGCGCAGGGCGGCAAGGCCGGAGCCCCCGGCCGTTTCAACGCGCGTCAGCCGGCGCGGTTGACGCAGAATGCGATGACTTCCAAGAGCGCCGCCTTTTCCTCGGTGTCGGGCAGCGGCGCCAGCGCGTCGCGCGCGATTGAGGCATAATGCTCGGCCCGGGCGGTGGTGTCCTTCAGGCTGCCATATTTGGCAATCAGGCCCTTGGCCTTTTCCAGCGCCTGGTCATCGCTGTTTCCGCCTTCCACCGCATCGCGCCAGAAGGCGCGCTCCGATTCGGTGCCGCGGCGATAGGCCAGCACCACCGGCAGGGTGATCTTGCCTTCGCGGAAGTCGTCGCCGACATTCTTGCCCAGGTCATGCGCCGATCCGCCATAGTCGAGCACATCATCGATGAGCTGGAACGCCAGGCCCAGATTCATGCCGTAGGATCTCAGCGCATTGCGCTCGGCCTTGCCCACCCCGGCGATGATCGGTCCGACCTCGCAGGCGGCCGAAAACAGCGCTGCGGTCTTGGACTTGATGACGGCCAGATAATCATCTTCCGTCGTTTCCATGTTCTTGGCGACCGACAATTGCAGCACTTCGCCCTCGGCAATCACCGAGGCTGCGGTCGACAGCACGTCCAGCGCTTCCAGCGAACCCACCTCGACCATCATCCGGAAAGCCTGGCCGAGCAGGAAGTCGCCCACCAGCACGCTGGCCTGGTTGCCCCAGATCATCCGCGCCGTCGAGCGGCCGCGCCTGAGGTCGCTCTCGTCCACCACATCATCATGCAGCAGCGTTGCCGTGTGCATGAATTCCACCGATGTGGCGAGCTTGACGTGGTGTTCGCCGGTGTAGCCGAACATGGTCGCCGCGGCCAGGGTCAGCATCGGCCGGAGCCGCTTGCCGCCGGATGAAATCAGGTGGTTTGCCACCTCCGGGATCATCGCCACATCGGAGCCTGCCTTGGACAGAATCAGCTGATTGACGCGCTCCATGTCGCCGCGGGTCTTGGCGACCAGCGGTTTGACGGATGCGTCCCTGTGTTTTCCATCTTCCAGTGATATGACTACGCCCAAGGGTCCAGACTCCTGTTCTGACTTTGCGGGCACAATATTCAGCGCTTCCCATGACGGCAAGCGGCGATTTGGCGCGGATGGGGGTTGATAACTGATACGTTCGGATCAACAAAAGAATATTGAGGAGAAACGATGCACGATCTCATCCGTACCAATGACCCCGTCCTGATCTCTTTCGTAGAAAGCCTGATGCGCGATGCCGGCATTGGCTGCATGGTCGCCGACAGCGGCATGAGCATTCTCGAGGGGTCGGTCGGCGTGATCCCGCGGCGGATCCTGATCGATCCGGAGCAGGCCAGCCAGGCCCGGCGCATCGTCATCGATGCCGGGCTGGAAAACGAACTCCGGCCCTGGAACGACCGTGACGCGGCAGGCTGATCAAGGCGGCGCGCAGCCCGTTCCGGACAGTTCCGGCACCGGATCGGCAGGCGCCCGCACAGATGCCGGGGACGACCGGCCGGGCTTTTCGGTCGATGCCTTTCACAATGGCGGATTCCATCTCGTGCAGCCGCTGGGCTCCGGGCACCGCGCCGGCATGGACGCCATGCTGTTGGCTGCAACCGTTCCCGACGGCGCCAGCGGCGTCCTGGCCGATCTCGGCTCGGGCGCCGGCGCCGCCGGTCTTGCCGCCGCCACGCGCCTGCCTGGGCTTGGCGTGGTGCTGGTGGAGCGCGCGCCGGCGATGGCCGATTGCGCACGGCGCTCGCTGGCCCTTGTCGAAAACGCCCATCTCGCCGCCCGGGCCGAGGTCATCGAAGCCGATGTCGCGCTCAGCGGCAACCAGCGCCGCAGCGCCGGTCTTGCAGACCATGCCTTTGATTATGTGATCATGAATCCGCCGTTCAATTCGGGCCGGGACCGGCAGACACCCGATCCGCTGAAGGCTCAGGCGCATGCCATGGACAGCGAGGATCTATTCGAGCGCTGGCTGCGGACCGCGGGTGCGATCCTCAAGCCCGCCGGCCAGGTCTCGGTCATTGCCCGTCCCGAATCAGTGTCCGATATTCTCAATGCGCTGGGCCGGCGCTTCGGCGCCGTCGAAATCACGCCGGTCTGTCCGCGCCACGGCACCGATGCGATCCGCATCCTCGTCACCGCGATCAAGGGCAGCCGCGCCCGGCTGTGCTTTCGCGACCGGATTGTGGTTCATGCCGGTCCGGGAAACGAATTTTCCGACCAGATGATCGCGCTTGCCAATGGCCGGTCCGCCTGGCCCCGCCGCCGCAGCCCAGGCGCGCCAAAATAGTCGTTTCGGTCATTCCGGATGCCATAGCGCCATTGCACTTGGGCGGAAAGTGCATACATGATTCCGGGCCTGCTCATGCCCGTGAAGCCAGGCCGCTGCCAACAGGAACGATTCGTCATGGTCTCTATGAATTCTTTTTCCCCGCCCGTTTCCGCAAGGATGTCACCGTCATCCCGGTGGTGCGGCTGCACGGGGCGATCATGGCGGGTGGCAACCAGTTTCGCCAGAACCTCAACATCGCCACCGTCGCGCCGCTGCTGGCGCGCGCCTTCGCCGACAAGCGGGCCCCGGCTGTCGCCATCATGATCAATTCGCCGGGCGGCTCTCCGGTGCAGTCGCGGCTGATCTACAAGCGCATTCGCGATCTCGCCGCCGAGAAGAACAAGAAGGTGCTGATGTTTGTCGAGGATGTGGCAGCCTCCGGCGGCTACATGATTGCCTGCGCCGGCGACGAGATCATCGCCGATCCGTCCTCGGTCGTCGGCTCGATCGGGGTGATTTCCGCCGGCTTCGGCTTCACCGGCCTGATCGACAAGATCGGCGTCGAGCGCCGGGTCTATACCGCGGGCGAGAACAAGTCGCTGCTTGACCCGTTCAAGCCGGAAAATCCCGAGGATATCGCCTATCTCAAGGAGCTTCAGCTTGAAATCCACCAGGTCTTCATCGATCTGGTCAAGCAGGGCCGTGGCGCGCGCCTGGGCGATGACCCGGACCTGTTCACCGGACGGTTCTGGACCGGCATCCGCGGCAAGGAGCTTGGCCTGGTCGACGAGCTGGGCGACCTTCGTTCGGCCCTGCGCGCCCGCTATGGCGACAAGGTCAAGACCCGGCTGATCACGCCGCAGCGCGGCCTGTTCGGCCGCCGGGTGCCCGGTGTCAGCACGGGCATGGCCGCCGGCGCCCTTGCAGGGATCGGCGAAGCAGGATTGAATACGCTGGAAGAACGCGCACTCTGGTCGCGTTACGGGCTTTAGGGCCTGGTGCATGCCGCGTTCACATGGATCCGTTCGAGCGATCATGTATATGCGTCAGTTCAGGGAGTGACAGCGTCCTGTGCGCGTCCAGCCGGACGCGCGGCGCTTTAGGGAGAGGACCGCAAGATGCCGCAATTGTTTCTGCTTGCCGCCGTGGGTGCTGTCGCCTGGCTCGGCTACAAGCGTTTCCTCTCCGAGGCCGAGCGCGTCAACGCCCGGGTGAGGGACGCGGAAAAGGAAACCCGGACCGGCGCCCAGGGCACGCTGATCGAGGATCCCGAAACCGGTGAATACCGGCTGCGCAAACCCGACGAATAGGGCCGGGAACCGGTGCCGATGATGCGCTTGGCCGGGACGCGGACTTGACCACCAAGACCCGGCGTGGCACCTGTCGCCGCACTTCTAGGCCGCCTCAGACGCGGCGTGATGAGACCGCGCACCATCCGGACCAATGCCATGACACAAGAACTTCCCGATCACATGCAGCCCACCCGTTCGTTTCAGGCGCTGATTCTCGCGCTGCACCGCTACTGGGCCGATTATGGCTGCGTCGTGCTCCAGCCCTATGACATGGAAGTCGGCGCCGGCACCTTTCACCCGGCTACCACCCTGCGCGCGCTCGGGCCAAAACCCTGGAACGCCGCCTATGTGCAGCCTTCGCGCCGGCCGAAGGATGGCCGCTATGGTGAAAACCCCAACCGGCTGCAGCATTATTACCAGTACCAGGTGATCCTCAAGCCCAACCCGTCCAACCTGCAGGAGCTCTATCTCGGCTCGCTCGCCGCCATCGGCATCGATCCGCTGCTGCATGACATACGCTTTGTCGAGGACGACTGGGAAAGCCCGACGCTCGGCGCCTGGGGCCTTGGTTGGGAGTGCTGGTGCGACGGCATGGAAGTCAGCCAGTTCACCTATTTCCAGCAGGTCTGCGGCATCGAATGCGCACCTGTCGCCGGCGAACTGACCTATGGCCTCGAACGGTTGGCAATGTATGTCCAGGGCGTCGACAATGTCTATGACCTCAATTTCAACGGCCGCGAAGGCGCCGAGAAGGTTACCTATGGCGATGTCTTCCTGCAGGCCGAGCAGGAATATTCGCGCTACAATTTCGAGATCGCCGACACCGCCATCCTGCTCAAGCATTTCGAAGACGCCGAAAAGGAATGCGAAGCCATTCTCAAGGCCGGCGCACCTTCGGAACCCGGCGCGCTGCACAAATGCGTGCTGCCGGCCTATGACCAGTGCATCAAGGCAAGCCATGTCTTCAACCTGCTTGATGCCCGCGGCGTCATCTCGGTGACCGAGCGCCAGGGCTATATCCTGCGCGTGCGCAACCTGTCGCGCCAGTGCGGCGAAGCCTTCTTGCTCACCGATGCCGGCGGCGCCAATTTCCTGCAGGCCGCCGAATAGCTCGACACGGATTGAAGTGGTTGGGCACAGGTGAGCCATTGCGCCGGGATGTGCCTGCGGCCTGATGCGCGTGCGCAACCCGCATCGCTCTGTTATCCTGCTGTCCGGGAGGACCAGACAGGAGAAGACCGATGGCCGAATTCAAGCTCCCGCTTTCGGGAAATGTGTCGCAACTGATCAATCCGTGGACATCCTGGTTCAGCAGCTATGGCAGCCAGGTGGGCCTGATCAACATCAATCTGGGCCAGTCGCCCGCTCCCGAAGTCGAACAGGAAATTCTCGATGATGTCGGCAGTTACGGCCGGCAACTGGGCCGCATCGGCGACGCCCTGGCCGTGCTGTTGCGCCATTTCCATCCCGCAGAGCCGCTCGAACCCGACGAGGAAAAGGCCATCCGCGCGGTGCGGGCGATGCTCGACCAGATCGAGGACATCAAGGACCGGCACAATCGCGGCGCGATCAGCCCGTAATCTTGGATGAGTGCTGCGGCCGGCTCAGGCGGCCGGGGCCGACTGTGTGTTGCGACCGCCGGATTTGGTCTCGCCTGCCGCCACACCGGCTGTCCGCCCGCTGTGATGGGCCCGCTTGTCCTCATACATGGCAAGATCGGCGCGCTTGATCATCGCTTCCATCGATTCGCCGTCACGGCTCGTGGCGGATCCGATCGAAACGCTCAGCGGCGCATTGGAGTAGAACTGGTTGTTGATATGCAGCAGTTCGCGGATCATTTCGACCATGGTTTCGGCCGCCTTCTTGTCCGCGCCCGGCATCAGGATGGTGAACTCGTCGCCGCCGATGCGCGCGGCATGGTTGGGGCGTGACACCACGCCGTTGAGCACTTCACCAAAGCGGCGCAGCAATGTGTCGCCGGCGTCGTGGCCAAGCTGGTCATTGGCCTCTTTGAGGCCGTTGAGATCCATGGCAATGGCCGAGACCGGCCGCAAAGGCTTGCGCTCCAGCCGGTTGAGCTCGTCGGTGTAAAACGCCCGGTTGTGCAGCTTGGTCAGCACGTCGTGCTTGCCCAGATATTCCAGATAGGCCTCGGCCTTCTTGCGCGCGGTGATGTCGGTGAGCGCCACCTGGACCAGCGACCAGTCGTCTTCATGGCCGGGCAGAACCGCAAAATGCAAAAGGATGTGACGCACCGTCCCGTCCAGCGCGTAATTGATCACCTCGCGATGATGGAACAGCTTGCCGTCCCACAAATCCATCAGCTGTTCCCTGAACGGCTTTTCCATCTCGTCGCGGAAAATGTCGCCCTGGCACTGCAGCAGGGTCTGCAGGTCCGGCGCGCAGAACAGGTCGAGCGTCGCCTGGTTGACATCGATGATCCGGATCTCGCTCATGCATTGACGCACAAATTCCGGATGCACATCCATGAAGACCCGGAAATCGGTAATGCCGCGATCGCGCACCTCTTCCATCAGGGCCTTGATCTCGCTGAAATCCTCGACCCAGAGCGAGACCGGCGAATGCTCCAGCAGCCCTTCCGCATAGCGGCGGCTGCGGATCTCGTTGCGCCGGGCGTCCTCGCGCTGGGTGACGTCTTCGGTGGTCACCAGGATGCGCCCCAGCGTCGCCTCGTGGCCGGGCATCACCGCGCCCTTGAGCTGGATATCCATGCGCCGGCCCGTCAGCGTGTAATTGACCGCATTGCTGTTGAATTCGGTCTTGCCGTCCCACAATTCGACAAGCTCGTTGATGTGACTGGCGAACATTTCGTTGTTGAAGATCACCGGCAGATTGTCGACGAGGTGCTCGAGACTGTCCGCCTCAAACAGGTCGAGCGTCTTGCGGTTCACCTGCAGCACCTTGATCTTCTTGGCGCATGCCGAGACCTGGGCGACATCGTCATTGAGATAGGCGCGCAGATCGGTCACGCCCTCGGCGCGCCATTTCTCGAACTGCTCTTTCACACCGCTGAAATCCTCGATCCACATTGCAACGGGTGCAAGGTCGAATACGGCGGTGTCTGGAGTGCTCATGCGATGCCGGTCCTTGTGAAAGCAAATCCGTCAGGCTTCAGCGGCGGTGAAGCTGCCTGAGGTGCTGCCTGTGATCATGGCGCGATAATGGTAAAATTTTGCTTGATAAACAACCGTCAAAAGCCGATGCGGAGTCGTTTTCTGTTTCACCCGAATGGGTTGGCGGCGCCTGTTTGCCCCTCGCGGCAAGGCGGCCGGGGGCAGGGCTATTCCCGTGGCTTTTTCGGGCGGCTATGGGTAAGATCGCCGCACCATCAGGACTGACCTGTGTGTAAAAGCAACAAACTGATTGAGCCGGGAGTGGGTGTATGGGGACTTGGATTTTTCTGGCGGTGCTGGTCGGCATCGTGCTTTACGCGATTTCACTCTACAACACGCTGGTCAAGAACCGCCAGATGGCGGGCGAGGGCTGGAGCGGCATCGATGTGCAGCTCAAGCGCCGCGCCGACCTGATTCCCAATCTGCTCGAATCGGTCAAGGGCTACATGTCCCACGAAAAGGGTCTGCTCGAGGAAGTCACCCGGCTGCGCAGCCAGGCGGTCTCGGCCAGCAGCGGCTCGCCCGCGCAACGCGCCGGCATCGAGAGCGCGCTCAGCGGCGCGCTGGGCAAGCTGATGGCGGTTGCCGAAAGCTATCCCGACCTCAAGGCCAGCGAGAATTTCAGGGAATTCCAGCAGGCGCTGGAAGAGACCGAAAACGAGATCTCGATGTCGCGGCGTTACTACAATGGCGCGGTTCGCAATCTCAACGTATCGGTGGAATCCTTCCCCTCGACCCTGATCGCCAGGCAGTTCGGCTTCGTCAAGGCGGAGTATTTTGAAATCGAAGACAATGCGGACCGTGCGGTCCCGACAGTCAAATTCTGACCCTGCCCATCTTTGGGCAGCTACGTTCGGGAATAAAACATGAAAACTGACAAACTGACGATCGTGCCGCCAGGGCATGCTCTTTCAGGCGTGGTCAATCCGCCCGGGTCCAAGTCGATCACCAACCGCGCCCTGCTGCTGGCAGGCCTGGCCAATGGCACCAGCCGGCTCACCGGCGCGCTCAAGAGCGACGACACCCGCTATATGGCCGAGGCCCTGCGCGCCATGGGTGTGTCGATCGAGGAGCCCGAGGACACGGTCTTCGTCGTCACCGGAACCGGCGCGTTGGCCGCGCCCGCTGCGCCGCTGTTTCTGGGCAATGCCGGCACCGCGGTGCGATTCCTGCCTGCGGCCATCGCAGCGCTTGTCACCGGCACGGTGGTTGTTGACGGCGACGAGCACATGCACAAGCGGCCGATCACCCCGCTGGTCACAGCGCTCACCTCCCTGGGCGTCGACATTGCGGCGCCGACCGGCTGCCCGCCTGTGACCATTCACGGCAAGGGCGGCTTCACCGCGCATCACGCCGTCGTCGATGCCGGGCTGTCGAGCCAGTATGTCTCCGCGCTGCTGATGGCCGGCCCCTGTTCGGGCAAGCCCTTCGTGGTCGAACTTGCCGGTGACGACATCGGCGCGCGCGGCTATATCGATCTCACGCTTGCGGCGATGCGGGCTTTCGGCGCCACGGTCGAGCAGGCAACGCCATTGATCTGGCGGATCGATCCGACCGGTTATCGCGCCACCGATTTCCACATCGAACCCGACGCCTCGGGAGCCACCTATCTCTGGGGTGCGGAAGTGCTCACCGGCGGGCGGATCGACATCGGCACCGATGCCGCCGATTTCACCCAGCCCGATGCGAAGGCCTTCGAGGTGATCTCGGCTTTTCCCGACATGCCCGCCGTGATCGACGGCTCGCAGATGCAGGACGCCATTCCCACCATTGCAGCACTTGCCGCCTTCAACCGGACCCCGGTGCGCTTTGTCGGCATCTCCAATCTGCGGGTCAAGGAATGCGACCGGGTGCGGGCGATGTCGCTGGGCCTCAATGCCATCCGCCCGGGCCTGGCCCGCGAGGAGGGCGACGACCTCATCGTCACGGGCGATCCGGCGCTCGCCGGCCAGACCCTGCCGGCCGAGATCGACACCTTCGCCGATCACCGCATCGCCATGAGCTTTGCGCTTGCCGGCCTGAAGATCGCCGGCATCACCATTCTGGATCCCAAATGTGTCGGCAAGACCTATCCCGGCTACTGGGATGCGCTGGCCTCTCTCGGTGTCAGCTACCAACAGGAGATCCCGCGATGAAACTGGTTCTTGCTGTCTTTTCCGCACTGCTCTTCATGGCCACGACCACGTCGGCGACCTTTGCGCGCGAAGAGATCCGCAATTTCCAGGCCGGCATAGAGGTCCGCGCCGATGCGTCGATCGAGGTCACCGAAACCATCACCGTCAATGCCGAGGGTCATGATATCCGCCGCGGCATCTATCGCGACATCCCGCTCCGCGCGCTCGATGAGTGGGGCCTGTGGTCGAGCAATGGCTTCGAGCTCATCGAGGTGCTGCACAACGGCCAGCCGGCGCCCCACAGCACCGAGTGGCAGGGGCGTTTCTTCCGGATCTATATCGGCGATCCCGATGTCTACATTCCGCTCGGCGAACACAGCTATACGATCCGCTATGTGACCACCCGGCAGTTGCGGTTTTTCGACAGCTTCGACGAACTCTACTGGAACGTGACGGGCAATTTCTGGACCTTCCCGATTCTTGCGGCGGAAGCCCGTGTCAAACTGCCTGAGGCCGCCCGGGTGATCCCGGATCAGGTCACCGCCTATACCGGCGAATTCGGCGCCACCGGCGGCAATTACACCGGATCCATCATCGGCAGTTCCGAGGCCCGCTTTGCCCTGACCCGGCCCCTTGGCCCCGAGCAAGGCATGACCATCGCCGTCGGGTTCACCAAGGGCGCGGTCACGCCGGATTCGGGCGGCTTCGCCACGCTGCTCAGCGAAAATGCCGGCATCTTCCTGCTTTTTCTCGGCTGGCTCGCCGTTCCCGCCTATCTGCTCCACTCCTGGAACAAGGTCGGCCGCGATCCGCCGTCGCCGCCGGTCATTCCCCTGTTTCACCCGCCGCAAAACCTTTCGCCGGCGGCCCTGTCGTTCGCCCATTTCAATGGCTTCAAGTCGGGAAAGGGCGGCAGCAGCCTGGCCTTCATCGCGGCCCTGCTGTCGCTCGGCGTCAAGCGGTTCCTGCGCATCGAGGAGGACGCGCATGGCACCGTCACTTTGCTGCGCGGGACCGCAGCCGGTCAGCCCAACGCGCCGGCTCTGCCTGCGGGTGAAAGTGCCTTGTATTCCGGCCTGTTGAGGGACCGCGAGGAGATGGTCCTCGACAAGCGCAACGGCGTCTCCCTGCAAAGCGCATCGCAAAAGCTGCGATCGGCGATCTCGTCGGAATATTCCGGCAGATTTTACAAGTCCAACATCGGCCGGTTTGTCCTCGCCGCTCTGGTGGCCATTGCCACTTTCGTCGGCGGTCTGGTGCTACAGGCGCCGCCGGAGGAAGTCCTGTTCTACCTGATCGCGGTGTTGATCACCTCGCTGGTCGGCGGCGGCATTTTCGTTGCGGGGCGGACCCTGCTTGGAGAATCGGGCGCCGGAGGCAAGCTCGCAGGCGTGGTCATGACAGTGGTCGGCGCGGGTATTTTTCTGCTCGGAATTGCCCTGGTGGCATTTGCCAGCGACCTGGCAATCTACCGCCTCGCGGCCGCCCTGGTGATTTTCGGCTGTGTCATCCTGATCATGATGACCTGGCTGCTTGGGGCTCCAACCGCCGAGGGCGCCAAGGTGCTGGCCGACATCAAGGGCTTCAAGCTCTATCTCGAGACCGCCGAAACCAACCGTCTCAACATGCGCGATGCGCCCGAAATGTCCGAAGAGCTGTTCGAGCGCTTCTTGCCCTATGCCGCAGGCCTTGGCGTGGAAAAGCCCTGGTCTGAAGCCTGGGCTGCGCAACTGGCGCGGATGGAGCCTGATCGTCAGCGTGACTACCAGCCGCAATGGTATCACGGCAATTCCTGGTCGCCCGGCAATATCGGGGCCGCGGCCGCGTCCTCGGTGGCCGCGGTTTCGGCGGCAATGGCGGCCTCGATGCCGCAGCCCAAGAGCTCGTCCGGCTCCTCCGGTGGCGGCGGTTCATCCGGTGGTGGCGGTGGCGGCGGTGGCGGCGGCGGCTGGTAGGCCGCGCTCCCATTGCCGGACGGCTAAGCCAGCCGCGGTTGATGCACCAGCACTTGCGGCGTATCCTCATCGCGTCCGTTCACATCAGGGGGCCAGCCATGACAAAGGGTCACATTGCCGCAACCGCGCCGGTGCGCATCCAGGTCGAAGCCGGGAAGAGCTATTTCTGGTGTGCCTGCGGATTGTCGGCCAATCAGCCATTCTGCGACGGCAGCCACAAGGGCTCCGGATTTGTCCCGGTCAAATGGACCGCGGAGGACAGCGCCGCCAGGTTCTTCTGCACCTGCAAACAGACCGACGGCCAGCCTTTCTGTGACGGCTCGCACAAGGCTGTCGCAAGCTGATGGCGCGGGCAAAATTGATAGCGCAGGCGCCGGTCCTGCTGGTTTCGGACCTTCTTGCCAGTGTGTCCTACTGGACCGACAAGGTCGGCTTCACCGCCCGTCTGTGGGGTGAGCCGGCCGATTTCGCCATCCTGCGCCGCGACGGCGTTTTTCTGATGCTCAGCCAGAAACCGGCGGGTCATGACATCATGCCCAACTGGAAAATCAAGGACAACCTCTGGGATGCCTATTTCTGGGTTGATGACGCCAGGGCGATCTATAATGAACTGGTCGCATCCGGTGCCGACATCGATTACCATCTCTGCGAGCAGCCCTATGGTGTTCTCGAGTTCGGCATTCAGGATCTCGACGGGCACGACATTGCCTTCGGCCAGGATCTCGAGGGCTGAAGCATCGGCCTCGTTGCGGCTGTTTTTGCGGTGAGGGAAGGTGACTTTTGGCCCAGCCCTTGCTAAGCCGCGCTCAGCCTTCCATTGACCGCGTGAGACCTGATGCCCGACCTTCTGATTGAACTTCGCTCCGAAGAGATTCCTGCACGCCCGCCCGCCCGCAGCGGCGCAGCCGCGAGGACGGGCAATGCCGGAAACCGCATGCGCAGCACCATGGTGGAGTTGAACTGATGCCCGACCTTCTGATTGAACTTCGCTCCGAAGAAATTCCGGCCCGCATGCAGCGCAAGGCTGCGGGCGACTTGCGCAAATCCGTCACCGATGCGCTGGTCGATGCCGGGCTGACCTATGAGGCCGCCCGCGAATACTGGACGCCGCGGCGGCTGGTGCTCGATGTCCGCGGCCTGACGGCGCGCTCCGTGGACGTCAACGAGGAGATCAAGGGCCCCTCGACCAAGGCGCCGGAGCAGGCGCTGGCCGGTTTCATGCGCAAGGCAGGCCTTGCCGATATTTCCCAGGCCCATGTCCACACCGATCCGAAGAAGGGCGATTTCTACGTCGCCCATATTTCAAAACCCGGTCGCGATGCCGAGACCATCATCGCCGATGTGATGCCCGGCATCATCCGCGGCTTCTCCTGGCCGAAATCCATGCGCTGGGGCAAGGCTTCGGCCAGGCCGGGATCGCTCAAATGGGTGCGGCCGCTGCAATCGATCATCTGCACCTTTGGTCCCGAAACCGAAGACCCCACCGTCATCGCCTTCGAGATCGATGGGCTGGTTGCCGGTAACACGACATCGGGCCACAGATTCCATGCGCCCGAGACCTTCATCGTGCGCCGCTTCGATGATTATTCCGACAAGCTCGAGCGCGCCCATGTCGTGCTCGACGCCGAGCGGCGCAAGGAGATCATCGTTTCCGACGCCCGCAACCTTGCCTTTGCCTCCGGTCTGGAACTGGTCGAGGACGAGGGCCTGCTTGACGAGGTCTCCGGACTGGTCGAATGGCCGGTTGTGCTGATGGGCGAGTTCGAGGAGGAATTCCTCCAGATCCCCGACGACATCATCCGGCTGACCATCAAGACCAACCAGAAATGCTTTGTACTGAGGCAGCCCGGCAACGGCCTGTCGAACAAGTTCGTTCTGGTCTCCAACATCGAGGCCAGCGATGGCGGCAAGGAGATCGCCCACGGCAATGCCAAGGTGGTTCGCGCCCGACTGTCTGACGCGCTCTACTTCTGGAACACCGACCAGGCCGATCTGCCCGACCGCGACAAGCTGACCGCGTCAGCCGAAAAGCTCGGCCTCGACATGGCCAAGCCGCTCGACCAGCGCATGGCGCGTCTGGATCAGCTCAATGTCACCTTCCACGCCAAGCTCGGCAGCCAGGGCGAACGCGTCCAGCGGATTGCCAAGCTCGCCGCTGAACTAGCGCCCATCGTCGGGGCAGACCCGAAACTGGCCACCCGCGCCGCCATGCTTGCCAAGGCCGATCTGACCACCGAAGTCGTCGGCGAGTTCCCCGAACTTCAGGGCGTCATGGGCCGCATCTATGCCGGCCTTCAGGGAGAGAATGACAGCGTCGCTTTGGCCGCCGAAGAGCACTACAAGCCGCAAGGTCCGTCCGATGAAGTGCCGACCGATCCGGTGTCGATCGCTGTCGCCCTGGCCGACAAGCTCGACACATTGGTCGGCTTCTGGGCCATCGACGAAAAGCCGACCGGCTCCAAGGATCCCTATGCGCTCCGTCGTGCGGCGCTCGGCGTGATCCGGATTCTGGTGGAGAATGGTGTCGAACTAAATCTGCTGGCACAAATCGCCGGGAGCCTTAAATCGCTTGCCGATCAGAAACGGATTGATGGTGCTCCCGAGGGATTGGCGACCGACCTCCTCTCCTTCTTCCACGACCGCCTGAAAGTCTATCTGCGCGATCAGGGCGCCCGTCACGATCTCATTGACGCGGTGATCACACCACAGTCCGATGACCTGCTGGACATCACCCGCCGCGTCGAGGCTCTGGGCGCATTCCTCGACACCGAGGACGGCAGGAACCTGCTCGCCGGAACCAAGCGCGCCGCCAATATTCTGGCTGCCGAGGAGAAGAAGGGGACGGCAGTTGCCGATGCGGTTGACCCGGATCTGTTCGAGCTCGACGCCGAGAAAAACCTCTTTGCCGCGGTGAATCAGTCTGTCAGTCAGGCAACGCAAGCCATTGAAACTGAAGATTATTCCGTAGCCATGAGCGCGCTTGCCACTTTACGTGAACCCGTTGATTCATTCTTTGAAGCGGTGCTGGTAAATGCCGACGACGAGGCCGTGCGGGCCAACCGCCTGGCGCTGCTCGCCATGATCCGTCACGCCACCGGCGCGGTTGCCGATTTCTCCCGGATTGCCGGATAGGCCGGGGGCTGCGCCACATAGCCCGAAGCCGGCAACCCCTGGAGGTGGGCGCCGGCTGGGTGCCATCGCGTGGCCCGGTCGAGGGCTTGCGGGGCAGGGACGGGCGGGTTTGACGCGCCGTCCAACGAGTGGATCAGTTGAGCCGGAGCTGCATTTTCGACGGATCGAACGGTTCGGCCGGCGGAGCGCCCAGCGCCGATGTCTTGGTGTCCTTGTCGATGCCCGGCGCGGTGTTGGCGATCACCGGTTCAAACAGGGCAGGCTCGCTGCCGGTCTCCGCAGGTGCTTCGGTCACGGCCGTGTCGGCGACAGCGGTCGGAGCGGTGTCTGCGGTGGCCGGGGCAGCCGGGGTGATCCCCAGCGCGATGAGATCCAGTTCAGTGGCCTTGCTGACCATGGTCACCGGCGAACCGCCGAGCCAGTTTTCGGTCCGGTAGATCATCTTCTCGCCATCGACATCGCGAACCTCGATGATCTGCTCACCGGGCGCCAGCTTGATTTCGGCTTCCGCCTCGGCCTTTTCCGCGGCGATGCGCGCGCAGGACGGGCAGCCGATTTCGACGATGCTGGTCCGGGTGCTGGTTGTTGCTGCAAACTGCTCGATTGAGCCGGCATTGGCTGCTCCGGCGCCCGCGCTGATCGTGGCGGCAATGATCAATCTCATCATGGTGCATACTCTCCTTTGCCCCGGAAACTCCGGTTTTGGTGAGTGCACTCTAGCAGCGGGCCGTTACGATCCGGTTCTTGGAAGCAGTGAACGATTGGTTAATTTCAAGCCGTCCCTTCAGCCGCGCGAGCTTTCCCGCTCGATGGCCCGCCAGCCGATGTCGCGTCGGCAAAATCCGCCGGGCCAGTCGAGCGCGTCAACCGCCGCATAGGCCCTGGCCTGCGCCGTTGTCACATCCGCGCCATGGGCGGTGACATTGAGCACCCGGCCGCCATTGGCCACCAGTTGTTCGCCGTCCAGCGCCGTGCCGGCATGAAACACCTTGGCGCCGGCAGCCTCCGCCGCGGCAATGCCCGAAATCGGCGTGCCCTTCCTCGGCGTGCCGGGATAGCCTTCTGCCGCCATCACCACGGTCAATGCCGCATCGTCCTTCCAGCGCGCCGAGACATGCGCCAGCCCGCCTTCGGCGGCGGCCTTGAGCAGCAGCAGGATGTCATCCTTGAGCCGCATCATCAGCACCTGGCATTCCGGATCGCCGAACCGCACATTGTACTCGATCAGCCGCGGGCCGGTCTCGTCGATCATCAGCCCGGCATAGAGCACGCCGCTGAACGGCGCGCCGATCGCCGCCATGCCGCGCATGGTCGGTTCGATGATCTCGCGCATGGTCTGCTCGATCAGCTCCGACGTCATCACCGCTGCCGGCGAATAGGCGCCCATGCCGCCGGTATTGGGGCCGGTGTCGCCCTCGCCAACCCGCTTGTGATCCTGCGCCGTGCCGAAGGGCAGGGCGGTCTTGCCGTCGCACAGGCAGAAAAAGCTGGCCTCTTCGCCGCCGAGAAATTCCTCGACCACCACTTCCGCGCCGGCCTCGCCAAACGCGCCCTCGAAACAATCCTCGATCGCCGCCAGCGCTTCCTCGATGGTCATCGCCACGGTGACACCCTTGCCGGCCGCCAGCCCGTCGGCCTTGATCACGATCGGCGCGCCCTGGGCCCGGGCATAGGCCTTGGCCTTGGGCGCATTGTTGAAGCGCTGATAGGCGCCGGTCGGGATGTTTTCGCGCGCGCAGAGATCCTTGGTGAATCCCTTCGAGCCTTCAAGCTGCGCGGCTTGCGCCGACGGTCCGAACACCGGGATGCCTGCGCCCGTGAGCGCGTCCGCCAGCCCGGCCACCAGCGGCGCTTCCGGGCCGACCACCACCAGGTCGATCGCCTTGTCCCGGCAGAACGCCACGACACTGTCATGATCGGTCACGTCCAGCGCGCTCAGGGTGGCGTGATCGGCAATGCCGGGATTGCCCGGCGCGGCATAAAGCGTGCCGAGCATCGGCGACTGGGCAATCTTCCAGGCCAGCGCATGTTCGCGGCCGCCAGACCCGATCAACAGCACATTCATCATGGTGAACTCCAAAGCGTGTGGATGGGGGGCAACAGAGAGGCAGAATTGGCTCTGGGTTAGGAAAACATGGTCCGCGGGTCAAGCCGGAACTGCCCGGCAGCGGCCGTCGCCCACAATAATGCCCGCCGGAGCGCCGCACCTCCGGCAATCCCGGCCCCAGTGCGCGTGGTTCGCGATACCGCAAATGCAACGCATTTTAGCTTGCCTATGGGGTGCATTGTAAACAGGTTTGGATCTAATCAGGCATGGATACCAGCGGGCAAGGAGGCCGGCGCAATGTTCAGGATGCTTTACGTCAGCGGTGCATCGCGGCCGATGGGCGAGCGCGATATCGACGCTATCCTTGCCGTCTCGCGGGACAACAACGCCCGCGCCGGCATCACCGGCATGCTGCTGTGGGCCGATGGCGTGTTCATCCAGATCCTCGAAGGCGAAACCGGCGCAGTCCGGAGACTGGCGGCCCGGATCGAACAGGATCCGCGGCACCGAAATTTCATGGTGATGATCGAGCAGAAGGTGGCTGCCAGGGCATTTTCCGACTGGAGCATGGGCTTCAGGCAGCTCGATGCGTCCGGGGCTGTCGACCAGAGCCTGTTCCAGGTCTCGCACGCAGCGCTGGCCAGCCGCATCTTTGATCACGATGGCGGCCTGTTTCTCGACACGGTACTGGCCTTCGGCCGCGATTTCATGGCCGAGCATCAGGCTTCGCCCGGCGCTGCACGGGCCTGACGCGCCGGCGGGGCTGAGCCGGCGCCCCTCTGCTTGACCTGCACCCGTTGCGGTGGCAACAATCGGCCATGCCACACAGATCCAGAACCACCGCCGAACACACCGCCCGCGTCGCCGATGCGCCCTCGGGCAACTGGGTGTATCGCGCCCTGCCGCGCGCGCTCTGGCCGCATGCCCAGCTTGCCCGCTGGGACCGCCCGATCGGCTGGCAATTGCTGATGTGGCCGTGCTTCTGGTCTTCGGCGCTGGCTGCCAATGTCGCCAGTTCCCCTTCCAATCTCGACACCATCTGGTATCCGGCGCTGACCGCCTGGCATCTGGTTCTGTTCATGATCGGCGCCATTGCCATGCGCGGCGCCGGCTGCACCTGGAACGACATCGTCGACTACAGGATCGATGCCAAGGTGGCGCGCACCCGCTCGCGGCCGCTGCCCTCGCGGCGGATTTCGCGTTTCGCCGCCACCGTCTTCGTTGCGGCCCAGGCGCTGGTCGGGCTGCTGGTGCTCTTGCAGTTCAACTGGTTCTCGGTGCTGCTCGGCATCGCCTCGCTCGGCGTGGTGGTGATCTATCCCTTCGCCAAGCGCTTCACCGACTGGCCGCAACTCTTTCTCGGCCTTGCATTTTCCTGGGGCGCGCTGATGGGCTGGGCGGCTCTGTTCGGCGAACTGGCCTGGCCGCCGGTGCTGATCTATATCGGCGCCATTGCCTGGACCATCGGCTACGACACCATCTATGCCCATCAGGACAAGGAGGACGATGCGCTGGTCGGCGTTCGCTCCACCGCCCGTCTCTTCGGCAGCCACACAAAGATCTGGCTCCTTGGTTTCTACGGTGTCTTTGCCGCCATGATGCTGACCGCCTTCGTCATGACATCCGTGGCCTGGCCGGCCTTTGCCGGGCTTGCCATCGCGGTGGCCATGCTCGGCTGGCAGATCCGCGTGCTCGACATCGACGATCCCGATCAATGCCTGGCGCTGTTCAAGGCCAACAGCCGGGTCGGCCTGATCGTCTTCCTCGGCCTGGGTGCCGCGATCTGGGCCTGACGCCCGGTCGGGCATGACAAAACCCGGCTGCCGTTTCGGGCAACCGGGTTGTGGTGTTTTCGGGACTTGTCCTCAGCGCCGCGCGATGATCTCGCGGCCCTCGATCTTCATCCGGACGCCCATCTTGCCGGTTGACCGGCGCACCAGGAAGCGCGGGCGGCGATCGGCGATCTGGTGATGACGGCGGCGGCGTGTCGGCGTTCCTTCGCTCTGCGGAAGCGCCCCGTCATCCAGCGGACGTGCGACACCGTCGGCCTCGACCATCAGCATCGGCAATCCGTACAGCTCGGACCAGCTGCGCCAGTCCGCGGCAATGTCGTCGAGATTGTGCGCCACCAGCAGCGGCACGCACAGTGCCGTGTCGGTGTGATGCAGTTCCAGTGTCACCGTCACCGTGCCGTCGCCATGATCGATGGCGCGCGCCGCTACGCCCTTGAAGGCGCGGGCGGGCAGGGCAATGGACAAAGGCAGACCGGATTTCGACAGCACCTTCTTGACGACGGCGCCACGCCTGTCGACGGTCACGGACACCTCATCCCGCTCATCGCGTGCCGCATAGGAAACGCGTTGCGGAAAATTGTTGGGATCGAGCCGCAATTCGAACCCGGCCCATACAGGCTTCAATACGGTATTGGTCATGTCTATTGCCTCTGTAAACTCTTGAGAGCCCGGTTTTCCGGTCTTCTCATCCGGGGCTTTTCGCCCTCTCACAGGAAGCAAAATGCCGCACGGACGTTCCCGTCGGCTTAAGTTTTTGGGTTAAGAAAAGCTATGTTTTGGAAATGGTTAGCGAAAGACGACCGTCTCATTTCCGTTTTGGAAAGGTTACCGGGAGGCAATCACCTTGTCCGGATTCATGATGCCCCTGGGGTCGAATGCCTGCTTGATCCGGTGCATCAGCGCCATTTCGACAGGTGAGCGTATCGCCGCCAGTTCATCGCGCTTGAGCTGGCCGATGCCATGCTCGGCGGATATCGATCCGTTCAATTCCAGCACAATCGCATGCACCAGCGCATTCATTTCTTCCCAGCGCGCCAGAAAGCTTTCCGTGTCCGCGCCGGCGGGCTGCGAAATGTTGTAATGGATATTGCCATCGCCCAGATGCCCGAAGGCGACGATGCGCGCCCCGGGGATGGCGCCAAGCACCGCCTTGTCGGCGCGGGCCAGGAATTCCGGCACCTTGGCCACCGGCACCGAGACATCATGCTTGATCGAGCCGCCCTCGGGCTTTTGCGCCCAGGACATGGATTCGCGCAGGGTCCAGAACGCCTGGCGCTGCGCCCCGGTCTCGGCGGCTGCGGCATCGCGGATCAGGCCGTTTTCGTCGGCTGCGACAAACAGGCCTTCCAGCATCGTCCGCGCGGCCTCTTGGGACTGCCCCGAGGAAATGTCGATCAGCACATACCAGGGGTGAGGCGCGTCCAGCGGATCGCGCACGCCTTCGATATGGCGCGTGGTGAACTCGATGCCGATGCGCGGCATCAGCTCGAACCCGGTGAGCGAGGGCCCGCAGAAATCCTGCGCCAGCCGGAACAGCTTCAGCGCCACCTCCGGGCTGTCGACACCGGCATAGATGGTCTCGTGACCGGCCGGTTCGGGAAACAGTTTCAGCACCGCCGCAGTGATGACGCCGAGCGTTCCTTCCGCGCCGATGAACAAATCGCGCAGATCGTAGCCCGTATTGTCCTTCTTCAGAGCCCTGAGCCCGTGCCAGATCTCGCCGTCGGGCAGCACCGCCTCGATGCCGAGGCAGAGCTGGCGCATGTTGCCATAGGCCAGCACCGCGGTTCCGCCGGCATTGGACGACAGATTGCCGCCGATCTGGCAGGAGCCTTCCGAGCCCAGCGACAGCGGAAACAGCAGGCCCTTCTCGCTGGCTGCCTCCTGCGCCTGCTTGAGCACCACGCCGGCCTCGGCCACCATGGTCTGGCCGACAGGATCGAGCGAGCGGATCCTGTTGAGCCGCGACAGCGACAACACGACTTCGCCCTTTCCCGGACTTGGCGTCTGCGCGCCGACCAGGCCGGTATTGCCGCCCTGCGGCACGATCGCGGTGCCGGTCTCATGTGCAAGCCGCAGGATGGCTGACACTTCCTCGGTATCGGCCGGACGCAGCACCAGCGGGCTCTCGCCCCTGAAGCGGCCACGCAGCTCGACCAGATGCGGCGCGATGTCGGAAGCGGCGGTCAGGGCGTTCTGCGCGCCGGTGATGGCGGCGAAACGGGCGATCAGCGAAGGGTCTGTCAGTGGTGTGGGCATGCCAAATCATGTATCGCCGTGCCGGCATCAAGTCGAGAGGCGCTAGCCCCTTTGGTGGCGGAATTCATCCGCGCCGACCTGCCATTGGCGGTGATCCTTCGCACTCCGCCTGGACTGGTGCTGGTCTCTGGCGCTGCGGGCGCGAGATTTCAGGGCCGCGGTGCAGCGGCCCGGCTCAGGCGGTCATTGATGGCTTCGCCGAGCCCGTGCATCGGCACCGGGGCCACCGCTATGCCGGTGGCGCCGGCGGCATCGGCGCGTTTGATGAAATCGAACAGATTGGCCGCCGCCTCGCGCAGATCGCCCGAAGCCGACAAGTCCATCACCACCCGCGCCTCGGCCTCGCCGGCCAGCGGCACGCCGCCAAAGCGGATCACGGCCTCGCCGGGCAGGGCGGCGGAGGCATTCAGGCGCACCGCGGCATCCGGTGCATAATGCGAGGCCAGCATGCCCGGCGCGATCACCGCTTGCCCGGAATCCGGCTCCGGCCGCTCCACCGCCATGCGGGCGATGTTTTCGATTGCCTCGACTGCAAGACCGCCGGGTCTGAGCAGCCGCAAACGGCCGTCATCCACCGCCAGGATGGTGGATTCAACGCCCACCGGGCAGGGCCCGCCATCGAGGATCAGCCCGATCCGGTCGCCCAGGTCCTCGGCGACATGGGCTGCGGTTGTCGGGCTCACCCGGCCTGAACGGTTGGCGCTGGGTGCTGCCAGCGGACGGCCAAGCCCGGCAATCAGGTCGCGGGCAAAGCCCTGCGGCATGCGCACTGCCGCCGTCGCCAGTCCTGCCGTGGTCAGCGGGTGGATGCCGGGCGATGCCGAAAGCGGCAGCACCAGCGTCAGCGGCCCCGGCCAGAATGCCTCGGCGAGTTTTTCGGCGAGCGGCGAAAACACCACATGCGCCCTTGCCATCTCGAGATCGGCGACATGGGAGATCAGCGGGTTGAACCGCGGCCGGCCCTTGGCCTCGTAGATCGCGGTGACGGCATGAGGGTTGGTGGCGTCAGCGGCCAGCCCGTAGACGGTTTCCGTCGGCACAGCGACCGGTTCGCCGCGCTGCAATGCCTCAATGGCAACGGCCAGCGTGTCTGGATCTGAGATCGGGAGTATGCGCGCCATGTCGGGCCTGTCCATTTCGATTGCGCAGGCTCTATCAGCCGCATCTGACCGGCGCAATACGGGGCGAATTTCGCCGCCACCTATTAAAAAATCAGCAGAGTCGAGAATAAATTGAGGTTTTCGATTTAGCCGATCGATAACTTTTTTGCAGCATCAGTCCTTCCAAGTAATGAACTTGGTGGACGTTGGAGATGAACAAGCAAAAAACCGCGGCGACATCCATCGGTCTGCGCATCGCCACGACCATGTATCAGATGGGCATCGACGGTCTGCCGCGAAACTACGAACTTCTCTACGAAGCCTATTCCGGTTCCAATCCGGAACTGACGAAGGAATTTCTGGCGATCGGGAAGAAGAAGTCCCAGCGCGCGCTCGATGAGCTCGGCAAGAAATTCCTTCCCCATCACCACGAAGAAACCCTGGTGTCGAAGACAAACGCGCGCATGCAGGTCCAGATGACCACCTTCATGAACCTGCTGGAGCAGGAAAAGTCGTCTTTGTCCGACTACGGCACGATGATCGATGAAGCCTCGCGCGGTTTTGCCTCGCAGACTGAACCCGATCCGGCAACCCTGACCCGGTCGGTGCGCAAGCTCAACCAGGCCACGGAATTGCAGGTATCCAAGAGCGCGGCCCTGGTGGCCGTTGCGGCACAGCAGGCCGCCGCCCTTGAGGACATCGGCTCCGATATCGCCAATTTCGAGAAGATGAAATTTGTCGACCCGCTCACCGGCCTGGCCAATCGCAGGGCCTTCAACCGGGCAGTCGTGCGCATCTACGCCACTCCGGCCTTGCCGATGATGTGCGGTCTTGCCTATGCCGAGATCGATGATTTCAAGCGGCTGAGCGAATTGGGAAAGTCCGACATCGGCAGTCATTTCATCCAGCATGTCGGCAAGCTTCTTCATGCCGGCAACACAACCCATGAATTCGTCGCCCATCTCGACGGCAATCGTTTCGCCTTCCTGATCAGATCGGCGCAAGAATCGGAGATCATGCGTCTGGTCGACGGGCTGCGCACGGCGGTCGCCTCCAAGCCGCTGGTTCATCCGCAGAAACTGCGCGTCATCGGTAACGCCACCCTGTCGATCGGTGTGGCCATGTCGACGGTGGCCAATGATGCCGGAAAATTGCTGGCCTATGCCGAAAAGGCGATGACGGCCTCGATCAAGGGCGGCGGCAACCGCGCCACGCTCTACACCAATGCCGTGCCTGCCAATGCCAACAAGGGCTGGATCATCTATCAGCCGGAATAGACCCGGGCGCTTTCACTTGAGCCAGACACGGGGCGCCGGAATGGCCAGCGGCTCGCGCAGGCAGCAGCATGTCGATTGCGCTTGCTCGACCGCCGGCATCTTGGCCGCCCACCGCGGACGCAGGCGGCAAACCTGTCAATAAATCGGAAAAGTCGAACTTAATTTGAGGCTCGCGATTTAGCTCGCCGATAAGGTTTTGCAGCAACACTGCCATATTGAACCAGTGTGATGGGCCAGTGCATGAGCAAACCGAATCCGACAACAAGTTCCATTGGCCCCCGTGTCGCCACGGCGATGTATCAGATGGGTATCAACGGTTTGCCGAGGAATTATGAACTTGTCTATGAAGCCTATTCCGGCACCAATCCGGAACTGACCAGGGAGTTTGTCGCAATCGGAAAGACGAAATCCCAGCGCGCGCTGGATGAGCTGGGCAAGAAATACCTGCCGCATCATCACGAAGAGACAGTGGTCGCCAAGACCAGTGATCTCATGCAGGCCCAGATGGGCACGCTGATGGATCTTCTCGAGCAGGAGAAGCTGTCTCTGTCCGATTACAGCAAGATCATCGACGAGGCGTCGCGCAGTTTTGCCGCCGCGGCCAAGGACGATCTCGAGGCGCTGGCCCGCTCGGCGCAGGCGCTCACCCAGGCCACCGAACACCAGGCCACCAAGAGCGAGGCGCTGGGGAAGGTGGCGGCAAGGCAGGCAGCCGAGCTCGAGGAGATAAAGTCGGATTTCGACAAGTCCGAACGGCTGAAATTCGTCGATTCGCAGACCGGTCTCGCCAATCGCCGCGCCTTCAACAAGGCGACGGCGGGGATCTATGCCAATCCGGGCCAGCCGGTGCTGTGCGGTCTCGCCTATGCCCAGATCGATGATTTCCGACGCTTTGGCGAAGCCGGCGACAAGGGCCTTGGCGATCTGGCAATCCGCCATATCGGCTGCCTGCTCAATGCCGGCAACAAGACCCGGGAATTTGTCACCCATCTCGACGGCAACCGCTTCGCGGTCCTGATCAAGTCCGGCACTGACAGCGAAGTCATGCGCGTGGTCGACGGTCTTCGCGCCGCAGCCCAGTCCCGGCCGATGGTCCACCCCAAGACCGGCGCCCCTCTCGGCCACCCGACCCTGTCGATCGGCGTGGCCATGTCTGCGGTCACCAGCAGTTTCGGCCAGTTGTCCGCCTATGCGGAAAACGCCGTCACGGCCTCCACAAAGGAGGGAGGCAACCGCACCACGCTCTATTCCAACACCGCACATGCGGAGTCTGCCAAGGGCTGGATCATCTACCAGGCTAAATGAAACCTGCCGCCCGACCCACCTGCGCAGCACGGCCGCAGGGTCCGCAGCCAGCCCGGGCACCGGGGCCGCCCTGCCGTGGCGCAACCGCTGCGGCACAGCGGCGCAGCTTTTCCCCCGGCGCTGCAAAGCTGCGTCTCGGAAATTGACGTTTACGTAAAAATCCCCTAGCCATGATCCCGGTCCAGAACATGCCTTTGCAGGCAGGCGAAAACAGGGAGTGGAAGACATGTATCGTGCGCCGGTTGGGGAAATTGCTCACACGCTCAAATCCGTTGCGGGTCTTGGCAAGGCGCTCGAACAAGACCGGTTCGGCGATCTCGGCGAGGACCTGGTCGACGCCATTCTGGCCGAAGCCGGCCGCTTTGCCTCCGACGAGATCGCGCCGCTCAACGAGATTGGCGACACCCATGGCGCGGTGCTGGCCGATGGCGCGGTCACCACGCCGCCGGGCTGGAAAGAGCTGTACCAGAGCTGGATCGCCGGCGGCTGGAACGGGCTGACCGGCCCGGAAGAGTTCGGCGGCCAGGGCCTGCCGATGCTGCTGTCGGTAGCCACGCTGGAAATGTGGAACTCCGGTTCGCTGGCCTTCGGCATCGGCCCGACCCTGACCATGGGCGCCATCGAAGCGCTCGACAAGCACGCCTCCGATGATCTCAAGGCCAAATATCTCGAAAAACTGGTGACCGGCGAATGGATGGGGACCATGAACCTCACCGAGCCGCAGGCCGGCTCCGATCTCAATGCGCTGCGCGCCCGCGCCGAACCGGTGGGCGACGGCAGCTACAGGATTTTTGGCCAGAAGATCTACATCACCTATGGCGAGCATGATTTCACCGACAACATCGTTCACCTGGTGCTGGCGCGGCTGCCCGATGCGCCGGCCGGCACCCGCGGCATCTCGCTGTTCCTGGTGCCGAAATTCTTCGTCGGTGACGACGGCGCGCTGGGCGAGCGCAATGATGTGTTCTGCTCCGGTCTCGAGCACAAGCTCGGCATTCATGCCTCGCCGACCTGCACCATGATCTATGGCGACGGCAAGTTCGGCGATCAGCCCGGCGCCATCGGCTGGTTGATCGGGGAGGAAAACCGCGGTCTCGCCTGCATGTTCACGATGATGAACAATGCTCGTCTCGCCGTCGGCATGCAGGGCGTGGCGGTTGCCGAAACCGCCTATCAGAAGGCGCTGGCCTATGCCAATGAGCGCACCCAGGGCCGCGCACCCGGTTACAAGGGCGAGGGCATGAGCCCGATCGTCCAGCATCCCGATGTCGCCCGCATGCTGATGACCATGAAGGCGCTGACCCAAGGCGCGCGCGCCATCTGCTATTCCTGCGCCGAGGCGCTCGACATGGCCCGCGTCACCGAAGGCGACGCGGCCAGGGCCTGGGCCGAACGCGCCAGCCTGATCACCCCGATCGCCAAGGCCTTTTCCACCGATATCGGCATGGAAGTCGCCTCCCTCGGCGTCCAGGTGCATGGCGGCATGGGTTTCATCGAGGAGACGGGTGCTGCCCGGCTGCTGCGCGATGCCCGCATTGCCCCGATCTATGAGGGCACCAACGGCATCCAGGCGATCGATCTGGTGATGCGCAAGCTGCCCTTGTCCGGCGGCGCCGCCGTCATCAATCTCATCGCCGATTTCAAGCATGACGCCGAAGCCCTGCGCGCTTCCAATTCACCCGCGCTCGACGGCGTTGCCGATCATCTCGACCAGGCCATCGCCGATCTCGAATCCGCCACCTCCTATATGCAGGCAGCGATTTCGGACGACCGCAAGACCGATGCGCTGTCGGGCGCCACGCCCTATCTCCGGCTGTTCGGCCTTACCGCCACCACCGCCATGCTGGCGCGCGGCGCGCTGGCGGATACTGACGCGCCGGAAGCCGCAGGCCGTGCCGCTCTGGCCCGCTTTGCAGCCGCCACACTGGCGCCCGAGAGCAGGGGCCTTGCAGCCATTGCCACCGCCGGCGTCGCCAGCCTCTCCGACGCCGCTGCCGCACTCGCCTGATATCCTCCCGGCCTCTGGCCGGCGCCATTGCAAGGGAACAGCCATGACCGACCATATCCTGACCCAACGCGCCGGCGAGACCGGCGCCGTCAATGTCATCCGCTTCAACCGGCCTGACAAGAAGAACGCCATCACCCGCGCCATGTATTCGACCATGGCCCGGGCGCTGATCGAGGGCGACCGCGACGAGACTGTCCGCGTCCATGTCATGCTCGGCACGCCGGGCGCATTCACCTCCGGCAACGACATGCAGGATTTCATGGCCGTTGCCATGGGCGGCTCGATGGGCACCGAAGTGCTCGATTTCCTTGCCAGCCTGGCAACTGCGAAAAAGCCGATCGTGTCGGGCGTCGATGGTCTGGCCATCGGCGTCGGCACCACCATCCACATGCATTGCGACCTGACCTTCGCCACGCCCGACTCGCGCTTCCACACCCCCTTTGTCGATCTTGCGCTGGTGCCCGAAGCCGGCTCCAGCCTGCTTGCGCCCGCCGTCATGGGCCAGCAGAAGGCCTTTGCGCTGCTTGCCGCCGGCATTCCGTTCTCGGGCGAGGAAGCCGAGCGCGCCGGTCTGATCTACAAGGTGGTAAGTTCACAAGAGTTGGAACCGGCTGTGATGGCCGCTGCCGAACATCTGGCCGCCAAGCCGCCCAAGGCGCTGGCGATTTCGCGGCGCCTGATCAAGCCCGACCCGGAACCGGTGATCGCCCGCATGCGCGAAGAGGCCGAGCTGTTTTCCAGCCAGCTCAAGAGCGCCGAGGCGCTGGCCGCCTTCCAGGCCTTCATGGCGCGCAAGAAATAGAGCCGTTTATCTGAATCAAGGCCGGTTGTGGCCCGGGTCGCTTGAGCCGGGAAAACACCGCATTCACGGTGCCGGGCATCGTGCGGGGATTTTGACGCTACAGGCTCCCAGCCGGATCACGCATTTCCTGCGCTTACTCGATTCCATGTGAAGATCGAAGAATTGGGGGAGGCCCGGCTCTTGCGAGCCGGGCCGCAGCACCTGGACCCGAAAACGGGGCGCTGCGCTTGATCTATTCGCTGCTGCAGGAAATCTGGCAGACATCGTTTCCGGCCGAGAGCGTCGCATTGCCCTCCATGGTGGAGATGTCCACCCCGATCGACCAGTTGCAACCGGTCGGCACCGAGCCGGCGCCGGAGCCGGTCATGGTGCAGCTCAGTGTCCGCCCGTTGTCGCCATTTTCAAAGATCAGCTTGCTCTGGTCCATGCCCTGAAACGCAAGGCTGATCGTGTCGGCGAATGCCGGTGCAGTAAAGGTAAAGACCAGTGCGGCAGCCGCCGCGAGTGTCAGTTTTGTCATCGGATGCATCTCCCTGGTTGCGGTGAAAACTATAGCATTACGTGTATTACAATATGAAAACTCCTATAAGTTGTCAAATCCGGCCCGGTTGCAGACAGCACCATGCCGCCGCAACCATCGTCCCCGACGCTTGTTCTGGCGGCCGCGCAACGGCCAGCAGGTGTGCGTCCGCGAGCCGGGAAATCAAAGACGGCAACATCAAGAGCCGCTCACCGCGTCGCCGCACGGTGAGCAACTCCGGGATCAAGCCCGGGGTGGAGACGCAAGCCATCGTAGTCCTGTGACTGCCGTCATCCACGGCCCTGTGGCGAGGATCTATTGGCCTTTGACGAAATGAGAGTCTCGCAGATGCCCGGGACAGGCCCGAGTGAGCAAGGTTGGGGACACTTTACTTTTTCGCGCAGCGCACGAAAAAGTAAAGTGTCCCCGAAGTTCTTCCCCGTCGCTGCCTCTGTCTCCCGCAAAAAAATCTCCCAAAATTTTCCACACCTTTTCACCCCGTGCCAAACTGGCCTGACCTTCCGTTCGAACGGATGGCCGGAGCTGACGGAGTTCTGGCCGGCGGAAGGCGGTGAGTTCTGGCGCGCGGGCACCGTACCTGCGGGCCGGAAGCTCGGCGATCGGGAACACCCCGGCGGGAACCTGCCGGAACCGGAGACTGCTGGTCCGCACCAGCACCGGCGGCGTCATCTGACGCCGGTCCTGACAAGGCCTGGTCATGGCTGGACGGTATTGAGGCCGGGAGCAGATCGGGCATGGGCGGGTTCGGCTGGCGGTTCAGCCGAACGAGACGAACCGCCCGGGACTGCGTGACCGGATCGCAAAGAAGGAGGCCCATTTGCGCCCGGAAGGCGCATCTGTCCCTCACCGGTGGGGCGCGGGTGATCGCGCCAAGCCACATCTTCTTGACCACCACGGGCACGTCGCCCGCGCCCCACGAGTCCGGATGTTTCCGGATCACAGGACTGCCTCAAGCCGCCGGCGAAGTGTTTCGCGCGCGGGGTTTTGGTGTGGCTGCTGGCGCTCCCCCTCACCTGCAATTTCTAGCACTTAGCTAACGCTAAGATGCTGAAATTGCTTCCTCTCCCACGAGGGGCGAGGAGAGGGTGGCGCGAGTTCTGCGATTCTACCTCTCCCCTTGTGGGAGAGGATATAAAATCGCGATCTTAGCGCAGCTAAGTCGCAGATTTTGTCGGTGAGGGGGCCCGGCAAACCCCGTCTCCAGCCCCTACCTTTTCGGCCGCTCCAAGAGCGCCACCACTTCCACATGGCTGGACCACAAGAACTGGTCGATCGGCGTCACCGACAGCGCCTTGTAGCCGCCCTTGATCAGGATCTCGAGATCGCGGGCGAGTGTCGTCGGGTTGCAGGAGACCGCGGCGATGCGCTTGACGGTCGAACGCGCTATGTCGCCCACCTGCACCTCGGCGCCGGCGCGCGGCGGGTCGAACACCAGGCCCTGATAGGCCTTCAGCTCGGCCAGCATCAGCGGCCGGCGGAACAGATCGCGCTTTTCCACCGTCACCGGTTTGAGCCCGTGCGCCCGCCGCGCCGCCCGGTCGAGCGCATTGAGCGCCGGGCCGTCGGCTTCCACCGCATGCACATGGCTGTTTTGCGCCAGCCTCAGCGCGAAGGTGCCTGAGCCGGAAAACAGGTCCACCACCCGCTTGGATTTGCCAAGATGCCCGCAGACCAGATCGCCCATCACCAGTTCGGCCGCGTTGGAGGCCTGGACAAAACCGCCCGGCGGCGGATTGACCACCACGGACCCGAAATTGAGCTCCGGCGGCTGTTTCTCGATCAGGATCTCGTCGTTGAAGCTCAGCCGCGCCACGCTCGGTTCGGCCCGCGTCGCCGAAATGATCCTCAGCCGCTCGGGCTCCTTGAGCTTGAACGGCGCGTCGATGGCGATATCAAGCCCCGGCAGCGCATCGAGCACCGAGAAGCGGAACGCCTCCTTGCCCACGGCCACCGTGGTCGCCAGCCGGCGCAACTCGGGAAGCGCCTGGTTGATCCGCGGCGAGGCGATCACGCAGGTCTCGATCTTGACGATCTGATGGCTCGACGCCTTGTTGAAGCCCAGGATCGCGCCCTTGTCGGTGCGCCGCGCGGCAAACACCACCCGCCGCCGTGTGCCCGGCGCGGTGCTTACCAGCGCGCCGACCTTGGCGTCGATATTGCGGCTTTCAAGCGCTGCCACCACCAGGCCGCGCTTCCAGGCGCGATAGGCCTCATCGGCCTGGTGCTGCAGCGCGCAGCCGCCGCATCCGGCATTCTCGAAGTCAGGCCCGAAATGCGGGCAGGGCGGCGTCACCCGGTCGGGCGAGGGCTCGAGCACCGCCATCAGCGTGGCGCGGCCCTTGTCCATGGCCACATTGACCACATCGCCGGGCAGCGTGAACGGCACGAAAACCTGGCCTGCCGGGGTGTCGGCAATGCCGTCGCCCTGTCCGCCGAGCCGGGTGATTTCAAGTGTCTGAGCGCTCATGATTTGACGCCTCCTATGAGAAATTCGTGGTTGCCGTCGCTGCCTTCGATCGGCGAGGCGATCGGCCCGACAGCGCGCCAGCCGGGCAGCGCGTCGAGCCATGCGGCGAGATCATCGGCGATCACCGGCCCCTGGGCGGGATCCCTGAGCAGCCCGCCCTTGCCGATCGCCGCCCGCCCGGCCTCGAATTGCGGCTTGACCAGCAGCACCGCAAAGGCGCCGTTGGCTGCAAGGTCCAGCGCCGGCGGCAGGGCCAGCTTCAGCGAGATGAAGCTGACATCGGAGACAACCGCCCCGACCGCCCGGCCTTCGAGGTGATCGCGGCTGAGATCCCGGGCATTGAGCGCTTCGCGATTGCTGACCCGCGGGTCCGCGGCCAGCGACGGGTGCAGCTGATCATGGCCGACATCAACGGCAATGACATGGCTGGCGCCCGCTTCCAACAGCACCTGGGTGAAGCCCCCGGTCGAGGCGCCGATATCAAGGCCGACGCGTCCGGCGGTATCGAAGCCGAAGGCATCGAGCCCGGCCTTGAGCTTGAGTGCAGCGCGCGAGACATAATCACGCGCCGGATCGGACAGCGTGAATGTCGCCGAGGCCGATACCGCAGCGCCCGGCTTGGTCACGGATCTGCCGTCAACCAGCACCGCGCCGCGGGCAATCGCGTCGCGGGCCCGCGACCGGCTGTCATACAGGCCGAGCCGGACCAGCATCTGGTCCAGCCGGTCCCGGTCGGGCATGGCATGGGGCGAGGGGTGTGTCATGCGCCGTCTTCGCCCGGAAGGGCCGCGAGGGCAAGTGCTTTGTGCGCTGCCCCCCGGGCTCAATAGCGGATGAAGCTGCCATCGACCTGGCGGCGCGGCGCCGGTTCGAAGCGATCGGGCGCGGCCACCCGCTGGCTCAGCGGCGGGTAGAGATGGCCGTTGGGGACAAGGTCGAGCCCGCCCCGGATGTCGCCGAGCTTGGGCTGCAGCATGCGGATTGCAGCTTCCTCAATGCGCCGGTCATAGGTCGGTTGCGTGTCCGACAGCGCCACAGGCATCGCGCCGCAGATGCTCAGCACTGCCATTGCGATCACGCGCCTGTACCGATGTCCCGCCGATGTCCTGATCATTGCCGATCCGCCCTGTCATCCCTGTGGTCTCGAAACAGACTAGCAGGCGGGTGTTTCGGAACGCCCAAGGGACGTGGTTAGGACAAGGCAAATGCCTATGGTTTCAGGAGGGTTACCTGGGCGCCGGTCTGGCCTTTCGACTTCAGCGCGGCAAACACCGTGTCGATGATGCCCTTGCGGTCAAGTCCGGCGCTGGCATACATCGCCTCGGGCGCTGCATGATCCATGAACATGTCCGGCATCACCATGGCGCGCACCCGCAGGCCGCCATCGAGCAGGCCTTCGGTCGACAGGAACTGCAGCACATGGCTGCCGAAGCCGCCGACGGAGCCTTCCTCGATGGTGATCAGCACCTCGTGATGGCGCGCCAGTTGCCGGATCAGCTCATGATCGAGCGGCTTGGCAAAGCGCGCATCGGCCACGGTTGTCGAAAGCCCGGCCGCATCGAGGTCCTCGGCGGCCAGCAGGCATTCGGCCAGCCTTGTGCCGAACGACAGCAGCGCCACCTTGCTGCCCTCGCGCACGATCCGGCCCTTGCCGATTTCAAGGATCCGGCCGCGCTCGGGCATCTCGACGCCGACGCCTTCGCCGCGCGGATAGCGGAACGAGATCGGGCCGTAATCATAGGCCACCGCGGTGCGCACCATGTGCTTGAGTTCGGCCTCGTCGGCTGCCGCCATCACCACAAAGCCCGGAAGGCAGGCGAGATAGGCTGTGTCGAAGGAGCCGGCATGGGTGGCGCCGTCCGCACCGACGAAACCGGCCCGGTCGATCGGAAACCTGACGGGCAATTTCTGGATCGCCACATCATGGACCACCTGGTCATAGCCGCGCTGCAGGAAAGTCGAATAGAGCGCGCAGAACGGCTTCATGCCTTCGGTCGCCATGCCCGCGGCAAAGGTCACCGCATGCTGTTCGGCAATGCCGACATCGAATGTGCGGGCGGGAAACGCCTTGGCGAATTTGTCGACGCCGGTGCCGCCGGGCATTGCCGCGGAGATCGCCACGATCGTCTCGTCAAGCCCGCCCTCCTGCACCAGCGCCTCGCCGAACACGGCGGTGTAGCTCGGTGCATTCGGCTTGGCCTTGGCCTGGGTGCCGGTGACGACGTCGAATTTCGACACGCCGTGATACTTGTCGGATGCGGCTTCCGCAGGCGCATAGCCCTTGCCCTTTTGCGTCACCACATGGATCAGAACCGGGCCCTCGCCATTGTCGCGCACATTGCGCAACACCGGCAGCAGATGCTCGAGATTGTGGCCGTCAATCGGGCCGATGTGGTAGAATCCGAGTTCCTCGAACATGGTGCCGCCGGTGACATAGCCACGGGCATGCTCGACCGCACGGGTGATCGCCCGGTCAATGTTTTTGCCCAGATAGGCGGTCAGCTTTTTGCCGACTTCGCGGAACCCCATATAGGTCCGGCCAGACGCCATCCGCGCCAGATAGGCGCTCATCGCGCCGGTCGGCGGGGCAATCGACATGTCGTTGTCATTGAGAATGACGATCAGCCGCGCATCCAGCGCGCCGGCATTGTTGAGCGCTTCATAGGCCATGCCGGCCGACATTGCGCCGTCGCCGATCACCGACACCACATGGCGTGGCGTGCCCTGCAGCTGGCTTGCCACCGCCATGCCCAGGCCCGCGGAAATCGAGGTCGAGGAATGCCCCGCGCCGAAATCGTCATATTCGCTCTCGCCGCGCTTGGTAAAGCCCGACAACCCGTCCTGCTGGCGCAGCGTGCGGATCCGGTCCCGCCGTCCGGTCAGGATCTTGTGCGGATAGCACTGGTGCCCGACATCGAAGATCAGCCGGTCATGCGGGGTGTCGAACACCTTGTGGATGGCGATCGTCAGCTCGACCACGCCCAGCCCGGCGCCCAGATGCCCGCCGGTGCGCGACACCGCATCGATCATCTCGGCCCGCAACTCGGCCGCAAGCTGCGGCAACAGCTTGTCGTCGATGCTCTTCAGGTCGGATGGAAACCGTACGGTGTCCGGGAGCGGTGTTACTGGCGGATTGGTCAAGTCATGCCTCACAATTGCCTCCGGCGTAGCCCGGATGCAGGAAGGTGTAAACCCGGATTGCAGCCGGAAACAGGCTCTGGGCGCAGATGCCACAGCGCAGTGCGCCGGCAGGCCTTCGGCGTCATCGGCTCATCTCTCCGGCAGCGGGACAAACTCCTGCTCGTCGCCGGGCACGATGTCGAAGCGGCCCGCGCGCCATTCCGCCTTGGCCTGCTCGATGCGTTCGCGCGAGGAGGAAACGAAATTCCACCAGATGTGCCGCCTGGTCGCAATGCTGTCGCCGCCAAACAGCATCATCCGCGCGCCCCTTGCTCCGGCCTTCAAGGTGATGGCGTCGCCGGGACGCAGTATCAGCAGCTGATCGGGCGCAAACCGGTCGCCGGCGATCTCGATCTCGCCGTCAAGCAGATAGAGCGCCCGCTCTTCCCAATCAGCGTCAAACGGCGCCGAGGCCTGTGGCGCCAGAGTCAGGTCGACATAGAGCGTGCCCACATGCTGCGGCACCGGCGAGATCAGCCCGCCAAAGCCGCCCATCACCACCCGGGCGCGAATGCCGGCATCGGAGATCTCGGGCAGCGCCGTGGTCGCCGTGTGCGAAAACGCCGGGTCGATCTCCTCCATATTGTCGGGCAGGGCCAGCCAGGTCTGCAGGCCCGATATCGGCATGTCGCCGCCGCGCATTTCCTCCGGCGAACGCTCGGAATGGACGATGCCGCGCCCGGCGGTCATCAGGTTCACGTCACCGGGCCTGATCACCAGCTCGGTGCCAAGGCTGTCGCGGTGACGGATCGCGCCGTCGAACAGATAGGTGACGGTGGACAGGCCGATATGCGGATGCGGGCGCACGTCCAGCGCTTCGCCGCCCTTGAGGATGGCAGGGCCCATCCGGTCGAAAAAGATGAAGGGCCCGACCATGCGCCGCCGCGCCGAGGGCAAAGCGCGCCTGACCGGAAAGCCGCCGATATCGCGCGAGGACGGAATGATCAGATGTTCGATGGCGTCGCAGGAAAATGGATCACCGGGCTCCGGGTCTCCGCCGGGAAAAAGCTCATGCCATTCTCCTGTGATCAGGGCTCTATTCGGCGTCGAGAGGCTCCGTGCCGACCGGCTGGTTCTGGCGGTCGAGCCGGATTTTTTCGATCCGTTTCTCGGCCGCCGACAGCAGCTTTTCGCAATGCGCCTTCAAGGCTTCGCCACGCTCGTAGATCTCGATGGATTTGTCCAGCGCCACGTCGCCGCGTTCCAGTTGCTCGACGATGCGCTCCAGCTCGGCCACCGCCTGTTCGAAACTCATCGCGGTGATGTCGTTGGCCTCAGTCATCAATCAACCCTCTTGCAACCGTATCACGTGGGCGGCCGCCGATTCGGCGAGCGCCACGAGATCATAGCCGCCTTCAAGCAGGCTGACGACCCGGTTGTCGGCATGGCGTCCGGCGATCTCCATCACCTTGCCGGTGGCCCAGTCGAAATCATCGGCCACCAGGTTGATTTCGGCGAGCGGATCGCGGTGATGGGCGTCAAATCCGGCCGAGATGATGATCAGGTCCGCATGCGCCTCCACCAGCGCCGGCAGGATCCGGGTGCGGAAGGCCTCGCGGAAATGGTCGCTGCCGTCATTGGTCGACAGCGGCGCATTGAAGATGTTGCCCTTGCCGGTCTCTCCCAGCGCGCCGGTGCCCGGATAGAGCGGCATCTGGTGGGTCGAGCAATAGATCACGCTGGGATCATTGTAGAAGATGTCCTGGGTGCCGTTGCCGTGATGCACATCCCAGTCGACGATCGCCACCCGCTCCGCGCCATAGACTTTCTGGGCATGCCGGGCGGCAATTGCTGCCTGGTTGAACAGGCAGAATCCCATCGATGTGTCGCGTTCGGCGTGGTGTCCGGGCGGCCGGGTGGCGACGAAGGCATTGTCGGCCTCCTTCCTGAACACCGCATCCACCGCTGCCATGGCGCCGCCGACGGAGATCAGCGCCGCTTCCATCGAGCGCGGGCTGACGGTGGTGTCGGCGTCGATCTTGGCAAAGCCGCTTTCGGGAATGGCGGCCCGGAGGCGCTCGAGATAGCTCTCGGGATGGGCCAGCAGCACCGCTTCGGCAGCAGCTTCCGGCGCCAGGTGCCGCACCAGCGTGTTGAAGTGCTCATGTTCGAACACCGCTTCAAGCGCCCGCATCCGGTCCGGCCGCTCCGGATGGCCGGGCGGCGTGAGATGTTCGAGGCAGATCGGATTGGAATAGAAAAATGTGGTCATGGTCTGGTTTTAACAGGAAACATACGGCTTTCCAGTGGCAATTTGGCGCGGGCCGGAGCCGGCCCTGCAATGGCGGTTTCGCGCTGGCCCGACTTGCTGCCCGCCGGCAGCATCGTCGGTCGCGGCGGCTGCGCCTGCCGGTTTCGGACTACAACAGGCCAGTCAATCATCGCAATGTTTAGGTTTTCGTCAGAAGCTTGAACTATGGATCAGAACTGGACGCGGGGTCTGATGCTGTGTCTGGAGCTCGTGCGCAGAAACGGCGCTTCGGGCTTGCACCGATCACCATTGCCATTTCAGATGGAAGGCAGAAGATTGCATTCGATGACATCCCGGACACGAAAAACCATCATCTGCGCAAACATCATTTCCCGGTTGAGCCGCGGGTTTAAGCACCCCGGCGCCGGTCTGGTCGCAGCGGCTGCCCTGGTCTGGCTCGCCCTGGCAGGCGCGGTGATGGCGCAGGACCGGCCGGTTGCAGCGCCGGCCGACAAGGATGTCGTCGTCGGGTATCACATCAGCCCACCCTTCGTGATGCGCGATGCCGACGGCAATCTGCAGGGGATGGCGGTCGACCTTTGGAACGAGGTCGCCGGCGAACTGGGCTACACCGCGACCTATCGCGACTACCCCACCGTCGCCGGGCTGCTCGAAGCCACGCGCAACAGCGATATTGATATCGCCGTCGGCAATATCTCGATCACCGAGGACCGGGCGACGCTGATCGATTTCACTCAGCCCTGGTTTGACGCCGGCCTGCGGGTGATGATCGACAAGGAAGGCACCACCGGCCTTGGCGACGTGTGGGAGGGGCTGTGGGACGCGGGCTATGTCGAAGCCTATGGCTGGATTGTTGCGCTGATCATCCTGTCCACGATCGGGCTCACTCTGTTCGACCGGCGCTTCGACAAGAACTTCCCGCCGCGCTGGCGCGACGGTTTCTCCGAAAGCTTCTATGCCGTCATGCTGGTCGCCACCAAGGGAACCCTGCCCAGCCGGACGAAACTGTTCGGCTGGATTGGCAGGATATTCTCGGCCTTCTGGTTGATCATCGGCGTGGCCGTGCTTGCCTATGTCACCTCATCGGTGACCAGTGTCATGACCAGCCTTGCGATCAAGGGCGATATCAGGGGGCCTGAAGATCTGCCGGGCCGGACGGTCGGCGTGTTCGCCGGAAGCATCAGCGAAAACATCATGGCCGGCGAGGGGATCGACATTCGCGCTTTCGAGGGGATTGATCAGGCGGTCGCGGCGCTCAAGGAAAACGACGTCGATGCCATCGTCGCCGATGCGCCGGTGCTGGAATACTACAAGCACGAACACCCAGATATCGGGCTTGATGTCGTGGGCCGGATCTTCAATCCGGGCAAATACGGCTTCGCGCTGCCCTACAGCCAGGAAGCGCGCACCCAGGAGGTCACGATCAAACTGCTGGCGCTGCAGGAAAGCGGAGAGCTGGACGCGCTCGAGAAACAGTATTTCGGCGACGAGCGCTGAGGTCACGCTGCCGGGAGCATGGGCGCGGCGCAGCTTGCCGGGAGAGACAAAAAGTCGGAATACTATTTGAACAAAAGGCGAACGCGTGTAGGCTTGCGCGATGGTGATTCAGGTAGCAAACAGGACGGCGCGGCGGATCTTTCTGGCCCGGCAGGGGCTTTCGGCATCGCCGACACGGGCCCTGTCCAAGGCGGATCTGCTGGCGCTCATTCATGAACTCGGTTTTGTCCAGGTCGACAGCATTTCCACGGTTGAACGTGCCCACAACCAGATCCTGTTTTCCCGCAACCAGACCTTCCGGCGCGAGCATCTGCGGCAATTGCTGGAGGAGGACCGGGCGCTGTTCGAGCACTGGACCCACGATGCGGCGATTGTGCCTTGTGCGTTCTATCCCTACTGGAAGCACCGATTCGTGCGCAAGGAAGCACGCCTGCGCGAGCGCTGGGCCAAATGGCGCGGTGAAGGCTTCGACAAGATGTTTGATGAAACCTATGCGCGGTTTGCCGAGGGCGGGGCCTGTCTGGCCCGCGAGGTCAAGCAGCCGGACCACAAATCCGGTGGCTGGTGGCAGTGGCATCCTTCCAAGACCGCGCTGGAGTTTCTCTGGCAGACCGGAAAACTGGCGATCAGTGCCCGCCAGAATTTCCAGAAGATCTATGATCTCAGCGAAAGGGTGATTCCGGACCATCACCGCGAGGCGGAAGTCTCGCATGACGACTTCGTCGACTGGGCCTGCACCGGTGCGCTCGAGCGCCTGGGCTTTGCCACCCATGGCGAAATTTCAGCCTTCTGGGATCTGGTCACCCCGCAGGAAGCCAGGCAATGGGTCGAGACCAACAGGGATGCGCTGGAGACGGTCGAGATCGAGCCCCATGACCGGGGCAAGCCACGCAGCTGTGTCGCCTTTCAGGGCCTGTCAAACGACCCGCAAGACTGGCCGGAGCCGCCAGCTCGGGTCCGGGTCCTCAGCCCCTTCGATCCGCTGATCCGCGACCGCAACCGGATGGAGCGGCTGTTCGGCTTCCGCTACCGGATCGAGGTCTTCGTGCCCGAGCCGAAGCGGGAATATGGCTACTATGTCTTTCCCTTGCTTGAGGGCGACCAACTGATCGGCCGCATCGACATGAAGGCCGACCGCAAGGCGGATGTGCTCAATGTCACCCGGCTCTGGCTCGAGCCGAAGATCCGTGCCTCGGCCGGACGCATGGCCCGGCTCGAAGCCGAGCTTGCCCGCATCGCCCGTTTCGCTGGCGTTGGTGAAATCGTCTATGCGGCTGGCTGGAATGATGCTGGGTGAAATCGCCAGATGCGCCTGCAGCCTGAAGATGCAAATTCAGCCGGCCGCAAATTTTGTTGGAGCACGGAGTTGTTGATCGTCTCCAGGTATGAAATTTATGCGCCGGCGGGCCGGATCGGATGGCCCGGTTTGAAAGCGAGTCGCAATCATGGTCAGGCCTGTCATCGGCATCATCGGCAATGCCCACAGTGTGGAAAACAGGTTTACGGTGCAGATGGCCGGGCAGAACAACCTGCAGGCGGTGGTGGACGTCACCGGCGCATTGCCGCTGATCTTTGCCGGCGACCCGCATCTGACCGACATCGAGGACCTTCTGGCCGTGGTCGATGGCATCCTGCTCACCGGGGCGAGGGCCAATGTCCATCCCAGCCGCTTCGGCCTCGCGCCCGATCCCAGGCATGAACCCTATGATGAGGGGCGCGACACGGTTGCGCTGCCGCTGATCGAGGCCTGTGTCGAAAGGGGCGTTCCGGTGTTCGGCATCTGCCGCGGCTTTCAGGAAATGAATGTTGCCGGCGGCGGCTCGCTGCATCCCGAGATCCGCGAGTTGCCGGGACGGATCAACCACCGCATGCCGCGGCTTGATACCGGTGAGATCCACCCCGATCCCACGGTGGTCTTTGCCGATCGCCACGAGGTCCGTCTGACGCCGGATGGCATTTTTGCCCAGATCCTCGGCCGAGAATCGATCCGGGTCAATTCACTCCACGGCCAGGGCGTGCTCGACATCGGACCGAAAATCATCGCCGAAGGCGTGGCCGAGGACGGCACCATCGAAGCCATCCGCTTCAGGGATGCAAGGGGTTTTGCCCTCGGCGTGCAATGGCATGCCGAATATGATCCGCAGGAAAATCCGGTCAACCGGCCGCTGTTCGAGGCCTTTGGCGATGCGGTGCGGGCCTACAAGCAGAATCGCTAAAGCGTGTTCCGAAAAGTGGGAGCCGGTTTTCGGAAAAAACACGCGCCAACACAAAAACCAATAGCACATCGCATGAATATGATTGAATGCGACGTGCTTTAGAGCAAAACAGCAGCGTCAGATGATCTCGGTCGAGGAGATCTTGATGCCAAAACCTTCCAGCCCGACATAGTGCCGCTCGCGCGAGGCATAGAGCTTGATCGAGCTGATCCCGAGATCTTTGAGGATCTGCGCGCCCAGTCCGATTTCCAGCCATTCATCCTCGCGCGCCTGCGCTTCGGCATGGCCTTCGCCCTCGATTGCGGCTGTGCGCCGCGAGGCCTGCGGTCCAACGCCGACTGAGCCCTCGCGCAAATACACCACCACGCCGCGGCCCTCGGCGGCCATGCGGTTGACGACCGCCGTCATCGGGTCCTGCTTTGAAAAGACGTCATCGACCACCGATTCCTGGTGCAGCCTGACAGGGATGTCGACCCCGTCGCGAATGTCGCCGAACACCACCGCAAGGTGATGCATCGGGTCCCAGGGCAGCTTGTAGGTATAGGCTTTGGCCTTGCCGGCAACGGTTTCCACGTCGAAGCTGTCGAGATGCTCGACCAGGGTTTCCTTGCGCTGGCGATAGGCAATCAGGTCGGCGACCGAGACCTGCTTGAGGCCGTGTTTGACGGAGAATTCATCAACCTGCTGGCCGCGGGTGACGGTGCCGTCATCATTGACCAGTTCACAGATCACCGCGATCGGCGGCAGGTCGGCGAGCTTGCACAGGTCAACGGCAGCTTCGGTATGGCCCGAGCGCATCAGCACGCCGCCTTCGCGCGCCACCAGTGGAAAGATATGGCCGGGACGGGTGAAGTCGGACGCGCCGGCATTGGGATTGGCCAGGTTGCGCGCCGTCAGCGTGCGGTCATCGGCCGAAATGCCGGTCGTGGTGCCATGCTTGTAGTCGACCGACACGGTGAAGGCCGTGGTGTGGGCCGAATCGTTTTCGGCCACCATGGCGTTGAGGTTGAGCCGCTTGGCTTCCTCGCGCGGCATCGGCGTGCAGACAATGCCGGAGGTGTGGCGCACGATGAAGGCCATTTTCTCGGGCGTGCAATGCACCGCGGCGACGATCAGGTCGCCTTCGTTCTCGCGTCCGCCATCATCGGTGACGACAACGATTTCACCGGCTTCCAGAGCGCGAATGGCGTCAACGACGCGGGCTTGATCATAGGACATGCAAGACTCTTTCAGTCGAGGCGGCCGGTCTGGCCGCGGTCTCTCAGATAATGGTCGGCCAGCGTGCAGGCGACCATGGCTTCACCGATGGGCACGGCCCGGATGCCGACGCAGGGGTCGTGCCGGCCCTTGGTCCTGACATCCACTTCGTTGCCATCGGAATCGATCGAACGCCGGTCATTGAGAATCGACGACGTCGGCTTGACGGCGAATCGGGCGACAACCGGCTGACCGGTGGAAATGCCGCCGAGAACGCCGCCGGCATTGTTGGACAGGAACACCGGCTGGCCATTGTCGCCGATGCGCATCTCGTCGGCATTTTCCTCGCCGCTGATGCAGGCGGCGTCAAAGCCGTTGCCGATTTCCACACCCTTGACGGCGTTGATCGACATCAGGTTCGAGGCGATATCCTGATCCAGCTTGGCATAGACCGGCGCGCCAAGTCCCGCGGGCACATGGTCGGCCACGACCTCGATCACCGCGCCGATCGAGGAACCGGCCTTGCGAATCGAATCGAGATACTCTTCCCAGACCGGCACCATCGCCGGGTCGGCGCAAAAGAACGGGTTGTTGTCGACCTCGTTCCAGTCCCAGTTGTCACGGTTGACCTTGTGGGTGCCGATTTGCACCAGGGCCGCGCGGACGATCATGCCCGGAACAACCCGGCGCGCCAAGCCGCCGGCCGCAACCCGCGCCGCGGTTTCACGCGCCGATGAACGGCCGCCGCCGCGATAGTCGCGCACACCATATTTGGTGTCATAGGTGTAGTCGGCATGGCCGGGCCGGTAGCGCTTGGCGATCTCGGAATAATCCTTCGAGCGCTGGTCGGTATTCTCAATCAGCATCGACACCGGTGTCCCGGTGGTGATCAGGCTGCCATCCTCCTGCGGCATCACGCCTGAGAGCACCTTGACCAGATCGGCCTCGCGGCGCTGGGTGACAAAGCGCGACTGCCCCGGCTTACGCTTGTCCATCCAGTGCTGCAATTCAGCCTCGGTGAAGCGGATTCCCGGAGGGCAGCCATCAACAACGCAGCCGAGCGCCGGTCCGTGGCTCTCGCCCCAGGTGGTCACGCGAAACAGATGGCCAAAGGTGTTATGCGACATGCGGGTCAACCATGGGGTTCGTGGACATTGGGTTTGCGGCTTTGCCCGTTTCGGGGCTTTCGCAGTGACTTCTAGAGGAAATCTGCCGCTTGGGGGAAGCTTTTTGTGAATTGGACCTCGGACCCGCGCGGTTTCGTTGACATCGCAACTAATTGCAGTTCACATGCCGACGTAAATTTCGCCACAATCTGCTCCTTGAAGGGAGCATCTGGACCAATTGTGATCAAGGATTGTCTGATGCGTTTTGCCATTTCCGCCCTGTTGGCTGTTTCAGCCATGCTTGCCCCGTTTTCCGCCATGGCCCAGAGCGCCGATGCCACCGGGCTGATCGATGAAATCTCCACCGCGGAGCAGACCATCAAGCTCGACGATGGCAAGGTCTATCAGACACCGGCCGAGTTCAATTTCGATGGTCTCGACAAGGATGTCGAAGTGGTCATTTTCTACACCGTCGTTGACGGCAAGCGCATGATCAACGATCTCGAACTGGTGCAATAGGCCTCACTCAGCACATTCCCTCAGGCCTTGCGACCTAGCTATTCAGCCGGTTTCAGAAACCCAGCTCGGCGCCGTGACATCGCCTCTGCGGGCCAGAGCTCCTCAACGCTCGAATAGAAGACATAGAATGCCGGTATTCCGGCTGGAAGCTCCACCCATGGCAGCTTTGAGCGCGTGAAGATGTGAACGTCCGGCGGCAGGCGGTCCGGAACAGGTCCAGGAAATGCCTGGGCGCCGGGCGGCAGGGAAGGGCGGTCCGCTCGCGCCGGCGTCAGATCCAGCCGATCGTCGAGCCGGAGATCCTCAGGATACGATCCTGCGGCACATCGATCATCGAGGCTTCATCGCCGGGCATGCCGCCAATGCGGTTGAACAGCGCCCGGATGATGCCGCCATGGGCAACGCAGACCATCGGGCCGCTGACGCTCTCCAGAAATGCATCGACGCGCTGCGCCATCATCTCGTAGCTTTCGGCGCGCTCGCCCGGCGGGCGAAACGTCCATTTGTGATCTTCGCGTTCGGCCATGATGCCGGGGCTGCTGGCTTCGAGTTCCGCAGGCGTAAAACCTTCCCAGTCACCGAAGCTGACCTCGATCAGCAGCGGCTCGATGCGGTAGGCCTTGGGATCAAGCCCGGCATTTTCCCGCACCAGTTCCATCGTGTTGCGCGCCCGCGACAAGGGGCTTGAAACCCAGTCGAAGCGGCTGGCATCAAAGCCGGGGACAGCGGCCAGTGACTTGCCGTTGAAGGCGGCCTGCTCAAGCCCAAGCGCGTTGAGACCGATGTCGCGCGCGCCCTGCAGCCGGCTCTCCCGGTTGTAGCTGGTCTCTCCGTGGCGGATGACGAACAGGTCGAGGTCAGGCATGATCAGGTCTCCAAGCTGTATCCAGCTTGTTTTCGCTATTGGCTTCAGGAGGTCCCGGCCGCAACAGGGCGGCGCGGGAAGGGCTCAGACGACGCTGATGTCGGGCGCGTCGACGGCTTTCATGCCGACTGTGTGATAGCCCGAATCGACATGGTGGATCTCGCCGGTGACGCCCTGCGACAGGTCGGAAAGCAGATACAGTGCCGAGCCGCCCACCTGTTCGATGGTGACGGTGCGCTTGAGCGGCGAATTATATTCGTTCCACTTCAGGATATAGCGGAAATCGCCGATGCCGGACGCGGCCAGCGTCTTGATCGGGCCGGCCGAGATGGCGTTGACGCGGATGCCCTTGCCGCCGAGGTCGACCGCGAGATAGCGCACGCTGGCTTCAAGTGCTGCCTTGGCCACGCCCATGACATTGTAATGCGGCATCACCTTCTCGGCGCCGTAATAGGTCAGCGTCAGGATCGAACCGCCTTCGTTCATCAGCGGTTCGGCGCGCTTGGCAATAGCCGTCAGCGAGAACACCGAGATGTCCATGGTGCGATTGAAGTTTTCGCGGCTGGTCTCGACATAGCGGCCGGTCAGCTCGTCCTTGTCGGAAAACGCGATGGCATGGACGACGAAGTCGATCTTGCCGAACTTGCTCTCGATTTCGGCAAATACCTGATCGATGGTGTCGAGATCGGTGACGTCGCAATGGCCGGCGACAATGGCGCCGAGTTCTGCGGCCAGCGGCTCGACACGCTTTTTCAGCGCGTCGCCCTGGTAGGTCAGTGCGAGTTCGGCGCCGGCATCGGCGCAAGCCTTGGCGATGCCCCAGGCGATCGAACGGTTGTTCGCCACGCCCATGATCAGGCCGCGTTTGCCTTTCATCAGGCCGGAAGTATCAGCCATTGCATTCTCCCTTAGATTTGTCGCGCAGGCTATGGCACACAGGGCCTCTGCCCGCAAGTCGCGCCTGCTTGTGGTGCCGCGCGACGCGCGGCAAACCCTGAGTTGCAACGGGCATCAAACGTACCATGTTTTTCTTTCCGACTGCATCAGATCAATCAGGCGCTGGTCCGGTTTTTTCGGCAGCATCACCCGCAGATGAACATGCAATGCGCCGCGCCTGCCATTGCCCGTCGGAAGTCCCTTTTCGTTGATGCGCAGCACCGTGCCGGACCCGGACCATGGCGGAATCGTGATCCGCAACGGACCGCCCAGCCCCTGGAAGACAACGGAGCCGCCAAGCACGGCTTCGGCAAGATCGACGGCGTGATCGGCATGGATGTCTGCGCCCGCAGAGCGGAACCGCGGATGGGCCTTGTGGTGCAGTGTGACGATGGCGTCGCCCTGGGCCCAGGGGTCGGGCGAGGGCACCCGGATCTCGGTCCCGTCGGTCGCGCCTGGCGGCACTGCAAAGGCCACCGTCTCTCCGTTTTCAAAGCTGACTTCGCCTGTATAGCCGGCAAATGCCTCTTCGATGCTGATGAACTGGTGCTGATTCTGCGGCGGCAGCTCGGGCGTCGATCCGTGCCGGGTCTTCCACTTGGCGAACAGGTCGTCGAGTGCATCGAGCGGGTCCTGATCCATTCCCGGCGCATCGGTCGTGGTGCGCGGACCGGTCGCGCCGGTGGAGGCCGAACTCTCGCGGGCCCGGCGTGCCGCCGCATCGCCGAAGATATGGCTGACCATGTCCTCGAAGACATCCGGATCCAGCGGACCGGTGTCCTCTCTATCGGCGCCGCCTGCGGCCGCGGCGGCCATGGCCTGTTTGAACGCCTTGAACGGATTGGCGGCATAGCCCCGCAGCGGCTTTTGCCTGCGGCGTCCGCGGGCATCGATTTCGCCATCGTCGAATTTGCGGCGCAAGGCGGGGTTGATCAACAGCTTATAGGCATGCGCGATCTCCGCAAACCGGGGCCCGGCCTGGGGATTGTCCCGGTTCTGATCCGGATGCCATGTCTTGGCGAGTTGCCTGTAGGCACTCTTGATGGCCTCTGGCCCGGCGGTCTTGTCGACGCCGAGCACCGTGTACGGACTACGCATGTTACAATTCCCGTATGGGCTTTACTCAGGCAAGCCTAGCGGTGATTTGCTAACCATCCGTGTACAAATCCGGAAGCGGGGGAAAAGCGCATATCGCGTGTTGTTTCAGCTACCTGCGCGCTCGAAGCTGATCAGGTCCCAGCCGCCGTCCGGCCGGCGGCAGACGCGGCCATCATACAGCGCCACGCCATCGAATCCGTGACGCGTGGTCTCAAACTCCCGGCAGGCCCTGGTGCCGTCGCTGACTGTCTCGATCCTGCTCATGACGCCGGCCGACCCGGTCAGCGCATTGGACCAGGGCAGGGGATCGTGCATCCGGCCTTGCTCCAGCCCGCCGACCAGATCGCGAATCACCATCTCGTCGGACATGATCTCGCTGTCGGCCGACAGCGGGGTGATCGCCGCGGTCGTCATCTGGTCAACCGACAGCGCCGAGACCGCGGAGGAGCCGCTGCTCATGCAGCCGGTGAGCGCAAGACAGAAAGGCAAGGCCAGCGCCAAAAGCGCGCGGCGGGCTGTGTGGCCCTTTTCGCGTCTGTCAGCTTCTGTTAGGTCAGGTGTCACGTAGCTTCGCTCCAGCCCGGAGGCATGAGACAAGAGTATGACCGAAACAGGGTTAACGACTGGTGACTTTACCGAAGCGGCGGAGCCTTTCCGGCTTTTCGCCCAGTGGCTGGACGATGCCACTTCATCCGAACCCAATGATCCCAATGCCTTGGCTCTGGCAACGGTTGATGCGGATGGAATGCCCGATGTGCGCATGGTGCTGCTCAAGGTGTTTGATCAGCGCGGATTCGTTTTCTACACGAATTTTGAAAGCGCCAAGGGAACCGAAATCCTGGGCTCCATGAAGGCGGCAATGTGCTTTCACTGGAAGACCCTGCGCCGGCAGGTCCGCATCCGCGGCCCGGTCGAGCAGGTCAGCGATGCGGAGGCCGATGAATATTACGCCTCGCGTCCGCGCGGCAGCCGCATTGGCGCCTGGGCGTCAAAACAGTCGCGGCCGCTGGAAAGCCGTTTCGCGCTTGAAAAGGCCGTTGCCGAATACACCGCCAAATATCCGATCGGCGAGATTCCGCGTCCGAAACACTGGTCCGGCTTTCGCATCGTGCCGCAGGCAATCGAGTTCTGGCACGACCGGCCGTTCCGGTTGCATGACCGCATGGTGTTTGCCCGCAATGGCGATGACTGGGACAAGACCCGGCTTTATCCGTAATCGAAGGAATGCGGCCGTCCGGCGTTCAGAACAGCCTGGGCTGTGTCAGTTCAGCGCAAACGGGATGCCTGACGCCAGGGCCCCGACATAGCGGCGTTTTTGGTAATAGCCGTTGAGCGAAATCCGCGGCAGTGCAAATCTGTCGAGCCGGCTTCCGGGACGCAGAACGCCCGGAATGGTCGTGACCGCCAGGGTGAACCCGAGATCCGCCGCGGCCTGGAATTCGCGCGGACCGGCAGCGCAACTGCCGCCATAGGGATAGGCCAGGGTTTGCGGCATCTCGCCAGTGATCTCGGCCAGGCGTTCGGAAGAGCGCAAGATCTCCGAGCGCATCTGTTCCGGCTTCAGGTGAGCCAGGTTCAGATGCCCGATCGTGTGGGCACCCAGACTTGCCAGCGGCGAGGCAGCCAGTTGCCGCAACTCGCTCTCGTCCATGACTTCCCGGTCCACGATCCCGGTCGGACAAATCCCGGCTGCACGCGCCGTCTGGTCGAGCCGGGACACCATCGCCGCCTGCTCGGCGCAGGCGAATGTCCGGTGCAAACGGTCAAAGGCTGCGTATTTCTCGGCCATCGAGCGGGTCGGAAGCCCAATTTTGCCGCGGCCGAAATCAAATCTGAATTCATCGGTGTCGTTGATCAGCTGCTCGGCGGTCTCCCACCACAGCGAATGGGTGCGGTCGACGAAGCCGCCGGAGACAAAGACGGTATAGGGCACGCCGTGCTTTTCAAACACCGGGCGCGCATGCACATTATTATCGCGGTAGCCGTCATCCAACGTGAACACCATGGCCGGTCCGGACCTGTCCGGATTGGCCAGGAACGCGGGAAGATCCTCGAGCGCCACCGGGACATGGCCGTCGGCCTTGAGCTTGGTGATGCTCGCATCGAGGAATTCCGGCGTCACCGACAGATGCGCCGTCGGATCGAAGTCCTTGCGGGTGGCGGGACGGACATGATGCAGCGTGAAGATCGCGCCGACGCCGCGCAACCCCGGCATGAAGCCGGATTTCGACAGCAGCGACACCGCTTCAAGCCCGGTCTGGATGACGGCGCGCTTGATCATTCTGCGGGCAGCAACTGTGTTTGGTCCGTGCATGAGTCCGATCCGGTGAGCGCAACAAGCGCCAGAAACCGCTCCGTCCTATCAGATGCAGATTAACTGATGTTAAATCGGATGATCGCTCTAGCGGCGGCGCAGCAGGTCGACGAGAATGGCGATCAGCACCACGGCGCCGATGATCACCCGCTCCCAATAGCCCGACACATTCATCAAGACGATGCCGTTTGCCAGCACTGCCATCAGCAGGGCGCCAAACACGGTGCCGACTATGGTGCCTTGCCCGCCCTTGAGACTGGTGCCGCCGATGATGGCTGCGGTGATCGCGCCCATCAGCCAGCCTTCACCGACCGAGGGCTGGCCCGAATCCATGCGGCTGGCATAGAGAATGCCGGCCAGCGCCGACAACATGCCGGCAAGCCCGAACACCATGAACTCCACCCGCCAGCTCCTGATGCCCACCAGTTCGGCTGCTTCGCGGTTGCCGCCGATGGCATAGATGTTGCGGCCGAATCGGGTGCGGGACAGCATGAAGGTCAAGACAGCTGCCGCGCCCAGAAAGAACAGGACCGGTACCGGCACGCCGAACACGCTGCCCTGGCCGAATACGCGGAAAGTCTCGCCCAGCGGGCGGATCGGGTAGCCCTTGGTAATGACCAGGGTCAACCCCGCAAAGATTTCCCAGGACGCCAGGGTGACGATGAAGGGATTGAGCCGCAGGACGGCGACGAAGAATCCGTTGATGAAACCCAGCCCCATGCCGAACAGTGCGGTCAGTGGCACCACCGCATAGGGGTGAATGCCGGTCTGGGTCAGCACCAGCGAGCCGATGATGGTCGACAGCGCCGCTGCTGCGCCGAGCGAGAGATCAATGCCGCCGATCAGAAGCACCAGCGTCTGGCCCAGGGCGATCAGGCCGACAAAGGACGCCTGCCTGGCCACGACTCCGAGATTGTATTGCGACAGGAAGGCCGGTGCGATCAGCGCCAGCACGGTGAAGAGAACAAGCAGGGCGACTAGCACCCCGCTTGCCTCCCATTCCCTCAGGCGGTTGAGCAGCGGCCGGGCCACAGGGCGTTGCGATGGGGATGTCGGTGTCATGGCGTTTGTGACCTTCCTCAAGACATGGCGATGGCAAGCAGGCTTTCCGGGGTGGCATCATGCGCATTGACCGTGCCGCGGATGCGCCCCTCATGCATCACGACGATGCGGTCGGAGACGTCGATCACCTCCTGGAGTTCGGACGAGATGTAGATGATCGACAGGCCCTTGGCCGTCAGGTCGCGCAGGACGGACTGGATTTCGGTCTTGGCATTGGCGTCGATGCCGCGGGTGGGCTCATCCAGGATCAGCACGCGGCTGTTTTTCATCAGCCAGCGCGCGATGATCACCTTTTGCTGGTTGCCGCCGCTCAGGGTGGTGATCGCATCGGAGGGCTGGCCGATCTTGATGCTGAGCCGGTCGACATAGGTTCTGACCTGCCGCTCCATCTCGGCAAAGCGCAGGCCGAGAACACCGCGGAACCGGTCGAAGACCGAAACCGCCATGTTCTCGGTAATGCTCAGCAGGGCGAAAATCCCTTCCTGTTTTCGCTCCTCCGGCAGATAGACCAGTCCATTGGCAATCGCATCGGCAGGATGGCGGAAAAGCACCGGTTTGCCGAACACGGTGACGGTGCCGGAATCGGCAGTGGTCAGTCCGAACAGGCATTTGCCCAGTTCGGTCCGTCCCGAGCCGACGAGTCCGCCGATACCGACGATTTCGCCGCGCCGCAGGTCGAGCGTCACGTCGCTGAACTCGCCCTTGCGGCAGAGTGCCTGGACGTCGAGCACGATGTCATCGGGAATGCTTTCGACCGGCCGGTGCCGGGCAGGCTTGACCTCGCGCCCGGCCATGAAGCTGACCATCTGGTCCTTGCTGGTCTTGCCCGGATCGAGTTCGACCACGTGGTGCCCGTCCCGCAGGACCGTGATGCGCTGCGACAGGTCGAGGATTTCGTCGAGACGGTGAGAGATATAGAAAACCGATTTGCCGCTGTCGCGAAAGCGCCGGATGAACCTGAAGAGCGTGGTGGTTTCGCGCGAAGTCAGCGCGGCCGTCGGCTCGTCGAAAATCAGCACGTCGGCCGAGGTCGAGACGGCTCGGGCGATCTGCACAAGCTGTTGTTCGGCCTTGCTGAGGTCTCCGGCCCGGCTGTCCGGATCGATGCTGTCGTCGATCTGGTTGAGCGTGGCGATTGCCCTGTCGCGGGTGTGGCGCCAGTCGATTGTGCCGGCACGGCCGACCGATTGCATGCCCAGGGCAATATTTTCGAACACGCTGAGCCGGGGGACCAGGTTGATTTCCTGCGGCGCGATGGCGATTCCGTGCTGCTGGGCCGCGCGCGGGCTGGGAAATGTCACCGGCTGGCCGTTGCACAACAGCGTGCCGGCACTGGGACTGAGCTTGCCGGAGATGATGTTCATCAGCGTGCTCTTGCCGGCGCCGTTCTCGCCGATGACGGCATGGATCTCGCCCTTGCGCAAGGTCAGGCTCACATCGCTCAGCGCCTGGACGCTGCCGAACCACTTGTCGATGTTCCGGACTTCAAACTGAACCGCGCTGGCGATGTCGTCCTGTCCGGTCCGGGGGTGTGGCAAGACACCCCCGGAGGTTTCGTCACTCACCCAACAGGTCCTTGGTCAGGATCTGGGATCCTGTCGAGTGCTCATGCGGTGTGGTGTGATTCTGGTTCTTGGCCACCAGGTAGCGCACGGTCCAGTAACCGATTTCCCACTGCCGCTGGGCCTTGACGCCGGCGATGACCCCGTCGGAGATGAATTGCAGGGTCTCGGGCAGATCGTCCATGCCGACGATGGTGATTTCGCCCGCCTTGCCGGCATTCTGCACGGCGCGCGCCGCACCGACGGGATTGGAGGCATTGGAGCCAAAGATCCCCTTGAGGTTCGGATTGGCCTGCAGGGCGTTCTCCGTCAGGTTCACGGCCTTTTCCAGGCTGTCGTCATCGGGTTGTTCGAAGACGATCTTGATGTCGGGATAATTGGCAATGGTTTCCTTGAAGCCCTTCACCCGGGCGGCGTGGTTGGTTGCGGTCAGGCTGCCGGACAGGATGCCCACTTCGCCGGCGCCGCCAATCTTGTCGGCGAGGAAATCCGCAAGGTCGGCACCGTCCTGATAATCGCCCTTGTGGCCGACAAAGTCGAAATCGTCCGAGCAGAAGGTGTCGAAGGTCATCACATGGACACCTGCAGCCACGGCTTCGCCGAGCAATTGCACATTGGTCGCGGGATCAAGGCAGGACACCGCCAGTCCATCGGGATGACGGCCGATATTGGTCTCGATGCGACGGTTGTGATCCGCGACATCAGCCTGCGGCGGCGAATCCCAGACCACTTCGACCGTGATTCCCTGTTCCGCCAGTTCCTCGGCAGCCTTGGTGGCGCCGGCGGCAACGACTTCGTACCAGGGATGCACCACTTTCGGGATGATGACGATCTGGAGCGGCTTGTCGATCGGCTTGATGAGGCTGCCCTGATCGAATGCAAAAGCCTGGCCTCCCGTAAGGGATGCCAACAACACGCCGCATGCGAGCATTGAATTGAACTTGTTCATATCCTTCTCCTTGCAGAACTGGCCTGAACCTTGCGTGGTTTCGGGCCGGGTTGTTGTTGAACATTTCAGCCAGGGAAGTGCCCGGCTGAAAAAGTACCTTGCTGTTGCCGTGACGGTGCAGAGGGTCAGCTCGAAGAAACGAGGTGAGCCGGACAATGTATGAAACAAGTGGCAACGGGCAGGTGTAGAAGCGAGCTGCCGGAAGCATCATGGCCGCAGAGGCGGTCAAGAATGGTCGCGCAGCGTGCCCCCGCAAAATTTGATCTGACTCCCCCAGACGAACTCTTCGGATCGACAGATTTGCATGAGCCGCATCTTTTTTCAATTGTTTTCGGGTGTTGTCAGTTGTCTTCGGATTTCCGGCAAATCCGGCTGATCAACGATAGGATTTGATGGGCATCAAGGGAAATGGAAGCAAGTGCGTGGGCGTTTGGATGCGGTCTGCCGCTTGGGCATGGCGCACCCCTGGCCAGATTGAGGCTGAAAGGCTTGTGGTTCTCGCGGAAGTCCGCCTACCAGAAGCGTCCTGCCGTGGCGACGGTGATGACCAGCACTCCGAGGGTCAGATTGACTGCCACGATCTTGCGGATGGTGGCGAGGCCTGCGGCGGCATCGGCCGTCGCGCCACTGTCGACGGCCTTCTTGAAACGCTGCCAGGGGCGCATCACCAGATAGAGATAGATCACCAGCATCACCAGGCCGAGGCCTTCCATGATGTGGACATAGGCCGGCGCGTTCGATGAGCTCTTGTAGATCCCGAACATCATCATGTAGCCGCTGAGGATCAGCACCAGCGCGGCAACGCCGGCCCAGGGCAGGAAGGTGGCAAACACCCGCCGCCACAGTCCCAGCCGTTGCGGCGCGTCCAGCGCCCCGGCTGCGGGCCTGAGCACCAGATAGGCAAAGGCCATGCCGCCGACCCAGAACACCGCCGACAGCACATGTGCAGCTAACAAGATCATCATCATTGTCTGAAACTCCCAGTCAGGCCTATCAGCCCTGTCCGGACCGCCAGGTCAAGCGGCATCATTGTTGCCGGGGCACGGCCAAACAGCGCTCGCTGTGCGATCAGATTGCCTCGACGGCCTGGCTCAGCATGTCGCGCACAGTGCCGGCGACGGAATGCAGCGTCTCGTTGGGGATGGCCTGCATTGACGCAACGGGGTCGATGGCGCTGACCATGACGTCGCCATCGGGCAGTGACCGGACGATGACATTGCAGGGCAGCATGGCGCCGACCCGCGGCTCGATCCCGATGGCTTGATGGGCCATGCCCGGATTGCAGGCGCCGAGAATGAGGTAGTTGTCCATATCGGCGTCGATCTTCTTCTTCATCGTCGCCTTGACGTCGATTTCGGTCAGCACGCCGAACCCCTTGTCCGCAAGTGCAGCGCGGGTTCGCTCGACGACGGCCTCAAAACTGTCGCCAGTGAAAATGCGGTCGATCGTGTAGCTCATGGTCTGCTCTCCTGTGTCTCATATAGGATGAGCACTATGTGAGACCGGAAGGTGGCAATCGCAAGGCGCCGGGCGGGGCAAGCCGGCGGCCATGCACACCGGGCAGGGGCCGGGACTACAACTGCCGTCCCGGCCGGGCCGACAAATCAGGTCTGGGTGCCGCCGACCGTCATGGCGTTCATCAGCAGATGCGGCTGGCCGACGCCGACCGGAACGGTCTGCCCGGCCTTGCCGCACATGCCGATGCCGGTGTCGAGTGCCGAATCATTGCCGACCATCGAGATCCGCTGCATGGCTTCGGGACCGTTTCCGATCAGCATGGCGCCGGTCACCGGCGCGCCGATCTTGCCGTTTTCGATCATATAGGCCTCGGTGCAGCCGAAGACGAACTTGCCCGAGGTGATGTCGACCTGGCCGCCGCCGAAGGATACGGCATAGAGGCCCTTTTTCACCGAGGCGATCATCTCTTCCGGGGTCTTGTCGCCCGAGAGCATGTAGGTGTTGGTCATCCGCGGCATCGGCTGATGCGCATAGGACTGGCGCCGTCCGTTGCCGGTGGCCTTCATGCCCATCAGCCGGGCGTTCTGCCGGTCCTGCATGTAGCCCACCAGGATGCCGTCCTCGATCAGCACATTGTAGCCCGACGGCGTGCCCTCGTCGTCGACAGACAGCGATCCGCGGCGTCCTTCGATGGTGCCGTCATCCACCACGGTGACGCCCTTTGACGCCACCCGTTCGCCCAGAAGCCCGGCAAAGGCCGAGGTCTTCTTGCGGTTGAAATCGCCTTCCAGGCCATGGCCGACGGCTTCGTGCAGCATCACCCCGGGCCAGCCTGCGCCAAGCACCACATCCATGGCGCCTGCCGGGGCAGGGACGGCGTCGAGATTGACCAGCGCCTGCCGCAAGGCCTCGTCCGCGCCATGGCGCCAGCTTTCATCGGTCAGGAAGTCGCCGAACAGCTTGCGCCCGCCCATGCCGAAGGAGCCGGTTTCCTGCCGGTCGCCGACGCCGGCGACGACGGAAATGTTGAGCCGGGTCAGCGGGCGCACATCGCGTACCCGGTGGCCGTCGGCGCGCAGGATCTCGACGACCTGCCAGTTGGCGCCGACCGACACCGAGACCTGGCGGACGCGCTCGTCCTTGTTGCGCAGGTAGTGATCGATGCTCTGCAGCAGCTTGACCTTGTCCTCAAACCCCGGCGTGGCAAGCGGGTTGTCTGCGGTGTAAAGCAGCTTGTTGGTGCGCTGCGGCGCTTCGGAATAGGTGCCGGTCGCGCCACGGGTGACAGCGGAGACCGCGTCGGCTGCGCGCATCAGCGCGGCTTCCGAGAATTCGCCGGCATGGGCATATCCCGACGTTTCGCCCAGCACGGAGCGCAACCCGAAACCCTTGTCGGTCGAGTAGGAGCCGGATTTCAGCTTGCCATTGTCAAACAGAAGCGATTCGGTTTCTTCGTATTCAAGGAAAAGCTCGCCATCCTCGGCGCCCCGAAGCGCGTCGGCAACGATCCGCTCCACTTTGGCCTCCGATACGTCGAACTGACTGGCGAGTGGGTCCTGCATGGCTGTGTCCAATTCTGATGCGATCATGAGATTGTATATAGGTGATCGGGCAGCGATTGAAACATGACCCGCAAACCGGCGGAGAAATTCATCCCCGGAAACGGCCGGCCATCCGCGCAGGGGTGACGCGCGAAACCATCTGTCCGGGATCCGGCCGCGGGCTGGCCGGGCACAAGGGGTGCCGAAGGCGCGCGAATGGTGTCGCCGATCTCGCCTGAAAGTCAGTTACGGCCGGTGTGCCTGCATGCGCACTGAAATCACGGCAGTGCCGCGTAGCCTTCGGTGAAGCCCGAGAGATCGACCGGGATACCGATGCCTTCCTCGGGTGTCTGGAACACGATGAAGGTTGCCGTGGTGCCGCCGCGCAGCGTGGTAAGCAGGGTTTCGTCGAGCACCACCTCGGCATAGCAGCCATCGGAGAAGCAGCGGACGAAATAGGCCCGGCCGATATCCTTGCCGTCGACATTGAGCCCGAGGCCGGAGGGAAGCAGCACGCCCAGCGGCGCCAGCACCCGCAGGATTCGCGCCTGTTGGTCGGCGGTCTTGAGCACCACCACGGAAAGTCCGACTTCCGGCCGGTCATCAGCGATGACATTCTGCATCAGGGCGCATTGCTCGCCGGGCGCGCCGGCGGGTGTGTCGCAGACGATCGACCAGGACCCGTGCGAGGACTTGACCTTGCCGGCCTGCTGGGCCGCTGCCTGGGTTGCAAGCGCCACGGGAGCCGCGAGCATCAGGCTGGCCAGAAAGGCTGCTCTGGCAGGGTTCGATTTCGGTGCAAATGCCATTTGAACTCCACGTAAAGGCCGAATCATCAGGCTTTTTGTAAATGGGCGGGGCCAAAATGAAACCCTTCACCTGCACTCTCGCCTGTTTTGTACGGCAAAAATACGGCCTGAACACAATCTGGGCCTGTGAGCAGCCGGTTTTGCCGCCGGCCGGGCCGGCGGATGCGGCCATTGGCTGCCTGAATTGGCCTGCAAACGGGCAACTCCGGCAACACCGCGCAAAAATGCCGCATGATCAACACGTGACGGCTGTTGCTAGCGGTGTCATTCTGTGGTTTGAAGCCCCGATCATATTGAGGGATTCCGTCTGGTCACGCAGACGGTACGATACTCGAGGGAGACTGAACGTGACCAACAAGCTTTCTGCAGGGCTTGCCGCGCTGGTTTCGCTGGGCGCGAGCCCGGCTTTGGCCGCACAGCCGGTTGATTGGCAAATGGGCTTCCAGCCCGCCGCCACAGGAATCATGACGCAGATCCGCGGTTTTGAGGCCTATACACTTTGGTTCATCGTGCCGATCACGCTGTTCGTGCTGGCATTGCTGCTCTATGTCATCGTCAAATTCCGCGCCAGCGCCAACCCGGTTCCCTCCAAGACCAGCCACAACTCGCTCATCGAAGTGATCTGGACGCTTGGCCCGGTGGTGATCCTGCTCGCACTGGCGATCCCGTCCTTCAATCTGCTGACCGCGCAATATTCGCCGCCGGAAGCCGATTACACGGTCAAGGCCACCGGATATCAGTGGTACTGGGGTTACGAGTATCAGGACGACGAAGACGCGCTCTCCTTCGATTCGCTGCTGCTGCGCGACGAAGACCGCGCCGACGCCGGCAAGGAAGACCTGGCGGTCTATCCGCGCCTGCTCACCGTCGACAACGAACTCGTCGTACCGGTCGGCAAGACCGTGCGCGTGCTGGTCACTGCCGCCGATGTGCTCCACGCCTTCGCGATGCCGGCTTTCGGCGTCAAGATCGACGCGGTTCCCGGACGTCTCAACGAGACCTGGTTCAAGGCTGAAGTCGAAGGCCTGTATTACGGTCAGTGTTCCGAGCTTTGCGGCAAGGACCACGCCTACATGCCGATCGCCATTCGCGTTGTTGACCAAGGCCAATTCGACACCTGGCTCGCCGCCGCTGCGGATGATGTCGATGCCGCCAACCGCAACTTGCTCGCCGCCATCGAGACCGACGCGAAGTCGGTCGATGTCGCCGCCAACGTCAAGAACTAAGAGAGGGGACTGAGACCAATGGCCGGTTCAACTGTCGCTCACGACGATCATGACCACAAGCCCAAGGGCTTCGTGCGTCGCTGGATGTATTCCACCAACCACAAGGATATCGGCACGCTCTACCTGATCTTCGCCATCATGGCGGGCATCATCGGTGGCGCCCTGTCGATTGCCATGCGGATGGAACTCCAGGAGCCAGGTATCCAGATCTTCCACGGCCTGGCCTCGATGGTCTATGGCTATGAGGGTGACGCGGCCATCGACGGCGGCAAGCACATGTACAATGTGTTCACCACCGCGCACGGCCTCATCATGATCTTTTTCATGGTCATGCCGGCGCTGATCGGCGGCTTTGCCAACTGGATGGTCCCGATCATGATCGGTGCGCCGGACATGGCGTTCCCGCGCATGAACAACATCTCGTTCTGGCTTCTGCCTCCGGCCTTCATCCTGCTGCTGCTTTCGATGTTCGTCGAAGGCCCTGCAGGCGGGTTCGGGACCGGCGGTGGCTGGACCATCTATCCGCCGCTGTCGACGACAGGCCAGCCTGGTCCGGCCATGGATTTCGCCATCCTGTCGCTGCACATTGCCGGTGCCTCGTCGATTCTCGGCGCGATCAACTTCATCACCACCATCTTCAACATGCGTGCGCCGGGCATGACCCTGCACAAGATGCCGTTGTTTGCCTGGTCGGTGCTGATCACCGCATTCCTGCTGTTGCTCTCGCTGCCGGTTCTGGCAGGCGGCATCACCATGCTGCTGACTGACCGCAACTTCGACACCGCCTTCTTCTCGCCTGATGGCGGCGGCGACCCGATCCTGTTCCAGCACCTGTTCTGGTTCTTCGGTCACCCGGAAGTCTACATTCTGATCCTGCCGGGCTTCGGCATCATCAGCCACATCATCTCGACCTTCTCGCGCAAGCCTGTGTTCGGTTATCTCGGCATGGCCTATGCCATGGTTGCGATTGGCGCCGTCGGCTTCATCGTGTGGGCGCACCACATGTACACGGTCGGCCTGTCACTCAACACGCAACGCTACTTCGTGTTTGCCACCATGGTGATCGCGGTTCCGACAGGTGTGAAGATCTTCTCCTGGATTGCAACGATGTGGGGCGGGTCGATCACCTTCCGCACCCCGATGCTCTGGGCGATCGGCTTCATCTTCCTGTTCACCGTTGGCGGCGTGACCGGTGTCCAGCTCGCAAATGCCGGTCTCGACCGGGCCATGCACGACACCTATTACGTGGTTGCCCACTTCCACTACGTGCTCTCGCTCGGCGCCGTGTTCGCCATCTTCGCCGGCTGGTACTACTGGTTCCCGAAGATGTTCGGCTACATGTACAATCCGACGATCGCGCGGGTCCATTTCTGGGTCACCTTCGTCGGCGTCAACCTGGTGTTCTTCCCGCAGCACTTCCTCGGCCTGGCCGGCATGCCGCGCCGTTACATCGACTATCCGGATGCCTTTGCAGGCTGGAACGCGGTGTCGTCCTACGGCTCCTACATTTCCGGTATCGGCGTTCTGGTCTTCCTCTATGGCGTCTGGGAAGCCTTCGGCAAGAAGCGCATCGCCGGCGACAACCCGTGGGGTGAGGGCGCAACGACGCTGGAATGGCAGTTGTCTTCGCCTCCGCCATATCACCAGTGGGAAAAGCTGCCGCGCATCAAGTAAGACAGCGCAATCAGCGACAATTTCCAGGCCGCCGGGACCATCCGGCGGCCTGGCGCATAAAACCCCGGTCACCAAACTCGGGTCCCGACAGTGGGAAGCCCGGGGACCGGGAGATGAAAGAAAGGCAGATTGCCGATGGCAATGACCAACGAACATGAGGCTCTGACAGCACCAGCTTCCGCGGACATCCTGGAAGGCGATGCGGGCGATTTCTTCGCCCTGCTCAAGCCGCGGGTGATGTCGCTGGTCGTCTTCACGGCCCTGGTCGGTCTGCTCATGGCGCCGGGCGAGATCCATCCGGTGATCGGCTTCATCGCGATCCTGTCGATCGCCGTGGGCGCCGGCGCATCGGGCGCGCTCAACATGTGGTATGATGCCGACATCGACATCCTGATGGCCCGCACCGCCAAGCGGCCGGTTCCCGCTGGGCGGATTTCCGCCGACACCACGCTCGCCTTCGGCCTGTTCCTGTCGGTGTTTTCGGTGGCCACCCTTGGCCTGATGGTCAATCTGCTGTCGGCCGGTCTGCTGGCCTTCACCATCTTTTTCTACGCCGTGGTCTACACGATGTGGCTCAAGCGCTCGACGCCGCAGAACATCGTCATCGGCGGTGCTGCAGGCGCCTTTCCGCCGATGATCGGCTGGGCCTGCGTGACCAATTCGATCTCGCTGGAAAGCATCGCGCTGTTTGCCATCATCTTCCTCTGGACGCCTGCGCATTTCTGGGCGCTGGCGCTGTTCAAGTCGGATGACTACGGGCGCGCCGGCATTCCGATGCTGCCCAATGTGTCGGGCGAACGCACCACCAAGCACCAGATCGTGCTCTATGCGGTGCTGACGGCGATCAGCGGCGTTGTGCCGACCATCATGGGCTTTGCCGGCATCGCCTATGGCGTCTTCGCGGCAGTCCTTGGTCTGGCCTTCATCTGGTATTCCGTGCAGGTCTGGCGCATGGCCGACGGGGACGCCAAGATGGTTCCGGCAAAGAAGCTGTTTGCCTATTCGCTGCTTTATCTCTTCGCCATTTTCTCGGCCTTGCTGGCCGATGCACTCGTCACCAAATTCATCGGCATGGGTGCTTGATCATGGATGAAATCGAACTCAGCGAAAAGCAGAAGAAGGCACGCCGCTCGCGTTCGATCGCGCTTGGCGTGGTTCTGGCCTGCCTCGCGGTGCTGTTTTACGTGGTGACGATCATCAAGGTCGGCCCCGGCATCTTGAACCGGCCGATGTGAGGATAAAGGGATGACGTCGCAACAGGGCAAACCAGAGACGGCAAAGACCGGCGCCAACCGCCGGATCGTCATCGCTTGCGCTGCCTTCGTGGTTTCGATGGTCGGCGTCAGCTATGCTGCGGTTCCGCTGTATCAGCTGTTTTGCCAGGTCACCGGCTATGGCGGCACGACACAGCGCGTCGAGCAGATGTCCGACACCATCCTCGATCGCAAGATCCGGGTCCGGTTCGACGCCAATGTCGCCGCGGGCCTGCCCCGGGATTTCAAGCCGGACGATCGCGAGGTCGAACTCAGGATCGGCGAGACCATCCAGGTCGCCTATACGACTGAGAACAAGTCCGACCAGACCACCTACGGCCAGGCGACGTTCAACGTCACGCCGATGTCGGCAGGCGCCTATTTCAACAAGATCCAGTGTTTCTGCTTCACCGAAAACGCCCTGGCGCCCGGTGAAGTCATGAACATGCCGGTCGTCTTCTTCGTTGACCCTGAAATCGTCAACGATCCGGACGCCAAGGATGTCACCACAATCACGCTGTCTTACACTTTCTTCCCGCATGCACCGGAAAAACCCGTTGCAGCCGTGGCCGAGCCGGTGCAAGACAAGAATACCTTGTAAGAGCAACAATGCGCCGGACGGGTGGTCCGGGGCGGGAATGATGACCATCGGGGAAAACTGACATGGCCGACGCACATCAAAAACACCACGACTACCACATCATCGATCCCAGCCCATGGCCGCTGACAGGATCCATCGGCGCGCTCGTCATGGCGCTCGGCGGCATCGGCTGGATGCAGGGCCTCAAGGGCGCGGACTCGCTCCTCGGTCTGCCGATCGCCAACCCGGTCATGTTCCTGGTGGGCCTGGCCATCGTGCTCTACACCATGTTCGGCTGGTGGTCGGACACCATCAAGGAAGCGCATGAGGGTCACCACACCAAGGTGGTCGCTCTGCACCTTCGCTACGGCATGATCATGTTCATCGCCTCCGAAGTGATGTTCTTCGTTGCCTGGTTCTGGGCATTCTTCGACGCCAGCCTGTTTGCCGACGAGGCGCATCAGGTTGCCCGCGTTGCCTTCACCGGTGGCCAGTGGCCGCCGGAGGGCATCGAGGTTCTCGATCCGATGCACCTGCCGCTCTACAACACCATCATCCTGCTGCTGTCCGGCACGACGGTGACCTGGGCGCACCATGCGCTGCTGCATGGCGACCGCAAGGGCCTGGTCAACGGCCTGGCGCTCACCGTGGTTCTCGGCGTGCTGTTTTCCTTCGTGCAGGCCTATGAATACATGCACGCACCCTTTGCGTTCAAGGAATCGATCTACGGCGCGACCTTCTTCATGGCCACCGGCTTCCACGGTTTCCACGTGCTGGTCGGAACCATCTTCCTGATCGTCTGCCTGATCCGCGCCATGAAGGGCGACTTCACCCCCAAGCAGCATTTCGGTTTCGAAGCTGCGGCCTGGTACTGGCACTTCGTTGACGTGGTCTGGCTGTTCCTGTTCTTCACCATCTATGTCTGGGCATCCTGGGGTGCGCCGATCTACCACGGCTAGGTAGCGGCTGAAGCAAGCTATTATACAGGGCGGCGGGGAAACCTGCCGCCCTGTGCATTTGTACGGCGCCGACAATCTGAATGAAGGCAAAACCAATGAGCGAAGACGAAGCGCATTATCCTCCTGTTGACACGCTGTCCGTCGGCCTGCGCGGCCGTTGCCCGCGATGCGGCGAGGGCGCCTTGTTCAACGGTCTTCTCAACGTCAAACCCAAATGCGAGGTCTGCGGGCTGGACTACAGCTTCGCCGATGCCGGCGAGGGGCCTGCCGTCTTCGTCATGCTGATCATCGGCTTCTTCGTCGTCGGCCTGGCGCTGTGGCTTGAGGTCAATTACAGCCCGGCCTTGTGGGTCCATCTGATCCTGTGGATCCCGCTGGCAACGGTGCTGTCGCTGTCGCTGCTGCGGGCGCTGAAGGGACTGATGATCGGTCTGCAATACCGCCACAAGGCGGGAGAGGGCCAGATTGACCGTGACTGAACCGGCCTCCACCAAATTGCCGCGCCGCGCCACCCGGTTCTGGGTCGGGCTTGTGCTGCTGCCGATCGCGCTCGCTGTCCTGGTCTCGCTCGGCACCTGGCAGGTCAAGCGGCTTTACTGGAAAGAGCAGCTGATCGCCTCGATCGAACAGCGCAGCCATGCCGAGCCGCTCGATCCGGCCGGCATCGAAGCGGCGATGGCCGCGGGCGAGCCGATCGACTACCGCACGGCGCGCGCCTCGGGGCGGTTCCTGCATGACAGGGAGCGCCACTTTTTCGCGACCTTCAAGGGCCGGTCCGGGTTCTATCTCTACACGCCGCTCGAACTTGACGATGGCCGCTATCTGTTCGTCAATCGCGGCTTCGTCCCCTATGACCAGAAAGAACCGGCAAGCCGGCCGCAAAGCCTGGTCACGGGCAATCAGCAGGTCACCGGTCTCGCCCGCGAGCGGCTGAGCGAACGGCCGTCATCGATCGTTCCCGACAACAATGAAGCCGATAATGTCTTTTACTGGAAGGATCTGGACCGGATGGCGGCCTCCGTTGGTCTGCCCGCAGGCCAGGTGCTGCCGTTCTTCCTCGATGCCGATGCAACGCCGGTGCCGGGCGGACTGCCGATGGGCGGGGTCACGGTCATAGACCTGCCCAACAGTCACCTGCAATATGCGGTGACCTGGTACGGATTGGCGCTGGCCCTGCTGGCGGTCAGCATTTTTGCCTGGATCAGGCGAAAATCCTGATCGCGGCTGGCGTCGACCGGCGCGGGCATGGTAACCCGGTGTTCGATTTGGAAAGCAGGGGAATGCAGGTGGCAAGTCTGGCTATGGTTCTGGTGGCGCTGATCGCTGTTCTGCACATCTATATCCTCGTGCTGGAGATGTTCCTGTGGACCACGCCGCGCGGCATGAAGGCCTTCGGCATGAAGCCGCAGCAGGCAGAGCAGACAAGGGTGCTGGCCGCCAACCAGGGGCTCTATAACGGCTTTCTCGCCGCCGGGCTGATCTGGTCGCTGCTTCAGCCCGATGCCGAATTTGCCTTTCAGCTCAAGCTGTTTTTTCTCGCCTGCGTGCTGGTCGCCGGCCTCTATGGTGGCGCAACCGCATCGCGCAAGATCTTTGTCATCCAGGCGCTTCCGGCGGCAATTGCCCTGGCCGCCGTGCTGCTGGCCGGCTGAAACCGTGAACGAGCTCATGTCCCGAACACCCCTGACAATCAGGCTTTGCGGCCCCCGCGGATTTTGCGCCGGGGTTGACCGCGCCATCCAGATCGTGGTGCTGGCGCTGAAGAAATACGGTGCGCCGGTCTATGTCCGCCACGAGATCGTGCACAACCGCTATGTGGTAGAAGGGCTCGAGGCGCTCGGCGCCATCTTCGTCGAGGAGCTCGATGAAATCCCGGCCGAGCATCATGCCCAGCCGGTGATCTTCTCGGCCCATGGCGTGGCCAAATCGGTGCCTGCCGATGCCGAAGCGCGCAACCTGTTCTATCTCGACGCGACCTGTCCGCTGGTCTCCAAGGTCCACAAGCAGGCGATGCGGCACGAGCGGCTGGGGCGCCATGTCGTGCTGATCGGCCACAGGGGCCATCCCGAGGTGATCGGCACCATGGGACAATTGCCGCCCGGTGCCGTGACGCTTGTGGAAACCGTGGCCGATGTCGATGCGTTCGAACCCGCCGACCCGACCGCGCTCGGCTTTGTTACCCAGACGACGCTCTCCGTCGATGACACGGCGGATGTGATTGCCCGGCTTCATGCAAAATTCCCACTGATCACCGCACCTGCGGCGGAATCGATCTGCTACGCCACCACCAACCGGCAGGATGCGGTCAAGCAGGCAGCACCGGGCTGCGATCTGTTCGTGGTTGTCGGTGCGCCCAACTCGTCCAATTCCAAGCGTCTGGTCGAAGTGGCGCTCAAGGCCGGCGCCAGGAAATCCATCCTGCTGCAGCGCGCCCACGAGATCGACTGGGACGAGATCGGCGATATAGGCCTGCTCGGCTTGTCGGCCGGTGCTTCGGCGCCGGAAGTCGTCGTCGCCGAGATCATCGACGCCTTCAAGGCGCGGTTTGACGCCACCATCGAATTGGCCGAGACCGTGCAGGAAACCGAGAATTTTCTGGTCAACCGCGAATTGCGCGATGTTGAACTGACCCCCGCCGATATGGCCTTTGTCAACGGAGCGCGCTGAACATGGCCGTCTACACGGATGTCAACGAGGAGCAGCTTCGCGCCTTCCTCGCAGAATATGATGTCGGCACCTTGCTGTCCTACAAGGGCATTGCGGAAGGGGTGGAAAATTCCAACTTCCTGCTGCGCACCACCGGCGGCACCTTCATCCTCACGCTTTACGAGAAACGGGTCAATCGCGACGATCTGCCGTTTTTCATCGGGCTGATGGACCATCTGGCGTTGAAGGGACTGAGCTGCCCTCTGCCGATCGTGCGGCGCGATGGCGGCCATCTCAGCGAACTGGCCGGCCGGCCGGCAGCCATGGTCTCCTTTCTCGACGGCGCCTGGCTGCGCAAGCCGCAGCCGCAACATTGTCGCGAGGTCGGACAGGCGCTGGCCGCCATGCATGTCGCCGGCAGCGATTTTGCGATCCGCCGCGCCAACGGGCTGACAGTTGCTGACTGGCGGCCGTTGTGGGAAGGCGCGCGGGCGCGCGCTGACGAGGTGCAGCCGGGACTGAAGGACGAGATCGACCAGGAACTGGCGAGCCTGGAAAGCGACTGGCCCTCGGGGCTCCCGGAAGGCGTGATCCATGCCGATCTGTTTCCTGACAACGTGTTCTTCATCGAGGACCGACTGTCGGGGCTGATCGATTTCTATTTCGCCTGCAACGATTTCCTCGCCTATGACATCGCCATCTGCCTCAATGCCTGGTGTTTCGAGCCTGATGGCGCATTCAATCTCACCAAGGGCATGGCGCTGATCGACGGCTATGTCTGCGTGCGTCCGCTGGAGCCAGGGGAGGCGGAAGCCTTGCCCTTGCTGGCGCGGGGTGCTGCCTTGCGGTTCTTCCTCACGCGGCTGCATGACTGGCTGACCACACCGGAGGGCGCGCTGGTGGTCAAGAAGGATCCGCTGGAATATATGCGCAAGCTGCGGTTTCATCGCCAGATCGATTCGGCATCGGAATATGGACTACGCATCAAGGACCTGACCCAGTGAAGCATATCGAGATTTTCACCGACGGCGCCTGCTCGGGCAATCCCGGTCCCGGCGGCTGGGGCGCCATCCTGCGCCACGGCGAGACCCAGAAGGAACTTTGCGGCGGCGAGGCTGAAACCACCAACAACCGCATGGAGCTGCTCGGTGCGATCTCGGCGCTCAACGCGCTCAAGAGCGCCTGCGAGGTCGATCTTTACACCGACAGCAAATATGTCATGGACGGCATATCCAAATGGATCTTCGGCTGGAAGAAAAACGGCTGGAAGACCGCGGCGAAGAAGCCGGTCAAGAACGCCGAACTCTGGCAGGCGCTGGACCAGGCCAATCAGCGCCACAAGGTCAAGTGGCACTGGGTCAAGGGCCATGACGGTCATGCCGAGAACGAACGCGCCGACGAACTGGCGCGCGCGGGCATGGAGCCCTTCAAAAGCAAAACGGCGCCCCGCAGGAGCGCCGTTTAAGTCGTCTGATCCGTCTGGATATCAGAGCTGATCGAGCAGTGCGGCCGCACCCGAGGTGACTGCCTTGCCCGGTGTGTCCTCGATGTTGAGCGCGGTCACGGTGCCGTCCTCGACAATCATCGAATAGCGCTGCGAGCGCGTGCCCAGCGTGCCGGCGGAAAGATCGGCGTCCAGGCCGATGGCCTTGGTGAAGCTTGCGTCCCAGTCGGACAGGTAGCGCAGCTTGCCGGTGCCGTTGGTGGCCTTTTCCCAGGCGCCCATGACAAAGGCGTCATTGACCGACACCACGGCGATTTCATCCACACCCTTGGCCAGAATCGCGTCACGGTTCTCGATGTAACCCGGGACATGATTGAGGTGGCAGGTCGGCGTGAAGGCGCCGGGTACGGCAAACAGCACGACCTTCTTGCCGGCGAACAGATCGCTGACCTTGGTTTCCGTCATGCCATCCTCGGTCTTTTCCTTGAAGGTGGCTTCCGGCAGTTTGTCCCCGATTGCAATTGTCACGTCATCACTCCCTCTTTGCTGAAACTCAGGACTAGGATTTAGAGCCCTTCATCCTGAAATGGAAGCGGTTTGATGGAATGGATTTTTTGCGCCAGCCGGGAAAACACCGCAGTCATGATGCCGGGCATCGTGCGGGGATCTTGACGCCAGTGTTGCGACAAATTCAATTGAGCGGCGCGCGCCCTGTCGGCAGGCTCAGCCCGATGGCGCGTTGGCCAAGTGTCACCACGATATCGAGATTTTCACCGGCGACGCCTGCATCCGGCGCCGGTTCCGGAAGCCCCTCGATCCGCACGGTCCAGGTGGCAAGACCTGCCTCGTCACTGACAAGCTGCGGCGGCGCAAAGGCAAAGCCTTGCGGCCCGGCGACAAACAGGTCCGGTGTCACCCCGGATGGCCTGAAACCGGGCAGTCTTGCCGCTATTTCGAGACTCTTGCTTTCGGCGTCAAACCGGGCCGTCTCGACCTTGAAATCCGCTCCGGGAGCCTCGGGAAGCCGCGCAAAGGCGTCCGCGACGATGCTCGGGGCTCCATCATCGGCAACCGAGCCTTCCGCCAGATCGACCGTGAAATCGGCCTGGAACGGAACGCAGATTTTCTCGCATATGCCGACAAAGGCCATGGCCCGGATCTGCACCCGACCCGATCCGGTGCGCCGGAAGGTCAGGGGGAAGCGCACAGGCGCGGTGTAGCCGGCCCAGATCGCATAGCCGTCGTCGACCCGCACCGGTGGCGGGTAGTGCATGGTCTCAAGAACCACGTTCCGGCTTGCGGAAGCATCGAGCATCGGCGGAATGCCGGCGCTGCCCGGGTCACGCCAATAGGTTTTCCAGCCCGGCTCGAGATCGATGTCGAGAACGCCCCTGATGGTGCCATCCTGGTCGGCCGCCGGGTCGATCACCAGCCGCATGCGACCGCCTTCGGTCTCGGCCCAGCCGCTGTCGAGCGCCGACGCGGGCGAGAGCGCCAGCACAAGGGCTGTGACAGGAGCGGCGATCAGCAAGAGAACCCGGCGTGGAGAAAGGCGGCAAAGAGACTTGAGCATGGCGTCAGTCTAGCGGAAACCGCCCGGCCAAATCCATTCAATCCTTCGGGCCCGCGCTCATATTTGCGTGACCGGTCCGCGCTGCGGCAAAGGCGCACGGCCGGTGCGCCGCAAAAGCCTTCCCAAAACCTCAAAACTTGCTAGGCTTGAACAATGTTCGGGATCGAGGACCATTTGTCCCGGCGCGAGCGGGGATGTCTGGACGGGCATTTCCTTGTCGCCATGCCGGGAATGGAGGACGAGCGCTTTGAGCGCACGGTGATCTTCGTGTGCGCGCATTCCGAGGAGGGCGCCATGGGGTTCATACTCAATCGCCCGCAACCGGTCCGGTTTCATGAACTGGTCGAGCGGCTCGAGCTCGACAGTCCGAAACAGTCGCACAAGCGCCCGGTGATCAAGGGCGATACTGCTCCGGATTTTCCGATCCAGTTCGGCGGCCCCCTCGATGTCGGGCGCGGCTTCGTGCTGCATTCGGACGATTACATGAGCCAGTCGACCATGCCGGTCAATGACGATCTGTGCCTGACCGCGACGGTGGATATTCTGCGCGCCATCAGCCAGGGACTGGGGCCGCGCCGCGGCATCATGCTGCTGGGCTATGCCGGCTGGGCGCCGGGGCAGCTTGAGGACGAGATGTCATGCAATGCCTGGCTGAGCTGCCCGGCCCATGAGGACATCGTTTTCGATCCCGACCATTCCGGCAAATATGACCGGGTGCTGGCCATCATGGGGATCGCGCCGGCGATGCTTTCGACCCAGACCGGTCACGCATAACCGGTCGGGCTTAGGCCGTCAGTTCGGTTTGGAAACCGGAAACCGTTCCTTGAGAAGCTTGAGAACCGAATCCGAACCGATCGGCGGGCCGAACAGGAAGCTCTGCCCGTAATCGCAGCCGATTTCGGAGAGCTTGATCGCATCTTCCTCGGATTTGACGCCCTCGGCCACCACCTGCATGTCCAGTTTCTTGGCCAGATCGACGATCGACCGGATCAGCACGCCGCCCTTGTCGGACTGGTCGATGACCAGAGACCTGTCGATCTTCAACGTCTTGAACGGAAAGCGGGTCAGATAGGCCAGCGAGGAATGGCCGGTTCCGAAATCGTCCAGTGTCAGGCCGATGCCGGCATCGGCCAGCCGTGACAGGGTCATCAGCGCCTGTTGCGGATTGTGCATGACCAGGGTTTCGGTCAGCTCCAGCCGGAACCGCTTCGGGTCGCAGCGCGAAGCCGAGATCGCCTTGATGACGTCGTTGCACAGGTCGCTCTTGAGCAATTGCGCGCTCGACAAATTCACCGACATGAAACCCGCGACTTCGCCGACGGCTTCCTGCCACCGCGCCAGGTCTTCCGCCGATTGCTTGAGCGCATACATGCCGAGTTCGAGGATCAGGTCGGAGGCTTCTGCGATGGGGATGAATTCGGACGGCGGCACGGTGCCGCGCTTGGGGTCCTCCCAGCGCAGCAGCGCTTCAAAGCCGGCAATCTCCGCATCCTTGAGTTCGACGATCGGCTGGTAGACCAGTGTGAGTTCCCGCCGCTCCAGCGCCCGGCGCAGATCGCTTTCCAGCCGCTGGCGGTCCGAGCCGACGGTCCTGAAGGCCGGCCGGAACGGTTCGATCCGGTTGCCGCCAAAACGCTTGGCCTGATACATGGCCAGTTCGGCGTCCTTTATCAGATCGTCGGGAATGGCGTTGTTTTCGACCCAGGTCACCACGCCGATGGAGGCGGTCAGCCGGATGTCCTGTCCGGCAAAATCGATCGGGGCGGCAATCGCCTTGGAGATGGCTTCCGCCAGCGCCGCCACCTTGACGGCGTCCTGTTCGGACACCAGCACCAGGCCGAACTGGTCGCCGGCAATGCGTGCCAGCGTGTCCTGCGGCTTGAGCAGCCGTTTCAGCCGCCGCGTCAGCGCCAGCAGGATGGTGTCGCCCACCGACATTCCGAGCCTGTCATTGACCTGCTTGAAGCGGTCGAGATCGATCATGAACACGCTCGGGCGCACATCCGGGTAGCGCTCGGCCATGTTGATCATGGTCTCGAGCCGGTCGACGAACAATTGCCGGTTGGGCAGTCCGGTCAGATTGTCGTGAACCGCGTCATGCAGCAGCCGGTCTTCCGAGGTCTTCTGCTCGGTAACGTCGATGATGGTGCCGACGCAGCGGATGACTTCGCCGTTTGAGCCCAGCACCGGCCGAGCCCTGAGCGCCATCCAGTGGTAATGCCCGTCTTCGGCGCGCATGCGGAACTGGTGGTTGAGCCGGCCCTTGCGGTGTTCGAGCAGCACGTCAAGCGTGGTGCGGAAGCGGTCGCGGTCATCGGCATGAACCCGCGGCAGCCAGAGCCGTGCCGGTCCGGCCAGCGAGCCGGGCGACAGTCCCAGCTGCGGCGACAGGTCAGGCGAGGTGACGACGCGATCGCGGGTCACATCCCAGTCCCAGACCGTGTCGCCGGACCCGGCAAGCGCCATGGCCTGACGCTCCATGTCCGAAAACAGGCCCTGGTGATAGGCGCCGCCGGCAAAGGCGTGCTGCATCACCGTGAACCCCATCAAAAGCACGATCAGCACCAGACCGCCGCCCAGCGCCGGCTGCACGATATCGTTGGCCAGTTGCCCGGTCACCGTCATCCAGGCACCGAAGAGCCAGCACAGGATCAGCGCCCAGGTGGGGATCAGCATCACCGCCCGGTCATATCGGTGAAAGCCGAGATAGGCGATCAGGGCCACGCCGGCGACGGCCGTGGCCGCAAAGGAAAGCCGGGCAATGCCCGAGGCCACCGGCGGATCATAGATGGCGACGGCAAACAGCCCGCCCAGGCCCAGGATCCACGCGACCGTTACATAGGACAGGTTGGTGTGCCAGCGGTTGAGATTGAGATAGGTGAACAGGAACACCACGAGCCCGGTCGCCAGCAGCACCTCGGTGCCCGAGCGCCAGATCCGCTCGTCGCCGGGGGTGACGCTGATCAGCTTGGACAGGAAACCGAAATCCACCGAGACATAGGCGAGCACGGCCCAGGCCAGTGCCGCAGTCGCCGGAAGCATGGAGGTGCCCTTGACCACGAAGAGGATGGTCAGGAACACCGCCAGAAGTCCGGCAATGCCGAGCACGATGCCGCGATAGAGCGTATAGGCGTTGACCGCGTCCTTGTAGGCCTCGGGCTCCCACAGATAGATCTGCGGCAGATCGGGTGCGGCCAGTTCAGCGACGAAGGTGATCACGGTTCCCGGGTTGAGCGTGATGCGGAAGACGTCGTCCTCGCTGCTTTCGACCTTGTCGAGGGCAAAGCCCTCGCTCGGGGTGATCCCCAGAATGCGGGCGGAGCCCAGATCCGGCCACAGGATGCCGGATCCGACCAACCGGAAATGCGGCGCCACGATCAGCCGGTCGATCTGTTCATCGGTGACATTGGCCAGCGCAAACACCGCCCAGTCGCCCGAATGCTGCGGCGAGCTGGCGCGGACCTCGATGCGGCGGACGATCCCGTCCGCTCCGGCGGCCGTCGACACCTGAAAGGCCTCTCCGCGCCGCTTGTAGATCTCGGTGGTCGCGGTCAGGTCAAGGGCGGTGTCATCGCGGCTGATCTTGACCGGTTCGGTGGCCTGCGCCATCGGCGCAAGCACGAACATCACGCAGGCGACAACCAGACCGCACAGGGTCTTCACGCTGCAGGCGGCCAGAGCGCCGCGACGTCTGGTGGTGGTGAAACGGGATATGCATGTCATCCGCCGGAACCGGATCCTTTCGACCGTGCGACTCGCCAATCCTCGGCTATCAGCGCGTAAAGCAGGTGATCACGCCAGGCGCCGTTGATTTTGAGGTAGCCGTTCAAATATCCCTCACGCCGAAAACCGACATTTTCAAGGAGGCGCTGGCTCCTTGCATTGTCGGGAATACAGGCCGCCTCTATCCGGTGCAACCGCATCCGTTCAAACACATGGGGAAGGAGGGATTTAAGTGCGTCATGCATCAGGCCCTTGCCGGCATATTGATGCCCCATCCAGTAGCCCAGCGAGCAGCATTCCGCAGCGCCGCGCCGGATCGTGCCCAGTGTGACACCGCCGACCAGGCGCCCGTTCGCCTTCTGGCAAACAAACAGCGGCAGCGCCAGACCGGCCTCGCGATCGGCGTCATAGCGGCGGATCCGGTAGCGGAAGGCCGGGCGGGTCAGGTCGTCCTCGGGCCAGCGCGGCTCCCATGGCTCGAGAAACGCCCGGCTTGCCGCGCGAAGCTGGCTCCATTCGGCAAAGTCTCCCGCCTGCGGATGGCGCAGAAAGGTGCGCTCTCCCTCTATCCGAAACTCTTCCTGGGCTCGTCCGCGGAATCTGAATACCGGAGGCGCCATGGCGGCCTCTGAACTTTACTCGGCCGCAGCGGTACGCCCGCCACGTTGGCCAAGTGCATGCGCCATTTCGGTCACCGGCATGAGCGTGTCGATCGGTCCGATTGCCGACACCGTGATCGGTGTCTCGAAGAACAGTTTTTCGGAAAGATCGGACAGCCGTTTCGGCGTGATGTTGGCGAGCCGCTCCATCAGTTCGACATTGCTGACCGGCCGGCCGAACAACAGCATCTGGCGGGCGATCTGGCTGGCTCTCGCCGCCGGGCTTTCCTGCGCCATCAACAGGCCGGAACGGACCTGCGCCCGCGACCGGTTGATTTCCTGTTCCTCGACGCCGTCGGCGGCCTTGGCCAGTTCGGCGAGAATGACCGGGACCAGTTCGGCCAGGTCATCGGCGCCGGTTGCGGCGTGAACGCCGAACAGGCCGGAATCCGAAAAGCCCCAGTGAAAGGCATAGACCGAATAGCACAGCCCGCGTTCCTCGCGGACCTCCTGGAACAGGCGCGATGACATGCCGCCGCCCAGGATGTTGGCGAGCATCTGCGAGCAGTAGAAGTCACGGACCTGGTAGGCCCGGCCTTCGAATCCGATCATCATCTGCGCGTCCATCAGGTCGCGGCTCTCGCGGTAGTCGCCACCGGTATAGATGGCTTTCGGGATGGCGCGCAATTGCGTGCCGGTCGGCTTGATCGACTTGCCGAAGCGCTCGTCGACCAGCTTGACGAAGATGTCGTGATCGACCGCGCCGGCGGCCACCACTACCATGCGGTCGCCGGTGTAATGCCGGGCGAGATAGCTTTTGATCTGCGCCGTGGTAAAGGCCTTCACCGTTTCCGGCGTGCCCAGGATCGGCCGTCCGATGGTCTGGTCGCGGAAGGCGGCTTCGGCGAACTTGTCATAGACCACGTCGTCGGGCGTGTCGTTGGCCGCGCCGATTTCCTGCAGGATGACGTGTTTTTCGCGGGTGAGTTCATCCTCGTCAAACACCGAATTGGTCAGAATGTCGTGCAGGATGTCGACCGCCAGCGGCACGTGGTCCTTGAGCACGCGGGCATAATAGGATGTGGTTTCCGTCGAGGTTGCGGCATTGACTTCGCCACCGACATTCTCGATTTCCTCGGCGATCTGACGGGCCGTGCGCTTGTGCGTTCCCTTGAACGCCATGTGCTCGAGCAGATGGGCAATGCCGTGCTCGTCAGCGGTCTCGTCACGGGAGCCCGATTTCACCCAGACCCCCAGAGCGACGCTCTCGAGATGGGGCATCGTCTCGGTCACGACGGTGACGCCGTTGTCGAGAGTTGTTGTCTTGACTTTCATGCGTGTCACTTTCCTCGGGTCATTGTGCGGCCCGCGTCAGGGACAAGATATGGGCTTCCACCTTGTCCTGTTCACTCGGCAACACGCTGAACCGTTCCTCCCGTTTCATCAAATCAGAGAGCCACGACGGGAGCGCGGGGTCAATACCACAGGCTTGTTTTACGGCGTCGGGGAACTTCGCCGGATGCGCTGTCGCCAGCGTTATCATGGGTGCGGCAGGCTTCGTCATCCGGTCTGCGACATGGACGGCCACGGCCGTGTGCGGATCAAGCACATAGCCGGTTTGTGCCTGCATGTCGCTGATCACCGCCTTGACCTGGCGCTCGCTGGCGCGGCCGGCGCGGAAGTCCTTGCGGATCGCCTTGAGCGCGGCTTCACCGATGTCGAAGGCGCCCGACTGCTTCAGCCCCGACATCGCCCGGCGCACGGTTTCCGCGTCACGCGCCCCGGCCTCGAACAGGAGCCTTTCGAAATTCGACGAGATCTGGATGTCCATCGATGGCGAGGTGGTTGGATTGACGCCGCGCATCTCGTAGCGGCCCGTGCGCATCGTGCGCGCCAGAATGTCGTTCTCGTTGGTGGCAATCACCAGCTTGGCGATCGGCAATCCCATGCGCTTGGCGCAGTATCCGGCGAAGATATCGCCGAAATTGCCGGTGGGAACCGTGAAAGACACCTTGCGGTCGGGCGAGCCCAGGGAAACCGCGGCGGTGAAATAATAGACGATCTGGGCCATGATCCGGGCCCAGTTGATCGAATTGACGCCGGACAGGCGCACCTGGTCGCGGAAGGAGCCGTGATTGAACATGGCTTTGATCATGTCCTGGCAATCGTCGAAATTGCCCTGAAGCGCCACGGCATGGACATTGGACGCTTTCGACGTGGTCATCTGCCGCTGCTGCACCGGTGAAACCCGGCCTTCGGGAAACAGGATGAAGATGTCGGTGCGGTCACGCCCGGCAAAGGCGTCGATCGCAGCACCGCCGGTGTCGCCTGATGTGGCGCCGACTATGGTCGCACGCTGGTCGCGCTTGGCCAGGACATGGTCCATCAGCCGGGCGATCAACTGCATCGCCACGTCCTTGAAGGCCAGGGTCGGGCCGTGAAACAGCTCCAGAATGAAGGCGTTGGCGCCGGTTTGCACCAAGGGAGCGACAGCCGGATGCCGGAAGGTGGCATAGGCCTCGTCGATCATCGCCCGCAATGCCTCTGGCTCGATCTCGCCGGCGGTGAAGGGTTCCATCACGCGGAACGCGATCTCCTGATAGCTCTGGCCACGCATCGCCCGGATATCCTTGCGGGTGAATGTCGGCCATTCGCGCGGCACATACAGTCCGCCATCGCGGGCCAGGCCTGCCAGAAGTGCATCGGAAAAGCCCAGGTTCGGGGCTTCGCCCCGTGTCGAAATATAGTCCACAGACATGTTCTCCGGTGGTGGACGCGGGTCGCGCAAGATGAGATAAAGTCGGTCGAATTCTCGCCACGCGGCTGATATAGACCATGGGCGGTCGTCATGCAAAGGCTAGACGATGTCTGCGAAATTTGCCCCGGGCGTTGTGTGAATGAAGGTAGGTATATTGTGTCAAACTCATTGTTGCGTTTCATCCCGGCTCTGATCGGTGCTGCCGTGATCGCCGGCTGCACCTCCACTGATCCGCGCGCCGTTCTCGGCGGCGGCGGCCAGCAGCCGGCAATCGATCAGGCGACGAATGCGCCGGTGGTGCAGGGCACCTGCCCGCAGGTGATCTTGCGCGAAGGCACGGCCTATTACACACGCTATGCCAAGGGCGGTGAGGGCGACGCCACCAAGGTGATGCACCAGGCTTCGATTTCCGACACCACGCGGCAATGCCGCATCAGCGGTGATCAGATGATCATCACGGTTGTCGCCTCTGGGCGCGTCGTGGCCGGACCTGCCGGCAAGCCGGGCACTGTCGAGGTGCCGGTGCGCATCGCCGTGGTCGAGGGCGATACGGTGCTCTATTCGGAACTGCAGAAACAGCCTGTGAACCTGCTGGAAGGCATGCCCGCCGAGCAGTTCATCTTCACCAATGACAGCGTGGCATTCCCGGCGGCCTCGTCGCAGACGGCCAAGCTCTATGTCGGCATCGACCCGGGCCCGTACAACACGCCCTGACGGCCGCACTGATCACAGAAGTTCGGACCATCCGGCCAGCGCTTCAACGGTGGCCGGAAGCTCGGCCATCCGCCGGATCACGGTCTCGGCCCCGGCCTCGGTCAGCTTGTCGGCGTGACCGGGATAGCTGTGCGAGCCGCCGGTGAAGCCGACGACGCGCATGCCGGCGGCGGCTGCGGCATGGATGCCGTGCACCGAATCCTCGACCACCAGAACCTTCTCCGGCTCGACAGTGAATGTCCGGGCACCGTGCAGGAACACGTCCGGCGCCGGCTTGGTGCGGCCTTCGCCGACTTCCCGCGCCGAATAGACATGCTCGCCGAAAAGCCGGTCGATGCCGGTGCGCGCCAGCATCATGGTCAGGCGCTTCTGCTCCGAATTCGAACAGATGCAGCGCGGGCCCGGAATGCGGCTGATTGCCTCGATGACGCCGTCAATGGCGACGACTTCGGTGGCCAGCCGCTTGTCGAGCAGCTTGTCGGATGCATCCAGCAGTGCGGCGGAGAACGGGATGCTGGATTCGCGCTCGACCTCGAACAGGATGTCCTTCCAGGTCAGACCGGCGAAACGCTCGGCCACCTCTTCCGGGCTGATCGGAAAGCCGGCTTCGGTCAGAAGCTTCGATTCCACCTGGGCGGCGACAATTTCACTGTCGACGAGAACGCCGTCGCAATCAAAAATGATGAGGTCGAAACCGGACATGGAATTGCTCCTGCAATTTTAGGGGTGAGGCGTCGGGGAAACGCCACGGGACCTACAGCATGCCCGCAGGGCAGGCAAGGGAGGGCGCGCGAATAGCCGGTTGCAGGGGCCGGTTTCGCCGCCGGCTGAGGCAAACGCGCCTGGCAGACAGGTTTTCTCGTGTCCTGCGGCGGCAAGCCAAGCCCTTCAAATCAGTCGCAAACCGCAATTGCCAGTCCGCTTTGGGCACAAAAACGCCACAATCAAATCCGGGCATTCACCAGATGTTTACTCTGTTCGGTAACCATAAGGATCAGTTGTTGCGTATGTGTAGAGTGAGTATCCCATGGCCCGATCTGTTTCGCTTTCGAAAGTTCAAACCGCCAATGACACGCGTCAAACCTGGCTCGACACCATCATCAAGGGGGATTGTGTGGCAGCGCTCGAAGCGCTTCCGGCAAATTCCGTCGATGTCATTTTTGCCGACCCGCCCTACAATCTGCAGCTTGGCGGCGATCTCGCCCGTCCCGACCAGTCGATGGTCGATGCCGTCAATGACCACTGGGACCAGTTCGACAGCTTTGCCGCCTATGACGCGTTCACCCGCGCCTGGCTGCTGGCCTGCCGCCGGGTGCTCAAGCCCACTGGCACGATCTGGGTGATCGGTTCGTATCACAATATCTTCCGCGTCGGCACGCAGCTCCAGGACATCGGTTTCTGGCTGCTCAACGACATTGTCTGGCGCAAGACCAATCCGATGCCGAATTTCCGCGGGCGCCGGTTCCAGAATGCCCACGAGACGATGATCTGGGCCTCTCCGGACCAGAACTCCAAGGGCTACACCTTCAATTACGAGGCGATGAAGGCCTCCAATGATGACGTGCAGATGCGTTCGGACTGGCTGTTTCCGATCTGCACCGGCGGCGAACGACTCAAGGGCGAGGACGGCAAGAAGGTTCACCCGACCCAGAAGCCCGAAGCGCTGCTGGCACGGGTGCTGATGGCCTCGTCCAAGCCGGGCGACGTGGTGCTTGATCCGTTCTTCGGATCCGGCACAACCGGTGCGGTGGCCCGTCGTCTCGGCCGTCACTTCGTCGGCATCGAGCGCGAGCAGGTCTATATCGATGCCGCCCGGGCACGCATCGACGCTGTCGAGCCGCTGGGCAAGAACGAACTCACGGTGCTGACCGGCAAGCGCGCCGAGCCGCGGGTGGCCTTCAATGTGCTGATCGAGGCCGGCCACGTCAAACCGGGCGATGTGCTGCATGACGCCAAGCGCAAGCACCAGGCGATCGTGCGCGCCGACGGCACGCTGGTTGCCAACGGCACCGCAGGTTCGATCCACAAGATCGGCGCCGTGGTACAGGGCTTTGATGCCTGCAACGGCTGGACCTTCTGGCATGTGGAAACCCCGGACGGCCTCAAGCTGATCGATGATTTCCGCAGCGCCATCCGCCTCGAGATGGCCCACGCAGGCTAGGCCGAACAGTTTCAGATCCGGCGGGCGTCAAGTACCTTCAGTCACCGCCGGACATGCAGCGCCCGGGATGTTTTGAGCATCCCGGGCGTTTTGCATTGAAATGTCCGGAGGTGAAAGCTCACCCGCAACTTTGATTTGAACCAAACCCCGCGCCAGACGTTTTCCCAGGCAAGCCAGATCTTGCACAACCAGCACCGCAGATTTCGCGGTCTTACAGGAGATAGTGGCATGGGTGAAATGACCGACAAGACCAAGGCCGCCGGTAACAAGGTTGCCGGAGCAACCAAAGACGCCGTCGGCAAGGCGACCGACAACAAGAAACTTCAGGCCGAAGGCAAGGCGCAAAAGGCCAAGGGCGCCGCGCAGAACGCATCCGGCAAGATCAAGGGCGCCTTGGGCGACAAGGTTTGACGTTCAAGCCTGAATCATTGCCAACTGGCTGCGCCCCGACAGGGGCGTGGCCTTTTTCTCTTTTCAGGTGAGGTTCACCATGGATCCGCATACAGATCTCACCAGTCCCGACATCATCACGATAAAACGTGTTCTGATCGGGATATTCATCGTTCTCATTGCCCAGGTGCTGTTCGTTGCCCAGGACGTCGTCATGCCGATGGTGCTGGGTGTTCTCATCGCCCTGACGCTGAGACCGGTCGTGCGCTTTGCCGACAAGCGCGGCATCCCCTCGGGAATTTCCGCCATCCTGATCATCGTGTTTCTGGCCGGTGGTCTTGGCTTCGGCGCCTATTCGCTGTCCGGACCGGTCACGGACCTGATCGCGTCCGCGCCCGAGACGGGCGTGAAGATCAGGGCGAAATTCGCCGAATACCAGGATGAGATCGAGGCCGTGAAGGAGGCAACCGAGCAGGTCGAGACACTTGCCCAGGGCTCGGACACCCCCGCTGTGCAGAAGGTTGTGGTGCAGCAGCCGGCTTTGCTCACCGCCGCCGCCTCCAACGCCTTTGTCGGCCTTACCACCTTCGTGGTGGCGCTGATCCTTGCGCTGTTCCTGCTTTCGACCGGCACGCTGTTTTACGAGAAGGTCGTGGGCATCATGCCGCTGATGAGCGAGAAGAAGCGTGCCTTGCGCGTGATCTATGACGTGGAACGGCAGGTCTCGCGCTACCTCTTCACCATCACGCTCATCAATGCCGGGCTCGGTGTCGCTATCGGCCTGGGCCTGTGGCTCTACGGCATGCCGAACCCGATCATGTGGGGCTGCATAGCCGCGATTCTGAATTTTCTGCCCTTCATCGGTGCATGGGGGGCGCTGCCGCGCTTGCCGCCACCGCCATGGTTGTCTACCCGACGCTCGGGGCGGCATTGATCGCGCCTGCCATCTATCTCGGCTTCACCATGCTGGAAGGCAATGTGCTGACGCCGATGATCGTCGGCCGCAGGCTCGAGCTCAACATCGTCGCCGTTTTTCTCACCGTGACGGTCTGGGGCTGGCTCTGGGGCCTGGTCGGCGCGCTGATGGCGGTGCCGATCCTGGTTGGCGTCAAGGTCCTGTGTGACAACTTTGAATCGATGAATGCCTTTGGCCAGTTCCTGTCCGGGCGACCGGCTGCCGAAGACAAGGAAATTGCCGAGGAACGCGGCGCGGGCTGAACCGCGATTGCGGCAGGGAACCAATTGCCCGCTGGGGTGTTCTGCAGAAGAAGTGCAACCACGCAGGATACTATGTCATGGCTATTTCAACTCTGCTCATCATCATTCTGATCATTCTTCTGATCGGCGCGGTGCCGTCCTGGCCGCATGCGCGCAACTGGGGCTACGGCCCATCCGGCTTTCTCGGTCTGGCGCTGCTGATCGTCATCATCCTGGCGCTCACCGGCCGCTTCTGACCGCGGACCTGATGCCCGGTCGTCTCTGGCGGCCGGGCATCAGGACGCAGCTGCATGATCAATTCAGGAGAAGACGCTTGAGGTCGGCGCGAAGGGTTTCGGGGTCGGTAAACAGTACGGACTGCCATCCGGCCGCAATGGCGCCATCGACATTTTTCTGGCTGTCGTCAATGAACAGGCAGGCCGCAGGATCAAGCTCAAAACTCTTGACGTGGGTCTCGTAGATCGCGAGGTCCGGCTTGATCAGGCCAATCTCGCCCGACACCGTCACCCCGCGGGGAATCTTCAGGAACGGATACATCTCGCGCGCCTGCCGGAAGGTATCGGCGGCGAAATTGGTCAGCATGGTCACGTCGCGTCCCTGCTGGATCAGGTCGAGCATGATATCGACGCTGCTGTCATAGGCATGACTGACCATCTCCGGCCAGTGCAACCGGAAGGCCCGGATCAGCTCGGCCTTGTCGGGAAACTGCTCGATCAGCAGCGCCTCGGCCTCGCCCCAGTCGCGCCCGCGATCCTGCTCCAGGTTCCAGTCCTGGGTGCAGATCTTGTCGAAGAATTCCCTGCGTTCGGTCTCGTCCGGGATCAGCCGGCTGAACGGAATGTTCGGATCGTAATGGATCAGCACCTTGCCGATATCGAACACGATGTGACGGACAGGGCGGCCCTCGGGCCGGATGGTTTCACTCATGACTTGCCTTTTCTGAACAATGCGGGGTAGGCGGCACTGAGCGCCTTCTTCATCACGGTTGGCAGCGCTTCGCCGGGCAGCGACTCGGGGTTGCTCCACCAGCCTGGATGGTCGGCGGCGCCGCATACAACCGCATGAAACACCTCAAGTCGCAATTCAAAATGTGTAAAAACATGTGTTATGACGCCCTTGTGCTGCCAGTCTGCGGCAAAAGGCGCGGATTTCTCACCGGTTTCGCCATCTGCCCGCACCGTCCAGTTGGTGGTCGGCACACCGGTCATGCCGCCAAGCAGGCCCTTGTCCGGGCGCTTGACCAGAAGCACCGAGCCATCGCGGCGTTCGGCCACGAAGGCGGCGCCAAGGCGCAGCGGCTTTGACTTCTTTGCCGGCTTGACCGGGAACTGCTCTTGCCTGCCGGAAGCGCGCGCCTGGCACATCTTGTCGATCGGGCACAGCGCGCAGGCCGGGCGTTTCGGGGTGCAGATCGTCGCGCCGAGATCCATCAGCGCCTGGGCGAAATCGCCGGGGCGCTCGTCCGGGGTGGCGTGGCCGACCGCGGCGCGAATTTCGGTCTTGGCGGCAGGCAAAGGCGTTTCGATCTCGAGCAGCCGCGTGAACACCCGCTCGATATTGCCGTCCACCACGGCCGCCGGCCGGTCAAAGGCAATCGCCGCGATTGCGGCTGCCGTATAGGGGCCGATGCCGGGCAGGGCGCGCAGACCGTCTTCATTGTCGGGAAATCTACCGCCATGCTCGCTCGCCACCACGTCGGCGCATTTCTTCAAATTGCGGGCGCGCGAATAATAACCCAGCCCGGCCCAGGCTTTCATCACGTCTTCGGTGTCAGCCGCCGCAAGGTCGCTCACACGCGGCCAGCGCGTGGCAAAGGTTTCGAAATAGGGTTTTACCGCCTGCACGGTGGTCTGCTGGAGCATGATCTCGGACAGCCAGACCCGATAGGGATCGGCAACCACGCCATGAGCTCTGTCAGCCGGGCTCACCCGCCAGGGCAGGGCGCGCGCGTGGCGATCGTACCAGGCAAGCAGCAGGCTCGCCAAATCCGGATCAGGCGCAGTCTTCAAGGGCATGGCGGGTGACATGGAACTCGTGGAGAAGCAGGAAGCAGGATCGCCACGACATAGTGCGCGCGGCGGCGGAGGCAAGCCGATCATGTCGCGGAGACGATCCGGGCGCAATCCACCGCCGCGGTTTTCCCGTCATCATGCGCTGCCGTGATCTGACGCTTCCCCGCCCAACGGCAAAAGGCAGCGCCACCTCGAAGGGGGCACTGCCGGTTTGGCCGTTGGGGGTCGGCAGACTGGCGCCCCTGGGGGCCGCCAGTCATATTCTTGCACCTGTCCGGGACTAGACCCTGCCGCGACCGGCCAGGAACCAGATGATCAGACCGATCACCGGCAGCAGCAGGATGACCAGGATCCACAGCACCTTACTGCCCGTGGAGCCGCCGCCCTTGATGATCTGCAGGATCGCCCAGATGTCGAGAACCAGAATGATGATGCCGAGAATGCCGCCATATTCAAAACCCATGTCAATATCTCCTAATATGATCGCGCGAGCCGCGCTGAAATGATGTGTTGCACCTGACAAACGGTTTTCAACCGATATGGTTCCATCGAACCTGGAACGCGGTTTGCGTGAACACCAGGCCTCATGGCACCCGATCCGGTTCGCGCCATGGAACGGGCCCGCGCTGCGGGACGGGAGCTGGAGGGCGCTTTCCATCACCGGCTTTTCGCGCTATCGGTCGTCGGACAGGGCTGGCCGGCGATGCGCCGGCAGCCAGAAGCGGAGGCAGAGCCGTGGCCAAGCCAAGCCATTATCGCAAGACACGTCAGATTGCCGAGATCGCCAATGGACTGATCGATCCGATCCTGGCCAAGCGCGCGGGAATCAACACGCTGCTGCTGGCCTCGTGGGACGAGATCGTCGGCGAGCAATTTGCCGGCTGCTCGCGGCCCGAACGGATCCGCTGGCCCCGTCAGGACGGCCCGGATGAAACCGGCGGCGGGTTCTCGCCGGGCCTGCTGACCATTGCCTGCGAAGGCGCGCGGGCCCTGTTCCTGATGCACCAGGAGGCCGAACTGATCGGTCGGGTGAACGGTTTTTTCGGATTTCGCGCCATCTCGCAGATCCGCATCATCCAGAAGGCCATCCATGTGCCGACCCGCAAGCCCAGGAGCCGGCCGCTCGACAGCGCCGAAAAGCACCGTCTTGCCGGGATGCTGGCCGATGTCGAGGACCCGAAACTGCGCGAGTCCCTGGAGCGTTTGGGCGCCGGCGTCATCAGCCGGCAGCCGAAACGCAGGCCCTGATCACGGCTCAGTGAACATCGGGCACTTGTTTGGCCACATTTCACGTTATAGGAGTCGGGTAAGCTTGGTGTCCGCTCGGACCGGATGCCGGGCACGGCGCGAACCACCTGAAGGGTGCGGCAGCGTGTGTGAGTACAATCTTGAAACAATGGGTGATTTGATGTTCCGTTTGACGTCCCGATTGAAAGCCGCCGCGACGGTATCCCTGCTCGCGCTGACACTGGCCGCGTGCTCGGACAGCTCCGACCAGTCGACGCAGGCTTCGGGTGCCTCCGCTGAAGCGGTCGCCACCGAGACCGCCGACGCCGGAGTGACATCCGAAATCACCGGAGCCATTGAATCCTCTGTCGAGGCGCCAAAGGCCGATGGCGATGTCGATATGGCCAAGGTGCTCGAGCCCGGCTCGCTCAAGGACATGGTGCTCGGTGAAGAGAACGCGCCGGTCACTGTCGTCGAATACATGTCGATGACCTGCCCGCACTGCGCTGCCTTCCACGAGGAAAACTTCAAGCCGCTCAAGGAAAAATACATCGACAGCGGCAAGGTGCGCTTCATCCTGCGCGAATTCCCCTTCGATCCACGCGCCGCCGCTGCCATCATGCTGGCCCGTTGCGCGCCCGAAGCGCAGTTTTTCCCGATGGTGGACGTGTTGTTCCAGCAGCAGCGCACCTGGGCGACAGCCACCGATGGCCGTGAAGCCCTGCTGCAAATCGCCCGTTTGGCCGGTTTTACACAGGAGTCCTTCGAGGCTTGCTTGACGAACCAGAAGCTTCTGGACGATGTGAATGCGGTCAGAACCAAGGCCGCCAACGAGTTCGGGGTGCAGTCCACCCCGACCTTCATCATCAATGGCAAGCGGTATCCGGGGAACATGTCGATTGAAGTCATGTCGGCGATCATCGACCCGCTGCTCTAAGCGGGTACACCACGACAATCCCCTGCGAGGGCTTCGCCGGGGATGTTTTGCCGTGTCGATGATCTTGCTTGACCGGGAGGTCCGGTCGTGAGGTTCACCAAACTTCGTGTTCTGGGCTTCAAGTCCTTCGTCGAGCCCAATGAATTCGTCATCGAGCGCGGGCTGACCGGTGTGGTCGGCCCCAATGGTTGCGGCAAGTCCAATCTTGTCGAAGCCATGCGCTGGGTGATGGGCGAAAACTCCTACAAGAACATGCGCGCCTCGGGCATGGATGACGTGATCTTCTCGGGCTCGGGCAACCGTCCGGCGCGCAACACCGCCGAAGTCGGTCTCTATCTCGACAATTCCGACCGCACCGCGCCCGCAGCCTTCAATGATTCCGACGAGATCCAGGTCACCCGCCGCATCGAGCGCGAATCCGGCTCGGTCTATCGCATCAATGGCAAGGAAGCCCGCGCCAAGGATGTGCAGCTGCTGTTTGCCGATGCCTCGACCGGCGCCCGCTCGCCGTCGATGGTCGGGCAGGGCCGCATCGGTGAATTGATCCAGGCCAAGCCCCAGGCCAGGCGGCAATTGCTCGAAGAAGCGGCCGGCATTTCCGGCCTGTATTCGCGCCGCCACGAGGCGGAACTCAGGCTGCGCGCCGCCGAAACCAATCTCGAACGTCTCGATGACGTCACTTCGGAGCTTGAATCGCAGATCGAAAGCCTCAAGCGGCAGGCCCGCCAGGCCAACCGGTTCAAGAGCCTGTCAGCCGAAGTACGCCAGGCCGAAGCGATCCTGCTGCATCTGCGCTGGTCGATCGCCAAGGGGCAGGAGGGCGAGGCAGAAAGCGCGCTGGCCAAGGCCACATCCCATGTCGCCGAACTGGCGCAGGCGCAGATGGACGCGGCCAGAAACCAGGCCGTGGCCGCACACAAACTGCCTGAACTGCGCGACGGCGAAGCCGCCGCTGCCGCCGCCCTGCAGCGGCTGCAGATCGCCCGCACCCAGATCGACGAGGAGGCCGAGCGGATATCCCGCCGCCGCGACGAACTCGACCGGCGGCTGTCGCAGCTTAAAGCCGATATCGAGCGCGAGGAGCGGATGATTGCCGACAATGCCGGCATCATGCAGCGGCTCTCAGCTGAGGAAGCCGAGCTGAAACTGGCGCTCGAGGGCAGCGGCGAACGCTCCGCGGCGCTCAAGGCCGTGTTCGACCGGGCCCAGGCCAAACTCACCGAAAGCGAGACCTCGCTCGGGGTTGTCACGGCCGAACGGGCCGAGGCCGCCGCCGAACGCACGCAGCTCGAACGCGTCATCCGCGAGGCGGGCGAACGCAAGGTCAGGCTCGAGCGGCAGATTGCCAGCCAGGATGCCGATCTCGCCGCCATCGCAGAGCGCATTGCCAGGCTGCCCGACCCCGCCGCCAAGCGCCGGGAGACCGAGATTGCCGAAAAGGCTCTGGCCGATTCCGAAAGCGCGCTGATCCGGATCGAGGCGTCGCTGGAGGCTGCGCGCGAAGCCGAGGCCGCGGCGCGCCAGCCGGTCACCGAAGCCAGGGCCCGGCTCAATGCCATCGAGACCGAAGCCAAGACCATTGCCCGGATGCTCAATGCCGGCCAGGGCTCGGAGCTGTTTCCGCCGGTGGTCGACAGCATCAGGGTCGATCGGGGCTACGAGACCGCCCTGGGCGCCGCCCTTGGCGATGATCTCGACCTGCCGCTTGATCCGGCAGCGCCGGCGCATTGGGCAAAGCTTGAAACCGCCGGCCAGGATCCGGCCATGCCCGATGGTGTGACGCCATTGTCGGCCCATGTCCGCGCGCCGGCCGAGCTTGCCCGCCGCCTGGCCCATGTCGGGCTGGTGGCGGATGAAGCCCATGGCCTGGCGCTGCATGCCTCGCTCAAGCCCGGACAGCGGCTGGTCACCCGCGATGGCGCGCTGTTTCGCTGGGACGGCTATGTCGCTTCCGCCGATGCGCCGACACCCGCCGCTCTCAGGCTGGGGCAGAAGAACCGGCTGACCGAGCTCGAGGCCGAAGCCGTCGAAGCCACCGCGACCTTGCGCCTGACCGAAGAAGCGCTCAAAGCCAGCGAGGCTGCGGTCGCAGCCCGGATCGGCGAGGGGCGTCTGGCGCGCGACCTGATCCGCGATGCCGGCGCCAAGGTAAGCCGCTCCCGCGACGAGCTGGCGAGCGCCGAGCGCGCCTCGGGCGAATTGTCGAACCGCCGTGCGGTGCTGACCGAATCCCGCGCGCAAGTGGGCGCGCAACTGGCCGAAGCCGTGAGCGCGCTGGAGCAGGCGATGGAATCGCTGAAAGCCTGCCCCGATCTGGCAGGCCTCGACGCCGCTCTGGTGCAGATCAATGCGGAAGTGGCGACCGATCGCGGCGCGCTGGCCGAAGCCCGTGCGGCCCATGAGGGGCTGGAGCGCGAAAATGCCGCCCGTGTGCGCAGGCTCGAAGCCATTGCTGCCGAACGGACCTCCTGGCTCGAACGCGCGGCCAATGCCGAAAGCCATCTCGCCGCCCTGCGCGCCCGCTCCGAGGAAACCGCGACGGAAGCGGCCGGCATCGCCGATGCGCCCGATGAGGTGGCCGCCCGCCGCCGCGCCTTGCTGACGCAATTGAGCGATGTTGAGAAACGCCGCCAGGATGCCGCCGACGCGCTGGCGCTGGCCGAAACCCGTTCGCGCGAGGCAGACAAGCTCGCCACCGAGGCGATTGGCGCCCTGTCGCAGGGCCGGGAAGTGCGGGGCCGGACCGAGGAACGCCTGATGGCGGCAAGGGAGCGCCGCGAGGATGGCGAGGCGCGTATCCGCGAAGCGCTCAATTGCCCGCCGCATGAAGCCATGCGCCACACCGGTCTGGCCGCCGACGCAGAGTTGCCCGATCCGGCCCTGGTCGAACGCAATCTCGAACGCCTCAAGATCGAGCGCGAACGGTTGGGCGCAGTCAATCTGCGCGCCGAGGAAGAGCAGACCGAACTGTCGGACCGGCTCAACCAGATCATCACCGAGCGCGAAGACATCATCGACGCGATCAAGAAGCTGCGCGCCGGCATTCAGGGGCTGAACAAGGAAGGCCGCGAGCGTCTGCTGGTGGCCTTCGAAGTCGTCAACAACCAGTTCCAGCGGCTGTTCACCCATCTCTTCGGCGGCGGCACGGCGGAACTGCAGCTCATTGAATCCGACGATCCGCTGGAAGCGGGGCTGGAAATTCTTGCCCGCCCGCCGGGCAAGAAGCCGCAGACCATGACGCTGCTGTCGGGCGGCGAGCAGGCGCTGACCGCCATGGCGCTGATCTTTGCGGTGTTTTTGACCAATCCGGCGCCGATCTGCGTGCTCGACGAGGTCGATGCGCCGCTGGACGACCACAATGTCGAGCGTTTTTGCAATCTGATGGACGAAATGGCGTCGTCCACCGAGACCCGCTTTGTCATCATCACCCACAACCCGATCACCATGGCGCGGATGAACCGGCTGTTCGGCGTCACCATGGCCGAGCAGGGCGTCAGCCAGCTGGTCTCGGTGGATCTGCAGACCGCCGAGCAATTGCGCGACGCGGGCTAGACTGCGCTAGGCAGCGGCATAATCCATATACAGATGCACTGACAGCGTGTCCAAAGCCGGGCGCTGTCGCATCATCATGGATTGAAATCTGCCAAATGGCGTGATATTTTGTGTCAAATGGCAAGGATACCGTCGATGGTACTGGTGAAAACATCAGATCAGGTCGCGCTGGCGGCAGTGGATCCGGCCCGCCTGGCGCGGGTCTCCGCCACCGCCTTTTCGCGCATCGTGCAGGCCTGGCGCCTTGGCAACGAGGCCGCCGCACAATTGCTCGACATCAGCCCGCGCACCTTCGCGCGGATGAAGAGCGAGAACTGGTCCGGCCGTCTGAGCCGCGACCAGCTGATGCGTGTGAGTGCCGTGACCGGGCTCTACAAGGGGTTGCATCTGTTTTTCAGCGATGAGCTGGCCGATCGCTGGGTCACGATGCGCAACACCGGCCCGCTGTTTGACGGGCGGACGCCGCTGGAGGCGATGATCGAGGGCGGTCTTCCCACCATTCTCGCCACCCGCAATCATATCGATGCCTTACGGGGCGGTGTGTGACGCTGCCTCTGGCAACACTGGCGCTGTCCGCAACCGTGCGGCTGATCCCGACGGCCTATTACAAGCCGCCGGTGCTGACGCCGTTGGTAAACAACGCGGAGGACCTTGCCGTCCTTGAAGCCCTCGAAGGGCTTACCAGCCAGCGCCTGATCGCAGAAAAATCCGGGCTTGCCGATCTTGACCCGCGCGAATTGCTGTTTCGCGCCTGGGGACAGACCCATGTCAACGCCGCCTTCGCCTATACCCGCAGCGAGGGCAATCGCTTCAACGGCGCAGCGCGCGGCGCCTGGTATTCAGGCTTTGACGATCTCACGGCCATCGCCGAGGTCGCCTATCACCGCACCCGCGAACTCGAACGCATCAGCCATTTTCATGACCATGCGATCTACCAGGCATTGCTCGCAGGCATGATGGGTGATTTCCATGATCTGAGGTCCGCACCACCCGACACGCCCTGCCTGTCTCCCGACATTGGAGTTGCCTATCCGGCGGGGCAGGAACTGGCCCGGGCGATGCGCGGGCAGGGATCACGCGGTTTCGTCTATCCCTCGGCGCGCAGGACGGGAGGCACCTGCCTCGTCGCCTTCGAGCCGCATTCGGTGCAGAATGTCCGCCCCGGCGCGCGCTGGAAAATGATCTGGAACGGCACCCGGGATTACACCGTCACCACTGAATGATATGGGGTCCGGGACCCGCAGGCAGCCGGGGTCGGGCGCCTATAAAGCCCCGATCAGCGCATTTGTCACCCGGTCCTGGGTGTCTTCATCCAGATAGGGATGCATCGGCAAGCTCAGCACGCAGCCCGACAGCATGTCGGTGACCGGCAATGCCCCGCCGGCGACGCCGTGATGGCTGTAGGCGTCCTGCAGGTGTAGCGGCTTGGCGTAATAGACCGCACTGGGCACGCCCTGGTCCTTGAGCTTGCCCTGGATGGCTGCGCGATCAGAGCCTTCAGGCAGCTTGACCGTGTATTGCGCCCAGACCGACTGCAGACCCTCGGGCACCACCGGAGTGGCGACATGGTTTGCGAGCTGTGCGGAATAGCGCGTTGCAATGCGGTTGCGGGCTTCGATCTCGTCGTCGAAAATTCTGAGCTTCTCGATCAGGATCGCTGCCTGCATGGTGTCGATTCGCCCGGTCATGCCGATGCGGACATTGTCATACTGGCTGGTGCCCTTGCCGTGAAACAGGATCGAGCGAAGCGTGTCGGCCAGTTCCGCGTCATCGGTGAAGATCGCGCCGCCATCGCCATAGGCGCCCAGCGGCTTGGCCGGGAAGAAACTGGTGGCCGTCGCCATTGCCAGCGTGCCGACCCGGCGGTTGTGATAGCGCGCGCCATAGGCCTGGGCGCCATCGCCCAGCACCCAGAGGCCTTCGCGCGCGGCAATCTTCGAGATCGCGTCATAATCGGCAGGGATGCCGAAGAGGTCGACCGGAATCACACCCACCGGCTCCTGTCCGGCCTGTCTGGCGCCCGCGATCGCTGTTTCCAGCGAGGCCGGGTCCATGTTGAAGGTGTCGGCGTCGACATCGACGAACCAGATATGCGCGCCCAGCCAGGCCACCACTTCCGCCGTGGCAACGAAGGTGAAGGCGGGGCAGAAGACGGCCTGGCCCGGCCGTACATTCTTGGCCATCAGCACCATGGCCAGCGCATCGGTGCCGGACGAGCAGGCAATGGAATGCGTCGCGCCGCAATGGGCCGAGAGCTGCGCTTCGAGTTCACCGACTTCGGGCCCCATGATGTATTGGCCGTGGTCAAGCACCCGTGCAATCGCGGCATCGACCCGGTCACGTATGAGCGCTTGCTGGGCGGCAAGATCGACAAAACGGACGGGTTCGAGCGAGGCAGATGACATGGTGATGGTGTCCTCGGGCTCAATGCTGATGCTGTTCTCCGCCGCGAGCCCATGAAACGACCGGATTTGGCATTGTGTTAAAGCGCTCCGCCACCCGGGTCCATACGCCATTGCCGCAATTGCACCGGATAGTACCATCGTAACAATCACTTTGCGTTGCTTTTGGTGATGCGACGTGAAATTCGGCAGACGCGCCGGACCAAACTGCGCGCGCGGGTTGCGCAGTTTTGCACAAGCCCCGAATCGGTCCGCGCCTTCGCCATCTTCCTGACCCGTTGGATCGATTTAGACGATCAATAGGCCGATTTGCGCATTGTATTTCCCGGTCCATACGCTAAGCGTCCATGCAAGTGCTCACGGAGACCAGCTCTTCGCGGGATTGGCGTGCGCCCGGTCGGGGGCGGGCGAAGCCGGTTTGGGTCAGCAGGCCGGCTGCAGCAAACGGAAGGTCAAGTGATGACGAAATGGGTCTACACTTTCGGGGATGGTCAGGCGGAAGGCTCGGCTGCCGATCGCAACCTTTTGGGGGGCAAGGGCGCCAATCTGGCAGAGATGTGCAATCTCGGGCTTCCTGTGCCTCCGGGGCTGACAATCACCGCCGACGCCTGCGTCTGGTATTATGACAATGGCCGCAAGATGCCCGATGGCCTGGAAGCCGCGGTCTCCGATGCACTTGTCGGTGTCGGCACAATCGCCGGGCGGGCCTTTGGCGATCCGGAAAAGCCGCTGCTGCTCTCTGTCCGGTCCGGGGCGCGTGCCTCGATGCCCGGTATGATGGACACCGTGCTCAATCTCGGCCTCAACGATGAAACCGTTCTCGCCGTGGCGCGCGATTCGGGCGATGAGCGCTTCGCCTTCGACAGCTACCGCCGTTTCATCCAGATGTATGGCGACGTGGTCATGGGTCTTGATCACGAGGTGTTTGAGGACATTCTCGAAGACGAAAAGGCCCGTCTCGGTCACGAACTCGATACCGATGTCTCCGCCGCCGAATGGCGCGAGATCATTGCCCGCTACATGGCGACCATCGAGCAGGAGCTCGGCGTGCCGTTCCCGCAGGATCCGCATCAGCAGCTCTGGGGCGCAATCGGCGCGGTGTTTGCCAGCTGGATGAATGCGCGTGCCATCACCTACCGGCAACTGCATGACATTCCCGCCTCCTGGGGCACGGCGGTCAATGTCCAGGCCATGGTGTTCGGCAATCTCGGCGATCAGTCGGCCACCGGCGTGGCTTTCACCCGCAATCCCTCGACCGGCGTCAAGGAGCTCTATGGCGAATTCCTCGTCAACGCCCAGGGCGAGGACGTTGTCGCCGGCATCCGCACCCCGCAATCGATCACCGAGGCGGCCCGCATCGAGGCCGGCTCCGACCGGCCGTCGCTGGAAAAGCTGATGCCGGAAGCCTTTGCCGAATTCCTGACCATTTGTGACCGGCTCGAGCGGCATTACCGCGACATGCAGGATCTCGAATTCACCATCCAGGCCGGCAAATTGTGGATGCTGCAGACCCGGTCGGGCAAGCGCACCGCCAAGGCAGCACTCAGGATTGCCGTCGACATGGCCGGCGAAGAACTGATCAGCCGGGAGGAGGCGGTGATGCGCATCGACCCCGCCTCGCTTGACCAGCTCCTGCATCCGACCATCGATCCGCATGCGGCCCGCGACATCATCGGCTCGGGCCTTCCCGCTTCTCCCGGCGCGGCCACAGGCGAGATCGTGTTTACTTCCGAGGAAGCCGTCGAGGCCGCCAAGACCGGACGCAAGGTCATCCTGGTGCGGGTCGAGACCAGCCCGGAAGACATCCACGGCATGCATGCAGCCGAAGGCATTCTCACCTCGCGCGGCGGCATGACCAGCCATGCGGCAGTTGTCGCCCGGGGCATGGGAACCCCGTGCGTCTCAGGCGCCGGCGGCATTCGCATCGATGCCCGCAACGGCACCTTGCTTGCGCTCGGCACCACGCTCAAGGCCGGTGACGTGATCACGCTTGACGGCTCGTCCGGCCAGGTGCTCAAGGGCGCAGTCGCCATGCTGCAGCCGGAGCTGTCGGGTGATTTCGGCCTGATCATGGAATGGGCCGACGCGACGCGGCGGATGAAGGTCCGCACCAATGCCGAAACGCCCGCAGATGCGCGTGCTGCGCGCTCCTTCGGCGCCGAAGGCATCGGCCTGTGCCGCACCGAGCACATGTTCTTTGACGGCGACCGCATCACCACCATGCGCGAGATGATTCTTGCCGGTTCCGAAGGCGGCCGCCGCGAGGCGCTCGCCGGGCTGTTGCCGATGCAGCGGTCCGACTTCATCGAACTGTTCGAGATCATGAAGGGCCTGCCGGTCACCATCCGCCTGCTCGATCCGCCGCTGCATGAATTCCTGCCAAAGACCGATGAGGAAATCGCCGAGGTCGCCGGCGCCATCGGCGTGACGATCGAAAAGCTCACCCAGCGTGTCGATGAATTGCATGAATTCAACCCCATGCTCGGCCATCGCGGCTGCCGGCTGGCGATCTCCTATCCGGAAATTGCCGAAATGCAGGCCCGCGCCATATTCGAAGCCGCCGTCGAAGCCGCCAAATCCACCGGCGCCCCGGTGGTGCCGGAAATCATGGTGCCGCTGGTCGGCCTTCGCCAGGAACTTGATTTCGTCAAGGCGCGGATCGATGCGGTGGCGCGCGAGGTCATCGGAGAGGCGGGTGTCGACATCACCTATCTGGTCGGCACCATGATCGAGCTGCCGCGTGCTGCCATTCGCGCCCATGCGATCGCGGAAGTGGCCGAGTTCTTCTCCTTCGGCACCAATGATTTGACCCAGACCACCTTCGGCATTTCGCGCGATGATGCGTCGTCCTTCCTGATGACCTACCAGCAGAAGGGCATCATCGAGCACGACCCCTTCGTCACCCTCGACATCGAAGGCGTCGGCGAACTCGTGCGCATTGCTTCGGAGAAGGGCAGGGCGACCCGCCCCGACATCAAGCTCGGCATCTGCGGGGAACACGGCGGCGACCCGGCCTCGGTCAAATTCTGCGATTCCATCGGCCTGGATTATGTCAGCTGTTCGCCGTTCCGGGTGCCGATCGCCCGGCTGGCGGCGGCACAGGCGGCGATCAACGCGAAGGCCTGATCCTCCGGATCATGGGTGTTTCCTGCGGGGTCCGGTGCCTGAACCCGCACCCCTTCAACTGCGTCTTGCGGAATGAGTTTGCTCCGGCCCCGCCATCAGCGGATTTATATTCCGCGACCGGCGGAATCCGGGATGGTTTCGTGTCACGGAAGCGACGGGCGCAGCCGGTATAATCCTGCGGTTATTCACGGAGCTGGCAATCATGGACCTCGTACCTCTGATCGATCTCATCGGTGAGCCGCAGACCGCCCTGGTCGGCGGCCTCGTTCTGGGGCTCGCATTCGGCGTGTTTGCCCAGCGCAGCCGCTATTGCACCCGCTCGGCGGTTCTCTCCGCCATGGGCGAAAGCGACCTCAAGCCGCTGGCAACCTGGGCTTTCGGCTTTGCGGCCGCGATCCTGGCGGTGCAGCTGCTGCTTGGCGCCGACATGATCGATGTCGGCGAAACCCGCTTTTTCTCCACCGCGCAGAGCCTCTCGGGCGCCCTTGTCGGCGGCCTGGTGTTCGGCATCGGCATGGTGCTGGCCCGCGGCTGCGTCTCGCGGCTTCTGGTGCTCGGCTCCTCGGGCAATCTGCGCGGCGTCTTTTCCATTGCCCTGGTCGCGGTGACCGCACTTGCGACCTATAGCGGTGTGCTGGTGCCGTTGCGCGACAATATCGGCAGCGTCTGGAGCACGGCCTCCATCGGCGGCAACGACCTTCTGGTCCACGCCGGACTGGAGCGCTGGGCCGGCATCGCGCTGGGTGCGGTTCTGGCCGTCGCTGCGCTGGGCATTGCGTTCAAGGCGCGGCTGTCGCTCTGGCGAGCCCTTGGCGGCATCATGATCGGCCTCACCGTGGCTGCGGGCTGGTATTTCACCTGGCAGCTCTCGACCCAGGTGTTCGAGCCGATCCAGGCCGAAAGCCTCTCCTTCATCCGTCCGCTCGCCACCACCGGCGAACTTGCGCTTCAGAGCGGCTTTGCCGGGCTTGACCAGGGCGTGCTGCTCGGCGCCATCATCGGGGCCTTTGTTGCGGCCCTGCTTTCGGGTGAATTCCGCATCTCCACCTTCGCCGAACCCGGTACGCCGTCGATCTGGCGCTATGCTGCCGGTTCCGTGCTGATGGGCTTTGGCGGCATTCTGGCTGTTGGCTGCACCATCGGCGCTGGTCTCACCGGCGGTTCGGTGCTGGCGGTCTCGTCGCTGCTCGGCCTGGCCTCGATGATCACTGGTGCCGCACTGACCCAGCTTGTGCTGCGCTCCGTGGCGCGCGAACCGGCCAGCCAGTCCGCGATCATGCCGGCGGAGTGATCCGCACAGTCTCGGTCCCGGCTTCAACCAGAAGCCGGGGCAAACACGACAGTTCCTGCCATTCGGCGCGCGCGCCGAGAACCACCACCGGACAATCGATCCCGTAAAGCATCTGCGCCACAAGCGCGCCGGTGGCGATGATGGCGTCGTTTTCTAGCAGGATGATCGCCGCAGGTGCGGTGCCCAGCCGGATCGCCTCGGCCAGCACCGATGCGCCGGAAGACGAGCCCCGGCCGCGCTCCATGCACAGCACCGCTCCGCTGAGGCAGGCCCCGTGCTGCGGGTGAAACCGGTCGATCACCTTGCCGCTGGCGCTGTCGAAGCCACCCCAGAAGCTCAGCGGATCATCAAGCATCAGCACCGGGCCCGAAGCCGTGCCGTGAACCAGGCTGCGCCCGCTCATGCCCGCACCACCCGTCCGGCCCTGGCCGACAGGAGCGTATCAGCGAGCGTGCCGAAGGCGACGTCAATTCCGAGATTTCCCGGCGCGTAATAGGCCCATTTGCCCGAATTGGTCATCACCGCACCGCTGAGATCGCGGATGATCGAGGTGACATAGGTGCAGGTGTCGACCACCACCGTGACGCCTGCGGCCTCCAGTTTTGCTGCGCGTTCGTCCGCCTCCAGCCGCTGCCATTCGTGCCGTCCGGTGTTGATGTAGACAGGCACCGCGAACGGCGCCAGATCGAGCATCGGCATCAGCCGGTCGAATTCGCTCAGCGAAAAATGCGGTGTCCCTAGCGCCACCGCCGTCAGCGCCGTGCCATCGGGCACGGTGCAGAGCCTGGCCAGAATGCCCGAAATCTCCGCCGGTCCGAGCCGGGCAACAACGGGAACATTCGCTCCGCCGGTCGCGGTGAGAAGATCTGGCGCTTCCGGGGTCAGGCCGACTGCATGGAACATCGCCACACTGCCCGAAGATGCAGCCGCAGCCCCAAGCGCCTTGAGATCGTCCTCGCTGGTTGAGGCCGGCAGCCCGGTGATTGCCGCAATGGTGTCGCCGCATTCCTTGCCGACGATCAGCCCGGCCGCCACCGCGATGCCACCGGCCTGATCCGGACCGGCAGTCTCAAATCCGCTCAATTCCACGATCACCCGGGCCCGGCGGTTCTCGCTGCGGTGCAAGCCGTAATCGGGCACCCGGCCGGTCAGGGCGCAGGCGAGATCGATGAAATCGCCATAGCGGTTGGTGCGCGCGCCGATCACCGAATTGGCAAAGACGATCGCATTGGATTCGGCCCAGGCGAGCTGGTCGCCGAAGTTTGGTCTGAACAGGGTCTGGTAGGGCGCACAGGTAAAACTCGGGATGCAGCCGAGCTCGACATGGGCTTCCATCAGGCGCTTTCCGGCAGCGCCAAGCGCTGCGTCGCCGATGAACAGGTCCGGATGAATCAGGTCGACCGAGCCGACATTGAGCGTGGTGGGAACCTTGACGCGACCATCGAGAGCGACGAACCGTTCGACGAAATCGAGGCTGGCCTGGCCATGATACAGGCATCCGTCGACATGGGCGCTGGCGCAGGGCAGCAGCCGTTCGGCGCCAACGGCTTCGGCAAAGCGCAGCACCAGGCCAAGGGCGTCCGCTGCGGCGCGCCCCTGCCTACCTGCCAAGATGTCACTGTCTGTCTGCGTCAATTCCACCTGGCAGCCCCCGCGCTTGCGCAGTGGAGACTAGCGGCAGGGCCGGCACTGAGGAAGGGGTGAAACAGCGATCGAGGCGAAAACTCAGAGCTTTTCCAGCACGCCGACAAAGGCCCTGGCAAAGCGCAGCAGATCAGCCGTACCAGCACCTGGTTCCACCGTCATTGCCCGGTCGCCCTTGCTGTTGAGCACCACCAGGCCAAAGCGCCCGCCATCCTGACGCGACAGGCAGACGACGGCGATGCGCTGGGCATCGTCGAGAAGGCCGGAGGCGGGCAGGTCGAACAGGAATTCACCATTGACCGTCCTGGCCGCCGCGCGCACGGCTTCGCCAAATCCATGCACAGCAATGTCGGTGAGGTCGAGCGCCAGATCAAGCTGCACCAGATCCAGCGCCATCGGGGACCCGCTGGCCGGTTCGGGGGTGTTGCCATAACCGGGCGGGTCGGGCCCTGCTGCGCTGCGGACGGCTGCGAGGGGCCCTGCAGGGGTGTGGCTGCGGCGTCATTGGCCATGGCGGATCTCCTTGAAAACCGTGGACCTTGTCCAGGTTGATCTGCCCCCTTTGCCAAGGATTGCGTTCAAGCGTGGCTGAAGTGTGGCGCTTGCCGCGACCGCGCTGAGCGGCTAAGGAATTCCACCTCACACAGGCGCGCAATCCCGCACGCCGCTTGTCCCGGAGACCTGGCCGCCGCCATGCCGTTCCGTCCTCACCGACCCTATTCCCTTGCTGCCAGCTGGTCGCGCGGGCTTGGCCGATTCACATTGCTGCTGGCTGTCATGACCCTGGTCCTGCATCGCGCCGGCATCCTTGTGCTGCCAAATGCGGTTGCGGCCATCCTGCTGGCGTCATGCCTGGCGGTCGTCGTGCTGGGCCTGTCGATGATCGGCTTCTTCATGCTCTGGCAAGTCGGCGCCAAGGGTGGTCATGCCTCGTTTGCCGGCATGGTGATGGCGCTGATGGTGCTGGTTCCGGTCGGCATTGCCGCCAGCCGCTATGTCATGCTGCCCAATATTCACGACGTGTCGACCGATGTCGTCGACGCGCCCGAATGGCTTGAGCCGCCGGAGATCACCCTGTCCTGGATGCCGCGCGCCAATGGCGGCGATGCGGCGGCGCGGGAGCTGCAGCTTCAAGCCTATCCGCAGGTCACCGGACGGCGCTACGAAGGCGCCATCGACCGTGTGCTGCTGGCCGTGCGCGCGGTGGTGGAGGAAAACAAGTGGAAGCCGGTCGCCAATATCGGGGTCGAAGCCCTGGTCGACGGTCTCGAGCCGACCTCGGAGCCTGCCGGAGACAGCGAGGTGATCTTCAACGGTGTGGTCGATCCGGCGCGCGCACCGATCCCGGAGCCGCGGCCCGACATTGAGAACCAGCTCGAGGCGCTGCCCACCTTCGCGCTGATGCAGTACACCACCCGGACCCTCGTGCTCGGTATTCCGCAGGATGTGCTCATCCGGCTGGTCGAGGAGGAGGAAACCACCTTTGTCGACATGCGGGCCGCGACCCGCGACGGCGATCATGATCTCGGCCTGAACGCCAGGCTGATCAGGGATTTCCTGCGCGATCTCGATATCCGGCTGCTGGGCATTGCCGGCGGCTGATACCGGCCTTGATGTCAGCCAGGTACAGGTGTTCGCGCACTGAACTGCCGTGCCGGACACGCGTTGCGGCCGGTTTCGAAGCCGGGCTGTCAGGCGGGCCGGTATTCGCCGTTGATCGCCGGCGGGCCGTTGGTGATGACTTCGCCCCGGCCGACCAGATCCTCCAGATGCGCCAGCACTGACAGCGCCGCCGCGCCATGCAGCCTTGGGTCGGTGTCGCGGTAGATCGCCTTGACCATCTCGCTGATCAGCCTGTCGCCCTTCCTGACCCGGCCCAGAATGGCGCGTTCGCGCATCCGCCGGTGGGTCTTCAGCGCCCGGACGAATTTCTGCGGCTCCTTCACCTTGCCGCCATGGCCGGGCAGGTAGGCGCGGTCGTCGCGCGCTGCCAGCATGTCGAGCGAAGCCATGAAATCGCTCATCGCCCCATCCGGAGGCGCGATGATCGACGTTGCCCAGGCCATCACATGGTCGCCGGAAAACACCAGCCCCGTATCCTTGAGCGCAAAGGCTGCATGGTTGGCGGTATGGCCGGGCGTGTGCAGCGTCTCGATTGCCCAGCCGTCACCGCTGGTCAGATCGCCATGTCCGGACACGATGTCGGGGACAAAGTCCATGTCCGAGCTTTCCTTGAGCGGATTGACCTCGCCGGTATAGAGCGCCCGGGCGGCGCGGTGCGGCCCTTCCGCGATCACCACCGCTCCGGTCTCCGCCTTCAGCCGGGCGGCGAGCGGGGAGTGATCCTTGTGGGTGTGGGTGACGAAGATATGGCTGACCGGCCGTCCGGCAATGGCCGCCTTGAGGGTGTTCCAGTGGCTTTCGTCCTCGGGGCCGGGGTCGATCACCGCCAGCGCGTCGCGTCCGACAATGTAGCTGTTGGTCCCGTGAAAGGTCAGGGGGCCGGCATTGGGCGCTGTCACCCGCAACACATCCTCGGCAACGGCCACGGCAAAGCCATGGCCAGGCTGGAAGGCCTTGTCGAATTCGGGTTCGCTCACTGATGTCTCCAGTTCCTGCACGGGCACAGCTCACGGCTTCGCCCCGCCATGGCCGATTGTGGATGGCCGTTGATTTGGGCCGGACTGTCTTGCTGTCGGTCGGCTAAGTCAATATACCCATTGCAAAGCGCGACTGTGCAAGTCCTGCTCCCGCCAACCAATCGGAGAAAGATCCATGGCCATCGCTCCCGCACGTTCCCTTGTTGAATCCTACGCGCCCGAAGGCACGGCCGCCCGCTATGCGACCTTTGGCGCGCTTGCACTCCTGGGCAGCATTGCCATTGCCGTTGCCGGCAAGATCACTGTTCCGTTCTGGCCGGTTCCGGCGACGATGCAGACGCTGGCGATCTTCGTCATCGCCGCTGCCTTCGGCCGCAAGCTGGCGCTGGCAACCCTTGCCGCCTATCTCATCGAAGGCGCTGCCGGCCTGCCGGTGTTCACCAATGGCGGAGGTCTTGCCTATTTCGCCGGCCCGACCACCGGCTATCTCGCCGGCTTCGTCATCGCCGCCGGCCTGACCGGCTGGGCTGCCGATCGCGGTCTCGACCGCAATGCGTTCAAGCTGTTTGCCGTCAATCTTGCCGGCACGGCCATCATCCTGCTTCTCGGCGCGGCCTGGATCGCCATGGTGTTCGGATCCGACAAGGCGCTGGCCTGGGGCGTTGGTCCGTTCATCGCCACCGACGTGATCAAGGCCGCCCTTGCTGCTGCGGTGGTTCCCGCCGGCTGGCAGATCGCCAATCTGCTGCGCCGCTGAGGCCGACACGATACAAGCTCCGGCTTTGCCGGGGCTGTGAACAAAAAACCCGCCCGGCATCGCGCCGCGCGGGTTTTTTGGTACGATTTTCCTGGCCGAGGGATGGTTTCGACGCTTGTGATCGCGCGCGTCTTTTGCTATCCCCGCGAGGCTTCCGGTAATTCCGGGATGCGCCCGGCGACCGATCCACGCGTCCGGGTAAAGTGTTGGGGCGTAGCCAAGTGGTAAGGCAATGGTTTTTGGTACCGTCACCCCTGGTTCGAATCCAGGCGCCCCAGCCAATCTTCCTTTCAAGCAAATGAACCCAGGCTTTCCGGCATCTCCGGCCTGGCTGAGACTCACAAGTCAGGCAGTGTCTGACCTGACTGTCTCACCGGACTGTGCAACCTGACGTCTGCCCAAGCCTGCTCCGCGATCGCAACAGGAGCGCTTCTGGCTGTCGCACCACATGTCGTCAGGCGTAGTGCTAAATGAACCGCCCGTGCATGTCACTGTCTTGACGACTCTGCCAGAGTTTCGAGGAAGTTCAGTGCCCAGGTCGACGAAAGCCGCAGTGAGGTGAGGTGGCCCGGTCCTGGTGTGTTCACTTGTGGGTATGCCGGGATGTTCACCGAAGTGTCGGCCCAATCCCGCCTTGACCCGCCGGCTCCCCGATCATCGAGTGCGGCATTGACACCTCCCGATAATGGGATTAAATATTCCCGAAATCGGGAAATAAGATGAGCGACAACCTGAGCAGAACCCTGATCTTGCTAGAGCACCTTTCCTCCGCGAAAGCCGAGGGGGTGACCGTGGCACAGCTGGTAGAACGAACGAATCTGGCCAGTTCGACGGTCTATCGTCTGGTTCAGGAGCTGGAGGGGCTGGGATATCTGCGCAAGGCCAGCGATCGCCGTCTTTTCCCGAAATTCCTGTTCGAGCAGGGCATGAATGTCGGCGGCGTGGATATCGGGCGTCTTACCGAGGCGTGCCAGTCTATATCCTCGCGGCTGATCGTTGCATCCGAATTCATCGCGCTCAGGCGCGAGAACCTGTTGTGGCACATCGCTGAAGAGCATCCCCAGCAATCCATCCGCCTGCGCGCCGGTGTCGGATTTGTCCGCGGCGCCTACGAGCTTGACTGCATCACCCGCATGGCGCTGGCGCATTTGCCGATCAGGACGATCGAAGCAAACTGGGATGTCGCAGCCTTTTTTGATGTCGGCGTGTCAGGCGGCAAGGTGCCATGGGACGAGGCGCGGGCCAGCGTGGCCGCCGTCGATACCAGTGACATGCAATATGACTTGATGGGCAATGCCAAGGGCGTGCGCAGGTTCTGCGTCGCGATCCATGGCACGGGTGGAGAATTCGTCGGGTTGCTGACCGCTGCGGAAGCGGCAACGCCCCTGCGAGACGTCGAGGGGCATGTGGCGCAGGTTCGCGCCGTGCTTCTGGAAACCAAAGGCGCCGTGGAGAGCGGCGCAGGAGCAACAAGCAAGGCGCTGACGCACAACGGCTAGGCGCGCATTATCACCAGGGAGGATACTATGAAATTCGCACTTTACGGTGCAGTCGCCATGGCGACTGCAATGACTGCTTTCGCGCCCGCTGTGGCGGCTGCGCAGGAACTCGTCCTGTCGATCGGCTCACGCGGCTACGGCGGCATGGTCGAACGCAACATCGAGGCGTTTGAAGCTGCCAACCCCGACACGTCGGTGGAATGGCTCAAAGTTTCGGACGTGCCCGGCGACAGCCGCAAGCTCTATGTGACCGGTCTCACTGCAAAAAGCCCGACACCGGATGTCTTCGCCATCGATGTGATCTGGGCCGGTGAATTTGCCCAGCGCGGCTGGCTCGAGCCGCTGAACGACTATCTTGGCGAAGAAACGATTGCAGCCTACAACCCCTCTTTCCTGTCTGCCGCAACGGTGGAGGACAAGGTGTTTGCAGCCCCGTTGTATGTCGACGGCACGCATCTTTTCTACCGCTCGGACCTTCTGGAAAAATACGGCATCGCCGTTCCCAAGACCTGGGAAGAAGTGATCTCCGCCTCGAAGATCGTGATGGAGGGGGAGGGCAATCCCCAGCTCTACGGATTTGTGTCGATGTGGGCCAAGATCGAGGGCCTGTTCATGAACTGGCTTTCCTTCATCAACGGCAATGGCGCCAGCTTCTTTGACGCTGATGGCAATGTCGCAGTCAACTCGCCTGAGGCAATCGCGGCGACCCAGACGATGGTCGACATGCTTTATGAAGACAGGATCGTGCCGGATTCGATCCTGACCATGCGGCCCGATGATGCCCGCACGCTGTTTCAGCAGGGTCGTGCCGTCTTCCTGATGGTGCAGGACTTCGTCCACGCGCCGCTGAGCGCCGAAGACAGCCCGGTGGCCGGCAAGTTCGATTTTACCCGCAACCCCTATTTCGAAGGCCATGAAGATGCGCATTCGACCGCAATGGGCGGCTGGCTCCTGGCGGTCAACGCCAATTCGGAGCACAAGGAGGAAGCTGCAAAGCTGGTGGAATACTTCACCTCCTACGCGGCTCAGCTGGCTGCCGCCATCGACGAGAACCGGGCCCCGGGCCGCACCGACGTCTATGCCGCACCGGAAATGACGGAAGCCGCGCTGATCCAGAAGTTCGGCGAAGACTATGCCGTCGGCGTGGTGCGCCCATCGGCAATAACAGGCAGCCTCTATCCGCGCGTGTCCGAAGTCATGCAGACTGAAGTCACCAATGCGCTGCACCGTCAGAAGACGGTTGAGGAAGCCCTCAATGACGCTGCTGCCGAAGTCAACTCGATCCTCGGCAAGTAAGACCTGATACCCCGTGCGGTCGCTTCGGTCCGCACGGGTTTTCCCCAAAACGCAGGAGGTGGGCATGTCCCGCACCATGAGCTTGGAACGGCGCACGGCGCTGACCGGCATCGGCTTTGTTACGCCTACCATCTTGATCATTGCGCTGATCCTGATCTACCCGATCATCCAGTCGGTGGTACTCAGCTTCGGACAATCGAGCATTGACGGGTCGCAGCCCTATCAGTTTGTCGGCCTGAAGCATTACGCCGCCCTGATGGGGGATGGCAGGTTCTGGAACGCGCTCGGCGTGACCTTCACCTTCACGGCACTTTCCATTCCGCTGGAACTGGGGCTCGGCATCGGCCTGGCCTTGCTGATGAACGAGAGTTTCAAGGGCAAGGGACTTGCGCGCCTCGCGGTGCTGTTTCCCTGGGCATTGCCGACAGCGCTCAACACGCTGATCTGGCGTTGGATGTACAATTCCGACTACGGCCTTTTCAACGGGATAGCCTTGCAGAGCGGGCTTGTCGACCGCCCGATCAACTTTCTCGGCGACGAAATTCTGGCAATGGGATCGATGGTCGTGGTCGCGGTCTGGAAGACCAGTTCCTTCATGGCGCTGATCATTCTCGCCGGGCTGCAGTCCATCCCGCGCGACCTGTTCGAGGCCGGCCGCATGGACGGCATGAGCAAGTGGCAGGAATTCACCCAGATCACATTGCCATTGCTGAAAGGCCCGATCCTGGTGGCGCTGATCATCCGCTCGATGGATGCGCTGCGCACATTCGAGCTGCCTTTCAACCTGACCGATGGCGGGCCGGTGAATGCCACCGAGAGCCTGTCGCTCTACGCCTACAAGGTGATCTTCGATTTCCTCGATTTCAACTTCGGCGCAGCCGTCGTCGTGGTTCAGTTCCTTGTGATTTTCGCCATGAGCCTGATCTACGTCTTCGCACTCCAGAACAAGGACTGAGCCCATGCAGAAACGACCGCGCTACGGCCTTTATGCAATTGTCTCGCTCTCGGTGCTGATCTCGTTCTTTCCGATCGTCTGGCTGATCCTGACCTCGTTCAAGAACACCGCCGGGATCTATGCCTGGCCGCCGCAATACTGGCCCGATCCCTTCACGCTGGACAACTATATCTCGATTTTCACCAATTCACCCGAGCTGCTGCGTTACATTCTCAACAGCTTTATCGTCGGGGCAGGCTGCACGGCTATCACGCTGCTGCTCGGCGGCCTGGCGGCCTATGCCCTGTCGCGGCTGCGGCTGCGCTTTGCCGGCATGCTGATGGTCGGCATTCTTGCTGTGTCGATGTTCCCGCCGGTCTCGCTGCTGCCGTCATTGTTCCAGAATTTCCTCAATCTCGGGCTGCTCAACACCTATACCGGGCTGATTCTCGCCCATGCCGGGCTGTTCCTGCCGTTTTCGGTGTGGATGCTGGCGAGCTATTTCGCCACCTTGCCGGTCGAGATCGAGGAAGCCGCCCGCATGGACGGCATGGGTTTTGTGCGCATTTTCCTGACCATCGTTCTGCCCCTGTCATGGCCGGGTTTCGTCGCCACCGGGCTGATCGTCTTCATCTTCTCGTGGAACGAATTCCCGCTCTCGCTGGTGCTGATGACCCAGAATGCCATGCGAACGGCCCCGGTCGGCATCTCGCTCTATCCCGGCGAATACGCCTTCCCGTGGGAGACGATCTCGACGGCGACGGTCCTGGCGATCATCCCGGTGCTGATCATCACCGCAATTTTTCAAAAACAGATTGTCGGCGGCCTGACCGCTGGCGCCGGCAAGTGAGGTCCTGACATGGCAAGCGTAACACTCAAGCAGATCGGCAAGTCCTACGGCGCGGTCACCGCTGTGGAACAGTTCGACCTCGACATCGCTGACGGCGAATTCCTGGTGCTGCTCGGCCCCTCCGGCTGCGGGAAATCCACCACCTTGCGCATGATCGCAGGGCTCGAGAGCATCACCACCGGCGACCTGATGATCGGCGGCACGCGGGTCAATGACACCGATCCCAAGGACCGCGGCGTGGCGATGGTGTTTCAGAACTATGCGCTTTATCCGCACAAGTCGGTGTTTGACAACATGGCCATGGCGCTCAAGCTGCAGAAGATGCCGAAGGCCGAAATTGCTAAGCGGGTCAATGATGTGGCCGACATGCTCGGCCTGACACCCTATCTCGAGCGAAAGCCCGCCGCCCTGTCAGGCGGCCAGCGGCAGCGCGTCGCCATCGGCCGCGCCATCGTGCGCACGCCGGAAGTGTTCCTGTTCGATGAGCCGCTGTCAAACCTCGATGCGCAGCTGCGCGTCAAGATGCGGATGGAGCTGCAGGAACTGCATGAGCGACTGGGGGTGACCTCGATCTATGTCACCCATGACCAGGTCGAGGCGATGACGCTCGCCGACAGGATCGTCATCCTCGATCGCGGCAGGGTGGCGCAGATCGGCACGCCGCGCGAAGTCTATGAGCAGCCGGCCACCCGGTTCGTCGCCAGCTTCATCGGCAGCCCGGCGATGAATTTCATGCCGGCGGAACGGGCAGGCACGGACTGGAAGATCACCGGCACGGACCTGGTGATCCCCGGGTTCGGTCAGCTTGCCACAGAGGCAGCGGCTCTGACGCTCGGCCTGCGCCCGGAACATATCGAGGTGCTGCCTGCCGACACCGCACCCGGCGACCCCTGGGTGTTCGATGCCACGGTCAAACTGGCGGAATTGCTTGGCGCTGATGCGCTTCTCAATCTTTCGGTAAACGGTCAGCCGTTTCTGGCGCGCGTTGGCGGCACGGATTTCCCGCAGGCCGGAGAGACCGTGCGCATTCGTGTCGACCCGGCACGGCTTCATGCCTTTGATCCGGAAACGGAACTGACCGTCGCCCGCGCGGCACAGCATTAGGACCGCCAACATGACCAAACGACCCAATATCCTTTTCATCATGGCCGATGACCACGCATCCAAGGCAATCAGCTGCTACGGAGCGGGCATCAACTCGACACCAAATCTCGACCGGATCGCCATCGAAGGCATGCGGCTGAACCATTGCTATGTCACCAACTCGATCTGCACGCCCAGCCGTGCGGCGATCCTCACCGGCACCTATAACCACGTCAACAATGTCACCACGCTGGCAACGCCGATCAACAACCGCGGACCCAATGTCGCCAAGCACCTGCGCGCCAGCGGTTACCAGACCGCGCTGATCGGCAAGTGGCATCTGGGCGAGGGCAAGGCGCATGAGCCGACCGGGTTCGATTTCTGGTCGGTGCTGCCGGGGCAGGGCGAGTATTTCGATCCCTACATGATCGAGATGGGCGAAGAGATCGAGGTGCCGGGCTACGCCACCGACATCATTACCGACAAGAGCCTCGACTGGCTCAAGTCCTGCGATCCGGACAAGCCGTTTTTCCTGATGTGCCACCACAAGGCGCCGCACCGGGAATGGGAGCCGCATCCCAAGAACCGCTCGCTCTACACCGATGACATCAAGGTGCCCGAGACCTTCGACGATGATTACCGCAACCGTGCCCGCGCCGCCGCCGAAGCCAAGATGCGGATCAAGGACGACATGAAATATATCGATCTCGGGCTGGTGCAACCCGAGGGGGGCGCCGAGGTCGGCGAGCGGGTGAAGCCCGGCGACATCAACCGCAAGATCCCCAATCCCGAAGACGTCTCCAACCTGCGGCTGATCGATCGCGATACGGGCGAGGTGTTCACCTTCTCCAGCAGCCGCGAGCTCAATCATTTCAAGTATCAGCGCTACCTGAAGCGCTATTTGCGGACGATCCACTCGGTGGATGAAAGCGTCGGGCGGCTGCTTGACTGGCTTGACGAGACCGGACAGGCTGACAACACCATTGTCATCTATACCTCCGATCAGGGCTTCTTCCTGGGAGAGCACGGCTGGTTCGACAAGCGCTTCATGTATGAGGAATCCTTCCAGATGCCGTTGCTGGTGCGCTATCCGGCGGCAATCCCGGCAGGCAGCGTCTGTGACGACATATTATGCAATGTCGACTTCGCCCCGACCTTTCTGGATTTTGCCGGTCAGGTCGTGCCCAACTACATGCAGGGCAGATCAGCCCGGCCGCTGCTGGAAGGCAAGACCCCGCCAGACTGGCCGCAACTGGCCTATCACCGCTACTGGATGCACCGCGACCCCGACCACAATGCCTATTCGCATTACGGCGTGCGCAATCAGCGCTACAAGCTGATCTACTGGTACAATGAGGGCTACGATCTGCCGGGGACCAACCATGGCGGACAGGACCGGGAGTGGGAACTGTTTGATTGCCAGAAGGATCCGCTTGAATTGTTCAACGTCATCGATGATCCTGACTATGCCGACATCCGCGTTGCCTTGCAGCGGGAGCTTGACATGAAGATGGCCGAGATCGGTGACGATCCTGCGCATTAGGAGACACCCCATTGTCTGAAAGACCGCCTTTGGCCAGCGAAACCTGTGAGGGGAACTGGTGTGACGACCCGGTGCACCGGGACTGGCTCCGCCGCGATGCAGTGAAGCAACTCGACTTCTTCCGGCCAAGCCTGCGCAAGGACGGTGGCTTCGATATTCTCAATTGGGATGGCACACCGCGCGCCGGCGTGCCGCTGGAACTGCACATCACCACCAGGCTGGTCCACTCCTATGCGCTGGGTGCCGCCTTTGGCGACAACGGCGCCGCGGCGATCATCGATGCCGGCATGGAGCGTCTGTGGAACGGCCATCGCGACACCACCCATGGCGGCTATGTCTGGTCCATTGACGGCAATATAGTGGCAGATGCGACGAAGCTGGCCTATGGCCATGTCTTCGTGCTGTTGGCCGGCGCCAACGCCAGGCAGGCGGGGCATCCCGATGCGGACCGGCTGATTGATGACGTGACAGCGGTGATCGACCGGCATTTCTGGGATGACGACAAGGGATTGCTGCGCGAGGAGTTCAATCAGGACTGGAGTACATTTTCGACCTATCGCGGCATGAATGCCAACATGCATGGGGTCGAGGCCCTGCTGGCTGCCTTCGAGGCAACCGGACGCGAGATCTACCTTGACCGCGCCGGCCGGATCCTCGCCTTTTTCATAGGCCGGATCGCCCCCGACCATCACTGGCGGATCCCTGAGCATTACACCGAGGACTGGCAGCTCGACCGCGCCTATGCCGGCAATCCGATGTTCCGGCCGGCGGGCACCACGCCGGGGCATTCGCTGGAGCTTGGCCGTCTGCTGCTGCAGCACTGGGATCTTGCGGGACGGCCTGAGAACCAGTCCCCCGAACGGGCGCGCAAGCTGATCGAGCGGGCGCTTGACGATGCCTGGCTGGCCGAAGGCGGCTTGTGCTACACGCTGGATTATTCCGGTGAAGTGGCTATCCGGGACCGCTACTGGTGGCCTGTCGCCGAAGCGATCGGGGCGATCTCGACACTGCAACGGATTGACCCGCGAGACAGCGATGAGAGGTGGTACCGCAAACTCTGGCGGTTTGCCGACGGGCATTTCATCGACCACAAGAACGGCGGCTGGTATCCCGAACTTGACGAGGCGGGCGCTCCGGTCGAGCGCCAGTTCCTCGGCAAGCCGGACATCTACCACTCGCTGCAGGCTGTCATCCTGCCACTGGTTGGGGCGCCTTCGGGGATATTTCCGCTTTTGAAGCGCTGAGGTTACCTGCGGCGGCAGTTCTTCAGAACATTTCATTATCCGAATTAGCCTTGGGGAATTGGCCGATTTCGTTAGAGTAACTTCCGTAGTTCCGAATAATCGGGTGCGTGAGATGACCGATCTGATTGTCAATGCTGTTTCCCTGCGCGGACTTGAGCTGCTCGAAGAGCTCAGCCGTGCCGGTTCCATGCAGGTCGCCGCGCGCAATCTTGGCCTGTCGGCGCCGGCGGCATCGCAGCAATTGAAGAACCTCGAAACCGCACTGGGCCAGAAACTGGTCGAACACGGCCGGCGGCCGTTGGAGCTGAGCTCTGGCGGGCTCGCCTATCTGGCCCATGTGCGCGCGGCGCTTCTGCACTTGCGTCAGGGTGCTGCCGAACTGTCACTGATGGATCTGCGCACGGTCCGCTCTTTGCGGATTGGCATTATCGACGATTTTGACAGCGAGGTAACGCCGCGTCTTGCGGTCGCTCTCGCCAAGGTACTGACGACTGCCGAGCTGAGCCTGATGACGACGCCTTCGTCGCGCACGCATGAGGATGTCGCTGCACGGCACATCGATCTCGGCATTGCCGCCCAACCGCTTGAACTGCCCGAAGGCGTCACGGAAACCCCGGTCTTGCGCGATCCCTTTGTGCTGGCGGTGCCGCGCGGATGTCTGAGCGCGCCGCCGGCAAGCATCGAGGCTCTCAAGGACCTGCAGTTCCTGCGCTATGAAAGGAGCCAGCTCCTGGGCCGCCAGATCGCAGCCCATCTGGCCCGGCTGCGGCTTGCGCCGGAAGGCCGGATCGAAGTAGACAGCAATCAGGCGATCTTCGGACTGATTGCCAGCGGAGCGGGATGGGCGATATCAACGCCCGTCGGATTTCTCCGTGCCCGGCGTTTTCACGACCGGGTCGACATCTTTCCGCTGCCATTTTCGGGATTTGCCCGCACCATCTCCTTGTTTCACCGGCAGGAATGGATGCCGGACACCGCCGGCATCATTGCCGGAAGCCTGCGCGGCATCCTGCGCGAACAGGTGGTGGCGCCCGGCCGCGCGGCGATCCCGTGGATCGGGGAGGCCTTGGCGGTCATTGAAAGCTGACATAGCTGCTCGGCGGAGTGGCCATGGTCCGCGCAATGCAAGCATCCAATGTCGGGAACGTAAAAGTCCCAATTCCAAAAAACGGAATTAGCGCATGAAAGATTGATCTTTCACTCCGATTGCCTCTCAATCTGATGACACTGTCTCTCAGGCCAGAGGTATCCATGAAAGCTCAGACTCGCGTCGTGGTGATCGGCGGCGGCATCGCCGGATGTTCCACCTTGTACCATCTCACCCAGGAGGGTTGGACCGACGTGGTGTTGGTCGAACGCAACGAGCTGACGTCGGGAACGACCTGGCATTCGGCGGCACAGGTCACCAATTTCGGAATGACACAGACGATGGTCGGGCTGAAAAGCCATTCGATCCGGCTCTACAAGGAAATGGCCGACGATCCGGATTATCCGATCAACTATCACCACGGCGACGGCGGCCTCCGGCTGGCGAATTCGGAGGTCACCATGGACGGCTATCGCCACTTCGCCAGTGTGGCCAAGGGGATGGGCGTCGATTTCGAAATCATCGATGCGGCCGAATCCGCCCGCCGTCACCCGCTGATCACGACCGACCGGTTGATCGGCGCGCTTTGGGATCCGATGGATGGCGACATCGACCCGGCGCAGTTGTGTCAGGCGCTGGCGCGGCGCGCCCGCAAAGCCGGTGCCGAAGTGTATCGCAACACACCGGTGACCGGGCTGACCCAGCACAAGGATGACAGCTGGACGGTGCACACCGAACAGGGCGACATCGCCTGCGAAATCGTCGTCAATGCCTGCGGCTATCGTGTCAACGAAGTGGGCGCGATGATGGGGGTGCACCACCCGGTGATGTCGATGGAACATCAGTATTTCCTGACAGAGCCGATCCAGCAGATCATCGACCACGGCCGCAGGGTGCCGTTGCTGCGTTGTCCCATTGATGACTTCTATTCCCGGCAGGAAAAACAGGGGCTGCTGGTCGGTTTTTATGAGCAGGATTGCCGGACCTGGGGCATGGACGGGATCGATCCGGGATTCGTCAATGCGCTTTGCCCCAGTGACACGGATCGGGTGCTGCCGGTGCTTGAAAACGTGTTCAAGCGCATGCCGGTGCTGGAGGAAGTCGGCATTCACACCATCGTCAACGGGCCGATCACCTATACGATCGACGGAGCGCCGCTCGTCGGCCCGATCCCCGGCAAACGCAATGCCTTTTGCATCATCGGCCTGCGCGCCGGCCTCGGCGAAGGCGGCGGCCATGGCTGGCTGCTGGCGCAGCAGATTGTCCATGGCGAGGCGGAATACGATACATGGGTAATTGATCCGCGCCGGTTCACCGGCCATGCCAATGTCGAACTCTGTGCGCTCAAGGCCATCGAGGACTATCAGAACGAATTCCGGTTTCACCTTCCACACGAACACCGGCCCGCGGGGCGTCCGATGAAGACGACGCCGCTGACGCCGATCCTTGCGGCGGAAGGCGCCGAATTCGGGGTCGTCAACGGATGGGAGCGCGTTGCCTATATCAAGCCTTCACCGGATTTTCACGAGAGCCACGGATTTCGCTTCAATGAAACCTTCGAAGTCGTCGCCGACGAGGTGAAAGCCGTTCAAAGCGGCGTCGGCATGACAGAGATCAGTGGTTTCAACAGGTTTGAGATCACCGGACCGGGAGCCAGGGATTGGCTCGATACGATGGTGTGCGGAAGATTGACGCGGAAAGCCGGACGGGTGGGCTTGGCCTATCTGCTCAACGATCACGGCAACATCAAAGCCGAAGCTACGCTTGCGCACCTTGATGATCAGACCACCTGGTATGGATCGGCAGCAGCCTCCGAATACCACGATATGGATTGGCTGACGCAGCACCTTCCCGAGGACGGATCCGTCGCAATCCGGTCACTGACCAACGAATACACCATCCTCGTGCTTGCCGGACCGAAATCACGTGATGTGCTCGCTGCAGTGTCACGCGGCGACTGGTCGGCTGCGGCATTCCCCTGGCTTTCGGTGCGCCGGGCGTTCATCGGCATAGCACCCGCGGTCGTGCTGTCGGTGAGCTTTTCGGGCGAACTCGCCTATGAAATCCATGTCCCCAACGCGCAGTTGCATGCAGCCTATCTGGCCTTGCGCAAGGCGGGCGAAGCACACGGATTGCGTCTGTTCGGATCCCATGCCGTCGAATCCATGCGGCTGGAAAAGGGATACCGGCATTGGAAGGCCGATCTGGTGACCGAATTTTCCCCGCTTGAAGCCAATCTTTCGCGCTTCGTCAAACTCGACAAGCCGGATTTTGTCGGCAAGGCCGCGTTGGAAGCCTCCTCGCCGCGGCGCGCATTTGTCTCCATGGTGCTCGACTGCAGCCATGCTCCGGCACAGGGCGGCGACAGCATCATATCCGATGGCCGCCTTGTCGGCACTGTCACGTCCGCGGGCTGGGGCCACAGGGTCGGACACAACATTGCCATGGGCTTTGTCGACACAGGCTTCGCCGAGATTGGAACCAGCCTGCAGATCGAAGTCATCGGCGCGCCGGTTGCGGCGCAAGTCGTTGCCGAGTGTCTCTATGACCCGGAATACACCCTGGTCCGCGGCTGACCTGATCAAGCCGCAAATCACCCCGAGTGCGATCAATCGCGATCGAAGGCCAGCCGGAACCCGGCATTGGAGGTTCCGTTGTCGGCCTGTTTTCCGGAGCGCGCGGCAATCCGGTAGCGCCAGCAGACATTGTGGTGGCACAGGAATGATCCACCCTTGAGAACACGTTCATTCTCGCGCAGCGCAACCGCATTTCGCCTTTTCGCATCCGCGCTCAGCGACCGGATTCGCAAAAGATCTTCGCACCATTCCCAGACATTGCCGGCCATGTTGTAGATGCCGGCCGCATTGGGCGGGAAGCTGTGGGCAGGGGAGGTGCCGTAATACCCGTCAGCCATCAGGTTGCGGTCCGGGAAGCTACCCTGCCAGATGTTGCAGTGAACGGCGTTGGTGTCACTTGGTTCATCGTCTCCCCAGGGATAGCGGGCCTTGTGCGGGCCGCCGCGTGCGGCATGCTCCCATTCGGATTCCGTGGGCAGGCGTCCACCGGCCCATGCGCCATAGGCCCGGGCATCATTCCACGACACGTGAACCACCGGGTGGTCCGGGGTGGACCGCCAATCGCTTTCCGGCCCCAAGGGTCTGCGCCAGAACGCACCCTCCATTGCGTTCCACCAGGGCATTCCTTCGGGCTGGGGGCCGCCCGTCTGGTCAAGCAATCCGCGAAACACAAAGGACCAGCCATAGCGTTCTGCATCAGTGATGTATCCGGTCTCTTCAACGAAGATGGCAAACTGGCTGAAGGTGATGGTGTGTCTGGTGATACCAAAGGGTCGCAGCCTGACCTTGCGAGCCGGGCTTTCGCCATCCGCCTTGATCTCTGGACGGTCGGTGCCGATGTGGCTCACGCCACCATCGAACCAGGCTATGTCATCAGACGATATTTTCACACTGGCGCCCTTTCGTTCCGCTTTCGCACTTAGGCCGACACCCGGCATCATGCAAATGCATTTTGATTTGCGATTATCCGGATCCGACAGGCTCCCCATGCCGCAGGCGGCCCGGATCAAAGTCCGGCGGCACCATCATCGGCGAATGTGCGGGAGAGCCACGGTACCGCCGGAGCATCCGGCATCGGCCGCGCGATGTGAAATCATCGGCAGTTTCAGGCCGCAGGTTGGCGCAGTGTCATGATCTTTGTCGACAGCAACCGGATGAATTTCTCGATCAGCGGATTGGAAAGTGCATTGGAGCGCCGCACGATCCCGACCTTTCGCTCAAAGTCGAAGCCCTGCAGGACGAAGCGCCCGAATCCCTGAAATTCGGGCAGATCGACATTTGTCAGCGGGGTCGCGCTCACATAGTCCGTGCCTGTCAGGAACCGCTTCATCACGGATTCTGCATTTGTGGTGATCTTGACGCGCGGCGGCACCTGGCTGTGATTGATGAAATAGGCATCAAGCGCCTTGCGGGCAGGTTCTTCGAGATTGGGAAAGATCCATTCCAATCGTGCCAGTTGCGCGGGACCGATTGCCTTTCCCTCGAACGGATGGCCGGGATTGCACAAGCCGGTGAAACCGTCGGTGAACAGGATCTCGACGTCAAAGGCGCCATCGTCAAATTCCGTATTCGCCATGCCGATGTAGAAATCGATGCGATTGTCGAGCAGGGCCCGGCGCAGGTTCTGCGCGTGGTCGGTCATCACGGTGAACTCGGCCGCGGGCAGCAACTGGTCGAGGTCATGCATCGTTTCCGACACGATGCCGACAAAGGAGGAGCCCGCCCCGATGGCTATACGCCCCGAGGAGCCCGAGGCGATTGCGGCGATCTCTGTCCGGCTTTGAACGACGTCGAGCAGGATGCGCCGTGCGTGCCGTTCCAGTGCCAGGGCATAGGCGGTCGGCTGCACCCCGCGCGGCAGGCGCTTGAACAGCGGCACCTTGTAGTAATTTTCCATGGAAATGATGCTCTTGCTCAAGGCGGGCTGGCTGATATTGACTTCCTTCGACGCGCCAAGAAGGCTTCCATGTTCGAGGACCGCGATGAAGTGACGAAATTGTCGTAGGTTTATCAACGCCTTGTCCCCGTGGCTTGTTGTGAGACGGGAACGGTATTCCAATTGGTTATATAAATCAAAAGAAAAGAAGCTTGCTGTTGTATCGAAGCCAGATAATGATGCGGCAGCTTTTAGGGAGGGCACAATGAAACGATTTTCACCGATATACCGGTCCGCCGCGCTGTCCGCGATGGCCGCTATCTGCCTCACGACGGCTTCCGTGAGTTATGCTGACGAACTGGCGCCAATCAATATTGTCATCAACCAGTCGCCATGGCTTGATGGATTTGCCGGCCTTGTCGACCTTTACGAGTCCGAAACCGGCAACACGGTCACGCTTGACGTGAACCCCTATGCCGGCAGTCTCGAAAAGCAGCGCAATGCGGTTCGTTCCGAGCAGAGCGAGTATGACATCCTGATCGTCAACGGCATTTTCTACCCCGAAATGTATCACGGTGGATTTCTCGAGCCGCTGAAGAATGTTGACCCGGACTTCAAGCTCGATCCTCAGATCTACACCTATGACGACACCCTTTGCTATGATGCCGTCAACAAGACGGTCAACTGCGAAACCGGTGACCTGCTGACGATTCCGGTCAATCCCAACATCACGCTGATGTTCTACCGCAAGGATCTGTACGAGCAGAACGGACTGAAGATCCCCGAAACCTGGGACGAGTTGATGGCCAATGCCAAGGCCCTGCACAATCCGCCGGAAATGATCGGCATGATGCAGCGCAGCGCACGCGCCACCATTTCCATCACCTGGGACTACTGGCCCTATCTGATCAGCCATGGTGGCTCATTGTTCCAGGATGAGGGCAACGGCGATTTCTCCGTCACCATCAACAGCCCGGAAGCGCGCAAGGCGCTGGAAACCTATGTGGCCTTTTCAAAGGAAGTCGGACCGGAAAACCCGGCCAGCATGGAGCAGGGTGATCTGATCCAGTACCTGGTAACCGGTCGTGCAGCCCATGCGGTTCTGCCGGCAGCGGCCCAGTCGCAGATGGATGATCCCAACAAGTCCATCGTGGCGGGCAAGATCGGATACATGACCATTCCGCATGCGCCCGGCCATCCTTCCGCGCCCGCACTCGGCCATTGGCTGGGCGGCATTCCGAAGAACATTGCACAGGATCACAAGGTCGCAGCCCTTGCGTTTCTCGACTGGTTCCAGAAGCCTGAGACCCAGATCGCCTATGCTGAAATGGGCGGCTCGCCTGTCAGCGCAGCGGCCTATGAATCCGATTTCGCCGACAAGCCGGAAAACCGCTACATGCTGACCATGCGCACGGCCTCGCCGACCGCACGTCGTCTGTGGACGATCCCCGAGGGGTCCGAAATCGTGGCAGTCCTCGAAGTCGGGCTCAACCGTGTGGTTGCGGGCGAAATCTCGGTCGTGGATTCGCTCAACAACATGGCTGCTGAGATCGAGAAGATCATGGTCGATGCCGGTTACAAGACCGGTCGTCTCCCCGATCTGGCAAACTGATCCCATCCACGAGATACTGGCGGCGGCTGCCGCCGCCAGTTCCGGCTTTCGCATGGGGGCCGGGCAACCTTTCCGACGGGGGACAGATAGCCAATGGCAAACTTCAGCGGCCGCCGTTCGGCCAGATATCTCTCCATACTGCCGGCCTTCCTGTTCCTGGTGCTGCTGTCAGCGTTGCCCCTGTTCAACCTTCTGGCACTCAGTTTCGCCGAAGTGTCCTGGTCGGGAGGGAGTCGCAATGGAGCTGGGTCGGCCTTGACAATTACATGGCGCTTGGCTCGGACGCGCTGTTCAAGGCGGGTATCCTCAACACCATCATTCTTGTTGTTTTCGCCACCACCGCGCAGGTGACCATCGGACTGATGCTGGCGCTCGCATGTTCCCGCGTCGGGCACCGCTCGCGAATCTACCGCACCTTGTTCCTGCTGCCGATCCTCATTCCCGGCATCATCATCGGCGCGATCTGGCGGCTGATGTACAATTACCAGTTCGGCGTCGTGAACCAGATCCTTGACCTTGTCGGCCTGGGGCCAGTGGACTGGCTCGGTTCGTCGTCCCTGGCGCTGATGTCGGTGATCATTGTCGACATTTGGCATTGGACACCATTCTCGTTTCTGCTGCTGCTGGCGGCGGTCGAGGCTTTGCCCAAGGATGTGTCGGAAGCGGCGCAAATCGACGGTGCAAGCAAGTGGAAGGAATTCCGCCGCATCTCTTTGCCACTGCTGTGGCCCGCCATCTTCACCACTTTCGTTTTCCGCGCCATCATCGCCTTCAAGGTATTCGATGAGGTCTACCTGCTGACGGGCGGCGGTCCCGGCACCGCGACCGAGGTGATCAGCTTCACGATCTACCAGCGCTTCTTCATCCAGGACAATCCGGGCTACGGCTCCGCCATGTCCGTCACCGTGATCTTCATCATCGCCGCCGTGATTGCCGTCGCCTTGACCCGCCAGCGGAGCCGGAGCCAATGAGCACTCGTACCAAACAAAACCTGTCGGTTGACCGGGCCCTGCTGGGGTTCCTGTTTCTGGCGGCAATGCTGACCATCGGACCGTTTCTGTGGATCGCGCTTGCATCGTTCAAGACCCAGATCGCGCTTTTGATGGGCACGGTGAAATTCACGCCCGTGGGCATGAATTATGACGAGGTCCTGTTCGGCAACACCTCCACCTTTGCGCGGAATTTTCTGAATTCAATTCTGGTCGCGTCGGTCAGCACCATGGCCGCCATGACGATCGGTTTTCTGGCGGGCTATTCGCTCTTGCGCCTGCGTTGGCCGGGCTGGGTCGTCAACCTGTTCCTGTTGTGGGCGGTTGTCTTCAACCTGGTGCCACCGGTAACCCTTGCGGGCGCCTGGTATGAGCTGTTCCGCGGAATCGGGCTGTCCAACGACATGGTCGCCCTGATCCTGGCGCACACAACCCTTCATCTGCCGATGGCGCTCTGGTTGCTGTCGTCCTTCCTGCGCGAGATCCCGCGCGAGCTGGAAGAGGCGGCTTTCATCGATGGCGCCAGCTTTGTCAAAACCCTGTGGCGCGTCGTGATCCCGATCATGATGCCGGGTCTGGTGTCGACAGGGATTCTGGTTTTCATCTTCAGCTGGAACGAATTTCCGGTGGCACTTGCCCTGACCAACAACACCTCGGCAACCGTGCCGGTCGGAATTGCCAAATTCGCGCAGGAAAACGAGATCAAATACACGCAGATGGCGGCAGCCTCTGTCCTGTCCGCCATTCCGGCGCTGCTCGCGCTGATGTTTGGCCAACGCTACATCGTCAAGGGACTGACGGCGGGAGCGGTGAAATGACGGTGCCGGATCTTGCCCATTTGCGGCAGCGCTATGCGAGCCTTGACGCCTATGCCGCGGTTCGCCTGGTCACCCTGGGCGATGGTGCCGAACGCGGAGTGCGGGTTCTGGAGCTGCGCTCCGGCGGCGGGCTCGAGGCCGAGATTGTCATAGACCGCACCTTCGATATTGGCCGGTTGGCGCTCAATGGCACCACGGTCTCCTGGCACGCGCCTGCGGGCTATCGCAGCTCTGCCAATATCGATGCGCATGCGGAAGACGGTCAGGGGTTCCTGACCGGCATGTCCGGGCTTCTGTCGACCTGCGGCTTTGACCATATCCGCCAGCCGGAGCAGGAAACGGCCTTTGATGCGCCGCTGCATCCGACTCCGCAAATTGCCTATCCCCTGCACGGCGGCGGCGCGCACCAGCCCGCGCGGCTGATCGGCTATGGCGTCAACGAAGAAGGCCCCCGGCCACATATCTGGTGTGAAGGCGAGATCATCCAGTCCATGATGTTCCGGGGCGCGCTGCGCCTGCGCCGGCGCATCGAGATACCGCTGGGCGGAAGCACCATCACGCTGACAGACACCGTGACCAATATCGGCCCGACCGCCGTGTCCAGCATGATGTTGTACCACGTCAATCTGGGCTACCCGCTGGTCGATCAGTCAAGCATGCTGTCCATCGACCCGGCAGAGAAGGTCTGGAGCGACGGCGATCACGACGCCACATCGCCCTTTGGCCCGTCGCCCGCCACGCCGGTTTCGGAAATATCAGTGCACCGGCAGTCGGCACGAAACGGAATGGCCGAATGCCGGCTTCGCAATCCCGACACAGGGCTGAGCTTCAGCCTGGCCTATTCCATCGATACGCTCCCCTATCTCCAGCTGCTGCGGGTCAGGGGCGACGGTTACAATCTGATCGGGATCGAGCCCTGTTCCACAGCCGGCAGAACCCGCAGGGATGCGCGGGACGCAGGCGAAATGCCAATATTGACTCCGGGCAACAGCCGTCGGTTCTCGATCGAGATCGCGTTGAATGCCGAAATCCCCCAACCTGAGGTCACGATCTAGCCATGCGTGCGATATTTGTCCTGTTTGACACCCTGAACCGTCATTTTCTCGAGCCCTACGGCACGGAGCTTATGCAGACTCCGAATTTCCGGCGGCTGGCTGTCAAATCGGTCCGCTTTGACAATCACTATGTCGGAAGCCTGCCGTGCATGCCGGCGCGCCGCGATCTTCAGACGGGGCGGTTGAACTTCATGCACCGCAGCTGGGGTCCGCTGGAACCGTTTGATACCCCGATGACCCAGGTGATGAAGAAGCAGGGGATCTACAGCCACCTTGTCACCGACCATTATCACTATTTTGAGGTCGGCGGCGCCGGCTATCCCAATGCCTTTTCCAGCTTCGAATTCCTGCGAGGCCAGGAGGGCGATGGCTGGAAAGGCCATGCGGCGCCCGACCTCGAACGCTATCGCAAGCAATACCATCCGGCGCAATTCAGCGACAAACCGGGCGATTTGCCGCTGCACAATATGATAAACCGTGACTATGTGCGCGAGGAGGCGGATTTTTCATCCGTTCAGTGTTTCGATCTCGGCTGCGAATTCATCGACACCAACAAGGATGCGGACAACTGGTTTCTGCAGATCGAAACCTTCGATCCGCACGAGCCGTTTCATGCGCCCGAACGCCTGCGGGCCCAGTTCCCCACCGATTACGAAGGTCCGGTGCGCGACTGGCCGCCCTATGCACGTGTGAGCGAAGATGATGCGGAAGCCGACGAGATGCGTGCAAACTACAAGGCGCTGCTGGCCCATTGCGACGAACAAATGGGCCGCCTGCTCGACAAGATGGATGCGCTGGACATGTGGGGCGACACTATGCTGATCGTCTCGACCGATCATGGCTATCTCACCGGGGAACATGACTGGTGGGCCAAGAACAGGATGCCGGCCTATCAGGAAATCGCGCAGATCCCGCTGTTCATCCATCACCCGGACCACGCGGATGCCATGGGCCAGTCACGCACCGCGCTCACTCAGACGCCCGATCTGATGCCGACCTTCCTCGATGCATTCGGCTGCGACATTCCGGACGCGGTGCGGGGCAAGTCGCTGCTGCCGGTGCTGTCTGATCCTTCCGCGCCGACCCACGAATGCGTGATTTTCGGCTATTTCGGCGGCGCCATCAACATGACCGACGGCCGCTACAGCTACTTCCGATATCCGGAAAACCTGCTGGATCAGACACTTTATCAATACACTCTTGTACCCAGCCATATGCGCGAATATTTCCTGCAGGCCGAAATGGCAAACGCGGAACTTGTCGGTGATCTCGCCTATGCGGACGGCTATCAGGTCATGCGGATTCCGGTGATTGCGCAGTCGCCCTGGTACACATCGCATGGACCTGCGGCAATGGAAGGAAGCGCCACCTTGTTGTTCGACATCCAGGCAGACCCGCTGCAGCAAACTCCGCTTGAGGATGCGGCTCTGCATGCCGAGATGGCGCAACGGCTGGCCGCGGAAATGCGCCGCAACGATGCCCCGCCCGAGGCTTTCACCCGGCTTGATCTGACCCGTTTCGCGGAGACCGCATAATGGCAACTTTGACCATCCAGTCCCTGAGGAAGTCTTTCGGCGTTGTCGAGGTCCTGCATGGGCTCGACGCGGATATCCAGGATGGCGAATTCATCGCCATTCTGGGCGAGAGCGGTTGCGGCAAGTCGACACTTCTGCGGATCATCGCCGGGCTGGAGGACACCACCAGCGGCTCGATCTGCATCGATGGCATCGACGTCACGCAGCAAGGTCCGCGGGATCGAGATGTTGCGATGGTGTTTCAGTCCTACGCGCTCTATCCGCACATGACGGTTCGTCAGAACATCGATTTTCCCCTGGAGTTGATGGGCATCGACAAGCCGGCCCGGGCGCGCCGGATCGCGGAAACGGCAGATTTGCTGAACCTCACACCCTATCTGGATCGCAAACCCAGGGATCTGTCGGGCGGCCAACGCCAGCGGGTGGCAATGGGGCGGGCGATTGTGCGCGAGCCCAAGGTCTTTCTGTTCGACGAACCCTTGTCCAATCTCGATGCCAAGCTGCGCGTGCAGATGCGCAGCGAGATCCGCAATCTGCAACAGCGGCTGAAGGTGACGGCGATCTATGTCACCCATGACCAGGTCGAAGCCCTGACCATGGCCGACAGGGTGATCTTGATGAACAAGGGAAAGATCGAGCAGTTTGCCCCTCCGCTGGAGCTTTACGATCGCCCCGCGAGCGTATTCGTTGCCGGGTTCGTCGGGTCACCACCGATGAACCTTGTTGATGGCGAAATACAGGGGCAGGGCAGGCTTGCAGCTTTCGGTACCGAATTTGCCTATGCCGGCCCTGGGGCGGGCGAGGTATCGGTCGGGATCCGTCCGGAACATGTCCGGATCGCCGAGCCGGGCGAGGCTCTGTTTTCGGGCAGGCTGTTGTCATCCGAAAACACCGGGGACCGCCTGAACCTGGTGCTCGATGTTGCCGGCGAGGAGTTCCGGGTCAGCCTGAACGAGCGCATGCAATTGTCGCATGGCGATATCATCCCGTTGTCGATCGTCATGGACAGCTTGCATGTATTTGATCGCGCTACCGGCGTACGCTCATGCCTGACGCCAACGCCTGCGATTTGAATGACGGAGATCTGAATAGCCCCTGGATCCGCGCACGTCTTCTTGCCTGAATTCAGGCAAGGAGGCGATGATGGCCCGGCGGAATTCGGTGAAGATTTCACACGCGATGGTGTTCTTTATACCGGAGCTGCGGCGAGCGACCCGCGTTCGACGATCTCCGTGCCGAATTCGACGCGCGCGTCGGCGGTGTCGCCGGCAATCATCTGAAGCAGTTGCTGCGCAGCCGCCACCCCCATCCGCCGATGCGGCACATGCACGGTCGTCAGGGCCGGCTCGACGAAGGCCGCGATATCGATATTGTCGAAGCCGGTGACGGAGACATCGTCGGGAACCCGCAATCCAAGCGCCTTGGCGCGGCCGATGGCGCCGACGGCAAGGATGTCATTGCCGCAAATGACGGCGGTGGGGCGGGGCACGCGTTGCATCAGCGCGGCAAAGGCATTGCTGCCGTCCTCGAAACTGTAGGGCGCCTCGATGATCGGAAGCGACGCAGGGTCCCGACCCGCCTGTCGCAGTGCCGCGCGCACACCCTCGACACGGTCTGCGGCGCGGTCGTTCATCGCCGTCACACCGGCAATCATGGCGATGTCGCGATGGCCGAGCGCGATCACGCGGGTGGCAAGGGCTTCCGCCGCGCGCCTGTTGTCGAAGCCGACAAAATGATCGGCACTGTCGCCCAGGCTCCAGGCCAGCACATAGGGAATGCCGCGCCGGCGCAGGAAATCGTAAGTTGTGGCGGGCCGGGCCGAACCGATGAGCAGCAGACCGTCGGCGCCGCGTCCGGCCAATGCGCGGATCTGCTCGGCCTCGCGGTCGAAGTCATAGCCGGAACTGGCGACAAGCAAGGTGACACCGACCGAGGAGAGCGTCTCCTGGAAGGCCTGCATGCCCCGGGCGAAAATGGCGTTGTCCATGGTCGGAATCACGGCGCCGATGGTGTTGGTCCGCCCCGAGGCCAGAGCGCGTCCGCCAAAATCGGGCGTGTAGCCCAGCGCGTTGACGGCCTGCATCACCCGCTCGCGCGTCGGCGCGATCACCCGGTCAGGGGCATTCAGGCAGCGTGAAACGGTGGCGGTCGACACGCCCGCCGCCCGCGCGACATCGTCCAGAGTTGGTCTTGTGTGCTGGTTCATTGCGCCTCCAGGGCACTCTTACACAAAGGAAAATCATAACGCACGATGTAAGCGCTTGCAAATGTTGATGCAAGCGCTTACATTGACTTTCGTGGAAGACCTTTGGAGGGGTTATGACGCAAGCAGGAAAACCGGCATTCTGGATCGCAGGCCTCTTGATGGTTCTGTTCACCGCAGACGTCACCGCCGGTGCATTTTTCCGTGCAGCCTTTCTGTCCGATGTGGCGGCAGCCCTCGTGCTTGCAATCTCCTGCAGTTTCTTCGTCGCCGGCCTTCTGCTGCTTGAAGGGCAGGAAAAGCGCGACGAAACCACGACAACTCACAGGGAGGAGGAAACCCAATGACAAACGGAATTCTTAACGACGAGCTGGCCTCGGCCGAACGGCGCAACTTTCTCAGGCTCACCGCCAAGGGCGCGTTCACCGCGGCGCTGGTGGCCGGAGTGGCCGGAACCTTGTGGTCCGAAGAGGCCGTTGCCCAGACCGCCAAGGAAGAAAGCGAGCGCGAGGCCGCGGCCGAGCACACCATGACGATCGCCACCGCCTATATTCTCGGTGCGTCGCGCAGCTATCCAATCATGCAGCTTGATCTCAAGGAAAACATCCAGAACGCCACCAATGGCAAGGTCTATGTCAAGCTCGCGCCCGGTGGCCAGCTCGGCGCCGGCGGCGCGCTTGTGCAGAAAGTCCAGAGCGGCACCATTCAGGCAGCACAGCATTCGCTGTCCAACTTCGCGCCCTTTGCGCCGGCCGCTGACCTGATCAATCTGCCGTACTTCTGCGGAGCCAACCAGAAATTCGTCAATCTGGTCACATCCGATGCATGGAAAGCAGAAGTCCATCCCAAGATCGAGGCAGCTGGTTTCAAGCCTCTGTTCTACATCGTGATCGACCCACGCGTTGTTGCCGTGCGCAAGGGCGGCAATGTCGTCATGTCACCGGCTGACATGGCGGGCGTCAAGTTCCGCGTTCCCGGCTCGGCGATGCTGCAGCAATATTACCGCATGGTTGGCGCCAACCCGACGCCGGTGGCCTGGGGTGAAACCCCTTCCGCCATCAAGCAGGGCGTTGCCGATGCGCTGGATCCGTCGGTCGGCGCACTCTATGTCTTTGGCTTCAAGGACATTCTGAGCCACGTGACATTTACCCAGGCCGTGCCTGACAGCCAGGTGTTCTCGATGAACCTTGAGTGGTTCAACGGCCTGCCTGCCGATGTGCAGGAAGGCATCGAGTTTGCCGGTGAAATCACCGCCCAGCAAAATCTGGCCAAGGTTCCTGCGGCCCGCAACTATGCCATGGCGGAATTGCGCAAATCCGGCGTCGAGTTCCACTCCCTGAGCGAAGATCAGCTTGGCGAATGGAAACAGACCGGCGGCTACCAGAAGCCCGAATGGGATGAGTTCAAGGTGGAGCTTGCCGGGTCGATGGATGTCTTCAACAAGCTCGATGAAGCCGCAAGCACCATGGGCCGCTATTACGTCCACGACGCCTGATTGCTCAATCCTGCCGGCGCCTTGGCGGGCGCCGGCTTCAACCCAAAGTCTTTCATGTCAGCCTGCGCCGCCGGAACCTGTCCGGAGGCGTCATGCGGGAGGGGACAGACGTGCCGAGATTTCTCAAAGCACTGGACAGAAATGCCGAGCGGTGGGCCTTGCTGGTCTTTTACGTGCTGCTTGTGGTGACGATGGCGGTGGAAGTCGTGCGGCGCGAAGCATTCTCCTACTCGTCGATCTGGGGCGAGGAGATCGTTCGCTATTCCTTCATCTATCTCGCCTGGATCGGTGCGGCGTCGGCTGTGCGCGAGCGCGCTCATATCCGCATTGATGTCATCATGCATTACCTCGGTCCGCGCATGAAAGCGGCTCTGTATATGTTTGGCGATCTGGTGATGCTCGCGGTGGCCCTGGTCGCGCTCTACTGGTCTTTCGAAACCGTCGCGGTCTCCTGGAAATTCGGATCGGTCAGCCACGGCCTGCGCGTGTCCATGGTCTGGTTCCTGCTGGCGGTGCCGATTGGTTTCACCCTTCTGATCGCAAGGCTGATCCAGTCAATCATCCATGACGTCATTTCCCTTCGAACCGGCAAGCCGGTGTTCGAAGGCAACCAGCTCTTTGATTGAGGATCAGCCATGTTGTGGAATCAGCAATTGAACACGGTTGTCCTGGGGTGGGATTTCTATGCGCCGGTGATCCTGTTCGTGGTCCTGTGCGCGCTTGCCATCCCTGTCTGGGCGGCAATCGGCTCGGCCGCGATCGTCATGTTGATCATGTCCGGCGCACTGCCGCTGTCCCTGGTTGGCGAATCCCTGTTTGACGGGATTGACCACTTCGCACTCACCGCGATCCCGCTGTTCATCCTGACCGGCGACGTTCTGGTCCGCACCGGTCTCAGCCGCAAGTTTCTCGATGTCGCCGAAGCCCTGACCTGCTGGACCAAGGGCGGTTTCGGGTCGGCCACGGTTCTGGTGTGCGGAATGTTTGCCGCCATTTCAGGTTCCGATGCCGCCGGTGCCGCAGCCGTGGGCCGGATGACCATCGGCAGGCTAGTGGAAAGCGGCTATCCGCGGCCCTATGCCTGCGCCCTGGTGGCAGCAGGCGCCTGCACCGGCATCCTGATCCCGCCGTCGATCGCCTATATCATCATCGGCCTGGTGCTCGGCATCTCCGCCTCCACGCTTTTCCTCGCCGCGCTCATTCCCGGCATCTGCATCCTGGTGTCGATCCTGATCACCAACATCGTCGTCAACCGTATCTACAAATATGAAGGCGGCGAGCCGATGACATTTGCCGAGTGGGGCAGCAATCTGGGTGGCACGCTGAAGTCCGGCTGGTATGCGTTCCTGGTGCCCGGCATCATCTTCTACGGCATCTTCTCCGGACGCCTGACGCCGACTGAAGCAGGCGCCACCGCCGTCATCGTCACCATCATCATGGGCTTCTTCCTCAAGACGCTGAAGCTGTCGGACTTTCCCGCCATGCTGCTCGGGTCTGCCAAGGTGGTGGGCGTGATCCTGCCGATCATCGCCTTCTCGCTGCCGCTGGCCCAGGCGCTCGCCATCATGGGCGTGCCGCAGGGCTTCGTTGCTGCCGTGACATCGATCAGCGAAGACCCGAACATTCTCATCCTGCTGATGATCTTCATCCTGATCGCGGCCGGCTGTGTGATGGAGACGACGCCCAACATCGTCATCCTGGCGCCGATCCTCAAGCCGCTGGCCGACAATATCGGCATGAACGAGATCCAGTTCTGCATCATGATGATCACCTCGCTCGGGGTCGGCTTCATCACCCCGCCGCTCGGTCTCAACCTGTTCGTCGTGTCCGGCATTACCGGGGAATCGATCCTCAAGATTGCCTGGCAGGCAATTCCCTTCGTCTTCTTCATGCTGCTCGTGGTGCTGGTCATCGCCTATGTGCCAGCCCTGTCCACAACCCTTCTTCCCGAAATCTATCAATAGGAGGTCCGGGGAATGTCCCGCACATATCTCAAGAAAGCCGCGAAAACCTCGGCAACCGATTCCGGTTCGGTCCGCGATACAGTCCAGGCCATCCTTGATGAAATCGAGGCCGGTGGCGAAGAGGCAGCGCGGCGCTACGCCGAGAAATTCGACCGCTACGCCGGCAACATCATCGTCACCCGCGACGAGATTGACCAGGCGGCCGCGCAACTGCCGCAAAAGCTCAAGGACGACATCCGTTTCGCCCATGACAATGTGCGCAAATTTGCCGAGGCCCAGAAGGGCACGCTCAGCGATGTCGAGGTCGAGATCGTCCCCGGTCTCATCGCCGGCCAGAAGACGATTCCCATCGAAGCCGCCGGTTGCTATGTGCCGGGCGGACGCTACAGCCATGTCGCCTCGGCGATCATGACGGTGACCACGGCAAAAGTTGCCGGCTGCAAGCATATTTCGGTGTGTTCGCCTCCACGTCCCGATGTCGGGGTCCATCCGGCCATCCTCTACACCGCCGACATCTGCGGCGCCGACACCATTCTCGCCTTGGGCGGGGTGCAGGGTGTTGCCGCAATGGCCTTCGGGCTGTTCGGGGTTCCGCAATCCGGCATTCTTGTCGGGCCCGGCAACCAGTTCGTCGCCGAAGCCAAGCGCATATTGTTTGGCCGCGTCGGCATCGACATGTTCGCCGGTCCCACAGACAGCCTGATCCTCGCCGACAAGGACGCCGATCCGGAGATCGTCGCCGCCGACCTCGTCGGTCAGGCCGAGCATGGCTACAATTCACCGGTCTGGCTTGTCACCGACGATCGTGCGCTGGCCAAGACCGTGATGGCGCTTGTGCCGAAACACATTTCCACCCTGCCGGAGGTCAACCGCGCCAACGCCGAGGCCGCCTGGCGCGATTTCGCCGAAGTCATTTTGTGCGACAGCCGCGAGGAAATGGCCGCCACCTCCGACGACTATGCGCCCGAGCACCTCACCGTGCAGGCGGCCGACCCAGACTGGTGGCTCGACCGGCTTGGCTGCTACGGCTCGCTGTTTCTCGGTGAGGAAACCACGGTGGCCTTTGGTGACAAGGCCTCGGGCACCAACCATGTGCTGCCGACCTCGGGGGCCGCGCGCTACACCGGCGGACTTTCGGTGCACAAGTTCATGAAGATCGTCACCTGGCAGCGCGCCACCCGCGAAGGCTCGAAATCCATCGCCGAGGCGACTGCGCGGATCTCCCGGCTGGAGGGCATGGAAGGTCATGCCCGCACCGCCGACATCAGGCTGCGCAAATATTTCCCGGGCGAGAATTTCGACCTCTCCGGCACGGATCAGGACGTCTGACATGAGCGGCGATGGATTGTTGAGCCTGAAGGGCCGCGTCGCACTTGTGACCGGTGCCAGTTCCGGGCTTGGCCGGGCGGCGGCGACGTTTCTCGTGCAAGCCGGTGCGCAAGTGATCGGCCTGGCTCGCCGCGCCGATGCGCTTGAGCAGTGGCGCTTAGAAGCTTGCGGCGAAACCGTAGCGCTGACTGCTGATCTCGCCGCAGGTACAGATATCGCAGCACTTGTGGCTCAAGCATCCAAGCCGTTCGGTCCACCTGACATTCTGATCAATGCTGCCGGTCTCAATCTGCGGCAATCCGCTGATGCCGTTACCCCTGAAAGCTGGGCGCAAACCATCGCGCTCAATCTGACGGTGCCGTTCTTCCTGGCGCAGGCGCTGGTGCCCGGCATGCGTCAAAAAGGGTGGGGCCGGATCATCAATTTCGCCTCGTTGCAATCGCGCCGGGCCTTTGCCAACGGCATTGCCTATGGCGCCTCCAAGGGCGGCGTCGAGCAGATGACCCGCGCCATGGCGGAAGCCTGGTCGAAGGACGGCATCAACGCCAATGCGCTGGCGCCGGGGTTCTTCCCGACCGAACTGACCGGCCCGGTGTTCGCCGATCCGGCTGTCTCCGCCATGCATGCGGACTCCACCTGTATTGGCCGCAATGGCGAAATGGCCGATATCGAGGGGCCGCTGCTGTTTCTTGCCTCCGAGGCTTCCGCCTATGTCACCGGCCAGGTGCTGTTTGTTGACGGGGGGTATACCGCAAAATGAAAGCGCTTGTTTACACCGCGGCCAGGACCCTTGCCTGGCGCGACGAAGCCGAGCCGGTGCTGCCGCCGGGCGAGTGCCTGGTCCGGGTCGAGGCCGTCGGCATCTGCGGCTCCGACATGCATGCCTTTCTCGGCCATGACGAACGCCGGCCTGCGCCATTGATCCTCGGCCATGAAGCCGCCGGTGTGGTGGTCGAAGGGCCGGGTGCGGGGCGGCGGGTTACGGTCAATCCGCTTGCCACCTGCGGCAAGTGCCGGGCCTGCCTGACCGGCCGCAACAATCTCTGCCCGAAACGCCAGATCCTGTCGATGATGCCGCGTCAGGGCGCATTTGCCGAATTCATCGCCATCCCGGCGGAAAATCTGGTCGATATCCCCGATCATGTGTCCTTCGAAGACGCCTGCCTTGCCGAACCGCTGGCCTGCGGCTGGCATGGGGTTCGCCTCGGTGGCCAGGGTCTGGACTTGCCGCTGGGGGAGGCGCGGTGCCTGGTGATTGGCGGCGGCGCCATCGGGCTTGGTGCTGCGCTGGCGCTCAAGGCGCAAGGTGCCGCCGACATCACCATCAGCGAAGCCAATCAGCGCCGCGTCCAGGCGTTGCAATCTGCCGGCGAATTCCGGATCGCCACACCTGACGACATCACCGCCGAGGATCCCGGCGGCTATGATCTGGTGATTGACGGTGTCGGTTTTTCCGCGACCCGGGCAACCGCCAGCCGTGCGGCACGGCCCGGTGGGGTGATCGTCCATATCGGTCTTGGCGATGCGTCGGACGGCCTCGATATCCGCCGCATGACCTTGCAGGAGATCACATTCATCGGCGCCTACACCTATACGCCGCAGGATTTCCGCGACACCGCCGCAGCCATCTTCGATGGCCGGCTCGGCGCGCTGGACTGGCCGGAGGTTCGCGCCCTGAAAGACGGCGCGCAGGCCTTTGCCGACATTCTCGCCGGGCAGGTTTCCGCCCCGAAAATCATTCTCAAACCCTGAAGAGGAGATTAGCCATGGGGTCCCCCCATCTACTGGTTCATGATCACGCGGACAATGTCGGCGTTGTTGTTGTTGAAGGACTGAGCGCCGGCACGAAGATGCTGTGCGTCGTCACCCATGACAATTCGAGCTTCGAGCTCGATGCCAATGCCGATGTGCCGATCGGCCACAAGATCGCGCTCAAGGACATCGTTTCGGGCGACACCGCGATCAAATATGGCGAGGACATCGGCAAGTTCGTGGCCGACATCAAGAAGGGCGATCACGTCCACACCCACAATCTCAAGACCAAGCGCTGGTAGGAGCCCTGATCATGGCATCGAAATATTCCAACAGGACATTTTATGGCTACCGGCGCGAGAACGGCCGGGTCGGCGTGCGCAATCACGTTGTCATCCTGCCGGTCGACGACATCTCCAACGCGGCCTGCGAAGCGGTCGCCAACAACATCAAGGGCACGCTGGCGCTGCCACATGCCTATGGCCGGCTGCAGTTCGGCGAGGATCTGGACCTGCATTTCCGCACCATGATCGGCACCGGATCCAACCCCAATGTCGCAGCCGTGGTGGTGATCGGCATCGAGCCGGGCTGGACCAAGAAGATCGCCGACGGCATCGCCGCCACCGGCAAGCCGGTCGCAGCCTTTTCGATCGAGCAGAATGGCGACCTCAAGACCATCATGGACGCTTCGCGCGCGGCCAAGGATTTCGTCCATTTCGCCTCCGAACTGCAGCGCGAGGAATGCCCGATCTCGGAGCTCTGGGTCTCGACCAAATGCGGCGAGAGCGACACGACGACGGGTCTCGGCTCCTGCCCGACGGTCGGCAACATGTATGACAAGCTGCTGCCCGAAGGCATCTATGGCTGTTTCGGCGAAACCTCGGAGATCACCGGGGCCGAGCATATCTGCAAGGCCCGCGCCATCAACGAGGAGGTCGGCGAGCGCTGGTACAAGATGTGGGAAGCCTATCAGAACGATGTCATCTTCGCCCATCAGACCGATGATCTCTCCGACAGCCAGCCGACCAAGGGCAATATCGAGGGTGGTCTGACCACGATCGAGGAAAAGGCGCTGGGCAATCTCGAAAAGATCGGCCGGACCTCGAAATATATCGACATTCTCGAGCCTGCCGAAGCGCCGCAATCGGGCAAGGGTCTGTATTTCATGGACTCGTCATCCGCTGCTGCGGAATGCGTGACGCTAATGGCGGCCGGCGGCTATGTGGTCCACACCTTCCCCACAGGCCAGGGCAATGTGGTCGGCAACCCGATCGTGCCGGTGATCAAGATCACCGCCAATCCGCGCACGGTTCGCACCATGGGCGAGCATGTCGATGTCGACGTTTCGGGCATCCTCAGGCGCGACATGACCATCGACGAGGCCGGCGACAGCCTGATCGAGATGATCCTGCGCACCTCCAACGGCCGCTCGACAGCCGCAGAAGCGCTCGGCCATCGCGAATTCTCGATGACAAAGCTCTACCGCAGCGCCTGACAACACCGTTCTCAAACTGGCCGCGCGATCATTCTCGTGCGGCCAGAATCTGGATACCAGATGTCCCCCTATTCCATCCCGGCTTTGACGGCACGCGGCCAATCCCTGTTTCCCGGCCTGCTGCTGGCGCTGACGGTCGCTGCGGCGGCAAAATTTCTGTCCGAACACTACGGCGCGCCGGTGATGCTGTTCGCGCTGCTGATCGGCATGGCGTTCAATTTTCTCGCCTCCGATCCACGCTGCAAGCCGGGCATCGACTTCGCCTCGAAAACCTTGCTGCGGACCGGCATCGTGCTGCTGGGTGCGCGGATAACATTCGGCGACATCGCCTCGATCGGCGTGCCCGGACTTTTGACAGTCATCGGGCTGATTGCCCTGACCATCGGCAGCGGCTTCGTCTGCGCGCGGCTGTTCAACCGCGGCTGGCGCTTTGCATTGCTGACCGGCGGCTCGGTGGCGATTTGCGGCGCCTCGGCGGCCCTGGCGATCGCCGCAGTCATACCGCACAACGACAAGACCGAGCGCAATCTGCTCTTCACCGTGATCTCGGTGACCACGCTGTCGACGATCGCGATGATAACCTATCCGGTCCTGTTTTCGCTGGCCGGGCTGTCGGATGCCCAGAGCGGATTTCTCATTGGCGCCACGATCCATGACGTCGCCCAGGTCGTCGGCGCCGGCTATTCGATCTCGACCGAGGCCGGAGATCTCGCCACCATCGTCAAGCTGCTGCGCGTCACCATGCTGCCGGTGGTGCTGATCGTCATCGTGCTGATTATGGCGGGCGCCACCGAGGGCGGTGGCGGCAAGGTGCGGCTGCCGCTGTTCGTCATCGGCTTTGCCGCCGTCACCGCGGCCAATAGCCTCGGCTTCATCCCCGTCGCAGTGGCTGCAAGTGCCGTCAGCCTGTCGTCCTGGTTGCTGGTGATCGCGATTTCGGGGCTGGGCGTCAAGACCAACATGAAGGCCATGCTGGAACTCGGCTGGCGTCATGTCGCCGTTATCGTTGTTGAAACCCTGCTGCTGCTGGCAATGGCGTTCGCCGCCCTGCAAACTGGCCTGGTGATGGGGTGAAGCCGGCTCCAGATATGATCGCCCATGCGCTCAAGGAACGCTGAGCCGGGGATTGGGCCCGGCTTGACTGTCCTGCCGGTCTGTCTTACCCAGCACGTCATGTCCGGTTTTTTTGAACCCTGCCAAGGGCTTGCAAGGATCGGAAGCCAGACCGGTTGAAAATCTGCCTGTACCGCGTGCGCTCGGGCACCGTGCCATCAAGGAAATGCAATGATTGATCTCAAGAGCTTCGGCGACCTTTCAAGCCTCGAACTGGGTGCGTTTGCGCCCAAGCCGACGACCTTCACCGAAGGCCAGGTCGAGGCGGCGAAACAGCTCTGGGCGTCACCCGATGGCGTGACCAAGGTCGGTGTTTGGGAATGCACCCCGGGCCGGTTCTCCGCCGACCGGACGAAATCCTCGGAAATCTGCCATATCCTCAGTGGCTCGGCCACGGTGGAAGGCAAGCAGGGCGGTGACACGCGCAGCATCGGACCGGGCGACGTGCTCGTCTTGCCGCTCGGCTGGGAAGGCGAATGGACCATCCACGAACAGGTGCGCAAGACCTATGTGCTGACCAGCCGGCCCTGATTGCCGCCCGTCATCATGGCCGGACGGTGGCGCCCGGTCCGATGCTGCAGGGTGACGGCGCAAACTGACGCAGTGGCCTCAAAACCCTTGTGAGCCGTGCGCGCGATCTGTATCTGTTGGCGGATTGGCAGGGCAGGTGAGGACATGACCGGACCGCGACGGATGATCATGAGATCGGCACTGGTGCGCATTGTATGCGCGCTGTCGCTGATGCTTGTCGCCTTCGCCCACAAGCCGCTTGTTTCCTCATCGGCGGCTGCCGCCTATGCCAGCGTCGATGTGGCGGATTACATCCTGCCCGACGGCACGCTTCCCGATCTCTGCCTGACCGGCGAGGGCACCGGCAAACATGCCGTGGCCAGCGCTTGCGAAGCCTGCCGCATTGTTTCCTCGGTCAATCTGCCGGCGCCGGTCGACGTGTTCCTGGTCAATCGCCGCAACGCGACTGCCGAACCCTTGGTCGCGCAGGATCTCAGCCTTGCTTCTCCGGCGCTGTGCAGCAGCGCCTCTCCGCGCGGCCCCCCTTCCTTCACAGTTTGACGCTTTCGCTGCGCATTCCGCAGCGCACGACCTGATCAACGCCAGAGCCCGGCGCGGGTCGCCAGTTCCCCCTTTTTCCAGCCAGGCTTCGTCTTGCACGGCGTTCGCCCTGGTCCTCATTCCGCCCGTTCCGGGTGATCAAAGAGAAAGCCAACCCATGAAAAATATTGCTCTTCTTCTCTCCGCCGCCATTCTCGGTCTTTCAGCCGCAACCGTGTCCGCTCATGACTACAAGCTCGGCGAGCTGATGATCGACCATCCGGTGGCCCGTGCCACACCGCCCAATGCGCCGGTGTCGGGCGGTTACATGACGATCCACAATGCAGGCGCCGAAGCCGACCGCCTGGTCTCGGGCGAAGCCGCATTTGCCGGCCGCGTCGAAATTCATGAAATGACCATGGACGGCGAAGTCATGAAGATGCGCCAGCTCGTCGATGGTCTGGAAGTTCCCGCCGGCGGTGAGGTGGTGCTCAAGCCCGGCGGCTACCACATCATGTTCATCGGTCTTGAGCAGCAGCTCACAAAAGGCGAGAAATACCCGGTCACGCTGGTCTTTGAAAAGGCCGGTTCGGTGGATGTCGAGTTCAGCGTCGAGACGGTTCAGCAGATGAACAAGGCGATGGACCACGGCAAGATGGATCACAGCGAGATGAAGCACGGCGGCTGAATCGGTCGTGCTGGTTTTGAAAGGGCAAGGGGCGGCTTTGGCCGCCCTTGGCAATTCCACAGACTATTCAATCCGCAGCCGCGCGGTCGGCGATGAGGCTGCCGTCCTCCAGCGCGTCGCCGGGATAGAGGATCACCTGATGCCCCTCGCTCAGGCCTGACAGGATCTCGGCCTGCCGGTCGGTCATGTGGCCGATCTCGACCGGCGCCACCCGCGCATAGCCATTCTCCATCCTGAATACCGCCCAGTCGCCGCCGTCGCGGTAAAGCGCGCTGACCGGGATCTGCAGCGCGGCGTCCGACGACCAAGTGATCAGATTGGCGATCACCCGGAACCCGTGGCCGAGGTCTTCGGGCGGGGGCTCGGTGAGGCTGATGATGGCGTTGACCCTTTGCTCGGAGATGCCCAGCGCCGAGGTCTTGGTGAAGGCCGAGGGTTCGATCCGCTCCACCTCCGCCTGCAATGAATCGGCGCCGCCCCAGTCGGTGATCAGCGCCGGACTGCCCGGGCGCACCTTCACCGCATCCGCCGACAGTAGATCGACCAGGATTTCGAGATCGGACGGATCGCCGACTTCGGCGATCAACTGGCCCACCGTGGCGGCCTGTTCGCTCTTGGCATTGAGCGAGAGGATGATCCCGTCGATCGGCGAGACGATGTCGACGCAGCATTCGCCATTTGTCTCGCGCGAGGGCGTTTGCCCGGGCTGGGTCAGGCGCGCCTGGGCGCTGGCAAGTTCGGCGCGTCTGAGCGCAATCATCGCCTCGGCGGAGGTCACCTGGGCTTCGGCCAGTTCGAGCTCGCCGCCGAGCCGCTCGAGTTCGCTCGGAGAGACTATATTGGTCGCGGCAAGTTTCAGGGCCCTGTTGTGGGAGGCGCGGGCCAGATCCCGCGCCGTGCGGGCCCGAACCAGCTCCACCTCGGCCACGGCAACGCTGGAGCGCGCCGCGTCGATGCCGGCCATCAGTTCGGTGCGCGTCCGCGTATCGAGAAACGGCGGATCCAGCGGATGGATGCTGGCGATGTTCTGGCCAGCAGCAATCTCGTCGCCGACCGAAAACGCTATCCGGTCAAGATGCCCGGCAATCGGCGAGGAAACCGCGTAGACATTGCGGATGCGGGTAATCCCGTCCTCCTTGACCGTCTCCTTCAGCGGCGCGACTGTCGCCGTGGCGAGGTCGACCAGGATCGGCCTTTCCCTGAACGCGACATAGATCGCCCCACCGATCGCGGCGGCGGCCACCAATCCTGCGAGGCTTTTGACAAGCACAGAAGTCATGGTTTCAGTCCCTTGTTTTCAAGACGCGAATGAGATCGAGCCGGTCGATGCGGCGGCGCACGATCAGCGCCGACACCAGAGCGCCACCGAGCACCAACAGGCTCGAAACGGCATAGGTTGAGGCATTGATGATAAGCGGAATCCGAAACAGATCGTTTTCAAAGCCCTTGGCGACCAGCCTCGAAAAGCTGTGGCCGATCAGCCAGCCCAGCGGTTGCGCCAGGACCACCATCACGCCAAGCTCGGTAAGCAGCACCTTCGAGACTTCGCCATTGGTGAAGCCGAAGACGCGCAGGCTGGCAAGTTCGCGGGCCCGCTCTGACAGCTGGATCCGGGCCGAATTGTAGATCACGCCGAAGGTGATGATCATTGCAAGCGACACATAGATGGTGATGCTGATGCCGATATTTTCCTCGACCAGCGCCCGGAACCGCTGCCGCGAGATGCCCTGCAGCGCCACCGAGGCTATTGCCGGCGTTTGTTTGACTTCGTCATAGAGATCATTGATGCGGCTTTCATCGACGATCACCCGCGCGCCGGAAATCCGCACCCCGCGGCCCGACAGCCGGTCGAGCGCCTCGCGGCTCATATTTGCATTCAGCCCGACATAGCTGTTGGTCACCCCGACCAGCGGCACCAGAACCCGGCGGCCCTGTCCGTCACTGAGTTCGACCTCGACCTGGTCTCCGGGCACCAGATCAAGATGGCTGGCCAGCCGTTCCGACAGCAATATCCCTGCCGGCGGCAGTTTGATCGGGCCAAAATCCTGATCCAGAACCCGGCTGATGTCGGTCTCCGGATCGGAGCCGATGATCTGTATGTTTCGTGAGCGGTGTCCGTTCCTCAGTGTCGCCGCTTCAGCGCGAAACGGTTCCGCCGCCATCACCCCGGGCAAGCGTGCGACATCGCGCAGGGCATCCTGGGAGCGTTGTGCTGCAAATGTCAGCGTTGCATCCTGGCGGTCGGCCCGAAACCAGATGGTGTCGATCATGTGGTCGACGGAATCGAACGCAAACAGCGATGTGATCAGCAGCGCCACCGGCAGGGCGGTGCCCAGCGTCGTCAATCCGGTGCGCAACGGCCAGCGCACCAGATGTCTGAGCGCCATGGTGGTGAGCTGCGAGAACGGCAGCCGGAACCGTCCCGGGGAACCGCTGAAAATGCTGTGATAGCCCGTCGGCGCCGGCGGCCGCATTGCCACTGCGGGCGGCAATCGCACCGCGCCTATGATGGCATTGGCAGCCCCCACAAGGGCGGCGGCGAAGGTGACCAGCGCCGAAATCACATAGAGGTCGGGAGATCGCGAAAACACCAGAAACGGAAACGCATAAAAATCGCCATAGAGCGAGGCCATGCCGTGGCCCAGCCGCGTGCCGGCAATCGCGCCGATTGCCACGCCGACGACCGAGATCACCAGCGTCAGTTTGGCATAATGCCAGGCAATCGCGAGGTTGGAATAGCCCACCGCCTTCAACAGCCCGATCTGCTCGCGTTCCAGCGCGATCAGCCGGGTCAGGATCATGTTGACGAGAAAAGCCGAAATGAACAGGAAGATCGGCGGGATCACCTGCGCCATGGCCCTGAGCTGCTCAAGCTCGGAATCAAGAAACGCATCCGACATATGGTCGGTGCGGTCATAGGCGCCGGCGCCGCCATGCGGTTTGAGGATGGTGTCGAGCCGTGCAATCACCTCCTTCTGGTCGGCATTGCGCGACAGTGTCAGCGCCACGTCATTGAACGCCCCCTTCATGTCATAGGCGCCTTCGAGCACCGACCGGTGCATGTGGATGACGCCAAATCGTTTCTGGTCCGGCACCATGTCGCCCGGCCCGATGGCATAGACATATTCCGGAGACAGGGTGATCCCGGTGATCGACAGATGCCGCTTGCGGCCATTGATCAGCACATCAAAACCATCGCCGGGTCGAAAGCCGTGCGCCTCGGCAAAGGCTTCGATGATGGTCGCTTCATCCGGGCGGCCGGGTTCAGGCATGCGGCCCGAGCGCAGATAGAGCCGGTTGACGGCAGGCTCGCCATCATCGGGAATCGAGATCAGCATGCCTGTCGCCGGTTCGGCCATGCCGGTGATGTCGATGATCACCGGATTGACGATGCGGGTTTCCACTGCCGACACGCCGTCGATGGCCGCAATCTCGGATTTGAGGCTTTCGGGTGCCCGTGTCGCGCTGGCAAAAATCTGTCCGAAGCGGGTTCGGTCGTAAAAAGCCTCTCTTGTGTCTTCGAGCGCCCGTGTCGCGCCCAGCGCCAGGATCAGGGTCATCACGCCACAGGCCATCACCAGCGCCACGGCCAGCGATTGCGCCCACAACCGTCCAAGGTCGCGGACCAGCTTGCGGTCAAGCATGCTCAGCGCATTCACCAGCTCACCTCCGATGGCTTGATCCGCTCTTCATTAAGCTCACACGAGGCAATCCGGCCATCCAGGAACGAGTAGACCCGGTGGGCTATTTTCCGGATGCCGGCATTATGTGTGATGATGGCGGTGGTTGCGCCGGTTTCCTCGTTCACCCGGGCGAGCGCTTCAAGCACGATGATGCCGGTGGCCGAATCGAGTGCACCGGTCGGCTCGTCGCACAAAAGCACCTCCGGTCTTTTGGCGATCGCCCGTGCAATCGCAACACGTTGCTGCTCGCCGCCGGAAAGCTGCGCCGGGAAGTGGTTCATGCGGCTTTCAAGCCCGACCAGCGCCAGCGCATCGCCAGCGGACATCGGTTTGGACGCCACCTCGGTGATCAGCGCCACATTTTCCCATGCCGTCAGGCTGGGGATGAGATTGTAGAACTGGAACACGAAGCCGACATGGTCGCGCCTGTAGGCGGTGAGGTGCCGATCATTGGCGCCGGCCAGTTCCTCGCCCTTGAATTTGACCGAACCCGATGTCGGCCGGTCGAGCCCGCCGATAATGTTGAGCAGGGTGGACTTTCCGCTGCCCGACGGACCCAGAAGCACCGCCATTTCGCCTGATTCCAGCGTCAGATCGACACCATTGAGGGCGCGAACCTCAACGTCTCCCGTGCGGTAGATCTTGGTCAGGCCGGAGATCTGGAACACCGGCGGCATGGGAGCATCTGCTTCATGTCTCATGCGCACAACCCTACCAGATCCGGACCGAAAGAGCTTGATAAGGGTCAAATTGTGCGAACTGCTTTGTAAATATTCAATGAGAATGATATTTCCATGTTAGAGATAGGTTGCGCCGACAGAACTCAGCCTCTGCGACATCTTGTGTATTTGGAAGCACCGCGCGTTCGGTTAGAATGAATTCATCGGAGAACGCCATTGGATATTCAGCGTAAAGACGTACACAACTCGGATACACCTTTGCTGTGTCAGGCTTGCGAGAGCCGCCATCGTGGCGTGTGCGGCGCGTTGACCAGCGATCAGCTCCTGAAATTGAGCAAGCATTCCAGCCGCCGCGACGTTGAACCAGGCACCGAACTGGTTGGCGAAAGCCTGGCAACCAAGAGCTATTCAAACATCATTTCGGGTGTGGTGAAGCTGTCAAAAATGATGGCCGACGGCCGTCAGCAGATTGTCGGCCTGCAATTTGCCCCGGATTTCCTTGGTCGTCCGTTTCGCGCCGAAAACGGTGTCAGCGCCGAAGCTGCAACCGACGTCAAGGTCTGTTCCTTCCCCAAGGCCGTCATCGAGCGGATGATCGGCGAAATGCCGGAGCTCGAGCACAAGCTGCTGGAGCAGACGCTCAACGAGCTCGACGAAGCCCGCAACTGGATGCTGACACTCGGCCGCAAGACCGCCGGCGAGAAGGTTGCGAGCTATCTGCTGTTGATTGCCACCCATGCCTTTCCGGACAATGAAGAAGATTCCGTGGTGTTCGATCTGCCGATGAGCCGCACCGATATCGCCGATTTCCTTGGCCTGACCATGGAGACCGTCAGCCGGCAACTGACCAAATTGCGCAAGGAAGGCGTCATCAAGGTGATGAACAACCGCCATGTCGAGGTTCCCGACCTCGCGCGCCTGTCGGAACGCGCCGGGGTCTAGCTCCTCGAGCTTACCTTTTCCGGGTTACGTCAATTTCTGTTTGTTAAGGCAAGCTTCTGTACTAGGCTCGTCCGCAGGGCCTGGGAGGAGCCGTGGATGGAATTTGACTATGTCATCGTCGGTGGCGGCTCGGCCGGATCGGTGCTTGCCGCCCGGCTGAGTGAGGACCCCTCGGTCACGGTCTGCCTGCTGGAAGCCGGCGGCGACGGCAAGAATATTCTGATCCGCGCGCCGCTCGGCTTGATCGCGACCCTGCCGGGCCGGCCGAAAATCAACAATTGGGCCTTTGAAACAGTGCCGCAGCCCGGGCTTGGCGGACGTCGTGGCTACCAGCCGCGCGGCCGCGCCCTGGGCGGATCGAGCGCGCTCAACGCCATGCTCTATGTCCGCGGCCATCCTTCCGACTATGACGACTGGGCAAAGGCCGGGTGCGATGGCTGGGGCTGGACTGACGTGCTGCCGCTCTTTCGCCGCTGTGAGCGAAATGTGCGCGGGTCGGATGATTTTCACGGAGCTTCCGGACCGCTGGAAGTGGCCGAACAGCGAAGCCCGCGGCCGATTAGCCGCGCCTTTGTCGATGCGGCCGCCGAAGTGCAGATCCGCCGCAATGATGATTTCAACGGCCCAGACCAGGAAGGGGCCGGGCTTTATCAGGTGACCCAGTTCTGGCGCGACGGCAAGCAGGGAGAGCGCTGCTCGGCCGCCGCGGCCTATCTGCATCCGGTGATGAATCGCCACAATCTCAAGGTCATCACCCGCGCCCACGCCACCAGGGTGGTGCTCGAAGGCCTGCGCGCCCGTGGTGTGACCTACCGCAAGGGCAGGGCGGAGCATCATGTCACCGCCCGGGCCGAGGTGATCCTGTGCGGAGGCGCGTTCAATTCGCCGCAATTGCTGATGCTTTCGGGGATCGGCCCGGCAGACCATCTGCGTGCCCGCGGCGTCGAGGTGGTCAGGGAGCTTCCCGGCGTCGGCCAGAACCTGCAGGATCATCTCGACTATATCTATGCCGCCAAGACCCGCGACACCGATGTGCTGGGGCTCGGGCCGGTCGGCGCCTGCAAGCTGATCCGCGACATCATGAGCTGGCGGCGTGACGGAACCGGCATTGTCGCTTCCCCAGGCGCGGAAGCGGGCGCTTTCCTTAAGTCCGACCCGGATCTCGAACGTCCGGATCTGCAACTGCATTTCGTCGCCGCACTGGTGGATGATCATTCGCGCAAATGGCATCTGGGCTACGGCTATTCCTGCCATGTCTGCGTGCTCAGGCCATGGTCGCGCGGCCAGGTCGGCCTCGACAGCCCCGATCCGATGCGCGCGCCGCGGATCGATCCGAAATATCTGTCCGATCCCCGCGATGCCGATCTGATGCTCAAGGGCGCCCGGATCACCCGCGAGATCATGAATGCGCCGGCGCTGCGGTCCTACCGGCGCAAGGAAGTCTACACGCGGGACGGCATGGACGACGCCGAGCTGATGAGCCACATCCGCGCCCGCGCCGACACCATCTATCACCCGGTCGGCACCTGCCGCATGGGCCGCGACGCGGGCGCCGTCACCGATCCGCAGCTCAGGGTTCACGGGGTTCAGGGCCTGCGGGTGGTCGATGCCTCGGTGATGCCGACGCTGATCGGCGGCAACACCAATGCTCCGACAATGATGATCGCCGAAAAGGCAGCCGACATGATTTTGGCACAAGCGCGGGGATAGGCGTCAGGTGCTGAGGCAATGCCGTATCGGCGGAGTGGGTGCGGCTGTTGCCGGTTGGTGAGCGGCTTGGTAGAAACGCGCCAGCTTTCACCACATTATCCGGAGCCATTCATGACCGTTCGCATTGCCGTTCTCACCGTGTCCGACCGCGCCAGCCGTGGCGAATATGAGGATCTGGGTGGCCCGGCGGTCAAGGCCTGGCTCGAGCGGGTGATCTCGAGCCCGGTCGAGATCGAGATTCATGTCATACCGGACGGGCTGGAAAGCGTTCGCGACACGCTGATCCGTCTGTGCGATGTGGACGGTGTCGACCTGGTGCTGACCACCGGCGGCACCGGCCCGTCACCGCGCGACCTGACGCCCGAGGCGATGAAGGCGGTGATGGAGAAGGAACTGCCGGGCTTTGGCGAATTGATGCGCAATAAGAGCCTCGACTTCGTGCCCACCGCCATCCTGTCGCGGCAGACCGCAGGCACCCGCGGCAAGACCCTGATTGTCAATCTGCCGGGCAAGCCCGGTTCGATCGACACCTGCCTGACGGCAGTGTTCCCGGCCATTCCCTTCTGCCTTGATCTCATCGGTGCGGGCCGGATCGAGACCCATGACGAGATTTTGAAAGCATTCCGCCCGTCAAAGTGACAGGCGGACGCAGGTTCAATTCGAGATAGTGATCGTCCGGTTCAGGTGCGCATCACCCGATAGATTGCCGGGATCACCAGCACGGTCAGCGCGGTGGATGAAGCCAGACCGAACAACAGCGAAATCGCCAGACCCTGAAAGATCGGGTCGGTCAGGATCACCGCAGCCCCGATCATCGCTGCAAGTGCGGTCAGGATGATCGGCTTGAAGCGGATGGCGCCGGCCTCGATCAGCACCGGTGTCAGCGGCGTGCCCGGCACATGGGCATGGCGGATGAAATCCACCAGCAGGATCGAGTTGCGCACGATGATGCCGGCAAGCGCGATGAAGCCGATCATCGAGGTGGCCGAGAACGGCGCGCCGAACAGCCAGTGCCCCAGCAGGATGCCGATGAAGGTCAGCGGCACCGGCGTCAGAATGACCAGCGGCGCCTTGAACGAGCCGAACTGCGCCACCACCAGGATATAGATCCCGAGCAGGGCGACACCGAAGGCAGCGCCCATGTCGCGGAAGGTCACCCAGGTGACTTCCCATTCCCCGTCCCAAAGCAGGGTCGAGACCTGTTCATCGGCGGGCTGACCGTGGAGCGCGATCACCGGCTTTTCAAGGCCGGTCCAGTCCATCGCGTCCAGTGCCTCCTGCACGGCGAGCATGCCGTAGAGCGGCGCCTCGTAAGTGCCGGCCAGTTCGGCCATCACCATTTCGGCAGCACGGCCATTGTGGCGGAACACCGGAAAGGACGAAACCTCCCGTGAGACTTCAACCACATCGCCGAGTTCGACGATCGAGCGGTCGCCCGGCAGCACATTGGCCGGGATCGGCGTGGTCAGGAAACTCTCGTCAACGACGCGCTCCGAGCGCGGCCGTTCAAGCCGTATCGCAATCGGCATGCGTCCGCCGCCGCGGTGCGAATAGCCCACGGTCTGGCCGGTATTGAGGATGGCGATGGTGTCAAACACGTCCTGCTCTTCGACCCGGAAGAATTCGAGCTCGTCGGACGAGATCTTCACCCGCACCCGGTCGGCCGGCTGGCCCCAGGAATTGTCGATGTCGACAATGAAGTCGGCCGAGCGGAACGCCTCTTCCACACGCCGCGCCACGGCCCGCCGGGTTTCGGCATCTGGTCCATAGATCTCGGCCAGCAGCGTTGCCATCACCGGCGGTCCCGGCGGAGGCTCGACCACTTTCAGGTTCGCGCCCTGCGGCAACGGAATTGCGGCAATCCGGTTGCGCAGATCCAGCGCGATGTCATGGCTGGAGCGATCCCGCTCGCCCTTCGGTGTCAGGTTGAGCGCCACATCGCCCATCTGGGTTTCCGACCGCAGGAAGGAGTGCCGCACAAGTCCGTTGAAGTTGAACGGAGCTGCCGTGCCGGCATGGGTCTGGGTCGAATGCACTTCCTCAAGCTGCAGGGCTTCGCGCGCCACGGCCTGGGCGATGGCATCAGTGGCTTCCACCGAGGTGCCTTCGGGCATGTCGATGACCACCGAAAGCTCCGACTTGTTGTCGAACGGCAAGAGCTTGACGGTCACATCCTTGGTGTAAAACAGCGACAGCGAACCCAGCGTCATCGCTCCGACAATCAGCAGGAAGATCCAGGCCGTGGCCTTGCTGTGAAGCACCGGCCGCGCCACCGCACGATACATCTTTCCGAGCAGGCCGCCGGCTTCAACGCCTTCTGCCGCGCCGTGATGCATCGGCGCGCGGCCGGCAATCTTCAGCATCAGCCAGGGCGTCACCATCACCGCGACGAAAAACGAAAACACCATCGCCGCCGAAGCATTGGCCGGGATCGGGCTCATATAGGGGCCCATCATGCCCGACACGAACAGCATCGGCAGCAGGGCTGCCACCACGGTGAGCGTGGCGACAATGGTCGGGTTGCCGACTTCGGCAACCGCTTCGATGGCTGCCTGCTTGCGCTCGCGGCCATCGCCCATGCCCCAGTGCCGGGCGATGTTTTCGATCACCACGATGGCGTCATCGACCAGGATGCCGATGGAGAAGATCAGCGCAAACAGCGACACGCGGTTGAGCGTGTAGCCCATCACCCGGGAGGCAAACAAGGTGAGCAGGATCGTCACCGGAATGACGATCGCCACCACCAGCGCTTCGCGCCAGCCGATCGCCAGCCAGACCAGCACGATGATCGACACCGTGGCCAGCCCCAGATGGTAGAGCAGCTCATTGGCCTTCTCATTGGCGGTCTCGCCATAATCGCGGGTGACTTCCACCGCCATCGAGTGCGGGATCAGCGAGCCTTCGAGAGTCTCGGTGCGTTCGAGAACCTGTTCGGCCACCAGCACCGCATTGGCCCCGGCGCGCTTGGCAATCGCCAGGGTGACGGCGGGCTTGCGATCGATCCCGTCCTCTCCGCGCGTCACCGTGGCCACGATCTGCGCGGTGCTGTCGGTGGCAAAGGAAATATCGGCCAGATCGCGCACATAGACCGGACGGCCGTCGCGTGTGGTGATCAGCAGATTGCCGATCTCGGCCGGCGCATAGAGCGTCTCGCCCACCATCAGCTCGGCGGAGTTGCCCTCGACGGTGACCTGACCTGCAGGAAAGGCGCGGTTGGCGCCGCTGACCTTGGCGGCCAGTTGCTGCAGCGTCACGCCGTTCAGCGCCAGTCTGGCGGGATCCGGCGCGATGCGGATGATCTCGTCGGTGTCGCCGACCAGATAGGTCAGCCCGACATCATCGATCTTGGAGAGTTCGGTCCTGAGCTCCCGGGCCACGCGGGTCAGGTCGTTGGACGTCACCGTATCTCCGGCTTCCTCTGACGGGGTCAGGGTCAGCGAGACGATGGCCACATCGTCAATCCCGCGGCCGACGATCATCGGCTCGGGAATGCCCACCGGGATCCGGTCGAGATTGGCGCGGACCTTGTCATGCACGCGCAGGATGGCCGAATCGGTCTCGGTTCCGACGATGAAGCGGGCGGTGACCAGCACCTTGTTGTCGGAGGTCTGCGAATAAACATGCTCGACCCCGTCAATGCTCTTGACGATGGTCTCGAGCGGTTCGGAGACCAGTTTGACCGCGTCATCGGCCTTGAGCCCGGGTGCCGAGAGCATGATGTCGACCATCGGCACCGAAATCTGCGGCTCTTCCTCACGCGGCAGCGTCATCAGCGCTACCACGCCGAAGGCGAAGGCCGCGAGCAGAAACAGCGGGGTCAGCGGGGAGGTGATGAAGGCGCGCGTCAGCTGGCCCGCAATCCCCAATCCGGGAGTTTTCATGGCCGCACCACCTTGTCGCCTTCAGACAGGCCGCTGATCACTTCCACCAGCCCGGCATTGTCGCCGTCCTGCGCAGCCCCCAGAATGACGGTGCGTTCCACCGCTTCGCCGGCAGCATCTTCAACACTGATGAAATCGATGCCGTGGCGATTGACCACCGCATCGATCGGGGCGAGCAGGGCGGTACGGCTGCCGATCGGCACCTCGACCAGAATGCGGGCATTGACGAAGGCGGTGTCGAGCGTGTCGACCTCGACATCGGCAATCACCCGGCCATTGTCGATCTGCGGATAGAGTTTCGCCAGCCGGCCAGCGGTCTCGCCGCTGTCGGTGGCGATGCGGATTTCGGCGCCGGCCTGCAGCGCACCGGCAAAGCGTTCGGGCACGGCCAGACGGAGAAAGAATCCGCCCGAGCCGATGGTTGCCACCGGTTCGCCGGGCAGGATCACCGAGCCGCGGCTTGCAGGAACGGTCAGCACCCGGCCATCGGCGGGGGCCACAACCGCGCCTTCGGTTTCCTGCTGGGTCAGCACTGCGCGTTGCGCCTGCGTTGCGGCGATCTGGTTGCGGGTGACCTCGACATCGGTGGAAAGCTGCGCCAGCCGCTGCCGCGTCACCACGCCCTGGGTGACCAGCGTTTCGCCGCGCTGGTACTCGGCTTCGGCGGTCTCGAGCTGTGCCGACAGGGCTGCGAGCTGGGCGTCGACGGCTGCGATCTGGAAGGCGATCTTGTCGTCCTTGACCAGTCCGAGCTGCTGGCCGGCGGTGACCAGATCGCCTTCGGAGATCGTCAGTTCCTCGATCACGCCGCCAATGCGGGCCCGCGCCGGCACGATGTTGCGCGATTCCACCCGGGCCTGCACGGCTTTCCATTCGGTGATCTCGGTCGGCGCCAGCGTCACCGTCTCGGCCTGTGCCAGACTGGTGGAGGTTGCGACAAGAAGGGCAAGGCTGAGCTTTTTCATGGGTTGCCTCTTTGCAATGGGTCTCGGGGCACCAGCCATCATGGTCAGCTTGCAATGACGTGTCATTGCGCCAGATCAAGCGCTGCGGCCCGGTTGAGCCTCATATAGGTCATTATATTAAAGATCGCAAATATAATATATGTTTGAGGCCCGAGCTGTACCCGGTGTGGCGGACCGGGCCGGCCAGGACGGCGGAACGTGGTGATTGTCGTCCATGCGGCATTGACCCCGGCGCCCGGGTGACGTCAGGTGCCGCTGAAACGCAAATTGCGATCCTGCATGCCGGTCCGGCATACATCGCTGGCTGTGTAGGATCACCTGAAGGAGAATTGAGCCGATGAGATGGGCCCTGATCGATTTCCGCCACCCGTTCTTCCGCCCCATGACCCGGCGGGTTGTCATCTTCGCCCTGGTGGCGATCTGGACGGTTGTCGAATTCTTCGCCGGTTCGCAGGGCTGGGTGATCTTCTTCGCCGCCCTCACGGCCTATGTCGGCTGGGGACTGTTCCTCTCCGGACAGCCAGACGAGCCGCTCGATGCCGACGGCCAGCCAGGCCATGACCCGGCGCCCAAGGACGGCGAATAGGGCTCGCGCGGCCCGGCCCATCCCGATACGCGCCACCGCAATTGCCGATTCCATTACGACAGGGGAACTTGCTCAGGATTTGATGCGGAAGGGGCTTGTGGCAACGTTTCAGTCGGTCTATAAGCCAGCCGCTGGTCACGGAGTGTAGCGCAGCCTGGTAGCGCACGTCGTTCGGGACGACGGGGTCGGAGGTTCGAATCCTCTCACTCCGACCAGTCTTTTCCCTGATGGTATTGATGAGTTCATTTGGCCCGGCGGCTGCGGCTGAACGCGACTTGCGCTGTGGCAGATCTGGCTCGGGGCAGGGGCGGTACCTGCCGCGGTTTCATTGCGGCGGCGAGAGCTGGTTTTCCGGCTCCTGCGGCAGAAACAGCCCCGGCATCGACCAGTTCGGCGTCTCGCCTGCAAAGCGTTCAAAGAAGCCCACGGCCATGTTGATGTCCTCGAGCGAATTCTCGCGGAAGGACCACCAGGTCCGCAGGTCGCCGAGTTCCGGCGTGGTTTCATTGACCAGAGAAAAATCCTGCTCGATGACCGCCTCGCGCACCGCCAGGCAGAACGTCACATAGAGATAGCCTTCCGGCCAGTATCCCGCCGGCGCCTCCGCATCAGCCGCCCCCGAAGCCGGTTCGACCGTCACCGGGGCGTGCCGCACCAGTTCCCGCAGCATCAGTCCGGCGGCGAAGGTGACATATTCCAGCCGGTGTTCCTTGGCCTTGTATTTCTGCGCTTCGAAGGCGCGGAACCAGGCCGTGAACGCCGACATCAATTTTGCATCGTCGAGGCTGAAATGCCGCTGCGTCTCGTTCTCGACCGTGCCGAGAAAATCGCGAAACGAGGCGATGAACCAGCGGGCGCGGCGAATGGTCTTGCGCACCGGCAAATTGCCCTTGTCCAGCACATGCAGGGCGTCTTTCACCTCAGATCCTCCCGGCAGTCTCGAGCAGCACTTTTTCAAGCTGGTCCGCATCGTCCCTGTGCGCCTGACAGGCCTCGAGGCAGTCATCCGCCAGCCAGCCGGCGATTTTCACCAGCTCGTCTTCGGCGATGCCGTCATCATTGTGGTCCGAAAGCAGCCAGAGCACCACGGCAACGCAGATCCGCAGCCGCTCCCGGGCGTCAAGATCGGCGTCGGTTTGAAGCAGCCCCGGCGCCACGCCGAAGGGTTCCCGGTCGACAAGCGCGCGAAGATAGGATGCTGCGCGCAGGCGCCGGCTTTCCGCGTCATGCCAGCACAGCGCCAGGATGGTCTTGCTGATCAGCAGATCCTGCTTGCCGGCATTGTCGAGCAGGATTCGGATGGCAAATGTCGCCGCCGCAACCGTGTCCAGCGCCGACACATCCGCGCCGCGCAGGGCGGCAGCAGTGCGGGTCACCCGCGCAAGCTCCGGCTTGCGGGCTGACCGTGAGCCGCTCCCGCCGGCAAAATCACTGTGGGTGATGTCCCTGATCGCGTCGCGCAAGGGGCCGGGAAGAAATTCCAGCGCAGGCGCCAGCAGCGAGCGCGGGCCGGATGTCTTCTGGCGCAGCCCCCGGACGAGGTCGCGCAGAGGCAGTGTCAACTCTCGTGGATCGGGGTGCGAAACAGACATCTTCAACGGCCCTCCTTAGCTCAACTCACAGCATAGCCGCGAACCCTGGTATTTGCCATGAAGGAAAGCGTCGTGTCGAGATCCTTGACCACTGCCTGCGATCCCAGCCCCATCGCATTCTGCGCCGAGCTGGCCTGGCCCAGCCGGATGCAGTCCTCGATGGATCTGCCCAGATGAAGCCCGGTGGCAAAGCCGGCGTTGAAACAGTCGCCGCAGCCGCAGGTGCAGACCACGTCGATGAGATAGGCCGGAATGTCGATCCGGGTGCCCTTGGCGTCGCGGTACATCGCGCCGTCGGCTCCCAGGGTGAGAATGACGGCGCCGACGCCGTGATCGAGCAGGAAGCTGGCAATGTCCTCGAAATCGGAGAGCCCCGACAGCGCCGCCGCCTCTTCCTCCGAGGGCATGAAGAAATCGGTATTGGCCAGTAGCGGCTTGATCAGCGGCAGGTCGTCCTGGGTCGAGGCAAACACATCGAGCGTTGTCACGCAGCCGCGCCTCTTGGCCTCTTTCAGGATTTCGGCATTGCGGCCCTGGTCCATGGCGTCCATCAGCCCGACGCCGCCGATATGGAGGATCTTGGTGTCGAGCACCCGGTCGACCTGATCATCCTCCACATAGAAGCCGGCCGTCGCCCCGAGCTTGTGCAGGGCAGGCCGGGCGCCGTCGGGGCGGGTGGTGACGATGCTCGACGAGGTCGAGAACCCCTCGCAGCGCTGGACCAGCAGCCGGTCGACGCCGAAATCGTCAAGCCGGCGCAGCACCCAGTCGCCCATCAGGTCATGGCCGACGCCGCCCACCGCCTGCACCTTGAGGCCATGCTTGGCCGCCACGATGGAGGCCGATCCGGCTGCCCCGGAGACGGCCAGGGCGAAATCGTCGACAAACAGGGTTCCGCCGCCCGCGGGCAGGTCGCTGACCGGCCGGCACAGCGCGTCGAAGGTGTAAAATCCCATCGAAGTGTAATCGAATGTCATCGGGCCTCCCTGGGCTGTCGCGGGCGGGTCAGCGCAGCCGCTGACCGGTCCCGGCATCGAAGAGGTAAATTCGCGCCGGGTCAAATGCCACTGATTCCTGCACGCCCAGTTCCGAACGATAGTTGCGGTCAGCCTTGACTTCGAGCAGTTTCTCGCCCGCCTTGATGGTCAGATAGGTGATGTCGCCGGTGGGCTCCACACCATAGACCGCGCCGTTGAGCTGGGCGCCGGCGCCGCCCACGGTGCAGTCTTCCGGCCGAATGCCGAGCGTGACCTTGCCGCTGTGGGCGGACGTGAGCCCGGCCACTTCGACGCCGGGTGCCGAAAACACGCCGTCGCGCAGCTCGCCCTCGATCAGGTTCATCGGCGGCGATCCGATGAAGCCGGCGACAAAGGTGTTGGCCGGGTCATTGTAGATCTCGTCGGGCGTGCCGGTCTGCTGGATCAGGCCGGACTGCATGATGACGATCCGGTCGGCGAGCGTCATCGCCTCGATCTGGTCGTGGGTGACATAGACGGTGGTAATCTTCAGCTGCCGCTGAATGTGCTTGATCTGGACCCGCATCGCCTGACGCAGCTTGGCGTCGAGGTTGGACAGGGGCTCATCCATCAAAAACACCTGCGGCTGGCGCACGATGGCGCGCGCAAGGGCTGCGCGCTGGCGCTGGCCGCCCGACAGGGCGCCGGGCTTGCGGTCGAGATACTCGGTCATTTCCACCAGCTCGGCGGCGCGGCGGACCAGCGTGTCGTGCTGGCTCTTGTCGACGCCGCGCATGCGCAGCGGAAAACGGATGTTCTCGTAGATCGACATGTTGGGATAAAGCGCATAGCCCTGGAACACCATGGCCACGTCGCGGTCACGGGCGTCGATGTCGTTCATCACCTCGCCGTCCATGCGGATCTCGCCCTCGCTGGGGTCTTCCAGGCCGGCGATCATCCGCATCGTCGTGGTCTTGCCGCAGCCGGAAGGCCCGAGAAAGACGATGAATTCCTCATCGGCGATGTCGATATTGACATCGCGGACACCCCAGACCGTGCCCCATTTCTTCTGTATGCCCGTCAGTTCGATTCTCGCCATTTTCTTATCCTTTCACTGCGCCCATGGTCAGACCGCGCGACAGGTGTTTCTGGATGGCGACAACCACCAGAAAGACCGGCACAAAGGCGAGGAAGGCAACCAGTGCAATTGCATTGTAAATCAGACCGTCCGATCCGCCGGTGAAGTTCGCCAGCGCCACCGACATCGTGTAGGCGTTGGGCGTCGAGGCGATCAGCAGCGTGAACAGAAACTCGTTGATCGCGAAAATCATGGCGATCACCGAAGCCGTGATGATTCCCGGCAGCACCGCCGGAATGATGATTTCCCACAGGATGCGCAGGTCGCTGGCGCCATCGGTGCGGGCGGCGTCCTCGAGTTCCTTGGGAATGTCGAGCATGTAGGAACGGATGATCCAGGTCACAAACGACAGGTTGATGGCGGCATAGATCAGCATCAACGCCCAGACCGTGTCCAGCAGGCCGACATTGCGGAACAGGAAGAAGATCGGGATCGCCACGATCGCCGGGGCCATCATCCGGGTCGACAGGATGTAGAAGCCGATGTCGTCGCGGCCGCGATAGGTGTAGCGCGACAGCGAATAGGCGGCAGGCACTGCCAGAACCAGATCGATGATCACCGAGCCGAAGATTGCCGCGACCGAGTTGCGCAGATATTTGGCCATTGGCCAGTCTTCCCAGATCATGTGCCAGGCATCGAGCGAGAAGCTCGGCCAGTAGATCGGTTGCGGGGTGATGATCTCGGTGCGCGGGCGCAGGCCGATGGACAGGAACCACAACACCGGCGCCAGGCAGAACAGTGCCCAGGCGCCAAGGATGGCGTATCGCAGCAGCAGGCTCTCGCCGCGGGAGTTTTTGCGTTGGGAGGCCATGATTCAGCTCCTCGCCGAAACAAAGGCGCGCTTTACGACAAGCTGCGCAATGATGATGGTGATCACCAGCATGATCACCGATGCGGACGAGGCGTAGCCGAAGTCGAAGAACTTGAAACCGGTGCGATAGATGAAATAGCTGATCGTCTCGGTGCCGAAGGCCGGTCCGCCCTTGGTGATGATGAAGACATTGGTGAACATGGTGGTGATGTCGATCGCCCGCAGGATCAGCGCGACGGCAATCACCGGCTTCATCATCGGCAGCGAGATGTTCCAGAATATCGCATACCATGACGCGCCGTCGAGCCGCGCGGCTTCCTCGACCTCTTCGTCCTGACCCTGCAGGGCGGCGACGAAGATGATGAACAGAAACGGCGTCCACTGCCAGACATCGGCCAGGATCAGGATCCCGCGGCTCATCCAGATCGAGGATTGATAGGCGATATTGCCGTCAATAAGCCCGATCCGCATCAATAGGTCGGCAAATACCCGGGCGTCGAGAAACGACAATTTGTAGATGAAGGCCACCGCCGAGGGCATGAACAGCATCGGCACCAGAAAGATGATCCGCCATCCCTTCACCCAGGGATCGCGATAGGCATAGAACGCGATGGCGAGCGCCAGCACGCATTGCAGCACCAGCGAGATCGAACCGATCACCAGCGTGTTCCAGATCGCGCCCCAGAACTGGTGATCCTGGAACAGGCGCATGTAATTGGCCAGGCCGACCGGCTGCCAGGGCCCGAATTTCACCTGGTGGAAGCTCTGGATGACAGCATAGACGCCCGGATAGAGCGTGATCAGCATGAGGTAGAGGACGGCCGGCGCCACCAGCAAATAGGGAAACCATGCCTTGAGGCGTTTGCTTCGCCGTTTCAGTCTCTGATGCGTCGGCCAGGCCGGGGCGACCGCAGTCGCCCCGGTGTCCGACAGGGAGGATTTGCTCACAGTGAGATCCTGTCTGTCTGTTTGTTATCGGGCCTTCAGAAGGGAAGGTCCTTGCCTTCGCCGACATAGAGCCCGGGGGCTGCTTCCGCGTAATCCACGGGATCCTTGCCCTGATAGAAGCCGTTGCTGGCCATGATCGCCTTGACGGCTGCCGCGGCATTGTCGAGGGCTTCCTTGCCGGTGATCTGGCCGACCACGGCGCGGTTGATCTCGTTGCCGATGGCCTGTTCGATCGGGAAGGCGCCCGGCAGGCGCGGCGAACACCAGGCATGTTCGAGCGAGATCGGCCCAGACCTTGGCCGGCTGCGAGACTTCCTGCAGGTTCGGATTGGTCAGCACCGACTTGTAGCCCGGCGCCACGCCATTGGCGTTGGCCTCGTTCATCGCCATGATCGAACCGGTGGTGAGGAAGGCCAGCATCAGGAAGGCGCCTTCGGCGTTCTGAGCCGATGCCGCGACACAGGAGGTCGATCCGGCAATGTTCGGCGGTGCGAAGCGGCCGCCGGCAATGCGCGGCTCGTAGATGGTGACGAAGTCGTCGACGATCTGCGACTGGTCCGGACGCATGGCCTGGGTGCCCGAATCCTGCCAGCTGATATTGGTGGCAACCTGACCGCCGAGCCAGGCGGCGCGGTTTTCCGGCCAGCCGGCGCCGGCATGGCCTTCATTGGCATTCTTGGACAGTTCGAGAATGATCTCGAGGCCCTTCATGCCGGCATCGCCGTTGAAGATCGGCTCCCAGTTCTCATCGAACAGCATCATGCCGGCCTGCGCCGAGATGTGTTCCCAGGTATAGGTCGACCAGAAGCCGGGTGCGGCCATCAGGCCGACGCCGGAAACGCCGGGCTCGACCTTGTTGAGCTCGCGCGAGACGCGGATCAGCTCGTCATAGCTCGGGATCGAGTTGACGCGGTCGACTTCACCACCGAGCAGCGTCTCCATGTAGCCCTTGCGGACATGGACCATCTGGATGTCGCAATCGAACGGAATGCCGTACATCTTGCCGTTGAAGAAGCCGTAATTGAGCCGGTAGGTATCGTAGAAATCGTCGAGCGGCAGGTTCCACTTGTCGGCAAAGCCGTCGAGTTCGTGCAGGAAGCCGGGGGCCGCGAAATCGCCGAGCCAGGGCGAGAAGAACTGCAATGCGTCAAAGGAGGCATTGCCCGAGATGAACTCGGCCAGCGCCTTGTCGTAGAAACTGTCATCGGGGATGGGAACCAGTTCGACCTTGATGCCGGACAGCGCCTCGAACGGCGCCAGGCCCTCGGCGGCGGATTCCGCGTCGGCTGCGCCGACTGCGAAGCGGACCGTGGTGCCGGCCAGCTCGCTGCGCACGGCTTCCCAGTCGACGGTGCGGATCCAGTCCTTGCTGTTGTCCCAGATCGGCTTGTCGTCGGACATGCCGTAGAGCTTCTGGTAGTCTTGGCGCACATATTTCGAGATCGAGATGTCGTCGAGCACACTTTGCGGATCCGGAAGATTGGACGCCGCGAGCAACGGAGTGCCCCATGTCGTACCGGCGATCGCAATTCCTGTCGCGGTGCTGTTTCTCAAAAAAGAGCGCCGTGAGAGCTTGCCTCTGAATTCCATTAGGTTCTCCTCCCTAGTTTTCACTGAGTGCCCGGATCGCAATCTCTCCGGGATTACGTTTTAGGCCGTTGCGGTCATTTCGCAACGCCAGAACATTTGCATGAACATTTATAACTTTGTTCATTTGCACCCGCAAGTCAACTGGATTTCAGGAATTTTGCCGAACATTTGAGTTGACACATGAACTAAAGTTCACGATGCTTTGCGCAACATTGAATGAGCAGAGGGCAGAATGACATGGGCTCGAATATAGCACTGACGGGGCTGGCCAGGGATCTCGCCGCACGGGCAAGCAACGGCAGGCCCGTGCGCATTGGCCTGATCGGCTCCGGTGAAATGGGGACCGACATCGTCACCCGCGCCTCCATGATGGATGGCGTCGAGGTCGCTGCGATTTCGGAGATCAATCCGGCGGCAGCCCACAAGGCGGTCGAGATCGCCCGGCGCTCCGAAGGCCACAGCCGCGACGCCAACACCACCGACACGCTCAATGCCGCCATCGAGAGTGGCAAGACCGCAATTTCGGACAATGCCGAGGCGATCCTGCAGTCCGGCCTGATCGATGTCGTCATCGACGCCACCGGCATTCCCGCCGTCGGCGCCGAGATCGGGCTGCGCGCGATGGAACACGGCAAGCACCTGGTGATGATGAATGTCGAGGCCGATGTCACCATCGGCTCCTATCTGCGGCGCGAGGCGGAGCGGCTCGGCGTGGTCTACAGCCTGGGCGCCGGCGACGAACCGTCGTCCTGCATGGAGCTGATCGAATTCGTCTCGGCCATGGGCCACAAGATCATCTGCGCCGGCAAGGGCAAGAACAACCCGCTCAACATCGACGCGACCCCGGATGCCTACGAGGCCGAAGCCATCCAGCGCCACATGAACCCGCGCCTGCTGGTCGAATTTGTCGACGGATCGAAGACCATGGTGGAAATGTCGGCGATTGCCAACGCCACCGGACTGATCCCCGATTGCGACGGCATGCACGGCCCCGCCGCGGGCCCGAAGGAGCTGGCCAAGACACTGATACCCGAAAGCGACGGCGGCCTGCTCAAGGGCATCGGCCGGGTCGACTATTCAATCGGCAAGGGCGTTTCGCCCGGCGTGTTCGTCATCATCGAGGCCGAGCACCCGCGCATCCGCGAGCGGCTGACCGACCTGAAGATGGGTGATGGTCCCTATTTCGAATTCATCCGCCCCTATCACCTGACCTCGCTGGAGGTGCCGCTGACCTGCGCCCGCGCCGTGCTTTACGGCAAGGCCGACATGGTGCCGCTCGACCGGCCCGTCGCCGAAGTTGCTGCCGTCGCCAAGCGGGATCTTAAGCCCGGCGAAACCCTTGATCAGATAGGCGAATACACCTATCGCGCCTGGGCCATGGAAGTCTCGCGCGCACGCGCTGCCCAGGCCCATCCGGCCGGGCTTCTGACCGGTGCAACGGTGACCGCGCCGATCCGCAAGGGCGAATTGATCACGGCGCAGAATGCGACCCTGCCAAACGCCAGGATCGTCGAGCTGCGCCGCCGCCAGGATGAAATGCTCTATGGGAAAGTCGCGGCCAATGTCTGAAGTCAATGTCCCCTATGCCATCCGGACCTACAGCCCGGAGGCGCTGAAAACCGCCCTGCGCAAGATGATCCTGATCCGCAAATTCGAGGAGGGCGCGGAGGATTGCTACACCCGCGGCCTGATCCACGGCACCATGCATCTGTCGATCGGCCAAGAGGCCTCCGCGGTCGGATCCTGCATGTCGCTGAGCGATGAGGACAAGATCACCTCGACCCATCGCGGCCATGGCCACTGCATTGCCAAGAATGCCGATCTTGGAAAGATGTTTGCCGAATTCTTCGGCAAGGACACCGGCTATTGCCGGGGCCGCGGCGGCTCGATGCACATCGCCGATGTGGCCAAGGGCAATCTCGGCGCCAATGGCATTGTCGGCGGCGGCCTGCCGATTGCGGTCGGCGCAGCCCTGTCGGCAAAGCGTCTGGGAACCGGCGCTGTAACCATCTGTTTCTTCGGTGACGGCGCCAACAATGAAGGCGCTTTTCACGAGGCGCTGAACATGGCCTCGGTGTGGAAGCTGCCGGTGGTCTTTGTCTGCGAGAACAACAAATACGGCATGTCGACCTCGACCGAGCGCTCGACCGCGGTCAAGAACATATCCGACCGCGCCGTGGCCTATGCGATGCCCGGTGTGAAGGTGGACGGCAATGATTTCTCCGCCGTGACCGAAGCCGTCGATACCGCCGTGGCGCGCGCCGGGGCCGGCGACGGCCCGAGCCTGGTCGAGAACCTGACCTACCGCTGGCGCGGTCATTCCAAATCCGACCGCAACCGCTACCGCACCAAGGAAGAGATCAGCGACTGGATGGAGCGCGACCCGATCCTGCAGATGACCGAATTGCTGGTGTCGCACAAGATCATCTCGGAAGCCGAGGTCGAGAACCTGCAGACCGAAACCACCCAGGCGATCAAGGACGCGGTGGAGTTTGCGGCGGCCAGTCCCGCACCGCAGCTCGAGGATGCGATCCGGTTCGTCTATACCGAAGGGGCTGCGGCATGAGCGGCGACAGCAAGGCAGACCTGCGCGAACTTTCTTATGCGGAGGCCATTCGCGAGGCGATGGACATCGCGCTGGAACGCGACGAGCGTGTCATTCTGATGGGAGAAGACATCGGCGTTTACGGCGGCGCCTTCCAGGTGACCGGCAACCTGGTCGAAAAATACGGCACCGAACGGGTGATGGACACGCCGATCTCGGAGCTTGGCGGCGCGGGCGTCGCCGTCGGCGCGGCGCTGACCGGTCTCAGGCCGATATTCGAGTTCCAGTTTTCGGATTTTGCCGCCCTGGCGATGGAGCAGATCGTCAACCAGGCCGCCAAGATCCGCTACATGCTCGGCGGCGCGGTTTCGGTTCCGCTGGTGATGCGGTTTCCGGCCGGGTCGGGTACCGGCGCGGCCGCGCAGCATTCGCAAAGCCTCGAAGCCTGGTTTGGCCATGTTCCCGGCCTCAAGGTGATTCAGCCGTCCACTCCGGAAGACGCCAAGGGCATGTTGCTTGCGGCGCTGGAAGATCCTGATCCGGTGATGATCTTCGAGCACAAGATTCTCTACAAGATGAAGGGCCACGTGCCGGCGGGCTATTACACGACCCCGATCGGCAAGGCTGCGATCCGCCGTTCCGGCACGGATCTCTCCATCGTCGCCACGTCGCTGATGGTTCACAAGGCATTGGCTGCGGCTGAAACCCTGGCCGGCGAGGGCATCGACGCCGAAGTCATCGATCTTCGCACCGTGCGCCCGATGGACCGCGACACGATCCTGGCATCTGTCTGCAAGACCGGCAAACTCGTCTGCGTCTATGAAGGCGTCAAGACCCTTGGCGTCGGCGCCGAGATTTCGGCCATGGTCGCGGAAAGCGACGCCTTCGACTTTCTCGAAGCGCCGATTGTCCGTCTTGGCGGCGCGGAAAGCCCGATTCCCTACAATCCCGAGCTTGAAAAGGCTGTCGTGCCGCAGGTGCCCGACATTCTCGAAGCTGCCCGCAACATCGCAAGGGGCCGTGTCTGATGCCTGTTGAAGTCATCATGCCGAAAGTCGACATGGACATGGCCAGCGGCAAGATCACGGTCTGGCATGTCGCCGCCGGCGACAAGGTGGGGCAGGGCGACCCGCTCTTCGATATCGAGACCGACAAGGCTGCGATGGAGGTCGAGGCGTCGGCCGGCGGCTATCTGCATCACCTGGTTGCCGAAGGCACCGATGTGCCGATCGGACAGCCGGTGGCCTGGATCTATGCCGAGGGCGAGGATGTCGGCCCGCCGCCGCAAACCGATGCGCCGTCACCCGAGGGCCCCGCACCCGAAGTGGGCCCGGACCCTGCCGCATCGGCGCCCGCGCCAGCGGATACCGCTGCCGCGCTTGAAACCCACGCAAAAACCCGCGCCACGCCGCTTGCCCGTTCGCTCGCCCGCAAGGCCGGGATCGAGATTGGCGATGTTACGGGCAGTGGCCCTCGCGGGAGGGTTCAGGCCGAAGACGTTCGCGCCACGCAAGAGCAGACACAGCCCGCGCCGGCGGCAGCACCGCCCGGCTTCACCGCCGAGACCGGACCTCTGGCGGTCTCGCGCAGCAAGGGCGGAACCGGCACGCCGGTCGTGCTGATCCACGGTTTTGCCAGCGATGCCAAATCCTGGGCGCCACTGGAAGCGCATATCAGCGATCATCCCATCATCCGCATCGAGCTGCCGGCCCATGGCAAGTCGCCGCGGCTCGGCATCTCCCGCTTTGCCGATCTGGTGTCGGAAGTGCGCCGCGCATTCGATATGCTCGGTCTCGAATCGGCGCATCTGGTCGGCCACAGCCTCGGCGGCGCGGTTACCCTCGCTCTTGCCGATACCCGTCCCAAGACAGTGTCCTCCCTGACGCTTCTCGCCCCCGCCGGGCTTGGCCCCGATATCAATGGCGCGGCCCTGACCGGAATCGGCAAGGCCACGCGCGCCGAAAGCCTCGGTCCCTGGCTCAAGCAGATGGTCGCCGACGAACGGCTGATCACCGACGGCTATGTCCGGGCGGCCATGGCGGCGCGTGCCGATACGGCCATGCGCAATGCACAGAATGCGCTGGCGGATGCGGTCTTTCCTGACGGTGTGCAGGCTTTCGACATGCGCTCCGCCCTGGACCGGGTCGACATGCCGGCGCGCATTGTCTGGGGCAGGCAGGACCGGATCATTCCCTGGCAGCATGCGCTGCGGGCGCCGGGCAGGGTCAGCCTGCACCTGTTCGACAATGTCGGGCACCTGCCGCAATTCGAAATTTCAGGCGAGGTTGGAAAACTCCTGCGCGCCCATCTATGATGGGTGACGAACACGATGATCAGTGCGGGACCATTTCATGGCAGCAGACACACTACCGACCGGAGCCTCGGGCCGCGGCAAACCCGTAACCGACCCGCAAAGCCAATTGCGGGTGCGGGCTGCATGGCTCTATTACATTGAGGGCCTGACCCAGTCGGACGTGGCGGACCGGCTCGGCGTCAACCGCATCATGATCACCCGCATGCTCTCGGACGCCCGCAAGCGCGGCGAAGTCGTGATCCGGATCAAGTCGAAGCTCGGACCGCTGGTCGAATCGCAAATTCAGCTCGAGGAAAAATTCGGGCTCGCCAAGGCCATCGTGGCGCCGTTCGGCGAGGATGACGGCGATCCGACACGGGTCATTGCGGCGGCCGCAGGCGAATATGTCTCGGGCCTGATGCGCAACAATGTGACCATCGGCGTGGGATGGGGGCGGACGCTCCACACCATGCTGCCCTATGTCGAGGGCCGCACCCTTGAAGGCGCAAAGGTTGTCTCCCTGCTTGGCGGAATCGCCCAGGCCCGCCGCTTCAACCCGGCGGAATTTGCCTGGCAATTTGCCGAACTGTTTGACGCGGAAGGCTTTCTGATCCCGGCGCCTGCCATCGTTGACTCCGCCCAGACCAAGCATGCCCTGCTTGAGCATTGCGGCCTCGACCATATCATGGGCATGGCCGAAACCTGTGACGTCGTGCTCCTGTCCTGCGGCGGCATTTCGACCATCACCACCTCCTACCGGACCGGCCATGTCTCCGAAGCCGAACGGAACTCGCTGATCGAGGCCGGTGCGGTGGGCGATGTGCTCTACAATTTTCTCGACAGTGACGGCCAGCCGGTCCCGCATCCGGTCAATGACCGTTGCATTGCAGTCTCGGTCGATCGGCTGTCGCGGCTGTCGAACAAGGTGCTGATTTCCGGCGGCATCGAGAAGACCGAAATCATCCGGGCGACTTTGAAATCGATCAAGCCGAACACGCTCGTCACCGACGAGGCCACGGCCCGGCGGCTGTTGGCGGAGGATGAATGAGCGGCAGGGGCGAGGGCGCAGTCACGGTTTCGCAGCGGCAGGCGGTCGTCGCGGAGCGAGTTTCAAACCGTCACATAGAATCAACCCCTTATGGCGGCCTGACGGGCCGCGGATCGGAACGCGGAAGCGGGCCAGAATCGTCCGATAGGATTTGCTCCGCAGATAACGCCGTTGTATCTATGGAGCCCAGACAAGACCGGAGAATGCGAGATGCCGAAACTTCCAATGCAAGTGCCGAACATCGTCAAACGGGTGCTCGATTCATCCCCGTCCGATCTGCGGCTGTTTGCCCACCGGCTGCATGATCACGCCACCGAGGAGCGGATGTCGCCGGCAGATGTGAAGTCCAGTCTGGCCCAGCTCGGATATGACAATATTGACGATTTCTGCCGCGACCTCGACATGCCCGGCCATGTCGCCGAGCACTGGCAACGCTTTGGTGTATCCGCCGAGATGCGCCAGGTGTTCCGCCTGATGATCAAGCAACGCGACCGCTTTGCCGCGGCAGTGGCCGAGTTTGAAACCATCACCCATGTCGGCCTGCAGGATTTCCTCAAGAGCCGCGGCGTCCTCTGAGTTCTTTGGGCCGAATCTCTATTTCTGGTCGAGCAGCGCCTGGGCTGTCGCCATGTCGGTGACCAGCACGCCCGCCGGCATGAGTCGCAGCGCGGCCAGGATGGCGTTGACTTTCGCGGCTCCCCCGGCAGCCAGCACGATTGTCGGAATTTTCGCCACGGTTGCCAGGTCCACCGCCATGATGCGGCTGTTGAGTTCGTGATCGACCAGCTTGCCCTCGGCGTCTATGAAGTAGCACAGCACATTGGCAACCGCGCCCCTGGCGGTCAGCGAGGGGATGAATTCGCTGCCGACAATGCCGTGCCGGAAGATGGTCGCATCCGGCGAGATGTCGCCGACGGTCAGCAGCGCGATGTCGGCATTGGCGGCGCGCTTTTTCACTTCCATCAGCGGCGCCTGCGCCCATAGCGCTTTGGCAAGCTTCGGGTCGTCAACCACCACCGGCGCGGTGATCTGGTAGCTGTCGATATCGAAGGTCTCGGCGACCCTTGCCGCGACGATCGAGGGATTGATCCATCCCGAATGCGGCAGGCTGCCGACCAGTCCGATCACAGAGGCGTCCTTCAGCTTCCGCTTTTCGAGAAATTGCAGACTGCCAAACAGCGTCGCGCCGCCGCCGATGGCAAGCGTCTTCCCGTCGCCCATTTCCGTGCCCAGGTATCGGGCAATGGCATGGCCAATGGCCTTTTCCAGGTTCTTTTCATTGGTGGGTGAGGGGATGACGATTGCCGATGACAGCTTCCAGCGCGTCTCCAGCGCCCGCTCGACGGCGATCTGTTCGCTGGCGGCGCTGTTGATCGTGGTGACCACGATGCCCTCGGTGACGCATTCCGCCAGGGTCCGCATCACCTTGACCCGGCTGACTTGCAGGTGCTCGGCAATCTGTTCCTGGGTCATCTTCTCGACGTGATAGAGCCAGGCGGTCTTGACCTTGAGGTTGGAGGATTTGCTCCGCCATTCCTTGTCGTTCATCGGATGTCCCTTGCGATGCTGGAGCGCTGCGCGAACAATCGCACGATGGCCCGAATGAAAGCAATTTTGCTTTTTGCATGATGATGAAAAAAGCGCCAGCCGCGGCAATTGAAAGATTGTTCAATTGTCATATCAATGTTACAAATGAACAGTAGTGAGGAGGTTGCAGGTCATCATCAGGTCCGATGGCTTGCACGTGTAATGTGATCGGGCGCTAATGCGCCTGATGAAAAGCGCAATTGGACCCGTGAGGAGATGACAATATGAACGTGTTTTCCAAGGCACTGAAGCAGGCCCCTGTTTTTCTGGCTGCTGCCTTCATGCTTTCCAGCGCGCATGCGGACGAGCTGACGCTCTACACATCGCAGCCCGACGCTGACGCCGCCCGGACCGTCGAGGCGTTCCGCAAGAACAACCCCGACATCGACGTGCAGATCTATCGGTCCGGCACCAGCGACATCATGAGCAAGCTCGCTGCCGAATTTGCTGCCGGTGCTTCGCAGGCCGATGTCCTGCTCATCGCCGATGCGGTGAGCATGGAAAGCCTCAAGGCCCAGGACAAGCTGTTGAGCTATCCCGAAGCCAATGTGGATGGCTTTTCCGAGAACGTCTATGATGCCGACAAGACCTATTTTGGCAGCAAGCTGATCACCACCGGTATTGCCTACAACACCGGAGTGACCGCCAAGCCAGAGCACTGGTCCGATCTCGCCGGTGAGGAGTACAAGGGCCTCGTGGTGATGCCGAGCCCGCTCTATTCCGGCGCGGCGGCTTTCCTTCTGAGCGGTTTCGTCGCAAATCCGGATCTCGGATGGGACTATTTCGAAAAGCTCAATGACAATGGCCTGATCAGCGTGCGCGGCAATGGCGCCGTTCTCAAATCGGTGGCAAGCGGCGAACGTCCCTATGGGATCATGGTCGACTTCATGGCGCTCAACGCCAAGGCCAAGGGTTCGCCGGTGGAATTTGTCTTCCCGCCCGAAGGCGTGCCGGCCGTGACCGAGCCCGTGGCAATCATGGCTTCGGCGAAGAATATTCCCGCTGCCAAGAAGTTCATCGACTTCATCCTCTCCGATGAGGGCCAGAAGCTGGCGCTGGAACAGGGCTATCTGCCTGCCAACCAGGCCATTGGCCGTCCTGACTGGCTGCCCGAAGGTGTCGATGTCACCGTCATGCCGATCAAGACCCAGGAAGTCCTGATGAAGACCGACGCCGACAAGGAAAAGTTCACGGAACTCTTCGGCGGCTGAAACCTCGGGGGATGAGCGCCATGTTCATCCCCCTGGTCTTCACGTCTACACCCGGTGGCGTCAGCCCGGAGCCGGTTTTCCGGTTCCGGGCACCCTGCTCAAGGATTATCCGATGCAGAAAAATCAAGAAGGGGGCTGGGACTTTGATCGGGTCCTGACTCTGGCGGTGATCGCTGTCGTCCTGCTTTTGTCGATCATGCCGATGTTCCGGCTGCTGTTTGAGGTGGCTGTTCCCAGCAACGGGCCGTCCAATGCTATCAGCAAGACGTTTTCCAGTTCCGCAACCTGGACCGCAACCCTGCATTCGCTGCAGGTGGGTATCGGCGGAACCATTCTCGCGGTGTTTCTGGGAACCTCGGTCGCGCTTCTTGTCGGACTGACCGCGGTGCGCGGCCGGTCGGTTTTCGTCTTTCTCTATGTCACGCCGTTGCTGATTGCGCCGCAGGTCACCGCATTGGCCTGGTTGCAACTGTTTGGCCCCGCCAGTCCGTTTCTGAAACTGATTGGCATGGCGCCGGCCCTGGGCAGCCGCAATCCGCTGTATTCGACCACCGGCATCATCGTGCTTCTCGGCGTGCAATACGGACCGCTGGTGTTTCTGATGGTGCGCGCCGGGCTTCGCAAATTGCCGCGCGAACTGGTCGAGGCCGGATCAAGCAGCGGAGCAGGGCGGTTGACCGTTCTGCGGACCATCATCCTGCCGCTGATGATGCCGTCGATCATCGGTGCGGCAGCACTTACCTTCGTGTCATGCGTGGGCAATTTCGGCATTCCCGCCTTTCTCGGCATTCCCGCCAACTATCTGGTGCTGCCGACGCTGATCTACCAGAAGCTTGCCGGCGGTGGCCCGAGCGTGCTGTCGGAGGTCGCGGTGCTGTCGATCCTGATCGGCATCATCGCCATGGCCGGGATCTTTGCGCAGGACTATATTTCCAGACGGCGCGACTACCGCATCGTCTCCACGTCTCTGCCGGCAGCGCCCTATGATCTTGGCCGGTTCCGCCTGCTCATCGAATTGCTGATGATGCTGGTCGTCATTGCGGTGCTCGGCCTGCCGGTTCTGGGCCTCGTGCTGACCTCGCTGGTCTCGGCCTATGGCGCGCCGCTGACAATGCAGACCGTGACATTGGCCAATTACGGCTTTGTCATTTTCGAGCACGGCGCCACCGGCCGGGCGTTCTTCAACAGTTTCGGCCTGTCGCTGGCCACCGCGTTCTTCGCCGTGATGATCTCGGTGCCGCTCGCCTATATGGTGACCTGGCGGCAAAGCTGGTGGACCCGGATCATAAACCTGTCGATCGAACTGCCCTATGCGCTGCCCGGTGTGGTGCTGGCGATTGCCTCGCTGCTGCTGTTCCTCAAGCCGCTGCCGGTCATCGGTGTGCAGATCTACAACACGATCTGGATCATCCTCTATGCCTATCTGGCGCGTTTCCTGGTGCTGGCGCTGCGGCCGACCGTAAGCGGGCTGCACCAGATCGACAGATCGCTCGAAGAGGCGGCGCAGGTGGCCGGGGCAGGGCTGATCACCCGCATGCGCACCATCATCTTTCCGCTGGTGGCGCCGGCGACGATTGCCGGCGGTGTCTTGATCTTCCTCACTGCATTCAGTGAGCTGACGGTGTCGGCGCTGCTGTGGGCGTCGGGGTCGGAAACCATCGGGGTGGTCATCTTCTCCTTCGAGCAGGGCGGGGATTCCAACTATGCCGCCGCCACCTCCACCCTCACCGTCGCAATGACCTTCACACTCATGCTGCTGACCAATCTGTTCGCGCGGCATCTTCCAAACGGAGTTCTGCCATGGCGGGATTGAAAATTGAAAATGTCACCAAGGCATTCGGCACCATGCATGCGCTGTCCGGTGTTTCGCTTGATGTGAAAAACGGCGAGTTCGTCGCAGTCCTCGGCCCGTCCGGATGCGGCAAGACCACGCTGTTGCGCGCCATTGCCGGGTTCGAGACCGTCACCGACGGCCAGATCACCGTCGGCGACACGGTGATGTCGAGCCCCAGCGTCAACGTGCCGCCTGAGAAGCGCAAGGTCGGCATTGTCTTCCAGAACTACGCGCTGTGGCCGCATATGACCGTCGCCGAAAATGTCGGCTACAGCCTGAAGGTGGCCAAGGTGGCAAAAGCCACCCGCGAAAAACGCGTCGAGGACGCGCTGGCGCTGGTGGATCTGGTCGGCCTCGGCGACCGCCGTCCGGCCAATCTCTCCGGCGGACAGCGGCAGCGCGTGGCGCTGGCCCGGTGCCTGGTGTCGACGCCGTCGCTGGTGCTGTTTGATGAACCGCTCGCCAATCTCGATGTGCATCTGCGCGCCTCGATGGAGGAGGAATTCGCCGAATTCCACAAGCGCACCAAGACCACCATTGTCTATATCACCCACGACCAGGCCGAGGCGATGGCGCTGGCCGACCGCATCGCCGTTATGGATCACGGCAAGCTGATCCAGTTCGCAACACCGCGCGAGCTCTACCAGGAGCCGCGCAGCGAAATGGTCGCAGCCTTCATCGCCCAGGGCATGGTGTTGCCGGCAAGGCTGCTGTCCGCGCCCGACAATGGCCATTGCAAGGTTCAGCTGCTTGGCCAGGACGCCGTGTTCCGCTGCGCGCCGGACCAGCAGCAGGTCACAGCGGCAAAAGTCTGCATCCGCTCGTCAGATATCGAGCTGGTCGACGGCGGCGGCATCACCATCACCGTCAAGCGCGTCATCTACCGCGGCGGCGGCGCCCGGGTCGACGCTTTTCCGGTTTCCAGCCCCGAACTCCAGCTGACCTTCGATATCGCCGATCCGGTTACCCTGTCGGAAGGCGACACCGCCCATATCCGCGTCAAGTCGGGTTGGGTGATCCCCCAGGGGATCCGCAATAATGCAGATCGATCTGTATGGCGGGTTTGGCGAAAAGGGCCGGACCAGTGTCGGAATTTCCGATCCGGAAACCAGGATCCTGCTCGATGTCGGCATCAAGGTCGGCGCGGCGGGACGTGACTATTATCCGGCCATTGACGCCGCCGCGATTGCCGCCCTCGATGCGGTATTCGTGTCGCATGCGCATGAGGACCATATCGGCGGCCTGAGCTGGTTGCTCTCCTGCGGGTTTCGCGGTCCTGTTTTCATGACCCACGAAACCCGCGGCGAAGCCGATGAGATGCTGGCGCAATATGCCGACCCCGCCCATGTCCGGCAGTTTCCGATCGATCCCGGCCAGGTCAGGCTGTTCAGGCCGGGGGACACGCTGCAGGTCGGTCGGCTCAGCATTGCGACCGGGCGGTCGGGCCATGTGGCCGGCGGCGTCTGGTTCCATGTCGATGACACCAGGCGGCAGGCGGTGTATTGCGCTGATGTCACGCCGGGAAGCAGCGTTTTCGTGATGGACCCGGTGCCGTCCTGCGACCTGATCCTGCTGGATGCATCCTATGCCGCGGATGCGGTGTCGGGGCTGCAGCGACGGGCCGAGATCGAGGCCTGGATCGCGGCCCATCCGGGCGGCTGCCTGCTACCTGTTCCGGCTTCGGGCAAGCCGCTGGAAATCATGGCGATCCTTCCCGGACGCTTTGCCATTCATCAGTCCATGCGCGAAGCCATTGCCACGCAGATCCTGGCCCGGGCCGCCTTTGCGCCGGCCACACGGGAGCTGCTGCAGCAACAGCTGGCCCTTGCGGTCGATTGGCGCGACGGCGAGCCGTTCCCCGATTGTCCTTTGCTCACCGTTGACGGCATGGGCAGCGCCGGGCCGTCGGTGGACGCGATAGGGCGGGCCGCCGCGCAGGATCTGCCGATCCTGCTGACCGGCCATATTCCGGACCACACCCCGGCGCGCAGCTGTTTTGATGACGGCAGCGCCTCCTGGATAAGGCTGCCGACCCATCCGACGCGCGATGAAAACGTGGCAATATGGACCAGTGCCGGCAATCCCGCCGCGCTGGGGCATTCCTGCCAGCATTCCGGCCTGGCCGAACTGCAGCCCTTTCTGCCGAAACTGGACGTCAGCGCCGCGACCGGCGATCACCTCGAAATTTGATGGATATGACAATGAGAATTCTGGTTTGCAATGACGACGGCATAGAAGCGCCCGGGCTGGCCATGCTCGAACGTGTCGCGCGGCGGCTCAGCGATGATGTCTGGGTGGTTGCGCCGGATGGCAAGCGCACCGCGGCCAGCGGTTCGATCACCATCGCCCGGCCGCTGCAGATGACCAGGCTGGGCGATCAGCGCTACGCCTGTTCTGGCACACCGGCCGATTGTGTCGTCACTGCCATGACCTGGCTGTTTGCGGGTATCGGGAAACCGGATCTGGTGCTGTCGGGCGTCAATGACGGCCGCAATGTCGGCGAGGATCTCGCCTATTCGGGAACCCTCGGCATTGCCCGCGAAGCTACCTTCTGGAACATCCCCGCGATCGGCTTTTCCCGGGTCAAGAACCCGGAAATGTCTGAAAATGACGAGGTCTGGTTGAGCGAGCTGATCGGAACAATCTGGGCCGCGCGCGAGCAGTGGTTTGACGAGGGGCACTGGCTGGCGATGAACCTGCCGACAGTGCTGCCGGCGCCGGTGCGGCAGCCCCGCATCGGCCGCGACAAGATCGGCCGTACCGCTGATATCGTCGGCACGGACGGGGATGTGACCACATTGATTGTGCCGCGCGGCCGCTCCCATGCCGCCAGCGAAGGTGACGACAATCATCTGCTCGACAGCGGCCATGTCTGCATCAATCGGCTGAACTGGTTTGGGCAGAAGCCGCTCGAGGATAGTCTGCTCGCGCAATTGCCCGGCTGACCGGGACAGCGCCCGGCAGCGTGAGGTGAGCGCTTGGGTCCTGTATCTATTTCTGGCTTACATATTTCTGCGGAATGGTCGGCAGTTCCGGCAGGCCATAGATGGTTGGCCGGATCCGGCCGATGAATTCATTCGGGTCGCTGATGCGGCTGAGAATGTCGATGAACTCGGTCGGCTGCTCTTTCAGGAAGCTGACGCCCCTGCCTTTTTCCTTCAGGATGATGGTGACGCAGGCGATATGATACTGGAACTCGCCGAAATAGAGCACGAAATGCTGCGGGATGTCCGGTGTGTTGACATGCAGAAACGCGCCGCCTTCAGACACGTTGAGCAATTTGGCCTTGCCGATCACCAGGCCGCGCACGCCCTTGTTGGAATACATCACGCCGGCATTGATATGGCAGTCGCGACGCTCGAACTGGCGCCGGTTTGCGTCCTCGCGGGCGATGCGGGTCAGGTAGTTGACAGAGTTGATGTCTGAACGGCTCGACTGCATTTTTGGCTTTCTCTTGTGCCCACGAAGGTATGGGCAACTGAGTGGCTGAATGTCATTTTACACACTGATCTAAGTATGGAGTTGGGGGTGAAGTTTAGGTGAATCGCCAGCGCAAGTTCTTACAGGCCCGATCTTGCAGTATACATGCAGTGCCATTTCGGCATGAGGCTCACGATACGTAAAATGCAAGCGATCATGTTAATTGTTGCTGGTTATTTATTGTGCGTGATCGGCGCGGAACCGGCATCCGGGCCAAAATTGCATTAACGAATGAAGGAGGCGGGAGAAACCGCGCCGGGCGAGGCGTTCAGCCAAATTCGTTAATTTTTTTCAGTGAGTGGAAAAACTTGCGGTTGCAGACCCAAGCGCGTTGCGGTTGCCAATCTCACGATCAACTGTAGATGCGACGGTCGGTCGGCGTGCTGTCAATCAGATTGATCAGCCCGCTGAGCATGGCGGCCTCGGCGCGGTTTTGCTTGGCGTGCGGGTTCCAGACCACATGCACATCGATCGCCGGTGGCGCCTCATAGGGCGGCAGCCGCCACAGCCGGCCGCGCTCCACATCCTCGCGCACTACATGCAGCGGCAGCGGACCGATGCCGAGACCGGCAATGATCATCCGCCGCACTTCCTCTAGATTGGGCGAGGTGCCGACGATGCGCGCATCCAGTTGCGCCTCGGCGCGCATTTCGGCCACCGAGCGCAGCGCGTCGTCCATCTGGTCGGTGACGAAACTCACCGAGGAGTGGCCGGCGAGATCGGCGGTGGTGACGCCCTCGCGGCCATAAAGCGGATGGGTGGGACCGCAGAACAGGCCGAAATGCTCGCGAAACAATTGCTTGTATTCGAGCTGCGGGATCTTCTCCATCACCAGACAGATGGCCAGCGAAGCGCGGCGGGCGGCGACGGCGGAGAGCGCGCTCCGGCTGGCCATCGCCTCGATCGACAAGGTGGCGCGCGGATGGTCGGTGTGGAACTGGTTGAGCGTGGCATCGAACAGCGGGCTGACCACGTGGCTGGCCATGACGATGCGGACATGGCCGCTGACCTCGTCCTCGACCCCGGCGAGGACCGTGCCCAGCCGCAGGATGGCGCCGTGGATGTCGATGGCCTCGTCATAGAGCAGCCGGCCTGCGGCAGTGAGCTCGAAACGCCCCGGCTTGCGGTTGATCAGGCGTTTGCCCAACCGGTCCTCGAGCCGCTTGAGCGCGCTCGACACCGTCGGCTGCTTCAGGCTCAGCCGTTCGGCGGCATCGGTCACGGAGCTGGCATTGGCAAGCACCAGGAATGTGCGCAGCAGATTCCAGTCGAGATCGCGCGCCAGTCGTTCGGGGGGAGTGAGGCTGCTCATTCATTATTGATACCATCTATGATGGCAATATCAATTATCTATTTGATCAATGTGAGTTCCCGACCCATCATGGGTCAACAAGAAGCGCCAAGGAGCGCAGGGAACATGAGCATCGAACAACGCGAGGCGCGGCAGCCGTGGATTCTGCTGGCACCGGCGCTTACGGCGATCGGCCTGTTGCTGATCGTGCCGTTGATGTTCATCGTCGTCTATTCGTTCTGGCTCAAGAGTGCGGCCGGCGCCGACACGCCTGGCTTCTTTCTCGACAACTGGACCGAAGCACTGACCGACCGGTTCTATCGCGACATCCTGCTCAACACGCTGAAGATTGCTGCGATCACCACCATCGCCTGTGCGGTTCTCGGCTATCCGGCCGCCTATTTCATCTCCCGCTCCCGGGGCAACAAGATGATCCTGCTGCTGCTTCTGATGCTGCCGTTCTGGATCAGCTACATCATTCGGACGATGAGCTGGATCAACATTCTGGGTGTGTCCGGCGCGCTCAATTCGGCGATGATCTATATCGGCATCATCGATGAGCCGGTCCAGATGCTCTACAACCAGACCACGGTGATCCTTGGCCTGGTGCATTTCCTGCTGCCCTTCATGGTGCTCAACATCTTTGTCAGCCTCGACGGCATCGACACCAATCTCGAAGACGCCGCATCCTCGCTGGGGGCGACCCGCTGGCAGGGCTTCCTGCAGGTGACGCTGCCGCTGTCGCTGCCCGGACTGGCAGCAGGCGGACTGCTGTGTTTCGTGCTGGCGGCGGGCACCTATGTCACCCCGGTCATTTTGGGCGGTCCACGCGACGCCATGTTTGCCAACCTCGTCTACGAAGCCATCATCCGGCAGCTCAACTGGCCGCTCGGCTCGGCGCTGTCGCTGCTCTTGCTGATCGTGCTCGGGGTGCTGGTGCTGATCTACAACCGCTATCTCGGCATGGCGCAACTGGCAAAGGGGCTTGGCTGATGGGCTGGCGTCTGATCCGCACCTACACGATCCTGGTCTATCTGTTCATGTTCCTGCCGATCGTGGTGGTGGTGCTGTTGTCATTCAACGCCAACCAGTTCGGCAGTTTTCCGATGACCGGCCTGTCGACCCGCTGGTTCGAGGCTTTGTGGAACAATGACGCCATCCTGCGCGCCTTCCGCACCTCGATCGTGCTCGGCCTGATGACCGCCACCATCTCCACCGTGCTCGGCGTGCTCGCCAGCCTGGCGCTGGTGCGCTACCAGATCCCTGGCCGCAACCTGATCACCACCTTGCTGATCGCGCCGATCCTGGTGCCCGAAGTGGTGCTGGCGGTGGCGCTGCTGCTGTTTCTCAATTTCCTCAACATCGGCAAGAGTTTTACGCTGCTCCTGGCCGGCCACGTCATCTTCACGCTGCCCTTCGTCATTCTGGTGGTGCAGGCGCGCCTTGTCAGCATCCGCCGCGATGTCGAGGAGGCGGCACTCAGCCTTGGCGCTTCGCCGATGCAGACCTTCTTCGCCGTCACCCTGCCGCTGCTGATGCCGGCAGTGGCGGCGGGCGGGCTGTTTGCCTTCACCATCAGCTTCGACGACATCACCGGAACACTGTTCTGGAAGCCGGGCGGTATCGAAACCGTGCCGACGCAGATCTTCTCGATGCTTCGCAATTCGATCTCTCCCGAGATCAACGCTCTCGGCACGGTGATCATCGTGCTGACGGTCGGGCTGCCGCTTATCGGGGTAGCCGTGGCTCGAATACTCGCAACAAGAAGCGGCGCATGAACCGCCCAGGGTCCACAAACCAAGATGGAGAACACACATGGATGATACCAAACGTTACGAGCGGCTGCGCGAGAGATTCCAGAACGGCGACATCAGCCGCCGCAGGTTTTTCGGCCTTCTCGGCGCTGCAGGCGCTGCCTATGGCCTGCAGATGCCCTTTGCCCGCCAGGCGCTGGCAGCCGGTGATGTCACCCAGGTCCGTTTTGACGGCTGGGGCGGCGTTGTCTCGGAAGCCTTCCGCAAACACGCCTTCGATCCCTATACAGAAAAGACCGGCATCAAGGTCATCGACGGCACATTTCCGGGCGGCGATGAATATCTCGCCCTGGTGCGCGCCAGCCAGCCGGGCGAATACAACATCGCCCACCTGTCGGGCGTGTTCGATTACGCCCGCTATGCAAGCTTTGATCTCACCAGCGAACTCAACCTCGCCAATATCCCCAACATGGCCAATGTCATGCCGGCGCTGATGAACGCCTTCAAGTCGATCACCCCGGACAGTCTCTCGGCCGCCCCGTACGATTACGGCACCACGGGGCTCGCCTATAATCGCAAGCACATCAGCGATGAGGAGATGAAGGAAAAGGGCGCATCGATCCTCATCGACGAGAAGTACAAGGGCAAGATCGGCGGCTGGAGCGACTGGCGCACAAGGATGTGGTACGCGGCGCTGCAGACCGGACAGGATCCCAACAACATCGAGGATACGGAAGCCGCCTGGGATGCCGTGCGCAAGCACCGCGACCTGGCGCTCAAATACTGGGCGTCCGGCGCCGAGCTGATGAGCCTGATGGCCGAGGAAGAGATCTACGTCACCGAAGGCTGGTCCGGCCGCATCTATGCGCTGCAGGAGCAGGGCCACGACATCGGCTATTACGATCCGCCGAGCAGCTTCGGCTGGCAGGAATGCCTGTTCGTGCTGCGTGGCAGCCCGATGGCCGCCTGCGAGGAACTGCTCAACTTCATGCTCGACAAGGATACCTCGATTGCGGTCGCCGAAGGCCAGAGCTATCCGCCTGCGCTCGACCCGACCAAGGTCGATCTCGGCGCCAAGATCCCGAAACTGCCGGCATTCGACGCCACCGGCACGCTTTCCGGCCTGACTTTTGCCGATCCGGGCTACTGGAACGGCAATGAAGCGGAATGGTCGAAGGAATTCGGCCGCGTCCAGAAGGGCTACTAGGCCCGGCGCCGGCCCCATCACCATGGCGGGGCCGGACCTTTTTCCAACCGGAGGCACGAGAGCGTGAGCGCAGTTTCCCTGACCCAAATCGTCAAGCGCTTTGGGGACTTCACCGCGGTGCACCCGATGTCGCTTGATATCGAGGAAGGCAGTTTCGTCACCCTGCTGGGGCCGTCGGGCTGCGGCAAGACGACGACCCTGCGCATGATCGCCGGCCTGCTCGATCCCACCGAGGGCGAAATCGCCATCAAGGGCAGGCGGGTCAATGATGTGCCGATCCACAAGCGCAATCTTGGCCTGGTGTTCCAGAACTACGCCCTGTTTCCGCACAAGACGGTGGCCGAAAACGTCGCCTTTGGCCTCAATTACCGCAATGTCGGCAAGGAGGATGCCAAGCGCAAGGTGGCTGAAGCCCTGGATCTGGTGCAATTGCCCGATCTCGGCGCCCGCTACCCCAAGGAGCTTTCCGGCGGCCAGCAACAGCGCATCGCGCTGGCCCGCGCCATTGTCATCGAGCCGGACGTGCTTCTGCTCGACGAGCCGCTGTCGGCGCTTGATGCCAATCTGCGCGAGGACATGCGGGTCGAACTCAAGCGCATCCAGCAGCGCATCGGCGTGACGACGGTGTTTGTCACCCATGACCAGACCGAAGCGCTGGCGATGTCGGACCAGATCATCGTCATGTCGAAAGGCCGGGTCGAACAGGTCGGTGCGCCCGAAGAGGTCTACAATTCGCCCGCGACCGAGTTTGTTGCCCAGTTCCTCGGCGCCTCCAATCTGCTGACGGCGCAGTGCACCAGTGTCCTGGGCAGTGAAATGACTTTGGAACTTTCGGGCTTTCCGCCCTTGGTGATCCCGCGCAGCCGCGCGCGTGACAGTCTGGGAACCGGCCCGGTGCGGCTGGTCATCCGTGCCGAAAAACTGCACCTGATGCCCGCCGATGCCGCCGCCGATGGCCGTATCTCGGTCGAGGCCATGGTGGAGAATGTCGACTATCAGGGCCAGTCGGCCCGCTATTTCCTCCGCGTCGGCAAGCACCAGCTGCAGGCGATCAACATGATCGAGGATCATCCCTTTTCAGCCGGCGCCACGGTGTCCTTGCGGTTCCGCGCCGGGGATTGCGCCGCGCTGCCGGTGGAGCGGGCGTCCTGATGTCCGCGCGCCCCCCGATCAGCCGGCACCCCGGCCCGGTTCCGGCCACCATCACGGTCGCCGCGGCAGCGGTCTGACAGGATCAAGCATGTCCAAAATCATCATTTCCTGCGCCATAACCGGCTCTATTCACACGCCGTCAATGTCGCCTTTTCTGCCGGTCACCGCGGCGCAGATCACCGAGCAGGCCATTGCCGCGGCCGAGGCCGGGGCGGCGATCCTGCATCTGCATGCCCGCGATCCGGACAATGGCCGGCCATCGGCGCGGGTCGAGCACTACATGGGGTTTTTGCCGGCCATCAAGGCCGAGACCGATGCGGTGGTGAACCTGACCACCGGCGGCAGCGCGGTGATGACGATCGAGGACCGCCTTGCCGGTCCCCTGGCCGCCGCGCCGGAGATGTGCTCGCTCAACATGGGCACGATGAATTTCGCACTCTATCCGATGCTGGCCAAGCGCACCGAATGGCTGCACGACTGGGAAGAGCCGTTTTTGCGCAATTCCGACGACCTGGTGTTCAAGAACACCCCGCGCGACATCGAACGTGTTCTCACGCTGATGGGGCAGGAGCGCGGCGCCCGCTTCGAGTTCGAGTGCTATGATGTCGGCCATCTCCATATGCTGAAGCATTTCGTCGATCGCGGCCTGATTGCAGCGCCGATCTTCATCCAGTTCGTCATGGGAGTGCTCGGCGGCATTGCAGCCGACCCAAGCCATCTGGCGCATCTCAAGCAGACAGCCGACAGTTTGTTTGGCGACGACTACACCTTCTCGGTGCTTGCCGCCGGCCGCCAGCAGATGGCGATGGCAAGGCGCGGCGCCGAAATGGGCGGCCATGTCCGGGTGGGGCTGGAGGACAATCTCTACATCGCCCATGGACAACTGGCCAAATCCAATGCCGAACAGGTGGAACTGGTGCGCGGCATCGTCGAAGATATCGGCCGTGTGGTGGCGACACCGGATGAGGCCCGCGCCATGCTCGGGCTCAAGGGCAGGCAGGGAGTGGCGTTTTGAAAACCCGGAAGATCAGCATCCGCAAGGCGGTGGTCGAGGATGCCGCAGCGGTCAATCAGGCGCTGGCGCAATTGTCCGCCGACATGGGCGACGAGCATTGCGCCACGGATGCCGATATCGCCCGCTTCGGCTTCGGCAAATCGCCGGTGTTTCAAACTCTGCTGGCTGAAACCGAAGACGGCGCCGTCGTCGGCGTGGCGGCCTATTCGCCGTTTTTCTCCACCGCTCTGGGCGCAGTGGGCGTCTATGTCTCCGATCTCTGGGTCGCGCAGTCGGTGCGCGGACAGCAGCTCGGCGTCCGGCTTCTCGCGGCCGTCCGCGATGCCGGGGCCGCGGAGTGGGACGCCGGCTTCATCCGGCTCAATGTCTATCATTCCAATCCCCGGGCGCGCAGCTTTTACGAGCGCCTGGGCTTCGTGGCCTATTCGGAAACACAGTACATGACACTGGCAGGTGAGGCCGTGAAATCCTTGGGAGACCCATCATGAAGGCCTTTTTTGACGAGCGCCAGCGCGCGCATGATCCGAAACATTTCATGGCCAATGGGCGGGTTTCAGCCAATCCGGAACAGCCGCAGCGCATCGCCGAATTGAGCCGTGGCGCAAGCGCCGCCAATTGCAATCTGATCGCGCCCACAGACCATGGGTTGGGCCCGATCGCCGAAATCCACTCGCCCGAATATCTGACCTTTCTCGAAACCATTCACAGCCGCTGGATCCGCACCGAGGGCGCCTCGGATGAGGTGATCCCCAATATCCACCCCGACCGGCGCACCGCCAGCTATCCGAAATCCGCCTCCGGCCAGGCCGGCTTTCATCAGGCCGACACCTCCTGTCCGATCGCCGCCGGCACCTGGCAATCGGCCTATTGGTCGGCGCAAACCGCATTGAGCGCCGCCGACAGCGTGCTTGCCGGTGAAGCCGCGGCCTATGCCCTGTGCCGCCCTCCGGGCCACCATGCCTTTGGCGATCTGGCCGGCGGGTTCTGCTTTCTCAACAATTCCGCCATTGCCGCCCAGGCGTTGCTGCGGGCCGGCCGGCGTCCGGCGATCCTCGATGTCGATGTGCATCACGGCAATGGCACGCAAGGCATTTTCTATCAGTGCAAGGATGTGCTGACGGTGTCGCTGCATGCCGACCCGGCACGGTTTTATCCGTTCTTCTGGGGCCATGCCGAAGAACGCGGTGAGGGCGAGGGGCGGGGATACAATCTCAACCTGCCGCTGCCGCGGGGCACCGATGATGAGAACTATCTGGCAGCACTGGATGTGGCCCTGAACCGGATCCGCAGTTTCGGCGCCGATGTGCTGGTGCTGGCGCTGGGACTCGACGCCCACGAGAACGATCCGTTCCACGGATTCAGCATCACGACACCCGGCTTTGCCAGAATTGCCGGGGCAATATCCGGACTGGACCTTCCAGCGGTGATCGTGCAGGAAGGCGGATACCTGTCCGCCGATCTCGGCGACAACCTGACCAGTTTTCTCAACGGATACGGAAAATAATGCCCTCACAATCGGACATTCTGGTGATCGGCGCAGGCATCGCCGGCATCAGTGCTGCGGCGCGTTTGGCGCCCGACGCGAAGGTCACCGTTCTCGAAGCCGAACCGGTGATCGGCCATCACTCCACCGGACGTTCGGCGGCGGTCTTCATCCGCAATTATGGCAACACGGTCCTGCGCGCGCTCAACGCCGCATCGGCGCCGTTCCTGGCCGCGCCCGGTGATGTCTCGGAATCGAGCCTGCTGTCACCGCGGGGCGAGATGCTGGTGGCCACCGACGACGACATGGCGCTGTTCGACGCCTATCTCGACGGCAGCGAAGGCATCGAACGCCTGTCGGCGCAACAGGCGCTGGAACTGGTGCCGATCCTCAGGGGCGAGGCGATTGCGGCTGCCGCGATCGAATGGGATGCACAGGACATCGATGTCGACCGCATGCTGCAGGGCTTTGCCCGCAAGCTGCGCCGCCACCGCGGCCAGGTCATCACCGGCGCGCCGGTGCAATCTGTGTCCCGCCAGAACGGCATCTGGACCGTGGTCACGCCGGCGGGAGAGTTCTCCGCGCCTATCGTCATCAATGCCGCCGGCGGCTGGGCCGATTCGCTGGCCGAAATGGCCGGTGTCCGCCCTGTCGGTCTGCGGCCGCTGCGCCGCTCGGCAGCCCTCATCCCTGCGCCCGAAGGCCACGACATCACCCGCTGGCCTCTGTTCGCCAATGCTGGAGACAAATGGTACGCCAAGCCCGAGGCAGGCAAGCTGATGATCTCTCCGGCCGAGGAAGATCCGGTCGAGCCGCATGATGTCTGGGCCGACGACATGGTGATCGCCGAAGGGCTGCACCGGTTCGAACAGGCGGTAACCATTCCGGTGACGCGGGTCGAGCATTCCTGGGCCGGGATGCGGACATTCGCCCCCGACCGCTCTCCGGTGGTCGGCTTTGCAGCCGATGCAGACGGTTTCTTCTGGCTGGCCGGGCAGGGCGGCTACGGCATGCAGACCGCGCCGGCGCTGTCGCAATTGGCAGCCGATTTGTGCCTGGGGCGTCTGTCGCCGCTGGGCCATGCCGTGGTAGATGCGCTGAGCCCGCGACGCGCGGCACTGAATTCTCAACAAGGACACAAGACATGAGTGATATCAAACGCATTGAAACCGGCCCGCGCATGAGCCAGGCCGTTGTCCATGGCGGCGTCGTCTATCTCGCCGGCCAGGTCGGCGCCGCCGGCGCCAGCGTCACCCAGCAGACCCAGGAAATCCTCGCCAATGTCGATCGCCTGCTGGCGGAAGTCGGGTCCGACAAGACGAAGATCCTGCAGACCACCATCTGGATGTCCTCGATGGATGATTTCGCCGAGATGAATGCTGTCTGGGATGCCTGGGTGCCGCAGGGCCACACACCTGCGCGCGCTGCCGGAGAATCGAAACTGGCGACACCGGACTACAAGGTCGAAATCCTCTGCATCGCTGCCGTTTGAGCCCGATGCCTGACAGGATCTGATCGGTCTCAGTTCCACACACTACGCAATGGAAACGGCCCGTCGCTGCTGCGGCGGGCCGTTATCACTCGCCTGTGGCACCGTGATTGTGCGATAAGTCCGCATCTTGCCACGAAAGCGATTCCATGCCGCAGTCCAGTACCCGTATCGAGCCCAGCTTCGACCGCAAGGCGGCGCAAGACCCGCTTGCCCTGCTCAAGCAGGTCTATGGCTATTCGGCGTTTCGCGGCAAACAGGCGGCTGTGGTTGACCAGGTGATCTCGGGAGGCGACGCGGTGGTTCTGTTTCCCACCGGCGCGGGCAAGTCGCTGTGCTTCCAGATCCCGGCGCTGTGCCGCGAAGGCGTCGGCATTGTCGTCTCGCCTTTGATAGCGCTGATGCGCGACCAGGTCGAAGCGCTCAAGCAATTGGGTGTGCGCGCCGCAGCGCTGAATTCCTCGCTCACCCGCGAGGAATTCATGGATGTGCGCAGCGCCATCGCCAGCAACGAGCTCGATCTTCTTTATGTGACCCCGGAGCGGATCGTCACCTCGGGCTTCAAGGACATGATCGGCAATGCGAAGATCGCGCTGTTTGCCATCGACGAAGCCCATTGCGTCTCGCAATGGGGGCATGATTTCCGCCCCGAATACCGTGAGCTCGGCCATCTCGGCGAGGCCTATCCCGGCGTGCCGCGCATGGCGCTGACGGCGACTGCCGATCCGCATACCCGCGAAGATATCATCGACAAGCTGGCGCTGCGCTCGGCGGAGGTCTTCACCACCTCCTTCGACCGCCCCAACATCGCCTATGAGATCGTCGGCCGGGACCAGCCGCGCCAGCAATTGCTGCGCTTTCTTGGCCGCCACAAGGGTTCGAGTGGCATCGTCTATTGCCTGTCGCGCGCCAAGGTCGATGACACCGCCGAATGGCTCAACAAGCAGGGCATAAGGGCCAAGGCCTATCATGCCGGCATGGATCGCGGCATGCGCGATGCCCATCAGGATGCCTTCCTCAAGGAAGAGGGGCTTTGCCTGGTTGCCACCGTCGCCTTCGGCATGGGCATCGACAAGCCGAATGTGCGCTATGTCGCCCATCTCGATCTGCCCGGCTCCGTCGAGGCCTATTACCAGGAGACCGGGCGCGCCGGCCGCGACGGGCTGCCGTCGGATGCCTGGATGGCCTATGGCATGGCCGATGTCATCCAGCGCGGGCGGATGATCGACAGCGGCGGCTCGGGCGACGACATCAAGCGGGTCGAGCGCGCCAAGCTCAATGCGCTGCTCGGCATCTGCGAAACCGCCGGTTGCCGCCGGCAGGCAATCCTGTCCCATTTCGGCGAGGCGCATCCGGGCAATTGCGGCAATTGCGACACCTGTCTCAAGCCGGTCGAGACCTGGGACGGCACCGACGCGGCCATCAAGGCGCTTGCGGCCGTCTACCGCACCGGCGAGCGTTTCGGCACCGGCCATCTCATCGACGTGCTGCTCGGCAACGAGAACGACAAGACCACCCGTTTCGGCCATGTCGACATGCCTGTGTTCGGAGCCGGCAAGGAAATTCCTGCAAAAACCTGGCAGTCGGTCTACCGGCAACTGCTCGCCGCCGGACTGGTCAGCGTCGATCACCAGGCCTTTGGCGCACTGAAACTGGAAGAGGCGGCCCGCGCCGTGTTCAAGCGCGAACGCGAAATGCGGTTTCGCAAGGATCCTCCGGTGTCGGGCAAATCCGCCCGCGGCGCGTCGCCAAGTTCCGCCAGCGCCAAATCCGCGCTGGAAGAGGCCGATATCGAGCTGTTCGAAGCCTTGCGCGCCGCCCGTATGACGATCGCCAAGGAATTGTCGGTGCCACCCTATGTGGTGTTTCCCGACACCACACTGGTGGCATTTGCCACCGACCGTCCGTCGGACCACGAGGAAATGCTCGGCGTCTCCGGCGTCGGCCAGTCAAAGCTGGAACGCTATGGCGATGCCTTCCTGAAGGTCATCCTTGCGCATCAGCGCTAGAACCGGTCATGTGACGCCAGGTTCATGACTGCCTGAACCCGGCAGGCGCACCCGTCAACCCTGTTTCGGTCAATAGAACTTGACCCGCAGCCGCGACAGGCCGAAGGACATAAGCCTGAGATCATCCTTCCGGACATTGGGCCGGGCTGTTTCAAGGCTGTCCCCGAATGGCAAAACCGGAACTTGCGGCGACCCGCTATTATGCCCTGGCGTTTCTGGCGCCGGCGGTCACCATCACCTATCTGCCGATCTGGCTCAATGAGCGCGGCATCTCTGACGCCGGCATCGGCGTGATCAACACGCTGCCGATGGCCGGCATGCTGTTGTTCTCGGTCTTTGTCGGTCGGCTTGCCGACCGCGCCTCGGACTGGAAACAGGCGATCATGCTCGGCACCGGCCTGGCCGCGGTGTGTTCGCTGCTTCTGGGCCTGGCTGAAGGGTTCTGGATGATCCTGCTGGTCTGGACCATAGCCGTTCTGCCGGCCGGGCTGGTCAGTCCGGTGGCGGATGCCGCGACGCTGCGGCTGTCGATGCGCCTCGGATTCTCCTTCGGCACCACCCGCGCCTGGGGCACGGTCGGCTTCTTGCTGATGTGCTTTGCCACCGGCTATCTTATCCTCTGGTTCGGCGCGTCCTCCTTTGTCTGGCTGTTTGCGATTGCCTGCGGAATGCGGTTCTGGGCGGCCACCGGCCTGCCGAAACTGCGCGATGCCGAGCGTCCGCGCACGATGCCGGAGGGCAGGCTGCTCTCACGCGAGGTGATGGCGGCGTTTCAGCCCTGGGTTCTGCTGCCGGTGATCGCCGGCGCCATCCTGTTTGCCAATCACATGGTCATGAACGCATTTTCCTCGCTGGTGTGGAAACAGCAGGGCCTCTCCGAACCGGTGATCGGGGTCCTGATCGCACTGGGCGCGGCCGCCGAGGCCGCCACCATGTTTGCCTGGAAGCGGATCAACACCCGCTTTCCCGCCCGTGTGCTGATTCTGATTGCCGGCGTTGTGGCGATCGCCCGCTGGATCGGCATGACCCAGTCGCCGCCGCTGGCCGTCATCGTGCTGATGCAGCTCGGCCAGGCGGTCACCTTCACCTTCGCCTATCTCGGCTGCCTCTATTTCATCAACAAGCGCACCAGCGAAGACATCTCGGCCGAGGCGCAGAGCCTGTTCGGCGTCATGATGCAGGGATTTTCCATTCTCGTCGTCGCCGGCTTCGGCGTGGCCTTCGGCATGATCGGCGTCAACGCCTTCTGGATCTGTGTGGCGCTCTCGGTGCTGGCGATCGCCATGGTGCAAGTCTCGCTCAGAATGCGCGGGCCCGATCCGAGCGACTGAAACCGCGGGACCGATACCGGCCGGCGTCAGAAAACCAGTTCGGGATAGCGCTCGGCATAGATCCGGAACCAGGGCGTGAACCGGTGCGGATGGCTGGCGATCTCGGCGTGAAGCTGATCACGGCTGATCCAGCGCGTGGCCTCGACCTCGTCGGGGTTGGGCGTGACGGCAAGACTCATCCGGTCTGCGGTGCCGACATACATCGTTACCTTCTCGTGCTCATGCAGCCCGCTGCCGACATCGGCGGAATATTCGACCACGCGGCGCTCCGACAGCGCAACGCTGAAGCCGAGTTCCTCGCGCAGACGCCGCCGGGCGCAAGATTCTCCGGTCTCGTTCCAGTGCGGATGGGTGCAGCAGGTGTTCGCCCACAGCCCGCCGCTGTGATATTTGGAGCCGGCGCGTTGCTGGATCAGCAGGTGTTCGCCATCGAAGACGAAGATCGACACGGCAAGATGAAACAGCTTTTCGGCATGGGCCTGGAGTTTTTCGACCGGGTAGAGCGAACCGTCTGCGGCAATGGCGGGTATCAGTGTCGGCTGCACATCCGTGCTCCTGTCTCGTGGCGTCGGGGCGCAGTCGTTCCAGCGGCCTGGCCGGCTGGCTGCTGCACCTGCCACACCGGCGGGCGCTTGCCAATGGCTGTTGACGTGTAAATGGTGCGCCGCGGTCCACAGCAAGCGGACTGGTGTTTTGGCGACCCGCACGGCGCTGCCAAAGCGCGGCGATGTGCCTGATCCCGATGCAAAATCGGCTTTGACAAAATTCAATTCTGTCTAAATGGTAAGGTGCATTCGCCAGACAACGCGCTATGTTTCCAGCATGCAACCTGCATTTGCCGCTGATGCAGCCGGCATGTTCGGTCCGGATCCTGGTCGTGCCGGCGAGACGCGTCATGTGCCGTTTTCGTCCGCGCCTATCTGAAAGATGAGAATTTGAAACTCTGGAAACAATTGCTGCTCTCCCTGCTGCTGCTCGCCGTCGCTTTTGTCGGCTGGTCCTGGCTTTACCCCGGATCCCATGACGTGCTCGCCCGCAACGGGCTCGAGCGCATTTCACTCTTCGCACCGGCGGAGGGTGAGGCCAAGAGCAATGCGGCCGCCGCGCCGGGCGCTGCCGGGCGGGGCAGGGGCCGTGGCCCGCGTGAGGCGCTGGTGATCGTGGCGCCGGTCGGCGAGGGCCTGGTCAATGACAAGCTGACCTCGATCGGCACCGGTCAGGCGGTCCGTTCGGTCTCGGTGAAGACCCTCGTGGCCGGCCAGATCGCCGAAATCCCGGTGCGCCCGGGCGGCAAGGTCGAACGCGGTGACGTGCTGATCCGGCTTGATGCCGCCGAGGAAGAACTGGCGGTCGAACGCGCCAGGCTGACGGTCAATGACGCCAAGGCCAAGGTTGACCGGCTGCAGAGCCTGGTGGCAAGCCGCGCCGCCTCCAGTGTCGAGGCCGATCAGGCGCAAAACGCCTTTGAGGCAGCCCAGGTTGCGCTCAAGGAAGCCGAGCTCGATCTGTCGCGCCGCACCGTGACCGCACCGATCAGCGGCTCGCTCGGCATTCTGGCGGTCAATATCGGCGATTATGTCACCAGCCAGAGCGAAATCGCCAGCATTGATGACCGCAGCGAGATCCTGATCGAATTCTTCGTCCCCGAACGTTTCACCTCGGGCATGCAGGTCGGCAAGCAGGTCACGGCGGTGGCGATTTCCCGCCCGGGAGAAGTCTTCGAAGGCGAGATCTTCGCCGTCGACAACCGCGTCGACCAGGCCAGCCGCACCCTGCGTGTGCGCGCCCGCATCGCCAATAGCGATGACAGCCTGCGCGCCGGCATGTCGTTCGAAGTCACTGTCGGCTTCGAGGGAGAACGCTGGCCCGCCGTCGATCCGCTGGCGATCCAGTGGGATTCCACCGGCTCCTATGTCTGGCGCGTTCAGGACAGTGAAGCCAGCCGGGTCAATGTCACCATCATACAGCGCAATGCCGAAACCGTTCTGGTCAGGGCGGATCTCGCTGCCGGCGACGAGGTGGTCACCGAAGGCGTCCAGAGCGTGCGTCCCGGCGCCGAAGTGCGCGTGGTTGGCGGTTCGGCCAGGCCCGGCGCCGGCCAGGAACCGACCGCCCAACGCATGGCGCCTGACACAACAAAGGCCGGAGATGGCGCATGACGGAGCGCGACGAAACCCCTCTCGACCAGTCTGAAGCCAACGGCGCGATGGAAACCGGTGGCGGCACGGCGCTGATGGTGCGCCGGCCGGTGCTGGCCATGGTGATCAGCCTGCTGATCGTGGTCGCCGGACTGGCCGGTCTCTACGGAGCCGAAATCCGTGAACTCCCCGATGTCGACCGTCCGGTGATCACCGTGACGACGGACTTTTCAGGCGCCGCGCCTGAAACCGTCGACCGCGAATTGACTGCAGTTGTCGAAGGCGCGGTGGCGCGTGTCTCCGGCGTTGCCTCGATGTCGTCGACCTCGACGCTTGGGCGCAGCCGGGTGACTATCGAGTTCACCGAAAGCACCGATCTCAATGTCGCAGCCTCCGATGTCAGGGATTCGCTCGGTCGCGTGACCAACAACATGCCCGACGGCGCCGATGATCCCCGCATCGTCAAGGCCGACGCCAATTCCGATCCGGTCATGCGTCTGGCGGTGACCTCGGATCGCTATGATGTCCAGGACATGACCATCCTGGTCGAGGACCTTGTGGTCGACCGGCTGGCGGCCGTCCCAGGTGTCGCCGACGTCAATGTCTATGGCGACCGGGAGAAGGTCTTCCGTGTCGATATCGACCCCTCGCGGCTGGCAGCCTTCGGGCTGACCCTTGCCGATCTTCGCAGCGCGCTGAGCAATGTGGCGCTGGATGTGCCGGCGGGTTCTCTGACGGCAAGGACATCCGACATCGTGGTTCGCGCCACGGCGGATGTCACCACGCCCGAAGGCTTTGAAAATCTCTACATCAATGACCGGGTGAAATTCCGCGATGTCGCCACCGTGACGCTGGGCGCCAATCCGGGGGAATCCTCGTTGCGCGCCAATGGCCGCACCGGCATCGGCATCGGCATCATCCGCCAGGCCGCCTCCAACACCCTGGAAATCTCGCAAGGGGTCAAGACTGCCATCGGCGGCATTCAGGCCATTCTGCCCGAAGGCGTCGATATCCGGGTGACCAGTGATGACGCCACCTTCATCAGCGGCGCGATCGACGAAGTGCGCTCGACGCTGATCCTGGCAGTGCTAATCGTCATCGCCATCATCTTCCTGTTCCTGCGCGACTGGCGGGCGACGCTGATCCCGGCCGTCACCTTGCCGGTCTCGCTGATCGGCGCCTTTGCCGCGATCTGGCTCGCCGGCTTCTCGGTCAACATCCTCACCCTGCTGGCCCTGGTTCTGGCCACCGGCATGGTTGTCGATGACGCCATCGTCGTGCTCGAAAACATCGTCCGCAAGCGCAATGAGGGCATGGGCGTGCGCGCCGCGGCCGTGATGGGCACCGGGGAAGTATTCTTCGCCGTCATCACCACCACCGCGACGCTTGCCGCCGTCTTCATCCCGATTTCGTTCCTGCCGGGGCAGGCGGGCGGATTGTTCACCGAATTCGGCTTCGTGCTGGCCTTTACGGTGATGATTTCCAGCGTTGTCGCCCTGACCCTGTGCCCAATGCTGGCTTCGCGCCTGATCAAGCGGCGCGACATGAGCGCCGAAGGCGGCAGGCAGAGCGCCTTCGTCACCCTCGGCCAGCGCATGTCGCGGGGCTATGCGGCGCTGTTGCGGCGCGCGCTCGATGCACCGCTGATCGTCGTGGTGATTGCGCTGCTGACCGCCGGATCGGCGCTGGCTCTGCTGGGTTCGATCCCGCAGGAGCTTACCCCGCCGGAAGACCGGGCCCTGGCCCTGATGCGGATTTCGGCGCCCCAGGGCGTCAGTCTTGATTACACCCGCGCCCGGATGACCGAAATCGAGCGCCTGGTCGAGCCGCTGCGCGAAAGCGGCGAAGTCCAGAACATCTTTGCCATTGCCGGCAATGGCGGCTCGGCCAATTCCGGCTTCATGGTGCTGGCGCTTGCACCCTGGGGCGAGCGCGAACGGCCCCAGGCCGAGATCGTCGCGGATCTCAACCGCGCCGTCTCCACCGTGCCGGGCCTGCGGGCATTCGCCATCCAGCCCAACAGCCTCGGCATCCGCGGCGCCGGCAACGGCCTGCAATTCGCCTTTGTCGGCAACAATTACGATGAACTGGCCGACGTTGCCCAGGAGATGGTCGACAAGCTCGAGCAGGACCCGCGCTACAGCCAGATCCAGCTGTCCTATGAAACCACCCAGCCGCAGATCTCGGTGCAGATTGACCGCGCCCGCGCCTCCGATCTCGGCGTCGACATCGATGGACTTGCTCAGGCCCTGCAGGCGCTTCTCGATGGCAGCGAGGTGGCGCAGGTGTTCATCGAGGACCGGTCCTATCCGGTCAAGCTGATGTCGACCACCAATCCGATCAATGATCCCACCGATCTGGAGTCGATCTATCTCAAGGCCGGCGATGGCCGCATCGTGCCGATGTCGACCATCGCTTCGCTGACCGAGAAAGCCGTCGCCCCCGACCTCAGGCGCGAAAGCCAGATGCGTTCGGTCTCGATCACCGCCGGCCTGACACCCGGTTTTGCGCTGGGCGAGGCCTGGTCCAATGCCGTCGAACTCGCCGAGCCGCTGATGCCCGGCGGCGTGCGCATCGTCCCTCTCGCCGAAGCTGCAACCCTGGACCAGTCGTCCAACGACATGCTGATCACCTTCGGCATCGCCATCATCGTGGTGCTTTTGGTGCTGGCTGCCCAGTTTGAAAGCTTCGTCAGCGCCTTCATCATCATCTCCACCGTGCCGCTCGGGCTGGCCTGCGCCATCTTTGCCATGGCGTTCACGGGAGGGTCGCTCAATGTCTACAGCCAGATCGGCCTTGTGCTGCTGGTCGGCGTGATGGCCAAGAACGGCATTCTGATTGTCGAATTCGCCAACCAGCTGCGCAACAGCGGCATGGATATCCGCGAAGCGATCGAGGAAGCCTCCAACATCCGCCTGCGTCCGGTGATGATGACGATGATTTCCACCGTGCTCGGCTCGGTGCCCCTGCTGCTGGCCTTCGGTGCCGGTGCGGAGGCCCGCGTCGCGCTTGGCTGGGTGATTGTCGGTGGCCTGGGCCTGGCCATGATCGCCACCCTGTTTCTGACCCCCGTCGCCTATCTGCTGCTGGCCCGCTTCGCCACGCCGTCGGCTGAAGAGGAACGCCGTCTCGACAGGGAACTGCGCGAGGCCGATCACATGGCCAGCCGTCGCGCCGGACAGCAGGAACTCTCTCCGGGCGAATGATCTTTTGCGAAAAAAAGGCACGCATTGATCATGCGTGCCCTTGATGTGAAGTGAGGCCGGTTCAGCCGCGCTTGAAAACGCGCTTGCCCAGGGTGATCACTCCGAGCAGGACCAGGCCGACCGCAAGGCCGAAAATACCGCTGATCAGGGCTTCCGTCGCCCAGCCGAGGAAGCCCGAGGCGAAGGCCACGGCTTCGCGCACGGCAGCCGAGGAATCTTCGACCAGATGGCCGAAAAACGTGATGCCGAAACCTTCCAGGCCGTGAATGATGATCGAGCCGCCGACCCAGAGCATCGCCGCGGTGCCAATGCTAGCGACGGTTTCCATGAAGGTGGGCATGCCGCGCACGATGGCGCGGCCAAGGCTGCGCGTCGCGTCGAAATAGGCGCCCTGCGCCATTTTCAGGCCGACATCGTCGGCTTTGACCAGAATGGCGACGCTGCCATAGACGAGGGCCGTGATGCCCACGGCCACAACGGCCAGCACCATGGCTTCCATCCACACTGTGCCGGATTCGATCGAGGACAGCGCAATCGTCATGATCTCGGCCGACAGGATGAAATCGGTCTTGATCGCGCCGGCGACCCGCTGCTTTTCCAGATGCGCATGATCGATCGGGTTGTCGTCATAGACGGGAAGCGGTTCGGGATGGAAGAAATGCCAGATCTTTTCCGCCCCTTCAAAACACAGATACCCGCCGCCGATCATCAGCAGCGGTGACAGCAGCCAGGGTGCGAAGACGTTGAGCAGCATGGCAATCGGCAGCAGGATGACCAGCTTGTTGAACAGCGAACCCCGCGCGATCTGCCAGACGATGGGCAATTCGCGGGCCGCCGGGAGGCCGGTCACGTATTTCGGCGTCACAGCCGTGTCGTCGATCAGGATGCCGGCTGTCTTGACGCCGACCTTGGCGGCTTGCGCGGTGACATCATCCAGTTGCGCTGCTGCCAGCTTGGTCAGTGCTGCGACATCGTCCAGAAGGGCAAGCAGTCCGCTCATGATTCACTCTTTCAATCCATGTCCGGCCGGTCAGCCGGGGCAACGGTTTCGCTGGTCACAGCCGGGTAGCCGATGCGCCCGGCGCACACAACCCCTCGAAAACCGGGGCCAATCGAGCAACAGTTAGGCCGCGAACTTGCGAAGTCCATACGCGTTTGGCAAGGCCCTGTCGGATTCGGCCACAGATTTGCATGGTGCAGGCGCGGTGGAGCCGCGCTTTGAATGCAAGAAATGGGGAAAGCGAGGGGAGAAACGGGCGCGGCGGGGACGGCCGCGCCACCGGCGCCACGCACCTGATCCAGGAGGCGCGCGCCGGTATTCGGTTTACCTGACAGTGACGACGATCTTGCCCACGGCATGGCCATCGGCAAGCTTGTCATAGGCCGCAGCAACATCGGCCAACTCGTAGCTGCTGTCGATCACCGGCTTGACGATGCCCTTGTCGATCAGGGCGCTCAGTTCGCTCAGCTGCGCGCCGTTGGGCGACATGAAGAACCATTCGAAGCGGACGCCGTGCTTTTCGGCCAGATTGTTTGTATCCTGTCCCTTGATCGAGACCAGGACGCCGCCCTTTTTCAGCACGCCGAAGGAGCGCTCCATGGTTTCGCCGCCCAGCATGTCGAACACGACGTCGTAATCGGACACGCTGTCCTCGAAGTTTTCGGTCCTGTAATCGATCACCTCGTCGGCGCCGAGCGAGCGCACCAGATCGGCATTGCCGGCGCTGGTGGTGGTGGCGACATGGGCGCCGATATGCTTGGCGATCTGGATTGCCAGCGTGCCAACACCGCCGGAACCGGCATGGATCAGGATCTTCTGCCCGGCCTTGAGTGCGGCCTTGTCGACCAGCGCCTGCCATGCCGTCAGCCCGGCCAGTGGGATCGACGCCGCTTCGGCGTGGCTGAGGCCGGCGGGCTTCAGGGCCAGTTCATCGGCCTTGATGCGGGCGACTTCCGCCAGTGATCCCGCATCGTCCTGGTTGGGGCGGGCATAGACCGCGTCCCCCAGCTTGATGCCCGCAACATTGGCGCCGATCTTGCTGACAACACCCGAGACGTCATAGCCCATCACATGCGGGAAACTCAGCGGGATGATGTCCTTCATCTGTCCGGCGCGCACGATGTTGTCGATCGGGTTGAGGCTGGCGGCATGCACCTGGATCAGCACCGAATCCGCGTCCAGAACCGGGTCCGGAACGTCTGCGATTTCGACGTCGGTGGCGTAATTGTTGATGATGGCGGCTTTCATGCGGTCATTCCTTTCGTGAACCGGCCGCGCCGCGTCATCGGACATTTGATGCGCGGCTGCCGTCACTCGTGTTCATTCAACCCCGGACCTCGGCCCGGCGCCGTTCGCCGGGGAAGGGCGGCGCCGGGAGGGGCCGGGACTGATCCGGTTCCGTCGTTACCGGGTCGGCCCGGAGACTGCGGAACTGGGGCGGATGGCGGTCCGCGTCAATGGGAATGACATCATCGTGATGGGGCCTGAGCCTATTTGGCGTCCGGTGCCAGGCAGTCCCGGATGGAACCGGCCATGCCGCGGATCACCTCGAAATAGAGCTCCGGACCGTCTTCCAGCGCAGCACCGAGCGGATCGATCGTGGCGGTTCTGGCATCGCTGCCCTCGACCACCACATCGATCAGCCGGCTTTCGAATTGCGGCTCGGCAAACACGCAGGTGGCCCCGAGCTCGGCAATCTTGTCGTGGATCGCGGAAACCCGTTCGGCGCCTGGGCGCACTTCGGGATTGACCGTGACCGAACCGGCCGCCGAGATGCCGAAGCGTTTCTCGAAATACTGGTAGGCGTCGTGGAAGACGATGAATCCCTTGTCATGAACCGGCACCAGGCTGGCGGTGATTTCGCTCACCAGCCCGTTGAGCTGCTTTTCGACCCTGGCGGCATTGGCGGCATAGGCGGCGGCATTGGCCGGATCGGATTCGATCAATGCTTCGCTGATGGCGCCGACGAAGATCTTGGCGTTCATCGGGTCCAGCCAGACATGGGCGTCAAATCCGCCATGCGCATCATGGTCTCCGTGGTCGTCATGCTTGTCATGGTCGTCATGGGCCGCATGGCCATCGGCGTGATCGTCCTTGTCGTCATGATGGGCAGCTTCGTGCCCGTCGTGATCATCATGGCCATCGTCATCGTGCCCGGCATGGCCTTCCTCACCGTCGTGATCCTCATGCGCATGCGCTTCAAAGGCTCCGCCGGTCCGGAACGGAAGCTTGACCAGCCCGTCGCTGTCCATCAGTTCGACGACGCGGGCGCGCGCGCCGATGGTCTCGATCGGCTTTTCCAGGAAGGTTTCGAGTTCATGGCCGATCCAGAACACCAGATCTGCATCTTCAAGCGCTGACGCCTGGCTCGGCTTCAAGGCATAGGAATGCGGCGAGGCAGCGCCCGAAACGATGAGGTCGGGGGTGCCGACACCCTCCATGACCGCGGCGACCAGCGAATGGACCGGCTTGATCGAGGCAACCACACGCGGTTCGGCAAGGCTCCCGGTCGCCAGCGCCGGTGACAGGGCGAGGGAAATGGCTGCGCTGGCAAGCAAACGGCGAAATGTCATCATGTCGTGTATCCTCGGTGATGTTATATGATTACATTGTTGTGTAATGCTATAACGTGTGGCATATCTTGCCGCAAGACAGAAACGCGATTTTTCCTGGATTCCTTTCCGTGGCTACCAACACGCCTCTCATATCGCTCACCCATGCGGGTGTGGAACGCGCCGGCCGGTGGCTGGTCCGCGGCGTCGATCTTGCCGTCAGCCAGGGCGAGATCGTCACGCTGATCGGCCCCAATGGATCGGGCAAGTCGACCACCGCGAAAATGGCGCTCGGCGTCATGAAGCCGGATGCCGGCTCGGCGCAGCGAGCGCCCGGCCTCAAGGTCGGCTATGTGCCGCAAAAGCTCTCGATCGACTGGACCTTGCCGCTGACCGTGGCGCGCTTCATGCACCTGACCGGCACGCCGACGGCCAACCAGGTCGACCATGCGCTCGCCGCCACCGGCATCGCCCATCTGGCGCAATCCGAAGTGCGCAATCTTTCCGGCGGCGAATTCCAGCGCGCCATGCTTGCCCGCGCCATTGCCCGCAAGCCCGATCTGCTGGTGCTGGACGAGCCGGTGCAGGGCGTCGATTTCACCGGCGAGATCGCGCTCTATGACCTGATCAAGCGGATCCGCGATGACATCGGCTGCGGCGTGCTGCTGATCTCGCATGACCTGCATGTGGTGATGGCGGCGACCGACCGGGTGATCTGCCTCAACGGCCATGTCTGCTGCCAGGGCTCGCCCGTCGCCGTGGCTTCGAGCGAGGAATACCGCCGCCTGTTCGGCGGCCGCGCCGATGCGACCCTGGCGGTCTACGAGCACAATCACGACCACACCCATCTTGCCGATGGAACCGTGCGCCATGCCGACGGCTCGGTGACCGAGCACTGCCATCCCGGCGACGGCCATCATGATCACGGCCATGATCACAACCATGGCCATGACCATGATCACGGCCATCACTTGCCGCCCGGCGCGCTCAAGCCCGGCACAGCATCAACGACAGGGGCAGGGGGCAGCAATGCTTGACGATTTCTTCACCCGCGCCATCGTCGCCGGCCTCGGCGTTGCCCTGGTCGCCGGGCCGCTCGGCTGTTTCATCATCTGGCGCCGGCTGGCCTATTTCGGCGATACGCTGTCCCATGCTGCCCTGCTCGGCGTGGCGCTGGCGTTCCTGCTCGAGGTCAATGTGACCCTGGCCGTCTTTGCCGTCTCGGCGCTGATCTCGCTGGCCCTGCTGGCCCTGCAGAAGCGCGCCACGCTGTCATCCGACGCGCTGCTCGGCCTGCTGTCGCATTCTGCGCTGGCGCTCGGTCTGGTGGCGCTGGCTTTCATGAGCTGGGTCCGCATCGATCTGATGGGGCTGCTGTTCGGCGACATCCTTGCCGTGTCGAAAACCGACATCGCCGTGATCTGGAGCGGTGGCATCGCCGTGCTGGGCGTGCTGGTGCTGATCTGGCGGCCATTGTTTGCCGCCACCGTCAATGCCGAACTGGCCGAGGCCGAGGGGCTCAATCCGGACCGGGCCAATCTGGTCTTCATGATCCTGATGGCCACCGTCATCGCCATTTCGATGAAGATCGTCGGCGTGCTGCTGATCACCGCCATGCTGATCATTCCCGCCGCCACCGCCCGCCGTTTTGCATCCGGGCCGGAGCAGATGGCGGTGTTTGCCTCGATCATCGGCATGCTGGCGGTGGTGCTGGGGCTGGAAGGCTCGCTCAACTGGGACACGCCCTCGGGACCGACGATCGTGGTTGCGGCGCTGGGGCTTTTTCTTCTCGCCATGTCGCCGCTGGGCGGACGTATCGCCAGCCTGGCAAAACAGCGGTCCGACCGCATCAACCGGAAAGGCAGCCTGTCATGAGTGAAGCGGTCCACTTCCATGGTCGCGACGCGGCCGATCTGACCAAGAACCAGTCCCTGGTGTTTGGCGCGCTTTCGCGCGCCGAGGGGCCCCTGTCGGCCTATACCATTCTGGACCAGTTGCGCGACGACGGTTTTCGCGCCCCGCTGCAGGTCTATCGGGCGCTCGACAAGCTGGTCGAGACCGGCATGGTGCACCGGCTCGAAAGCCTCAACGCATTCGTCGCCTGCCGCCATCCCGGCTGCGACAGCCACGAAACCATCGCCTTCGCCATCTGCGAGACCTGCGGCAAGGTCACCGAGATTTCCGACGAGGCGCTGGAAAACCGCCTGCGCCAGCTTGCCCGCGAAGACGGCTTTACCGTCAAGAAGGCGGTGGTTGAACTGCGTGGAGTCTGCGCCGGCTGCGCGTGAGGCGGATCGGGCACTGAGCCGGACGCCGGATGCCGCACGATCCTGATCGCCTTGACGAAGACGCGGCACGAAACCGCCGGCCCTTGCTGCACGGTGTCAGCCATGATCCCGCGCCGCTGCGGCCGTGAAGGGGATCAGGCCCTTTTCGTGACCGTGTATTTCGACGGGCCGATATTGGAATCCACGAATAGGCTGCAATCATTGTGGCGGTTGCTGTCCTTGTAGATCAGGGTATTGCCCTTGTCATAATGCCCGATCACCGGCGGCGGCGCTTTCAGGGTCATGGTGCCCTGCGCATCATTGGGCACGACCGGCGCTGTTGATGGAACATTCGGAAAAAAATCTCGACCACAGTGGCCGCCAGCTTGTCCGTTTGATTGTTGCGGTAAACAATGCCGCCTTCGACTTTTCTGGCCATAATATATCCTCCAATTATGTATTTAATACATGGAGACACTAGGTGAGTATCGAATTTCGGTCAACAATACACAGAATAACGGGTTTTCGCAGCGGGTACCGGCAGCGGTATTATTGAAAATTATCCAATCGCGCTTTTCCACTGGATCCGACGGACTGGCGGATCCAACAAGGCCGCCGTCGGCCCGGAACTGCCGGTCATCCTGGCGACAGGTGCAGTGTGTTAACCCGGTACCTGTAGTCAGGGTGTCTGTGATCGTATAGTTTTTCCAGCTATGCGTTTCTTTTGGAGAACTTGTCGGATGGTTCAAAGGTGAAACCGCTCAACCCGGATCCCGTCGCAAGAGCTTTCCAGCCGGTGATCGACGCCATGCGTGACGGCGTTGCCATCATGGCCCGGGATGGCACCATCCGGTGTGTGAATGATGTCTGGCGGCAGTTCAGCAGCGACAATGACGGCGACCCCGACCAGCATTATCTCGGCGGAAACTATCTCCACATTTGCCGCCGGAGCGCCGATCAGGGCGATCAGCTGGCAGCCGAGGTCGAGGCGGGGCTGATGCGGCTGTTTGCCGATGGACAGGATTATCGTGTCGAATATCCCTGTCACTCCGATACCGAAAAGCGCTGGTTCGAGATGGTCGCCTCGTCGCTCGAATTTGCCGGGGAACGCTTCGCGCTGATCACCCACCACAACACCACCAGCCGCAATCTGGCCAGGATAGAACTCAGCCATGCGGAGCAGAGCGCCCGCAATCTGGCGGCGATCGTCGCCACCATGCCCGATGCGGTGATCGCCTTCGATCTTCAAGGACGCATCACCAGCTGGAATGCCGCCGCCGAAAAGCTCTATGGCTATGATCGCGGCGGAATGGTCGGCCAGTCCATCGAGATGCTCTACCCGCCCGATTGGCCACGACGCGCGGCCGATTACATTGCGGAAATCGTCGCCGGCGAGCTCCAGCATTTCGACGTTACGCGGCAGACCCGTGCCGGCCTGCTGCGCACGATCGCTGTCACCGCCGCACCGGTTCGTTCCGCCTCGGGCGACATCATCGGTGCCTCGACCGTTCATCGCGATGTCACCGAAGAACGCAGGGCGGAGCAGCGGCTGCGCAGCATTCTCGACAATCTGTTTGCCTTTGTCGGTGTGCTGGAGCCCGACGGAACCCTGGTCGAGGCCAACCGTGCCCCGCTGGACGCCGCCGGCATCAAGGCCGCCGATGTCATCGGCAAGAAATTCTGGGATTGCTACTGGTGGAACTACACCCCGGAGATCCAGAACAGGGTGCAGGAATCCTGCGAGCGCGCCCGCAACGGCGAAACGGTGCGCTATGATGTCGAAGTCCGCGTCGCCGGCGGGCAGCTGCTGTGGATCGATTTCCAGTTGGCCCCGCTTCTCGATTCCGATGGCAAGATCGTCAACCTGATCCCGTCAGGGATCGACATTTCCGATCGCAAGTCGATGATGGCTGCGCTGAAAACCTCGCATGACACCTTCAGGAACATGGTGGCGGGGTCTCCCTTCGGCATCTACACGGTCGATGCCGATTTCCGTCTCGCCCATGTCAGTGACGGGGCGCAACCGGTTTTCGCCAATGTGCGCCCCCTGATCGGCCACGATTTTGCCGAAGCATTGCGGATCATCTGGCCTGCCGCTTTCGCAGAAGAGGCAATCAGCCTGTTCCGCCACACGCTTGAAACCGGAGAGCCCTATCACTCCCCCTCGACTATCGAACGCCGCCAGGACAGCAATGAGATCGAATCCTATGACTGGAAGATCGAGCGCATAACCATGCCGGACGGCCGCCCCGGCGTGGTCTGCAATTTTTACGATCTGTCCGAGCGGCAACGCTATGACGAGCATATTCGATACCTGATGCGCGAGGTCAATCATCGCTCCAAGAACCTGTTGACCGTGGTCATCTCGATGGCGCGGCAGACCGCCCGCGCCAGCCCGCCGGCAGAGTTCATTGACCGGTTCTCGCAACGTCTGTTTTCGCTGTCGGGATCACAGGATCTGATTGTGCAGGGCAATTGGGGCGGGGTCAGCGTCCGCGATCTGGTCCAGTCCCAGATCAAGCATCTCGGCGACGACATGCAGACCGATCGCTTCAGCATCGAGGGCCCGGAAATGGTCTTCACCCCGACTGCCGCGCAAGGCATCGGCATGGCGCTGCATGAGCTGTCGACCAATGCGCTGAAATACGGCTCCCTGTCCCGTCTTGGCGGAACCGTCTCGATCGACTGGGACACGCTCGACGAGGGCAAGGTCTTCCGCATCCGCTGGCATGAGCATGGCGGGCCGCCGGTGACGCTGCCGCAGGAAAGCGGTTTCGGGCGCACCGTGATCGAGCGCATGGCGGCGATTTCTGTCGGCGGCAAGGTCGACCTCGACTATGCCCCCACCGGCGTTAAATGGGCCCTGATCGCTCCGGTCGGCGAGGTGGTCCTGACCGGTGGCGCAGAACTGCTCAAATCCATTGGGGAGAGCTGAGCGGTGCACGCCCGCGCCGCCATTGCCCGCATTACTCCCCGTCATTCTCCTCCGGCGCCGTCACCCGGATCTCGCCGGCATGGGCCCGCGCAAATTCGGTTTTCAGGAACGCTTCGAGCAGCCTTGCGGGGAGCGTCACGGTCGCACGGTCGGCGTCGGGCAGGGCGTCGAAACGGCCGGCCTTGGAGCGCTTGCCATCGATCATGCCGCCGGCCACGGTGTTGAACGTGTCCGGATCAATCAGGATGAAGGCGCCGGTTTCCCGGTTGGTTTCGTAATTGTCGAAGATCGCCGTGTCTTCGAAATCGAGCTCGACCACGCCGATGCCGTTCATGGCGAGAAACGGCGCGTCATCCCAGTTGCCGGTGGTCAGGTCCAGCGCCGAGGTCGGGCGCACCATCACCCGCTGGCGGCGTGAGCCGGCCTTCAGCCAATAGCGTTTGCCGGGCACGATGCCGTCCAGCGACAGAGCCACCAGCCGGGCGTTGAAGGCGCGGCCGGTCTGCGGGCGCTGGTCGATGGCTGCGATCATGTCACCGCGGGCCACATCGACCGGACGATCGAGCACCAGCGTGATGGCGTCGCCATGCACGGCGGCGTTGCGGACCAGATCATAGGTGACGATGGCCTTGACATTGGCCTCGACGCCGGAAGGCAGCACCACGACGCTGTCGCCCGGCTTGATTGAGCCGCCGGCGACAGTACCCTGATAGCCGCGGAAACCTTCGCCGGGGCGCGAGACCCGCTGCACCGGTAGCCGGAAGCCGGTGGTCTGGCCGGTGCGCTGGGTGGCTTTTTCAAGCGCTTCGACCAATGTCGGGCCGGTATACCACGGCATCACGTCATCGCCGCGCAGCACGATGTTTTCGCCTTTCAGCGCCGAGACCGGAATGGCTGTGACCTGACGCACGCCGAGCGACAGCGCGATTTCGCGGAATGAGCGCGCGATGGCCTGGAACCCGGCCTCGTCATATTCGCTCAGATCGATCTTGTTGACCGCCAGAACGAACTGCCGGATGCCCATCATCGCCGCGATTGTCGCATGCCGCCGGGTCTGTTCCAGAATGCCGGCGCGGGCGTCAACCAGCAGCACGGCGAGATCGGCGGTCGAGGCGCCGGTGGCCATGTTGCGGGTATATTGCACATGGCCGGGCGTGTCGGCGACGATGAACGAGCGCCGGTCGGTGGCGAAATAGCGGTAGGCGACGTCGATGGTGATGCCCTGTTCGCGCTCCGCCTGGAGGCCATCGAGCAGCAGCGCGAAATCCGGCAGGCCGAGTTCGTTCTGCTTGCCGGTGGAATCGCGCCTGAGGGCCGCCGCCTGGTCTTCCTTCACCGCCTTGGTGTCCCACAGCAGCCGGCCGATCAGCGTCGACTTGCCGTCGTCCACAGAGCCACAGGTGATGAAGCGCAAGGGCCGGGCCTGGCGTCCGGCCTTTGCTGCCTGCGGGTCGGTGATGTGGGCGTCGTCGAGCGGCAGGGGCTGGGTGGCAGCGGAGGTAAGCGCGGTCATGTCATGTACCTTTGGGCAAAGCGAAAGCTGGCTGGACGAACAGGCATCAGAAATAGCCTTCGCGTTTTTTCTTTTCCATCGAACCGGACTGGTCGCGGTCAATGGCCCGACCCTGGCGTTCCGATACCGTGGCGATCTCGAGTTCCTCAATCACCTCGTCAAGCGTCGTCGCTTCCGAACGCACAGCACCGGTAAGCGGGAAACATCCGAGCGTGCGGAACCGCACCATCTCTTCACGAACCTGCTCGCCGGGCAGCAGCTCCAGCCGCTTGTCCTCGGCCAGGATCAGCATCCCGTCACGCTCGACGACCTTGCGGCGCTTGGCGAAATAGAGCGGCACCAGATCGATGTTTTCGGCCTGGATGTAGCGCCAGATATCAACCTCGGTCCAGTTCGACAGCGGGAAGGCGCGCACGCTTTCGCCCGAGCGAATCATGCCATTGTAGATCGACCACAGCTCGGGGCGCTGGTTGCGTGGGTCCCAAGCATGGTCGGGCGTGCGGAACGAATAGATCCGTTCCTTGGCGCGAGAGGCTTCCTCGTCGCGGCGGGCGCCGCCAAAGGCCGCATCGTAACGGCCCATGTCGAGCGACTGCTTCAGCGCCTGGGTCTTCATGATGTCGGTGTAGCGTGCCGACCCGTGGCTGAACGGGGTGACGTTGTCGCGCAGCCCGTCGGGGTTGGTGTGCGCGATCAGGTCCAGCCCGTGCCTGGCCACCACCTGATCACGGAAAGCGATCATTTCGGGAAACTTCCAGCCGGTGTCGATATGCACCAGCGGAAACGGCAGCTTGCCCGGATGAAACGCCTTCAGCGCCAGATGCAGCAGCACCGAGGAATCCTTGCCGATCGAATAGAGCATCACCGGACGCTCGAATTCCGCCGCCACCTCACGAAAGATGTGGATCGCCTCGTTTTCCAGCGCCTTGAGATGCGGGTCGAGCGGCGGCTTGCCGCGCCCGTGTTCGATCACGTTCATGGGGAGTCCTTTGGAAAATTCACGAGGCCGTGGCCGTGACTTTGGGTTGGCCATGAGCCGGGGACTGGGCGCGCGAGCCCGAAACCGAGGCCGACAAATGAAGACCGCATTCGCGGCGTTCGTCTTGCTCCCACCACCAGCGGCCGGCGCGCTCGGGCTCGCCCGGCTTGATGGCGCGGGTGCAGGGCTCGCAGCCGATCGAGGGAAAGCCGCGCGCATGCAGCGGATTGACCGGCACATCATCGGCTTTCGCCCGCGCCTGAAGCGTCTCGAGCGACTGGTCGGCCAGCGGATTGATTTTCAAAAGGCAGCGGTCGGCATCCCATTCGGCCAGCGGCGCATTGGCCCGGTTGCCCGATTGGCCGCGGCGCAGGCCGGTCACCCAGATCTCGGCATCGGCCAGCGCCCGCCCCAGCGGCTGCAGCTTGCGCGCATGGCAGCAGGCATGCCGGGCTTCGACGCTGTCGTAAAACCCGTTCATGCCGTAAAGCGCAACAAAGCCGTCGACCTCGTCCTTCCACGGCTTGAACACTTCGATGGAGATCCCGTATTGCGCTTCCGTCGCTTCGATCAGCGCCAGGGTTTCGGCAAACAGCCGGCCAGTGTCGAGCGTGACGATGCGCAGATCGGCCTGGGTGGCGGCGATCACGGAGGTGAGAACCTGGTCTTCCAGTCCCAGCGATGTGGTGAACACCGCATGGCCCAGCGCCGCGATCCTGAGCATCCGTCCCGGCAGCGGCAACTGCGCCAGTTCGTCGGCAAGACGGGCGGCGAATTCGGGTCCGTAGACCGGACGCGGCGAAACCTGATCGCGGGCAATGGCTTGGTGCAGGGGCATGGTTGAGGCTCCAGTTGGTGAAGCCATAGTCGCGCCTTGCTGCCGTCAAAACGAGGCATCACAGTCTTTTTGTGCGCCCGGTTCAGGTCGGTTGTTCCGCCGGAAGCGCCAAGTGCCGCAAAATCTGCCCAATTCGGCGGGAAGATGCGGGCAACATTGCATTGACCGGGGTCGCCAAACATGTCACGCCAATCGGGTCGAGTAACAAGTATCACGGAGCCCGCTGATGGGCGCGTTTGACTTTGATGATCCTACCACCGGCTCCGTTCAGGCGCTGATCCGGGAGCTTGAAACGGTAGCGATTGCTGCTGGTGAGGAGATTCTGGCAGTCCGCGCCGCGGGCGCCACGGTGACGGTCAAATCCGACCACACGCCGGTCACCCAGGCCGATCAGCGCGCCGAAGCCCTGATCCTCGATTTTCTCACCACATCCTATCCCGGCATTCCCGTGGTGGCCGAGGAACTGGCCGAGGCCGGCCGGTGCCCGAGCCACGCCGGGGACATGTTCTTTCTCGTCGATGCGCTCGACGGCACCGGCGATTTCATCGCCGGGCGCAACGAGTTCACCGTCAATATTGCGCTGATCCGCGGCCACACACCGGTGGCCGGCGTGGTCTATGCCCCGGCGCTGGGCAAGATGTGGAGCGGGGTCACCGGTCATGCCCAGGTCGCCGAGGTCACGGCTGACGGCGAGATCATGGGCCAGCGCGACATTCACACCAGGCAGCGCCCGAAGACACCGGTGGCGCTGGTCAGCGTCACCCACAAGGAACCCGAAACCGACGCCTGGCTCGAAAGCATGCCCGAGCATGAAACCGCAAGCGTCGGTTCGTCACTGAAATTCTGCCTGCTGGCCGAGGGCCGCGCCGATGTCTATCCGCGTCTGGTCTGCCTCAAGCAGTGGGACATCGCCGCCGGTGATGCGGTGTTGCGGGCCGCCGGCGGCATGACGTTGACGCTCGACGGCATTCCGCTGCGCTACGGCGTCGAGGACGCGAATTTCGGCTGCGCCCGCTTCGTCGGCTGGGGCCAGGCGCCCAACGCCTAGATCCCCGTTCCGAAGGCCCGCAGGTCCGGGCCCTTGTTCAACGCCGCTTCAGTTCTGTTTCAGCCGGTCGGTCTCGCGCCAGTCCGGGTTCATCCACGGTTCCAGATTGCTCGGCGCCAGCGGCGTGCGGCCCAGAATGTGGTCGGCGGCCTTCTCGCCGGTCATGATCGACGGGCCGTTGAGATTGCCATTGGTCACCCGCGGGAAGATTGACGAGTCGGCCACCCGCAATCCGTCGACGCCGATGACACGGGTTTCCGGATCGACCACGGCAAGCGGATCGTCGGCCCGGCCCATCCGGCAGGTGCCGCAGGGGTGATAGGCGCTTTCGGCATGCTCGCGGATGAAGCCGTCGATCTCCTCGTCGCTCTGGATATCGCTGCCCGGCTGGATCTCCATGCCGCGATAGGGATCAAAGGCCGCCTGTCCAAACACCTCGCGGGTGATCCGCACCGCCCGGCGGAAATCGCGCCAGTCCTGCTCGTGGCTCATATAGTTGAAACGGATCACCGGCGCGTCCTTGGCATTGCCCGAGCGCAAGGAGACCGCGCCGCGCGAGGCCGAACGCATCGGTCCGACATGGGCCTGGAAGCCATGCATCGGAGCTGCCGCCGTGCCGTCGTAGCGGATGGCGCCGGGCAGGAAATGGAACTGGATATCGGGGTAGGGCACGCCCGCTTCCGAGCGGATAAAGCCGCAGGCCTCGAACTGGTTTGAGGTGCCGAGCCCGCGCCTGAGGAACAGCCACTGCGCCCCGATCAGCGCCTTGGAAAACAGGTTGAGCTTGGAATAGAGCGTGATCGGCTGGATGCATTCCTGCTGGATATAGACTTCCAGATGATCCTGCAGATTGGCGCCGACGCCGGGCCGGTCGGCCACCACCTCAATGCCGTGCTCGGCCAGATGCGCGCCTGGACCGATGCCCGACAGCATCAACAGTTTCGGCGAATTGAACGCAGAGGCCGCAATCACAACCTCACGCAGTGCCTTAACGACTTGAATCTTGCCGTGAACCTCGATTTCCACGCCGGTGGCGCGGTGATTCTCGATGACAACACGCTGCGCCAGTCCCCTGACAAGACTCACGTTTTTGCGCTTCAGCGCCGGCTTCAGATAGGCCTCGGCGGTGGACCAGCGCTGACCCTTGTGGATGGTCTGTTCCATCAGGCCGAAGCCTTCCTGGCGCGATCCATTGTAGTCTTCGGTCACGCCATAGCCTGCCTGACGGCCCGCCTCGATGAAGGCATCAAACAGCGGATTGGCCGCCGGCCCGCGCTGCACATGCAACGGCCCATCGGTGCCGCGCCAGCCTTCTTCGCCGCCGATGCCGCCATTCTGGTGCGAGGTTTCCATGCGCTTGAAATAGGGCAGCACATCGGCAAACGACCAGCCGCTCGCTCCCTGGTCGGCCCAGTGGTTGAAGTCCTCGGCATGGCCGCGCACATACACCATGCCGTTGATCGAGGACGATCCGCCGATCACCTTGCCGCGCGGTGCGGCGAGCCGCCGGTTGCCCAGATTGGCCTCGGGCTCGGTTCTGTAACCCCAGTCATAGATTCCCATGTTCATCGGGAAGGACAGCGCTGCCGGCATCTGGATGAACGGGCCGAAATCCGAGCCGCCATGTTCGATGACGATCACCGAATGCTTGCCGTCCTCGCTCAACCGCGCGGCCATGGCCGAGCCGGCCGAACCGGCGCCGATGATAACGAAATCTGCTTGCATGATGGTCATTCCTGATCTGCCCTCAATACGGGCTGTCGACCGGCCCGGTGGCCACATAGACGGTCTTGAGCTGGGTGTAATGCTCGATTGCCGCACGCGAGTTCTCGCGTCCGATGCCCGATTGCTTGACGCCGCCGAAGGGCATCTCGACCGGGGTCAAATTGTAGGTGTTGATCCAGGTGGTGCCGGCCTCGAAGCTGGCGACAACCCGGTGCGCGCGCGTGATGTCGGCGGTAAACACGCCGGCTGCCAGTCCGAACTGGGTGTCATTGGCGCGGGTGACCGCCTCGTCCTCGTCGTCAAACGGCAGCACGCTCATCACCGGTCCGAAAATTTCCTCGCGCGCGATGGTCATCTCGTCGGTGACATCGGCAAAGACGGTTGGCTGGATCCAGGCGCCGTTCTCAAAACCCTGAAGCTCAGGCACGCCGCCGCCAATGACCAGCCGCGCGCCCTCGCGCTTGCCGCTGTCGATATAGCCCAGCACCTTGTCGCGCTGCGCCATCGAGACCATCGGTCCCAGATGGGTGTCGGGATCGAGCGGATCGCCGATGCGGATGGTTTCTGTGCGAGCCTTGAGCCGGTCGAGAAACCGGTCATAAACGCCGCGCTGGACAAACACGCGTGTGCCGTTCGAGCAGATCTGGCCGGTCGAATAGAAATTGCCCAGCATCGCGCCGCCGATCGCGCTTTCGAGATCCGCATCGTCAAACACCAGGATCGGCGATTTGCCGCCCAGTTCCATGGTCACCGCCTTGATGGTGGGGGCTGCGGCTGCCAGCACCTTGGCGCCGGTCGGCACCGAGCCGGTCAGCGACACCTTGGCGACGTCTGGATGGCTGGCAAGGGCAGCACCCACATCGCCATAGCCCTGCACCACGTTGAAAATGCCGTGCGGCAGGCCTGCATCCTTGAAGGCCTCGGCCAGCTTGAGCGCTGTCAGCGGCGTCATTTCGGAGGGCTTGAAGATGAAGGCATTGCCGCTGGCCAGCGCCGGGGCCGATTTCCAGGCAGCGATCTGGATCGGATAGTTCCAGGCGCCGATGCCGGCGCAGACGCCGAGTGCCTCGCGGCGGGTATAGGCGAAATCGCCACCGCCGAGATCGATATGTTCCCCGGTGATCGCACCTGCCAGCCCGCCGAAATATTCCAGCGCGTCCGCTGCGGACGCCGCGTCGGCGACCAGCGTTTCCTGGATCGCCTTGCCGGTGTCGAGCGTCTCGATCCGAGACAACATGTCATTGCGCTCGCGCAGCAGCTGCGCCGTTCGCAGCAGGATGCGTCCGCGCTCGACACCCTTCAGCGCCGCCCAGGCCGGCTGCGCCGCGCGCGCCGCTGCGACCGCCTGGTCAATGATTGCCGGTGTTGCCGAATGCAGCCTGGCGTTCAGCTCGCCAGTGGCGGGATAGATGCTCTCGATCACCGCGCCTGCAGCGTCTTCAACGTAAGCGCCGGCAATGTGGTGCGAGGCGGGGGGCTGTGCATTCATGTCGGTGTCCTCAGGCTTTCATAAGAGACCATCACGTGGTCGCGATAGTGTGGGCGCGCGCTCAGGCGGGCGTAATAGGCGTCGAGCCTTGGTGTGTCGGCGCGCTCGAAATCCAGTGTGTAGTAGCGATAGAGCAGGTGGCCGGTAATCATGTCGGCAAAGGTCAGCTCGCCGCCACCCAGATAGGGGCCGTCGCTGAGCCTTGTGTCGAGCATCAGCGCCAGCGGCTTGAGCGCATCCGCCGCCGCTTCAACCTGGCCCGGTTTCAGCAGCTTTGGCGAAAATCGCACCAGCGGATAGAAAAGCTGGCCGGTGAAGGCAGGTGCGAAACTGGTCTTGATCCACTCCGCCCACATGTCGAGCTGCACCCGGACGGCCGGGTCTCGCGGCCAGAACCGTTCATCGCCATAGCGGGCGGCGAGATAGCGCACGATGGCGGCACTCTCCCACATCGGCGCGCCATCGCCGTCACGCACCGTCGGCACCAGCCCGTTCGGGTTCATCGCGAGATAGTCAGGCGTCCTGTTGCCGCCATATGAGTGGCCGACGTCGTGACGCTGATGCGCCAGCCCGAGTTCGGCAATGGCCCACATCACCGGCTGCACATTGGATGAGGTTGCGCGTCCCCAGACGGTCAGCATGTCATTCTCCCCTCGGAAAGCGCTTGGAATCCTCAAGCACATTGAGATCCATGTGGTTGCGCATATAGCGCTCCGAGGCCTTCTGCAGGGGCTGGAAATCCCACGGGTAATAATTGCCGTTCCTCAGCGCCTCATAGACCACCCAGCGCCGCGCCTGGCTTTCGCGCACCTCGCTGTCGTAGCGTGTCATGTCCCACCGGTCCCGGACCTGGGTCATGCAGGCCGCGACCCGCTCCGCATGGGCGGGATCATCGGCCAGGTTGACGAGCTCGTCCGGATCGGCGTCGAGATCAAAGAGTTGCGGCGCATCGAGCTCGCAATGGATGAACTTGTAGCGCCCGTCACGGATCGCCACCAGCGGCGCTTCCGAGCCTTCCGCCGCATATTCCATCAGCACCGGTGCAGTCCGCGGTTCTCCAGCCATCACCGGCGTCAGGCTTTCGCCGTCGGTCCAGGGCGCCACCTCTTCAAGCGACACGCCGGCAAGCGCTGCCAGCGTCGGGGTGATGTCGAGATTGGAGGTCGGCTCCGAAACCAGTTGCCCTTCGGCACCCGGCACCGCGATCATCAGCGGCACCCGCGCCGAGCCTTCAAAGAAGCTCATCTTGAACCACATGCCGCGCTCGCCCAGCATGTCGCCATGGTCGGAGCAGAACACCACGATGGTGTTGTCGGCCATGCGTGTGGCTTCGAGCGTTGCCAGAATGCCGCCGATCTTGTCGTCGAGATAGGAGATATTGGCGAAATAGGCCTGCCGCGAGCGCCGGACATTGTCTTGCGTGATGTCGAAGCGCTCCGAATCATTGGCGTTGTAGAGCCGCTGCGAATGCTGATCCATCTCGGCATAGGGGATCGGCGGCACCCGGGGAGTGAGCTCCGGGCAGTCCGCGTAAAGATCCCAGTATTGCTTGCGCGCCACGTAAGGGTCATGCGGATGGGTGAATGACACCGTCAGTGCCCGGGGCCGTGCATCGGGGGCCTCGCTCAGCCGTGAGAGCTGATGCAGCTTCTGGGTGGCGAAGAAGGCGACCTCGTCATCATATTCCATCTGGTTCGAGGTCTCGGCGACGCCGGCGCCGGTGACCGAACCGAGATTGTGGTACCACCAGTCGATCCGCTCGCCGGGCTTTCGGTAATCCGGCGTCCAGCCGAAATCGGCAGGGTAGATGTCGGTGGTCAGCCGTTCCTCGAAACCATGCATCTGGTCGGGCCCGACGAAATGCATCTTGCCCGACAGGCAGGTGTAGTACCCCGCGCGTCTGAGATGATGCGCATAGGTCGGAATGTCGGAGGCAAATTCGGCGGCATTGTCATAGACCCGGGTCCGCCGCGGCAATTGTCCGGACATGAACGAGGCCCGTCCCGGCGCACAGAGCGGCGAGGCGGTATAGTTCTTCGAAAACCGCACCGAGCGCGCGGCCAGCTTCTTCAGGTTGGGCGCATGCAGAAACTCTGCCGGACCGTCGGGAAACAGGGTGCCGTTGAGCTGGTCGACCATGAGGATGAGAATGTTGGGCCTTTTGGCCTCGGCGCGTGCGTCGCTCATACAGTCCTCCCGCGAATTTCCAGAAGTTGCGTCTCGATGTGATCCTCGACCAGCGCCACGGCGTCATAGCGTGCCGGCCCGGTGCCCAGCGCCTTGCGGATATAGAGCCCGTCGATCATCGCGGCCGCACCTTCGGCAATGCGCTCGGCATCGCTCTCGCCGGCCAGCGGGCTCAATCCGCTCATCAGGTTGGAATGCAGCCGCCGGGCGTAAATCGACAGCAGCCGCCGGATTTCCGGGGCCCGCTGGGCATCGACATAGAATGCCAGCCAGGCCGCCACCACCTCGTCGGAAAACTGCTTGTCGGAAAAACTCACCGCAATCACCGCCGAGATCCGGGCGCGGCTGGTTCTGGCGTTTTTCAGCGCCTGTTCGGCATCCTGTCGGAGATCGCGCAGCAGCGCGCGGACGGATTCGATGATCAGTTGATGCTTGGAGCCGAAATAGTGATGCGCCAGCGCCGGCGAGACGCCGGCGCGTCCGGCGATGTCCGACATCGTCACATCCATCGTGCCGCGCGCGCCGATGGCCTCGATGGCAGCGTCTGTCAGCGCCTTGCGGCGGATAGGTTCCATGCCGATTTTAGGCATATCAAGCTCTCCAGGTGTTGGATCGGCCCGCATGCGGGCCAGAGCTGGAATGTAGGTTTGATTGACTGCTCAATCAATGAAAATCCCTGTTTTGCATTAAGCAGCCGTATCCACGCCGCGCGGCCACGCGGTGTCTGTCGGATTGATGGTATTTGCGGCGGGTCCGTCATCAGGCCGGAGGCAGCTATGGCGGCGGGATCAACTCGCCGCCGCCATGAGGGGTGCCCGGCCGTCAAGCCATGGTGGCCGGCATCACCGAGCTGCGGACAATCACCTTGGCTCCGTCACGCACCCGCGCATGCAGGTCGATCACATCTTGATTGAGCATCCGGATGCAGCCCGATGACACCGCCTTGCCGATCGAATTGGCTTCCGGATTGCCGTGGATCCGGTAGAGCGTGTCCTTGCCGTTCTGGAACAGATAGAGCGCGCGGGCGCCGAGCGGATTGTTCGGCCCGGGATCCATCCCGCCATTGGCAACCGAATAGGGCGTGAGCTCGGGATTGCGCGCCACCATGTCGTCGGGCGCCTTCCAGCGCGGCCATTTGCGCCGGTACTGAACCACGGCGTCGCCGGACCAGGAAAAGCCCTGCCGGCCGACGCCGATGCCGTAGCGCATGGCGCTGTCGCGGCTTTCGATCAGATGCAGGTGAAAGGCATTGGGATCGACGATCAGCGTGCCTGGCGCTTCGTTCGGATACGGGTTGGTCACGCGTTGGCGCCAGTAGCGCTCGGGCACGATGCCGTCGGCAACCGCGGGGATCGGATAGGGTTCATCCAGCACGGCGCCATAGGCCGCGGGCATGGCCTTGCGCGTCGGTTTGAGGGCAGGCCCTGAAGGGGTGTCGGTGCTGCTGCCAATCGTGCTGCAGCCGGAAAGCACAGCCAGCGGGGCTGCGCCCAGGAAAAGGCGTCGGGTGATCATCGGTTGAAATCCTTGAAGCTGAGGGAAGGGGAACGGGCAGGCAATGCGCCGGTTCCGGGTCATCACATCAGCAGGACCGGGGCGGCCTGAAAATCCGGCTTGAGCGCATATTGTCGGCCGCGCCGCCGGGCCGGGTGTCAAATTCCAGGGCCGTGCCAATCAGCGCGAGCCGCGGCAGCGACACGGCAAAACCGGTGTCCAGCGTGCAGTTGGACCAGGTGATGGCGCCGCGCTGGCAGCGCTTGCTGGGGGCTGCACCGGTCTTCCCGTTTGCCATGGCTGCGGACTGGACCAGTTCCACCGGTTGCGGAAACACCGCCGCCTTTGCCGACAGCCCACGCGAAAACGGGCCGGTCAACGCGAGCGTGACGGTCAGGAAACACAGAAGGAGGATGCGGTGCGTCTGCATGCAGTGGGTCTTAGCGGCATTTGTGGCCATTTCCAGTCCCGTTCGCCGCAAGCCCATCACATCTTGGTGAGACCTGGAAACTGCCGGCGATCCGCCCGCAGACGGTGATGCGGAAATTCGGGGCCGGGGCGCCCGGTTCCGCGCACTGCCTGCAGCAAACAAACGCCATGGTTAATCATGAATGAACATGTAAAATCATTGTAATAACAATAAATTAAATGGGTTTCATGTCGCGTTCTCCTGCGCGCGCAAGACGCCCGGGCCTCCTGCCGGCAGATTCGATGAAACCATTCCAGCGTCGGGGCATTCCGTCTTTGAAGCACTGCGAAAAACGGCGGCGGCTTTGGACCCCTGAAACCCGACACGGCAAGCGCCGCAAGAGCAGACCGCGCCGCAATTCGCCAGGACTGATCGATGACACTGGTTGGAGGACCTTTTTCGATGACCACTCAGCATGCCGCCTCAACACATACGCCCAATTACCTGACCCGCATGGCGCTCGACCGGCAGGAACGGAAATGGCCCCGTCGTGATTGCAGCGTCCTGTTCAACATCTTCTTCATGCGCAAGGGCGTCCGCCAGATCAGCAAGGCGCAACTGCGCGTCTTCAACATCTCCGAAGGCGGATTGCTCGCCACCTCGCGCCGCGCCGATATCCCGGACAATTTCTACATCAGCATCGGCGACAAGCAGCTGCTCATCGCCTGCGCCATTGTCGCCCGCAAGGACGGCATGCTCAATGTCCGCTTCCTCCATGACCTGCCCACTGTCTTTGTCGACGTCGTGGCCTCGCTGCAGGATCCCTTCGCTCTGCTCGAGGAAATCCGTCCGGCGCTTTATGGTCTGGAAGGCCACGCCAAGCCGAGCTGACCGGATCGCGGACCACCGCGATTCCGTGCGTGCCTGAACATATTCCGCCGGTCAAATCGCTTGAAATCTCCGCGCCTCTTTACAATGCTGTCCGCGCCCCCAAAACTGCGCGGCAGCATTTCGAGATTCCCGGAGACAACCTTCATGACCGCTTGCATCATCGGCTGGGCCCACACGCCCTTTGGCAAACACAGCGACGAAACCGTCGAAAGCCTCGTCACGCGGGTGGCGCGCGAGGCGATCGACCATGCCGGGCTGGAAGCGGGCGATATCGACGAGATCTATCTCGGCCACTTCAATGCCGGCTTTTCCGCGCAGGATTTCACCGCCAGCCTGGTGCTCCAGGCCGATGACGCGTTCCGTTTCAAGCCGACCACGCGGGTGGAAAACGCCTGCGCCACCGGCTCGGCCGCCGTGCATCAGGGCATCAAGGCCATCCGCGCAGGGAGCGCCCGCCGGGTGCTGGTGGTCGGCGTCGAGCAGATGACCACGACGCCCGGACCGCAGATCGGCGCCAATCTGCTGAAGGCCTCCTATCTGCCCGAGGATGGCGACACACCGGCAGGCTTCGCCGGTGTCTTCGGCAAGATTGCTGACAGCTATTTCCAGAAATATGGCGACCAGTCCGATGGTCTGGCAGCCATTGCCGCCAAGAACCACAAGAACGGTGTCGACAATCCCTGGGCGCAGATGCGCAAGGATCTCGGTTATGAATTCTGCCGCGCAGAAAGTGACAAGAACCCCTATGTCGCAGGCCCGCTCAAGCGCACCGATTGCTCGCTGGTCTCCGATGGCGCAGCAGCCATCGTGCTCACCGATGTGACGACCGCTATGCAGGCGCCGCGCGCCGTGCTGTTTCGCGCTGCCGAGCATGTCCAGGACTTTTTGCCGATGTCCAAGCGCGACATCCTCGCCTTCGAAGGCTGTGCGCTGGGCTGGAAGAAGGCCTTTGCCAATTCCAAAACCTCGCTTGATGATCTCTCCTTTGTCGAGACCCATGACTGCTTCACCATCGCCGAGCTGATCGAATATGAGGCCATGGGCCTGGCCAAGCCAGGGCAGGGCGGTGATTTCGCCATGAGCGGCGAAACCCAAAAAGATGGCCGGTTGCCGGTCAATCCATCCGGCGGACTGAAAGCCAAGGGCCACCCGATCGGCGCCACCGGCGTTTCCATGCATGTGCTGTCCGCCATGCAACTGACCGGCGAGGCCGGCGGCATCCAGGTCAAGGATGCCGAGCTTGGCGGCATCTTCAACATGGGCGGCGCCGCGGTGGCCAATTACGTCTCCATCCTCGAGCGCATCCGGTGAGTGCCGGCCTCGCCGGCCACGTCATCGTCACCGGCGGCGCATCGGGCATCGGCGAGGCAACCGTTCTGGCGCTGATTGACGAGGGCGCCGCCGTCACCATTCTCGACGCCAGCGCCGATGCGGTGGAGCGTGCGGAAGAGCGGCTTGAAGGCGAGGATGTTCTAGCGCTGGTCTGTGATGTCACCGACGAGGACGAGGTGGCCGAGTGCCTGTCGCAAGCCGTCGATGCTTTCGGCCCGGTCACCGGTCTGGTCAATTGCGCCGGCATCGCCCGCGACATACCGGCGGAAAAAACCAGCGCCGAGATTTTCCGCCAGATCCTCGACGTCAATCTCACCGGCAGTTTCATTCTCTGCCGCGCGGCGCTCGACCAGATGGGCGACACGCTGTCGATCGTCAATCTGGCCTCGGTTTCCGGCCAGCGGGCCAATGCCGGCCGCGTCGCCTATGGCGCGTCGAAAGCCGGCGTCATCCTGATGAGCCAGGTGCTGGCCAATGAATGGGGCGCCAGCGGCGTCCGCGTCAATGTCGTCGCCCCCGGACCGGTTGACACGCCGCTGATTGCGCGGCTGCACACGATGGATGACCGCAAGGCCTGGACCTCGAAAATCCCGCTCGCCCGCTATGGCCGCCCCGAAGAAGTGGCCAGCGCCATCCTCTTCCTGCTTTCGCCACAGGCGAGCTACATCAACGGCCAGGTGCTCTCGGTCGATGGCGGCTTCAATTCGTCAGGCATTATTGCCGGCCGGTGAGGCGGTCCCTGCGCCCGACCGCCCGATCGACACGCCCACCGCCGTTGCGCCGATCACCAGCGCCATGCCGGCCCATTGCAGCGGGTTGAACCATTCGCCCAGCGCGATCGCGCCGATGGCTGTGGCCACCACCGGGCTCGCCAGCGCCAGATAGACCGCACTCGGCCCGAGCCGGCCGATGCCGCGGGTCCAGACATAATAGGCGAATGCGGTGCCCAGCAGCATCAGCCAGCCATAGCCGAGGATTTCACTCAGTCCCGGCGCCGGCGGCAGGCCTTCGACAAGCAGCGCCACCGGCATCAGCATCGCCCCGCCCAGAATAAGCTGCCAGGTGGTGGTTTCGAGCGGCGTGCCCATCCGGCCCCAGCGGTCGATCAGTACCGTGCCCGCCGCCATCGACAGCGCCCCGCCAATGGCGGCAGCCACGCCGATCGGATCGGGGCGCGCTTCCGGTGACAGCACCAGCAGGCCGACGCCGATGACGCCTGCGACACCGGCCAGGATCTGCACCGGATGCGGCGCCCGCCCGATCAGCCAGGCCGAAATCAGGATCACCGCCAGCGGCTGGATTGCGCCCAGTGTCGCCGCCAGCCCGCCCGGCATCCGTGCCGCGGCGACAAACAGCAGCGCGAAAAACAACCCGATATTGGAAAACCCGATCACCGCATGGCGCTTGAGCGCTGCCAGCGGCGGAATCCGCGGATTGAGCGCCAACAGGATCAGCCCGGCCGGCAGCGCCCGCATCGCGCCGGTAAGCAGCGGATGGCTCACCGGCAGGGTTTCGGTGAACACCACATAGGTGCTGCCCCAGAGCATCGGCCCGAGAAGCGTAATCAGGATTGTGCGCAGCATGGGAACTCGCTATAATTCTATGATTAATATTTCTACGTCGAAATATATTCGGTTGCGGACCGAATGCAAGATCCAAAATGACATGGACAAGATGACCAGACGAGACAGTACCAAACCGGCGCGAACCGGATCGACAATCGACAGCATCCTGGCGCAATGGCGCATGGCCCGGCCGGATCTGGATTGCCGCCCGATGGCGGTGATCGGCCAGCTCTGGCGCACAAGCCAGATCGCCATGAAAGCGGTCGAGGCCAATCTCAAGCACTACGACCTCGACATGGCAGGCTTCGATGTGCTGCTGACGCTGCGCCGTCAGGATGGCGGCGAGGATGCCGGCGGCGCGCTGACGCCGGGCGACCTGGCGCGCGACATGATGCTGTCGCCACCGGCGATGACCAACCGCATCGACCGTCTGGTGGCGCGCGGACTGGTCGAACGACGCGCCGATCCCGATGACCGTCGCGCCTTGCGCGTTGCGCTGACTGCTGCGGGCAGGGAGCTAGCCGACACAGCGGTAAAGACCCATCTTGAGGTGGAGGAAAGCCTGCTCGCCGATCTCGCACAGCACGAGCGCGACGACCTGACCCGCCTGCTGGCCCGCATCGGGCAGTAGCTGCAGCCCGTCCCTGGTTCAGCCGATCAGTCCAGGGCGAAGCCCTTCATCAAGCAAGGCGACGACCTTTGCCGCAGCTTCCGCCTTGGTCACCTGGCCGTCGCCATTCACATCAAGGCCGCGATTGAGCCGATAGGCGGTCGAGCCCTTGCGAAACAAGACAAAGCCCGGCGCCTTGTCGACGGCGCGCGGATAAAGCACCACCATATAGGCACTCGCCAGATCGCCCATCCGCCCGGCATAGGGCGCGAGATAGCGCTCGACATAATCAAGCTGCTCGACCGCGGTCATCAATGCCAACCGGCTGGTGCTCGTCCCCAGCGCCCTGGCGGTGGCAGGCATGAACTGGATCAGCCCGGTGGCACCGGAGCCGGCTTGGTTCGTCACCGCCGGGTCGAAGCTCCGGCCGGTCTCGAACGCCATGATCGCCATCAGATGGTTCGGGTCCATCTCGAGACGATGCGCGATCGCGGTTGCCTTGCGTTTGAAGGCTGCTGAAACTCGCGCGCCCCAGGCGATCTCGATGCCGGTATCTGCGGCAGGCGCGGGCAGGCCGCCCGGCATCGGGTCGACCGGTTGCCCTGTGTCTTTGCGGGCGACAGCGGCACGCCGTGTGGCAAGCCAGGACAGGATGGAGGAGAAAAAGGAAATATCGGCCATCAGCTCTCTCGATGTGCAAGGTGGGTCGGGGTCGATCTGTCTTGCCCGAGTCTAGGCAGCCGGCGCCGGGCGGGGACGTTTTTGCGCGCTCAAGCCTGTCCTTTCCGGCGCCGCCGGGTCTGCGTGCTGCTGCCGCAGGCCTGGGGCGAAGCAAAAAGTGCCAGACCGATAAGGGCGTCTTTTCAAGCCGATGAACGGAAAACCTGAATCAGATTGGCAATTCGCAAACTGAGGGCGGTGCTGTCAGCAACAAGACCTTGTCGACAGGACATTTCCGCGGATTCTTCCCCGCCTCTTGCCCAAAACCCCGGCTTCTGCGATCACTCAGCCAACCCGTCGGCCAGTTGCGCCGCCCCCCGATCGACCTACACCGCCAGGATCCAAGCCATGCAAAATCCCGTTCTCGTCGAAGTCACCCGTGGCCAGATGGTTGAAAGCCGGCATCGCGGCATGGCCGTGGTGGTGGATGGCGATGGCGCGGTGGTGATGAGCCTGGGCGAGGTCGAAGCCCCGGTGTTTCCGCGCTCGGCGGTCAAGTCCATGCAGGCGCTGCCGCTGGTCGAAACCGGCGCTGTCGACCGCTACGGTTTTGGCGACAGGGAACTGGCGCTCGCCTGTTCCTCCCATTCCGGCGAACCCGAACACATGCGCCTGGCCGGCGACATCGTTGCCCGCGCCGGGTTGAGCGAAGCCGATTTCGAATGCGGCTGCCATTGGAGTTTCCAGCAGCAGGTGCTGATCGACCAGGCCCAGGCCGGCGGAAAGCCCGACCAGCTCGGCAACAACTGCTCCGGCAAACATGCAGGCTTCCTCTGCCTGTCATGCCATGCCGGCGTCGATCATCACGGCTATGTCGAATATGATCATTTCGTCCAGACTTCCGTCCGCGATGTCATGGCGGAACTTACCGGCACCGCGCTCGGCCATGACAATTGCGGCACCGACGGCTGTTCGATCCCCACCTATGCCGCTCCCTTGAAGTCAATCGCCCACGGCTTTGCCCGCATGGCGTCTGGCACAGGGCTCGGGCCTGAGCGCGCCAGGGCGGCGCAACGGCTGATGGCGGCCTGCATGGCCGAGCCCTGGTATGTCGCAGGCACCCGTCGCGCCTGCACCGAACTCATGCAGATCGCGCCGGGCAGGATTTTCGCCAAGACCGGCGCCGAGGGCGTCTTCTGCGCGACCATCCCGGAAAAGGGCTATGGCATCGCGCTTAAATGCGAGGACGGCGCCACCCGCGGCGCCGAAGCCATGATTGGTGCCGTGCTGGCCAAGCTGTTTGACGATGATCAGGAGCTCTCCGCCCGGCTCGGCGACTGGTCGCAAAAATCGATGAAGAACTGGAACGGCATCGAGGTCGGCGTCATCCGTCCGGCCGGCGCCCTGGCCTGATCTGGCACGGTTTGCCGCCAGCTCTATCCGGCCCGGGCCGGTCGCTGTTCCGGAAAGGCCGCTCCGGCCCGGCCGGGTTCGGCGCGGCGAATGCTGCCCGGCGGTTTGCCGAACACCCGCTTGAAGGCGCGGCAAAAGGCTGCTTCCGACTGGTAGCCGAGATCGCCTGAAATCGCCGCCAGCGCGTCGCTGGTGTCGATCAGCCGGCTGCGCGCCATGCGCATGCGCCAGTCGGTCAGGTAACGCAGCGGCGTCTGTCCCACCAGATTGGCAAAGCGCGCCGCAAAGGCCGAGCGCGACATGCCCACCTCCACTGCCAATGTGTCGACGCTCCAGTCTTCGCCGGGGCGGCGGTGCATCAGCGCCAGCGCCTTGCCGATCTGCGGATCGCGCAGGGCTGCCAGCCAGCCTGTCTCGGTCGTCGGTGCGGTTTCCAGCCAGGAGCGGATCGCCTGGATCACCACCACATCCGACAGCCGCGTGATCACGGTCTCGCCACCGGGCTTGAGCGAGGCCGCCTCGCTGGCGATGAAGCGCAGCGTGCTCTGCAGCCAGCCGCCGGTCTGGTCATCCCAGGCATCGATGCCGATGATCTGCGGAAGCAGCTTGAGCAGGTGTTCGGCGGCGACATCGTCAAACCGCACCACGCCATACATGGTGCGGGTCATCGAGCCGCCGCCGCCATGGCGCATGATCTCGTAGCGCTCGCTGACCTTGTCCACCGGCAGCTCGAACAGCGGGTCGCCCGCCAGCCCCGGCGCACTGGAAATCGTGTGCGGCGTGCCATGCGGGATCAGCGCCAGGCAGCCCTGCGACAACAGCCGCGGTTCCATCCCCTCTAGCTCGAGCCAGAAGGCGCCGGAGGTGGCGACCATGAACGACATCACCCCCTCGAGCTGCGGAATGGCAATCGCCCAGGGTGCCGTCAGCTCGCCACGGCAATAGAGCGTGCCGGTCAACCGCAGCATGTGCAGCGTCTCGGCGAGCGGATCGGAGGTCACGGGAATGTTCGGGTCAGATGTGGTCATGCGGTCAGACTATGGCCGCCTATGCGCATTGTCCACCGGTTTGGACGAACGGCACATCAATGCAGTTTTTCGATCATTGTTCATCCAGATCGACGGGTTTAGGTCTTGCGCATCGTCAATCAAGCCCAAGGAGCTACTCATGCAGACCGCACCCATTCTCGTCATCGGATCAACCGGCAAGACCGGCAGCCGCATCGTCAAGTCACTCGAACAAAAGGGCTATCCGGTCCGCCAAGGCGCGCGCAGTTCCGCCATTCCTTTCGACTGGGACCGGCCGGACACCTGGGAGGCGGCACTTGCGGGCGTCACGGCCGCCTATGTCTCCTATTTCCCTGACCTTGCCTTTCCGGGCGCGGCAGACAAGATCGAAGCGCTGGTGAGATCCGCCAGGGCGGCCGGTGTCCGCAAGCTGGTGCTTTTGTCGGGCAGGGGCGAGGCGCATGCCCGCAAATGCGAGGACATCATCCGCAATTCCGGCCTCGAATTCACCCTCGTCCGCGCCGCCTGGTTCGCCCAGAACTTTTCCGAAGGCTATCTGCAGGGGCCGGTGCTCGACGGCATGGTGGCGCTGCCTGCCGGCGACATCAAGGAGCCGATTGCCGATGTCGATGACATCGCCGATGTCGCCGTCGCAGCGCTCACCGACGACCGGCACAATGGCGAACTCTACGAGATCACCGGTCCGCGGCTGTTGAGCTTTGCCGAAGCGGCCGCGGAAATCTCTGCCGCTGCCGGCATTCCGGTCCGCTACATGCCGATCACGCTCGAACAATTCCATGCGGCGATGCTCGGGATCGGCGGACCGGTCGTGGCCGATGTCTTCACCGAGATCTGCCGCGAAACGCTGGACGGCCACAATGCCTATCTCACCGATGGTGTCGAGCGCGCGCTGGGCCGCAAGCCGCGTGATTTCGCTGATTTCTGCCGCACCGCCGCCGCCTCCGGCGCATGGAAAAAGGCAGCCTGACCGGTTGTCGTCCCTCTTCACAAGGAGTGATTTCATGAAAACTTCGATCTTTCAGAAAGCCGTGCTGCTGGTGGCAGGCGTCACCGCCATTTTCATTGGCGGCTCCATCCTGTTCTCACCCGCTGCCTTTTATGCGGCCTACGGCATCTCGCTGCCCGCCGATGTCAGTCTGACCAACGAGATGCGGGCCACGGGCGGCAGTGTGGCCATGCTTGGCCTGCTCACCCTGTCCGGTCTGGTGTTTGCCAGATTTGCCCTGGCGTCGACCTTGCTGGCGGCGGCCATGTTTCTTGCCTTTGGCGCGACGCGGCTGTTGAGCCTTGGCATCGATGGCCAGCCCGATGGCGGCCTGGTCACGGCGATGATCGCCGAACTGGTCATCGGAACGGCCGGTCTGGCGGCACTGATCGCCGCGCGCAAACCGGCCTGACCGCCAAATCTGCGGCCGGCTCGCATCAGCCGGCCATCAACCACTCCTCCAAAACACCCGGCCCGCGGGCCCAACCTGAAAGCAAAGCTCATGTCCTTATGGTTCATCCTGCTTGGTGCAGTATCCGTCCTTGCCTATGCGGCGATAGGCGGCGTGTTTCTGGCCTTCTCCGATTTTCTCATGCGCTCCTTCAATCTGGTCAGGGACCAGGGAGGCATCGAGGCCATGCAGGTGCTCAATGTCGAAATCATGCGGTCCGTCTTCATGGTGCTGTTCATGGGGCTGACGTTGGTGTCGCTGTTCATCGCTGTCTATGCGGCCATCAATCTTGGCGGCACGCCCCGGCTGCTGCTGATGCTGGCCGGCGGACTTTATATCATTGGCGTCTTCGCGCTCACCGCCGCCGGCAATGTGCCGCTCAACAACCAGTTGGCAACCCTGGCTCCCTCCACGCCGCAGGCTCTCGCCTTCTGGAAGGAGGCCTACATGACAAGGTGGGTCAGCCTCAACACGCTGCGGACAATTGCCTGCCTGCTCGCATCCGGATTGACGCTTGCAGCGCTGGTCATGCGCTAGCGGCAAATCCTTGCGGCACGGCTTTTCCCCGGCGCTGCCTTGATCCCGCCTGTCCCCGCCTCTATGTCGGGGAGACGCTATTTCCGATCATGGAGTTCTTCTTGCCCGCATTTTCAAACTTGCCTGCTGCCCCCGTCGCTGAAACCCGGCCGCTCAGCGATACCCGCCATGGCGTCACCCGCACCGATGACTATGCCTGGATGCGCGATGACAACTGGCAGGCGATGTTCAAGGATCCGGCCCTTCTCGATCCGGCGATCCGGACCCATCTGGAAGCCGAAAATGCCTACCAGAAGGCCGCCATGGCCGATACCGAAGCCCTGCAGAAGACGCTGTTTGCCGAAATGCGCGGGCGCATCAAGGAAGACGACAGTTCGGTGCCGTCGCCCGATGGTCCCTGGCTCTACGGCGTTCGCTTCGTCACCGGCGGCGAGCAGCCGAAATATTTCCGCATTCCGCGTGATGGCGGCGAAGAGCAGATGATGATCGACGGCGATCTCGAGGCCGAGGGCAAGGCCTATTTCCGTCTCGCCGGCGCCGGACATTCGCCCGATCATGCCGCGACAGTCTGGGGCTATGACGACAAGGGCTCGGAATTCTTCACCCTCAGGGTGCGCGATCTTGCCACCGGCAAGGACCGGCCCGACCTGATCGAGAACACCGGCGGCGGTGCTGCCTGGTCAGCCGATTGCACCGGCTTCTTCTACACCGCCGTTGATGACAATCACCGCCCCAACCGCATCTTCTACCATCGCCTCGGCACCGCCCAGGACGAGGATGTGCTGATCCACGAGGAGGCCGATTCCGGCTTTTTCATGGGCGTTTCCGACACCCGCCTGAATGATTTCATCATGATCGGCATCAATGATCACGAGACCTCCGAATGCTGGGTCATGCCGGCCGATGATCCGTCGGCAAAGCCCAGACTGGTGGCGGCGCGCCAGACCGGCGTCGAATATTCGCTCTCCGAAGGCGGCGATGTGTTCTACATCCTCACCAATTCAGCTGGCGCCAAGGATTTCAAGATCATGCAGGCGCCGGTTGAGAGCCCCGAGCCCGCCAACTGGAGCGAGGTCGTGCCCCACAAGCCGGGCCGGCTGATCCTCTCGGTCAGCGCCTACCGCAATCACCTGGTCTGGATGGAGCGCGAAAACGGCCTGCCGCGCATCGTCATTCACGACCGCACCAGCGGTGAGGAACACGCCATCGCCTTTGACGAGGAGGCCTATTCGCTCGGCTTCCAGGGCTCGATGGAATATGACACCGACATTGTCCGCTTCAGCTATTCGTCGATGACGACGCCGTCGGAACTTTATGATTACAACATGACCACCCGCGAGCGCACATTGCTCAAGCGCGACGAGGTGCCGTCCGGTCACAATCCCGCCGATTACGTCACCCGCCGGGTGATGGCGCCGACCACGGATGGCGAGCAGGTTCCGGTGACGTTGCTTTTCCGGCGCGACACCCCGCTCGATGGATCGGCACCTTGCCTGCTCTATGGCTACGGCTCTTACGGCATTGCGATCCCGGCAAGCTTCAACACCAGTTGCCTGTCGCTGGTCGATCGCGGCTTTGTCTATGCCATTGCCCATATTCGCGGCGGCAAGGAAAAGGGCTTTGGCTGGTACGAGGCCGGCAAGCGCGGCAACAAGACCAACACATTTACCGATTTCATCGCCGCCGCCCGCTATCTCGACGCTGAAAAATTCACTTCGCATGACCGCATCGTCGCCCAGGGCGGATCCGCCGGCGGCATGCTGATGGGCGCCGTCGTCAACATGGCGCCCGATGCCTTTGGCGCCATCATCGCTGCGGTTCCCTTTGTTGACGTGCTCAACACCATGCTCGACGACACGCTGCCTCTGACCCCGCCGGAATGGCCCGAATGGGGCAACCCTGTGGTCTCGCCCGAGGATTATCAGACCATTGCCGGCTATTCGCCCTATGACAATGTCACAGCACAAGCCTATCCGCCGATCCTGGCGGTCGCCGGTCTGACCGATCCGCGCGTGACCTATTGGGAACCGGCCAAATGGGTGGCGCGGCTGCGTGCGCTGTCGACCAGCCAGTCGCCGGTGCTGTTCAAGATCAACATGTCCGCCGGTCATGCCGGCGCCTCGGGCCGGTTCCAGCGGCTCGAGGAGGTTGCTTATGAATATGCCTTCGCGCTGAAGGTGACAGGCAAGGTCTGATCCCGGACACACTGCCGCCGACCGGTTGTTTGCTGGCGGCGCGCAGTGATTTTCGGTGTCCAGCGAGGTAAATAACTCGCCAATGGTGACCCAAATGGATATTCGCTAAAATTTTACCAAGCATTTTAAGGCAATGCTCACAGGCCTCTGCATATGTATTGGCATGAACATTCCTAATTTATGCGAGGTCCTGTGATGGCGAAATCACCGATGATGCAAAAAGTCGTGAATTTGATTCGCAACACTGACGGCAACTTTGCCATGATCGCCAGCATCATGCTGCCGGTCGTGTTCGTGGCAGGAAGCCTTGCCCTGGACACCACCAATGCGATGTCGATGAAGACCCAGTTGCAGAATGCGGCCGACAGCGCGGCGCTGGCCACGGCAAGTCAGCTCTCCAACGAGCAGATCACCCAGGCCGAGGCCGAGGACTACGCCAAGGCCTTCTTTGCCAGCCAGATTTCCGGCGACTCTGAATCGGCAGCGGCCTTTTCCGCGACCCCGACAGTCACCATTTCCTCGACCGGCGTCGGCGCGCGGACCATCTGGACGGTCAAGGTCGTGGCTGCCGGAAGCCAGGACCTGTCCCGGCTGGCCAGGTTCATGGGCAAGGACACCATCAATGTGAACATCAGCGGCACATCCGAATCGTCGAAGAGCGGCAGCGGCTTCAACCCGCTTTCGATGGCGCTGGTGCTCGACCGGTCCGGATCGATGAGAGAGAATTCGGGCCAGACGGTGGAAGAGGTCGTGCAGGGCTACTGCTACAACAGGCGCTCGCGCCGCTACTACCGCTGTGAAACCACCCAGGTGATCGACATTCCGAAGATCGATGTCCTCAAGGAGGCCGTCGGAAACCTGACCGCCCATATCGTCGAGGCCGACCCGACCAACCAATATGCGCGCATGGGCGCGGTGAGCTACAACTCCTCGACCGGTTACCAGGACAAGCTCAGCATTGGCTGGACCAAGGTCGATGTCGCAGCCTTTGCCGCGTCACTTGTCGCTGACGGCGGCACCAACTCCGAAGACGCCATGCACTGGGCCTATGACCAGATCGTCAGTTCGACCGAGATCAACGAGCATTATTCCAAGAACGGGTCGAAAGATCCGAAAAAATTCATCGTCTTCATGACCGACGGCGAGAATTCGACCGGCTCGTCATGGCGGAATGACTATGCCGACAGCCAGACGATCAAATATTGCGACAAGGCCAAGGACGAAGGCGTAACCATCTTTGCCGTTGCCTTCCAGGCGCCTGACCGGGGCGAGGAACTGCTCAGCGCCTGTGCGTCGGGTGACGCCTTCTATTATGACGCCGACAGCGCCGAAGCCCTGCTCGCAGCCTTTGAATCGATTGGTGAAGCGGCGCTGGCCCAGGCCACGCGACTGACCAACTAGAACCATCCCCTGTCTGGTGCGCACAAGCTGCGCCAGGCAGGCTGATTATTCCCAGCCGTTGGCCCGTTCGGGCAGCGCCTTGAGATAGGCGGCGATCGCATCCCGGTCGCCGCTTTCCAGTTGCGCCATATTGGCCTGCACCTCGACCATGGATCCGCCGACACTGTCGAAGTCCGGGGTGAAGCCGCTTTCAAGATAATAGGAAATGTCGGAGGCACTCCAGCTGCCGATCGACTTGCCGCCCGGCGTCAGATTGGGAATTACCCCTTCGCCCTCGGGGTTCTCGGCCCCCGACAGCCAGGCATTGCTGACAAAACCGCCGATCAAATTGCGCGGCGTGTGGCATTCGCCGCAATGGCCGGGGCCTTCGACCAGATATTGCCCGCGCTGAAGCTGCGGATCGCCGCCCGCCAGCGTCACCCGCGGCTCGTCGGTGAAAAACAGCAATTTCCATCCGCCCAGCGACCGCCGGATGTTGAACGGAAAGCCCACCTCATGCGGCAGCGACGCCACATCGCTTTCGGGCAGCGTCTGCATGAATGCAAACAGATCGGCAATGTCGCCATCGCTCATCCGCGTGTAGGAGCCATAGGGAAAGGCCGGATAATAGTGACGCCCATTGGGCGACACGCCGGCCAGCATCGCATTGGCAAAATCCGAAATCGTCCAGCCGCCGATGCCGGCCTCGGGATCGGGCGAAATATTGGGCGCAATGAAGGTGCCGAAATCGCTTTGAAGCCGCACCCCACCCGAAAGCAGCAACCGGGCCTCGTCCTTGGCGCCGGGGGCGGCATGGCAGGAGGCGCAGCCGCCGGCCCAAAACATGGTCTCGCCGGCTGCCGCATCGCCTTCAAGTTCGGCGATGCGTTCAAGTCGGGCGGCGTTCACCGGAGTTGGCGCGGTCAGCCAGAAGCCGATCGCGGCTCCCGCTGCCGCCACTACGCCAAGTCCGAGTGCCAGCCGCTTCACGCCGCACCCCCGGATGACCGCCATCCGGATGATCGGAGTGCGCCCGGCCGGCACCGGAAAAGATGCTGGTGAATGCCTGCGCCCATCAGCTCTTCTTCAGGCGATAGGTCTCATGGCAGGTGCCGCAATTCTTGGTCAGCGGTCCGAAAACCGCCTTCAGACCGTCAAGATCGGCAGGTGCTGCGGCAATGGCCGCATCCGCGTCGGCCTTGAAGGCTGCGAGCCTGGCCTTGAAGCCGTCCATGTCGGTCCAGATTGCCGGGGCTGCCTCGGTTTCGAAGCCGGTTTCCGAGCCTTCGGGAAAATGCTCGGCGAAGGTGGAAGCCACGTCGCTCATCGTCTGCAGAGCCGCCAGCGTAGCGGCCGCATCGTAATCGGCCTCGCCCTTGACCATCTTGGCCAGCGCTCCGGTAGCGCCACCCACCTTCTTCATCATTTCCTGGCGAACCACCTGTGGCTCGTCGGCGGCGATCGCAGGCGCAAATCCTGCAGCGCCGATCACGGCGGCGGCGAACAAAGTCCGGAATTTCATGAGGTCTCTCCTGTTGCTCAATGGTGGTTGCCCCGGCACCATGATTGCACGCTGCGCGTGACGCGAAAGTCACAAGATTGTGAACACTGCGTTTACTATTCGCTGCTGCCTGTCCGCGGGCGCCTCGCACGAAAAAACCCGGCGATGGATATCGCCGGGTTTTTCCTCGTCTCTGCATGTGTCCTCGCGTCAGACTTAGCTGGCGGCGTCGTACATTTCGGCAACATGATCCCAGTTGATCAGGTTGTCGATGAAGGCCTCGAGATATTTCGGCCGGGCATTGCGGTAGTCTATGTAGTAGCTGTGCTCCCACACATCGCAGCCCAGAACCGGCGATGCGCCATGCATCAGCGGGTTTTCGCCGTTCGGTGTCTTCATGATCTCGAGCTTGCCGTCCTTGACCGCGAGCCAGGCCCAGCCGGAGCCGAACTGGCCGACGCCGGCGGCGACGAAATCGGAGCGGAACTTGTCAAAGCCGCCGAGATCCGAGTTGATCGCCTTTTCCAGCGAACCCGGCATCTTGGAGCCGCCGCCGCCCTTCTTCATCCATTTCCAGAAATGCATGTGATTGTAATGCTGACCGACATTGTTGATCAGGCCGGCATTCTTTTCCGCATAGGCGGCCTTGCAGATCTCTTCGATCGACTTGCCGGCATGGGCGCTGCCTTCGAGCAGTTCATTGCCCTTGGTGACATAGGCCTGGTGGTGCTTGTCGTGGTGGAATTCCAGCGTCTCGCGCGACATGTAGGGCGCCAGCGCGTCGTAATCATAGGGCAGGTTTGGCAGTTCGAGGGCCATGAGAATTCTCCTCTTGAATTGGATGAGCGGCGGGGCAAAACCCGCAACGTCGCCTGAACATAGGCGCGCGGTCTCATACAGGCAACGGGGCAACTTCAAAAAGGTTCCTGATCGCCCGAAAACCTCGGGTTGCAGGCACTGGAAGCAGATGAGCCGGGCAGGTCAGAGGCGGCCCCCGGGGCCTCAGCGCTCGGCGAGAGCCAGCCGCAACCCCATCAGTCCGAAGGCGGACGCAAAGCTGCGCTTGACCCACCCCATCACCCGTGGCCGCGACATCACATGGTCGCGCGCCTGTGCCGCGAGCAGGCCGTAGAGCGCGAAGACGGCGAAGGTCAGCCCCATAAACACGCCCGCCAGCCCGAGCATGTCGAGCGTAGCGCCAGCCGCGCCGGGATCGACGAATTGCGGCATGAAGGCCAGGAAGAACAGCGTCAGCTTCGGATTGAGCAGGTTCAGCAGGATGCCGGCGGTGATGATCCGCAACGGCCTGATACCGGCTTTCCGCGCACCGGCCTCGCCAGCGCTGATCGCCAGGGCGCCGGTGTCACGCCACATCTGCCAGGCCATGTAGAAGAGATAGAGCACGCCGAGATACTTGATCACCTGAAAGGCAAGCGCGCTGGCATGCAAAAGCGCCGCCAGCCCGGCGACAGACGCAACCACATGCGGCACGATGCCGAGCGTGCAGCCCAGCGCCGCCAGCACCGAGGCCCGTGCCCCATGTGTGAGTGCTGCGGCAAGGGTGTAGATGACACCGGTGCCGGGCAGCAGAACGACGATCAGCGTGGTGATGAGGAATTCGGGTGTCATGGCGAAGATCCTGCGGCAAGCCGGTTGAAGGCGTTCCGAGAGTGACCGGCGCCGCGGACAATGTCAATTTCGGCGCTGCGCCGCGCCCGAGCAGAGTCCATCGACTGAAACCGGACATTCTTGACAGATCAACGGTTTACGGGCCGGGATTCGCGCAGGCTGGTTCGCTCAGCGCGTGCGGCGGCCGAAGCCGGTGCTTCTTGCCGCAACCCGCCGTGGCGCGGGCATCGTGACGCTCTGGCAGGGCGCTGACGGGATTTCCGATGCGGCGCGATCTTCGCTGCTCAGAACCGGCAGGATGATCTGCTGGCGTGGCTGTCCGGTCGATATCCGCTCACCGACAAAGCGGACGCCGCAATCGCCATTGCGGTACCAGACCCGTTCGCACTGCAACTTGTAGCCGTCAATCTCGACATGCAGGGTGAAATGCTCAGGCACAAGCCAGTCACATCCAAAGCGCAGTCTCGCGCCGGTTTCGCTCAAATCGCGGATGGTGCAGGGCATGGCGCGCAAGCCGCCGTCAAGGCAGGCCAAGGCGCCCTTGAAAACCCGCTTGCGCAGGGCCTGGCGCACCACAAGGGCGGAGTCGGGGCCACTACTGGCCGTCTGTTCGGTCATGGTCTTCAGCGCTCATCGCTTTTTTACTGACCCATTCATTGGGCCGGACAAATTCTAGCAACGGACATTTGTGCGGCCGTGAACATAATCGTTAAAATGCGGAGGATCCGGACAAAGGCTGAGAGATACTGGTCCGGCAGAACGCAAGCCCGCAAAGGTCGAGATGGGAAGCCGCAGCAGGCCCGTCAGGCCACCGCATTGCGCTCCAGCGTCAGATGCGGAAACCGGCCCGCGCCGTCACTGGCCAGATCGCCGGTCACCACTTCGTTCCAGCGGCAGCCGACAATGGCCCCGCCCGGCGTGGCATCGAACATGTTGCCCGAAATCAGCGCCGCACCGGCGCCCTCGACCACCGAAACGGCGACGCCTGCGCCGCAATCGCGCACCGTGTTGCCAGTGAAATTGACCGCCCGCAAAAACGGTCCCCAGCCCATCAGCACGCCCCATTTCGGCGCGCCCTCGATGACATTGCCGCTCACTGCCGCATCCGCCTCGATCGCCATGCCGATGCCGAAACCGGCATATTCGGCCGGGTAGGGACCCAGCGTGGAAAGATTGCGGATGATGTTGCCGGTTACCGATGCCAGCCGTCCGCCCTCGTTGAAATTGGCCACCGAAATCCCCACCGTGCCGCCGTCGATCAGGTTCGACGCGATCACCACGCCCTCGAACGAGAACTCGGCATAGATCGCGGTCTCGCCGGAGCGTATCGCCTGGTTGGAGACGATCTGGACGTTGCTGGCGGAATTGGCGCGGATCGCGGAGAAGGCGCAATCAGACACGTGGTTGCCCGTCACCATCACATTGTTGGCGCGAAAGATATTGATGCCGTTGCCGTTCTGGCCGGTGCCGCCGGCGCGCGCTGCAATCCGCATCACCCGGTTGCCCTCGACCAGCGTCGCGTCCTCTCCGGCGGACCAGCGATGCACCAGGATGCCGCCATTGGCGCAGTCGCGCACCACATTGCGGCTGATCGAGAGCCCGCGGCTTTCAATCGCGTAGACGCCAGCCAACCGCGCGCCAAAAATCTCGCACTGGCTGATCCGCCCGCCGCAGGCTTCCAGCGTTATGCCGTGGCCATCGGCGCCCGACACAGTCACCTCCTCGATGATCGCGTCGGCGACGCCGCGCAGATGCAGCAGCGCCGATACATGACTGCCCAGCCGCTGATTGGCGCCGTCCAGCACCAGCCCGGACAACTCTACCCGTCGCGCGCCTTCGCTCAGGAATGCGTGGCCGCGGCCGCCATAGATCAGCCGTGTGGCGCCGGGCACGCCGGCAATCCGCGCGCCGTCGGGCAGGATGATGTTGGAAATCACGAAACTGCCCGGCGGCAGCCGCAACACCCGGCCATTGGCGGCGGCGTCGTCGATGGCATATTGAAACATGCGGCTCTGGTCATCCACCGCATCGGGCAGCAGACCGGCGAGATCCGCATCATGGCCACCGCGCAGCCCGACCTGGCTGAACAGCTCTGCGGCTGCAGCCTGCGGGATCAAAAGGCTGGCCGCACCGGCGCCGGCAAGACCGTTCAACAGGCTGCGGCGGCTCAAACTGGGACTCCTGGTGCTCATGCGCATTGTGTTGCATGAACCATGCCAACTGCGGCTGTGCCAGAACGGGACAGAAGCGCGCCCTGCGCCCGGTTCCGGGATTGGCCGGCCCGCGGGTAAATAATCTCCAATTCTATTGAGCCAGATCAAGAATGCCGGGCCGCACCCGGGCTAGATTGGCATTCAAAGGGTTCCGCACCGGTGGGTACGCGGACCCGATTGCGCAGGGGGGCGACATGCTCAAACTCACAGCCATGGTCTATATCATCGCCGGCAGCATGTTGGCCGGCAGTTGCGTCATCGCGGCGCTGACCATGGGCCGCATGGACGCGGTGTCGATCGCGATTGCCGCCGTCATTGGCGCACTGGCGGCGTTGCCTGTATCCTGGTTCGTTGCCGCCAGACTGAACAAAGCCATCCGCCCGGCCTGACACAAGGGGCAGGGACGGAGCGCGGGGCTGGCCGGGAGGTGGCCGCCCCGCCACCCATCACGCCAGATCGTCCTCGATGCGCCGCGCCGCGGCCAACCCGCTCAGATAGGCGCCGTGCACCGTGGCATGGTAATCAAACAGCGTGTGCTCGCCGGCAAGCAGCAGCGTGCCGGCCACCGGCTCGGCCAGAGAATCGAAATCCGCCGGTGTGGATCCGGTCTTCGCGTAGGAATAGGCGCCCTTGCTCCAGTCATGTCGTGACCAGCGTGTGGCCAGCACCGTTTCCGGTTCCGGCGTCGCCGCGCCGAACATTGCGCGCAGCGCCTGCATCGCGTCGGCGGTCATTTCCGCGTCGCTCATCGCCTCGGCCTTCGCCGCATAATTGCCGACGCTGAATCCGACCAGAATGTTCTGGACCGAAAAGGTCCGGTAATTGAGAAACGACACCCAGCGTCCCATCGGATCGCCGGTCAGGCCGAAATATTGCGTATCGACTGGCCAGAACGGCCCCGTAAATTTCAGCGCCAGCTTGGTGACATTGCCCATGCCGATGCGGCTGATGGCGGCGCGATACTGTGGAGGCAGTGGCGGATCGAAGCTGATGCCGCCCGCCTGCAACACCCCGAGCGGGCAGGTGCAGACAACGAAATCGGATTCGAAATGGCGGCCATTGGCTGTCACCGTGGCGCCGTCGTCCTCTTCATAGTCGACGCTGACCACCGGATGGCCAAGCCGGATGTCGAGCCCGGCGGCAAGCGGACCCAGCATCCGGTCATAGCCGTTCAAAACGATCACATCGGCGCCGTCATAGGTCTCGTCCTCGTCGAAATAGGCGGCCGACAGGGCATCAACGGGTCCACCTGCGTCGAACTCGGTATAGGATGACACCATCCATCTGGTCGCCGGGTCAGTCAGGGTTTCGGGGGCCAGCCGGGCGATTGCCGCGGCCAGCGGCTGGTCGCCATCAAGCGTCGTGTCAATCCGCGCATAGAGCGCATCGAGCTGCGCCTCCTTGCCGAAGATCTCCGCATCCCGGTAGCGCTTGCCGTCGGCTGACAGCACCATCAGGCTGTCATCCTCGGTGACAAAGATTTCGCCGCCGGCTGCCGCAACCAGAGGCGTGACCGGATTGCCGTCCGGGCGGTGGATCCATCCGGCGCCGAGTTCGAAGGGCGCGCCCAGCGACCAGTCGGTCTGCAACCTGCCGCCAATGCGGTCGGAGGCTTCCAGCACCAGCACCTCGTAGCCCAGATCGGCAAGCTGGCGCGCCGCCGCCAGCCCGGCCACACCGGCGCCGATGACGATGACATCGACATCGTCGCTTGCGGCGCGGGCAACGCCGGTGCCGGTCAAAGGTGCGGCAAGCGCCGACGCCGCGGTCAGGCGCAGGAACTGGCGGCGATCAAACGGCCGTGACTGGACAGGCTTTGGCATCGGACGCCTCGCTCCGGTTCGGATCCCGGGGCAGTCCGGGAATCGCAGGCCCCAACCTGCGCCATGGATCCCGGCGCTGCAATGCGCGGCAGCCCGGGGGATTGCGCCCAGCGTGCGTTAACGCGCTGCCAACCATACTGCTTAGGTCTGTTTTCAGTGGTTCGAACTAGAACGGGGGGCTGAAAACCGGGAACATCACCATGAAGACCGTCTCCACGCACACTGCACGGCCCAACATCGCCATCGGTGTTTACGCGCTGTGTATCGCCGTCCTGGCGGTCTTTGCCGTGTCCAACCTTCAGATCCTGACCTTTGCCGGCGTCGTCGCCGATGATGTCCGCAGCGATCTGGAGCAGTATCTGGTCCAGGCCGAGATCGACCGCCAGATCGAGGTGCTGGCCCGCGACCAGTCGCAGATTTCTCATTGGGACAAGACGGTGAGCGCGCTTCGCGACCCGATCGACCGAGATTTTGTCGAGGAGGAGATCGCCGACTGGATCTGGGAGGATTTCGGCATCGAATCCACCGTCGTGGTGAAGCCTGACGACATGCCGCTGGTGGCGGTGTTCCGCTCCCAGGTGATGGATCCGGCTGCCGGCCTGCCCTATGTCGAGCGCAACCGGGATCTCGTCGAGGCGGCGCGTGAAAACTATTTCGCCCGCCGCGCCCCGCGAAACGGCGGTTACGTGATCACCGGTCAGCCTGCGCGTTTTGCTCCCAAGCTTCATGCCGCAGATGTCCGCATCATCGACGGCCAGATCGGAGTGATCGCGGCGCAGGCGATCATTCCCGACGATGTCGAAACCCTGCCCGACGGAATGCCGCAGGTGCTGCTCACCTTCAAGCCTTTGGGCAAATGGGCTCTTGCCGGGATCGGTGAAAATCTCGGGCTCGAAGATTTTTCCGTCGCGCCTGCTGCCGCGGCTGTCGAGGGCCGCAGCACGGTACTCGTCAGCCAGGTCGCGGGTCAGCCGCCGCTGGCTGCGAGCTGGCAGGTGGAGCTGCCTTCGCGCATCATCTGGAACCGGTCGATCGGCGCCCTTGCCGGGGCCTTTGTGCTGGTCAGCGTCGCGCTGCTGATCGTGGCCATGCGCTATGCCGGTACCATCCATGCGCTGCAGCTCAGCGAGACGCGCAACCGCCACCGCGCCATGCATGACAATCTCACCGGGCTGCCCAATCGTCTGCAGTTCGACATCGCGCTCGACGAGATCGTCGCCGGACAGCGTCAGGATCGTTGCGCCATCCTCTGCCTCGACCTCGACAAGTTCAAGGCCGTCAACGACGCCCATGGCCACCAGGTTGGGGACCTGGTGATCAGGACCGCGGCCCGGCGGATCGCCGATGCTGTCGGAGAAGACGGGATGACCGCACGGGTCGGTGGCGACGAATTCATCATCCTGCTGTGGGACAAGCTCGACCGCACCAGTCTGCTCGCCCGCTGTGAGCGGTTGATTGCCAGCGTCTGCGAGGACATCGCGTTTGACGGCGGGGTGGCGCGCATCGGCGCCAGCATCGGTGTCGCCTGGTGGCCAGATGATGCCCAGACCGCCAAGAATATCATCCGCAGCGCCGACGAGGCGCTCTACCGGGCCAAGGACAATGGCCGGGGTCAGGCCTGGTTTGCCGCAGACAGCGGTGGGGCGCGCTCCGGGGCAGCCGAACGGCGTCAATCCGCGTCCGCGGACGAGACAGTTTCGGGCAGCGTCGCCGCCGCCTGACGCGGCCGCGTTGTCAGGTGACAGACGTCAAGGCAAAGAAAAACCCGGCGGACCGGCCGCCGGGTTGATGCTTCAAGAGGCTGAAGCCGCGTGCGGTTCAGACGAACTGCGACAAGCCGGGGATCGAGGCGACGATTTCGTCGATCGCGTCGCCCGCGCCGTTTTCACGGGCAAAACCCATGGTTTCCTTGGCGGTGTTGGAGATTTCGCCCATGCCGAGACCCATGCCCATCAGCTTCTGCCCCAGACCCATGACGCCGCCCATCGACAGCATGCCGCCGCTTGGCGCCTGGGCGATCAGTGCTTCGGCGCCGGGAACTGCCGCCAGCAATTCACTGACCTTGTCGGCAGGGCCTTCGGACTGAAGAAAGGCCAGGATGGCGCCGACGGCCTGTTTGGCAGTATCGGCGTCAATGCCGACATTGCTGGTGATGCGATTGATCAGTTCGTCCATGGTAAGTTCTCCGGGTGTATAACGTTAACGTAAGCGTAAACGGGCGATTCAGGCTTTGCAAGCGGCGGGCAGGGGTTTTCCGGAGGCTTTTTCACAGCAAAGTCGCCCGGCCGGCATACAGCCGGCCAGGCCGCATACCCGTGCCAGCATCTGTGCCGGTCAACTCAGGGTGCCCTTGAAGAACGCCACCGTGCGCGACCATGCCAGATCCGCCGCCGGCTTGTTGTAGCGGGCTTCCGAGGTGTCATTGTTGAAAGCGTGATTGACGTTCTGATAGACATGCATCGCAAAGGGTTTGCCATTGGCCTTGAGCGCGGCGCGGTAGTCGTCGATGCCGACATTGATGCGCTCGTCGAGCCCGGCATAATGCAGCAGCATCGGCGCCTTGATGGCCGGCACATCGCTGGCCGCGGGCTGACGCCCGTAATAGGCAACGCCGGCGCCCAGTTCGGGATCGGTCACCGCCATCTGGTTGACGAGCCCGCCGCCCCAGCAGAAGCCGACGGCGCCCACCTTGCCATTGGTCTTGTCATGCCCGGCAAGCCAGGCCCGCGCGGCATTTGCATTGGCGGTGGTGTCGGCGCCCTCGAGCTGGCCGATCATCTCGCGCGCCTTGTCTTCATCTTCGGGAGATCCGCCCAGCGGCGACAGGAAATCCACCGCCAGGGCGGCAAAGCCTTCCAGCGCCAACCGTCGCGCGACGTCGCGGATATGGTCGTTGAGCCCGCGGTTTTCATGAATGACGATCACGGCGGGCAGGGGAGCTGAGACTTCCGCCGGCATGACCAGGTAGCCGTTCATCTCCCAGTCGGCGCCGGGGAAGTTGACCTGCGAGATCTTCAGCCGGGCATCATTGGCAGGCACGATGGCGGCGCGGGCGCTGTTGGCGGCCAGCAGCGGCGCGATTGCCGCCGCAGCGGCGCCTGAGCCCGCAAGCTTGGTCAGCCTGTTCATGAAACCGCGCCGGTCCAGTGTCAGGTGAGTGTAATCATCATAAGCCTTGATCATGGCCTGGGTGATGGCCGGTCTGGTCGTCGGTTGATCTGTCACGCCCGTTCTCCCCTGTTGGTTGATCTGGTTGGCTACACTAGGCCTTACTTGCGGCAAATAAAGGGCGGGGCGCCGATCTGGAATTGCCGCATCTGCGAACCGCGTCGCCAAGCCGAATCCACCATGCTAGGCTGGTCCAGGTCTTGCGGCGCCCGTTCGTGCCGCCCGTCATACATCATCCATGGAGAATATTTCGTGACAACAATGCTACCTCGTCCGGATCTGGAATCCGACGCCCGCGTCAAGGCGGTGTTCGATGATATCCGCGCCACTCGCAACACCGATTTCATCAACAATATGTGGCGCTGGTTGGCATTTGATCCGGCACTGCTCGAGCGCACCTGGACGGAAGTGAAGGCCGTGATCGGCAAGCCGTCCTCGATCGATCCGCTGACCAAGGAGATGATCTACATCGCCGTGTCGGTCGCCAACAATTGCACCTATTGCGTCCATTCCCACACCGCCGCCGCCCGCGCCAAGGGCCTGACCGGCGAGCAATATGGCGAGCTGCTGGCCATTATCGGGCTGGCCGGCAAGACCAACCAGTTGGCCACCGCCATGCAGATCCCCGTCGACCCCGCCTTTGACGCCAGCCAGCAGGGCTGACCCAGCGTGATCCGGCTTTATGATGGCGCTGGCGTCAGCCTCGATGCTCCGCAAACCCCGGTTCAGCCGCTCGCCGAACGGGCGTGCTGGATCGATCTTCTGCATCCCACGCCTGAGGAGGAGACCCAGGTCGAGGCCCTGATCGGCGTCGAGGTGCCGAGCCGCGACGAGTTGCACGACATCGAGCCCTCCAGCCGGCTCTATATCGAGAACGGCGCGGTCTACCTGACCGCCAGCGTGGTCTGGAAAGCCGACAGCGACTTTGCCGAGATTGCCGATATCGGCTTTGTGCTCGCCGGCGGACGGCTCGTCACCATCCGTTATGCCGAGCCCAAGGCCTTCACCATGTTTGCCGCCAATGCGCACCGGGAACTTGCCCATCGCGAGCTGGCCGGCGCCGGTGGCCATGATGTCATGACCCGGCTGATCGAGGCGATGATCGACCGCAGTGCCGAAGTGCTCGAACACCGCTCGCGCCGCATCGACGCGCTGTCGACCGAGGTGTTTTCACGCGGTGCCGTCGCCAACCCGGAAGCCGTCACCCGCGATCTCGAGGCCACGCTTACCGTCATCGCCAGCCACCAGCGCACCATTGCCAAGGTGCGCGAAAGCCTGATGTCGCTGGCCCGCATCGCCAGCTTCCTGCAGACCCTGCCGGAAATAATGGGCGACAAGACGCTCAAGCAGCGCTGCCGCTCGATGGCCGGCGACGTCCAGTCGCTGTCCGAGCACGCCGACTTCATCTCCGAAAACATCATCTTCCTGCTCGACGCTTCGCTCGGCCTGATCTCGGTGCAGCAGAACCAGGTGATGAAGGTGCTCTCGGTGGCGGCCATGGTGTTCCTGCCGCCAACCTTCATCGGCACCGTCTACGGCATGAATTTCCAGAACATGCCCGAGCTGAGCCAACCCTGGGCCTACCCGATCGCACTCGCCGTCATGGCCACTTCCGCGCTGGGCCCCTATCTGTGGTTCAAGCGCAAGGGGTGGTTTTGAGGGGGATTTGCTGCAAATGGCGTGGCGCCGCTTCAGGGTTTAGGCATCAATTTGAAGTGTCAGGCCGCGATTGATAAATCGTACCAAATATGGTACGTTTATCTGATGAATGGCCTGAAACGGTTGCCAGCCCGGTTTTTCGAAAGCGCCAATGGAAGAATGCCGGTGCGGGATTGGCTTTTGTCATTGTCCGAAAGCGATCGGAAAGCCATAGGTGACGACATAAGAACTGCCGAGTTTGGTTGGCCTATTGGGATGCCGCTTTGCCGTTCGATTACAGGGAAACAAGGGCTTTGGGAAATCAGGAGCAACCTTGGTGATGGCAGGATTGGAAGGGTGTTTTTCTGCGTGCATGACGGACACATGGCGCTGTTGCATGGTTTCATAAAAAATCTCGAAGAGCGCCCGCAAAAGAACTGGCAATCGCTGAAAAACGAATGAAAGGACTGGCTTCATGAGTCATGAGATCGAACCCGGCAAACTCGGGCAGAGTTATGACGACTACCTCGAAGAACAGGGAACCCTTGACAGTGCCACCGAGCAGGCGATTAAGCGCGTGATCGCCCATCAACTGGCGGTGGTGATGCAAACTCAGCAGATCTCAAAGGCCGAACTCGCCCGCAGGCTGGAGACCAGTCGTTCGCAGATTGACCGGCTGCTGGATCCCGCCAATGATGGCGTGACACTCGGAGCTCTGAGCCGTGCCGCGCAGGCCGTAGGGAGGACGTTGAGGCTGGAACTCTCCTGATCTATTTGAGTAAGGTGAGAGTTTATGAGCAGATCAAACAGACCATGGCCTACACTGACCAGCGATGAAGCCGCTGAAACATTCGTCGCAGAATCCGATCTGAGCGCGTTTGACTGGAGCGCTGCTGAACCGGTGCATCATGAATTCGAAGACAAGAGTGCCCGGGTCAACATCCGCATGCTGGAGGCGATCAAGGCTGAAGCCAGGAAGCGCGGCATCAAGTACCAGCGCTTCATGCGCGAGCTTCTCGATCGGGGCATGCAGACCTTGAGGTGACCGCCCTCTGCTATCACTCACTCCAATCCTCTCCAAGGCTCACACCCCATGTCCCATTGCCCCTGCGGCTCCAGTCTCGAACTCGCCGCCTGCTGCGGCCGCTATCATGCGGGCGTGCCTGTGCCGACCGCGGAAGCCTTGATGCGGTCGCGCTATGCGGCCTATGCCACCGGCAATCTCGATTACATCGAAGCCACCTGCGCCGGACCGGCAGCGCTGGCCTTCGACCGCGCCGAGGCGGAAGTGGCGCAGCTTGGTACCGCGTGGCTTGGTCTCGAGATCGTCAAGACCGGCAAGGGGCGGGAGCGTGACAGCGACGGCACCGTCAGCTTCGTTGCCCGCTACCGCCACAAGGGCGCAGAGGCCACGCACACCGAGACCTCCGAGTTCCGGCGCCTGGAGGGGCGGTGGCTCTATTGGGGCTGCGCCGCCAATTCCGTGGCCCAGCGCGCTGCCAGCGTCGGCCGCAATGATCCGTGCCCCTGCGGATCGGGCCGGAAATACAAGAAGTGCTGCGGCGCCGGCGCCTGACGCCTCACTCCGCCGGATCGTCCGGGTCTGCGCATGAAAGCTGCGGCGCGTATCTGGCATGAAAATGCGTGTATCCCGGTTCGGTGACGAGCAGATGCGGCGCGGCCAGCCGGTGCAGATCCGGCAGCCGGTGAAACGGCACCGCCGGGTAGCTGTGATGTTCGGCGTGGTAAGGCATGTTCCAGGCCAGCCGCCGCACCAGCGCATTGGTCAATGTGGTGCGGGTGTTTTCCAGCATATTGGCGACATAGGCGCAGCGTCCATGCTCGGCCAGCAGGTAAAGCCGCAGAAACGGCTGTCCCAAGACCACCGGGACCAGCCAGACATGGACGAAAACGGTGCTGCCAAGCGCCAGGCTGCCCAGCAACAGAACAGCATAGGCGGCAAGCATCATCCGCGCCTCGCTGCGCACCACGCCGCGTTTGCCCGCCGGCACGAAATCATCGTCGCAGCGCCCGGCCGCATTGTTAATCAGCGTGCGCGCGTGGCTGATCCACACCGGGATGCCGGACACATGCAGCAGATACTGCCGCCAGCCCTCGGGCTTCGGCGTCGCCAGTTCCGGATCCTTGCCCGGCACCTGGGTGAAGCGGTGATGGGCAAAATGGAAATAGCGAAACCAGCGCGGCGGCAGCAGGATCACGAAGCCCGAGATATGCGCGGCAGCCGTGTTGAGCCAGCGCGAGCGGAACGGGGTCTGGTGGCTGGCCTCGTGCAGCAGCGTGAACAGGAACACCAGCAGGATTCCCTGCGGCAACATCAGCAGCGGCCAGAACGGCACTTGCATGATGATCAGCGTCATGGTGACCGCGATGGCCCCGAAATGCAGCGCCAGCTGCATCAAGCCGCGAAGGTCCGATGTCGCGGTCAGCTCGCGGCATTGCTCGGCCGACAGGCCGGCGAGTAAGCTCTTGTGGTCCATGCGATGTTCCCGTGCTGTAAACCGACTGTAGCCAAAGCCGGTGGCTGGCGAAAGCGGCACTGCAAACCATCGCGGTCACGGGGAACTCCCTTATGCCGCAACCACTGCCTGAAACCGCGCTGATCACGGCATTCGATTTCGGCTCACCGACGATCGGGTACCCCCTGCCTGCCTCCCTCAAGCTGACTGGCCTGCGGTCTGGTCGAGAAGAGCCTTGCACATGGTCACCAGATGCCGGCGCAGGCCCTCGGTATCCGCCTCCGGCAGGTTGCGTTCGAACGCGTTGCGCACCGTGCCGAAGATCACCGTGACAAGTGTGCGGTTGACGCTGTCGAGATCGGCGGGTGCGTGGTCGGATGCGCTGGCCAGCATGGCGGTGGTGGCCCGGTCGACGCGCGCGGCAAAATTTGCGACCAAGGCCACGTTGTCGAGCTCCGCGACCGAACGGTAGAGCGCGCGCGTCACCTCCGGCCGCTCGGTCTTTGCCTGCCAGTAACACTCGACAAGCGCCTCCACCATCCGGTTTGCGCGCGTTCCGTGCTGCGCTGCGCAACAGGCCTCGATCCGCTCGGCCAGCGCCTCGAGATAGCGCTCGTTAAGCGTGTAGATCAGCGCCTGCTTGTGCGCGAAATACTGGTACATCGTGCCAACCGAAACCCCGGCTCTTTCGGCCACCCGCGTGGTTGTCAAACGCTGCGGCCCGTCGCGCAGCAAAACCTGAATGGTTGCCTCGAAGATGGCGTCCAGCGTGGCCGTCGCGCGGGCCTGACGCGGCCTTTTCCGGGGTGCGAGCGGGCGCGGTGAGGTGGCAGCCAAATGCGAATCCTCAAACTGAACAATCCTTCATATCCTAACCGCATCACCTGCACACACGAAAGGATCGTTCCATGGCAGACAGACGAATTGCGCTGGTTACGGGCGGCAACAAGGGAATCGGGCTCGAGATTGCACGGCAACTGGCCCAGGCCGGTGTTGATATAATCATCGGCGCGCGTGACGACGACCGCGCCAGAAAGGCCCTTGCGGATCTGGCGGACGAGGGGCTGAGCGCAAGCGCCCTGCACATCGACCTCTGCGACTGGTCAGGCATCGCCGCCGCCGTCGAAAAGGTTGCAGGCTTGCATGGGCGGCTCGACATTCTGGTCAACAATGCCGGCATCTTCGATTTCGCCGACGCAGCCCCGGGAAAAGCCTCGCTCGAGGCGGTGCGCAAGGTGATGGACACCAATTTCCTCGGCACATTGGCGGTCACCCAGGCCTTCCTGCCGCTGTTGCGCAAGGCGCCCGCCGGCCGGATCGTCAATCTTGCCAGTTCGCTGGGGTCGCTGACGCTCAACGGTGATCCGTCCTCGCCCTACTATGCCAACCGGTTCATCGGCTACAACGCCTCCAAGGCCGCACTGAACATGCTGACGATCGAGCTTCACGAGGAACTGAGAGGCACGTCGATCAGGGTCAACTCCGTGAGCCCCGGCTTCGTCAAGACCGATCTCACCGGCTATGGCACCATGACGCCGGAGGAGGGGGCCCGCTTGCCTGTTCGCTTCGCGCTTGATCACGAAGGCTCTGGCCGCTTCGTCGAGCCTGACGGCGAGACGCCTTGGTAGCGGCGCACAGCCTGCTTTCCCGCATTGGCAGGAAAGCAGGCTGCTTCCCGGAGGCTTCGGATCAGGTTTCCTGCGCCGCTTTGCGTTCGATGAAACGCAGCCGGTTGCTGAACGGATCGGTCACCTGCATCTCGAGCCCCCAATCCTGCTTCTGCAGGCCCGGCCGGTTGTAGCGGTAATTGTGCGCCAGGAGTTCGCCATGCAGTTTTTCGACGTCTCTGGCAAAGACCACCGCATTGGCGCCCGGCGTGGCGTCGCCCGAATGCTCGCTCAGATGCAGCACCATCGCCCCGCGGGACACCTGCATGTAGAGAGGCGCATCGGGCCCGAAACGGTGCTCCCAGTCGACGCTGCAGCCGAGAAATTCGAGATAGAATTCGCGTGCCTTGGCTTCGTCGAAAATCCGGATGATCGGGGCCGCCGCTTCCAGCCCGATGCCGCTATCGTCGCGGGTTTCCGGGCTTGCCGCGATCCGCGCCGCCAGAATGTTCCAGGTGTCGAAGCCGAATTGACGGGCCACGATTTCCAGCGCCTGGCTGTGAGTAATGGCAACGCCTGTGCCGGCCAGCCGCTCGCGCATGGCTGAAGCCATGGCTTTTGCATCGAGATATGTTCGCATAGTCCAATCCTGTCTGCGGCGAAGAGGATGATCAGTGTCCGCATTGCTGACTTTTTCGCCGATCAGGAGAACCGGAAAAACAAGACGCGCTTTCGCCAAACCTCAATGAGGCGCGGACTGCCGGCAGCGCTGGCCGTGGCCAGATTGTTTCTCAACTGCCAATGCTGGTCAAGCCTCAGTCCGGTGGTGTGGCGGCTCACAAGTTGTTGAGCCCGGCGCTTCAAGCACCGGAATGAACCGCGAACACTGGTCTTTCTCCCCCGAATCACTACATTCACGGGTATGAACCCAGCAGATGACGACATTCCGTTTTTCGGCGACGATGATCCGGCGCCCGCTCCCCCGCCTGCAGCCAACCCTCCGGCAAGCCAGGGCGGCTCGATTGCGGCGCGCGCTGTTGCCGCGCGCAATGCCTCGCGGCCAACGCCGAACTACCTCTCCGGTCTCAATCCCGAGCAGGCCGATGCGGTGGAATCCATCGAAGGCCCGGTTCTGGTGCTCGCCGGGGCCGGCACCGGCAAGACAAGGGTTCTGACCACCCGCATCGCCCATATCCTCAATCTCGGCCTGGCCTACCCGTCGCAGATCCTCTCCGTCACCTTCACCAACAAGGCCGCGCGCGAGATGAAGGAGCGCGTCAGCGTGCTGGTCGGCGGCGCGGTCGAGGGCATGCCCTGGCTCGGCACCTTCCACTCGATCGGCGTCAAGCTCTTGCGCCGTCATGCCGAACTGGTGGGGCTCAGATCCGATTTCACCATTCTGGACACCGACGATGTGGTGCGGCTGTGCAAGCAGCTGATCCAGGCCGAAGGCATTGACGACAAGCGCTGGCCGGCGCGGCAATTCGCCCAGATGATCGACGGCTGGAAGAACAAGGGGCTCGGGCCTGCCGAGATTCCCGAAGGCGACAGCCGCGGCTTTGCCCATGGCAAGGGCAGGGCGCTCTACACCGCCTATCAGGAACGCCTGCAGACACTCAATGCTGCCGATTTCGGCGATCTTCTGTGCCTGCCGATCCGCATGTTCCGCGCCCATCCCGATGTGCTGAAGGAATATCAGCAGAAATTTCGCTTCATCCTGGTCGACGAGTACCAGGACACCAACACCGCGCAATATATGTGGCTCAGGCTCCTGGCGCAGCGGACCGCGCCGGAGCGGCCAAACATCTGCTGCGTCGGCGATGACGACCAGTCGATCTATGGCTGGCGCGGCGCCGAAGTCGAAAACATCCTGCGCTTTGACAAGGATTTTCCCGGCGCCAAGGTAATCCGGCTGGAGCGCAACTACCGTTCCACCGAGCACATTCTCGGCGCTGCCGGCCATCTGATCGCCCATAATGAGGGCCGGCTGGGAAAAACCCTGTTCACCGAGCAGTCCGACCCCGATCACGAACGCGTGCAGGTGCATGCCGCCTGGGATTCGGAGGAAGAGGCCCGCGCCGTTGGTGAGGAAATCGAGCAGGCGCAAAACAAGGGCCGGGCGCTCAACAACATGGCGATCCTGGTCCGCGCCTCGTTCCAGATGCGCGAATTCGAGGAACGTTTCGTCACGCTTGGCCTGAATTACAGGGTCATCGGCGGTCCGCGCTTCTATGAACGCCAGGAAATCCGCGACGCCATGGCGTTTTTCCGTGTCGTCAGCCAGCCCGCCGACGACCTTGCCTTTGAGCGCATCGTCAATGTCCCCAAGCGCGGACTGGGCGAGGCGGCCGTGCGGCAGGTGCATGATGTCGCCCGTGGCCGCGGCGTGCCGATGCTGGCCGCCGCCCGCGACCTGATCCTGACTGACGAGCTCAAGCCCCGGCCGCGCAAGTCACTCACCGATGTGGTCGAGATGTTTACCCGCTGGCAGTCCATGCTGGAAACCACGCCGGGCCACGAACTGGCCGAAACCATTCTGGAGGAATCCGGCTACACCGAGATGTGGCAGAACGACCGCTCCGCCGATGCACCGACGCGGCTGGAAAACCTGAAAGAGCTGGTCGAGACCATTTCCGGCTTTGAATCCATGCGTGCCTTTCTCGAGCATGTGGCGCTGGTCATGGACAAGGACAACAATCCCGATCTCGATGCGGTCTCGATCATGACGCTGCACTCGGCCAAGGGGCTGGAATTCGAGACAGTGTTCCTGCCCGGCTGGGAAGAGGGCCTCTTCCCGCACCAGCGCGCGCTTGATGAGGGCGGCCGTTCGGGGCTCGAGGAAGAGCGCCGTCTCGCCTATGTCGGGCTGACCCGCGCAAAGCTGTTCTGCCACATCTGGTTCGTTTCCAACCGCCGCATTCACGGGCTGTGGCAATCGACGCTGCCATCGCGGTTTCTGGATGAATTGCCCGAAGCCCATGTCGAGGTCGCCGACATCGACACCGGCTATGGCGGCTATGGCAGAGGCGGAAGCTTTGGGGGCCAGTCCGGCGGCCCCTATGGCGCCTCGCGCTTTGACCGCGCCGAACCGTTTTCCGGCAATTACAACACCCCGGGCTGGAAACGCGCCCAAGCCAACAAGACCGACGCCGCCCGCGACAATTGGGGAACCCGTTCGGGCCCTTCGGTCGAGCGCATAGCCTACGGCGAATCCGGCCCGCGCGGCGGCTCCACCATCGATGGCGAGCTGGTGGCCAAATCCACCGGCACCACCTCGGCCTACACGGTCGGCGACCGCGTCTTCCACCTCAAATTCGGCAACGGCAACATCGCCGTCATCGACGGCAACAAGCTGACCATCGATTTCGACAAGGCCGGCCAGAAACGGGTGCTGGACGGGTTTGTCGAGCGGGTGGGTTAGCAATCGCGTTCAAGTTCTGCTCCGTTCGATCGCATGGTTGATCATGTCTCTGTCATGCCGGGCTTGACCCGGTATCCAGCTGACCCGGCTTCTGCCGGGGCATGAGACTCATACAGCTCAAGGACTTGAGCTGGCTGGATGCCGCATCAGGTGCGGAATGACGGTGGGGGAGCCTTGCCAGAATCTGCAGGCGGCATTTGCGTCGTGCCTGGATGCCAGAACGTAATCCGAGCTACACCCGCCTCCGCCCCAACTCCCCCACCAGAAAATCCGCAAAAATCCCCACATGCGGCGCACAGGCCGCCTTGTTGTAATGCACGCTCATGGCGATTTCGGGCAGGGGCGGGAAGCCGGGCTGGCCGTCGAGGATGCGCAAGGTCTCGGGAATGATCGAGGCTTCCATCACCGAGATTCCAGCGCCGTTGAGCACGGTCTGCTCGATCAGACTGACACTGCGGGTCGAGCAGACAATCCGCCAGGGCCGTTCGATCTGTTCGAGTGCGACAAGCCCGGCATGGCGCACGGCGCAGCCATTCGGGAACAGCGCCAGCGACAGGCCCTGATCGGGATCATCGACATAATCGGGACCGGCCACCCAGTGCAGCGATTCATAGCGCGCGACCCGGCCCTTGACCTGATCCGACTGGTGCGTGCCCAGCATGATGTCGATCTCGCCATGTTCGAGCATCGGTATGAGATCGATCGAGCTTTCGCAGGTCAGTTCGAACTGCACCAGCGGATATTGGGCGGTGAAGGCCGCGAGGATCGGCGCCAAGAGATAGCTGGCGTAATCATCCGGCGCGCCGAAGCGGACCAGGCCTTCGGCTTCGGGCCGCCTGATATGCGAGAGCGCCGCTTCATTGGCCGATAGAATCCGGTTGGCATAGACCAGCAGCGCCTCGCCGGTTGGCGTGATCTCGACGGAATTGCGGCTGCGCTCGAACAGCCGTTCGCCGGTAATGTCTTCCAGCCGCTTGAGCTGCAGGCTGACGGCAGACTGGGTGCGGCCGATGGCCTCCGCAGCGCGGGTGAAGTTGCGGTGCGCGGCAATGGCCACGAAGGAGCGCAGGAGGTCGATTTCAAGATCACGTTGCATGGCTCCTTATTAGAAAACTTCATCATGATTATCAATTTAATTCGTTTCGGACATGAGCAAGGCAGGGCTAGGCTTCTCACACACAAGGAGATCAAGCCATGTTCAACCTGATAGCCAATGCCATGTTTGAAGCCACGCGGACCGCGAATGTCACTCCGGCGCCGGTGCGCAAGGGATGGTTCAGAGCGGTCTCGGACAACTGCATTGAGGTCCGCCGGCGGTGGACGCAGGCTGCAACGGCCGGCAAGCATCAGGACGGCTGAGCCTGCCCGTGCGTCCTCGAAACGGCGGCCGGCGCCGCAGCCGCTTCGCCGTGCCGGGGCGCGATCGTCAGCTGCGGTTCTCGCCGGCCTGCCTGCGACTTCCTGCTTGACCGGCTCCGCGCGCGATGATCTTGTCCGGACAACCCGGGAGATTGCCATGCGCCAAAATATTGAGACAGGATCCGCCACACGAATGTCGACCCTGCTAGGGGTGGCGATGCTGGTGGGGGCGGCGCTGACGCTCAGCGGCTGTGAAGTTACCGAAACCCGCGTCGATTACCGCGCCGGCCCGATGTGCCCGGCCAATTATGATCCGGTCTGCGCCGAACGCCGCGGCGAGCAACGCACTTTCCCCAATGCCTGCCAGGCACGCCAGTCCGATTGGCGCGTTGTCGCCAACGGCCAATGCGGCGCCATGGATTATGGCAATAACCGCCGCGACCGCGACGACCGCAGCCGCGACGACTGGAGCCGCGATGACCGGGGCTCATCCAGAGACCGCGATGGCCGCCGCGACAGCAACCGCGGCCGCGATGACACCCAGTCCCGCCGCGACCGCAGCCGCCCCGGCCAGTCCTCGTCGCAAAATGCCTGCCCGCAGGGCGATGAGCCGGTCTGCGGCCAGCTCGGCAGCAGTGCACTGACCTTTCCCAACCGCTGCGAGATGCAGCGCTCGGGCGCCACGGAAATCAGCGCCCGGATGTGCCGTGGCGGCCGCGGCTGAACCGCGACCCGCGTCCCGCGGCTGGGGCCGGCTGCATGGCCGCCATAGCCTCGGGCGCAGGCGTCAGCGGGTCCGTCCGGAGAGGTGTAAAACACTGAAACCGGGCAAGAATCCGCTGTATTTAATGCCGCGTGTTCTGTAGGCATTTTGCCATGATGAGAACGCTCGGAGCGCTGGATGTGAAACGACTGGTCGTTGCGGCCCTGTTCGTGCCGGTCCTGCTGTTCTCGTTCTTCTCGGTCCACACCATGCCGCGATTTTCCGCTGATGGCATGGAGATCGTCATCTGCACCGGCAATGGTGTCGAGACGGTCTCCGTCGGCGGTGATGACGACCGGGACGACAAGCCGGCGCATGCGCCCTGCGAGTGGTCGGCGCAGATCCACGCGGCAATGCTGTCGGCCGCGGGCCTGGCGGCCGAGCCGCTGGCGCTCGGCCATTTCGAAAACTTTGCCTTTGAAAAGACCCTGCTGCGCTCGCAAAGGCGCAACGCCGGCAACGATGCCAGGGCGCCGCCTCTCTTCGTCTGAACCGAAAATTTCCAGATTTTTGTCAGAGGAGAGACTGATGGTCTCCATTGATTCGACCGGTGTGCCGGCGCAGGACACTGCGTCCGTCAGCACCAGCAAGTTCTATCTCGCGGCGTGGCGCTGGCATTTCTATGCCGGGCTCTATGTCATTCCCTTCTTCATGATGCTTGCTGTTACCGGCATGGCCATGGCCTGGATCGCCTATATCGACGGCCGCGACGGCGAGCGCATCGCCGTGGTGCAACAGGAGCTGGCGCAGCCTGTCTCGGCGCAGGCCGATGCGGCGCTGGCAGCCATTCCCGGCGGCACGCTCCGGCAATATGTCGCGCCGCGCGCCGCGGACCTGGCGGCGATCTTTCGCGTCGATCTCGGCGATACCGCGACGATGGTTGTCGTTGATCCCTACACAGCAACGGTGCTGGCCGAATTTCCGCGCCGCAGCGGCTGGTATGATTTCTTCGACAATCTCCACAGCGAGCTGATGCTGGGCGTCACCGGCGACCGGATGATCGAGATCGCCGCCTCGCTCGGTATGGTGCTGATTGCCACCGGGCTCTACATGTGGTGGCCGCGCGACCATGGCTGGCGCTCGGCGCTGATCCCGTCGGTTGCCCGCGGCGGCAGGGCGATGTGGCGATCGCTGCATGGCGTCGTCGGGGGCTGGCTGTCGCTGTTTCTGGTGTTCTTCCTGATCTCCGGCCTGTCCTGGTCCGGTGTCTGGGGCGAGAAGATGGTGCAGGCCTGGAGCCAGTTCCCGGCGGAAAAATGGGACAATGTGCCCCTGTCGGACGAAACCCATGCCAGCATGAACCATGGCGCCAGGGAAGTGCCCTGGGCGCTGGAGCAGACGCCGATGCCGGCTTCGGGCAGCCAGGTCGGTACGCGGGTCATGGCGGCGGGCGCGCCGATCAGCATCGACAGCATGGACGCCCTGGCGCGCCGGATCGGCTTTGCCGGCCGCTACCAGATGAATGTGCCCGCCGGTGATGCCGGGGTTTACACTTTCAGCCGCGATTCGATGAGCACCGACAGTCCCGATCCGATGTCGGACCGCACGGTGCATGTCGACCGCTACACCGGCAATATCCTCGCCGATGTCCGTTTTGAGGATTACTCCTGGGCCGGCAAGGCCATGGCGGTCGGCGTTGCGCTCCACATGGGCACCATGGGCCTGTGGAGCGTGCTGGCCAACACGGCTGTCTGCCTGTCCGTGCTGTTCCTGTGCGCAAGCGGCGTGGTGATGTGGTGGAAGCGACGGGCAGGGGGCTTGCGCCTCTTTGCGCCGCCTATGCCGCGCAACATGCCGCTGTGGCCGGGCGCCACCCTGGTGGCGCTGGCCGTCTCTATGGCCTTTCCTATGGCCGGGCTCACCCTGCTCACCGTGATGGCCCTGGACCTGCTGGTGATTTCCCGCATTCCAGGCCTCAAGCGCGTTCTCTCCTGAGCCCGGCACCGCAAACAAAAGGCCGCGCTTGCAACAGCGCGGCCTTGAAATTTCGGCATGCATGGGTCGGCCCGGTCAGCCGATCATGGTCCAGACGCCATGGCCGAAAAGGCCGACCAGCAGCACGGCTTGTGCCAGGAACGACAGGGTGAAGCCGCCGCCGCGCTGCCAGCCCGGTGCGTCTTCCTGGATGAAGTGCCAGGCATGCAGGGCGCGGCCGATGGTGAAGCCGGCGCCCAGCACATGCGCCGCCATCAGCGGCATGCCCAGAAGTGCGGCGACCAGCAGCAGTACGAAAAACATCGGCATGTTCTCCACCGCATTGGCATGGCCGCGCATGATGCGGGTGAGATGCTTGACGCCGCCATCGCCGATCGAGACCTTGTGCTTGCCGCGCAGGCGTCCGGTCTCGACGCTGATCCAGATCAGCACCGCCATGTTCAGCGCCGCATAAATTCCCACGGCGGCGAGGACTGGTGTCAAGGCTTGCATTGTTGGTCTCCATCAAATCGGTGTGCGTTCAAGTCATGCACGATGCTGTAGCAGCGGCGGTGGCGGGCACAAGCGGTTTTACGCGCGCAGGCACGGTCAGGCTGTGCAGATTCAGCGGTGTTCTTCCTCGCTCGCGGCAATCAGGCGGCGGTTGAAATGGCTCAGCGCCTCGACCTGCTCGGCCCAGCCGACGATCTTTCCGGTCTCGGCATCGCTCACCACCGGCAGCCGGGTGTGGCCGCCGCTGTCGAAGGTGCGCAGCGCCGCTTCCAGCGTGTCGGTCGGCTTCAGCGTCGGAGTGGTGAGGTCGGGATCGAGAAATTCCGGCTCGGCGTCATCCCCGGGCAGTTTCATGAAATCCATCACCCGCACATTGCGCAACACCGAGCGGTGCGGCCCGTCCTTGACGAAGAGACCGCGCATTTCCAGTTGCCACTGGAAATAGGAATGCCCATGCAGCGCCTGTGTGATGCCATGCGCAATGGCCACTGTCAGCAGCAGCGCAATCGACAGTGCATAGCCGCCGGTCAGCTCGAACACGATCACCGTGGTCGAGATCGGCGCGCCCAGCACAGCGCCCGCCACAGCACCCATGCCGAGGATCGAATAGAGCGCCTGGCTGGAGGCCATTTCCGGAAACACGCTCGCCGCGATGATGCCGAAAGCTCCGCCGGTCATGGCGCCGAGATAGAGCGCGGGCGAGAAGATGCCGCCGCCGAACCGCGCCGCCAGCGTGATCGCGGTGGCCAAGGTCTTCATCACGATCAGCGTCATCATCAGCGCCAGCGGCAATTGTCCCCACAGCGCCAGGTCGGTGGTCTCGTAGCCGACGCCGAGAATCTGCGGGAATGCGATGCCCATCAGGCCGACAATCAGCCCGCCGCCGATCGGCAGCGCCCAGATCGGGACCGGTGAGCGCCTTGCCAGAAAATCTGCGGCAAACAGCACGAACTGGAACATCACCGCGACGAAGGCACAGGTGACGCCCAGCAGCACGAAGGCCGGGAATTCGAAATAGGAGGTGATCTGGTATTGCGGCACGATGAAGGACGCGGTGTCGCCGAACCAGGCCCGCGAGACGATGGCGCCGACCGAGGACGAGATCACGATCGGCACGAAAGCCCGCATGGCGTAATGGCCGAGAATGACCTCATGGGCAAACAGCACGCCGGCAATCGGTGCGTTGAAGCTCGCCGAGATCGCTGAGGCGACTCCTGCGGCAAGCAGGGTGCGGTGCGACCAGCCCGGCAGTGAAAACCGGTGCCCGACCGCACTTGCCAGTGTCGCGCCCAGATGAATGACCGGGCCTTCGCGGCCTGCGCTTGCGCCCGCGCCCAGCGAAAATGCGGTGGTCAGCGAGCCGATGATGCCTTCCCGCAGCCCCAGCCGGCGGCCGGTCATCGCCCGCGCCTCGATCACATCGGCGACGCCGGCGGTGCGCCGTGCCGGCAGAAAGCGGGTGATCATGATGCCGACGACTACGCCGCCGAGCAACGGCCCGGCCAGGATCATGTACCACGGCGTGTAGCGGGCCACGGTGAGCACCTGTTCGGTGGTGTCGCCGAGCCAGTAAAGCTGCGCCACGCCGATCAGCAGCCGGAAACAGATGGCGGCGCCCGCCACCGACAGGCCGACAAACAGCGACAGAACCCAGATGGTGGGCTGGCGGCTGTCGAGATAGGCACGGATATTGGGGGTCACCCATTGGCGGATGAGGCTGGGCAGGGCACGGAGGATTTCCAGCATGAATCAGTCAGTCCCGCCCGGTTGGGCGCGCTTGATGCCGATCGACCGGCCGGCCTGCACCGGCCGCGGCAACGCATCATGGGCGCTTGCCATCTGGCTGACCTTGGCAAGGATGTCATCGGGCATCGGCGCCACTTTCGGGCCCTTCATGTCGATATGCAGCGCCAGCGTTTCCGACGTCGCCGAAAGCCAGCCGTCGACATGGCGGAGCTCCTGAAACAGATGCACCCGCTTGGCGTCGAAATCGAGGATCTGCACGCTGGCGGTGACAAGCGCATCGCGCTTGAGTTCGCGCAGATAGCACACATGCGATTCGGCGGTGAAGAAGCTCATGCTCCGCGCCGCCAGGTAACCCGCCCCGCAACCGAGCAGCTCGAAGGCATGATCCACCGCCTTGTCGAACACGACATTGTAATAGGCCATGTTGAGATGGCCGTTGTAATCCAGCCATGCCGGATCCAGTCCGCGCGCGGGCGCGATCACCGGAGCATCAAACAACATGGCGTCTCCTTCTCGGTTGCACTGGTCTCCCCATCGCCTCGACAATCGGGAAATCATTCGACGTCTGAATGCGTTACAGCGGTTTTTGTGCATCATTTGCGACGCAGGGCGCTGGAAAGCATGTCTGCGGCCCTGCCTGCACTGGACAAGTGCGCCGCAGTTTGCACATTACCTCAACAAACTGATGCGGCAAGCATCGGACGCAGATTGCGGCCCAAACCGCTGACGGGAGAAAATGGAATGAGTGACGTCGACACCGGCCTTCGCAACGAAGAGGGCATCGCCGCCGTGATCGGCGTGCTGCGGCAGAGGTTCGGCGACCAGGTGCAGACCGGCGAGACCCTGCGGGCCCAGCATGCCCACACCACCACCTATATTGCCGGACAATTGCCCGACGCAGTGATCTTTCCCAATTCCACCGATGAGATCAAGACGATCGTCCGCGCCTGCGCCGATCACCGGGTGCCGGTCATTCCGTTCGGCACCGGCAGTTCGCTCGAGGGCCATGTCAACGCGCCGCTTGGCGGCATTTCCATCGACATGGCGCGGCTCGACAAGGTGCTCGAGGTCAATGCCGAGGATCTCGACTGCACCGTCGAGCCCGGCGTCACCCGCGAGCAGTTGAACACCCATTTGCGCGACACCGGCCTGTTCTTTCCGATTGATCCCGGCGCCAATGCCTCGATCGGCGGCATGACCGCCACCCGCGCCTCGGGCACCAATGCGGTGCGCTATGGCACGATGCGCGAAAATGTCATGGCGGTGACCGCCGTGACCGCCGCCGGCGAGGAAATCCGCACCGCCCGCCGCGCCCGCAAATCCTCCGCCGGCTATGATCTCACCCGGCTCTTCGTCGGCTCCGAAGGCACGCTTGGCGTTCTCACCTCGGTGACGCTGAAACTGCAGGGCATACCGCAGGCGATCTCCGGCGGCGTCTGCCCGTTTCCCAGCGTCGAGGCCGCCTGCAACGCCGTGATCATGACCATCCAGATGGGCATCCCGGTGGCCCGCATAGAGCTGCTTGACGCGCTTCAGATGAAGGCCTGCAACGCCTATTCCAACCTCTCCAATCCCGAAAGCCCGTCGCTGTTTCTGGAATTTCACGGCACCGAGGCGGGCGTTGCCGAACAGGCCTCGCTGTTTGCCGAAATCGCTGCCGAGTGCGGCGGCGGCGAGTTTCTGTGGACCACCAATCCCGAGCGCCGCACCGAATTGTGGAAAGCCCGCCACAACGCCTATTGGGCGTCGCTGCAGCTCCGGCCGGGCGCCAAGGGGCTGTCCACCGATGTCTGCGTACCGATTTCGCGGCTGGCCGAATGCGTGGTCGAGACCCAGGAAGACATCGCCGCCTCCGGGCTCATCGCCCCGATCGTCGGCCATGCCGGCGACGGCAATTTCCATGTTCTGGTGCTCATCGACACGGATATCCCAGCGGAAGTGGCGGCGGCGGAAGCCTTTGTTGGGCGGCTCAACACGCGCGCGCTGGCGATGGATGGAACCTGCACCGGCGAGCATGGTATAGGACAGGGCAAGCGGCGTTATCTCCCCCTCGAAATGGGTGAGGGCGTGTCCGTGATGCGGCAGATCAAGCAGGCGCTTGATCCAATGAACATCATGAACCCGGGCAAGATCTTTTCATTCAACGACTAAGACGCAATCAAGCGGTCTAATGGACCGTGACGGAGGATTAAGAAGCTGGTTCGTGTATTTGTCGGTCTTGGTGGATTGCTGGTGTTGGCGCTGTTTGCAGCGCTGATCGCTCCCTATTTTATCGACTGGAGCAGCTACCGGACTGCCTTTGAAACCGAGGCCGGCCGCATCATCGGCCAGCCGGTCAAGGTGCGCGGCGAAGCCGACGCGCGGCTGTTGCCGTTCCCCTCCGTCACTTTCTCCGATGTCACCGTCGGCGACGAGGCCGACCCGGCGATGACCATCAGCAGGTTTTCGATGGATGCCGAACTGGCGCCGTTCCTGAGCGGTGAAGTGCTGATCTTCGATATGCGCGTCGAAGCCCCCAGCGCAAAAGTGCGTATTCTCGAGGACGGCACGCTCGATTGGGCGCTCAAGCGCAAGCCGACCCCGCCGGGCGACCTGGTGGTGCTCGAACATGTCACCATCCAGAATGCCGATATCACCATCATCGACGAGCAGAACGGACGCACCCATTCCATCGAGAACGTCAATGCGCTGGTTTCGGCCAAGTCGCTGTCGGGACCCTGGGCGATCGAGGCCGAAGGCGAGATCGGCGGCCACCGCGGCGGCGTGTCGATTTCCACCGGCATAGCCCAGGCCAATGGCGCCATCCGCATGCGCGCGCGCCTGTCGCCCGACAGCTGGCCTGTGCTGCTCGAGACCGAGGGCGAGGCCCGGATCGAGGGCGACAAGCCGCATTATGATGGCCTGTTCACCTTCACCGCCCTGTCCGAGGCCGAGGCGGATGGCACCGCCTCGGAACGGCCGCTGATCGTCGCCAAGGGCGATTTCGCCGCCACCAATGAGCGCCTGACGATCCAGGAATGGCGCGCCGAGATCGGCCTGTCGGTCGATCCCTATGTGGTCACCGGCCAGGCCACGGTCGACACCGGCCCCAATCCCGAATTCCTGCTGCTCGCCGATGGTCAGCAGATCAACATGGACACCATTGGCGAGGAGGCTGCCGAGGCCGGCCAGGCCACGGCGGCCGTGCCCGCGGCGCAGCGGCTGGCGGTGATCAACACGCTGATCGACCGGCTGCCGCCGCCGCCCTTGCCGGGCCGAGTGTCGCTCAATCTGCCTGCGATCGTGGCCGGCGACACGACCTTGCGGGAAATCACGCTCGACGCCCGGCCCGATGGCAATGCCTGGCTGATCGACGGATTTTCCGCCAATCTGCCCGGCCGCACCACCGTCGAAGCCCGCGGCCGGCTGGTCTCGGGCAAGGACGCCAGTTTCAACGGCACGCTGACCGTCGCCTCGACCCAGCCATCGGGGCTGGCCAACTGGCTTGTCGGCGAGGTCGATCCGGTGATCCGCCGGCTCGGCGCCGCCGGATTTTCCGCCAATGTCAGCCTGACCCCGGCGCTGCAACGCTTCGAGGCGCTGGAAGTGGCGGTCGGTCCGGCCATTCTCACCGGCCGGCTGGAGCGCGAGGTCCCCGCAACGGGTGTGCCATCGCTGTCGGTGGAGCTTTCCGGCGACACATTCGATGTCGATGCGGTTCGCGCGCTGGCGCTGCTTGCGGGCGGCGAGACCGGGTCGGTGCGGCCGCTGACGGACTACAATCTGGCGGCCCGGATCAGGGCGGACACGCTCACCGCCGGCGTCTACAGTCTCGACGGTTTCGAGACCTCGTTCCTGTGGCGCGACCGCCGCCTGACCGTCGACAGCCTGAAATTTGCCGATTTCGGCGGCGCATCGGGGCTGTTTTCCGGGGTGCTGGAAGGACCGGTGGCAAATCCGCGCGGCACCGTCACCGGCCAGGTCAGCGCCGAGGTGGCGGGTGGTTTGTTCGATCTGGCCAGCGAGGCAAGCGGCGGCCACCAGGTCGTTCATCGCCTCGCGGCCAACAGTTTTGCCTTCGACGCGCTTGAGGCGGATATCAGCCTCGCACTTGATCCCGAGACCGGCCCGGACCTCACGGTCACCGGCACCGCCGGCGGCAGCACGGTCCGGATCCGGGCCTCTGGCACCGGGCTGATGCCGAATGGCGACGGTCCGCGCACCATCGACGTGTCCGTGGACAATGCGGAAGCCTACCGCATTCTCGAGCAGGCCGGAATCGAGACATTGCCGCTGGAAGGCGAGGGGCCTGCAGTGCTCAGCGTCAACATCTCCGGCGGCGCCGATGACGGCGATCTGGCCATTGAAGCAACCATGACGTCGGGCGGGTCGGTGCTGGCGCTCAAGGGCAATGGCGCCATTCCCGCCAAAGACGCAGCGACAGGGCTGTTCGAACTCGACATCGATGTGGCCGACATCGAGCCATTCGTCATCATGCTCGGACAATCCCTGCCGCAGGCGGGCGCCGGCTTGCCGGTCTCGATGTCGGCGCTTCTGGCCATGAACGAGCAGCAGGTGCTGCTTTCGGAAATCACCGGCCAGGCCGAGGATAACGGATTTTCCGGCGAACTGGCCTTCGACCGGTCGGCTTCCGGCCTCAACGGCAGCGGCGCGCTGCGCTTTGACCGGGTGGATCTCGGCTGGCTCGGCGAGCTGGCGCTGGGGTCGCATCTGGGCAGCGCCGGTGGCGCAGACTGGAGCGAGGACCGCTTCCCGCCGCCATCCTCCGGGCAACCGGAACTCACACTTTCATTGCAGGCGGGCGAGATTGATCTCGGGCGCGGCGGAACCGCGCGAAACCTGACGGCAGATCTGACCACGGGCAGCGGAACCATTGTTCTCGACGAGGCCGAGGCCGACTGGTTCGGCGGCCGTCTGGGTGGAACGCTGTCGCTCTCCAATACCGACGGAACGGTGTTCATGTCGGCACGGATCACCGCATCGGATGCGGATCTGGCAGCCCTGGACCGGGCGGTGCGCGGAACCTCCACCCTGGCCGGTCGCGCCGGCGCCAGCGTCAGCCTGGAAGGCACCGGCAAATCGATCCGCGATCTGGTCGCCTCGTTGGCCGGTGGCGGCGAACTGGCAGCCAGTGACCTTGTGATATCCGGCCCTGATCCCGATGCCTTCCCGCGCATCATCGGCGCCGCCGACCGTGACGGGTTCGAGATCGAGACCGCTCCCGTGACCGGGATGATTGCCGGGCTGATGCGCGGCGGTGAGATCGAGGCGCAGTCGCTGCGCTTGCCCTTCACCCTGACCGGCGGGGTGATGCGCTTTTCCAATGCCGAAATCAGGGACGGTGAGACAAGCCTGGCCGGCGATGGACGGGTTGACCTGACCGACCTTCATCTTGAGGCCAACTGGCGGATGACATTTGAGCCCGGTGTCGAGGCGATCGCTGGAGGCGACCCGTCGGTGATGTTCGGGATCGGCGGCCTCGTGGTGGATCCGGCCGTCTCCATCGATGCCGGCCAGATGACCAATTACCTGTCGATGCGGAATTTCGAACGGGAGCGGCGCAAGGTTGAACTCTTGCAGGCAGGGGTCGTGGAGAAACAGCGGCTGCGGCGCGAGATCGCGCTTCTGGCCGAACGCGCCGCCCAGCGTGAAGCCGCAGAACAGGCACGCGCCGAAGCTGACGCGGCAGCGGCGCTGCAGGCCGAGGAAGCCGCGCGTCTGGCTGAAGAGCAACGGCTGCAGCAGGAGGCCGAGGCCGAACGCGCCGCCGAGGCCGCGCGTCTGGCCGAGGCCGAGGCGCAAAGGCGGGCAGACGAAGAAGCCGAGGCAGCCCGCAAGGCCGCCGAAGCCGCCCGGAAGCTGGCGGAAGAGGAAGCCGAACGGATCCGCAAGGCCGAAGCGGAAGCCGCGAGACTGGCGGCGGAGGAAGCCGAAAGGGTTCGCATCGCCGAGGAAAAGGCGGCGGCACTGAGGGCGGCGGAAGAGGCCAGGCGCGTTGCCGAGGAAGCCCGCCGGGCACGTGAGGCCGAGGCCGCTGCGGCAGCCGCAAGGCTGGCCGAGGAACTGGCGGCGGAACTGGCCGAGAAACAGGCGGAAAAAGCCCGTCTTGCGGAATTGCAGGCCGAGGCCGAACGCCAGGCCGCTGCAGAAGCTGCCGAACGCGCCGCCGAAGCCGAGCGCCAGGCTGCCGCAGAAGCCGCCGAGCGTGCTGCCGAAGCCGAGCGACAGGCTGCTGCGGAAGCCGCGGAACGCGCTGCCGAAGCCGAGCGCCAGGCTGCCGCAGAAGCCGCCGAGCGTGCCGCCGAAGCCGAGCGACAGGCCGCCGCCGAAGCAGCACAGAAGCAGGCCGAGGCCGAGCGGCAGGCCGCGGCAGATGCGGCCGAACTCAAGGCCATCATCGAACGTCAGGCCGCCGAAGACGCCGCCCGGGCGGAAGCAGAAGCAAGGGCAGCGGCGGAACGTCAGGCGGCCGAGCAGCAAGCTGCCGAGGAGGCAGCGCGCCTTGAAGCCGAGGCTGAACGCCAGGCTGCCGAAGCCGCGGCGGCGGCCGAGCAGCAGGCCGCAGAAGAGGCGGCCAGAATTGCCCAGCTGGAGGCTGCGGCCGTGACAAGGCAGAATGAGCAGGCTGCGATCAGGGACGACCGCGAGCAGTGGATCCAGGACCATCAGGCCGACCCGTGTTTCTACGTCCGGGTGGTGTCGAACACATCTGACGGCATCGCCATGGTAGGCATGGGCGACAAGGTCGAGTCCTTCGAGACCTTCTACAATGATTTCACCTCGGCCTTTGACATTGTCCCCAATCTCCAGGCCCGGTTGCTGTCGGCCGCCCAGTGCCCGCTGCCAGATTTTGTCACGCAGTTTGATGTGGCTGCCAGGTCGGAACTGGCTCTGGCGCTGGACAATGACCGCATCACCAGCGGCGAAACCCTGCGCGGCGTGCTCACTGGTGCGCCCAGTACGGACGCGATTTTCTACCTGATCGACAGTGACGGCTTCTGTTACCGGATCGACCAGTTCGTCAAGCGGTCCGGCGCTCAGTCAGTGTTCGAGATCAAGCTGGTGGAAACGGGCGAACGCAAATCCGACATGCAGGTGATCCTGGCGGTGTCCGGCAATGAGAAGTTCCTCGCCGCAGCCCCGCAGGAAGTCGAACTGGCAAGCGCGGTGTTTCCCAAGCTGGCCCGGGCCGCGCAGGACAGCGGCGCGCCCATTGACCACGCCTATGCCTTCTTCAATTTCGCAGCCGGCGACCCGTAACGCCGCCCGTCCCAGCCCCCTTCTTGAAAACCGAAGATTTTTCGAATGGAACCGATTCCGGTTTCAGGCGTTGAAAAATTGACGGGATAATTGGGGGCGTGTCCGCGGACTTCCAGACCCGGCAACGGAGTGGGAGTGAAACATGGCAGCGCGACCGATCTGGAAAGGGCAATTGCGATTGTCCCTGGTCTCAATTCCGGTGGAAATGTATTCCGCCACCAAGACCGGTGCGCGCATCAGTTTCCGTCAGATCCACGGACCGTCCGGCAAGCCCGTTCGCTACGAGAAGACCGTGCCCGGCGTCGGTCCGATCGATGCCGGCGACATCATGAAGGGGTTCGAATACGAAAAGGATCAGTATCTGCTGATCGATCCCGACGATGTCGATGAGATCAAGCTGGAGACCAAGAAGACCCTCGAACTGGTCCAGTTTGTCGACGCCTGCGAGATTTCCCCGCTCTATTTCAACAAGCCCTATTACCTGGTTCCCACCGACGATCTGGCCGAGGATGCCTATCGCGTGGTCCGTGACGCCCTGCGCGAAACCAAGATGGTCGGGTTGGGGCAGGTAACCATGCGCGGCAAGGAGTATCTTGCTGCGGTCAAGCCCAGTGGTGACGGCTTGCTGCTTGAAACCCTGCATTATGCCGACGAGATCCGCGATTCCGATCCGTTGTTTTCGGAGATCGAGGACGAGACCGCCGATGAGGATCTGCTCGATGTCGCCAAGTCGCTGATCAAGCGCAAGACGGCCGCCTTCAAGGCCGATGCCTTCAAGGACAATTACACCGCCGCACTGCGGGATCTGATCGACCGCAAGACCAAGAGCAAGTCGACCAAGCGGGTGCAAACTGATGATGGCGGCAGCGGCGAAAAGGGTGACGGCGGCAATGTGATCGATCTGATGGCGGCCCTGAAGCAGAGCCTCGCCAAGGCCGAGGGCGGCAAGCCCTCATCCGGATCGGACAAGAAATCCTCTTCCCGTTCATCCAAGTCGACCGGCAGCAAGAAGGCTCCGGCCAGGAAGAAGTCTGCCTGATGGCGGTGTCAGCCAAAAAACTCGCCGACTATGCGGCCAAGCGCGATTTCACCAAGACCGCCGAGCCCAGCGGCGACAGCCCGGCTAAGGCGTCCAGCCGCCCGGCCTTTGTCGTCCAGAAGCATGACGCGCGCCGGCTGCATTATGATTTCAGGCTGGAATGGGACGGCGTGCTGCTCAGCTGGGCTGTCACCAAGGGGCCGAGCGCCGACCCCTCAGTCAAGCGTCTGGCGGTCCGCACCGAGGATCACCCGCTCGACTATGGCAGCTTCGAAGGCACGATTCCGGCGAAACAATATGGCGCCGGAACGGTGATGCTCTGGGACCAGGGCTGGTGGCAGCCGCAAGACGATTTCGCCGCGGGACTGAAGTCCGGCAAACTGAAATTCGTTCTGCATGGCGAGAGAATGCAAGGCAAATGGACGCTCGTTCGCATGAAGACCAAGGAAAAGCGCGAGAACTGGCTGCTGATCAAGGAGCACGATTCACTCGAGGAGGACACCGAAGACGGCCTCATCGAACGCTATGACACCAGCGTCACCACCGGCCGCAGCATGGCTGACATCGCGGCCGGCAAGGCTGCTGCCAAACCCAAGGCCAAGAAGCCCGGCAATGCAAAAGCCAAGTCCGGCTTCAGCCTGGCTACCCCCAAATTTCGCAAGCCGCAGCTTGCCAAGCTGACCGACCAGGTGCCCGAGGGGGATGACTGGCTGCACGAGACCAAGTTCGATGGCTACCGCTGCCTGGCGGCATTGGGCAAGAACGGGGTCAGGCTCTACACCCGCTCAGGCCTCGACTGGACCGATCGCTATGCCGGGCTGGACGAGGCCTTTGCCAGACTTGACTGCCGCAACGCCCTGATCGATGGCGAGGTGGTTTCTGCCAGCGACAGCAAGGGCTCCGATTTCTCCGCGCTTCAGCGCGATCTGGAACAGGGCAGGCCGGTTGTCTTCATGGCTTTCGACCTGCTTGAGCTTGATGGCGAAAAACTCGACAAGCGCCCGCTGGTCGACCGCAAGGAAGCGCTGGCCGCGCTGCTGACGGGACAGCCGGCAGACGCGCCTGTCCGTTATTCCGAACATGTGATCGGCCAGGGCCCGGACGTTTTCAAGGCGATCGAAAAGGCTGGCGGCGAGGGGATCATCTCCAAGGCCTGCAACAGTGTCTATTCCGGCAGCCGAAGTGGCAGCTGGCTCAAGATCAAAACCGGCCTGCGCCAGGAATTCATTGTCGGCGGCTATTCGCCCTCGACAGCGAGGGGCCGGCCCTTTGCATCCCTGCTGGTGGGCTCGCTGGAAAACGGCGTGCTGCGCTATCGCGGCCGCGTCGGCGGCGGACTTGGCGAGCGCGATCTCGACAAGCTGTCCTCACTGATGCGCCGCCGCGCGCGCAAGACCAGCCCATTTGATGAAGTTCCCGCCGACATTGCCCGGGCCGCGCATTGGCTCACCCCTGATCTGGTTGTCGAGGTCGACTACGCCGAACTGACCGATCAGGGCAGTATCCGCCACGGAGTGTTCCGCGGCGTTCGCGAAGACAAGGAGGCCTCCATGGTCAAGCTCGAAAAACCAGTTGCAGCGAATGACAAGGATCAGACATTCCGCGGCGTGCGGGTCAGCCATCCCGAGCGGGTGGTGTTTCCCGAGGCCGGCTACACCAAGGGCGACGTCGCCGGCTATTACGCCAAGGCGGCGGACCGGATGCTGGACTACGCCGGCGACAGGCCGATCTCGCTGCTGCGCTGCCCGGACGGAACCGATGGCGACTGCTTCTTCCAGAAACATGCCGGCCAGGGCTTTCCGGACGGCATCGGCAGCGTCGACATCACCGAAAGCTCGGGCAAGTCCGAGCCCTATATGGTGATCGAGAAACCGGAAGGTTTTGTCGCCGCGGCGCAGATGGGCTCGATCGAGTTCCACATCTGGGGATCCCGGACGGATTTGCTGGAAAAACCCGATCGCCTCGTCTTCGATCTTGATCCCGACGAGGGCCTGGGGTTTTCGGAGGTCAAGACCGCAGCCAAGGAACTGCGGAAAATGCTCTGCGAAATCGGCCTCGACAGCCTGCCGATGGTCACCGGTGGCAAGGGCGTCCATGTGATCGTGCCGTTGCGGCGCGTCGCGGAATGGGAAACGGTGGCCTTCTTCGCCCGCACCGTCGCCAGCCATCTGGCCGAACGCCATCCCGACCGCTATGTCGCGACGATGTCGAAGGCCAAGCGCAAGGGCAAGATCTTCATCGACTGGCTGCGCAATGAGCGCGGTGCGACCGCGGTCGCTCCCTATTCGCTGCGTGCCCGCGAGGGCGCGCCGGTGGCAATTCCGGTCACCTGGCCGCAACTGGCCAAGCTCACCTCCGCCAATTCGTTCAATATGCCCAAGGCGCTCAAGCGGCTCGATCAGGAGTGCCCGTTGCAGGCCATGGCGGCAAGCCAGTCGATCTCGCGGGAAGTTGTGGAATCGCTGGAAACACTGATCCACTGCCAGACTGCGACGCAGACCGCCCGCACCGGGTAATGCCGAAACCGCGCTTGGCGCGTTGCCCAGGATGCCTCTCAATCGGCGTCCCGGGCTGTCGCTGGCTGTGCGGCCCGGCCCAAAGCCCAGTCCAGCACCGCCACGCGGATTGCCGAGGACAGGTTGACCGGTCCGTCATGGGCGCTGTCGATCTCCGCAATCAGGGCTGCCAGCGCCATGTCGCGCTCGTCGGCCATGCGCCTGAGACCATCCATGAAGGCGTCTTCAAGGGTAATGCTGGTGCGGTGGCCGCGAATGCTGACGGAATGTTTGCGGATCTGTCCGCCGGGCTCGGGCGGCGCCACGCTCAGCTGCCGCTGTCGCCGGGGTCGCGGCGCGAAGCCGCATGCTCGCGGGTGGCCTTGTCATTGCGGGCGCGGGCCAGCTCGCGCTCGGCCTTGCTGCGGCCATGCTCGAACCGATTGCGCTCGGCATCGGCTTCCTTGATGCTGCGGTCGCGCCGTTTGCGGGCCATGCGCAGATTGACGACGTCACCGCTCATCCGACCGGCCCGTCAGCTCTTCTTGCGGAAGGAATCAAGCGAGACGACATCGGCGCCGGGTTTCTTCTCGGCTCCGTCCTCGCCGGCCGTGGCTTCGCCTTCTGCGGCTTCAGCCGCGTCTGGCTTCTCGGTCTTGGCCGCCGGTTCGACAAGGCGTTCGATCGTGCCGGCCAGCTCGACGCGACCGTCATCATCGGCTTCGCCACCGTCATTGGCGGCGTTTTCGAGCGCGGTGTCGAATTCGAGTTCGAAATTGACCGAAGGATCGTAGAATCCGCGCACGGCGGCAAAGGGCACCACCAGCTTCTCGGGCTTGTCGGAGAAGGACAGGCCGATCTCGAACTGGGATTCGGTCACCTTCATTTCCCAGAACTGGTGCTGCACCACGATGGTCATCTGCTCCGGGTAGCGCTCCTTGAGCGCGGTGGAGATGCGCACGCCGGGGGCCTCGGTCAGAAAGGTGATGAAGAAATGATGGTCGCCAGGCAGGTAGCCGGTCGCCGCCACTTCGGACAGCACCTTGCGGATCACGCCGCGCAACGCGTCCTGGGCAAGGATGTCATATCGAATGTGGTCTTGCGGCATCAGCGCGGTCTTTCCTGTCTGGGGTCTTCGGAGTTTGCAGCAAACTCCCGTTTACGAAGGCGGTCGGCAATTCCAATTCACCCATGTTTATAACCGGAAAGGCGGTGAGCTTGAAAGCGGTGTTGCGGGATAAAGCTTAACAGCCGCATTGATCGTGCCCAATTCCGGGGATTTCATCGCCAATTCGTCATTTCACCGGCTTCGCTGCTCCCTGCTTTTGTGCCTGGAACAGGTGATGCCGTCGTGACCACAGCTGCGAAAAGCTGATTCTGCATTCCAAATGCCTGTCGTCGTGCAACCGCAGTCTTTAAAGAAAGTGGAGGTTTCTGTTGCCAGGTACCTCCGAACCCCGCCTAGAAGTGCGACCCTCTAGGACTTGATTTGAAGTGTCACACCGCAATTAAGCAGCGAGACGAGCTTCCGCATAGTTGTCATTTGCAACTACAAGTTTAGCCCGATAACGGTGGTACAATACCGAACAAAAAGCCGCTCTTTACACCCTCGTCGATCCTGTTTCGCCCCCATCATCATCCGGCCTTGTGGCCGTTACGGCCTGTCGCCGGATCATGGTGGAGGCGCCGGGTACCGCCCCCGGGTCCGAATGGTTTATTTCAACGCTCGTTTATTGTCATAGCTGCTTGCGCAGCACACCCAATATAGGGTGCGTCGGGTCCAATGAAAAGGGCTGCCGTCACTTGTGCTCAAGAAAACACTGTCGGCGATACGGCGTTGGCGGCAAGACTGCCACAGCCCCGCGGATCTAGCCGATTTGATCATCCGGTGGTAGTCTGAGCCGAGATTGTGGGAGGCGCGCGAGCAATGTCTTCAAGCAGTTTTTCGGTTCTTGTCGGCACCACCAAGGGCGCCTTTCTGATTTCCGGTGACGGCCGGAGCGAATGGGCCGTCACCGGACCCTTCTGCGACGGCTGGCCGATCAACCATGTGATCGGCGATTCCGCCACCGGCAGGATCTGGGCCGCAGGCGGTGGTGACTGGCACGGGGCAGGGGTCTGGCGCTCTGACGATGGCGGCGCGAACTGGGAACTCACCCGCCTGACCCGGGGCACGATGGATGAGTGGGCCGCCGGTGACGCGGATTTCGCCGCGATGATCAACTGGAGCGCCGAGCCGCTGCCGTTCGACGACACATTTTCGCAGATCTGGTCGCTGGGCTTTGCCCATGGCACGCTTTATGCGGGCACCAAGCCGGCAAGCCTGCTGGCCAGCACCGACGGCGGCGAGACCTGGGACAGGGTGGAGGGCCTGAGCGATCACCCCTCCGCGGGCAGCTGGAACCCCGGCGGTGCAGGACTGGTGCTGCACACCATCGTCTCCGACCCGTCCGATCCCCAAAAGCTCTGGGTCGGAATCTCCGCCGCAGGGGTCTTTGCCACCGAGGACGGCGGCGCCAGCTGGGAACGCCGCAACCGCCTGTCCAATGCGGACCATTGCAGCGGGCACGATCATCCCGCCGGGCCGCGCGACGGCGAGATCGGCCATTGCGTTCACAACATGGTGCGCGCGCCGGGCACCGCCGATCTGCTCTACCAGCAAAACCACCATGGTGTCTGGCGTTCGGTCGATGGTGGCCGCAACTGGGACGACATCACGCAAGGCCTGCCGTCCACCTTCGGCTTCCCGATCCGGGTGCACCCGCGCGATCCCGACACGATCTGGACCCTGCCGCTTAATGGCGACAGCATCGGCCGGTTTCCGCCCGATGCTGCGGCTGCGGTCTGGCGCTCGCGCGATGGCGGCCAGAGCTGGCAGGACCTGCGTAAAGGCCTGCCGCAGCAAAGCTGCTATTTTACCGTGTTGCGCCAGGCCATGGCCGGCGACAGCCGCGATCCGGCCGGCATCTATTTCGGCACCAACAGCGGCTCGGTGTTTGCAAGCCTTGACGAGGGTGACAGCTGGGAGGAGATCGCCCGGCATCTGCCGACGATCCTGGCGGTCGAGACCCTCGACCGGCTCTGACAAAGGGTGTGACGCGTTTGCGTCATCGGGTGATTGTTCTGGAAAAACAAAACCCTGCTTCCGCGTTCCGATTCAGTTTGTTAGCCGGCACGGTCAGCGCGGCGGGGATAACTTGCCGCTGGCGTTTAAGCTGATGCCCAAACCGGCTAGGATCGCCGCTCCTCGAATCATCAAGCGGCGGCCATGCAGCAGTATCACGACCTTCTTCGCCTTGTTCTCGACCAGGGCTCCGACCGCGATGACCGCACCGGCACCGGCACCCGCAGCCTGTTCGGCCACCAGATGCGCTTTGATCTGGCGGCCGGCTTTCCGGCGCTCACCACCAAGAAGCTGCATCTCAGATCGATCATTCACGAGCTGCTGTGGTTCCTCAAGGGCGACACCAATATCGCCTATCTGAAGGCCAATGGCGTCTCGATCTGGAATGAATGGGCTGACGAGAACGGCGATCTAGGTCCGGTCTACGGCGCGCAATGGCGCTCCTGGCCGGCCTCCGACGGCACCACCATCGACCAGATCGCCGGTGTCGTGAACCAGATCAGATCCAACCCGTCCTCGCGCCGGTTGATCGTCTCCGCCTGGAACCCGGCGGAGGTCGACAACATGGCGCTGCCGCCGTGCCATTGCCTGTTCCAGTTCTATGTTGCCGACGGCAAGCTCTCCTGCCAGCTCTATCAGCGATCCGCCGACATCTTTCTCGGCGTGCCGTTCAACATTGCCTCCTACGCGCTGCTGACCATGATGGTGGCGCAGGTCACCGGTCTTGAGCCGGGCGACTTCGTCCACACGCTGGGTGACGCGCATATCTACAAGAACCATTTCGACCAGGCCCGTCTGCAGCTCTCGCGTGAGCCGAAGGCTTTGCCTGTGATGCGGATCAATCCCGATGTCACCGACCTGTTTGCCTTTGCCTATGAGGATTTCAAACTCGAGGGCTATGACCCGCATCCGGCGATTTCCGCTCCGATCGCGGTGTGATCATGCAGATGAGCCTCTCGCAACGACCGATAGGGACAGGCTGACATGAGTGATCCGAAAATCGTTCTGGTCGCCGCCCATTCCCGCAACCGGGTGATCGGCCGGGATGGCGACATGCCCTGGCGCCTGCCCAGCGATCTCAGGCACTTCAAGGCGGTGACACTGGGAACACCGGTGATCATGGGCCGCAAGACCTTCGTATCCATCGGCCGGCCGCTCGCGGGGCGCGCCAATATCGTGGTCTCGCGCTCCGGATTTTCCGCTGACGGCGCCGAGTCAGTGGACAGCGTCGAGGCCGCGCTGGAGCTTGCCCGCGACCACGCCCGCAGATCCGGCAGCACGCGGGTTTCTGTGATCGGCGGCGGCGAGATCTACGCCCAGGCCATCGGGCTCGCCGATGAGCTGTGCCTCACCGAAGTCGATGCCGAGATCGAGGGCGACACGGTTTTTCCGGAAATTGATTCGACGCAATGGCAAAAGGTCAGCCTGTCGGAACCGGTGCAGTCGGAAAAGGACAGCCATTCCGTCCGCTTTGCCGTCTGGCAGCGGCGGGAGTGACATTTCGTCCCGAATAATGCGCAAACACGGCCCTATTGGACAATGCCGCGTTGAAAGCAGACCGGACGATACCTATAACGAGGACAGCGTGCGCGTTCTGGTGGAAATCCGCCGGGGCGCGCCATAACACGGTTCGAAAAGAGGTATTGATGCCCTGGAGTAATCAAAACGGAGGCGGCGGCGGTCCATGGGGCGGCGGCGGAGATAACAATCAGGGACCGTGGGGCAAGGGACCTCAGCCGCCACGCAACGGCGGCAACCCGCCCGATCTTGAGGAATTGATCCGGCGCGGCCAGGACAAGCTGCGCCAGGTGCTTCCCGGCGGCGGCGGTGGCCCCGGTTCGGGCGGCAACAAGGCCATCATCGGCCTTGTCATTCTCGGCCTGGTCGGCCTCTGGCTGATGCAGTCTGTCTACACCGTCCAGCCGGATGAACGCGGTGTCGAACTGCGCTTCGGCAAGCCCAAGGATGAAGTGTCCCAGCCCGGCCTTCACATGATCTTCTGGCCATTCGAAACCGTTGAACTCGCAACAATCGTCGAACGCGAAATGGACACCGGCGGGTCTTCCCGCACCGGCTCCAGCGACGGCCTGATGCTCTCGGGCGATCAGAACATCGTCGATGTCGAGTTCAAGGTGCTCTATGCCGTTCAGGACCCCAAGGCGTTCCTGTTCAACGTCGCGCGTCCCGAAGACACGCTGCGCCAGGTTGCCGAAAGCGCCATGCGCGAAGTGGTTGGCCGCCGGCCGGCCCAGGACATTTTCCGCGACAATCGTGAAGCGATCGCCGCCGAGGTGCAGGCCATCATGCAGACGGTGATGGATGCATTCCCGTCCGGCATCGTGGTCAACCAGGTCTCGATCGAAGACGCGGCACCGCCGCGCGAAGTGGCCGATGCCTTTGACGAGGTGCAGCGCGCCGAGCAGGACGAAGACCGTTTTGTCGAGGAGTCCAACCAGTACGCCAACCAGAAACTCGGTCAGGCCCGCGGTGAAGGCGCCCAGCTTCGCGAAGAAGCCTCCGCCTACAAGGACCGCGTCGTCAACGAGGCGACCGGTGAAGCCGGCCGTTTCCTGTCGGTCTATGAGGAATATGCCAAGGCGCCGGACGTGACACGGTCGCGTCTCTATCTCGAAACCCTTGAAAAGGTCCTCGGCGGATCCGACAAGGTCATCATCGGCCAGGATAGCGGCGGCTCCGGAGTGGTGCCTTATCTGCCTTTGCCTGAAGTCCGCAAGAATGCCGGAGGCACCAACTAATGGGTAATCGTCTTCCAATCATCATCGGTCTTCTGGCCGTCATCGCCTTCATCGTCTGGTCGTCTCTGTTTGTCGTCAATGAACGTCAGCAGGCCATTGTCGTCCGTTTCGGTGAAATCCAGGACGTGAAGACCGAGCCCGGTCTCTACTTCAAGCTTCCCTTTGCCTTCATCGACGCCGACACGGTGCAATATGTCGAGGACCGGGCCTTGCGCTTTGACCTCGAAAACATCCGTGTGCAGGTTTCGGGCGGCAAGTTCTACGAAGTCGATGCCTTCGTGCTCTACAAGATCACCGATGCACGCCGCTTCCGTCAGACTGTCTCGGGCGATCTGGTCGCAGCCGAATCCCGGCTCCGCACCCGTCTGAACTCGGCCCTGCGTACCGTATACGGTCTGCGCGGCTTTGAGGCAGCACTTTCGGAAGAACGCACATCGATGATGCGTGAAGTGCGCGATCAGCTTCGTCCCGAAGCCACATCGCTCGGCTTGCAGATCGACGACGTGCGTATCCGCCGGACCGACCTCACCCAGGAAGTCTCTCAGCAGACATTCGAACGGATGAAGGCCGAACGTCTGGCCGAAGCCGAACTGATCCGTGCACGAGGCAACGAAGCAGCCCAGCGTATTCGCGCTATCGCCGACCGTCAGGTTGTCGAGATCGTGTCTGAAGCTGCGCGTGATTCCGAGCTGATCCGGGGTGAGGGCGATGGTGAACGTAACCGCATCTTCGCCGAAGCGTTCTCCAAGGACTCGGAATTCTTCGAATTCTACCGTTCGATGAACGCCTACAGCGAAGCGCTGGCCGACAGCGGCACCACCATGGTGCTGTCGCCGACGTCAGAGTTCTTCCGCTATTTCAACAACAGTGCCGCCGCAATTTCCGCGGAACCCGCTCCGGCGGCAACCGCGGCACCGGCAACACCGGCAGCCGCGGCTGTTCCGGCCAACTGATTGAAAAGGTGACCGCCAGTGAGCACGATCTTTCTGGCTGTCGGACTTGTACTGGTTGTGGAGGGGCTGGCCTATGCGCTGGCCCCTTCCTTTATCCGCCGCATGGCGGAGGAACTGCCCAAGCTCGCGGATGAATATCTGCGCATCTTCGGGGTCGCCGCACTGGCGGTCGGCGTCGGGCTGGTCTATCTGGCGCAGCATCTCTAGCCCGCTCAGGCGCCATAGTGACCCGGTGACCGGACATGCCGGAATGGCGCCATAATTTGTGACAAAATGCCGTTGATAGAATGTCGTTCAAGGAGACCGTCTCGATGAGAACTATTCGCTTTCGCTCTGTCAGAATGGCGTTCGCCGCAGCCATAATGCTGGCTTCACCCACGGTGGTCGTGCCATCATATGCCCAGACGAATCCGGGTCCGGCCTCGGTGGCGGATCTGGCCGAGGGGCTGCTCGATGCGGTGGTCAATATCTCGACATCGCAGAATGTCGACAGCGGCCTGTCCAGACCGCGCCTGCAGGCGCCGGACGGCTCGCCCTTCCAGGATTTTTTCGACGAGTATTTCGGTGACCGGCAGCAGGGTGTTCCGCGCAACCGCAAGGTTTCCTCGCTGGGCTCCGGCTTTGTCATTGATGGCGAAAACGGCATCATCGTCACCAACAATCACGTGATTGAAGGCGCCGACGAGATCGAAGTCAATTTTGCCGACGGATCCAAGCTGGCTGCCGAACTGGTCGGCGCCGATTCCAAGACCGATCTGGCCGTGCTCAAGGTCAAGCCGGTCACCCCGCTCACCGAGGTTCCGCTGGGCGATTCCAGCACCATGCGTATCGGCGACTGGGTGATGGCCATCGGCAACCCGTTCGGGCTTGGCGGCACGGTCACCGTCGGCATCATCTCGGCGCGCGGCCGTGACATCAATTCCGGCCCCTATGACAATTTCATCCAGACCGACGCCGCCATCAACCGCGGCAATTCCGGCGGTCCGCTGTTCAACATGAATGGCGAGGTCATCGGCATCAACACCGCGATCATTTCGCCCTCGGGCGGCTCCATCGGCATCGGCTTTGCGGTCCCGACGGAACTTGCCCTCAATGTCATCAACCAGCTGCGTGAATTCGGCGAGACCCGGCGCGGCTGGCTCGGCGTCCGGATCCAGCCGGTGACCGAGGACATCGCCGAAAGCCTCGGCATGGATGAAGCCAGGGGCGCGCTTGTTGCCGGCATCATTCGCGGCGGCCCGGTCGATGACGGCTCGATCGAGGCCGGTGACGTGATCATCCGCTTTGACGGCAAGGACATTGACGCCATGCGCGACCTTCCGCGTGTGGTGGCCGAAAGCCCGGTCGGCAACGCCGTCGACGTGGTGGTGATCCGCAAGGGCGAGGAACAGACGGTCAAGGTGACCCTGGGCCGGCTTGAGGACGGTGAGCAACTGGCCAGCGCCGAGGTCGAAGGCGATGACCTGCCGGATGCGGCCGCGCCGGTGGTGACGCTCGGGATGACGCTGGCCGAGCTCAGCGACGACATCCGCCAGGAATACGGCATCGCCGAGGATGTGGAAGGCGTGGTCATCACCGAGGTCGATCCTAATTCCGCCGCTGCCGAAAAGCGCATCGAACCCGGCGACGTCATTGCCGAGATCGCCCAGGAAGAGGTGACGACACCCGAAGATGTCATAGAGCGAATCGCCGCCCTGAAGCAGGACGGCCGCCGCAACGCATTGCTGATGCTGGCCGGACGCACCGGCGAACTACGCTTCGTCACCGTGCGCATGGACTGAACTGTCCGCGTAATTGCAGCAGGAAGGCGGCTTTCGGGCCGCCTTTTTTGTCTCGGCAACTGACTTGATTTCAGGGACGTGGATCGGTGGCCCGCATCTGGTAGATGACGTGGCGTTTGAGGTGCGGCATGTCATCGGGCACGCCGGGATGATCAAAATCCAGATCAGGCCGTGCGCTCATGCCGATCCGCCGCATCACCGCAATGGACGGCTGGTTGCTGGTCACTGCAAAGGCCGAGATGTGGTCAAGCCCGATCTCGTCAAATCCGTGCGCCAGCAGTGCACGCGCGGCTTCGCTGGCCAATCCCTTGCCCCAGGCTTCCGGCACATAACGCCAGCCAATCTCGACTCCGGGGCAGATTGCCTGCTCGTCCTCGTCGCGGATTTTCGCAAGCCCGGTAAAGCCGATTGGTTTGCCGGAGGAACGATCCTCGGCGAGCACCCAGCCCAGGCCATTGCTTTCGGCCTGGGCGCGCAATCTGTCGAAGACCTCGTCCGCTTCCGCACGGCTGCGGCGAAACGGGAAGAATTTCAGCATTTCCTCTTCGGAATTGACCCGGTGAAAGAAGCTGCGATCCGCTTCGGTGTCTTGCCAGTGCCGTAGACGCTGACGCGCGGTGATAAGGGACGCGCCGATCTTCATGACGTGACGAAATCGCTTCGGCGGTAGCCTTGCAGATAGAGCAGCGCCGTCAGGTCGCCGTGATCGATGCGGATATCGGCCTGGGCTGCAACCGACGGCTTGGCATGCAGCGCCACGCCCGAGCCGGCGCGGGTAAGCATGCCGAGATCATTGGCGCCGTCGCCGACCGCGATCGCGTCGGACGGGTCGAGCCCAAGGCGGGCCGCCATGTCCTCCAGCGCATCGACTTTCGCCTGCTTGCCGAGGATCGGCTCGCGCACCGCGCCGCTGAGCACGCCGTCGGCGCTTTCGAGGATATTGGCGCGGTTTTCATCAAATCCCAGCATGGCAGCGACTTCCGAGGTAAATGATGTGAAGCCGCCCGACACCAGGGCCGTGTGGTGGCCGTTGGCGCGCATGGTCGCCACCAGCTCGCGCCCTCCAGGCGTCAGCGTGATGCGGCTTTCGATCACCTTGGCGATGACGCTGACCGGCAGGCCCCTGAGCAGGCCGACCCGTTCCCGCAGCGCCGGTTCGAAGGCGATCTCGCCATTCATGGCGCGCGCTGTGATCTCCGAGACCTTGTCCTTCAGCCCGACTTCGGCGGCAAGCTCGTCAATGCATTCCTGGCCGATCATGGTCGAGATCCATGTCGGCGATGAGGATTTTCTTGCGCCGGGTCTCGGCTGTCTGGACCGCCGCATCGACCGGCAGATCGCCGATCACGCTACGCAGCCTTGCCAGTGCATCTGCCGCATCGGTGCCGTCCCTGAGCGCGATATCGCAGGCCACGCCATCGGCGAGCCAGTAGAGACCGGCCCCGTTGACGGCCTCGAAAGCCGCTTCGCCAAGTTCTGGCGACACAACAGGGTTTGACGGATTGGCGACAAGCGTGGCAACGAGGGCCATGAAACAAATACTCCGGCGACAAGATATCTCGGCGATCCTGATAGCCGGGCCAACGGCCAGCGGCAAGTCCGCACTGGCACTGCAGATGGCGCGCGAGCATGGCGGCGAGGTCGTCAATGCCGATTCCATGCAGGTCTATGGCGTGCTCGACCGCCTGACGGCGCGGCCCGATGCCCATGATCTGGGCCAGGCGCCGCACCATCTTTACGGGCATGTGCCGCCGGTCACGGCCTATTCGACCGGGCTTTGGCTTGATCAGGCGACGCAGGCCATTGCCGGCATCCGCGCCCGCGGCGCGCTGCCCGTGGTGGTCGGCGGCACCGGGTTGTATTTCCGCGCGCTCACCGGCGGGCTTTCCGACATGCCGGCGATCCCCGAGCCGGTCAGAACCGAATTGCGCGCCCGGCTGGAGAGCGAAGGGGTCGAGGCCCTGCATGCCGAACTTGCCCGGCTGGATCCGGAGATGGGCGCGAGATTGCGGCCCGCCGACCGGCAGCGGATCCTGCGCGCGCTCGAGGTGGTGACCGCGACCGGACAGTCGATCACTGCGTTTCAGGGCCGTGGCGGCGCCACCATCGTCGATCCGCAGACCGCGCATTGCATCGTCATTGATCCCGACCGGGCCGTTCTGCACGACCGGATCAACCGGCGTTTTTCAAAGATGGTGGAGGAGGGGGCTCTCGACGAGGTCCGCGCTCTGCTGGCGCTCGACATTCCGCCGCAGCACCCGGCGATGAAGGCCATCGGCGTGAGCCAGCTTGCAGAATACCTGGCCGGACACCTTTCGCTTGATCAGGCTGTCGAACTGGCAAGTACAGCCACGCGGCAATATGCCAAACGACAGATGACCTGGTTTCGAAACCAGCTCGACGCGCAGTGGGAGAGAGTACAGTCCTGACTGTGCAAGGTGGTTTTTCTGCACAGGCAGGATGGCTGCATGTTAAACCTAATATAACTTGTGAGGGGTAAGTTCTGCCGACGCGAACAGCATCAGTTGGGGATCATGCGCTATCACAAGGCCGAGCTGTTTTTCTTTCTGCTGATGGGCTTTGTCGGTCTCGGCGGCGTGTTTTCGTGGGCGGCGTTTTCCGCGGCCTCCGGTGGCGTCGTGATCGGCGGAATTGCCACCTCGGCAAGTTTCGCCTTCATGGCGCTGGTGCTGGCCATTGTCTCGCTCGCCTGTGGCCTGTTCCTGATCTATCCGGTCATGTCACGCAGCCTGCGCGAACGCGGCAAATTCCAGGAGATGACCGAATCCCTGTCGGTCCGGTCGCTGTCGCTCGAGCATGCCGCCGTCACGGACGGCCTCACCGGCATGTATAATCGCCGCTATTTCGATGATGCGCTGAGCGAATATCTGGCGGCTTTCGGGCGGATCGAGAAGCCGATCGGCATGGTCATTCTCGATCTCGATCATTTCAAGACCATAAATGACACCCATGGCCACGATGTCGGCGACGAGGTTCTGCGCCAGGTCGCCGAATGCCTGCAGGTCTTTACCCGCTATCATGACGTCCTGGCCCGGCTCGGCGGCGAGGAATTCGCCATCCTGTCCCCCAACATCACCGAGCGCCAGCTTTTCAATCTGTCCGACCGGATCCGCCAGGCGATCGCCGAACTCAAGATCAAGAACGGCAATGTCATGCTCAAAGTCACCGTCAGCGCCGGACTGGCGATCTGGGACGGAACCGAAACCGGTGAAGCGCTCTATCGCCGCGCCGACCGGCAGCTTTACGAAGCCAAGCGCAAGGGCCGCAACCGGGTCTGCGCCGCCTGAGCGCACGCATCTTCCGACCCGTCGGTTTCCCTGACTTTCCAGCCGGCACCAGTCACGCCGCCATCCATTGCCGCATCGCCGTGACACCACCCCGCCAGGGGTGATCAGGCTTTGCAATCGCAACAGGTGGGCGGTGTCAGGATTTCAGGATCGAGGACAGCGGCTTTTTCAGAAGGCTCGAGCGGATCGAGCTGAGTTCGTGCCGTGTCGAAGGCGCCTCGGCAGGGGCGTCATAGCTGCCGTAATCCCGTGCCGAACTCACCGCCGGCGCGGCGGCTGGGGCAGGGGCCGGGTATTCGCTGTCGCGCTGTGCCAGCGGGGCGTGAACTCTCGGGCCGGGCGGCACGATCGAGGGTGACTGCGGTGCAAAGGCTCTTGACGGCTGTGCTTCCGCCGGCGTGCCCTCGTCGATATGGCGCATGCGCATGACGATCTTGCCCAGATCGACCGTATTCGGGTCGCCCCGATGAACCGGTTCCAGCCCGGAATTTGCGCGCGGCAGGACGTCTTCGGAGACCCGCTCGAACACCATGCGCATCGGCACGGCCACGGCCTCGCCAAAGGCGATGGCCTCGCCATTGCCGATCGATGAGAGGAAACTCATGGTCGAGGCATTGGAATTGGGAATGGCCGAACGGATGATGTCCTGGTCATTGTCGTTGGACAGCCGCATGGCGAAAACCGTCGAGCACTGGGACAGGATGGTCGGATCGAGTTCGCCCGGGCGCTGGGTGATAACGCCGAGGCTGACGCCGTATTTGCGGCCTTCCTTGGCAATGCGCGAAATCGCCTGCCGGGTCGGAAAGAACCCGAGATCCTTGTCGGCAGGAACATAGCGGTGCGCCTCTTCGCAGACCACCAGTATGCGCACGCCGCCGGCACTCCACAGCGCAATCTCGAAGGCCATGCGGCACAGGATCGATGCCACCGAATTGACCACCTCGGAGGGGATGCCCGACAACTGGAACGTGGAGACCGGCTTGCCGTCGCCCGGAATCCGGAAGATGTGGCTGATCGTGGTCAGGATCGTGTCGTGAATGGTGTTGGACGAGAACATGAAACCGTAGCGCGGATCATTGACCGCCGCCTGGATCCGCCCCTTGAGCGAACGCAGATGCGGTTTTTCGGCGCGGCCTTCGAGCTTGCCGATGCGCTCGTCGACCAGCGCCAGCAGATCCGCCACCCTGTAGGGCACGGGCGTGTCCGCGGTCAGCGAGGATTTCTCCGGCGCGCGGCGGACAAGGCCGGGATCGTTGCTGCCCTTGAACATCCGCTTGGCGTCCGGGATCAGGTCGCGCAGCACGTCGACTTCCTCGGCGATCGGCGGTCGGCCGCGGAACAGCACCTCGGTGAATTCCTCCAGCCGGAACAGCCAGAACGGCAGATCCAGCGTGTCGGTGTCGATGACTACCGACTGCGTCGGGAAGGCTGCGGCGAATTCATTGTGCGGATCAAGGATCAGCACGCGCAATGACGGGTCCGCCTGCAGCGCCTTGTGCAGCAGCAGCGTGACCGCCGTGGTCTTGCCCACGCCGGTGCTGCCGACCACGGCGAAATGCCGCGACAACAGCGACGGCACGTGGATCAGTGCACCCAGCGAAGTATCCTGGGTCAGCCGGCCGATGACCGCGGTTTCGTTGACGCCCGGATCATAGATCACCGCAAGGTCGGAGGAGCGCATGCGGTGGGCCACGGCGCCGATATAGGGGTAGCGCGAAATGCCGGCGCTGAATTGGGTCTTGCCCTCTTCGTCGCCCGGACGGATTTCACCGACCAGTTCCACCTCGATATGCATCACATTGTCTGTGGTTTCCGACCAGGCGGCAGGTTCCGTCGTCATCGAGCAGACCAGTGCCGCAACCCGGTTTTCGCCGACACTGATGGAAATCAGCCGGCCGACGGACCACAATTCGGCAAGCCCGTTGCCGTCCTTGCCGGCCAGTGCGCTGATCGTGGCCTTCGAACCGGAGCAGCCGATGACACGGCCCATCAGGCGGTTTCCGGGTGCAAACGAGCCGCGACGCTCAGCTTCGTTGTCAACGTCAGGGCTCGATACAGTCATCCGGTTATCCATGTTTCGACATGTTCCGTAAAATTTCGCCGGCTTTTATTCTAACGCCACCGAGTTAATGGGATGTTGCGTCCCCAGCAATTGTCGGTTCTGGGGCTCCGTCGATCGAAAAAAGCCGTTGACCCCGCCCATGCGAGGCGGTAGGTGTTTAGTCATGAACAAGATCGCGAACATTCTCGTGGTAGGACCGCGCATGGGCAGGGTGGCGTAGCCACCCGGCGAAAGCTCCCATGCGCGAAACACAGGCTCCTCCGGGGGCCTTTTTTTATGGCTTAATCCGGGCTATTGAGCCCGCCACACAGACGGACATAAGGGGTCAGGCGATATGGCCGGCAAGCAGATGGAAATGACGGGCGCGGAAATGGTTCTGCAGGCGCTCAAAGACAACGGCGTCAAGCACATGTTCGGGTATCCCGGCGGCGCGGTTCTGCCGATTTACGATGAACTGCATCAGCAGGACGATATCGAGCACATTCTGGTGCGTCACGAGCAGGGCGCCGGTCATATGGCCGAAGGCTATGCGCGATCAACCGGCAAGCCCGGTGTCGTTCTGGTCACATCGGGACCGGGCGCGACCAATGTGGTCACCGCACTGCAGGATGCGCTGATGGATTCGATCCCCCTTGTCTGTCTCACCGGTCAGGTGCCGACAGCGTTGATCGGCTCCGATGCCTTCCAGGAATGCGACACCGTTGGCATCACCCGGCCATGCACGAAGCACAACTGGCTGGTCAAGGACGTCAACCAGCTCTCCCGCGTCATTCACGAAGCTTTCCGCGTCGCCACCACCGGCCGCCCGGGGCCTGTCGTTGTCGACATCCCCAAGGATGTCCAGTTCGCCACCGGCATCTACACGCCGCCTTCACCGGTGATCGAGCAGAAGAGCTACCAGCCGAAACTGGCGGGCGATCTCGACCAGATTCGTGCTGCCGTCGACCTGATGGCCGGCGCCAGGCGGCCGATCATCTATTCGGGCGGCGGCGTGGTCAATTCGGGCCGTGAAGCCAGCCAGTTGCTGCGCGAACTGGTTGAACTGACCGGCGCCCCGATCACCTCGACCCTGATGGGTCTTGGCGCCTATCCTGCGTCGGGCAAGAACTGGATGGGCATGCTGGGCATGCACGGCACCTATGAGGCCAATATGGCGATGCATGACTGCGACGTCATGATCTGCATCGGCGCGCGCTTTGATGACCGCATCACCGGACGTCTGGACGCGTTCTCGCCAAATTCGAAGAAGATCCATATCGACATCGATCCGTCCTCGATCAACAAGAATGTCCATACTGATATCGGCATTGTCGGCGACATCGGCCATGTTCTCGAAGACATGGTGCGGCTGTGGCGTGCATCGAAGAAGACCGACGCCTCGCAGCTCGCCGACTGGTGGAGCCAGATCAACAAGTGGCGCGGACGCAACTCGCTGGCCTATGCGGCCAACAAGGACGTCATCATGCCGCAATATGCGGTGCAGCGGCTGTATGAGCTGACCAAGGACCGTGACACCTACATCACCACCGAAGTCGGCCAGCATCAGATGTGGGCGGCGCAGTTCTACGGCTTCGAGGAACCCAATCGCTGGATGACCTCGGGCGGCCTGGGTACCATGGGCTATGGATTTCCGGCCGCCGTCGGCGTGCAGGTTGCCCATCGCGACAGCCTGGTGATCGACATTGCCGGCGACGCCTCGATCCAGATGTGCATCCAGGAAATGTCCTGTGCGGTCCAGTATGGCCTGCCGGTCAAGATCTTCATCCTCAACAACCAGTATATGGGCATGGTGCGCCAGTGGCAGCAATTGCTGCATGGCAACCGGCTGTCGCATTCCTACACCGAATCCATGCCTGACTTCGTCAAGCTGGCCGAGGCCTATGGCGGCTCCGGCATCCGCTGCGACAAGCCGGCCGATCTGGACGATGCGATCCGCAAGATGATCGACACGCCCGGACCGGTGATCTTCGATTGCCGCGTCGCGGCGCTTGCCAACTGCTTCCCGATGATTCCGTCAGGCAAGGCACATAACGAGATGCTGCTGCCTGACGAAGCGTCCGACGAAGCCGTCGCCAACGCCATTGACGCCAAGGGCCGGGCGCTCGTTTGAGCGCGGCCATGGTTCCGGCGGGGCGGATTGCCCTGATGGATCCATGGCACCTGTCAGGATCGCACCATATCAACAGGAACTGATCATATGAACGCTCAGCACCAACCCACCGGCTCGGCCTATTTCATGTCCGCCGAGACCTCGCGTCCCGAGACCCACACCCTATCGGTTCTGGTCGACAACGAGCCCGGCGTCCTGGCTCGGGTCATCGGCCTGTTTTCCGGCCGTGGCTACAATATCGAAAGCCTGACGGTGTCGGAAACCGAACATGAGGCGCATCTGTCGCGCATTACCATCGTCACCACCGCCACCCCGAATGTGCTTGAACAGGTCAAGTCGCAGCTCGAACGCATCATCCCGGTCCACCGCGTGGTCGACCTCACGGTGCGGTCGGTCGAACTGGGCCATGACAAGCCGCTCGAACGCGAACTCGCTTTGGTCAAGGTCACCGGCACCAATGACAACCGGGTCGAGGCGCTCAGGCTTGCCGACGCCTTCCGCGCCCAGGTGATCGACGCCAATACCGAGCATTTCATCTTCGAGATCACCGGCCGCGTCTCCAAGATCGAACAGTTCATCTCGATCATGCGTCCGCTCGGCCTGGTCGAGATCTGCCGCACCGGCATCGCCGCCATGAACCGCGGCCCGCAGGGCATGTGAAACCGCATGATGATCTGGGGACAGGACTCAGATCATCTGCAGCGGCTGGCGGGATCGCGGCGGCGGAAACAGCCGGTCGAGTTCGGCTGTCTGGGCTTCAGTCAGTTCGATGGCCGCGCTGGCGCGGTTGTCCGCCACCCGCTCCGGGCTTGATGATTTCGGAATGGCGATGACATTGTCGCGGCCAAGCAGGAAGGCCAGCGCCAGTTGCGCCGGGCTGACGCCCATCTGTCCCGCCATCCTGCCCAGATCCGGATTGCGCAACAGCCGGCCTTCATCAAGCGGCGAATAGGCCATCAGCGGCATGGCGTTGTCAGTCATCCAGGGCAGCAGATCGAATTCGATGCCGCGTGTGTCGAGATTGTAGAGCACCTGGTTGGCGGCGCAATTTGCGCCCTGGGGCAGGGCAGAGAGCTGCCGCATCGCCAGCGTGTCGAAATTCGACACGCCCCAGCGGGCGATCTTGCCGGAGGCGCGCAATTCCTCGAAGGCCTCGACGGTGTCGCGCAGCGGGTGCCGCCCTGGCCAGTGCAGCAGATAGAGATCGATATGGTCGGTGCCCAGCCGTTTCAGGCTGACCTCGCAGGCGGCGATGGTGCCGTGACGGCTGGCGTTGGTCGGCAGCACCTTGGAGACCAGGAACACATCGTCGCGGCGGCCGCTTATGGCTTCGCCGGTAACGTCCTCCGCCCCGCCATTTGCATACATTTCCGCCGTGTCGACCAGTGTCATGCCGCACTCTATGCCGGCTTGCAGCGCGCGCACTTCGGCCGCCCTCTCGCTGCGGCGTTCGCCCATGTGCCATGTGCCGAGACCGAGTGCCGGAACGGCTTGTCCGTCGCTGAAAGTGGCTGTGGGAAGCGCTTGGCTCATGGCTGTCTCCTGTGTCGGTTTCTATCACATTCTCGAATGCGGGTATGACGACAATTTGTTTGTCTCGCGGCAAAGGTGGTTTATCAAGCACGGACCGGCACGCAGCCGGCGGGAAAGACCATGGCACTCGAAACCTTCCTGACGCTGATCGCCTTTGCCTTCGTTGCCTCCGGCACCCCGGGCCCGAACACGATGATGCTGTTCACCTCGGGGGTGAATTTCGGCTTCCGCAACACCGTCCCGCACATGGCGGGCATCAGCATCGGCTTTCTGGTGCTGCTTCTGGGTGTCGGCTTCGGGCTCGGCGCGCTGCTGACCACATTTCCGGCGCTCTATCTGGTTCTCAAGATCTTGGGCGGCGGCTATCTGGTCTATATCGCCTGGCGCATCGCCACATCCACCACCTTGCCCGAAGCCAGGGCCGGGGCGCGGCCGATGAGCTTTCTCGAGGCGGCGGCGTTCCAGTGGGTCAATCCCAAGGCCTGGGTCATGCTGGTGACCGCCATGGGCATCTACACCAATCCGGACCACTACACCGACACGGTGCTCCTGATCTGTCTCGCCTTTGCCATTGCCACCGTGCCCTGCGTGACTGCATGGGCCGGCTTCGGCTCGGTGCTGCGCAGCTGGCTGGCCGATCCGGTGCGGCTGAAATGGTTCAACATCACCATGGCGGTGCTGCTGGTAGCGAGCCTCTGGCCGATGTTGCGATAGCGCTGCGAGAGGATTACCCTGCCGTCATGTCCCACGACCATCACCACCACGATCACCCTCACGACAACGAGCTCGACCCCTTTGCCGCACGGGTCAAGGCGCTGGAGACGATCCTCACCGAAAAGGGCCTGATAGACCCCGCCGCCATCGACGCCATTGTCGATACCTATGAGACCAAGGTCGGGCCGCGCAATGGCGCCCGCGTGGTGGCGAAGTCCTGGATCGACCCGGAGTTTGCCGACTGGCTCAAGCGCGATGCCACCGCTGCGATCGCCTCGCTCGGCTTTACCGGCCGTCAGGGCGAGCACATGCAGGCCGTCTTCAACACCGAAGACACCCACAACCTCATCGTCTGCACGCTGTGCTCCTGCTATCCCTGGACCGTGCTCGGCGTGCCGCCGGTCTGGTACAAGGCACCGCCCTATCGCAGCCAGGCGGTGATCAATCCGCGCGGCGTGCTGGCCGAATTCGGTCTTGTGCTGCCTCAGGAAACCCGCATCCGGGTGTGGGATTCCACCGCCGAGCTGCGCTACATGGTGGTGCCGATGCGGCCTGCCGGAACCGAAGGCCTGGGCGAGGACGCGCTTGCAGGGCTGGTCACCCGCGACTCGATGATCGGCACCGGGCTGGCGCTCGCGCCGGGATCGGCAGCACCGGCTGATGCGGGGGTGGGCGCATGAACGGGCCGCATGATCTGGGCGGACAGATGGGTTTTGGCCCGGTGGCGCCGGAAATCGACGAACCGGTGTTTCATGCCGACTGGGAACGCCGCGCACTCGGCGTCACCATCGCCACCGGTGCCTTTGGCGCCTGGACCATCGATGAAAGCCGCCATGCCCGCGAAAGCCTGCATCCGGCGACCTATTATTCTGCCAGCTATTACGAGATCTGGATCCGGGCGCTGGAGGTGCTGCTGGCGCGCCATGACTTCGTTTCCTTTGACGAGCTCGAGGCTGGCCACAGCATCAGCCAGGGCGCCACGCCGAAGCGGGTGCTGGCATCCGGCGATGTCGCAGCTGTACTGGCCAAGGGCGCGCCCTGTGACCGCGAGGTCTCGACACCGCCGCGCTTCAGGCCGGGCGACCGGGTACGCACCATCAATGAGCACCCGCCGGGTCACACGCGGCTGCCGCGCTATGCCCGCGACAAGCTGGGCGTCATTGAAGCCGTGCGCGAGAATTTTGTGTTTCCCGACACCAATGCCCATGGCAGGGGCGAGGCGCCGCAGCGGGTCTATACCGTCTGTTTCGACGGGCGCGAGCTCTGGGGGCAGGGCGCCGATCCGGCGCTGACGGTGTCGATCGACGCCTGGGAGAGCTATCTTGAACCGGCCTGAGCCAGATCCCGAAGCACCTGCAGGCTCGCCGTTCCGCCTGCCGGACGGATCCGGTCCGGACGCGCCGGTCTTTGCCGAACCCTGGCAGGCCCAGGCCTTCGCGCTCGCCGTGGCGTTGCATCAGCGTGGCGTGTTCACCTGGAGCGAATGGGCGGCCGAACTGTCCCGCCAGGTCGCCAGCCCCGGTGCTGCGCAGGATGGCAGCGACTATTATCAGCACTGGCTGGCAGCGATCGAAGCACTGCTGTCGCAAAAGGGCGTGGCCGGTTCCGAGGTGGTCGATGCGGTTTCCGCCTCCTGGCAGCGCGCCGCCCATGCCACCCCGCACGGCCAGCCGATCCTGTTGGAAAACGATCCCGAGCGGGCGTAAAGCCGGAAAATCCGGGACAGTTTACTTTTTGGGCAAGCCCCAATAGTAAACTGTCCCGGAACTGTCAGCCCAGCCAGGCGGGCGGCTGGTTGAACGGCGTGCCGAATCGCGCCAGCCACAGGCTGCGGGCGATGCGGCGGGCAATCACCACGATCGGCCCGACCGTCGGCGGCCCGAACAGCGCCGCCGTGGTGGCTTCGAACAGGTCGAGCCATTGCCGGAAATCGTCTTCCTGCAGGTCCGGCAGGGCGTTGTGCTTGACCACCGGCTGGCCCGAATATTCGCCGGTATACAAAAGCACCGAGCGCCAGAATTTTTTCATCCGGTCAAGATGGGTGTCCCATTTGCCCGCCAGCCGCTCCTCGAAGATCGGCCCGAGCCGCGGATGGGCGCGGATATCGTCGTAGAACCGGTCGACCAGCAGGCCGATTTCGGCCGGCGAGATCGCAACCGCCGGGGTCCGCGGCGGTGCGGCGCGCGCGGTCAGATTTGGCTCGGCAGACCTCTCAGACATAGTTGAGCGCGACCAGCAATGCGACCGTCCCCCAGAAACACATATTGATGAAGGCGCGGATCAGTCCTCCATCCTGCTCGACGGTGATGCCGAGCTTTTGGCGAACCAGGTCGCCGGGAAGCAGGAACAGCCAAATCATTGTTTTCATCACAGCCTCTTTTCTGGTATTTGAATTACCACTATTCGGTTGCGCCGCAAAATGCAATATGCAGATTACCAGTATTGAGGATATCCATGCGTCTGACCCTGCACACCGACTACGCATTCCGCGTCCTGATGGCGCTTGGCCGCGCGCCGGGCGAGATAAAATCGGTGGATGATCTCGCCCGCGAATTCGGCGTGTCGAAACATCATTTGATGAAAGTGGCGCAGAACCTCACCGCCGGCGGCTTCGTCGCGACCGTGCGCGGCCGCAAGGGCGGGTTGCTGCTGGCCCGGCCGGCGAGCGAGATCAATCTCAAGGCGGTGGCCGAGCACATGGAACCCGATTTCAACATTGCCGGCTGCTTTGCCGGTGAGCCCTGCGTGTTCCTGCCGGCTTGCGGGCTCAAGGGCGTGCTCGGCCAGGCCAGGCTCGCCTTCCTGCAGACCCTGGCCGGCCACGATCTGGCCTCGATCATTTAGCTGAAGGTCGGGGACAATTTACTTTTCACCCGACCGCCGGGTTGGACAACCGGAATCCGGAGAGAAAAGCCAATTGTCCCCGTCGTGCCGGCTCTTCGGTTCAAGCCACGCGCGCGGCAAGCCTGCACTTGCCGGGGTCGCGCAGGCCAAGCGAGATCTGCCATGAGAAGTTATGAAGTTTTCACCGCAACAGGATGAGGCGCTCAAGGCCGTCTCGCGCTGGCTCAAGGATGGCCGCACGCCGATCTTCCGGCTGTTCGGCTATGCCGGCACCGGCAAGACCACGCTGGCCAAATATTTTGCCGACAATGTCGATGGCGAGGTGCTGTTTGCAGCCTTCACCGGCAAGGCCGCCCAGGTGCTGCGCGCCCGCGGCGCCAAGAACGCCCGCACCATTCATTCGCTGATCTACCGGCCCAAGGGCGAGGAAGAGGTCTCCGACGAGGAGACCGGCAGGACAACTGTGTCGCCGCTGTTTTCGATCAACCGGCAGAGCCCGCTGGCGCAGGCAGCACTGATTATCATCGATGAATGCTCGATGGTCGACGAGGCGCTGGGTCGCGACCTGATGAGCTTCGGCACGCCGATCCTGGTGCTGGGCGATCCCGGGCAGTTGCCCCCCATTTCCGGCGGCGGCTATTTCACCGAGCACGAGCCCGACATCCTGCTCACCGAGATCCACCGCCAGGCCCGCGACAACCCGATCATCGATCTGGCCATGCAGGTGCGCGAAGGCCGCGAGATCATGCATGGCGACTATGGCGCCGCCCAGGTGATCGGCAAGAACGATGTCGACCGCGACATGGTGCTCGAGGCAGACCAGGTGCTGGTCGGCACCAACCGCACCCGCCGCCGCTACAACATGCGCCTGCGCGAGCTCAAGGGCTTTGACCAGGTGTTCCCGCAGGCCGGCGACAAGCTGGTCTGTCTCAGGAACGATCCCTCCAAGGCGCTGCTCAACGGCTCGCTCTGGCAGGTGATGACCGCCTCCAAGGAGACCGTCAAGCCCGGCATCAACCTGATGATCCGGCCCGAAGACGACGACATGGACCGGGGTGCTGCCAAGATCAAGTTGCTCAAAAGCGCCTTCGACGATCCCGATCTCGAAGTGCCCTGGCAGACCAAGAAGCGCTATGACGATTTCGACTATGGCTACGCGCTTACCGTCCACAAGGCGCAGGGCTCGCAGTGGAACTCGGTCGTCCTCTTCGACGAAAGCTACGCCTTCCGCGAGAGCCGCGAGCGCTGGCTCTACACCGCAATCACACGGGCGGCCGAGCGTCTGGTGATCGTCAGATAGCGGTCCGGTCGCGACGCCCGGGATGTGGTCGGTATGCTGAAGGTGGTCGCCGAGACAAACCGGAAGATCTCACACCGAAAGATCAATATTAGTCCGTGTCTGGCGGCAGAAGGCTTCTGACGGAGATGCACGAGCTGAAAAGAAGCTGCTGGGACGTCCAGACATGCGCGCCAGTTAGATTGCAGAGGCGAAAAGGTTTACGTCACAGAGCTGACGAGCCGCGCCCGCGGAGAATCCGACATGCAGTCAAGCTAAACCCGGACGGTGCAGTCACCGCCCGGGGAAGTCGGGGCGTTCAGGGACGGCTCAATTGAGCGCGTAGCGCAGGCCGGCTCGGATCTGGTGCACGTTGAAGCCGTTGTCGCGGATCTGCACGCCGGTTGCGCCAAAAGCCTTGTCCTCGGAATCATACTCATAGGCATCGCCACCGAAGATGTGCATGAAGCGGTAGCCTGCATCGAGCTTCAGACGGTCGGTCAGATCGTAGCTTGTGCCGACCATCAGCGCCACGGCGGCGCGGACGCTGCCCACACCTTCCTGCTCGGCGGTGTAGCGGGTATAGGCTGCCGGGCACAGCTCGCAGACTTCCTGGCGCGACATGGTGCCGTATTTGACATAGGCACCGCCGGCGCCGGCGCCGAGATAGGGACGGAAGCGGCCAACGGGTTTGAGATCGACATAGGCATTGGCCATCGCCGTCAGGATATTTGCGGTCGAGCTGTCATCATAGTGGCAGTCGGCCGGAAACGGCAGGGCATGCGCCGGATCGGACTTGATCATCAGCGGACATTCGGTCTTGCCGGCAACCTTGGCGTGGAAGAAATCCAGCGTGGCATCGGCTCTGACATGGTCGTTGATCTGGTAACCGACACCGACGCCGGCGGAGACCGTGTCGCGCAGTTTGAGCGAATCGTAACGATAGGTGTCGTCGATTCCCTGAACCCCGACAAACTGGTTCCAGAAATCCCATTCGCCCTTGGAATCCTGGGTCTTGGTGTAGCCGACGTCACCGCGCAGATACCAGCCGGATGTGGCTTCGATCACCGGATATTCGACATAGGGCGGGGCAAGGTCGGCGGCTTGGGCGGGCACGATCAGGCTGACAAGGCCGACGGCCAGAACTGTGTTCATGAGAGATTTCATGGCTATCTCCATCTTTGGCTCCTCGGCGCAGCCGCGCCGTTTTGAGGAGGCTTCGTACCAGGATGTTCCGGTGATACGCCCTTATGGTAAATAGCTGCTTAAGAGGAATCGGATCGCCTTGACCAAGTGCGCCAAAACGGTCCGTTTAAGAAAAGATAATGTCCGGCCATGAAAGAAACCGGCAAGAATTCATGCTGGTTCCGCACTATTCGTCAGCCTGTCCCCGAGCGGGAATACCGCCGCCGGACACAGGGACCGGCGGCGGTGATATCAGACCAGTTCGGCCAGCGAGGCCGGGTCGAAAGGCTTGAGCTCCGCGGTGTCTCCGGTCCTGATCTTGGACACCCATTGCGGATCGCCAAGGATGGCGCGGCCGACGGCGATCAGGTCGAATTCCTCGGCCTCCATGCGCTTGACCAGCGCGTCCAGTCCCACCGGAGAGGAGCTCTGGCCGCCAAAGGCCGCCAGGAACTCGCCCGACAGGCCCACCGAGCCGACCGAGATCGTTGCCGCTCCGGTCAGCTTCTTGGCCCATCCGGCAAAATTGAGACCTTCATCGCCATCGATTTCGGGAAATTCCGGTTCCCAGAAGCGCCGCTGCGAGCAGTGGAAGACATCGACACCGGCTTCCTTCAGCGGCAGCAGCCAGTCGCTCATCTCATCCGGCGTGGTGGCGATCCGGGCCTTGTAGTCCTGCTGCTTCCACTGGCTCAGGCGCAGGATCAGCGGATAATCGGGGCCGACGGCCGCACGCGTCGCCGCCACTACTTCCGCTGCGAAGCGGGCGCGCTGCTTCAGGCTTGCACCGCCATAGCGGTCGTCGCGCAGGTTGGTGGCCTGCCAGAAGAACTGGTCGATCAGGTAACCATGGGCGCCGTGCAGTTCGACCACATCGAAGCCGAGTTTGCTCGCGTCGGCGGCGGCGCTGGCGAAAGCGGCAATGGTGTCGGCGATGTCTTCCTCGCTCATGGCCACACCGTTCGGATCGCCGGGGCCGTTCAGCCCCGAGGGGCTTTCGACCTGTGCCTCCGGCTTCCAGCCGCTCATGCCGCGGGTGGCGCCGGTGTGCCAGATCTGCGGGCCCATCTTGCCGCCGGCGGCATGAACGCCGTCAATCACATCGGCCCAGCCCGCAAGCGCATCCTCGCCGTGGAAAAACGGAATGCCGGCTTCATTGCGCGAGGCCGGACGGTCGATCACTGTACCTTCCGAGAGGATCAGCCCGACATCGGCTTCGGCGCGGCGGCGGTAATATTCGGCGACATTGGCGCCCGGAACGCCGTTCGGCGAAAAATTGCGGGTCATCGGCGCCATGACGATGCGGTTCTTGAGCGTCAGGGATTTGAGCTGGAAGGGTTGAAACAGGCTGTCGGGTGTCAATGGGGATGGCATGATCTGCAGTGTCCTTTCATTCGGGACCACACAGGTATATACTTTATACCAAGGATCAATACCGCACTTTGAATTCACCAGGTATAGTCAAGGATACCGCCATGGACAAAACCACCTGCCAGAGCTTTTCGGCCGAGTGTCCGAGCCGCGAGCTTTTCGACCAGATTGCCGGCAAATGGTCGATGATGGTGCTGACCGTGCTCGATGCCGGGCCGATGCGCTTCAACGCCATCAAGCGGCATCTCGAAGGCATCACCCAGAAGGCGCTGACCGACTGCCTCAGGCGGCTCGAACGCAACGGCCTGGTCGAGCGGCGGGTGATCCCGGCCTCGCCGGTCGGGGTGGAATATGAAATCACCCCGCTCGGACGCACGCTGCAGCCGCCCTTCAGGGCGCTCTATGCCTGGACCATCGAACAGATGCCCAGCGTGGAGGCGGCCCGCAAGGCCTTTGACGGCCGCAACCGCTCCTAGAGGACAGGGCGCGGGGCTCAGAGCCTGGCGGTCCGGACCCGGAACAGATGCGCAAAGAATGTCCGGTCGGGCAGGGTGCGCAGTAGCGCGGCGATGGCCGCGGTTGCAGCGAGCGCGAACACCAGCCGCCCGGCCAGCACGCCATAGCCATCCGCTCCCAGCGACATCACCACCAGCGTGTCCTCGATCACGCTATGGGCAAAGCCCATCAGCACGCAGGACAAGAAGATCTGCCGCGGTGCGATCGCGCCCGATTGCGCCTCGCGGATCAGCAGGCCCGCGCCATAGGACACCCCGAGGAACAGCCCGACGGCGGTCAGGTGTCCGGCTTCGCCGCGAATGCCGGCCAGCCGCAGCAGCGGCGACAGCGCCGTCATCATCAGATCCAGCAGCCCGGTTGCCTTGAGCAGTTGAAGCCCCCAGGACAGCGCCACCAGGATGACGAGCATCCAGACCATGGTCTCGGCAAGCCCCTCAAAGAAGCTGAGCCAGTCCGGCGTGGCGCTCATCGGAACCCAGGCCGGGTTGACCGGCGCCGACAGCCAGCCGGTGAGCGCGAGAACCTGGTGCAGCAGGAAGGCATAAAGCAGACCGCCCACCACCCTGAGCGCGGTGGTGACGGCCATGCCGGGGCCTGCCTGCTGGATGATCTTCTGTTCGACCGGCAAGCCATGGGCAAACAAAATCAGCGCCGAAAACACCGTGACATCCGCCGTGCTCAGCGCGGAGACCGGCACCAGCGTGAAGATCAGCGGCACAGCGCCCCATATCCCCACCAGCATCGCCGTCAGCCAGGCCAGGCCCAGTTCCGGCGGCAGGCCGACGAGATCCATGACCGGCGCAAACACCGGCGCCACCGCCTCGATCACCCCGAACCTCGACAGCAGTTCGGTGACGATGGTGATCGGGATCATGATCCGGGCCAGCATCCAGTAGATTGCAAGCGATTGCGGCGTCGTGCGCAGGATGGAGATGAAAAGCGGCATCGGACATTCCTTCAGGGGTGTTCTGATTTCCTATCCCGGCGCGCTTCGAATTTGTGGTCAAAGATTGCGCGCATTTGCAATTTTATTGCAAATGCGCGGACGCCGGATAAGCTGCGCCGATGGATCGCGTCGACCGAAAACTTCTCAATCTCATGCAGCGCGACGCATCGCGCACCAATCTCGCCATGGCCGACGAGGTCGGCCTGTCGCCGTCGAGCTGCCTGCGCCGCCTGCAGCGGCTGCGCAAATCCGGTGTGATCGAGAAGATTGTCGCCATCCTCAATCCGGCCCGGGCCGGACGCGGGATCAAGGCGCTGGTGACGGTCGAGCTGAAACTGCATGGCGAGCAGCATATGCGCCGCTTTCTCGAGACTGTCGTTACCGAGGAGGCGGTGTCGCACGCCTATGCCGTCACCGGCGCGACCGATGTGGTGCTGATGCTGCGCCTGCACGACATGGAGGAATTCGACGCCCTGTGTGACCGGCTGTTCCGCGATCAGAACAATGTCGCCCGCTTCTTCACCATGATCGTCATCCGCAGCGCCAAGGAGGAAACGGCAATCCGGCTCTAAGGCGTGTTCGCAAAAGCGGGAACCCATTGCATGAATTTAAGTGGATGCAGCGTATTTCAGCCCTGTGCGGCCCGCTTCGGACGGGCCATCGGCGCAGGCTCCGCGGCCTGCCAGACATGGGCGGCAAAGGCATCGGCGGGCACCGGGCGGCCGAACAGATAGCCCTGGAACTCATGACAGCCGCAATCGAGCAGGAATGCGTGCTGCTCGGGGGACTCGATGCCTTCGGCCAGGACCACGAAGCCGAGATCAATGCCGAGCTGGATGATGCTGTTGACCAGGGCCGCGCCGCGGTCGTTCTCCAGCGATTCCTGTACGAAGCTGCGGTCGATCTTGAGCTGGTCCAGCGGCAACCGGCGCAGATAGCTCAGCGAGGAGTAGCCGGTGCCGAAATCATCCAGCGCGAAGCTGATGCCGGTGCTGCGCAGGCTTTCCATCCGGGCCACCGTCGCCGCCATATCGTCGATGAAGACGCTCTCGGTCAGTTCCAGTTGCAGCCGGGAGGGGGCGACCTGGTGGATCCGCAGCGTTTCCATGAGCGAGCTTTCGAAATCCGCCATCTGGAACTGGCTGGCGCTGACATTGACCGCGAGCGTCAGCCGGCTCAGCACCGGATCCTCGCTCCACTGCGCCAGCGTGCGGCAGGCCTCGTCGAGCACCCAGCCGCCCAGCAGCGGCATCAGACCGGCCTCTTCGGCCACCGGGATGAAACTGCCCGGCGGAACCTGGCCGCGTTGCGGATGCTCCCAGCGCAACAGCGCCTCGGCGCCGTGGATGGCGCCGGTGTCGTCGATCTGCGGCTGGAAATAGAGTTCCATCTCGTCATTGCCAACGGCGTTGCGCAATTCCAGCGCCAGTCCCTTGGGGCGGGTGATTTCGATCTGGATGGCATAGACGCCGCCGCACAACATCACCGTTGCCAGGATGGTGTTGATCCAGATGCCGCTTGCGCGAATCTCGTCGGTAATGGGCTGGGCGAAGGGAAAGCCGAAGGAGGTGCTCGCCAGCACGATGAAGGCCAGCAGACAGGCGGCGATGATCACCAGCTGCAATTCCGACTTGCGCCGCAGGTGGTTGATAAAGCCGAGCAGGGCGATATCGAGCAAATAGAGATGGGTGTTCCTCGGATAGGCGTCGGTTGGCGGATCGAACATCAGGCTGAAGCAGGTGATGAACACCAGCAACGAAACCTGGGTCACGATCAGGGCGGTGTTCAGCCGACCCGATTCAAGCAGCCACCAGCCAACGGCCGCCACGACCACAAGCATCATGTCGGGGATGACGAAAATCCACAGCTGCTTCCATGCAAAGACGCCCGCCCACAGCAGGCCTATCGCCATGATCAGGACGCAGGCAGATTGATAGGCGAAAATCAGCCGCTGTGACTGATTTTCGATCTGTGCTTCCTGCGCAGTGTTCTGATGCGTTCCTGGCAACATCTTCTCACATGGTTGGTCACCGCTCAAAAGCGGAACCGGAGTCTTCCAGGGACTGGAATGACACGTCAGGCTTTAAGAAAAAACACCGATACGGGTGTAAGAAATCACCGGTACGTTGTCTTGGTTGCAGTCGCCAGTGCCTGGTCCTGCTGCCAATGCCGCCGGGCGAATGGGGTTTGGCAGCCCGCGCAGGCAGCCGTCAGACCCGCACTTCCCCGTTGCGCAGGCTTCGCTCCGGCTCTATCGTCACCTCCCACGGTCGCGCTCCGCGGCTATTTTCGAGAAAGCTCCCCGATGACGTTCGTCCGCCCTGCCGGCCTGGCCCTGTTGCTTGCCGCCGCTTCCGCCTGTGCCGTTTTGCCCGCCTTTGCCGACAGCCTCGCCGCCGTCTCCTCCACCGCCATGGCCATCACCGGTGATATCGAATTCGATGATTTCGAGATTGTCTTTGAAAACGGCGAGACGCTGGTTTTCGATGAACTGGTCGCAGACACATTCATCGTCGATGGCGAGGAGGTCGGCGCCTCGGTCTACAGCGTCCAGACACCGGCCGATCCGCTGCTCAACAATGACAACCTGCTTTGTGGCCAGGGCGACGTCACCTATGTGGCTGCCTGGGGCGACGCGTCCGACGACAGCCTGACCATCGTCGCCGTTTTCGACACCCAGGATGTGCCCGGCAGCAATGCCGACATGTGCGCCTCCTACACCTATGAGTACAAATGAGCCACGCCAGGGTCCGGCGCGGCGGCATCGTGCTATAGGGTGGCGCGACAAAAACAAAATCAACGGATAGTGCGATGATACCCTGGATCCGGCTCGATGCCGTGACACTCGATGATGGCGTCGAACTGCGGCTGATGCGCCGCGGGACAGAATTCTCCATCATGCTCGGCGCCAACGAGCTGATGAACAGCCGCCTGAGCGGATCCGAGGAAGCGCTGGCCACTCTCGCGTCAGACCGGCTTGCCGGGCGGCCACGTCCGCGCATGCTGATCGGCGGCCTCGGCATGGGCTTTACCTTGCGCGCTGCGCTTAAAGCTCTGGGTGGGGAAGCCCGCATAACCGTCGCTGAACTTGTGCCACAGGTCATAGACTGGGCGGGCGGGCCGATGGCGCCGGTATTTGCTGGCTGTCTCGATGATCCGCGTGTTGCTCTGCATCAGGGCGATGTCGGCGAGCTGATCCGAGGCGGCGAGGGGGCCTGGGACGCCATCCTGCTCGATGTCGACAACGGCCCCGACGGGCTGACCCGGCAGGGCAATGACGCGCTTTATTCCGCCAGCGGTTTGGCGGCTGCCCACCGGGCATTGTCACCCGGCGGCGTCTTCTCTGTCTGGTCCTCGGCGCCCGACGCGGCCTTCACGCGACGGCTCAAACAGGCGGGTTTTACTGTTGAAGAGGTGCCGACCCGCGCCAGCATCAAAAAACGCGGCGCGCGGCACATGATCTGGGTTGCTGTCAAAGCGGGATGACAACCCGGCGTGCCCGCCGCGCTGATCTCGCATTTCCGCAATGGCTCGGCTAATCTCGGTCTGTATGAGGGAGGGCATCGTGCGGTCATTTGACGAGATTTACGAGATTGCGGCGGCGCGCAAGGGCGGCGCCGAGGCGCTTGAAGCCCAGTTGAGCACGCCCAAATCCGCCGCGGAGCTGGCCGCCATCCCGGACGACCGCTGGCTTGCGGCAATGACCAGAGGCGTGTTTCAGGCCGGCTTCAACTGGAAGGTCGTCGAAAACATGTGGCCCGGCTTCGAGGCGGCGTTTGACGGCTTCGATATCGGCCGCTGCGCCATGCTCAATGACGAGGATTTCGACCGGCTGGTATCCGATACCCGCATCATCCGCCACGGCGCCAAGATCAAGTCGGTGCAGCAAAACGCTGTGTTCGTGCGCGAGCTTGCGGCGCAGTCGGGCAGTGCCGGCAAGGCCTTCGCCGACTGGCCCTCGACCGATTTCATCGGGCTGATGGAACTGCTCAGGAAACGTGGCAGCCGGCTCGGCGGCGCCACCGGGCCCTATTGCCTGCGCGCGATGGGCAAGGACAGTTTCATCCTGTCGCAAAGCGTCACCGGCCGGCTGATCGCCGAAGGCGTCGTCGACAGGCAGCCGTCTTCGAAAAAGGCCTTGGCTGACGTCCAGTCTGCGTTCAATATCTGGATGCAGCAATCCGGCCGCTCGCTGACCGAAATCAGCCGCGTGCTGGCCATGAGCCTTTGAACATAATGGTCGGAAACGGAAAGGAAATCCGATGGACTGGACCCTTGCCTTTGTCAGCGTCTTTGCGATTTTCATTCCGGCGCTGATGCTGCCGGGCCCTGATTTCATCGGCGTCGTGCGCTCGGCGATGGCGCGGGGCACGCGCGCCGGTCTGATGACCACGCTCGGCGTGACCATCGGGCTCGGGCTCTATGCCGGGCTCTCCCTGATCGGGCTGTCGGCGATCTTGCTGGAATATCAATGGCTTGCCTGGACGGTGCGGATCTGTGGCGGGCTCTATCTGGCCTATCTCGGTGTCAGGCTGCTGATGACCAGGCCCGCAGCCATCGACCTGGATGGCGGCGATCATCCTGGCTCCGGCAACCCGCTGGTCTTCGGCTTTCTGGTGACGCTGACCAATCCCAAGGCGATCGTGCTGTTTACCAGCGTCTTTGCCACCGCGGTCACCGACGCCATGCCGCTCTGGGTGATGGCGGCGATGGTCGGGCTGGTGATGGCAAGTGCAGCCCTCTGGTACACGCTGGTGACGCTGTTCATGTCGTCGCGCCCGGTGATCGCCCGGTTCGAAAACGCCCAGCACTGGATCGAACGCGCCGCCGGGGCCTGTTTCATCGCCATTGGGGCAAAGATACTCGCCGACAGCCGCAATCCGCTGACGCCGTAAATTCCGGGACCGGTCACGACAGTTCTGTTCGCGTCCAGCTCCCGTCGTTCAGTGCAAACAGATAGGGCGTGGCGTGGCTGCTCTTGAACCAGCACCCGCACAAGTGCTCCGAGATCGCCTGAAGCACGGCGTCATGGCCGACGAGAACGGTGAGAGCCTCGGTGCGCGGCAGCAACAACCCGTTGAGCGCGGCCAGCGCACGGGCGCGCACCTCCGCCCATTGCTCGCCATCCGCGGGCAGGATCCCGGCCAGTTGCTCAAGCCGGGTGATGTCGTAGCGGATCATGGCCTCGCGGATCGACTGCCCCTCCAGTGAGCCGAAATCGCACTCGATCAGATTGTCGTCGGTCTCAGTCGTCCGGTTTGCGGCCCTTGCGATGATCGCGGCCGTGTCGATCGCCCGCGACAGCGGGCTGCTGACAATCCTGCCGATGCGCAAAGATCTGAGGCTCTGGGCCGCGCGGTGAGCCTGGCGCACACCGTTGGCATTGAGCGCGATGTCGGTGCGGCCCTGAAACAGCCCCGATGCATTCCAGTCGGTTTCGCCGTGCCGCACGAAGATGAAGTCGGAGGGGGTGTTCATCGGTCTCCTGGTCCGGTCCAGCCGCGGTCGAGCCTGCGGGTGCGGTCATCGACCTGCGCCCGGATCGCCGCAAGCAGCGGATGGCGGTTGGTGGCGGGCAGCCCGTAGTTCAGATTGAAGCGATAATCGAAATCATCCGGGTTCTTGCCGGTCGAGTGGGTCAGCATTGTTTCGATCTTGTCAAACCCCTTGGCCAGCACCGCTTCGGGCGTCCTGGCTTCGGCATATTCGTCCCAGAGCCCGACAATCTCGGCTCTCAGATCACCGGGCAGGGGCGCGCACAAGGTGACAAGATCGGCACGCTCGCGCGCGGCCCGGTCGTCCCCGGCGCGCTGGTCGATCGCCGGAACGTCGCCGGAAATCGCCTCGCCGAGATCGTGGACGATGCAGATCTTGATCAGCCGCATGAGGTCGACGTCCTCCAGCGCGTCGCCAAACAGAATGACCAGCAGGCAAAGCCGCCAGCTGTGCTCGGCGGTGCTTTCCTGCCGGCCCTCGGGCGTGCGCCCGCTGCGCAGCGTGTCCTTGAGCCGGTTGGTCTCATCGAGAAAACGCAGCACCGCGGCGATCCGCTCCGGGGAGGGAAGCGCTGGGCCGGTCATTCGGCCCGGCTCCATCTGGCCCGGTACTCCGCTGCGCGTTCAGGGTCGAGATTGGTCTTGTCGAGATTGCCGCCGGCCCAGGCCATCACCTTCGGATCCATCACCCGGAACCACAGCGGCGGAATGGCTGCCAGCAGAAAGGTGCCGGGATAGCCCGACGGCAGTGTCGGCAGTTCCTCGAACGAGCGCAGCGCCTGATAGGGCCGCAACGGGTTGGCGTGGTGATCGGAATGGCGCTGCAGGTGAAACAGCATCAGATTGGTGATGATATGGTTGGTGTTCCATGAATGCCGCGGCTCGCATGCGCCATAGCGCCCGTCGGGCTTGAGGTCGCGCTTGAGCCCGTAATGCTCGATGTAATTGGCAACGGTGAGGTGAAACCAGCCAATCAGATTGTGCAGCAGCAGGAACGGCACCATGGTCCAGCCGAAGGCGGCGATCAGTGCCAGATCGGCCGAAAGCGTGATCGCGTAGCATTGCAGGATGTCATTGCGCCAATGCCAGAAACCCAGGCCCTTGCGGGCGAGACGTGCCCGCTCCATCTGCCAGCCGCGCACCGCGGTGCCGGGGATCTCGCGCAGGGAAAACCGCCACAGGCTTTCGCCGAGCCGGGCCGAGGCCGGGTCGTCCGGAGTTGCCACATGCACATGGTGGCCGCGATTGTGCTCGATGCAGAAATGCCCGTAGCCGGAGCAGGCATTGGCAAATTTTGCGCCCCATTGATCCAGCCGCGATGTCTTGTGCCCGAGCTCATGCCCGATGGTGATCGCCGTTCCCGAACTGACCCCGGCGCCCACGCACAGCCCCAGCCAGGCCAGCAGCGGCGTGCCGGGTTGCCCGGCGGCAATGGCGCAGGCCAGCAGCGAGAACCAGAACACCGGCACCGACAAAAACAGCAGCACCCGGTAGAACGGGTCGGCGGCCATGGCCTCGACCACATCTTCGGGCGGATTGTTGGGATCGACGCCCACCAGATGGTCGGCGCCGACATAGACGCCGTAATAGAACACGATCGGTGCCAGAACCCACCAGGGATTGCCGCTCGCCAGATAGGCCACGGCGCCCAGCCCCGGCAGTGATGGCGACAGCACCGACAGGATCCACAGCCAGCGCTTGGTATCGCGGTATTCGACGCGGTCGCCATTCCTGGCGGTGCTGATGAAGATCATCGCAAAACTCCCTGGCGCGTCCGGCGGCTGCGGCGGTTCGCCACAGCCGGCCGCGCCTCGGCCGATGGTAGGGCGACGGGCTGCCGCGGGCAAGCTTGCACATCACCAGGCGGCCTTGGGACCAGGAGCCTGCCGCGCGCCCGCCTGCTCTGGCCGGGTGCACCTTATTGGCACACCGCTGTGCAAGGGCGGAATGATCACTTTTTTAAGAGAGTTCGGGCATGATCCGCTCAATCGATCTGCACAAGGAAAATCCGCATGCGCACCCTGTCCGCAATTGCTGTCTTGATGACTGCCACACTGCTGGCCGCGCCGGCCCAGGCGCTCGATGTCAACCATCTGCTCAACCGGGCCTTCGGAACCTCGGATCTGGAGAAGCTCGGTGTCCCGATCTTCGTGCTGCTTGGCGTGATCACCGTGCTGTTTTTCTGGGTCGCGACCCGGATCGGCAAGAAGCGGCAACGCCGGATGATCGAATCCTATGATGCCGAGATGAAGGATTACTCGTCGCGCCTGCGGCGCGGCAGGTCCTGACCTGATCGCGGCCTCAGCGCCGCATCGGTAGACTGTCATCCCGGCGCCGCCCACTCTGGCGGTCTTGACCGGCATTCATTCAAATCCGGAATGCCGGCTTTCGCGAAATTCATTTCACATCGCCGGTCAATGCTTTAGGGAAATATGAGGGGCCGATGGCCCTTTATCGTTGTCCTTGATCATGAGGCCGTCATGCCCGCCCAGCTTTCCGTCAATCTCAATGCCGTCGCCATGCTGCGCAACCGCCGTGATCTGCCCTGGCCGAGCGTCACTGGTTTGGGCCGCATTGCGCTGCAAAACGGCGCCCATGGATTGACGGTTCATCCGCGGCCCGACCAGCGCCACATCCGCTTTTCCGACCTTCCCGGCATCCGCGCGCTGATCGATGATGAATTCCCGCATGCCGAATTCAACATCGAGGGCTATCCCACCGACGAGTTTTTAGAGCTTGTCGAGGCCAATGAGCCCGAACAGGTGACATTGGTGCCCGACGATCCGTCGCAGGCAACCTCCGATCATGGCTGGGATTTTCAGGGCAAGGGCAATTTTTTGCGCGCCGTGGTGCAGCGGCTGAAGAAGAACGGCGCCCGTGTCTCGCTGTTTTGCGATCCCGACGCCAGCCGCGCCAGCCTTGAAGCCGCCGGGGCCACCGGCGCCGACCGGGTGGAATTCTACACCGGCCCCTATGGCGGCACCCATGATGATCCGGCCCGCGCTGCCGAAGAACTCGAAAAGCTTGCAACAGCCGGCAGGATCGCCGCCGAACTCGGCCTCGGCGTCAATGCCGGCCATGATCTGACCGTCGAGAACCTGCCGGGCCTCGCCCGCGCCATTCCCGGCCTGCTCGAAGTCTCCATCGGCCACGGCCTGATTGCCGATGCCATCGAACACGGCATGGCCGAAACCGTCCGCCGCTTCGTCAAGGCCTGCGCGTGAAGCTTCGCCCGGCCTGACTTCCCTCCATCCGCCACGGACGGAGGGAAGCCGCTGCCATGGCCGGAGATCAAAGCCATGACATGGGTGGTTCGGCGGCCTGGCGTCAGCCCAGCAGCGCCGCCTTGCTGGCGTCGAGGAAATCCTTCATCGAAACAGGCTTGGCGCCCGAAAGCGTGGCGGCATCTTCGGTGACGATGTCGATCTTGCCTGCGCGCGTATTGGCGTCGAAGGAGACGAAGGTCGGGACATAGGGGGCGGGAACACCGGCGGCTTCCATGCCCTGCGCCAGTTGCTCGTCGGTGACATGAACAACCGCCAGCGGCTTGCCGGCGACCATTGAAACCAGTTCGGCAATCTCGTCTGTAGTGTAGGCAACCGGACCGGTCAGCGTGTAGGTGGCGCTGCCGGTTGCGGGACTGGCGAGGCTCGCCGCGATTGCCCGGGCCACGTCGTCGCGGGCGATATGGGCAAGCTTGCCGGTCCCGGCCGAGCTGTACCACTGGCCGCTGGCCACGGCATGCGGCAGCGACATCAGCAGGTTCTCCATGTACCAGGAATTGCGGAAGATCGTGTGGCTTAGACCGGTGGCCCTGATCGCGTCCTCGGTGCCCTTGTGGTCTGGCGCAAACAGCACCTTGCTGTCATCCGGGTTCGGCATCGATGTGTAGAGGATATGCCTGACCCCGGCGGCCTTGGCAGCGGCCACGGCGGCCTGATGCTGGCGCAGCCGCCTGTCGGTTCCGTCGAGCACGTCTGTGGAAATGATCAGCAATTGATCCACCCCGGCGAAGCTCGCCTGCAGCCCGTCCGCATCCTCGAAATCCACCTTGCGGGTCTCGACGCCGCGCGCAGCCAACTCGGCCAGTCTGGCGGTGTCGCGCGATCCGGCGATGATCGAGGAGGCAGGCACGTGATAGGTATCGAGCAGGTGATGCATCACGCGTGTGCCGAGCTTGCCCGAAGCACCCGTAACCAGAATTGTGTCAGCCATGTCATTGTCCTTTCAGGGGCGAGGCGCCCGGTTAGGCGCATCGGAAATGAGTGTTGCTCTCATATTGAGAGTTAATGCATCTATGCTATGTTGCGAGATCCCGAAAGAAGGCAGTTTCGCCGCCAATGGTTACCTGGAAGGAACCACCCATGGACGCGTCCATCTCGTTAGCCGACCGGCTCAAGGCCATGCCGGAGGACTGTTCCCTCGACCAGTGCCCGGTGCGCCAGGTCATGCAGGGCATCTTCGGCAAGTGGAGCACATTGTTGCTGCAGGCCCTTGGCGAACGGCCCTATCGCTTTGGCGAATTGCGCCGGCTGGTGCCCGATATCTCGCAGCGGATGCTGACCCAGACATTGAGGGATCTCGCCCGCGACGGCTATGTCTACCGCAAGGTCCACCCGACCAAGCCGCCCAGCGTCGAATACGGCCTGACCGATCTCGGCATTTCCATGCTTGCGCCACTGAGCGAGCTGGTGGTCTGGGCGAGCGACAATTTCGCCACCGTCGATGCGGCGCGCAAGCGCTTCGATGCCGAACAGGGCAATTAGGCAGGCAGCATCGAGCCCGACGGCCGCTGACGTCATGGACCGGCCGCAAGCGCCGCCGCTGCCGGTCAGCCGTCTGAGTTCATGCTTGAATTTCCGGCGCGGCTCCGCCAGAAAGCGGTAAAGCGTCAACAGAGTGCATCATGAGTCGGCTTGTAACACCCATCATCACCGCGGCCCTGGCATGGAGCCTTGCCGGCTGTGTCGCCCCGTCCGGGCCCGGCCCGTCGGCCCGCCCGGTGCCGGACAATTTCCACACCCTGATGCCGCCGAAAATGGTTTTGCGTGATGACACCGTCGCCGCCGCAACCCATGACCGCAGCGCCAGCCGGCTGGCCTATGTCGGGGTCTGGGCGCCCAATGGCGACGCCTGCGCGATGATGGACCAGACAGCCTTTGACGGCTATGCGGTGATCACGCCCGACAGCATCCGCCGTCCGGGCGAAACCTGCAGCTTCGAGCCCGGCCAGCCGGGCAATGCCGCCCAGAGCTTCGATGCCACCTGCAAGGTCGGGCGCGCCACCGTCCGCAAGACCATCAGCGTTCTCATGAGCAGCAGCCGGAAACTGCGGCTGACGCCCGCACCGGGCGCGCAGGGCCAGAGCCTTGTCCGCTGCCATCTGCAGGAATAGGCCCGGCGCCGGGCCCGGATGCGGCTACAGCCAGCGCGCCACAGCCACGATCAGCTGCGCCCCCGGCACCAGCAGGATCTGGGCAAACACCGTGCCTGCCAGCCGGCTCAGCACCATCCACACCAGCACCCGGCGGTAAAAAACCTGGCTGACCTCGCCCTCGACCACATCATCGGTGAGCCCGGCGAGATAGGGATCGATCAGGATGAACATCATGATGGTGGCGACGCCGTTGATCACCGCCGACAGTGAACTCGCCGTCACCCGGAACTCCGGATCGAGCGAACCGGCATAGATCGCCGCCAGCACGCCCACGGTCCACAGCGCCGTGGCAAGGAAATTCATGCCGACATAGACCACTGGAAATCCCGACGAGATTTTCAGCGAGGTCAGGTTCTGATAACGCGGCAGCGCCACCGACTGCATCACCACCGCGGCCCCGCGCGGTGTCAGCGCCTTGAGTGTCAGCCGCACCAGGTTGCGTCGCTTCTTGAAGCTTGCCACCGCACTGGTGGCTACGCGTTGAACGGTGGGGATCAGCAGCCCGCCGATGACGGTGCCCAGCGACGCCGCCGCCAGGATCAGCGCGAAATCCCATTGCAGATGGCTTGAGCCGGCGTCGAGGATCGAGGTCTCCACCCGCTTGGCCAGCAGCGGCGCCTGAAACGAGTTCGACGTCCGCGACACCAGCACCATCGCATTGAACAGCGAGAACGCGATCGCGATCTGCCCGGTCCGGATCCCTGCAATCCTGAACGCAAACGCCAGCGTCCCGATCAGATGAATGACCACGGTCAGAATGATGATGGCCAGAAGTTGAATGTCCATGAAGCTGCCCGCCCGAAGCCCAGATGCCGGACGCGGAGATAGGATCCGATTTCAGGTTTTATTGCGGCGGTGAGGGAGGAGGCAGCCGATAATCGAAACCACCGGTGTCGCATGAGCCTGCAATACGGCATGGATCGCATTGGCAAATAGGCACTCTATCGGTGCTGAATGACGAAGGTCAAAGTGGTCTGATCAATTTTGCCATCAATGCACAGTCATCACGGGATGACTTTTGCTGTTGTGCAAATCTTCAAGTGAGAATGTCGATTCCCTATGCATTCCTGTCCCAAAGGCTTGACTCTCAGTTGCTGCAGCGGTTTAAAGAGGTAAGACCACTGGATGGAACCTATGTCAGAAATCACCCCGCCCGAAAACACTGATGCTCAATCCGGAAGCGAACGCGTGTTTGCCTTCTTCCGGCGCAAGGTGCTGTCGGGTGAGCTGCGCACCGGGGACCGTCTGCCTGCCGAACGCGATCTGGCCACCCAGCTCAATGTCGGCCGTCCGCTGCTACGCGAGAGCATGCGGTCGCTCGCCATGCTCGGGCTCGTCGACATCCGCCATGGCAGCGGCGCCTTTGTCGGCAAGGCGGACATTTCTGTTCTGACCGATTTCTTCACCTTCAGCCTGGCCCAGGAGCAGAATGTTTCAGAGGACATCATGCAGGCGCGCATGGCGATCGAGTGCCAGGCCATCCGGCTCGCCTGCGAGCGCGCCACAGAAAGTGACCTAGATCGCATCGGCGGCTGTCTGACGGCGCTGATCAAAACACTGTCCGATCCGGAAAAGGGTGGCATGGCGGATTTCCGCTTTCATGCGGCCATCGTCCAGGCAAGTCACAGCCAGGCGCTTGTCACGCTCTACAAGGCGATCTCGGAACTGCTGATGCAGAACCATGTCGAGCGCCGTCGGGTGACGCACAAGACACCGAAAGTCATTGACGATCTGGTGGAATCCCACCGCCAGGTCTTTCTTTCGATCGTGGAAGGGGATGGAGACGCTGCCGACCGACGGCTGCGTGAACACTTCGCGATCGGCGACGAACTGCGCCGTAAAAGCATCATAGCCGCTTTCAGCAGAGGCGGCATGGCGGAGTAGAGTAAACCAACTGTGGAGGAGTGAGTATGTATACTTCAATTACCGGGCGCATTGCGTCCGCCATCCTGGCCCTGGGCATCCTGTCGGCGCCAGCCCTCGCCGAAGAGCTGCGCTATGCGCATGTCGGCTCTGAAGGCGACATTCAGACCCAATTTGCCTCCGAAGCAGCCGAAGGCATCAAGGATGCCACCGGCGGCGACATCACGGTTCAGGTGTTCCCCGCCAGCCAGCTTGGCGGCGTCGCTGAAATGGTCGACGGCGTTCGCATCGGCTCGATTTCCATGGGTCATCATGATTTTGCATCGCTTGCCCGCGTCGTGCCTGACGTGGCGGTGTTCAACGCCCCGTTCATCTATCGCTCTGCCGAACAGGCGCTGGCTGCCACCAACCCCGCGTCCTCGCCGGCTCTGCAGGAAATCAACGAAAAGCTGATCGCCGAAGGCGGCGTGCGCATCATCGGGCGCATCTATCGCGGCGCCCGCCACATCTCGTCCAATTTTGAGGTGAAGTCACCGGCCGATCTCAAGGACAAGCCATTCCGCGCCGTGCCGCTCGACCTCTGGGTCTCAATGGTCAAGGGATTTGGCGCCACACCGACCCCGGTCGAAGTCTCCGAGCTCCCCACCGCCCTGATGACCGGTCTGGTTGTCGGGCAGGAAAACCCGCTGACCATGATCTCGGCCAACAAGCTCTATGAAGTGCAGTCCCATGTCGCCATGACCGGGCACATGCACTCCGTGCTTGCCGTCTTCATCAATGAAGACGTCTGGCAGAGCCTGAGCGAGGACAACCGTGCCAAGATCACCAAGGTGCTGGACGAAAAGGCCGCGGACTCGCTGCGCTGGGCGCAGGAATCGGAAGCTGGTCTGGTCGAAGAGCTCAAGAGCAACGGCATGACAGTGGTCACCGAAGCCGAGGGTCTCGACATCGAAGCTTTCCGGGTTCCGGTGCTGGATCAGATCCGCGCGGATTTTCCGGATTTCGCCCCCTACATCGAACAGATCGCAGCGGTTAAGTAAGCCATTGCATCTTTTGGCGGGCGCCTCCGGGCGCCCGTCTCCTTGCGGGAGCGTGTCATGAAGCTTGCCAGACGCCTTGTCGAATATGTCAGCGTGTTTTTGCTCGGAGCACTGGTGTTTGTGCCATTTGCGCAGATCATAATGCGCTGGGTTTTCGGATCTCCGATCATCGGTGCCGAGGAATTCACCCGCTTCCTGCTCATCTGTGTCGTCTTTGTCAGCTTTCCGCTGGTCGTCGAAGCCGGGGAGAACATCGTCATGGGAGATCTGCGCAAGGCCTTGCCGGTTCTGCCGCGCCGCATTCTCGATGTGCTGACGTCGCTGTGCGCGATCTTCATCACCGGACTGGTTGCCTATGCCGTGTTCAACACCATCGGCAAGAACCTCAACAACGCCACGCCGACACTGAAAATCCCGTTCTGGATCTTTCTCGGCTCCACCTTTTTCGGATTTGCCTCAGCGGCATTGGTCCATCTCGTCCATCTGCGCAAACCACCGCAGAAGGCCACGAGCGTCAGCATCTAGGACCAATCCATGGGCACTGTCATCATCATAGCCTTCCTGGTGCTGTTCATCATCGGCTTTCCGGTGGTCTACGCCATCCTGCTGCCGGGCATTCTCTATATCCTGATCGAAGGGTTTCCGCTCGGACTGCTGGCCCAGCGCATCACCTATGCGCTTGACAGTTTTCCGCTCGTTGCCGTGCCGATCTTCATCTTCGTCGGCAATCTGATGAACCTGTCCGGCGTCACCGACCGTATCTTCCGCTTTGCCGATACGCTGGTCGGCCGCGCCCCCGGCGGGCTGGCCCAGGTCAATATATTCTCATCGCTGATCTTTTCCGGCATGTCGGGCGCGGCATTGGCCGATGTCGGCGGCCTCGGCAAGATCGAGATCGAGGCGATGCGCAAGCGCGGTTTCTCGGCGCCGTTTTCCGCGGCCGTCACCGCCGCCTCTGCCGTGGTTGGTCCGATATTCCCGCCAAGCATCCCGTTGATCGTCTATGGATCGGTTACCAGCGTCTCGATCGTGCAGCTGTTGCTGGCGGGCATCGTGCCAGCCCTGATCTGTGTGGCGCTGCTGATGGCGACGGCGGCGATCCTGTCCCTGCGTCATTCGATGCCGCGGGCTGACCGCTGGCCGACTGCGCGCGAGATCTGGCTGTCGCTGCTGCCTGCACTTCCGGCCATTCTTGCGCCGGTGCTGATGATTTCGGGCATGCTGCTGGGTATATTCACCCCCACCGAAGCTGCCGCGGTCACCGCGATCTATGTCATCCTGATCAGTTCCTTGATCTACAAGGAGCTGACCTGGAACCATATGTGGCACTCGATGCTGGCCACTGTCCGCTCGACCAGCGCCATCCTGATCATCGTCGCAGCCGCCGCGCTGTTTGGCTGGATTCTGGCTGTCGAGCAGGTGCCGCAGAACTTCGCCGCCATGATTCTGCAATGGTCGACCGACCCATTGATGCTGCTGCTGATTGCCAATCTGATCTTCTTCATTGCCGGCATGTTCCTCGATTCCACCACCGCGACGCTGCTGGTGGTCCCGGTGATCGCGCCGCCGATGGTGCTGGCCGGTGTCGACCCTGTGCATCTTGGCATTGTTGCGATCTTCAACCTGATGATCGGACTGCTGACCCCGCCGATGGGACTGTCGCTGTTCCTGGTCTGCTCCATCGCCGAGATTTCGCTGCGCGATCTGCTCAAGGCGCTGGCGCCGTTCTACATCCCGCTGCTGGCAACACTCGGCGTGATCACCTTCGCCCCCGATCTTGTTCTCTGGCTGCCCAGCTTCCTGCGTTAGCCCCTTTGGAAGGATACTGAAAATGCGAATTGTTGTTGGTTCTGATCATGCCGGATTTCCGATGAAGGCTTACGCCCTCGAAGCCATCAAGGCGCTCGGCCACGAGGTCATCGATGTCGGATCTTTCGATGACCAGCCGGTGGACTTTCCCGATATCGCCAGGCTGGTAACCGGCGCGCTGACCGACGGCACCGCCGATCGCGGCCTTATGGTCTGCGGCACCGGCGTCGGCGCCTCGATCGCCGCCAACAAGGTCAAGGGCATCCGCGCCGCCGTCTGTCATGATGTCCATTCGGCGCATCAATGCGTCGAGCATGACGATGTCAATGTGATGTGCATCGGTGCGCAGATTGTCGGTCCCTGGCTCGCCAACGACCTGATCACGGCCTATCTGGAGGCGGAATTTTCCACCAGCGAAGAATTTCGCCGCCGGGTCGAGAAACTGCACGTGATGGATTCCGAACGCTGACAAAAAGGCCATCGCGGATCACCGAGACCGCGATGGCCAACTGACCGGTCTCCGTGAATGTAAGCCCGGGCAGGGGAGGCGGGGCTATCTGACGCTGCTGCTTTCTATGGCGATAAGCGGGGGAGTGACACGCAGGTCAGTGCCGCATTTTTCGGCCATCCGGTGGAATCAGTCGAAGGTGCGCGCGAGTTCCATGTTTCGGATGTCAGGAGCCATGCCCGAATTCGCGCGCCGATTGATCGGCATTATGAAGAGTTTTCAGGAATCCATTCCTGTCGCCCTCAATCCTTCTTGCAATAATAGAGAGCTATATAGGGTTGCATATTGTTGTGGGCTTCATCGCCTCCATACGCGCTGGAATCTGTGGACGCCCCCGATACAGCCACACGGGTGGAATAGTTGGAGTTTTGCTCCTCGATCAGGCCAAACGGGCGTGAATTTTCCGTCGATGTCGATGAAAATGGCACTGAATGGCTGTGGCTTGGAAAGTTTCTCTTGAATAGCTGCACCCTTTCTTCGCCGTAGTGTTGTCCCCTGATGTAAGTACTAAGCAGTTCTCCATTTTGATCATATCGCATCTTGCCGGGAGCTTCTGACGGGTCTCCTGCGCCTATGATGGTCCTCGCTCTGGCGCTCTTGAAGGATTCCCATCCGGCAGGACAAGGCTTGCCGTCCTCTATATCGAATGCAATCACCGCACCTGGCGGAACGCCGCCGATCTGTTCAATCAGTGAAGGGCGAAGGACTGTCCATGCTCCCAAGGCAGCGAGAGCTACGAAGCCGGAAACTATCCCGACAACACCAAGGGCAACGCGCTTGTACATCTCGGATTTGATGGCTTTTGTCGCGTCGGAGACCATCTGGTCTATTTGGTTTTGTTGAATTTGATCATCGGGCATAGGTTGTCCCCTCAGCAACGGATGAGATAAACATTATCATATACTTTCAGGATGTCCCAGCAAAGGTGGTTTTCATGCCGGATCCATTCCCGCTTGACACAGTACCGTACGGTACGGTACATCGCGTTCATGACATTGACCCTTGCACCCGACACTGCTCCCAAGCAGACCGCTGCGCCCGCTGATGCCGCCTTTGGCGCATCGGTGGGCGAGGAGCTGTCGGAGCGTCAGCAGGAGGTGCTCGATGCGGTACTCAAGCTGATGGTGGCCGAGGGCGACGGGTTTTCTGTGGCCGCTGTGGCGCGCGCAGCAAGCTGCTCCAAGGAGACGCTGTACAAATGGTTTGGCGATCGTGATGGGCTTTTGACCGCCACCGTGCGCTGGCAGGCGTCGAAGGTGCGGATGCCGAAACTGCCGCGGGACCGCTTGACCAGCGACAGCCTGAAGGCAGCGCTGACCGGCTTTGCGACAAGCTGGCTCACCGTGATCACCGGCGATCTGTCGATCGCGCTCAACCGCGCCGCCGTTTCCCATGCCGGATCGGGCAAGAGCCGGCTCGGCGAGATCGTGCTGACCAATGGCCCGGTGGCGATGGCGCGGCGGCTCGAGCCGCTGCTGCTGGCCGGACGCGGGGCAGGACTGCTCAATTTTGACGATGCCGGCGAGGCGTTCCGCGCCTTTTTCGGCCTGGTCATCGCCGACACGCAGATCCGCGTGCTGCTGGGCGAGACCGGCCGGCTGGATGAACACGAGATTTCCGTCCGCGCCAGTGCCGCGGCGGACAGGTTTCTGGCGCTGTTTGGCTGAGCCCTTCGGGGCAGGGCGGGAGAGCACCAGCAAGAATCGGCGGGATCAAACCCGCCGCAACAATGGAAACGCACAGCAACAGGAGTGACCCATGCGCGTTTATTACGATCGTGACGCCGACCTCAATCTGATCAAGTCGAAGAAGGTGGCCATCATCGGCTACGGTTCCCAGTGGCCGGGCGCATGCGCTCAATCTGAAGGATTCGGGCGCAACCAATGTCGCCGTAGCACTTCGCGAAGGCTCGGCCACCGCCAAGAAGGCCGAAGCCGATGGCTTCAAGGTGATGAGCGTCGCCGAAGCCGCCGGCTGGGCCGACCTGATGATGATGGCCGCTCCCGACGAGCTGCAGGCCGACATCTACAAGGATCACATCGCCGCCAATATCCGTGACGGCGCAGTCATCGCATTCGCCCACGGCCTCAACGTCCATTTCGGCCTCATCGAGCCCAAGGCTTCGGTCGACGTCGTCATGATCGCACCAAAGGGCCCCGGCCACACCGTGCGCGGCGAATACCAGAAGGGCGGCGGCGTTCCTTGCCTGATCGCCGTTCATCACGATGCTTCGGGCAACGCCCATGACCTGGCTCTGAGCTACGCCTGCGGCGTCGGCGGCGGCCGCTCCGGCATCATCGAAACCAATTTCCGCGAAGAATGCGAAACCGATCTGTTCGGCGAGCAGGTTGTGCTTTGCGGCGGTCTGGTCGAGCTGATCCGCGCCGGTTTCGAAACCCTGGTCGAAGCCGGCTACGCGCCGGAAATGGCCTATTTCGAGTGCCTGCACGAAGTCAAGCTGATCGTCGACCTGATCTATGAAGGCGGCATCGCCAACATGAACTACTCGATCTCCAACACCGCTGAATGGGGCGAATATGTCTCCGGCCCGCGCATCATCACGTCCGAAACCAAGGCCGAGATGAAGCGGGTTCTGCACGACATCCAGACCGGCAAGTTCACCTCCGAGTGGCTGCAGGAATACAAGGGCGGCGCCGCCCGCTTCAAGGGCATCCGCCGCATGAACGATCGTCACCAGATCGAGGAAGTCGGCGAAAAGCTGCGCGGCATGATGCCGTGGATCAAGGGCAATGCGCTCGTCGACAAGGACAAGAACTAAGCCGTCACGTCAATCTGACTGAAAGCGGAAAGGCCGGGAGCGATCCCGGCCTTTTCCATGCCATGTCACGGAAGAACCAGAGAGCAATGCGGGCGCTCGAAACTCGAACGGCGGCAAAATAATATTCGGCCTGCAGCAAATTTTCCGGAACCAATGCCCGGCGCAGGCATTGTGTCCTTGCAACCAACAACAGGGGCTCCCGCCCTGCCAGAGGAGACTGAAATGAAACAGATTCTTGCTGCCACCGCTCTCGCCATGTGCTTCACCGCCGGCGCTTTCGCCCAGACCAATGCCAACAACACCCGCACCGAACTTGACGCCTATGCAGGCAACGACCCGAGCGTCTTCGACATGATGATGGACTCCGAAGGCAATGACCTCGACGACGCCGAATTCCAGGCTCGCTGGGATGGCGCAACGCCGGAACAGCAGGCTGCCCTGAAGGATGCCTGCACCAAGGCACAGGAAGCCGAAGCAAAGTATTCCGACAGCGTCGCAAGCCGCTGCCTGACCGCAACCGGTAACTGACCCCCCCGATCTGATCCTCCCATCAGATCCATTTGGCCAGTCGGCGTCCCCCCTGCCGGCTGGCCTTTTTGCATGCGCGGTTTTCATTCATGAGAGTTAGCGCTTGTCCGCTGCCGATGCCCCCAGGGACAGGGACCCGCAACCGGCCACTGCCATCAAAGGTGGCACGGCCCGGGTGCCCTCTCGGCTGGTCACCCCGCGCTCATCCCCGCCAGCATTACCGCTAGCGCCACGATGTGGATCAGCATGATCGCCCGGTCGTTCCAGATCACACCGACGGCAAACCAGCCAAACACACCGGCGACGAACAGATAGAGATTCCACGGTGTCCAGCCGAAGCCGGTGGCCGTGTAGCCCAGGATCTGGATGATCGACGCCACCCATTTGACCGCGAAGGCGATCCGTTCGCTCGAAAAATTCCCAACAACTGCAGTGGTCATGATCAGGTACTCCTCGGTTTGCCGGTCACACGGACCGCGTCAGCCCGCCGTCGATGCGAAAATTCTGGCCGGTGATGTAGGCCGCATCGTCGGATGCCAGATAGGAAATCAGCGACGAGACCTCGCGCGCATGGCCGTAGCGGCCCATCGGAATCCGCGCCTTGCGGTCGGAGGTCTCCGGCAGTGAATCGATGAAGCCCGGCAGCACATTGTTCATCCGGATATTCTTCGCTGCATAGCGGTCGGTAAAAAGCTTGGTGAAGGCCGCCAGCCCGGCGCGGAACACGCCCGAGGTTGGAAACAGCGGATCGGGCTCGAATGCCGCAAAGGTGGAGATGTTGAGGATGGTGCCGCCGCCCTGGCGCTCCATATGCGGGGTGACCAGCCGGGCAGGGCGGATGACATTCATCAGGTAATATTCCATGCCCTTGTGCCAGTCCTCATCGCTGATCGAAAGCACATCGCCCTTCGGCCCGTGACCGGCGGAATTGACCAGCACGTCCACCCGGCCCCAGGCGGCGATCGCCTTGTCGACAAAGGCTGCCAGCGCCTCCGGGTCGAGATTGGAGCCGGTATGGCCGACGCCGCCCAGTTCTTCGGCCAGCGCCTCGCCCTTGCCCGAGGAGGACAGGATGCCGACCTTGAAACCGTCCGCTGCCAGCCTGCGTGCGGCGTCCGCGCCCATGCCGCTGCCGCCGGCGGTGATCAAGGCTACCTTGTGTTCGCTCATATCCGTCTCTCCTTCAATTGCCCCGAATTTACCGGGCGCCCGAGACGTTGACCAATCATGTTTTCTCGCTCAGACTGTAGAAAATCTACTGTCAATTGGAGCGCTGCATGCGTCTGCCCAATCTCAATGGCGTGCGTGCCTTCGAAGGCGCTGCGCGGCATCTCAATTTCCGCCTCGCCGCCGAGGAACTGAACCTGACACAAGGCGCGGTGGCCCAGCAGGTCCGCAATCTCGAGGCCTCGCTTGGTCAGAAACTCTTTGTCCGCAAACCCCGCGGTCTGGAATTGACCGAAAAGGGCGCGGCCTATTTCACCGACATCCACGCGGCCCTGACCCGCATCGCCCAGGCCACCGCCCAACTGGCGCCGGTCAGCCGCAGCGTTGTGCTCTCCGTGCCGCCATCATTTGCCAGCATGTGGCTGCTGCCGCGGCTGACCGAATTCGAGGCATTGCATCCGGACATTGAACTACAGGTGATCGCGTCCGAAGGCCTGTCCGATTTCGGCGCCGACGGCGTTGATCTGGTTGTCCGCCAGGCCAGCCCGCCCTTTGCGCCAGACCTCAGATCGGTTGAGCTCGCCCCGCTCAACCTGGTGGCGGTCGCAAGCCGCAGCTATCTCGAAACCGCGCCGCCAACCAAAGATCTCGAAGATTTCCGCGCCCACCGCCTGCTCGAAAGCAGCCACCAGAACTGGCGTCAGCTGCTCGGCAACGACGAGGAGGCGGGCAAGGCCGCCCGCGTCTCCCGCTTCAACCAGACAGCTCTCGCCATCGCCGCCGCCCGCGCCGGCCGCGGCGTCGCCATCGCGCCTGAGGCGTTGATCGAACCTGATATCAAAAATGGTGAGCTTAAGGTCGTCTGGCGCGACGAAGCAAAATCTGCGGCCGGCTTCTACGCCGTGGCCCCGCGCGAACCCGGCCGTCCGTCAGGCGACCGCGATCATTTGGCGGAATGGCTGTGTGGTCAGTTTGGCAAGGCGTGGGGGGAGGGCGCTAACCGCCCCGCACCACCCGCCCCAGCCTCTTGATACCTTCTTCAATCATCGCCTCGCTGGCGCACGAAAACGACAGCCTGAGCGTATTGGCTCCCGATCCATCAGCGAAAAACGCCCGCCCCGGAACAAACGCCACGCGTTCGGTTTTGATGCTTTCGGCCAAGAGCGCCGCGCCGTCCGCACCCTCGGGCAGCGTGACCCAGATGAACATGCCGCCATCGGGTCTGGTCCAGCTCACGTCTTCGGGCATGTGCCGGGCAAGGCTCGCCAGCATCGCGTCGCGGCGGGCCTGGTAGGTCGCCTTGATTTTGGCCACCTGGGCGTCGAAGCCCTCGGAGGCCACTTTGTGGATCGCCATCTGGTTCAGCGTCGCCGAATGCAGGTCGGCCGCCTGTTTCATCAGCACCAGTTTCGAGATCACCGGCTTTGCGGCGCAGACCCAGCCGACACGCAGGCCCGGCGCCAGCGTCTTGGAAAAACTGCCGCAATAGATGGTGCGGGTGTTTTCGATTGAGCCGTTGCGCTCGATGTCGAGCGCCTGCATCGGCGGCACTTCGTCGCCGTCATAGCGCAGCGACTGGTAGGCGGCGTCCTCGATCACCGCGATGTCGAGGTCCTCGGCCAGATCTAGAATGTTTTTGCGCGCGGACCCGGCCAATGTTTCTCCGGTCGGGTTGGCGAAATCGGCCGAGGCATAGGCGAATTTCACCTCGCCGCCATTGGCCTTGGCAGCCGCGCGATAATCGGCGGCCGAGCGGTTGCCGAGCGGGGTCAGCCGGTCGTAGCTGGGTTCATAGGCGTTGAACGCCTGCAGCGCGCCGAGATAGGTCGGCCAGCCCACCAGCGCGGTGTCGCCCTTGGATAAAAACAGCTTGCCGAGATAGTCCAGCGCCTGCTGCGAGCCCGAGGTGATCATGATGTTGTCGGCAGTGCACTCGACGCCGAGCGAAGCCATGCGCGTGACCAGCCAGTCGCGCAGCGGCTTGTAGCCTTCACTGACCGAATATTGCAGTGCTGCGCCCTTCGAGTCGCCCGACAGCGCCGAGGTCAGCGCCGCGCCAAAGGCTTCGGCCGGAAACAGCGCCGGGTCGGGAATGCCGCCGGCAAACGAGATCACGTCGGGCTGGTCGAGCAGCTTCAGAAGTTCGCGGATTTCCGACGCCTTCATCCGCTCCGCCCGTGTGGCAAACAGCTTGGGCCAGTCCAGGCCGGTCATCCCCGCCGATGTCGTATCACTGCTCATGCCTGCTCCTCCCGGCGCGCATCGATACCGGGGACAGTCCGCCTTTCCGCGCACGGGAAGATCCGAACTTGCGCGATCCGAAAGGAAAACAGTCCCCGATAGTTCTGCCTGCGCAACAATAATGCGTTTGCGATGTTCCAGGAGCAAGAATGATCATGAACGCAAATTTATGTCAATAATGCTGACCTATTTAATTCGCGCGGCCGCATCGCGCGCAATTCGCTCCGGCCAACGGAAGACCATTTGTCGCCGACCGGGTCAGGGCAGGGGTATTCGTCGGGTTTCAGGGATCCCGGTCAGGGCGTCGAAGTTTCCCTGCGGGGCGAATCGGTGCAGGCTCGGCCGCGGCCAGTATCGGCAAGTCTTTGATGCCGGCAGCGTTTGAGTGAAAAAGGAAGTGCTTTTCCACTGAATATCAAAGTGCTGTCTTGTCCTAGGCGTTTGTGACCATTAAGTGACGGGTACAAAACCGTATAAAGCGGATGCGGCAGGCCATGCCCGGGGAAATTTTATGAGCGCAGTTGCGCCTGGAACGACTTTTATTGTGTTGATGCTGCCGTTTCTGGCGGCGTTGGTCGCGCCGTGGCTGACGCGTCGTCTCGGCCACAATGCGGCCTGGATCCTGGCGCTGGCGCCGCTGGCGATTTTCTTGCATTTCCTCGGTTTTGCCGGCGCTGTTGCTGACGGCGGGATCGTCACCGGCGGCTACAAATGGGTGCCCTCCTTCAATATCAGCTTCTCCTGGCTGATCGATGGTCTGTCGCTGACCTTCGCGTTGCTGATTTCCGGTATCGGCGCGATGATCATGCTCTATTCCGGCGGCTATCTCAAAGGCCATGTCCAGCTTGGCCGCTTCTTCTCCTTCATGCTGATGTTCATGGGCGCCATGCTCGGCGTGGTGATTTCCGACAGCTTCCTGATGCTGTTTGTCTATTGGGAGCTGACTTCGATCACCTCCTTCCTGCTCATCGGATTCGACCACACCCGCGAGGCCTCGCGCCGCGCCGCCATCCAGGCGCTGGTGGTCACCGGCGGCGGCGGACTGGCGCTGCTGGCGGGCCTGCTGGTGATCTGGAACATCACCGGCGTCAGCCAGATTTCGCTGCTGCTGAGTTACGGCGACGAATTGCGCAACAGCCCGTTCTACCTGCTGGCGCTGTTTCTGGTGCTGGGCGGCGCGTTTTCCAAGTCGGCCCAGTTCCCGCTGCATTTCTGGTTGCCCAACGCCATGGAAGCGCCGACCCCGGTCTCGGCCTATCTGCACTCCGCCACCATGGTCAAGGCCGGCGTCTATCTGCTGATGCGGCTCAATCCGGTGCTGGGCGACACTGTCTGGTGGGAAACCATCCTGCCGCTGTTTGGTGGCACCACGCTGATCGTCGGCACGCTGCTCGCCATCCGCCAGACCGATCTAAAGCTGATGCTGGCCTATACCACCGTGTCCTCGCTCGGCCTGCTGGTGCTGCTGACCGGTTTTGGCAGCGAGCACGCCATTGCCGCCGCCGTGCTCTATCTGGTGGCGCATTCGCTGTTCAAGGGCGCGCTGTTCATGGTCGCCGGCCTGATCGACCATGAGGCCGGCACCCGTGACGTGACCCGGCTGGGCGGCCTGCGCAAGGCGATGCCGATCACCTTCATCGCCGCCATGGCCGCAGCCATCTCGATGGCCGGCCTGCCGCCCTTCGTCGGCTTCCTCGCCAAGGAGGAAATCTACTACGCGCTCTGGGCCACCAATCCCTGGTCGCTGGCCTTTGTCGCCGTCGCCATTGTCGGCAATGGGCTGATGTTCGTGATCGGCTTTGCCGTCGCCATCAAGCCGTTCTTCGGGCCCGTGGTCAAAACCCCGAAAGCGGCCCATGAGGGTCCGGTGCTGCTGTGGCTGGGGCCGTTGACGCTCGGTATCGCGGCCCTGGCCGCGGCGCTGCTGTCGCCGCTGACCCACCGTTTCATTTCCGCGCCGATGGCAAGTGCCGTGGCCGGCAAATCCGAGCTGGTCACCATCTCGCTGGTCCCGCATTTCGGCGCGCCGCTGCTGCTGTCGCTGGTCACCATAGTCTTCGGCGTCATCGCCTACCGCATGCTTGACCGCCTGCGCGCGGGCATGGTCTCGCTGCTTGCGGCCATCGGCTGGGGCCCGGACCGCGGCTTCGACCAGTTCATTTTCGGCCTGGTTCGCCTGTCGGTCAAAATCACCCGCGTGGTCCAGCCCGGACGGCTGGAGATCTACATGATCGTCACCTTCCTGATGATTGCCGCGGCCCTGATCGTGCCGATGGCCTGGTATGGCGAATGGCCTTCGATGCCGGTCTGGCCCACCGATGTGCAGTTTCATGAGCTGGTGGTCTTCGCCATCGTGCTGATCGGGCTGCTCGCGGTGATCTATGCCCGTGACCGGCTCACCGCGATCGTGTCGCTCGGCATCCAGGGCTTTGCCGTGGCGCTGATCTTCATGCTGTTTGGCGCACCCGACCTGTCATTCACCCAGTTCATGGTCGAAACCCTGGCCGTCGTCATCCTCGCGCTGATCATGACAAGGTTGCGGCTGACCTCGGCCGACCATCGCCCCACCGGCGAAAAGGCCATCGACATGACCGTGGCGCTGGCCTGCGGCGGCGGCTTCATGCTCTATCTGCTGTCCGTCACCCAGCAGCCGTTCAACACCGAGCTGAGCGACTTCTTCTCGGCCTATTCGAAGGTCGTCGCCCACGGCGCCAATGTCGTCAATGTCATCATCGTGGATTTCCGCGGCACGGATACGCTGGGCGAGATCGCAGTCGTCATGGTCACCGGTCTCGCCATCCTGTCGCTGATCCGCATCCGCACGCCGCGTGTGCCGGTTGCCGACAATGATCCCGACCGCAACGGCGGAGGGCAGTAATCATGCGCACAGTCATTTTCCGCTCGATTGCGCCCTATCTCACCAGCCTGATGATGCTGTTTTCGGTCTTCGTGCTGCTGCGCGGTCACAACGAACCCGGCGGCGGCTTCATCGGCGGCCTGATCGCGGCCTCCGCACTGGCGATCTACGGTATCGCCTGCGGTGTGGCGCCGGTGCGCCGGGCGATCTATTTCCACCCGATGGCGATTGCCGCCTTCGGCCTGTTCATGGCGGCGATGGCCGGCGTGCTGTCGATCTTTGCCGGCGTGCCCTACATGTCGGGCATCTGGATCTACCCGGATTTCTTCGGGGTGGAACTGGCCCTGTCGACGGTGCTGGTCTTTGATGTCGGGGTCTATCTCGTCGTCGTCGGCGCGATCAGTTCCATTGCCCTGGCGCTGGAAGAAAGGGATCGCGACTGATGGAATCCCTGTTAGCCATTCTGGTCGGCGCGCTGTTTACCGTTGCCATCTATCTGTTCCTGTCCAAGCACATCATCCGCATCCTGATGGGCGCGGCGATCCTGGGCAACGCCGTCAATCTGCTGATCTTCACCGCCGGGCGGGTGACGCGCGAAGTGCCGCCGATCATCCCCGCCAGTGCCGATGCGCTCAGCGATGCCGCCGCCAATCCCCTGCCGCAGGCGCTGATCCTGACGGCGATCGTGATTTCATTTTCATTCTTCGCGTTTTTGCTGGTGCTGGGTTACCGCGCCTTCCAGGAACTTGAAACCGACAGTTCCGACGAGATGCGTGTAGCCGAACCGGTGGGCGAGCAGTCGCCGCCGGCCGGCTACTGAGGAGAGACCGGCGATGGCTGGAACAAGCAAGGTCCTCGAGGACTTCTCCGACGTCTATGCGCCCGGTCCGCTGGCGCTCGCCGACTGGCTGATCGTCGCGCCGGTGGTCTGGTGCATTCTGGTCGGCTCGGTTCTGCTGATGCTGCGCAAGCGCACCGATGTGCAGCCATTGATCGCCATTCCGGCGCTGGGTGTGCTCGCCCTGATGACGCTGGGACTGCTCGCCCATGTCGTCGAGGGCGGCACGGTGACCATGACCATGGGCCGCTGGCTGCCGCCCTTCGGCATCTCCTTCACCGTCGATCTGCTCGGCGCCTTCTTTGCCGCCACCTCGTCGCTGGTCGCGCTCGCCGCCGGCATTTATGGCCGCAGCGATGTCGACGAATCGGGCCGCCGCTACGGCTTCTACCCGTTCCTGATGCTGATCATGGCCGGCATCCTCGGCGCCTTTCTCACCGGTGACATCTTCAATCTCTATGTCTGGTTCGAGGTGCTGCTGATCTCGTCCTTCGGGCTGCTGGTTCTCGGCTCGGAGCGCAAGCAGCTTGACGGCGCGGTCAAATATGCCTTTCTCAACTTGATCGCCACGACGCTGTTCCTGGTCGCCACCGGCTATCTCTACGGCCTGTTCGGCACGCTCAACATGGCCGACATCGCCATCAAGGCGTCCGAACTGCGCGGCACCGCGCCGCTGATGACGCTGGTGACGCTGTATCTGCTCGCCTTCGCCATGAAGGCGGCGGCATTCCCGGTCAATTTCTGGCTGCCGGCCTCCTACCACACGCCGCGCCTGGTGGTGTCGGGCCTGTTTGCCGGCCTGCTCACCAAGGTCGGTGTCTATGCGCTGCTGCGCATTCTGGGCATGCTGTTTCCCTTCGAGCGCCAGGAGCTGTCCTTTCTCATCGCCATCGTTGCGGCGCTGACCATGATTCTCGGCGTGCTGGGTGCACTGGCGCAAAACGACATCCGCCGCGCCCTCGGCTTCCTGGTGATTTCCGGCATCGGCGTGATGCTGTCCGGCCTGGCGCTGGGCAGTCCGGCAGGCCTTTCCGGTGCGATTCTCTACGCCGCCCATTCCATGGTGGTGATGACCGCGCTGTATTTTGCTGCCGGACTCGGCGCGCGCCTGGGCGGCGGCTTCGAGCTCAGCTCGGCCGGTGGCGTCTATGCGCAGAACGCGGCCATGGCCGGCCTGACGCTGATGCTGTTCTTCTCGGTCGCGGGCCTGCCGCCATTCTCCGGCCTCTGGCCCAAGATCATGCTGGTCAAGGCCTCGCTCGATGTCGGCGCCTGGTGGCTGGCCGGCTCGATCCTGGTCACCGGGTTCCTGACCACCATCACCGTCGGCCGCATCTGGGTGCTGGCCTATTGGCGCCCCGCGCCGGATACCGGGACCGCGGCTGCCGTCAGCCCGCTGCCGGTCGGCGCAACCGCTGCGCTGTTCGGTCTGGTCGTCATCACCACCGCCTTCGGCGTCTGGCCGGAGCCGGTGATGGCGCTGGCCCAGGAGGCGGCCCGCGGCCTGCTTGATCCGTCTGCCTATGTGCTGTCGGTGTTTCCCGCGGAGGCGTCGCAATGAGCCTGTTCCTGGTCAATGTATTGCTGGCACTGGCCTGGTCGGCCGTCACCGGCTCGTTCACATTCATGAATTTCGTGTTCGGCTTCGTTCTGGCGATCTTCGCCCTTTCGCTGATTCGCGAACAGGTCGGCTCCACCGGCTATTTCTCCCGCGCCCGGCGGGTGATTTCGCTGCTGGTGCTGTTCCTTTACGAACTGGTGCTGTCATCGTGGAAGGTGGCGGTGATGGTGCTGTCGCCGCGCATGGATCTCAAGCCCGGCATCTTCGCCTATCCGCTGCGGGTCGACCGTGATTTCGAGATCACCATTCTCGCCAATTTGATCACGCTGACGCCGGGCACCCTGTCGGTCGATGTGTCGGAAGACCGCCGCACCCTCTACGTCCACGCGCTTGACGCATCCGACCCCGACGCCACGCGGCGCGACATTGCCGAAGGTTTCGAGCGCAAGATCATGGAGGCGTTCCGATGATCAGCATCGAAGCCGTTTTCGACTACGCGGTAACCCTGTCGCTGGCGATCCTGTGCCTGTCCTTCCTCGTCACCATCTACCGCATTGTCAGGGGCCCGACCTTGCCCGACCGGATTCTCGGTCTCGACATGCTGGTGGCCATCGCCATCGGCTTCATCGCGGTGCTCGGCATCAAGACCGGCTACACGCTCTATGTCGATGTCGCCATTGCCACTGGGGCTGGTCGGCTTCCTCGCCACCGTCGCCTTTGCCCGATTCGTGCTGTCGCGCGGCAAGACCGAGGACGACATCCTCACCGAAGCGCGCGAAGCCGCGGCCGCCGGGCGCCGCCAGCCGACCCTTTTGCAGGGAACTCGGGTAAAAAGGCCCGCTGGACAAGCAAAAGCCACAAACAAGAGCGAAGAAGCACCGGCCAATGAATGATATTGCGACATTGATTTCTGCGACGTTGCTGGTTGTCGGCTCGGCCTTTGCGCTGGTTGCCTCGATCGGTTTGTTGCGGCTTCCGGATCTGTACACGCGCATGCACGCGGCGTCGAAGGCTGGCACCATGGGGTCTTGCCTGATGCTGATTGCGCTGGCGATTCACACTTCCGATGTCGGAACCATGTCCCGGGCACTGGCCGGAGTTGTGTTTTTTCTGCTGACGGCGCCGGTCTCGTCGCATCTTTTGGCAAAGGCCGCCTATTCTGTAGGCTATCGATTGCACTCGTCATCGGTCAGAGATGAAATGAGTAGCGCCAGTCAAGAATAGTGTCCAGTCGAGTAGCAAATCTCCAAAATACAACCTGAAACTACAGAAATTCCCATTGCGCGCGACCTAGTGCTACATTTGAACCTCATTTTAGGTTTTCTATTGCGGCGATCGTTCGCAACCTAAGAATTAGTACTTGTCCTGATTTTAATTTCATGTATGAAGGATACTTCAGCTTGTTGCGCGGAATTTGCACGGTGTGCAGTAGCTCTATTCCGCGATTAGGACAGCAAGTTTGCCAAAAGTTAGGACCCGAATATGAATGAAGCAAACAAAGACAATGGTGCTGATCTGCTCATTGAGCTGACAGCAGAAATCGTTGCGGCCTATGTCAGCAACAATTCCGTTGCCGTAAATGATCTGCCAGGCGTGATCACCCAGGTGCATGCTGCACTTGGTGGCGCCACGCTGCCGGTGGAAGAAGTTGTCGAAAAGCAGAAGCCGGCTGTTTCGGTCCGTCGTTCGATCCAGAACGACTACCTGATCTGCCTGGAAGACGGCCAGAAGTTCAAGTCGCTCAAGCGTCACCTGATGACCCACTACGGTCTGACACCTGAGCAGTATCGCGAAAAGTGGGAACTTCCTGCCGACTACCCGATGGTTGCTCCGGCCTATGCCGAAGCACGGTCGCGCCTCGCCAAGGAAATGGGCCTGGGCCAGAAGCGCAAGCGCGCTGCCTGATCCGGGACCGGCTGGGTCCGGTCGATTGTGGTTTGGACGTCAACCCTGAACCCGTGATCGACCCGCCCCGCTGACCATCTTGATGGTCGATGTGACGTCAAAACCGTGGCCGTGTGCCACGGTTTTTTTGTGCCCGGAATTCGGTCGTGGCCGGAGGTCACGCCGCCCTGGTGCCCGTCATTGGCGGCAGCGCAGGCGATTCACCGGCAAAATGTGAGGAAAAAATTCCTTGAAAACTGTCTCCTCGAGCCCAATTCCGCTATAAAAACAACGCGAGGCTGTAGCCGGTGGGTGGCTGCACGTCCGCAATATCTGCATATCATGTAAGAAAATATTCCTATAACAGGAGATTTTCATCATGACAGAAACCCCCTCGATCCCCTCCCGATGCGCGGGTGCTGTAGCGCCACGCGGCAGGATGCTCGCTCTCCCGCCGGCATGCCTGCTGTGCGACGGCAACCGCGTCGGCCACAGCCTCTCGGCGATCGCCGCCATGGCCGCGCGCCGGCCCGACGGTCTCACGGTCCGGTCCGACCGCAGCCCCGTCACGCGGAGCGGGCGGCGGCGGCAGGCTGCGGCACGGCGGATCGATCCGGTGGATGTGCTGAGCTGCCGCATCGTCGGACGGCTGGTCACCGAACTGTTTTCCGCTGCCTGCGCGGCGGAGCTGCCGGCAATCGCCACCCGGCGCCGGCCGCAGTGCCACCGGCGGCAGATCGCCATGTATCTCTCCCATGTGGTGCTGTCGGTGCCCTTTGGCAGCATCGCGCTGGCCTTTGGCCGCGACCGCACCACGGTGATGCATGCCTGTTCGGTGACCGAGGACCGCCGCGACGATGCCGGCTATGACCGCTTTGTCGAGATGTGCGAGCGCTGTGTCGACGCGGTCTTTGCGCCGATTGGAGCCGATCATGACGCGTTCTGAAGCGTATGCGTCGCGCAAGGCGCTGGCGGGACTTGTCGGCTTTCTCGTCCGCGGCCCGGCCACCGGCCCCGGCCTCAGCATACTGTCAGCAACCGCCCGGCTGGAGCTTGAGCGCGAGGATGGCGCCCGGCGCAAGGTCGAGGCGCGGCTGCTGAAGCTGGCGCTGGAGCGCGGCCTGCTGGTGGCCGACAAGGCAGGGGAGCTGCCGTCCGCCTGCCATGTCTATGCGCCATCGCCTGAGGGCAGGGCGGCGCTCAGGCGCTGGCTCTGCGACCCCGGCAGCGCCTTCCAGGACCAGCACCGGACCCTGCAATCGCGGTCCGACCCGGATCTGGGCCGGCTGACCGTCAACATCCTGGAATCGCCGCTTGCCGCACTGGCACGGATCAAGGCCGGGGACGGGCGCCCGTTTCTCGATCCCGCCCATGTCGAGGCCGGGGAGCGGCTGCGGCTGGATTTCACCCGCGGTCAGATGCAGGCCGCACTCGGCCAGAGTTGGGAGCCGGTGCACATCAAGCGGCAATCCGGTGCCTCGGGCGGCGGCGCCGACATCACCGACACGGCCATGGCGGCGCGCGTGCGGGTCGAACGGGCGCTCTCAGAAGTCGGGCCGGAACTGTCCGGCGTGCTTCTCGATGTGTGCTGTTTTCTCAAGGGACTGGCCCAGGTCGAGCGCGAACGGCAATGGCCGGCACGCTCTGCCAAGCTGATGCTGCGCACCGGGCTGGCCGCCCTTGCCCGGCATTACCGCATGACCGTTGGCGGTTCTACGCCGCCGCCCGTGCCGCCGCGGCGTGGGCCTTGATGCGCATCACCATCGAGCGCAGGCCGTTGGCGCGCTGCGGCGACAGGTGCTCGCCCAGACCCAGCCGGGTCAGCAATTCGCCCTCGTCGAGCTGCTCCACCACGGAGGCTTTCTCGCCCGAGGTCGCCGCCAGCACGATGGCGACCAGCCCGCGCACGATATGCGCATCGGAATCGCCGCGATAGATCATCACCGGATCGCCGGGTTCGCCCGGTCCGGTTTCCGCCACCAGCCAGACCTGGCTGGCGCAGCCCTTCACCTTGTTGGCGTCGGTGTGTTCGGATTCGGGCATGTCCGGCAACGCCTTGCCGATCTCGATGAGATAGCGGTAGCGGTCTTCCCAGTCGTCGAGATACTCAAAATCGTCAATGATGGTCTGCAGCGAAGCCATGGCGTGTTCCTGTCTTGCCAGACATATAGGCAAAAACGCCCGCCAATACACCCCGCCGCGGCGCAAAAGCGCAACCGGTCTGCCAAAGCACGCGGCAATGCGGGAAAGGGGCAGGCGCGGCGCGGTCGGCGGGATGGCGCCCAGGCCTCAAATCACAAAAAAACACCGCCGGGAGGAAGGGCATGGTCCCGGCGGCGGCGCGTCAACGCGCAAGAGATGGCAGTGTCAGGCATCATGACCCGGGAAATGCCCGCGCTTCGGTGCAAACACCGGTGAAGCGGCGCGGGGCCGGCGAAGTCAGTTCGTCTCGGGCAGGGAGCCGGTCACCAGATCAGGCTCGCCGTCGGAAAATTTGGTGTCGAGAAACCGGTAGGCGATGCGCGCGCCTTCCTTGGCGCGCAGGCCGAGAGCGGCGAAGGTCTCGCTGCCGGTTTCGCAGATGTCGGGCTTGCGCACGCAGATCTGCTTGATGTCGGCAAAGGCTTCGGCGGCTGCGGCCATCGACTGGCCGACTTCCAGCGGCGGCGCCTCGTCAAGCGCATTGCCCGATTCTGTGTCGAGGAACGGTAGCGCGATCAGCACGAGTGAAAACCAGAAACTTCCCTTTATCAAAAACCACATGGAGGAGCCCTTCCTGTTGTCCGCCATCTTTGGACGGAGATGTCCGGGTTGTCCCGAACTTGACCAGACCATGACGCAGTTTCTTCAAAGTTGATTTGAAACCGGACAGAGAGTTTGAGCCAAATTTGTCGAAAATTTTAGGCAAATGCCCGAGCTGGCGCCGTTGATCCGGTCTAAACCGCCGGCAGGGACGGCGTTGCGGCCATGACGCAGGCCCGCGTCATGCCGGCCTTGCCCGGCATTGATCAGCGGGTGTGGTCAAAAGCTTCACGTTCCGTTCAGGTTTTGGAAAGCGGTGATTAACCATATCGGCCAAAGCCGGTAGTTCGCCCGCGGGAGCGGCAAAAAACACCCTGTTTCCGGCCACCTGCGCCGCGTGGCTTATTCTTTCCTTAAGTTGGCACTGGCAGAGTCGGGCCAACAAAAAAACCTGCGGCGTGTACGGAATCGGCAGTGACAAAATTGGATGATCTCATCGACAAAATGCGGCTTGCGGGCCGCCAGACGGCCCAATCCTGGTTGGGCCCGGCTGCGCTTGAGGCTGATGCTGAGGACCGTCGTGTCGGTGCCATGACGGCATGCCTGTCGAGCGCGATCCTGGCCCCGATGCTTGCCGTACCGGTCCTGTTGACGGCGTTTTCCTGGCCGCAGGCGATTGCCGGCGCGCTGGTGGCTGCTGCCATGCCGATCGCCGCAGCCGGCGTTTTGTCGTCAACCTCGTCACTGCGGATCACCGGCCGCATTTCGCTTGCCGCCGCTGCCGCAGCCCTTGCCACACTCGCCGTGCTGACCGGCGGCCTGGCCTCTCCCTTCCTGCCATTACTGGCGCTGCTGCCGCTGGAAGCCGCGATATATTCGAGCAGGCCATCGGGTCTGGCTCTGGGCGCCGCTGCCGCCTGCCTGGCGCTGGCTTTGGTTGCTGTCGCCGGCCAGACCGGTCTTGCCGGGGCTGCTCCGGCTTCGGGCTTTCTGGCCACCGGCCTGTCGCTGGGTCTTTATGCCTTGGTCCGCGGACTGGCCTTTGCGCTGGCGCGGCCTGCCGCTGCAAAACCCGCGCCCGTCGCAAGCGTGGAGACGGTGCTGGTTCAGGATCTGGCCATTCTCGACATGTTTCCCGGCCTGGTGACGCGGCACAACAGCCGCGGCGACGTCACCCATGTCGCCGGTGCCGACCAGACGGATTTCATCATCCGCATCGGCGGCTTTTCCGGCAAGGGCTATGTCAACCACATCCATGTCGCCGACCGGATCGGCTTTCTCGACGCCATCGATTGCCTGCGCCGCGGCGAACGGCGCCAGCAGGTCGAACTGCGCTTCGATTGCGTCGGGCAGGAGTCCCAGTTCGTTCATGTCGCCGTTTCGCTGCAGGCGGAGCAGGATGCCGACGGCAATTTTTTAGGCTTCATTGCCCAGACCCGCGACATCTCAGCCGAGATCGCCGACCGGCTGCATGCCGACGAGATCGTCGAAGTGGCCGAAACCGCCAACGCCGCCAAGACCTGCTTTCTCGCCGCCGTCAGTCACGAATTGCGCACACCGCTCAATGCCATTCTCGGCTTCTCCGACATTCTCGCGCGGGAATATTTCGGTACCTTCAATGATGAGCGCCAGCGCGAATATGTGGCGCTGATCCACCAGTCGGGCGAACACCTGCTCAGCCTGGTCAACACCATGCTCGACATGTCGAAGATCGATTCGGGCCGCTACGAGGTCTTTGTCGAGCCGTTCCAGATCGGAGAGGTGGTCGACAGCTGTGACGCCATGCTGCGTCTGCAGGCGACCAATCGCGGCGTCACGCTCACCCGCCGCCTGGCCCGCGGCGCCGGCGAAGTCATTGCCGACAAGGGCGCCATGCAGCAGATCCTCATCAACCTGGTCGGCAATTCGATCAAGTTCACCGAAGCCGGCGGCGTCATCAATGTCGATGTCGCGGTCAATGACGAGCGGCTGACGCTGGTTGTCAGCGACACCGGCATCGGCATCCCGGCGGACAAGCTGGCCCGCATCGGCGAACCCTTCGTGCAGGCGCAGGACGGGCTTGGCCGGCATTATGAGGGCACCGGGCTCGGCCTGTCGCTGGTCAAGGGCCTCGTTGCCCTGCATGGTGGCACATTCGCCATTGCCAGCACCGAAGGCGAGGGCACCGTGGTGACCATCGATCTGCCTGCAGATGGATCGGGCGCCAACCGCACGCCGGTGGAGACGACCGCTGTCGCGGTGGCCTTCCCGCCGGTCCTGCCACGACCCGCAATCAGAAATGCACAATACAGGAATGAAGACCATGTCGAGACAGCGCGCAGCGCCTGACCCGTTTGCGGATGACACCAGCTCCGGCCACGGCGTTCTTGCAGCGCTTGGCCAGCTTGTGTCGGCCCATCCCTCGCTTGCCGGCGGCAGCGTCGCCTTCGCGGTGATTTTCGGCTTCGTCGCCGCCAATGCGCTGTGGCACCAGCCCGGCGACCACCCGGCGCCAATTCTCAAGACCCGGGAAGTGGCAACCGCCGCGGTGCCGGTGGCGAGCGCCCGGCCGGTCGCCGCCGTGCCGTTCGCCAAGGAGGTTCCGGCGCGCACCGTCACCACCTTCAGGATCGAACGCAGCGACGACACCCCGACCGCCTCGATCCCGGTTCCGGTGGTAGCCCCGGCAATCGCTCCGGCGCCGCAGCCGGTCGTGGTCCAGTCCGCAGCCGATCCGGTGCTGAGCCAGATCCAGGCCATCCTTGCCGCCCAGGGGCTCTATTCCGGCGAGATCGACGGCCTGATGGGGCCGAAATCCGCAGCGGCGATCCGTCAGTGGGAAAAGCACAATGGCTATTCCGAAACCGGCGATGCCACGGCAGAGCTTCTGGCCGTCATGGGCTCGCCCGTGGCCCCGGCCAGTCCCGTCACCCTTGCCAGCGCCGACACCGGTCCGGTACCCGCACCGGTGCCACGGCCGACGCCGGCGGTGAGTGCCGATAGCCGTACAAGCGGGCCGGTCACGGTTCCCGCGGCCGTCGAAGGTCCAAGCGAACTGGTCCAGCAGATCCAGTCCGGCCTGTCCAACATCGCCTATGCCGACATCTCGGTGGACGGCGTGGCCGGGGCGCAGACCCGCGCGGCGATCAGCGCCTTTGAAAAGCACTACCGGCTTCCGGTTACCGGCCAGCCCAACGAGACGGTGCTGAAGAAACTGCTCGAAATCGGCGCATTGTGAGGCTCAAGGCCGGCATTTTCGTCTCCGCCCTGACCCGCCGCGTCTTTGCCGATGGCGGCATGGCGGCGGTTGAAAAACACGGTGCGGAGGAGGCGGGCGCGATCTTTGTCCGCATCCGCCATCGCGACGGTTCCGAAAGCCTTGCCGCCCCCGCGCCGCAAACCGCCTTCGACACCGACCACCCCGACGGCCGATTGTTCGAACTGCGCAAGAGCCGGGTGCCGGAACTTGAAATCTCCGAAGCAATTGCCCGCGAGGCCCGGTTTGATTCCGACATCTGGGTGGTGGAAATCGAAACCGACAGCCCCGAAACATACCTCGATTTCGGCGACAGCTGATCGCCGCGGCTGCGCCGGGCGCGCCGTTAAAAATTTAGCTTCTGTTCTCAGCAGACATTAGTCTTTTGCCTGCATGATCAGGCCTCGCAACGCTGCGTTGGGGGTTGTCATGAACAGAATTGCCATGTCGGTGTTTGTCGTCTCGGGTCTTGCCTTTGCCGCACCGGCAGCGCTCAGCTTCGTCGCACCGCGCTTTGCCCAGTCGCAGACCCCGGTTGCCGAGAATGGCGCCTGCCTGATCAAGGGCAATATCAGCATCACCACCGGTGAGCGGATCTACCACATGCCCGGTCAGGACTATTACAACGCCACGAAAATCTCGCCGCAGCATGGCGAGCGCTGGTTCTGCAGCGAAGCGCAGGCCCGCGCGGCCGGCTGGCGGAAAGCCAGGCTCTGAATTTTGTCAGATGCAGATTTGCCTGATCCGGTTGCCCGCTGTCAGCCGGTCTTGCGGGCTGGTGTGGTCCGGCGGGCGGTTTCGGGCAGGGGCCGCGGCGTGGCGGCCTGGCGAACCGGCTTGCCATCGGCCAGCACCGGCACATGCTGCGAGGCGCCGTTGGTGTAGTCGTCGGCGCGTTGCCAGGCGGCCAGTCTTGCCGCACAGCTTTCGCTGTCGAGTTCCTCGATCAGGTCGGTGGCGAGCGTATGCCGCTTTGACGGCTGCGCCATATGCGGAAAGAAGCTTTCCAGCGCCGATTTGATCGTGGTTTCCGGCGCGCCGAGACCGATCAGCGCGGTGGCGAGCTGGCGGCCCGACAGATCCATCATGATCCGTTCCGCCAGCGCAAAGCTCGAGCCCATGGCGTCGGCAAGGGCGGTGGCGAACCAGGAGGCCTGGTCGGAGGTTGCGTAGCGCGCAAGCTTGGCCAGTTGCACCTTGGCAAAGCGGCTTCTTGTTTCGGCCGACACCGCGGTCCTGCCCGGGTTTTCGGCGTCGGCTGCATCGGGCGCAATCTGCGGCAAGGGCGTGGCAGCGCTGTCGGGCTTGCGCCGGCTGGTCGGGCGGTTGAGCGGCGAGGGGGTTGCAGGGCTGCGCTGCGCCAGATTGCGCAGGACGGCGCGGAGCTTCTCGCTCGGATCGAGCGGCGGCGCGGTGATCACCGGCAGCGCATCGGCCGTTTTCGGCGCCTGCTTGACCGGGGCCGGTTGGGCCGGGGCCTCGCGGGCCTCCAGCGCCGGATCCGGGATCAGGCCGCGCAGGATCAGCAGACCCTCGACGGAGGGATCATTGAGCCCGCGCAGTGCCGCAATCGCCTGTGGCGACAGGTCCGGCCGTCGCGCGGCAGCGCGCGCATGCGGCGCTCCATTGCGCGCCACGCAGCGGGCCAGGGCGCTTTCCTTGAGCCGCGGATAATGGGCGATGAAGGGGGCTGCAATGGCGATCGGTTCGTTGATCAGCATGTCGACCACATCATCGGGCACCCGCGACAGGCGCGACAGGGTGGCCGAGACGGTGCGGCGGGTTTCCGGGCTGGCCGCGGCGTAGAGCGGCATGAACAGCCGGGAAAACCGCGCCATGTCCTGGCGTGTCGGATGGTCGAGGCATTCGAGTGCGCTGATCGATGCCATCAGCACCGCAGCCTTACGGTGGGCCGCATCGGGCCGTTCGAGATCGCGGAAACTGTCGGACACGGGACACACCTTACTGAAACGCAACAACTCACTTGTGACAAGTTATACCAAAAACGTTAGCAAGCTGTTAACCAAGTGGTGGCTTGATGCTTATCAAGCAAGGAGATGAATGTCGAGCGTATTTCCTGTTCCACCACGTTGGAGACCAGATATGACGACAATATTGAGCTTTGATCAGTCAAGATGCCGGCCAGCAAGGTCGCCGCTTCCCGGAGAAAAAACCTTGCCGGGAACTGCAGATGTGCTGATGTTCACCGGCGTGCGCCGCGAACCGCTGCATTCTGGCGCAACCCGTTACGCCTCCGGCCTGCCGGCCCCGATGTTCGACGATCCCGCACCGCTCAAGCCCACCGGCAGAAAACGCCAGCGCAGCAAGAACGGCTGACTACAGCGCTGGCTGCTATTTCAGCTTGTGCATTGCCAGCATCTTCATGATGGCGCTTTCGTAATAGGTTTCGGTCACGCCCTTGCGGACCTTGCGCAGGAAATACTTCTCGAAGGCCACCTTGGCCAGATGCACCCACATGCCCTCGCTGGCCCAATTGACATTGCGCGGCGGGTTTTGCGGTTGCGCCAGGAAGGCCACGCCGCGGTCGCCGAAATCGGCCAGGCAGAAGGCGTTCCAGGTGGCTTCATCCACCGGCTCGCGCCCCTCGAGCAAAGCCTTGATGTTCTTTGCCGTGGCCAGAACCATGCTTTCGATCATGTAGCCGGTCTTCGGCACGCCGGTGGGGACGGGGGTCTTTTCCATCGGCGCTATGGCGATCGCCACGCCGATGCCGAAGATGTTGGGATATTTCGGATTGCGCTGGTGCTTGTCGACAATGATGAAACCGCGCGGATTGACAAGGCCTTCAATGTCGCGCACCGCGCCAATGCCGCGGAAGGCCGGCAGCATCATCGAATATTTGAAATCGAGTTCATGCCTGGTCTTTTCCGAGCCATCCTCATTGAGCTCGGACACAGTCATCTTTCCGGCTTCGACCTTGTCCACCTTGGCATTGGTGATCCAGCGGACGCTGCGCTGGCGCAATTCGTGCTCGAGCATGCCCTTGGTGTCGCCGACGCCGCCAAGCCCGAGATGGCCGATATAGGGCTCTGCGGTGACAAAGGTCATCGGCACCTTGTCGCGGATCTTGCGGTTGCGCAGCTCCTTTTCCATGATCATGGCATATTCATAGGCCGGGCCGTAACACGACGCGCCTTGCGCCGCACCAACGACAATCGGGCCGGGATCGGCGCAGAAGGCTTCAAACGCGGCATTGGCCTGGACCGCGTGATCGACGGTGCAGACCGACTGGGTGTAAGCTTCCGGGCCCAACCCCTCGATTTCGTCAAAGGCCAGTTCCGGGCCGGTGGCGATGATAAGGTAGTCATAGCTGACCGTGCTGCCGTCCTCCATCTCGATGCGGTTGTCTGCGGGCACAAGCCTGCTGGCTGAAGCCTGGACAAAATCGATGCCGTGTTTTGCCATCAGCGGCGCAAGCTCGATGGTGATGTCATCCTTCTGGCGCCAGCCGACCCCGACCCATGGATTGGACGGGGTGAACTGAAAGCTTCCGGTCTTGTTGACCAGAACGATGCGGTGATCCTTGCCAAGCTCGGCCTTGAGGTCAAAGACCATCGATATTCCACCGAGACCGGCTCCAAGAACGACAATGTCAGCCTTTTTCATGCGCTTATCCTCTGGTGGCCGGACAAAGGGCGACCGGCAATACATATGTTATTCACAATGTATAGCGCACTCCCAAAACGTCCTCCTTGATTGAAATCAAGTGCTGCGCGGGTTTTGCCGTGGCGGCGCGGCCGGTCCGATCCCGAGCAGGCCGATGCCTGTGAGCACAACGGTGAGGCCGCCGGCGATCGCGCGAAGCTGGTTCCAGCCCTGCCAGGGGGCAGAATAGTCACGCCAGATCCGTGCCGCCGCCTCGCGCTCCAGCGGCAGTTCGACCCGTGCCAGGGCCTCGTTCATCGGAACATTGACCGCGATCGTGATGCCCAGCCCGCCAAGGCAATAGACCGCGGCGGCAAGCCCGAACCACCACGCGGCCCGGGGGCGGCCGGCATGCAGCAGCGCCAGCATGGTGAGCGCGAGCACCACCGGCGTGAGGAAGAATGCCGGGAAGAACACCGCATTGCGCACCGAGGCGTTCATTGCCTGCATGGCCGCGATGGCCAGTTCAGGATCGGCGGCATCGAGCCCCCACATGGTCGAGCAGACCCAGGCATAGAAGAACCCGAAGATGGCGGCCGACAACGTTAGCGACGCCAGCGGCAGCACGCGGGTGGCAATCATCAGGCCGGGCCCCCGGAGCCGGAGTTGGCAGGGCCGCGAAAATGGCTCACCGCTGCGCCGAAAAGCGCCAGGCAGGCAAGCTGGCCGCCGATCACCGCAGGCCAGATCAGCCCGAACTGGGCGTCAGCATATTTCTGCGGGCCGAAGGAGATCAGCGCCATCAGGGCGGCCAGCAGGCTGAAGAGGCAGCCCGCCCGGCTGCTGCAGCCGCCAAGCAGGATCGCCGCCGCGGCTGCCGACAGCGATGCTCCGAGGAACGGCGCAATGCCGAACAGCGGCGTGGCTTGCGGCGGATGCGGCGGCACCCCGGCGTAAAGCGCACTCAGCATGACGAGTTGCAGGATGATCAGGGCTGAAAGCGCGGAAATGGACGTGCGGTTCTGGTCTTGCATATGTAGGTCTCCATAAGCGTAATTGTGTGTACGGTTGCTTATATCCGTAAACTCAATTACGCTTTCCGTCAACACGGAGAAACCGGCAATGCGCGACGACACCAGAATGGCCCGGCAGCAGCAGATCGAGCAGGCGGCCTATGCCGTGCTGGAGACAAAAGGCTATGCCGGCGCCTCGATGCTGGCGATTGCCAGGCAGGCAAAGGCGTCCAACGAAACCCTGTACAACTGGTATGGCGACAAGAACGGGCTGTTTGCCGCTTTGGTGGTGCGCAATGCCGCGGAGGTGCAGGACCTGCTGCAGCAGGGCCTGCAAAGCGGCCGGCCGGGGCTCGAGATCCTGCGCGTGCTCGGACCGCGCCTGCTGGCGCTGCTGACCGGACCGCGCGCCGTCCAGCTCAACCGGGCAGCCGCCGCCGACCCGACCGGTGAATTGGGCAAGGTCATATCGGGGCGCGGACGCGAGACCGTGGCGCCGCTGATCGGCGAGGTGCTGCGCCGGGCGAAACAGGACGGCGATCTGGATTTCGGCACGGTGGAGGAGGCGGTCGGGCTCTATCTCGACCTGCTGGTTGGAGACCTGCAGATCCGCCGCGCCATCGGCGGCGCGCCCCCGGACGAGGACGCCATCTCGCGCCGCGCCGACCTGGCTCTGGACCGCTTGCTGCGACTCAATCCCGCATCGACACAGCCGACGCCAACCTGCCATGAAAAAGACGACAAGGGTTGATAGCCGGCAGGCAAGCTATCCAACACGCACAAACAGAACGGGGATGTCCGGATGACGGATTTGCTGCAGCCCAAGGCTTTCGAGCAGAAGAAGCGCCTGCTGGTCGTCCAGCTTTTCAGCCTTGTGGCGATCCTGGCCTTGCTGGTGTCGCGCCCCTATTGGAGCGAGGCGCTGCCGCTTCACGAGGCGATGGAGATCGCCGGTCTGGGCCTGATCCTGGTCTGCATGTTCGGCCGGCTGTGGAGCATCCTCTATGTCGGCAGCCGCAAGAACAGCGAACTGGTGACATCGGGGCCCTATTCGGTCACCCGCAACCCGCTCTATCTGTTTTCGACCATCGGCATTTTCGGCGTCGGCCTGGTGTTCGGCTCAATCTCGGTGGCCTTCGTCTTCGGCGCATTGAGCTATCTGGTGTTCACGCTGACGGCGCAACGGGAAGCGGCGTTTCTGCGCAGCAGCTTCGGTGCCAGCTACCGCGCATACGAGGCCTCAACGCCAAGGTTCTGGCCCGATCCGAGGCTCTACCACCAGCCTGATGAAATGACCTTCTCGCCGCGGGCGCTCAAGCGCACCTTTGTCGACGCGCTCTATTTCCTGGCGATGTTTCCGGCAATCGAGGGGATCGAATATCTCCAGACCGCAGGCTATCTGCCAACATTGTTCTGGCTGCCCTGAACCCAAACGGCCTGCCTCAGCGTCAGTCCCTGATCAGGCCGGGTCGGTCTTGAAACTGGCGCAAGCGGCGTTTCGGAGAAAATTCCGCACCAGCGGTTCGTGGCTCGGCATCGGCGCCACGGCGCGCAGCACCACATAGCCTTGCGGCCGCGGCAGTTCGACCAGCACCGTGCGCTCGAGTGCCGCCGGCATGGCGCGGCGCATCTGCAGCATCTGCGCCGGCGTGACGAAGGCGATATTGACGCTCTCGCCGATCGAGGAGCGGTCGTTCATCGAATAGGTCTCGTTGGCCGAGGCGTCATAGGCCGACACGGTCCAGATCGGCACGCCGCCGGTGGCGATCACCCGCACCGGGCCGGTGGAGATGTCGAAATGGCAGACGGCGCTGCGGATGTTCGGATCGTCGTTGAACAGCCCGGTCACATTGGGCTCATTGGCCAGCGAATAGAACCGGTTGGCCGCTCCAAGCGCCATCACCCGGGTCCAGGCGTCCTTGCCGGTCCATTGCGGCAGGGCCAGGATGATGATGATGTGGATCAGGGCGGCGCCGACGAGCCCGATCACGATGGCAAGCAGCGCACTACGCATCGGCGCATCCGATCAGGCTGATCTCGGGCATGTCGAGTTCGACCATGCTGACCGATCCCGCCGTCGGCGTGTCGACCAGCGTCAGCACGAAGCTGATCTTGCCCTGCGTGTCGAGCCGGATCCAGTTGCCCGGCGCCGGCGTGGCGCCGATCCGGATGCTGAAACTGCCGTCGGTGCGGCGCAGCGTCGTCCAGGAATTCAGGCTGGCGGGAAAGCGCGGCGCCGCCTCGATGGGATGGCCTGCGGCATCGGCGACGCGCAGCGTCCAGAACCGGGTTGGCGGGGTGGAGCCGGAAACCTCGTAGCTGCAGCGGCCCGACAGCGGCGCGCCGGCGGCGTCAGCGCGCGCGGTAAACACCAGACCTTCGGCGCGGCCAAGCAGGATGCGGCCATCGCCGGCGCGATGCGCCTTGGCGAAGGGGTCGGCCTTGGCCGTCTGCAGTTCCGGATAGGCGGTCCAGGAGCCGAGCTTGATAGCGCCGAAGCCGGAGGTGGCGCCGAGCATCCAGGACGCGGACCAGGCGCCACCACCAAAGGCGATTGCCAGAGAAAGGAGAACCAGGGCAGGCAGGCGAAACACGAGCGGATATTTCCTTCGTCAAATCGGCTGGGTGGCGATCCCGGCGTGGTGGGTCTGGCGCGCCCGGCCCGGCGCACCGGGGCCGTGTGTACTGCCAGCCTGCAACCCTGTCATCATGTATCTGCGGCGCAAAGTCAAAAAACGGCACCTGATCGCAAGCCGGTCGGCTGTCGAAGCAACACCGGGCTGCATTGCGCAATCACTGTTTGGCAACAACCGGATCAACGCCCGGCAAGGGCGCGATTGCGGCGACGCGTTCGGGCAGTCCCAGCGGCTTGGCCTGTTCGAACTGCTCGGTCAGCCCGCGCAGCACCTCGGTGGAGGCGGGGTTGAGCGTGCGCGGCCGTTGCAGCGGCGCCAGCGCATTGCCATTGGCATCGGTGGCGGATTTGGCGACCAGCGGTGCGGCGCGCGGGGTGGGCAGCGGATTTTCAACGCCGGGAATGGCGCGAAGCTCGATGCCCTGATGGGCGTAATCCATCAGCCGCTTGAAGGTCATGGCCGGCAGGGAGCCGCCGGTCATCCGGTTGGACGAGGTATAATCGTCATTTCCGAACCAGACCGCGGCGGTGAAATTGCCGGTGAATCCGCAGAACCAGGCGTCGCGATAGGCCTGCGTGGTGCCGGTCTTGCCGCCGGTGAGAACGCCGTCGACGGCCGAACGCCGCGCGGTGCCGACATAGGGCACGCGAGTCAGCATCTGGTTCATATAGGCGCCGGCGGTTTCCGACAGCACCCGCTCGGCCGGCGGCTCGTCGCGGTTGAAATCATAGAGCACATCGCCGCTGTAATTGAGGATCTGCGCGATACCGTGGCGCCGCGACTGGTAGCCTCCGGTGGGAAACACCGCATAGGCGGTTGCCTGGTCGAGAACGGTCACTTCGGAAGTGCCGATCGGAATGGTGACGTCGCGGCGGATCGGCGTCTCGACGCCGAATTTCTTTGCCTGCTCCATGATCTGGCCGATCGGATCCTCGCCGAGCTTTTCCTTGGCGATCCGCACCGGGATGGTGTTGATCGACTTGGCCAGCGCGGTTTTCATGTCGATGCGGCCGCGATAGCTCAACCCGTAATTCTTCGGGTTCCAGTTGCCCCAGTGGATCGGCGCATCGACAATCGGGCTGTCGGGCGTCATGCCTTTTTCCATGGCCAGCGAATAGGTGTAGATCTTGAACGAGGAGCCGGGCTGGCGCAGCGCCCGCGAGGCGCGGTTGAACTGGCTTTCGCCATAATCGCGGCCGCCGACCATGGCCCGCACCGCGCCGCCATTCTCGATCAGCACCAGGGCTGCCTGGCTGGCCCGGTAGCGTTCGCCATCCTGGCGCAGGCTGGTTTCGACCGAAGCCTCGGCAGCCTTCTGCATGCCGGTGTCAATGGTGGTGCGCACGATCAGCGAGTGCTGATCAAACCCGCCGGCGATGCGCTTGACCTCCTCGAAGGCCCAGTCGAGGAAATAGTCCGGCGCGTCGTGATCGCCGCGGTCAATCACGCTGGCCGGATTGCGCCGGGCGCCGATGACCTGGCCTTCGGTCATCATGTTGCCCTGCACCAGATTGGACAGCACCTCGTTGGCCCGCCCGCGGGCGGCGGGCAGGTTGATGTGCGGGGCGTAGCGGGCAGGGGCCTTGAACAGGCCCGCCAGCATGGCCGATTCCGCCAGCGAGACCTCGGTGATGTTCTTGCCGAAATAGAATTGCGCCGCAGCCGCTGCGCCAAAGGTGCCGCCGCCCATATAGGCGCGGTCGAGATAGAGCCTGAGGATTTCCTTCTTGGGCAGATTGGCCTCGAGCCAGAACGCCAGAAAGGCTTCCTTGACCTTGCGCTCAAGTGTGCGCTCATTGGTCAGGAAGAGGTTCTTGGCCAGCTGCTGGGTGATGGTGGAGCCGCCCTGGACCACCGAATTGGCCTTGACGTTCTCGGTCATGGCGCGGGCGAGGCCGAGGAAATCGATGCCGAAATGCTCGAAGAAACGCCGGTCCTCGGTGGCCAGCACCGCCTTGACGAAATGATCGGGCAAAAGGTCGACCGGGGCCGAATCCTCGTGGATGATGCCGCGATGGCCGATCTCGTTGCCGTAGCGATCGAGAAAGGTGACGGCGAAATCATCGCGCGCGCGCCAGTTGCCGGCGGTTTCCTCAAACGCCGGCATGGCCAGTGCCAGCAGCAGCACGAAGCCGGCGGTGCCGACATTCATGCCTTCGCCAAGAATTTCGAAAAAGGCCTTCCAGGCGCCGCGGGTGCGGAAGCGGCGGAAGAAGATGGTGATCTCTTCCCAGGTCTCGCCGGCGGAAAAGCCGGCGTTCCAGATCGTCGAATCGATCCAGGAATCGATGCGCAGCAGGATGTTGGAGCGCTTGCGCGGCCGGTTTTGCTGGTTGAACGGGTCCTGCACGACTGTTGATCCATTGCCGGCGCCAGCTGACGCTGCGCCCTGTTAGCGTTGCAGGCGATGACACATCACCGCCAAATTTGCCCCATGGTCTATGCTTTTGGCCGATTTTCGGTCAAAGGACAAGCAGGATGCGCGTTGCCAACCGTGCCGGAATGCAAAAAGGAAGACGCCATGGGCACCAAGCCCTTCTGGAGAACCAAGCGGCTTGACGACATGAATGCGGCCGAGTGGGAAAGCCTCTGCGACGGCTGCGGCCGCTGCTGCCTCAACAAGCTGGAGGACTGGGACACCGGCGAGATCGTCTGGACCAATGTCGCCTGCCGGCTGCTCGACGGAAATACCTGCCGATGCAAGGACTACGCCAACCGCCAGGCCACCGTGCCCGACTGCATCGGGCTGACGCCGGACCAGGTCGACACCATCAGCTGGCTGCCGCCGACCTGCGGCTACCGGCTGGTGGCCGAGGGCAGCGATCTCTACTGGTGGCATCCGCTGGTCTCGGGCGACGCCGAGACCGTGCACGAGGCCGGCGTGTCGGTGCGCGGCCGTACGCTGAGCGAGGTCGATATCCCGGTGGAGGATTTCGAGGATTACCTGGTCGAATGGCCGGGCGAGGAAGCCTGAGCGCAGGCTCGGGTAGCGGCGGAATTGACGTCGATGCCGGACCGGAGAAAAGCCGCCTGCAACAAAATGTGTCGGAACGGTGGAACCATATCCGCGCTGCCGCATTGTGACCCTGTATTGCCAAATGGAGGGTTTATCCGATGATCCAGTGGATCCTGATTTTGCTTATTGTCGCAGCCGTTGCCGGCCTGCTTGGATTCGGCCGGCTCTCCGGCGCCGCGCTCTCTGGCGCCAAGCTGCTGATCGGCCTGGTGCTGGTGCTGTTCCTTCTCGCCGTCCTCGGCATTGTCGCCATCGCCTAGCTTAACGTTCTTCATCCTCCCAAGCTGAAGCACACCTGCCGCCGGAGACCCCTGGTCCCGGCGGTTTTTTTGTGTTTGAGGGGTGATCTTGATTGTCGTCGATCTGTGAATTATATTTCACAGATGATAGAAGTTCGCCAAACAGAGGTGTTTGCGAAATGGCTTGGCAAACTGCGCGACAGTCAAGCCAAAGCGCGAATTCTGATACGGATCAGGCGAATGACGCTGGGCAACCCAGGCGACATCAAACCGGTCGGACAGGGCGTAAGCGAACTGCGTGTTGATTATGGCCCAGGGTACCGGATTTATGTCGCCATGAAGAATGAACGGCTGGTCGTTCTTTTGTGCGGCGGAGACAAATCGCGGCAGCAGGCGGACATCAAGATGGCATGGAAACTGGCCAAGGAGCTTTGAATGACATTTGCAACCCAACCCTTTGATGCTGCTGAATTTCTCGACAGCCCCGAGATGGTGTCAGCCTATCTGGATGTAGCCCTTGCGGAAGATGATCCTGCGCTGTTTGCCGCCGCTCTCGGCGACATCGCCAAGGCGCGCGGCATGAGCGACATAGCCCGCAGCGCCGGGGTCACTCGCGAGGCGCTCTACAAGGCACTCAGCGAAAAGGGCGATCCGCGCATGTCGACCCTGTTCGGGGTGATCAAGGCGCTGGGGCTCAAGGTGAAGGTGGTGCCTGAGGGCGCGTGAGCGGTTTCCCATACGGGCAAATCAAAAAAAATAGGAAAATAATCCTTGACGGTGTCACAGTGCTTTGGTAGGGTTGTGCCATGATCACGGAAATGCGCCGGAAACGGCGGGTCGGGCTAGCGGGTTCCGCTGGGCCTGTGTGATCGGGATCCGGCGGGTTTGCCGTCGGACAATAGGATATGTGCGTGAGGCGCCTCTGGATTTTCCGGGGCGCTTTTTTCGTGGCCTGCAGGCCGGATTTCAAAGTTTTGCGAGGTGGGCAATGACCGGGATTGTTTGGATCCACGGAGCGGCGGGGCTGTGTGAGCCGGGGCCGATGACGGCGGGCGAGGCGGGGATGCTCGACCGGCTGATTGACCTGGTGCTGGCGCTGGAACCCTTCGAGATCAAGCAGCAGGCGCCCGGCGGCGCGGGTGCGCCTGATGCTGCGGGCGAGGTGACGGCCGCGGATCCGCCGTCGCCGACGCTGCTGGCCGAAAGCACCGAGCGCATGCTGACGCAGATGCGCGCCGTGCTTGACCGCGAGGCAGGCCGGCTGGGCGCCGAGGGGACGGAGGGCAAGGCGGCGGTGGACCAGGTGGCGCTGATTGCCCGCACGCTGGAAAAGATCGACCAGATGGAACGGCTGATTGCCCAGGACCGGGCCAGCGCCGCCCGGCAGACGCTGAGCCCGGATGAGCGGGCGCAACTCCGGCAGACCGTGCGGCAACTTATCCTCGCTGCCGCCGAGCGGCTGGCCGCGGACCGCGCCGGCGAACAGGCAGGGCCAGCGGGAAAGCGGTGACGGTGATGAAGAGAGCGGGCCGGACATTCAGGAACAGGAATTTTCGGAACGGGCAGAGGTTGAAACCAAGTGACGCTCTGACAACGGGTTGGATGACGCTGCGCGTCAGAAATGTTGTGTTGATTGTTTCGGCAAAATCTCAGCCTCCGTCATCCCGGCCTTGAGCCGGGATCCAGCCACCACGTGTCTACGTGGTGAAAGAGTCCTCTGACTCGGCAGACGCCGTGTCGCTGGACCCCGGATCAAGTCCGGGGTGACGTAGGTGGAGGGGAAGATGACCCAACTCAGAATAGTCCCGTGGACCAGGTGGCCGGCAGGAGAGTGACGCATGACAATCCGGTCGATGGCAGCGGCGCTGAAATGTGGGGTGTGGACGAGGCCCGGGTCAGGCCGTGCAAAGCTGGTCCGTAGCGTCCTGATCTACGCACCACAGCCACGGCGGGAGTCAAACCCCGGCAATCGGGACCGGGGTGATCAGGTCCCGGATATGCAGGATCCGGATGGCGGTCGAGATGTCTTGAAAAACAATGAGATAGAGTGGCTTCGTGACTCAGTTTCGCATGGCAACGGACTGAGCATGGCGGACACAGTCGAGGCTTTGCTGGCGGCGCATCTGGCGCGGCTTGGTGATCAGGCGTTGATTGCCAATGCGCATGACTGGCAGCTTGCCGCCCGGCCCGAACAATTGCCGCCCGTTGGCGCCTGGAGGACCTGGCTGCTGATGGGCGGGCGCGGCTCGGGCAAGACCCGGGCCGGGGCCGAATGGGTGCACGCGCTAGCCACCGGCGAGATTGCCGGGCTGGGCAGGGATGGCCGTATCGCGCTGGTGGCCGAAACCTTTGGCGACGCGCGCGAGGTGATGATTGACGGGGTGTCGGGAATTTTGGGCGTGGCGCGGGATCAGCGGCCCAGCTTCGAGGCGACGCGGCGCAGGCTGGTGTGGCCCTCGGGCGCGGTGGCGCAGATGTTTTCGTCCGAAGACCCCGATAGCCTGCGCGGGCCGCAATTTGATCTGGCCTGGTGCGACGAGCTTGGCAAATGGCGGCACCAGCGCGAGACCTGGGACATGCTGCAATTTGGCTTGCGGCTCGGGACATCGCCACGGCAGTTGGTGACGACAACGCCACGGGCGACGCCGCTGATGCTGGCGCTGGTGAAAGATGCGGCGACGCGGGTGACGCGAATCCGCACCGAGGACAATGCGCAGCATCTGGCGGCGGGATTTCTCGACGCGATCCGGGCGCGCTATGGCGGCACCAGGCTGGGGCGGCAGGAGCTCGATGGCGAGCTGATCGCCGACCGCGAGGACGGGCTGTGGCGGCGCGACCAGATCGAGGCGCTGGTGGTGCGCAGTCACGGACTGCTGCGGCGCATCGTGGTGGCGGTTGACCCGCCGGCAGTCAGCGAAGCCAGATATTCCTGCTGCGGAATTGTTGCTGCCGGGCTGGATGCGGAGGGCCGGGCGGTGGTGCTGGCCGATGGCTCGGTGGAGGGCGCAAGCCCATCGGCCTGGGCGGGTGCGGTGAGCCGGCTCTACCGCCGCTTTGACGCCGATTGCGTGGTGGCCGAGATCAACCAGGGCGGCGACATGGTGGCAAGCGTGCTGCGCACCGTCGATCCCTCGCTGCCGGTCCGCACCGTGCGGGCGACACGTGGTAAATGGCTGCGCGCCGAACCGGTGGCGGCCCTTTATGAGCAGGGCAGGGTGGTTCATGCCGGGCACTTTGCCAGCCTCGAGGACCAGATGTGTGACTTCGGCCCCGACGGGCTGTCGTCAGGCCGCTCGCCCGACCGGCTCGATGCGCTGGTCTGGGCGCTGACCGAACTGTTGCTGGGCCGAAGAGGCGCGCCGCAGATCCGGCACCTATGAGGCTACAGCAGAATCGGGCAGGCTGGACGGCAGAACAGGTGATGGCGAGGGAGACGGCAATGACAGCAGGTGTGACGGCGACGGACGAGGTGCTGGCCGGCTATGCCGGGCTAGGTGCTGACTGGATCGCGCGCTCGGACGGTCTGAGCTGTGACGAAATTTACGCACCGGTGACCGATCTTCTGCCGGACGAACCCAGTCGGGTTCTCGATCTGGGCGCTGCAACCGGACGCGACGTGGCCTGGCTCGCAGCCCGCGGGCATAAGGTTGTCGCGGTTGAACCGGTCAGCGAATTGCGCGAAGCCGGGCAGCGGCTGCACCCGCTGGAGGCGGTGGAATGGCGCGATGACCGGTTGCCGAGGCTGGAACGGATCGGCGCAAGCGAGATGTTCGACTGCGTGCTGGCCAATGGCGTGCTGCATCATCTGGAGCCCGATGCGCAGGAAGCCTCGATCCGCCGGCTGGCCGGGATGCTCAGGCCCGGCGGGCTGCTGATTGCATCGCTCCGGCATGGCGTGGGCCCCAAAGGCAGACAAGCCTGGCCGATGGATGTCGCAGCACTTGTGACGGTGGCGCAGACAAGCGGCATGGAACTGATCCGCCGGGTCGACAAGGGCTCGGTCCAGCCGGAGAACCAGAACGCCGGGATAACCTGGACCTGGCTGGTGCTTAGGCGCGGTGAGTTGCCGGGCATGACTGACGGCTGACCTGCTGGAGAGGCTTGACCTGGATTTGACATCTTGAATCTGGTCCCTTGGGGCGAAGTTTACATCCGTCATGCCGGACCCCGATCCGGCATAGAGCCAGCCCAAGTCCTTGGGCTGAAGAGAGTCTCCTGGCCCGGCGGACGCCGGGTCACCCCGGATCAAGTCCGGGGTGACGCTGGAAATTTGTGTCCGCCAGATCACTTCCGCGGTTTTTTGGCCCGGACCTGATCCGAGGCGAAGTGGAAAATGTTGGCCCCGCCTGGCTTGCCCGGCGGGGCTTTTTGATTCCGGTTTTGAAAGGTGTGAGAGATGGCATTCGGATTGAAGCTTCCCTGGACGCAGGCTTCGTCAGCCAAGGCACCTGCCGCCAAGAGCTGGCTGCCGGGCGCGATTGCAGCACTTGCGGGTGACGCGGTCGCGCAGTGGAGCGGGCGCAGCTACACAGCCATTGCGCGCGAAGGCTTCATGCGCAATCCGGTGGCGCATAGGGCAACACGGATGATTGCCGAAGCCGCCGCCTCGGTGCCCTGGCTGGTGTTTGACGGTGGCCGCGAGCAGGAGCGGCATCCGGTGCTGGATCTGCTGGGTCGCCCTGACCCGAATGGCGCCGGCGACGGGTTCTTCGAGACGCTCTATGGCCATCTGGTGCTGTCGGGCAATGCCTGGATCAACCCGGTCAGCGCCGGAGGTCATTTGGCTGGGCTGCAGCTCTTGCGGCCCGACCGGATGCGGGTGATCACCGGACCGGACGGATGGCCGACGGGTTATGAGCATCAGGCCGGCGGCAGACGGCAGCGCTTTGCCGTCACGCCTGAAGAAGGGCCGGGACTGCTGCACCTGAAGCTGTTTCATCCGCTTGATGATCATCTGGGGTTTGCACCGCTGGAAGCAGCGCTGATGGCGCTCGATCTTCACAATGCAGCGATGAACTGGAACAAGGCGCTGCTCGACAATTCCGCCCGGCCTTCAGGTGCGCTGGTCTATCAGCCCAAGGACGGCGGCAACCTGACGCCGGAGCAATATGAGCGGCTCAAGGCCGAGCTCGAGGAAGGCTATCAGGGTGCGCGCAGGGCAGGCCGCCCGATGCTGCTGGAAGGCGGGCTCGACTGGAAGGCGATGGGGCTGACGCCGCGCGACATGGATTTTGTTGAAGCCAAGAATGGGGCTGCGCGTGACATCGCGCTGGCGCTGGGTGTGCCGCCGATGCTCTTGGGCATCCCCGGCGACTTGACCTATGCCAATTACCAGGAGGCCAACCGCGCCTTTTGCCGCCTCACGGTGTTGCCGCTGGTGGCCCGCACGGCGCAAGCGCTGACAGCCTGGCTGCAACCCATTCACGGTGCGGGGCTGAAGATCGATTACGACGCCGACCGCCTGCCGGGACTGTCCGCCGAGCGCGACGGATTGTGGGCGCGGGTCGGTGCGGCGGATTTCCTCACCGACGAGGAAAAGCGGGAAGCCGTGGGATATCAGCGTGTTGCGGGCTGAGCCGGATTCAAACAGGCAAGCGCATGATTCAATCTGTGAGGCGGATATGACCGCCAGATCTGCGGGAGGCAAGGCAATGCAAAGCATGGATCCCGAGCCGGCAATGCTGGCCGCCCGCGTCGCAGGCGCAGTGGCCGGTGCGCTGGTGTCGCTCGCCTACATGATGCCGAAGGGTGCGCGTGAGGCCGCGGCGCGCGCCATCGCCGGCATCGTTTCCGGCCTGGTGTTTGGCGCACCGGCGGGGGTGGCGCTGGCGCAGTGGATGGGCGTGGCGGAGCTGCTGTCTCCATCTGAAACCCTGCTGACCGGATCGGCGGCCGCCAGCATGACCGCCTGGTGGGTGCTCGGCGCGCTGGCGCGGATTGCCGATCGGACGGGGCGCGGCCCCCGATCATAAACGCTGCGCGCGGCGCGACAAAAAAACACTTCGACAACATCAAGGACAACACCATGACAAGCGACTGGAGCGCATCCGGACGGCAGCACAAACGTGTCGATCTGGCACTGGAAGACGTCAGCGGCGATGGCAGTTTTTCGGGCTATGCCAGCCTGTTCGGCGCGGTTGATCTGGGCCGCGACGTGATCGAGCCCGGCGCCTTTGCCGCCTCCCTCAAGCGAAGAGGGGCGAGTGACGTGCGCATGCTCTACCAGCATGATCCGGACCAGCCGATCGGCCGCTGGCTGTCGATCCGCGAAGACAGTCGCGGACTGCATGTCGAGGGCAGGCTGGCACTCGGCGTGGCCCGCGCCCGCGAAGTGCATGAGTTGATGAAATCCGGTGCGCTCGACGGGCTGTCGATCGGCTTTCAGACGCTCCGCGCCCGCACCGAGGCCAAGGCCGGGGTGCGCCGGATCCTGAGCGCCGATTTGTGGGAGATCTCGGTGGTGACCTTCCCGATGCAGCCGGGCGCGCGGGTGACCGCGGTCAAGGGGTTCGGGCAGGCAACACCGGCACCGACGCGGCGCGAACTTGAACGCCGGCTCACGCGGGATGCGGGGCTGAGCAGACGCCAGGCGCGCGGGTTGATTGCCCGCGGCTATGGCGCGCTTTCGGACAGGCAGGACGCTGCGCCGGAGGATCTCAAACGCCTGGAGACGCAGATGCGCGCCCTGACCGGTGCGCTTGAACGCTGTCCCAGTCCCAACGAACCCAACCTGTTGAAAGGACGACCGATGAACACCCAAACATTGATCAGCCGGGCCAAGGCGGCCCGTGCGCCCGAAACCAAGAGCATCGATGCCGATGTCTCCGCCGCTTTCGAGGACTTCATGTCCGCGTTTGAGCATTACAAGCAATCCAATGACGAGCGGTTGGCCGAGATCGAGCGGCGTGGCGGCGGTGATGTGCTCACCGAGGAAAAGATGGCGCGCATCGACACGGCGCTGGACGAGCAGAAGCGGACGCTCGACGCGTTGCTGGTCAAGCGCGCCCGCCCGGATCTCGGACGCGGCGGCAGCGCTGCGCCGGGGCCGGTGCGCCAGGCCTTTGATGCCTATGTGCGGCGCGGCGACGAGGCCGGGCTGCGGCAATCTGAACTCAAAGCAATGTCGGCGGGCAGTGATGCGGATGGCGGCTATTTGGTGCCCGACGAACTCGACAGCGAGATTGGCCGGCGGTTGTCGGAACTCTCGCCGATCCGCTCGATTGCCACGGTGCGGCAGGTCTCGGGCGCGGTGCTGAAAAAGCCCTTTGCGCTTGACGGCATGGCCACCGGCTGGGTCGGCGAAACCGATGCGCGACCGCAGACGGCGGCGCCGCAGCTGGCAGAGCTGCAGTTTCCGACCATGGAGCTTTACGCCATGCCGGCCGCTACCGCCTCGCTGATCGAGGACAGCGCTGTCGACATCGAGGGCTGGATCGCGAGCGAAGTCGAAGCCGCCTTTGCCGAGCAGGAGGGGGCGGCCTTCGTCACCGGCGATGGCGCCAACAAGCCGCGCGGCTTTCTCGATTATCCCAGCGTTGACGACGACAGCTGGAGCTGGGGCAATCTCGGCCATATCGCCACCGGATCATCGGGTGCTTTTGGCGCTGACCCGTCCGACCGGCTGGTCGAGCTGATCTATGCGCTGAAAGCCGGGCACCGGCAGAACGGGCGGTTTGTCATGAACCGCAAGACGCAGGCGCAGATCCGCAAGTTCAAGGATGCTGACGGCAATTATCTCTGGACTCCGCCGGCCGGTGCGGGACAGCAGGCATCGCTGATGGGCTTTTCCGTGGTTGAGGCCGAGGACATGCCCGACATCGCCGCCAATTCCGCCTCGATCGCCTTTGGTGATTTCCGCCGCGGCTATCTGGTGGTCGACCGCACCGGGGTGCGCATCCTGCGCGATCCCTATTCGGCCAAGCCCTATGTGCTGTTTTACACCACCAAGCGTGTGGGCGGCGGGGTGCAGAATTTCGAGGCGATCAAGCTGCTGAAATTCGCCGCCTGACGGAAAAAATCCTCCCGAGAACGCCTCTCCCGGTCTCCGGGGAGGCAATTCGGCCCCCGATACACCAGCCTCCCGGAGACTGCCATGACCTTGATCCAGACCGATCCGCCGCTGGCGGAACCGGTGACGCTTGCCGAATTGAAGGCGCATCTGCGCATTGATACGAGCGACGAGGATGATTTGCTCGAAAGCCTGATCCGTGTCGCCCGCGCCCATCTTGAAGCTGTCACCGGCGTGGCGCTGATCAGCCAGGGCTTTCGGCTTGTGCTGGATGACTGGCCGCGCAGCGAGGTGATTTCCTTGATGAAAACGCCGGTTCAAACCATTGACGCGATTCTGGTTTATGATGCTGATGGCGTGGCGCAGGATCTCGACCTCTCCGGCCTGCTGCTCGACGGCTCCGCACAACCGGCGCGGCTGATGGTGCGGGAGCGGTCGCGGCCGGGGCCCCCGATCAACGGCATCGAGATCGAATTCACCGCGGGATTTGGCGCGGGCACGGATGTGCCGCCGGAACTCAAGCGGGCGATGCTGATCCACGCCGCGCATCTTTACGAATTCCGCGGGGCGGTGACGCGGGACATGCAGCCGGCCTCGATTCCGGTGGGCTATGAGCGGCTGATCGCGCCCTGGCAGAGGCGGGCTTTGTGATGGGCGCGCTGTTTGTCGATCCGGGCCGCCTGAGCGCGCGGCTGGCGCTGGAAGCACAAGCTGATCTGCCCGACGGGCAGGGCGGTGTGACCGAGGGCTGGACGCTGCTCGCAGAGCTTTGGGGGCGGATTGAACCGCTGCGGGCGACGGCCGGTGAACAGGCCGGTGCGGCAACCGCGCCGGTCAGCCACCGCGTCACCATCCGCTATCGCGAGGACGTCCGTCACGCCATGCGCTTTGTCCACCGCGGCCGCGTTCTGGAGATCCGCAGCCTGCACGATCCCGATGAGCGCCGCCGCTATCTGGTCTGCGATTGCGAGGAGAGCCAGCCATGAGCGCCAATGCGTTGCAGAAAGCGGTGGTCGCGCGTCTGGCGGGCGACCCGGAAGTAATTGCGATCATCGGCGCTGGCCGGATCTTCGACCGGCTGATCAGCCGCGCCGAGCCGCCTTATCTGGTGATGGGCGAGGCGACGATTACGGATTTTTCCACTGGCGACGATGATGCGAGCGAACACCGTTTCGAGATCGAGGCCTGGACCCGGCAGAACGGCCGCAAACAGGCGGTCGAGCTTGGCGATGCCGTGCGCGCCGCCCTGCACGATGCCGATCTGGTGCTTGAGAACGCGGTGCTGATCAATCTTCGCCACGAACGCACGGTCAGCCGCCGCGCGCCCAGGACCGGGCTGCATGTGGCGCGGCTGAGGTTTCGTGCGGTGACCGAGCCGTAGTTTTACTTCTTTCGGGTGCCTTTCGTCTCATCTTGCCCCAATGCAGAGGCTGAAACGCTTTTGATTTCCGAACGGGTAAGCTTGCCAGTCCGCAAACCCTTCGAAGCGATTGAAGACACCTTGTTTCCTGTTTGTTTGGTGGCGCCACCACCAGATTTCTTCGCTGCCATTGGATCGTTCCTTAGTTGAGATTCGACTCTTGACCAAGAGAATGTACTCCATTTGTTCAGGAAACGCGACGCGGGAATATTTTATCAAGCTCAATCGACAACTTATCCACAATCATAGCCTGAAAGGACATTTCCATGACCGCCCAGAAAGGCAAGGACCTGCTCATCAAGATCGATGATGGCGGGAATTTCGTCACCATCGCCGGATTGCGTGCCCGACGGCTGGCCTTCAATGCGCAAGCCGTTGACATCACCGACGCCGAATCCGCCGGGCGCTGGCGCGAGCTTTTGGGCGGCGCCGGGGTGCAGCGGGCGTCGCTGTCGGGCGGCGGACTGTTCAAGGATCAGGCCAGCGATGCGCTGACGCGAACCGTGTTCTTTGCCACCGAGATCCGTGACTGGCAGGTGGCGATCCCGGATTTCGGCACCGTGACCGGGCCGTTCCAGATTACCGCGCTGGAATATGCCGGACGTCATGACGGCGAGATGACCTTCGAGATCGCGCTGGAATCGGCCGGCGCGCTGGTCTTCGCGGCGGTGTGAGGCGGTGATGCGGATTCACCCTAACCGCCATCGCGGCGAAATCGCGGCCGAGTTTGATGGCGAGACAAGGCTGTTGTGCCTGACGCTGGGCGCGCTGGCCGAGCTCGAAAGCGCTTTTGGCGTCGCCAATCTGATGGAGCTTGCAGGCCGCTTCGAGGCGGGCCGGCTTTCTGCCGGTGACATCATTCGCATTGTCGGCGCCGGGCTCCGTGGCGCAGGCAACCGGCTGAGCGACGAGGATGTGGCCGAGATGTCCACCGAGGGTGGCGCGGTGGGCTTTGCCCGCATCGCCACCGAACTGCTCTGGGTGAGTTTTGGCGGCGAACAGGCAGACGCGATTTCGAACACAACACCAGATCGGGAGGGGCACGTTCCGTTACGGCCGGAAAACCCTCCCGGGCCGCAGGTGGCGACGAGGTGACGAAGCCGGAGCGGGCGTTTTTCCCCTGGGCGTCCGTGATCCGCTTCGGCCTTAGCCACCTGCGGCTGCCCCCTGATGCGTTCTGGCGGCTGAGCCTGCCGGAACTCAGCGCGCTGGTTGCTGGGACCGGCGCGCCACAAACAGCGACCCGGCGCGGGCTTGAGGCGCTGATGGCACAGTTTCCCGATACCCGCAGCAGCGATACTGCCTTTGCAAAGGAGCCTTCCGATGGCCGATGAGCCGAGCCTGAATGTCGATGTCGAACTCGATCTCAACGGCGCCGACCGGGCGCTTGATGAGCTGACACAGAAGGCCGATGCCTTTGGTGGCGCGCTGTCGGGCGCGTTGAAATCGGCGACGGTGGAGGGGCGAAATCTCGACGATGTGCTGCGCACCCTGGGCACCCGCATGGTCGGCATTGCGCTCGATGCCGGCATGAAGCCGCTGGAGCAGTTGATGAGCAACTCGATCGCCGGACTGACCGGCAGCCTCGGCCGGCTGTTGCCCTTTGCCAAGGGCGGCGTGCCGGGACGGGTCACCGCCTTTGCAGATGGCGGCGTGGTTGGCAGGCCATCCTACTTTCCAATGCCGGGCGGCGATGTCGGGCTGATGGGCGAAGCCGGCGCAGAAGCCATCCTGCCGTTGAGCCGCGGCGCCGATGGCCGGCTGGGGGTGGCCTCGGGCGGCGCAAGTCAAACGGTGCAGGTGACCTTCAATGTGACCACGCCGGATGCGCAGAGTTTTGTAAAATCCGAGGCGCAGGTGACCGCCATGCTGGCCCGTGCGGTCGGCCGTGGCCGTCGTGGCTTGTGAAACGGGAGGTGAGGCATGAGCAACGGTTTTCATGAGGTGCGGTTTCCATTGCGGCTGTCGCTGGGCGCCAGTGGCGGGCCGGGGCGGCGCACCGATATCGTGGCGCTGTCCAATGGCGGCGAAACCCGCAATGCCCGCTGGGCCGATGCGCGGCGGCGCTATGATGCGGGTACCGGCCTGCGCGGACTCGATGATCTCTATCAGCTCACGGCGTTTTTCGAGGCGCGGCGCGGCCAGCTCTACGGGTTCCGGTTTCGCGATCCGGTCGATCATGCCTCGGCGCCGCCGGGACAGCCGGTCACCGCGATCGACCAGCAGATCGGCACCGGCGACGGGGTACAGACCGTGTTTGAACTGACAAAAACCTATTCCGATGCGGGAGGTGCGACCGTGCGCCGGATCGAAAAACCTGGCGAGGGCAGTGTCGTGCTGGCGGTGAACGGGCTGGCGCTCGACCCGGGCGACTATGCGGTGGATCACGCCACCGGTCTGGTGACGATTGCGCCGGGGGCGGTTCCTGTGCCTGGGGCGATCGTGACCGCAGGATACGAATTCGACATTCCGGTGCGCTTTGACACCGACCGCATCGAAGTGAGCCTTGCGGCCTTCAAGGCGGGTTCGGTGCCGACAGTGCCATTGGTGGAGATCAAGCCATGAGGGATTTGCCGAGCGCGCTTGTTGCGCATCTTGCTAAGACGTCGACGACGACATGCCATGCCTGGCGGTTGACCCGGACCGATGGTCTGGTGCTGGGTTTTACCGAGCATGATCGTGATCTGGAATTCGCCGGCACGGTGTTTTCCGCCGCCACCGGGTTTCGCGCCAGCGAGGTGGAAACCGGGCTGGGGCTGGAAGCCGACGCCGCCGATGTGGCCGGCGCCTTTTCCGCAGCCGAAATCAGCCCGGACGACCTGGCGCTGGGGCGCTATGACGGGGCGCGGGTCGAGACCTTTCTGGTCAATTGGCAAATCCCTGGCGATCATGCGCTGCTCTCGACCCGGGAACTGGGCGAGGTGCGCAGCGCCGGACCGGCCTTCACGGTGGAATTGCGCAGCCTCGCTGCCCGGCTCGACCAGCCGCACGGGCGGCTTTATGGCAGCCGTTGCGACGCCGATCTGGGGGACACGCGCTGCGGCAAGGATATCTCGGGGGCGCCATTTACGCTGAGTGCAAACATCACCGAGGTGGTGGACGAGATGACCCTGGTGGTCAGCGGTCTTGGCGACCGGCCGGCCGGATGGTTCGGCAATGGCCGCATCCGCTTTTCGACCGGGTTGCTGGACGGTGTGGCTGTCGACATTTCCAGCCACACGATCGAGGCCGGCGGGGCGCGGCTTGTGCTGTGGCAGCCTTTGGCGCGACTGCCGGGGCCGGGCGATCAACTGACTGTCTCGGCGGGCTGCGACAAGGCGTTTGAAACCTGTTCAGCCAAGTTCGGCAACCGACTCAATTTTCAGGGCTTTCCCTATCTGCCGGGCAGCGATTTTGCCTATGGCTATGCCGATGCCGACACGGTGCATGACGGCCGGCCGATCGTGCCATGAGCGCGGACCAGCACGGGCAGCGCATCGTGGCTGCGGCGCGGGGCTGGATCGGCACGCCTTACCGGCACCAAGGATCGCGCAAGGGCGTGGGCTGTGACTGCCTTGGCCTGGTGCGCGGCGTCTGGGCCGAGGTGACCGGACATCCCGCCGAAACGCCCGGACCCTATGCGCCCGACTGGGCCGAGCGCGCAGGCAGCGACCGGCTGATCATCGCCGCACGGCGTCATTGCGGCGCGGCGCTGCCGCAGAGTGAAGCGATGCCCGGCGACATCGTTCTGTTTCGCTGGCGCGCCGGGGTTTCGGCCAAACATGCCGGCATTCTCTCCGGTCCGGATCATTTCATCCATGCCTATGAGCCGGTGGGCGTGATCGAAAGCGTGCTGGTTGCCTCCTGGCGGCGGCGGATCGCGGCGGTGCATCGGATTCCCGCCGACAAACTGAAACCGGCAGACTGAAAGCGAGACATCATCATGGCGACAATCTTGTTGCAGGTGGCCGGCGCCGCCGTCGGCGGCATTTTCGGACCGGTCGGCACGGCGATCGGATCGGCCATCGGCGCCACTGTTGGCGGCATGCTCGACACCTCCCTGATCAATTCCACCCGCACCATTTCCGGCCGTGGCTTGAGCGGCGCGCGCATTCCTTCGGCCGATGAAGGATCGCCGATCCTGAGGGTGCATGGCTCGATGCGGGTTGCCGGAACACTGATCTGGGCGACGCGGTTTGAGGAAACCGTCACCCAGGAACGGCAGGGCGGCAAGGGCAGGGGCGCGAAGGTCGAAAGCTATCAGTACCACGCCAATTTCGCACTCGGCCTGTGCGAAGGCCCGATCGCCGCGATCCGCCGGGTCTGGGCCGACGGGCGCGAGCTGGATCTCGACAGCCTCGAGATGCGGATTTATCGCGGCACGGCGACGCAATTGCCCGATCCGTTGATCGAGGCCAAGCAGGGGGCTGGCAAGGTTCCGGCCTGGCGCGGGCTTGCCTATGTGGTGTTCGAGCGGCTGCCGCTGGATGATTTTGGCAACCGCATTCCGGCGTTGCAGTTTGAGGTGGTCCGTCCGGTTGGCGCGCTGGAACCGGCGATCAAGGCGGTGGCGCTGATCCCCGGATCGACCGAACATGGCTATGCAACCACCCCGGTGCGCGAAAGCCTTGGGGTGGGTGCTGCGCGGGTGCTCAACCGCAACATGCGCCAGGCGTCAACCGATTGGGCCCAGTCGCTCGATGAGCTGCAGGCACTGTGCCCGAATCTCAAATCCGTGGCGCTGGTCTCGGCCTGGTTCGGCGATGATCTGCGTGCCAGCCATTGCCGGTTCCGTCCCGGCGTCGAGGTGGTGGCGCGCAGTGATGAAACCCGGCCCTGGAAGGTGGGCGGACTCACCCGCGCCACGGCGCATCTGGTTTCCACCAAGGATGGCGGCCCTGCCTATGGCGGCACGCCGGATGACCGGGCAATCATCGAGGCGATCCGCGATCTCAAGGCCCGCGGGCTCGAGGTGGTGCTCTATCCCTTCGTGCTGATGGATGTGCCCGACGGCAATGGCCTGCCCGACCCGCAGGGCGGCAGCCAGCAACCGGTCTATCCCCGGCGCGGCCGCATGACCGCGAGCCCGGCGCCGGGACAGCCCGGCACGCCCGATGGCACGGCGGCGATGCGCAGCCAGATTGCAGCGCTATGCGGCACGGCGGCGGTCAGCGATTTTTCCATCAGTGGCGACACGGTGAGCTGGACCGGCGGTGACGAGGGCTACCGCCGCTTTGTTCTGCATCACGCAGCCCTGGTCCAGGCGGCCGGCGGTGTCGACGGTTTCGTCATCGGCTCGGAGATGATCGGCCTGACGCGGCTGCGCGATCACAATGGCGCGTTCCCCTTTGTCGATGAGCTGATCGAACTGGCAGCGGATGTGAAGGCGATGCTGGGGGCGTCGACCCTGGTGACCTATGCCGCCGATTGGACCGAATATGCCGGCTACCGGCCCGCTGACGGCTCCGGCAATGTCCATTTCAATCTCGATCCGCTGTGGGCGCATCCTGCCATCGGTGCAGTGGCGATCGACAATTACATGCCCTTGAGCGACTGGCGCGACAGCGATCTTGCCGGCGGCAATCCCGATGGCGCCCGCAGCGGCAATGATATCCGGGCGCTGGGCGAGGCGATCGAGGGCGGGGAGGGATATGACTGGTACTATGCCGATGAGGCAGGCAGGGCGGCCCGCGCGCGTCTGCCGATCAGTGACGGGCTTGGCGGCAAGGACTGGGTCTACCGGGTCAAGGATCTGCGCGGCTGGTGGCAGAACCAGCATTTTGACCGGATCGGCGGCAGCGAGGCCGCGAGCCCCAGCCCCTGGGTTCCCGGCTCCAAGCCGATCTGGTTTACCGAGCTCGGCTGCCCGGCGGTCGACAAGGGTGCGGCGCAGCCCAATCTGTTTCCCGATCCGAAATCCTCCGAAGGTGCGATCCCCTGGTACTCGAATGGCGGGCGCGACGACCTGGCCCAGCGCGCCTTTCTGGAAGCGCATCTGGCGCATTGGTCCGGCGCGGCCAATGCCGATGGCATGGTCGATACCGACCACATTCACCTGTGGACCTGGGATGCACGGCCGTTTCCGGCCTTTCCGCTGTCCTCTGCGGTGTGGTCGGACGGCGCCAATTGGCGCACCGGCCATTGGCTCAACGGGCGCCTTGGCACGGTGGCGTTGAAGGATCTGATTGCCGCGGTGCTCGGCGAGGCCGGGATGACGGATTTCGATGTCGATCGCGTCGACGGCATGGTCAGCGGACATGTGATCTCCGAACCGGCATCCGCGCGTGCGGTGCTGGCGCCGCTGGTCGACGCCTTCTGCATCGATGTGCGCGAAGGTCCGCAGGGCCTGGAATTCGTCTCACGGCTGACGGCGGGCGCAGCTGCGCTGGAGATCGATGCAGTTGCCGAAGCCGAGGCGGGTGCGCTGTTTGAGGAAACGCGCGGCGAAATCAGCGAATTTGCCAATGAGGCTGTGCTGCTTTCCGCCGATCCGATGGTTGACTACGCGTCCGCCTCGGCACGCTCGCGGCGGCTTGAGGGAGAGCCGGTGCGCCAGCGCGACATGCCATTGAGCCTGGCAATCGAGCCGGGGCTGGCGCGGATGACCGCGGACCGCTGGCTGCATGATCACCGTCTGCAGCGCCGCCGCCTGCGCTTTGCGATGCCGCCGCAATCCGCAGCCCTGCAGCCCGGCGACACCGTTCGGTTCGGGCTCGAAAACGCCCCGCGCGGCCGCTACCGGATCACCCGTATCGAGGATAGCGAGATGCGCCGGATCGAGGCAGTGGCGCATGCCCCGGCGGGCTCGGGTGTCGTGGTGGAGCCTTTTGTCAGCCACGCGCCCGATGACGCCAACGCCTTCTTTGCGCCGGAGATCGTCTTTCTCGATCTGCCGGTGCTCTCCGGCACTGACGAGAGCGGTTGGGCGCGGGCAGGGGCGCTTGCCATTCCCTGGAGGCAGATCGTTCTTTCCAGTTCGGTGGAGGCCGAGGGATTTGCCGCCCGCGCAAGGCTGGATGCGCCGGCGCGGATCGGCGTGCTGGCCGAAGCCTTGCCGGCCGGAGACAGCGAAGGCCGTTTCGATCACTCCGCGGTGCTTGAGGTCGATCTGGCCTTTGGCAGTCTCTCCACCGCCAGCCGTCTGTCGGTTCTCAATGGCGCCAATGCGGCGGCGGTCGGGTCGCAGGCCGGTATCTGGGAGATCGTCCAGTTCGAGACCGCCGAGGAAATTCTGGCCGGGCGCTGGCGGCTCACAGGCTTGCTGCGCGGACAGGCTGGAACCGACGACGCCATGCGCGCCGGCGCTGCGAAGGGCGCGCGCTTCATTATGCTCGACAATGCCGTGGCACCACTCAACCTGACGCTGGATGAAGCCGGCCGCGCGCTCAACTGGATCGCCGAAGCATCGGGCGCCGCGGCTGGCGCGGCGGCGCCGGTGAGCTTTGCCGGCGGTGAGCGGGCGCTCACGCCGCTGTCGCCGGTGCATCTGCGCGCCGTCCGTCAGGCCGGTGGCATCGCGCTCTCCTGGATACGCCGCGGGCGCTTGTCGGCCGACAGCTGGGTCGCGGCTGAGGTCGCCAATGACGAGGGTTTTGAGCGCTACCGGCTGGAGATCCTCGACGCCGGTACGGCAATCCGCACGGTCGAAACCGAGACGCCGGGCTGGCTTTATCCGGCAGCCGACGAGATTGCCGACTTCGGCTCGGCCCGGCCCTCGCTGAGTTTCCGCGTGGCGCAGGCAGGCAAGCGCGTGCCCTGGGGCGTGGCGCGGACGGCGACACTCGAAATCTGATCACCCCGAACCTGAAAGGATTTTTCCATGACCGACAGCAAACCCTGGTGGCAATCCAAGACCCTGTGGGGCGCCATTGTCACGCTTGGCTCCGCGGGTCTCGGACTGGCCGGACTTGACGTGAGCGATGCCGATCGCGAGGCCCTGATCGAGCTTTTGACCTCGCTTGGCGCCGCCATCGGCGGGCTGATGGCGATTTTCGGACGGATCACGGCGAAGAACCGGATCGGCTGATGCCAAATAGCCGTTGCAGCCTGTTTCCATTCATTTGCGGTTCAGGCATGATCTTGTATCACTGGCTCCAAGATGAAGTACCAACCGTGTCAGGGCTGACGATGACTATGAATTTGCTCAGTATTGGATTGATCGCAGTGCAGGCGGCAACGATGTCGCCGGTTGCCGCGCCATCGACCGGTCTGCAGGCGCCCGACGGCACCGCGATCGTGCAGGTCGCTGCCGATTGCTCCGGTGCTGCCGCTCAGGTTGTCAGCCAGACCGGCGGGCAACTGCTCTCCGCGTCGGCCAGGAACAGCGGCGGCCAGGTGGTCTGCGAGATCACCGTGCTGGTTCCGGGCAACGGCTCTGACCGGCCGAAGAAGGTGACCGTCCAGGTCCCGCAATAGGGGCCTTCCAGCCGGGCGCCGGGGGCGCCGGGTTCCACGCAATCGCAAACTGTCCGGAATGCGCGAGTCGGTGCATGATAGGGCGGCGCGCCCGAACAGGCGAAAGGTCCGTCACGGGCAGGGCGCCGGCAAACCAAACCAAGCGGGGCAAGACACGTGCGCATATTGATTGTCGAGGATGACAAGGATCTCAATCGCCAACTGGCCGACGCGCTGCTTGAGCAGGGCTATGTGGTGGACCGCGCCTATGATGGCGAGGAAGGTCATTTCCTTGGCGACACCGAACCCTATGACGCGGTGATCCTCGATATCGGTCTGCCGGAGATGGATGGCGTCACCGTTTTGGAAAAATGGCGGGCGAATGCCCGGATCATGCCGGTGCTGATCCTGACCGCCCGCGACCGCTGGAGCGACAAGGTCGCCGGCATCGATGCGGGAGCCGATGACTATGTCACCAAACCGTTTCATGTCGAGGAAGTGCTGGCGCGGATCCGCGCGCTGATCCGCCGGGCATCCGGCCACGCCTCCTCGGAGATCTCCTGCGGTCCGGTGCGCCTGGATACCAAGGCGTCGAAAGCCAGCGTTGACGGCGTCACCCTGAAACTGACCAGCCATGAATACCGCCTGCTGTCCTATCTGATGCATCACATGGGCGAGGTGGTGTCGCGCACCGAGCTGGTCGAACATATGTATGACCAGGATTTCGACAGGGATTCCAATACGATTGAAGTGTTTGTCGGCCGGCTGCGCAAGAAGATCGGCGTCGAGCTGATCGAAACCGTGCGCGGACTTGGCTACCGGATGGTGCCGCCCGAAACCGCGGATGCAGGCAAGGCGGGATGAAACGCGGCTCTCTCACCGCACGCGTCCTGCTGTTTGCATCGGTCTGGGCGGTGATCGCGCTGGTCGCCATCGCCATCGTGATTTCGCAGCTCTACCGGACCGGCAGCGAGCGCGCCTTTGGCGACCTGCTGCGGGCCCATCTCAACAGTGTCATCAATGCAGTCACCATCGACGCCAATGGCCAGCTGTCGGGCAATCTGCAACTGGGCGACCTGGTGTTCGAACAGCCCGGAAGCGGCTGGATCTGGCTGGTCGAGCCGCTCGGTGATCTGGCAAGCCCGCGACTGGCTTCGGTCTCGATCGGCGAGGGCACCATTGCCGTGCCGCCTGTCTCCGAATTGCCGTTCAACGAGCGCTATCAGCGCAGCTATGCAGCCCGCGACGACCAGGGCAATCGGCTCGAGGTGGTTGAAACCGAAGTCGAGCTCGATGCCGAGGGGCACGCGGCGCGCTTCCGCGTGGCCGGCAATCGAGAAGTGCTCGAGGACGAGATCGCCGAATTTTCGGGCAATCTCTATCTGGTGCTGGCGCTGTTCGGCATCGGCAGTCTGCTGGTCAACGCCGTGGCCATTCTCTACGGCCTGCGCCCGCTCGATCATGCCCGTCAGGCGCTGGGCAGAATCCGCGCCGGCGAGGCGCAGCAGCTCGATGGCACCTTCCCCCGCGAAATCGCCCCGCTGGCCGGAGAGATCAATGAACTGATCAGCGCCAACCAGCGGGTGGTCGAGCGCGCGCGCATGCAGGTCGGCAATCTGGCACATTCGCTGAAAACCCCGATTGCGGTCCTGATCAACGAATCCCGCGACATGACTCCGGCGCATGGCGCCTTGGTGCGCGCCCAGGCCGAGACCATGCAGGCGCAGGTCCAGACCTATCTCGACAGGGCCCGCATCGCGGCCCAGCGCGGCAGCGTGCTGGCCCGGACCGAGGCGGCACCGGTGATCGAGCGGCTGATCAGGGTGATGGCCAAGCTGAATCCGGATCTGTCGTTTTCCACCGACATCGAACCAGGCCATGCGGTGCTGGCCATGGAAACCCAGGATCTGGAGGAAGCGCTGGGCAATCTGGTCGAGAATGCCGCCAAATTCGCCCGTACCGGTGTTGCCGTCAGGCTGCGGCCGGTGCCCGTGGGCGAGGGCCAGCGACAGATGTTCCGCATCGATATCGACGATGACGGGCCGGGCCTTGACGAGACCGGCATGCGCGAGGCGGTGAAGCGCGGCCGCAGGCTCGACGAATCCAAGCCCGGCACCGGTCTCGGGCTCTCCATCGTCGGCGAGATCGCATCCGAATACAAAGGCGATTTCACGCTGGCGCAGGCACCCTCGGGCGGACTGTCGGCGCGGCTGACGCTGCCGGCGCTGATCACGCAGGCGTGACCAGAGTTCAGCTCCGCGGACGGTGCCGGACCGGGACAGCACCAGGTAAAACAGCTATGGTTGTTGCACGGCGGCAACGCACGTCACAATGCCGCCACACGTGCGCGGCAAACAGATATCGCACCATAACTCCGCATACCGGAGACGCTGTGCACTTGGTCAAGGACGGTAGCAGGATGGCATATTCACTTTCGGGCATTGCGAAGCTGGTCTGTATCGTGGGAATTTCTGCGGCAGTGGCCGGCTGCACCGCCACAGGCCGGGCGCGGCCCCTGGCGTTCGGGCCGGTGACGACCAGCTCAAGCGCCGGCAGCGGCGCCATTCTGACTGCTCTCAATGGCGGGATTCTGCCCCAGGGTGCTTCGAGCAGCCTGACCCAGCCCGACAGGCTGCGTGCGCTCGAGGCCGAGTACCAGGCGCTGGAGAAAACTCCGCTTGGCCAGAAGGTCGCCTGGACCGGCCAGGCTGGCGGCACCGCCGGCGAGGTCTCGGCCGGCACGCCCTATCAGGTGGGACAGCAAAACTGCCGCCAATACACCCACAAGGCCACGATCGGGGGCGCTTCGGTGACCGGACAGGGTGCGGCTTGCCGCAACGAGGACGGAAGCTGGACGCCGCTGGGCTGACCTTGCTCCTCATAGGTTGATTTGGGTCATGGCGCAGGCCGCCGCAATGATGTCCATTGTGTTCCGACGGGTTCATTCGAAAGACGATGGGCATGCGGCAGAATCAACGGCTCAGACGAATCCGGTGCGGGTCAGGTGAAGCCTGGCGCCCGGTTGTGGCCGGAAGTTGCCGGGCACGCCTTGCGGGTCGCGGCGAGCCATGGACGCGACCAAACGCCCCAATCGGTGGGCAGACGCCGATTGCGGTTGGAAAACACACAATGCTCGGATATTGAAACCATATGTTGTTCTGGGTAATCGCAGCCGTCATGACCGCCGCAGTGACCCTGGCCTTGCTCAGGCCAGTGGCGCGTAGCCGTAATTCCGGGCCGGATGTGCCGGAGCTGCATGATGTGGAAGTCTACCGCGACCAGTTGAGCGAGATCGACCGCGACCTCGCCGATGGCCTGGTCGAGCCGGCGCAGGCCGAGGTGGCGCGGACCGAAATTTCGCGGCGGCTGCTGGCGGCGGCCCGCAAGGGCGATGCGGCGATGGCCGCCGACAGCCATGCCGAAAGCCGCGGATTGCGCCGGGTCGTGGTCACGGTGATTGCTATCTTCATGCCATTGGCCGCATTGACCGCCTATCTCGAGCTGGGCCGGCCGGACCTGCCGCAATTGCCGCTGTCAGCCCGGCTTCAGGCCCAGCCTGAGACCACCGACGTGGCCATGCTGATTGCCCAGGCGGAGCGGCATCTGGCGGAAAATCCCCGCGACGGGCGCGGCTGGGACGTGCTCGGACCGATCTATCTCAGAACCGGACGTTTCGAGGAATCGGCGACCGCCTTCCAGAAGGCGATATCGATTCTCGGGCCGTCCCCGGGCAGGCTTGCAAGCCTTGGCGAAGCGCTGTTTTCCGCCGCCGGCGGGGTCGTGACCGAAGAAGCCAGCCTGGCGTTCCAGACTGCCCGCGAGCTCGATTCATCCGATCCGAAACCGCAGTTCTTCCTGGCCGTCGCGCTGGCGCAGTCGGGCAAGACGGCGGAAGCGCGCGCCGCCTTCAACGGCATGCTGCAGACCGCACCCGCCGAGGCGCCCTGGATCCCTGCGGTGCAAAGCCAGCTCGCCGCGTTAGAAACCGGCACCGGCCCGGCGCAGTTGCAGGGCACCGGCACGGTGACGCCGCGTGATCCGACCGCCGCCGACATTGCCGCCGCCCAGAACATGAGCCCTGAACAGCGCCAGGCGATGATCGGCTCGATGATCGACAATCTGGAAGCCAAGCTTGCCGAAAATCCCGATGATATCGCAGGATGGCTGCGGCTCGTGCAGTCGCATGTCGTCACCGGCGATCGCGACCGGGCCCAGGCCGCCCTCGACCGCGCCATTGCAGCCTTCGCGCCGACGGGCAAGGAAAGCCAGGCCTTGAGCGAAATGGCCCGGGAACTGGGACTCGTCGCCGGATCCATCCTTGGCGGCGTGCAGATGACGCCCGCCACCGGCAAGCGGGATGCGCAGGCCACCGAACGCTCGGCGGTTGCCAAGAACCCCTTCATCCTGCCGGGCGCAAGCGGCAGTCCTGCCGTTGTGGACGAACAGCCGACCGAATTGGGCGGACCATCCCAGGCCGATGTGGCGGCAGCCGCGGAGATGCCGGCGGAAGACCGCACGGCGATGATCCGCAACATGGTTGCCTCGCTTGACGCCAAGCTCACCGACAATCCCGACAATATCGACGGCTGGCTGCGGCTGGTGCGGTCCTATGCCGTGCTGGGCGACCGCACTGCGGCCGAACAGGCGTTGAGCCGGGCCAGTGGATCGTTCCCCGCCGCCAGCGACGGCGGCCAGGCCCTGGCCCGGCTGGCGCTGCAACTCGGACTTGAACCTGTGGCGGAGGGCCAATGAACCGCAAGCAGAAACGACTGTCGATCATTGCCGCCGGCGCGGTGTTCCTGATCGGGGCTGCGGCGCTGATCACCACGGCGCTGCGCGAGCAGATCGTGTTTTTCAATTCGCCCACCGACGTGCTGGCCCAGCCGCTGGCGCCGGGAACCCGGGTGCGGCTCGGCGGACTGGTCGAGCAGGGCTCGGTCGAGCGCGGCGACAATTCGTCGGTGACGTTCCAGGTCACCGATACCAATGCCTCGGTCAAGGTGCGCTATGTCGGCATCCTGCCGGACCTGTTCCGCGAGGGGCAGGGCGTGGTCACCGAAGGGGTGTTTTCGGCTGAAGAAGGCACCTTCATGGCCGACTCGGTTCTGGCCAAGCATGACGAGAACTACATGCCCAAGGAAGTTGCCGATTCGCTGAAGGCCCAGGGTGTCTGGCAGGATGGCGATCCGACGCCAGGTGTCGAGACCCAGTAAACCCGAAGATCGCCGACGCGGCAATCGCCGTGTCAGCTTGTGCAGGAGTGGACGCCATGATCACAGAAATCGGCCATTTCGCCCTCATTCTTGCCCTGGCGGTGTCCATCGTCCAGTCGATCGCGCCCTTGATCGGCGCGCGCCGCCGCGATGCCGCGCTGATGGCGATCGGCCCGATGGCGGCACTGACCGCGCTGATGCTGGTGGCGATCTCGTTCTTTGCGCTGACCAATGCCTATGTCACGTCCGATTTCTCGGTGCAGAACGTGGTCGAGAACTCGCATTCGCTCAAGCCGATGCTCTACAAGATCACTGGTGTCTGGGGCAATCACGAAGGCTCGATGCTGCTCTGGGTGTTGATCCTGACGCTGTTTTCCGGCCTTGTCGCCTTGTTCGGCCGCAATCTGCCCGACACGCTGAAGGCCAATGTGCTTTCGGTCCAGGCCTGGATCACGGTGGCGTTCCTGCTGTTCGTGCTGCTGACCTCGAACCCGTTCATCCGGCTTGACCAGGCCCCGGTGGAGGGCAATGACCTCAACCCGATCCTGCAGGATATCGGCCTGGCGATCCATCCTCCGCTGCTCTATCTCGGTTATGTCGGGTTTTCGATCTCCTTCGCCTTTGCCATTGCGGCGCTGATCGAGGGACGGATCGACGCCGCCTGGGCGCGCTGGGTGCGGCCCTGGACGCTGACAGCCTGGATCTTCCTCACCGCCGGCATTTCGATGGGCAGCTACTGGGCCTATTACGAACTCGGCTGGGGTGGCTGGTGGTTCTGGGATCCGGTTGAAAACGCCTCCTTCATGCCCTGGCTGGTGGGCACGGCGCTGCTGCATTCGGCGCTGGTGATGGAAAAGCGCGAGGCGCTGAAGATCTGGACGGTGTTGCTCGCCATCCTGACCTTCTCTTTCTCGCTGCTCGGCACCTTCCTGGTCCGCTCCGGCGTTCTGACATCGGTGCATGCCTTTGCCACCGACCCGACCCGTGGCGTGTTCATTCTGGGCATTCTGGTAATCTTCATCGGCGGCGCGCTGGCACTGTTCGGATTCCGGGCCGGGACGCTGAAGGCCGGCGGCATGTTCGCGCCGATTTCGCGCGAGGGCGCGCTGGTTCTCAACAATCTGTTCCTGACCACGGCGGCTGCCACCGTGCTGATCGGCACGCTCTACCCGCTGTTGCTGGAGGCCGTCACCGGCACCAAGATTTCGGTCGGGCCGCCGTTCTTCAATCTGACCTTCGGTCCGCTGATGCTGCCCTTGCTGCTGGCCGTGCCCTTCGGGCCGTTGCTGGCCTGGAAGCGCGGCGATCTGGCGGGGGCGGCGCACCGGCTCTATTTCGCCATCGGCATTGCCATGCTGGTGGGCCTGGGTGTCGTCTTCCTCAAAACCGGCGCGCCGGTGCTGGCCGGTATCGGCATCGCGCTGGGCGTGTTCCTGATCCTGGGAGCCTTGACCGATCTGGCGCTGCGTGCAGGCATCGGCCGGGTTGGCGCCCGCGTGGCCTGGAGCCGACTGGCCGGGCTGCCGCGGTCGGCATTCGGCTCCGCGCTTGGTCACATGGGACTGGGTGTCACCGTGATCGGCGTTGTCGCCGCCAGCGTGTTTTCGACCGAAACCGTCGTCACCATGGATCCCGGCGACACGGTTTCCGCGGGCGGTTATGAGCTGCGCTTTGACGGTCTCGAAGATGTGACCGGCGCCAATTTCACCGCCCAGTCCGGCGAGTTCACGGTTTCGCGTGGCGGCGTCGAGGTGGCAAAGGTGGCATCGTCGAAACGTTTCTACCCGGCGCGCCGCATGCCAACGACCGAGGCCGGCATTCTGACCTTCGGCGCCAGCCAGCTTTACGTGGCACTTGGCGATCCCGAGGCCAATGGCGGGCTGGTGGTTCGGGTCTGGTGGAAGTCCTGGGTCACCTTCATCTGGTACGGGACGATCCTGATGGTGCTGGGCGGCATTCTGTCCCTTTCGGACCGCCGTCTGCGCATCGGCGCGCCCAACCGTGCCAATGCCGGAAAGGTGGCCAAGAAAGCTGCCGGGGCCACCGCATGAGCCTGCTGCGTCAATTCCTTGCCGCAGCCGCGCTGATGCTGGCGCTGATCGGCCCGGCGGCGGCCGTCAATCCCGACGAGGTGCTGGCGGATCCGGCGCTCGAGGCGCGGGCGCGGACGCTGTCGCTGGAATTTCGCTGCCTGGTTTGCCAGAACCAGTCGATTGACGATTCCAATGCCGAACTGGCCCGCGATCTGCGGTTCCTGGTGCGTGAACGGCTGGTGGCAGGCGACAGCGATCAGGACGTGATCGATTACGTGGTCTCGCGCTATGGCGAATTTGTGCTGCTCAAGCCGCGGTTTTCGATGCAGACGGTGTTGTTGTGGGGCGCTCCGGTTCTGATCTTTCTGATCGGCGCCACGGTGATGCTGGTCAATGGCCGCGGCAGGAACCAGACAACCGCCACCGGCGGCGGCGACGGGCTGAGCCACGCCGAACAGGCCGAGCTCGCGAAACTGTTGAAAGACCGTGATCAGCAAGCCTGATATGATTGCCCCACCTGACAGTGAGACGAGAGCAAGGGGCACGACATGACGGCACACACCATCAAGGCGGAGTTTACGGGCCATTCCGGCGCCAAACTGGCGGCGCGGCTGGATTTGCCCGCCGGTTCAATCCGCGCCTGGGCCTTGTTTGCCCATTGCTTCACCTGCTCCAAGGACACGCTGGCGGCGCGCCGTATATCAGGTGAACTGGCGCGCGCCGGCATTGCCGTGATGCGGTTCGATTTTACCGGCCTGGGCTCGAGCGGCGGCGACTTCGCCTCGACCAATTTCTCGTCCAATTTGGAAGATCTGCGCGCTGCCGCCGACTGGCTGGCCGTCCATTACGACGCCCCGGAAATCCTTGTCGGCCATTCGCTGGGTGGTGCTGCGGTGCTGGCGATTGCCGGTGATCTCAAATCGGTCAGGGCTGTGGCAACCATCGGCGCGCCGGCCGAGGCAAGCCATGTGATCGAGAATTTTCAGAGCCATATTGACGAGATCACCACCGGGGGCGAGGCGGCGGTCAGTCTCGGCGGCCGGCCTTTCACCATCCAGCGCCAGTTTGTCGAGGATCTCAACGCCATCAGCCTGGCCGAAAAGATCGGGCGGATGAAGACCGCGCTGCTGGTGCTGCACGGCCCGCGCGACCAGGTGGTCGGCATCGACAATGCCGCGGCGATCTTCACCGCCGCCAAACACCCCAAGAGCTTCGTGTCGCTCGATGACGCCGATCACATGCTGTCCGACCCGGCTGACGCCAATTATGCCGCCGGGATCATTGCCTCCTGGGCTGCACGCTATCTGCCGGTCGAAGCGCCGCGCCGCGACGATGCGCCGGTCGAGGACGTGGTTGTGGGAGAGACCGGGCAGGGCAAGTTCCAGGTTTCGGTGCAGGCCGGCCCGCACCGGATGCTTGCCGATGAACCGGCCAGCGTTGGAGGCGCCGACACCGGACCCTCGCCCTATGACCTGATGTCGGCGGGACTGGGCGCCTGCACGGCCATGACGCTGCGCATGTATGCGCGGCTGAAGAAGATCGATCTGGGCCTGGTCACGGTGACGGTCAGGCACAACAAGGTGCATGCGGCCGATTGTCTGGAATGCACCGAGAGCGAGCGCGCCAATGGCGGCAAGATCGACCGCTTCGAACGCGTCATTTCGATTGACGGCGGCACGCCCGCGTCCCTTGCCGACAAGATCGCCGAGATTGCCAACAAGTGCCCGGTACACCGAACGCTCGAGCACGGCGCCAAGGTGGTGACCACAGTCGAGTGATCCCCGGCAGCGCTGGTCGGGATTGTGGCAGGGGCAGGGCGGCAAACATTACAAAGGTTTAATGATCCGGAAAGCTTGCCGTAACTGACACATGCCTATCTGTAGTCCCAAGAGCCGGATGAACGGCTTTGATGACAAAGATGAGGTTGATACATGTCGAAAGCATCACGCAAATTTTCCAAGGGCTTCCTGAGCACGACCGCCATTGCCGGCGTTGCCGCTGCCCTGCTGGCCACCGGCGTTCCGGCACCGACCACCGGCGCCTTCGCCGACGCCGTGCGCGTTGAGGCGCCACAGGCACCGAGTTTCGCCGATGTCGTGGACGCCGTATCACCGGCCGTCGTGTCGGTTCGCGTCCAGGCCGAAGTCAAGCCCGTCTCCAATGACGGCGGTTTCAATTTCGATTTCAACGGCAGGGGGTTCGACGACCTTCCTGATGATCACCCGATGAAGCGGTTCTTCGATCAGTTCAACCGCGGTTTTGGCGACAGGCAGGGTCCTGACAGCGACCGTCGCGCCGAGCGTGACCGTCGCGATCCGGACCGGAAGAAGCGCCCCGGCCGGGTTCGTCCGGTAAGCCAGGGCTCGGGCTTCTTCATCTCCGAAGATGGCCTGCTGGTCACCAACAACCACGTGGTTGAAGACGGCTCCGCCTTCACCGTGATCATGGATGACGGCACCGAGCTTGATGCCAAGCTGATCGGCCGCGACAAGCGCACCGATCTGGCCGTGCTCAAGGTCGAGGAAGAGCGCAAGTTCACCTATGTCGATTTCGCCGATGACTCCAAGATCCGCGTTGGCGACTGGGTTGTGGCTGTGGGCAATCCCTTCGGTCTCGGCGGCACTGTGACTGCGGGCATCGTTTCCGCACGTGGCCGTGACATCGGCGCCGGCCCCTATGATGATTTCATCCAGGTGGATGCGGCCGTCAACCGCGGCAATTCCGGTGGCCCGACCTTCAATCTCAACGGTGAAGTGATCGGCATCAACACCGCGATCTTCTCGCCGTCGGGCGGCAATGTCGGCATTGCCTTTGCCATTCCCGCCACGACCGCGCGTGCGGTCATCAATGACCTGATCGCCGACGGATCTGTCGAGCGCGGCTGGCTTGGCGTGCAGATCCAGCCGGTGACAGCCGATATCGCCGAATCGCTTGGTCTCGCCACCGAGGAAGGCGCGCTTGTCACCGAACCGCAGCCGGATGCACCGGCCTCCAAGGCTGGCATTGCCGCCGGTGACGTGGTCACGGCTGTCAATGGCGACACGGTCAAGGGTCCGCGCGAGCTGGCCAAGATGATCGCTGCCATGGATCCGGGCAAGGCTGTGGACATCACGGTCTGGCGCGACGGCAAGAGCGAGACCATCAAGGTCGAGCTGGGTTCGCTTCCCACGGACATGGCCGCTGTTTCTCCCGAAGAGGATTCGGCACCGTCGATCCCGCAGGCTGAAGCCACGCTCGACAATTTCGGCCTGACAGTGGTTCCTGCCGAGACCGGCAACGGACTGGTCATCACCTCGGTGGCGCCTGACAGCGTTGCCGAAGAGCGCGGCCTGCGCGCCGGTGATGTGATCCTGGCCGTCAACAACAAGGACGTGACCAATGCATCCGACGTGGTGAGCATCATCGATGCCGCCGCCAAGGACGGCCGCAAGGCCGCCCTGTTCCAGGTGGAGAACGAGAACCGCTCGCGGTTTGTCGCCCTGCCGATCGACCAGGGCTGATCGAGGTCAACCCAGCATCCGGCGGCACGGCACAAGACGTGTGCCGGATGCAACAACGCGGTGGGCCGCCCCCTCTGGCCCGCCGCGTTTTTTTGTCCGTATTTCAATAGATTCCCTTTGGACGAAAAGCGCTCTAGGATCATTTCCATGAAGATTCTCATTATCGAAGACGATCTGGAAACCGCGGCCTATCTGTCGAAGGCATTCCGGGAGGCCGGAATCACCGTTGATCACGCCAGCGATGGCGATTCAGGATTTTTTCTCGCTTCTGAAAACAGCTATGACGCCCTCGTGGTCGATCGCATGCTGCCCAAGCGGGACGGGCTGTCGATCATCAGCGAGTTGCGCGGCAATGGCGATGATACCCCGGCGCTGATCCTTTCGGCCCTGGGCCAGGTGGATGACCGGGTGACCGGCCTGCGCGCCGGTGGCGACGACTATCTGACCAAGCCCTATGCATTCTCCGAACTGCTGGCGCGCATCGAGGTGCTTGGCCGACGCAAGGGCGGCCGCGACCAGGAAACCACCTACCGGGTCGGCGATCTCGAACTCGACCGGCTGAGCCACGAGGTCCGACGCGCCGGCCAGCTGATCCCGCTGCAGCCGCGCGAATACCGGCTGCTTGAATATCTGATGAAGAATGCCGGGCAGGTGGTGACCCGCACCATGCTGCTCGAACATGTCTGGGATTACCATTTCGATCCGCAGACCAATGTCATCGATGTCCACATCTCGCGGCTGCGCTCGAAGATCGAGAAGGATTTCGGCGAACCGCTGCTGCGCACCGTGCGCGGCGCCGGATACATGATGAAAGCCGGAGGCTAGGGACCATCATGAACCGGCTGCGCGCCATGTTGTCGACCACTGCGGTGCGGTTGTCGGCGCTGTATCTGGGGTTGTTCGCGCTATGCGCCATCGCGCTGGTGTTTTATGTCACCGCCATTTCCGAAGGCATGCAGCGGGACCGGACCCAGAACACCGTCGGCAACGAGTTGCGCATCGTCGCCGGCGCCTACAGGCGCGGCGGCGTCGCCGGGCTGGTCCGGGTCATCGAACGCCGCTCCCGCCAGCCGGGCGCCAATCTGTATGCCATCGCCACCCCCACCGGTGACCTGATCGCCGGCAATATCGAATCGCTGCAGCCCGGCGTGCTCGATGCCGAGGGCTGGAGCGCCGAGCCGTTTCGCTACCAGCGCATCGGCGAGACCGCCAATGAAAACCACCGGGCGCTGGCCCAGGTGGTGTTCTTGCCCAACGGCATGCGGCTGATGGTCGGCCGCGATATCGGCGAGCGCGAGCAGGTCCGGGGCCTGGTTCGGCAGGCGCTGGTGATGGCGCTGGCGATCATGTTTGTCGGCGCCCTGGCGATCTGGTTCTTTGTCGGACGCCGCGCGCTCAGGCGCATCGATCACATGTCCAATGCCAGCAAGAAGATCCTCGCCGGCGACCTGTCGCAGCGCCTGCCGGTCAATGGCTCCGGCGATGAATTCGACCGGCTGAGCCTGTCGCTCAACACCATGCTGGGCCGCATCGAGCGGCTTAATGAGGGGCTGAGGCAGGTTTCCGACAACATTGCCCATGATCTCAAGACGCCGCTGACCAGGATGCGCAACCGCGCCGAAGCGGCGCTGGCCAGCGATGGCGGGCCGGAGGCCCATCATGAAGCGCTCGAACAGATGATCGCCGACAGCGATCAACTGATCCGCACGTTCAATGCGCTGCTGATGATCAGTCGCGTCGAGGCGGGATCTTCGACGGCGCAGATGAGCCTGGTCGATCTGTCCGGGCTGGCCCAGGATGCGGCCGAGCTTTACGAGCCGGTTGCCGAGGAAGAAGGGGTGACGCTGACCGCCCGGATTGCGCCGGGCATCACCATCAATGGCAACCGCGAATTGCTGGCCCAGGCGCTGTCCAACCTGATCGACAATGCCATCAAATATGTCGGTGATGCACCGGCGCCGAAGATTGCGGTGACGCTGTCCCGCACAGGCGGCGAGGTTCTCCTGAGCGTGCGCGACAACGGCCCCGGCGTTCCCGCCGAGCGGCGCGAGGATGTCGTCAAGCGCTTCGTCAGGCTTGATGAAAGCCGTTCAAAACCCGGCACCGGGTTGGGATTGAGTCTTGTCCAGGCGGTGGCGGCGCTGCATGGTGGACGGCTCGTGCTGGATGACGAGACGCCAGAGGCCAAGGATTATCCCGGTCTCGCCGTCACCATGGCACTGCCGGGGGGACATGACCAAGACGCCAGCAACCGGACTGCTTTCCAGGCTTGAAAAAAGCCCGATCCGCGCGCCCTCGGCCAATGCGGTGAAATCGGTTCTGGCCGATCTCAAGCCGCTGGCAGCCGACCATCCGGAGATTGCGTCTGTCTTGTCCGGCGATAGCGCCGCCCGGGATTTCCTGCTCGCCGCGCTGGCCCTGTCGCCGTTTTTGCGCGAGACCGCACTGGCCGATCCGGATTCGCTGGAGCTGGCGCTGTCCAAGCCTGCCCCCTACGTGCTGGCCAGGACGCTCAACGCTGCGCGCAGCTGCTGGCGCGATGCCGATGGCAATCCTGCCAGCGAAGCCGCGCTGATGCGCGATCTGCGCCGGGCCAAGCGGCGGGTGGCGCTGGTGCTGGCGCTGCATGATCTGGCCCGGCTGGTCGACGCTCGGCACACCACGGCGGTTCTGAGCGATCTGGCGGACGCGGCGCTGGGCGCGGCCTTCGATCATCTGCTGCGGGCCGGTCACGAGGCCGGCAAGCTGATCCTGCCCGACCCGGATGATCCCTGCAGGAAATCCGGCCTGATCGTGCTCGGAATGGGCAAGCACGGCGCCCATGAGCTCAATTATTCCTCCGACATCGATATCGTCGTGTTCTTCGATCCCGAGGCCGGGGTGGTGCGTGACCGCGACGAGGTCACCGATGTGTTTGCCCGCATGGTGCGGCGGCTGGTGCGGATCATGCAGGAGCGGACCGGCGACGGCTATGTGTTCCGGACCGATCTGCGGCTGCGGCCGGATCCCGGATCGACGCCGCTGGCGTTTCCGCTGGAAGCGGCGATGAATTATTACGAAAGCCGCGGCCAGAACTGGGAACGGGCGGCCTTCATCAAGGCGCGCCCGGTGGCGGGCGACCTGCCGGCCGGCGAGGATTTCCTCAAGGGGCTGACGCCTTTCGTGTTTCGCAAATATCTCGATTTCGCCGCCATATCGGACATTCATTCGATCAAGCGGCAGATCCATGCGCATCGCGGTTTCGGCGACATCGCGGTCAAGGGCCACAATGTCAAGCTCGGCCGCGGCGGCATCCGCGAGATCGAGTTTTTCGTCCAGACCCAGCAATTGATTGCCGGCGGACGGATGCCGCGTCTGCGGCTCAGGCGCACCGACGAGATGCTGGTGGCGCTGGCCCGGGCCCGCTGGATCGACCCTGCCACCGCCCGGACGCTGGCGGAAAGCTACTGGTACCTGCGTGACGTCGAGCACCGCATCCAGATGGTCCGTGACGAGCAGAGCCATACCTTGCCCGAGAGCGAGGCCGAACTTGCCCGCATCGCCCTGATGATGGGCGAGGCCGACACCGAGGAGCTTCGGCAAGACCTATGTTGCCGTGCTGGCTCGGGTCGAGCAGTGCTATGCGGACCTGTTCGAGAAGGAGCAGGGTCTGTCAGGCGGTATCGGCAATCTGGTCTTCACCGGCGAGGATGATGATCCCGGCACGCTCAAGACCCTTGCCGAACTCGGCTTCGAGCGGCCGTCCGACATCTTGCGCACCATCCGCACCTGGCACTATGGCCGATACCGCGCCACCCAGTCGGTGGAGGCGCGCGAGAGGCTCACCGAACTCACGCCCGAGCTGCTGCGCGTCTTTGGCGCCACCAAACGCGCCGACGAGGCGCTGTTCCGGTTCGATGCCTTCATCTCCGGCCTGCCGGCGGGCATCCAGCTGTTTTCGCTGATCGGCAGCAATCCGGCGCTGCTGTCGCTGATGGTGACGATCATGGCGTCGGCGCCGCGGCTGGCCGAGATCATCGCCCGCAAGCCGCATGTGTTTGACGGCATGCTCGATCCGGGACTGATGGCGGAATTGCCGACCCGCGATTATCTGTCCGAGCGGCTGGTAGCCTTCCTCGAGGGCGCCAATGCCTATGAGGAGATCCTTGACCGGCTGCGGATCGTGGCGCTGGAGCAGAAATTCCTCATCGGCGTGCGGCTGCTCACCGGAGCGATCTCGCCCCAGCGCGCTGCGCGCAGTTTCTCGCACCTGGCCGATCTGATCATCAGCGCAGCGCTCGATGCCGTGCGCGACGGCATGGAGGAGGCGCATGGCAAGGTCGCCGGCGGCCGCGTGGCGGTGATCGGCATGGGCAAGCTCGGCAGCTACGAGCTCTCGGCCGGCTCCGATGTCGACATCATTCTGCTTTACGACCATGACCCGGATGCCGACGAGTCCGACGGTGCCCGGCCACTTGACCCGGTGCGCTATTATACCCGCATGACCCAGCGGCTGGTGGCGGCGCTGTCGGCGCCGACGGCCGAGGGCATTCTCTACGAGGTCGATCTCAGGCTCAGGCCGTCAGGCAACAAGGGGCCGGTGGCCACCTCGATCCGCGCGTTTTCCAAATACCAGGCCGAGGAGGCCTGGACCCGGGAGCACATGGCGCTGACCCGCGCCCGCACCGTCGCCGGAGAGGACAGCCTGCGCCGCGAAGCCCGGACGCTGATCGACGAGGTGCTGGCCAAGCCGCGCGATGAAACGAAGCTGCTGGCGGACCTGAAGGAAATGCGTGAACTGATCGAGCAGGAAAAGCCGCCGCGCGACATCTGGGACGTCAAGCTCATTCCGGGCGGTCTGATCGACATCGAATTCATCGCCCAGTATCTCTCGCTCCACGCCCGGGCGTCGGGGTGGCTGCCCGCGCCGGAGGATGACGGCGCCGCCGGGCTGATCAGCGTTGTGGAAACCCCGCAGATCTTTCCGGACTCCGATCACAGCGAATGCACCAGTACCGACGCCACGCTCAAGGCGCTCGGTCCCGATGCGCTCGGTGAGGAGGCGACGGAAGACTTGCGCCATGCGCTCGACATGTGGAGCGGGCATGCCCAGATCGTGCGGCTGTGCACCGAAGGCGGATTTGACCCCAAGAATGCGCCTGCCGGCCTCATCGACCTGGTCATCCGCACCGGCCAGGCGCCGGATCTCGCCAGTCTCGAGGCTGATTTCAAAGCAACGTCGAAGCGCATCCGTGCGCTGTTCAAGAAGGTGACGGGGTAGGGGCCCCGGCCAGCAACGCAACTGCCTGTGAGCAGACCCTTTGCCGGGCGACAATACAGCTTTGAAACAATAAGTCAGTTTCGATTGCGCCGCCCGACATGTTACGGAGCCTGTTCCACAATCAATGGGACAGCTTGAGGGCGCGAACAGGCGCTGATCTTCAATGAATTGTTAATGGCACGAATCAATACGGCAAATCTCGTATGTAGACGCGACGGCCGGCCTCGATCTAGACATGTACCACCATGGTTTCGAGCCCGTGCGCATGCCCCAATCATCAAAGGTCACGACAGCGGCTCGCACCCCCTCGGGTTATCGCGTGCCGATGGGAGACGGTATGAAGAAGAAAGTGGTCGTCGTAGACGACAACATGTTTGACATTTCCATGCTGCGCCGCGGATTGCGTGCTGCAGGCGCGGATGTCGATCTGATCGAGGTCAGCGACAGCGGTCAGGCCATCAATGTCATCGCCAGCGAGGTTCCCGCGCTGGCCATCGTCGATCTGAGCATGCCCGAGCCGGACGGTTTTGCGGTGCTGTCGGCGGTCCGTTCCGATGAGCGGATGAATGAGACACGGGTGATGATGCTGTCGGGGTCGACGTCGATGCCCGACCGCGAAAAGGCCGAAGATCTTGGAGTGAACTGGTATCGGGTCAAGCCCGATTCCCTTGACGGCTATCGCGATCTGGGCTCGGAGATCATGGAATTCGTTCACGACCGGGGCTTGGCGCCCGGTTGAGGCCAAACTGGCACCCAATGGGTCAGGCCTGTTGCGGCGGGACGTCCCATGCGGCGCCGGCCGCGCTGTCGAGCAGCACTGCGTCGATGGTCCAGCAGATTGTCGTGCCGGTGCCGAATTCCGGCTCTGCCATCCACACCCGTCCGCCGCGTGACATTGCCAGCCGCGCAACGGTTTCCAGCCCGAATCCCCGGTCGTCAGACGGCGGCGACTTCATCAGCTCGATCACATCATTCGGATTGGTAAAGCCCGGTCCATCATCCGACACCCGGATTTCCAGCATCCGCCTGGCCGTCTCCGGTGTCCTGAGCTCGATGAGGACCTTCGAGGATGCGTGCTTGAGCGCGTTGTCGAGAATGTTGCGCAACTCCACCTGGAGGGCGACGGATTCGACGACGATATGCGCGTCCGGATAAGTGACGTCGATCCGTGACAGCGGGTCAAGAATGGCGACCAGATCCGAGCAGAGATGCCCGAAATCAACCTGCGTCTTGGTGTCGGTCTCGCCCATGAAGGAGCGGGCGTGCTGCAGCACCTCGTCGAGCTTTTCAAGTGCTGTGTCTGACACCTGCTTGACCATGGTCAGCAGTTCGAGCTTGCCGTCGCCCATGTCGACGAAGCCGTCCTCGATCAGTTCCGTCACCAGCCGGATCTGTCGCAACGGCCCGCGCAGATCATGCGCGGCCAGGCCGGTGAACAGGCTGATTTCCTCGCTCAGCCGTTTTGATTCGACCACCGAGTTGAGCGCATGAAACTGGCGTTCCTTGTAGGAAGTGATGTTCTCGGCGATGCCGATGACGCCGACCACCACGTCGCGGTCGTCAAATACCGGCGACAGCGTGGTCAGCCACCAGATCTCGCCGGTCTCGAAATTGAGCAGTTCCTCGTATTTGTAGGGCGCTCGGCTGTCGACGCATTTGGCGTAATTGGCGGTGATCGTGGCGGCCAGGCGCGGCGGCAGCACATCACGGACCTTCTGTCCCTTGACCCGTGCGTTGCTCAGGCCGGTCACAGCCATGTGATGCGCGTTGAGCGCGCGGAAGGAGAATTCTCCGGCGGCGTCGACGTCAATCATGAAAACCGGGAAGCACAGCTGATCCATCATCAGTTCGAATTCGGCCCTGATGTCTGTCATGAATGGTTCAAATGCATAGGCTGTCTTCCATCGTTTTTCAGTCCTAGATCAGACACTTTCAGAGGCCGAAAAGCGAGGAATTTGATGGTTTGCGAATCGATTTTTTGTGGAGATCGCGAATATCACAGTAAACGAAACTATAAATTATAGTCCGAAAACTCCCAGTAGGCTGCCTGGTACGGTATGTGCTATCGCCGTAAGGCGCAATGCGCTGCGACAGGTCGATATACCTTGTCACGTCAAGTGCGGAGGGTTGCGATGCTGAGCATATTGCTGATTGATGACGATCCCTACCAGCACAAGATACTGTCCTGTTTTCTGCGCAAGAAATACGGTGCCGACGCCGGCTTCACATCGGCGCACGATCTGGACGAGGCCCTGGTCCATCTCGCCAGGCAATCCTTCGAGGTGATCCTGCTCGACAACAGGTTGCCGCCTTACACGGACTTTACCCAGACGATCGGTGACATCTCCCGGCTGAGCGCGGACAGCAGGATCTATCTGATTTCGGCCGACCGCGACACAGTCAGCCAGAAACTGTGCAAGTCGCACGGCATCGTCGACATGATCGACAAGTTCGAACTGCGCGATGCCATTGCCGAGGGGCTGCTCGAGTAGCTCAAGCCCTGCTGCCCTGCCGGCCCGGACACGCATTGCTCCTGTCCTGAAATAGAATCCTGTTCCGGCGAGAAAACCCGGAACATTTGCCGCTCCCATGCGTTCTGACCGACCCCCTCATGTGAATTGCGGCGGCGGTTTGTGTGCCGTGCCGGGCTGGGATCTGCTAGACCTGACACCACTTCCGCCATGCCTGCCACAGACGGCCACGACCAACAAACCACTGGATTGACCCCATGCGCCGCTTTGCCTGTCCCAACTGCTCCAACGAAGTGCATTTCCGCAACAGCGAATGCGTCAACTGCAATTCGCGCCTGGGCTATGTGCCGGCCTGGGACCAGATGTTCTTCGCCAAACCCGGAGACACGCAGTGGCATGACGGCGCCACGGTCTACAAGGCATGCGCCAACCGGCAGGAAATCTTCTGCAACTGGCTGGTCGAGGACGGGGTCGAGGACGAGCACTGCCTGAGCTGCCGCCACACGCTGGTGATCCCTGATCTGTCATCGCCGGAGAACCGCGATCATTGGGCCTCGCTGGAGGAAGCGAAGCGGCGGCTGTTCTACTCGATCCAGAAATTTGGTCTCGGTGTCGGCGATCTCGTCAATGCCGGGGACACGGCGCTGCGTTTCGAATTCAAGGCCGACACGCTGGCGCCCGACGGCAAGACCAAGCGGGTGCTGACCGGCCACGAGCACGGCCTGATCACCATCAATGTCGCCGAGGCCGACGATCCCACCCGCGAGAAATACCGCAAGGCGATGGGCGAGCCCTACCGCACCCTGATCGGGCATTTCCGTCATGAGGTCGGGCACTATTACTGGGATCACCTGGTCTGGAACACCGACAAGCTGGAGCCCTACCGGGCGATCTTCGGCGACGAGCGCGAGGATTATGGCGAAGCGCTCAAGCGGCACTATGAAAACGGCGCACCTGCAGGATGGGAAGCGACCCATGTCAGCTCCTATGCCTGCGCCCATTCCTGGGAGGATTTCGCCGAGAGCTGGGCGCATTACTTCCACATCGTCGACGGCCTGGAAACGGCCGGCTGGTATGGGCTCGACGGCCATACACCGGATGCCGGCCTCAACCGGACGCCGGGCGGCTGGTCGGATGCCGGACCCTATGGCGCGGCCGAATTTCGTCCGCTGATGGATGCCTGGGTGCCGCTGACGGTGGCGATGAACGCGATGAACCGCTCCATCGGCCTGGGGGATTTCTATCCCTTCGTTCTCTCGGACACGATCTTTGCCAAGCTCGAATTCATCCACGGCCTGATCCACGACCGCGCCTGAGCAGGCCTACTCGGCTGCGATCGCGTTTTCCGGACACTCGATCGGCACCCGAACGCTGACGATGGTGCCGACACCTTCGGCCGAGCGAACCTTCATGGCGCCGCCGTGCAATTCGGCGAGGCTGCGCGAGATGGCAAGTCCCAGGCCGGAGCCGCCGGTGGATTTGGAGAACTGGTTCTGCACCTGTTCGAAGGGCTGACCGATCCGGCCGAGGATAGCCTTGGGGATGCCGATGCCGGTATCCTCGATGGTCAGGGTCACGGCGCAGGAGGTCTTGCGCGCCCGCACCAGGATCCGGCCGCCGGGCTCGGTGAACTTGACGGCATTGGACAGCAGGTTGAGCAGGATCTGCTTCATGGCGCGGCGGTCGGCGGTGAGCGACAGGCGCGGCGAAATGCGGTGCTGCACCTCGATGCCCTTCTTTTCCGCCTGGATTGCCACCAGCCGCAGGGTTTCCTCGAGCAGCGGCGCCAGATCGACATCTTCCCGGTCGATCTGCATCTGTCCGGCCTCGATCTTGGCCATGTCCAGAATGTCGTTGATGACGGTCAGCAGATGGATGCCCGAATTGTGGATGTCGTCGGCATATTCGACATATTTGTCCGACCCCAGCGGCCCGAACATGCGCGCCTGCAGCACTTCCGAGAAGCCGATAATGGCGTTGAGCGGGGTTCTGAGCTCATGGCTCATATTGGCGAGGAATTCCGACTTGGCCCGGCTGGCGGCTTCCGCCCGCTCGGTCTCGATCTGGTAGTCGCTGTTGAGCGCTGACAGCTCGGCCGCCTTGCGCTTGAGTTCGGACTGGGAGGTGGTGAGATCGCCGATGGTGGCCATCAGCCGTTTCTCGCTGTCGCGCAGCCGCTCCTGGTTGCGCTTGAGCGGGGTGATGTCGGTTCCCACCGAAACCTGACCGCCGTCGCGGGTCTGGCGTTCATTGATCTGCAGCCAGCGTCCGTCGCCGAGCTGGACTTCATAGGTGTGCGCCAGTCCTTCGGCGCAGGGCACCGCCAGGCGGCGTTCGACCACCGGACGGGTTGCGGCCTCTTCGACCTTTGCCCGTGGCGTGCCGGGCTCGAGGATGCCGGCAGGCAGGCCGTGGATTTCCTGGTAATGCTTGTTCCACAGCACCAGCCGGTCGTCGCGGTCCCACAGCACGAAGGCTTCCGAGGTGCTCTCGATGGCGTCGAACAGGCGCTGATCGGCCTCGACGGTGCGCTGCTGCAGCCGGTGCTGCTCGGTGACGTCCATGGCGATGCCGATCAGGTGGGTCTGCGCGGAGGTCGGATCGACCACCTGGGCCCGTGCCCGCATCCACAAATAATGGCCGTCGGCATGGCGCATCCGGAACAGGTGATCGACCTGCTTGATGTCGCCACTGGCAACCTTCTGGGCGATTTCATAGAGATCGCCATCATCGGGATGAACAAGCTGCGAGGCTTCGCCGAAGGAAATCACGCTGTCGCGTGGCTTGAGCCCGAGGATCTCGTACATCGAGCGCGACCAGTAGAGCCGCCCGCGCGCCATGTCCCAGTCCCACAACCCGCAGCGTCCGCGCGACAGGGCCATGTCGACGCGCCGGTGGCTTTCCTGGTAGATGCCGTCGGCCTCGTTGGCGCGGCCGGCCTGGCTGAAATAGGCGTAGAGGATGACCAGCAGGATCGAGGATGTGGCAATGAACAGCGTGACATTGACCGAGACGGACTTGCGCCAGGCCTCATTGATGGTGGCGATCGGGTTGAGCGCCAGGATGGCGCCTGCCTCGTTCGGCAGCCGCGACATCGCCGCCAGATACTGCTCGCCATCCAGGTCGATCGTCTGCACGCCGGCACGCTCGCCAAACAGCCACAGCGGCGAGGATTCCGACATCAGCCGCGACGCCGGTGCCCCCACGAGGTGCTGTCCGCCGGAGGTGGCCGCAAACACGCGGTTCTTGTCGTTGAGAACGAGCAGATAGCGCCCGCCGGTGTCGGGCATCGGGTTGAGCACCCGGTTGAGGCGGGCTTCGGTGTCCCAGCGCAAGCCCTGCTTGATGGCTTCGGAATCCGCGGCCAGCGTGGCCTTGCCCGCCGCAAGCGACATCGCGGTCATCTGCTGCGCGGTGGCCAGTGACAGGTCGCGGCCTTCATTGATGTTCATGTAACGGGCGGCTGCGACGACCATCAGAAAGGCGACGATCAGCACGGGAATGAGGCGCTTGAAGAATGGTTCCGCGCCGATCAGGCGTTCATAGGCCGGCTGAGCAAAAAGCTTCGCGTGACCCGAAAGGCCGGTTTCGATTGCCCGTTTTGCCCCCGCCTTGCGAGCGTGATTCGACCCTTCGGCCGCAGAAGTATGCTGCGCGTCCGTCATAATGCTTGAAAACCCCGTTAGGATCCGGACTACCGCATCTCCGAATCTACCCTAATGAATCAAAGGTGATTCGCCTTGTCCAGTGCAAAAAAAGGGATTTGTTAAGGATTTGAATTTGCAACGTTTAATTCAAAATCGATTCCCGCTTTTGAAACCGGTTTCCAAACCTGCATCCCCAGGCCGCGCAAATCACCGAGCGACGGCCTCCAATGCCGCGCACCAGCCATGCCGATGATCCGGTCTGGTCTGGCGGCGCGGATCGGTGGCGCGGTGCATCAGCCGTCCAGCATCCGGTCGACAATGTCGCTGACGTCGGGTGACAGATTGGCCGCTTCGCGGATCGACACCAGCGCCAGCCGCGCCTGTTCCTGCCGTCCCGCTTCCAGCGAACGCCAGGACCGCATCGCCGTCAGCAGCCGGGCGGCCAATTGCGGATTGCGCTTGTCGATGTCGATCACCTCGCGCGCCAGCAGCCGATAACCGTCGCCTGAGGCGACGTTGAAGCCGGTCGGATTGCCCGCCGAAAATCCGCCGATGAGCGAGCGCACCCGATTGGGATTGCTGCGGTCGAAGTCCGGGCTGTCGAGCAGCTCCTCGACCCGCCGCCAGGTGGTTTTGCCCGGCATCATCGCCTGGATCGCATACCATTTGTCGAGCGCCAGCGGATCGCCGGAAAACCGGGTCCGGAACGCAGTCAGCGCGTCAGCTGTCTCGGCTGCTGCCGGAAAGCTCTGGGTCAGCACCTGCAGCGCTTGCGACAGCACGGTCATGTTGTCGGCAGCGTCGAATGCCGCCATGGCGCGGCCCGGACCGCCATCGGCAATGGCCGCATAGGCCAGTGCCGCGCCGGCAAGGGCGCGTTTTCCTGCGTCTTCCGCACTCGGACTGTAGGCGCCTTCGGGCGCCGCACCGGCCAGCCGTGCAAACACATCGGCGCCGAAGCGGGCGACTTCCGACAGCACGGCGTTGCGCGCGGCATGGATCGAGTCGGGGTCGATATTGGAGCCGATCTCGCGGGCGATGTCGCTTTCCGCCGGCAGGGCCAGCGCCTGGGCGCGGAAGGCCGGCTCCAGGCTTTCGTCAGACGCGGTGGCCACCAGGATTTCGGCGAGCTTCTGTGCCGAGGGCAGGTTGCGGCCGTCGCGGCACAGTTTCGACGCTTCCACCAGATACCGCGTGGCCTGCTCATTCAGCGCCTGCCAGCGCGCCACGCCGTCGCTGTCATGCCGGGCAATATGGGCAAGATCGGCAGCACTTTGTTCCATGGCAATGGTGACCGGTGCCGAGAAACCGCGATTGATCGAGAGCACCGGGCGCTCCGGCACGCCGGTGAAGGTGAAACTTTGCTTGCGGCGGGTGAGGTGGAAGACGCCGTTTTCGGCGTCGTTCCCGGAGGGCTGACCGGCGAATTCGCTGCCGTCGGGCAGGATCAGGCCATAGGCCAGCGGTATGTGCATCAGCGCCTTGCGCGGCTGACCGGGTGTGGCCGCCAGCGACTGTTCCAGCGTCACCTTGAAGGTGTGTCCGGCCTCGTTCCAGTCGGTCGATACCGAGACCGACGGGGTGCCCGCCTGGCTGTACCACAGCGCGAACTGCCTGAGATCGCGGCCGCTGGCTTCGGCGAAGCATGCGAGGAAGTCCTCGATCGTGGCGGCGTCGCCGTCATGGCGTTCGAAATAGAGATCCATGCCCTTGCGGAAATCCTCCGCGCCCAGGATGGTGCGGATCATGCGCACCACCTCGGAGCCTTTTTCATACACCGTTGCAGTGTAGAAGTTGTTGATTTCACGATAGGTTTCGGGGCGAACCGGATGCGCCAGCGGGCCTGCATCCTCGGGAAACTGATGCGCTTTCAACAGCCGGATCTCGGCGATGCGCTTGACCGGGGCCGAGCGCTGGTCGGCGGAAAATGTGTGGTCGCGATAGACTGTGAGGCCTTCCTTCAAGCAGAGCTGGAACCAGTCGCGGCAGGTGATGCGGTTGCCTGTCCAGTTGTGGAAATATTCATGCGCGATGATGGCCTCGATATTGGCATAGTCGGCATCCGTCGCCGTCTCGGGATCGGCCAGCACATATTTGTCGTTGAAGACATTGAGCCCCTTGTTCTCCATGGCGCCCATGTTGAAATCCGACACCGCGACGATCTGGAAGATGTCGAGATCATATTCCAGCCCGTAGACCTCCTCGTCCCATTTCATCGAGCGCTTGAGCGCATCCATGGCATAGCCTGCGCGGTTTTCCTTGCCGTGTTCGACATAGATCTTCAGCGCCACCTCGCGGCCGCTCATGGTGGTGAAGCTGTCCTCGATCAGGCCGAGATCGCCGCCCACCAGCGCGAACAGATAGGACGGTTTCGGGTGGGGATCGAACCAGGTGGCGCAATGCCGGCCTTCGTCAAGGCTGCCGCTGCTCACGAGATTGCCATTTGACAGCAGGTATCTGGTTTCGCTTTTGCGGGCGATGATGGTGACGCTGTAGACGGCCAACACATCCGGGCGATCATAGAAATAGGTGATGCGGCGAAAGCCCTGCGCCTCGCACTGGGTGCAATAGACGCCATTGGTCCGGTAGAGCCCCATCAGCTGGGTATTGGTCTGCGGCGAAATCACGGTGGTCACGGTGATCTCGAAGGGGACACTGGCCGGCAATTCGCGGATGGTCAGTGTGTCGGGCGTGGCCGTGTAAAGCGCCGGATCGATGTCACGGCCGTCAAGCTGCAGGCCCTCGAGCGACAGCTCATCGCCATCAAACACCAGTTCCGCATCCGCCGCCACGCCGTCGCGGCGCTGCAGGCTGATCCGGGAGACGACCCTGGTCTGCGTCGGGTCTAGCTCGAAGGTGAGGTCGATGCGCTCGACCACGAAATCCGTCGGCCTGTAATCCTTGAGCTTGAAAACCTGTCCCGTTTCAGTCCGCATGGTGTCTGTGTCCCGCAATTTCACAATCAAGGGCAGGAGGCTATCACAACTGGTCCTGACATGGGGTTAAGACCGGCGGGGCTGCCCGGGCGCAGCCGTCCGCGACCATGGGCGCGGACTCGACAAATGCGGCATCCGCGATAACTATGCGGGCAAGAGTCGCATGGGCGGCGAAACCACCAATCCGTCACCGGGAACTGCCATGAACATCGCGACACCGAAATTTGGCGTGGGCGCGTCCGCCTTGCGCAAGGAGGATCCCAAGCTGATCCGCGGCGAGGGGGCCTTTACCGACGATATCCGCGCCGAGGGCGAATTGCGCGGTTTCGTGCTGCGCTCGCCCTATGCCGCCGCACGGTTCACGATCAACGACCTGGAGACCGCGCGCGCCAGTGACGGCGTCCATCTGGTGCTGACTGCGCCAGATGTCGCCCATCTCGGTCCGGTGATCTGCCAGACGCCGCTGAAACAGCCCGACGGGACCCGGCATGCACTCAAGCACACGCCGCTCCTGTGTGACGGCGAGGTGCGCCATGTCGGCGATGCGGTGGCCTTCATCGTCGCCGAAACGCTGGTCCAGGCCCAGGATGCGGCGGAACTTATCGATATCGACTGGCAGATGGGCGAGGCCCATGCCGAGCTTGCCACGGCTCTCGAAGAGGGCCGCCCGCTGGTCTGGCCCGATCTCGGCACAAACCAGGCCTTTCTGTACCAGGTCGGCAATGCCGAGGCGACGGACGCGGCCTTTGCCGCAGCCGAGCATGTGACCACCATCAGTTTCATCAACAACCGGCTGGTGTCCAACTACATGGAAACCCGCGCCTGCCTGGCCGAGTGGGACGCAGCTGAAGCCAGGTTCACGCTGACGCTGGGATCGCAGGGCGTTCACGGCATCCGCCGCACCCTTGCCCGGGATGTCTTCGGCATGGATGTCGAGGCGTTTCGGGTGATCACCCGCGATGTCGGCGGCGGGTTCGGCACCAAGTCGTTCAACTATCGCGAATATCCGCTGTCGCTGGAAGCCGCGCGCCAGCTCGGCCGACCGGTCAAATGGGTGGCCGACCGCACCGAGCATTTCCTTGCCGACGCCCATGGCCGCGACCATCAGGTGACCGCCTCGCTGGCCATGGACAAGGATGGCCGGATCACCGGGTTGCGCGCCGATCTGCTTGCCAATATGGGCGGCTATCTGAGCCAGTTCGGCCCCTTCGTCCCGACATTCGGCGGCTCGATGGCCACCGGCGTCTATGACATTGCCAATCTCGATTTCAGATTGCGCGGTGTGTACACCCATACCACGCCGGTCGACGCCTATCGCGGCGCCGGGCGTCCCGAAGCAGCATTTCTGATCGAGCGGCTGATCGATGCCGCAGCGCGCGAGCTGGACATGCCCGCCGCCGAACTCCGCCGCCGCAATTTTATCCGCCCGGAGCAGTTTCCCTATGCCACCCAAGGCGGCCGCATCTATGATGTCGGCGAGTTTGACGGCCATATGACCCGCGCCCTGGAAAAGGCCGATGCGGACCAGTTCGACGACCGGGCGGAACAGGCAAGGTCCCGCGGCAAGCTGCGCGGTCTGGGCGTTGCGGTCTATATCGAGGCCTGCGCATTTGCAGGCTCCGAACCGGCCAGGCTGACGCTGGACGCCGATGGCGGCATCACGCTCTATATCGGCACCCAGACCAACGGCCAGGGCCATGCCACGGCCTACAGCCAGTTCATCGCCGATGTGATCGGCATCGATTTCGACAGGATCACCGTGCGTCAGGGCGATACCGATGAGCTGGCCAATGGCGGCGGCACCGGCGGGTCGCGCTCGATCCCGCTCGGCGGCGTTTCGGTGTCGGCGGCGTCCGAGGTTCTGGCCGACAAGATGAAGAAGCTTGCCGCCGATGAGCTGGAAGCGTCACCGTCGGACATCGAGCTGGTCGACGGGGCCGCGCGCATTGTCGGCACCGACCGGGTGATGAGCTATGCCGATCTGGCCCGTGCCGCCAGCACCGAGGAGGACCGCACCGGGCTGGCCGACGTGGTGCAGGACGAGGCGACCTATCCCAACGGCACCCATGTCTGCGAGCTGGAAATCGATCCGGATACCGGCCGGGTGGAGATCGTCCGTTACACGATCGTCGATGATTTCGGCATGACGGTCAATCCGGTGCTGCTGCTTGGACAGATCCATGGCGGCGTCGTTCAGGGCATCGGCCAGTGTCTGAGTGAAGGCGTGGTCTATTCCGAGGACGGCCAATTGCTCACCGCGAGCTTCATGGATTACGCCATGCCGCGCGCCGACGGCATGCCGTTCTTCGATTTCGAAACCCGCAACGTGCCCTCCACCACCAATGCTATGGGCATCAAGGGGGCAGGCGAGGCGGCAACGATCGGCTCATGCCCTGCGGTGATGAACGCGCTTGTCGATGCGCTTGACCGCGTCCGCGGCGTGCGCCACATCGAAATGCCGGCAACCCCGCAACGGATCTGGGAGGCCTTGAACGGATGATCCGCCACGCGTGGTCCATCAGCGCAACGCGGGTGGTTCATCAGGTTTTTGATCGGACGGATGGTCGTCGATCGGGTTATGGTCCGACGCGCCGGCAAACGCCGCCGAAACACACGCCAAACATGATCTGCGGGCCTTGCCGTTCCACTGATCAGTCATGAAAGAGGTCATGTGACCGAAAGCCCACACCCTGTCACCACGCCGGCCGGACAGCAGCCATCGGCTGTATCGCCGACCGGTTCGCCGATGGTCGGGATCGCGCTCAAGGTCGCCTCGGTGACGGTGTTCGTCACCATGTCGACGCTGATCAAGGCCTCGGGAGAAGGCATCCCCGCAGGCCAGATCGTGTTCTTCCGCTCGGCCTTTGCCATGGTGCCGATCCTCATCTTCCTGGCGCTGCGCGGCCAGCTCGTGACCGCCTGGGGCACCGCGAATCCGATGTCGCATTTCGGTCGGGGACTGGTCGGCGTCACCGCCATGTCGCTCGGGTTTTACGGCATCATGCGCCTGCCCTTGCCCGACGCGATCGCCATCGGCTACGCCATGCCGCTGTTGACGGTGGTGTTCGCCGCCCTGTTTCTGGGGGAAAAGGTCAGGATCTTCCGCTGGTCTGCGGTGGCCGTCGGTCTCGGCGGCGTGCTGATCATCACCTGGCCGCGGCTGAGCCTGTTCGGCGACAGTTTCGGCTCCAGTGAAGCACAAGGGGCGCTGGCGGTGCTCGCATCCGCGACACTGGGCGCCACGGCGATGATCCTGGTGCGCAAGCTGGTGCTGACCGAGCGGACGCCCACCATCGTGCTCTATTTCTCGCTGACGGCCACGCTGCTGTCGCTGGCCTCGCTGCCCTTCGGCTGGGTTGTCCCGGACTGGCAGTCGCTGGCGCTGATGACGCTGGCGGGATTTTGCGGCGGGCTCGGGCAGATCCTGCTGACCCAGAGCTACCGGCATGCCGAGGTCTCGACCATCGCGCCCTTCGAGTACAGCTCGATCGTGCTGGGTATCCTGATCGGCTATTTCATCTTCGGCGATGTGCCGACCTGGACCATGCTGACCGGGACGACAATCGTCGTCGGCGCCGGGATCTTCGTCATCCTGCGCGAGCATTCCCTCGGCCTCGAACGCAAGGCCCAGCGCAAGCTGGTGACGCCGCAGGGCTGACCGGTTTTCGCACGAATGGGCCGTTTTCCGCCCGTATTTCCCCGGTTCCGATGGCACTTGATCACGATCAAGGCAGGCCGCACCGCATTCATGTCTGATGATCGGGCTGTCATGCTGTTCTCGGCGCAGTCGGGCGCCGGACCGGAATCCGGCGGAAATTGAGGAGACCCCGTCATGTTCAAGCACATCATGGTTCCCGTGGATCTTGATCACGCCGACCAACTCGACAAGGCGCTCGCCGCCGCAGCCGATCTCGCCCGGCTTTACAGTGCCTCCGTGACCGTCGCGGGTGTGGCCAGTTCGGCGCCGGGCAAGAGTGCCCACAACCCGGCCGAATACCAGGTCCGGCTGCAGGATTTCGCCCAGGCCCAGACTGAAAAACACGGCGTGACCTTCATGCCGCTTGCCGTGACATCGCATGATCCGGCTGTCGATCTCGACATCAGACTCAAGCAGGCGGCCGAAGAGACCGGCACCGATCTGGTGGTAATGGCCTCGCATGTGCCAAGCTTCCGAGACCATTTCTTCGGGTCCAATGCCGGCTACCTCGCCACCCATATGCGCATCTCGGTCTTCGTCGTGCGTTGACGCCGTCAGACCACCGGATGGTCCTGCCTGCTCAGGCCTGGGTCTCCGGTGCATCGGCGTCGGCGTCTTCCGTTTCGCTTGCTTCGCCATAGGTGGGATCGGAGCGCGGATCGAGTTCGGCGCTCTGCGGCGTCAGGTCGGGCATCGCCGCCATCGGCAGGAAGTCGGACCGCATTTCCTCCGGCGGCTGCTCACGGCGGCTGATGCGCCAGGCGGCGTGGCCGGAATAGGCGGCAAAACAGATGGCGATCACCACAAACAGGGCGTGCGGTCCGAACCAGTCCATCGCCGCACCGGTGATCAGCGGCCCGATCATGGTGGCCACGCCATAAGTGATCATCAGCCCGCTGGAGACTTCAACGAACTCGTCGGGTTCGGCATGGTCATTGGCATGCGCGACATTGAGCGAATAGATCGGCAGCAGCACGGTTCCCAGAAACAGCATGCCGGCAAAGAAGATGATCCGGTTGTCCACCCCGAAGGTCACGGTGATCGCGCAGGCGAGAATGCCGATGAGACCGGCAAAGATCATCACCCTGCGGCGGTCCATCCGGTCGGAAATGCGGCCCAGCGGATACTGGAAGATCGCGCCGCCGACCATGGCGATCGCCAGCATGGTGGCGCCCTCGGCCGTCGAGAGCCCCAGCTTGGTGGCATAGACCGGTCCGAGCCCGCCCCAGGCGCTGGCGATCAGGCCCGCAAGCAGGGTGCCGATGACGGCTGCCGGAGACCGCCGGTAGAGCGCGGGCACATCGAATTTGACCTGGGTCAGCGGCTGCGGCGACTGCGCGCTGGAAAGCAGCGTCGGCATCACCGCCATCGAGCAGATCAGGGTGCACAGCATGAACAGCGTAGGGCCGCTCGGATCGCCGAAGGGAACGATATATTGCCCGACCATCACCGCCGACATGCTGACCATCATGTAGACCGAGAACAGCGCGCCGCGGTTTTCATTGCTGACCTTCTCGTTGAGCCAGCTTTCGATGATCATGTAGGCGCCGGCGATCGAGAAACCGGCCATGGCGCGCGTCAGCACCCAGACGGTGGGATGCACCACCAGCGTATGCAGCAGGTAGGACATGGCCATGATGGTGGTCAGCGCGCCGAACACCCGCACATGGCCGACCTTGAGCACGAGCCTTGGGGTGATGATGCAGCTCACGGTAAAGGCGATGGCGTAGCCGGTCGCAATCAGGGAAATCGCGAAGGTCGACCAGCCCTCGGCCACCGCCCTGACCGGGATCAGATAGCCCGACAGACCCATGGCGGTGAGCAGAAAAAAGGTTGATAGCAGCAGCGACGCCACCGATCGAACGGACTGGATCATGGCGGCTTTCCTGTCAACGGAGCGCAACCCGGCTGCCCCGGTTGCTGTCCGGATCAGTCAGGCGCGGTTGTAATTGCGATTCCTTGCACAGACCTTCTCACACCCGATTGCGACGCAAAGGCCCGATTGCGACGCAGCACGAGAATAAATGCGAAGCGCCGTGGTCCCGTGCATCGTCTGCGAACAACAGGATGCCTTACCCGGCCTTGAGCTGTTCGATCCGGGCCTGCAGCGACAGCAGGTCCATCCAGGCAAGCTGCTTTTGCGCCGGATATTTGAGCAGGTAGCCCGGATGCAGGGTCGGCAGCGCCGGGATGGTGCTGTCATTTGCCTTGTAGTCCATCCAGGTGCCGCGCACCGACAGGATGCCCTCCTTGGTGCCCAGCAGCGACCGGCTGGCGACATTGCCGAGCATCACCACAATCTTCGGCGCCGCAAGTGCGACATGGCGCTCGATGAATGGGCGGCAGAGCTCGATTTCATGCGCAGCCGGGGTGCGGTTTCCCGGTGGCCGCCACGGAATCATGGTGGTGACATAGACCGTGTCGCGGTTGAGCCCGATGGCCGCCAGCATGCGGTCGAGCAATTGTCCCGGGCGTCCGACAAAGGGCGCGCCCTGGATGTCTTCCTCGCGGTCCGGCGCTTCGCCGATGAACATGATGTCGGCATCCGGATTGCCGTCGGCAAAGACCAGCGACTTGGCGCTGTGACGCAGATTGCAGCCGGTAAAGCCGTCAAGGGCAGCGCGCAGTTCGGCGATGGAACCGGCGGCGGCAGCCAGGCTCCGGGCGCTTTCAAAGGCGGCCTCGCCGGGGACTGTGAGTTGTGAAGCCTGCGGCGCCGGCGCCAGCGGCTGCGCGGCGATCTTGCGGCCGTGGGTCGCGGCAGCCGAGGGCTGGCCTGCGGCGTCCTGGCCGGCGGCAGCTTGATTGGGGGTGTTGGCTGTGCGCCTGCGACCGGGGCAACGGTCCTGGGCTGGGCCTTGGCCCGGGCGCGCTCCTCGAGGATCTGCGCCGACTGGGCGAAGCGGTCGACAGGCGCATCCTCGCACAGATCGTCGACACCGCTGTCGGCATAAAAATGCAGAAGCGCCGCCAGCTCGGCCGAGTCCATTTCAAGTGCCATGCCTTCCATGGGGCCGTTCTACCCGATGGCGATTGCAGTGGGAAGAGGCACAGGCGCCCCGGTCCACCGTGCCGTTCATTACGCATCCCCGGGCACTTGAATATTCTTTCATTCCATGGAATATAAGAATTATGGAAATGAATGCTGCAATCAAGGTCTTTTCGGTGCTCGCCCATGAGGGGCGCGTGCTGCTGCTGCAATCCCTGGTCCGGGCCGGTCAACAGGGCGCGTCGGTGGGCGCGCTGGCGGCAAGTGTCGACCAGAATCTCAAGACCGTGTCGGCGCAATTGCAACTGATGGCCGATGCCGGGCTGGTCAGCGTCCGCCGCGAGGGCAAGCAGATGATCTACAGCGCGCATTACGACACGCTCGGATCGCTCTTTGCCTTCATCATGCATGATTGCTGCGGCGGACATCAGGATCTGCGCCGGAGAGTGCAGCGAGCCTGCGCATGCTGACCCCGGCGACAGGGCCCGCCTGCTGCGGGGAGACGCCGGTGGCGGCCATCAACAGCCTGTGCCATTGCCTGGCATATGAAGCCGAACAGCGCCGCGCCCGCGTGGCTGCCGGCAGTCAGAACCCGCAGATGCCAGCCCTGCTGGCACAGCGGCCCGGGCTTTTTGCAGGCACCGCCGTGTTCCCGGCCCGCGACGATTACCGGCAAATGGCGCAACTGGTCGAGGCGGTGACCCGGATCACCGCAACCGGAGCCTATCAGGCGGTCGTGCAGGCCCGTGATCCCGCAATCGACCTGACTCGCCAGCGGGCGAGTCACGGCCTGCTGATGGGGTATGATTTTCACCTCTCTGCCGCCGGGCCGCGGCTGATCGAGATCAACACCAATGCCGGCGGCGCCTTTCTCACCAAGCCCTTTGTCGATGCCGGATCGGACTGCGCGCCGCTCGAATCCCACAGTCCGGATTTTGACGAGGCCCGGCTCCAGGAACGGCTGGTGTCGATGGTCCTGCAGGAATGGGTTTCCATCCGTCCGGGTGAGCCGCTTCGCGCGCTCGCCATTGTCGATGAAGACCCCGAGACACAATATCTCTATCCCGACATGCTGCTGGCCGCGGAACTGCTCAACGCTCGCGGCATTCGCACGGTCATTGCTGCCCCGTCGGATCTCGATTACCGCGACGGCAGGCTGTGGCTCGGCGGCGAGGTCATTGACATGGTCTACAACCGGCTGACCGATTTCAGGCTCGAGGCAAGATCCAGCACGGCCTTGCGGCAGGCCTATCTTGAGGACGGCGCGGTGGTCTCGCCATCGCCGCGCCATCACGCGCTCTATGCCGACAAGCGCAATCTCGTGATCCTCGGAGGCGGCGAGGGGGCGCCCGGCGCGCTTGGCGCGGAACTTTGCGCGATGATCCCGCAGACCAGCACGCTTTCCGCCATCGACCCGGCGCTGGCCTGGAAGACGCGCAAGACGATGTTCGTCAAGCCCTCGGATGGCTATGGCAGCCGGGCGGCCTATCGTGGCGACAAGCTGACAAAGCGTGTGTGGAAATCCATTCTGGCGGGGAACTACGTCGCCCAGCAATATGTTGCGCCCAGCTATCGCGGCCTGGTGGTCGACGGCGTGAAGCTGCGGCTCAAATTCGACATCCGGCTTTATGCCTATGCCGGCCAGCCGCTGTTTCCGGTGGCGCGGATCTATGCGGGGCAGACCACCAATTTCCGCACGCCGGGCGGCGGACTGGCACCGGTGGTTCTGGTCTGAGCAATAAAAAACGCCCGGGAACAGGTCCCGGGCGTCCAGATCAGGCGGCAGCAATCAGTCTCAGGCGTTGTAGTCGCTCGAGTCTTCTGCGCCTTCTTCTTCGTCATTGTAGTCCGGGTCGTTTTCGGCAGCTTCTGCGGCTTCAGCAGCGGCTTCCTCGTCGATGCCGTAGATGGCGTCGGCCGAAGACAGGTCTTCGCCCTTGGACTGGCGCTCGGCTTCGTCGGCGGAACGGGCAACGTTGAAGGTGACCGACACATTGACGTCGGCGTGCAGCACCAGCGGCACGGTGTGCAGGCCGATGGTCTTGACCGGGTTGTTCATGTCGACCTGGCTGCGGCCGATGGTGAAGCCGTTGTCGGCAAGAACGGCAATCACGTCGCGGGCTGCAACCGAACCGTAGAGCTGACCGGTTTCACCGGCAGAACGGACAACGACAAAGGTCTTGCCGTCGAGCTTTTCGGCGATCTGTTCGGCTTCCGACTTGCGCTCGAGGTTGCGGGCTTCGAGAACCGTACGTTCGGCTTCGAAGCGGGTCTTGTTGGCAGCATTGGCGCGCAGCGCCTTGCCCTGCGGCAGCAGGAAGTTGCGGGCGTAGCCGTCGCGAACCTTGACGGTTTCGCCCATCTGGCCGAGCTTTGCGATGCGTTCAAGAAGAATGACGTCCATGGTGTTTGTCCTTTCGAGGAGGTGTCAGGGTCTGGATCTGGGACCGGAATTGGTCGCCGTGAGGGTCCGGGCGGTGTCGAACAGCCCGAGGAAGAGAAAGAAGCCGAGCGGAATGGTGAAGATCACCGTCGCCAGATAGGCTGCCGACAGCAGCAGCCCGCGGGCCGGCTTGCCGCGTGTGCGATGATGCGCGATGGCAAAGCCCGCCACCACGAAGCAGATGCCGAAGGCGCCGACCAGGGTCCAGCCGATCAGCCCGATGCCGCCGCCCGAAAAGCTCATCACCGCGCCGGCTGCCAGCGCAAGCGCGCCCAGGCGCGGCACTCTGAGTTGCGAGGGGATGTCGTCCTTGGGCCGCTTGGAACGGCCGGACAGGCGCACGATGGCAGAGGCGACATACCAGCCGGCAAACAGGATCAGCACCCACATCGCAGCCTGGATCGCCGGCAGCGCGAACAGGAAGAACTGTTTCATCTCGGCCAGGCCCTCGGCGGAAGGCTGGTAGTCGGCATTGCTGTCCTTGATGGTGGTAACAAACACGTCGACCAGCTCGCCGATGAATTCCGGGCCGTATCCGGTTGCAAGTCCGACCGCCACGAGCCCGACACAGACGCAGGCCGCGATGTTCATGAAGATGTCGGACAGCGGGTACCAGATGACGCCGCCTTCGGGGCCGCCGATTTCCTCGGCCGGTCTGGCCAGATTGGAAAGATGCGCAATCCAGGCCGCCGGCGCCAGCGTGGTGACAGCCGAAACCAGCGCGGCCTGCGGCGTGGTGGTAAGAGCGATGATCGCCATGGCGCAGACAACCGCGACAATGGACGCAAGGTTGGACCAGCCCAGCCCGGCAATCAGCACGGGCAGCGCGGCAGCGGCAAAGAGAAAGAATGACAGGCCTGACGGAGATCCGGCGCTGACAAGCAAAAACGCGGCAGAAACGCCGGCGAGCAGGCCCACAAGGAGCGATGTGCTTTGCTGTGTCATCAGTCGCTGTCCTGCCTTCAAGCAGTTAGAGGTCAGCCGCAAGTGATTTCGCGTCTCGACCCCAACACGGGATTTTCGGTACCCAGGCCCCGCGCCCGTCGCGGAATGGGAACGGAACCCGGCGCAAGACGCCGGGCTCCTGAATTTGCTACTTCAGCACGTAAGGCAGCAGGCCGAGGAAACGGGCGCGCTTGATCGCCTTGGCGAGTTCGCGCTGCTTCTTCTGGCTCACAGCCGTGATGCGGGAAGGAACGATCTTGCCGCGCTCGGAAATGTAGCGCTGCAGCAGACGCACGTCCTTGTAGTCGATCTTCGGCGCATTCGCACCCGAGAACGGGCAGGTCTTGCGGCGGCGATGGAACGGACGACGGGTCGGAATCTGATTGATGTCTACCATTGTCGTATCTCCTATTCGCGGTCTTCGCGCGGACGGCGCGGGCCACGGTCACCGCGATCGGGGCGGTCGCCACGGGGGCGGTCGTCACGGTCGCCGCGTGGGCGGTCATCGCGATCACGCTTCTGAAGCATGGCCGAAGGGCCTTCTTCATGGGCTGCGACGGAAACGGTCATGAAACGAAGAATGTCTTCGTTGAAGCGCATCTGGCGCTCCATTTCCTTGACGGCATCCGACGGCGCATCAATGTCCATCAGCGCATAATGCGCCTTGCGGTTCTTGTTGATGCGGTAGGTGAGGGACTTGAGGCCCCAGTGTTCAATACGCCCGACTTGTCCACCATTGGCTTCGATCACACCCTTGTACTGTTCAACGAGGGCTTCGACCTGCTGGCTGGAGACATCCTGCCGGGCAAGGAATACATGTTCATATAGAGCCATGATTGACTTGCCTTTCTTGCATTTTACATCACCCGGATCCGGCGCTAAGCCCCAGCGACTTGTCCTGGCGGCCATTTGGGCCGGGCAAGAAAGACGTGGTATCGAGACGGTCGTGAGCGGAGACACGGGAGGCCGGAGCGCTGTTGCCCCCGGGACCCTTGTAACAAGGATCGCACCCTCCGTTCAGCCACCAGCCAGATGACCGGGTGTTCGAACAAGGGCGCTTATACGCGGATTTGACCGTATTGCAAGTGCGAAGCTGGCACGGATTGCCGCAGCGGCTGGCAGGCCGGTCGCGCAGCAGCCTGATGCCTGACCATGCCGGCGATTTTGAAGCCCGGCGGCACCATCAAAGCACAACCATGCGCATGGTCACGCAGCCGGTGCCGGCGAGCCGGTCTTGCGGCCGGTGCATGTCTTTTTCTTCTGATCTGGGGGCAAGTTACCCCCAATTTGTAGGGGTAAGTTCTGGAGTGCCGGCTTAACCCCGGTTTCACTGCAGTTTGAGCATTATCCGTTTCCAGGTCTGAGGCCGGGCAGCCATTTGCTGGCAAGCCGGCCTGAATTTTGAAACGAAAGGATTTGCTCATGTCTTCGTTGCTGAAGGCGCTGTTTGTCGGCGCAACACTTGCCCTGGCGGGCATTTCCACGCAAGCCGTTGCGATGGACGAGGTGGTATTGACCGTCTCCGGGAAGGTGGCAAATGGCGAGCCGGTGGATTTCACGCTCGCCGAACTCGAGGCGCTCGGAACTGCGAGCATCACCACAAGCTCGCCCTGGGAATCAAACGCAATGACCTTTGACGGCGTGCCGCTCGCGGTGCTGATGGAAGCGGTCGGCGCCTCCGGCGATACGGCTTCCATCGTTGCACTCAACAAGTACCGCACCACCGTTCCCGTCACCGATTTCATCGATCACGGCGTCATCCTCGCCAGCCGCAAGGAGGGTGCGCCCATGCCGGTCTCAGACAAGGGGCCGCTGTTCGTGGTCTATCCCTTTGACGACAAGCCGGAGTTGAACAGCGAAATCTATCACTCGCGGTCTGCATGGCAGGTTCGCAGCATCGTCGTCGAATAGTCCGAGCGCAAAGACCAATCCATTCATGCGGCTTCCCAAAACCACATTCAATCTGCTCGCCCTTGCAGGCCTTGTTGCGCTTGGAGCCATCGGCTGGATCCATGCCGGCCTCATGGCGGCGACTGAGGAGTCGGTTGCCCGTTCCGCCCGCTATGACGTGACCTGGACCGGTTCGGCAGGGCGGATGGAAATTCTGGAGCTGCAGAAGTGGATATCGGACTATATCGCAAGCGGCAGTCCTGAAGACGCGGCCCAGGTCGAGTTGTACAGCCAGATTGTCGAGGGCCGCTTGACCAACTGGAACTCTGGCAAGTTCGGCGACTATGTCGACATGGTGCCCGAGCGACGGACGGCTTTCGATCGCATCCGTGCAGATTATCTCGACGCCATTTCGGAAATCGGCAACCTGGATGATCCGCAGGTGCAGCAGCGTCTCGTCGAGAAACTCGAAGAGATCGCACCGGTCATTCACCGGATTGGCGCCGATGCCCACACCACCACGATGGTGGTCAATTCCGAGATCCGCAACCGGTTGGTCAGCGAGCAGCGCGTGCAGAAATACCTGGCCTATGTGCTGATTGGCCTCGGCACATTTTTGCTGATTGCCATGATGTACCAGAACAGGTCGCTGGAACGTGCCCATCGCGCCGCGCGCCATGCCGCGGTCGGATTTTCAGACCTTGCCCACCATGACAGTCTGACAGGGCTCCCCAACCGGCTGGCCTTCAAGAGCGCCTTCGACACCGCGATGATGTCCGATGGCTATGCCACGCAGACACTGGCGGTGCTTGCGATCGATCTCGACGGGTTCAAGTCTGTCAACGATCTGCTCGGGCATGCTGCGGGGGACGACCTGCTGGTCCGGGTCTCAGACCGTCTCAGGACATTCATCGCCGGAGTGGGCCCCGAAAACATTGCCTCCCGTTTTGGTGGCGATGAATTTGTCGTGCTGTTGCAGGGCAAGGCCGCCTTCAGCCGGTGTGAAGAAATTGCCGACGAGCTGCTGTCGGTGCTGAGCGAATCCTATCTCATCCAGAATAGCACCGTGGCGATCGGTGCCACGATTGGGCTGGCCGTGCTCGATCGGGCAGGCGATTCCGCCTCCAACCCCTTGCTCGATGCGGATCTGGCGCTCAGCAACGCCAAGGCGCTTGGCAAGGGCATCGTGGTCAAGTTCGACCCTTCGATGCGGGCGGATTTCGAACGGCGAGGGCGTCTCGAAATCGATTTGAAGCTCGCGCTCAAGAATGGCGATATCTTCCCCTTCTACCAGCCCCAGGTCGACATCGACACCGGGAAGCTGGTCGGCTTCGAGGCGCTGGCGCGCTGGAATCATCCGGAACTGGGCTGGATAGGCCCCTATGAATTCATCCCGATCGCCGAGACATCGTCGCAGATTGTCGAGCTTGGGCGCTGCATCCTGACGACCGCCTGCATCGAGGCGATGGCCTTCCCGGACGATGTCCGGGTTTCGGTCAATCTGTCGGTCGGGCAGATGCTGCGTGACGATGTCATCGGCATGGTCACCGACATTCTGGCCAGCACCGGCTTCCCGGCCGAGCGGCTGACGCTGGAGGTGACCGAATCCGTGATGATGTCCGAGCCTGAACTGGCGGCCCGCATCCTCAACGGTCTCAAGGAACTCGGAATCTCGATCGCGCTTGACGATTTCGGTACCGGCTATTCGGCGCTGTCCTATCTGCGCCAGTTCGATTGGGACGAGCTGAAGATCGACAAGAGCTTTGTGGACGATCTCGGCCATGATCCGCGGTGCCTTTCCATCATCGAGTCGGTGGTCGACCTGGCCACCGAACTGGGCATGAAGGTGGTCGCGGAAGGTGTCGAGACGGCCGATCAGCACGAGATCCTGCGCAAGAGCGGATGCCACATCGCACAGGGCTATCTGTTTGGCCGACCGCAACCCATCGACCAGGTTCACGTCACGCTGCTCAAGTCTCTTGCTCCATCTGCGCCGCAGATCGAAGCGACCAAGGCAACCGGCACCTGATCGCCGGCTTCCGCCGTCACCTGTTGGTCCGGACTGCCGCTGTTCCGGATAGCTGAGAAAAAACGAAACTTAACGCTGCGCTCCGCGTTCTGCTGACGAGAAGTCACGCAACAGGAGCACACTCATGACCAAGATCGATCAAGACCACGTCTGGGAGATGATGGACGGCATCAGGATTGCCATGTTCATCACCTGGGACGGCAGCCGCCAGAGCGCCCGCCCCATGGCTGCCATGCCGCGACAGGACGAGCATGCCATCTACTTTTTCACCGGCGCGAATGCGGAAAAGGACGATCAGATCGAAGAGTTTCCGATTGTCACCCTGGCCTTTGTCGACCAGTCGAAGAATGATTATGTCTCGATCACCGGCGTCGCCAAACTGTCCAATGACCGCGCCAAGATCAAGGACCTGTGGTCGCCGATGATGAAGTCATGGTGGGACAGCCCCGAGGATCCGGACCTGCGCCTGATCAAGTTCACGCCGGAAGATGCGCAGGCCTGGGACGGCCCGCATGACATGGTCTCGACCATCAAGATGGTTGCCGCCGCCGCCGGTCTCGGCAAGCCCGATCTGGGAGACAGCGGCAAGGTCACAATGTAAAAGATCACGCCGCATTTGCCGGTCAGTTCACCACCGCCGTGCCCCCATGGGTCGCGGCGGTGGTCTTGCATTTGCGGATGGGGATGGCCGTGCCGGCTCCAATCGGGATCTCGGCCGCGCGGCCTTGGCGTCTTTCCCGCACCGGCTTGCCAGAATCGGCAAAGGCGCAGACTGTAACGGCGTCCGCCGCGTCAGTTGTCTCTCTTTTCAGCGTTAGCCAGCACTTTGGTCCAGCATCGCCTTCCGCTTGTCGAGTTTCCGCCAGCCAGAGCCGGCGTCAATTCCTTTGCCATTCTGGCCGCCTGCGAAGCCTCGGCCCGGGCGACGCTGATTTCGGTCTATCCGGTGCTGATGTACCGGGCGCTGGGCAGCGCCGCTTCGGTCTCGGAAGTCTATGTCCTGATCGGCCTGACCGGACTGGTCTGCGCGCTCTGCGTGCCCTTGCTCGCCCGCTTCGTGCCGCGGCGCTGGCTCTACACGCTGGGCGCGCTGATCATGATCTGCGGCAGCATTCTCGGCGGCTTTTTCGATGCCCGCTATGTGCCCTTCGCGGTTGCGGCAAATTCGGTCGGCCTGGTCATCCTGGCGGTCTGTTTCAACGCCTACGTGATGGATTATGTCGAGCGCGCCTCGATGGGCAGGAATGAAAGCCGGCGCCTGCTGTTCAGCGGTATTTCCTGGAGCGTCGGGCCGTTTCTGGGCGTGGTGCTGATGGACTGGCATCCGCAGATACCGTTCCTGATCTCGATCGCCGCCTGCCTGGCGATGCTGAGTTTCTTCTGGTATCTGCGGCTTGGCGACGGCAAGGTCATCACCAAGGCGCGCAGGCCGCCGACCAATCCGCTGCGCTATATCCCGCGGTTTTTTCGCCAGCCGACCCTGGTCGGCGGCTGGTTCTATGCCACGATGCGGTCCGTCGGCTGGTCGATCTACATCATCTATGTGCCGATTTTCGCGGTCAAATCCGGACTGAGCGACCAGATCGGCGGACTGGCGCTGTCGATTTCCAATGCGTTTTTGTTCTCCACGCCCTTCATGCTCAAATTCCTCCAGAAAACCAGCGTCCGCAGCGCCATCGTCACCGGCTTTGCCGGCACCGGCGTGCTGTTCGCTGGTGCCGCCATGCTCTCGGGCTTTCCCTATCCGGCGATTGCCATGCTGGTCTCGGCGACGGTGTTCCTGGTGCTGCTCGATGTCAGCGGCGGCCTGCCGTTCCTGCTGACGGTCAAGCCGTCCGAGCGCACCGAGATGGCGGCGGTCTATTCCACCTATCGCGATGTCGCCTCGGTCGGTTCGCCTGCCTTCGCGCGGCTGGTGCTGGTCATCACGCCGGTGCAAGGGGTCTTTGCCGCCATCGGCGTGGTGCTGATCGGCTGCGCGCTGATTGCCCGGCGCACCCATCCGGGACTGGGCCGGCGCCGGCACTGAGACGGGGCCGCGGGCTGCCGCCGGCCTCAACGGTCAGGCAGCAGGCCCGCAAGCCCGGTCGCGTGAGACGGGCAGGGGTCAGATCGGCAGCGGATGCGCCCGCCGAGCCGTGGCGATGTCGTCCATCACCGCGTCGGACAGTCTGACATCCTTCGATCCGATGGCGGTTTTAAGCTGCTCCACCGATGTGGCTCCGACAATCGCCGCGGTCATGAACGGGCGCGACAGGCAGAAGGCGATGGCCATCTGAGCCGGGTCGAGCCCGTGTTTCTGCGCGACCTCGATATAGGCCTGGGTCGCGGCTTCCGATTGCGGACTCCAGCGCCCGCCCAGATTGGGCACCTTGCTGCGGCGTGAGCCGTCCGGCGTGACATCGCCCTGGTATTTGCCCGACAGGATGCCGGCGGCCAGCGGCGAAAACGCCAGCAGGCCGACATCCTCGTGATGCGCCACTTCAGCCAGATCGGTGTCGAACATCCGGCAGATCAGGTTGTATTCGTTCTGGATCGAGGCTGCGCGCGGCAATCCGTGCTCCTCGGCCATGCGGACAAATTGCATGGTGCCCCAGGCGCTCTCGTTGGACAGGCCGATGGCGCGGATCTTGCCGGCCTTGACCGCATCGCCCAAGCCTTGCAGCGTTTCCCGAATGTCATCGGTTGCCGTGGTCTTGTCCTGGCTGCTGGCGTCAAAGGCCCAGTGCTTGCGGAAATGGTAGGAGCCGCGATTGGGCCAGTGCAGCTGGTAGAGATCGATATGGTCGACGCCGAGCCGCTTCAGGCTGCCGTCAACCGCCTCCATCACCGAAGCGCGGGTGAAACCCTGGCTGTCGCGGATCCATTTGACCCCGTTGCCACCCATCTTGGTGGCCAGAACCACATCGTTGCGCTTGCCCGAAGCGCGGAACCAGCTGCCGATATATTCCTCGGTGAGCCCTTGTGTTTCGGCCCGGGTCGGCTGGGTCGGATACATTTCCGCCGCATCGAAGAAATTGACGCCCTGGGTCAGCGCATAATCCATCTGCGCATGCGCCTCGGCTTCGCTGTTCTGCTCGCCCCAGGTCATGGTGCCGAGGCAGATCTCGCTGACCATCATGCCGGTTCGTCCGAGCGGGTTCATTTTCATCGGGGATGTTCCTCTTGATTGCCGGCCCTGGCAGAGCGGCGCATGCCAAAATATGGCCGCACAATAGCCAGCGCGGGCGAGGGCGCAAGCCTTGCCCGCGTCATGCTCAAATCAGAACAGCCAGACCACATAGCCCGTATAGATGCCCAGCATCACCACCCCGGCCAGGCGGTTGATCCGTCCGGCAATCAGGATCAGCCCGGTCAGCGCCAGCGAGACGACGATCATGAACGGAATGTCGAATCGCGCCATCGAGGCATCGATGCTTACCGGTGTGACCATGGCTGTGATGCCCAGAATGCCGAGAATGTTGAAGATGTTGGAGCCGACGACATTGCCCAGCGCCACCTCGGCATGGCGGCGAAAGGCGGCGACCACCGAAGTTGCCAGTTCCGGCAGGCTGGTGCCGACCGCGACGATGGTCAGACCGATGACCGCTTCCGAGATGCCGAATTCCCGGGCGATCGAGGTTGCCGCGCCAATCAGCAGGCTGGCGCCGACAAACAGCGCGCCGAGGCCGCCGATTATAAAGAGGGCTTCTTTCCAGCCTTCGATCTTGACCACCAGCTCGGCTTCCTCTGCCGTCAGGCAGCGGCGGTCGCTGCGGGTGACCCAGGCGAGATAGGCAGCAAGCGTGGCAAACATGGCCAGGCCGAGCCAGAGATTGATCACGCCCCAATAGCCCAGTCCCAGCATGACGAGCGCCGCAGCCAGCATCATCACCAGATCGCGCTTGAGGTTGGGAATCCGTGTGGCTATCGGCGAGATCGCCGCGGCGGTGCCCAGGATAAGCAGGATATTGGCGATGTTGGAGCCGACCACATTGCCCACAGCGATGGCCGGCGAGCCGTCCAGTGCGGCCTGCAGCGACACCAGCAGTTCCGGCATCGAGGTGCCGAAGCCGACCACGGTCAAGCCGATCAAAAGCGGCGGCATGCCGAGCCGGTTGGCCAGGGAAATGGCGCCGCGAACCAGAAAATCCGCACCAAAGGTCAGCAGCGCAAGCCCTGCGATCAGCATAACCACATTCATAAGCATGATGTCTGACCTCGGGTCACGGGTGCGGGCGGCCGCCGGCGATAGCAATGTCGCGGGAGGCCGAGGCAAGGCTTGGGGATATCAAGGGGCGGGTGCCGAAGCCGGCACCTGCGGCATGGGCTCAGTCGGCGTTTTCGGGGTTCATTTCCGCCGAGATCGCCAGTTTTGCCGTCATATAGGTCGCCCAGATGGCCAGCGGGCCGATCAGCGCGATCAGGACCATGTCGCCCATGGCAGCCAGATCGAGCAGGCCGTCGGCAGCCCAGATGGTAGCGATGGCGGCGAGCCAGATTTCGGAGCTGATCAGCACGATCGCGCCGACTGCGGTGAGAAACGCCACGAATCTGGATTTGGGCAGGGCAGCGGGCGAACCGCCGGAGAAATTGGCCGGGGAGGGTGACGCGGAGTGCGACATCTGTGTGGATCCGAAAAAAGCGCTGCCGGGTTTGAGCGCAACGATGATGATGTGACGGCGATCCATGGCAAATTCAAGGGGGCGCGTGTTCATGGCTGGGAAATATTTTTGCTTTATGACCGGCGTTCCGATGATGGGCGGAAAGATGACCTGTCGGCCACTGTGTGGCGCGCTTGTTCTTGCTCTATGCGGCATCCGGGCGCGCCAGCGTGGAGAAAAAGGAAAGCAGTTCGATGACAGGCATATTCGAGCAATTCGTGACGCTGTGGGTGGTGATCGATCCGATCGGCACAATCCCCGTCTTTGTGGCCATCACCGCCAGCATGACCGCCGCCGAGCGCGTCAAGACCGCGATCCGCGCTGCGGTGATCGCAGCCAGTGTGTTGCTGTTTTTCCTGGTGGCCGGGCAGTTCCTGCTCGAGGCCCTCGATATCAGTCTCCCGGCGTTCCAGATCGCCGGCGGGCTGATTCTGTTCCTGTTCGCGCTCAGCATGATCTTCGACACGTCGAAGCCCGAAGCCGAAACCGCCGAGGCGAAGAAACTGGCAGATGCCCATACCGTGGCGGTGTTCCCGCTGGCGGTGCCGTCGCTGGCGTCGCCGGGCGCCATGCTCGCCATCGTGCTGCTGACCGACAACAACCGGTTCAGCGTCCAGGAGCAGATCGTCACCGGCACCGTCATGGTCTGTGTCGTCGGCGTTGCCCTGGCCTGCATGCTGATGGCCACGCCGATCCTGCGCATCATCGGCAATGGCGGTGCGGCGATCGTCAGCCGGGTGATGGGCATGGTGCTGGCAGCCGTTGCCGTCGACGCGGTGATCAATGGCGTCATGGAGCTGATCAGAACCGCAGCCTGACGCCGGGACGGATCGATGTGTCCTTTGGCCGGCAGTTCGGTGAGCAGGATTTCGGCCGCATCTGAACGCGTTTGCGCTTGACGCGTCTGATGCCGCGAACGGCACTGAACTTGACTCCGGCGCCGCGAATGTGAATTGAAGCGGCAACGCGACATACAGGATTGGAGCCAGCACATGGCCATTGCATTCACTTTTCCGGGCCAGGGCAGCCAGAGCGTCGGCATGGGCAAGGATCTCGCCTCGGCCTATCCGGAGGCGCGGGCGGTGTTTGACGAGGTCGATGCGGCGCTTGGCGAAAAGCTGTCGGCGGTGATCTTCGACGGTCCCGAGGATGCGCTGACGCTGACCGCCAACGCCCAGCCGGCGCTGATGGCGGTGTCGATGGCGCTGATCCGCGTGCTCGAATCACGCGGCCTCGATCTGGCAAGCACCGCCAGCCATGTCGCCGGCCATTCGCTCGGCGAATATTCGGCGCTGTGTGCGGCCGGCATGTTCTCGATTTCCGACACGGCCCGGCTGTTGCGCATTCGCGGCAACGCCATGCAGGCCGCGGTGCCGGCAGGCGAGGGCGCCATGGCGGCCATCATCGGGCTCGAGAACGAGGACGTGGAAGCGGCCTGCGCTGAAGCCCGCGCGCTCGGCGCGGTGCAGATCGCCAATGACAATGGCGGCGGGCAATTGGTGATCTCGGGTCTCAAGCCCGCGGTCGAGGCCGCTGCCGCCAATGCCACGGCCCGGGGCGCCAAGCGGGCGCTGATGCTGTCGGTATCGGCGCCGTTCCATTCAAGCCTGATGCAGCCGGCCGCCGACGCCATGCGCGAAGCCCTCGCCGGCATTGCCAAATCGGCGCCGGTCGTCCCGGTGATCTCCAATGTGCGTGCAGCACCGGTCTCCGATCCGGACGAAATCGCGCAATTGCTGGTCGAGCAGGTGACCGGCCAGGTCCGCTGGCGCGAGACGGTGGCTTGGTTTGCCGCCAACGGCGTCGACACGCTGGCCGAAATCGGCGCCGGCAAGGTGCTGACCGGCCTGGCCCGCCGCATCGATCGCTCGATCACCGGGCTCAATGTCGGGGGACCGGATGATATTGACCCGTTTCTGGCCGCAATCGACGCGCAAAACAGCTGAGCAACAGACCTGATGACAGCCTGATTGCAGGCTTGAACTGACAAAATCCCGAAAGGACGACCCATGTTCGATCTGACCGGCCGCAAGGCCCTGGTGACCGGTGCCTCCGGTGGAATCGGTGAAGCCATTGCCCGCCAGCTTCATCACCGCGGCGCCACTGTCGGCATTCACGGCACCCGCGTCGAGAAGCTCGAGGCGCTGGCCGCAGACCTTGGCGAACGTGTGATGCTGTTTCCCGCCGACCTGTCGGACCGGGACGCCGTCTCCGAACTTGGCAAGACCGCCGAAGAGAAGCTCGAAGGCGTCGACATCCTGGTCAACAATGCCGGCATCACCAAGGACGGACTGTTCGTGCGCATGAGCGACGAGAACTGGGACCAGGTTCTCGAAGTTGACCTCACCGCCGTGTTCCGCCTGACCCGCGAACTGACCCATCCGATGATGAAGCGCCGCCATGGCCGCATCATCAACATCACCTCCGTTGTCGGCGTCGCCGGCAATCCGGGCCAGGCCAATTATTGCGCCGCCAAGGCCGGCATGATCGGCTTTTCCAAGAGCCTTGCCCAGGAAATCGCGCCGCGCAACATCACTGTCAATTGCGTGGCCCCCGGCTTCATCGAAAGCGCCATGACCGAAAAGCTCAATGACAAGCAGCGCGAGGCGATCATGGGCGGCATTCCGATGCGGCGGATGGGCTCGGGCGAGGAAGTTGCCTCGGCCGTGACCTGGCTGGCATCCAACGAGGCTTCCTACGTCACCGGGCAGACCATTCATGTCAATGGCGGCATGTTGATGGTCTGATCACCCGCAGGTGAAACAGACTGGCCGGATGCGTCACCATGCGGCGGAAATCACGCTCTCGGCGTATTTTCCGGCTTTGCCCGCATGCCAAACCATGGTACTTCGCCCTCGCCGTGAGTGGTGATGAGAGCTGATTTCGAGTTCGAAATATGCCGTAATCCACAGCTCCGGCTTTGACGGAACCAAGTCTGGTGCATAAAGATGTGCAACAAGCTTGATTACCCATGCTTGCGCAGGTAACGAGGCGCAAGAACAATGTGAAACAGGTCGAGGAAATCCGACATGAGCGACATCGCAGACCGCGTAAAGAAAATTGTCATCGAACATCTGGGCGTTGACGCTGAAAAGGTGAACGAAGGCGCAAGCTTCATTGATGATCTCGGTGCGGATTCGCTCGATACGGTCGAATTGGTGATGGCATTCGAAGAAGAATTCGGTGTGGAAATCCCCGATGACGCCGCCGACACAATCCTGACCGTCGGTGACGCAGTCAAGTTCATCACCAAGGCCCAGGCCTGAATGGACATGATCAGGCGGGCGCCTGATCTGCCCGCCTTCAAGACCGGCGCAACACCTGCGCCGGTTTATTTTCCTTTTCTGGCATGACTGGGATTTGAGACGATGCGAAGAGTCGTCATCACCGGCACTGGTGTGGTTTCTCCGCTTGGCTGCGGCACGGAGATTACGTGGTCTCGTCTGATCGACAGCCAGAACGGCGCGTCGCGGGTGACCGCTTTCGACGTCAGCGACATCCCTGCTCAGATCGCCTGTTCCGTCCCCATCGATCCGTCGCTCGAGGGCAGCTTCAATCCGGATGACTGGATGGAGCCCAAGGAACAGCGCAAGATCGACAAATTCATCCTGTTTGGCGTTGCTGCTGCCGAAATGGCGCTCAACGATGCAGACTGGCATCCCCAGAGCCGTGAAGACCAGATCGCCACCGGCGTGATGATCGGCTCGGGCATTGGCGGCCTCGAGGGCATTGTCGAGGCAGGCTATACCCTGCGCGACAAGGGACCCCGGCGGATCTCGCCCTTCTTCATTCCCGGCCGCCTGATCAATCTGGTGTCCGGCCAGGTTTCCATCCGCCACGGACTGCGCGGTCCCAACCACGCGGTGGTGACGGCCTGCTCGACCGGTGCGCACGCCATTGGCGATGCGGCACGGCTGATTGCCTTCGGCGATGCCGATGTCATGGTGGCCGGCGGTGCCGAGGGCGCGATCTGCCGCATCGGGCTGGCAGGCTTTGCCGCCTGCAAGGCGCTGTCGACCTCCTATAACGACACGCCTGAAAAGGCCTCGCGGCCCTATGACCGCGACCGCGACGGCTTCGTCATGGGCGAGGGGGCTGCGACCGTGGTTCTCGAAGAGCTCGAACATGCCCTGGCGCGCGGCGCCAACATCATCGCGGAAGTGGTCGGCTACGGATTGTCCGGCGATGCCTACCACATCACCGCGCCGGCCGAAGACGGCGATGGCGCCTATCGCTGCATGCAGATGGCGCTCAAACGCGCCGGTCTGACACCCGCCGACATCGACTACATCAATGCCCACGGCACCTCGACCATGGCCGACACTATCGAACTGGCCGCCGTTGAACGGCTGGTGGGCGACGCCGCGCCCAACATATCGATGTCGTCCACCAAATCGGCCATCGGGCATCTGCTCGGCGCCGCCGGTGCCATGGAAGCGGTGTTCTCCGCGCTGGCCATCCGCGACAATATCGCTCCGCCGACACTCAACCTGGACAATCCGGAGGTCGAGACCAAGATCGACCTGGTTCCCAATGTCGCGCGCAAACGCCGCATCGATGTGGCCTTGTCCAATTCCTTCGGCTTCGGCGGCACCAACGCTTCGCTGGTTTTGAGGCGCTATCAGGGCTGAGGCTGAGGTTGCCCCCGGGCGACGGCCGCTTTACCCGTATTTCGCCACATTGAGCGGCAAGAACACAGCAACCGGATTTGGCCTTTTTCCAACTCCTGCGGAGATTGACACGTGACCGACCGCAACGACCAGAACAAGGGCATTTTTGGCCGTGCCGGCAGCAACAAGAATGCGTCCGGCCCGATCATTCCCGTCTCGCCGTCCCAGGCACTGAAGCCGGAAAGCGCGCCGCCGCCGCCCCGGCGTTCGCGCCGCGCCCGCAACCAGGTCGTGGTCTTCCTCAATTTCATCCTGTCGCTGGTGATTTTCATCGCGCTCATCGCGATCGGTCTGTTCTGGTATGGCAAGACCGAATTCGAAGGTCCCGGACCGCTTGACCGGACCACCGACTACATGGTGCGCGAAGGCGCCGGTCTCAACGAGATCGCCGCAGGTCTGGAACGCCAGGGCATCATCGCCAATCACCGGATTTTCTCGCTCGGCGCCAAGGGCATTCTCGGCGACGATACGCTCAAGGCCGGCGAATACGAGATCAAGGCGCACTCCTCGATGCGCGGCATTGTCGAGCTGATGCAGTCGGGCAAGTCGATCCTGCATTCCTTCACCGTGCCCGAAGGCCAGACCGTCGAGCAGGTGTTCGAGCGGCTGCGCAATGCGGAAATGCTGGAAGGCGATCTGCCCGAGGAAATGCCGGAAGAGGGCGCGTTGCTGCCCGAAACCTACAAGTTTTCCCGTGGCACCACTCGCGCCGAAATCATCGAGCAGATGACCCGGGCGCAGTCCAGAGCGCTCGAACAGGTCTGGGCGATGCGCGCACCCGACCTGCCGCTGGAAAGCCCCGAAGAGCTGGTGATCCTCGCCTCCATCGTCGAGAAGGAAACCGCCAAGGCAGACGAGCGTCCGCGGGTCGCCGGCGTGTTCATCAACCGCCTCAACAAGGGCATCCGTCTGCAGTCGGATCCCACCATCATCTATGGTCTGTTCGGCGGCGCCGGCAAGCCGTCCGACCGGCCGATCTACAAGTCCGATATCGAGAAGCCGACCGCCTACAACACCTATGTCATTGACGGGCTTCCGCCGACGCCGATCGCCAATCCGGGCCGCGAAGCGATGGAAGCCGTCGCCAACCCGTCGCGCACCAAGGATCTCTACTTTGTCGCCGACGGCACCGGCGGGCACGCCTTTGCCGAAACACTCGCCGACCACAATTCCAATGTGGCGCGCTGGCGCAGGCTGATGTCGGAACAGGAAAAGGCGCTGGCCGCCGAAAAGGCTGCCGCTGCAGAGGCCGCAGCAGACCAGGCCGGTGAAACGGAACCGAAGCCGGACGCCAACTGATCCGGACTGGCCGGACGCTGGTCGGTGAAAAACTGAATTCGGAAGGGGTGGGGGACATGGCGATCCAGTCAATGACAGGCTTCGCGCGTCACGAAGGCGAAGCCGAAGGGTGCCGCTTCGTCTGGGAACTCCGCTCGGTCAACGGCAAGGGCCTGGACGTGCGGCTGCGGCTGCCCCAGGGGTTCGAAGCGCTTGAGCAGCCGGTGCGCAAGGCCGCTGCCGCAGCTCTTACCCGTGGCAACCTGCAGGTCAGCCTTTCCGTCAACGCCAAAGGCGCCGCAGTCGAGGCCGTGGTCAACGAGGCAGCGCTAGAAGCGGTCATCGGCCTGGTCGACAAGCTGGCCTTGCGCATCGACGCGCGCAAGCCGGCGCTCGACGGCATTCTCAACATCAAGGGCGTGCTCGAGTTTCGCGATCCGGAACTCTCCGACGAAATGCGTGCTGCGCGCGATCGGGCTGTTCTTGCCGGTTTCATGGTGGCGCTTGAGGCGCTGAGATCGATGCGGCTGTCGGAAGGTGCCGCGCTTGCCCGGGTGCTTGGCGACCAGGTCGACCGCATCGAGGTGCTGACGCTTGCGGTCGAATCCGATCCGTCGCGCTCGCCCGAGAACATCCGCGCCCGGCTGGCTGAGCAGGTGGCAAGCCTGATGGACACCGGCGCCGGTCTTGACCGCGACCGGCTGCACATGGAGGCGGCATTGCTTGCCACAAAGGCCGATCTGCGCGAAGAGATCGACAGGCTCAAGGCCCATGTCGAAGCGGCGCGCGCGCTGCTTTCGGGAGACAGTGCTGCCGGGCGGAGACTCGATTTCCTCGCCCAGGAATTCAACCGCGAAACCAACACGATCTGTTCGAAATCGAATGCGGCGGCAGTCACCGCCATCGGGCTTGATTTGAAAGTGCTGATAGACCAGTTTCGCGAACAGGTACAGAATCTGGAGTAAAGATGAGCCAGCCGCCCGCAGATCTTCCGTCGGCCCGAATCAAACGGCGCGGCCTCATGCTGGTCATTTCATCGCCATCGGGCGCGGGAAAGTCGACCATTGCACGCAATTTGCTCGAACACGACACCGGGCTCAGCCTGTCGGTCAGCGTGACCACGCGTCCGCGCCGCGGCAGCGAGATCGAGGGCGTGCATTACCATTTCAAGTCCCGCAAGGACTTTGAGCGCATGCGCGATTCCGAAGCCCTGCTGGAATGGGCCGAGGTGCACGGCAATTGCTACGGAACCCCGCGGGAAGCGGCTGAAATCGCGATGGCCGAAGGCCGCGACATGCTGTTCGACATCGACTGGCAGGGCGCCCAGCAATTGCAGGAGAAGATGAGCGCCGATGTGGTCTCGATCTTCATCCTGCCGCCCTCGATGGAAGAGCTCAGGGCCCGGCTGCACCGCCGCGCCGAAGACACCGACGAGGTGATCGAACAGCGCCTGGCCAATGCGCGCTCTGAAATCGAGCACTGGCGCGAATATGACTATGTCGTCGTCAATGACGATCTCGACCGCGCCTATTCCGCCGTGCGCGCCATTGTCCAGGCAGAGCGCCTGCGCCGCGATCGCCGTCCCGGCCTTTTCGATTTCGTCACGGATCTGCTCGAGAGCTGATCAGAGCGCGCCAAGTTGATTAAAGTGCGCGGGCAAGCGCACAGAATTCCTCGACACTGAGGGTTTCGGCGCGCCGGGAGGCATCGATCCCGACCTTGTCGAGCAAGGCCTCTCCGCCCAGCGGTTTGAGGCTCTGCCTGAGCATCTTGCGGCGCTGGCCGAAGGCGGCCTGGGTGACGCGTTCGAGCTTGTCTAGCTGGCACGGCAGATGCTTTGCCAGCGGCTCAAGCTGCACCACGCTCGAGGTCACCTTGGGCGGCGGCGTGAACGCCTCGGGCGGCACGTCGAACAGGATCTCGCTGTGGGCGAGCCAGCCTGCCAGTATGCCGAGCCGGCCATAATGGTTCGAGCCCGGCGCAGCCACGATCCGCTGCCCGACTTCCTTCTGGAACATCAGCGTCATCGAGCTCCAGAACGGCGCGTCGGGATCAGCGGTCAGCCAGTTGATCAGCAATTGGGTACCGACATTGTAGGGCAGGTTGGCGACGATCCCGGCCGGCGCGCCATCGGCGATGGCTGCAAGATCGATCTTCAGCGCGTCCCCTTCGACCACCTCGAGACGTCCGGGATAGTGATCGGCGATTTCCGAAAGTGCCGGCAGGCAGCGCGGGTCGGTCTCGATTGCCACCACCCGGGAGGCGCCCTGGGCCAGCAGCGCGCGGGTCAGGCCGCCGGGGCCGGGGCCGATTTCGAACACGGTAAAGCCTTCGAGCGGCCCGGCCGAGCGGGCGATCTTCGCCGTCAGATTGAGATCGAACAGGAAATTCTGGCCCAGCGCCTTTTTCGGCGCCAGCCCGTGGGCCGCCACCACATCGCGCAGGGGCGGCAGGCCGTCGGGTGTAAAGGCCATCAGGATGTGCTTTCTGTAGAAGAGGCAGTCTCGGCATCGGCCATGCTGCCGGCCAGCCTGAGGGCTGCAACCAGGCTGTCTGCGCGCGCAACACCCTTGCCGGCCAGCGGGAACGCCGTTCCGTGGTCGGGTGATGTGCGGATGAAGGGCAGGCCGAGAGTGGCGTTGACCGAATCGTGGAACCCCAGCGTCTTGGCCGGGATCAGCGCCTGGTCATGATACATGCAGATGGCCGCGTCATAGCCCGCCCTGGCTTCGGCATGAAACATGGTGTCGGCAGGCAGGGGTCCGAATGCATCAATGCCCTGGGCTCGGAGCCGGGCTATCGCCGGCGCAATGATGGCGGCGTCCTCGGCACCGAGCGCACCGTCCTCGCCCGCATGCGGGTTGAGGCCCGAGACGGCAATGCGCGGTGCGGGCACGCCAAATCGGCAGGCCAGGTCGCGGGCGATGATGGTGGCGGTCTCGACAATGGCCTCGGTGGTCAGCGCCTCCGGCACCTGGCGTAACGGAATGTGGATGGTCACCGGAGCCACTCGAAGCTGCGGCCCGGCCAGCAGCATGACCGGACGCAGACCGCGGCCTTCCGGCGATCCCGCGGCGAGATCGGCCAGATGCGCCAGATATTCGGTGTGTCCGGGAAATGCGAAACCGGAGGCGTAGAGCACCGACTTGGCGATCGGGCAGGTCACCACTGCGCGGGCGCGGCCATTCAGGGTGAGTTCGACCGCCAGTCGGATGGCTTCGATCACGGCCCCCGCATTGGCCGGGTCGGGCGTTCCTGGACGCGCTGCAACAGCGAGAGGCACCGGCAGCACGGGCAGGGCAGTGGCAAAATCGGCCGCAGCCTGCTCCGGGGTGGTCTCGCGAAGCGGGACGTTCAGCCCGAGCAGGTTCGCCCGTTCTGCCAGCATTGCCATGTCGCCGATCAGAAAGAAGGCGGGCACCCCGAGTTCAGCCCGGTTCAGCCAGGCCGTCAGCGCCAGATCCGGTCCGATTCCTGCAGGGTCGCCCATGCTCAGTGCCAGGGCGGGTCGGTTCCCGGTCATGTGGGGTGATAATCCTACTTGTTGGCGATGACTGCGCGTTTGCGAAGTTCCTCGAGATATTTCTTCGCGTCAGCAGAATCAGCCTCGTCATTGTTCTCGGCGCGGAAAACCAGTTCAGCGGCCTTGTCGTCGGAGACGGTCTTGGCCGAGCAGATGACGATGAATTCGATGCCGCGTTCGGTCACGCGCGCCGGGGTTGCGGAGCCGGCCTTGGTCTTCTCGATCAGCGGCTTCCATTCCGGCGGCAATTCCGGCTGCATGATGCGGCCAAGCTGGCGCAGGGTGACATCGCGCAGCCCGGTGATCACCGAAGCGGCGCTGTCGCAGCCCTGGTAGCGGCCGCGCAACTGGTCGGCTTCGCGCTTGCGGGCATTCAGTGTGGACTGATTGCGCTTGCTGGCGGGCACCACGAAAATCACCTGCTGCAGGATATATTCGGTGGTCGAGGGCTGGTTGTCGCCGCGTTCGAGCATCTTGGACACCAGGTCCTGTGTCGACAGGCTTCCGCCGCTGCTGCTGACGCCAACGGCCTGCAGCACCCGCGGCCAGCTCATCTGGATCTGGATGAAGCTCTTGAAGTGTTTCGGGGTCACGCCGGCCTGATTGAGGATCTGGGTCAGCTGCTTTGGCGTGAGCTTGTTGGACGCGGCAAAGCGCGCGAAGGATGCATCGACCTGTGCGTCGCTGACCAGCGCCCGGACCCGGGCTGCTTCCTGCAGCTTAAGCGCCTCTTCGGTGAGCTGTTCCCGCGCCTTGGCGCCGAGATTGCCGCTGGTGCGTTGCAGTTTGAGGAAGGCTACCCGGCGCGCGATATCGACGCTGGTGATCGCCTGGTTGTTGACCACGATCTTGATCTGACTGGCGGCAAACACGGATGGCGCCGACACAGGTGCGAACGAAAACGCGACAACTGCGGCGAGCAGCAAACCGGCAAAGCGGAAGTGCGCAGGAAAATGCATACGTTCTGGTCCTCTATTCCGGTCAAAACAGACCATGCCAGTGTGGCAAATCGAAAGTCGCTCGTAAATGCCTGCCGGATGCGGCAAAAACGAGGCGTTGGCCCGATGGTAACCGCCAGCCGGCCTGCCTGCGTCAGAAACGCGGTTTCAGCAGGCTGACCTCGTTACCGGAGTTGGCGCCAAGTGCGCCAAGGGTCCGGAAACTCAGCCGCGCTCCCACTGACCAGTCTCGGGCGTTCACGTCGTAGTCATCGCGGGTATGCACGTAGGCCATTGAAAACGCAAAACATTCGTCTTCATACAGAAGTCCGAAGGTGCGCTTGTTGAATTTTTCATCGACCAGATCATAGCTTGCCGAAGCTGCGGCGCTCCAGAAATCATTGATCTTGATCTCTGCGGAGCCAGTCACTTCACGGCGGTCGTCTTCCGCAAATGTGTTCGGCCGGGGCGCCTTGATCTCGCTGTATGTCAACGAGGTGGAGAACGAACCCTTGCTGAATCCGGCCCGCACGTCGGTACGTTCGGGGCGGAAATCGTCCTTGTCGAAGCGGGCGGAGACGGCAAGCGACATGCCCTCATAGGCAATACCGCTCATGCCGACATAATCCGACACATCCTCTTCGAGCCCGGAATTCCGCGTCGCCTGTGAAAGATCCGGTGCGGCAAAGGAGTTGAGCCCGGCCAGGTGATAGGACTGACCAAAGGCTGCCTGGGTGGTAAAGCCATTGTCGAAAGTGCCGGTGTAGCGCAGTCCGACATTGGCGCGAATGCCGCCTTCGGTGCGGTCGAAGCCGGAAAACTTGTCACGCTCGAACAGCGAGGTGGTGTCAAAGACGAAGCTCTGCGAATCCTCATTGGGAATGCCGCCCGCAAGCTGCTCGTCGGGCCGGACGAAAACCTGGCCGATCGGTTCGAACACATGGTTTGAACTCGCTGTGGTGACCAGAACCGGGTAGCTGGCTTCGAGCCCCGCCGTCACCATGCCCCGTGCATGCGAGCCGTTGCCGGCAAACACACCGTCATAATCGGCCGGCGCCGTGTCGACATTGACCGAGTTCAAGTCGCCGCGTGCAGCCAGGATCGGCGTAAGCCGCAATCCGTTGCCAACGGTTTCGGTCCTTCTCCATTCCAGTTCGGCGCTGAGCCGCGCATTGTCGCCGGCAAAGCCCTTGTAGCGGTCGGCATACACCGGATCGACCGAAGCAAAACCCGTCCTCGTCGTGATTTCGTCGGTCTTGCGCGATACCGAATAGCCATTGATGTTCAGGGCCAGTTCGCCGCCGGCGACGGGATCGGAAAATGTGCGCTTGTAGTCGAGCGACGGATGGACCACAGCCTGCTGGTCCTCGTTCAGGTCGGTCGGAGTCCCATCCTGAATGTCGAACCGGTAGGTGCGAAGGTCAAAATGGCTGCGGTTCGACAGGCCGGTGAGGTAGACTTCCGACTTGACCGTGTTGGCGCTGTATCCGGCAATGCCATAGGTCTCGGAAAAATCATTGTCGGACTGGATCATGCCGTTCCAGCCGAAGACCCAGCGCGGATTGATCCGGAACTCACCTGTTGACGCGAACATGCCGCGTTCCTGCACAAGCGCATCCGTGGTCGTGGCGCTGAACACACCAGGTTCGCTTTGCGAAATGCCGGCAACTTGCAGCTTGATTTCGCCATCGGCAAAATTGCGCCGGAATTCGGCCTGTCCGAGAAAGCCCTGTTTGCTGTAGTAGGTGGTGCTGATCGTCGCTTCCATATAGGGCGAAATCGCGACATAGAACGGCACGGTCACGCCGTTTCCGAGATTGTCGGCACTGATGTAGCTCGGGGCGAGAAAGCCGGTCTTGCGCTTGGCCGAACTGTCGGGAACCTCGAGATAGGGGAGGTAGGCAATCGGCATGCCGAACAGCTCAAACGTCGCGTGCCGCAACTGGATGGTCTTGGTCTCGCCGTTCTGGATGATGCGCTTGGCCTTGACCTGCCAGAACGGAGCCCGTTCCGGGTTCTTCTCGCACGCCTCGCAAGCGGTATAGACGCCATTGTTGAACGTCGTCTGCGTGCTGCTGCTGCGCTCGGCGCTTTCGGCGGCGATCCGGGTGTTGTCGGTGGTTTCGATTCGCAGCGCGTTGAGGAAACCGTCGGCGAAATCGTCGGTGACGTCGAGGTCGTCGGCATAGATCCGGTTGCCGGTCGGCTCGACCATTTCGACCGATCCCAGCGCCCGCATGCGGCCGGATGCCTGGTCGTATTCGACCCGGTCAGCCACCAGCTTGTAGTTGCCATAGTCGATCTGCACGGCACCGGTCGCAACCACCACGCCGGTGTCCTGATTATAGGTCAGCTCGTCGGCTGCCAGCAGCATTTTTGCATCATCAGCCACGCTGACGGCATCCGGGGTCGCGATCTGTGCCGTGGCCTCGGGGGTAGCGAATGCAAAAATTGCGCAAACAGCCGCGCCAGCGCACAAGACGCTCGCGAACGCATTAACTCTAGACCGGCGCATGCTCGCCACTATCCGTCCTCCTTGTGGAGAAGCACTGTTGTCCCCAATGCCGATGCCACCAGAACCGGAAGCCACGCCGCCACTACAGGCAAAATGGTCCCGGCATTTGCAAATGCCTGGATCAGCTCGGAAACGACATAAAGCACGAAGCCTGCCAGTATTCCACCCAGAATGACCGTTAAAGACTGACCGAACCGCACAAATTTGAGCGACACCATCGCCGCAATCAGCGTCATCGCCGCCAGAAGCGCGGGGAGAGCCAGCAAACGGTGGAATTGCATCTCGTAGCTGGTGGCGGGAAGCCCGAAAGACTGGGCCGTGGCAATTTTCCCACGCAACTCGAAAAACGGCACGGTGTCCGGCGAAGTCAGGGATTCGCCAACAAATTCGGCCTTGAGGCTGGTCGGCACAGTCGCGGTTTCAAGCAGTTCCGCAGGCTGCGATCCGCGGATTCTCTTCACATCCGTCAACACCCAGACACCATCTCCCAGCTCCGCCTGCTTGGCCTCCAGACGTTCCCTGATTCGCTGATCCTCGTCGAACAGGAAGAAGCTCGCGTCAGACAGCTTGGTGCCGCCGTCGGAGGTGGCGCGCGCGCCCAGCACGGTGTCGCCCTGTTCGGTTCGCTGCCGCAGCCACGGCGAATTGGCCGTCGGACTGCTCGAGCCGAGATTGCGCTCGACAACGATCGTTTCGGCCACCTGCAGCGCCTTGGCCGCCAATGTGTTCAAGGCGGTGATCGACAGCGCACCGATGAGCAGGTTGGCCGCAATCAGCGGGGCAAGAAACTGCCAGGCTGAAACACCCGCGGCCCGGGTCACCACCAGCTCATATTTGCGGTTGAGCTGCAGCAGCGTGGCGATCGAGGCGATCAGCACGACAAAGGGGATCACCGCCTGCAGCACGGTCGGCACCCTGAGCGCTGAAATGGTCAGGCCGAGGAGCACGGTGTAATCGGCCGCGCCCGACAGCCGCCGGCCTGATTCGTTGAAGTCCACCAGCAGGATCACGAACAGAATCGCCAGGCAGTAGCTCATGAAGGTGGCGATGTAGCGCCGGAAGAAATAGCGCGACAATGTCGAGGTCAGGAAACTCATGCCGACCCGCTCCCGCCAGCCGACGTTGCCGGGTCCTTCCAGCGCTCGATCCGGTTCCGGGCATATTCGATCAGGCGGTCATTCAGCCGCGCCCAGGCCCTCGGGATGGTCAATGTCCGGCCGGTCAGGGCCAGGAAGCCGAAAATGCCGATGATCGCCGCCGGGACTGCATAGGACAGGGTTTCCATGAAGACGCTGCCGCCGGCCGCTTCGCCGCTGTAAAAGCCAAATCCGCGCGCGCCCAGCGTGATGCCTGCGACGATGGCGCCGTTCTGAAACTGCTCATGCCGGTTCGACCGGGCCTTGCCCAGGAATGTGAAGGCGACCAGGCCGAAGGCCAGCGGGTACATCCAGGTCGAGAAGCGCTGCACCAGCTCCTGCTTGATGGTGAAGTTCGCATTGACGAGATAATAATCGTCTGCCGCGGGGTCGAGCAGGTAGGGGGTGGTTTGCTCCTTGGGCCTGCGTGCGGAAGCCTGACCCGCAGGAACGAAGGCTGCCATGTCGAGCGCATAGGAGGTGAAGGTGACGATGGAGATCTGGTCATTGGTCAGGTTGTGCTGCTGCAATTCGCCATCGACCAGATAGAGAATATTGGTTTCGCCGACAGCCCTGACGACGCCGCTGCGCGCGTAATAGATGGTCTCGTTGCCTTCGGTGCGGGAGTCGGCGAGGAAAATGCCCCCCAGTTCGCCGCCGGGCAGCTTCTCGTTGACCTGGACGTAAAGCCCGTCCTCGAGCCGCATGAAGGTGCCCGAGCGCACGGCAACGGAGAACAGGTCCGACTGGGCCTGCGCCAGCACATCATAGAGCTTGCTGTTGGACCAGGGCTCGACGAAATTGCTCACCAGCAGCACCATCAGTGACACCACGGTGGACAGAACCAGCACCGGCTTGAGCACGGTGGCGGGCGGAACGCCCGCTGCCTCGATCACCACGAGTTCGCTGTCGGAGTTCATCACCGACAACACCTGTCCGACGCCGATCAGCAAGGCGAACGGAGCCACGATCGACAGCACCGAGGGAATGAGCGTGGCCGCCAGCAGCAGGAATGCGCTCAGCGCCTGGCCGGTCGTGGTCAGCACATCGACGCGGATGAGCACCTGCGTGGTCATCACCAACAGCGTCACCGCCGTCAAAGACCAGAAAGTCAGCAAGCTCATTCGGCGCAGGATGTATCGTTCGATCTGCTTCATTGCGCCTTTCCGGGGCAAACGGCGGGCTTGCGCCATGATTCGCGCGGCGCTTGGGATTGCGGATTGATCATCCAGACCATGCACCAGCCTTATCAAACTCCAAATTGGATAATGTGTGGCAAACAAACACGGTTAACAGTTTCTTGCAGGCCGCCATGGCAAATGCAATATCATGAGAATGCCTTGATCTGGTCGCAACCCTTGCCTTATGGCCTGAAACCGCGAAGATCGCCGCCAACGCCAATCACGCAAATTCCACGGGAGCCGTCATGTCGATGAGCATTGAAATCAGTTTTTCCAAAACAGCAAAAATTTCGGGAGGACTGGTTGTCGCCATGGGCTCTTTGGACTCGCCCGTATCCGAGGCGGCACGGACTGCCGATCCTTCCGGCCAACTCGACAAGGCGGTCAAGGTCGCGGGCTTCACCGGCAAGTCCTTTGCAACTGTCGATGTCATCGCCCCGGTCGATGCGGCAGCCGACCGCATCGCGCTTGTCGGCACCGGTGACCCGGCCAAGCTCACCGCCCATGACTGGATGCGCGTCGGCGGCAAGATCTGCAAGCTGATCGGCAAGGCCTCCAAGGTGACGGTGCTGCTGGGCGAGGCGGGTGCGCCTTCCACGGATGCCGCCGCCGACATGGCGTTGGGTCTGCTGATGCGGTCCTATGATTTCGATATCTACAAGACCAGGAAGAAGGACGATGACGAAACCGGCGCGCAGAATGTCAGCGTGGTGTTCCAGCATGCTGATGCCGGCGACTGCAAGAAGCTCTTTGCCGCGCGCCAGGCGATCTCCGACGGCGTTACCCTGGCCCGCAACCTGGTCAACGAACCGGCCAATGTGCTGGGACCGGTCGAATTCGCAGCCCGCGCCAAGGAGCTCGAGGCGCTCGGGGTCGAGGTCGAGATCCTCACCGAAAAGGAAATGAAGAAGCTCAAGATGGAGGCCCTGCTCGGGGTTTCGCTGGGATCGGTGCGTCCGCCGCGCATGGCGATCATGAGCTGGATGGGCGGCAAGGCCAAGGACAAGCCGGTGGCCTTCGTCGGCAAGGGCGTGGTGTTCGACACCGGCGGCATTTCGATCAAGCCGGCGGCCGGCATGGAGGACATGAAGGGCGACATGGGTGGAGCCGCCGCCGTCACCGGTCTGATGCACACGCTCGCCGCCCGCAAGGCCAAGGTCAATGTCATCGGCATCATCGGCCTGGTCGAGAACATGCCCGATGGCGCCGCCCAGCGTCCCGGCGATATCGTCCGCTCCATGTCCGGCCAGACCATCGAGATCATCAACACCGATGCCGAAGGCCGGCTGGTGCTGTGCGATGCGCTGACCTATTGCCAGGAGCGGTTCAAGCCGTCGATCATGATCAATTTGGCCACGCTGACCGGCGCTGTCATGGTGGCGCTGGGCCAACATCACGCCGGACTGTTCTCCAACGACGACAAGCTGTCGGAAGCGCTGAGCAAGGCCGGCGAAACCACCCAGGAGCGGGTCTGGCGTCTGCCGCTCGGGCAGGATTACGACAAGATGATCGATTCCAAATTTGCCGACATGAAGAACACCGGCGGCCGCTATGCCGGCTCGATCACTGCGGCGCAGTTCCTGGCGCGCTTCGTCAAGGACACGCCCTGGGCGCATCTTGATATCGCCGGCACGGCCATGGGTTCGCCCGCCACCGACATCAACCAGTCCTGGGCATCGGGCTTCGGCGTGCGGCTTCTCGACGAGTTGGTGCGCGCCAATTACGAAAGCTAGGGTCAGCACGCGTGGCCGAGGTCCTGTTTTATCATCTGACTGAATCCCGGCTCGAGGATGCGCTGCCGCCGCTTCTCGAGAAGAGCCTGGAGCGCGGTTGGCGCGTGTCGGTGCATCTGGGCAGTGAAGAGCGGCGCGCTGCCCTTGATGCCCATTTGTGGACCTTTCGCGAGGACAGCTTCCTGCCGCATGGCGGGGAGGAGGGCGAGCATGCCGCACGCCAGCCGGTGCTTCTGACCCTGGCTGCCGAGGCCGCCAATGCCGCGACCGTCCGCTTTGTCGCCGATGGCGCCGGGGTTCCGGCGCTCGACGGGGTCGAAAGGCTGGTTATGATGTTTGACGGCCATGACCAGGCGCAGCTCGACACCGCCCGGGCGCAGTGGAAAAGCCTCAAGGCCGATGGCCACGCCTTGACCTATTGGCAGCAGACCGCCGACCGGCGCTGGGAGAAAAAGCGTAGCGCCGATTACTCGTTTGAGCCGGGCGAAACCCGATGTTGTCTCAATCCTGGGCTTTGAACCGCGCAGTCAGATCCGCGATCATGGTCCGGTAGGGTGCTGGTCCGGCCGAAATCCGCGCGACGCCGAGCTTGCCGAGATCGCCGCGCGACGGGGTGTTTCCCGGACGCAGGATATTGACCGGCAGCGTCACGTTCTTGCAGATCCGGGCAATCAGCTCGGGATCCGCAAGGCCGGGCACAAAGAAACCGCTGGCGCCGGTAGCAGCATAACGGCCGGCCCGTTCGATTGCCGGTTCGATGAGATCGCCGTGACGCGAGGCGTCCTTTTCCTTGAGGAACAGGTCGGTGCGGGCATTGATGAACAGCGGAACCTCGGCCTGGTCTGCGGCGTCCCGGACGGCTGCGATGCGGCCAGCCTGTTCTGCCGGTTCATACAATCCCTCCTCGCCGACGATCTGGTCCTCGAAATTCACGCCGATTGCACCGGTCATCAGAAGCTGGCGGACATTTTCGGCCAGTTGCCGCGGCGCACGCGCATATCCGCCTTCGAAATCGACGGAGACCGGAAGATCCGTGCTGTGCACGATCCGCTCCACCACATCGAGCAGCAGTTGCAGCGGCATCTTTTCACCGTCGCTGTAGCCCTGTGCGGCGGCGACCGACCAGCTGCCCGTGGCAATCGCCGATGCGCCGGCATCATTGACCGCCTTGGCGCTGCCGGCGTCCCAGATATTGAAAAGAACCAGCGGATCGCCTGACACGTGAAGGGCGGCAAACTGGGTGGCTTTGTCGGATTGGGTCATGCGTGGTCTCCCCCGGTTTTCAGGCATATTGCCGTTCGATTTCGATGAGTTTCTGCTTGCGCCACAGCCCGCCGCCATAGCCGGTCAGCGAGCCGTCGGCGCCGAGCACCCGGTGGCAGGGCACCAGCAGCGCGATCTGGTTGGCGCCATTGGCCCGCGCCACTGCCCTAACCGCCGCGGGGCGGCCGATCTCATTGGCGATTGCGGAATAGCTTCTGGTCTCGCCGGCCGGAATCTGCACCAGCGCATGCCACACCGATTTGGTGAAATCGCTGCCGTGAAATGCCATGGGCACCTTGAACTGCGCAGCGCGGCCCGAGAAATAGGCCTCGAGTTCGCGCTCGAGACCATCCATCGGCGCTTGCCGGCCAATTCCGATGCGGCCCTTGAAGGCCTGGTGCAGGCGCCGCAATTCCGCCGGCAGCGCCTTGCGGTCGGCAAATTCGAGAAGATGCAGATGGGTCCTGTCGCACAGCGCGATCATCGCCCCGAGCGGCGTGTCGATATAGTCGGCCTTGATCAGCCCGTCGGCGGCAAAACTGCCCGGCGCCAGGCCCATCAGCCGGGAGAATGCGGTGCGGAAGGCGCTTGGCGATCCAAAGCCTGCGTCCAGCTGCGCCTCGATCACCTTGTGGCCGGACGCCAGCGCAACATGGCCATCGCGCAGCCGCTCAAGCCGCGCCATTTCCAGAAACGTCATGCCAAAATGCCGGTTGAAAGCGCGGCGCACGGTGGAGGGATCAAGCCCCATCCGGGCGATATCAGGTTCGCGCCAGCGGTGCCCTTTGCGCGCGTTCAGTGCCGCCAGAAGGGCCTTGATCGCCGGTTCGGCTTCGGCGGCGGGCGCCAAGGGATGGCAGCGCTTGCAGGCCCGGAATCCGGCCTGAAGGCACTCTCCGACGCTGGTGTAGAAGGTGCAGTTTTCAGGCTTGGGCTTGCGCGCCGGGCAGGTCAGGCGGCAAAACACCCCGGTCGAAGAGACACCGACATAGGCGCGGCCATCGTAATCGGGATCACGATTGACGAGCGCGTCATACAGCGTGGCGGGGCCGGGGAGATCAAACAACATGGCCCAGACTAGCGCCGCAGCCGCGTCTCGTCAGCCTGAATTCGGGCGTCTATTCAAAACGGACCGCCAAACGCGAAACTTGGTCACCGGCAGGCGGAATCAGTTTGCCAAGCCTTGCCGCCAAGGATTCGGGATCGTTGATGTTTTACTGATGCCGCAACGCCTCGATCGGGTCCATACGGGCTGCGCGGCGGGCCGGAAAATAGCCGAACACGATTCCCACCTGCGCCGAGAACACGAAAGCAGCCAGCACGATGCCGGGACTGGGTGCAAACGGGATCGCCAGTAGCCGGGCGCCGAGCAATCCCAGCCCCAGCCCGAGCAGGATGCCGATCAATCCGCCGATCAGCGACAGCACGATGGCCTCAATCAGGAACTGCAGAAGGATCTGGCCTTCGGTGGCGCCGACCGCCAGCCGGATGCCGATCTCGCGGGTGCGCTCGGTGACGGAGACCAGCATGATGTTCATGATGCCGATGCCGCCGACCAGCAGGCTGACGGCAGCCACGGCCGAGAGCAGGCCGGTGAGCACGCTGGTGATGCCGGTCAGCATCGAGGTGATCTGTTTCATGTCGAAGACATTGAAATCATCTTCCTCGAACGGGCCGATCCGCCGCCGCTCGCGCATCAGGCTTTCGATATCGGCCTTGGCCTTTTCGGTGGAAATGCCGCTTCTGACCGAGGCATAGATCATCGACACATCCTGGTTGCCGGCAATGCGGCGCTGGAACGCCCGGATCGGGATCAGCACGATGTCATCCTGATCGGTGCCAAAGCTGGACGCGCCCTTGACCTCCAGCGTGCCGATGATCCGGCAGGAGATCTGTTTGAGCCGGATATTGGCGCCGAGCGGATCGCCATTGCCGAACAGTTTCTGGCGCACGGTATCGCCGAGGATGCAGGCCGAAGAGCCGGTGCGCAATTCGCTGTCGTAAAACGACCGGCCGCTGGCAAGTCCCCAGTCGCGGGCGGTGAGAAAGCGGTTGTCGGTGCCTGTGACCGTGGTCGAATAGTTCACATTGCCGAAAATCGCAGTCATCGAGCGTGAATTGCTCGGCGTCGCCACCGCAACGCTGGCGATCTGTTGTTCTATGGCTTCGACATCCTTCAGCGTCAGGCTCGCCGCGGTACCGCCGACGCCCGATCCGGGCCCTTGCGAGGGCTGGCCGGGACGGACCATCAGCAAATTGGTGCCGAGCGTCGAGACATCGGCTTCGACCTGGTCGGTGGAGCCCTGGCCGACGGTGACCATGGCAATGACGGCGGCGACGCCGATGACGATGCCCAGAACCGTCAGGAAGGAGCGGAAGGCATTGCGCAGGATTGCCTGCAAAGCCAGCCGGATGGCTTCATACAGCATCGGTCACCGCCCTGTCTTTGCGCGCATCGGTTTCAATGCGTCCGTCAAGGAAATGGATGATCCGTTCGGCATAGTCGGCCATGTCCGGCTCATGTGTGACCATCAGGATGGTGATGCCGTCGGTCCGGTTGAGGTCGGTCAGCAGGTCCATGATCTCGTGGCTGCGCGAGGTGTCCAGATTGCCTGTCGGCTCATCGGCCAGGACCACGTCCGGATTGGTGACGATGGCGCGCGCGATCGCCACACGCTGCTGCTGGCCGCCGGAAAGCTGCGAGGGCGTATGGTCCTCGCGGCCCTTCAGGCCGACCTTGGCCAGCGCCTCGCGCGCCAGCCGCCGCCGCTTGGCGCCGGGCATGCCCTGATAGATCAGCGGCAGCTCGACATTGTCCAGCGCCGAGGTGCGGGCCAGCAGATTGTAGCCCTGAAAGACGAAGCCGAGAAAATTGCGCCGCAGCAGCGCCAGCTGGTTGCGTCCCAGATGATCGACCTCGGCGCCGCCGAAGCGGTAGCTGCCGCCGGTCGGCTTGTCCAGGAATCCCAGAATGTTCATGGCGGTGGATTTGCCCGAGCCGCTCGGTCCCATGATGGCGACGAATTCGCCGCCATGGATTTCGAGATCGATGCCCTGAAGCGCGCGGACTTCGGCGTCGCCCGATCCGTAGATCTTGGTGATGCCCTGAAGCTGGATCAGCGGCGTGCCGATAGGCGCCGGTGCAGGGCCCGGGGCAGGCGAGGTCGGGTCGACGCTCATTCGGAGGTCAGATCGGTAATCACCAGATCGCCCTCAGCCACATCGCCCTCGCGGATTTCGGTTTTCGTCCCGTCGCTTTCTCCGGCCAGGATGTCGACGCCCTCGGCCTGTCCGTCGCGCAGGATCCAGATGGTGCGGCGCCCGTCTGCGCTGGTCTTTGCCGCCGAGGACGGCGCGCGGGTCGGCGCGTTCTTGAACAGCATGCCCAGCAGGCCGCTGCCGCTGCTCTGGTCTTCCGGCTCGACCGGGGGCGCAAACCGTAGCGCGGCGTTCGGGATCGCCAATGTGCCGGTGATCTCCGCCACCTTGATGTCGGCCGTCGCCGTCATGCCGGGGCGCAGCAGCAGGTCCGAATTGTCGATCGACAGGATCGCCTCATAGGTGACCACGCCATCGACGGTCTTCGGCGCAAACCGCAATTCGGAAATGACGGCGGGAAAGGTCCGGCCCTGATAGGCTTCGACGGTGAACATCGCCTCGTTGCCGACCTTGACCTTGCCGATGTCGGCCTCGTCAATGTCGACGCGCAGCTCCATCTTCGTCAAGTCGGCGGCGAGCGTGAACAGCACCGGCGCCTGCAGCGATGACGCCACGATCTGCCCGACCTCGACATTGCGGTCCAGCACCACACCCTCGATCGACGAGCAGATGCAGGCCTTTGCCAGATCGGCTTCGTTGATCCTCAGATTGGCTTCGGAGACGCGGATATCGGCTTCCGCGCTCTTCAGCGCGGCTTGCGCGCGCTCATAGGCGGCCTTGGCCTTGAGCAGGCTTTCCAGCGAGGTGACCTGCCTTTGCTCAAGCAGCACTGCGCGGTCGTAATTGTCCTTGGTTTCATTCAGCGTTGCCCCGGCTTCGGCCAGACGCGCCTGGGTGGCGGTCAGGGACGCGCGGGAGAGCTCGACATTGGCTTCCAGCTTGTCGGTGTCGAGCCGGGCCAGGATCTGGCCCTTGGTCACCACATCGTTGAAATCGGCTTCCACCGACCTCACGGTGCCGGACAGCTCGCTCGATATCTCGACCTGGTTGGTGGGCTCGACGGTGCCGGTCGCGGTGACCTGGACGATGATGTCGGTCCGTTCGATGGCCTGGGTGGTGTAGACCGGCAGGTTCTGCCGCGAGGCCGCATTCCACCAGGACCACAGCCCTGCCGCCGCCACCAGCAGCACCACGGCCCAGATCAGCCTGCGCCGCAGAGGCGACCGGTTCTCGGCGGTTTTGACGATGGATTCGATTTCGGCTTTGGAAGGTGGCATCGGCAGGTCCCATGGTTTGGACCTTGCTAGCATGATCGCAGCGCCACAGGCTTGACATGTGTCAAGCGCTGCGGCCCGACACGATCAATTGACGGTCGCCATCACGGGCCGTACCTGACGACTTGCGACCGCGGCGCGACGCAGGCAGGCGCTCTCATGCCGCCGCTGCGGACTACAGCCTTGGCGGCAGGACTACTCTGCCGCCTCGGCTTCGTCGACCTGGCTGGTCATGGCCAGCCAGTCTTCTTCGGCCTTGGCCAGTTCCGCCGCTCGTTCGCCGCGCTGCTTGGTCTTCTGCGCGATCTTGTAGGGTGCGTCGGCAAACTGCGCCGGATTGGCAAGCTCGGCATCCAGCGACTGAATCTGTTTGCTAAGCCTTTCGACCAAGGCTTCGAAATCCTTGATCTTTTTCTTCATCGGCGCAAGGTCGGCGCGCTCCTGGGCTGCCTGTTTGCGCTTCTCGGCCTTGGAGCCGCCATCGCCGTCGCCGCTCTTCTTGCCCTTGCCAGACGAGCCCACCACTTCCTGGCGGTAATCCTCAAGGTCGCCGTCAAACGTGCTGACAGTGCCGTCCTTGACGATCCACAGCCGGTCGACGGTGGCCTCGATCAGATGCCTGTCATGGGAGATCAGGATCACGGCGCCGGGGAAATTGTTGAGCGCCCGGATCAGCGCCGCGCGGCTGTCGATGTCGAGGTGGTTGGTCGGCTCGTCCAGGATCATCAGGTTCGGTGCATGAAATGCCGACAGGCCCATCAGCAACCGGGCCTTTTCGCCGCCGGAGAGATCCTTGGCCGGGGTGTTCATCTTGTCCTGCTTCAGGCCCATCTGCGCCACCCGGGCGCGAACGCGGGCTTCCTGCGCATCCGGCATCAGCGCGCGCACATGGGCGACGGCGGATTCCTCGGGAATCAGGTCGTCCATCTGGTGCTGGGCAAAGAACCCGGTCTTGAGCTGCGGTGCGGTGCGGATCAGGCCTGCCTCGGCCTGCAGCCGTCCGGCGATGAACTTGGCGAAGGTCGACTTGCCGTTGCCGTTCGAGCCCAGAAGCGCGATGCGGTCATCGGCGTCGATGCGCAGGTCCAGCCGTGTCAGGATCGGCGAGCCGGGCGTGTAGCCGACAGAGCCGCCTTCAATGGCGATGATCGGCGAGGCGACGCCGCGGTCGGGCCGCGGAAACGAAAATCCGCTGACGTCGTTTTCGATCACCGCATCGACAGTGCCCATTTTCTCCAGCGCCTTGATGCGCGACTGCGCCTGGCGCGCCTTCGACGCCTTGGCGCGGAAACGCTCGACAAATTCTTCCATGTGCTTGCGCGCAGCCAGGCTCTTTTCGCGCGCTTTCATCTGGTGCTCGTCGCGCTCGGCCTTCTGCCGCTCGAACTGGTCGAAGCCGCCGCGATAGAAGGTCAGCTTCTTCTGGTCGAGATGGACAATGGCATTGGCCGCGGTGTTGAGCAGGTCGCGGTCATGGCTGATGATCAGCACGGTGTGCGGGTAGCGGCGGATATAGTCCTCCAGCCACAGCGTGCCTTCAAGGTCGAGATAGTTGGTCGGCTCATCGAGCAAAAGCAGGTCCGGTTCGGAAAACAGCACCGAGGCCAGCGCCACGCGCATCCGCCAGCCGCCGGAGAAACTCGAGGCCGGGCGTTGCTGGGCCTCGTGGTCGAAGCCGAGGCCGGCCAGGATCGAGGCGGCGCGGGCTTCCGCCGAATGGGCGTCGATGTCGACAAGCCGCATCTGGATTTCGGCGATGCGCAGCGGGTCGGTCGCGGTTTCCGCTTCCTTCATCAGCCCGGTGCGTTCGCGGTCGGCGCGCAGCACGATCTCGATCAGCGACGTCTCTTCGGACGGGGCTTCCTGCGCCACCTGTCCGATGCGGGTCTGTTTCGGGATCGAGGTGTGGCCGGTCTCGGAGGCCATCTCGCCGGTGATGATCTTGAACAGGGTCGACTTGCCGGCGCCATTGGGCCCGACCAGTCCGGCCTTGATGCCAGGCGGCAGCGCCAGCGAGGCATTGTCAATCAAAAGGCGCCCGGCAATGCGTGCGGAAAGATCTGTAATCGTAAGCATGGCGGCTTATTGGCCGCAACGGCGCCGATTTGCAAGGGCAGAACGGCGGTGCACCAAAACTTGTTCGCGATAGATGCGGTGATGTCACGCTTGCAAACGCAGCCGATCAGCGTGACCGGCGGGTGACCGTCCGGCGCAAGACAGGCAAGGGGACAGTGCTGAAGCGCGGATCAGTTCTTCTCCGTCAGGGTTCAGTCGAGCGTGATCATCGCCTTGATCAGCCCGTCCTTCTGGCTCGCCCAGCGGGGCAGGTCGGTGACCGCGCCGGCGAAATCGGTGCGGTGGGTGATGATCCGCTCAAGCGCAACATGCCCGGCCTTGTGGCCCGCAATGACGGTGCGGAAATCCTCCGAGGTGGCATTGCGGCTGCCGATCAGGCTCATTTCGCGCTTGTGGAATTCCGGATCGGAGAACGACACGGTCTCGTTGACGACGCTGACAAGGATATAGCGGCCGCCATGCGCCACCCGGGCAAAGCCTGACTGGATCGAGGCCAGATTGCCGGTGGCGTCAAACACCGCGTCAAAACCGTCCCCCTCCGTCAGCCGGCTGATCTCGGCGTCAGCCGTCGCACCGGCAAGGATCGGCTGGCAATCGCCGGCAATCGCGCAGGCCTCCTTCAGCCGGTCCGGGTCAAGATCGAGGATCGACACCTCGGCGCCGGCCAGCCGGGCGAAGATCGCCGCGCCCAGCCCGATCGGTCCGGCGCCGGTCACCAGCACCCGGTCGTCCGGGGCGATGCCGCTACGCCGCACCGCATGGGCGCCGATGGCCAGAAACTCGACCGTGGCGCAGGCATCGAGCGACAGGCCCTCGGCCGGCACCAGATTGCGTTCGGGAATGCAGATTTCCTCGCACATGCCGCCATCGCGGTGCACGCCGAGCACGGCAATGGCGGTGCAGCAATTGGGTTTGCCGCGCGTGCAGGCCCGGCAGGTGCCGCAGGCAATATAGGGATTGACGATGACATGGTCGCCGACCGCATAGGCGCTGTCCGGCCCGGTCTCCAAAATTTCCGCCGCCAGTTCATGCCCCATCACCCGGGGATAGTTCAGGAACGGATGCTTGCCTTCGAAAATATGGTAATCGGTGCCGCAAATGCCGATGCGGCGGATTTTGAGCCGCACGTCACCATCGCTGCGCACCGGCCGGGAAATCTGCCGGATCTCTAGGCTTCCGGGCTGGGTGCAGGCGACGCTGTTCATCAATGACATCTGTTTTGCTTTCAGGCTGGTTGGCTGGAAAGTGTGCGGATGCGTGGACTTTGATGAAATTGGCAATCGGAAGCAAGCCCGGCGATCATCCGACAGGGTGGTGACAAATCCGGTCTGATCGACCATGAGTGGCAGCACCAACAATTTGCGGAGCCTCCATGACCATCATCCTTCACGAGCTTGTCGGCGCTGATCCGGCGCGTCCCTTCAGCCCGCATTGCTGGAAAGCGGTGATGGCACTGGCCCACAAGGGTTTGCCGTTTGAACGCAGCAACGTCTGTTTCACCAAGGTGCCCGAGGTCGAGGGCGGCGTGTCCAAAACCGTGCCGGTGATCCGCGATGGCGATCAGGTGGTGTCCGACAGTTTCATGATTGCCGCCTATCTCGAGGAAACCTATCCCGACAGGCCGTCACTGTTTGGCGGGGAGGGTGGCCAGGCCATGGCCCGCTTCGTTGAAAGCTGGACCAACACCGTGCTGCACGGCGTCATGCGCGACATTGCCATGAAAGGCATCCATGATGCGCTGGCACCCGTGGACCAGGCCTATTTCCGCTCGAGCCGCGAAGCGCGTGTGGGCAAGACCCTGGAGCAGATGGTTGAGGGGCGCGAGGCCGCACTGGCCGCGCTGCCCGGAACCCTCATGCCGGTGCGCGTGACGCTCAAATCCCAGCCGTGGATCGGCGGATCATCTCCGTTGTTTGCGGATTACATCGTCTTTGGCGCCCTGCAATGGGTGCGGCTGACCTCGAACGCCAGGCTGCTCGAGGCGGATGACCCGGTAAAGGACTGGTTCGAGCGCTGTCTTGATCTCTATGACGGATTGGGCCGCTCCGTCCCACAATCCGCCTGACACCGTCAGGCTGCCGGAACCAGCGAGGCGATGGCCGCGACGAACATCAGGATGCCGAAGGCCCAGTCGAGATGCCGCCGGTGCCAGCCGGAGCTGAGATAGTGGCAGCCTGACCAGCCGGCCATCGCCCAGAGTGCCAGTCCCAGTGGCGGTGACTACGGTCAATCCGACAAAGGCCGCTGCCAGCGTTACTGCGCCGCTGAGCGCCGAACCGGCCAGAAACACGGCGACGGCCCAGCTTTCAGGACTTTGCAGATATTGCTGCGGAAACGGTGACAGCTTGGCAGTGGGCGAGGGCTCTCCCGGTGCGGGATCCGCAAGATAGCGGCTCAGCCCGGAAAGCGCCAGCAACAGCGATGCCAGCACCATGCTGATGCTGCCCATCCAGAACGGCGCCACAAGCAGGACGGCGAGCGCCAGCGCGAAAAGCAGCAGCCAGCCGCACAGGCTGGAAATGATGCAGTCGAGCACAGGCTTGAAGCAGCGACCGGCGCCGGCCGCCAGCATCGCGTTGTTTTGCGGCGCAAACCCCAAAACCGCGACGGCTACGACTCCCGAGGCTGTCACCGCGTCAGACATGGCTTCAGTCTACAACGGAACCGGGTGCAGGCCAAGAATTCCACGGCGCCTCGGACAGCCGGTTGCGGCGGCAAAGCCGGGCCGTGGATGCCGCGACCTGCGCATCGCCTCTTGCGGATGACAGGGCATGCGGCTATTTAGGCCGCAACCCGGGACCGAAACCCTTTCGGCCCGGCTTTTTGCACCCCATTTGGCCCGCTTGTCTGCGGGATACCGCTAAAGGAATGAGACCATGGCGATTGAACGCACATTTTCGATGATCAAGCCCGATGCCACCAAGCGCAACCTGACCGGCGCGATCACCAAGGTATTTGAAGACAACGGCCTGCGCGTCGTTGCCTCCAAGCGCGTCTGGATGAGCACCCGCGAAGCCGAAGGTTTCTACGCGGTCCACAAGGAACGCCCTTTCTTCGGCGAACTGGTTGAAGGCATGACTTCCGGCCCGACCGTTGTTCAGGTCCTCGAAGGCGAGAACGCCATCCTCAAGAACCGCGAAATCATGGGCGCCACCAACCCGGCCAATGCCGACGAGGGCACCATCCGCAAGACCTTCGCGCTGTCGATCGGTGAAAACTCGGTGCACGGCTCGGATGCGCCTGAAACCGCAGCTGAAGAAATTTCCTACTGGTTCTCCGGCACCGAAATCGTCGGCTGAATCTGAACCAGCTATTTGAATGCGAAACGGCTCCTTCGGGAGCCGTTTCTGTTTGTACTTTCGCCGCAGTGCCGGTTGTTCACTGCCGCGCAAAATGAACCGCAACTTCGTCGATGATCATGGCGTGAAGCGCGCGCCGTTCGGTGGCGCCATCGATGCAGATGAATGCGTCGTCAGGTTCCTCCTGCTTGAGGATTTCCAGGCCATTCGGCCGGCATTCACCCAGGAAGTCAAAATGCGCCAGATTGGCCGGCTCGAGATAGGTGACGCTGGGCTTGGGCAGGGCGGCGACCAGCGCCCGGGATTCGACATCGAGGTCGATGCCTGTTGCCTCAATGTCTCGCGGCGCGCCGAAGATCAGCATGGGTGTCTTGATGCGCCCGAGGCTCTCACTCGAAAAGGTCTGCGTTCCCCCGAGGTCGAAAACAGCAAACGCCTTGATGCGCGGATCGGACAGATCGGCGGACATGGTCGCGATGTCGTCCGGGGTTTGCGCAACATTCCAGTTGGCAAAAATGCCGCACACCAACTCACCGGGACGCCCATCGCAAAAATCGCCAAATGCCTTGGCGTCATAGCGACCGCCTGCCAGAGCCATGGCCGTAAACCCGCCCAGAGAATGCCCGGCCATGAAAATGCGGTCGGGTTGAATGTGTTCACTGAGGTCCGATGTTGCGAGCAGATGGTCAATCACCCGCGACACGTCTTTGGGCCGCTGCCACATCTGCCTTGCATCCTCGGCATCGCGGGCCCAGGTCGAGGTGCCGGGATGGTTGATGGCTGCGACGACATAGCCGCGTTGCGCCAGTGCCGATGCCAGCCAGGACTGGTTCATCGCGTTGCCGTACATTCCATGCGAGAGCACGACGAGGGGATGCTGCCCCGCGGCGGGTCGGGCATCCTTGATCGCCTTGATTCCGGCCCAGACCTGGTTTGAATGCTGTTCCGACAGTTCTTCGGTTTCGGTCGTGGGATACCAGACGAAACCCTCAAGATCGCGTTGACCGGCAGTGTCTGCGATCGTCAGATCGGCCAATCCGGTTTGATAGTTCTGCGCCTGTGCGCTACTAGCCATTGTCGCGACCACGATGGTTGCCATCTGTAGAAAACGTTTCATTGCCTGCTCCTTTTCGGGGTGATTGATGCCTCCGAAAGTCAGCAAAATCATCGCAGGTGCAATGGGATAGGGGGCCGCCGCATGTCCTTGATCACGTTCAAGGACAGCCCGGACAAAAAAGAGGACACAGAATGGAAGGTTCGTTGTTTGCATTGCCGCTTCCGATCTTTTCGGCGGTCCTGTGCGCTGTGATTGCCGTGCTGGCCCGGCGGCTGGATCTGGGCAATGACAAATCGGCAATCCTGTTTTCGGCTCTCTTCAGCCTGTTCACCCTGGAGGCCGGGCTCGTCGCAATTCGCTTTGGCTACGGGATCGACCATTTTGTCGGGCTACAGCGGGTGTTGCCGCTGTTCGTCGGCCCGCTGAGCTATCTGCCGTTCCTGGCGCTGATTGTTCCTGCAGAGCAGTTCAATGCCATGCTGCTTCGGCATCTGGGAAGCGTTGCCGCCATCACGCTCGGGCTTCAATTGCTGCCGCTGCGCGCCGGGATCGCGGATATGGTGATCGTCGGCAGCTATCTTTTCTATGCAGTCGCGCTGCTTTGGCGATGGCGCCAGGGCCCTGACCAGCTGATCCATGCCCGTTTAGGCGTGGCCCGCACCGTCACCCGCTGGATGCTTTGGGCGGCGGGCGTGTTGATCATCCTGCTGTTGCTCGAATCCGCGATCTCGCTGAGCTTTGCGATGCAGAAGGGCGGTCAGGTTGCCGCGATCATCTCCTATGGCACCCTCTTGATGATCCTGTTTCTCGTCGGTGTCCTGTTTGTGTTGCCGCGATTTCTGAAAAGCCGTCCGGTCGCATCGCGCACCCCGTCCAGCGGCAATGCGGAGGCTGCCAGGCTGGAAGCTGCAGCCCATGCGCTGTTGATGGAGACCAGGCTGTTTCTTGATCCGGATCTGTCAGTGCAGCGGTTGGCCAAACGCCTGCATGTCCCGGTCCGCAACCTGTCCCTCGCCATCAACGAGACAAAGGGGGTGAACGTGTCGCAATATGTCAACGATCTCAGGCTGTCGCACGCGGCAAATCTGCTGCGCAGCTGTGATGACAGCGTTGCCGCGGTTATGGTCGAATCCGGGTTTTTGACCCGGTCCAATTTCTACCGCGAGTTCCAGCGCGTCTATGGCCAGTCGCCTGCCGCCTACCGGCAGAGCAATCCGGCCCCCTGAGCGCCGGCAGCAACCGGATCAGGCTACAGGCAATTGCCAATCAACCGGTTCCATGCCGTTTTTCTCCAGAAAGGCATTGGCCTGGGAGAAATGCCGGCAGCCGAGGAACCCGGTATGGGCCGACAGCGGCGAGGGGTGCGGCGCCTTGAGCACCAGATGGCGGCTGCTGTCGACGAACTGGGCCTTTTTCTGCGCGTAGGAGCCCCAGAGCAGAAACACCACCGGATGCGGCAAGGCATTGACCTGGGCGATCACCGCATCGGTAAAGCGCTCCCAGCCGCGGCCGCGATGCGAGGCTGCCAGCCCGCGCTCGACGGTCAGCACGCTGTTGAGCAGCAGCACGCCCTGCCGGGCCCAGCTTTCCAGATAACCGTGCTGTGCCGGCGGGATGCCCAGATCGGTGGCGAGCTCCTTGTAGACATTCTTCAGCGACGGCGGGACACGCACATCGGGCCGGACGGAAAAACACAGGCCATGCGCCTGTCCGTCGCCGTGATAGGGGTCCTGGCCCAGAATGACGATCTTGACCTTGTCGAGCGGTGTCAGATCGAGGGCGGCAAAATATTCCGGTCCCTTTGGAAATATCTGTTTGCCGGCGTGGATTTCGGACGCCAGGAATGACTTGAGCTCAGTCATATAGGCTTGCGAAAATTCGTCCGACAGCGCCGCCTTCCAGCTCTCCTCCAGCTTGACGGTTCCGCCCATCACGATCTCCGCCAGCGCGCCTTGGCCGCATCGTCGGCATCCTTGGCCGAGACCCATTCGCCGGTGCCGCCACCGGCAAGATGTTCCTTCTTCCAGAACGGCGCATCGGTCTTGAGGTAGTCCATCAGGAACGCCGCGCCGTCAAAGGCTGCCTGGCGGTGCGGGGCGGCGGCGACCACGGCGACAATATTGCCGCCCGGCGCGATGGCGCCATGGCGGTGGATCGCGGTGATGCCGGTCAGCGAAAACCGCGTCACGGCCTGTTCGGCGATGGTTCGGATGGCGCGCTCGGCCATGCCTGGATAGTGCTCGAGCTCGAGGGCGGACAGCTTGCCGCCTTCGTCGCGGCACAGGCCGGTGAAGCTGACCACCGCGCCGATGTCGCCGCGGTCTTTGGTCAGCGCCGCAATCTCGTCGGCAATGGAAAAGTCGTCGGCCTGAATGCGCACGGTGACCGGCGCCGGGTGATCGGAGCTGGTGGCGCGCGCAGTCATCTCAGCCTCCCGTCATCGGCGGAAACAGCGCAATTTCCCGGGCATTGCCGATCGCTTCATCATGGTCGGCGTGCTCTTCGTCAATCGCCGCGCGGATCACGCTGGGAACCGACAGGGCGCCTTCATATTCCTCGCCCAGCGTGGCGAGATGGGCGATCAGTTCGCCCACGGTGGTCACATCTGCCGGAAGCTCAAGATCTTCCGAACCCTTGCCGATGCGCTCGCGCACCCAGGCGAAATAGACCATCCGGACCTTCATTCATCCACCATATGCCGCAATCCGGCGCGAAAATAGTCATAGCCGGTATACATCGTGATCAGTGCCGCGATCCACAGCATGCCGATGCCGATCTGCGTCGTGTGCGGCAGTACCTTGTCGCCGGCAGGGCCTGCAAGCAGGAACCCCAGCGCGATCATCTGCAATGTGGTCTTCCACTTGGCGATCCAGGTGACCGGCACCGACACCTTCAGCGCCGCCAGATATTCGCGCAGCCCCGAGACCAGGATCTCGCGGCACAGGATGATGATCGCTGCCCAGATCGACCAGCCGGCAATGGTGCCATCGGCGGCGATCAGCAGCAGGATCGCCGAGACCAGCAACTTGTCGGCGATCGGGTCGAGCATGCGGCCGATATTGGAGGTCTGGTCCCAGATGCGCGCGAGATAGCCGTCAAAGAAATCGGTGACCGAGGCGACGATGAAGATCCCCAGGGCGCTCCAGCGCGCCAGGTCGGAGCCATGCAGCCGGCCCTCGATGAAGAAGCACAGCACGATCAGCGGTACGGCAAGGATCCGCGCGTAAGTCAGTATATTCGGTATGTTAAGCGCGCGCGACGCCATGGAGCACCCCAATCGAGAATTTTGCGCAAGATGCGCGGGACAAGCCGGTCAGGTCAACCACTCGATGACGACTTAGCGCCTTAATGTCGCAGTTATGTGATCACGTTATCCTGAGGTCAGCGGTTTTCCTCGTGGAAATGGTTGTAGATCAGTTCCGCCACCGTCTGGGAGATGCCCTCGACGGTGGTCAGATCATCAACGCCCGCGCGTGAGACCGCCTTCGCGGTGCCGAAATGGTGAAGCAGGGCGCGCTTGCGGGTCGGACCGATGCCGGCGATTTCATCGAGCGGATTGCTGACCAGCTCCTTCTTGCGCCGCGCCCGGTGCGTGCCGATGGCAAAGCGGTGGGCCTCGTCGCGCAGCCGCTGCACGAAATAGAGCACCGGATCGCGCGGCGGCAGGGTAAAGTCGGGCTTGCCCCGGACGAAGAAGCGCTCGCGCCCGGCTTCCCGGTCCATGCCCTTGGCAACGCCGATGGCGGTCACCTTGTCGGCAATGCCGAGATCCTCGAGGATGGTGCGCACCGCGCTCATCTGGCCCTTGCCGCCGTCAATCAGCACAAGATCCGGCCAGGCCGGCATGCCGGACGCGCTGACTGCATCGGGATCGGCGCCATCGGCGGCGTCCGGCAGGCTCGGGCCGGCATCGCCATGGTCCTTGATCAGCCGCGAGAACCGCCGCTGCATGACCTCGCGCATCATGCCGAAATCGTCGCCCGGGGTGATCTCGGTCGATTTGATGTTGAACTTGCGATACTGGTTCTTGGCAAAGCCTTCCGGCCCGGCGACGATCATGCCGCCGACTGCATTGGTGCCCATGATGTGCGAGTTGTCATAGACCTCGATGCGCCGTGGCGGATGCGGCAGGCCGAATGTCTTGGCGAGCCCTTCCAGCAGCCGTGTTTGCGACGCGGTCTCGGCCAGGTTGCGGCCATGGGCCTCGCGCGCATTGGTCAGCACCTGGTCGACCAGCTCGCGCTTTTCGCCACGCTGCGGCACGGTGATGGTGGTCTTGCGGTCCATGCGCACGCTCAGCGCTTCCTGCAGCAGCGCCCGGTCCTCAAAATCATCGGAGATCAGGATCATTCGCGGCGTCGGCTTGTCGTCATAGAACTGGCTGATGAAGGCACCGAGAATCTCGCCTGGCGCTAGCGACGGGTCGGCCTTGGGGAAATAGGCGCGGTTGCCCCAGTTCTGTCCGGTACGGAAAAAGAACACCTGGATGCAAGCCATGCCGGCATCGTGATGAATGGCGAAGATGTCGGCCTCTTCGACGGTCTGCGGATTGATGCCCTGATGGCTCTGCACATGGCTGAGCGCCGACAGCCGGTCGCGATAGACCGCCGCGCGTTCGAAATCCAGGTCCTCGGAGGCTGCCTGCATTGCGGTCGACAGTTGCGCCTTGACCGCCTGGCTGCGGCCGGAGAGGAAATCCTTGGCCTCGCCGACCAGCCGCGCATAGCCTTCCGCATCGATCTCGCCGGTGCAGGGGCCGGAGCAGCGCTTGATCTGGTAGAGCAGGCAGGGCCGGGTGCGGCTTTCATAGACGCTGTCGGTGCAGGTGCGCAGCAGGAACGCCCGCTGCAGCGCGTTGATGGTGCGGCCGACCGCGCCCGCCGAGGCAAAGGGGCCGTAGAACGAGCCCTTGCGCGAGCGCGAACCGCGATGCTTGAGAATGGCCGGAGCCTCGTGATCGCCGGTGATCAGGATATAGGGGAACGACTTGTCGTCGCGCATCAGCACATTGAAGCGCGGCTTCAGCCGCTTGATCAGATTGGCTTCCAGCAGCAGCGCTTCGGTTTCGGTGCGGGTGGTGACGAATTCCATATTCGTCGTCTGCGCGATCATCCGGGTGATGCGGTTGGTGTGGCCGCGGCCTTGCGCGTAGTTGGTCACCCGCTTTTTCAGGCTGCGCGCCTTGCCGACATAAAGCACGTCGCCGGCCTCGTTCATCATCCGGTAGACACCGGGCTGGTTGGGCAGGTGCTTGACGAAGGCCTGGATGACCTCGGCGCCCTTCAGTCCCTGGGTCAGGCCGGGGCTTTCGTTCCACTCGATGCCGGCCACATTGGCGACATCGGCGGGCAGGGGCGCCTCCATCGCAGGCTGGTCGTCTTCTTCCTGGTCCGTTTCCTCATAGATCACCCCGCCGTCGGTTTGCGCCGCGGCTTTGGATGGTTTCGAAGATGTCGGGTTTGGCGTGCGAGTCATTGAGTGATCTTATCCACTTCCGGCGCAATGCGGGCAAGAGAGTGTTTTGCTCATCATCCTGTCATCTGGCGTCAGCAGCCCGGTTTATCAAGCGGGCCGGCCGTTCTGTCGCGGTTGATGCTGGAGGTCTACTCGCCGACGTCAATGACATCCGGAGTCTGCCAGGCCAGATGCTGACCGCCGTCAAGCGCGATCATCTGGCCGGTGATCGAGCCGGCCTGGTGCAGGTAACGGATGGTGGCGCCGAATTCGGCCAGGTCCGGCCCGTGGCCGAGAGGCACCGCCGCGGATTGCCGGGCGAAATCGCTTTCCTTCTGGCGCTCATTGGCGAGCGTCGGGCCGGGACCGATGGCATTGACCCGGATGCGCGGCGCCAGCGCCTGGGCCATGGTCTGCGTCGCCGTCCACAAGGCCGTCTTCGACAGCGTGTAGGAGAAGAAATTCGGCGTCAGCTTCCACACCCGCTGGTCGATGATGTTGACGATCAGGCCGTCGCGGCCTTCGGGCAGGCTTGCCGCCATCGCCTCGGCAAGAATGACCGGCGCCTTGAGATGAATGGCGAAATGCAGGTCGAACTGTTTCTCGTCGAAATCGCGCACCGAATCGTCTTCAAACACCGAGGCATTGTTGACGATGATGTCAGGGAAACCGAGCCGCGCGCAGACTGTGCCATGGAGCTTGCGGACTGCGTCGGCGTCGGTGAGATCGGCCAGGAATACTTCCGCCACGCCGCCGCTGTCGCGGATCGAAGCGGCCACGGCTTCGGCTTCCCTGCCGCTTGTATTGGCATGGATGGCGATGTGGTAGCCGCGCGCGGCCAGATCCATCGCGATGGCCTTGCCGATCCGGCGACCGGCGCCCGTCACCAGAACAGTCCCTGTCGCAGATGTCATGCTGTTTCCCGGGTTGCGCCTGCCGTCGGGGGCGGTCGGCTGGTCTTAGAACACTGAAAAGATATAGGCCGCAAACACCAGAAGCATAGCCGTGCCGCCAAGCTTTTTGATCGGCACGTTCCAATGCGCCAGTCCGACCACGAGCAAGCCGGCGGCGAGCATCACCCACATGTCGATCGAGGTGATGCGCGGATCCACCTGAAGCGGCAGGATCACCGAGGTGCCGCCGAGAATCAGGCCGATGTTGAAAATGTTGGAGCCGACCACATTGCCGATCGCCACCGCACCGGATTTGCGCCAGGCGGCCATCACCGATGTCACCAGTTCCGGCAGCGAGGTGCCGATGGCGACAATGGTCAGCCCGATCACGGTTTCCGAGGCGCCGAGCATCCGCGCGATATGGGAGGCGCCGTTCACCGTCAGCCAGGCGCCGAGGGGCAGGCCGATCAGTCCGCCCAGGATGAAAGCAGCGGTCTTCCAGTTTTCCTGGGGAACATCGGCGACGTCATTATGATAGTCCGGCGCCGGGCCCATGTCGCATTCCCGTGCTGCCTTGATCTGCCAGCCGAGATAGGAGCCCATCATGACCAGCAGGATGGCGCCGTCGAGCCGGCTGAGCGGACCGAACCACATCATCACCATCAGCGTCAGCGTCATGAAGATCATCACCGCCAGCGACATGCCGATGCCCTTTTCGCGGCAACTGATGCTCATCAGCAAGGCCGGGCCGCCCAGCACCAGCAGCACATTGGCAATGTTGGAGCCAACCACATTGCCCAGGGCAATGCCGGAAACGCCGTCAAAGGCGGCCTGGAGCGAAACGAAAAGTTCCGGAGCCGAGGTTCCGAAGGCAACGATGGTCAGACCGATGATCAGCGGGTCGATTGACAGTTTCTCCGCAAGCGCCACAGCGCCTCGCACCAGATAGTCGCCTGCGAAGACAAGGACGATCAGGCCCGCGATCAGGGTCAAAATGCTCAGCATGCCGGGGAATCAACACTCTCGGTTTGGAATTGGGTGAGTCCACATATAGGCGACGCAATTCTGTAAGCAATGGATACAAGCAGATGCAGCCATTCGGGCAGAGCCGGGCGGCCCCGGCGGGCGCCGATTTTGTTGCACGAAAGCAACAGTCCGGACTGCCCTTTTTCTGCCGCTGTGTTTCCACATTCCCGCTTCGTCCCCGCCGCAATCGGTCTCCATCTTGTGGGCTGTCAGAGGCGACCTTCCCACCCGTCTCGACATTTCAGGTCCACGGCCCGTTCGTGGCCGGAACAACCAAGGAGAATAAAATGCGTATTCGTAAACTGGCACTGCTGGCAGCAGCCTTTTCCGTGTCGCTCGCCGGCCCCGTGCTGGCCGCGGACGCGATCATGGAACAGCCCCCGGAAGCACCGATTGCTGAGATTGCACCCCAGACCTTCATGTGGTCGGGTGGTTACGTCGGCGGTTACGGTGAGTACAAGTGGGGCGAGTTCGACGCTGTTGCTGGCCAGAGCGCTGACGGTTTCGGCGGTGGCGTCTACGGCGGCTACAACTGGCAGTCAGACAATATCGTCTATGGTGCTGAAGCCGACGTCGGCTATTCCGGCGCTGACTTCTCTGCTGGCGCCGCAAGCGGCGAGCAGGGTTTCAACGGCTCGCTGCGTGCCCGCATCGGTATGGATATGAACCCGTTCATGATCTATGCCACCGGCGGTATCGCTGCGACGGAAGCTGAACTCACCAATGCTGCTGGTTCCGACACCAACACGCATGTCGGCTGGACAGCCGGCGCCGGTGCAGAAGCCTTCGTCACCGAGAACATCACCACACGTATCGAGTATCGCTACACCGATTATCAGTCGCAGGACTACAACCTCGGCGGCACCAATGTGTCGTCCGGTTTCGACGATCATTCGGTCCGTCTCGGCGTTGGCATGAAGTTCTGATCCGTCAGAACCTGAAACTGAAAAAACAGAAGCCCGGACGAGACATCGTCCGGGCTTCTTTCGTTGTGGAATGTCTTGCAAGCACAGCCCCACCGCCTGCCGGTCCGGAGGTGGCGCCTGTGTGCTCGGTCTCAGCCACGCATCTGCGTCAGCTGCTTGAGGATGCTGGTGTAGTTCTCGGTGCCCTGGGCGCCGGTGACCAGGTGCTTGCGGTCAAACACCACCGCTGGCACGCCGGAAATGCCCTGCTGGACCCAGAAGCTTTCCTTCTGCCGCACCTCTTGCGCATAACGCTGGTCTTCCAGCACTGCCCTTGCTTCTGCAGCATCCAGGCCGATGCTCTCTGCCACATCGACCAGCACGGCGATGTCGGAGAGATCGCGGCGGTCGGTGAAATGGGCGGCAAACAGTGCCTGTTCCAGATCATGGCTGCGGCCCTGGGTTTCCGCCCAATGGATCAGTTGGTGGGTGTTGAAGGTGTTGTGCATTCGCATGTCGTCGGCAAAGTTGAACGCGAATCCGAGGTCCTTGCCAAGTTCGGTCAGCCTGGCGCGGCTTTCCAGCGACTGCTCGCGCGTGCTGCCGTATTTCTCGGTGATGTGCTCGCCGAGATTCTGGCCCTCGGGCGGCATTTCGGGATTGAGCTCGAACGGGTGCCAGTGGATTTCATGGGCGATGCCGGTGTCTTCCAGCGCCTGCGCCAATTGCCGGTAGCCGACGATGCACCAGGGGCAGACAACGTCTGAGACGATGTCGATCCGCAGCGGCTGGGTTTGGTCTGTCATGTTCGGTCCTGTCGTCTGAAGTTTGATTGGTGATTGCTGTCTCAGGTAATGCGTGAATTCGAAAATTCCAGCGCTGCCCTAGCGCCCGGCAACGCCGCGCTCGCCCCGCCACCATTTGACCGCGTCGGGATAGTCGAACATCAGCGACAGCAGATCGGTGGCAAACAGGCCCCATAGATAGAGCCCATAAGCGCCCGCAAGCGGCTGGATCCAGATGATGAGCACCAGAAGCGCGCTCCACGGCAGCAGATGCGGCACGGCCATCAGCTTGGAAAAGCCCCGCTCGTGCAGCATCACCGGCAGATTGGCGAGCATGGCGCCATTGGCGAGCATGGCCACCCAGACGCCCATCGGCTCATCCATGAAGGCGACGCTGGCCGCATTGACCGGCACCAGCACGAAAGCCACCCAGATCTGCACCCAGCCGGGCAGGGACCGGTAGGAATGCCAAATCTCCGCGATCAGCGATTTCGGCCGGGCGGATGCTGAGCGCATGGACTTGATCCTTTGCTTGGTTCCAGGATGCGCGGACCCGGTCGGTCCGGGCCCGCGCAATCAGGTCAGGCGGCTTTCTGCCAGCCGAATTTCTCGAACGGCGCGTCGACCGGCGTCTGCGCCAGATGGTTGGTGTAGTTCGACATCACCTTCTGGGCGACACCCAGAACCACTTCGAGAATATGACGCTTGCTGAAGCCGGCATCAAGGAAAGCCTGCACTGCCGCTTCGTCGACATTGCCGCGGCCGCGCACAACGCTGAGCGTGAAGCTGCGCAAGGCTTCCAGATGCGCGTTGGGCAGCGGCGTTTCATTGCGCAGCGCCTCGGTGATCGCGTCATCGACCTTCATGCTCTTGGCGATGCCGGTATGGGCCGGAACGCAATAGTGGCAGGCATGCTCGACATTGACGGTCTGCCAGACGACGGTCAGCTCGTCCTTGTTGAAGCTCGAATTGAGGAACTGCTCGTGCAGGAACTGGTAGCCGGCAAGAAGGCCGGGGGCTTCGGCCATCGTTGCATGCAGTCCGGGGATCATGCCGAACTGTTTCATCGAATTGGCAAGCAGGGGCTTGCTGTCTTCAGGGGCTGTGGTCTCGGTGTGAAGCGGAAAGTCGGTCATCACTATCTCCTCGGGAGTAAAGGTTGCGCCCGGTTCGGACGTCGCCTCTATATGTTCGCTTTGAGTGATCACTCAATAGCTGAATTGAGCGATCACTCAAAGTTGATTAGCGGCCGATCGGGGAAGGGCGGGACAAATCGCGAAAAAATGCCTATCTAGGAAGCATGAAACGCGCACGACCATATGACCGCGACACCGCACTGGATGCGGCGGTTGAGCTGTTCTGGACCAAGGGCTATCACGCCACCTCGCTGAAGGATCTCGAGGTGGCGCTCAACATGAAGCCGGGCAGCATCTATGCGGCCTTCTCCAGCAAGCAGGCGCTCTATCTGGCCGCGCTGGAGCGCTATTTCGAAACATCCCGCACCGCGTTTGCGTCCGGGCTGCAAAACCAGATGTCGCCGCTCAAGGCCCTGTCCGATTACCTGCTGCAGCTTGCCCGTTCGCGCTCGGAGGATCCGAAGGGCCGCGCCTGCATGCTGATCAAGACGCTGATTGATACGGGTTCGACCGACGCCACGATCTCCGGCAAGGCCAATGCCTATCTCGAGGACATCCAGGCTGATTTCGCCGCGGCGTTCGACCGCGCCAAGCAAATCGGCGAACTTCCCCAGGAACTCGATTCAAGGCGTCTGGCCCGGCGCTACCAGTCGAATATCAACGCGCTCAGGATCGAACTGCATCGCGGAATGCCGCAAGACGAGATCCTGGCCCTGGCCGAGGATATGGTCGATGATCTCGAGCGGCTGCGGCCAAAACCGGCCCAGCCCCGGATCAGCACGCCGGTCTGACCCGCCGACGCATCAAAATTGAGCAGGCGCCCATCGGGTCCACAGCACGAAGCCGGCCCAGATCGCATTGGCCACCAGCAGGCAGAAAACCGCGAAGGATCCAAGGTCCTTGGCGTGTTTTGCCATGATCGAATAGTCAGGCGAGGCATGGTCGGTGATTTCTTCGATCGCCGTGTTCAGCGCCTCGATCGAGACGGTCAGCAAATAGAGCAGGATCGCCCCGACAAAGCCCCAGAGCGGCGCACCGGCAAACCCAAAAACCACGAGGACGAGCGAAAAGGCCAGCGTCTCGTGCTGGAACGCGGTCTCGCGCCACAACCGCCGGACCCCGCCCAGGGAGTAACGGGCGGCCGCAAACACATGGCCGATTCCGCCCTGTTTTTGCGGCCGTTCGCTCACGCCTTTGGCCGCATCGCGTCCAGTTCCGGAAAATTGCCGGCGAATTTCGCGTTCCAGCGTTTGAGCTTGGGGCGGCCGCGTTCCCATTGCCCGGCAAAGCGCAGGCCGAGATAGGCCATCAGCGCTGCCAGCGCAAAATGCCCGCCATTGAGGGATTTTGTCGTCCGCGGCAGGTTGGCTTCGAGGTAATCAAGCCCGCGGGTAACCTTGGTCCACTGCCTGTCGATCCATTCCTGGTGGATTTTTTCTTCCGGCCGGAAGCGGCGCTCATACATGATCACCAGCAGGCAATCGCAGATGCCGTCGCACAGCGCTTCCAGAACCTCGACATCGGTGCGCTTGGCCGCATTGCGCGGGTAAAGCCGCTTGCCGCCGGCGCGGTCGAGAAACTGCATGATCGCCCGGCTGTCATAGATCGACTGGCCTTCATCGGTGATCAGGGTCGGTATCTTGCCCAGCGGATTGCTGTCGATCAGCTCGCCTTCGAGCGCATTGGTGTCGGTGAGCACGCCGTCGGCGTCGATGCCCGCGAACTTGGCAGCCATCCGCACCTTTGCGGAATAGGGCGAGGCGGGGGAGTAAAGGATTTTCATGGATCAGGTCTTTCGTGGTTTTCAAACAGGCGGCGCTGGTCAGTCGGGCTCGGGAACCTCGAGATTGGTGGCCCTGCAGCCACCCCGGTCGACATCGCCGCAGGCGCGGAAATCCAGCGATGGCGTCAGGCATATGCGGACTTCGCGCAGCATCCCGCGCGTACATGATATGGCAATGCCGTCGCCCGCCATGCCGGGATTGGCCCCGACAAAGGCTGCTTCCGCCTCCATCGCGTCCATCTGCGCCGGCAAATTGCTCATCGAAAACTCTGCCGGGACCCTCACCCGGTCGCTGGCGGCGCGCAGCACGCGGAAATAATCCTTTTGCGACAGGCCGGAGCAGGAGCCGTGCTTGCGCCACTGGTGCCCGATCAGGCCCATCGAAGGGACGATGTCGGTGTAGTCGCGCCCCAGGCTGGACGGCACCCTGTCGGGCTCGCCGGTCGCGCAGAATTCGGGGTAGCCCTTCTCGAATTGCGGCCACAGCCCGTGAATGACGAACCGCAAGTCGCGATCCTCGTCACATTGCTGCTGATTGGCGCCTGCGCCCTCGATCTCGCAATAGGCCGGCGACCATGACATGGCCAGCACGTAGAAATCGAACCCGGTGCCCAGCGGCAGATCCGCAGGCACTGAAACCGCCGCCCCGGTGTCGGCCTGCGCCGGCGGGGCGCCATCGTCGGAGCAGGCGGCAAGCACGAGCACCGCCAAAACCAGGATCGATCTGATCAGCATGGCGTGCATCAGGCGTGCAATCAGCGGACCGAGCGGCACCAGGCGCCGTAAACCTTGAGCGGATCAAGCCCGGAGATGCAGAATTCCAGATTGTCGCGCAGGCCGGCAAATCCCATGCCGCCTTCGATCAGCCACCAGATCGGGCGCTTGCTGCCGTCATTCATGCGCGCGGTGCCGTGGCAATAGAGCCGCGGGATCGACCAGTACTGGTCACCGATGCGGCTCTTGTTGCGGTGCGGCTGTTCGATCTGCTCGATGGCGAGACCGCGCTGCAACACATGGGTGTCGGTCCAGACAAAGCGCTTCTGGATATGGGTGAGTACCTGTGGCGCATCGCAAGACGGGAAATTGCCGCCGGTGAAGGCCGCAGCGGGGCTGACAAAGCCCGAAAGCGACATGCCGAAGGCCACGGTGAATGCAAGGATCAAGCTCTTCATGGTCATAACGGTTCTCCAAACGGGATGCGAGTCACGGTATAAGGCGTGCCACCGCCTTTGGGCAAGCAGCAAGGCTCAGGTCTCGCCAACAAGCATCTTCATGTCCGACACGGCGCCCGGGCCCTGGGCCAGCAGGCGGGCAAGTTCGGGCAGGATTTTTTTGAGCTCGGCTTCCAGCGTGAACGGCGGATTGACGATCACCAGTCCGGATCCGTTCAGCCCCGGCGCGGTCCGGTTGTCGCGCGTCAGCAGCCGCACCGAGAGCGTGCGCGGCCGGCCGAGCGCGACCAGTTTCTTGTCGAAGGCGGTCAACTGGCTGTCGGCCTTGATCGGGTGCCACAGCATATAGGTGCCGCCGGGAAAACGCCGCGTGGCGCGGGCCAGCCCGTCGACCATCCGGTCATATTCGCCATCCTCTTCGAAGGGCGGATCGATCAGCACAAGGCCGCGCTTTTCCTTGGGCGGCAGATGACCGCCCAGCGCCAGCCAGCCGTCAAGTTCGATCACCCGCACCTGGTGGTCGCCCGCAAAAACCTTGCGAAGCTGGGTGGCGTCGGCGGGATGAAGCTCTATTGCCGTCAGCCGGTCCTGCTTGCGCATCAGCATGCGTGCAAGTTTCGGCGATCCGGGGTAGTGGCGAACGCCGCCCTCGGGATTGAGCGTCTCGACCGCTTCCAGCCAGGGCGCCAGGAAAGCCTTGAGTTCGTCCGACATCGCCGCCTTCGTCAGCCGGCCGATGCCTTCGCGCCATTCACCGGTCTTTTGCGCCTCGTTCGACGACAGATCATAGACGCCGATGCCCGCATGGGTGTCGATCACCCGGAACGCCTGATCCTTGTGTTTGAGGTAATTGACGATCTGGGCCAGCACCGTGTGCTTGAGCACATCGGCGAAATTGCCTGCATGGTAGCTGTGACGGTAATTCATCGTTTGACGTAATCTGTCCCTGAATTGATCTGATGAAGCCGGGCGGGCGTGGCGCGGTGTCGCGATTTCTCTTATAGAGAAAGCATGAACGACGCGACCCCCATTGATTCCGCCCTCATCGATTCCGGTGCAGTTGCCGCCATCGGCCATTCCGCCTGTCCGCATGATTGCCCGTCCACCTGCGCGCTGGAAGTGGAGCTGCTGTCGCACAACCGCATCGGCCGGGTGCGTGGCGCGGCCGGCAACAGCTATACCGCCGGCGTGATCTGCGCCAAGGTGGCGCGCTATGCCGAGCGGATCAACCATCCCGGCCGGCTGCTCAAGCCGCTGATCCGCGCCGGCGCCAAGGGCGAGGGGCAGTGGAAGGATGCCAGTTTCGAGGCAGCGCTCGATCTCATCGCCGAGAAATTCGACCGCGCGGAAAGCAAATTCGGCTCCGAGACCGTCTGGCTCAACTATTACGCCGGCACCATGGGGCTTGTGCAGCGCGACGGCATCCACCGGCTGCGCCACGCCAAGCGCTACTCGAACCAGTTCGACAGTTTCTGCACCAACCTGGCCTGGACCGGCTTCACCATGGGCGCAGGTGCGCTGCGTGGTTCTGACCCGCGCGAGATGGCCAAATCCGACTGCGTGGTGATCTGGGGCACCAATGCGGTCTCCACCCAGGTCAATGTCATGACCCACGCCATGCGCGCCCGCAAGCAGCGCGGCGCCAAGATCGTCGTCATCGACATTTATGACACGCCGACGATGAAACAGGCCGACATCAAGGTGCTGCTGAAGCCCGGCACCGATGGTGCCTTTGCCTGCGCGGTGATGCATGTGCTGTTTCGCGAGGGCCTGGCCGATCGCGATTATCTCAACAAATACAGCGACGACCCGGCAGGTCTTGAATCACATCTGCAGGACCGGACGCCACAATGGGCCGAGGCGATCTGCGGTGTGCCGGTGGCCGAAATCGAAGCTTTTGCGCGTCTGGTCGGCACCACCAAGCGGAGCTTTTTCCGGCTCGGTTACGGCTTTACCCGCCAGCGCAATGGTGCTGTCAACATGCATGCAGCGCTGTCGCTGGCGGTGGTGACCGGCAGCTACCAGTATGAAGGCGGCGGGGCGTTTCATTCCAATTCCGATATTTTCCGGCTCGACAAGACGCTGCTCGAGGGCCGCAAGCATTTTGACCCAAGCCTGCGCTGGCTCGACCAGTCCAAGATCGGCCGGGTGCTGACCGGCGAGGCCGAGGCGCTTAATGGCGGTCCGCCGATCACCGCCATGCTGATCCAGAACACCAATCCCGCCAATGTGACGCCCGAGCAGCGCAAGGTCATTGAAGGCTTCAAACGCGAGGATCTGTTTGTCGCCGTGCATGAGCAGTTCATGACCGACAGCGCAAAACTCGCCGACGTGGTGCTGCCCGCCACGATGTTTCTCGAGCATGACGACATCTATCGCGGCGGCGGCCATCAGCACATTGTTCTGGGCCCAAAGCTGGTCGATCCGCCTGAAGGGCCAAAGCCCAACCATCACGTGATCGAAGGGCTGGCCAAGCGGCTGGGCGTGAGCGACCGCGAAGGCTTCGGCCTGACCGAACGTGAGCATATCGACATCATGCTGAAAAAACGCGGCATGGGTGATTTCGACAGCTTCAAGGCCGACAAATGGGCCGATTTGCAGCCCGATTTCAACACCGCGCATTTTCTTGACGGCTTTGGCCACAAGGACGGCAAATTCCGCTTCCGGCCCGACTGGACCGGCACCCCGGCCGCCAACAAGCCGCCCAAACGCATGGGTCCGCAGGGGCCGGTGGACCAACTGCCTGAGTTTCCCGATCATGTCGACCTGATCGAGAGCGCAGATGCCGACCACCCGTTCCGGCTGGCAACCTCGCCGGCGCGGTCGTTTCTCAATTCGACCTTTGCCGAAACGCCGTCTTCAACGGCCAAGGAGAAACGGCCCGAGCTGATGATCCATCCGGACGACGCGGCCGCACTCGGCATCGCTGATGGCGACCGGGTGCAGCTCGGCAATGGCCGGGGCGAGGTTGCAATGCATGCCGGGCTCGATGCCGGCCAGCGTCGCGGCGTCGTCATCCATGAAGGTCTCTGGCCCAATTCCGCCTTTGAAGCCGGCGAGGGCATCAACACGCTCACCGGCGCGGATTCCTGCGCCCCCTATGGCGGCACCGCCTTTCACGACACCAAGGTGTGGCTGCGACGGGCAGAGGTCTAGTTCAAGACATAGCCATCGAAAGTTTTCCCCGGATCGCTTTTAACGAAATTGAACGGATTGAGTTGAGCCGCATTGGAATAGCCGCCGCTCACCGCTCCAAGGAAAACGTCTATGTGGTTGCCGGTGATTTTTCCGCCCACATCGCCGCATTCAAAAATACCGTCATGTGTCTGGCCGTTGGGTAGCGCTATGCCTTTTGCGGCTGGGATGTAAATTCTTTGCCCAAATTTGGCATAGCCGCCATTGAGCCATGGTTCCGAATTTTCCACCGTGCCCAGATCACATGCCAGTGTCTTGAAAGGGAGCAGGGGGTTGCCTCTTGATCCGTCTCCATAGGGATGTTTTGCCAATGTCCACCGGACTCTGGAACTGGACTTATGAGGGCAATCTGCCTGTTTCGGATTGCGGACGCCTGCATAGTTGAAGACCTGAGATGCCACATGTATTGTACCCTCGATGGCGCCCTTGCACCAGTCGGACGCCTGGATCTTGGGCCCGATGACTTGATCCTGCATGTTCCGGATTGGAACCGCGTCGTCTTGTGTGTATTCCTCAAGCTTGAGAGCGTAGTAGAATGTTGCCCAAAGCTTTACTTTGGTGCTATTTGAGATATCGAAATCCTGAGAATGCGAAGCGTATGGGTTAGTTATAAAAAGGATAATTGCAATAAGAATAGCTGATCTATATTTATACATAATTGATTCTCCTTATTTATTTTCTGCGGAAAGGTAATTTTATACATATTGTAATTCTAGTTCAATTGATTATATGGGCAAAATGTACATTAGGTATTGGCCGGCACCGCCTTTCACGACACCAAGGTGTGGCTGCGACGGGCCTGACGCTTTCATGACTGCCAAAAGCCTGCCGACGCAGCGCCGGCAGGCTTTCGCATCAGGTCTTGTTGATCGAGTTGCCGCCGTCGGCCAGCAGCGCGCTGCCGGTCACGAATGACGATTCATCGGACACCAGAAACAGCGCCGCGCGCGCGATTTCTTCGGGCTCTGCCATCCGCTTGAGCGCATGCAGCCCCTTCACCCAGTCATGAAACGCCGGATCGTCGCCCGCCATTGCGGTCCTGGTGCCGCCCGGCAGCAGCGCGTTGGCGCGAATGCCGTCTGCACCATGTTCGGCTGCCAGCACCTGGACAAGGCCGATCAGCCCTGCCTTTGAGGCGGCATAGGCGCCCATGCCGGGAAGTCCGATGGTGTGGCCGACAAAGGACGAGGTAAAGACAATCGACCCGCCGCGCTGCTTCATGGCCGGAATCTGATGCCGTGCGGCATGAAACCCGCCGGTCAGGTTGGTGGCAATGACCATTTCCCATGTTTCGGGCGACATGTCCGGGATCGGGCCCATTTCCCCGGTTGTTCCGGCATTGTTGAAGGCGCCGTCAAGTCCGCCAAATTCTGCCGTCGCCAGATCGACCAGCGCCTTGTGGTAGGTGCCGTCTGAGATGTCGCCGGCGAGCCATTTTGCCTTGCGGCCGGTCTCGCCGATTTTCCCGGCGATCAGCGCCAATTCGGTGTCCCGGCGTGCGCCCAGAACCAGATTGGCGCCTTCGGCGGCAAAAAGTTCGGCGGCCGCCGCGCCGATGCCGCTGCTGGCGCCAGTGATGATGATGGTTTTTCCCTCAAGTCGCATGCTGCTCTCCTGTGTTGCGAGAGCCGATGCTTAGGCAGAGGAGAGCGAGGCAGCCACCCGATTTGAGCACCCGAAACCAGCCGCTGCCGTTGCAGTGAAGCCAGCTTCCAGCATTGAGATCTGCCCGGTTCGCACGCTTTACTGCGCCGGTTCTGTTTGCCGGGACAGCAGGGCGGCGCGGACGGTGCCGAGCACATCGTGCAGTTTGACCAGATCGGCAAGCGGCAGACCGAAGGCCTCCATGATGCAGTCGGGAATGTGCCGCGCGGCCTGATGCAGCTCTGCGCCCTTTCCGGTCAACGTTACCCGCACCTTGCGTTCATCCGCCGCATCGCGCTTGCGCGTGACCAGGTCCTGTGTTTCCAGCCGCTTGATCAGCGGCGTCAGCGTCGAGGATTCCAGATACAGCCGCTCGCTGATGGCGCCGACGGTGAGGTTGTCGCTGGCCCACAGGATGGTCAGCACCAGATATTGCGGATAGGTCAGCCCCAGCGGCGCCAGCAGCGGCTTGTAGACCTGGCCGACGGCGTGGTGGGTCGAATAGAGGTCAAAGCAGAGCATTTCCTCCACCGCCATGCTGCGGTTGCCGGCCTCGGGCTGTTCAGTCATCGTCGAAACTCCATTGCGCAGGCCTTTTATTTCGCGGGCCGGTCAATCGCAAGCAGTTGACACTCCGCCGGCACAGGGATTAATATCGCACACGATTTAATCGTAAGCAATATAAGGAGCTCTCCATGCCGACCAAGATTGTCTACTCCACAAATGCCACGGCCACCGGCGGCGGTCGCGACGGTCATTCCAGCACCCATGATGGCGCCGTTGACGTCAATCTGGTGGTTCCCAAGGAAATGGGTGGCCCGGGTGGCGACGGCGTCAATCCCGAGCAGCTCTTTGCCACCGGCTATGCCGCCTGCTATCTCGGCGCGCTGCGTTTTTACGCCGCTCAGAAGAAGGTCGATGTGCCTGACGACACCACCGTCAATGTGACGGTCGGCATTGGCCCGCGCGAGGATCTGGGCTTTGGCCTCGACGTCAAGATCAAGGTGTCGTTGCCCGGTGTCGAAAAATCGGTCGCCGAAGATCTGATCGCCGGCGGACACAAGGTCTGCCCCTATTCGCATGCCACGTCCGGCACGCTCGACATCACGCCCGAGCTCGTCTGACCCGACACGTAGATCTGACGAATGAACGACAAAAGCCCGGATCGATCATGGTCCGGGCTTTTGCGTATTCAGTCGCCCGTCAGGCGCATGGCCTCAGGCCTAAGCTTCAGGCCGCCACGCAGTCGGCATAATAGGCCACCACCCCGTCGTCGCCGGCCTCCTGCACCAGGCCGTGGATGTCGGTTTCGAAACCGGGGCATTCATGCGCGAATTCGCGGTTGAACTTGAGATATTCCACGATCTTGGTGTTGAACACCTCACCCGGGATCAACAGCGGAATGCCGGGCGGGTAGGGGGTCACCAGGCTGGTGGTGATGCGGCCCTCAAGCTCGTCGATCGGCACCCGCTGTGTCGTGCGCTGGGCAATATGGGCGAATGCATCACTCGGCTTCATCGCCGGTGTGTGATCGCTCAGATACATGTCGGTCGACAGGATCGCCACGTCATATTTGGCGTAGAGCGCGTGCACATGCTGGCACAGATCGCGCAGGCCCATCTTCTCGTAGCGAGGCTGCTTGGCGCAGAACTCGGGCATCACCCGCCACATCGGCTGGTTCTGGTCGTAATCGTCCTTGAACTGCTGCAACTCGGTCAGCAGCGAGTTCCAGCGGCCCTTGGTGATGCCGATGGTGAACATGATGAAGAAGCTGTAGAGGCCGGTTTTTTCGACCACCACCCCATGCTCGGCCAGGTATTTGGTCACGATCGAGGCGGGGATGCCGGTGTCTTCAAACCGCCCGTCGAGATTGAGCCCCGGCGTGATCAGCGTCGCCTTGATCGGGTCGAGCATGTTGAAGCCCGGCGCCATGTCGCCGAAGCCGTGCCAGGAATCCTCGCCGTCTGACTGGTGCACGCCATCGGCATCGGTCCTCTTGAGCACCCAGTCCTTGGTGCGGCCAATGCCTTCTTCGGCCAGTTCGAGCGGCGGTCCCCAGACCTGGAACCACCAGTCGTCATCGCCGAATTCGTCGTCGACCTTGCGCATGGCGCGGCGGAAATCCAGTGCCTCGGCGATGCTTTCCTCCACCAGCGCGGTGCCGCCGGGAGGCTCCATCATTGCTGCCGCCACATCGCAGCTGGCGATGATCGAATATTGCGGGCTGGTCGAGGTGTGCATCAGATAGGCTTCGTTGAACAGATGCCGGTCGAGCTTGGTGTCCTGGCTGTCCTGCACCAGCACGTGGCTGGCCTGGCTGATGCCGGCCAGCAGCTTGTGGATCGATTGCGTCGCATAGGTGACCGAATGCATCGGCCGGGCACGTTTGCGGCCCATCGCGTGGTAACTGCCGTAAAACGGGTGGAACGAAGCGTGCGGCAGCCAGGCCTCGTCGAAATGCAGGTTCTCGACATAGCCGTCGAGCAGGTCCTTGATGGTTTCGGTGTTGTACAGCACCCCGTCATAGGTCGATTGCGTCAGCGTCATGATCCGCGGCTTGACCGTGTCTGCGTCAACGCCTTCGAGCAGCGGATTGGCGCGGATCTTGGCCTTGATGGATTCGATCTCGAACTCGCTCTGCGGGATCGGGCCGATGATGCCGTAATGGTTGCGGGTCGGCTTGAGAAACACCGGCACCGCCGCCGTCATGATGATCGAGTGCAGGATCGACTTGTGGCAATTGCGGTCCACCACCACCACGTCGCCGGGCGCCACAGTATGGTGCCAGACCATCTTGTTCGAGGTCGAGGTACCGTTGGTGACGAAGAAGCAATGGTCGGCGTTGAAGATCCGCGCGGCATTGCGCTCCGACGCCCCGATGGCGCCGTTGTGATCGAGAAGCTGGCCGAGCTCTTCCACCGAGTTGCAGACATCGGCGCGCAGCATGTTCTCGCCGTAGAACTGGTGATACATCTGCCCGATCGGGCTCTTGAGAAACGCCACGCCGCCCGAGTGCCCGGGGCAGTGCCAGGAATAGGAGCCGTCCTCGGCATAGTTGAGCAGGGCCTTGAAGAAAGGCGGCTTGATGCCTTCGAGATATTTCTTGGCTTCCCGGATGATGTGGCGCGCCACGAATTCCGGCGTGTCCTCGAACATGTGGATGAAGCCGTGCAGCTCGCGCAGGATGTCGTTGGGCAGATGCCGGCTGGTCTTGGTCTCGCCATAGATGTAGATCGGGACATCAGCGTTCTTCCAGCGCACTTCCTCGATGAAATTGCGCAGATTGAGCACTGCCGGATCAAGATCCGGTCCGGGGCTGAACTCCTCGTCATCGATCGACAGCACGAAGGCGCTGGCGCGCGACTGCTGCTGCGCAAACTGCGACAGATCCCCATAACCGGTCACGCCCAGAACCTCGAACCCTTCGTTTTCAATGGCTTGCGCCATGGCCCGGATGCCGAGCCCCGACGAGTTTTCAGAGCGGAAATCTTCGTCGATGATGACGATGGGAAAGCGAAACTTCATGGCAGCGTCCTAACGGGAAAACAGTGTCTGCGTTCCTACAGCATAAGCCCTGCAACCGGAATCGATTTGACGGCTTGTGCGCAACATTTAAGGCCGAATGCGTTCCTGGTGTGATGCTGCATGGGAATCCGCTCGTTGAGGTCACGGGACGCCTGCGGCGGGGCAGGGCGCAGAGCGGCAAGCGCTCACACCCGGCTGGCCCAATTCATGGCTGGAGACAGGAGGCGCGCGCGGTCCTGTGCGGGCAGGCTGAGGCGGACATCATTCGTCGAGCGCCTGCTTCGCGCTGGCCGTGACGCGGCCCAGAAATTCTCTCTCGCGGTCCGCAAGACGCGCTTCCTCCGCACCGATATAGTCGCGGGTGATCGGCACGACGTCGCGTTCACGACCGATCTGCAGCTGGAACACATTGCTCGAGCCCTGCAGGAAGACGCATTCGGCAATCGACAGATAGAGCTCCCACATCCGGCAAAAGCGTTCGCCCATGATCTCCACCGCCGCCTCGCGGTTGTCGAGAAAGCGATGGCGCCAATGCTGCAATGTATAGCCGTAATGACAGCGCCAGATCTCGCAATCGAGCAGCCACAGGCCAGTGGGTTCAAGGGCTTCCACCGTTTCCGACAGCGACGGGGCATATCCGCCGGGAAAGATGTATTTGCGGATGAAGGGACCGGTGACGCCGGGCGGCGCCTTCGACGAGATCGAATGGATCAGCGCCACGCCATCCGGGCTGAGCCGGTCGCGCACGGTGAGGAAATAGGGAGCCAGAAACTGCACGCCGACATGCTCGAGCATGCCGACCGACACCACCCGGTCAAAAGTGCCCTCGACTTCGCGGTAGTCGATCAGCTCGAACTTGACCCGGTCGCTGACCCCAAGGATTTCGGCGCGCCGGCGGGCGACTGTCAATTGCCGTTCCGACAGGGTGACGCCCAGCACTTCGACATCGGCGACATGGGCGAGGTAGAGCGCCAGCCCGCCCCAGCCGCAACCGATATCGAGCACCCGCTGACCGTCCTTGAGGTTGAGCTTGGCCGCGATATGCCGCTTTTTCAGCGTCTGCGCCTGTTCGATTGTCGCGGTGCCTTCGGGGAAATAGGCGCAGGAATATTGCATGTCGCTGTCGAGAAACAGCCGGTAGAGATCCTCGCCGATATCGTAATGCGCCTTGACGTTGGCGCGCGCCCGCGAGAGCACATTGTTTTGCTGGAACCGGCGGATCTTGCGGGACAGTCCGCGCCAGAATATCTGGCTGGGCGTGAGGTCAAAATGGCGCTTGTTGGCGTAAAACAGCGTGATCAGATCATGGATGCTGCCGCGGTCCACCACCAGGTCGCCATCCATATAGGCTTCTGCGGCATTGAGCTCGGGATTGAGAAGGATTTTCCATTCCGCGGCCTTTGAGGTGAAGCGGATGGCGGCCTCGGGGCCGGGTTCCTTGCCGCCGAATTCATGCACCACGCCCCTGGCGTCAGTCAGTGTCAGCCGGCCTTTCTGGATTGCCTTGTCAAGAAGTCTGTATAGCGAAAACATGGCGACTCCGATGAAATCTGAGGTTAACGAGAGCCAGTCACCACCGGCGCTAGATATGGAATTACAACTCCTCGCCATTCTTCGCAATCGGAGTCTGAATCTTCGCTATCCAGTTCGCCGGTATAGATAAATCGGATCTTCCGTATCAGGTGTTAGACCTGAGCCTGCAAGCAAGGCCGTGACGAATTCCATTCAGGCAGGCAAGCGAAGGTGGAGATGCTGGAGCGGATCCTGCGTGTTGCCATTGAAAAGCAATGAAGGCTCTCACCGCGAGATGCCGCGGGCAGGGCGGTACAAATCATCCCGCTCATTTCCACCAAAGTCGCTTCCGCGGCGCGAACGGTTCCGTCAATGTCTGCTTCGGTCATGGCCGCGCAGATAAACCGGCGATGGGCCGGCGTGATCAGATGCCAGTAGTCGAGCATGCCGTTGCAAAACAGCCGCATGGCGCGGTCGCAATCGGCCTCCCGCTCATGATCGAAGCGGATGAAGGTGGTTGCCGGAAACCCGGTGGATCTGGCGGGAACCCCCGACCGGCGCGCGGCCTTGTCCAGCCCGGTCATCAGTCGCCGGCCCGGTTCACGAGCCGCGCCGATAACGAAGATGAAGACTTTGCGGGGCTGGTTTACTTAAGTAATGCTGTCCTTGAACAGCGCCCGCCCGTCGCGGCTCATGCGGACATCGCCCCGGGCCAGCATGGCCAGTGCCTTGGGGTAGATCCGGTGTTCGGCTTCGAGCACGCGCTGGGACAGCGTGTCGGGCGTGTCGTCATGGGCCACCCGCACGGCTTCCTGCTCGATGATCGGCCCTTCATCCATCGCCTCGGTGACAAAATGGACGGTGCAGCCATGCACCCGGCAGCCCGCCGACAGCGCCCGGCTGTGGGTTGCAAGGCCGGGAAATGCCGGAAGCAGGGAGGGATGGATATTGATCATCCGCCCCGAATAGCGCTGGACGAACTCGCCCGACAGCAGCCGCATATAGCCGGCCAGGGCAATGATCTGCGCGCCCGAGGCGGCGATGGCGGCGCTCACGGCGGCCTCATGGTCGGGCTTGCTGTCATAGTCGGAGCGCGGAATGGCCACGGCCTCGATGCCGAAGTCGCGGGCGTGTTCGAGGCCCTTGGCGTCCGGCTTGTCGGAAATCACCAGCACGATTTTAGCCGGATAGTTTTTCTCCAGCGATGCGGCGATCAGCGCGCCCATATTCGATCCGCGGCCGGAAATCAGCACCGCGACAGGGACTTTGGTCTTGTCGCTCACAGCGCCAGGGTTCCCGTATAGGTGACGCCCGGCGCGCCTTCCGCGCGGGCGATCAGCCGTCCGAGCCGGACCACGCTTTCGCCCTCGGCCTCAAGCGCGCGCGTCACCTGGTCGGCGTCCGTCGCCCGGACCACGGCGATCATGCCGATGCCGCAATTGAAGGTGCGCAGCATTTCCTGCGGCGCGACGCCGCCGGTCTTGGCGATCCATGAAAACACCGCCGGTGCGGAAATGGCGTCGAGATCGACCTCGGCGGCAAGCCCCTGCGGCAGCACGCGCGGCAGGTTTTCCGGAAATCCGCCGCCGGTGATGTGGGCCAGAGCCTGGATCGCGCCGGTGGACCGGATCACGGCAAGCAGCGATTTGACATAGATGCGGGTCGGCTCCAGCAGCGCGGCGCCAAGGCTGACCGATGGGTCGAAGGGGGCCGGCGCGTCGTAGCCGAGACCGCTCAGCTCGACAATGCGGCGCACCAGCGAATAGCCGTTGGAGTGGACGCCGGAAGAGGTCAGGCCCAGAACGACGTCGCCCTCGGAAATCTCGCCGGCGGGCAGCAACTGGCCGCGTTCGGCGGCGCCCACGGCAAATCCGGCCAGATCATAGTCGCCATCGCGGTACATGCCGGGCATTTCGGCGGTTTCCCCGCCGATCAGCGCGCAGCCCGACAGCAGGCAGCCCCCGGCGATGCCGCTGACAATCGCTGCGCCCTGGTCCGGGTCGAGTTTGCCGGTGGCGAAGTAATCGAGAAAGAACAATGGCTCGGCGCCCTGGACAACCAAGTCGTTGACGCACATGGCGACGAGGTCGATGCCGACGGTGTCATGCAGGCCGGCTTCGATCGCCACCTTGAGCTTTGTGCCGACACCGTCATTGGCCGCCACCAGCACCGGGTCAGTAAATCCGGCCGCCTTGAGGTCGAACAGGCCGCCGAAGCCGCCGATTTCGCCATCCGCGCCGGGACGCCGCGTCGAGCGCACCAGCGGCTTGATGCGGTTGACCATCTCGTTGCCGGCATCGATGTCGACGCCTGCCTGGGCATAGGTGAGGCCGTTTTTCGGATCCGCCATGGTGGCTTCGCCTCCTGGGTGTCTAAGGAGCTTCGGATGCGCCGGAAATGACATTTTGTTGGCAATTCCGCAAGTCGGGGCAGGCGGCGCAGGGTGACAAAAACGGGATAACCGGGTGAATTTGCCCTGATTGGCGGCAAGGCTGTTGGAAAAGCGCTATTCAATCGCCATATCCGGGCCACTCAGGATACTGTGCCGCCAATGACATTGCCCAATTACATCACCATTGCCCGCTTCCTCATGGTTCCGCTGATCGTTCTCGTGATGATCGACGGTCACATGCTGGCAGCCCTTGTGCTGTTCGTGCTGGCGGGCGTGTCGGACGGCATTGATGGTTTCATTGCCCGCCAGTTCGACCAGACGTCAGAGCTCGGCGCCTGGCTCGACCCGATCGCCGACAAGTTCCTGCTGGTCAGCGTCTTCGTCGTGCTGGGATGGCTCGCCGTGCTGCCGACCTGGCTGGTCATCCTGGCCGTGTCCCGCGACGGGCTCATCATCGGCGCGGTGGTGCTGTCGAGCCTGATGGACAACCCGGTCCAGATACGCCCGCTGATGGTGTCCAAGGCCAACACCATGTTCCAGATCCTGCTGCTCATCCTGGTGCTGGCCGATCTCGCCGGCCTGGCCGATCTTGACGCTGTGATCGGATGGATGATCTATGCGGTCGCGGGCTTGACCATCGCTTCGGCGACCGCCTATCTCGTCCCCTGGCTCAGGCACATGGCCGGTGAGGCAAATTCCGATTAGAATGCCGTTGAACACAAGGCGTTGAAGCGTCGGCAAGAGGTGATCATGACAATGAAAATCGACCGATCGGCGCTGCGGCGGCAGATCTTCTTCTGGTTGCTGGCCTTCGCTGTCTTTGTCGGCTTTCTGATGGTGTTCAGCTCCATCCTGCTGCCTTTCATCGCCGGCATGGCGCTGGCCTATTTCCTTGATCCGGTGGCCGACTGGTTTGAGCGCCGCGGCCTGTCGCGGCTGATGGCGACGCTGGTGATCCTGGTTGCCTTTGTCGGCATCTTCGCGATCTCGCTGGTCGTGCTGATTCCGGTCCTGGTCACACAGGCTGCCGATCTGGGCGGGCGCATTCCGGGCTATATTTCCCAGCTTCAGACATTGCTGACTTCGGAATCGACCCTGCTGCCCGACTGGATCAGCGGCCAGCTTGCCCAGATCAAGGAGAGCTTTGCCGCCCTGTTGAAGGAAGGCGCTGGCTTTGTCGGCACCATATTCCAGCAGATCTGGAATTCCGGCATGGCCATTCTCGACATCGCCGCGCTGTTCGTGGTGACTCCCGTGGTGGCGTTCTATCTCCTGCTCGACTGGGACCACATGGTTGAAAAGGTCGACAGCTGGGTGCCGCGCGACCATGTCGACACAGTGCGGTCGCTGGCCAAGCAGATCGACCGCTCGATTGCCGGTTTCGTGCGCGGGCAGGGCAGTGTCTGTCTGATCCTCGGGCTTATCTATGCCATCGGCTTGTCGATCGTCGGGCTCAATTTCGGTCTGCTGATCGGCCTGTTTGCTGGCCTGATCAGCTTCATTCCCTATGTCGGCTCGCTGGTCGGACTGGTGCTGGCGCTGATTGTCGCCATCGTTCAGTTCTGGCCGGATTTCGTCATGATCGGCGCAGTCGTCGCGGTCTTTGCGGTGGGGCAGTTCTTCGAAGGCAACATCCTGCAGCCGCGGCTGGTCGGCAAGTCGGTGGGGCTGCATCCGGTCTGGCTGATGTTCGCCCTGTTCGCCTTCGGGGCGCTGTTCGGCTTTGTCGGCATGATGATCGCGGTGCCGGCGGCGGCGTCCGTCGGCGTGCTGGTGCGGTTTGCCATTTCCCGCTATCTCGACAGTGACCTCTATCATGGCCACCAGCGCCCGGAGCGGCCGGGTGTGGAAACCGGGGCTGCGCCTGAATGATGCCCAAGCCGCCCTTCACTCGGCAATTGCCGCTGGAATTCAACCACGACCCGGCAACCAGCCGCGACGCGCTGATCGTGTCGGACCGTCTCAACGCGGCGGTGGCGATTGTCGACCGCTGGCCCGACTGGCCCTCACCGGTGGTGATTCTCGCCGGACCGACCGGGTCGGGGAAATCCCATCTCGCCGCGATCTGGGCTTCCCGCGTCGGCGCCACAGCGGTGAGCCTCGTCAAGCCAGACCCGATGGTGCTCGAACTTGCGGCTCAGGGACCGGTGCTGATCGAGGATATCGACCGGCAGGGCTTTGATCAGACCACATTGTTTCATCTCATCAACACCGTCCGCGAGCATGGCACCGCGGCGCTGATCACCACCCGGCTCTGGCCTGCCGGCTGGAGCGTCACATTGCCGGATCTGGCCTCGCGGCTGAAGGCTGCGACCGTGGTCGAGATCGCCGAGCCCGATGAGGAACTGCTGGCCCAGGTGCTGGTCAAACTGTTTGCCGACCGACAGGTGGCCGTCGATGACCGGATCATCACCTGGCTTGTTGCGCGGATGGAACGCTCGCTGGCCGCCGCGCATGCCATTGTCACCCGGCTCGACCAGCTTTCGCTGGCCCGCGGGTCGAAGATCACCCGGGCCATGGCCGCCGAAGTGATGGCCGAGATGGATGGAAGTCAGGACGACATCGAACTGTCATAGTTCCTTCGTTCTTGTGCTATAGAGGGTGACAACCTGAAGCAGGGCGTTGGAGTTGGGCATGGAAGAGTTTGAGGGCGTCGAGATGAACGGTGGAAGCGCGGAGATGAGCGGAGCCGGCATCGATCCCGTACCGGAAGCAGCGCCCGCGCTCGATCTCCTCGACAGCCCCGACCGCTTCATCAACCGCGAGTTTTCCTGGCTGCAATTCAACCGCCGTGTTCTCGACGAGACGCTCAATGTCAGCCATCCGTTGCTCGAGCGGGTGCGGTTCCTGTCGATATCGGCCGCCAATCTCGACGAGTTCTTCATGGTTCGCGTCGCCGGACTTGAAGGGCAGGTGCGCGAAGGCATCACCAATCGCTCGGCCGATGGGCTGTCACCGAATGAACAGCTTGATCAGATTCTTGACGAGATCGACGGGCTGCAGCTTGAGCAACAGGCGTCACTGGCGATCCTGCAGCAAAATCTGGCCGCCGAGAACATCTATATCGTGCGCCCCTCGGTCCTGACCGCGGCGGACATGGTCTGGCTTGAGGACGAGTTCCTGCAATCCATCTTCCCGGTGCTCACCCCGCTTGCGATCGATCCGGCGCACCCGTTCCCGTTCATTCCCAATCTTGGATTTTCCATCTGCCTGCAGCTTGCGTCCAAGGCCGCCAACGAGCCGATGACGGCGCTGATCCGCCTGCCGGTTGCGCTCAACCGCTTTCTGCGACTGCCCGACCTGGACGGCGCCATCCGCTACATCACGCTCGAAGATGTGGTGAGCCTGTTCATCAGCTCGCTCTATCCCGGATACGAGGTGCGCGGCTCCGGCACATTCCGCATCATCCGTGATTCCGATATCGAGGTGGAGGAAGAGGCCGAGGATCTGGTCCGGCTGTTTGAAAGCGCGCTCAAGCGCCGCCGTCGCGGCTCGGTCATCCGCATCGAGTTCGATTCGGAACTGCCGCAAAGCCTGCGGGAATTCGTGGTGCACGAGACCAATGTTGCCGAAAACCGCATCGCGGTGCTGCCGGGCCTGCTGGCGCTCAACACATTGTCCGAGATCACCAAGGCGCCACGCGACGATCTCAAGTTCGAGCCGTACAACGCCCGGTTTCCCGAACGCATCCGCGAGCATATGGGCGACACCTTTGCCGCCATCCGGGAAAAGGACCTGGTGGTTCACCACCCGTATGAATCTTTTGACGCGGTGGTCCAGTTCCTGTTTCAGGCCGCGCGAGATCCCGATGTGCTGGCGATCAAGCAGACGCTGTACCGGACCTCCAATGACAGCCCGATCGTCCGCGCATTGGTCGATGCCGCCGAGGCCGGAAAATCCGTGACCGCGCTGGTCGAACTCAAGGCCCGCTTCGACGAGGAGGCCAATATCCGCTGGGCCCGCGATTTGGAGCGTGCCGGCGTGCAGGTGGTTTTCGGCTTCCTCGAGCTCAAGACCCACGCCAAGATGTCGCTGATTGTCAGGCGCGAGGAGGGCAAGCTGGTGTCCTATTGCCACCTGGGCACCGGCAATTACCACCCGGTCACCGCCAAGATCTACACCGATCTGTCCTATTTCACCTGCGATCCGCTGATCGCCCGCGACATGGCCCATGTGTTCAATTTCATCACCGGTTACGGCGAGCCGGAGGGGCTGTTGAAACTGGCGGTGTCGCCGCTCAATCTGCGAACCCGGATTCTCGAAAACATCGAGGCTGAAATCGCCCACGCCGCCGCGCACAAGCCGGCAGCGGTGTGGATGAAGATGAACTCGCTGGTCGATCCCGAAATCATCGACGCGCTGTATCGTGCCAGCCAGGCTGGCGTCGAGATCGACCTGGTGGTGCGCGGCATCTGCTGCCTGCGACCGCAGGTTCCCGGGCTTTCCGAGCACATTCACGTCAAGTCTATCGTCGGCCGGTTCCTCGAACACAGCCGCATCTACTGTTTCGGCAATGGCCACGGCCTGCCATCCTCGGAAGCGCTGGTCTATATCGGCTCGGCCGATCTGATGCCGCGCAATCTCGACCGGCGGGTCGAAACCCTGGTGCCGATCGTCAACAAGACCGTGCATGAACAGGTGCTCTCGCAAATCATGCTGGGCAACATGATCGACAACCAGCAGAGTTACGAAATCCTGCCCGACGGCACTTCGCGCCGGATCGAACCCGGCAAGGGCGAGGAGCCCTTCAATGCGCAGGTCTATTTCATGACCAACCCGAGCCTGTCGGGCCGCGGAGAGGCGCTCAAATCCAATGCCCCGAAGCTGATCGCCGACCGATTGGCCCGCACGACACGCAGCAAGCGGTGAGGCAGGACGCCTGTGCTGGCCGGGGCCCGGGCCGGGCGGATCGGCCCGTCAGTCCTGTGGACAGAGCAGTCAAGTGCAAGGTTTAGCGGGTTCCGGATTGGCGCCGATCAATATATAAACACGCAAGCCTGTTGTCCCTGAACCCGCTTTTGGCTCGCGCCGAACGGGTCGTCCAAACCGCGAAGTGCACGTAGCAATGGTGGAATCGGAAGCCCAGGGGCGTTTGCCAGGTATTCATCCTGTGTCCGTTGTCGATATCGGCTCCAACTCGGTTCGCCTTGTCATTTACGAGGGGCTCAGCCGGGCGCCGTCGGTGCTGTTCAACGAGAAGGTTCTGTGCGGTCTGGGCAAGGGTCTGGTGGCCACCGGGCGGATGGATGATGCCGGCATTGCCCGCGCGCTGGCCGCGCTCAAGCGGTTCCGCGCCCTCTCCGAGCAGGCCCGCGCTTCTGAAATGCATGTTCTGGCCACGGCGGCTGCCCGCGAGGCCGAAAACGGCGCCGCTTTCGTTGCCGATGCGGAAGCGATTCTGGGCTGCCGCATCCGGCTGCTGACCGGCGAAGAGGAAGCCCGGTTCTCGGCACTGGGCGTGATCTCGGGCTATTTCCGGCCCGATGGCATTGCCGGCGACCTTGGCGGTGGGTCGCTTGAACTCGTCGACGTCAGCAACACCACCCATTCGGGCGAGCAAACCTTGCCGCTTGGCGGTCTGCGCCTGTCGGAAATGTCCGGAAATTCGATTTCCAAGGCCCGCGTCATCGTCAAGCGCGAACTGGCGAAATCGCCGGTGCTGAGCGGCGGGGCAGGGCGGACCTTCTATGCGGTGGGCGGCACATGGCGTAACATCGCCAAGCTGCACATGGAGATAAACAACTATCCGCTGCACATGATGCAGGCCTACGAGATCAATGCCCAGCCGGCGATCGACTTTCTGGGCGAAGTCGCTGCGATGAAGCAATCCAAGATCAATGCGATCAAGGCGATCTCGAGAAACCGCCGCGGCCTGTTGCCCTATGGCGCGGTGGCGCTGCAAGAGACGCTGATTGCCATGAAGGCTGCGCGGGTCAGCTTTTCGGCGCTCGGTGTGCGCGAGGGCTATCTCTATTCCCTGCTGGGCCCGGCGGAAGCGGCGCGCGACCCGCTGCTGACCGCCGCCGGTGAACTGGCGATACTGCGCGCCCGCTCGCCCGAGCATGCCCGCGAACTGGCCGCCTGGACCGGGCGCATGTTCCCTGTCTTCGGCGTGCATGAAACCGAGGAGGATGCGCGTTACCGTCAGGCCGCATGCCTGATGGCCGACATTTCCTGGCGTGCCCATCCCGATTACCGCGGCCTGCAGGCGCTCAACATCATCGCCCACGGCACCTTCACCGGCATCACCCATGGTGGGCGCGCCTATATCGCGCTGGCCAATTATTTCCGCTTTGAAGGCCTCAACGAGGACGGCGCGTCCTCTGGTCTCGCCGCCATTGCCGGTCCAAAATATCTCGATTATGCCAAATTGCTCGGCGGCATGTTGCGCGTGGTCTATCTGTTTTCAGCCTCGATGCCGGGAATGGTGCCGCAGCTTTCCTTCGCACCGGCCGAACCCGCCGATGGCGATGTCGATATCGTCCTGCTGGTGCCGCGCTCCTGCGAGGCCTTTGTCGGCGAGCGGCTGGAAGGCCGGTTGCAGCAACTCGCCAAGCTGACCGGCAAGCGTCTCGGTTTTCGGGTCGGCTGAAACCCGGTCTTTGCGTCGGTTTGAGCCAACACTCGCTGGTCTGCTGATCACAATGCTTGGGGGGCTGTCCGACGCTGCTGGTGAGGGCACTGCTTCCGGCGACTGGACAAAGAAAAAGGCCGGGCGAAATTCGCACCGACCTTCCTGACTTGCCTCAACACACACTGCCAGTACATCCGTGGTCAGGGTGGAGACAAATTTCTTTGTTAATCTCAATATGGGGTATCCTTTCCCCATTGCAAGGGCCAGCGCTCAAAGTTTTTATGAGGCCGCAGACAAAATGATAGTTCCGTAAGGCATCATCATCCCGGGATAGGGCCTGGAGGGGTAGCCGCATCCCGGGATGGCAAGGCCCAAAAGGCTTTGCACTTGATCCTAAACGTCAAGAATGACCTCGAAACCGCCGTAGATCATGCGCTTGCCGTCAAACGGCATGGTTGCCGGATCGTAGTTCATCCGCGAATCCTTCATCACCTTTTCCATGCCTGCCGTCTGGGTTGCCTTGTCGGGCCACCAGACCCAGGAGAAGACCACGGTTTCGTTGTCTTTGGCCTGGACCGCCAACGGCATCGAGGTCAGTTTACCGTCAGGGACGTCGTCGCCCCATGCCTCGACCACCTGGGTGGCGCCGTGATCCTTGAATATCGCAGCTGCGATATTGGCCATATCGAGATAATCCTGCTTTTTGTCATTCGGCACCGCCGCCATGAACCCGCTCACATATGCCATGCTACTCTCCTCTCTGGTTTAACCTCTGGCTGCCGCTTCCAGTGCGGCGATATCGAATTTGCCCATGGTCAGCATTGCTTTCATCAACCGGTCGGCTGTGGCCTGATCATTGGACGCCATCAGCCGCTCCATGACGGTCGGGGTGATTTGCCAGGAGACGCCGAACCTGTCTTTCAGCCAGCCGCACCGGCTCTCCTGTCCACCCTCTGCCGTAAGCTCGTCCCAGTAGCGGTCGATCTCGGCCTGGGTCTCGCAAGACACCATCAGCGACACGCCTTCGGTGAAGCCGAACCCGTGTGATCCAGGACCGTCCATGATGATGAAGTCCTGACCGAACAGGGTGAAACGGCCAAACAGCACCGTGGCCGCGTGCTCGCCCTCCGCCGCGTCGCGATATTGCACCGGCCCTGTCGCGGACCCGGGGAAGGTGTGCGTGTAGAGCGCGATCGCCTCTGCGGCGCGGCCGTAAATGCCCTCGGTAAACATCAGCGCCGGTGTGATCGCCGGGCCGTTGCCTGGTTGCCTGCGCAGCATGATCTGCCAGGACACGCCGTAGCGGTCATTGAGCCAGCCATAGCAATCGCTCCACGGATAGCTGTCGAGCGGCATCAGCTCCGAGCCGCCGTCGCTGAGCGCGGCCCACAGGGCCTTGACCTCGGCTTCGGTGTCGAATTCGACGAACAGCGAGATGGACGGGGTCGGCTTGAAGGCCGGTCCGCCATTGAGGCCGGAAAAGCGCCGGCCGGCGAGTTCGAAACCCGCCACCATCACCTTGCCTGCCGGCTGGCCGTGCACCTCGCGGCCTTCCTCGCCGTAGTGGCTCAAGTGAGTGATGCGGCTGTCTGCAAAAAGGCTGGTGTAAAACATCGCTGCCTCCTCGGCCTGGCTGTCAAACCAGATGAAGGGGGTGATGATCTGCCTGGAATCTCCGTTGGGTTTTCCCATGATAGTCCTCCCGTTAGCCTGGCTACTTGGCCGGCATCTGCTTGATGTTGGTAAACAGCGCCCAGATCGCCATGGCGTGGCCCCGGCCGAGATCAAAATCCTGTTTCAGCCATGCGACCACGTCACCGGCCTTCACTCCCTTTGCGACCTTGCCGTCTTCGAGCAGACCGCGGGTTTCCGCGAGCTGGCGGAGCTGGTCCGGGGTCTTTCCCGTTTTTGCCTTGATGGTATCAAGATAGGCCTGAAAACTCATGCTTGTGCTCCTCGAGGTTGGTGTTCCGTGCCACGCAGGACCAGCGGCGGCGTGACGGGTGTGATGGTGTCGAAGTTCGGTGCCGCATCGGCTTTGGCCTGGTTCTGCGCCCACCCCTTCTGTCAGGCCTGCGCTCGTGCAAGCCGGCGCGCGGCACTCGGCGCGGATGGCTGCGCATCATATTCGTCGTGGCGCCGCCACCATTGATAGGGCGCGTCCTGAGGCACGCCCTCTGGCGCATCCTGCCAGGTCTCCTGCCGGCCATAGGGGGTGATGTCGAGCAGCGCCATCGGCGTGCCCAGCGTCTCCACGCCACGGTAGCTGGTGTAGTAGGTCCGCATGATGCCGTCGTCCGTGCGCAGGAAGACATTGAGGCCGAAACCTCGGTCGATTCCGAAATCATCGCCGAAGCTGTCAATGCTCTGGTAGAACGGCATGCTCCAGCCCATGCGCCGCTTGTAGCGTTCGATTTCCGGCGACGGAGCCCGGGCAACGAAGGCGAGTGTCACGTCGCGGGCATTGAGATGGGCCAAATGCGGAATGTGATCGCCGAACATGCTGCAGCCGGCGCACGGCGCAGGGTCGGCCGGCTTGAGCATGTGATGATAGACGATCAGCTGGCTGCGGCCCTCGAACAGACCTTCAAGATCGGTGTCTCCGGCCGGGCCGGTGAAGCGGTAGTCCGTTTTCACCCTGAGCCATGGCAGCCTCCGGCGATCGGCGGCAATGCGGTCCAATGCCTCGGTGGCGGCCTTTTCCTGTGCCAGTTGGCGCGCATGGGCCTCCATCCATTCGGCCTCGTCGACAATCCTGTTCATGTCATCCTCCCTTGAAATGACCGGTGCTCAACCGGCCCGTTGCTTCTCGATTGCTGGTTCGTTGAAGGCCCATTCCAGTCCGAACGGGTCGTGGACGCGGCCGAACCGGTCGCCCCAGAATTCAAGCTTGAGCGGTGAGAGCACCTCGCATCCGGCCCCGACCGCGCGGTCCCACCAGAGATCTCCATCGGCGATCACCAGTTGCAGCAGAAAATTGCTGCCCGACGAGGGGGCGCTTCCGTGATCGGGGAAGGGGTCCATCATCATCACCATGCCGTCATTGATTTCGATGCTGGCATTGAGCACCCGGCCGTCCTCGCTGCGGGCCACCTCGCCACGCAGCACGGCGCCGAAGGCACGGGTGTAGAACTCGATGGCCTTGTCGGCACCCTCGACGGTGACGTAGGGGATCACGCCTCGCATCAGGCGCTTGTAATCGGAAGGACTGCTCATGCGGCTTTCTCCTCTGGCTGGTTGAACAACAGCGTCACGTAACGCTTGAGATGCGCGACACTGTCGATGGCGACCGACATGGAATCCTCTGCCTTGGCGAGGATGAATGCACCCTGCAGCACAGCCTGGGTGTGCAGCGCCAGGCTCTCGGCGGTCCACCCGGCATCGCTCATGCCGCGCGCGTCCATCGCCGCCTGGATGTCGGGCGCCAGCGTGTGCGCATGGCCGGCAATGGAGGCATGGCAGGCGTCACGGATCGCCGGCGCTGTCAGATAGGTCTCCTGCACCATGGTGCCGACCAGGCAGGTGTAGTCCGGCAATTCTCCGGCCAGCAATTGGCGGCGGAAATCGATATAGCCCAGCACCCGGTCGAGCGGATCGGCGTGGTCGTGATAGGGCGCCGCGGCAAACAGTTCACTGGTGAATTCCGACCAGTATTCGGCAGCGGCAACGCCCAGCGCTTCCTTGCTCTTGAAGTGATGAAAGAACGCGCCCTTGGTCACCCCGGCTGCGGCGCAGAGCTCGTCAACGCTCGTGCCGGAATAGCCCTTGGACCGGATCACGGCAAAACCCGCGGCCAACAATTTGTCGCGGGCGGATTGCGGCGGTGGGGCGGTCTCGCGGTCGGTCATCATCGGCTCCAGATTTGCACCAACATACCGACTGGTTGGTATGTTGGCAAGAGGCTTTGCACCGGCTTGCGTAACAAGGGTTCTGTGGCATTCGAGGTTGCCTTGGCGGGCAGGTGGCCTACAAGGGGGCGAACTGATTGAAGACCGGACCCAGAGCCGGTTCGCTGTCGCCCGGGCGATGGTATTTTGAGGAGCAAGTGTCGATGAGCGCCAAGGGCCGTCTGAAAAGTTTCCGCAAACTCCTGGCTCATGCGCGCAAGGTTCTGGAACTCGACATCGCATTCAGGCTCTGGGACGGCTCCACCGTGCCCGAAAGCGCCGAGCCCGGCGGCTTTACGATTGTTCTGGCCGACGAAGGCCTGGTTGCGGCGCTGATGCGCTCTCCCAATCCCGAAACCCTGCTCAATCTCTGGGTGTCCAGGCGCATCGATTTTGAAAATGGCGACATGTTCGATCTGGTCGCACGCCGGCCCAAGGTCCGCACCCGGCAGATCCGGGCGCAGCTCAGCAAGTTTCTCGTTTTCAACACGCTGCGCAAATTCATGTTTGTCGGCAAGGGTGGACCATGGCCGCTGAGCGATCAACCCGACGAGAAACCGTCCGACGGCAATGCCGAGGAAAACCAGAAGAACATCGCCTACCACTACGATGTCTCCAACGCGTTCTACCAGCTCTTCCTCGACGAGCAGATGGTCTACACCTGCGGTTACTGCACCCTGTGGGACAATGACATTGACCAGATGCAGCGCGACAAGCTGGAGATGATCTGCCGCAAGCTGCGGCTGCAGCCGGGCGACAGGATGCTCGACATCGGCTTTGGCTGGGGCTCGCTGGCGCTCTATGCGGCGGCCAATTTCGGCGTGCATGTCACCGGCGTTACCCTGTCCGAGCGGCAGCTGGAATTTGCCACGGCCAGGGCCGAAAAGCTCGGGCTGTCGGACCGGGTCGATTTCGTGCTGCTCGATTATGCCAAGGTGGAGGGCGAATTCGACAAGATCTCATCGATCGGCATGCATGAAGCCATCGGCATCGACAACTACCCGACCTATTATTCAACCATTGCCAGGGTGCTCAAGCCCGGCGGTATCTATCTGCATCACGCCATCACCCGGCCCGCCAAGAAGGACGCCAAGACCTTCCGCAAGAAGAACAAGGAGTTTGCGCTGCTGACCAAATACATTTTCCCCGGCGGCGAGCTCGATCACATCGGCAACACGGTGATGAACCTGGAGCAGCATGGCTTCGAGGTGCATGATGTCGAGAACTGGCGCGAGCATTACCAGCGCACCTGCAAGCTCTGGCATGACCGGCTGCTGGCCAATTACGACGCGGCAGTGGCCGAGGTCGGCGAGGTCAAGACACGGCTGTGGCTGGTCTATCTCGGCGGCTGTTCGATTGCGTTTGAGCGCAACACCGTGCGGCTCTACCAGACTGTGACAACCAAGGTCCGTCGCGGACCGGCGGGACTGCCGCCGACCCGGGCTGATTTGTACCGATAGGCGGAAGCCCTAAAGCACGTTGCATTCAATCGTATTCATGCAATGTGCTTTAGGTTTTTGTCTTGACGCGTGTTTTTTCACGAAAACCGGTTCCCACTTTTCGGAACACGCTTTAAAGCTCTACCGCTTCGACCTTCTTGTCGGCGAAGCGGAGCGCCACTTCACCGCGAATGAGCTTGAGCGCGCGGTCGCCGAACAGTTCCCGGCGCCAGCCTTTCAGCGCACCGACATCGGCAGCTTCGCCGTCAATGGCAATGGCTTCGAGATCATCGGAGGTGGCGATGATCTTGGCGGCAACATTCTCTTTTTCGACCGTCAGCTTCAAAAGCACCCGCAACAGTTCCACCGCCGCCTGAGCACCCTCGGGCGCCTGTCTCTGGCGCGGCAGCCGCGGCATCTCGTCCTTTGGCGTTTCCAGCGCTTCCTTGACGATCTCGACGATCGTGGCGCCTTGTTGCGAGCGCTCCCAGCCGCGCGGAATGGTCCTGAGCCGCGACAGCGCCTCGCTGTCCTGCGGCTGCTGTTGCGCGATCTCGTAGATCGCTTCGTCCTTGATCACCCGGCCGCGCGGCACGTTGCGCGCCTTGGCTTCGCGTTCGCGCCAGGCTGCCACATGCTGCAGCACGCACAGCTCGGCGGGCTTCTTCACCCGCATCTTCAGCCGCCGCCAGGCATTTTCGGGCTCGACCTCATAGGTGGCGCGCGATTCGAGAATGGCCATTTCGTCGGTCAGCCAGTGGGCGCGGTTTTCCGCTTCCAGCCGCGAGACAAGCTCGAGATAGACATCGCGCAGGTGGGTGACGTCGGCGAGCGCATAATCGAGCTGCTTGTCGCTGAGCGGCCGGCGGCTCCAGTCGGTGAACCGCGAGGACTTGTCGATCGGTGCGCCGGTGATCCGCGAGACCAGCTGGTCATAGGAAATTGATTCGCCGAAACCGCAGACCATGGCGGCCACCTGGGTGTCGAAAATCGGATGCGGAACAAGATCGCCGAGCTTGACCACGATTTCGATGTCCTGGCGCGCGGCGTGGAACACCTTGATCACCGACGCATCTGCCATCAGGTCGAAAAATGGTTTGAGATCAATCCCTTCCGCCTGAGGGTCGACGATACCTTCATCGTCCGGACCTGCCATCTGGATCAGGCAGAGCTCGGGCCAATAGGTGGTCTCACGCAGGAACTCGGTGTCAACAGTGACAAAGTCGTGGCTGGCAAGGCGGGCGCAAAAGGCGGCAAGCGCCTCGGTCGTTGTAATCATGTCCATGATTGGCCTTTAGCGGGATTTTTCCGGTTTGTCTTGCCCTGGAATCGCATTTGGATCATCCGGGGCCGGCTTTCGGCGCAGCGGCTGTGCCGCCATGCGCGCAAAAACCGGGGAGGTGCGCAGCAATCCGGTGAAACGGCCGCGGTCGGGTTCGTCGGGCGCTCCGCGGATGATCCGCACGATGGTGTAGACGACGAAGGCGCCATGCATGGCGCAGATGAAGGCGAAAAACGCCACCGGCCCAAGCCAGTCGACCAGCACCGCCGACAGGAGCGGGCCAATCGAGGCGCCGATGGCCCAGAAGAACATCAGGCCCGAGGCGATCTGCACGAATTCACCATCCTTGGCCCGGTCATTGGCATGCGCCGCCGACAGCGAGTAGAGCGGCATGGTAAACGCCCCCCACAGGAATATGCCGGCGAGGTTGAGCGCCACATCGCTGCCCGCGAACCAGACCATGAACAACCCGCACAGGGTCGATCCGGTGGTGGCCATCAGCAGCACCGAGCGGCGGCCGATCTTGTCGGAGAGATAGCCGAGCGGATATTGCAGCATGATGCCGCCAATGATGCCCGCACTCATGAAGGAGGCGATGTCGGAGACCTGCAAGCCCAGGCTTTCAGCATAGAGTGGCCCCACCGAGCGGAACGAGGCCGTGGTCAGGCCCACCGTGATGGCGCCGGCCGAGGCCAGCGGCGAGACCAGCCACAACCGTTTCGGGCTGAAGGAAAACGGTGCAGGCGGGGCAGGGTTGGAGCGATCCGCCAATGACACCGGCACGATCGACAGGATGATCAGCATGGTCATCACCGCAAAGATCTCGAAGCCGCCAATACCGAAGATCGGCAGCAGATATTGCGAGGCGGTGACGGCGCCCAGATCGACAAACCGGTAGATCGCCAGGGTTCTGGCCCGGTTTGTGTTGGTGATCTGCGCGTTGATCCAGCTTTCCACATTGGCAAACAGCGAGGCGAAGCAGAGCCCGGTGACCAGCCGCATCAGGAACCAGAAGAACGGGTCAATCACCATCACCATGGCAAGCGAGGCGCAGGCTGCAAGTGCGGCCATGGCGGCAAAGGCGCGAATGTGGCCGGTGGTCCGCAGCAGCCAGGGCGTCATCCAGCAGCCGATGATGAAACCGAAATAATAGCCGGCCCCGGCAAGTCCGATGACGGTGGGCGAAAACCCTTCCGCCGAGCCGCGCAGGCTGATCAGCGTGCCCTGCAGGCCATTGCCGGCCAGCAGCACGCCTGCGGTTGTCAAAAGCGGAATGAGCGGACGAAGCGAATGCATGACGGGCCGATACGAGAAACAGGAACCCGAGTCCTACACCGGATTTGCCTGCCCGTCGTGGCGAAATCCCGCCAATGCACAGTGCGATTGCGCCGTTTCACCTTGACAAAGAGGGTGGGTCATGCGCTTTTCCGCGCGATTTTTACCGTGCGCCGAGGCGGCGATGCGAACCTCTTTTTGCACTCCGCCAATCCGCCGATTCCACCCATTGGTCCCAGCCATCGAGGATATGCCATGCATCCCTACCGTTCCCATACCTGCGCCGCGCTTCGCAAGAGCGACACCGGCGCCACCGTTCGTCTTTCGGGCTGGGTGCACCGTGTCCGCGACCATGGCGGTCTGCTGTTTATCGACCTGCGTGACCATTACGGCCTGACCCAGATCGTCGCCGATCCGGATTCGCCGGCCTTCAAGACCGCTGAAAAGGTTCGCGGCGAGTGGGTGATCCGCATCGACGGCGTGGTCAAGGAACGCATGGCCGACACCATCAACGCCAATCTCGGCACCGGCGAGATCGAGGTCTTCGCCCAGGAAATCGAAGTTCTGTCCGCGGCCAAGGAACTGCCGCTGCCGGTCTTCGGCGAGCCCGAATATCCCGAAGATGTTCGCCTCAAATACCGCTTCCTCGATCTGCGCCGCGAGACCCTGCACAAGAACATCGTCACCCGCACCAAGGTGATCGCCGACATGCGCAAGCGGATGACGGATATCGGCTTTGCCGAATATGCGACGCCGATCCTGACCGCGTCCTCGCCCGAAGGCGCGCGCGACTTCCTGGTGCCGAGCCGCATTCATCCCGGCCAGTTCTACGCTCTGCCGCAGGCGCCGCAGCAGTACAAGCAGTTGCTGATGGTGGCGGGCTTCGACCGTTATTTCCAGATCGCCCCGTGCTTCCGCGATGAAGACCCGCGCGCCGACCGCCTGCCGGGCGAATTCTACCAGCTCGACCTCGAAATGAGCTTTGTCACCCAGGAAGATGTCTGGGACACGATGGAGCCGGTGATGCGCGGCGTCTTCGAGGAATTTGCCGAAGGCAAGCCGGTGACCCAGAATTTCCGCCGTATCCCGCATGCCGAGGCCATTCGCAAATACGGCTCCGACAAGCCCGATCTCAGAAACCCGATCGAGATGCAGTCGGTGACCGAGCATTTCGCCGGTTCCGGCTTCAAGGTCTTCGCCGGCATGATCGCCAACAACCCCAAGGTCGAGGTCTGGGCAATTCCGGCCAAGACCGGTGGCTCCCGCGCATTCTGCGACCGGATGAATTCCTGGGCGCAAGGCCAGGGCCAGCCCGGCCTGGGCTATATCTTCTGGCGCAAGGAAGGCGACACCATCGAAGGCGCCGGCCCGATCGCCAAGAACATCGGACCGGAGCGCACCGAGGCGATCCGCATCCAGATGGGCCTGGAAGACGGCGACGCCTGCTTCTTCGCAGCCGGCGACCCGGCCAAGTTCGCCCGCTTTGCCGGCGACGCCCGCACCCGCGCAGGCGAGGAACTCAACCTGGTTGACGAAGACCGTTTTGAGCTCTGCTGGATCGTCGACTTCCCGTTCTACGAATGGGACGAGGACGCCAAGAAGGTGGAATTTGCCCACAACCCGTTCTCGATGCCGCAGGGCGGCATGGAAGCGCTCGAGACCCAGGATCCGCTGTCGTTGAAGGCCTACCAGTATGACCTGGTCTGCAACGGCTTCGAAATCGCTTCGGGCTCGATCCGGAACCAGTCGCCGGAGCTGATGGTCAAGGCCTTCGAGAAGGTGGGTCTCAGCCAGACCGATGTCGAGGAACGCTTCGGCGGCCTCTACCGCGCCTTCCAGTATGGCGCACCGCCACATGGCGGCATGGCGGCCGGGGTCGACCGGGTGATCATGCTCATCGTCGGCGCCAAGAACCTGCGCGAAGTGGCGCTGTTCCCGATGAACCAGCAGGCCCAGGATCTTTTGATGGGCGCTCCGAGCCCGGCTTCGCCGGCGCAGTTGCGCGATCTTTCGATCCGCCCGATTCCGCCCAAGCCTGAATAGGGCTCATCCGGAATCAAATCATCAAAAAGCCCGGGTAAACTGATGCTTCCCGGGCTTTTTCTTGAGGTTTCGGCAGGTCCGAAGTGTCTCTCAATCCTTGTCGTCGGTGGTGTCCGGCTCAATGTCGAGCAGGTCTTTCTTCGGCGCTGCAGCAGCTTTTGTTTTGGTCGGGGCCTTGGCTGCGGTCTTGGCAGTCTTGGCGGCAGGCGTTTCCGCCGGCTTCTTTTCCGGTGTGGCTTTGTAGCGAATCATGCGGGGAATTCCGATGCGGGTGCGAGGGTGGTGACTGGTGCGAAGGGGCGCGCCAAATCACTCAGTGTCTGGTCTCATCCTGCGCCCGCAGCCGCCAACAAGCAACATCGCCCGCACCGCAATACAGCGCTTTGCGGCGGCGGCGAAGCGCCGCAGCCCGAACCGGATGGAAACAGCCAAGCGCCTGCCGCCCGCTATTCATTGCAGCAGACCTCGACCGGATCATTGGCGGTGACCTGCACATTGAGCAGGTCCACCAGCGATTTCGGATCGCCCATGCCCGCACCCATGATCACCGGCACCGCCACCGGCGAGGCAGGCCGGGCCGAGATGGTGATGCTGCCGGGATCGTCGAGATAGACATTGGCGGCGGCGGAAATCTGCTGTTGCAGGGCGGGCAGGCCCAGTTGCCCCAGCATCAGCGGCATCATGCCCTTGATCGCCATGCGCATCTGGTCGCCGGAAATGCCCTGGCCCTTGCCGGCAAAGTCCAGCGCCTTTTCGGTCACCGAGTCGTCATCAAAGCGGATGGCGGCTGAGTTGAAGCTGAGTTGCTGCAGCATGCCCAGCATGGCAAACCCCAGGGCCTGCTGCGCGGCTTCCGGGTCGGGATTGGCAGCGGCGGCGTTCTGTGCCTGCTGCATCGCCCTGATGAATTCCATCGTGTAGCCGGAGATTTCCATCGACATGGCCAGGCGGCCGATATCGTCGAGGCTGAGGGAATATTCGCGCAGGTTGAACGTGCCCGGTTCCACATCCCATATGCCGTCGAATGTGACGTCGCCGGTCACGGTTGTGTAGCCCAGCGCCGAAAGCGCCTGCTTGGCCTTGGGGTTCCTGATCTCGCTGAGATCGATGGACATGCCGGAGCCGTTCATCAGCAAGCTGACACGGGAATCATCGTCGCTGCGGTCGACATCCAGGTCCACCCCGGTCATGGAGAAGATCTCCTTGCCGCCTTTGTCGACCACGATCCGGCCCGTCGAGAAGCCTTCGTAAAAGGTAACGTCGGCGATCGTTTCATAGACCGGATCCGCGGGAACCGTCAAACCGGACAGCTCGATGTCGACAACCGAGACGCTGATGCCGTCCCCGGTGATGTTGACGTCATCGAATTGCATCTGATCGACATGATAGCTGCCGTCATTTTCATCCTTGACCCCGTTGAAGGTGAGGTCGCCGATGTCGACCGCCGCCTCGCCGGGGGACTGGACGCGCGCCGATTTCAACACGATCGTGTCGCCATCCGGCTCCACCGATGCAAAGCTCACCTTCACGCCGCCCTGGCTGGCTATCGCGGCGACCTTGGTGGCGAAATCATCCGCGTCCAGCGCCAGCGCCGGACCTGACACGGCGAGGGAGCCCAAAACAGAGGACACAATTAGCTTTTGCATGAAGCGGGGATGGAAATTCATTTGACTGTCCTTTGATGGCCGGGCGGATGCGGCTTGCCGGGAGGTGTGCACGAATTCGCGTGAAACGTTAGTTTGGTCACGTCACACCGTCCAGCCATGATCCCGCGATAAGCGGCGGAAAAATGGCGTGGACGGCATTAATGTGTGGGAACCTGGCTGCACGACGGGGCTTGACGCTGCCGCCCCTTGCCCCGAATCAGTGCTTCCGTTAACCCGTGCCCATGGGAAAAAGCCTGCTTCCGCCCGGTGGGGGCGACCACATTCAAGCCGTTGACCTGAAGAAAGCGCTCGAGGAGCGCTATCTGGCCTATGCATTGTCGACCATCATGCACCGGGCGCTGCCCGATGTGCGCGATGGCATGAAGCCGGTGCATCGCCGCATCGTTTATGCCATGAGCGAGATGGGGCTGAAATCAGCCGGGTCCTTCAAGAAAAGCGCCAAGATCGTCGGTGAGGTGATGGGTAACTTCCATCCGCACGGCGACCAGTCGATCTATGATGCGCTGGTGCGCCTGGCGCAGGATTTCTCGGTGCGCTATCCGCTGGCCAATGGTCAGGGGAATTTCGGCAATATCGACGGCGATAGCGCCGCTGCGATGCGTTACACCGAATCGAAGATGACCGCGGTCGCCGAACTGCTGATCGAAGGCATCAATGAGGATGCGGTCGATTTCCGCGACACCTATGACGAGGAAAACAGCGAGCCGGTGGTGCTGCCCGGCGCCTTTCCGAACCTGCTCGCCAATGGCTCGACCGGCATCGCCGTGGGCATGGCGACGTCGATCCCGCCGCACAATGCAGCAGAACTCTGCGACGCGGCACTGGCGCTGATCCGCCGGCCGGACGCGACAGTGGAAGACCTTCTGCAATATGTCGAGGGGCCGGATTTCCCCACCGGCGGCGTCGTCATCGACAGCCGCGAATCCATTCTCGAATCCTACCGGACCGGCCGTGGCGGCTTCCGGGTCCGGGCCAAGTGGGAGACCGAGGACACCGGCCGTGGCGGCTACCAGATCGTCATCACCGAGATGCCCTACCAGGTGCAGAAATCGCGCCTGATCGAAAAGATCGCGGAACTGCTGATCGCCCGCCGGCTGCCCTTGCTCGACGATGTCCGTGATGAATCCGCCGAGGACGTCCGCCTGGTGCTGATTCCCAAGAGCCGCACCGTCGATCCCACCTTGCTGATGGAATCCCTGTTCAGGCTGTCGGACCTGGAAAACCGCATTCCGCTCAATCTCAACGTGCTGTCGATGGGCAAGGTGCCCAAGGTGATGAATCTCGCCGAGGTGCTGACCGAATGGCTGGCGCACCGCCGCGAGGTGCTGCAGCGCCGGTCACGCCATCGCCTGGCGGCAATCGAACGGCGGCTGGAACTGCTGTCCGGTTTCCTCATTGCCTATCTCAATCTCGACGAGGTGATCCGCATCATCCGCGAGGAGGACGAGCCGAAACTCGAACTGATGAAGACCTTCGAGCTCAACGACGTCCAGGCCGAGGCGATCCTCAACATGCGGCTGCGCTCGCTGCGCAAGCTCGAGGAAATGGAAATCCGCAAGGAATTCGGCAATCTGACCGGCGAGAAGGCGGATATCGAAGCGCTGCTCGCCTCCGATGCCAAGCAATGGCAGACGGTGGCCTGGGAAGTCGGCAAGGTGCGCGAGACCTTCTCCAAGGAGACCGAGCTTGGCGCCCGCCGCACCCGCTTTGCGGAGGCTCCGGTGGCTGACCTCGCGGCGATCGAACAGGCGATGATCGAGAAGGAACCGATCACCGTGGTGATTTCGGAAAAGGGCTGGATCCGCGGTATGAAGGGTCACATGGCCGATTATGCCGGGCTGCAGTTCAAGGATGGCGATCAGCTCAAGATCGCCTTCCATGCCAACACCACCGACAAGATCGTCATCGTCACCACCGGCGGCAAGGCCTATACGCTGGGCGCCGACAAGCTGCCCGGCGGCCGCGGCCATGGCGAACCGCTCAGGATCATTGTCGATATGGACAATGACCAGGCGGTGCTGACCGCCTTTGTCCACGATCCGGCGCGCAAGCTGCTGCTTGCCTCGACCGTCGGCAACGGCTTCATTGTCGCCGAGAGCGACATGGTGGCCAATACCCGCAAGGGCAAGCAGATCATGAATGTCAGCCTGCCGGTCGAAACCCGGCTCTGCGTGCCGGTGACGGGTGATCATGTCGCCATCATCGGCGAAAACCGCAAGATGCTGATCTTTCCGCTGACGCAGCTGCCGGAAATGAGCCGCGGCAAGGGCGTGCGCCTGCAGCGCTACAAGGACGGCGGCGCCGCCGACGTGCGCTGTTTTGCCATGGAGGACGGGCTGACATGGGAAGACAGCGCCGGCCGCATGCACAACCGCAAGAAGGACGAGCTGACCGAATGGATCGCCGACCGCGCCCAGGCCGGCCGCCTGGTGCCCAAGGGCTTCCCGAGATCCGGCAAGTTCAGCTGATCAGCCGAGGCATTTTTCGGTCCGCCTCAAACGCCGATCCGTCCAAATCCCGGCAGCTTGATCCCCGGGCGTGCTACATCTATTCCGAATACCAGTCCGCCAAGCCGCAGTTCGACGCCGTAGAGGGTGCCGACCGCAAACCCGGCATAGCCGCCGAGCGAGAGTTCGAGATTGCGCCAGTCGGGTGACAGGGTGACAAATTCCCCAAACGGCCGGAAATCGCGACCCACCGCTTCGGGCGGCAGGGATATCCCCAGTTCCGGCACGTTTCTGAGAACATGGGCGACGAAGGAGTTCGAATTCGGACCCGGCCACAAGGTATAGTCGCCACGCCCGGAAAATGGATATGTCCTGACCGCGTCCTCGATGCTGGGGATCAGGCGTGCCGCATCTTCGCCGTGCAGCGCCACCAGAATGTCGGGATCATTGGAATACCAGCGGCCGTCGGCAGGGTAGCCATTGATGCGGATCGGGCTGCCCCAGCCCACCTTGTCATAGCGGGTGTAGCCGCCATTCCTGGTCTTGGTGACTATCCAGCTGTGCACCGCCAGCGCGCCCTTGAGCCCGCCGGTTCTGGCGGTCATCACATACAGCGCGGCGTCAGGATCGCTGCCCGCCTCCGGCAACTGGCCCGACGACGACCAGTCGGCGCTGCGCCAGGACCCCGGTTGCGAGCCGGCTGCCCGCACGCCGAGCGAGGCCAGGGCAGGGACGATGAAACACAAAAACACAAGCAGCAGGATTTTCTTCATGCGTGACGGCAAGCCTCGGAACGATCGGACAGGCCTGTTCAAGCACGGCCTTGCGACGTTTCTGCGGCAGCAGCTCCGGACAGGAGGGCTTTTGCCGATTTACACCGGATGCCGCGGCGCCAGGCTGCGCGCCTTGCGCCGGTGATGCAACAATTGCCACACCGAATGGGCCACCAATGCGGTGACAATGATGGCGCCGCCAACCAGACCGGTCGGGGTTGGCGCTTCGGCAAAGATCATCCAGATCCAGATCGGGGTGAGAATGGTCTCGAGCAGATAGAACATCGCCACTTCCGGGCCCGAGATATATTGCGGCCCGGTTGCCAGGCACCAGAACGCGATCGGGATGATGATCAACCCGTTGAGCACCAGCCAGACCGGTTCGCCCAGCACCAGGCCCGCCGGGCCGCCGGCCATTGCCAGTCCGATCAGTGCCGGCACCACGGCGGCAAACAGCGGTGCAAAGCCCATGCTGGTGCGCGCCTTGCGGCTGGCGGTGATGGCGCCGGCCAGAATGAAGCTCGAGGCCAGTCCGTAGAGGTCGCCGGTGATGTTGCCCGCCTTCAGGCCGTCAAAGACGATCAGCAGCACGCCGACGATCATCACCGCCATGGCCAGCAAGGTTTGCGGTTTTGGCCGTTCACCGATCAGCCACCAGGCAAGAAGTGCCGAAAACATCGGATTGAACGCCAGGATGAACACCAGGTTGGCGGTTGTCGTGTTGAACACCGCCAGCATGAAGGTGATCGAGGCAATGCCGTAAAGCGTCACCACCACAAGCCCGGCCTTGCCCGGAATGATCGGCACATGTTTCTTGAACACGAAGCGGAGCACGCTCCAGGCAAACAGCGCTGCCAGGAAGGTCAGCGCGCTGCGCATTGCCAGCGCCGACCAGGCATCGCTTTCCGACAGCCGCAGCAGCGGAATGTCGATGGTCAGCATCAGGCCGCCAAAGGCGGTGATCAGCAGGCCCTTGCGATGGCTCGCCGCAGCGGTGATTGGGTCTTGCATGGCGGAACTGGCCTTGAGCGGATTGCATGAAACCGGAGAGTGCCGGACATCCGGTGGAGCAGGGATTGCCCGTGGTCGTCAAGCGCAAAGCCTGGAGCGAAACGGATGCGCGTGTGCCCGCCGGCGCGCGGCCGTGCCGGAAGCGTTCCTAGGGGGCGAAGCGCTGCCAGCCCTGGGCTCTGAGATGTTCCTGAGGCTGGAACCGGGTCTTGTATTCCATCTTGCGCGATCCCTTGACCCAATAGCCGAGATAGACATGCGGCAGCCCCAGCGCCTGGGTCCGGGCGATGTGATCGAGGATCATATAGGTGCCCAGCGAACGGCCGGTTTCTTCGGGCTTGTAGAAGGAATAGACCATCGACAGCCCGTCGCTCATGTAATCGGTCAGCGCCACGCCGATCAGCTCTCCAGCCGGGACTTCCAGCAATCCATCGCCCTCGGTCTTGATGCGGTATTCGATGATTCGGGTGTCGACATGCGAATCCTCCACCATCATGGCGTAGTCGCCGATGCTCATGTCGGCCATGCCGCCGCGCTGGTGGCGGTCGTCGAGATAGCGACGGAACAGCTTGTATTGCTCGCTCGACGGTTCGGCGTGATATTCGGTGGCGACCACATCGGTATTGGCCGCGCGGTTGCGGCGCATCGACCGGGTCGGCTGAAACTCGGAAGCCAGAATGCGCACCGAAACGCAGGCGCGGCAGGCTTCGCAGGCCGGACGATAGGCAATATTCTGCGAGCGCCGGAAGCCGCCCTGGGTCAGAAGATCATTCAGCGCAGGCGCCTTGCCGCCGACCAGATGGGTGAACACCTTTCTCTCGCTCTCGCCTTCCAGGTAGGGGCAGGGCGAGGGCGCGGTCAGAAAAAACTGCGGTGAGTTGACGTTCTGGTTCATCATGCCTTGGTGTCGAAGCGGGTCACAGTCCGTAATACCATGGCGCAAGTAATGAAAAGGTCAACCAGATGATGATCACAAGCGGGGTGCCTGCGCGCAAAAAATCGCTGAACCGGTAGTGACCGGGGCCCATCACCAGCAGGTTGGTCTGGTAACCGATCGGGGTGGCAAAGGACGCGTTGGACGCGAAAATCACCGCGGCGATGAACGGTTCGGGTGAAACACCCATGCCCTTGGCGATGCCCAGCGCAATCGGCGTGAACAGCACGGCGGTGGCATTGTTCGACAGCACATTGGTCAGCGCCGCCATCACCAGGAACAGGCCCGACAGGATCACGCCGGGCGGCGCGCCCTCCAGCAGCGACAGCGAGCTCGAGGCAATCAGTGCCGCACCGCCGGTTGACTCAAGCGCGGTCGCCAGGGCCACCGAGGATCCGACCAGCAGAAATATCTGCCGGTCAAAGGCACGTGCGGCCTGCAGGATCGACAGGCAGCCGGTCAGCAGCATCAGCACCGCGCCGCAGATTGCCGCCACCACGATCGGCACCAGCGAAAACGCCGAAACCAGCACGATGGCCGCAAAGATTGCCACCGCGATGCGGGCCTTGCGCGATTGCGGCACGGCCTGGGCCGAGTGTTCAAGCAGCAGGAGGTCGTGATTGCCGCGAAGCCGCTGGATCGCATCCACCGGGCCGCCGATCAGCAGCGTGTCGCCGGGTTCAAGCCGGATGTCGGACAGCGCCGAGCGCGCCATGCGGCTCTTGCGCTGCACACCCAGTACCGAAATGCCGAATTGCGGCCTGAGCCCGGAAAGCTGGATGGTGCGCCCGGCATAGCGCGAGCCCGGTGCGATCACCGCTTCGGCCAGATGGTAGTCCGGACCTGGCGGCAGGTCCTGCGGGGTCTCGTCGGACTGGCCGTCATCGGCTTCCAGACCGGCGCGGCCGCGCGCCAGCACCTTGGAAAAGGCCTTGCGGGTGCCCGTCACCACAAGCGTGTCGCCGACCGACAGCGTCATGTCTTCAAAGGGCGGCAACACCGGCACGTCGCGCCGCTGCAGCATCCTGAGCGTCAGGTCGCCAAGACCGGGAAACATGCCGGCCTTGGCCGAAATGCCGACAAAGGGATGGTCGCGCGACAGGGTGATCTCGCCGATGAACTGCGCACCGGATTTGGCGCCCACCGAAAGTTCCGCATCGCGCTCGGGCAGCAGGCGCGGCAGCACGCCCAGCACATAGGCGCCGCCGACCAACGCCAGGATCACGCCCATGCCGGTGATGTCGAAAAAACCGATTTCATAGCCATAATCGCGCACCACGCCGGCCACCAGAAGGTTGGTCGACGAGCCGATCAGCGTGGTCATGCCGCCCAGGATGGTGATGAAGGACAGCGGAATGAACACCCGGCTCGGCGAGATCGAGCGCTGTGCGGCAATCACCACCAGGATCGGGATGAAGATCACCACCACCGGCGTGTTGTTCAGGAATGCCGAGATCACCGCGGCGCCGACCAGGATGAACAGGATCGGCCGGAAGGTGCTGGAGCCGCCCATGCGGCCGAGCTTACGTGCCGGCAGCTCCATCGCATCGGTGGCAAACAGGCCCTGACCGACAATCAGCAGCGCAATGACGGTGGCGAGCGCGGGGTTGGAAAATCCGGCCAGCAACTGCTCGGGTTCGAGCACCGCGCCATCGATGCCGGAATAGGGCACGATGCCGAAGACGATCAGCACGGCCGCCAGTGAAACCAGCGAAACGCCCTCCATGGCCCAGCGTTCGGAGGCATAGGCGATGATGGTTGCCACGATGATGACGAACGTCGCAATGAGATGAAAATCGGGCATGAATGCGTGGTGACCTGTTGGCGCGGGCGTGCAACCACTTTACCGCGCCGCACACTGCCAAGCCTAGGGCTAAATTTTCCAGCGGGGCCGCTGCGGCGAAACGCCCGGTGCGGGGCGTGACGGCATCGGGAAACGGATTTGCGAAAAAATGCGCGGCGTTCCCGTCAGGGAATCGCCGTCATTCGGGACATGATCCGCGACGACGAGAGGCGAGGGGGCGTCAGTCCTGACAGGATGGGACCGGCTCCGGAAAACCTACCCGCGCACCACCACGGTGCCGAGCAGCCAGTCGTGCACGGTCTGCTTGCGGTCGAGCACCAGGGTGGCGAGCAGGATCAGCGGGGTCAGCACGGCGTTGAGCGCCCAGAACAACACGCCATGGACAACAGCGAGCGTGAAATCGACCGGCCGGCCATCGAGGCGGACGACGCGAATGTTCATCATCCGCATGCCCGGTGTGGCCTGGTTGGGACCACCCATCGACAGGCCGATATAGGGGACGGCGACCAGCAGGAACAGGATCGGATAGAGAAAGAAACCGAGACCCAGAGTGAAAATGCCGATGAAGAACACCAGCACCGCCACCGGCACGCACAGCGCCAGCACGATGGCGTAATCGATGAAGAACGCCATGATCCGCCTGCTCCGCACGCCGTCATACAGCGCGATGTCGTCATAGGCGCCGGTTGCCTGCTCTGGCGCGCTGTCTGGGAACGGTTGGCTCACGGGTCTCTCCTGTCAAAGGTTGCGGGCAAAACGGCCGCGCTCGAGCAAATGTAGGAAGTGAGGCGCCACAGTTAAAGGGTTGGAGCCGGGCTGAACGGGCGAAGCGCACATTTTGGCGCAAGAATTTGCGGTGCTGCAGGACGCTATCTTACACCACCATCATCGGATCGGGGCGGCCACCCGATCCGACACCAGCATTATCAATGCCAGCACGCCATTATTACCAGAAGTCAAACAGACAATGCCGGACTTGATCCGGTATGACGGGGGCTTGGGAGTTAGCATCCCCAGATGGATCAGTGAACCGGCACAACCGCCCGCTCAGCCGCCGCCCTTGGCGATCAGCCTTGCCGCTTCCGGCGCGAAATAGGTCAAAATCCCGTCGCAACCGGCGCGTTTGAAGGCCAGCAGCTTTTCCATCATGATCCGCTCTCCGTCGATATAGCCCGCCGCGTGACCGGCCTTGATCATCGAATATTCGCCTGACACCTGATAGGCGAAGGTCGGGAGGCCATAAGTGTCCTTCAATGCCCGGCAGATGTCGAGATAAGGCAGGCCGGGCTTGACCATCAGCATGTCGGCACCCTCTTCGACGTCCATTCCGGCGTCGCGGATGGCTTCCATGGCGTTGGACGGATCAAGGTAATAGGTGCGCTTGTCGCCTTTCAACAATCCCGAGGTGCCGATCGCCTCGCGATAGGGTCCGTAGCACGCCGAGGCGAATTTGGTCGCATAGGACATGATCGCCACATTCTGGTGGCCTGCCGCGTCAAGCGCCCGGCGGATCGCGCCGATGCGGCCGTCCATCATGTCGGACGGCGAGATGATGTCGGCCCCGGCATCGGCCTGATGGACGGCTGCTGCGGCGATGGCGCGCACGGTCTCGTCATTAATGATCTCGCCGTCGCGCAGAATTCCGTCATGACCGTGGCTGGTAAAGGGATCGAGCGCCACATCGGTGATGATGCCGATATTCGGCACGGCCTGCTTGATGGCGCGGGTTGCCTGGTTGATCAGATTGTCCGGATCGAGCGCGTGCGAACCGGTGACGTCGCGTTTGTCCATCTCCACATTGGGGAAGGTGGCAAGTGCGGGGATGCCCAGATCGGCAGCCATCCTGGCCGCTTCCACCGCCCTGTCGACGCTCATCCGGTTGACTCCGGGCATGGCGGCGATCGGTTCGGCGATGTTGGTGCCGGGGACGATGAAGAGAGGCCAGATCAGGTCGTCCACGGTCAGCCGGGTCTCGCGCACCAGCCTGCGCGACCAGTCGGCCACCCGGGTGCGGCGCATGCGGCGGTGCCCGGTGATCTCGTCGACATCGATTGCGGCTGCGGCTGCCAGGCCGGCCGCCGTGTTCTTGGAATCTTTGCTCATCAGTCTCATCCCCGGGCTTGCATTCGCGTGGCGCCGTTGCCGGATTGATTGCACGCGTGTCCGAAGCTTTAGACCGCACCGGAGGCCGGCCGGTCAAGCCGGACAAATGACCTCACCAGGGCCGAGGCCACGCTGCGGCTTGCATGCCGGACTGCGGATTGGCTATGACTGCGCCTCGACAGTGAGCGCGCAAGTGTCTCCTGTCCTGAAAAAGGAGACGCCGTTCATGGCGATACTGCAGATCGGCGCCGCACCAGAGCTCGGCACAGGTGCCCTTGAAGCCAGTTTCCGGCTGTTCATGCGGCTGGTGGCGTTAAGCTGCCTGCTGGCCGGGCTGCAATATTGGGGACGGCTGATCGGCTACTCGGATGGCGGCATGTCGCGTTTCGACCTGATTCCCTCCTATTGGCAACTGGCCGCCGCCTCGCTGGCGGTGCTGCTTCCGGTGGCGGCCGTCGGCCTGTGGATGCATGTGCCCTGGGGGCCGGTTATCTGGGTGGCTGCGGCCGGAGCGGAAGTGACGATGCACAAGGCCTTGCCGCAGTGGTTCGGCGAGCGCCCGCTGCTGATGGTGGCCCATGCGGTGGTTGCCCTGGTCTATGTCGGTTTCCGCATCGCGCTCTTCATCAAGCGCCGCCAGGATGCCAAGCAGGTAAGACATGATTCACTCTAATGCGCGGTCGCTCCCGGGTAACCCGCTGTTAAGCCTACAGTTTAAGTAGAATTTTATGGGTATTCGATAGTGTCTGTCTCAAGGCGGGAACAATAACCGCCACCACAACAGTGAGGCAGTCATCATGTCATATACCAATTCCGCACTTGCCGCGGCACCGAAGAATACAGCGGCCAACGACGAGTCCGAAGGCCTGCGCGATCTCTACCTGGAATCGCTTCAGTTGGTCGAGCGGCTTCACCGCCGTCTGCTCGATGTCATCAAGGACGAGTTCGACCGCGCCAACCGCACCGACATCAATGCCATCCAGGCGCTGCTGTTGTTCAATATCGGCAATTCGGAGCTCACCGCCGGCGAATTGCGCAGCCGCGGCTACTATCTCGGCTCCAACGTCTCCTACAATCTCAAGAAGCTGGTCGATCTGGGCTACATTAACCACCAGCGCTCACGCGTCGACCGCCGCGCAGTGCGCATCAGCCTGACCGAGCACGGCACCGAAATCGCAGAAATCGTTGCAGGTCTTTATGACCGCCACATCAATTCGATCGCCAAGGTCGGCGGCATTGGCGCCAGCGAGTTCGAGGAACTCAACCGTCTGATGCAGCGTCTTGACCGGTTCTGGAACGACCAGATCCTCTATCGCCTCTGAATCGAACGCGATCTGTGAAAAAATGCGGCGGGCTCGGCTCTGCCGCTTTTTTGTGTCTGGTCTTGCCCGGATCGGATCATGGCCTCCGGCAACCGCAGATGCCGCATTCGGCTGCGGACCATGAATTGGCCATATTGCCGTGCGAGCGGTGAAAATGGGCATCAATGTGGCGGCGGGAAACCGGCCCATCCGGTTTGGCTCTTGTCGCGTGCTCACGCAAATGTGTCGCGACCGGCTTGACGGATCGCTTCTGGTTCCGAATTTTAAACATTAGCATGATAGACAAATTCGCAACTCTCAACGTCAGCTTCGAATGCATGGTGGATTACGCATGACAAAATCCGGACTAGACAAGCTTTCCCGGCGCCGGTTCATCGGCCGCGCGGCAGGCATGGCAGCCGCAGCGATGGCCGCTGGCCCGGCCTTGGCCCAGTCGACAATCCAGGACATCATCAGTTCACCCCGGCGCGGCTCCTGGGACGACCAGTTCGACGCCAAGAGCTCGCGCTCTGTGGCCGAAACGGCGACCCGCTATCCGATCGCCAGCGCCGACACGATTGCCTATGTCGAGCGCGCGATCTTCGATTATCAGGGGCTGATTGCCCGCGGCGGCTGGCCGATGGTGCCGGCAACCAAGAAATTGCGCATGGGCGTGTCCGATCCCGACGTGCGGGTCCTGCGCCAGCGGCTGATCGCCTCCGGCGACATGGACCGCAGCGCCGGCCTGTCCAACGAATTCGATTCCTATGTCGATGGCGCCGTCAAGCGCTTCCAGGCGCGCCACGGCCTTCCGCCGGATGGTGTTCTGGGCAGCTTCACCTATCAGGCGCTCAATGTTTCGGCCGATGTGCGGCTCGGACAGCTCGAAACCAATCTGGTGCGGTTGCGCTCGATGTCGGGTTTCCTCGGCGACCGCTATGTGATGGTCAATATTCCAGCGGCTCAGATCGAGGCGGTGGAAAATGGCAGCGTCGTGCTGCGCCACACCGCGATTGTCGGCAAGATCGACCGTCAGACGCCGATTCTCAATTCCAAGATCCACGAGATCATTCTCAATCCGTACTGGACCTCGCCGCGCTCGATCATCGAGAAGGACATTGTGCCTCTGATGCGCAAGGACCCGACCTATCTGACGCGCAACAATATCCGGTTGTTTGACAATCAGGGCAATGAAGTCGCGCCGGAAATGGTGGACTGGAATGCCGAGAAGGCGCCGGCCCTGATGTTCCGCCAGGATCCGGGCAAGGGCAACGCCATGTCCTCGACCAAGATCAATTTCCACAATCCGCATGCTGTCTACATGCACGACACGCCACAGCAGGGTGTGTTCAACCAGCTTTTGCGGTTTGAATCCTCGGGATGCGTCCGGGTGCAGAATGTGCGCGACCTCAACACCTGGCTGCTCCGCGACACGCCGGGTTGGGATCGCCAGAGAATGGAAGCGACCATCGCCTCGCGCGAAAACACCGAGATCCTGCTGTCGACCCCGGTGCCGGTGTACTTCACCTATTTCACCGCCTGGGCCTCGCAGGATGGCGTTGTCCAGTTCCGCGACGATGTCTATCAGCGCGACGGTGTGGAAGAACTCGCACTGCGCTGAGGTCTGCCTGCCGGACACACACTTTAAAAGCCGCCCCGACACGGGCGGCTTTTTTGTATGGAGGGTGTGATTGGTGCTCACAATGACGCATTTGAGCCTGCGGATATTGCCCTTGTGATGCGACAGGGGTAAACAGCCGCTTCCGGGTCGACACGCCTCGCACCGGAGTCGAGCCGATTTCCAGAGCGCCTCCGAAACCAGGCAGGCGTTCTGCCAGACCCGAGCCACACAAGGAACCTGGAACATGTCCAACGCGACTTCTGCCGCCAGCCTGGCGGACGCCTTTTTCAACAAGCCATTGGCCGAAGCCGATCCGGACGTGTTTGGTTCGATCCAGAGTGAGCTGGGTCGTCAGCGGCATGAAATCGAGCTGATCGCTTCCGAAAACATCGTGTCGCGCGCTGTGCTCGAGGCCCAGGGCTCGATCATGACCAACAAATATGCCGAGGGCTATCCGGGCAAGCGCTATTATGGCGGCTGCGAATTTGTCGACATCGCCGAAACCCTTGCCATTGAGCGCGCCAAGAAGCTGTTTGGCTGCGACTTCGCCAATGTGCAGCCCAATTCCGGCTCGCAGATGAACCAGGCCGTGTTTCTGGCTCTGCTGCAGCCCGGCGACACCTTCATGGGTCTCGACCTCAATTCCGGCGGACATCTCACCCATGGTTCACCCGTCAACATGTCGGGCAAGTGGTTCAAGGTGATTTCCTATGGCGTGCGCGAAGATGACAATCTTCTCGACATGGACGCGATTGCCGAAACCGCCGAACGCGAACGCCCCAAGCTGATCATTGCCGGCGGTACCGCCTATTCGCGCATCTGGGACTGGAAGCGGTTCCGCGAAATTGCCGATTCCATCGGCGCCTATCTGATGGTCGACATGGCCCATATCGCCGGTCTGGTGGCCGGTGGCCAGCATCCCTCGCCAATCCCGCATGCCCATGTCGTCACCACCACCACCCACAAATCACTGCGCGGCCCGCGCGGCGGCATGATCCTGACCAATGACGAGACCATCGCCAAGAAGGTCAATTCGGCCGTTTTTCCGGGCCTGCAGGGCGGTCCCCTGATGCATGTCATCGCCGCCAAGGCCGTTGCCTTTGCCGAAGCGCTGACGCCGGAATTCAAGATCTATGCCGAAAACGTCGTTGCCAATTCCCGCGCCCTTGCAGCCTCGCTCAAGGACAATGGTCTCGATATCGTCTCCGGCGGCACCGACAACCATTTGATGCTGGTCGATCTGCGGCCGAAAAACGCCACCGGCAAGCGCGCTGAAGCAGCCCTTGGTCGCGCCAACATCACCTGCAACAAGAACGGCATTCCGTTTGACCCGGAAAAGCCCTTTGTCACCTCCGGTGTCCGGCTCGGCAGCCCTGCGGGCACCACCCGCGGTTTCGGCGAGGCGGAATTCCGCGAGATCGGCAATCTCATTTCCGAGGTTCTCGACGGTCTCAAGATGGCCAATTCCGAAGATGGAAATGCCGCTGTCGAGGCCGCGGTGAAGAAGAAGGTCATGGCGCTCACCGACGGTTTCCCTCTCTACCCCTATCTCGGGTAACGGCGGATGCGGTGTCCCTATTGCGGTTCTGAAGACAGCCAGGTGAAGGATTCGCGGCCCGCCGAAGATGGCGCCGCGATCCGCCGGCGTCGGGTATGCCCCGATTGCGGCGGTCGCTTCACCACCTTCGAACGGGTGCAGCTGCGCGATTTGCAGGTTTTGAAAAAGACCGGCCGCAAGGTGCCGTTCGACCGTGAAAAACTGGCCAAGTCCTTCCAGATCGCGCTGCGCAAGCGGCCGGTCGATCCCGAGCGGATCGACCGTGCGGTTTCGGGCATTGTTCGTCGCCTGGAAAGTTCCGGCGAAACCGAGATCGCCACCGACGGGATCGGCCTCCTGGTGCTCGAAGCGCTCAAGGCGCTCGATGATGTCGGCTTTGTCCGCTATGCGTCGGTCTACCGGGACTTTACCGGCCCGGAGGATTTCGAGCGGACCATTTCCGAACTGACCGCGCGGATTGCCGGCGATACCACTGCCGGGGATATCTGACACCATGACGGCGAGCGCGCTTGACCGTCGCTACATGGCGGCGGCGATCCGTCTGGCACGCTGGCACGAGGGCCGCACCGGCTCCAATCCCTCCGTCGCCACGCTGATCGTTCGCGAGGTCGACGGCGCCAATGTGATCGTCGGACGCGGCGTCACCGCCATTGGCGGGCGCCCGCATGCCGAGGCGCAGGCGCTGGCCGAGGCCGGCGACCTGGCGCGCGGCGCAACTGCCTATGTCACGCTCGAACCCTGCGCTCATCACGGCCGCACACCGCCATGCGCCGAAGCGCTGGTCACATCCGGCATTGCGCGCGTGGTCGCCGCTGCCACCGATCCGGACGAGCGGGTTTCGGGCCGGGGCTACGCGATACTGCGCGCGGCCGGCATCGAGGTGGAGGAGGGGGTGCTTGCCGCCGAGGCCGAACGCGGTCTCGCCGGCTACCTGACTCGACGCATGAAAAACCGCACGCATGTGACTCTGAAACTTGCTGTTTCCGCCAATGGCAAGATCGGCCGCCGCGATGGCGAGCAGGTGCTGATTACCGGTGAAGTCTCGCGCAATCAGGTCCATGCCCTGCGCGCGTTGTCGGATGTGATCCTGATCGGCGCTGGCACCGCCATCAATGATGATCCGGAACTCACCTGCCGGCTTCCGGGCCTGCAGGATCGCTCTCCGATCCGGCTGGTGCTCGATACGCATTTGAGATTGCCGCTCGGTTCTCGGCTGGTTCGCTCTGCGCGCGAAGTGCCGTTATGGATCGCCACTGCCGCTGCACAGGACGATCCGCGGCGCGCCGAGCTTGCGGCCTGCGGAGCGGAGTTCATCGCTTCCGATGCGCATGACGGCCGGCTGGCGCTGCCCGAACTGCTGGAAGACCTGGCGGCGCGCGGCCTCTCCACCGTCTTTGTTGAAGGCGGTGCCGCGGTGGCCCACGCATTCCTCGCCGAGGGGCTCGTCGATCGCCTCGTGCTGCTGACCGGCCCGTCTGATATTGACGGCGATGCCGTTGACGCGCCGGTCACGCGCCTGACTGTCCCGTCTGCTTTCCGTCCGGTCGCCTCCATGATCTGTGGAGACGACCGGATCGATGAATATGAAAGGGTTTGAAACCATGTTTACCGGCATCATCACCGATATCGGCCGGGTGGCCGCCGTGACACCGCGCGACCAGGGCGTCAGCTTGCGAATCGAGACCGCCTGGGATCCGGCCGGGATCGACATCGGCGCATCGATTGCCTGTTCCGGCGTGTGCCTCACCGTCACGGCACTGCCGCAACATGGCGACAATGCACGCTGGTTCGAGGTCGAGGCCTGGGAGGAGGCGCTGCGGCTGACCACGATTGCGACCTGGGCGCAGGATCAGCGGATCAATCTCGAGCGCTCGCTGAAGATCGGCGATGAACTCGGCGGCCACATGGTCTCAGGCCATGTCGACGGGCAGGCCGAGATCATCGCGATCAAGGACGAGGGCGAAGCCCGCCGCTTCACATTGCGGGCGCCGATGGAACTGTCTCGGTTCATCGCACCCAAGGGGTCGGTGGCGCTGGACGGAACCTCGCTGACCGTCAATGCGGTCAATGGCGCCGATTTCGACGTGCTCCTGATCCGGCATTCCCTGTCCGTCACCACCTGGGGCGAGCGGGGCGAGGGCGATCACGTCAATCTCGAGGTGGACCAGATGGCCCGCTATGCGGCGCGCCTGGCCGAAACTGCCGCCCAGTCCTGACGGGCTGAAGGCGCGGTTCGGCCTGCGAATGGATTTCCCATGCTGAACCGGGCCAGCAATTGCAGCCCGAACACTGCCAGGACATGCATAAGCCACAGCGCACTGTTGCGGGCCAGGAAGAAGGTCTCGAGGAATGACAGCAGGCTGGCAAAGACAATGATCATGAAGAACATGTCGGCCAGCCTGGCATTGCCGGGGATCCGCCGCGCCTTGGCATAGTTGAACATCGGACCGATGAACAGGAACCAGATCACCACAGATCCGCCGATCACGCCCAGATTGAGGAGGATATCGACGTAATTGTTGTGGCCATGCACAATGAAGCGGTAATCCCAGGCGGATTCGAACGGCTTGTCGAGCAGGAAGACGGTGTCGGTGCCCCAGAAATTGTAAAGCCCGTATCCGAGCCATGGCTGCTCCGGGATCTTTGACAGGCCGAATGCCCACAACGTGGTGCGGCCGGTATAGGTCTCGTCGGTCAGCAAAGCGGCAGCCAGGCTGGACAGTTCCTGGCTGTAGAGCGATCCCAGCGTCAGCAGGCCCACAGCCGCGAGCGCGGCCAGATGAACCAGGATGGCTGCGGAACTGCGGCCGAAGAGGCTTGCCATGAACACGATCAGGATCGACAGCGGGAAGAAGCCGCTGGTGGTCTTGGACCCGGTCTGCAGCACGAACACGGTGGCGGCGACGAAGATGATCAGTCCGGCCAGACGGTGGCCGCTGCGCATCAGATAGACCCCGAAGATGGCGATGATGCACATCACCGGTCCGGCGACGTTCTTGTGGCTGAAATGGCCGCGCCACAACCCGGCATGTTGCGGTTCATAGACATCATAGCCATGTGTCGCCAGGCCGGGCGCGAGAACAAGCCCGCCATAGGACATGGCCAGCGCCGCCGTCGCGCCGAGCATCAGCGCGATCTGGAAATCCTTCTCGCCGCGGGGCAGAACGATGGTCGAAAATGCGATGAACATGCCGATGACGGTGAACACCACCGCGCGCAAGGTGGTATCGGAATCCGGCGCGGTTGCCACATTGTAGCCGAGCACCACGCACAGCAGCAGCAGGCTTGGACTGAGCAGGCTGGCAAGCACCCGGCGGCTGACCATGCTCAGCATTGCCAGCGCAAACACCAGCCCCGCCGCCAGAAAACCGACCTGATTGACCAGACTTCCCTCCGTGGCAACGGCTTCGTTGACCATGCTCTCAATGGCAAAGGGCTGCAGCGAAATCAGCATCAATGCAAGCCCGAGCGCCGACAGCGTAATTGCCAGGCCGCGCACCAGCCGCACCGACAGCGCGGGCTGTCGCATCGGATGCGCGCTGTCTTGCAGCGGGGACCATGCCGCAGCGGGCTGTCCGTAAAAGCTGTGTGATGGGTGGCGCATGCCATTGCCTGGGCAAGAGATGTGAAGCGGCAAGCATCCGCATTTATGGTTAAGCAACCGTAAAAATCGCCCGCGCGCAGCGGGGAAGAGCGGGTTCACCGGTGTCGAAGGTGGTCGTGGTTCAATTCGGTGTGTCGCCCGGATCGGCAATCTCTGCCGGACTGTCCGGATCGCCATGAAATACCAGCGCTTCGCTGCCCTTGTCGCACAGCCCATAGATGCCGGTCGCCACCCGCTCGAACCAGCCGTAATGATTGTCCGCCATCAGCGCGCGCGCCCTGTCGACGCCGGAGGCCTTGGCCACCAGCGCCGCCTTGGTCGGTCCCAGCTCGGCCAGGATACGGGCGCAGCGCAGGGCGTCCTGGCGATAGGCCGTCATCAGGCCCTGCCGCGTGGCGCCGCCTGAATTGGGGTCTCCTGTCCGTCGGGCAAATTCTTTCAGCAGCCGCGCCTTCTTGATGTTAGATTTTCTCGGCCTGTAGGGCGCGGGATCGGCATGAACCTCGACCAGCCCGTCCTTGAGCCGGACGGTCATCAGGCCCAGACCCAGCCGGCGGCACAGCGAGGTGTTGGCGGCAATGGCTTTGAGGAACGCCCGTCCGGTGCCGCGCGGCACGGCGATATAGACCTGATCGGTGATCGCCTGGCGTTCGATGCCCTGATGAAACAGCGACAGCGAAAAACCGGTCTTCAGTTCGACGACGACCGGATCCTCGTCCCCGCGGACGGCAACGATGTCAGCCGCGCCGATCTCGCCCTTGACCGTATAGCCCTGGCCTTCGAGCAGCGTCTTGACCGGCAGGTAGAGATCCGTTTCCTTGGGTTTGGGTGCGCGCATGCCTGCCTGCATAGCGGAGTCGCACCGCCGCGCAAAGATCCTGTTCGCCCGCCGTGAGCTGGTGATTGTCCTGGCTGCCGGTGCCGCGTGCCGGCCGGGCAGGTTTAACCATTCGCGCTGACAAAAGGTCGCTGAGCCGCCGCAGACGTCCTTTTGTGCTTGCCAAGCGCCGGACAAAGTGTTTTGACCGCGCTCTGATCCGACCTGTTTTTATGGTTCCTGCCTGGAACCCGTGATGCGTGGCAAAGCCGCACGCAAGAAGGAATTCCGTCATGGCCAAGTCCAAGACACCGCATTTGATGATTGTTGAAGCGCGGTTTTATGACGATATGTCCGACGCGCTTCTCGACGGCGCCACATCCGCGCTCGATGCGGCAGGCGCCACCTATGAAGTCGTGACGGTGCCGGGCGCGCTGGAAATTCCGCCGGCCATCGCCATGGCGCTGGATGCGATGGATGAGGGCGGGGTCGAATTCGACGGCTTTGTCGCGCTCGGCGTCGTCATTCGGGGTGAGACCCATCATTTCGACATCGTCGCCAACGAGTCCGCGCGCGGCCTGATGACCTTGTCCGTGTCTGAATCGCTGGCCATCGGCAACGGCATCATGACCACTGAAAATGCCGACCAGGCCTGGGAACGGGTCAAGAAGGACCGGCTCGACAAGGGCGGCTTCGCAGCGCGTGCGGCGCTGTCGATGATCACGCTGAAAAGCCAGCTGGCAGGGTGACCATGACTACTGACCAACCTTCATCGCCGGAAATCAAGGTCGCCAACCAGCGCGGCGCCGCTCGGCTGGCTGCCGTCCAGGCGCTGTACCAGATGGATATCGGCGGGGCAGGCGTTCTCGAAATCGTCGCCGAATACGAAGCCCATCGCCTCGGCAACGAGATTGACGGCGAACAGTACCGGCCGGCAGATCCGGCCTGGTTCCGCGCCGTTGTGTCAGGCGTGGTCGAAAACCAGCGGGCGCTCGATCCGGAAATCCGTACCAGCCTGAACGAGGACTGGCCGCTGTCGCGGCTCGACGCCACTTTGCGCGCGATCCTGCGGGCAGGGGCCTGGGAGCTGACCACCAAGAAGGACGTGCCGATCGCCGTCATCGTCAATGAATATGTCGATGTGGCGCGGGCGTTCTTCGAGGGCGACGAGCCGAAGATCGTCAATGCGGTGCTTGACCGCCTGGCGCGCAAATATCGTGGTGAGCAAAAACCCAACAAGGGCTGACCGGCATGGCTTTTCTCGACAAGGTTGGATTGGCCGGGACGACCGATGCCGAGAATCTGGCGCGCCGCAACGCGCTGCTGCTGTCCGCATCGCAGGCCTTTGGCGGTGCCGCCGCGCCGATCGCCATTTCGATGGGCGGCCTTGCCGGGTTCTACCTGCTGGGCGCCGACAAGTCGCTGGCAACGGCACCGGTTACAGGTTTCAACCTCGGCGTTGCCGTCGGAGCGCTGCCTGCGGCCTGGCTGATGCGCCAGATCGGCCGCCGCTACGGTTTCCTGTCGGGCATGGCCATGACGGCGCTGGGCGGCCTGCTCTCGGCGATTGCCCTGTTCCGTCATGAATTCTGGTTCTTCGCCTTCGGCATGGCCTTTATCGGCCTGGGTGGCGCCTTCGTGCAGCAATACCGCTTTGCCGCCGCCGACGGATCTCCGTCCAGTTTCAAGGCGCAGGCCATTTCCTGGGTGCTGGCCGGTGGCGTTTTCGCCGCCATCATCGGGCCGCAGACCGTGATCTACACGCGCGAACTGTTCGCGCCTGTGATGTTTGCGGGATCCTTCGTGGCGCTGCTGCCGCTGGCGCTGATCACCATGTCGATCCTCTGGTTCCTGCGCGTCCCCAATGATTCCAGGCCCGGTGATGCCGGACATGACGAAACGCCGGCACGGCCGCTGTTTGAAATCATCAGCCAGCCACGCTTCGTCACCGCCATGATCTGCGGCGTCGGCTCCTATGCCCTGATGACCTTCATGATGACCGGCGCCCCGCTGGCGATGGTCGGATGCGGTTTCTCGCCGGAACTCGCCACGCTGGGCATCCAGTGGCACGTGATGGCGATGTTCGCGCCGAGCTTTTTCACCGGCAAGCTGATCGCCCGCTTCGGCCGCGACACCATCACGGCGACCGGGCTGTTCATTCTGCTCGGCTGCGCCGTCGTCGCCCATATGGGGATCGAACTGTGGAACTTCTGGCTGGCGCTGGTTCTCCTGGGCATCGGCTGGAATTTCGGCTTCATCGGCGCCACCACCATGGTGACCATGACCTACCGGCAGTCGGAAAAGAACAAGGTTCAGGGCTTTCACGATGTCACCCTGTTCGGCATTGTCGCCTTTTCCTCGCTGATGTCGGGCAAGGTGCTCAATGCCTGGGGCTGGGACGCGCTCAACAGCCTGTTCTGGCCTGTGGCGCTGTTTTGCCTGCTGGCTCTGGCTGCCCAGAACATCTGGGAGCGCCGTCAGGCACTTTGATCCTTTTTGCGCAAGTATCGGTCCGGTCAGGCCGGATCAATTCTGCCAAATAAGCAAGCTTTCCCTGAGCTTATTGCAGGTGTCCGGGCAATTAGCCTATCGACGCTCTTGACGTCACCCCACCTCTGTCGCAATCATCCGCCGCGATGCGGCATGGTCCGGACGCGTGGTCCGGGATCCTTGGCCGCGCGTTATCTGGCCGGGGGAGATCATCTGATTCCGGCCAAATTGGAGGGATATCAGCATGACAATTCTTTTTGCTGTGATCGCCTGTGGATTGCTTTCCATTGTCTACGCCGTCTGGGCGACCAAATCGGTGATGGCAGCCGACCAGGGCAATGCACGCATGCAGGAAATCGCAGGCTACATTCGTGAAGGCGCTCAGGCCTATCTGAACCGTCAGTACACAGCCATCGCCATCGTCGGCGCCGTGGTTGTGGTCGTCACCTATCTGCTGCTCGGCGCCACCGCCGCCATCGGCTTTCTCATCGGCGCAGTTCTGTCGGGTGCGGCCGGTTATATCGGCATGCACGTCTCGGTGCGCGCCAATGTGCGCACGGCGCAGGCTTCCTCCGTCAATCTTGCAAGCGGTCTCGACATCGCCTTCAAGGCGGGCGCCATCACCGGCATGCTGGTCGCTGGCCTCGCGCTGCTGGGTGTTGCGGTCTATTACTACCTGCTGACCGGCCCAATGGGTCTGGCTTCCGACAGCCGTCAGGTCATCGACGCCCTGGTGGCGCTCGGCTTCGGCGCATCGCTGATCTCGATCTTTGCCCGTCTCGGCGGCGGCATCTTCACCAAGGGTGCCGATGTTGGCGGCGATCTCGTCGGCAAGGTTGAAGCCGGTATCCCGGAAGACGATCCGCGCAACCCGGCCACCATCGCCGACAATGTCGGCGACAATGTCGGCGACTGCGCCGGCATGGCTGCCGACCTGTTTGAAACCTATGCGGTGACCGTTGTCGCAACCATGGTTCTGGCAGCGATCTTCTTCGGCGGCATGGATATCCTCGGATCGGCCATGCTCTACCCGCTGGCCATTTGCGGCGCCTCGATCATCACCTCGATCGTCGGCACCTTCTTCGTCAAGCTTGGCCAGAACGGCTCGATCATGGGCGCGCTCTACAAGGGCCTGATCGTCACCGGCGTGTTGTCGATTGTCGGTCTTGCCGGCGCTACCCAGATGACCATCGGTTGGGGCGAAATCGCCGTCATCGACGGCAAGTCGATCACCGGTTCGGGCCTGTTTGCCTGCGGCGTTGTCGGCCTCATCGTCACCGCGCTCATCGTTGTGATCACCGAGTACTATACCGGCACCAACAAGCGTCCGGTCAACTCGATCAGCCAGGCTTCGGTCACCGGTCACGGCACCAACGTGATCCAGGGTCTTGCGATTTCGCTTGAATCCACCGCATTGCCTGCGATCGTCATCGTCGGCGGCATCATCTCGACCTACCAGCTTGCCGGTCTGTTCGGCACCGGCATCGCGGTTACCGCCATGCTCGGCATCGCCGGCATGATCGTCGCGCTCGACGCCTTCGGCCCGGTCACCGACAATGCCGGTGGCATCGCCGAAATGTCCGGTCTTCCGCCGGAAGTGCGTCAGGCCACCGACGCGCTCGACGCGGTCGGCAACACCACCAAGGCCGTCACCAAGGGCTACGCCATCGGGTCTGCCGGTCTCGGCGCGCTGGTGCTGTTTGCGGCCTATTCGAACGACCTGAAGTTCTTTGCCGCCAAGGCAAATGCGGAAGGCTCGACGCTCTATCCCTACTTCAAGGACATGGGCGAGATCTCGTTCGATCTGTCCAACCCCTACGTCGTTGCGGGCCTGATCTTCGGCGGTCTGATCCCCTATCTGTTCGGCGGCATTGCCATGACAGCCGTGGGTCGCGCTGCGGGTTCGATCGTGGAAGAAGTCCGCGCCCAGTTCAAGGCCAAGCCGGGCATCATGGCCGGCACCGAAAAGCCTGACTATGGCCGTGCGGTGGACATCCTGACCAAGGCCGCGATCAAGGAAATGATCGTGCCGTCGCTGCTGCCGGTGCTGGCGCCGCTGTTCGTCTATTTCGGCGTGCTGCTGATCTCCGGTTCGAAGGCCTCGGCCTTTGCTGCACTCGGGGCGTCGCTTCTGGGCGTGATCGTCAACGGCCTGTTCGTCGCCATCTCGATGACCTCGGGTGGCGGTGCATGGGACAACGCAAAGAAATCCTTCGAAGACGGCTTCGTCGACAAGGATGGCGTCAGGCACGAAAAGGGATCCGAGGCGCACAAGGCTTCGGTGACCGGTGATACCGTCGGCGATCCCTACAAGGACACCGCCGGTCCGGCCGTCAACCCGGCCATCAAGATCACCAACATCGTGGCGCTGCTGCTGCTGGCCGTGCTCGCGCACTAGGCCGACAGTCAGGCACATCGCCTTTGAAACGAAAAACCCCGCGGAGAGCGATCTCCGCGGGGTTTTTGATCTGGTGTGCGACTGAGGGTCAGCTCAGGCCGGGGATCGGATCAGTTGCCGCCACCCAGGATAGACCGGGCCACCGCGTTCCGGGTCGCATCCGGTGTCGAGCCGGACAGCACCTGTGCCAGGAAGGGCTTGTCAAGTCCGCCGGTCGGCGTGGTGCGGGAGATCATGTCGAACACCTGACCATCCTGCAGCGTGTAGTTGGCAATGTTGGTGACGATGCCTTCGTCGTCGAAATAGACCGCCAGCACCGATTGCCCGACAAGCTTCTGTTTCATGAAGCTCGCGGCACGGGTGCGCTTTTGTGAAATATAATAGAAAACTTCGTTGTCGAAGGTGGCCGTCGTCGACGGCGTCCCCAGCGACAGCAAGACCTGCTCGCGGCTGGAACCGACGGGCGTCAGGTCCAGGGCGGTCTGGTCGACGACATAGCCCTGATTGAACACTTCACCGGTTGAACAGCCAGTCAGCGCGAGCGTTGAGACGACCGCAACTGCGGCGCCGAGACGTAAAACCCGTCCGGTTGCCTTGAAAACTCTCATCGTCAACGACATCTCCCTTTGGCATGCGAGCGTGAATGCTGCGGCCATTGCGTTTTGTGTTCCATTCGGTAAACCAGCTTCCACACGGATGCAACACGCCAGTCTATCGCAGTTGCGATGATACCCATCCGCCATTGAAGGCATTTTCATGATCTGGAACCTGTTCAAACGAAATAAAGCCAATCAGGCTCTGGTCGAGAGTCAATATGAGCGGATTACCCAGTCGGCCCGTTCTCCGGTGTTCTACGCGGAAATGGGCGCTCCTGATACGGTGATGGGCCGATTCGAGATGATCAGCATCCATCTCGTGCTGTATCTGCGCCGGACCGGCACCGCCAACGAGGCAGCGCAGGGCATCGCCCAGGAAATCGTGGATGCCTTTTTCGAGGACATCGACCATTCGATGCGTGAACTTGGCGTGGGCGACACCAGCGTGCCCAAGCGCATGAAGAAATTTGCCCGGATGTTTTACGGCCGCGCCAAGTCCTACGGTCTGGCGCTTGCCGAAGGTGACCGCGATGCCCTGGTCGAGGCCTTGCGGCGCAACCTGCACCCAGATCAGCCTGACAATGCCCCGTCGATGCAGGCCTTGTCGGAATGGATGATCGAGACCGCCCGGAACCTTGAAGCGGTTTCCGAGGAAACACTGGCGGCGGGTCAACTGGCCTTTCCGGAAACCCATTGAGAAAGAAGATCCGATGACACAGCCAGACAACGATCTGTTTTCCTATCCGGTCAAGGTGAGCAACATCTCCGCCAGCGCGGTGACCGTTCGCATCTCTGCCGATGCAGCCGATCTCAAGCGGCTGGAAAGACAGTGGGGTGTGTCGCAGGTGCTCAACTTCGAGGCGGAAGTGGTGCTCAGCCGCTGGAAGCGCGACGGCGTGCGGCTCACCGGCCATATCAGCTCTTCGGTCGTCCAGCCCTGTGTGGTGACGCTTGAACCGGTCACCCAGCAGATAGAAGAGGATTTCGAATCCATTTTCCTGCCCGAGAACTCACGGCTCGCAAGCCGCATGCTGGACAACAATGGCGAGATGTTTCTCGACCCGGAAGGCCCGGATTTGCCCGAAACGTTTACTGGCGACACGATCGATTTCGGCGCCGTGGTTGCCGAGTTCGCAGCGCTCGCGATTGATTCCTATCCCCGCAAACCGGGTCTTGAATTCGGTGACCGGATCGAGAGCGATCCGTCGCAGGACAAAAAACCGTCACCTTTTTCGGTTTTGCAGTCTTTGAAGCGGGAAGATTCCAAGGGTTAGCCGCATCTGCGGTGACAAAGCAGTTGTGCCCCGTGCGAAAACGGGTATTTTCTGCCCACAAATCCGGCCCGTAGAGCCGGGGATAAAGGATGGGGTGTGATCAGAATAGCGGTGGACTTAATGGGGGGCGATCATGGCCCCAAGGTGATTGTGCCCGGCGTCGCCAAGGCGTTGGAACGACACCCGGAAATCCGCTTCACTCTGTTCGGTCTCGAAGCCGAGTGCCTTGCCGTGCTCAAGAATTTCCCGGCTCTGCTCGAGGCCTCGACCTTCGTGTCGTGCGAAATCGCCGTAAGCATGGATGACAAGCCCAGCCAGGCGCTGCGGCACGGACGCTATCGCTCATCGATGTGGCGCTCCATCGAAGCCGTCAAGACCGGTGACGCCGATGTCTGCGTCTCGGCCGGCAATACCGGCGCATTGATGGCCATGTCGCGATTCTGCCTGCGCACCATGGCCAATATCGACCGGCCCGCCATCGCCGCGATCTGGCCAACCCTGCGCGGCGAGAGCATTGTGCTCGATGTCGGCGCCACTATCGGCGCGGACGCCCAGCAACTGATCGACTTCACCATGATGGGTGCCGCGATGGCGCGAGCCCTGTTCGAGATCGAAAAGCCCACCGTCGGCCTGCTCAATATCGGCGTCGAGGAAGTCAAGGGCATGGAAGAGATCAAGGAGGCCGGTCGTCTGATCCGCGAGGCCGCCATGCCGAGCTTCGACTATTACGGATTTGTCGAGGGCGGTGACCTGGGCAAGGGAACGGTCGACGTCGTTGTCACCGAAGGCTTCGTCGGAAATGTCGCCCTGAAGACCGCGGAAGGCACCGCCCGCCAGATCGGCGGCTATCTGCGTGCCGCGATGTCGCGCACCCTGATGGCGCGGATCGGTTATTTCTTCGCCAAGGGCGCCTTCGACCTGCTGCGCGAGAAAATGGATCCAGGCAAGGTCAATGGCGGCGTGTTTCTCGGCCTCAACGGGATTGTCATCAAGAGCCATGGCGGCGCCGATATTGACGGCTTCGCAGCCGCGGTGGATGTCGGCTATGACATGGTCCGCAACGGTTTGAAGTCAAAGATCGAACACGATCTCAACCTCTATCACACACGTCGCTCAGCGCTTGCCGTGCCGGCCGTGGACAGCTCTTCCAGCTAGGATGCAAGAATAATGATCCGTTCAGTTGTACGTGGTTTCGGGGCGCAGGTCCCCGAGCGAATCATGAAAAACAGCGATTTCGAAGGTGTGGTCGAAACCAATGACGAGTGGATCGTTCAGCGGACCGGCATTCGCCAGCGCCACATTGCCGGCGAAGGCGAGACCACGGCTTCGCTGGGGGAAATGGCTGCCCGCGCAGCACTTGACCGCGCCAATATGACCGCGGCCGATATCGACCTGATCATCTGCGCCACCTCGACGCCGGACAACACCTTTCCCGCCACCGCCGTCAATATCCAGAACCGGCTCGGCATGCATCACGGTGCGGCCTTCGATGTGCAGGCGGTCTGCTCGGGTTTCGTGTTCGCGGTGACGACAGCCGACAGCTACATCAAGTCGGGCCTGGCCAGGCGGGTGCTCGTCATCGGCGCCGAAACCTTCTCCCGCATTCTCGACTGGAATGACCGCACTACCTGCGTTCTCTTCGGAGACGGCGCCGGCGCGATCGTGCTGGAGGCGGCCGAAGGCGAGGGGAACACCGATGATCGCGGCGTGCTCACCGCGCATCTGCGTTCCGACGGTGCGCACCGCGAAAAGCTCTATGTCGACGGCGGACCCTCGACCACCGGGACGGTCGGGCATCTGCGCATGCAGGGCCGCGAGGTGTTCAAGCACGCAGTCGGCATGATCACCGACGTGATCGAAGCGGCCTATGCCGCCACCGGCCTGGGATCGGATGACATTGACTGGTTTGTTCCTCACCAGGCCAACCGCCGCATCATCGATGCCTCGGCGCGCAAACTCGGCATTGCCGAATCCAAGGTGGTGATCACCGTGGACCACCACGGAAACACCTCGGCGGCCTCGATTCCGCTGGCGCTTGCCGAGGCGGCAGGTGACGGCAGGATCAAAAAGGGCGATCTTGTGCTGCTCGAGGCGATGGGCGGCGGCTTCACCTGGGGCTCGGTGCTGTTGCGCTGGTAGTCAAATGGACGTCGAAACAAGGATTTAAGCGTCATGTTCAACTAATTTTGGTTCGTCGGCCCAACTGCGGTCGCATTCGCCTGAGTTACTTGACCTTGAGAAGCTTGAACCATAGTGTTGTTGAACTACATTAACGGGCGGCGGGGATGCTGACCAGTTTGGTTGGATAAAATGAGTGGCAAAACGATCACCAGGGCGGACCTTGCAGAAGCGGTATTCCGCAAGGTGGGGCTCTCGAGAACCGAATCAGCAGAACTTGTAGAAATGGTCATTGACGAAGTTTGCGGCGCCATCGTGCGTGGCGACAGCGTCAAGCTTTCCTCATTTGCGACCTTCCAGGTTCGCGAGAAGAAAGAGCGCATAGGACGCAATCCCAAGACCGGGGAAGAAGTGCCGATCAGCCCGCGCCGGGTGATGACCTTCAAGGCCTCCAACGTGCTCAAGAGCCGTGTTCTCAAAGGCCACCTGGCCCGCAAGGGCAAGACCAAGAGCAAGCCGTAAGCCGCGCCTTACCCTCGTTGCGCCGCGATCTGGCCTGTAGATGTGCTGATAGTGGTTGGCAATGGTCATCATGCCCTTGATATTCAGCCTGCAAAGCTTTGAACTGGTGATGGCTTCGCGGCTCTTGATCGCGATTCGCTGCCGCATCGGGCGTCAATTCCGTTTTGGGTCTGACGCGAGGCGATGCGGCAATATTACAGGGTGGAGTGATCTGCGTGCAGGCTGTTGAGCGCACCAGCATCGCCCGAAAATCGGAGTGGCAGTATGGACAAGAGCCCTGACGCGTTCCGGACGATTTCGGAGGTGGCGGAAGACCTGGATCTGCCGCAGCATGTGCTGCGCTTCTGGGAAACCAGGTTCACCCAGATCAAGCCGATGAAGCGCGGCGGCGGCCGGCGGTACTATCGCCCGGACGACATCGATCTTCTCAAGGGCATCCGCACCCTGCTTTACGATCAGGGCTACACGATCAAGGGCGTGCAGAAACTGCTCAAGCTCAACGGCAACAAGTTTGTCATCGCCGTCGGCGCCGGTGACATGGCCGCGGTCGAAACATTGTCGGCCAGCATGGCCCAGGAGGCGGAGCCGGCACGCGCGCCCGCAGCCGATGAAGACCAGCTTGTCGGCAAGGCGCGCCTGCCTTCGACCCGGCGGTTCTTCAGCCTAGGTGGCGAATCCGGCAAGGAGCCGGACGAGGCGGCAGCATCGAAGGGCGGCGGATTGAAGCGCGATGACAGGGCCTTGCTTCAGGAAGCGCTCTATGACCTTCTCGAATGCAAGAGATTGCTCGACCAGGTCCGCTGATCGCCGCGGCCCGCAGCCTCGCGGCCAATCCTGATCAATTTACCCTGAGCCCGTGAACCCGGCGCGCTTCTTCCAGTGCCGCTTCGAGATAGGATTCGACATCGACGAAGCCCTTTTCGCGGGCCAGCGCCAGCGCCATGTCGATCTGCATCATCACCATGGCGAGACGCTCTCTGTCGTCCTGGGTCGCCAGGGTGACAAGCTCCAGCCGGTTGGAAGGTGAACGGCGTGAAGTCATGAGCGAGCCGTGAATCCTTCGAAATAAGACCTGAGGTCCTCGCGCGAAAACTGCTCTTCAATCGCCTCGGGCGTCATCGTGTCAGGACCGAACCAGGGATATTTGCGATCGTCGAAACTGTCGGTCAGGAGATCGATAAAGGCCCTGTGCCGGGCACTCTTGACCACTTCCGGGTGGGTCGCAAGCCAGATCTCGACGCGGAAATCGAAGCCCAGATCGATATGTTCGACATCGCCGCCGATGGCTCTTGCATAATTGGGCATCAGCCCGATGCCGGCGCCCTTGGCGACAGCCCAGTAATGCGCGGACGAGAAATTGGTTTTCATCCGCACCATGCGGTTGGCAATCTGTGCCCCGAATATCTTGTCGAGCTCATAGCCCCGCAACTGGTCGGTCTGCTGCTCGACTACGCGGTGATTGACCATGTCGGCAACATTCTTGGGGCGGCCGAACTGTTCGAGATAGCTGGCGCTGGCAAAGGGGACAAGGTGCAGATAGCCCAGCCGCTTGACCTTGAGTTCCGGCCGGTTGGGCATTTCAAGCTGCACCGAGATATCGGCTTCCATGCGCAGCACATCGACCGAGCGCATGGCGCATTGCAGCTCGATGCGGTTCCTGGCGCCGGTGTCATTCATGTAGTCGACAATGCGCGGCGTCAGCCAGAAACTGCCCAGGCCCTCGGTGATGGCAAGCCGGATCGGGCCGCTGGCCTCGCGCTCCGCCATGGCGGCCACGCGCCACATGTCCGATACCGAACTCTCCACGTCCCGCGCGGCAAGCACCACCCGGCGGCCTTCATCGGTCAGGCGGACGCCATCGGACTCGCGAAACAGCAAGGGGTATCCAAGCTGATCCTCGAGCCTGGTGATTGTTCGCCGCACCGTGTTGATCGACATGCCGAGCTCTTCCGTGGCCTTGCGGAAGCTCGAATGCCTCGCAACGGACAGGAAAACCCGGATGCTGTTCCAATCAGCGTTCCGCCATTGGTGTTCCATAGGGGGAACTCTCTGTAGCACTATTTGCCAAAGTCAAATGCGAAGGACTTGGTTAACTTCTTCTTCGATACATAGAGGAATTTAACCATGTCCGCCAAACCACAGAATAGCGTTTTCCCCGCAAATGCAAGCGGGTTGACTGCTGAGGCGGCGCTGGAAGCACAGCGCATGCAGCGTGCTGCTGCAATGGTGACCGTTTCCAACAGGCTGGAGCGTGCCGACGTGCCGCGGCTTCTCGAAGCTGCCGGCAAGGTCATCGGCCAGCTGGCCGAGCCTGCAACGGTAATCCGTATCGCGGAGAAGAACCCGGATGCGATCTGGCTGTTTGCACGCCGGGGCAGGACCCGCGCGGAAGGCTTCATGTCCGCTCTTCTGCTCAATGAGGCAGGCCGATCGGCGCTGTTTGAAGGCAGCCTGAACCTTCTTGATCCGCAGGACGAGTATCTCGTGTGCCAGCATGAACGGCCCGCCGCAATCTATGTCTGGGCCAGCTTCACGCCGGGCATTCTGGCGGCCGGCATCAACCGCGTCATGGACCGCTTCGACTCGCCCCATTACGCCGAAGCCGACGTCGTCTCGACCTCGTTCACCATCCGCGGACATCGCGCCATGGTCCGGCGCGGCTTTGAGCACGGCGTCTGGCACGATGGCCATTTCCTCGAGGGTTTCTACATGATCCCGCGCCGGTCGAAAACGCTGGCCGAACGGCTGCCGCGCTACGCCACCCATGATCCCGTGCTGCGGCCGACCGGCATCCGTGTGGTGACGGGGTTTGACGACATGATGCGGGTTGCCGCGGTGCGCTCGGCCGTCTTTATCGGAGAACAGGCCTGCCCCTTTGACGAAGAGTTCGACGGCAATGACCTGGCCGCCACCCATCTGCTGGCGCTGGTCGACAACGAGCCGGCCGGCTGCATGCGCGTGCGCTATTTCGGGGATTTCGCCAAGATGGAACGGCTGGCGGTGCGCAAGGAATTCCGCACGTCACGCACGGCCTTCGAGCTGGTGCGCGCCAGCGTTGCATTGTGCAAGGAGAAGGGGTTCCGCCGGATCTATGGCCATGCCCGCGAGGACTATCTGCCTTTCTGGCAGCATTTCGGCTTCAAGCTCAAGGAAAACGGTGCGCCCTTCGCCTTCTCGGATCATGTTTTCGTCGAAATGATCGACGACATCGAACCGTCGCCGACAGCGATCTCGCTCAAGGACGGACCCTACCGGCTGATCCGGCCGGAAGGCGCATGGCATGTCCCGGGCCCGCTTGAACTGTCGGCCGCACGGCATGCGCATTCCCATAGTCCGCACATGTGAGAGGCACTGTTCATGTTCACAGCCCAAGCAACATCCTACGCCTGGATCATTCGCACGCTGGTTACCTGCCGCGAAGAAGCGGACCGGCTCAAGCATGGCGATCTGAGCCACCTCATCAACATGGCCGTGCTGCAGACGGCGCTGGACTGGGAGGGCCATGAACCCTCGAAGGGCCAGGAGACAAATCTCGATGCGCTGCTGCGCCTCAAAATGAAACTCGCGTTTTCAGAACGGAGCGACAATATCGTCCTTCTGAACAGCAAAACCGCCGGGGAAGCCTAACGACCAGCGGTTTGCCGGGCGGGTGCTAGGGTTGACGCCACCGTTCGCGGCGCATCCGTCCGGTTTTATTTGAACCCATGGGACGAGCTGTTCCGTGCAGGGAAAGACCGGGGCTGCGTCAGTGCAGCTCCGGTCTTTCCGGTTTTGGGTCCGAGCGCCGCATGGGCGCCGGGCTTGTCGGAAGAAAAGCGGCCTACAAGGTCAGCCGGAGTTGCACCACGCCCTTCCTGATCGCATCCATGATCGGGGCAAGCTGCTGCCGCGATGGCGCATCGAAATAGTGGGCTTTGCTCGACGCGCATTCCGACAGCACCGTCTCCGTGGTGACCACCGGCTTTTCGAGCCGGATGGTGTAGATTTCGACGCCGTCTTCCTTGGCATTGGTGCAGGCGGCGATCGTCTTCTTGTCCAGCGCCGAGGTGGTCTGGCCGGAGCTTGCCGCGGTGAGGCCGTCCAGGCGGCCGTCAACCAGATATCCCATGCTGGTGTAACTCGATCCAAGCAGGTTGTTGAGGTTGCCGAAGGAGTTCTCGCCGTCGCTGACGAAGATCATGATCTTCTCGACCGATCCGTCGGCCTCGTCCGAGCCCTCGGTGAAGGGTTCGCGGCTCGAAAGCACGCGCCAGCCCCACATCACCCCTTCCAGCATGTTGTTGCTGCCGGAGGCTGTGAGTTTCCGCACCGTCGACCTGATCTCGTCGAAGTCGGTTGTCAGCGTGACCAGCGGTTCGACCTCACACCCAAATCCCGGACCTTTCGGCGCGGACTGACCTGAAAGCGAGATCGACGGCGAGAAATCCGCTTTCGGTTTCTTCCATTTCATCACCTGGACGATGGCGTCATCGGTGTCCTTCGGCTTGACATATTTGCCGGTGCGGCCATAGCGCACGAGCTGGTCTTCCTTGTCGGTTTCCGTGGTGCCCTTGCCTTTGAGGGGCAGTCCGGAATCCGGCAGGTAGGAATTGGCAAACAGCAGCGGGATGTCGGGTTCATCAATGGCGAAGAACGGCGTGAACAGTGACTGCTTGTCATTCGGGTCGGGCACGGTGTCAAAGACATCGTGCAGCGTCTTGCCATTGGCCACGCGTGTTTCCACGCATCCGGGCCAGTCCACCTTGAGATGTCTGAACATGGCAAAACGGCTGAATTCCGAGGGCAGGTCGGATTGCGGGATTGGTGCCTTGGCGTCCTGGTCGAGCCAGTCGGCCGCGGGCACCTTGACCTTGCCGCCGCCATTGATCACCGGGCCGAATTCCGGCCCGACATTGACGAAGCCGGAATAGGGAACAAGCGCGATCTTGACCTGGTCCTTGTCAAGCCCGAGCGCCTCGATGTCATCCACCAGGCCGATGATGGCATTTTGCAATGTCACCAGCTTGCCGCCGGCCATCGAGCCGGTGGTGTCGAGCACAAGCGCGATCTCGTATCTGGTCGAGGCATAGGTGGCTTCCGAGCGGACATTGACCATGACGGATTTCTTGTTCAACAGCCCGCTAAAGACCAGCGGCTTGTCCACGGCGACATTGATCCGGGCAACGCCGCTCGCCGTGGCGGCCGCGACCTGTGCGGTAGTGAAGCCGTAATTGGCGGCAACCACCTGGCGGGCGATCTCGACGGCATACGGGCCGGTGATCTCGCCTTCGCGGGCAACTGCGAGGGCGGCCGCATCTGCCGCATTCTGCAATTCGCTTTTCTGGAGGCTCAAGCCGACATAGTCGACCGCCAGTCCGCCCGACAGCATCACCGGAACGGCGAGAATGGCAAAGGCCATGCCGAAATTTCCGGATGTGTCCTTGAGAAGGGGAATTTTCCTCAACATCTTAATATACCTGAATCTGCAATCATGCTCTGGCTCCGGCCGGCAACTGTTCATTCGAACCAAGGCCCCGTGCCATCTTCTTGTTCTTGCGGTGATTATGGAAATCTAAGTTAAAATAACGGTTTCCTAACTGCTGAAATATCTAACTAACGCGCTGGAATACTTGCGGGTAAAAACTGATAGGGGGGTGATTTTCGAGGCTTGCCGGGAGGCAAACGCAGCAGCGATTTTGCGGCAAAAATCAAAACCGGCCTTGCGCCGAAAACGTCGATGATCTATGGCCTGTGACCAGTCGGAGCGTAGCGCAGCCCGGTAGCGCACTTGTCTGGGGGACAAGGGGTCGTGGGTTCGAATCCCGCCGCTCCGACCATTTTTATCTTTTGAGTATCAAGGGCTTATTGGTATTGCCACCATTTGCGTCCTAGCCAATGGTCATGCTTTCGGGAGTTCGTAAGCGCATAGTAAGCACCACAAATATCTTTGGGATAAGCGGAAGCGGCAATGAGCGATGTGTAGGCCGCCGGCCTGCATCTTGTTTGTCAGGTCCCCCAATGCCTTCACCCCGTCCAAGTGGCGACATATTGACCGGCACCGCAAAATGGCTTGGTGGATCGAGCATCGGGTTGAAGCGGCACCTTATACCGCATGTGAGTTGTCTTGATTTATTGCAGCGCTCGGAAAGCCGATGCAATATGGCGATGCCTGTCCATTTGGCCGCAAAGGAGATTCGCTGATGTGTAACCTCTACAATCTCACGATAGGACCGCAGGCAATTCTCGAATTCACAAGAGCGGTTGTGAACGAGGTCGGCAATCTCGAACCTGGGAAAGTGTATCCCGACTATTCGGCACCCATCGTGCGGACAGGCGAGGATGGCAAGCGCGTGCTTGCGCGAGCGCGCTGGGGCATGCCCACGCCATCGAAGTTTCTTGAGGGCAAGAAGGTCGACAAAGGCGTCACCAATGTGCGCAACGCATCTTCGCCCCATTGGCGGCGCTGGCTTGGAGTTGAGAGCCGTTGTGTGGTTCCGGCGACAGAGTTTGCTGAGCCGGACCCAGCAAGCAAGGCGGAGGGGGAAAGGACACCCAATGCTTGGTTCGCCGTCAATGACGATCGACCTCTGTTTGTTTTTGCTGGCATTTGGACCCGCTGGACAAGCGTTCGAAAGCTTAAGGAGGGTGAGATCGAGACGGATCTTTATGCCTTCCTCACAATCCAGCCCAATGCCATAGTCGAGCCGGTCCACAAGAAGGCAATGCCGGTGCTTCTCACAACTAGCGAAGAAATCGACATTTGGCTTTCTGCCCCGTGGGACGAGGCGAAAGAGCTGCAGCGGCCGCTGCCCGAAGATCTGCTGAAGATGGTGGACGAGACCTAGGCAGATCACGGGGCTACTTGGTAGGCCCCTCACAAGCGGGGAGGCATGTCATGGCAACGGACATACGGCATAAATTGGCAAAGGTGCAATTCATCCACGGGTCGATCGAGGGGCTAATAGGTCTTGCGAAGGCCGAAAAATTCGAGATGCTCGCCTATCTCCTCGAAACGGCGAGGCACGAAAGCGAAACTCTTGAGGCAACGCTGAAAGACGGGCTTGCCAAGCCTGTATGAATGGACGATCCAGAGCGCCGGGACGGCAGCTTTGGAGATTCGATGCTGTGTTCACGCCCGAGAAACCCATCATCATTGAAACATTCGCCGACCTGCTCGAACATGGCTACCGACTAAACGGCACCTGCCACGGCTTTAGGGTTAACCGCGATGTTGACCTGTCGCGATGCCCCGCGAGAAGAACCTACATCAATCAACTCAAATGCCGAGATTGTGGATCATCGGTCATGATCATTTTGAGCAAGACTCAAACAATCTCCGATAACCATAATCCGGCACTGGATAAGTGGCGCTAGCGACGAGGCAGGGAGTCTATTGATCCTACCTCTCAGCAGGGCGGGGCTGTTTGATGTGTTCGTGGGGTCCCGCTTTACCTTCGCGGGCCTAACTTCCCCCTGTTTGGCGGTAAGGGGATGAGTTGGGCAAAGCGATGATTCTCGACAACAAATATCCTAAGCCGGAAAATTTGCTAGGAAGTTGAAGATGGAAGGTTTCGCCTGAAGGCGGAAGGTGAAGAAAACGGCGGAACCAGTGGTGAAAATTGAGCTGTCGGACTCTCCTTTCGCAAGGCTGAGCCTCTATATTCGCCGCTATGAAGACGCCGTCGTGATAGTTTTGATGTGAGCTTCGATCCGCGCTTTAGTTTTCGTCCTAAGTTTGCGGAGGCTGACCTTAGCCTTAAGCAGGGCATCCCTTCGCAAACTATCCTGATTTACAGCATTGGAGGATGCGTTGAAAAATCCTAGAACTTCATCCTCGAGCTCGTTGAACCCGTTCAACCAATCGGTATCGTCGGTGAACATGCTCTCATTCGCATCATTTAAGCGGCTCTCAAGTTTGCCAAGCGCGTCAATAGTGGACCGATTGAGGATTTCAATTTCCGGCTTAAGCTGATCCAACGTTTGCCCTGATCGAGCGATTGACTCGGCTTTGGTCGCCGCAACCTCACAATCGGCGAGGGCTTCTAGCAGAGGAGTCTTAACGGTACTCCGAAATTCTTCGAGGCGAATTGTTTGAGTGCGGATGGCAAGAGTTGACCGGTTAGCGACTCGACGATTCCGTTCGCTCCACATCAAGGAAATAATGGAAATACCCAAAGCCCCCCACAATCGGATTTCATTCCAATTCCAAACGGCTGCCTTGGTTACAACTTCCTGAGTTTCTGCCATTTTAGGTTTTGAACGCAGATCCGCGGCGTTCGGTTAGGCTTCTGTCTATCCCTCGAAGGATCTGCTCCATCATTACCGGCTTCGCGATGAAATTGTAATGTCGAAGAAATTCGTCCTTGGATTTAAAGCGCTTAACACTCTCAGAGAACATACCTTGAAAGAACGAGGCGGCCACTGCGTCGATGTCATCTGGGATGATAACGGACACAACCTCGCCCTTAGCATCGAGTCGATCGAGGTCGTATTTCTTCCGGGCTTCCACGCCACGTTCATGGCCGGAGATGTTACGAACTGTACCGCCGGCAATCTCTCTGAAGTCAATCCGTGTTGCTTCAAGAACCATCGAACACTCTCCTTAACACATCCGGATCCAACGAAAATCCTATGCTGATCGCCGTGCCTGGCATTTTTGCGTCAAGATCGAACACATATTCAGGGTCTGGCGGAATGCTAGCTGAATTCTGGCTATTGAACCACTGCACGCGCGGGGGCGGCTTTGCGTCCCCGCTTATCATTCCCTTGTTATAAGGTCCTTTAAGCTGGATACAAGACGAACCTGAAATAATCGTTACCTGCGGGGTATGCCTTTGGTCGTTGGTTTGTCCTAGCTCGGTGACGAAGTCGAGGATGTCCATTATCCCAAACCCACCTCGATTGGCGGCGTCGGCCTCCTCCACGCAAGTGACGCCGTCCTGCAGAGCCGCCAACGTTCTTAAAGTATCGTCAGATTGTCTAGCACCTGCTCGTCGCATGGCCGCAATGTAGGCTGCGATTTCGCTCTTCTGGTTCGGGTGCGCGCGCGATAGGCTTTCAGAGAAGGTATCTCCGATGGAAACTATCCCTATACTGGCCTTATATGTCGGGCCACCGTCGACCTCGCTGCGTTTGGCTAGGAAGCCCGAAACAGACCATGAACCGTCACGGCGGTAACCGTCTGAGTGCCGCTCCGCATTCTCAAGCACCTCTCCTAGCAGATTCATCAACTTTTCTCTGCCTGATTCCGTCAATTCCAGCTCGATCTCTGGACGGCCTAGCCACTCATCGATAGCGCCTACAAATCTGTCTGTCGCGTAGTCGCGCGTGGGTACATCTACGAACGGAGATCGGCTGTCGGTCCCACCGGCGCGGCGGCGCCTAGAAAGTGGGAATGCCCAAACGTCTTTGAAGTCTGACAGCCCCTTGAAGCCGACACCCAATGCGTACTGAATTCCAATGGCAGCCAAGACTTTTTGCATTGGCACATTCATCTCGCCGCCTTCAAAGACGGGGATCATCTCCTTCCAGCACTCCACGAGCACCATGAACGGCGCGACGTCGAGACAGTATTCGTCCTTGAAGTTGATGCGCGCGCCAAGGCACCGAGCTTCAGCCTCCGCTATCTGTCTGAGAGCAGTTAGAGTGGCTCGGGGGTTTTTTAGGAAACTGAAATCTTCTAAATCGATCTCAGTGCCGACCGATTGAGGATTCCTATTTCTCAGTCTTTGCCAGAAGTTTGGCTTGGTTCGCTCTGGATAAAGTCCATCGAGTACCACTGAGGTTCGCATCTCACGTAGCAACAAAACCAGATCTGCGGATGTCAATTCGCTACGTTGCGGATTGTATGTCTTATTTTTGCGAACCACATTCTCAATGGCTCGCTTGACGCCGAGTTTGGATTGTCCCTTTAAACCCTTTACGTTCCAAGATTTTGCAAGCGCGTTACGCCGCTGCTGTGCTGAATTGCGCAAGACCACGTCCACAGCAGTTTCGTTATGGGTAAGAGCTCTCCGTACGAGCTCGGCAGTGCTGATTGTTCTCAACGCGGATTCACATTTGCTATTTGAGGCGCGGCGACCGTGAGTCGATGATGGACCGCTAGCCGCGGTTGTATTATCCCTTGTAGGTTGTGACATCATAGCCTGTTGTTGGCAACGTGCACTCCCGGATTGCTGCTGAACATCGCGTGGATTAGGGGGGCGATCAGCATCTATTCTTGGATCTTGAGTGAGATCGACTCCCTGGAGCGTGCCGAGCTTGTCGCCACATGAGCGGCGCTTTGCAAGCGCGTAAAAAAGTTAGGCAAGAAAGTGGGCCAAGCTGGCGCACATGTTTGATATGCTTGAGTAACCGATAGACTCAGCCTTTGGTTGCGTCCACCTTGATCTCTCCCGTCGATTCGCGCACGATTAAGGTAACATAGGAGGACGCGCTTGATGGCAAGAAAATTTAGAGCATCGGTTCAGTATAACGACTTCCGCGGGACTGCCGCAGCGGATCGCGGCGACAATAATGACCTGCTTTCACACTTCCGTGACCAAGGTTATGTCAGCGAGAAGGACGTGCTTGTGGCTATCGAATTCTGGAGTGGCGAAAACCACAGCGGCCCAGTGAAGGAAATGTCCGTGACGCTGACAGTTGCCGACATTCAGAATCACACAACGTTGGACGATTTCTTGGCCGATCCAAAGCGACCATCTCTGCGATCAGTCCATGTTGATATGACAAACGACGAGTTTTTTGGGTTTTTCAAGCGCTTCAATGTCGTACTTACGCATAGCAGATACGAAGATCAGATCGGCGCCAACGAGTACGAGGCGGATGACATTTATCCGAACGACTCGTAGCCGCGGCAATGGAGACAGGTGAATGACGCGAGACGCGTTCGCACAATCTTTCAAGATCGTTGGCCGGATCCTATCAAAGTTAGCTGGAGGTGGACTTCGAAGAATCGATTTGTGGCCAGTCGATTTGTTTGAAATGGACTATTTAGATGATGGATGGGTGGAACTCGATGAACACTTTTATGACGTGATGACGTGATGACGTGGCTCGAAAAAGAGGGCGCGATCACCTTTCAGGAGCAGATTGCCGGCACTGCCGGTGAAAGCGGATTTGGTGGCGTACAGCTAACCTCGCTTGGGTTAACGCTTCTAAGTTCTGACACCGGAGAAGAGCTGCCTGGTGCGACCATTAAAGAAACGCTGTCACGGGACACTTCGTTGGCGCCGACCATCTATACAAAAATTGGCGCCCTGTTTGGCGGTTTACTTGGTGGTTTTACCAAAACGATATCTTAAGCCGAAACCTTCAGCGGATAAGGCCGGTCACTGACCGGCCGCGTTGTCTCTCTCTGCGCGTTCATCCCGCGTCAAAGGAAAGGATGCGCTGAATATGGACGATCATCCTGCGGGTAAAGTGAGATCGCTGTTCACAGCGGCAAAGGGCGCGCTTCGTGCGCGCCCTCGATGATGGTGGTGGTTTCAGTGGCGCGGAGTAGCAACCGGCTGCAACCGCCTAGCCTGATCCGCTGCCCGATCGGCGCAACTCTCAATCAGCAGCTCGCCAAATCTCGAGGACCGGAGAGCTTCGTGGACCGCTGCCAGGTCTAAGAGGTCAGTGCCAGCCTCGACGAGCTTTTCGGCCATAAGCTTGGCCGTGAAATCATTGACCGCTGCCCGCATTGTTGGGGTCATGAAGCCATGAATTGCCCGCGGTGAACGCTGGTCGCTTGTCGTCGGATCGGTGGGGGTGATATTGTTCAAGGAAGCCATACGGCTCTCCATTCGATCGGTTGTGGTCAGAGCCGCCGGCGGGTGCAACCGTCCGGTGGCTCGCTGCTTTCGAAGCAGCGTCGCAAACTTGCATTAGATGCAGTGAAATATCAAGCCAAAAATCATAACAATATCAATAGGATATAATTCGATTTAACCGAATTTGCTTAGCGACGATATTTGATTTAATCGAGTAGTCATGCATCGCATGAGCCAGCGCCTTCGCTCTCTCCAGACCGTCCAGCTTGCGGCGGAGATCCTTGACCGTGGCGGCGCTGACGACCTCGCCAGCGGCGATCATCGCCTCGATCTGCTCGCGGACTTCCGGCGGGTATTCGGGGCGGCAAGCTCATAGAGAGACTTGCTTTCCAAATCGGCCACGGTGGCCGATTTCCATCGCCATAGACACGGGAAACTTCCATGAAACGGCGGGCTGTCCTCTCGCTCATATCGAATTCTTTTTCGATCCAGGGCAGAAAGTTCCCGTGCCCGATCTGCTCTTTCACGGCGAGCAAATTGCGGTCAATTCGATAGTGTCCGGCTGGCCGTTCGCCTACGTCGCTGAAATCGTGAGCAGAAATCAATGAGGCGGACAAACTTATGTCCGCCTATTGTCCGCTTCGGTACTTTTCCCTGGATCCATGGGCAAGTCGTGTTATTTCAATGGTGCGCACGATCTTTCACGGAAATTATGCGCGGATTTGACTGGAAGTATCTGGAAAATTGTAAAATGCCGTGTAGCAACCTCTAGACTCTTTCGGCGGGCTGCATCATCATCAGTGCTTTCAAGGAATTAGAATATGGCAAATAAATCCGGTGATCGTCCGCCAAGCACGCGCCCCTCACAGCCGGTGACAGGTCAGAAGTCGTATACCCCACCTTCGAGGCAACCCGGCACGACCTACCGACCGAGTGCGCCACCTTCCCAGCCGTCCCCGCCTCCGCCGAAAAAGGGTTAACGCTTAGGCGCGTAGCGCAAGTCAATTTGTCTTATGCTGGATGCGGGGACAATCGAGTAATTCACCCCCCAGTTGACTTCCCGGACGCTGCTCTGCGGCTTGTGGATTTGGTCATCTTTGACCTTTTTGTATACGTCGGTCACGCATAATGCGATTGATCCGTCTGCTCCCATTACGACTGGCCCGAATGGAGCATCTGCAAAACTCCCAGTGTCGGCGCACATCAATTCTGTTCCATCATCGAGCACTACAAGAGCTTGAGTGACATGATGCTTGGTGTCCCTGAAAAAAGTAGTCAACACGGATGGATCATCGTCTACGTAGGATAGGGCCGCTCTCGAGAACGCTTTCCGGATCAAATCTCGAAAAACCTTTCGCCACAGAGCACCGGCTGTAGCAGACGCAAGAAAAGCTGCGAGAACGGCAAAAACGGTTCCGAAGCGTGGCTGGATGAATAGAAAGGGCATCGTGGCGACCAAGCCGAAAGCGATTGTTATAAACGCGATATCGAGTTGCTTGTGGTGATCGCGCAACCCGGCGTTTGCAGCCAAATAGCCGATATAGCCCGCGCCGAATGCCACCTGAAGCTGAAGTGAAGCGGAAAAGAACTCGATTGGCATTGAACCCTCCTTTGGACGGGATGATCTTAACGTCGGTTTTCTAGAACTATCGCTGCTGCAATTGCCTCGGCGTCCCCGCGACCAATTGTAAGTTTGACCATATCAACTTCACTTTCAATGTAGGCGACTATTGACGCTTTCGATTTGGCGTCAATACCAACGATGCTACCGGATATCTGCCGAAACGATTTCTCCGACGTCGGCGCCGCCTCGTCGCGGGGCATAATCATTTCAAGGTCGAGCCGACCGCCCTCGCAATGGTGAATGCGAAGGAAGCCCCTCTTGGCGAGGTCTTGGAGCATGTCGGGGGCGTGGCGGCTCGATAGCTGCGCAGCCGATGCCAGAGCGATCATGCGGCCACGATACCGGCCACGCGGCCCGGCCATACCAGCGGCGGCGGCAGCCAGGCGGACTGTAGCTGATGAGATCCGTGCGTCGCCGGCGATATCGGCCAGCCAGTTGATCTGAACGCTCATGTGGTTGTCTCCGCCAGTAGACAAATTTCACCGTCGACAAGCTCGATCAGACGAGCCGATACAAGCTCGGTAATAGCGCGGTTTGTGGCAGCGCGGGATAGGCCCGCGCCGGAGGTCAAATTCAAGCTTCCCGAAGGGCTATGGGCGCGACCGCCGATTGCTTCGGTGCCAACGAAGATGGCAAGTGTGCGTGCGTCTGGTGACAGATCATTATCGTCAGTCAAAAACATCAGCCAATACAGCGCGGTGCGATTGAGCGGTGCGGCTTCGGGCGGACTATCGTCGGGCTGGCGCGCAGCTTCCATTCGCTGAAACTCTGGTGTGCGGTAGATGCTCATTCGCTTAGGCTCTCCTGATCTTGGAAAATGGTTCCGAAATGGCTCAGTTCGGGGATTTATGTTGCGCTTTACCCCAACCCCAACAGCGTTTCTGGAAAAAATTGAAATGCGAAAAGCCGGCAATCTCGCCGCCCCGCCCCCCGGAAAATCGGCCTTGAAAGGTACCTTGATAGGGGGGACCTGCCTCCCTCTCTGCCCCGTCCGCCGCCCTGGCCGGTCGCGGACCACCGCAGCATCGACAACGCGACCACGGCCCTGCACGTTTTCATGCAGCATCGGCTTCATCTGCCAAAGCTTCATAGACACGCACCGCCTTGCGTTGCATCGCCTGACGAAGGTCAGGGTCCGTGATGACGATTGGCCTCGCATCGCGCGTTCTCGAACGTGCTTCGGGAGTGTAGGCGTGTGTCTCGCCATTCACGTCGGCGATTACTAGGCAGCCGACCAGCTTGAAGGTCGGAAAGTCGGCGTCGAATGTAGCGACGAGCCGCGAGCCGTTGCCCCGGCACTCGGCCTCAACTAGGCGCATGGCGGTGATGACGACTGCTGGTTCAATCATTCGCACAGCCCAGATCTCGCAGCTATGGCCACGTCAAAGGCGTTCTTCCAGCCGGCTTTTGCATCAGTCCCTGAGGGCTGATCATTTCCGGCAGCGGGTGTCTTGCTGAACGCCTCATTCCAACCGTCGGCGGGCTTCTGTGTGGCCGACTGATCTGAGCCGGCATGAGCTGCGGCGCCTTGAGCCGTACACGCAGGGACGGACTGTGGTTCAGCGTCGCGCATGGCTGCGGCAATACTTGTGAGATAGCTCATGAGGGTTCTCCATCAAAGGTTTCGACAACTTCGAGAATTGCGCGCGGATCGGCATCGAGGCGACGATCGATCACCATGCCTTCCTTGGCGGCGGCTACAATCAGACTTTCTTCGGTGCGTTCAAGCTCAAGCCGGCGGTCGGCAAGTTCGCTGAAAAGCTTCTCCCGATCGGAGTCGGAAAGCGCGCCGTCGACCTTCATTGTGTCGACCTGGGCGTTGAGCTTCTTGATGAGCTCGTCTCTCATCAACCAAACGAAAAAGTCTGATCCGCCGGTCCCGATCTTGTTGCCGTTGACGATATCGAGGCGAAGCTCCTGATGGATTTTCGCGGGATCACCGTTGCGGATGCGGGGATCGATCGAGGGGGCGCCGCGCGCCGCGATGGCATCGACCGTTGCAGCCATTTCTGTCTTGAGTTCGTCGATCGGCATCGGCGCGCTTTGGGCATCATCCCAGGCGGTTTCAATGTGCTCGATGTCCGCGCGGATGCGCGCCAGCGCCTGGCGGGGCGTCTCGGCTTTGGCAAGTTTGGCCGGTGGGAGGGGGTCGTGCGCAAGTTGACCACCACTACTAAAATGGGTGACCGTCCACTCACGTAGGGCCTCAAGATAGTGAAATTTCTCCCAGGCGGATCTTGCTCGATCGTGAGTGGCGGTCACCCGATCAAGCTCGGCTCTTAGCCGCTTTACGGGTTCAAGCGCGCGTTCTTCTGCGCCGTGAGGTCGGGTCCGCGGAAGTTGCTGGATGTGGAGTTGCGCGTTCGCTTCGGCCTGTTCGAGGCGCCGGCGACAATCTTCGACGGCGCTCATGGCGAGGCGAAGGCCGCCATAGGCCAGATCCTTGGCCTCGATCAGCGCGCGGACCTTTTCCGCGCTCTGTCTCGGCAATTTTTGGATGATGTCTTCGTGAAATTCGGCCATGGCTGGTCTCCGTTGTTGGGGAGACGGTGTGCGGAAAGCGGCGAAGCGTCCAGATGGCAAAATCCGCAAATTCCGCAGAACGCGGCAGGCTGACTTATTTCCGTTTTTTGGAGGGCGCCAAAAGCCGGGGTTTATTGATCCACCACTTCTTGCCGACCTGGATCGCGATGTCTTCGTCCTCCATCCGCCTGGTGATCGTGTCGGCTGACGAACGGGTCAGATATTGGGCTTCTCCGCGGGATACCCATGAGCCGTCATTGAGGTCGATGGTTGTGGGGTCCGGTGGCCAGATGTCGTCGGGCTGATCGCTCATTTGCGGACCTCGCCAGCGTAGAGAGCGAGCCTCTGAAGCTCGACCTGCACGGCATCCTGGAAGGCCAGGACCTGGCGCCGGACGTCCTCGTCGCCGACACCCACCGATCGGAGATCGTCGGCCATGGCCTTGCAGGTTTCCTTCCACCACTTGTCGGCCGGTTGGCCGTGTAGGAGATCCAAGCGCTTCGCAGCCTGGATCACTTCAACACGCCGCCGATCGAGCGGGAATGCGATGACGAGCGCCGTCATTTGATGCCTCCGACATTGCCGTCATATCGGGAAAATTCAGCCTGCACCGCGTCGTGGAAGCGATGCATTTCCGCTCGAACTTCTTCATGGGGCACGCCGGCAATCAGCAACGGAAAAGTCAATGACCGGATCAGCGCATCCCACTGGCGCACGGCCTCATCTTCCTCCTCGCGCAAAATCATTTCGGCAGTGTCGCGGACCAGATCGCGCCGGCGCGAAAACGGGAAGTGGATCACCCTTGCCGCAAGATCGAGCTCAAGCTGCATCTGATTTCCTCCCATGCGGGTGAGGTATTTTGCAGGGATCAATCCATTCCACCGCACCTCCACCGATCACTCTCTCAAAAGCCTCATTGAGCATGGTTTTGTCGGTGCGAAGGCTTCCGTCGCTTAGGACTGGGACGAATACGACCAAGTCATCGGCTCTTGACATCTTCAAAATACGCCGTTTGCGATCCTCTATCTGGATCAGTGCGTATTCAAGGACGGTACAGATGCCATGGTCTCCCACGTCGACCTTGTCGCCCTTTTTCAGCATGTTTTTGTCTCGGCCGGATGCGCCAGCGAGCGCGTCCGGATCGGTCTGCTCTACAGAATGAATTGAAGCTGAGGATCTATTGAGGGTATCCCCTCGGGGGATACCCTCTCTCTTATCTTCTCTACTCTCATCTATATAGCATTGCGGTTGCATAGAGGTTTCTTTGAATTCATTATCTTTTTTCAATTCTTGCAACGTTTGTTTTTCAACGGCTTTGCGATTGCGTTGCGTTTTGTCGCCGGTTTCGCTCTGGTATCCTCGGCTTTTGGCTTCGGTTTGGCGTTCCTTTTTCCACCGGGCTTCCGCTCCGGCCTGTCCACCCTTCGACCGCTTCATAGCGTCGTCGAGTTCTCCCTCGATGTAGTCTGACCACAGCAAGTCGTCTGCGCCCTGGACAATGAAGCCGGCGGACAGCAGCTTCAGCACGATCCTCTTGATCGTCGGCGTCGACACGCGACAAGCATTTGCAAGCCATTTCGGGTCCGCCGGGATCGGCCCACCGATCTGATGCATAGTGTCAAACAATCGGTTCAGAATACCTTCGTCCTCGGGCTCCAAATCCAGTCGCATATTTGCCCAGATCTTGACGTGGTGCTTCCACCAATCCAGCGGTTCCTTGACGCTCATGTGATGAGCCCCGCAACGACAGCGACGACCATCAGAACGGCCGCGGCATAGGCGAACAGGCCAATCATGACATCACCTTCGAGCACGCCCGGCACCTGAACTTGCGGCCGGCGAGCATCGCGGCGGGAAGTTCGACCTTGCCGCGGTGGCCGCAGGCGCAACGCAGAACGCGCGTCACCATCTCAGCGTCGACGGCTTCCTTGCGGGCCTGGGCGCCGTTGACGCTGCCGCCGAGATCCTCGGTGCCGTGCCGGCGGGCGCGGGCGCGGGATGCCGCGCCGCCCCAATTCATCGCGCGGGCCATCAGGCGAGCGCTCCGGCTTCATTTGCATATCCGGAGGTCGAACCGTGCGCCTTTCCTGCTAACCAAGCGTCAAGGTCATTTCGCCGATATAGCGTCTTGCGCGCGGATTGCCGGATGAATACGGGGCCTCCGCCGGCGCATCGCAATTTTGCGAGGGTCGAGGGCGAACTGCGAAGGTAAACCGCCGCCTCTTTCGCGTCCATAATGTCGAGGTTCTTGAGGTATTCGGGGTCAATGACCCGATCGATATCTGCCATTTCAATCTCCATATCGCCCGCCGTTGATCGGCGTTACGCAGAGATTAGCAATGTCGTTCCGCACCCCTTAGGCGACGAATTCTGGATATTTCACTCCAAAATCGTTGCCCGTATTTCACCTTCCGGCCACCCACCATTACTAAGCCAGAATTGCCGCTCCTTACGAATGCCATCTAGAAGACGACGATCACTCTTGTCCAAGATTGCAGCAAACCGTTTTCGGGTTCGAGCCGATGCCCCTGGCACGCGCTCTAACGCCCGGTCGACGACAATCTGAATGAATGCCAGTGCGAAGCTGATGACGGCGTGAGGCGCGTTGTCGATTGTTTCATTCGATGGAAGATTATCCAGCGTCTGCGGCGATAGCAGCCGAAGCGTCTGACATAGCATGTCGAAGAGTTCTTCCTCTGCTATCCGAAGATAGCTATCCACACGGGTATTCGGTCTTTCAGTCAGCAGATGCATTGCAATGTCACCGGCGGCCGCAGCCCCAACCCGCGTTTCCAAATCGACCACAGCACCCACGGCCCTCAGGTCGAGAAGATGTCTTGCGTGAAGCGCGCCGTCCGTCTCAGGTGATCGCGATAGCGCCCGTGCCGGGTCATCCGCGATGCGCTTTAGCTCGCCCAAATAGTCAGCCTGGAAACGCACGTATTTATTCTGATCTGGCTCCTGTAGAAGCCCTTCAAAGCTTCGGGTGGCCGCTTCGATCTGGTGTGTCAAAAGGTCTACCAGAGCAGGTGTAACGACGAGGCCCAAAGGGCTCATGAGGTCAGCCACCTGTCGTTCTGAAAGCAGTGGGGCGATCATTCTGCGTTCCTACGGATTGGGATCACTTCGGCTTCGGGCGCTGCCGATGCCTCGCCCATCGCCGCCGCAATCTTATTGGCGATCGCGTCCGATGCCTTCCGCAGCGGATCAGCGTCCAAGTGGGCATACCGCTGTGTGGTCGAGGCCTGCGTGTGCCCTAGAAGCTTGCCGACGATCAGGAGCCCGTGGCCGTCGCCGGCGCCGACGCTGGCGAAGCTGTGACGCAGGTCATGAAGTCTGACACCTTCAATGCCTGCCGCTTTGCAGACAAGCTTCCAAGGACGTTTCAGATCAGATCGAGGTTGCTCTTTCCCGTCTTTGCCTTCGCCCGGAAAAAGGAACTTCCCACGCCGCTCCAAGCCCGCGAGAACCGCGCGGGCAGGCGGATTGAGCAGAATGGTTTTCGGGCCGGTCTTGCTATCGCGCAGGCGTAAGAGGCCGCGCTCCAGATCGACAAACTCCCATTCCAAATTAAGGATCTCGCGAAGCCGTGCCCCCGTGAAAATGAGAAGTCGAAGTGCCGCGGCCGCGTCAGGATCTATGCGGGTCATCCGGTTTTCCGCTTTTGGCGCGTGCTTTGTCTTCCCTGCCGGGTTCGGTTGCCAAGCCACGCCAGACGTCTCGCATTGCCGGATGGCCGCGCCCAGGCGCTCAAGCTCGTCGACGGATAGAAACCGCTCTTTTGCGTGTTCCCTGAATTTCTCCAATTTGAATGTTGGCTTTCTGACGCCCTCGGGCAGAAGGTCTATACCTTCGGCCCACCCATAGATCGCCGACAAGACCGTCATGACGCGATTGGCCATCGCAGGGGTTCCGGCCAAGCTGTTGTGCAGTTTCGCCACATCTTGCCGTGATATCTCACGCGCATCTTTCCTTCCGAGGCTCGGCAGAATGTGAGCCGCGATCACATGGCGATAGAAGTCGACCGTGTTCGGTTTGCGCTTCACCCTGACGTGTTCACGCATGAACCGGGCAGCAAGTCGATTAAAGCGCAGATCGCGTGAAAGCCTGCGCTCTTTGTCAGCCGCCGCACTCGCAGCCTTGAGCGTGTCCTGTGCGGCTTGCTCTACAGCCTGCCGGTCAATGCCTTTCTCGGCCTCACGGATCAGTTCGCGGGCGCGTTCACGCGCCTGCTCGACTGTCCATGTTCCAAAACCCCCGATCGACACCCGCTTGCTCTTTGCTGCTCGGCCACTGCCAATGCGGAATTGAGCCACGAAGGTGCGCTTGCCGCCCGGTGTGATGTTGACGCCAAACCCTTTCACGCTCGCGTCGCCAGCGTCCCAAAGGAAGTACGCCTTCTCTCTGGCGAGCGCGGTCTCGACGACCTTTTTTGTGAGCTTGCCCATGAACCGTCGACCTTCTTGTTTTTTGCTCATTCCCAAAAAATAAGCACATAGTAAGCACCAAATCGGAACGACGTGGGCCGGCACGGAGCGACGATATTCGATGGATGTAGAGAAATCAAACGGTTATGTTAGACGCGGAACGACGCGGAATATCACGGAATGTAGTTTTCACTATCTGGGGGACAAGGGGTCGTGGGTTCGAATCCCGCCGCTCCGACCATTTTTCATCGGTCCGTTTCGGTCCCGCCTCTGTGCGGAGTGCCAGTGAGCTTCGCCTTCAAGCGGGTTCTGGTTGGGACGCTGATAAGGCCTATGCGTCCGTGAGCCGCGATCTGGATTGCCAGCGCATTTCCAGCGCGATGCAACCCCAGACGATGCCTATCAGCAGATAGAAATGCCGCCAGTGGTCGGTGTCGATGACGCTGCCGATAATCATGTGCCCCACCAGAACGATATAGGCGAGCATCAGATAGGGATGCCAGGGCCGCTCGCGCAGCAGGAAGCGGAACCCCAGCACGAGCGTCCAGATCATCAGCGCCACATAGCTGACGAAGCCGAGCCAGCCATAGTCCATCAGCGCCTTGAGCCAGATATTGTGGGTGTCTTCGCCCCACATCAGCCCGAATTCCAGCGGGCCAATGCCCAGGGGATGCTCCATCGCCATTACGAAGCCGATCGCATGCCGCTCGAAGCGGCCGAGCCGGGCGCCGTCATAGGTCTGGACAAGCTTGGCACGGTCCGAAAACAGCTCGGCGATCTGATCGGACTGCAGGGCCACGATGATGGCGCCGATGAGCAGCAGGACGCCGACCAGCGACATCACCAGGATTTTCAGCCGGAACACGCCGGTGCGTTCCTTGATCAGCATGGTCAGCACCAGAAGCACCATGCAGATGGCCAGGAGCCCCCAGGCCGCGCGCGAGAACGAGAAGAACACGCCGAGTACAAGAACCGTCAGACCGATTGCGCGCAACGGCGCCGCCCTGAAGGTTCCGGTCAGCAGTCCGTGCATGAGATAGAGCGCAGGCAGAACCAGATAGGGCCCGAACACGTTTGGATCCTGGAAGGCGCCCATGGCGCGGCCGTAGCGGGTGAACACCTCGCCGCCGGGAATAAGGTCGAGATAGCCCAGGATTCCCAGGAGGGCGGTGATGATGGCCCCCGCCAGATAGGCGCGGAAGATCAGCCGCAGACGCCGCGGGTCTGCCTCGATGATGGCGGCAAAGAACATCGCCGTGAATGCCAGGAACAGCGACACCGCGATATACATCGGCGTGTCCTTGACCTCGGCCATGGTCAGGATCGAGATCATGCCGCCGATATTGAAGACGACCAAAAGCGCAATCAGCGGAGCGATGTGGCGCGACAGCCGCAAGCCGAAGATCGCCCAGATGCCGATCAGGGCAGCGAGATAGACCTCATAGGGTGCCGGCTCGTTGATCACGAAGCCCGACAGGAACACGCCAAAGGCCACGCACAGGGAGGCCAGTAGCGAGATCGCCGCGCGCTGCGGCTGAAAGACGGCAGGTGCGGGGAGGGCGGCGCTGGTCAATAGGCGTGTTCCGTGTTGAACAGCCTCAGCGGCGTGAGGAACAGGATTTTAAGATCGAACAGCAGCGACCAGTTCTCAATGTAGTAAAGATCACAGGCGGTGCGCTGCTTGATCTTCTCGTCATTGTCGATCTCGCCGCGCCAGCCATTGATCTGCGCCCAGCCGGTCACGCCCGGCTTGACCCGGTGCCGGGCGAAATAGCCATCTACGACTTCGGCGAACAGCCGGTCACGGCTGGCTGCAACCACGGCATGCGGCCGCGGCCCGACGAGCGACAGGCTGCCGCGCAGCACGTTGAAGAACTGCGGCAATTCGTCGATCGAGGTCTTGCGGATGAAGCGGCCGACCCTGGTCACCCGCGGATCGTCCTTGGTGACGGCGGCGCGGGCGGTGGGGTCGCATTGTTCGGTGTACATCGACCGGAATTTCAGCACTTCGACGACTTCATTGTTGAAGCCGTGCCGCTTCTGCCGGAACAGGACCGGCCCCTTGGAATCGAGCTTGATAGCAATGGCCGCGCCGAGCATCACCGGCCACAGAAGCGCAATTGCCAGCAGCGAAAAGAACACATCGAAGATCCGCTTGGCCACTGAATCCCAGTCGGTGATCGGACGGTCGAAAATGTCGAGCATCGGCACCGCACCGACATAGGAATAGGCGCGCGGCCGGAACCGGAGCTTGTTGGTATGCGCCGCAAGTCGAATGTCGAGCGGCAGCACCCAGAGCTTTTTCAGCAGGGTCAGAACCCGGGATTCGGCATTGAGCGGCAGGGCGATGATCAGCATGTCGATCCGCGCCATACGAGCAAAGGCGGTCAGCGAGTCGATATTGCCCAGTTTCGGATAGCCGGCGACGATAGGCGGCGAGCGGCGTTCGTCGCGATCGTCGAAGAAGCCGCAGATGCGGATGTCGTTGTCGACGTCCTGTTCGATCGAACGGATCAGCGCCTTGGCGTTCTCGCCGCCACCGACGATGATGGCACGGCGTTCCATCACCCCGTTGCGGGCCCAGCGGCGAATGCCATAGGCGACGATGTTGCGGGTGACGACCAGCGACAGGGCGCCGGAGATGAACCAGGCGGCAAACCATACCCGCGAAAACACCAGGCTGTATTTCAGGAAAAAGGCCACCAGTGCGATCAACGCGAAGGAAATGCCCCATGACGAAAGCACCTTGGGCAGCGTCTTCAGCGCATTGCGCAGCGCCGGCACCTGATAGCCGTCCGCGAGCTGGATCAGCAGCACGGCCAGCGATGACCCGATGAAAATCGCCGGCAGGTAATAGACCAGCGTGCCTTCGTAACTTATCCCGACATACAGGGCATGAACGACAAAACCGGACAGGGCAATCAGCGCGAATTCGACAAGCCGCAGCGTGCCCACGATCATCGTCGGGGAGTAGTTTTCCTGCGAAAGCCGGATGGCGGTCTGACGCGCAAGGCGGCTCATCTCGGCGCCGGTGTCACCGTCCTTGGGCTTCTGGCCCGGATCGGCTTCAAGTTCCGTCATTGCCTTGCGAATGGAGGCCGCGCTGAACGTATTGTGGTTGTCAATCTTGTTCACGGCCGAATTCTCCCCGGAAACTGATGTCACCGGGATAGCATGGTCACCCTAAGAAAGGCTTGACGCCGCCTTCGCCTTGCCGTCCCCGACAGTGCCAATCTGACATTCCTGGTAGACCTCGATCATCCGCCCGGCCATGGTCTGCGCGGAGAACCGGTCGCGAAAAGCTTCCATCTCCGGCATCGCCGCGGCCAGCCAGCCCGGATCGGTGATATCCTTCGCCATCGCGCCGGCCAGTGCTTCGGTGTCCCCGCGCGGGACAAATCCGGCAAAATCGGCGCCGAGGATCTCCGGAATGCCGCCAACCTGTGTCGATATCACCGGCTTGCCGGCGGCAACGGCTTCCAGAACGATATAGGGCATCGATTCAGCCCGCGAGGGAACAACAACCGTGCGGGCGAGCGCGAAGGCGTCGCGGGCGGGCATCGCATCGCGCATGGTCACCCGGTCTGCCATGCCCAGCATGTCGAGACGGGCCTGATAGCGCGCCTTGTCCGCACCGTCGCCGACCATGACGCCACGCAGGGGCTTGCCGGTGAGCTGTTCGGCCCGCCGTATCGCCTCGATGAAGACGTCGGGACCCTTGAGGTCCCGCATCATGCCGATATAGAGAAAATCCACGGCGCCGGCGGCGTTGGCGACCGGCTCGAATTCAGGGGCGCGCAGCCCATTGTGGATCAGCCGCCAATCGACCCGCGGCCGGCCGACCTTTTTCTCATAGGTTCTGCGCTCGTAATCGGAGACGAAGATCAGCCGGTCGGTCCGCCGTTCCAGGAAACGCTCTATGGCGAAATAGGCCTGGCCGCGCAAGGTTTTTTCGTCGTAATGCAGGCTTCCGCCATGCGGTGAATAAAAACGGGCAACGCGAGACTGGGATACCCGTAACCGTGAGCCGACCAGTCGCACGAAGGCGCCGCCCTTGGCGCCGTGTCCGTGCAACACATCCGGCTGCAAATTCTTGATTTCACGAAAGGTTTTGACGGCTGTCGTGATGTCGGAAAACCCGAGAGAACGGCGCATGGGCAAGCGTGTGAGCCCGAGCGCCAGATTGGGCATGATGCTTTCGAAAAGGGCGTCTTCATAGGCGCCGCCGGTGGTCGAATCGCACAGGATGCCGACTTGATGACCTGCCTTGGCGTGCTCCTCGGCGAGATCGCGGACATGGCGGAAAATGCCTCCCACGGGCGACCGAAAGCAATGAAGAATCCGTAAGGGGGTGTCTGCCTCCATGAATTTAGAATAGCCGTTCACGCACATAGATGGTGTCGCCGGCAAGGATCGGATCGGTGATCTTGACCCGGCCGGTCATGATCTGGCCGTTGATGTTGCGGGTGATGTCGACATTGTGCTGATAGGCCCGTGCGGAATAGCCGCCGGCGATGGCGATGGCGTTCTGCACGGTCATCCCGGCAACATAGGTGTACTGCCCGGCCTGACCGACTTCACCCAGCACGTAGAATGAGCGGTAGCGGTCGATTTCAATGGAGACGTCCGGATCACGCAGATAGCCCTGCCGAAGATTTGCGGCAATCGAGCCTTCCAGTTCCTGCAGGGTGCGTCCGCGTGCGGCCACGGCGCCGATCAGGGGAAAGGCGATATAGCCGGCCTGGTCGACGGAATAGGTTCCGGTCAGACCGGTCTGCTCGAAAACGGTGATGCGCAGACGATCGCCGGCATCCAGCCGGTAAGGCTGCATCACGGCTTCATGGAACGCCTCGGGGGCGGGATGATAGCCGGAGCACCCCGCCAGCATGACTGAGGTCATGGCGGCCGCCAGCAGGGTTGTCACTTTGGACTTGGCGGGTTTCATGCTTAACGTGCTCCACGCGGAACGTTTGAATATCGAGCCCTGTTATCGATCCATTAGGGTTAACGGGCGGTAAAACTGGGCGATGAAAGTCACAGGCGGTCGAAAAAAGTTATACCCGGGCAGGGCGCCAAAGGTAAAGGAAGCGTCACTGCAGCCTTAACCGTTGCGTTACCATGTTCGTTTACGCTTGTGGCCATATGGAAGTATGGAGTTGCTCGCGTATGTCTGTTCCAGGGATGTCACAACCGGATGTGGATATTGACCTCGGCCGCCTGTTGAAGGCTGTCTGGGACAGGAGGAACCTCGTTCTCGGGCTGACAGCCGCCGCGGCAGGCCTTGCCTTTCTCGTCACTGCCATGATCGATCCGCTCTACAAGTCGGAGACCCGGTTGCTGGTCGAAACCCGCGAGCCGGTCTATTCCAGTGACCAGAACCCGCAATCGGCCGGAACCGCGCTGGATGAGCGCGCCGTGACCAGCCAGGTCGAGATCCTGCAGTCCACCGATCTGGTCAAGCAGGTGGCGCGCGAGCTCAACCTGTCGTCACGCGTCGAGTTCGACCCCGCCGCCAACCCTTCGGCGATCGGCGATCTGCTGGTCATGCTGGGGCTCAAGAAGAACCCGCTGGACGTGCCTGCCGAAGAGCGCATCCTGAAGGAGTTCTACAGCAAGCTCTCCGTTTATGTCATTCCGGGGTCCCGGGTCATCGGCATCGAATTCTCGTCCGGGGATGCCGAACTGGCGGCCCAGGTGCCCAATGCCCTGGTCGACGCCTATCTTGCCTTCCAGTCTGGCGCCAAGCTGGAAAACAACACCGACGCCAGCGCCTGGCTGGAGCCGGAAATCGCCCGGCTGCGTGAAAAGGTCCGGGAATCCGAGGAAAAGGTCGCGCAATACCGCTCCCAGACCGGGCTGCTGCTGGTCAACCAGCAGGATACGATCGCCGCCAAGCAATTGTCCGACATCTCGACCGAGCTGAGCCGGGTCCGCGCTGAACGCGCCGATTCCGAAGCGCGCGCCCAATCCGTCCGCAATGCGCTCAGGAACGGCCAGGCGGTTGACGCTGTCTCCGACGTCCTGAGCTCGCCGGTGGTTCAGCGCCTGCGCGAAAGCGAAGGCAATGTCCGCGCCCAGATTGCCGATCTATCGACCACCTTGCTGGACGAGCATCCCCGGATGAAGGGTCTTCGCGCGCAGCTTGATGATGTCGAGAAACAGATCCTGGCCGAAATCCGCAAGGTCCTTTCGAGCCTGGAGAGCAATGCCCGGGTGGCCCGAATCCGCGAAGAGGAACTCACGGCCCAGCTCAATGCGCTCAAGGCCGGTTCGGCGCGCGAAGGCGAGGAATCGGTCGAACTCCGGTCACTGGAACGCGAAGCCGCAGCCCAGCGCGATCTTCTCGAAACCTATCTGGGGCGCTACCGCGAGGCTGCCTCCCGCACCGAACCCAAATCGTTGCCGGCGGATGCGCGGGTGATCTCGCGTGCGGTGCCGGCATCGGAATCGCATTACCCCAAGACACTGGCGATTGTCGGCGTTGCGGCGTTTGCCACCTTCGTGCTGGCATCGGTCGGCGTGATGCTCGCCGAACTCTTCTCGGGGCGGGCCTTGCGGCCTTCCGAGGCTCTCCTCCGCGAACCGGAGCTCGAGCCGTCAGCAGCCGTTGCTGCGGACGACGATGCGACGGAACCATCAGTCGAGCCCGAACCGGCGCTTGAATTGCTGCCGGTCATTTCCAATGTTGCCGATGATTTCAGTGTCGAGGCGGTTGCCGAGCAACTTGTCACCGACGCGACGCCGGTGGCCATCTGTGTCTCGCCCGAGGGTGACGAAGGCTCTGCAGCCGCGGTCATGCTGGCGCGAACCGTCGCCGGCGAAGGCCTCAAGACGCTGCTGATCGATCTTACCGGCTCGGCCTGTCCGACCGATCTGATGGCAGAGTCGGCGCGCTTGCCCGGCCTGACCGATTTGATGTGCGGCGATATCGCCATTGCCGATTCGATCCATCCCGACCGGTTGTCATCGGCCCACATCATTCCGCACGGCAACGCCAATGCGCGCCGGGCCATGCGGGCCATCGACCGTTTGCCGATGGTGATCGATGCGCTGCAGGAAGTCTATGACCTCGTCATCGTCGAGTGCGGCTCGGCCGAGGCCGCCGCTGTCGCCCGCATCGCCCGTTCGGAAAACGGCGAGATCATACTCTCCATCCTGCGCTCGGACCTGTCCGAGGTGGAACAGATCCTTGCCGAATTCAACGAGCAAGGCTTTCACGATGTGTTGCTGATGACGCCCGGCATGCCGACCGGTCCGGTGGACAATCACAGCTCGGCTGCCTGAGCCGGTGGTCAGTCGGGTTCAGCTGCAGCCTTTTGCCTGCGCACGGGCAAGCCGCGCAGCCAGGTGGCGAGGCGATGCAGCCCGGGCGAGGTCTTGATCACCCGTTTGAGCCGGATCATGCCTGCGATCAGCGGCGCGGCCAGGCGCCCCTTCAGGTTCAGCGGAACATAGCAATCCACCAGTTCGGTGCGTTGCGGGCACCAGGAGCGCTTGTAGCTCTGGTCCCCGACGCCGAAATCGAACAGCTTGTGGCCGGCCAGCGCCGCGCGCTCGATCATCCGGTAAAACAGCAGCTCACCGGCGCTGACATCGGCCGCAATGACGTCATTGATAGATCCGAACTGGCAGGTGACGTGGCCATGTTTGAGGGTCAATCCGGAGACCGCGATGATCTCACCCTCATGATCGCCTCCAGCCAGTTCAAGACCGTGCAGCTCCAGTGCGGCGCGTCCATTGGCGTCACGATCGGTGGCAAGGATGCGCAGGAATGTCCGCACCGCCGGATCGGCAAAGACATCAGGCAGGCCCTGGGCTGCAAACCGCAGCGCCTTCTGCCGGAAAAAGGTCTCGAGCAGCCGCAGCGCCAGGGCATCATCCTCGCCGATGAGATGACGGTATCCGCCCATGGCTTCGAGGCGGCGTTCGGAAACCCGCATCTTCTTGCGCCGCCGCTTGCCATTGATCTGCGCCAGCACCGCGCTGAAATCGGCAAACAGCGGCAGTTGAAAGCTGGGATTCTGGTGAAACACCTTCGGCAGTGCCGAATAGGGTGCGTCTGCGGCGGTGGCGGGCGTCAGCTTGTCAAACAGCACCACATCGGCGCCCAGGCCCGCTTGCGACAGCGTGAGTGCCAGCTCATCTGCTGTCACCGGAGCCAGGTCGGCCAGCCTGACGCTGTCGAGGAGTCCGGTGTTTTCGTTGGAAAACGCGGTCCCTGCAAACCGGGCGATGCTGAGGCCGCACGATCGCTTGATTTCGAGCGGCAGCATCGCAACGGCAGCGCCGTCCTGCTCCAGCGTGACCAGGCACAGATTGGCGCCCGTTGCCTCGCGCCAGGCTTCAACCCAAGCCCGGCCTTGATGAAACGCCACTGCCGGATCATCTTCCAGCCTTTGCCACAAGGCCGTCAGATCATCAGCCACCGAGGCTAGGTGCGCTGTCAGACGCCTGCCTGACGGATGTGGCTGTCTGGCGGCGGTGGGCCGGGTGACCGGCACGGTCATCTCATGTGTATTGGCCATTGTCCCGATGCTCGCGCGATTCATACCTGTGCGCGAAGCATGCCCGGATCAGCCTAGGGTCCGGTAAAGACGGCGCCACGGCCGGCAAAAAGCCGTCGTGACGGCTAATGCGGCGTTAATGCTGCAGCGGACACCCGGAAAATGGGGCGAGCCTAGGGCTGCTTGGGTTTGGCAGGCCCTTCCATCCACCGGATCAGGAACATCGCCGGCACGATCCAGAAAACCCCTGTGACCATGAAATAGAGCAGATGGACATACCAGGCGGATTCGGCCAGGCGATAGGTCGCAACCGTCGTCGCGACGAGCGCGTAAAGCACCGCCAGCGCCACGATGAGCGCGGCTCCGATAAGCTTTCTGAGACGGACGGGCATGAGCGGGCCTTTACTGTTCGGACTTCGACACAAAGCGTTCGGCACAATGCGCCCCGGTGAGCGGTTGCATGAGGATTTAACCGCTCTGGCGCTGAACGCAAGGGCAAGCTGACCAGCCACGCCGCGACCGCATGCCGCAAAGCTGCAGCCCTTGCCTTGCAACGGGGCGTGGTGCACATGTTCGGCACTGTTGAAAGGATCATATTGCCGATGTCCGCCACGCCCTTGACCCACTCCACTGCCGCATTATCCGACACCGGCTCCGTGATTGCCGAAGAGCAGCGCATCCGCCGCAACCGGGCTGCGCAGCGTATCTGGCTCGGCCTGGTTCTGGCAGCAATCTTCGCCCTGATCCTGGTTGGTGGAGCCACGCGACTGACCGATTCGGGTCTGTCGATTACACAGTGGAAGCCGATCCATGGCGTGATTCCGCCGCTGAGCGAGATGGAATGGCAGGAGGAGCTCGAACTCTACCGCCAGATCCCAGAATACCAGCTGATCAACAAGGGCATGAGCCTGGACGAGTTCAAGACCATCTACTGGTGGGAATGGGCGCACCGGTTCCTGGCCCGTGGCGTCGGCGTGTTGTTCGGCATCCCGTTCCTGATCTTCCTGGCAACAGGGCGCGTGGAAAAGCGCCTGCGCTGGCCGCTGTTCGGACTGCTGGTCCTGGGCGGCCTGCAAGGCGCCGTGGGCTGGTGGATGGTGGCTTCGGGTCTGGTGGACCGCGTCGATGTCAGCCAGTACCGGCTCGCCACCCATTTGACGCTGGCCTGTCTGATCTTTGCAGCCATTGTCTGGGTGATGCGCGGGCTTGCGCCGCATTCCGCCGATCCGGTGCCGAGCATCGGACTGAAGCGCGGGGCAGGGGCGCTGACGGGGCTTGTGCTGGTGCAGATCTATCTCGGCGGCCTTGTTGCCGGTCTCGATGCCGGTCTGGCGTCCAGCACCTGGCCGTTGATGAATGGCGCACTGGTGCCCGAGGGCCTGCTGGAGATCATGCCGGCCTGGCGCAATTTCTTCGAGAATGAACTGACGGTGCAGTTCGTCCACCGCCTTGGCGGCTATCTGCTGTTCGCGTTGGCGCTGTGGCACATGGTGGCATCGATTGTTCATGGCCGCGGCACCACCCACTGCCGTCGCGCGGTGGTGCTGTTTGGTCTGGTGACCATCCAGGCGCTGATCGGCATTGTTGTGATCCTGGGCCAGGTGCCGTTCGGCTGGGCGCTGGTGCACCAGGGCTGGGCCATTGTCGTGCTCGGTTTCGCGGTCGCCCACTGGCGTGGCTTTTACGGCGCCTATCCGATGGAAACCAGGATCCGTCTCAGGAGTTGACCGGACCGCGCTGTCGGGAGACGGTGCAAGCGCAACACCACCTTCAATGAAAGGAGAGTGCAATGGCGCTTTTCAAGCTGTCCCGTCATCGCCGCTATGTCTCCGACGAAAAATATTATGCCTGGTTTGAACTCGCCTACACAACTGTCGATGTCTGCGCTGCCTTGTTGTTCGTGGTGGGATCGATCATGTTCTTCTCTACGGAATGGCTGACAACCGGCACCTGGTGCTTTCTGATCGGTTCGCTCTGCTTCGCACTGAAGCCGACACTGCGCATCATCCGGGAACTCCGCTACGTCAGAGACAATGATCTGGAAGATCTCGCCAAGCGGTTTGAGAGCGATTCCTGATCCGCATATCTGCTTCTACCAGGCCGCCAAGAGTTTCACTGTTCCTGCCTTCCTTGATGCGGATCAAGGTTTGGCCTGCCGGATGGCCGTAACCTCAAACACGAACCCATGAAATTTCGGGCGATGTCCTGCTGGCGGACCTGTTGCACTGGTTTTGTCGCAAGGATGCCAGTCCGGACGAGCTAGGAGACGAGTTCTTATGCTGGAATATGCTGTCGAGGCCCGCCGCATCAACAAGCACGGCAGCGTCGCGAAAACCAAGGATGCAGAGATCACACTTGATACCGACGTTGCTGGCCGGGATGATGCATTCAATCCGGCGGAACTCCTGCTCGCGGCGATTTCGGCCTGCATGATCAAGGGGATCGAGCGCGTCGCGCCGATCACAAAATTCGAGTATCGCGGCATCGAGGTGCGGCTCAAGGGCAAGCGCCAGGATAGCCCGCCATTCATGGCGGAAATCACCTATGAACTGATCATAGACACCGACGAAGACGACCATCGACTGGAACTCATTCATTCCAACGTGCGCAAGTATGGCACGATTTACAACACCATAGCCGCCGCGACGAAGCTCGAGGGGATCGTCAGGCGCAAGACGGATTGAACTGCCGGCAGGTGCCCGTTTCGGTCCCTGCAAAACCAGTCCGATGCCTGCTGCGCCTCCGTCAGGCGCCGATCATCAGATCGAGGTTCTGCACTGCAGCACCGGATGCCCCTTTGCCGAGATTGTCCAGCGACGCCACCAGATTGACCTGGCCCGTGCCTTCAACACCGCAGACATAGAGCTTCATATTGTTGGTGCCGACCAGTTCTTCCGGATCAAGCCGGGCTAGACCGGCACTGTCCGCAAGAGACACGACGCTGACTGCACCGCCCTGGGAATAATGCGTCTCGAGCGCCGAATGGACCTCCGCCATCGACGGATTGCCCGTCATCAGCTCGAGATGCAGCGGAACATTGACCAGCATGCCCTGCGCGAAGCGGCCAACAGCCGGGGTGAAGATCGGCCGCCGCTCAATCGCGGTGTGGGTCATGATTTCGGGCACATGCTTGTGCGCCAGTGTCAGCGCATAGGCAAAATAGGCAGCCCCGATCGCATCATCGCGAGAGCCATCTTCCATCTGTGCGATCAGTTGCTTGCCGCCGCCGCTATAGCCCGACACGGCATTGATCGTCACCGGATAATCGGTGGGCAGAAGGCCCGCGGCGACCAGCGGGGCAATCAGCGCGATGGCGCCGGTCGAGTAACAGCCCGGATTTGAAACGAACTGCGCCGCCGCAATGCGGTCGGCCTGGCCCGGCGAAAGCTCGGCAAAGCCATAGGCCCAGTCGGGATTGCTCCGGTGCGCGGTGGAGGCGTCGATAAAGCGGGTTCCGGCATCGGCAGCCAGCGCCACCGATTCGCGCGCCGCATCGTCGGGCAGGCACAGGATCGCGATATCGGCCTCGCGCAGGAATTTCGTCCGCACATCGGCATCCCGCCGTTGCTCTGCCGGCATCGACATCAGTTCGATATCGGTCCGGTCCTGCAACCGCGACACGATCTGCAGGCCGGTCGTGCCGTGTTCACCGTCAATAAAAATCTTGGGAGCCATCGGGCTTCTCCGTTCATGCATAAAAATCAGGGACTTGCGCAGCGCTTCGGACTCGATGCCCGAAGCGGCTCATGAGGCTTGCGAGACTTTATCGTCGCGCGCGGCGTTCTGCGAGAAGTCCAAGATATTGCATGGCGACAGCTGCTCCGGCAATCGCGGTGATGTCCGCGTGGTCATAGGCTGGCGCCACTTCTACAATATCTGCGCCCTTGATATCAAGTCCCCCGAGCTTTTGCAGCACCGACAGCATTCTGGCGCTGGACGGGCCACCGGCCACCGGGGTTCCGGTTCCCGGTGCAAAGGCCGGATCGAGACAATCAATGTCGAAGGTCAGGTAGCAGGCCGCACCCCCGACATGGTCGAGAATGGTCTGGGAAATTTGCGCGGCGGTCATGTCCTCGATCTCGTGGCCATAGAGGATGCGGATGCCGCAATCCTCCGGCGCATGGGTTCTGATGCCGACCTGGATCGAGCGGGACGGGTCGATGACGCCGTCGCGGACCGCGCGACCGACAAAGGAGCCGTGGTCGATCCGCTTGCCATCGTCAAACCAGGTGTCCTGATGCGCGTCGAACTGCACCAGCGCCAGCGGGCCATGCTTGGCCGCATGCGCCTTGAGCAGCGGCCAGGTGACGAAATGATCGCCGCCCATGCTCATCAGGAAGGCGCCTGATGCGAGAATTTTGGTGGCTTCGCGCTCGATCGTCGCCGGCGTCTTCTGGTGATTGCCGTAATCGAGCAGGCAGTCGCCATAATCGATCACCGGCATCGCCTCGAACAGGTCGCGGTTGAACGGATATTGCGGGTCGTTGTCCAGAATCGCCGACGCGCGGCGGATCGCCTGCGGGCCAAAGCGGGCGCCGGGGCGGTTCGACACCGCCGCGTCAAACGGAATGCCCCAGACCACCGCATCCGCACCCTTGAGCGTCTTGGTGTATTTGCGCCGCATGAACGACAGCGCCCCGGCATAGGTCGGGTCGCTCGCCGCCGATGTCAGCGAACGGGCTGTGAAAGCGTGGTCGATGGATTTGTTGGCCATGGGTCTGGTTCCGGACGCGAAGTTGCAAGCCAGTCTGTCTAACCCATTCAGCGGTTGCAAGAAAGCCGTTGCATGCACGCTCATGCCGTCCGGGCGGTGACTGGCGGGCTGTCCTGCGAGCTGGCGCATGGATCAATTGCAGGCTTGCAGCGCACTTGCCGTCTGGAAGTCGTTCTGCCGGGGGCGCGGCGCATTCGGCGCATTCGGCGCGTGCGGATTTTCTCGAACTTCAGGGAATTTCAAGTTTTCCGAGTCTATCTTTTGCCGCCCGGCTTCTGGCCGACCCAGCGCGGAAGCAGACATGAGCGGTCCTGGTTTTTCCTCACAGCCCGATGCGGCTCTTCTGTCCGTCCAGTATTTGCGTGCCGCTGCCGCACTGGTGGTGATGTTTTTCCATGTTTCGGTGCTGACCCAGGAAACCTGGGGCCTCGATCCGGAGCGGGTCGATCATGTCGGCGCGGCAGGCGTCGATCTGTTCTTCGTCATCTCCGGCTTCATCATGGCAATGATCGTGGCGCGGCAAGGGGCCTTTGACGGCAAGGATTTCTGGATCCGGCGGATAGCACGTATCGTGCCGGCCTATTGGGTGATCACCTTCTTCGTCTTCGCGCTGGCCGCATTGCTGCCGAGCCTGTTTCAGACGACCACGGCTGAACTCTTGCACCTGCTGCTGTCGCTGTCATTCCTGGCCGTCGACAGTGGCGACGGATCCACAGTGCCGATGCTGGGTGTCGGTTGGACCTTGAACTACGAGATGTTCTTCTATGCCATCGTCGCGCTGACCGCGGGCCTGTTTGCGGACCGGAGGCTGTTGGGCACATCGGGCGTGATCATCGCCCTGGTTCTGGCCGGGGTGCTGATTGACCCCGCAAATCCGACCCTGGCCTTTTACACCAACCCGATCCTGCTCGAATTCGTCTTCGGCGTTTTCGTCTTCCGGATATGGCTGCGCGCCCGCAGCCGGAAGGTCGGGCTGGCGCCGCTGGTTGTCCTTGTTGCAGGCGTGCTGCTTCTGGTCTGGCAATGGGAAAGGCCACTGGTCGACTGGCGTCCCTATTACTGGGGGCTGCCCGCCACCGCGGTGCTCTATGGCGCGCTGCAGGTCGTTACGTTCAAGAGCGCGTTTCTGGCGCGTCTGGGAGACTGGTCCTATGCGCTTTATCTCACGCATGTCTTCGTCGTCACCTTCTACATCAAATTCGTGGTTCCGCTGCGCGTTCTCGGCGATATGCCCTGGGAGATCCACTACCTGGTCATGACCATCCTGGCATTTGGCGTTGCGGCCGGTTTTTACACCCTTGTCGAACGGCCGCTGTCGCGCTGGGTCCTGAACCGGTTGCGGCCCGCAACCCCTGAGCCGCAGCGCGCAGCGGCCACCGGTCCTGCCGAATAGCAATATCCCGGGGAACAGGCACAAAAAAAGACGGGGCCGAAGCCCCGTCCATAATGCTTTCCAATATTGACCAGGCGACTTAGCGCTTGGAGAACTGGAACGACCGGCGGGCCTTGGCCTTGCCGTATTTCTTACGTTCGACAACGCGGCTGTCGCGGGTCAGGAAGCCACCCTTCTTGAGCACTGGGCGCAGGCCCGGCTCGTAATAGGTCAGCGCCTTGGAGATGCCGTGACGAACGGCGCCGGCCTGGCCTGAAAGACCGCCGCCTGCAACGGTGCAGACCACGTCGAACTGGCCCTGACGGTCAGCAGCAACAACAGGCTGCTGGACGACCATCTGAAGCACGGGACGTGCGAAGTAGGTGACAAAATCACGGCCGTTGACGGTGATCTTGCCGGTGCCTGGCTTGATCCAGACGCGGGCAATCGCGTTCTTGCGCTTGCCGGTTGCGTAGGACCGGCCGAGGTCGTCGACCTTGCGGACGTGAACCGGGGCTGCCGGTTCGGCTGCTGCGGTCACAGTTGCGCCGAGCTCCTCAAGCGAATTGAGTTCAGCCATAATCAGGCGCTCCTTTTGTTCTTGGAATTCAGGGCCGCGACGTCAAGAACGGTCGGCTGCTGAGCTTCATGCGGATGTTCGGAACCAGCATAAACCCGGAGGTTCTTCATCTGGCGACGGCCAAGCGGGCCGCGTGGAACCATGCGCTCGACAGCCTTTTCGACGATCCGCTCGGGAAAGCGACCTTCGAAGATCTGGCGCGCGGTGCGCTCCTTGATGCCGCCGGGATAGCCGGTGTGCCAGTAATATTTCTTGTCGGCATATTTGTTGCCGGTCAGAACCGCCTTTTCAGCGTTGATGACCACGACATTGTCGCCATCGTCAACGTGAGGGGTGTAGGTGACTTTGTGCTTGCCGCGCAGGATGGTGGCGATGACAGTGGCCAGACGACCGACGACGAGACCCTCGGCGTCGATGATGATCCACTTCTTTTCCACCTCTGCAGGCTTCTGCGAGAAGGTTTTCATGGGTTTCTCTTTTCATTCAGGATCCGAAGCAGGGTGACCCGCCCGGACGTTTCTTGTTGCTTGGGTTGTCCCGAAACCATCAATGATCACGAGCCAACTGCGCGCCATCGCCTCAAGGACGTGGACGCTGCGTGCTTATAGGCGGGACGGAAAAAACCGTCAAGCAAGGCAAAAGCGGGCATTGCAAATATAATGTAATGAAAACAACGTGTTATTCATGCGGTATTATAATACCGCATGAATCTGGTCTCAAACCCGTCAGTTTCGCGGCGGAATCGAGTAGGTCGCAGTGGCGTGGGCGACCAGTTCGCCGCCGGAATCGCGGATCGCGATATCGGTCACCACCAGCCTTTTGCCCAGCTTGAGGATGGTCGCGGTGGCGTCCAGCGGCCCCGGTTCGGGCTTCATCAGGAAGTTGATATTGAGATTGGTCGTTACTGCCAGCGCCACGCGGCCGATATGGGCAAGGATCACCGCATAGGCCGCCAGATCGGCCAGCATGAACAGCGTCGGCCCGCTGACCGTGCCACCCGGGCGCAGATGCTTGTCGTCCGCCTCGAGTCGGACAAGCGCGGTTCCGGCAGCCACATCTCTCACCGAGATATTGTCGCCGTTGGATTTGATCTGCGGAAACACCTCGTCGAGATAGGCGGAGACCTCGGGTGCGGACATGACGGGCGCGGCTGCTGCGGGCATTCTGTGATCCTGTCTGGAGACGGGAGGGCGGTTTGGCAGCGCGCACCGGACGCGTTGACGCGGCGGCTTCGCCTCCCGATCCTCCCGAGGATGGAGTTGTCCGGCAACGTTGCGGAAAATCGCGGTCCGGTCAACGCCGCGATGGGGTTCCCGCCGCCCTGTCATCGGGCTAAACTGACGCTGAACTGGAAAGGTGTCCCCGCATGAACGTCGTAGAGCTGAACCCGAGCACGCCCGCCGGCCTGGTCAAGTCCGAAATCCTGAACGGCGTGCTGCGCCTGGAGATGAACAATCCGCCGGCAAATGCGCTGTCGATCGCGCTGATGCAGGCGCTCAAGGACGCGCTGGACGCGACGCGGCAGGACAAGTCGATCCGCGTGGTGATCATCGCTTCGGCCACGCCAGGCAAGCTGTTTTCTGCCGGTCATGACCTCAAGGAACTGACATTGCACCGCGCCGACGAGGACCGGGGCAGGGCGTTCTTTGCCCGCTCCATGAAGCTCTGCGCCGAGCTGATGCAGACGATCGTGCATCTGCCGGTGCCGGTGATTGCCGAGGTCGATGGCCTCGCCACCGCCGCCGGCTGCCAGCTTGTCGCCTCCTGCGATCTGGCAATGTGCACGGACACCTCGGCCTTCTGCACCCCCGGCGTCAATATCGGGCTGTTCTGCTCGACCCCTATGGTGGCGCTCAGCCGCAATGTCCATCGCAAGCAGGCCATGGAAATGCTGCTCACCGGCGAGACCATCGACGCCTCGACTGCGCGGGAATTCGGCTTGATCAACCGGATCATGCCGCGCCAGTACCTGACTCAAGTTGTGATGAAATACGCCGATGTCATTGCTTCCAAATCACCTTTGACGGTCAAGATCGGCAAGGAGGCCTTCTACCGCCAGGCCGAAATGTCGCTCGAAGACGCCTATGACTACACCGCCCAGGTGATGGTCGAGAACATGCTGGCCCGCGATGCCGAGGAAGGCATGAACGCCTTCATCGCCAAGCGGACGCCGGAATGGACCGGGGAGTAACCGGCGGCTGGCAGATTGACAGTGCGAGCCGCCTTGTTCATGATGTGTTCTTGTGTGATTGAAGCGCGGTCAAACCCGAGCTGCAACTTCCAGCATCCCATCCGTGAGGACTCGTCATGACCCTGTCACCGCGCATCACCATGGTCACGCTCGGCGTTGCCGATGTGGCGGCTTCGACCGCGTTCTATCAAAAACTCGGCTTCAAGCGGTCCTCGGCCTGCAATGACAGCGTCACCTTCTTTCACATGAACGGCACCGTGCTCGGCCTGTTCGGGCGCGATGCGCTGGCTGCCGACGCGGGTCTGGAACCAACCCGGCCGCAAAGCTTCGAAGGCGTCGCCCTGTGTCACAATCTCGAATCCGTGGCCGAAGTCGACGCCGCCTGGAATTTCGCGGTTGAATGCGGTGCCAGGCCGGTGAAAAAGCCGCATGAGGTGTTCTGGGGCGGCTATTCCGGCTATTTCGCCGATCCCGACGGGCATTTATGGGAATTGGCCCACAACCCGTTCATGCCCCTGGGCGAGGACGGGCATATGAGCCTGCCGGACTGACAGCTTGCCCTATTGCGTGATCCTCAGCAGTGGCCGGAACCGCATCAGGTCATCATCATCGCTCGCATTGGCGTCGCAGGCGATTACCCTGCAGCTGTTGGTGTCGCGCGCCGGCACGCTGGCCCAGACACCGATGGAATTGCCCGGGCACATCCGCGATGAGCTGACATAGCGGTCATAGATCGGCAGGCCCCTTTTCGAGGTGTATCGCAGGATGGCGGCTCCCTCGCGGATCAGCGCGCCGCGGATGGCGTGGCAATCGGTTCCGGTGGTCTCAATGCGGCTGATGGCCTGGGCCGGACCGTTCACCATCATCAACCCGGCCATGACCGCGGTCATGGAAATCATGCTGTTCAGAATCAGGCGCGCAGGCATGGTGGTCTCCTCCGGTTGGCGTCTGGCGAAAGGCTACACAAGCAATATGTCGCGGATTTGGTCGCAGGCAAGGGAGGCGGGACGCCTATGGTGGCTTGACGCACCAAGGTGCTGTTGCGACAACCGGACCGGCCCCAGCAGGATACATCCCGGATGAACCACGACCGCTACACCAGTTCCTATATTTCAGGCATTTTGCAGTCGGTCAGGACCATTGCGGTCATCGGCGCATCGGCCAATGAAGTCCGTCCCAGCTTTTTCGTGATGAAGTATCTGCTTGGCAAGGGCTATGAAGTCATCCCGGTCAATCCGGGGCAGGCGGGCAAGCCCATCCTCGGGCAGATGACCTATGCACGCCTGATCGATGTGCCCGTGGCGATCGACATGGTCGATGTTTTCCGCGCCTCCAATGCCGTGCCCGGCATTGTCGACGAGGTTTTGGCGCTTGATCCCAGGCCCCAGGTGATCTGGATGCAACTCACCGTGCGCCATGACGAGGCCGCTGCTCGCGCCGAAGCTGACGGCATCAAGGTGGTGATGGACCGCTGCCCGAAGATCGAATATGCCCGGCTGTCGGGCGAAATTGGCTGGAACGGTGTCAACAGCGGCTTGATCTCATCGCGCAAACCGGTGATGCGGTCAGGCTTTCAGAGCTATGGGCTCAGAGTGCCCGACGATCAGGAGTGAGCAAACCGCGCAACATGTTTCCTCCCTGGTCATGACAGCGGAGATTGCCCGGCTTTATGCAAGTTTTTTTCTTTGACGATGAGGCCTGATGCTGAATGCTATCAGCATATTATATTCATCAACTGAGAGTAATGCATTATGATCAGCACAGGTTTTTCTAAAGCGTTTGCCCTTCACGCCCGAACTCGGCCGATGCGCAAGCAAACATTCTTGGCTTTGCTCGCATCATTTGTTTTAGTTGTTCCTTTTGGTGCGCAGGCCCAGGAATTTGACAATGGAATATATTATCGGCTGACCACCATGTGGCAGGGCGAAGGCAAGTCGCTCGATGTCGTCAATGACGGGGTCAACAACAAGTTGATCCTTGCCGACACCGGAAATTATTCCGGGCAGTACTGGAAAGTGACCAGGCTCGACGACGGATCTTACCGTTTGACAACGCAGTGGCAGGGCGAAGGCAAGTCTCTCGACGTTGTCAACGATGGCACAAACAACAGGCTGCAGCTCGCCGACACCGGCAATTATTCAGGTCAGCACTGGCGAGTTGTGCGCCAGTCAAACGGATATTATAGACTGACCACCGATTGGCAGGGCGAAGGCAGGTCTCTTGATGTTGTCAATGACGGGGTCAACAACAAGCTGCAGCTGGCCGATACCGGTGATTTTTCAGGCCAGTACTGGAAAATAGCCGCCCAGTGACGCGCGCGGTGCTGGTCTCTGCCGCCTCTTTGTTCACCTGTGAATTCCGGGGCAGTGCGGACTGCCGGCGGCTCTCAAGTGCAATTGTTTCCTGACGACGATATCTTCGCCAAGAGCCCGAGGGTTCCAGCCCCGGTTCGATGGCGTCTGTTGAGTATAAAGTCATGGATCCGGCGTCTGTATTGATCTCCGACCCTGAATTTTTACCGGGATAGCCGGAAAAATTCAGGGCGGGAAATAACCGGTTACTTCATGTTTTTCGCAGAGTCTCCGCCCCTGACGAGATGTGCCTGAACGGGTCTTTTCGCCTCTGCAGCCATGCGGAAGCAGCGTTCGGGGCAGTCGCGGAGGCTGACTATGCAACATGACACGGCGACCGAATTCGGGACTTCAGGGTGGATACGGCGAATCTGGCAGCCCGCCGTCGTGTCTTTGAAGAACAAGATCGTCATGCTGGCCTGTATCTGTGCGTTGATGAGCGCGCTGCTGGTCGGCGGCATCAGTTACTACCGCATCGAGGCGATCGTTCTCGACGCTTCGGTCGAAACCCTGGCCGGTGAAACCCGTCTGCTGGCTCAGCGCTTCAAGTTTTCCTATGATCAGTTGAAAAGCGACGTTCAGGTGCTGTCGCAGACACCTCCCATCCAGGGCATCGCCCGCAGCACCCGGAATGACGGCATCGATCCGCAGGACGGGTCGAGTACCAGGATCTGGCGGGATCGCCTCGCCACCATCTTCTCGTCCATGCTGGCCACCCGGCAGGACTATTTCCAGATCCGCTACATCGGTGTCGGTGACGGCGGCAGGGAGCTGGTACGGACCAACCGGACCGCCTCCGGCATTGAAATTGTTGCCGATGGCGAGCTGCAGCAGAAGGGCAATGAGCCCTATTTTCAGGGCGGCCTCGAGACACTGCAAAACAGCGTCCGTTTTTCCGAAGTCAGCTACAACAAGGAGCGCGGCACGCTTGACAGCACGCTGGTACCGACCGCACGCGTGGTGATGCCCGTTTTTGACGAGGAGGGAACCATTTTCGGGATGATTGTCATCAACGCCCATTATTCGGAGATGCTGCGCCGGGCCTTCGAAGAGATCTCCCCGAAGGAAAACACCTTTGTCCTGAACAATTCCGGCGACTACATGGAATATACCTCCAACGGCACGATCGGGCGGTTTCAGTTCCACGACGATTATTCGGCGCCTCCGCCCCTCTTTGTGGACAAGGTGCTGCACACTGATCTCGATGAAGAGACCTTCTCCTCCGGTTCCGATGTGTCCTATTTTGTCCGCCTGAATATCGATCCGGACAATCCCGATGCCTTTCTGGGCGTGGTGGTCCGGGTGCCCTACCAGGAGCTGATGCGTTCGACCTTCCAGGCCCGCAGGGACTCGCTGGTCGGGGGCGGGCTGCTGGTTCTGGGCTGCTTTGCGGGCTCGCTGGTCATGGCCCGGCGGTTCACGGCGCCGCTCAACAAGCTGACCGCTGAAATCAAGCATTCGCAGGGCCACAAGAAGCTTGAAAACCTGCCGCTGAAGCGCGGCGACGAAATTGGCGACCTGGCGCGCGCCTTCGATCAGAAGACCCGTGAACTGGCCGCCAATGAAGCCAAGCTGACTGCCATTGTCGACAACACGGTCGATGGTCTGTTTACAACCGACGCCAATGGAACAATCGAAACCTTCAACCGCGCCTGCGAGGGCATATTCGGCTACCGCGCCGAGGACGTGATCGGACGGAAGGTCACCCTGCTGATGCCTGCGCTTTATCTGGGCGGACCAGAGGGCGGGGTGCGGCCGGCGCAGACGAAGGCAGAGCGCGACGTGGAAGGCTGCCGCAAGGATGCCAGTGTCTTTCCGCTCGATCTGTCGATGAGCAAGATCAATATCGGCGACCGGATCATCCACAGCGGCATCGTCCGCGATATCTCCGAGCGCAAGCGCATGGAGATCATGAAGGACGAGTTCATTTCCACCGTCAATCACGAGCTGCGCACGCCGCTGACGTCAATTCAGGGCTCGCTCGGGCTGCTGCTTGCTCTGTCTGGAGACAAGGGCGATGACAAGACGCGGAAACTTCTCAAACTGTCCTATGACAGCTGCCAGCGCCTGTCCCGCCTCGTCAATGACATTCTCGACATGGAAAAGATCGCCGCTGGCAAGCTCGATTATCAGCTCGAAGTGGTCGAAGTCTGCCAGCTTGTCGCCGACATTGTCGAGCGTCAGCAGTCCTTCTCCGAAAAATACGGCGTCGACTGCGTGCTGCGCTTTGATGTGGCGGAGGCCTATGTGAATCTCGACCAGGACAGGTTTGACCAGGCGCTCGTCAATCTGCTCTCCAATGCGGCGAAATTCTCCGAGCCTGGGGAGAGAGTCGTGGTCAGGGTCGCGATGAACCCGAATTCGGATGTGGCGGTCTCCGTCTGCGATTGCGGCTCCGGCATTCCCGAGGCCTTCCGCACCAAGATCTTCGGCAAGTTTGCCCAGGCCGATGGCTCGGCCACCCGGATGAAGGGCGGTAGCGGACTTGGGCTCAACATCACCAAGAAAATCATCGAAGCATTTGACGGCACGGTGACCTTCCAGAGTGAAGAAGGTGTGGGGTCGACCTTCACCTTCACTCTGCCGGCCTGTCCACCAAACAAAATGAGGGCCTAGGATTTGACGGACGAACTGATCAATATTCTGTATGTCGAGGATGACGAAAGCATCGCCCAGGTGGTGATGATGGCGCTCGAGGAGCTTGGCGGCTTCACCGCTATGCACTGCGACGGCGGCCAGAAGGCGCTCGATGCGGTTGCAGGCTTCGCGCCGCAACTGATCCTGATGGACGTGATGATGCCGCGCATGAGCGGTCCGGAAACCCTGGAAAACCTCAAGCAGATGCCCGAAGCCAGGGACATCCCCGTGGTCTTCATGACGGCCAAGGTGCAGACCCATGAAAAGGAATATTACCGCAGCCTCGGCGCGGTGGGCGTCATCGCAAAGCCCTTCGATCCGATGACACTCTCCGACCAGGTCACGGCGCTCTGGCGGCAGGCCGTCGCGGCCTGACACAACGATTGCACACGCGAGCTTTCCGCTGCCGGGGCGCCGGCGGGAGCTCCTGACACACGGCCCGCTCGGCGGCGGGCGGCGTTGGCAAATGAATCCCGAAGGGCCGCGATGACGCTGCTTTTTCAGGAAATCCATCCTCTATTTCTCCGGCCCAGGCGCAAAAAACTTCTTTGACGCTGGCCCGCACATGCGGGATAACCCCTCCGAGATTATTTGTCGGGCACAAGGGGAGAAGTCCATGTCGAACAATCAGCCGGGATTCAGCACGCTAGCCATTCACGCGGGGGCCCAGCCGGATCCCGCCACCGGCGCGCGCGCCACACCGATTTACCAGACCACCGCATTCGTCTTCGACGACGCCGATCACGCCGCCTCGCTGTTCGGCCTGAAGGCCTTCGGTAACATCTACACCCGCATCATGAACCCGACCCAGGCCGTGCTTGAAGAGCGGGTTGCGGCACTCGAAGGCGGCACAGCGGCGCTCGCCGTTGCCTCGGGTCATGCGGCGCAGCTGATCGTGTTCCACACCATCATGAGCCCGGGCGACAATTTTGTTGCCGCCAACCAGCTGTATGGCGGGTCGATCAACCAGTTCGGCAAATCCTTCAAGTCCTTCGACTGGCAGGTGCGCTGGGCCGATCCTGCCGACATGGCCAGCATCGAAAGCCAGATCGATGACCGCACCAAGGCGATCTTCGTGGAAAGCCTGGCCAATCCGGGCGGCACCTTTGTCGACATCAATGCCATTGCCGAAGTGGCGCGCAAGCATGGCCTGCCGCTGATCGTCGACAACACCATGGCCTCGCCCTATCTGATCCAGCCGATCGAGCACGGCGCCGACATTGTGCTGCATTCGCTGACCAAATTCATCGGCGGCCACGGCAATTCGATGGGCGGCATCATTGTCGATGGCGGGTCCTTCGACTGGTCCAAGTCCGGCAAATATCCGGCACTGTCCGAGCCGCGCTCGGAATATGGCGACGTCGTGCTGCACGAAACCTTTGGCAATTTCGCCTTTGCCATCGCCTGCCGCGTGCTCGGCCTGCGTGACCTCGGTCCGGCGATCTCGCCGTTCAACGCCTTCATGATCCTGACCGGTGCGGAGACCCTGCCGCTGCGGATGCAGCGCCATTGCGACAATGCGCTGGCTGTCGCCGAATGGCTGTCCAAACACGACAAGGTCAGCTGGGTGCATTATGCCGGCCTGCCGGATCACGACAACCACGCCCTGCAGCAGCGATATTCTCCCAAGGGTGCTGGCGCGGTCTTCACCTTCGGCCTCAAGGGTGGCTACGATTCAGGCGTGAAGTTTGTCGAGGGCCTCGAGATGTTCTCGCATCTGGCCAATATCGGTGACACGCGCTCGCTGGTCATCCATCCGGCATCGACCACCCACGCCCAGTTGTCTCCGGAGCAGCAGACTGCCGCCGGCGCCGGCCCGGACGTGGTGCGGCTGTCGATCGGTATCGAAGACGTCAAGGACATCATCGCCGACCTCGAGCAGGCGCTCGCCAAGGCCTGACGCCTTCGCGTCAAGCCGTGATCTGAACGGCCCGGCGTCCAACGCCGGGCCGTTTGATCTGCAACAAGTCAAAAACCTGCAAGAGGCTTTATGCTTCCCCTGAACTCAATCAGTGGAGGCCATCATGCCACGACCAATTATTCGGAGATTCACCACCGCTGCAGCCATGACGCTGGCGGTCATGAGCCTCGCTCACGCCCAATCGGCCAATCCTGCCTGGCTCGACCAGCTCTCCGAGCAACTGGCCGCGGAGAAGGATTGTGCGGTCGAGTATTTCGTCAATCTCAGGGAAGGCGAGCTGGCCGGGCGGCTGACCTTTGAAGCCCGCGCCCAATGCGCCGATGGCCGCCAGTTCGACGGATCGCTGACCGAGCCCGCAGAAAACTTCACCATCAGCGAGTGCGGCGTTCAGGTCTGCTGACAACGCGTCTGATCAACCACCATGCCCGCCCGTCATGTCGGCATTTAGCCAGGCCATGCGGTCGCCGAACCACAGCTTGAACACCGATGCCAGCATGGCGCCGGCAAAGACCGCCCAGGGATCAAGCACCCAGAGGCCATAGGCGAGCGGGATGATCGAAAGGCCCGACAAAAGGCTCAGGATCATCGCCGCCCTGGCGTGATGTGCAGGGATCGGCGTCGCCTTGCGCGCCAGCCAGCGGCGCTCCCCCAGAACCACTTGCGACGCCCAGTTGTCCAGCCTTGCCGGTGGCGAAAAGGCGCGTGGATTGACCAGCGTCCATGCAATGACCAGGCCGATCGGGATCAGGCACCACCAGCCGATCCAGATCCGGCTCCAGACAGCAAGGGCGAACAGCATCAGGATTGGCACCCTTGTCCAGAAACTCCAGGGATTTGCATGCCGCGCCCAGGTCGCGTCATCCATCATCATCGAGCTTTCAATTGCTTTGTCTATTCGCATTGGTGCATCCTGAAACTGGTTCACGCAGTTTGGGCGATCCGCCCGCCGGCATGGAACGCCTGACGATTGGCGGTGCCGGTCTGTCCGACGGCAAACGCCGCCACGGCTTCGGGTCTACGCATTTTAGGGAATGATCATGGTCACAGCAAATCTCGTTCCGGTCAGCCCTTCCGTGGAGCCGGACATTTCAAGACCGGATCCGGAAAAGCTGCTGTCCGGCGACCCGGTCCATACCACCTGGAACCTGGAAGAGCGAGACGGGCTCTATTGCGGCATCTGGCAATCGACGCCCGGCAGCTGGCGGATCGCCTATGACGAATGGGAATATTGCCGCATCCTCGAAGGCGTGTCGGTGATTTCAGAAGATGGCGGCGCGGCAACCACGGTCAGCGCCGGCGACAGTTTCATTCTCAGACCGGGCTTCAAGGGAATCTGGGAAGTCATTGAAACGACTCGCAAGGACTACGTGATCCGTCTCTAGCCGGATTCGGCGACAAGGCTCTCGAGCCCGTGAAAATGGTAGCTGTTGCGGTAGCGCGGCGGTTGCCTGAGCTTAAGATCGGGCAACCGCGAAAACAGCACCGCCAGCGATTCCTGCAGTTCAAGCCGGGCCAGCGGTGCCCCGATGCAGAAATGCAGCCCGGCGCCGAAACTGACGTTTTTCTGGTCCGCCCGTCCGGGCCGGAACTGGTCCGGCGCCTCAAACGCCGAGGGATCGCGGTTGGCCGCGCCCAGCAGCAGCGCAACCTGTTCGCCCGGCTTCAGCGTCACCGGTCCCAGATCGATATCCTCATAGGCATAGCGAGTGAACATGTGCAGCGGCGCATCAAACCGCAGCGCTTCCTCGACGGTTGCCGCTCCGGCCTCCGGCGTTGCAAAGAACCGGCGCGGATCGCCGCCCTGATCGAGAATGGTCTTCACCGCATTGCCGGTCTGGTGCACCGTAGCCTCGTGCCCGGCATTGAGCAGCAGCACACAGGTCGAGATCAGTTCGTCGTCGGTGAGCTTTTCGCCGGTGTCGCGCACCGCGATCAGCGCCGACAGCAGATCATCGGTTGTGGAATGGCGGTGTTCCGCGATATGCGCGGTCAGGAAGGCACCGAAATCGGCCGAGGCGCGGTTGGCCCGGTTTTCGGTTTCGCGCGCACGCTGCGGTACATACATTTCGCACATGGCGTGCGACCAGCCGAGCAGATCATCGGCGCGGGTCACCGGCACGCCGAGCAATTCGCAGATCACCGTGAGCGGGATCGGTGTGGCGAATGACGGCAGCAGGTCAAAGGCATCGTCAGCGGGCAGGGCGTCGATGAGCTGATGCGCCAGCGCATGGATGCGCGGGCGCAGCCGCTCCACCGAACGGGACACGAAAGCGCGGTTGACCAGGGTTCTTAGCCGCGAATGCGCCGGCGGTTCGCGTTCGAGCAGCGAGCCGCTTTCGATCCGGTCAAAATCGCTGAGATGTTCGCGGCCTTCGACCGGGTTCAGCGGCGCGCCCCAGCGGTTTTCCCGGCCCAGCCGCCGGTCGCGCAACAGGCCATTGACCTGGTCATAGCCAGCCACGCACCACATGCCGTATTGCTCCCAGTAGAAAACGGGCGAGGCGCGGTGCCTCAGCGCATAAAACCGGTAAGGGTCTTGCACGAAGTCGGGCTCTTGGGGATCTTGCGAAATGGTCAGGGAACGAGCGATCATCGGGGAGACTTATCGCGGAACGGCGATCAGGGAAATCCGTTGTTTCAAAAGCTGCTGAAATTGCCGGGGACAGGTCCCGAAGCGCCCCGGCGGGATGGAAATCCTCAGGGAGCCGACCGATTTGCGCCGCTGGTGTCACCGCACGTTGTTCATCCGCGATCCCGAAGCAAACATCATCGAGATCTCTGCAAAGTACTGATCCGAGACGAGCGGGCGCGGTGGGCCAACCCGCTCACCCCGGACAATCTCAGTGACAGCGGCGTCGGCCCGATACCTGCACCCAGCCGGATGAGGCGGGGCGGACTTCCACGGAGCGAGCCACCGTCTTGATCACCGGCGGCACCTGACGGGCGATGGTGCGCGCAGGTTGGACGATCACGGTGCGGCTGCGGTGACCGTAGCGCGCCGGAATCCGTTCATGCACGGTGCGTGCGGACTGCACCACCACGGTGCGGGCCCGGGTGGCGTATTTGGCCGGATGGACCACCTTGCACAGGGTCTTGACCCCATGGATGCGGCGCCATTCCCAGCCGATCGATTTGGCGCGGACCAGAACCTTTTCGTGCACGGTCCGGGTCACCGCCGGAATGGTGCGGGCAATCACCCGTTCCGGCTCGATCAGCACCTGTTCGGTGATCTTGCCGTAGCGCGCCGGAATGGTCTCGTGCACCACCCTGCCGGGCCGGACCACAACCTGCTGATGCACGGTCTTGTAGACCGCGGGCTGGTGGACCTGCTGGTAGCAGGCCAGAGGCTTGCCGCCGGCAAGCGCCGGCGAAGCCATGGACACGGCCATTATGGTGGCGATCGCGCCGCGGCGAATGGATGAATACTCGGACATGTTGCTCTCCCTGGTAGACCCGGCGGCACGTGATCGGCCGTCTTTTCTGCTTGGTTGCAGCAAGTGTGCAGCAGTCCCGGTGCCGAGGAAAGCAAAACCTTAATGTGTCGTTAATATCGTGATGCGCCGAGCGCGGAAATTGGTTCTCAGCCGAAGCGGAAAACAGCCGATATTCTTTTGGTCTGGTGAGGCGACCGCTCCCGATCCCGTCTCGGATCAGAAGCTTGGCAGATATACACCGGATTCTCCCGTTCTGGGGGCGAAGCTCGATCGTTCAGTCGCGAAAAGCTAGTCTGAGACGTTCAAAAGCACGGGTATCATTGCCGCCACAAGGACCATGGCCATGACATGGTTGAACACGACGATCCTGCTGCCCTTGTCCAGGAACCGCTTCAATGCTGTTCCGGACACGGCCCAGATGCTGATGGTGGGAATGTTCACAATTGCAAAGATCAGCACCAGGGCAATCAGGCTTTTCCGTGGCGCTGACGGATCGACATAGGAGGCCGTGACGATGATCGCCACGGTCCAGGCCTTGGGATTGAACAGTTGCAGCATTGCGGCTTCAGCAAAGCCGAACGGCGCGCCGACGATGGTCTCGCCGCCCGAACCCAGCGAGCGGCTGCGGGCGATTTTCAGGGCCAGCCAGAGGACATAGAACCCACAGGCGAGGCGGATGCCGAGTTCCAGCACCGGGAAGCTCTTGAGCAGCTGCCCCAGCCCCAGCCCGACCATCCCGACCATGCTCAGGAAGCCTAGGCTGATGCCGAGGATCAGCGGGATCGACCGGGTGAAGCCGAAATTCGCCCCGGATGTCAGCAGCAGGAAGTTGCCCGGCCCGGGGGAGGCGGACATGACGAATGCAAAACCCATCAGGGCAAGCGCGCTATCGATCGGCATGGTTTCGAGCTCCTGCGTTGGGACTTGCAGGCTTCTACGCCGGACAGATCGGCGGATCACTGCCTACCAAGCCCAAATTATTTGCAGATCGTCCCGGATTCTGGTTCAATTTCCGATCATGGACGTGCTCACCGAAATCTTTTCCACACTGCGCCTGCAGGCAGGGCTGTATTTCAGCACCGCGATACGCGGCGATTTTGCCATCGGACTGGCGGCGGAGCGGCGGCGCATACGGTTTCACCTGGTTCTGGAAGGCAAATGCGTGGTCACGGTTCCGGATCAGGACCAGATCAGCCTTGCCCAGGGCGATCTGGTGCTGATCCCCGATGGCGCGCCGCAAATCCTGTCCTCCGGTGAAAATGTTGCCGCCCCGGTCGATCTTGACGATCTGATCGCGCGCGTGCCGCCGGTGGACGGTGTCTTGCACCATGGCGACGTGGGTCCGCTGTGCCGCATCCTGTGCGGGTTTCTTCGCTTCGACGAGGCAATCGACCATCCTGTTCTCGACAGTCTGCCGCCGATGATCCCGCTGCGCCAGTCATGCGATGCGGCACCGTCCGGTGTTGCGGCCTCGCTGGCGCTTCTGCATGCGGAAACGAGCGAGCCCGGGGCGGGGCAGGCATCGATCCTGCACAGGATAGTGGAAATTCTGCTGATGCAGATCGTGCGGTCGAGCCTGCCCGATCATGCAGCTCATCCGAACGGTTTCGCCCGCGCCCTGGCAGATCCGCGGCTGTCGCGAGCGCTGTCGGCCATGCATTCCGGCTTCGAGACAGCCTGGGACATCGAAATGCTTGCGGCCCGGGCCGGCATGTCGCGGTCCCGTTTTGCCGAGAGTTTCAGCGCAACCGTCGGGATGACGCCCTTTGCCTATCTGACCCGGTGGAGAATGATAAAGGCTCGCGAGCTGTTGCAGCAGCCCGGGCTTGATATGGCCGAGATTGCCGAGCGATGCGGCTACCGCTCGGTGCCTGCCTTTGGCAGGCGCTTTGCGGCGATGTTCGCAGTCGGGCCCGGGGAATGGCGCAGGCAGGCGCAGTCATACAGTCAAAATGCACCCGGGATGCCGCCAAATTCAAAACCGTAACCTGGCTTTAACGCCACTCGTGAACAAGGTCGCCCAGCCGTTTCACAGCCTTACATCTTGAAGCGACGGGGGGCACACTCTATGTAGTGGGTTCAAAGAGATTGATTCCCCGCAGGCCGCGGCGCCTGTGGGACCGTTTGACAAGGGAAGCGCAATGAAAAATACAGTTGAAAACGCCATGGCCCTGGTGCCCATGGTCGTTGAACAGACTAACCGCGGCGAACGGTCCTACGATATTTTTTCGCGGCTTCTCAAGGAGCGGATCATCTTCATCACCGGTCCCGTCGAGGACCATATGGCGACGCTGGTCTGCGCCCAGCTTCTGTTTCTCGAAGCCGAGAATCCGAAGAAGGAAATCGCCATCTACATCAATTCGCCCGGTGGCGTGGTGACGGCCGGCATGGCGATTTACGACACCATGCAGTTCATCCGTCCCGCGGTCTCGACGCTGTGCGTCGGTCAGGCCGCGTCGATGGGATCGCTGCTTCTGTGCGCCGGCGAAAAGGGCATGCGCTTTGCAACGCCCAACGCCCGCATCATGGTGCACCAGCCCTCCGGCGGCTTCCAGGGTCAGGCCTCCGATATCGAGCGCCACGCCCAGGACATCATCAAGATGAAGCGCCGGCTCAACGAAATCTATGTCACCCACACCGGCAATGATTACGAGACTGTCGAGAAGACCCTGGACCGGGACCACTTCATGACAGCCAGTGAAGCGCTTGAATACGGCCTGATCGACCGGGTCATCGACAAGCGCGAATACATCGAAAGCCCGACATAGGCAGCGGGTCGGGCCCTTTCGAATGCCAAAACTGTGTTTTCACAGGAAATGCGGCCCTCTTGCATCACGTTTTCGTGGGCTTGGGGTGGCGCAACTTGTGCAGCGCGCTAATATGGACGTTAAGTCTATGTTCAAATTCTCTGGCTTAGCATCGCCAGATTGACGGGGATTCGTTGCCACCGGCTTCGGGTTTGAATAACCAGAGGCCGGGTTTGTACCCCGAGATTGCCTCAATGTTCCGAAGCCACGGCTCGGGGCGGCGAGGCGCCAGACATCCAGGTCAGACGCCTGGATTGCGGGAAGGAAAGTGAAATGAGCAAGGTCAGCGGCAGCAACGGCGGCGATTCCAAAAATACCCTATATTGCTCTTTCTGCGGCAAGAGCCAGCATGAAGTACGCAAACTCATTGCCGGTCCCACGGTCTTCATCTGTGATGAGTGCGTGGAATTGTGCATGGACATCATCCGCGAGGAAAACAAATCCTCGATGGTGAAATCGCGCGATGGCGTACCCACCCCGCAGGAAATCATTGCCACACTCGATGAATATGTGATCGGCCAGCATCAGGCCAAGAAGATCCTCTCGGTGGCGGTGCACAACCATTACAAGCGCCTCAACCACTCGTCCAAATCGGGCGAGGTGGAACTGGCGAAGTCCAACATCCTGCTCGTCGGCCCCACCGGCTGCGGCAAGACCTATCTGGCCCAGACACTGGCGCGCATCATCGATGTGCCCTTCACCATGGCCGATGCCACGACCCTGACCGAAGCCGGTTATGTCGGCGAGGATGTGGAAAACATCATTCTCAAGCTGTTGCAGTCGGCCGACTACAATGTCGAACGCGCCCAGCGCGGCATCGTCTATATCGACGAGGTCGACAAGATTTCGCGCAAGTCGGACAATCCGTCGATCACCCGCGACGTCTCGGGCGAAGGCGTTCAGCAGGCGCTTCTGAAGATCATGGAAGGCACGGTTGCCTCGGTGCCGCCCCAGGGTGGCCGCAAGCATCCGCAGCAGGAATTCCTGCAGGTTGACACGACCAACATCCTGTTCGTCTGCGGCGGCGCATTCGCCGGCCTCGACAAGATCATCTCGGCGCGTGGCGAAAAGACCTCGATCGGGTTTGGCGCCAATGTCCGCGCCCAGGACGAGCGCCGGGTCGGCGAGGTTCTGCGCGAGCTCGAGCCGGAAGATCTGGTCAAGTTCGGCCTGATCCCGGAATTCATCGGTCGTCTGCCGGTGCTTGCCACGCTGGAAGACCTCGATGAATCCGCGCTGATCCAGATCCTGACCGAGCCCAAGAATGCTCTGGTCAAGCAGTATCAGCGCCTGTTCGAGATGGAAGATGTGGTGCTGACGTTCCACGAAAGCGCGCTCACCGAAATCGCCAAACGCGGCATCATCCGCAAAACCGGCGCCCGCGGACTGCGCTCGATCATGGAGAAGATCCTGCTCGACACCATGTTCGAACTGCCGGAACTCGAAGGCGTGCGCGAAGTCGTCATCTCCGACGACGTGGTCATAGGCAATGCCCGGCCGCTCTACATCTATGCAGAGCGTGGCGACGAGGCCAAGGGCTCGGCTTCGGCCTGACCCTTCGCCACGGCGGCAGATGCGCCCAAGATACAACCCTCCGGGCCAGTTCCGGAGGGTTTTTCGTTTTCATCGGGGCTGCGGGCGGCACGCAGGACAGGTACAATCGCGGCATCATGACGAAAAGAGCCGGGCATCCTGTCTGCCGCGTGGAGCAAGGATCCAGCTTCCCGCCACTTTCATTGTCTAATATCGTGCCGAATCGAAGATGGAGCATTTTAGCCGGGCCGCCCGACTTGAAACCGGGGCGCCGGTTCTCCAATTAGACTGCAAGGGCTATGCCCACTATAAGGACGCGAACAGCGGTTGCTGGAATAGCTGGGGCCGCGCCCCGCGTTGCCAATCGGCCCGACAGGCCACGAAAGGAAATGAAATGCCGGACAAAAAAGTGAGTACTACTCATTCGCCCACAGAGGCAGGTATCTATCCCGTTCTTCCGCTGCGCGACATCGTCGTTTTCCCGCACATGATCGTGCCGCTCTTTGTCGGTCGCGAAAAATCGATCCGTGCGCTTGAGGAAGTGATGGGATCGGACAAGCAGATCATGCTTGCCACCCAGATCAACGCCAGCGATGACGATCCGGATCCCGCCGGGATCTACGAGATCGGCGCGATCGCCAATGTTCTGCAATTGCTGAAGCTGCCCGACGGCACCGTCAAGGTGCTGGTCGAAGGTCGTGCGCGTGCCGAAATCGTCGGCTACACCGACCGCGAAGAATATTACGAAGCCCGCGCCGTCGAGCTCGCCGAACCTGAAGAGGACCCGGTCGAGATCGAAGCGCTGTCGCGTTCCGTGGTTTCCGAGTTCGAAAACTACGTCAAGCTCAACAAGAAGATCTCGCCGGAAGTTGTCGGCGCGGCAAGCCAGATCGACGACTATTCCAAGCTCGCCGATACGGTCGCCTCGCATCTGTCGATCAAGATCCCCGAGAAGCAGGACATGCTGTCGACCATTTCCGTGAAGGGCCGCCTGGAAAAGGCGCTCGGCTTCATGGAAGGCGAAATCTCTGTGCTGCAGGTGGAAAAGCGCATCCGCTCCCGCGTCAAGCGGCAGATGGAGAAGACCCAGCGCGAATATTACCTCAATGAGCAGATGAAGGCGATCCAGAAGGAGCTTGGTGACGGCGAGGACGGCCGTGACGAGATGGCCGAGATGGAAGCCCGCATCGCCAAGACCAAGCTGTCGAAGGAAGCCCGCGAAAAGGCGGATGCCGAGTTCAAGAAGCTCAAGCAGATGAGCCCGATGTCGGCCGAAGCCACCGTCGTGCGCAACTATCTCGACTGGCTGCTGGGTCTGCCCTGGGGCAAGAAGTCCCGCGTCAAGATCGACCTCAATGCCGCCGAGAAGGTGCTTGAGACCGATCACTTCGGCCTTGAAAAGGTCAAGGAGCGGATCATCGAATATCTTGCCGTGCAGGCACGCTCTTCGAAGATCAAGGGCCCGATCCTCTGCCTCGTCGGACCTCCCGGCGTCGGCAAGACCTCGCTCGCCAAGTCGATCGCCAAGGCGACCGGCCGCGAATATGTCCGCATGGCGCTTGGCGGCGTCCGTGACGAGGCCGAAATCCGTGGTCACCGCCGCACCTATATCGGCTCGATGCCCGGCAAGGTCATCCAGTCGATGAAAAAGGCCAAGAAGTCCAACCCGCTGTTCCTGTTCGACGAGATCGACAAGATGGGCCAGGATTTTCGCGGCGATCCGTCATCGGCGCTGCTTGAGGTGCTGGATCCGGAACAGAATTCAACCTTTATGGATCACTATCTCGAGGTTGAATATGATCTGTCCAACGTGATGTTCATCACTACGGCCAACACGCTCAACATTCCGGCGCCATTGATGGACCGGATGGAGATCATCCGCATCGCCGGTTACACCGAGGACGAGAAGCAGCAGATCGCCCGCAGGCATCTTCTGCCCAAGGCCGTGCGCGATCATGCGCTGCGTCCGGAAGAGTTCGAGATCACCGACGAGGCGCTGCTGCAGATCGTTCGCACCTATACCCGGGAAGCCGGTGTGCGTAACTTCGAGCGGGAACTGATGAAGCTGGCGCGCAAGGCCGTGACCGAAATCCTCAAGACCGGGGTCAAGTCGGTCAAGGTCGACGTCGACAACCTGTCGGACTATCTCGGCGTGGCGCGTTTCCGCTATGGCGAGGCTGAGTTCCACGACCAGATCGGTGTCGTCACCGGCCTGGCCTGGACCGAGGTGGGCGGCGAATTGCTGACCATCGAGGGCGTGATGATGCCCGGCAAGGGCAAGATGACCGTGACCGGCAATCTGCGTGACGTGATGAAGGAATCGATCTCGGCGGCGGCCTCCTATGTCCGCTCGCGGGCTGTCGATTTCGGCATCGAGCCGCCTCTGTTCGACAAGCGCGACATCCACGTCCACGTGCCGGAAGGGGCAACCCCGAAGGACGGCCCTTCGGCCGGCGTCGCCATGGCCACATCGATTGTGTCGATCATGACAGGCATTCCGGTTCGCCGTGATGTCGCCATGACCGGCGAGATCACCCTGCGCGGCCGGATCCTCCCCATCGGCGGTCTCAAGGAGAAGCTGCTGGCGGCCCTGCGTGGCGGCATCAAGACGGTGATGATACCGGAAGACAATGCCAAGGACCTCACCGAGATTCCGGACAATGTCAAAAACGGTCTCGAGATCATCCCGGTTGCCAAGATGGGTGACGTGCTGCGCCATGCGCTGGTGCGCATGCCCGAGGCCATCACCTGGGATCCCGATGCCAAGCCGGAAGCACCGCTTGCAGCCGAAGCCGGCGAAGAGGGCGGCGCCACCATCGCGCACTGACACGGCTGGTTCGGGCTCGCCCGAACGCCACAGCCACATGACACCGGGCCGCACATCTGATCGATGTGCGGCCCGTTTGCGTTTGCCGGAGTGGGCAAAGGCCTGTTCTGACCGGTGCAGCGGCCTGGGCCGGCCGGGAACGTTTCGGTACGGTCCCGGACAAAGCCTGTGGACTTCGCTCAGCCCGCAGCGATTTCGCGCGGGATTGCAACTTTTTGTTAAGGTTATGCGTTCTTTGTCCGTTCAAGCATCCGAATTCCACCGAATTGCCTGTAGAAAACCTTTATAAAACCCCGGTTTCCGGGGAGTTTGGTTGCTTGCTGCGGCGAGATGCGTAGGATCACCGCATCGAACACATTGAGTCGAAGAAACGTCAGGAAAGGTATCAAAATGAACAAAAATGAACTCGTAGCCTCTGTGGCTGAAAAATCGGGCCTCAGCAAGGGTGACGCAACATCGGCTGTCGAAGCGGTTTTCGAAACCATCACAGGCGAACTCAAGAACGGCGGCGACGTGCGCCTGATCGGTTTTGGCAATTTCACAGTGTCGCGTCGCGAAGCCTCCAAGGGCCGCAACCCGCAGACCGGCAATGAAGTTGATATTCCGGCTCGCAACGTGCCGAAGTTCTCGGCCGGCAAGGGCCTCAAGGATGCGTGCAACTAAGCCGCAATCCTGACCGAACTGAATGAAAGCCCGGGTGTCATCGCCCGGGCTTTTTTTATGGCCTGTTGGCAAGGGCCAGGGGCAGAAGATCTCCGCGCAACAAGTGTGTGAGTGCAGAAAGCACAATCGGGTTCTGTTCGCTTGACAAGAGAACAAACATCGAACAGTATGGAAACACACAGGGAATATAGGAGTTGATCATGACATCATTTGCCCGCGATCTTGCCGCTTTCGTTTCCATGTCACTGTTTGTGGCGAGCTTCGCCGTTCTCGCCATGGCGTTCTGATCCAGGCTCTTCTGCCTCCGGCGCACTCTGTGTTTGCAGAGGCTCGGGGTGGAGGTGAATGCCGGAATGCGTGACCTGTTCCAGATGCGGCAGGCTCGCAAATTTGCCGGGTGCCGCGCCGGACTGGTTTCACCCGGCGTCGTCCACAGGAATCGTCCTTTGTGAACCGCGCGCTGATGCGGGTCAGGCAAGGGCAGGCGGCGGCGCCATCGGGCGCTGCCATCATTTCACGATCTGCGCTCTGGACTTTATGGTCCGGGTCCTCACAATTGCTGCTTGAGTCTTGGACGGCATCGACCCGATGCCTCGCCATGAATCGATCAGCAGGGGATTTTGATGGCGCGGGAAAGCAAGTCAGCCAAGGTGCTGGCCAATCTGGCTGCGGGCACACAGCAGGCCCGCGAGCGCGACAGCAACACCGAGGGCCGCAGTTCCGGATCCTGGCCGGGTTTTGTGCATCTGCGCGTCCATTCGGCCTATTCGCTGCTTGAGGGCGCGCTGCCGATCAAGACCCTGATCAAGCGTGCGGTCTCCGATGACCAGCCGGCGCTGGCAATCACCGACACCAACAATCTGTTCGGCGCCCTGGAATTTTCGGTCAAGGCCATGGAAGCAGGCATTCAGCCATTGATCGGCTGCCAGCTCGACATCGACATGGAAGACGGCCAGGGCTCGGAGCGCCGCTCTCACCGCGAGCATTTGCAGAAATCGCCCTCGATCGTGCTCTATGCCGCCACTCCGGCGGGCTATGAACGTCTGGTCGCCATTGTCAGCCAGGCCTATCTCGGCGACGACAGCGGCGGCGAGCGGGCCCATATCTCGCTGTCCTGGCTGCAGCAGGACGCCGGCGGCCTGATTGCTCTGACCGGTGCGGCCGGTGGTCCGGTGGATCAGGCACTGCGCGAAGGCCACCCCGACCAGGCCAGGAGCCGTCTTGAAAGCCTAAAGGCCGTGTTCGGCGACCGGGTCTATGTCGAGCTGCAGCGCCAGCGTGGCTATGACCGGGCTCATGAGGCCAGGATGATCGCGCTCGCCTATGACTGCGAAATTCCGCTGGTGGCGACAAATGAAGCCTTCTTTCCCACGCCCGAGGATTTCGAAGCCCATGATGCCTTGATGGCGGTGGCCTGCAATGCGGTGATGTCGGATGACCGGCGGCCGCGGCTCAGCGTCGACAATTGCCTCAAATCCCGCTCCGAGATGACGCAACTGTTTGCCGATATTCCCGAAGCCCTGGCCAACACAATCGAAATTGCCCGGCGCTGCAGCGCCATCGTCGAGCTGCGGGCACCGATCCTGCCGCGCTTTACCGGCGGCGGCGAGGACGACCCCGTCGCGGCGCTGGCCGCGGAAGCCGCGGAATTGCGGCGGCAGTCGATTGACGGGCTCGAGCGCCGATTGGCGCGCATCGGTCTCGCCGAGGGCTATTCGGAGGCGGACTACCGCGAGCGCCTGCAGGTCGAGCTCGACATCATCGAGAACATGAAGTTTCCCGGCTACTTCCTGATCGTGGCCGACTTCATCAAATGGGCCAAGGACCAGGGCATTCCCGTCGGACCCGGCCGTGGTTCGGGCGCAGGTTCGCTGGTCGCCTATGCGCTGACCATCACCGATGTCGATCCCCTGCGCTTCTCCCTGCTGTTCGAGCGCTTCCTCAACCCGGCCCGCGTGTCGATGCCCGACTTCGACATCGACTTCTGCCAGGATCGCCGCGAAGAGGTGATCCGCTATGTGCAGAAGAAATACGGCCGCGAGCAGGTGGGTCAGATCATCACCTTCGGAAGCCTGCAGGCGCGCGCAGCACTGCGCGACGTCGGCCGTGTGCTCGAGATGCCCTATGGTCTGGTCGACCGGATCTGCAAGCTGGTGCCCAACAACCCCGCCGCCCCGACGCCATTGCACAAGGCCATCGAGGAAGAGCCGCGCTTTGCCGAGGAAGTGGAAAAGGAACCTGCCGTCGGCCGCCTGCTCGACATAGCCCAGAAGCTCGAGGGACTTTACCGGCACGCTTCCACCCATGCGGCGGGCATCGTCATCGGCGACCGTCCGCTGTCGCAGCTGGTGCCGATGTATCGCGATCCGCGCTCGGACATGCCGGTCACCCAGTTCAACATGAAATGGGTCGAGCAGGCAGGCCTGGTCAAGTTCGACTTTCTGGGGTTGAAGACGCTGACGGTGCTCAAGACCGTTGTCGGCTTCATCGCCAAGCGCAACATCACCATCGATCTCGAAGCCCTGCCGCTTGACGACACCCCCACCTACGAGATGCTGTCGCGCGGCGAGACTGTCGGCGTGTTCCAGGTGGAATCGGCCGGCATGCGCAAGGCGCTGATCGGCATGCGTCCCGACCGGATCGAGGACATCATTGCGCTCGTGGCGCTCTATCGCCCGGGCCCGATGGAAAACATCCCGGTCTACAATGCGCGCAAGCATGGCGAGGAGGAGCTGGCCTCCATCCATCCCAAGATCGACGGGCTGCTGGCTGAAACCCAGGGCGTGATCGTCTACCAGGAACAGGTGATGCAGATCGCCCAGGTCCTGGCCGGCTACTCGCTCGGCGAAGCCGACCTTCTGCGCCGCGCCATGGGCAAGAAGATCCAGGCGGAAATGGACAAGCAGCGCGCCCGCTTCGTCGACGGCGCCGTCGAGCGCGGCGTGTCCAAGCCGCAGGCCAACCTGATCTTCGACCTTCTCGCCAAGTTCGCCAATTACGGCTTCAACAAGTCGCACGCAGCAGCCTATGGCATCGTCTCCTACCAGACGGCCTATCTCAAGGCGCATTATCCGGTCGAGTTTCTCGCCGCATCAATGACGCTCGACATGTCCAACACCGACAAGCTCAACGATTTCCGCCAAGACGCCAGGCGGCTGGGCATCGAAGTCGTGCCGCCCTCGGTGCAGACAAGCTTCCGGCATTTCGAAACCGGCGACAACCGGATCTATTATGCGCTGGCCGCGATCAAGGGCGTCGGCGATGCCGCCGTCGAGCATATTGTCGAGGTCCGGGGCGACGAGCCCTTTGCCTCGCTCGAGGATTTCTGCACGCGCATCGATCCGCGCCAGGTCAATCGCCGGGTGCTGGAAAGCCTGATTGCCGCGGGTGCGTTTGATTGCTTCGGCAAGGAGCGCGCCTCGCTCAGCAGCGGTCTCGACCGGGTGCTGGGCTTTGCCCAGCGCGCCCAGGAAAACCGGATTAGCGGCCAGAGCGACATGTTCGGCATTGGCGGCGGTGGCGCGACAGAGGCCGAAACCATTCAGCTGCCCGCCGTCATGCCCTGGCTGCCGGCCGACAAGCTGCACCGCGAATACCAGGCGCTGGGCTTCTACCTCTCGGCGCATCCGCTTGATTCCTATAATGATCTGCTCGCCAAGATGCGGGTGCAGACCTGGGCGGATTTCTCGCTCGCGGTCAAGGCCGGCGCCACCGCCGGCAGGCTTGCCGGCACCGTGACCAGCAAGCAGGAGCGCAAGACCCGTACCGGCAACAAGATGGGCATCATCGCCTTTTCCGACAGTTCCGGACAATATGAGGCCGTGCTGTTTTCCGAAGGCCTGGCGCTCTACCGGGACCTGCTCGAACCGGGCAAGTCGATCGTCATCACCGTCACCGCCGAGGAGCGGCCGGAAGGCATAGGGCTGAGGATCCAGACCGCCGATTCGCTGGAAGACCGGGCGGCGCGCGGCCAGTCTGCACTGCGGGTCTATATGCGCGATGCGCGACCGCTCAATTCGGTGTCGACGCATCTGACCTCGCGTGGCGATGGCCAGGTGTCCTTTGTCATGATCAAGGATGACGGCCGCCGCGAGATCGAGGTGACGCTCTCGGACCGCTACAGGATCACGCCCCAGATCGCCTCGGCGCTGAAGGCGGCGCCCGGCGTGCTGGATGTCGAACTGGTCTAATCCTCCTCCGCCTGCCTAGTTTTTCGCGACGTCCCGAAGGTGTAGCCCGTTTCAACTATATCGCGGCCGAATTTCTGGCGCACCTTGTCGATGGCGCTTTCCGCCACGGCCCGCCGTGCTGCTGCCGGATCGACCAGGTCGGGTGGATCGGCGCGGGCGGCATCGGTGAGATCGGTGACGCCGATGCCAATCAGCCGGAACCGGTCCTGGCCAAGCTCGCGTTCCAGCAGATGCAGGCCGGTGCGAAAAATCCGGTCGGCCAGCATGGTCGGGTCCTCAAGCTTGAAATTGCGCGTCCGGCTCTTGAAGTCCGAGGTCTTGAGCTTGAGCACCACGGTCTGGCCGGCGATGGTGGAGGCCTTGAGCCGGGCCGACACCTTCTCCGAAAGCCGGCGGAGCACCGGCACCAAGTCCTTGACCTCGGACAGGTCGGAATTGAAGGTGGTTTCGGCCGAGACGCTCTTGGCGCCCTCATTGAGATGGACGGTGCGCTCGTCCTCGCCGCGCGCCAGATGGTACAGACGCTTGCCCATGACGCCATAGCTGCGCATCAGCGCTGTTTCGTCCATTGTCTGCAACTGGCCGATGGTGCGGATGCCGTCGCGCTCCAGCGTCGCCGCAAAGGCCTTGCCGACGCCCCAGATCATTGTCACTGGGCGCGGCTTGAGAAAGGCGATCGCCTCCTGCTTGCCGATCACCGAGAATCCGCGCGGCTTGTCGAGATCGGACGCCACCTTGGCGAGGAACTTGCAGTAGGACAGCCCGACCGAGAGGCTGATGCCGATTTCGGCTTCCACCCGCGCCGCAAAGCGCGCCAGCGTGCGGGCAGGGGTGTCCTTGTGCAGGCGCTCGGTGCCGGCAAGGTCAAGAAACGCCTCGTCGATCGAGATCGGCTGCACCAGCGGTGTCAGCTCTTCCATCAATTGCCGCACCTGGCGTCCGACCCGGACATACTTCTCCATGTCGGGCTTGATCACCACCGCGTCAGGGCAGGCGTCGAGCGCCTTGAACATCGGCATGGCCGAGCGCACCCCGTGGATGCGGGCGATGTAGCAGCAGGTCGAGACAACGCCGCGCTTGCCGCCGCCGATGATCACCGGCTTGTCGGCAAGTTCCGGATTGTCGCGCTTTTCCACCGTCGCGTAAAACGCATCGCAATCGACATGGGCCAGCGTCAGCGTGTCGATCTCGGCATGACGGATGATCCGCGGGCTGCCGCAGGCATGACAGCGCCTCGCCTCCGCACGGGCGGGGGTCAGGCAGTCACGGCAAAAGCCGGGAAGGGTAGAGGCTGCGGACATTTGAGAACAAATATTGAACATTGAGTCAATTCGCAATAGATTTCGACTCAGCAGACCGTGCAGATCCACTGGAAATCAACACCTATGAGCCTGACCATTCATCCCCTCACGGCTCCGTTCTGGCCGGACCTGGAAAGCCTCTTCGGGCCTCAGGGTGCCTGCTATGGCTGCTGGTGCAGCTATTTCCGGCTGGCACCGAAACAGCGCGATGCGCTGGGCCGGGACGACAAGAAACAGCTGCTCAAGGACGCCGCGAGCGATTCCGTGCCGCCCGGGCTGATCGCGTTTGACAGCGGCGTGCCGGTGGGCTGGGTTCAGGTAACGCCACGCGCCCATGTGCCCCGCTGGAACACTGCGCGCACCGTGTCGCGGCCGCTCGATGGCGATGATCCGTCCGATCCGGGGCTGTGGGCGATCTCGTGCCTGTTCGTGCAGTCGAAGCGGCGCGGGCAGGGGCTGAGCCACGCCCTCGTCGCGGCGGCCGTGGCGCATGCGCGTGACAATGGCGCCCGTCTGGTCGAGGCCTGTCCGATCGAACACGCCAAGCAGTCAAGGTCGGTGGGTCTGTTCATCGGGTCTGTGTCGGTCTTCGCCGGGGCCGGCTTCAAGACCGTGGCCGAGCGCAAGAGCGGCCGGCCGCTGATGCGCAAGGCGCTGGCGTGACCGGTGGCACGGGCAGGGCTGCAGCGGTACGGGCGGCGGGTGCTTCAGGCTGCTGCCGGGGTGAAATGCGCCCGGATCAACGCTTCGGCATGAGCCCAGTCATCGGCAATGTCGACACCGTCGCCCGGATGCGGCGCCATTGCCCGGAACGTGTCATTGGCCATCAGGTTGAGCAGAAGCGTGTCGGGCACATGTTCGCGCACCGATTGCAGATTGGTGAATATGTCGTCGACAAACACCACCGGCTGCGTCCGCGCACCGTGCAGGGCCATCACCGCGGGTCCTTTTGCCGCTTCGGTGGCGATCATCGGATAGTCGAAGCCATGCTGCGACAGCAGCCGCCGGCGCACGGCGCGGTGGCGCGGCGGCATCGCGGTGAGAAACACGACATCGGCATGCTCGGCCAGCCGCGCCAGACTGTCGGCGGCCGCGGTGACCGGGGTCTGCCACTGGTCCTGGCTCGTAAAGAACGCCTCCAGCAGCGCCGCCACCTTGTCTTTGCCGGTTTCCACCCCATCTTCGAGGCTGAATACATTCCCATTCAGCCGGAACGAGGTCGGGCGCAGTTCGAAGCCATTGTCGACCAGAAAGGCCTGAAACGGCGTGACGAATTCCAGCACCACCTCGTCGATGTCGCAGACCACCAGCGGCCGGTCGGTGAGCATCAGGTCGTCATGTTCGGCGTCGGGGATCAGCATCATCCGGTCTCCGTCGCCCCGCCAAGCGCATGGAAGGCGCGGGTCACGGTTTCGGGCCGCGTATCGGTGGCGGCGCAAAAGTCCATCAGCGTCGGTTCATGGCTCATCAGGAAGCCGAGCACGCCGGCCAGAAAGCCTGGCTCCTGCGCCGCATCGCGCATATTGCCGGCTTCCAGTCCGGTCAGGGCCAGGAAGCGGCCCATCAGTTCAGGTTCGCCCGCGAGCCAAACCAGCACGGCAATCGCCGTGTCTTCCGCATCTGCCATCGGTTTCGTGCCTCTCCGGGATACCATCAACCATATTCGAAATGTCGGATTACCACTTTTTCAACCTAATGGAACTATGGTGACTGCGTTGACTGGCTTTTCCGGCCGAACAGTCCGCACACCGTATCGGCCGAAAACCGGTATAATCGGCCACCGGCCGCCGGCAACAACAGTATCAGCCGGGCGGTTGTCCGAGCCGGATCGGGGATGGGAACGGATATGACAAAGCAGGTGATGATTGTTGAGGACAATGAACTCAACATGAAACTCTTCCGGGACCTGATCGAAGCGTCAGGTTACAAGACGATCCAGACCCGCAACGGCATGGAAGCGATGGACCTTGCCCGCCAGCACCGTCCGGATCTCATCCTGATGGACATCCAGCTTCCGGAAGTCTCCGGTCTGGAAGTCACCAAATGGCTCAAGCAGGATGACGACCTGCACATGATTCCGGTCATTGCCGTCACCGCATTCGCGATGAAGGGCGATGAGGAGCGCATCCGCCAGGGCGGGTGTGAAGCCTATATTTCAAAACCGATTTCGGTTCCCAAATTCATTGAAACCATCAAGACCTATCTTGGCGATGCTTGAGGCTGGAGTAAGACCATGACCGCACGCATTCTGGTCGTCGATGACATTCCGGCAAATGTGAAGCTGCTCGAAGCCCGGCTCCTGGCCGAGTATTTCGAGGTGCTGACGGCTGCCGACGGAATGACCGCGCTGTCGATCTGCGACCAGACCCCGGTCGACCTGATCCTGCTCGACATCATGATGCCTGGAATCGACGGATTTGAAGTCTGCGAGCGCCTCAAGACCAATCCCCGCACGGCCCATATTCCCGTTGTCATGGTCACGGCACTCGATCAGCCCGCCGACCGGGTGCGCGGTCTCAAGGCCGGCGCCGATGATTTTCTGACCAAGCCGGTCAACGATCTGCAGCTGATGACCAGGGTCAAAAGTCTCATCCGCTTCAAGGCCTTGAGCGATGAACTTCGCCTGCGTGCGGAAACCGCGCGCAACATGGGTCTGGAAGCCCTGCTTGCACCGCACCAGGGCACGCTGGAGGAGCCTGGCCTGGTGTTGCTGGTCGAGGGGCGCGCCAATGCACAGGACCGCATGGCCAGGGCGCTCAGGGGCGTGGCCGAGATCACCGCGATCGGGGATCCCCAGGCGGCGCTGTTTGAAGCGGCTGAAAAACCCTATGAGCTGGTGATCGTCTCCACGGCGCTCGAAGACTATGATCCGCTGCGGCTGTGCTCGCAGATGCGCTCGCTGGAGCGCACCCGCTTCATTCCGATGCTGGTGGTGGCCGAGCAGGGCGAGGACCAACTGGTGATCCGGGCGCTCGAGCTTGGCGTCAATGACTATCTGCTGCGGCCGCTCGATCCCAACGAGCTGGTGGCGCGCAGCATCACCCAGATCCGCCGCAAGCGCTATTCCGACTGTCTGCGGGCCAGCCTGTCGCAGTCGGTCGAATTTGCCGTCACCGACGCGCTGACCGGCCTCAACAACCGCCGCCATCTCGACACCCATCTGGCGACACTGGTCGAGCGCTCCAACCGGCGTGACCGGCCGCTTTCGGTACTGATCACCGACATCGACCATTTCAAGGCCATCAACGACACCCATGGTCATGAGGGTGGCGATGACGTGCTGCGTGAATTTGCCCGCCGGGTGCGTGGCGCCGTGCGCGGTGCCGATCTCGCCTGCCGCTATGGCGGCGAGGAATTCGTGGTGGTGATGCCCGACACGACGCCGGAGATCGCCGCCCAGGTGGCGGAGCGCCTGCGCGATGCCATAGCGGCTGCGCCGTTCAAGATCTCGGCCACCGGCCGCGTTGCCCCGCTGACCACCTCCGTCGGCATCGCCACGCTGGAAAAGGGCGGCGAGGGCGCTGATTCGCTGATGCGGCGCGCCGACAAGGCGCTGTACCAGGCCAAGAACAACGGCCGCAATCGCGTCGTCAGCCAGGCGGCCTGAGCCGCAACGGTTCCTCACAAGCTCCACACGGCCCGCAACCGCGCGGCTGCGCCATTCAGGGCCCTTGCTACAGCTTGTCGGCAGGCCGGCACCAGAACCGTTGCCCTGATCAACCGGACCTGGCCGTGTCATCCTGTGATGCGGGAGGTGCGGCGGCGACAATCTCAAAAATTTCAGACGCTTGAAATGGGTCTCGGTGGTGCTGGTTGAACCATGCACTCATTGTCCATCCGCGTGGGCGGGGATGTGCCGGGCAATGCAACGACGAGTACAGCGGCAGTGACGTGGCCAATGCAGTATGGCGGGGCCGAGATGGCTAAGAAACGATTAAAATGCGCGGCATTATTAACCACATACTTTGACAGTTCATGGTGAGGGTTAAGAAACTATTGATTTATTTTCGGTTTGGGACAATTGTCCACAATGCGTGATGCGTTTTGAGACTGTCACATGCGCAGTCTATAGTTACGCCAGATTAGAGATACCCCATGATGTTCAGGTCCGCCGCATCTCCTGGGTCGTGGGGTGGCCGGTCAAGATCAAGCGCATAGTGGTATCCTCGTTCCACGCCTTTGTCTTGATCGGCCTTTCATGCAAAAAACCCGCTTCCGGAAGGAAGCGGGTTTTTTGTTGAGTGCGTGCAATTCCGCGCAGCAGCGGGAAGGTAAGCCGGATTACTTGATCTTGGCTTCCTTGAATTCAACGTGCTTCTTGGCGACAGGGTCGTACTTTGTCTTGGTCATCTTGTCGGTGAAAGTACGGCTGTTTTTCTTGGTTACGTAGAAAAACCCTGTGTCGGCTGTCGACAGGAGCTTGATCTTGATGGTGGTCGCCTTGGCCATGGTGTCTTGCCTTCTTCAAAAATGAAGCCGCGGACAGCACACAAGGCTCCACGGCGAAACTTGCGCGGAACCTACAAAAGCCGGGCCGAAAGTCAAGCCCGTTTCGGTCCGAGCAGGATACGAAACAGCGTCAGGGCTACATAAAGTGCGAAAAAGAACGCCAGCGCCCAGGCAAAACCGTGATCGCCGGCAACATCCATCGCCACGCCGATGGTCTGCGGGCCGACCAGCATGCCCAGCGCATAGCAAAACACAAAGGCCGCATTGGCAGATGCGAGGTCCGAACCATGCAGCTTGTCGCCCAGATGGGCCAGCCCGACGGTGTAAAGTCCGGCGACACTGCCGCCCCAGAACAACAGGATAACTGCCGACAGGAGCCAGTCATGGATGAGGTAGGGCAGGGCCAGCGAGCCAATCAGCCCGATGATGGCAAAAAGCGACAGCAGCCGCCGTCGGTCGCCGATCTTGTCGGCAATCAGGCCGACCGGGATCTGGAACAGCACATTGCCCAGTCCCATCATCATCAACAGCAGCGCGCCCTGTGATTCGGTGAAGCCGGTGCGGTTGGCATAGACCGGAAACAGCGCCAGTCCGCCCGATTCAACCGCGCCGAAGATGAACACCGCAGCCGTCGCCGTCGGCACCAGAAAGACATAGCGCATGAAGGAATAATTCGGAGCCTCGCCGATCGGCGGGTTCTCCTTGCGCGCCATCAGGATCGGGACCGCCGCCAGCAGGATGACGCCGGAGCCGATCAGGAACGGCAGGATGCCTTCCGACCCGATGATCGAGAAGATCAGCGGCCCGGCTGCAAAGCCGAGCGACAGCACGGTGGCGTAGATGCCCAGAACCAGCCCGCGCCTGGATGGCGGTGCGGCCGTGTTGATCCAGAACTCCGACAGCACGAACAGGATGGTGATGGCGCCGTGAAAGATCACCCGCAGCGGAAACCACATCCACAGCGCTTCGGCATAGTAGAAGCCCAGGGCGCTCACGGCGGCGGCGACGATTGCCAGCACCATCGTGGTCACCACGGTGAACCGCCGGGCAATCACGGTGGTCAGCGGCGCCGCCACGATGGCCGCGACGCCGGCCATGGCCGAATTCAGGCCGATCATCGAGGATGATACGCCGCGTTTTTCCAAAATGATCGACAGCAGCGGCAGGCCGAGCCCGATGGCGATGCCGACTGCGGTGATGGCGGAAATGGCTGCAAACAATGCCGGCCAATGGATCTCCTCGCGTATCGCGGGGGGCTTGCGGATGAGTGATCCATATCGGGTTTGCCTTAAATCATTTCTCGAACAAAGCGTCCGTTGCGAAAATAGTAAAACGGCACAGACCGGCCGAAAAGCAAGGTCGAGTCTTCGTCGAGCGCCTGGACAAGATCCGAGAGAATCACCTTGGTGATCCGCGGCAGCGGATGGCTGTCATGGGCATTGACGGGAATCCATGACAGATCATGCAGTTCGTCGCTGTCGCGAATCCGGGTCGGATCGATCCCCAGTTCGTCGCAGAAACAGGCAAAGAAGCGCGTGTCGAATCGCCGCGACTGTCCAGGCGGCGTGATGGCGCGGGCGAGGTAACGGAAATGCGACACATCGGGACGCAGGGCGCCGCCATATTCGGGCGGCGTCAGCGAAAGATGGGCTTCCTCCTGCATTTCACGCGCAGCTGCCACGGCCAGCCCGCGCGCGGCGTAGCGATGGAACCGGGCGGCGGTGCGCTGCATCAGCTTGTCGGCAACTTCCTCGCGCAAGGGCTGGGCCAGCGGGGTCTTGTTGTCGCCGGGATCGCGCCTGCCGCCGGGAAAGACATAAAGATCGGGCATGAAGGCATGACGCTTGCCGCGCTTTCCCAGTAGCGCGCGCGGCACATCGCTGCTTCTGTCCAGCAGGACGAGCGAAGCCGCATCCCGCGGGACGCGCGGCGGATGACGCTGATCGCTGATCCTGGCCAGATGATCCTCGGTCAGAAGATCGATATTGGAAGCAGCGCTGCCATTCATCGCGCATCCTCGTGAGCAGGCTCGGCGAGCATGGGTTCTTCCGCTTCGCCGCTGAAGCCATGCATGCGCAAGGCCCATTGCAGTCCGATCACGCCGCCCTTGAGCGGCTGCAGCAGCACCAGTGTGAGCAGAATGGTGATGGGGATCCAGATCAGCAGATGCTGCCAGCTTTCAAGCACCAGCCATGTATCGGTCGCCATGAAGCCGGCGACAACGATGTGGCCGACAACGAAGATCGCCAGATAGGCGGGAAAGTCATCGGCCCGATGGTGGCTCATTTCCTCGCCGCAGGCAGCGCAGGCATCGACCGGCTTGAGGTAGGCCCTGAACAGCTTGCCTTCGCCGCAATGGGGGCAGCGGCCGAGCAGGCCGCGCTTGATCGCGCTCCAGGTGCTGCGTGGTTCGGCCTGTGCCGGGTTCGGGGTGTTGTTGCCGCCAAGTTCGAGCATGGCTCATCTCCTGAGTTCGATGGGCGTCGTAACGCCTTGTGTTGACGTGCACGGCGGGCTGTCTCAGCGCCGTCCGCGCGCCGGCCGTGTTCCGGGCTTTTTCGGCCCGCCCCGGCGCGCCCGGCCCGACTTGTGGAACGAGCGGGTGCCGGTGGGCATCTTGTGTCCCTCGCTGAGCATCTCGAATCGCATCGAGCCCGCCAGCGGGATCACTTCGACGATCTTGATCTCCACCTCGTCGCCGAGCCTGTAGCCAAGCCCGGTCTTCTCCCCCGTCAGTGCCTGATGAGCCTCATCATGATGATAATAGTCAAGCCCAAGTGTGGAAACCGGGACGAGATCCGTCTGCGCCAAATTGAGGCAGGCTGATGAACAGGCCCGTCTTGGTCACGCCGGAAATCCGGCCGGTAAAGGCTTCGCCAATGCGGCTGGCCAAGTGATGGGCAACCAGCCGGTCCACCGTGTCGCGCTCGGCCGCCATGGCGCGGCGCTCGGTGACGGAAATCTCCGCGGCAATGTTTTCGAGCCCCGCCTCTTGCTCCGGTGTGATGCCGCCTTCGCCAAGCCCGAGCGATCCGACCAGCGCGCGATGCACGATCAGATCTGCATAGCGCCGGATCGGCGAGGTGAAATGGGCGTATTTCATCAGGTTGAGGCCGAAATGGCCGATATTCTCCGGCGAATAGATCGCCTGGCTCTGGCTGCGCAGCACCATCTCGTTGACCATGCCCTGATAGGGCTCGCCCGAGGCCTTGGCGAGAATGCCGTTGAAGGCGCTGGCCCGCACCGCCGCGCCACGCGCCAGCGACAGGCCGAGCGTGCCGAGAAACTCGCGCAGCACTTCCTGCTTGGCCAGCGACGGCTGGTCGTGAACCCGGAAGATCAGGGGCTGCTTGCGTTTTTCCAGCGTCTCCGCCGCGGCCACATTGGCCTGGATCATGAATTCCTCGATCAGCCTGTGCGCATCGAGTCGTTCCGGCACGATCACCTTGTCGACCTTGCCTTCGGGCGTCAGCAGAATCTTGCGTTCCGGCATGTCGAGATCGAGCGGCTGGCGTCGGTTGCGCTCGCGCTTGAGCACCTCGTAGGCGGCCCATAGCGGCTTCAGGACAGGCTCGAGCAGCGGCCCGGACTTGTCGTCGGGGTTGCCGTCGATTGCCGCCTGCGCCTGCTGATAGGACAGTTTGGCGGCACTCTTGATCATCACCCGGTGAAACTTGTGGCCGACCTTGCGGCCTTCACTGGAAAACACCATGCGCAGCGCCAGAGCCGGGCGGTCTTCGCCTTCGCGCAGCGAACACAGATCGTTGGAGATCCGCTCCGGCAGCATCGGCACGACGCGATCGGGAAAATAGGCCGAGTTGCCGCGCTTGAGCGCTTCGCGGTCGAGCGGTGAGCCGGTGCGCACATACCAGGACACATCGGCAATCGCCACGGTGGCGATGACGCCGCCGGGATTGTCGGGCGAGGGGTCCGCTTCGGCATAGACCGCGTCGTCATGGTCCTTGGCGTCATGCGGGTCGATGGTGATGAGCGGGATGTGGCGCCAGTCCTCGCGGCCCGAGAGCGGCGCCGGCTTGGCGTTTTCGGCGGCCTCGATCACCTCTGCGGGAAACACATGCGGGATGCCGTGGGCATGGATGGCGATCATCGAGATCGCCTTTTCTCCCTCGACCGATCCCAGAACGGCATGAACCTTGGCGCGCGGCAGTCCCATGCGGCCGAGCTTGATCGATTCCACCTCGACCAGATCTCCGTCCCCGGCATTGCCGGCGGAGTCGGCGTCGATGGCGAATTCCTCGCCGCGGCGTTCGATCGGCAACAGCCGGCCGCCGCCATCGGGCAGGGCACGAAAGACGCCCAGAACCAGGCCTTCGCGCCGGTCGAGCACTTTCATGATACGGGCTGAATAGGTGGTCTTGGCGCCATGCGTCGTTGCAAAGATCCGCGCCAGAACCCGGTCGCCGATGCCGGCGGCCGTCGACGGCGCGCGCGACTTGCTGCGGTCGCGGCCGGCATTGGACTGGCGTATGGTGACAGGCGGTGCCTCGCCATGATCCTCGAGCCACTCCGCAGGCCGGGCGATCAGGTCGCCATCGGAATTGCGCAGGGCGATTTCCAGCACCGCGACTGCCGGCAGGGTGCCGGGCCGCCGCAGCATTTTCCGGTCACGCTCGATCATTCCCTCTTCCTCGAGGTCGCGGAGCATGTCCTTCAACTCGGCCCCGGTGTCGCCTTTGAGGCCAAAGGCCTTGGCGATGTCGCGCTTGGAGGCGCGATCAGGATTTTCGCTGAGAAACCGCAGGATGGTGTCCCTGTCGGGCATGTCGCCGCGGCGAAACGCCGGGCGCGCCTCTGCAGTCTTCTCGTCGGTCTTTCCGGGTTTCGGTTTGGCAGTTCCCGGTTTGCGGGGAGGATGTCCCAATGTCAGTCCTTCTTCGCCTTCGCGGCGGCTGGTTTCTTGGCTTTGGCTTTCGGTTTCGCCTTGGCCTTCGGCTTGGCGGCCTTCTTGGCCGGCGCCTTGGTTTTCTTGCCCGATGCAGCGGCCTTGGCGGTGATCATTTCAAGCGCTTCCTCAAGCGTCACCTCGGTGGGAACCTTGTCCTTGGGCAGCGTCGCATTGATCTTGGCCCAGTTGACATAGGGGCCATATTTGCCGTCGCGGACGGTCACCGGTCCGCCATCGGGATGCTCGCCCAGCGCCTTGAGCGCCGCTGGCGTGCCGCGCCCGCGGCCGGGACCCTTGGCCACCTTTTCGGCAATCACGGTGACGGCGCGGTTGAGGCCGATGGAGAATACCTCCTCGACGCTTTCGAGATTGGCATAGGTTCCGTCATGCAGCACGAAGGGACCGTAGCGGCCCAGTCCGGCCGAGATCATCTTGCCCGATTCCGGATGCTGGCCGACATCGCGCGGCAGGCTCAATAGCGCAAGTGCCTTTTCATGGTCGATCGAATCGACCGCCCAGCCCTTGGGCAGGCTTGAGCGCTTGGCTTCCTTGCCTTCGCCGCGCTGCACATAGGGGCCGAAGCGGCCGGTGCGCAGCGTGATCGGTTCCTCGGTATAGGGATCCTTGCCCAGATCCTTGGGCTCATTGGACAGCGCCGCATCGCCTTCGGCATTCTGGTCGTTGGACAGTTGCCGGGTGAAGCTGCAGTCGGGATAGTTCGAACAGCCGACAAAGGCGCCGTACTTGCCCAGCTTCAGCGACAGGTTGCCGGTGCCGCAGGTCGGGCATATCCGCGGGTTGGAGCCATCTTCGCGCACAGGGAACACCAGCGGCGCCAGCGCCTCGTTGAGGGCGTCGAGCACCTGGGTGACACGCAGTTCCTTGGTGTCGTCGATATGGGCGTGGAACTCGGTCCAGAATTCCCGCAGCACATCCTTCCAGGCCAGTTCGCCCGCCGAAATCCGGTCGAGCTTTTCCTCGAGATCGGCGGTGAAGCCGAATTCGACATAGCGGTTGAAGAAGTTTTCCAGAAAGGCGATGACCAGCCGGCCCTTGGGCTCGGGCGTCAGCCGGCGCTTGTCGATCGTCACATATTCACGGTCGCGCAGCGTTGCCAGCGTCGAGGCATAGGTCGAGGGCCGGCCGATGCCGAGTTCTTCCATCTTCTTGATCAGCGAGGCTTCGGAATAGCGCGGCGGTGGCTCGGTGAAGTGCTGGGTGGCGTTGATCTTGTCCTTGGCCAGCGCTTCCTTCGCGTTGATCTCGGGCAGGCGTGCATCATCATCATCGTCGCCATCGGACTGTTCGCCGTCCTCCTTGGCATCGGTATAGGCGGCGATGAAACCGTCGAAGCGGACAACCGAACCGGTGGCGCGCAGGCCGGCGGTCTTGCCGTCCTTGGTGGCGGTGATGTCGACCGTGGTGCGTTCGATCTCGGCCGAGGCCATCTGGCTGGCAGTGGCGCGTTTCCAGATCAGGTCATAGAGCTTGAGCTGGTCGGCATCGAGATAGCGCTTGATGTCGTCGGGCGCACGCTCGAAGCCGGTCGGGCGGACGGCTTCGTGGGCCTCTTGCGCATTCTTGGCCTTGGTCGTGTAAAGGCGCGGCTTTTCCGGGCAATAGCGCTCGCCGAAGCGGGCGGTGATGGCGGCCCCGGCTTCCTCAATCGCCTCGGGCGCCATCTGCACGCCGTCGGTTCGCATATAGGTGATCAGACCGACGGTCTCACCGCCGATATCGATGCCTTCATAGAGCTTCTGTGCCACCTGCATGGTCCGCGAGGCGTTGAAGCCGAGCTTCGAGGAGGCCGCCTGCTGCAAGGTCGAGGTGGTAAAGGGCGGCGACGGATTGCGCCGGGTCGGCTTGGCCTCGACGCTGTCGGCGACAAAGGACGCGCCTTCGAGCATGTCCTTGATGTTTTCGGCCAGATCACCATTGGTGACCGACATCTTGGTCATCTTCTCGCCGTCATGGGCGGTGAGACGTGCTGTGAAGCCTTCGCCGCGCGGGGTCTTCAGCTCGGCCGAGATCTGCCAGTATTCTTCGGAATTGAACCGCTCGATTTCGCTTTCGCGGTCGCAGACCAGCCGCAATGCGACGGACTGGACGCGTCCTGCCGAACGGGCGCCCGGCAGCTTGCGCCACAACACCGGCGAAAGATTGAAGCCGACCAGATAGTCGAGCGCCCGGCGCGCCAGATAGGCGTCGACCAGCGGCGTGTCGATCTCTCGCGGATTGGCCATCGCGTCGAGGACGGATTTCTTGGTGATCGCGTTGAAGACGACGCGCGAGACCTTCTTGTCCTTGAGCGCCTTCTTCTTGTTGAGAACTTCCAGCACGTGCCAGGAGATGGCTTCGCCTTCGCGATCCGGGTCAGTTGCCAGAATGAGGGAGTCGGCGCCCTTGAGCGCTTCGGTGATGTCCTTGAGGCGCTTGTTGGAGGCGGTGTCGACCTCCCACTTCATCTCGAAATCCTCATCGGGAAGCACCGAGCCATCTTTGGCCGGCAGGTCGCGCACGTGTCCGAACGACGCCAGCACCGTGTACTCGTTTCCGAGGTATTTGTTGATGGTTTTTGCCTTCGCAGGCGATTCGACTACCACTACATTCATAAGATTGCTCGCATTCGGCCATGGAATTCGGCATGCCGCGCGAATTCGCACCGTACCGATTTGGCCCACGAAATGTACATCGAATGCGGCGCGGTCAAGCCCAACTTCCCGATTCCTGCCTTTTCTCGCCTGAATACAACCAACGCGTGCTTACAACTGTATTGCAATTAGAGATAATTGAGCTATCGTATTTCAAGGATCTGTTCGACCGCGTGCTGCGCGCGGTTGTGTGTTCGGACACAAGGAAGCCGCAATGCCGACCCGCCCCCCACATGGATCATGGGCGAACGCCCAGAGCCAGCAGAACATAGCCTATATCCGGCAGATGCTGGCCGAACTGCGCAGCGTCGCCGAGAGCGAGAAGGCCGACATGCTGTGCTATCTGATCGAGATGGCCTATCTGGAGGCCGACGATGTGCTGGCAGGACTGCGGTCTCTCGATGTTGCCAGGAAATCGAACTAGGGCCGGCCAGGTTGCGGCGCCGGATTCAATCCTCGTCAAATGACAAGGACACCATTCCGCCGGGGTGACGATGCAGGCGTCCCGCCAAATCCAGTTCCAGAAGCACCAGATAGACCGTCGCCGCCGCAACGCCGGTATGGCGGATGATGTCGTCGATCTCCGCGGGCGAGGGCCCCAGCGCCTCGATCACACGGGCGCGGTCGTCGTCACCGGGCTCGTCAAACGGCGTGCCGTCCCCGGTGCCGGGCTCTTCCATCACCGGGTCGTCATCTCCAAACACTCGGCTTGACGGCGCCAGCGCCTCGATCACGTCATTGCTTTCAGTGGTCACGATCGCGCCTTCCTTGAGGAGACCATTGGTGCCTGCCGCTCTTGGATCGAGCGGTGAGCCGGGAATGGCAAAGACCAGCCGGCCGAAATCGGCCGCGCGCCGCGCCGTGATCAGCGAGCCGGAGCGGTGCGCCGCCTCGATCACCACCAGGCCAAGGCCGACGCCGGCGATCAGCCGGTTGCGCCGCGGAAAATCCCGGGCGCGGGGCTCCCATCCCATCGGCATTTCACTGATCGCCAGTCCCTGGCCGGCGCAGATTTCGCGGAAGAGGTCGAGGTTTTCGGGCGGGTAGGGCTGGTCGAGGCCACCAGCCAGCGCGGCGATGGTTCCTGTCTCTAGGCTTGCCCGGTGCGCCGCCGCGTCGATGCCGCGCGCCATGCCCGAGATGATTGTGTATCCGGCAGCACCAAGTTCACGCGCCATCCGCGCGGCCATTTTCGCGCCTGACACCGATGCATTGCGGGCGCCGACGATACCGACCGAGACCTGTGTCGCCAATGCCAGGTCGCCGATCGCCGAGAGCAGCGGCGGCGCGCCGTCGATCCGCCGCAACGCGGGTGGGTAGTCCGGCTCGCCGATCCCGATGAAGACAGCGCCGAATTTCTGCGCGGCTTCCAGTTCGCGCTCGGCATCATCGATGCTGGCCACCCGGATCGCCCGCGCCGAACCGCCGCGCCGCGACAGGTCCGGCAGATGCTCGATTGCCGTTTCCGCCGAGCCGAAATGGTTGATCAGGTCGCGAAAGGTCGCCGGGCCGACATTGTCGGAGCGGATCAGCCGCAGCCAGGAAAGGCGCTGGCGATCAGAAAGGGCGACACCGCGCCTTCCGTCATCGCCCGGCGGCATCAGCCCTTGTCCCCGATGCGGCTCTCTGTTCCTGCCAGCAGCCGCCGGATGTTCTGATGGTGCTTGAGAAAGGTGATCAGCGACATGATCATGAACAGCGACGCCACTTCCGGCTGCCCGTAGATATAAAGTGCGACGGGCACCACCAGGGCTGCGGCCAGTGCCGCCAGCGAGGAATAGCGGAACAGCTTGGCCATGCCGAGCCAGACTGCGGCAAAGACCAGCACGATCACCGGCGCCAGCCCCAGCAGCACGCCCAGATAGGTCGCCACGCCCTTGCCGCCCTTGAATTTCAGCCAGACCGGGTAGAGATGACCCAGAAACGCGCCCAGGCCGGCAATCAGCGCCGCTTCCATGCCGATCACCTGGCGTGCGACGACAACCGCCACCGTCCCCTTCAGGGCATCGGCCAGCAGGGTCAGGGCCGCGAGCTTCCTGTTGCCGGTGCGCAGCACATTGGTCGCGCCGATATTGCCCGACCCGATGGTCCGCAGATCGCCAAGCCCGGCCTTGCTGGTCAGGATCAGGCCGAACGGGATCGAGCCGCAAAGATAGCCGAACAGCAGCGCGCCGAGCATCACCTGGGTGGAAAGCGACCAATGGATCAAGTCGGGCACGTCGAAACTTCTCCCCAAAACCATGTTCTGACAGGCCGCAAGCGGCGGTCAGGCGCGATGAACAGTGACACCTGCAACCAGCGTTTGCAACACTTTGCCGGTAAACCGGGCATCCTCGAAAGCGCTGTTCTTGGACTTCGAGACGATATCGTCCTTTGACAGCACCCAGGGATATTCCGGATCGATCAGCGCGATATCGGCGCGGGCGCCGGGCGCCAGCGTTCCCGCATCCAGTCCGAGAATCTGCGCCGGACGGGTCGACATCGCGTCGACCAGGCGCATCAGCGGCACATCGCCGGCATGATAGAGCCGCAGCGCTGCCGCCAGCAGTGTTTCCAGCCCGATCGCGCCGTTCTCGGCATCTGCAAATGGCAGCCGCTTGGTGTCGACGTCCTGCGGATCGTGCGCCGAAACGATGATGTCGATCGCGCCGTCGGCCAGTGCCGCCGTCATGGCGCGCCGGTCATCCTCCGTGCGAAGCGGCGGCGACAGCCGGAAGAAGGTGCGGTACTCGCCGATGTCGGTCTCGTTCAGCGTCAGGTGATTGATGCAGATCCCGGCGGTCACCTTGAGCCCGCGGGCCTTGGCGGCGCGGATCACATCGGCGGATTCGGGCACCGAAATGCTCATGGCGTGATAGCGGACGCCGGTCAGCGCCGCCAGACGCAGGTCGCGTTCGAGCGGAATGATCTCGGCTTCGCGCGGCACGCCGGGAAGCCCCAGCCAGCTGGCGAAAAGCCCCTCGTTCATCACCCCGGTTGCGCCCAGTTGCCGGTCCTGCGTCGCCACCGCGATCACGGTTCCGAAATCGCGCGCATAGGTCATGGCGCGCCGCATCACTGCCGGATTGTCGACCGTGTGCCGCCCGTTGCTCAGCCAGACGGCTCCGGCTTCGAGCAGCAGGCCGAATTCGGTCATTTCCTCGCCCTTGAGCCCCTTGGTCAGGGCCGCGGCCGGATAGACATTGACGACCGCTTCGTCGCGCGCCAGCCGCTGGACGAAATCGACCAGCGCCACGTCGTCGATCACCGGGTCGGTGTCGGGCATCATCACGATCGATGTGACGCCGCCACGCGCCGCAGCGCGGCTGGCCGAGGCGATGGTCTCGCGATGCTCGGCGCCGGGTTCGCCAATATGAACGCAGGCGTCGACCAGGCCGGGAATGGCAATCAGCCCGCTGCAGTCCTCGATCTCGCAACCGGGTGGCGTGGCAAAGCCCACGGAACTGGCGCCGATGGCTGAAATCCTGCCGTCGACAACCACAATGTCGCCGATCTCGTCCAGATTCCGGGACGGATCGACAATTCGCACATTGGTCAGACGCCGCGGCTTCATGGCTCGGTCCCCTGTGGCAGCATCAGCGTTTCCATCACCGCCATGCGCACGGCAACCCCCATCTCGACCTGAAGTTCGATGACGCTTTGCGGCCCGTCGGCAATGTCGGAAGCGATCTCGACACCACGGTTCATCGGGCCGGGATGCATCACCAGCGCGTCGTCCTTGGCAAATCGGAGCTTTTCGGCGTCCAGCCCGTAGTAACGGAAATACTCGCGCACCGAGGGCACGAAGGAGCCGGCCATGCGCTCGCGCTGCAGCCTGAGCATCATCACCACGTCGGCATCCTTGAGCCCGTCTTCCATCCGCTGGAACACTTCCACGCCCATATTTTCAATGCCGGACGGCAGCAGGGTCGAGGGCGCGACGACACGGACCCGCGCACCCAGCGCATTGAGGATCAGGATGTTCGAGCGCGCCACGCGCGAATGCAGCACGTCGCCGCAGATGGTCACGATCAGCCGCCCGACCTTGCCCTTGCTGCGGCGGATGGTCAGCGCGTCGAGCAGCGCCTGGGTCGGGTGCTCATGCGCGCCGTCGCCGGCATTGATCACCGGGCAGCCGACTTTCTGCGACAACAGCGCCACCGCACCGGCTGACGAATGCCGCACCACCAGAACATCCGGGTGCATGGCGTTGAGCGTCATCGCCGTGTCGACCAGGGTTTCGCCCTTTTTGACACTGGAATTGGCCACCGACATGTTCATCACATCGGCGCCCAGGCGCTTGCCGGCCAGCTCGAAGGAGGCCTGCGTCCGGGTCGAGGCTTCAAAAAACAGGTTGATCTGGGTGAGACCGCGCAGCGTCGAGGTCTTTTTCTCGCGCCGGCGGGATATTTTCACCGCCTCGTCGGCCCGATCGAGCAAATAGTGGATGTCTTGCTCCGAAAGCCCCTTGATTCCGAGCAGGTGGCGGTGCGGAAATGACATCAGGCGTCCCATGGGGTTGAGGTCTTGCTGGGTCTATAGAAAGGTTCCGGGGCAGGGGCAAGCGTGGCAACACGCAAATAGTGCAATGTCCCCATGCAATACGGCGCGAATCCCTGTATGCGAGGTTTCATGAGCCCGATCCAAGCCTTTGGCCAGCAGGCCGACAATCAAAGTCCGTTCTTTTCCGGGCACAATGCCTATCGTTCTGATCCTTTGCTGAAGGACATCGCGGCCGACATGCCGCGTGCGCTTCGCGATGATTTCGAAACCGTCGGCAAGTTCGTGGCCTCCTCGGAGGCGCAGGACCTGGCCCGCATTGCCAACCGCGCGGTGCCCGAACTCAGGACCCATGACGGGCAGGGCAATCGCATCGACCAGGTCGATTTCCATCCCAGCTGGCATGCCCTGATGCGCCGTGGCGTTGCCACCGGTCTGCAGGGCTCGGTCTGGGAAGGCCGCCGCGAGGAAGCGGGCCTTGCCCACCAGGCCCGCGCCATCCGGTTCTACCTCACAGCCGGTCTGGAATGCGGACATCTGTGTCCGCTGACCATGACCAATGCCTCGATCGCCGCCATCATGGCCTCGCCGCGTATCGAGAAGGCCTGGGCGCCGCAGGTGGTGTCGCGCCGCTATGATGGCAGCCATCGTCCGGCCATGCAGAAATCCGGTGTGACCATCGGCATGGGCATGACCGAAAAACAGGGCGGAACCGATGTCCGCGCCAACCAGAGCACGGCGACCCGCGCCGGCGAGGGCGTCTACAGGCTGTCGGGACACAAATGGTTCCTGTCCGCGCCGATGTCGGACGGTTTTGTCATGCTGGCCCGGACCGGCAGCGAGAACAGCGGCGAACTGAGCTGTTTTCTGGTGCCCCGGATCCTCGAGGATGGCAATCTCAACGGATTGCGGCTGCAGAGGTTGAAAGACAAGCTCGGCAACCGGTCCAATGCGTCCTCCGAGGTCGAGTTCACCGACACATTCGGCTTCCTGCTGGGCGGCGAAGGCGAGGGCGTGCGCACCATTCTGGACATGGTGACGCTGACCCGGCTCGACTGCGCGCTGGCGTCCGCCGGCATGATGCGCGCCAGCCTGGCAGAGGCGGTGCATCATTGCCGTCACCGGCGGGTCTTTGGTCAGTTGCTGATCGACCAGCCCCTGATGATCCGGGTCCTGGCCGATCTGGCGCTGGAGGTTGCGGCAGCGACGGCGCTGTCGCTGCGGCTGGCTCGCGCCTTCGACATGGCCCGGGACAATCCCGCCGAGGCGGCGATCGCCCGGCTGCTGACGCCGGTGGTCAAATACTGGGTCTGCAAGATCGCGCCTTCGGTCATCTATGAGGTGATGGAATGCATGGGCGGCAATGGTTATGTCGAGGAACGCGCCGTCGCCCGGCACTACCGCGAGGCTCCGGTCAATGCGATCTGGGAAGGCTCGGGCAATGTCATGGCGCTGGATGTGCTGCGGGTCCTGACCCGTGGCCGTGAACTGTGCGAAGTGGCGCTCGACAGCATCAACACCGATCTCGGCGCGGCCGGGCCGCGCACCGTCGATGTGCTCAGGGCCTGCATGGCCGTGGCCGAACGGGACGAGGGCGCCGCACGGCTTCTTACCGAACAGTTCGCGCTGGCTGCGGCGGCGGCCGAGCTGACCCGGCTCGGCGCCGGCCATGTCGCCGAAGCCTTTGTCGAAACCCGGCTTGGCGGCGCCTGGCGGTCGACCTACGGCATGCTGGATGCCCGCTTCGACGGCCGCCAGATCATCGACATGCTCTATCCGCCGGCGATCTGATCAACGCACCACATCACCGCCGGAATGGTGATGAAGGACAAGACGGTCTGCACCGTGGCGACGGCGGCATAAAGCGGCGCGTCGCCGCCCATCTGGCGCGCCAGCAGGTAGCCGTTCATCGCTGTCGGCACCGAAGCGCAGAGTGCGACGATCATCAGCGGCTCGCCGCTCAGGCCGAAGGCCAGCGCCAGCCCGATCATGATCATCGGAAACACGACCAGCTTGAGCAGGGTCGGCGCCAGCACGGCGGGGCCGGGGCGAATGGCGTCATTGAGTTTGAGCCCGGCGCCGACCATCAGCAGACCGAGGCCGAGTGAAGACCGCGCGATCAGATCGATCGCCAGTTCCACCGGTTGATAGATGTCGAAGGGCAGGGCGTTGGCCACCAGGCCGGCGACGCAGCCCAGGATCAGCGGATTGCCGGCAATGCGCTTGACCAGGGTCGCCAGGCTGCGGCCGCCGGTGCCGTACCAGACCAGCACTATCACATTGATGAAATTGAGCGGGATCATGATCACCGCCATCACCAGCGCCACCAGCGCCAGCCCGGCCGGTCCGGAAAGCTTTTCGGCGATCGCCAGCGCAATGAAGGCGTTCCACCGCGACGAGGTCTGAAACAGGGTCGTATAGCTCGCATCCGACATGCCGCGCACACGCGCCAGCGGATGCAGCGCGAGCAGAAGCGCAGTCATGACGCCGACCGCAATCAGCGCCACCAGCGAGACCGTGCCGAGCTCGGTGCTGGAAAAATCGGCCTTTGCCAGGGTCAGGAACAGCAGCGACGGAAACAGCACATAATAGCCCACGGTCTCCAGTCCGGGCCAGAGGCTCTGGTCGATGAACCGTGCATGGCGCAACGCCGCGCCCAGGAGAACGATCAGGAAAATCGGCAGAATGCTTTCAAATATCAGGGACATCGGTCTCGCCATGTGCTGGAAGCAATTTCATAGGGGCTCCGGAACCGGCGGGCAATGGCGGCCGTTAACCTTAACAAATGGTTTACATTGCGTCTGCGTGTTCACACGTTCATTCTGGACCCAACGCAAAGACTGCAGCTTCGGAAGGTTGACGGATCCGCAATGAAGACAAGCCGCCTGTTCTACACCTCAATGATGCTGTTCTGGATCGGTTTCCTGGCGCTTTTGGCGCTGGTCGTGACCTATGCACCGCAGGGTGGGGTGGAGCTGGCCGGTCTGACGCTGTTTGCCGATACCGGACTGGTCGGGGCCGCGATGGCGGCAATGGACGCGATAGGTCTTTCACTGACGGCGCAGAGCGTGGTGTTCGGCCTGCTCGGCGGCTTCAACGTGGCATCTGCCGGATTGCTGCTGTTTGCGATGATGTTCTGCGTGTTTGGCGAGGAACGCGAGCAGCGCGAGGCGCGGCCTCTGGCGGAAGGGGCGGCGACCTGTTCGGCCGCAGCGGCTGCCCTGTTGGTGGCGGTGTCCTTCGCGGGCGGCCATGCCGGCGCGCTGATGGTGTTGCAGCTGATCGGCTTCGGCGGGCTGCTGCTGACGGTCCTGTCGCTCGCCCAGGCCATGATCGTGCCGGACGAGAGCAGGCTCGGGGATATCTCGGCACTGGATGATGTCATCGCCGACCACGCGGCCAATCACGCCGCCTTCAGCGCCCAGCTGGCGTCCTTCTCCAGGCGCGAGCCGATTTCATGAAGCTTTTCCTTTTCCTCTGGATTGTCCCCATCATCCTGCTCGGCAGCTGGTACGGCCTGTCCTATTACGACATCAATTTCGGCTACCGGATCCTGTCGCGCGAGCTGCATGACCTGGTGTTCACCATCTATGGCAACCTGCTCGGTCTCGAACCCGAATCAATCCCGCCGCTGGTGGTCAAGGCGGTGATCTTCGACACATTCCTGGTTGTCGGCTTCATCGTCCTCAAGCGCCGCCGCAAGCAGATCTGGGCGGGGCTGTGCCAGCTCTTCCGCTGGACCGGCGGGCATACGCCGTCCGAAGAGGCCACGCCGCAACCGCAATCGGATTATTCAAGAATCGGCTGACCCCGCATGTGCCCGGCGCAGGCCTGCAAGCCGGTCGAGCGCGCCCTGCAGGATGAAGCTGGCGGCGGCCGAATCGATCCGCTCCTTGCGCTTCTTGCGCGAGACATCCATTTCGATCAGCGCCCGTTCGGCGGCCACGGTCGACAATCGCTCGTCCCAGAACACGAAGGGCAGGTCGGTTTTGTCCGCCATGCTGCGCACGAAGGCGCGCGTGGACTGGACGCGCGGTCCTTCGCTGCCATCCATGTTGACCGGCAGGCCGATCACAGCCGCGCCGACATTGTCCCGCGCCAGTGATTCGAGCAGCACGATTGCATCGAGGGTGAACTTCTTGCGCTTGATCATCGGTCGCGGCGAGGCAAGCCGCAGCGACAGGTCGGAGACGGCCAGCCCGATGGTCACGCTGCCCAGATCGATGCCGGCAATGGTCTGTCCCGGCAGCAGCCGCTCATTCAGCTCTTCGATCCCGATCACCGCCATTTTACAAACTCCGCCTTTGCGCCGGGGCACGTGCCGGGCTAGATGATGGGTTTAGCGAACATGCCCAGAAAATGCGAGGGAGCGTATCCAATGAAAATCACCTGGCTCGGCCATTCTGCCTTCCGGTTGGAAACCGCCAAATCCACCATCCTGATCGACCCGTTCTTCACCGGAAATCCAAGTTTTGAAGGCAATGACCGCAAGGACGCGGTCAAGGGCGTCACCCATATTCTGCTCACCCATGGCCATGGCGACCATATTGGCGATACCGCCGAGATTGCCAAGGAAACCGGCGCGGTCGTGCTGGCCAATTACGATCTTGGCATGTGGCTCACCCATCATCAGGGTGTGGAGCGTCTGGAGATGGGCAATACCGGCGGCACCATTGCGCTGGACGGTTTTTCCGCCACCTTCGTCAACGCGTTCCATTCCTCGGCCCATATCACCTCCGATGGCGTGTCGCATTCGCTCGGCAGCGCCAATGGCCTGATGCTGCATTTCGAGGACGAGCCCAGTCTCCTGCACATGGGCGACACCGATATCTTCTCCGACATGGCTCTGATCAACGAGTTGCACCGTCCGGAAATCGGCATTGTGCCGATCGGCGATCGCTTCACCATGGGCGGCGCGGTGGCGGCACTCGCCTGCCGCCGGTTCTTCTCCTTCGCCAAGGTGCTGCCTTGCCATTACGGCACCTTCCCTATTCTCGACCAGACCGCCGACGCCTTTCTCGAAGGCATGGAAGAGGACGCCAGGAACGTCGCCGTGCCCAAATCCGGCGAAAGCATCACGGTCTGACGCGCGGTCGGGGCGGATCCCGGCAGCATAACGGACAGGTGGACGAAAATGACCCAGGATGACCGGACGCTCAGCTTTTATACGCAGCGCGCGTCAGCCTATGCCGCGCGCACTGAATACGCGAACTCGAAGCAGATCGAGGCCTTTCTGTCCTTGCTGCCCGCCGGGGCCACCATTCTCGAACTGGGATGCGGATCCGGGCGGGACAGTGAATTCATGATCGGCAGGGGATTTGACCTGCATCCCACGGACGGCACGCCCGAGCTGGCGCAAGCGGCCCAACAACGCCTCGGCATACCGGTCGCCACGCTGTTGTTTGCGGACCTGGATGCGGACGACGCCTATGAAGGCATATGGGCCAATGCCTGCCTGCTGCATGTTCCCCGCCCGGATCTGCCGGGGATCCTGTCGAAAGTTCACACCGCATTGAAGAAAGGCGGAGCCTTTTACGCCAGTTTCAAGGCTGGCGACACCGAGGGCCGCGACCAGTTCGACCGCTACTACAACTATCCGTCTGAGCGTCTGTTGCGGCGATGGTATGCCCCGTCGGGATGGACGAACATCGATATCACGACCCGGATGGGCGGCGGCTATGACGGCAAGCCGACCGAATGGCTCCATGTCACTGCGGTCAAGTAAAGCCGGGTTTCGCATGATTGCCAGCCTGGCCGCGATGACAAAACAGCGGCCCGCGGTTGCGTGCGCCGCCGCCCACCGCTATAGCGGGGCAACCTGTTCACACCACCTGATGAGGACCCGATGTCCGTAGATCTTGCCACCGTCAAACGCGTTGCGCACCTGGCGCGAATTGCCGTCACCGACGAGGATGCCGCGCGCATGGAAGGCGAACTCAATGCCATCCTCGGCTTTGTCGAACAGCTCTCGGAAGTCGATGTCGACGGCGTCGAGCCGATGACCTCGGTCACCCCGATGATGATGAAGAAGCGCGCCGACATCGTCACCGATGGCTCCAAGGCCGAGGATATCGTCGCCAATGCGCCTGAATCCACCGACAATTTCTTCGTCGTGCCGAAGGTGGTCGAATAGGGCATGGCTGTATCGGTCGCCATAGAATCGCCGTTGCAGGACGAGGTGAAGGGCCTGGTCGAGGCACTCGACGCCCATCTGCTGCCGCTTGCGCCGGCTCAGTTCCACTTCGGCCTCAATATCGAGGAAATGACCGGTTCCGACACCACCGTGTTCGTGGCGCGCAATGATGCCAGCCAGGCCATCGGCCTGGGCGCGCTCAAGGATGTGGGGCCGGATGCCGGCCTGCGCACCGGTGAGGTCAAGCGCATGTTCACCGCGCCGGCAGTTCGCGGCCAGCGTGTCGGCTCGGCGCTGCTTGCGGCGATCTGCGATTGCGCTCGCGCGCTTGGCATCGAGCGGCTGGTGCTCGAGACCGGAGTGGGCGAGGGCCTTGCCGCAGCCATCCGGCTTTACCAAAACCACGGCTTCACCGAATGTGGCGCCGTGCTCGATTATCCTGATTCCGGCTATTCCCGGTTCTTTGAAAAGAAGTTGTCCGCATGACCGACCTGATCCGTCTGACCATCGCCGAAGCCCGAGACGAAATGGGCAAGGGCACATTTTCCAGCCTCGAGCTGACCGATGCCTATCTGGCTGCGATCGATGCCGCCAACCCGTCCATCAACGCCTATGTCAAGGTCACGGCCGACAAGGCCCGCGACATGGCCAAGGCGTCCGACGCCCGCCGCGCCGACGGCAAGGCCGGTGATCTGGAAGGCATTCCGCTCGGCATCAAGGATCTTTATGCCACCGAAGGCGTCCACACCCAGGCCTGCAGCCATGTGCTTGACGGCTTCGAGCCGCGGTATGAATCCACCGTCACGGCCAATCTCTGGGCCGATGGCGCCGTCATGCTGGGCAAGCTCAACATGGATGAATTCGCCATGGGCTCCTCCAATGAGAGCTCCTATTACGGCCCGGTGATCAATCCCTGGCGCGCAGAAGGCTCCAACGCCAATCTGGTGCCCGGCGGCTCTTCCGGCGGCTCGGCTGCCGCTGTTGCCGCACTGCTGTGCGCCGGCGCCACAGCAACCGATACCGGCGGCTCGATCCGCCAGCCTGCGGCATTCACCGGCACGGTTGGCATCAAGCCGACCTATGGCCGCTGCTCGCGCTGGGGCATTGCCGCTTTCGCCTCGTCGCTTGATCAGGCCGGCCCGATTGCCCGCGATGTCCGCGATGCGGCGATCATGCTCAAATCCATGGCCTCGGCTGATGCCGGGGACACCACCTCGGTGGATCTGCCGGTGCCCGATTACGAAGCCGCACTCGGCGGTTCGGTCAAGGGACTGAAGATCGGCATTCCGCGCGAATACCGCATCGATGGTATGCCCGCAGAAATTGACGCCGTCTGGCAGCAGGGTATTGCCTGGCTCAAGGATGCCGGCGCCGAGATCGTCGACATCGAACTGCCGCACACCAAATATGCGCTGCCGGCCTATTACATCGTTGCACCTGCGGAAGCCTCGTCCAACCTGGCCCGCTATGACGGCGTCCGCTATGGCCTGCGCGTGCAGGGCAGGGACATTGCCGAGATGTATGAAAAGACCCGTGCCGAAGGTTTTGGCGAGGAGGTCAAGCGGCGCATCATGATCGGCACCTATGTGCTCTCCGCCGGCTATTACGACGCCTATTACCTGCGCGCCCAGAAGGTACGCACCCTGATCAAGCGCGACTTCGAACTGGCCTTCGAGGCCGGCGTCGACGCCATCCTGACGCCCGCCACCCCGTCCTCGGCCTTTGCTGTCGGTGACGAGAACCTGGCGGCTGACCCGGTGAAAATGTATCTCAACGACATTTTCACCGTCACCGTCAACATGGCAGGCCTTCCCGGTATCGCTGTGCCCGCCGGCCTCGACCCCAAGGGTCTGCCGCTCGGCCTGCAGCTGATCGGCCGTCCGTTCGAGGAAGAAACCCTGTTCAGGACCGCCCATGTGATCGAACAGGCCGCGGGCCGGTTCGAGCCGAAGCGCTGGTGGTAATACGAACCAATGGGCGGCGCCCGAAGGCGCCGCTTTGGTTTTACCTGTTGTTGAGCTGCGATCTGACCAGTTCCAGCCCGCGGCGGGTGACGCCATAGGGCTGCCCCTTGCGCGAACTTATGGCGCGTCTGCGCTTGAGCTTGCGGAAGATTTCGAGGTCGAGGCCGCCATAGAGCCAGCCCTCGCGGGTGATGAGTCTGGCGTCGGCGATTTTCCTGGCGTCATTGCGGGTGAGTTCGATCCTGCCGCCCTGGGCGAGCAGATGCAGGATACGCTGTTCGGCGCGTGATATGTCCATGAGTGTCGTGTCCGGGATAGCGCTCTTGCGAGCGCACAAAAACAATCGCCAACGTCGAGGACGTCAGCGGTTTCAATGTTCTTGTCGGGCCTGCGCGGCGTCGTTGACGCGGGCAGGCCCCTTACCGGGCCTCGGACAGAGACAGCATAAAAACTCCGTAATTGGACGGTCGCAAGATATTTGAAGACTGTTTTTCGGTCAATCCCGCCGGCTGCAACAAAAAGTCCCGAGATTGGCCGGATTTTCATTTTGCGCACAAGGAAAGCATGCGGAAAACCTCGCCCGGGCAAAGAGTAGACCACATCAGGGCTTGATGAACCTGTTGATTCCGGCGACAGTCGGATCAATTGGCGGCGTATCGGCGTGGCCTTGACCTGACGGAGCCGTAGAGATGTTGACGATCCGGCCTGCCACCTCCGCTGAAGCCCAGGATCTGTCGAAGATCGGCCTGGCGGCGTGGGAAAAGGCAATAAGGGTCTGGGGCGAGGATGCCGACCGGCTGCGCCAGAATGCCAATGACGCCTTCTACGGCTTCTGCACCGGACACTGGCCCGACATCCTGGTGGGCGAATGGGACGGCGAGCTGGCCGGTTGGGGCGCCTGCGAGAAGGCTGATGATTTCATCACCGATCTTTGGGTGCATCCTGATTTTCAGGGCAGGGGCATCGGCACGGCGGTGCTTGAAGCCATCGAGGCGGGCATTCGCGACCGGGGCTATCCCACGGCCCGGCTCGACACCCATGCCCGCAATGCCGGCGCAATCAAGCTCTACAAGCGTCTCGGCTACCGGGTGAAGGCCTATTTCGTCACCTATTCCGATGCGCTCGACGAAGACATCGACAAGGTGGAGATGATCCGCGAATTCGATCCCGGTGCGGTGCCTGCTGAAACCGACAGCGACGAGGACGGCCTTTACGGCATCTGAGCAGCCAGCCGAAGTCTTTCAAAAAAAGGACCCGGAGGCGGGAGGCCGTTCCGGGTCGTTCAGGTGGGCAAATATGACTTTGCCTTGAGGGATCTGCAATTTCAGCCGGCAGGGGAGGTCTCGGCGTCGAGCTTCGAGCGCACCCGGGCGAAAAGATCATGGTTGCGGCAATAGCCCGGTGCCTCGTCCGGATTCTCCGCGTCCGACAACCATTGACCGCAGGCTTCGGTCTGCTCGCAGGTCAGGCAGCGGTTGGCCGCGCGGCGCAAGACCCCGCCATGGCCCGGCATCGCCTTGACCTCGTCGATCACGGCAAGTTTCTTCATCATGCCTTCCATCAGGTCGGCGCGCTGGGTCAGGCGGCTGAAATAATCGAACGTGCTCATGATCCATTCCTCTCTGCTGTTGGACAAGGAATCGCACGGCGCCGGCTAGGTCGCATTGATCTCTGTCAATCATTTCGCAGGTGGATTTATCGGCCGCGGGAAGCCGGATCGGGCGGAAAGTCTTGCAGTCCGGCCGCCTTTGTTCTACCGGACGGGGTGTCGAAATTTCCAGAATAATGAGCCTGCCATGACCCTCGTTGATACCCGCACTCCCGAACCCAAGCGCTTTGTTCCCGGCGCCACCGGCGATTGGGAGATTGTCATTGGCCTGGAGGTTCATGCCCAGGTGACCAGCAATTCGAAGCTGTTTTCCGGGTCCTCGACCGAATTCGGCAAGGCCGCCAATTCCAATGTCAGCCTGGTCGATGCGGCGATGCCGGGCATGCTGCCGGTGATCAACGAGGAATGCGTGGCGCAGGCCGTGCGTACCGGACTTGGCCTCAAGGCCAAGATCAACAATCGCTCGGTGTTCGACCGCAAGAACTATTTCTACCCCGACCTGCCGCAGGGCTACCAGATCTCCCAGTTCAAGGATCCGATTGTCGGCGAAGGCGAGATCATCATTTCCGTCGGTCCCGACCGCAAGGGCAATTTCGAGGACATCGAGATCGGCATCGAGCGGCTGCATCTGGAACAGGATGCCGGCAAGTCGATGCACGACCAGCATCCGACCATGTCCTATGTCGACCTCAACCGGTCAGGCGTGGCGCTGATGGAGATTGTCTCCAAGCCCGACATGCGCTCGGCTGACGAGGCCAAGGCCTATGTCACCAAGCTGCGGTCGATCCTGCGCTATCTCGGCACCTGCGACGGCAACATGGACGAAGGCTCGATGCGCGCCGACGTCAATGTCTCGGTGCGCAAGCCCGGTGGCGATTTCGGCACCCGCTGCGAGATCAAGAACGTCAATTCGATCCGTTTCATCGGTCAGGCCATCGACTATGAGGCCCGCCGCCAGATCGCCATTATCGAGGATGGCGGCACCATCGACCAGGAGACCCGGCTGTTCGATCCCGGCAAGGGCGAAACCCGCTCGATGCGGTCCAAGGAAGATGCGCATGACTACCGCTATTTCCCCGATCCCGATCTGTTGCCGCTGGAATTCGACGATGCCTATGTCGCCGCGCTGAAGGCGGATCTGCCGGAATTGCCCGACGACAAGAAGGCGCGGCTGGTGCGTGACATGGGACTGTCGGTCTATGACGCCTCAATCCTGGTCTCGGAAAAGGCGATTGCCGATTACTACGAGGAGCTCGCCGCCGGCCGTGACGGCAAGACAGCTGCCAACTGGGTGATCAACGACTTGCTGGGCGCCTTGAACAAAGCCGGCAAAGGTATTGAAGAGACTCCGGTTTCGCCCGCTCAGCTCGGCGGCATCCTTGATCTGATCAAGGACGGCACCATTTCCGGCAAGATCGCCAAGGACCTGTTCGAGATCGTCTTCACCGAAGGCGGCGACCCGGCCGATATCGTCGAAGCCAGGGGCATGAAGCAGGTCACCGACACCGGCGCCATCGAAAAGGCCGTCGATGAAATCATCGCCGCCAATCCCGACCAGGTCGCCAAGGCCGTCGCCAAGCCGGCGCTGGCCGGCTGGTTCGTCGGCCAGGTGATGAAGGCCACCGGCGGCAAGGCCAACCCGAAGGCCGTGCAGGAACTGGTCAAGGCCAAGCTCGGCATCGAAGACTGAGTGCGAGGATGGTCACAGGCGACGCTCAGGTGATGCGAAACGCTCGGATTCTCTGGGACTATCACGACACCGGAACGCCGCTTGCGCCAGCCGACGCGATCATTGGACTGGGTAGCTACGACCTGCGGGTGGCGGACCGCTGCGCCGAACTCTTCCATAGCGGCCTGGCGCCGCGGATCGTGTTTTCCGGCGCTTCGGGCAATTGGACAGGCGGCCTCTATGCCACGTCGGAAGCCCAGGCATTCGCCGACCGCGCCATCGCGCTCGGCGTTGCAGGAAGCGTTATCAGCGTCGAGCCGAACTCCACCAATATCGCCGAGAATATCGGTTTCGTCCGCGCCCTGCTGCCGGAGGCCGGGCGGCTGATCTGGGTGACCAAGCCGCAAACCCGCCGCCGCGTCAGCGCGACGCTGAGGGTGGTCTGGCCCAAGGCCCATTCGATGATCGCAGCCCCCGAGCATGATCTGGCGGCACAGCCGACGGAGCATCATCGGTTCGACGCGCTGGTCTCCGAAATGGTGGGCGATGTCTGGCGCATGGCTGCCTATGCGCGAAAAGGATTTCAGGCCAGCCAGCCGATGCCGCCTGCCGTGCGCACCGCATTCGATGCCCTTGTCGCCGCGGGCTTTACGCACCATCTGCCCGACAACATGCGTTCACTTGACCCCTGATTGCGCTCCATAGGAAACTGGGCTGCTTCGCCGGATCGCTGGCGAAGGTAAGCTCAGCCGCGGCGTCCAGCCGTGACATATTGAGGAAACTGCCGATGTTTTTTGTCCGATCCGCCTCCGCCCGCGACATTGCCACCATCCGTGCTGTGCTGGTCGATACCTGGCGGGCGACCTATGCGCCGTTTTACGGTGCGGCCAAGGTCGAGGAAATCATCGCCGCCTGGCATTCGGAAGCCGCGATCAAGGCCAATCTCGAGCGCCCGGGCGGTGAATTCCTGGTGGCCGATGACGGCAAGCTGATCGGCGGCGTTGCTTTTGCAAGCTACGCACCCGGAACCAAGACCGTGTCGCTGCACCAGCTCTATGTCCGCCCCGAATGCCAGGGGCTGGGCATAGGCCGCGATCTGTTTGCCGAGATCGAGACCTGTTTTCCCGATGCGAAAAGCCTCAGTGTCGAGGTTGATCCCGGCAACGAACCGGCCATCGGCTTTTACAAGGCCCATGGAATGGCCGAAACCGGACGCACCGACAATTGCGGCAAGAACCAGTCCGGCATTCCGGGCCTGATCCTGACCAAGCAACTTACCATGTAGACCCCGCAAGCTTATTGGAGACAGGCTTTCCTGCCACGCGAAAGACCTGCGAGAACCTCAATTATTACATGTTATTTCATGGGGTGGTTATCCACAGGCTTACCTCACGACAGTTGAGGTAAGCCATGTTAGCCTAACCCCTGCAACTAAAAATTGCTGTTGTTCAGGGTGGGTGCATGACACGGTTTTACAGACTTGCAATACCGGTTTTCATCGTCGGATTCATCGCCGGCTGTGTGTTCTGGTACATCTTCTCGCCCTCCTTCATTGACCGCGTCGTCAATGAACAGCTGCCTTCGGGCTTTGCGCTGACCGAAGTGCGCTCGGGCCAGTTCCGCAACGCCGATGGGGCGCACCGCGGATCCGGATCGGCCAAGGTTCTGGTGTCGGAGGGCGGCGGCGCATTGCTGCGGTTCACCGAGTTCGAGGTTACCAACGGGCCCGATCTCGAGGTCTGGCTGGTCAAGGATCCCGATCCGAAGAAATCATCCGATGTGAATGCCAGCGAGTGGCTGTCCCTGGGGCCGCTCAGGGGCAACAAGGGCGATCAGACCTATGTCATTCCCGATGGCACGGATATCAACGCCTGGGGCTCGGCGATCATCTGGTGCGAGCAGTTCAGCGTCCTGTTCTCGGTCGCCACGCTGTCGCAACCGGAAGTCTGATGCCGTGACCGACGTCGAGATCCGGCTGGCAAAGCTGCGTGATGTCTCTGAGATCGCGCTGATCCTGTCGCAGGACACCGTCGGCGGACACAGCGACAGTTCCGACCCTGCCGATCTGCCGCTCTATGTGGCGGCGTTCGAGCGGATTGCGGCAAGTCCTTCGGACGCGCTCTATGTTGCGGTCAGCGAACATCAGGTCGTCGGCACCTTCCAGACCACGCTGACCACGTCAATGAGCGGCAAGGGCGAGGCAAGCCTGACGATCCGGACGGTTCACACCCGCAGCGACATGCGCGGCAAGGGGATCGGCCAGATGATGCTGATCCATGCCATCGGCCAGGCCTGGGCCGACGGCGCGGCCATGGTTCAGCTTATGTCCAACGCCGCACGGCCTGATGCGCACCGCTTCTATGAACGGCTCGGCTTTGTCGCCAGCCATGTAGGTTTCAAGATGAAATTGACCTGAGCGCAGGGCGCCCGGTACTGGACAAGGCGGGCTGCGCGGGTCATAAGGCGAGACAGGACGCGGCGGACCTTTCATCGCCGCTGCGCCACGGACGAGAGGCTTTCATGAAGACGCTACTGCTTCAGATATTCACCTGGTGGAACGGCCAAACCCTGGGAACCCGGTTCCATACCTGGCGGCATGGCAAGCGCGTCGGCGAAGATGCGCTGGGCAATGTCTATTATGAAGGCGGATCGGATTCCGAAGGCCGCACGCGTCGCTGGGTGATCTACAACGGTCCGTCCGAAGCTTCGGCTATTCCTCCCGGCTGGCATGGCTGGATGCATCACCGCACCGATGTGTCGCCTGCGTCTGAAACCTATGCGGCTAAAACATGGGAACAGGCGCATCAGCTCAACCTGACCGGCACCGGCGGCGCCTACCGGCCCAAGGGGTCGATCCTCAATCAGGGCGCGCGTCCGCATGTGACCGGCGATTATGACGCCTGGACCCCGAAATCCTGACAGGTTGCCACGTCTTCGGCGCGTCCTTGCCACAATTGATGGGTAACGCTTCATTGACGGCAGCGGGTTAGTGTTGAGACCTGAGACATGCCGGGAACGGCCCCGGTCGGGGCCTTGTGACAAGTGGTAGTAATGACGTACCAAGCCAATATCCTTGCCAAGGCCGCCGGCGTGCTGCTTGCCGTCATCGGCCTGAATGCTGCGGCTCCGGCCGCAGCGGCCGTGATCGAAAACCCGGTCGCGGTGTTTTCCGGCATCGACAAGATCACCGGACGCATCACCACCTTCGATGTCTATGTCAACGAGACCGTGCAGTTCGGCGCGCTTCAGGTGACGCCGCGCGTCTGCAACAGCCGCGACGAGACCGAAGCGCCCAAGACCACCACATTTGTCGAGGTTGACGAGATTACCCTCGATCGCAAGATCCGGCGCCTGTTCACCGGATGGATGTTTGCCGATTCGCCAGGTCTCAATGCCGTCGATCACGCGGTCTATGATGTCTGGCTGAAGGGCTGCAAGCAGGACTCCGAGGTCCCGGCTCCAACCGGCAACTGACGCGCCCTGCCTATTTTCCAGTCATCGCGGATGCGGTCGCCAGTTCATTGCAGACAGCAAACCACCGCTTGCGTTCAATGATGCGTCAGTCATGGCTCGCAGAGAAATCGTTCCTGCTTGCCACGTCAGGTTGCTTGCGATTGTGCCGCATCACGCGGTGTGCCTGACGGTCGCGCATGTGGATATATTGCCGGTTGACGGACAATCAGCGCTCATACTGGCAGATTTTTTCAATTTCTTTACTGACTATTGCCAAAGGCGTCCCGTTTCTGCGAGATCCCGGATGGCCATGGACTGCTCGGTGTTTTAGTAAGGGTCAAGATTGATTCGGTGACGTTGCGTGGTGCTCCGGGACAGGATCAAAGACCCAGAAACTGATCTCCCAACGCAGGCAGGACCCGATGCTCTCGTCACAGACCGATTTTCCACTGAATTCTTCCGGCTTTTCTCTGACATTGCGGCAACGCCGCGCCGGACTTCTGATGGCAACGGCTCTGACTGGCAGCCTCTTTCTGGTGCAGGCCACCACGTCACCAGCTCTGGCCATACCAGCTCCAGCTCCAGTTGATACCATCGACGGTTCGAGCGAGACGGTCATCGGCAGTGGCACCGGAGCTCCCGGCACGCTGGGCAGCCCATGGGCGAACAGCGGCACGATCACCATTGGCGACGCCGGCGCAGGTACGGTGGCGGTATCGGCCGGCGGCAAGGTCACCAGCGCGGGCGGGTCTCTCGGCAAACAGGCTGGTTCGGAAGGAACGGTCACAATTGACGGAGCCGGATCTGATTGGCTCAACAGCGGCGAGCTCGCCGTTGGCGATTTAGGCACGGGGACGCTGACCATTACCAATGGCGGCACGGCCACGACCGGCCGTGTGGATATTGGTCGCCTCGCCGGATCCAACGGATCGATGACAGTGACCGGAGCGGGGTCGCAACTCGTCATCTCAACGGGCGGTGTCGGCAATGTCGGCTTTTCTGGCACGGGTACATTGTTGATTTCTAACGGAGGCAAGGTCACCGGCCGAGGCATGGACATCGGGTGGGTGGCGGGCAGCGTCGGCACCGTGACCGTCACGGGTCAAGGCTCCGTCTTTGAGTCGGACCAAGCGGACACTTTGGGCGGTTCCGGCTCGGGAACCATGACGCTCTCTGATGGCGGCAAAGCGAGCTTTGGTAGTGGCAGCGGCACGCTGAACATCGCCAGTAGCGCCGGTTCGACAGGCACACTGAACATCGGCGCGGCCTCGGGCAGCACGGCAGCCGCAGCAGGAACGCTCGACGCCGGCAGCGTGGCTTTCGGCAGCGGCACCGGCAAGATCGTGTTCAATCACACGAGCACAGGTTACGCCTTCGATACCGACATCACCGGCAACGGAACCCTTGTCAACGAGGCCGGCACGACAAAGCTCGGCGGGGACATGTCGGGCTTCACCGGGACCACGACGGTCACCGGCGGAACACTTGCGTTCAACAGCACCTTCACCCGGGCAATCACCGTTGCAAGCGGTGGAACCATCGGCGGTACGGGAACTCTGAGCAGCATCACGCTGTCCTCGGGCGCCACCATTGCACCGGGCAATTCCATCGGAACGCTCAATGTTGCAGGAGATGTCAACTTCGTCTCCGGTTCGATCCTCGCGGTCGAGGTCGACAAGGATGGCAATTCCGACAAGCTGGCGGCCACCGGGACTGTGACCATAAACAGCGGCGCCAAGGTCACTGTCGATGCCGAAAACGGAACCGATGATGGCTCGACCTACAATGCCTCGACCAGCTACACGATCCTGACCGCCGGCACGGGCGTGAACGGCACCTTCGGTTCCGTCAGCGAGAATTTCGCCTATCTCGACGCCGAGCTCAGCTATGGCGCCAATGCCGTTACCCTGACGCTCAATCGCAACAGTGTCGATCTGGCCTCCATGGCCAATACGGCAAACCAGCGCGCCACCGCCACAGGTGTGGACAGCCTCGGCGCCGGCAATTCCGTCTATGATGCGGTTGTCGGGCTCAGCGGGGCGGCTGCCCGGGCGGCATTCGACGGATTGTCGGGCGAACTGCATGCCTCCAGCAATACGCTTCTGGTTCAGCAGAGCCGCTTCGGCCGGGATGCCGTCAACAACCGTATCCGCAGCGCGTTCAACGCTGCGGGTGAAGGGTCCGCGGTGTTCGAAGGCGCAGCCGCCTGGGGACAGGGCTATGGCAGCTGGGGCGAGACCGATGGCAACGGCGGCGTGGCCGAGCTGCGCCACGACAGCGGCGGCTTCCTGCTCGGGCTTGACGCGGACGTCTTTGACGGCTGGCGCGCAGGTGTGATGGCTGGTTACGGCATCACCAATTTCGATGCCGCTGCCCGGGCTTCATCGGGAGATGCCGACAGCTATCAGCTGGGCGTCTATGGCGGCCATCGGTCCGGCGCGATCAGTCTCAATCTCGGTGCCGGCTATGCCTGGCATGATGTCTCCACAACCCGGAATGTGAGCGTGGGCGGACTGAGCAACACCTTGAACGCCGATTATGCGGCTTCCACCGCCCAGATCTTCGCCGAGGTCGGCTATATGGTCGACACGTCCTTCGCGCGGGTCGAACCTTTTGCGGGTGTGGCGATTGTTCACCAGCGCAGTGACAGCTTTTCCGAAACCGGCGGAGCCGCCGCGCTGAGTGTGAGTGGTTCCGACAATACCGTGGGAATTACCACCCTGGGACTTCGTGCCGAGTCGGAAGCCTTCTCGGTGGGCAGCATGAGCGCCACACTGCAAGGCTCGCTCGGCTGGCAGCACGTCATCGGCGACGTCGATTCCGGTTCGACCATGCGGTTTACCACCGGCACATCATTCGACATCGCCGGAACGCCGATCGCTCGCGACGCGGCGCTGGTCGGGATCTCCATGGACATGAACCTTGCCGAGGGCACCAGTTTCAACATCGGATACCAGGGTGAACTGGGCTCCGATGCGCAGGAGCACACGGCAACCGCCGGCCTGTCCATCAAGTTCTGATGCATGGCATGCTCCATCGGATGGAATTGAGCGGTACTGACATGCATCGGTTCAAAGCGTTGCAGGGGTGACCAGGTCCGTACATCAGACTTCCGTCTGAAGACATCCGACGACCGACTGCCTTAAAGACAAACGCCGCGCGTTCTTTCAAACGCGCGGTGTATTGGTTTTGTCGTCAGGGCAGGTCGGCCTGCCGACGCATCAGCGTGATGCGACGGGCGTGACCAGCGGCGTGATACGGCGGATGGTCACCCGGCGGTTGAGCCGTTCGGGCGCCTCGGTGCGGACCTTGAGATAGCGTTCGCCATAGCCCTGGGTGACCAGATTTTCCGGCGGAATTCCGAACACGTCGCTCAGCGCCACCGCAATGGTTTCCGCCCGGCGGTCGGACAGAAGCAGGTTGGCCTCATCCTTGCCGACGGCATCGGTATGGCCTTCGATCAGGAAGGTCTCCGCCGGATTGGTCTCGAGGATGCTGCTCATCGCATCGGCCACATCGGAAAGCCGCTGGATCTGGTCTTCGGCAATGGTCGCCTTGCCGAATTCGAAGGTCAGCGAATCGAGGTCGATGCGGCGCACCTTGTCACGCACTCGGGCCGAACGGCGCACCTCTTCCACCGAGTAAAGGCGCTCAACTTGCTCGACCGGCGGCTCCATCAGGAAATCGAGATAGGTTGACGGCTCGGCTTCAGTGGAATCGAGGATATATTCATCGATCGGGATCGAAAGCCGCAAGGGTGGCAGTTCGCGGCCCGGGTCGACAAAGGCTTCGCGGGATCCGTCGCTGTTGGCATTGGCAAAGAACAGCACATATTCGCGTCCGTCCGGCATCACCCGGCTGCGCTGGACCACATCGCCCCAGCGGTTGGTGATGGTGACGAGCTGCACGCCGTTGGGCCGCACGATGACTTCGCGCACCCGTCCGCCGCGAAGCTGCTCGTAATAGACTTCCTCGCTACCGGCACGCAGCCGGTCACGCTCGTCATGCTCGATGATGGTGCGGTTGTCGACTTCGATGATGGTGCGGTTGTCGATCTGGTTGATGATCGTTACATCGGTCTGCGCCTCGCGCGCAGGCTGTTCCCGGAGACGTTCGCCGCGCTCTGACATGGCTTGCGGAGCCGGCGCGCTTCTGGCCTCCGGTGCCTGTGCTTCCTGGTCGCTTGTCGGCGCCGGTGGAGCAGGCTCGCTGGACTGCGGTGCAGCCGAACGCTGCCTGTCGCCTCGTGCAGGCTCTTCCTTGGCACTGTCGAGCACGGGAGCGCCATCCTCGACCGGGAGGTTGAGCACTTCTTCTGCGGCCGGCGCCGGGGCTGCGGCGTCTGGCTGCGATGCTTCGGCCTCGGTCGCTAGGTCGTCAGGGGTGGTCTTCGCAGCCGGAGCTGCCTCGGGTTCAGCCGGTGCAGGTGCGGCTGCTTCGGGCGCAGATTCCGCTTCCGTAGCGGGAGCCTCATCTTGGGTAGCGGGAGCCGCGTCCTGGGTTGTTCCGCCTGCCTCAGGGGTGGGTTCAGTTGCCGGAACCGGTGCGGTCTCGGCAGCAGGCTGCCCTGCATCGGTCGGCGCTGCATCTGCTGCGGGTGCTTCAGCCGGGGCCTCGGGTGCGGCCTCTTCAGCCGGTGCAGGCGCGGGTGGGGCTTCCACGGCTGGCGCGTCGGCGGGCTCTTCCACCGGTGCGGGCTCGGACGGAGTTTCAACGGCTGGTGCCTCGGCTGGCTCTTCCACCGCCGGTGCTTCCTCGACGGCCTCCGGTGCCGGGGCAGCTTCGGCAGCCGGTTCCTGTGCTGGTGCGGGTTCAGGCTCTGGTGCTGGCGCCTCGGTCGCGGCGGGCTCCGCAGGTGCTGCATCTTCTGCAGGAGCAGCTTCTGGCGCCGCCTGCGTTTCGGGTGCAGCGGCTTCAGGCGCAGCCGGTGCTTCGGCTTCCGGGGCCTCGACTTCCGGCTCCGGCGGCGGTGGGGCGGATTCCGCGGCAGCCTGGGCTGCGGCAAGCTCAGCCTGCGCTGCGTCGACTTCGGCCTGCGCCGCGGCGACATCGCCGCCGGCAGCCTCGACCTCGGCCTTTCGGGTCTGCGCAGCCGTCAGGGCAGCGGCTGCGTCACCGACGCTGAGCTGGACCCGGACCAGCGACTGGCTGAGAACCGGTTTCGGGGTGTTGAGAATGCGGGTCTGGCTCAAGGGCGCAGCATGGGAAATGCCGAGACCGCCAAGACTGATGGCGGTGGAGGCAAGCAATAAACGTGTCAATGTCACGGGGGCAACTCCTGTAAGGTCAAATGTCCTTCAACAATTCAACGCGCAGAAGCCGCCAAAGGTTCCACCTGGTGCCGCCTGCGCTGCCCGCGTGATCAGGGCGGCCCGGTAAAGGGCAGATCGGGCCCTTCCAGCGCTTCCGCCAGCATTCCCGCATACTCGTGCCGCGGCACATCGATTGCCCCGAAGCGCTTTAGATGGTCTGTGGTGAACTGGGTGTCGAGCAGCACGAATTTACGCGCCCGCAATCGCTCGACGAGATGCACCAGACATATTTTGGAGGCATCGGTGGCGCGGCTGAACATGCTTTCACCGAAAAAGGCCCGCCGCAGCGAGACACCGTAAAGCCCGCCCACCAGTTTGCCATCGTGCCAGGCTTCAACCGAATGGGCATGGCCGAGCTGATGGAGATTGCTGTAGAGCCCTGAAATCGTTGCATTGATCCAGGTCGACGGCCGGGTTTCGACGCTTTCCGCACAGGCGGCGACAACGGCGTCAAAAGCGGTGTTGAGCCGGATCTCGAAGGGCTGCTGCCGCACCTTCCGCGCCAGCCGCTTGGGAATGTGAAACTGGTCGAGCGGGACCACGCCGCGCAGTTCCGGCTCGACCCAGTAGATCTCCGGGTCATCGGCCGAATCCGCCATCGGAAACAGGCCCGAGGCATAGGCGCGCAGCAACAGGTCAGGCGTGATCTGTGGTTGCGCGCCGCGCCGCATGTCTCAGTCTTCCCGGATGAGGGTCAAAGACAGCCTATTTTCCCGCTTTGGACGCAAGGAACTTTTCCAGCCAATGAATGTCGTAATCGCCATTCGCAATGTCCGGGTTCGCAAGAAGATCGCGAAAGAGCGGGATCGTGGTGTTGATGCCGTCGACCACGAACTCGTCAAGCGCACGCCGCAGCCGCATCATGCATTCCACCCGGGTGCGGCCATGGACGATCAGCTTGCCGATCAGGCTGTCGTAATAGGGCGGAATCTTGTAGCCCTGATAGACGCCGGAATCGACGCGCACGCCAAGCCCGCCGGGCGGGTGGTAGTGGGTGATGGTGCCGGGCGAGGGGACGAAGGTGTTGGGATCTTCCGCATTGATGCGGCATTCAATGGCGTGGCCATGAAAGCGGATATCGTCCTGTGTCATGGAAAGTCCGCCGCCCGAGGCGATGCGGATCTGCTCGTTGACCAGGTCGATGCCGGTGATCGCCTCCGTGATGGTGTGTTCCACCTGCAGGCGGGTGTTCATTTCGATGAAGTAGAACTCGCCATTCTCGTAGAGGAATTCGATGGTGCCGGCGCCGCGATATTTCAGCTTGCGCATCGCCGCCGCGCAGATTTCACCGATTTCCATCCGCTGGTTTTCATTCAGCGACGGGGAGTTGGCCTCTTCCCAGACCTTCTGGTGGCGCCGCTGCAGCGAACAGTCACGCTCGCCCAGATGAACCGCGTTGCCTTCGCCATCGCCCATGACCTGGATCTCGATGTGACGCGGGCGGCCCAGATATTTTTCCATATAGACGGCGTCATTGCCGAAATTGGCCAGTGCTTCCGATCGCGCCGTCGACAGCGCTTCCGACAGCTCCTCGGCATTGTTGGCCACTTTCATGCCCTTGCCGCCGCCGCCGGCTGTCGCCTTGATCAGCACCGGGTAACCGGTTTCCTCGGCCACCTTGATCGCCTGCGGCACGTCGAAGACTTCGCCGTCGGATCCCGGAACGCAAGGAATGCCCAGCGACACCGCGGTTTTCTTGGCGGTGATCTTGTCGCCCATCAGCCGGATATGGTCAGCGGTGGGTCCGATGAAGGTGATGCCGTGAGCATCGAGAATGTCGGCGAACTTGGCGTTCTCGGAGAGAAAGCCATAGCCCGGATGCACGGCATCCGCGCCAGTGATCTCACAGGCGGCGACAATCTGGTGAATGTTGAGATAGCTGTCGCGCGACGGCGGAGGGCCGATGCAGACGCTCTCGTCCGCCAGCCGCACATGCATGGCATCCTGGTCGGCGGTGGAGTGCACCGCGACGGTCTGGATGCCCAGTTCCTTGCATGCCCGCAACACCCGGAGTGCGATCTCGCCACGATTTGCAATGAGGACCTTGGAGAACATAGCCTCGCTCACTTACTCGATCTCAATCATCGGTTCGGCGAATTCCACCGGGTCACCGTCAGCAACCATGATGTTGACGACCTTGCCGGAGCGCGGCGACGGAATCTGGTTCATCGTCTTCATGGCTTCGATGATCAGGATGGTCTGGCCTTCCTTCACGGTCTGGCCGACTTCGACGAAGGGCTTGGAGCCCGGCGCCGGCGACATGTAGACGGTGCCGACCATCGGTGCGGTGATCGTGTTGGCGGTCTTGGTGGCGGCTGCGGCAACGGTTTCCGCAGACGGGGCGGCGGGGGCCTGTTGCGCGACAGGCGCAGGCGCCTGCTGCTGCGCCACCGGCGCATGGATCATCTGAGGCGTGCCGGCACGGCTGACCCTGACCCGCAGGTCATCCTGTTCGATCTCGATCTCGGTGAGGTCGGTTTCATTGAGGATGTTTGCGAGATCCCGGATCAGATCCTGATCAATCGACGGTTTTCGTGATGCCATCGGACTACTGCCTCTGTTATTGTTGGTGCGGGCGACCATTCGTGCCGCCCCATCGGTTGTCCGTCCCTTTACAGCCCCGCACTGCCACCTGACAAGTCTGCGGGGAATACCGGGATGTGAATAGGTCCGCGCCCCGCGATCGGGGAGGGGTGACCTTCAGTCATACACTGCTTGCCAGGCGGCGTGGAAGGCTTTCGCCCGCCCGCACCGATTGTCCACAGCCGATTGGCCCGGTTTGCGGCCATCTGACGCCCGCAGGGCGGTCAGCAAACCGTGCTTTCGCACTGGCGCATATTGGTGATCTTGGAAAGCAGGGTTTCCTCGCCAACAGCGCCGAACACGGCTTCGTCTCCAATGACGAAGGACGGGGTGCCGGAAATGCCCAGTGCATTGGCCAGTTCATAGGTCTGCCGGATCGATTCATCGATTGCCGGATCGTCCATTCCGGCCTTCAACGCCGCGGCGTCGACGCCAAAGCCGGTGGCGACCTCGATCGCATGGGCTTCGGTGGCGCGGACGTCGCCGCTCAGCAGCTTGATGTGGAAGTCCTGGTAATGCTCGGGCGCCAGTGCCCGAAACGACATCGCCACCCGGTGCGCAGCGAGCGAATCAGGTCCGAGGATCGGGAATTCCTTGAGCACGAAACGGACATTCGGGTCCTTTTCGAGAAGGCCCACCATGTCGTTCATGGCCCGCTTGCAGAATCCGCAATTGTAATCATAGAACTCGACCACGGTGACATCGCCATCGGGATTGCCCAGCACGATGTCTTCCGGTGCGCGGAAAATCGCTTCCTGGTTGCTGGCGATCGCAGCCTGGGCCATCAGCCGGCCTTCGGTTTCCTTCTTGATTTCCAGCGCCTGGCTCATCTCCTCGATGATTTCCGGATTGGCCAGCAGATATTCACGGATGAAGGCGCCGAATTCCTCCTTCTGGGTGTCATCCAGGGCTGCGGCAGGAAGCGGCAGGGCGGTCGACATGCCGATAAGAAGGGCGGCCATCAGGCCTTTGCGGGGGTGGAATGTCATATCGATGGATCCTCGTGCCAGTCCTTGCGGGGCGGGTGCAGCTCTGCAGGGTGTTCTATTTTCCGATGGTTAAGATGTCGTTGGCCCGGCGCGCGCCAGGCGAGCCCTTGGGCAGCTTTTGCAGGGCCCGGGCGGCAAACACCTTGGCTTCGCGCGGATTGCCTGCTCTGAAATTGCCCTCGGCCATGATCAGTTCGGCATTGCCGATGTCGCCCGACAGGCCATAGGCCTGGGAGAGATGCCGGTAGGCGTTGAAGTTTTCCGGTTCGCTCTGCAGCGACGCCCGCAATTCATCAATGGCGCGGCCCATATTGGCGGGTTTCCCCGAGGCCACAAGCGCAAAGCCCAGCCTTGCCCGGATCAGCGGAGAGCGGGCGGAATCATATTTGGCGGCCTTGGCAAAGGCGTCGATTGCCGCGTCGCTCTTGCGCAGCTTGATCAGCACTTCGCCGCGGAATTCGTGAAAATAGGGGTTTTTCGGCTGTTCCTTGATCAGCGCATCAAGCTTCTGAAGCGATGCGGCCGAATTGCCCGACAGGTCGGTGGCAATCGCATCGCCATAGCGCGCAGCCAGCGATCCGCGGTCCTTGGAAAACAACCGCGCCACGGCCGCGGCTCCGCCGGAATAGGCGGCGATCTTGGCCCGCATCATCTGGTGCCGGTCATTGAGCTGTTTGGGGTCCTGCGCGTCGAAATACTTGCTCTTGCGGGCCAGTTCCTCCAGCAGCGCGATGCGTTCGCGCGGCAGCGGGTGGCTGACCTGGTACTGGTCCACCTGCACGCCCGACAGAGACAGGCTCTGGGAAAAGCGTTCGAAAGTCGTCAGCATGCCGCGAATGGACTGCTTGGTGGCATTGAGATAGCGCGCGGCCGCCTGGTCGGCATTCATTTCCTCCGAGCGGCGGTAGCTCAGCAGGTTGCGCTGCGCCATGCTCGGCGCGGCGGTGATGATCGCGCCGCCGGCCTGGGAACCGCCGGAACTGCCGGCAATGCTGCCCGCGGCAATCGCGCCGGCGCCGAGCAGGCTGCCGACGATCGTCATGGTGCGGGCGGTGGCGATCTGCTCGCGCAGCCTTTGCTGATGCCCGCCTTCCAGGTGCCCGGCCTCATGTGCGATGACGCCGATGATCTCGTTGGGCACGGTTGCGGCGGTGAGTGCGCCTGTGTTGATGAAGATGCGCTGGCCATCGACAAAGGCATTGAAACTCGGATCATTGACCAGAACGATCTGCACCCGGTTGGCCTTGAACCCGGCCGCCTTGAGCACCGGCGTGGCATAGTCCTTCAGCAGGGTCTCGATTTCCGCGTCGCGAACGACTGCGACGCCTGCGCGGGCACTGGTGGTCATGACCAGCGCGCAACACAGCGTCGCCGCTGTCAGGGTGCCGAGTGTGCGACGGACCACCGCCGCTGTCTGTGCCAGATTTGGGTTCGCCATGGATGCTGTTGTCCTCGTCATCTCGCTGAAAGGTAGAGGCTGGGGCAGGAAAAGCAATTGTCCAGGCCGGACAAGACACTGGAATGCTTGTGAAGGCCACGACAATCGGGCATTTGTGCGGCCAACCGCCGCTGATGCCTGCCGTATCAGTTATGATATCCGGTTTTGAACGGATTTGAAGCCGTGGCCCGCTATCTGGCGCGGCCGCATGGTCTGATTTTTGGAGTTTGGTTTTGACAATTCAGCGCAAGCCGTCAGTGGAGCCGTTCCACGCCATGGATGTACTGGCCGAGGCAACGCGGCTCAAGAGCGAGGGCAAGAACGTCATCTCGATGGCGGTGGGACAGCCGGCCCATCCCGCGCCAGGCGTGGCGAGGGCAGCGGCCGCGCGCGCACTCGAGGCCGGAAAACTGGGATATACCGACGCGCTCGGTCTCAAGAGCCTGCGCCAGGCGATCGCCACGCGCTACCGGCGCCAATACGGCATTGATCTCGATCCGCGCCGCATCGCGGTGACGACCGGATCGTCGGCGGCGTTCAACCTGGCATTCCTGCAGCTCTTCAATCCCGGCGATCTGGTGGTCATCACCCGTCCCGGTTACCCGGCCTACCGCAACATCCTGTCGGCGCTGGGGCTCAGGGTCGTGGAAATCGCGGTGGGGGCGGACACCGGTCACGCGCTGACGCCGGCTGCCATCGAGGCGGCCGAACGCGAAGCCGGCGCCCGCGTCGCCGGTGTGCTGATTGCCAGCCCCGCCAATCCCACCGGTGCGGTTCATTCCAGACAGGCCATCGCCGATCTCGATGCCTGGTGCGCCGAAAGCGGCGTCGCCTTCATTTCCGACGAGATCTATCACGGCCTGACCTGGAGCGGCGAGGAGACAACCGCCCTGTCGGTCTCCGACAACGCCGTGGTGATCAACTCCTTCTCGAAATATTTCTGCATGACCGGCTGGCGCATCGGCTGGATGGTGCTGCCCGAAGATCTGGTGCGGCCGGTCGAATGCCTGGCCCAGAGCCTCTATATCAGCCCGCCGGAACTGTCCCAGATCGCCGCCGAGGCGGCCCTCGATGGCATCGCCGAGATGGACGCGGTGCGCGCCGGATACCAGACCAACCGCGCCTTGCTGGCCCGGCGCCTGCCGGAGCTCGCCTTGCCGTTCGCAGCCCCGATGGACGGCGCCTTTTATGCCTGGGTGGACGTGTCGGGGCACAGCAATGATTCCATGGCCTTCGCCCGCCAGATGCTGGCAGACATTCACGTCGCGGCCACGCCGGGCAGGGATTTCGATCCCGTCGACGGCGCCCGGTTCATGCGGTTTTCCTATGCCGGCAGCCACGCCGACATGACCACGGCGCTTGACCGGATCGAGCATTGGCTCGGCAAGCGTTAAGACACGTCGCGCCCGGGCGGCCATCAATATAATCAGGTGCTTGCAGCCTTTTGCTGCAACATCCGAAAGCCCGCTTAATCAGAATTCGGGACATAAAAAAACCGGCGGTCACCCGCCGGTTTTTCTGTTTCAGCGTGGTTCAGAGGCGATCAGAAGAAGCCGCGCTTCTGCCACCATCCGCCCTTTTTGGGCTTCTTGGCTTCCTCTGGCTCCGACGAAGATGTCACCACCGGCGCCGTGGCGGCAGCCGCGATGTCGACCTTGGCATCCGCCACTTCGGCCTTCTCCGCAGTCTTTGCTTCCTCGGGGGCCGCAGCCTCTTCGGCGACGGCTTTAACCGCTTCGGCTGGCTCTTCAGGGCTTGCGGCCGGTTCGGCAGGTGCCGAAGCAGCTTCGGCCTCCGCAGCCTTGTCAGCAGCGATCTGAGCCTTGGTGCGGCGAGGACGGCGGGCCGGCTTGGCAGGCTTTGCAGCCTCGGGCTCGGCTTCCGGGGCTTCCGCAGCAGGTGCCACCTCTGCCGGAGCGGCAGCGGTTTCGGTTGTCTCGGCCGTTTCAGCCGTCACATCTGCCTGGGGCGCATCGGTTGCAGCTTCTGCGGCGGCAGGCTGGGCAGCGTCGTCACCGGATTCTGACGATTCGGCTGCCGCATCCTCTTCGCGGTTGCGGCGTCCGCCGCGCTTGCCGCGCCGGCGGCGCTTGCCGCGGTGCTGGTCGTCGCTGTCGCCGTCTGCGGCCGGGCTATCCTCGCCGGAAGCGGCGTCCTCGTTGTCGTCGCCGCTGGTGCCGGCGCTGTCATCCGAGGATGCACTCTGCTCGTCGCCATTGGCGTTGTCGCCATCGGACTTGCGTCCGCCGCGTCTGCGGCGCCTGCGGCGCTTCTTGCCCTGGCCATCCTCGCGATCCCCATTGCTCTCGCTCTGGACCGCAGGAGATGTTTCCTCGCCATCGGCGCTGTCTTCAACGGTTTCCTCGACGATTTCCGGATCGTCGTCATCTTCCGGATAGGCCGGGGTGTTGACGGTGATGTGGTCGATATTGACCGGGCTTTCCACTGCCGCGCCGCGATCGATGGCGAAGTGGTTGGCGCCAACGCTCTCGTCGGCCGAGAAACTGATCGAGACACCGAAGCGCTTTTCCAGATCGACGACCGTGTCACGCTTGTGATTGAGCATGTAGAGCGCGGTGTCGGCGGTGGTGCGGACGATGATGTCGTGCGTGGTGTTCTTGAGCAGATGCTCCTCGACGCCGCGCAGCACATGCAGCGCCACGGAAGACTGCGACCGGATATGGCCGTTGCCGCCGCAAGTCGGGCAGATCTGCATGGTGCTTTCCAGCACCGAGGCCCGGATCCGCTGACGCGACATTTCCAGAAGGCCGAAATGCGAGATGCGACCGACCTGGATGCGGGCGCGGTCGTTCTTCAGGCAATCCTTCATCCGCTTTTCAACCGCGCGGTTGTTGCGGTTTTCTTCCATGTCGATGAAGTCGATCACGATCAGACCGGCGAGGTCACGCAGGCGCAGCTGGCGGGCAACTTCCTCGGCTGCTTCCAGATTGGTCTGCAGCGCGGTGTCTTCGATCGAATGCTCGCGGGTCGAACGGCCGGAATTGACGTCGATGGCGACAAGCGCCTCGGTCTGGTTGATGATGATGTAGCCGCCGGATTTCAACGTCACCTGCGGCTGCAGCATCCGGTCGAGCTGGGCTTCGATGCCCGAGCGCGCGAAGATCGGGTGCAGATCGCGGTAAGGCTGAACCACCTTGGCGTGGCTCGGCATCAGCATCTTCATGAAGTCCTTGGCTTCGCGATAGCCTTCCTCGCCCGAGACGACGATTTCCGAGATATCCTTGTTGTAAAGGTCACGGATCGAGCGCTTGATCAGGCTGCCTTCCTCATAGACGAGGCTTGGCGCTGTCGACTTCAGCGTCAGGTTGCGGACGTTTTCCCACAGACGCATCAGATATTCGAAGTCGCGCTTGACCTCGACCTTGGTGCGGTTGGCACCGGCGGTGCGCAGGATGACGCCCATGCCCTTGGGCACTTCCAGTTCGCGGGCGATCTCTTTTAGACGCTTGCGGTCGGGCAGATTGGTGATCTTGCGCGAGATGCCGCCGCCACGGGCGGTGTTCGGCATCAGCACGGAATAGCGTCCGGCAAGCGAAAGGTAGGTCGTCAGCGCAGCACCCTTGTTGCCGCGTTCTTCCTTGACCACCTGAACCAGCAGGATCTGGCGGCGCTTGATGACTTCCTGGATCCGGTACTGCTTGCGCGGCTTGCGCTGCGAGCGGGTCGGAACTTCTTCCATGGCATCTTCGGAGCCGACGGATTCGACCGAATCCTCGTCGCTATCGTCATTGCCGTTGTCGCCGTTACCATTGCTGCTGCTTCTGCGCTTGCGGCGCGGGGCAGGCTCGGAGATTTCATCGGCTTCGACATCGGCCGACATCTGGGTCGGCTTGTCATCGCTGTCGCCGTCGGCGGCGTCGTCGCCGGCTTCCGCGGTTTCACCCTCGCTTGCGACAGGCGCGTCTTCGGTCACGGCCTCTGCAGTGTCGGAACCGGCGTCGGCAGATGCGTGTTCACCGACTGTTTCTTCAACAGCTTCGGCAGCGCTCTCGCTGCTCTCTGCGTCATCGGCCTTGACGTCGTCGGTGGTCTTCTTGCCGCGGCGGCTGCGGCGCGGGCGCGACTTGCTTGCCTTGGCGTCATCGCCGTCACCGGCCTCTGCCTCGGCAGGCTTAGCCTTCTGCTTGGATCTGGACTTGGGTTTGCTTGAACCGTTGTCGGCCTCGTCGGCGCTTTCGAAATCCGGATCATTGGCGGCGTCCTCGGCGTCTGCCTGAAGCAGCGCCTGGCGATCGGCCAGCGGGATCTGGTAGTAGTCCGGGTGGATTTCGGAGAAAGCCAGGAAGCCATGGCGATTGCCGCCATAGTCGACAAAGGCGGCCTGGAGCGACGGCTCCACGCGTGTGACCTTTGCCAGATAGATATTTCCGCGAATCTGTTTCTTGTGTTCTGATTCGAAGTCGAATTCTTCTATGCGGTTTCCGCGAACGACAACGACGCGTGTCTCCTCGGGATGGGAGGCGTCGATAAGCATTTTTTCTGACATTTAGTATGAGCTCCTCGGCGCGCCTTCGACGGTGTGCTCCGCCGCCCCGAAGGGCGGGGCAGGAGCAGGTCGGTTGGAAGTGCGCCGGATGAAAGATATTCCGGGGGTGGGCATGGAGCGGTGCTCAACAGGGACGTCACCGGGGCGTATGACGCCCGGGGCCTGTTCACACTTTGGGAGATCCGCATTTGCACCATGAGAGCCGGCCGGAATTCATTTGCGTATAGTCCTTGCGGACCGATGAAAGCCCCGTATGGGGCGTGCGGCAAATGCGCCGCGGAGGTTGTGGCAGGAATCCTCGCCCGCCGGTTTAATCAATGTCCTGGCCTTGGTCCGGGCGAAGGCTGAGACGCCTTGCCGTATTTTCAGCCATATTGCCTTGCAGGAACAAACAGATTGGGTTCCCGAGATGGAAACTGTGAGCCGTCCGCTCCGGGGAAAGGTGCTTCATAGACGACGGACGATCCGCACTCCTGGCGCCGTAGGCCCGATTCGGGCGGCGGCCGGAAGGGTGACAGTTCTATCCCGTCAATACACTTTCCTAACCAAGCTTCTATGGGGAGAACAGCCATCTGGCAAGCTGAAAACACCTCCGTTACATTTGCCCAACTTGCAAGGCTGGTCAAAAGCGTCGCCGGGCAAGCTTCGGCCCGGATCAACTTGGTAAACGAATGGTTAACCGGATTGGGCGAAGCTGTCACAGGGCATCAAAATCCGAATCAGCTTATGGCGCGAGCTTTCGAGGCGCCTGAATGAGGCACGGTCCGGGTTGGGCCGCCCTGCGCATTTTAGAGATTGGCAGCCGAATGCAGTTTTTGGCAAGGACATGGTCAGGTGAAGCCAGGGCAAGGCGGGTGCATGGCGCGCGCTGCGCGCTGACTGCCGTCTGTGCGCTGGCCGCGATCATCTCAGGCGCCGCGCCGGGGCAGGCCGCTCCAGATGCTGACGACGCCGGCCGCCATATCGCTATTGCCGCGCGTATGGCCGGCGATGAAAACCGGGTCCGTCTGGTTCTCGATTTCGAGCGGCAGCCGGAATTCCGCATACATTACCTGCAGGAGCCCTACCGCGCCGTTCTCGACCTGCCCGAAACCGTCCTGGCCTTTCCCGGCGACGCGCTGAAAAAGCGCGGGCTGGTGTCTGCGGTCCGCTACGGCGTGTCAGGCGAGGACCGGGCGCGGATGGTCTTCGAATTTGCCTCACCGGCGCGGATGTATCTCGTGGAAGCAACCCAGGAGGCGTCCGGCGTCATCCACCGCATGGTGTTTGACATCGTTGCCGTCGACGAGGCCGTGTTTTCCGCCGAGGTCGAAAGCTCGCTCTGGGCTGATGCCGGCGAGGAATCGGGCCCCGATCAGCCTGCCGATACCGGGGATGGCGACCTCAAGATCGTCATTGATGCCGGGCATGGCGGCATCGATGGCGGCGCCGAAGGCCCCGCAGGCTCGTCCGAGAAAAATATCACGCTGGCCTTTGCCGAGGCCTTCAGGGAGGCGCTGGAGGATATCGACGGCGTCCGTGTGGCGATGACGCGCACCGACGACACCTTCCTGTCGCTGTCGGCGCGGGTGCGCAAGGCGCGTGCGGAAGAGGCCGACTTGCTGATTTCGCTGCATGCCGATTCGATTTCCATCCGCTCCTTGCGCGGTGCGACGGTCTATACCTTGTCCGACAAGGCGTCCGATGCGCTGGCGCAATCACTGGCCGACCGGGAAAACCGCGAAGATGTGATCGTCGGCGCCAATCTCGACAATGCCTCCGAGGCGATTGCGGCGATTCTGGTCGATCTGGCGCGAACCGAAACCCGCGTCTTCTCCACTGGTCTCGCCCGGCAGGTGGTCAGTTCCTTCGAAGGCCAGGTCAAGCTGATCAACAATCCGCTGCGCCACGCCGGTTTCCGTGTTCTTCAGGCGCCCGACGTGCCGTCGGTGCTTGTCGAGCTGGGCTATCTCTCCAACAAGGAAGACGAGAAATTGCTGACCGACGAGGAGTGGCGCCGCAACACCGCGCGGCTGCTGGCGCAGTCTGTTGAAAACTACCGCAAGGCAATCCTGGCGAACCGGCAATGACGGCCGGCGCCCCCTTTGCCGGCCCCGATGTGTTGCGGCAGTGTGACAGTCGGACACCTGCTTGTGGATCGAGGGGTTGTGCCGGATCAAATCCGGGACTAGGCCCTATTTTACTCACATTGTCCGGGCTAACCGGGCGCATGGACTGGTTGGCCAAGATTTTGGCGCGCGCCTTCAGCTCAACAAAAAACAAACGGTAACGGACTGATGATACGACTGATTGGATATCTCTTCGGGATTGGAGCCGTGCTGTTTCTGATCGTTGCGGCCGGCGTTGCCTGGTACATTGGAGATGTCTCCAAGGATCTGCCGGACTATGAAGTCCTCAACAGCTACGAACCGCCGGTGACGACGCGCGTGCATGCGGCGTCGGGTGATCTGATGGCCGAATATGCCCGTGAACGCCGTCTGTTCCTGCCGATCCAGGCCATTCCGGACCGGGTCAAGGCCGCGTTCCTGTCGGCCGAGGACAAGAATTTCTATTCGCATCCCGGCGTCGATCCCATCGGCCTGGCCCGCGCCATCGTGACCAATGTTCAGAATCTCGGCTCCGGCCGCCGCCCGGTCGGCGCCTCGACCATCACCCAGCAGGTCGCCAAGAACTTCCTGTTGTCGGCCGACCAGACAATCGACCGCAAGGTCAAGGAAGCAATCCTGTCGTTCCGCATCGAGCAGGCCTATTCCAAGGACCGCATTCTCGAACTCTATCTCAACGAGATCTTCTTCGGCCAGAACGCCTATGGCATCGCCGGCGCCGCGCTGACGTATTTCAACAAGTCGGTCAATGAGATGACAATCGCCGAGACCGCCTATCTGGCGGCTCTTCCCAAGGCGCCGTCGAACTACCATCCGTTCCGCCAGACCGAGCGCGCCATCGAGCGGCGCAACTGGGTGGTCGACCGCATGGTCGAGAATGGATATGTCAGCGCCGCTGACGGTGCCGATGCAAAGCAGCAGCCGCTTGGCGTCACGCCGCGCAAAACCGGGTCCTATCTGTTTGCGTCTGAATATTTTGCCGAGGAGGTTCGCCGCGAGCTGATCGACCGCTATGGCAATGATGCGCTCTACGAGGGCGGACTTTCCGTCCGCACGACGCTGGATCCGAAGCTGCAGGCCCTGGCGCGCAAGGCGTTGCAGAAGGGCCTGACCAGCTATGACGAGCGCCGCGGCTTCCGCGGACCGGTCAAGAATATCGACGTCTCGGGTGACTGGGGCGCGCTTCTTGACGAGATCGACCCCTTGCGCGATGTGCCCGAGTGGCAGCTCGCCGTTGTTTTGTCGGCATCGGACGAGGCGGTCGAGGTCGGCATGCGGCCGGGGCGGGAAGTCTCCGGCAGCGTCGGCTCCGAACGTCTGACCGCCTCGATCCTGGCCGAAGACATGAAGTGGGCGTTCCGTGTCAATCTTCCCGGCGAAAAGGCGAAGAACGTCAAGAAACCGTCGGAAGTGCTCAATCCGGGCGACGTGGTCTATGTCGAGGCTTTCGAGAAGGAAGGCGCCCAGCGCCTGCGCCTGCGCCAGCCGCCAAAGGTTCAGGGCGCCCTGGTGGCGATGGATCCGCATACCGGCCGCGTGCTCGCCATGGTCGGCGGCTTCTCCTATGCACAGTCCGAATTCAACCGCGCCACCCAGGCCGAACGCCAGCCCGGATCGGCCTTCAAGCCCTTCGTCTACGCTGCGGCGCTCGACAATGGCTACACGCCGGCGTCCGTGGTGATGGATGCGCCGATCGAGATCGTCTCGGGCGGCGAAATCTGGAAGCCGAAAAACTATGGCGGCGGCTCGGCCGGCCCGTCGACGCTGCGGCTCGGCATCGAGCGCTCGCGCAACCTGATGACCGTCCGGCTCGCCCGCGACATGGGCATGAACCTGGTGGCCGAATATGCCGAGCGATTTGGTGTCTATGACGACATGCTGCCGGTGCTTGCCATGTCGCTGGGCTCGGGCGAAACCACGGTGATGCGGATGGTTTCGGCCTATTCGGTGCTCGCCAATGGCGGCAAGCAGATCAAGCCGTCGCTGATCGACCGCATCCAGGACCGCTACGGCAAGACCATCTTCAAGCACGAGGAGCGCAGCTGTGACGCCTGCGTGGCCACGGCCTGGCTGTCGCAGCCCGAACCCGAGGTCGTTGACACGCGTGAACAGGTTCTCGACCCGATGACCGCCTACCAGATCACCTCGATGATGGAAGGTGTGGTCACCCGCGGAACGGCCGCCAGCAAGGTCAATCTCGATCGTCCGACGGCGGGCAAGACCGGCACCACCAATGAGGAAAAGGACGCCTGGTTCATGGGCTACACCGCCGATCTGGTGGCAGGCGTGTTCATCGGTTTCGACAACCCGACGCCGATGGGCCGCGGCTCCACCGGCGGTGCGCTGGCAGCCCCCGTGTTCAACGAGTTCATGCTCGGCGCGCTTGAAGGTACAAGGCCGGTGGATTTCCGCGTGCCGCAGGGCATGAAGTTGATTGCCATCAACCGCAAGACCGGGATGCAGGCGTTTCCGGGCGAGGGCGACGTGATCATGGAAGCCTTCAAGCCCGGCACCGGTCCGTCCGACGTCTATTCGGTCATCGGGCTCGAGGACTATGCGACCGGCGAAGCCATCACCACGATCTCGCCCCAGGCCAACCAGGCCGTCGTCAACGGCGCTGGCGGTCTGTACTAGAAACCGTTTGAAAATCACCGCCTCTGACGGCTTTACATCAACCGGGCAGGACCTTATGGTCCGCCCGCTTTGGCAAGAGACTTTGCCCCAAAACCAGCTGGAACCGGACCCTCATGCGCGCAGAAACCCAGGTCGTTGTCGACGAAATCAAGCAGGCCATAAGCCTGCTGAGGAGGCATCTTTGACTGGGAACCTGCCCAGAAACGCCTGCAATGGCTGAACGCCAAGGCTGAAGATCCCTCGATATGGGATGATGCCCAGGAAGCCCAGAAACTGATGCGCGAGCGTCAGCATCTCGATGATGCGATCAACGGTCTCAACCGCCTGGAAACCCAGCTTTCCGACAATCTCGAACTGATCGAGATGGGCGAGGAAGAGGGCGACAGCGGCATTATCAGCGAGGCCGAAGCCGCGCTCAAGGTGCTCCGCACCGAGGTCACACGGCAACAGATCGAATCGCTGCTGTCGGGCGAGGCCGATGGCAATGACACCTATCTGGAAGTGCATTCGGGCGCCGGCGGCACCGAGAGCCAGGACTGGGCCAACATGCTGTTGCGCATGTACACCCGCTGGGCCGAACAGCATGGCATGAAGGTCGAATTGCTGGAAATCCATGATGGCGAGGAAGCCGGCATCAAGTCGGCGACGCTTCTGGTCAAGGGCAACAATGCCTATGGCTGGCTCAAGACCGAATCCGGCGTTCACCGCCTGGTGCGGATTTCGCCCTATGACAGCCAGGCCCGCCGCCACACCTCGTTCTCCAGCATCTGGACCTATCCGGTGATCGACGACACGATTGATGTGGACATCAATGAAAGCGATTGCCGCATCGACACCTACCGCGCTTCCGGCGCCGGCGGTCAGCACGTCAACACCACCGATTCCGCGGTCCGCATCACCCATGTTCCCACCGGGATCGTGGTCCAGTGCCAACAGGAACGCTCGCAGCACAAGAACCGGGCCCAGGCCTGGGACATGCTCAGGGCCCGGATCTACGAGGCGGAACTGAAAAAGCGCGAAGATGCGGCCAATGAGGAAGCAGCTTCGAAGACCGATATCGGCTGGGGTCACCAGATCCGCTCCTATGTCCTGCAGCCCTACCAACTGGTCAAGGACCTGCGCACAGGAACCGAGAGCACCAATCCGCAAGGCGTGCTCGACGGCGATCTCGATCAGTTCATGGAAGCCGCACTGGCCCAGCGCGTTTACGGCGGCGCCAGCGATGTCGAGGACCTGCAATAGTCATTACAGCAACGACACCCTGATCATGCCAGAACCAATCGCGCGAAAACCGCTTCGCGCGATTTTGGTTTGGGCCCGGTCTAGTTGCTTGATTGCTCCACCCGGATATCGCCCAGGTCGTCGACATAGACGACCCACGTGTCGGGCTCGACCACCTTGGGATCGGTCTTGAGATAGACATAGGCTGCAAAGCCCGGCTGACTGGCCGCCCCGGTCGAGATCCTCCGGCCTGATATCGGTGACATAGCCGCCAAGCGTGTTGAGCTCGTCGAGGCCGATGGTCAGGCTGGCTTCCGGCCCCTCCGGCGTAAGCGCGATCTGCTGCAGATAGACCAGTGACCGGTTGTCTTCGCCGCGAATGGCGATCAGGCGGTAATATCCTCGCGCAGGCGGCGCGGCTTGCTCCGCATCAGCCGCTTCGGACGGGGCCTCGCCGGTTTCGGGCGCAGCATCGGCCGCTTCTGGTTCCTCCTGATCCTGCCAGAACCCGCCGCTGGTGACGAACAGGACACGGTCGGGAACCGTTTCCGCCAATGCGGATACATCCTGTGCAAAGCCGGTGGAGACCATCGCCGGAATCAGACCGGCCAGTAGGAACAGCATTTTCGGGGCAGGGTAGGTCATCGGTGCAATTCTCCAGGTTCTATCATCAGGGGAGGAATTGTTCGGCCAGAATGCGTTCATTCCATGAATGGCTTGAATCGGTGAGGATGCGGGTGGTGTCATCGAGGGATTCGGCCACGCGGACCTGGGTCACCGACTTGACCTCATTGTGGTCGGCCACGGCATTGACCGGTCGCTTTTCTGCTTCCAGCACATCGATGGTGACGGTGACCTTGCTCGGCAGCAGGGCGCCGCGCCAGCGCCGCGGCCTGAAGGCGCTGACCGGCGTGAGCGCCAGCAACTGCGCGTCGAGCGGCAGGATCGGGCCGTGCGCCGACAGGTTGTAGGCGGTCGATCCGGCAGGCGTTGCCACCATGACGCCGTCGCAGATCAGTTCCTCGAGCCGCACCTGGCCATCGACGGAGAGCTGCAATTTAGCGGCCTGGTAGCTTTGTCGCAGCAGCGAGACCTCGTTGATCGCCAGCGCCCGGTGGGTCTTGCCATTGGCGTCCGTGGCAATCATTTCGAGCGGGCGAATGATGTTTTCCACCGCCGCATCGACGCGGCCGACCAGGTCCTTGTCGGTATAGACATTCATCAGGAAACCGACAGAGCCGCGGTTCATCCCGTAGACCATGCGGCCGCTGTTCATCTGGTTGTGCAGGGTCTGCAGCATGAAGCCGTCGCCGCCGAGCGCCACGATCACGTCGGAGTCCTCCTCCCGGACATTGCCGTAGAGAGCCGCAAGATGTTTGGCGGCCGCCTGGGCATCCGGCGCGGATGAGGCGATGAAACTGAATTTCCGTGTCATGTGATGAAGTTACTCCCGCTCCACGGCGACAATGGCAATTGAGCAGTCCGGATGCAAGGGGGATGGCGCGGCAGCGGCCCGGCGGGCGACCGCCCATGCCCTCCGGTCCGGTATCAGGCCTTGATCCGCAGCGCCCGCAGCGCGTTGAGTATCACGGCGACGTCGATCACCTCCTGCAGGATGGCGCCCTGCACTGGGGTGATGTAACCGAGTGCGGCCGCGATCATTCCGGCGATCGACAGGCCTATCCCGGCAATGACGCTTTGCAGCGCGATCCGCCGCGATCCGCGCGCCACCTTGAAGCCGGGCAGCAATCGGTCGAGCTGATCGACCAGCAACACCACGTCTGCGGCCTCGGCGGACGCCGCGGCGCCGCGCGCGCCCATGGCCACGCCGATATCGGCTGCGGCAAGGGCAGGGGCATCATTGACGCCGTCACCGACCATCATCACCGGCCCGTTCTTGCGTTCCGTGAGAACCAGCAGGACCTTCTGGTCTGGGGTAAGATCGGCCCGCACTGCATCAAGCCCGAGACCCTCGGTCACGGCTTCGGCCACGGCGCGGCGGTCTCCGGTCGCCAGCAGGATGCGGTCGATGCCTTCGCGGCGGAGACTGGTCAGAAGCCCTGCCATTCCCGACCGCAGTGCATCCGCCATTACCACGCGCCCCGCCGGCTGGCCGTCGACGGCCAGCGCCACGATGACGGCGCCCGGTTCGGCCGGGGCCCCGGAGGCGCCGGACGCGCCGGCCCCGGCGGAGACAAAACCGGTGCCGCCGACAATCACCGCACGGCCGTCAATCGTGCCGCTGACGCCTTCGCCCGCGGTTTCATCGAGATTCTGCGGGACTGGAAGCTGCATGCCGCGCGCCTCTGCCGCGGCAACAAGCGCCTGCGCAATCGGGTGTTTTGACGCCTGATCCAGCGCCGCGGCAAAATACAGGATTTCGTCCTCGCTGTGCGCCCCGTAGGATTGGATTGCGACAATCTGCGGCCGTCCGTCGGTCAGCGTGCCGGTCTTGTCGAGGATCAGGGAGCTGATCTGCGCCATGGCCTCAAGCGGCTTGGCGCCCTTGATCAGAACCCCGAAATGCGCCGCCCGCGACAGCCCCGCCACCAGCGCCACGGGAACCGCGAGAATGAGCGGGCAGGGAGTCGCCACGACCAGGACAGCGACGGCGCGGACCGGGTCTCCGGTAAACCACCAGGCCGCGAAGGCCAGCGCCACGGTGACGGCCAGAAACACCAGAGAATAGCGGTCGGCAAGCCGCGCCATCGGCGCCTTGGATTTCTGCGCGGCCTCCACCAGCCGCACGATCCCCGCATAGGTGCTGTCGCTGGCCGGGTGGGTGGCCATCAGGTCAAAGGCTTCGCCGGCATTGGTGGATCCGCTCATCACCTCGTTGCCGCGCGCAAGCCGCACCGGCATGGATTCGCCGGTCAGTGCCGATTGATCGAGCATCGCCCGGTCGCTGGCGACCGTGCCGTCAACGGGCGCCACATCGCCCTGCCGGATCAGCAGCAGGTCGCCTGGCTCAATGGCGCCGAGGTCGACCTCTTCGAGCGTGCCGTCGCGGTGCAGCGTCGCCGTGCGGGGTACCCGCGACAAAAGATCCCGCATCTCGAACCTGGCCCGGCCCTCGGCAAAGCTTTCCAGCGCGGTGCCGCCCGAATACATCAGCGCAACCACCGATGCTGCCAGGGTTTCGCCGAAGAACAAGGCCGCAGACATCGACAGCGCTGCGACGATATCGAGACCGACTTCGCCGCGTGACAGGCTGCGAACGATCTCGACCACCAGCGCCACCAGAACCGGCACCACGCCGGCCGTCCAGACCAGCTCGGCCGCATCCGGCAACCCGGCAAGGCTGAGGCCGAGTCCGCCGACAAGCCCGGCAAGGGCTATGACCAGCAAACCGGTATTGAGGCGATCTTGAATGAAGAATTGCATTGCCAACCTGTCCCGGGCCGTCGCCGCCAAACCGGGGTTTCAGATAGACGTGGCCCATGCGCGGCAAACAGGACGTCCGTGCACAGTCTATGGCTGATTCCGGTATCGTCCAAGCGGGTTATGGTCGGCTGGCGAGTGAGCACCGTGGCTGGACATGGTTTGGCGAAGCTCTACTGTGATGGCCTGAGGCGGAGGGGGCATGACACAAATCATCGAAGTGCCGCTATGGCTGATCATCATCGCGTCGGTGCTGGCGGTGATTGCCATTGTCGACCGGTTGCTGTCGCCCGCCGTGCGCTGGTTTTTCCGGCGCCGGGTCAACCAGGCGATCGAAGAACTCAACACCCGGCTGCAACTCAAGATCAGGTCCTTCGGCACGACCCGCAGGGACGTGCTGATCGACCGGGTTAGCAATGATCCGCAGGTGGTCGAGGCCGTGGCCGCACTTTCGCGCGAGACCGGAACGCCGATCCAGGTGGTGATTGCCGGGGCGACCCGCTATGCCCGTGAAATCGTGCCGATGTTCAACGCCTATGCCTATTTCCGCATCGGCACCCGGCTGGCCCGATGGCTGGCCACCGCGCTCTACCGGGTGCGGCTGGGCTACACCAACACCGATGCGCTGGCCAAGGTCGCGCCGGACTCCTCGGTGGTGTTTGTCATGAACCACCGGTCCAACATGGATTACGTGCTTGTCACCTATCTCGCTTCGTCCTCGACGGCCCTGTCCTATGCCGTGGGCGAATGGGCGCGGTTGCCGGTGCTGCAAACGCTGATCCGCTTCATGGGCGCCTATTTCATCCGCCGCAATGCCCGCAATCCGCTGTACCGCAAGGTGCTGGCGACCTATGTGCGGATGGCGACCGAGGCCGGCGTCACCCAGGCGGTGTTTCCCGAAGGCGGCCTGTCGCGTGACGGGCTGCTGCGTCCGCCGCGCATTGGCCTCATCTCCTATATCGTGTCGGCACATGACCACGTTGCCCATGACACGGTGTTCATCCCGGTCGGGCTCAATTATGACCGCGTGCTGGAAGACCGTTCGCTGGTGTTTGAAGCGGAGCGCGACGGGGCGCCGTTGTCGACATGGCAAAAAACCGCCAAGACCTCGGCCTTTCTCCTGCGCAATCTGCGGCTGCGGCTGTCGGGCAAATGGCACCGGTTCGGCTATGCCAGCGTGTCCTTTGGCGATCCGGTTTCGGTCGACACCTTCCTGGCCGGTCATGGCGTCGGCAAATGGTCGGCGCTCCCAGAGGCCGAGCGCGATCGTCTGACCGAAACGCTGGCACACCAGTTGATGCAGTCGATCGCGGCACTTATTCCGGTCTTGCCGGTCTCGCTGGTGTCGCTTGCGCTTCTGGAAGCCGGCGACGCGCCGGTGGACCGTCTTGATCTCAAGGCCCGCATCGGCGCCTTGATCGACCGGCTGGTCAGCAACGGCGTGCATGTACATGTGCCCCGGCAGGACCGCGACTATGAGATCACGGTGGGTCTGCGCATGCTGCTGTTGCGCCGGATTGTGCGCGAGACGGCAGAAGGCCGCCTGCTCATCCATGACAAGGACCGTCCGCTGGTGGCCTATTATGCCAATGCAATTCGACACCTGGTCTGAGCGCTTGCCCGGCAGCTTCCTGTGCAGACATCGCCATGCCGTTTGACAGAGGGCTGCCCGGCGGCAACAAGACGTCTGCATGATCGGATGCCGGGATGGGGAGTGACATGATCGACTGCGGCACGCACTGGCAGGGTCTCGCATGAGCTTTGTCGTCCGGCACATCCTCCCGTGGATCAAGGTGGTCCTGTCGCAGGCGCTGGGACTTGGCTGCCTGTTTCTGGCGCGCGACTATCTCGCCGGCAATGCAATTATTTCGCTGCTGCTGGTCGGGGTGACGGCGTCGCTGGCCGGCCGGGTGCTGGGCCTGTCGGTCTACTGGATTCCGATCCAGCTTCTGCTGCCCTTCGCGCTTGTCTATTCGAATGTGATTCCGGCCTGGCTCTATCTGACCGGCTTCGTGCTGTGTGCGCTGGTGTTCTGGAACAGCGCCACGGGGCAGGTGCCGCTCTATCTGACCAACACCAAAACCTGGGCCGCCATTCAGGCTCTGGCCAAAGAGGCCGGTGCCAAAACATTCATCGACCTTGGCAGCGGATCTGGCGGTGGAGTGGTGTTTCTCGCCCGCGCCCTGCCTGATCTGCAGGTCACCGGGGTGGAGACCGCACCGCTGGTCTACCTCATGTCAAAACTCCGGGTGGCAATCTTCGCACCGGCAAATGCCACGATAAGGTATCGCAACATCTGGCAGGAAGATCTCGGCGGTTATGATCTGGTCTACTGCTTCCTCTCGCCCGTGCCGATGCCCGAGATGTACCGCAAGGCGCGCAGCGAAATGCGCCCGGGAACACTGTTTGTCAGCAACAGTTTCACCGTGCCCGGACATCCGCCTGACCGCACCATCGACGTTGCCGACGGCAGAAAGACCAGGCTGCATGTCTGGAAGATGTAGAGCAGCAGCGCTCGCCCGAGCGATCACGGACCGTGCCGCCTCCTGCAATTAGCCGGCGGCCCGCCGCACCGGAAGCTTGCGTCTCGGATCGGGATGACGCGGGTCCTCTCACAACACTATCTCCGTCACCCATCCGCGCAGATGCTCGCATGATCGAACTGCGCATGACGCTGTGCATGGGTCTGATTGACTGAAATCCCCCCGGACAGACAGCCGAAACACCCCCAATCCATCAGCGCCGGACACCGGTGGAGCCGTGCCGGTTCGATCAGGTCCGGTGCCGGAACTCATGCTCGCGTCGGGCGGATTCGGTTGACGGCATCCGAATTTAGCCTTTAGTGTCCAACAATCGGACACTAAAGGCATCAGTCTGGGCTGATGGCAGCATGGGACGCGGCAATCAAGGTGCTTGGAGGAGCACTGTCGCGACACACGGCTTTCATCAAGGGACCCGTCCGGTTCACTCAGGGAGGAGACAATGACAATGATGAAATCCAGGATAGGCGCAGCACTGGCCGCCACGACACTGCTTGCCGGCATGGCCGCACCGGCGGCGGCCGCGGACGATACATTCAAGATCGGCGTGATCACGTTCCTGTCGGGACAGGCGGCGGAAAGCTTCGGCGTTCCGGCCTGGAACGGCGGCAAGCTGCTGGTCGACATGCTCAATGAGGGCGGCAAACTGCCCGCGCCCTACGACAAGATGGGCTTTGGCGGCATGAAGATCGAGGCCGTCATCGTCGACGAGGCCGGTGGCGCCACCAAGCAGGTGCAGGAATTCCGCAACCTTGTGCAGCGTGAGGAAGTCGACGCGGTTGTCGGCTATGTGTCGTCGGGCGACTGCCTGGCTGTGCCGCCTGTCGCCGATGAGCTCAAGGCCTTCACCATCCTGTATGACTGCGGCACGCCGCGGGTCTTCGAGGACGGCAGCTACGACTATGTGTTCCGCACTGCGGCTCATGCGACGATGGATAATCTCAGCCTCGCACGTTACCTGAAATCACGCGATTTCGATGTTCCGAGCTTTGCCGGCCTCAACCAGGATTATGCCTGGGGGCAGGACAGCTGGGCCGACTTTACCGGCGCGATGAAACAGCTTTATCCCGATGCCGAGGTCAAGACTGCGCTGTTTCCGAAATTCGGCGCCGGCCAGTATGGCACCGAGATCTCGGCACTGCTGCGCGAGAAGCCCGCGCTGGTCCACTCTTCCAACTGGGGTGGTGATTTGCAGGGTTTCCTGATTCAGGCCACGGCGCGCGGGTTGCACAAGCGCGCGCAATTGGCCCTGTCTGCGGGCGATCACGTCATTCCGCAGCTTCAGGACAAGATGCCTGACGGCATTTTCCTGGGCGCGCGCGGCGTCAACGGTCTTGCCGCCCAGGCCCGCGGCGGCGAGCTCAAGGAACTGACCGACACGATGTGGAATGCCTATGAGGCGGAATACAACACCTTCCCGGTCCAGGCCCCGTTCCGGATGTGGCAGGCGCTGTTCGGTCTCAAGACCGCGGTTGAAAAGGCCATGGCCGACAATGGCGGCACCAAGCCCAGCAGCGAGGAACTGGCTGCGGCGATGAAGGGTCTGGAATGGGATGCGCCCTCCGGCCGCATCGAAATGGCGCTTGCGGATGGCCATCAGGCGATCCAGCCCAACGCCATCGGCACCACCAAGTGGAACGCCGAAGCCGGCAAGATGGAACTGGTCGACATCGAGTACTATGCCGCCCGTTGCGTCAATCCGCCGGAAGGCGTGAAGTCCCAGGACTGGCTGGCCGACGGCTTCCCCGGCGCTGAGTGCGACTGACAGCTGACATCTGAACAGGCCTGCCGCAGGGATGCGGTGGGCCGACTTCTCCCAAAAGCGTTCGGACCAACGACCCATGGATCTTGCGGCAACCATCCTTGTTGATGGACTTATCTACGCGGGCTGGCTGTTTATCGTCTCCGTCGGCCTGACGCTCGTCTTCGGCGTGCTCAACATTCTCAACATTGCCCATGGCAGTCTTTACGCCATCGGCGCCTATGCCTCCGCTTCGATGGTGGGAGCCTATTTCGCGCTTGGCGGCGAGGCATTTCCCTATGGCAGCTACGTTGCCATGATCCTGGCGGCAGTGTTGGTCGCGCTGGTGCTTGGCCCCTTGCTCGAACGCGGGTTGCTCCGGTTTTTCTATGGCCGCGACGAGGTGCTCAACGTGCTGGTGACCTATGCGGTCTTCCTCATTCTCGAGGACGCGATGAAACTGATCTGGGGGGTCAATCCCTATTTCGTCTACGAACCCTATACGCTGCTCGGCGATGTCGAGATCGGGCCGCTGTTCTATGTCGGCTATGATTTCGCAGTGATCGCGGCGGCCGTCATTGTCGGGCTGGCGGTGTGGCTGACGCTCAACAAGACCCGGGTCGGCAAGGTTGTCCTCGCGGTCATCCACGATTCCGAGATGAGCCAGACCATGGGCGTCAATGTCCAGCGCATCTATCTCGGCGCCTTCATGGCGGGCACGTTCCTGGCAGCGCTCGGCGGCGCGCTGACCGCACCGATGATCTCGGTGACCCCGGGACTGGGCGTCAATGTCATCATCGTGGCCTTCGCCGTCGTCATCATCGGCGGGCTCGGCTCCGTTCCGGGTGCAGCCATCGGGGCGCTGATGGTCGGCATCAGCCGTGCGGCCTCGGTTCACCTTTTTCCCGAGGCCGAGCTGTTCATCATCTATTTCGTCATGGCAATCGTCTTGCTGTTCAGGCCCGAGGGCCTGTTTGCGAAAACCCAGGCGAGGAAAATCTGATGCGGTTCAATCTCATCCTCGCCGCGGTTGCAGCCTTTGTCGTGCTGGCGGCGGGATCGGTGATCCTGCCGGACTGGGCCATGTTCCTCTTTGCCATGGCGCTGGCCAAGGGGCTGGTATGCCTGGGCATTGTCGGCATGATGCGCGGCGGTGTGGTTTCCTTCGGGCAGGGGCTGTTTTATTGCATCGGCGCCTATACCGCGACGCTTGCGGCCAACAATTTCGGCATCTCTGACATCTTCCTGCTGACGCTGTTGAGTGCGTCGGTCTGTCTTCTGGTGGGAATGGCCTTCGGACCGCTGCTGTCAAGCTATCGCGGCATCTTCTTCGCCATGCTGTCGCTGGCCCTGTCGATGGTGCTCTATGGCTCGCTGTCGAAGATGAGCGCCATCGGCGGCACCGACGGCCTGAACATCGCAGCACCGACATTTCTGGGCTGGGCACCGGAGGGAAGGGCGTTGCAGACGGCGCTCTATATCTATGTGGTGGCGGTCGTCGTCATCGCCGGCACGCTGATGCGCTTCTATTTTGACAGCGAGCGCGGGCTGATCACGCTGGCCACACGCGACAATGAACTCAGGGTCGAATATCTCGGCGCCTCGGTGCGCAATGTCATGACCTACAACTACGTCTTCGGGGCGGTGCTGGGCGGAATTGGCGGCACCATCGCCGCACTGGCGCTGGGCCATGTCGATCCGGAATTTGCCTTCTGGACGACCTCCGGCGAATTTGTCTTCGTGGCGATCCTGGCAGGTTTCCTGTCGGTGCCGGCGGTGTTTGTCGCGGCCATCATTCTCGAACTGGTACGGTCGTTCTCCAGTCTCTATTTCCCCAACACCTGGCAATTGGCGCTCGGCATCTTCCTGCTGGTGGTGATCGTGGTGCTGCCCAACGGGCTGGGGTCGCTGGTCAACCGCCGGAAAGGCAAAGCGGCATGAGCAAGAGTGTACTCGAAGTCCGCGACGTGCAGAAAACCTTCGGCGCCGTCACCGCAGCCCAGGATATCTCGGTCACTGTGCCCGAAGGTGCGGTCTATTCGCTGATCGGCTCCAACGGCGCCGGCAAGACTACCTTCGTCAATATGGTGACGGGCTACATCAAGCCCGATTCCGGCACGATCAGATTCGGCGATCGCAACATTGCCGGAATGGCCCCGCGCCAGATCACCCGGCTCGGCATTCACCGCTCGTTCCAGATCGCCCAATTGTGCACCGAACTCACGGTCGAGGAGAACATGCTGGTGGCCGACGCCATCCACAGCCGCTCGGGTCCTTCCTTCCTGCGCCGGGCGCATGATGCGCAGGCACGCGACCGCGCGATGGCGACGCTGGAGCGTTTCCACATCGCCGAGCACCGAGACCGGCTGATTCCGGAACTCTCCGGCGGGGTCAAGAAACTGCTCGACATTGCCATGGCCATGGCCGGCGACACCCAGATAATGCTGCTCGACGAGCCGACATCGGGTGTTGCTTCGGACGAGAAATTTCCGATCATGGATCTGGTGATGGACGCCCTGCGCGCCTCCGGGGTCACCGTCATCTTTGTCGAGCACGACATGGATATCGTCACCCGCTATTCCGAACGGGTTCTGGCATTTTACGATGGACGGATCATTGCCGATGACGCGCCCGACGAGGTTCTTTCCGATCCCGAAGTCCAGCGCTATGTGACGGGGGCGCCGGCATGAGCCTGAAACTCGAAAATGTCGAAGTCAGCATCCAGGCAGCCCCGATCCTGCGCGGCGTCAGCCTCGAGGTCGGAACCGGCGAACGCATGGGACTGGTCGGCCGCAACGGCGCGGGCAAGACCACGGTCATGCGCACCATCACCGGCCTGGCCAGCATGTCGGCGGGCAAGGTGTTCTGGAATGGCGAGGACATCACCGCGATGGCGCCGCGCGACCGGGCGCTGCTTGGTTTTGGCTACATGCCGGAGGATCGCCGCCTGGTGCCCGACCTCACGGTCGAGGAAAACATGCTGCTGCCTGCCTGGGTCAATGATCAGATCGACGGGCCCAAAGGGCTCGAATTCGTCTATGACCTGATGCCGGAACTCACCACCATGGCGCCGCGCAAGGCGCTGCTGCTTTCGGGCGGGCAGCAGAAGATGGTCGCACTTGGCCGGGCCCTGATTGCCGGGCGCAAACTGCTGCTGCTGGATGAGCCGTTCGAGGGCGTGGCGCCCGCGCTTGCCAAGCGGATTTCCGAAGTCATCACCTCGCTCAAGGGCGAGGGGCTGTCGGTGCTGATCGCGCAGTCCGAGCTCAGCCATTCGGTTGATCTCCTGCAGCGCGAAAGCGTCATCGAACGCGGCGAGATCATCAGGGTCAATGTGATTGACGCAAGCCTGGCGGAGGGAGCATGAGCACACACCGCAATGCGGGCCGCCCGCAAGGCCCTGCCGTCAAGACGAGACTGTAACGAGATGCCTCACTGATGCCACTCAAACCCAAACCCCTTCGCGTCCAGCACGCCTATGAGCAGGTCTCGACAGAGATCGAGGCCCAGATCCTCAGCGCAACGCTCAAGCCCGGCGACAGGCTTCCGGGCGAGGTCGAGATGGCCAGCATGTTCAACGTCAACCGCTCCACCGTGCGCGAGGGTATCCGGAGGCTTGAAAGCGAGGGTTTCGTCCGCCGGATTTCGCCGCGCAAGATGGTGGTCTCGATCCCGCGCATGGCGGAGCTGTCCTCGCGCCAGACCCGGGCGCTGAGCATGCTCGACGTTAGCTTCAACGAGCTGTGGAATGTCGCCATCGCCACCGAACCGCTGGCCGCGGAACTGGCGGCGAAAAACGCCGATGCCGAGGACGTGGCCGCACTTGACGAGATTCACCGGGCGCTGGTGGCGGCCGAAGGCCAGGGCCAGGCAACGGTCGAAATCGACACCGCCTTTCATTCCCGCGTCGCCGCCGCCAGCAAGAACCGTGTGCTGCAGCTTGCGCGCGAGCCCATCGGCTTTCTGCTCTACAGCGGCGTCGATCTGCTGATTCCGAAACTGCCGCAGGCCATGCCACGTCAGCTCATTGCCCATCACCACATCATCGAGGCGATCCGTACCAAGGATCCCGAGACCGCGCGGATCTGGATGGCGCGCCATATCGATGATTTCAAACGCGGCTACATTCACGCGGGCCTGTCGCTGGACGAGCCGATCGCCGGCGCCGCCAACCGCCTGGCCGAACTCAGGCAGACCCCATGAGAGCGCTGCGCAGCAAAGCGGGCAGCGGACCCGCGCCATGAATGCGCGGCCGCCCTTGCGCCGGGAGCTGCATTATGGCGACCGGGTCCTTGCCTGCCATGCTGAGCGGCCGCGCAATGTGCATGCGATGCTGGCCAATGCCGTGGCGCGGCATCCGCACAGAGATGTGCTGATCTGCGGCGACATCCGCTGGAGCTATGCCCGGCTCGACGACGAGGTCGCGCGCGTCGCCGCAGGTCTGGCGGCGCTCGGCGTCGGGCAGGGTGACCGGGTGGCGATGCTGCTCGGCAATGGCGTGCCCTTCGTGGTGGTGACCTATGCCGCAGCCCGGCTGGGTGCGGTGACCGTTCCATTGAGCATCCGCGACCAGGTGCCGGGCATTCGCCACGCGCTGGAAAATTCGGAGGCCGTCGCGCTTGTGGCCGAAGCCGAGTTCGTTGGCCGCGTGCCGCATCCGAAAGACACACCGCATCTCAAGGCCCGCATCGTTGTCGGGCAGGCATCGGGATTTGCCGGTTACGACAGCCTGCGCCAGTCGGAGCCGCTGGAACAGCCCGCCGATGTCGGCGAGGACGAGGTCGCGACCATTCTCTACACCTCCGGCACCACCGGACTGCCCAAGGGTGCGATGCTGACCGGTCTTGGAATCGTCCATTCGGCAATCAACTTCGTCACCACGATGGATCTGGACCACAGGGACAAGACCGTCGTCGTGGTGCCGATGAACCACGTCACCGGGCTGGTCGCCGGGATCCATACCCTGGTCTGCGCGGCCGGCAGCATCGCGGTGATGCGGGAATTCAAGGCGGCGCAGTTTCTCGACTGTGCTGCGCGCGAAGCCATGACCTGTTCCCTGATGGTTCCGGCCATGTACAATCTCTGCCTGCACCAGGCCGATTTCGGCGATTATGACCTGTCCGCCTGGCGGGTCGGCGCCTATGGCGGCGCGCCGATGCCCGCAGCAACCATCGAGCGGCTGGCCGAGGCGCTGCCGGGGATGGGGCTGATGAATGCCTATGGAGCGACCGAAACAACTTCTCCTGCGACGATCATGCCTGCGGACCAGACCGCCGCCCGGAGGCTCTCGGTGGGGCAGCCGATGCCCGGGGCCGAGATCTGCATCATGGACGAGGCCGGGCGCGAGGCGGCTGCGGGCGAGGACGGAGAGCTGTGGATCAGGGGCGCGATGGTCGTGCCGGGCTACTGGCGCAATCCCGAGGCCGATGCGCGGGAATTTTCCGCGGGCTTCTGGAAATCCGGCGATGTCGGCGCGATCGATGCGGACGGCTTTGTCCACGTCCATGATCGCAAGAAGGACATGGTCAATCGCGGCGGCCACAAGGTGTTTTCCGCCCAAGTGGAAAGCGCGCTGACCGCCTGTTCCGGCGTCATCGAAGCCGCCGTGATCGCAAAACCCTGTCCGATACTCGGCGAACGCGTCCACGCGGTGCTTTCGGTCAAGCCGGGACAGATCACCGAGGCTGCAGTCATTGCCCATTGCGCCGGCCAGCTTGCCGATTACCAATGCCCCGAAAGCTACACGCTGTGCGAGACACCCTTGCCGCGCAACCCCAATGGCAAGATCCTCAAGCGCCAGCTCAGGCAACAGCTCGGCTTTGCCGATCCATGACGTGTCATGCCGCTCCGCATTGTCGCGGAAGGCATCCCTTGCAAGCCCGGCCCACCGGCAAACCAGGTTGACCGGCCGCCAGAAACAGGACTGATCCGATATGTACAAACTGATGCAGAGAGACGGCGTGTCTGCCCGGGCGCTCGCCATTGCCGACAGGGTTGAAGCATTTGTGCGTGAAACAGTCGCCCCCTATGAGCGGGATCCGCGCTGTGGTGCGCATGGGCCATCCGATGCTCTGGCCGACGAGTTGAAGGACCTGGCGCGCAAGGCCGGGGTCATCACCCCGCACATCCTTGAAGATGGCGGCCATCTGACGCAACGCGAAACCGCGGCGGTGCTGATCCGCTCCGGCCTGTCGCCGCTGGGGCCTCTGGCCTGCCACACCTGCGCTCCCGACGAGGGCAACATGTTCCTTCTCGGCAAGGTCGCCTCGCCGGAGCTCAAGAACCGGTTTCTGACGCGGATGGTGGATGGCAGCATGCGCACCGCCTTCTTCATGACCGAACCGGCCGAGGACGGCGGCGCCGGCTCGGATCCGTCGATGATGCAGACCACCTGCAAGATGGACGGCAATCACTGGGTGGTGAATGGCCGCAAGGCGTTCATCACCGGTGCGGACGGCGCCGGCATGGGCATCATCATGGCCAAATCCGAAGACGGCGCCTGCATGTTCCTCGTCGATCTGCCCGATCCGGCGGTCCGCATCGAACGCGTGCTCGACACCATCGACAGCTCGATGCCCGGCGGCCATGCGGTGATCACCATTGACAATCTGCGCGTTCCGGCAGACCAGATGCTGGGCGAATCCGGCGAGGGTTTCAAATATGCCCAGATCCGTCTTGCGCCGGCGCGGCTGAGCCATTGCATGCGCTGGCTGGGCGCGTGCATCCGCGCCCACGAGATTGCCTCCGACTATGCCAATCGCCGCATGGCCTTCGGCAAGCCGCTGATTGACCATGAGGGCGTCGGCTTCATGCTGGCCGAAAACCTGATGGACCTCAAGCAGGCGGAACTGATGATCTACTGGTGTGCCGATGTGCTCGACAGCGGCGCGCAGGGCGGGGCTGAGAGCTCGATGGCCAAGGTCGCCGTCTCCGAGGCGCTGATGCGCGTGGCAGACCGCTGCGTGCAGTGCATGGGCGGGCAGGGCGTGACGGCCGACACGATTGTCGAGCAGGTGTTCCGCGAAATCCGCGCATTCCGGATCTATGATGGCCCCACCGAGGTCCACAAATGGAGCCTTGCCAAGAAGATCAAGCGCGACTGGAAAGCGGAGAACGCGGCGTGACAACGGCTGCCGCAAGCGCCGCTGCCAATTCCGGCACCACGGCCGTTCGCGAGAGGTTTGGCTTCGACGAGGCGGCATTGGCCCGCTGGATGAGCACGCATGTCGAGGGCTATTCCGGGCCGATGGCGGTGCGCCAGTTCAAAGGCGGGCAGTCCAATCCGACCTATCAGCTTTTAACCCCCGGCAAGACCTATGTGCTGCGGCGAAAACCTCCGGGGCAACTGGCAAGAGGCGCCCATGCGGTCGATCGCGAAGCCCGGGTTCTGACCGCCCTGGCCGGCGCCGACTTCCCGGTGGCCAGGGTCCACGCGGTATGCAGCGATGACAGCGTCATCGGCAGCTGGTTCTATGTCATGGACATGGTCGAGGGCCGGATCTTTTGGAACGCGACTTTTCCCGAGGTACAGCATGAAGAGCGACCGCGCTACTTCGCCGCAATGAACCAGACGCTGGCGCGGCTGCACCGGATCGATCCCGAGGCGGTCGGGCTTGGCGATTATGGCCGCAGCGGCAATTATGTCGAACGCCAGATCAGCCGCTGGAGCCGCTCCTATCTGACTGACGCTGATGCCGGCCGCGATCCCGGCATGGACCGGCTGATCGAATGGCTGCCCACGGCCATTCCCGACACCGACGAGACACGCATCGTTCATGGCGATTTCCGCTGCGACAACCTGATCTTTCACCCGAGGGAACCCCGGGTCATCGCGGTGCTCGACTGGGAACTCTCGACGCTGGGCAGTCCGCTCGGAGATTTCACCTATCACGCCATGATGTATCGCATGCCGCCGGAGATCGTGGCCGGGCTCGGCGATGTCGATCCTGCCAGTCTCAACATCCCGACCGAAGCGGATTATGTCGCGCAATATTGCGCCACAACCGGCCGCGCCTCGATCCCCGATTATGCGTTCTACATGGCCTTCAATTTCTTCCGGATGGCGGCGATCTTTCACGGCATCAAGGGCCGGGTGATCCGCGGATCCGCAGCCTCGCCGCATTCGGTGACGCGTGTGCAGAACTATCCGAAACTGGTCCAGCTGGCGGTGGACGCCGCAAAGGAGTGCCGATGACGCAACTGCCGGTTCTCGTTGATGTGGCAGACGGCGTCGCCCGCATCACCCTCAACCGCCCCGACCGTGGCAACGCGCTCAATCAGGCGATGGCCGATGCGTTGCTGGAGGCGGCGCTGCGCACGGCCAATGACGGCGGGGTCCGCTGCGTGGTTCTGACCGGCGCCGGCAGGATGTTCTGCGTTGGCGGCGACGTGACAGATTTTGCCGGCAACAGCGCCGGCATCGGCGCGTTCTTGCAGCGGCTTGCAGGCACCTTGCATCAGGCAATGACGGTTTTTGCCTCGATGAACAAACCGATGATCTGCCTCGTCAACGGCCCGGCGGCCGGGGCAGGGCTGAGCATGGCGATCAGCGGCGATATCGTTCTCGCAGATCCGTCGGCCCATTTCACCGCGGCCTATCTCGGCATCGGGCTGACGCCGGATGGCGGCATGACCTGGTTGCTGCCGCGTCTGGTCGGCCTGCGCCAGGCCCAGGATATCATCCTGACAAATCGCCGTGTCGAGGCAAACGAGGCCGCGGCGATCGGACTTGTCACAAGAGTGGTGGAGGAGAATGCACTGGCGCGCGAGGGCTCCGAACTGGCCACCAGATTGGCCTCGGGTGCGGTGGCCTCGATGGGGGCCGCGCGCAAACTGCTGCAGGAAAGCTTTGCCTCCGGACTGGCAAGCCAGATGGACCGGGAGCTCACAGCCATTGCCTTTGCCGGCGAAAGCGCCGAAGGCCGTGAAGGCGTCCGTGCCTTTCTGGAGCGCCGGCCCCCGGCATTCCGGAACGATCCGTGAGAATGAGGGTTCAGCCATGGCCGGAAGAAATCGCCGGCCCGGCTGACCGGATGCCGGCACCGCGGTGCCCGGCGCAGAATCTGTATTTGTATGAACATTGGGAACTGACCAGATGAGCCACCTTTTTACCCCCCTGAAACTCGGCACGCTTGAGCTTGAAAACCGCGTCATCATTGCGCCGATGTGCCAGTATTCCGCCATCGATGGCAGCGCCCAGGACTGGCACCTGATCCATTTGGGCAATCTGGCCCTGTCCGGCGCCGGGCTTTTGATCATCGAAGCCACCGCGGTGTCGCCGGTGGGGCGGATATCGCCTGGGGATCTGGGACTCTATTCGGATGCCAACGAAACCGCACTGCGCCGGGTCATGGACGTGCTGGGCGGGCAGTCGACCATGCCGGTGGCGATCCAGCTTGCCCATGCCGGGCGCAAGGGTTCCAGCCAGTCGCCCTGGGACGGCGGCGCGCAGATCCGGCCGGATCAGCCGCATGGATGGAAAGCCGAGGCGCCGTCTGCCGTGCCGCATGGGGAGGGTGAGGACGTCCCCCTAGCCCTCGACGAAGCCGGGCTGGCGCGGGTCTGCAACGATTTTGCCGGCGCGGCGCTGAGAGCGCAGCGCCTTGGCTTCCGCGGCATCGAACTGCACATGGCTCATGGCTACCTCTTGCACCAGTTCCTTTCGCCCTTGGCAAACCGGCGCACCGACGCCTATGGCGGATCGCTTTCAAACCGGATGCGGTTTCCGCTCAGGGTATTTGATGCGGTCGTGGCGGCGGTGTCCGACGACATGCCGGTCTGGGTCCGGGTGTCGGCCACGGACTGGGTGGAAGGCGGATGGGACCTGGACGGCACGCTTGCGCTCTCTGCAGCGCTGAAAGAGCGCGGATGCGCGGCAATCCATGTCTCCACCGGCGGCGTGTCGCCAAAACAGAAGATCCCGGTCGGCCCCGGTTTCCAGGTGCCGTTTGCCAGCAGGGTGAAAGCCGAAACCGGCCTTCCGACCATCGCGGTCGGCCTTATCACCAAACCCGAACAGGCCGAGGCGATCGTGCAGAAAGGGCAGGCCGACGCCGTCGCGCTGGCCCGCGGGATCCTCTACGATCCGCACTGGCCCTGGCATGCCGCAGCCGCCCTCGGCGCCCAGGTCAGCGCGCCCAGGCAATACTGGCGCTCCAAACCGCGCGACTTTCCCGACCTGTTCAAGGCGGCAAGGATCGGGCAGCGCTAACACGGGGCCGGATTGAAGGGCATTGCTGATCGCTCGTCCTGTTCGACATGGCGGCCCGATATGCTAGTGAGACGGCGCACGCGCGTGCAAGAAAAATGAACGAACGGAGCTTTTCGGGATGACGGACAACAGGGTGATCATTGCCGGTGGCGGCATTGGCGGGCTGGCGCTTGCACTGACCTTGCACCAGATCGGCGTCGACTGCGTTGTGCTCGAGGCCGTGAACGATCTCAATCCCCTGGGCGTCGGCATCAATCTTCAGCCCAATGCCGTGCGCGAGCTTTTCGACCTTGGTTTCACGGCGGATGATCTTGACGGTTTCGGGGTGCAGGCCAAGGAATGGGCGCTGGTCGGGATGAACGGCCAGGAGATTTATTCCGAGCCACGCGGCCTGCTGGCCGGCTATGACTGGCCGCAATATGCCGCGCACCGGGGCGAGTTTCACATGGCTCTGTATCGCCGCTTTGTCGAATTGGCCGGTCCAGATGCGGTCCGGCTCGGCTGCCGCGCCACCGGCTACAGGGTCAATCCCGACGGCGGTGTGACGGTGACGATCGAGACGAAATCCGGCGAGGCGCAGGAGACCGGCGCGCTGCTGATCGGGGCGGACGGAATTCACTCCGCCATCAGGGCGCAGATGCACCCGACCCAGCCGCCGATCCACTGGGGCGGTGCCGTGATGTGGCGCGGTACCTCGCGTGTGAAACCGGTGCGCACCGGTTCGTCCTTCATCGGACTGGGCACGCACCGGCACCGGATGGTGATCTACCCGATTTCGCCGCCCGATCCCGACACCGGTCTGGCGCTGGTCAACTGGATCGCCGAAGTCACCTATGATGATCCGTCGGCGCATGAGACCATGGGCTGGTTCCGGCCGGTGGGGATCGACGATTTCATTCACCATTTCGAGGACTGGAGCTTCGACTGGCTGGATGTGCCTGCGCTGATCCGGGGCGCCGATATCGCCTTTGAAAATCCGATGATTGACCGTGATCCGGTCCCGACATGGGTGGACGGGCCGGTCGCGCTGATGGGCGACGCGGCGCATGCGATGTATCCGACCGGTTCCAACGGCGCCAGCCAGGCGGTTGTCGACGCCCGCATCCTGGGGGCGAAATTTCTCGCCCACGGCGTCGGCGCCGAAGCGCTGGCAGCCTATAATGCGGATCTGTGCGCGCCGATTTCGGCGCTCATTCTGCGCAATCGCGGGGCAGGGCCGTTCGGCCTGCTCAACATGGTCAACGACCGCTGCGGCGGCGTCTTCGACGATATCGACGCGGTGATCCCGCAGGCTGAACGCGCCGACTTCATGGCCAGATACAAATCCGCCGCCGGCTTCGCCCGTGACACCCTCAACGCCGCCCCACCCACCATCGCGCCGGGCTCCCGGGTGGTGTGATCTCTGGTGTTGCGACGGCCGTGCCCCAGGGCATGATCCGACAATCGTCTATTCACAAGAGTTGGTCGAGCACCGGGGGCAGAACCAGGTAACGCGTGCGAGTTCGGTGGAGCAAATCTCAATCGTGAGGCCGCGGCGGATCCACCAGGATCAGCGGCGGTTTTGTCCGCGTCTTAGCCCTCAGCGTGTTGGAAAAGCGATGTAAACAGGAACCAATCGAAGAATTGCGGGTTCAAAGCTGTGTCAGTCAACAGTTATGAACCGCATGACCTACAGACCTGATATAGACGGCCTACGTGCAATAGCAGTGGGGCTGGTTGTAGCCTTCCACGCCTCCCCGGCCCTGATGCCCGACGGGTTTATCGGCGTGGACATGTTCTTCGTGATCAGCGGCTATCTGATCACCGGGATCATGTTGAGGGATCTGAAAAAAGGCACCTTCAGCATTGTCGGGTTTTACACCAGGCGCATCCGGCGGATATTCCCCGCCCTGCTGGTTGTCGTCATTGCTACCCTGGGTACCGGCAGCTTCTTGCTGGTGGGCGAAGGTTTTGCGCGCCTGGTCGAAAGTGTTGTCGCAGGCCTCGGCTTTGTGGCAAATTTCCTGTTTTGGTCCCAGGCTGGCTACGGTGACGCTTTGGCTGCGACCAAGCCTCTTCTCCACCTCTGGTCACTGGCGGTTGAAGAACAGTTTTACCTGCTTTGGCCCCTGGTGCTGGCTTTCTCATTCAGGTTTCGCAGCGGTGTCGTTCTTTCAGGAATGCTCATATTTCTCGGCTCATTTGGACTCTGCGTCGTGTGGACGCTTCACGATCCGAACGGAGCCTATTACCTTCCGTTCAACCGGCTATGGGAACCGATGGCCGGAGGATTGCTCGCCATGGTGGGTTACTCTGCTCGTGGCAGCATTGAGAGAAACCTGTGTTCACTTGTTGGCCTCGCACTGGTGGCTGCCAGCTTCCCGATGATTTCGACCCTTGAACATTTTCCGGGCTGGCGTGCCGTATTTCCTGTGGCGGGCACCGTCCTGATCATAGCTGCCGGTCCCGCTTCCCTGATCAATCGTGCTCTGGTGCTGAAGCCTCTGATTGCGCTCGGCTTGATCAGTTACCCGCTTTATCTCTGGCACTGGCCCGCGCTGGTTTACGCCAGGTTCTGGTCATTGGATCGGTTCGGCACCTTTGAGCTTTCAGTTGTGGCTTCGCTGCTTGCCGTCTCGGCAGCTGTGGTGCTGGCATGGCTCACCTATTTGCTGGTCGAACTGCCAATACGGCTGCAGCGGCCTTCGCGCGTAGCCCAAAAGCTCGCCGGAGGCTGGCTGGCACTTCTTGTGGTTTCCGCCGGGCTCTGGTTTTCCTTGCCGCTGCTGGGCTTTGGGGTGGACAAGACCGAAGCACAATACGTCGCTGAATTGGGGCGCCGGGAAGGGACTTGCTTCATGCTCGATGGCAAAAGCAATTTGCCGCCGGAGTGTATCGACAATGACCCCGACCAGACCCGTATTGCATTGGTGGGCGATTCATACGCCGCCGGGTTTAGCAAGGCACTGCGCGAAACTCCGGGACTTTCGGTGATCGAATTCACGTCGAGTTCGTGTCCATTCAACCTGGACTTTGACTTCGCCATTCGTCCGGAACAATGCCGCGCCATAAACGATGAACGTCTGGATCTGATTCTTGCAACACAGCCGGACCTCATTTTCATAGCCTCCTGGTGGCAGATGGGCGCAGAGGATGATGTCAGCCAGTTGCGCAACCTGGCCCAAAGCATTCAGACGCTTCTCGACAGGACAGAGGCGAGGATTGTCCTTTATGGACTTTCCCCCGTTTTGCTTCGGCTGCTCCCGATCTGTTCGCAAGGCAAATGAAGAATTCACAACATTACGCGCCAGTCGAACCTTATCTGACCTATGATGCAGAACGCCGACTTCTGGCCGATATTCTGCCTAAGAATGACCGCCTGCATGTGATAGATCCATTCGCTATCTTCTGCGAAGCGTCAAACTGCCGCTACCGGGATGCGAAAGATCTGTTTTTCTTCGATGCCGGTCACCTCTCCCAGCATGGCGTCGAGGTAGTCCTCGACAGTCTCGATTTAGAACTGGCCACATCGCAATAATGTCTCTTCGGCAGATGCGCGAAGGGGTTTGTGGGCAGTTTCCCCAGGCCAGACTTGTGCGGCACATGCCCAGTCCGACCCGTTCGTGATGGCCTGATACCCACCACTGAAGAATCCAAGGCTGGATCAGCGCGCAGTCAGCCTTGCGGTACTGTCCGAAGGCCCCTCAGGGTATTTGGCGATGGATGAAAAAATGGTGCCCCCGGCAGGATTCGAACCCGCGACCCCCTGATTACAAATCAGGTGCTCTACCAACTGAGCTACAAGGGCAGCGGGGATGCGGATAGCATATTCACCGCGTCTGTAAAGCAAAATCCGCGTGATTGCGGTTCTCATTCCGATTCCGGCCCCGGGATGGGGACGGAGACGGGTGCGCAACCGGCGTTCAAGCCCGGTCTCTGGTCGTTTCAGGCGGCGCCGTCGCGGGCGAGAAACTGCTGTGCGGCATAGAGCGCAATCGCCGTGGCGTTGGAGACATTGAGCGATTTGATCGCGCCGGGCATGTCGAGGCGGACCAGCGTGTCCACCGTCTCGCGGGTTTTCTGCCTCAGCCCCTTGCCCTCGGCGCCCAGCACCAGGGCGATCTTGCCGCCCGACAGGCCGGTTTCGATCGGCGAGGGGCCTTCCGAATCAAGTCCGATGGTGACGAAGCCCTGCGCCCTGATCTCCTCGATCGCGGCCGCAAGGTTGCGCACCTCGATGTGATCGATCATTTCCAGCGCGCCTGATGCGGCCTTGGCCAGTACGCCTGATTCCTGCGGGCTGTGGCGCTGCGTGGTGACAAGCGCGCCGGCGCCGAACGCCACCGCGGAGCGCATGATCGCGCCGACATTGTGCGGATCGGTCACCTGGTCGAGAATCACCAGAAGCCGCGTGTCGCCGAGATCGGCCAATGGCCGCGGCTTGAGCGGGGCTGTTTCGAGCAGCGCGCCCTGGTGCACGGCGTCATCGCCAAGCAACCGGTCGATGTCCTGCGGGGAGACCATTTCCAGCGGAAACGGCAGCACCGCATCCTCGGCAATCTCCAGCCGCATCAGCGCGTTGCGGGTCGCCCTGAACGATGTAATCCGCCGCGCCGGGTTGTCCAGCGCCGCACGCACCGTGTGCAGCCCGTAAAGATAGACCGTGTCGGGCGTCATTTTCTCGCCATACAGCGTGCCCTTGCGGGCCGGCAGGTCGCGCTTGTCGCGGGGCTGGACTGGCGGCAGCCCCTGTTGATCCCGCTTTGCGTCGCGATGGGTGCGGCGCAGCTTGGCGTAATGGGTGTCGCGGTTGGAACCGGTCGTGCCGGCATCATCATCTTTGCTCATGGCGCGCTTTATACCCTTATTGCACCCGGGCGCAACATGGCGCGGCAGGGTGTGAACCGGCTGTGCCCGGGCGGTCGGGCCGCCCCGGCGGCGGCAGCCATGCGGGCCACGCGGGGGAAGCGTGCAGGAAGCGGTTGTTTTTGTGGCAAAGCTTGTTGACACGGGAACCATGCGCCGTCATAACGCCGACCGCGAGCCTGATGTTTCTAACCAATCATCGAGTTTGCAAGGCCCGATGGTTTTCGGGTTTGTCCATCTTGGATGCATGACCCTGACGGTTGGACCGGAGGAATGCCCGAGTGGTTAAAGGGGACGGACTGTAAATCCGTTGGCTTCGCCTACGTTGGTTCAAATCCAACTTCCTCCACCACCGTCGCGGGGTCGTGAATGCGGGTATAGCTCAATGGTAGAGCAGCAGCCTTCCAAGCTGAATACGAGGGTTCGATTCCCTCTACCCGCTCCAGTTGGAATATTATTCCGATTGCAACCAAGAAATCAGGACGAAATTCTCCAAATTTCCTATTTAGTAGGTTTTCATACTAAAATATGACCTATTTTTGGCAAATCTCACCACGCACCATATCCATTAGTCGGCGTTGCTGACGGTATGCGTAGCGCATATCATTCCCGATACCGTCAGACCTGATTTTAACAGCGTCCCCAACTCATTGATTTTGTTGGGCGCTGCTTCGCTGTGCTTGCTAGTTCGATTCCTGAAGGCGACGAGGGTTAGGTTCTGAACACGGGGATCGAACTACTAATCAACATCGTAATGAAAAATAGTTGACGTCGCATATAAAAGAATCGTTGAGTGAGTCTCGCAGTATATATTACAAGTATTCAACATAGTGTTGAGTAGAATTGCAGAAATATTTTATGGCAGATGTATTTACTAAATCGGACGCGACCATTTCTCCATGCGGTTCATACCGTTACTGGCTCGAACGGAGATGGGGGCATGAACCCCCTCAAACCTTCATAATGCTCAACCCGTCAACGGCTGACGCTGCGGTGGACGACCGTACAATTGGCCGCTGCATTGAATTTTCAAAGCGTGAGGGTGCTGGCGGCTTGATTGTAGTCAATCTGTTTGCGCTCCGAGCCACGAACCCCAAGGAACTTGATGGGCACATCGACCCTGTTGGTCCTGACAACGCAAAGAATATAGGGATTGCACTTATCGCTGCGGCAGCACAAAACATCCCTGTCATATGCGGTTGGGGCGGGAATAAGGACGCACCAAAACAAGCGTTGCGACTGAAAGCTCGCGCAAAAGATTTTGGTGTGCGCCTTGTGGCCTTGCATGTGAATCATGACGGCTCCCCCAAACACCCGCTGTACATCAACGGTGAAGCTCCCTTGATCGACTTCTACTAGGTTCAAGCCGAACCAGCATCGCGGGTAGCCGAATATCCTCATAGACCTTGACTGATTTCGCGGAGCGAGGGTGGGGATAGAAGTGGTGCATGTCGCCGTCAGGTAGCGCAATCGTATAGTTGCGCCGATCCAATCCGTGCCAACCGAAGCCTATGAATATCCCCTTGATGGCCAAAGCGAAGACAAACGTGCGCTGATATGCGTCGAGCGACTCGCTATCTGATTTTCTAATTGTGAGTGAGGCGAAGTTTGATTGCGCCCAGAGCACTTTCTGCCCCGGCTCAAATTTCCCGCCGAATACTGTAATGCCTGCTGGTATCACCCGTCCTTGCGACATCCACTGAGGAAAGTCGTCAGGGAGTATGCGTCGATAGTTGGAACTGAGGTGCGCCACGATGCCGGTTTTGATTATCCAAGTTGCTATAGTGGCTCGTTCGGCTTTCGTGAACTGCTTAGGAGTCATGTCGGCCTCCATTCGTGGAAGTAATTCACCGAAACGCGACTCTAGTTGTGACATCCAGCCGTGGTTACATTTTCCGCATACGCTCTTGAGTGTATGGGACGCGCCACTTGCCCGCCGCTCGTCCAACGGTGCCCCGAAGAAGCTTGTCCTTGTTCCTATGAACTGGGACGGCTCGCCGCCTCCCACATAATCTTGCAGCCATGAAGGGATTACGTGCTCGCGGGTTAGCGGAGGCGGTGCTCCGCAGAAGACGCATTTTCGTTTTTGCAATTTAGCCTCCCCCGCCGAAGCAGTAGTTATCAGACCTGCTGAACTCTCGGTAAAGTAGCAATTGATAGCATTCCGTGGATAGCCGTTTACCTCGCGATTTCTGTGACTCCTAAAAAGCGCCAAAACCCACGGCCAGACACGCTCTGCCGTGGCCTAAGTCATTGCAGATAAATAATAATTGTGGATGGCCGTGGAGGGGATTTGCTGTCTCAGCGCGGCTCGTATAGCCTCTCAACAGCGCAAGAATGTGACGGTATCCGAGTACGGTATCGTCTTGAGCGAGCGCACAAATGAACAAAGATTACAAAGACTTAAACTTCTAACTTGATTCCCTCTACCCGCTCCAGATTCTTACCAGAATTTATCTGTCGATGTTCCGCGTGAGCGGGATGGAGACTGCATGTGCCGTTTTCACCATGGCTGCATGGTGCTTGGCCACACACATGGTGAGCGGAAGCCGCCGGCTTGCTGACGATCGGCCGGTCTGCCGAGGCGGTCAGCCGATCAGTTCGACCAGATGCCCGGCCTTTGTCGCCACGGCGATCGAGGCCTGGTTGCCGCGTTTGATCCGGGCTCTTTTTCTCCGAATTCGGCGCGGGCGAGCACCAGCATGGCCGTTGCCACTCCCTTGCCGCGATGGGCCGGCGCCACGGTGTAGCTGATTTCATCGCCATCTATCCGGACCGAGCCCACGGCATCGCCAGTGTCCGCTTCCGCGATATAAAGCCCCGGGGCTGCGCGCTCGAGCCGGGCTGACAGCCAAGCGACATGACCGTCCCAGTCCACGGGGTCCGGCGATACCGACATCTGCCGGGTCACGTCATCGTTGCGCCAGTCAAACAGACGTTGCGCATCATCCGGTGTCGCGGGTCTCAACTGCATGGGTGCGGCTCCATTGCGTATCTATGCGAATGCGGTGACCGGTGGCCCTGTCTGGCATGTCCTGGAACATTGACCGCATCGTGATCAAGTCGCCAGCGCTAATTTGCCTCTGGTTGTCACCCTAGACGGTTCACAGCGCCGTGGCGGTGGTCACAGGCATATCGGTCGATGTATCTCATCGCAACTGCGCTGCGGCCCGAGCGCCCCACTGCATTGTCATTTGCAGCAATTTTCGTGCCGGGGTGGCTGATTCGAGCGGCATTGCTGCAGTTTTCCGGCATTTCGTCCGCTGTGATTTTTACTTGCGAAACCACGGCGAAACCCTTATGTCGCGTTAACTTCTCGCGGGTCCCGGTTCAAACACGTCCGGATCCACAGTCTGCCAACAGAATTACAGGATACAGGACGATGGCAAAGGGTAAGTTCGAGCGCAATAAGCCGCACGTTAACATCGGCACGATTGGTCACGTTGACCACGGCAAGACATCGCTGACAGCTGCGATCACCAAGTATTTTGGTGACTTCAAGGCCTATGACCAGATCGATGCGGCGCCGGAAGAAAAGGCACGCGGCATCACCATCTCGACGGCGCATGTCGAGTATGAGACCGACGCCCGTCACTACGCCCATGTCGACTGCCCCGGCCACGCCGACTACGTCAAGAACATGATCACCGGTGCGGCGCAGATGGACGGCGCGATCCTGGTTGTCTCGGCTGCCGACGGCCCGATGCCCCAGACCCGCGAGCACATCCTGCTTGCCCGTCAGGTTGGCGTGCCTTCGCTGGTCGTCTTCCTCAACAAGGTCGACCAGGTCGACGACGAGGAACTGCTCGAGCTGGTCGAGATGGAAGTCCGCGAACTGCTGTCGTCCTACGATTTCCCGGGCGACGACATTCCGATCGTCAAGGGTTCGGCTCTGGTCGCCCTCAATGATGGCGACAAGGCCCAGGGCGAAGACGCCATCCGCGCGCTGATGGCCGCTGTTGACGAATACATCCCGACGCCGGAACGTCCGATCAACATGCCGTTCCTGATGCCGATCGAAGACGTGTTCTCGATCTCGGGTCGCGGTACGGTTGTCACCGGCCGTGTCGAACGCGGCGTCGTCAAGGTTGGCGAGGAAGTCGAGATCGTCGGCATCCGCGACACCCAGAAGACGGTCTGCACCGGCGTTGAAATGTTCCGCAAGCTGCTCGATCAGGGCCAGGCCGGCGACAACATCGGCGCACTGCTTCGCGGCGTTGGCCGTGAGGACGTCGAGCGTGGCCAGATCCTGTGCAAGCCGGGTTCGGTCAAGCCGCACACCAAGTTCACGGCAGAAGCCTATATTCTGACCAAGGAAGAGGGTGGCCGTCACACGCCGTTCTTCACCAACTACCGTCCGCAGTTCTATTTCCGCACGACCGACGTGACGGGCATTGTGACACTGCCGGAAGGCACCGAAATGGTGATGCCGGGCGACAACATCTCGGCTGAAGTGGCGCTGATCGTGCCGATCGCGATGGAAGAAAAGCTGCGCTTCGCCATCCGCGAAGGCGGCCGCACCGTCGGCGCCGGCATCGTCGCTACGATCATCGAGTGATCGATGATCGGCGGCTGCCGAAAGCTGCCGACGGAACGATATGACAATACAAAACGCGCTTCGGCGCGTTTTGTTTTGGCGGCGCCGGCATCGTCGCCACGATCATCGAGTAATCGATGATCGGATGTTGATGGCGCAAGCTATCGACAGAATGATAGGACAATGCAGAACGCGGGTCTTCGGGCTCGCATTTTTGTTTTGTTGGGACGTCTGACGGCTAAGGGTCAGCGCGCCGTGCCAGCACTACCGCTGACTGTCGCAACCTGGAGAGGGTGTGGCGGGGATGTTCAGGGCACTTGATGCCGGCCGGGGCGAGGGGAGCTGACTGCGGTCAAGGACCGACGGCAGTGTGCACCAAAAAGCCCGCACCTCCCCGTGGCCGCCAGCCATGGCGCGGGATGCGCGGAGCCTTTGCCCTGAAGGAATGCGGCTGCAAGGGCAGTCCCGGCGACAGGATCAACGATAGAGGCAAGTGTACAGGCTTTCATGGCGCCGATGCGACGCCTCGTTAACCCGTGATGCCCGGCCAGCCACCGAATCAATGGTGATGCGGGGCAATGGTGCCGGCAATGGCGTCATCGTCGCGACGTGCAGTGGTGACACGCGAAGTGCCTGACCCCGCGATCATGGCCGGCTATCTCGGCCGAATCATGCGCATGCGGGTTTCGACCGATATCGTCGGGCAGTCGCCGGTGATTGCATGGCGGGCCGGGACATCGACGGATGGCAACGATCTCGCCGCTGTCACCGGTGCCAGCATCGATGTGCTCGAGTGCGCTGTCGGGTGCAATACGGCTTTTTGCCGTGCTCTCGCCACCCCATTGAGAGGACAGAAGAATCGGTTGGCGACCGGAGCCCAGAGGCGACGGGATGCGTCGCGGTGCCGTCCGATCCGGGCGGCCGGGGCGTCAAATCGGGGCCGGATCAAGAAAAACAGGCCATGGGTGCGATTGCCGTCACTTCTTTGTTGCATTCCTCCTGCTTTTGACGCTATCAGAGCCGCCACCGGCCTAGGGGTATAGCTCAGTTGGTAGAGCGACGGTCTCCAAAACCGTAGGTCGCAGGTTCGAGTCCTGCTGCCCCTGCCAGCCGGTGCTGGTTAAGATTGGGATCGGTCAATGCGTGCAGGCCGGGAGCAATCTTCGGGCCAGTTGACCGGTCGATATCGAAAAAAGACCGATTGGCTCTTGTGATTTCAAGAATCGGGCTTTATGTAGGACGTTAACAGACACGCGGTGCGTGGAGCTGGGAGACCGGCTTTACGCGCCGTATAAGCGTGGGCAGACAATGGCATCCAAAACAAATCCGTTTACATTCCTCCAGCAGGTTCGGGCTGAAACTGCGAAAGTGAAGTGGCCGTCGCGCCGCGAGACCTCGATCTCGACGATCATGGTTCTCGTTATGGTGGTTGTGGCCTCCATTTTCTTTTTTACGGCCGACCAGGCCTTGGGGTGGGCGATTTCGCTTATCCTGAACATCGGCGCTTGAGGCGGGGGAAAAGATGACTGCACGTTGGTATATTGTCCACGCCTATTCGAACTTCGAAAAGAAGGTCGCTGAATCGATCGAGGAGCAGGCGCGCCAGAAGGGCCTCTCCCATCTGTTCGAAAAGATTCTGGTGCCTGTCGAGAAGGTTGTCGAAATCCGCCGCGGCCGCAAGGTCGACGCGGAGCGCAAGTTCTTCCCGGGCTATGTGATGGTCCGCGCCGACTTGACCGATGAAGCCTTTCATCTGATCAAGAACACCCCGAAGGTCACCGGCTTTCTGGGCAGCGAAGCCAAGCCGCTGCCGATTCCGGATTCCGAGGCCGAGCGCATCCTCACCCAGGTTCAGGAAGGCGTCGAGCGGCCCAAGCCATCGATCGCCTTCGAGATCGGCGAGCAGGTGCGGGTCTCCGACGGACCGTTTGCCTCGTTCAACGGCACGGTTCAGGAGGTCGACGAAGAGCGGTCACGTCTCAAGGTGGAGGTTTCCATCTTTGGTCGGGCGACACCGGTCGAGCTCGAATACGGTCAGGTCGAGAAGGTCTGATACCAATTGCCCGGCCCGCGTCTTCGCAAGAGGATGCGGACGGGTTTTGCATTGCCGGTCCGCCGGTGATGTAGCCGCGTGGAAGGTGAGGGGGCTGTAGCCGGCCTTTCAATCCGCACCACGCAACCGCAGCCGCCGGACGGTTTGTCCGGCATCAAGGCGACGCCAGTGCGGCGCCATAAAGAGAGGCAGAGAGACTATGGCTAAGAAAGTTGCAGGCCAACTCAAGCTGCAGGTACCGGCCGGTTCGGCGACTCCGTCGCCCCCGATTGGTCCGGCACTTGGTCAGCGTGGCATCAACATCATGGAATTCTGTAAGGGATTCAATGCTGCTACCCAGGAAATGGAAAAGGGGATGCCGATTCCGGTCGTCATCACTTACTACCAGGACAAGTCCTTCAATTTTGCGATGAAGAAGCCTCCTGTGAGCTACTTCCTCAAGAAGGAAGCAAAGCTCAAGTCCGGCGCGAAATTGCCGGGCAAGGAAGTTGCCGGTTCGGTCACACGTGACCAGGTCCGTGCAATCGCCGAAGCCAAGATGAAGGATCTGAACGCTGCCGACATCGAAGGCGCGATGGCTATGGTCGAGGGCTCTGCCCGCTCCATGGGCCTGGAAGTGACGGGATAAGACCATGACCAAGACTGCAAAGCGCATGCAAAAGGTCAATGAAGGTGTTGACCGCAACAAGTACTACCCGCTCGGCGAAGCCGTTTCGATGATCAAGGAACGGGCGATTGCGAAGTTCGACGAGACCATTGAAGTCTCGATGAACCTCGGCGTCGATCCGCGTCACGCTGACCAGATGGTTCGCGGCGTCGTCAACCTGCCGAACGGAACCGGACGGACCGTTCGCGTCGCTGTTTTCGCCCGTGGCGACAAGGCTGACGAAGCCCGTGCAGCCGGTGCCGACATCGTCGGTGCAGAAGAGCTGGTCGACATCGTCCAGTCCGGCACGATCGAATTCGATCGCTGCATTGCCACGCCGGACATGATGCCGCTCGTCGGCCGTCTCGGCAAGGTGCTCGGCCCGCGCGGCATGATGCCCAACCCCAAGGTTGGCACCGTGACCATGGACGTGACCGGTGCTGTCAACGCCTCCAAGGGTGGTGCTGTCGAATTCCGCGTCGAGAAGGCTGGTATCGTCCATGCCGGTATCGGCAAGGCCTCCTTCGGCCCCGAGCAGATCGAAGAAAACATTCGTGCTTTCGCCGATGCCGTGGTCAAGGCCAAGCCGACCGGCGCCAAGGGCAACTACCTCAAGCGCATGGCGATTTCCTCGACCATGGGCCCGGGCGTAAAGATCGATCCGTCGTCGCTCAGCGTCGATTGATCCAGTGAATTAGGGAGACCGGATAAAGATTCGGTTTTCCTCAGTTTTCGGCTTTCGGGCCGAAAAGGTCCGGGGCGCAATCCCCGGGCTCCCTGTCCGAGACTGCAGGTGGTGCGCCCTTATCGGTTCACCTTAATTTCGTCGCCTGCATGAGACGGGTAAGATCCGTTTTCAAGGAGCGCAAGCTCTGACGGTTCGAACCTCGCTTGCCTTGTGCCGCGGCCGCTGGTCGGTTTCGGCGTAAGGGGACAGGATCCTCAAGCGTCGCTTGTGGATTCGATGAGAATCCCTGGCGGCAAAGGCAAACCCGGCAGGTGGTGCATGCATCATCTGCCAACTGGAGAAACGCAGTGGATAGAGCGGAAAAACGCGAATTCGTCGCGGAACTGAACGGCGTTTTCACAAACGCAGGTTCGGTTGTCGTAGCCCACTACGCCGGTCTCACGGTTGCGCAAATGAACGACCTTCGGTCGCGCATGCGCACAGCTGGAGGCACGGTCAAGGTCGCGAAGAACCGCCTTGCCAAAATCGCTCTTCAGGGCACGGAGTCGGAAGGGGTCGCAGATCTCTTCACAGGTCAGACGCTCATCGCATATTGCGATGATCCGGTGACAGCTCCGAAGATTGCCGTCGAGTTCACCAAGGTCAGCGAAAAGCTGGTCATCCTTGGTGGCGCGATGGGGTCGACAGTGCTCGACGCCGACGGAGTCAAGGCTTTGGCCACACTCCCGTCGCTCGACGAGCTGCGCGCAAAGCTGCTTGGCATGATCGCCACGCCGGCAACGCGCATTGCACAGATCGTCAACGCACCGGCGGGTTCCGTCGCGCGTGTCATCGGCGCATATGCCCGCAAGGACGAGGCTGCATAGGCAGACCTTCGCTTAACAACTCAAAACCGGTTCGAACCGAATACAAGGAATATGAAAATGGCTGATCTCGCCAAAATCGTGGAAGAACTTTCCGCCCTGACCGTCATGGAAGCTGCTGAGCTTTCGAAGATGCTCGAAGAAACATGGGGCGTGTCCGCCGCTGCACCGGCTGCTGCCGCTGCCGCTGCTGCTGCTCCTGCCGAAGCTGCTGAAGAACAGACTGAATTTGACGTGATCCTCGCCGAAATCGGCGCCAACAAGATCAACGTCATCAAGGAAGTCCGTTCGATCACCGGTCTCGGCCTCAAGGAAGCCAAGGATCTGGTCGAAGCTGCTCCCAAGGCTGTCAAGGAAGGCATCTCCAAGGGCGAAGCTGAAGACATCAAGAAGAAGCTTGAAGACGCTGGTGCAAAGATCACCGTCAAGTAAGCATTTTTTGCGTCCGGGGGCGGGCCTGGCTTGCCCCCGGATGTTTCTGACGATGAACGGATTACCCAAAAGCCCGCAAAACGGCTTTTGGGTAATGGGTTCTTCAAAAGAATAGTCTTGACCCAGACTGCAAGGCACTCCGGCCGCGCCGCTCTGGGAACTGAGACGAGATTGAACGAATCCATTTATATGACGGAGTCGCTTGGCCAGCGGCGTTCGTCTGTTGCAGGCCCGGATGCAAATTGACAAGGAGCGACGATGGCTCAGACCCTTTCTTTCAACGGTCGTAGGCGCGTACGCAAGATTTTCGGAAAAATTCCGGAAGTGGCGGAGATGCCGAACCTCATCGAGGTTCAAAAAGCTTCTTATGACCAGTTCCTGATGGTGGACGAGCCGCTCGGCGGCCGTTCTGACGAAGGACTGCAGGCGGTTTTCAAATCGGTGTTTCCGATTTCGGACTTTTCCGGCAGTGCGATGCTGGAATTCGTTTCCTACGAATTCGAAAACCCCAAATTTGACGTTGAGGAATGCCGTCAGCGCGATCTGACCTACGCAGCGCCGCTGAAGGTGACGCTGCGCCTGATCGTGTTTGATATCGACGAGGATACGGGCGCCAAGTCGGTCAAGGACATCAAGGAACAGAACGTCTACATGGGCGACATGCCGCTCATGACCAACAACGGCACCTTTGTCGTCAATGGCACCGAGCGCGTCATCGTGTCCCAGATGCACCGGTCGCCCGGCGTGTTCTTCGATCACGACAAGGGCAAGAGCCATTCGTCGGGCAAGCTGCTGTTTGCCGCGCGCGTCATTCCCTATCGCGGTTCCTGGCTCGACATCGAATTCGACGCGAAGGACATTGTCCACGCCCGTATCGACCGTCGCCGCAAGATTCCGGCCTCGTCGCTGCTTCTGGCGCTGGGCATGGATGCCGAGGAAATCCTGTCGACCTTCTACACCCACTCGGTCTATGCCCGTGATGGCGAAGGCTGGAGGATTCCGTTCCAGCCCGAGACCCTCAAGGGTCAAAAGGCCATGGCCGACATGATCGACGCCGACACCGGCGAAGTCGTGGTCGAATCCGGCAAGAAGCTGACACCGCGTCTGCTCAAGCAGCTGACCGAGAAGGGTCTGAAGTCGATCAAGGCGACCGATGAGGACCTGGTCGGAGCCTATCTGGCCGAGGACATCGTCAATCCCGAAACCGGCGAAGTCTATCTCGAAGCCGGTGACGAGCTTGAATTCACCGTCGACGCCAAGTCCGGCGAGCGCAAGGGCAACCTGATCGATCTGATCGAGGCCGGTTACGACGACATCAAGATCCTTGATATCGATCACATCAACATCGGCGCCTATATCCGCAACACGCTGCATGCGGACAAGAACACCAATCGCCAGGAAGCTTTGTTCGACATCTACCGGGTCATGCGTCCGGGTGAGCCGCCGACCATCGATTCCGCCGAAGCCATGTTCAATTCGCTGTTCTTCGATTCCGAGCGCTACGACCTGTCCGCCGTTGGTCGCGTCAAGATGAACATGCGCCTCGACCTCGACGCCGAGGACACCGTCCGCGTTCTGCGCAAGGACGACATTCTCGCCGTGGTCAAGACGCTTGTCTCGCTGCGCGACGGCAAGGGCGAAATCGACGACATCGACAACCTCGGCAACCGCCGGGTGCGTTCGGTCGGCGAGCTGATGGAAAACCAGTACCGTCTCGGTCTGCTGCGCATGGAGCGCGCCATCAAGGAGCGCATGTCGTCCATCGAGATCGACACCGTGATGCCGCAGGATCTGATCAACGCCAAGCCGGCTGCTGCCGCGGTGCGTGAATTCTTCGGTTCCTCGCAGCTGTCGCAGTTCATGGACCAGGTCAATCCGCTGTCCGAGATCACCCACAAGCGCCGTCTGTCGGCGCTTGGACCCGGCGGTCTGACCCGTGAACGCGCAGGCTTCGAAGTCCGCGACGTGCACCCGACCCATTACGGCCGTATCTGCCCGATTGAAACGCCGGAAGGCCCGAACATCGGTCTGATCAACTCGCTCGCCACATTTGCGCGCGTCAACAAGTATGGCTTCATCGAAAGCCCCTATCGCAAGATCAAGGACGGCCTGGTCACCAAGGAAGTGATCTATCTGTCGGCCATGGAAGAAGCGAAGTACTTTGTTGCGCAGGCCAATGCCGACGTCAGCGAAGACGGCCATCTGGTGGATGAATTCGTCGTCTGCCGTCATTCCGGCGACGTGATGATGACACCGCGCGACAATATCGACCTGATGGACGTGTCTCCGCGCCAGCTGGTGTCGGTGGCCGCTGCCTTGATCCCGTTCCTCGAGAACGACGACGCCAACCGTGCGTTGATGGGATCGAACATGCAGCGTCAGGCCGTGCCTCTGGTCCGCGCCGAGGCGCCCTTCGTGGGCACCGGCATGGAGCCGATCGTGGCCCGTGACTCCGGCGCTGCCATCGCGGCCCGTCGTGGCGGCATTGTCGACCAGGTCGATGCGACGCGTATCGTGATCCGCGCTACCGAGGACATCGATGCCGCAAGTTCGGGCGTCGACATCTACCGGCTGCAGAAGTTCCAGCGTTCCAACCAGAACACCTGCATCAACCAGCGTCCGCTGGTCACTGTCGGTGACGTGTTGAACAAGGGCGACATCATCGCCGACGGTCCGTCGACCGATCTCGGTGATCTGGCGCTCGGTCGCAACGTGCTCGTCGCGTTCATGCCCTGGAACGGCTACAACTACGAGGATTCGATCCTTCTTTCCGAGCGCATTGTCTCTGACGACGTGTTCACCTCCATCCACATCGACGAGTTCGAAGTGATGGCGCGCGACACCAAGCTCGGACCGGAAGAGATCACACGCGACATTCCGAACGTTTCGGAAGAAGCGCTGCGCAACCTCGATGAGGCCGGGATTGTCTATATCGGTGCCGAAGTGGCGCCGGGCGACATTCTCGTCGGCAAGATCACGCCAAAGGGCGAAAGCCCGATGACGCCGGAAGAGAAGCTTCTGCGCGCCATCTTTGGTGAAAAGGCGTCCGATGTCCGTGACACTTCCATGCGGATGCCGCCCGGAACCTACGGTACGATCGTCGAAGTTCGCGTTTTCAACCGCCACGGCGTCGAGAAGGACGAACGTGCGATGGCCATCGAACGCGAGGAAATCGAGCGTTTGGCCAAGGACCGCGACGACGAACAGGCAATTCTTGACCGCAACGTCTATGGCCGCCTGTCGGACATGCTTGCGGGCAAGCCTGCCATCGCCGGACCGAAGGGCTTCAAGAAGGGCTCCGAAGTCAACGCCGAATCGATCAGCGAATATCCGCGCTCGCAGTGGTGGACATTCGCCGTCGAGGACGAAAAGGTGCAGGGCGAGATCGAAGCGCTGCGTGGCCAGTACGACGACTCCAAGAAGCTGCTCGAGAGCCGCTTCATGGACAAGGTCGAAAAGGTCCAGCGCGGCGACGAACTTCCGCCAGGCGTCATGAAGATGGTCAAGGTCTTTGTCGCCGTGAAGCGCAAGATCCAGCCAGGCGACAAGATGGCCGGCCGTCATGGCAACAAGGGTGTGGTTTCCCGCATTCTGCCTTGCGAAGACATGCCGTTCCTCGAAGACGGAACCCATGTCGACATCGTGCTCAACCCGTTGGGTGTGCCGTCGCGCATGAACGTCGGACAGATCCTCGAAACCCATCTCGGATGGGCTTGCTCGGGAATGGGCAAGAAGATCGGCGCCATGCTGGATGCCTACAATGCGGGTGGAGAGATCCAACCGTTGCGTGACACCATCGACAGCGTGATCGGAACCGGTCCGAAGGGCGAGCCGATCCAGCAATACGACGATCCGTCGATTGTCCTGCTGGCCGAGCAGACCCGCCGCGGCGTATCGATTGCCACACCGGTGTTTGACGGTGCGGTCGAGGCCGACATCAACGTCATGCTCGAACAGGCAGGTCTCAATGTCTCGGGTCAGTCGACGCTCTATGACGGGCGTACCGGCGACACCTTCGACCGTCCGGTGACCGTGGGCTACATCTACATGCTCAAGCTCAACCACCTGGTCGACGACAAGATCCACGCCAGGTCGATCGGACCTTACTCGCTCGTGACCCAGCAGCCGCTGGGCGGCAAGGCGCAGTTCGGTGGTCAGCGCTTCGGGGAAATGGAGGTCTGGGCTCTGGAAGCCTATGGTGCCGCCTACACCCTGCAGGAAATGCTGACGGTCAAGTCGGACGACGTGGCAGGACGGACCAAGGTCTACGAGGCCATCGTGCGTGGCGACGACACCTTCGAAGCCGGCATTCCGGAGAGCTTCAACGTTCTCATCAAGGAAATGCGGTCCCTCGGACTCAATGTCGAGCTGGAATCGGTCAAGGCCGATGACATCGCGGACCGGGAAGAACTTCCCGACGCGGCCGAATAAAGCCTGGAAGGCGCGAGGGATTTCGTTTCCTCGCGCCATACTCCTTCCCGCCACCGGCGGGTGGGAGATTACGCCCGCGTCTGACGCGGTCTAAACGAATTTCAGGCGATGGCCTGTTGCCGGGTGTCTGCCGGCGCCGTCGCAAGCCAAGGGCGAACAGCCCTAAAAGGAGACAGGCATGAACCATGAGGTCATGAATCTTTTCAACAACGCCGTACCGGCGCAGACGTTCGATTCCATCCGGATTTCGATCGCCAGCCCGGAAAAGATTCTTTCCTGGTCCTTCGGCGAAATCAAAAAGCCGGAGACGATCAACTATCGTACGTTCAAACCCGAACGCGACGGTCTTTTCTGCGCGCGCATCTTTGGTCCGATCAAGGACTATGAATGCCTGTGCGGCAAGTACAAGCGCATGAAGTACAAGGGCGTCATCTGCGAGAAGTGCGGCGTCGAAGTCACGCTGAGCCGCGTGCGCCGCGAGCGCATGGGCCATATCGAGCTGGCAGCACCGGTTGCCCACATCTGGTTCCTGAAGTCGCTTCCGTCGCGCATCGGCACGCTGCTCGACATGACGCTCAAGGATATCGAACGCGTCCTGTATTTCGAGAACTACATCGTCACCGAGCCCGGCCTGACATCGCTCAAGGAGAACTCGCTTCTCTCTGAGGAAGACTACATGGTCGCCGTCGACGAATTCGGCGAAGACAGCTTCACCGCCATGATCGGCGCCGAGGCGATTTTCGAACTGCTTGCCTCGATGGACCTCGAGCGCATTGCCGGCGAACTGCGCACCGAACTGGCCACCACGACGTCGGAACTCAAGTCGAAGAAGCTGATGAAGCGCCTCAAGATCGTTGAGAGCTTCATTGATTCGGGCAACCGTCCGGAATGGATGATCATGAAGATCGTTCCGGTGATCCCGCCCGACCTGCGTCCGCTGGTGCCGCTTGACGGTGGCCGTTTCGCCACTTCCGACCTGAACGATCTCTATCGCCGGGTGATCAACCGCAACAACCGTCTCAAGCGTCTGATCGAACTGCGCGCGCCCGGTATCATCATCCGCAATGAAAAGCGGATGCTGCAGGAAGCCGTCGACGCATTGTTCGACAACGGCCGCCGTGGCCGCACCATCACCGGTGCCAACAAGCGTCCGCTGAAGTCGCTGTCCGACATGCTCAAGGGCAAGCAGGGCCGTTTCCGGCAGAACCTGCTCGGCAAGCGCGTCGACTATTCCGGCCGTTCGGTCATCGTGACCGGCCCGGAACTCAAGCTGCACCAGTGCGGCCTGCCCAAGAAGATGGCGCTCGAGCTGTTCAAGCCGTTCATCTATGCCCGTCTTGACGCCAAGGGCTACTCGTCCACCGTCAAGCAGGCCAAGAAGCTGGTCGAGAAGGAAAAGCCGGAAGTCTGGGATATCCTCGACGAGGTGATCCGCGAGCATCCGGTGCTGCTCAACCGTGCGCCGACGCTTCACCGTCTGGGCATCCAGGCCTTCGAACCCATCCTGGTTGAAGGCAAGGCGATCCAGTTGCACCCGCTCGTCTGCACGGCGTTCAACGCCGACTTCGACGGTGACCAGATGGCGGTTCACGTACCGCTGTCGCTGGAAGCCCAGCTCGAAGCCCGTGTGCTGATGATGTCGACCAACAACATCCTGCACCCTGCCAACGGCGCGCCGATCATCGTGCCGTCGCAGGACATGGTTCTGGGTCTCTACTATCTCTCGATTGTCGCCGAGAACGAGCCGGGCCAGGGCATGGCCTTCTCGGACATGGGTGAGCTGCATCACGCACTCGAAAGCAAGATGGTCACCCTGCACACCAAGATCAGGGGCCGTTTCAAGACCGTGGACGCCGAAGGCAACCCGGTTTCGAAGATCTATGAGACCACACCGGGTCGCATGATCATCAGCGAACTTCTGCCCAAGAACGTCAATGTGCCGTTCGAGATCTGCAACCAGGAAATGACCAAGAAGAACATTTCCCGGATGATCGACACCGTCTACCGCCACTGCGGCCAGAAGGACACGGTCATTTTCTGCGACCGCATCATGCAGCTCGGCTTCGGTCATGCCTGCCGCGCCGGCATTTCGTTCGGCAAGGACGACATGGTCATTCCGGACACCAAGGCCAAGATCGTCGGCGACACCGACACCCTGGTCAAGGAATACGAGCAGCAGTACAATGAAGGCCTCATCACCCAGGGCGAGAAGTACAACAAGGTCGTTGACGCCTGGGGCAAGGCCACCGAGAAGGTGGCTGACGAAATGATGGCGCGCATCAAGTCGGTCGAATTCCATGAAAACGGCCGTCAGAAGCAGATGAACTCGATCTACATGATGAGCCATTCCGGCGCCCGTGGTTCTCCGAGCCAGATGCGTCAGCTGGGCGGCATGCGCGGCCTCATGGCCAAGCCGTCGGGTGAAATCATCGAGACGCCGATCATCTCGAACTTCAAGGAAGGCCTGACCGTGAACGAGTACTTCAACTCGACTCACGGCGCACGTAAGGGCCTTGCCGACACCGCGCTGAAGACGGCGAATTCGGGTTACCTGACCCGTCGTCTGGTTGACGTTGCACAGGATTGCATCGTCACCCATGTCGATTGCGGCACCACCGAAGGCCTGACGATGACAGCCATCGTCGACGCCGGACAGGTTGTGGCCTCGATCGGCCAGCGTATCCTTGGACGCACCACGCTTGATGATATCAATCATCCGCTGACCGGTGAGCTCATGGTCAAGGCCGGTTCGACGATCGATGAAGCGCAAGTGGTCGAGATCGAAGCTGTCGGCATCCAGTCGATCCGCATCCGTTCGCCGCTGACCTGCGAAATCCAGACCGGAATTTGCGGAACCTGCTACGGACGCGACCTTGCACGCGGTACGCCGGTCAACATCGGTGAAGCTGTCGGCGTCATCGCCGCGCAGTCGATCGGTGAGCCGGGCACGCAGCTTACCATGCGCACCTTCCACCTTGGCGGCGCCGCCACCGTGGTCGACCAGTCGTTCCCGGAAGCCTCTTACGAGGGTACGGTTCGCATCAAGAACCGCAACATGCTGCGCAACTCCGATGGCAACCTGATTGCCATGGGCCGCAGCATGGCGGTTCAGATCCTTGACGAAGGCGGCACCGAGCGTTCCTCGCAGCGTGTTGCCTACGGTTCGAAGATCTATGTGGACGACGGCGATGCGGTCAAGCGCGGCCAGCGTCTGGCCGAGTGGGACCCGTACACACGCCCGATGATGACGGAAGTCGAAGGCACCGTGGAATTTGAAGATGTCGTCGACGGCATCTCGGTTCTCGAGGCCACCGACGAGGCAACCGGCATCACCAAGCGTCAGGTCATCGACTGGCGGTCAACCCCGCGCGGTGTCGATCTCAAGCCGTCGATCGTGATCAAGGGCAAGGATGGCGAGATCGCCAAACTGGCTCGCGGTGGCGAAGCCCGCTTCCAGCTGTCGGTTGACGCGATCCTGTCGGTCGAACCCGGCGCCAAGGTCAGCCAGGGCGATGTTCTCGCCCGTGTGCCGCTCGAAAGCGCCAAGACCAAGGACATCACCGGCGGTCTGCCGCGGGTGGCGGAATTGTTCGAAGCTCGCCGTCCGAAGGACCATGCCATCATCGCGGAAGTCGATGGCACGATCCGCTTCGGCCGCGATTACAAGAACAAGCGCCGCATCCTGATCGAGCCGGCTGAAGATGGCATGGAACCGGTCGAGTACCTGATTCCGAAGGGCAAGCCTTTCCACCTTCAGGATGGCGACTACATCGAAAAGGGCGACTACATCCTCGACGGCAATCCTGCGCCGCACGACATCCTTGCGATCAAGGGCGTGGAGGCTCTGGCCTCCTACCTCGTTAACGAGATCCAGGAAGTCTACCGTTTGCAGGGCGTTCTGATCAACGACAAGCACATCGAAGTGATTGTCCGTCAGATGCTGCAGAAGGTTGAAGTCACCGATGCAGGCGATTCCGTCTACATCGTCGGCGACAATGTCGATCAGATCGAGCTCGACAATGCCAATGAGCGTCTCGTCGAAGATGGCAAGAAGCCAGCCTACGGCGTGCCGGTTCTGCTCGGCATCACCAAGGCCTCGCTGCAGACGCCTTCCTTCATCTCGGCGGCGTCCTTCCAGGAAACCACCAAGGTGCTGACCGAAGCGGCTGTTGCAGGCAAGGTCGACACCCTGCAGGGTCTCAAGGAAAACGTCATCGTCGGACGTCTGGTGCCTGCGGGTACCGGTGGCACCATGACCCAGATCCGTCGCATCGCCACGGCGCGCGACGATCTGATCCTGGACGAGCGCCGCAAGACATCCGGTGCGGAATCGGCGGCACCTATGCTGACCAAGATGACATCGGAAGAAGAGCCGGCCGAATAGGCTCGCGCCTTCACTCAATGAAAAAAGGCCGCCCTTCGGGGCGGCCTTTTGCGTTTTGGGGAATATGTGCAGCGCAGCGCAGCGCTATTGCGAAGCGGCGTCGGTCAGTTTGCCGAGCGCGCCGGCCATCACGTCAAAGGCCTGATCGGCTCCCGACACCTTGTGCCGCGCCTTGAGTTTCGCCGGGTCGAGATAGCCGATCCGGGTCTGTCCCGCCTCATCCCAGATCAACACCCGGTTGGGCAGATCAAGCCCGGCCTGCGGTGCGGCCTGCAGGATCGGCGTGCCGATTTTCGGATTGCCGAACATGACCAGGGTCATGTCGGCAAGCTCGGCATCAATGCTCCCGGCGCCGGCCGCATGGTCGACGCGGGCGAATACCTTGGCGCCGGCCTTTTCCACCGCCGCCACCAGCTTGTCGGCGGTTTGCTCCACCGAGGCGCTGCTGGACTTGATGATCCAGCCATCTTCTGCGCGCGTGGACAGGGTTGTCGCCAGCAAAAGGGCTGCTGCTGCGGTTGCCGCGAATTTCAGCTGTCTGTGCAAGGCCATGGTTTCGGTACTCCTCGATTGTCGGATGTGTCCTTGTCAACGTTGCTTGCAATGGCAGGTTCCGTCTCGCGCGTTCGCGCGCAACCGGTCCGTCACGGCATGCTGACATCACAGGCAAACACATCGCTTGCGGGAGGTGAAATCACCTTATCTGCGGTGGGCGCACAAAATCGTGAGAGGCGGCGGCTGCGCCGGGCAGGGGAGACCGCGCTGGTCTCCCGCCCCGCGGGGTTATTCAGTCGAAGGCGATGACGGCGACTTCGCCTTCGAGCGCGCCCTGATAGGCCGAGGCGTGCGGCTCGTCGCCGGGCATGCCGCCCATCACGCCGATCTGGTCAAGGTCGGCCTCGGCATATCCCTTCAGGGACAGCGCATCCAGGCACAGCCGCACGGCAGTGTCCTCGTCGGGCGCTGCCAGCATGACATGGAAGGGCTTCTTCTCCTCGTCCTTCTCTTTGCAGATCTGGCCGATGATGATGAAGATCGCGGGTGCGTCTTCATCGCTGTGGTCGTTGTCATTGTCGGAGATCATCGCGCTGTCCTTTCTGCTCCGGAACCGGAAGGCCTGTCCTCCCATGTTGCATCGCCGAAGGCAACGCATTGACTCGCTGCATCCGCGCAAAAACGGTTCCGGAAGGCAAAGACGTTGCATAACTGCCGCCCGGCAGCGCTGTGAACCGCCCGGAACTTGCCGATGCGACCGCTTCGTGGTTGTCTTGTCTGGCGCGCGGTGTTCTCGCGCCATGTACAATGTGCATGAACCGGGGAGGTGACAAAATGGGCATTCAAGGGCTTCTGATTTTTCTTCTGATTGGCGCCGTGGCCGGCTGGCTTGCCGGCGTGATCATGAAGGGTTTCGGCTTCGGCCTGGTCGGCAATATCATCGTCGGCATTGTCGGGGCATTTGTTGCAGGTCTGGTGCTGCCGATGGTCGGCGTCTCGATCGGCGGCGGCATCGTCGGATCCATCATCCACGCCACCATCGGCGCGGTGATATTGCTGTTCATCATCGGACTTGTCCGAAAACGCTGATTCCTTTCAGACGCTTCGGTGAGTCGCGCGAGGCCGCTGGGTCGGACCGTTTCTGACCGGAAACACAGCTGATTCTCCTGGCGAGGGAGCGAAACGGCAGGTCAGGGCAATTAAACGCCCGAATTGTCCGGCGCGACGCAATATCATGTCGCGCCGGACAGCCGCTTTTGCCGCCAGGCCCGCTGTGGCGCGAATATTTCACCAATGGCCTTGACTGCATGTGGGGAAATCAGTAGTTACCCATCACCGAGACAGATGTGAGGCGCATTTCTTCGGGACGACACGTCCTGAAATTTGCCTCAAACAATGGCTCTGACTGCACAGTGAACTAATAATGCTGCACGCATGACGCGTTTCGTGTCCTCTGCTTTCATGGGCCTTTCCGGCAAAACCGGATCCGGCCCTTGTTTTGCGCATTCGGTTTACGTGCATGGTGCCTGAGAGGGCGAAACATGAGTTCTAAAGGGATGGTTACATGCCAACTGTAAACCAGCTGATCCGCAAGCCGCGCCAGGCGCCGGTCAAGCGCAACAAGGTTCCCGCGCTGGAGCAGAATCCGCAGAAGCGCGGCGTTTGCACCCGTGTGTACACAACGACTCCGAAGAAGCCGAACTCGGCTCTTCGTAAGGTCGCCAAGATCCGTTTGACCAACGGCTTTGAAGTGATCGGTTATATCCCGGGTGAGGGCCATAACCTTCAGGAGCACTCCGTGGTCATGATCCGCGGCGGCCGCGTAAAGGATTTGCCCGGCGTGCGTTATCACGTCATTCGCGGTGTCCTCGACACCCAGGGCGTCAAGAACCGTAAGCAGCGCCGTTCGAAATACGGCGCCAAGCGTCCGAAGTAATAATTGTGTCGGCCGGTCGCATCATCAGGTGCGGCGGGCCGTTTCGACCCATCAGTTGAAAGACGAAAAGCATGTCACGACGTCACAGTGCAGAAAAGCGTGAGATCAACCCGGATCCGAAATTCGGCGATCTGATCATCACCAAATTCATGAACGCCATTATGATGCACGGCAAGAAATCTGTTGCCGAGCAGATCGTCTATGGTGCGCTTGATCAGGTTGAAGCGCGTTCCAAGCAGGAACCCGTTGTTCAGTTTCACACTGCGCTCGACAATGTCGCGCCGCATGTGGAAGTGCGCTCCCGCCGTGTCGGTGGTGCGACCTACCAGGTGCCGGTCGATGTGCGTCCTGAACGCCGTCAGGCTCTCGCCATCCGTTGGTTGATTGCCGCAGCGCGCAAGCGCAACGAGACCACCATGATCGAGCGCCTCTCGGGCGAACTCATGGATGCAGCCAACAATCGTGGCAGCGCGGTCAAGAAGCGGGAAGACACCCACAAGATGGCCGACGCCAACCGTGCATTCTCGCATTACCGCTGGTAATCACGAACTGTTCTCGAAAGGCATTCAAGATGGCCCGCGAATACGCAATTGAAGACTACCGCAACTTCGGAATCATGGCGCATATCGACGCCGGTAAAACCACGACCACCGAACGCGTTCTCTATTACACCGGCAAGTCGCACAAGATCGGCGAAGTGCATGACGGTGCAGCCACCATGGACTGGATGGAGCAGGAGCAGGAGCGTGGTATCACCATCACCTCTGCTGCAACCACCACCTACTGGAAGGGCCGCAGCGGCAAGATGTGCCGTTTCAACATCATCGACACCCCAGGCCACGTCGACTTCACCATTGAAGTCGAGCGTTCGCTGCGTGTGCTCGACGGCGCCATCGCGCTGCTCGACGCAAACGCCGGTGTCGAGCCGCAGACAGAGACTGTCTGGCGTCAGGCCGACAAGTACAATGTCCCGCGCATGATCTTCTGCAACAAGATGGACAAGACCGGAGCCGACTTCTACCGTTCGGTCTCGATGATCAAGTCGCGTCTTGGCGCAACCGCTGTCATCATGCAGCTGCCGATCGGCGCCGAGACCGAATTCAAGGGTGTTGTCGATCTCGTCGAAATGAACGCACTTGTCTGGCGCGACGAGTCGCTCGGCGCCCAGTGGGACATCGTCGAGATCCCGGACGATCTCAAGGAAAAGGCCGCTGAATACCGCGAACTTCTCATCGAGACTGCCGTCGAAGCCGACGAAGCTGCGATGGAACGTTACCTGGAAGGCGAAATGCCTGACAATGACGAGATCCGCGCGCTGGTCCGCAAGGGCACGATCGCCGTTCAGTTCTTTCCGATGTTCTGCGGTTCGGCTTTCAAGAACAAGGGCGTTCAGCCTCTGCTCGACGCGGTTGTCGAATATCTGCCGAGCCCGGCCGACGTTCCTGCCATCGAAGGCATCGACGTCAAGACCGAAGAAGAAACCACACGCGCAGCGTCTGACGATGCGCCGCTGTCGATGCTGGCCTTCAAGGTGATGAACGACCCCTTCGTCGGCTCGCTGACATTCGCCCGCATCTATTCCGGCAAGCTCGAAAAGGGCACCACGGTTCAAAACACCGTCAAGGAAAAGCGCGAGCGCGTCGGCCGCATGCTGCAGATGCACTCGAATTCCCGTGAAGACATCGAAGAAGCCTTTGCCGGCGACATCGTTGCCCTCGCAGGCCTCAAGGAAACCACGACCGGTGACACTCTGTGCGATCCGCTCAAGCCGGTTATCCTCGAGCGCATGGAATTCCCCGAGCCGGTGATCCAGATCGCGATCGAACCGAAGACCAAGGGCGACCAGGAAAAGATGGGCCTCGCGCTCAACCGTCTGGCTGCCGAGGATCCTTCGTTCCGCGTCAAGACCGACGAAGAATCCGGCCAGACGATCATTGCCGGTATGGGCGAGTTGCACCTCGACATTCTGGTCGACCGCATGCGTCGCGAATTCAAGGTCGAAGCCAATGTCGGCGCACCGCAGGTCGCCTACCGGGAATCGATCACGAAGGCTTACGAAGCCGATTACACCCACAAGAAGCAGTCGGGTGGTTCGGGTCAGTTTGCGCGCGTCAAGATCCGGTTCGAGCCGAACGACGAGAATGACGAGTTCATCTTCGACACCAAGGTTGTTGGTGGTTCGGTTCCGAAGGAATACATCCCGGGTGTCCAGAAGGGCATCAACAGCGTGATGAATTCCGGACCGCTCGCCGGCTTCCCGATGCTGGGCATCAAGGCAACGCTGATTGACGGCGCTTACCATGATGTTGACTCCAGCGTCCTCGCCTTCGAAATTGCCGGTCGCGCCTGCTTCCGGGAAAACTCGAAGTTCATGGGTCCTCAGCTGCTCGAGCCGATCATGGCTGTTGAAGTTGTCACCCCTGAGGATTACGTCGGTGACGTGATCGGCGACCTGAACTCCCGTCGCGGGCAGATTCAGGGTCAGGAAATGCGCGGAATTGCCGTGGTGATCGATGCGCACGTTCCGCTGGCCAACATGTTCAAATATGTCGATACGCTGCGTTCGATGTCTCAGGGCCGCGCACAGTACACGATGACTTTTGATCATTACGCACCGGTGCCGTCGAACGTCTCCCAGGAGATCCAGGCGAAATACGCATAATTTGCCGGATTGCCGGGCCCGCGTCCCACGACGCCGGCCCGGACCGGAGACCGAAACTGTAATTTGCCCCTCGCGGGCTGAATGAGAATGGAGAGCCGAAGATGGCAAAGGGTAAGTTCGAGCGCAATAAGCCGCACGTTAACATCGGCACGATTGGTCACGTTGACCACGGCAAGACATCGCTGACAGCTGCGATCACCAAGTATTTTGGTGACTTCAAGGCCTATGACCAGATCGATGCGGCGCCGGAAGAAAAGGCACGCGGCATCACCATCTCGACGGCGCACGTCGAGTATGAGACCGACGCCCGTCACTACGCCCATGTCGACTGCCCCGGCCACGCCGACTACGTCAAGAACATGATCACCGGTGCGGCGCAGATGGACGGCGCGATCCTGGTTGTCTCGGCTGCCGACGGCCCGATGCCCCAGACCCGCGAGCACATCCTGCTTGCCCGTCAGGTTGGCGTGCCTTCGCTGGTCGTCTTCCTCAACAAGGTCGACCAGGTCGACGACGAGGAACTGCTCGAGCTGGTCGAGATGGAAGTCCGCGAACTGCTGTCGTCCTATGATTTCCCGGGCGACGACATTCCGATCGTCAAGGGTTCGGCTCTGGTCGCGCTCAATGACGGCGACAAGGCCCAGGGCGAAGACGCAATCCGCGCGCTGATGGCCGCTGTTGACGAATACATCCCGACGCCGGAGCGTCCGATCAACATGCCGTTCCTGATGCCGATCGAAGACGTGTTCTCGATCTCGGGTCGCGGTACGGTTGTCACCGGCCGTGTCGAACGCGGCGTCGTCAAGGTTGGCGAGGAAGTCGAGATCGTCGGCATCCGCGACACCCAGAAGACGGTCTGCACCGGCGTTGAAATGTTCCGCAAGCTGCTCGATCAGGGCCAGGCCGGCGACAACATCGGCGCACTGCTTCGCGGCGTTGGCCGTGAGGACGTCGAGCGTGGCCAGATCCTGTGCAAGCCGGGTTCGGTCAAGCCGCACACCAAGTTCACGGCAGAAGCCTATATTCTGACCAAGGAAGAGGGTGGCCGTCACACGCCGTTCTTCACCAACTACCGTCCGCAGTTCTATTTCCGCACGACCGACGTGACGGGCATTGTGACACTGCCGGAAGGCACCGAAATGGTGATGCCGGGCGACAACATCTCGGCTGAAGTGGCGCTGATCGTGCCGATCGCGATGGAAGAAAAGCTGCGCTTCGCCATCCGCGAAGGCGGCCGCACCGTCGGCGCCGGCATCGTCGCCACGATCATCGAGTAACAAACTGCGTCAGAGCGCATGGTTCGGTTGAACCGGACCATGCGGTTCTCACACAAGCAAGGACAAGTCGAATGAACGGCCAGAACATCCGCATCCGCCTAAAGGCGTTTGACCACCGGATCCTCGACGCCTCCACGCGTGAAATCGTGTCGACGGCAAAGCGGACCGGAGCAAGCGTACGTGGCCCGGTGCCGCTGCCGACCCGGATCGAAAAATTCACGGTCAACCGGTCGCCACACATCGACAAGAAGAGCCGCGAGCAGTTCGAGATGCGCACACATAAGCGTCTTCTTGATATTGTTGATCCGACACCGCAAACCGTAGATGCGCTGATGAAGCTGGATCTCGCCGCGGGTGTTGATGTGGAAATCAAGCTTTAAGGCCCAAAGCCTTGAAGACAGGGAACGAGGCATGAAGGGGCAGGCCCCCGACAGGCTCATCTCAAGAGGAATGAACCGATGCGTTCAGGTGTGATTGCACAAAAGTTGGGAATGACCCGGGTCTACAATGACGCCGGCGATCATGTGCCCGTAACCGTCTTGCGGTTGGAAAACTGCCAGGTGGTGGCCCAGCGTACGGAAGAGAAGAATGGCTACACTGCCGTTCAGCTCGGTGCCGGCGTTGCCAAGGTCAAGAATACATCCAAGGCTATGCGCGGCAACTTTGCCATCGCTAATGTCGAACCCAAGGCCAAGGTGGTCGAGTTCCGTGTGAGCTCGGACAACTTGATCGATGTCGGGTCTGAGATCACTGCTGGGCATTTCATTGCCGGCCAGCTGGTCGATGTCTCCGGTGTCACCCAGGGTAAGGGCTTTGCCGGCGCCATGAAGCGTCACGGATTTGGCGGTCTTCGCGCCACCCACGGCGTTTCGGTCTCGCACCGTTCGCACGGCTCGACCGGTTCCAACCAGGATCCGGGCAAGGTCTGGAAAGGCAAGAAGATGGCCGGTCACATGGGCAGCACCCGCGTGACGACCCAGAACCTTGAAATCGTCTCGACCGATGTCGATCGTGGACTGATCCTGATCAAGGGCGCGGTTCCGGGCTCCAAGGGCACCTGGATTGTCGTCCGCGACGCAGTCAAGTCCGGCATCCCGGCTGATGCGCCTCTTCCTGCAGCGCTCCGCGCAGCAGCCAACGTATCGAATGAGGGAGCCGAATAATGGATCTCACCGTCACCACACTTGAGGGCAAGGACGCAGGAAAGATTTCGCTTTCCGACGCGATCTTCGGCCTCGACCCGCGCCAGGATCTGATCCAGCGCATGGTGCGCTGGCAGCTTTCCAAGAAGCAGCAGGGCGGTCACAAGACCCTCGGCCGCTCGGAAGTCGCCCGCACAGGCGCCAGGATGTACAAGCAGAAGGGCACCGGTCGCGCCCGTCACCATGCGGCAAGTGCGCCGCAGTTCCGTGGCGGTGGTCGGGCTCATGGCCCGGTTGTTCGCAGCCATGCCCACGATCTGACCAAGAAGGTCCGCGCGCTCGCTCTGCGTCACGCGCTGTCCTCCAAGGCCAAGTCGTCCGACATCATCATCATGGACAGCCTCACGGCTGCCGAGGTCAAGACCAAGGCGCTCACCGGTTCGCTGTCAAAGATGGGCCTGACCAATGTTTTGTTCATCGGCGGTGCCGAGCTTGATCAGAACTTCCGTCTTGCCGCCAAGAACATCCCGAATGTGGATGTGCTTCCGGTGCAGGGCATCAACGTCTACGACATTCTGCGTCGCGGCAAGCTGGTCTTGTCCAAGGATGCTGTCGCTGCTCTGGAGGAGCGCTTCAAATGACGGATATTCGCCATTATGATGTGATCGTCTCTCCGGCGATCACCGAAAAGTCGACCATGGTGTCCGAACAGAACCAGGTTGTCTTCAATGTCGCGCGGCGCGCTTCCAAGCCTGAAATCAAGGCTGCGGTTGAAGCGCTCTTCGGGGTCAAGGTTACTGCGGTCAATACGCTGCTGCGCAAGGGTAAGACCAAGCGCTTCCGCGGAATCGCCGGCCGCCAGTCTGATGTTAAGAAGGCGTATGTGACGCTTGCCGAAGGTCAGTCGATCGACGTCTCCACCGGTCTGTAAGGTCCGCGCGGGAACAAGCCCCCAAAAGGGAACAGGAAAATGGCACTGAAAAGTTACAATCCGACGACCCCGAGCCAGCGTCAGCTGGTCATCGTTGATCGTTCGGGTCTTCATCGCGGGAAGCCGGTCAAGTCCTTGACCCAGGGCCTCCACAGCAAGGGTGGCCGCAACAATGCCGGCCGGGTTACAGCCCAGTCGATCGGTGGTGGTCACAAGCGCACCTACCGCATGGTTGATTTCAAGCGTCGCAAGTTCGACGTTGAAGCCACCGTGGAACGCATGGAATACGATCCGAACCGGACCGCCTTCATCGCGCTCATCACCTATGCGGATGGCGAGAAGTCGTACATCCTGGCGCCGCAGCGTCTGACTGCTGGCGACAAGGTGATCTCGTCCGACAAGGCTGTGGACGTGAAGCCCGGCAACTGCATGCCGCTTCAGTTCATGCCGGTTGGCACGATCATCCACAATATCGAGATGAAGCCGGCCAAGGGCGGTCAGATTGCCCGTTCGGCTGGTGGATATGCCCAGCTGGTCGGTCGCGACCAGGGCATGGCGATCCTCCGTCTCAATTCGGGTGAACAGCGTCTGGTTCAGGGCACTTGCCTTGCCACCGTCGGCGCCGTTTCCAACCCGGACCACGGCAACATCAACGACGGCAAGGCTGGTCGTTCGCGCTGGAAGGGCAAGCGTCCGCATGTCCGCGGCGTTGCGATGAACCCGGTCGACCACCCGCACGGCGGCGGTGAAGGCCGTACCTCGGGCGGCCGTCACCCGGTCAGCCCCTGGGGCAAGCCAACCAAGGGCAAGCGCACACGCTCGAACAAGTCGACCGACAAGTTCATCATGCGCTCGCGCCATCAGCGTAAGAAATAAGAGAGGAAGTCTCCAATGGCTCGTTCAGTATGGAAAGGTCCGTTTGTTGACGGCTATCTTCTCAAGAAGGCTGAGAAGGTTCGCGAAGGCGGCCGCAATGAAGTGATCAAAACCTGGAGCCGCCGCTCCACCATCATGCCGCAGTTCGTCGGCCTGACATTCGGCGTCTACAACGGAAACAAGCACATTCCGGTCAACGTGTCCGAGGACATGGTCGGCCAGAAGCTTGGCGAATATTCTCCGACGCGGACCTATTATGGCCACGGCGCCGACAAGAAAGCTAAGAGGAAGTAACAATGAGCAAGGCAAAAACCGAACGCCGGCTCAAGGACAACGAGGCGCAGGCCGTAGCCCGCACCCTTCGCGTCAGCCCGCAGAAGCTCAATCTGGTTGCGGCCTTGATCCGTGGCAAAAAGGTTGATCGCGCATTGGCGGAACTTGAGTTTTCTCGCAAGCGCATCGCCATGACCGTCAGAAAGACGCTTGAATCCGCGATCGCGAACGCCGAGAACAACCATGATCTCGATGTTGATTCGCTGTTCGTTGCAGAAGCGTTCGTCGGCAAGTCCATCGTCATGAAACGCTTTCATGCTCGCGGTCGTGGTCGTTCGTCGCGGATTGAAAAGCCGTTCGCTCATTTGACCATCGTCGTGCGCGAGATGGAAGCCAAAGGGGAGGCCGCGTAATGGGTCAAAAAATCAATCCAATCGGTTTTCGCCTCGGCATCAACCGCACCTGGGACAGCCGTTGGTTCGCCGACAATGCCGAATATGGCAAGCTGCTGCATGAAGACCTGAAGATCCGCAAATATCTTCTGGCCGAACTCAAGCAGGCCGGCATTTCCAAGGTCGTCATCGAGCGCCCGCACAAGAAGTGCCGCGTCAGCATCCATGCTGCCCGTCCCGGCCTGATCATCGGCAAGAAGGGCGCAGACATCGAAAAGCTGCGTCGCAAGCTGTCGGAAATGACCCAGTCGGAAACGCACCTCAACATCATCGAAGTCCGCAAGCCGGAAGTTGATGCCGTGTTGGTCGCGCAGTCGATCGCCCAGCAGCTCGAACGCCGTATCGCGTTCCGTCGCGCCATGAAGCGTTCGGTCCAGTCCGCCATGCGTCTGGGTGCCGAAGGCATCAAGATCACCTGCGGCGGTCGTCTCGGCGGTGCCGAAATCGCACGTACGGAATGGTACCGCGAGGGCCGGGTTCCGCTTCACACTCTGCGCGCCGATATCGATTACGGCACCGCGGAAGCGAAGACTGCTTATGGAATTTGCGGCGTCAAGGTCTGGATCTTCAAGGGCGAAATTCTTGAGCATGATCCAATGGCGTCTGAACGCCGAGCCACTGAAGGCGACGCTTCTGGCGGCAATCGCCGGCGCGAACACGCCTGATTTTGCCCCAGTGCAGACAATTCGGAGAATTAGACAATGTTGCAGCCAAAGCGTACTAAGTACCGCAAGCAATTCAAGGGCCGCATCAAGGGCGTCGCCAAGGGCGGCTCTGACTTGAATTTCGGGGCCTATGGCTTGAAGGCACAAGAGCCTGATCGCGTCAACGCGCGTCAGATCGAAGCTGCCCGCCGTGCCATCACGCGTCACATGAAGCGTGCAGGCCGTGTGTGGATCCGCATCTTCCCTGACGTGCCGGTCACATCCAAGCCGACGGAAGTCCGCATGGGTAAGGGCAAGGGTTCGGTCGATTACTGGGCTGCAAAGGTCAAGCCCGGCCGTATCATGTTTGAAATTGACGGTGTCAGCGAAGAGCTCGCCCGTGAAGCTCTGCGCCTCGGCGCTGCCAAGCTCTCGGTCAAGACGCGCTTCGTACAGCGCATCGCAGAGTAAGGAGACGCACCATGAAAGCCGCAGATGTTCGCGCCATGAGCGTCGACCAAATCAATGATGAGCTTGCCAAGCTGAAGAAAGAGCAGTTCAACCTGCGTTTCCAGGGCGCCACCGGCCAGCTCGAAAAGACATCGCGCGTTCTTGAAGTCCGCCGCGATATCGCTCGCATCAAGACTATTGCCCGCCAGAAGGCGGCAGTGGCCAAAGCCTAAGGACGAATAAAATGCCAAAACGCATTCTGCAGGGCACTGTTGTCAGTGACAAGAACGAGAAGACCGTGGTTGTCCGGGTGGAACGCCGTTTCGCGCATCCGGTCATGCGGAAGATTGTTCGTCGCACCAAGAATTACAAGGCGCATGACGAGACCAATCAGTACAAGGTAGGGGATGAGGTTGCCATTCAGGAATGCGCGCCGATCTCCAAGGACAAGCGCTGGACGGTTGTTTCAGCGACAGAAGCCTGATTGAACGGCTTTTGCGGCAGGGAGCTCTTGCACCTTGCCGCGAATCCTGTATGACACAGGCATTGGCGCAAGAACGCCCCGGTGACGGGCGTTCTTCTGCTTTCAGCGCACGGAAGGTCCCTTGAGGGAAACCACCCTGACACTATCCTTCTCGCGCAAGATAGAATTGATTCATAAGCTGGTATAGGGGGCCTTTGCGCCCAACCGTGCCGGTAACAACAAGAAGGCGGCCTGATATGATTCAGATGCAAACAAACCTCGACGTCGCGGATAATTCCGGCGCTCGTCGTGTCATGTGCATCAAGGTTCTGGGCGGTTCCAAGCGGAAATATGCTTCCATCGGCGACATCATTGTCGTCTCGATCAAGGAAGCCATTCCGCGCGGCCGCGTCAAGAAGGGTGATGTGATGAAGGCGGTAGTCGTACGCACTGCCAAAGACATTCGCCGCGCCGATGGCAGCGTGATCCGGTTCGACCGGAATGCAGCCGTCCTGATCGACAACAAGAAAGAGCCGATCGGCACCCGTATCTTCGGACCGGTTCCGCGCGAATTGCGCGCCAAGAGCCACATGAAGATTATCTCCCTGGCTCCTGAAGTGCTGTAAGGAACGAACCGATGCAAAAGATCCGCAAAGGCGACAAGGTCGTCGTTCTGACCGGCAAGGACAAGGGCCGTACTGGCGAAGTTCTTGCTGTGATGCCTAAGGAAGACCGGGCAGTAGTCCGTGGTCTGAACGTGGTCAAGCGCCACCAGCGCCAGACCCAGACCCAGGAAGCCGGCATTATCAACAAGGAAGCCTCGCTTCATATCTCCAATCTCGCATTTGCCGATCCCAAGGACGGCAAGCCGACCCGGGTCGGATTTCGCGTAGAAGGCGATAAGAAGGTGCGCGTGGCTAAGCGTTCGGGAGTGGTCATCGATGGCTGAAGCAAAATATGAGCCGCGGCTCAAGACAGACTACAATGATCGCATCCGCCAGGCCATGCAGGAAAAGTTCGCTTACGCGAACGTGATGCAGATCCCGCGTATGGACAAGATCGTGATCAATATGGGCGTTGGCGAAGCCACTGCCGATTCCAAGAAGCCCGCGATTGCGGCTGAGGATCTTGCAGCGATTGCCGGTCAGAAGCCGGTCATCACCCGCGCCCGCAACTCGATCGCCGGCTTCAAGCTGCGTGAACTGATGCCGATTGGCGCCAAGGTCACGCTGCGCGGAGCCCGCATGTATGAGTTCATGGATCGCCTGATCACCATCGCGCTTCCGCGCGTTCGTGACTTTCGCGGCCTGAACCCGAAGAGCTTTGACGGCCGTGGCAATTTCGCCATGGGCATCAAGGAGCACATCGTGTTTCCGGAGGTCAACTACGACAAGGTTGATCAGATCTGGGGCATGGACGTCATCGTTTGCACGACGGCGAAAACGGACGACGAAGCACGGGCTCTCCTGACAGAGTTCAACTTCCCGTTTCCGAAGTAATCGTAACGGCATTCGTGGAAAAGGATATCTGATATGGCGAAAGTCAGCGCAATTGAAAAGAACAAGCGCCGCCGCAAGCTGGTCGAACGCGACGCATCGAAGCGCGCCGCTCTGAAGGCCATCACGCACAACCAGGAGCTTCCGATCGAGGAACGCTTCCGCGCAACCCTGAAGCTGGCCGAAATGCCGCGCAACGGGGCCAAAATTCGCGTTCGCAATCGTTGCGAAGTTACCGGCCGCCCGCGCGCCTATTATCGCAAGCTGGGCATGTCGCGTATCGCATTGCGTGAACTCGGGTCGATGGCCAAGGTGCCCGGCCTGGTCAAGTCGAGCTGGTAAGGAGCGCGCAATATGGCAATGACAGATCCTCTGGGTGATATGCTCACCCGCATTCGTAACGGTATTGCTCGCCGCAAGTCGTCGGTTTCGACTCCTGCCTCGAAGTTGCGCGCTCGCGTGCTCGACGTGCTGGAAGCCGAAGGCTACATCCGCGGATACACCGAAGTGGCATACGACAATGGCAAGGCTGAACTGAGCATCGAGCTCAAGTATCATGAAGGCGCGCCCGTGATCCGTGAGATCGCCCGTGTTTCCAAGCCCGGCCGGCGTGTATACGTCTCCGTTAAGTCCATTCCTCAGGTCGCCAACGGCCTCGGTATCACGATCCTTTCGACTCCGAAGGGCGTTTTGGCCGATCACGTTGCGCGCGAGCACAATGTTGGTGGTGAGGTTCTCTGCTCGATCTTCTGATCGGGCAGGATCTCAAACTCTAACAGACAGGTTGAACAATGTCTCGTATCGGTAAAAAACCCGTCCCGGTTCCGGCCGGTGTCACCGCGACGATTGAAGGCCAGAAAGTGGTCGTCAAGGGTCCCAAAGGTGAATTGTCCTTCGTCGCTAATGACGAAGTCACTGTGAAGCTTGAAGACAACGCTGTTGTCGTCACGCCGGTGGACAATTCCAAGGACGCCCGCTCCAAATGGGGCATGTCGCGCACCATGGTTTCCAACATCCTGACCGGGGTGAAGGACGGCTACGTACGCAAGCTCGAAATCAACGGCGTGGGTTACCGCGCTGCCATGCAGGGCCGTAACCTGCAGCTGGCACTTGGTTTCAGCCATGATGTCGTTTATCACCCGCCGGAAGGCGTCGACATCGCTTGCCCCAAGCCGACGGAAATCGTCATCACCGGCATCAACAAGCAGGTGCTTGGCCAGGTGGCTTCGGAGATCCGCGCGTACCGCAAGCCTGAGCCTTACAAGGGCAAGGGCGTCAAATATGCTGAAGAGCGGATTGTCCGCAAAGAAGGCAAGAAGAAGTAAGGAAGACGCGAAATGGCTAACAGGAAACAATCCCTTACGCGTCGGTCCGATCGTGTCCGTCGCCAGCTCAAAGCGGTGGCCAATGGCCGTCCGCGCCTGTCGGTTCATCGCTCGTCGAAGAACATCTATGCGCAGATCATTGATGACGCCGCAGGCCGCACGCTTGCTGCAGCATCAACGCTTGACACCGGCCTTCGGGGCGATCTCAAGACGGGCGCTGACACATCTGCCGCTGCAGCGGTTGGCAAGCTGATTGCCGAACGTGCAACAGAAGCAGGCGTCAAGGATGTGGTCTTCGACCGCGGTGCCTTCATCTATCACGGCCGTATCAAGGCCCTCGCAGAAGCTGCCCGCGAAGGCGGTCTGAGCTTCTAACTCAACCCAGCCGATTGATTCCGGAAAAGAATAAGGAACAGGACAATGGCCAAGGAAGGTCGCCGCGACAACCGCGGTAGAGACGACGAGCGCGATAGCGAATTCGTCGACAAGCTCGTACACATCAACCGCGTTGCCAAGGTCGTCAAGGGCGGCCGTCGCTTCGGTTTCGCAGCCCTGGTGGTTGTTGGAGATCAGAAGGGCCGAGTTGGCTTCGGACACGGCAAGGCGCGTGAAGTGCCGGAAGCGATCCGCAAGGCGACAGAATCCGCCAAGCGCGATCTGATCTTCGTGCCGTTGCGCTCCGGCCGGACCCTGCACCACGATGTGCATGGCCGTCACGGTGCCGGCAAGGTTCTGCTTCGTGCAGCCAAGCCTGGTACGGGTATCATCGCCGGTGGTCCGATGCGTGCAGTGTTCGAAACGCTCGGCATGCAGGACGTTGTGGCCAAGTCGACGGGTTCATCCAATCCGTACAACATGGTCCGCGCCACTTTTGACGCGCTCAAGAACCAGGTCCACCCAAAGGACATCGCTTCTCAGCGCGGCATGAAGTATTCCACGCTCCAGGAACGCCGTGGTGTAACCACGGGCGCCGAAGAGTAATCGGGCGTCTGCCTTTATTCGTATTAGGGAGCCAACACCATGGCTGACAATAAAAAGGGCAAAACGGTCACCGTCGAACAGACCGGCAGCCCGATTCGCCGCCCGAACGTTCAGCGTCAGACGCTGATCGGCTTGGGCCTCAACAAGATGCACCGCGTCCGGACCCTCGAGGACACACCGTCCGTTCGTGGCATGATCCGCTCGGTCAGCCACCTCGTTCGCGTTGTCGACGAGAAGTGAGTGGGAGTGAACTGTCATGAAACTCAATGAGATCACCGATAATGAAGGTGCCAACAAGAACCGCAAGCGCGTAGGTCGCGGTATCGGTTCGGGTACCGGCAAGACCGGCGGCCGCGGCGTCAAGGGACAGAAGTCCCGTTCCGGCGTTGCCATCAACGGTTTTGAAGGCGGCCAGATGCCAATCTACCGCCGTCTGCCGAAGCGCGGCTTCAACAACATCTTCTCGTCCGACTTCAACACTGTGTCGCTCGGCCGGATCCAGACCGCCATCGATGCGGGCAAGCTCGACGGCAAGAGCCTGATCGACGCCTCCGCCCTGAAGGCTGCCGGCGTGATCCGCCGCATCAAGGATGGCGTCCGCGTCCTCTCTGACGGCGAGCTGAAGGCCAAGGTCAACCTCGAAGTTGCCGGCGTTTCGCGCGCTGCAGCCGAAAAGGTCGAAAAGGCCGGCGGCAAGATCAAGTTGCTCGCACCGGCGCCTGCGCCTGCAGCGGCTGCTGAAGAATAATACGTAAATAATAACCGCCCGGTGCTTCACATCGGGCGGTTTTCGTCCCATATGGGATCGGTCGACGCGCAAGCTTGCGTCGGCAGGGCAGGCGCCAGGCACATTTCAATCCGGCCTGGCCGCATCGTCCGGTGACACCAACACAGACCCTCCGGAGATGATCGGGTTCATCAGCGCCGGATGGGCCGCGCGGAGAACGCAATGGCATCTGCAGCCGAACAACTTGCTTCCAATTTGAATTTTTCGGCTTTTTCCAAGGCGGAAGACCTGAAGAAGCGGATCTGGTTTACCCTTGGCGCACTGCTTGTGTACCGGCTTGGAACCTACATTCCGCTTCCCGGCATCAATCCTGCGGCTTTCGCGCAGGCCTTTGAAGGGCAGGCGGGCGGTATTTTGGGCCTGTTCAACATGTTTGCCGGTGGCGCAGTTGAGCGCATGGCGATCTTTGCACTCGGCATCATGCCCTATATTTCGGCCTCCATTATCATTCAGTTGATGACCTCCGTCGTCCCCACGCTTGAGCAGCTCAAGAAAGAGGGCGAGCAGGGCCGCAAGATCATCAACCAGTACACCCGCTACGGCACGGTGCTGCTCGGCACGGTGCAGGCCTACGGCATCGCCGTCGGCCTCGAATCAGGCAACGGCATCGTCACCGATCCGGGCTGGTTCTTCCGCATCGCCACCGTCATCACGCTGGTCGGCGGCACCATGTTCCTGATGTGGCTCGGCGAGCAGATCACCGCCCGCGGTATCGGCAACGGCATTTCGCTGATCATCTTCTCCGGTATCGTTGCAGCACTGCCCACCGCAGTGGCGGGAACGCTTGAACTTGGCCGCACCGGCGCGCTGTCGACTGGCCTGATCATCGCCGTGATCGTCGTCGCCATCGCAGTGATTGCCTTCATCGTGTTCATCGAACGCGCGCAGCGGCAGTTGCTGATCCAGTATCCGAAGCGCCAGGTCGGCTCGCGCATGTTCCAGGGCGACACCTCGCACCTGCCGCTCAAGCTCAACACTGCCGGCGTGATCCCGCCGATCTTTGCCTCGTCTCTGTTGCTGCTGCCGGCCACGGTCGCCGGATTCGCCAATAGCGGCGGCAATCTGCCAGGCTGGGCCTCGACGCTGCTTGCCTCGCTGGGCCACGGCCAGCCGGCCTATATGGCGCTCTATGCGCTGATGATCGGCTTCTTCGCATTCTTCTACACCGCCATCGTGTTCAATCCGAAGGACACCGCTGACAACCTCAAGCGTCATGGCGGCTTCATCCCGGGTATCCGTCCGGGCGAACGGACGGCGGAATATATCGATTACGTGCTGACGCGAATCACCCTGATTGGCGCCATGTACCTGATTTTTGTTTGTCTCTTACCCGAATTTCTAATCGCGCAGACCGGCGTTCCGTTCTATCTGGGGGGGACATCGCTTTTGATCGTCGTCTCGGTGACGCTCGATACGGTGGCGCAGGTTCAGGGACATCTGATTGCCCAGCAATATGAGGGGTTGATCAAGAAGTCCAAACTTCGGGGAGGCAAGAAGGGCAGATGAGACTTATACTTTTGGGACCACCAGGCGCGGGCAAGGGGACTCAGGCCCAGCGTCTGGTTGAGAAGTATTCCATTCCGCAATTGTCCACGGGCGACATGTTGCGGGCGGCCGTCACAGCGGGCACCGAAGTCGGCAAGCGCGCCAAGGCTGTCATGGATGCCGGAGAGCTGGTGTCCGACGACATCGTCAACGCGATCGTGTCCGACCGCATCGACGAACCGGATTGTGCACGGGGCTTCATCCTTGATGGATATCCGCGCACCCTGGTTCAGGCCGACGCGGTTGAAGCCATGCTTAACAGCAAGGGGCTGAAGCTGGATACGGTGATCGAGCTGGTTGTCGATGACAAGGCGCTTGTCGGGCGTATCATCAAGCGCGCCGAGGAAGCTGCAGCTGCAGGCCAGCCGGTGCGCAAGGACGACAATGCTGAGGTGTTCGAAGAGCGCTTGCGCGAATATTACAAGAAGACCGCGCCATTGACCGGCTATTATTATGCCAAGGGCGCCTTGCGCACGGTTGACGGCATGGCCTCGATCGAAGCGGTGACCGAAGAGATCGATACCGTCCTGGCATCGCTCTGATCGGTTGAAGATTGTCTCTAGGCCGGCTTTCCCTGATGGAAGCCGGCCTTTTGATCGGCAGGCTGCGGAAATAACATCGCGGCAAAGCTTGACGAAAGCCTTGCTGTTCCGCTATGAGCCCTGCAACTCGCCACATGCAAGCGATCGGTGCGATTCCCTTGAAACTGAGGGACTCGGCTCTGGTCGCTTTTAAGTGTGCCGGGACCGAGCTTGAGAATAGGCTCCGATCGGCCGGTTGGCCGGGCGGAGTTGGACTGGACTACCCCGCAAGGGCCGGCCTCCACCGGACGCGGGTCAATGATAACCCGCCGGCGCGACCGGCCCACATGGAGAAGCACATGGCCCGCATAGCAGGCGTAAACATTCCGACAAACAAGCGCGTGATCATCGCGCTGACCTACATTCACGGCATCGGCCAGAAGTTCGCCGCCGAGATCGTTGAAAAGGCCGGCATTCCCCTGGATCGCCGCGTCAACCAGTTGACCGATTCCGAAGTGCTGCAGATCCGCGAAACCATCGACCGCGACTATCAGGTTGAAGGCGATCTGCGCCGCGAGAATTCGATGAACATCAAGCGTCTGATGGACCTGGGCTGCTACCGCGGTCTGCGCCATCGTCGCGGCCTGCCGGTGCGCGGTCAGCGGACCCACACCAATGCACGCACCCGCAAGGGGCCTGCACGGGCGATTGCCGGCAAGAAGAAGTAATTAGTGGAACGAGCCTGACCCGGCGGCGACAGCCTTGCCACGTTCGGTCTGATGACCGGCGTGTCGATGTTTTCGCCTCGGGTCCGGTGAATTCCGGTGGAGCCGCTGGTGCTACGGCGGTGCTGATATCTCGAAAGGATAAACAATGGCCAAGGAAGTCGCACGCGTCAAACGGCGCGAACGCAAGAACATCTCGTCGGGCGTTGCCCATGTCAGCTCGACATTCAACAACACGATGATCACCATCACCGACGCGCAGGGCAACACGATCTCCTGGTCGTCAGCCGGTGCCAAGGGTTTCAAGGGCTCGCGCAAGTCGACCCCGTTCGCAGCCCAGATGGCTGCTGAAGATGCTGCCAAGAAGGCGCAGGATCACGGCATGAAGACGCTGGAAGTTGAAGTTTGCGGTCCCGGTTCGGGTCGTGAATCGGCACTTCGCGCTCTGCAGGCCGCCGGTTTCACCATCACTTCCATCCGTGATGTGACCCCGATCCCGCACAATGGCTGCCGCCCGCGCAAGAAGCGTCGCGTCTAGTACAGGTTCCAAATTTTTCGACGGGTCGGGCTTTGCCTGCGCCCGTCTGATCCTCTTCTCACTTGGCCGTCACGATTGGATGGTGCGGCAACAGGAAGGCAGCAGATATGATTCAGAAAAACTGGCAGGAATTGATCAAGCCGAGCAAGGTCGAGTTCAACATCTCCGGCCGCACCAAGGCGTCCGTCGTTGCTGAACCGCTCGAGCGCGGTTTCGGCCTGACACTGGGCAATGCCCTGCGTCGCGTCCTTCTGTCCTCACTGCGTGGCGCTGCCGTCACCGCAGTGCAGATCGACGGCGTGCTGCATGAATTCTCTTCGATCCCGGGCGTTCGGGAAGATGTCACCGACATCATCCTCAACATCAAGGAAATCGCCATCCGCATGGAAGGCGACGAAGCCAAGCGCATGGTTGTCCGCAAGCAGGGTCCCGGTGTGGTCCGTGCAGGCGACATCCAGACCGTGGGCGACATTGAAATCCTCAACCCGGAGCATGCCTTGTGCACGCTCGATGAGGGCGCTGAAATCCGCATGGAATTCACCGTCAACAACGGCAAGGGCTATGTGCCTGCAGACCGCAATCGTGCAGAAGATGCGCCGATCGGCCTGATTCCGGTCGACAGCCTCTATTCGCCGGTCAAGAAGTGCTCCTACAAGGTGGAAAACACCCGCGAAGGACAGGTTCTCGATTACGACAAGCTGACGCTGAACATCGAAACCGATGGTTCGGTCAGCGGCGAGGATGCTGTTGCCTATGCAGCCCGCATTCTTCAGGACCAGCTCGGTGTGTTCGTCAACTTCGACGAGCCGCAGAAGGAAGTTCACGAGGAAACGGTCGCCGAACTCGCATTCAATCCTTCGCTTCTCAAGAAGGTCGACGAATTGGAGCTTTCGGTCCGCTCGGCAAACTGCCTGAAGAACGACAACATCGTCTATATCGGCGACCTGATTCAGAAGACCGAAGCCGAAATGCTCCGGACTCCGAACTTTGGCCGCAAATCACTCAACGAGATCAAGGAAGTCTTGGCTTCCATGGGCCTGCATCTGGGTATGGAAGTTCCATCCTGGCCGCCGGAAAACATCGAAGATCTCGCCAAGCGTTACGAAGACCAGTATTAAACCGTCAAACGGCAGGCGTGCGCCTGCATGTGAAGGAGACTAGCCATGCGCCACGGAAATTCAGGTCGCAAGCTGAACCGCACTTCTAGCCACCGCAAGGCGATGTTCGCCAACATGGCGGCTTCGCTCATCGAACATGAGCAAATCGTGACAACCTTGCCGAAAGCCAAGGAAATCCGCCCGATCGTTGAAAAGCTTGTCACCCTCGGCAAGCGCGGTGATCTGCATGCCCGCCGCCAGGCGATCTCGCAGATCCGCGACAACGAAGTTGTTCGCAAGCTGTTCGACACGATCGCCACACGTTACGCCACGCGTCACGGCGGCTATATTCGCATCATGAAGGCCGGTTACCGCACCGGCGACAACGCGCCGATGGCTGTTGTTGAATTCGTCGATCGCGATCCGGAAGCAAGGGGTTCCAAGGACCGCGCCCGCGTCGCCCTGGAAGTTGCTGCCGAAGAAGAAGCCGCGTAAGCGCTTCTGATTAGCCAGTTGGCAGAATTTGAAAGGCCGGGTGCTTCATGCGCCCGGCCTTTTGCTGTCGAGACAGCGGGAATGTGCAGGGTCATGGGAGCGCGGCGAATTGCTGCCCTTCAGCCCTTCATTCGGCTTGCGCCTGCGTCCGGGCAAATCCGGTCTTGATCTCTCGCCTTGAGCGCCTCCAGGCCATGTAGCGCGGCCGCACAAGCCGCCAACCGAGCAACAATGTCACCAGCCCGGCATAGATCAGTTGCTCCGGCCCGATCACCTTGACTGCAAGGCAGAAATGCAGCGCGCCGGCAGCCGCAATCGGGTAGATCAGCCGGTGCAGCTTTCCCCATCCGGTTCCCAGTCTGTGGATCGACCAGCGGTTCGATGTCAGCGCCAGCGGAACCAGAGCCACGAATGCCGCCATGCCGATCGTGATGAACCACCGCTTGTAAATGTCCTCGACAATCACACCCAGCGCCAGCCGCTTGTCGAGCACCATATAGGCGAGGAAATGCATCGCCACATAATAGAATGCCAGCAGTCCAAGGGCGCGGCGATAGCGCAGCCAGTTGATGCCCGCGAGATCCCTCAGCGGCGAGATCGCCAGCGTCAGGATCAGGAACCGCAAGGCCCATTCGCCGAGCAGATGCTCGAATATCTTGACCGGATTGCCGATCAGTTGCCCGGTGGCGCCGAGATAGAATGTCCAGACCGCGGGCAGGAGGCCGAGGCCATAGAGCGCCCAGATTGATGCGGCGTGAAACCGTTTTGGCAAGGCGGGCAGGGGCATGGTCAGAAATTGGCTTTCAGATCCATGCCGGCATAGAGGCCGGCGACCTCGTCGCCATAGCCGTTGAACGGCAGCGTCGGTCGGTCATTGGAGCCAAAGAAGCCGCCGCCGCCGATGCGGTTTTCGGTGGCCTGGCTCCAGCGCGGGTGGTCGACGGCCGGATTGACGTTGGCATAAAATCCGTATTCGCCCGGCGCCAGCCGGTTCCAGGTCGAGGCCGGCTGATCTTCGGTCAGCGTGATGCGCACAATCGACTTGATGCCCTTGAAGCCATATTTCCACGGCGTCACCAGCCGCACCGGCGCGCCGTTCTGGTTGGGCAGGGTCTTGCCATACATGCCCATCGACAGGATGGTCAGTGGGTGCCGCGCCTCATCGAGCCGCAGGCCTTCGACATAGGGCCAGTTGAGCGGCTGGAACAGCCCGCGCTGCCCTGGCATCTCGTCAGGCCGGACAATGGTTTCGAAGGCGACATATTTGGCGCTGCCAAGCGGCTCGACCCTGTCGAGCAGGCCGGCGAGGGACACGCCGATCCAGGGGATCACCATCGACCAGGCCTCGACGCAGCGCATCCGGTAGATGCGTTCCTCGAGGCCAAGCGCCATCAGCGCGTCGAGATCGAATTCGGCCGGTTTGTTGACCAGACCGTCGACCATGATGGACCAGGGCCGCGGATTGAAATCTGCGGACTTGGCAGCCGGGTCGGCCTTTCCGGTGCCGAATTCATAAAAATTGTTGTAGCTGGTGGCGTCCGCTTCCGGCGTGATCTCTTCTTCCGGATCGTAACCGCCGGGCGAAAACTGCAGGTCCGCCTGCGTGGCACCCGATGCAAGTGACGGCGCAGCCAGAGTGAGGCCGCCGGCCGCCGCCATGCGCAGCATCTCACGCCTGTTGAAATAGCTGGCTTCCGGCGTGATCTCGGAACCGGCGATGGCAGTTGGACGATAAACCCGCATGGGGTGGCGCTCCCTGGAAGCAATGGACGATGCATGCTTGAATTTTCATCCATGATATACATTTGAACAGCACAGCAAAGCATTTGCCCGACCACGTTTTCGTGTAGACCGGGTGATCGCAGGGTCTCGAGCCCGGCAAACGGACTGCGGTTGCGATTGCCTCCCCCGTGCGCCGGCGCTGCCAGCAAGCGGCCAAACTCATGGTGACTTTACCGGGTCATTAAGGTCATACTGCTCAAATCACTGAGGATTCCCGTCATGATTCCAGATCGTTCGCGCCGACGCGCATTGCCGCTTGTGCTTTTGGCTGTTGTCGCCCTGACCTCGTTCGGTCCGGTCCAGTCCGGGGCCGAGCAGTCCGTGACCGACACGATCGGCAATATCTTCCGCGGCGTCCTTGGAAATGACGGGGACAAGCCGGATGAGGCGACAACCGGCACGGCCGCGCCGGAGCCGGTGATACGCCGCGCGCCGCCACGGTCGCAGGCCGACATGATGCAATCCTTTTCCCCGCTGGTCAAAGCCACCGCACCAGCTGTGGTCAATGTCTATGCCGACCGCCGGGTCCAGCGCAGCGTGTCGCCTTTTGCGGGGGATCCGTTCTTCGAGCGTTTTTTCGGCCAGCAGATGCCCAACCGCACTGAACGGCAGTCCTCGCTCGGTTCGGGCGTCATCATTGAAAGCCGCGGCATTGTCGTTACCAACAACCACGTCATCAAGGATGCCGACGATATCCGGGTGGCACTGACCGACGGCCGCGAATTCAACAGCCGGATCCTGCTCAAGGATGAGCGCTTCGATCTCGCCATCCTGCAGATCGAAGGCGAGGGCCCGTTCCCGGCGATTGAATTCGGCGACACCGACGCCATCGAGGTCGGCGACATCGTGCTCGCCATCGGCAATCCCTTTGGTGTCGGTCAGACGGTAACCAGCGGCATCGTCTCGGCGCTGGCGCGTAACCGGGTCGGCATCTCCGATTTCGGCTTTTTCATTCAGACCGACGCGGCGATCAATCCCGGCAATTCCGGTGGTGCGCTGATCGACATGAATGGAAATCTGATCGGAATCAACACCGCCATCTTCAGCCGGTCCGGCGGCTCCAACGGCATCGGCTTCGCCATTCCCGCAAATCTGGTGCGCGCCGTCGCCCAGACCGCCGAATCCGGCGGCGACGTGTTCGAGCGCCCCTATATCGGCGCCACCTTCGAAAACGTGACGCCCGACATTGCCGAAGCGCTCGGCCTCGAACGCGCCACCGGCGCACTGGTGACTGATGTCGCCGAGGATGGCCCGGCGGGCAAGTCCGGCCTGCGCGCCGGCGATATCATCGTCGGTTTCAACGGCCAACCGATCGAGCATCCCGATGCTCTGGGCTACCGCCTTGCCACCACCGGCGTCGGTGCTGTGGCGGAACTGGACGTGCTCAGCCGCAAGGGGCGCAAGACCGTTGAGATAACGCTGCAGGCCCCGCCGGAAGATGACCCGCGCGACCGCCGCCAGCTGCAGGGCAAGAACCCGTTTTCGGGCGCTATTGTTTCCAACATCACGCCGCGCATTGCCGAACAACTGCGGCTGCCGCCATCGATTGACGGCGTCATTATCACCGAGGTACCGGGCAACTCGCTGGCCGGGCGCTACGGTTTCCGCCCCGGCGATCTGATCGCCGAGATCAATGGCGTAGACATTGCCAATGTCGATATTCTCGAACAGACACTGGATCGCGGCGCCCGGTTCTGGCGGTTTGAAATTGTACGCGGCGGCCAGCGCATCCGTCAGATCATAAGGTGAAGCCATGAGTGATCTGTTCGCCACTCCCGACGCGGCCAATAGCGGGCGCCGTCCGCTTGCCGACCGCCTGCGGCCGGCCACCCTGGCCGAAGTCACCGGCCAGCCGCATCTCACCGGCGAGGATGGCGCGATCACCCGCATGATCGCCTCGGGCAGTCTCGGCTCAATGATCTTCTGGGGGCCTCCGGGCACCGGCAAGACCACCGTGGCGCGCTTGCTGGCCGGCGAGACCGATCTGGCATTCGACCAGATATCGGCAATCTTTTCGGGCGTTGCCGATCTGAAAAAGGTGTTCGAATCCGCCCGCGCGCGGCGCATGGGCGGGCGGCAGACCCTGTTGTTCGTCGACGAGATCCACCGCTTCAACCGGGCCCAGCAGGACAGTTTCCTGCCGGTGATGGAGGACGGCACAATCGTGCTGGTCGGCGCCACCACTGAGAACCCGTCCTTTGAACTCAACGCCGCGCTCTTGTCGCGCGCCCGGGTGCTGACCTTCAAGTCCCATGACGAGGAAAGCCTCGAAAGCTTGCTTGTCCGCGCCGAGGAAGACACCGGCAAACCCTTGCCGCTCGATGAGAATGCCCGGCTGAGCCTGCTCAGGATGGCCGATGGCGATGGCCGTGCGGTGCTGACACTGGCCGAGGAGGTCTGGCGCGGCGCCCGCGACGGCGAGATTTTTGACACCGAGGCGCTGGTCAGGATCGTCCAGCGCCGGGCACCGGTCTATGACAAAGGCCAGGACGGACACTACAACCTGATTTCCGCCCTGCACAAATCGATCCGAGGCTCCGATCCCGACGCGGCACTCTATTACCTCTGCCGCATGCTCGACGCCGGTGAAGATCCGCTGTTCTTGTGCCGCAGACTGGTCCGCATGGCCTCGGAAGAAATCGCCATGGCCGATCCGCAGGCATTGGTGATCGCCAATGCCGCCAAGGAGGCCTATGATTTTCTCGGCTCGCCCGAGGGCGAACTGGCGCTGGCCCAGGCCTGCGTCTATCTCGCCACGGCGCCCAAATCCAATTCGGTCTACACCGCCTACAAGGCGGCCATGCGCGCCGCCAAGGAGGGCGGCTCGCTGCTGCCGCCCAAGCACATCCTCAATGCGCCGACCAAGCTGATGAAGGCCGAGGGCTACAATGAGGGCTACCGCTACGACCACGACCAGCCCGATGCCTTTTCCGGACAGGACTATTTCCCCGAAGCCATGGGCCGCAAGACATTTTACGATCCGGTCGAACGCGGCTTCGAACGCGACATCCGCAAACGGCTGGATTTCTGGTCCCGGCTGAGAAAAGAACGCGGCGGCAAGGGGTAGGGCTCGCACGCCCGCTGTGCCATTGCAGATAGTCCCGACACCCTCAGCTGAAATCCGTCGCGGCTTGACCTTGGTCAATGCGGGCGACACCGTGTGAGAGGCATAGTCGGCTTGAGATGATCAAGGAGGACGTGCGATGACCGTTCTGGTTCTATACGCCACGGTTGAAGGCCAAACCCGCAAGATTGCCGAGCATGCCGCAGCACAGCTCGAGTCGCTGGGGCAGGGCGTGGTGCTGGCCGATATCAGGGAGCCCGGATTTGCAATTCCGGGCCGCTTCGACGGCGTGCTGCTATGTGCACCGATTCACATCGGGCGCTATCCTGACTCGGTTGTGCAGTTCCTGATCGACTGGAAAGCGGCGCTGGCCGATGTCCCGACCGCATTCGTCTCGGTCACGCTCGCCATTTGCAGCAAGGATGCCGACGACAGGGCCGAGGCCGAAGGTTTGCCGGCCAAGCTCGAAAAGAAGACCGGCTTTCACATGAACCGGGTTCATCACGCCGCCGGTGCGCTGAAATTTCTCGAATATGATTTCTTCAAGCGCATGCTGATGCGCCAGATTGCAGCATCTGAGGGCGGCCCGGTCGATACCAGCCGCGATCATGAATTCACCGACTGGGACGCGCTCGACCGCTTCATCGGCGAGTTTGCCGATGATGTGGCGCTTGCGGCAAGAGCCTGAGGCGGCACTGAGCCTGCAAGGCATGAAAGGTGTATCTGCTGAAATCTCCGGTGCGCGGCGCCGAAAGCTTTATTGCGCCTTTGTTTTGAGCTAAGCAGACGCCATGAACGCTCTCGTGCTTGTTTTTCTCGGTGGTGGCCTGGGCGCCGTGTCCCGGCATCTTTCCGGGATGGCGGTGATGCGCCTGTCCGGGCCCGGATTTCCCTGGGGCACGATGGTGGTCAACATCATCGGGTCGCTGGCCATGGGCCTGCTGATTGCCTGGCTCGCTCGCCGATCATCGGGTGACGCGGATTTGCGATTGCTGCTGGCAACCGGTTTTTTGGGTGGTTTTACCACCTTTTCTGCCTTTTCGCTCGATGCAGTGTCGCTTTACGAGCGCGGTGCGTTGACGGCGGCGGCAGCCTATGTGATTGCCAGCGTCACAGTTTCCATCTTGGCGTTGTTTGGCGGGCTTTTGTTGGCGCGCCAGCTGTAATCACGCAAGTTAAAGAGATAATCGATATGGCGGGCGTACAGCTCATACAGGTTGATCCTGAAGAATCGGGCATGCGGCTCGATCGCTGGTTCAAGACACATTTTCCGGGTCTCGGTTTTGCCCAGCTGCAAAAGCTGCTGAGATCCGGACAGATCCGCGTCGACGGTGGCCGGGTCAAGACCGACCGCAGGGTACATGCCGGCGAGACCGTGCGGGTGCCGCCGATGGATGTCGACGAAAAGCCCACCGGTCCGCTGACCGCCAACACCATCAAGAACCGCGCCGACGACGATGTGCTGCGGCAGATGCTGTTGCACGAGGACGACAAGGTGCTGGTGTTCAACAAGCCCGCCGGTCTTGCCGTGCAGGGCGGCTCCGGCGTGACCCGCAATGTGGACGAAATGCTGGAAGCCTGGCGCAACAAGAAGGGCGAGAAGCCGCGGCTGGTGCACCGGCTCGACCGCGATACCGCCGGCGTTCTGGTGGTGGCCCGCAGCCGCAGTGCGGCGCAGTCGCTGACAGCCGCCTTCCGCGAGCGCACCACCAAGAAGACCTACTGGGCGCTGGTCCGCGGCGTGCCGCGCGAGAAGGAAGGCAAGATCTCGACCTGGCTGATCAAGGAAGCCACTGATGATGGCGACCGGATGCGCGTCGCCAAGCATGGTGAGCAGGGCGCTGATCATGCCGTGTCCTACTACAAGATCATCGACAAGGCCGCCCAGAACCTCGCCTGGGTCGAGTTCGAGCCCTATACCGGCCGCACCCACCAGCTGCGCATTCATGCGCTGCATATGGGCCATCCGATCATCGGTGATCCGAAATATTACCAGTTCGATCCCAACTGGGAATTCCCCGGCGGCATCCAGAAGCGCCTGCATCTGCTGGCGCGGCACATTTCGGTGCCGCATCCCGATGGCGGCCGGCTTTCGGTCACCGCGCCATTGCCGCCGCACATGGTGCAGAGCTGGAACCTGCTCGGCTTTGACGAGGCCACCGGCGGGGAGCCTGACGAATGAAGCTCGCCCTGTTTGATTGCGACGGCACCATCGTTGACAGTGCCGCGGTCATCCATGCCTGCATGGAGCGCACATTCGAGGATTTCGGCCAGGTCCGGCCGGGTCTGGATCACACCAAATCGATCATCGGGCTGACGCTCGATATCGCCATTGCGCAGATGCTCAACCGCATCGTCGATCCGGAAATCACCGCGATGACGGCGCGTTACAAGGAGCATTTCATGCTCTACCGGCAAAGCGGCGGTCTGCTCGAGCCTGCCTATGACGGTTTGCTGCCGCTGATTAAGGCGCTGGCCGCGCGCGATGATGTCATTCTCGGCGTGGTCACCGGCAAGTCCCGCCGCGGTCTCGACGCCATCCTGGCCCATCACGATTTGACTCAGTCCTTCTTTGTCACCCGCACCGCCGATGACTGCCCCTCCAAGCCGCATCCGGCGATGGTGCTGGAATGCTGTGCGGCCGCAGGAATTGAACCGGCGCAGACGACGGTGATCGGTGACGCGGTCTATGACATGCAGATGGCGGTCAATGCCGGTGCGCGCGCCATCGGCGTGTCCTGGGGCTATGGTCCCGTGGATGCGCTCACGGCATCGGGCGCCGGACATGTGGTCACCACCGCCGGTGAAATTGCCACCCTTATCTAACGACAGGAGACATGGTCATGTCCGATATTCTGAGTGATCTCGATCTGGGAGACGCCAGCCCCTCCGATCCGGTCCGGGAAATCCAGGCGGGCCTGAAAAAGGTCCTGCCCAAGCGATTTTACAAGCAGGCTTCAGTCATCCCCGCCGCCGACGGCGGTTTTGCCGTGGCGCTCGACGGAAAGCCCGTGCGCACGCCGTCCCGGCAGGAGCTTGCCGTTGCCGATGCCGATCTGGCCGCAGCTCTGGCGGCGGAATGGGAAGCGCAGACCGACAAGATTGACCCGGCAACGATGCCTCTGACCCGGATGATCAATACCGCGATCGATGCGGTTTCGACGGCCCAGGAAGCGGTGTTCGAGGATATCCTGCGCTATGCCGGGTCCGATCTGCTGTGCTACCGCGCCGATGGGCCGGAAGCGCTGGTGGCGCGCGAAGCCGAGCACTGGGACCCGCATCTTGACTGGGCGGCAAGCCAGGGCGCGCGGCTGGTGCTGGCCGAGGGCATCATTCATGTTGAACAGCCGGCCGAAGCCATTCGCGCCATTGCGGTGCTGCTGCGCCGTTATGCGAAGCCGCTGCAGCTCACGGCACTTCACACCATCACCACCATCACCGGCTCGCTGGTGCTGGCTTTGGCGCTTGCCGAGGGCAAGGCCGAGCCGGCCGAGATCTGGGCGGCCGCCCATGTCGACGAGGACTTCAACATCTCCCAATGGGGCGAGGATCACGAAGCCGCCGCGCGTCGCGCCAAGCGGCTGATCGATTTCGAAGCCGCCGCACTCATCCTGTCTGCCTGCAAGACCTGATCCGGCGGGGCGGCAGCCTCGAGCCTGTCCGAATGGCTTAGCCGTTGCATGCGCATGTCAATGTGTCCCGGGCCGGGTCATTTCCGTGGCCGTGGCGTGCGCCGCTGCCCGGATTTCCTCCGCCAGATCCGATTCCGGCAGCGTGCGCGCCAGCACCATGCCGCCCACGCAAAGTGCCGCAAGCGACAAGGCGTCCTGCCGCGTGTTTTCGCCCCGGTCCGCGATGCTGCACTCGAACAACCAGACCATCGCTGTAAGCAGGTCCTGGAAGGCTTTCTGCACCTCTCGGCTCGATCGCGCCACGTCCGAGGGCAGCGCAATCATCGGGCACTGGCCGTCGAGGTCATCGAGATGCTTGTTCGACAGATAGGCATCCACCATCTGCCGCGCCGATTCGACGGTGATATTGGTCGGATCAATGCCGGCGTCCATGCGCCATTGCGCACCCCGGCCCATAAGAAAGCTTGAGACCGCGGCGTTGAACAGGGATTCCTTGGTCTTGAAGTGGTTGTAAAAACCACCCCTGGTCAGGCCCGCCTCGGCCATCACCATGTCGATTGTGACATTCTGGAATCCGTGCCGGTTGAACAGGATACGGGCGGATTCGACGATTCTGCTGCGGGTCTTCTGCTTGTGCTCGGCGCTGTAGGACAAGGGCTCTCTCCACGGGACTTGGCAGCTTGTAGCAAAGGATCAAAATATGTTCTTTATCATATTTAGATCTCGGTCATAAATCCCGGACCACCACATCCAAGGGAGACACGCAGATGAAAAAATTCGCCCTCGTTTATCACGGCAATCCGCAATTTGAGACCGCGGAAGACGGCGCCAGTCACATGGTCGCCTGGAAGCAATGGGTTGAGGGGCTTGGCGACGCCCTGGTTGATCCGGGAATGGCTGTCGGCCCCTCCAGAACCATAAGCGCAGCCGGTGTGGAAGAGGGCGGTGGGTCCAACCCGTTTTCCGGCATAACCATTATCCAGGCCAACACCATGGAAACGGCGATCGATCTCGCCCGCGCCTGCCCGCACATCAATGCTGGCGGCACCATCGAGATCGCCGAAGACATGCAACTGGCCATGTGAGGGAAGGGCAGATCATGACATCGCTTTTTGACGCAGCACCCTATCTGGACGGCTACCGGGTGTCATTCGTGGTTCTGGCGGTGCTGACGGTCATGATTCTGGTTCAGAACCTCATGACCGCGCCGCTGGCGTTTCTCAACAATGAACAGACGCCGGGCATGCCGCTCAGGCATGATCATTCGAAACTGAGCTTTCGCGCCATGCGGACCTATGCCAATTCGACCGAAAGCTTTCCGGCCTTTGCCATGGCGCTGCTGGTGGCAATTGTTGCCGGCGCATCGCCGACACTGGTCAATTGGCTGGCGGTCCTCCACCTCGCCTTCAGGACAGGTTTCTGGGTTGTCTATTACAGCGGCATTGGCAAGGTTGCAGGCGGCTTGCGCACGCAGTGCCATGTAGGCGGGCTGGCTGCCAATCTCGTATTGGCGGGTACCGCGATCCACGCCTTGCTTGCCGGGTGAGGTGTTGCAGCCTCACTCCCGGGTGATCGGGATCGTCCGTTAACGGGGCACTAACCATAAACTGCGATTTTGTTCCGGGTACAACCGTCCGGGAGCAGGATCATGGGGCCAGGCACGCATTTTGCACCATCACTGGTCAGGCTGCTGGTCCTGTTGGGACTGACGGTCCTTCTGGGCGCCTGTGCCGGGCGGCCCAAGCCGCTCGAACCGCTGCGGCCCTATACGGTGGGTGCCGTGCATGTCACCGCGCAAGCCGTCAGTGATGTGGCGTTCGCCAGCCGGTTGCAGCAAAGGCTCGAGGCCACGGCCGGTCATGTCGGTACCGGAGACGGCCAGACCACGACGCTTCGGGTGGCGGTGCTCGACACCGGTGCCGGAATGGGCTTGCTGCACTTCTTTGACAGCTCCCTCAGGTCCGCCAGAATCGAGCTGGTGCTCACGGACACCGATACCGGGCAGGTGCTGCGCACACAGACCCTGCAGTCCACCTCCGTGCATAGCAACGGCCTGCGCGCCGAAACCGCTCTGGTCAACCGTATGGTGAACGATATCAGGGGGCAGCTCGGGCTGTCGGCCTATCCGCCGCATCCCGTTAGCGGCCCCGAACGTGCGATGGTCGCTCCCCAGGCCCGGCTCGACGATTTTCCCGATCTCGATCTGGTCTCGGCCGATCCGTTGCTCAATGGAACCGTCACGCCGACCTCCGCCGGTCTGGATTCCGGCACAGACGACGAAGCCTATCCGGACATCTCCAGGCCGCTGCTGACAGCCGAGCCACGCCCGCAGGAGCCCGAGACGGACAACACCATGCAGGCCATAACCGACATCGTTCCGCCGCTTCGCTACGAGGCGGCTCCGGCAGATGGCGTTCCCGGTGTGCTCCCTCAAGCAGGCGATGAGGATGAGCCCTGCGTCATCACGCTCGAAACCGAATGCGGCGATCCCGGCAACCGGTAAGACTGCGAAGCGCCATAGCGCAAGGTATCCGTGGGCAGAAAGCCTTGATCAGCCCAGCCGTTCGGCATGCCAGGCAAGGTGATCGTCCATGAAGGTCGAGATGAAATGATAGGAGTGGTCATAGCCCTCCTGCATCCTGAGCGTCAGGCCGATATCGGCTTTTTGGCAGGCTTCCTCCAGCAGCCAGGGCCTCAGTCCCGCGTCCAGAAACCCGTCGGCCGTGCCCTGATCCACCAGGAATTCGGGGAACCGAGCGCCGTCCTCGATCAGCAGCGTTGCATCATGGCGCCGCCAGCCGCTCTCATCCGCGCCAAGATATTTTTCCAGCGCTGGCCGCGACCAGTCAGCCGTCGATGGCTGGACGATCGGGGCAAAGGCGGAGCAGCTCTTGAACCGGTCGGGATGCTTGAGCGCGAATGTCAGCGCGCCATGGCCGCCCATCGAATGTCCCATGACGCCCTGACGTCCCATGTCGGCGGCGAAATGCGCCGCCACCAGGGCCGGCAATTCGTCGAGAATGTGGGTTTCCATGCGGTAGTGCCGGGACCAGGGCGCCTGCGTCGCATCGAGGTAGAATCCCGCGCCCTTGCCGAATTGCCAATTGTCCGGCTCGTCTGGCACGTGGTCGCCGCGCGGACTGGTGTCCGGGCAGACGATGATCAGGCCGAGCTCGGCCGCCATGCGCCGGTATTCGCCCTTGTCCATCACATTGGCATGGGTGCAGGTCAGGCCCGACAGGAACCAGACCACCGGACAGAGCTGCTCCTTGGCGACAATCGGCCGGAACACGGCGAAGGTCATGTCGCCGCCGCAGGCCTCCGAGGTGGTCGAATAGACGCCCTGGCAACCGCCATGGGACTTGGCTTCCGAAATGATTTTCATGGATGTGTCGCCCGGTTGGGGCAGGGCCTCCTTGCCGAAGGCCCCTGCCGGAATGTCAGTATACCACGACGCTGCGGATGCTTTCGCCCCGGTGCATCAGGTCGAAGGCCTCGTTGATGCCCTCGAGCCCCATGGTGTGGGTAATCATCGGATCGATCTCGATCTTGCCATCCATGTACCAGTCGACGATTTTTGGCACATCGGTGCGGCCGCGCGCGCCGCCGAATGCGGTGCCGCGCCAGGACCGGCCGGTGACCAGCTGGAACGGCCGTGTCGAGATCTCCGCACCCGCCGGCGCCACGCCGATGATGATGCTCTCGCCCCAGCCCTTGTGGGCGCATTCGAGTGCGGTGCGCATCACACCGACATTGCCGGTGGCGTCAAAGGTGTAATCCGCGCCGCCCTTGGTCAGATCGACCAGATAGGGAACGAGGTCGCCCTCGACTTCCGACGGATTGACGAAATGGGTCATGCCGAAGCGCGTCGCCATCTCGACCTTGGACGGGTTGAGGTCGACGCCGACGATCATGTCGGCGCCTGCGAGCCTGAGGCCCTGCAGCACGTTGAGCCCGATGCCGCCCAGGCCGAAGACGATGGCCTTGGAGCCGATCTCGACCTTGGCAGTGTTGATCACGGCGCCGATGCCGGTCGTCACGCCGCAGCCGATATAGCAGACCTTGTCGAACGGCGCGTCACTGCGGATCTTGGCCAGCGCGATTTCCGGCAGCACGGTGTAATTGGCGAAGGTCGAGGTGCCCATATAGTGAAACACCGGTTTGCCGTTGACCGAAAAACGCGAGGTGCCGTCGGGCATCAGCCCTGCGCCCTGGGTAGAGCGGATCGACTGGCACAGATTGGTTTTCGGATTGAGGCAGTATTCGCATTCGCGGCATTCCGGCGTGTAGAGCGGAATCACGTGATCGCCCTTTTTCAGCGATGTCACGCCGGGGCCGACATCGACGACAACGCCGGCACCCTCATGGCCGAGAATGGCCGGGAAGATACCTTCCGGATCCGCGCCCGAAAGCGTGAATTCGTCGGTATGGCAGATGCCGGTTGCCTTGATTTCGACCAGCACTTCGCCGGCGCGCGGCCCATCCAGCTGGACGGTGGTGATTTCCAGCGGCTTTCCCGCTTCGAAGGCTACGGCTGCGCGAACGTCCATTGACATGCTCCCGGATGGTGTTTGGTGATCACCCTACCTGCCAGAGCAGCAGTCCCGGCTCAACCCTGATTGTGAGCTAATTTCACCGCCGCGGACCGGAAAGATCCGCGGCGACGCAGCTGTTCGAAGCAGCAATCAGTCGTTGGTCGCCTGAATCAGCGTCATCAGGCGGCTTTCCAGCATTTCGACACTCGAGGTGATCTGCGTGGCGAGCTCTCTGAGCCGGTTGATTTCACCCGACATTTCGGCCACCGCAATGGAAATGCCTGCCGGCTGCGGCGCGTCACCGGTGCCGCTGATCAGCCATGCCGGCGAAACGCCAAGCACGCCGGCCAGCGTCATGATCTTGTTGGCGCGGGGTTCGGAGCGATCCGATTCCCATTCGGCCAGTGTATCGACGGTGACGCCGATATTGGATGCGGTGTCCTCGAGGCTCAGCGCGGAGAGATCGCGTGCGCGGGTGATCCTGCCACCAAGCGTGTCGCCGTCGTCATAGATTTCCGCTGTCATTACATTCATCCAGTTCATTCCTTTGATTTGCCGATCACAGGCCCGATTGCGCCATTCGTGCGCGGCGCCCGTCCCGCCAGGGACCAGCCTGGGCCTTGATCGTGTCGTTCATGTGAAACCCGCAGCGCCGCGCTTGAAGGATAAAGCGCAAGGGAGCCTGTGGCGTTCCACCAATCGCCGCAAAATTCTGCCCTCGAACCGGTTTGGACCCAAGGAATTCTGCGGCCGTCATGCATCATGCAGTGCATGCTGCACATTATGACCTTCTGCAGCCACGATTTGAGCGGCGTCCCGGGCAATTTTACCTCGGGAAGAGCAGGACCTGTCGAATCTCGGTCAGCTCCGTGGTCCTGCACCGATACTATCGGTGATTGTACCCACTCAGTCCAGAGTGCCGTCCGCATTGTTAGCGAACCAGGAGTTTGCGCCACGGCTGAACTTTACGACAGGGGGGCGCCCGAAAGCAAGCCGCTGACCGAATCGGTGCATGTTCCGTTCAGCATTTTGCAGAATCTCGGGTCCTGCGGCTGACGTCTTCAGCGCCCGCAGCCGGATTATCCGGAAGTGTTCTCGCTGTCGTCGCGGGTTGCGCCGAATGTTGCCTCGAAGGCCTCGCGCAGCCGGATGTCGGCTTCGTGCATGGGAACCGGCAGGCCGAGGTCAATGAGGCTTGTCACCCCGTGCTGGCGCACGCCGCAGGGCACGATGCCGGAAAAATGCTCGAGATCCGGGTCGACGTTCAAGGCCAGCCCGTGAAAGCTCACCCATTTGCGCAGCCGGATCCCGATGGCGGCGATCTTGTCTTCGGACATGGTGCCGTCGGCGAGCCGCGGCTTGTCGGGACGTCGCACCCAGACGCCGACCCGGTCTTCGCGCCGCTCGCCGGTGACATTCATGCTGGCCAGCGTGGCGATGATCACGGCCTCCATGGCGGTGACAAAGGCGCGTACGTCCTGCCGCCTGCGCTTCAGGTCCAGCATCACATAGGCCACCCGCTGCCCGGGGCCGTGATAGGTGTATTCGCCGCCGCGGCCGGTCTGGTGCACCTCGAACCGGTCCGGCGCCACCAGGTCTTCCGGTTTGGCGCTGGTGCCGGCGGTGTAGAGCGGCGGGTGCTCGACCAGCCAGACCAGCTCGTCGGCTTGACCGGCGGCAATCTTCTCGGCTTCCGATTCCATCAGCGCCACCGCCTTGGCATAGGGCGTCAGCCCCTCCGAGATCCGCCATCTCACCGGCGCACTGCCGTCTTTGGGGAAAAACCGGGTCTCGAGTGTGTCGCGCTGGTTCATCGGATTGGTCTAGAACCGATGCGGTAAAAATGGAAGTCATCCGGCCAGCCAAATTGCATGGCGCCTTGGCATTGTAGCCGTGTCCGCCACGCGCAAAACCGCGCAGCGCGCGCCGCCGGACACCGCAATGGCGAAGCATCTGTTGGGGATTGAAAATTCAGGATTTCCGGCTGTTTTCCCCACACCTCATTTTTGTGACGAATGCGCTTGTGCAGGGCAAGTCCATTTGCTACATGCAGCGCGCCGACAGGTTTCGGCTCTACCACGTGCGGTCGTGGCGGAATTGGTAGACGCGCAGCGTTGAGGTCGCTGTGGGGTTAAACCCGTGGAAGTTCGAGTCTTCTCGACCGCACCATAAAACACCCGCTTCGGCGGGTTTTTTTGTGCCTTGAAACCAGTGTCCGGATGGTAATTGTTGACTAGTCTGCGGCCAAGCGGAATCAGCGCCCCGCGCGTTTGACCGGACGGGGCGCGTCGTCTGAAGTCATGCATGTTTTACAGCAGTCCGCGTCCGGCCAGGTTGCGCATCAGGTGACTGGCGCCAAATGTCCATTCCGGACAAGCGGTCGAGTGCTGGACCACATTCTTCAACACGCCAAGCTGCGCGTTGGAGATCTCCACCGTGTCGCCGAGATGATGGGTAAAGCCCATGCCTTTCTCGCCGCGGTCCTGCACCGGCGCAAACAGGGTCCCCAGAAACAGCATGAAGCCGTCCGGATACTGGTGATGGCGCCCCGTCGTCTGGGCAACCAGGTCGCTGGGGTCGCGGCTGATCTTGCGCATGCTGGAATGGCCCGACAGCACATAGCCGTCGGTTCCGGTCACCGTCAGCTCCAGTTCGGCGGCGCGGACATCGTCGAGATCGAAACTGTCGTCAAACAGCCGGATCATCGGGCCGATGGCGCAGGCGGCATTGTTGTCCTTGGCCTTGCCGAGCAGCAGCGCCGAGAGGCCTTCGAAATCCCGCAGATTGACATCATTACCAAGCGCTGCGCCGACAATCCTGCCGGCTGAACTGACCGTCAGCACGATTTCCGGCTCCGGATTGTTCCAGCGCGATTCGGGATGAATGCCCACCAGCGCGCCGCTGCCCACTGCGGACATCGGCTGGGACTTGGTGAAGACCTCGGCATAGGGCCCGATTCCGACCTCGAGATATTGCGACCACAGGCCTTCGCGAGATCAGCGCCTGCTTGGCCAGCGCCGCTTTTTCCGAGCCCGGCACCACATCGCTGAGGCTGGCGCCGATTTCGGCGCCGATGCGGGCTCGCAATTCGGTCGCCTTGGCCGGATCGCCGGCAGCGCGTTCCTCGATCACCCGCTCGACCATGGATTCGGCAAATGTCACACCGCAGGCCTTGATCGATTGCAGGTCGCACGGTGCAAGCAGCGTGACATCGGCGCCTTTGCCGATGTCGGACACCGGACAGATCACCGAGCCCTGGGCAGACCGGACATGGCCTGCCGGATCCGGCAATTCGCAAATGTCGCGAACCGTCGGCGCGTCCCGGCTGGTGATGTCGACCAGCATGCCGTCACGCAGGGTGACCACCGCCGGGCCGCCAGCGGACTTGAGCCAGACGCGGCCGACATAGAGGCCTTGCTGATCCAGGGTTTCGAGCATCTGCGGATCCTTCCGGTTCAGTGGTTGTCGCGCGGCGAATGTTTTTGCGCAACGCGCTGGAATTCGTCGGCCCCGCGCAGCACCATGCCTTCCGAGAAGGGTTCTGCCAGTTCGCGGAAATATTTCTGCCACGGCGTCTGGCTCTGGGGCGTCGGGTAGCCGCCGGCGGCTGCGAGGTCGCGGGCGCGGCCTTCCCATTCCTCCTGCGGCACCAGCGCGTCAGCGCGGCACTTGCGCAGATCGATGCGGATCCGGTCGCCGTTGCGCAGCAGCGCAAGCCCGCCACCGGCGGCAGCCTCGGGCGAGGCGTTGAGGATTGACGGCGAGGCCGAGGTGCCCGACTGGCGTCCGTCGCCGATGCAGGGAAGGGCGGTCACGCCCTTTTTCAGCAGATAGCTCGGCGGCCGCATATTGACCACTTCGGCGCCGCCGGGATAGCCCAGCGGACCGGTGCCGCGCATCACCAGGATGGAATTGTCATCGATAGCGAGGCTCGGGTCATCGATCATCCTGTTGTAATGCTCGGGACCGTCAAACACGATGGCGCTGCCTTCAAAAGCCTCCATGTCGTCGGGATTGGACAGGTAGCGCGCCCGGAAGTCTTCGGAAATCACCGAGGTTTTCATGATCGCGCTGTCAAACAGGTTGCCCTTCAGGTTCAGGAACCCGGCTTCCTCGATCATCGCATTGCCGATCGGCCGGATCACGTCGGCATTCTCGCTTTCGCGGTCCCTGCAATTGTCACCGATGCTGCGGCCATTGACGGTGAGCGCGCCCGGATGCGGCAGCAGATTGGCGCGCATCAGTTCAGCCACAACCGCGGGGACGCCGCCGGCCCGGTGAAAGTCTTCACCCAGATATTCGCCGGCTGGCTGCAGATTGGTCAGCAGCGGAACCCGGTGCCCGAGCGCCTGCCAGTCGTCATTGGTGACGGAGACGCCGATATGCTTGGCGACGGCGACAACGTGAATCGGCGCATTGGTCGAACCGCCAATGGCGGAGTTGACCACGATGACGTTTTCAAACGCCTCGCGGGTCATGATGTCGGACGGTTTGAGGTCTTCGCGCACCATGTCGACGATGCGCTTGCCGGTGGCATAGGCCATCTGGCCGCGTTCGCGGTAGGGCGCGGGAATCGCTGCCGAGCCCGGCAATTGCATGCCCAGCGCTTCGGCCAGCGAGTTCATGGTCGAGGCGGTGCCCATGGTGTTGCAATAGCCCACCGACGGCGCCGAGGAGGTCACCAGTTCGGCAAACTGCTCGTCATCGATCTTGCCTTCGGCATGGAGTTCGCGCGCCTTCCAGACGATGGTGCCCGATCCGGTGCGCTCGCCGCGGAAATAGCCGTTGAGCATCGGGCCGACCGAAAAGGCGATGGCCGGAATGTTGACCGTCGCCGCAGCCATCAGCAAAGCAGGGGTGGTCTTGTCGCAACCGATGGTCAGCACCACGCCGTCGAGCGGATAGCCGTAGAGCGATTCCACCAGCCCCAGATAGGCCAGGTTGCGATCAAGCATCGCGGTGGGGCGTTTGCCGGTTTCCTGGATCGGGTGCACCGGCACTTCCAGCGGCAGGCCGCCATTGGCAATGATGCCGTCGCGGATGCGCTTGGCAAGTTCGATGTGATGGCGGTTGCATGGCGACAGGTCAGATCCGGTCTGGGCAATGGCGATGATCGGCTTGCCCGACTGCAGCTCTTCGCGCGTCAATCCGTAATTGACATAGCGCTCGACATAGAGCGCCGTCATTTCACGGTTTTCCGGATTGTTAAACCAGAGCTGGGAACGCAGCGTAGCGGGTTTGCCTTTGTCGGACATCTCGGTCTCCAATACCGTTAGATTTGCACATGTCTTTGCCAGAGCCCCTGCAATCGCGCCAGAGGCGATGGTTCGCAGTGCGCGGGAATAATGTTGAGTAATCAACCCAGCATCTTGATATTAGATGAATGGGCAAAAGGCTCGGGTGAGATTTTTCGCCTGCTGCGCCTCCCGCCATCCCGGCGGCAGCCCGGGTCATGAGTGCACCTTGCTGCCGCGGCCATAGACCAGCAGCATGCCGATGATCACCGATCCGTAGATCACCTGGCGTCCGGCCTCCGGCATCTGCATGATCGACAGCACCGAGTTCAGAAGCACGATCAGGATGACGCCGACCAGGGTGCCGATATAGCGGCCCTGACCGCCGAGAATGCGGGTGCCGCCGATCACCACGGCGGCAATGGCCGGCAGCAGGAAGGCATTGCCCATGCCCTGAAACGCCCGGGCCGAATAGCCGGCCAGCATCACGCCGGCCATGGCAGCACAAACACCCGAAACCACGAAAGAGCCGAGGATCACCCTCCGGGTGCGTATGCCGGACAGATAGGAGGCCATTTCGCGGTTTCCGGTCACATAGATCTGCCGTCCGAAGGCCGTCCGCTTCAGCATCACGGCAATGACGATGGAGATGGCCATCCAGACAAAGATCGCGGAGGGAATGCCCAGCACCTTGCTCGACGCCAGCGTACGCATCAAGGGCGTGGCGGAATCCTGCGGCGCAAAGCCGCCGGTATGGGCCACCATCAACCCGCGCAGCACCGAATCCACTCCCAGCGTGAAGATCATCGACGGCACCCGCAAATAGGCCACGCCAAATCCATTGACCAGGCCGACGCCAACGCCAATGGCGATGCCGACCGGAATGGCCAGATCGCCACCGACGGTCGTGGCCATCATGGCTGCGGCTGTCATGGTCCAGGCGACGCTGAGATCGATATGGCCCAAAAGAATGACCACCATCATGCCGGCCGCGACAATTCCCAGGAACGAGCCGGTCTGCAATTGCTGCAACAGGTAGCCTGGCGACAACAGCGGCGCCGAACCCTGCGTGGTCAGCGTATAGGCGGTGCCGACACTCAAAATGGCGAGAATGAAGGCCGAAGCGATGAGGATGGGCTTGTCTTCAGGTTTCAGGCTTGGAATTGCAAGCTTCATGACGTTCCCTCCTATCTGAACAGGTTGAGTTGGTTCTTGACCCGCAGGGTCCGGAATGCGCCCAGGCTGACCGCCAGCAACAGCACCAGCCCCTCGACAAGCGGCTGCAGCAGCGGATCAATCGAGACAATGCGGAAATAAAACGAGATCACCCGCAGGATCAGGGCGCCTACCATCGAACCGATGGCCCCGCCCATGCCTCCGAGCAGCGAGGTGCCACCGACCACGACAGCCGCGATGGAATTGAGCGTATAGGCGCCGGCCTGGGTGATGTCGGCATTGCCCGACGAGGTCTGGATGCACAGATACAATCCGGCGCATCCGGCAAAAAACCGGCGAGCGTGAAGGCGGCGATCTTGGCGCGATCGAGATTGAGGCCGGACATATAGGCAGCACCTTCCGCCGAGCCGATGGCATAGATCGTCCGTCCGGTGACGGTGCGCTTGAACGGCAGCCAGACGCCGAAGGCAATCACGATGACGATCAGCAACGGCACCGGGAACCACGAGATAGGAGCGAACCACGCGGCATCGGCATCAAACCAGCCATAGGTGGCGACCAGTTCGTAAAGATCATTGGTCAGCGCCCAGCCGATGTCATCATCGACATTGCCGCCCGGCGCCGGCCGGATGAACAGCGCCAGCCCGACAGCGATGGCACCGGTGGCCAAAGTGGCGATAATCGGCTGCAGGCGGCCATAGACCACGATCAGCCCGTTCATGAAGCCAAAGGCGGTCCCGGTGGCAAGCGTGATGATCATGCCGAAGATGATCTGCAGCGGCGAGCCGTTGAGCACCACCGAAGCTACGCAATTGGTCAGCGTCATGATCGCGCCGACCGACAGGTCGAGCCCGCCCAGCAGCACCGGCACAGTCTGCGCCATCGCCAGAAACACGATGGCCACCGATTCATTGGAGTTCTGGATCAGCACGGCGGCGGAAAATCCGCGCGGATGCAGGCTGTTATAGACCAGATACAGCACCAGCAGCATGACGATGGCGCCATAAAAGCCGGGGTTCTGGCGGATGGTCGACGCCAGCGATGAACGGTTGTTATGCATGGGGCATTCCTGGCGTGGTCCGGGGCACAGCGTTTCCCATGTTCAGGGAGGCGGCGACGATGGCTTCTTCCGAAATCGCGTCGCCGCTCAGATTGGCGACGATCTCGCCGTCATACATCACCATCACCCGGTCGCAGCAGCCGATCAGCTCGGCATAGTCGGATGAATAAAGCAGGATGGTCTTGCCCTGGTCGGCAAGGTCGCGCATCAGCTTGTAGATCTCCTGCTTGGTGCCGACATCGATGCCGCGGGTCGGGTCGTTGAGCAGGATCACGTCCGGATCCGTCATCAGCCATTTGGCGATCACCACCTTCTGCTGGTTTCCGCCCGACAGCGTCGCCACCACATCCTCGGGACTGCTGACCTTGATCTGCAGCTTGGCAATGCCTTCATCAACTGCCTGTTTTGCCTTCCCCGCATTGATGAACGGTCCGTCGGACACACGTTCATAGGAGGCGGCGAGCAGATTGTCGGCAATCGACATCGCCAGCATCAGCCCTTCGGTCTTGCGGTCCTCCGGCACCAGCGCGATGCGCATGGCGGCATTCTTTGCTTCCGCCGGGGACTTTGGCTGAGATGGTGTGTTGCCGATGCTGACCTTGCCGCGCATGCCGCGCAGCACCCCGAACAGGCCGAGCAGAAGTTCCTTCTGTCCCTGACCGTCGAGACCGCCGAGGCCGACAATCTCGCCCTTGCCGATGGTCAGGTTGATGCCCTTGAGCTGGTTTTCCCAGGCAAGATCGTCGATCTCGAGATAATCGGGCTTGTGGCCGGGTGGCGGTTTCGGCGGATAATGCGCCGTCACCTCGCGGCCGATCATCAGACGGACAATCTCGCCCTCCGAATGCGTGCCCTTGGCAAATGTTTCAATATGCTGGCCATTGCGGAACACCGACAGCGTGTCGCAGAGTTTTTCGATCTCGTGCATGCGATGCGAGATGAACAGGCTGGCGACCCCTTGCGCCTTGAGCTCTCCAAGCAATCCGTAGACGGTTTCGACATCGCGGCTGGTAAGTGCGGAGGTGGCTTCATCGAGAATGAGAACTTTTGGATCCTTGCCCAGCGCCTTGGCGATTTCGACCATCTGCCGGCGTGACAGCGACAATTCGCGCACCAGCGCATTGGGGTCGACATCCTCGCATTTGATCCCGGCAAGCAGCTCTTCGGCGCGGCGGTGCTGGGCGCGCTTGTCGATCAGGCCGAACTTGCGCGGCGGCGCCGACAGCGAGATATTGTCGGCCACCGACAGATCCGGCACCAGCGACAGCTCCTGGAAAATGCAGACAACGCCGGCGTCGACGGCCTGGGTCGGATTGGAAAAGCTGACCACATCGCCATTGACGCGCAACGTGCCCGAATCCTGCTGCAGCACACCTGAAATGATCTTGATCAGCGTCGATTTGCCGGCGCCGTTCTCGCCCAGAATGCCGTGAATGGTTCCGCCGAAACAGGCGAAATCGACACCTTCAAGCGCGCGGGTGCCTGAAAAATGCTTCGTTATGCCGGACATCTGCACAATCGGATGGTCTGCGGTCATTGCGTCCGCTTTCTTGGCTGGCGTGGCGCCTTGCCTCGGACCGGAGGCATACAGAGCGCTCTGCAGTGTGGTTCCCGGGCAGGCCGGCAGGGATCTGTGCTCGCCTGAGCGCAGCCGGCCGGACCGGGTCCGTGGAATGTGAAGAGACGGGGCGCCGGAAATTCCGGCGCCCCGAAATTGCAGTGAGATCAGTTCACGTCGGCTTCGGTCTGCGCCATGATCGACGGGCCCGAGATGTTGACGCCGCAGGGCGGAAACTCGTTGACGGTGAAGAAATTGTCCGGCAGGTCGCTCCAGAAATTCACACCATCCTCGAGCTGGCTGTATTCGGTCACCGGCAGCGGCACCGAAATCAGCTGCGGCATGACATTGCCTTCGAGCGCCGAAACGGCGGCTTTCATCGACACAGCAACCAGACCCGGTGACTGACCGATGGAGATCCCGGTCAAGCCGTCACCGGCATGTTTTGCCAGGAGTTTGCGGAAGCCGTTTTCGGATTCGCCCGCCACCGGAACGAAGGGATGTCCGGCATCGATCATCGCCTGGACCACACCGACGGTGCCGCCCTGGGCGATGATGGCGTCGAATTCGCCATGCACCGCGATGGCGTCCGCCACCACCTTCTGCGCTGTGCCGTCATCCCAGTTGCCGACAACCTGGGTCACATTCCAGTCGCCGGCATCGGCTTCCAGAACCTCGTTGATGCCGATCGAGCGATCGCGGTCGACCGAGTTGCCGGCCAGGCCGCGAACTTCGAGAATGTCGCCTGAGGTGACGCCCTTGGCGGCCAGTTCCTTCAGCGTGAATTCCGCCCAGGTGCGGCCCATCAGCAACTGGTCTTCATTGACCTGCATCACCGCATCGGTGTCGAGCACGTTGTCAAACGGCACCAGCACGACATTGTTCTTGTCGGCCAGCCGGATCACCCGGTCAAAGCCGTCGGGCGCTACCGCGATGGTGACGATGGCGTCATAGCCCTGGTTGATGAAATCCTCGATGGCGCCGAGCTGCGCCGGTGCATCGGTGCCGGTCGAGACCACCTTGAATTCGGCAATCTTGTCCTTCATTGAAGGGTCTTCGGCAAAGGCCTTGGCGGTCTTGATCATCTGGATGCGCCAGCCATTGCCGACGAAGCCATTGACCACGGCGATCTTGTAAGGGCCATCCTTGGCCGGCCATTGCATATAGGTCGTATCCGCGCTCCACGGTGCAAAACACTCAGGATTTGCGCCCGGTCCCGATACGACCTCGGGTCCCGCCAGGGACAGGCTCGTCGAGAGCATAAGCCCCATGATGGTTGTTGAAATGACTCTTCCCAGTTTCATGTGAATTCCTCCTCCTTCGGTGCTTTGGCGCACCCTCCCAGATGCCACGGTGCGTGACGATCATCTTGTCGGCCGTGGCGCCTGTGACGCCGCGGCTGCATGCCGGTGATCTCGTGTCCCTTAATTGCCGGGGAGCATCCCCTGTTCGTCTCCGCCTTGCCTGTCCTCGCATTCCAAATGCTAGGTCACGGCTAGCGCTGGCGCGGTTGCAACCGGCAATTCTATTTGTTGGACAATTGAAAGCTACATGCCGCAAGATACGGTGTCAATTGAGAAAAACACTGATCTGCAGGCTAATTCCATTTCTTTTCATCCTACAAATAGAGCGCAGGCGGAGACGCGCCGATCCCTGGTGTGATCGGGTTCAAGCAGAAGAAAAATGCGGACGAGCCGCAGCTCTGTCTTGTCCAAAAGGCACTGTGTTCCGGTGCCGTGAGCGGTCAGTCGCCCAGAAACACGGTGACGATCTGCGGGAAGGCCAGCAGCACGCCAAGAGCCAGCAATTGCAGTCCGATAAAGGGCAGGAAGCCGCGGAAAATGGCGGTCAGGGTGATATGCGCCGGCGCCACCGATTTGAGATAGAACGCCGCCGGTCCGAAGGGTGGCGAGAGGAATGACACCTGCATGTTCATGCAGAACACCACGCCAAACCAGATCGCCACATATTGCGGCTCGATCGATCCGAGAAAGCCGATTTCCTCCACCGGCAGGCGCATGACGATCGGCAGGAACACCGGCATGATCAACAGCACGATGCCGACCCAGTCCATGAACATGCCCATGACCAGAAAGATCAGCATCATCAGCAGGATCACCGCCATGGTCGGCAGTTCGGCATTGATGATCAGATTGGCCACATAGGTGGGTCCGCCAACCAGCGTATAGGCTGCGGCGAGAGCTGCTGCGCCAACCGTGACCCAGATGATCGTGCCGGTTGATTTCATCGTCCGCATCAGCGAATCCCAGACCACGTCAAAGCTCATTTCGCCACGCATCAGCGTGATCACGAAGACGGCGACCACGCCCATGGCGGCGGCCTCGGTGATGCCGGTGATGCCGCCATAGATCGAGCCGAGCACAACGCCAATGACGATGATCGGGGCGACAAGGCCCTTGCCCATGCTCCAGCCGATCAGCGTCCGCTCGCGGCCGAAACCGAACTGCAGCAGTGCTGCTCCGCCAATCAGAATTCCGAACAGATAGGGTAGGTCAGCCACCATGCCGAGCGGGATCGGATCGACCCCTTCAAGGATGGCATTGCCGCCGGTGACGGTCTGAAACAGCGCCCGGATCAGCAAAAGTGCGGTAAAGCCCATCACCATGATGGTGACGAAAGCGCCGAACTGGGCCGATTTTTCGCCGGTCGGCGGGTCGCTGGGATCGGGTTCGGGCAGCGGCGCCTGCTCAGGATGCATCCGCGTGCGCACGATGATGTAGATGATGAAGAACGAGGCCAGCATGAAGCCGGGCAGGAACGAGGCGGTAAACAGCGCCTTGATCGAGGTTTCGGTGACAAGTCCATAGAAGATCAGCACGATCGAGGGCGGGATCATGGTTCCCAGCGAACCGCTGGCGCAGATGGTGCCGATGGCCAGATCCTGGTTGTAGCCGAGCCGCAGCATCTGGGGCAGTGCGATCAGCCCCAGCAGCACCACTTCGCCGCCGACAATTCCGGACATCGCCGCCATGATCACCGCCATGATCGAGGTGACGATGGCAATGCCGCCGCGGGTGCGCGACAGCCAGACATTGAGCGAGGAATACATGTCCTTGGCAATGCCGGATCGTTCGAGCAATGCTGCCATGAAAATGAACAGCGGGATCGAGATCAGCACGTAATTGGTCATCTGCCGGTAGATCGCCTGACCCAGCACGGCAAAGGGTCCGCGGCCGAAATCCCGAAACAGCAGGTCCGGGCCGAATTTCATCAAAAGCACGGCGCCGGCCAGCGTGGCCGAAGCAAATCCCAGCGGCATGCCCAGCGCCAGAAACACGAAAAGCCCGATCAGCAGCAGCAGCGACAGTGTCCCGATATCCATGGAGCGCTCTAGTCCTTCAGCGTTTTGCGAATGAGGTCGATTTCCGTCTTGTCGATTTCATCCAGGGGCGAGTGATGTTCGGGCATCTTGTGCCAGTCGGCAATCAGGTTGGAGAGCGCCTGGATGGCGACCAGCAGGACTATGAACAGGATGGCGGGCTTGATGGTTGCCGGGATCGGCGGATCCCAGGCGGTGCCAAAAGTTTCCCAACGCAGGATCTTGTCGCGGGATTCATTGTATCCGCCCCAGATCAGCATGAAGGTGAAGGCCCAGATCAGCCATACGGTCAGGACATCGGCAAGTTTTTGCAGCCAGCGCGGGAACAGGTCATAGACCACATAGATGCGAATATGGCTGCGCTGCTGCATGGCGTAGAGCCCGGCAAACAGGAAGATGAAGCCGGCAATCCACAGCGACAGTTCATTGGCCCACAGGGTCGGCTTCAGAAAGACGTAGCGCGAGACCACCTCGTAAAACATCACCAGCACCAGAACCGCGGTGGCGATCATCGCCATCCGCGAGCAGATCAGGCTGACGACATCGAAAAAGCCCTCGGGCTCCTGTTCGATCGTGCCGCGCATGTCGGAGAGATAGATGCTGGCAGACACCAGGGCGATCGATCCGACGATCACCGTCACCAGCACGATGGGTGTTTGGGTTGGTGAGAGAAATTCCTTGAGGGTGATGCCGGTGCCGAAAAACAGCCGTCCCAAGATCAGCCAGGCTGCCAGTGCCGCAAGCGCCAGCGAACTTGCTAGAACCAGTTTGCGCATCGGTTGCCTTATCCGGCCCAGCCAGATGCTGTCAGCTTTGTCGATCATTGCCACCCCTCGCTGCGTCCGTCGTCAGGCCGCTGATGCGGCAAGCCCCGCCGGGGCTTGCCTGTCTCGTGTCGAATGGGCGTGAGCCTATTCGATCTTGCCTGTCTGGCGCAGGAAGGCGCGGTGCGCATCGACCAGAGCCTTGGCTTCCGGCGTCTTGGCGGCCCATCCGTCCCAGGCGCGCTGGGCGCCGGCGCGGAACTCGGCCCGGTCTTCCGGGCTCCAGTCATAAAGCGTCACGCCTTGTGCCTTCAGCTTGGTGGCTGCCTCCTGGTTGGCGATGTCGATGGTCATCGCGGTCTGCAGGGCAAGCGCCTGGGTTGCCGTTTCAAAGATTGCCTTGATGTCGTCCGGGAAACTGTTCCAGACATCGAGATTGAAGGTCACATGATCGACCGGCATCGAATGGAAGCCGGGGAATGTTGCATGCTTGACGATGTCATAGAGGCCGAGGCCGACATTGTTGGCGAGGCTTGATGCATCGGCGCCGTCGATGATGCCGGATTCAAGTGCCGTGAAGACCTCGGTGAAATCCATCACGATCGGCGACGCGCCCAGCTCGGCAAAGATTTCGGTCTCGAGGCCCGGAGGCGAGCGGAACTTCCAGTCCTTCAGGTCGGCGGGTCCGCGCAATGGCTTGGACGACGACATGGCTTCCTGTCCGCCGGTCCACCAGCCCACCAGGTGCATGTTGTACTGCTCGTATAGCGCGTTGGCTGCTTCCTTGCCGCCGCCATTGTAATAGAAGCTGTAAAGCTCCCAGGGGGTGTCGTAGCCGCCCATCGGGTCGCCGACGAACTGGAAGGCAGGGTTCTTGCCGGTCTGATAGGCGCCGCCATGCATCTCGCCGTCGAGAATGCCGGAGGCAGCTGCGTCAAAGCCCTCGACCGTGGCCACCACGGCCGATGACCAGAACATTTCGATCTTGACCCGGCCGCCGGACATTTTCTCGACATTGTCGATAAAGCCCTGGGCCAGTTTGCCCGACACGGTTTCGGCCGCATATTGGGTCTGCATGCGCAAATTGAATTCCTGCGCATACGCCGCGGTTGAAGCTGCAGTCATCAGTGCCGCTGCCGCGACGCCCATGACTGTCGATGAGATTACAGTTCCCAGTTTCATAGTCTGTCCTCCTCCTACGATGCCTGAATGCACCCTCCCAGATGCCACAGAATGTGACGATCATTCCTTTTCCGCGGTTGTTATCCGCGGCTTTGTTCCTGCTGTTTCCTGTCTTCGAAATGGCGAAAGCCTGCATCAAGATGGGTCTTCATCTTGTACTGGTAGGCCGTCCGGTCGCGGGCTTCGAGCGTGTCCAGGATTTCGGAGTGCTCGGCAAAGGTGATGGTCGAGAACGTCTGCAGCGTCTTGGCCTTGATCATGATCTTCAGGATGACCGGCTTCATGATCTTGTAGACGTCGAGAATGGCCTTGTTGCCCATCACCTCGATCAGGCGGGTGTGAAAGCGGAAGTCCACTTCCGAGGCGTCAATGGCCAGTTCCGCAGTCAGAAGTTCGCGGTTGATGCGGTGCAGGTCGGCAATGTCCTCGTCGCGCATCCGTTCAAACAGCAATTCCACCGACGCCACTTCCAGCAGGCTGCGGAAGCCCTGAATGTCGACAAAGGTGTCGCGCGACACTTCCAGCGTGTTGAAGGCGAACAGGTCCAGTGCCCGCGCCATGCGCTCGTCGATGATGACCGCGCCGACCTTGGGACGGACCTTGACGACGCCATAGGTCTTGAGGATGCGCATGGCTTCGCGGACGGTGTTGCGGCCGGCATGGAAGCGCTCGCACAGCTCCTTTTCGGTGGGCAGGCTGTCGCCCACCTTCAACCCGCCTTCCGATATCAAGCCGCGGATATGGTTGACCAAATCGTCCACAGCGGATGAGCGCGACCCGTGAATCTCCGTCTCGTCTGCCGATGCATCGGCTGCGATCTTGTCATTTGGTGGTGTGGGGCGGGCATTTGCTTCGGACAATGTAAATTCCTATTTGTGGGACAATTGATGGTTATCCATCTCCTCATGCGCTGTCAATTGGCAAAATGGCGGCGTGAACCGATAACTCGCAGGGCACTCATCCCACAAATGGGCGGTGCTGCGCGTCTTTACGCGGAGGGGACTTCAAGGCTCTAAGCACAGGCGTGCGGATCGGCGGAGCGGGCCTTTGCGCCGGGGTGCAGGTCTTGGCGTCGCTGAGGTCAGGACGGGTCCGGCACGATCAGCGACAGCCCGTGGGCTTCGAGCTGCTGCGTGATTGAAGCATCTGGCGCCCTGTCGCAGATCACCGCGCGGGCCTGCGCCTGCGGCTTCCAGCGCAACGGCGCGTCGCGGCCGAATTTACGGTGGTCGGCCAGAAAATAGGCTTCTGTTGCTGCGCGAACCATGGATTGGCGAAGCGCCAGGCCGGAACGGTCGAAATCGGTGAGCCCCTGCAGGGCGCTGAGCCCGCCGAGGCTGACAAAGGCCAGGTCGGCGCCATAGCCCTGCATCATCTCGATCGCGTCCGGGCCGCCAAGCGTGCGCTCGGTGGCGTCGAGCTGCCCCCCGAGCAGCGTGACCTCGGCCACCGGCATCAGTTCCAGCGCGATGGCGATGTCATTGGTCCAGATCTTCAGCCCGGAACGGGCCCGCAGCAGCTTGGCGAGCGCGAAGGTGGTCGAGCCCGAATCGAGAATCACCCGGGCCCCGTCCGGCACAAGGCCGGCGGCCAGCGCCGCGATCGCCGCCTTGCCCTGCGGGTTTGCCGACAGCCGGTCCTTGCGTTCAGGCTCGCGCATTCCGGCGGCAACCGCGCCGCCGCGCACCAGCCGCAGCAGGTTGCGCTCAGACAGATGCGCCAGATCGGTGCGGATCGTCTCGCGGGTCACGTTGAGCCGCGTCGCAAGCTCGGTGGTGCGGGCACCTTCATGCTGCGCGAGATAATCGAGAATCAGCGCGTGCCGCCTGATGGGTAGTTCCGACATGGTCCAGATCTTTCCGGCGCACTCCGCCAACAGCAAAACTGATACGCCAATAAATTAAAATATTTTCCAAATTTTGCCAAGTCTGGTTAGCCTTGTCAAAACTTCAGGGAACGGAAATCATGACCAAGACAGATCTGCCCACCCATGCCCGCATTGTCATCGTCGGAGGCGGCGTGATCGGCGCCTCGGTTGCCTATCATCTGACAAAGCTGGGCCTCAGTGATGTGGTGCTGCTTGAACAGGGGCAATTGTCATCAGGCACCACCTGGCATGCGGCGGGGCTGGTTGGGCAGTTGCGCAGCCATTCGGTGATGACCTCGCTGATCCAGTATTCCACCAGGCTTTATGCAGACCTTTCTGCAGAAACCGGGCTCGAGACCGGCTGGAAGCAATGCGGCTCGCTCTCGGTGGCGCGCACGGACGAGCGCATGACCCAGCTCAGGCGCACCGTGGCCTCGGCCCGCTCCCAGTGGCGTGGAGGTTGAACTGCTGAGCGCTGACGAGGCCGGGGCTATGTGGCCGCCAATGGCGATCGACGATCTCAAGGGCGGTATCTGGCTGCCCGGCGACGGCAAGGCCAACCCGACCGATCTCACCCAGTCTCTGGCCAGGGGCGCACGCATGGGCGGCGCCCGTGTGGTGGAAGGTATCCGGGTGACCGGAATCACGACAGACAAGGGGCGCGTCACCGGTGTCGAGACCGACCAGGGCGCAATCACCGCCGAGATCGTCGTCAACTGCGCCGGGCAATGGGCCCGCAAGGTCGGGCTGATGTGCGGCGTCTCGGTGCCGATGCATTCGGCCGAACACATGTATATCGTCACCGGCAAGGTCGAGGGCGTGCACCCCGACCTGCCGGTGATGCGCGATCCCGACGGCTATATCTATTTCAAGGAAGAGGTCGGCGGCCTCGCCATGGGCGGTTTCGAACCCTCGGCGAAACCCTGGGGCATGGATGGCATTCCCGACGATTTTGCCTTTCAGTTGCTTGAGGACGACTGGGACCAGTTTGAAATCCTCATGCAGAACGCGCTCATCCGGGTGCCGGGGCTGGAGCGGGCCGAGGTGAAGAAATTCTACAATGGACCCGAGAGCTTCACCCCGGACAACAATTTCCTGCTCGGCGAAGCGCCGGAGCTGAAAAATTTCTATGTCGGTGCCGGCTTCAACTCGATGGGCATTGCCAGCGCCGGCGGCGCCGGCAAGGCGCTGGCGGAGTGGATCGTCAATGGCGCCCCGACGATGGATCTGTGGCCGGTCGACATCCGTCGTTTTGCCGGTTTCAACAACAATCCGGCCTGGCTGCATGACCGGGTGAAGGAAACCCTCGGTCTGCATTACGCCATGCCCTGGCCCAATCTGGAGCTCGAATCGGCCCGGCCGTTCCGCCGGTCGCCGCTCTATCCGGTGTTTGCCGCCAAGGGTGCTGTCTGGGGCTCGAAGATGGGCTGGGAGCGGGTCAACTATTTTGCGCCCGAAGGCGAGGCCGCCTGCATCGACTATTCCTTCGGCCGCCAGAACTGGTACGAGGCCGTCGCCGCCGAGCATCATGCCGTGCGCAACAATGTCGCCATGTTCGACCTGAGCTCGTTTTCCAAGCTGATGGTCGAGGGGCGTGACGCATTGTCGGTGCTCAACCGCATCTGCGCCGCCGATCTCGACCGCCCGGTGGGATCCTCGGTCTACACCGGATTGCTCAACCCGCGCGGCGGCTATGAAAGCGATCTCACCGTGTTCCGGCTGGCCGAGCAGAGATTCATGCTGGTCACCGGATCCGCCCAGGCCGTTCACGATGCCGACTGGATCCGCAAGAACACGCCGGATGACGCCCATCTGTGGATCTCCGACGTCACCAATGCCTGGTCGGTGCTGGCGGTGATGGGGCCGAATTCACGCAAGCTGCTGCAAAGGCTCAGCCGCGCCGATCTTTCCGAATCGGCCTTTCCCTTCGCTTCGGTGAAGGAGATCGACATCGGCTATGCCACGGTGCTGGCCAATCGGATGAGCTATGTCGGCGAACTCGGCTGGGAGCTGTTCGTGCCGGTCGAATTCACCGTCGGCGTCTACGAGGCGCTGCATGCCACCGATATGGATCTGACCGATGCTGGCTATTACGCGCTCGAGGGCCTGCGCATCGAAAAGGGCTATCGTGCCTGGGGGCGGGAACTCACTCCTGACATCAGCCCGCTTGAGGCCGGTCTCGGCTTCGCCGTGGGCTTCGACAAGCCCGGCGGTTTCATCGGCAAGGAGGCGCTTGTTGCAGCCCGCGCGGGCGGCGGCCTGCATCAGAAGATCGTGCAGGTCGTTCTCGATGACCCGGCGCCGCAATTGTGGGGCGGCGAATTGCTGCTGCGCAATGGCGAGCCGGTCGGCAAGGTCATGTCCGCCGCCCATGGCCACACGCTTGACCGGCCGGTGGCGCTGTGCCGGATCGAGGAGCCGGGCAGGGCGATCGACCGGGCCTATTTAAGCGAAGGCGACTTTGCGATCGATCTGGCCGGAGAGGTTTTTGCAGCCAGGCTTCAGCTCAGGCCCGCGGTCTGATCGGGCTCAGGCCGCAAGGTCCCGGGCAATCTCGAGAAATGCGCTGACCAGCTTGCCGCCGCGCCGTTCGCGCAGGCAGATCAGCGTTTCCTCCATCACCATGTTGTCGTCGTGTTCCAGCGGGATGCGGACCAGCCGCGGATCTTCGCCGAACTCGGCCACCGAGACAAAGCCGACGCCGACGCCCGACGCCACAATCTCGCGCACCGCCTCGCGGCCTTCGGCGACAATCGAGGCGGTATATTCAAATCCCGCCAGTGCGGCCTGTTCCTCGAATTTCTTGCGGGTCTTGGAGCCGCGCTCGCGCATCACCAGGGGAAGCTCGGTCAAGTCCTTGAAGCTGAAAGATTTTCGTGTTGACAACGGGTGGCCGGCGGCGACGAAGGCGGTGATCGGCGTGGCGTTGAGCAGGATCGTTTCGAACTCGCGGCTCTGCGGGATCTCGCCCAGAACGCCGATATCGGCCTCGTAGCTGAACAGGTTTTCGATCACGCTTTCGGAATTGCCGCCTTGAATTGTCACGCCGACACCGGGATATTGCTTTTGGAACTGGGCGACGATCTTGAGAACATGGACGGCGCTGTCGGCAATGATCCGCAAGGTGCCGGCCCGCATCACCCGGCTTTCCGACAACAGTTCCCGCGCCTGGTTTTCATTGTCGAAGAACCGCCGGGTGATGTCCAGCAACCGCTCGCCCGCAGGCGTCAGCGTGACCTGTTTCTTGTGGCGGTTGAACAAAAGGATGTCATATTCTTCTTCCAGCTTGCGAACCTGGTCGGAAATCGCCGGCTGTGTCAGAAACAGCTCCTCCGCCGCACGGGAAAATCCACCGCAGATAGCGACGAAGTGGAAAGCGCGAAGCTGGACGTAGCGCATTGGGAGCCATATATAATAGTTTCAAGTGATATAATTATCAAAACTAACGATTTGTTTTATGGATGGCAAGCGTGCTCAATGGCCGTTTGCCTGCAGCAAAATAACCCATGAGGTCATAATGTTACCAGTCGCGTTCCTGATGCATCTTGCCGGCGCAATCATGCTTTTGTTGTGGGCTGTCCGCATGGTGCGGACCGGTGTCGAGCGGGCGCATGGAACCCGGCTGAAATCGGCATTGCGCGATGCGCGCGGCGGCAATGTGCAGATGGCCATCGCGGGAACGATTCTGGCCATTGTGCTGCAAAGCTCCACCGCAGTGGGGGTTCTGGCCGCCGGGTTTGCCACCAGCGGCATTCTGACTGTCAGCGCCGGCATCGCTGCGCTTCTGGGCGCCGATCTCGGCTCTGCTTTGGTCGTCAAGATCCTGTCCTTCGACCTCTCCGGCCTGATTCCGTTTTTGCTGCTTGTCGGCGCCACGATGTTCTTGAAGTTCGAGGCGCGGACGGTCCGCCAGACCGGGCGCATCGTGCTGGGCATCGCCTTTATCCTGTTGTCGCTGAAGATGGTGGGCGAGGCGACCGAGCCCTTGCGCGACAGTGCCGCCTTGCCCGGCCTCATCGGCTACCTCAAGGGCGATCCGCTGACCGCCTTCGTGGTGGCGGCGGTGATTGCCTGGGTGGTGCATTCCTCGGTGGCCACAGTGCTGCTGTTCGTCACCTTTGCCGCCAGCGATCTGCTGCCGCTCGAGGTGGCCTTGCCGATGGTGCTCGGCGCCAATGTCGGCGGCGGGGTGATCGCCGTCTGGCTGACCCGCGGCATGGAAATTAAGGCGCGGCGCATTCCTCTCGGCAATCTGATCTTCCGCGGCACGGCGGCGCTGATCGGCCTGGCGGCGCTGCAGGTCGTCGATGTGCCGATGCAGTATCTGGGCAGCACCGAAGCCGTGCAGCTCGTCAATTTCCACCTTGCCTTCAACCTGGCGCTGGTGGTGATTGCGATCCCGCTGGTTGGCCCGATGCAGCGGCTCACCGCGCTGCTGTTGCCGATCCCGGTGGTCGAGGTTGACCCGGTGGCGCCCGACGCGATTGCCAGCATGCTGCATCGCGGCCCGGCGCTGCTGCCCAGCGTTGCGCTGGCCAGCGCCAAGCGCGAATTGCTGCGCATGGGCGAGACCGTCTGCGGCATGTACCGGCCGGTGATGGAACTGATGGATGGCGGCAATCTCGACCAGATCGAACGCGTGCGAAAGATCGACGAGCAGGTCAACCGCATGCACACCGACATCAAGCTGTTCGTCGCCGAGGTTCACCGCGGCAAGCTGTCGGATCGCGAAATCCGGCAGGGCATGGAGATCACCGATTTCTCCATCAATCTCGAGCATATCGGCGACATCATCGCCAAGAGCCTGCTGGCGCTGGCCAAGGAGCGGGCCGAGAAGAACCTGCATTTTTCGCCCGAAGGCTGGTCGGAACTGTGCGATATCCACGCCCGGGTGGAGACCAATTTCCAGCTTGCGCTGAATGTGCTGATTTCCGGTGACACCGACAGCGCGCGCGAACTGGTCAAGGAAAAGGAAGCCATGCGGCGACTCGAGCGCGACAGCCACGACCGTCACCTGGCACGGCTGCGCGAGAACCACGAAGACAGCATCAACACCTCCAATATCCACCTTGAAACCGTGCGCGCCTTCAAGGAGATCAATTCGCTGCTGGTCACCGTCGCCTATCCGATCCTGACCGAGAGCGGGCAATTGCTGCAAAGCCGTCTGGCGCAGCCGGCCTGAGCGGCGGAAAATCAAAGAGAAACTTATCAAGGAATACAAAATAACGATTTTACATATATAACTTCGGATGGGAAAACCGGGTCGAGACCGATACTCTGACAACGAGGAAATCCGATGTCGATCGTGCAATCAGACGCCTTCGCCGATCCCGTTATGGGCGAGCCATTCCTGCTCACACCCGGCCCCTTGACCACCGCCTACAGCGTCAAGCAGGCCATGCTGCGCGACTGGGGATCCTGGGATGGCGATTTTCGCGCCATGACCCGCTCGATGTGCGAGCAGCTGGTGGCGCTGGCAGGCGACACCAAGGGCGAATTCACCTGCGTTCCGATGCAGGGTTCGGGCAGTTTCTGCGTCGAGGCGCTGCTGGGAAGTTTCGTGCCGCGCGATGGCAAGGTGTTGGTGCTGGCCAATGGCGCCTATGGTCTGCGCGCCGCCGAAACCATGCGCTATCTCGGCCGCGCCTTCACGCTGATCGACAAGGGCGACTACATGCCGCCGCGCAGTGACGAGGTTGCAGCCGCGCTCGATGCCGATCCGGCCATCACCCATGTCATCGCCATTCATTGCGAAACCTCGTCGGGCATCCTCAATCCGATCGCCGAAATCTCCGAAGCCACCTATGCCCGCGGCCGCAAATTGCTGGTCGATTCGATGAGCGCCTTCGGCGCCATCGATCTCGACGTCAACACCATCCGCTACGAGGCGATGGTGTCTTCGGCCAACAAATGCATCGAAGGCGTGCCCGGTTTCGGCTTTGTCATCGCCCGCACCAGCGAGCTCGAGGCCTGCAAGGGCAACAGCCATTCTCTCGTTCTCGACGTGCATGCGCAATGGGCCAACATGGTCAAGACCGGCCAGTGGCGCTACACCCCGCCGACCCATGTCGTCGCGGCTTTCCTGGAGGCGCTGAGAATCCATGCAGCCGAAGGCGGCGTGGCGGGCAGGGGCGCACGCTATGCCCGCAACCGCGATGTCATGGTTGGCGGCATGCGTGAGCTCGGATTTGAGACATTGCTCAAGGATCGCTGGCTATCCCCGATCATCGTTACGTTTTTCTGCCCGGCACACCCGAATTTTGTCTTCACCGATTTCTATGAACTCATGAAGCAAAAGGGCTTCATTATCTATCCCGGCAAGCTCACCGTTGTGGAAAGTTTCCGGGTTGGCTGCATTGGCCGGATGGATGAACACATCATGCACCGCGTGGTCGATGCTGCCGCACAATCGCTTGCCGAAATGGGCGTCGACACCGCCGCTCCGCCCGCTGCCGCCATTGCCGAACGCGCCCGGCTTGCCGCGTGAACCGGCACCAGCAATCATCTTTACAGACGCCCAGTTGAAGGACCCGAAATGACCAATTCCACCCATGCCCCCGTTGAGGCCAATGACCGCGTTTACCCCTGGCCGAAAGTGACGGCCATTGCGATCTGCCTTGATGGCTGCGAGCCGGAATATCTTACCCAGGCGATCAAGGCCGGCCTGATGCCGACCCTGAAGCGAATGCGCGAGACCGGCACCGACAGGCTGGCCCATTCGGTGATCCCGAGTTTCACCAATCCCAACAATCTCTCCATCGCCACCGGGCGCCCGCCGATCGTGCACGGCATTTGCGGCAATTATCTCTATGAACCCGAAACCGGCGAAGAGGTGATGATGAACGATGTGCGCTTCCTGCGCGCGCCGACGCTGTTTTCGAAATTCTACGAGGCTGGCGCCCGGGTCGCGATCGTCACCGCCAAGGACAAGCTGCGCGCGCTGCTCGGCGCCGGACTGAAATTCGACGAAGACCGGGCCAAATGTTTCTCGGCCGAGAAATCCGCCACATCGACCGCTGCGGAGCATGGCCAGGAAGCCGCCTCGAAATGGCTCGGCATGGCGCAGCCGGAAGTCTATTCGGCCGATCTGTCGGAATTCGTCTTTGCCGCCGGCGTCAAGCTGCTGGCCGAGTGGAAGCCGGATGTGATGTATCTCACCACCACCGACTATGTGCAGCACAAATATGCCCCCGAACAGCCCGAGGCGCAAAGCTTCTACGAGATGTTCGACAAATATCTCGCCGAGCTCGACGCCATGGGGGCTGCCATCGTGGTCACCGCCGACCACGGCATGAAGCCAAAACATCTGGCCGACGGCTCGCCGGCCGTGGTCTATGTCCAGGATCTGCTCGATCAATGGCTCGGCGAGGCCGCGGCGCGGCTGATCCTGCCGATCACCGACCCTTACGTGGTCCATCACGGCGCGCTTGGCTCCTTTGCCACCGCCTATCTGCCGAAGGACGCCGATCAGGCCGATATCATTGCCAAGCTCAAGGCTACAGACGGCATCACCCATGTGCTGACCCGCGACGAGGCGGTGGAGCAATTCGAGCTGCCCGGCGACCGGATCGGCGACATCGTGCTGGTCTCGGGCGAAAACATGACCATCGGCACCTCGGCGCATCGCCATGATCTGGCAGCACTCAACGAACCGCTGCGCAGCCATGGCGGCTTGACCGAACAGGAAGTGCCTTTCATCGTCAACCGCGTCATAGATCTGCCGAGCCAGCCTGTGCTGCGCAATTTCGATGCCTTCTTCTATGCCACCACCGCGGCAGCGCTCTGAAAGGACCACCCCATGAACGCCAGTGCTCCAGTCCATGATCCGCGCAGCCGCAAGCGGGAGATCCGCCATGAAGCCATGCGCATCGGCGGCGAAAAGATCTTCACCGACGCGGTGGTGGAGGTCCGCTACCCCTATACCGACGAGGTGATCGGCACGGTGCCCGCCGGCCAGGCGGAGCATGCGCGGCGTGCCTTCACCATCGCCGCCGCCTACAAGCCGAAGCTGTCACGTTATGAACGGCAGCAGATCCTGTTTCGCGCTGCCGAGCTGATCAGGGAGCGCCGCGAAGAGCTGGCCTATTGGCTGGTGCTGGAACTGGGCATCTGCTGGCAGCATGCGCTGTATGAGACCGGGCGCGCCTATGATGTGTTCACGCTCGCGGGCCAGATGGCGATTCTTGATGATGGCCAGATCTTCTCCTGCGATCTGACGCCCCAGGGCAAGGAGCGCAAGATCTTCACCTTGCGCGAACCGGTCGGGGCGATTTCGGCGATCACGCCGTTCAACCATCCGCTCAACATGGTCAGCCACAAGATCGCCCCGGCGATCGCCACCAACAATTGCGTGGTCTGCAAGCCGACCGAACTGACGCCGCTGACGGCGATTGCGCTGGCCGACATTCTCTATGATGCCGGACTGCCGCACGAGATGTTCCAGGTTGTGACCGGTTGGCCGAAGGATATCGGCGACGAGATGATCACCAATCCCGACATCGACATCATCACCTTCACCGGTGGCGTGCCGGTGGGCAAGATGATCGCCTCCAAGGCCGGCTACAAGCGCTGCGCGCTCGAGCTCGGCGGCAATGACCCGCTCATCATCCTCAATGACCTCTCCGACGAAGATCTTGAAAAGGCGGCAACAATCGCCGTCGCCGGGGCGACGGGAAACTCCGGCCAGCGCTGCACCGCGGTCAAGCGCATCCTGGTGCAGGAAAGCGTTGCCGATCGCTTCGTGCCGATGGTGCTGGAGAAAGCCAAGAAACTGCGTTTCGGCGATCCGATGGATCCCGAGACACAATTGGGTTGCGTGGTTCACGCCAAGGCGGCCGAGACTTTTGAAAACCGGGTCCATGACGCCGAAAGCCAGGGCGCAAAGATCCTCTACCATCCGGGCCGTCAGGGCGCGCTGCTGCCACCCATCGTCATCGACCATGTGCCGCACGGTTCGGAACTGGTGATGGAGGAAACCTTTGGGCCGATCATCCCCATCGTCCGCGTGCCCGACAATGACATCGAGGTGATGGCGATCTCCAACAGCACCCAGTTCGGCCTGTCATCGGGCGTCTGCACCAATGATCTCAACCGGGCGATTGCCTTCGTCAACGGACTTGATGTCGGCACCGTCAATATCTGGGAACAGCCGGGCTATCGCATCGAGATGTCACCCTTCGGCGGCATCAAGGACAGCGGCAACGCGGTCAAGGAAGGCGTGCTGGAGGCGATGAAGTTCTTCACCAACGTCAAAACCTATTCGCTGCCATGGCCGCGCTGAGGCAAGGCCTTGCCGCTGTTCCGGCGGCAGGGTTGCGTTGTAAAAACAATGTGTTGGAGAGCAGAACGGATTCAATCCGGCAGGCGCTTCATGTTGTGGTGCCGACTGTATTGCCGTGGCCTACGGGCTGCAGGTGCCGGCTGAAGGGTATGCGATGAAGATCACCCACACCGAAGGCGAATCCAACACATCGGCAGCCCGGCGGGCCTGGGCCGCCAAGCATCCCGACGCGGCCACCCGCGATCTGTTAAAGCGCGACGCCGACGCCTTCCTGCACCAGAGCTTGTCGAGCCCCTGCGTCTCGACCATCGCCAAGGCCGAAGGCATCTGGATCGAGGATACGGCCGGCCGGCGCTACATGGATTTCCACGGCAATTCGGTGCACCATATCGGCTACGCCCACCCGCGGCTGGTGGCCGCCATCAAGGACCAGCTCGACCAGCTTTCCTTTGCGCCGCGCCGCTTTGCCAATGATCCGGCCGTGACATTGGCCGAAAAGCTCGGGCAGATTGCGCCGGGTGATCTCAACAAGGTGCTGTTCACCACCGGTGGATCCGATGCCAACGAGGTCGCGCTGAAGATCGCCCGCGCTGCCACCGGGCGCTTCAAGACCGTGAGTTTCTGGGATGCGTTTCACGGCGCCGGCATGGGCGCTGCCAGCGTCGGCGGCGAGGCCACCTTTCGCAGCCACATTGCCGGACCGCTGATGGCCGGCACCGAACATGTCGCCCCCTTTGCCTGCTACCGCTGCCCCTACAACCATGCCGGCCCCGAGACCTGCGGGCTGGCCTGCGCGGGAATGGTCGACTATGTGCTCGACCGCGAAGGCGATGTGGCCGCCGTCATTGCCGAACCGATGCGCGCGGTCCCAACCGTTCCGCCGCCGGGGTTCTGGAAACAGGTGCGCGAGGCCTGCAATCGCCACGGCGCGCTTTTGATCATGGATGAAATTCCCACCGGGCTCGGCAAGACCGGGCGCATGTTCGCCTTCGAGCATGACGAGGTCATTCCCGATATCGTAACCTTGGGCAAGGCGCTCGGCGGCGGCATCCTGCCCATCGCTGCCGTTGTCGCGCGGCATGATCTCGATGTCTGCGGCGATTTCGCCATCGGACACTACACCCACGAGAAAAACCCGGTCACAGCCCGTGCAGCACTGACCACGATCCAGATCATCGAGGATGAGGGCCTGGTCGAACGTTCCGCCGAACTTGGTGCCTATGCCTTGAACCGGCTCCGGGCGTTTGCGCCGAAAAGCCCCTTCGTCGGCGATGTCAGGGGCCGGGGCCTGATGTTTGGGGTCGAGATTGTCGACGACCGCGAGACCCGGGCCGAGGGGCGTGACCGCGCCGAGCGGATCTATTACCGCTGTCTCGAAGCAGGGCTGAGTTTCAAGATTAGCGCCGGTTGCGTGCTGACGCTGTCGCCGCCGCTGACAATTGCCCGGCAGGATCTGGACCGGGCGCTGGATATCGTCGAGACGGCCATCCTGGCGGAGACGGCCTAGAAGATGAAGATCATCCGCACCGACAGTGAACTGCAAACCCCGCATGTCGATACCGCCTTGCGTGAACAGGGCCATGATCTCACTCTGCTGCCCGATGGAGTGAGCGAGGCGGAACTGACGGATGCGGTGCGCGACGCTGATCTGATCCTGATGTGCTACACGCCGATCACCCGCCGCATACTGGAGGCCGCACCGCGCCTCAAGGGCATTGTCAAATATGGCGTCGGCATTGACGCGATCGACATCCCGGCCGCCATCGAGCACGGCATCCCTGTGGTCAATATTCCCGAATATGCCGAGGAGACCGTCGCCGAAGGCGCCTTTGCGCTGATGATCGCGCTGGCCAGGAAGATGCAGCCGCTGGGACGCGCCATGCAGCGTGACGGCTGGGCCTGGCCCGAACAGCGCTGGCTGGCCTCCGACATTGCCGGCAAGACCGTCGGCATCGTTGGGCTTGGCAAGATCGGCAAGAGCTTCGCCCGCATGGCGGGAGCCGGGTTCCGGGCCAATGTGATCGCCTACAATCCGGGCATGTCCGACGCGGAATTCGCGGCGGCGGGCGCGGCAAAACGCGAGGACCTGCGGCAATTGCTGTCGGAAAGCGATTTCGTGTCACTGCATTGCACCCTGAACGCGACCACCCGCGGGCTGATCGGCGAGGCGGAGCTCAAGGCCATGAAGCCAAGCGCCTATCTGATCAACACCTCGCGCGGCGCGCTGGTCGACGAAGCGGCGCTGCTCCGGGCGCTGGAAGAGGCATGGATCGCAGGGGCCGGGCTCGATGTCTTTGCCGATGAGCCCTTGAAGCGCTCCGGTCATCCGCTGAGCCAGCTGTTCGCGCTCGAGCAGGTGATCGTCTCGCCGCATCTGACCTTTTACACCGAGGACGCCATGCGCCGGCTCGAGCATGAAACACTCGAGCGCTGCAGCGAAATTCTCTCCGGCAAGCCGACCTTGGTCAAATCCCATGATCCCAGGCTTCGGGCGCAACGCAAAGGGGTGATGTTCGGCTGAAAAAATCCACACAAAAATCATGGTAAAATCGATGCAATTATAAATTAAATAGATTTTACTTATTGATCGCCGGTTCTCACACTCCCCCTCGTACGGGTCCCCAAAAACCTATTCCTGTTTTGCCGCGATGGATTAAACTGGGACATCAACAAGCCATTCCGGGACCTGTCGGAGGAATTTGAAAAGCAAGAAATCTGGAACCAAACAGCGCCAGCAGTCCATAAAAAGGGGAATAAAATGACCATAATGAACCGCTTGTACCTCACCGCCGCAATCTCGGCCCTCTGCACCAGCATGGCCTTCGCCGAAACCGAGCTGACCGTCTACACCGCCGTCGAAGCGGAAGACCTGGCCCGTTACGCCGAGACCTTCAATCAGGATCATCCCGATATCAAGGTCAACTGGGTTCGCGATTCCACTGGAGTTATCACCGCCAAGCTTCTGGCTGAAAAGAACAATCCGCAGGCCGACATGGTCTGGGGCCTGGCCGCCACATCGCTCCTGGTGCTGAAAACCGAAGGCATGCTGGAGCCCTATGCGCCCGCCGGTCTTGACAAGCTTGATCCGAAATTCCGCGATGGCGACAACCCGCCTTCCTGGGTCGGCATGGATGCCTGGGTCGCTTCCGTCTGCTTCAACACGGTTGAGGGCGAAAAGCTCGGGCTGACCGCGCCGACGAGCTGGATGGATCTGACCAAGCCCGAATATGCCGGCCATGTGGTGATGCCGAACCCGGCCTCCTCGGGCACCGGCTTCCTCGACGTCTCCTCCTGGCTGCAGATCTTCGGTGAGGAAAAGGGCTGGGAATTCATGGACGGGCTGCACAACAACATTGCCGCCTACACCCATTCGGGCTCCAAGCCATGCAAGATGGCGGCTTCCGGTGAAACCGTGATCGGCGTGTCGTTTGCCTTCCGCGGCGCCAAGTCCAAGGCCGATGGCGCACCGATCGACATCATCGTGCCGAGCGAAGGCATCGGCTGGGACATGGAAGCCTCGGCGCTGATCGCGGGTACCGCCAATGAAGAGGCGGCCAAGACGCTTCTTGATTGGTCGATCACGCCCAAGGCCATGGAAATGTACAATGTCGGCTACGCCGTTGTTGCCATTCCGGGCATTGCCAAGCCGGTGGAATATTTCCCCGAAGGCATCACCGATGCAATGATCGACAACGACTTTGAATGGGCTGCCAACAACCGCTCCGCCATTCTGGAAGAGTGGACGAACCGCTACGACACCAAGTCCGAACCCAAGGGCTGACCTTTCCGGTTGCCGAGCTCGGGGACGCAGTGCGGTGCGCTGCGCTGCGTCCCTCCACGTTCTCCATCTGGAAGAGTATAATGATCTTGGACAAGACAGGCGGGGCGCAAGCCACTGTTGCTGATCCCGCGCCCTATTTGCAAATCAAGGGTCTCTGGAAGGCCTTTGGAGATTTTCTGGCGCTCAAGGATATCAACCTCGATATCCAGGCGGGCGAATTCATCTGTTTTCTCGGACCCTCGGGCTGCGGCAAGACCACCTTGCTGCGCGCCATTGCCGGGCTCGATCCGCAGACCCGCGGCGAGATCTGCCAGGGTGGCGTCGACATTTCCAGCCTGCCGCCGTCGCGGCGCGATTACGGCATCGTCTTCCAGTCCTATGCGCTGTTTCCCAATCTGACGGTTGCCCGCAACATCGCTTTCGGCCTCGAGAACACCGGGCGTCCGAAAGCCGAAATTGCCGCCCGCGTCAGCGAATTGCTCACCCTTGTCGGTCTGCCCGAACAGGCGGACAAATATCCAGCACAGCTGTCTGGCGGCCAGCAGCAGCGCATCGCGCTGGCCCGCGCCATCGCCATCAATCCCGGCCTGTTGCTGCTTGATGAGCCGCTGTCGGCGCTTGACGCCAAGGTGCGGGTCTATCTGCGCCACGAGATCAAGGACCTGCAGCGCAAGCTCGGCGTCACCACCATCATGGTCACCCATGACCAGGAAGAAGCACTGTCGATGGCCGACCGCATCGTGGTCATGAACCATGGCACGGTCGAGCAGATCGGCACGCCGACCGAGATCTACCGTCACCCGGCAACGCTGTTCGTTGCCGATTTCATCGGCGAAACCAACAAGGTGGCCTCGGTTTTGAAGAACGGCAAGGTGGCGCTGGGCGATCTGGCGCTGTCGACCGAAGCAACCGGCATTGCCGAAGGCGCAAATGTGACCATCGCGGTGCGTCCGGAAGACGTGGTGCCGCACAGCACAGAGGTGATGGGCGAGGGCGGGCTCAACATGTTGCCGGTGACCATCACCGACATGGAGTTTCTGGGATCGTTCTGGCGCAGCCATCTGCGCAGCCCGGTGCTTGGCGATGCGCCCCTGATCGCCAATTTCTCGATCAACGCCGTACGCCGGCTCGACATGAAGCCGGGCATTGATCTGGTGGTCGAACTGCCCGCCGAACGTGTCCTCGTATTCCCCCGGGGGGAATGAACATGACCGATGTCAGTCTGCCTGCCGGTCCCGCGATCAAGCTGAAACTCGATCGCGACGGGGTCATCAAGCGCCTGTTCATGGGCGTGATCGCGCTGTATCTCATCGTCGCGCTTGCCCTGCCGCTCTACACGATGCTGTCGAAAAGCTTCGTCACCTACAGCTTCGAACTCGACCGCTACGAGTTTCAGGTCAGCGACGAGGCCGGTGTCTTCGCCGCGCCTCCGGTCACCGCCGAAGCGCTCAACGCGCAGATGGGTTTGCTGACGGCTGACGATCTGGCGTCCAATTCGGACGGGCGGCTGTCGGTGACGGATTTCTTCCCCGACTTCAGTTTCCGCAGCCCGGTCAAATACCGGCTGCGCGGCACCACTGCCGACGCGCCCTATCTGGTCGGCCTCGATCTGCAGAACACCACCGAATGGCGCGAATATGATTCCAACACCTTCCGCCGGATCAACCTGCGCCCGGTCCAATCCGTCGGTCCGCAGAACTATGTCGAGTATTTCTCCAACCCGGCGCTGTTTTCCTCGATCGAGAATTCGGTGTTCATCGCCATCGTCAGCACCATATTGACCGTGGTCTTCGCCTTTGGCTTTGCCTATGCGCTCAACCGCAGCTGCATGCGGTTCAAGGGCTTTTTCCGGCTTGTCGCGATGATGCCGATCCTGGTGCCGTCGCTCTTGCCCGGCATCGCGCTGATCTATCTGTTCGGCAATCAGGGCATGCTCAAATCGCTGCTGATGGGCCAAAGCATCTATGGTCCTCTCGGCATTGTCATCGGCTCGGTGTTCTTTACCTTCCCGCATGCGATGATCATCATCACCACGGCGCTGTCGATTGCCGACCAGCGCCAGTATGAGGCGGCCGAAAGCCTGCGCGCCAGCCGGTGGCGGACCTTCTGGACCGTCACCATCCCGGGCGCCCGCTACGGCCTGATCTCCGCCGCCTTCGTCACCTTCACTCTGGTGATCACCGATTTCGGCCTGCCCAAGGTGATCGGCGGCCAGTACAACGTGCTGGCCATCGACATCTACAAGCAGGTGATCGGACAGCAGAATTTCGAAATGGGCGCGGTGGTCTCGGTGATCCTGCTGATCCCGGCGGTCCTGGCATTCTATGTCGACCGGCAGGTGCAGAAGAAACAGGTGTCGCTGCTGTCGGCCCGCTCGGTGCCCTACCAGCCCAAGCCCAACCGCAATTTCGAAGCCCTGTGTCTTGTCTGGTGCGGTCTGATGGCGGTCTTCATCGTCGGCATCATCGCCATTTGCCAATATGCCGCGCTGGTCAAGTTCTGGCCCTACAATCTCAGCCTCAGCCTAAACAATTACGCCTTCGACAAGATGGATGGCGGCGGCTGGGCGGCCTATTACAATTCGATCAAGCTCGCCGGGCTGACGGCGGTGTTCGGCACCCTCATCGTCTTCACCGGCGCCTATATGGTCGAAAAGATCGACGGCTTCAAAACCGGGCGCGGGGTGTTCCAGTTTCTCGCCATGCTGCCGATGGCGGTGCCGGGCATGGTGCTGGGACTGGCCTATATCTTCTTCTTCAACAATCCCGACAATCCGCTGAATTTCATCTACGGCACCATGATCATCCTGGTGGTCTCCACGGTCACCCATTTCTACACCGTTGGGCATCTGACCGCGCTGACGGCGCTCAAGCAGATCGATGCGGAATTCGAGCCGGTGGCCAGTTCGCTGCGTCAGCCGTTCTACCGGCTGTTCACCCGGGTCACGGTGCCGGTCTGCATGCCGGCGATCCTGGATATCTCGATCTACATGTTCGTCAACGCCATGACCACGGTGTCGGCGGTGGTGTTCATCTATTCGACCCACACGGCGCTGGCCTCGGTGGCGGTGCTGAACATGGATGACGCTGGCGACATCGCACCGGCTGCGGCAATGGGGATGATGATCTTCTACACCAATGCCGGCGCCCGGCTGCTGCACCTGTTCGCCTCGAAACGCATCCTTGGCCGCACCCAGGCCTGGCGCCTGCGCTGAAAGCCTGCCTGATCCGTGATCAAGGGATCAGTGAAGGCATGGCCGGCGTGGATTTTTGGCGCATGAGCACCGGTCTTTAAATCGAAAAACCCGGCCCTTCCTGGCCGGGTTCATCTCTTTCTCGGTAAGCACCATGCCAGCCGGCCAGGTCCGGCGGCGCATTGCGATCTCAGAATTTGACTTTCGCAAACACCTGAACGCTATTGCTGGTGTCATTGCTTGCCACCGTGCCGCGATAGGACACGCCAAACTGAAGGTTGTCATGCGACACGGGAGAAGCCTTGAAGCCGATGCCAAAATCCACGCTGCTGGAGTCCAGACCGTCAACCGGCAGGCTCATCTGTGGCAATCCGGCAAATTTCGCGGAATTGACCGCGGCGCTGCCGCTTTGTTCCGCATAGGCCACATGGCCGTAGGTGCCGATGTCCCAGGAGCTGGTGACGACGCGATAATTGGCTTTCAGTCCGATCCGCCCGATCGTGACATGGTCGTCCTGGTCGCCGATGGTCATGTTCCAGATGCCGGCGCCGGTTTCGGTGAATTCCTTGGTTGAAAGGTCGTAATATTCCAGCGAAGCAGTTGGTCCCACTTCAAAGGCGCCGAATCTGGTCATCCAGTCCGCCGTGATCGCACCGAACCACAGATCGGCATCGGTCTCGCCCTGAGCAGTGACACCGGCCGGAATCACATTGCGCGAACTGGTAAAGTCCAGATTCTGGTAACCGGCCATCGCCTGGAAATTCAGGTGATCCCAGATATTGTTGCCGCGCGCAAAGACACCCGCGCCGAAGCCGTCGCTGTCGAGTGACCCCCGCCCGGCATCGATGGTCGCATCGGTCTGGAATCCGCCAAACAGGGCACCCAGTGAAAACTCGCTGGACACCTCTGACTCGATACCGGCCCAGAGCGAGCCGCTGGTCAGGTCAAAGCCGATATTGTTGGTTGTCCGGTCGAAGCTGGACACCGTCCCGTTGGCCGAAAGGAAGCCGCTCAGTGTGTCGGTCATCGACCATGTTGACCCCTGGGGCCCGTCGCCGATGCTGCCGAGGGAGTTGAGCGTAGCGACCTGCTCGCGGCCGGTTGCCAGTCCCGTTGCCATGTAGGTGCGAAGGAAGCTGTAGCCCAGCTCCTCGATCGCGTTCTGTTGCTGGGCGCGTGTCGGAAGCGCCATCACCTGGGTGATCATCGCCTGGTGTCCGGGGTCAGCCGCCAGATAAGGAATATTGGCCGCGTCAATCGCGCCGGCCACCGCAAACTGCATCGGCGTCCCGGCCGCTTGAACGATGGGTGCATAGACCGGAACGATCCGGAGCGTGAATCCTTCCCCGACCAGGTCGGACACATCAAGCGAAAAGTTCAAGTTCAGATTCGCCAGATCCTCGATGGTGCCGGCTTCAAACAGCCCGTCCGCCTCCATCAGCGCCACGATATTGGCAGGAACCGCGCCGCCGTCCGAATAGGCCAGATCCGCCTTGGCAACGCCGAGCGCGGCCGCCAGTTGCTCGAGTCGCGCGTCCAGATTTGCCGTGCTCGCAACATTGCCGTAGATCCAGCCACCCGCGGCGGGGCTATTCCAGGCAATCAGCGCCGATTCGTCGGTCGGGTCGTTGTTGTCGTCCCAGAACATGCCGGTCGGGGCCATGTTCAGCGAAAGAAGCCCATTGCCGAAATTGGCTATATGGTAGGTGTTGAACAGTTCGATCCCGTTCACAACCGAGCCATCGGCACTCTGGATCGCGATGAAACCGGCACTCTTGTCATTGAAGAAGGCAATATCGCTTTCCTGACCACCGTCGCCGAACAGTCCGTCGGGAAAGAAAATCCGCTGCGTCGGGTTCTGGCCCACGGTGACGGCGCCATCAACCGTCTTGTAGACCGTGCCATTGGCGTCCGTGAAACCATCATAATTCTGATACGCGGTCAAAATCCCGGCGTCGGTCAGCCACTCGGTTGCCTTGGGCTGCAGGGCCACGAGCTGGTCATAGGAAATCCCTGATGCCGATGTGGCCGTCTGGAAATTCGTGCCCGACCCGGTGCCAAGCACAAGCGACAGATCGAGAATGCGCGCGCCTGTCAGGTTGGTGGTTTTTCCGAAGGCAAAATACTCGGTGGTGCCGCCGGACGGACCGGTGGAGAAGCTCAGGTCAAGCACGCCGGGGCCGGTCAGGCGCGACTTGAAGCGTTTGCCGAGGCCGGGCTCCGCATCGCAAGTAATGGGCGAATTGGCCATCAGGCAGTTGTAATCAAGGACGGTCACGGACCCGCCGCTCGAAGGTGAGAACCCGTTTCCGGACAATCGGTCGTCGTTGTTCGGATTGACCGTGACAGCCTTTATTCCGGGAGGTGAAACATCTTCCGTGACGTCGGAGAAAACAAAGCCGTCTCCGGTCGGGCCATCAAAGTTCAGGATCTCGGCACTTGTTGCCGGAAAAGAAGCTCCAAGAAGTAATGCCAGCTGCGCGACAGTTGCAGTGAAATGGCGCATCGTTTTGTTCATCCTGAATTCCTCCGTGGGGAACAAGGTTCCCTGTATCACATTGCCGGGACTCGATTCCCCAAGCAACCCCTCTATGGTCGCGGTTGTAAGACATGCATTGAGCGGGCTCAACAGGCGCTGCGCCTGAAGCCCCGAATTAAATCGAAACAATTGAATATATGAATCCTTAGTTGCCAATCCGCCACAATACGGGGCACAAACTGCACAATCGGCCTCGCCTGCTTTCAGTCCGGGAGCTGCCAAAAGCGGATGAACGGCCCCGGTCCGCACCTCGCTCCGGAGTCGATGGCGCTTGCGTTCAAGCCGCTTGTCTGCGCTGTGGCATCTCCACTGGCAAATAGGTCTGTTCTTGCCGACAGGCTTGAATTAAACACACTTTCCTGTGCGAATGTGGGTCAGCGACGGTTGGTGTGCATCCGCCATAGCCCCTATGATGCATGACGCCTTCCACACCTTCAACCTGTCGGCCGCCTGCGGCCGACGCGATCCGCCCGCGAGCCATGGCCCATGACAGATCCTGCCGACCGCGACGAAGACCTGACACCGCCGCCCGCATCCTCTGCCACGCCGGAGGCGATGGATCATGACGAGATCTATGGCGAGGATGGCTCGATCCGGCAGGATTATCTGACCGCAATCGGGGCGGCGATTGCCGACCGCGACATCCTGTTCCTGCGCGAACATGTCATGCGCCTGCATGAATCCGAACTCGGCGACCTGCTTGAATCGATCAATGTCCAGCAACGCCACGCATTGGTTGCGCTGCTTGGAAACGATTTCGATTTCGCCTCGCTGACCGAAGTCGACGAGGCCATCCGGCTGCAGATCATCGAGGCGCTGCCCAATGCCGGGATTGCCGAAGCCCTGGGCGAGCTCGATTCCGATGACGCGGTCTATATTCTCGAAGACCTCGATGAGGAGGACCAGAAGGAAATCCTGGCGGCCCTGCCGTTCACTGAACGGGTGCGGCTGCGGCGCTCGCTGGATTACCCCGAAGACACTGCCGGGCGGCGGATGCAGACCGAATTCGTGGCCGTGCCGCCGTTCTGGACGGTCGGCCAGACCATCGACTACATGCGCGACGAGGAGGACCTGCCGGAAAGCTTCAGCCAGATCTTCGTCATCGATCCGACCTTCAAGCTGCTCGGCTCGGTCGATCTCGACCGCATCCTGCGCACCAAGCGCCAGGTCCGCATCGAGGATGTGATGGAGGAGGCGCGCTATCGCATCGACGCCGAAATGGACCAGGAAGAAGCAGCCCAGCTGTTCGAGCAGTACGACCTTCTGTCGGCCGCGGTGGTGGACGAGAACGAACGCCTCGTCGGCGTGCTGACCATCGATGACGTGGTCGACGTGATCCACCAGGAGGCCGATGAGGACATCAAGCGCCTGGGCGGTGTTGGCGACGAGGAGCTCTCCGACTCGATCCTGTCGACGGTGCGCTCGCGTTTCAGCTGGCTGCTGATCAATCTGGGCACCGCGATTCTGGCCTCCGGCGTCATCAGCCTGTTTGACGCGACCATCGAGCAGATGGTGGCGCTCGCCGTGCTGATGCCGATCGTGGCCTCGATGGGCGGCAATGCCGGCACCCAGACCATGACCGTGACCGTGCGCGCGCTGGCGACGCGGGATCTCGACATCTACAATGCCGGCCGCATCATCCGGCGCGAGGCCGCAGTCGGCCTGATCAACGGGATCCTGTTTGCGGTGATCATCGGCGTGGTTGCCGGCGGCTGGTTTGCAAGTCCCGGACTGGGCGGCATCATTGCCGCGGCGATGGTGGTCAACATGCTGGCCGCGGCGCTGGCCGGTATCCTGCTGCCGCTGTTTCTGGACAAGGTCGGCGCCGACCCCGCCATTGCCTCGGCCGTGTTCGTCACCACCGTCACCGATGTGGTCGGCTTTTTCGCATTCCTGGGACTGGCCGGGTGGTGGCTGTCGATGGCCTGATTTCTCCATCCTTGCCGGTAGTCATGACGCAAATATTGACCTATACGTAAGCGTAATAGTCATGGCAATTTTCAGGAATGATCCGCATTGGACAAGTACTACACCATCACCGAATTGACCCGCGAGTTCGGCATTTCGACCCGGACCCTGCGGTACTATGAGGACGAGGGTCTGGTCCAGCCTGAGCGCCGCGGCAGGACCCGGCTGTTCCGCTCCGCCGACCGCCGCCTGATCCAGGAAATCCTGCGCGGGCGCCGTATCGGCTTCACCATCGCCGAGATCCGCGAGATCATACAGGTCTACAAGGACCCGCCCGGCGAGGCAGGGCAATTGCGGCTGCTGATGCGCAAGATCGAGGAAAAGCGCGAGGATCTGCGCCAGAAGCGCAAGGATATCGAGGAAACCCTGCTGGAACTCGACAATATCGAGGAATCCTGCCTGACTCGTCTCGCCGAAATCGGTGTCAACACCTGACAACACTTCGTCTGGTATCGCCGGATCTCACGAATGTCCCGCCCGGATGAAACCATCTGGGCGGGACAGGCAGTCGGGATCTGCGATGACAGCCCGCAAGCGGGCATTGCCCGGCCTGCGGCCTGTCGACAGACGCGTCAGGTCACCTGACCACGAACCCGCGGCCGATGGGGTCGGTGTCGTCGAGCAGCCATTTTGCGTAGCCTGTCACCTTGGCGGTGCCCTTGACTGTCGGTATCACGGCCCGCTGGCTGCCGAGCATCGTTTCGCCGATCAGTTCGCCTTCGAAGCGGCCGATGCCGAGCAGTCCCTCGGACCGGATTTTCTGGTTCAGCCCGATCTTGCCGCGCGCCTCGAACACGGCCATCATCATGGATGTACCGGTGCCGCCGGGCGAACGGTCAAGCTTGCCGTCGCTGAAGACGTGCACATTGCGGTACAGACTGTCGGCGTGGTCCGGCTCCTGCCAGAATGTGGTGAAGTTCAATCCGCGGATATGTGGTTTCGTCGGATGCTGAACGTCCATTTTCGCATTGATCTGATCCTTCACCATCACGCCCAGGTCAGACAGCATCCGGCCATTGTCGGGGCCGATTGGCTTGTCCGCATAGGGCCATTTGACGACGGCAAAAAAGTTGCCGCCGAATGCGATGTCTGCCACGACGCCCTCGACTCCGGGCAGCTCCACCGGCACGTCCTGCGCCAGCACGAAGGCCGGCACGTTCTGGAACCGGGTCCAGGCGACCTGGCCATTCTCACGGCCCACTTCCGATGTCACCGGACCGGCCGGTGTTTCAAACCGGATCTTGACCACATCGCCGCCGTCGTCATGAACCATGCCGTGCGAAACCATCGCCATCGACAGCGCGATGGTGCCATGACCGCACATTTCCATGAAGTCGTCGCCGTCGCACCACAGCATCCCGGCGTCGAATTCAGGGCTCGAGGGGGCGTCACGAACACGCCGACCATGTCATGATGGCCTCTTGGCTCCCGGAGCAGTCCTGTGCGCACCGTGTCGTAATGCTGACGAATAAAATCGCGTTTCTCAACGATGCCGAGACCGTGAGGATAGGGAATGGCACCCGGAATGATGCATGTCTCTTCACCGTCGGTATGGGTGTAAATGACATCGATGAAACGGTTGGGGGTCATCATGGACGATAGCCTTCTTTCATAAGTTTCGGTTTTAGAGGCCCAGGGCGCGCGGCAGCCAGAGCACGAGCGCGTCGGGAAACAGGATGACTGCGAGCAGAACAAGCACCATCACGGCGATGAAGGGGAGGTTGGCGCGCGTCAGCGACAGCATGTCCACCTTGGCGATGACACTCGTTATGAACAGCGCCGCGCCGACCGGCGGGGTCTGCTGACCGATTCCCCAGCAGAGCACGACGACCATGCCGAAATGCACCGGATCTATGCCCAGCAGGTTGATGGCCGGGAAGAACAGCGGAACGATGATGAAAATCATTGCGATCCCGTCGAGAAACGTTCCGGCCACGATCATCACGGCGCTGAGCAGGATCAGGAACATCACCGGCGACAGGTCCATTTCCGCAAGCGGGCTGAGGATGCTCTGGGCCAGCTGCTCATAGGTGAAGGCGTAGCCCATCACATGTGCAGCCGCAGTGACCAGCATCACCGCTCCGCTGAGGACCGCTGCCTCGCACAGGGTCTGGTAGAGCATTCTCGGCGTCAGGGTCCTGTAGTAGAAGACACCGACCGCCGTGCCGTAGACCACCGCCACGGCGGATGCCTCGGTGGCTGTGAACACGCCGCCAAGAATGCCGCCGAGAATGATCGCCGGCATCAGCAGGGCCGGAAGGGCATGGGCAAAGGCCGCAACGGCGCGCCTTGCCGAAAACGGCGCCTCGACCGGATAGCCTTCGCGGATCGAGATCAGCCATGCCACCAGGATCAATGCCAGTCCCAGCAGCACGCCCGAGATCAGGCCTGCCGCAAACAGCGCACCGGTGGAAATGCCGAGATAGGCTCCCAGGATCACCATGGGGACGCTCGGCGGGATGATGATGCCGATGGTGGACGAGGCCGCGGTCACCGCGCCGGTGAAGGCACGGCTGTATCCGCGCTTGACCATCGGATCGATCAGCATGCCGCCCACGGCAGCGGTGTCCGACATCGAGGTGCCGCTCATGCCGGCAAAGAACATCGAGGTGACCACATTGACGGCAGCCAGGCCGCCGCGCATCTGGCCGACAAGCGTTTTGGCAAATTCGACCAGGTGTCCGGAAATTCCGCTGCGGGTCATGATCTGACCGGCAAGGATGAACAGCGGCACGGCCAGAAGCGGGAAGCTTTGAACGCCGCGATAGAGCCTTTGCGCCACGATCAGCTGATCAACATCGGCCAACCAGAAGATGCCGATGGCAATGGAGACGAGGGCGAAGGCGATCGGAACGCCAAGCCCGATGAGGCCGAGAAGAACACACAGTGTCAGGAGTAGGGTCATGGCCGCGCCTCAGATTTCTGCTGACAGAGAGTCGGGTGAGGGGTCGACCGGTTCCTGTCCGCGCGCCAGCCGCAGCAGGCCGCGAACGGCATTCCACAGCGCGTCAAGGCAAATCAGACCGCCCGCGATCGGGATGGCGATGTAGTACCAGGCCGTGGAGATCTCCAGCACGTTCGTGGTCTGGTCGACAAAACGAAGCACCTGCCGTCCTCCATGCCACGCCATGATCCAGCCGATTGTTGCGATCACGGCCTGGTTGAAAAGGAACAAGGCTCCTCGTGCCCAGAAGGGCAGGCGACGGACCAGCATGTCGACCTTGAGATGGGCGTTCCGGCGCAATGCCAGATAGCCGCCCAGGAAGGTGATGTAGGTCAGCAGAGCCAGCGAGACTTCGAAACTCCAGCTCAGGGCGGAGTCTAGGACGTAGCGGTAGATGACCGCGATGAAGGCAACCCCGACCGCGGCGACGAGAAGCGCCGCGATCAAGGCTTCAAGAATCTTGTTGATGATCACGGCGCTTCCTCCGGTTTCTTAAGGCCGAGCGGCGGTGATGAGGTCGATCAGTTCCTGCGCATCCGCAGGCTGTTCCGACGCCCACTCGGTCCAGATCGATGCCGAGGCCTGGGTGAAGGCCGGGATGTCGGCCTCGTTCACATTCATGCCCTTGTCCTTGAGAAAGGTGACGATCTCGGCATCGGCGGTGGTGCCCAGTTCGACCGAATAGGCCTCGGCCGCATCGCCTGCCTGCATCACCGCTTCCTGTTGCTCGGCAGACAGGGCCTGGAACTTGTCCTCGCTGATCAGCAGATAGGTGATGGTGTAGAGATGGTTGGTCAGCGACAGATAGTCCTGCACTTCATAAAAGCGCTGGGATTTCACCCAGATCACCGGGTTTTCCTGTCCGTCAAACACGCCGGTCTGCAGCGCCGAGTACAGCTCGCTGAACGGCAGGGGCGAGGCATTGGCGCCGTAATGGTTGAAAATCTTGATGCGCAGCGCACTGCCCGGAGTGCGCATCTTGACGCCCTTCAGGTCGTCCGGGGTCACGATCGGGCGGACGCTGTTGGTGATCTGACGAAAGCCGCCTTCGAGGAAGCCGACAACGCGAAGACCCTTGGCGAGCAGCATCTCTTCGATCTTCTTGCCCGCTTCGCCGTCGATGGCGGCCTTGACATGATCACGGCCGGAAAAGATGTAGGGCAGCGCGGTGGCCCCGAGTTCCGGCAGGATATTGGTGATGGGTGTTTCCACCGTGGCCATATCCAGCAGGCCGGTCTGCATGGCTTCCAGGGAGCTTTCCTGGTCTCCCAGCGCGCTGTTGGCAAAGATCTGGACCTCGACGCTGGAATCGGTCTGTTGGGCGAGGACTTCGCGGAAGCGCTCGACCGACTGATAGGCAATCGATTCCTCGTTGCCGGGGATGCTGACCTTGAAGGAATGTTCCTGGGCCGAAACAGGCAAGCTGATGGCCATGGATCCGGCAACCAGGGTGGCGATGGAAAGTGCACGTAGAGTCATTTTTTAAACCTCTCAGTTTGGTGTTCCCTTGGGAGAAGGTAGACAGAGACGGACGAGAGAAATAGGATGATTTGGTCGCGGAATTGTACATTTCGGACATTTGCGATCAGGATCATATGAGATGGAACGAAGCGTAGGACTTGGCGGGCGTGCCAGAAGCGGTGACCGGCAAAAATTCCGGGTCGCACTCCTCCCGCTCAACAATTTCACCCTGAACGCCTTTTCGGGCTTTGTGGACGCGCTTCGGCTGGCGGCAGACGCCGGCGGGCGCAGCCGGCAGATCGAATGCGGCTGGTCGATCGTCGGCCATGACGCGGTCCGTGCCAGCTGCGGATTGGCGGTCACCCCGGACCAGCTGCCGCCTGATCCCGCAACGGTTGACTATATCGCCGTCTGCGGCGGCAATGATTACCGCCTGCGTCAGCAACCCGAATGGCTCGATACCTATCTGCGCGCGGCTGCCGATGCCGGAACCACGCTGATCGGCCTGTGCACAGGCACCTTCAACATAGCCCGCGCCGGTCTGATGGAAGGCCGGACAGCCTGCGTGCACTGGAATGTGCATGAGGAGTTTCGGGACCAGTTTCCGGGTATACGGACCGTGTCGGATCGCATTTTCCTCGACAATGGAAACCGCATTTCCTGCGCGGGCTCGACAGGCGCATCGGATCTGGCGCTCTATCTGGTCTCGCGCCATTGCGGGGCAGAGCTTGCCCAGCAAAGCCTTCGGCACATGATCCTGAACCGTCAGCGCGACGCCAATTTCCCGCAGCCGCAGTTTGTCAACGACACGCAGGACATCCTCGACGGAGTGGTGCGGCGGTGCATCAACCTGATGGAGCAGACCCTGAACGTGCCGATCTCGATGGCGGAACTGGCACAGAAGTCGGGCATGAGCGAACGCCAGCTTGCCCGGCGGTTTCGCGCCAGCCTGGGCCAGCCGCCATCGCGCTACTATCGGTTCGTGCGTCTGAGATATGGCGCCTGGCGGCTGATCCACACCACCGACAGCGTCACCCAGATCGCCCTGGATTCAGGCTTTTCAGACGGATCGCATTTCCATCGCGAATTCTGCAAGGAGTTCGGTGCCTCGCCCAACCGGTATCGCAAGACAACCGCCGGAGAGCGCTTCCTGTGACCGGACTTAGCCTGCCGCAAATGTGTGTCGGCAAGTGAAGTTCAAACCACCTGGAAACTGCAAGCGTGGAGACTGCGGCGCGCGTCAGATCCAGCGCCGCACCTTGCGGCAATAGGTTTCGTACTGGAATCCGAAATTGGCGAGCAGATGGTTTTCCTCGCGTCTGACCGCGAGAAAGTGGGTCAGCAGCGCGTCCACCGGCGCCAGCAGCACGAACCAGCCATTTGATGACACAAGGCCCATGCCGATGATCAGCAGGAGATTGGCGACATAGATCGGGTTGCGGCTGAAGCGGAACGGGCCCTGGGTGACCAGGTGGCTCGAGCGGCGGTTGGGCAGGATGGTGGTATGGGCTTCATGCAGCGTGCGCATCGCCCACAGATCGATGCCCAGTGCCAGGCAGATCAACAACAGCCCGGCAGGCCGGGCGCCGATGAATTGCAGCGCGACAGGCGAGATCAGGTGCAACAGGATCGCGCTCAAGGTCAGTCCGACAAGCAGCAATGGCGGCCAGGGAATGAAATTGGGTCTCGCCCGGTAGGCGTTCATGCGATCGCGTCCTTGTTGTCCGCGGGGCAGCGCCCGCTATGTGCTGTCACTCCGGCGCGGCCATCTGGCTGGCTGCCGTGCATTGCTCGGCAACCGCCGGAATGCGGGCATCCGACTCCGGCGTGATCTCGCCTGCCATGAAGCCGTCGAACATCCCTTGCGAGATCAGTTCATCGGTCACGCACAGGCAGAACCGCGAACAGAATTCCGCGCTATTGCCATCCGCACATCCGGCTTCGCATTCGGCAACAAAGCCGGGAAGGGGATCGACCGGCCTTGGCGGCGCCAACTGGGATGTGGTCCAGACCAGGGTCAGGAGCACTGGTTGGTGCAGCAGATAAAAGGCCAGACTATGGCGGCCGAAATAGCGGGTGATGCCGGCCAGGCGGTTATCCCCGGTTTTCACATTGGCCAGGCGTTCGGTGAACTTTGTGGCGATGGAAAGCTTTGCCGCGCCCATGCCGATCAGGAATGGTCCGAGCCACGGCATCAGCGGCACATAGTCGTTCGAGCGCGGCGGGACGGTCGACAGCCCGACCCAGTGCAGCCAGACCGGATTGAACATGTCGGCCCGGAAGACGAGCGGCAGGACGATGCAGCCGATGCCGGCCAGCACCGTCACCACCGCCGGGAGCCGCAGAAACGCCAACCCGATCACGCTCGACGCCGCAATCGCATGCAGAATGCCGAAATAGATGAAGGTGTCCGGCGTGGCGAAGAAGGTGACAAGGGTGATCAGCGCGGCGGCGCCGGCGACCATGCCGAGCCGCTTGAGGAACGGCTGCAACCTGATGCCGGTGCTGTGGGCCAGCATCAGGCTCACGCCCGCCAGGAACAGAAAGCCGCCGGCAATCGACCTTGCATAGACCTTGAACAGGCCATGGGTGGTGGTGCCGTGGTCGAGATAGCCGAATTGTTCGATATCCCAGGAAAAATGGTAGCTGGCCATGGCCAGCAATGCCAGTCCGCGCGCCAGGTCCAGGACCTCGATCCGTCGTCCCGGGATTTGCGGCGAAGCCGTGTTGGCCGTGTCGGTCAAGCGTGTCTCTCCAATTGCGGGCGTTGGGCCATGCCGCCCACTCACCACCCAATGCCAGCAAAACCATGGCGCGCAACCGAACCCGCGGCCAAAGGGCTGCGGTCAACCGGATCCGCCTATGGTTCCACCTTGATAGGCGCCGCCGACGGCTTGTTGCCGCTGCTGGCGACGAACAGTCCGGCCAGCACCAGCACCAGCGCGCCGACCAGCGACAGCGACAGCGGCTCGCCCAGGATGATCACCCCCAGCGCCACGCCGAACACCGGCACCATGTTGACCGATAGCGAAAACCGCGAATAGCCGATCGCCCGGATCAGCGTGAAGCGCATGATATAGGCGATGCCGGTGGGAAACACGCCAAGATAGATCAGCGATGCCAGCGCCTGTCCGGACAGTCCCGATACGAGCAGCGGGCCGTCGACGACGAGTGCCAGCGGCAGAAGTGCTGCGGTGCCGATCCCCAGCGCCAGGCAGGCCAGGCGCACCGGCGGCATGGCAATGCGGCGGATCAGCAGCCCGGCCGTCACATAGCACAGCGAGGCGCCGACGGCGGCCAGGATGCCCAGCACCGGACCGCCGCTCAGCCCGGAGACGATGCTCGGTCCGACCAGCACCAGAATGCCGGAAAATCCCAGCAGCACCGCCAGCACCTTGCGCGTCGACAGGCGGTCGTCGTCGGTCATGAAATGGCTGCCGATCAGCGCCATGAACGGCCCCGTGCCCATCAGCAGCGCCAGCACGCCTGCGCCGACGGTCTTGCCGGCCCAGGCAACCAGCACGAACGGAATCACCACATTGAGCAGCGCCATGCCGATGATCAGCGCCCACTGATTGCGGCTTTGCGGCCAGACCATGCCGCGCCAGATGGCATAGGGCAAAAGCACCAGAAAGCCGATGCCGACCCGGATCGCCGCCAGCCACACCGGTCCGGTTTCAGGCACTGCCACCCGGATGGCGATGAAGCCCGAGGCCCAGATCAGCGCGGTCACGGTCATCAGCGCCAGATCCAGCCGGGTCGGCGCGCGCAGGGCTTGGCTCATTCGCTGTCCGGAAGTTTCGTTGCGGGCAGGGAGAGCCGGTAGACGCCGCGGAAGCTGGCGGGGTCGACGGCCTTGCCCTTGCGCCGGATCTCGATTTCGCCGGCCTTGGCCATGTCGACCGCCACCGACCGCATCGGCTTCATCAGGCGGCTCCATTTCTGCTCGTCGGAGCCGACCAGCGCGCGGGCGGCGTCAAAGGGGCTGATGGTCTTGCCCGGCTCCATCGCGTTGAGCAGGTCAAGAATGGCGGTGCGCAGTGCGGCGGGGCCATGAGAGGCGGGGGCGTGGGAAGATCTGGATGTCACGGGAGAGGGGTGCCTTTGAGGATCGCGGCGCGCGCGTTTGAAAAGAATTGCCGCCTGAGCAGCACCAGTATCACCAGGGTGGTCGATCCGATCAGAACCCATGGGCCCGCAAACCAGCCGAGATAGCCGATGGACAGGAAGATTGCCCGCAGGCCCGCATTGAAATGCTTGCCGCCGAGGATGTTGAGCGAGGCCGCCCGGTTGGCGGCGGCGTCGAGTTCCATCCTGTCGTCGGGCAGGTCGTCCTTCATCGGGATCGCGCCGAACAGGATCGAGGAATAGTTGAACAGCCGGTAGGACCAACCGAACTTGAAAAAGGCATAGGCGAAGATCCCGATCAACCCGAACACCTTGAGTTCGAACAATGCCCGGTCCGCCACCAGCGGGATCGGCAGGTCGTCGGCGACCCTGAGCACTTCCTCGGTGGCGCCCAGCAGCGCGAAACATCCACCGATGGCGAGAATCGTGGTCGAGGCAAAAAACGCCGTGCCGTTTTGCAGGCCCGCCATGATCGCGGTGTCGATCATTCTGAGATCCCGCCGCGCCGCCACATGCATCCAGCGCTTGCGGTGCTGGTTCATGGCCGTCGTCAGGCTCACCCGCCCGATGGGCATGTGATTGTTCGAGGCGAAGGAGAATCCTATCCACCCCAATGCGAACCAGGCAATCGCCACGTAATCGAAGTTTGTCATGACATGGTTTTGGCACGATGCGCCGCGCTTGGCAAAGCCCATGTTGAGCCCGTCCACGGTAACCAATCTTTCATTCCTGTGGTCGAACTGTGAATGATCCGGAATGGCTGTTTTTGACGATAAACCCGTAAGTTGTTGATATTTCGATCAGCCATGCAAAAACGACATGACTGGCCTGTGGAATTGGCCACGGAAATGCCTTTTTTGCAGTTGCGAAAAGAATTTAAATCGTTAAACCGCCCCTCCTGCGCTGAGCGAGATCCAAAATGGATGACGCGGCCCGAAATTGGCACTTCAACCGGAGCCCTCATGGAAGATACCGTACACAAGTCCTGCTGGGGCATCACTGCCCGTGCAGTCATCGGCTTTTCTGGAATTCTCGCACTGGCCTATCTTTTCGGCGGCATCTGAGCCCAAGCCTCGACGACCCTCAAGCAGCGCCTGACCAAAGCGGTCGGCGCTGCTTTTTCATGTCCGCCGTCGGGTTTTCCCAACTCCGCGCTGCCGCTGTCGCTCAAGCGGCACCGGACGTCGGTGGATTGACGGTCCGGCTCATGCCGCGCATGTAATGTGGCTGTGATCACCGGAGCAGCCGCGAGCCATGTTTTTATCTGTCTTTGATGTCTTCAAGATCGGCGTCGGTCCGTCGAGCTCCCACACCATGGGGCCGATGTCGGCTGCCGTGCGCTTTCTCGACGAGATCGCAGGTCCCGACTGGCCCCGCCCGGTTGGCGCGAAGGTCGAGAGTATAAAGGTCAGCCTGCACGGCTCGCTGGCCTTCACCGGCATCGGCCACGGCACGGGCAGGGCGGTGGTGCTCGGCCTCACCGGCGAGTTGCCCGATCAGGTCGATCCCGACCGCATGGACGACATCATTTCAGGCGTCGAGAAAAGCCGGCAGATCAGCCCGCCCGGTCATCCGACCTATCATTTCGATCCGGCCACCGATCTGGTCTTCGACAAGAAGCAGCCCTTGCCCGGCCACGCCAACGGCATGGCGTTCACCGCCTTTGACCGCGATGGCGCGATGCTTTTGCGCCGGGTCTATTATTCCGTCGGCGGCGGCTTCGTCGTCACCGACACCGAACTCGAAGCCCTCAAGAGCACCAGCAAGGCGCCGGTCGACAAGACCGTGCCCTATCCCTTCGGCAACGCCAAGCAAATGCTCGAAATGGCGGCAAGCTCGGGCCTCTCGATTGCCCAGATGAAGCGCGCCAATGAGGAAAGCCATATCAGCCGCGAGGAGCTCGATGCCGGGCTCGACCGGATCTGGAGCGCCATGAACGGCTGCATCGACCGCGGGCTGGCGGGCGAGGGCATCATGCCGGGCGGGCTCAAGGTGCGCCGCCGCGCCCGCGTCATTCATGACAAGTTGCAGGAAGAGTGGCGGCAGAACCGGCGCAACCCGCTGCTGGCCAATGACTGGCTCAGCGTCTTTGCCATGGCGGTCAACGAGGAAAACGCTTCCGGCGGCCGTGTGGTCACCGCGCCCACCAATGGCGCGGCCGGGGTGATTCCCGCCACCATCCGCTACGTGCTGAAATTCCACGACGGCGCCGACCAGGAATCGGTTCGTGACTATCTGCTGACGGCCGCTGCGGTTGGCGGCATCATCAAGCACAATGCGTCGATCTCCGGCGCCGAGGTCGGGTGCCAGTGGCGAGGTCGGTTCGGCTGCGGCCATGTCGGCGGCAGGGCTTGCCGCAGTCATGGGCGGCACGCCCGAGCAGATCGAGAATGCCGCCGAAATCGCGCTCGAGCATCATCTCGGCATGACCTGCGATCCCGTCGGCGGGCTGGTCCAGGTGCCCTGCATCGAGCGCAATGCGCTGGGCGCGGTCAAGGCGGTCACCGCGGCCTCGCTTGCGATGAAGGGCGACGGCCAGCATTTCGTGCCGCTCGACGCCTGCATCGAGACCATGCGGCAGACCGGTCTCGACATGAACGAGCGCTACAAGGAGACCTCCACCGGCGGCCTCGCGGTCAATGTGGTGGAGTGCTGAGCCTGTGGACGCCTGCGGCTTTCGCGCATCGGCGGGTTGACCCCGGCAGGCTCAGGCCCAATGTAACCGGCCATGGCTCTTCATATGCTCAAACTCTGCGTCGGCGTCGAAAGCGTCGAAGATCAACGCGATTCGGTCCAGCGCCGTCTGGCGATGATGGCTGCGGCCGGTCACAAGCCGGAACAGGTCCACACCACCCGGATGGTGCCCAAGCGGGCGGCCGAACTCATTGATGGCGGCTCGCTCTATTGGGTGATCAAGGGCAATATCCAGGCCCGGCAGCGTTTTGTCGATGTCCGTCCCTTTGTCGATGTCGACGGGATTTCGCGCTGTCACCTGGTTCTCGAACCGGTTCTGCACGAAACAACATGGGCGCCGCGCCGTCCTTTCCAGGGCTGGCGCTATCTTGATCCCGATGATGCGCCGCCGGATCTGGGCAGTGCCGGCGCCGACGACATGCCGGCCGAACTGCGCCGCGAACTCGCCGGTCTCGGCCTGTTGTAGCCCGGTGCGGCAGCACACGCCCTTGTGTTCGCTGGATAAAGCGCCACATTGTTGAATTATGTTCAAGGCCCGGACCCTGTTGCTTCACCCATGTGAGGGCGGTGGCCCGGCAAATGGTGAAACACTGCAGCAATGGCCAAAGACAAGACCGGATCCGACAAGCAGATAACCAGACCCGGCGCGGCGCTGCCCGAAGGCACGCCGGTGTCATCGCGGTCGCAGATCGCGGAGTTCCTCACGGCCGCCAAGTCGATCGTGCCCGGCAGCGCCGGTTCGGGACGGCTGGCCTTTGCGCTCGACGCCACCATGAGCCGCCAGCCGACCTGGGACAGCGCCTGCAAGCTGCAGGCTGAAATGTTCGATGCCGTCGGCAAGACCGGCGGTCTCACGGTGCAATTGGTCTATTTCCGGGGGCTTGGCGAATGCCGCGCCTCGCGCTGGGTTGATGACACGCGTCAACTGGCGGATCTGATGACCCGCATCGATTGCCGGGGCGGCCAGACCCAGATCGGCAGGGTCCTGCGCCATGTCGCCGACGAGGCGACCAGGAAGCCGGTGAGCGCGCTGGTCTTCATCGGTGACGCCATGGAGGAAGACATCGACAAGCTCGCTGTCGTCGCCGGCGAGCTGGCGCTGCGCAAGGTGCCCTGTTTCATGTTTCACGAAGGCAATGACCCGGCCGCGGCAATCGGGTTTCGCGAGATCGCCCGCGTCACCGGCGGCGCCTATGTCCGCTTTGACCAGAATGCCGCATCCGAGCTTGCGGCGCTGCTGCGCGCGGTGGCCGCCTATGCCACCGGCGGGCGGATGGCCCTTGAAAAATCCGGAGCGCCGGCGGCGCGGCTGCTGCTCGAGCAGATGGGCCCGCCCAAGGGCAAACCACAGGGAGGGGCCAAGCGCTCATGAGTCCGATCGCAGTTTTCTTCGGTGGAATACTGATCCTGCTGGCGCTGCTTGCCGGCCTGCTCAGCGTCAAGCCTGCCGCACTTGCCACAACATTGCGCTACGCGCTTCCGGTGGCGACCGCCGGCCTGGGCGTTGTCATGACACTTGTCGGCCGCGCCAGCCTCGGTGTGCCGCTGCTGGCCTTTGCCGCCGCCATGTTTGCCCGGGCCCGCAGTGCCGCGCGCGCCACCCGCCAGCCCGGGGGGCAGTCCTATGTCCGCTCCGCAGCCCTGGAAATGGAGCTCGATCTCGACACCGGAGAAATGAATGGCCTGGTTCTGGCGGGGTCCTACGAGGGACGCGAGCTCAACGCCCTGGATGAGGCGGACCTCATGCAGTTGCATGCCGAGCTCGCCGGCGATCCGGAAAGCCTGTCGCTACTGGAGGCGTATCTTGACCGCCGAACGCCCGACTGGCGTGCCGGCTTTGACATGAATGAAGGTCCGGGGCTGGGCGCTGCGCCAAGCCCGGGCGCCATGACACATCAGGAGGCCTACGAGGTCCTTGGTCTTGCTCCGGGGGCGAGTGAAGCCGAGATCCGCGAGGCGCATCGCCGCCTCATGAAGCGGATGCATCCCGATGCGGGCGGTTCGGCCTTTCTTGCTGGCCGGATTAGTGAAGCCAAAGCTGTCCTCTTGAATCGACATGACTGAATTTCCCCGTATACGCAGTACAAAAACGTGGATTGATCCGGGCTCGATGGCCCGGCCGCAGCATTGAACAAATGCTGCGGATTACTTGGCTGTTGCCCAGCAGGCAAACCCCTTGTTCTCAAGTGCCTTGCAGGCTCTGGTGGCCGATGTCTGGCCGTCAAAGCCGCCGAAGCGGGCGCGGTAAAGCTGCTGGTTGCCCTTGGCATAGGCCATGGTGAACGGTTCTGCCGATGACAGTGCCGATCCGCCCAGGCCCTTGGCGCGGTTGAGCAGGTCGACGGCTGCATTCTTGTCCGGCATGGCGCCGATCTGGATCATCCAGCCGTCCCGTGGCGCCGTCGACGCGGTGGTGACCGGGTCAACCGTGTCGGTCGAGGCCTGTTCCACCGGCATCGGCGGAATATAGGCCGGAGCCGGCACCGGAATGGCGACCTTCTGTGCCCGCAGTGACTTGGCCAGCGCGTCGCGTCCGACAACCTGGGCCGGCGTTGAACTGGCATAGGCCATGGCCAGGCGCTGGTCGGCTTCGTGACGGCGTTCGGGAACCGGTCCGACCTTGGGCAGCTCGAGCGACGCCACGGCGGCGGCGATGCCGCTGGTGGAGGAGGCGCCCACGGCAATCAGCTGGCCGGAGCCCGATGTCGAGGCCTTGAGCAGATAGCGCGAGATCAGGTCCGTCATCTGGGCGTTGCGGCTGGCGCCGGTGCGTCCGCCCATCACCACGGCGACGATCGAACGGTCGCGGTCGACAACCGAGGAGACCAGGTTGAAACCCGAGGCGCGGGTGTAGCCGGTCTTGATGCCGTCAACGCCGCGCACGGCGCCGAGCAGGCGGTTGTGGTTGCCGAAACGCTGCTTGCCGAACTTGAACGAGCGTGTGGAGAAATATTTGTAGTGCCGCGGAAAATGTTCGCGCAGAGCAATGCCGAGCCGCGCCATGTCGCGGGCGGTGGTCACCTGCTTGGAGTCGGGAAGTCCGTGGGCATTGCGGAAGGTGGTCTTCGACATGCCCAGCGACCGCGCCTTGGCGGTCATCATCGAGGCGAATTTCGATTCCGAGCCACCCAGATGCTCGCCGATTGCGGTTGAGGCGTCATTGGCCGATTTGGTGACCAGCGCATAGATGACCTGTTCGACCGTGATCGAATTGCCGGCGCCGACGCCAAGCTTGGTCGGCGGCTCCTTGGCGGCATTGGCCGAAAACTTGATCCGGGTATTGAGCTTGAGAGTGCCGCGATCAAGGGCCTCGAAGACCAGGTAAAGCGTCATCATCTTGGTCAGCGACGCCGGATAGCGCAGTTCGTCGGCATCATTGGCGTAGAGCGTCTTGCCGGTCTTGGCGTCAATGACGATGCCGGCATATTTGGAATTTGCGGACGCAGGCGTTGCTGCGACAGCCACGGCAAGGCCGATCACGGCCAGCAGGCTGAGAATTCTGGAGGCAAGCGGGGCAAACCGGCCGGGGGTATTGGAGTTACTCTGGGACACGACAACTCACTCTTGAACAGACGGGTGTAGGGGTTTCTGACTGTCGCCCTCCCTGATCAGCCATTGTGTCCAATCTTAGCCAGACGTTCTTACCAATCCGTTTATGATGAATGATTCCTTTCTGAATATCGGCCGCCAACCTGTCCCGTTTTGGTCAAAACCGTTCTGTTCCGGGGCATTGGGGCCAATTCATTGTTTTGCTGCCGTTGCGAGTATTTGGTGCGTTGCACAATCTTCTTGACAAAATGGTGCAGTGCACATAAATAGAGATCATCATTCTCCCAACGACAGGAACCGCGACATGATGAACTTTGATGCCACCTCGAAAATGAACAAGGAAGCAATGGACAGCATGCTGACTGCGGCTTCGTCGATGACCAAGGGTTTCCAGCAGATCGCTGCCGAAGCCACCGATTATTCCAAGAAGTCCTACGAGGACAGCGCAGCCGTCGTCGAGAAGCTGGTTTCGGCCAAGAGCCTCGACAAGGCCATCGAAATCCAGACCGACTACGCAAAGTCGTCCTACGAGTCCTTTGTCGCCCAGGCCACCAAGATGAGCGAAATCTATGCGGATCTCGCCAAGCAGGCCTACAAGCCTTTCGAAGCTGCAGCCGCCAAGGTCAGCGCCTGAACATAATTCTGCCTCTGCCCGAACAGGCGGATGCGTGAAATGATGAAGACCCGGTTGCAGAATATGCGGCCGGGTTTTTTGATGTTTGCGGCCCAGATCGGAAATCTGTTTCATCGCGCCACAAGGGGGCTTAAAATCTGCTCAGGAAAGACTAAGTTAAGGCAATGTCTGGCGGCTTGATTTGAATCTGCGCCGGTTGGAACTGACAGGAAGTTGGCTAAGTGAAAGACAGCATGAACCGGACCCGCATGCAGGCGGACAAGAAAACCGGGAACGGAGGCCCTGACCGGGGCATCTCCGTCATCACCCGGACGAAACCGCAAGTGAAAAAACCTAACCTCTACCGGGTCTTGCTGCTCAATGACGATTACACCCCCATGGAGTTCGTGATCTATGTGCTTGAACGTTTTTTCCAGAAGGATCGCGAACAGGCCACACGAATCATGTTGCATGTTCACAATCACGGAGTCGGCGAGTGCGGCGTGTTCACCTACGAGGTGGCCGAAACCAAGGTGAGCCATGTCATGGATTGCGCCCGCGAAAATAATCATCCGCTGCAATGCGTGATGGAAAAGAAATGAGGACCTGAAATTGCCTAGCTTTTCAAACAGTCTCGAAAAGGCGATCCATCAGGCGCTGACCTATGCCAATGAGCGGCATCACGAATATGCCACGCTTGAGCATTTGTTGATGGCCTTGATCGAGGACCCCGATGCCGCAGCCGTCATGGGCGCCTGCAATGTTGACCTCGACCAGCTGCGTCGCACGGTCAGCGATTATGTCGACAAGGAACTCGGCAACCTGATCACGGGCTATGACGAGGATTCCAAGCCGACATCCGGATTTCAGCGCGTCATCCAGCGCGCTGTGATCCATGTCCAGTCTTCCGGCCGCGAGGAAGTCACCGGCGCCAATGTGCTGGTGGCGATTTTCGCCGAGCGCGAAAGCCATGCCGCCTATTTCCTTCAGGAGCAGGAAATGACCCGCTACGATGCGGTCAATTTCATCTCCCACGGCATCGCCAAGCGTCCCGGCGCCGAAGAAGCGCGCCCGGTGCGTGGTGCGGACGAGCCCGAACCCGATTCGATCAAGCCGGAGACCGGCGGCGAAGAGGGTGCCAAGAAGAAGGGCCAGGACGCCCTGACCGCCTATTGCGTCAATCTCAACGAAAAGGCCAAGACCGGGCGCATCGACCCGTTGATCGGCCGCATCGAGGAGGTCAACCGCACCATCCAGATCCTGTGCCGCCGTTCCAAGAACAATCCGCTCTATGTCGGAGATCCCGGCGTCGGCAAGACGGCAATCGCCGAAGGCCTGGCCAAGCGCATCGTCGAGGGCGATGTGCCGGACGTGCTTGCTGACGCGGTGATCTACTCGCTCGACATGGGTTCGCTGCTCGCCGGAACCCGCTATCGCGGTGATTTCGAGGAGCGTCTCAAGCAGGTGGTCAAGGAGCTCGAGGACATGCCGGATGCGGTGCTGTTCATCGACGAAATCCACACCGTGATCGGCGCCGGCGCCACGTCCGGCGGGGCAATGGATGCGTCCAACCTGCTCAAGCCGGCCCTGTCGTCCGGCGCAATCCGCTGCATCGGTTCGACCACCTACAAGGAATATCGCCAGTTCTTCGAAAAGGACCGCGCCCTGGTGCGCCGGTTCCAGAAGATCGACGTCAACGAGCCGACGATTCCCGACACGATCGAGATCCTCAAGGGCCTCAAGCCCTATTTCGAGGACTATCACAAGGTCGCCTACACCGACGAGGCGATCAAGGCCGCCGTCGAGCTGTCGGCACGCTACATCACCGACCGCAAGCTGCCCGACAAGGCGATCGACGTGATCGACGAGTCCGGTGCGGCGCAGATGCTGCTGCCTGAAAAGAGCCGCAAGAAGACCCTGACCGACGCCGAGATCGAAATCACCATCGCCACCATGGCCCGGATCCCGGCCAAGACGGTGTCCAAGGATGACGAGACGGTGCTGGCCAATCTCGACAAGGAACTGCGTTCGGTGGTCTATGGCCAGGATGCGGCGATCGATGCGCTCACGGCGGCGATCCGCCTGGCCCGCGCCGGTCTGCGCGAACCCGACAAGCCGATCGGCTCCTATCTGTTCTCCGGTCCCACCGGCGTCGGCAAGACCGAGGTCGCCAAGCAACTGGCCTCGTCCCTGGGCGTGGAGCTTCTGCGCTTCGACATGTCGGAATATATGGAGCGGCACACGGTCTCGCGTCTCATCGGCGCGCCTCCGGGCTATGTCGGCTTCGACCAGGGCGGGCTTTTGACCGATGGCGTCGACCAGCATCCTTACTGCGTGCTGCTGCTCGACGAGATCGAAAAGGCCCATCCCGACCTGTTCAACATCCTGTTGCAGGTCATGGATCACGGCTCGCTGACCGATCACAACGGCAAGAAGATCGATTTCCGCAATGTCATCCTGATCATGACCACGAATGCGGGTGCTGCGGATGCGGCCAAGTCGGCCATCGGCTTTGGCTCCTCGAAGCGCGAAGGCGACGACATGGAAGCGATCAACCGGCTGTTCACGCCGGAGTTCCGCAACCGTCTCGACTCGATCATCGCCTTCGGCGCGTTGCCGGCCAAGGTCGTGCACATGGTGGTGCAGAAATTCGTCATGCAGCTTGAGGCCCAGCTGGCCGAACGCAATGTCACCTTCGATCTCGGGGAGGACGCAATCGGCTGGCTCGCGGACAAGGGCTATGATGAACGCATGGGCGCGCGGCCGCTTGGCCGGGTGATCCAGGAGCACATCAAGAAGGAGCTCGCCAATGAACTGCTGTTCGGCAAGCTCAAGCATGGCGGAACGGTCAAGGTCACCGTCGGCGAGAAAGCCGATGGCTCCAACGGGCTGATCCTCGAGGCGATTCCGGCGGAAGTGCCGGTCAAGCCGAAGAAGGAGAAGGTGCCCGCCAAGAAGCGCGCGCCGGCCAAGGCAAAGACAGCGGCAAAGACCGCCCGCAAGCCGGCCGCAGGCAAGGACCCAAAGCCGCAGCCGGAAGCAGCGTCCGCGTCCGAAGCCAAGGCCGACCTGGCGGAGAAGCCGGCGCCGAAAAAGCCGTCAAGCGCCGTGCCCAAGGTGCCGCGCAAGAAATAGGCGTTACACGCCTCGCCGAAACAACAGACACCCCGGTTTGCGCCGGGGTGTCTTGCGTTTGCACCCTGGATAGCACCGTGCCGCATGCGCCGGCTGTGGCCGCTGAAAAACCGGTTGCAGCGCCGCATAAAATCTCTAACACAGTGGCATGAGCACTTCGTCCGGCCCGCGCGGCGTCCATTGGTTTTTGAAAGGCGCGCGCGGCATTGTCTCGCTGCCGGCGATCATCCTGATGAGCGCCTTTGTCGGGTTTTGCGGCTTCGCCGTCGAGGCCGGGCTTCCCTTCGGCCAGACCGTGTTCATGACCGGCATGATCTGGGCGCTGCCGGCCAATGTGCTTCTCGTCGGCTCGATTCTGGCCGGTGCATCGCTGCCCGCCGCCTTCATCACCGTCTCGCTGTCCTCGATCCGGCTGATGCCGATGGTCGCGGCGCTGATTCCGGAAATCCGCACCGAGAAAACCCCGACCTGGCTGCTGCTGCTGTTGTCGCATTTCATTGCGATCACGGCCTATGTCTTCACCATGGAGCGGATCCGCGACGTGCCGCGCGAGCATCGCGTGGCGTTTTTCGCGGGCTTCGGCATCACCGTCACCAGCGCCAATATCATCCTGGTGGCGGTGATCTATTCCACGGTCTCGAACCTGCCGCCGATGCTGGCCGGCGCATTGTTCTTTCTCACGCCGGTCTATTTCCTGACCTCGATCTGGGCCTCGACCAGGGACCGGGCAGGGCACATCGCCATGATCTTCGGTCTGGTGCTCGGCGCGGTGTTTCACCAGGTCGCGCCGGAATTCGACATTCTCTATGCCGGTGTCGTCGGCGGCACGCTTGCCTTTGTCGTTGATCGCTTCTGGAAGCGCGGGGCGGACGCATGAGCGGTTACGCGGCCTTTGACGCCTGGTGGTGGCCCTATGTCTTCATCGCCGTGGCCGGCTGGCTGGCGACTGACATCTGGCGCTGGCTCGGCGTTCTGATCGGCAATCGGCTGAAGCAGGATTCGGCTCTGCTGACCTGGGTGCGCGCGGTGGCCACGGCACTGCTCGCCGCCGTCATCGCCAAGCTGATCCTCTATCCGACCGGAGAGCTCAACAATGTCCCGATGGCATTGCGGCTGCTGGCGGTCTCGGTCGGCTTTGCCGCCTTTCTGCTGAGCGGCAAGAGGATCTGGATCGGCATCGCCGTGGCGCTCGGCCTGTTGATCGGCGGGCAACTGCTGCTCGGCTGAGCGGTCTCGGCCGCCGGCAGCCGCTCTGCAATGCCTAGTCGTCGAAACGCCGCGCCACCCAGGAATAGCTGTCGGTGACCACATGCACAGGCCCGGTCACCAGCGCCTTGATGTTCTTGGCCTCGGGCAGCACATCCTTGAACCTTTGCAGGGCCCGGGTGGCCAGTCCCGCATCCGGCACCATCTCGGCTTCCGCAATCCGCGGCTGATCCTCCGCCGGGGCGACCGGCAGCGCAGCGCCGGCTGCCGGCATCGGTATGTCGGCCCCGGGCACCATGCTGTCGGGGATCGTCGGGCCGATGCTGGCTGCCTCGTTCGTCGGCGGCTCGCTCGTCACCTCGGCCAGTCCGGCGTCGTGCGGCGTCTGGCACACCGCGACCACCACCGGATAGGACAGGTTGGAGAAGCCCCTGAGCTTGTCTTCCGACACTTCATCGCAGGCCTGGATCGTCGCCCAGCGCTCGTCGAGCATCCGGATGTGGTGGCACTGGGTCGCGGTATCGTCGCATCCAAGGATCGACATGATGATGAAAGCGGTCTGCATGAAAACCTCGCAAATTCTGCAATGCACCGCTCATGCCGTCACAATGCCGCAAAACCAAGGCAATGAAGCAAGATCACCGGATCGCCATCTCGGCCCCACGCCGCTTCGCGCTTAGCGCAGATGATGCGGGGAATCTTGCAACGCCCTGAAGGGATTCTATGTTTGGTCATCCGGCTTGCCGGAGCGCCGTTGCCTGCGCGCCGGAAAGCCAGCCGCAGGCTGCAACGCTTCGGCGCTGGACATCACAGCACCTGCGCTGTCTTATGCTGGCATGCGGCCCGCAGGACTGATACCTGCAGGAGACACCAGACAGGAGAGATCGCGTGGCAGACTTGACCCCAGAGACACGCCAGGCGTTAGCCGGGATCGCCAGCCGCCACGGTGTCAGTCCGGAGGCCGTCGAGCATCTGCTGATGGCGCTGATTGCCGGGCAGGGTAGCCAGGCCCAGTTCAACCATCCCGATCTGGGCGGCATGGGGCAATGGTCGCAGGGCGGCATGACCATGGTCGGCGACATGTTCAACACCGCGCTCAAGGCGAGGGTCGACGCGCTGTGCAACGAGGTGGCGCAGGTGATGCGTGAGGCTGCACCGGTGCAACTGCCGTCAAGCGCGTCTTCGCAAACACAATCGCAAGGCTCTGATCGCGTCGGCGTCAGCCTGTTTGTCTCCGGCTTCCCCGCCGGTCATTGGTGGCCCGAAGAACTCGGCCAGGCCGCTTCCACCGGGGCGCAGAACCAGATGCGCTATGCCTGGTTTCCCGACGCTGCGCGGCTTGCCATCGATGCGGGCGACGGCAAGGTCAGGGTCTATGACACCGGCGATCATCGCATTGCCGGTTTTTCGCAACAGCAATCGGGCGACCAGTCGCTGAGCTTCACCTCGCAACATGGTCTTGTCAGTCTCTCCGAATTGCGCCAGGTCAATGCCGGCCGCCGTGACGAGGCCAACCCGACGCCGACGCTGTCCGAAGCGCTTCTTGGCACATCCGCAGACACTCCGACCGCCGAGGCCACACCCGGTGAAGCCCCGTCCGCGCCGCCGGAATCGCGCCGGCCGGAAACAGCTCCGGTCCAGCCCTCGGCCGCTGCCGCGCCTGAAGCCAATGACGAGACCGATATCTTCGCCAAGATCGAACGGCTGGCTGCACTTCATGCAAAAGGCATTCTCACCGATGCCGAATACCAGTCCAAGAAGGCCGAGCTGCTGGCCCGCATCTGATGCACGGAGGTTAAGCCTGTTCTGGTCGGTTCCGGTCAGAGTGCGGCGCGGATCTTTTCGGCATTGGCCTTGATCACGCCCATGTCTTCCATGGTGCCGGTATGCGGTTTCAGCGCCACGCCGTCAAAGCGGGGGATCACATGCACATGCAGGTGAAACACCACCTGGCCGCCGGCACTTTCGTTGAACTGCTGGATGGTCACGCCATCGGCGCTAAAGGCCTTGATCACCGCCCGCGCCATCTTCTGCGTCGTCGCCATCACCGCTGACAGACTGTCGGGCTCGACATCGAGAATGTTGCGCGCGGGCGCCTTCGGGATCACCAGGCAATGGCCGTCGCCGCGTGGCATGATGTCCATGATCACCAGTGTGTGTTCGTCTTCATAAAGCCGTTCGGCGGGCAACTCGCCGCGCAGGATCTTGGCAAACACATTGCTGTCGTCATAGCTGGGCGCGGTCATCGGGCAGTCTCCGGTTGTTCGTCTCACATGGTTGTATCCGGCGCAGGGCCGGGGTCAAGCACAAGGGGCAAGCGCCAGTCCGTCTTCAATCCTGGCCAGCATCCGGCTCCGTGCCGCCCTTGCGGAACGGCCCGTGCTCGCTCAGCACCTGGCCGATATGTTCGACATCGCGGCGTTCGCGCTCGAGATAGTCGGCGACGGCGCGCCTGAGGCCGGGATGGTCGATGTAATGCGCCGAATGGGTGGTGGCCGGCAGATAGCCGCGCGCCAGCTTGTGCTCGCCCTGCGCCCCGGCCTCGACCCGCGCCAGACCCCTGGCGATGGCGAAATCGATCGCCTGGTGATAGCAGACCTCGAAATGCAGGAACGGGTGATCCTCGACGCAGCCCCAGTGGCGGCCATAGATGCAATCGTCTCCGAGGAAATTGATCGCACCTGCGATGAACCGGCCTTCGCGTCGCGCCATTACCAGCAGCACATCCTCGGCCATGCGCTCGCCGATCAGCGAGAAGAACTCCCGCGTCAGATAGGGCCGCCCCCATTTGCGCCCGCCGGTATCGATGTAGAATTCATAAAATGTATCCCAGACACTTTCGGTCAGGTCGCTGCCGGTCAGCCATTCGATCTCGATGCCGTTTTCCAGCGCCGCCTTGCGCTCTTTCCTCAGCTGCTTGCGCTTGCGCGAGGCCAGCGTGTCGAGAAAATCCTCGTAGCTGTCATAGCCGGGATTGCGGAAATGAAACTGCTGGTCGGTGCGGTGCAGATAGCCCTCGGCCTCGAATGCCGGGATCTCGGCTTCGGGCACAAAAGTGGCATGCACTGACGACAGCCCCAGTTGCGTGCACAGCGAGCGTCCACCCGCGGCCAGCGCTCGTCTGCGCGCCTCGCTGCCCGGACCCTGTCGCACCATCAGCCGCGGCCCGGTGGCCGGCGTGAACGGTGCTGAACATTGCAGCTTTGGATAATAACGCCCGCCGGCGCGCTCGAACGCATCGGCCCAGGCGTGATCAAACACATATTCGCCCATCGAATGGCTCTTGATATAGGCGGGCATTGCGCCTTCCAGCCCTCCGTCCGGGCCGCGCAAGACGATGTGGCGCGGCAGCCAGCCGACCTCGGCCGACACCGAACCGGAGTCTTCGAGAGATGATAAAAAAGCGTGGCTGACAAAGGGGTTATAGGCAATTCCGGATTCAGTCTCGGAGCTGCTTGATTCCGTTTGCGAACTGCCTGATGGAGATCGTGAGCGCCGCGCCGCGCCACCCAGCCGGCTCCACTCCTCCGCGGTGACCGCCGACATGTCCTCGATGGTCGACAGCGTGTGATCTGGGGTCTCAGTGCTCATGCAACTCCGTTCCGGACAGGGCCGATACCCGTGTCCGGCCTGTCTTCCAACGTAAGTTGCCTACCCCGTTTGACAAGGTCAGGCGTCCACCGTCGTGTCCGGATCAAAGCCCTCGAAGGTCATCTGGTCGCCATGCGCCCTGGTCAGCGCCCGCGCCGCGGCATCGCGCACGGTCCAGGTGATCACCGGAACGCCCTGCTTGCGCAGTCCCTCGACATAGCTGTTGGGCAGGTGGTGCACGCAGTAGGAGATGAAATCCAGCCCCAGCTGCATCGCCTCGTCATGCTTGAAGAATGTCTCCGGCTTGACCCCCTCGGCGGTCAGTCCCAGCGGGCAGGTGGCGCCGCAGGCCTTGAGGTCGCGCAGCAGGGCATGGTCGAAACTCATCAGCGCCACCGGCCCGTCATATTTCTCCAGGCACTCGACCACCGCATCGGCAAAGCCGTCATCATCACCGGGCCGGCCCTTGAGCTCGATGATCAGCGGCACCTGTCCAGCAACCAGCCTGAACAGTTTTGGCAGCGACATCACCCCGTCCGCAGTTCCGCCGACCCGCAACTGCGCCAGTTCCTGCGAAGTGCGCTCCCGCACATCGCCCGACAACCCGCAGAGCCGTTCCAGATCATCATCGTGAAACACCACCGGCACGCCGTCGGTGGCGATGTGAATGTCGCACTCGATCGCGTAACCGGATGCAATCGCACGGGAAAAGGCCGTTGCGGTGTTTTCCCAGATGCTCCGGTTCATGTCGTGATAGCCGCGATGGGCGATCGGCCGCGCGGTCAGCCAGCCAAGGTCTTTCTGTGCCATGGGACTTACCGGATCTCGATCACGGCATCGACTTCAACCGCTGCATTAAGCGGCAGGCTGGCGGTGCCGACGGCGGCGCGCGCATGTTTGCCGGCGTCACCCAGGATCTCGGCAATCAGGTTCGAGGCGCCGTTGATCACCAGATGCTGTTCGGTAAACGTCGGCTCGGAGGCGACGAAGCCGCCCAGCTTGACCACCCGGACGATCCGCTCGAGATCGCCGCCCAGTGCCGCCTTGGCCTGGGCCAGGATGTTGATCGCACAGAGTTCGGCTGCGCGCTGGCCTTTGGCGACGTCGACATCGCGGCCGAGCAGTCCCGTGGCGTAAAGTGCGCCGTTTTCCATCGGCAACTGGCCGGAGATGAACAGAAGCGAGCCGCTGATGACATAGGGCAGGTAATTGGCAGCCGGTGCTGCCGCTTCGGGAAGCACGATGTCGCGGGCGGCCAGGCGGGATTCAACACTATCGGTCATGAGGGGCTCCATCTTCGTCTCTGTTAAGGCTGCGCCGGCGTTTTGTCGGAACTTGCAAGTTCCGCCTCGCTTTTGCCGTGTCTGCTCATATAACATCGGCTCAGGATTCGACAGGAGAAAACCTGATGCGCATGTTAGTTATCGCGTCGCTTGCCATTGTGGCGGCCACGCCGGCGATCACCCAGGCCCAGGCCGGGCCGGGAGGCCTTGCCACCCACCGCGCGGTCTATGACCTTTCGCTCAAGGAGGCGTCCGAACGTTCGGGCATTTCCGGCATGGTCGGCCGCATGGTCTATGAATTTGGCGGCTCGGCCTGCAGCGGCTACACCGTCAGCTTCCGCTTTGTTACCGAGATCGCCACCGGCGACTCCTCGCGCATCACCGATCAGCAGACCACCACATTCGAAGACATCCGCAACCAGACCTTCCGCTTCGTCACCCGCTCCTTTGTCGATCAGCAACTCGACCACGAGGTCCGCGGCTCGGCCGAGGTTGACGGCGACGGTCTGGCGGTCACGCTCGAGCAGCCCGACAAACTGGCGCTCGACATCGGCACGGCGCGCTTTCCCACCGAGCACATGATCGAAATGATCGACAAGGCCCGCGACGGCGAGCGGTTTTACGAATCGCGCATCTATGACGGGTCCGACGAAGGCGACCGGGCGATGCTGACCACCACCATTGTCGGTGAAAAGCAGCCGGTCGAGAGCGGCGATACCGAAGCCAAGCTGGCGGGCGAACTCGGCAACGAGGCCTACTGGCCGGTGTCGATGGCCTATTTCGAGGAAAATTCCGGCGGTGACGAACTGCCGGTCTATTCCATCGCATTCAAGCTCTATGAGAACGGCGTCACCCGCGACCTGACCATGGACTATGGCGACTTCGTGCTCGAAGGCCAGCTGGCGCAGCTCGACATGTATGAACCGGAGCCCTGCAAGGAGTAGGGCGAGATACTACAGTGGCCGCTGCAGCGATGCCACCCGTGCCGTGCTGCGCAACAGCCGATTCTCGGGCTGGGGCATTTGTCCCTCGCACCTCGCGCCGGCAGACCGCATGTAAACGGGGCGCCACTGATGACGCCCCGCGCAGATACGAACCGGATGTCGAAGTCTATTTCTTGGTCACCACATAATAGACGACGCCGCCCAGTGCCGCGCCGATGACCCAGGAGAAGCCCGACAGGAAGGCCAGCGCCGGCAGCCAGACGGTGGCCACCGAAAACACCGAGGTCAGCGCGAAGGCGATCAGCGCCCGCTTGTTCCAGCCATTGTCGTAGAAATATTCGCCATTCGGATCGGTCGAGAACAGCTTCTGGATGTCGAGCTTGCCGTTCTTGATCATGTAATAGTCCACAATCATGATCCCGTAGATCGGCGCCAGCACCGCGCCCAGCGTGTTGACGAAGTTGAAAATGCCGATCTGGCTGATGACCGAGACCCACAACCCGCCGATGATCAGCGCGAAGCCCGAGGTGATCAGCCCGCCGATGCGGAAATTGATCTTGCTCGGATAGAGATTGGCAAGGTCATAGGCCGGTGGAATGAAGTTCGCCACCAGGTTGATGCCGACTGTTGCCGCAAAGAACATCAGTGCTGCGATGAAGGTCAGTGGCAGCGAATCCACCCGCGCGATGATGTCAGTCGGATTGGTCAGCGCCTCGCCCCAGATCGCCACCGTACCCGCTGTCACGATCAGTGCGATCAGCGAGAAGAAGGCGATGTTGAGCGGCAGTCCGGTGAGATTGCCCTTCTTCATCTCGCTCTGGCTTTTGACGAAGCGGGAAAAATCGCCGTAATTGATCACCACGGCGGCAAAATAGGCGATCATGGTGCCGACAATGGCAAGAAACGCCGAGAACGAGCTGCCTTGATAGGTTCCGGTGCCCTTGAAGATCGTGCCCAGTTCCGAAAACAACCCGCTGCCGGCTTTCCACCAGATCACGCCGGCGAGGATGATCATCACCGCATAGACGAAAGGACCGGCAAAGTTGAGGAACTTGGTGATCCACTCGATGCCGTTCCAGAACAGCCAGATCTGAAAACACCAGACCATCAGGAAGGCGATCCAGTCGATGCCGGTCATGCCCAGGAACACCGGTTCGCCGGAGGCGCCGAACAGCGCATTGAGCAGCAGCGCCACCGCCGTCGAGGCGAAATAGGTCTGCGCCCCGTACCAGAAGATCGCCACGATGGCGCGCAGCACGGCCGGCAGGTTGGCGCCGCGGATGCCCATCGAAGACCGCGCCATCACCGGAAACGGAATGCCGTATTTGACGCTTGGCTCGCCCATCAGATTGACCAGCCACATGACGAAGACACCGGCCAGCAGGATCGCCGCGAACACGGTCCAGCCATTCAGGCCGAAAGTCAGGAACAGCGACGCCGCCAGCGTGTAGCCGAACAGGCTCTGAACATCATTGGCCCAGACATTGAAGATCTCGAACCAGCCCCAGCTTCGGTCCTTGACCGGGATCGGCTTCAAATCCTCATTATACAGGCTTGGATCGTGGTTCTTGATTTGCAGGTCTTCATTCATCATGTATCCCCCCAATGGATGAACAGTGTGATTGGTCTCGCACCATCTGCATGGCGCCACGCTTTACAGTCGTGCATTATGCCGTGCATAATAACGTCCGTAATGGCGTGCAAAATGTCAACAGAAATTCTCTGACGGGAGACAGTGTGAAGATCGGTTACGCTCGGGTTTCAACCAAATGGTATCAAAGCGAAGTCCAGCTGGCTCAGCTTGAAGGGCAGGGCTGCGACAAGGTCTGGAACAATGACCAGGTCGGCAAGGAAGGCTCGGAGCAGGATTTCGAACGGTTCCTGGCCGAGGTCTCGGCGGGCGACACCATTGTCACCACCCGCCTGACCGCGGTTGCCGAATCTGCCGCCGATCTGCTGCGTCTGCTTGAAAGGATCCAAAGGAAAGGCGCCTTCTTCCGCTCGCTGGCCGAGCCCTGGGCCGACACCGGGGCCGAAGGCGGCGCCCGCGTCATCGAGACCATCCGCGGCCTGATCGAGTTCGAGATCGCCGTCGCCGACGTCAAGAGCCGGGTCGATCAGGACCGTCCCAAGACCTTTGGCCTCTCCGCCGGCCGTCCGCAAAAACTTTCCGACCAGCAAAAGCACAAGGCGCTGTCGCTGCTGCGGGTGGGCAAATCCGCCGCCGCGATCAGCCGTCTGCTCGGCGTCAGCCGCAGCACCATCTCGCGGCTTAAAAACGATCCTCCGCCCGAAAGCAAGTAGGCCCTCCCCGCCGCGCTCCGCTGGCTTGAACCGGCCCGGCACCTGAACCCGTTCATTTTTAATGAAAATGAAACCAATGCCCAGCAATTTGACCGCTTGTTTGGTGCAAACGGGCAGTGCAGGGGGTGTCAAAGTATGATGGAGGGTACTTCGAAGCGTCCGGAGAAGTTTGTATTTGCCACGCTTGCAACTGTTGTTGTGCTGATCGCACTGTGCCTGAGCTTTCCTCTCGAATTGCCTCTGGGCGAGAGCTTTTGGGACACCTATATCTATATTGACGGGGCCTACCGCCTGTCCGTCGGCCAGGAGATCTACACCGATTTCCACGCGCCGGTCGGGCCGCTCAACTACATCCTGTTTGACCTTCTGAGCAGCCTGTTTCCGCATGGCAATGTGGCGCTGATCATCCAGTGGTGCATGATGCTGATCACGGTCCCGATCATCGCGGTGATCTGCTGGTTTGCGCTTGAGCGCGGTGCCTTTGCTGGCTTTGCCCTGCTCATGCCCTATCTGCTGTTTTCAATCCTGCCGTTCAACATCATGTCCTGGAACGCCTTTCCCGGCGTCGACGGATTTGCCTATTACAACCGTCACAGCGCGGTGCTGCTCTATCTGCTTGTCGCAACTTTGTTTTTCGTCCGCTCGCAGCCGGCGCTGATCGGGCTGATCTCGGCGCTGTTGCTGGCCCTGGCCTTCATCAAGATAAACGGCTTCGCGGTGGCCGGACTGATCCTGGCCATGGCCGTCGTCACCCGCAGGCTCGCCATTGCCACATCGCTGATTGTGGCCGCCATCTGCCTCGGGCTGGTGGCATGCCTCGAACTGCTGACCGGCAGTGTGTCGGCCTATCTGCATTCTGTCTTCCGGCTGCTTGACAACAACGAGACGGTGCTGCTGTCCAATCTGGTCACCACCGTCAGCGCCCGCTTCGACGTCATCTTCGCCGCTGCGCTGCTGGCGGCCTATCTGTTTGCCAGCCGCTTCTGGGGCGGACGCAACCTGCTGGCCGCCTTTGACAGCGATCATCCCCGCGAGCCCGCGCCCAACCGGCTCGACCAGGACTGGCTCTGGTTGCTGGCGCTGATCATCGCCGACGTGCTGTTTGAATCGCAGAATTTCGGCGGCGCCGCCTTTGTCTCGGTCTGGCCGTTCCTGCTGGTGCTGTTTCTCGCCACCGCGCCGCAAAGGCGGGCGCAGCTCTCGCCGCTGATCGTGCTGATCGCGCTGGTGTCCTTGCCCACGGTCACCAAGATGCTGCATTCGACCGCGCGGGCCGCGGCCACCTCGATCAGGGACATGTCGATCGAGACCGAGAACCTGCCGCCAAGCATGAGCTTCAGCGCCAAGGTTCTCACGGTGGAGGCGGCAGACCGGGCGCGTCCGGTCATGGCCGGCGGTCGCGACACCTATGAGGGCTATGCCCGCTCCAACATTCTGCCGACCTACTGGCTCTATTTCGACCACCGCTTCCAGGTCACCGTGCTCAAGACCATGGACGAGGTCATCGAGGCCATCCGCCAGCGTGAAACCCGCCTCGGCCGCCATTACGAGGTGATCGACCTGCGCGATTTCGCCAATCCGATTGCCGCCGTGATGGGCCGCACCCCTGCCGGGGGCGTGTCGATCGGCGGCGATCCCTACCGTACGGTGCTGCCGCTCACCGATGCGGAAGCACAAGCCCTGTCGCAAACCGACATCGTGCTGCTGCCGACCTGTCCGGTGACTGCCGCGCGCAAGAAGCTGCTCGATGATTACCAGCGCGCCTATGCCGGTTTTTCGCGGATCACGCTCACCGACTGTTTCGAGGCGCTGGAAAACCCGCGCTACGCTGCGCAATAGCAAAGCTCCAGCCGGTGCCGGACGCGGCGCGTTGACCGGTCCGGACCGCGCCAGGATTGCGCAAACGGCACAAAGCGGCCGGCTGCGGGTGGACGGCGCAGCCCGAGTGTGGCATCAGGCCCGCTCTTCAGCGGCAGGCGCCCCCGGTGTGCCGTTTCATCTCAACTGCAAGACATGACGGAGCCGCTGCCATGGCCAATGCGCTCGGGCTGGATTTCGGCACGACCAACACCGTGCTCGCCCAACAGGACCAGGGCATGGAGACCGCGTCGGTCCGCTTCCACTCGGCTGCCGGTGAGAGCGACACCATGCGCACGGCGCTGTCCTTCATCAAGGATGCCAGGCTCGGCGCCAGCGCGCTGCAGGTCGAAGCCGGCCAGGCCGCCATCCGCGCCTTCATCGACAATCCGGGCGAGTGCCGGTTCCTGCAGTCGATCAAGACCTTTGCCGCCTCGGCGCTGTTTCAGGGCACCATGGTGCACGGCCGCCGCTTCCAGTTCGAGGACCTGATGGAGGTCTTCCTCAAGCGCCTCGAAAGCTATGCCGGCGACGGCTGGCCATCGCCGGTCCAGCGTGTCGTCACCGGCCGGCCGGTGCATTTCGCCGGTTCCCGGCCCGACGCCGATCTCGCCATGCGGCGTTACGACGAGGCACTCACCCGGCTCGGTTTCCCGGAATTGCATTATGTCTACGAGCCGGTCGCCGCGGCTTTCTATTTCGCCCAGAACCTGACCCGTGACGCCACCGTTCTGGTCGCTGACTTTGGTGGCGGCACCAGCGACTTTTCGCTGATCCGCTTCGAGACCCGGGCAGGGCGCATCAGCGCCATCCCCATCGGTCATTCCGGTGTTGGCGTGGCCGGCGACCAGTTCGACGCGCGGATGATCGATCATCTGATCGCTCCCGAGATCGGCAAGGGCAGCCAGTTCACAAGCTTCGGCAAGAAGCTCGATGTGCCCGGCAGCTATTATTCGAGTTTCTCGCGCTGGAACCAGCTCTCGATCTTCAAGACCACAAAGGAATATGCCGATCTAAAGAACCTGGTGCGCCAGGCGGTGGAGCCCGACAAGCTGGAGCTGTTCATCGACCTGATCGAGCATGACGAGGGCTACGCGCTCAACCAGGCGATTTCCGCAACCAAGATGGCCTTGTCCAGCCAGGACGAGGCGGAGTTCCGTTTCGCGCCGCTCGGAAAGGCCGGAGAGAAATCGGTCAGGCGCAGCGATTTCGAAAACTGGATCGAGGGCGATCTCGGCCGCATCACCGCAGCCCTTGACGATGTGCTGGAAAAGACCAGCACCGCGCCCGGCGCTGTCGACAAGGTCTTTCTCACCGGCGGCACCTCTTTCGTGCCGGCCGTGCGCCGCATCTTCACCGAGCGCTTCGCCGCCGACCGGATCGAGACCGGCGGCGAGCTGATCTCGATTGCCCATGGCCTGGCGCTGATCGGCGAGCGCGACGACATCGAGCAGTGGACCGTGCCTGTTTCGGGGTGACGGGCAGGGCCAACGATTGGTGGTGATATTCCTGTCCCGCCCCGGAAATGTCGGAGATCCGTCGAGGCTCGCCATGCTCCGGGCCAGAGCCGGCGCCGCGCATCGCTGCAAGGGCCGGACCGGGAATGCCGGTAAGCGATATGGGGCAGAACCCCATATCGCGTTGGTACCCGAAGCCTATTTCAGCAGCGCCAGCAGTGCCTTGGCGGCTTCTTCCGATGAGGCCGGGTTCTGGCCGGTCACAAGCTTGCCGTCGATCAGCACGAACGAGGCCCAGTCGTCACCCTTCTCGTAATGCCCGCCATTCTGCTTGAGCATGTCTTCCACCAGGAACGGAACCACTTCGGTCAGGCCGACAGCCTCTTCCTCGGTATTGGTGAAGCCGGTCACCCGCTTGCCCGACACCAGCGGCTTGCCGTCCACACCCATGGTCGATTGAAACACCGCCGGCGCATGGCACACAGCGCCGACAGGCCTGTCCGAGCCCGCGAAAGCCTCGATCAGCCGCTTGCTGTCGGCATCCGTGGCCAGGTCCCAGAGCGGGCCGTGACCGCCGGGATAGAAGATCGCGTCAAAGCCATCGGCGACCACTTCGGACAGCTTCCTGGTCTGCGCCAGCGCCTGCTGCGCATCCGGGTCGCCCTTGAACCGCCTGGTGGCGTCGGTCTGGGCGTCGTCCGTGTCGCTCTTCGGATCGATCGGCGGCTGGCCGCCCTTGGGTGACGCCAGAACGACATCGGCGCCGGCGTCCTTGAGCACGTAATAGGGTGCTGCGAATTCCTCGAGCCAAAAACCGGTTTTCTCGCCGGTGTCGCCAAGCTGGTCGTGGGAAGTAAGTACCATCAGGATTTTCATCGATAGGGGTCCAGTGTATGTTTGAGGGGAAAGACAGGCGGTCCGCGATCACGCGAACCCTTCGCCATGTCCCGGTGCAACGCGACTGCGCCACCCCGGTTCCATGCGGGAAGCCTGTATCTGGTCCCGCACCGGCTTTTTCCAAGGCCCTGGCAGATCAACTGTTTCGTGATCGGTGAGGTCGGCCCGGTATGACAGACATGCCGGCAGGATTCCGGCTTTTTGGGGCCTGCGCACTTGCAAATCCCGGCGTCTGCCTGTAAGCGACGCCTATTCCACACGTGGGGCATGGGTTGATCCGGGAGAAATCCGGATTGGTCCGCCGGTGGCGCTTAGCGCTCACGCCCTGCGGAGGTTCAACCGGAAACAGGAGTACTAGGCATGGCATTGCCGGAATTTTCCATGCGCCAGCTGCTTGAAGCAGGCGTCCACTTCGGCCACCAGACTCACCGCTGGAACCCGAAGATGAAGCCGTACATTTTTGGTGCGCGCAACAACCTTCACATTCTCGATCTCGGCCAGACCGTTCCGATGCTCAACGTGGCATTGAAGCTGGTTTCCGACACCGTGTCCAAGGGCGGCCGCGTGCTGTTCGTCGGCACCAAGCGTCAGGCCTCCGAAATCGTTGCCGATGCTGCCGCCCGTTCGGCGCAGTATTATGTCAACGCCCGTTGGCTCGGCGGCATGCTGACCAACTGGAAGACGATTTCGCATTCGATCCAGCGCCTGCGCAAGCTCGACGAGATCCTTGCTTCCGAAGCCACCGGCTTCACCAAGAAGGAACGCCTCAACCTCGAGCGCGAGCGTGAAAAGCTCAACCGCGCACTTGGCGGTATCCGTGACATGGGCGGCACCCCCGACCTGATGTTCGTCGTCGACACCAACAAGGAAGGCATTGCCATCCAGGAAGCCAAGCGTCTTGGCATTCCGGTCGTTGCGATCATCGATTCCAACTGCGATCCCGACGTTGTCGATTACCCGATCCCGGGCAATGATGACGCCAGCCGCGCCATCTCGCTCTATTGCGATCTGATCAGCCGCGCCTGCATCGACGGCATCGCCCGTCAGCAGGGCTCGTCCGGTGTCGATCTCGGCGCCATGGAAGCTCCTGTCGAGCCTGCGCTCGAAGCAGCTCCTGAAGTTGCCGAAGCTGCACCGGCTGAAGCCGCGGCCGTTGAAGCTGCGCCTGCGGAAGAAGCCGCAAAGGCTTAAATTCCGGGTTTCGGACAAAACCGGCCCGGCCAAGCCATCGTGCTTTGCCGGGCTGTCACATTTCAATGGCATGGTTGATATGCCGCCAGGCGATTTCCGGGTCTGAACTGCCCTCAAGGCCGGACCGGACGCCCAAAGAATAAAGAGGCTGTTATGAGCATTACCGCTGCAATGGTGAAAGAGCTGCGCGACAAGACCGGCGCCGGCATGATGGACTGCAAGAAGGCGCTGGCCGAAAACGGCGGCGACATGGAAGCTGCAGTTGACTGGCTGCGTGCCAAGGGCATCGCCAAGGCCGACAAGAAGTCGGGCCGTACCGCTGCCGAAGGCCTGGTTGCCGTGGCGTCCGAAGGCAAGTCCGCCGTCGTCGTCGAAGTCAATTCCGAGACCGATTTCGTCGCCCGCAATGACGGCTTCCAGGATCTGGCCCGCTCGATCGCATCCGTCGCCCTGACCACAGATGGGTCCGACGCTGCCGTCAGCGCCGCCACCGTGCCGTCGACCGGCAAGACCGTCACCGACACCGTCAAGGACGCCATCGCCCATATCGGCGAGAACATGAGCTTCCGCCGTTCGGCCAAGCTGTCCGTCGATGATGGCGTGGTTGCGACCTATGTGCACAACGCGGTTGCCGACGGCCTCGGCAAGCTCGGCGTGATCGTTGCGGTCAAGTCGACCGGCAATGCCGAAGCCCTGCAGGCCATCGGCCGCCAGGTCGCCATGCACATCGCCGCCACCAACCCGCTGGCACTGACCTCCGACGACGTCGATCCGGTCATCGCCGACCGCGAGCGCAACGTGTTCATCGAGCAGGCCCGCGAATCGGGCAAGCCGGAAGCCATCATCGAGAAGATGGTCGAAGGCCGCATGCGCAAGTTCTACGAGGAAGTCGCGCTTCTTTCGCAGGCTTTCGTGATGAACCCCGACCTGACCGTCGGCGCAGCCGTCAAGGCTGTCGAAGCCGAAGCCGGTGCGCCGGTTGAAATCGCCGGTTTCGTCCGCTTCCAGCTCGGTGAAGGCATCGAGAAGGATGAGAGCGACTTCGCCGCTGAAGTGGCAGCCGCTGTAAAGGGCTGACATTGAGCGCTTGCGAGCGCTTTGTCGAAAAAACCGCAGGGGCATCGCGTGACAACGCGGTGCCCTTCGTGTATCCGGGCCTGACACAGAAATCCGGACCATTCCATGACATCCAAGCCCCTCTTTAAGCGCGTTCTTCTCAAAGCCTCGGGCGAAGCCCTGATGGGCAGCCAGGGTTTCGGCATCGACGTGGCCGTGGTTGACCGTATCGCCGCCGATATCGCTGCGGTTCGCGCCATGGATGTCGAAGTCGGTGTCGTGGTGGGCGGCGGAAACATCTTCCGCGGCGTTGCCGTGGCCTCCAAGGGCGGCGACCGGGTGACCGGCGACCACATGGGCATGCTGGCCACCGTCATCAACGCGCTGGCGCTGGCCACCTCGCTGCGCAAGCTCGGCGTGGACACCGAAGTGCTCTCGGCCGTGTCGATGCCCGATATCTGCCAGAGCTTTTCCCAGCGCGCCGCGCTCAACCATCTCAAGCGGGGCAGGGTGGTGATCTTTGCCGGCGGCACCGGCAACCCGTTCTTCACCACCGATTCCGCCGCCGCCCTGCGCGCCGCCGAAATGGGTGCCGAAGCCATTCTCAAGGGCACCCAGGTCGACGGCATCTATTCCGCCGATCCCAAGAAGGTTCCCGACGCCACCCGCTATGACACGCTCACCCATGACGAGGTGCTCAACAAGGGGCTTGCCGTCATGGATGTTGCAGCCGTAGCCTTGGCGCGCGAGAATTCTATTCCGATCATCGTTTTCTCCATCCATGAGGAGGGCGAATTTGCCAAGATCATGGTTGGAGAAGGCCGCGCGACCATTGTTCGCGATCACTGAGGCGCGGGCGACCCGCCACGTAAGAGAAGCAGGGATTCCTGCAAGGAGGACTTGGGATGAGTGAAGGTGCTGACTTGAAAGAACTCAAACGTCGCATGGAAGGCGCTATCACCGCTTTCAAGAGCGATCTTGCCTCCTTGAGGACCGGACGCGCAACGCCCAACGTGCTCGACCCGGTGATGGTCGAGGCCTATGGCTCCCGCGTGCCGCTCAACCAGGTGGCCAATGTCACCGTGCCGGAGCCGCGCATGCTTGGCGTCTCGGTCTGGGACAAGCAGATGGTCGGCGCCGTCGACCGCGGCATTCGCGAAGCCAATCTGGGTCTCAACCCTATTGTCGACGGCCAGAATCTGCGCATTCCGCTGCCCGAGCTCAACGAGGAGCGCCGCAAGCAGCTCGTCAAGGTCTCGCACACCTATGCCGAAAATGCCCGCATCGCCGTCCGCAATGTCCGTCGCGACGGCATGGACGCGCTCAAGAAGGCGGAAAAGGACGGCGATATCAGCCAGGATGACAGCCGCCGCGAGTCTGACCAGGTCCAGAAGATGACCGACGAGAAGATCGGCGAGATCGATCACTTGCTCGTCGAAAAGGAAAAGGAAATCATGCAGGTTTAGGCGCGACTCACGCTACTAGTCGGGAAATGGCCAAAACAATGCGATCCACAGCCCCCCTCAATGCGCCTCGCCATGTCGCCATCATCATGGACGGCAATGGCCGCTGGGCCAATGCGCGCGGCATGCCGCGCACAGCCGGCCATCGCGCCGGTGTCGAGCGGGTGCGCGAGGCGGTGCGGACTGCTGCCGAGGCCGGGATCCAGTACCTGACCCTGTTTGCCTTTTCCTCCGAGAACTGGAACCGGCCGAAGGAAGAGGTCTCCGACCTGATGGGCATCCTGCGGTTCTTCATCCGCAGGGACCTGGCCGAACTGCACAGCGAGAATGTCCGCGTCAAGGTTCTCGGCTGCCGCCAGAACATCGAGCCCGATATCAGCGCCCTGCTGATGGAGGCCGAGGACCGGACCCGTGACAACACCGGCGTGACCTTGATGATCGCCTTCAATTACGGCGCCCGCGACGAACTCGTGCGCGCCACCCGTTCGATTGTCGCAGCCGTGACGGCCGGGCATCTCGACGCCGCCGCGATCGACGAGGCCACCTTGTCGGCCCATGTCGACACCGCCGGAATCCCCGATCCCGACCTGGTGATCCGCACCAGCGGCGAGCAGCGGCTGTCCAATTTCCTGCTGTGGCAGGCGGCCTATTCGGAATTCGTCTTCATGCCCTGCCTGTGGCCGGATTTCGACCGGGCCGCCTTTCATGATGCGCTGGCCGAATTCAGCCGCAGGGATCGCCGTTTCGGCGCGGTGCCGACGCCCAATCTGGCGGTGGGATCCTGATGTCGCGCGAGCTGCGGCTGCGGATCGTCTCGGGCATCGTCCTTGGTATCATCGTGCTGGCGGCAACCTGGGTCGGCGGCATCTGGTTCACCGGTCTTGCCGTGCTGATCATGGTGCTGATGCATTACGAGTTTTCCACAATGTCCGGCGCGCCGGCAAAGGCGCCGCTGGCCAATGCGATCGGCTGGCTAGCCGTTCTCGCCACCGCGCTCTTCGTGCTCACTTCCCTGCCGGTGATGGCGCTGGCCGCCATCTTCATCGGCGCGGCCGGTGCCGGCTTTGCCGGTTACAAGCGCGGTGCCGGGCCCTGGTCGGCAATCGCGGTGCTCTATGCCGGCTTTTCCGGGCTGGCACTGGCGGAAATCCGCGGCGAGGGCCTGTTCGGCCTGTTTGCCATGCTGTTTGTCTTCGCTATCGTCTGGTCCACCGATATTCTCGCCTATTTCTGCGGACGGGCGCTGGGCGGGCCGAAGCTGGCGCCGCGCATATCACCCGGCAAGACCTGGTCCGGCGCGATTTTCGGCGCCGCCGCAGGCGTGGGGGCGGGTGTCGGCGTGGCGCTTGCCATCCGTCACGGCGGCGGCTGGATGATCCCCATGGTGGCTCTGGTTCTCGCCGTTGCCTCCGAGATCGGCGACCTGTTCGAATCCTGGATCAAGCGCCGTTTCGGCGCCAAGGATTCCAGCCATCTCATTCCCGGCCATGGCGGCGTCATGGATCGGGTCGATGGTCTTGTCTTTGCCGCATTTGCGGCCTTCTTGTTGGGCAATCTGCTGCCGCTGTCCGACCATGCCGGCGTGGCAGACGAGCTTGCCGCAAGGTTGCTCGGGTTATAGCGGCACAGCCCGGCGGCCGGTGCCGCTTCGAACGAAGCTGACGCGGCTGCGCCTGCGTCATGAAAGGACGTCACTCCATGGAATTTTTGACAACCTCGGTTGGAAACGTTCTCAGCGCATTGCCACCGTTTCTGCTGGTGTTGACCATTGTCGTCTTCTTTCATGAACTGGGTCACTACCTGGTCGGCCGCTGGTGCGGCATCAAGGCCCAGGTCTTTTCCGTCGGCTTCGGGCCGGAGCTGATCGGCCGCAACGACCGCCACGGCACCCGCTGGAAGCTGTCGCTGATTCCGCTCGGCGGCTATGTCAAGTTTCTGGGCGACGAGAATGCCGCCAGCATGCCCTCGGGCGCCGAGGCGCAGGCCTCGGCCCAGGCGCTGCCGGAAGGCTCGTTTCCCGGAGCCTCGCTGTGGCGCCGTGCCGCCACCGTCGCCGCCGGGCCGATCGCCAATTTCATCCTCGCCATTGCCATCTTCGCAGTGATGTTTGGCACCAATGGCCGCATGATCGCCGATCCCGTCGTTGCCCAGTGTTCAGCCCGCAAGCGCTGCCGAGGCAGCCGGCGTCCTGCCCGGTGACCGCTTCGTCGCCATCGACGGCGAGCCGATCGAGATTTTTGACGATGTCCAGCGCTATGTCAGCGTCCGCCCGGAAGTGCCGATCACCATCACCATGGATCGCCAGGGTGACATGGTCGACCTGACCCTGACCCCGGCGCGGGTCGAGATCTCCGATCCCTTCGGCAACAAGATGGAAGTCGGCCGCATCGGCGTGGTCACCAACAATGATGCCGGTAATTTCCGTCTGCGCGAATACGGGCCGCTCGAGGCCGTAGGCGAGGGCGTGGCGCAGAGCTGGTACATCGTCACCCGCACCGTCGATTATATCGGCAACATCATCACCGGCCGGGAAAAGGCCGATCAGCTCGGCGGACCGATCCGGGTCGCGAAATATTCCAAGGACATGTCGACGCTCGGCCTGGCCGCGCTGATTCAGCTCGCCGCCGTTTTGTCGGTGTCGATCGGCCTGCTCAACCTGATGCCGATCCCGATGCTCGACGGCGGTCACCTGGTGTTTTACGCGATCGAGGCCGTGCGTGGCCGGCCTCCGGGAGAGGTGGCTCAGGAATGGGCCTACCGGGTCGGGTTGACTCTGGTGCTGGCCCTCATGCTATTTGCCACCTGGAACGATGTGACCATGCTGATCGGTTGATATCTCCGCCGCGGACGTGCTAACCGTCTGTTAACCCTGAATTTGCTCAGACGTGGCGAAATCGCCACTGTTGCGAAGGAAGTAAACAGAATTTAACTCCGTACCTTGCTTGTGTTGTAAAAGCGGGTAAAACGGGCACAAGTCATGACTCACGATGCGTGCTTCCGTCTGGGGCATTCGAGTAAAAAAAGGTAACAAGATCAATGAAGGCCGGTTCAAACCTTTTGAACGCAGTGTCGGCGGTAGCGCTGACCGCGGGGATCGTCGTGACAGGAGCGGGCGTTGCGACGCTTGCCGGAGTTACAATCGCAGAGGCGGCTGTCGTCAGCCGGGTTGATGTGCGGGGCAATTCCCGTGTTGATGCGTCCACCGTTCGCGGCAATCTGACCATCTCTCCAGGTTCCAGTTTCGACAACAATGACATCGACGAGTCGGTGAAGCGCCTGTTCGCCACCGGATTGTTTTCCGATGTGCAGATCAGCGTCTCCGGTTCGACCCTCATTGTCACCGTTTCCGAAAACCAGATCATCAATCAGGTCGTGTTCAACGGCAACAAGAAGATCAAGGACACCGCGCTTTCGCAGGTCGTCCAGAGCCGCCAGCTTGGCGCCTACAATGATCTTTTGCTGCAGGCCGACATTCAGGCGATCAAGGATGCCTATTCGGCAATCGGCCGCAGCGATGCCGTGGTGACCACCCGTCTGGTCCCGGTCGATGGCGGACGCGTCAACATCGCGTTTGAAATCAACGAAGGTGACCGCACCAAGATTTCGGCGATCAATTTTGTCGGCAACCAGGCCTTTGGCGATGGTCGTCTGGCCGATGTCATCACCACCAAGCGTTCGGGCATGCTGTCGTTCCTCACCCGCAAGGACGTCTATGACGAGGACAAGCTGCGCGCCGACGAAGAGCTGCTGCGCCGCTTCTACTACAACCGCGGCTATGCCGATTTCCGCGTGATCTCGTCCTTTGCCGAGCTGGATGAAGCCAACAACGAATATGTCGTCTCCATCACCGTGGAAGAGGGCGAGCGCTACGTGTTCGGCGATGTCAGCATCGAAAGCACCGTGCCTGGCATCGATTCCGACGCGCTCAAGGGCCTGCTCGAAACCCGCACCGGTGCGGTTTACAGCGCCAAGGATGTCGAAGACACGATCATGGCGATCTCCGACCGTGTCGCCACCCAGGGCTATCCCTTCGCCCAGATCACTCCGCGCGGCGACCGCGATTTCAACAATCGCACGATCTCCGTGGTCTATCTGGTTGATGAAGGCACACGCGCCTATGTCGAGCGGATCGAAATCCGCGGCAATACCCGCACCCGCGACTATGTCATCCGCCGCGAGTTCGACCTGTCCGAAGGCGATGCCTTCAACCAGGTTCTGGTTCGCCGCGCCAAGAAGCGTCTCGAAGATCTCAAGTTCTTCTCCTCGGTCGATATCTCCACCCAGCCGGGCTCGCAGCCTGACCGCGTGGTTCTGATTGTCGACGTCAAGGATCAGGCCACCGGCGAATTCGGTGTTGGCGGCGGTTATTCCAACTCCGACGGCTTCACTGCGACGGTCGACATCACCGAGCGCAACTTCCTCGGTCGTGGCCAGTATATCCGCGCCTCCGTCGGTGGCGGCACCGACACGCGCGAATACAGCATGTCCTTTACCGAGCCCTATTTCCTCGGCTATCGTCTGGCTGCCGGTTTCGACGTCTTCAAGAAGACCGATTCCAGCTACACCGGCTTTGACGATGATACCCAGGGCATCAATCTGCGCATCGGCGCGCCGATCACGGAAAACCTGTATTTCCAGACCGCGTTCAAGTTCACGCAGACCGAGTACAGCGATCTTGCCACCATTGCGTCCAACCCGGAATCGAACGCGATTTCGCGCACGATTGCCAATGGCGGTCATGACGTTGCCTCGCTGTCCTACACGCTGGCCTACAGCACGCTGGATGACCGGACCCTGCCACGCGAAGGCATTTCCGCACGTGTGACGCAGGAATTTGCCGGTCTCGGCTTTGACGCCGACTACATCAAGACCACCGCCAAGGCGAGCTACTTCCACATGCTGTCCGAATCGGCAGACATGGTCGGCCAGTTCACCGCCGGCGCCGGCAATGTGGTCTCGACCAGCGGCAATCTGCGCGTCTTCGATCACCTGTTCCTCGGACAGGAAACCATCCGTGGTTTCGACACCCGTGGCATCGGCCCGCGCGTGTTTGACGGCTCCAGCTATGTCGGCGCGGCCGGCGGCACCACCTATTTCAACGGCAGCGTTGAAGTATCGGCCCCGATGCCGATGCTCTCCCGCGACCTCGGCCTGCGTTTCAACGTCTTTGCCGATGCGGCGACGCTGTATGGCAACGACATCGCCGCGAGCGATTTCGTCTCCGGCAGCTCGGTCCAGACCCTCGTCGGAAACGACATGGAATGGCGCGCTTCGGTCGGTGCGGGCATCACCTGGGCTTCGCCTTTCGGTCCTCTGCGGGTCTATTACGCCGAGCCGGTCGTCAAGCAGGACTATGACGACGTCAAGAAATTCGGCTTTGGCGCCTCGACGCGCTTCTGATTTGACACGGGTGGCGGTTTCGCCACCCGGTCTCTCTTTCTGGTTTCCTTATGGACACAATTCGTTTTTTTCCTCCGCATGAAGGCATGTCGCTTTCAGACCTCTCGGGTCTTTGCGGAGCCGAATTGGTCAATCCCGATTTCGGCGACCGCCAGGTCACCGGCATCGCCCCGCTGTCGCGCGCCGGCGCGGGCGAAGTGGCCTTTGCGAGTTCCCGCGTCGCCCTTCCTGATCTGAAGAAATCCCGCGCCGCAGCCGTGTTTGTCACCTCCAGGCTGGCGGCCGATGTTCCCGATGGCGTCGCCGCGCTGATTGCCGCTGCACCGCAACTGGCCTTTGCCCTGGCCGGCGCGGCACTGGTGCCCGCTTCGGTGCAGCCATTGCGGCTGACCGGTGCCGCCGGGATCAGCGAAAGCGCCTCGGTCGATCCCTCCGCCAGGCTCGAAGACGGTGTCACCGTCGAAGCCGGTGCGGTGATCGGCGCCGGCGCCGAGATCGGTGCAGGCTCGGTCATTTCCGCCTCCGCCGCCATCGGTCCTGGCACCCGCATCGGCCGCAATTGTCATGTCGGCCATGGCGTCACCATCCAGCATGCGCTGATCGGCAACAATGTGATCATTCATCCCGGCGCGCGCATCGGACAGGATGGTTTCGGCTATGCGCCGGGACCGCGCGGCCTGGTCAAGATCCCGCAGATCGGCCGTGTGATCATCCAGGATCACGTCGAAATCGGCGCCAACACGACCATCGATCGCGGCGCGCTTGACGATACCGAGATCGGCGAAGGCACGAAAATCGACAATCTGGTCCAGATCGCGCACAATGTTCGGATCGGACGGCACAGTGTCATCGTCTCCCAGGTCGGAATCGCCGGCAGCGCCACCATCGGCAACGGCGTGATGATCGGCGGCGCATCCGCCATCAACGGACATATCAGTATCGGTGATGGCGCACAGATTGCGGCCTTCAGCGGCGTGGCGGGCGATGTGCCTGCCGGTGTCCGCTGGGGCGGCGTACCGGCCCGCCCGATGCTCGGCTTCCTGCGCGACGCCGCGGCTGCCAATGAGCGGGCCTTCGGCAAGGCCGGCAAGACAGACAAAGACAAACGCGGAGGCGGGCAATGATGGACACCGTAGCAACGACACTGGAAACCGCGGGCATTCGCGAAATCATGCGCCTGCTGCCGCATCGTTATCCGTTTCTGCTGGTCGACCAGATCATCAATATCGATGCCGACAATTCGGCCATCGGCATCAAGAATGTCACCGCCAACGAGCCGCATTTCACCGGACATTTTCCCGAAAATCCGATCATGCCCGGCGTGCTCATTGTCGAAGGCATGGCCCAGACGGCCGGCGCGATCTGCGCCAAGGCGGTGGGCGGCAACGACAAGATCGTCTATTTCATGACCATCGACAACGCCAAGTTCCGCAAGCCGGTCATTCCCGGCGACCGGCTTGAATATCATGTGACCAAGATCAAGCAGCGCGGCAATATCTGGCGCTTCCATTGCGAGGCAATGGTTGACGGCTCCAAGGTTGCCGAAGCTGACATCGGAGCGATGCTCGCTTCGGCAGAAAGCGAGTCCGAATGACAGTCACCGCGCATGCCGCCCAGCAGCCGGCCCGCATCCATCCTGCCGCCATCGTCGAGGAAGGCGCCGTCATCGGCGCCAATGTCGAGATCGGTCCGTTCTGCCATGTCGGCCCCAAGGTCAGGCTCGCCGACAATGTGCGGCTGATGAGCCATGTTGTCGTTGATGGCAATACCAGCATTGGCGAAGGAACCGTCGTGTTCCCCAATGCCGTGCTCGGTTGTGCCCCGCAGAACATCAACTACAAGGGCGAAGACACCCAGCTGATCATCGGCCGGTGCTGCACGATCCGCGAAGGCGTGACCATGCATCCGGGCATGGCCAGCTTTGGCGGCAAGACCACGGTCGGCAACAATTCGATGTTTCTGGCCTATTCCCATGTCGCCCATGACTGCCATGTTGGCGACAATGTCATCCTGTCGAACAATGTCATGCTTGCCGGTCACGTCAGCATCGGCGACCGGGTGATCATGGGTGGCGGTGCGGCGGTGCACCAGTTCACCCGCATCGGCCATCATGCCTTCATCGGCGGGCTTGCGGCTGTCAGCAATGACGTCATTCCCTATGGCATGCTCAACGGCAATCCCGGCGTGCTGATGGGGCTCAACATCATCGGCATGCAGCGCTCCGGCTTCGACCGGCCGGCCATTCACGCCGTCCGCCGCGCGTTCAAGACGATATTCAATCCCTCGACGCCGATCCGCGAGAACATTGCCCGGGTGCGCGATCAGACCGACAACAACGCAGCCATTCTCGACATCATCGCCTTCATCGATGCCGAAAGCGAGCGTGCGCTGTCCTCCCCGGCGCGGGGCCAGCGAGGCTGACGCCGGTGACCGCTGCACAGGCCGCGCCAGACATCACCGGCCGGCTGGCGATCCTGGCCGGCAAGGGCCGGTTTCCGGTCCAGGTCGCCCTGGCGGCGCGGCAATCGGGGCATGATCCCTATATTTTCGGCATCAAGGGCGAGTCCGACCAGGACTGGTCGGGCTTTGACCATTTCCAGATCAGCATTGCCGATCTCTCCGGCTTCTCCAGGCTTGTGCGGCGCGAGGCGATCGGGTCGATCGTGCTCGCCGGCGGCATTGGCCGTCGTCCCAGCCTGTCGGATGTGCGGCCCACCTGGCGCTCGCTGCTGGCCTCGCCGTCATCGCTGCGTCTGCTGTCCTCGGGCGGCGACGACAAGCTGCTGCGCTTTGCCATCAAGGTTCTGGAAAATGAAGGCGTCCGGGTCATCGGCGCCCAGCAGGTGGCCCCGGGGCTGCTCGGCCAGGCGGGGCCCTCGGGCAAGGTGCGGCCCGACAAGTCCGACCTGAAGAACATTGCCGCCGCATCCGAAGCCGCTTTGGCGCTTGGCCGGCTCGATGTCGGGCAGGGCGCTGTCGCCGTCGGCGGCCGTGTGGTGGCGCTGGAGGGGCTTGAGGGCACCGATGCCATGCTGGCGCGGGTTGCAGGCCTGCGCGCCGACAAACGGCTCTCCGGCGGGCGCGGTGGCGTCCTGGTCAAGCTGTGCAAGCCCGGTCAGGATGAACGCGCCGACCTGCCGTCCATCGGCCCGGCCACCGTGACCGGCGCCCATGCCGCCGGACTTGCAGGCATCGCCGTGGAAGCCGGCCGCTCGCTGGTGCTCGAACGCGACATGGTGATTGCCGAAGCCGACCGCCTGGGCCTGTTCGTCACCGGCATCGAGCCACGCGAAGAGGGACAGGCTGATGTCAGCGCTCAAGCTCGCCGTGGTGGCCGGCGAACCCTCCGGCGACATTCTCGGCGCCGACCTGGTCAGGGCGCTTGCCGGCGAGACCGGCGAGCAGCCGCAGCTGGTCGGCGTCGGCGGCGACAAGCTGATTGCCGAAGGCCTCGATTCCCTGTTTGATTACAGCGAATTGTCGATCATCGGTTTTTCCGCGGTGATTGCAAAACTGCCGAAGCTGATCATGCGGATCCGCCAGACTGCCGATGCGATCATTGCTGCGCGTCCCGATTGCCTGGTGATCATCGACAGCCCGGATTTCTCCCACCGGGTGGCGCGCAGGGTCCGCCAGGCGCTGCCCGGTCTCAAGATCATAAATTATGTCTGCCCCACCGTCTGGGCCTGGAAGCCCGAAAGGGCGCCAGCCATGACCGCCTATATCGATCACGTGCTGTCGATCTTCCCCTTCGAGCCGGAAATCGTGGCCCGGCTTGGTGGCCCGCCGCTGACCTATGTCGGCCACCGGCTGATGGATGATCCGGGCCTGGTTGCCGCCCATGCGGCGCAGACGGCCCGGCGGCGGCGCGGTCGCGTCGGCGAGCCGCCCATGTGCCTGATTCTGCCGGGCTCGCGCCGCGGCGAGGTCAGCCGCCTCGCACCGGTCTTTGGCGAGGCCGCAAGGCTGCTGGCCGCGATCAATCCCGAGATGAGCTTCGTGCTTCCGGCCGGCGCCCATGTCGAGCGTGCGGTGCGTGACGAGGTTCTGGGCTGGGATGTCCCCTGCAGGATCGTCACCGGCGACGACGCCAAGTGGCAGGCCTTCGGCCAGGCCGATGTGGCCATCGCCGCTTCCGGCACGGTGCTGCTCGAACTGGCGCTGGCCGGCGTGCCGCACATGTCGTGCTACAAGCTCGATCCGATCGCCAAGCTGCTGTTTGCCAAGATCACCACATGGACCGCAGCGCTGCCCAACCTGATCGCCGATCACGTGGTCATCACCGAGCAGTATGACGGCCAGGTGCGCCCCGCGCGTCTGGCCCGTCTTGCCGATCAGCTGGCCCGCGACACGCTCTATCGTGCTGCGACGCTGGAAGATTTCGATCTGGTCTGGTCGCGCATGCAGACCGGCCACCCGGCCTCCGAAACCGCCGCCAGAACCGTGCTCTCCGTCATCGGCCGCTGACCCCGCCGGCATCCTGCGCTCTCATGCTTGCACAGATCGTTCAGCGACGACTGATGGCCTGTCTGTGCCATGTTCCGTCCATGCCCGCCAGTCCCGGAATTTCAGCGCTGAAAATTGACAGGTTCGGCGCGAGGTGCAAGTATTAATGCTTAAAAAATGGTTTTATGCTTGCCTAAGCGGGAGGTTTGGCATGAGAAATCGCAGTATTTACACGAGAAATATTGGGGTTTATTTGGGCGTTTTCCTGGTTGTCACGACGGCCCTGGCGCTACTCGTCCAGCCTGCGGCCGCGCAAAAAGTCAATCTGGCCTATCTCGAGGATGCGCCTTATCCGATCGGCAGTGTCACCAAGGAGCAGATCGAGGCTCTGGCAGACTCCGATTTCACACATGTCATCTTTGCCTTCGTCAATTTCTGCACACCAGACAGCAAAAGCGCGCGCGGGTTTGAGTGCCCTGGCGATGATGCCGTTCCGGTCTGGAACATCAAGGCTGTCTATGATGCCAATGGCGATCCGTTCAGGGAGGCCCAGGCGGCGATGGAGCTGCTTTCCGCTGCGGGCAAGACCGTCTTTTTGTCTCTTGGCGGCTGGGACAATCCCGAGACCTGGGACTATTTTGCCTCAAGCCCCGCTGCAGCGGCTTCCGGCGCCGATCGCCTTTTGAAATTCATGGATGACTACAGCATCGGCGGTGTCGACTATGACATGGAAGCCGGCAGCACCTTGCCGGACACCGATGGTTTTGGCGCGGTGGTCGCGGCTCTGACGGCCAAGGACAAGACAATCCCCATGTCGATCGCGCCCTACAGCAGTGACAGCACCGCCGCGGACTTCACATCGGTGCAATGGCAATATTGCCAGATGGCAAGGGCCGGCAAGACCCCGGTGCTGATCAACCGGCAATATTACTCCGGCGGGTTTTCCACTGACATCGTGGGGCAGATGGCTGCCGACATGCAGGCATTCCCCTGTCCGGGCGCGGCGTCTGGTGCCGCAGATCTGTCAATTCCGGTTGAGCAGATGAATCCCGGTCTTGGCATCGGGCTCACCCAGTTGCCCCCCAACCAGCAGCCCGCATCGCCATATAATTGCGAAAATGACGACCAGGCGGGTGAGGTTTTCGCGCAATGCGCCGGCATCGCCAGAGAGATTGTCACGGCCTATCCGGATGTCGCCGGGCTGTCGCTATGGGACTATAACGGTCTTCTGCAGTCATGCGAGGCATCTTATCCTGCGGCCTATCCCTGTGAAATCGGCAATGCACTCAACGGCACCAGCAACAGCTGCAAGTGATGCCGCAAGGCCGTTTTTGAGAGCCACGACACGGCAGACACAAAAAAAGCGCCCGAAGGCGCCTTTTTCAGTTTGATACCCGCAGGCTTCAGCGTTTGGACACCGGCACGTAATCGCGCGAGGCCTCGCCGATATAGAGCTGGCGCGGACGGCCGATGCGCTGGCCCGGATCCTCGATCATTTCGCTCCACTGGGCGATCCAGCCGACGGTGCGGGCAAGAGCGAACAGCACGGTGAACATGGTGGTCGGGAAGCCCAGCGCCTTCAGCGTGATGCCCGAATAGAAGTCGATATTCGGATAGAGCTTCTTTTCGATGAAGTAGGGATCGGTCAGCGCGATGCGCTCGAGCTCCATGGCCACTTCCAGCAGCGGATCGTCCTTGATGCCGAGCTCGCCCAGCACTTCATGACAGGTCTTCTGCATGATCTTGGCGCGCGGATCGTAGTTCTTGTAGACCCGGTGGCCGAAGCCCATCAGACGGAACGGATCGTTCTTGTCCTTGGCGCGTTCGACAAATTCCGGAATCTTGTCGACCGATCCGATTTCCGCCAGCATGTTGAGCGCGGCTTCATTGGCGCCGCCATGGGCAGGGCCCCACAGGCAGGCAATGCCGGCTGCGATGCAGGCGAACGGATTGGCGCCCGAGGAACCGGCAAGACGCACGGTCGAGGTCGAGGCGTTCTGCTCGTGATCGGCATGCAGAATGAAGATGCGGTCCATGGCCCGCGCCAACACCGGATTGACCTCGTAATCTTCGCACGGCACGGCAAAGCACATGCGCAGGAAGTTCGAGGCATAATCGAGATTGTTGGTCGGGTACACGAAGGGCTGGCCGATGTGGTATTTATAGGCCATCGCCGCAATCGTCGGCATCTTGGCGATCATCCGCATCGATGCCACCATCCGCTGATGCGGATCGGTGATGTCGGTTGAATCGTGGTAGAACGCCGACAGCGCGCCGACGCAGCCGCACATCACCGCCATCGGGTGGGCGTCGCGACGGAATCCGGTGAAGAACCGGCTCATCTGCTCATGCACCATCGTGTGGCGGGTTACCCGGTAGTCGAAATCCACCTTCTGTGTTGCTGTCGGCAGTTCGCCATAAAGCAGCAGGTAGCAGACCTCGAGAAAGTCGCCATGTTCGGCCAGCTGGTCGATCGGATAGCCGCGGTGCAGCAGAACGCCTTCATCGCCGTCGATATAGGTGATCTTGGATTCGCAGGATGCGGTGGAGGTGAAGCCAGGATCATAGGTGAACGCCCCGGTCGTCTTGTAAAGTGAGGCGATGTCGACAACGTCGGGACCGATTGTTCCGGTCTTGATCGGTAGGTCAACCTCGTTGCCGTCCATAATGATTTTTGCTTGTCTGTCTGCCATGGCATGTCCTTCCACAAATGCAGGTGCACGGCCTTTAGCCGCCACCTTGGATGACCGTCATGGGTTAGCTATATGATTTCCCGCACCCTGCCAAGCTATGCGGATGGCTAATTTCCACATCACGGAATTGAAATATGATGCCCGGGCTCGGCTTTTCGCGGGTAACGATAACATGTTGGAAATGCGCGAAAATTACTCCGGAAATTGGTTACATTCCGCATTGCAGCGACAAGGCGTGCGCGCTCATCGCTGCCATTCAGGGTGGTGTTGCCCCAAATTCCGGGTGTAGTCTGCCAGTCTTCAGGCGAGGCGTGCATGAAGCAGGCAACACGCATGGCGATGAAACCGCAAATGGCCGCGGCGGAGGGTCGATTCGACCTCGCGCCGGCACGGTCTGATGTCGTCCCTGCGCAGGTTCCCCGTCCGGATTCCCGCCGTGTGACAGACCCGCAAACCGGCAAGGGCAGGGCGCTGCCGCAGCGCTTGCACACCGCCATGTCGCAGGCTGTCGGCCGCGAGCGCGAATGCGGTCTGGGTTTTCTGTTCCTGCCGGTGGCCATGGGCGCCGGCGCCGGGCTGTTTTACAGCGCGTCCCGCGATCCGGGCCTGCTCCTGCCGGGATTGGGATTGCTGGTTGCAGCGTTCATAGCAATGCTCACCCGCGAGGCTCATCTTGGCGCTTCGCGCGCCGCGGCACTGGCCGCAGCCCTGTGCGCCGGTGCCTGTGCCGCAGGCTTCGAGCAGCAGCGCGGCGCCATCCTGCTTGATTCGGACGTGATCACGCAGATCACCGGACAGGTCGAAGCCCGTGAATTCGGCCCGGCCGGCAGGGTCTGGTATCTCATCGATCTCTTGTCGACGGCCGGGCCGGAGATCCGCCGGCCGCCCGCGCGGGTCCGGCTCGTCGCGCGTGCGCCGCACCCGCCGGTGCCGGTGGGGGCGGTGATCTCCGGCCGGGCGCGGCTGTCCGCGCCCTCCGGTCCGGTGCTGCCTGGCGGTTTCGATTTTGCCTTCAAGGCCTTTGTCGACGGCATCGGCGCCCATGGCTTCTTCTACAGCGCGCCCGAGGCTTCCGCGCCGTCGCTGCGCCGGACCGGGCTGCTTCAGCCCTTCAGGCTGCACCTCAGGCGCATCCGCGAACAGATATCGACGCGGATCCGCACCGTGCTGCCGGGGGATCCGGGCGGGGTCGCCGCCGCACTCGCGGTCTCGGACCGGCGGGGCATCTCCACGGCCACGCAGGACGCTCTCCGGGCCACGGGTCTCGCCCATATTCTGGCGATCTCCGGGCTGCACATGGCGCTTGCCGCCGGCACGCTCTATATCGGCCTGCGGAAGTTGCTGGCGCTGTTTCCGCCGCTGGTCGAAGCCTTCCCGGTCAGAAAGATTGCCGCCGTCGGCGCGCTGATGGTCGCCACAGCCTATCTGCTGATTTCCGGCGGCAGCGTGGCCACCCAGCGCGCCTGGGTGATGCTCGCCATCATGCTGGGGGCCGTGCTTGCCGATCGCAGCGCGCTGACCATGCGCAATGTCGCGCTCGCCGCCCTCGTTATCATCATCATCACCCCGTCGGCCGTGGTCGGTCCGGGCTTCCAGATGTCCTTTGCCGCCACCGCCGCGCTGATTTCGGCCTATGCCGCTCTGGCCGCACGCAGCCGCGACTCAGCGGCCGCCACGCCCGGCCTGTGGGGGGCGCCTGGCCGGTCCGCTGGCTCGTCGTGTTGGCCAAGCTGATGCTCGGCCTGGCCATTACCTCGCTGGTTGCGGGACTGGCCACCGGGCTGTTTTCCGCGCATCATTTTCACCGCGTCGCCGGTCACGGGCTGCTCGCCAATCTGCTGGCGATGCCGCTGGTGACGCTGGTGGTGATGCCTGCCGGACTGGCTGCCATGCTGCTGATGCCTCTCGGCCTTGATGCCGTGCCGCTGCAGGTGATGGGGCAGGGGCTCGAAGCCGTTATCGCCGTTGCCCATCATGTCGACGGTCTCGGCGGCAATCTCAGCGTCGGCCAGATCCCGCTCGCGGCCACCGCCACGGCAGGCGCCGGGCTTGTCGTTCTCGTGTATCTGAGAAGCTGGCTGCGGCTGACGGGCGCGGTGCTGATTGGTCTGGGCGCCGCATTTGCACTTCCGCCGCTGGCAAGCCCGATGCCCGATGTCCTGATCAGCGAAGACGGCAAGCTGGTGGCCCTGGCAGGGTCTGACGGGCTTGCCAGCAATGCCGCGCGTCCCTCGGCCTTCGTGTTCCGGCAGTGGCAGGCTGCGCTGCGGGCGCCGCCGCATCGGCCGCCGGTCTCCCATGCACAGGCCGCAGCGGCCAATGCCGGCCAGCCCGAAAGCCTCGATCTCTTGCTGCGCGCTGCGGCGGAAGCGCCGTCGCGGTTTCACTGCGCCGGGCGCGGTATCTGCGCCGCCATTCATCATCGGGTCCGGGTGATTGCGGTTGATAAGGCGCCGCTGATCGGGGCTGCCTGCGACCGGGCCGACCTCGTGGTGGTGGCGATCCCGGTCTACATGCAGAGTTGTTGGTCCGGCGCGACACTTGTCACCGCGCGCAGCCTGCGCCGCAGCGGCGCCATGACGGTCACCCTGGCAAACAAGCCCGCAGCCGCCCTTGCGGACCAGCCTGTTGAGAAACTGGCAGATCAGTCAGGCGGCAGCCATGTCCGGCAGGCAGGGGGCGCCCCGGGATCGCAGCGGCCGGACTTGCGGATCAGATCGGCCCCGGAAGGCGTCGTCCGGCCCTGGACGGTGCAGCGTTATTACGACTGGCGCAGCCGAAGCTATGATCTGCCCGGTTGAGCAGGCCGCCCGGCCCGGACGGTCTCCCCATCGGTCACAAGGACCTAGTCAGTGGTAGCGGCGGATCAGGCCGACAAGCTTGCCCTGCACCTTGATCCGGTCGGGTCCGAAAATGCGGGTCTCATAGGCCGGGTTGGCGGCCTCCAGCGCGATCGAGGCGCCCTTGCGGCGGAACCGCTTCAGCGTGGCTTCCTCGTCATCGACCAGTGCGACGACGATGTCGCCGGGGCTGGCGCTCGAGACATTGCGGATCACAACGGTGTCGCCATCGAAGATCCCGGCATCGATCATCGAATCGCCCTTGACCTCGAGCGCGTAGTGATCACCGGGCCCGATCATCTCCACCGGCACGGTGATGGTGTGGGTGATGTTCTGGATCGCCGAGATCGGCACACCGGCGGCGATGCGGCCCATCATCGGCACTTCGGCCACCTGCGAGGCCTCGTCATTGGCGGCCGTGGCCCGCCGGACCGGTTCCGGTGTCTTGCCGAGGCTGCCCTCGATGACGCTGGGCGAGAAGCCGCGCCGCGGCTGCAGATTGGCCTGGTAGCTGTCAGGCAGCTTGATCACCTCGAGGGCGCGGGCCCGGTTTGGCAGGCGGCGGATGAAGCCGCGTTCTTCCAGCGCCGTGATCAGCCGGTGGATGCCGGATTTGGACGCCAGGTTGAGCGCATCCTTCATCTCGTCGAAAGAGGGCGGGATGCCGCTTTCTTTCATGCGTTCGTGAATGAAGAGAAGAAGTTCGTGCTGTTTGCGCGTCAACATTGTCGATTTACCCCGGTGGCCGGCCCGATGGTCGGAATGAAACAAAACCAGAACTCAGCTAACATGCTCCATCTGTGTTCCGCAAGGGGTAAAGAAACAATGAAAGAACATCAGGGGCGCAAAACGAGCACGCTGCAAGTAGATCCGGGTTTTGCTGGTAAAGCGAAAGGTGGCCTGACGATCAGGCAGCGGGCGTCGGCAAAGACCTTCATCAGCGACGAATCCTGGCGGTCAAAGGGGGTCGCGCTCAGCGTGCCGTCGGGGCCGGTGGCAAGGTCGGCGCGGATATAGTCCTGACGCAGGTCGTTTTCCGGCATGTCCTTGGTCAATATGGCTTTTTTCATCCTGTCGGGGTCCGGACGTCCGCCCAGCCGGGTCACCAGTGGCTCGAGAAACAGATGCGCGCAGACGAGACTCGAGGCCGGATTTCCCGGCAGTCCCAGCACCCGCATTCCGCCCAGCCGTCCCGACATCAGCGGCTTGCCAGGACGCATGGCGATTCGCCAGAAATCCAGCGCCATTCCACGGCCTGTGAGCGCCTTTTGCACCAGGTCATGATCGCCCACGGAAGCCCCGCCGATGGTCACCAGCACGTCCGCGCCCTGCGCCAGAGCCGAATCAATCGCCGAATCAAGAGCCTCCATCCGGTCGGCGGCAATGCCCAGATCGATGATCTCGGCGCCGGCTTCGCGCGCCAGCGCGGCCACGCCGAAGGTGTTGGAGGCGATGATCTGACCCGGTCCGAGTTCTTCGCCAGGCAGCCGCAACTCGTCGCCGGTGGCGAGAATCGCGACCCGGGGCTTTCGCACCACCGGCAGCGTCGCGTGGTTCATCGCGGCGGCGAAGGTGATGGCGCCGGCATCGAGCAGCCGTCCGGCCTCGAGCCCGACCTTGCCGGTCTCAAAATCAATGCCCGCATCGCGGATATAGCGGCCGGGCACCGGGGCTTCGTTGATCCGGACGGAACCATCATCGAGTTTGTCGGTATTTTCCTGAATGACGATGGCATCTGCGCCTTCGGGCACCGGCGCGCCGGTGAAGATCCGGATCGCCGATTTCGGCGCCAAAGCACCGTCATGGCCGTGTCCGGCGGCAGATTCGCCCTGAAGTGTCAGTATGGCGCCGGCACTGGCTTCTCCGGCGCGCACCGCATAGCCGTCCATGGCCGAGGCCGCAAAGGGAGGGTGGGTGCGCAGCGCCTTGATATCCCGGGCCAGCACCCGGCCGGATGTCCGTGCCAGCGGCAGCATTTCCGGCTCTTGGGGCGCCGCCGCATCCTCCAGGATCCGCCTGAGCGCTTCGTCAACCGGCATCAATGCCATCGGATCATCCCTTCGCCTGCACAACCCAGTCGCCGGATTTGCCGCCGGACTTGGCCAGCACCCGGATACCGCCGATCTCCATGCCCCGGTCCACCGCCTTGGCCATGTCGTAAATCGTCAGGCAGGTCACCGACACCGCAGTCAGCGCTTCCATCTCCACGCCGGTCTTGCCGGTGAGCTTGGCCAGCGCCGAAACCCGCAAGCCGGGCAGGGCCTCGTCGGGCTCGATCTCGACGCCGACCTTGGTCAGCGCCAGCGGATGGCACAGCGGAATGAGGTTTGCGGTCTGCTTGGCGGCCATGATGCCGGCAATCCGCGCGGCCCCGATGACATCGCCCTTCTTCATGTCCCCGGCCAGGATCAGCGCCAGCGTCTCGGGCTTCATCAGCACGAAACCCTCGGCTTCGGCGACGCGCACCGTATCGGCCTTGTCGCCGACATCGACCATGCTCGCCGACCCGTCTTCTGCCAGATGTGTCAGCCGTGCGCCGGTGTCATCGGCCATCTCAGCGCACCGCTTCCGCGGTCTGCCCGGTCAGCAACGCCCTGGTCGCCGCTGCCACATCCGGCTGGCGCATCAGGCTTTCGCCGACCAGGAATGTTTTGATCCCGCTGGTTGCCAGCCGTTCGCAATCGGCAAAGGAGCCGATGCCGCTTTCGCCGACCAGAATGCGGTCGTCCGGCACCAGGGCCGCCAGCCGCTCGGAGACCGTCAGCGACACGTCGAAGGTGCGCAGATTGCGATTGTTGACGCCGAGCAGGCGGCTTTCGAGCCGGAGCGCGCGTTCGGTCTCGGCCTCGTCATGCACCTCGATCAGCGCCGCCATACCCAGGTCTTGGGCCTCGTCTTCCAGCCGCTTTGCGTCGTCATCGGTCAGGCAGGCCATGATGATCAGGATCGCGTCAGCGCCCCAGGCGCGCGCCTCGTGCACCTGGTAGCGGTCGAACATGAAATCCTTGCGAAGCGCGGGCAGGGCGCAGGCCGCGCGTGCGGCGGTCAGAAACTCCGGCGCGCCCTGGAATGACGGCGCGTCGGTGAGCACCGACAGGCAGGCTGCACCGCCAGCTTCATAGGCGCGCGCCAGCGACGGTGGGTCGAAATCGGCGCGGATCAGGCCCTTTGACGGGCTCGCCTTCTTGATTTCGGCAATCAGCGCGTAATCCCCGGCGCCGTGCCTGGCCTCAAGCGCTGCGATGAAGCCGCGCGGGGCCCCCTGGTCGCGCGCGCGCGCCTTGAGCTCGGCCAGCGGAGTGGCGGTTTTCGCCGCGGTAATCTCGTCGCGCTTGTAGGCTTCGATGCGGGTCAGGATATCGCTCATCGCCTCAGCCCGCCTTCGGTGCAGGCGCATGGGCCTGGGACACGCTGACCAGCGCGTCAAGTGCTGCCAGTGCCGCGCCGCTGTCGATCGAGTTGACCGCCATGCCGATGGCTTCGGGCATGGTCTCGGCCTTGCCCGCCACCACCAGCGCGCCTGCGGCATTGAGCACCGAGATGTCGCGATAGGCGCTGGCCTCGCCTTCGAGCAGCCGCTTGAGCGCTGCCGCATTGTGCGCGCCATCGCCACCCTTGAGCAGGTCCAGCGGCACCCGGGCAAAGCCCAGATCCTCCGGCGTCATCTCGAAATTGCGAATCTCGCCATTTTCCAGCGCCACCACCTGGGTCACGCCGGTCGTGGTCATCTCGTCAAGCCCGTCGCCATGCACCACCCAGACCGTTTCCGATCCGAGATCGCGCAACACCTGCGCCATCGGCTCGAGCCAGTAGGGCGAGAACACGCCGAGCAATTGCTTCTTGACCCCGGCCGGATTGGACAGCGGCCCCAAAAGGTTGAAGATCGTCCGCGTGCCCAGTTCCACCCGGCTCGGTCCGACATGGCGCATCGCCGAATGATGCGCCGGCGCGAACATGAAGCCGACACCGGCCTGGTCGATACAGGCCGAAATCCCCTTCGGGTCCAGCTCCAGCGAGATTCCCAGCGCCGACAGCGCATCCGCCGTGCCTGATTTCGACGACAGCGCCCGGTTGCCATGCTTGGCCACCTTGACGCCGGCGCCGGCCGTGATGAAGGCGGCGGTGGTCGAGACATTGTAGGTGCCCGATGCATCGCCGCCGGTGCCGACAATGTCGATCGCATCGGCGGGCGCCTCGACCGGCAGCATCTTGGCGCGCATCACGCTGACGGCGCCATAGAGCTCGTCGACGCTTTCGCCGCGCACCCTGAGCGCCATCAGGAAGCCGCCGATCTGCGACGGCGTGGCGTCACCCGACATCATCACGCCAAAGGCGGCGCGCGCCTCGTCCCGGTTCAGCGGTTCGGCATTGGCCACTTTGGCGATGAATGACTTGAGATCAGCCATGGTGATCGCTTCCCCTGCTTTTCAGACCCCTAGAACGCCAGCGCGCGCTCGGCCAATGGCCGGTTGATCGCCACGCCATATTCGGCCTGCAGCCGCGCCACCATCTGGTCGAGAATGTCATCGGCCATCTGCTGCGCCACCTGGGTCCGCTGCTCTTCCGGCACCGAAGCGGCAGTTGTCGACGCGGCGTCATTGACCGATGTCACCTTGAGCAGGATCTGGTTTTCCCCGGAGGCGTCGCTGGCCACTTCGACCAGGCCCGACGGTCCGGAAAAGGCCGAAGACACGGCGGCTGCGCCAAACACCGCATCGGCGCCGCGCCGGGTGAGGCCGTATTTGGTCTCCACCGCCACCGACATCTCTTCGGCAATGGCCGACAGCTCGGCGCCCTTGGCGACGCGGTCTTTCAGTTCCGTGGCCTTGGCGCCAAGCGCCTCGATGGTCTTTTCCGCCGTCCAGTCGGCCACCACCTGGTCGCGGACTTCGTCCAGCGTGCGGTCGCGGGCCGGGGTGACGTCTGCCACCTCGAACCAGACAAAGCCTTCGGCGCCGATATTGATCGGCGGGGTTTCCACCTCGACCCCGGCCTCGAACGCCGCCTGCAGCAACGCATTGGATTCAGGGATATCGCCGAGCACCTCGCCATCGGGTGTCTTGCCGGTGCGGTCCACCGCCTCGATCGTAACCGGGGTGAGTTTTTGCTGCGTGGCCGCCTCTGTCAGCGTCATGCCGCCGGCGCGGGCGTCCTCATAGGCGTCATGCACGTCAAGCAGCACCTGTCCGGCCTCGGCCAGCGCCAGCTGTTCGCGAATTTCGGCCTCGACCTCTTCGAAGCTTTTCGAGGATTCCGGCGTGATCTCGGCAACCCGGATTATCACCGGGCCGAACTGGCCGTCGACCACCGGCGTGGTGCCGCCGGCCTCGGCCACGGCAAACACGGCGTCGGCCATCGACTGGTCGGGCAGGCCGGTCTTGGAGAACGAGCCGATGCGCACATCCGCAGCACTTCGGTTTTGCGCCGCCACCAGCTCGTCAAAGCTCTTGCCCGAGGCCAGGTCCGCCGCCGCCGCATCCGCGGCCGCACGGTCGGCAAAGACCAGCTGGTCGATGGTGCGGGTTTCGGCCGTGGTGTAGCGGTCCTTGCGGGCCTCGTAATCGGCCCGGGCCGCCTCGGCGGTGATGGCCGCCGGGTCGGAAATGTCCTCGCTCAACAGCCGCACATAATTGATCTTGCGGTATTCGGGTGCGGCATATTTGGCCTTGTTCTCGTCGAACCAGCTTGCCAGCTCCGCATCCTCGGGAGCGGCGATCGGGTCGATATTGGCCTTGGTCAGCAGCAGATAATCCACATCGCGGCTTTCGGTCTCGTATTGCGCCAGCGCCTTGATCAGGGCGTCGGGCGCCTTGAAGCCGTCGGACACGGCTTCGACGATCTGGGTCCGCACCGCCACCTGGCTGCGGTTCTTCAGATAGTCCTCTTCGCTCATGCCCACCGAACGCAGCACGCTCTGGAAATTGTTGCGGTCGAAGCGGCCGTTGAAATCGTGAAATGCCGGGTCGTCGGCGATCACCGCGGCCAGCCGGTCATCCGACAGCCCCAGATTCATCTCGCGTGCCTGCTCGTCGAGCAGCGCGCCGGCGATCAGCTGCGAATAGACCTGGTTCTCGACGCCGAAGGCGCGGGCCTGCTCGGTTGTCAGCCTCTGGCCGATCTGGCGTCCGACCACGCTGACCTGGCGGTCATAGGCGAGCCGGAACTCGGTCGGGCTCACCACCGTGTCGCCGACCGTGATCACCGCATCATTGCCGGCATTCAGGATCGACCCGGAAATGCCCCACACGCCAAACGACGCGACCAGCAAAATCAGAAGAAATTTGGCAACCCAGCCCTGGGCGCCCTTGCGCAATATATCAAGCATCAAAGCTCCCGCAGCATTGTCATGACGGCCCGCGAAGCGGCCAAACGCCAACCCCGCAAACCTCTTGCGAACCCCTTTAGACCAAAGCTGCGGCGAAATGAAGAGTAGGCGACGTGAATAGGTGAGGCGATGGCGCCGCCGTGCAGGCCTCCTGCAATGAGCTTCTGCGCCATCCTGCGCTCAACCGGGCGCAAGTCCGGCTGTTTCGTCCCGACGGAAAGCATGTAAGCCCGCACGTCTGTTCCGAAGGCAGCCGGAAGCTCATGGCATATTCTCCAGCCAGTCAAGAAAGACCGACAGGCGGCGCAGGCCCGAGGCGCGTGTCAGATAGAGCGCGGTGATGTCGAGCGGACGAATGTCGAGCCTGCCTTGAAAGAGTTCGACGACACGGCCTTCCGCGATATCCCGGTCAATCATGTAACCGGAAAATCGTGCGATCCCCATACCGTTCAACACCAGATGCCGGACGGCTTCGCCATTGGTTGCCACCACAGCGGCGCGGGGTTCAACCGGAGCCTCAAGGCCGTGAAATTTCAATATATTGATGTGGGCAGGTGCAGAAAAAAGCACCTGTTCCATCGAGGCCAGTTCGGTTGGGACCGAAGGATAGCCGACCCGGTCCAGATAGGATGGAGCTGCCACGAGCCGCCATTCCGCCTTGCCCAATGGGCGCTGCAGCAGGTCGCTGTCGGGCAGGGCGCCAAAGCGAATCACCACGTCCGCCTGGGATTCGATCAGATCCACCACGCGATCCGTCATGTCGATGGTCAGGTCGATCTCGGGATAGCGCGCATGAAATTCCGCAATCCGGGGTGCGATGACATGCAGGACATAAGGCACCGGCGCGTTGACGCGCAGCGGACCTCGCGGCGCGCGGCTGCCAGCGGCCATATCCGCCAGTGCCTCGGTCCGCTCCACGATCTCCCGCGCTGCCTGTAACAGATCGCGGCCCTCCGGCGTGATCTCGATCCCGCGTGTCGAGCGCCGAAGTATTGTCACGCCAAGCTGCCGCTCCAGCCGCGTCACCGTCCGGCTCAGGGTAGAAGGTGCCGCACCTAGCCTGCGTGCCGCCTCTGCAAATCCGCCGCACTCAATGACGGTGATGAAGACCGCAAGATCCGTGGTTTGCGGCAGTTCGTGCGTCATGCGCAAAGGCCCTTTCCAGTTCAGCCCGTTCACGCAACAGTTAGGCCATGCCATCTCGTGGGTCCAGTCCTTCCCTACAGGAGTTTACCCATGCCTCTCGCACTTTGGGCGCTGACAATCAGCGCTTTCGCCGTCGGTACCACGGAGTTCGTGATCGTCGGCCTGCTTCCCACCATCGCCGGCAGTCTCGGCGTTTCTCTTCCCTCAGCTGGCCTTCTGGTCAGTCTTTACGCTCTTGGCGTCACCATCGGTGCGCCGGTTCTCACGGCTTTGACCGGCAAGCTGCCGCGCAAGACCCTGCTCCTGGCGCTTCTGGCGCTCTTTATTGTCGGCAACATCTTCGCCGCCTTTGCCCCCGGCTATGGCAGCCTTGTCGTTGCCCGTTTCATCACCGGCTTGGCCCACGGCGTTTTCTTCGCCATCGCCTCGACCATCGCAACCAGCTTGGTGCCGAGGGAAAAGGAGAGTTCCGCCATCGCCATGGTGTTCATGGGTCTGACCGTGGCCCTTGTCACCGGCGTGCCGCTGGGGACCTGGGTCGGCCAGACATTCGGTTGGCAGTCCACATTTCTCGGCGTTGTCGGACTTGGTGTCATCGGTCTAGTTGCCAGCGCGGTTCTGGTTCCTTCCAACCTGCCGCAATCCGCGCCGCCCAGCCTGCGCGCTCAGGCAGGGGTTCTTACCTCTCCGCGCTTGCTGCTGGTCTACCTGATCACCGCGGTCGGCTATGGCGGCAATTTTGTCGCCTTCACCTTCCTCGCGCCGATGCTGACCGGCGTAACCGGACTGTCGGCCGGGGCGGTCAGCCTTGTCATACTGCTTTATGGAGCTTCGGTGGCAGCGGGCAACATTCTGGGCGGCAAGCTTTCCGACCGTGTCGGCCCCGTGCCCGCGCTGACCCTGATTTTCGTCGGACTTGCGCTGATGCTGGTGGCGTTGGGGCTGGCTCTGTCCCACCCTGTGGCGGCAATCGCGGTCGTCGCACTCTGGGGCGGCTTTGCCTTTGCCAATGTTCCGCCTCTGCAGACCTATGTCGTGCAGATCGCCCGCGAGGTCAGCCCGGGTGCTGTCGATGTTGCCTCCGGCCTCAACATCGGCGCCTTCAATCTCGGCATTGCGTTCGGAGCCTGGTCCGGTGGGCTGGTCGTCGAACATCTGGGCCTCGCAGCCACGCCGTTCGTCGGCGCCGTGGCTGTCATCGCCGGCATCGGCCTGACCCGCTTGTCTGGCCGGCTTGATGGCACCTCACGCCTCGTTCCGGCAGTCTGACACTGGCTTGCCGGGAACTTTGCCCGGCATGCCGCTCTTTCGAGAGCGGGGCCGGGCAGGGGGTTGCCTTTACCCATCATTTGCAAATCCCCTCCGGTCTGCTAAGCCCGGTTCAACACAATTGACCGGAGATTTCTGATGACACCTGGCATCCGCCCGCTTGTGGCCGGCAACTGGAAGATGAACGGAACCCGCGAAAATCTGGACCAGATCAAGGCGATCGCCGATGGTCTGGGCCCGGACCTCTCCGGCCAGATCGACGCGCTGATCTGCCCGCCCGCGACACTGCTTTATGTCGCCACCGCGATTGCCGACGAGACGCCGCTGATGATCGGCGCCCAGGATTGCCACACCGAACAGAGCGGCGCCTTCACCGGCGATGTCTCGGCTCAGATGATCGCGGATTGCCTGGCCTCGCATGTGCTGGTCGGCCATTCCGAGCGCCGCACCCTGCATGGCGAGAGCAACGACACCGTCCGCGCCAAGGCCGAAGCCGCCAAATCCGCGGGCCTTGTCCGAATCATCTGCATCGGCGAGACCGAAGCCCAGCGCAAATCCGGCGAAACACTCAAGGTGTTGGGCGATCAGCTTGCCGGCTCCGTCCCCGATGGCGCCACCGCGCAAGACACCGTCATTGCCTATGAGCCGGTCTGGGCCATCGGCACCGGTCTCACCCCGACAGTGGCCGACATCGCCGAGGCGCATGGTTTCATCCGCGCGGAGATGAAAACCCGCTTTGGCGGCGAGGGGGCTGCGATGCGGCTGCTCTATGGCGGTTCGGTCAAGCCTTCCAACGCCGCCGAGCTGCTTGCCATCGCCGATGTCGACGGCGCGCTGATTGGCGGCGCCAGCTTGAAAGCGGTCGACTTCCTCGCCATCTGTAAGGCCTGCCGCGGCCTGATCGGCTAGGCAGATACCGATTTTGACCGCCTCGCGGTCGCTGTTCCGCCCAGACGGGACTTGGAAAGCTGGCTGCCCTCGTGTAAAGAGCCGCCAAACGCTCAGAAGATTGCGCCCTTGACGGGCAGGAAAGAACACGATGCAAACCGTATTGATTGTCATTCATCTCATGATCGTGCTGGCGCTTGTCGGCATCGTGCTGATTCAGCGCTCGGAAGGCGGAGGCCTCGGCATCGGCGGCGGTTCCGGGCTGATGTCGGCGCGTGGTGCTGCCAATGCGCTGACGCGCACTACCGGCATTCTGGCTGCGGCCTTCTTCGTCACCTCGCTGGCGCTGGGTATCCTGGCCCGCTATGGCGACAACCCCACCGACATTCTCGACCGCATCCCGACCCAGACCGACGGTTCGGGTTCCGGCGTGCTCGACCAGCTTGGCGGCGCGGCAACGCCGGCGCCGGCCCCCTCGGCGGGCGCCGACATCCCGGCAGCCCCCGCGGTTCCCGGCTCCGACGTTCCTTCCGGCCAGTAAGGCCGAAAGACAGCTTGACCGGCGGATGGCGAAAAGCGCCTCCGCCGGTTTTTTCATGTGGTTTTTGGGGCCGTCGGGCCGTTATGCACCACTAATATGCGCCACCGGAATTTTAGGGTGGCGGAATCAGTGTTCTAAAGGTATCGGTTCAACCCCATGGCGCGATATGTTTTCATAACCGGCGGCGTGGTCTCCTCGCTTGGCAAGGGCATTGCCTCAGCCGCCCTAGGTGCAGTCCTGCAGGCCCGTGGTTACCGGGTGCGGTTGCGCAAGCTCGACCCCTATCTCAATGTCGATCCGGGCACCATGAGCCCGACCCAGCACGGCGAGGTCTTCGTCACCGACGACGGCGCCGAGACCGATCTCGATCTCGGCCATTACGAGCGCTTCACCGGCCGCTCGGCGGTCCAGTCCGACAACATCACCACCGGCCGCATCTACAAGGACATCATCGACAAGGAACGCCGCGGCGACTATCTCGGCGCCACCGTCCAGGTCATTCCGCATGTCACCAATGAAATCAAGAACTTCGTGCTCGAGGGCAACGAGGATTATGATTTCGTGCTTTGCGAGATCGGCGGCACCGTCGGCGATATCGAGGCGATGCCCTTCATCGAGGCGATCCGCCAGCTTGGCAACGATCTGCCGCGCGGCAATGCTGTCTATGTGCACCTGACGCTGATGCCGTGGATTGCTGCCGCCGGAGAGCTCAAGACCAAGCCGACCCAGCATTCGGTCAAGGAACTGCAGGCCATGGGCATCGCGCCCGACATCCTGCTGGTCCGTGCCGACCGCGAGATCCCGCCGGAAGAGCGCCGCAAGCTGTCGCAGTTCTGCAATGTGCGGCCCTCCGCCGTCATCCAGGCGCTCGACGTGCCCTCGATCTATGATGTGCCGATCGCCTATCACAAGGAAGGCCTCGACACCGAGGTTCTGGCCGCCTTCGGCATCGACCCGGCGCCGGCGCCGCGCATGGGCGCCTGGGAAACCGTGTCCGAACGCATCCACAATCCCGAGGGCGAAGTCACCATCGCCATCGTCGGCAAATATACCGGCCTCAAGGACGCCTACAAATCGCTGATCGAGGCGCTCTATCACGGCGGCATCGCCAACCGGGTCAAGGTCAAGCTCGAATGGATCGAGAGCGAGATCTTCGAAAAGGAAGACCCGTCGCCCTGGCTCGAAAAGGTCAATGGCATCCTGGTGCCCGGCGGCTTTGGCGAACGCGGCGCCGAAGGCAAGATCGCCGCCGCCCGCTTTGCCCGCGAGCGCAAGGTCCCCTATTTCGGCATCTGCTACGGCATGCAGATGGCGGTGCTTGATGCGGCGCGCAACCTGGCCGGCATCGAGGACGCGATGTCGTCGGAGTTCGACCGCAAGAGCGGCACCCATGTCGTCGGCATCATGACCGAATGGCTCAAGGGCAACCAGCTTGAAAAGCGCGCCGCCAATGGCGATCTGGGCGGCACCATGCGGCTCGGCGCCTATCCGCACCCGCTGAAATCCGGCTCGCTGATTGCCGGCATCTACGGTTCCAACGAGGTCTCCGAGCGCCATCGTCACCGCTACGAGGTCAATATCGCCTTCCGGGAGCAGCTCGAGGCCGCCGGCCTGGTCTTCTCCGGCATCTCGCCCGACGGCTTGCTGCCCGAAACCATCGAATATCCCCAGGATGTCCATCCCTGGTTCATCGGCGTGCAGTATCACCCCGAGCTCAAGTCGAGGCCTCTGGAGCCGCATCCGCTGTTTGCAAGCTTCATCGAGGCTGCATTGGAGCAGTCGCGGCTGGTTTAGAACCGGCCTGACAGGCTGATCGGAGCCGGCAAAAGGCTGCGTGGTCCAGTTTCCGGCCTTTTGCGGGTGAAATACGTCGAAAACGCTTCAAATCCCGGGCAGATGGGAAATGGGCATTGGCAATCCAGTGTCGCTTCCGCGGCATCTGGAACGCCTGCCTGCTGATGGCGTTTTTGGGTTTTATGTGCTGGATTTCTTGTCGATCAACACGGCTTGCTGCCACTTGCCGGGTTTCTTGTCGGTGCGATGAATGCAGCCTGCCCAACAGCATGGACGTTTTTGACCTTCGAGAAGCTCTTCCACAGTACGTTTGATCCGCCGTATCCGGGTCTTGTCCTGTTTTGCGTCCTCCACCCAGCAGATGAATTCGTTCCGGGCTATTGGTGTCAGGTTTTCCCAGCGATTTATAACTTCTGTCGAGTCCGTCAGTGCATCAACCAGATCGTTGGGCAACTCGTGGACAAGACCACCTGACAACTTCCTTTTCATCCATCTGCCTATCGGAGTTTTATGAGTGCGGAATGTCGACCTGTTTCGAGAGCCAGGATAGCAGGCAAAAGCGCATTTTTGAAGTATGGGGTTCTGGGTGTGCCGGGACAGGTTTCGACGGTGCGCAACACGCAAGGCGGGCGCCGGTGCATCGGCCGTCACCGGGATTGCACCGGATAAAGTTATATCCAGTCTTCGCGCCGTGTCTAACCCGGCGTCTCGCAAGGAAGGCGGGTGCGCGCCAGGATCTGTCGGACCCGGCGCGCAATCAGTCAGGCCGGCCGGCCAAGCCCGTTCTTGAACACCGTGTACAAAAACACCAGCATCGAGGCGGCTGTCAGCATTGATCCCGTCGCCGCAACCGCCTCGCCACCGCCCTTGAGCACGATGGCGATGCCCGGAACCATCACCACCACGCCGGCGATTGCCAGTCCCAGATGGATTTTCGCCAGCAGCGTCGCCCCGGCCGATGGTGTCAGGGTGTAGTACAGGCCGAACAGCGCCAGGGTGGCCCAGCCGACCAGGTTGAGATGGGCATGCGCCGGGGCCAGCATGTGATCACCCGAGATCGCCATCTCGATCCCCCAGATCATCCCGAGCGTCACGCACAGCACGCCGAAGAGAAAAAGTAAAATCCGGTTCCACGCATTTCAGATCCCTCTTTTGAGTTTGACTTGCGCGGCAATGGCCCCAACGGAGGTTTGACGCGCACAACTGCATATCTGCTCCGGATTTCGTGCGTTGCAAAGTATATCCTCAAGATATCCGCTGTTTTATTTTCGCTCGCGCGGGTATTGGCGCGGCTTGCGCGTCGGACGGGTTTTGGACGGCGCCGCGTCCAGCGTACCGTGTTTCGCCGCAAAACCGGCCTTGCACCGCCATGCCGGCCCCGACGTCGACACAAATCACTTGAGCTGGTGCGAAATTGGCTCGAAACCTGCTGGTCGCGTGGTGGCGGGTAATCGTGAAGCAGGTCCGGGCGCCGGTCTGTCTAAGTATAAAATCCGCAATAGTTGCCAAGCGTTGCTTTGGGTATATGATAAAACTCTGGATTTTGGAGGGAACTCATGGCGCTCGACAATGACAATGACCCCGCTGCAAACCCCTCCGAGACGGTGGATTGGGGATTCATCAAGAAGATGCGGGATCAAAATCCGTATCTCTATGGCGCGGTCATCATTGTTCTTGGCCTGGCCAGTGCCTTTGCGATTTACCAGAATGTTTTCAAAAGTCCGCGATATTCGGAATTGTTGGCCTTTGCCGGTTTCTGTGTGTTTCTTTACGCCGTCGGGGTCGTCGTCGCCTATCTGTTCCGGGAAACCCGATTCAAGGTGGTGCTGTCGGCAATCATCGTCATCGGCGGCCTGTTTGTCTATGGCGGCGAGGGACTGAACAAGACCCTGTCCGACACCAGCCAGCAGTTCTACCCTACCATCCTGTGCTGGATTTCTGCATCGCGCTGCACCCCGCCACCGAAGGTCGAAGCCGAAGACAGCCAGGTCGAGGTTGACCCGTCGGCTGCCGGCGCGGACGCGGATGACACACCTATGGTGACTTCGCCCGTCGCCGGCAGCCCGCAGCGGGTTTACCTGCAATTTGCCGGCGCGCTTGATCGGAATGCAGAAATCGTCCCCTTCGTCAGTCGTCTGGCAGCGCTGGGCTGGACGATGCAGGACACCGAACGCATCGCCGCCGCTGCAGGGCTCTACGAAGTCCGGTATTTTCACGAGGAGGACCGGGAAAATGCCGAGCGGCTTGTGGCGGCGATCACCGCCAGTGACCCGCCGGTGCTTGCCGGAAACCTACCGAAACTGCGCTATTTCTCCAATTTCTCCAATGTCTCGCTGGGCAATCTGGAAATCTGGATGAGCAAATAGGCAAGAACCGGCGCTTGGTGCCGGCCGCTTTACCGCATCGTTCGATGCATTACCCGCCAAGCCAGCTTGCCCCCACCACCACCAGCGGCACCGGAGACACGGCGAGACAGACGCCGAGCAGGAATTGCGGCCATGACATCAGCTTGCTCAGCCCGGTGACCAGCGCAATGCCGCCGCCGCCGCCCAGAAGCGTGTTGCCCGGCAGGTTGATCAGCACGACAAGGGTGATCATCCGGTGCTCGACCAGCAACGGCCTGAGCCAGCGCGGTGCGTGCTGGGTCAGATACTGGTCACGGCCTGCGGGCCCGAGCTGGTGGAAGGTTTCGATCAGCCCGGCAGCGCGGTCGAACCCGTGACGCCCGAGCCATCCCGCCAGCCGCTGCTCCGGCACCAGCCGCCCCACGGCAAAGGCCAGCGTCAGCGCCATGACCGTCGACAGATAGACCACCACCGCCAGCCTTGCGCCAAACACCATCAGCAGCGCCACGCCGATCTCGGTGCCGGGCACGAACGGAATCGCCGTCAGCACCACATAGGCGAGCAGGATGCCGGCGACTGCGCCGAGATAGGGCAGGCCGGCCGAGGCAAGGCCTGGCACCTGCAGCCGCTCCTCGATCGCCAGCCCCAGCCAGCGCCCGCCGGCAATCAGGCAGCCGTAAAACACGACGAGCCCCGCCAGTCGGATGATTTTCCGGGTTTTGCTGCTTGCCATTGTGGTGTGCGCATCCTTTGTGCCGCTGTCGCCCGCACGGGTTCCGCGCGCCCCTGCCTTGGCGCTCTGTGTAAAAGCTTTGCCCGGCTGTGTCACAAACCATCTCGCAGCTGTTTGGGTTCCGCCGGTGGCATCCCTGCAGCACAGGCCTTGGCTGTCGCGGGTGGATCGGGTTAGGTAGGGCCTCATTGTCCGGTCCGCACCCGGGCTGCCATCAGCTCAGGAAATTTGCCATGCGCCGCATCCTCTCCATTCCCCGCGCCCTCTGGCTGATGCTGGCGCTTGCGCTTGCCGCCCCGACCGCCGCGCAGGACACCGCCGAGCCCGCCGGGCCGGTGATCGAGACCGGCACATCGGTCACCGCCGACGCGCAGATCCGCAGCCGCATCCAGACCATTTTCCGCGAGATCGACGGCCTGGGTCACCTCGGCGTCTCGGTCACAGCCGGGGTGGTCAGGCTCACCGGCCAGGTCGAGCAGGCCGCACTGGCGCAAAAGGCCGAGGACCTGGTCAGCCGTGTGTCGGGCGTCGTTGCCATCGAAAACCGGCTCACCGAACAGACCGCCGTCACCGAACGGCTCAAGCCGGTGATCGGCCGGTTCGAGACCCGGCTGCAGCAGACGCTCGACTATCTGCCGCTGGTGCTGGTGGCGGGCCTGGTCTGGCTGCTGATCGGCCTGCTCGGCTGGTTCGTCACCACCCGCACCCAGCCCTGGGGCTGGCTCACCCCCAATGCCTTCATCGCCGATCTGTTGCGCCAGACCGTCTGGCTTGCCTTCCTGATGCTCGGCGCGGTCACCGCGCTCGACATTCTCGGCGCCACCGCCGTGCTCGGCACCATTCTGGGCGCCGTCGGCATCATCGGTCTTGCCATCGGATTCGCGGTCAAGGACACGGTGGAAAACTACATCGCCTCGATCCTGCTTTCGATCCGCCAGCCGTTCCAGCCGCGCGATTTCATCGCGCTCGAGGGCATGCAGGGTTTTGTCATCCGGCTCACCTCGCGCGCCACCATCCTGATGGACATTGACGGCAACCATATCCGCATCCCCAACGCCACCGTGTTCAAGGCCAAGATCGTCAACTACACCCGCAATCCCGAGCGCCGCTTCTCCTTCGAGCTCGGCGTCGACGCCGACAGCGCCTTGCACGCAGCCCTTGCCGTCTGCCACCAGACCTTGCAAGGCCTTGATTTCGTGCTGAAAAACCCCGAGCCCGGCGCCTGGATCGAGCAGGTCGGCGATTCCAACGTGCTGATCGGCCTGTCGGGCTGGATCAACCAGACCGAGACCGATTTCATCAAGGCCCGTTCCGAGGCGATCCGCACCGTCAAGACCGCGCTCGAAACCGCCGGCTTCGCACTGCCCGAACCGATCTACCGGCTCCGTTTCGACACCGGCGCCCCGGTCCCCACCACCAGCCAGCCGGCCGCCGCATCCGCCCCGGAGCCTGCTCCGGGCAAGTCCGCCGCGTCCACCACACCGCCCCCCGAACCAGCCACGCCTCCATCGGCCGAGCCCCGCCTCGGGGATCAGAGCGAGGTTCAGGCCCGCGTTCAGTCGGAAGACCGGGCCACCAGAACGGCCGCTGAAAAAGTCAGCGACGAAGCCGCCGACAAGGTCACCGACACCGGCGTCGACGAGGCGGTGCTGAAAAAGGTCGACGACGAACGCCAGCAACAATCCGGCTCCGACCTGCTCTCCACCGACGCCGAGGACGAACTCGGCGCACGCCCGGTGGTGTGAGGGCAGGGTGCTGCCAGACCGGATAGGTGGTTTACAACACTCGCCGCAAGCACCCAATCTCCCCCTTGCGGGGGAGATGTCACCGCTGTCCGGACCGGATAGATCGTTTACACACCGGACCGGATCGGTGGTTTACAGCTTTTGCCGCAAGCACCCGATCTCCCCCTTGCGGGGGAGATGTCACCGTAGGTGACAGAGGGGGGTAATGTCACAGCAATCACTGTGCTGTCGGTATCAAACGCAACATACCCCCTCTGCCCTGTCGGGGCTGCTGGCGCGAGCCACGGGTCTCGCCCCGTCCTCCGGACCCCACCGCAAGGGGGGATTGGGCGCTGCAATTGCTGAATTGACGGGGAAAAACCCGCAAGATCGAACGCCGCTCCCTCGCTTCGTCATCCCGGCCCCCGAGCCGGGATCCAGCTGCGTCCGCTTCTGCGGACGCGGGAGAGCGTCTTGCCAAAAACCATGATGCCGCAGGAGTTTACCGGCTCGCGGACGCTCGCCCGTTGGATGCCGGATGGGGGTCCGGCATGACGACAATCTGGAACAGCGCCCCGTCCATCCCTGAGATTTTTCAATGGTTTAAAGATGACGCGCGAAGCTCCTTCTCTACCCTTGTGGGAGAGAAAGCGATTTCAGCGCCTTGGCTTCAGCCAAGTGCTAGAAATCGCAAGTGAGGGGGACAATTTTGGGCACTGAAACCAACCCCCTCTCTTGCAAAATCTATGACTTAGCTGAAGCTAAGGTCATGATTTTGCTTTCTCCCCACCGGGGTGGAGAGTGTGCGCGCGGCACCATCGCGCAAAAATCTGCGCCCATTTTTTCCACACCCCGCAGCCCCGTGCCATCATCAGCGTGCTCCCGCTGCCGGATGGAACGTGAACGTGCTGGACCAGGTGGGAGGAAGGCCTTTCGGGAAGTGCCGGAACGTGCGGCAGATCGCGGAAGGAGGCGGTGACCATCGTGGCTCCGCTGGCAGCCGGTTGAAAATATCGGCCAAGCCAGCCACCGGGCCGGGCTTGCAGTCATGCTGCCTTCGGGCAGTTCCTGCCTCACGGCAGATCCCGTCCTCGGGCGGGATAGACTGCAGCGCCGGAACGGGCCTGTGGCGGATTTTCCCCATCGGAAAAGACGTGCCGGACCACGAAAACCATCTCCCGCGATCTGTCCTGATCGCGGCCGGAGCAATCCGGGCGGGCGTAAAACCCCGAGGATGCGAGGAACCGCCTGTCGGATGCGGACATCATCCGGCGACACTCGGGCCGCGCGCGTGCTGCGCCACCCATATTCTAACTTCCTGAGGCAAAGCCCGCGTGCGGTCCTCCGGATTTGCAAAACAATCCCCCGGCGAAAATCTTCGCGCGGCACTGCTTCTGCATGTCTCGCCCAAAACCAGAAACGCAGTGTCCATCGGCGCGGCAGCCTCCATGCCCGCCGCGCCCGGAATTGTCGATCAGGGAGCTTGCCGTACCCCTCGTTCAGGCCGCCTGCGCGGTGGCAACAGCGTCGGCGCCGGCCGGCAGCAGCAGCGGACAGGCGGGGTCGGTGGCCGCACGCCAGATCGCCTCGGCCACATCGGCCGGATGGGTCACTTCGCCGGGTGATTGTTCTTGGCGCTCGGCAACCACGCTTTGCACCAGGCCGGCATAGGCCTCGGGAAAGCCGCCGGCGGCGGTGTTGAGCGCCATGGCGCTTTCGCCGAACCGCGTATCCGGCGAGCGGCCCGGCAACACCACATGGGCGCGAATGCCGAACGGCTCCAGTTCCAGCGCCAGCACCTGGGTAAAGGCGTTCACCGCGGCCTTGCTGGCGGTATAGGCCGACAGCAGATGCAGCGGCTTCAGCGTGACGCTGGAGGAGACATTGATGATCACGCCAGCCCGACGCTGGCGAAACTGCGGCAGCACCGCCTGGCTCATGGCCATGGTGCCGAGCGTGTTGGTTTCAAAAATGCCGCGCGCCAGCTCCATCGGCGTGCCTTCCAGCGCATTGAACCAGCCGATGCCGGCATTGTTGACCAGCACGTCGACCGGCCCGGCGGCTCGGGTCGCATCACGGATGCTGGCAGCATCGGTGACATCGAGCGTGACAAGCCGCAGGCGGTCATGCTGCGGCAGCACATCGTCGCGCAGCGTGCGCATGGTGGCGACAACGTTCCAGCCGCGATCGAGGAAGTAAAGCGCGGTGTCGCGGCCAAAGCCGGATGAGCATCCGGTGATCAAGATGGTTTTCATGGCAGATCCTTCAGTTCCAGTGTGGAGCCATAGCCTAGCGCCGGAAAACCGGACGGTGTATAGCTCAAAGTCCGCATCACATGAGCGAGCGTCCTGATCATGACCGATCCACTGGCCGAAATGGTCACCCTGCTGCAGCCCGGCGCCTTGCTGTCGAAAGTCGCAAGCGGCGCCGGCGCCTGGCGGGTCGAGCGTCCGGCAACCGGCCAGCCATTCTATTGCGTGGTGATGGAAGGCTCGGTGCGGCTTGAAACTGACGGGCAGGCACCGATCGATCTGGAGCAGGGAGATTTCGTGCTGATCCCCTCGGTGGTTGGCTTTTCGATGTCCAACACCGGGCAGGAAACCGCGACGGTCGATCCGCTGACGGTGACCATGCGCGTGGACGAAATCCGGCATGGCGATCCGCTGGCACCGGCCAATGCCCGGGTGCTGATCGGCCATTTCGCCTTTGGCTCCGACGATGCCGGGCTGCTGGTCTCGCTGTTGCCACAACTCATCCATGTGCGCGGCGAAGCCCGTCTGTCGCAGATTGTCGGGCTGGTACGCGACGAAGCCCGGGACCAGCGTCCTGCGCGCAACGTCATTCTGGGCCATCTGCTGGAAGTGATGCTGATCGAGGCGCTGCGCTCATCGGCGGGCACGGCGGCCTCGCCGGGACTGCTGCGCGGTCTCGCCGATGTTCGGCTGGCAGCGGCCATCCGCAAGATCCACGAGAGCCCGGAAAGGGCCTGGACCATCGCGGCTCTGGCGCATGAAGCATCGCTGTCGCGCTCGGCCTTCTTCGATCGCTTCAGCCGCGCCATGGGGATGACGCCGATGGAATATCTGCTGTCCTGGCGCATGGCGCTGGCAAAAAGGCTTCTTCGCCGCAGGGAAGGAACCATCGAGGCGATAGCCGGGCAGGTGGGCTATGGCTCGGCCAGCACATTCAGCATTGCCTTCACCCGCTCGGTCGGGATGCCGCCAACCCGCTATGCGCGCGCTGACACAGAGCCGAATCGGCGGTGAAACGCCACTTGAATCGTGAAGTTTAAGAAATTGAAATCACTTCGAGTTCCTGCTCGCCGACCTCGACGACATCGCCAACGGACTTGCCCATCAGCGCGCGCGCCACCGGCGAGGCGAACGAGATCGTGCCGGATTTCGGGTCGGCCTCGTCCTCGCCGACAATGCGGTAGGTCTGCGGCGGGCGGTCGTCGCGGCTATAGGTGACGGTGGAGCCGAAGGCGATCACCTCATGGTTGACCGGATCGGGCATCACCTGCGCGCTGCGCACCCGCTCGGCGTAATAGCGCACGTCGCGCAACGGGCTGGCCTGCTGCCGGCGCTTCTCGTTGACGTCCTCAATGCCGTTGGCCGCTTCGAAATCGGCGCGCGCCGCCTCGAGCTGGGTCTGCATCAGCTTCAGCCCGCTCAGTGTCACCAGATTGGGATGCGGCGAGACCGGCCGGTCGGGCAGCAAGGTTTCGGCGGCTGTTTCGGAACTCTCTTCCTTGGTGAAGGCGACACTCACGGCAATTCTCCCTTCATCTGCTCGCCGCGCCGGGCAAGGCGCGGGGGAGCTGCTTGAACCATCATAGGTTGAAACCCGCGCGACTGGCAATGTCGCGCCGGTTCCGCGTCAACGCCGGTCGGTGTGCATGGTTCCATGCCTGTGGTGCATGGCTCTCGCCCCGGCGGTCACCGGCTCGGAGCGCGCCGCGCTCAGGTCTGCGGCGCCGCGGCCTTGATCATCTGCACACCGTTGATCTTGAAACTGCCGTCGGGCTGGCGCTCGAGCGAATAGAGCGCGGTCCAGTCCTGGCCGTCCGGCCCCTGGATGATCACCTCCTGGACGATGCGCGCACCGTCATCACCGGCCTTGGAGCGGCCGAAGGCAAAATTGCCCGGCCGGTAGACCGGCTGATAGCCGCGCTTGACCATGTCGAAGAAGCGGGCCTCGTCGGGATAGATCTCCTTGATCGCCGGCGCGGCAAAGGAATAGGCGGCCGCGGCATCATCACTCAGAAAGGCCTCGATCTGGCTTTCGATGACGTTGCGGGCATCGGCTTGTGCATCGGCGCGGGCCGCGCCCGGCATCAACGTCAAAAGAGCCAGGAGCGCGGCCAGCGGCAACACGGCGGGGAAAGGATTGGTCATGATCAGCCTCCATCTATCATCAAGATAGGACGGAGCAGGCAGAAGGAAAGTTTCAAAATAGCTGATGCGCCATGGATCAGGGCACGATCATCACCTTGCCGTCTCCAAGCCTCAGCGCTCCGGGCAGTTCCGTCATGGCGTCGGCCAGTTTCACCCTTGCCGCGACCTCGGTCTTCCAGGCGCCGGTGATGAACCGGTTCTGCACCGCGCGAACGGTCCTGAATTTCTCGATCATCGAGGCCTCCCTGAACCATTTCGCCAGCCAGAAGCCTTCGATGTGCTTGTCCATGAAGATGAACTGGCCCGGCTCGGTGATTTTTGGCGCATCGGCGCCAAGCCGGCCATAGATGATCCAGCGGGCGCGGGCGGGCATGGCGGCAAAGATGTCCGCGGCCGATTGATCGGCCACCGCATCGAGCAGGATCCGCGGCTTGTCGGATTTGCACAGTTCCGCCAGCTTGGCGGCAAAATCCGGATCCGACTGCACCAGCACATCGCTGGCGCCGAGCGCGGTCAGATGCGCGGCCTGGCTCTGTTTGCGGATCACGGCGATCATCTTGATGCCATTGTCGCGCGACAATCCCGCCATCAGCTTGCCCAGCTGGCTGAAGGCGGCGGTGAAGATGAAGCTCCCGGTGCCGGATTTCTTGACGATGTCGAACATTGTCCAGGCCGTGACCGGATTGACCACATGGCCGGCCGCGTCCTCGTCGCGCATTGCCGGCTTGACCACCACGCAGGTGGAGGCCGGCACGACGATATAGTCCGCCCAGGCGCCCGATCCGCCGACCCCACCGACAAAGGCCACCCGCTTGCCCTTGAGATAGCGCGCATAAAGCCCCTGGCCATCAACCACATCGCCGACGCCCTCGAAACCCGCCGCCGCTCCCTTGACCCGTGGCTGGCCATATTCGCCCTTGATGAAATAAAGATCCGACGGATTGACCGAGGCCATGCGGATCTTGACCAGCACCTGACCCGGTCCGGGCTTGGGAACGGGCAGGGTGCCATGGTCGAGATAGGGCTCGAGCGACTCGATGTCCGACCCGGTGCGGCTGCCGGAAAAGCCGTCATTCTTCAGGATCAGGGCATTCATCTGCGTGGGCAAGGTCATGGTTCGGTCCTTACGGGATCAGGATTGTCTTGCCGATGGCGCCGCGATCAAGAATCCGCTGCAGCGCGGTTGCCGCCTTCGCCAAAGGCTGGCGTTCGTCGATCCGCGGCTTGATCAGCCCGGTCGAATGCCAGGCAAAGAGCTCGCGGTTGTTGGCGGCATAGACGGCCGGTTCCTTGGCCACAAACGAGCCCCAGAACACGCCGATCACCGAATATTCCTTGAGCAGCACCAGATTGACCGGAAGTTTCGGAATCTCGCCCGAGGCAAAGCCGACCACCAGCAGCCGGCCATTGCGGGCCATGGCGCGGGCGGCGACATCAAAGCCTGCGCCGCCGACCGGATCGAAGGCAACATCGACACCACGGCCGGGATAGGATTTCAGTGCCTCGCGCAAGCCCTCATAGGGCAGCGCCACATCGGCGCCGGCTTCCAGGCAGGCGGTCTGCTTTTCCGCCGTCGAGGCCACGGCAATGACATGGGCGCCGATCGCCTTGCCGATGGAAACCGCCGCAAGCCCGGTCGATCCGGCGGCGCCAAGCACCAGCAGCGTCTCGCCGGCCTTCAGATTGGCCCGTTGCCGCAAGCCGTGATGCGCGGTTCCCCAGGCGCACATCAGCGCGCAGGCGTCCTCGCAGCTCATCGTGTCGGGCAGCGCATAGACCCGTGACGCCGGCGCCAGCACCTTCTCGGCATAACTGCCGTGATCAAGCAGGGTGACGACCCGGTCGCCGGGCTTGACGTGAATGACATTGCGGCCGATCGACTCGACCACGCCGGCGGCCTCCATGCCGGGAACGAACGGCGTCTCCGGCTTTGCCTGGTAAAGCCCCTGGACCAGCAACCCGTCGGGATAATTGACGCCGATGGCTTCCGACTTGATCACCACATGGTCCGGGCCGGGCTCGGGGTCGGGCAGGTCGCGATAGTCGAGATTGGAAACAGGTCCGTAGTCGGGGCAGACAATGGCTTTCATCGGATCAGACCTTTTCCTGGGTATATTGCTTGAGTTCATGCCGCGCCACCTGGCGCCGGTGCACCGCATCCGGGCCGTCGGCCATTCGCAGCGTGCGCAGATGCGTCCACATCCGCGCCAGCGGCGTGTCCTGGGAAATGCCCTGGCCGCCGAACATCTGCACCGCCTCATCGGTGACTTTCAACGCCACCCGCGGGGCAACCACCTTGATCTGGCTGATCCAGGGGGCTGCGGCGCGGCCGTCGCCCTGGTCCATCATCCAGGCTGCCTTGAGGCACAGAAGCCGTGCCTGTTCGATTTCCATCCGGCATTCCGCGATGATGTCGAAATTGGCGCCGAGCTGGGCGATCTTCTTGCCGAAGGCTTCGCGCTCGAGCGCCCGCTTGCACATCAGTTCCAGCGCCATTTCGGCCTGGCCGATGGCGCGCATGCAATGGTGGATCCGTCCCGGTCCGAGCCGGCCCTGGGCGATTTCAAACCCCTTGCCTTCGCCGACCAGCAAATTGCTCGCCGGCACCCGGACATTGGTGAAGCGGAGATGGAAATGGCCATGTGGCGCGTCGTCCTGGCCATAGACCTGCATCGGCCGCAATTTCTCGATTCCGGCGGTGTCGGCGGGCACCAGGATCATCGAATGCCGGGCATGTTTGGGCGTTTCGTCCCCACCGGTGCGGACCATGACAATATAGATCCTGCAGCGCGGATCGCCGGCGCCCGAGGCCCACCATTTTTCGCCATTGAGCAGGTAATGATCGCCATCACGAACGCAGGACATCGAGACATTGGTGGCGTCCGAGGAGGCCACATCGGGCTCGGTCATCAGATAGGCGGAGCGGATTTCGCCATTGAGCAGCGGTTCGAGCCACTGCTGCTTGTGCGCTGGTGTGGAATAGCGGTCGAGCACTTCCATGTTTCCGGTGTCCGGCGCCGAACAGTTGAAGGTCTCGGCGCCCAGATGCGCCTTGCCCATTTCCTCGGCGAGATAGGCATATTCGACGGTTGTCAGCCCCTTCTCGGATCTGGCGCGCCACAGGTTCCACAACCCGCGCGCCTTGGCCTTGGCCTTCAGCCCCTCGAGGATCTCGGTCTGCCGGGCGGTGTAGCTCCAGCGGTCGCCCTGGCTGCCGACTTCGGCGAGGAATTCATCGTCAAGCGGCATGATCTCGTTGCGCACCATGTCGCGCACCGCTTCGAGAATGGGCTGCAGATGCTGCGTGACACCCAGGTCCATTTTGCTTGCGTGGGTCAATGCTCTCTCCCGCTTGCATGCGTCGCGCGGATTCGCAGCTTTCTCCGAATCTTCCCTTTACGCACACGTCAATTGTTTGCCATGCTAGCGGTCACTGGTTCGGGCGGCAATTGTCTGGGAGCAATTCATCCGGGATTGAGGTGCAGGCGGATGTGCTGGATCATCAGCGGGCGGAGGGAACACCAATGAGCTATGTCGAAGATCTGTTTTCGGTAAACGGCAGGATCGCGCTGGTGACCGGCGGCGCCACCGGGATCGGCCGGATGATCGCCACCGGGCTGGTACAGGCCGGCGCACGGGTGATGATCGCCTCGCGCAAGGGCGAGGATTGCGTCCGGGTGGCCGAAGAGCTCAACAGCCTCGGCGCCTCCGGATCGGCGGAGGGCTTTGCCGGCGATGTCGGCACCGCCGAGGGCGTGGCCGACCTGGTCGAGGCGGTCAGCGCGCGCACCGACAAGCTGAATATTCTTATCAACAATGCCGGCGTGTCCTGGGGCGCACCCTATGCCGATTTCCCGCATGCAGCTTGGGCCAAGGTGATGTCGGTCAATGTCGCGGGCCTGTTCACGCTGACCCGCGATCTGACGCCCTTGTTGCTCAAAGCTGCCAGCGACGCCGACCCGGCGCGGGTGATCAATCTCGGCTCGGTCATGGGCACCCAGCCTGCCGCCGACGGCGCCTATTCCTATTCGGCGTCCAAGGCGGCAGTGCATCATCTGACCAGGATTCTGGCCGAAGAGCTCTCCGCCGAGCGCATCACCGTCAATGCCTTTGCCCCCGGACCGTTTCAGAGCCGGATGACCGCCTTTGCCACGTCGCGCGAGGACCAGGTCGACCGGGTCGGGGCAGGGGTGCCGCTGGGCCGCATCGGCGGGCCCGACGATGTGGCGGGTGCCACGATCTATCTGTGCAGCCGCGCCGGATCCTATATCACCGGCGCGATCCTTCCCATCGATGGCGGATTGTCGGTGCAACACGCCATCCGCCTGTTCAAGGATGCCTGAGATGGAAGAACCCGCCTTTGACATGGAAGCCCTGGCCGATGAACTGCACGAGCTGGTGCCCGGTTTTTCAGGTCTCCATGCGATCGAGAAATTCAACACCGGCCAGTCCAATCCGACCTACCGCGTGGAAGCCGACAGCGGCAAATATGTGCTGCGCGCCAAGCCGCCGGGAACGCTTCTGAAATCGGCCCACCAGGTCGACCGCGAATACCGGGTGATGCAGGCGCTGGCCGACAACAATGTTCCCGTGCCGAAAGTCCACGGCCTGTCGGGCGAACACAGCGCCATCGGCCGGATGTATTTCGTCATGGAACTGGTCGAGGGCCGGATCTTCTGGGATCCGGCGCTGCCAGGCATGACGGCTGAGGAACGCGCCGCAATCTATGACGGCATGAATGATGTGCTGGCGCGGCTGCACAGGGTCGATCCCGAAGCCGCGGGGCTGGCCGATTTCGGCCGGTCGGGCAATTACTTCGCCCGGCAGATCCGCCGCTGGAGCGAGCAATATCTGGCCACCAAAACCGATGATCTGCCGGACATGGACCGGCTGATGGACTGGCTCTGGGAGCATCTGCCCGATGATGACGGACGGGTCTCGATCGTCCATGGCGACTTCCGGCTCGACAACATGATCTTCTCGGCCCATGGCGAAACCGTGCTGGCGCTGATCGACTGGGAACTCTCCACCCTGGGCCATCCGCTGGCGGACCTGTCCTACCAGTGCATGCAGTGGCGGCTGCCGCATGCCAGCGGCTTCAGAGGACTGGGCGGGCTCGATCTGACTGAACTCGGAATCCCCAGCGAAGAGGACTATGTCGCCCGCTATTCCGAGCGCAGCGGCATTGCGGTCGACAATTGGCCGTTTTGCCTGGCTTTCTCGTTCTTCAAGCTGGCCGCGATCCTGCAAGGCGTCTACAAGCGGTCCCTCGACGGCAACGCGTCCAATCCGGAACGCGCCAACGAGATTGGCAAGGCGGTGCCGCTGCTGGCGTCGATGGCCAGTGAGGTCATTTCGGGAAAGGCGTGAGCATGGCGAATTTCGAGGGCCGGGTGGTCATTCTCACCGGCGCGACCGGCGGCTTCGGCCGGGCTGCCGCACAATTCTTCGCCGGGGCCGGCGCCAGCCTGGTGCTCAGCGATCTTGCAGCGGACGCACTTGATGATCTGGCGCGGGGGCTGGGCGGCCAAACCATTGCCGTGGCCGGCGACATCACCGATCCGGAGCTATCGGAGCAATTGGTCGAAACGGCTCTGTCGCGCTTCGGGAGACTGGATGTGGCAGTCAACAATGCCGGCATCGCCCATGACATGGCGCCCTTGCCGAAAACCCCGCTCAATGTCGCGCGGCAGATCATAGACGTCGACCTGATGGGCGTGTTCTATGCCATGCGGGCGCAGCTGCCGGCGCTGGAACAGCGTTTCCGCGACACCGGAGAGCAGGGCGCCATAGTCAATGTCGCATCGGTGGCCGGCGTCGTCGCCGCGCCGATGCTGTCGATGTATGCCGCGGCCAAGCATGGCGTGGTCGGGCTGACCAAATCCGCGGCGATCGAATATGCGCGGCGCGGCGTGCGGGTCAACGCCCTGTGCCCGTCCTTCGCGCGCACGCCGATGGTCACCGGCTTTCTCGCCCAGTCCGGCGGCAGCCATGACGAGGCCGAAACCGCGCTGGTGCGGGCAATCCCGATGGGACGTCTGGCCGAAGTCGACGAAGTGATTGCCGGCCTGGCCTTTCTGGCCGATCCTGCATCGAGTTTCGTCACCGGCCAGACGCTGCAGATCGATGGCGGCCTGTCGGCGGCGTGATCGACGCACAGGCTGGCGCTACAGTTTTCGCACATCGGTTGAGCGATTTGGCCGATTGAACTTCAAGATCAGTAGGCGCACAGTTGCGACATCAAAATCAGCCCGGAGGCAGGACCATGCAAGAACTCACACATTTTATCGGCGGCCAGCACGTCAAGGGCACATCAGGCCGGTTTGCCGATGTGATGAACCCGGCCACCGGCGAAGTGCAGTCGCGGGTGCCGCTGGCCTCGAACGAGGAAATGGATCAGGCGGTTGCCATCGCTGCCAAGGCGCAGATCGGCTGGGCTGCAACCAACCCGCAAAAGCGCGCCCGGGTGCTGATGAAATTCGTCCAGCTTCTCCATCGCGACATGGACAAGCTCGCCGAAGCGCTGTCGCGCGAACACGGCAAGACAATTCCCGACGCCAAGGGCGACGTCATCCGCGGCCTCGAAGTGGCCGAATTCTGCTTTGGCGCGCCGCATCTTCTGAAGGGTGAATTCACCGAAGGCGCCGGACCCGGCATCGACATGTATTCGCTGCGCCAGCCGCTGGGGGTGGTGGCCGGCATCACCCCGTTCAACTTCCCGGCAATGATCCCGATGTGGAAATTCTGCCCGGCGATTGCCGCCGGCAATGCCTTCATCCTCAAGCCTTCCGAGCGCGATCCGTCTGTGCCGCTGATGCTGGCCGAACTGATGAGCGAAGCCGGTGCGCCGGACGGCATCCTCAATGTCGTCAATGGCGACAAGGAAGCGGTTGACGCGATCCTCGACCATCCGGAAATCATGGCCATCGGCTTTGTCGGCTCGACCCCGATCGCACAATATATCTATGCCCGCGGTTGCGCCAACGGCAAGCGCGTCCAGTGCTTCGGCGGCGCCAAGAACCACATGATCATCATGCCTGATGCCGACATGGACCAGGCCGTCGACGCGCTGATCGGCGCCGGTTACGGTGCTGCCGGCGAACGCTGCATGGCGATTTCCGTTGCGGTTCCCGTGGGCCAGGAGACGGCAGACCGGCTGATCGAAAAGCTGACCCCGCGCGTCGAGGCGCTGAAGATCGGACCCTATACCGACGGCGATGACGTTGATTTCGGACCGCTGGTCACGCGGGAGGCCCGCGACCGGGTGCTGGGACTGGTCAATTCCGGCGTGGAGCAGGGCGCCAAGCTGGTGGTCGATGGCCGCAATTTCTCGATGCAGGGCTATGAGAACGGCTATTTCGTCGGCGGCTGCCTGTTCGACAATGTCACCCGCGACATGGACATCTACACCCAGGAGATCTTCGGACCGGTGCTCTCCGTGGTCCGCGCGCCCAACTATGCCGAAGCGCTGCGCTACCCGATGGAACATGAATATGGCAACGGCACCGCGATCTACACCCGCGACGGCGACACCGCGCGCGATTTCGTCAGCCGCATCAATATCGGCATGGTCGGCGTCAATGTGCCGATCCCGGTGCCGCTGGCCTATCACACCTTCGGCGGCTGGAAGAAATCCGGCTTCGGCGACCTCAACCAGCACGGCCCGGATTCCTTCCGCTTCTACACGCGCACCAAGACGGTGACCGCGCGCTGGCCTTCCGGTATCAAGGAAGGTGCGGAGTTCTCCATCCCCACCATGGGGTGATCGGACTTAAGGTCAATTGCGGGCGAGGAGGCGCAAATTGCCATGGATTTTGAGCTGAACGAAGAGCAACAGGCAATCTTTGACATGGCGCGCGAATTCGGCGCCGAGAAGATCGCCCCCTTCGCCGCCAAGTGGGAAAAGGACGGCGCGATCCCTCGCGCCGTTCTCGAAGATGCCGCAGCGCTGGGGCTGGCATCGATCTATGTGCCGGAAGGCGATGGCGGCTCGGGCCTCACCCGGCTTGATGCCACGCTGGTGTTCGAGGCGCTGTCGATGGCCTGTCCGTCGGTGGCCTCGTTCCTGTCGATCCACAACATGTGCAGCTGGATGATTTCGGCCTATGGCTCGGATCAGATGAAAGCGCGCCTGCTGCCCGATCTCGTCACCATGAAAACGATCGCCTCCTATTGCCTGACCGAGCCGGGATCCGGGTCCGACGCCTCGGCGCTCAGAACCCGCGCCGACCGGACCAATGAGGGTTACAGGCTCAATGGCACCAAGGCCTTCATCTCCGGCGGCGGATTCTCCGATCTCTATCTGGTGATGACCCGCACCGGCGCCGACGGCCCGAAAGGCATCTCCGCCGTCGTTGTCGAGAACGGCACGCCGGGACTTTCCTTCGGCGCGCCGGAAGACAAGATGGGCTGGCGCTCGCAGCCGACATCGGAAGTGCAGTTTGATGATTGCGCCATTCCGGCGGACAACCTGCTTGGCGAAGAAGGCGCGGGCTTCCGCTATGCCATGAGCGGGCTTGATGGCGGGCGGCTCAACATTGCCGCCTCCGCGCTTGGCGGGGCGCAGTCTGCGCTCGACAAGACGCTGATCTATATGGGCGAACGCACGGCCTTCGGCAAATCCATCGACCAGTTCCAGGCGCTGCAGTTCCGGCTGGCCGACATGGAGACCCAGATGCAGGCGGCGCGGATTTTTCTGCGCCAGGCCGCAAGCAAGCTTGACCGGAAGGCGCCAGATGCCACCAAATATTGCGCCATGGCCAAGCGTTTTGTCACCGACACTGCCTTCAACGTCGCCAATGACGCGCTGCAACTGCATGGCGGTTACGGCTATCTGGCCGACTACGGGGTTGAAAAGATCGTCCGTGATCTCCGCGTGCATCAGATCCTCGAAGGCACCAACGAAATCATGCGGGTGATCATATCCCGGGCCTTGCTGGCGGAGCGGACCGCATGAGCATCCGTATCCGCAAGATCGGCCGCATCGGCCAGATCACGCTGCAGCGGCCCGAAGCGCTCAATGCCGTGAGCCACGAGATGGTGCTGGCGATCGAAGCAGCCCTTGATGGCTGGCGCGATGATGACCGCGTGGCCTGCGTGCTGATCGATGCCGAAGGCCACAAGGCCTTCTCTGCCGGTGGCGATCTGCAATTCATGCATGAGACGGCCTCGAAAGGTGATTTCGAGCCGGGCAGGCGCTTCTGGCGCGACGAATACCGGCTCAATGCCAAGATCGCGGCCTATCCCAAACCCTATATCGCGCTCTGCCAGGGCTTTACCATGGGCGGCGGCGTCGGCGTCTCGCTGCATGGCTCGCATCGGGTGGTCGGCGAGAGTTCGAAGATCGCCATGCCCGAATGCGCGGTCGGGCTGGTGCCCGATGTCGGCGGCACGCTGCTCTTGGCGCGCGCGCCCGGACATCTGGGCGAATATCTCGGCGTCACCGGCTACCGCATGAACGCGTCCGACGCGATTTTGGCGGGCTTTGCCGACTATTTTGTCCCCGAGGCCGACTGGACGGGGCTGACGGAAACGCTGATCGAGACCGGAGACTGGTCTGCGGTGGCAGCTCTTGCACGCGATCCTGAAGACGGTCCGCTGATGGCTGTCCGGACATTGATCGACACGCATTTTGGCGCGGAGAGCCTCAGTGACATTCTGGCCTCCCTGCCGAATGACGACTGGGGTGCCGCGACCGCCAAGGCCATTCGGACCGGCTCGCCGCTGTCGGCAAGCTGCACCATCGAGCTGGTGCGGCGCGCGCGTCAGAGCAATGAGATCCGGGCTGCGCTGCAACAGGAATACCGCTTCACCTCGCGCAGCGCCTCGGAAGGCGATTTCATCGAGGGCATCCGCGCCGCGATCATCGACAAGGACCGGAACCCGCGCTGGCGCCATGCCAGTGTCGAGGACGTCACGCCCGAGACGGTGGCGGCCATGCTGTCGGAACCTCCGGGCGGCGATATTGAGTTTTGAAAGCCGGGCGGTCGGGTGTCCGGGAGGCCGGAGAAGCGAGCGACAGCGAAGCTGATCCGGGTGGGGGTAGGGAGTTTCGGCGGATACTGAACCTGCTGTCGGCTCAGACCACGCCCAACCCCTTCCCGCAAGGGGAGGGGCTGAGAAGGTCGGGCTGCGGCCACTGTTTCGGCAGGCGGTTTTCTGGGGCCGCGACATCACCCCAGCGCCGCATGGGGCTGGGCCAACCACGAGGAGGACGTCATGAAAATCGGATTTATCGGACTGGGAAACATGGGCGCGCCGATGGCGGCGAACCTGATCAAGGCCGGGCATGAGGTGACAGGCTTCGATGTCGCCGGCGTCACCATTGAGGGCGCCGCCACAGCCAAATCAGCGGCAGAAGCCGCAACCGGCATGGATGCGGTGATCACCATGCTGCCCAATGGCGAGATCCTGCGCTCGGTCTATGCCGAAATCGTGCCGGCGGGCGCCGGGGGCTCGGTGTTCATCGATTGCTCGACGGTGGATGTCGACAGCGCTCGCGCAGCACATGAGCTCGCTTCCGCCAATGGTCTGCTGTCGGTTGATGCCCCGGTGTCGGGCGGCGTCGGCGGGGCGGCCGCGGGCACGCTGACCTTCATGGCCGGCGGCAGCGACGAGGCTTTTGCCCGGGCTGCACCCCTGTTCGAGATCATGGGCCAGAAGGCCGTGCATTGCGGGGCCGCGGGTGCAGGCCAATCGGCCAAGATCTGCAACAACATGCTGCTTGGCATTTCGATGATCGGCACCTGCGAGGCCTTTGCGCTGGCCGAGAAGCTGGGCTTGTCGGCACAGAGCCTGTTCGATGTGGTCTCGACCTCGTCCGGCTCCTGCTGGTCGGTCAACACCTATTGCCCGGTGCCCGGCGTCGGACCGCAGAGCCCGGCGGACAATGGTTACAAGCCGGGATTTGCAGCAGACCTGATGCTCAAGGATCTCAAACTGTCGCAACAGGCCGCAGGGAGTGTGTCTGCACAAACGCCGATGGGCGCGCGGGCGACGGAAATCTATGCAGACTTCGTGGCAGGCGAGGGCAAGGGCATGGATTTTTCCGCTCTGCTGCCACTTCTGATGAGCAAGGACCGGGGCTGAGGCGAGGCAATTCAGGCGGCCCGGGATGCGATCCGGCGGCTCGGATGCCTTCACTCCGGTTGCCGTTCCAATCCGTGCATCGCGGCAGCCATGCCTTGATAGTTACATTTACAACTGATTTCATGCGGCGAGATTAAAACAGCAATTGGAGTGCTCCAATGTCGCTTGCCTATATGCCGGGATTTGGAAACGACTTTGAAACCGAGAGCCTGCCGGGCGCGCTGCCGCAGGGTCAGAACTCACCGCAGCGCTGCGCTTACGGGCTCTATGCCGAGCAACTCTCCGGCTCGCCCTTTACCGCGCCGCGCGGCACCAATGAGCGCTCCTGGCTCTACCGGATCCGGCCCAGCGTGCGCCACACCACCGATTTCCGGGTGATTGACCGGCCGACCTGGAAATCGGCCCCGCATCACGTCTCCGATATCCTTTCGCTCGGCCAGCGGCGCTGGGACCCGACGCCCTACCCGGAAGGGCCGGTGCATTTTCTCGATTCGGTCCACACCATCACCACGGCCGGCGACGCCGTCGGGCAGGCGGGAATGGCCACCCATTTCTATGCGCTGACCGCCGACATGGAGGACGACTATTTCTTCAATGCCGATGCCGAACTGATGATCGTGCCGCAGGAAGGCGCACTGTCGATTTTCACCGAGATGGGCATCATCGAGGTTGGCCCGCTGGAAATCGCCGTGCTGCCGCGCGGCATGATGTTCAAGGTGAAGCGGGCCGAAGGCGTCGAGCGGGCGCGCGGCTATGTCTGTGAAAACTACGGCGCCAAGTTCACCCTGCCGGAACGCGGCCCGATCGGCGCCAATTGCCTGGCCAATCCGCGCGACTTCAAGACCCCGGTCGCAGCGTTCGAGGACAAGGAGACCACCTGTCTGGTCCATATCAAATGGTGCGGCGCGTTTCATGTCACGGCCATCGGCCATTCGCCGCTCGACGTGGTGGCCTGGCACGGCAATTACGCGCCCTATAAATATGACCTGCGGACATTCTCGCCGGTCGGCGCGATCATGTTCGACCATCCCGATCCGTCGATCTTCACGGTGCTGACATCGCCCTCGGGTGAGGCGGGAACCGCCAATATCGATTTCGTCATCTTCCCGCCGCGCTGGCTGGTGGCCGAGCACTCGTTCCGCCCACCCTGGTACCACCGCAATATCATGAGCGAATTCATGGGCTTGATCCAGGGTCAGTATGACGCCAAGGAAGAGGGATTCCTGCCCGGCGGCATGAGCCTGCACAACATGATGATGCCGCACGGCCCCGATCACGATGCCTTTGAAAAAGCCTCGACGGTGGAGCTGAAACCGGTCAAACTGACCGACACGATGGCCTTCATGTTCGAAACCCGTTTCCCACAAATGGTGACCCGCTACGCCGCGGAGCTCGAAACCTTGCAGACCGGCTATGTCAATTGCTGGGAAGGCATCGAGCGGAAATTTGACGGCACGCCGGAAGCCGGTGGCTGGTCGGGGGCCAAGTGAGCCATCCTCAGGTCATGACAGGCTGCAATCGTCCGCTCAAAACGGGCAGGGATCGGCCGGACTTGCCCCTGCCACGCACCAAACCACAAAGGAAAACCGCATGAAACTTGCCACACTCCGTGATGGAAGCCGTGATGGCCGTCTGGTCGTCGTCTCGCGCGATCTGACCCGCGCCTCCGGCGTGCCGCACATTGCGCGCACGCTTCAGGCAGCACTTGATGACTGGAAACATGTCGCGCCGCGGCTTCAGGATGTGGCCGATATGCTGGAAACCGGGGCGGAGCCGACCGAGCGGTTCCATGAGCGGGACGCGCTGTCGCCCCTGCCGCGGGCCTATCAGTGGGCGGACGGCTCGGCCTATGTCAATCACGTCGAACTGGTGCGCAAGGCGCGTGGCGCCGAAATGCCGGAAAGTTTCTGGGAGATCCCGCTGATGTATCAGGGCGGTTCCGACACCTTCCTGGCGCCGCGCGGGCCGATCCGGATGGCGGACGAGGCCTGGGGCATCGATTGCGAGGGCGAAGTGGCCGTCATCGTCGGCGACGTGCCGATGGGCGCCGACATCGATACCTGCCGCGAAGCGATCGAACTGGTAATGCTGGTCAATGATGTGAGCCTGCGCGGCTTGATCCCGGCGGAACTGGCCAAGGGGTTCGGTTTCTTCCAGTCCAAGCCATCCACGGCATTCTCGCCAGTGGCGGTGACACCCGAGGACCTGGGCGAAGCCTGGGATGGCGGCAAGCTGCATCTGACCCTTGATGTCGACCTCAATGGCGAAGCCTTCGGGCGCGCCAATGCCGGTGTCGACATGACCTTCGATTTCCCGCAACTGATCGCGCATGCGGCAAAGACCCGGGCGCTCTGCGCCGGTACCATCATCGGCTCGGGCACAGTGTCCAACAAGGGGCCGGATGGGGATCCGGGCAAGCCGGTGGGCGAAGGTGGCGCGGGCTATTCCTGCATCGCCGAGATCCGCACGATCGAGACCATTGCCTCGGGCAAACCAGTCACCCCCTTCATGAAATTTGGCGATACCGTTCGCATCGACATGAAGAATGCCGATGGCCATTCGATCTTTGGCGCCATCGAGCAAACCGTTGAAAAATATTAGGAACCACTGATGAGCAAGAAATTCGCATCCGCCGGCGACATGGCGGAAAAACAGATCTCGTTCACCGAGATCGGGCGTGACCTGTGGGCATTCACCGCCGAGGGCGACCCCAATTCCGGCGTCATCATCGGCGATGACAGCGTCATGGTGATCGAGGCGCAGGCAACACCGCGGTTGGCAAACAAGGTGATCGAAAAGATCCGCTCGGTCACCGACAAGCCGATCACCCATCTGGTGCTGACCCATTACCACGCGGTCCGGGTGCTGGGCGCGTCTGCCTACAAGGCGCCCACGGTGATCATGGGCGATGTCGCCGCCGCCATGGTTGCCGAGCGCGGACAGGAAGACTGGGACAGCGAATTCCAGCGCTTCCCGCGGCTGTTTCAGGGCCATGAAAGCATTCCCGGCCTGACCTGGCCGACCACCACGTTCTCCGAACGCATGACCGTCTATCTCGGCAAGCGCCGGGTTGACCTGATGCATCTGGGCCGCGCCCACACCGCCGGCGACATCGTTGCCTGGGTGCCAGACGAAGAAGTCATGTTCACCGGCGATATCGTCGAATATCACTCGGCCTGCTATTGCGGCGACGGCCACTATGAGGACTGGGGCGATACGCTGGATCTGATCCAGGCGCATGAACCGCAGGCGATCGGTCCGGGCCGCGGCGATGCGCTGATTGGACGGGACATGGTGGAAGCGGCCATCGACAGCACCCGCGATTTCGTTGACTCGACCTACCGGCCGGTGGCCAAGGTGGTGGCCCGTGGCGGCACGCTGAAGGAAGCCTGGGATGCGGTGCGCGCCGCCTGCGACGACAAGTTCAAGGATTACGCGATCTATGAACATTGCCTGCCGTTCAATGTCGCCCGCGCCTATGACGAGGCCCGCGGCATCGACACGCCACGGATCTGGACGGCCGAACGCGACGCCGAAATGTGGGCACAGCTGCAAGGCTGAGTGCATATCGGGGGCGGTTGTTGCCGCCCCTCTGAAGCCCGGGAGGGGTGATGAGCAAGGTTTTTGAGGTTCCGCTGTATCCCTATCGGCGGTCAGCCGATCAGGATGCCGCGACACCTGTCCGTCATCCGGTGGTGGTGGTCGGCGCCGGGCCTGTGGGGCTGGCGCTGGCGATCGATCTGGCGCTGCAGGATGTGCCGGTCGTGGTGCTCGACGAGAATGACAAGGTCAGCTGGGGCTCGCGGGCGATCTGCTTTGCCAAGCGGCCGCTCGAGATCCTCGACCGGCTCGGCTGCGGCGACCCGATGGTCGACAAGGGCGTGGTCTGGAATCTCGGCAAGGTCTATTTTGACGAACGTCAGGTGTTCGGCTTCAACCTGCTGCCCGAGCAGGGCCACAAGCGGCCGGCCTTCATCAATCTGCAGCAATATTACCTGGAGCAGTTCCTGGTCGAGCGGGTCCGGCAATTGCAGGCCGAGGGCAAGCCGGTCGAGCTGCGCGGCGGCAACAAGGTGCTCGATGTCAAGCAGGACGCGGCCGGCGCGGAACTGACCGTCGGCACGCCGGAGGGTCCGTACCAGCTTGAGGCCGACTGGGTGGTCGCCTGCGATGGTGCGGCGTCGCCGATCCGCACCCTGCTGGGACTGGATTTCACCGGCCGGGTGTTCGAGGACAATTTTCTGATCGCCGATGTGGTGATGGAAGCCAAATTTCCGACGGAGAGGTGGTTCTGGTTCGATCCGCCGTTCAACCGCGGCCAGTCGGCGCTGTTGCACAAGCAGCCCGACAATGTCTGGCGCATCGACTTCCAGCTTGGCTGGGACATTGACCGCGACGCGGAACTCAAGCCGGAAAACATTGACCGGCGCCTGAGGGCGATGCTCGGCGACGAGATCAGCTACGAGCTGGAATGGAGTTCGATCTACACCTTCCAGTGCCGCCGCATGGACCGGTTCCGCGAGGGCCGGGTGGTGTTTGCCGGCGACTCTGCGCATCAGGTGTCGCCATTTGGCGCCCGCGGCGCCAATTCCGGCCTGCAGGACACCGACAATCTGGCCTGGAAACTCAAGCTGATCCTTGACGGTAAGTCACCAGTTACATTTATCGACAGCTATGATCTCGAACGTGTCCATGGTGCGGACGAGAACATTCTCAATTCCTCGCGCTCGACCGATTTCATAACGCCGAAATCGGAGATCAGCCGGATCTTTCGCGATGCGGTGCTGGATCTCTCCGAGCGCTATGAGGCGACACGGCCAATGGTCAATTCGGGGCGATTGTCGGTGCCTTGCACCTATGATGGCTCGCCGCTTAACGGCCCGGATTGTGACCGGATGCCTCAGCGCACCCGTCCGGGCTCGCCGATGGTGGATGCACCGGTCCCGGGCGGCTGGCTGCTCGATCAACTGGGAAGCCGGTTTTATCTGCTGACCATCGATCAGGATGCGCCGGACAGGATCAAGGTCGAAGGTGTGACGGCGAAGCGGCTGGCGCTGTCGCTTGTCGATGATGCCGATAGCTATCTCGCACAACGTTATCTCGGCGAAGCCGGTTCTGCGGTCTATCTGGTGCGGCCGGACCAGCATGTGGCCGCGCGCTGGGACCATTTTGACGAGACGGCTGTGAAAATGGCGCTGCTCACAGCGATCGGGAGATAATCCATGGCAGAGCTGAATACCAAGGCCAATATCCAGGCGCCGGATGATTTCTATGCCGAATTGCTGGCAACCCATGAGGGTCTCAGCAAGGCCGAAAGCGATGCGCTCAATGCGCGGCTGGTTCTCTTGCTGGCCAATCACATCGGCGACCGCGAAGTGCTGTCGCAGGCCCTGCGCGCCGCCGCACTGAAAGAATAAGGACGATCTGATGGACAAGCCGGTGCTCTATGACTATTGGCGCTCGTCGGCGAGCTACCGGGTGCGGATCGCGCTCAATCTGGCGGGCATCGACTACACTCAGGTCGTCGTCAATCTGCTCAAGGGCGAGCACAAGGCCGCTGACAATCTCGAACGCAACCCGCAAGGGCTGGTGCCGACGCTGGAGATTGACGGCTTGATGCTGACCCAGTCGCTGGCGATCATCGAATATCTGGTGGAGACCCGCGGCGTGTCACTGTTGCCGGACGACTCTGCCGGCCGGGCCCGGGTGAGGGCGCTGGCGCATGCCATCGCCATGGATATCCACCCGGTCTGCAATCTGTCGGTGGTCGGGCACGTACTTGAGCTGGCCGGCGGCGATGACGCCATGCGGGTAGTCTGGATGCAAAAATTCATCAGCCAGGGACTGGCCGCCTTCGAGGCGCTGCTCGACCATCCGGCAACGGGGTATTTCTGCCATGGTGATGCGCCGGGGCTTGCCGATATTTGCCTGATTCCGCAGATCTACAATGCCGAGCGCTGGGGCGCGGATCTCTCTGCGTTCAAACGCATTCAGGCAATTCGAGCGGCCTGCGATCAGGTGCCCGGCTTTGCCCGCGCGCATCCGGACAACAACAATTATTGATCGGTTTCAGATCTTTGCGAGCCGTTTTTCAACTGACGCGAGATAGCGCGCGCGGCTCTCCGGCGTGGATTTGTCCATCATGTAATGCGCCATGAACAGCCGCCGGCAGTGTTTGCCGCACAGCGCGCGCATGCCGCGCAGGATCGTGCGTTTGCCGGGATGGCCGACCACATAGGACCACCAGCGCGGCGCGCCGCAGGTGGTGATCACGCCGAGCAGGTTGATATGCGTCATCAGCGGCTCGATCGGGCCGGGCCCGTCAGGAATGCGGAAGGTGAGATCCGGCGTCCAGACCCGGTCGAGCCAGCCCTTGAGCATGGCCGGCAATCCGTACCACCAGGTTGGATAGACAAACAGCAGTCCTTCCGCCGCCTGCAACCGTTCGGCGTGATCGGGGAACGGATGGTCGGCGAGCTTCATTTCGTTGTAATGGCGTCGTTCGTCCGCCGCCATCACCGGGTCAAAGCCTTCGGCATAGAGGTCGAGCAGATCCACTTCGTGGCCGGCCTTTTCTAGAGTGCTGACCGCCGCGTCACGAATTGCCGCGCAAAAACTTTCGGGCACCGGGTGGCAATAGATCAGAAGAATGCGCATCAGATTTTGTCCAAAGCTCTTTCCACCCTGGACATGAAAAATTGCCGTGTCTGGTCGGTTGAAAGGTTCATGTCGTAGTGGGCGAGGTAGGTGACAGGCGCACCCGGTCTGACGGTTGCGCGCAGCATCCGGTTGGCGATCTTGCGCGGCGGATCGCCCATCAGCCAGGAGCGGAAACGCGAACCGCCATAGGAGGTCACGACCAGGATTCTGCCGATATTGTGCAGTGAGGGCTGGACCTTGCCGCCCACCAGACCGAAGGACACGCCGGGCAGGAACACGCGGTCGAACCAGCCCTTGAGAATGGCCGGAAAGCCGTAATTCCACACCGGATAAACCAGCACCAGGGCTTCGGCGGCAAGCAATCGCTCGACATAGGCTTCAACCGGTTGGCGGTTGACCTGCAGATCGTGATAATTGAGCCGCTCCGTCTCGCTCATCACCGGATCGAACCCGTCCTCATAGAGATCGATGGCATCGACCTCATGGCCATTGGCGGCAAGCCGGTTGATGGTCAGGCGATACAGGCTGGCATTGAAGCTTGCTGCGACCGGATGGGCATGGACCACGAGAACACGCATTGTTTCTGCCTCAACTTGCCTGTTTCAAGCCCTTGAACAACCAGACCTTTCCGGACTGGAAATCATAATCCGGATCGTCCCAGGCGATCATCTTGCCCGGATTGAGCAGGCCTTTCGGATCGGCCTGGCGCTTGAAGGCGAGCTGGATCTCGTCGGTCTGCTTCATGCCGCCTTCCTCAAGCGTGAAGCGGTGCGGATTGAACACCGGGCAGCCATGGGCATTGTGCAGATCGATGATCTCGTCGAGCCGTTCTTCGTTGGAATAACGGATCAGCGGCAGGCCGAAACAGGTGATGTCGCCATCGAATCGGACGAATTCGAGATGCGAAATCAGCTCGCCGGGAAACATCCTGTCCATTTTCGAGGTGAGCTCAAGCTGGTTGGGAAACGGGTACAGCGTCTGCAGATAGGTCCAGGCCGGATCGACCCGCAATGCACGCAAGGTGGTGTGGTTCCAGGCCAGTTCGAACATCGGCGGCAGACCCTTCAGATCGCCTGCGGTGGTGGCGTCGAAGACGATCTCGCCGCTGTGCCGGGCGGTGAACGCCTTGAAGGCGTCATGGCTGTGCGGCGCCACCATGACCAGAACCACGCTCTGGCCTTCTGTAAGGAATTTCTGGTGGCGCTTGAAATAGTCGAACGGGCAGGGGGCCGCGACCACCGAGATCAGCTTTGTGAGAATGCCGTCCTGGCGGGCCAGCGCATTGGCATAGACGGTAGCTTCGTCGAAGCTGTCAAAGCCGACAATGGAGTCGACCCAGTCATAGGCCGGCGCCAGCGGCATTTCGACTTCGGTGATGATGCCGTTGGTGCCATAGGCGTGCGTCACCTTGTGCAAATCCTCGCCGGTCAGCTCCAGCACCTGTGGCTCGGCTTCCATGGTGACGACGCGCAACCGGATGATGTTGCCGAAATCGCGCAAGCCGCCCCAGGAGATCGAGCCGACTCCGCCCGAGCCGCCGGCAATGAAACCGCCGATGGTCGCGGTGTGCGCCGTGGAGGGATGCATGCGCAGTTCCTGCCCGGACGCTTCGCGCGCGGCCTTGTCGAGATCGGAGCAGATCACGCCGGGACCGCAGATCACCCGGCCGGGCGAAATCTGCCTGATCTCGTTGAGATCGGCCAGGCTCAGCACCACGCCGCCCGACAGCGGCATGGCCTGGCCGTAATTGCCCGTCCCGGTGCCGCGCGGAGTGACGGGGACATTGCGGGCGTAACAGGCCTTGAGGACGTGGATCAGCTCGGCTTCTGTCCTGGGCGACACCACCAGATCGGCGGTGACATGGTCGAGCTGGCGCTTGAGCACCGGCGAATACCAGTAGAAATCCCGGCTCTTCTGCTGAATGATCTTGTCGTTTTCCTCGATGCGGATGCCATCGAGATCGGCGATCAGTGCAGTCATGTCCATGGCTCAGGGCTCCATCAGATCGTCGAGGTCACTATAGTCGGGCAGGCGGGCATCAATCGCTTGTCCATCGCGGATCACCGTCCTGCCGCTTTCGGGGCGGGAGAGAAGCTCGGTCAGGCTGCGGCCGCGAAACGCCACCAGATCAGCCTTGCCGCCCACGGTCAGCGTGCCGGTATCGGAAAGCCCCATGGCGCGTGCGGGGTTGGCAGTCACAGTCGCGGGCCAGGCGCCGACCGGATGGTCGAAATGCAGGATGCGGGTGGATTCGCGATAGACCTCCAGCACGTCGAGGTCGCCATAGGCATAGAACGGATCGCGGGTGTTGTCGGACGCGACGCAGACATTGATGCCGCGCGCCGCCATTTCATGCAGCAGCGTGACGCCGCGCCAGCGCGGGGTCGTCGCGTCGCTGCGCCGGTCCTGCAGATACATGTTGCACATCGGCAGCGACACGATGGAGAGGCCGGCGCGGGCAACCTTGTCGAGTGTTGCCTTCACCTGCTCATCCGGCTGGCGCGCCAGCGAGCAGCAATGGCCGACAAGGATCCTGCCTTCAAAGCCGTGACGCAGGGCGGCGTCGGCAATCCGGTCAAGCGACACAGCATCGGTGTCGTCGGTCTCGTCGACGTGAAAATCCAGATCCAGCCCCAGATCGATGGCTTTGACAAACATCCGGTCGAGCAGGTGATCAAGATCCGGCACCATATAGGTGACCGCGCCCAACACGCCGCGATGGCGCGCGACGATATCAGCCAGGCGATTGAACCAGCTCTCGTTTCGAGCTTCGTCAATGCCGAACAGACAGGCTGCCTGCAGCGCGATCCGGTCTTTCCAGCGCTCCCGCACCGTGGCGAAGACCTCCCAGGAGATGTCTTCCTGCGGTGGCACGGAATCAAGATGGGTGCGCAGCGAGCCCGTGCCGTGGGCATAGGCGCAGGCCAGCGAAAACTCCATCCGCCGCTCGACATCGTCCGCCGTCCAACGGGCTTTCCGGTCTTCGCCAACGGCAGTCAGCGCGCCGGGGAAACTTCCGTCGGGGTTGGGCTTGCGACCCCAGATGTGGCCCTTGTCGATATGGGTGTGGCAATCGACGAAAGCCGGGAACACGATGCCGCCGCGGCAATCGATGGCATTGCCGCTTGCGGGCTGCGGGCCTGCAGAGCTTATGCCGGTGATCAAACCGCCGGCAATGTCGATCTCGGCCAATGCAAAGCCGTCGGTGTCGAAGGCAAGCGCTTCGGCTTGCCGCACATGGGACCGGTGCAGCCGCAGATTGGCGAGCGTAAAGGCCCCGGAGGCGGGCAGGGTGATGGAACGCGGGGTCACCTATTGCTCCTGTTTGAGCGCGCTCTCGTGCCAGCGATGCAGCACGAGGTGGGAAATCCAGGACAGGGCCAGGAAGATGATGATGCCGGTGAGCGAGATCAGGATCAGCGCGGCAAACAGCCGGGGTGCATTGAGGCGATAGCCGGCCTCGATGATCCGCGAGGCCAGGCCGGAGGACTGCCCGGCGGTGCCGGCAACGAATTCCGCCACCACGGCGCCGATCAGCGCCAGGCCGCCGGCGATCTTCAATCCGCCGAGGAAATAGGGCATCGCCGCCGGTAGCCGGAGGTGCCACAGCGTCTGCCAGCGGGTGGCGCCATTGAGCTTGAAATAGTCGATCAGGTTGCGGTCAACCGAATTGAGGCCCAGCGTGGTGTTGGACAGGATCGGGAAGAAGGCGACGATCCAGGCGCAGAGCAGCAATTTGGTGGTCTGGTCATCGACATAGATGTTGATCAGCGGAAAGATCGCCACGATCGGCGTGACCTGCAAGACGATGGCAAAGGGAAACAGGCTCATCTCGATCCAGCGCGACTGGGTGAACAGCACCGACAGCCCGACCCCGCCAAACACCGCCAGCGCCAGCGACAAGAGCGTGATCCGCAGCGTGACCAGCAGCGAAGAAAACAACAGGCCCGCATCCTCGATCAGCGTGTCGAGCACCACGCCCGGGCGCGGCAGGATATATTTCGGGATCTCGTTCCAGACGCAGATCCGGTCCCAGAAGATGATGGCGGCTGCCATGATGATCAGCGGCAACAGCCAGCGTCCGGTGCGTTCCATCCGCCGGTTGCGTTCGCGGCGGGCTTCGTCGGCGTCGATCACCACCGGATGTGCGGTTTCAATGGACATCGGCTGCCTCCAGCCCCATGGCGCGCGACAGCGTGTCGGATGTGTTGCGGCACAGTTGCGCGTAATGGGGCGATGTCCGGAAGGCCGCATCGCGCGGATAGGGCGCATCGATGCTGAGTTCCTCGAACACCCGGCCCGGGTGCGCCGCCATGACGGTGATGCGATTGGACAAAAACACGCTTTCAAACACCGAATGGGTGACGAACAGCACCGTGAAGCGGCGCTCCTGCCACAGTTCCAGCAGGTCGTTGTTGAGCCGGAACCGGGTGATCTCGTCGAGAGCGGCGAAGGGCTCATCCATCAGCAGCATGCGTGGCCTGGTCACCAGTCCGCGGGCGATGGAGACGCGCATCTTCATGCCGCCGGAGAGTTCCCTCGGCACGGCGGTCTCAAAGCCGGTCAGATGCACCCGTTCCAGCACTTCCGCGATCTGCGGCTCGGCCTGCTTGCGGGAGACGCCGCGCAGCCGCAGCGGCAGCCAGACATTGTCATAGACACTGGCCCAGGGCAGTAGGGTCGGTTCCTGAAAGACAAAGCCGATGTCGTTTTGCTCAAGCTGTGGCCCGCGCCAGTCGACCACGCCGGAGGTCGGCGACGACAACCCGGCAATGATCCTGAGCGCTGTCGACTTGCCGCAGCCCGACGGGCCGAGCAGGCTCATGAAGTCGCCTTCGTTGATCGTCAGATTGACATTGTCCAGAGCGGTGACACCGGATGCGAAAGTCTTGCCAATGGATTGCAGGATCAGGAAGGGATTTGTCCGGTCGGGCATGGGTGTCCAGATGCTAGGCGGCAGGATCAGGGACCCGCCCGGATGTGATTCAGCCGGGCGGGTGATGCATCATTTCTTCAGGTCGAGCCCGATGCCCTGGTTGACATAGTCCAGCGTGTAGGAGGCCTTGATGTCGATGCCGTCCTTGGCCACGCCGGATTTGACCATCTTGTCGTAAAAGCTTGCCATCCGTTCGTCGGTCATGGCGCCGATGCCCATGGTCTCGGTGTCGCCGGAATCGACGATGCCATATTCCTTGAGCTTGTCGATCGAGAACGCGATCTGCTCGTCGGTCATGTCCGGATTGTCTTTCTGGATCAGCGCATTGGCGGCTGAGTTGTCGCCATAGAGATAATTGTACCAGCCCTTGATCGAGCCCTCGACAAAGCATTTCACCACTTCAGGCTTTTCGTCGATGGTCGCCTGCATAGTCTCGATGGTGGTCGAATAGGTGTCGAAGCCATGATCGGCAACCAGGAACAGGTTCGGCTTGAAGCCGCCCTCACGTTCGACCGCGAAGGGCTCGGAGGTGATGTAGCCCTGCTGCGCCGATTTCGGGTTGGCGATGAAAGGTGCGGGGTTGAAGGTGTAGGGCACGCGCTTGGAGGCATCGAACCCGTATTCGGTGATCATGTATTGGTAATAGCTCTGGAAGCCGGCATCGCCGAGAATGAACTGCTCGGCATTCTTGAGGTCTTCCCAGGTGTCGAGGCCCTGACCCGGATGGGTCATGAGAACCTGCGGCTCCTTCTGGAAGGAGGCTGCGACAACCCTGACCGGGATCTCCTGCTCGACCGCCGAGAAGGCTTCGAGCATGTTGCCGCCCATGTGGAACTCGATCTTGCCGGCCAGCAGCAATGCGCGGTTGTTCACCTGAGGTCCGCCCTGGGCAATGGTCACATCGAGACCGCAGGCGGCATAGGTGCCGTCGGCCACGGATTGATAGAACCCGCCATGTTCGGGCTGCGCCAGCCAGTTGGTGCCGAAGGTGACGGACTCAGCCGCAGAGGCCTGTGTGCCGAAAGCCAGGACAGCCGCCAATGCGACTGATGAGCGAAGAAGAAGCGTCATGTACACCATCCCTTGATTTTGCGCGGGCTTTCGAATTGAACCCGGTGATTATGCCAACAGCCAATTCAAGCAAGCCGCATGCCACCATGGACAGCGCCGGACCCGGTCAGGTCGCTCGGATGAAGCTGCGTGGTCACGCCGAGAAAAATGCACCTTGTCTGACCAGACTGCTCAAGTTTTCGCCTGCAATTGACGACATGCGTCAGATTGAACCATTCCCGGCCGGTTTGGAATAGACTTGCAAAACTTTGTGGGTTTAATGGTCCGCTATCGAAGGCTTGAACCGGGGCAACCGCGATGAAACACCATACGCCAGACACCATCCGCGCGCCCTTTGCCCGCTACAGCCATGGCGTGGAAGTCCCGCCCGGAAACCGCCTGATGTTCTGCTCCGGGCAGTTGTCGATCACCATCGATGACGAGATTCCCGAAAGCGCCGAAGCCCAGACCGAGCTGTGTTTTGCCAATATTTCCGAAATTCTTCGCTCAGCCGGAATGCAGCTCTCGGATATCGTGCGGATCAACGCCTTTGTCACCGATCGGGCACATTTGCCCGGTTACATGAAGGTCCGCGACCGCCTGTTTGGCGATCCGGCCCCGGCGTCGACACTGATGATCGTCTCGGGCTTTGCCCGCGAGGTGTTCAAGGTCGAGATCGAGGTTATCGCTGCGGCCGCGCAGGGGTAAGACATTTGGGAGATGACCAATGACGCGGAAAATCTGGTGGGGCGATTTCACCACACGGGAATTTGACGGGCTGGATCCGGAAGCGACCATCGCGGTGCTGCCGATTGCCGCGATCGAACAGCACGGGCCGCATCTTCCGGTCTCCACCGACACATCGATCATGCAGGGCATGCTCGACACCGTGATTGCACAGGTGCCCGACGATCTCGATATTCGCATCCTGCCGATCCAGTGTGTCGGCAAATCCAACGAGCACCAGCATGCGCCGGGCACGCTGACCATTCCGGCGACGACTCTGATCGAGCATTGGGTCGAACTGGGCCATTCCATCGTCCGCGCCGGCATCCGCAAGGTGGTGATGGTCAATTCCCATGGCGGCAATGAAGAGGTCATGGGCATTGTCGCGCGCGAGCTTCGGGTTCGCGCCCGCATGCTGGCGGTCAAGACCTCCTGGATGCGGTTCGGCCTTCCGGCTCAGATGTACAGCGAGATCGAGACATCCTACGGCATCCATGGCGGCGATGTCGAAACCTCGCTGATGCTGCATTTCCGGCCCGAGCTGGTGGCCATGGACAAGGCCGAAAACTTCGTGTCGGCCGTCACCCGTGCGCAGAATGATTTCGATCTGCTGCGCCATACCGGACCACATGCCTTCGCCTGGATTGCCAGCGATCTCAATGCCTCGGGTGCCGTCGGCGAGGCGGCGCTGGCGACCGCGGCCAAGGGCGAGGCCACGGCACGGCATCAGGCCGAAGGTTTCATCAACTTGATGCGTGATGTCCGAGCCGCCAGGCTTGATGACTGGCTGGCATAAGGCCTCCGGCCAGGTCGTTTGGCGACGTTCATCTCACAAGCACGGCTGTCGCTGCTCGCACCGCCAGATCACCAGATCGCAGCGCCGAGACTGATTGCATTCCGAGGAAAATCGCTCAGGACTTCACGATGGTCTTGATGCGCGCCACCTTGTCGACGATGTCGGCCGGCAGCAGCGTGGAGAATTTGAAGTTGAGCGTGAACTTGCCCTGGCTCTTGACCGTTGCATGCACCTTCGAGGCAAAGCCCGGAATGATGATATAGGCATCGAGAACCTTGTAGGGGATATGGTCCGAGGTGATCAGGCAGCCGTCCTCGCAGATATTGACCAGCCACGAGGGCACGGCGATGCGATCGCCGCCATTGCGCTTGCCGACATGCACGATCACCGGACAATTGGTATCGCGGCGCAGATATACCCGCCGCGTGGCCCCCGGGCTGCCCAACTGGGTAAGCGCATGTCTTTTCGGCTGCATGTATGAATGGTCCTGACAAAGCCGTGGATTACATGGCCCAGTGTTCACACAGTCGAGCTAACGAACTGTTTATATCATCACTGCATTCTTACCGGTCATGACATGGGGTCGGACCCGACAGGCAGCCTCTACCAGAGGCGGAGATCGGCCCGTGAGATCTATTCGGCATAGACCCATACGCCCTTGCCGAAATCGGTGCCGACCGAACCGCCCATCAGCCAGTTGCCGCCATTATACTGGGTTGCCGCGAAATTCGCCGCGCCGGCCGGCACTGACGGTCCGTTGGTGTGCACCCAGTTGCTGGAGCTGTCCCAGAACCAGCAATCGTTGAGAGCCCCGCCTGCACCGGTGCCGCCATACAGCATCAACTTGCTGCTCAGCCCGTACAGAACGGCATTGCTTCGCGCCGCAGGGGATTCATCGCCGAAGGGCGGAATGGAGATTTCGGTCCAGCTGATCGCGTCGGTGCTGGTCCAGAGATCGTTGAGCAGGCCGCTGTCGCCATTGCCGCCGAACAGATAGAGCTTGCCCCCCATCTCGACCAGGGAGAAATCGCTGCGGGCGGGCCATGCGGCAGCCGCAGTCGCTTGCGTCCAGGTATTGCCATCGGGGGAAGACCAGACATCGTTGCGGTTGGCGCTGTCCTTTCCTCCCATCAGCCAGTATTTGCTGCTGCGATAGATCGCCTGGGCACCGCTGCGCGCCGACCATGCCGCGCTGGAGGTGATCTGGTCCCAGGTCACGCCGTTCGTGGTTGCCCATACGTCCTGTGCGGCACTGCCGCCTGCGGGAATGCCGCCCATCACCAGCACCGAGCTTCCGCTGTTGGCCAGGGCCGCGCCGGTGCGGTGCGACAGGTCGGTGTTCGGGTTGACGAGCAGCCAGTTCTTGCCGTCGGGCGAGCTGTAGGCCGGGTTGTCGGTGCTGCCCGGCTGGCCGGGATACAGATACAGGATGTCGTCGAGCGCAAACAGCATGGGGACCTGGTTGACCGCCCAGGGCGCCTTGCTTGTCTGTGTGGTCCAGCCCGGTGTCATCGGGAACAGCACCACGCTCTGGCTGACATTGAGCCCCTGGCCCGAGGCGGTGAGCCGGTACCGGGTGAAGTCCAGCGGAAACACCGTTTTGTTTCCCGTCAGCGTGGTTTCGGTGTGCAGTCCATCCAGCGGCGGCGAGATGGTGACCAATTCCGCAGCCACGGTGGCCCAGCTCAGCGTCACCGCGTCTCCCACCGCCAACCCGGTGGCAGGGGTCGCGGTGAAACTGTCGATCGTCGGCGCAGGAACATTGACGGTGAACTGGTCCTGGGCCTGTATGACGTCTCCGCCCGAGGTGAAGACTACCTGCAGGGTGAAGGTGGTGGAACCGTTGATCCGCAGCTTGCTGCTGTCACCCTTGCCGGGATTGGGATAGGTATCGGTCGCCGAAAGCGGGGTTCCGTTGCCGTGCTGGGTGATGGTTTCGACCTGTCCCTGGTAGGTGCGGATCAGCGAGAAGCTGGAATTGGCGATGGTTGTTGCAACCCAGGCCAGTTGTGTCGCACCACCGGGGGCCACGGCTGCGGGACTGGCCGAAAAGGACTGGATGCTGAACTCGGCGGGAAACTTGCCCAGCCCGTCTATCTGGGTGCGCATTTCCCTGGGCTGCGGCGGGTAGAAGGTGGGGGGCGTGCCGCCCGGGCTTGAGGCCGTTTCGTTGACCGTGGCATCGACCGTGCCGGTGGCGCCATTGATCGCGATGCCGGAGAAGGAAAATTCCAGTCCGTCGCTGGGGAATATCCGGTTGCCATTGTTGGCGGTGGGAGGCTTGAAGGTGAACTGCAATCCGGTGACGTCGACACTCCAGCCGTCGGGCGCGGCATGGGTGATGCCGCTCGGATCGCTGGTCAGCGCCGACCCGCCCGTTCCCGGCGCGCCGAAACTGATCACGATCGAGGTGACTTCGACATAATTGGTCGAGGCGTCATTGGAATAGATGCCGGGATTGGAGGCCACGACGGTGATCCCGGCTCCGGTGGCGTTGATCTGCAGCGGAACCGGGGTGGTGGTATAGGCATAGTTGAGCAGCGGAGGAGTGGTCATGTCATGGTCTCAGTCCGTGTTGAAATCGTGGTCGGTCAGCTTCATCCAGCCATCGCGCAGCTCCTGCGGCATGCGCGGCAGGCGCGCCTGTTTGGATGAGGGGGTGATCGGGTCCTCCTGCCATGCGTCGGTCCCGTTGCCGGTGCTGTTCTTCTGCACCCAGGACCAGGTGCCCGACTGCTCCGACGGGCGCGGCATCCGCACCGCGGAGGTATCCACGATCACCGGCCCGGCGCGGAAGCTCAGCTCCAGCCGCGCCAGCGGACCTTCGTAAAACACCGGCGGCAGGGTCAGGGTCTGTGTCGGCAGGATTCCGGTGCTGGCATGCACGCTGGCGCGCGGATCGACCAGCATGGTGACGAATTCCGATCCCGGTTCGGGCACCGGTGCCGGATCGCTGGCGGGCGGCGGGCAGCCCCGCTCGGAAAAGGGGCTGAGGCTGAGGTAATTGCCTTTGCCGACCGGATCGAGATAACCCGCATCGGGGATGCCGGACGGCATGTGGATATTGTTGAACCTTGCGTAATCTTCATGGGCGAAATAGCCGATCAGGCCGTCATCAAACAGATCGGCGCGGCCGAGCCGCAGGGTGAAGGGCGTGGTGGTCAGCGTTCCGCTGGCGGGACGCATGACGGCATTGCCGGTGGTGATGCTGGCAGGCAGCGGCTCGAGCAGGGACAGCGTGATCGTGTCGCCTGCATAGCTCGCAGCCGCGATGGTGTAGGCCCCGTCGGCGCCGCCGCTGCCGCGGATGTTAAGGGTGATGCCGCGGGCGAAGATGCCGAGATCGGCGTAATATTGCACCGAGGCGTCGGTGCTGGTCAGGGCAATCGTGTTGCTGACCGGGTCGCCGGCACTGATCGGCAGCATGGTCGGCAGGACATATTGTGTGCTTTCGTCGACAGGCGCCAGGCCATGAACCATCAGCTTGAGACGCGCCCGCACCAGACCCAGCGGCCGGCCGACCAGCACCGACAGGTTCTGGTCCGAACGTCCGCCCAGCGGGTCGATGGCCCAGAGCGTCGAGTCGATTGCGGTCAGGAAATTGGCAAAGGCCTGGCCGCGGGTGGCGTCGGGCTGGTTCAGGATGCCTGCCACGAAGGCGCGCATATACTGGTTGGGAATACCGGTGTCGGGATCGGTCGGGTCGATGATCGGATTTGCGGCCTCCGGAGTGGGGAACCAGACAACCTCGAGCACGCCCCCGGCACGATGACTGAGCGCCAGCTCGCCAAGCGAGTCTCCATTGGCGTTGTAGATCAGCAGCCCCTGGTCGAGGTGGTTGGGCAGGACCCAGCCGCAGACCGGGTTCGCGCCTCCGACCAGATCTATGTCGACACAATCCGGCGATGGTCCGTTTGCCTTGTCGGGCGCGGACACCAGGACAAAATCGAGCCGTTCGCCCGCAGCACTGCGCGGCGGCAGCCGCAACAGGCGTTGCGGGTTCGAGACCTTGGTGTCGGGTGACGTCGCCAGCCAGCGGCTGCGCAGCGGACTGAAGGTCTCCCACAGCTTGTCGGGATTGGCGAACTGTCCGTTGTTGTTGGCATACATCAGGTTGATCTTCTGGCCGAAGCGATCGACCAGTTCGAGCGCGGTCAGCGCAAAGAACCCGCCACGGATCGGAAAGAAATAGGGTGCGGGCGTGCCGCCGGCCGGGAGCACCGAGTCGCCCATGGTCAATTCCGGCACCTCCTGCGAAACATCCCCCACCAGCGCGTCATAGCTGCTGGCGGCCGCATCTCCCGCGCCCACCGGCCCCTGGGCCATGGCATTGGGTTCGATGCTGCGCATGATCAGCTGATCGGTCAGGCCCGACACGGATTGCGACAGCAGGTCCCATTCGGTCGGCGTCGGCACCAGGACCCCGTCAATGCCGGCGTCGGTGACCGGCTCGACAACCACCACGACAAAATTCTCGCTGTCCTCGTCGAAACTGGTCGACACGACGGTATAGCTGCCGTCATTGGCCTTGGCCTCGGCGACATTGCAGGTGGATCCCGCAGCAAACAGGTGCCCGAGATCGATGCTGCTGAGAATGGTGAAGGAGCGGTTGGCTGCGCTCGCCGCCTGGATGTCATAGCGGGCCCCGCCGATGATATCGAGCAGATGGACGGCATTGTCGAGCGCCGGGGTCTGGTGGCCGGCCTGATGCTGGGTCTGGATGAACTGTTCCAGCCGGTTGCGGAAATTATAGGTCGCCTGCGGCGTGAGGAAAGTGCGCCCGCCATAGGTGATCTGCGCCCCGGACAGCACCTTCGGCGTGGCCGTGCCGGTACCGCCATTGTCCGCCACCGGTTCGTTGGTCGTGATAATGAAATCATTGCCGCTGGTGGCAATGCTGGCCACCGTGTAATTGCCGTTGAGCGCGCCCGACCCGGAAACCGTGAACTGCGATCCGTCGACGAAGCGGAAGCTCAGATCGCCGGCATTTCCCAGTGTGATGGTCTTGTTGGCCGAACCGGAGGCCGTTATCGCATGGCCGCTTGCGGCCGGGCCCACGAACGGATTGGTGACATCGCCACCGGTCCAGACGTAATCGATGCCGTTGAAACTCCAGTTGGCGCGGTCAAAACTCCATTGCGGCCCGTTGCCGGCCTCGATCACCGGCGCGGTGACGGTGGGATAGTATTTGATCTTCCATTCCATATAGAGCGGCGACCAGGCCTGCAGCCAGGCCACTGCCGACCAGTCCACCGGAGCCTGCCCGGTGTAATCGGTGCCCGCGCGGATCGCGGCCGTGATCTCGCCGGCGCTGGCCGTGGCAACCGTGGCGATCAGGTCGCCATTGTCGGGATCGAGCAACAGCGCCTCGGCCCCCAGCACGGTGGCGCCGTTTTCCACCCCGGCGGGCAGCGCGGTGCTGCCGGGCGGCGTGGTCAGAGCCGCGACGCTGTCGAGCGTGATGGTGTCGGGATCCGTGGCGGTGGTCACCGTCAGCGCGGAAATGTGATCGGCGCCCAGCCGGCAGCGCGCCACTGTCTGGCCGCTCTGGTCCGGGCCGTTCTGCGCATGGCTGGCTCCAAGTCCGCTGATCAGCAGCACCGGGTCGTTGGGTTTGAAAAACCGGTCCATCCGCGAGGCCTTGAGTTCCAGAGCCTTCGCCGGCACGGGATTTTGCGGGGTCTGGATAGCGATGGTGACGCCATCCTGGACATAGCTCGGGGGTGCGGCGAGCAGTGCGGAAATCCGGGCTGCCCAGCTGTCGACAATGGCCTGCTGCGCCTGCACCTCGGCCGCCTCCTCGGGCAGGGCCTGGGTGATTGTCGGCTCAATGCGCGACCAGATCTGGCTGAGATTGGGCGGCACATAGCCGCTGTTGATGCGCTGTACGCGCCACCAGTCCATATAGAGCCGTTCCTGCATGGTGATCAGGATGCGGGTTTCGCGGTCATGACCCTGCTGGAAATAATTCAGATCGGCGAGCCAGGTTTGCTGTGCGGCATTGGCCGTGGCCTGGGGATTGACCGCGGAATTGGCGGTCAGCGACCAGAACACGCCGCCATCCTCCTGGGCAAACCACTGGTCGCGCAGCTTGATGTTGAGTTGCGCATCTCCGTCGGGACTGTTCAAGGTTGCCAGCATGTTGGTCTGGAAGGCCTCCAGCGCACGGGCCTTGGCGGCAGCCTGCGCCGGGGTGGCGCCTTCCTCCGATATGGCTTCGGCCACGATCATCGCAGCAAGAGCGTCGGTCGAACTGTTGCCCACCGCCAGCTTGACGTTCCGGGCGATCTCCTGCGGCGAGGAATTGGGCCGCTCGGGCATGGTGTCGTTCTGCCAGGCCAGATTGTAGATCAGGCCATGGGTGAGTGTTGTGGTGGGCCAGACAATGGCCGGGCCGGGCGGCAGGATATAGCCATCGGCGGTGGCGGACGCCATCGCCTTGTCCACCGGGATCGTCAGGTGGTCATAGCTCGGGTCGTAGACCGGATCATCGGCGATCACATAGCTGCCGTCATTGTCGGAAGACCCTGTCACCGTCAGCGACTGGCCTTTTGGAAACTGCCCCGACACATCGCCATAGCCCTTGAGCGCAAAGGCCTTTTGTGGCGGTGATGCGCCTGCGGTGGCAAAGGGAAACGGGGTGGTGATCCACTCCATCGCACTCATCTGAGCTGCCCAGTCGGCCGCACTGGTGAGCCCATGCAGCGGGTCGTGGGTTGGATCGGAAAACCATCCGACCACGAGGTAGCTCAACATCACGGTCTGGTTGGGGCCGGTCAGCAGCGGGTTGCCGTCATTGTCGGTGGCGTCATCGGTCAACGAAAAGACGTTTTCGACATTTGGGCGGTAGGCCGAGAATTCGGTGTTGCCCGGTGCAATGGCCTGCAGGAATAGCGCGTTGTCGGGTTCGTGGAAATCGCCCAGCGAGACAACCTTGCCCAGCCGGGTGGGCTGGCCCTGCTGGGCGCCCGATGGCTGGACATAGGAATTGCTGCCGTCGTCGCCGAGATGATCGCTGAGCAGCACCCAGGCCTTGACCTGCCGTCTCGCGGTGCTGTGCCCGGGCCAGTAGCGCAACACCAGCCAGCGATTGGGCACCAGCGGATATTCCGGCTGGGATTTATCATCGGCCTGCGTGCCGTGGCGAAAGGCGGCGGGAAGTTCCCAGTGCAGGTGCACGCCCTTGGCCGGCGGGCTGCCGGTGTCGTTGAACGGTGTCGGCGCCGGGCTCAGATAGTCGGTGAGATTGTTGTAATTATAGGCGCCGTCGGTGAAGGCGACGCCGGCCAGGACCGGATCATTGACCACCGCCGCCTGAATGTTCATCGGCACCAGAAGGCTTTCAGAGATGTCGGGAAGAGCCATTGTCCATCCTCAGCTTTGGGCCTGAAAAATCATGCGTTCGGGCAACTTGACCATCTGCAATGCGAAATCACCCGGGCTCAGCGTGCCCTTGGAATAGGTTTTCAGCGGCAATTCTCCGGCCAGGCCGGGATTGGCGGCGAGCAGGCTGCGCATCTGCAGCAGGTCGATCGTTCCATTGCTCGCATTGATCGCCGGGCTGGCGTCCACCGCATCCGTGGCAGGGTCGGTGCCAAACTGCCCGCCGACATTGTTGCCGATCAGGTGCCGCACCCAGACCGGCGCCTTGTTCGCCCCGGCGCCATCCTCGATGCCGAAGGCCAGTCCCTCCTTGGGCTCGGCGATCTGCACCCAGGCGGGGATCTCGGGGAAAAGAACCAGCAGGATGTCCTTGTTCAGATGCGCCATTCGCAGCAGCGGGATCTGGCCCTTGCCCTCCGGCATGTCGCCGCTCGTGTCGACCGTGCGAAATCCCTTGACCTCGAGCCCCGGCCAGCCCGAAACGGCTGCCGAGCGCAACAGGAAGCCCGAGATCGGCTGGTCAAGCCGGCTGGGCGGCGTCACCATCTTGCCCATCACCTTTTGCCGCACCTGGTGCAGGATCGAATAGACCGCGTCGCGGATCACGTCGCGCATGATCGAGAAATAAAGCGTGTCGCGCGAGCTCTGGCCGGCGACCGACATGGCGCCGTCAATCAGCGCATGGATGATGTTGCGGTCGATGTAGAAAAAGCGGATCGATCCGGCCGGCAGCATTGATGCGGTGGGCACGAGGTTGTTGAACGGCATGTTTTCCAGCAGCGCCAGTTCGGCAAGCCATTCACAGATGTTCTGGAAACGGGTGTCGGTGAAGCTGCGGCTGTTGCGGTCCCAGCCGCCGAGATCCTGCAGCAGATGCTGCATGTCGGGATTTGTCAGCGATCCCTGCAATTCGGCGATCACGTCATCCGGATCGGAAACCTTGTCGGCGGTGAAGCCGGCCCAGAGGTCATCGGGCGGCGGGCTGGAAGCTGCCAGTCTGGGGGCAACCTTGCTGGCAAGGTCGCCCACCAGCCAAGCCATCAGCCCGTCGCTGACGACATCGGCTTCCAGCACGGCGCGGGCCTTGACCGCCACACCGCTCCTGTCCTGCATCAGCGCGTTCACGGCGGACGGCGTCAGCCGGTTGACCAGGATATTGGTCATCTGGTGGCCCTCGCGGCGCCATTGCAGCAGGTTGGAGCCGAAGGTGCGGTTGGACAGCGCCATCAGGCGCCCGGTCTGGAATGCGACGGCATAGGACTGGTCGAAAAGGCCCCAGTCGGGATTGTAGATCACCGAGGCCGAAGGCGAGTTCAGCGGCGGGGTGTCGTCGAACACCGGAGGCACCACCGGGCTCAGCGGTCCCCGGTAGAAGGCGAAGCTGTGTTCTCCCTGCCGGGTCTGGTAGGGCATCGGCAGATAGCCCAGCTCCAGCGTTTCCTGCGCTTTCGCGGCGGTGCCGTCGAGTGTCGCGCCGGGCTGCCTGTAGCGCGGGCGCAGCAGGTACTCGGTATTGTCCTCGGTGGTCATCAGGTCGCGCATCAATTCGGCAAAGGTTTCGCCGATGGCCGGCAGGCAGGTAAAGGTCCAGCTCACCAGCGAATTCAGCCGCACCATCTGTGCGCCGCCCCAGTCGGGCGAACCGGTCATCTTGTCGGCAAAGCCCTCGAAGCTCACCAGATGCGCAATCAGCCGGTTGGGCACGCGTCCCGGCGCCTGCGGAAAACGTTTTGCGATCAGCACAGAAAACCAGCCATTGGCCGGTTTCATGCCCTGCGGGGACTTGTCGCCGGTATCGACCTGGCGGACATGGGCGGAAAACTGCAATTCGTCGGTGCCGTTGGCGGGATCATAGACCGGCGTCACCATGGAAAAGACCGAGGTCGGAATGTCGATGATCTGGCACAAATCGGTGGTCTTGTCGAAATCGGGATTCAGCTCCAGCCCGGTATGTGCGATCGGCGTGCCGGAAGAATCATTGCCGGGATCAAGCAGATCGCCGACGGTGGCCGTCACCGCATTGGTGGTGGTGCCGATCTTGACGGTGGGTTCTGAGGTGTAGCCGCTTCCGGGCGCGGTGACGGTGATGCCGACAACCGCACCGCTGCTGTCGACGGTGGCCATGGCGCGCGCGCCCGTTCCGCCGCCGCCCTGAAAGCTGATATTGGGAGCGATCTCGTAGCCGGCGCCGGGACTGGTCAGCGTCACCGCGGAAACGCCGCCGCCCGACAGGCTCGCCGTGGCCGCCGCGCCGGTGCCGGCGCTGAGCAGGATGACCCCCATCCAGGGCGCGTTGGGATCGTCGGGATTGAGGAAGCGTTCCCAGGGCAGGGCGGGCTTCTTCAGCACGATATGGGGCAGTTGCTCCTCGAAACGGCCGGTATGGGTGGATGGCGGAAACTGGGCCTGCACCAGATTGCCGTCGATGCTGAAGCGCGGTCCGTTGACGTCGAATTTCTGGTTGGCGCTGTAGGTGTCATTGGTGGCGCCGGTCACTGTCTGCGACACGGTGATCGTGAAAGAGCCGTCATGCAGGCGCGGAACCAGATTGTCATAGAACTGGATTTGCCCGGGTTCGAGCGTTCCGGCTGTGACTTTGGGGCTTGTCATGGCGCTGTCTCTTTCTCCGGTCAGGCGGCCAGCGGGCTGCCGAGCATGGGTTCGTCGCGATAGGCCTGGTACGGATCAGCTGCCATTTCGGACATGTCGCCATTGCTGCCGGCAAAAACGCCGAGCTGGTCAAAGGCTGCGAAGAAATCGGCCCGTGCGGCTGCCGCCGGATCGCTGTTGATCTGCGCCAGGCTGGCAAAGGCATTGCCCGGAGCAGGGACCGCGCCCCGGGTCTGCGGCGTCTGGCTGAGCGGCAGCGTCGGGTAGGGCACCGGCACCACCGGCACATCGGTGAAGGCAGTGGCGATCTCGATGGTGGGCGGGCCTTCGGGCACATGCGGTTCGGGGACGATGTCGTTGAGCCCGACCACGCGTCCGGGCAACAGCGTTGCGCTGGCGGTGGGGGTGGCGCCAGGCGCCAGCGGTCTGCCCCAGATCGCCTCCGGAACATCCTGCTTGTCGATCACGCCTTCCCAGTCGGCGTCATGATCGCCGGTGATGGTGATGGTCAGCCCGGTGTCGAGATTGTCGACCCCCATCGGACGCGCCGCAACGAAATAGTCGTTCGCCACATCAAGCTCGACAGTGCCGTCATTCACCTTCACCGCCGTTGCCGGGATGGTGGTGGAGACCGAGAAGGCAAATTCCGACGGATTTACCACCCAGGTCTTGGTCTTGTCGGCCTCCTCGATGGTCGAGATGATGCCGGAATTGGAGAAGATCTGGCAAACCACCGCGCCGCTGGCCGGTGCCGCGTCGAGTGCGGCATGCATGTTCGACTGCACCGGAGCAGGGGCGCTGGAGGTGCTGTCGCCGCCGGGCAGCATCTGCTGGAAACCCTGCCAGTCGGTGACCGTCTTGACGGCGCCGTGATCGTCGCCGAAGCCGATGGTGAAGGAGCACACCCACAAATGAACGCGAACCTTGCCGCCGGTGGGCGGTCCCCACAGCGACAGGTCGGCGCCGACCTCGACCTTGATGGTGCCGTGGATGAACAGCAGGTGCACCGTCACCGAACAGCCGATTGACACGCCGATCGAGGCCTGGAAATAGAACGGCTTCCACGAGATCAGCATATCCGCATAGGCCGTGAACCAGGCCTTGATCGGGCCGGTGTGGAACAGCACCTGCAGGTCGCCGCCGGCCATCACGCAGGACGGGGTCAGGGCAAAATAGGCGCCGCCGCTGATCGACAGCACGTCCGAGACATTCCAGTTGAAGCCGACGCGCGGCACGTCGGGATACCAGTCCGGCTTGTCGAAGGCGGGATGATAGCCGCCGACGGTGACGACGAAATCGCCCGCATGGTCGGAAGGGTGGAACCAGGCGAAAAAGGCAAAGCCGCCGGTGAGCTTGCAGGCCGGGTCGATGACGAAGCTGGCGGGCGTCAGCATCGCCGAGGCCTTGAAGATCCCTTCGCTGGGCGCAAACAGGACCTCGAGCGCCAGCTGGACCTCGGCATAGGTGGGGCCGATCTGCGGCAGCTTGGCGGTCGACAGGCCGAGAATGAGGATCTCGAACTCGTTGCCGAATTCCACCGCCACCAGCGCGCTCGACTTGAGGATCTCGTAGGTGGTGAAGTTCACCCCGGCGGCCAGCCAGTAGCTGCCGCGCGAGGGGGGAACCGACGTCTTGATGGTGCCCAGCACCGTATCGAGATCGGGCGTCTGGCCCGGCTTGATGCCAAGCGCTGCCGGGTCGGACATCGCCTTGACCAGCGGAAAATCCTGCACCTGGTCCATCGGCGGCGGGATCAATTGCCGGTTATAGCCAAATCCGGCGGCAAGCCCGGTGACAAAGAAGGAAGGCAGCCCGCCCAGCGGGGCGTCAAGGAAGGCGAAGATGAACAGGCTGGTGCCGCCGCCGGGCAGGGTGGCGTAGCTGCCCAGTGCGCCAAGGCCGAACTTGCCGAATTTGAGCACCGCCTCGCCATCATACTCCAGCGTGTCGCCGCTGCCCGATTTGAGCAGGCCGCCGGCGATTTCAACACCGCCGCCCTCATAGGAGACGAGCAGTCCCTTGAGGTCGAGCGCATAATCGGACAGCGTGGTGGGATGGGCCAGCGGAATGCCGACCGACAATTCGTCGAGCACCACGGCCAGCCCGGCCAGCGCCACGCCGCCGTCGAACACCACGTCGAGCATGACGTCCTTCTGGTTCCAGCCCAGCCCGATCTTCTCGCAATCGAGCGGTCCGAGCTGCTTGTTGACCGGGAACCACACGATGTCGCCCGACTGGCCGTCCGGTGGCAGCAATTCGACGAACCAGCTTTCATCGGCCACCGCACCGCTGACATAGGCGCCTTCGAGCGAGAAATTGGGATTGATCGCGTCGGTCTTGCCAGTGGCCGCATCGCCGCCGGGCTGGCCCTCGTCGGTGGACCCCGAGGCCAGCAGGTTGGACGCCACATCATTGCCGTCCACCTGCGAGACGCTGCCGAAATTCGTGCCCAGCGGAATGGCCACGTCGTCGACGCGCGCGCCGAAACCGAACTGCCAGTCGGCGGGCTGGTTGAGATACATCCGCATTTCCGCCGCACCCAGCGACACGCCCTTGGTCTCGAACAACGGCGCATTGGCCGCACCTGTCAGATCGAAGCCGAGCGAGACCAGTTCGAAACTGGGGGCGAAACTGGCATTGGTGCCGTCATAATGCAGCGCAAACACCGACATGCCCGGCTTGAGCGGGCTTGCGCCGCCGATGATCTTGTTGACCCAGCCGTCGGCATCGCTGCCCTCGCCGGTAAACCAGGTCCCCATGCGCAGATGCAGTGTCGGCGACGTCGGGCCGCTGCCCAGCGCAATGGCGATGTCGGGAATCATCAGCCGCAGGCCGTAATCGCCTTCGGTGGTCGGATCCGTCGCCCCGTCGGGAGCGAGATAGGCCGCCCAGATGCCGCCTCCCTTCAGCGGCACCAGCGGCTTTTCATCATCCGCCAACGCGCCCAGCAGGGCAAAGGTGATGTTTTCGGCGGCCTGCAGCGGATTGGTGCTGATCAGTTTGAGCGCATCGGGATCGTAGTGGTAATATTTCTGCCCGGTGTCGCTGGTCGACAGGCCCATCATGTTGGCGGCCACCATCACATCGCCAATGGTGCGCGGCGATGATCCGATATATTTCGACAGCCAATAGGCCGCGCCCTGCACCAGCATTTCGCCGATGCGGTCGCCGGTGGTGGCCGCGTTCACGAAATCGGTGACAGTGTGATACGTGTTCAGCACGGTCTGGTCGTCGGAGAATTCGATCTTCAGCGAGAACAGGTCGTTGCCGCCGCCCAGGCAGAAATCCCCCTCGACGACGAAATTGGTAAACGGCACATCGCCGTCGGCCTGAAGCGGGGCGGACGAACTGATGTCGATGCCGACCTTGGCCGATTTGGCATTGTCGCCGAAAAGGGTGAATTTCGGCGTGCCGCCGTTGATCAGCTCGAACAGCGGGATATAGGCATAGAAATTGATCGTCAGATTGCCGATGGCGAACTGGTGCTCGTAGCCTGCGCCCAGGTTGCCGTCCTGCGGTTGCGCGGGCGGAAGTACCGCGTAAAAGCCGGTTTCGCCGCCGCTGGAGGAGGGGTTGGGGATGGCATACCACTCCGCGCCGGCAAACACCGGTTCGTTGACATCGGCCTTCGGCCCGAGAACGTAATGCAGCGTTTCGACCAGTGCCTCGACCCGCCCAGGTGCGGCCTCGAGCGCTGCGGCGGGGTTTTCGAACCACTCGATCTGCAGCGCTCCGGAAGCGTCGAGCAGACCGATCAGCTGCGCGATGGTGAAGGCCTCGGCGCCGATTTCCTCCTGGGTGATGGTGATCGTGTCGCTCATCGGGTGCTCCCCGCTGCCCTGGCTGGCTCAGACATTCTGGAACCTCAGATCAAAGAGTTTGTCGTAATACAGGCCCAGCGAGGTGACGACATTGTTGTCGAAATCCCACATGCCGGCGGCTTCGGATCGCTTTGTGGACACTGCCGAGCCGGTGGTGACACCGATCAGACAGGCACGGGTCGAAGGCGCGGTTGGCGCTTTGGGAAAGACGAACACGCCGCCGCCGCTGTCGCCCGAATTGGTGGAGTTGTTGCCGCCGTCACACTCGAGGATGAAACCATGTGTGTTCGGCAGGATCAGGTTGCCCGAGCCGCCGGGCACCTCGGAATAATAGGTGTCCACCTCCATCTGGCCGGTGGGGACACTCAGCTTGTATTGCAGTCTTTCATATTGGGCGCCGGCCTTTTCTCCTGTGGGCAGGGTGATTTTGTCACCGCTTGTGGCACTCTTGGGAAGCAGCTGCTCGGTCACCTTGCCGAACCCGGTCTGGGTGATCTGCATGTGTTCGCGATTGAGCGCCGGCACCAGACCCTGCCAGCGGGTGCGTGCGGAATATTGCGCAGTGAGAAGCTTCGTCAGCTGGTCCCGGGTGGCGCCTGCCTGGTAATCGCAATTGCCGGCGGTGCTGGCAAAGGTGTAAAGCGTGGGATCCTTGGACAGCAGGATCATCACGTCATAGGTCCAGGCAGTAGCCTCGTCGCTGGGCGATATTCCGCCGGTTCCCTTGACGATGCCGCTGCCGTCGGCGGTGGTCGTGCCGGTCAGATTGACCAGTTGAAACGCCGTGCCATCGGAGCTGGCGCTGTCCGGGATCTGGATCATCTTGGTGGCGACACCGATATTTTCCTCGAAGATCGGCACCACATGGTCGATCGCGGCGGACTGGGTCAGGTTGCTGCCAAAGGCATTCGTGCCGCTATTGGAATAAAAGATATTGATGGCCTTGAAACCGGCCACCAGGTCCTGCTCCCATTTGGCGGCGCCGTCCGCGACGGGAATCGTGCCGCCATTGCCTTGGACATAGAGCGAATGTTTGCTGGTCATGATCACGGTGAACTGGGTCGTGGTCGGCGTCCATTTGCCGCCGCTGTAACGGACCTCGATTCCTGTGCCCAGAATCGCGGCCGAGCCGGTAAATGTCGCCTGTCCGGCGGCGCCTCTGAGCATGACCGAGGCGTTCAGCGTCTTCTGTCCGACGGCGGTGATGTTCGGTCCCGTCAGAAAGCCGCGGGCTGCGGTGTAGTGATCACTGGTCAGTAGCATGTCATCTCCCGGCCGGGCGGCGGACCAAAAAACAACCGCGCCCAGGGCAGGTGCCCTGGGCGCGGTCCGGATCAGCTTGGGGTCTGGGTGGTCATGACATATTGCGCGACGACCACCAGCTTGTCATTGCCGCCGCCGGGGCCGAACGGATCATCGCCGCCGCCGCCGGAACTGACAATCTTGCCGACCTGCAAGGTCAGGGTCGGATGCGGCGGGGCGGTGGTGTCTGCGGCCGAATATTCGAAGGTCGCATGGGCCGTGAACCCGGTATCCACCGTCGCCTGGAACCCGACTTCCATATCGGACTGGGTGATCTGCGTGCTGCCGATACCCATCGGGTTGCCGCTGGCATCGTTCTGGTCGAACGAACAGGAAATGTGGTCGCCCACAACCCCGTCATTGATCATCAGCGTGAAGTTGAGCTTCTGCTCGGCGCCGTTGTCGAGAACCATCAGGCCGGTAAAGCTGTAGGTCGGCTTGGTCTCGGGCGGAGTCGGCACCGCCATCTGCAGCGCGGCAACACCGCCCTGCTCGGATTGCCACTGGTCAAATGGCTGCGGATGGATCGACTGCATGTAGTCGGCCACCGGATCGGGATTGTTCGGGTCAGACACCACGGCGATCAGGATATAGGGATTGCCGGACGATGGCGTGATCGGCGCCCAGACAAACGGGGTGCCGGTCACGGCGACGCCGTCCTCGTCCGCCGCCAGCGGTGACGAATTGGCGCCGCTGTCGGTGACCAGCTGCTGCCAGCTGGACGGATCCGAAAGCTTGGTCTTGTAGGCCCAGTACAAGGTGGCGCTGCCCACCACCTGGCGGCTGGCATAGTTCTTTCCGCGCACGTAGATGTGGTTGGTCTTGCCGTAGTTGAGATCCTCGCCAACATATTTGGTGTAGCTCTGGCCGAAGGCGACTTGCGGGTTCTTGGCTTCGGTCAGGCCCGAATTGATGATGTCGGGCGAACTGGTGTCGTCAACCTCGCTGCGGGGCAGGGTGTTGATCTGATCCAGCTGATCACGAAGGAAAATGCCTAGATACGGTGTCATTTGGGGTATCCCTTTCGACATGAATTTGATGGAGTCCGGGCCGGTGGCGCGCCCGATGGTTCAGCGCGGGCGGCTATGATTCTCCCGATGCAACAAAAACCGCCTGCATGGTGATACTCATCCCGGGAAGGGCCGGATAACCGTTGGACCGATACTGGTAGATGACTTCCGAATCGTAGTTCGCGTTCACCCTGGTCGTCAGCCCGGCAGTAAACTGAGGGACCATGTCGCCGTTCTTTCCGCCCGCAGGTGGCGGCAATTTGGTCCAGGGCAAAACGATGGGGTTCACGAACCCCGACCCGCCCGTGTTGGGTTCGGTGAACTGAAAGGCGACCTCGGAGCCTGCAGGCAGATCGCCGCAGAGCAGACTGAATTGCATTGTCGCGACCGTGTCGGCTCCCACGAATTTGGTCTTGGCCGTATAGGTGTCGGGAGCATCGCTGCCGGCCAGGGCGTCGGCGTCTATCGCGCCCGGCATCGTAAGGTTTGGTAAGCCAGCTTTGCCTGTCATTTGGGTTGTCCCTTTCGACGTGAAATTGATGGAGACCGGGGCATCTGCGCGCCGTCAGTCGTGATCAGGCAATTGGGTGGTGTGGCTGCCGATGATCGCCGCTGTGACATTGCCGTTGTCGGGCGGATCGAATGGGTCGCCCCCGTCAACATCGGCGTAGAATTTCAGTCCCTGGGACAGCCTGTTTTCACGCGGGCGGAAAATCATCGTGCTTTCGGGAACGTAGCTGGCGAGGGTCAAAGGATGGGCGGCCAGCGCATCCTTGCCGTTGGAGACGACCAGGGCCTGCATGGTGATGTTGAAGCCCGGCGGCGTCTTGTAGCCGTTGGACCTGTACTGGTAGTAGAAACCGGAGGTGTAATTGGCGATCACCTGAGTCTGCATGCCCGCGGAAAAGGACGCGACCGTATCGCCGTCCTTGCCGCCTGCAGGCGGCGGGACCTTGGTCCAGGGCAGGGCGATGGGGTCGAACCCGGCGCCACCATCATTGGGCGCGGCGCAGCTGAAGGCGACTTCGGAGCCGGCGGGCAGGTTGGTGCAAAGCAGGGTGAAATGCACCTTCGTGACCGGGCCGGCATTTGTGTAGTTGGTCATGGTCGAGAAATCGGGGGAACCGGTGGTGACGGTTGCGACGTTGCGCCAGCCGGTGCCGCCATTGGCGGCAATCCAGGCCCCCAGCCCGTCGGAGCTGACAATCGACATTGCGCTGTCGCGCATGGTGACGATCTCCGAGTTCGTGCCGGTCATGGTGATCAGGCAATAATGCGTACCCGAAGCGGGCGGCTGCGGATTGAGCCAGATGAAGGGGTCGGGGGTGACGCAGATCGCGCCGGTCGCAGCGCTCATCGGGACATAGTTGGTTCCGACCGATGCCTTGTCGGGGGTGATCATGTATTGATTGGTCATCCACTGCTGCGGCCACAGGATCAGGTTTGACGGCGAATACCACAGATAGGTCTGGGCGCCGTCGACCGCGGCGGTGCCGGTGTTCTTGCCGCGCACATAGATATAGTTGACACTGTTGGCCTGAATATTCTGACCGGGGTCCTTGTTGTAGCTGGTGGCGCTGCCCGAAGCGGATCCGAAGGTGCTTTGCGGGTCCTGAACCGATGTCTGGCCCCAAGGGATGATGTCCGGACAACCGCTGAACGGTCCGCCGCGCGGTATCGAGCCTGTGTCGGAACCATTGGCTCGGATGAGAATGCCATTATAGGTATCGGCCATGCGAAGTCTCCCTCAATGCGTGTTGAAAGCGTCACTCAAAGGGGGTTGTTCACACATGTGTTCAGCGGGCGAACTTCAAAATCCTACAATAAATGTTCAGCTGGTATGAAACCCCATGGATCTTATTATTTGTGTCCCCAACCTGCCAAGTAATCGTCGAAAAATCAAGAGGACAAAATTTGAATTAATTTATATGTTATGAACAAACAAAATTCGGAATCCTTTAATGGGAAGCTTAGTTGCGAAACCTGTTGATTCTTTATTGGATTGAGGGTGATGCTTAGATATCTATTGATTGTGGCTCCGGTAAACGGTGACACGAGGTCGAGCCCCTGTCGCAACGGGGCGCGCTGCGGCGGATCGCACCGCTCGCCGATTCCGCATATATCCCGCCGCAGAAATTACGCCCGGCATGGTGAAAACCGGCGCAAATTGGCGCCTGGCGCCCCGGCGCTGTTGCCGAACGCGCCGCGAGGTGCATTGATCGCTGCCGGGCGGCAACGTCCTAATGCCCTGCGCACCGAAAGGGGCACGAGGGACGCAACGTCACGCAGTTACCGGACCGGGGCATTTGCCGCTCCATTCCGAGGGGGAACCATCATGATCAGGCACACAGTGGCATTCCGGCTCAAGCACCCGGCAGGATCGGAGCTCGAACGCCTGTTCCTCGCCGATGGCCGGCGCATCCTCGGCGCAATTGCCGGCGTGCGGAACTTCGAAGCCCTTCAGCAGGTCTCCGCCAAGAACGATTTCGGCTACGGATTTTCGATGGAGTTTGACGGGCAGGCCGAATACCAGGCCTATAACGACCATCCCGAGCATGTTGCCTTCGTCCGCGATCGCTGGATCCCCGAGGTCGAGGATTTTTTGGAAATCGATTACGTGCCCTTGCCGGATTGATTGCCCGGCGCGCTTCGTCCCGAACAAAGCCAAAGTTTGGCGACGTGCGGTCACCACCCGGCGGCAGCGGCGTCTGGTTGCCGGATATAGCCTTCCTGCCAGCCAGGTGACGGCGCGAGGGCTATGGAGTGCTTGTGCACGTTCACCGCGCCAATAGATGGTTACTGCAAGACGATATGTTTGGCCGGAGCAAACGGGGCAGGACGAAACTGTCGCGATGCTGTCATAGAGTTTGAACGATACTGTACCGAGGATGCTGCAGGGGACGGGTAGCGCAGTCGCATGGTGCATTGTTTTGTGATTGCACGATAGCGGGTTCATTCACTGAACAGGCCCGCAATCCGATGGCGATGTGGCATGAGGATTGCTTCGATCAGGCAGCACAGGAGCCTGATTGGCCTGATGCCGCCGGAAATGCTAAGCAGTCCAGGGAAAGACTGGTGCCTGGTCACGGTAAGTAACAGATGGGGACTTTTAGCAAAGCAGGTGAGCGCCAATTTATTGTTCTCCTGCCACACGAATATTCGATCTATTTGAGGACGAGTTGATAGGGACTTGCAATGATTGATATCGGGGATCTTTCTGATGCCCTTGCTGCGGCCGCCGGGGACGCGACGTCATGGACTGGCGTCTGCGAGGCGGCCAGCGACCTGCTTGGCGGCAACGGTTCCATCTTCCTGCCCGCCGGTCATATGAAAACCTCCCAACGACTGGTCTGTTCGACAAATCTTGAGGGCTTTCGCGACGACTGGCTCTCTCTGGAGGACCCGAGAAAGCATCTCGCCGACGAAATTCACTACACCACGCGCGACCCCGATCCCGAGATATCGTTTCGTCTCGTCGCAAGGTCCCACTCAGGCAGCTCGGACACAGCCGTCGAAAGCCTGTTCGGTGCGCATGATTTTACGCACCAGCTTATGGTTCGGTTTCGCTTCCAGGAGGAAGAGTGGTGTCTTCTGGTGCGATTGCTCCCCGAACGCATGGACAGCATCAGGGAAAATGAAGCCCTGCTGCAGGCGATGAGGCTGGCGATCCAGGATGGGGCCGACAGGGCGGTCAAGGCTCATGACGATCAAATTGCCGTCTGGAGAACACTTGTCCGTGCCAACAACGCGATCATGCTGCCGGTTACGCTGGACGGCAGTTGCCAAATCCTCGATCAGGATGATGCCGGCTTCATCGAGGATCTCGGCTTGCTGGACGAGGACACATTCGCTCTTCCCCTGGAAAGGGACAGGATGCGTCTGATCCGCCGGGTCGGGGCGATGATGAGCGATGACACTCTTTCTCCCCTGGCGATCCTGTCGAAGACGGGAAAGGGCGATCTGGTTGCCACCGATGTTGTCCGCTTTCCGCTGTCATGCCGGCATTTCTTTTCCGCACCCTTCGGCGCGGTTGTTGTGCGCAAATGCAGCATTGACGAGTCGGCGGTGCCGCGGACGCTGGCGCAGGAATACAATCTGTCTCCATCCGAAATCCGCATCGCTCTGGGAATTGAAGCCGGGTTGTCACCGACCATGATCGCGGACCGCAACGACATTGCTCCCAGTACGGCACGTCAGCAGCTCAAGTCGATATACCGCAAGACCGGGACGGGCAGCCAAATATCCCTGGTTGCACTCATGAAGAAGATCGAAGCCGAATACGGCGAATAGAAACCATATCCCGGGCAGTCAGGCGCGTGTCCGGCCGATTTGACCCCGGGTTGCTGCGCGACCCGGTGCCGACCGGTGGGTCGGTGAGGCAATGGAAGTGTGCCGTTCTGACCATCTGCACATAAATTGTCAACAAGATGCTGCATTTTTACTAAAATACAGGGCGGCTGGCTGGCTAATAATTTCGCATTTGCATGTTTATAATTCACCCAAAAAGCCCAATTAAGCACCATTCATTTTTCGTTATACCAAATGGTAGATCCGCGCGGATACCAAATGGTACAATGTTTTGTTTTTTTTGTTGTTTTTTCCTTAACAATTCATTTTCCTCTTGATTCGGTTGTCCTCGTTCGATTTGATTTGATCAACACCTTAGATGACAGTGTCGGGTCTTCATGCAGCCATGTAGAGCTTGACGTTTTACTGAGGGAAGACTGTGCGCAATGTCGGCATGATTTAAAGCTGTGTTTTTGTGTAAATGCCGTCGGCCCGGGTTCCGGGTTTCAGATCGGCGACGGGGTATGGGGTGAAGCGATGAGATTGAACCAGGTCAAACCGAAGCGGTAAATCAGGCCAATGGGGCCGGTCCGCTCAAAGCAACGGCAGGTTGCCGGATAGCCCAGGCAGCAGCCGGGCTTGCTGCAGGCGGCCAGGGCGCAAGCCAACCATAAAACAAAAAGTCGAAATGCAACAATGACGGCAACGCGGTTGCCGTCACGGAGAAAAGCTGTGCCCGCTGCAAGCAGCCGGCACTGGACGTGAATGACTATAACAGTTCAGTAGGGATGGCATCATGTACAGACTCGTAATTCGCACCCTGTGGCTATTATTCGCGCTGATCGGTGTCTTTCTGATCGTACAGCCGACAGGGACCGTTGGACAGCTTATCATCGCCCTGTCCGTCATAACCATGCTGGCCTTGATCTCCGTGGCACGGCTTGACGGAGGATGGAGACATATCTTCCTCGCCTTCGCTTCCATCATCGTGTTGCGCTACGCCTATTGGCGCACCACCAACACGCTGCCGCCATTCGACGATCTGTATTCGATCGTGCCGGCGCTCATCCTTTATGCAGCGGAAATGTATTGCATCATCATGCTCGGCCTGAGCCTGTTCGTCTTTTCCGATCCGATCAATCGCAAGACCGCGCCTTTGCCGGCTGAAAATGATCTGCCGACGGTCGATGTATTCGTTCCGTCCTACAATGAGGACGTCGATATCCTGGCGCTGACATTGTCCGCCGCCAAGGCCATGGAGTATCCCGAGGACAAGCTGCAGGTATATCTGCTCGACGATGGCGGGACCGAGGAAAAGAGAACCTCCTCAGATCCGGAAACCGCTGCGGCGGCTATCGCCCGCGGCAGGAAACTGAGCAAGCTGTGCGACGATCTCGGTGTCATCTATCATGCCCGCGCAGCCAATATTGATGCAAAGGCAGGCAACCTCAACGGCGGGCTTTCGGTCTCCAGCGGAGAGCTGATTGTCGTTTTCGACGCCGACCATGCTCCGGAGAAATGTTTTCTCGCCGAAACGATCGGGTACTTCCACGAGGATCCGAAACTGTTTCTGGTTCAGACCCCGCATTTCTTCGCCAATGCCGATCCGATCGAACGCAACCTCGATACCTTCTCGGCCATGCCTTCCGAAAACGAGATGTTCTACGCCCGGATCCAGAAGGGGCTTGATCGGTGGAACGCGTCCTTCTTCTGCGGCTCTGCCGCGGTTCTGCGCCGCAACGCGCTCGAGCAGGTCGGCGGCTTTGCCGGCGTGACCATCACCGAGGATTGCGAAACCGCGCTGGAACTGCACGGCCGGGGCTGGAACAGCATCTATGTCGACAAGCCGATGATCTACGGCCTGCAGCCCGAAACGCTGAGCAGTTTCATCGGTCAGCGGTCGCGTTGGTGCCAGGGCATGATCCAGATCCTCCTGCTCAAGAACCCGCTGACGCGGCCCGGGCTCAACTTTGCCCAGCGGCTTTGCTATCTGTCGAGCAACCTGTTCTGGATGTTCCCCTTTATCCGGCTGGTGTTCCTGGCCGCGCCGATCCTGTTCATCATCTTCGACATGAAGATCTACATCGCGTCGATCGGCGAGTTCTTCGCCTACACCATGACCTATCTGGTCGTCGGCGAGATGATCCGGACCTATCTCTATGGCACGGTCCGCTGGCCCTGGGTGTCCGAACTCTACGAATATATCCAGACGATATATCTGTTGCGGGCAATCGTGAGCGTTCTGCTCGCGCCGACCCGGCCGACCTTCAACGTCACCGCAAAGGGCGACGCGGTCAACGAGGAACGGCTGTCGGAACTCGCGACACCCTATCTTGCCATCTTCGTGGTCCTGATCCTGTCCCTGGGCATTGCCGGCTATCGCTACCAGACAGAGCCGGAAATTGCCGGTCTGCTTCTTGTGGTGGGCGCGTGGAACCTGTTGAACCTCATCATCGCCGGTGCGGCGCTCGGCGTGGTGGTCGAGCGCAAGTCCGAGGAAGGCGCGCAAAGAACCAAGACCGAAGTCCTCTGTGACCTGGTGGTCGGCACGGACAGGATTCCTGTCGTCCTGTCGGAATTGTCCACCTCGGCCGCAAAGCTTCGGCTCCGGTCGACTGATCAGCAATCATTGTTGCGCAGCGGCGCCGAGGCCTTCATCAGTCTGCCCCGGCAGCGTGCGGATGCCCCGGCGTCGACGCTTCGGGTGAGCTTCAAGCGAGGCGACTATGACGGGTTGAAAACCCTCAAGGTCGCACTCAGCCCCGATGCCGAAGACTACGCCAACATCAGTGCTCTGATCCTTGGCGATCTGGGCAAGATCCGCCAGGAACGCGAAGAACGCCGGCGCCGTCGCAGCGTCGTGTTTGCGAGCCTGAAACTGATCGCCTGGGCTCTCGTGTCGCCACCAAAGGCTTTCTGGATGGCCCTGTTCAAGAGCAACAGCAATGGCGAGGAGGCTGTGGCCAACAGCTCGGCTCACTCTGTTGCCCCCCAATTAACCCCCAAAGCGGAGGTGGCGTGATGACCTTTTCCATCAAATCCAAACACCTGCTCAAGGCTGCCCTGGGTGCCGGCGTGCTGCTGTCGTCCTTCAATGTGAACCCGGCCTTTTCGCAAGCCGCATTCAATCTGGCTTCCCAGCCGAGTGCACGGACGCCGGTGTCGGCGGCGCTCAAGCCGTTCTCCGCCGATACGCGGGATCTGTTCTTCAGCGGAGAAAGCAATTTCCGCGAGTTCACCTTCTACGCATTGCCGGAGGAAACCGCAGGCGAGAACAAGCTGATCCTGACCTTGCAGAGCGCGATATCGAACACGCCGGACCAGTCGCGCATGGCGGTCTATGTCAATGATGTCGAAATCGGAACGGTGCCCCTGGCGGGCGAGAAACGCACCATCGCGCTGCCGGTCAATCCCGGCCTCATCCAGCCCGGCTTCAACTCCGTCACATTGCTGGTTGACCAGTTTCACCGGGTCGACTGCTCGGTGGCGGCAACCTATGAGCTGTGGACCCAGATCGATCCCCAGATGAGCGGGTTCTCCTTTTCCTCCAGGCCCAAAAGCATGGGCGGGATTGCCGATCTCGCGTCGATCGCCGGGACCGACAACGGCAAGACCCAGATCACCGCGCTCTATCCGGCCGGATCGTCGATGAAGACTGCCGACATGCTGGTGGAAACCATCAACGCGATGTCGATCGCTGCCCATTTCGACCACCCCGATGTCAGCTTCAATACGGTCCCCGGCAAGGGACCCGGCATCGATGTTGCCATCGGCACGCCGCAGATGGTGCGGTCCCTGTTCGGCGACGATCCTGCGCTGTCGGCTGCCGGCCCCGGAATCTACGTCACCGGCTCCGAAGAGGGCGAGCGCATGCGCCTGGTGATAGCGGGCCGGTCAACCGAAGAGATCGGCGCCCATATTGCCGCCTTCCGCGCCCAGTTGAGCCAGGGCCGGGACGTCGGCACGCCGCAGGGCCTGCGCGCGCTCAGAAAGCTCGAAGGGCTGGAACTGCAACCCAGCAGCAATGTGAGTTTTTCCGATCTGGGAATCGATCTGCGCTCCTTCACCGGCCGCTATTTCCAGCAATCGGTGAACTTCAGAATGCCGAATGATTTCTATCCGGGAGACTACGGCAAGGCCCAGGTCCGCCTCAATGCGCTTTATGCAGCGGGACTGTCCAAGGGCGCGGAGCTCCTGATCAAGCTCAATGACTTCACCGTTTCCAGAATCTCGCTGGGCGCGAGCCGCAACGGCCTCATTTCCGAGCAGCAGTTGCCCATTCCGTTCAGCGCCTTCCGGCCCGGCGAGAACACGTTCTCGATCGAAGCCCGGCTTCCGGCCCCCGTTGATGACAATTGCGATCCGACGCGGGTCGGCGGTGGGGCCGGGCGGTTGCGCATCATGGGTGATTCCTATCTGGGTCTGCCGGATTTTGCCCGAATTGGCCGCTATCCCGACCTTGCGGCAGTCAATTCGCAGTTCAGCCAGTTCGTCAGCCGTCCGGACGCCGCCCCGCTGGCGGTGCTGGTTCCGCGCTCCGACCTTTCGGCCATGAGCGCGGCGGCGAGCTTCTTCGCCAAGCTGGCCTATGCGTCGAAGTCGGTTTTCCCGACCCGGTTCGTCACTGACATTCCGCAGGACGCGGATGCGGCACTCGCTGCATTTGGCTCCTATGACACGCTTCCCTTTGATTTTCTTCGTCAGATGAACGTCGACTTCTCGCTTTCGCAAACGGTGGCCAGCGTATCCTCTCCACTCAGTGTCGAGCCGCTTGCGCCCTTTGCCAGTGACGACATCTCTCTGGGGCTCAACACCACCTATTCCCCGCTCGCATCGGGGACCAGGGAAATTGCCGTCCTGGAAAAGGCAAAGGGAGTTGCAAGCGACTATTACGGCCGCTTCGTCGCCTCTGGCGCCGAATATTTCGAGATGGGGCGGAACACCACCTACAAGGTGATCAACAAGCTGCGCGGCAATGTCGAGCTGTTGACGTCGCCGGTCAAGCAGGAGCCTGTCTTCTCGCCGTCGCCAGACGCCGTCATGGTGATTGCCCAGCGCAAGAACCCGTCGGGCGAGGCGGCATGGACACTGTTTGCGTCCAAGCGGGGCGAGGAACTCCACGATTCGCTTCTGACCATGACGCATCGCTCTGTGTGGAGCCGGCTGGGCGGTACCGTGCAGTCGATCACCGAAAACGGCGAATTCGTGGACAAGGTCGAGACCACGGACGCGTCGTTCTTCATGACCCAGCCACCCGAGGTGTCCAATCTCCGGCTGATCGTGGCGGCGTGGCTGTCCACCAACACCGACAAATATGTCTTCGCGGTCATGGGCACCTTCGGATTTCTCGGCGTGTTCACCCATCTGACGCTGCGCCAGGCGCGGAGGCGGCGGCGATGATGAAGCTGTTGCCGCCAACGCTTCTGGCGATCTTTGCCGCACCGATCCTCTGCGTCCTTGCATTGAGCACGCAGGCCGCAGCATCCGAGCGTGACGTGCTGCCGTCCGATTATGTCAGCGGGGCATGGCATTACTACATCACCAAATTCGTCGAGCCGTCCGGCCGGGTGATCGACAATGTCAACGGCAATGTCAGCCACAGCGAAAGCCAGGGCTATGGCATGCTCCTCTCGGTGGCAGCCGATGACCGGGTCAGTTTCGACCGGATCTGGTCATGGACGCAATCCAACCTGCTGATCCGGACTGACGGGCTTGCCGCCTGGCGTTGGGATCCGCAAGGCGATCCCCATGTCAAGGATCTCAACAACGCCACCGATGGGGATCTCCTGATCGCATGGGCTCTGCTCAGGGCCTCGCGCAAATGGGGAGACATGTCGCATCAGGCGGCTGCAGCCAGGATCGTGGCGGCCGTCAACCGGTCGCTGGTGGTCGACAGCAGTTTCGGTCCGGTGCTGCTGCCCGGGATCGAGGGATTTGACGGGGCGTCCGGCGCGGCAGGCCCGGTCGTCAATCTCTCCTATTGGGTTTTCCCCGCGATCGATGAACTCGGTGTCGCCTTTCAGGACTTCCCGTCACGCGATCTCATCGCATCGGGCATCAAGCTGATCGAGGCGGCGCAGTTCGGTCCGTCGAAGCTTCCGGCAAACTGGATTTCCGTGGCTTCGGACGGGCAGATCGAACCTGCGCCGGGCTTCGAATTGCTGTTCGGCTACGATGCCGTGCGCATCCCGCTTTATCTGGGCTGGTACACCAAAAGCCCATCCGCTCTGCTCGTCCCGTTTGAAGATGCCTGGGTGTCGGGCAAGGGAACGTCCATCAAGGTGATCGACCTTGAGAGCGGCAATCCCGTCGGGGCGATGACCGATCCCGGCTACCAGGCGATCGTCGACCTGGTCCAGTGCAGCCGTGGCGCGCTTCCTGCCGTTGCGCGGAAAAGGGGGTTCGACCCCATCGACTACTATCCGTCCACACTTCAACTCCTAAGTGTCCTTGCCATTTCCGAGAGGTATCCCAAATGTCTAATCAGTCAGTCTTGAGGATATTGATCCTGTCCGGCACAGCCTTGACAGTGTCTCTGGCCACAGCGCAGTCACTCTATACGCCGACAGTCTATCCATCCTCCGCCGTTTCGTATGAACCGATCGCCCCCATTGCAGCCCCGCAGTGGCAGGCCCCGGGTGGCCAGGCTCTGGCCCTGGCCGATCAGGGCAATCCTGCGGTACTGCCTGCAGGCAATGGCTGGGCAGCCGCGCCCGGCCAGCCGGCCACGGTTCCGGTCCTGCTGCCCGGCGCCCATGCGCAGCAACCGGTACAGCCCACGATCCAGCCGGTGCAAATGCAGGTCACGGCGCTGGCCAAGGCGGGTGCGCCGGTCTTCAGTCCTGGTGTCCAGCCATCTGCCCAGGCCCTGGCGGGTGTCGAGCCGGCACAAGCCAATCCGTTTGCTGCAAGCCCGTTTGGGGACCCTGCGGGACAGGCGCCGCAGACCACCGACAACCCTTTCGTATCGGCTTCGCTGCCGCCCGAACAGGCCGCCCCTCCCAGGCCCAATGCGGCTCCCTTCCTGCTCAACCAGTCCGACCGTGCCGCCCTGCAGCAGGAGGCCGGGGAGGCAGCCGCCCATGAGGAAGTCGACATCGGGGCATTGCGCTATTATGCCAGCAAGCGCGACCTTCCGAGAGTGGGCGCGGAAATGCGCCGGTTGAAACTCTCCCACCCCGGATGGGAGCCGCCGTCGGACCTGTTCTCGCCGCAGAACAATGTCGATGAGCAGCCGCTATGGGACCGGTTTGCCCTGGGCGATTATTCCGGCGTCCGCGCACGGATTGCCAATTACAAGAGCGTCAACCCTGAATGGAACCCGTCGGAGGAGCTGAGCTCCAAATTGCTCACTGCCGAGGCGCGGCTGAGCCTTGAGCGCGCCTTTGCATCCGGCAACGGGGCCGAGGTGATCAGCATCGCCAGCTCCCGCCCCGAGCTTCTGGTCTGCAACCAGATGCAGACATTGTGGAATGTGGGTGAAACGCTGGCGCGCATGCAGGAATATGCCCGCGCGTTCGAGCTGTACAAATACATTCTGACAAATTGCGACAATCCCTCCGAGCGGCTGGCGACGGTTCAGAAACTGAGCCTCGTGCTCCCTGAACCGGGTATCAGCGCGCTGATCGCAATGGGCAGGATCCTTCCGGACGGGACATCGGAATTCGAGGATGTCAGTTTCAACCCGCTCCGGAGCGCCATGGGCAAGGTCAGTGCTGGTGATGACCTTCTGGCGCCGCCGATTTCCGAAGCCGAGTTGCGGCGGTTCGCGGCCTTTGTTCAGCGTCATCAAAAGGCCGAGGATGCCGGCCTGTTTGGCTGGTACTATTTCAGCAAGCAGCAATATGACGCGTCCCACGCATGGTTTTCCGCAGCCAGCTACATCAAGAAGGATCCGAAGCTTCTCGAAGGTGTGATCCTGTCGCTTCGCAGACTGGACAGGACCAAGGAGGCGTTCGACTTCGCCCGCAAGACCCGCGACCTGTCACCGGATCTGTCAGTCCAATATGTGCAGATCATTGCCGAGGCCCTGACCAAGGAGGACTCCGACCTGAAGCTCAGCGACGAGGAATTCTCCGAGTATCAGGAGATCGTCTCCAAAACTGAATCCGCACTCGGCGCCCAGGCCATCGGCTGGAGCCTGGTGGCGAAAAAGGATTACCGCGACGCGCGGGAATGGTTTGGCAATTCGGTGGATTGGGAAATCAGCAAGGGTGGCGTCATCGGGCTGGCAGTTGTTGCCTCGCGTTTGCGTCACTACAAGACGCTTGCATCGATACGCAGGAAATATGGCGACCAGTACGACGAACTGTCGAGAATCCGCTAGACCAGGCGAACTCCGCCGTCAAAACCAGTCACGGGTTGCATTCAGGCTGAGCCTGCTTGTGACCCGTGACTGTGTTGCGGACAAGCCCGGCGCGCCAGAGCGGACAGCCGGTCCTGGATCGGCTCTATGTGACGCGGGCGGGCAGGGCACCTTGTCCTGTTGTCCTAATCGCGGGAAGCGGCAACGACCTCCACGGTCCGTCACGGGTGGCTGTGAACCGGCATTGCGACCCGACCACGGAGCATGACCGGCCGGAGTGGGCTGGCAGCACATTCCCACGCACCAGGCTTGCCTGGTCATCCTGTGGCGCAAGACGTCACGTCGCTGTCCGCGCGGAGATAGGCGCTGCCGGGTGCTTTTGCTGCAGAAAAACCCAAACTAGCATGAACGCGCTCTGGGATGCCGAGTTTCAAATCCGAAAGGTCGCTGAGGCGACAAGTCTCTGGCTTTTGGTGGTGAGCGCGCGGGGGTTCGAACCCCGGACCTACTGATTAAAAGTCAGTTGCTCTACCAGCTGAGCTACGCGCTCCCATGCCTTGATCGACGCATTTGCGTGACAGGGCCGAGTGGCGCGGAACATAGGGAGGCATCTGCCCATGGTCAACCGCAAAACCATCGGGATCCTTCGGTTTTTTCCGCGCACTTTGCGGTTGCAGAAAAACCGCTGTGCAAGCCTCTTCCGGAGAGCGTGAGGCGCCAGCCTGCGACTAATGCCGGCCGGTCGGATCACGTTTTGCACTCCAAATCGTGACTGGCGCTGCAGCATTCGGGCGGCTAGACAGACAATCAAAGCCGCGGCGACCGGTTCGGGTCATGCGCATTTCTGACATCAGAGGATTCCCGGTTTCGTGATGATTGCCGACATACCGCTTCTCACCGTCTTGCTGGCGGGCGCCCTGTCGTTCCTGTCGCCCTGCGTGCTGCCGCTGGTGCCGCCTTATCTGTGCTACATGGCGGGCGTCTCGGTGGAGGATTTCCGCGGCGGGGCGGCCAGGGCATCCGACACGCGGCGCGCGGTGTTTGTCGCCTCGCTGTTCTTCACCCTCGGCTTTGCCACGGTGTTCGTGGCCCTTGGCGCCGGCGCGTCGAGCATTGGCGGCGTGCTGCGCCAGCATATGGACCTGCTGGCCAAGCTCGGCGGTGTGGTCATCATCCTGATGGGGCTGCATTTTCTGGGCCTGTTCCGGATCGGCCTGCTGGCGCGCGAAGCCCGCTTTGCCGGCGGCGGCAAGCCTGCCACGCTGTCAGGCGCCTATCTGATGGGCCTGGCCTTCGCCTTTGGCTGGACGCCCTGCATCGGACCGGTGCTCGGCGCCGTGCTCGGCGTGGCTGCAGCGCGCGAGACTGTCAGCTCCGGCGCCATGCTGCTGGCGGCCTATTCGCTCGGCCTGGCGGTGCCGTTTTGGATTGCCGCGCTGTTTTCCGAACGCTTCATGCGCTTCACCCAGAAATTCCGCCAGCATCTGGGCACGGTCGAAAAGCTGACCGGCGCGCTGCTGGTGCTGACCGGGATCCTGTTCCTGACCGGCGGCATGGCGACGATGGCCTATTGGCTGCTCGAAACTTTCCCGGCGCTGGGCAGCATCGGCTGATCCCCCGGGGTGGTCAGCGCCGACGTCTGGCTGCCAGCAACAGGCCTGCGAGAACGGTGACGATGCCGATGGCGTGGTGCCGTTCGAATGGCTCGCCGAGCACCAGCACAGCCAGGCCGACGCCATAGGGCGGCAGCAGATACATGAACACGCTGGCTGTCGAGGCGCCAAGCCGGGCCACGCCATACTGGAAACCCGAAAACGCCAGCAGCGATGAAAACAGCACGATGCCGGCAATGCCGCCCCAGGCCGACCAGCTTTGCGGCATCAGACCACCCGATAGAAATTCCCACAGCGCAAAGGGCGCCAGCAGTATGGCGCCGGCAAGCGTGACCACCGCAAACAGCGCAGGCCCTGGAATGGCGGCGGTGCGCGGGCCCTTGAGCAGAACCGAATAACCGGCCCAGGACAGGGCGGCAAAGATGAAGATGAGGTCCCCGCGATTGAACGCGGAATGGATGATGGTGCCCAGATCACCCTTGAGCACGATAATGGCGACGCCGAGAAAGCCGAGCACAATGCCGGCGATCTCGCGCCAGCTCGTCGGACGGCCGAAAAACAGTCTTTCGAGAATGATCACGATCAGCGGCGAGGTGGTGTAGATCAGCGTGCCGTTGGTGGCGGTGGTGAACTGCAGCGCGTAATAGACACCGGCGCCGCAGATCCACATGCCCAGAAATCCCAGCACCAGCCAGTGCACCGGCGAGGTGGTGACATAGCTGCGCACCTTGGGGCGCGCCATCCATAAAAACGGAAACAGCACCAGCGCGGCCGCCGTCCAGCGCAGGAAGGCAAGTGTGAACGGCGCCACTTCGGAAATGGTGTATCGCCCGAAAATCAGGTTCGAGGCAAAGAACAACGGTGTCAGCAGCATCACCGTGATTGGCACGAAGCGAGCCAATCCGGTCTGGCTGGGGGATGAAGTGTCTGGGGTCACGGGGCTTCCAAATCATGGCCGGATGTGCATCAAAGGGCCATAGGCCGGATCAGGTGCTATAGGGTCCGGCAACGGTAAACAAGCGATTCGACAAAGAGGTGATGGAATGGCGCGAACATGTCTGGCAGTCGTGCTTGCAGCGGGTGATGCAACACGGATGAAATCCTCCAAATCCAAAGTGTTGCACACGGTCGGAAACCTTCCGCTGATCGCGCACGTGACCCGGGCGGCCGCTGCGGCCGGCGTGGGCAAGGTTGCGCTGGTGGTCGGCCGCGATGCCGAGCTTGTCACCGACGCTGCCGGGGCCGGGCTTGATGTTCCGGTCACCCCTGTGGAGCAGACCGAGCGTAAGGGCACGGGCCATGCGGTGCTGATGGCGCGGGACGTGATCAGCGAAGGCTTTGACGACGTCGTGGTGCTGTATGGCGACGCGCCGCTGATCAGCCCCGACAGCCTCACGGCCGCGATTGATCAACGCGCACAGGGCGCCGACGTGGTGGTGCTGGGCTTTCGCGCCGCCGATCCCACCGGCTATGGCCGGTTGATCGAAAAAGACGGCGAGCTTGTCGCCATCCGCGAGCACAAGGAAGCCAGCGAAGATGAACGCGCCATCGATTTCTGCAATGGCGGCGTGATCACCTTTTCGGGGCCCGAAGCCGTGAGCCTGCTCGAAGCCATCGGCAATGCCAACGCCAAGGGCGAATATTACCTCACCGACATTGTCGAGATTGCCCGCGTCCGTGGCCTCAAATGCGTGGCCATCGAGGCGCCGGAAGAAGACATGATGGGCTGCAACACCCGCGCCGAACTGGCCGAGATCGAGCAGGTCTGGCAGGCGCGCGCCCGCCACGCCGCCATGCTGTCGGGCGTGAGCATGATCGATCCGGCGAGCGTGTTTTTGTCCTTCGACACGCAACTGGGCAATGACGTGCTGATCGAGCCCAATGTCTGGTTCGGGCCCGGCGTCCGCGTCGGCGCCGGTGCCGTCATCCACGCCTTCTGCCACCTCGAAGGCGCTGATGTCGGACCATCGGCGGTGATCGGACCCTTTGCGCGGCTGCGTCCGGGCACCGAACTTGGCGAAAAGGCCAAGGTCGGAAATTTCTGCGAAACCAAGAAGGCAAAAATCGGCGACGGCGCCAAGGTCAATCACCTAAGCTATGTCGGTGACGCCGTGATCGGCAAGGCCGCCAATATCGGCGCGGGCACCATCACCTGCAATTATGACGGCCAGAACAAGCATCTGACCGAAATCGGGGCAGGGGCCTTCATCGGGTCGAATTCCTCCCTGGTGGCGCCGGTCCGGATCGGCGACGGCGCCTTTGTCGGATCGGGCAGCGTTGTCACCATGGATGTTCCTGACGACGCGCTGGCGATTGCTCGTGCGCGGCAGGAGACCAAGCCGGGCCGGGCTGCACGGCTGAGGGAGAAGATCGCCGCCATCAAGGCGCTAAAATCGGCGTCGCGTCATCAATAGGGCGGAACAGGCCGGTTACGCGGTGTCACCAAAATTGAGCGGGCCTGCAGCAACAGGGCACTGGCCTAACCAGGCGTTGCTGCGTATGAGCTTTGCCAACACTTTAAGCAGGAGAAGTCCATGTGCGGCATAGTCGGGATTGTTGGCAGACAGCGTCAGGTGGCGCCACTGCTTGTGGACGCGCTCAAGCGGCTCGAATATCGCGGCTATGATTCCGCCGGTGTTGCCACCATTCATGACGGTCATCTCGAACGCCGCCGCGCCGAGGGCAAGCTCGCCAATCTCGACCGCAGGCTCGGCGAGGAGCCGCTGGCCGGGCTGATCGGCATCGGCCACACCCGCTGGGCAACCCATGGCGCACCGACGGAAAGCAATGCGCATCCGCATTTCTGCGAAGGCGTCGCCGTGGTCCACAATGGCATCATCGAGAATTTTGCGCCCTTGCGCAGCGAACTGCTTGCAAACGGCGCGGAATTTCACAGCCAGACCGACACCGAGGTGGTGGCGCAATTGCTCTCGTCCTACCGCAGGCAGGGCATGACACCGCGCGACGCCATGCAGAAGGCCTTGTCGCTGCTCGAGGGCGCCTATGCGCTGGCGGTACTGTTTGAGGATCATCCTGACATGATTCTGGGCGCCCGCTCCGGACCGCCACTGGCCGTGGGACACGGGTCGGACGAGATGTTCCTCGGCTCCGACGCAATCGCGCTGGCGCCGTTCACCGACGAGATCACCTATCTCAATGATGGCGACTGGGTGGTGATCACCCATGACGATCTCGAAATCTATGACGTATCCGGAGAGCGCGTCGAGCGCCCGAGCCAGATCTCGCGCGGCACCGCCTATGTGGTCGACAAGGGCAATCACCGGCATTTCATGGAGAAGGAAATCTATGAGCAGCCGGAAGTGGTCTCGCATACGCTGAGCCACTACATCGATTTCGCCGAAGGCCGGGTCAAGCTGGATGCCGCCCAGATCGATTTCGCCAATCTCGACCGCCTGGCCATGTCGGCCTGCGGCACCGCCTTTTACGCCGGGCTGGTCGGCAAATACTGGTTCGAGCGCTATGCGCGTCTGCCGGTGGAAATCGATGTCGCCTCGGAATTCCGTTACCGGGAAATGCCGCTGCCGGGCAAAATGGCTGCCCTTTTCATCACCCAGTCGGGCGAAACCGCCGACACGCTTGCGTCCTTGCGCTATTGCAAGGACAACGCGCTGACCATCGGCGCGATCGTCAATGTGCGTGAATCGACGATCGCGCGCGAATCCGATGCGGTTTTCCCGACGCTGGCCGGTCCCGAAATCGGCGTGGCCTCGACCAAGGCGTTTACCTGCCAGCTGTCGGTGCTGGCAGCGCTGGCAATGATCGCCGGACGGGCGCGCGGCACGCTGACACTGGAAGACGAGACCGGGATGGTGCAGGCGCTGGTCGAGGCGCCACGGCTGTTCAACGATGTGCTCAAATCGGTCCAGCCGCAGATCGAGACGCTGTCGCGCGAGCTGTCGCGGTTCAAGGATGTGCTTTATCTCGGACGCGGCACCAGCTTTCCGCTGGCGCTCGAAGGCGCGCTCAAGCTCAAGGAAATTTCCTATATCCACGCCGAAGGCTATGCCGCGGGTGAGCTCAAGCATGGTCCGATTGCGCTGATTGACGAGAACATGCCGGTGATCGTGATCGCGCCGCATGACCGGCATTTCGAAAAGACCGTCTCCAACATGCAGGAAGTGGCCGCCCGCGGCGGTCAGATCATCCTGATCACCGACGAAAAGGGTGCGGCGGCGACCACGCTCGAGACGATGTCCACCATTGTCCTGCCTGTGGTCGACGATATTGTCGCGCCGCTGCTCTATGCGCTGCCGGTGCAGCTGATTGCCTATCACACAGCCGTTTTCATGGGCACCGATGTCGATCAGCCGCGCAATCTGGCCAAATCCGTCACGGTTGAATAGGGCGCTTGCAGCCCCGAAACGGCTATCGTGCACAAGGCGCTTGTTTTGCCGGGTGGACGATATCTATATAGGGGTGCAGTGCAACACCGTGCGTGATCAGCCAGAGGCAAGATGAACGATGACTGAGAAGCAAAAACGGCCAGCCGCGCGATTGCGGCTGCGAAACTATTTTCTGACCGGCCTGATCATCGTGGCGCCGATCGCCATTACCGCCTATCTCACCTGGTCGTTCATCCTCTGGGTCGATGGCTGGGTCAAACCCTATATTCCGCAGGCCTATAATCCTGATCACTATCTGCCCTTCGCGGTGCCGGGCTTCGGCTTGCTGACGGCCCTGTTCGTGATCACCATGATCGGCTTCCTGACTGCCAACCTGGTCGGACGCACCATCGTCTCCTTCGGGGAGTCGCTGCTCGACCGGATGCCGCTGGTGCGCAGCCTCTACAAGGGGTTGAAGCAGATTTTCCAGACGGTGCTGGCCGAACAGAGCAGCTCGTTCAAGCAGGCCGGCCTGATCCAGTATCCGCGGCTGGGACTGTGGTCGATTGTCTTTATTGCCACCGACACCAAGGGCGAAGTCGATCATCGTCTTCCCGGTGAGGATTCGATATCGGTGTTCCTGCCGACAACGCCCAATCCGACCTCGGGATTTTTGCTGTTCGTGCCGCGCAAGGACATCATCATTCTCGACATGAGCGTCGAGGAAGCTGCCAAGATGGTCATTTCTGCCGGACTGGTGTCACCGAATTTTCCGAAAACACTGCCGGTCAAGTCCAAAGGCTGAAACGGCCCTCCGGGCCCTGGCCTCAGCATGGGACGGCCTCAACCGGCCCGAAGGAAGCGGATCGCCTCATCGCGCCGCATCAGGTAGAGCAGCATCCGCAAGGCCGCGCCGCGCGGTTGTGACAGTGCCGGATCGGTCTCCAGCACGTTGCGTGCATCGGTCCGGGCAATTTCCAGCAGGTCGCCATGGACTGCCAGATCAGCCAGCCGGAAGCCCGGCAGGCCCGACTGTCGGGTGCCCAGAACTTCGCCTTCACCGCGCAGCTTGAGATCTTCCTCGGCAATCCGGAACCCGTCCTCGGTTTCGCGCAGCACCGAGAGCCGCGCACCCGCGGTTTCGCCGAGCGGGCCGTGATAAAGCAGGATGCAGCTTGACGCACCGTCGCCCCGGCCAACCCGGCCGCGCAACTGGTGCAATTGCGCCAGACCGAAGCGTTCGGCATGTTCGATCACCATGATGGTGGCGTCCGGCACGTCGACGCCGACCTCGATCACGGTGGTGGCCACCAGCAGCCGGGTCTGTCCGCTCTTGAAGGCGGTCATGGCCTGGTCCTTCTCGTCCGACGTCATCCGGCCATGGACCAGCGATACGAACGGCGCCAGCGCGGGCCCGAAGGCCTTGGAGAGGATGGCATGGCGGCTTTCCACCGACATCAGGTCGCTTTCTTCCGAATCCTCGACCAGTGGGCAGATCCAGTAGGCCTTTTTGCCCTCGCTGACCGCGGACTTCAGCCGGTCGATGATGTCGCCCAGCCGATCGTCGGGAATGGTGACTGTCGCGATCGGCTGCCGGCCGGCGGGTTTTTCGGTGAGCTTGGAGACATCCATGTCGCCAAAGGCGGCCAGCACCAGCGTGCGCGGTATCGGCGTCGCCGTCATCACCAGCATGTGCGGCGCGGTGCCCTTGGCGGTCAGCCGCAGCCGCTGATGAACGCCGAAGCGATGCTGCTCGTCAACCACGGCCAGGGTCAGGTTGGAATAGATCACGGTCTCCTGAAACAGCGCATGGGTGCCGATGACGATCTGCGCCGCGCCGGATTCGATCCGTTCCAGCAGCTCCGCTCGCTCGCGGCCCTTGGCGCGCGAGGTCAGCACCACGACCTCGATGCCGGCGGCTTCGGCCATCTTGCTGATGGTGGCGTAATGCTGCCGGGCCAGGATTTCCGTCGGCGCCATCAGCACGGCCTGACCACCGGCCTCGACCGCATCGGCCATGGCCAGCATTGCCACGGCGGTCTTGCCCGAGCCGACATCGCCCTGCAGCAGGCGCAGCATGCGGTCGGATCCGGCCATGTCGCCGAGTATCTCGGACACCGATCTCTGCTGGCTTTCGGTCAGCGAAAACGGCAGTGCCTGCAGGATCGCCTGCCGCAATTTGCCTTCGGCGAGCACCGGCTGGCCCGGAAGCTTGCGCAGGGTCTGGCGCACCAGCGCCAGCGACAATTGACCCGCCAGCAGCTCGTCATAGGCCAGGCGGCGGCGCACCGGCGTCTGCGGCTCGATATCATGGGGCGAGTCGGGGTGATGCAATTGCCGCACCGCATCGGCGAAGGATGGAAAACTGTCCCTTGTCACCAGATGCGGATCGGCCCATTCGGGGAGGTCCGGCAGGAGTTCAAGCGCGGCCTCGATCGACCGGCGCAGGATCTTGGGCGACAGGCCCGCGGTCAGCGGATAGACCGGCTCAATCAGCGGAAAGCCGGGGATATCGGCTTCGGCGATAATGTGGTCCGGATGAACCATCGACGGCCGCCCATTGAACCATTCGACCTTGCCGCTGATCAGCACCGTGTCGCCGACGGGCAGCAGCTTTTCGAGCCAGGCCTGCTTGGAATGAAAGAAGGTGAGCGCCATTTCACCAGTTTCATCATGCACATAGACCCGGTAGGGCGCGGATTTGCGGCCCGGCGGCGATGGCTGGTGGCGATCGATCCGGACCTTCAGCGTGGCGATGACGCCTTCGGCGGCGAACGCGATCTCGGATTTGGCGGAGCGGTCGATCAACCCATGCGGCGGCAGCAGCACAAGATCAAGCGCGCGGGTGTCCTCCGGCGATTCCCGTTCGGTGACGCGCGCCAGCGCCTCGGCCAGCTTGGGGCCGATTCCAGGCAGGCTTTCGACGGTTTTGAACAGGGGATCGAGCTCGAGCGGACGCATCGTTCCAGATGAACTGCAAAATTGCCTGAAACGCAAGGCTGACATTTGCCCGGCGACAGGATATGGAAACCATCCAACCGATAAAGGCTCATCATGACCGGAACAACTCGTTCAAGCGCTGACCTTGATCCGCGCCGCCGCCGCATTCTTGTCCGGGCGTGGCGCCGTGGCATCCGCGAGATGGACCTGGTGATCGGCGGCTTTGCCGATGCGGAAATCGGAACACTTGACGAAGCCGAACTCGACCAGCTGGAACAGCTGATGGCCGAGGAAGACGCCGATATCTTTCGCTGGGTGACGGGCGAGGCGGAAACACCGGACCGGTTCCGCACCGCGATGTTTGACCGGATAAGGGCCTATGTGCCCGATTTCGAACCATCGGCGGCGGACCCGGAAAGCCAGGCCGGCCAGTCATGAAGCCAGTGATTCCGGTCGCATTGATTGCGGAGGCGCGCACGCCGGTCACCCTGTCGGGCGTGCCGCACGGCATGGAAGCCCTGGCGCTGGCCGAGCTGGCGCGGTCGGCCGGGCCGCTGGCCTATATCATTTCCGACGGCCAGCGCATGGCTGATCTGGAGCAGAACCTGGGGTTCTTCGCGCCCGACATCCCGGTGATGAGCCTGCCGGGCTGGGACTGCCTTCCCTATGACCGCGTCTCGCCGGGTGCCGACATTTCGGCGCGGCGGCTCGCCGCCTTGTCGGCGCTGGCGCAGTTTCCGGACAACCCGCATCCGGCCATCGTGCTGGTGACCGTCAACGCCATCCTGCAGCGCGTTCCTCCCAAGTCGGTGGTCTCGGCGCTGGGGTTCTCGGCCAAGGCCGGCAACCGGTTGAAGATGGAGGATCTGGCAGGCCGGCTCGCCCAGCACGGGTTCGAACGGGTGGATACGGTTCGCGAAGTCGGTGAGTTCGCGGTGCGCGGCGGTATTCTCGACGTCTTCGTGCCGGGTGCCGATGAACCCGTGCGGCTGGATTTCTTCGGCGATACGCTCGAAAGCGTGCGCCATTTCGATCCTGCCTCGCAGCGCACCACATCGCAGGCCAAGGAATTGTCGCTCAACGCCATGAGCGAAGTCACGCTTGCGCCGGAAACGATCAGCCGGTTCCGCACCAATTATCTCGCCCGCTTCGGCGCCGCGACACGCGACGACGCGCTCTATGTGGCGATCAGCGAGGGCCGCCGCTATCCCGGCATGGAACACTGGCTGCCGCTGTTTCACGACGAGATGGAAACGGTATTCGACTATCTGACCGGCTTCCGCATCGCCGGCGACCACATGCTGACCGAGGCCGCCAGCGAGCGCCGGGCGCAGATCGTCGATCACCATGGCGCGCGGATCGCGGCGCAATCGATCGACAAGGGCAAGAGCGTCCACGCCACGCCCTACAAGGCGATCGATCCGGACCTGCTCTATCTCGACATGGCCGAATTGCGGGCCGAGCTGGAAGCGCGAAACGCCATCCGGGTGACGCCGTTTCATGAGCCCGAAAACGCCGCGCGCCGGGTGATCGAGCTCGACACCGCCACCGGACCGCGCTGGGCGGCGGACGCCGAGGCCGACAAATCCGCCGAGAGCGGCCGCGTCAACCTGTTCGAAAAGCTGGTCGCCCATGTCGGGGCCAAGCGAAGCCAGGGCCGCAAGGTCCTGATCACCGCCTGGACCGAAGGCTCGCTCGACCGGCTGCTGCAGGTTACCGGTGAGCACGGACTCGAGCGAGTCGTGCGGGTCAATCACCATGCCGACCTCGACAAGTTGAAGCCGGGTGAGGCGGCAGCGGCGGTGCTCGCCATTGAAGGCGGCTTCGAGATCGACGATCTCGTCGTGATCGGCGAGCAGGATGTGCTGGGCGACCGGCTGGTCCGCCGATCCAAACGCAAGCGCCGCGGCGCGGACTATATCTCCGAGGTGTCCGGCCTCGACGAGGGCAGCTATGTCGTCCACGCCGAACACGGCATCGGCCAGTTCATCGGCTTGCGCACCATCGAAGCCGCCGGCGCGCCGCATGCCTGCCTGGAACTGCATTATGCCGGCGATGCCAAGCTGTTCCTGCCGGTTGAAAACATCGAGCTGCTGACCCGCTACGGGTCTGACAGTGCCGAAGTGCAGCTTGACCGGCTTGGCGGCGTCGCCTGGCAGTCGCGCAAGGCCAAGCTGAAGAAACGGCTGCTCGACATGGCCGAGGGGCTCATTCGCATTGCCGCGGAACGGCACATGCGCAAGGCCTCGGTACTGGACGCGCCGGAGGGGCTGTATGACGAGTTTGCCGCCCGCTTCCCCTATGACGAGACCGAAGACCAGATGGCGGCGATCGACAAGGTGCGCGAAGATCTTGCCGCCGGGCAGCCGATGGACCGCCTGATCTGCGGCGATGTCGGCTTCGGCAAGACCGAAGTGGCGCTCAGGGCCGCCTTCATTGCCGGCATGAACGGCGTGCAGGTGGCCGTAGTGGTGCCGACGACGCTGCTGGCCCGGCAGCATTTCAAGACATTCACCGAACGCCTGCGCGGCTATCCGGTGCGGATCGCACAGGCCTCGCGTCTGGTCGGCGCCAAGGAACTGGCCCAGACCAAGGCGGAGCTCGCCTCCGGCAAGACCGACATCGTCATAGGCACGCACGCATTGCTGGGTTCCTCGATCCAGTTCGCCAATCTCGGGCTGCTGATCATCGACGAGGAGCAGCATTTCGGCGTCAAGCACAAGGAGCGTCTCAAGGAGCTCAAGAGCGACGTGCATGTGCTCACCCTGTCGGCAACCCCGATCCCGCGCACGCTGCAGCTTGCCATGACCGGGGTGCGCGAATTGTCGCTGATCACCACGGCGCCGGCCGACCGGATGGCGGTGCGTACCTTCATTTCGCCGTTCGACCCGGTGACCATCCGCGAGACCCTGATGCGCGAGCATTATCGCGGCGGCCAGAGTTTTTATGTCTGTCCGCGCGTTTCCGATCTCGAGGATATCGCGGCATTCCTGCGCACGGACGTGCCGGAACTGAAATTCGCCGTCGCCCACGGGCAGATGAGCCCGGGCGTGCTCGATGACATCATGAACGCATTCTATGACGGCCAGTATGATGTGCTATTGTCGACGACCATCGTCGAATCCGGTCTCGATGTGCCGACCGCCAACACGCTGATCGTCCACCGCGCCGACATGTTCGGCCTGGCCCAGCTCTACCAGCTCCGCGGCCGGGTCGGACGGTCCAAGGTCCGCGCCTTCGCGCTGTTCACGCTGCCGGTCAACAAGACCCTGACGGCAACGGCCGACAAGCGGCTCAAGGTGCTGCAATCGCTCGATACGCTCGGCGCCGGCTTCCAGCTGGCAAGCCATGATCTCGACATTCGCGGCGCCGGCAATCTGCTGGGCGAGGAACAGTCCGGCCATATCAAGGAGGTCGGCTTCGAGCTCTATCAGAACATGCTCGAAGAGGCCGTCGCCGAGGTGCGCGGCGAGGACGAGGTGGTCGACACCGGCTGGTCGCCGCAGATCACCGTCGGCACCCCGGTGATGATCCCCGAAAACTATGTGCCCGACCTGCATTTGCGACTTGGCCTGTACCGCCGGCTCGGCGACATCACCGATGTGGCCGATATCGACGGATTTGGTGCAGAACTGATCGACCGCTTCGGTCCGCTGCCGATCGAGGTTCAGCATCTTCTGAAGATCGTGTTCATCAAGGCGCTGTGCCGCAAGGCCAATGTCGAAAAACTCGATGCCGGGCCGAAGGGCGTTGTGGTGCAGTTCCGCAACAAGGAATTCGCCAATCCGGCTGCCCTGGTGGGCCACATCTCCAAGCAGGGATCGCTGGCCAAGATCCGCCCCGACCAGAGCATCGTCTTCATCCGCGACCTGCCAACCCCCGAGAAGCGCCTCACCGGGGCGGCAGTGGTGATGACGCAGCTTGCAGAGCTTGCGGGCTAATCCCGTCCCTTGAACGCGAAAAGCCCCGACCTTGCGGACGGGGCTTTTGCGCGACTGCCTGGCGCCCGACGGAGTGTCAGCGCCGATGGCTATCGCGGGGGGCCTTGAAGCTCTGGGCCAGCGGGGGGAGCTGACCTGGCCTTAAGACCTTGGGATCGACCAGAGCGAGGGGCCGGGTGGAGGGGAGCCGGCACCCATCGCATCTCTGGTCTTATTTGTAGTGCGGCGAACCGTCGTTGTTGGCACGGTCATAGATGACCTGCTCGTTCGAAGTGTCGCCGACCGAAGCCGTGGCTGTGTAGTCGATGCCGCCCTGCTGCGGGGCTTCGAAGCTCGGCGAACCGTCGTTGTTGGCACGGTCATAGGTGACCAGGTCGTTGGACGTGCCGACAGCGTAATTGGCGCTGCCCTGTGCGGCAGGGAAATCATATGCATCGAGTGCGGTCGAGTCGGCAAATGCGCCGGTGGAGGCAGCAACGGTCAGGCCGAGTGCGATAAGAAACTTGTTCATTGTATAGTCCTTTCAGTTTTCATTTCCGCGTCTTGGGAGGACAGCGTCAGTCTGTTTCGTTCGTGGTTCGGGGTGACAATGGCCGGGCCTCGATAAGGTTCCTGAGCCATTTCATTCCCGCCATCACGGATGTGTGATCAGCAGAAAAGGAGGGCAGGACCGGACAGGAGGGAAAACCGGCCCTGCAATCTCTTGTGCTTAGCGGGCGAAGCTTGGCGAACCGTCATTGCCGGCCCGGTTGTAGATGACCTGCTCGTTCGAGCTGTCGCCGACCGAAGCGGTGGCCGTGTAGTCGACGCCACCCTGCGGGGCCTGGAAGCTCGGCGAACCGTCATTGTTGGCGCGGTCATAGCTGACCAGGTCGTTGGAAACGCCGACGGCGTAGTGCGCGGAACCCTGCGCGGCAGGAACGTTGTAGGCGTCGAGGGCCGAGGAAGCGGCAAAAGCGCCGGTGGAAGCTGCGAGGGTCAGGCCGAGTGCGATGATGAGCTTGTTCATGGTCGTTGTCCTTGTGTGTGTTTGCGTTGTCTTCAATCTTGGTGGGAAGTGTGCGGTCCGTTGTGTTGTCCGGGCCGCGCCGTTCCGATGACCTAGAAATGGGCCTGTCGCCGATGACATGCGAACCACATGGACGTGATCGCGGCGTGCGAGATATGTGACCGTAAAAGACCGGAAATCCGGTCAATTCTAGAATACCCCGCAATTTCAATAACCTAGATCGATATTGAGGCGCCAAGGCCGCGCCATTGTCAACGTCACATAACCGCAGCGTTCACTGACGGCTAACCATCAGATTTTCAAAAGCCCGGAATGCGGGCCTTTGCAATTTTGAATTTTCTTTCGGGAAATTCTCACCATGCTGCGCTGCGTGATGGATATGGGGCCGGATCTCACGCCCGATCACGCAATGCGTGATCGCCGCTTACCGGAAGTGATGAAAATGCGAGCCATATCTGGGCTTTCCACGCGCATCCGGCCATGAAAAACCCCGGCATCGGGGAATGCCGGGGCGCTTATCCGTCAAATGCGCGTCAGGTCGGGAGCCGGACACTCAATTCGGCATGTCGGACCCGTCGGGCGCGGCGTCGGGCTGCTGCTTGCTCTTTTCAAGCACCACCTTGCGCATGGCGTCTGCCAGGGCCGGGCCGGATTGCGCCCCGACCAGCGCATATTGCATGTCGATGATGAAGCACGGCACTCCGGTGACACCCATCTGCCGCGCCTGGTCAATCTCGGCGGTGATGGTGTCGCGGTCGGCGTCGCCTGCCAGCAACCTTTCGACGACTGGCCTTTCCAGCCCGACCTGCTCGCCTGCTTCGGCCAGCACTGCATCGTCGCCGATGTTCTTTCCCTCTTCGAAATAGGCCTTGAACAGCACCTCGACCATTCTGTCCTGCGCATCAAGACCGAGCGAGCTGGCCCATCGGATCAGCCGGTGGGCGTCGAGCGTGTTGGCCGAGACCGGGATCTTGTCGAAGGCAAAGGGGATGTTTTCGTCCGCGCCGGCTGCGCGCACGGCGGCATAGGCCTGTGTCGCGCCCTCGGCACCGCCGAACTTGTCCTCAAGATATTGCTGCCGGTCCTTGCCTTGTTTCGGCAGGGTCGCATCAAGCTGATAGGGACGCCAGCGGATTTCGACATCGATCTCGCCGGCCACTTCTTCCAGCGCGGCTTCGAGCCGGCGCTTGCCGATATAGCACCAGGGGCACATGACGTCGGATACGACGTCGATGGTCAGGGAGGGAGTGGTCATGGAGATTGCCTCTTTATGTCTTGCAGCGTTTTGCAGCTCAGGGTTTGGCCGATGTATCCCACCAGGCCGGCAGATAGTAGCCGTAAAGCGGCGGGTCACCTTCCGGCGCGGCAATGCGGCTGCGGTGCGCCACCCGGGCCGTGCCCAGGTGAAACGCCGGGATCACATAATGCCCGGACATCAGCACCCGGTCGAAGGCGCGCACCGAGGATCGGAAGTCATCGGCTGTGCGGGCATTGAGCATGGCGTCGATGGCCGCGTCGACGGCCGGGCTGGCAACGCCGGCGAAGTTGAAAGAGCCCTCGCGGTCACGCGATGCCGATCCCCAGCGCGTCAGTTGCTCGGCACCGGGGGACAACGACGAGGTGAAGGACTTCATGATCATGTCGTAGTCGAAGGTCTGGGAGCGCTGCTGGTATTGCGCGTCATCGACGGTGCGGATCGACATGGCGATGCCAAGTGCAGCCAGCGACCGCTGAAAGGCCACTGCCAGTTTTTCCTGGCCTTCATTCTGCGTCATCAGGTCGAAGGCAAAGGGCTGGCCGTCCGCCCCCAGAAGCTTGCCGCCCTTGATCTGGAACCCGGCTTCCTGCAGCAGCGTCAGCGCCGCGCGCTGCACCTTGCGGTCGCTGGCGGAGCCGTCGGTCACCGGCAGGGTCCAGGTGCCGTCAAGAATGTCGGCGGAAACGGCATCGGGGAAGGGGGCAAGGATCTCGCGTTCGCGCTGATCGGCGGGCTTGCCGTAGCTCGACAGCTCCGAACCGTCCCAGAACGAGTGGGTGCGGGTGTAGCTGTTGTTGTAGAGACTGCGATTGGCCCATTCGAAATCAAACAGCAGCGTCAGGGCGCGGCGCACGCGCACATCCTGGAACAATGGACGCCGGGTGTTGAAGACGAAGCCATACATGCCCGACGGCGTCTTGCTGACATATTCCTTGCGGATGACCTCGCCATTGGTGACCGCGGGAAAATCATAGGCGCGCGTCCAGTTGGTGGCGCTGCCGTCGGGGTAGATGTCGAAGACCCCCTTCTTGAAGGCTTCGAACTGCGCCGTCTCGGAGAGGAAATACTCGACGACGATCTCGTCATAATTGTCGATCCCGCGCTTGAGCGGCAGATCCTTCGCCCAGTAGTCGTCGCGGCGGGAGAAGCTGATGCGCTCTCCCGGCTTGATTTCGCTGATCAGATAGGGACCCGAGCCGATGCCGGGCTCAAGGGTCGACTGGTCGAAGGTTTCGGGATCGGTGGCATGTTCGGGCAGCACCGGCGAAAGCGACAGGATCAGCGGGAATTCCCGGTTGGATTCCTCGTTGAAGGTGAACCGCACCGACAGCTCGCTGATCTTTTCCATCCTGCTCACCCGGTTGAGACGGGTGCTGTAGGGCGGGCGGCCCTTTTCCTTGAGCAGTTCCATGGTGAAGATGACGTCATCGGCGGTCACCGGCTCGCCATCGGACCAGCGCGCGGCGGGATTGATGTTGTACTGGATGAAGCTGCGGTCCTCGTCCCATTCCACCGTCTCGGCCAGCAATCCGTACAATGTGAAGGGCTCGTCCTGGGACCGCTGCATCAGCGTCTCGTAGATCAGGTTGCCGAATTCCGGATCGACCACGCCGCGGGCATGAGTGCGCATGCTCCGGACAATGAACGGCCGGACGCTGTCGAAGGTGCCGACGACGCCATAGGTCACCTTGCCGCCCTTGGGGGCATCGGGATTGACATAGGGCAGGTGGCTGAAATCGGCCGGCAGCGCCGGCTCGCCATGCATGGCGATGCCGTGGACCGGCTCGGCCTGCGCGGGCGGCATCGTGCCCGCCAGCGCGCCAGCCAAGACCACAACAGTTGCCAGCACTCTATTCATAGTCGATCCTCCACAGGATGATGCGGGGTCTTCCGCCGGACCAATGCGGCCGATTCCCTGCCAGAAGATATACGCGGCCCGTCAGCCAAACCACCTTTCGGCATCAACAAGCCGGTTTTTTTGACCACAAGACGGCCGCCGGGCTGGAAATTGGCGTCTTCACGCGCTAACAGGGACACGACCAAGCCTTGCTGTCGCCGCATTTTCAACCGAGAAGGCGCGGCATACACTTGAGGGCGCGTAAACCGCGCGACAAGAACGCCGCCCCGGGGGCCGCAATTCAGGAGAGTCGGACGCAAATGAACGCCACCACAAAGACCGTTTTCGCAGCCATCATGTCGGCCGGCATCGCCGCCGCAGCCATGCCGGCAACCGCATTTGCGCAGGGCGCAAATCAGGGCTGGTACAAGACCTGCACCAAGCAGGAAGACAATGATGTGTGTGTCGTGCAGAACATCGTCACCGCGCCCACAGGCCAGCTGCTCACGGCCATCGGCCTGATCGAGGTGACCGGCAAGGTCAACCGCAAGATCCTTCAGGTCACGGTTCCGACCGCGCGGCTGATCCAGCCCGGCGTTGCCCTGCAGGTTGATGGCGGACAGGCCCAGCGCGTCGAATACGCGATCTGCATGCCCGAAACCTGCGTTGCGGAAATCCTGCTGACCGACGCCATGGTCAACTCCTACAAGAAGGGTGGCGAACTGGTTCTGACATCGGTCAATTATCAGCGCACGCCGAACCCGCTGAAGATCTCGCTCGAAGGCTTCACCCAGGTCTGGGACGGCGCGCCGATCGCCCAGTCGGAACTGCAGGAGCGCCAGCGCCTGCTGCAGGAAGAAATGACCAAGAAGGCCGATGAGGCCCGCAAGAAGCTCGAAGACGCACAGGCTGCAGCCAAGAAGAACTGATTGCGCCGAATGGACGACGAAAAAGCCCGGATGCAGCGATGCATCCGGGCTTTTTCGGTTCTGACGGGCGCAGCCTTCAAATCAGTGGCTGACGCGTTCCCGCGGCCGGTAGATGCCGTCGACATTGGCGTCGAAGAACTCGGCCACCTGGGGATGGCGCACCGGGACCTCGCTGTCATCGACCAGCAGGTTCTGCTCCGAGACATAGGCCACATATTCGGTGTCCTCGCTTTCGGCCAGCAGATGGTAAAACGGCTGGTCCTTGCGCGGGCGCACGTTCTCGGGAATGGCGTTCCACCATTCCTCGGTGTTGGCGAAGACCGGGTCGACATCGAAAATAACGCCCCGGAACGGGAAAATCCGGTGCTTGACGACCTGGCCAATGCGGAATTTGGCGTGTTTGAGTGTCATGTCTTGCTTCCTTTGACTTGATAAGATGGGAAGTTTGACGAAAAAATCAACTGTTTGTCCTTGACGCCAAAGCGCCGGGACCATACGCCCATCACAGGCTGAAGCGCGTTATTAACAGCTAGTACAGGCGTAAACCATGGCTGAAATCACCGGACTTGTGCTTCCATTTTTCGGCCTCATCCTGCTCGGTTACATCGCTGCACGGATCACCAAGCAGCCCCAGGAAGCGATGGGGTGGCTCAACACCTTCATCATCTATGTTTCCCTGCCGGCGCTGTTTTTCAAGCTGCTGTCGCGCACGCCGATCGAACAGCTGGCGCGCTGGGATTATGTTCTGACCAGCATGACGATAACATATATGGTGTTTGCGCTGGTCTTTGCCGGCGGCATCCTTATCCGCCGCGCGACGATCGGCGAGGCCACGGTTCAGGGCCTGGCGGGCGCCTATGGCAATATCGGCTATATGGGGCCGGGCATCGCCATTCTGGCCTTCGGCGAGCCCGCGGCGGTGCCGGTGGCGCTGATCTTCTGTTTTGAGAACATCATGCATTTCACCATCGCGCCGATGATGATGGCGTTGTCGGGCGGCGACCGCCGCACGCCGGGCGCGCTGGCGCTGGAAGTGCTGCGCAAGATCGCCTTTCACCCGTTCATCCTGGCCACCGCGGTCGGTGTCGGCGCGGCCTGGCTGGAATTCGTGCCGCCGCTGCCCGTGGGCAGGCTGATCGATTACCTGGCGCAGGCCGCGGCACCCTGCGCGCTGTTTGCCATGGGCGTCACGCTGGCGCTGAGACCGCTCAGGCGGGTGCCGGTCGAGCTCGGCTACATCGTGCCGATGAAGCTGGTCCTTCATCCGGTGCTGATGTATCTCGGGCTGAGCCTGGTCGGGGATTTCGAGCCGGTCTGGGTCTACACCGCCGTGCTGCTGGCCTCATTGCCGACCGCCACCAATGTGTTCGTCATCGCCCAGCAATATTCGGTCTGGGTCGAGCGCGCCTCGGCCACGGTGCTGATCACCACGGTCAGCAGTGTCGGCACCGTCTCGGTGCTGCTCTGGCTGATCACCAGCGGAACCTTGCCGCCTGACCTGTTTCCGAGCTGATCAGTCTTTTGCGGCGGCCCGGTCCTTGCGCCAGCCAGGCGTCATGCCTTCGCGCATTGCCAATAGCCTCAAGGGCGGAAACGCCGAGAGTGCTGCAAGCCCGCCGGTGCGCAGCACCTGCAGCGGCAGCAGGGAGCTCAGCAAGGTGCGGTTGAGCAGGTCGACACCGACGGTGCGGCTGGTCACGTCGATGCGGCGCTGACGGTTGAACGCCGATACCGCCTTTGGCGCGTGTTCCGGTCCGCCGGCCTGCGTCAGTTGCTCGATGGCCTGCATGATGTCGCGCAGACCGAGATTGAGCCCCTGTGCCCCGATCGGCGGAAAGGCATGGCCGGTTTCACCGACCAGCATGGTCCGGCCGGCGCCGAAGCGATCGGCAATCAGGCTCGACAACGGCCAGGCCTGCACCTCGCCCTCGACGTCGACTGCGCCGAGAATGGAGTGCATCCGGCGCTCGACCTCGCGGTTGAGGTCGGCGCGGGGCAGGGCGAGGATCGCGTCCACATCCCCGGGTTTGACCGCCCAGACCAGGCTCGACCGGTTGCCCGGCAGCGGCACCTGGGTAAACGGGCCCTGTTCGGTGTGAAACTCGGTCGAGGTGTCGCCATGCGCGATGCTGTGGGAAAAGTTCAGCACGAGTGCTGTCTGCGGATAGGACCAGGTCTTGACGCTGATGCCGATGGCCTCGCGCAGTTTCGAGCCGCGGCCGTCGGCGGCCAGCGCCGCCAGCGCCGTGATCCGGGTGCCGTCTGCCAGTGTGAGCTCGACATGCGCATCGGTCTGGACGGCCGAAACGAACGGGCTTTCAAAGCGCACGACAAGGTCCTTGCCGGCGCTTGCCGCCAAAAGCGCGTCAAACAGCGGCTGGTTGGGAATGTTGTAGCCAAAGGCATCAAGATCGAGTTCGCTCGAGCGGAAGGACACCGGCGGCGCGCGCAACAGCCGGGCGGTGCCGTCGAGAATGCGCATGGTGCGCAACGGCGCAGACACCGGGCGCACCGTGTCCCAGAGGCCGAGCCGGATCAGCAAATCGATCGATTCCGACAGCAATGCCGTGGTCCGCCCGTCCTGGCGCGGCGGTGGCGGCGCGATGAAGGCCACGCGCCAGCCTTCAGCCGCCGCAGCCAGAGCGGCCACCGACCCGGCAAGGCCGCCACCGACGACTGCGACATCATAGAGCTTGTGCATTTGTTTGACCTTTCAGTCAGTTGCCGATTGCCTAGCGGGCTTTTCATCCTTTACATCGGCAGACCGACGAACTCCATGGGATCAATTGGCGCATGTTCACGCCCCGCGGCAACAAGGATCCGCTCGACGGCCGGTTTGACCGGCTGGACCGGTCGGGCCGCCTGATTGCCGGCCTGGCGCGAAAGCCGGTATGGCCGGTGCTGGCCATGGTGCTCGTCACCGCTGCACTGGCCTGGTGGTTCCTCTTGTCGATGGCCGGCGCCATCGTGCGCTTCGAAGGCTCGCCGCAGCCGCTGGGCCCGGGCATGTCGCTCATTGCGAGGTTCCTGCCGGTGGATCCGGGTTCATTTGCCGCAAGAATTGCCGATCTCTGCCTCTCGGGCGATTCGGGGGCCTTGCTTGCCAGCGGCTCGATGCTCTCGGTTTCAGCCGGCCTGTTCGTGATGTGGCTGGCAATGGCGGCGGCAATGATGCTGCCCACGGCCGCACCAATGATCCGCACCTATGCCGAGATTGCCGACACCGCGGCCGCACGCGGCGAAGCGGTGGTGCACCCTGCGGTGCTGACCGGCGGCTATCTGCTGGTCTGGGCGCTGGCGGCGGTTGTATTCACGCTCGTGCAGATGCTCGTCAGCGCCCTGAGCGGCGCGGCAGCCACCGGGCCGGTCGGCGGCGTGATCGCCGGGCTGATCCTGATCGGCGCCGGCGCCTACCAGTTCACCGCGCTCAAGCAGGCCTGCCTCACCAAATGCCGCAATCCGTTCACCACCTTGTTTGCGCGGTGGAAAACCAGCGTCTCCGGCGTGTTCCGGCTAGGCATGGAACAGGGTGTGTGGTGTCTGGGATGTTGTTGGGCATTGATGCTGATCATGCTTGCGGTCGGCAGCATGAATGTGGTCTGGATGGCCGCGCTCACGGTGTTTACATTTGTGGAAAAAACCGGGGTGGGCCGGGTGACAACCCGCATCGGCGGCGCGATAGTGATCCTGTGGGGAGCGGCGCTCGTTTGGGGAGCGTTGATTTGATTTCGGGAGAACATCTGCATGGCTGACGTTGAATGGGCTTTGAAGGGCGAACTGGTGCTGTCGTGCAACTGCACTGTGTTCTGCCCCTGCGTGCTTTCGCTCGGCCAGCACCCACCGACCGAGGGCTATTGCCAGACCTGGGCCGGTTTCCGGATCGACAACGGCTATCATGGCGACACCGATCTGTCTGGTCTCAATCTGGGGCTGATCATGGAGATCCCGGGCTATATGAGCCGCGGCAACTGGACCGCCGGCCTGTTCGTCGACAAGCGCGCCTCGATCTACGCCACAAAGGCCTTCACCAGGATTTTCACCGGCAAGGCCGGCGGCACCACCTCGCTGCTGTCGATTCTTGTCGGCAATTTTCTCGGCGTCCAGCAGCAGCCGATCAGCTATGAGGTCGAGGGCAAGAAACGCATCGTCAAGATTCCCAAGATCATCGATGGCGTCATCTCGCCGATTCCGGGCAAGAAGCATGACGAGGACACGGTGATTTCCAATTCCGAATACTGGATCGCACCGGAAATCATTGTCGCCAAATCGGAAAAGTCCAAGCTGCGGGCCTTTGGCCGGAACTGGAACTTCGCCGGCCGATCGGCCGAAATCTGCAAACTGGACTGGAGCGGTCCCAACTGAGTGACCCCGGAAAGGGAGTTGGCGGCATGAAGCTTCCATTCAAATACCGCCGTGTTCCCTATGCGGAAATCCGGGCGTTTTCTGTGCATATCCTCACAGCCAGCGGCTCGTTCATGGCCTTCCTGGCGCTGGTGGCAGCCGCCGAGGAACGCTTTGTCGATCTGTGGTGGTGGCTGGCCGTCGCCATGCTGATCGACGGCATTGACGGTCCGATCGCGCGCAAGCTCAATGTCAAGGAAGTGCTGCCGAACTGGTCCGGGGTGATGCTCGACAATGTGATCGACTACGTCACCTATGTGCTGATTCCGGCCTTCGCGCTCTACCAGAGCGGCATGATCGGCGAGCCCTTGTCCTTTGTCGCCGCGGGCCTGATCGTGGTGTCGAGCGCCATCTATTATGCAGACATGGGCATGAAGACCGATGAGAATTTCTTTTCCGGTTTTCCCGTGGCCTGGAACATGCTGGTTTTCACGCTGTTCGTCATTGATGCCTCCGAAACCGTGGCCTTCCTGATCGTGCTGGCAGCCGTGGTGATGACATTCCTGCCGATCAATTTCCTGCATCCGGTGCGTGTTGCGCGGCTTAGGCCGATCAATCTGACCATGTTCGGGATCTGGTCGGTGCTCTCTGCCTGTGCGCTGCTTCTGCATTTCGAAAGCCCGGACTGGCTGATGTGGGCGGTGATGCTGACCGGCGGCTATCTGTTCGTCATCGGCGGCGTCATGCAGATGTTTCCGAACCTGGGGAAGCCGAAAACCGGCTGACCCCTTGCGCCAGGCATGCGGTCCTGTGCCGCTTTGACCGGAGATCATGAAGATGAAAGCAATCCTTGTTTCACAGCACGGCGGTCCGGAGGTCCTGGAATGGCGCGACCACGAGATCGGCAATCCCGGTCCGGGCGAGGTGCGTATCCGCCATGAAGCTGTCGGGCTGAACTTCATCGATGTCTATTTCCGCACCGGGCTCTATCCGGCGCCCAACGGTCTGCCGCTGGTGCCGGGCAATGAGGGGGCGGGCGTTGTCACCGCCACCGGCGAAGGCGTCAGCGGCTTCAAGGAGGGGGACCGCGTCGCCTATGCCGGGCCGATCGGCGCCTATGCGCAGGATCGCATCATTGCAGCGGAGAAGATTGTCAGATTGCCCGACAACATAGACATGGATGTTGCGGCCGGAATGATGCTCAAGGGCATGACCGCCGAATATCTGCTTCGGCGCACCCATGCCGTCCAGCCCGGCGACACCATTCTCTATCATGCCGCAGCCGGCGGCGTCGGGCTTCTCGTCGGGCAATGGGCCAAGTCACTCGGCGCCACCGTGATCGGCACCGTCGGATCTTCCGAAAAGGCTGAACTGGCCGCCGCCCACGGCTATGACCATGTGATCAATTACCGGACCGAGGATTTTGTCTCCCGGGTCAGGGACATCACCGGCGGCAAGGGTGTCGACGTGGTCTATGATTCGGTCGGCAAGGACACCTTTCCCGGATCGCTGGATTGTTTGCGGCCGCGCGGGCTCTGGGCCAGCTTTGGCCAGTCATCGGGCCCGATCGAGCCGTTCAACATCGGCATCCTGGCGCAAAAGGGCTCCTTGTTTGCCACCCGGCCGACGCTTTTCACCTATATCGCCAGCCGCGATGATCTGGTTGCGTCCGCGAATGCGCTGTTTGACGTCGTCTCGCGCGGCGTCGTCAAAATCGGCATCAACCAGCGTTACCCGCTGGCCGAAGCCGCGCGCGCCCATGCGGATCTCGAAGCTCGACAGACCACCGGCACGACTGTGCTGACGCCCTGAGCGGCATGGTGACCTGAATCTGGCCCGCGCTGGCGGAAACACTATCAAGCTAAATTTGAAAAACAGCGGCGGCTTTCGTCTTTGCAGGAAGATGAAAAGCCGCCTGATTATGAAATTACTTGTTATTTTCAGTCCCTGTCCCCTTGTGCAGCGCACAAATATTGCGTTTCATGCAGCCTGAGACCGAGCTGTTCGAGCCAATCGGGTCCCTTGAATTTCAGGGCCAGATAGTGAAGCTTGTGTCGGGTGCTTTCGGGAGTAACGCTTTTCAAAAAGGCGGCTCGCGAAATCGCGGATATCAGGGGGTGACGTGCCAGACCAACACAGCGAAACGCCGCTATTGGAAACAAGAGGGCTGACCAAGATCTTCGGAAGCTTGCGGGCATGCGACGGCATCGACCTGGCCATCGCTCCGGGGGAAGTCCACGCATTGCTCGGCGAAAACGGCGCCGGCAAGTCAACATTGGTCAAGATGTTGTTCGGGGTGCTCGATCCAAGCGAAGGCGAGATCCTGTGGAAGGGCAAGCCGGTCAAGATCGGCAGCCCGGCCGAAGCCCGCGCCACCGGCGTCGGAATGGTGTTCCAGCATTTTTCCCTGTTCGAAGCCCTCACCGTGGCCGAGAATATTGCCCTGGCGCTCGACGGCAATGTCCCGATCGACAGGATTTCCGAAGAGGCGCGGCGGCTGTCGCTGGAATATGGCCTGCCGCTCGATCCGTCAGCCCATGTGGCCGATCTCTCGGTCGGCGAACGCCAGCGCATCGAGATCGTCCGCGCGCTGCTGCAAAATCCCGAGCTGATCATTCTTGACGAACCGACCTCGGTTCTGACCCCGCAGGAAGCCGACAAGCTGTTTGAAACACTGGCCAAGCTGAAGGCCGAAGGCCGGTCGGTGCTTTATATCAGCCACCGTCTCGAAGAGGTTCAGCGCATCTGTGACCGCGCCACGGTGCTGCGCCACGGCAAGATCACCGGGGCCTGCGATCCGCGCCAGGAAACCCCATCCTCGCTGGCGCAGATGATGGTTGGCGGCGAAGTCGCCCGGATTTCCGGCGCCGGACTGGGCGAGCCGGGCGAGTTGCTCATTGAAATCAGCAAGCTGAGTGCGCCGTCGCGGTCGCCCTTTGCCGTCGCCCTGCGCGACATAGACCTCTCGGTCCATGCAGGCGAAGTGGTGGCGATCGCCGGTGTGGCCGGCAATGGCCAGAGCGAATTGTTCGACGTGCTGTCGGGCGAGGATACGGTCAGGGACGCCGTATCGATCCGCATCCGCGGCAAGGCGGTCGGACGGATGGGAATCACCGCACGGCGTTTGCTGGGATGCGGCTTTGTGCCCGAGGAACGGCATGGTCACGCCGCCGTCACCGACATGCCGCTGACCTCGAACCTGGTGTTGTCGCGCCATGCGTCGGACAGTTCGGCGTTTTTGTCGGGCGGTCTGCTGGGCCTGATCAACACCGGCGCAGTGGCCAATGCCGCCAAGCGGATTTCGAAGATCATGGATGTGCGCAAATCCGGCCCCGACCCGCTGGCGGGCTCGCTGTCGGGCGGCAATCTGCAGAAATTCATCGTCGGGCGCGAACTTGACCGCCAGCCGGTGGTGCTGGTCGTCAACCAGCCGACCTGGGGTGTTGACGCAGGCGCAGCAAGCCGCATCCGCCAGGCCCTGATCGATCTTGCCAAGAGCGGATCGGCCGTGGTGGTGATCAGCCAGGACCTGGACGAGGTCTTTGAAATCGCCAGCCGGATCGCGGTCATCAACGAGGGCCATCTCTCCGTTCCCGAGCCGGCGGCAACAATGACCCGTGAACGCATCGGCCTGCTGATGGGCGGTTTTCACGATGGAACCGGCCAGGCCCATGCGGAGGCTCTCGATGCGCATTGAACTGAAAAAACGTGACGGCATCTCATCGCTGTTTTCGATCCTGTCGCCGTTCATCGCTTTCGGCCTGACGCTGATTGCCGGGGTGATCCTGTTTCTGGCTCTCGGCAAGGATCCGGTGCAGGCGCTCTACAGCTTCTTCATCGAGCCGCTGACCGAGACCTGGTCGCTGCACGAACTGGCGATCAAGGCGGCACCGCTGATCCTGATCGCGGTCGGCCTGTCGATCTGCTACCGCTCCAACAACTGGAACATCGGCGCTGAAGGCCAGTTCATCATCGGGGCGATGGCCGGCTCCATTCTGCCGGTGGTGTTTCACGGATGGCACTCGCCGCTGGTGCTGCCTTTGATGATGATCATGGGCATGATCGGTGGCGCCGCCTATGCGGCGATCCCGGCCTTCCTCAAGGCCCGGCTCAACACCAACGAGATTCTGACCAGCCTGATGCTGGTCTATGTGGCGCAGCTGCTGCTCGACTGGACCGTGCGCGGGCCGTGGCGCAACCCGGAAGGCTTCAACTTCCCCGAAACCCGCAATTTCGATGCGTCCGCGGTGCTGCCGCGCATCATCGAATCGGGCAAGACCCATTGGGGCTTCGGCTTTGCGCTGATCGCCGCTGTGGTGCTGTGGTACGTCATGCGCCGCACGCTCAAGGGGTTTGAAATCACCGTGCTGGGTCAGTCGGCGCGGGCAGGGCGGTTCGCCGGATTCTCCGACAGGAAGATGGTCTATTTCGCCTTTCTGCTGTCGGGCGCATTGGCAGGACTTGCCGGGATTTCCGAGGTCTCCGGCGCCATCGGGCAATTGCGGCCGGTGATTTCGCCCGGCTACGGCTTCACCGCCATCATCGTGGCCTTTTTGGGCCGGCTCAATCCGCTCGGCATCGTCGCGGCCGGCCTGGTGCTGGCCTTGACCTATCTCGGCGGCGAGGCAGCGCAGATCTCCATCGGCATCACCGACAAGGTCACCCGGCTGTTTCAGGGGCTGTTGCTGTTCTTCGTGCTGGGCTGCGACACGCTGATCCATTACCGCATCCGGCTGGTGCTCGGCGCGGCACAGAAAGGGAGTGCCGCCTGATGGACATGACCCAGGCTATCATCTTGACGATCATGACGGCGGCCACCCCGTTGCTGCTGGCGGCCATCGGCGAACTGGTTGTCGAGCGCTCCGGCGTTCTCAATCTCGGCGTTGAAGGCATGATGATCATGGGCGCGGTGGCAGCCTTCGCCATCGCCCAGATCACCGGCTCCGCCGGGCTGGGCGCGCTCGGCGGTCTGATCGCGGGCATGCTGTTTTCAGTGCTGTTCGGCTTTCTGACGCTGACGCTTGTTGCCAACCAGGTCGCCACGGGACTGGCCCTGACAATCCTCGGGCTGGGCCTGTCCGGCATGATCGGCGAATCCTTCATCGGGCTTCCCGGTTTGAAACTGGAATCCATCGCCATTCCGCTTCTCTCCGACATTCCCTTCATCGGCCGGTTGCTGTTTGATCAGGATCCGATCTTCTACATCTCGATCATCGCCGTGGTCGGCGTGAACTGGTTTTTGTTCCGCAGCCGGGCTGGCCTGAGGCTGCGCGCCATCGGCGACAATCACGCCTCCGCCCATGCGCTGGGCGTCAAGGTGGTGCGCACCCGCTACCTTGCGGTGATGTTCGGCGGCGCCTGCGCCGGTCTTGCCGGTGCGCATCTGTCGATCGTCTACACGCCGCAATGGGTGGAGAACATGACCGCCGGGCGCGGCTGGATTGCGCTGGCACTGGTGGTGTTTGCCTCCTGGCGGCCAAGCCGGGTGCTGGCCGGCGCCTATCTGTTCGGCGCGGTCTCGATCGGCCAGCTCCATGCCCAGGCCCTGGGCATTGGCGTGCCATCACAATTCCTATCGGCTCTTCCCTACCTCGCCACGATTGCGGTACTGGTTATCATATCGCTGAATCGGAGGATGACGCTGATCAACACGCCGGCATCGCTCGGCAAACCCTTTGTGCCGGAACGATAGAGACAGATCGCCGGCCCGATACCAACAACCAACCAGACAGGGTGAACCCAATGAAAAAGACGTTTTTTCTCCTTGCCGCGGCCACTGCGCTCGCCGGCTTCTCGGCTTCGGCAAATGCCGCAGCCATGGACAAGGTCAAGGCCTGCTTTATCTATGTCGGACCCGTGGGCGATTTCGGCTGGTCCTATCAGCATGACCAGGGCCGCCAATATGTCGAGGAGAAGCTCGGCGACAAGGTCGAGACGGCCTATCTCGAAAGCGTGCCTGAAGGCGCGGACGCCGAACGCGCCATCGAACGTTTCGCCCGCTCGGGCTGCAACATCATCTTCACCACGTCATTCGGCTACATGGACCAGACCAACAAGGTCGCCAAGGACTTTCCGGACATCAAGTTCGAGCATGCCACCGGCTACAAGACCGATCACCCGAATGTGTCGACCTATGATTCGAAGTTCTTCCAGGGCCGTTATGTGATCGGCCAGATTGCTGCCAAGATGTCGGAATCGGGCACTGCGGGCTACATCGCCTCGTTCCCGATCCCCGAAGTGGTGCAGGGCATCAACTCCTTCATGCTCGGCGCGCAGTCGGTCGATCCCGATTTCAAGCTCAAGGTCGTGTGGGTCAACACCTGGTTCGACCCGGGCAAGGAAGCCGATGCCGCCAAGGCGCTGCTCGATCAGGGTGCGGACGTCCTGACCCAGCACACCGATTCCACGGCCCCGATGCAGGTTGCCGCAGAACGTGGCGCCTATGCATTCGGTCAGGCATCCGACATGTATGCCTTCGGCAAGGAAACCCAGCTGACGGCGATCGTCGACGAGTGGGGTCCCTATTATCTCGAGCGGATTTCCGCCGTGCTGGACGGCACCTGGGAACAGTCGCGGACCTGGGGCGGAATGGCCGAAGGCCACGTCGTGATGGCGCCTTACACCAACATGCCTGACGACGTGAAGGCCATGGCCGAGGAAACCCAGGCCAAGATCACGTCCGGCGAGTTCCATCCCTTCACCGGCCCGATCACCAAGCAGGACGGCACCGAATGGCTGGCTGACGGCGTTGTTGCCGAAGATGGCGAGCTCTCCGGCCTGAACTTCTACGTCAAGGGCATTGACGACCAGCTGGCCAAGTAAGCCGGTTCGGAACACTGAATGAAAAAACGGGGGCGGCTGCATGGGCCGCCCCTTCTTGTTTGCCCCGTCTTCTTGCAGCCGGTACAGCGGTTCGAGGTCAGATGGAGCCGCTTTGTTCGGCCGGCGCGGGGTATGGCGCGATGGTGCGGGGCAGGAAACGGGCGACGGGCACGCACAGGGTCCGGATGATCCGCCGGCCCGCCGGCTCGACATGGCGGTAGATCCACCAGCTCACTGTGAGTGACAACGCGACGGCGAGCGCGAAGGCGGCCCATTTGCCCACAGCCGGCGCCGTCAGATTGATCAGGATGTACCCGGCGTTCTGATGCACCAGATAGAGCGGATAGCTGATGCCGCCCAGCGCCAGCGTCCAGGGGCCGGCCCTGACATGCCGTCCCAGCGTTGCCGCGAGCAGGAAGACCATCACAATGCCGGCATTGGCCAGCGCCACGGTCAGGGCCGAGGCGGCCGCGCCAAGCCGGGCAATGACATCAAGCCGCTGCACCTCGGCGGTGTGGAAGGTCATGAGCAGCGCCAGCGCCGCAAGTCCCAGACGCAGCCGGCTGCCGCCAAGCGACGAGATCCGCCAGACCATGGCGCCGAAAGCGAAATAGGCGCCATATTCGGTCAAAAACAACAATTCCACCGGGCGCGATCCGATGAGTATGTTGTTGACAATGATCAACACCAGCCAGAGCGCCACCGCCAGGTCGGTGTGGCGCGGCAGCGCGCCGGAAAACAGGCCGATGACCACCCAGGCGTAAAAGATCAGCTCGATGACGATCGACCAATAGGCGCCATCCATGAACGACGCCCCGAACAGCGGCGCCACCATGGTCAGGTTGGCGGCCCATTCGGCCAGGCTGGTGGCAAAGGGCTCTTCGGCCCACCACATCATCATCACGAAAGTGATCGTCATCGCCACCAGATGGGCCGGGTAGAGCCGCGCCAGCCGGCTGATTGAGAAACCGTACCAGTCACGGCCGCTGGCCGACCAGATGATGACGAAGCCGGAGATCATGAAGAACGTGTTGACGCCGAGATAGCCCAGCGCGAGCGACTCGCCTGCCGCGCCATAGCCGTGATCGAGATAGCCGCCTTCGCGGGCGCCGCGATAGAGGAAATGATAGACCACCACCATCATGGCGGCGCCAAAGCGCAACAGGTCGAGCAGGCCGTTGCGCGGGTTGCGGTCGATCCGGGAACTGTCTGGGGCTGAGCTGTGCACGATCATCTCCTTCGCAGAGGAGGCAATTATAGCGCAAACACCAACGCCGGGCTTGATAACCCGGCGTTAAGCTTAAGCGTAAAGGTTAAATCCGGCGCTGCCGGGGATCAGGCGAGACCCTGCTTGCGGATGTCGTCCCAGGCCACATCCAGCGTCTTTCTGGCCGTGGCGATCAGGTGATCGACCTCTTCTTCTGTGATCGTCAGCGGCGGCGAGATGATCAGCGAATCGGCCACCGCGCGCATCACCAGCCCATTGGCGAAGGAATGGTCGCGGGTGATGGTGCCGACCTTGCCGACATTGTCGAAACGCTTGCTCAGATCGTTTTCATCGGGAACCAGTTCCAGCGCGCCGAACATGCCGACCATGCGGGCCTGGCCCACAAGCGGATGGTCTTCCAGCGTCATCCAGCGTGACTTGAAATAGGGGCCGATATGGTCGCGAACCCGCTCGACCAGGCCTTCGCGTTTCATGATGTTGATATTGGCAATGGCCGCAGCGCAGCAGGCCGGATGGCCGGCATAGGTATAGCCGTGAAAGAACTCGACACCTTCGCGGTGCAGCACTTCGGCGATCTGGTCCGACACCAGCACGCCGCCCATCGGCAGATAGCCCGATGTCAGCCCCTTGGCGATAGCCATCAAATCGGGCTTGAGTTCGTAATAGGTGGATCCGAACCATTCGCCGGTGCGGCCGAAGCCGCAGATGACTTCGTCGGCGATGAACAGGATGTCGCGGCTTTCGAGAATGCGCTTGACCTCGGGCCAGTAGGTGGCGGGCGGGACGATGACGCCGCCGGCGCCCTGGATCGGCTCGGCGATGAAGGCTGCGACATTTTCTTCGCCGATTTCCTCGATGGCGCGCTCGAGTTCACGTGCCGCCCAGAGGCCGAACTCGTCCTCGCTCATGTCGGTCTTCATGCCTTCGCCGAACCAGTAGGGCTGGGCGATATGGTGGATGTCGGGGATCGGCAGCCCGCCCTGGCTGTGCATGGCGCCCATGCCGCCGAGCGAGGCGCCGGCCATGGTCGAGCCGTGATAGGCGTTCTTGCGGCTGATCACCACTTTCTTGGATGGCTGGCCCTGCAGCGCCCAATAGGTCCGCACCAGCCGCAGGATCGTGTCATTGGCCTCCGAGCCCGAGCCTGTGTACATCACCATGTTGATGTTGTCGGGCGCGATGCCGGCCAGCATTTCCGACAGTTCGATCACCGGCGGATGCGTGGTCTTGAAGAAGGTGTTGTAATAGGACAATTCGCTCATCTGGGCGCGAACGGCATCCACCACTTCCTGGCGGCCATGGCCGACATTGACGCACCACAATCCTGCCATGCCATCGAGCATGCGATTGCCGTCGGTGTCCCACAGCCAGACGCCATCCGCGCGCGAAATCACCCGCCGTTCGTCAATGCCCAGGGCTCCGTGATCGGTGAAGGGATGCAGATGGTGTTTGTGATCGGATGCCTTGAGATCATGAGATGACACATTGACGCGCATAGTTTTCTTCCTGATTGGATTATGAGACAGATCGGTAGGAATTCAGTTTGACCTTTATTTGAGTGTGTGCACAAAATTCCAGCGCGGACAAGCGCCGCACCATCCGGCTTTGGAATGGATTGAGTTGTGCGGCAACCTACAATGCAATACCTCGAAGTGGTACAGCGTATGTTGTGCGTTTGATCCCACGGGGCTCGCGCAACAGTACGGCAATTTAAAGTCCTGAAGGGGCATGGTGACATTATGCGCGAGAGCGCCAGTTCGGAAAACACACCCGCAAATCTTCCCAGCAATGATGAGGCGGAGAAATTTCTCGCCGAAAACCCCGACATCGAATCGGTGGATTTCCTGATCCCCGACATCAATGGCGTCATGCGCGGCAAGTGGGGCCCCACCGAGGCGCTGGGCAAGGCCGGCAATCCGGGCATCAACATGCCGCTGTCGATCTTCGGTCTGGATGTCTGGGGCAGGGAGGTCGAATCCACCGGCATCCACATCGAGACCGGCGATATCGACGGCTATTGCCGTGCCATTCCCGGCCGCATCAACCGCGCGCCCTGGGCGCCGCGGCCCTCGGCGCAGGTGCTGATGTCGATGTACACCGAAACCGGCGAGCCATGTGCCTATGATCCGCGCCATGTGCTGCAGCGTGTCGTCGACCGGTTCACCGCGCTTGGACTCAAGCCGGTGACGGCGTTCGAACTGGAATTCTACTTGGTGGATCCGGCCGTGTTCCAGCGCTCGGGCCGCATGGGCAAGGATCTCGGACCCGGTCCGGAACAGCAGCAGATGTATTCGCTGTCCGAACTGCGCGGCCAGAGCGACCTGTTTGCCGAAATCCGCGCCGCTGCGGTGGCGCAGGGTCTGCCGATCGACACCATCATCAAGGAAGCAGCGCCTGGCCAGTTCGAGGTCAATCTCAAGCATCGCGACGATGCCATGGCGGCCGCCGACGATACCGTGCTCCTGCGCCGGGTGATCACCGAATGCGCCCACAAGTTCGGCCTGCGCGCCACCTTCATGGCCAAGCCGTTTCTCGAATGGCCCGGCAACGGCATGCATGTCCATGCCAGCGTTGTGGATGAAAACGGCAAGAACATCTTTGCCGGAGAAGACGGCGACATACGGTTGCAGCATGCCGCGGCCGGTCTGCTGAAAACGCTCAAGGACACGCTGCTTCTCTATATACCGGGCTTCAACGGCTATCGCCGGCTGCAGCCGGGCTCCTATGCGCCGACGCGAATTGCCTGGGGCCGCAACAACCGCTCTGTCGTGGTCCGCGTTCCCGCTTCCGACGACAAGGCGCGCCGTCTCGAACACCGCATGTCCGGGGCTGACGCCAATCCCTATTTCGTGCTCGCCGGCGTGCTGGGCGGAATGCTCGAAGGCATCGAGAACGCGATCATGCCGCCGCCGGCCGTGGAGGGCAACGCCTATACGGTCGCGCTGCCGCAACTCTCCGACGACATGGATGACGCCATCGAGGATTTCGAGAATTCCGAATTCATTGCGCGCCTTTTCGGGACCGAATTGCGCATGATCTTTGCCGAAATCAAGCGGGAGGAGCTCAAAGCGTTCGACAATGAGATCACGCCATTGGAACGTTCGACCTATCTCTGAATTCAACTGAGCAGGCGTTCGCGCCTGTTGACGGCTCGATCTGCGGAACGGTGCGACAACTCCGTTTCAACGATTTGACATAGGACAAGGCGCTTGTCCGCCAAGTCGTGCGACTTTATGCCCGGTCTCGTGAATCTGTTTTTTGGGTTGACGGACGGGGTGATGTTTCGCATGTTGAGAGTGACACATAGGACGAATGCAATGGATTTTGAAGCATTTTTCGAAGAAAAGCTGGGTGGCCTTCGGGAAGCAGGCAATTACCGGGTTTTTGCCGATATCGAGCGTCATTCCGGTGAATTTCCGCGGGCCACGCGCTATCGCGCCGACGGATCGACACAGGATGTGACGGTCTGGTGTTCCAATGATTATCTCGGCATGGGCCAGAATCAGTTGGTCACCGGCGCAATGCAGGAAGCCATTGCGCGCTGTGGCGCGGGCGCCGGCGGCACGCGCAACATCTCCGGCACCAATCATTACCACGTGCTTCTCGAAAACGAGCTTGCCGATCTGCATGGCAAGGAAGACGCGTTGATCTTCACCTCGGGCTACGTGTCCAACTGGGCAGCGCTTGGCACCCTTGCCGGCAAGATCCCCGGCATCATCGTCTATTCCGATGCGCTCAATCACGCCTCGATGATTGAGGGCATTCGCCACTCGCGCTGCGAAAAGCGGGTCTTCAAGCACAATGATCCCGAAGATCTGCGCCGCTTGATGGCGCTCGATGATCCGGCGGCCCCAAAACTGGTCGCATTTGAAAGCGTCTATTCGATGGATGGCGATATTGCGCCGATTGCAGCGCTTTGCGACGTCGCCGATGAATTCGGCGCCATGACCTATCTCGACGAGGTCCATGCCGTCGGCATGTACGGACCACGCGGCGGCGGCATTGCCGAGCGCGAGGGCATCATGGATCGCCTCACGGTGATCGAGGGCACGCTGGGCAAGGCATTCGGCGTCATGGGTGGCTACATCACCGGAACCCGCGCCCTGTGCGACTTCATCCGCAGCTTCGCCTCGGGCTTCATCTTCACCACCGCGCTGCCGCCGTCACTCGCCGCCGGTGCGGCAGCCTCGATCCGCCACCTCAAGGCAAGCCAGCTTGAGCGCCGCCGGCATCAGGACACAGTCGCCAAGGTGCGCAAGGCACTGGATGTGCACGGCATTCCGCACATGCCCAATCCCAGCCACATCGTTCCGGTGCTGGTCGGCAATGCATCGAAATGCAAGTGGATTTCCGACGTGCTGATGGACCAGCACGGGATCTATGTGCAGCCGATCAATTATCCGACCGTGCCGGTCAAGACCGAGCGCCTGCGGATTACGCCGACGCCGATGCATACCGACGCCGACATCCGGCATCTGGCCGGTGCGCTCAGCGAGTTGTGGTCGCAATGCGCTCTGGCGCGGGCCGTCGCCTGATCCCGGACACGTGATTTCAAATGAAAAAGACCCTGATCTGGACAGCCGGATCAGGGTCTTTGCTTTTTGTGAACTGCTCTCTTTCAAGACCTCATGTGAGACCTGACGCGCTCTAACCGGCCTTTTTCTCGGTGGTCTCGGCGTCATCGCGCACCGGCGCGCAAAACAGCGTGTAGAGCGTCCCGATCACCGAGGAAACCTCGTGATTGAGGATCGAATAATAGATCATGCGTCCTTCGCGCCGGGTGTTGACCAGACCGTCGAGACGCAGCCGCGCCAATTGCTGCGACACCGCCGCCTGCGGCATGGCCAGGATCTCTTCGAGTTCCGAGACGGATTTTTCGCCTTCGGCCAGAATGCACAGGATCATCAACCGGGTTTCATGGCTCAGCGATTTGAGCAGGTCGCTCGCCTTGCGGGCCTGGACCATCAGCACACTGAGTTCTTCCGGCGCCATTCCGGTCTTGATATGGGGTAGTGTCATTTGTTTTACTCGATGACCATTGTTTCTTAGATGGTAGCGGGAACATCAGAAACAAGGACTGTTCCGCGACCATTAAAAGGCCCCGCCGACAGCTGCGTCAGGACGATTCGCAACAGGTTAGGGATCAGTGTTGCTGGCAAACCTACCTGATTTTTGTCAGGCCCCGCAATATGCCGGGCCATTTTTCTGACCGCCGGGTCCTTTGTTCCTGCTGTCCGGGCGCTCCCGAGCCGAAATTTCTTGCCCATGGCCGCACTCCGGCCCTAGTCTGCGGGTGAAATTCAGTCACCTGCAAGTCCGTGCCACCCAGAAGCGCGACCAGGACCGGGACGAATTGACATTGCCCGCCAGCTTGCGGGCCGGGGAGGTCTTCATGTCTGCCATCCATCGCATTGTGCCGCTGATCATCGCCTTGCTGCTGCCGGTGCCGGCAATGGCGCAGGAAGGCTCCCGCCGTATCGAAACCACTCCGAATGCCGATTATTTCGGCTTCGACCTGCGCACAGTGCAGGGCATTGTGCTCAAGGAATGCGAGACCATCTGCCTGGGCGACAGCCAGTGCAAGGCCTTCACCTATAACGTCAATGCCGGCTGGTGCTTCCTCAAATCCGATTATGACACGCTCAATCCCTTCACCGGTGCCGTGGCGGGCCGGGTTGTCAGCGATGCGGCCGAGCCCGACCTGGGTGCCGCCCCCGATCTGGCTTTCGTGCCTGCGTCGCTGCTTGATGCCGCGCGGACATACCGGGAGCGGATTATTGCGCGCGACGGCGCCTCCCGACGGGACCCGGTCACGCTGCTGCGCCTTGCCGAAGCCTCCATTGCTGCCGGCGACATGGAGGGCGCGGTGCGCAATTATGCCGTCGCCGTGGCGGCCGATCCGGAGCGAAGCCCGGCATGGACCGAGCTTTCGCGTGCAGCCTCTTCCTATGCGCCGCAGGATGCGCAGCTGACCCGGAGCCTGCGCTCGGTCGCGGTATCTGCAGCAATCAATGGCTACTGGACATCGAGGACCGTTTCGACGCGCGCCGATGCCCTGGCCGCACTGGGGGAAGCGCTCGAGGGTGTGCAGAACTGGCGGCCGGCGATCTCGGCCTACCTGGCCAGCCTTGAGCTGCGCGAAGTGCCCGCCTTGCGCAGCACCTATGCGGATTTGCGCAACCGGTACGGATTCCGGGTGGTGGACAACACCGTCGACGCCGACAGCGAGACGCCGCGGGTTTGCGTCCAGTTCTCGGAGAACCTGGTAAAAGGCGAGGATTACTCGCGGTTTGTCGCCCTCAACGGCGCCAGCGACATCGCCATTGAAACCGATGACCGGCAGATCTGTGTCAACGGGCTTGAGCACGGCCAGCGCTACCGGCTGGTCCTGCGCCAGGGGCTGCCCTCGGCGGTGGACGAGGTCCTGGAGGCGCCGGTGGAATTGTCACTCTATGTGCGCGACCGTGCGCCTGCTGCCCGGTTCACCGGCTCGAACTTTGTGCTGCCGGCCAAATCGCGGCTGGGCATTCCGCTTGTCACCATCAATGCGCCGTCTGCCGATCTGAAACTGTTTCGCGTCGGCGACCGGGCGCTGTCGCGCATCATCAGCAGCTCGGATTTTCTCAACCAGCTGGACAGCTACTCGATCGACAATATTTTGCAGGATGTCGGTTCCGCGGTCTGGGAAGGCGCTGTCGATGTTGACAGCGTGCCCAATCGCGAAGTCATCACCAGCATCCCGGTCGACACCTTGCTGTCCGAGCGCGAGCCGGGTGTCTATGTGCTGACCGCTGTGCCGCTGGGCGACAAGAGCGAGAACTGGGATGCCCGCGCCACCCAGTGGTTTGTCATTTCCGATATCGGGGTGACGACCTTTGCAGGCGACGACGGACTGTCGGTGTTCCTGCGGTCGCTGGATTCGGCCGAACCGCTGGGCGAGGTCAAGCTGACGCTGCTTGCCCGTAACAACGAGGTGCTGGGCGAGGCTGTCACCGATGCCGATGGCCGCGCCACTTTCCAGCCCGGCCTGATCCGCGGTCAATCCGGCCTGGCGCCGGCTGCCCTTCTGGCCAAGGGACCGGACGGCGATTTCGTCTTTCTCGATCTGACCCGGGGCGGTTTTGATCTTTCCGACCGCGGCGTGGCCGGACGGGCTTCGCCCGGTGGCGTCGATGTCATGGCCTGGACCGAACGCGGCATCTACCGTGCCGGCGAGACCGTTCATCTGGCAGCCCTGGCCGGGGATGGCACGACCGAGGCGCTGGCGGACCTGCCGCTGACCATCATCGTGCAACGGCCCGATGGGGTCGAGGATCGCCGGGTGATCTCCGATGGCGCAGCCCTTGGCGGCCATGCGGTGGCAATCGATCTTCCCGACAATGCCATGCAGGGCGGCTGGCGGGCCGCCTTGCACACCGACCCGAAGCGTCCGGCGATTGCCGAAGTGTCGTTTCTGGTCGAGGATTTTCAGCCTGACCGGATCGAGATCGAACTTGATGCGGGCGACGCTGTCGTGAGCCCGGAGGCTCCTGCCGAAATTGCCGTCACCGGCCGTTACCTCTACGGCGCGCCGGCAGGCGGTTTGGCCACGTCAGGCGAGATCGTGCTGAGCCGTACCCGCACGCTTGCGGCCTATCCGGGCTATGAGTTCGGGCTTGCAGACGAGGAATTCGAAAATTCGCGCATTCAACTCGACACGCTGTCGCCGCTTGATGAGGCGGGCAAGGCACTTGTCGACATCGATCTGGGGCAATTGCCGGTCACAACGCAGTTTTTGAAGGCAGATGTGACCATCCGCGCGGCTGAAGGCGGTGGCCGGGCTGTGGAACGCACAGTCGAACTCAAGGTTGCGAGCGACGGCCCGCGGATCGGCATCAATCCGCAATTTGATGACGGACAGGTGGCGGAAAACAGCGAGGCGGCCTTCCGGCTGATCGCCATTGACGCCGAAGGCGGGCGCATTGCCATGCCCGGCGCGACATGGTCGCTCGTCCGCATCGAGCGGAATTACCAGTGGTACCGTCAGGGCAATTCGTGGAACTACGAAGTGGTGGATTTCACCACCGAAGTCGCCGATGGCACCATCGACATTGCGGCGGATGCCGCGGCGAGCGTTGCTGCCAATGTCGACTGGGGCCGCTACCGGCTCGACGTCGCCAGCGCGGAAGGCACCGAAGCCAGCGTGTTGTTTGATGCCGGTTGGCATGTCGAAGCCAAGTCCACCGAAACACCCGACGGCCTCGAGATTGCACTCGACAAGGACCGCTACAGCGTTGGCGAAACCGCCCAATTGCGGATTTCACCGCGCTTTGCCGGCCAGGCATTGGTCACTGTCGGCTCGGAACGGCTGATTGCGACAGTTACCGCAACTGTGGGCGAAGATGGCGCCACCATCGCTTTGCCGGTCACCGAGGACTGGGGCGCGGGCGCCTATGTGACCGCGACACTCTACCGGCCCGGCGACGCAGAATCGCGCCTGCCGATGCGCGCCATCGGGGTCAAATGGCTCAGTGTCGATCCGGCGGACCGGCAACTGGCGGTCTCCCTGGACCTGCCGGAACAGACCAAACCGCGCACGCCATTCACGGTTCCGGTCACGCTCGCCGGTCTTCAGGCCGGTGACACGGCTTTTGTCACGGTCTCGGCCGTCGATGTCGGCATTTTGAATCTGACCCGGCATCAGGTTGCCGACCCAGAAGACTGGTATTTTGGCCAGCGCGCGCTGGGACTCGAGATCCGCGACCTCTATGGCCGCCTGATCGACGGCTCCGCCGGCGTGACCGGCCGCATCCGCTCGGGCGGTGACGGACCGATGATGCGTTCGGAAGGCAGTCCGTCGCGCGAAAAGCTGGTGGCGTTCTTCGAAGGACCGGTCGAGGTCGACGCCGATGGCAATGCCAGCGTGACATTCGACATGCCGCAATTCAACGGCACCGTGCGGGTCAATGTGGTGGCCTGGAGCAGCCGTGGCGTCGGGCATGCCACCAGGGACGTGATTGTCCGCGATCCGGTGGTCATCACCGCCAGCCTGCCGCAGTTCCTGGCGCCGGGTGACCGGTCGCAGATCTTGGTCGAACTGGCCAACACCGACGGTCCTGCCGGCAATTACGGGCTCGAGCTGTTCACGACTTCCGGACGGGTCAGCAGTGGCGATGGAATGCGTCAGACTTTCACACTGGAAAGCGGCGCCCGCAGCAGCCTGATCATGCCGCTCGACGGGCTGGCAAGCGGATCGGACACCATCACGATTGCGCTGAACGGACCCGACGGGTTGTCGCTTGACCGCGAAGAGATCGTTCTGGTCCGGCCGGCGGCCATGCCGTTGACCACCAAACGGGTGATCAGCCTTGCCGGCAATGGCGGAACGCTGCGGATCGATGGCGAATTGCTGGCCGACAGTCTGCTCGACGGCGCTTCCGTGACCGTTGGCGTCACCCGCAACGCAGCCTTCGACGTGGCGTCGCTGTTGATGGCGCTTGACCGCTATCCCTATGGCTGCGCCGAGCAGACCACCAGCCGGGCCTTGCCGCTGTTGTATCTGAGCGATCTTGGCGGAATTGGCGGCGGTGACGATGCCGATGCCATCCGCAAGCGGATTGACGGCGCGATCACCCGGCTTGTGGCCTATCAGTCGGCCTCGGGCAGTTTCGGTCTCTGGGGGCCGGGCTCGGGCGATCTGTGGCTTGACGCCTATGTCACCGACTTCCTGACCCGCGCCACCGAGAAGGGCTTTTCGGTTCCGCCGGTGGCGAGCCGTCTGGCACTCGACAATCTGCAAAACACGCTGGCCTACACCACCAATGTCGGCGCAGACGGCAGTTCCATTGCCTATGCGCTCTATGTGCTGGCGCGCAACCGCAAGGCCGCCGTCACCGATCTGCGCTATTACTCCGATGCCCAGATCGATGAATTCGCCCAGCCGCTGGCCCGCGCCCAGATCGGCGCTGCGCTGTCGCTCTATGGCGATCCGCAGCGCGCAGAGCAAAGCTTCCGCTCGGCCTTTGCCCATGCCCGGTCGACGGCCACCCTGGTCGGCGGACGCAATGATTATGGCTCGGCGCTGCGTGACGGTGCGGCGATGCTGGCGCTGGCGGCGGAATCCACACCCACGCCGGGCGTGGTGCCGGAGCTGATCCGCTTTGTCAGCGATGCCAAATCGGTGCGGACATCGACCTCCACCCAGGAAGACGCCTGGATGGTTCTGGCGGCCCGCGCCATTGCCGAAGGCAACCGGTCGATATCGGTCAATGTCAACGGCCGGGTTTACGCCGGCGCCTATGAGAGCCGGATGAGCGGCGAGGAGATCGGCGCCAATCCCCTGACCATTGTCAATCAGGGGCCTGATCCGGTCGATGCGGTGGTGACCACCATCGCGGCCCCGGCACAGCCCTTAAGCGCCGGAGGCAACGGCTTTTCGATCAACCGCAGCTATTACACGCTGGACGGCCAACCGGCGACGATCTCCTCGGTCAGTCAGAACCAGCGCTTCCTGGTGGTGCTGCAGATGCGCGAGATAAATGCCTGGCCATCACGGGTGATCGTCACCGATCTGCTGCCGGCCGGATTTGCCATCGACAATCCGCGTCTTGTCGGCAGCGCCGAGCTCGGCAACTTCCCCTGGCTGGGTGAGACATCGGCAAGCCATGCGGAATTCCGCACCGACCGTTTCATGGCAGCCTTCGACCGGACCGGATCTTCCGACCGTGACTTTACCGCAGCTTACGTGGTGCGGGCCACAACGCCCGGCATCTATGCGCAGCCGGCAGCGGTGGTCGAGGACATGTACCGTCCCGAGCTGGCCGCCCGCACCGCCACCGGCATTCTGGAGGTGCTTGGTCAGCCATGAGCAGGTTGCGCCGCCTCGGCCCCTGGCGGCTCGTCGCAGCCGCTGGCCTGACCTTGGCCGTGGTCAGCGGATTGACGCTGTTTGCCCTTGACCAGGCTGACCACGCCTATCCGCCGCCGCTCGAGGTTGCCGGGCAATTGTCGCGCGAGGTGCTCGACCGCGACGAGGATCTGCTGCGCGCCTATACCTCGGACAACGGCATCTGGCGCCTGCCGGTGGCGCTCGATCAGGTCGATCCCGACTATATCAGAATGCTGATTGCCTATGAGGATCGCCGCTTCCGCAGCCATCGGGGCGTCGATCCGGTGGCGCTGGGGCGCGCCGCGCTGCAATTGGTCAGCAATGGCCGCATTGTTTCGGGCGGCTCGACCATCACCATGCAACTGGCGCGGCTGATCGAGCCGCGGGCCGAGCGCTCGCTTCAGGCCAAGCTCAGGCAGATGGTCCGGGCGCTGCAGATCGAGCGGCGGATGAGCAAGGACGAGATCCTCGCTCTCTATCTGACGCTGGCGCCCTATGGCGGCAACCTCGAAGGCGTGCGGGCTGCAAGCCTCGCCTGGTTCGGCCGCGAGCCGAAAAACTCACTCTGGCGCAATCGGCGCTGCTCGTGGCGCTGCCGCAGTCGCCCGAATCGCGGCGGCCGGACCGGCAGCACGAGCAGGCAAGGCTGGCGCGCGACCGGGTGCTCGCCCGCATGCGCCATGCGGGCCTGATTCCCGCCAGTGAAATCGACCGGGCGTCAGCGGCAATGGTCCCGTCACGACGGCTGGCGATGCCGGATCTGGCAGCGCACACCGCCGATCTGGCTCTGCGCACACAACCCGATGCGCGCATGATCCGGCTCACCCTCGATGCAGGCATCCAGAGCCGGCTCGAGCAATTGGCAACAGAATCGGCGGCCCGGCTTGGGCCAAAGCAGTCGCTGGCCATGGTGCTGGCTGACGGCAGAACCGGCGAGGTGCTGGCCTCGATCGGATCGACCGGCCATCTTGATGCGGCTCGATCCGGCGGCATCGACATGACCCGCGCGGTCAGATCTCCCGGATCCACGCTCAAGCCCTTCATCTATGGCCTTGCCTTCGAGGATGCGATGATTGCGCCCGAAACCATGATCGACGACACGCCGGCGGATTTTGCCGGCTATCGGCCGCGCAATTTCGACCGCGACTATATGGGCGAGGTCAGTATCCGCCAGGCGCTGCAGTTCTCGCTCAACGTGCCGGCGGTGCGGCTTCTCGAGGCTGTCGGACCGCAACGGCTGCTGGCGAGGTTCAGGCGCGGCGGCACCGAGCTGCAATTGCCGCCCGGTGGCGCGCCGGGGCTGGCGATCGGTCTTGGTGGGGCAGGGGTGAGCCTGCGTGATCTGGTTCAGCTTTACACGGCCTTCGTCAACAACGGCACTGCGCGGCTGTTGCGTGACGGCTCCGAAATCGCGCTCGAGACCGCGTTCGAGCATCCGGTGATCGAGCCGCAGGCTGCCTGGCGCGTCTCCGACATATTGGCGGGAGTAGCAGCCCCGCAGGGCGCGCCGCGCATCGCCATCGCCTACAAGACCGGCACCTCCTACGGCTATCGTGACGCCTGGGCGGTGGGATATGACGGCCGCTACGTGCTCGGCGTCTGGGTCGGGCGCGCCGATGCGTCACCGGTTCCCGGCCTGTCGGGCATAGCCAGTGCTGCGCCGCTGCTGTTCGAGGCCTTTGCCCGCAGCGGGCGTGATCCGGTCCGGTTCCCCGCCGCCCCTGCCGGATTGATCGCCCGGACCCATGCCGAATTGCCGTTTGCGCTGAAAAAATACAAGGCGCGGGATCAGGCTGTCAGCTCGGTTGCTGACGGATCGCTGCCGCCGCGCATCGTCTATCCGCCGCAGGGTGCGCGTGTGGCGCTGGGATCGACCAGTGCCGGTGCCATGAGACCCCTGGTGATCAAGCTGCAGGGCGGCGCGGCCCCCTACAGGTTGATTGCCAATGGCGCGCCCCTGCCGAAGCCGACGCGCCGGCGCGTGCTTAACTGGTTGCCCGACAGCGCCGGCGCCTCGACACTGACGGTGATGGATGCCGAGGGACGCGCCGCCAGCGTCAGCGTGTTCATTGATCCGCAGTGAACTCGCCGACCGGTTCGGGCGCCGCATTCATGGCGGCAAGCACCAGATCGCGCAAACGCGCCGCCACCGCGCTGATGATCACATTGCGGCGTGAAATCAGGAAATAGGGGCTGACCAGGATCCTGTTTTCCGGGTTCACCGTGCTCAGGCCACCTGCCACATGATGCGCGACGAACAGATCGGCCACCTGGCGCGGAATTGGTGCCACCGCGTCCGATGAGGCCAGATAGGCGATCATCACCAGCATCGAGGTGGTGTTGACCATGTCGCCCGGCAGTTCCACCCCGGCTTCGACAAACACCGCCTCCACCGCCTGGCGCAAGGGTGTGTGCGGTGCCTGGATCACCCATTCATAGGCGGCAATCCGTTCAAGCGGCGCTGAAGCCGCACCAGCCAGCGGATGGTCCGCGCGCATCATGAAGCAGATGTCCTCATGGCGGCCGCGGCGCACATCGAGCAGGCGCTTGTCGTAGTTCGGCGGAATCCGTGACAGCACGAAATCATACTCGCCGCGAAACAGACCCTCGACCAGCACGTCGCTGGGGGCGACATCGACATGGATGTCGGCGCCGGTGGCGGTCTTTTTCAGCTCTTGAATCGCGGGCACGACGAAGGCCACCGATCCGTCGGTGACGGAACCGACCCGCGTGGTCCCGGCCAGGCCCTTGCTGACCGACGAGATCTCGCGCAGCGTCTGATCCAGCCCGTTGAGCAGATTGTGGCCGTTGCGGACCAGTGTCTCGCCCACTGGCGTCGGCGTCATGCCCTTGGGATGGCGCAGGAAGATCGCCCCGCCGACAATCCGTTCGATGCTCGAGAGCATCCGCGATGCGGCGGGCTGGGACATGGCAAGCTGTTCGGCGGCAAGGCCCAGCTGCCCGGTCTCGTGGATTGCCTGGATCAGCCGAAAATCCTTGAGCTGCAGACTGCGTGAGGTAATGACCATGAATGCTTATCAAATTTGGTATGTTGATTGTCAATCTATTCATTTGAAATGCATGCTGAAAACCTCGTAACTTGTGGCGGGTTCGTTTGGATCCTTATGGCCAGCAGGGCCCGCCTCCCAGGAGGGGCGAGGGCCTGCATGGCGCTGTCTTGGGAGGACTTGATGAAAAAGCTTACTTCAATTTTGGCGACAGTTGCGTTCGGCATCGGACTGGTTTCGGCACCGGTGCTGGCGCAGGACAAGGGAACGGTCGGCATCGCCATGCCGACAAAGTCATCCGCACGCTGGATTTCCGATGGAAATTCAATGGTCGAGCAGTTCACTGCAGCCGGATACGACACGGATCTGCAATATGCCGAGGATGACATCCCCAACCAGCTCGCGCAGATCGAGAACATGATCACCAAGGGCGTGGATGTTCTGGTGATCGCAGCGATTGACGGCACCACGCTGTCGAACGCGCTGGAAAATGCCGCAGCAGCCGGCATCAAGGTCATCGCCTATGACCGTCTGATCCGCGAAAGCGGCAATGTCGACTATTACGCAACCTTCGACAACTTCAAGGTCGGCGTGCAGCAGGCAACCTCGCTCGTCGGTGGCCTCAAGGAGCGCTTTGGCGACGGACCCTACAATGTCGAACTCTTCGGCGGTTCGCCGGACGACAACAATGCCTTCTTCTTCTACAACGGTGCGATGAGCGTGCTTCAGCCGCTGATCGACTCCGGTGAAGTGGTCATCGTTTCCGGACAGATGGGCATGGACAAGGTCGGCACACTGCGCTGGGACGGCGCGGTTGCGCAGGCCCGCATGGACAACCTTTTGTCGGCGCATTACACCGACAAGCAGGTCCATGGCGTTCTGTCGCCCTATGACGGCCTGTCGATCGGTATTCTTTCGTCGCTCAAGGGCGTCGGCTACGGCTCGGGCGATCTGAAAATGCCGATCGTTTCGGGTCAGGACGCGGAAGTGCAGTCGGTCAAGTCGATCCTGGCAGACGAGCAGTACTCCACGGTGTTCAAGGACACCCGCGAACTCGCACGCGTCACCGTCGGCATGGTGGAAGCGCTGCTGCAGGGCGGTACACCGGAAATCAATGACACGAGCACCTATGACAATGGCGTCAAGGTGGTCGAATCCTATCTGCTTGAGCCGGTTTCGGTCGACAAGTCGAACTGGGAAGAGATCGTCATCGGTTCCGGCTACTACACGATGGACCAGATCAAGTAATCTGATCCACGTCGCCAACAGGTGATCCTGCTCGCGCTTTTCATATGCGCGGGCAGGGGCCTGTTCCGCACCCTCGCAGATATCGAGATGCAGCCATGAAGCCGCTATTGGAGATGCGCTCCATAACCAAGACATTTCCCGGCGTGAAAGCACTCAACGCGGTGAACCTCACCGTGATGGAAGGCGAAATCCACGCGCTTGTCGGGGAAAATGGCGCCGGCAAATCGACCTTGATGAAGGTGCTGTCCGGGGTTTACCCCGCCGGCACCTATGAAGGCGAAATCCATTACGACGGCGCGCTCGCGGAATTTTCCGGCATTCGCCAAAGCGAAAATGTCGGCATCATCATCATCCATCAGGAACTGGCCCTGGTGCCGCTGCTGTCGATCGCCGAGAACCTGTTCATCGGCAATGAATGCGCCAGCAATGGAATCGTCGACTGGCACGAAACCTTCCAGCGCACCGAAGCGCTGTTGAAGAAGGTCGGCCTGTCGGAAGCCCCCGGCACGCTTGTCGACCGGATCGGCGTCGGCAAGCAACAGCTCGTCGAGATCGCCAAGGCCCTGTCCAAGGATGTGCGGCTGCTGATCCTGGACGAGCCGACCTCCGCGCTGTCAGAGAAGGACAGCCAGGCGCTGCTCGATTTGCTGCTGGAGCTCAAGGCCCAGGGCGTGACCTCGATCATCATCAGCCACAAGCTCAACGAGGTGCGCAGCATTGCCGACCGGGTCACGGTGATCCGCGACGGCGCGACGATTTCGACGCTCGATGCGCGCAGTGACGAAATCACCGAAGACCGGATCATCCACGACATGGTTGGCCGCGATATGGCGCAGCGCTTCCCCGAGCGCGAAAGCCATCCCGGCGACGTGCTGATGGAAGTGCGCAACTGGAATGTCTGGCACCCCGAACACACCGAACGCCAGGTCATCCGCGATGCCTGCCTGAATGTGCGCGCCGGCGAAGTCGTCGGCATTGCCGGCCTGATGGGCGCCGGGCGGACCGAGCTCGCCATGAGCATTTTCGGCAAGAGCTATGGACGCAGGATTTCTGGCGAAGTGCTGATCGACGGCAAGCCGGTCGATGTCTCGACCGTCGACCGCTCGATTTCCGCGGGCCTTGCCTATGTCACCGAGGACCGCAAGAATCTCGGCCTGGTTCTGGATGAAACCATCCAGCGCAACATCACGCTGGCCAATCTGGAGGAGGTGTCCTCCTATGGCGTGATATCGGAAGCCCAGGAGATCAATGTCGCCGAAGGGTTCCGCAAGGCCATCAACATCCGCACGCCGGGTGTGTTCCAGAAGGTGGTCAACCTATCGGGCGGCAACCAGCAAAAGGTCGTGCTGTCGAAATGGCTGTTTGCCGATCCGAAAGTGCTGATCCTGGATGAACCGACCCGCGGCATCGATGTCGGAGCGAAATACGAAATCTACGGCATCATCAACAAGCTCGTCGCCGACGGCAAGGGCGTATTGATGATCTCGTCGGAACTGCCGGAACTATTGGGCATGTGTGACAGAATCTATGTGATGAATGAAGGTGCCCTTGTGGGCGAGCTGACCGCCGCGGAAGCGAGCCAGGAACGCATTATGTCCTTCATCGTGAGGAGCTAAGACAATGGCGACGGACACCGTTGAAACCACCACCGGCAACCAGGGCCGCACTGTCGGTCAGTACCTTGCCGAACATCTGCGCGATTACGGCATGGTGCTCGCGCTGATCGCCATCATGGCGTTCTTTCAGGTGATGACCGACGGCACCCTGCTGCGGCCGGTCAACATCACCAATCTGTTCCTGCAAAACAGCTACATCATCATCATGGCACTCGGCATGCTGCTGGTCATTGTCGCCGGGCATATCGATCTGTCGGTCGGCTCCGTGGTCGGCTTTGTCGGCGCGCTGGCGGCGGTGATGATGGTCAACTGGGACTGGTCGATCTACCTCACCATTCCCTGTTGCCTGTTTGTCGGCATTCTCATTGGCGCAGCCCAGGGCTACTGGATCGCCTATTGGAAAATACCCTCCTTCATTGTCACGCTTGCCGGCATGCTGGTGTTCCGCGGCGCCTCGCTGTGGCTGCTTGAAGGCCAGTCTGTGGGCCCGTTCCCGCGCCAGTTCCAGGCGCTGTCGACCGGCTTCATTCCGGACCTGCTGCCCTTCGTCAAGGATCTGCTCGGGCTTGAGCGGATGAACGGCTTTGCGGTCGTCACCGGCATCGTGATTGCCGCGCTGATCATCTGGATGGGGTTGCGCGCGCGTGCCCGCAACCGCACCTATGGCATGATGGGCGAGCCCATGAGCTTCTTCATCGGACGCAATTTGCTGGTGGCCGGCGCGATCGTCTTCGTCTCCTACAAGCTCTCGACCTTCCGCGGTCTGCCCAATGTGCTGATCACCATGGGTTTTCTGACCATCATCTATGCCTTCCTGACGGAATCAACCACGCTGGGACGCCGCATCTATGCGCTGGGTGGCAATGAGAAGGCTGCGAAACTGTCGGGCATTGCCACCGAGCGGCTGACATTCCTGACCTTCGTCAATATGGGCATGCTGGCCGCCCTGGCCGGGCTGATTTTTGCCGCACGGCTCAACACCGCCACGCCGAAAGCCGGCGTCTCCTTCGAACTTGACGTGATTGCCGCGGTCTTCATCGGCGGTGCATCGATGTCGGGTGGCGTCGGCAAGATCATCGGCGCGGTGGTCGGCGCCTTCATCATGGGCGTGATGAACAATGGCATGTCGATCATGGGCATCGGCATTGATTACCAGCAGGTGATCAAGGGCCTGGTGCTGCTCGCGGCCGTCATCTTCGATGTCTACAACAAGAACAAACAAAGCTGATCCAACTGAGGAAAGCGGTTTCCCTGCACACAGGGACAACGGCTTCGGAGTCAAAATGACATTCACACCAGCAAAATGGCCGCGCAAGCTGCGCTCTCAAGAATGGTTCGGCGGAACCGGCCGGGACCAGATCTATCATCGCGGATGGATGAAGAACCAGGGCTTTCCGCACGACATGTTCGACGGCAGGCCGGTGATCGGCATTCTCAATACCTGGTCGGAACTGACCCCGTGCAACGCGCATCTGCGCGACCTGGCCGAGCGGGTCAAGAACGGCGTGCTCGAAGCCGGTGGCATGCCGGTCGAAGTCCCGGTGTTTTCGGCATCGGAAAGCTCGTTCCGGCCGACGGCGATGATGTTTCGCAATCTGGCGGCGATGGCGGTCGAGGAAGCCATGCGCGGCCAGCCGATGGACGGCGCCGTGCTTCTGGTGGGATGCGACAAGACCACGCCGAGCCTGCTGATGGGCGCGGCTTCGACCGACATGCCGTCGATTGTCGTCACCGGCGGGCCGATGCTCAACGGCTATTTCCGCGGCGAGCGGGTCGGATCCGGCACGCATCTGTGGAAATTCTCCGAAGCGGTGAAGGCCGGCGAGATGTCACAGGAGGATTTTCTCGAAGCCGAAGCCTCGATGTCGCGGTCTGCCGGTTCGTGCAACACCATGGGCACGGCCTCGACCATGGCCTCGATGGCCGAAGCGTTGGGCATGGCGCTCTCCGGCAATGCCGCGATACCGGCCGTCGACAGCCGCCGCCGGGTGATGGCGCAGATGTCGGGCCGCCGCATCGTCGACATGGTCAAGGACGACCTCAAGCCGTCCGACGTGTTGACCAAGCACGCCTTTGAAAACGCCATCCGCACCAATGGCGCCATTGGCGGCTCCACCAATGCGGTCATCCATTTGCTGGCCATTGCCGGCCGGGTCGGCATTGATCTGACACTGGATGACTGGGACCGCTGTGGCCGCGAAGTCGCGACCATCGTCAATCTGATGCCGTCGGGCAAATATCTGATGGAAGAGTTCTTCTATGCCGGCGGTCTGCCGGTGGTGCTCAAGCGGCTTGGTGAAGCCGGCCTGTTGCACAAGGATGCACTGACGGTCAGCGGCACTGCGATCTGGGACGAGGTCAAGGATGCCGTCAACACCAATGAGGACGTGATCCGCCCGGTCGACAAGGCGTTGACCGACGAGGGCGGCATTGCCGTGCTGAAGGGCAATCTTGCGCCAAGGGGCGCGGTGATCAAGCCGTCGGCGGCGTCAGCCCACCTGCTCAAGCACCGCGGTCGGGCCGTCGTGTTCGAGGACATCGACGACTACAAGGCCAAGATCAATGACGAGGCGCTCGACATTGACGAGAGCTGCGTCATGGTTCTGAAGAATTGCGGCCCGAAAGGCTATCCCGGCATGGCCGAGGTCGGCAATATGGGGCTGCCGCCAAAAGTGCTGCGCAAGGGCATCACCGACATGGTGCGGATCTCGGACGCCCGCATGTCGGGAACCGCCTATGGCACCGTCATCCTGCACACCGCACCCGAAGCGGCCGAGGGCGGACCGCTGGCCGTAGTCCGCGACGGCGACATGATCGAACTCGACGTCGCCGCCCGCAGCATCCGTCTCGATATATCGGACGCGGAGCTGGCGGCGCGGCTTGCCGAGTGGAAGCCGAACACTGAAAAGGCGCCGTCGGGCTATGCCTGGCTGCATCAAACCCACACCCAAGGCGCAGACACCGGGGCTGATCTGGATTTCCTGATCGGCTGCCGTGGCTCCCCGGTTGGAAAGGACTCGCACTGATGGCAACCAGGATCGCTCTTGCCGGCATCGGCAAAATTGCCCGAGACCAGCATGTGCCCGCGCTTGCCGCGTCGACAGACTGGGAACTGGCGGCAACCGTTTCGCGTCACGGCACGGTCGACGGCATCGAAGCCTATGATGACTTTGCCGCCATGCTCGAAGCGCGGCCCGATATCGGCGTGGTGTCGCTGTGCATGCCGCCGGTGCCGCGCTTTGACTATGCCAGGGCCGCAATTGCCGCCGGACGCCATGTGATGCTGGAAAAGCCGCCCGGCACGACGCTGTCGGAGTGCCATGCACTGGAAGCCATGGCCCGCGACGCCGGGGTTTCAATCTATGCGACCTGGCATTCGCGCGAGGCCGCCATGGTCGCCACCGCCAAATCCTGGCTTGCCGGCAAGACCCTGCGCAAGCTCGAGGTGATCTGGAAAGAGGATGTGCGCAAATGGCATCCGGGCCAGACCTGGATCTGGCAGGCCGGCGGTCTCGGCGTCTTCGATCCGGGCATCAATGCGCTGTCGATCGTCACGGAGATCCTCGCCGATCCGATCCATGTGACGTCGTCGGAGCTGCTGATTCCCGAAAACTGCGAGACACCGATCGCCGCCAATATGACATTCGCGCATCCTCACGGGGCCGAGGTCAGCGCCGTGTTCGATTTCCGCAAGGAGGGCGACCAGTTCTGGAACATCGAGATCGAGACCGACCAGGGCAGGCTGGTGTTGTCGGAAGGCGGCGCCACCTTGACGATTGACGGCCGCAGGCAAAGCGCTGCGACGGACGCCAATCCGCTGACCGGAGAATATCCACGGCTTTACGCCAATATGGCCAGGCTGGTGCGCGATAACGCCATCGATATGGATCTGGCGCCGATGACCCATGTTGCCGACGCATTTCTGATGGGCACGCGGGTGACGGTCGAACCGTTCATCGAGTGATCTTTCTGGCCACCGCGCCACGCCGACACTTTGCCGGGTACGCCGTTTGGTCACGGTTGCAGATGCTCGGAGACATTCCTGAAAGGACGATAAGATGAAACAACCGCTCGCCAATATACTGCCGGTGGCTCCGACTCCGTTTCACGCCGATGGCCGGGTCGATGAAGACGGCATGCGCCGGGTGATCGATTGCATGATCGACCAGGGCGTCGACGCCATCTGCATCCTCGCCAATTATTCCGAACAGTTTCTGCTTTCGGACGAGGAACGCCTGTTGCTGATGCGCCTGAGCCTCGAACACACGGCGGGCCGGGTGCCTGTGATTGTCACCACCAGTCATTTCTCCACTGAAATCGCCACCCAGCGCGCCTTGGCGGCGCAGTCGATGGGCGCCGCGATGGTCATGATGATGCCGCCTTATCACGGCTCCGGCCTGTTCCCGGCGCCGCAGGGAATTTTCGAGCATTTTGAAGCCGTCAGCAACGCGATCTCGATCCCGATCATGGTGCAGGATGCGCCGCTGTCGGGCGTGACGATGACGGTGGAGCTGCTGGCCCGCCTGGCCAAAGAGCTCGAAAATGTCTCCTATTTCAAGATCGAATGCCCCTTTGCCGCCGACAAGCTGGCAGCCCTGATCGAAGCCGCCGGCGACCATATCGCCGGACCGTTTGACGGCGAGGAGGCGGTGACGCTGCTGGCTGATCTCGATGCGGGCGCCACCGGAACCATGACATCGGCACTGTTTCCCGAACTCATCCGGCCGATCGTCACCGAGTTTCGCGCCGGCAACAAGGACGCGGCGCTGGCGCAGTGGCAGAAATGTCTGCCTTTGATCAATCATGAGAACCGGCAGTGTGGACTTCGCGCTGCAAAAGTGGTTTTCAGGGAGGGAGGGGTGATCGGCAGCGATTATGTGCGTCACCCGCTAAAGCCGATGTCGGATCGAACCAGAAGCCGCCTGTTGCAGCTTGCGGGCGATCTTGATGTCCTTGCCCTGAGATGGGGCAAATAGGCAGCTCGGCTGAACCGTCCGAAACCAGATTACCAAATGGGAATACCAAATATGATCACCGGAAAACATCTGATCGCCGGCAACTGGGTTGATGGAGACGCCAAATTCAGCTCCGAGCCCGCCCATGGCGACGTCCATGAGTTCTCCGTCGGCACGCCGGCCCATGTCGATGCAGCGGCGACGGCTGCGGAAGAGGCGTTCTGGAGTTTTGGCTATTCGACCCGCGCCGAGCGGGCCGCCTTGCTCAATGCGATTGCCGACGAGATCGAGATCCGCGGCGCGGAAATCACCGTCATCGGCACCTCCGAGTCGGGACTGCCCGAAGCCCGTCTGAATGGCGAACGCGGCCGCACCACCGGCCAGCTTCGGCTGTTTGCCAGCCACATCGAAAAGGGCGATTATCTCGATCGCCGCCATGATGAAGCGCTTCCCGACCGCGCACCGTTGCCGCGTCCCGACCTGCGCATGATCGAACGCCCGATCGGCCCGGTTGCCGTGTTCGGCGCCTCGAATTTCCCGCTCGCCTTTTCGACCGCCGGCGGCGACACCGCAGCGGCGCTGGCTGCAGGCTGCCCGGTTGTGGTCAAGGGTCATTCCGCCCATCCCGGCACCGGCGAAATCGTGGCCCAGGCCGTGGATGCGGCAATCAAGAAGCTCGGCATGCACCCGGGCATCTTCTCGCTGATCCAGGGCGGCACCCGCGAAACCGGCCAGAGCCTGGTCCAGCATCCGCTGATCAAGGCCGTCGGCTTCACCGGTTCGCTGGGTGGCGGCCGCGCGCTGTTCGATCTCTGCGCCCAGCGCCCGGATCCGATCCCGTTCTTTGGCGAACTGGGTTCGGTCAATCCGATGTTCCTGCTGCCGCAGGCGGTCAAGGCGCGCGGCGAGGCCATCGGCACCGGCTGGGCCGGGTCGCTGACCATGGGGGCAGGGCAGTTCTGCACCAATCCGGGCATCGCTGTTGTCATCGACGGCCCCGAAGCCGACGCCTTTGTCGAGGCTTCCACGGCAGCGCTTGGAGCCGTCGGCGCGCAAACCATGCTGACTGACGGCATTGCTGCCGCCTACCGCTCCGGCCGCGATCGCGTCGCCGGAACCGCCGGCGTGCAGGAACTGCTGACCTCCACCTGCGACATGCGCAATGCCACGCCCTATCTGTTTGCCACCACCGGCAAGGACTGGCTCGACAATGAGGTGCTCGGCGAGGAAGTCTTCGGACCGCTCGGACTGGTCGTGCGCGTTGCCGATTTCGACGAGATGCTTGCGGTGGCCAAGAGCCTGTCAGGCCAGCTCACCTGCACGCTGCACATGGATGATGGCGACACTGACCATGGCCGGGCCCTGATGCCGATCCTCGAGCGCAAGGCCGGCCGGGTTCTGGCCAACGGGTTCCCAACCGGCGTCGAGGTTGCCGATCTCGATGGTGCATGGCGGACCTTATCCGGCGTCGACCAATTTCGGCGCGACCTCGGTCGGCACATTGTCGATCCGCCGCTTCCTGCGTCCGGTCTGCTATCAGAACCTGCCTGAAGCCCTGTTGCCTGCCGATCTGCGATAGCGCAAACAAAAAGGCCCGCCACAGCGATTTGGGTCGCCGTGGCGGGCTTTTCTATGGCCGTTACCTCACATCGATGAGGCTTCGATCGTTGTGCCAGCCAGGTCTGCTGACACCGGCAAGCGGGTATTATGCGTCGAGCACGGACACGAAACCCTCGAAATTGGGATGCCCGGCATACATGCCCTTGTTCGAACCCGCATTCTTGTGCGCGTCGCGGAAATTCTGCGACTTGGTCCAGTCGACAAAATGCTGTTCCGACTGCCAGACCGTGTGCGAGGCGTAGAGTGTCTGCCTGGTCTCGGGGTCCTGCTTGCCCTTGAGCAGATGGAAGGTCTCGAAACCGGGCATGTCCTTGAGACTGGAATCGCGATTGCGCCAGACGTCTTCAAATGCGGTCTCGTGGCCTTCATTGATGATGAAGCGGTTCATGGCGATATACATGCGATGTCTCCTGTAAGTGTCTTTTGAGTGTATTCGAGGATGGTCGACGTCCTCCAATTCCGTGCCGGCCTGGTTCCGGCAAAGTTCGATTGTTGCCCTAACGGTCTATCTCCTGAATTCGACCGGTATGACAAAACGTGTCTGTGCGCCCGCCGGTGGCCTGGGGAAGGGGGAGGCGCGCTTGACATGGGCAACCGCGGCGCGGTCGATCCTTGAATTGCCGGAACTTCGCGACACCGCTATGCCCGTGGCCTTGCCGTTGGAGGCTATCTTGAAGCTTATATGGGCAACACCGCGGCCACCGGCATTTTTCTGCCGGGTTCGGGCGATTTTCGAATAGATCTTGCCCGGATAGTTCGATGCAGCGGCATTGCCGGTGGCGCTGGACCGCGATTTCGACTTGTTCCGGCCGCTCGGCGCCGCCGTCTTCGCCTCCCTGCCTTGCTGGGATCCGGCCTTTGCACTGGTGTTCGAATTCGCGACCTTCTGGCCGGACGCAGGCTTTTTCTTGGCCGGCTTCTTCTTCGGCTTTTTGACCTGTTCGGGTTTGGGTATCGGCTTGGGGATATTCTCGAGTACCGGCTCCTCGATTGCCTCGATGGTTTCGCTTGGCTTCACCGGAGACGTTTCGGCTGCTTTTTTCGTAACCTCTACCGGATCAACCGGCGCCGGCTCCGGGGTGACGGTTTCGGTCCTAACCGGCTGCGTCAGCGCCGGCTGCGGGCTTTCGGGGTCATGCGTAACCTGGACGGGCGCGGCAAATGCGGACAGGTAGGGCGAGGGGGCAAGGGCCTCCACCGGTACGGGGTTTGCGCTGACTGATGCCGGTTCGACTGCGGTCTTTGCGGGATCGACAGGCTGCAGTGTCTTGGGTGACGGCTGCGCCGTCAACGGCTTTGCCTCAACCGGAGCGGCTTCACTGTCCGCCGTGACGGGCTGCACCGGATCGTCCTGTACCGCGGAATCGGTCACATCATCCGGCGTTGCCGGCTCGATATTGTCGCCCTGCTTGACCAGATCGGCAAAGCTGCTGCCCAGTGCGGCCATTTCGGTGGCCTGGCCGCCTTCGATCAGCACCTCCGTCTCGCTGGAAGGCGCCAGCGCCATCGCCGCGACATGCAGCACTGCCGACCCCGACAAGGCAAGGATCGCCGCAAGGCGCAATTTCGACAGGCTGGTCATTTCGGCTCCAGGCCCTTCTCGGTCACCAGCATGATCTTGCGGGCGCCGAGGCCTTTCAGCTCCGCACTGATCTCGATCAGCTTCGCCGCACGCAGGTCGCGGTCCGGCACCAGCCGGATGATGTCGAGATCTCCGGGGTTTGATTCCTGCTTGATCGTCACATAATGCGCCGGGGTGACCGAGGCGCCGCGATATTTCATCAATCCGTCCGGCAGCACCACCAGCGCATCCGGCGGTTCGCGGTTATCGAGTTCCGCCGTCTTGATCAGCTTCAGGCCGCTTTCGAGCGGCGGTGCGATCTGGGCGGCCACGAGAAAGAAGATCAACATCAGGAAGACGATGTTGATCAGCGCGATGGTGGGTTCGGGCTTGGCCCGGTAAGCACGTTTGGAGGTCAGTCGCATGAAACAGGCCTATTGAACGATTTGCAGGCTGAGGCCCGGCAATTTCCGGGCGATCAACAGGACATCGACCAGTTGCTGCGAACTTGCAGTCTCGTCAACAGACAGGATCAGCTGATTGATTCCGTTTGCCGATTGCTGGCGGGCAAGCTCCGCGCCCAGCGCCTCGACCGGCAGGGCGGATCCATTGAGCGAGAGCCGTCCGTCCGACAATTTGACAAAGGCCGGCGTAGCGTCACTCGCAGCCGCAGCACTGCCGCCACCGGTCCCCAGTTCCACATCGGCAAAGCGCGAGAATGTCGATGACAGCATGAAGAACAGCAAGAGCAGAAAGATGACGTCGATCAGCGACGTCATCGAAATCTGCCGTCTCGGGCTGGTTGCCGGCTCAAACCGCATTGGCGGACACCAATGGCGAGCCACCCGTTTCGGCACGCTGGCGCGGATCGTTGATCGCATCATAGGTCGACGGGTTGAGCACCCGCGCCACCGCCGTCTCGATCGCCAGCTTGTGGGTTTCGACGCGGCTTTCGAAATAGGTCAGCGCAATGCTGGTCGGCATCGCCACACCCAGCCCGACGGCGGTGGTCAGCAGCGCCACCCAGATGCCGCCGGCAAGGATCGAGGGATCGACGCTGTTGCCCGATTGCTGCAGCGCCTGGAACGCCGTGATCATCCCGAGCACCGTGCCGAACAGGCCGATCAGCGGCGCGGTCTGGGCAATCGATTCGAGAATCCGGAAGCCGGACTGGATGGAGTTGATCTGGGTCGAGGCCGACAGCATCAGCCGGTCTTCCAGCGCCTCATGAGTAATCCGGTTCTCGTCCCTGAGGTGTTTGAGCCGCATTGCCAGTTCGACGATGTCGCGCAAGCCCGCGGGCATCCGTTCGAGCCGCTGCCGGTCACCACGGCCCATATTGCCGCTCAGGCTGACCGGCGTGTCAAGAGATGCGCCGGCGCCGACCTTGAGCGCACTGAATTGCCAGAACTTGAACAGGATGGTTGCCACCGAGATGACCGACAGGCCGAGCAGCAGCACCACGACCGGTCCGCCGATGCTGATGAATTCCTGTATCCGCAGGATCGGGTTTTCGAAAAAGGTCATCCTGCGATCTCCGTGCTGGTCGAGCTCTTGACGTCAAGCTGATCGATGCATTCGGTGCCGTTCAGGCTTTCGCCCGTGCACGAGGCCGCGCCATTGATCAGGATCCGGCTGACTGCCGTGCATTGCGTGTCGGGCAGGTCGAACTGGCGAACCCGGGTCTTGCCCTCCGGCAAGTCCTTGAAGTCAAAAAGTGTGAACCGGGTGACCTTGCCGCCCCCGTCAAAAAGCACCGTTTCCAGCGTCATTTCCCCGATGGATTTGCCGGTGGCGTTGGATGCGACGAACACCAGCCGGCAGGCCTGGTCAATCTGTTCGACGGCGTTGAGATCGAGCGAGAGCCTCGCCTGCGCGCTGTCTTCAGAGCGCGCAGGCGAGGCGACAATCGCAAGACCCAAGACGATGGCCCGGAATGCGAACCTGGAACCGACAATTGTCATTTTCATCTCCTCGGATTACCAGCCGAACTGCTTGGCCAGTGTGAGCTTGAAGGTGCGGCCCTTGCCGTTGTCGTTGGACAGGAAGTCGCGATATTTCGTGTCGAACACGTTCTCGACACGGAACGAGGCTTCCCAGCCCTTGAACTGGCTGTCCCGGTCGGGGCGCCAGTTGACGTAGAGGTCATGGGTGCTGAACGAATCCCGGCGCAGGGCTTCGGCAACGAGATCGGTCGTGGCAGTGGTCGGCACCGGAACCTTGGTTTCGGAAAACACGAAGCGGCCTTCCCAGCCGAAGGTCACGCCCTTTTCGGGCATCCGGTAACCGGCTCCGATGTTGAACTCCGGCGGGGCGACGGAGGTCAGGCCGGTATTGGTTGACAGGTCGGTGCCGACTGTCAGGCCAAGCCCGGCATCCGCGAAGAAGTTGCGGTTGTTGTAGCCCGCCTCGAATTCGACCCCGTAGATTTCGGCGAGGCCGACATTGATATATTGCGGATACATGTTGCGCTGGCGAACGATCAGATCATCGATCTTGTTGTAAAATCCGGTGGTCTTGAAGTCGAAACTGTCACCGTCCTCGATCAGGTCACCCGTGGTGACGACAAACCCGGCTTCGAAATTGTCGGATTTTTCCTTTTTCAAACCGAGGCTGTAATTCGGCGTCACACCGGCGGAATAATCATTGGAATAGATCTCGTCGAGCGAAGGGAACCGCTCGGTATGGGCATAGGAGCCGAAGATCGAGAAAGTGTCGTTGAACTTGTAGAGCGCTGCGAGCTTGGGTGAAAACGCCGTGTCGGTCTTGTCGGCAGGAACCGCGGTGCCGGCCAGCGCACCCACCGTGCTGTTGCCGCTGAGCTTCTGATAGTCGATCCGCACGCCGGGAATCAGGGTCAGTCTCTCGTTCCAGATGAACTCGTTCTGGACGAAGAACCCGGCCTGGAAATCGGTGCCCTCAGGATGGTGGCCGAGGGGATCGGCCGTTGCCGTGGTGCGTTCCTGCTGGATAAGCTGTCCGCCGACGGTGAGGTAGTTCTCGAAAGTGTCACCGCTCCACTCGAAGGTGTTCTGACCCAGGAACTGGTAGCTCTCATAGCCATAGGTCGAATCCTGGCCGATGCTGCTGAAGGCGCCGAGCGAGGCGTTGGACTGCTCATTGGTGATGTTGTTGTAGGACAGCGTCAGCTTGAGATCGAGCCAGGGATTGTCGGTTGCCGCATCCTCATAGGAAATCTGGGCCTGTTTGTTGTTGAGAACACGGTCGACCGTGCCGAACACACCGGTTGGCTGCAGCTGCGAATAGGCCTGGTCCTTCTGGTCGCTGTTGAACTGGCTGTAGCTGAGCTGCAGTTTGCGCTCCTTGTTCTCGTCCAGATAGAAGGTGCCCTTGGCCAGACCGTTGGGCGTGGTGAATTCCGAGCCCTCGATGGCCATGCCGTCGCCGTCGGTGAATTCGTCGGCCGTGCGGTAATTGCCCGACACCAGGAACTCGGCATAATTGCTCAGGCGCATGGCAAGGATGCCGCTGGCCAGATACCCGTTCGAATTTGTATCGTAGCTGCTCTTCAGCTTGAGCGCGCCGGTCTCGCCCTCGGCGATGAAATCGGAAGCTTCCTTGGTGGTGAAGTTGATCACGCCGCCCAGCGCGCCGGCGCCGTAGAGAGTCGACGATGCCGGTCCGCGCAGCACTTCGACACGCTTGAACAGTTCCGGATCGTTGAAGAAGCCGCCCATGCGGTATTGTTCGAAGAACTGCGGAACGCCATCGACATTGACGACGATGCGGCCTTCCTCGCTGGCCGATTCCCCAGCGCCGATGCCGCGAATGTTGAATGTCTGACCCAGCGCCCGATTGGCGCCGCCAACGACGCTGACATTGGGAACATCTTTCAGCAGGTCGGTCATCGTCGAGGCCTGCCTGTCGTCGATGTCTTCCTGCTCCAGCGCAGTCACGGCCTGCGGCGTGTCGGTGGCAACCTTGGCCTGTCCTGCGCCCAGAATCAGCCGTTGCAGGAGCGTGAAGCCTTGGGGTGTTTCCGCCGCATCCTGTGCATGGGCTGCCGGCATCGCCGTCAAGGCGGTTGTTGCGCACAGTGCCAAAGTCACCGTGGTGCGAGTCATCTTAGAATGTAGAGAAGCCATAACGCCCTTACCTGGTCCATTTTTCTTTATGGGCTGGCTGGCGGAGCGCTTGCTGGCCGTGTTGGTGGCGACATCAATTTGACACAAATATCAAACTTGACAATTTCGCTCACCTTATGCGAGACATCGTTTACTAAAACTTGAACTCTCCAGTCAAGTTAAAATCGCGCCAAATCGCAATGCAGTTCATGCCAAGCCAGCGTCTCGCAAGCCAGGCCAACAAACGGATGTTGTCCATGGAAAATTCCCAAGCCTTAAGCGGCGATGCGCCTGCTCTCGAACGCCTGTCAGACACGGACCGGGTGATCTCCTCCCACGCCTTGTTCGGAGACCGCAAGGAAGTGATCATCGAGCATGATGGCGCTGCCTACCGGCTCAAAATCACCAAGCAAGGCAAGTTGATCCTCAACAAGTGAGCAGGCAGATGAATCATTATTCGGCGATTGACGCCGCGACCATTCGCAGTGCGCGCAGGGACAATCCCAAGATGCGCGAACGCGACCTCGCCACCCACATCGGCGTCTCCGAAGCCGCTTTCCTGGAAGCCTGGATCGGCGACTATGTCGAGCGAATCGAACCCGACCTCGACGTCTTCTTTCCCATGCTCGAACAGGCTGGAGAAGTCATGGCGCTGTCACGCAATGAAAGCGCCGTGCACGAGAAGACCGGTGTCTATGGCGGCTACAAGTCCGGCGAGCACGCCTCGATCGTTTTGGGCACGGATATCGACCTGCGGATTTTCCCGCGCCACTGGCGGCACGGCTTTCACGTCGCCAAGCCGCTGGAGGACGGATCGGTCCAGCACAGTTTCCAATTCTTCGACGCGCATGGCGACGCTGTTCACAAGGTCTTTGCACGGCAAAACACCGACATGGACAAGTGGCGGGCAATCCGCGACCGGCTGTCGATCCGCCACACGGTTTCCGAGTTTCCCTTACGCAGCGCCGGCACCGCCAAGCAGCCTCCTTCCGCCCAAGCGATCTCCGCATTGCGCGCGGCGTGGTCGGCCATGAGAGACACGCACCAGTTCCAGTCGATCCTGCGCAAATCGAAAATGTCGCGTCTCACGGCAATCTCGGTGATCGGCGACGAATATGCCTGGCAACTGTCTGCCGGTGCCGGCGCGGAACTGCTGCAACAGCTTAGCCGCGACCAGGTTCCGGTCATGGTGTTTGTTCGAAATCCCGGCATGTTGCAGATCCATTCCGGCCCGGTGCACACCATCAAGCAGGTCGGCCCTTGGCTCAATGTGATGGATATCGGCTTTCACCTGCACCTGCGCACGGATCGCTTCAGCGCCATCTGGCTGGTGCGCAAGCCGACCCGCAATGGCGACATCTATTCCCTTGAGATCTTCGATCCCGAGGGCGAACAGATCATCATGTTCAATGGCTACCGGCGTGAGGGCGAGAACACAGAGGTGGTGGCGCAGTGGGACGAAATCGTCCAGGCGCTGCCGCGGGCAGATGCCGCACAAGCCGACACCAACGACGCGACCGTGGAGTAAGAAAATTGACAATGCCTATTCAACTGATTGGCCGGGACAACCCGAGCCGCAACACCATGGCGTCCTTCCTGGTATTTGCCGTCACATGCCTGTCGGCGCTGACATCGGCAACGGCCGCGGAGCAGGGGCCGCAACGGGTTCTCGCCATCGGCGGCGCCGTCACCGAAATCGTCTACGCGCTTGGCGAACAGGACCGCTTGGTCGGTCGCGATTCGACCTCCACCTTTCCGCCTGAAGCCAACGGCCTTCCCGATGTCGGCTATATCCGTGCGCTCTCGCCCGAGGGTGTGTTGTCGGTCAAGCCGGATCTGATCCTGGCGCGCGAGAACAATGGCCCGCCGGAAGCGGTCGAAGTGCTCAAGAGCACCGGCGTGCGCTGGGTGGATGTTCCGGACGAGTTCACCCTTTCAGGCATTGACGAGAACATCACCATCATCGCCGCCGAACTGGGTGTGGTCGACAAGGGGGAGGCGCTGAAGAAGAAGGTCGCAGCCGACATTGCCAGATCCCGTGCACGTCAGGCAGCCCAGGGCGAGGCGCCGAGAGTGATGTTCGTGCTTGCCTTGACCGATGACAAGATCAGAACCTCGGGGAGGAACACCGCGGCTGACAACATCATTGCGCTGGCCGGCGGCGAAAACGTCATCACTGCCTTCGATGGCTACAAGGAGATCAGCAATGAGGCGGTCATCGATGCGGCCCCCGACATCATCCTGATGATGAACGGGCGCGGAGAATCCGCCGATCACGAAGCCGTCAACGCGCTGATCGAGGCGCACCCGGCACTGTCCACCACGCCGGCGGTCAGGAATGGCCGGATCATTCGCATGGACGGGTTGTTGATGCTTGGCTTTGGTCCACGCACCGGCGAGGCGATTGCGCAACTGTCAGACGCGCTTGCCGGCCATGAGCACTAGTCTCGACGCCACGATGAACCGGCTGCGCGAACCCGAGGGAGACCGCACGGCTCTTGCCCGCAGGATGATGGTGTGCCTGCTCCTCATCCTGCTTGTCACGGCGGTTTTGAGCCTCGGCTCCGGAGCCACCGATACCTCGGCGTCCTCCGTGGCCTGGGCGCTGGTGTCGGGCCAGGACCATCTGATCAGTGCCGTCGAACGCGTGATCATCATGGACATCCGCATGCCCCGCATATTGCTCGGCATGATGGTCGGCGCCTGTCTCGCCGTGTCCGGTGCGGTGATGCAGGGTCTGTTTCGCAACCCGCTTGCCGACCCCGGAATTGTTGGCGTCTCTGCCGGGGCAAGCCTGGGCGCGGTGAGCTTCATCGTGCTTGGCACCGGGGTTCTGGCACCGGTCGCGGCCCTGTTCGGGATATATCACGTCCCGTTCGCGGCATTCCTGGGCGGCCTGATGTTCACCTTCGCGCTCTACCGGATTTCGACCCGCAGCGGCAGCACCTCGGTGGCAACCATGTTGCTGGCCGGAATCGCACTCGGCGCGCTGGCAAATGCCTTCACCGGCATGCTGATCTTCCGGGCCGATGACGAGCAGTTGCGCGACCTGACCTTCTGGGGCCTGGGCTCGATTGCCGGCGCAACATGGCCCAAGGTTTTCGCCGTGGCGCCGATCATCGTGCCGATCCTGATCCTGGCGCCATTCATGGCGCGCGGGCTCAATGCGATGACGCTGGGCGAGGCCACCGCGCATCATCTCGGCGTCAATGTCCAGATCTTCAAGCGGTTGGCGATCGTTCTGGTCGCGGCCGCGACCGGGGCTGCGGTCGCAGTCTCCGGCGGCATCGGTTTTGTCGGCATCGTCGTGCCGCATCTGTTGCGCCTGATGATCGGTCCGGATCACCGCTTCCTGCTGCCGGCCTGCGGATTGCTCGGCGCGATCATGCTGCTGCTTGCCGATGCGATCGCGCGGCAGATCGTGGCGCCGGCCGAATTGCCGATCGGAATTGTCACGGCTGCCATCGGCGCACCGTTCTTTCTCTGGATCCTGTTGCGCAGGCGTGGACTGATGGATATCTGAGATGCTGGAAGCACGAAACATTCATGTCCGTCTTGGCAAGGCAGCCATTCTGCATGGCGTCGACCTGTCGGCGGCAAAGTCCCAGTTTACCGTGATTATCGGGCCAAACGGCTCGGGCAAGACCACTCTGCTCAAGGCGCTCACCGGTGAAATCGGGTTCACCGGCACTGTCAGTCTCAACGACATCGACATTTCAAGCGCCCGGCCGATGCAGCTGGCCAGCATGCGTGGCGTGCTGCCGCAGGCGGCCAACCTGTCCTTTCCCTTCACCGTGCACGAGGTGGTCAGGCTGGGACTGACCATGGGGATACAGACCCAGGTCGATGTTCCGGCGCGGATCCGGCAGGCGCTGGCCGCGGTCGACATGGAGGGGTTTGGCGGGCGATTGTACCAGGAATTGTCCGGCGGCGAACAGCAGCGGGTGCAACTGGCCCGCGTGTTGGCCCAGGTCTGGGAGCCGGTGTTTGAGGGTGAGCCCCGCTGCCTGTTTCTCGACGAACCGATTTCCAGTCTCGACATCAAGCATCAGTTGCAGATCATGCAGATCGCCCGGCGATATGCCGATGGCGGCGGTGGCGTGGTCGCGATCCTGCATGACCTCAATCTGACCGGGCACTATGCCGATCATGTCGTGCTGATGAACAGGGGCAGGGTCTATGCCTCGGGCGCACCGCGGCAGGTTCTTACTGCGGCCAATCTCGAAACGGTCTATGGCTGCCCGATGGCCGTTGGCGACATACCGCCGGGCATGGATTTCTTCGTGCTGCCACGCATAGGGGCTGCGGTTCAGGCCTCGGGCCCATTGGCTGCAGTCGGAGTGCGGGATTGACGGCAAAAGACCCGGATCAGGCCGTTTCCGGCCCTTCGGTGGCGAACAACAGGCAGCGCGTATCGGTCCCGGCGGCAAACTGCTTCAGTGCTGCAAGCGGCGCCGCGCCGCTGGGTGTGGTCTCGATCCCGTGGCTGGCATATTCACGCGCCGCTGCTGCTGCCTCCTCATTCGTGACCGTGACAAAGACGTCTGCATCGTGGCGCAGCGCCTCGAAGGCAATCAGCGAGGCATCCTTGCAGTCAAGCCGGCCCATGTTGGATTCCGGCCCCTCGGCACGCGTGAGCCTGCCGGCCTTGACGCTCTGCAGCAGGCAGGGAGCTGCGTCCGGCTCGACGACAATGATCTGCGGCTTTGTCCGCCAATGCGTGCGGATATGGGCGGCCATTGCCGCAGCCAGTCCGCCGACACCGGCCTGCACGAACACGTGTGTCGGCCAGTTTCCGCTTGTCTCAAACGCGCGCCGGCACTCTTCCGCTATCACGGTATAGCCTTCCATGATCAGGGCAGGGCGCTCGATATATCCCTCCCGGGAACCGTCGGCGAGGAGCAGCCAGCCATTCCGTTCGGCTGCGGCAATCGCATGGTCGACGCTGTCCTCATAGGATCCGTCGACGCGGATGACGTCGGATCCGGTCTTGCGAATGCGCTCGGCAAAGCCTTCGGGAACTGCGCTCGACAGCACGATGACGCCGCGTGCCCCGAATATCCGCGCGCCGGCTGCGACCGACAGGCCGTGATTGCCGGCACTGGCGGTGATGAAGGTCATGGTTGCCGCCGTGGTGCGGGCCTGTTCGCTGTCGAGATCGGGACTGCCCGAGGCGTCGGCAATCATCTGCGCCACAGCAAAGCCGCCGCCAAGCGCCTTGAAGCTGCCAAGCCCCATCCGCCGGGTTTCATCCTTGACCATCAGTGCGCCAATGCCGAGTTCAGCGGCAAGATCCGCCATGCTGTGCAAGGGCGTGGGCCGATAGGCCGGGCACTGCTGCAACATCGCCAGCGGACGATCCGGCTCGGTGCGGAACAGGCGTTTGACGCCCGGCGGGTTCGATCTGGTGTTTTCAAGTCTCATGGCCGCAGGATAGGCCAGCCCTTCGACCGCAAACCATCAAAATTTCGGTCGCTATGAGAAAATGCGGCACATAGCGTCAGCGTACTGATGCTTCCCGGTCAGGCGAAACCAGCATACTCTGTCCGATAGTCCCGTGCCGCAAAGCCGCCAAGTCTGGTAGAGAAGCGGCGCGCGGACGCATGAAACCAGGACTCCGGCCTGAATGCGAGTGTCATGAGCGAGAATTACGATCCTGCACCTGCCGACGATCATGTTCCCGCCCGCGGCTTTCCTCCGGCGGAATTCGAAGCGCGCCTGAGCCGCGCACAGACGGCGATGGCGGCGGCGGGGCTCGACGGGCTGTTGCTGACCACCGAAGCGGAATTTCGCTATTTCACCGGTTTCCTGTCCCGCTTCTGGCTGAGCCCGACGCGGCCCTGGTTCCTGCTGGTGCCGGCATCCGGCAATCCCGTCGCGGTGGTGCCATCGATCGGCCGCGCCTGTCTGCAGGCCACCTGGCTCGATGATGTGCGCTGCTGGGAGTCACCGCAGCCGCAGGATGAAGGCGTCTCGGCTCTGGCGGATGCACTGCGCGAGCTCTTCGGGCCGAACGCCCGCATCGGCATGCCGGAAGGGCCGGAAACGCATCTGCGCATGCCGCTGGGCGATTACCGCCGCCTGCAGGCGCAGCTGCCCGGCATCGCGTTTGCCGATGCAACTGGCGTGATCAAGAGCCTGCGGATGATCAAGTCGCCGGCCGAAGTGGAAAAAATCGCCCGTGCCTGCACAATCGTCTCCGATGTATTCGAGGCCTTGCCGGAGATGCTGGTGGCGGGAATGAGCGAGATCGAGATCTTTCGCCGTTTCAAGATCGCCTGCCTGGAGCGCGGCATTGACGATGTCGACTATCTGGTGGGCGGCGCGGGGCCGGGCGGTTACACGGATATCATCTCGCCGCCATCGCCGCGCCCTGTGCGCGCCGGCGATATCCTGATGCTTGATACCGGCGCGGTCTTCGACGGCTATTTCTGTGATTTTGACCGCAATTTCGCCTTTGGCCATGTGCCCGAGCATGCCGGCAAAGCCTATCGCGTGCTGCTGGATGCCGCCGAGGCCGGGCTGCAGGCCGCGCGACCGGATGCAACCTGCGCCGAGCTTCACCGCGCTATGCAGGGCGTCATCGACGCGGAGTTTGCCGGCGGCAGCGGCGTCGGCCGGATGGGCCATGGCCTCGGCATGCAACTGACCGAATGGCCGTCAATCACACCCGATGACCACACCGTGCTGCAACCCGGCATGGTGCTGACACTTGAGCCGTCGCTCGATCTCGCAGCCGGCCGGATGATGGTGCATGAAGAAAACCTGGTGGTGACTGCCGATGGCGCAAAGCTATTGACCCGGCCCGCGCCGCAATCCATGCCCGTCATCCCCGCCTGAATGCGGCGAGCCCCGCCACCGCTCAGTCCAGCGGCACATCCAGGCCAACCTTGGTGCGGTCCATGACCACCGATGTGCGGAAGCGCTTGACGTTGGAATCCTGGAAGAACAGCCGGTGGGTCAGCTGCTCGTAATCCTCCATGTCCCTCGCCAGTGCGATCAGCGCGAAATCGGCTTCACCGGTGACATAATAGCATTGCTGCACCTGCGGCTCGGCTCTGGCCTTGCGGCGGAACGCGTCGATCTGGTCGATGCGTTCATGCTCGAGCTCGACAAGGATCAGGAAGGTCATCGCATAGCCGACCGACTTCGGATTGATCAACGCGCACTCCGCCATGATCGTGCCGTCCGATTTCATGGTGCGAATGCGGCGCTGCACGGTGGCAACCGACAGGCCGGTTTCCACCGCGATGGTTTCCAGCCTTTCGCGCGAATTGGCCTGCAACATGCGCAGGATCGTCTGATCCGATTTCGGGATTTTCATGCTGCCTTCACTCGGTCAACCTGGCCGCGGTGATGATGGAAATTCTCACATCACCCGGGCATTTCGGGAATATCCGTCACTGTTCTTTGCTAGCATGATATTCAGCATTACGCGGCAAGGAATTGTCAAAGGCCAATTGCCTTGTTCCCGGTGTGACAGCTCCGGCTTGGATTTCGGGTCTTGAGAGGTAGCCGACAATGGCAATGGCATTTGAAACCGAGCGCCGCGACGAGGCCCGTCTGGGACTGGTTGTTCTGCAGGCCGACGAAACAATCGAGACCGAGTTTCGCCGGATCATGCCACAGGCGGCGACACTGCATGTCTCACGGGTGCCGAGCGGCCGGGAGGTGACGACCGAAAGCCTGGCTGCCATGGCCGATCATATCGGACAGAGCGCGAAGCTGTTTCCCGCGTCTGTCAGCTTTGACGCCGTCGGCTATGGCTGCACCTCCGGAACCTCGGTGATCGGCATCGACCGCGTCGGCGAACTTGTCCGTTCTGGCACCACCGCCAGAGCGGTGACCGAGCCGATTTCGGCGCTGATGGCCGCCTGCCGGCATTTCGGCCTGGCGCGCCTGGCGTTTCTGTCGCCCTATGTCGAGGAGGTCTCAACCGGCATGCGCGCGGTGCTGGCGCAAAACGGCATCCGGACGCCGGTCTTCGGCTCGTTCGAAACCGGCGAGGAAGCGGTGGTCGCCCGGATTGCCCCGGCGTCCATCCTTGAGGCCGCCGTGCAACTCGGAAGTGACCCGGATGCGGAAGCGGTCTTCATCTCCTGTACCAATCTACGTACGCTCGACGTACTTTCCGCAACTGAAGAGAGGCTGGGAAAGCCGGTTTTGTCCAGCAACCAGGTGCTGGCCTGGCACATGTGCCGGCTTTCAGGCATTGCGCCAGCTCAGACCGGGTTCGGCAAGCTTTTGTCGGGCTGCAGTCAAGGAGATGCAGTCACTTCGGCCGCGACGGATCCGCTTCAAACCGCCTGAGGTCGTCCAGAGTGTCGAGATCGGTGAAAAAGGCAGGGCTATCAAAGCTCACCGGATTGACCTTGTCGGGATTGTCGCGGGTGAATTTGCGGCAGCCGGGATTTGCCCTGTCCGCCATCAGCGCAGCTTTCAACAGATGCGGGATGACCAGCGGATTGCCGCGATCGGTGCCATGGACCGGTATCGTGATGCGGCTGCGGTCGCTGGCCCGGTGCGCCTTGAGAAGCAATGTCAGTGCCTGGGCGTCCAGCAAGGGTTGATCGCCCAGAACAATCAAGGTCGTCTCTGCCTGCGGGGCGGCTTTCAGTCCCGCCACCACCGAGCCTGCCTGTCCGGCAGCGTAATCCGGATTGTGGATGAACCTGACATTCAGGCCGGCAAGCGCCTGCACGATCATGGCTGCCTGGTGACCGGTCACGACGGTCACCGGCGCATCGCAGACCGCCGCACAGGCCGAGACCGTGGCGCGGATCATCGCGGTGCCGTTGATCTCGATCAGCAGCTTGTTGACGTCTCCCATCCGGCGCGACAGGCCAGCCGCCAGAACGATCGCCGCCGTGTCATGCATCGCATCGCTCCTCATATCTCCGGTCGCGGCCGCCCCGCCGGGCTGGCCGCGCCGACCGGGGCTTCGTCAGCTCTCAGAGCGAGATCGCGCAAGCGGCCAACCCAGCCCTTCTTCTCCGCGACCTCTTCCGGCTCCGCTGCTTCAGCGGGTTGTTGCGGGCCGACAATCTCGCTGAATTTTTCGAAGAAATCGCCGGCCAGTTTCTTGGCCGTGCCGTCAATCAGCCGGCTGCCGAGCTGGGCTATCTTGCCGCCGATCTGGGCTTGGACGTCATAATTGAGTATGGTGGCGTCGTCGCCATCGGCAACCAGATCGACCTTCGCACCGCCCTTGGCAAAACCGGCCATGCCGCCAGAACCTTCGCCGCTGATGGTGTAGCCGTTTGGCGGATCGAGATCCGACAGCGTTACCTTGCCGGCAAAGCTGGCTTTCACCGGGCCGACGCGCAAGGTCACCTTGGCGTTCATCTCGGTGTCCGAGGTCTTCTCGATGGACTGGCAACCGGGAATGCATTGCCGCAGGACGTCGACATCGTTGAGTGCGGCATAAACCACTTCGCGAGAAGCTTCGATGCGCTGTGATCCGTTCATTTCCATCTGATCTGTCCTTGTCAGAGTGTGCGTTGGCCGCGGCGGCGGATTTCGATCATTTCCGCCACGATCGAGAACGCGATTTCGTCAGGCGTGATGGCACCGATATCGATGCCCGCCGGCGCATGAATGGTTTCAAGCTGTGATGATGATACACCGGATTTGGCCAGTTCGGTTTTCAGGGCGGCAGCCTTTTTGCGCGACCCGACAAAGGCCAGATATTTGGACGGCACCTCCACCGCGGCCTTGAGTGCAGCGCTGTCGCCGCGCCCCTGGGTGGCGATCACCACATAGTCGCGCTCGCTGCCATCGGCCGGAATCGCGTAACCGTCGATCAGGCGGTCGGTCTCGCCGAAACCGGTGTGATCGGCCGCAGGCGCACACACGGTGATGAAGAACCCCATGCGCCGGGCCAGATCGGCCAGCGCAATGGCAACCGGCGAGGCGCCGCAGATCAGCAGGTTCGGCCGCGGCAGCACCGGCTCGACAAACACATCCATGGTTCCCTGGCTCGGGCACATGTTCTTGGCGTAGACGACCCCATCACGGGTTTCGCCGGATTTGACCTGATGCTCGCTCAGTCGCTCGTCGGGCTGGATGCTGACAAGCCGCGACTGGCCGTCGACAAGCGCCTCGCGTGCGGCCCTGAGCACGGCGCCGCGGGCGCATCCGCCGCCGATCCAGCCCTCCGTGATGGTTCCGTCGGCGCGGATCACCGCCTTGGCGCCGGCCTTGGCCGCCGTCACCGACACCGTACGCACCACGGTTGCCAGCGCAAACGGTTCGCCCTTCGATTTGTAATCGCTGATCAGATCGAGAATGTCGGATTGCCGCGGCATGGTCATATCCTTGCCAGATAGGGTTCAAGGGCTTCGAGACTGTCGAGATTGTGGGCCGGGGCGAACAGGTCGATATGGGGCAGGGCCGCTTTCATGCCGGCAGCCTCCGGCGCATAGCCCTGCCAGCCGATCATCGGATTGAGCCAGGCAATGCGGCGGCAGCGGCGGCGCAATGCCTGCATCTCGACACCGAGATTTTCAGCCGGACCGGTGTCGTAGCCGTCCGAGACGATCATCACGCAGGTGCGCGAATGAATGCAGCGCTTGGCGTGCCAGCGGTTGAAGGTGGCGAGGCTTTCGCCGATGCGGGTTCCGCCGCCGGTGCCTTGAGCCAGCAACGACATGCGTTCCATGGCGCGCTGCGGATTGCGTTCTTTCAGCGCTGGCGAGATGTGGATCAGGCGGGTGTGGAAGACGAAGGCTTCGGCTTCGCGAAAACTGTCGAGCACGCCGTGCATGAAACGCAGGAAGACAGCCGAATAGAGGTTCATCGAGCCCGATGCATCAAGCAGCACGACGAGGCGCAGCGGCTTGTCCTTGCGCTTGCGCCGCACCAGCTCCAGCGGCGTGCCGCCATGGGCGATGCTCTTGTGGATGGTCCGGCGTAGATCCAGCCGTTGACCGGAGCGCCGTGCATGCATCCTGCGCGTCAGCCGCGCACGCATGCTCCTGGCCAGGCGTTCGGCAAGCTGATGTGCCGCCTCCAGATCCTCGGGCTGGGTGAGGTGGCGGAAATCGGTTTTCGACAACAGCTCCGTGCGGGACGCGCCTTCGCGCTTGGACTGGCCGGTTTCGGACACTTCGCTGCCTTCGCCGCGCTCGACATGGTCGGCCTGGTCGCTTTCGCCAAAGCCGCGCTGGCCCGCTGCCTGGGTCTGCAGACCGGGCGGCGATGTCTGCGGTGCGCCGGAGATGCGGGTTGCCGACTTCATTCCGCGTTGGAGCCAGTACGCGTCGAACAGCTCGTCGAATTTCTGCCAGTCGGATTGCCGGCTGCAGAACAGGGCTCTCAAGGCCGGCCGCAAGCGCGAGGGGCGTGCGGCATCCGGGCTTGCCAGTACCGTCAGCGCATCCCGGGTTTCGGCCAGGCCAACAACGAAACCGTTATCGCGCAGAACATGGACGAAGCCATTGAGCTTTGTCCTCGCACCTGCTCCAATCGGGTTTTCCATTTCCAGGGCGGCGCTCATCTCAGGCCACCTTGCCAAGCAGCCGGTCGGAGACTTCGCGGGTCATGCGCGCTGTGTCCTCGGCGGTCTTGATCAGGCACATCAGCGTCTCGTGTACGGTTTCCGGATCGTCGCGCAGGTGGCGGATCTCCAGCCCGGCAAGGGTCGCCGCCCAGTCCAGCGTTTCGGCGACACCAGGAGACTTGCGCAGATCTTCCTTGCGGATCAGGCTGACCATATTGGCGATCTGCAGCGCCAGATCGGTGTCGATGCCGGGAAGGCGCGACAGGATGATCCGGGCTTCGCGATCGACATCGGGATAGTCGACATAATGATAGAGACAGCGCCGGCGGAGCGCATCACTGAGCTCGCGGGTGCCGTTCGACGTCAGGATGACGCGGGGAATGGTGGTCGCCGTGATGGTCCCGAGTTCGGGGATGGAAACCTGAAAATCCGACAGCAGTTCGAGCAGAAAGGCCTCGAATTCCTCATCCGCCCGGTCGACCTCGTCGATCAGCAGCACGGCGGGCTTGTCCTGCCGGATCGCGGCCAGCAACGGCCGTTCCAGCAGATAGGTCTCGCTGAAAATGTGTTCTTCCACAGCCGAGGCATCACTGCCTTCGCGCGCCTTGATGGCGAGCAACTGCCGCTGGTAGTTCCACTCATAAAGGGCTGCGCTCTGGTCGAGCCCTTCATAGCATTGCAGCCGGATCAGCCTGGTGTCGTGGGCATGCGCCAGAGCGCGCGCCACTTCGGTCTTGCCGACGCCTGCCTCGCCCTCGAGCAGCAGCGGCCGCTTGAGGCTTTCCATCAGCCACAAAGCCATCGCCAGGTCGCGATCGGGAATGTACCCGACCGCGGCCAGTTGTGTGGCGACCTGTTCCTGCGGGATCCTCACCGGAATTTCCTCGACACTATGCGTGCAGACCGAGTTTCTCGCCGACGGTCCACAGCCGCCAGGCATCATGCGGCATCTGGATGTGACCGGCGCCGAGGAAGGCATAGGCATCGTTTACGGCGTTGGAGAAGCAGGGCACACCGCCGACATGGGGGCTTTCACCCACGCCCTTGGCGCCGATCGGATGGTGCGGCGAAGGTGTGACGGTGTGGTCGGTTTCCCAGTGCGGCGTCTCGACGGCGGTTGGCAGGAAGAAATCCATGAACGACGCGCCCATGACATTGCCCTGCTCGTCGTAGCGGATTTCCTGGCCCATGGCGCAGGCAAAGGCCTCGGTCAGACCGCCATGCACCTGGCCCTCGATGATCATCGGGTTGATGCGGGTGCCGCAATCATCAAGCGCATAGAAACGCCGCGTCTTGGCAACGCCGGTGTCCACATCGATGTCCATGACGCAGAAGTAGGCGCCGAACGGATAGGTCATGTTCGGCGGTTCGTAGTAATTGACCGCCTCCAGACCTGGCTCCATGTTTGGCGGCGGGCTGTTGTAGGCAGCCCAGGCGATTTCCTTCATGGTCTTGAACTTCTCCGGCAATCCCTTGACCCGGAACCGGTCCACATCCCATTCGAGATCGCCCTCATGCACTTCCATCATGTGGGCGGCGATCATCTGGGCTTTTGCCTTGATCTTGCGGGCAGCCACCGCCGTCGCCGCGCCGGCAACAGGAGTCGAACGCGAGCCGTAGGTGCCAAGACCATAGGGTGCTGTGTCGGTGTTGCCTTCCTCGATCATGATGTCGTCGGCGGGGATGCCAATTTCGGTGGCGATGATCTGGGCGTAGGTGGTTTCGTGGCCCTGACCCTGGCTCTTGGTGCCCATGCGGGCAATCACCGATCCGGTCGGGTGAATGCGGATTTCGGCCGAATCAAACATGGCGATGCCGAGAATGTCGCAGTTCTTGGCAGGTCCTGCTCCCACGATCTCGGTGAAGAACGAGATGCCGATCCCCATCAGTTCGCGGGTTTCGCCGCGCTTGAACGCCTCGCGTTTTTCCGCTTGTTCTTCGCGCAACTCCTTGTAGCCGATGGTGTCCATCGCCTTCTTCATGGCGGTGTGATAGTCGCCGCTGTCATATTCCCAGCCGAGAGCCGACTGGTAGGGGAACTGCTCTGGCTTGATGAAGTTCTTGATGCGCAGTTCAGCCGCATCCATGCCGAGCTTCTGCGCCAGCAATTCCACCGCGCGCTCGATGGCGAACACCGCTTCGGTGACGCGGAACGAGCAGCGATAGGCAACTCCGCCCGAGGCCTTGTTGGTGTAGACACCGTCGACCGCCAGATGTGCCGTCGGGATGTCATAGGACCCGGTGCAGATGTTCATGAAGCCTGCCGGCCATTTCGAAGGGTCGGCGCAGGCGTCAAAAGCGCCGTGATCGGCCAGCACATGCACGCGCATGGCCTGGATCTTGCCGTCCCTGGTGGCGGCGAGTTCGGTGGTCATGTGATAGTCGCGGGCAAAGGATGTTGTGGAGAGGTTCTCCATCCGGTCCTCGACCCATTTGACCGGCACGCCGAGCACGATGGAGCCGACAACCGAGCAGACATAGCCGGCATAAGCACCGACCTTGTTGCCAAAGCCGCCGCCGATATCGGGCGCGATGACGTGGATCTTGTGTTCGGGCAGGCCCGAAATCAGCGACACCACGGTGCGTATCACGTGCGGCGCACTGGAACGTGCCCCACAATGTCAGCTCACCCTTGACCTTGTCGAAGGACGCCACCGACTGGCAGGTTTCCAGCGGCGAGGGATGGGTGCGGTGATCGACCAGCATTTCCTTGATGGTCACATCGGCATTGGCGAAGACCGCGTCTGTCTCTTCCTTGTCGCCGATCTTCCATTCGAAAATGTGGTTGGGATGTTTGCGCGGGCCGTGCGCACCTTCCATCTTGTCCTGGATGTCTTCGCGTAGGATCGGCGCATCCTCGTCCATCGACCTGAACGGATCGACAATGCAGGGCAGCGCCTCGTAATCGACATCGACCAGTTCGGTGGCGTCGGAGGCGATATAGCGGTCTTCGGCAATGACGAAGGCCACTTCCTGGTTCTGGAACAGCACCTTATCCTCGGCCAGAACCGCCTGCACGTCACCGGCCAGTGTCGGCATGTAATGCAGGCCCAGCGGCTTGAGATCGGCGGCAGTTAGCACGGCCACGACACCCCGCAAGGCCTTGGCGCGGCTGGTGTCGATGCTCTTGATCCGTGCATGGGCGTGCGGCGAGCGAACAAAATCGCCAAACAGCATGCCGGGCAATTTCAGGTCATCGACATAGCTGCCCTTGCCTTGCGTGAAGCGAACGTCTTCGACCCGCTTGCGCTTGCAGCCCATGCCCTGGAGTTTTTCGGTGCGCTCGGCGCGGTCCTGATCAATCTTGGTCTGGTCGTTCATTCTGCAGCCTCCTGGAACGGGGTGCCGTTGATTTTCGCGGCGGCATACTGGATCGATTTGACGATGTTGACGTAGCCGGTGCAGCGGCAGAGATTGCCGGAAATGCCGTGGCGGATTTCGTCCTCGGTCGGCGCCGGATTTTCCTGCAGCAACCGGTGCGCCCGCAGGATCATTCCCGGCGTGCAGAAACCGCATTGCAGCCCGTGCATCATGCGAAAACCTTCCTGCAGCGCGCTCAGCGTCCCGTCGGAATTGGCCACGCCCTCGATGGTGGTGATGTCGGTGCCATTGGCCTGCACCGCAAATGTCATGCAGCTTTTCACCGACATGTCATCCATGTCGACCGTGCACGCGCCGCAGTGGCCGGTGTCGCAGCCGATATGGGCGCCGGTCAGGTTCTGCTGTTCGCGCAGAAAGTGGATCAGCAAGGTGCGCGGTTCGACCAGCGCCTCGACCTTCTTGCCGTTGATGGTCAGTTCGATATGCGATTTTGTCATTGCAATTTCCCCCTCAAGCTCTGGCGCGGGACTGGGCCCGCTCGACTGCGCGCCGCAGCATGACGCCTGCCATCTTGGTGCGATACTCCGCCGGCCCGCGCATGTCGGATGCCGGATTGGTGATCGCTTCGGCAGCGGCCACGGCGGCGTCCACCGATGACTTGTCGAGGCTGGTGCCGATGAGAAGCTCTGCAGCATCGGAGGCCCAGAGCGGGGTTTCGGAGACATTGGTCAGGCCGATGGAAACGCTGGCGCACGTGTTGCCCGCCATGGTGAGCACCACGGCTGCCGCGGCGGTGGCGTAGTCGCCGACCTTGCGCTTGAGTTTCTCATAGGCATAGCCATGGCCCGGGGGAGGAATGGGAATGCGCACCGCGGTCAGGATCTCGCCCGGCTCCAGCAAGGTGTAATAGGCGCCCTGGTAGAAGTCGCGGGCGGCGATGTCGCGGCTGCCATCGGGGCCGGAGACCGCATAGCTGGCGCCCAGGCACATCATCAGCGCCGGCATGTCGTTGCCCGGATCACCATTGGCGACATTGCCGCCGAAGGTGCCCTTGTAGCGGATCTGCGGATCGGCGATCAGCCGCGAGGTTTCGGCGATGATCGGAATGTGGCGCGAGAGCGTGTCCGAGGTGATCAGCTCGAACTGCGTGGTCATGGCGCCGATGATGATGTCGTCGCCCTCGACCGTGATGCCCTTGAGAGTGCCGATGCCGGACAGGTCGACAAGATGTTCCGGCGAAGCCAGCCGGGTCTTCATCAAGGGGATCAGGCTGTGACCGCCGGCCAGAATGCTGGCTTCCTCGCCCAGCTTCGCAAGCAGCCCCACAGCATCCTCGATCGTTGCGGGTCGGTGATAGTCAAATGCGCCAGGTATCATTCCAGCTCCTCCCAAAGCTTGGCAGATCAAAACCCGATCACCCAACAAGCCCCAAAGCCCGTGTTGCGATCCGTCTGCTCCAATTCCTACATGAGAGGCTATTGGCGTCATGGGAAACAGCCGGCCGTGCATGAAAAGCCCGGATTTTCACGAATTGCCGTCTGTTCGCACGAACTGCGTCAATAATATTGACCTAAATATCATGCAACGCCGGAATGTCTGCGCGCCTGGTGGGCGGCCAGTTCCTGCCGCAGCTCGGCCACGCGCGCGCGGCTGATCGGCACCGACCGGCGGACCGGCGAATCCAGTTCCGCAACCGCCGCATCGCCGGATTTCCTGACCTGGCCGACATGCGCCAGATTGACGATATAGCTGCGATGGGTGCGGTAGAAGGCCGGTTTCGGTAGGCGCTCGAAGATCTCGGAGATCGAAAGCGTGCAGAAAAGATCGTCGCGGCCATTGAAAACATAGGTGTAATGGGCGTTGGCATGGACCGAGACCACATCGCTGGCGGCGATGTGGAACCGGTTCCCGTTCTTTTCGATCGGCAGCAGTTTGACAGAATCACTCGGCGGTTCAGCGCCGGCCGCAGCATCCGCCGCTGGCGCCGGTTCCGAGAACCCGGTGTCAGTAAAATCGTCAAAGTTGCCGTCAGCGTCCTTCGGGCCGGCGCTGTCGCGGTCGGAATGTTTTCGCTTCGGCACCAGCGTCAGCATGAAGATGCCGGAGATCGCAAAGGCCACGACGCTGACGATCACCGCAAGGGTGTCGCTGGAAATGAACGAGGTTGCAGCGCTTGATCCCGACAGCGAAAAGTCGAATCGCGTGCCGGCCATCGCGGTGTAGTGCATCCCCGACACCGCACAGCCCAGAAAGCTTGCGCACAGGAACAGCGGCGGCCGCCGCGCTGCCGAAAAGGCCAGCCACAGGGCCAGGCCGGAGGCGGTCACGGCGATGAGGAAGCTGCCCGTGACATAGGCCGGATCATAGCTGATCCGGGCGCTGGCATTGAGCGCGATCATGCCGACATAATGCATGGTCGCAATGCCGAGCCCCATCACGCCGGCTGCGACGGCCAGCAGATGGTTTGACCGCAGGCTCGCCAGATAGACGGCGATGCCGACCACCAGCACGCACAACAGCAGCGACACCAGGGTCGGCAGCACCAGATAGTCGACCTGGGCGGCCATGCCCATCGACAGCATGCCGATGAAATGCATGCTCCAGATGCCGACCGACAGCGTGATTGCCGAGGCCGCGATCAGAAAGCGGCGGTGCAGCGCAAAGGCGCCGGAGATGCGCAGCGCAAGATACAGGCCGACATAGCTGGCCTGGATGGCCACGATCACCGACAGCGCAACAAGATAATGATTGTGACCCGATGGCATCACGGGGCTGCCTCGTCAGTCTGGCGGGTCGATTCCTGGCTCATCGCGGTAGGCTAGCATAATAGTTTCGCGCATTTCCATCGGGTCGGTTGGGCAGAGGCACAGGACCGCGGCCAGATGCCGGCCTGAGGACAATGCGGTTGTAACATGGGCAAAACAGGATCAACATCGGGGATCGAAACGGGGCGCGGCCACACACGCCAGCGATGGAGAGCGGGATGGAACAGCATAAGACGCCAGGCGTTTATATCACCGAGGAGAATGCATTTCCCAATTCCGTGGTGGAAGTGCCGACCGCTGTGCCGGCTTTCATCGGCTATACCGAAACAACCAAATGCGGCGGCGCGGATCTTGTCAATGTGCCCACGCGCGTGTCCTCGATGGCGGAGTTCGAGCAGATATTCGGCGGGCAGCCGAAGCTGCTGTTCCTGCCCGGATCGGAGGAGGGCGGCGCGGACTGGCAATTGGTGGCGCACAGTCATTTCCTGCTGTATTATTCCATGCGCCTGTTCTTCTACAATGGCGGCGGCCCCTGCTGGATCGTCTCGGTGGGCGATTATGGCAGCGCTGATGCGCCCGTCATCAAGAGCGCTCGCCATTTCGAGGCGGCATGGCCGGCATTGTCGAGGCAGGTAGAGCCGACCATCGTGGTTGTGCCCGACGCGGTTCTGTTGCCTCTCGACGACCATGCCGCTGTCTCCAATGCCGCCTTGCAGCATTGCGCTGATCTGCGTGACCGGATCGCCATCCTTGATGTGTACAACGGCGATCGCAGGCGCACGCGTGACGCGGAGGACGTGATTTCCGGCAGCAACGGGTTCCGTCAACAGATCCGGAGCGAGCAGCCGAGCTTCGGGGCCGCCTATTATCCCTGGCTCAAGACCAGTGTGGTCGGGCTGGACGAACTGAATTACACCAATCTGACTGCCGATGGCCGCGCGCGATTGCTCGACATGATCAAAGCCGCGTCGATTGCGGAACCGGGCAACCGGGAGAGTGCGCCGCAAATGATTTTTGATCTTGTGTCGAATTTGAAAGACGAAAAAGCTTTGTCATTGGCCCAAACGCACCAGGCACTGCTGCAAGCAAGCCGCGTTTATCAAAAGGTCGTCACTGACATGCTTGAGATTGTGAATGTCATGCCGCCCAGCGCAGCAATGGCGGGCATATTGGCTTCCATCGACAATACACAGGGTGTGTTTTGTGCTCCGGCCAACACCGGCATCGTCTCGGCGTCGCCAGTGGTACCGATTTCGGACGCGGATCAGGAGGATCTGAACACCCCGCTCGACGGCAAGTCGGTCAACGCCATTCGCACATTTTTCGGGCGCGGCGTTCTGGTGTGGGGTGCACGAACGCTCGATGGCAACAGCCAGGATTGGCGCTACATCAATGTGCGCCGCACGATGATCATGCTGGAGCAGTCGATCAGGCTTGCCACCGAGGCCTATGCCTTTCAAAGCAATGATGCCGGCACGTGGAGATCAGTCAAAACCATGATCGAGAATTTTCTGTCCGGTCAGTGGAAGCGAGGCGCGCTGGCAGGCGCAACCCCCGCAGATGCCTTCCAGGTCAGTGTAGGCCTCGACCCGGACATGACCGCCACCGACAGTTCCGGCGGCTTCATGCAGGTGACGGTGAAACTGGCAATCGTGCGCCCAGCAGAGTTCATCATCCTGAGCTTCCAGCAGAAAATGCTGACTTCCTGACAGGGGCATGTCTGCGACAGGCAGCAAGTGCGGCCGCAGCAGGGCAGGGCAATGCCCTCCGCTGCAGCTCCCTGCCAGCCTGTGGTACACCGGCCCGGCCCGGCCCGGGATCTCGCTGTGGCAACCCAAAAGCTCGACACCCGCCGGTGCGCGCGACATGTCCCCGACGCGCCTGCCGATGGATGCGTATTCGCAAAGCCAGATAGGTGTGCAAATCGGTGAAATGGCGGAGGGGGTGGGATTCGAACCCACGGTACGGTCTCCCGCACGCCGGTTTTCAAGACCGGTGCCTTAAACCGCTCGGCCACCCCTCCGGGGATCGGGACCAGTGTCATCCGGCAACGCCTGGTCTGGCGTCGCGGCGGTTGTTGGCCCCATTGCGGTTGGCGGCTTTTATCTCTGCATCGCGCGCGGCGTCAACTGGTTTCGTCATCAGGTCCCGCCATGCCTGCCTGTCGAGTTGATCGCCAAGCGGCGGATCAAAACGGCACAGGCCACGCCGCATCGCTCTCGGCGGGGCGGGCGGACAGGGGGAAGGCGGCAGCGACAGGCAGCCCTCCTTCGACGCGCTGGCACTGGTGCGGCGTCCGGGCGGCGCGGCGGAACCTGTTGCCGGCCGAATGCCGGTTCCGCCACGAAATCCTGTCCGTGATGAAACCAAAGCGGTTCTGCATGCGTATTGCTGTCAATGCATCGAGATGGAGACATGGCATGTTGAAGAAAATCACCGCGTTCGGCCTTGGCGCAGCTCTCTGTGTGGCCATGGCGCCGGCGGCCCTGGGCGCCGACTGGCTGGCAGGCGCCGAGCTCAAGGGCTTTGTCAATGGCAAGCGGGTCTATCTCGCCACCCCGTTCGGCGGAGAATTCCCGCTCAACTACCAGCCCTCCGGCGTGGTCAGCGGCGACGGCACCTCGCTCGGGCTCGGCAAGTTCCTGGCGCCCAAGGAGAACGGCCGCTGGTGGGTGAAGGGCGAGAACCTGTGCCAGCAATGGCCGACCTGGTATGACGGCAAGGCCACCTGCTTCCGAATCGAGAAGACCGGTGACCAGTCGCTGAACTGGGTCCGCGACGACGGCCGCCGCGGCAAGGCCCGAATTGACGGCTAGAATTCAGTCTTTGTTTACCATAAGGCTGGCTATGACGGGCTCAGAATGACCCGTAACGCAATTTTGCCATTTTGCCGGGCGATCTAAACCTTCGATTAGGACATCGGACGCATGGATTGAAGGGGACGGCTTTGCAGGGGACTTACTGCCAGGCCACAGTGGCGACAGCCGGATCGAGTAGCGGTGTGGGACACAAATTGATCTACCAAGCCGGAACAGGGCTGCGCGTTGCTGCCCGCATCACTGTGCTCGCGGTTCTGGCGCTGGGGCTCGCCGGCTGCGGTTCGACCTCCAAGACCAAGTCGAAATCCCAGCCCTCGCATATCAACACGAAGACGAAATTCTCGGTCTCCGAATATGGCGTGGCTGCAAGCCCGCGCATCACCACCGCCAAACGCCCGAAAAAGGGCGGCGGGCGCGCCTTTGTCGGCAAGCCCTACCGGGTGCGCGGCAAATGGTACAAGCCCCAGGAAGATCCGGATTATGACAAGGCGGGTCTGGCATCCTGGTACGGTCCGAATTTTCATGGCCGGCTCACCGCCAATGGCGAGATTTACGACCAGTTCCATCTGTCCGCCGCGCACCCGACCTTTCCGCTGCCAAGCTATGCACGGGTGACCAACAAGAAGAACGGCAATTCGGTCATTGTCCGCGTCAATGACCGCGGGCCTTACGCACATGGCCGGATCATCGACGTCTCCAATCAGGCGGCCGCATTGCTGGACATGAAGACCGAAGGCGTTGCCGCGGTCCGGGTCGAATATGTCGGCCGCGCTCCGGTCGAGGGTGACGACACCCGCTATCTGATGGCGAGCTACCGACCCGGCGGTTCCGGCGCGCCCGCCGAGGGCGTCATTGCCACCGGGGTGATGATGGCCATGAACGCGGTGGATTCGGCCTTGCCCGGCGTCGCCGGCATCGGCTCGGGACTTGTGCCGCCAGCCGGCGTCGCCTCGGCCCCGCAGCCGGCTCTGGCCAGCGCGGCATTTGCCTCGGTCACCGGTTTGCCGCCCGGTTTCGCTCTGCCCTCCATCGGCCCGGTTCTGCTCGACCGGCCGTCCTTCGGCACGCCGATGGCGGCGCTCGAAGATACTGATGGCCTGCGCGATGTCGGCATGGCGTTCTGGGGCGGACGCGTGGTTGCGCCGCAGCGGGCGTTTGACGTGGTGCTCGGGGGCCGCGCCGCAGAGCGCTGAATCTGCCGCTGGCAGCATTGCCCGCAGGCAGGGTCGCGGGGCCGGGCGAGAGCCGCCGGCGTGGCCGCCATTGTTCAATTGCATCAAGGCATTGATCCAGACCGGCTTGATTGCTAGGTTCGCCGCCTGGATGACTTTCTCCGTTGATGGATGGCCACGATGTTCCGGTTGGTCCTAGCCCGCCTGTTGTTTGCCCTGGTGCCGCTGGTCTGTGCAGCAGGCGCGCCGGTGCATGCGCAGCTTTTTGAAACGCGGGCACAGCAGGCCTATCTGGTCGACGCAGACACCGGCACGGTGCTGTTTGCCAAGAACGAGAACGATCTGGTGCCGCCGGCTTCTCTGGCCAAGCTGATGACCATGGAAGTGGTGTTCAACGCGATCAAGACCGGCCGGCTGACGCTCGAGGACACTTTCCAGGTTTCCGAAAACGCCTGGCGGACCGGCGGGGCGGCGTCGCGCACCTCGACCATGTTTGCCGAGCTCAAATCCTCCATTCCTCTGGTCGACCTGATCCAGGGCGTGATCGTGCAATCGGCCAATGACGGCTGCATCATCATTGCCGAAGGCATGGCAGGGTCGGAGGACAATTTTGCCCGTCTGATGACCGAGCGCGCCCGTGACATCGGCCTGACCCGCTCGGTGTTCGGCAATTCCAGCGGCTTGCCGCACCCTGATTCCAAGGTCTCGATGAAGGACCTGGTCACGCTGGCCCGCCACGTCCAGACCACCTATCCGGAATTCTACCGCTATTATTCGCAAAGGGATTTCACCTGGAACAATATCCTGCAGCGCAACCGCAATCCGCTGCTCGGGCTCGATATCGGGGTGGACGGTCTCAAGACCGGTTACACCGAGGAATCGGGCTATGCCATCGTGGCATCGATCAACCGCGAGGGCCGGCGGCTGTTTCTGGCCATGGGCGGCATGAGCAGCGAACGCGAACGCGCCGAGGAATCGCGCAAGATGCTGGAATGGGGCATCCGCGCCTTCGAACGCAAGAGCCTGTTTGCCAAGGATGAAACCATCGGCGAACTCAGTGTCTATGGCGGGGCGGGGCAGGCCATCGTCAAGGCCCGCGACAATATCGACATTTTCCTGCCGATCACCAATCCGGACCGGCTGTCGGCCCGAATCACCTATCGCTGGCCATTGCGCGCGCCGCTTGATGCGGGCACCCAGGTGGGCGTGCTCAAGGTCTATATCGGTGACACGCTGTCCCAAGAAACGCCGCTTTATGTCACGGAAACCGTCGACAAGGGGCCGCTGCACACCCAGGCTCTCGACGCCCTGCTCGAACTTGCGCAATTCTGGCTATAACTCGGCTTGCAGCGTTCATTTCCAGACCGAAATGCTTTAGACACGAACGACCCGGTTCCGCCGGGGAGTTCAATCAACAGGGTCACCGGGTGCGATGCGCCCTGCCTGGCCGGGAAAGCAGAGCGTGACGAAAAGCACAGGGCGCTTCATAACCTTTGAAGGCGGGGAGGGGGTCGGCAAGTCGACCCAGATCCACCGGCTGGCCGATGTGCTGCGCCGCCGCGGCCATGATGTGCTGGTCACGCGCGAGCCCGGCGGCTCGCCCGGGGCGGAAGCCGTGCGCCATGTTCTGCTGTCGGGCGCTGCCGAAGAGTTCGGCGTCCGCATGGAAGCCATCCTGTTCGCCGCCGCGCGCAGCGATCATGTGGAGGAGGTGATCCGACCGGCGGTGGACCAGGGCACCATTGTGCTGTGCGACCGCTTCATGGATTCAAGCCGCGTCTACCAAGGCGTGACCGGCAATCTGGAACCGCAATTCATCCGCAATCTCGAGCGCATTGCCATTCACGGCATGGTGCCGGATCTGACGCTGGTGCTGGATCTGCCGGCCGAATCCGGATTGCGCCGCGCCAAGGCGCGCGAGAGCAAGGATGCGACGCCCGACCGTTTTGAGAAAGAGGAACTGTCGACGCATGAAATGCGCCGAGAGGCGTTCATCGAACTGACCCAGAAGGAGCCGGACCGCTGCAAGCTGATTGACGCCAGCCGCTCACAGGACGGCGTGGCGCTGGCGATCCTGTCGGCTGTCGAACCTCTGCTGCAGCAGACCGGCGAGACCAGCGCACCGGCACAGGACCAGAAATCATGAAGGAGGCGCAACCGGGATTGCTGGAAGGTGCCATTCCGCCCGAAAGCAACACGGCGCTTTTCGGCCATGACGCTGCCCAGTCCTTTCTGGCCAGCGCCTACCGCTCAGGCCGGATGCATCACGCCATCCTGATCGAAGGCGCTGAAGGCATCGGCAAGGCGACCCTGGCCTACCGCTTCGCCCATCATGTGCTGACCCATCCCGATCCGCTCGCAGCACCCGACCGCATCGCCGATCCGGATCCCGACGACATGGTCGGCCGCCAGATCGCCAGCGGCGCCTCGCACAATGTGCTGCATCTGGCGCGCCCGGTGGACGAGAAGACCGGCAAGGTCAAATCCGTCATCACCGTTGACGAAGTGCGCCGCTCGGCAAAATTCTTCGGCCAGACCTCGGGCACCGGAAACTGGCGGATCGCCATCATCGACCCGGCCGACGATCTCAACCGCAACGCCGCCAATGCCTTGCTCAAGATCCTCGAGGAACCGCCGAAGCGGGCGCTTTTCCTGGTGTTGTCGCACACGCCGGGGCGGCTGTTGCCGACCATCCGCTCGCGCTGCCTGTCGCTGCGCCTGCAGCCGCTGTCACCACCGGACCTGGACCGTGCCCTCGGCCATCTGGGCGCAGCACCGGGCGAGATCGACTCGATCATCAAGTTGAGCGAAGGCAGCGTTGCGCGGGCGCTGATGCTGCGCAATTACGGCGGCGTCGACATCGCCGAGGCCTTTGTCGACATTCTCGAACGCGGCAGCCTCGATAACCGCGAGCCGATCTACAAGCTGGCCGAAACCCTGGCTGCGCGCGACCGTGACGTGGCCTACCAGTTCTTCACCGAACTGGCCGTCGACCGGGTACGGGCCATGGCAGGCGAAGCGGGGACTGCCGGCGATCTGGCCGAAGCCGACCGGCTGGCCAGGCTGTCGACCGCGCTGGTCGAGCATTTTGCCACGGCGGCGGCCTACAATCTCGATCGCAAGCAGACGGTGCTGCACGTGTTTTCTCTGTTTTTCGGGTAGAGGACGGGGCAGTTGGGCATGGCATCAACCGGCTTTATCGCTTATGACGACGACAAACGGGGATCTGCATCGGGATCCTCGCCAGGACATTGCATCTGAAGGCGATCATGAGCAGCGAACGTTTCTACATCACCACACCGATCTTCTACCCCAACGGGGTGCCGCATATCGGCCACGCCTACACGGCGATCGCGACCGACGTGCTGGCCCGGTTCCAGCGGCTTGACGGCAAGGATGTGTTCTTCCTGTCCGGCACTGACGAGCACGGCCAGAAGATGCAGCAGACGGCCGAGAAAGAGGGCATCAAGCCGATCGAGCTCGCCGACAAGAATTCGGCCGTGTTCCGCGACATGCTGGTTCAGCTCAATTGCTCCAATGATGACTTCATCCGCACCACCGAAGAGCGCCACAAGATCTCCGTGCAGGAATTGTGGAGGCGGATGGAAGCCAATGGCGACATCTATCTGGGCAATTACGGCGGCTGGTATTCGGTGCGCCAGGAAGCCTATTTCGACGAGGCGGAAACGACCCTCGGCGAAGATGGCATCCGCCGCGAACCTTTGGGCTCGCCGGTGGAATGGGTGGAGGAGGAAAGCTATTATTTCAGGCTTTCCGCCTATGGCGACAAGCTGCTGGAACTGTTTGACAAGAACCCGGATTTCGTCGCTCCCGCCGAGCGCCGCAATGAAGTCGCGAGCTTCGTCAAATCCGGCCTCAGGGACCTGTCGATTTCGCGCACCACATTCGACTGGGGCGTGCCTGTGCCGGGCAACGACAAGCATGTCATGTATGTCTGGGTCGACGCGCTGACCAACTACATCACCGCCGCCGGCTTTCCCGACGAGGCTTCGGACAAGTGGAACTACTGGCCTGCCGTGCACATGATCGGCAAGGACATTGTCCGCTTCCACGCGGTCTACTGGCCGGCCTTCCTGATGTCGGCCGGGCTGGCGCTGCCGGCAAAGGTGTTTGCCCATGGCTTCTTGCTGGTCAAGGGCGAGAAGATGTCGAAATCGATCGGCAATGTGGTCGATCCCTTTGCGCTGATTGACGCCTATGGTCTTGATCAGGTGCGCTATTTTTTCATGCGCGAAGTACCCTTCGGCCAGGACGGCAGCTACAGCCCTGAAACCATTGCCACCCGGATCAATTCCGATCTCGCCAATGGCATCGGCAATCTCGCCAGCCGTTCACTGTCGATGATCAACAAGAACTGCGATGGCAAGATGCCGGATTGCGGTGAGCTGACCGATGCGGACAAGGCGCTGTTGACAACCATCGACACGGTGATCGGGAACGTGCGCGCGGACATGGCCGATTTTCAGATCCACAAGGCGCTGGCCTCGATCATCGACGTGGTGGCTGACAGCGACCGCTATTTTGCCGGCCAGGAGCCCTGGGCGCTGAAAAAGACCGATCCGGCGCGGATGGAAACCGTGCTTTACGTGACGGCCGAGACCGTGCGCCAGATCTCGATCCTTTTGCTGCCGTTCATGCCGGAATCGGCTGGAAAACTGCTCGATCTGGTGCGCGCGCCGGCTGACAAGCGCGATTTCGCAGCGCTTGGCGAGGCCGGGCGCCTGCAGGCCGGGACAGCGATCGACAAGCCGGAGCCGATCTTCCCGCGTTACGTTGCGCCGGAAGAAGCCGGATGAGGCCGATGTTGATCGACAGCCATTGCCATCTCGATTTTGCCGATTTCGACGCCGAGCGCGACGAACTGGTCGAGCGCGCCCATGCCTCGGGCGTCAAGCAGATGGTGACCATCTCGACCCGTGTCAGGAATCTCGACAGGCTGCTGGTGCTGACCGAGCGCTATCCGAGCGTGTTCTGCTCGGTCGGCACTCATCCCAACAATGCCGGCGAAGAGCTGGATGTGACGGCTGACGAGCTTGTGGCGCTGGCCGAGGCCCATGACAAGATTGTGGCCATCGGCGAGGCCGGGCTCGACTATTTCTACGACACACAGAAACCCGAGGACCAGAAAACCGGTCTGAGACGCCACATCGAGGCCGCGCGGCGCACGCAATTGCCGCTGGTCATTCACAGCCGCAGCGCCGACGAAGACATGGCGGCCATCCTGACCGAGGAAACAGGGAAGGGGGCCTTCCCCTTCATTCTGCACTGCTTTTCCTCCGGCCAGGCGCTGGCCGACACGGGTGTTAAGCTGGGCGGCTATGTCTCTTTCTCAGGGATCCTGACCTTCCCGAAATCGACGGAATTGCGCGACATCGCCAAAACCGTGCCGATGGACCGGCTGCTGGTGGAAACCGACGCGCCCTATCTGGCACCCAAGCGCTGGCGCGGCAAACGCAACGAGCCGTCCTATGTGGTCAACACTGCCGAATTTCTGGCCGAGGTGAAAGGTGTTTCCTACGAGGAGATCGCCCGGATCACCACCGAAAACGCCTTCCGCTGTTTCACGAAGATGCCGCAGCTGTGACAGGGACCGTTCGACGCCAGTTCACGATTCTGGGGTGCTCCTCCTCGCCGGGGGTGCCGCGGGTCAATGGCGACTGGGGCAATTGTGACCCGGAAAATCCGAAGAACCGACGCAGCCGCGCTGCGTTGCTGATCCGCCAGATCGGCGCCGATGGCGGCGAAACCACAATCGTGGTCGACACAGGCCCCGACTTCCGCGAGCAGATGATCGCCAACAAGGTGAAAAGCATTGATGCGGTGCTTTACACCCATTCCCATGCCGATCATGTCCATGGCATCGATGATCTGCGCGGCTATGCGCTGTCGCAACGCACGCGGATCCCGATCCATGCCGATCCCGAAACCATGGCCCGCATCCGCGCCGGTTTCGGCTATTGCCTGGAAACCCCGCCCGGCAGCGAATATCCGCCGATCACCAGACCGACCCTGATCACCTCGCTGGATGCACCGATCACCATCACCGGCGCGGGCGGCTGCATCGAGGTGCAGCCGCTGGATCAGGTGCATGGCTCGATCCGCTCCCTGGGTTTCCGCATCGGCAATCTGGCCTATTGCTGCGATGTCAGCGATTTTCCGCGCCCGACCGTAGAACGGCTGCAGGATCTTGATGTGCTGATCATCGACTCGCTGCAATACAAGCCGCATCCGAGCCACCTGTCGATCGACCAGGCGCTGTGGTGGATCGAGAAACTTGATCCGAAACGGGCGATTCTCACCCACATGCATGTGCCGCTTGATTACCAGACCGTGCTGGACGAAACGCCGGACCGGGTCGAACCCGCCTTTGACGGCCTGACAATCGAAACAGTGCTGGTCGAGTGAGCGCGGACTCTACGAGCCTGTTCCAGGCCCTGAAAACGCTGGCAATTGGCATCACGACCGGACAGTAAAACCAATTATTACCAGTTATTTTTTCGGCCCCTAAAACGTTGTTTTTAGCCGGTCACGGCCTCTCTTTAAGTAGATTTCAACATAGACTGGCCTAAATGCGTCGTTCTCACGGAGGTCTGCATGCTGGTCGGGTTGCAAAACAGCATTCTAAAAATGGTCGCGCAAGGCGACGACCTGGTCATGATGCTGACGCGTCTATGCCGTGATGTCGAGCAGATGCTGCCGGGCAGCTATGCCTCGATCCTGACCCTTGATGACGACGGCCGGCTGCATCCCTGCGCCGGCCCAAGCCTTCCCAAGGACTATTCGGCAGCACTCGACAACCTTCCCATCGGTCCGCTGGTCGGGTCCTGCGGTACCGCGGCCTACCTGCAGGAAAATGTCGATGTCACCGATATCGAACATGATCCGCGCTGGGCCGCCTACAAGGACCTCGCACTGTCCTACGGACTCAAGGCCTGTTGTTCCAGCCCGATTTTTGGCAGCAAGGGCACGGTGCTGGGCACATTGGCGCTGTATTTTCGCGAACCGCGGTCAACGACGCCGTTCGAGCAGAGTGTCGTCGTCGGGTGCCTGCCGCTGTGCATGATTGCGCTCGAGTGTCATGAACGCTTGCAGGAGCACCGGCGGCTGGCCTTTACCGACGCGATGACAGGTCTGCCAAACCGCGGCAAATTCGGCGAGGTGGTCAAGATGATCCAGCCTGCCGATGACTGGTCGCTGCTGCTGCTCGATGTCGACAATCTCAAGGCCGTCAACGACACATTCGGGCATGCGACAGGCGACGGCCTGATCTCGACGATCGCCTCGCGATTGCTTGAAGCCGTCAGCCCCTTGCCGGCCTATCGCCTCGGAGGCGACGAGTTCGCGATCATCCTCGATCAATCCTCCACCAGCCATGTCGAGAAAATCGTCAGCCAGGTCCTTGCCGTGATCAGCGCGCCCGCTGTCTGCGGCGGGCACACAGTGCTTCCGACCGCCACCATCGGCATCGCCCGCTCTGGCAATGGCTGTTCCGTCACCGATATCCACCATCACGCCGATATCGCGCTCTACCATGCCAAGGAGATGAGCCGCGGCGGCTTTGCCATCTATGATGCAACGATCGCGTCGGCGATTTCCAAGCGCTCCGCAGCCATCAAGTCCGTCGCCGCGGCGTTGAAGGAAGACCGGATCGAAGCCTGGTACCAGCCCATCGTCCGCATCGACACCGGCGACGTCGTCGGTGTGGAAGCGCTGGCGCGTATGCGGCTCGCTGACGGCACCATCGTGCCTGCGGCGCAGTTCCACGAAGCCACCAAGGATGCCCAGGTCGCGGCAAACCTGACCCGGCAGATGATCAAATGCGTGAGCCGGGACATCGGCCACTGGCTGCGGATCGGCATTCCGTTCCAGCATGTCGGCATCAACCTGTCCGCGGCCGATTTCCGGGGCACGGATCTGCAGGAAATCTTCGAGACCGCCTTCGCCAAGGAAAATGTTCCGCTTCAGCACGTCATCCTCGAAGTCACCGAGTCGGTCTATCTCGGCGAACGAGACCAGGGGGTTTCGACCAGCATCGGCGAACTTCGCAAAGCGGGCTTCAAGGTCGCGCTTGACGATTTCGGAACCGGATTTGCATCGCTGACCCATCTGATCACCGTTCCCGTCGACATCATCAAGATCGACAAGTCCTTTATCGACCGGCTCGGCCCGGAAGATGTCGGCACCGGCATTGTCGAAGGCATCTTGCACATTGCCGAGCGGATGGGCATCCGTGTGATCGCTGAAGGTATTGAAACCCTTGCGCAGGCCAGGTTGCTGCTGGAACGCGGCTGCACGCTCGGGCAAGGCTATCTCTATTCCAAGGCGCTGCCGGCCGATGAAATGACCGTTCTGCTGCAGCGGCGGGGTCAAAAGCCCGACAATTCGACCAGGGCCAAGCGCCAGGCCTGACGGCCGTGCGTCAAGGGCAGGGGCGTCGCTGCCCCGTCACGCACCGCCTGCCCCGATTTGCGGCGGGATCGGGCCCGTATGCCGGTCAACTCCACGCCTGCCCTTGACGTCCTCCGGTTTCATTCCGATTGCAGCCAGTCCAGAACAGCGGCCGTATCCGCACCGCGCGCCGGAATGTCGCGCGGCGTGAGGTGCGGCTTGGTCGAGAAGCGTGGCGCCGGTGCGGCCTGAAGCACACCGTCGACAACCCGCCAGATGCCGCGTGAGGCCATGTGCGGCTCGGCAGCGGATTCGACCGGATCGAGAGTAGGGGCCACGCAGGCATCCGACCCTGCAAAAACCGCTTCCCAATGCGCGCGTGGATGTTTTGCCACAATCCCGGCAATCAGCGCCGTCTGGCGCGGCCATTGGGCAGCATCATATTGCGACGCAAAAACAGGGTCATCGGTCAGCCCAAGCCGCGCTAAAAATTCGGCGTAGAATTTCGGCTCCAGGCATTGCACAGAGATATAGCCGCCATCCGCACAGGCGTAACAGCGGCTCCAGTGCGGACCGTCGAGCAGGCTCCGGCCACGCGCCATCGACAAGCCTCCGGTCTGCGCCAGCGCCATCAGCAGGTTCATCATATGCGCCGAGCCGTCGACGATCGCCGCATCGACCACCGTGCCGCCACGCCCGGCACGCGCCGCCATCACGCCGGCCAGAATGCCGGTGACCAGATAGAGCGCGCCACCGCCGATATCGCCGACCAGCGTCGGTGGCGTGAACGGCGCTTCACCGCAATTGCTGGCATACCAGGCAGCACCCGAGACCGAGACATAGTTGAGATCATGACCGGCGGTCTGCGCGCGCGGTCCGGTCTGGCCCCAGCCGGTCATGCGGCCATAGACCAGATCCGGATTGACGCTTGCAAGATCATCGGGCCCCAGGCCAAGCCGCTCCATGACGCCGGGCCGGAATCCTTCGACCAGCGCTTCCGAGCGGCTGACGAGTTTCTTCAGCACAGCCACATCATCGGCGGATTTCAGATCCAGTTCGATCGAGCGTTTGCCGCGATCAATCAGCGAGCGCTCGGGCATGCCAGGCGCCGGCTGTCCATGCTTGCGGTGAACCACGATCACGTCGGCGCCGAGATCGGCCAGCAGCATGCAGGCAAATGGCGCCGGGCCCAATCCTTCGATTTCTATGATCCGCAATCCTTCGAGCATGAAGTCCTCATCTGTCGCGCGCCAATCTCTGGCTGCCATCCGCCGTGTCGAGCGCGACTAAATCACATTCCGCTGCCGCTTTCACTTGTCAGATCCGGATCCGGCCGACATTCTCGCGCACGGAGTTGAGAAATGTATGCATGCGCATGATTTTCCTCAGCTTCTCAAGCGCTGGCCAAAGCCACGCACCACAACGGCATCATACGAGCTAGTTCCATAATCCATCTTATGCGATCTTTATTTCGCTGCGGAGGGCACGCCTGATCCTGTGGCTGCGTGTCTGCTTTGATCGCCGCGGCTGCTTTGCCCTTGCGGGCATTGAACGGTTGTCCTATCTCCCCGAGACCCGTCCCCAACTCCCCGGAGCCTCTGCATGTCCTTTGCCAAGCTTGACGATCATTGCCGCGGTCTGAGCGCGCTCGATCACGCGCTGTCCATTCTCGGAACCGACGAAGCAGTCAACATGGCGCCCGGCGGTGGCGAGAGCCGCGCCGAGGCGATGGCGACCCTGTCGGGCATGTATCACCGCCAGGCCACCGATCCGAAGGTGCGCGACTGGCTGGAGGCCGCCAAGGCCGAGGATCTCGACCCTGAGCAAGAGATCGCGATCGGCGAGCTCGAACGCAGCTATGTCAACATGACCTGCCTGCCCTCCGATTTCGTCGAGCGCAAGATGCGGACCAGCATGAAGTCGGAGCAATTGTGGCGCAAGGCGCGGCCCAAGGGCGACTGGACATCGTTCCAGCCGGCGCTGGAAGAGGTCGTGACAATGATGCGCGAGGAAGCCGCAATGCGCGCCGAGGTGCTGGGGCTTGCGCCTTACGACGCGCTGATGGAGCAATTCGATCCGGGCAACCGGACCGCCAGCATCAATCCGGTCTTCGCCGAGCTGAAAGCCTTTCTGGTCGATTTCGTGCCCGAGGCGCTGGCGGTGCAGGAAGAAAATCTCTCCAGGCGTCCGCTCAAGCCCTTGTCGGGCGATTATCCGGTGGAGCGACAAAAGGCGCTGGGCCTGGCGATGATGCAGGCCGTCGGCTTTGACATGAACCATGGCAGTCTCTCGGTGTCCGATCACCCGTTCTGCGGCGGCGTGCCCAGCGATGTGCGAATGACCACGCGCTACCGCACCGACGAATTCCTGCCGGCGCTGATGGGCATTCTGCATGAAACCGGCCACGGGCTTTACGAGCAGAACCTGCCAAAAGACTGGGCGCATTGGCCATCCGGCAAGGCACGCGGCATGTCGATCCATGAAAGCCAGAGCCTGTTTGTCGAAAAGCAGATCGGCCGCAACCCGACCTTCTGGCGCTTCGCCCTGCCCCTGGTCGATGACCATCTGAAGGAAGCCTGGACCATGGAGGACCTGCTGCCGCATGTGCACCAGGTCAAGCGCGGCAAGATCCGGGTCGATGCCGACGAGGTGACCTACCCGCTGCATGTGATCCTGCGCTACGAACTGGAGCAGGAATTGCTGTCAGGCGCCATCGAGACCAAGGATCTGCCCGAAGCCTGGGATGCCAAGATGCAGGAATCCCTGGGCATTTCCACGCTTGACGATCCGCAGAACGGTCCGATGCAGGACGTGCACTGGCCGTCGGGCGCGTTCGGCTATTTCCCGTCCTACACGCTCGGCGCATTGATGGCGGCACAGCAATGGGCAACCATTCTGAAGACCAATCCCGATGTCGACGCGCAGATCGGCTCCGGTGATTTCGATCAGGTCAATGCCTGGCGGCGCGACAATATCTGGTCAAAGGCGTCAACTGCCTCGACGCCGGACATCTTGCGCAACGCCACCGGCGAAGCGCTCAACCCGGCCTGGTTCATCGCTCATCTCAAGGCTCGCTACGGCAAGTAAAAGGCGTGTTGCACGCCGGTCGAGCCCTGCCCTTAGAGCAAGGCTTCGCCCGGTGCCGCAGCCGACACCCTGGCCTCCGCGGCGGCCTCGCGGCGGCGCTTTCGTTCGCGCATGATCGTGTAGATCCCGGTGGCGATGATGATGCAGGCGCCGGCAAGCGTGTAGCCATCGGGGAATTCGGCAAACACCAGCATGCCGATCATGGTGGAAAACACCAGTCGCACATAGCGGAACGGTGTCACCACGCCGATTTCACCAGTGCGGGTGGCCTCGGTCAGCGCCCAATAGGCCCCCACCCCGATCAGCAGCGCTCCGGCCAGATAGCCGCCTTCGGCCGGGCTCGGGATCTCGGCGCCGCCGGTGAAAGCCAGCAGCACAGCGCCCGAAAGCCCGACGGCAAAGAAGCCCCAGGCCGCCAGTTGCAGCGATGATATCGACTTGGGCACCTTGCGGCTGGCGAGATCCCGGATTGCCAGGCCGACCACGCCAAGAACCGCCCAGAACACATTGGTGTCAAACCCCTCGAAACCGGGCCTGATGACCAGCAACACGCCGCAAAACCCGACCAGGATCGCAGTCCAGCGGCGCCAGCCGACTGCCTCGCCCAGCACCAGCGCCGCCCCCATGGTCACCAGCAGCGGTGTCGCCTGCAGGATGGTGGTGAGCGTCGCCAGCGGGATCAGCGTCAAGGCGGTGACAAAGCAGAGCCCGCCCAGCATCTCGCAGAGATTTCGGATCATCACCGCGGGATGGAAGAAGCCCGAGGAAAACACGCTGGTGCCGTTGAGGCGGGCATAGACCGCAAAGGTCAGGGCGCCAAAAATTCCGAGGAAACCCAGGATCTGGCCCACCGGCAGCCCTCCGGCGGCCAGTTTGATGAACATGTCCTCCAGCGCAAATCCGGCCATGCCGAGAACCATCAGGATGATGCCGCGCATATTGTCCATGATGACTGTTCCTGCTCGGTTGGTGGTGAATCTGTGCGCCACAACCGGCGCCCAGCGTGCCTACTCCGATTAGACCGCTTGCGAAACCCTTTCATGACAGAAGAGACGCAATTACGGTCGCGATTGGCCGTCATGGGTTTTCGGGCTGGCCGGCCACGCATTTTCGGCACGCATGCCGCCGACCATGCGTGCCAGCATGCTCAGGAACAGTTCCCGCTCCGCCGCCGGCAGACAGTTCAGCACTGTCTCGTTGACCTCTCCCGCCGCAGCGGTTGCCGATGCCTCAAGCGCGCGCGCGGCATCGGTCAGCATCACCAGTTGCGAGCGCCGGTCATCGGGATGCGGTTTTCGCGCCACCAGATTGTCGCGCTCCATGCGAGCCAGCGTGTTGGCCATGGTCGCCTGCTCCACCCCGATCCGCAGGGTCAGCGCCCGCTGGGTCAGGCCGTCCTCTGTCCACAATTCGCTCAGAACCAGAAACTGTGCCGCCGACAGCCCCAGTGGCGCCAGCCGGCGCTGCAACTCGGCGCTGTAAAGCCGCGCCAGTTCACTGGCCAGAACGCCGGCAGATCGGTTTTTATCAAAGGTCATGCCTTTTTCTAGCATTATATAGCACGCTATTCAATAGTGTATAGTGCGCTATATAAATGACGATATTGCTCGCCGCCCTTCCCTTTCAAAGGTCTGAATTTATTGCTGAATTCACTCTATCCTCGTTGGTCTCGACAGGCCGGAAAACCCATGGAATGACCCGGATCAATCCTATCTTTGGCTTCCTGGCCTTCCCGTCACTTGACATGCAGGTAATTGCCTGCATATTAATCTTCATGATGACAAAACCGAACGATGACGCAGACAAGGTGTTCAAGGCGCTGGGTGATCCGACCCGCAGGCTGCTGCTTGATCTTCTCTGCGAGCATAATGGGCAGACGCTGAGCGAGCTGTGCGAAGGCCTTGACATGGCCCGGCAGTCGGCCACCCAGCATCTGGGGATCCTGGAGGATGCCAACCTCGTCAGCACGGTCAGGCGTGGCCGCGAGAAGCTGCATTTCATCAATCCCGTGCCGCTGCACGAGGTCTATGAGCGCTGGGTTCGCAAATTCGAAACACAGCGGTTGAGCCTGCTGCACGATCTCAAACAGGAACTTGAAGGAGAGTGACCATGAGCAAACAGAAGACCAGCTTCGTCTATGTGACCTATATCCGCTCGACGCCTGAAAAGGTGTTTGAGGCGATCACAAAGCCGGACATCGCCCGCCGCTATTGGGGCCACGAGAATGTGTCCGACTGGCAACCCGGATCGAAATGGGAACATGTCCGCGCCAATGACGAGCGCACGGTCGAACTCGTCGGCGAAGTCATTGAAACCGCGCCGCCATCGCGCCTCGTCATCAGCTGGGCCAATGCGTCCGAGGCTTCCGATCCGGAGGCTCACAGCCGGGTGACCTTCGATATCGTCGAATATGAATCCATGGTCCGCCTGACCGTCAGCCATGACGAGCTCGAAGCCGGCAGCGGCATGGCCAACGGAATCTCAAAGGGCTGGCCGGCGGTGCTGTCGAGCCTCAAATCCTACCTGGAAACCGGCACGCCCATCGACGTCTTCGCCAGGCCGAAAAACGAGGGCTGAAGCCATGAAGATCGGGATCATCGGCATCGGTGAGATCGGCGGAACCCTGGCGGCCAGATGGAGCCGCAACGGACACAGCCTCCGGGTCGCCAATTCGCGCGGACCCGAGGCAGCCAGGGCATTTGCGGACGGGATAGGAGCCACCGCCACCGATGTTGTCGGCGCGGTGGAGGAGGCGGAGGTCGTGCTTCTCTCCATGCCCTTCCCCGCCGTGACAAGCCTGCCCAAAGGCCTCTTCGACCGGGCGGAGCGGGATGTGGTGATCATCGACACCGCCAATTATTACCCCGACATACGCGATCCACGCATCGCGGAGATCGATGCCGGCATTCCGGAAAGCGTCTGGGTCTCACGTCAACTCGGGCGTACGATCTTCAAGGCGTTCAACAGCATCATGTTTCACGCTCTTTCCAACCTGGGAAGCCCCCAAGGTGCCCCGGACCGGCTGGCTCTCCCCGTTGCAGGCGATGACGCCCGCGGCAAGCAGGTCGTCATGGATCTGGTCAATGAGACCGGGTTTGATCCTGTTGATGGCGGCAGGCTGGAAGACTCCTGGCGTCAACAACCGTCAACGCCGGCCTATTGTTGCGACTATGATGCGGCGAGGACGCGCCAGGGACTGGAAGCTGCGGTCAAAGGCAGGGCCGAGACCGTCCGCGACACGCTATGGCGGGAAAGATACATGGCGCTGTTTGCCGACAAGCCTGCCTATGCCGACGTGCATCCCAGAGTGATTGCCCTGAACCGTTCACTCAATCCGCTCTGAGCCACGGATCCGGCCACGCCCCCTGCCCGGTCTTGGCATCGCGCCACGTTCCCCGGGTTCAGATTTTCAACACCGTCCAAGGGAGACTGATCATGAGCAAGACCTATAGCGGCGGGTGCGCCTGCGGCGCGATCCGCTATCAAACCAGTAGTGAGCCGATCTTTCAGAACCACTGCCAATGCCGCGATTGCCAGAAGCGGAGCGGCACCGGGCATGGCTCCTACCTCACCTTTCCCAGCCGCGCCGATGTGACGGTGACGGGAGAGGCCAGCACCTGGCGGATCGCAGGTGACAGCGGCAACGAGAAGATCCACGCCTTCTGCCCGACCTGCGGGACGCCGGTCTATCTGACCTTTGTCGCCATGCCAGAGCTGTTTTCGGTGACGGCAACGAGCCTGGACGACCCCGGCCAGTTCCAGCCGCAGGCGCTGACCTACGCCGTTCGCGGCCATGCATGGGACGTGATTGATCCCGCCTTGAGCGCATTCGAGCGCATGCCCGGATAGAGCTGCCGGGACCCCGTGCCGGCACTCGGGTTCCCTTCGTCAGTACGGCGCTGTAGTCAGGACCGCAAAGCCGTCCCGAAGCCGTCAGACCAAGGCCCGCCGACATGATTGATCTTGCCGCCTATGGCAGCCTGTTCCTTGCGGCACTTCTCGCCGCCACGCTGATCCCGGCGCAATCGGAAAGCGTGCTGACCGGGCTGATCCTTGCCGGCGGCCAGCCGGTGTGGATGCTGGTGGCCGTGGCAAGCCTTGGCAATATTCTGGGCTCTGTTCTCAACTGGCTGATCGGTCGCGGTGTCGAGCGGTTTCGCGACCGGCGCTGGTTTCCGGCCTCGGAGGCACAATTGGCGCGGGCGCAGGCCCGTTACCAGCGCTTCGGTTACTGGTCGCTGCTTCTGGCCTGGGTCCCGATCATCGGCGATCCGCTGACGCTTGCTGCCGGCATCATGCGCGAACCGTTGTGGCGGTTTGTTGTTCTGGTCTCGATCGGCAAGATCGGCCGCTATCTGGTGCTGGCTGCAGGCATCGACGCGCTGTCGTAAAACCATTGGGGTGCGGCAGGGGAATCTGACATGATCCCCCTGCCCGCATCCAGACAGGTTTTGCCCATGCTGTCCGCCCTCACCCTCATTCTCACCTGCCAGTTGACCGGCGAACTGATCACCCGGTTTCTGGGCCTGCCGATCCCCGGTCCGGTGGCTGGCATGGTGATCCTGTTTGCGCTTCTGGTGCTCAAGGGCTCGGTGCCGAAGGAACTTGGCGCCGTCGCCGACAGTCTGCTCAAACATCTGGCGCTGCTGTTCGTGCCCGCCGGTGTCGGGGTGATGGCGCATATGGGCCTGCTGGGTGAGGACTGGCTGCCGATCTCGGTGGCCCTGGTCGGCTCGACGCTGGCCACCATCGCGGTCACCGCCCTTGTCATGAACCGGCTCGCCCGGCCTGGTACTGCCGATGACGGAGACGCAGGCAATGCGTGATATCACCGAAGTCTGGGTCTATCTCAGCGCCAGCCCGCTTCTGTTCCTCACACTCACACTGGCAGCGTTTCAGGCCGGAACATGGCTCTATGACCGCTCCGGCCACAAACCCTTCCTCAACCCGGTGCTGACCGCCGTGATCGTTGTTGTCGGCCTGCTGACGCTCAGCGGCACGACCTACGAGACCTATTTCGAAGGTGCGCAATTCGTCCATTTCCTGCTTGGCCCAGCCACCGTGGCGCTGGCAATCCCGCTCTACCGGCAATTCGACCGGGTGCGGCGTTCGGCGCTGGCCCTGATCACCAGCCTGCTCTGCGGCTCGCTGACGGCCATCGGCACCGCTGTCGGCCTGGGCTGGCTGCTGGGCGCCAGCCGCGAAACGCTGCTGTCGCTGGCGCCGAAATCCGTCACCGCCCCGGTCGCCATGGGCATCACCGAGCAACTGGGCGGCTTGCCGTCGCTGACCGCCGTGCTGGTGATCCTCACCGGAATCCTCGGCGCCGTGCTCGGCCCGCCACTGCTTTCCCTGATCGGCGTGAAGGACTGGCGCGCCCGCGGCCTGGCGCTCGGCACCGCCAGCCACGGCATCGGCACCGCACGGGCGTTGCAGTCCAACGAACTCGCCGGCGCCTTCTCCGGCCTGGCCATGGGGCTGAACGCGCTGGCCACGGCAATCCTGCTGCCGATCCTGTGGCGGCTGTTTTTCTAAAAGAGAGACCTTAATGGAACACGACTTCTGGCACGACCGCTGGAACAGCAATCGTATCGGCTTTCACGAAAGCGAACCCAATCCGCTGCTGGTCACGCATTTCCCGGCTCTGTGCGTGCCGGACAACGGGCGTGTCTTTGTTCCGCTGTGCGGCAAGACACTCGATATCGGCTGGCTGCTTTCCCTGGGCCATCAGGTGGCCGGGGCGGAGCTCAGTGAACTCGCAATCCGGCAATTGTTTGAAGAGCTTGGCGTTGAACCGACGATAACGGATCTGGGTGAGCTGAAGCGTTACAGCGCCGACGGCATCGACATATTCGTCGGCGATATTTTCAAACTTAACGCCGATCTGCTCGGAGCTGTGGATGCGGTCTTTGACCGGGCGGCTTTCGTGGCTCTGCCGGAAGATATGCGGACAAGCTACGCCCCCCATGTCACCGATATCTCCGGCAACGCGCCGCAGCTGCTCGTCACGTTCGAATACGACCCGACACTAATCGACGGCCCGCCGTTTTCGATCCCGGCTGACGAGGTGAGCCGGCACTTTGCAGAGCGTTATACCGTTTCAACCCTGAGCATCGGTGACGTGTCCGGCGGCTTCAAGGGCATTGATGCAAAGGAACGTGTCTGGCTGCTCAAACCGCTGTAATGCCCTTGCGCGCGGTCAAATCTGGTCTGCCGCGTCCACGGCAACTGAGGCTCTCGGGCGCTTCAGATCAACGAACTGGCTGGCGCCTTTTCGGGGCTGGCCATGGATGGGCTTCCACGCGCTGGCGACAGTTATTCGAACAGGAAGACATTTCAGCCCTCGCTCACATGACGATCAGCACGATCGGTCAGGCGAACTTCATAATGCTGCGAGCGGACATCAAACCGCGCCAGCACGTCTCTCGCGTTTTGAGGCACATGAGCAATCTCATATTCTTCTCCGACAAACCTCTTCACCGCATCGAGATCATCGAACCACATCACAGTTATGAATTCGACTTCCCGGTCGGTTGGACGCCTGAAGAGTTCAATTCTCTCAAAGCCCGGAATCCGCATAGCCATGATTCCCGGAATAACTTCTTTGGTCACGACCGCTTCATAAAGATCGGCATTCTCTGGTGTCGTGTACCCATGCCACAGTCTGCTAATCATGCTCCAGTCTCCCGAGAATTGGCCCTCCCTTGAATGTTCGGGAGCAGGCGGATTAGTTGTATTTAGCAGGCAACGCCTCTGCATGTCCTGCCAAAGATGGTTCGTTGCCGCTCTGGTTTTGGCACGATCAGATTGCATAGGTGTACAAAATGGCATAATGTGCCATTATGGATAGCATAGATAAGAAAATCATTGCGGCACTTCAAAAGGACGGCCGTCTCAGCAATGTGGATCTGGCGGATGAGGTCGGGCTATCTCCCTCGCCTTGCCTCAGACGCGTCAAGATGCTTGAAGAACAAGGCGTCATCACCGGATATAGTGCGAATATCGACCGTGAGGCATTTGGTCTGCCTCTGACCGTCTTCGTCGAGTTGACAGTCACTCGCCATTCCCTTGAAAATGCGGACGCAGTCGAGGCGAGACTTGCGGCCATTCCCGGCCTTGTGTCATGCCACATGGTATCTGGAGACGCCGATTTTCTGGTGGAGTTGGCCGTTCCCGGCCTCAAAGCCTACGAACGGCTGCTAAGCGAGCATATCCTCAAGATCGAGTGTGTATCGCAGGTCAGGTCAAATTTCTCTCTGCGGTCCATAAGCACATGCAGACCGCTGACACCGGCATAATGCAAGACGGTTTTCAGCCGCACGCGCTTTCAGGTTCAATTGTTGGGCCCCACCGTCTCCGGGCGTCTGACCTTCTCCAGGGCCGCCACCACCATCGGCTTGAAGCCTTCCGTGCTCTCATCGGTGATCTCGAACAGTTGCGTACGCATCCGCGGATCCCAGAATTTGTTGATGTGATCGGCGACGCCTTCGATCTGTTCGGCTTCCGGCTGGGAAGCGAAGAAGGTGGCGATCTGGTTGGCCTGGTAGCGCAGTTTGTCAGGCGACATCGCTTGTGCGTCCTTGTGCTATCCGGTTGATCCGGGTGAATATTTCGAAATCCGCGCCGCGGGCGATGCCGACCAGCGTCAGCCCGGCGGCCTCCGCCGTGCGCACCGCCAGTGCCGTCGGCGCGGAGACCGCGATCAGCAGGCCAGTGCCGGCGATCACCGATTTCTGCACCATGTCGACCGAGACCCGGCTGGTGATGACAATGGCGCCGTCAGCGGCATTGATTCCGGCGCGGGCCACGGCGCCGATCAGCTTGTCGAGCGCATTGTGGCGGCCGACATCCTCGCGCACGCAGATCATGCCTTTATCGGGATGATAGAACCCGGCGGCATGCACAGCGCCGGTTTCGGCCCTCAGCTTCTGGTGGATTGCCAGCGACCGCACCGCCTCGCGCACATCGTCGGGGCTGAAGCTCAGCTCCACCGCCTTGCGGTCGGGCAGGGTTCTGAGCGCCTCTTCGATCGATTCAATGCCGCACAGGCCGCAGCCCACCGGACCGGCCATCTTGCGGCGGCGTGCCGAAAGTGTCGACTGGATCTCGCCTGAAAGCTGCATCTGGACATCAAAGCCTTGATCGGCCTCGACAATATCCAGCGAGAGGATGTCGTCAGGCGATCCGACAATGGCTTCCGACAGCGCAAAACCGAAACCGAAATCATGCAGATCGGCCGGCGTGGCCATCATCACCGCCTGGGTCGAGCCGCCAAAGGACAGCGCCACCGGCACCTCCTCGGGCAGCGCCCGGCTTCCCGGCGTGGCAATGCCGGCCCGGACCGCGATCCGGGAGGCTGTTGCCGTGCTCGATGAGGCATTGACCATCGCAGTTCCTCTTGCCGCCCGCGCTCGGCCTATTCGGCCGGCTCGAGCGCCTCTTCGGTGACGATCCGGCGCGATTGCTCGGCATGCGCCTGATAGTCCTGCTGCCACAGTGTCGGACCGTTGGAGGGCATCACCTGCACCGCCGTCACCTTGTATTCCGGGCATCCCGTGGCCCAGTCGGTGTAATCGGTGGTGATCACATTGGCCTGGGTGCCGGGATGGTGGAAGGTGGTGTAGACGACGCCGGGCGCCACCCGTTCGGTGATGGTGGCGCGAAGTGCTGTCTCGCCCGAACGGCTGGCCAGCTTGACGAAATCGAGCTCGCGGATGCCGCGCTGTTCGGCGTCGTGCGGGTGGATTTCAAGCATGTCCTCGGCGTGCCAGGCGACATTGTCGGTCCGCCGGGTCTGGGCGCCGACATTGTACTGGCTCAAAATCCGGCCGGTGGTCAGAAGCAGCGGGAAACGCGGTCCGGAGCGCTCGTCCGTCGCCACATATTCGGTGCGGATGAACTTGCCCTTGCCGCGCACGAAACCGTCGATGTGCATCACCGGCGTGCCTTCCGGATTGGCGTCATTGCAGGGCCACTGCACCGAGCCTTTTTCATCCAGAAGCTGATAGGTCACATTGGCGAAGCTCGGCGTGGTGGCGGCAATTTCATCCATGATCTCAGATGGATGGCTGTAGCTCCAGTCCAGCCCCATGGCCTGGGCCAGGTGCAGTGTGACTTCCCAGTCGGCCATTCCGTTCTTCGGCGTCATCACCTTGCGCACCCGGTTGATGCGGCGCTCGGCATTGGTGAAGGTGCCGTCCTTTTCAAGGAAGGTCGAGCCCGGCAGGAACACATGGGCGTAATTGGCAGTCTCATTGAGGAACAGGTCATGCACGACCACGCATTCCATCGCCGCCAGCCCGGCCTGGACGTGTTTTGTGTCGGGATCGGACTGCAGAATGTCCTCGCCCTGGATATAGATGCCCTTGAAGGTGCCGTGCACGGCGGCATCCAGCATGTTGGGAATCCTCAGGCCCGGTTCGGCGTCGAGCTCCACGCCCCAGAGCTTTTCGAACACGTCGCGCACTTCGCCGCCCGAAATGTGCCGGTAGCCGGGAAGCTCATGCGGGAACGAGCCCATGTCGCAGGCGCCCTGCACATTGTTCTGGCCCCGCAACGGGTTCACGCCGACGCCGGGACGGCCGATATTGCCGGTCGCCATGGCCAGATTGGCAATCGCCATCACCGTGGTCGAGCCCTGGCTGTGTTCGGTAACGCCGAGACCGTAATAGATCGCGCCATTGCCGCCGCGGGCAAACAGCCGTGCTGCGCCGCGCAGCGCCTCCGCCGGCACGCCGGTATAGGCTTCGGTGGATTCGGGCGAATTGGCCGGATCGGCGACAAAATCGGCCCAGTCCTCGAATTCCGACCAGTCGCAGCGTTCGCGGATGAAGGCTTCGTCAAACAGCCCCTCGGTGACGATGACATGCGCCATGGCCGTCAGTACGGCGACATTGGTGCCGGGCTTGAGCGGCAGATGGTGGCTGGCCTCGACATGGGCCGAGCGCACCAGGTCGATGCGACGCGGATCGATGACAATCAGCTTGGCCCCTGCCCTGAGCCGCTTCTTCAGCCGCGAGGCAAACACCGGGTGGCCATCGGTCGGGTTGGCGCCAATGACGATGACCACATCGGTGTGTTCGACCGAGTCGAAATCCTGGGTGCCGGCCGAAGTTCCGAAAGCCTTGCCGAGGCCATAGCCGGTCGGCGAATGGCAGACCCGGGCGCAGGTGTCGACATTGTTGTTGCCGAAGCCGGCGCGCACCAGTTTCTGCACCAGGAAGGTTTCCTCATTGGTGCAGCGCGACGAGGTGATGCCGCCTATGGCGCCACGGCCATACTGGAACTGGATGCGGCGCATTTCCTTGGCGACATGGGCAAAGGCCTCCTCCCAGCTGACTTCACGCCATGGGTCTGTGATCTTCTCGCGCACCATCGGGTTGAGAATGCGGTCCTGGTGGGTGGCATAGCCCCAGGCAAAACGGCCCTTGACGCAGGAATGGCCGCGATTGGCCTTGCCGTCTTTCCACGGCACCATGCGGACCACTTCCTCGCCCCGCATCTCGGCCTTGAACGAGCAGCCGACGCCGCAATAGGCGCATGTCGTGACCACCGAATGTTCCGGCTGGCCGATCTCGATCACGGATTTTTCCTGCAGCGTCGCCGTCGGGCAGGCCTGCACGCAGGCGCCGCAGGACACGCATTCGGAATTCATGAAGCTCTCATGCATGCCCGGCGAGACGCGGCTTTCAAAGCCCCGGCCCTCGATGGTCAGTGCGAAGGTGCCCTGCACCTCCTCGCAGGCCCGCACGCAGCGCGAACAGACGATGCATTTGGCCGGATCATAGGTGAAATAGGGGTTGCTCTCGTCCTTGGCCATGTAGCGCGGATTGGCTTCGCCATTCTGCCGCGCACGCACGTGGTTTTCGCCCTCATAGCCGTAGCGCACATCGCGCAGGCCCACGGCGCCGGCCATGTCCTGCAACTCGCAATCGCCATTGGCCGCACAGGTGAGGCAATCAAGCGGATGGTCGGAGATGTAGAGCTCCATCACGCCACGGCGGATATCTTTCAGCCGTCCGGTCTGGGTGTGGACCACCATGCCTTCGCTGACCGGCGTGGTGCAGGAGGCAGGCGTGCCGTTGCGGCCTTCGATCTCGACCAGGCAGAGCCGGCAGGAGCCGAAGGCGTCAACCATGTCGGTGGCGCAGAGCTTTGGCACCTTGATGCCCGCTTCCGTCGAGGCGCGCATCACCGAGGTGCCTTCGGGCACTTCGATGGTATTGCCGTCAATGACGAGGCGGACAGATTTCTCAGCCCTGGAGGCCGGTGTTCCGTAGTCGATTTCCTGGATCAGCGTCATAACATTCACTCCGCAGCCTGGGACATCGGTCCCGTCATTTTGGGTGCCGGACGAAAGTCCTCCGGGAAATGCGTCAGCGCGCTCATCACCGGGTACGGCGTGAAGCCGCCCAGGGCGCAGAGCGAGCCGAATTTCATGGTATTGCACAAATCTGTCATCAAATTGATCTGGCTCTCGGTCTCGATGCCGGCGCGGATGCTGTCGACAACCTCGACGCCGCGGGTCGAGCCGATGCGGCAGGGCGTGCACTTGCCGCAGCTTTCGATGGCGCAGAATTCAAAGGCAAAGCGCGCCTGCTTGAGCATGTCGGCGCTGTCATCGAACACCACGATGCCGGCATGGCCGATCAGCCCGTCCTTTCCGGCAAAGGCTTCGTAGTCAAACGGCGTGTCGAAGAGAGCGCGCGGGAAATAGGCCCCCAATGGCCCGCCCACCTGCACCGCCTTGACCGGGCGCCCGCTGGCGGTGCCGCCGGCGATGTCGTCGACCAGTTCGCCCAGCGTCATGCCGAAGGCGGCTTCGAACAATCCGCCATGTTTGACGTTGCCGGCAATCTGGATCGGGATCGTGCCGCGCGACCGGCCCATGCCGAAATCGCGATAGTAGGCGGCACCCTTGTCCATGATGATCGGCACCGAGGCGAGCGAGATCACATTGTTGACCACCGTCGGCCGCGCCAGGAAGCCCTTGTGGGCGGGCAGCGGCGGCTTGGCACGGACCACGCCGCGGCGGCCCTCAAGGCTTTCAAGCAGCGCTGTTTCCTCGCCGCAGACATAGGCGCCGGCGCCGACCCGGATTTCCATGTCAAACGCGTGGCTGGAGCCGAGCACGGAGATGCCCAGCACACCGGCCTGGCGCAGGATCTCGACGGCGCGGTTCATCACCCGGATCGCATGCGGATATTCGGAGCGGAGATAGACATAGCCCTTGGTGGCGCCCGTGGCGATGCCGGCAATGATCATGCCTTCGATCAGCACGAAGGGATCGCCCTCCATGATCATGCGGTCGGCGAATGTGCCGGAATCGCCCTCGTCCGCATTGCAGATGATGTATTTCTGCGGCCCTTGCGCCTCCAGCACGGTCTTCCACTTGATTCCGGTCGGAAATCCCGCGCCGCCGCGTCCGCGCAGGCCGGACTCGGTCACCTGGGCGACGATGGCTTCGGGCGCCAGGACGACGGCATTGGTCAGGCCGACGAGACCGCCATTTGCGCGGTAATCCTCAAGCGACAGCGGATCGGTAATGCCGCAACGGGCAAAGGTAAGCCGGGTCTGACGTTTGAGATACGGAATGTTTTCGGTTGCGCCCAGGCACAGCGGATGATCGCCGCCCTCAAGCAGGCCCGCGTCAAGAAGGCTGTTGAGGTCCGAAGGCTTGACCGGGCCATAGGCCACCCTGCCCTGGCTGGTCTCGATTTCGACCATCGGTTCGAGCCAGTACATCCCGCGCGAGCCGTTGCGAATGACCACGGCATCGAGATCCCGCGCCTTGATGGTTTCGGCCATGCGCAGCGCCAGCCGGTCGGCGCCGACGGCAACCGCACCGGAATCACCGGGAATGTAGATTTTCACGCTCATGCCATCACCGCCTTTGCCAGAGCCTTGACTGCGTCCTCGTCCAGCCTGCCAACCACGTCGCCATCGACCATCGCCGCCGGCGCACAGGCGCACAGGCCGAGGCAATAGACAGGCTCTATGGTGACTGATCCATTGGCGCTGGTCTCGTGCCAGTCGAGACCCAAGAGCCAGAGCAGCCGTTCGGCGAGCTCGTCACCGCCCATCGACTGGCAGGCTTCGGCCCGGCACAGCTTGATCACATGCCGCCCGGCCGGGGTTTCGCGGTAATCATGGTAAAAGCTGACAACGCCATGGACTTCGGCGCGCGACAGGTTGAGACCTTCCGCGATGACCGGCAATGCCGCCTTCGGCACATAGCCGAATTCGTCCTGGATTCCGTGCAGGATCGGCAGCAGCGGGCCCTCAAGCGGCTTGAGCTGTCCGACGATCGCCTTGGTGCGCGACGCAATTTTCGCATCCATGTTCCGTGATTCCATGCGAAGCTCCTCCAGCGGCATGACAGCAGTTCCAATTGTCAGGCAACAAGCCCTTGAATCAATGCCGTATATCCGTTGTTCGATAGAGGTTATCTATCGATGTGAGAGCGCGGTGGCCAGGACCCGCGCCTCATGCAGCAGCGCCGAGACAATCGGCGTATGCGGCTCGCGCGGTGCCGCGATCATCCCGACGGTGTGATGGGCGTCCGGCTCGACGATCGGGATCGATCTGATATTGCCGCCGAAGCCGAGCGTCTGGGCCAGGTTGACCGGCATGATCGAGGCCCAGTTGCCGGTGCGGATATGCGAAAACAGCACGATCATCGAGTTCGACTCCAGCGTCGGCTTGACGGTTGCGCCGGCCTCGGTGAGGTGCTGGTTGATGATGCGGCGGTTCTGCATGTCCGGCGTCAGCAGGCACAGCGGCAAGGTGGCGACTTCCGCCCAGGTCACCTTCTCGCGTTCGGCGAATTTCTGCCCCACCGAGGTGATCAGCTGATAGCGTTCGGCATAAAGCGGCACTGTGGCGACGCGGCCGGTGGGTTCGTTCTCGATATAGCTGATGCCGACATCGATTTCGAAATTCTCAAGCTGCGACAGCACCTGGTAGCTGGTGCAGGAGGTCACCGACAGCGTCACCGCCGGGTGTTTCCGGGTAAATTGCAGCGTGAGATCGGTGACCATATAGGTCGCGGTCGGAATCACGGCGATGCGGGCATGTCCTGACAGGCCCTTGCGCGCCGCCTTCATCTCCTCGCGCATGGTGCGGGCGTCGCCGACGATGCGCCGGGCCCATTCCAGCACCCGCTGGCCTTCGGGGGTCAGCCCCTGGTAGCGCGACCCGCGCAGCACCAGGGTGACGCCGAGCTGTTCCTCGAGTTGCTTCAACGAGGCCGACAGGGTCGGCTGGGTCACGCCGCATTCCTGCGCGGCGCGGCCGAAATGGCGCTCCCGGGCGAGCACGATGAAGAATTCGAGTTTGTCGATCATGACTGCCAAAGTCGCATGCTGCGTGCCTAAAGTGCAAGCAGATCAACGACGTCGGCATGTCGGAATCGCGATGGCGGATGCGCCGGCCTCAGGCTGCGGCGCGGTCTCCGCTTTCCGTCCCCGGCGCCAGCGTCACCTCGAGACCGTCGAGTTCCTCGCTCATCAGCAACTGGCAGGACAGCCGGGAATTGTCGCGGACATCGAAAGCCTGGTCGAGCATGTCCTCTTCCTCGGCCTCGATCGGATAGAGCTTGTCGGTCCAGTCATCCGCCACATGGACATGGCAGGTGGCGCAGGCACAGGCGCCGCCGCATTCTGCCTTGATGTCGAGACCCCAGTCGCGAATGATCTCCATCACCCGAAACCCTTCCAATGCTTCCAGCGTATGGCGGGTGCCGCTCTGATCGGTGACGTGAATTTGCATGGCCTTCTCCCCGTTCAGCCGTTCAATATGGCCGTGCGGCGCCAGCTGTAGTCTGGTCCGGCGGCGGTCCGGTCCGCTGACGGCTGATAATGCAGATCGATCCCCGGAAGCCGCTTTTCGATAAGCCGCTGAATTGTCGGCGCATGGCTGACTTCGAAACTGTCAAAACCCGTGCGCAGCATCAACGGCACCTGGTCGAGCAGCACGGTGCCCGCAGCGCGCAATTCGCCGGTATAGCCCAGCCGCTCCCGGAGCAGCACGGCCTGGGAAAATGCCCTGCCATCGGCGAATGCCGGAAATGTCAGGGCGACGATTGCCAGGCGGTCGAGAATCGGCGCCAGCGCGCGCACGTCATCGGCCGGCTGCAACACCACGCCGAAGGGCGCATTGTCCTGGGCGTGTTCCAGCGCCTCGGCCAGCGGCAGCAGCTTTGGCGCCTCTTCCGCGTCCGTGGCTATCCAGGGATCGTCCTCGACAATCCCGTTCCGTGTCCAAATGACAGTCATCTCGGTCTCCGGTCCTGTCTCAAGCCGCCTGGGCTTCGCCGCCATACAGCGCGGCTTTGAAGGGAGCTGCACCAATGCGGCGGTAGCAATCGATAAAGGCTTCATCGGTGGTTGCGCGGTGGGCCAGATAGGTGTCGACAATGGTCTCGATCGCGTCGGTGACCTGTTCGGGTTCAAAGCCACGCCCGGTGATCTGACCGATCGATGCATGCTCATCCGCCGATCCGCCCAGCGAGATCTGGTAGAGCTCGGCGCCCTTTTTCTCGACGCCGAGAATGCCGATATGACCGACATGATGGTGGCCGCAGGCATTGATGCAGCCCGAGATCTTGATCTTCAGCTCACCGATTTCAGCCTGCCGCACCGGATCGGCGAAGCGGTTGGAAATCTCCTGCGCCACCGGAATCGAGCGGGCATTGGCCAGCGCGCAGTAATCCAGCCCCGGGCAGGCGATGATATCGGTGATCAGACCGGCATTGGCCGTTGCCAGCCCTTCGGCCAGCAGCGCCCGGTACAGGGGTTCAAGGTCGGCCAGCGCCACATGCGGCAGCACCAGGTTCTGCTCGTGGGTGACACGGATCTCGTCATGGGCAAAATCCCGCGCCAGATTGGCCACGGCATCCATCTGGTCGGCCGTGGCATCACCGGGAATGCCGCCGATCGGCTTGAGTGAAATCGTCACCATGGCATAGTCGGGATGCCGGTGCGGCGCGACATTGCGGCCGACCCAGTCGGCAAAGCCGGGATCGGATTTCTTCCACGCGGCCAGTTCGCCCCAGCCTTCGGCCCGCGACGCCAGCTTGGGCGGCGCAAAATAGGCGTTGATCGCAGCGATATCGGCTTCGGGCAGTTTCAGCACACCCTCCTTGAGGTGCGCCCACTCCGCATCGATCTCGGCTTTGAGCTCTTCGACGCCGGTTTCATGCACAAGGATCTTGATCCGCGCCTTGTACTTGTTGTCGCGGCGGCCGTGCAGATTGTAGACCCGCATGATCGCAGTGGTGTAGCTCAGCAGATCGGCTTCGGGCAGGAAGTCCTTGACCTTTTTGGCCAGAAGCGGCGTACGCCCCTGCCCGCCACCGATCCAGACAGCAAAGCCCAGTTGGCCCTGATCGTCCTTCTTCAGCTGCAGACCGATGTCATGCACCTGGATCGCGGCGCGGTCGCGCTCGGATGCGGTCACCGCAATCTTGAACTTGCGCGGCAGGAACGAGAATTCCGGATGCACCGACGACCATTGCCGCAGGATTTCGGCATAGGGCCGCGGGTCGGCAACCTCGTCGGCGGCAGCACCGGCAAAATGGTCGGCGGTGACATTGCGGATGCAATTGCCCGAGGTCTGGATGGCATGCATCTCCACACCGGCCAGTTCCTCGAGAATGGCCGGAATGTCCTTCAGCGCCGGCCAGTTGTACTGGATGTTCTGCCGGGTGGTAAAATGGCCATAGCCGCGGTCATAGGTGCGGGCGATATGGGCGAGCTTGTGCATCTGCTGCGAATTCAGCGTGCCATAGGGAACGGCCACGCGCAGCATATAGGCATGCAGCTGCAGATAGACGCCGTTCATCAGCCGCAGCGGCTTGAACGCATCCTCGGAAATCTCGCCCGACATCCGCCGCTCGACCTGATCGCGGAACTGGTTGACGCGTGCGGCCACGAAGGCGTGGTCGAATTCATCGTAACGGTACATGACTTGATCCTTAAGCGGCGACTGCGGCGCGCGCGGCCGAAGCCGGGGCATAATCGATGGTCGGTCCGTCGGCGCGGATGCGTTCACGCAGCCTGAACGGGCGCGGTCCGCTTGGCGTTTCCTCGACCTCGATGACATTGACATCGACAACGCGATTGTCGGCCAGCGCCTGGTCTCCTGCCGCGGTGATGGCGACCACGGCTTCCTCATGGCGGGCCAGGAAGGCGTCTTTCAGCGAAAATACCCATTCGCCATTGGCGCCGAGCCAGACTGAAATGCCGTCGGTCAGGCGGTTTGCGGTGAGAACCTTGGTTTTCATGGGTATTTTCCTCAGGCGGCTTGGGAGCGAGTGGATCGGGTCGGGGCAGCAGCAGTCGCAATCGGCTGACCGGCTGCAATCGGTGTGGAATGCTCGAAACTGGCGCCGGCGACGGCATCGCCGATCACCACCATCACCGGGCCGGCAAGCTCGGTGCGGCCCTCCAGGGCGGGCAGATCGGCAAGCGTGCCGTGAAACAGGCGACGGTCGCCGCGTGAGGCGTTTTCGACGATGGCCACGGTCATGTCGGCGGGCAGCCCGGCATCGATCAGCCGCGCGGCAACGCTGGCAGCAACCGTGCGGCCCATATAGACGCAGAGCGTGGCCCCGGAGACGGCGAGCCGGGCCCAGTCGGGCAGTGCAGCGCCGGTCAGGTCATGGCCGGTGGTAAACACCAGCGACGAGGCGACGCCACGCAGGGTCAGCGGCAATTCGAAATCGGCGGCCGCGGCAAAGGCCGAGGTGATGCCCGGAACGATCTCAAAGGAGACATCCGCATCGCGCAAAGCCGCCATTTCTTCGCCGGCCCGGCCGAAAATCAGCGGATCGCCGGATTTGAGCCGCACCACGCGCTTGCCTTCGCGGCCGAGACGAACCAGCAGGTCATTGATCTCGTTCTGGCTTTTGGAATGGCAGCCCTTGCGCTTGCCCACTGCGAAGCGCTCGGCATCACGGCGGCCAAGTGCTACCACCGTTTCCGGCACAAGCGCGTCATAGACAATCGCATCGGCTTCCATCATGGCGCGCTGGGCGCGCAGCGTCAGCAGATCTTCGGCGCCAGGCCCGGCGCCCACCAGCCAGATATGGCCCGGCACCGGCTCACGACCGCGCAGCATGCGGGTGGCGGCGCGCCGCGCCAGTGAAATTTCCCCGTTGTCGACATGGGTGGCGACATCGGCTTCGAAAAACCGCCGCCAGAACACGCGCCGTGCCACGCCGCGCGGCAGCAGCCGGTCGACAGCGACCCGGTAGTCGCTCGCAAGCCGCGCCAGCGTTCCCAGCGAAGGCGACAGCATCTGGTCGATGCGGGCGCGGATCATCTGCGCCAGCACCGGCCCTGCCCCTTCCGTGCCGATGGCAATCGACACCGGGGCACGGTTGACCAGAGCCGGTGTCAGGAAATCGCAATAGTCCGGTTGATCGACTGCATTGGCCGGAATTCGCCGCTCACGCGCGGCCATCACGATGGCGCGATCCTGCGCGGCATCGCCGGTGGCGGCAAACACAAGTGTGGAACCATCCATCTGTGCGGCGTCATAGGCCTGACGGATCGGCGCGATTGCCAGCCGCGACAGGCTGTCGATCAGCTCGGCGTCGGGCGCATCGGCATAGACGGAAATGTCAGCCGAGGTGTTGGCCAGCAGCCGCGCCTTGGCGGCGGCTTCCGCGCCATTGCCGAAAATCGCCACCTTGCGGGCGTCGACCCGCATGAAGGCGGGAAATGTCGTCAATTGCGCCGATTGCGTCGCCATAAGTGTCAAACTCCTGAGTTGGAGCCATTTTCAGGATATCGGCGAAACAAATGAAGGAACAAACATGTGCCGTTTGGCGGAACTGGATATTCTTTTACCCCGGAAAGCCAGATATGGAGAATGGGTAACCGCGACGCTTCAGGCTCATGCGGTCGGACGACAGAAACGGACGCTTATTATGGAGATCACCGAGAACGCGGAACTGGTGGGCAGATTGCTCGATGTGATGGAACACGACATCCTGCCGATGACCGAGCAGGGCGTGGCCAGGGGCAACAAGATTTTCGGCGGCGCGCTGCTGCGCAAATCGGATCTTTCGCTGGTCATGGCGCAGACCAACAACGAGACCGAGAACCCGCTGTGGCACGGCGAAGTTCATCTTTTGAAATGCTTTTACGAGAGCCCGCTGTCGAAGCAGGAACCGACCAGGGACATGATTTTCCTGTCGACCCATGAGCCCTGCACCATGTGCATGTCGGCGATCGCCTGGGCCGGCTTCGACAATTTCTTCTATTTCTTCAGCCATCAGGATTCGCGCGACAGTTTTGCCATTCCGCATGATCTCAAGATGCTCAAGGAAGTTTTCGGACTGGAGCCGGGCGGCTATAATCACGACAACGCCTTTTGGCACGGCCGCGGCATCTTCGGCATCATCGCCGCCCTGCCCGACGATCAGGCCCAGCCGCTGCTCGATCAGGCGCAACGCATCCGCGCTCGCTATGCCGATCTGTCGAGCGCCTACCAGTCGAGCAAGGACGACAACGCCATTCCTTTGAACTGAGTGGCGCGCCGTGACTGAGTTGTGGACAATACCGGCGCCCGGGGCTGAACAGTCGCGGGCGCAGCACAGCTCGGGTATCATCACGTGATGAAACCATCACGCGATATTTCCGGCCTCATCGAGATCATGGCGGCACTCAGGCATCCCGAAACCGGTTGCCCCTGGGACGTCAAGCAGGATTTCTCCACGATCAAGCCCTACACGATCGAGGAGGCCTATGAGGTCGCCGACGCGATCGAGCGGAACGATCCCGAGGACCTCTGCGACGAGCTTGGCGACCTGCTGCTGCAGGTGGTGTTTCACGCCCGCATGGCCGAGGAAGAGAAGCTGTTTTCCTTTGAAGACGTGGTCGAGGCCATCACCCGCAAGATGATCCGGCGACATCCGCATGTGTTTGAGCGATCCGAGGCCGACACGCCGGACAAGGTCAAGACGCAATGGGCCGAGATCAAGGCCGAGGAAAAGCGAGAGAGGCGCGAACGCCGCGCCGCCCGTGGACTGCCCGAGGCCGAGACGCCCGGACAACTGACCACCGTGCCGCGCGCCCTGCCCGCGCTGATGGAAGCGCTGAAGCTGCAACAGGCAGCGTCGCAGGTCGGTTTCGACTGGGGCGAAGCAGGCCCGGTGCTCGACAAGATCGAGGAAGAGATTGCCGAACTGCGCGCCGAGATCGCCAGCGGTCATACCGGCAAGGCGACCGAGGAACTCGGCGACGTGATCTTCGCCGTCGCCAATCTGGCGCGGCATCTGAAAACCGATCCGGAAGACGCTTTGCGCGCCACCAACACAAAGTTCCGCACCCGCTTTGCCTTTGTCGAAGCCGGTCTGGCCAAACTCGGCAAGACCCCGGACGACGCGACGCTCGACGAGATGGAAGCGCTGTGGCAGGCGGCGAAAGCGTCGGACTGATACGGATCGGCTTCGGCCGGCTGCCGCTTACCAGCTCACAGCCTCAAGCCCGATCACCAGCGGATGCAGGCTGATGAGCACTGCCAGCAGCGCCAGCGCCGCGACCAGCCGGACGATCGTGCCGGCACCCGGCATCAGGCTGCGTCCGGATTTGGTTGCCTGCAGCAACCCAAGCCACTGTGCCGGTCCCATCTCGCGTTTGCGGCGCCGGTCGATCAGCCGCATGCCCATAAGCGCAAACAGCGTAAAGCCGCCAAACAGCAATATATGGGCAAGGTCTCCATTGGGCACCACATGGCCTGCGGCCCACAGAGCCAGCGCCGCGAGATACGGGTGACGCAACCAGCCGGCGATCCCGGGATATGCCGGATCGAAGCGGGCATTGCGCCAGCCGCCAAAGGAGAATGGATTGGGCCGGAACGCAGCCATGGCAACGATCAGGCACACTGCCGCCATCGCCGTCAAAGTCACATGGTCTTGCCACGGCAGCCGTGGCCACAGCTCGACATAGGGCGCCCGGCCCGCGGCGATGATCAGCCAGGCCAGCACCGCAAGCGAAAGTGCCGAATAGAGCAAGGCGAAGCCGGCCTTGCCAATCCGCGCCACGATCATCGGCTTGACCGGCGGTCGGACCGGCAGCGAATGCGACAGCAGAAACACGCTATAGGCGCTGATCAATTCGCCCCAGCCGTTCATTTCGGCGCATCCGCAGCCGGTCCGCCGGAAAGTTTGCGCTTGGCGGCTTTCGGCCTTGTCAAAATCGGGAAATAGACCACGGCGAAGCCGCCAAAGGCGACCACCCAGCCACCGGCGGCCAGATGCAGCAACCAGTCCTCTTCCGGCATGGCGCCGGCCAGGAACCGGGCGCCGACAGAGATGATCATTGCCAGATACAGCGCGGTGATTGCCGGTGTCGCATGCAGCGGCCGGCCGGCATGGCCGAGGCTTGCCCGGGTCATCACCGCAAGCGTCATCAAGCCGATGGCGCCGGCCATCCAGACATGCTGCGTCGCCGCCGTGCCGACCGGCAACAAGCTGTGTCCGGCAATGGCGAAAAACCCAAGCGGTACGAAGGCGTAGGCCATGTGCAGCACCCAGACCAGGGCCTCGCTGCCGGTCTGCCAGCCTTGCCAGCGGATCAGGCGCCAACTCTGGGCCAGCCCGGCGACCAGGCACAGGATGGCGGTGGTCGCCTGGTCGGGCGCAATCACCCATGCAGCGAGCGCGAGCGCGGTCACCAGCACGATGACCGTGTCGGTGCGGCCAAAGGGAGCCGGCAGGCGTGTCGCGTGCCGCGCAGCCAGCCAGTTGCGGGTAAATGACGGCACGATCCGCCCGCCAATCAGGGTGATCAGCAGGATCGCCGCCGCAAGCCCCAGCCGCAGGCCGGTTCCCGAAGCCGGCAGCCCGTCCGCCAGCGCCTGCTGGTGAAATGCCGCATTGGCGAGCGTCCAGAAGCCGAGCAAGGCCAGAACCGGAAGGTTTTTCCAGTTCTTGCCGGTGATGATTTCGCGCGCCAAAAAGCCTGCCAGGGCAATCGGAAATGCGAGATCCACCGCCATGGCGAGATAGGGCGGCATCAGCGTTGAGACCGCCACCGCGACGCGGCCTGCGAGCCACAGCGCCACAAGTCCGGCCAGCGGCCATCCGGTCACCGGCAGGCTGCCGGTCCAGTTGGGCACGGCGGTCAGCAGAAATCCGGCAATCACCGCGCCGAGATAGCCAAACAGCAATTCATGGGCGTGCCAGGCGACCGGATCGAACGCGCTGCGCAACGGGTCATGGCCCGACAGCATCATCACCCACAGCATCATCGCCAGGCCGGCCCAGGCGGCGCCGAACAGGAAGAACGGCCGGAAGCCGAAACTCAGGATCGCCGGGCCGCGCCAGTCCCGCATGCGTGCGGCAGTTGTGCTCATCACTCTTTCCCCGAAGCGGTTCGCGACGGATGCGAACCAGGCCTTGGCCCCAACCGGCAATCCGGCCTGAGGCTGCCCGTTCGAATAGACCCAGAAACAGGTACTGTAAATACCTGTTTCTGGGTGAAGGTCAGAAAGCCTCGGAATTGAGCGGAAATTTGCGTCAGGAACGTCTAGAAATCGGCGTCCGGTTTCGGCCCGTTGCCCATGCGGCGATCAAGCTCGTCGGAATCAGATCCGGTGAATTCAGCCTCGATCAGCACCGAGCCGTCTTCCATGTCCTCGCGCTTGCTGACCCGGCCGCGCTGGTAGATCCATGGCACCAGGGTCATCTGATCCGGTGCAATGGTGACCGTGCGCGACACCAGCTTGCCGGAAATCACCGATTCGATGCGCGCCAGCAATTCGTCGATCCCCTCGCCGGTGACCGACGAGACGGCAATGGCGTTCTCGGAATTTTCGGCCCTGACCTTGAGATCGGCGGCGGCTTCCTCGGGCAAAAGGTCGATCTTGTTCCAGACCTCGACCAGCTTCTGCTCGGCCCCCTCGCCGACGCCAAGGCTCTTCAGAATCGCCTCGACATCCTTGGCCTGTGCGGCGCGGTCCGGATCGGCCATGTCGCGCACATGCAGGATCAGGTCGGCTTCGATGACTTCCTCGAGCGTGGCGCGGAAAGCTGCGACCAGATGGGTCGGAAGGCTGGAGATGAAGCCCACCGTGTCGGACAGGATGACCATCTTGCCATGCGGCAGTTTCATCCGTCTCAGCGTCGGATCCAGCGTTGCAAACAACATGTCCTCGGCCAGCACCTCGGCGCCGGTGAGCCGGTTGAACAGCGTCGACTTGCCGGCATTGGTATAGCCGACAAGCGCCACGATCGGGTGCGGCACCTTCTTGCGCTTGGCGCGGTGCAATTGCCTTGTGCGGCGGACCTGATCGAGCTCGCGTTCGAGCTTGATGATGCGTTCCTGCAATTGCCGCCGGTCGGCCTCGATCTGGGTTTCACCCGGACCGCCCATGAACCCGCCGCCGCCGCGCTGGCGTTCAAGGTGGGTCCAGCTGCGCACCAGTCGGCCCTTCTGATAATTCAGATGGGCAAGCTCGACCTGCAGCACGCCTTCCTTGGTGGAGGCGCGGCGGCCAAAGATTTCCAGAATCAGGCCGGTGCGGTCAATCACCTTGACCAGCCACTGCTCTTCGAGATTGCGCTGCTGCACCGGGGTGAGCGGGTGGTCGACAATCACCAGATCGGCGCCGGACGACTCGATCAGCGCCTTGATCTCGAGCATCTTGCCCTTGCCGAACAGCGTTGAGGGCCGCGGTGACGAGATCGGGATGATCAGTGACTCGGCCACCTCAAGGTCGATCGCACCGGCCAGGCCGATCGCCTCTTCCATGCGGTGGGTGTCGGGGCGTTTGACCACTTCGCCACTGCCGGGCGCCGCATTGCGCGTGCGCAAGGTCGGAATGATCACAATTGCGCTGGTGACGCCGGACTTGCTGTCCGCGTCGGTGAAATTTCCGGTGCTATCTACAGTTTCTATGTGCGTTGTCCTGTCAGGCGCCGGTTGCGGCGTCCTCATTTTCAAACATCTGAACCGGTTGGCTCGGCATGATCGTGGAAATCGCATGCTTGTAGACAAGCTGCGAATGACCATCGCGCCTCAGCAGGACGCAGAAATTGTCAAATGAGGTGACCACTCCGGTCAACTTCACTCCGTTGATCAAGAAGATCGTCAGCGAGATTTTCTGTTTCCGAACCGTATTGAGAAAAAGGTCCTGCAGATTTTGTGAACGTTCCGCCATTGCGCCTATTCATCCGTCTTTTTATTGCCTGCACAATTGCAGGACGTTACCTCATTCATTCGGAGCTGACGAAACCCGCTTCCATGCAGGGCCGAGAAAGTCCTCGACCCCATAGCCTTCCGTAACGTCAACTTCCGAACACCCCAAAACCGTCTGACAGGCAGATTTGTTAGATTTGACCGCTGACGGAAATTCGCTCGCCCGAACAAAGCGCAGAAAATCATTGTTATGGTGTTTTGTAAACACTTGTTTTGACGCGCCAGACAATCAGGCCCGGCGGCCCGTGTCTATCGGCTCATCCAGTAACGAATGTTCAAAACCGCAAACACCACCATCACTTCAAGCCGTCCCAAAGTCATGGTCGCGATCGCCGCGAGCTTGGCCATGACCGGCAATGCCGCGATTTGCGGCCAGACCTGATTTCCCGGATCGGTGGCATAAGACGGCGGCACCAGGGCGTCATAGACCGGGCCGGCATTGGCGAAAAAGGCCACCGCCATGGTGATTCCGCCCTCGAAATTGGTCGCCGTCAGCGTCAGCGCCATCGCCGCCGCGGAGATGACCAGCAGCGACAGCGCGAAATAGGTCCAGATCGCCCGCATGCTCGGCTCGTCGATGATCTGGGACCCGAAGCGCAGATTGATGACGCTGCTGGGATAGATCAGCTGGTTGAGCTCGCGCCAGGAATGCGCCGCCATCGCGCCGATCCGGTAGATCTTGAAGCCGCCGGTGGTCGAATAGATGCCGCCGCCGACCACGACCACCACCAGCACGATGAGGTCGGGCCACAGCGCAATCACGCCGGGCCGGCTCTCGATGCCGCTGGTGGCAATCAGCGAGCTTGCGGCAAGCAGGCTTTCGGCGACGATCGGCCCGAGCGCGGCACCGCCGGAAATCGCCGACAGCCGTGCGGCAAAAAGCGTGGCGATGATGATGACGGCGGCACTGATGATGACGACTTCCGGATTGCCGAGCAGAAAATGTTTCGGCGAACGCAGCAGGCGGCGGCGCCAGAACACGCTGACCGTGCCCAGCAGCAAGCCGGCGGTCAGCACCAGTTGCGCCATCGGCCCGGCATGGTTTTCCAGCGCGCCGTCGAAGGGAAGGAATCCGCCGGTGGCAATCGCCATCATCGACAGCATCATGGCATAGGGTCCGGTCACACCGGTCAGCGCCAGCGCCACGAAGACGATGAAGGTCATCAGCATGTATTGCGCCAGCACCTGGCGGAAATCGCCGAGATCCACCGTCATCTCGCTGGACTGGCTGGTGATGATGCGGCGATCGCCCGCCGGAAGTCCGCCGAAGCCGCCGGGCGCCAGCACGTGAATGATCGACACCAGCGTCAGAAACCCGCCATACCACTCGATCGAGGCGCGCCAGAACAGCATGGCGCGCGGCGTGGTTTCGCGGATCATCATCGATGACCCGGAGGTGGTGAAGGCTGCCACGGCCTCGAACCAGGAATCGACCCAGCCCAGGCCGGTGAGTGTCTTGAACGAGACGGCGGCAATAACCGGAAGCAGCACCCAGACGGCGACAAGCCCGAGATAGCCGGTCGCCCGGCCCAGCCTGCGTTCAAAGCCTGACACCGCGCCGAGCACCATCAGTGCCGCAAACACGCCCAGCGCCCCGACCAGCAGCATCGACAGCGCCAGGTCGCGCATGCCGTCGGCAATGGCAAACAGCACGGCCGGAACGATCATCGCGAACAATCCCGCAACGGAAACGGCCAGGATGTGCAGCACGCCTAGCATGGGCTTAGAAGAACTCCAGGCTTACCCGGAACATCTGCTCGACATGGCGCACCGATTCCAGCGCTGCAAACATCACCACGCGGTCCTTGGCCTTGATCTTGAGCGATCCGTCGGGCCGCAGGACCTGCTTGTCGCGATAGATCGCACCGATCCGCACGCCGTCGGGCAGATCCAGATTGCGCAGCGGCTTGCCGACCAGCGGCGAAGTCTCCAGCGCTTCGGCCTCGATGACTTCGGCCGAGCCCTTCTGCACCGAATAGACCGCGCGGATGCGGCCGCGGCGGACATGCTGCAAAATGCGCGAAATCGTCACCGCGCGGGGGTTGATATGGGCGTCGATGCCGAGCGTCTTGGTGAACGACTGGTAGGACGGGTTGTTGATCAGCGCCAGATTGGCCTTGCAGCCCAGCCGCTTGGCCATCACCGACGACAGGATGTTGACCTGGTCGTCATTTGTCAGCGCCACCATCAGGTCGGCATTCTGGATGTCGGCCTCGATCAGGATGTTCTGGTCCAGCGAGGAGCCGTTGAGCACCACGGTCCGAGACAGCGAATCGGCTATCACCACGGCGCGGTCGCGATCGGCCTCGATGATCTTCACCTTGGTCTTGGGCTGCCGTTCCTCGATCGCCGCGGCGACGTAATAGCCGATATTGCCGCCGCCGGAGATGACGATGCGGCCAGCCTCCTGCTCCTCGTGACCGAACAGACCCAGCGTGCGGCGGACATGGTCCTTGTCGCACACGACATAGGCCAGATCTCCGGTTTCGAGCTGGTCGGTGGAATGCGGCACGAACAGCTTGTCATGACGCCAGACGCCGACCACGGTGGCAAGCAGGTCGGGAAACAGTTCGCTCAGCTGCAACAGCGGCGTGTTGACCACCGGGCAGTCCTCGAGACATTCGATGGCAACCATCGCCACCTTGTCGTCGGCAAAGCGCACGGCGTCGGTGGCGCCGGGCAGCGCAATGCGCCGCAGCACCATCTGGCCGACCTCGACCTCGGGCGAGATGATCACGTCAATGGGCATGTGGTCGCGCGAAAACAGATCCGCCCAGTGCGGCTTGAGATAGGACTGGGCGCGGATGCGGGCGATCTTGGTCGGCACGTTGAAGATCGAGTGCGCGACCTGGCACGCCACCATGTTGATTTCATCATAGAGCGTGACGGCAATGATCATGTCGGCCTGGTCGGCGCCGGCCTGGGCCAGCACGTCGGGATGGGCGCCATGGCCGACATAGCTGCGCACGTCCAGCGTATCCCGGATCGCCTGCACAAGCGTGGCCGACGTATCGATGACCGACACATCATTGTCTTCCGCAGCGAGCCGCTCGGCAATGCCGTAGCCTACCCGTCCCGCACCGCAAATGATGACCTTCATTGCCGACCTCTCAAGAGCCTGTTCAAAGCCGCGACCGTGGCGGCTTGGCGGTGCTTATACGCCAAGCGATTTCAATTTGCGATGCAGTGCGGACCGCTCCATCCCCACAAATTCCGCGGTTCTGGAAATATTTCCGCCGAAGCGGTTGATCTGGGCGATCAGATAATCGCGCTCGAACATTTCCCGCGCCTCGCGCAGCGGCAGGGTCATGATGTGGTTGGAACCTGCGGCAGAGGTCTTGGGCAGCATGTCGGACACATCATCGGGCAGCATGTCGGCGCTGATCACCGTTTCCGGCCCGTCCGAGCGGGCCAGAATCATCAGCCGTTCCATGTAGTTGCGCAATTGTCTTATATTGCCGGGCCAGGTGTGGGCCTGGATCACCGCGAGCGCGTCATCGCCGATGCGGCGGTTCCTGATACCTGCCTGCTCGGAGACCATCCGCATGAAGGTGTCGACCAGGAACGGGATGTCCTCGCGCCGTTCGCTCAATGAGGGAACCTTGACCGGAACCACCGCCAGCCGGTGATAGAGGTCCTCGCGGAATTCTCCGGCGGCGATGAGTTCCTCGAGATTGCGCGCCGTCGACGAGATGATCCGCACATCGACCTTGACCCGCTTGGTGCCGCCGACCCGTTCGAACTGCTGGTCGACCAGCACCCGCAGGATCTTGCTCTGGGTGCCGCGCGGCATGTCGGCGACCTCGTCGAGATAGAGAATGCCGCCATGGGCTTCCTCGAGCGCGCCGACCTTGCGTTCATGGCTGGCCGCAGCCTCGGTGCCGAACAGCGCCACCTCCATGCGTTCGGGCGTGATCGCGGCGGCGTTGAGCACCACGAAGGGTCCGCCCGAGCGGGTGGATTTGCGGTGAATGAGCCGCGCCACCAGTTCCTTGCCCGAACCCGATGGCCCGAGAATCATCACCCGGGAATTGGTCGGCGCGATCTTGTCGATGCTCTGCTTGAGCTGCGAGACGGCAATCGAGGTGCCGATCAGTTCCACCGGATCGCCCGAGCGTTTCTTGAGTTCGGTGACTTCGCGCTTGAGCTTGGAGGTCTCGATCGCGCGTTCGGCAACCAGCAGCAGCCGGTCGGCCTTGAACGGTTTTTCGATGAAATCATAGGCGCCGCGGCGGATCGCTGAAACCGCGGTCTCGATGTTGCCGTGGCCCGAAATCATCACCACCGGCAGTTCGGGATAGCGCGCCTTGATCTCGTCAAGCAGGGCCAGCCCGTCAAGGCGGCTGCCCTGCAGCCAGATATCGAGAAAGATCAGCCGCGGCACCCGGTCATTGATGGCCGCAAGAGCGGAATCGCTGTCGCCTGCGGTGCGGGTTTCGTGGCCTTCATCATCCAGAATGCCGGCAACGATCTCGCGAATGTCGGCCTCGTCGTCAACGACCAGAATATCAGACGCCATCTGCCGGTTCCTTTGCTGTGTCATCTTCTGTGGTGGTCTGCTCGGGCCCCTCCACCGGGAGGCGGACGGTGATCATCGCGCCGCGGCCACCATCAATGTCTGCAGGCGCATCGCGCAACTGAATCGCGCCGCCATGATCATCGATGATCTTCTTGACGATGGCGAGACCAAGGCCGGTGCCCTTGTCGCGCATCGTCATATAGGGCTCGAGCAGCCGGTGACGGTTTTCCGCCGGCAGGCCGCGGCCATTGTCGATGATGTCGACGACATAATCGCGGCCATCCTCGGAGCGGTTGGCCCGCACGATGATGGTCTTGCCGTCGCGCTCGGCGTCGGGCGGAACGGAATCAATGGCTTCCGTGGCGTTCTTGATCAGATTGGCGAATGCCTGTCCGAGCATGCGCGCATCGAACTCGCCCTCCATCGGGGTCTCGGGGAACTCGTTGATGAACTGGATGTCGTTGCGGCTCACCTCGCGCAGGAACGCCGCGTCCTTGAGAATGTCGCGCAGGTCGCCGCGCGCCTTGGACGGCTTCGGCATGCGGGCGAAGGAGGAAAACTCGTCGACCATGCGGCCGATGTCCTCGACCTGGCGGATGATGGTGTCGGTGCACTGGTCGAAGATAGCCCGGTCGTCATCGGGTATCTGCCTTCCATAGCGGCGGCGAATGCGCTCGGCCGAAAGCTGGATCGGGGTCAGCGGATTCTTGATCTCGTGGGCAATGCGGCGGGCCACATCGGCCCAGGCGGTGGAGCGCTGGGCGATCACCAGGTCGGTGATGTCGTCGAGCGTGACGACGAAGGATTCCAGCCGGTCATGGGTCTGTTCCCTCGTGACCTTGACGTTGAGGGTGCGTTCCTTGCCGTTGCGGTTGATGGTGACCTGGCCGGTGGCATCGATCCATGGCCGCATGCCGGCTTCGGCCATCACGGTTTCGAATTCCGGCGCGATCTCGGCAAAGTTGCGGTCGATCAGATCATCCTCGCCATTGCCCAGAATCTCGCGGGCCGAGCGGTTGGCGATGGTCACCGCCCCCTGGTGGTCGACGCCGACAACGCCGGCCGACACACCCGAAAGCACGGCCTCGGTGAAGCGGCGGCGGTTGTCGATCTGGTCCTTGGCCGAGAGGATTTCATCGCGCTGGGTGCGGATCTGCACGATCATGTTGTTGAAGGTCTGCGCCAGCGAACCGACATCGCCGTCGGACGCATGCACAGGCACCACCACGTCGAGATTGCCGCTGGCGACATCGTCGGAGGCGCCGATCAGCACCCGGATCGGCCGCACCAGCCGGTCGGCCACGGCAATCGCGGTCCAGATCGCCGCCAGCAGCACGATCAGCGCGAAGCCGAGATAGAGAATGCCGAACGCCAGTTGCAGGGACGCCCGCCCCTGCTCCAGGGTCTGGTATTCCTTGGTGGCTTCCTCCATCAGCCGCATCGAGCGCATGACTTCGGGGTCGACCACGCGGACGGTGTAGAGCAGCGTTCCGCCGATCTGCTGCAGCGGCATCAGCGCGCCGACCAGATTGGTGACGCCGGGCGGAATCAGCGTCGGCTGGCCCTTGACCGCATCCTTGAGCGCCTGCTCGGGCACTGCCGGCAAGGGCCGCTCGGTTTCGATGTCGGCCTGCAGGATGGTGCTGCCATCCTCGCGCACCAGGAACGCGCCGAGAAGCCCGCGGCCGATTGCCTGCCGGGTCATGAACTGCTCGAAACCGACGCGGTCGAGGCTGTAGAGCGTGCGCGCATTGTCCAGATCATTGGCCATCGACACCGTCTGGCCTTGCAAAAACCGTGCGTTTTCCAGCACATAGGCCTGCGCCACCGACAGGGACGAGTTGACGATTGACTTGGTTCGAATGGAAAACCAGCGATCAAGACCGACATCAAGCGTGATCGAGGCGACGATGGCGACCAGGATGGCGGGCACGATCGCGACGATCGAGAACAGCGCGACGATTCGGATGTGAAGCTTGGCCGCTGCCTTGCCCCGGCGCCGGGCCTTGAACAGCGAGTAGATCTCGACAACCACCAGCGTCACCAGCCCGATGACGAAGAACAGGTTGACCACCACGGCGCCGTAGACGACCTGGTCGACCGGCTCGATCGGCGTCAGTCCGAGCAGGATCGAAAACGAGATCAGGGCGCTCAAAAACGCCGAAATGACCAAGGCGATGCCCGGCAGCGTGAACAGGTTGCGCCGCTGCGTGGCCTCCTGCCCGGCATCCGCCACTGGTGCTTTCGCCGGCAGATCCGGTGCTGCGTTGATGGCCGTCTGTTCCATGCCGCTCCATTGTCGCCGGGACGCTATCGTTGCGAACATGCAACATATTGTGGCGAAAATGCAACTTTCGGCCAAGATGTGTCAAGCGTGATGACGGGCCTGGAGTTTTCTCAGGCGAGACGTGGCGAGCGGTAGACCGTGACTCCCAGTTCGCGGATTTTCTTGCGCAGCGTGTTGCGGTTCAATCCGAGCAGATCGGCGGCCTTGATCTGGTTGCCGCGCGTTGCCGTCAGCGCTGCGAGAATCAGCGGATATTCCACCTCTTCAAGCACCCGCTGGTACAGTCCCGGCGGCGGCAGGTCTTCTCCAAAATCGGCGAAATAGCGGCGCATGTTCTCCTCGACCGATTGCGCGATGGTCGCCGCTCCGGTCGAGGGCGAGCCCTGTGGCGAAGCCGGTTCGGGCGATTCGATGCGGAGTTCATTGTCGACGATTTCGCGGGTAATGACGTCCTGCGGATAGAGCGCCATCACGCGGCGGACGACATTTTCGAGCTCGCGGACATTGCCCGGCCATGGATAGGCCTTGAGCAGGTCGAGCGCCTCGCCGTCAAAGCGTTTTGCGTCGAGACCTTCGCCGACGGCATAGCGGACGAAATGGCGTACCAGATCCGGCACGTCCTCGGCGCGGTCCCTGAGCGCCGGCAGCCGCAACGGCACGACATTGAGACGGTAATACAGATCCTCGCGGAACAGGCCCTGATTGATAAGGATCTTGAGGTCCTTGTTGGTGGCGGCGACGATCCGGACATCGGTCTTGATCGGCGTGCGGCCGCCCACCGTGGTGTATTCGCCCTGCTGCAGCACCCGCAACAGCCGGGTCTGGGCGTCCATCGGCATGTCGCCGATCTCGTCGAGGAACAGGGTGCCGCCCTCGGCCTGTTCGAAACGCCCGGTCGACTTGTTCTGCGCGCCGGTAAAGGCGCCCTTCTCATGGCCAAAGAGTTCGGATTCGATCAGGTCGCGCGGGATCGCCGCCATGTTGATGGCGACAAAGGGGCCGTTGCGGCGCTTGCCGTAATCATGCAGCGCGCGGGCGACCAGTTCCTTGCCGGTTCCCGATTCGCCGGTGATCATCAGCGTCAGGTCGGTCTGCATCAGCCGCGCCAGCACCCGGTAGATCTCCTGCATCGCGGTCGAGCGTCCGACCAACGGCATGCCTTCGGTGAGATTCCTCGGGCTGGGAGGACAGCTTGCGCGGCTCCGACAGGGCCCGGCCGATGATGTTGATCATCTCGGTCAGGTCAAAGGGTTTGGGCAGATAGTCATAGGCGCCGCCCTCCGACGCCTTGATTGCCGTCATGAAGGTGTTCTGGGCGCTCATCACCAGCACCGGCAGGTCCGGACGCGAGCGTCTGATCCGCGGCAGCATGTCGAAGGCGTTCTCATCCGGCATGACCACATCGGTGATCACCAGATCGCCATCGCCCGCCGAGATCCAGCGCCATAGAGTGGCGGCATTGGAGGTGATGCGGACATCATAGCCGGCCCTGGTCAGGGCCTGGTTGAGCACGGTGCGAGATCGCCGCGTCATCATCGGCGACAAGTATGGTGGCTTTGCCCATCGGTTCAGTCCTTTTGGCCGGTCGCGCTGTCACTGGTTGACGGCAGCGGCTTGATTGGCCGGCCGTCGGGCGAGACCGGCATCAGAATTCGGAAAGTGGTTTTGCGGCTTTGGCTGTCACATTCAACGATACCGCCATGGCCGCCGACGATCTTGGCGACCAGAGCCAGTCCCAGGCCGGAGCCGTTGGTCTTGGTGGTGATGAAGGGATCGAACAGATGCGGCACCAGATCGGCGGGCACGCCCGGTCCGTTGTCCTGCACGCAGAATTCCAGCGGCAGCGAGACCTTTTCGCGGGTGCCGGCGACCGACAGCTTGATGCCGGGCCGGTAGGCGGTGGTCAGAACGATTTCGCCATTGGGATCGTCACCGATTGATTCGGCCGCGTTCTTGACCAGGTTCAAAAACACCTGAACAAGCTGGTCGCGGTTGGCGTAGACCGAAGGCAGCGACGGATCATAGAGCTCTGAAAACTTGATCCGGCGGGCAAATCCGGCCTTGGCGATCGCCTTGACGTGGTCGAGCACGGAATGGATGTTGACCGGCACCCGGTCCACCGGACGCTCGTCGGAAAAGATCTCCATGCGGTCGACCAGCGACACGATCCGGTCGGTCTCGTCGCGGATCAGCCGGGTCAGGGCGCGGTCGTCGTCGCCCACCGACATTTCCAGCAATTGCGCCGCACCGCGGATGCCCGACAGCGGGTTCTTGATTTCATGGGCCAGCATCGAGGCCAGACCGGTGACCGAGCGGGCTGCGGCGCGATGGGTCAACTGGCGGTCGATCTTGTCGGCCATCGAGCGTTCCTGGAACACGACGACGACATTGCCCGGCAAGCCGGAGACCGGCGCCACATAGAGGTCGACCAGCTTGTCGCTGCCCAGCCGCGGCGAACTCAGGTCGACGCGGTATTCATTGACCCCGGCGCGGCGCTCGCGGACCTGGTCGATCAGCTCGAGCAGCGGGCTGCCGAACGGTATGAACGTGTCGATCTTGTGCCGGGCGAGATGCGATGCGCTGGCAGCAAAGAACGCTTCCGCCTCCCAGTTTGCAAAGCAGACGACGCTGTCGCCATCGACCATGATCACCGGATGCTGGATGGCGTTGAGCACCATGATGGCGGTGTCCGCATCCGCGCCACCGATCTGGCTGGCCAGTATGTCACTCACGCTGCACTCTCCAGTACCGATGCGGCCTGGGCGCCGCCGTCCAATGCTTCGGAAAACCAGGTCCAGACCTGATCGGCGCTGCGCGAGGTCATCATCGCCGTTTTCAGCGCAGCCGGCGTGTCGGGTGCCAGCGTCTCGAGATACCAGCCGATATGCTTGCGGGCGTGACGGACGCCGACATCCTCGCCGTAATGCTCTACCATCATCCGGTAATGCTCCAGCGCCACGGCGTTGCGCGCCTCTCCGGATACAGGCACCAGATCGGAGCCGGCCAGTTCACCGCAGATCCAGGGCTGGCCGCGCGAGGCGCGACCGACCATCACCGCATCGGCGCCGGAGCGGCGCAGGCAGTCCGCAATATCGGCGCGGGTCTCGACATCGCCATTGGCAATCAGCGGCACAGAGATCGCCTCGCGGACGCGGGCGATGGCATCCCAGTTGGCAACGCCTTCGTAAAACTGCATGCGGGTACGGCCATGCACGGTGATCATCTGTACGCCTGCGGCCTCGGCCCGGGCGGCGATCAGCGCTGCATTGTGGTTCTGGTCATCCCAGCCAAGCCGCATCTTCAACGTCACCGGCACGTTCACGGCCTTCACCGCCGCCTCGATCAGGCTAAGCGCATGATCGGGATCACGCATCAACGCGGAGCCGGAATAGCCGCCGGTGACCTTTTTCGCCGGGCAGCCCATATTGATGTCGATCATCGCCGCACCTTCGGCCTCGGCGATCCGGGCCGCCTCGCCCATCCACCAGGCTTCGCGCCCGGCAAGCTGGACCACATGCGGATCGATGCCGTCGCCGCGCAGCCGCACCTGTGATTCGCGCCGTTCGGTAACCAGTTCGCGGCTTGCCACCATCTCGGTGAACACCAGCCCGGCGCCGTGCTTCCAGGCCAGTTGCCGGAAGGGCAGATCGGAAATGCCCGACAGCGGCGCCAGGAACACCCGGTTTCGCGCTGTGACCGGTCCGATCACAAGCGGCTCGCTCAAAATGGCTTCAATGTTTTGCATGCGTATCGTGCAACTCTCTTTGTTGCCCTTTTTTTAGACAATCATGGCCGGATTGCCAAGTCGTATTCGCGCGCGGCCCGAGAAAAATGCAAAAGAGCTTTTTTCCCGTTAACGCAACCTCTAAACACTCAGGCAATCGGATTTCGGGAATTGAATTTACATGAACGACGGACATGAATTTGCTCTGGTGGTCGTCGCAGCGGGTCGAGGCGAGCGCGCCGGCTCGCCCGCCAACGGACCAAAGCAGTACCGCCTGATCGGTGGATGGCCGGTGATCGCCAGAACCCTGGTGACATTTCTCGACCATCCCGGTTGCGGCGATATCGTCGTGGTCATTCATCCCGATGATGAGGCGCTCTATGCCAAGGCCGTCGGCGGGCTCAAGGGGCTCGACCGGGTTCGCACGGTGTTTGGCGGCGCCACCCGGCAGGCCTCGGTCCGCGCCGGCCTGCAGGCGCTTTCGGCCACCTCCCTGCAGCATGTGCTGATCCACGATGCGGTGCGGCCCTTTGTCAGCCACGCCATCATCGACGACGTGCTCGAGGCGCTGAAGGCGGGCCACAGCGCCGCCCTGCCCGCTGTCGCGGTCGCCGATACGCTCAAGCGCGGCGATGCCTCCGGCTGCATTGCCGGAACCGTGCCGCGCGACGGTGTGTTCGGCGCGCAGACGCCGCAAGGGTTCGGCTATGCCGAGATCGCGGCGGCCCATGCCCGCGCCGAAGCCGAAACCGAGACGGCTTTCACCGATGACTGCGCCATCGCCGAATGGGCGGGGCTCAATGTGCGGCTGACGCCGGGACATGCATCAAACGTCAAACTCACCACTTCCGGGGATATTGCCATGGCCGACGAGAAACTTGCACCCGCGCGCTTGCCGGATGTGCGCACCGGAAACGGCTATGATGTGCACCGGCTGGTTCCCGGCAGCTTTGTCACCCTGTGCGGGGTGGAAATCCCGCATGATCAGCGGCTGGACGGGCATTCCGACGCCGATGTCGGCCTGCATGCGCTGACCGACGCGCTGCTGGCCACCTGTGCCGCCGGCGATATCGGCGATCATTTCCCGCCCTCCGACCCGCAATGGCGCGGGGCGGCGTCACACATCTTTCTCACCCATGCAGCGGGCATTGTCCGCAAGGCCGGCGGGGTGATCATGAACGCCGACGTGACCCTGATCGCCGAAGCGCCGAAGATCGGGCCGCACCGGCAGGAAATGCGCGAGTCGCTGGCCAGTATTCTCGATATTTCCGTCGACCGCTGCTCGGTCAAGGCGACAACCAACGAAACCATCGGCTTTGCCGGCCGCCGCGAGGGCATCGCCGCAATCGCCACCGCAACGGTGGTGTTTGGAGATTACGCATGACCCGGGTCACCACAGTGAGCGAGATGCAGGCCGACTGCCGGGCGCTGGCCCAGGAGCTGATCGAACGGTTTTCAGCTGCTGGCGCCATGACCGCAACAGCCGAATCCTGCACCGGCGGGCTGATCGCCGGCGCGATCACCGACATTGCCGGATCCTCGGCGGTGTTTGACCGCGGCTTTGTCACCTATTCCAACGAGGCCAAGCAGGACATGCTCGGTGTCAAACCCGCCACGCTCGAGGCTTTCGGCGCGGTGTCACCACAAGTGGCCACAGAGATGGTGCTCGGTGCACGCAGGCGTTCCCGCGCCGATTTCGCCGTGTCCGTCACCGGAGTCGCCGGGCCGGGCGGCGGCACCCAACACAAGCCCGTGGGGCTTGTCTGGATGGGGCTGTCGGGACCGGGCGACCTGACCAGCGTGGTCGAACTGCGCTGGGATCCGGCCTGGAGCCGCGACCTGATCCGCGCGGCCACCGTGCGGGCGGCGCTCGAAGCGCTGATCGGCCGGCTGCCCCTGCTGCAGGCTCAGACGCCGCCGGCGTCGCCGTAAATCTCGCGGGCGCGTTTTTCAAAAGCTTCGGCAAACATCCGGAAGGCGCGATCGAACATCGCGCCCATCACCACGCCAAGCATGCGGCTCTTGAACTCGTAGTCGATGAAGAACCGCACCTCGCAGCCGCCGGTCTCACCGGGCTCGAACGACCAGCGGTTGTCGAGATATTTGAACGGTCCATCGAGATATTTGACGTCGATGGCGAGATCATCGGGCTTGAGCAGGACTTGGCTTGTAAAGGTCTCTCGGATGGCCTTGTAGCCCACCGTCATGTCGGCAATCAGCAAGGTCTTGCCGTCGCGCTCCTTGCGCGAGCGCACGGTCAGCGCCTCGCACAGCGGCAGAAACTCCGGATAGCTCTCGACATCGGCGACCAGATCGAACATCTGGCGCGGCGAATGCGGAACGTGGCGTGTGGTTTCATAGGTTGGCATGAAAGGCAATTAATCGGGCCAGACAGGAATATCAAGCAAATGACGTGGGATGGCACCATATGAATGAGGACGATCTGCTCCCAAGTGACGTACACAGACCCGGTTTTGCGCTTTTGACAGCCGCTTCGCGCAATGCGAAAATCAACGGAAAGGAGACGGCAAATGGCAACCCTGAATATTTCCGTGACCGACGCCATGAAGCAATGGGTGGAAGAGCAGGCTCAATCAGGCCATTACGTGGATGCTGACGATTATATCCGGGATATCATCCGCAAGGACCAGCAGCACAAGGCCCGCATTGCCGAGTTGCAGCGCCTGGTCGATGAGGGTCTGCACAGTGGAACAAGCGACGAAACCATGGACGATATCCTCGCTTCGATGCACCGTGCAGCCGTGTAACGCGAATGCCGTACCGGCTTACACGGCGCGCGGTCAGTGATGTGCGTGGCATCTACAGATACGGCAGGCAGCAATTCGGTCAGAACAAGGCGGACTTGTATCACCGGAACCTGAAGAACATTTTCGAACTGCTGGCTGCCAATCCGGGGCTGGCTCGCGAATGTCGCGAGACCGATCCTCCGGTTCGGGTGCACCCTTTCGGATCTCACATGATCATCTTAGTCGAAATTGCCGACGGATCGATCACGATCATCCGCGTGCGGCATCAACGCGAAGACTGGACAGCGCTGACCACCGCCGGTTCGCTTTGACGATCCCTACCCTACAGCAGCCCTCATCTTCGCGTCCCGGTTGGCCTTGAGCCGGGCGAAATCATCGCCGGCGTGGTGCGAGGAGCGGGTCAGCGGACTTGAGGACACCATCAGGAAGCCCTTTGTGTAGGCGATCTTCTCATAGCTCTTGAACTCGTCGGGCGTGACGTAACTCATCACCTCGTGGTGCTTGCGGGTCGGCTGCAGATATTGCCCGATGGTCATGAAATCGACATCGGCCGAGCGCAGGTCATCCATCAGCTGCAGCACTTCGTTTCGTTCCTCGCCCAGGCCCACCATGATGCCCGACTTGGTGAACATGGTCGGATCCAGTTCCTTGACCCGCTGCAACAGCCTCAGCGAGTGGAAATAGCGCGCGCCGGGGCGGACGGTGAGATAATTGCCCGGCACGGTTTCGAGATTGTGGTTGAAGACATCGGGCTTGGCCGCGACCACGCGCTCCAGCGCGCCGGGCTTGCGCAGGAAATCCGGCGTCAGGATCTCGATCGTGGTGCCCGGTGAGGAGGCGCGGATCGAACGGATCACCTTCTCGAAATGCTCGGCGCCGCCATCGTCGAGATCATCACGGTCGACAGAGGTGATGACCACATGCTGCAGCCCCATCTGCTTGACCGCCTTGGCGACATTGTAGGGCTCGTGCATGTCCAGCGCATTGGGCTTGCCGGTGATGACATTGCAGAAGGCGCAGGCGCGGGTGCAGATCTCGCCCATGATCATGAAGGTGGCGTGCTTCTTGTCCCAGCATTCGCCGATATTGGGGCAGCCGGCCTCCTCGCAGACCGTGACGAGATTGTTCTCCTTCACGATCGAACGGGTTTCCTGGTAGCCCTTGGAGGTAGGCGCGCGCACGCGGATCCATTCCGGCTTGCGCTTGACCTCGGTGTCAGGACGGGCCTGCTTTTCCGGGTGCCTTACGCGCTTTGCGACAGGGGCGGTGGCGTCGAGAATGGTGACCATCGGAAGGTCCCTTTACTTGCGTTGCGGTTCAGCCGCGCTTGGAGCGGCCGAAGACCCAGAGGATCAGGACGGCGCCGGCGATGGCGACGACCAGATTTCCGGCAAATCCGTAATAGTTGATATTCAGCACGCCGGCCAGCGCGCTGCCGACGAAGGAGCCGGCAATGCCGACCAGCATGTTGGTGAGCAGGCCGTGCTCCCGGTTCATGGCGCGTTCGGCGACATAGCCGGCGATCAGGCCGACCAGCAGCAGGCCGAAGAAACCCAGTCCCGGCATGGCCATGAAACCCATATGGACGTCTATCATCGCCGTTTGTCTCCCTTTGCCGCGTCACCGAGCGCGCGCATGATCAACCAGAATGTAAGACCGAGCAGCAGTCCCATCAATGCCAGGATGGCCGACAGGCTGATGATGCCGGTCATGCCTTCAAGCCGGACGGCGCCGAACTCGACCGCGCCGCGGCCGCGAATGGCTGCCAGACCGGCGAGAGCGCCCAAGACGGCCCCGCCCATTGTCGGCAGCATGACCGCTTTCGGCACGCGAAAAGCGCCGATCACGCGTTGAGCGCCCGTCCATAGGCGTCGAGCACGCTTTCCTTCAGCGTTTCCGAGATCGTCGGATGCGGGAAGATGGTGTGCATCAGGTCTTCCTCGGTGGTCTCCAGATTCATCGCCACGACAAAGCCCTGGATCAGTTCGGTGACTTCGGCACCGACCAGATGCGCGCCCAGAAGCTCGCCGGTCTTCTTGTCGAAGATGGTCTTGACCATGCCCTGGTCTTCACCCAGAGCAATCGCCTTGCCATTGGCGACGAAGGGGAAGCGGCCGACACGGATGTCGAGGCCCTGCTCCTTGGCCTTTGCTTCGGTGAGGCCGACAGATGCCACTTGTGGATTGCAATAGGTGCAGCCCGGGATCTTGAGCTTGTCCATCGGGTGGACATTGGGCAGGCCGGCGATCTTTTCGACGCAGATGACAGCCTCGTGTTCGGCCTTGTGGGCCAGCATCGGCGGGCCGGCGACATCGCCGATGGCATAGAGGCCCGGCACATTGGTCTTGCCATAGCCGTCGATGACGATGCAGCCGCGATCGGTCTTCACACCGAGCGCTTCAAGCCCGATATTCTCGATATTGCCCTGCACGCCGACAGCCGAGATCATCCGGTCGGCGGTGATCTTCTCAATCTTGCCGTCCTTGAGCTCGACATGGGCGGTGACCGAGTCTGCGCCCTTTTCGACCTTGGTGACCTTGGCTTCGAGCAGGATCTTCATGCCCTGCTTGTCGAACTGCTTCTTGGCGAAGGCGGAAATCTCGGCATCTTCGACCGGCATCACGGTTTTCATCACTTCGACCACGGTCACATCCACGCCCATGCTGCGGTAGAAGGAGGCGAATTCGATGCCGATGGCGCCCGAGCCCATGACCAGCAGCGATTTCGGCATTTTCGCAGGCTTCATCGCCTCGAAATAGGTCCAGATCAGCTTGCCATCGGGCTCGATGCCCGGCAGCGCACGCGGCCGTGCGCCGGTGGCGATGATGATGTGCTTGGCGGTGTAGGTGCCCTCGCCCAGCGTGTTTTTGGGGATCGGGCCCTGAGGTTCGACGATCTTCTTAGTGGTCTTGGAGACCACGATCTCGCCGGGCTTGGTCAGTTTCGCCTCGCCCCAGATCACGTCGACCTTGTTCTTCTTCATCAGGAAGCCGACGCCGCCGTTCATCCGCTCGGCGATGCCGCGCGAGCGCTTGACGATGGCGTCGAGATCCGGCGTCACCGTGCCTTCGAGCTTGAGGCCGTAATTCTTGGCGTGTTCGCTCAGATGCAGCACTTCCGCCGAGCGCAGCAGCGCCTTGGTCGGAATGCAGCCCCAGTTGGAGCAGATGCCTGCCAGATGCTCGCGTTCGACCACGGCGGTCTTGAGGCCCAGCTGGGCGGCCCGGATGGCCGCAATATAGCCGCCGGGGCCGGAACCGATGATGATCACGTCGTAATTATTGGCCATGGAACAATCTCCTCATTGGGCGGATGCCGGTGCGCCGTGCGCGTTTGCTGCAGGGCGCGTCAGAAGCACCCATTGCGTGGCGGTGTGGGTGTCGGAAAAGGCGATGATGGGTGCGCGGCCCTGCTCTTCAAAGCCGAAGCTTTGGTACAGCGACAAGGCACGGGAATTGGCATCATCGGTGATGATCGAGGATGGGCCGGCGGCGCGGTCAAGTTCGGCCCTTAGCAGCGCCCGGCCAATGCCCTGGCCGCGAAAGCGGGTATAGACGGCGACACTGTCGATGAAACGGCTTCCGATTGCGCGGGACTTGAGCGTTTCGAGCGGCTCAAGCACCGGATCGGGCAGCCCCTGATCGCCGGGGCCGCCGGTCAGCTCGAACGACAGCGACATGCCGGCGACGCCGTCACCGGTTTCGGCAATCAGCACGTTCTTCCAGGAGAATGGCCCGTCGATGAAGGCATAGCCATCGCGGCCGAATTCCAGCGGCCGGTCATAGCAGCCCTCGCGGACACCTGCTTCCAGCACACGCGTCGCCAGCCCGGATGACGCAATGTCATCGAGAATGACGATGTCGGCGCTGTCAGCACGTGTGGCTGGGCGGATATGCAAGGCCTGCTCCTGTCATCTCCGGTTTTGAACCGGTGTGGCGGGAGCAGGCGTGATGGGGTGTTAACCCGCCAGCATCCCGTAGATTTCGTCCTTGAGCTTCAGACGTTCTTTCCGCATTGCCTCCATGTGGAAATCATCTGTCGGCTCAACGTCGGTTTCAGCACGGTGGATGGCCCGGTTGACGTCGTGATAGGCATCAAAGAGCTTGGCGAAATGGGCATCGCCCTGTTTCAGCTCATGCATTTTCTCGACGTGTTCGGGAAATTCCTCCGCCAGTTCGTTGGGCGTATGTGACATCAATCATCTCCTTGAGGGCTTGTGATGATTGCAGTCTATCCGTCCGTTGGTTGTTCTCCTTGACCCTGGTCAATTGCTCGAAATTCAGTGCCCCAGCAGCAGTCGTGCCACCGGCGCTATTCCGCGGCCAATGGCGCGGGTGTTCTTGGCATCGAGATGCACGCCGTCGATCGACGAACACTGCGCCACCGAGCCTGCATCGAAGAAGCCCGCACCGGTCTCGTCAGCCAGATCGGCATAGAACGAGGCCAGCATTGCCGATTCATCGACCGCGCCCTCAAACATCGCGGCGAAATCCGGATCGGCGGTTTCCACCAGCGGCGGCGGCGAGACCACCAGGACCTGCGGCGGCTCCTGGTCCGCTGTCGGCCAGGCATGCAGACGCACCAGTTCCAGCAGCCGGCGCATGCCCTTTGAGGCCGCATGGGCGGATCCGGCAATGACCGGCTTCATGTCGTTAGAGCCGAGCATGATGATCACCAGATCGAGCGGCGCATGCGCATGAAGCACGGTCGGCAGGGTGCGCGCGCCGTTGCGGTCGCAATCACCGGTGTGATCGTCAAACACCGTGGTGCGGCCATTGAGCCCGTCGGCCACCACATGCACGCCCTCGCCCAGCGACGCCGCCAGCACCGTTGACCAGCGGTCTTCAAGCGCATGCCGGTCCCGGGTTTCAGGGTTGTAGCCCCAGGTCAGTGAGTCGCCGTAGCAGAGGACTGTTTTCATGGCTCTACAACGCCATTTGGAGCGTGAGATAATTGAGAGCGGGGACTGCCAAGCATTTTCACGTCCCCTTGATCAATTGGTCGACCTTCTTCTCCAGCGCGCCAATGCGCTCTTCGAAATCGCCGGTTACAAATCTGCTCATCATGGTGTCGGCTGTCAGCGCGTTGTTGAAGCTTTTCTGCCGACCTTCAATGGTGTCGAGACGCCTTTTGACGTCGGCAAAACCATCTTTCATCTCGGTCCTGACTTCGCGGGCTTCAGCGCGCATTTCCTTCAGCATCGGAATGATCATGTCTTTCGGTTCGGTCATGATATCCTCCTTGAGACCAAAGCTACGGCTTCAATATGGTGCGCGGGCCAGGCAAAGTCACCTGCCCGCCTCAGACATGGTCGAGCTTGCGCAGGCCCAGCGCCACGAACAGGAACAGCACGCCGTTGGAGACCAGCTCGATGCCCAGGAGCAGGCCCAGAATGGTGGTTGCGCTGGCCGGAAGGCCGGCAAGGATCATGACGCCGAGCACCACCGACACAAGGCCCGAAACCAGCACCCAGACCCAGCCGCTGGCGGGCTTCAATGCCAGCGCGAACATGGTCTTGGCCACACCGGTCATCAAAAACAGCACCGCCACCAGGAATGTCAGCGACACCGAACCGGCCAGCGGATCGGCAACCAGCACGAAGCCGACGATGAGCGAGAGCACACCGATGCCGAGCGACCAGATGAAGCCGGGCCAGTCGCGGATGCGGAAGGCATGCACCACCTGGACGACGCCCTGAAGCAGGAAGATCCAGCCGGCCAGAACGACGGCCAGAATGGTCGCGCCGAAGGGATTGAGCAGCGCCAGAAAGCCGCCGACGATGCAGATCACCGCCAGCACCGCCATCCAGGTCCATGTCCTGCCGAAGCTTTCGTTCAAACCCTTGTCAGCCATACGCATTCTCCAGAGTTGACTGTTGCGGGGCCATCAGCGCTGCCGAACAGGCCGGGTGCGCCCGCACCGCTGCAACGCGTTTGCCTTGCTGCGGCAGGCTGAGCGGTCGAATGATGCCATCCGACCGCCTTGTGCATCAGACCAGCATGCCCATCGGGTTCTGGATATAGCCCTTGAAGGCCGCCAGCAATTCGGCGCCGAGCGCACCGTCGACGGCACGGTGATCGGTCGACAGAGTGACGCTCATCACCGTGGCGATTGCCAGCTCGCCATCCTTGACCACCGGCCGCTGTTCGCCGGCGCCGACGGCCAGAATGGTCGCATGCGGCGGATTGACGACGGCGGCAAAATCCTTGACGCCCATCATGCCCATGTTCGACACGGCGGTGGTGCCGCCCTGGTATTCCTCGGGCTTGAGCTTCTTTTCCTTGGCGCGCTTGCCCATGTCCTTCATCTCGTTGGAGATGGCAGACAGCGTCTTGAGCTCGGCGGAGCGGATGATCGGGGTGATCAGTCCACCAGGAATCGACACGGCGACGCCGACATCGGCATGCTTGTGCTTGACCATGTTCTCGTCGGTCCAGGACACATTGGCGTCCGGCACATCGCGCAGCGCCAGCGCCAGCGCCTTGATCACCATGTCATTGACCGAGAGCTTGTAGACCGGCTTGTCGTCCTTGAGCGGTGCTGCCTTGTTGAGCTGGCCGCGCAAGGCCAGCAGCGCATCGAGTTCGCAATCCACGGTGACGTAGAAATGCGGGATGGTTTGCTTGGATTCCTGCAGGCGGCGGGCAATGGTCTTGCGCATGCCGTCATGCTTGACCAGCTCGTAGGAGCCTTCGGCGAAGTTCTTGAGAATGGCATCCTGCGACATGCCTTTTGGCGCGGCAGCAGGGGCGGCCGAGGCTGCAGCCTGGGGGGCGGCTGCGGCAGCCTTGCCGGTGCCCGACGCGATTGCAGCTTCCACATCCTTCTTGACGACGCGGCCATGCGGACCGGAGCCTGTGATCTGCGCCACGTCCACGCCCGCATCCTTGGCAATGCGGCGGGCCAGCGGCGAGGAGAACACGCGCTCGCCCGATTGGGTGGTCGGCGCCGGTGACGGTGCGGCCGGGTTTTGATCGCGGATCGGCTTGTCAAGACTGGCAGCAGGATCGGACGTGGTTGCCGGCTTTTCGGCTTGCTCTTTCGGTGCGTCCGTCTTGGGGCTTTCAGCGGCAGCAGGAGCCGGCGCAGCGTCGTCGCCGCCCTTGGCCGCGTCCTCGACGCTTTCGCCCTCACCGGCCAGAATGGCGATCAGCGCATTGACCTTGACGCCTTCGGTGCCCGCGGGCACGACGATTTTCGCCACGGTGCCTTCATCGACGGCTTCGACCTCCATCGTTGCCTTGTCGGTCTCGATCTCGGCAATGATGTCGCCGGGGCCGACCTTGTCACCTTCCTTGACCAGCCATTTGGCGAGGTTGCCCTCTTCCATGGTTGGCGACAGGGCCGGCATTGTGATGTTGATGGGCATCCGACTGTCCTCCCTCAGGCAGTGTATGTGACGGCTTTGACGGCCGCGATGACTTCTCCGACATTCGGCAGCGCCAGTTTTTCAAGATTGGCGGCGTAGGGCATCGGAACGTCCTTGCCGGCAATGGTGATGATCGGCGCGTCGAGATAATCAAACGCCTGCTGCTGCACCCGAGTGGCGATTTCGGTGCCGATCGAGCTCTGCGGGTAGCCTTCCTCGACGGTGACCAGACGGCCGGTCTTCTTCACGCTTTCGATGACGGTCGGCAGATCCATCGGCCGGATGGTGCGCAGATCGATCAGTTCGACATCGATGCCCAGCTTGGACAGTTCCTCGACCGCCTTGACCGCATAGGTCATGCCGATGCCGAAGGAGACGATGGTGGCGTCCTTGCCGGTCTTGTGAATGCGGGCCTTGCCGATCGGCAGCACGAAATCATCCATTTTCGGCACGTCGAAGCTCTGGCCGTAAAGGATCTCGTTTTCGAGGAAGATGATCGGGTTCGGGTCGCGGATGGCGGCCTTGAGCAGGCCTTTGGCGTCGGCTGCCGAATAGGGCATGATCACCTTGAGGCCGGGAATGGCGCTGTACCAGGCGCCATAGCACTGCGAGTGCTGGGCGCCGACGCGCGACGCCGCACCATTGGGGCCGCGGAAGACAATCGGCGCCCCCATCTGGCCGCCGGACATGTAGAGCGTCTTGGCCGCCGAGTTGATGATCTGGTCGATCGCCTGCATGGCGAAGTTGAAGGTCATGAACTCGACGATCGGGCGCAGGCCGGCCATGGCGGCACCGACGCCGATTCCGGCAAAGCCGTGCTCGGTGATCGGCGTGTCGACAACCCGGCGGTCGCCGAATTCGGCCAGCAACCCTTGCGTGATCTTGTAGGCGCCCTGGTATTCGGCCACTTCCTCGCCCATGACGAAGACTTTCTCGTCGGCGCGCATTTCCTCGGCCATGGCGTCGCGCAAGGCTTCGCGCACGGTGGTCTGCACCATTTCGGTGCCTTCCGGGATCGACGGATCGGAGGCTGCGGTGTTGGCGACGGGCGCCTTGGGCTCGGCCGGCACCGGGGCTGGCTCGGATTTGGCTTCGGCCTCGGGCGCCTTGGCTTCCTCGGCGGCGGGCGCGGCTTCCGCCGATTTGGCGGATCCGATGTCGGAGGCGCTTTCGCCCTCTTCCAGGATCACGGCTATGACGGCGTTGACCTTGACGTTCTCGGTTCCGGCCGGAACGACGATCTTGCCGAGCACGCCCTCGTCGATGGCTTCCACTTCCATGGTTGCCTTGTCGGTTTCAATTTCGGCCAGCACATCGCCGGAAGCGACCTTGTCGCCTTCGTTTTTCAGCCATTTGGACAGCGTGCCTTCTTCCATGGTCGGGGAAAGCGCGGGCATCAGGATATCAATCGGCATGGTGTTCCCTCCCCTTAAAGCAGAATGTCGGTGTAGAGCTCGGACGGATCCGGCTCCGGACTGTTCTGGGCGAAGTCTGCTGCATCCGCCACCACGTCGCGCACCTTCTTGTCGATCGACTTGAGATCGTCCTCGCTGGCGTGCTTGAGTTCGAGAATGCGCGCCTTGACCTGTTCGATCGGGTCATGCTCGGAGCGCATCTTCTGGACTTCGTCCTTGGTGCGGTACTTGGCCGGATCCGACATCGAGTGGCCGCGATAGCGATAGGTCAGCATTTCGAGAATGATCGGGCCCTTGCCCGAGCGGCAATGGGCGACCGCCTCGATGGCTGCGGCGTGCACGGCGCGCACATCCATGCCATCGACCTGGTGGCCGGGAATGCCGAAGGAATTGCCGCGCAGCGAAAAATTCGACTGGGCCGACGAACGCGCCGTCGAGGTGCCCATGGCGTAGCGGTTGTTCTCGACAATGTAGATCACCGGCAGCTTCCACAAAGCCGCCATGTTGAAGCTCTCGTAGACCTGGCCCTGGTTGGCGGCGCCGTCGCCGAAATAGGCGAGGCTGACATTGTCGTTGCCGCGGTAGCGGTTGGCGAAGGCCAGACCGGTGCCGAGCGACACCTGGCCGCCGACGATTCCGTGGCCGCCATAGAAATTCTTCTCCTTGGAGAACATGTGCATGGAGCCGCCCTTGCCATGCGAATAGCCGTCGCGGCGTCCGGTCAGCTCGGCCATCACGCCGCGGGCTTCCATGCCGCAGGCCAGCATGTGGCCGTGATCGCGGTAGCCGGTGATGACCTGGTCGCCATCCTTGAGCGCCATCTGCATGCCGACGACGACAGCTTCCTGTCCGATATAGAGATGGCAGAAGCCGCCGATGAAGCCCATGCCGTAGAGCTGGCCGGCCTTCTCTTCGAAGCGGCGGATCATCAGCATGTCGCTATAGGCCTTGATTTCGGCCTCTTTGTCGAAATCGGTAATTCCGCCGTTCAGCCCGCTTTTCTCGGCAGGCTTCTTGCGGGATGCGGCTGTGGCAGTTTTACGGGGTGCCATGTCATCCTCCCAGTGGTCATGTTGAACTGACCTTAGGGAAAATGACAGCGGTCAGCAAGCGCATAAACGCATGGCTGTCATGTTTGGCTAGAGGGTTGTAATCGTGGAATATTTTGCCAATTAACCGAATTTCGGTTAATTAATGAAGCTGGTGGAAATACACGACTTCATCTTCGCGCGCCACGTTCAACAGCAGCCGCGCCCGCTCATCGAGCATGTCGGCCTCGACCGCGCCATCGCTCAACAACATCACCTTGCGTTCGAGATGTTGCCTGCGTTCGGTCAGGCTTGCAAGCTGTTCGGTCAGTTCGATGCGCCGGATTTCCAGCGCTTCGGCTGATTCGAGCCCGAAGGCGCCGTGCCAGGAGTGGAACCCGAAATAGGAAAAACACCCGATGGAAAGCGCTGGAATGATCCAGCGGATCCACGATCTCTTCTTTTTGAACTGTGTCCGCATTCGAAAAACGCCTTACCCGTGCGAGGTGCCAAACATGGCAGCTCATACTTAATATAGCGTTAGCCTGGCGGCGGAATGCTGCGCCGCACATGAAAAAGCCCGCGCCGGAAGCGCGGGCCTGATGCAGGTAGGCGGGACCTGCCGCCGTGACCGATGACGGGGCTGTCTAGCCGCGCAGTACCGAAGTGCCGGCATAGGCTGCCTCGACGCCGAGCTCTTCCTCGATGCGGATGAGCTGGTTGTACTTGGCCAGCCGGTCCGAGCGCGACAGCGACCCGGTCTTGATCTGTCCGCAATTGGTGGCGACGGCGAGATCGGCGATGGTCGAATCCTCGGTTTCGCCGGAACGGTGGCTCATCACCGCGGTGTAACGCGCCTTGTGCGCGGTTTCGACGGCGTCGAGCGTCTCCGACAGAGTGCCGATCTGGTTGACCTTGACCAGGATCGAATTGGCTACGCCCATCTTGATGCCGTCGCGCAGACGCGCCGAATTGGTGACGAACAGATCGTCTCCGACCAGCTGGCACTTGTCGCCGATCATGTCGGTCAGGGTCTTCCAGCCTTCCCAGTCATCCTCGGCCATGCCGTCCTCGATCGAGATGATCGGGTATTTGGCGGCGAGTTCGGCATAGTAAGCTGCCATTTCGGCGCTTTCGAGAATGCGCCCCTCGCCTGCCAGATCGTATTTGCCGTCCTTGAAGAACTCGGTCGAGGCCGGGTCGAGCGCGATATAGATGTCTTCGCCAGGACGGTAGCCGGCCTTCTCGATCGACTTCACGACGAAATCCAGCGCTTCCGGGGCACTCTTGAGATCGGGTGCGAAACCGCCTTCGTCGCCGACATTGGTATTGTATCCGCCGGCGGCAAGTTCCTTGCGCAGGGTGTGGAAAACCTCAGAACCCATGCGCACGGCTTCGCTCAGCGTGTCAGCGCCGACCGGCATGATCATGAATTCCTGGAAATCGATCGGATTGTCGGCATGCGCGCCGCCATTGATGATGTTCATCATCGGCACCGGCAGCAGCCGCGCATTGGCGCCGCCGACATAGCGGTAGAGCGGCAGGCCGCTGGCCTGCGCCGAGGCGCGCGCGGCTGCAAGCGACACGCCCAAAATGGCGTTGGCGCCGAGCTTGCTCTTGTTGGCGGTGCCGTCGAGCGCGATCATCGCCTTGTCGAGCGCGATCTGGCCTTCCGCATCCATTCCGCAGATATTGTCGCGCAGCGTGCCATTGACCGCGGCGACGGCCTTCTGCACACCCTTGCCGAGATAGCGGCTGCCGCCATCGCGCAATTCGACGGCTTCATGGGCGCCGGTCGAGGCGCCCGATGGCACCATGGCGCGGCCCATCGAGCCGTCTTCAAGATGGACGTCAACCTCCACCGTCGGGTTTCCGCGGCTGTCGAGGATTTCCCGTCCGACAATATCGATAATGGCGGTCATGGTCTGGTTCCTTGTGATTGTGGCGATGGCTCAAGTGGCGCTGCGCCGTCTTACCGCACTCCGGCGAAAAATCAATTGCAAGCCGACATCGCCGCAGCCGGCCGGGCGGCGACGGGCGTCATGATCGGCCCTGCCCGCCGCTGTTTGAGGCCAAGGACACAGATTGCGCTCGCGTCACCAAGCGCCGGCGCGCTGCCGCTCCCGCAGGCAGACCGGCGTCGGTAAGCTGCTTTAATGACAGTCTTATCGACACTGCCGATTTCATAGATCGGTAACCGCTGAGCCTTATATTGCAGTGCATTATCGGAGCGCGCAGCCTGTGGTGCGTCTCGGGATGCAAGTTATTATAGGAAATTATTCTCCGACCTTTCAAATCTGACACATCGGGAACCTCTCATGAACCTGAATATCGGTCGCAGTCTCATCGCGTTCGGCGTGGTAATCACGGTCTTCCTCACCGCTCTGGTCACGATCAACACCTATACCCTGTCCGAGCTCAAGGTCTCGGGGCAGAGCCATCAGCAGATTGCCCGCAGAAAAGCGCTGATCGCCGACACGCTGTCGCCACCGCTCTATCTCGTCGAAGCCTATATGCTGGTCAACGAGATGACCGTGCATCCCGCCACCCTGGAGACCAATACCGGCAAGCTCGAAGCGCTTCGGGCGCAGTTTGACGAGCGCAAGGCCTATTGGCAGCAATCCGGTCTCGACCAGACGCTCAGCACCTGGCTGCAGGACGATATCCTGAGCAAGGGCGACGCCTTCTGGGCCATAGTCGATGACAAGGTCCTGCCCGCACGTCTCGCCGGTGACCCGGCGGCAACCGGCCAAGCGCTGGACGAACTGCAGACAGCCTTTCATGCACATGCCACCGCGGTGGAGACCTTCGAACAGCTCACCTCCGTGGCGCTTGATGCGGCCGAAGCCAGCGCCCAGGCAACGGAGGAGCTGTTTTTCAATCTGACGCTGCTCGCCGGCGGAGTGACGCTCCTGATTTTCGTCGGAGGCCTTGCCGTGTTTCGCAAGCGCGCCATCGTGCCGCTCACCGACATGAAGAACTACATGCGGATTCTCGCAGGCGGCGATTACTCCGTCGAGGTCCCGCATGCCGACCGCAAGGACGAGATCGGCGAAATGGCCCAGTCGGTGGCCTCATTCCGCGAAGCCGCGATTGAGCGGATCTCGGCCAAGGAGCACGCCGAACAGCAACAGGCGGAACGGCGGCGGCTGGAAGATCACGCCGCGCGCTCCAAGGCTGCGGCCGACCAGGACCGGGTGCGGGTGATCGAGACCCTGACCACCGGGCTGGAGCACCTTTCCGCCGGAAACCTGAATTTCCGCATCGAGGATGCGCTGGCCGCCGATTACGAAGAGCTGCGGACGGTGTTCAACCTCTCGATCGCGTCGCTGGGCGAAACCATCCGGGAAATTTCCACGACAACCGATTCTGTCCGTCTTGCCTCTTCCGAAATCGGTGCCGCCGCCGACAATCTTTCGCAGCGCACCGAGCAACAGGCCGCCTCGCTCGAGGAGACCGCGGCAGCACTCGACGAGATCACCTCGGCGGTGAAGAGCTCGGCCCGCCGCGCCGAGGAAGCCAGCGACATGGTCGGTCACGCCAAGTCCCGGGCCGAGGAGTCCGGCAAGGTGATGGAGACCGCGATTTCGGCGATGGAGACCATCGCCGATTCGTCCAGACAGATCAGCCAGATCATCTCGGTGATCGACGACATCGCATTCCAGACCAATCTGCTGGCGCTCAATGCCGGTGTGGAGGCCGCCCGCGCCGGCGATGCCGGCCGCGGCTTTGCCGTGGTGGCCCAGGAAGTGCGCGAGCTGGCGCAGCGCTCGGCCAATGCCGCCAAGGAGATCAAGACCCTGATCCGCACCTCCTCCGACCAGGTCGGAACCGGCGTGGCGCTGGTCAATGAAACCGGCACGGCGCTGTGCAAGATCGAGACCCAGGTGCTGCAGATCAACGACCTGATCTGCTCGATCGTCACCGGCGCGCGCGAACAATCCGCCTCGCTGGCGGAGATCAATGCCGCGATCAACCAGATGGACCAGGTCACCCAGCAAAACGCCGCAATGGTTGAACAGACCAATGCCGCCACCCAGGCGCTGTCGGGCGAGGCGGTCAGGCTCGACAGCCTGGTGGCGCGCTTTGCAACCGGCGCTTCGGCGGGCCGAGCGGCCCCACGGGCCATCCCGCAGCACCCAAAGGCGCCCGTTGCAGCAACGCCCCTGTCGCGGCCGGCGCAATCCCCCGCGCGTGCGCTGGGCGCCAAGGTGGCCTCGGCCTTCGGCCTGGGCACGGCGACAAAGGATCCCCGGGACGACCAGTGGGACGGGTTCTGACACCAGCCTGCAGTCTAATGCCGAAATGGCCGCCGGGGACAAACCGGCGGCCATTTTTTTAATCTCGGCAGTCGACGGCAGATCAGTGCTGCTCAGCCGGCGTCGCGCTTGGCCACGGCGTCGAAGGCCAGCAGGGTCTCGAGCAGCCGGGGCAGGTCCTTGAGCGGGATCATGTTGGGACCGTCCGACGAGGTGGAATTGTCCGGGTCCTCGTGGGTTTCTATGAACACGCCGGCGACACCGACGGCAACGGCGGCGCGGGCGAGCGTTTCGACGAAGCGGCGTTCGCCGCCCGAGCTTGCCCCCTGCCCGCCGGGCTGCTGCACCGAATGGGTGGCGTCGAAGATCACCGGTGCGCCGGTGTCGGCCATGATCGGCAATGCGCGCATGTCGGAGACCAGCGTGTTGTAGCCAAACGACGCGCCGCGCTCGGTCAGGAGCACATTCGGATTGCCCGAGCCGGTGATTTTGGCGAGCACATTCTTCATGTCCCAGGGCGCCAGGAACTGGCCCTTCTTGACATTGATGACCTTGCCGGTGTTGGCGGCGGCGACAAGCAGGTCGGTCTGGCGCGACAGGAAGGCCGGGATCTGCAGCACGTCGACATGCGGTGCGACGATGGCGCATTGTTCTTCGGAATGGATGTCGGTGAGCACCGGCAGGCCGAGCTGGTTGCGCAGGTCGTCAAACACCGGCAGCGCGGCATCCATGCCGGCGCCGCGGGTGCTCGTCAGCGAGGTGCGGTTGGCCTTGTCATAGCTCGACTTGTAGACCAGGCCGAGCCCGAGCGTGCCGCACAATTCCTTCAGCGCACTGGCCATGTCGAAGGCATGACCGCGGGATTCGAACTGGCAGGGACCGGCGATCAGGGTCAGCGGCAGGGTGTTGCCGAAGACGGCATTGCCGACGGAGACGGTCGAATTGGGCGCGGTGCTCATCTGGTTTCCTCGAAGCAGTAATAGGCGCCCTGGCCGGGCGCGGGATTGACGATCAGGCGGGAGCCGAATTCGCGCGCTGCGACGCCATTGTCGTGCAGCAGTTCGGTGAGCGCGACCAGATCTGTAACCCGGAAGACCACGGCGCGGCCCAGCAGCCCGCGTTCGGCGGAGCCGTCGAGGACGCCGAAATGGGCTTCCATGCCCGCCTTGTTGAACACGGTGATTGTGGCGCCGTCGAGCTCGATCGACATGCCGAAGGAATTGGCCTCGACCTCGCGGTTGCAGGCAAGCTCCTGGATGAAATACTGGAAATCGGTCGGATTGGGCTCGGACAGGATGATTTCGCTGATCCCGGTGACGCCATTGGCATGCGCCGTCAGCGCCGATCGGTCGGCGGCGGGAACATTGACGCGCTCGACGGCGAAGCCGAACAGGTCCGGCGACCGCAGATCGGCGGCGAAGGCCAGCTTGAAACTCGCATCCCTTGTTGTCCCGTCGGGAAAGGTCATGGCGCGGGAGAATTCGAGCAGCTCGCCGCCCGACATGCCGAGTGTGCGGAAGCGGTCATGATCGGCCACGGCGTCGGACGAGCCGACCACGAAGGCGCTGAAGCCGTTGTCGCTGCGCCGGAACCGGTAGGCCTGGTCGCGGGCGACGAAGACATTGCCGCCGCGCGCGGCCTCTTCGCAGTCTTCGCGCGAGGCAATGCCCAGCGGCTCGAGATAGGTGCCGTCGTCAAGGAAGACGCAGGCGTTCTCGGTGCCGAAGGGATGGCGCGCCTCGGCCGCGACGATGAAGCCGAGCGCTGCATGACGGGCGCGCGCAGTCTCGAGATCCTCGACCGGCAGCACAAGATGATCGAGAGGGCGGCGGGTGCGCGGTGATGGCATCGTCGGGTTACTCCATTTGTCTTCCCCTTATCAGCAAGCTTGGACCCGGTGCAACTGCCCGTACCCGCGCCGGCGGCGCTACCCTTGCGGGAATCGCGGCCAAACGCTAATTGGAGGGCCTGGTTCAAAGGGAGTTGGTCTTGACGCAGATGTTTGCCGCCGCGCTGAAGCGCTGTCAGGTCGCGCTGTCACTTATGCTGGTGGCGCTGACGCTGACGGCCTGTGCCTCTTCGGGGTCGACCGAGGCGGTGCTGACCTCGGTGGCGCCGCTGACGGACAAATATGCGGCGATCGTCGTCGACGCCAAGAGCGGCAAGATGCTCTATGGCGCCAATGTCAACGAGCTGCGCTACCCGGCGTCGCTGACCAAGATGATGACCCTCTACCTGATGTTTGAAGCCATTGACGAAGGCCGCGTCAGCCGTACCGACCTGATCCCGATCTCCAGGAATGCCGCGCGGCGCCCGCCTTCCAAGCTCGGCCTGAAGGCCGGCGAGACCATTCCCGTCGACACCGCGATCAGGGTGCTGGTGGTCAAGTCGGCCAATGACGTGGCCACCGCCGTGGCCGAATTTCTAGGCGGCTCGGAAGCCCGCTTTGCCGAGATGATGACGGCGAAGGCGCGGGCGCTGGGCATGAACCGGACCGTGTTCAAGAACGCCTCCGGCCTGCCCGATCCCGACCAGGTGACGACCGCCACCGACATGGCGCGGCTGTCGATCGCGTTGAGGCGGGCATTCCCGCATCATTACGGCTATTTCGGCCATCGCGAGGTGACCGTGGCCGGACGCACCATCAAGGGCCACAACAAGGCGCTGGACATGATTCCGGGCGCCGACGGGCTCAAGACCGGCTATACCCGCGCCTCGGGCTTCAATCTCGCCACCTCGGTCACCCGCGGCGGCAAGTCTGTGGTTGGCGTGGTGATGGGCGAGAACACCTCGAAAATCCGCAATGCGCGGATGGCGCAGCTGATGTCGACCTATGTCAAGAAGGCCAGATAGGCCTTCATTTTCAAATTCTTGCGCGTTGTTTCATGTCGGCCTGTCCCGGCTCAAGGGCCTTCGCAGGTGATGCCGACTGGCGGGTCTTCCTCGATCTGGATGAAGCCGATGCGGATCGGCATCGACTCGTGATCGGCATAAAGCAGCCGGATCGCCGCCACCCGACGGGTCGCCTGCTGGTCCATCAGATCGATGCGAAACAGCTCGCCATCATCAAAATCCTGCGCCTTGGAGACCACCTCTCCGGGGAAAGCCGCTTCGGTGGTCAGTTCCTGGTCGCCCATTGCGACCCGCACCGACAGCACATTGGGCACCGGGCCTGCGCCGAGCACGATCTCGATGCTGGAATCGAATTTCAGGTCGGTGCAGGTGATCGACACGGTGGCCCGCGCCGGGGTCGCCAGCGTTGCGGCCAGCGCGGCGGCGGTGAAAGACGCCAGCAGGGCAGTTTGCTTGCGCATGATCTGGTCCTCCTCAGGCGCCGGTCATCCGGTCACAGCCGGTGGCAATCGCCCGGGCCGCCGGAGCGCCACACCGGGCAAGTGTCTCAAAATTACCGCTTCGCGGCAAGGATGAAGCATCCTGGCCGCGTCGTCATGCGGTTGAACGCATATGCAGGAGCGCGCCCGCGCGAAGATTTTCGCCGGGGTGTGAAGGAAACTGTCCGGAGGGCCGCACGCGGGCTTTGCCTCTGGAAAGGGGTTGTATTGGGTGGCGCAGCGCGCGCGCGGCCCGAGTATTGCCGGATGATGTCCGCATCCGACAGGCGGTTCCTTCCATCCTCGGGGTTTTACGCCCGCCCGGATTGCTCCGGCCACAGCCTGGACCGGCCGCGGGAGATGGTTTTCGTGGTCCGGCACGTCTTTTTCGGTCAAGACCGGAAAATCCGCCACAGGCCCGTTCCGGTCTCATTCAAAGTCCCGCCCGAGGACGGGATCTGCCCGAAGGCAGAACATGAATGCGAGCCGGCCCGGTGGCTGGCTTGACCGGTATTTTCACCCGGCTGCCAGCGGAGCCACGATGGTCACCGCCTCCTTCCGCGATCTGCCGCACGTTCCGGCACACCCCGAAAGGCCTTCCACCCACCTGGTCGAGCACGTTCACGTTCCATCCGGCAGCGGGAGCACGCTGATGATCGCACGGGGGTGCGGGATGTGGATGAAATGGGCGCAGATTTTTGCGCGATGGTGCCGCGCGCACACTCTCCACCCCGGTGGGGAGAAAGCAAAATCATGACCTTAGCTTCAGCTAAGTCATAGATTTTGCAAGAGAGGGGTTGGTTTCAGTGCCCGAAATTGTCCCCCTCACTTGCGATTTCTAGCACTTGGGTGAAGCCAAGGCGCTGAAATCGCTTTCTCTCCCACAAGGGTAGAGAAGGAGCTTCGCGCCTTGTCTTTAAATCATTGAAAAATATCAGGGATGGACGGGCGCGCTGTACCAGATTGTCGTCATGCCGGACCCCGATCCGGCATCCAGCGGGCGAGGGTCCGCGAGCCGGTAAACTCCTGCGGCATCAAGGTTTTTTGCGAGACGCTCTCCCGCGTCCGCAGAAGCGGACGCAGCTGGATCCCGGCTCGGAGGCCGGGATGACGGCGGGGAGACAGTGGCTTTTGATCATAGCTCTTTTCCCCGTCAATTCAGCAATTGCAGCGCCCGATCTCCACCCTTGCGGGGGAGATGTCGGTGAAACCGACAGTTTGTACCCACTGCGCAGTGTTCGTTGAGGCGCAGATTTTTGCGCGATGGTGCCGCGCGCACCCTCTCCACCTGGTGGGGGAGAAAGCAAAATCATGACCTTAGCTTCAGCTAAGTCATTGATTTTGCAAGAGAGGGGGTTGGTTTTAGTGCCCGAAATTGCCCCTCACTTGCGATTTCTAGCACTTGGCTGAAGCCAAGGCGCTGAAATCGCTTTCTCTCCCACAAGGGGAGAGAAGGAACTTCGCACCTCATCTGTAAGCCATTGAAAAATCTAAGGTATGGACAGGGCGCTGTGCCAGATTGTCGTCATGCCGGACCCCGTTCCGGCATCCAGCGGGCGAGCGTCCGCGAGCCGGTAAACTCCTGCGGCATCATGGTTTTTGGCGGGAATCTCTTCCGCGTCCGCAGAAGCGGACGCAGCTGGATCCCGGCTCGGGGGCCGGGATGACGGCGGGGAGACAGTGGCTTTTGATCACACTTTTTATCCCCGGCAATTCGGCGTTTTCGCGAGCGCGATCTCCCCCTTGCGGTGGGGTCCGGAGGACGGGGCGAGACCCGTGGCTCGCGCCAGCAGCCCCGACAGGGCATAGGAGGCATGCATCGCTTTATGCCGACAGCGCAGTGCTGTCCGAGACTTTTACCCCCTTGTATGTTCGACCCGCGCCTTGATGGTATTGTTTTGGCGTGATCCCCCGGAGGTGGCCACCTCCGGGGGATCTGGCGGGCGGGACCGTTCCCCCTTGGTTTGAACCGAGACAGAGCTTGGTCCGTCCGTCTTCACGTTTGTCCTGAACAGATGATGGGGAGCAAGTCCCGCATGCAAGGCAAGGTATCGTTCGAACAAGACGCGACGTCCGCAGTTTATGTCGGTGTGGACGTCTGTAAAGAGTGGCTCGACATTCATGTCCTTCCGCAGGCTGAAAGCCGGCGGTTCGGCAACGACAAGGCTGGCATCCGCCAGTTCAAGCGGATGCTGACCAGACTGCGGCCCGATCGCATCATCATGGAGGCGACCGGCAAGTTCCATCGTCCCGCTCACCGCTCGCTCAGTGGAGATGGTTTTGCTGTGGCGATCGTCGATCCGTGGCGCGCCCGGCAGTTTGCAGGCTGCTACGGCTATCTGGCCAAGACCGATCGGCTCGATGCCCGCATGCTGGCGCTGCTGGCTGCCGCACTTCGGCCGCAGCCGAGTGCGCCTCCAAGCCCGGACATCGAGGCCCTGCGGGAGCTGGTCAATGCAAGGTCGGGCGCCCAAGGCGAGCTCACGGCGCTGAAGAACCGTTGCAAGGCGGCCGATGTCGCCTTTCTGCGGGCAGAGCTTTGCCGGCTCATCGGGGTGCTGGAGCGGCATGTCGAACGGCTGGATTCCGAAATCGAACGCCGTATCGCCGCCCAGCCGGATCTTTGCCGCAAGGCCGAGATCCTGACCTCTGTTCCCGGCATCGGCCGCATCACCGCCAGCGCCCTGATCGCCGGAATGGACGAACTCGGCTCCTGCACCGGCAAGCAGGCGGCGATGCTGGCGGGCGTTGCCCCGATCGCCGACGACAGCGGCGAAAGGCATGGCCGGCGCTCCATTCGAGCGGGAAGGCCCGCCCCGCGGCGCGCGCTCTACATGGCCGCCCTGTCGGCACGGCGCTACAATCCGGCGCTTGCCGCCTTTGCCAAGACGCTCCAGGCTGCAGGCAAACCACCCAAGGTCATCCTTGTCGCCATCATGCGCAAGCTCGTCGTCCTGGCCAATTGCCTGCTCGCCCAGAACCGACTCTGGACACCAACTCCGCCTTGACAGCAAACACAGATGCTCTGTCACCTGCGGTGACATCTCCCCCGCAAGGGGGAGATTGGGTGCTTGCGGCGAGGGTTGTAAACTACCTATCCGGTCCGGTGTGTAAACGACCTATCGGCTGGACATTCGGGCGGAGATTGGAGCAGGCGGCAAAATTCGCGGGCCAGTCCGGGCCCTATCGTCTGGCGAAATAATAGAGCACCGCGGCAACCAGCAGCAGGGCGACGGAGGCGATGCCGGCGAAGAAGGGGATCATGCCGGCCATCTCGTCGAAATGCCGCCGGCCCGCCACCGTCTCGATGCCCCACCAGCCGAACATCAAGCCTGCAATGCTGACCAGCGCCAGGATTATTGCAAATGTTTTCATGGCTCTACCGCCTCCTCCGCGGCCGGTCTGCCTGGGCTGCAGTGCCCCTTGTGCTGTGGTTGGCAGGCTCAGGGCCCGGCCCGCGGCATATCCTCAAAAATGCACAATAGGCGCTGTTGTTGCGGATGCAAATTACGCTAGGCTGGGCGCCGTCATGCCGGGCCGAAGCTTTGCCATGACGAGGGCCGCGATTGACGCCGGGATGGCGTGTGTCGCGCCGCTGCCGCCTGGAAAGGACGTGAGATGCCGACAGACACATCGCCTCCGGCAGGCCGGGACAAGGCCATGCTGCGCACCGAGCGCCTGATCCTGCGGCCCGCGCGGCAGGCGGATGTCGCCACCCTGTTCGGCTTTCTCGGCGATGCCGAGGCGATGAAGTTCACCCATGTCGATAGCACGCTGCGGGATTGCCGGCGCAGGGTGATGGTGCATGAATGGCGCAGGCGCCACGATGGCTGTGCGCCCTGGGTCGTCACGGCGCGGGAAGAGGACCGGATTGTCGGATGGGGCGGATTGTACCAGGACCCTTTCGAACCGGGCTGGGGATTCGAGGTCGGCTATTATTTTCATCCTGATGTCTGGGGGCGCGGCTATGCCTCGGAGCTTGTCGGCGCCGCATTGCGGCTTGCGGACCGTAAGCTTGTGCTCGCCGAAGTCTGGGCGATGGCGCATCCGGAAAATCCGGGCTCGCGGCGCGTGCTGGAGAAGCAGGGATTCAGGCAGGTGAGATATCTTCCCGACAGGACGCGGTTCCTGTTCCGCCGCCCGCGCGATACCGGCGGGGACTGACCCTGGCATGCGCATCCGCGACCGGCGAAATGCTTCTGGCCGCTCGATCCAGGACCTTCGCACGTAGCAAGCCCCCTCGCCCGCAATGAATGGGCTCCCGCGCATAACCGCCGGCATTTGCCGGGCCCGCCACGGAGGATTTCCCCGGGGCCGAGAATCCGCTATGACGGGCCCGGCGGCTGCTTTGAGTTGCCGCATTCCAACACGCGAAGTTTTAGGAACTGTCGACCATGAAATTCCGGCTTGCACTTCTGGCGGTGGCTGCCGCCGGCCTCACCGCCTGCACCTCCGCCTCGATACCGTCCAACCCGCTGGAGGCGCGCTGGAACGGCAAGTCGGCCGGGGTGTTCTTTGCCGCTTTCGGTCCGCCTGTGTCGGACCGGGCCGGCGCCGGCGGCACGACATTTTACAACTGGCGCGGCGGCTTTGGCCGCGGCAGGCCCTGCACGGTCGAGCTGACGGTGAGCAAGGCCTATACCATCACCGCCATCCGCGCCGTCTCCGACCGGATCGACCCCAAGGGCGGCCCGACCCATTGCGAAAAAACGCTGGATGCGGATTGAGGCTGGGTGGCATCCGAAAGGCTTTGAACTGGTTTTCGATTGGAAGACGGCACCAGGATTTCCGTCATGCCGGACTAGATCCGGTATCCAGCGACCCGGCGACTGCCGGGTCAAGAAAGTCTTTCAGCCCAAGGACTTGGGCTGACTGGATCCCGGCTCGGAGGCCGGGATGACGGAGTTCGTAGAGGCGCTTTCCCAGAATTTGCATTTGTGGAGCGTCATTTGCCAAGACATGCAGCGGGCACCCTCACTTAAGCGGCGCGATATCGCCCCTGGCCCAGCGTTCTTGCGTCTCCGTTGAAAACGCGGCGAAGCGCTGCGCCTCGATCGCGCCGCGAATGCCGGCCATCAGGTCCTGGTAATAGCTCAGATTGTTCCAGGTGATCAGCATCATGCCCAGAATCTCGTTGGAGCGGACCAGGTGGTGCAGATAGGCGCGGGAATAGTCGCGCGCAGCCGGGCATGAGCTTTCCTCGTCCAGCGGACGGTGGTCCTCGGCGTGGCGCGCATTCTTGATGTTGATCTTGCCGTGGCGGGTAAAGGCGAGACCATGGCGGCCGGCACGGGTCGGCATCACGCAATCGAACATGTCGATGCCGCGGCCGACGGATTTGAGCATGTCGTCGGGCGTGCCGACACCCATCAGGTAGCGGGGCTTGTCCGAAGGCAGCAGCGGACAGGTGACATCGAGCATGTCGAGCATCACCTCCTGCGGCTCGCCGACGGCGAGACCGCCGACGGCATAGCCTTTGAGGTCCAGCCCTGACAGGCCTTGCGCCGAGCGTTCGCGCAGTTTCGGGATATCACCACCCTGGACGATGCCGAACATCGCCTTGCCGGGCTGGTCGCCAAAGGCCACCTTGCAGCGGTCGGCCCAGCGCAGCGACATTTCCATGGCGCGTTCGATCTCGGTCTCGCTGGCCGGCAGCCGCACGCATTCATCGAGCTGCATCTGGATGTCGGAATCAAGCAGCCCCTGGATTTCGATCGAGCGTTCCGGGCTCATCTCGTGGCGCGAACCGTCGATATGGGACTGGAAGGTGACGCCCTGCTCGTTGATCTTTCTGAGTGCGGACAGCGACATCACCTGAAACCCGCCGGAATCGGTCAGGATCGGCTTTTGCCAGCGGGCGAAGTCGTGCAGACCCCCGAGCTTCGCCACCCGTTCCGCACCCGGGCGCAGCATCAAATGATAGGTGTTGCCCAGAATGATATCGGCGCCCAGATCGCTGACCTGGTCCATATACATGGCCTTGACCGTGCCGGCGGTGCCCACCGGCATGAAGGCAGGCGTGCGGATGGCGCCGCGCGGCATGGTGATTTCGCCGCGCCGGGCCTTGCCATCGGTGGCCTTGAGCTTGAACTGGAAGGTGTCAGCTTTTGTGGGAGTTTCGGGGGTCACAAGTCACTCCGGAACAGCAGGCTGGAATCGCCATAGGAATAGAAACGGTAATTGTTATCAATGGCATGGCGGTAGGCCGCGTGCATTGTGTCAAAGCCGGAAAACGCCGATACCAGCATGAACAGGGTCGAGCGCGGCAGATGGAAATTGGTCATCAGGATGTCGACGGCGGGAAAAGAGTAGCCCGGCGTGATGAAGATGTCGGTCGGTCCGGACCAGGCTTTGATGGTGCCGTCCTCGCCGGTGGCGCTTTCGAGCAGCCTGAGCGAAGTGGTGCCGACGGAGACGATGCGGCCCCCCTGCCATGCACGGCGTTGAGTGCGGCGGCAGTCTCGGCGCTGACATGGCCGATTTCGGAATGCATCAGATGCTCGGCGGTGTCATCGACCTTGACCGGCAAAAACGTGCCGGCGCCGACATGCAGGGTGACGAAATGCCGGGAGATACCGCGCGCGTCGAGCTTGGCAAACAGCGCATCGGTGAAATGCAGCCCCGCCGTGGGGGCTGCGACGGCGCCATCCTCGCGGGCATAGATGGTCTGGTAGTCCTTGCGGTCCTGATCGTCCTCGCCCCGCTTTGACGCAATGTAAGGTGGCAGCGGAATGTGGCCGGTGGCCATGATCGCCTCGTCCAGCGCCGGGCCCGAGAGATCAAAGATCAGTTCAAGCTCACCGCCCTCGCCGCGGTCGCCCGCCGTGGCGTCAAGCACGCCGGTGAGACAGGTTTCACCATCGCCGCCAAATGACAGCCGGTCGCCCTGCTTGATGCGCTTTCCCGGCCGGACAAAGGCTTTCCAGCGGTCCGGGCCCGAGCGCATGTGCAGCGTGGCGGAGATGCGCTGGCGATTGTCGCCGCGGATGCGAAAGCCTTCGAGCTGCGCCGGGATCACCTTGGTGTCGTTGAACACCAGCGCGTCGCCGGGTTCAAGCTGGTCGGCCAGGTCACCGACGCTGAGATCGGTCAGCGCGCCGTCGGCTGCGACATGCAGCATCCGGGCGCTGTCGCGCGGGTTTGCCGGGCGAAGCGCGATGCACGCCTCGGGCAGGTCAAAATCGAAAAGGTCTACGCGCAAGAAAAATCACCGCATTGCTGGGAATCAGAACCGGTCAGGTATCAGGAAATCACGCGCCGCGCAAAAACCGGTCGAGTTGCTCGGCAAGCGGCTCGCTGGCAAACAGTTTCTTGGAGTAAAGCCAGTTCCTGTGGCTGGGGCCGAAATGCACCAGCCCGGATTTCGAGCTGACCGGGGATTGTTCGTCGAGCGAAATCTCGAGCAGCAGATCATCATTGTGGACGATCTCGGACATGGCCATCGACCAGTTGATGTGGGCTGTCGGCTTGCGGCGGTCATCGAGAATGCAATAGAGCCGCCGCTCGGTCCGGACCAGCCAGGTCTGCTGGACACTGGTCTGGAACAGCAGCAGGGCCCGCGCCCGTGCCGGATCGGTGCCGTCATGGGAGGGGTAATTGACCGACTGGGTGATGACGTTGCGGATCTGGTCCGGCGTCAGGAACGGCCGCGCAGCCCGGTCCCGCGATCGTTTCATCAACACGTCAGAAAGAAGTACCGCCATTTCCACTCACCTGTATTTCTGTCCCAATGTCTGAGCTTGTCGTCATGGCCAGACCGCTGCGGATTGTTGCGCGACAGGCAGGTGCCTGCCGAAGGACCAACCGGATTGATCCCAATATAGAACTCCGGCGGCTATTCCGCCACCTCTTCGGTCGCCGCCTGCATGTCTTCGGGATCGGGCAAGGGGGCGGTCTTGCGCCGCTGGCGCCCTGCCCGCCTTCCTCCTTGACGGTGGTGCCGAAGCGGGCGAGCAACTGCGCATAGGTCACCTGCCAGAGCACGCCGGTGGCGACAGCGGTGTGCGGCGCCATCTGCAGGAAATCGATCACGGCGGCGAAAAACGCCACCAGCCAGGCGGCAATCATGCCGAAGACGATGACGCCCAGGGCCTGAACGAGGTAATCACCACGCCGCCCTGGTCACCCATGCCGAATTCGCCGGCGTCATCTGCGGCAAATCCGAAATGGCGGACGATGGCGACGAGAAGATCGATGACGACAAATGCCGCAAAGGCAAGCGATGCGAGAGTGGCAAAGGCCAGGACGCCATTGGCATCGGTGCATCGCGGAAGTGTGTCGTGGGCGTCGAACAGCAGCCGCATGAAGGCTTCGTAGACCCCGGAACAGGCTGTTCCTGCGGTCTCATCCTGTGCCATGGCTGAGCTTACAAACCCCATGTCCACCCCCGATTGCGGCCAGTTTAGCTGCAATCGGGAGCTGGATCAATTCAGAGGTCAGGGGTCAGGCGTCGGCTGCGACCTTGACCGAGACGATCTTGTCGGGGTCGGCCACGGGCTCGCCGCGCTTGATCTTGTCGACATTTTCCATGCCGGAGGTGACCTGGCCCCAGACCGTGTACTGGCGGTTGAGGAAGCCGGCATCGTCAAAGCAGATGAAGAACTGCGAATTGGCCGAATTCGGATCCTGCGAACGCGCCATCGAGCAGGTGCCGCGGGCGTGGTTCATGTTGGAGAACTCTGCCTTCAGGTCAGGCTTGTCGGAGCCGCCCATGCCGGCGCGGCGGGGATCGAAGGAGGCGCCGTCGGACTTGCCGAACTTGACGTCGCCGGTCTGCGCCATGAAGCCGTCGATGACGCGGTGAAACACCACACCGTCATAGGCGCCTTCGCGGGCCAGTTCCTTGATCCGGGCCACGTGGCCGGGCGCCAGATCAGGCAGCAATTCGATGGTCACCTGGCCCTTGGTGGTCTCCATGATGAGGGTGTTTTCGGGATCCTTGATCTCCGCCATGGGTCGTCTCCTTGGTTTTTGTTGTGGTCGTTGGTGGGTCTCAGCCGCCGGAGCGGACCTTGATCATGCGGTCGGGATCGCTCACCGAGCCGTTGTTGTTGGCATCGCCGAGCTTGATCTGGTCGACATGCTCCATGCCTTCGACCACCTTGCCGACGACGGTGTATTCACCGTTTAGGAAGGTGCCGGGCGCGAGCATGATGAAGAACTGCGAATTGGCCGAATTCGGGTTTTGCGAGCGCGCCATGCCGACAATGCCGCGGTCGAACGAGACATCGGAGAACTCGGCCTTGAGATCGGGCTTGGACGAGCCGCCGGTGCCGGCGCGCTGCGGCACGAAGCCGTCTTCCATGTCGCCGAACTCGACATCGCCGGTCTGGGCCATGAAGCCGTCGATCACCCGGTGAAAGGCGACATTGTCATATTCGCCGGCGTCGGCGAGTTCCTTGAGGCGGGCCGAATGCTGGGGTGCGACATCTTCGGCAAGCTCGATCACCACATTGCCGGTCTTGAGCTGGATGGTCAGCATCTCGGCTGCGGCGGCAAGGGATGTCGAAGCCAGGCCGAGGGCCAGGGTCGCGGCGATAAGTAGACGTGAAGAACGCATGAGAGCTCCAGAAAAGTGCAGCGGCCGGGGCTTGCAAGCCCGGCGGCAATCGTTTGACACACCGCCGCAGGCTTGGCAACGCCACGACGAAGCGAGTTTGGCTTACGAAATCCGGGCTGCGAGCGCCTTTTGCACGACAGCCGGTACAAACGGCGAGACATCGCCGCCCATCCTGGCGATTTGGCGCACAAGCGTGGCGGTGATGTGGCGGGAGCCGGGATAGGCCGGCGCGAACACGGTGGTGACATCGGGCGCCATGGCCCGGTTCATCCCCGCCATCTGCATTTCATAGTCGAGATCGGTGCCGTCGCGCAGGCCGCGCACGAGGATGGTGGCGTCGGCTGTGCGCGCCGCCTCGACCACCAGGCCCTGGAAGGAGACGACGCTGACGGTTTCGGCGCGGTCGGGAAATTGTTCCCTCACGACATGATCGATGATGCTGACGCGCTCGTCGAAGGAGAACATCGGGGTCTTGCCCGGATGCACGCCGATGCCGATCACCAGCGCGTCACACAGCGCCAGCGACTGCTCGAGCACGTCGAGATGGCCGTTGGTCATGGGGTCGAAGGACCCGGGATAAAATGCGATGCGCATCGGAAACTTCCCTTTATCAAGCCGTCAGCAGGCCTTTGTCTGCTGAACGCCTTTTGTCATGCCGATGCGAGCACATCAAGGCAGGATCGGGAGGCTGGCAAGGGACGCGCGCAGACGCCACCGGCAAAGGGCTGCCGGAAGCGTGCTGGTGCAGGGTGCGGAACGGGTGCGCGGGAAGCTGTCAGAAATCCGCGATGGAGAGCCGGATGACCGGCTTCTTGCTGCGCTTGTAGGCCCGTATTGCGGCAGCATCGATCTGCTCGCGGTGGCGGTCGAAGGCGCCGAGATAATCGGTGTCGGGCGACCGCTCCAGTTTCGCAATCCGCTCGAGCGCCGGGGCTTCGAGCAGGAACCGGACTTCCATCACGCCGTCATAGCCGGAAAACCGCACGGTGCCGGCATCCTCGTCGAAGCTGCGCATCGAATTGGGAAAGCCGATCATCGCATGGTCCGCGGCCCTGGGGCGAAGGATGGGGTCACTTCTTGGTTTTCTTCTGGAACGGGCTGGTTTCCAGCTGCTTGACCGCAGAGCCCGGCGCGGCTGCGGATGTCGCGGCAGCCTTGTCCTTCTTGGGTTTGCGGATTTCCTTGCTTGATCTCATTTGACCCTTGGCCATGACATTTCCTGTTCTGGCGCGAGATCCCCAGAACCGGAATCGGTTCAAGCAAGGGACCAGGCGCAAATCGATCGTCTCCAGCGCGCGCTGCGCTGCCTGCCGGCCCGTGTTTCCGGTCGGGACCGTGTTATTCGCTCGGGGCGGTCCCGATCAGTTCCAGATTGCTGCCCTGTTCGACACGCTCGTGGCCCTGTTCCTCGTTGCGGATCCGGTATTGCGGCTTGCCACCATTGTCGGGCAGCCGCATCAGAACCGTGAATTCGGTCGGCGTGCGCGGCGACAGACCGACGCGTGATTGCAGCGAGACCTGCTGTCCCTTGCTGAAGATGTTCTTTGCCATTCATGTATTCCAATACTGTCAGCGCGCGGCGCGGCGCTGGCGCGCGCAGTGCGGAACCGGCGATGGGATCGCGCGGTGGTCCGGTCGGGATGCAAGCGAGGTGTTGAGCAGGCAGGGACCCGCCCAGGTTAGGCCTGACTTAACATGGGCTGACCATACTCCCCTATTGCCGCAAATCATAGGTGAAACTTCACGCCCGACGCCTGCGCGGCCCGTGGCGGACAAAATTTTGTGCAGCGCAGAAAAAGAGCAGGGCAAAGTCTCCACCCCGTGTCATAGTAGCCGCAGCCGCCGTGATCGCAGCAATCTTGGCAACGGCTTGGGAACCAAGTGACTGTGAACCCGTTTCAGAGTTCTTTACATAAGGTGTCGACATGCTCATCAGGTTCGGTTTCGAGATTATGGTTGATTGTCCGGCGCCTGTGCCGATGTTGCTGGCGCTGTCGACCCACACCGAATTCAACGGGCGGCTGATCGGCGCCGATTATGTCCGGACCACCAGCATGACCCCGATCGCGGTCTATGTGGACCAGTATGGCAACCGTATCTCCCGTGCCATCGCCGACACCGGCCGCACCACCTTCTGGTCCGATTGCGTCGCCGAGGTCAGCGGCGTGCCGGACATCTTCCCGACATTCGCCATCCAGCACCGGATCGAGGATCTGCCCAGCGACACGCTCGATTTCCTCGGCGCCAGCCGCTATTGCGATTCCGACAGCCTGGGCAATTTTGCCTGGGCCAATTTCGGCAATACCCAGGAAGGCTGGCCGCGGGTGCAGGCGATCTGCGACTTCGTCCACAACCACGTCACCTTCGGCTACAAGTTCGGCCGCCCCGACAAGACCGCGCGCGACGTGCTGGAGGAAAAATCCGGCGTCTGCCGCGATTTTGCCCATCTCGGGGTCAGCCTGTGCCGGGCGATGAACATTCCTGCGCGCTACGCCAGCGGCTATCTCGGCGATATCGGCGTGCCCGATTCCGGCTTTGACGATTTCTGCGCCTGGTTCGAGGTGTTTCTGGGCGGAAGCTGGCACACGGTCGACGCGCGCTACAATGTGCCCCGCATCGGCCGCATCCTGATGGTGCGCGGCTCGGATGCCTCGGATGTGGCGATGATCACCTCCTTCGGCTCCTATCAACTGAGCTCGTTCCGGGTCTGGACGACGCAGCTCGAGGACGGCACCAGCGACCAGCAGGTGCATGCCATGCTGGAGACCCTGCCCCCGCCGCGTCCCGGCGGCCCGGATTTCGGCCTGGCGGTTCCGGGCGCTGTTCACCTGTTCTGAGCGGGCGGCGCGCCTTCAGTCGGAGAACTTTCCTGGTTTGGGCATGCCCCGAGCCTGGTCAAGGGCATCGATCATATCCTGGATTGATTTGAGGCCGCCGGATCCTCGCCACGGCGTCCGGGGCAGACAGAACCTGGCTTCGGATCTCGCCGCACGGCTTCCTCGGGCCTGTCCCGAGGATCTGGAGGACCATCGGTTTTCCCATGGCTCGGGTTGTCCGGGGCGGGTGTCACCAGATCCTCGGCATGACGCCCGATGACGACAGGGAGCCCGGAAACAGCCTTTCATCCTCCCCGGCAGGTCCGCGGCAGGCGCGTGAATCACCGGTCGATTTTGCTAACCGCTCATTAGCCATGATTTCATTCAGCTTGAGTTCATTCAGGCTTTGTCATGGTGTCCACATCAAACTGAGATGTGAAGGAGGACACCGTGATGACCCTGGCTCTGGCCCTGCTTGCCCTGATGGTCGTGGTGCTTTTCAGCGGCCTGGTTCTTGGCGCGCTCCGCAAGGAGCTGCCGCACAAGGCCAATGATCCGATCTGGGATCCGCAGCGCTGACTGACGCACCACTGATCCCGCCATCCGGCCCGGCCCCTGGACAGTTCCACGGGCCGGGCCGCTTTCGTTCGAACCTCTGATACGGTTCGGGTCAGTCACCCGGCCGGGTGCGCAGGTGAGCACCCTCCCTGGCCTGCCATTGTTTCATCAGCACCGCGCGGCGTTGCGGATAGGCCGCGGTCTGCACCGTAAGGCCGATGATCCGGTCGGCGCGGAAATGCCGGAAATCATTGCGCAATTCACACCAGGACACCACCACCCGGGCGCGGTCGAAAAACGCCAGCGCGATCGGCCAGATGGTGCGCTCGCTGCAGGCGCCATTGACGTCGGCATAGGAGATGGAGAGCTTGCGCTGGCGCCGGATGGCGTCGCGGATGCGCGGCAATTCGCTCTCGCCGGCGGCCAGCGGCGGGCCGGGAACCACCAGCAGGGTGGATTCGTCGAGCCCCGCCTTGAGATCGTCGGGCAGCACGGCGGCGATCTTGGTAAGCGCATTGCGCGCCGCAGCCCCCAGCGGCTGGTCCGCCTGTTCCGCCACCCAGCGCGAGCCGAGCACCAGCGCCTCGATCTCGTCCTCGGTGAACATCAAGGGCGGCAGCATGAAGCCGGGCTTGAGCACAAAGCCGACGCCGGCCTCGCCGTCAATCGCCGCCCCTTGCGATTTCAGCGTCTCGATGTCGCGATAGATGGTTCTGAGCGACACCCCGAGCTCTTCAGCCAGCGACGCCCCACTGACCGGCCGCTTGTAGCGCCGGAAGACCTGCAACAGATCAAGAAGACGAGCGGCGCGGGACAATTTTGGGCTCCGGGGTGGGATGGCGACGGCGGAGTGTAGCAGATCATGCTGCCAGAATGTGGCAGGAAGGATCGGGGCGTATTCAGGTGCTGTGGCTGGTGGGCTTTGCGCAGAATATGGAAGTGCGTTGCGGCAGGATTGAGGAAGAACTATGTGGCAACTGTCGGCCCAGAGCGGTCCTTGTTGACCGGCGCTATGAAGGTCTGATTCGAGCCCTTTTTTGCCAAATGCTGTGAATTATGCAAATGTCAACTTTCACTATTTATCCAAGAACCTTGAAAAATTGTTTCGGTTTTGAAGGGGGTGGAAGCGCGAAGAATTGCCTTTTTTGCTCGTGCCAAAAATAGAGTTGTTGGGATAGTCATGATCGCTAGCAGGCAAATATCGAAAGCCGCCATTCTGACTTATCACCCGTGTTTTCCAAAATTTGAAACGGTGGCCTAACTTGCTGCTGTTCGGCCAAGCTTAGTACGTTGTAAATTCTTTCATTTCATCATGCTGAAAATCATAGACGACAGTAAGATATCCAGTCAAAGTGCGCCTCAACCGCCTCGTTGACTGAATAGTCGCCAGCTTTACAGACCCAAAACGGCCCTCTAAGGCGTCCCTTATTAATCCAGATATCGTGGATGTAGAAATTGAGCTGTGTTTACAGACAAGAATCGTAAGATCTGTAAATCCTATGTCTTGATCCGCCAATGGATTTTGCTCTTCTAGGTCAGTTATAATAGTGAATTCATCTATGTCGCCATTCTTGGCCAGAGAAGCAAAGGCAGAATTCTCGCCGATCTACAAGACTCGAACCGCGTACTCGCCGATTAAAGATGCAAATATTGCGCCCATAATAAATTATCCCGCCCAAAACATTTTTTTCATGAATATTCCTTCTTTGTATGGTATTTTTGAACTTATTTTCGTTTAAAAAAATATTTTGGGGAGGGTATAATGTCAAATTACCGTTTTATAATTTTGTTCTCTGTCGCTTCTGGAGTGCTTGCTGCGTGTCAGAATATCGGTGCTTCGGATAGTCGTGAAGATCATATTATTGTTTCTACAAAAATGCTTTGGTTAGATGCTAACCCTGAAAGCTCGCCTTGGGAAAAATTTGCTACAGAGGCGATGAAACAGCATGGAGGCGCGTTGCTGAATTCGACACCAAAAGATATAAGCAACTGGTGTCCCGCCTATGATCGCCAATCTTCTGAACAAAGGCAAGCATTTTGGGCGTTTCTCATGTCATCATTGATGAAATACGAGAGTAACTATGATCCCTCAGTAACATACACTGAGCCCTTTGAGGACGCGTCGGGAAACAAAGTCGTAAGCCGTGGCCTCCTTCAGCTTTCTATCGAAAGCTCAAATGGATACGGGTGTGGTATTGCTGATGCTAAAGAATTGCATGACCCACAAATCAATCTTTCTTGCTCTATACGCATTATGGACAGATGGATTGAAAGAGACGGGGTGATCGCGGCCAGAACTACGGCCGGAAAATGGCGTGGTATGGCAAGATACTGGTCTCCTTTCCGCCGATCCCAACAAAGGAGCGCGATGCAAGCTCAAGTTAGCGCATCCAGCTATTGTCAAACTTAGTATAAGATCAACGTATGAGCGCTAATTCATAGCCTGCTCCAGAAACGACCGTTTGTTGAACAGCGCGCCAAAGCGGCTTTTGATCGCGCAAAATCATTGTCTGCTAAGTCCGCTTTTCAGACTTTGGTGCGTCCTGCAGCGAAAGCCCGCTTCCCGCCCATATCTACCTTGTAGCGCATTGCAGCAAACGCCCGTTCCTGATTACCCCGCCTCCTGCCCCCCACAAAAAGAAACCGGAAATCACTCCCCGGTTTCTTTTATCCAGCCTTGAAGACCTATCAGGCTTCAGGCGGTGTTTCGTCAGTGTCAGGCGCCTGAGTATCACCGGCTTCCGGTGCCGTATCACCAGCCTCTGGCGCTACAGCTTCGCCTTCGACACCCTCGACGCCCTCTTCCAGCAGTTCTTCTTCCGTTTCCGGCTCGCTGATGCGGTCGACGGAGACGACGCGTTCGTCCTTGGCGGTGGAGAAGATGGTGACGCCCTTGGTGGCGCGGCCGGCCAGGCGGATGCCGCCGACAGGAACCCGGATCACCTGGCCGCCATCCGAGACCATCATGATCTGGTCGCCCTGCTCCACCGGGAAGGCGGCGATCAGCGGACCGATCTCGCCGGTCTTGGAGGTGTCGGTGGCGCGGATGCCCTTGCCGCCGCGGCCCGAGATGCGGAACTCATAGGTCGAGGAACGCTTGCCGTAGCCCTTCTCGCTGACGGTCAGGATGAACTGCTCGCGGGCCTTGAGCTCCTCGTAGCGCTCATTGGAGAGTTCGCCGATTTCCTCGGCTTCCTCGCCGACCAGAACCACATCCTCGGCCTCGTCGCCGAGTTCGGCCCGGCGTTCGGCCATGGCGCGCTTAAGGAAGGCTGCGCGTTCGGCGGCCTCGGCATCGACATGATGCACGATGGTCATCGAGATGATGTGATCGTCGGGCCCGAGGCTCATGCCGCGCACGCCGATCGAATTGCGGCCGGCAAAGACGCGGACATCATCGACCCGGAAGCGGATGCACTGGCCAAGTGCGGTGGTCAGCAGCACGTCGTCGAACTCGTTGCAGGTCTCGACATTGAGGATCGAGTCGGTTTCGTCGTCGAGCTTCATGGCGATCTTGCCATTGCGGTTGACCTGGACGAAGTCACTGAGCTTGTTGCGCCGCACGGTACCGCGCGTGGTCGAGAACATCACGTCGAGATTGGCCCAGCTCGATTCGTCCTCGGGCAATGGCATGATCGAGGTGATCCGCTCGCCCTTTTCCAGCGGCAGCATGTTGATCAGCGCCTTGCCCTTGGATGTCGGCGTGCCGATCGGCAGACGCCAGACCTTTTCCTTGTAGACAATGCCGCGCGAGGAGAAGAACAGCACCGGCGTATGGGTGTTGGCGACAAACAGCCGTGTGACGAAATCCTCGTCGCGCGTCGACATGCCGGAACGGCCCTTGCCGCCGCGGCGCTGTGCCCGGTAGGTGGCCAGCGGCACCCGCTTGATATAGCCGGCATGGCTGACGGTGACGACCATGTCCTCGCGGGCAATCAGGTCCTCGTCGTCCATGTCCGGACCACCTTCGGTGATCACGGTGCGGCGCGGAATGCCGAATTCGTCGCGTACGGCAATCAACTCGTCCTTGACGATCTGCTGGACGCGGACGCGGGAGGCGAGGATTTCGAGGAAATCCTTGATTTCCTCGCCGATCTTGCTCAGCTCGTCGCCGATTTCATCGCGCCCGAGCGCGGTCAGCCGGGCCAGGCGCAATTCGAGAATGGCGCGCGCCTGTTCCTCGGAGAGATTGTAGGTGCCGTCCTCGTTGATGCGGTGGCGCGGATCGTCGATCAGCCGGATCAGCGTCTCGACATCCATCGCCGGCCAGCGCCGGGTCATCAACTGTTCGCGCGCGGTCGCCGGATCGGGCGCCTTGCGGATCAGCGCGATGACTTCATCGATATTGGCAACCGCAATGGCGAGGCCGACCAGGACATGCGCCCGCTCGCGCGCCTTGCGCAGCAGATATTTGGTCCGCCGGGTGATCACATCCTCGCGGAAGGCGACAAAGGCCTTGAGCATGTCGATGAGGTTCATCAGCTCCGGCTTGCCGCCATTGAGCGCCACCATGTTGACCCCGAAGGAGGTCTGCAGCGGCGTGTAGCGGTAGAGCTGGTTGATGATCACATCGGCCACGACATCGCGCTTGAGCTCGATGACGACCCGGTAGCCCTGGCGGTCGGATTCGTCGCGCAGGTCGGAAATGCCCTCTATGCGCTTGTCACGCACCAGTTCGGCCATCTTCTCGATCATCGTCGCCTTGTTCACCTGATAGGGAACTTCGGTGATGATGATGGCTTCGCGGTCATTGCGCATCGGTTCGACATGAACCTTGCCGCGCATCATCACCGAGCCGCGGCCGGTCTCGAATGCCTGGCGGATGCCGGCCTGGCCCAGGATGATGCCCGAGGTCGGGAAATCCGGGCCGGGAATGATGCTCATCAGCTCGATGAGATCGATCGCCGGGTTGTCCATGATGGCCATGCAGCCATTGATCACTTCGACCAGATTGTGCGGCGGGATGTTGGTGGCCATGCCGACGGCAATGCCGCCTGCGCCATTGACCAAGAGATTGGGGAAGCGTGCCGGCACCACCTTCGGCTCGGAGCCCGACGCGTCATAGGTGTCCTGGAAATCGACGGTGTCCTTGTCGATATCCTCGAGCAATTCGTGCGACAGCTTGGCCAGCCGGGATTCGGTGTAGCGCATCGCGGCAGGCGGATCGCCGTCGATGGAGCCGAAATTGCCCTGACCGTCGACCAGCATGGCGCTCATCGACCAGTGCTGCGCCATGCGCACCATGGCGTCGTAGATCGACTGGTCGCCATGCGGGTGATATTTACCCATGACGTCACCGACGATGCGGGACGATTTCACATATTTGCGGTTCCAGTGATAGCCGCCCTCATGCATGGCATAGAGGATTCGGCGATGCACGGGCTTGAGCCCGTCGCGCACATCGGGCAAGGCCCGGCTGACGATCACGCTCATGGCGTAATCGAGATAAGAGCGCTGCATTTCCTCGACAATCGAAACCGGCTGAATGCCTGGCGTAATCGGTCCGGCGGGTGTTTTCTGGTCTGTCAAAGCGGTCCACGGAGCTTGGATGGAATCATTTGTGCGTTATAGCCGAAAGCCACCGTTGTCGCCAATTTTCCAGCCCGGTTTGGCGGTTTAGGTGACTTTCTCCACCGTTGCTGTTGCTCACAGGGGTTCCGAAGCGGTCCGTGGTGTCGTAAGTCCTTGGATACGGCCTTCCAACGGGCTTGCGGGGATGTGTCATGACTGCCGATCTGATCATAAATGCCTTCGTCACCATCATCGTGATGTTCGACCCGCCCGGCCTGGCGGCGATCTTTCTCGGCCTGACCACCGGCATGACGCGCAGCCAGCGCATGCAGGTGGCCATGCGCGGCACGGTGACGGCGGCGGCAATCCTGGCGGTTTTCGCCATTGCCGGGGCCGGCATTCTCAGCGTTCTGGGCATATCGCTGGGCGCCTTCCGCATTGCCGGCGGGCTGCTGCTGTTCTGGATCTCCTTCGAGATGATCTTCGAAAAGCGCCACGAGCGCCAGGAAAAGAGCGCCGAACGGGCGATCACCAAGGACCATATCTCCAATGTGGCAGTGTTTCCGCTGGCAATTCCGCTGATTGCCGGCCCGGGTGCGATTTCTGCGGTCATCCTGCTTGCCGGCTCCTTCTATGCGCCGGTGGAGCGCGCCGGCCTGATCGGCGTCATCATCGCCGCCTCGCTGGTGCTGTTCGCATTTCTGGTGATTGCCGAGCGCATCGACCGCTTCCTCGGCGACACCGGCCGCACCATCCTCACCCGGCTTCTCGGCGTGGTGCTGGCAGCGCTTTCGGTGCAGTTCGTCGTCGACGGCATCAAGCAGGCATTTCTGGGCGCGTAGCGGAGGCGTCACATGCAGCCGGAGCAAAGCTACAGCTTCGAGGCCGAGCTGCGGCTGGTGCAATCGGCCAAGGCCGCCTGGCATTTCGTCACCGTACCGCAGGAACATTCGCACCGGATCCGGTTTTATGCCGGCCGGACCAATGGCTTCGGCTCCATCCGGGTGCGCGCCGCAATCGGCGACAGCGGCTGGTCGACCTCGCTGTTTCCCGACAAGGCATCGGGCTGCTATCTGCTGCCGGTCAAGGCGGCCATCCGCAGTGCGCAATCCATTGCCCAGGGCGACCGGATCCGGGTGAATCTTGTGATCGGCTGAGCGCCGGAGCGCTGCCACTGCTGAAGCGCGTTGCCTTCATTCCCTTTTCGAATACCGGTTCCGACCTTTCGGAACACGCCCTAGTCGGACAGCTCGACGATCACTTCCTTCCCGCCCCAGCCGTGCAGCCTGTCATGGGCGCGGACCGTGACCCGGGCCGTGCCCGGCGGAATGACAATGCCGGACTGGCTGCGGGTGAATGGCTGTTCGGTGTCATGCGGATGCAGCAGCACGCGCTCGCCCAGGACCGCGCCGTCCGCACCGGTCACCTGCCATTTGTCGGCATAATGCTCCCAGCCATCGTCGGCATGGCGCACGGTGACATCGAAACGGTAGGTGCCGTCGGAGGCCCTTGCATGGCTGACGGAAACCACATCGGCCTCCCCGGCACGGGCAGGCGTAAGCGCCAAAAGGCTGCAGGTCAGGGCCAGAAGGGCAAGGGTGACGGAGGCGGGTCGGGTCATCATCGCGCAAGTGTCGCCCGGAACCCGGCGGCAGACCAATCACAATTGCGTGGCTGCGGGCCCCATCGGGCGCGGCCCTTACACATCCGCCGGCACTCAAAGGGGCTCCGACTGCCGTGGGCGGCGGAGCCTCAATTGGCCGCCGGATGGCCGTCGCGCAATTGCAGCAGGTCCCACAGATTGCCGTAGATGTCGCGAAACACCGCCACGGTGCCGTAATCATAGGTCTGCGGGTCACGCACGAATTCGACCCCGGCCGCTTTCAGGCGCTGATGGTCGCGGGCAAAATCATCGGTGTTAAGAAACAGAAAGACCCGGCCGCCGGTCTGGTTGCCGATGAACGGCTCCTGTTCCGGCCTGGAGGCGCGGGCCAGCACCAGCGCGGCGCCCTGCCCGCCCTTGGGCCGGACCACCACCCAGCGCTTGTCCTGCTCGGGCTGGTAAGTGTCTTCCAGCAGGTCGAACCCGAGCACGCCGCAGTAAAAACCGATGGCCTCGTCATAATCGCGCACGACCAGGGCGATATGGGTGATGGATTGACGCATGGCAGTCTCCCGTGCCCGGCCGGGCGCTGTCAGAACCGGCAGGCGGTCACGTGCCCGCAGCCGGCGGCGAACCGGCAAAGCCCTGAGGATTGTCCTCGAACCATTTGACGATATCCGGCATCGCCTGTTCGAAACCGCCGGGCATGAACATGTTGAGCAGCCCGACCGGCGCATCGCTGCGGTTTTCGAAATCATGCAGGATCCCGGCGGGGATGCGCAGGAAGCTGCCCTTCGGCAGGTCTTTCCAGGTGTCACCGACCAGAAAGGAGGCCGTGCCCTCGAGCACGTAGAACACTTCCTCATTGGCCTCGTGCAGATGCGCTCCCGGGCCGGAGCAATGCGGCTCCAGCCACCATTCGGAGATCGCATAGCGGTCGCCGCTTTCGCCGTGGTCGGCCTTGAACACCGCCCGCATGCGGCCGAGGGAATAGGCGCGCCCTTCCCCCGGGCCAAGTTCGAGTACATCCGCTTGAGATGTCATGCCACCACTCCCGATGGTGCGGCAGCGGCTGACAGCCTGCTGCCGTCTGCCAATAGGCTCAGAACGGGATATCGTCGTCGAGATCCCGGGACGACCCGCCGCCGCCGGTGTTGCCGCCGCCGCTGAAACCGCCGCGATCGCCGCCGGACGAGGAGCCGCCGCCATAATCGCCACCGCCGCCACCACGGCTGACGCTGGAACCGCCGCCGCCGCCTTCATTGCGGCCGTCGAGCATGGTCAGGTTGCCGTTGAAGCCCTGCAGCACCACTTCGGTGGAATATTTGTCCTGTCCCGACTGGTCGGTCCATTTGCGGGTCTGCAACTGGCCCTCGACATAGATCTTCGAACCCTTCTTCAGGTAGTTCTCGGCAATCTTGCACAGGCCTTCATTGAAGATCACCACGCGGTGCCATTCGGTCTTTTCCCGGCGCTCGCCGGTGTTCTTGTCGCGCCAGCTTTCCGAGGTGGCGACCGAGAGATTGGCGATCGGCCGGCCGTCCTGGGTCCGCTTGATGTCCGGATCCGCGCCCAGATTGCCAATGAGAATGACTTTGTTGACGCTGCCCGCCATGATGATTCACCTTCCAACACTTCAGGCGGCTCTCAGCCGCCCCTCTTGATTTGACTGCACCTTACAGGATCGCCCGCCCGCCCGTCAGCGCGGCGTCGACAATCCACAGGCCTTTTTTAATGTTCTTTATTTGTTCTATTATCTGTGTCAGTTTCTGTCAAGAGATTCGGCCGCGGCAGCGGCAACCGGCGGCACGGCATCTCGACATTGCAGATGAGGTGCTTATGTATGGGTCTGGTTTGTCCCGGGAACCATCTCCTTGATGTGGAGTTGCTGTGGGGCAATGTTGAGTGCGGGTATGATCGGACACCCTCCGGGGCTATCGACCCTGCGAGGCTTATGGAGATGAGAGCATGCCGGCGCGTTCAGCAGGACGCCGCGGGATGCTCCACGGCAAATCGGCGGCATCATGACGGAACTGAAATCAATCACCATTCGCGGCGCGCGCGAGCACAATCTCAAGAATGTCGATCTCGATCTGCCGCGCAACAGCCTGATCGTGATGACCGGGCTGTCGGGATCGGGCAAGTCCTCGCTCGCCTTCGACACCATCTATGCCGAGGGCCAGCGCCGCTATGTCGAGAGCCTGTCGGCCTATGCGCGGCAGTTCCTCGAAATGATGCAGAAACCCGATGTCGACCAGATCGACGGGCTGTCGCCGGCGATTTCCATCGAACAGAAGACCACCAGCCGCAATCCGCGCTCCACTGTCGGCACCGTCACCGAGATCTATGACTATATGCGGCTGCTGTTTGCCCGCGTCGGCGTGCCCTATTCGCCGGCCACCGGCCTGCCGATCGAAAGCCAGACCATCAGCCAGATGGTCGACCGGGTGCTGGAGATGGAAGAAGGCACGCGGCTCTACATTCTCGCGCCGGTGGTGCGCGGCCGCAAGGGCGAATACCGCAAGGAACTGGCCGACTTCATGAAGAAGGGCTTTCAACGGGTCAAGATCGACGGCCAGTATTACGAGATCGCCGAGGCGCCGGTGCTCGACAAGAAATACAAGCACGACATCGACATCGTCGTCGACCGCATCGTGGTCCGGCCGGACATTTCCGCGCGCCTGGCCGACAGCCTGGAAACCTGCCTGCGGCTCGCCGACGGGCTGGCCATTGCCGAATTTGCCGACAAGCCGCTGCCCGACGCCGAGACATCGGCCGGCGGCTCGGCCAACAAGTCGCTCAACGAAACCCATGAGCGCATGCTGTTTTCGGAGAAATTTGCCTGCCCGGTGTCCGGTTTCACCATTTCCGAGATCGAGCCGCGGCTGTTTTCCTTCAACAACCCGCATGGCGCCTGCCCGACCTGCGACGGGCTCGGCACCCAGAAGAAGATCGACGATGCGCTGATCGTGCCGGAACCGAACCTGACCCTGCGCGGCGGCGCAATCGCGCCCTGGGCCAAGTCGAGCTCTCCCTATTACACACAGACGCTGGAGGCGCTGGGCAAGCATTTCGGCTTCAAGCTCTCCGACCGCTGGCAGGATCTGCCGGCCGCCGGCCAGAAGGCGATCCTGCGCGGCACCGCCGACAAGATCTCGTTCAAATATGATGACGGGCTGCGCTCCTACACCACCTCGAAGAATTTCGAAGGCATCATTCCCAATCTGGAGCGGCGCTGGAAGGAAACCGACAGCGCCTGGGCGCGCGAGGAAATCGAGCGCTACATGTCCAACGCCCCCTGCCCGGCCTGCGACGGCTATCGGCTCAAGCCCGAGGCGCGCGCGGTCAAGATCGACGGCTGCCATATCGGCCAGGTTACCGAATTGTCGATCCGGGTCGCCGGCGACTGGTTTGCCGAGCTGCCGGCGCGGCTCAACGAGCAGCAGAACCACATCGCGGTGCGGATTCTCAAGGAAATCCGCGACCGGCTGAAATTTTTGAACGATGTCGGGCTTGACTATCTGACGCTGTCGCGCAATTCCGGCTCGCTGTCGGGCGGCGAAAGCCAGCGCATCCGGCTGGCCTCGCAGATCGGCTCGGGACTGACCGGCGTGCTCTATGTGCTCGACGAGCCGTCGATCGGCCTGCACCAGCGCGACAATGCCCGGCTGCTGGAGACGCTCAAGCATCTGCGCGACATCGGCAACACGGTGATCGTGGTCGAGCATGACGAGGACGCGATCCTGACCGCCGATTACGTGGTCGATATCGGACCCCATGCAGGCATTCACGGCGGCGAGATCATCGCCCAGGGCTCGCCCGGCGACATCATGGCCAATCCGCGCTCGATCACCGGAAAATATCTCTCGGGCGAGCTCGAGGTGATGGTGCCGAGCCAGCGCCGCAAGGCCAAGAAGAAAAAGGAGCTGACGGTCGTCGGCGCCCGCGGCAACAATCTCAAGAACGTCACCGCCTCGATCCCGCTGGGCGTGTTCACCGCCGTGACCGGCGTATCGGGCGGCGGCAAGTCGACCTTCCTGATCGAGACCCTCTACCGCGCCGCGGCGCGGCGGGTGATGGGCGCGCGCGAAAACCCGGCCGATCATGACCGCATCGACGGGTTCGAGCACATCGACAAGGTGATCGACATCGACCAGTCCCCGATCGGCCGCACGCCGCGCTCCAATCCGGCCACCTATACCGGCGCCTTCACGCCGATCCGCGAGTGGTTTGCCGGCCTGCCCGAAGCCAAGGCGCGCGGCTACCAGCCGGGCCGCTTCTCGTTCAACGTCAAGGGCGGGCGCTGCGAGGCCTGCCAGGGCGACGGCGTCATCAAGATCGAGATGCATTTCCTGCCCGACGTCTATGTCACCTGCGACGTCTGCCACGGCAAGCGCTACAACCGCGAGACGCTCGACGTCACCTTCAAGCAGAAATCGATCGCCGATGTGCTCGACATGACAGTGGAGGAAGGCGTCGAGTTCTTCGCCGCCGTGCCTGCCGTGCGCGACAAGCTCAAATCGCTCGAAGGAGTCGGCCTGGGCTATATCAAGGTCGGCCAGCAGGCCAACACGCTGTCGGGCGGCGAGGCGCAGCGGGTCAAGCTGGCCAAGGAGCTGTCAAAGCGCTCGACAGGCCGCACGCTCTATATTCTCGACGAGCCGACGACCGGTCTGCATTTCCACGATGTCGCCAAGCTCCTGGAAGTGCTGCACGAACTGGTCGATCAGGGCAATTCGGTGGTGGTCATCGAGCACAATCTCGAAGTCATCAAGACCGCCGACTGGGTCATCGACCTCGGCCCCGAGGGCGGCGACGGCGGCGGCGAGATCGTCGCCGAGGGCACGCCAGAGGACATCGTCAAGGTGGACCGCAGCTATACCGGCCAGTTCCTGCGGGACCTGCTCGAACGCAAGCCGGGACGACGGGTGGAGGCGGCGGAGTAGACATGGACTCAATGGCAGAGTTTGAGACTTATCTACGAACGGCCGCTCCCGCCAATAGTGGGCTTCGACCGTTCGTCTGCTCAGGGTCGCCCCTGGAATGCTCCATTGCCTTGGTCGGTTATAATCCAGCGACCAATCTTGAGGCCGATTTCTGGAACTTTTGGAATTCTGCGCGCGGATTCGATAAAGCTAATTGGTTCGAAACGTACAAAGTGGAAAGACAAAACCGACCATTGAAACCCGGGAAGACACGGCGAAATGCGGTAAGTCCAACGAGGAAGCGGATTGAATTGTTCATTGAAGGTGTCGGCGATTATAAATGTTTGGAAACCAATTTGTATTGGGACGCAAGCGAAGACATTGCCTCCCATGTCCAGGGCAGCCGTCCATTGGTTGCATCGCTGCTCAAACAATTGCCTCTCCTTAAATTGATCGTCTGTCACCACGAGGCCGCATTCCGATTCTTAAAACCACAGTTCCCGGATATACAAATTGAACATGTTGACCATTTCGCCAATCGCAAACGTGGCTGGTCTGATTCTGCCGCACTTGAGTTAGGACAGCGCATGGGAGCCTTGCTCGCCAAATCTGTATAAGGGGATCAACGGCTGTCGAAATTAAACCGGTTGGAAGCAGCGGGATCCGTGCACAGTTTCTGTTGGAGTATGATCGACGAAAATGCAGTTCATGCCGTCCATGTGATGTTCTATCGGCCTGACAAGGAGACATGGGATGACGAGTTCACAATCCGACGCTAGGCATGAGCAGGTAACCCGGCCGGTTGAAGAAGGCGTTATGTCCCCAAAGTTTCCGTGACGCTGATCTACGAGCCCGACGATCCGACCAATTGGGGTCCCTATCTTTCCGCCGGGGACGTGCTGAAGCTCGACGAGGTGCGCCGCGCGCTGAGGCGTCGCGATATCCCTGCAGCAGCAAGCTACGGAGAGATTTTCGAGTTGACCAAGGTGGCATGAATGGCGGCGGCGAGATCGTTGCCGAAGGGGTGCCGCGAGGGAGCTTCGGAGTAGCAGACGGTTCTATTTCTCGAGGATAAACGTCTTGGAATTCATAATGCTGTCTGTCGACAACTGGATATCGCTTGCAATAACGGGTCTTGTCTCACTTCCTATAAATCTGTCGAAGAAGCTCGCCTCTTTAACGCTGAACTCCGCCACAGTCGTTGAGCTGTGTTCGTTGAGCTCAGCTATAGGCTTTACAGAGTATTGACCAGCAGGCAGGTTGTAGAGTGACCATTTGCCTTCATCGTCGGTGTAGACAACAGATACGCCTTCAGGACCCTGGACCTTTAACGGGAAGCCAACAGCAGGGGTCTCAACGCTGGTTGTGTTATCTGTGGGCTTGATTGTTACAGCCCCCGTGGCGACCGTTAGTTGCTCAGCCATGGAGGGAGTACTCCACAAAATTAGAGGGGTTATTAGGTACCAGAATTTAGTTTCCATCTTTCATCAACCTGATCTCGAACTTGGGATTATCTTTGCTAAGACCCCGAACCGTTGGACGTGTTTGAGCACTGCCATGAACAAAGGCATATCCGGTATAGCTCCGCCAAGTGTCCGGCACGGGGATTTTCATTCTGATTTCACCGTTGACTGAGTCCGGCGTCGAGGTTTGGCTCCACGGTGAAGTAGTAATACCAACAACAACCGAGTGGACATCGCTAATTAGCTCGGGATCAACTACGACGGAAGCGTCAAATTCCACGGTGTCCACTTGCGCCGGCGGCTGTAGCTGAAAGCCAAAAAAACCGAAACTTAGTCCCACCAAAAGGGTAAGAAACGGCAGACTACCAGATTTAACCTTTCCAACTGGCGAACTCCATTCCGTGATGTTGCCTTGAGGATCGTACTTGGCAGTTACCATTGCTATGACTGCGGTCACAATGCAAAGCGCTGCCAGCCCTAACAAGCAAAGCGATATCAATGTGCCACTATTCATAGCTGCAACTCTCTTTCCAAGTGAAGATATAATAACCCAATTGCGCCCGACTACAAAATCGGATTCGCTATTTTGAAATTAGTTTTGCAGAGCATGAACTTGTCAGCGCGTCTTGTAGTTCGCACGTAATAAAGAAAGCACTTAACGAGGAAATACGTATGGACAAAATTTCAACAATCCGCACCGGCATCGGCGGCTGGGTGTTTGATGCCTGGAACGAGAGTTTCTATCCGCCGAAACTGGCAAAGACCAAGCATCTTCACTATGCGGGGTCCCAACTGCGGGCGATCGAGGTCAACGGCACCTATTATGGCAGTCAGAAACCGGCGACATTTGCCAAATGGGCGGCCGATGTGCCCGACGGGTTCGTGTTTTCACTGAAGGCCAGCCGCTATTGCACCAATCGCAAGGTGCTGGCCGAGGCCGAGCCGTCGATCAGCAAATTCGTGACCCAGGGCATCACCGAGCTTGGCGACCGGCTCGGGCCGATCCTCTGGCAGTTCATGCCGACGAAGAAATTCGAGCCGGATGATTTTGCGGCCTTTCTGGCGCTGTTGCCCGAAAAGCAGGACGGAATCGCGCTGCGCCATGTCGTCGAGGCGCGGCACGAGAGCTTTTGCACGCCGGACTTCATCGAACTGCTGGCCGGGCACAATGTCGCGGCGGTCTGCGCGGATCATGAAACCTATCCGATGGTTGCCGATGTCACCTCGGACTTCGTCTATGCCCGGCTGCAACGCGGCTCTGACGACATTCCTACCTGCTACCCGCCCGAGGACATCGATCTCTGGGCCGAGCGGTTCAAGACCTACGCCAAAGGCGGCGTGCCGGATGATCTGGATCTGATCGCCGCTGACCGCAGCGTCAAGAAACAGCCGCGCGACGTCTTTGCCTTCTTCATCACCGGTGGCAAGGTCAATGCGCCTGCTGGCGCCATGGCACTGCAGCAGCGGGTTTAACCGGTGCGACCGGCCGATACGCCCTGCTGGGTTGATTGGCATCAAGGCGGTGCCGCGCAATAGCGGCTAATGTTTCTCCCGTAGTCTTCACACACTCAAGGGAGAGAGAAATGGGATTATTTTCAGGCAAGACCGCCCTTGTCACCGGATCCGGAGCCGGCATCGGCCGCGCCACGGCGCTGAAATTTGCGGCCGACGGCGCCAATGTGGTGGTCTCCGACATCCATGTTGACGGCGGCGAGGAAACCGTCTCGATGATCCACCAGGCCGGCGGAAGCGCCATGTTCCAGCGCGCCGATGTGTCCAAGGCTGCCGATGTGGCGGCACTCGTGGCCGGTGTCGTCGACCAGTATGGCCGGCTTGACTGTGCGGTCAACAATGCCGGCATCGAGGGCACCATCGCCCCCTTCGCTGACCAGGCCGAAGCCAATTACGACGCCATCATGGGCATCAATGCCAAGGGCACCTATCTCTGCATGCAGGCGGAGATCCGGCACATGCTTGCGGCCGGCGGCGGGACCATCGTCAATCTCGCTTCGATTGCCGGCTTGATCGGCTTTCCCGGCCTGTCGCCCTATGTCGCTTCCAAACATGCAGTGATCGGCATGACCAAGAACGCGGCGCTGGAATATGGCAAGTCCGGGATCCGGGCCAATGCGGTCTGTCCCGGTGGCATCGACACGCGAATGCTCGATTCGCTGGCCGATCAGGCAACCTCAGGCGCTCAGAGCAGCGCCCAGATGATGGATCCGCTGCACCCTCTCGGCCGCATCGGCACGCCGCAGGAAGTGGCCAACCTGATCGTCTGGCTGTCCTCGCCCGAAGCCTCTTTCATGCTCGGCGCCATCATTCCGGTCGATGGCGGCTACGTCGCCCAATAATGTCTTGCAAGCCCTGACGCAGCAGCAAAGCGCCACGAGTGATCACGGCCCGCCGACCCCGAGAGGTTTGCCGGGCCGTCGCCTGTCTTGCGCAGATGGTCTTGAGACTTTCCTGGCCTTTTGATTTTTTGTTGACCTGCGTCAAAGGGTATTTCGAGGTTGCAGTCATATTTCCATTCACCCGGGCGATCCGGTGTGAAAAGGAGACCATCATGGCAGATACACAGCAACATCTTCCCGCTTCACGTCCATCCGGACTGTTCGATGATTTTCGCGCAGAGATGGACAAGATGATGGAGCGCTTTTTTGGTGACACTGCAACCGCTGCGGCGAAAACCGGCTTTCCCTCGCTGACGACAGTGGGCGCGGTTCGCCCGGCCATCGACATCACCGAGAACGACAAGGCCATCACCCTGACGGCGGAACTTCCCGGCATGTCGGAGGACGAGGTCGACCTCACCGTTTCCGACGGCGTGCTGACGCTGAAGGGCGAAAAGACGGTGTCGCACGAGTCCAAGCAGGACCACAGCGTCGTCATCGAGCGCAATTACGGCTCGTTCTACCGTTCGTTTCCGCTTCCCGACCGGGTCGACCAGGAGGCGATCGATGCCAGTTTTGAAAAAGGTGTTCTCAAGGTGACCATGCCCAAGAAGCCCGGGCAGGACAACGGCGAACGCAAGATCAAGATCGGCACGTGATCATCACGTCCGCGGGCAGACTGTGACGTTTCGCGGCACTGGCCGGCCGGATGGCAGCAATCCTTGCATTCCGGTCGGCCTGTTTGTCAGGCCCGCGTGTCCTTGGGCAGAAACACGGTCAGCAGTCCGAGAAACGGCAGGAAGGCGCAGATCTGGTAGACATAGATGATGCCCTTGATGTCGGCCACCTGCCCCAGCACGGCGGCTGAAATGCCGCCCATGCCGAAGGCGAAGCCGAAGAACACGCCGGCAATCAGTCCGACCCGGCCCGGCACCAGCTCCTGCGCAAACACCACGATGGCCGGGAAGGCCGAGGCCAGCACCACGCCGATGATCACGGTCAGCACTGACGTCCAGAACAGATCGGCATGCGGCAGCATCAGCGTGAACGGCAGAATGCCAAGGATCGACACCCAGATCACCGCCCTCGCCCCGATCCGGTCGCCGATCGGCCCGCCGATCAGCGTGCCGGCGGCCATGGCGCCCAGAAACAGAAACAGCAGCAATTGCGCGTCCTGCACGGACACGTCGAAGCGTTCGATCGTGTAGAAGGTGTAGAAGCTGGAGAAACTGGCAACATAGATGTTCTTGGTGAACACCAGCAGCGCCAGCACCACCAGGGCTGCGACCACCCGCCTGCGGCTGTGCAGCAAGGTTCTGGATGCCGCGGGACGCCCCGCCGCGGCGCGGCGAAAGGCGCCATACCAGCGGCTGACCCAGGTCAGGATCACCATGGCGCCCAATGCGGCAAGGCCGAACCAGGCAACCGAGGCCTGACCGTTGGGCACGATGATGAAGGCGGCCAGCAGCGGTCCGCTGGCGGTGCCGATATTGCCGCCGACCTGAAACACCGATTGCGCCGTGCCGTGGCGTCCGCCCGAGGCCAGCCGGGCTATCCGCGAGGATTCGGGATGGAACACCGCCGAGCCGAAACCGACCAGGGCGGCCGCCGCCAGCAACAGGGCGTAGAATCCGGCTGACGACAACAGCAGCAGGCCGAGCAGCGAAAAGCCCATGCCCACCGGCAGCGCGTAGCCGAGCGGGCGCTTGTCGGTGAATGCGCCGATAGCCGGCTGCAGCAGCGACGCGGTGACCTGGAAGGCAAAGGTCAGCAGGCCGATCTGGGCGAAGCTCAGCGCGTAATTGGCCTTGAGGATGGGGTAGATCGCGGCCAGCACCGATTGCATCGTGTCATTGAGAAAGTGACAGACACTGAGCGCCACGACGATGGAGAAGGTTGCCGTTGTTGCAGCAGGCGTTGTTACAGGCGCGACGGGTGCCGCGTTGAGATCCGCAGGAGTCTGGGCCGTAGCGGCCGGTTTGGGCATTCCATCCATCTCTGTGTCCTCCCGCCGGACTGTTGCGAGCCTCGCGCTCAGGCCGGCAGAGCCAGTGATACACCGCTTGAAAGCGTCCCGCTTTCGTGCTGTGGTCTTTGTCTTACGAGAATGGGCCAGTGCGATGACCTTCGACCCGATTGACAGGACCGGCGCCGAGCGTCCGGTTGAAACCGCGGATCACCGCGCGCTGCGGCTGGCCGCGGTCGAGGCAGCGGTCGAGCCGGCTGTGGCCTATTCGCATTTCTATGATGATGACGAGCATGTGGCCGAACACGAGCATGGCCGGGCGCAATTGCTGCATCCCAGTGTCGGCGTCGTCACCGTCACCACCCGGGCCGGCCGCTGGATGGTGCCGCCCGGTCACGCCCTGTGGATTCCCGCCGGCGTGCGCCATGCGGTCGACACCATCGGCCGCGTCGACATGCACTCGGTCTATGTGCTGCCCGACGCCATTTCCGGTCTGCCGGCGCATCTGCATGTCACCGGCCTCACCCCTTTAATGCGCAGCCTGATCGCCGAAGCTGTCCGGCTGCGCCCCGAGGCGGCCACCCCGCGTGCCGGCTATATTCTGGGCGCCCTGTTGCATGAAATCCTGCACCTTCCTCAACGCCCGCTGGGCCTGCCGTTTCCGTCGCAGCGGCGGCTGGCGCAATTGTGCCGCGAATTCCTGGTGCAGCCGACCGCGCATCTCAAGATCGATCACTGGGCCGATGCGGCGGGCATGAGCCGGCGCAGTTTCACCCGGCTGTTTCGCAGCGAGACCGGATTGAGCCTGACCGCCTGGCGGCAGCAGGCCTGCCTGATGGCGGCCCTGCCGCGGCTCGCCGCCGGCGAAACGGTAACCGCGGTGGCGCTGGACCTGGGCTATGACAGCGTGCCGGCTTTCACCACCATGTTCTGCCGGGTGATGGGTGCGCCGCCCAAGACCTATCTGCGCGCCCAGGCGACTGCTTAAAGTGTTACATGAAGTTCAGGCCGGCTTGCCGATTTCCATCACCAGGTCCTCAGCGGTCATGTTGGCGCCCGCCCGCGTCCCGGCCTCGCCATGCTGCGCCACGCCGGCACAGGCCGCCTCGAAGGGCGGCATGCCCTGGGCCAGCAATCCGCCGATCAGACCGCCGAGCACATCGCCGGACCCGGCCGTGGCCAGCCAGGGCGGCGCATCGGCATTGACGGCACAGCGCCCGTCGGGTGCGGCAATCACCGTGTCGGCGCCCTTGTAGACAATCACGGCATTGAGCTGTTTAGCCGCCATGCGGGCGCGGTCGATTTTCGACAGGGTTTCGTCATCCGCAAGGTCGGGAAACAGGCGCCGGAACTCGCCCTCATGCGGTGTCAGAACAAGACGCAGCTTGTCATTGAATAAATTAGATAATTTCTCACTGCAAGAGGCGAAGGCCGTGATCGCGTCCGCGTCCAGCACCACCGGGCACCCGGTATCGGCCAGCAGCCGGATGAAGCTGCGCGCCTTGCCGAGATCGCCAAAGCCGGGGCCGATGACGAAGCTCGAAATCCGCTTGTCATTGAGCCAGTCCGTCAGGTCGGCATCATCCTTGATCGCCCGTTGCATGATCGCGGTCAGATGCGTGGCCTGCAGCAGCACCGCAATTGGCGGGGTTGCAAGGGTGACCAGTCCGGCACCCGACCTGAGCCCGGCCATTGCCGACAGCCGTGCAGCGCCTCCGGAGATCAGCGGGCCGGAAAACACCACCAGATGCCCGCGGCTGTATTTGTGCTGGGCCGATGATGCAGCGGGCAGCGCCTCACGGTAGAGCCCGGGATGATTGCGCCAGACGGGATCGTCGCTGCAGATCAGCCGCGCGGGCATGCCGATGTCGCACAGATGGGTCTGGCCGCACAGCGCCCTGCCCGGCATCAGCAGATGGCCGGGCTTGAGCGCGGCGAAGGTGACGGTGTGGCGCGCCGTGAAACAGGCGCCGGTCGGCACGCCGGTGCGGCCTGACAGCCCGGATGGCAGATCGACGGCAATCACCGGCGTGCCGGATTCTTCGGCCCGCTCGATCACGCCTGCAATCTCCTGGCTGACCGGCCGGTCGAGCCCGGCGCCGAACAGCGCATCGATGATCACGTCACCGGCCTGCGGCTGCCAGTCAGCCAGCGGGTGAAGCGGTCCCGGACAGATATCAAAGGCCCGCGCGGCATCGCCGCCGGGTCCGGGCTGACGGCCGTAGCGGACCACATGGACGCCGGATTGGCCGAGCAGCCGGGCGGCCACATGGCCGTCGCCGCCATTGTTGCCCGGTCCGCACATCACCACGGCACGCCGCATTTCGGGAAACTGCGACACCGCCACCGCCGCCACATGCGCCCCGGCGGACTGCATCAGCGCAAAGCCGTCCAGCCCGCTGTCGACGGCTGCCCTGTCGATGCGGGTCATGGCGGCCGGGGTCACCAGCAAGGTCTCGTTGATAGCCATGCCCTGTTCGTGGCACGGGCCTCGATGGCGGTCAAGATCGCGGCGCAGCGCGCGGTTCATCCGCAGTGGATGCAAGTCAATGCCTCGCAATTGTGCAAGATGCCTATTTATCGAGCACGTGCTGGCGCACAAAAAATCATCACCGGGATTGGCCGGTTTTTGCAAGGGAAGGAAATGGCTTCAAAACTGGCGGAAAGACGCTCCGGCGCTGATTTTCCCTCGGATTTTCTCCGCTTTCCCGCCCGCGTGGCAATTATTTTGGTCTGAAGCGACAATTTTCGAATAAAGTGGCACGGTGTGTGCTTTGATATCGGCGAGTGGGTTTCTGGCGTTTGCCTTGATGCCTGCTTTCACAGGACAGAGCGGAGAATTGGTTTTCATGAAAAAGATCGAAGCGATCATCAAGCCGTTCAAGCTTGATGAAGTGAAGGAAGCTCTTCAAGAAGTTGGTCTCCAGGGCATCACCGTCACCGAAGCCAAGGGGTTCGGCCGCCAGAAGGGCCATACCGAGCTCTATCGCGGAGCGGAGTATGTTGTTGATTTTCTGCCCAAGGTCAAAGTCGAGATCGTGCTGGCGGACGAGACCGCAGAAGCAGCAATCGACGCAATCCGCAATGCGGCCCAGACCGGCCGTATCGGCGATGGCAAGATCTTCGTTTCCAACGTCGAGGAAGTCATCCGCATTCGTACCGGTGAAACAGGCAATGACGCCATCTGACCACTGTGTTCGGCGGACCGCCGCGCACCCATCGTCTTTATTTAACAGGGAATATCGCACATGACGACTGCCACAGAACTCCTCAAGCAAATCAAGGATAACGACGTCAAGTTTGTCGACCTGCGCTTTACCGACCCGAAGGGCAAGATGCAGCATGTGACAATGGACGTCTCCTGTGTTGACGAAGACATGTTCGCCGATGGCGTCATGTTCGACGGCTCCTCGATTGCCGGTTGGAAGGCCATCAACGAATCCGACATGGTGCTGATGCCAGATTGCGGCACCGCCCATATGGACCCGTTCTTCGCCCAGTCGACCATGGCCGTGTTCTGCGACGTTCTCGACCCGATCACCGGTGAAGCCTACAGCCGCGACCCGCGCACCACCGCCAAGAAGGCCGAAGCCTATCTGCAGGCCTCCGGCCTCGGCGACACCGTCTATATCGGCCCCGAGCCCGAATTCTTCGTCTTCGACGACGTCAAGTACAAGGCTGATCCCTACAACACCGGTTTCAAGCTCGACTCGACCGAACTGCCGTCCAACGACGATACCGATTACGAGACCGGCAATATGGGCCACCGCCCGCGCACCAAGGGCGGCTACTTCCCGCTGCCTCCGATCGACAGCTGCCAGGACATGCGTTCCGAAATGCTGACGGTTCTGGCCGAGATGGGCCTGGTTGTCGAAAAGCATCACCACGAAGTGGCCTCGGCCCAGCACGAATTGTGCATGGTCTTCGACACGCTGACCCGCATGGCCGACAAGACCCAGATCTACAAATACGGCGTCCACCAGGTTGCCCATGCCTATGGCAAGACCGCGACCTTCATGCCGAAGCCGGTCTTCGGGGACAACGGCTCGGGCATGCATGTGCACCAGTCGATCTGGAAGGGCGGCAAGCCGACCTTCGCCGGCGACGAATATGCCGGTCTGTCGGAAAACTGCCTCTACTACATCGGCGGCATCATCAAGCACGCCAAGGCCATCAACGCCTTCTCCAACCCGTCGACCAACTCCTACAAGCGTCTGGTCCCGGGCTACGAAGCGCCTGTGCTGCTGGCCTACTCGGCCCGCAACCGTTCGGCCTCCTGCCGCATTCCATTCGGCTCGTCGCCGAAGTCCAAGCGCGTTGAAGTCCGCTTCAGCGATCCGACAGCCAATCCGTATCTCTGCTTCGCAGCGATGCTGATGGCCGGCATCGACGGCATCAAGAACAAGATCCATCCCGGCAAGGCCATGGACAAGGACCTCTATGACCTTCCTGCCAAGGAACTCAAGAAGATCCCGACCGTCTGCGGCTCGCTGCGCGAAGCGCTCGAAAGCCTCGACAAGGATCGCAAGTTCCTCACTGCCGGCGGCGTCTTCGACGACGATCAGATCGACTCCTTCATCGAGCTGAAGATGATCGAAGTGATGCGCTATGAAATGACACCGCATCCTGTCGAATTCGACATGTACTACTCGTCCTAAGTGATCATGGCCGGGCCGCCCAGGCGGTCCAGTGTCGGCACAAGAAAACCGGCGTAACCTGATTGGTTTCGCCGGTTTTTCTTTTGTATTCAATTGGATGGGATCAGGATCTCAGATCGTGTTTGAAGATGGCCGGTGTCGACCAGCCCGCCCATGATCCCGGATCCACATGAAAACGGGGCGGATCAGCGATCCACCCCGTCAGATATCCGGCGACAGGCCCGTGGGCCGGCAAAAAACCTATTTCTTGGTCTGGCTGCCGATGAAATCGCGGACGATGCGGACGATGCCGCGGCCGAGCACTGCGTCGAGTGCGGTGATGAAGGCATCGACATGTTCGCGGCCGCAGATCAGCGGCGGCTCGAGCCGGATGACATTGCGATTGTATTCGGTGAACGCCACCAGCACATCGTGATCGCGCAGCAATTCGGCGCCGACGAAGCCCGACAGCGAGCCTTTCAGCTTGTCGTCCAGCAGCCCGACCATCGGCCGCAGCAGGGCCGGAAGCGTCTGGCTGAAATCCTGGAATTCGAGACCGACCATGAAGCCGCGGCCGCGCACATCCTTGATGATCTGCGGGTATTTCTCCTTGAGCTCGTTGAGCCGTCGGATCAGATAGCCCCCGACCTCCTCGGTATTGCCGAGCAGATCCTCGTCATACATGACATTGAGGCCCTCGATGGCGGTGACACAGGCCTCGCCAATGCCGCCGAAGGTGGCCTGGGCGTGGATCATCGCGGTTTTCGGCGTACCATAGGCCTTCATATAGACCTTGCGCGACGCAATCATCGCCGCCATCGCGGTCTTGCCGGCGCCGAGCGACTTGGCCAGCGCCGTCACATCCGGCTGCACGCCGGTGTGTTCGAAAGCAAAGAAGCAGCCCGAGCGGCCCATGCCGCACTGCACCTCGTCAGCGACCCACAACACGCCATGCTCGTCGCACAGCAGCCGCAGCTCCTGCCAGAACTCGACCGGCGCCTCGATGATACCGCCGCCGCCCTGGATGGTCTCGAGCACGATGACGCCGATTTCGGGATCGGATTCAAATGCCAGGCGGATCGCCTCGATGTCGCCGAACGGCACCTTGATGGTGTTGCCGGTGAGCTGGAACTCGCCCCGATAGAGTTCCGAGTCGGTGAGCGAGAGCACGCCCTTGGTCTTGCCGTGGAAAGAGTTCTCGGCATAGACGATCTTGGGACGCTTCGGCCCGGCGGCGCGTTCGGCCACCTTGATCGCCGCTTCCATGGCTTCCGAGCCGGACGAGCCGAGGAACACCATGTCGAGATCGCCCGGCGCGATCGCCGCCAGGTTCTTGGCCAGAGCCGAGGCATACTGGCTCATGAAGGCGATGGCGATTTCATGCCGATCCTCATCCTGAAAGGCCTTTCGGGCAGCAAGGATGCGCGGGTGGTTGTGGCCGAATGCCAGCGATCCGAAACCGCCGAAGAAATCCAGGATCTTGCGGCCGTTCTGATCGGTGTAATACATGCCCGAGGCACTCTCGATCTTGACCTTGTGGAAGCCCAGAAGCTTCATGAAATGCAGCTGTCCGGGATTGATGTGGTCCTTGAACAGATTGGTCATCTCGGCCAGCGACATCGCCTTGGCGTCGGCAACGCTGAGCAGATCCGGACGCGCGGTCGGGCCCGATTCTGGTGCGGTGGTGGTCATGGGCGGTGCTTCCACTGTAACGCGTGTCGGTGTATCAAGCATGGTTCTGGCTCCCCTGGAACGGTTTATTCGGCCGGTGCGACCTGTGCGGTGGCAGGTGATCCGCCCCGCACTTTTTGGCGCGATATTCGTCATAAGCGGCGATCAGCATGTCCTCGTCGCGATATTGCGGCACCCAGCCGAGTTGGCGCTCGCCCTTGGAAACGTCGAGCACGCAGTTCTCGTCGGCGATCAGATATTGTTCCGGATCCATGATTGGCATGTTGATCAGGTCGAACAGGTCGAGCGTGCGCTTGACCGCCCAGCCCGGCGTCGGGATCAGGAAGGACTTCGACCCGGCGTGCTTGACCAGATCGCCGAGCAGCTTGCGCACCGGCGGCGGGTTGATCGAGCCGAGATTATAGGCCTCGTTCGGCACACCGGCCTTCCAGGCCAGACGGGCAGCCTCGGCGCAATCGAATACCGAGATGAACTGGTAGGGATTCCTGCCCGAGCCGATCATCGGCACCGGCAGGTTGGCATCGATCAGCTTGAACAGCTTTTCCAGGATGCCAAGCCGGCCCGGTCCGATGATCAGGCGTGGCCGGAACAGCGAGATCGACATGCCGCGGGCGCGCCAGTCAGCGGCCAGAACCTCGGTGTCGAGCTTGGACTGGCCATACTCGCCCAATGGCGCCACCGGATGGTCCTCGGTCATCGGGAACGTCATCGTGTGACCGTAGATCATGTCGGTGGTGAAATGCACCAGCTTGCTGGCGCCGGCCTTGTCCATGGCTTCGATGATGTGCCGGGTGCCGTCATAATTGACCGGGTAGAAGAAATCATGACGCTTGGCGCGCACCTGCAGCGGCGAGAGCATCTTGGCCGACAGGTTGTAGACCATGTCATCGGCCGCAATCGGAACCCGGGCCACCGCGTCCGGATCGGTGACATCGCAGGTGACGAGCGTCGCGTCCTGGTAGAAGGAGCGGTTGTCGTTGACGATATCTGCGACCACCACGTCCTCGCCTTGGGCGAGCAGGGTCTGGGCGAGATGGCGACCGACAAAACCGTCGCCTCCAAAAATGACGTGTTTCATCCCGAAATCTCTCTTGCTGCTACATTTATCTGGGTGGACTGGGCTGTGTCCTGCGCGTCGACCGCGTGGCCGTCGCGGCCCGACTGGGCGATCAGGACGGTGCCGATGCAGATGAAGGCGATGCCGGCGATGCGCCAGCTGTTGAGGTCTTCCTTGAACAGCACATAGGCGAATATCGCCACGGCCACATAGGCCAGGCTCAGGAAGGGATAGGCAAAGGAAAGTTCGACCTTGGACAGCACGTAAAGATGCGAGGCCATGGAAATGACGAAAGTCGCCAATCCGGCAAAAACCCAGGGGTTGAACAAGATCTGGAAGATCCGCGCAATCATCGTGTCTGCGGTGAAGCTGACAGGGCCGAGTGACAGCATGCCTTGCTTGAGCATCAACTGCGCCGCAGCATTGGTTGCCACGGTGAAGAGAATGAAGACGATGTATTTCATGTCCGGCTCCGTATTGGGATCGGACCTTTTCTAGTCTTATTTCCCAAACAACCGGTTCATTCACGCAGTCAATTTTTTATTAAATTGCAACTATTCCCGTTTCGGCACGGGATCGGCACCTGCCGACCGCACCCATCAGCGGCTCAGCAGGAACTCGAGCGACTGTTTCCAGTCGGTCATCCGCATCGGGGTGCCGTGAGAGCCGGTCTCAAACAGCACGAACCGCGCCGGATAGTCCGCTGCGGTCTTGCGCACGGCATCAAACACCGCCTTCTGGTCTTCCCAGTCATAGACCGTATCGAGACTGCCATGGGTGAAGACGATCGGCAATCCGGATTTGACGGCCCGGCTTCCGGCAAACGCCATGTCGGGGGCGCCGCCCAGCAGGGCCATGCCGGCAAGCCTGTCCACCACGGCCGGATCATTGGCGAGGCTTGAGCAGATGAACGCCCCCATCGAGGCGCAGGCCAGCACCACCGGCGCCTTGCCGGCCATGATGATCGCCTTGACGTCGCTTGCCCCCTGCGCGTCGAAGCTCTTCACCGTCGGCGTCATATAGGCGCCGCCATTGAGCACCATCAGGTTCTTGAGCCGGTTGAAATTGCCGCCGAAGGTATAGTCGTTCATGCCGAGCCGCTGGTCGCCGCCACGGCCATGGACAAAGATCACCGCAAACCGCGCCTTGGAATAATCACCCGTCACCCCGGTCTCGATCTCCCTGCCCCCGACGGCATGCAAGGCCGGCCGGGTCTGCCGCTTGACCCCGGCGGAGACGTAATTCGAGCGGACCCGCCGTTCCGGTTCGACATCGCGGCTGTGGATATCGCGCTGCTTGTCATAGTCGACCACCATGAAGGCGCCGTCCTTCGAGATCGACAGGATGCCGGGATAGGCGAAGAGCTTGTCCTTGTGACCGCGGAGCTCGAGAGAAATGGCCGGTGAGATTGCACAGATCAGCACCGCCCCGGCGAGAACAAACGCACTGAGCCGGGGATGAAGGCCGCGCAAAGCCGCAAACCAAATGATACACAGTCGCTTGAACGGACGGATTCTGGCACACTCCGGGTGATTCGTTTCCCCAATTTACATCAGGCATCACGGCAATATGGACGATTCCAACGATCTTTTTTCGACAATGGCCTCACCCGTTGCAGGACCGGCGCCAAAAGCGGAAAACGCGCCACCCAGACAGGCTGCTGCAGCCGCCGCCAAACCGGCGCGTGCGCCGGCTTCCGGCAAGGGCGCGCCAGCCAGCGGCGATGACTATGACGCCTCGACAATCGAGGTGCTTGAAGGTCTGGAGCCGGTGCGGCGCAGGCCCGGCATGTATATCGGCGGCACCGACGAGCGCGCCCTGCACCACCTGTTTGCCGAAGTCATCGACAACTCGATGGACGAAGCCGTGGCCGGCCATGCCACATTCATCGAGGTCGAGCTCGATGCCGACGGCTATCTGTCGGTCACCGACAATGGCCGCGGCATTCCGGTCGAAAACCATCCGAAATTTCCCGGCAAGTCGACGCTCGAAGTCATCCTGACCGTGCTCCATGCTGGCGGCAAGTTCGACAGCAAGGTCTATGAAACCTCCGGCGGCCTGCACGGCGTCGGGGTCTCGGTGGTCAATGCGCTGTCGGATGATCTGGTGGTCGAGATCGCCCGCAACAAGAAGCTCTACCGCCAGCGTTTTTCGCGCGGCATCCCGCAGGGCGGGCTCGAGGATCTGGGCGACATCCACAACCGGCGCGGCACCAAGGTCCGGTTTCATCCCGATCCCGATATTTTCGGCGCCGGCGCGCGGTTCGATCCGGGCCGGCTGTGCCGCATGGCGCGCTCGAAGGCCTATCTGTTCGGCGGTGTCGAGATCCGCTGGTCCTGTGCGCCGTCGCTGGTCGAGGGAACCGAGACGCCCGACAAGGCGGTGTTTCATTTCCCCGGCGGCCTGAAGGACTATCTCGAGGCGTCGCTGGGCAAGGACTACCGGGTTACCCGCGACATCTTTGCCGGCAAGACCGAGCGGACTGGCGGTCACGGATCGCTGGAATGGGCGGTGACCTGGTATGGCGGCGATTCCTCGATCAGCTCCTACTGCAACACCATCCCTACCCCGGACGGCGGCACCCACGAGGCCGGGCTCAGGATTGCCCTGACCAAGGGCCTCAAGGCCTATGCCGAGCTGACCGGCAACAAGCGCGCATCGGCCATCACCACAGACGACGTGATGATCTCCTCGATCGGCATGCTGTCGGTGTTTGTCCGCGAGCCGGAATTCGTCGGCCAGACCAAGGACAAGCTCGCCTCCGCCGAAGCCCAGCGGATCGTCGAGAACGCGCTGCGCGACCCCTTTGACCATTTCCTCGCCGATTCGCCCGCCGAGGCCGACAAATTGCTCGAATGGGTGATTGACCGCGCGGACGAGCGGGTGCGGCGGCGCAAGGAGAAGGAAGTCAACCGCAAGACGGCCGTGCGCAAGCTGCGGCTTCCGGGCAAATTGTCCGATTGCAGCCAGACCACGGCGGCGGGCGCCGAGCTGTTCATCGTCGAGGGTGATTCCGCCGGCGGCTCGGCCAAGCAGGCGCGCAACCGGACCAACCAGGCGATCCTGCCGCTGCGCGGCAAGATTCTCAATGTCGCCAGCGCGGGCCGCGAGAAACTGGGCGCCAACCAGCAGATCGCCGATCTGGTGCAGGCGCTGGGAAGCGGAACCCGGTCAAAATATCGCGACGAGGACCTGCGCTACGAACGCATCATCATCATGACCGATGCCGATGTCGACGGCGCGCATATTGCCTCGCTGCTGATCACCTTCTTCTACCAGGAGATGCCGGAGCTGATCCGCAATGGCCATCTCTATTTGGCGGTGCCGCCACTCTACAAGCTGACCCAGGGCGCAAAGTCACTCTATGCCCGCGATGACGCCCACCGCGTCGAATTGCTGGAAACCGAGTTTACCGGCCGCGGCAAGGTGGAGATCAACCGGTTCAAGGGACTTGGCGAAATGATGGCCTCGCAGCTCAAGGAGACCACCATGGATCCCTCCAAGCGGACCCTGCTAAAGGTGGCAATTGATTCCAGCGATCCCGAATCCACACAGGAAGCGGTCGACAATCTGATGGGAACCAAGGCGGATGCCCGCTTCCGCTTCATCCAGGAACACGCGGCATTTGCCGACAATCTGGATATCTGAGCAGCGGTCGCGTTGCGGCTGATTGTTCGGACAAGGCATTCATAGGGCTATGATTTTGCAACAAGTGTGTCAGGTTGTCAGCGTCACGGGTGCTGCCTCTGATTGCTCCACTGTGTCCGTGTGCGGTTTTTTGAACGTCAGACAGGGAGCGCAACCGAAAGCAGGTCACATGAGACAGCAAGCCGCCAGCGTCACCAAACGCCTTATGATCGTTTCCGCCGTCATTTTCATGACGTCCGCTGCCTCCCATGCCGACAATTTCGGCGCCATTGCCTTTTCGCAATCCAGCGGCGCCTACGGTACGTCCTATGACTACAGCTCACGTCGCGACGCGGAAAACCGGGCCATGACGGAATGCCGGACGCGGAGCCGCGGCTGCAAGGTCGCCATCTGGTTCAGGAATGCCTGTGGCGCGGTCGCCACCGGAGCGAATGGCTGGGGCAGTGCCTGGGCCGGAAACCGGCAGCAGGCGGAACGGGCAGCGAAACAAAACTGCTCCAAACACACCAATGGTTGCCGCACGCTGGCCTGGAGCTGCACGTCACGATAGCTTGACCTGATCAGGCTGCCTCGGCTGCCAGGGCATGGGCGTAATCGCGCGAGGCCTGGCGGCGCCAGTTCATCTGCAGGGTTTCAACCAGGCGCAACAGCTCGGCCACGGCCGGATTGCGGGCGGCATCGGCTGCGTGGCGCTGCATCAGTTCCGACGTCACCCGGCCGGTGTCGATGCTCGACTGGTTTTTCGATGCGGCACGCCAGATCAGCGTTGCGGTGACAAACACCGGCGCCAGGTCGCCTGCCAGTCCGATTGATCGGTAAAGCGCCCGCATCGACGCCTCGCGCCCGTCAATTAATATGCCGCGCACCCGGCCATCATTCATTCCCGACAGCGAAACCACGGCTGCGGCGAAGAAATCGACATTGCCGGTGCACAGCGCATGGATCAGAAAAGCCGGGGTCAGCCGGCCTGACATCCGCAAATGTTCAACCAGTGCCGGGATTTCGTCGGAGATGACGGTTTCGGCAAGCCGCAGCGTGGCGCTGATGCAGGCTTCTTCGGTGATTTTCCGGCCACGGCTGCCGCCAATGGCTGAGCGGACGAACGCCGAACCGGCCAGCGCGATGCCGAGCCGTTCCACCAGAGCCTGGCGAACATCGCAGGGCAGATCGGCACGATCAAACAGACGTCCGCGAATTTCGGCTTCGTCGCCAAAGCGCTCGGCAATGCGGCGCAGCGATATGCGGGCAATCGACACATGCGGATTGTCGAGCATGTCGGCAACGGCCTCGGTCTCGCCAACCTCGGCCAGGGCCGCAGCGACGGACACCGACAGGGATCGCCGGAAGGCGACGAATTGTTGCAGTGAGGAGCGGCCACTGGCGACGATTTCGATCAGGTCATTGTCAGCCAGCACCGGCGACAGGGCGATGATTCGGCCTGCAACCTCGATCTGGTCGCCAGCCAGCGCCAGAATAACGCCGCGCGGCGCATGATCGACACCGGCCAGGCCCTCGGCAAGTGCGAGTCGGACTTTTGGAGAAGGGTCTTCCAGCAACAGCGACAGCGCCGCTTCGGCAGCCTGGCGTTCGGATAAATCCATAGCACCCTGCGCATAAGCGCGGGTCAAAGCCGATGTGGCGCGACACCGTTCGCTTGTGTTCGCCGTTTCCGACCACTTCAAAAAGGACTTTACAATCATCTGTACGCAGACCCCACTCGATACCAATGAGGAGAAGCTAGGGCAAAAAGGTTTACGTTCGGTTCACCATGCTTGTTAACGTCTTCGAGCCCGGTGCGGCGGTCTTGCGTCGCAGCGGCGAACACGGCATCTATGCAGCCTGACTGCGTGGGGAGGACCAAATGCACGGCATGTATCTCGAGGAATTCGAACCCGGAGTGGTGATCAGCCACAGCCTCAGGCGCACCGTCACCGAGATGGACAACATGTTGTTTTCCAACATGACGCTCAATCCGCAGCCGCTGCATATCGACTACGAGTTCTGCAAGACCACCGAATTCGGACAACCGCTGGTCAATTCGCTGTTCACGCTGGGACTGATGATCGGCATTTCCGTCAACGACACCACAATCGGCACCACCATCGCCAATCTCGGCATGACCGATGTGACATTTCCCAATCCTTTGTTTCATGGCGACACCGTGCGGGTGGAGACACGGATCGTCTCCGTTCGCGAATCAAGATCCAAACCTGATCGCGGTATTGTCGAGATGGAGCACCAGGCCTTCAACCAGCATGACAAGCTGGTTGCCCGTTGCGTCCGCCAGGCGATGATGCGCAAGAGGCCCACACCATGATGCGCTCGATGCTGTTCGTGCCCGGCGATTCGGACCGCAAGATGCGCAAGGCCAGCGCATGCGGCGCCGATGCGCTGATTCTTGATCTCGAGGATTCGGTGGCCTTGCCGAAAAAGCCCGAGGCCCGGCAGATCGTGGCGCGATTTCTGGCCGAGGCCCCCAGGGGCGCGGGTGCGCCGAAACTGATCGTTCGGATCAATGCGCTCGACACCGGCCTGACCGGTGACGATCTGGCCGCAGTCATGACCGGCGCGCCGGATGCAATCCTGCTGCCCAAGGCCGGTTCCGGCGCCGAAATTCAGGAACTCGACGCCCGCATCGGTGTCGAGGAAGCAGATGCTGATCTGCCGGCCGGACATACGAGAATTCACGCCCTGATGACCGAAACCGCGGCCGGCCTGCTCGCGGCCGGGTCCTTTTCCGGCAAATCCGGACGCCTGTCGGCGCTCGCCTGGGGGGCGGAGGATCTGGCCGCCGATATCGGCGCCTCCTCCAACCGGAACGAGAACGGCCACTACACCGATGTCTTCCGTCTGGCCCGCAGCATGACCATTCTGGCCGCGGCCAATGCCGGGGTGGATGCGATCGACACCGTGTTTACGGATTTCCGCGACATGGAAGGCCTTGATGACGAATGCCGGGCGGCGGTGCGCGACGGGTTTTCCGGCAAGATGGCAATCCATCCGGATCAGGTCAGCGTCATCAATGCCGCCTTCACGCCGGCACCCGAGGATGTCGACCGCGCTGTCCGCATCCTGACCCTGTTTTCTGCCGCGGGGCCGGATGCCGGAGTCCTCTCACTGGACGGCAAGATGATCGACAGGCCGCATGTGCGCCAGGCCGAGCGGGTGGCGCGCCGCGCCGGGCTCGATCCCGACGCCCTGCCCGGCTCCGGTTAGGTTCAGGCCTTGCTCCAGGCCGGACGCTTCATCGTGAATGTCCGGGATGCATCGGCATAATCCATATAGCCCAGCCGGCCGACAGGGGCGGCGATCGACATGTCGAGCATGCCGTCGACCAGCGCCGCTTCGTCGATATGGATGCCCATCACCTGGCCGATGACGACGAAATTGCCGCTGGCCACGCCGCCGAGTCCCTTGGCTTCAAAGATCTCCGTGACCTGGCATTCCAGCGCCGCATAGGATTCGGCCACATAAGGCGCATTGACCATCCGTCCCTCGGCCATTGCCAGGGCGGCGAATGCAAATTCGCTTTCGCCATAGGGGGCGTCGGCGGAGGACAGGTTCATCTTTTCAGCCAGGTTGCGGCTGACCATGCTTGCGGTGAAGACCCCGGTTTCCTCGACATTGCGCAAGGTGTCCTTGCGCCCGGAGGAAGAAAACATCACCATTTTCGGACGATCGGAAATGGCGTTGAAATAGGAATACGGCGCCAGATTGACCGAGCCGTCGCTGCCCCTGCTGCCGATCCATCCTATCGGGCGCGGGCTGACGATCGCCTTGAACGGGTCATGCGGCAGCCCGTGCTGATTGTCCTGTGTCGTGTAGAACAACGGGTTCACTCCCCTGCAAAAGTGACAATGTCGGCCAGATCCGGCCGGGGGCGTTCGCCGGGATGCATTTTCGGCGTGCCGATATGGATGAAACCGGCCACCCGTTCGCCGGCAGCAACCCCGAGCAGCGGATGCACGCTCTCGTCAAAGGCGAACCATTCCGACAGCCAGTTGGCCGCATAGCCCAGCGCATTGGCCGCCATCAGCAGATTGAGGCAGACGGCGCCGGCGCTGAGCACCTGTTCCCATTCGGGGATTTTGACATGCGGGGCTGCGCGCGAAATCACCGCGATCACCACCGGGGCGCGGGTCAGCCGGGAATGCTCGACCGCGATCATCTCGTCATCCATGTCCGGCTTGTTAGCCATCGCAACCTTGGCCAGCTCCTGCGATATCCGCTCACGTTCGGCGCCGGCATAGACAATGAAGCGCCAGGGCGCCAGCTTGCCGTGATCGGGAACCCGGCTGGCAAGCCTGAGCATCTCCTCGATCTCGGGACGCGACGGACCCGGCTCGCTCATCTGGAACGCCGGAATCGACCGGCGGGTTTCGAGATAGGTCTTCAGGGCGGCATTGACCGGCATGTCTTCCTCGTGCATTCAGGTTAAACAGGGTTTGGCCATGAATTTGCCATGGCGTTGGGGTCCAAGTGGCCCACTCGCATCCCGGAAGTCAACCGGACCGGACCGTATGAACAGACTGTCACCATCCCTCCTTGCCTTGCTTGCAATCGCACATGCGTCGGGGCCCGCCCAGGCGCAGGAAGCGTTTGGCGACGGCGCCCAGCCGAAGATCAACATGCCGGGCCTGAGCCAGTATGCACCGGCCGATGCGGCAGGCGCCGGCGCAGTCAACGGCCGCACCGTCCGGGTCGAAGCAGCACTGACCGAAGCCGGGGCACCGCTCAAATACGGCCTGACCTGGCGGATCTTTCATCCGATTCCGGGACCTGACGGCAAATTGCCGCTGCTGGCTTCGGCCGAGGGAGGCTCGGCGCAGTTCGAATTCGAACCCGGAGACTATTTCATCCATGTCGCATTCGGCCGCGCCGGCGTGACCAAGAAGCTGACGGTGCCGAGAGACGGCCCGCTGGAAACCCAGCGCATGGTGCTTGAGGCAGGCGGGCTGGTGCTCAATGCCGTCTCCGGCATCGATGCCCGCATTCCGGTGAGCCAGTTGCGCTTCAATATCTACAAGGCCGATGAGAGCATCGACGGCGAACAGCAGCTTGTGGTCGAGGACGTCAAGCCCGACACCATTGTCCGGCTCAATGCCGGAACCTATCATATCGTCTCCGAATATGGCGCCGTCAACGCGGTGATCCGCTCCGACATCCGTGTCGAGGCCGGCAAGCTGACTGAGGCCATCATCCAGCACCGCGCCGCGCAATTGACGCTCAAGCTGGTCGCGGAAGAAGGTGGAGAGGCAATTGCCGATACCGCCTGGTCGATCCTGACCTCGGGCGGCGACGTGGTGTCGGAAAGCGTCGGCGCCTTCCCGACGATCGTGCTGGCCGAAGGCGAATACACCGCGATTGCCCGCAACAAGACCAAGGTGTTCCAACGCGAATTCACCGTGGTTGCGGGGCAGAATTCCGATGTGGAAGTGCTGCTCAACTAGGGCGCTGCGGCGTGCCTTGATTTTTTTCACCACTGCACGAATGGAAAACGGCGCGACGTAGGAAATACGCCGCGCCGCAGATCGTCAGGCTGAGCGTGCAGCCTTTTCCGCTTCCTTGCGAACCAGGTCCGGCGGCGTTGCCTCCTGCACCAGCTGCGAAATCGCCTCATCCAGCGTCATCGACACCTGATCGCGGCTGCCGAGCCGGCGCATGTTGACCGCCTGTTCTTCCGCCTCGCGCATGCCGCAGACGAGGATCACCGGAACCTTGGCCAGCGAATGTTCGCGGACCTTGTAGTTGATCTTCTCGTTGCGGAAGTCAGTGTCGACCTGCAGGCCGGCATCGCGCAGTTTCTGCGCCACGGAAGCACCGTAATCATCGGCTTCCGAGGTGATCGTGGCCACGACAACCTGCAGCGGCGCAAACCACAGCGGCATGTGACCGGCATGGCTTTCGATCAAGATGCCGAGGAAGCGTTCCAGCGAACCGCAGATTGCCCGGTGCACCATCACCGGCTGCTTCTTTTCCGAATCCGAGCTGATATAGAAGGCGCCGAAGCGTTCGGGCAGATTGAAATCCACCTGGGTGGTGCCGCACTGCCATTCTCGGCCGATGGCGTCGCGCAAGGTGTATTCGAACTTGGGCCCGTAAAACGTGCCCTCGCCTTCATTGATGCCGGTCTTGATACGCCCGCCCGATTCGGCGGCCATCTTTTCGAGCACCTTCTTGAGAATGTCCTCGGCGTGATCCCACATCGCATCGGTGCCGACGCGCTTTTCCGGACGGGTGGCGAGCTTGACCACCACTTCCTCGAAGCCGAAATCGCGATAGACCGACATCATCAGATCATTGATCTTCAGGCATTCGGCCTCAAGCTGTTCCTCGGTGCAGAAAATATGCGCGTCGTCCTGCGTGAAGGCGCGCACCCGCATCAGCCCGTGCAGGGCGCCCGAAGGCTCATAGCGATGCACATTGCCGAATTCCGCCAGCCTGATCGGCAGGTCGCGGTAGGATTTGAGACCATGCTTGAAGATCTGCACATGGCCGGGACAATTCATCGGCTTGAGCGCAAAGATCCGGTTGTCGGCGGTATCGTCTTCGGGATGGGTGAAGGCATGGGCGGATTTCACCGCAAACATGTTTTCCTGGTACCAGCCCCAGTGGCCGGAGGTTTCCCACAGGCTCTTGTCGAGGATCTGCGGTGCGTTGACCTCTTCATATTCGCGGTCGAGCCGCCGCCGCATATAGGAAAGCAGGTTCTGGAACATGCGCCAGCCCTTGGAATGCCAGAAGACGACGCCCGGGCCCTCTTCCTGGAAATGGAACAGGTCCATTTCGCGGCCGAGCCGGCGGTGGTCGCGTTTCTCGGCTTCCTCGATCATGTGCAGATAGGCATCGAGTTCAGCCTGGTCCGCCCAGGCCGTGCCATAGATGCGGGTCAGCATCGGGTTGTTGGAATCGCCACGCCAATAGGCGCCGGCCACCTTCATCAGCTTGAAGGCGGTGCCGATCTGGCCGGTGGAAGCCATATGCGGGCCGCGGCACATGTCGAACCAGTCGCCCTGACGATAGATTTTCAGATCCTCGTCCGACTTGATCGATTCGATAAGCTCGACCTTGTAGCCCTCGCCCTTTTCCGCAAACACGCGCCTGGCCTCATCGCGCGACCAGACCTCCTTGGTGAAAGGCTTGTTGCGGGCGATGATCTCCTTCATCTTTTTCTCGATCACCGGCAGGTCTTCCGGCGTGAACGGCGCATTGCGGGCAAAGTCGTAATAGAAGCCGTTCTCGATCACCGGGCCGATGGTGACCTGGGTGCCGGGAAACAGTTCCTGCACGGCCTCGGCCATCACATGGGCCGCGTCATGCCGGATCAGCTCCAGCGCACGCGGATCGGTGCGGGTGACGATTTCAAGCCGGCCTTCGCGGACCGGATCGCTCAGATCGGTGAGTTCACCGTCAAGCGCAATCGCCACAGCTTTCTTGGCCAGCGATTTGGAGATCGATTCGGCGACTTCGCGGCCGGTCGTGCCGGCCGGATATTCGCGCTTGGAGCCATCGGGAAAAGTAAGGGATACGGCGGATGCCATGGCAGTCTCTCCTTGTTCCAGTCCCGCCAACGAACGCGGGTGGTTGAGTCATGATGTGTGTGTCGCGGCGTTTACGCGATTTGCCGGTGTGCATCAAGTACGAGCCCTTGCCTGATCCAGCCTGGGCTGGCAAGCCAATGCCTTATCCTTAGATATGACTGTTTTCAGCCGCCACACCGGTGTCCGACCGAGGCAAAGCGCCACGGCGCCCACCAGGTGAGCCGCGCGTCAAGCTCAACCGGCACATTGTCGATGCCGTGGGTTCCGCCCGGGCCGCAGCGCCCTACCCGGAACAGCGCCAGCCAGCCGCCCTTCCACAATCCGTGCCGGGCAATCGCCTCATAGCCATATTCGGAACAGGTCGGCAGATGGCGGCAGGAATTGCCGATGAAACCCGAAAGCGTGAGCTGGTAGAGCCGCACCAGCGCGGTGCCGAACAGCCGGCCCGGGGTTTTGCGCCAATGACCGGAAAAATTACGGCTGGTCATGGATCCCCCAAAACAGCAATCACCGATCTTCGCAACTCGGGTATGGCAGTGCATGCCGTCTTGTACAAAATGCCCAGATCGACCTGATCGTAGCCATGAACTAGCCTGTTGCGCATCGCATAGGCGTCAGCAAGCCTCATTTCTGGATTGTCGCGCACGAAATCCGGCCATTTACTGAGCAGCCGGCCCGCGAGTTCGCCCACCTGTTCGACAGCTTTGGAGACCGCAAGGTGCCGAATCTCATCTCTTTCAAATTCGTCGAACCCGCTGCCGGAAGCGATTGCCTCTGCTTTCCCGCACCACATTTCGAGGCTAGCAAGTAGCGCGTTGAGTTTCCTGTCGGCGCCTGAGATCATAAGGCAACAAGATCGTCGGCGAGAAGGCGCAGGTTCAGGTCCGAAAATTCTCCCTCGGTCCGGACATCCACCTTGACGCCCATCAGCGCGCTCAGGTCGCGTTCGAGCACTGCAAGATCGAAATAGGTGAGATCGCCGGTCCGTTTCACAAGAATGTCCAGGTCGCTTCGTTCCGTGTCGGCGTTGCGCGCGGCTGAGCCGAATATACGCGGATTTTCCAGCGGATAACGCGCTATGATTGCCTTTGCATCACTGCGATGCCTTTCAACAGCTTCAGATGGACGCATGGCAGTCCTCCTTCAGGCCGCCGCCTCGGCAGCCCGCCGCGCCTCGATCTGGTCAAGGCAATCAACGACCGCGTCAAAGGTCAGCAGCGTCGAGGCGTGCCGCGCCCGGTATTCGCGCACCGGTTCGAGGAATTTGAGATCGGCAAAGCGGCCTTCGGGGGCGGGACCGTTCTCCTTGAGCATCTTGCGCATGGTCTCGTGCACCTCGCGCAGTTCGGCAGCGGTTGCGCCGATGATGTTGCCGGCCATGATCGAGGACGATGCCTGACCCAGCGCGCAGGCCTTGACGTCATGGGCGAAGTCGGTGACCTGGTCGCCCTCCATCTTCAGCCAGACCTTGACCTTGGAGCCGCAGAGTTTCGAATGCGCCGAGGCTTCCGCATCCGCGTCCTCGAGCTTGCCGATGCGCGGAATGTTGCCGGCGAAATCCAGGATCCGGGCGTTGTAGACATCATCGATCATCAATTCGGACCTTTTCACATCATTCCGGTCCCGTGGTCCGGGTCCCGGCATCTGGGCCTTGGCAGTCATCCTGCGGCAAGAGGTGACGGTATCGCATCTCGACGCGCGCCTGAGAAACACTATATAGTGTGTTCAAGGCGTTCGGCAAAACCTGTTTGTCGCGCGCTGAGGGAAACCGTGCCGGAGGGGTTCTCCCCGAAAGCCCCGGAGCCCGCCGGACATGCAGGCACTGTCCTGCAATCGTGTCTGTCCGCGTGGTCCGATAAAATGCGAGCAACGTAAAGGGATGCAGATCCCCCGCGGAGACCACGTCAATGGATGCCATCGTGAACAAAATGTCCGACAAGGACAAGGACAACCGGCCCACCCAGGCCGAGGCCGAGGAAGCCGTGCGCACGCTGCTGCGCTGGACCGGCGACGACATCACCCGCGAGGGCCTGCTTGATACGCCCAAACGCGTGGTCAAGGCCTACAAGGAGCTGTTTTCGGGCTATGACCAGGATGCAGAGGAAGAGCTCGGCCGCACCTTCGAGGAAGTGGCCGGCTATGACGACATCGTCCTGATCAAGGACATTCCGTTCTTTTCCCATTGCGAACACCACATGGTGCCGATCATCGGCAAGGCGCATGTCGCCTATCTGCCTGACGGCAAGGTGCTTGGCCTGTCGAAGATTGCCCGGGTGGTGGAGATTTTCGGCCGCCGGCTGCAGACCCAGGAAACCATGACCGCCCAGGTCGCCCATTCCATTGATGAAACCCTGCAGCCACGCGGTGTTGCGGTGATGATCGAGGCCGAGCATATGTGCATGGCGATGCGCGGCATCCAGAAGCAAGGCTCGACAACCATAACCACGACCTTTACAGGCGCATTCAAACAGGACCCGCACGAACAGGTCCGATTTATCACTTTGATCCGGGGTTGAGGCTGAACTCCGTTGCAGGAGGTCCCCATGTCCGGAACGTCGAAAACCCCAACTGATGCGAAAACAGAGCTTGAGGAAGGCTCGGTGCTGGCGCCGCGCTTTGACGCCAACGGCCTGATCACTGCAGTGGTTGCCGACAGCCGCGACAATGCGGTGCTGATGCTGGCACATATGAATGACCAGGCCCTGAAGCTGACCATCGAAACCGGCATCGCTCATTACTGGAGCCGCTCGCGCCAAAACCTTTGGAAAAAGGGCGAGACCTCGGGCAATGTGCAGATGGTCGAGGAAATCCGCGTCGATTGCGACCAGGACGCGGTGCTGCTCAAGGTCCGTGTCGGCGGCGCCGACGCCACCTGCCACACCGGCCGCCGGTCGTGTTTTTACCGCAGAATCGTCACCGGCGATGGCGAGCCACAGCTTGAAACCGATTCCAGCCCGCTGTTTGATCCCTCGACCGTGTATAAGGATCAGTAGCAGGGGATCCCTGGAGGCCTCGGCGCCGGGACATGCTCAGGAAGGTTGAAGACACATGCCGATGGAGACCTATCTGATCTATCTCGCGGCTGTTGCGGTGTTCTTCGCCACGCCGCCCGACACGAGCCAGTTGCTGATCATCTCCAACAGCATTCGTCACGGATTGCGCAAGAGCGCCTATACGATTGCCGGTGACCTGACGGCAAACTGCCTGCAGATGAGCGGCGCTGCCTTTGGTCTTGCGGCCGTCATCGCAACCTCGGCAACCGCCTTTGTCTGGATCAAATGGCTCGGCGTCGCCTATCTCGTCTGGATCGGGGTCCAGCTTGTACTCGCGAAACCTCATGCCAGCGGGGTCGCGGCCAATGCGTCGGGCGAAAAATTCCGTCTGTTCCGGCAAGGTTTTGTCACCTCGATGGCCAATCCCTTCGCCGTTGTGTTCTTCGGCGCCCTGTTTCCGCAATTCATCGATCCGGCGTTTCCGGTGCTGCCGCAGCTGTTCATTCTGGGACTGACCTATATTGCGGTCGACGGCGCCATCCTGCTGCTGTGGGGATGGATGGGCCTGCGCGCAGCGACGGCACTGAAACGGCTTTCGTACGCAATGGTCAACAAGGTCTGCGGCGGCCTGATGATTGCCGCAGCAGCTCTGCTTGCCGGCAAGGATTTCCAGCCGCAGCGATAACGACATCGTCGTCACCAGGGCGGAGGTGTTCCAGTTCGGGGCAAATTTTGCTTTTCTTCACCAAATTGAAACCCAAAACTGATGTCATTCGTTTCAAACGCGGGGGAAATGTTCGGCCGAAAGGAAAGCAAGCATGCTGAACTGGAACATGAACAGACCCATCGAGCCACGCATGGCGGCTCCGCGCAGCACCATTGAGGTGACACCGCCCCTTATTCCAACGCTTGGCACTATGAAACACATCGGCCCTCAAAAACCTCGTATCGCCCTGGCCCTGGGGGGCGGCGCAGCCCGCGGATGGGCGCATATCGGCGTCCTGCGCGCGCTTGACGAGGCCGGCGTCGAGGTCTCGATGATCGCCGGAACCTCCATCGGCGCCCTGGTCGGCGGCTGCTATCTGGCCGGGCGGCTGGACGAGCTGGAAACCTTTGCCCGCAGCCTGACCATGCGCCGCATTGCCGGGCTTCTGGATTTCGCCATCGGCGGCGGCGGGCTGTTTGGCGGCATGCGGCTCAACGACCGGATGCAGGAGCACCTCGTCGGCATCAATATCGAGGATCTCGACCGCACCTTCGTCGCGGTCGCGGCCGAGCTCAACACCGGTCACGAGGTCTGGATCTCGAAGGGATCGCTGATCACCGGGATCCGCGCATCCTATGCGCTGCCGGGCATTTTCGAGCCGGTTCGCTGCAACAATCGCACCCTGCTTGACGGCGCTCTGGTCAATCCGGTGCCGGTCTCGGTCTGCCGCGCCCATGAACAGCCGCTGGTGGTCGCGGTCAACCTGCACTACGATCTCTATGGCCGTTCGGCCGTGGTCAAGCACACGGCCAGTGATCCGGTAAGCGAGGAGCCCGCCGGCAAACGGCAGAGAAAGCCGCGCGAAAGCCGGCTCGGCATGACCGCGGTAATGGTGCAGGCCTTCAACATCATTCAGGACCGGATCTCACGCGCCCGCCTGGCCGGAGATCCGCCGGACCTGTCGCTGCATCCCAGACTGGCCGACATCGGACTGTCCGAGTTTCACCGCGCCAGCGAAGCCATTGATCGCGGCTATCAGGAAACCGTCAACAAGCTCGGCGAAATCACCCGCATGCAGGCAACGCTGACGCCGCTCTGAGCAGCCAGACGCAAGTCGGCCTGGCTCAACCGGCGATATAGGCCTTGATGTCCTCGGCCTCGCGCTCGACATCCTCGATTCGCCGCCGGACGACGTCGCCGATCGAAATGATGCCGATCAGCTTGCCGTCTTCCTCGACCGGCATGTGCCGGAACCGGCCATTGGTCATCAATTCCATCACCTGGTTGATCGAATGGGATTCGCCGCAGGTCGTGACCTTTGCGGTCATGATCGCCGAAATCGGCGCACTGAGTGCACCGGCACCCTTGCTCGCAACCGCACGGACAATATCGCGTTCGGACAGGATCCCGGCGATCTTGCCGTCCGGATCGGTCACGACAACCGCGCCGATCTTGTTGTCGGACAGGAACCGGACCGCCTCTTCCGTTCCCATCGACGGATCGACGGAGACCACGTTGCGGCCCTTCTGGTCAAGTATCTGTTTAACAGTCATGCAGTCCTCCTCCGCAGGATTGTCCAGTGCGCGCGCCCCGCATCGGGCGGCACGAGCAGACTGCATGGTGCGCCGGAACCCCCCTGTTTGCAACCCTCTGGATCGCCCCTGAACCCGCCGCAATCCCGGACCGCGACCAATGTCCCGGTCCGGCACAGGAGTCAGCCGCGCTGCATCGGATCAAACAGCGCAAAGGTAAGAAATCCGAACAGAAAACCGCCCAGATGCGCTTCCCAGGCGATCGCCGCATCGGCCATGTCAAAGGAAAATCCGACCGCCGCCAGCAGGTTGATGCCGAACCACACCACCAGGAATCCGACAACCATGCGGTTGCTCAGCGACTGGGCGATGCTCAACCGCCGATTGAGATGGGCCTGGTCGCGCCGAAACCCGCCGCTGCCGCCAAAGGCGAAGCGCGATGCGGCCCCCATCAGTGCCGAGACCACGCCGGAGGCGCCGACCATGATGTTCTGATCACCCCAGTGAAACGCCAGGAACAAAGCTGCCGACGACAGCGCGGCCAGCACCCAGAACACCACAAACCGCACCCAGCCGATGCGGCGGGCAACCACCGAGCCGAAGGCCGCCAGCCAGAACGAATTGAGCGCAAGATGGGCGTAGCCGCCATGCAGCAGCGAATAGGTGACCGGCGACCAGAAATAGGCGCCGCCCTGCCCCGCCGGACTTTCGGCATAGCGCTGCGAAATGAAGGCGCCCTGCAGATAGATCTCGAGCACGGCCGCGCGCGGCAGCAGCGTTTCCATCGCCACCTGAAGCGCCACCATGATCAGCAACATGGCCAGCACCACATTGGGAATGTTGAAAATCGGCTCATGGCCGGGATGCCCGGGCTCGGTCATGTCAGGGTCGTGGGTCATGGCGCAGGCGCTTCCTCGTGGCAGTGATCCGTGATCACTGACGAGTAGAGCGCGCGCCGCGGGGTGGCAACCGCCGGGAAGGCAAAAAAACCGCCCGCCAGAAGCGGACGGCCGGTCGAGTCCCCTCGTCCTGAATTGTGCTGAAGGACATTCCCTTCATGAAGTGATGATCCAAATTGTCACGTCGCCCCTGCAACCGCAATCGAAACCGAAAATTAACCTTAACGCTGCCGCCGTGGCATGGTTCTCGCTTGGATAACGACAAACCCGGATCACCGCGTGTGGTTGTGCCAAAACGGTGCAGCCTGATGCGGAACCGGAGCAACGGCCAAGCGGATGAAGTTGAAATGAGACACAAGAACACACTGGAATTCTTCGATTATTGGGCGAGCAAGCGCGGCGACCGGCCGGCGCCCAACCGCACCGACATCGAACCTGCGGATATCCGCCGTTTGCTGCCGCATGTTTTCATCTGCGACCTGACCGCCGGCGACGGGCTCGACTTCCGGCTTGCCGGCACTGCCCTGTGCGCGCTCTTTGGCCAGGAGCTCAAGGGATCGAGCTTTGGGTCGCTCTGGCTCGAGGACGGCGTGCGCAATGCCGGCAGGACCGGCGCCTCTGTCGTTACGCGGGCCACCCCGGCGGTGCTGACGCTGGATTGCCTGAGCACCGGCGCGCGGGTGATCAAGGCCGAGATGCTGCTACTGCCGCTCACCGGCCCCAGCGGCCAGCAGGACCGGCTGATCGGGCTGTTGTCCGTGTTTGATCCGCCCTACTGGATCGGTCATGATCCGCTGGCCGGCTTCTCCACCACCGGTATCCGATTCATTGATCCTTCGCGGGATCCGGTCTTCCTGGCCAACCGGCCGGAAATCGAGCTGCCGGCTGCCGCGGACGGCTTTCATGCCCGCATGACGGCGGCCAAGCAACGCAAGGTCGCGCACCTGGTGGTGCTCGATGGCGGTCGTCAGGATTGAAGCACAAGCCTGCCTGTACAGATGCGCTGGCACAAAGCTGTGCCCAAATGCTTACCTATTGTTAACAGTGGGCGGAATAGGATGAGCCAACAACCATAACTCCGGAATCGGCAAGGCTCCCAAATTGACCGTCAACTCCGCATTGCTCCACAAAGATCCCGAGGCTGCCGAGAGGCAGTTCAGCCGTGTCACCATTTCGGTGCAGGGCCGGTTCATGCGTGCTGATCATTCCGAACATGACTGCATCGTCGATATCATGTCACCGTTCGACGCCGTGATTTCCTCCGGCAACCGCCCGGAAGCCGGCGAACGCATTGTCGCCTATCTCGATTATATCGGACGCGTCGAAGGCAAGGTCAGCGAGACCGGCTTCCGCTCCTTCACCATCTCGATCAACGCCACCGACAGAAAACGCGACAAGCTGTCGGCGCAGCTGACCTGGCTTGCCAACAAGCATGAGCTGGGCCTGCCGGAAGACCGCCGGCACGAGCGCGTCGCGCCAAGCAATCCGATCGGCGAAATCAAGATGGATGACGGCCGCCGCTATCCGTGCCGCATCATCGACTTGTCGGTCTCGGGTGCCGCCATCGAGATCGATGTCCGTCCGGCATTCGGCACCTTGATCATCCTGGGCAATATGCGCGGCCGCGTCGTGCGCCATTTCCAGGAAGGGATCGCCATCGAGTTCGTCACGATCCAGCCTGAAGAGGTGATCAATCAGTTGTCCTGATTGGGAACAGACAGGGCGCAAGACGGAAACCGGCTTTTGACAGCCGGTTTTTTTGTGTCCTGACGCAAGGCGGGCTGCCCATAGCGGCCCGCCTGCCGCTTCATCGAAACCGCTTACCGCCAGTCCTCGGCATGCCGCCGTGGCTCGAAACTGCGTGAGCCGCCACGCTCAACCGCTGCGCAGCGCAGTTCCCTGTCGCGACATGGTTGCCAAATCCTCACCGACATGCCCGGCATTTTATACTTGTTTTAGTCTGAATTGTCGCGTGTTTTAATAGTATTAATCTCAATTAAGCTTTGATTGTTACTAGTATTATTTGCGCGATTTCAAATACCGAATGTCATTGTTGCCTCATAACGGGGAAGCAGAACAATGAACAGATATATTCAGTCTATCGGAAGTATTACCGCAGCATGCGGTCTCGCCGTCGCGTTTTCGACCGCCGCCTTTGCAACACCCACCAATCTGGTGCCGACAGGCAAGACTAATCCGCCGATCGGTCACTATGAATTCTGCAAGAGCTATCCGTCCGAATGCCGCTCGCTTGGCACGGATCGCGGCGCGATGACGCTGACGCGTGAACGCTGGGCCCAGATGCTCAAGGTCAATGCCAGCGTCAACCAGGGGATCCGGCCCGACACCGATCTCAACATCTATGGCGTCGATGAATTGTGGTCCTATCCGCGCACCGTGGGCGACTGCGAAGATTATGTGCTGCTCAAGCGGCACATGCTGATCGAAAAGGGATTCTCGCCGAGCGATCTCCTGATCACCGTGGTGCTGCAGCCCAATGGCGACGGTCATGCGGTGCTGACGGTCCGCACCGATTACGGCGACTACATTCTCGACAATATGCGCGGTGACGTCCGTCTCTGGTCGGAAACCGGCTACACCTTCGTCAAGCGCCAGTCCTCCGAACACGCCGCACGCTGGACCAAGCTTGGACCCGGCTCGGCAAGCAGTGTGGGCGCTGTCAACTACTGATACCGCGCTTCCGGACCTCATGCCGCGAGGCCTGTCCGGAACCGCCTGAATGCCGCCCGGGCGCTGATATGGCGTTCGGATACGGTGGGGCCCAGGTCGAGTCCCCTTGCTTCCCCGCAGCGACCCGGGCCTTGAGCCGATCCCAAAGTCCCCTGGGGTCGGCTCTTTCGTTTCAATCGATCCGTTTCAGTCCGGCGGCAAAACGCCTGGCATTTTCGACATAGTGGCTGGCCGACAGCTTCAGTCCCGCTTCGGCGCCGGCATCCAGTGTCCGGATCACCCGGGCGGGCGAGCCGACAACCAGGGAATTGTCCGGGATCACCTTGCCTTCCGTCACCAGCGCGCCGGCGCCGATCAGGCAGTTCCGGCCGATTCTCGCGCCGTTGAGAACGGTGGCGCCCATGCCCACCAGCGAGTTGTCGCCGATGGTGCAGCCATGCAGGATGGCGCTGTGACCGATGGTGCAGCCCTTGCCGATGGTGAGCGGAAAGCCCATATCGGTGTGCAGCACGCAGTTTTCCTGGATATTCGAGCCCTCGCCGACAATGATCGCTTCATTGTCCCCGCGCAGCACCGCGCCGAACCAGATCCCGGCCCCCTCTTCCAGGATGACATCGCCAATGACCTGGGCGCTGTCGGCGACGAAGTAAAATCCGTCCGGTCGCACCGGCGCCTTGCCGTCAAGACTGTAAATCGCCATCTCCGTAGTCTCCCTTGTCGCCACAACAGCCCCTCGCCAATTGCAGGGTCTCCCCGGTTTTGTAATGCCCTCGACGCGCAAAGGAAACACTTCCCGGAAGCGGTCGGGGTGTTTCACGCCTGTTGCAGAATTTGCAGCGCGGGAGTTCAGGCGAGAAAATAGCCGCTGGCAAAGGCCAGTTGCAGCACCACGACACCTGAACACATCGACCAGCCGCCGGCCACCAGCGCCAGAACCGTGTAAAGCGGCATGGTGACAAGGCCGCGGCGCCAGCTGCGGAAGCCGTTGACGATCAGCAGCCTCGGCCCGATCAGGGCCGCCAGCGCCAGTTCCAGACCGATCTCGCAGCGGATGTCCGGGGGCCACGCTTTCAGAGGGTTCGCGCCATCCGGCAAAGCGGACGAGCTCCAGTGCGATCCACGAGGTGGCAAAACCTGTCGCCATGGCGAAGACTGCGGTGAGGATATCGACGCTGTACATCATTGGTTAACCATCCGGGGGTCAGTATCAAAACTCGTCAGAGACCCTGCAAGGGCCGTGCCACGGCCTTGCGTTCCATTTTGGCACAAACCTGAAACCGGCTGGCAATGTCCGAATCCACAGACACTCTCGAGCACACGCCGCTGCTGTCGCCCCGATTCATCTGGAAACTGACCACGGTCGTGGCGGTCATGTGCCTGGTCACGCTTGCAATCGCCGTGACCGGTCAGCTCGTCGGCCGGCAGATTTCCCATGCCGGCAATACCGCCGACCGGACCATGCATGAAATCGTGATCGGCGACGACAGGCTGCGCCTGCCCGCCAATGTGATCCGCTACGAGAACCAGAGGGTGTCGGGCGTGCAATCAGCGATCGATACGTATTTTTCCTGGCCCGGCATGAATGGCTACAGTGAAGCCAGGCGCAACATCTTCAACCAGACCGACTCCGCCGACGGGCTTGTCTTCGCCCGCATTGCGCAGGCCACCATGTCGCGCGACATGTCCGGACGCTACACGCCGATTTACCGCAGGCTGACGGAAGGTGCACCGGTGGCCGGGCCCAACGGACTTGATTCCTACCGGCTGCGATCCGGTGCCGGTTACGCCAATGAGCTGATGTATGTCGAGCACGGCGCCAGCGAGCATCCCTACACCATACGCTGCCTGGTCGAGGAGACGGCGCCGGATCTGGACTTCACCACCAGGACCGGCTGCCAGCGCGACATCTCGCTTGGACAGGATCTGTCCGTGACCTACCGTTATTCGATAGATCTGCTGCCGCACTGGCGCGAGATCGAGCGTGATGTCCGTCAGAAGCTCGAGGCGGCGCTGGTCAGGTAATGCGGCGCCGGTCGGTCAGAGATCGACGTCGAGAATGGCCATCGAGAAATTATAGGACAATTCGCCGTCCTCGTCGTCGCGGAACATGATGCCGAGGAACTCGTCGCCGAGATAGACTTCCGCCGAATCGTCCTTCTTGTGCCGGGCCTTGATGGCAATCTTGTCATTGAAAATGCGCTTCAAATAGGCATCAAGCTTGGCAATTTCTTCCGGTTTCACGGCGCTCTCCTGGGCAATTGGATGTGTCGGGCTTTTGACATGGACGGCCGGCTAAATCAAACCCGCGCGCCGGGTTTTACGCTGACATCACCGGGTTATCTGTGAATGGCCGTGTCAGGATGTCGAATTGAGCATCTGGTCCATGGCGCGCGACGGTTCCTCGCAGCCGGCGGTGCCGACCACGCGGGCGGGAACGCCGGCCACGGTCGAATTCGGCGGCACCGGCTTGAGCACCACGGAACCCGCGGCCACCCGGCTGCAATGGCCGATCTCGATATTGCCGAGCACCTTGGCGCCGGCACCGACCAGCACGCCGTCTCCGATCTTGGGATGGCGGTCGCCGGTTTCCTTGCCGGTCCCACCCAGGGTGACACCCTGCAGGATCGAGACATTGTCGCCGATCGTCGCGGTCATACCGACCACCAGGCCGGTGGCGTGATCGAGGAACATGCCCTTGCCGACTTTCGCGGCGGGGTGAATATCGGTCTGGAAGATCTCCGACGACCGGCTTTGCAGATAGAGCGCCAGGTCGATCCGGCCGCGGTTCCACAGCCAATGCGCCAGACGGTGGGTCTGGATCGAATGGAAGCCCTTGAAATAGAGTACCGGCTGGATGAAGCGGGTGCAGGCCGGATCGCGGTCATAGACGGCCTGGATGTCGACGCGCAGCACCGACCCCCATTCCCGCCAGTCTTCGGCCATCTCCAGAAAGGTCTGCCGCAGCAGATTGGCCTGCAGGTCCTGGTGATCGAGACGCTCGCAGATCCGGTGAATCACCGCCGCTTCCAGTGACGGCTGGTTGAGCACGGTCGAATAGAGGAACGCCGCCAGCAGCGGATCCTGGGCGATCGAACGATCGGCCTCGATCCGGATCGAATCCCAGATCGGATCAATGGTCTTGAGCGACTCGCCTGCCCGTACACCTGTATTCGTTGCCATTGCCGCCTCCGGGCCTGTTGTTTCGACTGCGCCATCGGGTCTGTCAAACGCGCTGACAACGCGCTACCAGTCTCAATCCGTGCACAAACATCGCCATCCGGACCATCTCATTTGAACGCGACGTGCACCCAAAGATAAGACACAACGGCAAAAAAACAAATGGGCAGTTGAAATGGACGTGAATAATTCCTTTGCCGGCGGCACCATCACCACGGCAATCGGCGCCGACGGCATTGGCCGGCTGACGATCAATCGCCCGGAAAAACGCAATGCGCTGACCGATGCGATGTGGCGCGCCCTGCCTGCCGCACTCGACCGGCTGGTGGCACAGGACCAGGCCCGCGTGGTGATCATCGCCGGTGCGGGCGGGACGGATTTTTCCGCCGGCGCCGATATTGGCGAGTTCGCGACCTTGCGCAAGGACGGCGATACCGCGCGACTCTACGAGGCCGGCAATTCGCAGGCATTCGCCGCGGTGCGGACATGCCCGGTGCCGGTGATTGCCGTCATTCGCGGGATCTGCTTTGGCGGCGGCTTCGGACTTGCCGCCGCCGCCGACATCCGGCTGGCCGACGAGACCGCCCGCTTCGCCATTCCCGCCGCCCGGCTGGGCCTGGCCTATCCGCTTGATGCAGTTCAGGATCTGCTGCGCGCGCTGGGCGACCAGAGAGCCCGCCATGCGCTGTATTCGGCTTGGGAGATGTCCGCCAGTGAGGCGCTTGGCTGCGGTTGCCTGCTGAGCCTCTATCGAAAGGACGAGCTGGAGGCGGAAGCATCGCGTCTGGCGTCCGACATCGCCGCGGCGGCACCGCTGTCGGTGCGCGCTTCCAAGGCAGCCATTCTGGCGCAGGGGTCGCGCTCTCAACAGGATCTGGAGACCGCCGCGGCCATCGCGACACTGACCTTTGACAGCCACGGCTACGCCGAGGGACATCGCGCCTTCATGGAAAAGCGCGCAGCGACATTCACCGGGAGATAAAACTCTCCACACGGCCTTCGAGCTGGTCGAGAAAGGCCATCACGGCATCGTTGAAGGCGTCATTGCGGTCGCCGGCCACCATGTGCCCTGCCCCCGAAACATCGACGTAACCGGCATGCGGAACCATCTTGCGAAACGCCACCACGGCCTCTTCGGTGACCAGTTCGGACTGCTGCCCGCGCACCAGCAGCACCGGGATCTTCAGTCCCTTCGCTGCCGCCACGAGGTGGTCCTGAACCGCCTCGCCACCGGCATTGATGGTACGCGGTCCGTCGATAAAGGCCGGGTCCCAATGCCAGCGATGCCGGCCGTCGCTGCCGATGCGCAGGTTCTTGGCGAGTCCCGCGAGCGACCGCGGCTGCGGACGGTGCGGCAGATAGGCGGCAATTGCGGCTGCGGCCTCTTCGAGCGTTGCAAAACCGTCGCGCATCCGCTCCGCCATAAAACCCTGGATGCGGCTGATGCCGTCGGGATCCATATGCGGGGTGACATCGACCAGAACCAGACCGGCAAGCAGGTCCGGATCGCCCTGCCCGGCAGCCAGCAGCCCGGACAACCCGCCAAGCGAGGCGCCGACCAGCACAGGCGGCTTGCCGGTCTGCGCGGTGATGGCACGGCAAAGCGCCACGGCATCAGCCGCGTAATCACTGACCGCATAGGCCTTGTCATCAAGCCAGGCGCTGTCGCCATGGCCGCGCTGATCCACGGTGAAGGCCGTGTGCCCGGCATCGGCAATGCGGCGGGCGGCACCGCCCCAGGCGTGCCGGGTCTGGCCGCCACCATGAAGCAGCAACACCGGATTGCCGTGGCCGGAGCCTTTCGGCTCGTGCCTGTCGGCGGCGAGCCTGTTGCCCGCGGCACCCTGAAATTCCACCAGCGTCTTGAGATTGCTCACTGAAATTCACCGGCCTCGACGTCGGCGAAGAAGGCAAGGGTTGCCGCCTTGAACACCTTGTCACCGACAGCGAGCATGTGATCGCGGTTGGGAATGTCGAGCGCGCGGGACCGGGGAATGAGCCGGGCAAGACCTTCGGCCGATCCGGCGATGTCGTCCCGGGTGCCGACCCCGACCAGTGCCGGCATCGGCAATTGCGCCAGATCATCGCCGCTGACCAGGGTCCGCGAGGTGCGGATGCAGGCTGCCAGCGCCAGCCGGTCGCTCTTGGTCTGATCGGCAAAGGCGCGGAACATCCTGCCGCGGGCATCGCTCACATCATCGATGGAGCCTGCCAGCAGTGCGTCGGCGATCGGGTCCCAGTCGCCGACCCCTTCGACCATACCCATGCCGAGACCGCCAAACACCACCGAACGGACCAGTTCGGGCCGGGCGATGGCCAGAAACGCCGAAATCCGCGCACCCATCGAATAGCCGATGACATGGGCCGACTCGATCTTCAGCGACTCAAGCAGGCCGGACGCATCAGCCGCCATGGTTTCGGGATGATAGGCTTCCGGCTCATGCGGCTTGTCCGATTCGCCATGGCCGCGATTGTCGAGCGCGATCACCCGGTAGCCGGCCTCGTCCAGCGTCTTGAACCAGCCGGGAAACACCCAGTTGACATGGGCGGTCGAGGCAAAGCCGTGAATCAGCAGCACCGGCGTTCCCTCGGGGTTGCCGGCCTCATACCATGTGATGTCGATGTCGCCGGAAGTGTAGCGGCCGGCTTGCAAGCGATCCAGATTCATATGATGCCCCTTTTCGCATCCTACCTAGCCCAATCGGTTGATCTTGCAAATATTGCCTGCCGATGATTTCCCGATGTTCGGGATCGAAGCGCCGGGGAGCCAAAAACCCGCTACACATTTGACAAGCCAACGTATATGGTCCGCCCAATTCAGTTTCGCCGCGACGGAGAGATGCATGGCAGACCACACAATTCCGCATTACCAGAATGATGCAGGCCACGTTGCGGTTGAAATCGGCGTGAAGGAATTCATGTGCGTGGGCGCAAACCCGCCTTTCGATCATCCGCATGTCTATCTCGACATGGGCGCCGACAGTGAAAAGGTCTGCCCCTATTGCTCCACCCTGTACCGCTACAATCCGGCACTGGCCGCGACCGAGACCGTGCCGGCGGGATGCGCGTGGGATCATCAACCTGCCTGAATTCGCCTTGACGCCAATCTGACCCGGAAGGTGCCATGACTGCCCAGAACATCATGATTGTCGGGGCGGGCATGGCCGGATTGACGACCGCCCCGGCATTCGCCCGCAAGGGGGTCGAGGTCGATATTGTCGAGCAGGCGCCGGAGTTGAGCGAAGTCGGCGCCGGTTTGCAGATTTCCCCCAATGCCAGCCGCATCCTGATTGCGCTGGGTCTGGGCGAGCGGCTGACCGAATTGATGACCTGTCCCAGCGACATCGTGCTGACATCGGGCAGTTCACTGCGCGAGATTGCCCATGTTCCCTGCGGGGACTTTGCCGCCAGCCGCTGGGGCGCGCCCTATGGCGTGATGCATCGCGCCGGCCTTCAGGCACTGCTTCTCGATGCCGTGCAGGCCGAGCCGCGCTGTCGCCTGCATCTGGGCCAGCGTGCCGATACCACTGCAGTGGGCACCTTGCATGACCGCATCGGTCAACCACGGCCCGGCCTGATCATCGGCGCCGACGGGGTCTGGTCGCAAATCCGCAGCCTGGTTCCCGGCGCCAAGCCCCCCGATTTTCCGGCCAGGTGGCCTGGCGCTTCACCATGCCGGCCGAGGCCACGCAGGCAATCCTCAATCCGAAAAACGTCACCGCCTTTCTCGGCCCGCAGACCCATCTGGTGACCTATCCGCTGGACCATGGCGCGGCGATCAACATGGTGGCCATCACCGGGGGCACGGATCCGGGACCCGACTGGGCCAGCCGCGAAACTTCGGCAGACCGCAGCGGATTGCTGCAGGCCTTTGCGCAATGGCATCCCGACATTGTGTCGATCCTGAAGACGGCGCCGCAAATGACCCGCTGGCCGCTGTTTGAAGTGCCCGACGGCAGCTGGAGCAATGGCGCGGAGACGGTGCTGATCGGCGACGCCGCCCACGCCATGACGCCCTTTGCAGCGCAGGGAGCAGCCATGGCGATGGAAGACGGTTTCGAACTGGCGGAAACCTGCGCGGGCCTGCCGCAAGCCGCCACAGCACGGGCGATCGCCGATTTTGAGACCCGGCGGCGGCTGCGCATCGGCCGGGCCCGGCAGCGCGCCGCGTTCAACAGGTTCGCCTACCACGCCAAGGGACCGGTCCGGCTGGCGCGCGACGCCGTGCTGGCGCTGAAAAAGCCCGAAAGCCTCGCCGCCGATCTCGACTGGCTCTACGGCTATCGCGCCATCGGCTCGTAATCCGCTGCGACGGCAATGAGCATTCTCGATTAGGAACGGCATGAAAAGGCCCCGGAACCGGAGTTCCGAGGCCTTGTCTGTCGCGTTAATCCGGCGTCCCGGCTTAAGAGCCGGACCACAAGACCGCTAGTGCAGGATCTGGCTGAGGAACAGCTTGGTCCGCTCGTGCTGCGGATTGTCGAAGAACTCGCCTGGCTCGTTCTGTTCGACGATCTGGCCCTGGTCCATGAAGATCACCCGGTTGGCGACCTGACGTGCAAAACCCATTTCGTGAGTGACGCACAGCATGGTCATGCCTTCCTCGGCGAGACCCACCATGGTGTCGAGCACTTCCTTGATCATTTCCGGGTCGAGCGCCGATGTCGGCTCGTCAAACAGCATGATGCGCGGGTTCATGCACAGCGAGCGGGCAATGGCCACGCGCTGCTGCTGACCGCCGGACAACTGACCGGGATATTTGTTGGCCTGTTCGGGGATCTTGACCCGCTCGAGGAAATGCATGGCGACTTCCTCGGCCTTTTTCTTCGGCATCTTGCGCACCCAGATCGGCGCCAGGGTGCAGTTTTCAAGAATGGTCAGATGCGGGAACAGGTTGAAGTGCTGGAACACCATTCCGACTTCGCGCCGGACTTCATCGATCTTCTTGAGATCGTTGGTCAGTTCGATGCCATCGACGATGATCTTGCCCTTCTGGTGTTCTTCCAGACGGTTGATGCAGCGGATCATCGTCGACTTGCCCGAGCCCGAAGGCCCGGCAATGACGATGCGCTCGCCGCGCATGACCTTCAGGTTGATGTCGCGCAGAACGTGAAAATCGCCGTACCACTTGTTCATGCCGATGAGCTCGATGGCGACATCGGTGTCCGACACCGTCATGTTCGACGGGCCGGTGCCCTCTTTGACCGCTGCATTGTTGTCAGCCATGGTTGTGTTCCTTTTTATCGTTTGTGGCCAGTGTCGAGACGCCGTTCCATATAGGCGGAATAGCGCGACATGCTGAAGCAGAAGATGAAGAAGACAAACCCGGCGAAGACAAAGCCTGTCGCCGGCGTCGCAGGTGAAATCCAGTTCTGGTCGTTCATGTTCTGCTGGACGATGCCCAGCAGGTCGAACAGGCCGATGATCAGCACCAGGCTGGTGTCCTTGAACAGCCCGATGAAGGTGTTGACGATGCCTGGAATGACCAGCGTCAGCGCCTGCGGCATGATCACCAGCCGGATGCCCTGCCAGAAGGTCAGGGCCATGGCATTGGCGGCCTCATACTGGCCCTTCGGAATGGCTTGCAGGCCACCGCGGATCACTTCCGCCATATAGGCCGACGAGAACAGCGCCACGCCGATCAGCGCCCTGAGCAGCTTGTCGAAGGACACGCCGTCGGGAAGGAACAGCGGCAGCATCACCGAAGACATGAACAGCACGGTGATCAACGGAACCCCGCGCCAGAACTCGATGAAGATGACGCTGAACATCTTGACGATCGGCATTTCCGACCGCCGCCCCAGCGCCAGCAGGATGCCCAGCGGGAACGACACCACGATGCCGACAATGGCAACCACCAGGGTGACCAGAAGGCCGCCCCAGAGCGCGGTCTCGACCGGTTCGAGGCCGAACTGGCCGGTGAGCAGGATGAAGGCCAGGATCGGAAACACCACCAGAAGGTAGAGCGCATTCTCGCGCTTGTAAGGCACCGAGGGAATGGCGATCGGCACCAGGCCCGCGATCAGCAGCAGCCCGGAAAGATTGACCCGCCAGCGCTCCTCGATCGGGTAACGGCCATAGATGAACTGGCCGAATTTTGCCTCGACAAAGGCCCAGCAGGCGCCGGTTCCCGGCGCGATGCAGGCTTCGCGGCTGTCTCCGGTCCACACCGCACTGATAAAGGCCCAGTCGATGATCGGTGGAATCAGCCACAGCAGGAACAGCAGGGTCAGGATCGACAGAACCGTGTCACGCGGCGTGGCGAACAGGTTTTCCTTGAGCCAGCCGACCACGCCGCCGGTGGCAACCGGTGGCGCCATTGTCGGGCTTTCCTGGGTGCGGACATAGGCGATTTTGTTAGTAGTGTTGTCCATGGTTCAGCGCTCCACCAGTGCGACACTGGAGTTAAACCAGTTCATGAATGCCGATGTCAGCAGCGACAGTGTCAGATAGACCAGCATGGTGATCGAGATCACCTCCACCGCCTGTCCGGTCTGGTTGAGCACCGTTCCGCCGAAGATCGACACAAGGTCGGGATAGCCGATGGCCACCGCAAGTGACGAGTTTTTGGTCAGGTTCAGATACTGACTGGTCAGCGGCGGAATGATCACCCGCATGGCCTGCGGCACCACCACCAGACGGCTGGTCAGGTTTGGCCTGAGCCCGAGCGCGAAGGCGGCCTCGGATTGCCCGTGAGAGACCGCGAGGATCCCTGCCCTGACAATCTCGGCAATGAAGGAGGCCGTGTAGAGCGACAGGCCGAGAAGCAGCGCCATGAATTCGGGCTGGATCACCCAGCCATCGACCATGTTGAAGCCCTGAAGGCTTGCATATTCGAGCGACAACGGCATGCCCGTGACCAGATAGGTCAGCAAGGGCAGCACGATGAACAGACCCAGTCCGGTCAGGAAAACCGGAAACTGCTGTCCCGTGGCCATTTGCCGTTTCTTGGCCCAGCGGCCGATCAGGACCCAGGCGATGATGGCGATGATCACGGCATAGAGAATGAGCGACGACCCTGCCTCGGGCACGATCCGCGGCATGTACAGCCCGCGATTGTTGAGGCTGAAAACCACCTCGACGCCGGGCTCGAGACCGACCTGCCGTGGCGACGGCAGGATCGACAGCACCGCCTTGTACCAGAACAGCAGCTGCAGCAGCACCGGGATGTTTCTCAGTGTCTCGACATAGACGGTGGCGAATTTCTGCACCAGATAGTTCTTCGACAACCTGGCGAGGCCGACAATGAAACCGATGATCGTGGCGAAGAAGATACCGATAACGCCGACCACCATCGTGTTCAGCAGACCAACGAAAAACGCCTGCAGATAGGTGCTGTCATTGGTGTATGGAATAAATGACTGGCCGATATCGAAGCCGGCGCGTTCACTGAAGAACCCGAAGCCCGACGCGATCCCGGCCCGTGCCAGGTTGTTGCCGGCATTCGTGACGCCGGAATAGACCAGAAAAATGACGGCAATGATCAACAATGCCTGGAATACAAGGCCGCGCACCTTGGGATCGTTCATCAGCGAAACGCGACCGGAATCACCGGCGTCTGATGTGACGCCTGCTTGATCAGCCATACCTGTCCCCAACTTGATTCGTCCGGACCTTGTGGCCGGATCGTTTGGTTCAACCTGTCGTCGTTGCGCCAGGCTTGACGGCCTTTCTCACGAGGCCGGAGAAGGCGGGCTTCCGAGGAAGCCCGCCTGGTATTCGTCAGTGCTTAGCGCAGCGGCGGTGCATACTGCAGGCCACCCTTCGACCACAGCGCATTGACGCCACGGCCGATTGCAAGCGGGGTCGAGGCGCCGACGTTGCGCTCAAACACTTCGCCGTAATTGCCGACCTGCTTGATCACATTGTAGGCCCAGTCGTTGCTGACGCCGATGGAATCGCCGAATGTGCCTTCCTTGCCGAGCAGACGCATCACGTTCGGGTCGGTGGACTCGAGCATTTCGTCGGCATTGGCCGAAGTCACGCCCATTTCTTCGGCGTTGATCATCGCAAAGTGAACCCACTTGACGATCGAGAACCACTGGTCGTCGCCCTGGCGAACCACGGGGCCGAGCGGCTCCTTGGAGATCACTTCGGGAAGAACCATGTGATCGTCAGGAGCCGTCAGGCCGAGGCGGATCGAATACAGGCCCGACTGGTCGGTGGTGTAGACATCGCAACGGTTGGCATCATAGGCCGCGTTCACTTCTTCGAGCTTTTCGAACACGACCGGATTGTAGGTCATGCCATTGGCCTTGAAGTAGTCGGTCAGGTTCAGCTCGGTGGTGGTGCCGGTCTGCACGCAGACCGAAGCGCCCGAAAGCTGCAGCGCAGAATTCACGCCGAGCGACTTGCGAACCATGAAGCCCTGGCCGTCATAGTAGTTGACGCCGGCGAAGTTGAGACCAAGCTGAGTGTCACGGCTCATGGTCCAGGTGGTGTTGCGCGACAGCACGTCGATTTCACCGGACTGGAGCGCGGTGAAACGTTCCTTGGCGGACAGCGGGCTGAACTTGACAGCCGTCGCATCGCCGAAGACCGCAGCGGCGACGCCGCGGCACAGGTCCACATCGAGACCGGACCAGTCGCCGGCATCATTCGGAGCGGAGAAACCGGCGAGGCCGGTCGATACGCCGCACTGGACGAACCCCTTTGCCTTCACGTCATCGAGCGTTGCAGCGGATGCCGCGGAGGCTCCCATGCCAACAACGGCCACGCCGCCAACGACAGCGGCAAAAATCTTCTTGTTCATTTGATACAACCCTTTTTTATCTGTTGCCTTGTTCTGGGTGCGTCAAAACGATCAGGGGCCAAAATTGTCTACCTCTACCCCCGCCATTTTGCACTCCAACATACCATGCCGAAATCATTTGGGGGTCAAGCCTCCAAAGCCCGAAAACTGACAAGTCCCCCGAATTGAGGAGATCGCGCGCCGCAAATTGATCCCGGCAAAAATGAGCGGCACCGAAAAACCGGCGCGGATGGTCTGCTGTACGCCAAAGGTCCTGCCCGCGCCGATCCTTGTGGATCAGGACAACTCGCGATATGGCTTCGGACCTATCGAAACGAGCCCGTGCGCAGTCAGCAAATTGGATCCCAGATGAGCAAGAAGCAGAATCCCGACCACACCGGAATCAACACCCGTCTCGCCCATTCCGGCAACAATCCGCGGGATTTCTTCGGCTTCGTGAACCCGCCCGTGGTGCATGCCTCGACCGTGCTTTTCCCTAATGCGGCAACAATGGTCTCCCGCGACCAGAAATACACCTATGGCACCCATGGGACGCCGACCACCGATGCGCTGAACGAGGCGATGAACCAGCTCGAAGGCTCGGTGGGCACGATTGCGGTGCCATCGGGACTTGCGGCGGTCACCGTGCCGTTCCTGTCCGCCCTGCGCGCCGGCGACCATCTGCTGGTGGTTGATTCGATCTACGGCCCGACGCGCCGATTCTGCGATGACATGCTGGCAAAATTCGGCGTCGAGACAACCTATTACGACCCGATGATCGGCGCCGACATCGAAAGCCTGATGCGCCCAAACACAAAGCTGGTCCACACCGAGGCACCCGGCTCCAACACCTTTGAAATGCAGGATATTCCGGCCATTGCCGAAGTTGCCCACGCCCATGGCGCACTGGTCTCGATGGACAACACCTGGGCAACGCCGCTCTATTTCAAGCCGCTCGACCATGGCGTCGACCTTTCGATCCATGCCGCCACGAAATATCCCGCCGGCCATTCCGATGTGCTGATCGGCACGGTCTCGGCCAACGAGACCGCCTGGCCGGCCCTGACCAGCACCTTCACCATGCTCGGGATCTGCGCCGCCCCCGATGATGCCTATATGACGCTGCGCGGATTGCGCACCATGGGCGTGCGCATGACGCGCCACCAGGAAAGCACGCTGGCGATTGCCCGCGCGCTCGAATCGATGCCCGGCGTCGCGAAAGTGCTGCACCCGGCACTGGAGAGCTTTCCCGGCCACGCTTTGTGGAAGCGCGATTTCTGCGGATCCAGCGGCATTTTCTCGATCGTACTCGATGTTGCCGATCCGACGCATCACCAGCGCAAGGCGCATGCCTTCCTCGATGCGCTGACGATCTTCGGGCTGGGCTATTCCTGGGGCGGCTACGAGAGCCTGGCCGTGCACGCCAACCTGTCCGACCGGACCATTGCCATGCCGCCCAAGCAGGGCCCGGTCATCCGCCTGCAGATCGGCCTCGAAGATGTCGAAGATCTGATGGCCGATATCGAGCGCGGACTGGCTGCGGCAAAATCGGCCTGAGTCATTTTGTGATTCTCAGTCAAGGCGGCAGAGAGCGGAGGCGGAACCTATTGTGCGGCCGCTGCGCTCTCGCCGGCCGGATTGCGGCCATTGGGCAAGGTGATGACAAACCGCGTGCCGCCGGTGAAATCAGGATCAATGACAATGCTGCCGCCATGGCTTTCGGCGATCCTGCGGCACAGCGACAGGCCGATGCCTGAACCGGAATATTGCCGTTCATCCCGGTGCAGGCGCTGAAACACGCCGAAGACATGTTCCGCATATTTTGGATCGATGCCGATCCCGTTGTCTTCCACCGCAATGGATGTGTTTGACTGGCCGTTCGTCACCGCGACGCGGATTTCCGGCGCCGCGGCTTCATCGCGGTACTTCATCGAATTGGCGAACAGGTTCTGGAACAGCTGGATCAGGAGATTGAGGTCGGCATGGACCTCGGCATCGACATCGCCGCTGAGTCTGGCGCCGGTCTCGATGGCATTGATGGCCAGATTGTTCCATGCCGAGCCGATGGCTTCCGACAGTTTGAAAGTCTTCGGCTTGATCGCCTGGTAGGCCAGCTGCGAATATTCGAGAAGGCTGGAAATCATCTGTTCCATGGCCCTGCCGCGTTCGGAAATATGCGCGGAATATTCCGCCAGCTCGTCGGTCTTTCCGTCGGCCACATCTTCCGCCATCATCTCGGAAAACAACCGTATCTGCCGCAACGGCGCCTTCAGGTCGTGGGAGACGATCCCGGCAAATTGCTCCAGCGCATCGTTGCGTTTGGCCAGTTCGCGGGTCTGGCGGGCGATCCGTTCCTTGGCCTTGTAACTCTCGGTGATGTCGCGGCCGACCGAAACCAGCTCCACCGGCTCGCCGTCGCGGAACATCATCTGGTTGGTCCAGATGAACCAGTGCCGACGCCCCTTGTGGTCCCGCATCGCCCGCTCGTAGGAATCCATCGGCTTTTCCGGCGTCAGCGCCGAAAGATGCGACCATACATTCTGGCGTATTTCCTCGGGAATGAACTCGATGAACTTGCGGCCCACCATCTCCTCGGGCTTGAAGCCGACAAAGCCGGCATAATGCTCGTTGACATATCTCAGTGTCGTGTCGGGGGCCGAGCGGGTGATCATGTCGGGCAGGCTGCGGACCAGGGCTTCGAATTCGTGCCGCTTGCGCTGCATCTCCTGCTCGAGTTCCAGACGTTCGGTGATGTCCTCGCCGAAGGCCAGGATCACCGGAGACGGACCGGAATCCATCAGTTCCAGGCGAACCCGGCACATATAGGTGCTTCCGTCCTTGCGCTGATGCAGCCAGTCCGAATCGACGAACTTGGTCTGCCCCGCGAGCATCTGCGAGATCACATCCTCGAGTTCCTTTTCAGACAGCGACTTGTTGATGTCGCGCGCGCTCATCCGGCGCAGCTCTTCGGTACTGTATTGCAGATTGTCTCTGGCCGATTTGTTGACGCTGAGAAACGTGCCGCTGTTGACGTCGAACAGATAGACTTCCTGGCCGACGCCCTCGATGACCAGTCCCAACTGCTCGGCTTCAGACTTGATGCGGGTGAGCGCGCTCACATCGGTGCGGACCCCCACCCGGTAATTCTCCTCGGTGACGATTTCATCGATCTGCAGCCATTTGTCGGGCGCGATCTGCTGGATGAATTGAGATGCCGGTCGAAAATGTCGTTCCAGCCGAGCCTTGAGCCAGGCCTCTTGCGATTCTTCGGTGTCACCGGCTTCCGGGTATTGTCCGTGCTTGAGCCCGTACCGAACAATGGTTTCGAATGTCGCTCCCACCTGCATGGCGGGTGCGGCAAGCGGATAGAGCTCGCGATAGGCGTCATTGCACAGGATCAGGCGATCCTGCTCGTCGTAAACCACAAAGCCTTCCGGGATCGACGCCAGCGCTGTCTTGAGGATCTTTTCGGCCCGCAGCCGCTCTTCCTGCGCCGCCAGGATCTCGGTGAGGTCACGGATGATGCCCACCATGCCCACCGGCCGGCCATCTTCGGCAAGAACCTGGCTGAAGGACAATTCACCGGCAAAGATGCTGCCATCCTTGCGCCGGAAATTCACCCGCTGGTGCACCCGTCCGGACTCTTTCGTCAGCGGATACATTTCCTTGCCGACATTTTCGAAGTCCTCGGTGGAGGCGTAGAAATCGGAGGGATTCATCTGCAGGATTTCGTCGACCGTGTAGCCGAAGGTCTTCGCCGCAGCCGCATTGGCTGCAATTATCTTCCTGTTGCTGTCACCAATGATCACCGGATCCGCCAGGGAATCATACATCGCCCTCAGCAGGTTCTCTGTCGAGATCGCCATTCAGCTCACCAGCCCATCAAGCAATCGGTCAAATGCCTCACAGGAAGTCTTCGGCGCAATTTTCCGACAGCTGATCGCGGGTATATTCAGCGATGATGAATGAAATTGCCGTTCCGTCGATTTCATCCTTGCCGATCCGGAAATCCACACCGAATTCCTGAAAACGCTCGAAATAGCTGCCGCTGAGATCAGACGAGATAATGCCGATCGGACCGACATAGCCGACACCGCGCAATTGGGGCGCGGTTTCACGAAAATCATTGTTGGGAATCAGGCGGTTGTCGAGAAACACCATGTCGACGCCCCCGGCCTTGACGCAGTCGACCGCTTCGGCGATTCCGGCAACGTAATCGAGTTGAATCTCCGCGCCTTCAGCCCTTGCGAGCTTACGTTTCAGCAAGGTGTATTCTGCCGGATCGTCGTCGATCAGCAATATCCTGAGTTTCGGGCTTGTCTTCTCCGGAATCATCGGCGGCTTTCTCCCATTGAGTTAGCTGATCAGGCCGCTTCGCAATGCGGATGCTACCATCTGTGCACGGTTGACCACATGCAACTTTCGCATGACCGTGGCAATGTAGGAATTGATGGTGTGTTCGGACAGTCCGAGGATGATCGCGATCTCCACCGAAGTCTTGCCCTCGGATGTCCAGGACACGATCTGGATCTCCCGGTCGTTCAGTCCACTGACGGAATCGAGCGACAGGATCACTTCGTAATAGCGCTGGAAGATCAGGCTGGCGTCGAGCGCCATCAAGGCGAGTTTCTCGCTCTTCGGCTGCTCCATGCCCCCCAGCATCGCCAGTCCGTAGCGCTTGCCATTGGCCGTGTGCAGCGGAATGATGATTGCGGCTTCCGACCCGCTCAGTTCAGCCAGACCGGACGGATCCTGCCGCAGATCGAGCACGCTGGGCGCCGTCGAGCGCTTGAAATGCCCAATGACGGGATCGCAGCATTCCAGCGTCTTGCCGGCCAGCGACTTGCCGGCTGGTTTGTCGAACCAGGATTCGGGAAAATTGTGCAGGGCATGGCTGTGTTGAAGATTGACGGGCTGATCATCCACCGGGATTTCGGCGAGGCCGAAATATTCGCAACCGTATTTGCTGGCCACATATTTGAACAGTCTGAAAAAATCCATCCGGTTGACGGCAAGTTCCAGATCAGGACCAAGATGAATGGCGGCATCCAGCATCAACATATAGTCACTCTCGAATCAGCAGCAATTTGTAGACATAACACTTGATCGCACCGGATTTCCACCCGGCACAACATTTCAGCATCATTGCCGGCCAGTCGAAAACCGGCAATGATTACCAATAACATGGTATGATATATATCGGAGATGTTTTATCAGGCGTTTACGCAGACTGCGTTTGGCCCGAGAAAATGATGGCGACCCCTGCAGGATTCGAACCTGCGACCGTCGGCTTAGAAGGCCGGTGCTCTATCCAGCTGAGCTAAGGGGCCTGGCGCGCGCATCCGGTTTCGGAAATGCGCGGCAAAAAAGTCAGTGCGTCCAGGGTATGCGGCGGTCGTAGCGGAAATTGTCGGCATAGGCGATCTGGCGGCGCTTGCTTTCCTTGGGCTCGATGACCCGGAACGGAATGCCGTTGCGGACAGCATAGGCGACAGCCATCTCGCGGGTCTCGAAGGACATGCGGATCTGGCTGTTCATGTCGCCGCTAGAGGTGTAGCCCATCATCGGGTCGATCCAGCGCGGCGTTTCGGGTTCGAACTCCAGAACCCAATCCTGGGTCTTGGCCGTACCCGATTGCATGGCCGTCTTCGCAGGACGATAGATTTTTGCAGTCATGCCCCAGTTCCTTTCCCGCACAGGACCGCCTGACAGCGGTTTGCGGTGCCTCGATGTGGTGCGTCCAGACCGGTGGACACCAAAACAATGCCTGGTGACAACAGCCCCACCGTGTCGAGGTTTTCGCCACTCCTGTCCATTGCCTGACTAACATTGCCGCGCAATGGAACAGCCGGAGAGATGCCCGGATGGACCTTTCAAGTCAAGCGCCATTTTGGGTTCGGTTCGGCCCGTTCCGGCCGTTTCATGCAGAAGCCCCGCTGTTGCACCGGCGCGTTGTGAAGCAGGATCGGGTGCCTGCCTCGGGCACTGAATTCAAATATCAGGAGCTGACCGACAATGGCGTGATGTCTTCCCAGTCGCCGGCAGGCCAGGGAAAACCAAAACCGGCAATCCGTCAATCGGGTGGACAAAGGTCGCAAACCATCCAGTAATTCGGCAAAATCCGCCCTGCAATCTGCCGAGCCGCAAAGGTAATCTTCATTCAGACAGATGGAGGAAGCAGGCAGTGGTCGACTGGAACGATCTGGACGAAACCGAGCAGACTGCGCTGAAGCGGCTGAACCGGGGTCCCTGCCCCGCCCTGCCCCCGGCGTTGGCCGAGCGGCTGATTGCACTGGGCCTGGCCGAACGCCGGCCCCGGGGCGTCGGCATCAACCGAGCCGGACGCGAACTGGTGATCGGCGTGTTGCTGAACCAGCGCAGGGATTGAAGCGCCCGGCATGATCCGGCACTCGGGATTCTGAGCCGATCGGGTCGCAGCCCGGATCATGTCAGCCATACCAGATGGCCGTGATGGTCGCGCCGCTGCCCAATATGGAGGTGACCTCAAGAGAACCGCCGATGCTGATCATTCTCTCTTCCATGATCTGCAGCCCGAAATTGTCAGGCCCGGCAGTGTGGCGGGCAAAGCCGTCCCCGTCATCGCTGACCGTCAGCAGCGCCTGGTCTTGGGTGTTTTCGAAACGCACGGCGATCGAGCGGGCATTTGCATGTTTGGCCGCATTGACCAGGCTTTCCTGGGCAACCCGGTAGAAGGCAAGCAGCACTTCATTGGGCAAAAGCGCGCTGCCGTCGATCTCCAGCGACACCGAGACCGGATGATTTTGCTCGATGTTTGCCTTGATGTGCTGCAACAGCTGCCCGAAGCGCGGTCCCGAGAGTTGCTCCGGGCGCAGCTCCAGCAGCAATTGCCGCATTTCAACCAGCGCGTCCTTGTTCAGACGCCTGATCTCGCTTGCTGCCGCTTCCGCTTTTTCCGGATCAGCCTTCGACAGTTCTGGCAGGGTGTCGGCGATCAGGTTGGCGGCAAACAGCGTCTGGCTGACGGCGTCGTGCAACTCCTGCGACAGATGGTTGCGCTCTTCGAGCCGGGCATTCCGCGCCGCGATTTGCGTGGCCTCCCGGGTCCGCTCCGCCACCTCGCTTTCCAGCCCGTGAATGAGCTTGCTCTGGGCTTTAGCCATCTCGTTGAAGGATGTCGCCAGATAGCCGATTTCATCGCGATAGGTCGGCTCGATGGTGACGGCGAGCTTGCCGTCGAGGATCTGCCGGACGCCGTTGAGCAATTGTTGCAGCGGCCTATCCAGATTGGTGAAAAAGAACCTTGGAAAGACCAGCAGCACCAGCAGGCAGGACGCCAGGATGAAGAAGGCAACCGGCACGTAGATCCGGTTCAGATAGGTCAGGAAATCTATGTACCAGAGTTGCACGAGCCCCTGCTGCGGCAGCCCGGTGAACGGAAACCCGTTATCCATGTGCAAGGCGGCCACCTGCCGCCCCGGCAAGGACGGCACGATGCCTGTCATCATCGGAATTGTCTCGGGCCGGAACATGTCCGGAACCGGGTCATCTGGCATGTCTTCAAACGCCATCTCCAGCGCACCTTCCGGGTACAGAACCAGCTGGAAGCTGTAGCCCACATCCGGCTGGGAGGCGGAAACAAGCCGGTTCCAGGTGATGACGACACGATCGCTTTCGCGCTTGATGAAAAGCCCCGACCGGCCGGCAGCCGTCGTGCCGGTATCGGCTGGTGCTTCGGTCATCTCGGTGGTGACCAGAAAGATCGCCGGCTGGGGACCGAACCGGTGCTGGACATCACGCCACAGCGGCGGCGTGTCAAAGCCGACCATGCCGGTGAGATCCGGAAACAGCGCGGTATAGCTCCGGTCGTAAAACCGGAACGCGAATGGCAGCGATTGCGGCCGCGCCCGGTCTTCGATTTTCTCGCCGAATTCCGTATCGAACCGATAGGCGGCCCGGTAGACGCGATACCCGCCCGCTCCGGTGGGTTCGAAGCGCAGCGCGGTCCTGTCCGCCAGCGTGGTGGCGCTGGCATAGGCATCGACATAGACGCTGCCGATCGACCAGGAAATTCCCGACAGGATCAACAGGACCGTGGTGAGCGTGACGCCGACCAGCTTAACCCTGAAGGAGGATTGTTCGGGCACATAATTGATGAATGCGAGGGCGAAACCGGCGACCGAGAGCAGGAACAACCAGCATCCGACGAGCAAGGCTGTACCCCAGTCGAAAAACCCCATGCCTCTGAGCGACGAAATGATGCCGAGCGAGAACGGCATCAGAGAGACATAGAGAAAGGCCCGCGTTGCCGCAGCATCACGGTTCAGTCTTTTCGGCGGCCACAGGACGGCTTGCACTGTCTGCGCCAACGCGCCCGAGCCATCTCCGGCAGCCAAGGCACGGTACAGATGTCCGGCCAAAAATACCGGCGCGGCCATGAACCCGACCGCCACGGGCACGCCGAGCCACGCGTCGCGATATTCGACAATACCCGATGACAACAGCGAATGCCGGAACGCAGCGATGCCCAGTTCGACCCCGATCACGGCAGCATAGGCAAGGATCAGCAGATATTCCGGCAGTCTGCCGGCCGTCGGCGACCGCTGAAAATAGAATGCGAACAGCACGAATCCGGCCATGGATGTCGCACCGGCCGGGCTGACCCAGGGCAGGACATATGAGGCGACATCGGGATGCAGGGAGACAGAGAGGAATTGCAGGAGCATGCAGATGGCGGCCGCAAAAAAGGTGACAAACAGCAGTACGGCCAGCCGACGCTGTTCGGGCCACTCCCAGGTCGCCACAATCCGGAACAGGAAATAGCTGGCAAGGATGGAAACCAGAACCAGATCAACAAGGTAGGTAATCGACAGCGGGTTCAGGAACAGGGTGGGCATGACAGCTTTTCGCTTGGAGCGGCGAAAATGAGGGATAATCCCGGGCCACCTGCACAAACTTTATGAACTATGATGGCGTTGCGCAAGCATGAGCGAAGGGGCGCGTCGGCCCGTCGCCACCAGCCAGGAGAACCGCCGGATGCTCGCGGCATGGACCGGCACACGCCCGCATCCTCGGCGCTCAGAAATCGTCGGCGTCAATCAATCCGGTGCGGATCGCCAGGGCCACCGCTTCCGACCGGTTGGACACATCGAGCTTTTGCAGGATGGCGCTGACGTGATAGCGCGCTGTCGGCTGCGACATGCCCAGATAGCTTGCGATTTCGGGGTTGGTGAACCCCTTGGTCATCAGCGCCAGTACCTTGTGCTGCTGCTCGCCCATCTTCACCGAGGGTTCGCTCCTGTCGTGGATCTGCGGCACCGCCGGGATCACTTCGGATTGGGTGCCAAGCTCGGGCAGCGGTAGCGTCTCTCCCTTGTGGATCAGCCGGACCGAGTGGACCAGTTCGGTTGCAGAGACATCCTTGAGCAGATATCCATGCGCGCCGGCGGCCAGCATGTCGGCGGCGACATCCTTGCTGGCAAAGGTGCTCAACCCGATGATCCGGGTCGCCGGATGATGGCGGGCGATCAGCCGCGTGGCCTCGATGCCGCCGACGCCCTCCATCTTGACATCCATGATGACGACATCAGGCTTCAGCTTCTGGCACAGATACAGCGCCTCCTCGCCGTTTTCGGCTTCGGCGACAACGCTGAAGCCATCGACCGTATCCAGCACATGCAGCAGGCCCTTGCGCACCACCATATGGTCATCGACGAGCAGGATCCGGATGTCTTCACCGGGCGGCATTGTCAAACCACACCACGCTCACCAGTTTGGCGCCGGTCTCAAGCCCCGGCACCGCACCTGTCTCCTCCACGCCTTTGCGCATAATCTGCAACCCCATGTGCCTTGACGGCATCCTTGTCCCCCCAAAAAACCCTGGCCGCCATCGGTTGTCCGATACCCGGCCCGGGCCTGCAATCCATCAAAACGGATCGCAACTTCATCAGCATTGGCGTGTTTATCGATGGTTTTCAAGCATTTCGAAGCAATTCCGCAGAATAAGACCAATTTTGTCCGGAATCCTCGATCAAGCTTTTACGTCCTGTTGATCTGGCGGACCATCGCAAACCGAATGGACCATGCACCGGCCTAATCCGACCCATCGCTCCGGCGTGGCTGGCGGGCGTTATACCGATTGCGCGCAACGCACCTGACCGGACAATCAACAGATGCCATGGAAAAAATGGACAGATCCGGCGTTTTTTTGCGGTTCGAAGGCCGACAGGGGCAGCGACCCAGGGTCAAGTTTCCATCCGCCAGCGGTGTTGCCGCTATCGGCGTAGTGCAACCGGACGCACCAGTTTTACTGCCGAGTCGCCAGCATCATCCCGTCAAGGCGCAGATTTGCAACTGTACAACCGTACAGTTTGCCCTAGCGGGACGTTCAGTTCCGATCCCGCAGGAATCAGAACCTCATGAACAGGTCTGCTTACTTGATCGCGTATGGCAGCAGTGATCGGTATGTAGGGGGGATACATATGTTCAAGACAATTTCCGAAAATTTGCGCCTGGCACGCAAACCGGGACAGGCTGCCGTGGTGGCCGCGGGACCCGCAACCGTCGGCGATCCGAAAGTCGCCCAGCAAGTTGCCGAGTTCGAGGAGGCGCTTGGCGCGATCGTCAGGGTGCCGGAACTGTTCGGCAAACTTGTTCCCAATGTCGCCAGTCTCAACACCAGACTGAAGGAGTCCCGAGAGCGCTATTTCCTCTTCGAGGAGCTCTATAAGGAAGAGCAGAACAAGAACAATATCCGCAATTCCGAATACTCCACCCTCAAGGCCGATTTCGAGCGGCTCGACTACAGTTTCCAGCGCGAAAAATCGGCCCATTCCGCCCTGCGGCAAAAATCCATCGAGCAGGAAAGCGCGCTGTCCGAGCTGCACCTCACCAATGCCGATCTCAATTCCCGGCTGGGCCGTCTCGAGCCGATGGTTCGGGAGCTGAAAATCACCAAGGACACCCTTCTGGCGCAACTGGAAAAGCACCAGGAGCAGAAGGAGATTGCGGACAAGACCGCCTCTGAATACAAAAGCGAACAGACCAGGCTCAAGGAGCAACTGGCCAAGCTGCTGGAGGTCAACAACAACCTGGCCTCCGGCAAGCAAAATCTCTCCGACCGGGTCAACGAGACCACCAAGGACCTCTCGGCGCGGGACGCCACCATCGCCGGACTTCGTGAGCAGATTGCCGCGCTGACGGCAAAGCTGAAACGCGAGACCAGTGTTTCCAATTCGCTTCGCACCGACAATGAACAGCTGATCAAGGACCGTGAAGACGCCAAGGCGCAGAACGAGAGCCAGCTAGAGGCCGCCCGCGGGCGTTACCGGGTCATCGAGCGGCTGCTGGAGGAATCGCGGGTCCGCTATCAGTCTGAATCGCAGATGCTCAACGCCATTCGACGCGAGAAGAACCAGCGCGACTATGACATCGTGCAACTGGGCGCGACCATCACCGCGGCCAAGGAAGATGTCGCCGATCTTCGCCGGCAATTGATGTCCAGTGCCGAGATGAGCAGCGAACTCCGCACCAGGCTGACAAGCGAGGTGGAAAAACGCCGCAGGATCGAAATCCAGCTCGAAGTTGCCAATGAGGAAAACGGCAAGCTCGACCAGGCCAGCAAATCCTCGACCGCATTGTTGGAAAATGATCGCCTGGAATTCGAGACCGTGATCGCTGAATTGCGCGGTTCCATCGAGACCCTGACCGACGAGAACGAGCGGATGCGTTCCGAGCTGACCGACTATCGATTCACCCACCGCGACGCCGACCAGGCCGCTGAAACGACGCCGGAGTCCGGCGGCACGGTTGTGAGCATCACCCGCACCTGATCTGTTTCGACGGGTGATAGCCGCACGTCCTGCCGCGTTCCTCCCTGACCCCGCCTGACCTATTATGGCGGGTGGGGCCGCCACTTTCCCCTGCCATCAGACACCGGACCGTCACGAAATGCCTGCCAGAGCGATACCCGTCGCGGCGCTTTGGATCCACACTCCCAAACCAGCGACAAAATTGTTTCGAAACATTTAGAATCTTTCGAAAACATATTGCTTTGTAAAAAAACTGAACTATGCTTTGTCAGTGGGAACTGAAACCGGCGTGGATATCGGCTATGAGTATGCAGCCTGACATGGATGATATGGTCTATGCGCAGCTCCGCGCCGGGCTGATTTCCGGCCGTTGGGTCTCGGGCGAAAAGCTCAAGCCGCAGCATCTCAAGGAACCTTTGGGCTGCACCACGGCCGCGGTGCGCGAAGCGCTGTTGCGGCTGTCGGGCGAAGGTTTTGTCACCGCCGTCAAGCATCAGGGTTTCAGCGTCGTCGAGCACAATGAGCAGACATTCCGCGAGGCGGCCCATCTGCGGCTCATCCTGGAATGCGAAGCGGCGGAACTTGCCGTCAGCCGCGGTGATTTCGACTGGGAAATGCGGCTCAACTCCGCCTATCATCAGCTCCGCTACCTTGAACAGCAGATGGCCGGTTCCGATGACCTGACGCCCTTTCTCGAACGCTGGTCGCAGCAGGATTCGGATTTTCACAGGATCCTGCTCGAGGCCTGCGGCTCGTCGCTGCTGATGCAGAACTACCGCACCGTCTATGACACCTTCCGCATGTATGCGGTGTCGCAGATCGGCCGTTTCGGCTTCGACAGTGAAACCAATCTCGAAGAACATGCCGCGATCTACAATGCCGCCATCAGCCGCGATGCCCCGGCGCTGGTCGCGGCCTTGAAAGCACATCTGACACTTTACGCAGACGGCAACCGCAACGCCGAACCGATCCAATCATCCAAGATCGAGCGTCTTGCTCGTTTCAGGCAGGATTCAGTCGATGACTGACTTCTAGGGCCCAGCGGCGGCAGCAGATTTTCTGGCGCCAGACACCATCACACCAAATCAGTGCTGATCAGAACGCCGGTTTTGCGACCGCGCTCTCCAGTCATAACCCAATGGGAGGAAACCAGATGACACAGCGTGTGCGAGTTTGTTCGACCAAGGATGTCGAAGAGGAAGATGTCTATCGCTTCGACCATGCGGATCGAACCTTTGCGATCTATCACGGCCCGGACGGGTCGTTTTACGCCACTGACGGCTATTGCACCCATGAGAAGGCGCATCTGGCGGAAGGCATCGTCGACGAGTTCGAAATCGAATGCCCGCTCCATTTCGGCGCGTTCGATTACCGCACCGGCGACCCCACCGTCGCCCCGGTCTGCATTGCGCTCAAGACCTATCCGGTCGAGGTCGCAGACAGCGACGTGTTCATCCTGATCTGACGCCCGAGCCTTAAACCGGGATCAACGGCAAGGCCCGCCAGTCATCCCGGCGGGCCTTGCTGTATGCACTCACAATGGTCGTCTTTGCCGGGATGCTGCCTAGCCCATACGGTCGGATGCATAGCCGCCGGGGCTGGCCGGGAACACCACGGTCTTGTTGCCGTTCAAAAACACCCGGTGGTGAATATGAGCGTGGATGGCGCGCGCAAAGACTTGCGCCTCGACATCGCGCCCGAGCGCAACATAGTCGGCGGCACTTTGCGCATGGGTGACGCGGATGATGTCCTGTTCGATGATCGGACCCTCGTCGAGATCGGCGGTGACATAATGGGCGGTGGCGCCGATCAGCTTCACGCCGCGCACATAGGCCTGTTTGTAGGGATTGGCGCCCTTGAAGCCGGGCAGGAAGGAATGGTGGATATTGATGATCCGGCCCGACATTTTCCGGCACATCTCGTCACTCAGGATCTGCATGTAGCGGGCCAGCACGATCAGTTCCGCCTCGGTGTCGCTGACCACTTTGAGGATCTGCGCCTCGGCCTGCGGCTTGTTCTCCGGCGTCACATTGATGTGGTGAAACGGGATACCGTGGCTTTCGACCACGCCTTGGTAGTCGGTGTGGTTGGAGATGACCGCGACGATCTCGATCGGCAACGCGCCGATGCGGTACCGGTACAAGATGTCGTTCAGGCAATGGCCGAAGCGTGAGACCATGATGATGATCTTCATCTTCGCCGCCTCGTCGTGAAACGCCCAGCTCATTCCGAATCTGGCTACGATCTCTGAGAACTGGGTTTCCAGGGACGCAACATCGGTGCCCTCGGGAGCGGTGAAGCTGATCCGGATGAAGAATTTTCCGGTGTTGGTGTCATCGAACTGGGCGCTGTCGGTGATGTTGCAGCCATTCGAGGCCAGAAAGGTCGAAATCGCGGCGACGATTCCGATCCGGGAGACACAGGAGACAGTGAGGGCGAGTTTGATCATTTCGGGTTTTCCTGATTGGGCTTGCCTGACGAGAGGAGCCGCCCCGGCAAACAGGGCGAGCTTTTTGCGATGGGATGATGATTGCGGCCCGGCAGCGGGTCGCGGGGCGTGAAGCGGGTTCGACAGCCGCGCAGACGGGAGCGTCAGGCGATCCGCATCTGCCAAACGTTGAAGCCGGCGTTGCGGTGGAAGCACCAAACCGCAACGCCGTCTCCAGAGGCGTCGTTCAGCCGATTTTTGCGAGTTCGTTCAGCAAGATGTCGAGCTCTTCAGGCTTCATGCCGGTGGTTTCGAACTTCGCCGGAAAGCTGCCTTCCAGCGACGCAGCCTTGAAGGCGTTGAGCGCATCGATGCGTGCGGCGTGCACGGCGTCATGCATGTCGGCCAGGGCGCCGAAAGCCCGGGCATGACGCGGTGCGCTGCGGGTCTCGCCACACAGGTCATTCATGAACAGGAACGAGACGTCGCCGCCGCTTCCCGAGCCGAGCGACACGCAGATCAGGCTGGTGCGCTTAGCGATCTCGGCCATGGCCGGAGCCGCAATGACTTCCGATTCGGCGGAAAACGCACCCGCATCCTCCAGGCGCTTGTAATCGCGGTACAACTCGAGGCTTTCGGCCGCAGTCTTGCCTACCGCCCGCAGGCCGCCAATTGCGACGCTCTTGCGCGGCACGAGACCCAGATGCCCCATGACCGGGATGCCTTCGCGCGCGAGTTTTTCGACAACCTTGAAGCTGCGCGGCGTGATGATGGCATCAATGCCCAGATGCAGCAGCCGGAAGGATTCGCGCAGGATGTCCTTGTAGGTGGGGAACTCCGTCATCTTCACCGCAGCGGTGCAGAAGGTGGTGGCATTCGCCGCACGCACGATATGGGCGTTGGCGGCGTCACACACCATCATGTCGATGCCGGCTGCCTCGACGGCCCGGGCTTCCTCGGCGGTGTTGGCGGTCGTCTGGATCAGTTTCCGGCCGGCGGCCTTGGCCTCGCGCATGCAGGCAATCGTCACCGTGCGCTGCGCGGGCTGGGCCGCGAACGTGTAGATATTCTTCAATGGTCTGATCCTTCAGCCGCGGCCGATATAGGGCATCTTGGTGGCCATGACGGTCATGAACTGGACATTGGCCGACAGCGGCAGGCTCGCCATGTGCAGAAGCGAATCCGCGACATGCTGAACATCCATCACCGGCTCGGGCTTGATCGAGAGATCGGCCTGCGGCACCCCGCCTCCCATTTTCGCGGTCATCTCCGAGGCGGCATTGCCGATGTCGATCTGGCCGCAGGCAATGTCATAGGGCCGGCCGTCAAGCGAAATGGTCCGTGTCAAGCCGGTGATGGCATGTTTGGAAGAGGTGTAGGGCGTCGAGCCGGGACGTGGAACGGAGGCCGAAATCGAGCCATTGTTGATGATGCGGCCACCCTTCGGATCCTGCTTGCGCATCAGGTTGAAGGCGCCACGGGCGGCCAGAAACGCGCCATACAGATTGACATTGATCACCTTGAGGAAATCCTCGGGCGGGATATCGCCGATGGGGGCCGCGGCCACGTTGTTGCCGGCATTGTTGAACAGCACATCCAGCCGTCCGTGATCGGCCTCGACCTTCTGGTAGAGCCGGTCAACATCTTCGGGGCTGGTGATGTCGCAGGCAATGGCAGAGCCGCCCGACATCAGGCCGACGGTCTCTTCCAGCGCGTCAAGGCGCCGCCCGGTGACAATCACGTGGTAGCCGTTCTGCGACAGCGTGATTGCGCAGGCGCGTCCGATTCCGGAGCCACCGCCGGTGACCAATGCAATTTTCGTCATCTTTTTCTCTCCCAAATAGATAGTTGTTTCAGTGTTTTGGTTGATTTGTCTGAGGTAAAATATTACCCGAGCGAAACAGGTTCATGCGACGGTCGATCGCCGCAGATCTGCCGGCAGGATCGCGGTTGAGTGCCCCATTGTAAATATCGCGAGGCGCGCGTGGAGCTTTTCCGGCCATAACCGGTTCGGGAAATCTCAGCCACGGCAGCAATCGGAAGCCGACGAGCCTTTGCCCGGATCGAACCACGGCGGAGGGCTTTGCTGGGTAGTAAGGTCTGGTTCGTCATGTCCGGCGAAGCTCTTGAGCTGGTTTGACGCGACCTTACCGCAAAATGTATCGAACACAAGAATTTTCGATTTAATTCCACATATTCGATTAATAGACAAAGTTTCGAAAGTTATTGACTCGGTTTTGCGAACCGCTATTTTGGCGCCAGCAGAATCCCCAACCTCAGGAGACCCCCGTGGCCAAACCCAAAACCACTATTGACGAGCACGGACAGGTCCGCGACCGTCGCGGCGAATGGCGGTCCGGGCGCAAGGTCTCACTCGAACCGCTGTTCGACAGGCCCTGGGAGATCAAGGCGCTGCTGCGCTGGATGTTCGGCTTTCCCGGCATGCTCTATCCCTGGTTTGCAATCTACATGGCGGTGATCGGCGTCTCCTATGCCTATTTCACTCCGGAATTTGCGGTGATGCAGAGCTGGGACTGGCGCTGGGTCGCCGAGATCACCATCCGCAACATCGTCATCATCACGCTGTGGAACGGGGCCTTCCATCTCTGGTTCATCAAGTACCAGATGCAGGGCCGCAAGAAAAAATACAACGGCAGCTGGATGTCGAAGAACAATCCGACCTTCCTGTTCAGCGATCAGGTCTGGGACAATGTGTTCTGGTCCTATTCCGGCGTGTTGTTCTGGAGCGCCTATGAATGCGGCATGTGGTGGGCCTATGCCAATGACATGCTGCCCTTCATCAGCTTCCAGTCCAACCCGGTCTGGTTTGTGCTGGCCATGCTGCTGGTGCCGTTCTGGCGCAATTTCCATTTTTACTGGATTCACCGGCTGATCCACTGGAAGCCGCTCTATGACTATGTGCACTACCTGCACCACAAGAACGTCAATGTCGGCCCCTGGTCGGGCATGGCGATGCACCCGATCGAGCACCTGCTCTATTTCAGCTGCATCCTGATCCATGTCGTGGTGCCGTCGCATCCGCTGCACATGATGTTTAACGCCTTCCAGACAGGCCTCGGGCCCGCCGTCAGCCACTCCGGCTTTGACGAGATTGTCTTTGGCGACGAGATGGCGCTGCAGACCGATCGCTACATGCATTATCTGCATCACCGCTTTCACAATGTGAATTTCGGCGAGAGCAACATGCCCCTGGACAAGTGGTTCGGCAGCCTTCACGACGGCACGCCGGAGGCCGACGCGCATTTCCGGCAGGTGCATATCGAACGGGTCAAGACCCAGCAGGCAAAGGCCGAAGGCCAATGACCGCGCTGTCACTCGTGATCATCGGCGCCGGCCATACGGCCGTCCGGGCGGCTCTGTCAGCACGCGAAGCCGGACATGCCGGCGCGATCACCATGATCGCAGGCGAAGGCGTGGACGAGCCTTATGAGCGGCCGCCGCTGTCCAAATGGTCCGGTGACCCGGCCCCGCGGCCGATTGTGTCTGCCGAGCAGTTGGCGGCAGCCGAGATCGTACGGATCCCCGGCATGGTCACCGCGGTCAATGCGGAAGAGCGTGTCGTGACGCTCGAGGATGGCCGGACAATCGCCTATGACAAATTGCTTCTGGCCACGGGCGCCCGCGCCCGCCGGCTCGATCCCGCTGTCGCGGCTGGTGCGCCGGTCCACTATCTGCGCGATATGGCCGACGCTGCAGCCCTTCGGGCCGCAGCAGATTCGGCAAGCTCCGCGATCATCATCGGCGGCGGCTTTATCGGGCTGGAACTGGCCGCCAGTCTCCGCGCTATGGATATCGCTGTCGATGTGCTTGAGATGGAGCCGCGCCTGCTCTCGCGGGCGATTACCCCGGAAGTGGCGTGCATCGTCCAGGATCTGCATGTGGGAAACGGCGTCCAATTTCATTTCGGTGCACAGGTTTCCCATATCACTGCCAACACTGTTGTGTTGGAAAATGGCTCCGAACTCAGCGCCGATCTTCTGATTGCCGGCGTGGGGTCGATTCCCGACACGGCGCTGGCCCAGAGCGCCGGTTTGACGGTCGACAATGGCATTGTTGTCGATGCGCATCTGCGCACCAGTGATCCGAACATCTTTGCCGCAGGCGACTGCTGCTCGTTTCCGCTCTATGGCGACACCAGCCGCATGACACGGCTTGAATCCTGGCAGACCGCCGGCGATCAGGGCGCGCTTGCCGGGCGCAACATGGCAGGCGATGCGCCGGAGGCATTCGGTTCGGTGCCGTGGTTCTGGTCCAATCAATATGACCATGTGTTGCAGGTTGCGGGTCTTGCGGCACCCGAGGCCGGGATCATCTCGCGTTCCTACGCAGCCGACCACCATGTCAGTTTCAGCTGCAATCCGGACGGCACGCTGGCCTGTGCCTGCGGGATCGCGCCGGGCGCAAAAATCGCCAAGGACATCCGCTTTTCATCCAAGCTGATCGAGGCCGGCGCGCGAGTCGACGGCGCCAGCCTTGGCGATCCGCAGATTGCGCTGAAATCACTTTTGCAACGCTGACCAACAGGTATCTTGATGACCAAACCCTATTTGCTGACTTTCGAGACCTATGATGACTGGGACGTCGAGCCGATGCAGGCCGGCTACACCGTCGTCCGGATGCCGGCCAGCGGCAAAATTGCAGACCTGCCGGCCGATGTGACGCCGCAGATCACCGCGATTGCCTTTCGCGGCCATTCCAGACTCGGGCCGGACATCATCGATGCCCTGCCCAATCTCGGCCTCATTGCCAATTATGGCGTCGGTTACGACACCATCGATGTTGCCCATGCGAGTGCCAAAGGCATCAAGGTCACCAACACGCCGGATGTCTTGACCGATGATGTCGCCGATCTGTCGGTCGGCATGATCATTGCCCAGTCGCGCGGCATGCTGGGGGCATCAGAGTGGATCCGATCCGGCAACTGGGCCGCCAATGGCCCCTACGCGCTGCAAACCAAGGTGTCTGGAAAGAAGGTCGGCGTCGTCGGTCTTGGCCGCGTCGGCCAGGCGATTGCCGAGCGGCTTCAACCCTTCAAGGTCGAACTGCATTATTACGAACTCTCCCCCGGGACACGCCCGGCTGGACCCGGCATGACGATCTGGTGGACATGGCAAACGCCGTCGAAATCCTGGTTGTCTGCCTCTCCGGCGGTCCTGCGACCTCCGGCTTGATCAACCGCCAGGTCATTGAGGCGCTCGGGCCCAACGGACTTCTGGTCAACACCTCGCGCGGCACCAATGTCGATGAAGCAGCCCTGCTGACCGCACTCGAAAGCGGCGCACTCGGGGCGGCGGCCCTTGATGTGTTTCTCAACGAGCCCAACATCGATCCGCGCTTTCTCGCGCTCGACAATGTACTTGTGCAGCCGCACCAGTCCTCGGGCACGGTGGAAACCCGCAAGACGATGGGTCAATTGCAGCGCGCCAATCCGGCGGCCTATTTTGCCGGAGAGCCGCTGGTCACACCGGTCAACTAGAGACGTCCATCTTCCGTTCGAAAATGAACGGGGCTAGGTGGTGTTTCCCTGGATGAAGTCGAGCTCGACATTGTAGCTTTTCGGCTCGCCGCTGTCTTCGATCAGGTTCAGCAAGGCGCCTGCCGCCGCCTCGCCGATGAAACGGCGGGGCGCGTTGATCGTGGTCAGCCGGGTGCGGATGGTCTGCAAGGTTGCGGTGCCGTTGAAGCCGGCAGCCGCCACCTGTCCGGGAACATCGATCGAGTTGTCATAGAGCCAGGACAGACCGCCGATCGCCATGGCATCATTGAGATACTGGATGGCGTCGGTGTCGGGCCATTTCGCCAGAAGCGTTTCGGTCAGTGTCCGTCCGCTCGGCGTCTGCCGTGGCGCAGTGGCGGAAATTTCGGTGCGTACGCTTCTACCCGCAGCCGCAAGCGTGTCGCGAAAACCCTCAAATCTCTGCCGCGCACAGACATCGAGCTCGAGTTCGGATCCGACATAGGCAATGTTCGAAAACCCCTTTGCCAGGAAATGCTCGGCCATCATCTGACCGGCCAGGCGATGGGAAAGCCCGACGGTGCAGTCGCCGACCTGACTCTCGGAATCCCAGATCGAGATCATCGGACAGCGCCGCCGCTCGAGCAGCGTCCTTGTCTTGTCGAGCCGGTTCATCCCGCCGCTGACGATCAGGCCGGCGGGCTGCATCTGCATGATGGTCGACAGGATTTCATATTCGACCTGCGGATCGAACAGGGTTTCTCCGATCAGCGTGCTCAGCCCCTTCGGCCTGATGACGCTGTTGGTGCCGCTCAGGACTTCGGCAAAAACGCTGTCGGATGCGGACGGAATCACGATGCCGATGATCTCGCTTCGTTGCGAACTCAGCGACCCGGCGAGCGAGTTCTTGACGTAACCGAGTTCTTCGACGGCGCCGAGGATCTTGGCGCGGGTGTCGGCGGAAATGCTGCCGGTGTTACGCAGCGCCTTGGAAACCGTCATACGGCTCACACCCGCCCGCGCGGCGACTTCCGCCAGTGTTACATTGGACCGTTTCGTCGGTTTGCTCATCTGTGGATTCAGTCCCGTAAATGTCTCGGTTCAAAGCTATAGCAGCTTGCATTGCGCTCGCAACACGAATAGGTTATCGATAACCTTAGTATGGTCCTCGGGAGGAGGAATTGCAATGGCGCTGCAAACAGTCAAACGGCTGCTCAATCTGCTTTGGCGCTTCATCGACATCGTCATGGCGGTGTTGATGGGCCTGATGATCTGTCTCGTTTTCACCAATGTCGTGCTGCGCTATGGCTTCTCCTCGGGCCTGCGTCCGTCCGTCGAGCTGTCGCGCCTGGGCTTCGTCTGGATCGTCATGCTCGGATCGGTCGTCGTGCTCAGACGGGGCGAGCACCTGGCGATTTCCGATGTCGCCGAGGGCCTCTTCCCCCGCCTGGTTCCTGTCCTTCAGAAAATCTCCTGGGCCGTCATCCTGCTGTCTGTGAGCCTGCTGTTCTGGGGCGCCACCAAACAGGCGCTGGCCAATTGGAACAACATGTCGCAACTGACCGGCCTGCCCAAGGGCCTGCTCTATGTCCCGGGCGGCATTGCAGGCTTTCTGATGATGTTCATCGCGCTCAAGCACATATTCTTTCCCAACCTGTTCAAGGAAGATGAGCAACAACCATGACACTCGCCATCTTTCTGGGGGTTCTCCTCTTTGGCATCATGATCGGCATCCCGGTCGCTTTCTCGCTGCTTCTGAGCGCGATGGTGCTGATGATCCACATGGATATTTTCAGCGCCGGCATCGTCGCCCAGGCGATGATCAATGGCGTTGACAGTTTTCCGCTCCTGGCCATCCCGTTTTTCATGGTCGCCGGCGAGGTAATGTCCTCGGGCGGCCTGGCCAAGCGGATTGTCCGTCTGGCCACCGCACTGCTCGGCCACCGCAAGGGCGGCCTGGGATATGTCGTCATCTTCACCTCGGTGCTGCTGGCGGGCCTGTCAGGCTCCGCCGTCGCCGATGCAGCAGCGCTTTCGGCGATGCTGTTTCCGATGATGGCCAAGGCCAATTATCCGGCCGGACGGTCTGCCGGACTGCTGGCGTCGGGCGGCATCATCGCGCCAGTCATTCCGCCATCGCTGCCGCTGATCCTGATCGGTGTCGCCGGCAATATCTCGATCGCCAAGCTGTTCATGGCCGGCATCGTTCCGGGCCTGATGATGGGCGCCGTGCTGGTTCTGGTCTGGAACTTCCTGGTCAGGAATGAAGACCTGGAAACGCAGGAACCGGCCAGCCGTGCCGAACGCTGGGACGCGTTTCGCGGCGCCTTCTTTGCCCTGCTGCTGCCGGTCATCATCATTGGCGGCATCCGCTTCGGCATCTTCACGCCAACCGAGGCCGCCGTCGTCGCTGCCGTCTATGCCATCGCCATTTCCATGCTGGTCTATCGCGAGGTGACCTGGATCGGGCTCTATCACATCCTCGTGGTGTCGGCGCGCTCAACCGCCATGGTCATGTTCCTTGTCGGATGCGCCATGGTCGCGGCCTGGGTGATCACGCTTGCGCAACTGCCGCAGCAGCTTGTCACGCTGCTGGGACCGATCGTCGAAAATCCCCGCATGCTGATGGCGACAATCATGGTGATTGTCTTCCTGGTCGGCATGGTCATGGATCTCGGACCCTCGGTGCTGATCCTTGCGCCGCTGTTCATGCCGGTCATCAAGGAGGCCGGGATCGACCCGGTCTATTTTGGCGTCATGTTCATCATCAACGCGTCGATCGGCCTGATCACGCCCCCCGTCGGCAATGTGCTCAATGTTGTCTGCGGCGTCTCGCGCGTGCCGATGACATCGGCGATCGCCGGCGTCTGGCCGTTCGTCATTGCCTACATCTTGTTGCTCGCGGTCTTCGTCATATTCCCGAGCATCATCATCGTGCCGATGCAGATTTTCATCGGATAACCTGGAGGAGAATACCCCTTATGAAGAAGAACCTTGTTTCCATCCTGTCGGTCGCAGCGCTCGCGCTTGCAACCACTGCTGCCGCCGCCGAAACCCGGCTGAAATTCGGCCACCCGGCACCCGACACCGACCTGTCCCACGTCATGATCGAGCGCTTTGCCGAAGCCGTCAAAGCAGGCACTGACGGTTCCGTCGTCATCGACATCTTCCCCAATGGTCAGCTTGGCACAGACGACCAGATGATCGACGGCGTGACCTCGGGCATCCTCGACTTCACATTGTCCGGCCTGAACAACTTCACCGGCATGGTTCCCGAAGCCGGCGCGTTCACCCTGCCCTTCATGTTCCCCAACCGCGAAACCGCCTACAAAGTTCTCGACGGCGCACCCGGCAAGGGTGTTCTGGCCAATCTCGAAGAATTCGGCATCAAGGGCCTGGGCTTTGCCGAAAACGGCTACCGCAACATCACCAACAACCGCGGACCGATCCGCACCCCGGTCGATCTCTCCGGTCTGGTGATGCGCGTCAACAACTCCAAGGCGCTCAACGACCTGTTCCTGGCGCTTGACGCCAACCCGCAGCAGATCCCTGTTGCAGAACTCTACACCGCGCTCGAAACCGGTGTTGTCAACGCCCAGGATCACCCGATCTGGGTTGTCGAGGCGTTCAAGTTCTACGAAGTCCAGAAATATCTCAGCCTGTCGCAGCACGCCTATTCGGCGCTGACGATTGCGATGAATCTCGAAAAGTTCAACGGCCTGACCGCCGAAGAGCAGGCAACCATCGAATCCGCAGCGGCTGAAGCGGTGGCATTCCAGCGCACCGCCAGCCAGGCTGCCGAGGAAGAAAAGATCAAGTTCCTTGAAGGCGAAGGCATGGTCGTCAACCGCGACGTCGATGGCGCAGCCTTCCAGGAAGCTGCCAAGCCGGTCTGGACCAGCTTCATCGAAGAAAACGGCGACACGCTGATCAACGAGATCCTGGCTGCGTCGAAGTAATCAAGACATGTGCCGGGCTGCCATCGCGGCCCGGCACTCTCTCCAAACATTCGCGACAACAACCGATTATCGACAGACCGGCCGATAGCCGGAACAGCCTGACCGCCGGATCGTCCCGGCAGGCACGGCTTGCAGCCGACCAGGCGCGAACAGCTCGCCCTGACCGCCCGGCTCAGCCGCACACCACCCGGATCTTTCAGAACTGATACGACAGACCGCCTGCAGCGCCTGCGGCAACACGATCGGCCTTGGCGTGCAAATCGCCGATATAGGTTTCGCACTGCGCCAGCACATTCTCCAGCGGCAGCGAGATATCAATGCGCCTGCCCTGCTCCTGATCCGCCAACGGCGCAAGGTCGGCAAACTGGCTGTCGAGCAATGAGGCCGGCATGAAGTGGCCCGGCCGGTGGGCCACACGCGCGACGAGAACCTCTTTGGGTGCATCCAGATGCAGAAAATGCACCGATTCGGTCAACTGGGCCCGGATGAGGTCGCGATAGGCCAGCTTCAGCGCCGAACAACCAATCACCACCGGACCTTCAACCGCGGCAAGCCTGCGGCCGACCTCGACCAGCCACGGCGCCCGGTCGGCGTCATCGAGCGGCTGCCCGCGCGACATCTTCTCGATATTGGTTTGCGGATGCAGCGCATCACCGTCGATGAAGGTCATGCCGAATGTCTTCGACAGGGCTTCACCAACGGTGGTCTTGCCGCATCCCGACACGCCCATCAGAACGAAACAGCGCATCAGAGAGACGCCGTGATGCCGCCATCCACATAGAGCGTATGGCCATTGACGAAGCTCGAGGCTGCCGAGGACAGGAAGATGCAGGCCCCGACAAGTTCTTCGACATTGCCCCAGCGTCCGGCCGGCGTACGCTTTTCAAGCCAGGAGGAAAACTCCGGATCAGCCACCAGTGCGGCGTTCAGCGGCGTGTCGAAATAGCCCGGCGCAATCGCGTTGCACTGCAGCCCGTGTCTGGCCCAGTCGGTCGCCATGCCCTTGGTGAGGTTGCCCACCGCGCCCTTGGTGGCGGTGTAGGGCGCGATTCCCGGGCGCGCCAGCGCGGTCTGCACCGAGGCGATGTTGATGATCTTTCCCGCACCACGGCCGATCATGTGCCGGGCGACGGCCTGGCCGACATTGAACACCGAGCTGACATTGGTGCGCAGCAACTGCTCGAAGGCATCGGCTGGAAAATCCTCCAGCGGCGCACGGTGCTGCATGCCGGCATTGTTGACCAGAATGTCGATGGCGCCGATCTCGGCTTCAAATCCATCGACCGCTGCCCGCACGCTGTCATGATCGGTCGCATCAAAGGCCAGCGTGCGCACGCCGCCGAGCTCAGCCGCGGCGGCATCGAGCTTATCCTGCGAGCGTCCATTGAGCACCACCTCGGCCCCTGCCTCGATCAGACCCTTCGCCAGGGCAAAACCGATTCCCTGGGAGGATCCGGTGATCAGGGCGCGTCGACCGGAGAGCGAAAACAGATTAGACATGGGGACGGCATCCTGTGCTGTGGCCTTGACGGGCATGTAAGTTGAGATTATCAGGTTATCGATAACCTTATGCCGGATCAAGAGCCTGCAGCGGGAGTTTTTCATCCTGTCACGATGTCTCTTGCCGGATAATGACCCGGACATGGATGATCGTCATGTCGTTGTTTGACCCGGCGGCAATCTCGCGACCCGCCTTTTGCCAGTGCTTTCCGGTGGCGGATTGCCTGGCCCTGCAAACCCCAATGAGGATCGAATGAAAACTCTTGTAGCCCATGCCGCCAAAGACCTTCGCCTCGAAGAGCGCGATGCCCCCGCACCCGGCCCGGGTCAGGTCCTGATCCGCATGGAAGCCGGCGGCATCTGCGGATCGGATCTGCATTATTACAATCACGGCGGCTTCGGCGCAGTGCGGCTGAAGGAGCCGATGATCCTCGGCCACGAGATCGCCGGGCGCATCGAACAGCTCGGAGACGGCGTCATCGATCTGGTCATCGGACAGCGCGTCGCGGTGTCGCCGTCGCGGCCCTGCCTTTCCTGCGAATATTGTCTCGAGGGCAAGCACAATCATTGCCTCAACATGCGGTTTTACGGCTCGGCCATGCCTTTCCCGCATATCCAGGGCGGATTTCGTGAATTGCTCGTCGCCGATGCCATTAAATGCGCGCCAGCCGACGGCTTGACCGCAGGCGAAGCGGCCATGGCCGAACCATTGTCCGTGGTGCTTCATGCCGCCAAACAGGCCGGCGATCTGCTCGGCAAACGCGTGCTGGTTACCGGCTGCGGGCCGATCGGCCTGCTCGCCGTCATCGTCGCGCGCGCCGCGGGCGCAGCGGAGATCGTGGCAACAGACATTACCCCCTTCACCATCGGCGTGGCGCAGAAGGTCGGCGCCGACACCGCCCATGACGTGGCGAAGGATCCCGATGCGCTTTCACGCTATACCGGCGGCAAGGGCCATTTCGACGTCCTGTTCGAATGCACCGGTGTCGGGCCGGTTGTGGCTTCGGCAATCCCTGCCCTGCGTCCGGGCGCGACGCTGGTTCAACTGGGGCTCGGCGGCGACATGACGCTTCCGGTCCAGGCCATGACAGCCAAGGAAATCCTGTTCAGGGGATCGTTCCGGTTTCACGCGGAATTCTTCACCGCCGTTTCGATGATGCAGTCGGGCCGTCTCGACGTGCGTCCGCTGATCACGCACACCCAACCGCTTGGCGACTTCAAGCAAGCCTTCGAACTCGCATCCGACCGCAGCCAGGCGATCAAGGTCCATCTCGACTTCGGATCTGTCTCGGCGTAACGAGAACGGCGGGCCGTGCTCATGCCGCAGAGCCCGTCGTTCCGGACGATGACCAGCCCGTCCGGCTTCGATGGCCGCGCTGATGTAATGCACCGGCGCCTTCTCCATTTTCCCCAGGTTCCGCGCCCGAAACATTGATTCCGGTCAAGGCCCGTCCATATCTATGGCCCTAGGATCCAGATTGACCGGTCGGGTGGTCCGGCTGTCGACTGGAAAGCTGTCGGGAGAAACCAATGCCAAAACAACCAGTTGCCCCCTTGCCGGAACTTGCCATTGCGGCCGAGCAGGTCTGCTTCATCGTCGTCAAGGCGCGCGAGTTCGATGCCAAGGACCTGCAGACGATCCCGGATACGGGGTCAAATGCCTCAGATGACCAGATGTATTCGGTTCTCGAAGACAATCCCGATGATCCGGTCGTAGAGGAACTGACCGCCTTCATCGACGCGCTCAATGTCGATGAGCAGATCGATCTTGTCGCCCTTGCCTGGCTGGGACGTGGCGACGGCAAGATGTCCGACTGGGACGAGATCCGCGCCGAAGCGGCACGCGACCACAGTGACAATACGGCCAGCTATGTTCTTGGCATGCCCTTGCTGCCCGACTATCTCGAGGAAGCACTGTCGCTGTTCGACATGTCCTGCATGGATTTCGAGGCCGGCCGTCTCTAGCCAGGAGAACGCTCAACGGGAACGGCTCGGGTTATCGGCCTGCCAGCCGCGGCAGGTTGGCCTGCCACATGCATTGCGCATCACTCAGGGAGGCCGGAATGGCATTTGTTGATCGCAGGGATGCCGGAAACCGGCTCGCCCATGCGCTCTCGCAGTATCGTGGCAAGGACGTCGTGGTGCTGGCGCTGCCACGCGGCGGTGTCGATGTGGCGTTGCCGATTGCACGCACTCTCGAGGCGCCTCTCGATCTGTTGCTGGTGCGCAAGATCGGGGTGCCGGGCCAGCCCGAAGTGGCCATGGGCGCGATTGTCGATGGCCACCCCCTGTCACGGTGCGCAACGAGGATGTCATCTGCCACGCGCGCGTTTCGGACACGCGATTTGCTGCGGAAGCACGGCGCGAATGTGCCGAGATCGAACGGCGCAGAAAGATCTATTCGGCAAGCCGCCCTGCCCTGGCGATTGCCGGACGCACGGTCATTGTCGTCGATGACGGGATTGCAACCGGCGCCACGCTGCGCGCCGCGCTCAAGGGCCTGCAAGCCATGAAGCCGCAACGGATCGTCGTCGCCGTGCCGGTCGCACCCGCAGGCATCGCGGACGAGCTTCAATCCGGTGTCGATGAGGTCATCGTGCTGGAACCGCTCGGCGATCGCGGCGCCGTCAGCCTGCATTACCAGCACTTCCCGCAGCTTGCCGACAGCGATGTCATCGCAGCCCTTGATGCCGCGTCCGGGCTGCACTGAGTCCCATTCCCGGCATTTACGAAACTGCAGTCCGCAGGATCGCCCTGACCTTGCGAATTTTGCCCGCGCCCGGAAACGGGATCGGGGCCCGCGACTTGCGTAAACGTCCGTCAACAAACAGCTCCAGAGCGCCCTGGCCCAGCCGGTCCGGGTCTTCCACCGTCACCTCTATCGCGCCCTTTTCGGTGCGGATCGTCGCCGAAAACCCGCCCCAGCCATGCGGCAGGCACGGATCGATCGCCAGACGCGCCTTCGTGATCCGCAGACCGAGAATGGCCTCGACGCCAAGCTGCCAGCTCCAGCCGGCGGCACCTGTGTACCAGGACCAGCCGCCAAGCCCGAGATTCTGCCCCGGACCATAAACGTCGCCGGGCAACACATAGGGCTCGCGCTCATAATGGAGTGCACCGCTTTTGCTCTGCGTGCGACGAACGGGATTGATGATATCGAACACCTGCCAGGCGCCATCGCCGTCGCCGAGCCCGGCCAAAGCATGGCCGAACCACGCCGCCGAATGGGTATATTGGCCGCCGTTTTCGCGGATTCCAGGCGGATAGGCCCGGATGTAACCGGGATCGCGCGGGGTGACATGAAATGGCGGATCGAGCAGTTGCACCAGCCGGAGATCCTGATGCAGCAGCCGCGACCTGGCGGACGCCATTGCAGTCCGCGCCCGATCTTTTGACGCCGCACCCGAGATCACCGACCAGGATTGAGCGATCGAATCGATCTGGCATTCGTCGTTCTCATGCGAGCCCCAGGGAATGCCTTCATCATCAAAGGCGCGAACATACCAGTTGCCGTCCCACGCGCTGGCTTCAACCGCTTTGGCAAGGCCATCGGCATAGGCATTCAGCTCGGCGGCGTGGCGCTGGTCGCCATGTTGTTCCAGCAGCGGCACGAAACGCTTGATTGCCGCGATCTGGAACCATGCCAGCCAGACGCTTTCGCCGCGGCCCTCGTCGCCGACCCGGTCCATGCCATCGTTCCAGTCACCGGTGCCGATAAGCGGCAATCCATGCGAACCGGTGCGCCGCATCCTGTCGAGCGCGCGCTTGCAATGCTCGAGCAGCGTCGCCGTCTCCCCGGCATCAAACAGCGCGTAGCGGTCCTGCTCGTCCGGCTTCAGCGGCTCCGCCCTGAGGAACGGCACCGCCTCGCTCAGGATCGCATCGTCACCGGTCACCTCAATATAACGGGCGGTGACGAAGGCGAGCCAGATGAAGTCATCTGAACAATGCGTGCGCACACCGCGCCCCAAGGGCGGATGCCACCAGTGCTGGGCGTCTCCATCCTCGAACTGATGCGCGGCGGCATGCAGGATCTGCGCGCGGGCCCGCTCCGGCTCACTCACCAGAACTGCCAACACATCCTGAAGCTGGTCGCGATAGCCAAAGGCACCACCGGCCTGATAGAAACCGGCCCGCGCCAAGAGCCGCGAAGCAATTGTCTGGTAGAGCAGCCAGCGGTTGACCATCAGGTCGAACGCCGCATCGGGCGTATTGACCTGCACCGCGTTGAGGCGCTTGTCCCACAGCGCTTCTACATCGGCAAAGGCCTCACTGGCTTGCTCTGGCACACGCCATTTTTTCACGAGCTCAAGCGTCTCCGCGTGGCTCGCGCCCTGCCCCAGCACGAAGCTGACTTCGCTGCTCGCGCCGGGTTCGATATCCAGATGCACCTGATAGGCCGCACAGGCATCGCCGCCCGGCGCGAAGCGCCCGCCGAGATCCCAATGCCGCAGTCCCGCCGGGTCAGCGGCATCCCCCTCACTGCCAAGAAAATCATGGCGGCTACCGGTGACGCTATGCGCCGGCAGACTGGCCGTCAGAAATGCCACCCGGCCGGCAAATTCCGGGTTCCAGCCATTATCGGCCAGGATTGCATGGCTTTCGGTGTCATAGACACAGGTGGTGAAGGGCTTGGCCCGGCTCGCCATCGCACCCAGCAGCCATTCGGCATAATAGGTCGCCGTGATCCGCCGGACTGAATTGGTGCGGTTGACCAGTTTCACGGTGACGATCTTTACCGGGTCATCAGTCGGCACGAATGTCCGGACAGTCTGCTCGAGGCCGCAGCTGTTGCGCTTCCATTGTGTCCAGCCCGCGCCGTGGCGGATCTGGCAGGCGTTGTCGTTGCCCAGCGGCGCCGGCGTTGGCGTCCACACTGCACCATCCTGTTCGTCGCGCAGATAGAGAACTTCTCCGGACGTGTCTCTGACCGGGTCATTTGTCCAGGGCGTCACCCGGTTTTCGCCGCTGTTGAGCGCCCAGGTGAAGCCAAGCCCGGCTTCGCTCACGATGGTGCCGAAGGTGTCGTTGGCAATCACATTGCACCAGGGCGCCGGCGTTGTCTCGCCCGCGCCGAGATGGATGACGTAGTCACCGCTTTCCGGGTCGAAACCGCCGATGTCATTGTCGAAGATCAGATCGTCCGGCCGGGAGATTTGCGGAATCTCGGGATAGCTGACGGCGTCGCCCGGCATGAACTGCGCCGGCGCGGCGCGGCGCTCGAGAACCTGGTCGAGCTTGGTCGCGAGTGCGACCTCGTCATCGTTGAGGATCAGCGCTGCCGCAGCGGTCAGGCGCCCAAGCGTTGCCGGTGTCATCGAGGCCGTGCTGAGCAAGTGAATACCACCAGCAGCGCCCAGATTGGCGTAGGTCCCGGTGTCGCGCAGGATCGCCATGATCCGCTCGCGCAGCGGCGCTTCATAGCCCGCCGGCTCGCTGCGCAGCACCACCAGATCGCACCGCATGGCGCTTCGCCGCCACAGGCTTTGCGCCTTGACCAGCAGTTCAAGCAGTTGCGAGGGCGTTTCGCCGGTGATGCGCACCAGCAGAATCGGATGGTCGCCGGAAATGCCGAACTGCCACAAATCCGGCTGGCGCGCATCATTGCCGCCGATGTCGGCAGGTGTTTCGCGGAAATTCGGATGCGGCGCCTGCAACAGCGAGGCAAGCACCTGCAGTTCCGGCAGGCGCTCGGGCGCGATGCCGAGACGGTCAACCTCGCGTGCCATCGCCCGGCCGGCGTCGCGCCTGACCTGATCGAGGGTCCCCATTCCATGACGCTGGGCGATGTCGAGCACCTCGCCGCGCGCGGTTCCGGCGATGGTGACAAAGGCAAAGCGTCTGGTTTCCCCCGGCTTGAGGGTAAGCCTTGTCTGCAGGCTCATCACCGGGTCGAGCGTGGAGCCCACCGTTCCGCTCAATCCCGCCTCCAGTCCCGCCGGATGACGCAGGTTGCCCAGTCGGCCGATGAAGCGCGCCCGGTCAGTTTCATGACCGGTAATGACGATGCCCGGGCCGTCGCTGACCAGCGTGTGCAGCAGAACCGGCGGCTTCATTTCCGGCCGCCGCGGGCGGCGGGTGAACAACAGGCCGCGCTGCGGGCCGAGATATTCACTCGCGACAAAGAGCTTGCTGAAGGCGGGGTGACGCTCATCATCGAGCGGCGGCGCCAGAACCACTTCCGCGTAGCTTGTGAATGCAACCACGCGCGGCCTCTCGGTCTCGTTGGTGACCGATATTTCGCGAATATCGGCATCATCAGCGGGCGATACCGATACCTCCACGCGCACGGCAATGCCGTTGGTCCGCTGGAAGAACTCGATCATGTGCTGATGGAAGATGACCGTCGAGTCCGGGCTGCTCACGCCGGTAGGCAACCGACCTGCCGACCAGAGATCGCCGCTCTCGGTGTCATGGATATAGATCCAGTAGCCGCAGCCGTCACTGGTGGCATCCGGCCGCCAGCGGGTCAGGCTGGTGTCGGCCAGCCTCAGACCGCCAGCGCCCGACGCCGTGATCCACGACGCCATCCGCCCGTTGCCGAGCATTTGCATCTGCGGCACCATGGCCCGGCGGGACGGCACCCAGGAGGGCAGCGCCTGCACCACGTGTTCCTTCGTCGCCGCAAGCCGCTCTTCATCGAGCCGTCCCTTTTCCACCGGCGCATCCCAGGGCACACGTTCAAGCAGCAGCTGTTCGACCGTCTGCATCCGCCGTCCCGACAATGCCCTGTGCACAAAGACATCGCCGCAAAGCGCATTGCCGATCGCGGCCATGGTCATGCCGTGATGGTGCGCCATGTAGTTGCCGACAATGCTGAACCGCCGACCCTCCGCCACCCGGCTTGGCGTATAGTCGATGGCATCGTGGAAACCATAGAGGCCGACGGCGCCGAGGTCCTGCAGTTGCCGCATGTTCTCAACCGCCGCCCCAGGCCAGCAGCACAGGGCCAGTGCGCTGGCATAGGGCGCGATCACCAAATCATCGGTCAGACCACGGCGCAACCCGAGCCCCGGAACACCAAAGGCGCGATACTGGTAATTGCCTGCCGAATCCGTGGTGGCGAAAGCCGATTCCGATATCCCCCACGGCACGCCGCGCTCGCGTGAATAGGCGCGCTGGAAGGCCACGGCCGCGATTTCGCTTTCACCCAGCAGCGTGTCGCGTTGCCCGGGCAGGAATATCGGCGGCATCAGATATTCGAACATCGAGCCGTTCCAGGAGAGCACCGCCGGACGGTTCTTGAGCCGCGTGACGGGCCGTCCGAGCGCGAACCAGTGTTCGATCGGCACGTCGTGCTTGGCGATGGCGAAATAGCTGGCAAGGCGGGCTTCGGTGGCCAGAAGATCATAGTGATTGGCATCAAGTTGGCCGGTGCTGACATTGTAGCCGATCCGGAACAACCGCGCTTCGCCATCGTAGAGGAAGGTGAAGTCCATGCGATAGGCCATGCCCTCGCAGCGCGAGGCAAGGTCCAGCAGATCGGCGCGAAGCGCCTGCTGCGCTTCAATTCCGCTCTCGATCGCGAGGCGTGCCCGTTCCAGCCAGTCGCGCTGTGGTTCGCTCAACGATTGGTCCGTGTCGGCTTTTTCAAGAATCAAGAAGGCCCGCTGCCTGTGCTGTGCAAGCTCAGTCATCGGCATCAACGGCGACAGTACGGCAAGCAGGTCCCGGCCGACGGTTTCCATGCCGTGCGGGGCCTCTGCCACCGCGGAACACCAGGGCAGGAGCGTTTCAACCTCGCGCGTCAGTGCCCGGATATGATGGTGGGCGCGCTCAAGCCAGGCATGAACCTCGCCAAGCCGCCTGTCGGTTGCATCAGGCGAAGCAGCAATGCAGTCCGCGACCGACTTTGCAAGATCAGGCCAGTGTGTATCGGTCAGCTGCTTGAGAGAGCTGTGCCAGTTCGTGTCCAGACCTCGTGCACGATCCAGCTCGCGCTCAATATCTGCTTCGCACCGGTCGATGGGATTCAGATCGGATGCCGGCAGGGCCCTCACCGCGTCGAAGAGCAGTTCGAATGTGCATTTCAACCCATCCCACACCACTGTGTGGACCGCCGGCGCATCTGCCGCTTCGTAACAACCCTTGTGCAACGCGATCAGGCTGACAGCGAGATTGCCGCTGTCGACGGTCGAGACATAGCGCGGTTCCAGCGGCGCCAGGCTGCGTGTATCAAACCAGTTGAGGATATGGCCGCGATAGGTTTCCAGCCGCTCGGTCGTCGCAAGCGCGTTGCGCACACGAATCGCGAAATCGGAACTGCCGACGAAACCGAAATCAAGCGCGGCATTTGCCGAGATGAGATAGAGACCGATATTGGTCGGCGAGGTCCGGTGCGCGATTTCGCTCTTGGGTGTTTCCTGGAAATTGTCCGGCGGCAGCCAGTTGTCCTCCGGGCCTGCAAAAGTCTCGAAAAACAACCAGGTGCGACGGGCGATGTGCCTGAGAAAGGTACGGTCACGGTCGTCCAGGCTTTCCTGACGCAACATGCGCGGCTTGCCGATCCAGATCGCGATCTCCGGCGCGAGCATCCACAACAGCAGGATCGGCGCCGCCGGAAGCAGCGCGGATACTTTATAGACTGCCAGATCCACGGCAAGAAACACGGCAAAAGCGGTCGATGGCCACATCATTCGCCAGGTATTGGCCCGCAAACTTCCATTGCCGAGAAGAGACCTTGCATGCGCAGCCGAGACGCCACTCCAGCAAGTGGCGGCGTTTCACAATCAGCCGCCAGAGTGTCCGCCCGATCGCATCGAGCGAAGTCAGCGTGTCGCTGACCAGAAAGACGATTGCGAGAAACCAGCGGCCGAAGCGTTCACCGAACCGGAAGGCGAGATCGCCCAGAATTCCCCGCCGCGGGTCCCCCATGATGATCGACGGTACCTGGCCGATGAGATAGGCGCCCGGCGCAAGTGTCGCCAGCGCCGTCCACAGCCAGGCACTGCCCGGCAGCAGCAACCAGCCGGCAATGAAGAAAACAAACAGCGCCGGCGGCACCAGGCTGCGGCGAAGATTGTCGATGATCTTCCAGCGGTCGAGACGGGAGAGGACATTGGCACCCCTCCGTCCATCCGCACCCGGCACCTTGCGCCCGAGCCAGGGCAAAAGCTGCCAGTCGCCACGGATCCAGCGATGCTGGCGCACAGCATACTCGGTATAGGTCGCCGGAAATTCCTCATAGAGGACGATGTTGGTGGCCAGTGCCGAACGGCCATACAGCCCTTCGAAGAGATCGTGACTGAGCACCGCGTTTTCCGGCACGCGGCCGGCAAGGCTTTTTCTGAACGCCCCGACATCATATATGCCCTTGCCGACGAAGATCCCGGTGCCGAAAAGATCCTGATAGACGTCCGAAACGGCCCGTGAATAGATGTCGATTGCCGTGTCACCGGCAAAAAGACGGCAGAACAGCGTCGCCGGTCCCTTGATCGGCAGGATCTCGATTCTCGGCTGCACAATGGCGTGCCCGGAGACAACCTTGCCCGTATGGGGATCGATCACGGCCTGGTTCAGCGGATGCGCGAGCGTGCCGATCAGCCTGGCTGCGGAGCCCGGAGGCAGGGTGGTGTCCGCATCGAGCGTGATCACGAAACGCGTGTCTTGCAGCCGGCTGATCTCACCTTCCTGGCATTCGAACGCATCGGCCTTCCCGTCGAGAAGGAAGGCATTGAACTGCTCCAGCTTGCCGCGCTTTCGCTCCCATCCCATCCAGCATTTTTCCGACGGATTGAACTGGCGGGACCGGTGCAGCAGGAAGAATGGATCGCCACTTTCATCAGCGTAGCGCCCATTCAGCGTTCGGATCGCGTCGATCAACGCCGTTCGGATGGTTTCGTCCTGCGGCAGGTGCTCGCTCGGCGCGTCGGCATAATCGGACAGCAGCACAAAGTGCAGTTGCGGATCGCGGTTTGAAAGATACCGGATTTCGAGCTGCTCGACGATATCGGGAATCTCTTCCGCCCGCCCGATGATCACCGGCACCACCACACAGGTCAGACAATTTTCGGGGATTTCCTTGCTGAAATCCATCATCGGCAAAAGCCGAGGCTGGGTGATGCGGGTAATGAGCCAGTGCAGGACTGTCACGCTGAGCAATGTTGCCGGCAGCAACGACAACAGCACGCCGCCCGCGAGCGCCGGCAGACCGCCATCCGGGCCGGCGATGAGCAGCACAGGCCACACCAATGCCAGCAGCACGAAGATCACAAGTGCGGTCGCGTAGATTGTGCCGGCATGGCGCAAGGCAAAACGGCGCAAGGATTCACCTGAGGGAACCCGATAACCGAGCTTGCGTTCGAGCTCCGGACGGCCGTCATCGATCAGCCAGTACCCGACATGGCTGCGGCGCAGATCATCAGCCGCTGCGCGCGCAAGTTCCAGTGCAGCCTCGATCACCGCGATCTCGTCCATGCCCGAACCGGTACCGAGCATTTCGACAGCCTGCCGGTAGCGGTCGCGCGTCTCGAAATCCATGCCTGCATAGACAGTGGCGGGATCGGAGCGCAACAGCGCCTCCGACATGCTGGCCTGATCGACAACATCGCGCCATTCGATCCCGCGCACCGCGATGATCGCGGTGATCGCCTGAGAAACGCAGCTGGCCGGGTCCGGCGGTAGGTTTTCGACAGCGAAACCGCTCAATTCGAATGGCGCTTCGAGGTTCTCGTCAAGTGCGGTGAAACCGTGCGCCAGGATCTCCAGACCGGCAATGCGCAACATCGAGGGCAGTGCCCAGAGTTCGGCTGTCGTCAGCGGAACGGTTTTCTGGTAGGCGCAGAGAAATTCGACAAGGCTTGTCACGGAGAGCTGAAACCGCGTGGCTGTCAGGATCGCATAGGCAATTCCAAAAATGCGCGGAAGTGCGGATCCACCATCCGCCATGACATGCAGCCGGTTGTAAAAGGCCGCGGGCATATCGTGATCGAGTTCACGAATGGCGCGTGAGACCTGGTAGTCATTGTCAAGCAGCCAGTCCGCGGCACGGGCTTGGTCGGGCCTGGGGTCATCCGCGCAGAAACGCCTTACCTTTTCCAGCCAGTCCGGAAGCGCGCCAACCTTCTGCAGCAGATCGAGCGCTGCCGCTGGCGGCGGCCCATAGCGGGTGGATTGGGCCAGAGCGCGGGCCGCAAGAACCACGGTGTCGGATTCGGTGTGTGGGGCTTCGGGTTTCATTGCGCCAGCGTTCCCGGACTACGGATGCCTTTCGATCGGGCTTGCGCGAAGGCATGTGTTTCAGCGGCATTTCCGGAAAACCGGATGACCATGGTCGGAATGTCGGAGTTTTTGATCAGGTAGTTGGCGACATCCCCGAACGGCACATCGTCAAAACCGCTATGGCCATGGGAGGCCAGAACCAGAAGGTCTGTCCCCTGCTCCACGACTGCAGCAGCCAGTTGACGGCGGACATCACCGCCGCAGAGCACCAGGCTCCTGACACGCACGCCGTCCGCGCAAATGCGTTCACACAAATGCTCAAGATATTTCCTGGCGACACGTTCATTGCGCGCGTTGAACCGGGAAATCAGCTCCTTGTCACTGGGCTCGCCAGGCCCGGCATCGGTGAGAACCGGCTCGGGCACCGCATGAACCAGCACGATCTCGGCATTTTCCGACCGGGCGATCTTTTCGACCAGCGGCAGGATGCGCTCCGATCGCCGTGAGCAATCCAGCGGCACCAGGATCCGGGAGAAATCTGGTCGTGACTCGACCCCGAACGGCACCAGGAAAAGCGAATTGCTGCCGCTCTCGAGCATCTCCCGCGCCGTCTGGCCAAGACGCGCGCCGGCTTCGTCCTGCTGGCGTCCGAGCACAGCAATATCCTGCGCCCGGCTCGCCATCACCTTGCCGATCTGTTCGGTGCAGTTTCCTTCGAGCAGGTGTGTTGCAAGCGCTTCCTTACCGTCCGCGTGCTCGGAGGCGAACCGCTCCATATGCGCCTTGGCCTCACGGCGCATGATCTCCCACTCGACCGGATCGATCGGGGCCCCGTTCGCGGCGTGGCGCTGCGCCTTGATGACGTGGACAAAGGCGAGGTCCGCATTGAGCGCCCTGGCGATCGTCTTGGCAGGCGAAATGATTCCCTGCGTTTCCTTCGCAAGATCAATGCACACCAGGACGCGCGGCGTCTCGCATCCATTGGCGGCTGAGGAATTGTGCTGCATGATCCGGTCTCCTTGAAAACGTAAACGTTCAGGAACAGCAGCCGCGCGCGGCTGCTTGCAGGCAGAATTGACCCTGCAGAGTATCTGTCGGCGGACTTTTTGGCGGCATTCCGGCAATCGGCAAATCACTCGTGACTTGACCCTATCGGCTGCGATCGCCGATCGCTTTGACCTTCATCAATTACGGGTCCGCTTGCCGCCGGTCCCGCACGTCAAACAATGGCAGCACTGATGTGCCCCGATTGTCGCAGCATCAGATTTCGGTCGGCCCGATGCGAGGGGCGCTGATCGCCCTTGACGGCAGGCCCTGACGGTCTTGACTGTTTTCAAAGCAGGTCAGCGCATCACATGCACCGAACATTGCGCATGGCGCACCACCCGCGCCGCCGTGCTGCCCAGGAGATAATCCTGCAGGCCCGGGCGATGCGAGGCGATGATGATGCAGTCGACCGCATTGGCCTTGGCCCACTGGACAATCGTGCGCCCGGCGTGCCCCTCGACCAGCACTCCCTTCGCGTTCTTGAGCCGCGCTGTTAGACCATTGAGCCGGTTGTGCATGGCCTCCATCACGCCGGTCTCATGGCCTTCCGGCAAATAGGCGACCACATAGTTGGGAACCGATTCCTTGACATGCAGGATCGTCACACGCCCGTCCCCGGCGGCCAGAACCTCGGCTGCCTGCAATGATTGTTCCGGATCATGCTCGTCATCGAGCGCCACAGCCACCAGGATATGCTTGTACATGGTCACCTCCAGTTTTGATCTTTTCATCCTATGCCAGAGCAATCCGAGGTCGCATTGATCGAGATCACGGATCTGTCCATCGTCAGGCAACAGGCGGCGGGAGGAGACGTCATTGATCCACATCAACGAAACCGGCATGAGCCCGATTCGGCCGATGGACCGTGCCCCTTGAGGGGAATTTTCTGTTCGAAAAGGGGGTGGTCGGAGCGGCAGGATTCGAACCTGCGACCCTCTGGTCCCAAACCAGATGCGCTACCAGGCTGCGCTACGCTCCGATGCCTGCGGTGTGACCCGGATACACCGGAACGTTATACCCCGCAACCTTTAATCGTCGCGCAGGCTGTGTTTATGCAAATCAGTTGGAAATCGCCCGGTGCCGCGCCTTGTCGCCCACCGATATGCCGCGATTGCTGGTTGTGCCGGCATTCAATTCAAGCACATAGCGTACCGGGCCGGGCGAGGAGATGATGGCTTCGGAAAAGGGAACCGTGTCGGCGGCAATGCCGGTGATGGTACCCAACTCGTCGAGAAACAGCATGTCCAGCGCCAGCGGTGTGTTCTTCATCCACATCATCACCGCGCGGGTCTGATCGAAGCGGAACAGCATGCCGCGATCCGCCGCCATGCTTTCGCGGTACATCAGGCCGACCGCGCGCTCTTGCGGCGTCAGCGCCAGTTCCACCGAAAACGATACGGGCCCTTCCCCGGTCTCGATGACAAGAGGCTCTGCATCAACGACATTGGTCGCAGCAACAGCTGCGGCGCTGACCATCAGGGTGAAAAGCAGGGCAAAAAGGGTGCGGAGGCTGCGCATGGCGGCTCAGTGCGAATTCGGGATCGGCGAATCGATATCGGGATGGATCTCGGCAGCCATCAGGCCTTTTTCGCCGTCTCCAAAACGGACCAGAACCACCTGCCCGGGCCGAAGCTCGGCCAGTCCGTACCGGCGCAGCGTCTCCATGTGGATGAAGATATCCTCGGTGCCCTCGCCCCGGGTCAGGAAGCCAAATCCCTTGGTGCGATTGAACCATTTGACGATGGCGCGCTCCAGACCGCTTGAGGGCGTGACCTGAACATGGGTGCGCACCGGCGGCAATTGCGACGGGTGAACGGCGGTGGATGTGTCCATGGAGATGATCCGGAACGCCTGATAACCGCGTTCGCGTTTCTGGATCTCGCACACGATGCGGGTTCCCTCAAGCACGGTCTGATAGCCATCGCGGCGCAGACAGGTGACATGCAGCAACACGTCTTCCATGCCGTTGTCAGGGACAATGAAACCGAATCCCTTGGCGACGTCGAACCATTTGATGGTCCCGGTAATCTCGATAAGATCCACCGCGTCGGCGTGGGCTTCCGCTTCCGCCTGATTCTTGTCTGAGGACCTTTCCCCCATCCGGCTGCCTCTCCAATACGCGTCACAAAGAAATGAAGTGATTCTTGACCAAAACATTAACATTGTATTGCGCTGGCAGTGCAAGCCCTGCAACGAAACTTGTTGATCCGTCCACTTCTATTGTACGGGCATTGCCTCGAACGCAATTCCGCCTATCGTAGACTGATCCAAATCAGAATCATGGGAAAAGCCAATGCGTTATCTGCACACAATGGTCCGTATCACCGATGTCGAGGCATCGCTGGATTTCTACTGCAACAAGATGGGTCTTGTGGAAACACGCCGGATCGAGAACGAGTCGGGACGCTTCACGCTGATCTTTCTTGCCGCTCCCGGCGACAAGGACCGTGCAGCTGCGGAACAGGCGCCATTGCTTGAGCTGACCTACAACTGGGATCCGGAAGATTATTCGAGCGGCCGCAATTTCGGCCACCTCGCCTATTCCGTCGACAATATCTATGAGCTTTGCCAGAAGCTGATGGACAAGGGCGTGACCATCAACCGGCCGCCGCGTGACGGACACATGGCCTTCGTCCGCTCGCCGGACGGCATTTCGATCGAACTGCTGCAGGAGGGCGACCGGCTCGAGCCGGCAGAGCCGTGGAAATCGATGGGCAACACCGGCGCCTGGTAATCCGGCGAGGTAAGCCCTGATCCGCCTGGCTATAGATCTTTGCGCGGTAAGCTTCGCGCAAAGATCACCGTTTAAGTGCTTGGTTAGGGTCATGCTTTCGCCGCATTTGCGCCGCATCGCATGCTTTTGCCGTATACGCTCAATTGTCCGGTCAAGATGCCGGGTTTGTTCGTTTACAAAAACGTTGCAAGTCGGTAGGCATCTTTCAAGGCCCTCGGGTCTGCCATTGCAAGAGATCGGGGACCTCAGAGATTGCAGACGGACGTGAACAAAGCAGTCAGGCGTAGCTTTGGCATCAACGCCCTTGTCATGACAGGCGCAGTTGTTGCCCTTAGCGGGTGTGTATCGGCCGGAGATCCGGCAATGTTTGCCACTCAGGGCTTTGCCCCCGGCGCTCCGACGATGATGACGGAAAGTTCCCGCATCGATCAGGCCGATGCGCTGCAAATGGCAACTGCGGCCGAGGCCGCGACATCCGGCAGTGTTCCGGTCCCGGTTCCCTCTCCCTCAGCCTCCGATGCAGACAGCCGCCAGGCCGTTGTGGCCGAAAGCGACACGGTCGGCCAGCTGGTCATGGCCAGCACATCCATTGACGCGGTCAACCAGGGAATTACCCAGTCCCAGCCGGCCCAGTCGACCGCCAATCTCTACAGCGCCGCACCTGTCGTCACCCAGCTTGCCGCGCCGCCGGCCGCAACTCCGGAGCCGGCCCCGGCCCCGGCACAGGCGCAGGCACCGGCAGCAGCCGAAACCGCTTCGGCGCCTGAGCCCGAGCAGGTTGAAGCCAAGCCGCAGGTGCAGGAACTCGCGGTCATCGCACCGCCGAAGAAGCCGTCGATATTTGCGCGCCTGTTCGCGCCGCAACCCAAATCCGCCAAGAACGCGCCGGCAGGAACCAAGAAACGTGTGGTTACGCCCAAGACGTCAAAGGTCGTCGTGGCCTCGGCCTCGATGGGCAATTCCGGGGCATTGCCGGGTGTTCGCATGTCCGCTGAATTCGGTCCCGGCTCGGCCAATGACGCCACCGCGCTGTCTTCCGGCAACATTCAGCTCGCGTCGGCGGCGGGTCTCGCCCGGCTCGCGCCGAACGGCCTGCACCTGCAGACCGACAAGGTTGACGCCGCCTGCTTCAAGCCGCAGCTGGTGCGCGTTCTCAAGACCATCGAGGGCCACTACAAGCGTCCGGTGGTGGTCACCTCCGGCTATCGCAGCCCGAAGCACAACCGCCGTGTCGGCGGCGCTTCCGGATCGCGCCACACCTCCTGCGAGGCAGCCGACATCCAGGTCGAAGGCGTGTCGAAATGGCAGCTGGCCAAATATCTGCGCACCATGCCCGGCCGTGGCGGCGTCGGCACCTACTGCCACACAGAATCGGTTCACATCGATATCGGCAATACACGCGACTGGAACTGGCGCTGCCGCCGCCGCAAGTAGAAAAATGCCGGTTCTGACGCGGGCTTTTCGCGTCGCCGAGCCGGAGAATTGCCTGTCCTGAAACCAAACCCGAATTCAATGTCATTTTTTTCGCCGAGACATCAATTATCCGCTTGCGGTCGGAAAGCGGGCTGACTATAAGACGGCCACATTGTACGCGCCCTTCGTCTATCGGTTAGGACGCCAGATTTTCATTCTGGAAAGAGGGGTTCGACTCCCCTAGGGCGTACCACAATCTTTCAAGCACTTCGCTTGGTTACCTCACCTGAAATTTGAGCTTTCTTGCCGCCTGCGGAACACCTGTTTGTGTTCCGCCTGGGTCATGGCTTCGGCTGTGTGGCGGCTGCCGCCTCAGCGCACCCGCGCAGCGTCGATCAGCCGGATCTGGACCCGTCGCACACCTTGCCAGTGATCAGCCGAGATCGAACCGGCGAAATGAAACTGCATGCCGCGGCCGTCGAGCAGCGCCGCACCCATTTCGGTGTCGGCAGCGCGAAAGGCTATTCCATTGAGCCGGCCGCCATCAGCACCCGACAATGTCACCTTGAGGTGATTCTGTCCGACCACCCGGACATCGCTCAGTGTATGCGCAGGCACGGCGAACACCGGCTGCGGATGACCGGCGCCATAGGGTCCGGCCCGTTCGATCATGTCGACAAGCTCGAGCGTTGCGCCGGACGCCGAGATAGCACCGTCAAGCTTGAGCCGGTGCGATGCGGTGAGGCCAGCCACGGTCGCAGCGGCGTTCTCTTCGAAGAATGCCCGCAACGCGCCCAGACGGCCTGCTTCGACTGTCAGGCCCGCAGCCATGGCGTGACCGCCGCCCTTGAGCAGCAGGCCGGTTTCCACCGCCTTGCGCACCAGCCGCCCGATATCGAGGCCGGGCACGGAACGGCCGGATCCGGTCCCCTTGCCGTTGCCGTCAAAGGCAATGGCAAAAGCGGGCCGGCGGTAGCGTTCCTTGAGCCGCGATGCCAGCAGGCCGACCACGCCCGGGTGCCAGCCCTTGCGCTCGGTGACGATGATGGCGGGACCATCACCGCTGGCCATTTCGGCGGCAGCTTCGGCATCTGCCTCTTCCAGCATTGCCGCCTCGATCGCCTGGCGTTCCTTGTTGAGCAGTTCCAGCCGCTCGGCAATCGCCTCGGCCTCTGCCGGGTCGTCCAGCGTCAGCAGGCGGCTTCCCAGTGCTGCGTCGCCGATCCGGCCGCCGGCATTGATGCGCGGTCCGATCAGATATCCCAGGTGATAGGGTGAGATCGGCCCGTTGACGCCGGCACGCTGGCACAGGGCTGCAAGGCCGACATTGTTCATCGCCCGCGCCGCCAGCAATCCCTTGACCACAAACGCCCTGTTGAGCCCCTTGAGCGGCACCACGTCGCAGACAGTGCCCAGTGCGACCAGATCCAGGCAGCCGAGCAGGTCGAACGTCCCTGCCCGCGTGTCGCCCTTCCTGCGCAGCAGCCGCAGCGTGCCGGCCAGCACCATGAACACCACGCCACAGGCACACAGATGCCCAAGGCCCGACAGATCGTCCTCACGGTTGGGATTGACCAGCGCGCAGGCCAAAGGCAATTCGCTCGCCACCTGGTGGTGATCGATCACCACCACGTCAACGCCGCGCCTGGCGGCTTCCTCGAGCGACTCATGGCTGGTGGAGCCGCAATCGACCGTGATGATCAGACCGGCACCGCGGTCGATCAACTCGCCGATGGCCGTCGGGTTCGGGCCGTAGCCTTCAAAGATCCGGTCGGGAATGTAGATTTCGCTGACAAGACCGAAATGGCGCAGGAACCGCTGCATCAGGGCCGATGAGGTTGCGCCGTCGACATCGTAATCGCCGAAGATCGCCACACGCTCACCCCGCGCTATCGCCCGGGCAATCCGGTCGGCTGCGGTGTCGCAATCGGTCAGCCTGGACGGATCGGGCATCAGCGACTTGATGGTGGGATCGAGAAATGCGACCGCGTCCCCCATGGCGACATCGCGGCCGGCAAGCACGCGTGCAATCACTTCCGGCAAGCCGGTGGTCTGGGCGATGGTGATTGCCTTGTTCTCACCCGTCATATCGAGACGGGCGATCCACTTCTGGCCGGTCAGCGATTCCTCGACCCCGAGAAACGCCCGGTCAGATGCACTGCTGCTGCCTGCCATGGAAAAACCAACCTGCCATCATGCGCGAGACCCCGATGGCCGCGCCGAAGACAATGCTCTTAGCGCAAACCGACCGGCGCGGCAAAGCATGACCGCAGGCCAGGCTTCAAAGCTTCTCAATCAGGATCGTCAGCGAAGCGGATCAGTCGAACTTGGCAAGATCCTGGTGCCGCGCCTTGATTTCGCGCACCGTGCGCGAGGACGACCGCATGACGATGGTATGGGTGATGATCGCGTCCCTGGTGAACCGGACCCCCTGCAACATGTTGCCGTCGGTTACGCCGGTGGCGGCAAACAGCACATCGCCGCGGGCCATGTCTTCCATGGTGTAGAGCCGGTGCGGATCGGAAATCCCCATCTTGGCGGCGCGTGCGATCTTCTCTTCGGTGTTGAGCTGCAACCGGCCCTGCATCTGGCCGCCGATGCAGCGCAGCGCAGCGGCCGCCAGAACGCCTTCTGGCGCGCCGCCAATGCCGATGTAGATGTCGATGCCGGTCTCGTCGGGGTCCGTCGTGTGGATCACGCCGGCAACGTCGCCATCGCCGATCAGCCGGATCGCAGCCCCCGTGGCGCGGACCTCCTCGATCAGTCGAGCATGCCGGGGCCGATCGAGAATGCAGGCGGTCACTTCGGCCACCGACACGCCCTTGGCGCGGGCCACGGCATGGATATTCTCTGTCGGGCTCGCGTCAAGTGACACCGTATTGGCCGGATAGCCGGGACCGATCGCGATCTTTTCCATATAGACGTCAGGCGCGTAGAGCAGGCTGCCCTTTTCCGCGATCGCAATCACCGCCAGCGAATTGGGCAGGTTCTTGGCGCAGATCGTGGTGCCTTCGAGCGGGTCGAGCGCGATGTCGACCTTGGCGCCGTCGCGGGTGCCGACTTCCTCGCCGATATACAGCATCGGCGCTTCGTCGCGTTCGCCTTCGCCAATCACCACGGTGCCGTCGATCGGCAAGCGGTTGAGTTCCTGGCGCATGGCATCAACGGCGACCTGATCGGCCGCCATCTCGTCGCCGCGTCCGCGCAGCCGGGCTGCGGCAACGGCGGCGCGCTCAGTGACGCGGGCGATTTCCAGCGTCAGGATACGGTCCAGCCCGCTTGTCTCTGTCGATGTGCCTGCCATGGTTCCAATCCCCCAAGCTATGTGGTTTGGCCGCTCATACAGCCTAAAAACATGGCAAGGCAATCCAAAATCCGGCAAAAAAGCCGTTGTTTTTCAGGATTTTGACCTAATCCAGCACTAAATCGATTGAACTGCGGCGCTGGCAGCGAGGCCTTGATGAAGGCTCTGCGGCTCCCCGACTGGCGCCTCAGTTCTCGCGGGTGCGTTCAATACGGATCACCTGCGGCTCGCCAGAGAGATATCCCTCGGTCTTGATCCCGTCCACGGCCGCGCGGACCTTGGACTCGGTCGTTGCGTGAGTGACCAGAATGACGGTCTGGGCATTTGCCTCGGATCCGGCCGGCCGGGCCCGCTGGACGATGGATTCGAGCGAGATGTCGTTCTTCGCCATCATCGTCGCTATGGCGGCAAACACGCCCGCCCGGTCATCCACCTTGAGCGAGATGAAATAGCCGCCTTCATGGCTCTGGATCTGGGCGCGCTGGTAAGGCTCGAGCTTGTCGGCTGGCCGGCCGAGCGCCGGGGCATGCTGATGGCCGGGACGGCTCTTGGCAATGTCGGCAATGTCGCCGAGCACCGCTGACGCCGTGGCGTCGCCGCCCGCACCCGGGCCCGACAGCATCAGTTCACCCAGGATGTCGGTCTCGATCGTCACCGCATTGGTAACGCCCTCGACCTGGGCGATCATCGAGCCCTTCGGCACCATGGTCGGATGCACGCGCTGCTCGATGCCGGTCGCGGTGCGTTGCGCCACGCCCAAGAGCTTGATCCGGTATCCGAGCTCGTCGGCGGCATGAATGTCGTCGATCGAAATATTGGTGATGCCTTCGATATAGACCTCGTCTGCGGCAATCTGGGTGCCGAATGCCAGGCTGGTCAGGATCGAGAGCTTGTGCGCGGTGTCATCGCCTTCGATGTCGAAGGTCGGATCGGCTTCGGCATAGCCCAGGCGCTGGGCTTCGGCAAGGCATTCGGCGAAACCGAGATTGTCGCGCTGCATCCGGGTCAGGATGTAATTGCAGGTGCCGTTGAGGATTCCGTAAATCCGCGTGACGGCATTGCCGGTCAGCGATTCCCGCATGGCCTTGATCACCGGGATTCCGCCGGCCACCGCCGCCTCGAAATTCAGGAGCACGCCATTTGCCTCGGCCAGCAGCGCCAACTCGACACCATGCTTGGCCAGCAACGCCTTGTTGGCGGTGACCAGATGCCGGCCGGCGGACAGCGCAGCGATCGCTGCGGCATGGGCCGGATCGGCATCACCGCCGATCAGTTCGACCAGCACGTCGATGTCGGCGTCACGCGCCATCACAACCGGATCATCGTACCAGGTCACGCCATCAAGATTGAGACCGCGGTCGCGGCTGCGGTCGCGGGCGCTGACTGCGGTGATCAGGATCTCACGTCCACAAATTTCGGTCAGCAGATTGTGCCGGGTGGTGATGGCGCGAAACAGCGCCGCACCGACGGTTCCAAGTCCTGCAATGCCGATTTTGAGGGCATCAGTCATGATTACAATCCACTTGTCTGGCTTCGTGTCGGAAAGGTCCGCGGCGATGGCGCGGACCGAAGAAATGCAAGGGCGGGTTTAACGGTGGACAGTCTGTCGGTCAACGCCGGGCGGACAAGGGCACCACGTTGTCACTGCCGCCACCGGTCTCGGTTGCGAAGAAGCGCTTGATGTTGCGGGCCGCCTGACGGATCCGGTGCTCGTTTTCCACCAGCGCGATGCGCACATGCTCGTCGCCATATTCGCCGAAGCCGATGCCCGGCGCGACTGCGACATCGGCCTTCTCGACCAGCAGTTTGGAAAATTCGAGCGAACCGAGATGCTTGAACTGCTCGGGAATCGGCGCCCAGGCAAACATGGTTGCCGGCGGCGGCGGCACGGCCCACCCGGCCTTGCCGAAACTGTCGACGAGCACATCGCGGCGGCGTTTGTAGATCGACCGGACTTCGGCGATATCCGAGCCGTCGCCATTGAGTGCCGAGGTGGCGGCCACCTGGATCGGGGTGAAGGCGCCGTAATCGAGATAGGACTTGACCCGGGTCAGCGCCGAGATCAGCCGTTCATTGCCGACAGCAAAGCCCATCCGCCATCCCGGCATCGAAAATGTCTTCGACATCGAGGTGAACTCGACGCAGATGTCCATCGCGCCCGGAACCTGCAGCACCGACGGCGGCGGCGTCTGGTCGAAATAGATCTCGGCATAGGCAAGGTCGGACAACACGATGATGTCGTGCTTGCGGGCAAAGGCCACGACATCCTTGTAGAAGTCCAGCGTCGCCACATAGCTTGTCGGATTGGACGGGTAGTTGAGAATGAGCGCCAGCGGCTTCGGAATCGAATGTCGCACCGAACGCTCCAGCGCCTTGAAGAAACTGTCGTCCGGCACCACGTCCAGCGACCGGATAACGCCGCCCGACATGATGAAGCCGAAAGCGTGGATCGGATAGGTCGGGTTGGGGCACAGGATCACGTCGCCGGGCGCGGTGATCGCCTGGGCCATGTTGGCAAAGCCCTCTTTGGAACCGAGCGTGGCGACGATCTGGGTCTCGGGGTCGAGCTTGACGCCGAAGCGGCGCTGATAATAGCTGGCCTGGGCCCGCCTGAGCCCGGGAATGCCGCGCGATGTCGAATAGCGGTGGGTGCGCGGGTCACGGACCGCTTCGCACAATTTGTCGACAATGGCGGTTGGCGTCGGCAGATCCGGATTGCCCATGCCGAGATCGATGATATCGGCCCCGCCTGCCCGCGCCGAGGCTTTCAGTCTGTTGACCTGCTCGAACACATAGGGTGGAAGTCTGCGGACTTTGTGAAATTCTTCCATGGAATTCCCCAGAATTGTGGGCTGCTGGCTCGCGCCCTGATTTGACGGGTTTGCGTCCAAAACGGCGCAAACGCAAGACCTAAAGCGGCCCGGCGGAAAAATGCCGCGCTATTAATTCTCGATTTGCTGCTGCGTATCGCTGGCATGGCTGGCCGCAAGCGCGCGCAGTTCGCGAAGCCGTGCTTCGTATTGTGCCCGCGCATCCGGCGTCGCTGCCCGGGAGCGCAGCAATTCGGCCATTTCCGCCTCGGCAGCAAGTTTCTCAGCATCTGAAAACTGCGCGCTGGCCGTGTTGGGCAAGCGGCCGATGGTCGGATACTGTCCTGTGCGGCTGGCGCCTGACGCCACAAATGCCTTGTTTTCCACCGGCGCGGTCTTCTCGATCGGCACGACCGAAGTGAAACCCGGATTGCGCCGGATCACGGTGGATTCGGTTGCCGGATCAGGGTTCGCGGCAACGTCCCGGGCCGCCCCTTCGGCCGCCCTGGTCGTGGGTGGCGCCGTCGGCGCAGCACTGGTTGCGACAGGAGGGGCGGCAAGAGCGCCCTTTGGGGCTGCATCTTCAAGCGAGGCGGTCTGGCAGGCGCTGGCAATAAGCGCAACAAGAGTGACAAACGCCGGGCGGATATTCGATATCATGATCACGTATTTTCCGGTCTCCACCAAATGGTGGTCATGACACGGACAAAAAAAGTCCGTATCAAGAAAGCACTGTAACTTTTTATGGCAAAGAAGCACCATAACGAAGCCGATTTAAGGCAGAAGACAGGTCGGAGGCAAGCTCTGGATCTTAACAGGAGGCGCTGACATGGCGGACAAGGGCAAGAATCCGGCATCGGAAACCAAACCCGACAGCGGCGCATCATCGGCTGAAGCCTATGTCGTCAAGGATCCCGAAGCCTTCGCACGCAACATAGCGCGGATGCTGGAGGAACTGGGCAAGGCAGCCTCGGCCTGGGTGGAACCGCGCGAAAAGGGCGAAGTGGCCGACACCATGTCCGAGCCGATGACCGACATGGTCAAGACCTTTTCCAAGGTCGGCGAATACTGGCTGTCCGATCCCAAGCGCGCAATCGAGGCGCAAACCTCGCTGCTCACCGGCTATTTCGACATGTGGAGCCAATCGGTCAAGCGCATGTCCGGCGAAAATGCTGCGCCACCCTCCAGGCCGCGCAGCAAGCATTTTTCCGATCCCGACTGGGAGGAAAACCCGTTCTTCGAATTTCTCAAGAACGCCTATTTCATCACCTCGGACTGGGCCAACAAGCTGGTCGCCGAAAGCGACGGGCTGGACGAACACACCCGCCACAAGGCGGCCTTCTACATGAACCAGATCACGGCTGCCCTGTCGCCGGCCAATTTCATCGCCACCAATCCGGAACTCTACAAGGAGATGGTGGCTTCCAATGGCGAAAACCTAGTCCGCGGCATGCACATGCTGGCCGAGGATATTGTGGCGGGAAAGGGCGAACTCAAGCTGCGCCAGTCCGACTCGTCAAAATTTAAGGTCGGTGAAAACATCGCGGTTTCACCCGGCAAGGTCATCGCCCAGAACGACATCTGCCAGGTCCTGCAATATGAGCCCAAGACCGACACCGTGCTCAAGCGGCCGCTGCTGATCGTGCCGCCATGGATCAACAAGTTCTACATCCTCGATCTCAACCCGAAGAAATCCTTCATCCGATGGGCCGTCGAGCAGGGCCACACGGTATTCGTGATTTCCTGGGTCAATCCCGACCAGCGCCACGCCGGCAAGGACTGGGAAGCTTATTCGCGTGAGGGCATTTCCTTTGCGCTCGACACCATCGAGGACGCGACCGGCGAACGCGAGGTCAATGCCATCGGCTATTGCGTCGGCGGAACATTGCTGGCTGCGACACTGGCGCTGCATGCCCAGGAGGGCGACAAGCGGCTTGCCACCGCCACATTCTTCACCACCCAGACCGATTTCACCTATGCGGGCGATCTCAAGGTGTTCGTCGATGACAGCCAGATCGCCTCGATCGAATCCGCCATGGAGAAGAACGGCTATCTCGACGGCTCGAAGATGGCGACGGCCTTCAACATGCTGCGCGCCTCCGACTTGATCTGGCCCTATGTCGTCAACAACTATCTCAAGGGCAAGGATCCGATGCCCTTTGATCTGTTGTACTGGAATTCGGACGCGACGCGGATGCCGGCGGCCAATCACTCCTTCTATCTGCGCAACTGCTATCTCGAGAACAATCTCTCCGAAGGCCGGATGAAGCTGGCCGGCAAGACGCTCGATCTCGCCGATATCAAGATCCCGGTCTACAATCTCGCCGCCAAGGAAGACCATATCGCCCCTGCCCGTTCCGCCTATATCGGCGGCAAACTGATGGGCGGCGATGTCACCTTCGTGATGGCCGGGTCCGGCCATATCGCCGGCGTGGTCAATCCCCCGGAAGCAGGTAAATACCAGTTCTGGTCCGACGGACCGAAAAATGCCGAATTCGAGGACTGGGTGGCCGGCGCCACGGAAACGCCGGGCTCGTGGTGGCCGCACTGGAATGAGTGGATCCGCTCCAATTCCGGCGAGGAAGTGCCTGCGCGCAAACCCGGCGGCGACAAGCTCACGCCGATCGAGGACGCGCCAGGCTCCTATGTCCGCGCACAGGTCTGACAAAAGCAGCGGGTGCGGCGGGAGCTTGCCCGCCATGCGCGACATCCCGCCGGATTTGCAGCCCGTTGCAAAGCCTGTTATCTGCCCGCCGCATGAAATTTGATCCGCCGCTCGTTCCGGCCACCCTCATCCGCCGTTACAAGCGCTTCCTCTTCGATGCCGAGCTCGAGAGCGGCGAGCTGATCACCGGGTCCTGTCCCAACACCGGCTCGATGCGCGGCCTGACCACGCCGGGATCAAGATGTTACCTCACCACCCATTCCGGCGGCACCCGCAAATATCCCCACGCGCTGGAACTTGTCGAAGCCGACGGCACCCTGGTCGGGATCAACACCGGACGGCCCAACCGGCTGGCCGAGGAGGCCATCAGCCAGGGCCTGGTCGGATCACTGGGTCGCTATGGCGCGCGCAGGCGTGAGGTCAAATACGGCGTCAATTCGCGCATCGACATTCTCCTGGAAGATGCCGAGCTGGGCCGCGCCTATGTCGAGGTCAAGAATGTGCATTTCTGCCGGACGGCCGGTCTGGCGGAGTTTCCCGACAGCCCCACCCTCCGCGGCGCCAAGCATCTCGAGGAACTCGGCGACATGTCCGAGGCCGGTCACCGCGCCATCATGGTCTATCTGATCCAGCGCTCCGACGTGGAGCGGTTCAGCATCTGCGCCGAATTCGACCCCGCCTATGCCGTGGCGTTTGATCGCGCCATGAAACGCGGGGTTGAAGCTTGCGCCTTGCGATGCAAGATCACATCTGAGCAAATAGCTGTTGAATCGCTGGTTCCCGTTGAAGAATCCGGTCTAAACAGCGTATCATGAAACCCCGCCTCAGCACCGGCCGGGACAAGACAAAGCGAGCCTGCCATGGTTACCTATATCGACGCTGCATCGGCCCCGATGAAAAACACCGGCCAGATCCGGCTTTACGGCCCCGACGGCTTCGAGGGCATGCGCAAGGCAAGCCAGGTCACGGCCCGCTGCCTCGATGAACTTGTCTCACGGGTTGTGCCCGGCGTGACCACCAACGAGATCGACCGGTTCGTCTTCGAATTCGGCATGGACAATGGCGCCCTGCCCGCGACGCTGAATTACCGCGGCTACACCAAGTCCTGCTGCACATCGATCAACCACGTCGTCTGCCACGGCATCCCCAATGACAAGCCGCTGCGCGAAGGCGACATCGTCAATATCGACGTCACCTATGTGCTCGACGGCTGGCACGGCGATTCCAGCCGGATGTATCCGGTCGGCGAGATCAAGCGGTCGGCCGAGCGGCTGATGGAAATCACCCATGCAACGCTGATGCTCGGCATCCATGCGGTCAAGCCCGGCGCCCGCATCGGCGCCATCGGCGACGCCATCCAGCGCTTTGCCGAGGCAGAGCGCTGCTCGGTGGTGCGCGACTTCTGTGGCCATGGCGTAGGAAAGCTGTTTCACGACGCGCCCAACATCCTGCATTACGGCCGCCCCGACGACGGCCCGGAAATGCGCCCCGGCATGATCTTCACCATCGAGCCGATGATCAATCTGGGCCGCCCGCACGTCAAGGTCCTGTCAGACGGCTGGACCGCGGTGACGCGGGACCGCTCGCTGACCGCCCAGTATGAGCACACCATCGGCGTTACCGAGGATGGCTGCGAAATCTTCACCCTGTCGCCTGCCGGGCTGGATCGGCCCGGCCTGCCCGCATGACATCACGCCGCCACCCGGGCCAGTCCGATAATGGGCCGGGTGACGGCGGCATCAGGGATGAAGGCCTGGAGGTCGCGCCGGAGGACGAGCGCAGCTTTTTTGCCGAAACCAGGCCGGGCAAGCCAAAGGGGCTTGCGGTTGACGCCACCACGCCCGGCCCCGCCGTGTCCGGAGAGCATTATCACGGCCATCGCGACCGCCTGCGGCAACGCTTTCGCGACAGCGGCGACCGGGCGCTTGCCGATTATGAACTGCTGGAATTGCTGCTGTTCCGCCTGATCCCGCGCCGCGACACCAAGCCGATTGCCAAGGCGCTGCTTGCCCGCTTCGGTTCGCTGCCCGAGGTGCTCGGCGCGCCGACCCATCTGCTCACGGAGGTCAAGGGCGTTGGCGACAGCGTGGCGACCGATCTCAAGTTGGTGGCAGCATTCGCCCATCGCATGCTCAAGGGCGGCCTAAAGGACCGTCAGGTCCTTGCCTCCTGGTCATCCGTGATCGAATATTGCCGCGCGGCCATGGCCTTTGAAGCGCGCGAACAGTTCCGGGTGCTGTTTCTGGACAAGAAAAACACCCTGATCGCCGATGAAATACAGCAGACCGGCACGGTCGACCACACCCCGGTCTATCCGCGCGAAGTGGTCAAGCGCGCGCTCGAACTCTCCGCCACCGCGATCATCCTGGTCCACAACCACCCCTCGGGCGACCCGACGCCCTCGCGCGCCGACATCGAGATGACAAAGCTGATCATCGACACCGCCCGGCCGCTGGGCATCACAGTCCACGACCACATCATCATCGGCAAGGACGGCCACGCCAGCCTCAAGGGACTGAAGCTGATCTAGCCGGGCGGACCATTGTCCCATCCGCGCATCTGCTGGCTTTCGAGAAACCGCCCGGAATCGTCCCTGACCTCCTTGAGCCGGTCTTTCGACATCTTGCCGAGCGATCCCATGATCAGACCCATGCGGTGGTTCTTCCGCAGAACCTGCTCGTTTTCCGACAGGAAGTTCCAGTACAGATAGTTGAACGGACAGGCCTTTTCGCCGCTCTTCTGCTTCACGTCGAACGCGCAGGACGCGCAATAATCGCTCATCTTGTTGATATAGGCGCCGGAGGCCGCATAGGGTTTTGACGCGACAAAACCGCCATCGGCAAACAGCGCCATGCCGACCACATTGGGCATTTCCACCCATTCATAGGCATCGGAATAGACGATCAGGAACCATTCCTGGACCTGGCGCGGATCAATGCCTGCCAACAGACAGAAATTGCCGATGACCATCAGCCGCTGAATGTGATGCGCATAGGCATTCGACCTGGTTTCGCAGATCGCCTGACTCATGCAGTTCATCGCGGTTTCACCAGTCCAGAAGAATCCGGGCAGTGCTCGCTTGGCCGCAAGCGCATTGGCCCCGGCATAGTCCGGCATCTTCAACCAGTAGACACCGCGAACAAACTCGCGCCAGCCGATGATCTGGCGGATGAACCCCTCGACCGCGTTGAGCGGCACCTCCCCCTCCCGGTAGGCCGTCTCGGCCCTGTCGCAGCATTCGCTCGGTCCGAGCAGTCCGCAATTGATCAGCGTCGACAGATGGCTGTGAAACAGCAGCGGCTCACCCTGCTTCATGGCGTCCTGCCAGTCACCGAACCCCGGAAGGGCGTCGGCAATGAACCAGTCGAGATAGGCGAGTGCATCAGTGCGCGTGACAGGATAGTCGAACGGTTCGATATCGCCGAAATGATCGCCAAACCGGCTGGAAACCAGCGCCATCACCTCTTGCGTGATGCTGTCAGGCTTAAACTCCGGACGCACCGGGATGCTGACCGATTCCGGCAGAGACTTACGATTGTCCTGGTCATAGTTCCACTGCCCGCCCACCGGCGCGCCATCCTTCATCAGATATCCGGTGCTGCGGCGCATCTCGCGATAGAAATATTCCATCCGCAGCGATTTCGGCTGCGCGCCGCTGTCCGTCGTGGCCCAGCTTACAAAATCCTCGTGGCTGGCGAGAAACCGGTCATCAGCGAGTATATCAAAATCGACGCCGAGTTCCTCCCGCCAGGTCTCCGCGGCCTCAAGCACCCGCAGCTCGGACGGTTCCGTGATCACCACGCGGCCTACCCCGTTGCGCTCGACTGCGGCGGCCAGTGCGCTCCCGAAATCACCGGGATTGCCATCGGCATCCAGTTGCACATAGTCGACCACAAATCCTTCCCTGCGCAGATCATCGGCGAAATGCCGCATGGCCGAAAACACAAAGGCGATCTTCTTCTTGTGATGCCTTACCGAGGTGGCCTCGCCCATGACCTCTGCCATGAAGACAACGTCGCGACCGGGCTGCGCTTCATAAAGGCTGGAGATGTCACGAGACAGCTGATCCCCAAGGACAAAGCGCAACACTTTTTCATCAGACATGGGCAACTCCGGCACAAACGACACCCGCCGCCCGGAAATGACGGCGGCTTGTGGGTGCTTACGGTCTCAGCCCCCAAATGGATTGTCCAAAACAGCAATCATCTGGTCCAAGGCCTTCACCCCGCCCCGAATCCGGCCCCAAACGCAAAACGCCGGGGCATTGCCCCGGCGTTTCAATGGTCTGGATTGATCCGGCTTATTCGGAAGCCGGCTCTTCCTTCTTGGCGGCCTTCTTCTTGGCAGGCGCCTTTTTCTTGGCAGCAGGCTTTTTCTCTGAAGCTTCCGCTTCATCATCAGCCATCAGCTCTTCCTTGGTCACGGTCTTGTCCGTCACGTCAATGACGGTCATCAGGTGATCAATGGTCTTTTCTTCAAAGATCGGGGCACGCAGCGATGCAACAGCGCCGGGGGTCTTCTGGAAATATTCGTAGATTTCCTGTTCCTGGCCCGGGAACTTGCGGACCTGCTCGAACAGCGACCGCTGCAGTTCCTCGTCGCTGACCTGAATGCCGGCTTCTTCGCCGACCTTGGACAGAACCAGGCCGAGACGGACCCGGCGCTCGGCCAGCGTGCGGTATTCCTCGCGCGCGGCTTCTTCCGTGGTGTCTTCGTCCTCGAAGGTCTTGCCGTTGTCGCTCAGTTCCTGGTTGATCTGGCGCCAGATACTTTCAAATTCCGCATCCACCAGCTTGGAGGGGGCTTCGAACTTGTGGGCTTCATCGAGCTGGTCGAGAATCTGACGCTTCAGCTTCTGCCGGGTTGCCTGGCCATACTGGTTTTCGATCTGCGAGCGAACGACTTCGCGCAGCTTCTCAGCCGAATCGAGGCCCAGCGTCTTGGCTGTCTCGTCGTTGATCTCCAGTGCGCCGGGAGCCGCAACCGCCTTGACGGTGATGTCGAAAGTGGCTTCCTTGCCGGCCAGATGTGCTGCCTGGTAATCGGCCGGGAACGTCACCGTGATGACTTTCTCGTCGCCGGCCTTGACACCGATCAGCTGTTCTTCGAAGCCGGGAATGAACCGGTTCGAACCGATGACCAGTTCGGCGTCCTGATCAGCGCCGCCTTCAAAGGCTTCGCCATCGATCTTGCCAAGGTAATCGACAGTCACCTTGTCGCCGTCGGCAGCCTTGCCCTTCTTGGGCTCATAGCTGCGGCTGTTTTCGGCAACCCGCAGCACCTGCTCCTCGACTTCTTCCGCCGGCACGTCGACAACTTCGCGTACGACCTTGAAGCTGGAGAAATCTGCGATGTCGAATGTCGGGATGACTTCATAGACCATGGTGAATTCGAAGTCGGCGCCGCCGCTCAGGATCTTGTCGGCTTCCTTCTCGTCCTCGGTCATGGAGATTTCAGGCTGGGTTGCAGCCCGTTCGCCACGCTCGGCAAGGATTGCGGTCGGCTTTTCCTGGATCATTTCATTGACCAGCTGCGCCATCATCGAGCGGCCATAGACCTTCTTGATGTGCGAGATCGGCACTTTGCCCGGGCGAAAGCCTTTGATCTGCATTTTTCCCTTGGCTTCGGCCAGCTTCTCGTTGAGCTGCGCTGCCATGTCATTGGCGGGAACGACGACCTTCAATTCGCGCTTCAGCCCTTCGGCCAGCGTTTCGGTAACCTGCATGTTCAAACCTTCATTTCCTCGCGACTGCGACCGTTCGGGTTGGCCCCGCGACTGGGCCGGTTATCCGGCGTCGCTTGTGGCATTCTTCAAAATAAGCTCCAAACCGGATCAACCGGCTGGACACTTTCTCGTGCTCGCCCTGCCCTCCTGCGCCGAGTGGCGGCCGGACCGGACAACAAACTGGAGTGGCTAGATCTCGTCAATCGGGTCAAACATGTCTGCCATCTCTGGCATCAACCCACTGATTGATGTTGGTCTTTCCTCTTTTGCAATCTTCGCATTCAGCGTCGTGGGTCCCAATCAGACAGTCCAATTGCGCCCCATTTTCCGCAAACAGATGCTCCGGCGAAACCAAGCCTCGCCGACCTGCCCCGCAACTATGCGATTTTGCTCCAAATGGCAAGCCTAGAGCGCCGTTCGATTCATGCTGCCGGACTTCAATCCGTGCCTTGCGGCGCGGTTTGCGGCGAATCGGCCGATGTCGCTAGGGCTTGATACCCATCATGATGTCATGGGTCTTGGAAAAGCCGTCCAGTGACAGTTCGAAGACGAAATCCTCGCCATCGAGAGATTTCGCCGAGATCTTCAGTTTGCTGCCCTTTCTCAGGGGATCGGAGAGTTTTGCGTCGAGCGGAAACGTCGCATAGCTGCCCGAAGCGTCCGCATGGGAAATGGTGGCCACCGATTTAGGCCCCTCGTCAACCCAGAAGGTCACGCCCTGATCGAGCAGAATGCCGTGCGGGAGCGACAGCGTGGCGACAATCTGGTCCGGCTCGGACGGGTTCCGGACCAGTTTCATCGCCAGCAGTCTTTGGCCTGAGGCGGCGACAAACAGTGTCTGTTCCATCGCGCATTGAAACACGCCGGCGCTGTTGGCATTGCTGCAGGAGACGATCCAGGCCGGCAGGCTGGCCGCCGCCTGCGCGCGCGGGCCTTTCTGCGTTTCCGTCTGGGCCAAGGAATCGCTGCCCGTGACCATGCAAAGCATGATCACGGCAGCAGAGAGAACGCCGTTCAGCATCGGGTACACTCCACGATCGGACAGAGCACCCTCAGAACTGCAGTCTCAGATTGGCCGTGATGCGGCCGCCCAGCAGATCCTTGTTGAAGGTGAGGTCGCCGCGGATACTCGCACTGACCTCCCGCAACCCGCCATCTTCCGCGTCAAGGATATTGCGATAGTTCACACCGGCCGAGAACTCGCCATAGGTCCCGAAATTGGTCGTCGTGGTCGGGGTCACAGCCAGGCTTGGCGCAATGTAATTGACAACAGGATCGCTGGCGAAATCATTGTAGAGTGTCGCCGTGACGAAAGGCTGCAGCGCCGATGTCTCATTCGGAAGGATGTAGGTCTTGGCAACCGATACACTGGCAAAGCCGACCATGTTCTCGACATCCTCGAACTGCAGCGTGCCGCCAGGAGCCGCATCGATGGTGACATTGTCCGCCACCGTGCGCGAGTAGCTGAAGCCGGCCGTGGGAACGACGGAGACATCATCAAACGAGAATGCGTAGCCCATCGACCCACTGACGGTGAAGCGGCGGGTGTCGAAATCCTCGTCGTCGACAAACAGCTGGCCACCGGCGGTCGAGGTTGATATCGAAGCGGGTCCAGTCAAACACCGTCTGCACATCCGCGAAGAACCGGCCCTTGGAATAGGTGGCATAGGCGCCGATATTGCGTGAGGTGAACCGGTTGCTCGAGACGATCTGGTTCTGGTCCTGGTTGGCCGTGCCGAGGGCGACGCCGCCAAGCATGCCCAGATTGACCGCTGCGCCCTCTCCGCCGATGTTGAAGCAACCCCAGTCGGCTCCGGCCTGGAACCCGCCGTAATTGACATCGACTTCCGATTGCGCCGAGGCGGACAAGGGGCTCGACGTTGTCGCTGTCGCTGTCGCCGTACCGCCGGTCAGGCGGCCATAGACGCCTGGCGAACAGGTATCGGGCTCGACGCCGATCGGAGTGGCGACAAAGGCGCTGGTCGGCCGGTTCACCGCGGAATTCACGATATTCTGAACCGAACTGAGACTGCCGACAAGGCCGCCCAGAGTGCCGAGATTGAGCGTCGTGCGGATGACATAGTCTTCGCCGCTGTCGACAAGATTGTACTGGACGAAGGGACCGCTGATCAGCCCGCTGACGGCGCCAAGCGAACTGGCGCTGTTGTCGGTCGAGGAGATCACCAGCGTGTCGCCGGGGGTATCACGGTTCGACGTGACCGTCGGGGTGAAGTTGACATTGACAGTGCCGCTCAGGGCGCCGTTGATGGTCACGGTATCAACCAGGCCGGTCGCGGCATTGGTCAGCGCCAGGTCGAGATTATAGGTGCCACCTGCCCCGTTGGCGACATTGCCATTGATCGTCAGGGCGTCATCCGTCGCCCCGTCAAGCAGCGATATCGTGCCGCCGGTATTGGTCACCGGACCGCCGATCGTGCTTGCGCCCAGCGCGTTGAGCGTCCCGGTATTGTTGAACGCCTCGATGGAGGCGATCGTGTTGTTGTTCATGTTGAAGGTGCCGGTGTTGTTGAACGTGTCGGCAGCCCCGGCAAGCGTCGAAGTGGCGCCCGCATTCAGCGTCCAGGTTCCGGCATTGTTGAACGTGGCGGAGGTAACGCCCGCCGCAGTCTGGAAATCACCCAGAACCGTGTTGTTGTTGGTGAATGTGCCCGAGCCCAGATTGGAGAAATTGACCGCATTGGCAGCCGAGGTGACTGTCCCGGCATTGTTTGCCGTCAGCACGCCCCCGGTGAAGTTGACCGCATTGGCGCCACCGGTGATGGTCGTGCCGGCGCCATTGATCGAAAGTGCCACGGCACCGGTGCCTGAACCGAGCCGCACACCATCCGTGGATGTACCCGTCACACTGTTGGCCACAGCTACATTGACCGCGCCTGTCCCGGTGGTGGTGGCGACAATGCCGTTCGTACCGCCGGTCACAGTCGCACCCGCTGCGGTCTTGGTGACGGTCACATTACCGTTGCCGCCCGACGAGGTGGCGCTGATGCCTGTACCGGTCGTGCCTGTGACGGATCCGCTGCCATTGACGACGACATTGCCTCCGGCAAGAGCTGCGCCGGCCGAGATACCGGTTGTACCGCCGGTCACTGCGGCGTTGTTGGTCACTGTCGCGGTGCTGCTTGCCACACTGGCTAAAATACCGGTCGCCGTGGGTGCCGTGGTGTCGCCGACGGCGGCATTTGTCGTGATCGTGACATTGTTGTTGGTCGCTCCGCCCTGAATGCCGACGGAGCCGCCATTGACCGTTCCTGTGGTGTCGATGGTGGTTGTCGCATTGCTGCCGCCGGCAAGAATGCCAATTCCGGTTGACCCGGCTGCGAGGGTCACGCCCGCGCTGTCGACATCAACAGTGCCGCTGCCACTGTTGCCGGCGTTGATACCGTTCGACGCACCGGTGCCGGTGGAAGTGATCGCGCCTGCATTGACGACGACATTACCGGTCGCGCCCGCTGCCGTAATCTGCGCATTGATGCCGGTTGAGCCTGTACCAGCGATCGTCATTGGAGCGATGCCGGTGACGGTGATATTGCCGCTGCCGGTGAGATTAGATGTGGCATTGATGCCCATGGTCGCCCCGGTGCCGGTGTTGGAAATCGCCCCGGAGCGGTCGACCAGAATGTTGCTGTTCTGTGCGCCGCCGCCGGTGATTTGCGCATTGATCGCGGTGGACCCGGCGCCCGAGGCCGTCGTTGTTCCACTACCGGAGACAGCCACGCTGCCGCCGATCGACTGCGCGTCGACGCCGAAGGTTGCGCCGGCAATCGAGCCCGCGCCATTGACCGTGTTCGCGCCCAGATCGGTGCGGCTGATGACACCGGCATTGTTGGTTCCGGTAATCGACTGGCCCGCAAAGGATGTCACGGTCACTGTTCCGGTGCCCGCGCCGCCATTGGACGAGCGCGCATCAACACCGGTGGTGTTGCCGAGAATGGCGCCGTTCCGGTTGATCAGCACGGTGCCGTTGCCGTTGGTTGTGTTGGCCAGAATGCCCTCCGCCAGGGTGCCGGTGACATTGCCCGTACCGGTCACGCTCAAGTCACCCCCAAGGGTCGAAGTCATGACGATGCCGGGATCGCCGGTGATCGTGCCATTGACCGAAATCACGGTTGCGCCCGAGGTCGCGGTAGTCTGGATGCCGTCGTCACCGGCCGCATTGCCGCCGGTGACATTGCCGTTCCCGGCAATGGTGATCGTGCCCGTGCCCGTGGCCGTGGCGTTGATACCGTCGTCGCCGGCCGTCACATTGCCGCCGAGCGTGACCAGATTGGCGCCGTCAACCACATTGGTGACAATGCCGTTGCCGGTTGGCGCCGTGGCGTTGCCAATGTCGGCAGCCGTGGTCACGGTCACTGTACCCGCGCCCGTGCTGGACGCATTGATACCGGTGGCGCCGCCATTGACTGAACCGGAGATGTCGACGGTGACGATACCGGCATTGATCGACACGGCATTGATGCCGGTGCCGGTCGAGGCTGCGGCGAGCGTCACGCCAGCGCTGTCAACGTCGACCAGACCGGAACCCGCATTCTGCGCATTGATGCCGATCGAATTGGCGGTGCCGGTGGATGTGATCGCGCCTGCATTGACAACAACATTGCCGGTCGCCCCGCCTGCCGTCATCCGTGCATTGATACCGGTCGAATCCGCACCGGCAATCGTGATTGTCGACGTGGCGACGGACACATTGCCGCTGCCGGTGAGGTTCGACGTCGCGTTGACGCCGGTGGTCGCCCCGGTTCCGGTGTTGGAAATCGCCCCGGAACGATTGACCAGAATGTTGACATTCTGGGCACCGCCCCCGGTAAGCTGGGCATTGATCGTGGAGGATCCTGCACCCGACGACGACGTCGTGCCTGTGCCGGAGACGTCGACACCGCCGCCGATCGACCGCGCGTCGATGCCGAAACCCGCGCCCGAGATCGAGCCCGCGCCTGTGACCGTGTTGAGCCCCAGATCCGTGCGGGTGATGACGCCGTCATTGTTGGTTCCGGTGATCGACTGCCCCGCAAATGAGGTGACAGTCACCGTGCCGGTGCCCGCGCCGCCATTGGAGGAGCGTGCATCGACGCCGGTGGTCGTGCCCAGGATGGCGCCATCGCGGTTGATTGCCACATTGCCGTTGCCGCCGGTGGTGGAGACCAGAACACCCTCGTCGCCGACACCGGTCACATTGCCTGCGCCGACGAGGCTGAAATTCGCGCCCGCGGCGGAATTGAACAGAACCCCGGGATCGCCCTGGATGGCTCCGGTGAGGCTGATCACGGTGGTGCCGTCAGCAGTGATGTCGATGCCGTCATTGCCCGCGCCATTGCCGCCGGCGACTGCGCCGGCGCCGTCAATCGTGACGGTACCGCCGCCTGTGGAGGTGATGTTGATCCCGTCGCCGCCAAGACCGGTGACATTGGCGCCAAGCGTGACCAGCACATCGCCGCCGGTCGAATTGTCCAGCGCTATGCCGTCGCCGGCGCCATTGTTGATCGTCCCGGTCCCGGTCGTGGTCACGGTGATGCCATCTGCCGTTGCATTGCTGGCCACAACACCACCCGCCCCGACCGGATTAACGGTGCCGCCAATGGCGACGACGCTGATGCCGGAGCTTGTAATGATCGTCGAGTTGTTGGTGCCGCCGGTCTGCACGAAGGTGGCGACATTGTAGGTTCCGGCAGCGATCGTACCGGATGCAAGATTGATCCTGGTAAGCGTTTCGGTTCCGGTCGATGTCAGCGTTCCGCCGGCCACATTGACCGTCGCCCCGCCCGCCAGCGCGCCGCCATCGGTGGACAGGGTCCCGCCAGTGATGTCGATGGTGGTCGAGGCGAGCGCACCAGAGCCCGTCAGATCCAGCGTTCCGTCGCTGACCGTGGTCGTGCCTGTGAAGGTATTGGCACCGGTCATCGTCATGGTGCCGGTGCCGTTCTTGGTAAGCCCGCCGGCGCCGGACGCGACACCGGAAAATGTGGTGGAGGTGTTGTCGCCACCGGTCGTCAGCGTGGCGCCCAGCGTCACACTGCCCGCGCCGGCCAGTGACCCGATCGTCTCGGCTGCAGTCACATCCAGCGTGCCGGTTGCAGCGACGACAACAGCGCCGGTATCGGCAATCGCCGCTCCGCCCGCCAGGGCCAGCGTTCCGGCGCTCACGGTGGTGGTGCCGGTATAGGTGTTTGTTCCCGACAAGGTCAGCGTGCCCGCACCGATTTTTTCAAGCGGCCGCGGACCGGCTGTCTCGGAAATGTCCCCCGACTGCGTCGCAGTGCCTGCAAGAACCTGCAGCTGAGTGGTGCCGGAATTGATGTTGATCGCATTGGCGACATTGATGCCATTGGCATAATCGATCACCGAGCCGGTTGTGGTGATGGTGCCGGTACCGGCCGCGCCGCTGGTGCCCAGCGCCAAGGTGCCGCCGGCAACCGTGGTGCCGCCGGAATAGGTATTGTCGGTGGACAACGTCAAGGTGCCGGTGCCGGACTTGATCAGCGCGCCCGTGCCGGAAATCGTGCCCGAATGGGTGGTTGACGTGTTGTCGCCACCGGCAGTCAGGGTATTGGCATTGAGTGTCACCGCGCCCGCGCCCGCCAGAGAACCGATGTTCAAGTCTGTCGTCATATCAAGCGTGCCGGTGGCATTGACGGTCACCGCGCTGTTATTGCCCAGGGCGGATGCATTGCCAGCACGCAATGTGCCGCTGGTGATTGTGGTGGTGCCGGTATAGGTGTTGGCGCCACTGAAGACATTCTCGCTGCCTCCAATGTTGACCACGATATTGCCGGTCCCGGAGATGACGCCTGTCGCATCTACCAAAAACGGTGACACAGACCCATTCAGAGTCAGCGTATTGCCATTCAATTCCGTGGCGCCGTTTAGATTAAGCAGTCCGATGGTTTCATCAGAGAGCAGTGTAAAATTGCCGCCCCCATTAATAATCTGGTTGTTCCCGATGGCATTTCCGCCTGAGACCTGAAGCACGCCCGCGTTGATGCCGATTCGCGCCGAACCGGTCATGGAGTTGGTGCCGCTCAATGTCAGGGTACCGGCACCATTCTTGTTGAAAGCAAGCACGCCTAGGGTGGAAGCACCGGTGAAATTGCCGGCGAAGGTCTGGTTCGCCGTCTGGGTGACGGTCAGCGAGCCACCGGCCACGATATTGATCGTGCCGCCGGTGCCCGACAGATTGGCTACGGTTTCAGCAAAACCCTGCAGATCGAAGGTGCCGCCATTGACGATGAGATCCGATGCATCCGCGATCCGCTCGTTGGCGCCGATTTGCAATGTACCGGCCGACACGGTCGTTGCGCCGGTATAAGTGTTGGCAGCGCTGAGGATCAGCGTCCCGTCTCCGATCTTTTCGAGCGGCCGCGCACCGCCGAGTTCCGAAATCACGCCCGACTGTTCCGCCGTCACGCCCGCCAGAGCCTGCAGCTGGGTGGTATCCGAGTTGATGGCAATGGGCGTCGCGACATTCACGCCGTTTGCGTAGTTGATCACCGAGCCGGTGGTGGTGATCTGGCCGCCCGCACCGCCGGCCGCGTTGTTCGAGCCAAGCGTCAGTGTGCCTCCGGCGACAGTGACACCGCCGGTGATGGTGTTGTTGCCCGACAGCGTGCTCGTCGTCCCGGAGGAAACCGTCACGCCGCCCGTCACGATCAGGTTGGAGGAAATCGTGCCGCCATCCATCTGCACCGCATTGGCCGCCGCCGAGGTGACCGTCAACGCGCCGGTGCCACTCACGGTGCCGCCGGACGTCGCCAGCGAAGTGATGGACTCCGCCACCGTGTTGATCGTCAACGCGCCTGAGGAAATACCAGCGGTGGTGCCAGCCGCGAGGCCACCATTATCAACCAGCAGCGTGCCGCCGTTGATTGTGATGTCGGTCGAGGCCAGAGCACCTGCACCGGCAAGCGTGAGCTGGCCACTCGTCACTGTTGTCGTGCCTGTATAGGTGACCGCAGCCGTCAATTCCTGCACAGCACCATCGACGACGAGGCTCCCCCCACCGGCAATGTCGGCCGACATGGTAGCGCCCACACCAACGCCGCCGAGTGTCAAGGTGTTGCCGTTGAGATCGAAAGTTCCCGCGGCGTTGCCGAGCAAAAGGCCCACGGTTTCATTCGCCAGCAATTCCAGCGTCCCGCCTGCCTGGACGAAAACGATGTTGCCGTCACCGATCGCGTTTCCGCCTGCAACCTGCAACGTACCGGCGTTGACCACAACCCGTCCGTTCCCGGATGTGCTGTTGGTACCCGACAGAGTCAGCGTGCCCCCTCCGGACTTTGCCAGATAATCCACGTTCAGCGTGGTGGCGCCACTGATGTCACCCGAATAGGTCAGATTGCTGGTCTGGTTGACAATGAGCCGCCCCGACGCGCCACCGGTAGAGATCGTGCCGGTGCCGGACAGATCCGCCACAGTCTCGGTGAAGTTGTTGAGGTCGAACGTGCCGCCGCCCATGACCAGACTGGAGGTGTCGGCGATTCGCTCACTGGCGCCGATCTGCAGAGTGCCAGCGGTTACCGCGGTCGCACCGGTATAGGTATTTGCGCCCGAGAGAATGCTGGTGCCACTATTGTTACTAAGACTGCCCGTGCCGGCTATGACCGCGCTCACATTGGCGTCAGCAAACAGCTGAACTAGAGTGTCGATTGACAAGGTTCCATTTTGCGCCGTAGCGCCGTTGCCGACAATAAGAGAGTTCTTGTTGACGGTAAGACCACCAACGTCGAGAACTGTTCCCGCGCCATGCACCTCGACATCGGGCCCCGCACCCAGGGCCGACGCATTGCCGACGGTCAGCCGACCCGCTGTAATATTCGTCAAACCAATATAGGTGTTGACGCCACTCAGCGTCAGCTCACCCGCACCTGTTTTGTCCAATCCGCCTGCACCGCTGATGTTGGACGAGATGGTGGCGTCATTGCCGGCTCCGCCGCTCACATCCGACACATTGAAAGTGGTGCCGCCCCCAGCGAGAGAAAGATCACCACCCGCAATGGTGAAAATCGTGTTGTCACCGGTCGTGCCAAAGACAACGTCGCTGGACAGTGTGATCCCGCCCGCGTCCACCGTCACCGTACCGCCGGTTGCAGTCCCGGCGGCTCCGCCGCCGAAATTGGTGGAAACCGCGGTGTTGTACGCAGCATTGTTGTTGCCGTCGGTATCGGTCCAGTTTGTCGTTGCATTGTTCCAGTCGCCACTGCCGCCATCGATGGCAGCATCGGCGACCGTTCCGGCACCGTCAAAAAACTGTTGCGCCGATGCCGGATTGGCAAACAAAGCCAGGGCAACGACTGAAAGCGCCGTGCTGGAAAACAGGCCGCTCCTCAATCTCCCCGCACCGCCAACAGCTTTTTCCGAAGAATGCCTCGATTGCCGGTCCACACCATTCGCCATGTCAGTCCCCATTTTCCTACATGCCTACCCGGACGCAAGCCGAATACATAGATATGCAGAATCATATCTTGATTACCCGGAATTGAATCCCATGCACTCTCTCGCTACACGCAATTTAACACATTCGCAACCACGTTATTGTCTGGAGCCGCCCATTTGCTTCGTGTGAATATCACTGTTGCATTCGCGCAACCGCATTTTTGAGCAACACCACTTCAGTTTTTCAAATGTAATCTGCTATCGCATTGGCATGATTATCTATTTTATTACATCCGGTCAGAAACGGCTTGGCCGGGACGCAGGCTCCGGCGTGAACTGGCTCGAATCAAATGGACACACTGACAGCGAAAATGTCTGCGCCTCGCCCTGCCTCGCAGACTGCGCCTGGCGGCAACACTGCACTTGCCTTCTGGTTGCGCGAATCCGGCAACAAGCCTGGCCCGGCATGGTTGCAAATTCGGAACACTCGGTGAAGATCGTCCTCATAACGCACCAGGTGTGAGACGGCACCGGTGTGATATTGCGAAGCATCGGGTGCTTCAGACACCACCCAGCAGCGCCAGCAGGGTCTTGCGGTAGAGCATGAATTCCGGTGATGTCTGCGCCACCGAGCGGGTTTCCGGCCGGCGCGACGCCCGCGCCACGCCGCGCCGTCCCGACATCTTGCGCTCGGCCCAATCCTTGATATAGGCCACGTCCTTGCCGGTCAGGAACTTGTTGGCGGAAATCACGCCCGAGCCGAGCAGCGACAGCAGGTCGGTGGCGTCATCATTTGACAGCACGATGCGCGCCCCTTCCGGCCCGAGAAAATGCGCCAGATACAGCCGGCCTGCCGTGATCGAATGGCCACCGGCTTCCAGATAGGCCTTGTTTTCCCTTGCCAGGTTGGCAACCATTTCCCGCGACAGGGTCGGATCGAACCGCAGCGCCAGCTGCTTGTCCCGCGGAAGCGAGCTGGCCAGATCCGGCCGGTAGGTCCGCATCATCCGCAGCCAGGTCGAATCGATGAACTGGCCCAGCCCCGTTGCCGAAGACAGCGGGTTCTTGGCCGTCGCGTTGCCGCCGCTTTCCACCTGCACGATCCTGTCGACCAATTGTCCGACGGCGCCCGGATCCGAAGCGGCACTTGCCGTCTCGGCCTCCAGCGGATTGACGGCCGTGCCGCCCCGGTAGAATTCGAAATGCAGATGCGGGCCGGTCGACCGTCCGGTGGTGCCGACATAGCCGATCGTCGCTCCCGCCTTGACCGCCTGGCCCGCAGCCACCCCCTCTGCGAAGCGGCTGAGATGGGCGTAGCGGGTCTCGGTGCCGCCCGGGTGGGACAGCTTGACCATGTTGCCATAGCCGCCGGCGTCGCCGGCATAGGCCAGAGTGCCGTCATAGGCGGCACGCACCGGCGTGCCACTCGGCGCGGCCCAGTCCACGCCCTTGTGCATCAGCACCTTTTTCAGGATCGGATGCCGGCGCGGTCCGAAACGCGAGGTCATAACCCCGCCAGAAACAGGCGTCACCATGCCATTGCTGACCGAAATCGTGCCGGTTTGGTCATGCTCGTCAAAACAGTTGAAATCATTGGCATCGGCTGGCTTGAAGATGAAGCACCTGATCGGATTCTCGGCCCTGTCCAACGCAACATACAACACCTTGCCGGCGCTTTCTCCGCCCTGGCGCGCCGTATCGGCGAATACAAGTGTCAACATGTCCTCCGGCGAGGCGAAATCGCTCAGGTCGTGCTTGCGCGACAGATACATGATCACTTCGCCGACAATGCTGCTCGGAACCCCGCTTCGCAGTCCGGTTGAAAACACCGCATCCAGCAGCCGGACCCGGACCTGAGCCGTCTGCGGCTCATCCTCGATCCGTTCGAACAGATTTCGCTCGACCCAGGGATCGACCGCCGACTTGAAACTGCCATCGGTGGTGACCGCCAATGCGCCGAGAAACCGCTCCGGCAGATAGACCGCAATCTGCACCAGCTTGCGGTCGTCGGCGCGGCCGCCGCTGCGAAGCTGCCGCATGGCGACAATCGAGCCGGCCTGCAGTTCCTCCATGTCGAGCGCCGTCCTGAAGGCGTCGCTGACCCGGGTCGAATCAAGCAGGTTGATGTTGTTGTCGGTGAGGAAGGCCTTTGGTGTCGAGGGAGCAACCACATGCACGAAAACATCCTCGGTCGGCTCATAGCGATCAGCTTCCCGTATCAGCCTCACGGCGGTGGTGTTGTTCTGGATTTCGGTCTGCTCGAATTCGGCATCGGCGCCGGATATCCCGGCGTCCTGGATGTCGCCCCAGCCTCCCGTTTCATCTCCGGCCACGGCCCCTTCTTCGCCGATCCCTGTTGCATCCGGGGCATTGTCTGCGTCGATCTCGGCGTCGGCAGGCTTCGCGTCCGCCGCGGGCTCCAGCGCGGCCTGGTCGCGTTGCGACTGGAAGAACGCGAAATCCTGCTGGGTCGAGGGCACACTCAGCGTCAGCCGCTTGCCCGACTCCATGATCCGCACCGAAACCAGGTGCAGCGGACCGGACACCCCTTGCGCCGCCAGTGGTGCAGGCACGCGCAGTTCCTTGACCGCGCTGCGGGCATGGGCGCCCAGATCGATGCGGATCGGATCGCCGGGCAGATCGATGATGGTCGGAACATAGACAGGAACAATCGCCTCGGCGACCTCGGTCGCTGTCATCTCCTCGTCGCCGGAGCCACTGTCATCGGGACGGTCAAGCCAGTAGCCGATACCCAGCACCGCAAAGACAAGTATACACAATACAAATCCAGCAAGAACACGCAGCCGTAGCGCCCGCCGGCGCCGCTTGAGCTTGGCGGTCTCCTTGTGCAGCCGGAAACTGGTGTCCAATTCATGCATTGGTCAAGACTTTGGCACACTCCGGTCGGACAGACCAACAACAGCTGCGTCCAGAAACCGGGTTGCCGGCAGCGGCGACAGCGAACCTACCTGAAAGCGCCAATCATGCTGCCGCTCTTGAGTTTCTTCGACTTCGATGCCGGCGCCTTGGCTGCCACGGCCTTCTTGGGCGGGCTCGACCGTTTCGCCACCGGCTTGGAGACTTTGCGAGTCGTTTTCGCCGCCGGCGCAGTGGCCGTGCTCTTTTTGCTGACTGTGGGCTTCGCCTTCACCGTGGTCTTGCACACGACGGTGGTTTCGGCAGACAGCATGCTGATCAGCGCTTCACTGGGGTCGGTCTCATCCGGCGTCAATTTCTGTTCGGCATAATAGCGGAGCAGCGCGCGGGCCGATTTCGGGCCCCAATCGCCATCAATGGCGCTGCGGTAACAGCCCAGCCTTTGAAGCTCGGTCTGGGCCTTCATCGCCAGCGACTTGCGCAACTCCTCGAGATCAACCACCGGCGCCGGTTCAGGCAACGGCGATTCCGGCACCATCTCGAGTGCGCCGGGACCGGAGGTCGCAGGGTCGAGCGCCGCCAGTTCGACCACGGCTTCGGCAGCAGGCGAAGCCGGCGTCGGCGCAGGCGTGGCAGTCGGCGTGAGAACCGGCGCGGCTCCCTCAGGCTGCGCCAATGTGGCCTTTATATCCGGTAGTGGCGCCGCAACCGGCTTGTCCGCTCCGGCCTGGACTTTTCGCTCCGGGACCGGGTCTGGCGCAATGGCTGCGATGACCGGCGCCGCGCTGAGCTGGCTTGGCGGCGTGAACTCCGGCATCAGCGCTGCGACATCCACGGGCGCAAGCTCCGGCGGAACGGTCGAAGGCAAGGGCTCGGGCGCGACGATCATCATTGTCGGTCTCGGCGCGGGTTCGGGGCTGGGCAGCGCACCATCCGCGGCCGCCGGATCTTCGGCTGTTGCCTCTTCGCGTGGCGCACCGGGCTCCGTCACCGGGTCGTCGGAAATCACGTCAGGGGGCGCAAGCTGCAGCCGCCCCGTTGGTCGGGCTTCCGGCACCGGAATTTGCGGCGTCGCCACGGCGGGGGCAGGCACCGCCGGCGGCGCCGTGGAGAGCACGATTTCCGGTGCTGCCAATGCAATCTCGATGTCCGGCTCCGGTGCCGGATCCGGACGCTGCTGCGGCAGCGGAATGGTGAAGTTCAGGCCGTCGCCGGCGGGGTCTGCGACAATCTCGGCATCATCACCGGATACACCCGCCGACGCGGCGGGAACAGGCGCGGGCGCGATTGCATCCCCGGCCGGATCGCTGCCTGCTGCGGGCGGCGCAGGCTGCGGCTGCGCGCCGCCGCCCGAAATCACGAGACCAGGCGTGATCAGGAGGCCCGGCTTGGCGGCCGGCATGTCCAGCAGGGCAATATCCGTCGGACCCTGCGGCGCATTCTCCGCCGGCACATCGGGCATGGCACGAACGGTCGTTTCCGCCTCGAGATCGACAGCCGGCGTCAGCGACAATTCGGCATTGACCATCTCCGGTATCGGCTCGCTCGCAGCCTCGATGCGCAAGGCCGGAACAACGGTGGCGACCATCTCGGACTGGGGTTCGCCATCGTCAGCCTCTTCGAAATTGAGGCCGAACCGCTTCTTGAACTTTTCCAGAAGCTCGGGATCGAGTTGCGCCAGCAGTTCGAGATCCTCGTCCGTCAGGGCGTCGCTGTCTTCCTCCAGCGCATTGAAGTAGAACTGCGACCGCAGCGAGGACTGGTCCCACGGCGTCTGCTTTTGCAGCGTCGTTTCCTCAACCGTGTTGCGCACCCTGATCATCATGTCGGAAATACTGATGCCTTCCGTAGGCATGTGCTCGGCAAGTGCGAGACTGAACGGGCTGTTGGCGCCGGCACCATCATTGGTGATGTTGCCGGGCTGAGTGGCAAAGGCCACGAAGGTGCCGCTGCCGGTCTCTATCTGGGCAAGTCCGTCATTGAAGGCATTGTCCCGCGATGCGCGCGGCAGCGGATTGTTGCGGCAGGCATCAAGCAACAGCAAGGTTTGCCGGTCGCGGCTTTGCAACTGGCCGATCAGGCTGTCGAGCGACAATGTCTCTTCCGAAATCCGTGCCCTGTCCGTCAGCGTCGCGTCCGTTGGCACCAGATAATTCCGTCCGCCGAGCTGAAATCCGTGACCGGCGAAATAAAACAGGACCGCGCTGGTGTCGGGGGCTTTCGCGAGCGCTTCCGACACCGCCGCCTCGAAGCCATCGCGGTCCAGATCGGTTTTCTCGATGACATCGAAGCCCAGATCCCGCAGCGTCGACGAAATCAGCGCAGCATCGCGTTCGGGATTCTTGAGCGTGGGAATGTGCTGGTAGTTGGAATTGCCGATCACCAGCGCCAGACGGCCTGCGCCGACACTTCCCGCCTGCGCCTGCGCCGTCAGCGGCATTTGCGTGAACACCAGCGCAACAGCAAGCAGCGTCCGAAAGACGACAACAAGTCCTGATTTGAACCACGCGCTCATTCGAAACAGTACCTCTGGCTGTCGCAGACCATTACAGTCCCGATCCTGGAGGGTTTCCGGCTCCGGTCGTCCACGATCGCAGACATTGGCCGACATGCAGTCCCGGGCCCATTACGGACAGGCGGAGATGAATACTTTTCCGGCTGCATCCCTGAAGAAACAGTTGCCCGGCTGCGAACTCACCTTGCCAACCAAGTCAGGTTTAGTTGCCTTGGGGACCTCGGGCGCACTTGTCGTGCTACATCCGGCCATTGATACGCAGGCCAACGCGACAAAGACAACAACTCTCATCTACCGGCTCCCTATCATCATCTCTGTTATTAGAGACGACACAGGGAAAGCAATCAAGTCTTATCTAGAGGCCAAGAATGCAGAGACTGTTTTCTTAAGCTTAGCGAAACGAACCGATGACCGGCGGCAGTGCCGACGGGATCCGTCGATCGGCGGCGGCAAGATTGCGCGCATTCTGCCGGCTCGCTGCCACCTGGCTCGGAGTTTTCAGAGTTCTGAGCGATGGAGCGACCACAACCGGCTGCTCTGTCGTTGTCCGCGTGGTAACCTCGGGCTTGGGCGTGGGAACCGGTGCGCGGCCAAAAAGAATGGAAAACATCGGAAATCCGCTTTTGACGGAATCATCAGCCGCTTTTCCGGATATACTGGAAACGACCTCCATCGACACGCCGGGGACAGAATCCGCCGCAGTCGAGTCGGCCAGAACCGGAGAAGTGACAGATGCTGCAAGCACCAGACCGACAGCAAGTGTCTTTGCGCAGGATGTCATCGCAATTTCCTTTTCCTTATTTGTCCAATCATCTCATGACAACTGGTGGTTTTCAATGCAACTCATTTTTGATGAACAACCAATAATATCAGTTGAACACTACAGCATAATTTTCGGACTGGTGTACAGATGGTTAAGTCGGGATGCACAAATCAGATGAATTCGGCATCGGGATTGAGCGACACGAGGGATGCCTTGCAAGGAATGCTGAAACTCTACGCCGCGTTGCTTGTTCTGTTGCTTGCCGCAACCCACCCGTCCCGGGCCGAACTCGTTGTGTGCAATCAATCACTTGACGTTCTCAACGTGTCGCTTGGCTATGAGGAAACCGGTGAATTCCAGACCGAGGGATGGTGGAGCATTGGCGCCAACCGCTGCTCCGAGATCATTCGCCAGCCGCTGCAAAACCGCTATTATTACCTCTATGCAGAAGACGTTTTTGCCCAGCCGGTTCTGGCAGGCGACGTGTCTGCCTGTGTGGATGTGGCCAAGTTTTTCATCCGGGGCACCGAGGAATGCTGGGTCCGCGGTCACCGCAATGCCAATTTTCTGGAAGTCGACACCCAGTCGCAAGAGCGCTGGACTGTCTTCCTGAAGGGCTCAGAATAGGGTTGCGGCCGGCCCGCGAATCAGGACTTTCCCACCAAGGACGGGCCGTCTGGGACAAGTGGCCTTCGCCCTGCCCCTTTATCAAAGTTCCTATGTTCCTCCCAGCAGGAAGAAGGAAAATGCGTATTCGAGCTCGATATCGTCGCTGCGGATGGATTCCAGCAGCTTCGGCATGAAGGTGGCGACCGTTGTCGGTTGGGCCAGCGCCGCGCCGCGGATCGGCTGCTCCGAGGTCAGTGCAATCACCACCTGCGGCAATGGATCCCGGCTCGCCAGCTCCACCAGCTTGATGTTGAAGCTCCCGGCGTCGCCATCCCGCTTGAGGAATTGATCGATCTGGTAGACGAAGCCGTCATTGTCGATCAGGTAGAGCACCGTGTTCGGCTTGGTCAAGCCCGAAAGCTTGCCCTGCAGCGAGTCCCCGCTCTTGAGCTGGTCGCTGTTAAGCTCCATCCGAACCGTCGGCAGGTCATCGACGGCCAGGCCGGCGAGGAACCGGGTGATGCCGCATTGCCGCTCCACGATCGGGCGAACCTCGATGCCCGGCTCAAATCCGAAAGCGCCGGTGAAATCACGCTCCAGAGCGGCAAATTCGGCATTGTTGTTGCCGATGCCCTCGATCCGGATTTCTTCGGCGCCGGCGGCTGTTCCGCGCGCGAAAAAGCAGTCACCACCATCATATTCCCGCACCCAGGCAAGCCGCGCACCAATCTCTCCGAGCTCGCCACGAAGGGTTTCACTGTCGGAGCCCGGTTCCGGTGCCTCCACGTCCGGCGGCGGCGTCAGCTTGCGTGGACGCACCGGGGGCTCCGGCGGGGTCAGCAGCGCAACATCGTCATCGCCAGCAGAACCACCCTCACTCGCGTCGTCCCTTTCCACCGTCGGCGTCAGGCCCGAGGACCTCCCTGTATCGGCATCCGGCCCGCCATTCTGGTTCACATACCAGTAGCCTCCACCAAGGCCTCCGGCCAACACCAACAACGCTGCAATCAGCATCCCGGCCTTGCCGGATCGCCTGGCCGGAGGCGGATGCCGGGTTGCGGGCGGCACCGTATCGCCGCGCGCCTTGCTCCGAGCCGCAATTGCAGGCGGCGTCAGCGGCAATGGGTCGTGATCGGCCGCAGCAGGCTCCATCGGCAACGGCTCGGCCTCAATCTTTGCCGCCCCACCCTCCGGGGCCATCAATGGTTTGAGAAGTTCATCAAGGTCGTCCGGGCCCGGACTGTCCGGGATGTTCGCGACGTCGCCATCAGGCCCCGGCGCAGCTTCACTGCCGGCCGGAGCGGCTCCGATCGCAGCCTCCGCTCCCGTGTCAGGAGTGCCGGGCGCAAGTTCGTGATCAGTAAGCCCGGCCTTACCTTGTGGCCCCGACTCCGCGGCCAGGTCCTCCGGTCCGGGCATGCCGGTTTCCGGCAAGTCATCACCGGGCGTCGGCAAGGGGTCGGTCACCAGGCCGTGCTCCTCGATCGGCGCGGCATTGGGAGCTGGCGCCGCGGCTCCGGGCTGTTCACTCACCCGCACAGCCGGCTGATCCGGGACATCCGCCACGCCATCGGGGGTGTTGCAGTGTCGAGATCCTGCTCCAGGAAGGGACTTGCAGCAGTGACCGGCATTGCCGCGGGCTTGTCCATCCCGGCGTCCTTGCGATATGGCTTGGGCGGTGCGGTCGGAATCGGCCGGGGTGGCGACGAGCGCTCCCGCCGCTGGATGAACCAGTCGGCAATATCGGCCATGGTCACGGTCCGGTCGGCCGGATTGGGCTGCAGCATCAGCTCGATGATGGGCCGCATCGTCGCGTCGATATCGGAAATGTCGGGAACGCTGCGGCGTTTTTCGATGATTTCGACCTGGGTTCCGTTCATGTCGATCGGCGTGCCGCGCAGCGCATTGACCATCAGCAGGCCGAAACTGTAGATGTCAGTGGCTTCCGAGATGTTGCTGTTGAACAGCCCCAGTTGCTCCGGCGACACGAAATTGTACTTGCCTGCAAATTTGCCGTCGAGCAGCGTCGCGCTCTTGCTGGTTCGCGCAATGCCGAAATCGATGATCTTGGCATTGGCGACTGCACCGCCGGCAAGGATGACATTGTCGGATGAAATGTCGCGGTGAATGACGCCAAGTTCGTGCGCGGCATCAAGCCCGGATGCCAGCCGTCCGAACAGGTTCTTGGCTTCCTCGAGCGCCAGCGGACCTTCTTCCAGCCGTTCGGCCAGCGAGGGCCCGTTGATGAATTCCATCACCAGATAGGGCCTTCCGATCGCCGGATCGGTGCCGAACGCCATGTAGCGGACGATCGCCGGATGATTGAAATCGCGCAGGATCCGGGCTTCCTTGTTGAACAACCCGACAATCGTTTCGTCCTTGGCCAGTTCCGACAGCACGATCTTGATGGCGATGGGATGGCCGCTCATGATCTCGTGACCGCGAAACACCTCCCCCATTCCGCCGGACGCGATCTTTTCATCGATCTCGAACAACCCGTTCAACTGGGTGCCCGGCCCGAGACCGACGATCGACTTGATAAGGGTTTTTTCCTGGTCACTCATAGACCCAAATTCTCCTTTCAGGCCTGTTCCAGGAAGTTGACAGGTATCGTCGCCTTGGAGGCATGAAACTGGACAGCATTGACGGTGACATTATCGGTGCCGCCCCTGTCGAGCGCAAGCTCAATCAGGCATTCGCACATTTCGCGCACCCGCCGCCCGGCCATGATTTCTCCGATCTCGGGGTTGGAAACATGCGTGGTCAGCCCGTCACTGCACAATAGGAAAGTATCTCCGGTCTGAACCCGGCCGTCGGCCACATCGAAATGCGGATTTTCACTCACCCCGACGGCACTGGTGATGACATTCTTGCGCGGATAGTTCGCTGCTTCTTCGGACGTCAGCATGCCTCGATCGAAAAGGTCCTGAACCTCGGTGTGGTCGCGCGACAATTGCGTCAGCGTGTCTCCACGCAAAAGATAGGCCCGGCTGTCTCCCGACCAGATGCAGCGATAGGCGTCGCCAAAGCACAAGAGCCCGACGACCGTGCTGCCGATGACCACATTGCCCCGGTCAATGGAAAGCTGCCGGATCTGGGCATTGGCGCGCAGGATGCGCTCGCGAAACTGCTCGTCGAGGGAAACGGCCGAGGTCGCATCCTTGAGATCGCGCAGCCCCTGGACAATCGCCTCGCTGGCCAGATCCCCGGCATCGTGGCCGCCCATGCCGTCGGCGACGACCCAGATGCCTGTCTTGGGGTCAGCGTAATACCTGTCTTCGTTGAGCCGGCGCACACAGCCGACATGGGACAATGAATAACTGTTGATCTGAAACGGGCGGCTGTTCATTCACTCGTCCTTTGTCTTTTCAGTTCAGTCATCAACACTGCGGCGCTCTCCTCAGGTCTTGTCCGGCCAGCCGGCCTGGGCTTCCGCAGAACTGCCGGACATCATGTCCGCCATGAACCAGACATCCGGCATCCCGGTGAAGACGGCCACCTGGGCGGGAACAGTCTCACTGCCCGATGTCCACCACACCGACGTCATCCTGTCGGTCTGCCTGGATCCGATCTCGCTAATGTGTCCAAATGCTGCCTTGAGCTCACCCTCCGCAAACAGCGTCCTTTGCCCGTTGGCAATCGTCGACACACCGGCGGACTGGTCCGCTGCCAGGCATCCCGGCTCGGCCACGCCATCAAGAAGCTCGCGCGGCTCGCCCGGAGCTTCTTCATCAAGCGCATGCAGCAATCTGTCATGAACATCGGGGAACCAGTGGTCGGGGTCGAGCACGCCAATCGACGGATAGCCGCCCGATTCCTCGGGCGCGTGCGCCAGGATCACCAGCGGAAAGGTCCGCCCGACGCCGTCGACCGATGGCGCCATCGCCCCCAGGCAATCGACGCCCGTGATGGAAGCCCCCAGCCGAAAGCTCCAGATCGGCTGGATCATGTAATGATCCCCCCAGGCACGGCCGAGTTTCTCCTTGCTCGCGGCAAGCCCGGACTGGATCCATTTCTCCAGCGGCTGGAGCACCGGGCGCGGCATGTTCAAGGCAATGAAATCGCGCTTTTCCGGATACTTGCCGTACAATCCCACCGGCATCTCAAAAGCCCGCCGGACATTTGAAATCATTCAGCGCAGGCAGGGTCAGCGGGTTCCTGAGCGAATTGACCTCGATCTTGTAGGACACCTCGCGCCCGCCGATCACGAATCTCACGGCAATGCCGTCGCCGCTGCGGCTGGCCCCGCCCTTTTCGATCAACCGCATGAAAGCCCACTGTCCGGATTCCGTGATGGTGGATTTCCGGCCCGGCAGCTCCGGAAAGATCGTGATGCTGGCCGAACCGGCGCCGGTGCCCGGCCAGGTCATGCTGACGGGCGCATTGCCGACCTGCTGCGACTGAATCACCGTTCCATTGACCTCCATCAACGCCAATTCGGCATTGCCGGAGATCGTGTTGGGCCGGACCACCATGCTCAGCCCGATCTGCGGCGAGCCGGATGGGAAGAAGGCATCGCGGATTTCCGACGCGCGCTGGAACTCGCGCAAGGTTGCCTTCGACATTTCCTGGGCGATCACCGAATCCACTTTCCAGTCCCACTGCTCGCCAGACATGTCGACATAGGTGGCCAGACGGTTGGCAAAGAACTTGTCGATGGCGCCATTGGGCGCAAACACGCGGGCAAATTCGGACATCTGGACATCGCGCCCGCTGCCGCGCGCAAAAGGATAGCGGTTGGCCGTCACATCCTGGCACACCCGGGTGACCTCGCTGTTTAACGCCTGATTGAGCTGCGATATCGTGGAGCCGGCCGCATCCCCCTCGAAATCGGACACCGCGACCTCCATCATCCGCTGCAGCGGCGTCGGCAGGCGTGACGCATTGGCGCGGAGATTGACGATCTGCACCTGGAGATTGGCCGTCGCCCGTTCCGTTTGCGACGGGTTCGTGGCCGCCAGGATCAGGCTCTGGTAGATTTCGTAAAGCGTCGTGATCAGCGTGTCGATCGGCCGCCGTCCCACTTCGCCGTCCACAAGCTGGTGATAGGGGCGGAAATAGCCTTCGATGTTTTCGCCCGGCACGGTCGGCCGTTGCGCGGCCCCGCCTGCGCCGAGGCGGCTTTGGGATTTCTTCAGCGCCAGGTTGATCCCGATTCTGGACCATCCGGTGGCCCGGTCGCGGGCGCGCTGTACAGCGATCCGCGCCAGTTCCGTGCCAAGGCCGGGATCGGTGGCGCCATCGACCAGATCCGCAACGCCTGCGCCAGCAGCGCCATCGGGTTCCTTGGTCAGGCTGGTCTCTCTTGCAACAGACAGGAACAGGTTGCGGATCGGCGAATTGGCTGACGAGGCGAAGGCGATTGTGGTGTATTCCGGCTTGTCTGCCGACATCCGCTTCAGCCGCACTTTGCCGAACAATCCTTCCCAGGCAGCAACGAAATCCTGGCGGTATTTTTCGAGCAGCATGTTGCCGAGCGACTGGAACTGCGATTCAACCTTGGCCTTGGCGCCTTCCTCGCCGAGCACCCAGCTTTCGGCAGACAGCTTGGTGGCGACCGCACCGAGCTGGTCGAGAAAATAGTCGTGGAACCCGCCATAGGTGAACAGGCCGGGAATGCGCAGATCCTCGACCGGCGAGCCGTCTACCGTTTCGAACACCAGCGCGGTGTCGCCGCCGCCGGCATCGACCAGCGACCAGTCGGGAATATTGGCACCACTGGCCTCCCCCTTGATCAGCGAATAGGCGCGATCGACCAGCGACAACCGCACCAACGCCTTCTGTGCCGATGCAACAAGGGCGCCGTTGAGCTCGATCTGGGGCTCTTCCGCGTCATCCAGTTCCAGCATGGCCCGCAGATGCGCTTCGAGCTCCTCGCGTCCGCGCTTGTTGCCCGCCCCCTGGTAGAGATTGTCCTCCCAGTCCCTCACCATCCATGAAATGATGAATTCATTGTCTGTCTTCGGCGCCTTGCCGCCCAGCATCAGATAGACCTTGAGCGCCTCATAGATCACCGCCGGATCATTGATGCTGGCTTCGATCTGCCGTTCGAGGCGGTAGACGAGGCGGGAGCGGAAAGTGCGTTCGAGCGCGGCGCGATAGGCTTCGTTTCCGGCCGCAGTCAATCTTGCCCGCTGGCTCAGCCCGAAGGTCTCGAGATAGCCCGGTTCCTTGTCCTGATTGGCATAGCCGGTTTCGAGATTGCGCAATTTGTGCAGAAGGTCGAGCACCGTGTGCAAATCATTGTCGCTGACCACGTCATCATTGAGCGCCGCACCGGCAATGCCGCGATATTCGGCAATCGAGGCGTTGGCTGCCGCCACCAGGTTCCGGTTCTGGTAATAGCTCCACAGCCAGGCCGAGGTCAGTCCGATGGCCCCCAGCGCCATCACCGCGATGGCGCCATAGCGGACAATCTGCGAGCGCCGCACGGCCTTCATGTCCTGCGACACCCAGCCCGACTCCTGAAACACAACCTTGGTCAGCAGGTCATGCAGGAAGTAGCTCCTGCCCCGGCCCGACATGTGGGCAACCGGTTGGGCGGAAAAGTCCTTCCCCATCGCGCCGAGCACCTGGTCGAACGGCGTGCCTTCCTGCGTGCCGGACGAAAAATAGAAGCCGCGGAGATGGGCATTGGCGTGATAGCGGGTCGGCTCGAAAATCGATTGCAGGAATTTCGACACCGGATCACGCAGGCTGGCCATCTGCGCCGGAAATCCGAAAATCGCAATCCGCGCCATCGGATCGGGCTCGGCCTGCAACCGGTCGGCGGTTTCCTCGGTCAGGCGCATGACCAGATCGTCGAATTCACTGGACACCATGCCGACGCAATTCTTCTTGCGATCATCGGTCTGGAAGGTCGCACCCCAGACCTGGCGTCGCCGCTCATCCGGAAATGACGAGAAGAATTCGTTGAATCCGGCGATCAGGTCGGACTTGGTAAACAGCGCATAGACCGGAAAATCGATCTTGAGCTCCTGGTAGAGTTCAAGCAGCCGCTTGCGGATCGCGGTCGCATGCGCATCGATCTCCTCCTGCGGAAGACGCATCAGGTCTTCCAGGCTTGTGGCCAGGATCACGCCGTTGATCGGTTGTTTCGGCCGGTTGTTCTTCAGCAGAGACAGGAAAGACAGCCAGCTCTTGGTATCGGATTCCGCGTCGGTGTCCTGCGTCGTGTAGCGCCCTGCGGTGTCGATCAGCACCGCATCCTCGGCAAACCACCAGTCGCAATAGCGCGTGCCGCCGACGCCGGCCACGGAGGCGTTCTCGCCATCGGCCGCCAGCGGGAATTTCAGCCCGCAATTGACCAGCGCCGTGGTCTTGCCAACGCCGGGAGGACCGATGATCACATACCAGGGCAGATCATAGAGAAAGTTCCGGCCGTCCGAAGCCTTGCGCAAGGTCTCCACCGCATCCGACATGCGTTGCGACAGTTCCTCGTCATCTCCGGCCTCCGGCTCGGCGACAATGGCCTGTTCCAGCGCCTTTTCGGCCTTGCGGCGCTTATAATATTTCCAGGCTGTCAGTCCCAGATAGACCGTCCAGATCAGCAGGATGATCAGCAACCGGGTCCAGAAACCGGCCAGCGGCGGATAGTCGGCAATCTCGATCAGCGGTCCGGCGAACCAGATTGCCAGCGAAAAGATGACAAGCGCCAGCGGCACAAAAGCCCAGCGAATGAACTTTTTCAGTTTCGTCCGCATCACGTGGCTGCCCTCATCATCGCGTCTTCGCTCACAGGGACTCCTCCCGGGGTATGTTGATCTCCACCCTTCGGTTTTTGGCCCGGTTCTCCGCAGTGTCATTACTGGCGACCGGATCGTCCTCGCCGCGGCCGGTCACAGTGATCCGCTCCGGCTGGGCAATGAATTTGAGGATCAGGGCGGCCACGGACTCGGCGCGTTTGACCGACAGGTCATAATTCGACTTGAACCGGCTGGTGGCGCGCAGTTTGACATTGTCGGTGTGGCCGATGATGTTGATCGGCCCCGGCTCCTTGTCCAGCGCGACTGCGATCCGGTTTGCCAGAGGCTCGAATTCCGGGGTCACATCGGCGCTGCCCGAGGGAAACAGCAGCACGTTGCTCACCGCCACGACGATTTTCTCACCCTTGATGAAAGCGTCCGCGAGGCCTTCCTCGATTTCCGGCGCCAGCGCGTTGCGAATGCGGTCGAGCTGGGCCTGGTCGGCCTCGAACACCTCGGCCACCATCGGAGTGAATTCCTCTCGGCGGATTTCGATGGCCGACTTCGGATGAAGCTGCACCATGGTCTGCGCCATGGCATCGCCCTCACCGGCAATGATGAAGCGCAGCAGCATGTAGACCCCGGCCAGAAAGGCCAGCATCAGCCCCGCGATCGCCCACAGCGGCATGCCGCCGCCCGATACCCGCATCTTGGTGATGACGCCGCGCCAGCGCGGTGAAATCTCGTCGGTTCCCCGCGGCTTGACAGTCCGAAGCGTCTGGAAGACATCCCGCCGGATCCGCTGCAACTCGATGTCGCCGCCGGCTGCGGAGCGGTATTGTCCCTCGAAGCCTAGCGAGAGACAGGAATGGATCAGCTCCAGCAGATCGTAATAGACGGTCGGATTGGCCAGCAACTGGCGGATCTTGTCAAACAGCACCGTGCCCGAGGTCCGGGCGCCGAAAAACTGTGCCAGCATGCTGTATTGCAGCCAGACATGCTTTTCGGTTCCCGGCAGGTTCTGGACAATGTCATCGGCGGTGGCGCACAGGGTGTATTTGGCGATCTGCACCTGTTCCTGGTCAATGCCGCGCGCCAGCAGGGTGCGTTCGAATTCATTGATCGAGCGCGCGACATGCTGCATCAGCGGCACTGCGTCCATGTCCACAACCAGCTGCCGCAACCGACCCAAAAGCACCAGCAGCGGCACCGCAGCCTGAGTGATCGGATTGGTGGTCTTGACCTCGGCATTGCTGTGGGCGGCAATGGCGACATTGAGCGGGATCTTGCGTGTCGGTCTGGGCGGTGCTTGTTTCGGTGCGGTTTCAGGCGATTGCTGCGACACCCAGTCGGTGGGACCACCAGTGTTTGCGGCAGGCGAACCGAATGGCTGGTTGGAGAAAACCGTCGACCCCGGGCTCGCCGGCGCCGACCCGAAACCGGAGGGGCTCGCGGCCCCGCCGGGTCTGGGACGGATCACCGTCCTGTTGCCATTGCCGGCGCCGAATGGATCGTCAGGATCGCTCATTGCCGGTCATCCAGGATCGCCCACAATTCAAGCTGAAGATCCGGCCAGTTGCCGGCAAAATGCATCGCCAGCCCGCTTGCCACGCTGAATTCCGGCCACAGCGGCGTGTTCTTCTCCAGCTGGAAATAGACATGATCGGTGATCGTCCGGATCTGCCGCGGCGGTGTCGGCATGTGCACGACTGCAATGCCCGGAAGATGTGTCTGGACGATTTCCTTCATCTTGGTGTTGGGACCGACCTTGACCAGGTCGGGAAACTGCATCTGGATCTGCGACAACGGCATCGACGCGGCAACCTCGATGATGAAGGTCGCCTTGCTGAACAGCGTCCGGTCATTGACATTGGCCATATAGGCATTGGCCCGCACTTCGGTCAGGTCAAGCCGGATCGCACGGCCGATATCGAGACTGAGCAGGCGCTGGATGGTGCTCAGCAGCGGCGCGAAGATCTCGTGCAGATTGTCATGGTCATATCGCGGAAATTCCGGAACCAGCCGGCTTCCGGAGAAGGTCGACAGCTCCCCCGCCAGCCTGAGGAACTCGATATAGAGTTTTTCGGGATGGACATATTTGGAAGCGCGATAGTGCTTGAGCACGTTGATTTCGCGGTTGAGCATCTGCAGCATGAAATAATCATAGGCTTGCAGACCGCCGCCGGAACTCGGATCGGTGGCATACCGCGCCAGCGATTCGAGCCGGGTATCGACCCAGCCGATCACCCGGTCGAGCCATCCCATCGGCTCCGGATGCGCATGGCAGACCAGCACCGGCGGCGCGATGGTATCATCGAGGATGATGGTCTTGTCGCGGACTTCGACGATGCGCGAAATCAGCAGATTGTTATGGCGCGGTTTCGGCACCTCGCTGATCGAAATCTCCACCCGCGGATGGGCAATTTCGATCTCTTCCTCGACATGCATGCCCGACGATGAATCCATCACCCGCTCCAGCGAGCGGGTAAACCGGCTGCCGCTCTTGCCCTCGGGCATGTCGATCTCGCGTTCATTCGGCTCGATGCCGGGCAAGGTCAGGTAGACATAACGCCGTTCCGACCCCTCGGGCACATCCACAGGCGCGGGAACCGGGGAGGTCTCGCCCAGATCAAACGGTGTGCCGTCCTGGAACACACCTGAAGCGCGCCTGATTCCGAACTTGTTCTGCTGGGCAAGGTCCCGGTCGATCTCGAGCGAAGCAAAACCCCAAGGGTAAGGTGTCGTGTGGCGCACGCGCAGATCCAGCAAATGCTCAACATAACGGTCATTCTGCTGAAGGTGGTGCTGCCGCAGAAACAAACCTTCAGACCAAACAACCTTGCTGTACCATGACATGCGACGCAATCCCCCAATTTTATCGTTGCGCTACGCTATCAAACACTTGGCGGTTTGTTCAACTAAACATCGATATCGGAATGATTTTAATTTGGTCCTTAATCATGCGCGGCTCCACACTACGTCCTGGAATGCTGCTTAGAAAATATGGTTGCGAACTCAAATCAAGTCCAAGGATTCAAGTGCTTCAACTATCGCGTTGTTGAGTTCAGCATATTCATGCCGTGTCTTCGGGTGCACATCCATTTCAAAGCCGCCCAGGGAATCTGCCGCGCGTGCATCAAGCGAGGGAAACATCAATCCGGCACTGAGTTCGTCGGCATCACCGGACCGTGACGCGGCTTCAAGCAGCGCGATGTCGGTCTGCAAGAGGTCGGCGAGCCGGCTTGCCGTGGGGTCAGCCTCACCGGCATCTTCGAGAGCAGCCTTCAGCTCCGCAGCTCTCGCAAGAACCCGCTTGACGTCATCAAGTGCCATTTTGGTTGTTCCATGGTGTAGGTTTCGGGGTCAAAGGTGCTTTGAGTGTACCCGGAGGTATCACGAATTGATCTGCGCCGCCTTTCAATGCGCTGACGCCGTCCGATGAGCGTTGCGCCCGCGCAGGTCCCATCCATCCGTTGAGCCCCTCTTTTCCCACCGTGTGTTCGACATAGGCGCCGTCTCCATTCCAGTCATTGAGGACGGCTGATCCGGAGCGCCAGTCCGCCTCGCTTCGTGGCGGCGGCTCCAGACTCCAGAATGCCCCGTCGGGATTGGATTCAGCGTCCACCACACGGTAGAGCTTCGTGCCCGGTTTCAGGGTCACTGCTTCGGGATCGCTTTTGAACGTGCCACGCTCCTGCCCGCGCAATGTCGGCCAGCCGGGTTTTTCGATCGGCCCTTTTGCACGGGCTTGCGCAGCGCCATTGATCTCCTTTCGCAAGGCCGGATCCATCGGAACCGCACCGGGCTCGCGCTGTCCGGTCTTCCTTTTCATGAAGGGTTGGCGATTGCGCCCCGGGGATGCCTGGTTTGGCGGCTCCTCAGGAGGGTCGGATTTCTCGCGGACCCTGTCGCGCTGCCTTGTCTTCGGCTCCTGCTTCGCAACACTGGGCTTGGCATCCGAATGCCCGCCGGTCTTGCCGACGCCCTTGGTCAGGCTCTTGGCCTTGAGCAGACGCCCGAGCACGCCTTCGACGATCAGCACCGACAGCACCGCCGCCATGGCGATCGCCGCCGGCTTGAGTTCTGCGCGCGATTTCGCATCGCGGACTTCGCCGACAATCTCATGGGCGCGCTCGAGCGCATGCAGGACGGAGGCCGAAAGGAAAAACAGATCAAAGGCCAGCACGGCGATGTTGACGCCGGGTATGAAATGGGCGCCAACCCAAGCGACGACCGCGCCGACGATAAGCCCCATGCCCAGGTCGCGAACCGCATTCTCGAAGGCCAGCCGCGTCTCACCCTCCATATATTGCGGCGCCATCTCGAAGACGATCATCATCCGGTCCGACAGATCCGGCGGCAGTGCCCCGCCGGCAATCGGCTTCACCGACGCCTGTTTGAAATCCTCGTCCAGGCTGGCGCCGGCAAAGCTCAGCGTCACGTCGGGGACCTTGGCGATGCCGATGGCGCCGCTGCTGGCGGACCGGGCCAGCGCATGGATCAGCGTATGACGTGTCGCAACCCGCAGCGAAACCGGGTCCATGCCCCAGTTCCTCAGATGCGGACGGATCAGTTGCTCCGAATTTGGCCGGCTGAGCAGCACCTCCAGCGCCTGCAGGATCGAAAAGCGCTCGCGCAACACCACCGAAGCCGCCTGTGCACCAAACGCCGACAAGGGACCGATCAGGATGGTTTCCCGCCCCGTGCTGATCGATACAATGTCCGTTGATGAACGCATACCGTTCCTCAGCCGCCCCGCAATCCCGACAGAAAACCGCCAAATATATTGACGAACCTAAAGAAACACTCTGGCCGCTTCAACACAATTCACGGAGCACTACTGGGGCGCAACCAGAGCAACAGCATCGCCGTTACTTGCGCTTGGTTCCCGTCGCCTCCTGATAGGCCTCGGAGAAATACAGCAGGAACACGTCAAGCATGCCGTTCTCATGCGCTTCCACCTTGGCGTCCCAGCGCTGCACGAATGTTTCCCAGGCCTTTGCCTTGCGGTTGGAGAAGGCGGACTTCTCGACCTTGGCTTCGATGGATTCCGGCGACATGTCGGCAAGCAGCCGCGACAATGCCTTCTGCATGGCCGAATAGGTGGCCAGTTCGTGCGACTTGATATCCTCAAAGGCTTCGCGGAAGGCCCGCATGCCGTCGAGATAGCCGGAACGGTCCTTCGCCAGCATCGCCTCGAGCGCTTCTGTCGGGTCGGCCATGAATTTGAGCGGATTGTTGTCAAGCGCACCGATCACCGTCCGGTCGGTGGTCCGCACCATCGCCTTGGCCGAAGCGCGCGCCTTGAGCAGCAGCGCCGTCTGCTCGGCAATCAGCAGCATCATCGCGCCCAGTTCCTGCGCCACTTCCTGGCTGTTGCGGTTCGCCAGGGCATGCGAGGGCAATCGCGCGCCGAGCTTGAATGCGGCAAGCATGTCATTGCCGCCCACGGCAGAGCCGGCGCGGCTTTCAGGCCGGGGCGACGGCGGAGGGCCTGGCTCGCGGATCGGTTGCGGCTCTTGCGGAAACCCGGGGTCGGCTGCCGGCGCGAATGGATTGGCCCCCGGCGTCGGACGCGCTTGCTGTGGCGCAAACGGATCTTCCGCCGACCGGGCGGGCGGCAGGTCGAGATGGGATTTGACGAAATCCGGATGGACCGGCTGATCCTGTCGTTTCGGTTTGAACACGCTGCGATCCACCGGCGCCGGACCGGTCGTGGCTGCTCCCCAGATATCATCGTCATCGGCCGCCGGCGCAGGTGCTGCCGACATCCACGCATCACTGGACGTGCCGCCGGAGGCAGCTTGCTGCACATCGCTGATCTGCACCGTGATGATGTAATCGCCTATGGCAAGCTTGTCGCCGGGTTGCAGCGTATAGGGGCTTTTCACCCTTTGCTGTGCCCCGTTCAGAAAAGTGCCATTGCGCGAGATGTCGTTGAGGATGTAGTTCTGCCCGTCGAACCGGATATCGCAGTGGCGCGATGAGATGAACAGTTTCGGATCCGGCAATGTCCAGTCGCTTGCGCTGTCACGGCCGATTTCAAACGCGCGGCCTTCGGAGCGGTAACTCAGCGGGCCACCATCGGGCAGTCTGTCCAAATTGCTGATCAAAAGCGTAATCGACTTCATTCCACACTATTCCAAACTCTGTAGGTCCCGATCCTGCCAACCATTGTGCAGGCCATTGTATTTTTTGGCAATTGAGCATGTCCATTGCGCATACGCCGCCCTCACCCGACATTCGACCGGTCGGCTGCGACATCGCGATATTTGTTGCGCAGCATGGCTTTCTGCTTTTCAGCTTCGAAATGACCCGACATCCAGTCAAACACCTTGGCTGACCCGGACTTCTCCTGTTCCAGCGTCACCTTTGTCTTGTTGGCATGGTGCTGCGACCGGGCCAGCACCGACAATGGCATCGGCAGCAATATCATCATGCCATGCGATATCGTGGTGTTGCCCTCATAGATCTTGCCGTCGGATCCGGCTGACGTCCACGGGGTGCCGCCGACGGCGCCATGGGTGCAGTGAAACCACTTGGAGTGATAGACTGTAGACCCCTTGTGGTATCTGACCCCGCAATTGCCGAAGAACTCCCGGGATTCAGCCGAAGTGGAGCGCCTTGCGTGGTAGACGCTGCGGACATTGGGTGAAACTGCATCCACATCAAGCCCCACCGCGCGGTCGACCGCGTCGAACAGGAACATGGCATCCACGGTGATCTTGCTGTCTGCCAGAACCCTGGCAGCCCAGATGGCGGCTGCACCGCCACGGCTGAATCCCGTCAGAAACACGCCGACCTTCGCGCCCTTGCGCTGCATCGGAGCCAGCGCCTGCACCAGTTGCCGGGCGGCTTCCTCACCGCGTGGCTTGGTCGAAGCCCCCTCCATCGAAGGCCCCCTTTGATAGTGACCGAAACTCGGCGGCCCCACATTGGAGGAGAACTGCTTGACATAGCTGTTGCGAAAATGCCGGCTGTACTCCGCATCATTATAGGCTCCGGTGCCGTCGATACCTGCGATGACATACATGGTCAGCCCCTATTCCAGCGCGTAAGTGTAGTTGCCGTCCTTGTGGTCGACCGTCACCGTCCTGAATTCCGCCTGCTCCATCGAGCTGTGCAGGAAATGCCGGGCAAGATCGGGCAGCAAGGTGTTGGTGATGATATTGTCGATCATCCGGCCGCCGGAATCGGGATCGTTGCAGCACGAGACGATGTAGTCGATCAGCCCGTCCGTGCAGATCAGTTCGGCATTGTGATTGTCGCGCACCCGCCGCTTGATCTGCTCGAGTTGCAATTTGACAATCCCGCCCAGCATGTCCTGGGACAGCGGGAAATAGGGGATGGTGACGATGCGGCCAAGCAGCGCTGGCGGGAAAACCTGCTGGAGATAGGGACGCAACGCTTTTGACAGCTCCTCCACGTCGGGCCGTGTCTTGCCCTCGGCGGCCAGTTGCATGATCGCCTCGGTGCCGACATTCGAGGTCAGGATGATCAGGGTATTCTTGAAGTCGATCACCCGGCCGGTGCCGTCCTCCATGCGCCCCTTGTCAAACACCTGGAAAAACAGCTCGTGCACGTCGGAATGCGCCTTTTCGACCTCGTCGAGCAGTACGACGCTGTAGGGCTTGCGGCGCACGGCTTCCGTCAGCCGTCCCCCTTCGCCATATCCGACATAGCCCGGAGGTGCGCCCTTGAGCAGCGACACCGTGTGGGCCTCCTGGAATTCGCTCATATTGATGGTGATGATGTTTTGCTCGCCGCCATAGATCGCTTCCGCCAGCGCCAGCGCGGTCTCGGTCTTGCCGACCCCGGACGGGCCGCACAGCATGAACACCCCGATCGGCTTGTTGGGATTGTCGAGCTTGGCGCGGCTGGTCTCGATGCGGCGGGTGATCATGTCGATGCCATGCGCCTGCCCGATGACCCGCTTGTTCAGCGTCTCCGACAATTTCAGGATCGATTGGATTTCATCGCGGACCATGCGGCCCACGGGAATCCCGGTCCAGGCCGACACCACGGCCGCAATCGCCTGTTCGTCGACATGGGCAAAGACCATGCGCTCGTCGTCGCGGATGTCGCTCAGTGACCTGTTGAGCTCCTCAAGCCTCAGGCCGGTATCAGTCTCTGACGGCTCAGCGGCCCCTGCCGGATCTTCCTCCGCCGCGGCTTCAGGTTCTCCCGGCTCATCCGCAGTCACATTTTGATCGCCTTGCTCGGCGGTGACTGGTCCCTGAGCTTCAGGCGTCTCCATGGACGGCGCGGCCGCGGCACGCAGAGCAGAGCGCGCGGCGATGATCTCGTCCACCAGCTCCTTTTCCCGGTCATAGGCTGCCCGCCGCTCGGCAAGCTGTGCCTCCTTCTCCGCAACGAGCTGCTCGAGCTCGGCGATCCGCTCGGGATTGGTGCTTCCCAATTCGCTCTCATTGCCCAGCGCGTCGAGCTCCTTGCCGGCCGCTTCGATGGACACCCTGATATCGGCGAGTGCCGCCGGCGTGGTGCTCTGGCTGATGGCGACCCGGGCGCAGGCCGTATCGAGCAGGCTCACCGCCTTGTCCGGCAATTGCCGCGCCGGAATATAGCGCGCCGACAATTGAACCGCGGCGACCAGCGCGGCATCGGAGATCCGCACATTGTGATGCTTTTCCATCGGCCCAAGAATGCCGCGCAGCATGTAGCAGCATTTCTCGATCGACGGCTCATCGACATGCACGGGCTGAAACCGCCGCGTCAGCGCCGGGTCCTTTTCGAAATACTGGCGATACTCGGCCCAGGTGGTGGCGCCGATTGTCCGAAGGGTGCCGCGGGCCAGCGCCGGCTTGAGCAGATTGGCAGCATCCCCGGTGCCTTGCGCCCCGCCTGCGCCAACCAGCGTGTGGGCTTCATCGATGAACAGGATGATCGGGGTGGGCGATGACTGCACCTCGTCTATCACCGAGCGCAGGCGCTGCTCGAACTCGCCCTTGAGCGACGCGCCGGCCTGCATCAGGCCGATATCCAGCGCCAGAAGCCGGACATTGCGCAGCGCCGGCGGAACATCGCCCGATGCGATGCAATGGGCAAAACCCTCCACCACGGCGGTCTTGCCGACACCGGCCTCGCCGGTCAGGATCGGGTTGTTTTGCCGCCGCCGCGACAGCACATCGATGATCTGGCGGATTTCCTCGTCGCGCCCGACAATCGGGTCAAGCTTTCCCGATGCGGCCTGCGCCGTCATGTCGATGGAAAACCGGTCGAGCGCGGTGGTGCCCTTTGCCTCCGTCAGCCCGTCTTCGCCGCCATCCGCCGCACCACTGGGCGAAAACCCATCCATCGGCCTGAGATTGGACTCGTCCGAACGCTGCCAGAACTCGCGATGCTGGGCAATCAGCGCATCCGCATCGATCGCCCCGAGACTGCGCGATGCCGATGCGATCGCGCGCTTGATGCTCGGCGATTTCAGCGCCGCCACCAGCAGATGGCCGCTGCGGATCTGCAACTCGCCAAACAGCAGCGTGGCATAGTGCCAGCCCCTGTCCAGAAGATCGATTATCTGGGTGGAGACCCCGGGCATCTCGGTTTCATTGGCCCTGAACCCGGAGGTCGTCGCCACCAGCTCGGCCACGACCGCGGATTTGTCGATACCCAGATGGGTCAGCGTATGGGCCACATCGGTTCGCTCGTTCTGCACCAGATGCAGCAGCAAATGCGCCATTTCGACATTGCGGTTGCCGGCGGTCCTGGCCTGCCTCAGGGCCTTCATGAAGGCGTCGTAACCGACGGTGTTCAGCTTTCCTGCTACGGTTTCCAGGCTAATCTCGTTCATTGGTCGCCCCCCATCTGGTCGGATTAACATCACGCATGCGCTTGGCCCGCCTTGCTGCCGGGCGCCATCGGATTGAACCGGGCTTCAAACAGGTGATCCGGACCCTCGACGGTGCGCGCGCCCTGCAGCCAGGAAGTAAGCCCCAGCTTGCCAGCACTTCCCAGTCTGATCGATGGCGCCTGGTCGCGCGGCAATCCCAGCTCCACATCGAATTCGGCCCGGTATCCGACATAATAGAACGCCAGATCGGCAAGTTCCGAGGCAAGCGCCGACCCGGGCAGCAAGCGCTCATACTCGTCCTGATCCCGGCAGCGGATGCGGATGCGGAACTTTTCGGTGATGCTGTAGATCCGCTTGCCGACAAAACTGTCCACGCCCAGCCGCGCCGATTGACGTCCCATTGCGGTGCGCTCCGTGACGTCCAGCGACAGCCAGGTGCCAACCCATTGCTCGATCTCGACGTCAAGCTTGAGCAGCCCCTGCAGCAATTGCTTCAGGCGCGATGCGCTCTTGACGTGCGAATTGACCAGCCCGGTATAGGGAATGCGGCCAATCTGCGTGCGCGCATCCGCATGGCGCATCGTCTCCGTGCCGACGCCACCAAAACTTGCCAGAAAAACCTGAAAACGGTCGAGTTCAGGACGTTCAAACTGGGCAATCGGACGTGAATCGGCCCATGCCCGGTAGAAAAGCTGCAGGAAACGGGTCGACAGCACATCGACGAACCGGGCAAAGGACGGATCCTTGCCATTGGCCCAGATCTGCGAGGTCTCGGTAATGTGCAGTGGCAGCGCGCCTTGCGGGCCGAACATGCCCAGAAACCGGATCGACAATCGCGACCCGCCGCTTGGCGTCGGTTCAATCGCGGCAATGTTGGAGGCCGGAAACGCCGTGTAGGGATCCTGCGACAGCACCACGATGTCATCCTTGACCGTGACGCCATCCCCGATCCGGGGTTTTGACGCCGCATGCCGTTCGAATTCGCGCAGGACGGCGTAGAAATTGTGGCGAAACGGATCGGCCTTGATGTCCTCTATCAGCTTCACAGCAACTGCCTTTCCCCGACGACCGGTTTCCAGACCTTGATCTGGCCCCGTTGCCGGGAGCGGATGGCGGTTTCGACAAAGCTGTTAATCGCCGCATATTCGGCCAGAAACTTGCTCAAAATCGTGCCGAGCAGAAAGGCGCCGCTGCCCTCGAAGGCGGTTTCGTCAAACTCGATGGTCACGCGGATACCGCGCGCCGCATTGTAACCGGTATCCTGTTTGATCTTGCGGACCACCGGCTCGGTCGAGACATCGACAATGCCGCGAATGCGGCGTTCGATATCCGCATTGGACGCATCGGCGAAAACCATCAGCATTTCGCGCAAGGCCGCAGCGCCATCGCCTTCAGGGCGTCCGGCCAATCCGAGATGGTTGAATTGCAGAAAATTGATCAGCTTCCACAGGATCGCCCCGGTCGGATCGGCGCCGCGGCCGCGGAAACTTCCCGACAGCAGCGAATCCCGCGGCGGGGTCGGTCCGGCGATGCACTCGAATTCCAGCTTGGTGTCCTCGACCGCCACGAAATCCGCCCTGCCGCGCCGCACCGGAAGCTGGTCGGTCAGATGCCGGTTGCTCACCAGCGCCCTGACATTGAGCGACCTCACCCGCTCGGCAACATCTTCCTCCGCCGGTTCGCGCAAGGAGATGAAGGTGTCGGTGCCCAGATAATTGCTGACCAGCCCGGTGCGGCGTTCGGCATCGGTCTTTCGCCGTTCTATCTGTCTCGACGTGTAGAAATGCGCCTTGTTGAGGGGCATGTTGCCAAGCGGCGCCGAATAGAGCGGCGACACCGGGATCTTGTCCTTTCGCCGCGGAAACAGAGCATTGACCTCGAGGATCTTGTAGATCTCGTATTCCAGCGGCCGGCTGCGGTCCACCACGACCACATGTTCATGATCCTGCGTCCGTATCGGCACCGGCGTGCATGTCGCCTCGAACAGGTTTGCAACCGGCGCGGCATAGAGCGCGAAACTCTTGGCCTTGATGATCGAGGACATGCGCTTGGACGAGGATTCGAATTCGAAATAGATTTCGAACCGGTCCGCTTCGATATGTTTGAGCTTGTCCGCAAGTCCCCTCAGGCGAAACCCGAGAAACCGGTGCGGAAACAGGAAATATTCCTTCAGCTGGTTGAAGCCGGCAAACACCTTGTCGTCATGGCCGAACAGCGATTTGCCTTCTTCAAAGCCGATCTCCTCGATCGCGGTGGCCGGCAGGATCTCGAATTTCGGCGCCATCCCCTCCTTGGCGTGACGGATGATGATCCGTCCGAGTTTTGAAAACAGCAATTCGTACAGCGTCGCCGAATCCGACACCGACTCGACCAGATGAAAGGTCAGCTCGTCCGGCGTGCAGCTGTTGACCGGTGGTCCGGGTGCCGCATCCTTGGAAACCGGCCCGCCGCGCAGCGACAATTCGAGACACAGGCCGCTGGCCACGGAGACCGAGGTCTCGATGCCGCGCGCCTGCATTGGCGCGGTGGTGGAAAAATATTCCGCCTTGGTCACCTGGTAAGGCCACAAGGCCAGATCGGTGACCAGCCGGTAGCGGCAGGCAATCCGTTTTTCGCGCTCGACGAAACTCGTGTCCAGATAGTCGCCGGCCTTGAGAAACACCCCGTCGCGCAGGCCGGGATCTGAGAAATCCGGCATCGCGCGGACCATGGCGAAGGAGGGAATCGGCGCCAGAAAGCCGGGAATCAGGTGTTCCAGCATTTCGGTCGTGAAGGTGTCGAACTCGCTCTTGATCTTGAGCTGGACCCGGGCGGCAAGGAAGGCAGCCCCCTCGAGCAATCCGACCAGCGTCGGATCCATCTGGTCCTCGGTCAACGCTCCAAGACGCGCCGCCACGCCGGGAAATTCCTCGGCGAACTCCTTCGAACGTTCATAGAGAAGTTTCAGTTCGCGGTCGTAAAACTCTAAAAACTCTCTGTTCATGACAAGGTGGACGCCTTCAGCAAACTGACCTTGCTCGCGCCGATGTCGATTTCCGCGACGAATTCGATCGGCACTTCAAGGTTGAGGAAGGACACTTCCGCATAGATCGACAGACGCAGTTTCTGGTCGACATCATTGAACTGTGTGTCACGTCTGACCCTGAGCGTTTCCTTGTTGATCCGCGGCTCGTAGCATAGCAGCGCCGCCACCACGTTCTGTTCCAGCGTTGCAAGGCTCATGTCCTCGCTGGTCAGGTGAGAAATGTCGTAAAGCCCGTAATTGAGAATGGATTTGGAAGCATAGTCCAGGCCGGTAAGGTCCACGGAGCTCTGCAGATCAATGGTGTTGACGACGTCGATGAGCGAGTCCATCACCTGCTGCCGCACCTCGGTTTCGCTCAGGCCCTTGCGGCGCAACCGGTCGGCGGCCGACATCATGATCCCCTCCTCCCGGGCCACTGCGGCGCCTTTCCTGCCAGCGCGCTTGTCCGAGCGGGATTCGACCTTCTCGGATCGAGAATCCCCGTTGTAAAAAGCATCCTGGAAACAATGCAGCAACGGAACGCGAAATCTGTCATTGTCGGCCATTGTCACCAAACATCATCCGTGCTCCCCGTTGAGCCGGGGAGCACTATAGAGAAAGGGTCGCAGCCATGATGATCCGCCGGTGCAAATCCCGGCTGGTCCAGCGTTACGCGGCAGACCGGTTTTCGGCGACATTCCAACCCTGGGTGGTCGTCGGACCGGCAGAACCATCCTCGGCCTGCTGGGTGTAGGTGACCACGTATTCGGCGAAGTTCAACGACACATCCACGGCAACCTCGTCGCTTCCCAAAGCGCCCGAAACGGTGTGATTGGTGACCAGAACCTGCTTCATCACGATCTTCACATATTCAACCGTGGTCTCGCCGCCCGCTTTCTCGCAAAACAGCGTGATTTCGGGAATATGCTTGCCGCTGCAGCAATGCTGCATCAGCGCAGCGTCGGATTTGCAGATGCTCTTGGTCAACACCACGTCGCGAACCGAAACCCGGCCCGCGCCGGAACCGTGGCCATGGCCGACAGAAGCCTGCTGATCCATCCCGAAGGCCCAGCTGGTGATCTCGATCTGTCCTTCATGCCCCTTTTTTCGGGATTCACCTTCGATACTGTCGATTTTCAGATGCATGTTTGTAGCCATGGCTGTCTCCTCTCATGGGCTCTCTTATCGTCCGCGCACCTGCCAATTCAAACGCGGCAGGAACACCGCATTACTTCTTTTCCGACGGAAGCTTGGATACGAGGCTGAGTCCGATATCCATTCCCTCGAGCTGGAAATGCGGTCTCAGGAAAAATTTTGCGCCGTAATATCCCGGGTTTTCGGGATCTTCGAACACATCGACCCGGGCATCTGCCAATGGTTTCCGGGCCTTGACTTCCGAGGTTGAGTTGCGCGGATCGCCATCGACATACCGCATGATCCAGGTCTGCAACCAGCGCTGCAGATCTTCCCGCTCCTTGGTGTCGCCAACCTGATCGCGCACCATGCATTTGAGATAATGGGCAAACCGCGAGCAGGCGAACATGTAGGGAATGCGCGCCGACAGATTGTCGGACGCCGTCGCCTCTTCCGTGCTCATCTTGCGCGGCTTGTAGAGTGACTGGGCCCCGATAAAGGCAGCCTTGTCGGAGTTCTTCCGGTGAACCAGCGGAATCAGGCCGGATTTGGACAATTCGCCCTCGCGCCGGTCGCTGATGGCGATTTCGGTGGGGCACTTCTGGTCCACAGAACCATCATCGGTCGGGAAAGTGTGGAGCGGCAGGTTGATCACCTCGCCGCCCGAATTGACACCCCGGATCCGCACCGTCCAGCCATATTCCTTGTAGGCTCGGTTGATATTGGCCGCCATCGCATAGGACGCATTCATCCATGCATATTTGCGCCCGTCATGACCGTCGACCTCCTCCTCGAAATTGAACTCCTCGACCTTGACGGTCTTGGAACCGAAGGGTTCGCGGGCCAGCACGCGCGGCATGCACAGCGCCACGTAGCGCGAATTCTCCGAATCGCGCAACGAGCGCCAGCCGGCATAATCTGGCGTTTCGAAAATCTTCGACAGGTCGCGCGGATTGACCAGCTCGTTCCAGGAATCCCAGCCGAACAGGTTCGGATCGGCGCCGGAAATGAACGGACAATGCGCGGCAGCCGCAACCTTGCCCAGATCCCGCAGCAAGGCCACATCCTGGCTGGTGTGGTCAAAGTAGAAGTCGCCGACCAATGCGCCGTAAGGCTGGCCGCCCAATTGCCCGAACTCGGCCTCGTAGAGCTTCTTGAACAGCGGGCTCTGGTCCCACTTTGCACCCGGATAGCTCTTCAGGTCACGGTAGAGTTCACTCTTGGAGACATTCATCACCCGCAGTTTCAGCGTCGAATCCGTCTCGGAATTTGTCGACAGATAGTTCAGCCCGTTCCAGGCGCTTTCGACCGCCTGGAACTCCGGGGCATGCATCACCTCGTTGAGCTGCGCCGACAATTGCTCGTCCAGCCGGCGGATCATTTCGCCGATCGTGTCGAGCACATCCTCCTGAATGACTTCACTGTCCGCCAGCGCGGTCTTGACCAGCGTGGTGATGGCATTGTCCACCTCGGTCGCCGCTCGTTCGGTCTTCGGCTTGAAGGACTGCTTCAGCAGAGAAGAAAACTCGCCGACTTCGACCTGGGTCTCCAGGACTCCCGCCTGTTTTTGATTGGATTCTTGCGCCGACATCGTACCCCCAATTTCAGTTCACAGCCCCGACGGCCTGAGTTAGTCGGTTTTGTCTGCATCTTCAGACGGATTTTCCGCATCCGCATTCTGCTTCGCAGCGCGGTGTTCGCTCATCGCCCGCATCATTTCCGGATTGGACAGAAGCTCTTTCAGCTTGTCCTCCGCAGCCACCTTGCCGTCCATGTAGCGTTGCAGGTTGGCCAGTTGCTCGCGTGCTTCCAGAAGCGCGTTCAATGCCGGAATCTGGCGAACGACGGCGGCCGGTTCGAAATCCGCCATCTTCGAGAAGGTCAGGTTGATCCCGAGCTTCTCGTTGCCAGCGTCTTCGCCCAGCTTGTTGTCAACCTTCATCGAGATGGCCGGCTTGATACTCGCCATGTATGCGTCAATATTGTCCATATCGACGTCGGAGAATTTGCGTTCCGACATAGATGGCTTTTCAACAGGCGAAGCATTGCCAGAAAGATCGGCCATGACACCCATTACAAATGGCAATTCTACTATCTTTTCAGCGTCGCCCGGGTCTTCATAGGAAATCTGAACGCGCGGCGGACGATTGCGCTTGATAAACTTCTGTCCACTATCCGAAGCCACTGTAATCTCCCCTTTTTATGTGATAGAAAGCCAGATAGAATTAGCGTTGTCAAACAAAACTATCACCGTCCCGACTTCTTTACTGACCCTCAGTTTGATTGAAATAGTCACTGAGCAGTCCACTGAAATCTTTGTTCATCAATGAGCGTGCGCGCGACAACAACAGCGGCACCGGACTTGTCGGCTCGAGAACGGCGAGGAACCGTTCGATCGACTGCATGGCGCTGCTGGCAGCCTCGCGGCTGGTCACCGCCACCGCTTCCGGCTCATCCCCTGGACCGGACTCCTCGGGCTGAAACAGCGCCGACGCCGTCAATTGCCGCATGCGGTCTATGCTCAGCGTGAAGCCGCTGCCGGTGTCGACGATCAAACGCGCCGCGTCGACGCGTGACGGAGCCAGGGCCTCGAGTGCCTCCACCAGCGGTCGTCCCAGAAGCTTGCGGGCCTGATGGACCAGGATCAGGGCCGGCGACGAGGGCTCGAAATTGCAGAAATATCTCTCGATCTGGGTCAGCAGCGCCGCGGCCTGGGAATGGCTGGAAATATCGGTCAGCGGCAGAACTGCCGCCGCCGGCGGTGCGGCAGCAAGGCTCGCCGGCGCATCGCCGCCAATGGCTTCCGCGTCCCCCGCGAGCATGTCTTCGGCACCGGGCTCTGTCTCCGGCAACAGCCACGGCGCCTCGCGCTCGAGCATGGCAATCACGTCATCGATCGCGCCCAGCGTTATGCCGAAAGATGGCACATTGTCGAAATCGATATTTTCCAGGAACACAGAGCGAATGCCCTTGAGCGCCGATTGCAAGCCCTTGAACACATCATAGCTGGCCTGCACCTGGCCGCGCCCGGCCTCGCTGTTGAAGGCCTCGGAAACCTGCAGCGCCTGCATCGGGGTTTCGGCGGGAAGTTTCAGCTCCGGCTTCTGCGCAATTTCCCAGACCCGGTAGCTCACCGGCCCGATCTTCTTGTCATTGACCAGCGGGAAATAACCGATCGGGATCGCGACCCTCGACCGGTCGTCCAGCGCTTCGACCATCGACCGGCGATACCCGAAGTCGCCGTCAGTCGCAGCGGGATGCACCTCCTCCCAGAAGGTCTCCAGCATCCGCTGCATCAGTTGCACGCAGACCAGAACCCCCTCGGGCTTGAGCAGTACCGCGTGGCACTGCGCCAGAGCCGCGACAAGGCGAAGGTCGCGGCTGCGCTCCAGCAGCCCGGATATGGACTCTATGACCTCATCAAGCTTGATGTTGGAACGGTCCGCCGGCTTTCCACCTGTCTCCAGAAAGCGCTGCGACAGCAGCTCCTCAAGCGGGAACATGAAATTGGCGTAGTCAGCGTCATCCTCGAAATCGAGATCGGGTCCGCAGACCGAATCTGCCGAAACCGGCTCCAGAAACCTTTGAAGCGCCTCGGCAAATGCTGTGTCTGCTGCGTTTGACACCTACTCCACGCTGAGACTCAGTTCCACACGCCGGTTGTCGGGATCCAGCGGATCCGCGGTCAGGGGCGCACCTTCACCAAATCCTTCGGCAACGATGCGGGAGCGGTCGACATTGCGGGAGACCAGGAAGTCCGCGACCGACCGGGCGCGCGCTACCGACAGGCTCATGTTGTAGTCGTCGGAGCCGCGGGCATCGGTATGGCCTTCGACCTTGAACTTGGCCACCCTGAGCCGGGCATCCTTGAGCGCCGCCGCAACGACCTCCAGATTGGCCTTGGCCTCCGGCCGCAATGTGCTGGAATCGAGATCGAATGTCAGCCGCATGTCGAAACCCTTGGGTTTCGGCTGCGATGCGGCGCATTCCGACTTGGTGCCGATGCACAGCGCGCGGGCACTGCCGAGATCGACCTGCTCCACCATGAAATTTACCAATTCATCGGCAGTATAGGCTGGCTCAGAGGTGTTTTGCGCTTTCGCATCCAGAGAAAACGAAGCCAGCGCCAATACCAACGGGGTAATGGTCCATAAACGCATGTCAAAAGCCTCCATGAGAATTTTCTCAACTATAGGATTGGGATTTTTTCAAGTCAATGCCGCACAAGATGCGCTTCAATTCACAAGATGTCCAAATGGGCGTACTGATATATTGATTCTTATAATCTTTTTTCAGTTTTTCGCAGTCAGACATCTCCGAATGTGACCATCACTTCGGATCGATACATGAGCCTTCAAGACATCCATCCCGCAATGCAGGCCGGTAAGCATGCTGCCGTTTGATGCCAAATGACCGGCCCTCCCGAACCAGTTCGGGACATTCTGTATGTCTTTTTCTATAAACTTATTGAAAACATTGATAATCGTGCAGTTATTGACCGTGACTTTCAGAAATTTGTATCAACAGGCTCACTTCCGAAAACCAACGATATTTTCCGTATGATTCGGGCATCGCCATTCATCCGGTCCTTGCGTTGTATGTCTAGATTTACATGACGTATTTTGACGTTTGTTGTCTCCGCGCAAATGCACGATTCTACCCATAACTAAAATATTTTGCCGATATTCGTATTTCAAACGGACCTATTCTGGTTGTCCGGAACGCAATGGCAATTGCCAAGAAATCTAAACAGTGGGAAGCTGATCTGGCAACACTTCCATGCTTCGACGGGAAAGCAGCATGTCCGAGGAAATGGTCGATTCGACTGGGCGTTTCAGCATTATGCGGCGCGAAAACTCGGCCGGACTGGACGAAGATGAGATTATCACCCAGTATTGCTCAAGCAATGACATGGGTCTGGTCCGGGGGAGTTTTGTTGCCGATGTCGAGAACCAGCCGGCAGCCGCACGCGGCCAGGCCTGCCACTGGGCGCGGAGGGGTTGATGAACGCTGTTACTCTTAAACAGGACAAGCGCGCCGGGGTTCTTGAAACGCCGTTCGGCAAGGACGTTCTCGTGTTGTCGCGTTTCGATGGCTCGGAAGGTGTCAGCGAACTGTTCGAGTACCGGATCGAGGCGCTGAGCAACGAAGGCGGCCTAGATTTCGACGAGGCCATCGGCAAGAATGTAACCTTGACCATCCATGGAACCTCCGGCGGCAAGCGCAAATTTGACGGCATTCTGACCGAAACCCAGTGGCTGGGCGTCCGCGACCATTTCCATTGCTACCGGCTGGTGCTGCGGCCCTGGCTGTGGCTGCTGTCACACCGGGCCGATTGCTTCATCTTCCACGAAAAAACCGTCACCGACATCATTTCCGAAGTCTTCGGACGCCACGGCTCGCTCGCCGAATTCGAGGACCGTACCGCCGGCTCTTTCGAACCGATCGAATATTGCGTGCAGTACCGCGAAACCGACATGGCCTTTGTCTGCCGGTTGATGGAGGAAAACGGCATCAGCTGGTTCTTTATCCACGAGGACGGAGCGCACAAGCTTGTACTGTTTGACAATATCAGCCAGTGCGAAGCAACCCCTGGCGGGTCCCGCCCCTATTTGCCGCTGGCCGGCCAAGACCGGAGGGCCAGCGAATGCATCCACCATTTCATTCCCGAGCGGCGCTTTACCTCCGGCAAGGTGTCCGTCCGCGACTACAATTTCAAAACCCCGTCGGCCAAAATGGAAGGCGTCCACGACGGTACCGCCAGCTACGAGCATGCCGACAAGGAAATCTATGATTACCCCGGACGCCATCTTGACCAGGGTGCCGGCAGGACCGTGGCACAGATCCGGATGCAATCCGAAGCTGCCCTTGACAGACGTTGCATGGGATCTGGCAATTGCGTCACCCTGTTTCCCGGCAGCCTGGTCGAGCTGACCGACTACCCCTTCGAGGCCTACAACACCGAATATGTGGTGCTGCGCTGCCAGCACAGCTTCATCTCCCAGCAGTACCGCACCGGCGCCGGCTCGACCGGCGAGGACAGCTATGAAGGTCAGTATGAGTTTCTCGACAGCGAGATCGACTTCCGGCCGATGCAGATCACCCCGCGCCCGCTGGTGCACGGGCCGCAGACCGCCAAGGTGGTGGGCAAGGAAGGCGAGGAGATCGATTGCGACGAATATGGCCGCATCCTGGTGCGGTTCCACTGGGACCGCGAGGATGACCAGTCGATGCGCTGCCGGGTGGCGCAGAACTGGGCCAGCAAGCAATGGGGCGGGATGATCATCCCGCGCATCGGCATGGAGGTGATGGTCGAATTCCTCGAAGGCGACCCGGACCGGCCGTTGGTCACCGGCTGCGTCTACAACGCCGAAAACATGCCGCCCTACACCCTGCCCCAGTTCAAGACCCGGTCAACCTTCAAATCCGATTCGCACAAGGCCGGCGGCTACAACGAGTTCCGCTTCGAGGACGAGGCCGGCGAGGAAGAGATCTTCCTGCATGGCCAGAAATATTTCAACAGCATCATTCTGGACGACGAGACCTGGGATGTCGGGGGAAATCGCGATTTCCACGTTGCAAAATCCCAGTCGCAAAGGATCGATAGAGACAAGGACATGACCGTTCACGGCGACCACCGCGAGGAGGTGGGCGGCAACCGTGACGAGACCATTGGCGGCTCGCAGACACGCAACATAGGCGGCGACGAAAATCTCACGGTCGGTGGCGACCGGCTGGTCGATGTCGGCAGCAATCTGCAGCACGAGATCGGCAACGACCTGCTGTGCAAGATCGGCAGCAAGGGTCATGTCGATGTCGGCCGAAGCTATTTTGTCGACGCCGGAACAGAGGTGGTGATCGACGCCGGCACCAGCATCTGCCTGTCAGTCGGCGGAAACTTCATCAAGATCAGTCCCGCTGGCATCCAGATCGAGGGAACGCTGGTCCGGGTCAATTGCGGCGGCGCCCCGTCGCGCGGCAGCAAGGTGAGCAAGAGTACCGTACCGCGACCGAAGAAATGTGCAGAACCGCACGCCAAACGCTATCCGAGGTCGTCGGAAAAATGACCGCCGCAGCACACAGCCCTGCGCCGGTCCGCACGGGACGGCCGACATGACAAGACCAGGGAGAACTTGATGGGACAACCAGCCGCGCGCGTGAGCGACATGCATACCTGCCCCATGGTCAATCCAGGTCCGGTACCACATGTCGGAGGCCCGATCCTGCCTGCCTGCTCGCCAAACATTCTCATCGGCAACCTGCCCGCCGCCCGGGTCACCGACAAGGCGCTATGCACCGGCCCGATCGATATGATCGTAAAGGGCTCGGCGACCGTGCTGTTCAACAACCTGCCCGCCGCCCGCCTGGGCGACACCACCGCCCATGGCGGCGTGATCATCTCCGGGATGGTGAGCGTGCTGATTGGGGATGGCGGCGGTGGACCGGGATTCGCAAAAGTCTCCAAACCCTGCCTCAAACAGGCGGCGAGCTCCGGCTCGCCCTTCGTCAAGGGCTGATCATGCCGGGCACCGATACCACCGAGGAACTGATTGAAATTCTCGACGGGATCGAAGGCCGGCGCTACGCCGTGGTTGACGCCGCCCATTTCGACAATCTGCAGGATTTGCTCACCGATGCAGGGCTGCCGTTTCACCCGCTCTATCTCGACGAAAAAGACCCCTCACCCGACACCGAAATCGCCGGCCCGCATCTGGTGGAACTGCCTAGCCGCAGCTCGGCCCGCAAGCTGATTGCACTGGCCGACAACAAACCGGCGATTGTCTGGTGGGTCTGGCCGGAACACGGCGAAGCGACAACCGACGAGATCTATCGGCATCTGCGGCGGTTGAATGTGGCCGAGATTCCTGGAAAGCCAAAAGATCCGGACACGACCGGCGATGACGACGAAACCAAATCGACCGAGGGCGCAGCGTCCGCTGAAGCAGCAATCCATGCGGGCGATCATGAAAACCATAGCAATCACACACATGATGATAATGAACCCGTTGCACCGCCCGACAGCTACAACATCGTGATTTTCCGGCACAGCGATCCCCGCGTCATGGCAATGCTGCTCCCGTTGCTGGATGCGGCCCAGGTCTCGCGCCTGTTCGGCGATGCAGAAGCGATCGTGATCGACCAGGACAAGGTGGCAAGTTTTCCGCGGCCACGTCAATTGCCATTGAAACCGCGCGGTTTGCTTAGAATTCTGCCGGAGCAATACGGTACCCTCGACAAGCGAAATCAAAGCCGTAACGACGACTTTATCGCGAAATATTTGCAGCGGGTCTTGCCCGAGGCCACACATGAGTTGTCGAGAGATCAATTGTACGAAATGGTCCGCCAAGCAGAAGCAAACCGACGCAGTCTGGGAATCAGAAGCCAGAAATCTGCCGCAAAATGGGCATATCTGGAGATGTTCACTGGCGGCCGCATACTTCAACAAGACGGAGTGCGTCGCTACATGACAAACGGTGAGCATACTCCTGACAGGAAGGTGGACTTAATGATGCGCTCATTGTCCGCCGCCTACCGTCAAATTGGGAAGACCGGCCCATGAACGCCGCAGCTTTACCTCTCGTTGCGGGTGGACCGCCAGGCTGGGTTCTTTTCGGCATAATATCCGCAGTTACGCTCGGTGCTGGTGCGCTGGTGGTCGCGAACTCAATCGACAATGCTTCAGATGAAGCGGATGAAACTTCCTCGACCTCTACTACAGATGAAAGCTGTGCCGAGTGTAATCCATGCCCGCAGTGTTCGCCGCCTGCCGGAACGGAAGAGCTCGAGCGCATTGACCGTGTGCCTCCGAGCAGACCACACTATCCGTGCCCCGGTGATCATGCCCACTACCGGGTTATGCGTCAAAATCCTCGAACATGTCAGTGCTTCTGGAACAAAGGACGGGTAGAATGTCTGTAGATCCGTCCGCTAGGCGGTGGGCCCATGCTCGACTGGGAATGCGCAAGCCGCCCCAATTAATCGGCCCTGCAGGAGTACGGCCTCCATATTTGGACGGTGATGACCGGGTCTCAATGCCTGAAAAACCGGGAGGACATGATGCTGTTATCTGAGGTGCCGGAACGTCCTCTTGCTCTCGACCTGCGCATCGATCGCGCCAAAGCCGCGCAGCGATGGGCGGCAGCCGGGGATTATTCGCTGTGGCCCGACGCCCCGTTCGGCTGCTCTGTGGATGTGGCGGTATGGCCAAGCGTGTTCGTCGGCCCTGACGCAAGCTTGCCGGGCAGGATATCGGTTCCGCCGCAGGCCGAATACTGGTCCGCATTCCAGCTTTGGGACGATTTGGGTGAGCTGCTCGGCTATGTGCCGCCGGACCATGCTTCCGGCGAGGTGATCCTGATCTGCATTGACCGCGCGTTCATCGGCAAAGCCGAGCCCAACACGCTGACACCGGCTCTGCTGGATTCGAAAATAAGCGGAATAAGAATGGATCAGCACCTGACGGCACTGGGCTATGACATATGCGACACCTATCTATCCAGCATGATCCTGAACGCGGGCGCGGATGACCAGCTTCGCACATTGGCTCCGTCCAGGTCCGACTCCGGCCTGATCAGGGAGCGTGATGCAGCCCTGGCTCTTGTTCCGGAGCTCGAAAGGCGCGATCCCGGTCATGCGCCATTGCTGCTGATGGCGGTATATTCGCTGGGTCTGGCAAGTAACGTCGCTTTGGCACTGAGACCAGCCGGCTAGCGGTCCATTAACCCTGCACGACTCTGCATCTGACAAGCCCGGCCGGAAGATCATGCGGATGGCGAGCGTCATTCGAGCCGCTGCCAGCCGTTCAGAACTATCAATCAATCAGGAAAAACAAAATGGTGCGGGTGAAGGGACTCGAACCCCCAAGCCTCTCGGCGCTTGGACCTAAACCAAGTGCGTCTACCAATTCCGCCACACCCGCACTGCAGAACCATCGGGCCGCATGCATGCGGCGGCTCTGAACTGGGCGGTCTATAGCACCCGTTTGGCACTGATCAAACAAAAAAACGTGGCTCTTGCCATCGCGTCGGGCGACCGTGCCGCGGGCGGTTTTGCCGGCGGCTGGGTCAGTAGAGGGGTTCCTGGTAGAGCGCCTCGCCATCGATCATCAACCGCGCGATCTGCGCCGTGCCGTTCTTGGATACCCGAACCGCCACCGTGGTGCGGCCGGCATTGCGCGCAGCCTCGATCTCCAGCCCCTCGCCTTCGGGCACATAATAGCGCTCGATGCCGAATTGCAGAGGCACGCTGGCATTTTGCGCGGAGCGCTCGCCATAGAGCTGCACCGGCTTGCTTTTGAGATAGACAGCCGCGGGATTGCCGGGCACCGGCTTGTCACGGGTGATGGCGGTGGGCACAGCCAGCCCGTTCTTGTCGGTTTCCAGTGTCAGCCACACGGTCACAGGACCGGGCTTGTCGGGCCACTCGCCTTCAAACAGCGCGGCGTCCGCCACCGAAATGCTTTCATAGGCGAGCCTGACATAATCGCCGCGCATCAGGTCACGCGGATCGACCGGGCCGGCCTTCAAGATGATCTCGGCGCCGTTCTGCAAAATCGCCGCCCGGCCCTGGATCATCACACCCAGCATGCCGATCAGCACCACTGCGGAGACAAGGGCGGCGATCACCGGATTGATGTCGCGGCGCAGGAACTGGCTCAACCCCGTCATGACCGGCCCTCCCCGGCCTTGAAACGCCTTTCGATCTTCATCACCGCAAAGGCGATGACCGCCAGCACCAGACCGCCAAGGAACAGGAAGCCGGCGCTACCGAGCAGGCTGCCCAGGGTTTCGCTCACCACATAGATGGTCTCGCAGGCGAAGCAGACATAGGCAAATCGCCGGATCAGCCGGTTTTCACCGCCGGCCACCACGAGGATGCCGACACTGGCAAGCAGGATCACCGCCGCAAATGCCATTTCGGCTGCAAGGCCCACATCGCCAGGATCAATCTGGACCAGGCCCAGCCCGGATAAAAACAGCACCGCGCCATAGGCCGATAGGGTTCCATGCCGCCGCATCATGCCGGGCGGCAGCGACGGCGTGAGCGATCCTGCGGCAAACGCCGCAGCCCCGATCACGATCAGCACATGGCGTGGATCGAGATCGGTGGCCTCGTCGACGATCCACATCACCCAGCCCAGAAGCAACACCGCACACACATGCCCGGCGAGCCTGGAGCGCGCGCGCCAGGCCGCAAGTCCGGTGACCAGGGCCACCGCAAGCACCGTCATATACCCCGGCAGATTGAGAAGCTCTATCGAACCGGACATGAAGATGGCCGATTCGGCCAGCAGAAAGCCCAGGCCCAGCACACCAGCGCTGATCGCCGCCATGCCCGAGGCAAAGGCCAGCGACACCACCAGGGCGCCGATGGTCCAGGCCAGCATGAAACCGGCATCATCGCCGCTGAGATGATACATCTGCCCGACCAGCGCGATCCCCGCGCCAAAAACGAGTAGCGTGAACACAAGGGCTGCTTCGGCGATCCAGCGGGCATTGCGGCGCAGCGCGACGGCAGCAATGCCAAGGCCGGCGCCAATCAGCCCGGCAATCACCGCCACCCGCAGCGGCCGGGCAATGGCCTCCCAGTTCGCCGCAACCAGCGCAACCACCGCGGCGCCGAGCAGCACCGCGGCCAACACGGCCAGCACGCCCGAAAGACTGAACCCGGTATGGCGACGGTCATGATCCGCAAGCAGTTCTTCCGCCTGTCCGGGCTGCAACAGCCCACGGCTGGACCAATGGCCGATTTCACGCGCGAGATAGCTGCGGAACATGACGCGATTCTTTCCTTGAAGATCTCGATTTGCAGACTACATCATGCGGCACAACGGACAATGGCCGCCAAAAACGGCATGTCGCCTCCGGCACATGACGGAATCGCACAGCTATGAGGCAGATTTTGCCGAACAAGCCCGCAGCCATGCAAAAACGGAATGGCTTCTATGAGAATATTGCACTGCACAAATCGATTAGATGCCCCTATATTCAAAACATCGGAACGCCACGGTGGCGAACCACACAACAGCAGGACCAGAGGAGAGTATCCATGAACTTGATCCGCTCCTACGCCAGCTGGCGGAAATACCGCGAAACATGCGTCGAGCTGAACAGGCTTTCGGAACGCGAGTTGAGCGACATCGGCATGTCACGGGGCGATATCCCATTCGCCGCACGGCGCGCCTTGTAGAAATTCAAGAATTCGGAGCGGCACCTCCTCCTCCCAAATAGCCGCTTCGATGTGACTGGTGTTCATCCTCCTCCCGAGCATCAGTCTCCCAAAATGACGCCCACCGGATCCTCCTCCCCCGGTGGGCGTTATTTTTTTGCCCCCTTCCACATCTGTTCTCCATGCCATCCGACCCATTGTCCGGGCCGCGCTCTCCCGTGCCCGGAACGGGCCCGCCGATCTCAATCGAGCGTTGAGTTTGGCGTCAAGTTATCAATCTTTAACAACAGGTTAACGGCGTGACTTGCAGATTTCGCATGGCTCCTTTGCATTTTTTTGCACTGCACAATCCGAACAACGCACCTATATTAAAATCATGAAACGCGGCGTCGAATTCCCGGCGCCAATCTGAAAGGAAAAGACCATGAACTTCCGTAAGGCTTACAAAGACTGGCGCGACTACCGCAACACTGTCAACGAACTCGGCCGCATGTCCGAGCGCGAACTCAACGACCTCGGCATCTCCCGCGGCGACATTCCCTTCGTTGCCCGTCGCCCGGCCAACTAAGACCAAGAACGTCTGACCGGGTTTAGTCCGGTCATTTAAAACGGCGCCCTGGAGACAGGGCGCTGTTTCCGTTTGTGCAGGTCTCAATTGCACTGGCGCAGGGAGTTCGGGCTGCGACAGCGCAGGACGATGCTGCTTTTTTGGGCACGATCCGAAACTGAACAGCATGCTGACCAGCCATTCGGAAAGCGCATAACAGGGCTGCGATTATTGCTCTGCACAAATGAGTGGCAAATGCCTATATGACGGGCATCAGATTGATCGCCCGCAACGGGCCCACCCGAGGAACACGACCATGAGAATCATCAACCGCGCACGCAGCTGGATGAAATCGCGCCAGACCGCTCAGGAACTCTCCAATCTTTCGAACGAAGCCCTTGCCGATATCGGCCTGAGCCGTTTCGAAATCGATTCGGTTGCCCGCGGCCTTCGCAACCGTTAATCGCTTCTGCAAACGACCGTTCGTTACGGCGTCCTTCTGGGCGCCGTTTTCGTTTCTGCCGCCGCACATATCCTCGTTGAGGCGCGATCGCGCCCGTGATAAACGGACGCCATGACCAAAACCAGTTCTTCCCGTTCCCCCATCCACGTCATCGGCGGCGGCCTCGCCGGCTCGGAAGCCGCCTGGCAGATCGCCCGCCGCGGCCTGCCCGTCATCCTGCATGAGATGCGGCCGGTCCGCGGCACCGAAGCCCACAAGACCGACAGCCTGGCGGAACTGGTCTGTTCCAACTCGTTCCGCTCCGATGACGCGGAAAACAATGCCGTCGGCGTCATCCACGCCGAGATGCGACTGGCCGGTTCGCTGATCATGGCCTGTGCCGACCGCAACCAGGTTCCTGCAGGCGGCGCGCTCGCCGTTGATCGCGAAGGGTTTGCGCAAGCCGTCACCGATGCGATCGAAGCCGAACCGTTGATCACCATTGCCCGCGAGGAAGTCACCGGTCTGCCGCCGGCCGACTGGGGCCAGACCATCATCGCCACCGGCCCGCTGACCGCTCCCGGTCTTGCCGAGGCGATCAGTGCCGAGACCGGTCAGGATGCGCTCGCCTTCTTCGATGCGATCGCGCCGATCATTCACACAGATTCGATCGACATGTCGGTGTGCTGGTTCCAGTCGCGTTACGACAAGGTCGGCCCCGGCGGCACCGGCAAGGACTATATCAACTGCCCGATGGACAAGGATCAGTATGATGCCTTCATCGATGCTCTGATCGCCGGCGACACCACCGGCTTCAAGGAATGGGAAGGCACGCCCTATTTCGACGGCTGCCTGCCGATCGAGATCATGGCCGAGCGCGGCCGCGAGACCCTGCGCTACGGCCCGATGAAGCCGATGGGGCTGACCAATGCCCATCAGCCCGACGTCAAGGCCTATGCCGTGGTGCAATTGCGCCAGGACAACGCGCTGGGCACGCTTTACAACATGGTCGGTTTCCAGACCAAGCTCAAATACGGCGCCCAGGGCGACATCATCCGGATGATCCCGGGCCTGCAGAATGCCGAGTTCGCCCGGCTTGGCGGCCTGCACCGCAACACCTATCTCAACTCGCCGCTGCTGCTGGATGGCAAGCTGCAGCTCAAGAGCCGGCCCGGCCTGCGTTTTGCCGGCCAGATCACCGGCTGCGAAGGCTATGTCGAAAGCGCCGCCATGGGCCTGCTGGCCGGCCGCTTTGCGGCAGCCGAGGTTTTGGGCGAAGAGCTTGCTCCACCGCCGGTCACAAGCGCTTTCGGTGCGCTGCTCAACCACATCACCGGTGGCCATATTCTGAGCGATGACGAACCCGGCAAACGCTCGTTCCAGCCGATGAATGTCAATTTCGGACTGTTTCCGCCGCTCGACCCCGGCGCTATCGTCAAGCCCGAGGGCGGCGGCCGGTTCCGCGGAAAGGACAAGGCAAAGGCCAAGAAACAGGCCATGGCCCGCCGTGCCTTGGCCGATTTCGGCGAATGGCTCGATCCCGCTGCGGCTCAGGATGCGGCGGAATAGGTTTTCCGGCCCTGCGCTGCAGTTCTGTCAGGGTTTGTTGACAACCATCAACAGCTATTCGGCCGGCGCAACCGGCCGGCCTGTTGGTACATCCGCGCCGGGCAAACCCGGCATTCCGGCTGAACCGGGATTCTGCGCCACATAATCGGCTTTCAGCGCTTCCGACCCCTTGCGCGATCCGTCATGGCTCCAGCCCGGCGGCGCCAGCAGATAGGCCAGCCTTTCGGTCATGGTCAGCCCCGGCTGAAACGCATCGCGGAACATGTCGATCCATTCGTGAAAGGCGACCTTGAGCGGATTGAAGGTGCCGATGTTCTTGACGATGCCGTAGCGCGGCATGTCGGCATCGAGTTCCGGCACGAAACTGCCGAACATCCGGTCCCAGATGATCAGCGTGCCGGCATAATTGGAATCGAGATAGCGCGGATTGGTGGCGTGATGCACCCGGTGATGCGAGGGCGTGTTGAAGATCAGCTCGATCGGCTTCCACATCCTGCCGATGGCTTCGGTGTGGATCCAGAACTGATAGACCAGGTTGAGCCCACCCACGAACAGCAGCAGCACCGGGTGAAACCCGATCAGCGCCAGCGGAATCCGCAGGATGAACATGCCGGTGAATGTTCCGGTCCAGCTCTGCCGCAGGGCCGTCGACAGATTGTAATGCTGCGAGGAGTGGTGGTTGACGTGCTCGGCCCAGACCCAGCGGCAACGATGCGCAATCCGGTGATACCAGTAGTAGCGCAGATCATCGAGAATGAAGCACAGCGCAATGGCCCACCAGGACGTGCCGAAATCATAAATCCGGTACTGCCAGGCCCACATCAGCACGCCGAACGCCACGAACCCCAGCAGCAAGCCCGCAACCACATTACCGACCCCCATCAGCAAGGATGTCATGGTATCGCGGGTCTCGTAGTCTCCGCGGCGCTTGAGCACGCGAATGACCAGCAATTCGAGCAGAATCGCGCCGACGAAGAACGGTATCGCCAGTTGCGTGACATCGGGGAAATCCTTGAGATCAGGCATTGCCGCCCTCGCCCGGCTCGTCAAGTTTCGGACTGGCGAGCGCAAAACTGTCGCACAGCCACAGCGAGACCTCTGCCGCCTCATCCGTGCTGTTGAACACGTAATCGCCACCCTGAAGCGTGGAATCGTGAAACGCGATGCGTAGACCCGGCTGATCCTCGAGCGGCTCCACCGAAGCCGAACCGGGAAGAATCAGCCTGGCGACAAAATGCCGGCCCATGGCTTGCATGAAGCCGGTCTTGCCATCTGCCAGCCGCAGGAAACTCGCGCGCCCGTCTTTGGTCATCGAGACGGAACGGATCGCCTCGCCCGGATAGGCTCGGGCGAATTCCAAAATCACCTCGCCATGATCGCGCGCGTCCTTCTGCGTCGACCCGCCTGAATAATGAACGGCGCCGATGATCAGAATCACGCCGAAGGCAACCACCACTACCAACACGCCAAGGCTCATGCATTTCCTCCGCATGACGCAGCACGCCGCCACGTCAACAGTGTGTGACTATGCCGCGCTGGCCTTTGTTGTGCAAGACTGGCAGGCATTGCCGCGCGCCTGACCCTGCTGCACATCCATTTCGGGAGAACAAAACGTCAAATCAGACCCGGCCGCGCCGCGCTGAGCGCCACAAGTGCCACTGTCGCCGCCATTGTGAAATGCGAATCGGCTTGTCGAGACAATCGGCGCCCAGGGTTTCGGCGCGGCGCAGCACCGCGTCGACCAGGGCGACAGGCAGATAGGCAGGAAACACCGAAGCCGGCAGTTCACCGAGTGCAGCACGCGCCTTGCCGAGATGGTCGCGCCCGAAACCGGCAAAGGCCCGCACGGCATTGGAAACCGCCGCCCGGTCGGTGCCTGCCAGAAAGCCGCCGCGGTCAAGCCCGGTGGCCGCCAGCAGATCACCGGGCAAAAACAATTGCCCACGGCTGCGTGACAATGGCAGCAGCATCAAATGCCCCGCCACAGCCTGCGCCACTCCGGCATGGCCGCTGGCCGTGGCGCTATGGTCGGAAGCTTGTGCATCGAGCAGAAATGCTGACGCCTGCAGGATCGTCGAGGCGGTCTCGCCGGCATAGCCCTCATAGCTGGTGCGGTCCGGCATTGGATCGTCATAGAGGTCAAAGATCCGCGCTTCGCACATGGCGCTCAAGGGAGCCACCGGCAAGGCCCGGCGCTCGACCAGATTCAGCAGTGCCGCGGCAACCGGATGCGCAGCCGCCTCGGCCTGGCGTCCGCCTTCGAGAACATCGCTCCACCATTGCAGCCGGATTTCACCGGGCAGCGGCTCGCGGATCCTGTCGCGGATTGCGGCGATCTCGGCATTGAACAGGAACAGGGCGGCAATGTCGGCCTGCACCGGTTCCGGCATCAAGAGCAGCGCCAGATAGCGGTCGATATCGACCTCGCGCAAGGCCGCCAGAAGTGGCTCACGCGCGCCCGTTGTCGGCGCGCCGGATGGAACTGTGCCGCTCATCCCGCTTACACGGCAATCAGCGCGGCGGCGACTGCGCGCGATTCGGCCAGCATCACATTGTAGGTGCGCACTGCAGCACCGGTGCTCATCGGATCTGAGGAGACATTGCCGGCCCGCAAGGACGTTTTCAGCTCCGCGGGAAGGAACCGGATCGACATTCCGGTGCCCACCAGCAGAAATTCGATGTCGCCGGCTTCGGCCAGCACCTTTTCGAACAGGGACGCATCCAGCGCGTCGCCCTCGGTCACATCCCAGCCATAGATGCCCGAAGGCAGGCACAGGATCGAACCGCGATGCGACATGTCGGCAAAGCGGAAGCCGCCATTGCCATAGGCTTCAATGGGCGCGCGGCCGGGGAAATGGGCTTCCCGTATTTCGATGCCGCGCGCCATGTTCTCAGGCCCTGCTCGGGTCAGACGTCTCCGGAATGGCTTCGCCTTCCGTCTCGGCGTCCAGTCCGACGCGGAAATTGTCGGCCCGCAGCTTGAACAGGATCAGCACCGGTGCCGCGATGAAGATCGACGAATAGGTGCCGACCACCACGCCGAAGATCATTGCGAAGGTGAATGACCGGATGACTTCTCCGCCGAAGATGAACAATGCCAGCAGCGCCAGCAGCGTTGTCACCGATGTCAGGATGGTACGCGGCAGCATCTGGTTGATTGATGTGTCGAGCAGGCTGGTCAGCGGCATCTTCTTGTAGCGCCGGAGGTTTTCGCGCACGCGGTCATACACCACCACGGTATCGTTGAGCGAGTAGCCGACAATCGTCAGCACCGCAGCGATACTCGACAGGTTGAACTCGATCCCCGTCACCACGAAAATCCCGATGGTCAGCACCACGTCGTGCACCGTCGCAATGATCGCGCCCAGGGCAAACTGCCACTCGAACCGGAACCAGATATAGACCAGGATCGCCAGCAGCGAGGCAATCACGGCGATGGTGCCGGCCTGTGCGAGCTCACCCGACACCGTCGGGCCGACCACTTCCACGCGGCGGATGTCGTAATCGCCTTCCAGCTCGGCACGAACCAGAGTGATGACGGTCTGCTCGGCATTCTCGCCACCGCCCTGTGCCTGCATCCTAATCAGCACCTCACGCGGCGAACCGAATTCCTGCGCCTGGATATCGCCCAGATTGAGCTCGCCCAGCCGCGCCCGGATATCGCCGACATCGGCATTGCCTTGCTTGGCCTGAACCTCGATCATCGAGCCGCCCTTGAAGTCGATACCGTAATTCATGTTGATGGTTGCAAACAGCGCCATCGAGGCAATTGACAGCACGGCCGACAGGACGAAGGTAAAGCGGCGGATTTTCATGAACCGGAAGGTGAAGTCCCGGACAATCGCATCCAGCGCACCCCGCGGCATGGCCTTGGGCCGTCTGCGACGCACCCATTCAGCGACCATCCAGCGAGTGAAGGTGAAGGCGGTAAACACGGTGGTCACGATGCCGATCGCCAGCGTGATGGCAAAGCCCCGCACCGGCCCGGTGCCGAGATAAAACAGGATCACGGCCGCAATCAGCGTGGTCACATTGGCATCAAGGATGGTGGCGAAGGCTTTCGAGAAGCCCGCGTCGATCGCCTGGATCAGTGACCGCCCTGCCCTGTGCTCCTCGCGGATACGCTCATAGATCAGCACGTTGGAATCAACCGCCATGCCGACGGTCAGCACGATTCCGGCGATGCCCGGCAAGGTCAGCGTTGCGCCCAGCATGGTCAGAAGCGCGATGATCATGGTCACGTTGGCAATCAGCGCCAGATTGGCGATGAAGCCCAGCATGCCATAGGCAACGAACATGAAGGCCAGAACCAGAAGCGCGCCGATGATGCCGGCAATCTCGCCGGCAGCGATCGAGTCGGCGCCAAGGCCGGGACCGACCGTGCGTTCCTCGATGACGGTAAGCGTCGCCGGCAAGGCGCCCGCACGAAGCAGGATCGCCAGGTCATTGGCGCTTTGGACGTCGAAATTGCCCGAGATCTGCCCGGTTCCGCCCAGGATCGGCTCGCGGATCACCGGCGCCGAGATCACCTGCTCGTCGAGCACGATGGCAAATGGCAGACCGACATTCTGTGTGGTTGCCTGGCCAAAGCGCTGGCCACCCTTCGAATCGAAGCGAAAGCTGACGACCGGTTCATTGGTGCGCTGGTCATAGCCGGCCTGCGCATCGACAAGGTTTTCACCCGAGACCAGCACCGAGCGCTGGATCAGATAGGGAACCGGCGGATCATCAGTGGAATAGAGAATTTCGGATGTCGATGGCGGACGGCCCTGAATGGCCTCCTGCACCGGCATCGAGCTGTCGACCATCCGGAATGCCAGCTTGGCGGTCTGGTTGAGAAGGCCCTTCAGCCGCTCCGGATCGTCAAGACCCGGCACCTGCACGAGAATGCGGTCGACACCCTGCCGCTGGATCAGCGGTTCGGTGGTTCCGAGCTCGTCGATACGCTTGCGCACCACCTCGATGGACTGCGCCACGGCCGAAGACACGCGGTAGCTGATGCCGTCATCGGTCAACAGGATCCGCAATTGACCCGGCTGGGTCTCTTCAATGGTGACTTCCGAGACCGTTCCACCGCCGAAAAGGCCCGAACTGACGGGCAGTTCGAGCTCGGCAAGTGCTGTCTTGGCTTCCTCGACCCGGGCATCGTCGCGGATCCGCACCTGAACCATCTGGCCGGTGCCCGACAGGCCGGTGTAGCCGATGCCTGCATCCCGCAATATCCGGCGCACATCGTCCACCGTTGTGGTCAGCCGGTCCTTAATGATGTCCTGCCGCTCGACCTGCAGCAGCATGTAGGAGCCGCCCTGCAGATCCAGTCCCAGTGTCATCTTCTTGGAAGGCACCCAGTCCGGCAAATTGTCGGCTTGCTGCTGGTTCAACAGGTTCGGGAAGGCGAACACCACGCCGGCGAGAACCGCTAGCCAGATCAGGGTTGTTTTCCAACGGGAGAAATACAGCATGTTGCTCTCGGTTCATCCCAGCGGGACGACATAGGGTGAGAAATCTGGGCGTCGGCAAGGACCGGGCAGGATCATTCTCCTGCCCGGTCTTTGCGGCTATTCCTTGGCAGGCTCGCCCTTGGCGCGCACATCGGCAATCAGGCTGCGCAGCAGACGGACCTTGACGCCATCCGAGATCTCGACTTCGAGCTCGGCATCATCAACCACCTTGGTGACCTTGGCCAAGATGCCGCCGCCGGTGACGATCTGGTCGCCGCGGCGCACATTCTTGAGCATTTCCTCACGCTTTTTCATCTGCGTGCGCTGCGGACGAATGATGAGGAAATACATGATCACGAAGATCAGAAGGAATGGCAGGATCGACATCACCATTTCGCTGCCGCCGCCGCCCATAAGGGACTGGGCATGTGCCGGGGTCACAAACATGAAAAACTCCTTGAGAATAAGTATGGAGGCCCGAAAGCGCCCCCTACAGTCGAGCGGAATATAGTGGCAAGATAGCCGATTGCAACGCAAACATGGGACACGGCGCCCCAATTTGCCTGCCTAAACAACTTTTCTGCACCTGCATGTCATGCTACCCGCTTGCCACGCCATGTCGGCAAGCCACCCGAACCCCGGACCATCGCATGCAAGATGAAATCGCCCGCCAGATCCTCGCCGAACTCGCCCGCCTGTCCCGCGCCGTGGAATCACTGGCGCCCGCAGCCCCGCAGACCAATGATTTTGACGCGGCCGAATGCTTTGTCTGGGATGCAGACACCCACCATCTCGCCCCTGTCGGCAAGCCCAACCGGATCGACATCGGTCTGATCAAGGGCGTCGATCATGTCCGTGACATCCTGGTCGACAACACCCGCCGCTTCGCCCATGGCGTTGCCGCCAATAATGTGCTGCTGTGGGGCGCGCGCGGCATGGGCAAGTCCTCGCTGGTCAAGTCGGTTCACGCCACGCTGAGCGCCGAGGACGGGCTTGTTGCGCCGCTGAAGCTGGTCGAGATCCATCGCGAGGACATCAACTCGCTGCCGGCGCTGATGAGCATTCTCAGGCCGGTTTCAGCCCGCTTCATCCTGTTTTGCGACGATTTGTCATTCGACCATGACGACACCGCCTACAAGTCGCTCAAGGCGGCGCTGGATGGCGGCATTGAGGGCCGGCCCGACAATGTCCTGCTTTATGCCACCTCGAACCGAAGGCACCTGCTGCCGCGCGACATGATCGAGAACGAGCGCTCCACCGCGATCAACCCCAGCGAGGCGGTCGAGGAGAAGGTCTCGCTGTCAGACCGGTTCGGCCTCTGGCTCGGCTTCCACAAATGCAGCCAGGACGAATATCTGGAGATGATTTCGGGTTATGCTGCCCATTACGGGCTGGACGGCGATCCGGAAGGATTGCGTGCCGAGGCGCTCGAATGGTCGACCACACGCGGCGCCCGCTCGGGACGCGTTGCCTGGCAGTTCATCCAGGATCTCGCCGGCCGCTCCGGCAAGGCGCTCTGAACCGGACCAGCATTACCATGACAAAAAGGGCCGGCGCTCAAAACGCCGGCCCTTTGTATTGAAGCCCTGAGGGGCTGCTATTCGAGATAGGTGGTCGGATCGACCGGCGCCGCATTCTTGCGCACTTCGAAATGCAGCCGCGGGGTCTTGGCCGCACCGGTCATGCCGGAACTGGCAACCACCTGACCGCGGACAACCTTGTCGCCCCGATTGACATTGAGCGTCTGTGCATGGGCATAGACCGTCACCAGGCCATCGTCGTGGCGGACCAGAACGGTCTTGCCATATTCCTTCAGCCCGTCGCCGGAATAGATGACCACACCGTTTTCTGCGGCCTTGATCGGGGTTCCGGCAGGCATCGAGATGTCGATGCCGTCATTGCGCTTGCCGTTTTCGGACTTGGCGAAGCCGGTGATCACCTGACCGCGGGCCGGCCAGCGCAGCTTGCCGATGCCGGTTGCTGCCGGCGCAATCGAGGCCACGTCAGCCTTGGTCTTGGCGGCGACGCCATCGGCGGCGGCGCTGACGGGCGGAGTGTAGGATTTCGGTGCATTTTCGGTCGGGATCGAGGCCGTAGATGTCTGGTCCGGCGTCTGCGACCCCGCACCCGGAATGACAAGCGACTGACCGATGCGGATATTCGAGCCGGAGATGTTGTTGGCCGATTTCAGCGCATCAATGCCGACACCCTGTTCACGGGCGATCTTGCTCAGCGTGTCACCGCTCTTGACCGTGTAGGCGCCACCGGCAGACGCGGGCGCTTTTGTGTTCGAAGCGGTGTCGCTGACCACTTCTTCCGACATGGTGCCGGTTGACGGATTGCGCAGCGACGGAGCGGCCGGCAGCACGGCGGCATCGCGGTGCGGCGCCGGTACCGGCATCGGAAGATTGTCCTGCCTGGCCTCGCCCTGCAGCCCTGCGCTCGACTTGGCCGACCGTGTTTTCGGATTGCTGTCAGGAGCGGATACCGGAGCCTGCCGCGAATAGACATAAACCGGGATCAGCAGCTGACGGCCCGATGCCACCTTGGAAGGATCGGAAATGCCGTTGGCCTTGATGATCTCGCTCGCCGGAACGCCATAGCGCTTGGACAGGTTGTAGATGGTCTCGCCGGGTCCCAGCGTGATGCGGGTGCCTCCGGCTGTCGTCCACCCTGCCGAGCTCGGCGCCGTGCCGGTGACAATCGGATCAGGCGCCAGAACCGGCTGGCTGTTGTTGCTGTAGACCTGTGCGACCGGGACGTTCGAGGACATCGGCGCGGGCCGTTCTGGGAAAGCTTGCGGCGCAGGGTTGCTGGGGGCAGCGAGCGCTGGCTGAGCCATGGGTTCCAAACTCCGTGAGGCAATATTCTGTGGCGATGGCAAAACCTGACGCGCAACCGATTGCTGACTCGGAATCAGGTTCGATGAGGAAGACACCGATCGCGCCACGGAACCCGGGATCGATCCGGTTGAAGTCGGTTCGTAACCCTGCTGCGCCTGCGTGCGGTAATCGCCGGGATAGGCCTGCGAGACAGAGGACGGCGCCTGCGGATAGGCTCCGGAGAAGCCTCCGGGCGGCACGGGATTGTCACCGCCCATCGGGGCGAGCGAGTCCGAGGATGGCGACGGGATCGAAGCGGTGAGCAACTGATCCGTGTTCTGATATGCAAAACGACTTGCATCCGAACTGCATGCCGCAGCCGACCCCGCCAGCAGGGCGACGCCGAACAAACGGAACACAGAAACATTCAGGACGACAGATTGTCTGAGACGCATAACACTACCCAATCAACGCAAAACCAACTGATATGATTAAAGCGTGTTAGTGTTACTCATCAGTTAAGACGAAGCATTTCCATGTAAATTATGACGCTGGATGGGTCATAACGCGGCGGCGACAGCCGGCGTCAAGGCCCGGTAGGGAACCTCGAAAAGATCTTCCCGCTCGAAACGGCTGCCGATCTTGGTCAGCCGCGCCATCTGCGCCCGGCCATCATCCTTGAGGATCGGCGCCAGCATCACACCGCCTGACGCAAGCTGGTCGACGAACAGGCGCGGCATGCCCTCGAAGGCGCCGGTGGAAATGATCCGGTCAAAATTCCCCTCGCCGCTCAACCCCTTGGTGCCGTCCGCCTGACGCGCCGTCACATTGGACAGGCCGAGATGGGCGAAACGCTGCTGCGCAAGTTGAACCAGGGTCTTGTAGCGGTCCACCGTCAGCACCCGTTCGGCAAGACGCGCCGCGACGGCGGCGAGAAAGCCGCTGCCGGTGCCGATATCGAGAACCCTGTGACCCGGCTCGATGGCCAGCAGCGACAGCAGCCGCGCCACCAGGTCAGCGCTTTCGGCAAAGCCGCCGCAATCGATCGGCAAGAGCCGGTCCTGATAACAGGCATCGGCATAGGCGGCGGAGACAAACAGGGTTCGCGGCGTCTGTTCAAACGCCGTCAGCAGCGGCTTGTCGGCAATGCCTTCAGCCCGCAGACGCAGAAACAGGCTGGCAAATCCTTCTTTTTCCAGCAGGCGGACATTCATCGATCAAGCTTCCAGGGCACTGGCGATTTTCTCCTGGACCAGATGATTGGTCAGATCCAGCTTCAGCGGGGTAACCGACACATAGCCCTTCGTGATCGCCTTGATGTCGCTGTTGGCTTCCGGAGAAAAATCACGGCGGCCGAACTTCAGCCAGAAATAGGGAAAACCGCGGCCATCATGGCGCTCTTCGATCGACAGTCCATGGGTCAGTTGACCCTGATCGGTGACAACCACGCCCTTGACCTCATCCACCGCGCAATTGGGGAAATTGATGTTGAGCAAGGTGCCTGCAGGCAGGTCGATCTCGATGAGTTTCTTCAGCAGCGCCGGCGCCAGCGTCTCGACCACGTCCCAGGGCATGATCCGGCCATCCTTGAACGCATAGGCCTGGCTGATCGCGATTGACCTCACACCGAGCAGCGTGCCTTCCATGGCGCCGGCCACGGTGCCGGAATAGGTCACGTCATCGGCGACGTTCTGGCCGGAATTGACGCCGGACAGCACCAGATCCGGCGCCCGGTCCATCAGCCGCTTCACCGCCATGATCACACAATCGGTCGGCGTGCCGCGCAGCGCAAAGGTCTTCTCGCGGACCTCGCGCAGCCGCAGCGGTTCCGACAGCGTCAGCGAATGCGCAAGCCCGCTCTGGTCGGTCTCGGGCGCAACGATCCAGACATCGTCGGACAGCGTCCGGGCGATGCGCTCCAGCACCTCAAGTCCCTCGGCATGAATGCCGTCGTCATTGGTGATGAGTATGCGCATGGCCGTTTCCCTCAAAAGTTGCCGCGTCAGACCGCTTTCCCGATTGTCGTCAGCCCGCCCATATAGGGCACCAGCGCCTCGGGCACGGTGATCGAGCCATCGGCATTCTGATAGTTTTCCATCACCGCAATCAGGCAGCGGCCCACGGCCACGCCGGACCCGTTGAGCGTATGGACGAAGCGGGTGGCCTTGTCGCCGGCCTTGCGGCACCGCGCATTCATGCGGCGACCCTGAAAGTCGCCGCACACCGAGCAGGACGAAATCTCGCGATAGGCGTCCTGCCCCGGCATCCAGACCTCGATGTCATAGGTCTTCTGTGCGCCAAAGCCCATGTCACCGGTGCACAGCACGATGGTCCGGAACGGCAGACCCAGCCGCTCGAGCACGGTTTCGGCGCTGGCGGTCATCCGCTCATGTTCGGCAAGCGATGTCTCGGGTGTTGTCACAGAGACCAGCTCCACCTTGGTGAACTGATGCTGGCGCAGCATGCCGCGCGTGTCGCGGCCTGCCGATCCGGCTTCGGAACGGAAACAGGCGGTTTGCGCCACATAGCGCTTCGGCAGCTCTTCCTCGGCAATGATCTCGCCCGCCGCCATATAGGTCAGCGGCACCTCGGCCGTCGGGATCAGCCAGCGGCCATCCGTGGTGCGGAACAGGTCGTCACCGAATTTCGGCAGCTTGTCGGTTCCGTAGGCCGCGGCATCATTGACCATCAGCGGCGGATTGACCTCCGTATAGCCGTGCTCGCTGGTGTGAAGATCAAGCATGAACTGGCCCAGCGCGCGCTCAAGCCGTGCCAGCGCACCGGTCAGGATCGTGAACCGTGCGCCCGACATTTTCGCCGCGCGCTCGAAATCCATCAGTCCCAGCGCTTCGCCGAGCTCGTAATGTTCCTTCGGTTTAAATCCGAGATCAGGCTTTTCGCCGACCTTGCGCACTTCGACATTTTCGCTCTCATCGGCACCGACAGGCACCTCGTCGAGCGGAATGTTGGGCAGCACCGACAGCGCATGCTTGAGCGCCTCGTCGAGCTCGCGCTCCCCGGCTTCGCCGAATTGCAGCTCGTCCTTGATCGTGGCGACTTCCGCCTTCAGTGCATCCGCCGTGGCCTGGTCCTTGGCGGCCATGGCCTTGCCGATATCCTTGGAGGCAAGATTGCGGCGTTCCTGCAGCGCCTGAAGCGCGCTGACATGGCTGCGGCGGGCTTCATCAAGCTCGATCAGCTTCTGCGCCTGGGGCTCGGCCCCGCGCTTGGCCAGTGCCGCGTCAAGAGCTGCGGGGTTGTCTCGTATCCATTTGATGTCAAGCATGGCTGGTCCCGGTAGTCGAATGGCAGCGCCCACCCTGGAACCGTGCCGTCAGCCGGCACGGTGCAATGTCCAAACCGAGGCTCAGGCGTCCCCTTCGGGATCGGCATCCGCAGACGAAGATGTTTCGTCAGTTTCCGCCGACGCCGCTCGCGCAGCGCGCTGACGCTCCACGAGGCGGGCGCAATAGATGGCAATCTCGTAAAGAAGGATGGTTGGCAGCGCAAGCCCGATCTGGGAGACCGGATCGGGCGGTGTCAGGATCGCGGCGGCAATGAAGGCTGCAACGATCGCATATTTGCGCTTGTCCTTCAGGCCCTGGCTGCTCACCAGGCCGACCCGCGCCAGAAGCGTGGTGACGACCGGCAACTGGAACACCAGGCCGAAGGCAAAGATCAGCGTCATGATCAGGCTGAGATATTCCGACACCTTCGGCAGCAGCATGATGGAGGCTTCGCCCGTGCCGCCGGTCTGTTCCATCGACAGAAAGAACCACATCACCATCGGCGTGAAGAAGAAATAGACCAGTGCCGCGCCCAACAGGAACAGCAGCGGCGAAGCCACCAGGAACGGCAGAAAGGCGCCGCGCTCGTTCTTGTAGAGCCCGGGGGCCACGAATTTGTAGAGCTGTGCCGCAATCATCGGGAACGCCAGCACGAGACCGCCGAACATGCCGATCTTGATCTGGGTGAAGAAGAATTCCTGCGGCGCGGTGTAGATCAGCTCGATCTTGCGGTCGCTCATTCCGGCCCAGTCCACCGCCCAGGTGAACGGCTGCACCAGCATGTTGAACAACGGCTTGGCGAAGCCGAAGCACAGCAGGAACGCCAGAAAGAAGGCGCCAACGGCCCACATCAGCCGATTGCGCAGTTCCATCAGATGCGACAGCAGCGGCTGCGGCTTGTCTTCGATATCGTCGGTCACGCCTGGCCCTCGCCTTGCTTGGGTTTCCGGGCGCGAGGCGCAGCCTTGGGCTTGGCCGGTGCCTTGGCGGCAGCGGCAGGCTTGGCCTTGGCTGCCGGTGTGGATGCTGCACCGGTCTTTGATGCCGCCGGCTTGGACTTGGACGAAGCTGTCGAAGCCGCCGGCTTGGTTTTGGCTGCCGCCTTGGCCGGAGCCTGTGCCGCGGCTTTGTCGCCGGGCTTGCGCACCGAACCGGCAGGCTTTGCTGCTGGTGTCGTGGGCTCGGCCCCGGCCGCGGTTTCGGCTTTGACCGGTGCCGGCTCGGCGGATTTGATTTCCGGCGGACCATCGGCAAGCTTCATTGTCGAGGGCGGAATATCCACCTTCGGCTGGTTGGCCACGCCCGCAGCCGGCGACTTCACCGATTTTTCCAGATCCGCGCGGATGTCCTTGGCGGAATCCTTGAGCGGATTGACGGCATCGCGAATGCTCTGCATCGGATTGAGCTTCTTGGCGTCGTCGAATGTCTTCTTGACATCACCAAGCTCGGCTTCACGCAAGGCATCATCGAACTGACCCCGAAACTCGTTCGCCATCGACTTGAGTTTCTTGGTGGTGCGGCCGAAGGCACGCAGCATCGGTGGAAGGTCCTTTGGACCAACCACGATGATCAGCACGATGGCAACGACCAGAAGCTCTGGCCAACCTATGTCGAACATTCAGGCGTCTCCTCACCCGTCAGGGTAACGGGATTGGGGTGTCAGCCGCGATCCTTGGCTTCTTCAGCCTTGGCGTCGACAGTCTTGGACTCGACGGTCTTGGTCTCGGGCGCGGCGTCATCGTCGCCCATGCCCTTCTTGAAGCTTTTGATTCCCTTGGCAACATCGCCCATCAGTTCCGGGATCTTGCCGCGACCGAAAAGAAGCAGAACGACGACCAGAACGATAAGCCAATGCCAAACGCTGAATGAACCCATGATACTCTCCTGTATGCATCCTACCCTGATTTAGGGTGTTTATCCGTTTGTTTCAAACACCAAAATGTCACGCTGGTTGACAGTAACCGAAACATCGCGGGCGCCTGCCCTTAATTGGCCAGCGCGGATGCGTGCGTCAATAGGACTTTCGCCCCCTGCAACAACCAAGGTCACCAGCTCTTCAACTCCCAGGAACCGGCGTGCGACAATTCGTGCTGAGACGCCGCAGGGCGTCTCGGTGATTTCTACGCCGGGAAGCCTTATGGCAATCGAGACGCTCGCGCCATCAGAAAAACCCTCCGCCTGCACCGGACCCACAGGTGTCTGCGCGATTCCGCCTGAAACCGAGCTTTCGAACACATTGATTTCAGAGAAGAATCCGGCAGCAAACAGGTTGACCGGCCGATGGTAGAGGTCTTCGCCGGTTCCCACCTGCTCAAGCCTGCCGTCGCGCAGCAAGGCAATGCGGTCGCCCATCCGCATGGCTTCCTCAGCGTCATGCGTCACCACGATCGCTGTCGCCCGGGCTTCGCGCAGGATGGCCAGCGTTTCGGCGCGGACACTGTCCTTGAGCCGCGAATCAAGCCCGGAGAAAGGTTCATCCATCAGCAGGACCGCTGGCCGTGGCGCCAGCGCCCGGGCCAGCGCCACGCGCTGCTGCTCGCCGCCCGACAGCGCATGCGGGAAATTGTCGGCGTAATGGATCATCCCCACCCGGTCGAGCGCCGCAAGTGCCTCGCGCCTGGCGTCAGCCTTCGACAAAGCGGTCAGGCCGAAGCGGACATTGTCGAGAATCGTAAGATGCGGAAACAGCGCGAAATCCTGGAACATCAGACCGATGCCGCGGCGTTCGGGTGGCAGGTTGACCGACGGCCCGGCAATCTCGCGGTCATTGAGCAGCAGCCGTCCCCGGCCCAGGGGCTCGATCCCGGCCGCGATCCGGAGCAAGGTGGTCTTGCCTGACCCCGACGGGCCGAGCAGGCACAGCACCTCGCCCGGTTCAGCGGTCAGGCTGACGCCACGCAATGTCGGCAGGTCGCCATAGCAATGATGGACATCTTCAAACGCCAGACGCGCGGCAAAGGTGACACCTGCCGTTCTGCGCGCGATCGCCGTTCTTGTCTGCTGTATCACGGTGGTCCGGACCCTTGCTTTGACCAATCAACCGCTCCGGATGGAAACCGGAACCGCAGGCTTAGTCCTCTGCTTCTCCCATCGGAGTCAAGAGACCAAGCTCTTCGAGATCCATTTGCGTGATCGGATCCTCCTCCTCGGTGAGGTCGTCATTGGCCGGCGGAATCGGCGGATGGAAATTCGACGGCACCCGTCCCGACAGCAGCCCGGCGCCCTTCAGCTCATCCATGCCCGGCAGGTCGCGCAGGTCTTCCAGCCCGAAATGGTCGAGAAAGGCCGCCGTCGTGCCATAGGTGACCGGACGCCCCGGTGTCCGCCGTCTGCCGCGCATTCGCACCCAGCCGGTTTCCATCAACACATCCAGCGTGCCTTTCGACGTGGCCACGCCGCGCACATCCTCGATCTCGGCCCGGGTTACCGGCTGATGATAGGCAATCGTCGACAACACCTCGAGGCCGGCGCGCGACAGCTTCTTGATTTCGGTTTCCTCGCGCCGGATCAGGAATCCGAGATCGGCAGCGGTGCGAAACGCCCAGGCATTGTCGACACGAACCAGGTTGACGCCGCGATCGGCATAGAACCGGGCCAGCCGCGCCATCACCACGCCGACCGGCGCGCCGTCGGGCAGTTTGCCGGCGATCAGGTTTTCCGCCACCGGGTCGGTCGAGGCAAAGATCAGCGCCTCAGCAATGCGCTCGGCCTCGTGCAGGGCGCGCTCCCTGAGCGCATCGAGTGCGTCCGACCCCATGTCGTCATCCTCCGCGTGGTCGGCATCGCCGGGATAGGCCATTGCCGTTCCGTGACCAGGATCCATTGTCATGGCTTGCTCCCTGCGCTGACGGCGGGCTGCTGCGGCCGCCGCATGAAGATCGGTTGAAAGGCGCCGTCCTGGCGGATTTCGAGCCGCCCTTCCCGCACCATTTCCAGGCTGGCGGCAAAGGAACTGGCGATCGCCGTGGTGCGCTCCTCCGGATCCGACAGATAGCGGATCAGGTACTGGTCAAGCGCCGTCCAGTCCTTGAGCTCGCCGATCAGGCGAAACAGGATGACCCGGGCGTCGCTGAGCGACCAGACCCGCCGCCGCGAGATCGTCACCTGGGTGAGTGACTGGCGCTGCTTCTGCGCCGCATAGGCGGTCAGCAGATCATACAGCGTCGCATCGAAACTCGACGTCCGGTCGATCACCATCGGCTCGGGGTCGCCGCGCCCGAACACGTCACGGCCCAGCCGGTTGCGGTTGACCAGACGCGTTGCAGCTTCCCGCATGGCTTCGAGCCGCTTGAGCCGGAACGCCAGCGCTGCCGCCATTTCCTCGCCGCTGGGCTCGTCGCCCTTTCCGCTCTGCGGGATCAGCAGCCGGGATTTGAGATAGGCAAGCCAGGCGGCCATCACCAGGTAATCTGCTGCCAGTTCCAACCGCAAGCCGCGCGCCTTTTCGACAAACTGCAGATATTGCTCTGCGAGCGCCAGCACCGAGATATGGGCCAGATCCACCTTCTGGGTGCGTGCCAGATGCAACAGCAGATCCAGCGGTCCTTCAAAACCCTCGACATCAATGACCAGCGACGGATCGCTCAGGGCGCGCTCGGTATTGGCATTGTCCCACACCGCATCCATGGGTGTGACGCCCCTGGCCATCCTGCCGGGCGCTCCGCCTGTGTTGCGGTTGCCGTTGCTCACCATTGCCGCCTTTCAGCCCGAAGGTTAGGAGGCTGCCATCAGCCCCTCGAATTCATCACGCAATGCCGCTTCGTCGCTTGCATCGGGGTCGCCAAACGCCGCCGTCACGGCGTGCGCCCGCCGCAAGCTGTCCGCGGCCAGAACCGGGCTTGCCGAGGCCACGGCCTCCATTTCAGCCCGGTTTCCATTGCAGTGCAATGTGACATCGCATCCCGCGGCGAAAATTGCACCCGTCCTCGTGGCGAAATCCCCAGAAAGCGCGTTCATCGACACGTCATCGGACATCAAGAGACCGTCAAACCCGATCTCGGAGCGGATCACCTCCTCCACCACGCGGCGCGATGTGGTCGCCGGCTGGTCCGGATCGATGTCGGTGAACACCACATGCGCCGACATTGCCATCGCCTCGGCGGCAAGCGCCTTGAACGGAACGAAGTCACGCGCGGAGAGCTCCGCGCGGGAGGCATCCACATGCGGCAGCTCGTGATGCGTGTCCGCACCGGCACGGCCATGGCCGGGAATATGCTTGATCACCGGCAGCATTCCGCCGGCCTTGAGCCCCTCGCAGGCCGCCTGCCCGAGCGCCGCCACCACCTCTGGCGTGATCCCGTAGGCGCGGCTGCCGATGACTTCGTGACCACCCGGCGACGGCACATCAAGCACAGGCAGGCAGTCAACAGTGATGCCCAATGGAAAAAGGTCAAAGGCATGCAGACGCGACATGATCCAGGTCGCGCGCAATCCCGCTTCCCGATTGGCCAGATACAGGGCGCCGAGATCCGCACCGGAGGGATATTGCGGCACCAAGGGTGGCTTGAACCGCTGCACCCGGCCGCCTTCCTGATCGATCAGCACCGGCGCATCCGCACGCCCGATGCTGTCGCGAAGACTGGCGGTCAGATCCGCGACCTGGTCCAGGCTGATGATGTTCCGGCCGAAGAGGATGAATCCCCATGGCTGGTTGTCGGCAAAAAACGCCGCTTCGCCGGAACTCAGCTCCGGTCCGGCGCATCCGAAAATGACTGCTTTTGATTCGCTCATGGGCCAATGGTAGTCGATCGCAAAAGTTTTGACAGAGTTCCTCTGCGTGCGGCACCACCGACTGGCAAAAGGGGCGCGCTTTGCAGCGCACCCCTTATTTCAAGTCCATCTTGTTCAGGCTTCAGCGCGACACGAAACAGCTTCCGCCGGCCGCCTTGTAGCGACTGCACAAGGCATTGGCCTGGTCGCGGGAACCGGCTGGAACCCTGACCCGGTGGAACACGCCCTTGCCGGGAATATCCGCGCGCTGGATGTCGACGGGGAGCCCGCCAAGCACCGAGTTGTAACGGCTCGACAGAGTGTTCCAGGATGCCTGAGCCCCTTCTGCGCTGGGCTGCGAGGCGATCTGCATATAGTAGCCGCCGGGATTGGCCACCGGCGCCGCTGCGGCGGGAGCGGCAGCCACTTCCACCGGCTGAGCCTGCGCTGGCGCCGTCGCAGCCGGGGTTTGAGGTGCTGCGGCAACAGCGCCGCCCTGGGTGACCGTACCAACCACATTGACCGGCTGATCGGCAGGACGGCCCTGCGGGATCGGCGCATTGGACACAGGCAGGATCTGCTGTGTGGTGACCACGCGCACCGGCGCGATCGAAGTGTTGTCGTCTGCGGTGGCGGTGCCGTTGGCATCGGCGCTGGCTTCGGTCGAAGCCTGTTCCATAACAGGAGCCTCGGCCACGACATCATCGGGCTGCGACAACTGCATGGTGGGAACCTTCGGCTCGGCCGTTTCGGCGGCGGTCTGGTCCGGGGCTGCAAGCGGCTCTGCGGCACCCGTCGGGGCTGCCTCGGCGGTCTGCGGTGTCTCGGTCACCGGCTGCGCGGTTTCTGCCACCGGATCGGGATCCTCGCGGGCCACGATGGAGCCGTCAGGCTTGACGATCATGGTGCGTACCTTGCGCGGCGAAACCACCGCAGGTGCAGCCACATTGGCGTCGGATTCCGCCATCGCCCCATCGGCGAGCAGCCGGTCTTCGGATTTGAGCGGCACGTCGCCACGGCCTTCAAGCGGCAGGATTTCGGGATCGAGCGTGCGCTGGACCACATCCACCGGTTCTTCGGCCGAATTGATCAGCGTCGGCTGTCCGGTCGAGGCGCCATCACCACCGGCGACACGGTCATAGACCGCCTTGTCCTGGTTGGGCACGGTCACGCCACCGGGGTTTTCCGGCAGCACCTTCACCGGATCGGTGTCGGCCCGGATGATCCGCGGTCCGCCGTCGGCGGTTGTCTCGTCGTTTGACCACATGCTCCAGCCCAGGGCGCCTGCACCGGCAACCAGGGCCACGCCAAGCACCACCAGCGCCAGCACCGGGCCACGCGAACTCTCCGTGCGCTCGCGCTCGCTGTCGACATACATCAGGTCGTCCTGAAGATTTTCCAGCCCGCTCAGCGCCTCATCGTGATGAACATTCGAGACCTCCTCGAATTGCGCATGGACATTGTCGACGCCGAGTTCGCGTTCCAGTTCGATATAGTCCGGCGAGTGCTCATAGCCCCGCGCAGCCGAAGCGCCGCGGTTCCATCCTTCGGCACTGCCAAATGCGCCGGTGGCGCTCGGAGCGGCCACCGCTTCGCTTTCCGGTTCATGCCGGTCGACGATATCGGCGAAGTCCCGTTCAATCTCGCTGTCATAGTCGGGATCGATGGTCTGCGGCTCGTCATGGAACAGTTCGGGCACATCGATCTCGTTGACCGCTTCCAGCGTATCCTCAGGCTGCGAAATCAGGTCGGCGTCGAAATAATAGCCGTCCTCATCCGCCTGGACCGCGGGTTCCGACATATCTGTTCCAGTGTCCATATCTTCTTGCGGCGTCACGCCGACAGTCCGCGGCGCGACAAAGGCAGCCGCGACAGCCGCCGCAGCCAAGCCCGAGCGATCATCCCCGTCGGATTCGGACGAAGTGCTCTGCGTGTCCGCGTCCGCGTCCGGATCGGTGAACGAGAACCCGGTCTCACCGGTGTCAACCTGCGGGTCGGCCGGCTCGTCGTCAAACTGCCAGTCCACCATATCCGTGGCGTCAGCAGCGTCATCAGCGACAGCGACCGGCGTTACCGCCACCGGCTCGGGTGCCGCCTGTTCATCTTCGACCACCGTATCAGCCAGCACTTGTTCGATATCGAGCTCGAACTCGTCCGCATCGTCAAAGCCGTCATTTGCGGGCGCGTCCATGCTGGCGGAAGAGCCGGAGAGATCCTCAAGTTCCTCGTCCATGGCCTCGGCAACACCGTCCTCGATGCTGTCGGACAACCAGTCGTCTGCGCCATCAGTCTCGACCGTATCCGCAGCACGGACCGTGTCGTCATAGGCGATATCGGCCAGAAGCTCCTCGGCGGCATCGTCGAAAACCGACAAATGCTCTGCCTCGGACTCCACAACCTGCGCTTCCTGGGTGGTGACCGATTCCGTCTCGGCTTCCGCGTCAGGCTCTGTTGGAGCTGCCGCTTCAACCTCGGCGCCGACGGCCGGGGCGTGTTCATCATCATTGTCCATGGCGACTTCGTGCTCGAACACATCAAGCTCGGTGGACAGATAGCTTTCGAAATCCATTTCCGCGTCGAGCGCCTCATCCGCCGGAGCGGTTTCATCGGCAGGCGCGGCGTCCGCTTCAGGCGCCTGATCGATCAGATCGGCCTCCGACCCTTCCAGGTCGCCCCCAAAGCCGCTTTCGAATGGCGACACTTCGTCAAACACTTTCGCGTCTGCCGGGTCGCCCTGCTCCGATGCGGGCTCGACTCTGAGATGAGTGATTTTCGGATCGGCTGGCGCAACCTGGAACCGGTCCATGTCGGCCAGAACGCTGTCACCGGAATCATCCGGCAACACGACCGGACGTCCGGCGCCGAAATCCGCAGCAATGACTTGTCCTGACTTGTTGAGGACCTGGTCGACGGGCACCGGCTTGCCGGTTGCCTGCGACATGGCCTCTTCCAGCCGACTGTCAAAATCGGGAATCTCCAGATCATTGATCATGTCATCGGCCTGGTCGTCGTCAGACCTGGCCGTATCCGCCGATGTCACGCCTGGCTCGTCATCCGCATCCAGATCAAGCTGAACCTCCCCGGCGTCAAAATCCGCGACAGAAACCGCCTCAGGATCGCCTTCCCCGGCATCAGGCTCGGCAGACGAGATCACATCGGCGCGCGAGTCGGCGGCCAGGGCCTCGACAGCCAGCGCTTCGGCGGCAAGAGCCTCCGACAGATCCCAGTCCAGGGAATCATCTTCGTCGTCTTCGGGATAGGAACTAGGCTCGACCGGTTCATCAGCGACCGCCATATCGTCGGCCTCTACAGGCTCGGTCATGACAGGTGAAGATGCGACCGGAACCGCCTCTTCCGCATCCGTGTCAGACGCCATCTCGGGCTCGGACGCGTCAACGTCACCCGTCTCGGGCTCGGGAGCTTCGGAATAGTCCCAGTCAGGTCCGAGATCGACGACGTCGTCACCCCAAGGGTCTTCAACATCCGCCTGCGAAACCGGCTCCTCGGCTTGCACCATTTCCTGGCGTGCAATCGGAGCTGCCTGGCGTGCAACCGGCGCGTTGTCGGAAGGACGTTCGACAGGCAGGTCCCGCTCGCGTGGTTCCGCAAGCTGCGGCACGTCAAGCTCGCGCATCAGCTCTGCTTCGAGATCCAGATCGCTGGAGTCGGGTTCCTCAACCGGCTTTTTCACCGGCTCGACGGGCCGCTCGTATCCGATGATCCGGGCAAGTTCCGCCAACGGATCATCGACTTCGGCATCCGGATTGGGGGACCGGCTGTTGCTATCCAATTGATCAACCATGCATCACTCACATACTCTTGCACAAATTCATGCCAGAGCAATGTGGGGAAAAGGTGACAACTAGCGCATTTCTACCGGAGCGTCAGTTCCCGTAATCGAGAGACCTGACTTCAATACCGAAGCGACAGCATACACCAAACCCAATCTGGCAATTGTGGATTGTCGGTTTTTATCGTTAACAAACCGCAAACTTGGCTCATCACGGCCCTTGTTCCAGTGAGAATGAAGCAATGCGGCCAGTTCATAGAGATAAAAAGCCACCCTGTGCGGCTCCTGACCAGCAGCTGCAGCTTCGATCATCCGCGGATACTCGCCGAGCTTGGTGATCAGTGCCAGTTCGCTCTCATGTGCCAGGTCAGACAGGTCTGCGGCAGCCAGCGTTTCCGGCGACAGGTCCAGATCGGGAAATGTCTCGAGCCCCTGGCGCAGCACCGAGGCGCATCGCGCATGCGCATACTGTACGTAGAACACCGGATTGTCCTTGGACTGCTCGGTGACCTTGGCGAAGTCGAAATCCAGCGATTCCGAGCTTTTCCGGTACAGCATCATGAAGCGGACCGAATCGACGCCCACCTCCTCGACCACGTCCCGGAGCGTGATGAAGTCGCCGGAGCGCTTCGACATCGCGACCGGTTCACCGTTGCGGAAGATCTTGACCATCTGGCACAAAAGCACCGTCAGCTTCGCGTCACCGCCCGACACGGCCTTGGCGACAGCCTCGAGCCGCTTGATATAGCCGCCATGGTCGGCGCCCAGCACATAGATCATCTCGCTGAAGCCGCGCTCGAACTTGTCGCGGAAATAGGCCACGTCGGCCGCAAAATAGGTATAGCTCCCGTCCGACTTGATCAGCGGCCGGTCGATATCGTCGCCGACATCGGTGGAGCGGAACAGCGTCTGCTCGCGGTCTTCCCAGTCCTCAGGCAACTGTCCCTTGGGCGGCGGCAGCTTGCCCTTGTAGACATGGCCCTTGAAGGTCAGGTCATTGATGGCCTGCCGGATGGCGCGTTCGCCATCGGCATGCAGGCTGCGCTCGGAAAAGAACACGTCATGCTCGACATTGAGCGCCTTCAGGTCGGCGCGGATCATCGCCATCATCGCATCGATGGTGCGCTCCTTGATGATCGGCATCCGTTCTTCATCCGGCATATGCCGCAGCCGGTCGCCATAATCGGCGGCCAGCGCCTGCCCGACCGGCACCAGATAATCGCCCGGGTATAGCCCGGCGGGGATTTCGCCGATGTCGTCGCCCAGCGCTTCGCGGTATCTCAGAAAGGCCGATTTGGACAGGACGTCAATCTGCGACCCGGCATCGTTGACGTAATATTCCTTCGTCACCTGATAGCCGGCATAGCTCATCAGATTGGCCAGCGCATCGCCGACCACGGCGCCGCGGCAATGGCCGACATGCATCGGACCGGTGGGGTTGGCCGAGACATATTCGACATTGACCTTGCGGTTGTTGCCTGCGGTCGAGCGGCCGAAATCAGCGCCTTCGCGCATCACGGTGACCAGCAGCCTGTGCCAGAAATCCGCGGTCAGCCGGAAATTGAGGAAGCCCGGACCGGCCACGGTGGTTTCAGCGACATCGGCATCGCCGTCAAAGCGGGCGGCGATCAGCTCGGCAAGCGCGCGCGGGTTCATGCCCAGCGGTTTGGCCAGAACCATGGCCGCATTGGTCGACATCTCTCCGTGCGCCGGATCGCGCGGCGGTTCCACGGTCATGCGTTCAAAGCTGACTTCGCTGCCCTTTTCCTTAAAGACATCAAGGGCTTCAACAGCCTGCTTGATTCTCGATTCGAAGTCTTTGAACACATTCATGGGATCAGTCCGATATGGCGGTAAAGCGGGATGAAACAGGCGCTCGCGCCGGTCGACCGCTGCCTATCTCAATTCCGGGGTATCGTCAAACAAACGCCGGTGCGCGGCGATCGCATAGGTATCGGTCATTCCTGCGAGATAATCCCGCACAGCCTGCGCCCGCCGCTCGCCCGGCAGGTCGTCGATCCCCGCATATTCGTGCTTCTCCCCCATGGCGGAGGGATCGGCCATGAAGACGGCAAAGAGGTCCCGGACGATCCGGGTGGCATGCGCCCGCACCCGCATCACGTCGGGATGGCGGTAGAGATGCCTGTACAGGAATTGCTTGATGTCCCGGTCGGCGGCAACAAACGAGTCGGAGAAACACGCCATCGTCTGCCCGGCATGACGGATGTCATCGGCCGATTGCGGCTTGACGGCAAGGATGTTGGACTGCGCGACGCCGATCACATCCTCGACCATTTCGGTGATCTGCCGCCGCATGATCTCATGGATGAACCGCGGTTCTTCAAGTCCCGGATAGCGGCTGCGCACCTCTGCCATCAGCCGCGCGAGCAGCGGCAGCTCCTCGAGCATTTCCAGCGTGATCAGTCCGGAGCGCAACCCGTCGTCGATGTCATGGGTGTTGTAGGCAATGTCGTCGGCAATGGCGGCCACCTGGGCCTCCAGACCGGCATGGGTCGCCAGCCACAGATCATGGGTCTTGTTGTAGTCGAGAATCGGGCCCGGCACCGGTTCGCCGCCCTCGACGATCAGCGGGCCATTGTGCTTGACCAGACCTTCCAGCGTCTCCCAGGAAAGATTGAGCCCGTCGAACTCCGCATAGCGCTGCTCCAGCTTGGTGACGATGCGCAGCGACTGGGCATTGTGGTCAAAGCCGCCGGCATCGGCCAGCAGCTCGGCCAGCGCCTCCTCGCCGGTGTGGCCGAAGGGCGTATGGCCGAAATCATGCACGAGCGCCACGCCTTCGGCCAGGTCCTCGTCCAGCTTCAGGGCCCGCGCCAGCGCCCGGGCGATCTGCGCCACCTCGATGGTGTGGGTGAGCCGGGTGCGGTAATGGTCGCCTTCATGCGCGACGAAGACCTGGGTCTTGTGCTTCAATCGCCGGAACGCGGTTGTGTGGATGATCCGGTCACGGTCGCGCTGGAATTCCGAGCGGGTCGGGCTTGTCGGCTCGGCAAACAGCCGGCCGCGGCTCGCCCAGGGATCCGTCGCCCATGGCGCTCGGGTCCCGTTTCCAAAACCAAGCTTTGCGATGTCGTATTCCATGCCTATCCCGTCAACAGGCCCCAACCATGTTCATGCCCGGCCTATCCAAGCATTGACGTCGGGCCACCGCCTTCATACCTATAGAGCGAATGATTTGAAACATGTCTCTGCCGGACCTTGACCCCGGCAAGGAGGTCACGTGCCTGAATCCCCATCTGTCACCCTGTCCGAATCGGCTGCCCGCCGGATCAAGGAAATTGTCGCCTCCGAGGCCGGCAAGTCCGCGCTGAGGGTTTCCGTCGAAGGCGGCGGCTGCTCCGGCTTCTCCTACAAGTTCGATCTGGCCGATCAACCCGCCGAGGACGACGTCGTGCTTGAAAGAGACGACGCCCGTGTGCTCATCGACCAGATCTCTCTGGTCTATATGGCCGGCTCGGAAATCGATTTCGTCGACAATCTGATGGGCCAGGCCTTTCAGATCAAGAATCCCAATGCGGTCGCCTCGTGCGGATGCGGAACCAGTTTCTCGGTCTGATCGGACCGCCAGCCCCCGCACAACTGCATGAGTCACGCTGAAGGATACCCGCCTTGAAAATCGTTACCTGGAACATCAACGGCATCAAGGCACGGATCGAGAACCTGCTGGCCTGGCTCAAGGAGAGCGATCCGGACATTGTCTGCCTGCAGGAGATCAAGTCGGTGGACGAGGGCTTCCTCAGGCTCGAAATCGAAGCCATGGGCTATCACGTCGAGACTCACGGCCAGAAGGGTTTTAACGGCGTGGCGATCCTGTCCAAGCAAAGCCCCGACGAGGTCAATCGCGGCCTGCCCGGTGACGACAGCGACGAACAGGCCCGCTTCATCGAGGCGGTGTTCTCCGTTGACGGCGGCGTGCTGCGGGTGGTGTCGCTCTATCTGCCCAACGGCAATCCGGTCGACACCCCGAAATTCGCCTACAAGCTGGCCTGGATGCAGCGGCTCGAAGCCTTTGCCGCCGAGCGTCTGACGCTTGAGGAGCCGCTGGTGCTGGCGGGCGACTACAATGTCATCCCCGAGCCGATCGATTGCCACGACCCGAAGGTCTGGGAAGGCGACGCCCTGTTTCGCCCGGAAACCCGGACCGCGTTTCGGCGACTTGAAAATCTCGGCTTCACCGATGCGTTGCGCGCCGTCAACGACCGGCCCGAAACCTACACCTTCTGGGACTATCAGGCCGGTGCCTGGCCCAAGAACAACGGCATCCGCATCGACCATCTGATGCTTTCGCCCGAAGCCGCCATTCTGCTGCAATCGGCCGAGGTTGAAAAACACGTGCGCGGCTGGGAAAAACCCTCCGACCACGTCCCGGTGGCGATTTCACTCGCAGTCTGAACGGCTTGACTGCGCACCGGCCAGGACCGGTGTGAAACTTGCCAATTTGCGGCTGGAAGCGCATTATATCGCCATGAAACATGCGCGATCACTGCAAATTGCATTGGGCATCTGTTTTCTGGCGCTGCCCGGTCTGTCGCTGGCCCCGGCCTTTGCCGGCGATGACTGCGAATGTCTGGGCAATGGCAAGCGCATCAAGCAGGGCGGCGTTGTCTGCCTGCAGATCGGCTCATCCCAGCGCTATCTGGCGCGCTGCGAGCGCAATCTCAACAACACGAGCTGGAAGAAAATCTCGGATGGCTGCCCGGTGGCGCAAACACAGCCTCCGACCACCGCCAAGGCGACCCTGCTCCCGGGCTGAAGCGAACAGATCCGCTTGCCCACAGATACAGGATAATTTGGCAAATCTGGGAGGTATGAACTCCGCGCATACGGCGGAGTGCAGGCGCTTTAATCAGTTCAGGCCCTTGGCCAGCATATCCTGGGCCAGGGCCACGGCAGTCCGGCGGTCCGCTTCGCCGGCCAGCGAGAACGCCCGCTCCTGCAGGGACTGGATCCATGGCTTGTCCGCCGGCGGCGAACGCTCGAGAGCCGTGGTCATGAACGCGAGCCCGCGCACCACCTGGCCCTCTTCGAACACCACATTGCCCAGCACTGCCGATGCTGCCGGGTGACCGCTGACGCGGGCCCGGTTGAGCCATTTCTTGGCCTGCTGGATATCATTGGCGCCGCCCTCGCCTTCGAGGATCATCCGGCCCAGGCGATATTGCGCTTCGGGAATGCCGAAGGCAGAGGCAGCCTGGAAATAGAGCTGCCGGGCAGCACCCAGATTGGCCTTGACCGGGCTTCCGGGAATGCCCTTCTGGTAATAGGTCGCCAGCGACAGCAGCGCATTGACGAAATAACCGGTGTCCTGCGACCCCGGCTCGACGCCCTGCCGGGCGATATCGTCATAGATCTTGAAGGCCTCGTAGTCGTTCTCGACCACGCCATCACCATAGGCATACATGTTGGCCAGCGCCCAGCGGGCGCCCGGATGGCCCTTGTCGGCGGCATATTTATAGGCTTCGACAGCCTCGTCCTTGCGGCCCTTCTTGTAGGCCGAGAAGCCGAATTTGAACAGGTCGAACGGCCCCGATTCGCGGGTCACGCCGGCATTCGGGTCAAGCGCCAGCGCCGGGCCGCCAATGCCGATGGCGGCCGTCAGCACGGCACAAAAAAGCTTGGTTCGGGTACGACTAGATGTCTGCATAGACGTGCTTTTCTTTCGCTCCGCCCGGGTGGGTTACAGCGCCGTTTCGCGCTGATCCCACCGTCTGGGCGTATTTCCACAGCGCACCCGACGCATAGTCGGTCTCCCGCGCTGTCCAGTTTTTCCTGCGTGCAGCCAGTTCCTCATCGGACAACTGCACATTCAAAATGCCATCGACAGCATCGATCTCGATGATGTCGCCGTCCTGAAGCAGGCCGATTGGCCCGCCTTCTGCGGCTTCCGGTCCGACATGGCCGATACAGAACCCGCGCGTTGCGCCGGAAAACCGGCCATCGGTGATCAACGCAACCTTGTCGCCCATGCCCTGGCCATAGATGGCCGCGGTGGTCGACAACATTTCCCGCATGCCGGGACCGCCCTTGGGGCCCTCGTAGCGGATCACAAGGACCTCGCCTTCCTTGTAATTGCGGTCCTTGACGGCCGCAAAGCACTCTTCTTCCGAATCGAAGCAGCGGGCCGGGCCGGTGAATTTCAGCCGGCTCATGCCGGCAACCTTCACGATCGCACCGTCAGCGGCAAGATTGCCCTTCAGTCCGACGACGCCGCCGGACACGGTGATCGGCTTGTCGGCCGGATGCACAACATCCTGTTCGTCGTTCCAGCGAACATGCTCCATGTTTTCGGCCAAAGTACGGCCTGTCACGGTCATGCAATCGCCATGAAGATAGCCGTGATCGAGCATGGTCTTCATCAGCACAGGAATGCCGCCGGCCTCGAACATGTCCTTGGCGACATATTTGCCGCCCGGCTTCAGATTGGCGATATAGGGCGTGCGTTCGAAGATCTTGGCGACGTCGAACAGGTCGAACTCGATGCCGCATTCATGGGCGATCGCCGGCAGATGCAGCGCCGCATTGGTCGATCCGCCCGTGGCCGACACCACGGCGGCTGCGTTTTCCAGCGATTTGAGGGTGACGATGTCGCGCGGACGAATCTGCTTGGCGATGAGTTCCATCACCTTCTCGCCCGCCGCATAGCTGAACTTGTCGCGCATTTCATAAGGCGCGGGCGCGCCGCAGGAATAGGGCAGCGCCAGGCCGATGGCCTCGGCCACGGTCGCCATGGTGTTGGCGGTGAACTGGGCGCCGCAGGATCCTGCCGACGGACAGGCCGCCTGTTCGATCTCGAGCAGATCCTCATCGGAAATATCGCCGACCGAATGCTGACCGACCGCCTCGAACACGTCCTGCACGGTGATCTGCCGGCCGCGATAGCTGCCCGGCAGGATCGAGCCGCCATAGATGAAGATCGAGGGAACATTGAGCCGGACCATGGCCATCATCATGCCCGGCAAGGACTTGTCGCAGCCCGCGAGTCCGACAATGGCGTCATAGCAGTGGCCGCGCATGGTCAGCTCGACCGAATCGGCAATCACGTCGCGGCTGACCAGCGAGGACTTCATCCCCTGGTGCCCCATGGCTATGCCGTCGGTGACAGTGATGGTGCAGAATTCCCGCGGCGTGCCCTTTGCGGCGGCAACGCCCTTCTTAACCACCTGCGCCTGGCGCATCAGCGAAATGTTGCAGGGCGCGGCCTCGTTCCAGCAGGAGGCGACACCGACCAGCGGCTGCGCAATCTCCTCGGCCGAAAGTCCCATGGCGTACAGATAGGACCGGTGCGGCGCGCGCGCAGGACCGACCGTCGTGTAACGGCTTGGAAGTTTGGACTTGTCAAAAGTGCTGGCGGTCATGTGATCCTCAAACGCGTCTTGGTCATAAAAACCGAGCCGCGGGGGGCCTTAACTGATGACCTGCCCTGCGCCTCGTTTGTGGCGGGAAATGGGCACAATCTGCCCCCGCAATTGCATAGCAGATGCTTTCACAAAATGTGTTGCGGAATCGTCACATTGCGTGATCTCCGGTGCATTTGGCGGCAAAATCAGCCCGAAATGCAACGTGTTTTCAGCCGCCTCGCACAAACCGGGTCCTCCAACGCAAAACCCCGCCACATGGGCGGGGTCGAGCAAAACCGATGAAGGTCGGATCAGAACTTGATCTTGGCCGAAGCGGAGACGGCTCCCACCAGATCGTTGCCGAACGAATACGTCAGGTTGTTGGCCGAGTCGCCACCTGTCGGCAGCGAGGTACCCGAGGTCATCACACCCAGAGCTCCACCGACGCGCAGTTCGACCATCTCGGTCGGGTTGTAGGCAACGCCGCCCGAAACCGTCCAGGTGTCTGTCTGGCTGCCCGAAGTCGTGGAAGTTCCGCGATCCCAGGAGATGGCAACCAGGCCGGAGACCTGATCGGTGAACTTGCGTCCGACGCCGCCTGTCACGGTCCAGCCGTCACGATAGAGCGGGTCGAAGGACAGGTTGGTCGGAGCGCCGGTTGCAGGGCTGCGGCCGCCGGTGATGGGGATGATGCCGAGCTTGCCCCATTCCTGCCATTTGACATTGAAGAATGCCAAGGTGCCTTCAGCAATGCCCGACTGCAGCTTGAACTCGACCGACTGCGGAATTTCCGTTGTCGCCGCGATCGGCAGTGTAGCGGTGCCCGGGATGAGCGGGCCGAAGCCGGTGTTGTTCTGGATACCGGTCAGGTCGTATTCATAGGCCGAGCTGTAGACCAGCGAGGCGCGGAACGCGATTTCCGGGATTTCGTAAGCTGCGCCGATGCGCCATCCCCAGGCTTCGCCGCCAATGTCGAACGTGCCCAAGCCGCTTGTGTTGCTCACGCCACCGACGCTGGTGATGCCCAGATTTGCAAAGTCCTGAAAGCTCTGACGTGCAAGGAAGCCATCCAGTTCCTGGTAGGACACGCCGCCGATCAACCGGATCTGACCCTTGCCCAGCGATGTATCGCCGGCCGCAAACTTGTAGGAGCAGGTCAGGCCGTAATCGTCGGTGTCGAGGGTGAATTTCACGGCTGTCGCCGAATAGGCATTGTTCGTGCCGTATCCGGTGTCGGCGCCGTAGCCCTGGCTGAATGTCGCAAGGCAGTCCACGCCATCGACGAGGGTCATCTTTGCGCCAAGCCGCGGAACGGCAAAATCGGAGTCCACATCGATCGAGGCGGACGAGGCAGGCTGCACACCAGGTGCGAACGGCGATGCGGAGTTGGTGCCGCGAACGACATTTTCGATCTTCCGCTCCGGGATGACATAGGTCACAGCCGCTTCGGTGGCGATCCGCGAGTCATCATACAGAAGGTCGGTGTTGACGCCGCCGCGATCAAATCCGCCTGCGAGCGCAACCGAAGACGTTGCGACGCCTGCAGCCAAAACTGAGATGACGGATTTTACAGTGTTGCGAATCATGAATCCCCTCCAGGATGTAAAGCTTACGATTGCCCGGATTAGGTAATGTATTCGCGTCGTTTGTAAACAGTGGCAGGAACTGCGGCCGATGAGCGTCACGATCCGATTTGGTCAAAATTCGCCAGAATCGGAGATTTTCCTCACAAATTCGGCGCTCTTGGCCGCCTCAAGGGGCATTGAAGCGGCAAAACCCGCCCAATTTTCGCCCGCGCCTCGGTTTTGTTGCATTTCGGTCACATTTGCCGTGATTTTACGCGTTCTGCCGCGCAGCTGAGCAGGCGTGGACCGGCTTTGCCGGAAAACGCCGCCCGACGCGTCAGCCGGACTGGCTGACGCGTTCGATGGCCTGCACCATCTTTTCCTTTTGATCGAGAAGGCCGGTCAGTTTCTCGCGTTCGGCCAGAACGACTTCCGGCTTTGCATTGGCAACAAACTTCTCGTTGCCGAGCTTGCGCTCGATCTTGTCGATGTCGTCACCGAGCTTGGACAAGGCCTTTTCGAGGCGTGCCTTTTCCGCCGTCAAATCGATCAGCTCGCCAAGCGGCAGGCAGGCAGTCGCCTCACCCACGACGATCTGCGCCGATCCGCCCGGCACCGCGTTTTCGAGCACGATATCGGTCACCCGGGCCAGTTGCCGGATCGCCGGCTCGTGGCGAACCAGCCGCTCGCCGGTCGTCGCGCTGGTTCCGACCATCACCAATTGCGACTTGGCAGATGGCGGCACGTTCATTTCCGCGCGAACCGAGCGCAAGCCGGAAACCAGTTCGATCAGCCAGTTGATTTCGCCGGCGGCTTCGGTGTCCTCGAACACAGGCTCCGGCCAGGACGCATGGCACGCCAGTCCGGCGTCAGCCCCTGCCAGGTGCTCCCAGAGCTCTTCGGTCATGAACGGCATGAACGGATGCAGCAGCTTGACCGCCTCGCTCAGCACATGTGCCGCACAGGCACGCGCCTCGACCTTGGCGGCCTCGTCCTCACCGTTGAACACCGGCTTGAGCAGTTCCAGGTACCAGTCGCAGACCTGGTTCCAGACAAAGCGGTACAGCGCGCTTGACGCCTCGTTGAACTTGTAGGCCTCGATCGCGGCCTTGACCTCGTTCGAGGTCCGGGTCAGTTCGGTCAGGATCCAGCGGTTGATCGTCAGCTTGGCGCCGGCCGGATCGAAACCGGGATCGAGCACCGCACCGTTCATGTCGGCAAAGCGCGTGGCGTTCCACAGCTTGGTGCCAAAATTGCGGTAGCCGGCAATGCGCGAAGGGTCGAGCTTCACGTCCCTGCCCTGGGCTGCCATGATCGCAAGCGTGAAGCGCAGCGCATCTGCGCCATATTCGTCGATCAGGTCCAGCGGATCGATCACATTGCCCTTCGACTTGGACATCTTGGCGCCATGCATGTCGCGCACCAGCGCGTGCACATAGACCGTGTGGAACGGCTCTTCCTTCATGAAGTGCAGGCCCATCATCATCATCCGGGCGACCCAGAAGAAGATGATGTCGAAACCGGTGACCAGCACGTCGGTCTGGTAGTATTTGTCGAGTTCGGGTGTCTTGTCGGGCCAGCCGAGCGTCGAGAACGGCCACAGCGCCGAAGAAAACCAGGTGTCGAGCACATCCTCGTCGCGTTCGAGGATCTCGCCGGGCTTGAAGTTCTCGAGCTTCTCCTCGACCCAGGCCTTCCATGGTCCTTCATGGGCAAGATAATGCTGGATTGCCGCTTCAAGCGCGGTTTCCTCGTCCTTTTCGACAAACACCTGGCCATCGGGACCGTACCAGGCCGGGATCTGGTGTCCCCACCACAATTGCCGCGAGATGCACCAAGGCTGGATGTTTTCCATCCAGTCAAAATAGGTCTTTTCCCAGTTCTTCGGGACGAAATTGGTCCGCCCTTCGCGCACGCTCTCGATCGCCGGCTTGGCCATCTCGGAAGCATTGACATACCACTGGTCGGTCAGGAACGGTTCGATCGGCACGCCGCCGCGGTCGCCATGCGGCACCTGGTGGGTATGCGGCTCGATATGGTCGAGCAGCCCGATCTCATCCATTTTCGCGACAATTTCCTTGCGCGCGGCAAAGCGGTCCATGCCATCGATTTCCTCGATGACCTCGATCAGCTTGCCTTCGACCTTGAGGCCGTCGAGGAAATCCTCATTGTCCTTCAGCGTCACCCGCGCGTCGGTGGTCAGAATATTGATTGCCTTGAGATGATGCCGTCGGCCGACTTCAAAATCGTTGAAATCATGCGCTGGCGTAATCTTGACAGCGCCCGAACCGGCCGTTTCATCGGCATAGTCATCACCGACGATTTTGATACGGCGGCCGACCAGCGGAAGGATCGCGTCCTTGCCTATCAGGTCTTTGTAGCGGGCATCCTCGGGATTGACCGCGATGGCCGTGTCGCCGAGCATGGTTTCGGGCCGCGTGGTGGCGACGATGATGTAATCGCGGGTTTCATAGCTGTAGGCCTCTGTATCCTCGTCAAAGGACACCGGAAACTCATAGGTGGCACCATCGGCCAGCGGATAGCGGAAATGCCACAGATTGCCCTGGATCTCGATCTGCTCGACTTCCAGGTCCGAAATGGCCGTCAGCAGCTTCGGGTCCCAGTTGACCAGCCGCTTGTCCTTGTAGATCAGACCTTCCTTGTAGAGGCTGACAAAGACCTCCAGCACGGCGCGCGACAGCCCCTCGTCCATGGTGAAGCGTTCGCGCGACCAGTCGCACGATGCACCGAGCCGCTTGAGCTGGTTGAAAATGATTCCGCCGGATTCATCCTTCCAGTTCCAGATCCGCTCGACAAAGGCCTCGCGGCCGATCTCATGCCGGTTGGGCTCCTGGCGCTCGGCCAGTTGCCGCTCGACCACCATCTGGGTGGCGATGCCGGCATGGTCCATGCCCGGCTGCCACAACACATCGCGGCCGCGCATGCGCTGAAACCGCACCATGATGTCCTGGAGCGTGTTGTTGAGCGCGTGCCCCATATGCAGCGAGCCGGTCACGTTCGGCGGCGGAATCACGATGCAGAACGGTTCCGCGCCGGGCTTGGCGCCGGCGCCGGCTGCAAATGCATTTGCATCCGCCCAGCGTGTCGCGATTTTGGGTTCTATGGCGGCGGCGTCATAGGTTTTTTCGAGCATAATCGGGGAACCGTTTGCATCTGAAGGGACTGGTCAGTGATAAACCGGAACGGGGGTGTGAAGTCAACTGAACCGCACTGCGGCCTGACGTCATCCTGACCGCGATATCGCGTGCAGCCCGACAGCTTCGCCCCCCGGCTCAGCCAGCAAGGCGGGATCGGACGCCGCTGTCGCCGCGCCACAGGCCCCGCGGGGCCGAGGCTTTTAAAAGTTGATTGTCAGGAACAGCCTGGCGTCAGCGGTTTCCGCGCGACACCCGCTCGATTTCTTCCCGCACCAGCCGTTCGACCAGCGTCGGCAGGTTGTCGTCAAGCCATTGCGTCAGCATCGGCTTGAGCATTTCCTCGGCAATCTCGTCAAAGGACCGGCGTTGCCCTGCAGCGATGGCGGCACCGAGCTCGTCAAAGGCGGCAGCCACCTTTTCTCCGGTGTGCAGCGAGACCAGCTGACCGGTGCTCTCGGACGGCCGCGCAGCAGCAACCGGTTTGGGTTGCGCCGGAGCAGGTTCGGGTTGGGCGGTTTTCGCGGATTCCGGCTCGGGGCGCGCCGCTTCCGCAGCAACCGCCGCTTCGGGCCGTTCCTGCCGGGTTTCAGGAGTTACCATCATGCGCAACACCGGCGCTTCCACCGGCTCGTCGGAGGTCAGCGCGTCGCGAAGCTCTTCCGCTGCGGCGTCGTCCATATCGGCAAAAAATTCGGCGCCGGCGTCACTTTCGACGCGATCGATGGCCTGGCTGGCCGGTTCCACCATCTTCGGTGTCTGGGCGACAAGACGAGCATGGGTCGCAACTTCAGCCAGCGATACCGGCGCGGCGGCCGGTGCCCGCGCGGCTTCCACATCCCCGGCGTCCGCAGTCTCTGCATCGTCCATCATCTGCTCGGGCGCATGGTCGTCCTCGGACTCCTGGTCGGCCGTTTCATCGGAAGTTCCGGCCCGGTCGAACCTGTCCATCTTATCGAATGCGGTCGGGGTCTCGCCTTCCTCGGGCTCATTGTTTTCAATGATCCTTCGGATGGAAGCCAGAATTTCTTCCATTGACGGTTCGCGCTGTGCGCCTGCCTGACCCATGATTACGCTCCATTACTCTCGTCACCTGGCTCTTGCGAACCGGCGAATCACCTGATCAGTCTACGGCATTGCCGACGACATGAGAATCACGCCGTGGCAAGTCTGCGTCTTCATGCACAGGAATTCACATTGCCGCGGCAGGCGGCGGCGGCGGCGCCGGCCCCGCCACGCCAACCCGCGCAAGAGGCGCCGGTGCGGGCAGACAGGCCGTGTGAGCGGCGGGCCCATGAAAAAGGGCGGGAAATCCCGCCCTGCAATCTGTTTCGGTCAGGAACCGGAAGCTGCCGGTTCAGCGTCCGTCGACCGTGCGAAGGCCGAACCAGCGGTCCTTTGTCGCTTCGTAGTGAATCTCGGGCTTGTAATTGGCCACCTGCAGGCCCAACCGGTCGATGGTCAGCTTGCCGGTGGATGCCAGCACCGAATAGGCGGCGACGATGGCGTTGCGTTCCGACTGCGAAATGGCTTCCTTGGCGTTGAGCACGGTCTGCTGCGCATTGAGCACGTCGAGCGTGGTGCGCTGTCCGACGCGGCGTTCCTCGACCACGCCGTTCAAAGCCAGGTTGGATGCGGCGAGCTGCGCCTTGTTGGCTTCAATCGTCGCGAGTGCGGCTTCCATCTGGGTCCAGGACGAGACCACCGACTGCTCAATGGCGCGGCGGGCCCGGTCCACCAGAATGCGTTGCTGGCCGAGCTGCTCCTTGGCCTGCCGGACGGTCGCGGAGGCCGCACCGCCCTGGTAGAGCGGAATGGTCACTTTTGCCTGCACCTGCGCGGTGCTGACGCCGCCGTCACCTTCGGCAACCAAGCCGCTGACGCTGACGCCGGGCAGAAATGTGCCTTCCTTGGACTTGACGTTGAAACCGGCCGCATCGACGCCGAAAAGGGCGGCCAGCACCGTTGGATGTTCGGTTGTGCCCTGTGCAACCGCCCGGTCCAGAGTGCCCGGAAGCAGCTTGCGCGGCAGCGAAACCGACTGCAGGCTCTTGGGAACCGTGCCGACGATCTGGGCGTAGACCGCGGCACTGGACTTGGCCTGGGCAATGGCGGCGGTCAGGCTGGCGCGGGCGCCGGCAAGCTCTGCCTCGGACAGGCTGACATCGGTCCGCGTGCTTTCGCCGACATCAAACCGCGCCTTGGCTGCGGAAAACTGTTCCTGCAGGAAGGCGATGTTCTGCTGACGATAGGCCACGATCTGGTTGTCGCGGTTGACATTGGCATAGGCCTCGACGGTGGCGAGGAGGATGTCGATTTCCGTGCCGCGCAGGTTTTCCCGGCCGGCAAAGACCTGGGCCTCGGCGGCACGCACATTGTTGCGCGTCTGAAATCCGTCAAACAGCGACTGGTTGATCGACACGCCGATGCTGGAGGAATTGGTGGTAAACCCGCTTGTGTTCGTCGACGTGGCGACCGCTTCCGCCGCAATGGTCGGACGGTAGCCCGATTTCGCGAGCGCCACCCCTTCGTCGGTCGCGCGCAATCCCGCGCGGGCCGCATTCAGATCCGGATTGTTCTCGTAGGCCTTGGCCATCGCCTGGTAGAGCGATTCCGCGGAAACGGGCTGGGCAGCCAGGACTGACGCCGAAATCAGGGCGAGGCAGGCAATCGAATTTTTGACAAACGACACGAATAGATACTCCAACATGCGCGGAACCAATGTCCAAGACTGCGCAGGACACGATCATGGTGTAGATATAACATATGATGGCTAGCGCCGCCTGACGCAATCACACAAGTCCGGCATTGGCCAATAATCCCGGCCACGTTGCCGTCGCGCAACAGCGCGACAATTGGCAGCATGACTCCGCAGCTTCCCCGAACAGGTTTAGAAAACGAATTCTGCCGCCTTGCGAAAACCCGGCAACGGCTTGACGGATATGTTGAATGCGGGCCGGCCCGAAACAACGCCGCCATCCTTGACGAAGACATAGGCCTCTGCCGAAAGCCCGGTGCCAATGGCCGCGACCAGTCTGCCGCCCTCGCGTAATTGCTCGAACAGCGTTTCGGGGATTGTCTCGACAGCGCCATTGAAGAAGATCCGGTCATAGGGTCCCTCGCTGGGATAGCCCTTTTCCAGATCACCGGTGACCACGGCCACATTGTCATAGCCGGTGTCGCTGAGCTTGGCGCTCGAGGCCTCGGCCAGCACCGGATCGCACTCGACCGCAACCACCGAGCCCGCCAGCAGCGACAGCAACGCCGCCGAGTAGCCGACGCCGGACCCGATCTGAAGCACCACGTGATCGCGGTTGATCTGCGCCAGCTGCAGCATCTTGGCCAGCGGCGAAGGCTCCATGACGAAACGGGGAACGCCGTCTTCGCCGCCGGACGAGATCTGCAGGTCGCTATCGATATAGGCCAGCGGCTTGAGCGGCGTGGGAAGGAAATCCTCGCGCGCAACCGTCAGAAACGCTTTCAACACCGAATGCGATGTGACGTCGGTTGTGCGGATCTGGTTATCCACCATCTTCTGGCGCGCGTCTTGATAGTCGGTGCCCATTTGGTCTCTCCGGTGCATCTCGTCTGGGCTTTCATTAAAGCGCCGTACCGGGAGTTTCAAGCTGAACCATGCCGGGGCGGACCGAATTCACTGTTTTCAACCGGCCCACGACAGCAGAAAGCGGGCCTTGCCGCCAAGATGCCTCTTGCGCCGGTGTGATTCTCCGTCTATTTGCCAGCCGTCCGGTCATTGATCGGCCAGAGGCCTCGTGGCGGAGTGGTTACGCAGAGGACTGCAAATCCTTGCACCCCGGTTCGATTCCGGGCGAGGCCTCCAATTCAATCACCAGATTCATTGCTTTCAGTAGTCTTGGTTACCGTGCTGGCCGCGTTCTTCCCCCGGCGGCGTTCGGTGCGCACCACGAACTGCCTGCGCCAGCGCCGCACAGCGGGCAGATCCTGCGACAGCACCAGCAGCCCGAGCGGAATCATCCAGAACCCGAGGATCGGCAGGAATCCCAGCGTTCCGCCTGCAACAAGGCCGGTGCCGAGCGCGATGCGCATCCGCGGATGGCGCGGCAGCCGGAAATTCCTGCCGCCGATGCGGACGTCGCCACGGGCGGCGTTGAACTGGAAGAAGCGTTTCGTCATTTTGCTGACCGGGCCCGTTCGAAGCGATTGCGATGCGTGTTCCATACCCCGAGAGATGGGATTTCGGACGCCTGAGAACAAGATAGTCGCTTTTTCTTGAAAAACAGCTTGGCAAATCAGAGAGGCATTTGTTATAGGCCCCACACGCTGCTTCAAGCAGTGATCCCCGGTAGCTCAGTGGTAGAGCAATCGACTGTTAATCGATCGGTCGCTGGTTCGAATCCGGCCCGGGGAGCCAAATTTCCAAAAACCGCGCCCTTTTCGGGTTGCGGTTTTTTTTGATCTCGCGCCGCAAGCCGCAACCTCGTGAAAAATCAGCGGTCTTTCGCAAAAGCTATGATCCGATTTTCCGCTTGGGCCGTAAGACAGGTTCATGCAGGCTCGGCGATGTTCGCCCAATCGGAAATCAGAATTCAAGATGGAACACGAGACAGACATATTGACGAAGACGGCCATTGTCTGGTTCCGCAATGATTTGCGGATCCACGACAATGCCGCGCTGGTTGCGGCAAGCCGCCACGCAGCCGTCATTCCGCTGTTCATCCGCGAGGCCGACGGCCCTGCCCGGCCACTCGGCGCGGCGCGGCGCTGGTGGCTGCATCACTCGCTTGCCGGCCTGAGCGAAAAACTCGAGCGGCTCGGTGCGCCGCTGCACCTGATCAGCGGCGATCCCACCGAGGTGATTCCCGAGCTGGTCCGGGCCACCGGCGCATCCGCGGTCTACTGGAACCGGCGCTATGATCCGGCGCATCAGTCCACCGATGCGGATCTGAAAAACCATCTGCACTCCCTGCACATTGATGCCGACAGCTTTGCCGGACAGCTCCTGCACGAGCCGACCCGGCTTCGGACCGGTGGCGGCACTTATTACAAGGTTTACAGTCCCTTCTGGCGGGCGCTTGAATCAGATCTTGAGACCAGTCCGCCGATGCCGCTCCCCGCGCCGGGATCTCTTGCCGCCTTTGACGGCGCGACCGACCTTGCGTCCGAATCGCTTGACGACTGGCAATTGCTGCCGACCGGGCCAGATTGGTCGGGCGGCATTGCCAAGGCCTGGACACCCGGCGAGGACGGCGCCCACGACCGGTTGTCGGAATTCTTGGAAAACCGGCTGCGCGGCTATGCCGAACGCCGCGACATTCCCGGCAAGGCTGCAACGTCCGGCCTTTCGGCCCATCTTGCCACCGGCGAGATCACCCCGGCGCAGATCTTTGACGCCCTGAGCCAGACCGACAATGACGCTTCCAATGAAGACCGCTCGCGGTTTCGCAAGGAAATCGCCTGGCGCGAGTTCTCCTGGCACCTGCTGGTCAACAATCCCGGCCTGCCCGACACCAATCACAATTCCAAATTCGACGCATTCCCGTGGGTCGCCGATGCCGATGCGGTATCGGCCTGGCAAAAAGGGATGACCGGTTATCCGGTGGTCGATGCCGGCATGCGCCAGCTCTGGCAGACCGGCTGGATGCACAACCGTGTCCGGATGATCGTCTCCTCCTTCCTGATCAAGCATCTGATGATCGACTGGCGCGAGGGCGAAGCCTGGTTCTGGGACACGCTCGTCGACGCCGATCCCGCCTCCAATGCCGCAAGCTGGCAATGGGTGGCCGGTTCAGGTGCTGATGCTTCGCCCTATTACCGGATCTTCAACCCGATTCTTCAGGGCGACAAATTCGACGGCGACGGCAGCTATGTGCGCGAATTCGTCCCCGAACTGGCTGGATTGCCCGACAAGTTCATCCACAAGCCCTGGACGGCGCCGGAAGACGTATTGCTTTCAGCCGGTATCCGCCTCGGCGAAACCTATCCACGTCCCATTGTCGACCATCAGGCAGCGCGCCAGCGTGCGCTCGCTTCCTATAAAAGCATCAAGGATGCCGCATGACCCTTCATTTGCCCCCACACACTGTCAAGGCCGGTCCGGCGCGCATGAAAATTGCTGTCATCGGCTCGGGCATTTCAGGTGCCTCCGCGGCCTGGGCGCTGCACGGCCTGCATGATGTCACCGTCTATGAGGCAAACAAGCGTGCCGGCGGCCATACCGCCACCGTGGATATCGACTATGACGGCGCGGCAATTTCGGTCGACACCGGCTTCATCGTCTACAACGAGCTCAATTACCCCAATCTCACCGCCCTGTTTGCCCATCTGGGCGTGAACACCCATGATAGCGACATGAGCTTTGCGCTGTCGCTCGATCACGGCAAGCTGGAATGGGGTGGCGACACCCTGTCGACCCTGTTTGCGCAAAAACGCAACCTGCTGCGCCCCTCCTTCCTGCTGATGCTGCGCGAGATCCTCCGGTTCAACAAGATCTGTCTTCAGGACCGTGCCGACGGCCATCTTATGGCGCGCTCGATTGGCGACTATCTCAACTGGCGCGGTTTTTCTCCGGGCTTCATGAACAATTATCTGGTGCCGATCGCCGCAGCGATCTGGTCGACGCCGGCAAAGCGGATGCTGGAATTTCCGGCGACCTATTTCGTCAATTTCTTTGAGAATCACCGGCTGATCTATGCCGAGCGCCCGACCTGGCGCACGGTGACCGGCGGCAGCCGCAATTACCTCACCAAACTGCTCAGCCCTCTTGGCGACCGGGTCCGGCTCGACACCGGCGTCGTCTCCGTGCGCCGCGCCGCCAACAGCGTCAACATTCTCGACACCACCGGCCACACCGAAACCTTCGACCGGGTGATTTTTGCCTGCCATACCGACCAGGCCTTGCGCATCCTCGACCGCCCGACACCACAGGAACGCGACATCCTCGGCGCCATCCCCTATGGCCCCAATCGCGTGGTGCTACACCGCGACGAGCGGCTGATGCCGAAGCGCAAGAAGGTCTGGGCCTCGTGGAATTATCTGCGCTCGTCGGATCAGCGCAGCGACGCCAATGTCGCGGTCTCCTACTGGATGAACCGGCTGCAGGGCATTGATCCGGCAAAACCGCTGTTTGTCACCCTCAATCCCGACCGCGAGCCGCGGCCGGACCTGGTCTTTGGTGACTACAGCTTCGACCATCCGCAGTTCGGCGCTGATGCCATGGAGGTCCAGATCCGGCTGAAGGCGATCCAGGGCGACAACAACACCTATTTCGCAGGCGCCTGGACCGGTTACGGCTTCCATGAGGACGGCCTGAGCTCAGGGATTGCCGCCGCCGAAGCTCTCGGCGCCACGGTGCCCTGGCGCGCCGCTCCTGCCGCGCAGACGGCCCTGGCTGCCTGAGCGTGACCGCCCCGCTCAAACACCCGGTGCAGATCGATACCGACACAAGGGCGCCTGCATGTCTTTATGTCGGCGAAGTCATGCACCAGCGCATGAAACCCGTCGGTCACCGTTTTGCCTACAAGGTCTATTCGCTGCTGCTCGATCTTGACCGGCTCGAGGAAGCCAACCGGCTGTCGCCGCTGTTTTCGGTGAACCGCGGCAATCTCATGTCGTTTCACGAGGCCGATCATCTGCGCGGCACGACAAAAACGTCGCTGCGCGCCCATATCGATGCACTGCTCAAAGAAGCTGGCCTCGACCAGCGCGCGGCACGGATCGAACTGGCCTGCTATCCCCGCGTCTTCGGTCAGGTCTTCAATCCGCTGTCGGTCTATTATGCCTATGATGGCAACGAGAAGCTTCTGGCGCTCGTCTACCAGGTCCGCAACACCTTCGGCGAAAGCCACACCTATGTCTGCAAAATTGAACCCGGCGAAATCACCGCAGCCGGCATCCGCCAGAGCCGGTCCAAGCTCTTCTATGTCTCCCCCTTCATCGAAATGGACATGCACTACCATTTCCGCATGAGCGTCCCCGGAGAGCATCTGCGCTGGCGCATTCTGGAAACGGATCAGTCCGGCCCCTTGCTTGCGGCGACCTATAGCGGCGCCCGCAAGCCACTGGGTACGGTATCAATTTCGGCTTGCCTCTTGCAGATTCCGCTTCTGACGTGGAAGATTGTCGGCGGCATCCACTATGAAGCGCTGAAATTGTGGCTCAAGGGGATGCGTCTAGTGCCGCGTCCGGCGCCGCCCCCAACTGCGAGCTTTCGCGATCAGGGAAAGTTCGATCGTCAGGTGGCAACGCCGCGGCGCACCGACAAATGGCGAGACGGAGGAGGCTGCGCGTATGAAGACTGAAGCCACCTGGAATCAGCAAAACGCCCCTGAGCGGCTGTCGGCCGACAATATTTCGGCCTATCTGCGCGGATTGCCTGCCAAGGCCAAGATGATGCTGCGCGGCCTTTTGCACATGGGCCATGGCAAATTGTCGATCCGGATGCCGGATGGTCGAACCGTTCGCGTCGAAGGCCATTCGGAAGGCCCCGAGGCGACCCTGATCCTGCACAACTGGAATCTGGCGCACCGGGCTTTGACCGGCGGCACCATAGGTGTGGCCGAATCCTATATGGACGGCGACTGGGAAAGCCCCGATGTCACCGTTTTCCTAGAATTGTTCCTGGTCAACATGGAGCTTGGCGACAAGCTCGCGGGCGGCGCCCGCGGCATTGCCCGCGTGGTCGAGCTGATCCGCCACTGGCTGAGGTCGAACTCGCGCAGCCAAGCCAGGAAGAACATCTCCGCCCATTACGATCTCGGCAATGCCTTCTATTCAAAATGGCTTGACGAGACGATGACCTATTCCTCGGCGCTCTACGCCGACGGCGCCAATGATCTGGCCAGTGCGCAGACCGCCAAATACCGGGCGCTGGCCCAGGCTGCCGGCATCAAGCCCGGCGATCATGTGCTCGAGATCGGCTGCGGCTGGGGCGGTTTTGCTGAATATGCGGCGCGCGAAATCGGCTGCCGCGTCACCGGACTGACCATTTCCAACGAGCAGCTGGCATTCGCCCGCCAGCGCATCGAAAAGGCCGGACTGTCCGACAAGGTCGAGTTCCGCTTCCAGGACTACCGCGACGAAACCGGCCAGTATGACCGCGTTGTCTCCATCGAGATGTTCGAAGCGGTCGGCGAGAAATACTGGCCGGTCTATTTCAACAAGGTGCGGCAATGCCTCAAGCCCGGCGGCAAGGCCGGACTGCAGATCATCACCATCGCGCCGTCGGCCTACAAGGCCTACCGCTCCAATCCGGACTTCATCCAGCGTTACGTCTTTCCCGGCGGCATGTTGCCGACGGAAAATCACCTGGTCTCGCTCGGCGAGGCCGCGGGGCTCCGGCAGGTCGGCCACCGCGCCTTCGGTCCCGATTACGGCCGCACGCTGGCCGAATGGCGGCAACGCTTCTGGGACGCCTGGGAGGACATCCAGCCGATGGGGTTCGACATCCGCTTCAAGCGGCTGTGGGAGTTCTATCTCTATTATTGCGAGGCAGGCTTCCGCTTCGGCCACATCAATGTTCGCCAGGTCGTCTACAGCTGATCAGCCGGGAGCGCTGACCGGTCCGCCTCCGCAGCAAAGCTGCGGCGGGTGAACCATTTGCGCCATAGGTTCGTAAACACCATCACAGTTGAAACCGTCACCGGTCCTGACCGCAAGGCTCCGGCCATCATTTGGATGAAGCATTGGCCACAGCCTCCACCCCTGCGTCTGCGCGGCAGCCCATCGCCCTGCCAAAAATCATCGCCTATGCGCTGCCGGCCATCCCGCTGGCGGCCCTCACCCTGCCGCTCTATGTGCTGGTTCCTACTTTTTACACCGAAACCCTCGGGCTCTCGCTCGCCTCCGTTGGCTTCGCGCTGCTGCTTGTCCGGATCTTCGATGCCGTCAATGATCCGCTGATCGGTTGGGCCGCCGACCGCTTCCGGCCCCGCTTCGGCCGCCGCCGCTCGTTGTTTGCCCTCAGCCTGCCGCTGACGGCGATCTCGGCCTTCATGCTGTTCTGGCCACCAGTTGGTGTGACAACGGCCTGGCTGGTCGGCTGGGGCCTGATGCTGTCGCTTGGCTATACCGCGGCGCTGATCCCGTTTTCGGCCTGGGGCGCGGAACTGGCAACCGATTACCACGGCCGCTCGCGGGTCACCGGCTGGCGCGAAGGCCTGACGCTGGTCGGTACCCTGATCGCCATCGCCCTGCCCTTTGCCATCGGCTTTGATCGGGCCACCGGCGTGCATGGACTGGCAGCTCTCGCGCTGGTCATTCTGATTGCCTTGCCACTGTTTGGCACTGTGGCGATTATCTTCACGCCCGAACCGGCGGAACATTCGCGCAGCCGGGTCAATCTGAAATCGGGCCTCGCCCACCTTGCCCGCAACCGGCCATTTCTCCGGCTGATCGCAGCCTTCTTTCTCAACGGCCTGGCCAATGGCATACCGGCGACGCTGTTTTTGTATTTCGTCTCGGCCCGGCTCGGCCTGCCCGATGCCCGCGGCCCCTTGCTGTTTTTCTATTTTCTCTGCGCCATCGCCGGTGTGCCGCTTGCCACCTGGGCAGCGCGTCGGGTCGGCAAGCACCGGGCCTGGTGCTACGGCATGCTGGCTGCCTGCCTGGCCTTTGCGCCCGCACCCGTGTTGCCCGAAGGCAGCCTGATCGCCTTCGCCGCCATCTGCGCCATCACCGGTCTGTTGCTGGGCTTTGATCTGGCACTTCCGCCCGCCATTCAGGCCGATGTCATCGATGTCGACACCGCAGCCTCGGGCGAGCAGCGCTCGGGAACCTATTTCGCCGCCTGGAGCCTTGCCACCAAACTCTCGCTCGCCGGCGGCGTCGGCATCGTGTTTCCGGTTCTGGCCGGGTTCGGCTTTGATCCGGCCTCAAGCAGCGAAACGGGCGCTGGCCTGACGGCGCTGGCAATCGCCTATGCCTGGGTTCCGATTGCCGCAAAGCTCGTCAGCATCGCCATCATGTGGAATTTCCCGCTCGACGAAGCCGCGCAAAAATCGCTTCGGGGCCAGATAGAGGCTGGCTGAAGACCAGCCTTACTCAGTCTCGAGCGGCCGCTTCTTCCACCCCGTCGCCGCATTCATCAGCGCGAAATAGGCCGGATAGGGCAGAAACTGCAGCGCCTTGAGCACATAGGTAAACCGGCGCGGGAATGTGATTTCAAAAGAGGTTGATTTCAGCCCCTCGGCGATCCGGCGCGCGGCCTCCTCGGGCTGCAGCAAGGCCGGCATCTCGAAGGCATTGTCGGCCGTTGCCGGGGTGTCGACAAAGCCGGGATTGATCACCTGTATCCGTACCCCGAACTTGTCGAGATCGAATTTCAGGCTCTCGGCCATATTGATCAGCGCCGCCTTGGTCGCGCCATAGGCCGCACTTGTCGGCATGCCGCCATAGCCGGTGACCGAGGACACAATCGCGATCTGGCCACGCCCGCGCACCTTCATCCTTGCCACCGCTGGCACCAGCCCATTGACCACGCCCGACAGATTGACCGCAAAACTCTTGTCGAAATCAGCCACCTTGAGCGTCTCGCCATGCACCGGCAGGTAGACCCCGGCATTGAACACGGCAAGTGCCAGGCCATTGCCGACCGCGTCGATCAGGCCGGCAAGCTCCGCCATCGCCTGCTCATCGGTCACATCGCCGGGTGCGGCGCGGATCTCGCCCTTGAGCGTGCCCGACTCCCGGGCCAGCTCTTGCAGCGCGTCTTCACTGCGCGCGGTGGCGTAGACCGTGTAGCCCTCACGCGCCAGTTTGAGCGCCAGGTCCCTGCCGATGCCGCTCGAGGCACCGGTCACCCAGGCTGATCCGTCCGAAGGCGTGGCGGTATAGCTGCTCATGCGTGTCTCCATTAAAAAAGCCGTCCGGAACTGACTACGTTCCAAACGGCCCTTTGGTTCAAAAACCGGGGGAATTATCGCTGGTCAGCCGATGATGTCGCCGATCAGCTGGCGGAAGGAACCGGTCAGCTTCAGCGGTGCATCCACCACCGCGAATCCGATGCAGGGCCCGCCAGTATCGGCATGCGGCCGGTGATCGACGGAATCGTCGGCGACGGAAATATCGCCCCGCGCATAATGCCCGCGCCCGTCGCTGAAGGCACCTTCCAGCACCAGCGACAACTCACTGCCCTCATGGGTGTGGGCCGGCACTGTGCGGCCCGGCTTGATCCAGAACAGATTAACGTGGCATCCCTCGATATCGCCGAGATCATATTCCTTGAAGCCCGGCAGCTTTGTCCGCCACGGCACATCGCCGGCATCAAAGCCGACAAAATCATAAAGCGCCTTCGGGAACACACGGGTTTCATCAGCCAACACCGGTGCAACGCTGTCAGGCACAGCCGATCCCAGCACCGCCGCCAGCATGGCCGCGCGGTCATCAAGCGGATCCGGCTCGAGCGCCATAAGTTCCAGCCCGGCCATCGCCTCCAGATTGCGCACCTTGATCAGGTTTTTCGGCTTGAGCTGCAGATGTGCCTCGACCAGCACCCGCGCCGGTGTCGGAAGCGTTCCCGCAACGTAGCGCGCCAGCAGCGCGTCGATCGTATCAATATGTTCACGCACCATGCGTCGGCAGCTTTCCCTGGTCTCAACGTTAACGCCGCTTGAAGCGGCGGCCGTCTGCTGTGTCTTGTCCTTGTGCCACGTGTTACGCTGTGCGGCGCAAACCGGATCACCGGTCCATGGCATTTCTCATTTTTGCCGTTCCAAGGCAAATATTCCCGCTTATGGCACGATCGGCAACAGGTGTTTTCTTGCATCCGCCCCCTTGAGAAGCCAGAACTGGCTGCCTAGTCTGAACCAGCGTGCTCTCGCAGCCAACACAGGAAATTCCATGCCAGCCCTCGACTCCGTTCTCGACGCCATCGGCAACACTCCGCTCATTCGCCTCAAGGCCGCGTCGGAAGCCACCGGCTGCACCATTCTAGGCAAGGCCGAGTTTCTCAATCCGGGCCAGTCGGTCAAGGACCGCGCGGCGCTGGAAATCATCCGCGATGCCGAATCAAAAGGCCTGTTACGCCCCGGCGGCACGATTGTAGAAGGCACTGCCGGCAATACCGGCATCGGGCTTGCGCTCGTCGCCCGCGCGCTGGGCTACAAGACCGTCATCGTCATCCCGGAAACCCAGAGCCAGGAAAAGAAGAATGCGCTGCGCCTGATGGGCGCCGAACTGGTCGAAGTTCCGGCAGCGCCCTACCGCAACCCCAACAATTACGTCCGGCTGTCGGGCAGGCTGGCCGAGCAGATCGCCAAATCCGATCCCAATGGCGCCATCTGGGCCAACCAGTTCGACAATGTCGCCAACCGCCAGGCGCATGTGAAAACCACCGCGCCTGAAATCTGGCGCGACACCGGCGGCAAGGTCGACGGCTTCATCTGCGCGGTCGGCTCCGGCGGCACACTCGCCGGCGTTGCCGAAGGCCTGCGCAGCGTGTCCGGCTCGGTCAAGATCGGCCTTGCCGATCCCGATGGCGCGGCCCTGCACAGTTTCTACACCACCGGCGAGATGAAATCCTCCGGCGGCTCGATCACCGAGGGCATCGGCCAGGGACGCATCACCGCGAACCTGGAAGGGTTCACACCCGACATGTCGTTCAACATTCCCGACGCCGAAGCCATTCCGCTGGTCTTCGACCTGCTGGAGCACGAAGGCCTCTGCCTTGGCGGCTCCTCGGGCATCAATGTCGCCGGCGCCATCCGCATGGCGCGCGAGATGGGTCCGGGCCACACCATCGTCACCATCCTGTGCGACTACGGCAACCGCTACCAGTCCAAGCTGTTCAACGCCGAGTTCCTGGCGTCCAAGGACCTGCCGGTGCCCGAATGGCTGACGCGCACCAGCGACATTTCCGTCCCCTATGTGAACGAATAGGCAGCCATGACATCCCTTTTTCTCGAAGACGCCTATCTCTCGACGGTTGAGGCGAACGTGACCGGCGTGCGCGAGGATGGCGGCATCGTGCTCGACCAGACCTGTTTTTACGCCACCTCCGGCGGCCAGCCCGGCGACACCGGCTTCTTCGAACGCGAGAACGGCGACAAGATCATCATCGCCGGCACCGTCACCGGCGACACCAAGGCCGAGATCATCCACGTTCCGGCCCCCGGCCAGGCTACGCCCGATATTGGCGAGAAACTTGTGCTGCATATCGACTGGGACCGGCGCTACAATCTGATGCGCATGCACACCGCCTGCCATCTGCTCTCGGTGGTCTGCCCCTATCCGATCACCGGCGCTGCGGTAAGCGAGACCGACAGCCGCATAGATTTCGACATGACCGAGACCATCGACAAGGCCGAGGTCACGGCCAGGCTGATGGAACTGGTTAAGGCCAATCATCCGATCTTCAACCGCTGGATTTCGGAAGCCGATCTGGAAGCCAATCCGGATCTGATCAAATCCAAGAATGTCCGTCCGCCCCGCGGCCAGGGCGACATCAGGCTTGTCTGCATCGGCGAGGAATCCGTCATCGACAGCCAGCCCTGCGGCGGCACCCATGTCGGCGAAACCGCCGAGGTGGGTGAAATCCACATCGGCAAGATCGAGAAAAAAGGCAAGGAAAACCGCCGCTTCCGCATCCGCTTCGGCCCGGCGCCGGCCTGAATGGCGGCGCCGGCACAGATAATCCCGGCACCAGGGCGCTAATCGTGCCGATCCGGCCAATCTTAGGGAATGGATTGAGGATTCGTTAACAGGGTGGGTCTAACGGTGAGAGTGCGCCGTCAGAGCAAGTTGTGCCTGCCGGTCAGCGTCATCTGCTTGAAGCCGTCGTGTTTCGGGCAGCCAATCACCGCGAGGCCAGTTCATGCCATCCATACAGGGCAATTCCTACACGGTCTCCGCTTTGGTGCCCAGCATGACGCCGTCGGCTCCGGCTGCGACCAACGACACGAAATCGACTGCATCCAAATCCGACGCTGCGCGCTCCACCAGCCAGGTAGAGGCTACGTCGAGCCGCACCAACACGACCTCGGACCGCGTCAGCGCATTTCTGGCCACGGAACAGTCTGCAAAGACCGACGAGACCCGTCCCAACCGGCCGCCACCGCCGCCTCCGGGCAGTGGCCCGCAAAAAAGTGGTGCATCCGGCGGTTCCGCCAACCAGACGGAAGCCCTCGACGAGATCCGAGACAGCGCTGCTCCTGCTGGAAACGGAAGAGACCGACGATGAGGACGAGACGGTCGAAGAGGCCGGCTCGGAGTCCATCTCGATCCTGTTTGATGACGCCGAGACCTATCAGCCTTCATCACTGTATTAGAATCGCGCAAAAGCCCGAATGGATTGCCACGGCAATCCGTTTGCAGGCAAGAACCGGCAATCTCTCATTGCCGTAGGCCGCACCCATCGCTTAAATTGCGTTGCGGCCAAAGCTGGCTTGTCGCCCTGCCCCTGATTCTAAGGACACCATCATGACCGTCCCGCCCGACCAGAGCCCGTTTGTGGTTTCATTCGACTGGCTTCAACAGCGGCTCGGCCAGCCTGACCTCAAGATCGTCGACGCGTCGTGGTATCTGCCGGCGCAAAACCGCGACGGCAGCGCCGAATATGCCGAAAGCCGCATCCCCGGCGCCGTGTTCTTCAATCAGGACAGCATCGTTGACCCTAAATCGGACCTGCCGCACACCATTGCCGGTTCAGACGATTTCGCCCGCGCAGCCGGTGCGCTTGGCCTGTCGGAAACCGACACGATCGTGGTCTATGACGGCCCCGGCATGTTCACCGCACCGCGGGTCTGGTGGCTGCTGCGCATCTTCGGCGCCGGCAAGGCCTATGTGCTCGACGGCGGTTTCGACGCCTGGAAGACACAGGGACTTCCGGTGGAAACCGGTCAGCCTGCCGCACCCGAACCTGCCAGCTTTACCGCAAGCCTCAACGCCCGCGCCGTTTCCGGCCTTGACGAGATGCGGACGATTGTCGAAACCGGGGCAGCCCAGATCGCCGATGCCCGCGGTCCCGGCCGCTTCACCGGCGTCGAGGCCGAGCCGCGCAAGGGCATGCGCTCGGGCCATATGCCCGGCGCCCGCAATGTTCCGTTCAACACGCTCTCAAAGGGCGGAAAACTCAAACCCCTCCGCGAGTTGCGCATGGTTCTTGAATCATCCGGACTGGATCTGCAAAAGCCGGTCGTGACCACCTGCGGATCAGGCGTCACCGCCGCCGTCATCACGCTGGCGCTGCAGTCACTCGGCCATCGCGACAACACGCTCTATGACGGCTCCTGGTCGGAATGGGGCGGCCGCGACGACACCGTGATCGTCACCGGAGAGGCTTGAGATGGCAAGACCCGCCAAACCGAAATCGCTCAAGGCAACCGTCACCCATCTGCAGATGACCCGGCGTCCGCGTGCGATCACGCCACTGCCGGTCAATCTTCATGCAACGCTGATGAAGGCCACCGACATTCCGCTGCATTTCTACCGCTACCTGCAATGGCAGGTTGGCCGGGAATGGCACTGGGTCAACCGCCTGCGGATGAGCGACGAGCATCTGTCGAAAATCGTCCACGCCAGGACCACCCGCATATTCGTGCTCAGCGTCGATGGCGCGCCCGCGGGCTTCTTTGAGCTGAGCGACATCGATGACGCGACTGTCGAATTGTCGTTTTTCGGCCTGATGAGCCATGTGCGCAGACGCGGACTGGGCGAATGGATGCTTGGCCAGGCCGTCTCCACCGCCTGGGCCTCGACACCTGTGCGCGTGCTGGTCTCGACCAACACGCTCGACCACCCCGCCGCACTGCCGCTTTATCAGAAGATGGGCTTTGAACCGGTGAGCCAGAACCAGGCGATCGTCCGCCCGCTGGCCGACGCGGAAATCCTGGCGCTGATGAAGGCCGAAACGCCCGCCAGTGGCTGAAATCGGGTGGCGCGCAAGCGCGGCATCGGCCTAACTCGCAGCTCAACGTGAGCAAGCGAGGACATCATGCAAATCCGATTTGAACCGATGGACATGGCCACTGCCGAACATCTGCGCGGCGGCGGCGCCGACAGCTATGGCAATGTGGCGGAACGCAAGGTCTCCGATGGTGCAGGCGTACCCTGCCGCTGCTGCATGCGGCTGGTCGGCAAGGGCGAGCCCTATCTGGTTGCCGCCTGGCGCCCGTTCAGCGCCACCCACGCCTATGCCGAAACCGGCCCGGTGTTTCTCCACGCCGAGCCCTGCACGGCCGCAACGGTCGAACCGGATCAGCTGCCTGCCTTTCTTGAAAGCCCCGACTACATCCTGCGCGGCTACGACGCCGACGAGCGCATCGTCTATGGCACCGGCGGCGTCATCCGGCGCGAAGCCATCCCGGCCCGCATCAGGCAACTGCTCGGTGCGCCCGGGGTCAAGGCCGTTCACATCCGCTCATCGCGCAACAATTGCTACCATTGCAAGGCAGTGGCGGACTGACCCGCACCACAAAAGACCCGCCCGCACCATCTGGTGCGGACGGGCGCAGGCTTGTGGGCAGCCTGCCGGAGGAACGATTGGCCGATCAGGCGACCTTGAGCACCTGGTCCATGTCGGCAAGCTCATAGCCGAGCGCATCGGCCACCGGACGGCTGGTGATCCGGCCCTTGTGGACATTGAGACCGGCGCGCAGATGCCGGTCCTCGGCAATGGCCTTCAGGCCCTTGTCGGCCAGCATCAGCCCGTAATGCAGCGTCGCATTGTTGAGCGCATGCGCCGAGGTGATCGGCACCGCGCCCGGCATGTTGGCGACGCAATAATGGATCACGCCGTCAACCTCATAGGTCGGCTCGGCGTGGGTGGTGGCGTGCGAGGTCTCGAAGCAGCCGCCCTGATCAATGGCGACATCGACAATGACCGAGCCTTTCTTCATGCCCGAGAGCATTTCGCGGGTGACAAGCTTGGGCGCCGCGGCACCGGGAATCAGCACTGCGCCCACCACCATATCGGCGGAGAAGACTTCCTCTTCCAGCGCCTCGATGGTCGAGTAGCGGGTGTGAACCCGGCCGTTGAAAATGTCATCAAGCTGGCGCAACCGCGGCAGCGAGCGGTCGAGAATGGTGACATCTGCGCCCAGGCCGACGGCCATCTTGGCCGCGTTCAATCCGACCACGCCACCGCCGATAACGGTGATCTTGGCCGGCAGCACGCCCGGCACACCGCCGAGCAGAATGCCGCGGCCGCCGGTGGCCTTCTGCAGCGAAGTAGCGCCGGCCTGGATCGCCAGGCGGCCGGCCACTTCCGACATTGGCGCCAAAAGCGGCAGGCCGCCGCGGTCGTCGGTTACCGTTTCATAGGCAATCGCCGTGCAGCCGGAAGCGAGCAGGCCCTTGGTCTGGTCGGGATCGGGAGCCAGGTGCAGATAGGTGTAGAGAAGCTGGCCTTCGCGCAGCTGCGCCCATTCGGACGGCTGCGGCTCCTTGACCTTGACCACCATGTCGGCGCGCTCGAAGATTTCCTTGGCGCTGCCGACGATCTTCGCGCCGGCTGCCTGATAGGCCGCGTCATCGGCGCCAATGCCCATGCCCGCCTTGGTCTCGATGATCACTTCATGGCCATGCGCCACATATTCGCGCACCGCGCCCGGTGTCAGACCGACGCGATATTCATGGTTCTTGATTTCCCGGGGCAGCCTACACGCATTGAGATATTCCTCCGAAAGATCATCGGCGTCTTGCGCGCCGGATCCGGTTTCAATGCGGCCTAGTCAAACATTTCGGCCATGAGAGGTCCTTGCAAAGTGAGGTTGTCGGGATCACAAAATTCGAATATTGTTGCGCCAAATCGACAATTGTTCGGATTTCCTGCGCATGAACCAGCTCGACGCACTCGATATCGAGATTCTGAAGGTGTTACAAACACAGGGCCGGATCTCCAACGCGGCGCTGGCCGAGCGGGTCGGCCTGTCAGCATCGGCCTGTTCGCGTCGGCTCGACATCCTGGAAAAATCCGGCGTCATCAAGGGCTATCACGCGCGGCTGTCGCACAAGGCGCTCGACTACCGGATGATCGCCATCGTCCATATCTCGCTCTCGGGTCAGTTCGCCAAGACGCTGGCGGAATTCGAATCCGCAGTCAAACTCTGCCCCAATGTGCTGGTCTGCTATCTGATGAGCGGCGAATATGATTACATCCTGCGGGTGGCCGCGCGGGATCTCGAGGACTATGAGCGCATCCATCGCGACTGGCTCTCCGCCCTTCCCCATGTGGTCAAGATCAACTCGAGCTTCGCGCTGCGCGAGATCATCGACCGGCCCAATGTCGGGCTGAATTAAATAGGTGAGTATTTTTGTCATGTTATTTTCCGCATGATCTGCTAGAGACGCTCGCAAAGTTGAAAATCAGGAGCTAGATCATGGCACGTCCCGAACCCCGCACGCTGCATGTCACCGGCAAGACCCAGGTGACGCCCAACATGCTGCGTGTCACCCTTGGCGGTCCCGGACTGGCCGGTTTTCCCGATCAGCAGACCAGCGCCTATATCAAGCTGCGTGTGCCCGATGCCGACAGCGGCCGCGAGGTCGTGCGCACCTACACCGTGCGCAACCACCGCGCTGACGAGATCGACGTGGATTTCGCCCTGCATGAAATCTGCGGTCCGGCCACATTCTGGGCGATGAACACGCAGATCGGCGACAGCATCGAGATCGGGGGACCCGGACCGCGCAAGCTGGTCCATGCCGAAGCCGACTGGTTCCTGCTGGTGGGTGACATGACCGCGCTTCCCGCCATCTCCGGCAATATCGAGATGCTGCCCGACACCGCCATCGGCACCGCGGTGATCGAGGTCATGGACGAGGCCGACATCCAGGATATCGCCAGGCCCCGGCATTTCGACATTCAATGGGTGGTCAATCCGCATCCGGGCCAGGACAGTCATCTGCTGGTCGACCGCGTTCGAAACGTGGACTGGTCCGCTGGGACCCCGTCCGTCTGGGCCGCGTGCGAGTTTTCGACCATGCGGCAATTGCGTGATTATTTCCGCGGCGAACGCGGTCTGGAGTCCGGCAATCTCTATATCTCCAGTTACTGGAAACGCGGCAGCAACGAAGACAACCACAAGATCGCCAAGCGCGAGGACGCCATGGCCTGAGCGGCCGGCTCCTTACAAACAGATCGACCGCCGGACGTTCCGACGGTCGATCATATGCATGGCATTCTGCGCCACGTCCGCCAGGCTGTGCGACGTCCGCACCTGCCCGATCAGCGCATCTGGCTGATCAGCGCCAATAAGGCGGCTGGCCGTAATGGGCGTAAAGCCGTTCCTGCTCCGTCAGGGTCCAGTCATAGTCGGAACCACGGTCATATTTCGGCGCGCCTTCAACCTGTTCCTTGGTGACATCGACCCGGTAGCCGCCGAGTTCCTCGTCATATTTCAGCTTTTCCCAGGGCAGCGGGTAGTGATCGTCGCCGATGCCGAAGAAGCCGCCGAAGCTCAACACGGCATAGGACACCTTGCCGCCGACCTTCTCGATCATCACTTTTTCGATGGAGCCGATGTGGCGGCCCGAGCGGTCATAGACCTCGGTGCCTGCAACCTTGTCGCTGCCGATCACGGAGGAATTTTCCTTGGTGAGTGTGGACATGAGTTTCTCCTTTGGATGTTCTGCTTTGGCCGGCTTTCTTGAGCTTCCCGATCTGGTGTTTGCCCGTGTTGCCTGCCATGCTGAGACAACGCTGTGACCGATGGCTCGTTCCCGCAAAGATTGTGATATTTTCGCGGCGGACCACCCAATTGCGGTCGCATTTTGCGACTGGAAAAACACGCGGGCGTCCCGGCAACCGCCGCCTAGCTTGACACCGGCTCACCGCCATTGGGGTGCAGCACCTGGCCGCTCATATAGCTTGAATCCTCGCAGGCCAGGAAGAGATAGCACGGCGCCACCTCATTGGGCTGGCCCGGCCGTCCCAGCGGCGTGTGACGTCCGAAACTCTCCACCTTGTCGGGCGGGAACGTGGCGGGAATGAGCGGCGTCCAGATCGGCCCGGGAGCCACGCCATTGACGCGAATGCCCTGCGGCGCGAGTTTGTGCGCCAGCGCCCGGACCAGCGCCACAATCGCGCCCTTGGTTGCCGAATAATCGATCAGCAGGTCCTGGCCGCGATAGGCGGTGACCGAGGTCGTGCAGATGATCGCCGACCCGGCGGCAAGATGCGGCAGGGCTGCCTGGATGATGAAGAACTGGCCGAACACATTGGTCTCAAAGGTCTGGCGCAGCTGTTGCTCTGCGATGTCCGCAATGTCTTCCCGGGCATGCTGCTCGGCGGCATTCGCAATGACGACATCCAGCCTGCCGAAACGCTCGACCACCTTGTCTACCGCATTCACGCAGAACGCGCAGTCTCCCACGTCGCCCTGAAGGGTGATGGCTTGAGCGCCTTCCTGCTCGACCAGGCGCCGGGTGTTCTCGGCGTCTTCCTGCTCTTCCTTGTAAAGGATGGCGATCTGCGCGCCTTCCCGGGCAAACAATTGCGCTGTTGCGCGCCCTATGCCCGAATCGCCACCGCTGATAAGCGCCACGCGCCCGGCCAGTCGCCCCGAGCCGGGATAGCGTGGTTCATGTTCGGGCTTGTCCTTCATCCTGGCTTCATGGCCTGGCTGATCCTGCAGGGCGGTTGTCATGGTCCTCTCCTGGGTTCGGTTGAACATCTCCAACAAAACTCAGCCCCGACGCAAAAGTTCCGGCCGCCGACCCCGGCAAGAGGTGCGCGGGGGAACGCTCACGCGGATCGGGCGTTTTCCCGCAGGCGCACAGTTGAAACGAAAGGAGTTGATCATGCCCGCCACTTCGAAAGCCCAGCAGAAGGCCGCCGGCGCCGCCCTGTCGGCCAAACGCGGCGAAACCAGACCGTCCGAGCTCAAGGGCGCATCGCGCGACATGTATGAGAGCATGAGCGAAGAGGAACTTGACGACCTGGCGTCGACCCCGCGCGAGGATCTGCCCGACCGCGCCTCGGACGACTGACCGGACAATACGTGAGCGACAGGCGATACCTGTGCCGCTCACGCCATAGGGTGGCGCGCGCCGGTCAGCTGCGGAAACGACCACCGGTCATCACCCCCGACGATGCCGTGCCACGACCGCCTGTGCCGCTTTTGATCCCTTAAAGAAACAGCGATTCGCCCTGCTCGTCGATCACCTGCCGGGCCTTGCGCAGCGTCGCCGCCTCGACCTCCTCCCGGTTGGAAAACACGTCGGCGCGCACCAGCTTGTGCTCCTTCGCCGCCTCGCCCTCACCCTTGACGATGCGTCCGGCAAGCCGCCACTGCCCGCCCTCGGCGATCGGCTCGGCAAAAATCAGGAAATCCTTGTAGACCTCCGGATCATTGGCCGCCTGCGGCGGGTTGGACGCGGAACTGCCGCCGAAAAGGGTTCGAATGCTGTCCAGGATTCCGGCCATGTCATCTCCTCAAGCTCTGTGTCTTCATCCGGCGATCGTCACCGCACTTCGTGTCAAACCGGTTGCGCAAGTGTCATGTCCGGATCACACTTGGCGATTATGCCTGACCGGCACAGGCTGCGCACAGCCCCGGGTGCCGGTTCGATTGCCTGCGCCGGCAATCCGCATGCAGTTCTTTTTAGTTCAACAGTGAGGAGAAAGTCCATGAAAGACCAACGCGTTCTCAACAGGCTGCACCCGATCTCGCGCCGTGCGCTGCTCGGCGGCATGGCCGCAACCGGCACCCTCGCGCTGGTCCATCCCTTTACCGCCCGCGCCGCCGCCAACCAGGCGCATCTGCGGATCATGGAAACCACCGATCTGCATGTGCATGTCTTTCCCTATGATTATTACGGCGACAAGCCCAACGACACCATGGGCCTGGCCCGCACCGCCTCGATCATCGACCAGATCCGCGCCGAGGCGCGCAATTCGATCCTCGTCGACAATGGCGACTTCCTGCAGGGCAATCCGATGGGCGATTACATCGCCTATCAGCGAGGCATGAAAGAGGGTGACATGCACCCGATCATCTCCGCCATGAATGTGCTGGGCTATGACGGCGGAACGCTGGGCAATCACGAGTTCAATTATGGCCTCGACTTCCTGTTCAACGTCATCGCCGGCGCCAATTTCCCGATGGTCTGCGCCAACCTGACCAGAGGCACACTCGCCGCCAATCCGCGCGACGATGATCTGTTTTTGAAACCCTACATGATCATTGACCGGATGATCACCGATGGCGCCGGCGCCGAGCATCCGGTGAAGATCGGATTGATCGGCTTCCTGCCGCCGCAGATCATGACCTGGGATTCCCGCCACCTGGCCGGCAACGCCGCCACCCGCGACATCGTCAAGGCAGCCGAAGCCTGGGTGCCGCAGATGCGCGAGGAAGGTGCGGATATCGTCATCGCGCTGTCGCATTCGGGCATTGGCCAGCAGGACTGGGCCGAAAATCTCGAAAACGCTTCTGTGCCGCTCGCCGCCGTGCCCGGCATCGACGCCATCGTCACCGGTCACAGCCACCTCGATTTTCCGGGACCGAAATTCGACGGCTTTGCCGGCGTCGACAATGCCAAGGGCACCATATCGGGCAAACCCGGCGTGATGGGAGGCTTCTGGGGATCGCATCTGGGTCTTATCGACCTGATGCTCGAACGCGACGGCAACAGTTGGACCATTGTCGGACACTCATCCGAAGCCCGGCCGATCTATGACCGCGTCGACCGCAAGGTCGTGGCGCTGGTGGCCGACAAGCCGGAGGTGCTGGCCGCCGCCCAGGCCGAGCATGACGCGACGCTCGCCTATGTGCGCACCGCCGTCGGCAAGACATCGGCGCCGCTGCATTCCTATTTCGCCCTTGTCGCCGATGATCCCTCGGTGCAGATCGTCAGCCAGGCGCAGACCTGGTACATCACCGACATGCTGTCGCAGACCGAATGGAAGGACCTGCCGGTGCTCTCCGCCGCCGCCCCCTTCAAGGCCGGCGGCCGTGGCGGCGCCGATTACTACACCGACGTGCCCGCAGGTGACATCGCCATCAAGAATGTTTCGGATCTCTATCTCTATCCAAACACGGTCCAGGCCGTACTTATCACCGGCGCCCAGGTCCGCAACTGGCTGGAAATGTCAGCCGGCATCTTCAACCAGGTCACGCCCGGCGCAACCGATGTCGATCTGATCAATGGCGATTTCCCGTCCTACAATTTCGATGTCATCGACGGGGTCACCTACCAGATCGACCTGACCCAGCCGGCCCGTTACACGCCCAAGGGCGAGCTTCAAAACCCTGACTCCAACCGGATTCGAAATCTCAGCTTCAACGGAGAACCCGTTGATCCGGAGCAACGATTTGTGGTCGCCACCAACAATTACCGCGGTGGCGGCGGCGGCAATTTCCCCGACATCGGTCCCGACAAGGTGATCTTCCAGGCCCCCGACACCAACCGCGACGTCATTGTCCGCTACATTGTCGACAAGGGCACCATCAACCCCTCCGCCGATGCCAACTGGAGCTTCGCGCCGGTCGAAGGCGCTTCCGCACTGTTTTCCACCGGAGCGAAGGCCCGGGAGTTCTCGGCCGCCGTCGAGGGCGTTTCCATCGAGCCCGCAGGCGATGGCGCCGACGGATTTGCCCTGTTTCGCATCACGCTGTGAGGCCTGGTGAAGCGGGCGGTCCCGGCCCTCTGGCACCGGAACCGCGCAAGCCCGGACTGCGTCTGTCTGCTGTCCGGCGCCGCGGCGCGGGGTCAACCGGCATCCGTCCGCACCCCCAATAATAAGGGGCTAAGATTTCGCCCCGGCGTTAGCCATTTGATCACCGGGCCATGAAATCCTGCGCCTTGTTGAGCCCACGGAGGGAAGACACATGCAAGGCATCATACGCCGCGCGACACCGCGCAGCAAAACACGGATCCGGGCAAGGATTGCCTGCCGCGGTCACAAGACCGTCGGATCGGTGCTGGATCTCTCCGAACTCGGTGCATGCCTGTACCTTTCCTTCGACATTCCGGTGGCCTTCGGCAACACCATCACCATCGACACCCCGGAAATGGGCCATTTGAGCGGCACCGTGCGCTGGACGCGCGAGTCCCGGGTCGGCGTGCAACTCGAGCACTCGTCCAACACCGAGGCCAAGGTCGGCAGCTACTTCAAGCAGATCGGCCGCTGACAGCCAGGCTAGCGCCCCGCTTTGCCGCAATCGCTTCTGCCCGCGGCAGGTGGCTCAAACCAGCCGCACGGTCCAGCCATGGCCTGCGGCTGCCGCGCCGCGGTTCACCGGGTCTTAACCGCGTCGGATTTTCGGATTTCCCATTAGCGATTTGATTACCGCGGCTTGTCACACTGCCGCTCTGACAGACAGGGAGCGGATGAGATGAAGGGATTCAAGGGGCGCACCCTCAAGCGCGACAAGACACGCCTGCCGGCACGCATCGACTGCATGGGCCAGAAGACCGCCGGCGCGGTGCTCGATCTCTCCCAGCACGGCATCTGCCTGATGCTCTACCACAACATTCCAGTCGGCCCCGGCGACAAGATCACCGTGGAAACCGAGGAAATGGGCCTGCTGATCGGAACCGCGCGCTGGAACCGGCCACCGCGCATCGGCGCCGAACTGGTGCTCACCTCCAACAATCGCGCCAAGGTGGAAAGCTATTACCGGATGTTCCGGGACAACCGCCAGCCGGCCTGACACCATAAAACATCCCGACAAGGGCCGTGGCATACCACGACCCATTGCGCGCCAAATTTACCTAACCTAAGTTCACGTCAATTCAGGCAACGGCGACCGGTGCCGGCATGACAAAAGGTTCCGCATGGCGAAGCAGGCTTCAAGGACGCGCAAGGTGCTGTATTTCATCGGACTTCTGATTGTCGCCGGCGTGACGGCCTATGCCCTCGGGCCCCGTCCGGTGGCCGACACCACGATCAGTTTTGATGAGGCCGCCCTCCCCGACGACCTTGATGCCCATCTGGCGCAGTCCGAAGCCCGGTTCGAGGATCTGCGGCCCGGCAATGAGCGGCAGATCGTCTGGGCCTATCCGGCTTCGAAAGCCCGCACGCCGCTGGCCATCATCTATATCCACGGCTTCTCGGCCAGCCCGGGCGAACTCCGCCCGCTTCCCGATCTCGTCGCGGCCCGGCTCGGCGCAAATCTCTATTATGCCCGGCTCAGGGGCCATGGCCGCAGCGGCGACGCCATGATCGAGGCCAGCATCAATGGCTGGGTCAATGATCTCGCCGAGGCAATCGCCATCGGCCGCAGACTGGGCGAACGCGTCGTCATCATGGCGACCTCGACAGGTGCTTCGCTTGCGGTATGGGGCGCAGCACAGCCCGAGTTGATGCGCGATGTCGCCGGACTGGTGCAGATTTCGCCCAATTACGGCGTCCAGGCGTCCGGATCGAGACTGCTGACGATGCCATGGGCGGAAAAGCTGGTGCCGGCGATCCTCGGCGAGCGGCGCTCCTTCGAGCCGAAAAACGCCACCCACGCCAAATTCTGGACCACGGACTATCCGAGCCTCGCAGTGGTGCAGATGGGCCTGCTGGTGGATCTCGCCAGACAGGTCGATGTGCGCAAGCTCGAGATCCCGACTTTGTTTGTCTACTCCCCCCAGGACCGCATCATTCAGCCCGAACTGGCCGGCAAACGCGCCGCGGACTGGGGCGGCCCCAGCCAAACCATCGAGGTCACCGACAGCGATGATCCGAACAATCATGTGATTGCCGGGGACGCGCTCTCGCCCTCGACCACGGAGCGTCTGGCGCAACAGGCCGCGGACTGGATCGCTGCGCTTTAGATGATCAGATTGGCAATGATCTCGTTGTCGGTGATATCCTGGTAGCTCAACCCGGCCTGGTCGAAGACTTCAATCAGGCGATCGAAATTGCCGGGCTTTCGGGTTTCGATGCCGATCAGGATCGAGCCGAAATTGCGCGCCGATTTTTTCAGATACTCGAAGCGCGCAATATCGTCTTCCGGCCCCAGAAGGGCCAGGAAATCGCTCAGGGCGCCGGGCCGTTGCGCCAGCCGCAGAATGAAATATTTCTTGGTCCCGGCATAACGCATTGCCCGTTCCTTGACGTCGGGCAGCCGTTCGAAATCGAAATTGCCGCCCGAGACCACCGCCACCACGGTCTTGCCGGCAAGCACCTCCGGTCCCAGCATGTCCAGTGCCGACAGCGACAGCGCGCCGGCAGGCTCGAGCACGATGCCTTCGGTGTTCAGGATCGTCGTCATGGTCAGGCAGATGGCGTTTTCCGGTACCACCAGCACCTGGTCGGGACGAAACCGCTTCAGGATCTCGAAATTGCGCTCGCCGATCTCCGCCACTGCGGCGCCATCGACGAAATTGTCGATCTTGGTCAGCTTCACCCGGTGACCGGCCTCAAGGCTCTGCTGCAGGCTGGGCGCGCCGGCAGGCTCGGTGAGCAGGAACCGGTCATTGTCCACCCGCCCTTCGAAATAGCGCGCCATGCCCGCCGAAAGCCCGCCGCCGCCCACCGGCAGCACGATCAGGTCCGGGGCCTCGCCCTCCGGCAACTGGCTGGCAATCTCGGCGCCGACCGTCGCCTGCCCCTCGATGATGTCGTCATGGTCGAAGGGCGGCGCCATCAGCGCGCCTTCGGCGACGGCATAGTCCCGCGCCGCATCATAGCAGGCGTCGAAAAAATCCCCGATCAGCCTGATCTCGATGAACTCGCCGCCAAAGATCCGGGTCTTGTCGATCTTCTGCTGCGGCGTTGTCACCGGCATGAAGATCACCCCCTTGCGTGAAAAATGCCGGCAGACATAGGCAAAGCCCTGCGCGTGATTGCCGGCCGAGGCACAGACGAACAGCGCCTGGTCCGGATTGGCGTCCAGCGCCTTGCGGATGAAGTTGAAGGCGCCGCGGATCTTGTAGGAGCGCACCGGCGACAGATCCTCCCGCTTCAGCCAGATCCGCGCGCCGTATCGGGCCGACAGATGATCATTGAGCTGCAGCGGCGTGGCCGCGAACAGGGAGCGCATGTGCTCAAGGGCGCCATCGGCGCAGGCACGGAAAGCATCAGGTGATTGTTTTTCGGTCATCGTCGGTCTATGCCACGGGAACCCGGCGGTTGCCAACCAGAACCGGCTCGATCCGGTTATCATGAGGGACACGGCTTGCACGCCCAGACCATCCGATCCGCGGTGTTCATTGCATCCATGGCGGGACTGTATCTCTCGGCAGCCATGCTGGCGCCGGCGGCGGTGGATTTCTATTTCGGCAATCCCGACTGGCAGGTCTTCACCGTCTCCTCCTTTTCCGTCGGTGCCGTCTGTCTCGCCGCGGCCGCATCCACCCGCGGCGCCAATGCGCCGTTTTCACGGCGCCTGGGCTTCCTGCTGGTAAATCTGTTGTGGATCGTGCTGTCGGTGACCGGCGCCATTCCGTTCTACCTGGCCTCGCTCGGGCTCGACATGGCCGATGCGCTGTTTGAATCGGTCTCGGCTGTCACCACCACCGGCGCCACCGTGATCTCGGGCCTTGATTCCGCTCCGCCGGGACTGTTGCTGTGGAGGTCGCTGCTGCAATGGATCGGCGGCATCGGCATTGTCGCGCTCGGCCTTCTGGTGCTGCCCTATCTCAAGGTCGGCGGCTTCACCGTGTTCAAGATGGAATCTTCCGACACTTCGGAAAAGCCGTTCGAGCGCTTTGCCGTCTTCGTCCGCGCCTTCTTTGCCATCTATATCGGCCTGACGCTTACCTGCGCCATTCTCTACAAGGTGCTCGGCATGAGCGATTTCGACGCCATCAACCATGCCATGACCACCATGGCGACCGGCGGCTTCTCGACCCATGACGCATCCTTCGGCGCCTTCCAGTCCGCGGGTCTGATCTGGACCGCAACCATCTTCATGGCCATTGCCGGCCTGCCCTTTTCGGTGCTGATCCTGTTTGCCGTCCGCGGACGCCTCGATGCGCTACGCGATCCCCAGATCTATGCCTATGCCGGCCTCGTCGTGGTGCTGACCCTGACCATCGCGCTCAGCCTGCGGCTGTCCCAGGGCGAGAGCTTCGGTCCGGCGCTCACCCATGCCGCCTTCAATGTCGTCTCGATCATCACCACGACCGGCTTTGCCAGCACCGACTACACGCTGTGGGGGCCGCTGGCGGTGGTAATCCTGTTCATGGCCACCTTCCTGGGCGGATGTTCCGGCTCCACCGCCGGCGGCATCAAGGCCTACCGGCTGGTGATCATCTACGGATCGATCCGCGCCGGTCTGATGCGGCTGATCTATCCCCACAGCGTCCGCCCGGTGCGCTACGGCTCGGTCGCTGTCGAACCGGACATGCAGCGCACGGTGTTCCTGTTCGTCTGCGCCTATGTCGGCATCTGGGCGCTCGGTTCGGTTGCGCTGGCTGCCACCGGGCTTGATGTCGAGACAGCGATTTCCGGCTCGATCACGGCGCTGGCCAATGTCGGCCCGGGTATCGGACCCGTGATCGGGCCCGCCGGCAATTTTGCCTCGCTTGGCGATCCCGCCAAGATCATCCTGGTGTTCCTGATGCTGCTCGGTCGGCTCGAAATCCTCGCGGTTCTGGTGCTTTTGCTGCCCGCCTTCTGGCGCGAATAGCCCCAGAACAACACAAATTATCACCCCTCATTATTCACTGGTTAACCAAGCTCTGCTTTCCTTTCCGAGGGTGGAGGAAATTCAAAATGCAGGCTGTGCAGGTTTCTTGTCTTAACGAACCGGCTGTCGCCGCTGATGCGGGGCCGCCAATCATTGTCGATGCCGAGGCGCCGGCCCAGGATCAGGCCCGGCTCGAACGCGCCATGAATGTCATCGGATCGCAGATCGGTGAATTGTCGATCAACATTGCCGACACCAGCGGCATGATCGGCGATGTCTCGGGCTCGCTCTCGGTGCAGGCCGAGGAGCTGCACGCGCTGACCCGCGACGTCTCGATGATCGCGCGCTCCAACCAGACCGTGGCCGAGGCCTCCAACGGCGCAATCGTGTCGGCCAAATCCACCCACAAGGGGCTGGAAACCACCACGCAGAGCGTCAGCGGCATTCTCATCAATGCAGTGTCAGACATCAAGTCGATGGCGACCAATGCCACCGAGACCACCGGCGTGCTTGACGCCGTTGCGAGCCAGATCACCGAAGTCCACTCCTTCTCGGAGGCCATTCAGGGAATCGCCACCCAGACCCAGATCCTGGCCGTCAATGCCGGCATCATGGCAGCACACGCGGGCAACGCCGGCCGCGGCTTCGCCGTCATCGCCGACGCCGTCAAGCAACTGGCCGAACAGACCGGAACGGTCTCGCGCGACATGGTGGCCAGGCTTCAGGCTTTGCGCGAGATCGTCGACCAGATGCAGAAACAGAACATCGAAAACGAAACCGCGGCGACCGCCGCGTTCAAGCGCTCGACCGAAATCGAAAGCGAGCTGAAGAAGTTCTCCGGCTTCAGCCAGAGCGTCGCCGGAATGATCACCGAGATCGAACGCATCGCCAGTCCGGTCGAGGAAACCACCCGCGCCTGCGCAACCGTGCTGGCCAAGGTCTCCGACCTCGACACCCAGGTCCATACCAGCGCCGAAATGCTGACCGCGGCCAGCACAAAGATCGACCGCCTGGTGTCGTTTTCGGAAAATGTGATCGGAGAGGTTGCCGAGAGCGGTGTGGTCACCGCCGATACGCCGCTGATCCGGCACTGCATGGAAAAGGCCGAAGAGGTGGCCGCCCTGTTCGAGCAGACGATCAGATCCGGGATCATGTCGATGGCGGATCTGTTTGACGAGAACTATCAGCCCCTGCCCGGCACCGATCCGCAGCAGCACATGACGCGGTTCACCCGCCACACCGACCGGCTGCTGCCACCCATTCAGGAAGCCATGCTGGAATTCGACCCGCGTGTGCTGTTTTGCGCCGCCGTCGACCGCAACGGCTACCTGCCGACCCACAACCGCGTGTTCTCCCGGCCGCAGGGCCCCGACCCGGTCTGGAACACCGCACATTGCCGCAATCGGCGGCTGTTTGACGATCGCACCGGACTTGCGGCCGGACGAAACCGCAAACCCTTCCTGCTGCAGACCTATCGCCGCGACATGGGCGGCGGGGTATACAGCCTGATGAAGGACCTTTCGGCACCGATCATGGTCAATGGCAGGCATTGGGGCGGCCTGCGCATCGGCTTCAAGATCAGTCTCTGAACGGCAACCGGCCGCGGCAGCTGTTTCAGCAGCGCCGCGGCCGGGGCCGTTTTATCGCCTGAAAGATCAGGCCCGTGTCAGACCATCGATCAGTTCAAGCTGCGCGACGGGTGCGGTCAACGTATTCATCGACAATGTAGTTGTGTCTTCCACGTCGCTGAAGGCACCCCAGAGCACCCAGGCCGCCACCAGCGCCAGCGCCAGGCTGACCACCAGAATGAGCAGCACCGGCCTGCCCTGCCGCGCCTGGCGGACATTGATCGGATCGATTGGTTCTTTCATGTGTAAACTTCCCTGTTGATCGGGCCTTGCGGGTCAGCTGCGGCTGGACCGGGTCAAGGCGCCTGCTGCCAGGCCGATGACCAGCCCTGCAATGATTGCGGTTGTCTTGTTCTGGGCGATCGCATTGGACGCCGATGTAATGGCAAAGGCGGAGGCTGTGCTTGTCACCGCGATCCGCTGACGCCGTCTGGCGCGCATGCGCAGCCAGGCACGGACAGCCAGGGCCAGCAGGCCGAGGACTATTGCCAGGCCGGCTGCCGCCAGCAGTCCGTAGATCGCCCCATGGGTCTCGGCGATGGACAGGGCAAAGGCGCCGAAAAGGGCGCCGCTTGCCATCAGGGTCATCAACCCGACAAAGGCAAGCACCATGGCATCACGTTTGATCTGCCGCGCCTTCGCCCCGGCAAAAGCCGAGACGATGGTCGCAATGGGGATGTTTGAAAACATCTGCTGCTCTACCGGCGCATCACGAGAGCGGCCAGGAAGCCGGCAGCAACGGCAATGCCGACGGCCTGCAGCGGATTGTCACGCACGCCTGCAGAAACCTTCCGCTCGGCGCTGGAAAGCTGGCCGGACATTTCGGAGACGAGCTTTTCGCCATTGCGCAGGATTTCGTCGACGCGCGATTCGGCGGCTTCGCGGGCTACACCGGCCTTGAGCGCGCCGGCGCCTGCCAGGGCTTCTCCGAGCGCGGCAAGCTCTTCCCGGATCCGGGCGGTGCGCTCTGCAATGTCATCAACCATCGGATTGGATTTGTCGTCGCGTGTGGATTTGCCTAGGGCCATGGAAAAGTCTCCTTTGATTGGGTTCACCGCACCAACGCGCCACCACCCTATCGGTTCCCTGCAATCGTCTGCTTCATGCAAAAAGGCCGCCGGATTGCTCCGGCGGCCCTTTGATGTTGCACTGGTACCGGATTAGCCGGCAGTCGGTGCAATCATGATCACCGAATCACGGTCGGTTTCCCATGTGTCTTCATTGTATTCCGGCTGGCCTTCAAGCTGCTCCTGGGTGAAGGGCGTGAAGACAGTCAGGTTGCCATCGGCATCAGCGCGGATGTCGAGGTTTTCCGGCGAAACTGCCACTTCCTTTTCACCCATGCCGAGGAAACCGCCCACATCGAGGACGAAACCGTCGATCTGGTTGTCGGCGCTCAGCAGCACGTCGCCGATTTCGCCGATGTTTTCATCATTGGCGCCATAGACGGTGCGGCCGATCAGATCGTCTGCACTGATGTCGCCAACGGTGACGGCGGTCATCGACATGCGGTCGATGGTCATGGTCTTTTCTTCGGCTTCGGCAACGGCGCTTTCGCCGTTTTCGACCCGTTCGGCAGTGGTGTCAGCGGCAGTGTTGTCTGCAGGAGCTGCCGGCACTGCTGCCTGGTTGTTGTCAGTGGCCATCGGCTGGGTGTTGTCTGCCGCCATGTTCTGGGTGGTGTCGACACCTTCAGGCTCGGAGCGGGCTTCGTCGTAGATCAGCGTGCGGTCGAAGGCCGGTGCAGCTTCAAGCTGTTCGCGGGTCATGTTGGCCACGAGCCAACGGTCGCCGTCGCGGTCGGCCCATTCGATGGCGCCGTATTCGACTTCAACGTCCTTTTCGCCGATTCCGAGGAAACCGCCGACTCCGATAATGACGGAGGCAACTTCGCCTTCAGGGCTGATGACGACGTCGTTGACGTCACCGATCATGTCGGCATCTTCTGCTGACGAGCCGTAAACGGCCGAACCGATCAGATCGCTGGCGAGAGTGGCGCCGTGCTGCGTGACGTTGGAGTGAGCCATGTCGGCTGTGTCGGACGTCGCTGTGGTCGCCGCATTGGTGTCGGTGGTTGCAGCCGCATTCGTATCCGTGGTTGCAGCAGCATTGGTCTCTGTTGTGGTCGTCGCAGCTGCATTTGTGTCGGTCGCAGATGTGTGGCTGGCTGCAAATGCAGACGTGGCGACAAGGGCGGTAAGGGCGGTACTGGCCAAAAGCGTCTTAATCATGGTAAATTCCTCTTTGCATCGAAAGGTGCTCGCCGGGCGGGTCCGTGTGTGAGAGCGCTGGGCCGGCTCGGCGGCGTTGACAGCATAGGAACGCCGTCCACCCCTCGCGAGTTCCGAAAGATTTCAATTTTTTTCGTTACAACCCTGTGGCCCGTCGGTGCGGCAGGGAGCGGCACGGCGTTGCGCATCACCGCGTAACCGATGAGCAGGAACGGCACCGCGAGCAGCCCGCCAATGGGTCCCCAGAGCCAGATCCAGAAGGCCAGTGACAAAAACACGAAGAACGGATTGAGCGTCACCGCCCGGCCGATCACCTGCGGAGTGACGAACTGCGCCTCGATCATGTTGAGGGTCAGATAGACCGCCATCGGAAAGAAGATCGCCGGCGGGCTGTTCCAGGTCGCCAGCCCGACACCGAGCAGGATGCCGGCCATGACAGCGGGGCCGATATAGACGACATAGTTGAGAATGAAGGCCAGCATGCCCCACAGGAACGGCTGCGGCACGCCCAGCATCCACATCGCCGCCGACGTCGCGAGGCCCAGCCCGGCATTGATCACCGAAATCGACAGGAGATAGCGCGACACGAACCATTCGGCGTCGCGGAAGATGCGTGCTGTTTTCAGCCGCGAGCGGCGGCTGAAGCACAGCGACAGCACGCTGATCCGGATCGAGTGCCGCGTCGCCAGGAAGAAATAGAGGCTTGCCAGATACAGGATGATCTGCGCCACCAGCGCCGGCGCCAGCGTGGCGATTTCCTCGATGGCCGAGCTGTCCTGGATGTCGACCGTCATCTCGGCCTTGCCGCCGGCAATGGTGCGGATCTGTTCCTGCACGCCGCCCAGCGTGTCGAACACCGTGCGCCAGTCCAGCAGATGCCGCTGCAACTCGCGCCAGATTTCCGGCAATTTGTCGGACCAGATCGACAGCGGCATCGAAAAAAGCGCAACGGCGGACGCGATCAGGCCGAGAAACAGCACCACCACGATGGCCGCCGACATAGAGGCCGGCAGACGGCGCTCCAGCATCGAGGCAACCGGCGAGGCCATCAGGCCGGTAACGACTGCGAGACAGACCGGCGCCAGCAGCGGCTGGGTGTAATCGAGTGCGGCGAAGATCGCCACCACGCCAATGGCAATGACCGCAACGCGGGCCATGGATTGCAGGCTGGCGTCCATGTTTGAACGCGCAGCGATGCGGACCACTGGCGGATCGATACGATACGGTCGTTTCATCAAAAATTTCCCTGTAAAGGACCCCAACGCGCAGCCTTGGCTTAGGTTCCGGACAGCCGCCCGCTACCGCAGCCGGAGCCGCGCGCAGCCTGGCCAGAGGAGTCATCTTTACGGAAGAAAAACAGCACCATGCCCGCCTCCCGGCCGGGCATGCCCCCTATTCCGCGCGGCGCTTGCGTTGGGCCTTGGTCGAGACCGGGGGCTTGCGTCGGGAAATCACATTGTCGAACGGCACCGTGATGGTGACGTCGATGCCGTAGCTGTGCGGCGCACTGGATATCGCGCCGCCGAGTTCGATCCGCATGGTGGCATCGAGCAGCCGGGTGCCGAAACCGCCCTTGTGGCCGACCACCTCCGCCTCTTGCGGCTCCAGCGGCTGCTCGCTGCGCTCGGACCAGTTCAAAACCAGCTCGCGCGGCTGACCCGTGGCCCGCTTCAGGGTCCAGGACACTTTCAGAATGCCGGAATTGTAGCGCGCCGATCCATATTTGAGCGAATTGGTCGCCAGCTCGTGGAACGCCAGGCCAAAGGCCTGGGCGGCAGTTTCATTGAGCTCGATGGCCGGGCCGTTCAGATGTGCCTCATCCAGCTCGTCGCCGAAAATTTGCTTGAGTTCCTGGCTGAGCAGGGTCTTGAGATCGGCTCCCTGCCAGGAGGTTCGCGCCAGCAGATCCTGCGACGCGGCCATTGCCTGCAACCGCGCATTGAAGGACTGGGTGAAATCGGGAAGGGATTCGGACGAACGCGCGGTCTGCCGCGAAATCGCCAGAACCCGGGCGATCATGTTCTTGATCCGGTGCTTCATCTCCTGCAGCAGGAACTCGCGTTCGGTCAGCGCCCGTTCGGTTTCCTGGCGCAGCGCCTCGCCCACCTCGATGTTTCGTTGCTGCGACCGCGACGAAGTCGCAAGCGCGGCCGCCAGCAGCAGCGAAGCGATCGCCAGCATGAAGGAACGGGTCTGGTCGACCGGCGAGCGGTAAACCTCCGAAGGCCGGATCTCCAGCGTCCAGGTCTGCCCTGCCACGTCGATCGTTGTCATCACCGTGTGGGCCGCACCGAGGCGCTGGCCCGGATCTCCGAGCGATTCATAGATCAGGTTCGAGGTTTCTGGCTTGCCGTCCCAGGCGGTCACATGGATCGGCAGCACCGGAATACGCTTCAGCGCGGATTCAAACAGATTGGTGACGCGGAAAGGCGCATAGACGAAACCCAGAGGCCGTCCGGAATTGACCGCGAAGAACGGCATGTAGATGAGAAAGCCCGATTGCGGGTCCCCGGCCGTTTCCTGAACCAGCTGGAGCGCGGACGAAGCGCGCATGCGCTGCTCGATCAGCGCCGCGACAATCGCCTTGCGCCGCGTCGGCTCGGAAAACATGTCATAGCCAAGGGCTGCGACATTGCGGTCGGTCCTGGGCTCCAGCAGCACGATCGGGGTGCGGTTTTCCTCGCTGGTTTCGGGCCAGGGTGCGCGCAAAATGCCGTAATTGCGATCGAGCTCGGCAGCGATCGCCTCGTCCGACTGCGGTCCGGTGCGCACATAGCGTGCAAAACCGATGCCCTGAACGCCGCTGAACTGTTCGGTTTTCTGCAGCCGTCCGATAAATACCCTGAACTGTTCGGCGCTTGGCACCTCGCCCAACCCGGCAAACAGCGCTTCGGTGGATTTGATCAGCAGCATGTGGTTGTCGATGCGGTCGCGCAGACGCTGCACCGAGCGGTCGGCCATCGCCGCAAAGCTCATCCGGTTGGCCTGGTCGATCGTGTACCACGACGCCGCAGCCGTCAGCAGGCCGACCAGCACGACCACGAAAAAAACCAGTGCTGGCTGCAATCGATACAACACACTCATACTCTTCTTCACAAGTCCGGACACAATCCGCCAGGGCGTTCGGGCCATTTTGGCCAGGGAGGGGAGAACAGCTATGCGTATGACGAACCTCCAAATGCCCGCGGTGGCCCCGACTTGTCGGTTACTTTTGGCCGGAAGATCAATCGCACACTTAGGCGCAACCGAGAAGCCAGTCTATTAAACAGGTTAATCGAAAATCAATTTCTGACCGTCCGCCCCTTCAAGTTGGGCGTGCCGGAAATGGCGGAAAAATCCATCAGGAAGCGCTGGTCGAAATCGGCAAATGCGATCGCGCGCTTGAGCTGCGGAAAGGTCATCATGCCCTTGTCGTTCTGGATCAGTTTCTCCTTGGTCAACCGGCTGAGCGAGCGGTTGACGTGCACGGTCGACAGTCCCATGCAATCGCCGATCTGCTCCTGGGTGAGTTCGAGCTCGAACCCCTTGTCGGTTGCCAGCCCCACCTGCTCGAGCCGGACCCACAGTTCCAGCAGGAAATGCAGGATGCGCTGTGCCGCGGTGCGAGCGCCCAGCGACACCTTGTGTTCGGCCAGAATATTGGAGTGGCGCACCGTCATCCAGTCCAACCCCGAGGCCAGCACCGGAAAGCGGCGGTGAATCTCAAGAATCCGCACCGGATCGATCAGCGCCAGCGACACATTGGTCAGCGCAGCAGCAGTGAATATGGATGTGTGATTGAAATTGACATGCAGGCCGATGAAATCGCCCGGCAGCGAAACGCCGATGATAAGCCGCCGGCCCTCGGGCGTCACCCGGTAGCGGATCACCCATCCCTGACGGACCAGAAACGTGACCCGCAAGGGTTCGCCATCCTGGACGAAACTGTCACCACGGGCGATCGCAGCCTGGTTGACCTGCATGGTCTCGAGATAATCGACCTCTTCCGAAGTCAGAAGAACCGCCTTGCCCAAACGCCGAACCAGGGGACTCGCATCATCGGGAATCGCACTCTGGTTCTTGACGCGCATCGGGATCACTTTCAAAACGAAAAACCCCGGCAGACCATGCTACCGGGGTTTTCTGGAAACGGACGATTAGCCCTGGTTGAGCCAGGAATCGATTTCCCGCTCGGCTTCGTCGCGGGTCTTGCCATAACGGGCCTGGATCTTGCCGGCCAGCTCGTCGCGGCGGCCTTCGACAACGTCGAGATCGTCATTGGTGAGTTCGCCCCACTGTGCCTGAGCCTTGCCCTTGTATTCGTTCCACTTGCCTTCAACGATATCCCAGTTCATCTCAAAACTCCTTGTGACGGTTAATTCGGTAGCCGGCTGCGAGACTGCAGCGGCTTGCCTCATCAACGTCGCGTGAGGCGTTTGGTTCCCTGGGCTGCCGGCTTATTCGAAATGCTTTGGAAATTGCGATTCCTCGCCAGGCTGCAGCATGGCAGTTGGAGCGACCGGCCAACCCTGTTAATCAGGGCAAACGATGCTGCCCCGTGGCAGATATCCGCCGACCTGAAGGACGCGTCGATGAAGATGAAATCATTTGTCACCCTCAACGGCTTGCTCGGTGTCCCGGGCGGCATCGCGATTGCCTTGTGGGTGCTGGCCATTCCGCTTGTCTGGCTGGACGCGCGCTTTCCCATTGTCGGCGATCCCCTGCCCTTCTGGCTGGCGATATCGACCGACACCGCCAGATCGCTGCTCGCCACCATCGCCACCGCCGCCATCACCACGCTGGGCCTGGTCTATTCGATCATGCTGGTGGTGTTCACGCTTGCCGCCGGCAACATCGCGCCGCGGCTGTTGCAGCGGTTTTCGCGCGACCGTGTCAATCAGATCACCGCCGGACTTCTTGGGGGAACATTCCTCTACGCCCTGTCGGTACTGCGCGCCACAGGGCCGGAGTTCCGCCCCGAACTCTCCGTCGCCGTGGCCTTTCTGCTGGCGGCGATCTCCGTCCTGCAGGTCATTCATTTCGTGCATTCGGTCTCGCAAAGCGTCACCATCGACGCCGAAGTGGCGACGATTTCCGAACAGCTCGAGCAGCAGGTCAACCGGCTGCTGGTCGAAACCGGCGCCGATTCGGGGGATTTCAAGGATGACCATCTCGACACCGTCATCAAGGCAGAACAGTCAGGCTATGTCACGCTGATCAACGAGGCCGACCTGCTCAAGCTGGCGCGCCAGCGCGAAAGCTATATCTCGGTTCGCGTGGCCCCGGGGGATTTCGTGCTGACCGGGCAGACCTTGGCGATGGCCGGGTTTTCCGCCGATGACGAAAAGGCCGTCAATGCCGTCTCGAGATCAATCAGCCTGGAACCCTATCGCGGCGCCGTCGACGACATCCGCTTTTCGATCCGCATTCTGCTTGAGATCGCGCTGCGTGCGCTCTCCCCCGGCGTCAATGACAGCTTCACGGCCGTTGCCTGCGCCGACCGCATCGCCGCGGCCCTTGTCAGGCCGGTCTCTGAGGGTCTGCGCGGTGACGTGCGCTGCGACACCGATGGCGTCGCCCGCCTCAAGGTGCCCGGGCTGTCGCTCGATGATCTGCTCAACATGACACTGCATCCGTTGCGGCAGGCCGCCGAAGGCAATGTGCTGATGCTCGACCACCTGGCAACGGTGCTCAATGCGCTTTATTCCGTTGCCGGCACCGATGCGAAAAAGCTGATCGCGTTTCACGGCAAGGCCCTGCTTCAGACTGCCGGCGCGGGCGAACCGATCGGTTCTGATCTGGATTTCCTCAAGAGCCGGCTTGATTTCGCTGTCGAGGATTGAGGCGCCGCGATCATCCGCGGTCACCTTGAATTTTGGGGTCAGTTGTACTGGCTGGCTTTGGCCGGTGTTTCGGCCTGGGCAACAGCGGCGATGCTCATCTCAGGGTTGATCAGCTCGATGGCGACCTCGATGCCACCGGCAGCGGTCACATCCCAGACGATCTCGGCATCTTCGTAAAACAGCGCCGGATCAATCTCGACACATTTGCCGAAAGTCTTTTTCTGAAGCTGCGCCATCGATGCCATGGCTGGGGAAAGATCCTGCCTGCACTGCTCTACTGTCTCATAGGCTTCGACGGGTGCGGGCTGCTCCGAACAGGCCTGCAGATCATCGCTGCAGGCAATCAGCAACATGAAGGCTGCAATGTGTTCCATGACGTGTCTCCTTTGGAGAGTAAACGCCCCGGCAGCTTGCGGGTTCCGCAAAAGCCGGTGGAGACAGCGATTTTATGAACAAAAAGTTAATGGCAGCATGGCCGGTCGGTCAGCGTTTCAGTGCTTGAAACGGACCTCGTACTGGCTTTCGGGAATGGTCAGCTGGTAAACCATCCGGTCGCTGACCAGCTCGTGATGCACCTCAGCCGACAGCGCCTGCGGGACAACCCGGCCAAGCACGGTGCGGGAAAATCCAGGGCTCTGGCTCGCCGCGATATCCTGCTCGCTCAGCGGCCCGGCAAAGGTCTCGGTCCAGGTCACGACCAGTTCCGGCTCGTTGCTGTCGTTGGAGCGCTCTTCGGCGGCCAGTTCTACAGTGCCGCCACCCGGGCCGAGCGCACCCCTGGCCAGCGAATCGATCGCCAGTTCGTGCAGCGCCAGTCCCAGATGCAGCGCCGCATTGGGCGCCAGATAGGCATCCTCGCCGACCATGTGAAAGCCCGAGGGCAACACGCCGAACAGCGGCTGCAACTGGGATTTGGTCAGCGCAAAAGCTCCGCCCCGCGCCAGTCGGATGCGGTCACGAGATCCTGCGACTGGGCCATCGACTGGATGCGGTTGCGGAAGGAATAGAGAAAGCCCGGCAGATCGTCTGACGACCGCGCGGTCTGAGTGGCGATCGACTGGACAATGGCCAGAAGATTCTTCGAGCGATGATTGAGCTCGCGCAGAAGCGTCTTGAGCACCGCCTCGCGATATTTGACATCATCAATGTCAAGTATAGTGGTGAACACGCCGATGACCACGCCGTCAGCATCGATATCGGGAACCATCTTCAACAAGAACCAGTGCGGATCCTGATCCACGTCGCGCAGAATCTCGAGCTTGCTCGGCTCACCGCCCTCCAGCACCCGGCGCTTGGCCGCCGCCACCTTGGCGGCCTGATCACCAAACAGCGCGCTGTCATTCTTCCCGTCGAGATCGACTTCGCTGGGCCATCCGGCCGGGAAATTCGCGACGAAGCGGATCGCCAGTTCGGCGTCCTGATACATCGTGAACACACCGGCGCTGCGCAAGCCTGCGAGCTTTATCCTCATCCGGTCGGAATCTGTGAGCGGCTTGCTGGTCATGGGACGTACTTTAAGCTTTTGAGCCTGCTGAAACGGACGGCGGACGCTGGGTTTTGTCCAGCGCCCGCGGTCACTTTGCAGTTCCCGTATCGGGCGGTCATACCTTGCGGACAAAATTCAGCACCAGAGAGATGACCAGGAATGCAAGAAACAGGAAGAAAAGGATCTGCGCGATGCCAGCCGAAGCGCCGGCGATGCCGCCAAATCCGAAAATTCCCGCGATGATGGCAACAACCAGAAAGACGAGAGCGTAGTACAGCATCGAAAATCTCCTTTGTCATTCGATGTGCCACCAACGCCCGGTTTTCCAATTGGTTCCGACCCTTAAACCGTTTCCGCCGCGCTGTTGAAGAACAGGGCCTGGCTGATCAGCGCCTTGACCATGTCGGGATTGAAGGGCTTGGTAACGAGAAATGCCGGCTCTGGCTTCTCGCCCGTGAGCAAACGCTCGGGGAACGCCGTGATGAAGATCACCGGCAGCGTGTCGTTCTTCAGGATGTCATTGACCGCATCAATGCCCGAGCTGCCGTCGGCGAGCTGAATGTCGGCCAGCACCATCTTCGGCTTGGTGCGATTATACAGCTCCAGCGCCTCGCCATGGGTGCGCGCGATGCCCGTCACCCGGTGACCGAGGGTCTCGACCATTTCCTCGATATCCATGGCGATCAGCGGTTCGTCTTCGATGATCATGATGTCGGTGGCGACCTGTTCGGAGATTTCCTTGGCGGCCTTGTCGATGAGCTCGGAGATGCCTTCCTGGTCCACGTCCAGGATCTCGGCGGTCTCAGCCGGGGTGAAACCCTCGACTGCAATCAGAAGAAACGCCTTGCGGGCATCCGGCGTCACGTTTTCGAGATTTGCCGCGGCCTTCTTCTCCCAACCGAAAGGGGTGGTGTGTTCGGGCATGGGAACCGAAAGGCTGTCAAAGAGTTTGGAATACAGGCTGTAAAGCGCAACGCGGTCGTTGCCGGTGTTTGGAAAAATGCTGAGATCGGCAATCAGGGCCTCCAGCATTGCGGCGACAAAAGCATCGCCGGATGTCTGTGAGCCGGTGACGGCGCGTGAGAAGCGGCGAAGGTAAGGCAAATGCGGCGCAATGCGCATGGAAAGTGTCGACATATTAGACCTCTTGGTTGTCCCGTGGACGTGGCAACATGACAAAAACGCACTGGCTAAAAAAAGTTCCGGAGGCTTGGAACTTTTTTTCATCTCGCGCATTCTGCATGCATGTGTTCATTTTGAAAGAGCTGGGTGGCAATGATCGAAAAATCAAACAAGGGCGGGGCAAATCCCGCCGATCGCGGTACGACAGATGCCATCGGTTCGCAACTGAAACGATATTACAAGTCGGTCGAACAGGAGCCGATTCCGGATCAGCTGCTCGACCTGCTGGAAAAGCTCGACCAGGCAGAACGTTCGGGTGGCAAAAATGGCGCGAATTGAATCTGGCGTCTCCGACACCATCACCTCCGACGCGACGGACACGTTTTCCTTCCGCCGGGAAATGCTCGCCACGCTGCCCAGCCTGCGTGCGTTTGCCTTCTCGCTTGCCCGGCGCCACGACCGTGCCGACGACCTGATCCAGGAAACCGTGATGAAGGCCTGGGGCAAGCAGGAAAGTTTTCAGCCCGGCACCAATCTGCGCGCCTGGCTGTTCACCATCCTGCGCAATGAATTCTACAGCCAGATGCGCCGCAAGGGCCGGGAAATGCCCGATCCCGATGGTGTCTTCGCCGCCAATCTCGCCACTCATCCCGAGCAATATGGCAAGCTGGACATGGCCGATTTCAAGGAAGCGCTGGACCAGTTGCCCGATGATCAGCGTGAAGCCATCGTGCTGATCGGTGCCTCCGGCTTTTCCTATGAGGAAGCCGCCGAGATCGCCGATGTCGCTGTCGGCACCATCAAGAGCCGGGTCAACCGGGCACGTGCGAAGCTGCAGGAAATGCTGACCATCACCGGCGAAAACGAATACGGCCCCGACAACACCTCGGCCCCGCTGGTCAACAAGTCCTTCCCCGGCAGGTAAGCCGCAACTGACCAACCGAACCGGCTCCGTTGCCGGTCCGGCCGAAGTCTCTGCATCACAAGCGAAATAAGCGTTACGGGGTTTCCTGGCCCCGTCACGTGATTCCGATTGCTGGGCAGTCGATAAGCTATCGTTCAAAGCAATTGGTGCGGACGACGGGAATCGAACCCGTACAGCCTTGCGGCCGAGGGATTTTAAGTCCCTTGCGTCTACCAGTTTCGCCACGTCCGCATCTCCCCCAAACCGGTAGCCGAGGTTCGCCGTGCAGGCAAGGGCTTCGCCGTCATTGGCCACAACAACAAAACGCCCCGCTGCGAGAAAACAGCGGGGCGCGTTCTGTCACCGGATCAGCGCCGGTTCGGCATTCATGCCGGTCAGGCGCTGAGCTTGGCGGCGATTTCCGCCACCCGCTTGCCCTGCACCCGCGCGCCTTCAAGCTCGACATCGGACGGTTGCCGCGATCCGTCGCCACCCGCAATCGTGGTTGCGCCATAGGGCGATCCGCCCTTGACCTCGTCGACGCCCGACTGTCCTTCGAAGGAATAAGGCAGGCCGGCGATCAGCATGCCGTGATGCAGCAGTACCGTGTGGAAGCTCAGGATTGTCGATTCCTGGCCGCCATGCTGGGTGGCCGTCGAGGTCATCACCGAGCCGACCTTGCCGATCAGGGCGCCCGAGGCCCACAATGCGCCGGTCTGGTCGAGGAAATTCTTCATCTGCGAGGCCATCATGCCATAGCGTGTCGGCGTGGCGAAAATGATGCCGTCATACTCGGCAAGCTCGCCCGGATCGGCCACCGGCGCATCCTGGTCCATCTTGTAATGCGAGGCCTTTGCAACCTCTTCGGGGACAAGCTCCGGAACCCGCTTGAGGGTCACTTCGGCACCGCCGGCCTTTGCGCCTTCAACGGCGGCCTTGGCCATCGCTTCCACATGTCCCCAGCTCGAATAGTAAAGCACCAGAACTTTCGCCATCTTAGTCTCCATTTGGTTTGGCCGCACCAGGCGGCGGATCATCCCCCACAGATAGGCGATCTGACGTTCACTGAAACCCGCTAAATACTGCACGGATTGTTCACAATTTAAGCACACCAGCCTGAACCCGGCATCGCTTGCGCCGGACCCGGAAAGCGGTTTATGCAAACATACCCAACCAAGGATCCCGACCATGAGCGAAGCCCCTGCCCCATCCGTCACCGCAGCCGCGCTCGCCATCGGTGACGAATTGCTCTCGGGCCGCACCAGGGACAAGAACATCGGTCATCTCGCCGAATTGCTGACGGCGGCCGGCATCGATCTCAAGGAAGTCCGCATCGTGCCGGATGACCAGGCGCGGATCATCGAGGCGCTCAATGCGCTCAGGTCGCGCTATGATTATGTCTTCACCTCGGGCGGCATCGGCCCGACCCATGACGACATCACCGCCGATGCGGTTGCCGCCGCCTTCGGCGTGCCCTGCAGCCATGATGCCGGGGCCATCGATCTGCTTGGCGCCCATTATGCCGAGCGCGGCATGGAATTCACCGACGCCCGCCGCCGCATGGCGAGGATGCCGGTGGGCGCCACCCATATCGACAATCCGGTCAGCCGAGCGCCCGGCTTCATCATCGGCAATGTCCATGTCATGGCCGGCGTCCCGTCGGTCTTCCAGGCCATGCTCGACAATGTTCTGCCGGCCTTGAAATCCGGTGCAAAAGTCTATTCCGACAAGGTCGATTGCCCTTATGGCGAAGGCGATATCGGCGACCCGCTGACGGCGGTGGCCAAGGCCCACCCGGATGTCAATATCGGCTCCTACCCGCGGTTTTCCGGCACCACCTTCTCCACCGAGATCGTCATCCGCGGCCGCGACCAGGCCGCGATCGCGGCGGCCAAAGCCGATGTCGAAACCATGCTGGCAGACGTCGGAGCAAGGCTCGGGCCCCGCTAGGTTTGATCGGGATCAATGCGCGCTCCGGCAGCAAAGCCCATGATTGACGGATCGTTTCCCGGTCGGGGCGTCTCAAAGGAGCAGATTATGACCTATCACACGATACTCGCCGTTTATTCCACACCTGCCGATGTCGCTCCGGTCACCACCGCCATTGCCGATTTTGCCGGCGGCAGGGAAGTCCATGTGCTTGGCTGTCATGGCGAACCGTCACAATTCGTCGTGCTCTCGGCGCCGATCGACGTCCCCGACGCCGCCACCATTGCCGCGCTGTACGAACAGGCCGACGCTCGCATGCGCGAGGTCGGCGACGCCTTCGACAAGGCCTGCGATCTGGCCGGCCTGTCGCATGAATGGCGTCCGGTGCGGTCTCCCGGCGGCGACAGCGCCGTCTCGGCACTGGCCAGCGCCCGCTCCGCCGACCTGGTGGTCGTGCGCCAGCCCGACCGCAAGGCCAATGAGGACATGGCCACCAATGTCGAGGCCCTGCTGTTTGAAGGCGGACGCCCGGTGCTGTTCCTACCCTCAAGCGGCAAGCTGGCAACGCCGATCAAGCGCATTCTCATCGCCTGGGACGGATCGCGCGAAGCCGCCCGCGCCACCCACGATGCCCTGCCGCTGCTCAAGGCTGCGGATGCGGTCGAGATCGTCGTGGTCGACCCCGACAAGCTGCCCGACATCGATGCGCCGCTGGCCGGCACCGACATCGCCAGCTGCCTGTCACGTCACGGCATCCACGCCAATGTGACAACGGTCTCCAGAGGGACGGGCTCGACCGCCGAAGCCATCTCCACCCAGGTGAGCGCCACCAATGCCGATCTGGTGGTGATGGGCGCCTATACGCATCAGCGCCTGCGCGAATGGCTGTTTGGCGGCGTCACCCGCGCCTTCCTGGAAAACTCGCCGGTGGCTGTGCTGATGTCGCGCTGAGTGATCCGGCGCGCGGGGCCTTGCGAAAGCCCGCGCGCCATTCAGCCAAGCATCATCCACAGCGCGACGCCTGCCAGCACGGATGCAAATGCCAGGTTCAGGCGCCGGGCGCTGGACTCGCTGCGAAACAGCCGTCCCAATCCATCGCCGGCCAGCGTCCACAGCAGGAACGCCAGCAGATTGTTCAGCGTGAACACCACGGAAATCAGCAAGACGCGTTCGACCATGTCGGCGGGCCCCGATGCCCCGAACTGCGAAAACATCAACAGAATGATGACATAGGCCTTGGGGTTGAGAATAAGCAGCGAAGCACCATCGGCAAAGCCGGCCCTGTTGTCGCCGGCTTTGGCGCTGGAACGGCCCGATATCGCCATTTTCCACGCCAGCCAAAGCACATAGGCGGATCCGGCCAGTTTCAGGACGTCAAACAGCGCAGTATCGGGATGAATCACCGAAATCAGCCCTGCCCCGACAAGCCCGGTCACCACCAGTGTCGCAGCATGATAGCCGGCATTGGCCGGAAGCGTCGCCATGGTTCCGAAACGCGCGCCAAGGGCAGCAAAGAACAGATTGCCGGGTCCGGGGCTGTAGGCCAGCGGAAGCAGAAAGGCCAGCAGGGTGAGAACATACAGGGTCATCGGATCATCCTTGCTTTGCGGTGATGATCGATGATGGCCCGCCGCGCACTCCGCAGCCACCCGATTCCAGCCGCGAAGCTCACACACCGCCAAATCATCGAGCGATCCACAGGACAGTGCATGAAAATTTCGCCGACTTGCTTTCGGCAGCGGATTCCGGCTATTTGCGGCGCTTAAGTTTGCAACTGCAGCCGACGGGGCCGCCCCAAAAACCAAGGAAGTCAGCCATGTCCCTTCCAGACAAAGCCTTTCCGGTCTCCTGGGACCAGTTTCATCGCGATGCGCGGGCGCTGGCCTGGCGGCTGAGCGGAACCGGCCATGCCTGGAACGCCATCGTCTGCATCACCCGTGGCGGTCTGGTTCCGGCGGCGATCATTTCCCGCGAGCTCGACATAAGGCGCATCGATACGGTCTCGGTCGCCTCCTATCATGACTATGTAAATCAGGGCGAAATGCAGGTGCTCAAGGAAATCAACTCCGATATCCTCGAGACCGAGGGCGAAGGCGTCCTCATCGTCGACGACCTGACCGACACCGGCAAGACCGCGGCCATCGTCCGCGCCATGCTGCCCAAGGCGCATTTCGCCACCGTCTATGCCAAGCCGAAGGGCCGGCCGCTGGTCGACACCTTTGTCACCGAGGTCAGCCAGGACACCTGGATCTATTTCCCCTGGGACATGGGCTTTGCCTATGTCGAACCGATTGCCAAGGATTCCCGCGGCTAAATCCCGGTTCTATGCGCCGGCGGGCATGCTGCAAGGCTTGGTCCCGTCCGCGCGCCGATTGGCCCGGCAAGCGGCTCCGCTGGCTGCCGGCCGGACCGTCCTGTCCGTGACAGGGCTTCGGCAAAGCAGCGACCGTCACAACGGCGAGCTGCATTTTTGATACGCTTCACCCGATTTTCGCGCCGGTCTTTAACCTCCCCTTATCCCCCTGCTGGCAGTATCGACCGATCGCGATCGATCCACCCGTACCGGCACGTTGCACATGCACACCCAGACATCGGCTTCAACCATGAGACAGGTCCGCATTGTCGGATTGAACCTGGCTGTGATCCTCATGGTGCTGGGCGCCGTTCTCGTCACCCCCCGCCAGGGCAAGGCCGTCGTTCTGGTCGCTCCCTGGAGCGAACCGGGCCGGGCGATCGAGGTGATTGCGGCCGCGGGCGGCTCGGTCCTCAACGGAACCGGCTCGCCCCATGCGGTGATCGCCCATTCCGACGAACCCGGTTTCGCGTTTCGATTGTTCCAGTCCGGCGCCATGCTGGTTCTTGACGGCAGCCTCGCCTTTCTATGCAGGAGTACATCCGCCCCATGATCTACATGAACAAGCTCCGCAATCAGGCAGCCATCGCAATCGTCTCGCTGCTCTGGATCAATCTCGGCCTGATGGGGCTGCGGGCCTGGTGGGGCATGGATGCCGATCCGGCCATCCTGCTCGGCGGTGGCGCGGCGATCGCCGCTGCCGCAACCCTGACCTGGTGGCATGACCGCACCGGCACCGCCACCCAGGTCTCCACCGCGCTGGCGCTGGCCGCAAGCGTCGCCCTGCTGGTCTATGCATTTTCCGGGTCGCCGCTGCAGATCGATGTCCACATGTATTTCTTTGCGAGCCTGGCCATCTGCGCGGCCTGGGTCGACTGGCGGGCAATCCTGGCCTTTGCCAGCTTTACCGCGCTGCATCACCTGGTCCTCTATCTGGTGCTGCCGGCCGCAGTCTTTCCCGGCGCCGCCGATATCGGCCGTGTCGTGCTGCACGCGGTGATCCTCGTTGTCGAAGCCGGCGCCCTGCTGGCATTGGGCCGCTCGCTGGCCAAGGCCTTTGTCCAGAATGACAAGGCAATCCGCAAGGCCCAGATTGCCACCGACCAGGCGGCGGAACTGTCAAGCAAGGTCAAACTCGCCCAGCAACAGATCCTCGACGATGCCGATCTCCGCGACAGTGAACGCAGCCGTGACAATGAGCGCCTGCAAACCGCCATGGACGCGCTCGGCCGCGGCCTGCATCAACTGGCCCAGGGCGACCTCCGCTTCCGCCTCACCGATAGCTTCGACGGATCCCTCGACAAGCTTCGCGGCGACTTCAACTCCTCGATGGAAACGCTTGAGCAGCTGGTGGCGGGCCTCAGCCGCTCCGCCCGGGAAATGCGTCATGGCTCCAACAGCGTCTTTGCCGATGCCGAGCACATTTCCCAGCGCACCGAACAGCAGGCCGTTTCGCTGGAACAGACCGCCGCGGCGATCGACCGGATCACCGGCAATGTGCAGACCGCATTCACCCGCGCCGGAGAGGCTTCCCAGCTCGTCGTGGAAGCGACCGAGGAGCGCGTCGGATTCCGAAGCCATCGTCACCAATGCGGTCAACGCCATGACCGAGATCGAGAATTCATCCTGCCAGATCGGCACCATCATCAAGGCGATCGACGGCATTGCGTTCCAGACCAACCTGCTGGCACTCAATGCCGGTGTCGAGGCCGCCCGCGCCGGTGACGCCGGCCGCGGCTTTGCCGTGGTGGCCCAGGAAGTCCGCGAACTGGCCCAGCGCACCGCCGCTGCCGCCAAGGAGATCAACGCCCTGGTCGAAACCTCATCCACCCAGGTCAGCCGCGGCGTCACACTGGTCAATCAGACCGGCGCGGCACTGCGCTCGATCGGCGAGCAGATCAACACCATCAATGACTGCATCTCCAACATCGTCGAATCCGCCCGCGATCAGGCCAGCGAGATTTCCGACATCAATTCCGCGGTCGTCAACATGGACCGCACCACCCAGCAGAACACCGCGCTGATGTCGGACACCACCTTGTCGATCCGTCACCTCGCCGCCGATGCCGACAGCCTGGTCGCCAATCTCGCCGTCTTCCAGGTTCAGGAGACCGGCACGGCCGATGGGAACAGGTCCGCTCGGCCGGGCCGCGCGCCGCTCGACCCCGCTCCCCGGTCGGCTTCCCGGCCTGCCCCATTGCCATCGGCCCGGCCTTCGCCGCCGGCGCGGCCGAAGCGCACCCTTGCCCCTGCCCACGGCAATGCCGCCGTCGCCTTTTCCGATGAATGGGACGGCTTCTGAGCCTGGCGGCGCACGCCGCCGGCCACCGCCCCGCAAGCAGCCCGTCCGGGCTGCCGCGCCCTGCTGCTGTCCCGATTGTCTCAACATTTCAGACAATAAATCAAAATTGGTCATATTCGCATGCCATCATCAGGCAGGAGGCGAATCGTTCGACATGACCGCATTTGACAGAATCAGACAGCTACTTGATCTCTTCCGCAATCCCGACGGACATGCCGGCCGCAAGCCGAAGCGTCAGGCTGCGGCCGCGGTATTCCGCGGCTCCGGCGACGGGCGCGAACTGCTGCTGATCACCAGCCGCGACACCGGCCGCTGGATCGTGCCGAAAGGCTGGATCGAAAAGGGCGAGGACGGTGCTGCCGCCGCCATCCGCGAGACCTGGGAAGAAGCCGGCTTGATCGGCGAAGTCCTGCCCGGCGGACCGGTCGGGCACTACCGCTATGTCAAGCAGCGGCCACGGCGTGGCGACGCCATCTGCGATGTCGATGTCTACCTCGTCCGACTCATCGAGGAAGGCAGCAACTGGCCCGAAAAAGGCCAGCGCCGGCGCAAATGGTTTCCCGTCGCCACCGCCATCGGGCTGGTAGGCGAGGAAGGACTCAAGGACGTGATTCGCGACGGCTTCCTCTATCTCAAGGCGGCCTGACCCGGGCTTTGTCCGATACCGTTCGGACAAATTTGTTACCCGCGATTTATCCGGCAAAAAAAGCTTGCCCTGCGATTCAACCAGCAGCCGAAACGCATGAATTCGTCATGAGCCCCGCAGTTCTGCGGTTTCTCAATCGGCAATGGGGCGGGATGCAAAAACAGGGTTTTTCCTCGTTTTCCACAATCCACAACCACAAGATATAGTGGACGCAAATCCGTCACAGACAAGCCCTTGACGCACCCACCCGAGTCGATGCTTATAGGACAAACGTTGCGGCGGCGGCGTGGCTGGAATGTTTCGAGGCCAGTCAATTCCTGAGTATTTTGGTTCAAGACATCTGGCTCTGCGCGGAAATGCGTAGGGAACGGAAACCTGCGTTTTGACCCCGGATATATCTCATCGGGACGCGAAAATAGGGCTGGCAGTAAGAACCTGTTAATACTATATTTAGTGTTTGCAGCCACCCTGACCACAAGATACAGGATTCTCCACCACGGGAATCACACTATGTGACCGAGTAGAACAACCGGCTGCGCAATGAGTGCGCAGCCTGCGGAATAGCTATTGTCGTGACGCAAGGACTGCGCTCGGCTCCGGATTTGATAAAGAGGACTACCATGCGCATCGAACGTCGGTTCACCAAGGACGGCCAGTCAGCCTATGCAGAAATCGAATTCCGCAAGGCGACCAGTGAAATCAGGAACCCGGACGGCTCGATCGTGTTCCGTCTCGCCGACATCGACGTGCCGGTCCAGTTCAGCCAGGTTGCAGCCGACATTCTCGCCCAGAAATATTTCCGCAAGGCCGGCGTTCCCGCGCGTCTGAAGAAGGTCGAGGAAAATTCGGTACCGTCCTGGCTGTGGCGCTCGGTGGCTGACGAAAAGGCGCTTGAGGAACTTCCCGAAGACGAGCGTTACGGCTCGGAAATCGATGCCCGCCAGGTCTTCGACCGGCTCGCCGGCACCTGGACCTACTGGGGCTGGAAGGGCGGCTACTTCACGTCCGAAGACGACGCCCGCGCCTTCATGGACGAGCTTGCCTATATGCTCGCCACCCAGCGCGTCGCACCCAACTCGCCGCAATGGTTCAACACCGGCCTGCACTGGGCCTACGGCATTGACGGCCCCGGCCAGGGCCACTTCTATGTCGACCCCTTCACCGGCAAGCTGACCAAGTCGAAATCCTCTTACGAACACCCGCAGCCGCATGCCTGCTTCATCCAGTCGGTCGAGGACGATCTCGTCAACGAGAACGGCATCATGGATCTGTGGGTGCGTGAGGCGCGTCTGTTCAAATATGGCTCCGGCACCGGCTCCAATTTCTCCTATCTGCGCGGCGAAGGCGAAAAGCTTTCGGGCGGCGGCAAGTCCTCGGGCCTGATGAGCTTCCTCAAGATCGGCGACCGCGCAGCCGGCGCCATCAAGTCGGGCGGCACCACCCGCCGCGCCGCCAAGATGGTGGTGGTCGATGTCGATCACCCCGATATCGAGGCCTATATCAACTGGAAGGTCAAGGAAGAGCAGAAGGTTGCGGCCCTGGTCACCGGCTCCAAGATCGTCGCCGGTCACCTCACCGCCATCATGAAGGCCTGCATCAATTGCGAGGCCGACAATGACGCCTGCTTCGACCCGATGCAGAACCCGGCGCTCAAGCGCGAGATCAAGGCCGCCAAGAAGAACCAGGTGCCCGAGAACTACGTCAAGCGCGTCATCCAGTTTGCCCGCCAGGGCTACACCGACATCGAATTCAAGACCTATGACACCGACTGGGATTCGGAAGCCTATCTCACGGTTTCCGGCCAGAACTCCAACAACTCGGTCTCGGTCAAGGACGACTTCCTCAAGGCCGTTGAAAATGATGGCGAATGGCACCTCACCGCCCGCAAGGACGGCAAGGTGATGAAGACGCTGAAAGCCCGCGACCTGTGGGAACAGATTGGACATGCCGCCTGGGCCTCCGCCGATCCCGGCCTGCATTTCAACACCACCATGAATGACTGGCACACCTGCCCGGCTGAAGGCCCGATCCGCGCCTCCAACCCGTGCTCGGAATACATGTTCCTCGACGACACCGCCTGCAACCTGGCCTCGCTCAACCTCTTGCAGTTCAAGGACGCCGGCACCAAGCGCATCAACATTGCCGATTACGAGCATGCCGTCCGGCTCTGGACCATCGTTCTTGAAGTCTCGGTGATGATGGCGCAGTTCCCGTCCCACCAGATTGCCGAGCGCTCCTACAAGTACCGCACGCTCGGCCTCGGCTACGCCAATATCGGCGGATTGCTGATGACCACCGGCATTCCCTATGATTCCAAGGAAGGCCGCGCCATCTGCGGCGCGCTGACCGCGATCATGACCGGCGTGGCCTATGCCACCTCAGCGGAAATGGCCGGCGAGATCGGCACCTTCCCCGGCTACAAGGAAAACAAGGCGAACATGCTGCGGGTGATCCGCAACCACCGCCTCGCCGCCCACGGCAAGTCCACCGGCTACGAGAATCTCTCGGTCAACCCGGTCGCACTGATCCATGACGAATGCCCCGACCAGGACCTGATCACCCACGCAACGGCTGCCTGGGACAAGGCGCTGAAACTTGGCGAGAAGCACGGCTTCCGCAACGCCCAGGCCACCGTGATTGCCCCCACCGGCACCATCGGTCTGGTGATGGATTGCGACACCACCGGCATCGAGCCCGATTTCGCGCTGGTCAAGTTCAAGAAGCTCGCCGGCGGCGGCTACTTCAAGATCATCAACAACGCCGTGCCCGAAGCCCTGCGCACGCTCGGCTATTCCGAGGCCCAGCTCGCCGAGATCGAGGCCTATGCCGTCGGTCACGGCAACATCAACCAGGCGCCCACCATCAATCCCGGCACGCTCAAGGCCAAGGGCTTCACCGACGAGAAGATCGCCGCCATCAACGGCGCCACCAAGGCCGCCTTCGACATCAAGTTCGTGTTCAACAAGTGGACGCTGGGCGAGGATTTCTGCAAGGAGGTCCTGGGCCTCACCGACGAGCAGATGGATGATTTCTCCTTTGACATGCTCGCAGCCATCGGATTTTCGCGGAAGGACATCGAAGCCGCCAACATCCATGTCTGCGGCGCCATGACGCTGGAAGGCGCGCCCCACCTCAAGGTCGAGCATTATCCCGTGTTTGACTGCGCCAATCCTTGCGGCAAGGTCGGCAAGCGCTATCTGTCGGTCGACAGCCACATCCGCATGATGGCGGCTGCCCAGCCCTTCATCTCCGGCGCCATCTCCAAGACCATCAACATGGCCAATGACGCCACCGTCGATGATTGCAAGAACGCCTATATGCTGTCGTGGAAACTGGCGCTGAAGGCCAATGCGCTCTACCGCGACGGCTCAAAACTCTCCCAGCCGCTCAATTCCTCGCTGATCGAGGATGACGAGGACGAGGATGACGCCATCGAGGCGCTGGTGGCCCAGCCGGCTGCCGCCCAGGCCGTCACCGTGACCGAAAAGATCGTCGAGCGCGTGGTCGACCGGCTTTACCGCGACCGCGAGAAGCTTCCCAACCGCCGCAAGGGCTACACCCAGAAAGCCGTCATCGGCGGCCACAAGGTCTACCTCCGCACCGGCGAATTCGACGACGGCCGCATCGGCGAGATCTTCATCGACATGCACAAGGAAGGTGCTGCCTTCCGGGCGATGATGAACAATTTCGCCATCGCCATCTCGCTCGGCCTGCAATATGGCGTGCCGCTCGAGGAATATGTCGAGGCCTTCACCTTCACCAAGTTCGAGCCGGCCGGCATTGTCCGAGGGCAATGACGCCATCAAGAACGCCACCTCGATCCTCGACTATATCTTCCGCGAGCTGGCCGTGTCCTACCTGTCACGGCACGATCTGGCCCATGTCGACACCTCCGACTTCGGCAACACGGCGCTTGGCAAGGGCATTTCCGAAGGCAAGGCCCAGCCCTTTTCCAAGGGCCTGACCCGCGGCGCCTCGCTCAAGGTCGTCAACAGCGCCAATGCCAATGCCAGCGCCGGCACGGGTGCCGGCGGCGCGGCCGGCGGTTCCGCCGAACCCAAGGGCCAGGCAGCCCCCGCCAAGCCGGCGCCAGCCAAGGCGGCCCCCGCCAAGGCGTCGCCATCCGGCGCCTCGGTGATTACCGCCTCCTTCGCCGGCAAGGGCAGCGGCAATCTGGCGGTGAGATCCGAACCCGAAGCCGTCAGCGATGACACCGCCGTCGCCTTCAAGCGCGATTACGAGGATCGCGCCGAGGTGCTGGCCGCCGAAATCGCCCTGGTCGAGAATGACGCCACCGAGCTGTTCTCCGACATCGCCGAAGCCGAGGCCCGCGACGCCAAAGCCAAAGCCTCCGCCCGCCGCGCCCGCTCTCTCGCCCAGGGCTACACCGGCAACATGTGCACCGAATGCCAGAACTTCACCATGGTGCGCAACGGGACATGCGAGAAATGCGACACCTGTGGCTCGACGAGCGGGTGTTCGTAAGCAAAAGGAATACAGGGATAAGTGGCAAAGCTGCTTTTCACTTGCATGAACTGAGATACAGTAACCCTGTGGTGATTGAGTTCACTGCAGGGTTACATCTATTAGGAATGACAATGGACAACAAAATCTACCAGATCTTCATAAGCTCGACATATTCCGACTTACAAGAGGAAAGAAGAACGGTAGCAGAAGCAATATCTAAGTCAGGTCAAATTCCAGCAGGAATGGAATACTTCCCGGCTTCAAGCCAACATCAATTTGAATATATAAAGCGCATTATAGACCGATGTGACTATTACGTTCTTCTGATAGCAGGAAGATATGGTTCACTTGCACCATCCGGAATTTCTTATACAGAAGAAGAATACAGATATGCATTATCAAAAAAAATACCTGTACTCGCTTTTCTCTATAAAAATGTCGGGAAAATACCCTCCGAGAACGTTGAAACTCAAGAAGACAAACTGGATAGCTTGGAGAGATTCCGCACTGATGTCGCATCAAATCGGATCGTCGACTTCTGGGAGGATGCCAAAGAGCTGCCCGGAAAAGTCGCCATCTCAGTTACGCAAGAAATAAATCTGAACCCAGGCAAAGGCTGGATACGCGGTGATATGGCCGCTGCGCCGGAACTATTCACAGAGTTGGCAGAATTGCGTCGCGAGAACGAAAGTTTAAAAACAGCCAAAATACATCAGGTACCCAGCGATACTGCAATGTCCAGCACTGATAGAAAATTGGCCTTAGAGTACGAGAAAAGTGGCCCCTTATTCACGTCAATTTCGGACCCAAAAAATGTGAGAAACTTTGCGAAGTTCGAAATATCCATCAAGGAAATATTGATAAAATTTCACAAGGAATTAATAAAAGATAACCCTAAAATAGATCTAAATGAAATAATACCAAATTACAATTCAAATTCATACGGCCATCAATCCAAGCAAAAACTAACGGATGAAAGCAGAGATAAGGTATTATTCTCTCTGAAGGCTTTAAATCTAATAAGTTTCGAACGATCACATACTGGAAATCCACAAAAAATTGAAATAACAAAAGAGGGAAAAAGCGCACTAATGGACATAATGTCAGAATGAAGCATAATTTACATTGCACATACGGATAGGAATACACCATATTGTCTCGTAATATTTCATAGATGCCGGGACTAAAAAAGTAAACTGACGAACCCTACCTCTATCCCTGGTAGGAGAGAAGAATAAATCGCGACCTTAGCGTGAGCTAAGTCGCAGATTTTGTTGGTGAGAGGGTCAATGCCGTGATGCCAAATCGCCGTTCACAGCTGAACCCGCAAAAACCCCCTCACCTGCAATTTCTAGCACTTAGCCTGCGGCTAAGGCGCTGAAATTGCTTCCTCTCCCACAACGGGGAGAGGCAAAATCGCGGAAATCCCGGCATCCTCTCCTCGCCCCTGGTGGGAGAGGATACAAAATCGCGATCTTAGCGTGAGCTAAGCCGCAGATTTTGTTGGTGAGGGGGTCAATTCCCGGATGACAAATCGCCGTCCACAGCGAATTCCAAAACAATCCCCTGGAAAATCTACGACTTGGCTGAAGCCAAGACCGCAATTTTCCCCCTTCCACAAGGGGCGAGGTGAAATTATCGACCCTCGCCGGTATTTCTCAGCTCCGCCAAAATCGTCAGACAGACGCCATCGATGTTGGTCTGAACTTCCTCGTTCCAGAACCGCAGAATACGAAACCCGTCGGCGACGAACACGGCGTCGCGACGACGGTCATGCGGGCTGTCGGCATGCTGCCATCCGTCGACCTCGACAATCAGCTTGCGCTCAAAACAGACAAAATCCAGAATGTAGCCCTTGAGCGGCACCTGACGACGGAACTTGAAACTCTCCAGTTGTCGACCGCGCAGAGCATCCCAGAGCTTGGCTTCAGGCGGCGTGGCATCCGCGCGCATCCCTTTGGCGCGCTGCCGGTGCAAGGCGGGTGGTTGATGACGCATGGCATAATCTCCACACCTGCAAGAATAGCACCGGTCCCCTTACGTGAAAACACGTGTGCCTATCTGATGGGAGAGGCCGAATCGCGGAAATCGCTTCACCCTCTCCTCGCCCCTGGTGGGAGAGGATACAAAATCGCGGCCTTAGCGTGAGCTAAGTCGCAGATTTTGTTGGTGAGGGGGCCAATGGCCGGATACGAAATCGCCGCCCACAGCGAATAGCAAAACAATCCCCTCACCTGGAAAATCTACGACTTGGCTAAAGCCAAGACCGTGTTTCTCTTCCTCTCCCACAAGGGGGCGAGGAAAAACCTGCAAAAAACCCGCCCCCACCGCCAGCAATTCCAGCCACTTGCCCAAAATCCACGCCGATTTCATCCACACACCGCCCACCCGTGCGACATTACACACGCCTTTGCCAGATCGGATGTTGCGGGACCACGGATCCCGGAGCGGCACAGGACGGTTGATCCGGTCGGCGCGGAGCCGAACCGTGCCGGGCCGGAGGGATTGAGGAACGACATCCCGGCGTGTTCCTGTCTTCAGACAGCCACGCCGGTGCCGGCGAGCAAGCTGCCCCGTGTCAGCCGCCGGCAGGCCCGCATGCTAGAGGGCAGCTATGCTTGAAGGCCTGCGGGAAGGACGGGTTCGGCGGTGCGGGCCGCGCGAACGGTAACGAACCGTCCGCAGCGCGTGATCGGGACTTGATTCAGGAACCACCCGGCGCCCGGAAGGCCCCGGGTCCGACACCGGCGGGGCGCCGCGCGAGCGCGCCAAAGCCACCCCTAGCATTCCATCCGGGCCCGCCCCGGGCGCCCCGCATTCCGGCCTGTCGCAGACAGCCACCGGACCACAAGAGCTCAAACCGCCGGTGACGATTGTCACGCGCGGATCCTGGTCGTGTCGTTGGGGATTGAAAATCCTGGGAATTCCCCTCACCTGCAATTTCTAGCACTTAGCTTGCGCTAAGACACTGAAATTGCTTCCTCTCCCACAACGGGGAGAGGCCGAATCGTGGAAATCTCGGCACCCTTTCCTCTACCCTTGGGGAGAGGATACAAAATCGCGGTCTTAGCCGCAGGCCAAGTCGCAGATTTTGTTGGTAAGGGGGCGCTATCCGACAATCCGAAACAATTCGCGCAAGCGCGGCGCCTGCCCGGCAAGAGGCCGGGCACAGCGAAAACTACCGGGCCTTGCGGGCGGCATAGCGCTTGTCGCGCTTTTCCTTCATCGCGGCCATGTCGGCGACGGCGCGTTCGGCGCGGGCCTTGTCTTCGGCCTCGCGGGCCAGGCGTTCGGCATGTTCGGCGGCATAGGCGGCTTCGGCATCGGCAGCGTCCTGGGCTGCCTTGCGTTCCTGCTCTTCGGCCTTCAGGCGGGCGCGTTCGGCCTGGCGCTCGGCGCGCGCCTTGGCAACCGCTTCGCGCTCGAGGCGCCGTGCAATAACTTCGGGATCATCCGCCTTCGGTGCGGCCTTGAGTTTCTCCAGAAGCTTCTTCTTGGCTTCCATGGCGTCCTCACGGCGGTCGGTGAAGGTGGTGCGTACTTGCTTTTTCAAACGAAATTCGTCCTTGGTTGGGAGTGGTGCCAATGCGGCCAACCGCCAAAACCGGCGGTAGATAAGGTATTTGACGCTTCAACGGCAACTATACAACCCCATCGGGCTGTTTTGGGCGAGACTATTTTTGATCCGCAAGCGCTGGTGACAGCCCAAATCGACCCGCAGCCACCGGACCGGACAGCACTGAACCAGCGCCGGGGTCAGCACCCGGTGAATGCAAATTGCCATGCCGCCCTTCCCCGAATCCCTTGCGCGCGCTAGACCGCAGTCCTATCAATCCGAAAGGCATGTAAGATGAGCGACGAAACCCGGGATTCCAATGGCGCAGTTCTGGCTGACGGCGACAATGTCACCCTGATCAAGGATCTCAAGGTCAAGGGCACCTCCTCCACGCTCAAGCGCGGCACCATGGTCAAGGGCATCAGGCTCACCGGCAACCCCGACGAGGTCGAATGCCGGGTCGAGAAGATCAAGGGCCTGGTGCTCAGGACCGAATTTCTGAAAAAGGCCTAGCTGCCACTGACACATGCGGTAGGAGAAAAAATCCTGCCGCATTTAACCAGAGAATGCATTTCTTCCAGTTTCAATAGATTTGTTTGTCGAATTAAGGCCATTGAAATACTGCGCGCTTTCGTCAAGGACGATAGCACCGACATCCATTGAAAGTTTTCCTGCAAGCTCAAGGAGTTCAACCTCATTTCCGTCTCTTAAAAATTTGAGCTTTTCAATTTTGGCACTATTCACCGCAGATTCTAGCTGAAATTGCGCGATACGGTGACTCCTCCAAGAGTTCTCCCAAGCAAAAAAACTCGACAATGAAATGGTTACAGCGCTGGCAAATGCAAAAAGGGAAATAAGTTTGTTCCGTTTATAACCGAACAAAACCTCTGGTTTGTCTGACGAGGAAGCTGAAAGATAGGCTACAAAAACGGCCGACAAGATGGCAAACACACCTGAGAATCTATGCAACCAGAATTTCAATGTGCCATTCCATTGATACCAGTAAATCTGCGATTCAGCGTATGAAAAGGCAATATCAAGGGCGTCCAGTGCTTCTTTCATATTAACTTCCTCCCAACCAAAGATGCCATAAATACAGATATCATCCTATCTCTATTCCCCCTCACCGCTTGCCGATGCGCCTGGCAAGCGGCGTTGAACTCAGGCCGTGGGCGAGGATCGACAGGGCCACGGTCATCGAGACGCAGGCCAGCAATTCGGCCTCGTCGGGAAAATCGAATTCATCCATGATCACTAGGGTGAACAGGATCGAGGCCAGTCCGCGCGGACCGAACCAGCCCAGAAAAAGCTTGTCCCGGGTCTTCAGCCCGGAGCCCAGAAGCGACAGCCAGATCGCCCCCACCCGCACCACGGTGAGAAACAGCACCGCGATCACCACGGTCTTGAGCGAGGCATGCGCCAGCCCGTCGGGCAGCAGCAATGCGCCAAACACCAGGAATGACGACATGGTCAGGATCTGCCCCGCACCTTCCATGAATTCGCGCACGAAATGGATATTGTGCCGGTAGGAATTGCCAAAGATCATTCCGGCGACGAAGGCGGCGATGAAGCCGTTGCCGCCGATCACTTCGGCCAGCACATAGGCCGCAAAGGCGGCCGCCACAAACACCACGCCTTCCGCCGCGGCCGCAATCAGCCGGCGGGATTGCGCCAGATCCATCAGCCGCGCCACCAGCCAGCCGGTGGCAATACCGGCCAGCGGACCGAGCACGATCTGGGTCAGCGCGTCGCGCGCCAGCCCGTCGGTGCTGGCCTGCATCATCCCCGCCGAGGCGAGAATCGCGCCAAGCAGCACAAAGGGCAGCACCAGCCCGTCATTGAGCCCGCTTTCGACATTGATGGTCTCGCTCAGTTCCTCGGGAACGCTGGAATTGGTGACAACGCCCTGCGCCAGCGCCGCATCGGTCGGCGTCAGCACCGCTGCGGTGAGCAACGCCATGGCGACGCCGCCTTCGGGGCTGACCAGAAAGGTCACCAGCGTGCCGAGCAGGATCGACAGCGGCAGGCCGATCAGCAGCATCCGCGCCGGCAGTTTCCAGTTCTGCCTGAGTTTTGAGAACTGCACATGCGAGGCATCGGCAAACAACACCAGCACCAGGGTGATTTCCGCCAGCAACCGCTTGCCCTCGTCCAGCACCTCCTGCGGCGCAGCCATGCGCAGCGGCTCAGCCAGGGCATAGCCCAGGCACATGAAAATGATCGGCAGCGTCAGGATCGAGCGATTGATGGCGCGGCTAAAGAGCGAATAGGCAATGAAGGCGGCAAGGATTGCCAGCACGACCAGATCGAGATGCAGGCCCTGGCTCATCATGTCAGCTCCGGTTGATGGTGAGCCGATTATGGGCCGCACCAACCACCTTTACCACCGCTATGACGCCAGTGCCGGCCATCAGGTGCCGCAATAGGTCGTGTACGCGCCGAAATCCGAGGGCGCGCCGAGTGCAAAGACTTCCAGCCCCGGCCGCGCTGTGAATGGATCGGCCAGCACCTCGACCAGCCGTTCAAACGGCGCAAGATCACCCTTGGTGGCTGAAGCAAGGGCAGCCTCGACCATGTGGTTGCGCGGGATATAGACCGGGTTGACCCGGTCCATCGCTGCTGCCCGGTCTTCGACTGACCCCTCCTCGCGGGCAAGGCGGGCCTGCCACAGGGGCAGCCAGACATCAAAGCCCGCAGGATTGGCAAGCAGCGTCCGGGTCGGTGACGCATCGCCCGAAAGCGCCGAGGACAGGCTGCGGAACACAAGGGTGAAATCGGCGTTCTGGGTTTCCAGCACCGCCAGCAACCCGGTGGCAATTTCCATGTCTTCCGGCTCTTCGCGGCTCAGCCCCAGCTTGGCGCGCATGCCCTTGAGCCATTCCCGCTCATAGACAAGCGGAAAGCCGTTGATCACCTCGCCCGCCTGCCGCACCGCATCGTCGCTGTCATCGGGATTGATCAGGTCGAGCAGGGTTTCGGCCAGCCGCGCCAGGTTCCACTGGGCGATCTTGGGCTGGTTGCCATAGGCATAGCGGCCATTGCGATCGATCGAGGAAAACACGGTTGCCGGGTCATAGCCGTCGATAAAGGCGCAAGGACCGTAATCGATGGTCTCGCCGGAAATCGTCATATTGTCGGTGTTCATCACGCCGTGGACAAAGCCGAGCAGCATCCATCTGGCAATCAGTGCTGCCTGCCGGTCGCGCACCGCCTTCAACAGCCCGAGATAGCGGCCAGGCTCATCGGCGAGTTCCGGATAGTGCCGGGCAATGGCATAATCCGCCAGTTGCCTCAGCCGCTCGGTCTCGCCGCGGGCTGCAAAGAACTGGAAGGTGCCGACGCGCAAATGGCTCGACGCCACCCGTGCCAGCACGGCGCCAGGCTCCGGACCGTCCTGGCGCATGATCTGTTCGCCGGTGGCCACTGCCGCCAGCGCCCGCGTCGTCGGCACGCCGAGCGCATGCATGGCTTCGCCGATGACATATTCGCGCAGCACCGGGCCAAGCACCGCCTTGCCGTCACCGCCGCGTGAAAACGGCGTCCGGCCGGAACCCTTGAGGTGGATGTCGCGGCGTATACCATCTCTGGCGATCACCTCGCCCAGCAGCAATGCGCGGCCATCGCCGAGCTGCGGCGAGAAGCCGCCGAACTGATGCCCGGCATAGGCCATCGCCAGCGGCGTCGCACCTTCGGGCGCGGTGTGTCCGGCAAAGATCGCGGCCCCGGTCTCAGTGTCGAGCGCGTCTGCGTCAAGGCCAAGCTTGGTGGCGAGATCCCGGTTGAACCGGATCATTTTGGGCTCGGGAACCTCGGCGCCCTTCCAGGGGACATAAAAGCCCTCGAGATCGCGGGCGTAGGAATTGTCGAACTGAAATCCTGCGAAGCTCATGGAAACATCCTCTGGCCAGATTTTTCCGGACACGCCGGAAAACCGAGCGACCGAAATGATCGGTCGCTCTTTATGTTTGGGACAAGCGAAGCTCGCTATTCGGCGGCGTCACGCTTGGGCAGCACCCAGCCGGGCCGGACGAAATGGCAGGTATAGCCGTTCGGGATCCGCTCGAGATAATCCTGGTGTTCGGGCTCGGCTTCCCAGAAATCGCCCACGGGCTCGACTTCGGTCACAACCTTGCCCGGCCACAACCCCGACGCATCGACATCGGCGATGGTGTCGAGCGCTGTCTGGCGCTGCTGCTCGTCGGTGAAATAGATCGCCGAACGATAGGCGGTGCCGCGGTCATTGCCCTGCCGGTTGGGCGTGCTCGGATCGTGGATCTGGAAGAAGAACTCCAGCAGCTCGCGATAGCTGATCCGGTTCGGATCAAAGCTGATCTCGATGGCTTCGGCATGGGTGCCGTGGTCACGATAGGTGGCGTTCTTCACATCGCCGCCGGTATAGCCGACGCGGGTGTCTTCCACGCCGGGCATCTTGCGGATCAGGTCCTGCATGCCCCAGAAACATCCGCCGGCAAGTACTGCGCGTTCGCTCATCTAGATATCCTCCACCTGGTCAACATACTCGCCATAGCCTTCATCCACCATCTCGGCCTTGGGGATGAACCGCAGCGAAGCCGAATTGATGCAATAGCGCAAGCCGCCGCGATCCTTCGGCCCGTCCGGGAACACATGTCCCAGATGGCTGTCGCCGTCGCGCGAGCGCACTTCGGTGCGCACCATGCCCAGCGTTACGTCACGCAGTTCCTCGACATGGGCGGGCTCGATCGGCTTGGTGAAGCTCGGCCAGCCACAGCCGCTTTCGAATTTGTCCGACGAGGCAAACAGCGGTTCGCCCGAGACGATGTCGACATAGATGCCGGCCGCCTTGTTGTCATTGTACTCACCGGTAAAGGGACGCTCGGTCCCGTTCTGCTGGGTCACCCGGAACTGCTCGGGCGTCAGCCTGGCAATGGCGTCTTCTGTCTTGGCGAATGTCTTGGTCATGGGTGCTCCTTCCATCAAGGCCTTGAAGCCTGTTTGAGAAATGGGGCATGGCGGCCCGGTTTTCAATCGCCCGGCCCGTCCGCAATCGCTGATCGGCGTCACGCGCGGTCAATTTGTGGTGAGGCCGAAGCCGCGCGCTCAATATTCGCGTTCGAAGAAGATGCCGCCCTTGGTTTCACCATCCGCACCGGCCTCGCCACGCAGCTTGATGCCCTTGCCGATATCGAGATCGATCCGGGCCTTGCTCGAACCGGCAGAGGCGCCGCTCTCGAGACCGAAATAGGTGCGGTCATTGAGATATTTGCCGACACCGAGCGATGTGTCGCCGGTTTCCTCGTCGGTGCGCACATCGATGTCGTCCACACCGGTGGCACGGCGCAGGGTTTCGACCAGTCCGCCGCCCTTGACCGCACCGGTCAACTGTCCGGCGGCTTCGGCCAACTGGGCAATCTGCAGCGGCGACAGGCTGCTCATCGAGCGCCCGAACACGAGCTGCGCCAGGATTTCGTCCTCGGGCAGATCCGGGCTCGAAGTGAAGCTGATCGTCGGCGCATCGGCCCGCCCGGTCACCAGCACGGTGATCGTGGTGGTGCCGGACTGGCTCGAGGCTGCCAGATCCAGGATCGGCACGACCGAGCCGGCAAAGCCGAGGCTGCCCCGGGTGAAATCAAGCCGCTTGCCGAGCACGCTGAGCCGGCCGCGGGTCAGATCGAAACCGCCGGCTGCCACCGGCGCGCCGATATTGCCGGTCAGCCGCAAGCCGCCGCCCAGTTCCACATCCATGCCCCTGCCGCGTACGAAGATGCGGCTGGCCCGGACCTGCACATCCAGTGCAAGCCCGCCGGACGAGCTGCCGTCGCTGCTGCCCGACAGACGCTCGGCCTGGGACTGAACCTGCGCCGTGGCGTTCTTGTGGGTGACATCAAGCCCGGCGATCGAACTTGGCAGCGTGTCGGGAACCGTGATCGTGGTCTCGTCCAGTCGCACCGTACCGCCAAGCTCCGGCAGCGCCGTCAAAGGTCCGGTCAGGGTCAGATCGGCATCAAACTGTGTCGCCACCATCTGGCCGTCGGCATAGCGCCCTCGATCCACCTTCAGGTTCAGATCGGCGGGGAAATTGGCGGCCGCGTCGATCGACACAGTCCCGGAGCCGCTGATCTTGCCGCCCGAGGACAACTCGCCCGACAGCGCGCGGATTGTTGCCTGTCCGGGCGTCAGGCCGATATCCGCGCTCAGATTGTCGATGGCGATGCCCGTCCGACCATCAACCAGCCGCGCGCCGGAGGTTGTGATCGATCCGGCAATCTGCGGCGTTGCCACAGACCCGTCGATATTGATATTGGCATTGGCCGTTCCGGTCAGCGCCAGCCCCTGCTGGGCAAGGGTTCGCGACAGCAGCGAGAACGGCACGCTGCCATTGATCTGCGCGGAGATGGCGCGCGCGCCAGCAGTATCCAGCCCGCCCGATGCAGCGAAGGACAGGCCGCCGCCATCGCCGCGCGCATCAAAGCTCAGCCGCCCGCCATTCAACCCGCCGCTTGCGCTGATCGACATCGGCAGGTCCGCGACCGATGAGGCCGCTGCAGCGCGGACATCGCTGGCATTGAGATCATAGCTGACCACCGGTGCCGAGGCCGTTCCGCTGACTTTGACATTGCCCGACAGCGAGCCCGACAATCCGCCGCCCGGAGCAACCGCATTGATCGAGGTCAGCGGCAGGCCGGTTATCGCGATATCGATGTCCAGCGCCTCGCCGGCAGTGCCGGTCACTGCAACCTCTCCGCCGCCCGGCGAGATCACAAGCCGCTCGATCCGGGCAGCGCCGTCGACAACCACCACCCGCGCCTTTTCGGTCAGTCTGACCGCAAGCCCGTTCCAGGTCGTCTGGCCGCTTTCCAGCTCCAGTTCCAGCCCCTCGTCGCCCTGACGCAGCCGAGCCTCCAGCGCCACCGGCAATCCGGCGGCCTGGGCCTTGCCGTCGATCACGGTCCAGCCGTCCGACTGGGAGAATTCTGCCTTGAGCCCGGAGACATCGGTGCCGCCGGCGTTCAATGAGGCGACATCGAGCGTGCCGGTCGGCTTCGGCGCCCCCATCAGATCGGCAATGCTGGCATCCAGGCTGGCGTCGCGCACGGAAAACCCGTCGCCCGAAAGTTCCGGGAATCCGAGCTTGATATCGGCCACGGAGATGGTGTCTTGCACGTCAAACTTGATTGTGCCGCCGCCACTGCCGGTGATCGACTGCAGCGCCAGTGCCGAGAGCGAACCGATATCCTTGAGGTCGAGATCGATAGTTCCCACGGGCCGAAAGGCCTCATCCAGCACCAGTGTTCCCGATATCAGATTGTCGGCCACCTGCAACCGCAGCGGATCGATCCGGACCGCGCCTTCGGAGCGGGCGAGCACAACACTGCCGTCGATCGGCTTGCCTTCCAGCGAGCCGGTAATGTCAATATCGGCCTGCGGCGCATCCGGATCCGCCACGCCTTTGGCCGCAAGCACCAGATCGGACAGATCGCGGCCCTGGACCATCAATCCGTCACCCGTCAGCGTCGCTTCGAAGCCGGGTGCGGAAGCCTGTCCGGACAGGGTTGCCGAAAGGCTCGCACCGCCCGACACGGCCTCGCTGACGCCTGCCAGGCTGGAGATGCTGGCTGCAATGTCGCCGGCAATCTCGCCCTCGCTGCCAAGCGCCACGCCGCCCGAAGCCTTGACGACATCGGTCGACAGCTGGAAGTCACGCACGGTGACCGCACCGGCATCATCACGCGCCACCTCGCCGCCGAATTCCATTGTTGCGCCGAGCATCTTCGGCGCTTCCGCCGACAGCACCGCGGTGCGCAGCGTTCCCGAAAGTTGGGCGGCAAGCCCGCCGGCGCTGTCATAGGCAAGATCCTGCATCACCACATTGGCAACACCCGAGCTGACAGTCAGGCTCTCGCTCGACACCGAGCCGTCTTCGGCCAGCGTGACATCGCCGGCAAGCGAGACACCGCCGGCGACGGCGCGGGCGAGGATTTCGTTGGCCGAGCCTATGGCGCCGGCCTTGACGTCAATCATGCCGGTGCCGCTGCGGGTGGCGAGCGAGAACCGGTCGAAATCGACGGTGGCGCTGATCTGGTCTGCGGTGAAATCGCTGCCCGCTACCGCATCTGTCGATGCTTCAAGCCGAATGGCCGCTTCCTCGGCATTGCCGCTCACGCGGATGGTTGCCGCCGGCACCGCCAGGGAGATGCGGGCGCCGTCTTCGCCGAATTGCAACGCGCCGGCCCCCGGTTTTGGTGACACCGACGCCGTCAGGTCAACTTGGCCTTCGCGCGCCACCCGGCCGTGGCCTTCGGCACTCAGGACGGCAGAGGAGAATGTGAACAGGTCGATGACCGCGCCCACACGGTCGGGTTCGATCAGGCCTTCGAGCACCAGATCGCTGCGTCCGGCAACCAGCTGGCCAATGGATGGCGGCAGGAACCGGTCAAACGACCCGTTGGCCTGCAACGACACCGCATCACCCGCCTCGCCCGCCACCATCTGCAGATTGGCTTCCGCCACCAGTTCGTCATTGACGATGCCGTTGGCGCTCAGACGCCAGTCCGCCAGTGACCCTTGCGATGTCGCGGTCAGGCTGATGGCATCTTCGGGAGCAAGCCGCAGCAGATGCGCCATGACCCCGCCCGCAGGCTCTGTCAGCTTGGCCGAGATGTTGAAGCGGTCTTCGGCCTCAAGATAGTCGGCATCAAGCGTCAGCTCACCGCCGACGCCGTCGATCCGCTTGACCACCAGATCCGCCAGCGCGGTCGACAGCGAGGCATCGACCTTGGCGCTGCCGCGGGCTTCAAACTGCGCAACGCGGCCGGCCACCGGCTCGCCGACGAGGATGTCATTGGCTGTAAAGCGCTTGATGTCGAACGCCGGGGGCAGCACCAGCGCGCCGCTTTCATCTTCACTTTCGGCAGCTTCGGGCAGCCGCGCCAGCTCCACCCGGTCAATCGTGATGTCGTCGATGGCCAGCGTGGCACTCAGCAGCGCCAGCGGCGACCAGTCAATGCGAATGTCCTTGATCAGCAGCCACGGCTCGCCGCTGGCATCGCTGAGCATCACATGGCCGATCCGCGTCGTGCCGGAAACAAGCCCTTCGATGCGGTCGATCTCGACGCTCTGCGCCGGAGTCGACCCGAGCCGGTTCAGCGTCAGCGCGATCAGCCGGCCGCCCGGCGTGGTCAGGAACACCAGCAATCCGGCGGCCAGCAGCACCAGCACCCCGATGGCAAACCACCGGGCCACGCGCCAGATCAGGCGCGGACGGGATCTGGGTGTCTTCGGCACGGCCATGTCAGAATGCCTGTCCGATCCCGGCATAGATTCCGTAGTCGGGATCGTTCTCGCCCTTGTTCAGGGGCAGCGCAACGTCGACGCGCAGCGGCCCGAACGGCGTCTGGTATCGCAGGCCGACGCCGGCGCCGACCTTGAATTCGGTGTCGGAGAAATCCTCATTGGCGCTGACCAGGCCGGCATCGACAAACGGCACGATACCCACCTTCTCGGTGATGCCGATGCGCAGTTCCGCCGATGTTTCGAGCATGGAACGGCCACCGGTGGGATCGCCGGATGCGTCCATCGGACCGATATCCTGATAGCCGTAACCGCGCACCGAGCCGCCACCACCGGCATAGAACCGGCGATTGGCGGGAATCGAGGCCAAGTCGGCGCCATAGATCGATCCGGCGGCGACACGACCGGCAATCACGAAACGCTTTTCGGCATCCAGCGCCCGATAGGCCGAGGCCTCGGCGCGCAGCTTGACGAAAGTCGCCCCGCCATTGATCTCGTGCGCCGGCTCGACCAGCAACGACAGGCGGGTGCCGGTGGTCGGGTTGAGCTTGTTGTTGCGGGTGTCGCGCACATATTCGAGCGGCAGCGCCACGGTCAGGGTCTCGAGATCGACATTGAAGCTGTCGGTCAGCTTGGCATATTCGATATTGACGCCGGCCGAGACGGTCTGTTCCGGGGTCAGCTCATAGGACACCCCCGCCGCAGCCTCGACCGAGAAGCGGCGATAGGCATCCGGATTTTCCTGCTCGATTTCCAGCTTGGAGGTGAATTTCGACGCTGGTCCGAGAACGCCCGGCTTTTCAAACAGCACTGCCCCGCGCCAGGTCATGTCCTCGGCCTCGGCGGTTTCGCCCAGACTGCTGACCGATCCTTCGATCCGGAGCTTTTCGGCGCGGCCGAACAGGTTGCGGTGGCCCCAATAGGCTTCTAGCCCGCCACCATCGGTGGAAGAGTAGGTCGCGCCTGCCCCAAGGAAGCGGTGCTTGCGTTCCGACACCGTCACCTGAACCGGAACGGAACCGTCGGCGGAGAGACTGTCGCTGCCACGCACATTGACGCTTGAAAACACTTCGAGCGACCGCAATCGCTTTTCCGCGGCGGTCAGGGCGGCGGGCGTATATTGCTCGCCTTGCGGAATTCCGGCCATCCGCGCGATGAAATCGGAATTGACGCTTTCGGCGCCATCCACCGCGGTCTGGCCGAAATCGGCAACCGGCCCGGCTTCAAGCTGCAGTGACACATCGAGCACGCCGCGGTCATGGTCGGCCACCACGTCGCGCCCGGTGATCTGGGCGAACGGATGACCGTTCTTCTCCAGATCGCGAACCAGGGCCGTTTCGGCATCGAGAATCACTGTCGATTTTGCCAGCTCGCCCGGCGTCAGACCCTGCGCATCGGCGGCATAGGTGCCGCCGTCGGCATCGCCGATCACGACCGTGCCGAAGCGGAACTGCTTGCCCGGATCGACCAGAATGCGCACTGGCACCGGTTCCGCGCGGCTCAGATCCGCATCCGGCGGCAGATCGGCCAAGGGCCTGCCGTCGAGCAGGATGCGCACCTCGCCGGCATAGCGGGCGTTTTCATAAAGCGCGGCGATCAATTGTTCGAAATCGCCATTGGCGCGCTGGATCAGGCCGATCGAACCCGCAACCGGGCGCTCGGCGCCCTGGATCAGCTGCGACGCTGCCTCAAGCTCGGTGTGCAAGGCGTCATCGGGATCGGCCCCGGCAACCTCGATGGTGGCAGTATAGGACAGCGGATCGACAACCTCGATCGTATCGGCCTCGTCACCCTCGAACAGCTTCAGGCCGAACACCTCGAAGGCGCCGGCAGGAACGCTCGCAAACGAAAGCGCGATACCCAGGCACAGGCCAGCCGAAAGCCTGCGCGGCCACACGGTGCCGCGCGCTTCGGAGGTTTTGGTCCGCGCGTGTGTCATTCTTACCTATCTAGCATGTCATGATGAACGCTTGCTGAACATTTTTCGTCTATCCTGCCCTTATCAGGGCCGCCCGACATTAGACATATGTCGAAATTCTGTTTTGTCGAGCAGCGTTTATCACGGCCGGCGAAAAAGCCTGCCTCGCCCTCCCCGGCCGTGCCTGGCACCTGTCGGCCCGGGCGATCGTGAGCGAAAAGCTTTGTCGGCGGATGTCGCAATTGCCTCTTGTGCGACCAGTCCCGATTACGCAATCTGCCGCGATATTCGTGTTGGGAGTTTCATGATGAGATCTCATGTCAGGGCTGTCGTTATCGGCGGCGGGGTTGTCGGGTGTTCGGTGCTGTATCATCTGGCCAAGGCCGGATGGATCGATGTCATGCTGATTGAACGCTCGGAACTCACATCCGGTTCCTCCTGGCATGCAGCCGGCGGCTTTCACACGCTCAATGGCGATCCCAATGTCGCCAAGCTGCAGGCCTACACGGTGAGCCTCTATGAGGAACTCGAAGAACTCTCCGGCCAGTCCTGCGGCTTGCACCTGACCGGCGGCGTGATGATGGCCGACAGCCCCGAGCGCATGGATTTCCTTCGTCTGGTGCACGCCAAGGGCCGCTATCTCGGCATGGAAACCGAGCTCATCACCCCGTCCGAAGCCAAGGCAATGTTCCCGCTGATGGACGAGAGCAATTTCGTCGGCGCGCTGTGGGATCCGGTCGAAGGCCATCTCGACCCCTCTGGCACCACCCATGCCTATGCCAAGGCCGCGCAGAAGCTCGGCGCCGAAATCGTGCTGCGCAACCGCGTCATCGAGCTCACCCAGGAGCCCGACGGCACCTGGAACGTCATCACCGAGCAAGGCACGGTCAAGGCCGATCACGTGGTCAATGCCGGTGGGCTGTGGGCGCGCGAAGTCGGCCGCATGGTCGGCCTCGAATTGCCGCTTCTGGCCATGGAGCACATGTATCTGCTCACCGACGAGATGCCCGAGGTTCTCGAGTTCAACGCCAGGACCGGCCGCGAACTGGTTGGCGTCATTGACTTCAAGGGCGAGATCTATACCCGCCAGGAGCGCTCCGGCATTCTGCTTGGCACCTATGAAAAGGCCTGCAAGCCCTGGTCGCCAATCGACACGCCGTGGGATTTCGGCCACGAGCTGCTGGCGCCTGATCTTGACCGCATCGCGCCGTCGCTGGAGGTCGGCTTCAGGCACTTCCCGGAGATGGAAAACGCAGGCATCAAGCAGGTCATCAACGGCCCCTTCACCTTCGCCCCTGACGGCAATCCGCTTGTGGGGCCGGTGCCGGGCCTTACAAACTACTGGACAGCCTGCGCCGTGATGGCCGGCTTCAGCCAGGGCGGCGGCGTTGGACTCGCGCTGTCGAACTGGATGGTCCACGGCGATCCGGGTGCCGACATCTGGGGCATGGATGTATCGCGTTACGGCGAATGGGCAACCTTGCGCTACACCAACGCCAAGGTGCGCGAGAACTACTCCCGCCGGTTCTCGATCTCGTTCCCGAACGAGGAACTGCCCGCCGCTCGGCCGCAGCAGACCACGCCGCTCTACGATGTCATGACCCGCGACAACCACGCCGTGATGGGCGACAGCTGGGGACTTGAAACACCCTTGTGGTTCGCCCCCACTGCAGACGAAGCTCACGATGTGCTTTCCTTCCATCGCTCCAATGATTTCAAACACATCGGCAACGAAGTCCGCGCCGTACGCGAACGCGTCGGCGTCACCGAGATCGCCAACTTCGCCAAATACCGCGTTGCGGGTCCCGGCGCGGAGGCCTGGCTGTCGTGTCTGATGACAAACACCATGCCGAAGCTCGGACGAATCGTGCTGACCCCGATGCTCAATGAATTCGGCAAGCTGATCGGCGATTTCACCATCGCCAAGGTGGCGGACGAGGACTTCATGGTCTGGGGCTCGTCGGCGGCGCAGCGCTATCACATGCGCTGGTTCAACAAACACCTGCCTGCGGGCAGCCCGATCCGCATTCACCGCTATGACCTCACACTGGTCGGCCTGTCGATCGCCGGAGCGCGCGCCCGCGACCTGCTCACAAAATTGACCGATGACGACGTGTCCAATGCCGCCTTCCGCTTCATGGATTTCCGCCAGATGGATGTCGGCGGCGCGCCCTGCATGGTCAACCGCGTGACCTATACCGGCGACCTGGGCTACGAGATCTGGATGGAACCGGCCTATCAGCAGGCTGTCTACCGCGCCATCAAGGCGGCTGGCCAGGAATTCGGCATCGCCGATTTCGGCATGCGGGCGCTGCTGTCGATGCGGCTGGAGAAGAATTTCCCGACCTGGTTCCGCGAACTCCGTCCGATCTACGGCCCCTATGAGGCCGGCATGGACCGTTTCATCAAGCTCGCGAAGAACGATTTCATCGGTCGCGAAGCCGCCGCCAAGGAACATGCCGACGGGCCGAAACTGATGCGCACCTCATTTCTCGTTGATGCTCTTGACGCCGACGTCATGGGCGACGAGCCGGTCTGGGCCAAGGTTGGCGACACCGACTACGGAACGGTCGAACAACCGCACGGCTACGGCGCGCCGCGCTTTGATGCCGACGGCACCGAAATCGCCAAGCCCGAAGGCGGAACATTGCGCGATGGCGACTGGCGCGTCGTCGGCTGGATCACGTCGGGCGGCTACGCCCACAGCATCGGAAGTTCGATGGCCCAGGGATACATCCCCGCAGCTCTTGCGAGCAACGGCGACGCCGGCATGTTCGAAATCGAAATCCTCGGCATCCGCCGCCCGGCCCGTATTGCGCTGGAAGCGCCGTTTGATCCGATGGGTGAGAAGATGCGGAGCTAAGGTGCTGCATCTTCGAACCAAGCGTGATATTGAGGACGTCTGACAGACTTCCCTTACCGTCACCCCGGACTTGATCCGGGGTCCAGCCACCGCGCGTCGGCGCGGTGAGAGACTCTATCATTTGTCGAACAGAACTGGTTTTCCGGCTCGCGGACGCTCGCCCGCTGGATGCCGGATCAAGTCCGGCATGACGGTGACGGAACATCTCGTCAAAATCCAGTTCTGTCATGTCCGCGGCATACCGAAAAGACACAAAAATACCCGCAAAGTCAGAGACTTGCGGGCATTTCACGACTCAACTTGCAAATATCTTAACTCAACCTGCCGGAGAGTCTGGCCGGATCAGTCAGCCCGCACCACCGGGTTGCCGGCCTCGGCCAGCTTGGCCAGGTCGGCGGGCTTGAGCTCGACGGATTCGCCGCAGCCGCAGGCTGATGTCTGGTTGGGATTGTTGAAGACGAAGCCGGAGCGCAGCTTGGTGACTTCGTAATCCATCTCGGTTCCGAGCAGATAGAGCACGGCTTCGGGAGCCACGAAGACGGTGGCGCCATCGCGCTCGATCCGGTCATCCTTGGGATTGACCTCGGTAGCCAGATCAATGGCATATTCCATGCCGGCGCAGCCGCCCTTCTTGATGCTCACGCGAATGCCTTCAGCACCATCTGAGGATTTCAGGACTGTCTTGACACGCTCGGCGGCAGCCGGCGTCAATGTCATTACGGCAAAACCCATCACGGTCTCCTTAAGCCACGCGGGTTCAAGGCCCGCTGCTTCGTTCCATGAATGTAGTGTGGATCGGTCAGGTTAACAAGAAGCGCCCTGAAAACCAGAAGCTGCCGGCTCAATACCAGCCAACGGCAACCTGGGCCTCTTCGCTCATCCGGTCCGGCGACCAGGGCGGATCAAAGGTCATCGACACCTCGACGCCGGAAATGCCTTCGACGGTGCTGACCGCATTTTCGACCCAGCCCGGCATTTCGCCGGCCACCGGGCAGCCCGGCGCCGTCAGCGTCATGGCGATCTTGACCATCCGGTCGTCCTCGATGTCGATCTTGTAGATCAGGCCGAGCTCGTAGATGTCGGAGGGAATTTCCGGGTCATAGACGGTCTTCAGCGCCGAGATGATGTCGTCGCTCAGCCGCGCCAGTTCGTCGCGCGGAATCGCGGAGGTGACCACAGCCTCGTTCGGCTCGGCATTTTCGGTTTCGGGTGCGTCGCTCATCGGCTTTGCTCCATCAAGAAAGAAGGCCCGCGCCTTGTCGAGTGCCTCAACCAGCACATCGATTTCAGCACGGCTATTGTACAGCCCCATCGAGGCGCGGCAAGTCGATGTCGCGCCGAACCGCTTGAGCAGCGGCTGGGCGCAATGGGTGCCCGCCCTGACCGCCACGCCCGACCGGTCGATCAGCATCGAGACATCATGGGCATGGATGCCCTCGATCTCGAAGGCAAAGATCGCCCCCTTGCCCGGCGCCGTGCCGATCAGCCTGAGTGCATTGACCGCCGAGAGTTTCTCATGCGCATAGGCGGCCAGATCGGCCTCATGCGCGGCAATGCGCGCGCGGCCGAGCTTCTCCATATAGTCGAGCGACACGCCCAGTCCGATCGCCTGCACGATCGGGGGTGTGCCGGCCTCGAACCGGTGCGGCGGATCATTATAGGTGACCGCGTCCTCGCTGACATCGACGATCATTTCGCCGCCGCCCATGAAGGGCTGCATCGCCTTGAGCGCCTCGGTCTTGCCGTAGAGCACTCCGATGCCCGAAGGGCCGTAGAGCTTGTGGCCGGTCATCACATACCAGTCGCAATCGATGTCCTGGACATCGACCGGCATGTGCACCGCCGCCTGGCTGCCGTCTATGAGAACCTTGACGCCGCGCTCATGCGCGATGCGGCAGACTTCCTTCACATCAACGACCGTGCCGAGCACATTGGACATATGGGTGATGGCGACCAGCTTGGTGCGGTCGGTGAGCGCATTGCGGAAATCGTCGAGATCGAAATTGCCCTGGTCGTCGACGCCGACCCAGACGATCTTCGCACCCTGCCGTTCGCGCAGGAAATGCCATGGCACGATGTTGGAATGGTGCTCCATGATGGTGACGACGATCTCGTCGCCATCCTTGATGTGCGGCATGCCGTAGCCATAGGCGACGGTGTTGATCGCCTCGGTGGTCGATTTGGTGAATACCACATTGTCGACCGACGGCGCATTGAGGAACCGCCTGACGATCTCGCGGGCGTTCTCATAGGCATCTGTCGCGGCATTGGACAGAAAATGCAGCCCGCGATGCACATTGGCATATTCGTTCGCATAGGCCTGGCTGACCGCGTCGATCATCACCTGCGGCTTTTGCGCCGAGGCCCCGTTGTCGAGATAGACCAGCGGCTTGCCATGCACCATGCGCGACAGGATCGGGAAATCCTTGCGGACCTCCTCGACGTCATAGGCGTGATTCAGAATATCAGCCATGGTTCGCAAGCCACTGTTCGACAAGGGATTCCAGCGCCTCGACCAGATCCTCGTTTTCGAGTTCCTCAATCAGTTCGTCGACAAAACCATTGACCAGCAAGCCGCGGGCCGACTTCTCGGTGATGCCGCGCGCCATCAGGTAGAACAGGTGGGTGTCATCGATGTCGATCACCGTGGCGCCATGGGCGCAGATCACGTCGTCGGCAAAGATCTCGAGTTCGGGCTTGGCCGCGAATTCGCCATCGTCGGACAGCAGCAGCGTGTTGCAGGCCATCTGCGCATCGGTCTTCTGCGCTTCCTGCGCCACCCGGATCTGGCCACTGGAAGACGCCGCGGGCGCGGTCGAGCACCACGTTGCGGACAATCTCGCTGGAGGTGGTGTTGGGCACGGCATGACCAAGCGTCATCGTGACATCGGTGTGGCTCTCGCCTGCCAGCAGATTGACGCAGCGCAGGTCGAAATGCGAGCCCTCGCCGGCCACGTCTACATGCAGCTCCTGCCGCACCAGCTTGCCGCCGGCATTGATGACATAGACCTTCAGCGTCGCATCGGCACCGAGCCGCGCGGTGAGCTGGCCCAGATGCTGATCTTCAACGCCGCGGCCCTGCAGGATGATCCAGCTCACCTCGGCGCCGTCGGCGAGGTCAAGCGCGGAAATCGACGTCGACAATCCGGTTTCGGCTTCATCGCCGAGATGGCGTTCGATCACCATCGCCTTGGATTTGGCGCCGAAATTCGCCACGAAGCGGTTGTGCACCTGTCCGCTGGATTGAACCGACTGCAGCTCGATGATGTCCTCGATCTGAGCTTCGGCGGCAACACTGAAGCTGTAGCCGTCGCCGACAAAGGCGCCGTTGAGCTGACCGATCAGATCATCCGATCCGCGTGCGGCAAGCTGGCCGGCAGCCTCGCCCGAGGTCAGCAGCGCGTTGAAACGCTCGAGCCGGACACCTTCAGGCATGGACACGTCGGCGCCGCGGCCCTGCACCATCGGCAGCACCACGCTGCCCCACAACAACGGATCGACCCGCTTGGCCTTGCCTGTCGAGCGCCCGGGAACGCTGCGCAACAGGTTGCGCAGATCGGTGTAATGCCAGCTCTCGATGCGCCGGGTCGGAAGACCCGCATCCGCAACGGCGCCGAGCAGCTTGTCGCGGGCGGCTGTCACCGGCGCGTCGCCGGGCAACTGGCCGGTCATCTCGGCGAAACTGTCCAGAATTGCCTGTTCTGCTGCTGTACGTGGCGGCTTTGTCTGCATGTCCATGCCTGTCTCTCCTGGCCTTTCGGCCCGTCCGTTCAGCGTCGCTTCAAGCGGCGGCTTCAATGATGCCGGTGTAGCCATTGGCTTCCAGATCGTGCGCCAGATCCTTGCCACCGGATTTGATCACCTGACCCTGATACAGCACGTGCACGCTGTCGGGCACGATGTATTCGAGCAGGCGCTGATAGTGGGTGATGACGATGACTGCGCGGTCCGGAGACCGCAACGCGTTTACGCCGTCGGAAACGATCTTCAGCGCGTCGATGTCGAGGCCGGAATCGGTCTCGTCGAGCACGCAAAGCTGCGGCGCCAGCAATTTCATCTGCAGGATTTCGGCGCGCTTCTTCTCGCCGCCGGAAAACCCGACATTGAGCGGGCGCTTGAGCATGTCCGGATTGATCTGCAGGCTGGCTGCGGCTTCCTTGACCAGCTTGATGAAATCAGGGGTTTTCAATTCGTCCTCGCCGCGCGCCTTGCGCTGCTCGTTCATCGCCACCTTGAGGAACTGCATGGTGGCCACGCCGGGGATTTCCACCGGATACTGGAAGGCTAGGAAGATGCCCTTGGCGGCGCGCTCGGATGGATCCAGCTCCAGAATGCTCTCGCCATTGTACAAAATGTCGCCTTCGGTGACTTCATAGTCCTTCCGGCCTGCAAGAATATAGGACAGGGTGGATTTGCCCGATCCGTTGGGGCCCATGATGGCCGCCACTTCGCCGGCCTTGACCGTCAGATTGAGCCCGCGAATGATCTCGGTGCCGTCCTCGGCGATCCGGGCGTGAAGGTTCTTGATTTCTAGCATGTCGTTGTTTCCCAACTCGTATTCAATTCAGATATCTGCCTGCGCTCATTCGGGGCGGCAGAGTTCGTGTCACAGTCCCGTCAGGCCTCTTAGCAGCGGCAGCACGGTGGCTGCCACAATCCCGACAACGGCGCCGATCGAGATCCGCACCAGCCTGCCGCCAAAACTCGGGGCAAGCGCCGATAAAATGCCGCAAATGACGGCGTACCAGGCAATCGCGGTTGCATCGATACTCATCATCTCACCCCTGTTGATCCAGCTACCGGTTCAGTCGTCGTCGTTCGGCTAACCCTGCAAACGCCGCGCGATATAGCCTCCAGAAGATCGTCAATCGAGCCGCCCTACACCAGATCCTCGGGACAGGCCCGAGGATGACGGGTGAGAGCAACATCAGCCCACGGAGCCTTCCAGCGAAATCCCGATCAGCTTCTGGGCTTCCACCGCAAATTCCATCGGCAGTTCCTGGATCACTTCACGCACAAAGCCGTTGACGATCAGCGCGATGGCTTCTTCCTCGGGAATGCCGCGGGCCAGGCAGTAAAACAGCTGGTCCTCGGAAATCTTCGAAGTCGTCGCCTCATGCTCGAACTGCGCCGTCGAGTTCTTCGCCTCGATGTAAGGCACCGTATGCGCACCGCACTCATTGCCGATCAGCAAGCTGTCGCACTGGGTGAAATTGCGCGCATTCGACGCCTTGCGGTGGGCCGAAACCTGGCCGCGATAGGTATTGGACGAATGCCCGGCGGAAATCCCCTTGGAGATGATCCGGCTCGAGGTGTTCTTGCCCAGATGGATCATCTTGGTGCCGGAATCGATCTGCTGATAGCCGTTCGACACCGCAATCGAATAGAACTCGCCGCGCGAACCGTCGCCGCGCAGGATGCAGGACGGGTATTTCCAGGTGATCGCCGAACCGGTCTCGACCTGGGTCCAGGAGATCTTGGAGTTCTTGCCACGGCAATCGCCGCGCTTGGTGACGAAATTGTAGATCCCGCCCTTGCCGTCCTTGTCGCCCGGATACCAGTTCTGAACCGTCGAGTACTTGATCTCGGCGTCATCCATGGCGATCAGTTCGACGACCGCGGCATGCAGCTGGTTCTCGTCGCGCTGCGGCGCCGTGCAACCTTCGAGATAGGACACATAGGCGCCCTCTTCCGCGATGATCAGCGTGCGTTCGAACTGGCCGGTGTTCTTCTCGTTGATGCGGAAATAGGTCGACAGCTCCATCGGGCAGCGAACGCCCTTGGGCACATAGACGAAGGATCCGTCGGTAAACACCGCCGCGTTGAGCGTGGCGTAATAATTGTCGGTGACCGGAACCACGGTGCCGAGATGTTTCTGCACCAGTTCGGGATATTCGCGCATGGCTTCCGAGATCGACATGAAGATCACGCCGGCCTGGGAAAGCTCTTTCTTAAAGGTGGTGACGACCGAGACCGAATCGAACACCGCATCGACGGCGATCTTCGACTGCTGCACGCCGGCGAGGATTTCCTGCTCGCGCAGCGGAATGCCGAGTTTTTCGTAGACCCGCAGCAATTCCGGATCGACGTCATCAATTGAGGTCGGACCAGCGGTGCTCTTTGGCGCCGAATAATAATGGATGTCCTGGAAGTCGATCTTCGGATAGTCGACCCGGGCCCAGCTCGGCTCTTCCATGGTCAGCCAGCGCTTGAACGCGTCCAGACGCCATTCCAGCATCCATTCGGGCTCGTTCTTCTTGGCCGAGATCATGCGGATCGTGTCTTCGGTCAGGCCCTTTGGCGCCGTATCGCTTTCGATGACGGTCTCAAAACCATACTTGTACTGATCCACGTCAATCTGACGGACCTGATCGATGGTCTCCTGCACTGCAGGCATGGCGCTCTCCAATCTTGCCGGGTCAAGGCCGGCAGCTTGCTAACGTCGAATGATGTGCCCCTTTGGGCTTCATCACTATGTAAGGCGGGACGACTGTCTTCGCCATGTCATTCGCAAAATTTCTCGCATTTGCGAACGGTATTCGTGTCAGACCCTCACGCGGCGGTCTGTGTCGCCTTGCGGGCCAGCCGCCGGGCATTGATGGTGCCAAACACATCGAGAAATCTCTCGATGTCCTCGATGGTGTGGGCGTGTCCCAGGCTGACCCGGATTGCTCCGAGATCGGCATCGGCGCCCATGGCCTTGAGCACGTGGCTCTCGCCGATCTTGCCCGACGAACAGGCCGAGCCGGCAGACACCGCCACGCCTTCCATGTCGAAGGCGATCTGTGCGGTTTCGGCCTTCAGGCCGGGCAGTGAAAAGAAGCTGGTATTGGCGAGCCGTTCGGCAATGGCGCCATGCAGGATCACATCCGGCGCCAGGTCGCGCATCCCGGCTTCCATGCCGTCGCGCATCGTCGCCACCGCGGCGATATCGGCAAGGCCATCCGCCGCAATCCCGGCTGCAGCACAGACACCGGCAAGGCCGGTCAGATTCTCGGTGCCGCCGCGATGGCCCTTTTCCTGGCCGCCGCCGCGCAACAGCGGTGCGGGCATCAGGGTTTCGCCGGCGCTGACAAGCGCGCCCACGCCCTTGGGACCGCCCATCTTGTGGCCTGAAAGGATCAGGAAATCGGCACCCAGCTCATCAAGCGAGAGCGACAGCCGCCCGGCGCCCTGCACCGCGTCGACCACCATGAGCCCGTGATGCGCCTTGACCCTGTCGGCTGCGACCCGCACCGGCTGGATCACGCCGGTCTCGTTGTTGGCAAGCTGCAGCGCCAGCATCACCTGACCGGTGGACGGGTCATGGGCGGCAAGGGCTGCATCCAGCGCGTCAAGATCAAGCCGTCCGGCGGTATCGACCGGAAGGACGCTCAGCTGGTCGGCACCAAAGCGGCCGCCAGCCAGGACAGCGGGATGCTCGACTGCGCTGACCAGCAAGCGCGACACCCGCACGGCCGACCGGCCCATGCGGAAATCCGGCGTCAGAACGTGGTTGGCAGCTTCGGTGGCGCCCGAACAGAAGGTGACCTGGGCGGCGGTAACCTGGCACAGCCGGGCGACGGCTTCGCGCGCACGCGAGACCACCGCGCGGGCCTGACGCCCTTCCGCGTGAACCGAAGACGGGTTTCCAGGCAGCGCCATCGCCTCAAGCATCGCCTCGCGCGCGGCTGGCAATAGCGGCGCGGTTGCGTTGTAATCGAGATAGAGGCGCCCGTCCGCCATGATACCCTCAACCTGTTGATCGTGGCGTCCTGACGTGACGGACGCATTTTTCTTGAATTTTCGGTGTCCGATGCCGTAAGACACATCAACTTTCAGCGAACCCGCTGCAGTTTCGAACGATTCTAAACTAGGTTCTAAGGAGCCGCCCCGCCGTCGTCAAGGGCGCGGATGCGATATCCAACCGCCTGCCAGTGTCCCGGAAACGAATGACACGCCGCGCGAACCCAGCCCATGCATGGAGTACCAATGCCTGAAGTCATTTTCAATGGACCCGCCGGACGTCTTGAAGGCCGCTACCAGCCCGGCAAGGAAAAGAACGCGCCGATCGCCATCATCCTGCACCCGCATCCGCAGTTCGGCGGCACGATGAACAACCAGATCGTCTACCAGCTGTTCTACATGTTCCAGCAGCGTGGCTTCACCACGCTCCGCTTCAACTTCCGCTCGATCGGCCGCAGCCAGGGCGATTTCGACCACGGCTCGGGCGAGCTCTCCGATGCCGCAGGCGCGCTGGACTGGGTGCAGAGCCTGCATCCGGACTCAAAAAGCTGCTGGGTTGCCGGCTATTCCTTCGGCGCCTGGATCGGCATGCAGCTGTTGATGCGGCGGCCGGAAATCGAGGGCTTCTTCTCGATCGCGCCGCAGCCCAACACCTATGACTTCTCGTTCCTGGCCCCCTGCCCCTCGTCCGGCCTGATCATCCACGGCGATGCCGACCGGGTGGCGCCTGAAAAGGACGTCAACGGCCTGGTCGAAAAGCTCAAGCTGCAAAAGGGCATTCTGATCACCCAGAAGACCATGCCCGGTGCCAACCATTTCTTCACCGGACAGGTCGATGAGCTGATGGCAGAATGCGAAGACTATCTCGACCGCCGCCTCGCCGGCGAACTGGTGCCGGAGACAACAGCCAAGCGCCTGCGCTAGGCGACGTCACTCAAGGCAGACTACGAGAGCACGGCGGAGAATATCCGCCGTGTTTTTTTGTGCTTCACACGTCAGAACCGGAGAAAATCGCCTTCACATTACCCATAGCGGTAATTGGCACGCACCGGATAACGGGCTCTAATGGTGCCCGGACACCAAATGCCATGCTCCTGTGGCCGTTTGGTTCTATGGAGGACACTCGTCATGCCAAGGTCTCTGGTTCTGCAGCTGATTGCACTGATCATGCTGGTCTCATCCCCCCATGCATCCGTTGCGGCAGAAAGCTTCGGGCCACTGAACGGCCAGAGCTTCGGCGCGGGCGACAAGCTTGTGGTGGTCTTCCTGCATGGTGACGTGTCGAGGGGCGGGCCGGCAAACTACCATGAAGCGCTGATGAAAGTCGTGGCGGCTCGAGCCAAGGGCAGCACCGCCATTGCCCTGTTGAGGCCGGGCTATGAAAACGGTCAGGGGCTCAAAAGCCCGGGCACCAACCATGACAGGCGAGACCAGTATACCCGGAAAAACAATGATCTGGTCGCGCAGACGCTGCAATCCATTCGGGATTCATATCCTGACGCCAAGCTCATTGTCGCGGGCCATTCCGGCGGCGCAGCGCAACTGGGCGCCATCATCGGCCGCTATCCCGGCCTGGTCGACACGGCACTCCTGGTCGCCTGCCCGTGTGACATCAGGAAATGGAGAGCCAAACACCGCCCCTTCCCGCGATCCGAAAAGGAATCCGCCATCAAGTTCGCCGGCAAGATCAGCCCGGAAACCCGGCTCATCGCCATGACCGGCGAAGCCGACAAGGTGACTTGGCCGGCCCTGGCCGAGGCCTATGTCGCAAAAGCGCGGAAAAACGGAGTGGATGCCACATTCATGCAGGTTTCCGGTGCCGGTCACTGGGACCGACAACTGGAAGGAACTTTCTTGCGGGTACTGCTCAAGGAAACCAGATAACCCAATCGTTCAGCCAAGCTGGACTTCCGCACGCTTGCAAACCCGGCCGGCCCGCCACCAACCCGCCATTAGGTGAGCTCAACCACCAGCCCGTCCTGCAGCGTCACGCGGCGGTCCATCAGGCTGGCAAGATCATGGTTGTGGGTGGCGATCACAGCCGACAGGCCTGATTCTCGCACCAGCGCGTCAAGCGCCTCGAACACATAGCCGGCAGTTTCGGGGTCGAGATTGCCGGTGGGTTCATCGGCAAACAGGATCAGCGGCGCATTGGCCACGGCGCGGGCGATGGCGACGCGCTGCTGCTCGCCGCCCGAGAGTTCCGACGGGCGGTGACCGGCGCGGTGGCCGATGCGCATATAGTCGAGCAGTTGCGCGGCGCGCTCGCTGGCTTCGGCCTTGGGCAGGCCGGTGATCAGCTGCGGCATCATGATGTTCTCAAGCGCCGTAAATTCCGGCAGCAGGTGATGGAACTGGTAGACAAAGCCGATCTCGGAGCGGCGGATTGCGGTCCGGCGCTCATCGGGCAAGTGCCCGCAGGCCTCGCCATTGATGATGATGTCGCCATCATCAGGCCGCTCCAGCAGACCCGCCAGATGCAAAAGCGTTGACTTGCCGGTTCCCGAGGGAGCGACAAGCGCCACCGTCTCACCGGCGTCCAGCGTGAAATTGGCGCCATTGAGGATCGAGATCTGGTTCTCGCCCTGCAGGAAATGGCGGCCGACATCGACCATCTGGAGAACCGGATGTCCCCCTTCGCGCGCCCCGTTACTCATATCGCGCTCCGTTATTCATATCGCAGGGCCTGTACCGGATCGAGCTTGGAAGCGCGCCAGGACGGGATCAGGGTGGCAATGAAGGACAGGACCAGCGCCACCACCAGAACGATGATGGTTTCGCCCGAATCCATGTCGGCGGGCAACTGGCTGAGGAAATACAGTTCCGGATTGAACAGCGTCGTGCCGGACAGCCAGGAGAAAAACTGGCGGATGCGCTCGACATTGAGACACACGACCACGCCAAGCAGGAACCCCGCAATGGTGCCGGTGACGCCGATCGCAGCACCGGTCATGAAGAATATCCGCATCACCGATCCAGAGGTCGCGCCCATGGTGCGCAGGATGGCGATGTCGCGGCCCTTGTCCTTGACCAGCATGATCAGTCCGGACACGATGTTGAGTGCCGCCACCAGAATGATCAGCGTCAGGATCATGAACATCACATTGCGCTCGACCTGCAGCGCCGAGAAGAAGGTCTGGTTGCGTTGCCGCCAGTCGGTGATGAAGATCTGCCGCTCGGCCGCCGCCTCGATCAGCGGTCGCATGGTGTCGATCTCGTCGGGCTCGTCGACAAAGACCTCGATGGATTGCACCAGCCCCTCGGAATTGAAATAGAGCTGCGCCTCCTCGAGCGGCATGTAGATGATCGAGGAATCATATTCGGACATGCCGACCTCGAAGATGGCCGAGACCACGTAGCTTTTCACCCTCGGCGTCATGCCGAAGGGCGTCACGTCCCCTTCGGGTGCGACCAGGGTGATGCGGTCGCCCGCGCCCAGTCCGAGCGACTGCGCCATGCGCGAGCCGATCGCCACACCGTCGCCGGCCACGAAACCGAGCAGATCGCCGGAGCGGATATTGTCGGAAACGATTTTCATCGACTGGAAATCTTCGGCGCGAATGCCGCGCACCAGGGCTCCGGTGCCTGCCCCGCCGACGCCTGACGCAAGCGTCTGGCCTTCGACCAGCGGGATCGCCATCGTCACGCCCTTGACCGCCTTGAGCCGTTCGGCGAGCGATTCGTAATCCTCCAGCGGCCGGTCGATCGGCTGCACGATCATGTGGCCATTGATGCCCAGGATGCGGGTGATCAGTTCGCCGCGAAACCCGTTCATCACCGCCATGACGATGATCAGCGTCGCGACGCCGAGCATGATTCCGACGAATGAAAAGCCAGCAATCACCGAAATGAAGGCTTCCTTGCGGCGCGAGCGCAAATAGCGCCACGCCACCATGCGCTCGAACGCAGAAAACGGCTTCGCCGACGGCGATGGCGTAATCGGCAGGTTGTCGACGTCCGTATCGGTCATGCGCAAAATCCCTTTGGGCGGACTATCTGCTAGCGGGCTTGCGCGAGGCGGTTGATGGCCTCGTCGAGCGACAGGGTTTCGCGTTCACCGGTGGCGCGCACCTTGATCTCGACATTGCCCTCGGCCACCGAGCGCGGACCGGCAATCACCTGCAGCGGCAGGCCGATCAGGTCGGCCCCGGCGAATTTGGCGCCGGCGCGTTCATCGGTGTCATCGTAAAGCACTTCGAGCCCGGCATTTTCAAGTGCTGACTCGATCTTTTCGCAGGCTGCATCGCAACCCGCGTCACCCGGCTTCATGTTGATCAGCCCGACATCGAAGGGCGCCACGCCCTTGGGCCAGATGATGCCGTTTTCATCATGCGAGGCCTCGATGATGGCGCCCAGCAAGCGCGAAGGGCCAATGCCGTAGGAGCCCATCGAAACTGCATGCTGCTTGCCATCGGGCCCTTGAACAACAGCGTTCATCGGCTCGGAATATTTGGTGCCGAAATGGAAGATGTGGCCGACCTCGATGCCGCGGGCGGACACGCGGCTGTCTTCGCCAAGCCCGTCCCAGGCCTCGCGCGCCCAGTCTTCCTTGTCCATGATCTCGTCGGTGGCGGCAAAGGTGTTGTCCACTTGTCGACCACGGCGGCAACGGCCGCGGCATCGTCGTAATTCATGTCCGCGCCCGGCACCTCGAAGGCTTCGAAATCGCGGTGGCAGAACACCTGGGATTCGCCGGTTTCGGCCAGAACGATGAATTCATGGCTGAGGCTGCCGCCGATCGGGCCGGTGTCAGCGCGCATCGGGATCGACTTGAGACCACAGCGCTCAAAAGTGCGCAGATAGGACACGAACATCCGGTTGTAGGCTGCCTGCGACGCTTCGTAATCGAGGTCGAAGGAATAGGCGTCCTTCATCAGGAATTCGCGGCCGCGCATGACGCCGAAACGGGGCCGGCGCTCGTCGCGGAACTTCCACTGGATATGATAGAGGTTGAGCGGCAGGTCCTTGTACGACTTGACGTAGGACCGGAAGATGTCGGTGACCATCTCCTCATTGGTCGGCCCGTACAGCATCTCGCGGTCATTACGGTCATTGATGCGCAGCATCTCCTGGCCGTAATCGTCGTAGCGCCCGCTCTCCTTCCACAGATCGGCAGGCTGAACGGTCGGCATCAGAATCTCGATGGCGCCAGCCCGGTTCTGCTCTTCACGGACGATGTTGCAGACCTTGTCGAGCACGCGCTTGCCCAGCGGCAGCCACGAATAGATCCCGGCGGATTGCTGCTTGATCATGCCGGCACGCGCCATCAGGCGGTGGGAGACGATTTCCGCATCCTTGGGGTTTTCCTTCAGTATGGGCAAAAAATATCTGGACAGACGCATGGGATAATCCGGTTCGACAACAAGCCTTGGTGGCTGAATCAGGCAAATTGAGGGTTGACGTGCAAAGCGTTCTTATCCGCTTCGCCCTGCAAAGAAAACCCGTGGAAGCAGGTGTTGCGGGCCGGATCGGGCGGGCGAGCGCTTTTGTGCGGGCGGGCCTGCCTAAAAATGATATAAAACAGGTGACAAGCGCATTCGATTGCGGTAAATAAAGCTCACTAAAGAGGCATTTCCCACTGGGAAACGCCCATTTCGCGGTCAAAGTCTTGGGAGGATTGGATCTCAGGCGCGCTTTGTTCGCTGCCCCCGGGTAACCGGGAAATAGATCACGCGATACTTTTACAACAAGGCTTTACGCCTTGTTTTTTTTGACTGTTGTCTGGCCGGTTGCTGGGCATCCGCTCGCCTGTATCGGGCGTTGCCTTCAGGCCATTGACGCGGCGCAACAATTGGCGCCGGCGCGAAAGCGGCGCCCGTCAACCGGAGTTGCGCGCGCCCTTGTTCAGTTCCCGCTCGGCGCGGACGTCCTTGTCCATCTTTTCCAGGCTTTCGACGACGCTGTCGTCCGGCTCCTGCTTGACGTCCGGAACGGCCTGGCGCTGGTTGCGCACATTGGACTGATCATTGCCCTGCAGGGAATTGTCACCCATCTTGTCCTGGGCCAGATCGGCTTCGGTGAGGCGTTTCGACGTGTTCTGGGAATCGGCCATTGCAAGTCTCCATGGATCAATTGCGGTTCGTTTCTCCAACGGAGACCGAACGGCAAAGTTCCATGATCTTTGGTGTGGCAGTCAGGCCCGGGTCAAACGGCTGGCATCCGCCCGCCCTGTCACAGATGGCCTCAGTTGCCTGAAGGCATGAAATCCGGCGACAGCGAGATCAGGTCGTCAAGCGTGTAGCCGCCGACCACTGTGATCAGGAGATAGGCGCCGAACACCACTCCGGAAATAAGCGTGGTGCGCCAGAAGATCGGGCCGAAGCGGAAATTCGCCGGCGCGCTGTGTGTGGTGCCGAGCGTCACATCGCCCTCGTCGGCCTGGCTGCGCGACGAGAACGGCAATACCGTAAACAGCACCACCCACCAGATGATGAAATAGATCGCAAAACCGGTTCCGAAACCCATGATGATCTTCCTTGTGGCGCCAGTGAAGTCTTGCGGCTCGCCAAAACGCTGCGGTGTCAGTCTCAGGCCTGCTCGAGTTCAATCAGCGTGCCGTTGAAATCCTTCGGATGCAGAAACAGCACCGGCTTGTCGTGCGCGCCCAGCCTGGGTTCGCCATCACCGAGCACGCGTGCCCCTTCCTGGCGAAGACGGTCACGCGCGGCCAGGATGTCATCGACCTCGTAGCAGACATGATGCATGCCGCCCGACGGGTTCTTGGCCAGAAACGCCGTGATCGGCGAATCTTTTCCCAGCGGTTCCAGCAATTCGATCTTGGTGTTGGGCAGAACGATGAACACCACGGTCACCCCATGCTCGGGCAGGACCTGAGGCTCCGTCACCTCGGCCCCGAGCATGGTGCGGTACTGGGCGCTTGCCGCGGCAAGGTCCGGCACCGCAATGGCGACATGGTTCAGACGTCCAAGCATTCCTGCTGCCTCACACCTTGTTGACGAAGACGGTCACGATCGGCTTCTTGCCCCATACCTCGTTTGCCGCGGCGCGAACAGAGCGGCGAATTGCCTCGCGCACACCGTCGGTGTCCTTGCGGCGGCCGCGCGGAATGCTTTCGACCGCACCCAGCACCGCGTCATAGAGAATGTCTTCCATCTCGTCGCCCTCGCCGTCGACGGCAGGCAGGCCGATGGCGACGACCACCGGATCACGCTGGAATTCCAGGCGATGATCAAGCAGCACATTAACCGCGACATGACCGGTGAACGACAGTTTGCGCCGTTCGGAAATGCCCACCTCGTCGAAATCGCCGATGAGGTGACCATCCTTGTAGATCCGGCCGTGATGCGCTTGGCCGATGACTTCCGGCGCACCGGGCGCCAGCCGCAGAATGTCGCCATTGCGCACCCGCGGGGTGATCTCGATGCCCGAGGCCTGCGCCAGGGCTGCCTGCGCCGTCAGATGCGCGGCCTCGCCATGCACCGGGACCAGGATCTTCGGCTTGACCCATTCATACATCTGCACCAGTTCGGTGCGGCGCGGATGGCCCGAAACATGAACCAAGGCATCGGCGTCGGTGACGATCTTGACGCCCTGCTCGATCAGGCCGTTCTTGATGTCGATGATGCCCTTTTCATTGCCGGGAATGGCGCGCGAGGAAAACACCACGGTGTCGCCCGACGTCAGCGCCACATTGCGCATTTCATCGCGCGACAGCTTGGCCAGCGCCGCACGCGGCTCGCCACTGGCTGCCGGTGAGGATGACAACCACCTTGTCGCGCGGAATGTAGCCATATTCGTCTTCGGCGAGGAATTCCGGAATTCCGTCCATCATGCCGAGTTCGGTGGCGACATTGACCACCCGCTTGATCGAACTGCCCAGCAGCAGCACTTCGCGGCCGGCGTCACGCGCGGCTTCGGCGATCGAGCGGATACGTCCGACATTGGAAGAGAATGTGGTGATCGCCACCCGGCCTTCGGCCCGTTCGATGACTTCGCGCAAACCGGCGCTGATTTCCTTTTCCGAGGGCGACACCCCTTCGCGCATGGCGTTGGTGGAATCGCACATCATGGCGAGGATGCCCTCCTCGCCCAGCTGCCGGAACCGGTTTTCATCAGTCAGCGGTCCCAGCGAAGGCGTCAGATCGATCTTCCAGTCACCGGTATGGATCAGATTGCCCAGCGGGGTGCGGATCGCCAGCGAGAACGGCTCGGGAATCGAATGGTTGACCGCAACCGGTTCGACTTCGAAGGGTCCGACGGTAAAGCGCTCGCCGGCCTTGAACTGGTGAATCGGCACTTCGGCGCGGGTGCGCTCATAGGCGCGCTTGGCTTCCAGCATTCCGGCGGTGAAGGCGGATGCATAGACCGGGACATTGTCGAGCCGCGGCCAGAGCTGCGCCAGGGCACCGTAGTGATCCTCATGCGCATGGGTGATGATGATCGCCTTGAGCTGCTTGCCCAGGCTCTTGACGAACTTGATGTCCGGCAGCACCAGATCGACACCGGGAAGTTCCGGTCCCGGAAAGGTCACGCCGCAATCAACCATGATCCATTCACGCAGTTTCGGCGAGCCGTAGCCGTAGAGCGCGAGGTTCATGCCTATTTCGCCAACGCCACCGAGTGGTACGAATACGAGATCCTGGTCTTTTGTCATCAATTATCCTGTCTGGTCACATCATGATCAGGAGAAAAACACGTCGCCGGAGGCGATCATCTGCTTTTGTCCGTCCGGCAGAGCAAGCATCAACCTGCCCTCGCCGTCTATTCCGTCAAACACACCCTGAAGTTGGCGGTCTGGCAAATTTACTGTCACCGGCTTTCCGATGCCGTTGGCGCGCTCAAGCCACGCATCGCGGATCCGCGAAAGTCCGCGTCCCTGATCCCATACAGCAAGCGCTTCACTCATGGAAACCACCAGTTGCGCAAACAGGGTCTGCGGCGTCGCCGAACTGCCCTGCTCTGCCAGGCATGTGGCCGGGTAGAGGCCCGTCTCGGGCCGGTGCGCGACATTGATACCACAGCCGATCACGACTGCCCTGCGGCCATCCGCAAGCTGCTCGGCCTCGATCAGGATGCCGGCCGTCTTGCAGCCATCGACCAGCACGTCATTGGGCCACTTGATCCGCAAGGCCCCCGCCTTGCCCGGCAGGACCTTTGCAACGGCCTGGTGCACGGCGAGCGTCACCGCCAGCGGCAGGCTCGGCATCTGCGCCCAGGGCGCCGGATCGATCAGCAGCAGCGACGAATACAGATTGCCTGGCTCGGAAACCCAGACCCGGCCCCTGCGGCCACGGCCGCCGGTCTGGCGCACCGCCGTGATCCAGAGACCGCCCGCCTCGCCGGCCCTGGCGCGCTCCATGCATTCCACATTGGTGGAAGCAACGTCGCCCAGTTCAACATGGCGGAAGTCCAGTGCCTTCATACGGCCCGCCGCCGCATTCTAGAAGAACGTCTTCGCGGCAACGTCTGCGGCAAGACCCAGCGGGTTGGAAACCAGCACATAAAACAGCACGAACAGTCCCGAAACACCGAACACCAGCTTGAGCTCGCCCGCCACCGGCACGAAATTGCCGGAAGGCTGATCAAACCACATGATCTTGATGATCCGCAGATAGTAATAGGCGCCGACCACCGATGCCAGCACGCCGATGATGGCCAGGCCATAGAGCTTGGCCTCGATCGCCGCGACAAAGACGAAATACTTGCCGAAGAAGCCTGCCAGCGGCGGAATGCCGGCCAGCGAGAACATCAGGATAGTCAGCATCAGCGCCATGAACGGATTGGTCGAGGACAGGCCGGCCAGATCGTCGATCTGCTCGACATTGCCGTCTTCCTTGCGGCGCATGGCCAGGATGCAGGCAAATGTGCCCAGCGTCATCACCATGTAGATCAGCATGTAGAGGATCACGCCCCGCACGCCGGCCTGGCTGCCGGCGGCAAGCCCGACCAGCGCAAAGCCCATATGGGCGATGGAGGAATAGGCCATCAGCCGCTTGATGTTCTTCTGGCCGATCGCGGCAAAGGCGCCGAGCACCATCGAGGCGATCGAAATGAACACCACGATCTGCTGCCAGTCGATGGTCACCGGCTCGAAGGCGACGATGACGATGCGCACGAAAAGCGCCATGGCGGCAATCTTGGGAGCCGCGGAGAAGAACGCGGTGACCGGTGTCGGCGCGCCCTCATAAACATCCGGCGTCCACATGTGGAACGGAACGGCCGAGATCTTGAAGGCAATGCCGGCCAGCAGGAACACCAGGCCGAACACCAGGCCGAGCGAGCGCTCGCTGTCGGCAATCGCCGCGGCGATCTCGTCGAAGCCGGTATGGCCGGTATAGCCGTAGACCAGCGACGCGCCATAAAGCAGCATCCCGGAGGACAGCGCGCCGAGCACGAAATATTTGAGGCCAGCCTCGGTCGAGCGGGTGCTGTCGCGGTTGATGGCGGCAACCACATAGAGCGCCAGCGACTGCAGCTCGAGGCCCATATAGAGCGCCATCAGGTCATTGGCGGAAATCATCAGCAGCATGCCGAGGGTCGCCAGCACGATCAGCACCGGGAACTCGAACTTGTCGATGCGTTCGGACTTGGCATGACCCACGGTCATCACCATGGCGGTGATCGAGCCGATCAGCGCCAGCACCTTCATGAAGCGCGCAAAGGGATCGGACAGGAAGGCGCCGTTGAAGGCTTCGCCATTGCCGGTCACCAGCACCAGCACCAGTCCGGCCATGATCAACAGCGCCACGGCCAGTCCGTTGACCAGCGTGACCGACTTTTCGCCGGAAAACACGCCGACCATCAGGAGCAGCATGGCGCCGACGGCCAGCATGAGTTCGGGAACGGCAAGCTGTAGGCTGGAAGTGAGTATCTCTGGCGTCATGGTCCCGCAGTCTCCGTAGCTCAGTTAACCGACAGCGCGAGATCGCGCGCTGCCTGCAGCGAAGCCGAGTAGTTGTTGATCAGCGCGTCAACCGAAGCTGCCGTCACATCAAAGATTGGCGCCGGATAGACACCAAAGAGAATTGTCAGCGCCACAAGCGGATACAGGATCACTTTCTCGCGGCCCGACAGATCGAGCATGGCCTTCAGGCTTTCCTTTTCCAGGGCGCCGAAGACGACCCGGCGATACAGCCACAATGCATAGGCCGCCGACAGGATCACGCCGGTGGTGGCAAACAGTGCCACCCAGGTATTGACCTGGAACACGCCGATCAGCGTCAGGAATTCGCCGACGAAACCGGAGGTGCCGGGCAGACCGACATTGGCCATGGTGAACAGCATGAACACCACCGCAAATTTCGGCATGTTCTTGACCAGACCGCCATAGGCGGCGATCTCGCGGGTGTGCATCCGGTCATAGATCACGCCGACACAGAGGAACAGCGCGCTGGAGATCAGACCATGGCTGAGCATCTGGAAGATCGCGCCCTGCACGCCCTGCTGGTTGGCGGCGAAGATACCCATGGTCACGAAGCCCATATGAGCGACCGACGAATAGGCAATCAGCTTCTTCATGTCTTCCTGCATCAGCGCCACCAGCGAGGTGTAGACGATGGCAACAACCGACAGGGTGAAGATGAAGGGTGCGAAATCGGCGGAAGCCAGCGGGAACATCGGCAGCGAGAAGCGCAGGAAGCCGTAGCCGCCGAGCTTGAGCAGCACGCCGGCCAGGATCACCGAGCCGGCGGTCGGGGCCTCGACATGGGCATCCGGCAACCAGGTATGCACCGGCCACATCGGCATCTTCACCGCAAAGGAAGCAAAGAACGCCAGCCACAGCCAAGTCTGCATTTCCGCCGGGAAATCATAGGCCAGCAGAGCGCGAATGTCGGTCGTGCCGGCATCCCAGTACATCGCCATGATCGCCAGCAGCATCAGCACCGAGCCGGCCAGCGTGTAGAGGAAGAACTTGAAGCTGGCATAAACACGGCGCTTGCCGCCCCACACGCCGATGATGATGAACATCGGAATCAGGCCCGCCTCGAAGAAGACGTAGAACAGCACGATGTCGAGCGCGCAGAACACGCCGATCATCATCGTCTCGAGCACCAGGAAGGCGATCATGTATTCCCGCACGCGGGATTCGACCGATTTCCAGCTTGCCAGGATGCACAGCGGCATCAGGAAGGTGGTGAGGATGACGAACAGCATCGAAATGCCGTCGACGCCCATGGCATAGGAGAACATCGAGCCGGGTAGATCGATGGCTTCCACCATCTGGAAGCCAGGGTCGCTGACATCGAAACTCGCCCAGATCAAGAGCGACATCACGAAGGTCGCGGTGGTTCCGAGCAATGCGACCTGACGGATATTGCGCCGTCCGATCTCGGTGTCATCCTTGATCGGCAGCAGAAACAACACACAGATCAGCGGTATGAAGGTGACAACTGACAAAAGTGGCCAATCGGTCATCAGAATGCACTCCCGAGCATCATCCATGTGACAAGCGCTGCAATTCCGATCAGCATCACGAAGGCGTAGTGGTAAAGATATCCGGTCTGCAGCCGGACAACCCAGCCGGTAATATCCTGCGCGCGGGCGACAACACCATTGGGGCCATAGCCGTCAATGATGCGGACATCGCCCTGCTTCCACAGGAAGGTGCTGAGCCATTTTGCAGGCCGGACAAAGATGAAGTCGTAAAGCTCGTCGAAATACCATTTGTTGAGCAGGAACTGGTAGAGGACGCGATGATCCTCGGCCAGCCGCTTGGGCGTTTCAGGCGAACGAATGTAGAAGTACCAGGCGGTCACAAGCCCCAGCAGCATGGCCACGAACGGGCTCAGCTTGACCCACAGCGGCACATGGTGGAATTCCTCAAGGATCTCGTTGCCGGCGCCGGTAAACAGCGCCCCCTTCCAGAACTCGGCATATTCATGACCGAAGAAGAACTCCTTGAACACCACGCCGGCGAACAGCGCACCGGCAGCCAGGATGAACAGCGGAACCAGCATCACCATCGGTGATTCATGGGCGTGATGCATCACATCGGCAGACGCCCGCGGCTTGCCGTGGAAGGTCATGAAGATCAGCCGCCAGGAATAGAAGCTGGTAAACAGCGCCGCGATCACCAGCAGGCCGAAGGCGATGCCGGCGGCGGACCCATGCGCGGCATAGGCCGATTCAATGATGATGTCCTTGGAGAAGAACCCGGCGGTGCCGATCAGCGTGCCGGGAATGCCGACGCCGGTGAGCGCGATGGTGCCGATGATCATCATCCAGTAGGTCGTCGGGATCTTCTTGCGCAGGCCGCCCATGCGCCGCATGTCCTGCTCGTCGGAGACGGCATGGATCACCGAACCGGCGCCAAGGAACAACAGCGCCTTGAAGAAGGCATGGGTGAAAAGGTGGAAGATGGCGCCGCCATAGGCGCCGATGCCGAGCGCCACGAACATGTAGCCAAGCTGCGAACAGGTCGAATAGGCGATCACCCGCTTGATGTCGTTCTGCACCAGGCCGACGGTGGCTGCGAAGAAGGCCGTGATCGCTCCGATCCAGGTGACGAAGGTCAAGGCATCGGGCGACAATTCAAAGATCGGCGACATGCGCGCTACCAGGAACACACCGGCGGTGACCATGGTCGCGGCATGGATCAGCGCCGACACGGGTGTCGGGCCTTCCATCGCGTCGGGCAACCAGGTGTGCAGCAGGAACTGTGCCGACTTGCCCATGGCGCCCATGAACAGGAGCAAGCAGATGCCGGTCAGCGCATGCGCCTTGTCGAGCTGCATGCCGAACAGCGTGATCACCGCGTCGCCCGCTTCGGCGCCTTCGGCCGGCAGGTAGTCGGCGGCACTGGCAAAGATCGTGTCGAAGGAGGCCGAGCCGAACAGAACGAACAGGCCGAAGATGCCGAGCAGGAAGCCGAAGTCGCCGACCCGGTTGACGATGAAGGCCTTCATTGCCGCGGCATTGGCGGACGGCTTCTTGTACCAGAAACCGATCAGCAGATAGGAGGCCACGCCGACGCCTTCCCAGCCGAAGAACATCTGCAGCAGATTGTCCGAGGTCACCAGCATCAGCATGGCGAAGGTGAAGAACGACAGATAGGCGAAGAAGCGCGGCCGGTGCGGGTCATTGTGCATGTAGCCGATCGAATAGACATGGACCAGGCAAGACACGGTATTGACCACCACCAGCATGACTGCCGTCAGCGTGTCGATGCGCAGCGACCACTCGACGCTCATAGCGCCCGAATCGATCCAGCGCATGATCGGGATACGGACCATTTCGCCATGGCCCATGGCGATGGTGAAGAACGCCACCCATGACAGCAGCGCCGCAACGATCAGGAACGATGTCGTGACATATTCCGACGCCTTGGCGCCGATGGCACGGCCGCCGAAGCCGGCAATGAGGGCGCCCAGAAGAGGAAGAAAGACGATAGCTTGGTACATGGCTCTCTCAGCCCTTCATCATGTTGACGTCTTCCACGGCAATGGAGCCGCGGTTTCGGTAGAAGACGACGAGAATGGCCAGACCGATCGCCGCTTCCGCTGCGGCCACCGTCAGGATCAACAGCGCGAATACCTGACCGACGATGTCATTGAGATGCATCGAAAACGCCACCATGTTCAGATTGACGGCCAGCAGAATGAGCTCGATCGACATCAGGATGACGATCACATTCTTCCGGTTCAGGAAAATCCCGAAAATGCCGAGCGTGAACAGGATCGCGCTGACAGTCAGGTAATGGGAGAGTCCGATTTCCATTCGCTTGTTCCTTCACGTCGCCGCGTTCAAATGCCCTGGCCGGGTTTGACCTTGACCACTTCCATAGCGGTTTCGGGTGTCCGGGCGACCTGCTGGTTGATGTCTTGCCGTTTGATGTGTTCACGATGCCTGAGCGTCAGCACGATGGCGCCGATCATGGCCACCAGAAGCACCAGTCCGGCGATCTGGAAGTAGAAGATGAAATCGGTGTAGAGCACGTCGCCGAGCGCTTCGGTGTTGGTGCGCTCGCTCAGCGGCGGTATCGGATTGGCGCCGCTGCCCGCGGCCGCCGGATTGAAGGCGTTGCCGGCCAGGACCACGATCAGTTCGGCGGCGAGAATGATCCCGACAAGCGCGCCCATCGGCGCGTATTCGAGCGCGCCGGACTTCATTTCGGCGAAATCGACATCCAGCATCATCACCACGAACAGGAACAGCACCGCTACCGCGCCGACATAGACCACCAGCAGGATCATCGCCAGGAATTCGGCGCCGGTGAGCAGGAACAGTCCGGCGGCGTTGAAGAAGGTGAGAATCAGGAACAAAACCGAATGCACGGGATTGCGGGCCGCGATCACCATGAAGGCGGATGCCACTGCCACGAAGGCAAACAAATAGAAAAACAGAGCCTGCAGACCCATGATCGGCGCCTTTTCGTCTTTCTCACGGGTAACAGGAACCGTCTGTCCCTGGCCCGAATAAGGGCGGGATTGGCTGATGCCGTCCCCTGCCCCGCGTAGGTTTCAAAACAGCGCGCCCAACCGGTGCGCCGCTTCGGTGTCTTATCTGTAGGGCGAATCGATCGCGATGTTGCGAGCGAGTTCCCGTTCCCAGCGGTCGCCATTGGCGAGCAGCCGGTCCTTGTCGTAATAGAGTTCTTCGCGCGTTTCGGTCGCGAATTCGAAATTCGGTCCTTCGACGATGGCATCGACCGGACAGGCTTCCTGGCAGAAGCCGCAATAGATGCACTTCACCATGTCGATGTCGTAGCGCACCGTGCGGCGGGTGCCGTCATTGCGCCGCGGACCGGCCTCGATGGTGATCGCCTGTGCCGGGCAGATCGCCTCGCACAATTTGCAGGCGATGCAGCGTTCTTCGCCGTTGGGATAGCGCCGGAGCGCGTGCTCGCCGCGGAAGCGCGGGCTGACCGGTCCCTTTTCATTGGGATAGTTCAACGTCGCCTTGGGCGCGAAGAAATAGCGCATCGACAGGAAGAACGCGCCAACGAACTCCTTCAGGAACAGCGATTTTGCGGCTTGAGCTAACATGGTCAGACTCCGCTCTTGCGTGGCTGGTTCAGCCCGGTGTTGGAAACGGTGGTGCGGATCATGGGGCTGTTCCCGTCAATTTGAGAACGAAGGCCACGATCACCAGCATGCCCAGCGACAGCGGCAGGAAGACCTTCCAGCCCAGGCGCATCAACTGGTCATAGCGGTAGCGCGGCACGAACGCCTTCACCATGGCGAACATGAAGAACACCATGCAGGCCTTGAGCACGAACCAGATGATGCCGGGCACCCAGTTGAGGAACCACACATCCACCGGCGGCAGCCATCCACCCAGGAACAGGATCGTTGTCAGCGCGCACATCAGCACGATGGCCGCATATTCGCCCAGCATGAACATCATGTATGGCGTCGAGCCGTATTCGACCATGAAGCCGGCCACGAGTTCGGATTCGGCCTCGGGCAGATCGAATGGCGGACGGTTGGTTTCGGCAAGTGCCGAGATGAAGAAGATGATGAACAGCGGGAACAGCACGAACCAGTGCCAGTCAAACAGCGAATTGGGCAGGCCCATGCGGGTGCCGATGCCGTTGGACTGCGCCATGACGATGTCGGTCAGATTGAGCGAGCCGACGCAAAGCAGCACCGAGACAATGACAAAGCCGATCGAGACCTCGTAGGACACCATCTGTGCCGCAGACCGGAGCGCGCCCAAAAACGGGTATTTCGAGTTCGAGGCCCAGCCGCCCATGATGATGCCGTAGACTTCGAGCGACGAGATCGCGAAGACAAACAGGATGCCGACATTGATGTCGGCGATCACCCAGCCTGCGCTGACCGGAATCACCGCCCAGGTCGCAAGCGCCAGCGTCACCGCGACCAGCGGCGCCAGCAGGAACACGCCCTTGTTGGCGCCCGACGGAATCACCGGCTCCTTGAAGACGAATTTCAGAAGGTCGGCAAAGGACTGGAACAGCCCCCAGGGACCGACCACATTGGGGCCGCGGCGCAGCTGCACGGCAGCCCAGATCTTGCGGTCGGCATACAGGATATAGGCGACAAAGATCAGCAGCGAGACCAGCAGCAGCAGCGACTGCCCCAGCATGATGGCTGCAGGCCACAGGTAAGTTGAGATGAAACCGTCCATGATGTGTCCCGCCCCTATTCCGCCGCCACTGCCTTGGCGGTCTTCGCCAAGGCCGAGCATTCAGCCATCACCGCCGAAGCGCGTGCGATCGGGTTGGTCAAATAGAAGTCTTTGACCGTCGAAGCAAACGCCGATTTGTTCATCTTGCCCGGTTTCTTCGCAATTGCGGCAATTGCGCCACCATCGCCGGTGGATATCGCATCGATTTCAGCGAAGTGCGGGTATTCGGCATAGAGCGCGGCACGCAGCGCCAGCAGCGAATCATAGGGCAGCTTCTTGCCCAGCACATCCGAAAGCGCCCTGAGCACCGCCCAGTCCTCGCGTGCTTCGCCAGGAGCGAAGGCAGCGCGGTTGGTCATCTGCACCCGGCCCTCTGTGTTGACATAGGTGCCCGACTTCTCGGTATAGGCAGCCGCCGGCAGGATCACGTCGGCATGATGGGCGCCATTGTCGCCATGGGTGCCGATATAGACGGTGAAGCCCGCGGTCTTCCGGGTGAAATCGAGCTCGTCGGCGCCAAGCAGGAACAGCACGTCGGTGCCGGTCAGCATCTGTGCTGCATTGAGGCCGCCCTCGCCCGGCACCAGGCCGAGATCAAGACCGCCGACGCGCGCGGCTGCCGTGTGCAGCACCGCGAATCCGTTCCAGTCCTCGGTCACAGCGCCAATCGCATCGGCAAGCCTTGCGGCATTGGCCAGGACACCGGCGCCGTCGCTGCGGGTGAGCGCACCCTGGCCGATGATGATCATCGGCTTCTTGGCGTTCTTCAGCGTGTCGGCAAAGGAGTTCGAGCCGTCGACCAGTCCGGCCAGCGTTTCAGGTCCGGCGCCGAGATATTCATGGCCGAAGCGCAGATCCGCCGCCTCGCCGATCAGCCCGATCGGCAATTCGCCCATCCGCCAGCGCTTGCGCAGCCGGGCGTTGAGGATCGCGGCTTCGCGGCGCGGATTGGAGCCGATGATCAGCACCGCATCGCAGTCCTCGATGCCCTCGATGGTCGGGTTGAAGATGTAGCTGGCGCGTCCCAGTGACGGGTCGAGCGCGGCACCGTCCTGACGGCAATCGATATTGGTGGAACCGAGCGAGGCGACAAGCGTCTTGAGCGCGTACATCTCCTCCACCGTTGCCAGGTCGCCGGCAATCGCGCCGATGCGTTCGGGCGCGGCGGCGGACACGGCCATGCCGATGGCGGCAAAGGCTTCGCCCCAGGATGCCACTTCCAGCTTGCCGTTGCGCCGCACATAGGGGCGGTCGAGCCGCTGGGTGCGCAGACCGTCCCAGATGAAGCGGGTCTTGTCGGAAATCCATTCCTCGTTGATCTGCTCGTTGACGCGCGGCATCACCCGCATCACTTCGCGGCCGCGGGTATCCACCCGGATCGCCGAACCGACCGCATCCATCACGTCGATGGATTCGGTCTTGTTGAGCTCCCACGGACGCGCCTGAAACGCGTAGGGCCGCGAGGTCAGCGCCCCGACCGGGCACAGATCGATGACATTGCCCTGCAGCTCGGAGCTCATGGCATGTTCGAGATAGGTGGTGATCTCGGCATCCTCGCCGCGGCCGATCAGGCCCAGCTCGGAAATGCCTGCCACTTCCGTGGTGAAGCGAACGCAGCGCGTGCAGTGAATGCAGCGGTTCATGATCGTCTTGACCAGCGGTCCGATATATTTGTCCTCGACCGCACGCTTGTTTTCGGCGTAGCGGGAATTGTCCATGCCGAAGGCCATGGCCTGGTCCTGCAGGTCGCATTCGCCGCCCTGGTCGCAGATCGGGCAATCCAGCGGATGGTTGATGAGCAAAAACTCCATCACCCCTTCGCGCGCCTTCTTGACCATCGGCGTGTTGGTGAAGACTTCCGGGGTCTCGCCATTGGGGCCGGGCCGCAGGTCGCGCACGCCCATGGCGCAGGATGCGGTCGGCTTGGGCGGTCCGCCCTTCACCTCGATCAGGCACATGCGGCAATTGCCGGCAATCGACAGCCTTTCGTGAAAACAGAACCGCGGCACCTCTGCACCGGCCTCCTCGCACGCCTGCAACAGCGTGTAGTGGTCCGGCACTTGGATCTCGTTTCCATCAACCTTGATCTTGGCCATGCAAGCAGTCCTACCTTTGCGAACGGTCCATAAGACCGCGTATCATCCCTGAAAGGGACCTGATTGTGTCTGGCCGGGCGGCAGTCAAACCGCCCGGCCCAAATCTGCTACCCGGCGGTTGCGCCGCCCTTTGCCAGCCTACTGGCCTGAGAAATCCAGTCGTCGCGGCCGATCCGGCCCTTGAACTGAAGATAATCCTCGACCCAGGCCACCTCTTCCGGCTGCCATTCGGCAATCTGCGCGTAGGTCCAGACCCCCAGGCCATTGAGCACCTGTTCGAGCTTCGGCCCGACCCCGGAAATCACTTTCAGATCGTCCGGCGTTTCGGGCTTCGCCATCTCGACAGGCCGGCGAAAATCCTCGGGCGCCAGGCCGGTTGCCGGATCCGCCTGCGCGGCCTTGGCAACCGCAGAAGGCTCCTGCGCCATGGCAACGGCGACATCCGCGTCCGACTTGAGCTTCTCGACAACCACCGCTGCCGCATCCTTGGCGGCGGCGGGCGCCTTGGCCTCGGCCTGTGCAGCTTCGACCTTGGAAGCCTCGGCCTTCGCCGCCTTCGCCTTGGCAGTCGCCGGCTTTGTCTTGGCCGGCTTTGCCGCAGTCGTCTTGGCCGGTGCCGTCTTGGCCTTGACCGGCTGAACGGCCTCTGCCGCTGGAGCGGGTTTTTCGGCCTGCTTCAGCTCGACCACATCGGCGGACCTGGCTTTCGCCGCAGGCTTGGAAGCGACAATCGCTTCTGCCTCGTCCTCTTCCGGCGCCAGATCTTCCGCCAATCCGGGGATCATCCAGCTCATATCCGGATGCGCGCCCATCAGCGCGCTCTGGGTCTGCATGGCGCCCTGGACGGCGCCCAACATCAGCCCGGTCATCTGACCGGCAATGCCGAAACCCACGGCCGTGGCAGCCGCCGCGGCACCCAACGGATAGACCATCAGCGGCGAAACCGTAAGGTCTGCCGTCTTGGTCCAATCAGCCATCGGATTTATCGGTTTCATCATCTCGCTCATGTTCATCTCGGTGGGAAAAGAAAACATCGACATCAGTTTCTCCTAAGTCGTCTGTTGGCTCTGATCCCCTGTGACGTTTCCTATCATGCCGGGTCCGGTTGTGCGGACCTCTTATTCAGCCGCTTCCAGCCGCACATTGCGGCTCTGGACGGCGTTTCGTGTGTACTGATCGATCCGCGCTTCCATCTCGGGACGGAAATGCCGGATCAAACCCTGGATCGGCCAGGCGGCCGCATCGCCAAGCGCGCAGATGGTGTGGCCTTCGATCTGCTTGGTGACATCAAACAGCATGTCGATCTCGCGCTTCTGCGCATTGCCTTTGACCATACGCTCCATCACCCGCATCATCCAGCCGGTGCCTTCGCGGCACGGCGTGCACTGGCCGCAGCTCTCGTGCTTGTAGAAGGCCGACAGCCGCCAGATGGCTTTGACCACATCGGTCGACTTGTCCATGACGATCACCGCCGCGGTGCCAAGACCCGACTTGAGATCGCGCAGGCTGTCGAAATCCATCGGCGTGTCGATGATATCGGCGCCCGGCACCATCGGCACCGAGGACCCGCCCGGGATCACCGCCAGCAGATTGTCCCAGCCGCCGCGAATGCCGCCGCAATGGGTCTCGATCAGCTCGCGGAACGGAACCGACATCGCCTCTTCCACCGTGCAGGGCGTGTTGACGTGACCGGACACGCAAAACAGCTTGGTGCCGGTGTTGTTGGGGCGGCCGATGCCGGCGAACCAGGCGCCGCCACGGCGCAGGATGGTCGGGGCGACTGCAACCGATTCAACATTGTTGACGGTCGTCGGGCAGCCATAGAGGCCGACATTGGCCGGGAATGGCGGCTTCAGACGCGGCTGGCCTTTCTTGCCTTCAAGGCTTTCGAGCAGTGCAGTTTCCTCACCGCAGATATAGGCCCCGGCGCCATGGTGCAGATAGATGTCCATGTCGTAGCCGAGCTTGGAATTCTTGCCCAGCAGACCGGCATCATAGCACTCATCGATCGCGGTCTGCAGCGCTTCGCGTTCGCGCATATATTCGCCGCGCACATAGATATAGGTGGCGAAGGCGCCCATGGCGAAACCGGCGATCACGCAGCCTTCGATCAGCGTATGCGGATCATGGCGCATGATGTCGCGGTCCTTGCAGGTGCCCGGCTCGGACTCATCTGCATTGATGACGAGATAATGCGGACGGCCGTCGCTTTCCTTGGGCATGAACGACCATTTCAGCCCTGTCGGGAACCCGGCTCCGCCGCGTCCGCGCAGGCCTGATGCCTTCATCTCGGAGATGATCCAGTCGCGCCCCTTTTCCAGGAACCCCTTGGTGCCATCCCAATGGCCACGCGCCATCGCACCCTTCAGCGACTTGTCGTAAACGCCATAGATATTGGTGAAAATCCGGTCTTTGTCAGCTAGCATCATTCACCTCTATCGCGGCTTCTTGCCGAAGACTTTGAAGTACTCGGCCTCGCCGCCCTTGGCCAGCGCCTTGGCCTGGTTGAGCCAGTCATCCCGATCGATCCGGCCCTTGAACCGGAGATAGCCGTCGGCCCAGTCGCACTCCGCCTGTGTCCAGGCGGCGATCTGCTCGAACGTGTAGATTCCCAGCGAATTGAGAATGCCCTCGATCTTCGGACCGACGCCGGAGATCAGCTTGAGATCATCCGGATTGGCCGGCTTGTCGATCCCTGCGGGACGGTTCTCGTCGTCAAGCGACGGCTTGGCCGCGGCGGATTTGGTGCCGCCCTCAGCCCTGCCCGCAACGTCCGGTTTGGCATCGCCCTCGGTCGCAGGCTTGGTCTCGTCGCCGGCCTTGGCCGCAGCCGACGATGTCCGCGCTTCCTTGAGTTCGGGCGCATCGGTTGCGCTTTCCGCCGACTTGGCGTCCGCTCTCACATTGGCCTTGGCCTCTTCCGGCGATTTGGTCGCAGGCTCCGTTGCTGGCGACTTCGGACGTCCGGCCTTGGTTGCTTCGGGCGATCCCGCTCCGGCCACCGAATCCGATGACGCGTCCATCCTGGCGGGCTTGATTTCCTCGGTCAGGCTCGTCAGCCCGCTTTCGGGCGCCGAATAGATCCGGTCGATCTGCGGCCCTGGCCGGATTTCCTCAGGCCGTCCTGCACCGAACCGGTCAATGATATAGGCCAGACGCTCCGGCGAAAGATCCTCGTAGGAATCCTTGAAGATCATCACCATCGGCGCGTTGACACAGGCGCCCTGGCACTCGACCTCTTCCCACGACAGCGTTCCCGCCTCGTTGAGATGGAACGGCTCCGGGTGGATCTTCGCGCGGCAGACATCCATCAGCGCTTCCGAGCCGCGCAGCATGCATGGCGTGGTGCCGCAGACCTGGATATGGCCACGGGTGCCGACCGGCTTGAGCTGGAACTGGGTGTAGAAGGTCGCCACTTCCAGCGCGCGGATATAGGGCATGCCGAGCATGTCGGCGACCTTTTCGATCGCGCCCTTGGTGACCCAACCGTCCTGCTCCTGAGCCAGCATCAGCAACGGGATCACCGCCGATTGCTCGCGGCCCTTGGGATATTTCTTGATCCAAACCTGCGCCTGTGCGGCAAATTCGCTGTTGAAGGCGAAGCCTGCGGGCTGGACACTATCTTCGGCAAGTCGACGAACGGACATGGTGAACTCTTTGTCTTTCTTCCGGCCTAGTTGACGTCGCCGCAGCGCGGCGCGGTCAGTGTAACGTCGCTGCGGGAGCTTGCGACAGGTGCGATGCTGATCACCGGTCGACCTCCCCGAACACGATATCGAGCGAGCCCAAGGCAGCGGACACGTCGGCCAGCTGGTGGCCGCGGCAGATGAAGTCCATCGCCTGCAGATGCGCGTATCCCGGCGCCCGGATCTTGCAACGGTAAGGCTTGTTGGAGCCATCCGAGACCAGATAGACGCCGAATTCGCCCTTGGGCGCCTCGACCGCGGCATAGACCGCGCCTTCGGGCACCCGGTAGCCCTCGGTATAGAGCTTGAAGTGGTGGATCAGGGCTTCCATCGAGCGCTTCATCTCGCCGCGCTTGGGCGGCACGATCTTGCCGTCGGTGGCCGAGACCGGTCCGACCCGCTCCTTGCCGAGCAGCTGCTCGACACATTGCTTCATGATCTTCACCGATTCGCGCATTTCCTGCATGCGGATCAGGTAGCGGTCGTAACAGTCGCCATTCTTGCCGATCGGAATGTCGAAATCGAGTTCCGAATAGCACTCGTAAGGCTGCGAGCGGCGCAGGTCCCAGGCAGCACCCGAGCCGCGCACCATGACGCCGGAAAAGCCCCAGGCCCAGGCGTCGTCGAGCGAGACGATGGCGATGTCGACATTGCGCTGCTTGAAGATCCGGTTGTCGGTCAGCAGCGTCTCGATGTCGTCACAGGTCTTCAGGAACGGATCGCACCAGGCGCCGATGTCCTCGACAAGTTCATGCGGCAGGTCCTGATGAACGCCGCCGGGACGGAAATAGGCCGCATGCAGACGCGCACCACAGGCACGCTCGTAAAACACCATCAGCTTTTCGCGCTCTTCGAAGCCCCACAGCGGCGGGGTCAGCGCGCCGACATCCAGCGCCTGCGTGGTGATGTTGAGCAGGTGCGACAGGATCCGGCCGATTTCGGAGTAAAGCACCCGGATCAACTGGCCGCGCTTGGGCACGGTGGTGCCGGTCAGCTTCTCGATCGCCAGGGCGAAGGCGTGTTCCTGGTTCATCGGCGCGACATAGTCGAGCCGGTCGAAATAGGGAATTGCCTGCAGATAGGTCTTGGCCTCGATCAGCTTCTCGGTGCCGCGATGCAGCAGGCCGATATGCGGATCGACGCGCTCGACGATCTCGCCGTCGAGTTCCAGGACCAGCCGCAGCACGCCGTGCGCGGCCGGATGCTGGGGGCCGAAATTGATGTTGAAGTTGCGGACGTTGTGTTCGTTCATGGCTGCGCCCTCACCCCTTGGCTTTTTCATCGCCCGGAAGCACGTAGTCGGTGCCTTCCCAGGGGGAGAGAAAATCGAAATTGCGGAATTCCTGCCGGAGTTCCACCGGTTCGTACACCACCCGCTTGACCTCGTCGTCATAGCGGACTTCGACAAAACCGGTGAGCGGGAAATCCTTGCGCAGCGGATGACCCTCGAAACCGTAATCGGTGAGGATACGGCGCAGATCCGGATGGCCGGAGAACAGGATGCCGAACAGGTCATAGGCTTCGCGCTCGAACCAGTCGGCGCCCGGATAGACCGCCGTCAGCGACGGAACGGGCACATCCTCGGAGGTAGAGATCGACACCCGGATTCGGAAATTCTGCCGCGGCGACAAGAGGTGATAGACCACCTCGAACCGCTCCGGCCGGCCCGGCCAGTCCACACCGCAGATATCGATGAAGCTGACGAACTGGCACTGCGAATCGTCGCGCAGGAAGGTCATCAGCTCGATCAGCTTCGACGGCTGCGTCGTCAGCGTCAGTTCGTCATAGGCGATCACCGCGCCGTCGAACAGATCGCCTTTGACTTCCGTGAGATAGTCCGAAAGTTCCTTGAGGGCTTGGCTCATCATCCGCTCTCCTAGCGCTCGATCGTGCCGGTGCGGCGCATCTTCTTTTGCAGAAGCAGCACCCCGTACAGCAGGGCTTCGGCTGTCGGCGGGCACCCGGGGACATAGATGTCCACCGGAACCACGCGGTCACAGCCGCGCACCACCGAGTAGGAATAGTGGTAGTAACCGCCGCCATTGGCGCATGATCCCATCGAGATCACGTAGCGCGGCTCCGGCATCTGGTCATAGACCTTGCGCAGCGCCGGGGCCATCTTGTTGGTCAGGGTGCCGGCGACGATCATCACGTCCGACTGGCGCGGTGAGGCGCGCGGCGCGAAACCGAAGCGCTCGGCGTCATAGCGCGGCATCGACATCTGCATCATCTCGACGGCGCAGCAGGCCAGGCCAAAGGTCATCCACATCAGCGAGCCGGTGCGCGACCAGTTGATCAGCTCATCGGTCGAGGTGACCAGAAAGCCCTTGTCGGCCAGCTCGTTGTTGATCTCGCCGAAAAACGGGTCATTGCTGCCCACCGGCTTGCCGGTGGCGGGATCAATGATGCCCTTGGGCGCAGGCGCCACCAATGGTGCGTTGATCACTCCCATTCGAGGGCTCCCTTTTTCCATTCATAGACAAAGCCGATGGTGAGCACGCCGAGAAACACCATCATCGACCAGAATCCCATCCAGCCGATATCGCCGAACGACACCGCCCAGGGAAACAGGAATGCGACTTCAAGGTCAAAGATGATGAACAGGATCGACACCAGATAGAACCGCACGTCGAATTTCATGCGCGCGTCATCGAATGCGTTGAAGCCGCATTCATAGGCCGAGAGTTTTTCCGGATCCGGATTCTTGTATGCGATCGCGAAAGGCGCGATCAGCAAGGCCAGTCCGATGACCAGCGCAAGTCCGATGAAAATGGCAATTGGCACATAAGCGCCCAGAAGTTCCGTCATGACGTCCGTTCCTGTATCCGCGACAGTCGAGGCTCCGGTCCTGGCTCAAGGTCTGGAGCAGGCCCCTCACCTGCGCGGCTGATCATGTTGCAACGCGGCGTGGTTAGCGCAGCCCGGCACCCTGCGCAAGAGCACGCAAGGCATTTGCTGCTATAGTACCAGCTTTCACGCGTCATTGTTTCGCCAGACCGGCACCCCATGGCAAGCTTTTTCAGCAGCGTTCAGTTCAGGCCAATCGCCGCATCCCGCAGGAAATCGCGACAAGCCAGACTCATCCCCACAAGGAGGAGCAGTCTGGTATAGCCTGTGAACAAGAGCAGGAACAGTCCGGACGAAACAATCGGGCGCCGGAGCGCCGAATGTTCGGTCTGTATGCAAGACTGAAGAAGGGGCTGTTTTGCGAAACAGCCGAAAAGTTGAAAAATGGCGCGAGTGACGGGACTCGAACCCGCGACCTCCGGCGTGACAGGCCGGCACTCTAACCAACTGAGCTACACCCGCGCATTTTTCAGACGAAACAGTGGGTGACCGCCGTTCCGTGAGCGGTGAATTACGGGGTTCGCACAGAGGTGTCAAGCGTCGATTGCGAAGGAAATCGACAAAGTTGAAACTTGTTGGAAAACAGCCCCCTCCAAACCCGTCTGCGAAGCGCGGGCAATCCCGCAAGCTTGCGCTTTGATGTCAAACCGGGCTGCTTTTTTCTTGCGGAACCGCCGCGAACCTCCTAAAGGAAGCGCCACCGAACTGGGGGCGATTAGCTCAGTTGGTAGAGCGCCTCGTTTACACCGAGGATGTCGGGAGTTCGAGTCTCTCATCGCCCACCATATTCTCCCTGATTTCAGCATTCTCGCGTTGCCGCACCCGTCGCCCGGCAGAGCCATGTCCTGCGTCCGCAAACATGCGCCCTTGGCCTATGGTGCGCTCACCATCCAGCCGCGATTGTCGGCGCCGAACACCTCATGGCCGGATTCGGTGAGAATGACGGTGTCCTCGAGCTTGATATAGCCGCGCACTGGGATGCTGCATGGTGGTTTCCACCGACAGCACCATGCCGGGCTGGAACGGCCTGTCGGCGTCACTGCCCTCATAGGCCACCGGATGGTTTGTCATCAGGAACGGCGCCTCGTGGCTGATCAGGCCCATGCCATGGGCAAAGAAGTCGTTATGGGCGGCATTGGGCCCGCGCCGCAGTTCAGCTTCGGCAGCAGTCACCATCGCGGCGCCGGTTTTCCCCGGCGCGATCTCGGCAAAGGCCGCCTGCTGCACCGATTCGACCTCGGCAAGGATGTCGACCAGTTCCGAATCGGGATCGCCAAGTACGCCCATGCGGCAGATGTCGCCGATATAGCCGTGCAGATTGCCGCCCGAATCGATCGACATCACCTCGCCCTTGTTCCATCGCTGGCCTGAACCGGCGCGAATGTGGCTGTCACCGAGCGTGAGCAGGCAATACTCGAATGTCAGCTCCCGCTTTGTCTCTTCCTGCCGCAGCCGCTCGATGATCTCGAATTTCGACGTCCCCTCGCCCGAAGCCTTTATCGTCGCCTGCATCGACTCGCTGATCCGCGCCGTCGCCTCGCGCAGGAGATCCAGCTCTTGCCCGGTCTTGATCATCCTGAGCCGTGTCAGCACCATGCTGGCATCCGCAAAACTGGCCTGCGGCAGCGCCCCGGCAAGGGCGTCGTAGCCGTCCTTGGGCATGAACCCGGCTTCAAAGCCGATCCGCCCGCTGGCGACGCCGCAGGACTGCAGATAGTCGGCCGCGGCTTCCATGGTGTCGACCGAGCCCCAGTGGTCGGGCCGGAACTCCGGCACCCAGAACGGCGCCACCTTGTGCTCATAGATCTCCATCTTGTTGGCGAAATAGCCGGTCTTGCCGGCATCGCCCCGGATATAGACGAAGGCCGGCAGATACCGGCTCTGGCCGATGGCATCCATCGCCGAGAAGAAGATGAACTGATAGCCGCCAAGCAGATAGCGGACATTGTGTTTCGAGGTGGCGACAATGGCATCAAGCCCGGCGGCCTCCATTGCGGCGTCAAGGTCCTCGAACCGGTATGGCAGGTCCTGGGCGGATGCGGCATGCATCGGGGCGATATCGTGGATCATGGCAGTCTTCCTGGTTCAATCATGGGGCGGCAGGACAAGGCGGAAATCGGGCAGTTCGCGCAGCGCCTCCTCGGGCCCTGCCGGACTGTAGACCACAAACAGCTTCATCGGCTCGGAGCCGGTGTTGAGCGTCGAGTGGAAACGGCTTTCGGGCACGAAGATGGTGCAACCGGCGCGCACATGTTGGGTGACCGGGTTGCCGTCGGTATCCTCGATCATCTGCTCGCCGCTGCCTTCAAGCACATAGATGATCTCCTCGGCGCCGGGATGATTGCGGCGGGTGTGGCCCTGGCCGGACGGCACATGGACGACCCCGGCCGAGAATTTGCAGGCGCCATTGACCTTCGGCCCGCAGGTCAGCGTCAGATGGCCCCAGTCAAAGGCGAATCGCTCCACAGCTTCCGGATAGACAAATAGATTCTCGCTCATGCCTGGCTTCCTTTCAGATTTGGCAGCGCCTTGAAGGTCTTGATCTGGTCGCGGATGGCGGTTTCCGCCGGCAGCCTTTCGGCCGAGCTTGCACCGTAAAAGCCGTGGCAGCCATTGCAGCGCGACAGCACATAGGCGGTGTCATCGGGCATCGAGATCGGCCCGCCGTGACACAGGACGATGATGTCGGGGCGAATCGCCCGCGCCGCTGCGGCGATGCCATCGATTTCGCTCACGCAATCATCCAGGCTCTTGGCGGACGTCGCGCCGATGCTGCCGCCGGTGGTCACCCCCATATGGGCGACGATGATGTCGGCGCCGGCGCGGGTCATGGCTTCGGCCTCTTCCGGGTTGAAGACATAGGGCGTGGTCAGGAGATCCAGCTCGTGGGCCGCCGCAATCATGTCGACCTCGAGACCGAAGCCCATGCCGGTCTCCTCGAAACTCTGTCGCATGGCGCCGTCAAACAGGCCGATGGTCGGAAAATTCTGCACCCCGGAAAAGCCCATGGCTTTCAGCTCCGCCAGGAATTGCGGCATCAGGATGAAGGGATCGGTGCCGTTGACGCCGGCCAGCACCGGGGTGTGACGCACCACCGGCAGCACTTCCACCGCCATTTCCTTGACGATCTCGTTGGCATTGCCATAGGCCAGAAGCCCGGCGGCCGAGCCGCGACCGGCCATGCGGTAGCGGCCGGAATTGTAGATGATGATCAGATCGATGCCGCCGGCCTCCTCGGCCTTGGCCGAAAGCCCGGTCCCTGCCCCGCCGCCGATGATCGGAACACCTTCGGCCACCATGGCTGTGAGTCGTGCGAGAATGTCGGAGCGGGAAATTGCTGGCATGGATGGTCTTTCTAGGTCAGGTGATGGACAGGAAGGCGTCGGCTGCGGCCACTGGCGAAGGCCGGATCATTGATATGCAGCGGCAGACGCTCGATGCGACGATTTTCGGAGGTCTCGAAGGCCGCCTCGATTGCGCCAAACAGGGCCGCATCGGCTTCAGGATCGAAAAACGCGCCGCCCTCGATGTCGAGCGCCGAAACGCCGCGCTCGGGAATCAGAAACCGCACCGGGCCATTGCAGGCATTGAGCTTGCGGCCAATCCAGTCGCCGACCCGGCGGCAGTCTTCCGGTGTGGTCCGCATCAGCGTCACATTGGGATTGTGATGGTAGAATTTGCGGCCCGCATGGATCTCGGGGACCGTGTCCGGCGCCCAGAAATTGACCATGTCGAGCGCGCCCACTGATCCGACATAGGGCACGCCGCTGCGGGCGATCGCGTCAAAGCGCTCGGCGGTGGCCGGCAGCACTCCGCCCAGCAGGAGATCGCAGACCTCGGTGGTGGTGATATCGAGCACGCCGGAGAGCACCCGGTCATCGACCAGTTTTTCCATGGTTCGCCCGCCGACACCGGTTGCGTGAAACACCATGCAATCATGCGTGGCTTCAAGCCGGCTGACAATTGCGGTAACGCAATCGGTGGTGACGCCGAACATGGTCAGCCCGATCGACTGCTGTCGATCCGTCTTTTCGTAAGGTGAGGCAGCCATGCCGGCGATGGCCCGGGCGGCATTGTGAAGGATCATCCGGCTCAACTGGTTGAGCCCGGCAAAATCGGTGACCGAGGGCATCATGATGATGTCGGAAATGTCGACATAGGGCGCAACATCGCCGGACGCCAGCGTCGAGACCATGATCTTCGGCAACCCGTAGGGCAGCGCGCGCATGCCCTCGGTGATGATCGAGGTGCCGCCGCCGCCGCCGAAACCGATGACTGCGGCAATATCGTCGCGGCCGACGACATACCGTGCGAATGCCTCGCCCATGGCGCTGACGGCCACGCCGCGGTCGTCACCGCCAAGCACCGCATCTGCGCCGTCGGGGTGATGAGCGGCCATCTCCCCGGCGCTCACATCGACCTCGACCGATCCCGCCCGGGTTCCCACATCAAGGCTGCGCACCGGCACACCCGCATCGGCGACACGCCGCGCCAGATAGGCGAGTTCCGCTCCCTTGGTGTCGGCAGTGCCGACCACATAGACGTATTTCAAAGCTTCCTCCCGCCTTTCAATACCCTCTCCCGCGTCCGGCTCCGGTCCGGCGCGTCCGCCCGCCGGCAGACCCGGTCCTGACAGCACGATAGCCTCCTGCACCAGTCGATTCCGTCGATCTGGTCTTACCAAATAGGAGTCTGTTCAGCTTCAAACGTCAAGTGAAATAGCGACAGTCAACCCAAACAAACTTCAAATTCCCTATGTTCCATGGCCTTTTTAGCTGAGAAGCCGGGGAAGTGCGCGAAAATCAGCTGACAGGAAGCGCTTGACCGTTTTGCTTTTTGGTAATACCAATTTGGAATTAACCGTGACAGTGGAGGGTCACCCAGAACGCCACAGGAGTGAAGCATACCGGCAACGGTCAGGATCGCGGCGCAACTGCCACCGATTCACAATCCGAACATGTCGGCGACTGAAAACCGAATGTGATTCAACGGGAGGAGAACAACATGCGCAATAAACTCATCGGCATGGCCGGCGGACTGGCGCTTGCACTGGCAAGCGGCACCTCGGCCTATGCGCAGGAACTGACGATTTTCTGGGCGGAATGGGATCCGGCCAACTATCTTCAGGAGCTTGTCAACGAATATGAGGCCGAAACCGGCGTCTCGGTGACGGTGGAAACCACGCCGTGGTCGGATTTCCAGACCAAGGCGTTCACCGAATTCAACGCCCGCGGCTCGGCCTATGACATGATCGTCGGCGACAGCCAGTGGCTCGGCGCCGCATCAGAAGGCGGCCATTATGTCGACCTCACCGACTTCTTCAACGAGCACAATCTCGGCGAAGTCATGGCGCCGGCCACGGTGAAATACTACGCCGAATATCCGGGCAATTCCGGGAAATACTGGGCGGTTCCGGCTGAAGGCGACGCCGTCGGCTGGTCCTATCGCAAGGACTGGTTCGAGGATCCCGCCGAAATGGCGGCGTTCAAGGAGAAATACGGCTATGACCTGGGCGTTCCGGCAGACTGGAAACAGCTCACCGACATCGCCGAGTTCTTCCACCGTCCCGACGAGAACCGCTACGGCATCGCCATCTACACCGACAATTCCTATGATGCGATGGTGATGGGTGTCGAGAACGCGATCTTCTCCTATGGCGCAGAACTCGGCAATTTCGAGACCTACGAAGTCGACGGCTACGTCAACAGCGACAAGGCCGTGGCAGCGCTGGAGAACTACAAGAAGCTTTACAGCTTCACCCCTCCGGGTTGGGCCAAGACCTTCTTTGTCGAGAACAACCAGGCGATCACCGAAGGCCTCGTGGCCATGTCGATGAACTATTTCGCCTTCTTCCCGGCATTGCTCAACGATTCCACCAACCCGCACGCCGCCAATACCGGCTTCTTCGCCAATCCGGCAGGCCCGGATGGCGACCAGTTCGCCGCCCTTGGCGGACAGGGCATCTCCATCGTCAGCTATTCCGAAAATCAGGAAGAGGCGATGAAGTTCCTGGAATGGTTCATCAAGGACGAAACCCAGAAGCGCTGGGCCGAACTGGGTGGCTACACAGCCAGCGCGGCAGTGCTCAAATCCGACGAGTTCCGACAGGCCACGCCTTACAACGAGGCGTTCTACCAGACCATGTTCAAGGTCAAGGACTTCTGGGCAGTGCCGGAATTCGCCGAATTGCTGACCTCTGCCAACCAGCGTCTGTATCCGTTCATCGTCGGCAATGAAGGCACGGCCAAGGAAACCCTCGACGCCCTGGCGGCGGACTGGGAAGCCACCTTCAAGAAATACGGTCGCGCGCAGTAACAGCGTTCAATCACCGCGACACATAAAGGGGCGCTGCGGCGCCCCTTCCTTCCCAGCCAATCAGAAGCGCAAGGAATTTTACCCGTGGCGTCCCAAGTCATGACCAAACTCGACCCCGAATCGCGCGCCGCCGCCCGAGGGCTGAGTGACCTGACCATCCGCAACCTGTTCATCATTCCGACAATTGCGTTCTTGATCATCTTCAACATTTTCCCGCTGCTCTATTCGCTGGCCTATTCGTTCACCGATTTCCGGGCATCGACCAACGCGCCGGCAAATTTCGTCGGCCTGCAGAATTACCGTGACCTGCTCAGTGACCCTTTCATCTGGAAGAACTTCTCGATCACCGCGAAATATGTGCTGATCTCGGTCACCGGCCAGGTGTTCGTCGGCTTCGGCCTCGCCATGCTGCTCAACCGCTCGATTCCGGCCAAGGGGCTGATCACCACCCTGTTGCTGTTGCCGATGATGCTGTCGATGGCCGTGGTCGGGCTGTTCTGGAAACTGCTTTACGATCCCAATTTCGGCATCATCAACTATTTCCTCGGCCTCGACAAATTCGAATGGCTGGCCGATCCGGACATGGCGCTCTACGCCATCGCCATTGTCGACATCTGGATGTGGGCGCCCTTCGTCATGCTGTTGTCGCTGGCCGGGCTGTCGGCGGTTCCAAAACATCTCTACGAGGCCGCCGAGATCGACCGCGCCTCGGGGCTTTACACCTTCTTCCGCATCACCCTGCCCCTGGTGGCGCCGATCCTGATGATCGCCATCATTTTCCGCACCATGGAAGCCTTCAAGACTTTCGATCTGGCCTATGTGCTGTCGTCGCAGCCGACGACCGAGCTGATCGCCATCCGGCTCTACAAGATGGCGTTTCAGGAATGGCAGACCGGCATGTCCTCGGCGCTGGCCTACATCGTGCTCATCATGGTGGTGGCAATCACCAATATCTATGTGAAATACCTCAACAAAGTGAAGGCGCGCTAAGATGGCCGGCGTTCGTACCCCCCAGGAAAAATGGACGAACCGTGTGGCAATTGTCGCGGTGTTCGTTGCCCTCGCAATCATGCTGACCCCGATCTACTGGATCGCGGCCACCTCGTTCAAACCGCGCAATCTGGCGACCACCATTCCGCCGACGGTGGTGTTCCAGCCGACCGTGTCGCCCTTCGTCAAGCTGTTTACCAAGCGCTCGCAACTGCGCGACCAGCCAAGTGCGGAAGAATATGCCGCCGCCCCCTGGTGGGAGCAGATGGTGTTTGACGGCGGCGAGAAGGTTGTCCGCAACGGCAAGACCGGCGAGGTCCGCTCATCGGGCTATGGCGACCGCTTCACAAATTCGCTGATCATCTCGATCGTCTCGACCATATTGGCGGTGTCAATGGGAACGCTGACCGCCTATGGCTTCAGCCGCTTCAAGGTGGCGGGCGAGGACGACTGGCTGTTCTTCATCCTGTCGACGCGCATGCTGCCGCCGGTGGTCGTCGCCATCCCGATGTTCCTGATGTACCGGGTGGTCGGGCTCAACGACACCCATCTGGGGCTGATCATCCTCTACACAGCCTTCAATCTGAGCTTTTCGGTGTGGATCATGAAGGGCTTCATCGACGAGATCCCGCGCGAATACGAGGAAGCAGCCCTTGTCGACGGCTACACGAGGATGCAGGCCTTCTTCAAGGTGGTGCTGCCCGAGGCGCTGACCGGCATGGCGGCAACTGCGGTGTTCTGTTTCATCACCGCCTGGAACGAATATGCCTTCGCCCTGATCATGACCAACCGCAACGCCCAGACCGCGCCGCCCTATATCCCGTCCCAGGTCGGCAGCGGTCTGCCGGACTGGACCGTGATTGCCGCAGGCACATTGCTGTTCCTGATCCCGGTGGCGATCTTCACCTTCCTTCTGCGCAACCATCTGCTGCGCGGCATGTCCTTCGGAGCGATCCGCAAATGAGTTTTCGCAGCATCAACCAACGCTTCCTTGCCCCTGCGGCGCAGAGCCTGATGATCTTCGGCATCATCTCGCTGTGCCAGCCCTGGAGCCTGTTCCTGCACAAATACGGCGTCACGCTGACGCTGATCGGACTGATCACCTTCATGATTACCTCGAAAATTGCCCCCGATCCCGAGCCCGAGGAAAGCTTCATCGACGAATCCCTCGACACGCTGGAAATCAATGACAAGGCCCCGAGCAGCGGCTCCGGCATCGCGGGGACCAACTGATGGCGCAGATCGACATTCGCAATGTGCAGAAATTCTTCGGCCACCTGCAGGTGCTCAAGGATCTGAACCTGACCATCGAGGACGGCGAATTCGTCGTCATGCTGGGCCAGTCCGGCGGCGGCAAGACCACCGCTCTGCGGGCAATCGCCGGGCTTGAAACCGTGACCTCGGGACAGATCCTGATCAATGGCACGGAAGTGCAGGATCGCAAGGCTGCCGACCGCGACATTGCCTTCGTGTTCCAGTCGTTCTCGCTCTACCCGCACATGACGGTGCGCGAGAACATAGCCTTCCCGCTGCGCGCTGTGCGGATGAACGCCGCTGACCGCGACAAGGCCGTCAACGAGGTCGCCGAGACCCTGCAGATCGCCGAACACCTCAACCGCAAGCCCTCGGCGCTGTCGGGCGGCGACATGCAGCGCGTGGCCATCGGCCGGGCGCTTGTGCGGCGTCCGCAGGCCTTGCTGATGGATGAGCCCCTGGGCGTGCTCGACGCCAAGCTGCGCGAGCAGATGCGCGCCGAGATCAAGCGCCTGCACATCGCCCGCGGTTCGACCTCGGTCTATGTCACCCATGACCAGATCGAGGCGATGAGCCTGGCCGACCGCATCGTCATCCTGCATGACGGCGTGCTGCAGCAGGTGGGAGCGCCCGATGAAGTCTATCTGCATCCCACCAACCTGTTCGTGGCCAAATTCGTCGGCTCGCCGGTGATGAATGTCAGCGATGTCCGCATCACGGACGACACCGTCGCCCTTGATGGCGCGCAATCGGGTTTCCGCTTCCCGGCCGAGGCACTGGCCAATGTCCGCAATGCCGGCGTGCCGCTGGCACTGGGCATCCGCCCCGAAGCGGTGCTGCTGGCGCATGACCAGACCGACGGCTTCATCGAAGCCGTGACCACCAATATCGAGCCCCTGGGCAGTCACGATATCGTCGATGTCCGCGTCGGCAACACCTCGCTGCGCGCCCGCACGGCCAGCGGCTTCGTCTCCGGCGAGGGACAGCGGGTCTGGGTCAATCTGGCCCCTGCACAAGCCCATTTCTTTGACACGGCCACCGGCCTCAATCTACGCGGAGCACACTGATGGCCGATATTGCGCTGAAAGGCATCACCAAGAAATTCGGCCCCAACAGCGCCCTGCGGGAGCTGGACCTCGACATCAAGGACGGCGAGTTCTTCGTGCTGCTTGGACAGACCGGGGCCGGCAAGACCACCACCTTGCGGGTGATCGCCGGGCTGGAAATCCCCAATTCGGGCCAGGTGATGATCGATGGCAAGGACGCGACCAAATGGAACGCCGCCGAGCGCGACGTGGCGCTGGTGCTGCAGCAATACTCGCTCTATCCGCGCCTGACCGTGCGCGGCAATCTGGAGTTTCCGCTGAAATCCAGGACGCAGAACTTCACCGCCGCCGAAATCAAGGAACGCGTCGACCGCGTCGCCGAAACCCTGCAGATCACCAAGCTGCTCGACCGCAAGGTCGAACGGCTGTCGGGCGGCGAAATGCAGCGGGTGTCGATCGGCCGCGCCATCGTGCGCAAACCGCGGGTGTTCCTGATGGACGAGCCGCTGTCGGCGCTTGACGCCAATCTGCGCGACGTGCTGCGGGTGGAGCTCAAGAAGCTGCACAGCGAATTGGGCGCGACCTTCGTCTTCGTCACCCACGACCAGGTCGAGGCCATGTCGATGGGCGACAAGATCGGTGTGCTCAACAAGGGCAGACTGGTGCAGGTCGGCACCCCGTCGGAAATCTATGCCAGACCGATCAACACCTTTGTCGCCCGCTCGGTCGGCACCCCGCCGATGAACCTGCTGGATGGTACCCTGAGCGGATCAAATGCGGTTCTGGACGCCGGCAGTTTCAGCCTCCCGGTCACAGCCCCCGCCGGATCAGATGGTGCAAAGCTGCGCTTCGGCATCCGGCCGGAAGATGTGCTGCTGGATTCCCAGGGACCGGCAACCGGCCGCGTCTTCGACATCGAAAACCACGGCGTGATCAAGATCCTGACGCTGGATGTCGGCGGCGTCCACCTGCATGCCACGGTGTCGGCACAGACCAGGGTTCAGATCGACGAAACCGTGACATTCGGCTGGCGGCCCGACAAGGTGCTCTATTTCGATCCGGCAACCGGGCGCAATCTGGCACTGGCCTGAGCCAGGCCGTATCGCTTCGGCCGGCGCGCGCAGAGCATGTCAGCCGAAGCGCCTTAGATATCTTTCCCAGGCAGTCGGGTTGCAGAAATTATCCGGCCGTTCGCCCGCCAGGATGCGCCTGGTTTCCATCACCACGCCCTGCCCCATGCGCAGCATGCTCTCCTCGGTGATGCCCGCCATATGCGGCGTCAGGATCACATTGTGCATCGCCAGATAGGGATGGTCGTCCGGCAAGGGCTGCGTGTCGAACACATCCAGCACCGCGCCGCCGATCCTGCCGCTCTCAAGCGCCGAAATCAGCGCCTGCTCATGAACCACCGGGCCCCGCGCGACATTGACGAGAATGGCGCCCGCAGACATCAGGCCAATCTCATCGGCTCCGATCATCCCCCGGGTGGCTTCGGTCAGCGGGCAGCACAGCACCACCACATCGCTCTGCGACAGCACATCGCGCAACGCCGCCGCCTGCGCGCCCTCGGGCAGAGCTTCGGGCCGGCTGGTCACGGCAAGAACCTTCATGCCGAACCCCGCATGGGCGATGCGAAACAGCGCATTGCCCACATTGCCCATGCCGACAATGCCGAGCGTCCGGCCGCTGAGTTCCCGGCCATGGTCCGAATGCGCCCGCGCCTTGGTCCAGCCGTCCGATTTCAGATCGTGGCTCAGCTGCGGATAGCGGCGCAACAGCGCCAGCGCCGACCAGATGCAATGTTCGGCCACGGTCACCGCGTTGACGCCGGGCACATTGGCGACCAGCACACCGGCTGCCGTTGCCGCATCAAGCGGGATCATGTCGAGCCCCGCGCCATGCCTTACCGCCGCCCGCAGGCCCGGTTCGCGGGCAAATATCTCCGCAGGAATTGGCGCCCGCACGACGATGATCGACGCCCCGGCGCTTTCAGCCAGGATCGCCGCAGGCGACGGTTCGCTGGCCACCACCAGCGTGCCGAGGCTGCGCAGCTCCCCGGTCACTTGCGGATGCAGCGGATGGGTGGAGAAGATTTTCTCAGACATGGACGCGTGGGGCGTTGCCCAGGCCAGTGTCCTGCTCGACGCCATTGTCCAGAATTTCCGTCCAGTAGCTTTGCGCGCGTCCCAGATGCGTGTTCATCAGCGCCTGGGCCAGAATGCTGTCGCGGCGGTACAGCGCCTCGAAGATCTGCTGATGCTCCTGGTGGGATTTGAGATTGCGGTCCGGCTTGCCGAAATAGATCGGCATGCGCTGCTCGCTGGCGGCATAAAAGCCCGAACAGATCTTGTAGAACATCTCGTTCTGGGTGGCGCGCACGATCTCGAGATGGAACTCGCCATCGAGCCGGTAGAGCCCCAGCCCGTCGGCGATCTGTTTTTCCGAGCGGTCGAGAATGTCGCGCAGCCGGTCAAGATTGTCCTCGGTGGCGCGTTGGGCTGCGAGTTCGGCGGCCTTGATCTCGTGGATCTTGCGCAATTCCACCGCTTCGAAGATCTGCCGCGCGTTGAGCTGGACGCCGGCGCGCGCCAGCAGCGCCATCGAGCTCAGCCCGGCTGCGTCCATGGTCAGGTAGATCCCGGATTTGGCGCGCCGTTCGATCAGTTGCATGGCTTCCAGTATCGCCAGTGATTCCCGCACCTGGCCACGGCTCACGGCAAAATGCTCGGCCAGTTCCCGCTCCGAAGGCGCCTTGTTGCCATTGACGCTCGCCACCGCCACGATGTGCGCCACCAGGTTGGGCAAGAAATCAGTTTCGGAACTTGTCATAGGGGCCTTGCATAGGTCTGCAGAACGGCTTCGTTCATGGTGAATCCAAGTCCGGGTTTGTCCGGAATTTCGATCATTCCATCCCGCGCTTCGACAGTGTCGTCAATGATATCATGTATCATCGGATTGGCGCCAAGGGAAAACTCCACGGTAAAACTCGCCGGAGACGCCGCGCAGACATGCAATCCTGCGAAAAAGCACGGGGCGCCGGCCCATAGATGCGGCGCCAGCCGCAGATTGAAGGCCGAGGCAATGGTGCCGATGCGCATCGATTCGGTGATGCCGCCGCAAAAGGCGGGATCGGGCTGGAAGATGTCGGCCGCCCGCATCACCGCCAGGTCACGAAAGGCAAACCGCGTCGCCTCGCTCTCGCCCGTGGCGATCGGCACCGAAACCGACGCCCGCAACTCGGCGATACCCGCCTTGTCGTCGGCGATGATCGGTTCCTCGAACCACGCAAGGTCGCAATCCGACACCAGATGCGCAAACCGCCGCGCACCGGCGACAGTGAAGGTGCCATGGGCGTCGACCGCCAGCTCGACGTCCGGCCCAAGTGCTGCGCGCGCGGCCTTGACCCGTAGCGCCGAGGCATGCGGCGACGCATCCATGGCGCCGACCCGCATCTTGACCGCTCTGAAGCCGCCGATATCGATATAGGATTTGAGCTGGTCGCCGATCTGGTCCGCGCCGGCCCATCCGCCCGACGCATAGGCAGGCATCCGATCCGCCTTGCGGCCGCCAAGCAGTTTCCACACCGGCTTTCCGTCAGCCTTGCCCAGAATGTCCCACAGCGCGATGTCGATGGCGCTGATCGCCGAGACCGTGAGCCCGCGCCGCGCCATTTCCGGCATGGCATGTCCGGCGCGGGCGGATTTTTCGGCGCGGACGCCATTGTAGAGGTCTTCCCAGATGAAGGTGACGTCGGCCGGATCGCGGCCGATCAGCCGCGGCCCGAAATCCTCGTTGATCAGGTGAACCAGGGTCGCGTAATTGCCGGAGCTGCCGGCGGCATTCTTGCCCTCGCCCCAGCCGACCACGCCATCATCGGTCTCGATCCGCAGGATGGCGGCATCGAAGGTGCGCAGCGTTCCGAAATCGCTGGTGTGCTGGCGTGCTTGCTCGATCGGTATCTGGATCCACCAAGCGCGGACGGATTTGATTTTCATGGCAAGGGCCCTCGCCCTCCGCCGGCGGCAACCGCCGCCCCGGAGGAGCGCCTGATTCGGGTTACTTGATCAGCGGCAGCAGCGTTTCCGCTGTGATCCGCATCTGGTCCGAATAGAATTTTTCGGTGAGCAGGCTGGATCCGTGATCCTGGATGAATTTCAGCTGCTCGGGCGAGATGTCGACCGGGTCGCGCTCCACCATGTCGGGATAGATCGCCGCCGGCGTGCGGTCGACCGGTGCGACGAACTCGTTGGTGAGCGCGCCGTCATAGCCGATCTCCTTCAGCGTCTCGACGATCTTCGGCCAGTTGAGATGGCCGAGCCCCGCGGCAAAGCGGTTGTTGTCGGCGACATGGAAGTCGAACAGACGCCTGCCGGCCAGCCGAATGGCGTCATAGATGTCGGATTCTTCCATGTTGAGATGGTAAGCGTCGAGGCACACACCGCAATCGGGATGCACGGCGTCAGCCAGGGCCAGCGCCTGCGCACAGCGGTTGAAGATATAGGTCTCGAAACGGTTGAGCGGCTCGATGCCGATCTTCACCCCGACTTTCTGGGAATGCGCGAAACATTCCTTCGTGGCTTCAACCAGCCAGCCCCACTCTTCCTCCTCGGTCGCATCCGGCTGCACCTTGCCCACCGTTGCCGGAACCAGTGTGATCACCTCGCCTTCGAGCTCGCTGACCATGGTCAGCACGCTCTTGACGTAATCGACCGTGCGCGCGCGCTGGCCCTCGTCCTTGGCCGCCAGGTTGCGCTCGCCCAGGGTCAGCGTCACCGCCCCCCAGCAGCGAATGCCGTGCTCCTTGAGCAGCTTGCGGGTTTCCTTGGTGTCGTACTGGGTGGGCTCACCCGAAATCTCGATGCTTTCATAGCCGAATTGCTTGATCCGGCGAAGCGTGACCTCAAGCGGCTCGGCCCGCATCCAGTTGTGAGTCGACAGGTGCATGATGATCCTCCCTTGCTGCAGGACTCCTCCATCCTGCACTGTGTTGCATTACCTCTTCTGGTTAGACCAATTAAGCCCAAAATGGATTCTAATCAAGCCGACCACACCGAGAAATATTCCATGAACGCCAGTCAAACGCGCTATTTTGGCACTTGCGCGCCGTTTGCAAACATGATTGCGTATCTCCTGTCGCTATTTTGGTATTACCAGTTACCGTCAAAACGAGGAACGCTGTGAAAATCGGGATGAACATGTTTCTGTGGGCCACCCATATCGGCCCGGAACACGAACCGCTGCTGCGCGCGCTCAAGGCGACCGGCTATGACGGGGTGGAAATTCCGGTCTTCGAGGGCGACGTCAGCCATTACACCGAGCTTGGCCGCATGCTCGACGATATCGGGCTCGAACGCACCGCGGTCACGGCGATGGGCGACCCCGCGATGAACCTGATCGGGCCGGATGCGGCGCGTGCCCGCGGCGTCGACTACATGCGCGCCACGCTAGACAGGACACAGGCGCTCGGCGCCAGGTTGATCTGCGGCCCGCTGCATTCGACGCTGGGGCATTTCTCCGGCGAAGGCCCGACGGCTGATGAATTGTCACGCTCGGTCGCTTCGCAGCGCCTGATCGGCGACCATGCGGCGGGCTTGGGCATCACCATTGCGCTCGAAGCGCTCAACCGCTTCGAATGCTACCTGGTCAACACCATGGATGCCCTGGCAGCGCATCTGGTCGAGATCGGCCATCCGAATATCCGCGCCATGTACGACACCTTCCATGCCAATATCGAGGAAGCCGACCCGATCGGGGCGCTGAACCGCAACGCCGATGTGGTCGCCCACATCCATATTTCCGAAAATGACCGGGGTGTGCCCGGCCGCGGAAACATTCCGTGGCGCGAGACCTATGCCGCGATAGTCGAAACCGGTTATGACGGATGGCTGACGATTGAAAGTTTCGGCCGCGGCCTGCCCGATCTGGCGGCAGCGACAAAAGTATGGAGAGACTTCGCCGAGAGCCCGGAAGCGGTGTATCGAGACGGATACAAACATATTACAAGGTCACTCAAGGCGGCCGAACTATTTTCTGGAGGAGAAAACCGATGAAAACCATCAAGGGTCCAGCGCTGTTTCTGGCGCAATTTGCAAGCGACGAGGCACCGTTTGATTCCTGGGCCTCGATCACCAAATGGGCGGCCGATTGCGGCTACAAGGGGGTGCAGGTCCCGAGCTGGGACGGACGGCTGATCGACCTGCAGAAGGCCGCCGATTCAAAGGACTATTGCGACGAATTCAAGGGCGTCGCAGCCGAAAACGGCGTCGAGGTCACCGAATTGTCGACCCATCTGCAGGGCCAGCTTGTCGCCGTGCATCCCGCCTATGACGAGGCTTTTGACGGATTTGCGGCGCCGGAAGTGCGCGGCAATCCCAAGGCGCGGCAGGAATGGGCGGTCAACCAGGTGCGGCTGGCGCTGACTGCCTCCAAACACATGGGCATCGGCGCGATGGCGAGCTTTTCCGGCGCGCTGGCCTGGCCCTATGTCTATCCGTGGCCGCAACGGCCGGCCGGACTGGTCGAGACCGCCTTTGACGAACTGGCCAGACGCTGGCGGCCGATCCTTGATCACGCCGAGGATTGCGGCGTCGATGTCTGCTACGAAATTCACCCCAGTGAAGACCTGCATGACGGCATCACCTTCGAGATGTTTCTGGAGCGCGTTGGCAACCATGCCCGCTGCAACATGCTCTACGACCCGTCGCATTACCTGCTGCAATGCCTCGACTACATCGACAACATCGACATCTACAAGGACCGGATCAAGATGTTCCACGTCAAGGATGCCGAGTTCAATCCGACCGGACGCCAGGGCGTCTATTCGGGGTACCAGCCGTGGGTGGACCGGGCCGGACGGTTTCGCTCGCTCGGCGACGGACAAGTCGATTTCGGCGCGATCTTCTCGAAGATGGCCGCCAATGATTTTGACGGCTGGGCCGTGGTCGAATGGGAATGCTGCCTAAAACACCCCGAAGACGGCGCACGCGAAGGCGCGCAGTTTGTCTCCGACCATATCATCCGCGTCACCGAGCGCGCCTTCGACGATTTCGCCGATGGCGGCACCGACGACGCCGCCAATCGCCGCATGCTCGGCATTTCGTGAGCGGGAGGGACACAATGGCTATCGAAGGTTCCAGCACCTCATCCACGCGCCGCATTCGTCTCGGCATGGTCGGCGGCGGGCGCGACGCATTCATCGGCGGCGTGCACCGCATCGCCTCGCGCATCGACGATCGCTATGAGCTGGTCGCCGGTGCATTTTCCTCCACGCCCGAGAAATCAAAGGCCTCGGCCGCCGATCTCGGCGTGGCGGACGACCGCGCCTATGGCGATTATGTCGAGATGGCCAAGCGGGAAGCGCGGTTGAAAAACGGCATTGAGGCGGTGGCGATCGTCACCCCCAATCACATGCACTTCCCCGTCGCGCGCGAATTCCTCAAGCGCGGCATCCATGTGATCTGCGACAAGCCGCTGACCTCGACGCTGGCCGACGCCCGCAAGCTGGCGAAAGTGGCCGAGGCGTCAGGCGCGCTGTTCGTGCTGACCCACAACTACACCGGCTATCCGATGATCCGGCAGGCACGCGAGATGATCGCCCGGGGAGACATCGGCGCCATCCGGCTGGTGCAGGTCGAATATGCCCAGGACTGGCTGTCGGAACCGCTCGAGGAAACCGGGCAGAAACAGGCCGGCTGGCGCACCGATCCGGCGCAGTCGGGTGCCGGCGGCTCGACTGGCGACATCGGCACCCATGCCTTCAACCTGGCAAGCTTTGTCTCGGGGCTCGAACTCTCCCAGCTCTGCGCCGATCTCGATAGTTTTGTCGAAGGCCGGCAGCTTGATGACAACGGCCATGTGCTGATGCGGTTTTCGGGCGGCGCCAAGGGCATGCTGTGGTGCAGCCAGGTCGCACCCGGCAACGAGAATGCCCTGAAACTGCGCATCTATGGCGAAAAGGGCGGGCTCGAATGGGCCCAGGAAGATCCCAACTACCTCTGGTACACGCCGCTGGGACAGCCCAAGCAGCTGCTCACCCGCAACGGCGCTGGCGCCACAGCCGCCGGACAACGGCTCAGCCGCATTCCCGGCGGCCATCCCGAGGGCTATCTCGAAGGCTTCGCCAATATCTACACCGAAGCCGCCGATGCCATTGTCGCCCGCCGCAGCGGCAATCCGATACCCGATGGCGTGATGTTCCCCGGCATTGACGAGGGCCTCGCCGGCGTCGCCTTCGTCACGGCCTGCGTGGAATCCTCGCGCCGTGGCGGAAGCTGGGTGAAATTCGGTACCTATTGCAAGCGCTGAAGCCCGTTCCGGGTTGAGGTGACTGAACGCCAGACCGCGCGAAACTGAAGTGCCGGCAAGATCTGCCGGCACTTCAGTGCATTTATGAGATCACGACAAGGCGTGGCAACGAACCGGAGCCGCGTGCCGCGTCAATGCGAGCCGCGCTCAGCCATCCTCGGGTTCATTGGCAAACAGCGACCAGGCCGAAATGAACATGGCGGCGATCAGCGGCCCGACAATGAACCCGTTGATGCCGAACAGCGCCATGCCGCCAACCGTCGAAATCAGCACGACATAATCCGGAAGCTTCGATTCCTTGCCGACCAGAGGCGGCCGCAGCAAATTGTCGATCAGGCCGATGACGAAGAGGCCGACCATGATCAGGACCACGCCCTTGATCCAGGCGCCGCTGAACAGGAAGAACACCGCTGCAGGGGCCCAGATGAAGGCCGCGCCGACGGCGGGCAGCATCGAAAAGAAGGTCATGACCACGCCCCACAGCAGCGCCGCCTCGACCCCCAGCGCCCAGAATGTGACGCCGCCGATAGTGCCCTGGATCATCGCGATGATGATGTTGCCGCGCACCGTGGCATTGATGACGGAAGTGAATTTTTCGAGGAACTGGCGGGAATAGTCGCTGCTGAGCGGCATCCCGCGCTTGATCCTGTCGACCAGGCCCTCGCCGTCGCGAAACAGGAAGAACAGCAGATAGAGCATGATCCCGGATCCGATGAAGAAGTTCAGCGTGGTCTCGCCCAGATTGACCAGGTGCCCCGCCATCGACTGGCTGGCCTGCATGATCCCGCCGGAGAACTTGTCGCGGAGTTCGGGAAAATCGCCAAGCTGGATCGGCGTCCAGCGCTCGATGAAGCTCGGCACCGCGCTGGCAATGGTCTCGATGCGCCCCTGCAGGTCAAATTCCGGATCGCTGACCTTCTGGTAGAGGCTCGCGCCCTCCTGGGCGATGGAAGCGAAGATGACCACGACGGGAATGATCACGAGACAGATGCACATCAAGACGCACAGCAGTGCCGCCGCCCCCTTCCGGCCCCTGAGCCGGCGAAGCAGGAACTGCTGCACCGGATGGAAGATGATCGCCAGGATCACCGCCCACAGGATGGCGGTATAGAACGGGGAAAGCAGAATGCAGAATGCCACCGTGATCAGCGCCAGCATCAGATAGAAGCTCACATGCTCAACCGAGCTCTTGTTCTGTTCCATAGCGGATCCTTCACAACACGGCGTTGCCGGGCAGGAGCAGGTGCTGCTCGTCAACCGCTATGTAGCCGACACGCCCGGATTGTCCAAGCGCCATCCACGGCCCGTCAGCCGTAACGGCAGTCGGCGCGGCAAGATCGGCGGATGGATGTCCCGTTTCAGATTCATGGCGGCGGATTGCGCTATATCAAATCCCCCGTGCTGCGATGCGCTATAAATCAGTCCCGGACCAGATTGAGGGAATGATGATGACACAGCCCAGCCTGAGGGACGAGATTGCAGGCCTGCGCGCGGAAGTCGAGCAATTGCGTCGCGCATCCGCTCAGCCCAGGCCGGACCCCGACCCCGCCAATCCCGACTCCGACACCCCGCCCGACGAGATCCAGAGTCTGCTCGCCGAAGTCTCCGGCCTTGTGCAGACCATGCTCGACGAGGCCGAGGAAAGCTTCACCGAACATCCGGTCGCGTCGGTTTCAGCCGCGCTGGCGCTCGGCATCGTCATTGGCCGTCTAACAGCAAGGTAATGTGAAGCCATGTCAGTCCATACAATCGTCAGGATCCTGCGCCTTTATCTCCGCTCCGAACTGATGGTCGGCGAGATCCGTCTGAAGCTGCAGTTGCGGAAATTCTCGCTGATGATCTTTGCGACGCTGATCACCCTGATGGCGCTGGTGTTTCTCAACATCGCCACCTATCAGTGGCTGCTCGCCGGCTGGGGCGCAATCCATGCGCCGCTGATACTTGCCGTCGCCAATATCGGCCTCGCCGTCATTCTCGTTATCATAGCCTCCTTCACCAGTCCCGGCCCCGACCTCGCCGCCGCCGGGGAACTGCGCGACCTGACCTCGGCGACGCTGGAAAACGAGTTGAAATCGAATCCGGCATCGGCCGCATTCGGAAGCATTGCGGGTCTCAACGGCTTCAAGGGCTGGGACAATGCCCGGCTTCTGGTTCCGGTCATCTCCGCCATCATCCGCAGCCTGCGACGCCGCAAGACGGAGTCCTGACAGGTTCAAAACCTCAACGCGCCTGCGCTCACCGCGCCTGCCTGCGCTCAACCCATCCACCCAAGACAAGGAAACGACAATGGCCGACCTCAACAAAATGACCGAAGAGCTCAAACAGAATTATGATGAAATCAAGCTCAAGGTGCATCTCGGCTCGAAGGATGCGCAGGACGAATGGGACGAGCTTCAGGAGCGCTGGAGACATTTTGAAAGCCAGGCAAACCTGAAAAAGAGCAAGGAAGACCTGGGCGATGCCCTCGAGATCCTCGGCTCGGAACTCAAGCAGGCCTTTGACCGGATCCGCAAGGCTCTCTGAACGCGAAAGGCGCGAACGCTTCGGCGCCATTTCCGGCACGCGCCAGCCGGAATGGCGCCATGGGCCCCGCTAGGGACGCGCCAGAACGCCACCGGTGGCGGGCTCCTTCACGCCGGTAGTGCCGGGATAGGTCAGCGGCAGGCCGTGCAGCGAGCGCACCGCCAGCCAGGCCCAGGCCTCGGCTTCCATCGAATCGCCGTTCAGACCCGCCTCTTCCGCCACAATCACGCGGCCCGAATGCCGGGTGGCGACGGTCAGGTCCTCGACGATGATCCGGTTGTGGCGGCCGCCGCCGGTCAGGATCCACAGTTTCGGCTTGGCCGGAAAATGCGCTTGCGCCTTGGCAATGGCTGCGGCTGAAACAAAGGCGAGCGTGCGCGCGCCATCTTCAAGCCCGGCCTCGTCATCGGCGGGCAGCGTGAAATCATTGCGGTCAAGCGAGATACGTTCTTTGGCTGTGAAGAAGGGCGAGGCCAGATAGCGGTTGGCGAGCCCCGACAGCACCCGCCCCTCCGAGGCGATGGCGCCGCCGGAATCATAGGGAATGCCGGCATGGCGCGCCACCCACTGGTCAATCAGCGTGTTGCCCGGGCCGCTGTCGAAGGCCAGCAATTCGGATTGCGGATCGACATAGGTGATGTTGGAAATGCCGCCGATATTGACGAAGGCCACCGGCGTCTCGCTGGCCAAATCGTCAGGCAATCCGGCCGCCAGCGCGCGGTGATAGGCCGGGACCAGCGGCGCGCCCTGCCCGCCCAGCGTCATGTCGTGAGCGCGGAGATCATAGACGACATCGATACCCAGCCGTTTCGCCATCCGCTGGCCGTCGCCCAGTTGCACCGTCAGCGCCTTGAGCGGCCGGTGCAGCACGGTCTGGCCGTGAAAGCCTATCACATCAATATCCGTGGCCTCCAGCCCTTCCCGCGCCAGAAAGGCTTCGACCGTCGCCGCATGCCGGTCGGTCAGGTCGGCCTCCAGCCCGGCCAGATCGTCCGGCCGGTCGCTGCGGGCGTCGATGCTTTTGGCGGTTTCAAGAGCTGCCTCGAGCCGCTTGCGGAAGGCCGCGTCATAGGGCGTGGACGAAGAGGCGCCGCGATGCACAATGCTGTCGCCGTCGGTCTCGAGCATGGCCAGGTCGATCCCGTCCATCGAGGTGCCGCTCATCAGACCGATCGCCCGTTTGAGATCGCTGCCAGTCGCCATCATCCGCTGTCCCTGTTGATCGGCTGCTCCTCTTTTAGGAATCAGCCCCGTTGCGGGTGAGAACCTACATGCCCAAGCAGTGTCCGTCAGCAACGGAAGCGTGGCCTGAGTTGAATGCGCCTGCCGCTAATGCTAAAGGCCCGCCCGGGCACCACATACTGATCGGCGCCCCTTATGTTTCCGGAACAGCCGAGATAACCGCAAGGACAGTGATATGTCAGCCTTCAAGTCCGATTTCCTGCGCACTCTTTCCGAGCGCGGGTTCATTCACCAGGCCTCCGACGAGAAGGGCCTTGATGATCTGTTCCGGACAGAGACGGTCACGGCCTATATCGGCTTCGACCCGACCGCCTCGAGCCTTCACGCCGGCGGTCTGATCCAGATCATGATGCTGCACTGGATGCAGCAGACCGGTCACCGGCCAATCGCGCTGATGGGCGGCGGCACCGGCATGGTCGGCGACCCCTCCTTCAAGGATGAGGCGCGCAAGCTGATGACGCCGGAACTGATCAACGAGAACATCGCCGGCATCAAGAGCGTCTTTTCCAATTACCTCACCTTCGGTGACGGTCCGCAGGACGCGGTGATGGCCAACAATGCCGACTGGCTGATGGGCCTCAACTATGTCGAGTTCCTGCGCGATGTCGGCCGCCATTTCTCGGTCAACCGGATGCTGGCCTTCGATTCGGTCAAGACCCGGCTCGACCGCGAGCAGTCGCTGTCGTTCCCGGAATTCAACTACATGATTCTCCAGGCCTATGATTTCGTCGAGCTCAACAAGCGCTATGGCTGCCGCCTGCAGATGGGCGGATCGGACCAGTGGGGCAACATCATCAACGGCATTGATCTCGGTCACCGCATGGACTGCCCGCAGCTCTACGCGCTGACCTCGCCGCTTCTGACCACCTCTTCGGGCGCCAAGATGGGCAAATCCGCCAATGGCGCGATCTGGCTCAACGCCGACATGCTCGGCGCCTACGAGTTCTGGCAGTACTGGCGCAATTCGGAAGATGCCGATGTCAGCCGCTTTCTCAAGCTCTACACCACCCTGCCACTCGACGAGATTGCCAGGCTGGACGCGCTGGGCGGCGCCGAGATCAACGAAGCCAAGAAGATCCTGGCGACCGAGGTTACCGCCATGCTGCACGGCCGTGCCGCAGCCGAGCAGGCATCTGCGACCGCGCGCAAGACCTTTGAAGAGGGCCAGACCGCAACCGATCTGCCCTCCATCACGGTCGCCGCGTCCGAGCTAGATGCCGGCATCGGCCTGCTGGCGCTGTTCGTTCAGGCCGGTCTCGCCGGCTCCAATGGCGAAGCCCGCCGCCATGTCCAGGGCGGCGCGATCAAGCTCAACGACGTGGCCATCAGCGACGACAAGACCATGGTCAATTCCGGCTTCCTCAACGACGATGGCGTCATCAAGCTGTCGCTGGGCAAGAAGAAGCACGTGCTGGTGCGTCCGCAATAGGCCGCGACCCGGCTGAAACAAACCCGATCAATGCCGCCGGAGCACCTGTTTCGGCGGCGTTGTGCATCAGGGCCTGTATTCGAAGATCGAGCGGAACACGCCTGGCGCGATCACCGAGAGCGGATTGACCTGCAGCAGCGGCGAGTCGGTCTTGCCGGCAAGCCGGAAGGTGATGCCGATCAGGCCGCGATCGCGGCCATTGCCGAGCAACAGTCCGATCAGCGGCAATTCGCCAAACAGCCGGTTGACCCCGTAGGCCGGCATGAAGGTTCCGGTCAGATCGATGTCACCCTTGGCATTGTGCACCAGCCCCTGGAACGACGCGCCGATCTGCGGGCCGCGGACAATACCTTCGCTGATCCTGAGCTCCCCGTTGCCGGAGACGACCCGGGCATTGGCAACCTCGAATTCCGCCACCGAAAGGTCGATGTCGCTGTTGACCGCATCGCTGAGGCTCTTGCCGTCCTGCTTGCTCGGCGTCGACACCAGCGAATTGAGCCGCGGCTCGCCCACCACTTCGAAATTGCGGATATCGACGACACCGCGCCGCAATGGGCCACCCTCCCGCTTGAGCCTGACATTGAGCAGGCCACCGCGGATCCGGGCATAGATGCCGGCAAAGCGGGCGAATGCACCGGCGTCACCGCTGGTCACCTCCACCGATTCACCGCCCGCATCGCGCATCACCGCCATCACCAGAGCCTGCCCGCTCTTGGTCACCGCCTTGAAATCGAGCAGGTCAATACGCGCGCCCTGCCCCTTGTAGACGAAACTCGCGGTGGACAGGGTCTCGTCGGAATATCCGTGCACGGCGTCGACACTGCCGGAAAGTTCGACCTGCGCCGTCTTGGAATCGTCCACCGTTTCGCCGCCCTCGACCGACTTTGCCAGCGCAATCAGCGGCCGCACATCGATGGACTTGCCGCCAAGCTCGATCATGTAGCCCTTGCCCTTGCGGGTGATGGCCACGTGGTAATCGTCGCGCGGCGAAAGCGCCACATGATCAAATGTCGCCGTGGTCAGTTGCCCCTGAGTGAGGGAGACCTGGCCGGTTGCCCTGAATCCCTCGCCCGAAAGGGTCAGATTCGACAGGCCGGTCACCTCGCCATCCGTGTGCATCGAAAACTCAAGTGTCGCCGCCACACCCTTGCCCTTGGTCCAGCCAAGCCCCGGCACGACAAGCCTGGCCGGCTTGAGATCGAGCGACACCGTCTGGCTGCCATCGGGCTGGCTGGCCATGTTGAAGCCGACCGGACCGGTGATCAGGGCATCCGTGCCGGGCGCCAGCAATTCGCGTGCCTCGGGCGACAGCGTGCCCGACAGGGTCCGCCTGGCCTCGATGCCGGAATCGCCCACCGGCTGCACCACGTCGAGCGCCATCCGCGCGCCGTCGACCAGCGCCTCGGCCTTGAGTTCGGCCTGTTGCGGGGTCACGTAAAGCCGGCCATTCATATCGGTCAGCATCCGCCCCTCGATCGGCTTGGCGATATTGACTCCGCCCATGTCGAGATCTGCGGTCCAGTCCGGCGGCGGTGGCGACTGGTCCGGAATCAGCCCGAAACGCGCCGTCACCGTCGACGAGATCGAGCCGCTGAGCTCTTCCGGTTTCAGACCGATCTGGTCGAGCACATTGATCGGGTGATAGGTGATCAGTTCGGCCACCGCATCGGCCTCGCCGCGAACCGACATCGACAGTTCCGCCATCAGCGGCCGTTCATGGGTGGCGGGGATCGAGAACACCGCATCGGCGACCTCGACGGTCCGGCCGGTGGGGAAAAACGCCGTTGCGGAATCGATCTTGAAACTGATCTCCGAGCCGCGCAACCGCATGTGGCCGACAGTGTCGCGCAATGGCGGAATGTCGCCTGCCACATTCATCCGCGCCCGGGCGATGTCGAAATCGATCTGCAACTGGTCCTCGTCGAAGCGGACATCTTCAAAGGGTTTGTAGTGGCCCGCCGGCGTCGCCAGCTGGATCCGCCCATTGCTGACCGTGCCGCCATATAGATTGTTGAGCACCCATTGCCGGGCGCGTTTGCCCATCCAGTAGGGCCAGAACTGCTTCACCGCCGCCGTCGTCATCTGCGGCACTTCCGCCACCATGTTGATTTCCGGCGATATGCCTTCGACAAAGCGCCAGGAGGCCGATCCGAGCAGGTTGCCCTGCGTTGTCGACACCGCCAGTTGCTCGGCCACCAGCCGCCGGTTGGCCGCGTCGAACCATCCCAGCGCCTTGCCCGCGAACGGGATCGCGGCCTCGCCGGAATCGCCGGGGTCGGCCAGTCCGTTGGTGATGACGAAATCAAAGGCAATTCCGGCACCCTCGACCTTGTCGGTCCTGTCGGCATCGATCAGGCCGCCGGTAAAGGGCAGCACGGCATCGGCCGCCCGGATGATGGAAGGCGTGATCTCGATCTTGTTGGCCAGCGGCATGTAGACCAGGTTGACCCGCGCCTCCTGCAGGCTTGCCTGGATGCCGCCCATGGTCAGAGTGCCGCCCAGCGCCGTTGTCTTGACGGACAGCGCCGGCTGCTTGCCCGGCAGGGCGCGCGCCGCGGTGAAGGTGACGCCGAGCGGTGTCGCCACACCGTTTTGCCGGTTGGTGGCGCCTTCGGTCAGAAAATCGATGACCAGGCCCTCGATCTTGCCGGTGATGCGCGAAAGCCCGGCCTGGTCGGGGACCGCGCTGGCCTTGCCGGAAATGGTAAAGCTCTGCTTCTTGCCGGCGATATCGGCTTCGAACTGATAATTGCGCCCGTCAATCCGGCGCACCTCCGCCGTTTCGATCGCCACATCGCCCCCGGCGCCGGTAACGCTGATGTCGGAAAACCGGAACGACCCGGCATCCACCGCGTCCACCTGTGTGGCGATCCGGTTGAGAACCGAAAACATCTGCTCGATAATCGCGCCGGTCTCGTCGACCCGGAACGCGGCAAGATCGGTAAGATTGAATCCGTCGCCTTCCGTGGAGGCGAGCCCCACCCCGGTGATGTCGACCGAAGCCACCGAGATCCGGCCCCTGAGAAGCGCCCAGGGTTCGAGCGCGATCATCACCCTTTCGATGCTGTTGACATCCGACGGATCGTCGCCGCGCTGAAGCACCACATCGCCCGCGACAAGGGCGAGCTTGCCGCCGGCGGTCAGGCGCAGGGCGGCGGAGGTCAGTTCCGCATGGTTGTCGGGGCCCACGGCCTGCGCAAGAGCCATTCTTGCCCGGTCCCGGATGAAGCCGTCGACGACCCCCGCTTCCAGCGCCGCAAGCAATCCGCCGATCATCAGCGCCAGCACCAGCACAGTGCCCAGCGTCCAGCGCATTGCCGAATGCCGCCATTTGCGCGGGTGGTGCCCCCGCACCAGGATCGATCCATCGACATTGGCCGACGGCAGCTCATGCAGCGAAACGATGTCGCGCTTCTTGAACTGAACCTTGTCTATCGGTTGATCCGGCATGGGCGTGAAGCTGTGATCTCTTGGTTGGGGATGATTCTTCTGGACTGTGGCTGTTGCGCTTATATATCCCCTTGGGGCAGGTTCACCTGAAAAACAGCCGACTGAATCGATGAAAGGTATAGACAATGAGCGAACTTGCCGAAGGCATGACAGCGCCTGGCTTCGATCTGCCACGCGATGGCGGCGGAAACGTGTCGCTGGGCGGATTGGCCGGCAAGATCGTGGTGCTCTATTTCTACCCCAAGGACAACACCAGCGGCTGCACGGTCGAAGCCATCGACTTCACCGCGCTCGGCAGCGAACTCGACGCAGCCGGCGCGGTCGTGGTCGGCATGTCGCCCGATCCGGTCAAGGCGCATGACAAATTCGTCGCCAAGCACCAGCTCGGCGTCATCCTGGCGTCCGATGAAGACAAAGCGGTCCTCGAAGCCTATGGGGTCTGGAAGGAAAAGAGCATGTATGGCCGCAAATATATGGGTGTCGAGCGCTCGACATTCCTCATCGATAAAGACGGCAAGATCGCCAGGACCTGGCGCAAGGTCAAAGTTCCCGGCCATGCCCAGGCCGTGCTCGACGCGGTAAAGGCACTGTGATCCGCCCAAAAGCTCCGAAGACGGGATCCCGCACTTGCTGAACGAGACGCCCCCCGTTCTTTCGCTGCGCGACGGTGCGGCACGGGCAATCATGGCCGAAGACCTTGATGTCAAGACCGCGCTGGCCCAGTCCGTCGCCACACGCTGGCAGGAACGGCGGCTGTCCCTGCGCTCGCCGCTCGATGCGCTTGCGCCGCTGCGGCCGGGGCGCCCCGCCAAGCCCGATCTGGTGCCGCCGACCCAGGTTGCCCGGCGCTCGCTGCATACGCCGCATGGCCGGATCGCCCTGCTGCATGCCATCGCCCATATCGAGCTCAACGCCGTCGATCTTGCGCTCGACATCGTCGCCCGCTTTGCCGCAGCGCCGATGCCGCAGAGTTTCTTCGACGGCTGGATGCAGGTCGCCTTTGAAGAAGCCAAGCATTTCAACCTTGTACGCGGGCGGCTTCATGCACTTGACGCCGATTATGGCGACCTGCCGGCCCATGACGGGCTGTGGCAGGCAGCGCATGACACCCGCAACGACCTGACCGCCCGGCTGGCGGTGGTGCCGCTCATTCTCGAAGCCAGGGGCCTTGATGTCACCCCCTCTTTGCTGCTCAAGATGCGCGAAGTCGGCGATGACGAAAGCGCTGCCGTTCTCGACATCATCTATGAGGACGAGAAGAAGCATGTCGCCATCGGCGCCAAGTGGTTCCGCTTCATCTGCGCCCGCGAAGGCAAGGATGCGGCGGCCACTTTCCGGCTACTGGTCCGCGCCAATTTCCGCGGCGGGCTGAAACCGCCATTCAACGACCTCGCCCGCGCCGCAGCCGGTCTCACACCCACCTTTTACCGGGCGCTGACCAGCCAGAACATGTCCTGATCCGCAGGAAATGACGCCAGACGGCAAATGTTCAAACGTTTATTAACCTTAACAGGGTGTAATCGGCCTCGAACCAGCAATGGCAACCCGTTCCGGCGAGGATTATCGAGTGTCGCAGAGGCAGGACAGCCGCGTATTTGGCAAACGGCCAAAACGGTCCCACACGATCATATTCGCCAGTGGTGACACCATAAGACACATGACCATACGCCCGTGGATTGCGGGGCTTTGCGTTTCGGTTCTCGGCGTCATGGCCATCGGCTACCTGGCAGCGACCACCTATCTGGTGCTGCGCGACGACCTGATCGGCGCCTCGATGGCCCGCCAGGCCCGCATGCAGCACGCCTATGAAGACCGCATTGCCGCGCTGCGCTCGCAGGTCGACAGGGTTACCAGCCGTCAATTGCTCGACCAGCAGCTGATGGAAGAGAAGGTCGCCGAACTGATTGCCCGGCAGGAAGCCCTGACCAACCGCCACGGCAAGCTGGGCCCCTTGCTTGACCGGGCCGGCGCCGAGCCGAAGAACATTCCGGTTCCGGTCGCCAATCCGAAGAATCATGCCGGGCTTGCCACCGCCTCGACCAAGACCAGGCGCCTCGCAGCCCTCACAAGCCAGCCGCAGCAGCCGCTGGCCGCCGCGCCCACCATCAACGTCAATCCTCTGGCCTATGCCGCGCTTTCGAGCAGCCGCAACGCGGAGACCGTCGGCGAACGGGCCGACCGGATTTTCTCGACCGTCACCCTGTCGCTCAAGTCGATCGAACGCGAGCAGATCGAGAAAATGCAAAATCTCGCCATCGACGCCTTCGAGACCGCCTCCGAGATCGACGAGATCATCACCGCCGCAGGCCTGCCGATGCCGGACATTCAGGACACCGCCGTCGGCGGTCCGTTCGTGCGGCCGAATGATCCCAATGCTTTCGAAGCCACGCTTGGCGATCTCGACCAGGCACTGGGCCGCCTCGACGCCGTGCGCCGCAGCGCCCGCAAGCTGCCGATCGGCATCCCTGCCCCCGGCGCTGAAATCACCTCGAAATTCGGCAATCGCCGTGACCCTTTCCTCGGCCGGCTCGCCTTTCACGGCGGCATCGATTTTCGCGTCAAGAGCGGAACCCCGGTCTACAGCACCGCTTCGGGCAAGGTTGTCCATGCCGGCCGCAATGGCGGCTACGGCAAGATGGTCGAGATCCAGCACGGCAACGGGCTGACCACCCGCTACGCCCATCTCTCCAGCGTCTCCGTCAACAAGGGCGACGTGGTGACCATCGGCACGCGCATCGGCAAATCCGGCTCGACCGGCCGCTCCACCGGCCCGCATCTGCACTATGAAGTGCGCCGCAACGGCAATGCCATCGACCCGATGCGCTTTCTCCGGACAGCCAAGAAACTCAAGCCGCTGCTGGTCTCCAACTGACCGACCTGTCGCTTTTCCAAGCGATAGAACGGGACGCAACGCGAGCCTGGTGTCAGCGCTTGCCGAGGTAGGATTTGCACAACAACGGTTTTGCCAATGCCTGACTTGGCTAAGTTGATTTTGCTGTCGCGAGCGCCCTGCAGGAACATTAAAACACTGCCACAGGAAGCGCCACGCCGCAGCAACGCTCAATTCCGGGCTTTTTCTTGACTTAATGCACTGCAGCGACTATTCGAGACCCATAGGGATCGCCTCAAGAGCGCGCTCCCGCGCAAAGCCGCACACTCCGAAACGGATAACGCCCCCAATTGACCACTTTTGCTGATCTTGGCTTGAGCCAAAAAGTACTGTCCGCCGTGACTGACGCTGGATACACGACGCCAACTCCTATCCAGGAAGGCGCCATCCCGCCTGCGCTCGAACGGCGCGACATTCTGGGCATCGCCCAGACCGGAACCGGCAAGACCGCCGGCTTCGTGCTGCCAATGCTGACCATGCTGGAAAGAGGCCGCGCCCGCGCCCGCATGCCGCGCACCCTGATCCTTGAACCAACGCGCGAACTCGCAGCCCAGGTTCACGAGAATTTCGAGAAATACGGCAAGAATCACCGCCTCAACATCGTGCTGCTGATCGGCGGCGTCTCCTTTGACGAGCAGGACCGCAAGCTCGAACGTGGCGCAGACGTGCTGATCGCCACCCCGGGCCGCCTGCTCGACCACACCGAACGCGGCAAGCTGTTGATGACCGGCGTGGAAATCCTGGTGATCGACGAAGCCGACAGAATGCTCGACATGGGCTTCATTCCCGACATCGAGCGCATCGTCAAATTCATTCCGTTTACCCGTCAGACCCTGTTCTTCTCGGCCACCATGCCGCCGGAAATCCAGAAGCTGGCTGACAAGTTCCTGCAGAACCCTGCCCGCATCGAAGTGGCACCGCCATCCTCCACGGCCGCCACCGTCGAGCAGCGCCTGGTTGCCTGCGGTAGCAAGGACTTTGAGAAGCGCGAACGCCTGCGCGATCTGATCAAGACGCAGACCGAACTGACCAACGCCATCATTTTCTGCAACCGCAAGAAAGACGTGGCCGATCTTTACAAATCGCTGGAGAAGCACGGCTTTTCCGTCGGCGCCCTGCATGGCGACATGGATCAGCGCTCGCGCACCAACATGCTGCAGGGCTTCAAGGACAACGAGATCACCTTGCTGGTGGCTTCCGATGTCGCCGCCCGCGGCCTCGACATTCCGGCCGTCAGTCACGTGTTCAATTTCGACGTGCCGATCCATGCCGAGGATTATGTCCACCGCATCGGCCGCACCGGCCGTGCCGGACGCGCCGGCGCAGCCTTCACCATGGTCTCGCGCAAGGACGCCAAATATGTCGACGCCATCACCAAGCTGATCGATCGCGACATCGAATGGCTTGATGGCAAGGACGCCATTCAGGCGTCTTCCGAAGATGCGGACGAAAAACCCGGCCGTGGCCGCCGCAGCGACAGCAAGGGAACGGCACGCCGGTCCAGCCGTGGCGAGAAGAAGAGCCAGGAAGAAAAGCCCGCGGCTGTCGAAGCTGCAGCGCCTGTGGCCGAGACTGCAGCGCAGCCCGAAGCGGTGACCGAGACCGTCACCCGCGACGCGCCCCGCGAAGAAGCCCGGCCCCGCCACGAGGCCCGCGAAGAGCGCAAGCCTCGTGAAGAGCGCCAGCCCAAGCAGGAACGCCAGGAGCGTCCGGCACCGCAGCGCGCGCAGGAACCGGCCAACGCCAATGAAGACCGCAACCGCAATCGCAACAACCGCCGTGGCCGTGACAATGACGACCGCGAGCCGACACCGGTTGGATTCGGCGACGAGATTCCCGCCTTCATGATGATCGGCGGCTGAGCCCGCGCATCACGACCTTGCATGAAAAGGCCGTCGGCATCCCAGCCGGCGGCCTTTTTCATGCGGATCGCCCGGGATGACCCGTGGCAAAGATGACCGCCTGGTTCTCCAAAGCACGTTGCATTCAATCATATTCATGCAATCTGCTTCAGGATTTTGTTTTGACGCATGTTTTTTCCGCAAACCGGTTCCCACTGTTCGGAACACGTTTTAAAGCGTGTCTCAGCTTTTCAGATTCAGGATTCCCTGACTGATTGATTTATGATTCACTTTCTCCATGGAAGGAGAACCGCCATGGGCAAGCCGCATCCGGTCGAGTTGCGTGCGCGTGTCGTTGGGTTTGTAGAAGAAGGTAACAGCCATCGGGAGGCGGCTCGGCATTTCCGGGTGTCGCCGAGATTTGTCAATAACATGATGATCCTGCATCGAGCCACCGGCTCGCTTGCGCCTGCAAGGCAGGGCCATCCGCAAGGCGGCAAGCTGACGGCGCATGGCGGATGGATTGAGTCCCGTGTCGCTGCGAATGGTGAAGTGACGCTCGACGAACTCTGCGTCGAACTCGCCGAGCGTGGCGTTGAAGTGCACCGCTCGACGGTCGGCCGGTTTCTCAATCAGCTTGGGCTGAGCCATAAAAAAAGTCTCAAGGCAAGCGAACAGTTGCGGCCGGAGATCGCCCACGCTCGTGATCTCTGGATCGAACGACGCCGGCGCTTCTTCAACAAGGCATTGGCGCGGCTGATTTTTATCGATGAAACATCGACCAACACCAAACTGACCAAACGCACAGGATGGTCAGCCAAAGGTCAGCGCTTCAACGCCTATACGCCGTTCGGCGCATGGAAAACGCAGACCTTCATCGCCGGCTTGCGCAGTCACGGACTGACCGCGCCATGGATCGTCAACGCGCCGATGAACGGGCGCATCTTCGAAACCTGGGTCGAAACCCAACTGGCTCCAACCCTGTCAAAAGGCGACATCGTCATTCTCGACAATGTCGCCTTCCACAAAAGCGAGCGGGCCGAGCAATTGGTCAGGGCCAAAGGAGCCTGGCTCCTCTTCCTGCCACCCTATAGCCCAGATCTCAATCCCATCGAGATGGCCTTTTCAAAGCTCAAGGCGCTGCTGCGAAAGCACGCAGCACGCAGCTTCGATGCCATCAGCATGGCGCTCGGCGAAATTGTAGATCTCTTCTCCGTCACCGAATGCCGCAACTTCTTCAAGGCTGCAGGCTATGAGGCACAATAGATGCGACACGCTTTAGTCCCGCTGCAAGAGCCGCGCCGCCAGTTGATCGGCCAGGGCGCGCACCCGCCTGGGCTGGGCCCGGCTCGGCGGAAACAGCATCTGGATCGGCGTCGGCGGCGGCGCGTGCTCGGCCAGCAGCTCGACCAGGCGCCCTGCCCTGATATCGGGCCCGACATCGAGCTCCGAGCGGAACATGATGCCATGCCCGTCCAGGGCCCATTGCCGCACCAGCGCACTGTCATTGGCCACCCGGTCACCCTGCACCGTGACGATCTGCTGCATCGCATGCGGACCAAGCCGCCAGACATTGTCGAGATTGACACCGAACCGCATCACCAGGCAATTGTGATCCTTGAGATCGGCAGGCGCCCGCGGCGTGCCGTGCCGCGCGAGATACGCGGGCGCAGCGCAGACCAGACGGCGCCATTCGCCCATGCTTCGCACACGCAGAGAACTGTCGATCACCGTGCCGAAGCGCACCGCCATGTCAAAGCCCTGACCGACAATGTCGATATAACCGTCCGACAGCAGCAACTCGACCGAAATTGACGGGTGCTGCGCCAGAAACAGATTGATCTGTTCGGAAACAATGGTGCGGCCAAGATCGCTGGGCGCGCTGACGCGGATCAGGCCTGAAAGGGTCTGCGCGCCGTGGCGGATGCGGGTTTCCAGATCCTCGATCTCGCCCAGCACATGCTTGGCGCCCTCGACCAGCGTCCGGCCTTCCTCGGTCAGGCTGATGGCGCGGGTGGTGCGGTTGAGCAGCACGATGCCGTAATGGGCTTCCAGCGCCGACAGCCGTTCGGAGACAGTGGTCGGCGACAGCCCCAGCTCGCGTCCGGCAGCCGACAGGCTGCCTTTCTCGACGATCTTTTGAAACAGGGCGATGTTGTTGAGCAGCATTTTGCGGAATTTCCGGATTATCAATTTGCATATTGCCGGTTTATTCGGATTAGGCAAGAAGCTACATCTCCGCCATCACCAATTGGGGAGTTACCACAATGAGCAAACTGACCATCGTCGCCAATATAAAGGCCAATCCGGACAAGATCGCCCTGGTCAAGAAGGAGCTCGAAAAGCTCCTCGCCGTGACCCGCGCCGAAGCCGGCTGCATCAATTACGACCTGCACCAGGACAACGACAATCCCGCACATTTCATGTTCTATGAAAACTGGGAATCGCGCGAATTGTGGCAGACCCACATGAACGCCCCGCATCTGGCCGCCTATATGCAGGCCACTGACGGTGCCGTCGCCGAATTCGTGCTCAACGAAATGACCCGGATCGGCTGACCGCCGGACAGCAAGGAAGCACCATGCAGAAGACAATCCTCATCACCGGTTCCACCGACGGCATCGGCCTGGAAACAGCTAAGCTGCTGGTCGCAGACAGCCACACCGTGCTGCTGCATGGCCGCAACCCGGCAAAACTGGCGCAAGCCGAAGAAGTCCTCGCAGCACTTGGCAAGGGCGGGAGCGTCGAAACCTATGTCGCCGATCTGTCGCGCATGGCCGATGTCGAAGCCTTGGCGACAGCTGTGGCCGGGCGGCGTGACAGGCTCGATGTGCTGATCAACAATGCGGGCGTCTACCACGCACCGGTAACCGTCACGGCTGACGGGCTTGATGTCCGTTTCGCTGTCAATACCATCGCACCCTACCTGCTGACACAAAGGCTTCTGCCGCTGCTGGGCGAAACCGGACGGGTGATCAACCTGTCGTCAGCCGCCCAGTCTCCGGTCAATCTCGAAGCCCTCTCCGGCAAAGCCCGGCTGTCAGATGGTGCGGCCTACGCGCAAAGCAAGCTGGCGCTGACCATGTGGTCGCGCGCCATGGCCGTATCAAGCAAGCAGAGCGGTCCGGTTGTCGTTGCGGTCAATCCCGGATCCTTGCTTGGCAGCAAGATGGTCAAGCAGGCTTTCGGCGTGGCTGGCGGAGATCTTGCCATCGGTGCCGAGATTCTCTTCCGCGCCGCTCTCTCGGATGAGTTCGCTCAGGCCACCGGCCTGTATTTCGACAATGATAGTGGCAAGTTTGCCTCGCCCCATCCCGACGCGCTCAACACCCAAAAGTCCGAAGACGTCGTCAGCATGATCGAGACGATTCTCTCCAAACTCATAAAACAATAGGAAGATCCCCATGAAAGCCGTCGCTCTTACCCATTACCTTCCCATCGAAAATCCGAAATCCTTCCTCGATGTCGATCTGCCCAAGCCGGTTGCTTCCGGCCGCGACATCCTCGTTGCCGTCAGGGCCATCTCGGTCAACCCGGTCGACACCAAGGTCCGCGCCCCCAAGGATACGATCGAGGAAACGCCGCGCGTCATCGGCTATGACGCCTCCGGCATTGTCGAATCCGTCGGCCCCGAGGTCACGCTGTTCAAGGCCGGCGACGAGGTCTATTACGCCGGCGATATCACCCGCTCGGGCACCAACCAGCAATTCCATCTCGTCGATGAGCGCATTGTCGGCCGCAAGCCGAAGAGCCTGAGCTTTGCCGAAGCCGCGGCCCTGCCGCTGACCACGATCACCGCTTACGAGGCCTTCTTCGACCGCCTTCATATCGACCGCGAAGGCGCCGACAAGGGCCAGACCGTTCTGATCATCGGCGCCGGCGGCGGTGTCGGCTCGATCGGCATCCAGCTGGCCAAGGCCGCCGGCCTTGTCGTCATCGCCACCGCCTCACGCCCGGAAACCGAAAGCTGGGTCAGGGAACTTGGCGCCGATCACGTCGTCAATCACCGCAAGGACATGGTGGCGCAAGTCCGCGCGCTCGGCATCCACACGGTCGATCACATCGCCATCTTCAACGACATGCGCCACTGGGAAACGGCGGTTGAGCTGATCCGTCCGCAGGGCGGCATCGTCTCCATCGACGACACCGATCTGCCGATGCCAATGGGTGGCATGAAGATGAAGGCCGCCAGCCTGCATTGGGAATTCATGTTTGCCCGCGCCATGCACCAGACGCCGGATATGATCGAGCAGCACAATCTGCTCAGCTATGTCGCCGATGAGATCGACGCCGGCCGGATCCGCACCACGCTCGACACAGTGCTGAGCCCGATCAACGCCGAAAACATGCGTAAGGCGCATGCGCTGATCGAAACCGGCACCGCAAAGGGCAAGGTCGTCGTCGAGGGCTTCTGATCAGTCTGATCGTGACTGGTCGCACCTGACCCTGTTCAAGCCTCCGGCCTTCCACGGGCCGGAGGCTTCTTGCTGTCTGGTGGCAATCGTTGCTACTGCTTCGCCCGCAGTGCCGCGGCCCGGGCAAGAGCCACCCATCTGGCAAGCTCCTCGGGATCATCAAGCGCTGCCTCGGGGATTGTCCAGTAGGGCATTGCCACCGGCTTGGTCTTGCCGTCATAGACCCACTGGATGGCGCCGGCTTGCGCAAAGTCCGGCGCAGTCTCCGCGTCAGCCTTGAGCAGGATGTCGCCGCTCACTTCGAGCGCCAGGATCCTGCCCTGGTGATAGATGCCCTTGCCGCCAAACATGCGCTTGATCGTCACCTCGCCGAGGCTGTCGAACATCTCGCGGATCGCCTCATTGTCCATCCGCAGCCCCTTTCCTCTCGGTCACCCCGCCGGCCAGACGCACCGCGTCCGGGGTGTCGACGTCGAGCCGTGCCGCCGGCCCGATCTCGACATCGATCACCGGCCAGGCGCCGCTCTCGATCAGTGTCCGCGCGCCGACATCGCCGGCAAGCTGCATAGCCTCTCCAAAGGCCGAGCGCGGCAGGATCACCGGATTACCGCGGCGATCGCCGTCACAGGCGCGGACGATCGCAGTGCCGCCACTTTCGACGAAGGCGCTGACAAGCCGGTCGAGATGCTCCGCCCGCAGCGCCGGCATGTCGCCCAGCAGCACCAGCGCACCCGAAAAATTCTCGGCAAGCGCACCAAGTCCAAGCTTCAGCGAAGACGCCATGCCTGATGCGAAATCCGGATTGTCCACCAGCTCCAGCGCCAGGCCGGAAAGGCTCGCGGCAATGTCATCGCCGCGATGGCCGGTGACCACAACCGTCGCATCGGCCCCGGAGGCAAGGGCGGTGCGCGCCATCTTGCGGATCAGCGGCTCGCCGCCGAAATCCGCCAGCAGCTTGTGCCCGGCCGCCTCCCCCATGCGGCTGGCCTTGCCTGCCGCGAGCAGCACAACGCCGACCGAGACCGCTGCCTGGTCGGCATCGGGCCGCGCTGCCTGTTGCCGTGGCTGTGGCCGCGTTGCGATCTCCTTGAGCAGTCCGCCCACCCCCATCCGGGAGATGTCGCGCGCCGATGGCGTCTCTTCGGCCAGAACCCGTGCCAGCACCCAGTCAAAACCGTTTTCCTTGGGACTGCGGGCACAGCCGGGCGCGCCGATCACCTGGGCATTGCCGGCAGATCCCAGCACCAGCAGATTGCCCGGATCGACCGGCATGCCGACCCGCTCCACCGCGCCGCCGGCCTTGCGGATGGCGGCCGGAATGACATCGTCGCGATCGGTCACCGCCGAGGCCCCGAACACGATCACCAGTTCATAGCTTGCCCCCATTCGGACAATCTCGGCAGCCACCGCATCGGTCGCGTGCGGCACCCGGCTTTCCTCGACCAGGCGCGAGCCACTCGGCGCCAGGCGGCTGCGCAGCAACTCCCGGGTCTTGTCCATGACGGTGGATTTCAGCGTCGGCAGCATGGTTGCGATCAGCCCGACGCGCATCGCCCGGAACGGCGCGACATAAGCGAGGTTTCGCGCAGCAATGGCCGTCTTAGCCTGTTTGAGCGAAGCCCCCGAGACCGCCAGCGGGATGATCTTGATGGTCGCCACCATTTCATCGGGCAGCACCGAGCTGCGATCGGCAAGGCAGGCAAATGTGATGGCCGGATCAATGGCATTGAAATGGTCGACCGAAAGCCGTTCGGCCCGGAACAGCCCGGCCCGCGTCGCATGCAGGTTGACCCGTCCGGTGGCGGCATTGGCGGCCCGGATATGCGCGCCGGAAAAGGCCTGCGCCAGGATTTCCGCTGCCTGGTCCTCCCCGACATCGGTGTCGCCGAGCCGTGCCACGATCACCTCGGTCACGCCCCCTTGCCCCAGCATCATCACGTCTGCGCTGGTCAGCACATGGCCTTTCTTCAGCCGCCAGGTGCCCAGTGACAGCGAATGCGCCAGCACCGCGCCCTCGGCGTCAGCAATCGCGACAGGGCCGAATTTCATCGCACCGGACTGCCTGCCGCTGGAGACGACGGTTGCTCCTGTGCAGGGTCCGTCGGGCGTCGCAAAGCCGCAATCACCTGCGCCAGGATCGCCACGGCAATCTCGGCCGGGCTCTGCGCCCCGATATCAAGCCCGATCGGGGCGGCAATCCGGCCAATCTGGCGCGCGTCGAGCCCGGCTGCCGTCAGCCGTTCCACCCGCCGTCCATGGGTCTTGCGCGAGCCCAGCGCCCCGACATAGAACGCCTCCGCATTGAGCGCACTGGTCAGCGGCCAGTCGTCGATCTTGGGGTCATGAGTGACGGCGACAAGTGCTGTGAACGCATCGATGGGCTGGTCCTCGAGCGCATCCTCGGGCCAGTCGGCAACCAGATCGACATCCGAGAACCGCGCCGGCGTGGCAAATGCAGTGCGCGGATCGATCACCCGAACGTCAAATCCCGCCATCTGCGCCATCGGCGCCAGCGCTTGCGAAATATGCACAGCGCCGATGATCACCATGCGCGGCGACGGCACATGCACATTGAGAAAGAGCCGCTGTCCATCGGCTTCGACAATGCCGGACCTGGCCGAAAGGAAGGCCTTGGCGACTGCCGTCCCCAGATCGCCCGTTACCGGGTCACCCTTCAGGATCAGCCGGCTGCCACCGTCGCCGAGGTCGGTGAGCAAGATCGCCGCCTGCCGGTTGCGCCGCGCCGCATTGAGCTGTGTGAGCAGTTGCAGGTCCATCAGACGATCCGTTCCAGATAGACCTGGATCTTGCCGCCACAGGACAGCCCGACCTGCCAGGCGGTCTCGTCGGCGACACCGAATTCGAGCATTTTTGGCTCGCCGCTGGAAATCACCTCGGCGGCTTCCGAAATCACCGCGCCTTCGACACAGCCACCCGACACCGAACCACTGAAATTGCCGTCGGCGTCAATCACCAGATGCGATCCCACCGGCCGAGGTGCCGAGCCCCAGGTCTCGATCACCGTGGCGACAGCGACCTTGCGGCCATCCGCCATCCAGCGCTCCGCCAGCGTCAGCGGATCAAGTTGGTCGTCCAGGGTCTGTCCGGGGATCGGAGTTGTCATGCCTGCCTCCATCGACTGCAACGGGCAGTATGGCCACCGCGCCGGGATGATTTCAAGTAAGTTTGTCAACCAAATGCAGCGCCTGCCGCTTTGCCGGGAAAAGCCCGTAAATTGCCGAGCCGAATGGGTCGGACTTCAGCGTGGCTTTACAGATAGCGGCGTGGATCGGCTTTCGCGGAACCGGTCTCGCCAAGCGCTGCGACAAGATCGGCCATCGCCTCGATGCTGTGCACGGCGCGGAATTCATCGACATGGGCTAGCATGGTGCGAACCCCGCGCGCCCGCGCTTCGAAACCATCGAACCGCAGCAGCGGATTGAGCCAGATCAGCCGCCGGCAGGACCGGTGCAGACGGTCGATCTCGGTGTCGAGTTCCTCGATCGAATCGCGCTCGAGCCCGTCGGTGATCAGGATCACCACGGCGCCTTGCCCCAACACCCGGCGTGACCATTGCCGGTTGAACAGGCGGAGCGCCTCGCCGATACGGGTGCCGCCCGACCAGTCCTTGACCGCGCCGGTGCACTGGTCCACCGCCTCGTCGGGATCCTTGTTGCGCATCTGCCGGGTGATGTTGGTCAGCCGCGTGCCGAACAGGAAGGTGTGCACCCCGCGGCGCTTTTCGCTGATCACATGCATGAAATGCAGAAAGATCCGCGTGTACTGGCTCATCGATCCGGAAATATCGGCGATGATGACCAGCGGCGGATGCACCTTGCGGCGTTTGCGGAACCGCGGCAGGATCAGATCACCCCCGGTCCGCATGGCCGCGCGCATGGTGGCGCGCGGGTCAATCCGTTTCGGTGTCGAGGATGGCTTGTAGCGCCGGGTCTCGACCTGGTCGAATGGCAGCGCCAGCCCGGCAATCGCCCGCTTCGCCGCGGCCAGTTCAAGCGCGCTCATCTGGGCAAAGTCCTGCTGGCGCAGCACCTCGTTGCCCGAGGTCGTCTCCCGCGCATCGATGTCGATGATCGGCTTGTCTTCCGGCGGACGCTGCTTCTCATGGCCTTCAAACAGCGCCTGGCTGACCCGGGTCTCCCCGGCCTTGAGTTTTTCGCGCTGCCGGTTTTCTATCGCCACCGGCGAGAACATGGCGATCATCTTTGCCACCAGATCACGCGAGCGCCAATACAGCCTGAAAGCCTGGTCGAAAACCTGATGATCCTCGCGCCGCTTGACGAAGACCGAATGCAGGATCCAGTAGAATTCTTCGCGGCTGCCGATCCCGGCAATCTGCACCGCCTCGACCGCATCGCGCACCGCCGCCGGCCCGACCTTCATCCCCGCCTTGCGCAGCACCCGGGCGAAAAAGACGATGTTGTGCACCAGGCGGCCATCCGCGGCGTCTGCGCCATCCGGGTGGGCGGCTTGCTCCATCAGAGCCCCTGAGCCAGCTCGGCCTTCACTTCGCTCAACAGTTCACGGCCCGCCGAGCCCTCGATGCGGGCGATGTCGTCCTGATATTTGAGCAGGGTCCCGAGCGTGTCCGACACGGTTTCGGGATCAAGCGCCAGCCGGTCCAGCTCGGTCAGCGCCGTCGCCCAGTCAATGGTTTCGGCGACACCGGGGCTCTTGAACAGGTCCATCTGCCTCAGCTTCTGCACATAGGCCACGACCTGGCGCGACAGTTCCTCGTGGCAGCCGGGCACCTTGAGCCGGACAATTTCGAGCTCGACCTCGGCACTGGGATAGTCCACCCAGTGATACAGGCAGCGCCGCTTCAAGGCGTCATGGATCTCGCGGGTGCGGTTGGTGGTGATGATGACGATCGGCGGCTCATCGGCCTTGATGGTACCGAGTTCGGGGATCGTGACCTGGTAGTCCGACAGGATTTCCAGCAAAAACGCCTCGAACGCCTCGTCGGTCCGGTCAAGTTCGTCGATCAGGAACACCGGCGCACGGCCGCCTGTACCTTCGAGCGCCTGCAGCACCGGACGCCGGATCAGGTGCTTTTCCGAGAATATCGACCGCTCGATTGCCGAACGGTCATCCTCACCGGTCGCTTCGGCCAGCCGGATTTCCAGCATCTGCGCCGGATAGTTCCACTCATAGACCGCAGAGGACACGTCCAGCCCCTCATAGCACTGCAGCCGAATCAGCGGCCGGTCCAGCGCGTTCGACAGTACCTTGGCAATTTCGGTCTTGCCGACACCGGCCTCGCCTTCGAGAAACAGCGGCCGCTGCATCCGCAGGCTGAGGAACAGCACCGTCGCCAGCGCCTTGCTGGAGACGTAGCCCTGGCTCGAAAGCAGCGCGCGGGTTTCATCGATGGAAGTCGGCAACGGATTGGATATCGACATCGGGGCTCCGTCAGGAAGGTCAGAACTGGGCCCCGCCAAAGCTAAACGCTATGGTATCCGCGGTCCATATACAAAAGCGCCGGTCCGGGCGGGCCGACCCGCAGCCCGATGACCTCGCCGATCAGGATCGTGTGAGTCGCCACCGTCTTGGCCTCGATCAGGCGGCAGTCAAACACCGTGGCGGCCCCGATCAGCGCCGGCGCACCGGTTGTGATCTGGTCCCATTCGGCCAGCGCGAATCGCGCGTCGACATCAAGGTGATCGACACCGGAAAAGGCAACCGCCAGCGGCTGGTGCTCGGCCATCAGGGTGTTGAGTGCAAACACGCCCGACTGGATGAACAGCTCATTGTGCGGATTGGAGTGGTTGAGGCAGACCAGCAATGTGCCCGGATTGTCCGAAACCGAACAGGCCGCCGTGACCGTTACACCACGCCGCACGCCGTCATGCATGGTCGTGGCAAGCTGCACATGCCCGGCATAGCGCGCCATCGCGTCGCGATACTCCCGAGAATCAATGGTTTGCCGTTTCAACACGCATGCGCCTCAATGTTGTGACCGTTGCCGGTATCTCTTGGTCTGATGACCATACATAAAGAGCGGATCGGAATTTGAAACCCGCGGCCGCGACTTTTTCTCGTTCAGGCCCGCCGCACACGGCCTGTACGGCCGAAATCGGCGTAAAAAGCGAGACAGGAAGGCGTGAGTCTGATCGCGGCCGGGTGGAATTGGCAGAACGCCTGCCTTTTGCCATCCGGCAAGGCGCTTCCCTTTGCGGATGATCGGCTCTAAATATCGGCCATGATGATCCGTTCTGCACTTGCCGGTCTGGCGCTCGCCCTGACCTTCCTGATGACCGCCGCGCCTGTCAGCGCGCAAACCGTGCGCGTCGGCATCGTCATTCCCCAGTCCGGGCAGTTCAAGCTGCTGGGCGATCATGTCCGCCAGGCCTTCGAGGTGTGGAACGCAGGCAATCCGGGTGTGTTCAGCGATGTCGTCGAAGGCGATGACGGCTGCACCGAGCAATCGGGCAAGGATGCGGCCGCAGCCATGGCCGAGGCCGGTGTCGATATCGTCGTCGGGTTCCTGTGCACCGAAACCCTTGCCGCAGCGCTGCCGCTGCTGACCGCGGAGGGCATTCCGGTGATGACCCTGACGGTCCGCGCCGACATCATCGCCGAAGAGGCGGCGCGGCTGGGCTGGAAATTCTTTCGCCTCGCGCCGCGGGCCGGGTCCGAGGCCGACATTGCCGCCGATGCCATTTTCCGCCTCTGGGCCGACCAGCCTTTCGCGCTGATCGAGGACGGCGCCATTTCCGGCCGTGAACTGGTAGAGGCGATCCGCATCCAGCTCGAGAACCGCGGGCTCAAGCCGACTTTCGTCGACAATTACCGGCCCGGACAGGCAACCCAGCCAAGCCTGATGCGGCGGCTCAAATCCGCCGGCGTCTCCCGCGTCTTTGTCGGCGGCGAACGCGCCGACCTGGCGGTGATCGCCTATGAGGCCGATTACCAGAGCGTTCCGCTCAAATTCATGGGCGGCGACGCGCTCAATGCGCCGGAAGGCGAAAATCCGATTCCCGAGGGAACCATCGCCGTGCTGGCAGCCGCCGCCACATCCGGTCCGGAGGACCAGGCTGCCCGCGACGCCTTTGCCGGCCACGGCCTGATCGCCGAAGGGTTGCGCATTCCCGCCTATGCGGCGGCGGAAATCATCGGCGCGGCCGCGACCCGCATGACCTATGGCGAAACCAGCCTGCAGGACCTGCTCGGCCAGACCACATTTTCCACCGCGCTTGGACCGGTGACATTCGAACCTGATGGCGAACGCCGCGAGCCGGGCTTCGTGCTCGCCATTCTCGAGGACGGCAGTTTCCGGCGGCTGAGCATCGAGGATACCGCGGCCCTGGCCGGAGACAGCAATTGACCAGCACCGGCCCCCGCAACCTGATCACCGATGTGGCCGGCCTCAAGGTCGGCAATGCCGGCGACTGCGATCTCAATTCCGGCGTCACCGTTGTCGTCTGCGATCCTCCGGCCACCGCAGCCGTGCAGGTTCTCGGCGGTGCCCCCGGCACCCGCGAAACCGATCTGCTCGAACCGCACAATTCGGTCGAGACCGTCAACGGTCTGGTTCTTTCGGGCGGGTCAGCCTTTGGCCTCGATGCCGCCAGCGGCGCCCGGGCATGGATGCGGCAACAGGGCATGGGTTTCGAAGTCGGTCCACACCGCATTCCCATCGTGCCCGCGGCGATCCTGTTCGACCTGATCAATGGCGGCGACAAGGATTGGGGCCGGTACCCGCCCTATCGCGAGCTTGGCTACCAGGCCGCCGCTGCCGCCGCGCAGGAGTTCGAGATCGGAACCGCCGGCGCGGGCATCGGCGCCTTGACCGCGACCTTCAAGGGCGGCCTCGGCTCGGCTTCCGCGCTGACGCCGGATCAGTATTGCATCGGCGCGCTGGTCGCGGCCAATCCGATGGGCTCGGCCACCATTGGCGACAGCGGTCATTTCTGGGCCGCACCTTTCGAGGCCGGTGCGGAATTCGGCGGGCTTGGCATGCCTTCCCCTTCCCGGCCGACGCTGAAGATCTGAGGATCAAGTTCCGCGATCTCGCCCGGGGCGTCTCCAACACCACGATTGCCGTCATCGCCACCGACGCGGTGCTGACCAAGGCCGAAGCCAAGCGGCTTGCGATTGCCGCCCATGCCGGCTTCGCCCGCGCGATCTGGCCAAGCCATACCCCGTTTGACGGCGACCTGGTCTTTGCGCTGGCAACCGGCGCATCGGGCCGCAAACCGTCACCCGATGCGTTTCTGGACATGTGCGCGGCGGCGGCCTCGACCATGAGCCGCGCCATTGCCCGCGGCGTCCATGCGGCAACACCCGATCCGCGTGACCTGATGCCCGCCTGGGTGACGCACCAAGATTGAACCGGTTGCGGTTGCCCGCCCGCCCCGGCAGTGCTACCCGGAGCATTCTGACCAATCCGAGAACCCGCGATGCCAGCCCTACGCCATTTGCTGTTTGCCGTCATTGCCTTGAGCTTCGAGGCCGGTGCTGCGACCGCCGGGGAATTTGCGGAATTCCGGCCCATCGGCTTTTCACAGGACGGCAAGGTCTTCGCGTTTGAGGAATTCGGCATTCAGGACGGATCCGGCTTTGCCTTTGCCAACCGCTTCTTCATCGACACCACCGATGATTCGTTCCTGCCCTCATCCACCGTGCGCATCGTCATCAAGGACGATCCCGGCTCCATCGGCGACGCCCGGGCCAGGGCTGCGGCGCAGTCGGCAACGCTGGAGGCCCGATACAGGTTTGCGGACACACCCGGCACTTTCGCCGCCTTCAATCCGCTTTCCAATCTTGATGGCGCGGCCCATCTCTTGCGCTACACGGCCTTCTCCATGGTACCGCAGCCCTTCGCCCCCTATGCGGTGACCCTGCAGGAAAAGCCGCTGCCGCCCTCGGCGCTCTGCGAGGCCTTCAGCGACCGCTCCGTCGGCTTCCGGCTGGAACTGGCCGAGATCAATGGCGAACCCGCCTCGCTGGTGCTTCACGACGACAAGTCGGTGCCGCAAAGCCGCGGCTGCCCGACCGGTTACCGCATCGGCGGCGCTCTCACACATCTTGCAGATGGCGTGTCGACCCATGTCGTGCTGGTGCTGGTCCGCTCGCTCGGCTTTGAAGGCGAAAACGGCCGCTGGATCGCCGTCACCCGACGCCTGGAATGAAAACTCCCGTCAAACGGCACAAGGGCCCGGCGCCAAGACCGGCCAATGACAATTCCAACCTGCGCGACCGGCTCCGCGCGGCCCGGATTTCCTGGCGCGACGGCGTGCTCGGCGCCATCGGCTGGGGCGCTGCCATGGCGCTTTCGGCGCAGGCCTCGCTGTGGCTGTCGACGGCGGCGCTGACCAGCCATTACTGGAGCCTGACGGCGCTGGCGTTTTTTGGCGCTGCCCTTGCCTGGCCCTTCAGTCTCGCCTGTTGCCGCTTCATCTCCTATGGCCGGGCCCGCGAGGCAGCCTTTGCCGCAGCCTTCCTGTGCCTGACCATTTTCACCATCGGCGTGACCTCGGTGACCTTCGCCCTTGTCTACCGCACCTTCTATGCCCAATGGCACGGTGACCCCTTCACCATGCTCTGGCTGATGCAGCTGGTTTTCACCATCGGCGCAGCACTTTACCAGTTCGCGGTCCAGGGGCTGCGGCTCTATCTGCCGCTCGGTGTGGTGTTCCTGTTTGCCGCATCGGTCCTGCTGGCGAAGCATCACGACCGCGCAAAACGGGCCAAAACCCGTAATATCCCCCGGGAAAACCGATCTGCCGTTTGATTTCGGTTCAAAATGAACTAGACCCGGCGCAACGCAACAAACCCACGGAACCTGCCATGATCCCGCGCTATTCCCGCCCTGAAATGGTCGACATCTGGTCGCCGGAAGCCAAGTTCCGCATCTGGTTCGAAATCGAGGCGCACGCCTGCGATGCGCTGGCCGAACTGGGCGTGATCCCCAAGGAAGCCGCAAAGACAATCTGGGAAAAGGGCAATGCGGCGAAATTCGACGTCGCCCGCATCGACGAGATCGAGGCTGTCACCAAGCATGACGTGATCGCCTTCCTGACCCATCTGGCCGAAATCGTCGGCCCCGACGCGCGGTTCGTGCATCAGGGCATGACATCGTCGGATGTGCTCGACACCTGCTTCAACGTGCAGCTGGTCAATGCCACCGACCTGTTGCTGGCCGAGATGGACGCGCTGCTGGCGGCAATCAAGCGCCGCGCATTCGAGCACAAGGACACCGTCTGCATCGGCCGCTCGCACGGCATTCACGCCGAGCCGGTCACCTTCGGGCTGAAGATGGCCGAGGCCTATGCCGAATTCGACCGCAGCCGCACCCGGCTGATCAATGCCCGCGCCGAGATCGCCACCTGCGCCATTTCCGGCGCTGTCGGCACCTTCGCCAATATCGACCCGCGGGTCGAGGAACATGTCGCCAAGGCAATGGGACTGACCGCCGAGCCGGTCTCCACCCAGGTGATCCCGCGTGACCGCCACGCGATGTATTTCGCCACGCTCGGCGTCGTCGCCTCCTCGATCGAGCGCGTCGCCACGGAAATCCGCCATCTGCAGCGCACCGAGGTGCTCGAAGCCGAAGAATATTTCTCTCCCGGCCAAAAGGGCTCGTCGGCAATGCCGCACAAGCGCAACCCGGTTCTGACCGAGAATCTCACCGGCCTGTCGCGGCTGGTGCGCATGGCGGTGACGCCGGCGATGGAAAATGTCGCGCTGTGGCATGAGCGCGATATCTCGCACTCCTCGGTCGAGCGCATGATCGGCCCCGATACCACCGTCACGCTCGACTTCGCGCTTCACCGCCTCACCGGCGTCATCGACAAGCTGATGATCTATCCTGAGCGGATGATGGGCAATATGGACCGTCTCGGCGGCCTTGTGCATTCCCAGCGCATCCTGCTGGCGCTGACCCAGGCCGGCTCGTCGCGCGAGGACGCCTATCGTCTGGTCCAGCGCAACGCCATGAAGGTCTGGGACAGCTACCAGGTCTCCGGTGATTCCAGCGTCGACTTTCTCACCGAGCTTCTGGCCGACGAGGATGTGCGCAAATACCTTTCCGAAGCCGACATTCGCGACCGCTTCGACCTTGGCTATCACACCAAACATGTCGATGTGATCTTCAATCGAGTGTTCGGCGAGAGCTAGCGCGTCCACAGGTTAACGGCTGTCACCGGAAGTGATCGGGGTGCATGATTTTGCCCCCGTGTCGCCGCTGTTGTGTCGCCATGTCGCCGCGGTTGCCGCCCAATCTGCCGGTCAATCCACGTCATGGAGGACGCTATGCAGAATTATCCGCCGGTTTTCGACCAGGACCGCCGCGATCGCCGGGACCACGGCTATGAACCCCGCGAACCCAATGCCAGCGGCGCGAGCCTCTGGGTGACCGCGGCCGTGGTCATCGTGTCGCTCGCCGCCTTGCTGTTGCTCAATGAAGGCAAATTGAACAATGGCGGCGCGCCTTTCGTCATCACGCCGCCAAGCCAGGCGACGGCCACCCCCGCTGTGAACCTCTGATCGTCGGCGCCAACTGACGGCGCGGCCCTTGCCGCATCCCGCACCTGATCCACCGGTTGACATTTGCGCCGTGTTCACCCACCTCGGCAGCATGAAAGTTGCAGACGCCGACATCCTCATCGTTCCCGGCTACACCAATTCCGGACCCGACCACTGGCAGACCCGCTGGCAGGCGCGGCTGTCGACCGCGCGCCGGGTCGAACAGGATTCCTGGGCCAAGCCGGTGCGCGAAGACTGGACCGCCCGCTTTGCGGAATGCGTCAATCAATCCAAAAGACCGGTGGTGGTCATCGCCCATTCGCTGGGCGTCGCCACGGCCCTGCAGGCCTTGCCGCAATGCAACAGGAAAATTGCCGGCGCCTTTCTGGTTGCCCCTCCGGAAGTGGCCAATCCCGGCATCCGGCCCCGGCACCTGATGACCTTCGGCCCCTATAACGAGGACCCCTTGCCGTTCCCGTCGATCGTGGTGGCAAGCCGCAACGATCCTTTCGGCTCCTTCGAGCATGCCGGAGACATGGCCAATGCCTGGGGCTCCCGGCTGGTCGATGCCGGCGAGGCCGGGCATATCAATGCCGAATCAGGCCATGGCCCCTGGCCCGAAGGCATCATGGTGCTGGCCCGGTTCCTCTCCCGGCTCTAGATCGCCGGATCAGGCGCACGCCTTGCCGAGCATTACCGCTGCGCCGGCATGGAAGATACCCGGATCGGTGTTGAGCGCCGCCATGCGGTAGCCCATCCGGGCAAAACCCGGCACATCGGACGGGTCGACCGCGAAGATGGAGGCAAACTTGCCCGCTTCACGGGTACGCCGGCCGATTTCGGCAAGCACGTCCTGCAGTTCGGCATTGCGCGGGTCAACGCCTGCGCCATTGAACCAGGATATCGACAGGTCGGACGGCCCGACAAAAATGCCGTCGATCCCGTCATTGCCGAGAATTCCGTCAAGCGCCGCAAACGCCTCGCGGGTCTCGATCATCGCCAGCGCCAGGGTCTCCCGGTTGGCTGCTGCGAAATAGCTTTCCGGCGAATGCGACCGGTGCATCTGCAGCGCCTTCGTCGGCCCCCAGGATCGCTCCCCCAATGGCGGATATTTCATCGCCTTCGCGAAGGCGTCCGCGTCGGCGACCGAATTGATCATCGGTGCGATGACGGCTTCAAATCCCATGTCGAGCGCCCGGCTGGCCAGATCATTGCGCCCCACCGGAATGCGCAGCATCGCGGGCTTTCCCGCGGCAAAGATCGCCTTGGCCGAGGCAAAGGCCGAAGCCTCGTCATGGGCGCCATGCTGCATGTCGACGGTGACCGTGTCGAAGCCACACCCGGCAAGCGCGCCCGCCATGTCGGCCGAGGCCGATGACGACCAGGCCGTGATCAACACCTTGTCCTGATCGATTTCATCTCGCAACTGCATGGCTGGCTCCTCCCGAATCACCACTTCGCCCCCCAAAGGGTGCCCCGTTTCCTCAATCCAACAAAAAACCGCCTGCGGCAAGCCGCAGACGGTTCTGGAAAATCAGACCTTGACGGGATCAGCCGGCCTGGATCTGCTCGACGGCGAGAGCCAGCAGCTCGTCCATCTTGCGGCGCAGCTGGTGGTCGGACTGGCCGACATTGCCGGCGTCGAAATCGGCACGGACCTTGCGGAACACATCCTCATCGCCGGCTTCTTCGAAATCGGCCATCACCACGCTCTTGGCATAGGTCTCGGCATCGTCGCCTGTCTTGCCAAGCAATTCGGCGGCCCAGAGCCCCAAAAGCTTGTTGCGGCGGGCTTCCGCCTTGAACTTCAGTTCCGCATCGTGAGCAAACTTGTTCTCGAATGCGTTTTCGCGATCTTTCATGTTGCTCATGGCTGGCTCCAGACTGTGAATCAATGATCCCTATATGGGGGTTTGCCCCATAAAACAAAAGACCGCCGAAAGTGCAATGCAAACCCGCATGTTGCGGCTTATTTCCGGGGACATTGCCGACAACGGCGTTGTGAAAGCCGGGACAATCCGCTAAAGCACGGCTCAAAATCGACCCTATGCCGAGTTGCCGCGGCTTCAGCCGGCTCAAAAGACAGAGATGCTCCATGACCCGTCGTCGCCGTATCTACGAAGGCAAGGCCAAGATCTTGTATGAAGGCCCCGAGCCCGGCACGCTGATCCAGTTTTTCAAGGACGACGCCACCGCGTTCAACAAGAAGAAGCACGATGTCATCGACGGCAAGGGCGTGCTCAACAACCGGATCTCCGAATACATCTTCTCGCATCTGAACCGGATCGGCATTCCGACCCACTTCATCAAGCGCATCAACATGCGCGAGCAATTGATCAAGGAAGTCGAGATCATCCCGCTCGAAGTTGTGGTCCGCAACATCGCAGCCGGCTCGCTGTCCAAGCGCCTCGGCATCGAGGAAGGCACGGTCCTGCCGCGCTCGATCATCGAATTCTACTACAAGGCCGATGCGCTCGACGACCCGATGGTCTCCGAAGAGCATGTTACAGCCTTTGGCTGGGCCAGCCCGCAGGAAATCGACGACATCATGGCCCTCGCCATCCGCGTCAACGATTTCCTCACCGGCCTGTTCCTCGGTGTCGGCATCCAGCTGGTCGATTTCAAGATCGAATGCGGCCGGCTGTTCGAGGGCGACATGATGCGCATCGTCGTTGCCGACGAGATTTCGCCCGATTCCTGCCGGCTCTGGGACATCAACACCAGCGAGAAGTTCGACAAGGATGTCTTCCGTCGCGATCTCGGCAGCTTGGTCGAAGCCTATCAGGAAGTCGCCCGCCGCCTCGGCATCATGAACGAGAATGAGCCGAACCGTCCCACCGGACCGGTTCTGGTCAAGTAAGGTTTGGAGTTGCGGACATGATCAAGGCACGCGTCACGGTAACGCTGAAGAACGGCGTTCTCGACCCGCAGGGCAAGGCCATCGAGCACGCGCTCGGCGGCCTCGGCTTTTCCGGCGTCGATTCGGTCCGCCAGGGCAAGATCTTCGATGTGGTTCTGGCAACCTCCGACCGCAAGGAAGCCGAAGCCGAGATCAAGGCGATGGCGGCCAAACTGCTCGCCAATTCCGTGATCGAGGATTTTTCGGTCGAGGTGATCTGAGCCATGAAAGCCGCAGTCATCCTGCTTCCCGGCCTCAACCGCGATCGCGACATGATCGCGGCCCTGACCACCATTTCCGGCCAGGCGCCGCTGACCATCTGGCAGACCGAGACCTCGATCCCCGATGATGTCGACCTGATCGTCATCCCGGGCGGTTTTTCCTATGGCGATTACCTGCGTTGCGGCGCCATTGCCGCCCGCATGCCGGTCATGCAGGCCGTGCGTGAAAAGGCCGAAAAAGGCACCCGCGTCATCGGTGTCTGCAACGGCTTCCAGATCCTGCTCGAAAGCGGTCTTCTGCCCGGCGCGCTGATGCGCAACGCATCTCTGAAATTTGTCTGCCGCGAAGTGAAGCTCGAAGTCGCCAATGCCAATACGGTGTTCACGCAAGGCTATGCGCCCGGCCAGATCATCCGCTGCCCGGTGGCCCATCACGACGGCAACTACTTCACAGATGCCGCCACCCTTGCCGAGATCGAAGCCAACGACCAGGTCGCCTTCCGCTATACGCCGGACACCAATCCCAACGGCTCGGTCAACAACATCGCCGGCATCGTCAACAAGGCCGGCAATGTGCTCGGCCTGATGCCGCATCCGGAAAACCTGATCGAGGCTGCCCATGGCGGCACCGACGGGCGCGCCCTGTTCGAAGCGGCGCTGGGGCTTGTCGAAGCCTGAGGCTTTCGCCATAACAGGTCGGCAATCTGACGGTTCGGGCGGGGCAAGCAGCATGGCTACGCAGATGACGGGTTTTGGCCTTCACCAACGCTGGCTCGGCCGGGCGGCAGCCCTGTTGGTCGCGGGTCTTCTTGCTGTCACCGCCGCCGCCCCTGCCCGCGCCGCCTCAGCCGCATCCGAAGCGCCGACTCAGGTCTATTTCATCCGCGGCTTTCTGGGCATTTTCTCCACCGGCTTTGACCAGATGGCCAAGAGCCTCGCCAAGGACAGGATCAAGGCGGAAGTCTATGGCCATCTCAGCGGCTCTTCGGTGCGCGCCAAGATCATCCGGGAATATGACCGGTCCAGACGAAAAAGGCCGATCATTCTCGTCGGCCATTCCTTCGGCGGCAATGCGGTGTTCGAAGTCGCGGCAAAACTGCGCAAGAACAACATTCCGGTCGCCCTGCTGATCAGCGTCGACCCGACCCGCGCCGGTCCGCTGTCGGACAATGTCAAACGCTACGTGAATTACTTCTTCCCCGGAAACGGGCTTGGTTCGGAACTCAAGCCGCAACCCGGCGTGCCGAAATCCCGCATTAAAAACATCGACATGCGCAAACGTGTTGATGTGGCGGGCGCCGGCGATGATCACTGGACGGTGACCACCAACGCAGCTCTTGCGCGGGAAATCCTCAAGGCGGTCAAGCGCGCCGCGCGATAGACGGCCAAGCAGGGAGCTCTACTTCCCGAAGTCGCACAGCACCTTGTCGAGTTCAGCGGCATATTCATGGGTGTCGACCTGAACGGCATGCCGGAGGCTGGCCTTGTAGCGCTTCGCATCACGCCGGTTGTCGCGCTCGATCCGCGCCTTGATGTCCGCGGGCCGCCGCCAGGCCCCGGAAATTTCCGCTGCCGCAAGTTTGGCCTGCTGGTCCGCCAGCACCCAGATGCAGCCGATCGGCTGGATCAGCCCGATGAAAAACAGATCGGGCACATCCGCCAGCATCATCTTGAGATAGAGCGGCACCTGCGCAGCTTCGTTCCAGTCGGGGCAGACATCACCGAGAAACGGCGCACCGAGCCGGTAGCCCGTGGCCCAGATGATGACGTCGAAATCCGCTCTGGTGCCGTCGGTGAACGTCACCTCCCTGCCCGCAGCAGAACGCACACCCGGACGACCCGTCACCATGCCGTGGCGGATCCGGTCGAGAATCACCGTGTTGAGCGTCGGATGATGGCTCAACACCCGTCCGCGCGGCTGTTGCAAACCGTAGCGCTCATAGGGACCGACCAGCAGCGTCAGGCCGAGTTTGAGCAGACCATCACGGGCCCAGCGCAAATGGGGTTTGCGCAATTTGGCAAATTGCACGTCGAGCGGCCGGCCGGCGACCAGCTTCGGCACGATGACCTGCGGACTGCGGATGCTGAGACTGACATGAGATGCCACCCGGCTGACCGCCGAGGCGATGTCGCAGCCGGAATTGCCGCCGCCGACCACGAGCACCTTCTTGCCGGCAAATCCGTCGGCTTTCTTGTACTGGCCAGCATGCAACTGCTCGCCTGAGAATTCACCCGGCAGGTCCGGCATCACCGGCTCCCGGTGATGGCCTGAGCAGACGATCAGATAATCGGCGGTCTGGCTGTGGCCTCCTGTTGCGTCCTCGAACGAGATCTCCCATCCGCCATTGTCGCGCGGTCTTGCGGCCGTGACCTTGGACTTGAGCCGGATATATCGGCTCAGATCGAAACGGGCTTCATAGGCGCGCATGTAATCGAGGATCTGCCGGTTAGACGGATAATCGGGATATGCGTCGGGCATCGGAAAATCGGGAAACTGCGACAGCATCTTGGAACTGATCGTGTGCGCCGTCTGGTAGACGCTGGGCCGCTCCGGATCATCGGAATAGACCCAGATGCCGCCAGACGCATCCTGGGCTTCGTGACAGATGAGATCTGTTATTCCAGCCTCCGCCAGGCTCTTGATGGTGGCAAGCCCCGTGGGCCCGGCACCAACAACACAGACACGGTAATGATCCACTTTCAACCTGATGCCACCCTCACACACACGCAGTCGTCATAACAGCGTTGACGGTCGGGTCAACCGAAGCCATCCACACCAAACCCCATTGCCGCGTTGAGAAATCATGCTATTGCAAGCTAGCGCGCGCCAGTGATCGCGATGTCGGCAGGAGACCCTCATGAAACGAATTTGGCCGGCATGTGCCATCGCGACCGTCCTGGGCCTGTCGGCCTGCGCCCCGGCGCCCCGGCCAAGCGCCGGCCTCGACGGCCATGCGGCGGCGGTGGCGACACTGCAGAAGATCAACACCCAGGCCCATGCCTGCTGGCTCAAGGACGGCGATTTCAAGGACTACGGCATCATCCCCGAACTTGACACCACCAGCATCCCGCGGCTGCTGGTCATCCCGCGCGGCAAGCCGCAATCCCTGCCCAAGGCGGTCATCGTCGCCTCGGCAGACAAGGCCCAGTTCTATGGTCCGCTGTCGACCACACCGCTGGCAGGCCGCATCGACAGCGACATCACCCGCTGGGCCTCGGGCAGCAAGGGCTGCTAGAATCTGCTGCCGCCAGGGCGGCTTGGTCCACAGGATTGCGGACCTATTCGCGATTCTGTTGAAATTCAAGCTGCCATCGCCTGCCGCAGTGCGCTATAGCCTGCTGCATACCGAGGACAACAAGGGCGCCATCCGCCATGACCATTCCAAATAGCATTCCCATCACCGATGAGCTGATCGCCGCGCACGGGCTAAAGCCCGAAGAGTACCAGCGCATTCTCGATCTCATCGGCCGCGAACCGAGCTTCACCGAGCTGGGGATCTTCTCGGCCATGTGGAACGAGCACTGTTCCTACAAATCCTCTAAGAAATGGCTCCGGACCCTGCCGACCGAAGGCCCGCGCGTGCTGCAGGGCCCGGGCGAGAACGCCGGCGTGGTCGATATCGGTGATGGCGACTGCGTCGTCTTCAAAATGGAAAGCCACAACCACCCCTCCTATATCGAGCCCTATCAGGGCGCAGCCACCGGCGTCGGCGGTATCCTGCGCGATGTCTTCACCATGGGCGCGCGTCCGATCGCTGCCATGAACGCGCTGCGCTTCGGCGAGCCGGACCATCCCAAGACCCGTCATCTGGTTTCCGGCGTCGTCGCCGGTGTTGGCGGCTACGGCAATTCCTTCGGCGTGCCGACCGTTGGCGGCGAAGTCGAATTCGACGCCCGCTATAACGGCAATTGCCTGGTCAACGCCTTTGCCGCAGGCATTGCCAAGACCGATGCGATCTTTCTGTCCGAAGCCAAGGGCGTCGGCCTGCCGGTGGTCTATCTCGGCGCCAAGACCGGCCGCGACGGCGTTGGCGGCGCCACCATGGCATCCGCGGAATTTGATGAATCGATCGAGGAAAAGCGTCCCACCGTGCAGGTCGGCGATCCGTTCACCGAAAAATGCCTGCTCGAGGCCTGCCTCGAGCTGATGCAGACCGGCGCGGTCATCGCCATCCAGGACATGGGGGCTGCCGGCCTCACCTGCTCGGCGGTCGAAATGGGCGCCAAGGGCAGCCTCGGCATCGAGCTCGATCTCGACAAGGTGCCTGTGCGTGAAGACCATATGAGCGCCTATGAGATGATGCTGTCGGAAAGCCAGGAGCGCATGCTCATGGTGCTCGAGCCAGCAAAAGAAGCCGAGGCCAAGGCGATCTTCGTCAAATGGGGTCTCGATTTCGCCATTGTCGGCAAGACCACCGACGATCTGCGCTTCCGGATCCTGCACCAGGGCGAGGAAGTCGCCAATCTGCCGATCAAGGAACTTGGCGACGAAGCCCCGGAATATGACCGCGAATGGCGCGAGATCGGCGGCCTGTCGCCGCTTGAAACCTCCGATGTCGAAGAGCCCGAAGATTACGGCCAGGCGCTGCTCGACCTGCTCGGCTCGCCCAACAACGCGTCGAAACGCTGGGTCTGGGAGCAATATGACACCCTGATCCAGGGCAATTCGCTGCAGATCCCGGGCGGCGACGCCGGTGTGGTCCGCGTCGAGGGCCATGCCACCAAGGCGCTGGCGTTTTCCTCCGATGTCACCCCGCGCTATGTCGAGGCCAATCCTTACGAAGGCGGCAAGCAGGCTGTTGCCGAATGCTGGCGCAACCTGACGGCCACCGGCGCCGAGCCGCTGGCCTCGACCGACAACCTCAATTTCGGCAATCCCGAGCGGCCCGAGATCATGGGCCAGCTGGTGATGGCCATCCAGGGCATCGGCGAAGCCTGCACCGCGCTCGAATTCCCCATCGTCTCGGGCAATGTCTCGCTCTACAACGAGACCAATGGCGAAGCGATCCTGCCCACCCCCACCATCGGCGGCGTTGGCCTGATCGATGACTGGAACAACATGGCCCGCATCGGCGGCGCCAACAGCGGTGACGCGGTGATCCTGATCGGCATCGACGGCACCCATCTGGGCCAGTCGGCCTGGATGCGCGATTGCCTCGGCCGGGCCGAAGGTGCACCGCCCTCCGTCGACCTGATGGAAGAACGCCGCAACGGCCATTTCGTCCGCTCCGCCATCCGCAATGGCCAGGTCACCTCCTGCCACGACATTTCCTCGGGCGGCCTTGCTGCCACCCTGGCGGAAATGGTGATGGCCTCTGATCTCGGCATGGACATCGATCTGTCGGGCTGCAGCGGCCCGACGCATGCGCTGCTGTTTGGCGAAGACCAGGCGCGGTACGTCATCACCGTGCCGGCAGACCTGGCCGGCTATGTCATGGCCAGCGCCGAGGGCGCCGGCGTGCCCTTCCGCCATCTCGGCATTGCCGAAGGCGACAGATTGAACATCAGCGGGGTCCTGTCGGTGCCGGTATCTGCATTGCGCACCAGCCATGAATCATGGTTCCCTGCCTACATGGACACCCCCGCAGCGCTCGCCGCTGAATAGACCAATCAGGAGCCTGAACGATGGCAATGAATGCTGGCGATATTGAAAAACTGATCAAGTCGGGAATACCCGACGCCCAGATCACCATCCGCGACCTGGCCGGCGATGGCGATCACTATGCAGCGGAAGTGGTCTCCGAAAGCTTCCGCGGCAAGAGCCGCGTGCAGCAGCATCAGATGGTCTACAACGCACTGCAAGGCAATATGGGCGGCGTGCTGCATGCCCTGGCGCTGCAGACCAGTGTTCCGGACTAGGCAGTACCGGTGGCGGGGTTTCTCGACGGCCTTCTGAGCGAGATCATCGACGGCCTCGCCGACGGAATGGCCAAGGGTGCGGTGACCCGAAAACGCCGCCGCACCACCCGTCGCAGGACCACCCGCCGGAAATCGACCAGCCGGCGCAAGCGCTCCACCACCACATCCACCATCGAGAAGGTGCTGATGGAGGCGCTGACCGGAAAGAAACCGGCACGCAGCCGCGCCAAGACGCGCCGGACCAGCAGCCGGAGCAAACGGCGCAAGAGCGCGCGGAGCCGCAGGAAATAGGTTCCGTGCCGCCCGCGCTCAGCCCCCGTCCTTGGCAAACACCGCCACGATTGGTCCCGCCGGCTCGCCCGAATCGATTTCCATATGTTCGCCCCAGGCAAGGCTTGAAACCCCGCCGTCAAAAAACAGCGCATTGGGGCAATCCGCAGCCTGCTGAAACAGCCGTGCGAAAACGCCGAGGCTGACCGGGTCGCGGGTGATCGCCAGCACCACCTTGCCGTCTTCGCGAACGCCCACCCCGTTGCGGATATAGCGTGTCGTGCCATCGGGCAGAAACCGCGGATGGATCGCGCCATCGATCACAAGCATCGGGCCGGACTGGGTGGCGAAAGCCGGGCTGATCCCGGCGGACTTATAGGCTTCGGTCTCCATCACGCCGGCCTGTCCGTCATCCCGCAGATAGAACACGCCATTGGGCTTGAGAAAGAAATTGCCGAACGCAGTGCCGGTGTTGAGCGGCGCAAGCTCCACACCCTGTTCGACATAGAGCCCGACCGGCGTCATGTCCGCATGATACATGCCGGCATTCATCGCCAGCACCGGTATCCGTCCGTGAGCGGCCAGTGCCGCAACCGCCTTTGGCACACTGCCGTAAGGCCGGTTGTCGGTCCCGCGATAGACGAGTGCCACCTCGTGCAGCGCCGGGTCGATCACGCAGACACTGGCGCGCGCGCCCTCAAACACGATCTCTTCACAGATATCCGGTCTGTCTGGCACATCCCCGCTCCCGGCTTGATCCTTCACCCCCGGCCCGGGCGCAATCCGCTCCGAAGGCCGCTGTATCAATGTCCATAGGGTCCACAGGCCGGCAATTGCCAGCAAAACCAACACGAATTGTCCGATGCGACCTGACCTCATCCGATCACTTATAGAGCGGGCCTGCTTGTCTTGTCATGCGCCGTGCATTATCTGATGGATAAGAAATATCGTGGCCACACGTTCTGAAAGGATCTTACGATGTCCGGCATCAATGAATTCATCGACAACGAAGTCAAAAGCAATGACGTGGTGCTGTTCATGAAGGGCACGCCGCAATTTCCGCAATGCGGTTTTTCGGGACAGGTCGTCCAGATTCTCGATTACCTCGGCGTTCCCTACAAGGGCGTCAATGTGCTTGCGGACGACAGCCTGCGCAACGGCATCAAGGAATATTCCAACTGGCCGACCATTCCCCAGCTCTACGTCAAGGGCGAGTTTGTCGGCGGCTGCGACATCATTCGGGAAATGTTCCAGTCCGAAGAGCTGCAGCAGCACATGAACGAAGCCGGCGTTCCGGTCAAAGCCGCCTGACTGCAGGCCCCATATGATACGGCAAGAGGCGGATTTTCCGCCTCTTTTCGTTTCAGCGGCACAGCCCTTGCGGCACCGCCCCACCTTTCGAAGAAATTGCGACTGGAGACCTGATCATGACCTGGACCATCTATCTCTCGGGCGAGATCCATTCCGACTGGCGCGAACAGATCGAAGCCGGCGCCAAACAGGCCGGGCTTCCGGTCAGCTTCAGCGCGCCGGTGACCCATCACGAGGCCTCCGATGATGTCGGCGTCGCCATCCTCGGCGCCGAGCCCGACAAGTTCTGGCACGACCACAAGGGCGCGCAGATCAACGCCATCCGCACCCGCACGCTGCTCGAAAAGGCCGATGTCGTCGTTGTCCGCTTCGGCGAGAAATACAAGCAGTGGAACGCGGCCTTTGACGCGGGCTACGCGGCAGCGCTCGGCAAACCCTTGATCATCCTGCATCAGGACGAGCATGCCCATGCGCTCAAGGAAGTCGATGCGGCAGCCCTGGCCGTCGCCAAGACCCCGGATCAGGTGGTCTCGATCCTGCGCTATGTCATCAACGGCACGTTGTCGGGCTACACCGAGGCGCTGGACGCCGGCCAATGAGCGACGGCAGCTATACCGGTTTTGGCGACAAGGCCCTGCCCTTCCTCAAGGCGCTCGGCTTTCACCAGAACCGGGAATGGTTTCACGACAACAAGGCGATGTTCGAAGAGCATCTCAATGAACCACGCGGCCGCCTGATCGATGATCTGGCCGGACGGCTGGCTCAGAAGAAGATCCCGCTCACCTGCGCCCGCAAGACCTCGACCTTCCGCATCAATCGCGACGTCCGCTTTGCCAAGGCAAAACACCCCTACAACACCCATGTCAGCGCCGTGGTCACCCGCTCGGGCACCAAGAAGGACCAGGGGCTGCTCTATTTCCACGTCTCTCCCGATGACAGCTTCCTGTCGGTCGGCTTCTACGCGATGGAACCGGATGAGCTGCGCGCCTTCCGCGAGGCCATTGTCTCGCGCAAATCGCAACTGGACGCTGCCCTCAAGCCCTTGCTCGATGCGGGCTTTGTGTTCGACCAGGAAGACAGCCTCAAGCGCACGCCGCGCGGTTTCGAAGCGGTCACCGATCCCGAAACCGTCGCCCTGCTGCGGCTCAGGCACCTGACATTGTCGCGCAGATTTTCATCCGGCCGCCTCAAGGGCACCGCCCTGCTCGAGGACCTGGTCGATCTGGCCGAGGCCGCGCAACCCTTTCTCAGCTTCGGCTGGCGGGTCATCGATCCGGTCCGCGCAGCCAGGGACGAGCAAACCCACTGAAGAGGAGCCGCCGATGCGTCCGAGAATCCTGATCAGCCTGATGGCTTTCATCCTGGCACTCGCGCCGCTGCCGGCCCGCGCCAACGAGGCCAACGAGATCAATCTCAGGCTGTTTGGCGAGAACGTGATCGAGGGCTGGGACGGCTGCCGGTTCGGCCTGTGGCAGCACAATCGCGACCCGGACGAGGATCGATATGCCTATGTGCTGTTTGCCCCGATACCCGATGGCGAGGCCCTGCCGGCCTGGGTCAAGATCGGCGACGAGATCATCGAAGTGTCGCCGGTCGATATCGGTTCGGCCGACACCGGCTTGATCGAACCGTTCCGGCTCTACCGCGATCTGGACAGCAAGCTCACTGTGATGCTGGAGATCTTCGAGCAGGCCCGCACCGATGCGGGAATTGCGATCTCCGACGCGCGGCTGACCTTCCTGCGCGACGACAAGTTTCCCTTCTCCATCCGCGTCAAGGGCCTCAACGGCTGTCCCGGAACCGCGAGCGCGTCCGGTGCGCAGGCGGACAACCGGCTCAGCCTGGGCGCGTCCGTCGGCTTTGACAGCCTCGACAGCGTGCCTGCGCCGGTGCTGCGCGCAATCGCCACCGAAGCGCCCGAATGCGAGCCGGAAAACACCGCCGGTTTTTCCTCGGCCTATTCCATCTCCGACGAGATGACTTTGTGGGAAGTGCCTTGCAATCTCTACGCCAGCCATGGGTCGAGCGTGTTTGCGGTGAGCTGGACCTATCACCCCGACCACGCCACGGTCCTGCTGTTTCCCGGCCCACCCGGCCTCGACATTGCCGATTACGCCGGGCTGCTCAATGCTGGTGTCGATCCGGCAACCGGCACAGTCACCTCCTATTCGCTGGAGCGCGGCGGCGATTGCGGCTCCTTCGACAAGTTCCAGCTCGTGGATGCCGAGGGTGAAACCGTGGAGTTCAGACTGGTCGAATTCCGCGAAAAGACGGTCTGCGATGGCATCGAGACCGATCCGGCGGATTTCCCGCTGGTCTATGACGGCCGCTGATCTGGCTGGCCACCGGCTGCACATCCCGAAGCGTGGCTTCAGGCAAGGTTGCCCCGCCGCACCGCCATGGTCTGCGCTTTCAGCGCCAGGCGGCAGACCTGGAAGGTGTGGTTCTGGCTGCAGGCGGTTTCGGTCCGGTCGCGGATATCGGCCGCCAACTGGCTGAAATAGGGCAAGTCCGCGCTGCTGCAATCGATGTGCTCGCAGCGAGTCCTGTTGACCACGAACAGATGATCCGTCCCCTCGCGTCCGGCCACATCGACATATTTGCGCAACTCGATATTGCCCTCGGTGCCGAGGATGAACAGGCGCCCGTCGCCCCAGTTGGGCAGCGCGTCCGGCGTGTACCAGTCAAGCCGCACATAGCCTTGGGCGCGCGCATTGACCAGCGCCATCTCGCCGAAATCCTCGAATTGCGGCTTGCCGGGATTGGCGAAATTGCCCACCGCCGCATGCACCACATCCGCCCCCTCACGCCCCGCGAAATGCAGGAACTGGTCGATCTGGTGCGTGCCGATATCGCCCAGAATGCCGCCATAGCGCGCCGGCTCGAAAAACCAGTCCAGCCGGGTGGCGATGTTCAGCCGGTGCGGCGCCAGGCTCATGGTCTGCACCACCTCGCCGATAACGCCGGCCTGGACGAGTTCCGTGGCGACCGTTGTCGCCCGGACCTCGAACCGTTCGGAAAAATTGATGGACCAGATCCGCCCGGTTTCCTTGACAGCGGTTTCGACAGCCTCCAGCTCCGCAAGCGTCAGGCAGCCCGGCTTGTCGACCATCACATCCTTGCCGCATCGCATGGCTTTGATCGCCACCTCGGCCCGGTGTTCGGGCGCGCAGGCGATCAGCACCAGCCTTATGCTGTCGTCCTCGAGGATCCGGTCCAGCTCGGTTATCCGCGGCGCATCGGGAAACCGTCTGCGAAATCCAGGCAAAGGCACCGGTTCGCCATCGGTCCAGTAGCCACACATCCGGGCCCCGGCTGCAATCATGCCTTCCGACATGCCATAGGCGTGCCGGTGATCAAGCCCCAGAACCGCGAAATCGAGCGTGCCGCTCATGGCGCGTCCGCGATCGAAGCCACCGGCGCCACCGCGCCCTCCGCCGAGGACCTGATCATGGCATCGATCAGCGCATGAACCTTCAGCGCCTCGCGGCCGGTGATGCAGGGCGGCCGGTTGCTGCGGATTGCAGCGGCGAAATCGGCGATTAGCGCCTTGTGCCAGTCGCACGGAAACGCCATGTGATCGGCCCCGCCCCCGGTGCCCGACAGCTCTCCGGTCTCCTCGGTGCGGCCGTCGCGCCATGCGACCTGCAACCGCGCCGCGCCAAGCGTTGCCGTCCCCAGGGTGCCGTCCAGGGTGATCGTTTCCGACGCGCCCGGAAAGGTCGCGGTCGTCGCCACAATCGAGCCGACAGCGCCATTTTCAAAGCGGACGCCGGCCGTGGCGAAATCCTCGGTTTCCATATCGTGCAGCCGCGTCGTCGCGCACAGCGCCTGAACCGATCGGGCAGGCCCGGTCAGGCTCAGCATCAGGTCCAGCGTGTGGATGGCCTGGCTGATCAGCACGCCGCCGCCATCGCGCGCAAAGCTGCCGCGCCCGGGCTCGTCATAATAGGCTTGGTCGCGCCACCACGGCACCTCGACCCGCACCAGTCCGATCTCCCCCAGGGCCTTGTCGGCCACCAGGCTGGCCAGCCGCTGCGCTCCGGCGCGAAACCGGTGCTGGAACACGATGCCCAGCTTCACCCCGTGCCGTTCACAGCTTTCCACCAGTTGCAGCGCTGCCGCTGATGTGCGCTCCACCGGCTTTTCCATCAGGATATGCTTGCCCGCCTGCGCCATCATCTCGACGATCTCGCGCCGCTGGTCGGGCGGAGTGGTGACAATCACCGCCTCGACCTCCGGGCAGTCCGCAATCTCTTCGAGCGTGTCGAATATCCGGTGGCCATAGCGCTCGGCCACGGCCTCGGCCTTGGCACGGCTCCGGTTGTAGACGCCGGCGACCGTCACGCCACAGGCCGGATCGGTAAAGGCCTCGAGATGAGGCCGGGTTGCCATGCCAAGCCCGATCAGGACAAGGCGCACGGGTTCGATATCTTGCACGCGGTTTTTCTCCTCGTTTTGTTCCGGCGGGCCCGGTTCCCGAGCCGCCCTCCTCACACCGATGCTGTCTGCAAATGTAGCCGCCTTGCCTGTATCCCGATAGTGCAGCCATCACAAAACCGGCCTGTAAGGTGGTCTTGGCGAAGCGGAACAAGGCCGTCTCGGCGTGGTCAAAATCAAGTGATTGCCATGGCTGTTGCAAGGCTTGCCCGATGGCCGGGCCGCGGCTATGAACAGTGTCGGCACCGGTCACGACGGCCAGCCTTCTGAGTCCCAGTCCGCATCGGCTTCCGGCAGTCTTGCCCCGCGAAGGGTGCCTGGGTTCAGCTTTGCAATGAACAGATGCCGATACGCATCCGGTTCCGATAGGATGAACCTTCTCATGAGCGGACCAACAGCTGCCACCGCAAGCCCACCTGCGACCATCGGGAGCATCAGCCGGCCGCATTTCATCGCCATCATCGCCTCGATGATGGCGCTCAATGCGGTCGCGATCGACATCATGCTGGCGGCCTTTCCCAATATCGGCGCCAGCTACGGCATCACCGATCCCAACCGCATCCAGTTTGTGCTGTTGTCCTATATTATCGGTTTCGGCCTGGCGCAGCTGTTCTTCGGGCCGATCTCCGACCGCTATGGCAGGCGCGCGCCGCTGTTTGCCGGAATAGCTCTTTACGCCACCTGCGCCGTTGCCGGAGCTTTCGCGCCGAGCTTCGAGTTCCTGCTGGTTGCCCGCTTCCTGCAGGGCATTGGCGCCGCCGCCACCCGAGTCATCGCCATCTCGGTGGTGCGCGACACCCATTCCGGCCGGGGCATGGCCTCGACCATGTCGCTGGTGATGATGGTGTTCATGGTGGTGCCGGTCTTCGCCCCGATGATCGGCCAGGTGATGATCCTGTTTGGCGACTGGCACCTCATCTTCCTGTTCATGGCGCTGGTGTCGCTGCTGGTCGGCGGCTGGGCCATGCAGCGTCTGCCCGAGACCCTGAAAGAGGAAAACCGCAGGCCGCTGACCGCCAGGAGCATCGGCCAGGCCTTTGCCATCGTCCTGTCCAACCGCGTTTCGCTGTTCTACACTTTGGCGACCAGCTTCTTTTTCGGCTCGCTGTTCGGCTTTCTGAATGTGGCGCAGCCGATCTATGTCGAGATCTACCAGCTCGGGACCTATTTCCCCCTGGCCTTTGCCGCCGTTGCCATCATCATGGCGGGCTCGGCCTTTCTCAACTCGCGCCTGGTCGGGCGTTTCGGCCAGCGGCGGCTCTCCCATGGCGCCCTGATCGGCTATTTCGGCTTTGCGGCGCTGCTCGCGGGACTGGCGGCCATGGGGCCTGTGCCGTTCTGGCTGTTTTACGGCATCTCGATCCTGATGATGCCGCTGTTCGGCTTTGTCGGCTCCAACTTCAATTCCATCGCCATGGAACCGCTCGGCGCCATCGCCGGCACCGCGTCCTCGACACTGGGTTTTGCCCAGACCGTTCTGGGCGGCATCGTCGGCGCGCTGATCGGCCAGGCCTATGACGGCACGGTGTTCCCGCTCGCCGCAGGCTATGCCGCGGTCTCGGCCCTGTCGCTGCTGATGGTTCTGATTGCCGAAAAAGGCCGCCTGTTCGGCGTCGGCATGCCGGACTGAGGGTTGCCCGTCAGCCTCAGGCGCGCCACAGCGCCTCGCGCACCATGTTCCAGCTGTCGGGATCGGTGGCCGCCAGTACGCCGCCGCCAAGATGCTCGGGGAGATAGCGGCTGCCGTCGAGGCGGCGGACATGGCCGCCGGCCTCCTCGGTGAGCAGCGTCCCGGCAAGATGGTCCCAGGGCATCAGCTTGTGATAGAGCACGAAATGGATATGTCCGCTGCAAACCAGCCGGTACTCCTGCGCCGCACAGCGATAGGCCACGCTGCCCAGGCACTGGCCCTGATTGCGCGCCACCATGCTGCGTTCCGGTTCCGGCATCAACTGCCACGAGGCAGAGCCGATCATCCGGTTGACCGCGCCGGCCGGCTCGGCCACCCTGAGCGCGCTCTCGCGTCCGTCGAGCCGTCGCAGGATCGCGCCGCCGCCCTTTTCCGCCATGATCCAGTCTTGGCCGACCGGATCATGAATGATCCCGGCAATGGTCTCGCCGTCCTTGACCACCGATAGCATCACCCCGAAGGCGGCCACACCTGAGGCAAAATTGAAGGTGCCGTCGATCGGGTCGATGACGAAGGCCAGCCGGTCTGTCCTGCTCCAGCCGTCGAGCAATCCCGGATTGTCGGCCACGGCTTCCTCGCCGATGACGATCGACTCGGGAAAACGCTCCAGCAGGGCTTTCGTGATCATCCGTTCGGCATTCACATCCGCTTCGGTCACCAGGTCGGCGGCGGATGTCTTCTGCTGCACATCGCCATCCCCCAGATTGCGGAACCGCGGCATGATTTCCTCGACACCTGCATCCATCAGCAGCGCCGCCAGCCAGTCCATATCCGCCGGGTCAAGTGTGGTCATGTCTCTGCCTTTCCCGGAACTGCCGCAAGTGAAGCGAAATCAAACAGCGACCGGTCGAGAAGATGCGAAGGCCGTGTATTGGCCAGCGCCCGGATCATCGAATCCTTGCGCCCGGGCATGCGGCGTTCGATATCGCCGATCATGTCCTTCATGGCGTTGCGCTGCAGCCCGTCCTGCGAGCCGCAGAGATCGCACGGGATGATCGGGAATTTCAGCGCTTCGGCAAAGCGCGTGAGATCCTCTTCGGCGCAATAGGCCATCGGCCTGAGCAGCATCACGTCGCCATCATCATTGAGCAGTTTCGGCGGCATCGCCGCCAGCCGCCCGCCGTGAAAGAAATTGAGAAAGAAGGTCTCCAGAATGTCGTCGCGGTGATGGCCCAGCACCAGCGCCTCGCAGCCCTCTTCCCGCGCGATGCGGTAGAGATTGCCGCGCCTGAGCCGAGAACACAGCGCGCAATAGGTAGCACCCTCGGGCACTTTTGACGTCACCACCGAATAGGTGTCGCGATATTCGATCCGGTGCGGCACCTTATGCGCCGTGAGATAATCCGGCAGGATGTGCTTGGGAAAATTCGGCTGGCCCTGGTCGAGATTGCAGGCAATCAGGTCGACCGGCAGCATGCCGCGCCATTGCAGATCCATCAGCAATGCCAGCAGACCGTAGGAATCCTTGCCGCCCGACAGCGCCACCAGCCAGCGCGGACGCGGCGAACCCGCGCTGTCCGCCGCGACCATGGCAAAATCCTCGATCGCCTGGCGCACATTGCGGATCAGCCGCTTGCGCAGCTTGTTGAACGACACGCTCGAGGGCGCCTCGGTATAAAGCGACGGTCCGGACCCTGCCACCAGGTCAGGCATCACCTCCGGCGTCAGCTCCGCTGCCAGGTCCGGCATGTCCACAGTGTCGATGATTTCGCTCATGGCAACGGGATGATGGCTTTGGCCGGTCCAGTCAAGCCCCGAACACAGACCATTCCATCCGCCTGGCCAATTGTTCGAGTGCCGCCGTGCCGAGTTTGGAGTTGCCGACCCGGTCGAGACCCGGCGACCAGACCGCGATCGAGGCCTTGCCCGGCGCAATCGCCAGAATGCCGCCACCGACACCGCTCTTGCCGGGAAGGCCGACGCGGAAGGCGAATTCGCCCGATCCGTCGTAATGGCCGCACATCAGCATGATGGCGTTGATGCGCCGCGCCCGCTGTTCCGACACGACCTGCGCGCCGGTCACCGGATCACGCCCCTGGCACGCCAGGAACAACCCGGCCCGGGCCAGTTGCCGGCAGTTCATGACGATGGCGCATTGATGGAAATAGACGCCGAGAACGTGATCCACCGGATGATCGATATTGCCGAAGGAGCGCATGAAATGCGCCAGCGAGGCATTGCGGTCGCCATGGGCGGTTTCCGAGCGCGCCACCTGCTCGTCGATCAGGATCGAATCATCATCGGCCAGGTGACGGATGAACTGGATGATCTCGCCGATTGCTTCCTTGGGCTGGTGTCCGGCCATGATCAGATCGACAACCGCAATGGCGCCGGCATTGATGAACGGATTGCGCGGCCGTCCCTTTTCCTGCTCAAGCTGGACGATCGAGTTGAACGGGTTGCCCGACGGCTCGCGCCCGACGCTGCTCCAGACAGAATCGCCAAGCTTGCCCAGCGCCAACGCGAGGGTGAACACCTTCGACACGCTCTGGATCGAAAACCCGGTGCCGGCGTCACCCGACGACAGCACGCGTCCATCCGGCAGCGCCACGGAGATGGCGAATTGCGCGGCATCGACCTTGGCGAGCTCGGGAATGTAATGCGCCACCATCCCCCGATCGGCCTCCTCGGCCATTTCGGCGGCGATGGCGTCAAGAACATCCTGCAAATCGGTCATTGTCTGTCTCCGGGCGCAAGGTCAGCGGTAAACGGCGGATACAAAAAGGCCGCCCCGAAGGGCGGCCTGATCTGACGTGATCCACAAAAAGGGATCAGCGTGAATAGAATTCGACGACCAGGTTCGGTTCCATCACGACAGCGTAAGGAACATCGCTCAGGCTCGGCACGCGCACGAAGGTTGCGCTCATCTTGTGATGATCAACTTCGATATATTCCGGAACGTCGCGCTCGGACAGCTGCGTCGCTTCGATGACGAAGGCGAGCTGCTTGGACTTTTCCTTGACCGCAACGACATCGCCCGGCTTGCAACGGTACGAACCGATGTTGACGCGCTTGCCATTGACCGTGACGTGGCCGTGATTGACGAACTGACGTGCTGCAAAGATCGTTGCAACGAACTTGGCGCGGTAGACGACGGCGTCGAGACGCTGCTCAAGCAGGCCGATCAGGTTTTCAGGCGTATCGCCCTTCATCCGGTTGGCTTCGTCGTAGATCTTGCGGAACTGCTTTTCCGACACATCGCCGTAATAGCCCTTCAGCTTCTGCTTGGCGCGCAGCTGAATGCCGAAATCGGAGAGCTTGCTCTTGCGGCGCTGTCCGTGCTGGCCGGGGCCGTATTCACGACGGTTCACCGGGGACTTCGGACGACCCCAGATATTCTCGCCCATACGGCGATCTAGTTTGTATTTTGACGATTCGCGCTTGCTCATCGCATTTCCTTTCAAACGGTTGCACCAGCTTGTACTCAAACTGGTTGAAGGAAACGCGCCCTCCTCTGGCCCCTGTTTTTGAGACCTGACAGGACGGTCGACGCACGCTTTGTGCAAACCGTCCACGGGACACGTAAGAAAACGCGAGGGAATGAACCCTCGCGCCAGCGGTGTCTCTAAGGGGGAATCACGGCGAAGTCAATCGCTGGGGCCGCAAAGCGTGGGACAATCCGGCGCAGACGAGGCTTGCGATATTTCCGCCAGCCTCAAGGAGCGCTATAGCATGACCACCCCGCACACAGGAACAGGACACACAATATGACAGACACCGTTTTAGACCGCCTGCTCCGCTACGTCGTCATCGATACCCAGTCGGACCCGGATTCCCGCGCGCAGCCTTCGACAGAGAAGCAGAAGGATCTCGGCCGGGTGCTGGTCGCCGAGCTGCAGGAGCTGGGCCTGAGCGATGCGCATATGGATGAGCACGGCAATATCTATGCGACGCTGCCGTCCAACACCGGCAAGGACGTGCCGGTGATCTGCTTCTGCTCCCACATGGACACCGCGCCGGATTTCACCGGCACCAATGTCAAGCCGAACCTGGTGCGGAACTACCAGGGCGGCGACATCCAGCTCACCGGCGACGTGAGCCGCATCATCAGGGTCAGCGAGCACCCCGATCTCACCCACCAGATCGGCCATGACATCGTCACCACCGACGGCACCACGCTGCTCGGCGCCGATGACAAGGCCGGCATCGCCGAAATCATGACCGCCACCGCCACGCTTCTGGCCAATCCAGAGATCCGCCACGGCACGATAAAAATCCTCTTCACCACCGACGAGGAAATCGGCCGAGGCGCCGACAAGGTCGACATCGAAAAACTCGGCGCCGCCTTCGCCTACACCATGGATGGCGGCCGCATTGGCGAGATCGACAACGAGACCTTTTCCGCCGACGGCGTCGAGATCGACATCACCGGCGTCGCCCAGCACCCGGGCACATCCAAGGGCGTGATGGAAAACGCCATCAAGATCGCCGGCGACATCATCGCCCGCCTGCCCGGGGAGATTGCGCCGGAAACCACCGACGGCCGCCAGGGGTTTATCCATCCCACCGATGTCAGCGGTTCGATGGACAGGGCCAGTCTGAAATTCATCATCCGTGATTTCGTCAATGAGGGCCTCACCGAAAAGGAAGCCCTGCTCAGGCAGATTGCTGATGGGGTCATGGCCGGTTATCCGGGCTCGACCATGCGCTTCACCGTCACCGAACAGTACCGCAACATGAAGGAAGTGCTCGACCGCAACCCCGAGATCGTCGGCAATCTCACCGAAGCCGTCCGCCGCGCAGGCCTTGAACCGGTCACCAGTTCGATCCGCGGCGGCACCGACGGCTCCCGCCTCTCCTTCATGGGCCTGCCCTGCCCCAACATCTATACCGGCGGCCATTCCTATCACTCGCCGCTGGAATGGATCAGCGTTCAGGACATGGAGAAGTCAGTGGAAACCATCGTCGAACTGGTCAAGGTCTGGGAAGAGCGGGCCTAGCCCGACCGCCAGGCAACAGCTTGCACCCCCTGTTGTCGAAGTCGCGGCCCTCGATCCGCGACCTCGCCTGCCCTGCTTGCGTCCCGTCCGGTCGGCACCTTCGACGCGGTAAAGCAGTGGCGATTACTGCGCCTGCAGACGGTCCTGCATCAAAACATCATATCTGTTAGATGTGTCCCAAATTCCGCAACTGTTTTTTTAACCTTAAGTCATACAATTGGCCCCGGGAAAATCATTTCTGGATCCATCAGACCGCTTTCAACACCCATGGATCGATGATGGCCTCGAAAATGCCGACAGGGGGAGCCGACCATGCGCAGAACCAAACAGTTTCTTCATGAAACATCCGGGAATTTCGGTCTCGTCTTCGGCATCCTCGCCGTTCCGGTCATGCTGGCCAGCGGTCTTGCCATCGATTATGTCGGCCTCAGCGTCGAGAAAAGCGGCTTGCAGAACGCCACCGATGCGGCAGCCCTGGCCGTTGCCCGCGAAGGCAAGATCACCCAGGCGCAGGCCGTGGAAATCGCACGCCAGATCATCGCCGCCAACTACAATTTCACCACGGCACAGGTGTCGGTGGTGATGAATGACGGCACCGCAAACGTCAATGCAAGCATTGAAAAGCCGCTTGTGTTCGGTGGCGTCATGGGAAAGAAGTCGGCGCCGGTCCGCGTCACCTCCGCAGCGACCTTCGCCTATACCAATTATGAAATCGCGCTGGTGCTCGACACCACCGGCTCGATGGAGGGCGGAAAGCTCACATCCTTGCAGAACGCCGTGATCGGCCTGGTCGACGGCATGGCGGACCTCGGTCTCGACAAGGACCAGATCAAGTTTTCGCTGGTTCCCTACGCAGGCTTTGTCAATGTCGGGCCTGAATACGGGCCGACCATCAACGGCCTCGGCCTGGTCGTCAAGGATGGAGCGGACTGGCTGGATCAGGACGCCAAGGCGCCGATCCCCCAATCCGACCTGCCCTCGAATTTCAGCCGCTTCGCGCTCTACAAGCAGCTGAAGATCAAATGGCCCGGCTGTGTGGAAACGCGGATACCCAAGGGCAAGATTCAGCATGATGTCGACGACACCGAACCGAACCTGACCGACGTCAATTCGCTGTTCACGCCGTCATTTGCGGTCGACGAACCCGACAACGCCTGGAAATATCCCAATTCCTATCTTCCCGACGGCGGCACCCCGATCAAGGGCAAGAACGCCACGGAGACCGACAAGGAAAAGCAGCTCAGCCGTTATGGCCAGACCGGCAAATATGTAACGCCGAAAAACGTCATTGATGCCATTTTGCAGACGCTGCTCTGGAAAAAGCCCAAGACCGACTATTCGGCCTCAAGCTTCTATTCCAACAAGCACGACCCCAAGGGTCCGGGTTTCGGCTGCGAGGTCGAACCGCTGGTGCCGCTGACCACGAAGTTCCAGGACATCAAGAACACGGTCAAGAAACTCGAGGCCAATGGCTCCACCAACATGCTCGAGGGCGTCATGTGGGGCTGGCGCGTGCTTTCGAGCCGCGAACCCTTCTCGGGCGGCGCGAGCGAAAGCGACAGCTCTGTCGAGAAGATCATGATCTTCCTGACCGACGGCCAGAATTCCTTCGGCAATCTCAACAATGATCTGGGCTCAGGCTACACCAGCATGGGCTATCTGGTCGACGGGCGCCTGGACAACCTCACTGCGGCGACCAGCGGCCAGACCAATAGCGCCCTGGACAAGAAAACCCTCACCGCCTGCACCAATGCCAAGAAGGACGGCATCGAGATCTACACGATCCGGCTCGAGGAGCCCGATGTCAGCACAGGGACATTGCTGGAAAACTGCGCCACCACCAAGGCCCATTACTTCGACGCGCCGTCCCGCCAGCAGCTCGCCCCGATCTTCGACACGATCAAGAAGGGCGTGGTCAAGCTCCGGCTCTCGTCGTGAGGTGAAGCGGACGAGCGTGGCAAAGACTGCTGCAACCATGGCGGCTTACTGAGCTCTCACTCTGCCGCCTCGGCGCTCCCGGCATCCTCGTCCGCCGCATCCGCGGCCCCAGGTGCTGTCTCGGCCTGCAGGTCGGGAATGCCGACAATGCGTTTGCCGGAAAAATCGGCATGGACGATGATCAGTTCCTGCTCTTCGAAATAGCCCAGCAAACGCCGGGCGCGGCGGGCGGAATGGGTGCCGTAGGCGCGCGCGATGCGGGCGTCGGAGGGGCACGGGTCGGCCTTGATCGCGGCATTGGCCAGCATCAGGAACACGCCCTGTAGATCTTCCGACACCTTGGCCGACAGCGACAGCGCGGTCGCCCAGGCCTCGGACTCGGCCGTCTCGGCATCGACGCCGGAGCGGGCAATGGCGACGCGGCGGCGGAAGGCATGAAGCGGCATCGGCGGTCCCGACACCCGGCCCATCCTCAGCCGCACCATGAAATCCTGGTACAATGCCGCGTCGGTGCGGTAGCCCGATTGCGGATCGCTGAGAATTTCGTCCAGAACCCGGTTGATGCGCTGCTCGCGCTCGCCCGAATCGATTTCCGGCGCGGCATTGTCCTTGCCGGGGCGCGACAGCGGCGCATCGCTGAGCGGCGTGGCGCGCGACAGTTCGGCCAGGATATCGGTGGTCGGCCGTGGCGCCGGCCGGGACCGGCGGGCGAGCTGCTGGGTGAACTCCTCCGGATCAGGCGTGAAGATCAGGTCCTCGACATCGGCCACCGCGTCGGGCATCGGCATCAGCTTCGGGCTCGATGAACGCGCCTGGGTCTCCACCTCGCCGATGGCGATCGGCAGCGGCCGCCGCGACAGCGCCGGTCCGAGCCCAACAAAATTGCCACGTTGCAGATCGCGGAACATCTCGGCCTGGCGCCGGTCCATGCCCAGAAGATCGGCGGCGCGGGCCATGTCGATATCGAGAAATGTCCGGCCCATCAAAAAATTGGAGGCTTCCGCGGCGACATTCTTGGCCAGTTTCGCCAGCCGCTGCGTGGCAATGACGCCGGCGAGTCCGCGCTTGCGGCCGCGGCACATCAGATTGGTCATGGCGCCGAGCGACATCTTGCGCGCGTCTTCGGAGACGTCGCCGCCGACGGCGGGCGCAAACAATTGCGCCTCGTCGACCACCACCAGCACCGGATACCAGAACTCGTGCTCGGCATCGAACATGGCGTTCAAAAACACGGCTGCCGCGCGCATCTGCTGCTCGACATCCAGCCCCTCCAGCGACAGCACGCAGGACACGCGGTGCCGCCTGATGCGGCTGGCGATGCCGGCGAGTTCCGCTTCGCTGCGCTCACCTTCTACCACCAGGTGGCCGTACTTGTCGGAAAGCGTGACGAAGTCACCCTCGGGATCGATGATCACCTGCTGCACCCATTGCGCCGACTGCTCCAGCAGGCGCCTGAGCAGATGCGACTTGCCGGACCCGGAATTGCCCTGCACCAGAAGACGGGTCGCCAGCAATTCCTCAATGTCGAGCTTGGCCGGCTGTCCGCCCGTCAAACTCCCCATGTCAATTCCGACCTGCACTTTGGCTCAACTCCGTTTACTGAACGCGGCACGCAACCGATTCTCTTAGGCAACCACTTACCGGTCTACCTAGCAGACAATTGCGCGCCCGCGTCCCGCCATCGGCGAAATACACAGGATTTCGAGCCTCTGCCTGCCGAGCACAATGTCGCACCATCAGCCGCGCTAATCAAAGAACCATCGCTTCATCTCCTGCCGCGCCTGGCTGCGGGTCAGCCCGATATCGCGCAGATGATGATCTGCAAGCTCGCCCAGATGACGTCTCTGCCGGCGGCGCTCGGGCCAGGTGACCAGCACCATCTGCAGCAGGTCCGGAAAAGCCGGCCATCTTGCCTGGCGCGCCGGCAGGCTGATCTCTGACCTGCGGGGATTGGCGGTGAAAGTCATGGCTGCTCTCCGGTTGATGGGGAGCTCTTCAATAGGCCGCTTCGCCGGCCTGATGCTTCGGCCGGCGCCGAAGCGATCGCGGATGACAGCGCCACGTCATTCGGACTAGTCTGATGCCATGAACAATCTTGTTTCGGGACAATCCATCTCCGCAGTGGCCGCCATGATCGGCGATGCGGCGCGCGCCAACATCCTGTTTGCACTGATGAACGGCAAGGCGCTGACGGCCACCGAGCTCGGCCATCATGCCGGCGTCAGCGCCCCCACCGCCAGCGGGCATCTGGCCAAACTGCTCGATGGCCAGCTGATCACGCTCGAGCGACAGGGCCGCCACCGCTATTACCGCTTGGCCTCGCCCGCCGTGGCCGAAGCGCTGGAAGGCCTTTCAAATCTTGCCGCCAGCGGCCCCAAACGCCACCGGCCCACCGGGCCGAAAGATGCCGCAATGCGCCAGGCACGCACCTGCTACGACCACATGGCCGGGCGTCTGGCCGTGGCCATCACCGATGCGCTCACTGCCCGGGATCTGATCGTGGTGGAAGACCGCTCCGGCATGATCACCGATGAAGGCCGGCGGTTCTTTGCCGATTTCGGCATCGATCTCGACGACGGGCCTAAATCTGCGCGGCCGCTTTGCCGCACATGCCTCGACTGGAGTGAACGGCGCATGCATCTGGGTGGCCGGCTCGGTGCATCGCTGCTTGCTCGCTCGCTCGAGCTGCACTGGGTCCGCCCGGCCAATTCCAGCCGCTCTCTGACCATCACCCGCGATGGCGAACGCGGCTTTCAGGAGCAGTTCGGGATCACGGCCGAAACGCTGGTGACTCAGCCCAAGGCATAACGCCTTGAGATGCGGTCCACTGGCGTGCCATCGCGCAAGGGCACACCTTGGGCAACGCTGTAATCGACAAACCCGAGCTTGCCATAATAGGCCAACCCGCCGGTATTGTCGGCGCGAATGGTGGCGTTGATCGTCGTGAACCCGGCAGACCGGGCATGATCGCGCGTCACCGGAAACAGCGCCGATCCGACGCCAGGAACCCTTGGCCTACGGGTGAAGGTCGCGACATCGACCCAGCCGTCAGGCAGATGGCCGGGTTTCGCCAGCGCCTGGAAACCGGCGATGCGCACATCCGGCATCACCGCGACATGACAGGCGACGCAGTCGGGCCCGGACAGGAACCAGAGCGCGAAGTCGGCTTCCGTCAGCGGTTCCTCAATCGCCGTCGTGCCGCCAAGCTCAATGATCCGGTTGAGCAGCTCCACCAGTTCAGCAACATCGCCGGGCCGGGCCGGACGGATGCTCAGGGATTCAACAAGGGATGGCGTTGATCCGGGCATGACCAAAATCCTATCGCATGTCCTGGCTCAGGCCAAAGCCGTGCATCAGCCGCTGGGCACTGTAATCGGGCGCGTTCGAGGTGAAGACCACGCTGTCGCGGGCATCGGGCAGCGCGTCGCCGCCGGGCAGCGTCTCGACAATCGCCAGCGCGCGGCGGGCAATGGCTTCCGCCGGATCGATCCAGTCCACCGGCCACGGCGCCATCTTGCGCATGCGGTTGACCAGAAACGGAAAATGCGTGCAGGCGAGCACCACGATATCGGTCTGGCGCCCGTCCTTCTCGACAAAGCACGGATCAATCTCCGCCTTCACCGCCGCCTCGTCGACAAAGCCCTTGCGCATATAGGTTTCAGCCAGGCTGGCGAGATGTTGCGAGCCCACCAGCCGCACATGCACCTTGTCGGCATAGTCGCGGATCAGGTCGCGGGTATATTGCCGCTTCACCGTGCCAGGCGTCGCCAGCACAGAGACAAGACCCGAGCGGGTGCGTTCGGCGGCGGGCTTGATCGCCGGCACCGTGCCGACAAAGGGCAGATCCGGATAGGCGGCGCGCAAGGCCGGCATGACGATGGTCGAGGCGGTGTTGCAGGCAATCAGCGCCAGCGCAGGATTGTGGCGCTCGATCAGCCCGGAAAAAATCGCAACGATGCGGTCCCGAAGCGCCTCTTCTTCCCAGGCGCCATAGGGAAAGCCGGCATCATCGGCGACATAGACGAAGCGGCGGCCCGGCATGATCACCCGCGCCTCGCGCAGCACGCTCAGCCCGCCAATGCCGCTGTCAAACACCAAAACCGGCTGATCGCTCATTCCTCGTCCCCCGCCTCAGCGGCCTTGCGCTGGCCGGAGCGACTAAACTTGTCAAATGAGGCAAAAAGACCGCGCAGCACGGCAATTTCGTCGGTCGAGAACCCCGGCCGGGTCAGCACCGCGCGCAAATTGTCGACGGCCTTCATCCGCTTGGTCTCGGAGCGGAAATAGCCGCGCGCATCGAGCCCCTCCTCGATCTGGGCAAACAAGCCGTGCAGGTCGGCTTTTTCCGCCGGCTCCACCTCGGCCTTGGCGAAAGCCGTCTCATGCGGGTGCGACAGCCCCGATTTCATCCATTCGTACGACATCAGCAGCACGGCCTGAGCGATATTCAGCGACGCGTAGGCCGGATTGACCGGGAAAGTGACGATCTCGTCGGCAAGCCCCACTTCCCAGTTGCGCAACCCGATGCGCTCGCGCCCGAACAGGATACCGGTCCTTTCGCCCGCGCTCTCGCGTCCGCGCAAGATTTCGCCGGCTGCCACCGGGCCGCGCACCGGCTTGTGCCCGTCGCGCGGCCGCGCCGTGGTGGCATAGACGAAATTGAGGTCCGCAACGGCTGCTTCCAGCGTCTCGTAGACCACAGCGCCCGATATCACATGATCAGCCTTGGCCGCAGCACTGACCGCCTTGTCATTGGGCCAGCCGTCGCGCGGATTGACGATGCGCAGATTGGACAGGCCGAAATTGGCCATGGCGCGCGCCACCATGCCGATATTCTCGCCCAGTTGCGGCTCCACCAGGATGATCGCCGGTCCGCCGGTGATCAGCTCGCGATTTCGGTCGGTTCCGGCCATTAGTTCGCTCCCCGGCGCAGATCCGCCCATTCTCTCGACAACATGGCGTAATAGAATTCCTCGTCCCACCCGCCCTTGAACACCGCATGTTCCCGAAAATGCGCTTCCCGGCGCATGCCAAGCCGCTCCATCAGCCGCCAGGACGGCGTGTTGCGGGCGTCACAGCGTCCGAAAATCCGGTGCAGGCCGGACTGCCCGAAGCCGAAATCCAGCACGGCATGCGCCGCCTCCGTGGCATATCCCTGACCAGCATGGGCAGGGTTGAAGGTGAACCCGATCTCCCCCTGCCGCGCGGCAACGTCCCGGAACAAAAGCACCATGTCGCCGATCAGCGCCCCACTGTCGTTTAGCGTGACCGCAAATGTGATGACGTCTGGCGCTTGCGCTGCTGCCTCGTGCTCAAGCCACTTCGCCACTTCCGCCGCCACCTCGTCACGCGAACGCGGCTGCCAGTACTGGTAACGGGCAACCTCCTCAAGACGGTGATAGGCGTACACGGCATCGACATCCGCGACCGTGAACGGGCGCAGCCGCAATCGCGCGGTTTCAAGTGGAGTTGTTGTATCAGCCAAGGCGACCCCGCTTCTGTCAGGCCGACACCACTACTGCCGCCTTGGCGCACAATCAAGACAAGGCGTTATTCCAGAGCGCTGACCACCAGCGACGCGTTGACCCCGCCAAAGCCGAAGGCATTGGAGAGGACGTGCTTGAGCTTCTTCTCGCACGGTGTGTTCGCCACCAGGTCAAACCGCGCAGCAGCCTCATCCGGCTGATCCAGATTGATCGTAGCCGGCATGATGCCGTCCCGCAGCGCCAGAATGGAAAACACTGCCTCGATGGCGCCCGCTGCCCCGAGCAAATGCCCGGTGGAGGATTTGGTGGCCGAGACCGCGAGATCCTGCCCCCTGCCCGCAAAGACATGGCTGATGGCGGCAATCTCTGCCGCATCGCCCACCCCGGTCGAGGTCGAGTGGGCATTGATGTAGTCAATGTCGGCGGGCGTGAGACCGGCCATCTTCAGCGCGTTGTGCATCGCCTTTTGCGCGCCGATGCCCTCGGGGTGTCCCGCCGTCAAATGATAGGCGTCAGCCGATGTGCCGTAGCCCGACAGGATCGCCAGCGGCGTGGCGCCGCGCGCGATGGCGTGGCTCAGCCGCTCGATCACCAGCACGGCAGCCCCTTCCGACAGCACGAAGCCGGCGCGTGACTGATCGAACGGCCGCGAGGCCCTGGCCGGGTCGTCATTATAGGCCGTGCACAGAGCGCGGGCCGCCGCAAAGCCGCCGATCGAGATCGGATCGACCGAGCCTTCCGCCCCGCCGCAGACCACCACCTCGGCCTCTCCGGTCTGGATCAGCCGCATGCCGTCTCCGATCGCCTGCGCCGAGGCCGCGCACGCCGTCACCGGCGCACCGATGGGGCCGGTAAAACTCTCCCGGATCGAGATCCAGCCTGCCGCCAGATTGGGCAGAAACGCAGGCACGGTAAAGGGCGACAGCCGCCTGGGTCCTTTTTCCGCGATGGTCTGCGCAGTCTGTGCCATCAGCGGCGACCCGCCAACGCCGGTGCCGATGATCGTCGCGGTCGCATCACGATCTGCTTCGGTATCAGGCTTCCAGCCCGCCTGGGCCAGAGCCTGCGTGGCTGCCGCCAGCCCGTACTGGATGAACCAGTCCATCTTCTTGATGTCCTTGGCATCGATCCAGTCACGCGGATCAAACCCCTCCGCATCCTCGTCTTTCGACGGGACCAGGCCGGCAATGGTGCTGCCATAGGCGCTGACATCGAAGCGGGTGTTGGCGACCACGCCGCTCCTGCCCGCAAGCAGCCGCGACCAGCTTGTTTCCACGCCCACACCCAGCGGGCTGACGACACCCATTCCCGTCACCACGATCGGATCCAAATTCATATCAACTGCCTTCCATTGCTATTACACTAGTGTACTTACACTATTAGGGTCAAAAAATGGCCGCCACAGCAAGGCTCTTCAGCCTGCCGTCAGCGCCCTTAGCGCCGGGAGCAGATGCTCCAGCTGCGGTCTGTCCAGCAGGCCGCGCACCTCTGCCTGCGCCGCCTGCCAGTGAGGCACCAGTTCCTCGACCAGCCGCTTGCCCTCCGCCGTCAGCTTGAAGCTGCGGCCATTGCCCCTTTTTGCCGGCGCGGCAGAGACCAGCCCCTTGCGCATAAGAAGCTCGAGATTGCGAATCAGCGTGGTGCGATCCATGGCGATCCGCTCGGCCATGTGGCTTACCGGCTCGTCACGCTCCTGCCTGAGCACCATCAGCACCGAAAACTGCACCACCGAAACGCCGAAACGCTGCAACCGCGCATCATAGCGCCGGGTCATGGCGCGCGCGGCCATCACCGTGTTGAGCAGCAGGCAATCGGAGACATCATAGGTCATGCGCGCAAAGTACCGTGTATCTACACCTTGTCAATCCGAATCACCGCTTCCCTGTGTAGTAACCGGCTAATACCCGTCCGCCCCTCGAACGTGGCACTTTTGCGCATCCATCATTTACGGGAGGTTGAAGATGAGCGGACAGAAAATTCTGATGATTTGCGGAGATTACTGCGAGGATTACGAAACCATGGTGCCGTTCCAGGCGCTGCTGGCAGTCGGACACACCGTGCATGCGGTCTGCCCGGACAAGAAGGCCGGCGACACCATCGCCACTTCGATCCATGATTTTGAAGGCGACCAGACCTATTCGGAAAAACGCGGCCACAATTTCGCGCTCAATGCCAGCTTCGCCGATATCCGGGCGGAAGACTATGACGCGCTGGTCATTCCCGGCGGCCGCGGCCCGGAATATCTGCGGCTCAATGCCAGAGTCGTCGCCATGGTCCGCCACTTCTTTGACGCAGACAAGCCGGTCGCAGCAGTCTGCCACGGCGCGCAATTGCTTGCCGCCGCGCGGGTGCTGGAAGGCCGTACCTGCTCGGCCTACCCCGCCTGCCGCCCGGATGTGGAACTGGCCGGCGGAGTCTATGCCGATATTGCCATTGATGCCGCGGTGACCGATGGTAATCTGGTCAGTGCGCCCGCATGGCCTGCTCATCCAGCCTGGATCGGCCAGTTTCTTGAGGTTCTCGGGACGCGGATCGAGCATTCCGTGACGCCGCAGGCGCAGGTCGCGGCACAATAACCGGACCGGGGCCGGCGCATTCCGGTCCCGTCCAAACTGGGGAGGAGTGGCCATGTGCCAATTGTTCGTCGGAGCAGATCCGGCCTTGTGGGAGAACGAAACCCGCTCGCTGCGGCTCGAAGGCATGGCCACAAGTGTCAGACTCGAGGCGTTTTTCTGGTCTGTGCTGGAACAGATCGGCGCCCGCGACCAGCTGACCGTCAGCCATTTGCTGCAGCGGCTTTACCGCGAAAGCCTCGATGAAGGCCATGATCTCGACAACTTCGCGTCCTTCCTGCGGGTCTGCTGCGGCCGCTATCTCGCCCTTCAACTGTCCGGCGACGTGCCGGTGGATACGACCATTGCCTTGAGAGATGTCGACGCTTCGCGAATTCTCGCGCGAGAAAACAAGCAGCGCGGCCCGGCATCAGCCCGGCACCGCGAAACCGCCCTGCCCGCCCAATAGACCGCGCAGTCCCGCAAGGCAAAATCTTCTACCTTCGTTGCGAACCTGCTCCGACAGGCTGTCAGCATGTTGTGCGCGTGCGCGGCTTTTGTTATGAGATGCGCCAACTGAACGGGCGGCATCCGCCTCCCCCGACAACCCCCTCAAAAGGTCAATCAAGCATGGCAAAGATCAAGGTAGCAAACCCGGTCGTCGATCTCGACGGCGACGAGATGACACGCATCATCTGGCAGTTCATCAAGGAAAAGCTGATCCTGCCCTATCTTGATCTGAAGATCGATTATTACGACCTGTCGGTGGAATACCGCGACGAGACCGACGACCAGGTGACCATTGATGCCGCCAACGCCATCAAGAAGCACGGCGTCGGCATCAAGTGCGCCACCATCACGCCGGACGAAGCCCGCGTCGAGGAATTCGGCCTGAAGAAGATGTGGCGTTCGCCCAACGGCACCATCCGCAACATTCTCGGCGGCGTGATCTTTCGCGAGCCGATCATCATGAAGAACGTGCCGCGTCTGGTTCCCGGCTGGACCAAGCCGATCATCGTTGGTCGTCACGCCTTCGGCGACCAGTACCGCGCAACCGATTTCAAGTTCCCCGGCAAGGGCAAGCTGTCGATCAAGTTCGTCGGCGATGACGGCGAAACCATCGAGCACGATGTGTTCGACGCGCCGTCCGCAGGCGTGGCCATGGCGATGTACAACCTTGATGATTCGATCCGGGATTTCGCCCGCGCCTCGCTCAATTACGCGCTGCTGCGCGGCGTGCCGTGCTACCTGTCGACCAAGAACACCATTCTCAAGACCTATGACGGCCGCTTCAAGGACCTGTTCCAGGAAATCTTCGATGCCGAGTTCAAGGACAAATACGAGGAAGCCAAGATCTGGTACGAGCACCGCCTGATCGACGACATGGTCGCTTCCGCGCTGAAATGGTCCGGCGGCTATGTCTGGGCCTGCAAGAACTATGATGGCGACGTCCAGTCCGACATCGTCGCCCAGGGTTTTGGCTCGCTCGGCCTGATGACCTCGGTGCTGATGACCCCGGACGGCAAGACCGTGGAAGCCGAAGCCGCCCACGGCACCGTCACCCGTCACTACCGCCAGCACCAGAAGGGCGAGGAAACCTCGACCAACTCGATCGCCTCGATCTTCGCCTGGACCCGTGGTCTCGCCCACCGCGCCAAACTCGACGACAATGCCGAACTGGCAAAATTCGCCGATACGCTGGAGCAGGTCTGCATCCAGACCGTGGAATCGGGCTTCATGACCAAGGATCTGGCGCTGCTCATCGGTCCCGATCAGCCCTGGCTGTCGACCACCGGTTTCCTCGACAAGATCGACGAGAACCTTCAGAAGGCCATGGGCTGATTGATGGCCGCCGGACCTGTCGTCACGCTCAAGAAGCTGTGGCGGCACAACCGGTGGCTGACATTGTCCTTTCTGATCACATTGACGCTGGCGCTGGTGTTCATCATCCGCGCCGGCGTTTTTTTTGTCTATTGGCAGAACCATGCCGATGAGCCGATCGAAGGCTGGATGACCATCCGCTATGTCGCCCGCTCCTACCGGGTGGATCCGAAAATCGTCCACGCCGCCGCGGGCCTTGCCGAGGCAGGTCCGGACCGGCGGCCGCTGATCCGCATGGCCCGTGACCAGGGCCTGCCGCTCAACACGCTGGCGACATCGATCATCGAGGCGATCGAGGCCGACCGCGCAGCCCGTGGCGTGGCCAACAGCGAGCTGCCGGATCCCGACATTCCCGACACCTCCGGCCAGCCATGACCGGGCAAGTGCTCGATTATCTGGCGCTGTACGGCGTGCCTGCAGCCGCGTTCCTGCTTGCCATCGGCCAGTTCGGCGTACCGCTGCCCACCTCGCTGGCGCTGCTGACCATCGGCGCGCTTGCCGCCAATGACGATGCCGATCTGTTCACAGCCTTTGCCTGGGCGCTGACCGGCGCAACCCTTGGTGATCAGGCGGGCTTTCTGGCGGGACGCTTCGTGATCCGCTCCGCCGGCGACCGACGCGGATTTCTTGGCGGCCTCGCCCGCAAAGCGCAGGCGGCCGAACCGCGCATGGCCAAATGGGGGATCAGCGGCGTCTTCTTCAGCCGCTGGCTGCTCACCCCGCTCGGGCCCGCCTTCAACATCGCCAGCGGCGTCATCGGCCTGCCCTGGCCGGCCTTCAGCCTGTCCGCCCTGGCCGGGGAATGCCTGTGGGTCTGCATCTATATCGGTCTGGGCTTCACCTTCGGCTCCAACATCGAAATGCTGGCCGGCATTCTCGGCAACCTGTCGATGGCGCTGGTCATGCTGACGCTGGCAGCCTTCCTCGGCTGGCGGCTGCTCAAGGCGGTCCGCAAGCTGCAGAAACGACCCAACCGGACAAGGCCATCATGACAGCCGCCCGCGAAATCCCCTCTGTGACGCTGACCGGCGCCGATTACAGCGTCTACACCCGCATTGCCCGGATCGCGCTTGATCTCAAGGGCGTCCGCTTCCGCTTCGAGCCGCTGGATGTCTTTGCCGAGGGCGGAACCGGAAAGGCCCGCCTTGCCGGTCATCCCTTCGGCAAGATCCCGGTCCTGCGCCACGGCGATCTGACACTGTTCGAGACGCTGGCCATCACCCGCTATATCGACCAGGCCTTTGACGGTCCGCCGCTTGAGCCGGCCGAGCCGGCCGGCCGCGCCCGCATGAACCAGATCATCTCGGTCGTCGACACCGCCGTCTATCCGGTCCTGGTCTGGGGGCTTCATGTCCCCAGATCGGAAGGCCGCGAGCCGGAGCCGGAGACGATCGCCGAGGGCCGCAAGGTTCTCTCCGTGCTGGAGGATCTTGCCGGCGCCCCCTGGATCTGCGGCAGCACGCCCTCGCTGGCCGATGCCTATCTGGCCGCCACAATGGATTATGTCCTCGACAGCGCCGCCGGCGACCGGCTTTCCCGAGACGCGCCGCGGCTGTGGGACTGGTGGCAACGCGCAGAGGCCCTGATGCACGAATCCTGACCGGGAAACGCCCCTTTTCACGACCAGTGGCCGGTTGCCGCGCGGCCTTTTTTGACCCGGCCAGCCCCCTGCAGGATCGAAGCATGGGCCGCATTTGCCGTAAAATTCGGCGAATCCGTTCAAATACCAGGCGAAAATGACGCCAATCAACAAAGCCTTAACCGGCGACTGGCATCACTTGCCGCAGAAGATTGGCGAGGGTTTTGTTTTGGGATTGTCCCCACGCTACAAATGTTATCATTTGGGCAAACAGGCGGCAGGCACCGTCGTCGAGGTCGTGTTGTCCTGCGTCAACAATGTCCGCCTGATGGATCACGCCAATTTCCTGCTCTACAGCGAAGGCAAGACCTTCCAGTTCATAGGCGGGCGGACTGAAAAGTCGCCGGCCCGTCTCGCCATCCCGAGAACAGCCAATTGGCACATCGTGGTCGACAGGGTCGGCTTTCAGGCGCTTTCGGATTCCAATGTCCGCACCATCCCGCCCAAGGGCGCCAAACCGGCGGCACCGCTGCTTGCGCCCGGAACCGGAAACGCCGCCCCGGCGGCCGCAGCCGGCAGCCAGGCAGCGAGGCCGACATCGGAAGCAGACGTGCTCACCCGCATGCTCAACGAGCTCAACACCTACAAGCAGATCGCCAATACCGACTCGCTGACCGGTCTGGCCAATCGTCGCGCCTTCGATGCCCGGATGACGCAGATCTTCAGCGATCCGAAGAACCTCGCCGGGACCGCGCTCATTCTCACCGACATCGATCATTTCAAGTCGTTCAATGACCGCTTCGGCCATCTCGTCGGCGACCGCATTCTCAAAAGCGTCGCTGAGGCCATTCGCGGCAGCCTGCCGAAGGCCGCCTTTTCCGCCCGCACAGGCGGTGAGGAATTCGGCATCATCGTCCAGGTGACCAGTCCCGACGATGCCTTTGACATTGCCGAGCTGGCGCGGCGTGCGGTCGAAAGCACCTCTTTCACCCATCAACCCGGCGCCACTGAGGGCAGCAAGATCACGATTTCGCTGGGACTGTGCATGGCCGGCCAGTCCCTGTCGCTGGAAGATCTCTACATCAAGGCGGATCTCGCCCTGTATGGCTCGAAGAATGATGGCCGCAACAGGACCAGCGTCTACCAGGACGACATGCAGGACAATTCCACACCGGCGTAACGCCGGCTGCAGCATGCATCCACAGGCCAGACCGCCGGGTAACCCGACCGAACCGGTCTGTTGTCGTGCCGGCAAGACACCCAAGCCTTCGAAGACACAATCGGCTTCAAGAGAATCGCGCGTCCCGGCCATGACCTCATGCATAGGACTTGGAAGCGCCCTGCGCCTGACGCAGGGCGTCTGCCGTCACTGTCAGCTGATGGCCGCAGCCACCGCGTCGATCGCCGCATCGGCATTGACACCGTCCGGGCCGCCGGCCTGGGCCATGTCAGGCCGTCCGCCGCCGCCCTTGCCGCCAATCGCCTCCGACGCAGCCCGCACCAGATCCACCGCCGACAGCCGCGACGTCAGATCTTCGGTGACCCCGACCACGACACTGGCCTTGCCGTCGTCGCTGACGGCAACAAAGGCCGCAACGCCCGAGCCGAGCGAGGTCTTGGCCGCATCGACCAGGCCCTTGAGATCCTTCGGCATCACGCCGGTGACCACCTTGCCGAGGAATTTGACGCCGCCGATGTCGCGGCTTTCATCGCCACCGGCACCGCTGCCGCCGAGCGCCAGCTTCTTGCGCGTTTCCATCAATTCGCGTTCGAGCTTCTTGCGCTCGTCCATCAGCGCCTCGACGCGCGCAGCGACATCGCCCGGCTGCACCTTGAGCAGCGCTGCCACCTGCTTGAGTTTTTCGTCCTGCTCGGCCAGATGCCGCCGCGCAGCATCCCCGGTCAAGGCCTCGATACGGCGCACCCCGGAGCTGACCGCGCTGTCGGACAGCACCCGCACCAGGCCGATATCACCGGTCGACGCCACATGGGTGCCACCGCACAATTCGACCGAATAGGGCCGGTTGGCCTTGTCGCCATGCGTGGCCGTGCCCATCGACACCACCCGCACCTCATCACCATATTTCTCGCCGAACAGCGCCATGGCGCCCTCTGCAATGGCGTCGTCGACGGCCATCAGCCGGGTTTTCACCGGGCTGTTCTGCAGGATGATCTCGTTGGCCATGTTCTCGACCACAGCCAGCTCCTCGGCCGTCATCGGCTTGTTGTGGGAGACGTCGAAGCGCAGCCGCTCAGGCGCCACCAGCGAGCCCTTCTGCGCCACATGGGTGCCCAGCACCTCGCGCAGGGCCTCGTGCAACAGATGCGTGGCCGAATGATTGGCGCGGATTTTCGACCGCCGGCCATGATCGACCACCAGCTGCGCCACCGCGCCCCGCTTGACCGTGCCCCTGGTCACCCTGGCCCGGTGCACCCAAACGCCCTCGCCGCGCTTTTGCGTGTCGGTGACTTCGAGTGCAAAACCCTCACCCGAAATGGTGCCCTGGTCGCCCATCTGGCCGCCGGATTCGCCGTAGAACGGCGTCTGGTTGACCACCACATCGACCTGGTCTCCGGCCTCTGCCGTCTCGACCTGGGCGCCATCGCGCACCAGCGCCAGGATCACGCCCTCGGCCATTTCGGTGTCATAGCCGAGGAAATCGGTGGCACCGACCTTGTCCTTGATCTCGAACCAGATTGTCTCGGTCGCCGCATCGCCCGATCCGGACCAGTGCTTGCGGGCCTCGGCCTTCTGCCGTTCCATCGCCGCCTTGAACGCATCGGTGTCGACATCGACACCGCGCGGGCGCAGCGCATCCTGGGTCAGGTCGAGCGGAAATCCGTAGGTGTCATACAGCTTGAAGGCTGTCTCCCCATCCAGCCGGTCGCCCTCGCCAAGGCCGGTGGTGGCTTCGTCCAGCAGACCCAGGCCCCGCTCCAGCGTCCTGCGGAAGCGGGTTTCCTCGAGCTTCATGGTTTCCGATATCAGCGCTTCGGCCCGGTGCAGTTCCGGATAGGCCCGGCCCATCTCGGCGACAAGTGTCGGCAGCAGCCGGTACATCAGCGGATCCTGGGCGCCGAGCAGATGCGCGTGCCGCATGGCGCGGCGCATGATCCGCCGCAGCACATAGCCACGGCCGTCCTTGGCCGGCAGCACGCCGTCGGCAATCAGGAAGGCCGAGGAGCGCAGATGGTCGGCGATCACCCGGTGGCTTACCCGGTTCTTGCCCTCGGCCGGAACACCTGTGGCGTCTTCCGACGCCGTGATCAAGCGGCGGAACAGGTCGATGTCGTAATTGTCATGCTGGCCCTGCAGCAGGGCGGCGATGCGCTCGAGCCCCATGCCGGTATCGATCGACGGCCGTGGCAGATCCACCCGTTCGTCGGCGCTGATCTGCTCGAACTGCATGAACACCAGGTTCCAGATCTCGATGAAACGGTCACCATCCTCATCGGGCGAGCCGGGAGGTCCGCCCGGGATATGGTCGCCGTGGTCGTAGAAGATCTCGGAACAGGGACCGCACGGGCCGGTATCGCCCATTGCCCAGAAATTGTCATTGGTCGGGATCCGGATGATCCGGTCCTCGGGGATTCCGGCGATCTTGCGCCACAGCTCGAAGGCCTCGTCATCGGTGTGATAAACGGTGACGAGCAGGCGGTTCTTGTCGATTCCAAATTCCCTGGTCAGCAGGTTCCAGGCCAGCTCGATGGCGCGGTCCTTGAAATAGTCGCCAAAGGAAAAATTACCCAGCATCTCGAAGAATGTGTGGTGGCGCGCGGTGTAGCCGACATTGTCGAGGTCATTGTGCTTGCCGCCGGCGCGCACGCATTTCTGCGACGTGGTCGCCGTCGAATAGGGCCGCTGCTCAAGGCCGGTGAAGGCATTCTTGAACTGCACCATCCCGGCATTGGTGAACATCAGGGTCGGATCATTGCGCGGCACCAAGGGGCTCGACGCCACGACCTCGTGATCGTTTTTCTTGAAATAGTCGAGAAAAGACGACCGTATCTCGTTTACGCCACTCATGATCAACCCTTTGTCAGATAACAGCCAGTGCCCGTCGGGGGCGCAATTGTCACATCCGCTGTGCAACTGGCGGACCGCCGCTTTTATCGCTCACCCGGTTGCCTGTCCAGACGGCAGCGGCCGCAGTCAAAACAAAACCGGCCGCCAGCCCGGCATGGACTGGCGGCCGGCTCTCAGGCCAGCAGGCTCACGCCTGGCTCGATCCTACATTTCGGCAGTTTCGGCGCCGCCGTCATCCTTGCCGTCGGCTTCGAGGAACTTTTCGGCAATCAGGCCGGCATTCTGGCGCAACAGCAGCTCGATCTCGTCGGCCACGGCCGGATTGTCGCGCAGGAACTGCTTCGAGTTCTCGCGCCCCTGCCCCAGCCGCTGGCTGTTGTAGGAGAACCAGGCCCCGGATTTTTCGACGATACCGGCCTTGACGCCGAGATCGACCAGTTCGCCGACCTTGGAGACGCCCTCGCCATACATGATGTCGAATTCGACCTGCTTGAAGGGCGGCGCCATCTTGTTCTTGACCACCTTGACCCGGGTCTGGTTGCCGACCACCTCGTCGCGGTCCTTGACCGAGCCGATGCGGCGGATGTCGAGCCGCACGGAGGCGTAGAATTTCAGCGCATTGCCGCCGGTCGTGGTTTCGGGCGAACCGAACATCACGCCGATCTTCATGCGGATCTGGTTGATGAAGATCACCATGCAGTTCGAACGCGAGATCGAGGCGGTGAGCTTGCGCAGCGCCTGGCTCATCAGGCGCGCCTGCAGGCCGGGAAGGCTGTCGCCCATCTCGCCCTCGATTTCGGCGCGCGGCGTCAGCGCCGCAACCGAATCGATGACCAGCACGTCGATGGCGCCGGAACGGACCAGGGTGTCGGTGATTTCAAGCGCCTGCTCGCCATTGTCGGGCTGCGAGATCAGCAGGCTTTCGAGATCGACGCCCAGCTTGCGGGCATAGACCGGGTCAAGCGCGTGCTCGGCATCGATAAAGCCGCAAATGCCGCCCTTCTTCTGGGCTTCGGCTATGGTCTGCAGCGCCAGCGTGGTCTTGCCCGAGCTTTCCGGGCCGAAAATCTCGATCACCCGGCCGCGCGGCAACCCGCCGATGCCGAGCGCGATGTCGAGTCCCGGGGAACCGGTCGGAACCGTTTCGATCTCGACCACGCCCTCATTGGCGCCGAGCTTCATGATCGAACCCTTGCCGAACGACCGTTCGATCTGGGAAAGTGCGGCGTCCAGCGCCTTGCTTTTGTCCACGGATTTTTCCTCTACCAGTCGCAAAGAGTTCTGTGCCATTTCGTCCACCTTTAGGTTATCGTGCCATCGCAAGCAATAAGTACACCGTGATTGGGTTTGTACTCTATTTGTTCCAGTTGCGCAAGCCCCACCCAACGCGTTGTAAAACAATGAGAAACATATCCATGTTCCATTTTTGTTTCATCCATCCGATAAATTCCTTCGCATCTCCGGATCGCGCGGTTCGGCACAACGCGTCCGGCCTGGCGATTCGGTCCGGCGCGATTGCGCCGGGGATATAGCCATGGCCAGCATCCTCGTCATCGGCGGCGCCCATATCGACCGCAAGGGCTGGCTTTCCGTCCCGCATCGCGCCGGCGCCTCCAATCCGGGCCGCTGGGAAACCGAAGCCGGCGGCGGCGCCTTCAATGCGGCGCGCAATCTCGCGCGCCTGGGTCACGACGTCTGCCTCGTCGCCCCGCGTGGCGGCGATGCGGCGGCCGATCTGGTTGCCCAGGCCGCCGAAGATGCCGGCATCGAGGATTGCCCCCTCACCTTTCTCGATCGCGCCACGCCGAGCTATTCGGCGATCCTCGAACCAGACGGCAATCTGGTTACCGCGCTGGCCGACATGGCGCTCTATGATCGGGTGCCGGCGGGGCGGCTGCTGACCTCGCGGTTGCGCAGGCGGCTGGCTGCCGCAGAGCTGCTGCTGGTTGATTCCAACCTGCCCGAAAGCGCGCTGGCAGCGCTGGCCGAGGCAGCCTTTGCGCGCGGCCTGCCGCTGGCCGTCATTGCCGTCTCGCCGGCCAAGGTGGTGCGCTGGCGCTCGAGCCTTCCCAAGATCACGGTCCTCGCCATGAATGCGGCGGAAGCCGCCGCGCTTGCGGGCCGGCAAGCAAAGACACCACAGGAGTGGCCGGAGCTTCTCGCCCTTGCCGGACTTTCCGGCGGGCTGGTCAGCGACGGCGCCGGCCCGGTCACGGCCTTTGCCGCAGGCCAAGTCCTTGTCAGCCAGCCCCCCGCGCTCGACCGGCTCATCGATGTCGTCGGCGCCGGCGACGCGCTGGCCTCGGGCTATCTCGACGGGGTGCTGGCCGGCGGACCGATCGAGGCCAATCTCAAGCGCGGGATCGCTCTGGCGCGGCTGACGGCGGCAAGTCGCGGTCCCGTGCGCAGCGATTTGTCCCCCGCCCTGCTTGCGCAGGCGCTTGCCGGCATGCCAAAGCCGCATCCAAGTCACAGTTCAGTTCAGGAGCATCACGCATGACCGGGTCCATCAAGATCGAAACCACGCAAGAGGTCGCCGACGCCCTGGCGCAGGGCCGCCCGGTCGTGGCGCTCGAATCGACCATCATCACCCACGGCATGCCCTGGCCGGGCAATCGCGACATGGCGCTGGAGGTCGAGGCGGTGATTCGGGCCGAGGGCGCGGTGCCAGCAACAATCGCGATCATTGACGGCCGCCTGCATGCAGGCCTTGACGAGGCCGCGATCACCAAGCTGGCGCAGGCCAGGGACGTGATGAAACTCTCCCGCGCCGATTTCGCCTTTGCGATTGCCCAGGGCCGCACCGGCGCCACCACGGTGGCCGCCACCATGATGGCCGCGCATCTGGCCGGCATCCAGGTCTTTGCCACCGGCGGTATCGGCGGCGTACACCGCGGTGCGGAAGAAAGCTTTGATATCTCCGCCGATCTCGAGGAACTGTCCCGCACGCCGGTCATCGTCGTCTCGGCCGGCGCCAAGGCCATTCTCGACATCCCCAAGACTCTGGAAGCGCTCGAAACCCGCGGCGTCCCTGTAGTAGCCTTTGGCCAGGACGAGATGCCGGCCTTCTGGTCACGCAAGTCCGGCCTCGCCGCCCCCTTGCGGCTCGATAATGCAGCATCGATCGCCCGGTTCGAAGCCACCCGCCAGGAGCTCGGCAGCCATGGCGGCATGCTGATTGCCAATCCGGTGCCTAAGGCCGACGAGATCCCGGCAAGCGAGATCAACCAGCATATCGAAGCAGCATTGGCTGCAGCCAGGGCGCAAGGCATCGAGGGCAAGGCGGTCACGCCTTTCCTGCTCGGCGAGATCCTGACGCTCACCGGTGGCGCCAGCCTCAAGACCAACATCGCGCTGGTGCTCAACAATGCCCGCCTCGCCGCCCGCATTGCCACGGCGCTGACGGCCGCAACAAAATGATCGTCAGCGGTCTCCTGTCGTCAATTCGCAAAGGATATCTCCGATGAAGCCAACACGACGCACCGGCAACGCCTTCGACCGGGCCGAGGCCGCCTTCAAGTCCGCCACCAGCAAACCCGTCGAAGCCGCCCCGAAACCCAGAACCGTGCCCGAAGGCAAGGAACTGGTCTCCGTGCGGCTCGACCGTGCGGTGCTCGAGAATTTCCAGGAAGACGGCCCTGGCTGGCAGGACCGCATCAATGCCGCGCTGCGCACAGCCGCGGGGCTTGATTAGCCAGTCGCCGGGCGCGTTGTGCCCGGTCGGAGCTGATCATGCCTGATCCGGAAGCGGCCGCAGCGTGGCGGCGCCTGCCACCGCGGCCAATCCGGCCAGAACCGCAAATCCGCCCGCGGCAGCATAAAAAACCGGATCATAGCCAAAGGCGGCAATGGCCGGGATGCTGGCGAAGGGCGAGGCAAACTGGCCCAGGAACATCGTCGAGGTCATGATGCCGCCGACAATGCCGCGGCGCTGCACCGGCGCCAGCTGCAGCGCGATGGCGATGAAGATCGGCGTGACCATGGCATAGCCGGCGCCGATCAGGCTGCCGCCGGCCAGCAGCAGCCAGAACTGCCCGCCTTCGGGCAGCAGCGCAAATCCCAGCGCCATCAGCCCGAAGCCCGCCGCATAGCCGCCCAGGTCGCCGATCCGCTGCTTGATGCGGCTGTAAAGCAGCGCCGTCAGTCCACCGGCACACATCAGCACACCCAGATAGGCGCCGGTGGTTGCCGCGCTGTCATAGCCCAACGCCACGGCAAAGAACGGGATCTGGGTCGGGTTGAGGAAGAACACCATGGCCGTGAGCATCTGCAACCCGGCAAGCCCCAGGATCGGCCACAGCCATGGTCTGGGCGCTGGATCAGAGCCTGTCTGCCGGGCCGCGTCCGTTGCCCCCTCCTGTCGCGGCACATCCCGGACCGTGTGCCAGACAAAGGGCAGGTAGAGGATCGCCAGCCCGTAGATCGCAAAGGGCAGCCGCGGCGCGATCGACGCCAGCAGTCCGGCCAGCAGGATGAAGCCCATGCCGCCGAAATTGCGCGCCGAGACCTGCAAGCCCATCAGCGCGCTGCGCCGCTGTCCGGTAAAATAGTCGCCGACCAGCGCCGTCTGCGAGGTCATGATCATCGCAACCGCCACGCCCAGCGCCAGCCGGCTGGCAAAGATCCATTCCAGGTCCGGCAGAAACAGTCCTGCCGGGCCGGTCAGCACAAACAGCATCAGCCCCGCCAGCAACAATGGCCGGCGTCCGAAGCGATCGGTCGCAACTCCGGCAAACGGCGCGGCCAGCACCACCGCCAGCGAGGGCGCAGGCACCAGCAAACGGGTCAGCACCTGCGCATTGGGACTGCCGGCAAATTCGGCCTCCAGCCCCGGCAGCGCCGGGCTGATGGTGGCATTGGCCATGATCACCAGACTCGCCGCCAGCAGCAGCGCAATGGCCCGCGGCTCGCGCCAGACCGGGTGTCTTGTATTCTCGGAAAGTGTTTTCATGCGGGATCCTCTTGGAATTTGTTCCGTCTCGAGGCACTCTACGAATTCAAGTCAACTTGAGGTCAAGCATGAAAATTCTCGACATCGCGGACATTGCCAGCGGCGCCGGTCTGCCGCCTTCGACATTGCGCTATTACGAGGAAATCGGGTTGATAAGCTCGATCGGCCGCCACGGCTTGAGACGGCAATACGAGCCCGAAACGCTGATGAAACTGTCGCTGATCGCGCTCGGCAAAGCGGCCGGCTATTCGCTGCAGGAGATTGCCGGCATGTTCGGCAAGTCGGGCGAGCCGGTGCTGTCGCGCCCGGACCTGCATGCGCGGGCCGATCAGCTCGAACAGCAGATCCATGAGCTGACGGTGCTCAAGAACGCCATCCGCCATGTTGCCGACTGCCCCGCGCCCTCGCACATGGAATGCCCGACCTTCCGCCGCCTCATCCGCCTGGCCGGCAAGCGCAGCCCGGCCAAACGCAAGCCGCCGCGCCGGTCAGGCCGGTAGCCACGATATAGTGTATCGGGCTGAACGACCGTGCTGTGAATAGAAAAAGGCCCGGCAGCGTCAGCTACCGGGCCTGATGGTCTTGAGTGATTGCAGCGCTACTGATCAGCTCAGCGGCGAAATCTGGATTTCGACGCGGCGGTTGGCGGCGCGGCCCGCATCCGTTGCATTGTCCGCAATCGGACGGCTTTCGCCAAAGCCCTGGGTGTAGAACCGGCGCGGATCGTTGCCCTGCGAGATCAAATAGCTCGACACCGACTGGGCCCGCTGCTGCGAAAGCGTCAGGTTGTGGCTGTCAGAACCGGTCGAGTCGGTATGGCCGGCGACATCAACCAGCGAACGGTTGAATTTCTGCAGCACCAGCGCCACCGAATTCAGCGTCGGATAGAACTCCGGCTTGACTGCCGACTGGTCGCTGTCAAAGGTGATGTTGGACGGCATGTTGAGAATGATCTTGTCGCCCATGCGGGTCACCGAAACGCCGGTGCCCTGCAACTGCGCGCGCAACTGGTTTTCCTGCTGGTCCATGTAACCGCCGATGGCGCCACCGGCGAGTGCGCCAACGCCGGCGCCGATCAGCGCGTTCTTGCGATCATCGCCGCCGGCAAGCGTGCCGAGAGCTGCGCCGCCGAGAGCGCCAAGCGCGGCCCCGCCGGCCAGATTGGAGACCTTGGACTGGCCGGTATACGGATCGGTGGTGCAGCCGGATACGAAGACTGCAGCCAGCGCCGCGATCAAAAGTTTGGTTTTCATGATGGCCCCTCTTGGCAATTCGGAAATTCGAGTTCTAGCGGAAAATGCGGCAGGATGATGAATATTTCGTCACTCCGCCCTGCCCCGGCTCTCTCCACGCCGGGCACCGGCCCGTTCGGTATGGTTACCGGGCTGCGGCACAAGAGCCGTCTGAAACAGGTCCGGCCCTGTAAGGCGGCCTTGCCTCAGGCGTCCAGCATCTCGCGCACCGAGGTCGCCAGTTGCTTGAGCGAGAACGGTTTTGCCAGGAAGCCGAACTTTGCGTCGGCGGGCAGGTTCTTGGCAAACGCGTCCTCGGCATAGCCCGAAACGAAGATGAACTTCATGTCGGGATAGTCCTTGCGCAGCTCGGTCAGCAGCGTCGGACCGTCCATTTCGGGCATCACAACGTCAGAGACCACGATGTCGACCTTGCCTTCGAGCTCGGCCAGCACTTCCAGCGCTTCCACACCGGTTCCCGCTTCATGCACCTCGTAGCCGCGGGCTTCGAGCATGCGCTTGCCGCCGCGCCGCACCGCTTCCTCGTCCTCGACCAGCAGCACCACCGCCGAGCCGCCGGTGAGGTCCTCGGGCCCTTCGGTGGCGGCTTTGGCCAATTTTGCATCGGCGCCGGCTTCAATCAGCGCCTCAGCCTCGGCGGCCGCCGCCTTTTCGGCCTCGTCCTCGATATGGCGTGGCAGGAACACGCGGAAGGTCGTGCCCTTGCCGAGTTCCGATTCCGGGTAGATGTAACCGCCCGACTGCTTGACGATGCCATAGACCATCGACAGCCCCAGACCGGTGCCCTTGCCGACATCCTTGGTGGTGAAGAACGGCTCGAAAATCTGCTCCATCACTTCAGGCGTGATGCCGGTGCCTTCATCGGTGATTTCGATCAGCACATATTCGCCCGGCACCATGCCGCGGTAATTCAGCTGCTCGGTTTCCGCAGTCTCGACATTGCGGGTCCGCACCGTGATGGTGCCGCCTTCGGGCATGGCATCGCGTGCATTGACCGCCAGGTTGATCAGCACCTGCTCGAACTGTCCCAGATCGGTCTTCACCGGCCACAGATCGCGGCCGAACTCCAGCACCAGCTTGACATTGCTGCCGATCAGCCGGTCGACCAGCATCCGCAGATCACCGATCACATCCGTCATCGACAGCACTGTCGGGCGCATCGTCTGCTTGCGCGAGAATGCCAGCAACTGCCGCACAAGCACGGCTGCGCGGTTGGCGTTGCGCTTGATCTCGATCAGATCGGCAAAGCTCGAATCCGCGGGCCTGAGCGACATCAGCAGGTGATCGGCCGACAGCAGGATCGCGGTCAGCACATTGTTGAAGTCATGCGCAATGCCGCCGGCCAGCGTGCCGACCGCATTCATCTTCTGGGTCTGCGCCATCTGCGCCTCGAGCGCCTTCTGCTCGGTGGTTTCCACCGCATAGATGATGGCCGTCTCTTCCGGCGCCTCTTCCGAATGCTCGATCACGGCATTGACGTAGAAGCGGAAATGCCGCTCCTCGTCGTCGGCCCTGCGGCTGTCGATCGGCGCGATATCGCCCTGCTTGTCGGCGGCCTGTCGGATCGAATCCTGAAAGGCCAGCCGGTCGTCCTTGCGCAGCACCGTCTCGAACAATGTGCCGCGCTCCATGTCGTCGCGCGTCACCAGCCCGTTGAACATCTGCAGGAACGGGCCGTTGGTGCGCAGGATCTTGCCGTGCCCGTCCACCGAGGCAATCGCCATCGGGGTATTGTTGAAGAACCGGGTGAAGCGCATTTCGGCATTGGCCGCATCCTGGGTGTCCGCGCCGCCGTCCTCGCGGTTGATGACAATGGTCCGGCTTTCGCCGGGCGAGCCATCGCGTGTGGCGGTGACCCGGTGCACCAGCCGCACCGGCAGGCTCTGGCCATTGGACTTGAGCAGATCGAGATCGAGCTGGGCGGTGCGGTTGAGGCCCGGCTCGGCCTGCACCGATTCCACCAGCGCCATGCCCGCACCCGCCACCAGTTCGCGCAGCTTGACCTTGCCTGGCGTGAAGGCGGTCAGGTCCATGCCCAGCCAGTCGGCCAGCGTTGCATTGAGATAGACGATCTCGCCGTCCCTGCCGGCGGAGAAAAAGCCGACCGGCGCATGATCGAGATAGTTGATGGCGTTCTGCAGCTCCTTGAACACCAGCTCCTGCTCGATGCGCTCATGGCTGATGTCGGACAATTGCCAGGCCATCAGCCTGGCGGCGCCATCGCCCTCGCCCGAGGTGATCGGCCGGCCGCGCAAGCGGTACCAGTGGCCGGCGCCGGCGGTTTCCTGCGCGGCCCCCAGCGGCTGCGTCATGCGGAATTCTTCCTGTCCGTCACGGCCCTCGCGCATGGCGTTGGTGAGCCGGTACACCGCCTCGGCGGATTCGCGGTGGCGCGACAGGATCGACTCGATCGACTGCACATCCGCCGCATTGGTCGAGCCGGTGAGCACGCCATAGGCGTGGTTGGCATAGATCACCCGGTCCTTGTCGTCGGTCACCAGGGTGCCTTCGGGATGGGTGTCGATGAAGGCGCGGGCGAGCGGATCCGCCGTGGCCTTGGGCATCACCGCGACAAAGCCGATCACGGTGGAGACAAGAAAGAAGATGCCGACCACTGCCAGCACGCCGAGAAGGCCGAGCATCAGGTCATTGTTGAGCCTGTCCTTGAACAGGAAGAACACCACCGAGGCGCCGACCATCACCAAAGCAAGGAAAACCAGCCTCGACACCGAGCGTGGTTTGGCGCTTCGGTCAACAAGAGCCGCCGGAGTCCCGGTCGCTGGGGTCGTTTCACTCATCAATCACTCTTTCGTCCCGCCACGGATCCGTCCGGTATGAATCATATTCCGACAACCATGGAAAGCCAAAACACCCGCCACGACAACCGGGCAGTCAGGTTACCCCCGCAAAAACTGCATTCTGCCGCGTCCGGGCACCGGCCCAGACGCCACGAGACAGCACACAGCTTGGGAAAACCCCTGCTTCCGGCTTGTGGTATCGTCCGAAAAAACGTCAAATGCAAACATGCCCGGGCCAAATGGGGCGAAATAGCTCCAGGCCGGGCGGCCACCAGCTGGCAAACAGGAGGGCACCGGATGCCGGACAATATTCTTGGCGGTCAGGGAGCAACGCTTTTGATCGCCGTTATCGTCGTTGCGGTGGCTCTGCTGGCTCTTGTCGGGGTATTCTGGCTGATCCGCAACCGGGCGGCCTCGACCTTCATCCGCGGCGGCAAGAACCGCCAGCCGCGCCTGGCCGTGCTTGATGCGGCCGCGGTCGACACCCGCCGCAGGCTGGTTCTGATCCGGCGCGACGATGTCGAGCATCTCGTGATGATCGGCGGCCCGACCGACATCGTCATTGAAAGCCGCATCATGCGTCCTGACAGTGTCGCCGGTGCCCAGCCACACCAGCCCGCCCGCCCCGAACCGTCACCGCAGTCGGAAGCTGCGCCCAGACCCGCCGAATTTGTCCAGCGCACACCGGCCTCGCGTGTACAGCCGGCACCCCGGCCCGCGCCGGAACGCCCGGCAGCCTCGGCAGCGCCGGACCCCGCGCCGTCGCGCACCGCTGCGCCAAGACCGGCAGTACTGCCCGCCGCCCAGACCCGCTGGACCGAGCCGGTGCCGTCCCCGCAGGCGCCAGGCCGGCCCGCACCGGCGGCTGCACCTGCAGCCGCCGCCACAGTCGCCGCAGGTGCAGCCGGCAATCTCCGCACCGAGGCCAGCAAGGCGCTGGAAAGCGCCAGAACCCGGGTGTTCGAGGAGCCGAGTTTCGATGAAGCCACCTTTGACGAGCTGACCCGGGGTCTCGACAGCGAACCCCTGCCAACATTTACCCCCCGGACGCCGGTCGAGACACCCGAGCATGTCTATGAGCCCGCGCCGCAGCGTCAGACGGCACAGGCGTCCAGCGCAGCCGGAACTGCCCAGCATGATTTCGAAGCCATGCTCGCCGAGGAAATGGCGGCAGCCCTTCCCGGCGACCCGGAAGACGACAGCCAGACCGATCCTCCGCTTGCGGCCGACCGGACCGAGGATGACGAGCTGCCCGAGGTCCAGCCGGAAACGCGCCGGAGCCGGATATCTCTCGAAGAGGAAATGGAGCAGCTGCTCGGCGATTTGTCACGCAAGCGCTGACGGGCGCCAGGGTCCGCATCACCGGCGCCACATCCAAAAACACCCGCCAGCATGCTGGCGGGTGTTTTTTTCAGGTCTGGTATCAATCCTTGCGGTAGATCGCCCTATTCGTCGCGATAGACTTTCTCGCGGCGCTCATGGCGCTCCTGCGCCTCGATCGACAGGGTTGCGATCGGGCGGGCATCGAGCCGTTTCAGGCTGATCGGCTCGCCGGTCTCCTCGCAATACCCGTAGGTACCCTCTTCGATGCGTGTCAGCGCCGCATCGATCTTGCCGATCAACTTGCGTTGCCGGTCACGGGCGCGCAGTTCGATGGCGCGATCTGTTTCGGACGATGCGCGATCAGCCACATCGGGGTGGTTGGAACTTTCCTCCGCGAGATGATCAAGCGTCTCGCGAGCCTCTTTGAGGATGTCATTGCGCCAAACAGTCAACTTGGCCCTGAAATAGGCCCGTTGCTGGGTGTTCATGAAATCCTCGTCTTCCGAGGGCACATAGGAGGAAAAATCGATGTCTTCACTCATGACGATTCTCCCGGCTAAGACATTCGGGGGCTGTATAACCAGAGGCTTGCATCCGTACAAGCTGTAAATTTCCCGATCAACGCAATTTCATCCATCTGTCAAAAACCATGCAGGGAATTGAAAAAGACGCGTTATTTGCGTCCTCAAGATTGGCAATCCCGCCACGCAATGCCCATCTCATTGCCTCCCGGTCCCCGCGAAAGGCGTTCCATGCGCACATCTGTTTTCATGCTGCACTGCACTTTGGGCTTTCGGCGAATTGTAGCATCCGCACAAATGCTTAAACTCACCCAATGAGCCAGACTCCGCCAACCGCCCTGCGCGTCTTCATTGTCCGCCATGCCCACGCAGTCTGGGCGATGCCGGGCACCCGTGATTTTGACCGGCCGCTGGATGATCGCGGACGCGAGGAGGCAGCCCGGCTTGCCGCCACCCTCACCGTCAACGGTTTCGACCCGGATCTGATCTTCTGCTCGAATGCCCGTCGCTGCATCGAGACTCTCGCCATCCTGCTGGAGCGTGACACGTCCCGCCCGCGCATCGTGCACAGCGACGCGCTCTATGCGTCGGGCTACAAGGCCTATCTCGATGCCATCGGCTCCGTGCATGACGACGCCGTCCAGTCGATCATGATCATCGGCCACAACCCGATGGTCGAGGAGACCGCCCATGCACTGTTCGAGCATGATGCGTCGGCCTATGAAGAAGCGCTTGGCATGGGCTTTCCCACCGCCGGCCTGCTGATCCTGGACTGCCCGGAAAAGGGCGAAGGCGCCGTCAATGGCACCGCCCGTTTCGTCGGCCTGCTGTCGCCGGTCGACGCCTGATCCGGCGCTCGCCGATGCTCTTGAGCACCTTGCAAACCGCGTCCTGTGCGGCCGACCCGTCTGATGCCGCAAGACGGGGTCCTACCAAAGCAGCCTCGTCTCACCTATATCTGCATGAGCCATTCAAAGCAGGATCAATGTGTCAAATTCCATCACCACTCTGACCGACGAAGCGCTGATCGCGTTTGACACCCTGACCGATCGCGCCGCCAATCTGATCCAGCCGACCTTGCGGCTGGGCGTCACCGGGCTGTCGCGGGCGGGCAAGACCGTGTTCATCACTGCGCTGGTGCACAATTTGCTCCATGGCGGCCGCCTGCCGATGTTTCAGGCCGCCCATTCCGGCCGGCTTGCCCGCGCCTTCCTCGAGCCGCAACCGGACGACGCGGTGCCGCGGTTTCAATATGAGGACCATGTGGCGCGGATGATCAGCGACCGGCTCTGGCCGGATTCGACCCGCGCCATTTCCGAGCTGCGCCTGACCATCGAATATGAATCGGCCAGCGGCTGGAACCGCTTCTTCTCCGGCGGCAAGCTCTGTCTCGACATTGTCGACTATCCCGGCGAATGGCTGCTCGACCTGCCGCTGCTCGGCCAGGACTTCTCCGAATTCTCGCTCAACGCCACATCGCTCGCCCGCTCGCCTGTGCGCACGGACCTCGCTGCACCCTGGCTCGAAAAGGCGCAGTCCATCGATCCGCTCAAACAGGCCGACGAGGCCGATGCGCGCGAACTGGCGCGGCTCTTCACCGATTACCTGCGGGCCTGCAAGCAGGAGGAGCGCGCGCTCTCCACCCTGCCCCCGGGACGCTTCCTGATGCCCGGAGATCTCGACGGATCGCCGGCGCTGACCTTTGCCCCGCTGCCCAACCTGCCCGACACCTCCGCCCCCAAGGGCTCGCTGATGGCGATGATGGAGCGCCGCTACGAGAGCTACAAATCGGTGGTGGTCAAGCCGTTCTTCCGCGAGCATGTCGCCCGGCTGGACCGTCAAATCGTCTTGATCGACGCCATGCAGGCGATGAATGCCGGCCAGGAGGCTGTAATGGATCTCGAGCGCGCGCTGTCGGACGTGCTCTCCTGCTTTCGCCCCGGCAGCGGCAACCTGCTCACCAATCTGGTCTCGCGCCGGATCGACAAGGTGCTGATCGCCGCAACCAAGGCCGATCACCTGCACCATGAAAGCCATGACCGTCTCGAAGCGATCGCCCGCCGCATCGTTGACCGCGCAGTCGCCACTATCGGCGTCAATGGCGCCAATATCGAGGTGCTGGCGCTCGCCGCGGTACGGGCCACCCGCGAAGCCACAGTGCGCCAGGACGGCGAGGAACTCCCGGTGATCGTCGGCACCCCGCTCAAGGGCGAGCGCATCGGCGGCGAGCTGTTCGACGGCAACCGCAAAACAGCCATATTTCCCGGTGACTTGCCACGGAATCCGGATTCATTCTTCGAAGCCGTTGATTCACACTCTCAGCCGATAGTGCCGGAGATCAACATCGTCCGCTTCCGCCCGCCGCTGATCGAGGAGAGCGATACCGGCGTCAAGCTGTCGCTGCCGCATATCCGGCTCGACCGGGCGCTCGAATATCTCATGGGAGACCGGCTGGCATGACCGACCACGATGCTTCCGAGCCGGTGCGCAAGCCGCGCGCCTTTACCGTCGATGACCCGCCGCGCAGGAAAGCCGCGCCGGACGCCGGAGCCAGGACGACCGACAAACCGCGCAAGCCCGCGGCGATCCCGGTCACCGTGGCAGTGACGATGTCCGAGGACGACCCGTTCATGCCGCCGCCCGACAATCTCGACGCGCTGACGCCACCGCCGGCATCGCCGCGGCCGCGACGGTTCACTGCCGGAAAACTGCTGACCGCCAGCCTCGGCTTTCTTGCCGCCCTGGCGATCGGGGTCTGGACCGACACGCTGATCCGCAGCCTGTTCGAGCGCCTGCCCTGGCTCGGCTGGGCAGCCTCGGTCGCCGCCGCGATCGCCGTCGTCGCGCTGCTGGCGCTGGCGATCAGGGAATTCACCGGCATCCGCCGCCTGACCAAGGTCGCGAGCCTGCGCCAATCCATTGCCGCCAAGACCGGATCCGCCACCGCCGTGGAAGCCCGCGCCCTTGCCGGCGAGGTCACCGCCCTGGTCGCCGCCAATCCGCTGACCGCGCGGGGCCGCAAGAACCTCAAGAGCCTAGACGATGAAATCATCGACGGGCCGCATTATCTGGCCTTTGCCGAGCGCGAACTGATGACGCCGCTCGACCGCCAGGCCCGGCAACTGATTGTCAACGCCGCCCGCCGTGTCTCCGTGGTGACCGCGATCAGCCCGCGCGCCTTCGTCGACCTTGCCTATGTCGGCTATGAGGCGATCCGGCTGACCCGCGCGATGGCCGAACTCTATGGCGGGCGCCCCGGCACGCTGGGCATGATCCGGCTGTTTCGCGATGTCATTGCCCATCTCGCCGTCACCGGCGCCATCGCCGCCGGCGACAGCCTGATCCAGCAGGTGGTCGGTCACGGCATCGCCGCCAAGCTGTCGGCGCGGCTGGGCGAAGGCGTCATCAATGGCCTGATGACGGCGCGAATCGGCATCTCCGCCATGGATCTGTGCCGCCCGATGCCGTTTAAGACGCTCAAACGCCCCGGCATCGGCGACTTTATGTCCGTCATCGCCGCTGCGGCGGCCAGGGATGGCGACCCGAAAACCGCAGCCGGGGGCAAATCCTGAAATAGGACTTGCGGAAATCGCGGCGCCGATTACTCTCCATTAACCATTCGAAGTCATTTTGAGGCTTCATTTCCAGCCGCACAGGTGTGCCCCATGTCCTCGAAATTTCGCATTCTCTCGCTTTGCCTTGCGGTCACCGCTGCGGTCTGCGCATCACCCTCGGTGGCGCGTGACAAGGACTCGGTCTTCTTCGAATCCGTCGCCGGCGTCTGGAAGGGCCCGGGCGAGATTGTCGCCGGGAAATACAAGGGCACGAAATTTGTCTGCAACCTGACCGGCGATCCGAACAATCTGACCTCGGCCGGCATCACGCTGGATGGCTCCTGCCGCGTCGGCGTCTTCAATCAGAAGATGTCCGCAGTGATCACCCGCAAGGGCAAGAGCTACACCGGCCGCTTCCTCGACGGTTCGGCAGGCGACGGTCTCGACATTGTCTCCGGCAAGGTTTCGGGCAACCGCGCCGTCATGGGCATCAACCGCAAGACATTGAACGGCGCCATGATCGCCAGCCTCAACGATGCCGAGACGATGAATGTGACGATTTCGGTCAAGGTCGGCAAGCAGATGGTTCCGGTCATCGGCATGACCCTCAAGCGCGGTGCTCAGAAGCTCGCCAGCGGCGGCTGACTCTGGTCAGCGCGACCTGGGGCCATGGCAATCGGCTTATTCTTCGCCCTGCCACCAGTCACCGGCCTGGCTCAGCGCCTCGATGCCTTCGGAATCCACCAGGCTTGACCAGTCATCGATGCTCTGCAGGTTGACGATCGCCCGCGGCGCGATGTCGGCCAGCGGCACCATCACGAAGGCGCGTTCGGTCATGCGCGGATGCGGCACCGTCAGGTCGGCGTGATCGGACAGAAAATCCCCATGCAGCAGCACGTCGAGGTCAATCGTGCGCGGTCCCCAGCGATCGGTGCGAACCCGGCCAAGCTGCAGCTCTATCTCGAGACACACTTTCAGCAGTTCATGCGGATCGAGCCGGGTCTCCACCAGCGCGCAGGCATTGTGAAACCATTCCTGGTCGGTCTTGCCCCAGTGGCGGAGTCCGGTAAAGACGGGAAACAGTGCGCAGCTTGATGTCACCATGCGCGTCGAGCAGCTTCAGCGCCCGCGCCATGGTCCGGCGCGGATTGCCGATATTGCCGCCCAGCCCGATCGCCGCAATGACCGTCCTGGCCTCAGGCACGGTGTTCAACCGTCACTTCGACATGATCGAGAATGCCCGGCACCGCCGCACTGGGCTTGCGCACCGTGATGCGCGCCAGCCGGATCTGTGAAAACCGGGAAGTCAGCGCCTTGGCGATGTCGAGCGCCAGCGCCTCGATCAGATAGCGGCGCTTGCCGGTCACGATCTCCTCGATCACCTTGAACGCCACACCGTAATGAACCGTGCCCTCGATCGAATCCGTTTCCAGGGCGTCGTTCTGGTCCACTTCAAGCTCGGCATCGACAAAGAAGCGCTGGCCGAGGAATTCCTCCTCGTCATGCACGCCATGGCGGGCGAAGAACGCGCAATTAGCGAGACGGATGGTGTAACACTCAGCCATGACCGGGCTCCTTTTCGCGGCTGCTTTGAACCAAAGCGTCGGCAACCGCAAGGCCGTCCATGTTGAAAGCCACATTGTGCACCCGAAACATCGCCGCTCCGGCCAACCGCAAGATCACGCTTGTGGCGGTCGTCCCAACGTCGCGCCCCGCTGCCTCCCGCCCGGTCAGGCCGCCGATGAAGCGTTTCCGCGAGGTCCCCGCCAGCAGCGGCAATCCCAGCCGGTGCAGCTCGGCAAACCGGGCCATCAACTCGATATTGTCATCGGCGTCCTTGGCAAAACCGAAGCCCGGATCAAGCAGGATCTGCTCATCACTGATCCCGGCCTTGCGGGCAATCTCCAGCGAGCCGGCGAACCAGGCGAACTGGTCATCGACCAGATCCGGCAGGCAGGCGCGCTCGCGCCCGGTATGCATGATCGCCACCGCCGCACCGGCATCTGCGGCGACCTGCGCAATCTCCGGCTCGCGCTGCAGCCCCCAGACATCATTGATCAGATGCGCGCCGGCAGCGAGCGCCAGCCGCGCCGTTTCCGCCCGCCAGGTATCGACCGAGACGAGCATCCCTCCCCGGTGGCACAGGGCCTCGATCACCGGCATGATCCGGCGCTGCTCGTCCAGGGCCGAAACCGGCTCGGCGCCTGGCCGGGTTGATTCCCCGCCGATGTCGACAATGTCCGCGCCGGCCGCAACCATCGCCAGCGCCGCAGCCACGGCCGCGTCGGCCTCGGCGTGCAGCCCGCCGTCGGAAAACGAATCCGGCGTGACATTGACAATGCCCATCACTTTCGCGCGCGGACCCAGCTCGATCACGCCATTGCGCGCGAGCTTGAGCAGTCTGGGTTCAAAGGCATTGTCGGGAGGCAGCTGCATCGAAAGGTTTTCCTCATGCCTGTGGCAATTTGACTCCGGCTTGCTGTTGCATGACCTGGCGGCTTGGCGCAAGTTCCGCAGCATTGTCCTCGACCGGAGTTATTCATGCGCCTCACTCGCATCGGCATCATGGCGCTGTCATTGTCCCTGTTCCCGTATCCCGGCGTCGCCGACCCGGTGATCAGCAAGACCTATTCCTATTTCAACATCAGCGGCCGCACCGGTGCCGAGCTTGAACGCGAGCTGACCCTGCGCGGCCCGATGCTCGAGCAGACAGGCACCCGGCATCCCGGCGCCACCCGGATCAAGCTTGGCGGTTCGGTGAAATATGAAAAGCTCGACGGCAGATGCCGGGTGATCGGGACCGAGGTCAAGCTCGAGACCCACCTGACCCTGCCGCGCTGGAAGAACCGCGCCTCGGCCGACAAGGACACGAGACTGATCTGGGACACGCTGTCCTCCGACATCAAGCGCCACGAGGAACGCCACGCCGAGATCGCGCGGCAACATGCCCGCAAGATGGAAAAGGCACTTGAAGCGCTACGGCCGCAAAAGACCTGCGAGAAGATGAAGGCCCGGGTCGACGCCACCACCAAGTCGATCATCGAAAAGCACGCCGCCGATCAGGCCCGCTTCGACCGTGTCGAGGCGGCAAGCTTCGAACGGCGCATGCTCAGGATGCTGCGCTTCAAGGCGGAAAAGCGTCACAAGGGCGGCTGATTCTCCGCCGGGACACGTGCGAAGCCAACGTCCCTTGAGAACCTGCGATGCCATCTGGAAACAACCGGGTTGACGCCTGATGCTGATTTTGTGCTGTCTTTTTCCGTTGCTGGGATCAAAACACCCACAGGAACAACAACATTTTCACAACCACAGTATTCTCAAGTGATGCGAGTGTAAATTTGGCACCCCAAATTCCCACCGGGCACTCCTGACAATATTCGAAGCGCCGCAACTAGGTCATATTGCAGTCAAGAGGTCTTTTAATCAAATGATTCGAGTTCTCCCGGCGCAAGGAAGCCTCTTGATGGTCCTCCCCCATCGAGTCTGATAACCAATGCGCCCATTTGCCTCGCTTCCCCACCAGGGGAATGCGAGGCTTTTTTTGTCCGCAATAGGGGCCTACTGAACGCCGAGCTTCTTCTGCAGGCTGGTCGAGGAGGTTGTGTACTGGAACACAAGCTTCTGGTCTGGATGGGCCAGCCGCTTGACCGCCTGCGTCATCAGGGCGGCTTCATGGAAGCCAGACAGGATCAGCTTGAGCTTGCCCGGATACCAGTTGATGTCGCCGATGGCGAACACGCCGGGAATGCTCGTCTCGAATTTTTCGGTGTCGACCGAAATCAGGTTCTCGTGCTGATTGAGGCCCCAATCGGCAATCGGCCCGAGCTTCATGGTCAGGCCGAAGAACGGCAGCATGCGATTGCAGGCCACCTCGATCTCGCCGTCGGGGCTCTTCAGCGTCGCCGCGGTCAACTGGCCGTCCTCGCCCTTCAGGCCGGTGACCTGGCCGACCTGGAAGTCGATCTTGCCCTCTTCCTTCATGGCGAACATCTTGTTGACGCTGTCGGGTGCAGCGCGGAAATCCGGACGGCGATGCACCAGCGTCACCGATTTAGCCACCGGCTGGAGATTGAGGGTCCAGTCGAGCGCGGAATCGCCGCCACCGACGATGAGCAGGTCCTTGTCGCGGAATTCCTCCATGCGCCGCACGGAATAGAACACGCTCTTGCCCTCATAGGCCTCGATGCCGGGCACCGGCGGCCGCTTGGGCTGGAACGACCCGCCGCCGGCCGCGATCACCACCGCGTGGCAATGCAGCAGTTCGCCCTCGTCGGTCTCGACTTCGAAACGGCCATTGTCGAGCTTGCGGAACCCCGAAACCATGCGGTTGAAATGGAATTCCGGCGAAAACGGTGCGATCTGCTCCATCAGGCGGTCCACAAGAGCCTGCCCGGAAATTTCCGGCCAGGCCGGAATGTCGTAGATCGGCTTTTCCGGATACAGTTCCGCGCATTGTCCACCCGGACGGTCGAGAATATCAATCAGGTGGCATTTCAGATCATAGAGACCAAGCTCAAACACGGCAAACAGGCCAACCGGCCCGGCGCCCACGATCACGACATCGGTTTCAATCGGGGTAGACATCAGCACTATCCGGGAAAAAGAGGAAAATCAGGCCTGCCGCTCGGGCACATGCACCACCAGACCGTCCAGTTCCTTGCGAACCTTGATCTGGCAGGAAAGCCGTGAGGTCGGACGCACGTCGAAAGCGAAATCGAGCATGTCCTCTTCCATTGGCGCCGGCGCCCCGACCGTTTCAACCCATTGCTCGTCGACATAGACATGGCAGGTCGCGCATGCGCAGGCGCCGCCGCATTCTGCTTCGATTCCGGGAACGGAATTGCGGATTGCGTTCTCCATGACCGTCGAGCCGTTTTCGGCATCAACGTCAAAACGCGTTCCGTCATAGGCGACTAGGGTAATTTTGGTCATGACAGCCTCTGGCGTATTCACTTGTGGAAGTGAGGCTTTCATACACGCTGGACCGCATGAGGCAAGAATGAAAACCTCGCTGCGACCGCGTTGCGCGGCATGGTTTTCCAAAACGGCGATTTTTCTGCAGAAATCGCCGCATCCACCGCGCATTGACGCGGTGGCGTCTCAGACCGCCGTCTTAGCGCATCAGGCCGACGATGAAACTGTCGGCGTCGATCACCGACCCGGCAAAGGCCGACACGGCGGCCGCATTGCCCGGTCCGGTTTCGACCTCGGCTGCACGACGCGCCACATCAAAGGCGCCGATTGCCTTGGCGGCTCCTGCGAGCCGGTGTGCCAGTTCGGAGCGCGCCGCATCGTCCAGTGTTGCCATCTGGGCCACGGCCTCGCGCGCCTGCTTTGCAAACAGCGCCAGCACTTCGGTCTCCAGCGACTTGTCGCCGCCGGTCTGCCGTGCCAGGTGCACCAGATCGACCGGCCGCCCGCCCGAGGGTCGGGGCTGGTAGCTGAGTTCCGGGGCTTCGAATGCAATACTGAGCGCCGCCATGGCGGATATCCTTTATGTCAACAACGGTGGAGGTGAGTGTGATGGTGGCGGCCTCTCCATTCCGTAAACACCTGCGTGGCCCGGACGGGAAAAACTGCCGGCATGGTTAACGGCCGGTAAATGTGGCGAATGATTGGCGTTTACGCCTCTTTCTGACACAGAAGTGCACCAAAAACCGGTGGACGCCGGGGCCATCCCATCGCTTTTGTTTGTTAAATTCCGCCGTGTGTGCCACTAAATTGGAGGTTTGAGGGTCCGGAAACGGGCGTTGGCCGGATTCTCCGCTCGTTCGCGTGGAACCGGCACCCTCAGCATTTGGGCGTGCAGCACTGGCGGATCGCACGAACAATCCCTCTTTCGGGCAACGAGGCTTGAGTAGTATGAGTAAGACACCAGCGGACAAAAGCATAGACGAGCAGACATTCGAGGCGCTTGAAGACGCCCTGAATATTGATCTGGCCGATGACGGTCTGGACATGCTTGACGACATCTCGCTCGAGGAACTGGAAGACAAGGTCTCCAGCGCTGCCCGGGAGCTCAAGAGCGCCGGTCAGAAGCCCGAGACCGCGAACCTGTCTGCGCCGCAGTCCGAGCAACAGGACAAGCCCTCCCCGCAGCGCACCCCACCGCCCACATTCACGCCTGTCGGCCCGCTGGCGCCCGCCAATGATGACGGCCGCAAGACCACCGCCGGTCTCCTGCGCGCACTTGAAATCCGTTCCAGCCGCAGCGCCGTCCGCAATGCCACCGTCATTTCTGTGCTCTGGACCGTCGGCGTCCTTGGCCTGGCAAATCTGCTCTACGGCCCTGACATCTGGCAGATCCGCTCGGCCTCCGATATTCTGGCGATGCCCGCCGCCATCGGTTTCCTCGTAGCGATCCTGGTACCCGTGCTGGTCTTCTTCGCCTTCTCGATCATGATGGCGCGCGCACGCGAAATGCGCTCCGCCGCCCGCTCAATGGCCGAAGTGGCGCTCCGCCTCGCCGAACCCGAAAATGTCGCCGGCGACCGCATCCTGACCGTCGGCCAGGCCGTGCGCCGCGAAGTCTCGGCCATGAACGAGGGCATCGAACGCACCATCGCCCGCGCCTCTGAACTCGAAACCCTGGTCCATTCCGAAGTCAACGCCCTGGAACGCAGCTATTCGGACAATGAAATGCGGGTCCGCGGCCTGGTGCAGGAGCTGGGCTCGGAACGCGATGCCATCGTCAACCATGCCGAACGCATCCGCGCCTCGATCTCCGGCGCCCATGAACAGCTCAAGGACGAGCTGACCACGGCCAGCGAAGAGATTTCGGCACGCATCTCGACTTCCGGCGAGGCATTTGCACAGCTGATGGAAACCCGGGCCGCAAGCCTGCAGGAACGCACCATCGAAACCAGCCGCCATCTGGAAGACCTGCTCGATGGCCGCGCCGATGCCCTGGTGACCGCGCTCAAGACCTCCGGCAGCGAACTGACCGACGAGTTCGACACAAGGCTGGAAATGCTCAATGTCCAGCTCAACCAGCGCGGCAAGGCGCTGTTGTCCGAATTCGAGACCCGCGCGTCCACGCTCGACGCCAACACCGAAAAACTCAATGCCGCGCTGGGTGAACGCGCCAGCCAGCTCAATGAAACGCTGATTGCCCGCACCCGCGAAATCTCCGACAGTCTCGGCGTCGGACAGCAGGCGATCACCTCGGGTCTCGAACAGACCCTGGCGATGCTCAATTCGTCGCTCGATGAAAAGGGCGCATCGTTCCGCCAGTCGCTCAAGAGCAGCGCCGATGATGCAATCATGGATCTCGATCTGCGCTCCGGCTTCTTCGAGGAGAAACTGGAATCCTCGATCAGCCGCCTGACCGCCGCCTTTGACGAGCGGGTTGGTGAATTCACCTCCGCCTTCGACAGCCGCGCGGGCAGCCTCGACGGCAAGCTGTCAGACAGCCTGTCGCGCATCAACGAGACCCTCAATGGCGGTACCAATGCGATGGACGGCATTCTCGCCGCCAGCCTCGAACGCATTGGCGCAACACTTTCCGATCGCGCCCAGGCCCTGGAATCCTCGCTGGGCACCGGCGTCCAGCGTCTGGAAAACTCCACCTCTACCGCCGCATCCCGGATCGAAAGCACCTTGACCCAGCGCGCCCAGGCACTGGAAACCGCGCTCGGATCCGGTGTCGAACGGCTGGAAACCACCACCGAAACCGCCGCCAACCGCATCGAGACAAGCCTGGCCGAACGCGCAGAGACACTCGAATCGGCCATGGGCGCCGGCGCGCAGCGGCTGGAATCCTCCACCGTCACCGCCGCCTCCCATATCGAAAACACCCTGGCAAAACGCGCCGAAGCGCTGGAATCGGCGCTGGGCTCTGGTGTCGAACGCATGGAGACCTCCGCTGCGACCGCCACCAGCCGCATGGAAACCAGCCTGGCCGAACGCGCCGAGGCACTGGAAAACGCCCTTGGCGCCGGCGCACAGCGGATGGAATCCTCCACCGCCACCGCCGCTTCGCATATTGCCGCCACCCTGGCCAAGCGCACCGAGGCGCTGGAGACGGCGCTGAGCTCGGGCGCCGAGCGGGTGGAATCGTCCACAGCAGATGCCGCCTCGCGGATCGAGACAACACTGTCAGAACGCGCCCAGGCGCTGGAGACGACCATGAACTCCGGCGCGCGCCGGATGGAATCGTCCGCCGCCAATGTCACCGCACGCATCGAGTCCACCCTGACCGAACGCGCCGAGGCACTTGAAAATGCGCTCGGCTCCGGCGCCGACCGGATGGAATCCTCCACCGCAAACGCCGCATCGCGGATAGAGACCACCCTGACCGAACGGGCCGAGGCGCTGGAAACGGCCATTGGCACCGGGACGGCCCGGATGGAATCCTCCTCCAACAATGCTGCAGCCCGGATCGAAACCACCCTCGCCCAGCGGGCCGAGGCGCTGGAGTCCACGCTGGAAGCAGGCATGGGCCGGCTCGAAAGCTCGACCTCGAATGCCGCCAACCGGATCGACGAAACCCTGTCCAAGCGTGCCAGCAACCTGGAAGCGGCCCTTGCAACCGGCGCCGAACGCCTCGACGAAAGCCTGTCGGAGCGGACCAACGAAATCGTGTCCGGCATCGCCGGCAAGGTCACCGATCTGGAATTCGCGCTCGCCGCCGGCGCGGAGCGGATCGACACCAGCATGAACGAGCGCTCTGCCGCCCTGTTCGGCACGCTGTCCGAGAGCGCCGAGTCGCTGGACCGCAAGCTTGGCGAAAGCGCCGCAATCTTCGGATCGACGGTCAACCAGGCTGCCGATGCGCTCGACGGACGCCTTGCCGAGCGCGCCGCGGCCATCAGGTCCGGGCTCACCGATGCGACCCAGCAGCTTTCCGCCACGCTCGACAGCGAAGGCCAGCGCTTTGCCGAACTGACCACTTCCGCCTCGGATCGGATCGACGCCAGCTTCGTCAAGGGCAATGACCGGATCGAGGAACGCCTGACGACCATGAACAACATGATCGGCATCGGGCTGGAATCGGTCTCCAAGACGATCGAAGGCAAGGCCACCGGCCTCGCCGCCAAATTGCGCGATGCCGTCGCCAACGCCGCCGTCGAACTGGACGAAGGCGCGCTCAAGGCCGGCGAAGCGCTGGGATCGATCGGCTCTGGGTTTGCCAGCAACATGGATGAACAGGCCCGCCAGTTCGCGCGGACCATCGACGAACATGTCGAACAGCGCACCGCCAACCTGGCCGCCCACGCCGACAACATAGCCGAGCGACTTTCCAGCGGCGCCGCCAATATCGGCACCGAGGCCAACCGCATCAGCGATCTGGTCGAGCGCGTCGGCCACACCGTCGAAAACCAGGCAAACACCATTGCCACCACGCTGGATTCGACCGAAGCCCGCTTTGCCGCCCAGGCCACGGCACTCACCTCGCGGCTGGAATCCGAAACCGGCGCGATTTCGAGCCGGATATCCAAGACCGCAAGCGACCTGGTCACCGCCCTTGACGACACGGCCGGCGCCGTCGATGCCCGCCTGACGACATCGGGAGACAAGCTCATTGCCCGCACCGGCTCGCTTGGCGAGACGCTCGAGCAGAAGGCGGCCGCCATCATCAAGCAGATGGTGGAAGCCGAACAGGCCATGGACACCCGCGCCACGGCGGTTCACTCCACCCTGGACGAGCGCACCCGCGAACTCAATTCGATGCTGGCCAGCCGCTCCGCCGAGCTGTCCCGTGTCATCGACGAACAGGCCCGTCCGCTGGTTGACCGCTATGCGGCCAGCGGCGAGGAATTCGCCACCCGGCTGACCGAGGTCACGCAGACCTCGACCGATCGCCTCCGCGCCGAAAACGCGGCGCTGATCAACGCCATCACCAACAGGACCAGCGAAACGCTCTCGGCCATCGAGAATGTCAACCAGAGCCTCAGCGGCAATGTCGGCACCTTGCTTGAGCGTCTGGGCGCCAGCAATGCGGACATCTCGGCAGTTGTCGAAAAGGCTGCCGCCACCCTGGGCGCGGCCAACGCACAGCTGAGCGAGACGTCGGGCGAGATTTCCTCCTCGACCGAAAAGGCGGCGGAACTGCTCTCCGGCTCCGCCCGGCTCCTCGACGGCAAGGTCGAACGGCTCACCGACATTTCCAGCCGCACGCTCAACCAGGTCGGCGCCATCGCCGGCCGCTTCGACGACCACTCGCGCGTGCTGGCTTCCGCATCGGATCTGCTCGGCGCGGCGCAGTCCAATCTCGCCTCGACGCTGGAAGAGCGCCGTGAAGCGCTGCAGGAACTCTCGCTCGGCCTGGTCAATCGCTCCGAACAGATCGAAACCACCATGCATTCGCTCGAGGACATCGTTCTCAAGGCCTTCTCCGGCGCCGACGAACTGTCCAAGCGCGCCGCGGTGCGCCTTGAAGGCGGGCTGCGCAATGCCGCCGAAAGCGCCACCAGGCTGCTTGATGACACGGAAGGCAAGGCACATTCGGTTGCGGCGGTGATGCGCGAGAGCGTCCGCGAAGCGGTCGAGGACACCGACAAGCTGTTGAGCGAAGCCGAAGCCCGTGCCAAGGCCGCCGCCGGAATCATCGCCGGAAACATGCGCGGCGCGGTGGAAGACACCGAAAAGCTGCTGAGCGAAACCGAAACCCGCGCCCAGTCCGCAGCCAGCCTGATGACCGGAAACATGCGCGGCGCGATGGAGGATGCCGACAAGCTGATGCGCGGCTCCGAAACCCGGGCCCAGTCCGCAGCCGGCCTGATGCGCGAAACCGTGCGTGAAGCCATTGAGGATGCAATTGCCCGCTTCTCCGGCGCCACCGACGAGATCCGCAAGTCCGCCGCAGACATCAAGCGCGAACTCGACGACACCAGGAGCGAGCTCAAGCGCGGCGCATTCGACCTGCCCGAGGAAACCCGCGAAAGCGCAGCCGCCATGCGCCGTGCTGTCGCCGACCAGATCAAGGCGCTGCAGGAACTCTCGCAGATCGTCGGTCAGTCCAGCCAGCGTGCCGAAGTCAGCCAGCCGGCGCCACGTCCGGAACCGCGTGCGCCTGTTCAGCAGGCCGCGCCGCAGCGTCAGCCCGCTCCCGCCCAGGCAGCACCGGCGCCCCGCAACGAGGTTCCCGCCCAGCGGGCTCCCTGCGCGGCAGCGTCGATACGGCATCGGCCGCACCGGCCAAAAGCCAGGGCTGGGTCAGCGACCTGCTCCGCGCCGCATCCCGCGAGGAACAGAGCGCTGCACCGGCTCCCGTCGCCCCGAAGAAGCAGGAGCGCAATCCGCGCCATGTCGTGGAATCGCTCAATTCGCTGTCGGTCGACATTGCCCGCGCCATCGACCATGACGCCTCGGTCGAGCTGTGGCGGCGTTACCAGCGCGGCGAGCGTGATGTCTTCACCCGCCGGCTCTACACGCTCAAGGGTCAGCAGACCTTTGACGAGATCAAGGACAAATACGGACGCGAGCCCGAATTCCGCGCAGCCGTCGACCGCTATATCGCCGATTTCGAAAAGCTGCTCTCCGATGTCGCGCGCAATGATCGCGACAACATGATGACCCAGACCTATCTGACCTCCGACACCGGCAAGGTCTACACCATGCTGGCCCACGCCAGCGGCCGTTTTGACCGCGACTGATCATGTCCGGGCCATCTGACAGACTGCAAAACCCCGCTCAAAGGCGGGGTTTTGCCATTTCAGGACTGGGCGAGATCGCCATCCGGTGCGTTGATATTGCCGCCATGACCGCCTTCTACCGCGACATGCTGGGGCTCGAACTGCTGGCTGATCGCGGCGGCATCATCTTTTTCAGGCTGAACAATGGCGTCGAGGGTCACACCGCCGTGCTGGCGCTGTTCGATCCGCTCGTCAATCCCGAACGCGGCGCTTCCGTGGCCGCCTCGTCGACGCTGCATCACATTGCGCTGAGCCTGAGCCAGGCCGACCAGCAGACCGCCTGTTGCTGGTTCGACGCCCATGACCTGCCCTACAGGATCCAGGACTTTGGCTGGATCGGCTGGCGTGGTGTCTTTGTTACCGACCCCGACGGCAACACCGTCGAGCTGGTCTCCGCCGGCTGGCCCGTCAACGACTGAAGCTCGACACACGTCAATCCGGGGACCAGCGCACTGGTCCCCGGACGAGACGTCCGGTCTGTTGTGGGGTGGACGTCAGTCCGCCGGGGAGGCAGGCGGAGTGGCTTGGTCCGCCGGGGCATCGGTGATCGATCCGGGGACCGTTTCGCCCTGCTCCGTATCCGCTCCGCTTCTGTCATCACAGCCGGCAATGCCGAGCAGTGCCAGGGCAAGGGCCGACGCCGTGATGAGGCTGGTCAGGGGATGATGTGTCATGGCGAAGGCCTACTGGCCCGTTACCGTGGCATATTCTTCCGCCGAGAGATCCCCGCTTCCATCGACATCAGCCGACTTGAAGGAATCTTCCGACGCGTCCGGCATTGCGGCCGAGACTTCTTCCCAGCTCACGGCGCCGTTCTGGTCTGTGTCGACCGAGGCGAAATCCGCAGCCTGGGCGAAAGCGGGGGCGGCAAAGCCGACAAGGGCGAGTGCTACAAGAATGCGTTTCATTGCGTCTCTCCTGTTTTCTGGACATGTCCAGTGGGGTGTCAGGGCCCGATCCTTGAAATGGACCAGTACCCGCACGCAACAATAGTCCGGCAATCAGGGCCGCAATTCGACTATTCAATGTCGAAATATTGATCGCAGATCACAATAGATGAACATATATGAAAATATTTGGCGAACACTTCATGTGAACTCGCAATCTACACAGATCACATCACGATAAATATCTGACTATACGCTACATTCCGAAATATTTCGCGATGAATTGAAGCGTGTACATAGGCAATCCGGGGAAAATACCCTTTGGATTGTCATCGGATGCAATGGAAATGGATTGCCGGCGCGGAAGCATCGCGGCAGCAAACGCGCAGCCCCGTCAGATCTGTCCCAGCGTCCAGCCGACCAGATCCTGCACCACGGCTTCGAATGCCTGGTCGAGCGACTGTACGTAAGCCGCATTGCCGCTGCCGCTGACCGGTGTCGTGGCGCGGAACACTTTCGTGGCCACCACGACGCCATTGCGGTCATTGAGGATCTTGGCCGACAATTCGACCACGGCGCGCTCGCCGGCATCGACCTTGATCTCGAAGGCGCGGATGGCGGTGATGATCTTGAAATCGATCGCCAGCCCGTCGCCGGGACGACCGACCCCGCCGACCCGGCCGGAATTCTCGAACGCCTGGACCAGCTTGTCCTGGACGATCTTCGGCAGCCGGTCCGACCATTGCGACTTCGCCAGATATTCGATCGAGGACGGCGTCGGGCGGATGACGATCTGCTCGCTGTCGAGCGCCTTGAGCGCGGTCGGTTCGTTGATCAGGATCTGGCGGTTGCGCGACGACTGGCCGGCCACTTCGGGGGCCGCGGAAAGGCCGTAGGTGTCTGGCGGTGTGGAGGCGACAAGCCCGCCCGCGCAGCCGGACAGTGCTGACAGCATGGCAATCGCAACTATCCATCGACTCAGGTTCACGCTTACGCCACTCCCAAAGGCCTGTGTCAGGCCGCTTTCCAATTCGTTAACACATCTCTTGCGAGGCATACAACAAAGAGTCAACGGCGCGTCCGTCCGTCATATTGCTTGACCGTGTCGCCGCCGAAGATCAGCCGCTGCGGATCCTGCTCGATCGAGGAGATCGACCGCTCGATGCGCTCGATCGACCGCCGCGCGTCATTGACCAGCGCCTCGACGTCACGCAGGCCGGAGCCCGAAAAGCGCTGCAGATTGTCCGCGATCGGGCCGATCCCGGCATTGAGCGAATTGGCGACATCCCGGAACGATTTGAGCGTCGCCTCGGCATCGGCAATCAGCGAGGAGGCATCGCCCTCCCCGAGGAAGCCGTCGAGCTTGGCCAGAACCCCGTCGACGCGGGTAGACGCCGCATTGAGCGTGCTGGTCATCTGCTTCACATCGGTGATGATGAGATCGTAGTCTTCCTTGCGCGCGCTGAATGTCTCGGCCACGCCGCGGGCATCGGCCAGCGCCTTGCGCGCATCCGCACTTGCCAGCGCGATGTCATCGACAGCCTGGCCGACCTTGGCCGGATCGATCCCGGAAATCAGCGTGTCGACCTTGTCGAGCGAGGCGCCGGCATCGGCCGTGAATGTCTCCAGCGATTGGGCGGCATTGCGAAAGCTTTCGAGCGTCTGGGTGATGTCGCCCGACGCGTCGGCGATACTGGCTGTGACCTTGTCGACATTGCCGAGAATACGGTCGATTTTCTGTGGATCAACCGCCTTGATCAGGTCTTCCGCCGAGCCAAGCGCGCTGTCGATTCGGCCCGAGAGCGATTTCACCGTCTCCGACAGGCTTGCCACGCTCCTGAGGAAGTCATCGATGCCGTCGGCATTGTCGCGCAAGGCGCCGGTGAAGATCTCGGTGTTCTTCAGCGTCTCGGTCAGCGGGCTGCGCGCATCCTTGACGAAGCCTTCCACCTCGCCGATCACCGTATTGGCCCGGTTGAGAATCTCGTCGGCGGTGGCAAGCAGGTTGGTGACGCTGGACGGATCGGCCTCGATCTCGGCGATCTTCTCCTCGGTCAATGCGCGCAGCAGGATATTGTCCTTGGACGGCGTGCCGCCCTGCAGCTCGATATAGGCCGATCCGGTCAGGCCCTGGATCTCCAGCGCCGCACGGGTGTCGGTGTAGATCGGCGTATTGGCCTGCACCTCGGTCTGCGCAATCACATAGTCGGGATTTTCCGAGATCGACGCTCAGCCGGCGGATCACGCCGTAGGGAATGCCGTTGAACCGCACCGGGGATCCGACCGAAAGCCCGTTGGCCGAGCCGGGAATCCGGACGATCAGCTGCGTGGTTTCACCGCCGCCGCCATAGCGCGCCATCCAGTAGACGAAGCCGAATGCCGAGATCATCACCACAAGGGTGAAGAAACCGACGATGGCGTAATTGGCCCGCGTTTCCATTACTGCGCTTCGCTCTTCCTGCTGTCCGCCGGGCTCGATCCCGGATCCTGCTGTGCGTCTGGCTTCCGGGGAGTGCCTGGAATCCGGCGTGCTCTCTTGCCCTGGAAATAGGACTGCACCCAGGGATCGTCAAATGAAAGCATGTCCTCGATGGTTCCTTCCACCAGAACCTTCTTCTGACCCAGCACGGCGATCCGGTCGCAGACCGAAAACAGGCTGTCGAGATCATGGGTCACCATGTAGACCGTCAGCCCCAGCGTGTCACGCAACTGCGCGATAAGCTCGTCGAACTCGGCTGCTCCGATCGGATCCAGCCCGGAGGTCGGCTCGTCCAGAAACACCAGGTCCGGATCGAGCGCCAGCGCCCGTGCCAGCGCCGCCCGCTTGATCATACCACCGGACAGCTCGGAGGGGTATTTGTCGGCCGCATCCGGCGCCAGGCCGACCATCGCCACCTTGAGCTCCGCCAGTTCGTCCATCAGCGGTTTTGGCAGATCCAGATATTCCCGCATCGGAACCTGGATGTTTTCGCGCACCGTCAGCGCCGAAAACAGCGCACCCTGCTGGAACAGCACGCCCAGGCGCATGTCGAGTTCGATCTTCTTGGCCTCCCTGACCTTGTCGTAATCCTCGCCGAGAATCCGGATCACGCCCTTCTGGCGCGGAATCAGCCGCAGGATCGAGCGCATCAGCACCGACTTGCCGGTGCCGGAGCCGCCGACAAATCCGAGGATTTCCCCGCGATAGACGTCGAGATCGAGATGGTCGAGCACCTTGTTCTTGCCGAAGGCCACGCAGACATCGCGGGCCGACAGGATCACCTCCCGCTCCGCTTCGGGATCCGGCACCAGTCGTTGCGAATGATTTGGCTCTTGCGGGGTCATGTCGTCCTGTCTCAAAAGTCGATCGCCGCGTAGAACATGGCAAACAGCCCGTCGACAAGGATCACCACGAAGATCGCCTTGACCACCGAAGCCGTCACCCGGCGCCCCAGCGATTCGGCACTGCCGCCGACCTTCATGCCTTCCACCGCCGCGACGATGCCAATGATCAGCGCCATGAACGGCGCCTTTATCATCCCCGATGTGACCGTCGACATGTCGATGGCTTCGCGCAGCCGCGCCACGAAGACGTCGGGGGTAATGCCCGAATAGGTCCACACCACGGCGGCCGCGCCGAGCAGCGCCGCGAAATTGGCAACCACGGTGAGCAGCGGCAGCACCACGGTCAGTGCCACCATGCGCGGGAACACCAGCACCCCGATCGGGTTCAGTCCCATCACCTTGAGCGCGTCGACCTCCTCGCGCATCTTCATCGAGCCGATTTCGGCGGTGATCGCGCTGCCCGAGCGTCCGGCGATCATGATCGCGGTCAGCAGCACGCCGATCTCGCGCAATTGCAAAATGCCGACCAGATCGACGACGAAGACCTCGGCGCCGAAATAGCGCAACTGGAAGGCACCCTGCTGGGCAATGATCGCGCCGATCAGAAAACTCATCAGCAGGATGATCGGCACCGCACGCACACCCATGTGGTCCATATGGGTGACGATCGAGGCCGGCGATATCCCCGAGGAACGGTCGAGCTTGAGCTGGGCGCCGCGCACGGCCGATCCCAGAATGTAGAGCGAGGCGATGAAATCATCATAGAGCTCATAGATGGTCTTGCCGATCGGCGCGAACATCCGTTCGAACAGCGGCGCCTTGGCCTTGGCCGTTGCCCCTTGCCTGTCGGCGAGATCCGGAAGCGCGGCGATCAGCCCCTCTGCCTGCCCCGACGCCCCCACCAGCCGGGCCTCTGCGCCGCGGGCATGGGCTGCGGCCATGGTCTTGCGCACCAGCCAGGCTCCGGCGGTGTCCAAATTGCTGACATCGCTCAGATCGATCTCCAGCGGCTTGCCCGACAGGCTGCCCTGGAATTCCAGCATCCGGCCATAGATCCCGGAGATCGCGGCATGGCGCCAGTCTCCGGACAGGACCAGCGTCTCGGTCTCGCCCGAAATGTGCCGCTCGATCTGGGGCGGCGGACCGCCGTTTCGCCCGATCTGAGCATCGGCCCTTGTATCTTTTGGCTGTTCAGTCAACATGTTCCACACATAGCGGGTCACTGTGGAACTGTCACCGGACAGCTTCTGTATAACTGCCGGCCGGCTTTATAATCGACACTTTATTCACGGACACACACCCATGCCCAGACAGCTTCACGCCCAGATCGACAGCTTCCCCCTGACGCGCGCCTTCACGATTTCGCGCGGCGCCAAGACCTCCGCCGAAGTCGTCACCTGCACGATCACCGAAAACGGCGTCAGCGGCCGCGGCGAATGCGTTCCCTACAAACGGTACGGCGAGACGGTGGAAGGTGTTGTCGAGGCCATCGAGGCCTTCAACGACGCCATCGCATCGGGCATGAGCCGCGAGGAACTGCAGGACGCGATGGCAGCAGGCGCTGCCCGCAACGCCATTGACTGCGCCCTTTGGGACCTCGACGCCAGGCTCTCCGGCAACCGCGTCAGCACGCTTGCCTGCCGCATCCTGCCGCGTCCGGTTCCCACCGCCGTGACCATCTCGCTGGGCGATCCCGCCGACATGGCCGATGAAGCCCGCGCCCATTCCTCGCAGAAACTGCTCAAGGTCAAGGTCGGAACCTCCGACGACCGGGCGCGGATGCATGCGGTGGCAAGTGCGGCGCCCAATGCGGAAATCATTCTCGATGCCAATGAAGGCTGGGACGAGAGCAATATCCGTGAGCATCTCCTGCTGGCGGCCGAACTGCACATCGGGCTGATCGAACAGCCGCTGCCGGCCGACAAGGACGAGATCCTGGCCCACATTCCGCATCCGGTACCGATCTGCGCCGACGAAAGCGTGCACACGCTGGCCGATCTCGAATCGCTTGTGGACCGCTATGACGCGATCAACATCAAGCTCGACAAGACCGGCGGCCTGACCGAAGCGCTGCGCATGCGCGACCATGCCCGCGAGCTCGGTTTCGGCGTGATGATCGGCTGCATGGTCGGCACCTCCCTGGCCATGGCGCCGGCCGTGCTGCTGGCCCAGGATGCCGACTGGGTCGATCTTGACGGGCCCTTGCTGCTGGCGCGCGATCGCTCGCCGGGACTGGTCTATGCCGGCTCTCTGGTTTCACCGCCATCTGCCGAACTGTGGGGATGACGCCGCCCGGCGCGGCGCCGGGTGATCAAACAGGTTTCATTTGCGGTGGATCAGTTCTAGAACTGAGGTCGATCGACCAGGTTTTTTAAGGGGGGACATCCGCATGATACCGGATCAGGTCAGCGTCGCGCATTGCAGAGCCGCTGGAACAGTCCCCGTCGGCCCCTGCCCGCCCTTTCCGCCGGTTCCTCCGGGCCCGTTCACCACCCCCGCCGCCCACGCCGCGCGCCGTCGCAGACCCCCGGTCCGGCGCGCTTTTTGCCGCGCATGCGGGTGAACCGAACCCGCCTTTTGCAGCCGATCCCAGCCAAATTGCCCAGTCAAGAGAAGTACCGCAGATGACCTCCAAAGACACCAAGCGCGTCAGCGACCCGAAACCCACCAGCGGTGATCTCGACGAGAACGCGCTGTTTTACCACCGTTACCCGCGGCCGGGGAAACTCGAGATCCAGGCGACAAAGCCCCTGGGCAACCAGCGCGACCTGGCACTGGCCTATTCGCCCGGCGTCGCCGCCCCCTGCCTGGCGATCCGCGACAATCCGGATGCGGCCGCAGCCTATACCGCGCGCTCCAATCTGGTCGCCGTCGTCTCCAACGGCACGGCCGTGCTCGGGCTTGGCAATATCGGCCCGCTGGCTTCCAAGCCGGTGATGGAGGGCAAGGCCGTCCTGTTCAAGAAATTCGCCGGCATCGATGTTTTTGACATCGAAATCGACGCGCCGGATGTCGACCGCATGGTCAGCGTGATTTCCGCGCTCGAGCCGACCTTCGGCGGCATCAATCTCGAGGACATCAAGTCGCCCGAATGCTTCGAGGTCGAGCAGCAGCTGCGCGAGATCATGGACATTCCGGTGTTTCATGACGACCAGCACGGCACCGCCATCATCGTCGCCGCCGGCATCCTCAACGGCCTCGAACTGGCCGGCAAGTCCATCGAGAGCGTCAAGATCGTCACCTCCGGCGCCGGCGCTGCGGCCCTGGCCTGCCTCAATTTGCTGGTCGAACTGGGCGCCAAGCGCGAGAACATCTGGGTTCATGACATCGAAGGCCTGGTCCATGAGGGCCGCGAGGTGCTGATGGACCAGTGGAAATCGATCTATGCGCAGCCCTCGGACAAGCGGACCCTGGCCGAATCGATCGGCGGCGCCGACGTGTTTCTCGGCCTGTCGGCTGCCGGCGTGCTCAAGCCGGAACTGCTGGCAACCATGGCCGAGCGGCCGCTGATCATGGCGCTGGCCAATCCCTCGCCGGAGATCATGCCTGACCTTGCGCGCGAAGCCCGGCCCGACGCGATGATCTGCACCGGCCGCTCGGATTTCCCCAACCAGGTCAACAATGTCCTGTGCTTTCCCTATATCTTCCGCGGCGCGCTCGATTGCGGCGCCCGCACCATCAATGAAGAGATGAAGATGGCGGCTGTGCGCGCCATTGCGGCACTGGCCCGCGAGGAGCCCTCCGACATCGCCGCCCGCGCCTATTCCGGCGAGACACCGGTGTTTGGCCCGGAATATCTCATCCCCTCGCCTTTCGACCAGCGGCTGATCCTGCGCATCGCTCCGGCGGTCGCCGAGGCTGCGGCCAAATCCGGCGTCGCGCGCCGGCCGATCACCGACATGGAAGCCTATGTCGACCAGCTCAACCGCTTCGTGTTCCGCTCCGGACTGATCATGAAGCCGCTGTTCACCGCCGCCAAGACTGCGACCAAGAAGCGCGTCATCTTTGCCGAGGGCGAGGATGAACGGGTCCTGCGCGCCGCCCAGGTGCTGCTTGAGGAAGGCGTGGCCGAACCGATCCTGATCGGCCGTCCCGGCATCATCGAATCTCGGCTGCAGCGCTTTGGCCTGCGAATCCGGCCCGGCGTCGATTTCGAGGTGACCAATCCCGAGGACGATCCGCGGTTCCGCAATTATGTCGACGAGTATTTCGCGCTGGTCGGACGCAAGGGCGTGATCCCGGAAGCAGCGCGCACCATCGTGCGCACCAATCCCACAGTGATCGGGGCGTTGTCGCTGCGGCTGCGCGAGGCTGATGCCATGATCTGCGGTCTTGAAGGCCGCTATGCCCGGCATCTGCGCGATGTCTCGCAGATCATCGGCAAGCGCGAGGGCGTTATCGATTACTCGGCGCTGAGCCTGCTGATCTCGCAGCGCGGCGCCACCTTCTTCACCGACACCTATGTCTCGTTCGATCCCTGCGCCGAGGAAATTGCCGAGACCACGATCATGGCGGCCGAGGAAATCCGCCGCTTCGGCATCGTGCCGAAGGCGGCGCTGCTGTCGCATTCGAATTTCGGCTCGCGCGATTCCGAAAGCGCGCTGAAGATGCGCCGGGCCATCGAGATCATCCGGGCCACCGCTCCGGAGCTCGAAGCCGATGGCGAAATGCACGGCGACTCGGCGATGTCGGAAGCGCTCAGGCGCCGGGTGATGCCCGACAGCACGCTCTCGGGCGAAGCCAATCTGCTGGTGTTTCCCAATCTCGATGCCGCCAACATCGCGCTCGGCGTGGTCAAGACCATGACCGAGGCGCTGCATGTCGGTCCGATCCTGCTCGGAGCGGCGATGCCAGCGCATATCCTGTCGCCATCGGTCACCTCGCGCGGCGTGGTCAACATGGCGACGCTGGCCGTGGTCGAAGCCTCCTCGGCGGGCGATTAAGGTAAACAAACGGTTGTGATTGGCGCTTACACACACAAAGACTAGAATGCGATCTTCAATGCCATCCAAGAATTAACTCTTGATGGCATAGAACGCTATTGCATTCGTGTTGGAGTTGATCATGCGCCGGGTCTGGTTTCGCAGTCATTTGCTGGTGCTCGCGCTTGCCCTTTCGAGTGGCGGCGCGGCTCAGGCCTCTGCCGTATGCACCCAGCTCAAGGCGCAACTGGTCACGGCCAACTCGGCCAGCGGCTCCTCAGCCAATTACCGCCGATTTGCCGAAGCCGCGATCAAGCAGGACCGGCAGATCGGCAAGGTGCGGTCCGATTTGCGGCGCTATGGCTGCAGCAGCGGCAGCATCATCGTCCGCGGCGGCAGCAATGCCCGGGCCTGCGCCAAGCTCGAATCGGCCCACACCAAGATGCGCGCCAATCTCAAGGCGCTCGAGCGCAAGCGCGATTCCTATGCCCGCCGATCCAACAAGGCGCTCAAGCGCCGCATCCAGGCCGAGCTCAAGGCCAATGATTGCGATGGCAAGCGCGCCTCGATCCGCGCCGCCGCACTCAAGGGCAACAATGATGCCGTGACCGCGCGCCGCAGCAAGAGCTCCGGCCTGGTCGCCATTCTCGGCGACAGCGGCGGCACGTCGAGCTCGCGCGTTGTTGTCGAACCCAGAACCACGCGCGGCGGCAATTACCGCACCCTGTGCGTGCGCAGTTGCGACGGCTTCTTCTTCCCGGTTTCCTCGGCGGCCTCGCCGTCCGATTTCAGCCGCGACGAACGCACCTGCCAGATGATGTGCCCCGGTACCAGCGCGGAGCTGTATTTCCATTCCGCCACCGGCGAGGAGAGCGAGGACATGATCTCGGCCCGGACCCGCGAGCCCTATTCCGAGATGCCCAACGCCTTCGCCTATCGCAATGTCGGCGCGCCGATGAGCAAGGCCTGCAGCTGCAACATGGGCGCGTTCTACAAGGAAATGCAACGCCGCGAGGCGATCCTCAACGGCACCGCCACGGCCGAAGCGCCGCTGACCACCTGGGTGCGCCCGTTCAGCCGGCCCGACCCGGGCGAGGATCCCGAAACCGTTCTCGATGCCGAGATGCGGCTGACATCGGAAGATGTCGCCGCGGTGCTGGCCGCCGCCGGCAGCGAGCGCCCGCTGCCGCAGGAGCGCCGGCAGGTGCGGATGGTCGGCCCAACCTTCCTGCCTGACCAGGACGAGCATCTGGACCTGAGAGCCGGCGGCCAGCCCCTGATCCGCTGAACAGCTGACCTCGAAAGCAGCGGCTGCTCCCTGGCCTTTTCCGCTTCAGACCCTTGCCTGTATTTCCCGTATCCAGTCAGGGCCCCAGAGCCCTTTCAGCCGGCCGCACGCCGCCGCAGGGCCGCGCGGCTGACCTGGATCAGCACGGTGCTGATCAGCACGCAATAGATGCCCATGGCGGCGATCTGGGCCGGATAGGAGACGCCCGCATCGATCAGCGCGCCTGTGGCGCCGGGGCCGATGGCGGTGCCGAACACCATGAAGGCGACGATCAGCGAGCGGATGCCGCCGAGATGTTTTGCGCCATAGATCTCCGGCCACAGCGAGCCGAACAGGGTGGACGAGAACCCGTAGGAGACCCCCATCAGCGCCATGAAGACATAGGCGCCCCACGGCGCATCGGTTGACGCCAGCACGAAACACGACAGCGACAGCGGCACCAGGAACACCGGCAGCATCCGGATCGCCGAGAATCGGTCGATCAGATAGCCGGCAATCAGCGCGAAGCCGATGGTCATCGCCGACATGATCGCATAGGAGGCGGCGAACACGCTGGGTGGCCAGCCGCGCAGTTCGGACAGATAGACCTGGTGGAAAAACACCGTGGTGCCGATCACCGACGGCGCCATCACCCCCGACAGCGCTGCCCAGAACAAGGGATCTCGGATCACTTCAGCCCGGGTCCAGTCACGCACCGCCGGGGTGCCTGCATGATGCACCACCGATTGCGGCGTCCGCTCCAGCTTGAGCAACTGGTAGATCACCGGCAAGGCGACCAGCATCAGCACGGCGGCCGCCACCAGCCAGGAACCGCGCCAGCCGACAAGGGCGGCCACAGTGACGAAGCTGATCGGAAACACCGCCTCGCCGAAATTGACGCCGATGGCCGTCAGCGAGATCGCCCGCCCACGCTGGAGAGCAAACCAGCGCCCCATCGCGGTCATGGCGATGTGGCTGAACATGCCCTGCCCGAACAGCCTGAGCAGATAGACCGACAGCACCAGGAGCGCCAGCGAGCGCGACCAGGCCATCAGCACGCAGGCCAGCGCCAGCACGGGTGCCGCCAGCATCACCGTGGAGGCAACGGAAATGCGGTCGACGATCTTGCCGATCTGCGGCAGCGTTGCCGCACTGGCCAGCGTGGCGACCATGTAGAGCGTGCCGAATTCGCCGTGGCTCAGACCGTAGTCGGAGCGGATCTCACCGGCCGACAGCGAGATGAAATAGGTCTGGCCGAAGGACGAGAAGAATGTCAGCAGGAAGCCGCCGGCCAGCCAGCGGGCATTGTCGCGCAGAAATGTCAGGATCATCAGCGATCCCGGTAGCGGTTGGTGATCGGGTAGCGCCGGTCGCGGCCGAAATTCTTGCGGGTGATCTTGACGCCGGGCGCCGACTGACGGCGCTTGTATTCGGCGATATAGAGCAGATGCTCGATGCGGTGAACGACCGCCACATCATGGCCGCGGGCGACGATCTCGTCGACGCCCATCTCGTTTTCGACCAGGCATTCGAGAATGTCGTCAAGCACCGGATAAGGCGGCAGCGAGATCCTGGTCGGTCTGATCGGGTCTCAGTTCCGCCGAGGGCGCCTTGTCGATGATGTTGACCGGGATCACCTCGCCCGAGGGGCCGAGCGCGCCGGGCGGCACATGGCTGTTGCGCCAGCGCGACAGCGCATAGACCTGCATCTTGTAGAGGTCCTTGATCGGGTTGAAGCCGCCATTCATGTCGCCATAGAGCGTGGCATAGCCGACGCTCATCTCGCTCTTGTTGCCGGTGGTCACCACCATCGAGCCAAACTTGTTGGAGATCGCCATCAGGATGACGCCGCGGGCCCGGCTCTGCAGGTTTTCCTCGGTGATGCCTTCCTCTGTGCCTTCGAACATGTCGCCAAGGGCTGTGAGGAAGCCCTGCACCGGCTCCTCGATCGCCACCGAATCGTAGCGGCAGCCCAGCGCCCGGGCACAGGCCTCGGCATCGGCCAGCGAGCTTTCCGAGGTGTAGCGGTAGGGCAGCATGACGGCGCGCAGGCGTTCCTCGCCCAGCGCATCGACGGCCAGAGCGGCGCAGATTGCCGAATCGATACCGCCCGACAGGCCGAGCACCACATTGCGGAAACCGTTCTTGTTGACGTAATCGCGCAGGCCCAGCATGCAGGCGCGGTAATCGGCCTCCTCGGCCACCGGGATCTGCGAGACCGGTCCGCTGGCGCAGACCCAGCTGTCGTCAGGCTGGCGTTTCCAGGTGCTGACCGAGACTGCTTCCTCGAACTGGCTCATCTGGAAGGCGAGGCTCTTGTCGGCATTCATGGCGAAGCTGGCGCCATCGAAGACCAGCTCGTCCTGGCCGCCGACCTGGTTGGCATAAAGCATCGGCAGGCCGCTTTCGATGACCTGGCGCAGCACCACCTGATGGCGGATATCGACCTTGCCGCGATAATAGGGCGAGCCATTGGGCACGATCAGGATTTCGGCGCCGCTCTCGCCCAGCGTTTCGCAGACGCCGAGATCGCCCCAGATGTCCTCGCAGACCGGAATGCCGAAGCGGACGCCGCGCAGCGCCACCGGGCCGGGCATCGCGCCCACGTCAAACACCCGCTTCTCGTCGAATTCGCCGTAATTGGGCAGATCGACCTTGTCGCGCCAGGCCACCAGCTTGCCGCCATCGAGCACGGCGACCGAATTGAACCGCTTGCCGGCCTCGCTGCGCGGATAGCCGATGACCACCGCCGGGCCGCCATCGGCGGTGTCGGCAGCCAGTTCCTCGATCGCCCTGAGGCAGGAGCGCAGGAAGGCCGGCTTGAGCACCAGATCCTCCGGCGGATAGCCGGAAATGAACAGCTCGGTCAGCAACAGCACATCGGCGCCATGGCGGGCGGCATCGGCGCGCGCCTGCCGGGCCTTGGCGAGGTTGCCGGTAATATCGCCGACGGTGGGATTGAGCTGGCCGGTGGCAATGCGGATGGTGTCGGTCTGGGCGGATTGAAACTGGGTCATGGGTTTGGTGTTACCCCAAGTCGCTGCAGTTGAAAATCAGTGTTTTCCGATTGGCTCACCAAAGCTGACGACAAGATGCGCCGTGCGCTGCAGCAGCCTATTCGATCTGTTCATCCTGTTCCTGGGCAAGACCGACCACGGCGCCGGCAGTCGCCCCCACGGCCTTGCCGGACAGTTTCACCGCGCCGACGGCACCGCCGACCACCATGGAGCCCGCCCCGGTGACGGTCTTGGCGACGACATAGGTGCCGCAGCCCGCCAGCGACACGGACAGCGCCAGGACAAGACAGTGTGAAACAAGGCGGCGGTAAATGCTCATGGCAGAGGCCATAGGCCGGCCATGCTGAAAATCCGGTTAAGCCGCCGCTGCAATCCTTGCCTTGTCAAACCGCCACATGGTCATCGCCAGCACCCCGAATTCGGCGCTGTCATGCACCAGCTGCGCCCTGCCCGCCTCACCGGCGGCCCCGAGCGCCACAAAGAGCGGCAGCAGATGCTCGTCGGTGGGATGGTTTTGCGCGGCAAAGGGCGCCAGCCGGCGATAGTCGAGCAGCGCCGCAATGTCACCGGCGGCGATCTTGTCGTTCATCCAGTCGGCAAACTGCTGCACCCAGCCCGGCACCGCCAGCTGGCGCTGCCCGGACCGCAACGCCTTGAAGGCCTCGCCAAGATTGTGGGTGAACGAGCCCGAGCCGATCACCAGCACGCCGTCGGCGCCAAGCCCGGCGAGCGCCTGGCCGAGTTTGAAATGATGCTCCGGCCCCTGGGCCGGGTCAACCGAGACCGACACCACCGGAATGTCGGCCTCGGGATAGGCAAGTTTCAGCGGCACCCAGACGCCATGGTCAAAGCCGCGCCTGGCGACCGCGCGGGCCGAAAAGCCGGCCGCCTGCAGATCGGTCGCAATCCGCTGCGCCAGCGCCGGATCTCCGGGCGCGGGATATTGTATCGCATAAAGCTCGGGCGCGAAGCCGCCGAAATCATGGATGGTTTCGGGATGCGGATCAGCCGAGACGGCGACGCTGCCCGTTACTTCGAAATGGGCGCTGGCCACGACAATGGCGCGCGGTCGCGGCAGCTCGGCTGCCAGTTGCTTGAGCCAGGCTGCAGCGTCGGTGTCGGCAATCGCGGTGTCGGGCGAGCCGTGCGACAGGAACAGAGCCGGCATAAGGGTTTTGGACGAATGGGTCATGGATATTCTCCTTGGGCTCAATATAGGCGGGCAATTGCGTTCACGACAGACCATCGATTGATCACTAAGCGTTCGCAAATACTGAACACTCTGGCTGACTCCCCGAACACGGACATGGCAAAGCGCCCGATCGACCGCATCGCCGGGGTGTGAGCAGAAAATCAGTCCGGAGGGCCGCACGCAGGCTTTGCCTCTAGAAATTGATATTGGGTGGCGCAGCGCGCGCGCGGCCCGAGCATCGCCGGATGATGTCCGCATCCGACAGGCGGTTCCTCGCATCCTCGGGGTTTTACGCCCGCCCGGATTGCTCCGGCCGCAGCCTGGACCGGCCGCGGGAGATGGTTTTCGTGGTCCGGCACGTCTTTCCGTCTCGGGAAATCCGCCACAGGCCCGTTCCGGTGCCGCAGTCAACTCCGCCCGAAGGCGGGATCTGCCCGAAGGCAGTTCGCGAATGCAAGCCCGGCCCGGTGGCTGGCTTGGCCGGTTTACCCGGCTGCCAGCGGAGCCACGATGGTCACCGCCTCCTTCCGCGATCTGCCGCACGTTCCGGCACACCCCGAAAGGCCTTCCACCCGCCTGGTCCAGCACGTTCACGTTCCATCCGGCAGCGGGAGCACGCTGATCATGGCACGGGGGTGCGGAATGTGGAGAAAATGTCGGAGAATATTGATGGGATGGACAGGGCGCTGTTCCAGATTGTCGTCATGCCGGACCCCGATCCGGCATCCAGCGGGCGAGCGTCCGCGAGCCGGTAAACTCATGCAGCATAATCGTTTTTTGCGAGACGCTCTCCCGCGTCCGCAGAAGCGGGCGCAGCTGGATCCCGGCTCGGGGGCCGGGATGACGGTTGAGTGGGAACGGCGTTCAATCATAGCTCTTTATCCCCGACAATTTAGTATTTGCACTGCGTCCAATCTCCCCCCTTGCGGGGGAGATGTCACGAAGTGACAGAGGGGGCATGTTGCGTTTTATACCGGCAGCGCAGTGTTCGCTGAGGCGCATATTTTTGCACGATGGTGCCGCGCGCACCCTCTCCACCCTGGTGGGGGAGAAAGCAAAATCATGACCTTAGCTTCAGCTAAGTCATTGAATTTGCAGGAGAGCGGATTGGTTTCAGTGCCCAAAATTGTCCCCTCACTTGCGAATTTCCAGCACTTGGCTGAAGCCAAGGCGCTGAAATCGCTTTCTCTCCCACAAGGGGAGAGAAGGAGCTTCGCGCCTCATCTATAAACCATTGAAATATCTCAGGGATGGAGGGGGCGCTGTGCCAGATTGTCGTCATGCCGGACCCCGATCCGGCATCCAGCGGGCGAGCGTCCGCGAGCCGGTAAACTCCTGCGGCATCAAGGTTTTTGGCGAGACGCTCTCCCGCGTCCGCAGAAGCGGACGCAGCTGGATCCCGGCTCGGGGGCCGGGATGACGATGGAGAGGGAGTGGCGCTCAATCATAGCTCTTTTCCCCCGACAATTCGGTATTTGCACTGCGGCCAATCTCCCCCTTTCGGGGGATATTGCAACAAACCCAAAGCCCCTTAATCCTCCGCCACCAGCAACCCGGCCGAGCCTTTTTCATATTGCGGCAATCCGTCGGTGATCTCGTAGAAATCGCCCTTGTCGGCGCAGAAAATGTGCTTGGTGATCGCCAGGCCGGTGGGCTGGTCGAAGCTGCCGGCCAGCACCGAGATGTGCTGGTCCGCCTGATGCTTCCAGAACAGCGCCGAGCCGCAAATGGCGCAAAAACCGCGCCTGGCGACGTCGGAGCCCTGGTACCAGGTGATGTTGGCCTCGCCCTCGATCTCGATCATGTCATCAGCCACATTGGTGGCAGCGAAATAGAGGCCCGACTGGCGGCGGCATTGCGAGCAATGACAGGCCACGACCTCGCGCAAGGGGCCACGGGTGCGGAAGCGGACGGCACCGCAATTGCAGTGTCCGGTGCGGGTGTGGGTGTCTGACATGGCGGCTCCGAGGGATGTGATTCCGGTTGGCGTGATCAGACCACAAAGGCGTGCTGCCGTTCTACTGACATTTGCGACATCTCTGCGTCGTCGTCGTCTTCGGCGCAGCCGGCAGAGGATCCAGTGGGGGAGCGTCGGCGAGCCGGAAGACCATAGCAGCATTTCATATGTCGGAGAAAAGCTCTCCCGCGTCCGCAGACGTGGACGCTGCTGGATCCCGGATCAGGTCCGGGATGACGATGGTGGGGGGTGCACTACAAACCCGGCGCCGAAACGTGCCACCCAACCTCCCCCTTGAGGGGGGCCGAAGGACGGGGCGAGACCGGTGGCTCGTTCCCACGAGAGACAAGCTTTTGCAAAAAAGCGCAGTCGATCCGGGTGGGGGTCGCGGTGCCAAAAGCAGGCCCTGCAGAGTTGGGCGCATCCACACCCCCACCCGGATCAGCTGCGCTTCTCCGACCTCCCCTCAAGGGGAGGTTGGAATTTGTGCCGAATCTCGCGCCATGTGTGGATGAGGATTGCGGAACGGATCTCAGGGTCGGGGTTCTGGGATGACGAAACGAGAAGGCGGCGGATGACGATGCAAAACCGGCATCCTCTTTACGCACTCTCAAGTTCCGTCATGCCGGACCCCGATCCGGCATCCAGCGGGTGAGCGTCCGCGAGCCGGGATGCCCGATTACTCGACAAGTGAAAGAGTCCCTCACCGCGCAGACGCGCGGTGGCTGGATACCGGATCAAGTCCGGCATGACGGAGTTAGGATTGCGCGAGCGCCCCAAAAACCAAAAACGCCGGAGTTTCCTCCGGCGTTTTCATACCAATATCAGTCAGGTGCGACCAAAGATCAGCCGTTCACGACAGCCTTTTCCTCGTCGCGGCCGCCCTTCATGCGTTCGGCGACGAGGAAGGCGAGTTCGAGGGCCTGGTCGGCGTTGAGACGCGGGTCGCAATGGGTGTGGTAGCGATCCTGCAGGTCCTCGCCCGAGAGCGCGCGGGCGCCGCCGGTGCATTCGGTGACGTTCTTGCCGGTCATCTCGATGTGGATGCCGCCGGGATGGGTGCCCTCGGCGCGGTGGATCTGGAAGAACGAGATCCACTTCCGACAGGATCCGCTCGAAGGGACGGGTCTTGTAGTTGTTCATGGTGATGGTGTTGCCATGCATCGGATCGCACGACCACACCACCTTGCGGCCTTCGCGCTCGACGGCGCGGATCAGCTTGGGCAGATGATCGGCAACCTTGTCGTGACCGAAGCGCGCAATCAGCGTCAGCCGGCCGGCTTCATTGGCCGGGTTGAGGATGTCGATCAGCGAGAGCAGCTCGTCGGGCTCGAGCGACGGGCCGCATTTGAGACCGATCGGGTTCTTGATGCCGCGGGCATATTCGACATGGGCATGGTCGAGCTGGCGGGTGCGGTCGCCGATCCAGATCATGTGGCCGGATGTGGCGTAGTGATCGCCCGAGGTCGAATCGATGCGGGTCATGGCTTCTTCATAGCCAAGCAGCAGCGCTTCATGGCTGGTGAAGAAATCGGTCTCGCGCAGATTGGCGTGGTTGTCGGCGGTGATCCCGATCGCCTTCATGAAATCCATGGTCTCGGAAATCCGGTCGGCGAGCTTGCGGTAGCGCTCGGCCTGGGGGCTGTCCTTGATGAAGCCGAGCATCCACTGGTGCACATTGTCGAGATTGGCATAACCACCCTGGGCAAAGGCGCGCAGCAGATTGAGCGTGGCCGCCGACTGCCGGTAGGCCATGATCTGGCGTTCCGGATTGGGGATGCGGTCGGCTTCGTTGAAATCGATGCCGTTGATGATGTCGCCGCGGTAGCTCGGCAGCTCGATGCCGTCCTTGGTCTCGATATTGGACGAGCGCGGCTTGGCGAACTGGCCCGCAATGCGGCCGATCTTGACCACCGGCTGCTGGGCGCCGAAGGTCAGCACCACGGCCATCTGCAGGAAGACGCGGAAGAAATCACGGATATTGTCGGCCTCGTGCTCGGCGAAGCTCTCGGCGCAATCGCCGCCCTGAAGCAGAAAGCCCCTGCCTTCGGCGACATCGGCAAGCACCGATGTCAGCCGGCGGGCCTCACCCGCAAACACAAGCGGGGGAAACTTGGCCAGCCGCGCTTCGGTCACTTTCAGCGCCTCTGCATCGGGATAATCCGGGACCTGCTGGATCGGTTTGTTGCGCCAGCTCGAAGGGGTCCAGTTCTGTGCCATGTCGTTCACCGTGTTGGCCGGGCGGTCACCCGGCAGTTTTGCGGGATTGAGCCCGCTGATTGATCGATTTGACCGGGCTTATAACGATCAATTGACCGCCTGCAAACCCGGGAATGCGAATCAGCTTCCGGTTGGCCGCCGGCGCCGGCCCAGCGACAGCTCGAACAGCTCGATTTCGGCCGGCGAAAGCGTCACCGCGCGCGGATAGAGCGGCGCGTGCCGGTCCTCGTGGATTTCGGTGTGAAAGGCGTCGGTTTCGGCGACGAAGCGGTGCACGCCTTCCGCCCCGAATTCGCGCAAGAAACCCTGCATCACCGCATCGAGATAGGAGCGCAGGATCGGCGAAGGCCCTTCGGCCCGCGGGTGCTCGGGACGCGCCTCATAGACATGCAGGCTGAAATCCGGCGCAGCGGCAACCCCGGTCACTGCCGGCAGGTGGTCCGGACCGAATTCGAGGTCGGCAAGCACGATGTCGCGGCGGTGATAGCGGAATTCGCGGGCATCGATGGCGGGCAGATTGGCGGCAAAATCAATCACCAAGAGCCCGTCGATAAAGCTTTCCGGCGCGCGCTCGGCGGTCAGCATCGACGGCGTCAGCGTGTGACCGGTTCCGGCGACGGCGTCGTGTTCCATCACCGGACGCGGCCGCCAGGTCCGGCGCCAGCCTTTCAGCCGGGCCGGCCAGGCTGCAAGGATTTCGGTGCGCAGAGTGGCGTGGTTGACCAGCGAGCCATAGCCGAAATAGCCGACCAGGTCTTTTGACCCGGCAAGGTGTTTGAGATCGGCGATGGAAGGCTGTGATGACATGATGGTCCCGGGCCTGGAAGTGCCGCATGGGCAGCGATGGCGTTGTCACAGAAATGGGGTGTGAAACGCCCGATGTCAAAGCCGTACCGATGCTGACCGGCTGCAGGGACGGCGTCAGACGCCCCTCGTCCGGTCAAAAAGCGCGAACGCGCTTGAGTTGAAGACGGCCGCAGTGCGACATAGATGTGAAGCAGAATGATCCTGTCCCTCCGATTGCAGGCAGACCCGCATGACCCAGACGCCCGAGACCCAGACTCCAGAGCCCGAGACGCCCGAGATTCCCGAGACCCAGTCGCCGGAGGCACAGATTCCCGGCATGATGGCCGGTCTGCGCGCCACATTCGAAAGCCGGGCGACCCGGCCGATCGAATGGCGCCGGGCGCAGTTGCAGCGCTTGAGCGCGATGATCAAGGACAATGAGGCCGAGATCCTGGCGGCGCTGAAGGCGGATCTCGGCCGTTCGGCCAATGAATCGCGGCTGGTCGAGACCAACACGCTGCAAGGCGAGATCAGCCATGTGCTCAGGCATCTCAAGCGCTGGATGCGGCCGCAGCGGGTGCCGACGCCGCTGACCAACCAGCCCGGCCGCTCGGAGATCATGTCCGAGCCGCTGGGCGTGGTGCTGATCATGGCGCCGTGGAACTACCCGGTCTATCTGGTCGGGATGCCGCTGATCGGGGCGATTGCGGCGGGCAATTGCGCGGTGCTCAAACCCTCGGAGATTTCCGCCAATACCTCAAAGCTGCTGGCGCGGCTGATCCCCTCTTATATGGATGCCGAGGCGATCAGGGTTGTCGAAGGCGATGCCGACACCGCCAATCAACTGCTGCAGCAACGGTTCGACCATATCTTCTTCACCGGCAGTGCGGCGATCGGCAGGATCGTGATGGAAGCGGCGGCGAAACATCTCACCCCGGTGACGCTGGAGCTTGGCGGCAAGAGCCCCTGCATCGTCACCCCCGATTGCGATCTCGAGGTTGCTGCACGGCGGGTGGCCTGGGGCAAGTTTCTCAATGCCGGCCAGACCTGCGTTGCGCCGGACCATGTGCTGGCGCACGAGAGCGTGGCCGGGGACTTCGTCACCCGTCTCAAAGCCGCGACGAAACGCTTTTACGGTGATGACCCGAAGGCCAGCCCGGATTATCCGCGCATCATCAATGACAGGCATTTTGCCCGGGTCAGCCGGCTGATCGCCGACGGCACGGTGGAATGCGGCGGCGACACCGAGCCGGCCTCGCGCTACATCGCGCCGACCATCCTCACCGGCGTCGATCCGGCCTCGGACGTGATGAGCCAGGAGATCTTTGGCCCGGTGCTGCCGGTGATCACCTATGCGAACATCGACGAGGCGATCGGCTTTGTCAGCGCCCGGCCGAAACCGCTGGCGCTCTATCTGTTTTGCAATGACGGCGAGACCCGCGACCGGGTGCTGAGCGAGACCAGTTCGGGCGGCGCGGTGATCAATGACGTGGTCACCCATCTGGCGGTGCCGGAACTGCCCTTTGGCGGGGTCGGCGCCAGCGGCATGGGCGCCTGCCATGGCCGTGCCTCGTTCGACACATTCAGCCATGCCAAGGGCGTGCTGACCAAGTCGGAGAGATTCGAGGTGAAACTGCGCTATGCCCCGTTTACGGCGCTGAAATCACGGCTGATCCGGCTGGTGAGCTGAGCCGGGCAGCGGCGGACACAGCCAAATCAACCGGCGGGCTTTGACACATATCAAGGCCGCGATGTCTGCCGGTGCTATGGCTAAACCATGCAACAAGCCAGCGGAGAAACGCAGATGAGCGGACAGTCAGCCTATTCCAACACCACCGAAGCCGTCGGCGTGTTCCACACGGCCGAAGACCTGCAGGCCGCGATCGACGATCTGCTGTCCCAGGGGTTCAACCGCATGGATCTGAGCATCCTGGCCTCGGAAACGGCGATCGAGGACAAGCTGCATGAAGCCTATGTCCCGGCCAAAAAACTCGAGGACCGGGTCGAGGTGCCGACCACGGCCTTCGTGTCGACCGAATCCATCGGCGACGCCATGGGCGCGGTGATCGGGGTGCTGGTCTATGTGCCGGCAATGATCGGGGCTGCCGCCGTGGTGGCCTCGGGCGGCGCGCTGGCGGCGGCGGCCACGGCGGCGCTGATTGCCGGCGGCGTCGGCGGATCGATCGGCACGGTGATGGCCGGGCTGATCGGCGCGGCCAAGGCCGAGGAGATCGAACAGCATCTGCAGGCCGGCGGGTTGCTGCTGTGGGTCCGCACCCGCGACGAGCAGCACGAGGAACGCGCGCTCGGCATCCTCAAGGGCCACAATGGCGACGGCGTTCACCTCCACACCCTGCCCTCGCTGGTCGGAACCGGCTACACTGCGCCGATCGAGGACGTCGTTGACGTCGACATGGCCAAATCCGAATGAGACCCGCATGAGCGACCCGATTCACATCGTCTGCCCGAAATGCCAGGCGAAAAACCGCATCCCGGCACAAAAGCTCGGCGCCAAGCCCACCTGCGGCGTCTGCAAGGCGCCGCTGTTTCCGGCCACGCCGTTCGAGCTTGACGAGGCAAAGCTCAACAAGCACCTCAAGGGCGACGAGATCCCGCTGCTGGTGGATTTCTGGGCGCCCTGGTGCGCCCCGTGCAAGGCGATGGCGCCGGCATTCGCCGAGGCGAGCCTGCAGATGGCGCCGGATCTGCGCTTTGCCAAGCTCGACACCGAACAGCACCAAAGCGTTGGCGGAAGATTCCAGATCCGCGGCATCCCGCTGATCATCCTGTTCGACAAGGGCAAGGAAGTGGCCCGCCACGCCGGAGCCATGGATTCGCGCGGGATTGTGAACTGGGTGGGGCAGTATTTACAGGGGTAGAGGTGACCGGTTTGGTATGATGGCAAGTCCGGTTCTTGAGAGATCGAGAACAGGAGCTTGTGGCCCTGAGCCGACCTTCGTGTCATTACTATCCGCTCTCGCGTTGCAGCACTTGGCACCGGGCATTCGCCGCGACTGCGAGAACTAGCGTTGGCACCATGCCTGCCTATGCAGCTTCTGGGTCAAGAAGATCAGCAACTGCGTTCATGCATTCGGCAAACCGTCCACGGTCCACGCGGCTCATATGATAACCTACAGACCCGAGGCCGTAGCGGTCATTTGATGGGTTTTTGGCAATCTCGCGAAGATCATCGGCCGCCCGCTTTCGAATTTCTTCATCGATCGACCTTCCTGGGAGGCGGATGGTGAACTCGTTCTTGAGCCAAGTCACCCAGCCTGAGCCTTCCTTCCACACAGCCAAAACACAGAGCGCCGTCAAAGCACGCGCAAGAGACCCCCAGCCGGTCTGATACTTCCCTGCCTTCAATGACCAGCGAAACAAGACATAACGTGCAGCTTCTGCAATCTCATCCTCCCCTTTGCCATGCATTTCTAGAGTGACTTCGAACAGTTGTTCAATGAACTGGAAGTTTTCTACAAATGCCACAACTTCCTTTTCATCCGGGAGCCAGTCTAAAACATAAATAAGTCTCTTTGCATTTCGTATTAGTTCGGTTCGGTCATGATCCGAGGCAGCCGGAGCGGTGGAGGCGACAACCAAAACCTTGGTGATATGGCAAATCCAATTTATGAGGTCCAGCGCGAGGAATGATTGCTTATTCACAGCGGCCAGAAGTAGCTGCTTCTCCCCTTCGTGGATGCCGTCAGACCAAGCCGAAAGATGATCTAATATCCTCTTCGCATCGTCATCCACGGCGGGGCGCTCAATGACGGCATTGATGAGCTTCCTCAGCCCGTCGCCAAAAGTTCCGTAATCCGTAAGCGCATAGTAGGGCTTGAGATGAGCGCTATGTTGGCTCGCCAATGGCTTGTCCGCTGTGAGCAGCACAGCATGTGCTATTGTCCGTATAGATGAACTAACCTCTTTGCTTGGGAAGTTGATATCGCGTTCCTCGCTTCTCAGCATGCTAAATGCCAAATTGGCGAGTTGCTGAACTGCTGTAGAGGTGATCGGTTCGTGACCTGGCTTTACCAACCCTAGTAGCGCGACGGTCGAGATGCTCTTGGCAATCGTTATTACGCCAAGTGCGCGACGGGCCTGAACCAGAACGAGCGCGCACTGACCGAGGAGGCGCACTCCTTCCATCAAAACATCCGGCCCGAAGGTTCGCGGTGCCCCCTCGACAACACCGGTGAGATAAGACGCAGCCAATTGCGAGTGGCGCAGTTCCACGTTGAATTTCCTGCCGTAATCGATATGGGTGTATGTACCGCAAAGGCTCGCCAGCGTACTCATCACTTGAATAAATTGTTCCTCATCCGATCTCCCTTGCGCCGACATGGCCAACCGGCGCAGTTTCTCCAGCGTGTCTGAAATTAAGGCTTCGGTTGTAAGAGGGTTTGTAAAGAATGGATTTGAGGCGAAGAAAGTATCTCCTCGGGTGGATATATATCGCCCATTGATGCGCACTAATCCATTCAGAGCGATGGCCGAAACGTCATATTCGCCTTGCTCCGCGTATCGCCGCGCGAACGCAAGCATATGAGACGAAGCTTCGCGAACATCGCTCTCCCATTCCGGGTGCAACTGGAAGAACGATGCCCGCGCAATATCTCGGTTAACGCCGGGCGTGGGCCTGTTTTCGAGGAACGGGGCGAAGCGATCTGCGCGTTTTTCCCATCGGCGCATTGAGCGGTCGGCTTTATGAAGAACGATCTGCATTTGTTTGGCGGGACTTATCAGATCTAGCGCACGCTTGTAGGCGATGAAGAACAGGGCAAGCGCAGCCAGCATACACCAGCTGCTCACGATCACAGCTGGTGCAATCCACGTTTCGTCAGGCAGCAAAGCGCAGAGGCCGATGACGACTCCGAATATGAAGGTGGCTGCGAAGCTGGCTAGCAACGGCACATCGGAACTCAATCTGCGGAACAATCCAAAAGGGATGCGCGCGAAATTGAGCTGCACCGCCAGCATAACCACCGAGAAGATGATGGCGGTTGCGCCAATCAGAGACGCACCGATGCCCACAAGCAGAGAACGGAAAGCAGACAGTCTCTCTGATGCCAAGAAAAAGTGCGGTTCCAAGTTACTTTGAAGGGTAGGCGTCAGCATAATACTTGCAGCGATCAGGGAGGCGGTCACGGCAAATAGGAATATGGTGCTATGACTAAACAGCCAACGGGTAAATCTAATCCTGTGGTTGAGCAGTTTCCATTGCGATCTTGCGACGAAGCGGCTTATGCGCCTCGGAAGGCGACCAAATAATACTCTTCTACGTCTCCGCAATCGCGTGATGCGAAACCTGATGAAACCCCGTAAACAGCTAAGAATATTTCTGATCCCCATGTGCAAGTTGTGCTTTTATGGCTCTGCACTGTCAAGTTTCTCCCCGAAGGCGTTTGTCGGCCATAGGAAAGCGTCAAGACAGGCGCATTTTGGTTTCGTGCGCCTTGCTACCGCACCGCTTCGCTCGGATGGAAGCGCGGTGAAGTATGTGTCTAAATTCAAAGCCGCTACATTGACGCCGAAAGATCGTCTGCAGTTCTTGCTACTGTGTGACTTTTCAACGTCCGCTTCCTGCAGATGATACTTTTAGCGTTCCAAGACGCGAACTACCGCTCCCCGCCCAAAGCGACCAGGCCCGTCTTCCAGCACCCAGCCAACACGACATTATCCCTGCCCCGCAACCCACCACCTCACCCCCCTGAATCAGTTTACCCGAACCTCCCCGCAAGCCTCTGAAACAACGCCCTTATCCGCGCGCCCACCGGCGTCACTTGCGGCACCGGCCAGTCCACTGCGTGCTGCGGTGGCCCGAAATTCTGGTCCGCGCCAGCCGCCTTCAGCGCGGCTTCGAAAATCCGGCAATTGCGGGCGATTTCGGGGCCGATCTGTTTGGCGTCGCCATTGACGATGTCGCGGGCGGCGGCGTAGTCGAGGCCCTGGGCGGTGGCGAAATCGGCGAGCTTGCAGGGGCGGAACCAGCCTTCGATCATGCCGGAAAACGCCACATGGGCGGAGATGACGGGATCGAGGATCAGATCGTAATTTTCAGCCAGGCCGATGCGGACGCCGAAGCGGGTCTTGAGCCTTTGTTCGGCGTTGACGTAATTGCGGCGGTGGGTGAGCTGGATGTCGCCGCCGCCGACCGGGTGGCGTCCGGTCTCGTCGGGCAGCCAATAGGGTGACTTGACCCATTTCAGCCGGCCCGCGTCAAAAGCTTTCTGCAGGCGTTCGGCCGAGGTCTTGCGGTCGGGCGCAAAGGCCTCGAGCACCGGCTCCATCCGCCCGCCGGTCTCGCGAAAGATCTGGCCGAGGGCTGCGGCGAGAAAGCTCACCGGGTGGCCTGCGGCGTACCACCGGGCCCAGACATCAAGCTTTGTCTGAAACCCTGCCCGCTGCGCCGCGCTGATCCCGTCCGGAAACAGCTGCGGATCGGTGACGCTCAGGTGATGATAGAAGGCCTTGCGGTCCAATCGCGTTACCCCGGAGGTCTCAGACCCGCTCGCCACCCTTCACCCGGTAGCTGGGCTGATACATGGTCACCAGCTCTTCCGAGGCGGTGGGGTGGACGGCCATGGTGCGGTCGAAATCGTCCTTGGTGCAGCCGGCCTTCAGCACGATGCCGAGGATCTGCGCCAGTTCGCCGGCCTCGTGGCCGAGAATATGGACGCCGACCACCTTGCGGTCTTCGGCATTGACGACGATCTTCATGATCGATTTTTCGTTCCGGCCCGACAGCGTCGCCTTCATCGGGCGGAATTCGGCGCGGTAGATTTCGAGCTCGTCAAAACGTTTCGAGGCCTCGTCCTCCGACAGGCCGATGGTGCCGATCTCGGGCTGCGAGAACACCGCCGTGGCGATCAGGTCATGATCGGGCGAGGTCGGGCGGTCATGGTAGAGCGTGTCGATGAGGCACATGGCCTCGTGGATCGCCACCGGGGTGAGCTGCACCCGGTCGGTGACGTCGCCGACGGCATAAATGCTCTCGACATTGGTGCGCGAATAGTCATCGATCAGGATCTCGCCCTTGTGGCCGGTTTCAACGCCCGCCTTGTCAAGCCCGAGGCCTTCGGTGTTGGGATCACGGCCGAGCGCCAGCATGACCTGGTCAGCCACCAGCGCCTTGCCATTGGAGGTGTGGGCCAGCAGCCGGCCGTCCGGGCCGCGCTCGATCTTCGAAAACACCTCGTGGCAGAGGATGCGGATGCCCTTTTCCTCCATCGCCGCATGCAGCCCGCGGCGCATGTCCATGTCGAAGCGCGACATGATTTCCTTGCCGCGATAGATCAGCGTGGTTTCGACGCCCAGACCATGGAAGATATTGGCAAATTCCACCGCGATATAGCCGCCGCCGGCGATGACGATGGCCTTGGGCAGCGCATCGAGATGGAAGGCCTCGTTGGAGCTGATGCAGAGCTCGTGGCCCGGCAGCGAGGCATGCGGATTGGGCCGTCCGCCGACGGCAATCAATATGTGTTTGGCGGTCACCGTGACGCCGGTGGCCTTGATCAGCACCGAATGTGGCCCGGTGAGTTCGGCGCGCGAGGCGATGATCTCGGCGCCGGCATTTTCCAGTCCGCGCTTGTAGAGGCCTTCGAGCCGGTCGATCTCGCGGTCCTTGTTGGCAATCAGCGTCGGCCAGTCGAAGGAGGTTTCGCCCACGCTCCAGCCAAAGCCGTGGCTGTCTTCGAAATGCTCGGCAAATTGCGAGGCATAGACAAAGAGTTTCTTCGGCACACAGCCGCGGATGACGCAGGTGCCGCCAAAGCGGAATTCCTCGGCGATGGCCACCTTCTTGCCCAGCCCGGCAGCCAGCCGCGCCGCGCGCACCCCGCCCGAACCGCCGCCAATGACAAACAGGTCAAAGTCAAATTCGGTCATGGCGGAATTCCTTTTGGTGAATGCTGGCCGGAACGGCGGGGCCAAGGGGACTGCCCTATTTAGCCATCTCAGGGCAAAATAAAAGCCCGGGGACCGGCCCGGGCTCTCGATTTCAGGCTGCCACACGGCAAAGTGATGGCAGCATCAGCGCAAGACCCGAAAGGATCAGGGCTGCTTTTCGCCTTCCACCTTGGGGCGCGCGCCGATCTTTTCCTGCAGCGCCTTGTTGGTGTTTTCGGCCAGGTCACGGCTGATTCCGGCGGACCAGATTTCAGCCGACTTGATCAGTTCGCGGGTGACCAGCGGGCCATTGTCGATCAGCTTCTTGCCGGCATCGGAATTGTAGAAATCGGCAATTGCGGTGAGTTCTTCCTTGCTGAAGGCCCGGGCGTAGATCTGCGCGGCTTCCTTTTCCAGATCGGCGCGGCGTGGCACGATCTTGAGTGCCTCCTCGTCGATGGTCTCGCTGATGACTTCCTGCAGATCGGCATTGGCCCGGATCAGGTTGACCTTGAGCTGCTCTGCCGATGCGGGGATCACGACATCGAACTGATCGGTGGATTTGAGCGCAGTGATGGCGGCGCGGGCGGCGGCGAGATGGTCGTCGCTCAGTTCCTGCGCCAGGGCCGAATGGCTCGCAACGGCGAGGCTCGAGGCGACGATCATGCCCGCGCCGAAGCGCTTGAGACCGGTAAAGATAGTCATGTTCGGTGTCACTCCTGTTTAATCCTTCGCCAACAAGGTCCGTGCACCGCTCTGCGAGGCGATGATGGCGGCACTTGCCATATTAAGAAACAATCCGTGTTCGACCACGCCGGGAATAGCGACGAGCCCGTTTGCCAGCGCTTCTGCATCCGGAATGCGGCCAAATGATGCGTCGAGAATGAAATGGCCGCCATCGGTGAGAAACGGGCCGTCGCGTTCGGGACGCAGTTCAATGGCGCCCGACAGGCCCAGCCTTTCGGCCAGGCGCTCGACAGCGATCCGCGTTGCGGTCATGCCGAAGGGCGCCACCTCGATCGGCAGCGGAAAGCGGCCCAGCGTCTCGACCAGCTTGGTCTCGTCGGCAATGACGATCATCCGCGCCGAGGCTGCAGCCACGATCTTTTCGCGCAGCAGCGCGCCGCCGCCGCCCTTGATCAGGCCGAGCGAGCCATCGACCTCGTCGGCGCCGTCAATGGTCAGGTCGAGTTCGGGCAGGTCGTCGAGCGAGAACAGCGGCACGCCGAGCTCGACGCAGAGCCGCGCGGTGCGCTCCGATGTCGGCACGCCCTGGACCCGGAAGCCGTCGGCGACCTTTTCGGCCAGCAGCCGGACGAATTCATCCGCGGTCGAACCGGTGCCGATGCCCAGCCGCATGCCGTCCTCGACATGTTCGAGGGCAGCCTGGGCTGCGGCGATCTTGAGTTGACGGGCGTCCATACCGGTCTGCCATGGTTGTTGATACTGGTTTGCCTGTTAGCATGGAAGCCTGACAAGGCAAAGCCCGAGTTGGCATCCGATCGCCCGCAGGCCGGCGCCGGCCGCGCCGCGGCCTCGGCCGGCGCCAAGGCGGCAGCCCTTTCCGGGCGTACAGGCCGCAAGCTGGTACGGCGGGCGGCAAAAGCTGCGGCGCGGAGATTGCCAGCGCGCGGGCCAGGCGCTACTGAACCCGCATCGCACGCATCAGACACTGACATTTCCGGAGCCCGCATGACCTCTCCTTTGGTAATCTTCGACCTCGACGGCACGCTGATCCACACCGCCCCGGATCTGATGACCAGCCTCAACCATGTGATGGATCTCAACGGTCTTGCCCATGTCAGCTTCGACGACATGACCTGGCTGGTCGGCCAGGGCGCCAAGGTGATGATCGAGCGGGCCTGGGCGCTGCATGGCCATCCGACCTCGCCCGAACAGCTCGAAGCCGCCTTCGACGCCTTCCTGGTCAGTTATGCCGCCGACATGCCGGGCAAGTCCCTGCCCTATCCCGGCCTGATCGATTCGCTCGACCGGCTCGAGGCCGCCGGCATGCAGCTGGCAGTCTGCACCAACAAGACCGAGGCGCTGGCCCGCAAACTGCTTGACGCGCTGGAGCTGACCGAGCGCTTCGTTGCGATTACCGGCGGCGACACCTTTGCGGTGCGCAAGCCGCATGGCGATCATATCCTGGGCACGATAGAGCTTGCCGGCGGCAATGCGGCCAAGGCGGTGATGGTCGGCGACAGCGTCAACGACATCCTGGCAGCGCAGAATGCCGGAATTCCGACCATCGCCGTGCCCTTCGGCTATTCCGACAAGCCGGTGGCAAGCTTTGACCCCGACATCATCATCGAGCATTTCGACGAGCTCGACGCAGCACTGGTGGAAAAACTGATCGCCAAGGCAAGCCGGGCGGCCTGAAACAGGCCCGGGCAGGCAACCGCGTCCGCCCGGGCGCGGCGGCACAATCGACACCGATGGTGCACAAGCGCCAAACTGCCGCTTGACGCCTGCCCGGCGCACCGCTTATACCGCCGCTGGATCCGTTCGGTTCGCACAGCGAGCCGGCAACGGGCGCGTAGCTCAGCGGGAGAGCACTGCCTTCACACGGCAGGGGTCACAGGTTCAATCCCTGTCGCGCCCACCATTTTTCTTTACCAACTGAATTTTGCCCGCGACCGGCGGCGCTGCAGACCGGACGCCGCGGCGGGTATGCCGGCCTGGTGCACGCGGCATGGCCCGGCCATGTGCTGCGCGCAACGTGATCAACCGTGATCCAACGTTAATTGCCCAGCCGCCGGGCGATTGCTACCGACTGCGTATTGAACGTCTCCTCCCGAAGAAAGTACGCAATGTCATCTGAGAACACGCTTTCCACCAGACAGATTGTCCTGTCGATCATCCTTGCCGGCCTGATCGGCGAAATCGCCTTTGAACTCTATGCCTGGCTGGTCTCGCCGATCCTGTTCGATGTGATCCTGCAGCCTTCAAACCTGGTCATCGCCATCACCGCGAAACTGACCGGCGTGCAGATCTCCAAGAGCCTGGCATTCCCGATCCACTTCCTGATCGGCTCGCTGGGATTCGGTCTGTTCGTCTATGCCACGCGCCTTCTCATGCCGGCCCGGGTCTGGCTGACCGGGCTCGTTTCCGGACTGGTTCTGTGGTTCGTCGCCCAGGGCATGCTGGCCCCCTTTATCGGACGCAGCTTCATGATGGATTTCGGCACCTATACGCAGTCCTCCTTCATCGGACATGTCGGCATGACACTGCTGATGGCGCATCTGCTTGCTGCCTTCCTGGCCTATTTTCGGAACAAACAAGGCCTGGATCATCCGCTGGAGCGCGCGGCTGCGGTGCAGTAAAGGCCCTTCCGGCCTTTCACCTGCGCGAGATGCAAGCCGATAGCCGGCTGTATCTCACAGCCAAGGCCTGAACACAGTTGCGGCGCCCTCCGTCAGGAAGGCGCCGCAACTGTGTTTGAGACCAGCCTGGCTACTGGAACGAGCTTGGCATCAGCGTCGACGGCAGCCAGAGCGCGATCTCGGGGAAGATGATGATCAGCATCAGGATCACCAGCATCGGGATCAGGATGATGATCACGTCGCGCATCACCTGCACCACATTCATGCCGCCAATCGCCGCCGAGATCAGCAGACAGAGCCCGTAGGGCGGCGTCACCAGTCCGAAGGCCAGCGAGACAATGCCGATGATGGCAAAGACGACGGGGTGAATGTCGGCGGCTGTCGCCACCGGCAGCAGCACCGAGCCCAGGATGATGATGGTCGGGATGGCGTCGATGAACAGGCCGAAGAACAGGAACAGGCCGGCGATCACCAAGGCGGTGCCGAAACTGCCGAACTGCAGGCTGGTCATGAAATCGACGATCAGCCGCGGCACATTGTAAAACGACAGCATCCAGCCGAAGGCCGAGGCGGTGCCGATGGCAAACAGCGAGATCGAGGCGAAGCGGCCGGTCTCGTAGAAGATATGGCCGAGATCGCGCACCGACACCGTGCGGTAGACAAAGACCCCGAGGATCAGCGCGTAGCCAGCGGCAATGATGGCGCTTTCGGTGGGCGTGACAATGCCGGTGACGATGCCGCCGATCACCAGCACCGGCGTCATCAGCGCCAGGATCGAGCCCTTGAACGCCACCCAGAAGGAAGACAGCGTCGGCCGCACGGCGATCGGATAGTCATAGACCTTGGCATAACCATAGACCGTGCCCATCAGCGCCAGGCCGATGAGCAGGCCGGGCACGGCGCCGGCCAGAAACAGGGCGCCGACGGAGACCTGCATGACGCCGCCCCAGACCACCATCAGGATGCTGGGCGGGATGATCACCCCCATCACCGAGGAACAGGCGGTAATGGCAATGGCGAAACGGACGTCATAGCCCTCCTTGACCATGGCGGGGATCAGGATCTTGCCGCAGCCGGCGGCATCGGCCGTGGACGAGCCGGAAATGCCGGCAAACAGCATCGAGACCGCGACATTGACATGGCCCAGCCCGCCCGGCATCCAGCCGGTGAGCTCTCGCGCCAGACCGATCAGCTTGTCGGTGATCTTGCCCGAATTCATCAGATTGGCGGCGAGCAAGAAGAACGGCACCGCCAGCAGGATGAAGGAATTGTAGGACTGGAACATCCGGTCCATGATGATGAACGGGGTAAGACGCAGATCCAGCGACACGATCGGGATGATGGCGATGCCGAGCGCGAAGGCCACCGGCACGCGGATCAGCACCAGCAACAGAAATCCGCCAACAAGGATGGCGCAGGCAAGTCCGGTGGAGACAATCATGCCGAAGCCTCGTTTGCGGTTTGATATTCAAGAATGGCCTGGTAGATGCGGAAACCGGCGAAGATCGCCCAGAACGCGCCTGCGAGCGGCACCGAGATATAGGTGACAAGCAGGTTGGCGCGCATCATCACCGAATTCTGGATGTAGCCGAACTGCGCATATTCGATGCCGTAAAAGGCAAACAGCGCGCCAAAGACGGCGATCAGCGCCAGCACGACCGTGTTCTGCAGCAGGATCGTCAGGGGCCGGGATGCGTCCGGCGTCACCCGCACGTCGAAATGGGTTCCGTCCCAGACCGCGATCACCGAGCCGATCATGACGATCCAGACAAAGATGAAGGTGGAAAGTTCCTCGGTCCACAGATAGACCGGGATGATGCCGGTGTAGCGGGCGATGACCTGCATGCCAACGGGTATGGCGAGCGCCGCCATCAAGAAGCCGAGCAGAAAACGCAAGCCCTGGCAAAATTTTTCGAGACTGTTCTCAAGCACGTGTCCATCCCCCTGCCCGCACCCTCCCAATGACGATGCGATCGCGTTCAAGCCGACATGGCATAAAGGCGCCGGAGATGAGTTCCCCGGCGCCCTGAGTGCAGTGCGCGCTTACTTGGCGCGGATGGCAGCGAGCAGTTCGGTCGCGCCCAGGCTTGCGGCATATTCGTCCTGAACCGGCACAACCATGCCCAGAAGCTGGTCGCGGCCTTCGAATTCCTGAACGATGACCTGGCCGGCATCGACCATTTCCTGCAACTTGACGGCATCTTCGCGCGATTCCAGCTCGCGGCCATAGGCGCCGGCTTCGGCACCGGCCTTGAGCACCACGGCCTGCAGGTCTTCCGGCAATTTGCGGAAGGTCTTGCCGCTCATGACGATCGGACGCACGGTGATGGTGTGGCGGGTCAGGGTCAGATGCGGTGCGACCTCGTAGAATTTGAGGTTCTGGATGCTGGCAGCTTCGTTTTCGAAGCCGGCAATGACACCTGACTGGATGGCGTTGTAGACCTCGTTATAGGCAATAGCCGAGGGGGCTGCGGTCAGCGCGGCGAAGATCTGGGCCTGGATCGGCGCGCCCATGACCCGCATCTTGTGACCCTTGAGCTCGTCCAGATTGCCGATCGGGGCGGATGACAAAAGGTTGCGGGTGCCGCCACCGGTATAGCCGATGATCTTGATGTCGGCCTTTTCCAAGAGCTCGGCTTCCAGCGGCGCCAGAACGTCGCTCGAGAGCGTCGCATTCCAGTGATCGAGATCGCGGAACAGGAACGGCATGTCCATCAGCGGGATCGACGGGGCGAAGCTCGCCATGTTGGACGGCGCCATGATGGTGTAGTCGATGGCCACGCCCTGCTGCAGGAAGGTGACATAGTCGGATTCAACGCCGAGTTCGCCGTTGAGCCGCAGATCGAATGTGACGCCGTCATAGTTTTCATCCACCAGCTCGGCGAATTTGACCATGGTCTTGGTGAAGGCATGGTCATTGTCGAACATGCTGGCGCCACGCAGCGTGATGTCGTCGGCGTAAACGCCCGATGTCGCGACAGCGGTCAGACCGATGGCGATCGCGGCACCGCGGGCCAGTCGTTTGGCAGTGGTAAACAGGGTCATGATTTTCCTCCAGAAAAGTGTTGTCGAGCCTTGATTCCGGATCCGCACATCACGGTCACCCGCCTCAAACTCCCGCCCCGAGATAAACACCGGTTTCCGGTTTGGTCAAGCAAAATGTTGACTAGTATGGTAATATGCGATCTAGTCCAGCCCAAGAATGTGGCACCAGACGGGAGCCGAGTTGAGCCCCGCGCCGTTTGCAGCTACACCTGAATTTCGCTCAACCGACGCATGGCCCGCACCGCCGCCTGCCGGCGATGGCGCAGGCCAGAAGCGGCGCCGCCGGCGCCATCAAGAACGAGATATGACATGACAGTTCACGAGAGATTTTCCGACACCGGACGGGGAACCGCATCGGACAGGGTTTTCCACCAGTTGCGCGCCGACATAGTCGGGCTGCGGCTGCTGCCGGGCACCAAGCTCTCCGAGGTCGAGGTTGCCAGGCAGCACAATATTTCCCGGCAGCCGGTGCGCGAGGCCTTCATGCGGCTGGGCGACATGAACCTGCTGCAGATCGTGCCGCAAAAGGCCACGCTGGTGCGCAAGATCTCGATGCAGGACATCCTCAATGCCCGCTTCATCCGCACGGCAGTCGAGGTCGAAGTGGTGCGCCGCGCCTGCGATGTCGCCTCCGAGGAAGCCCTGACCGACATAGAGAACAATCTCAGCCAGCAGAAAGTGGCGATCGCCGACGGCAATGCCGACGGTTTCCACGATCTCGATTACGAATTCCACCGTCTGATCTGCGTGGCCGCCAAGTGCGAGCCGGCCTTCAGGACCATTGCCGAAAACAAGGAACATGTGGACCGCCTGTGCATGCTGGCGCTGGCCGACGCCGCGGGCCGGGAGGAACTCTACCAGGACCACCGCGCCATTTTCGTGGCGCTGTCCAAGCGCGACGAAGCCACCGCGGTGAAACTCACCCGCCTGCATCTGGCGCGACTCGATGACACCATGCAGGCCGCCCGCGAAAATCACGGTGCGCTTTTCGAGGACTGACCGCCAAGATCTCCACCTTGACATAATTGGGATACTACCATACTAGTATCGGCGAACACCGAACCGGCCAGGCCGGTCCCAGACAAAGCAAGGAATGATCATGACATTGAATGGCGCAACCGCAATCGTGACCGGTGGCGGCCGGGATATTGGGCGGGCAACCGCGCTTCGTCTGGCCCAGGAAGGCGCACGCGTTGCGATCAACTATCACTCCAGCGCCGAGGGTGCGCTTTCGGCGGTGCGGGAAATCGACAATGCCGGCGGCAGCGCCTTTGCCATGCAGGGCGACATGACCAATCCGGCCGATGTCGACGCCCTGGTTGCCGCGACCCGGTCGAAATTCGGCCCCGACATCAATGTGCTGGTGCATGTCACCGGCGGCCTGGTTGCCCGCAAGAAGATCGACGAGATGGATCTCGCCCATTTCAACACGGTGATGAGCCTCAACCTCACCTCGCTGTTCCTGCTGGTCAAGGCCGTGGCGCCCTTCATGCCGGCCGGCAGCGCCATCATCCCCTTCGCCTCGCAGGCCGGACGCGACGGCGGCGGCCCGGGTGCCGTGGCCTATGCCGCATCCAAGGGCGCGGTGATGACCATGACCCGCGGCCTGGCCAAGGAGCTGGGTCCCAATATCCGCGTCAACGCGCTGTGCCCGGGCATGATCGACACCGATTTCCACAACATCTTCACCAAGCCCGAAGTGCGCAAGGCCGTTGCCAATGGCACGCCGCTCAAGCGCGAGGGCACCTCGGAAGATGTCGCCAATCTGGTGGCCTATCTTGCCTCCGACCAGGCCGCCTTCATGACGGGCGCCTGTGTCGATATCAATGGCGGCACGCTCTACTCCTGAGACCTTTCGGGGGCGACCCGGAGAGCCAGAATACAAACCAACATCCTCCCAGGATGTTTCAGCGTCGCGCATTCATCCGGATGCGCGGCGTTGTCATGTCCGGCCGGTGCCTTGATCTTCCGACTTGATCAAGCTCAAAGACGCGACCGCCGGCGCGGCTTTATATCATGGTGCAAAGACGTCATTGTCGCGATGAGACGTGCATGTCGGCGCCGGGCACCCCATATAGGGGCCGGGATCTGTCAGCCGGCCCTTGCGTGCACGGTTGCCGCCCCCACATGTGCGTTTTGAATACGACTGACCTACCGGAGCCTTATGGAATGAAAAATCCCTATGAAACCCTCGGGGTCAAGCAGAAGGCAACGGACCACGACATCAGGGAAGCCTTCAAGAAGCTTGCCAAGAAATACCACCCGGACCTGCATCCCGACGACAAGAAGGCCGAAGCCCGGTTCAAGGACATATCCGGGGCCTATGACCTGTTGAAAGACAAGGACAAGCGGCGCAGATTCGATGCCGGAGAGATTGATGCGACCGGCGCCGAAAAACAGCAGCATTTCTACCGCGACTATGCAGGCCCCGGAGCCTCGGGCAGCCATGCGCGCCAGGACGGCTTTGCCGGCAATGAGGGTCTGGACGAGTTCTTCGCCCAGGCCTTCGGTCGCCGCGCCGGCGGCATGGGCGGCGGGCCGGGCAGCATGAAGGCGCGCGGCCAGGATGTGAGCTACACCCTGCGGGTCTCGTTCATGGATGCCGCCACCGGTGGCGTCAACACGCTGCAACTGCCCGACGGCAAGACGCTGAAAGTGACGATTCCCGAGGGCGCCGAGGACCGGCAGACGCTGCGGCTGAAGGGCCAGGGCGGACCGGGCTTTGGCGGCGGCCCCAATGGCGACGCCTTCATCGAGCTGCACATCCAGCCCCATGCCTATTTTGTCCGCAAGGATGACAACATCCATCTCGACGTTCCGGTGACGCTGAAGGAAGCGGTTCTGGGCGCCGGGATCGAGGTGCCGACGCTGGCCGGGCCGGTCAGCCTGACGGTGCCGAAGGGGTCGAACACCGGAACCAAGCTGCGGCTCAAGGACCGTGGCATCCGCAACAGGAAAACCGGCCAGAAAGGCCATCTCTATGTGACGCTGAAGGTGATTCTGCCGCAGGCCGAGGAGCCGGAACTGGCGGCGTTCCTGGAAGGCTGGACACCCCGCCATGCGCAAAATCCTCGCAAGGAGATACTTTCATGAGAAACCTTGAAGAGATCATCTCGCTGGTGCCGGATCTCAACCGTGAAGATCTCGACCGATGGATCGAGGACGCGCTGATCGAGGCCGAACAGGAAGCCGGCGCCCCGGCGCTCTCCGAGATGCAGTTTGCCCGCGTCCGGCTGATCTGCTCCTTGCGTTTCGACATGGATGTCGAGGAGGAGACCCTGCCTGTGGTGCTGGATCTGCTCGACCAGCTGCACGACACCCGCGCCAGGCTCTACACGCTGAGCCAGGCGGTGATGGCGCAGGATGAAACCGTCAAGGGCGCGGTGCTGCAGGCGCTGTCGCAACGCAAGCCCAGAAACGAAGGCTGATCCCTTAGCGGCACCGGATCCCCCCCGGGGTCCTGCGGCAGGTGCCTCTCCGCCCTAGCGGTTGACCGGCAGATCCATTTCCGCTGCCATGGTGTCGAGGCAGTCGATCAGGGTGACGATGATTTCGCCGATCTGGTCTTCGGTGATGATCAGCGGCGGACAGACCAGGAAATGGTCGCCCTCGAGCCCGCCGCGGGTGCGGCGCGAATAGATGATCAGGCCGCGCTCATAGGCCAGATCAACCAGCCGGTTATAGGCATTGAGCGCCTTGGGCAGCGGGGTCATGGTTTCCCGGTCCGACACCAGTTCGAAGGCCAGAAGCAGGCCCTTGCCGCGAACGTCGCCGATGAACGGATAGCGCGCCATCAGCGCACCGAGTTCGGCCTTGAGCCGGTCGCCCATCACGCTGGCATTGTCGACCAGCCCGAGCCGGTCCATTTCCTCGAGCACCGCGCAGCCGGCCGCACAGGCGAGCGGATTGCCGGCATAGGTGAAGCCGTGCATGAAACCGCCGGCATCGAGCACCTTTTCGACGATTGCTCCCTGCGCCACCATGGCGCCGAGCGGCGCGTAGCCCGCGGCAAACCCCTTTGACAGCGCCACAATGTCAGGCACCACGCCCCAATGTTCCGAGGCGACGAAGGCGCCGGTGCGCCCTGCCCCGGTCATCACTTCGTCATAGATCAGCAGGATGCCGAACTCGTCACAGATCTCGCGGATGCGGCCGTAATAGCTGTCGGGTGCGACCAGCGCGCCGGTGGAGGCGCCGCCGACCGGTTCCATGATGAAGGCCAGCACCGTTTCGGGTCCCTGGGCGATGATCTCGTCGCGCAGCATCTCGGCATATTTGAGCCCGCGGTCATGGTCGGAGAGATTGTCCCGGTCGAGATAGCACAGCGGCGCCGGCACCTTCGGCATCTCGCGCATCATCGGCGAGAACGGCCGGGTCAGCGGGTCGTAGCCGGTCAGCGCCACGGCGCCGAGCGTGCCGCCATGATAGGAGGGATAGCGCGAGATCACCTTCCAGCGGCTGCCCTCGTCGATGGCCAGCGCATATTGCCGCGCCAGCTTGATGGTGCTTTCCACCGCTTCCGATCCGCCCGAGACGAAGAACACCCGGTCGAGACCCTCCGGCATCCGCTCGGCCGTCATCCGCGCCAGTGTCTCGGCCGGTTCGTTCTGGAAATGCAGCCGGTAGCCGAAGGTGGCCTTGTCCATCTGCGCCTTCATGGCTGCGAGCACATTGGCGTTGGAATGGCCGATATTGGAGACCATCGCGCCGCTGGAGCCGTCGAGATAGCGCTTTCCGCTGGTGTCGTAGAGATAGATGCCCTCGGCCCGGTCGAGCATCGGGCGGCTGAGACGGGACTGGTAGAACAGGTTGGACCTGGGAATAGTGGTCATGACGCGGTGTATCCACAAAGGAGTGCCGGACTGTCGCGCCGCGCCGGAAATTGGCGAGTGCCACATCAGCCCCGGGAGAAGATGTGGCATGGCGGCTTGGCATCGATCAAACAGATATTGTCAATCTCGGCCATTGAGCAGATTTATGATTGCCGCCCGCGGTCAGCGGCTCGGTGAAGCTTCAGCCGCCTTTCGGTTGAGCCAGGGACAGGCCGGCGGCCGGGGCGCCCCGGCCCGGCCTGTTGCTCCTACGAAAGGACAAGGCGCATTGCCACTTTTGGGGTGTATTTCGTCCCGCATGCCCGTTTTCGCTGATTGCGCCCGCCAATCCTATCGGTTAGATTCTGAGTGAGGGGTGGCCGTTTTGAGCAAGATCAGACAATTTTCATACCAGTATCGCCGATGAGCTCGCAGGAATCGGCAGTTTTCGAGTTTATCGAACGGGTCGACAAGCATAATTCGATCGATGACCTGCTGGATGACCTTCTCAACGTCGTCAGCGTCTACGGCCTCAAGCACATGATCTACAGCGGACTTGCCGCCGACAATTCGCCGCTCGATTCGCTGGTCAAGACCAACAGGTTTCCGACTGAATTGTGGGACCGTTATATTGCCGAGGATTTTTCCAAGTCCGACCCGGTTTACCAGCAGGTGCTCAACACGATGGCGCCCTTCTGCTGGCTTGAGGCGGAACCTCGCTTCCTCAAGGCTGAAGGCGCGGCGCGCGTGGTTGGCGAATCCGCGGATCACGGCATGTCCGACGGCTATATCGTGCCGGTGTTGTCACGCGATGAATGGCTCTCGGCGGTGTCCTTTGGCGGGCCGCACAAGCTGGAACTGAGCGCGCGCGAACGCGGCGCCATCAATCTGCTGTCGGTCTACGCCTCATCCGCCATCGAGCGGCGGCTGAGCAACGCGTCCATGCAAAGGAAACTGACCGATCGCGAGCGCGAGGTGCTGTTGTGGACCTCGGCGGGGAAATCCTGCTGGGATGTGTCGGTGATCCTCGGGGTCAGCGAGCAGACGGTGCGCTATCACACCGCCCAGATTCGCGACAAGCTCAATGCCAGCAACACCACCCATGCGGTGACACGCGCACTGCAGCAGGGCGAGATCACGCTCGATCAACTGGCGGAATCGCTAGGCGACATGCACTGAGGCCACGGACTATCTTTCCCCTCGACAAGGGGAAAGCCGATGATTCAGGCCCATGTGGTAAACACCCATAACAAGCAGCTTTACACCCGCGCCTTCGACGAGTTCCTGCGGCGGCGGCTGGAGCATTGCGCCGCCGGATCCCGGCGGGTGCCGCTCAGCGATGACGGGCTGGAACTCGACCCGTTCGACGCACCGCAGGCAACCTATCTGCTCGGCATGAAGGACGACAGGGTCATCGCCTCGGCGCGGCTGATGCCAACGGTGACGCCCAATCTCGTTTCCGAACGATTTGCCTGCTGGTGCCAGGCCATCGACGCGCCGTGCCATCCCGAATGGGCCGACCTGACCCGCACCTGCGTGCTGCCGGGATATCACGGCCTGGGCCGCGCCGGCCTTCTCAGCCGGATGCTCTGCGCGGTGATGGAATACTGTCTTGACGAAGGCATCACCCATACCGGCGGGGTCGTGCAGCAAACCGTTCTCAAGCGCTGGCTGGATATGGGCTGGAAGGTGATTCCGGCCGGTCTGCCGCGGCTGCGGGCGGGAGACTGGTGCATGGTAGCCTATGCCGAGGTCAGTGAGAAATCGCTGACATCGGCCCGCGATCATGCCGGCATTGATCATCCGCTGGTCCGGCGCAACGGCGCCCAGCGCCCCTTCATCACACCGGCCCACATCCCGGCCCGCAATCCGACCAGGGAGGCTGTATCATGAGCCGGAAACCGAAAAGCAATGACGAAACCCTGGTCATGCTGAAGATACAGGGGCTGCTGGCAGCCGCCTATGACCTGTCGCGCACCACGGACGAGCATTTCCTGTCCTATCTGATCAAGATGGCGCGGATGGAGATGCACAACAAGTTCGACCCCGGCCAGGAAATCGAGGACGAGATCGGCAAGCCCGACGACATGGACCGGTTCTGAGATCCGGCTCCTTCCACCTCGCCCGGACCGGCGTTCGCACCGGTTCCGGTCAAGGCACCGGGCTGCGCCGAAGCTGACGGTGCCGGCGGCGGCTCCCCCGCGCACAAGTTTTCGCCATGCGGTTTTCACCATTCCTTAAAGCCCGGTGGATAGGCTTGCCCGGCGAGTTTCCCGACCGGAAAGCATGATGCGCACTCGCACCGCCGGTTTGATCCCACCCGATCCCGGCATGCCGCAGGAACAGAATTTTCGGTGCATCAGCACCTTGCACATCTGAGCCCGGGCGCATGCTCTGTCGGTCCCCCGACACGACAGCGCCGCGCGGTTTTCAGCACAGGAGTTTAGCGTGGCAGGTCAGAAGGCAGAAAAGGGCAAGGCCCCGAAGAAGAAGGCTGGCGGCATGATGGGCATGCTGTCGAAGGTTTTTGCACTGATCGCCGCGGTTCTGGCGAGCCTGTTTTTCGCCGCGATGTTCGATGTCGCGCATCTCGGACTGCTGCAAACGCTCAGCGGTTTCGCCATCGGGCTGGTGCCGCTGTTTGCGGTGCTCAGCATCGCCTCGATGGTGCTGACGCCAAAGCCCGACGCCGATATCGAAGCACAGGCCGCAAAGATCGCCGGGCTGTCGGAATCCCTGTCCAAGGTCACTTCGCAGATCGTCGCCCTGCAGGATCAGATCGATTCGCTCAGCGGCCAGGACAATGAAACGCTCAAGGCCCGAAACAAGGAGCTCGAGGCGCAGCTTGACGCGATCCACCAGGTCGAGCGCGACAAGGTCGACGGCGAAATCGAGGCGCTGCGCAGGCGCAATGAAGAGCTCGAAGAGCAGATCAAGAAATGGGCGTTCGAAGCTGTCGGCAAGAGCATCAGCGGCGAAGCGGTCGAGCCGATGAAGGCTGCCTGAGTTTACCTATAGCGCCACTTGTCCTGCTTAGATTACAAGTTTATCCGCCTCCGGCTTGCACAAGCCGGAGGCGGTTTTGATTTGGATTTGGCCTTTGGCTCAGGCCAGATCGACTGGCACACCTGTCGCCAGCGACGTGGCGGCCGCGTCGGCGATCAGCTGCGCAGCGAGTCCGTCGCGGATGCCTGGCGACGGCGCCTGACCTGACTGCAGGCAAGCGACGAAATGCGCCATCTCGGCGAGATAGGCTCCAGCATAGCGCTCGAGAAAGAAATGCTGTGCGGGTGCTGCGCAAAACCCTGCGCCACTGGCGATTTCGACATTGTTTTCAGCCACATTGTTGGCCTTGAGCAGGCCCAGCGAGCCGTGCACCTCGGCGCGCTGATCATAGCCATAGGTGGCGCGGCGGGAATTTGAGATCTGGCAGATCTTGCCCGACGCGGTTGTCAAGACGGCCACGGCAGTGTCGACATCGCCGGCCTCGCCGATCGCCGGATCGACCAGCGCCGAACCGGTGGCGTAGACCCGGACAATCTCTTCGCCGAGCAGGAACCGCGCCATGTCGAAATCATGGATCATCATGTCGCGGAACAACCCGCCCGAGCTCTTGATATAGGCGACCGGCGGCGGTGACGGGTCGCGCGACAGGATGGTGACCAGTTCGACATCGCCGATCTCGCCGGCAGCGATGCGGGCGCGGATGCCGGCAAAACCGGCGTCAAAGCGGCGGTTGAAGCCGGTGAGGAACGCCACGCCGGCTGCCTCCACCGTCGTGATGCAGTCACGGATGCGGTCAGCCGACATGTCGACCGGTTTTTCACAAAAGATCGCCTTGCCAGCCCTGGCGCTCCTCTGGATCAGATCGAAATGGGTATCCGTCGGCGTGCCGATGATCACCGCGTCGATGTCGGGACTGGCGATCATTTCCTCGGCGCTCATGACCTTGGCGCCGGTTTTTTGGGCCAGCGCATTGGCAGCGTCGGGAAATGCATCGGTGACCGCAGCCACGGATGCGCCCTCAACCATGAACAGGCTGCGGGCATGGACCTGGCCAATGCGGCCGCAACCGAGAATTCCGATCTTCAACATGTCTCAGGCTTTCTGTTGCGATGCGCCAAAGGCGCGGATGACGGTGCGGGCAGCTTCCATCACCGGGTCGTGGGTTTCCTTGAGGATCGTCACCCGGTCAAAGCGCTCCGGATCGCGGTTGACCGCTTCGCGAAGTGCCGCGCCAAAGGCCATGCGGAGCTCGGTGCCGATATTGAATTTGCAGATGCTGGAGCCGGTGGCAAGGACCTTGCGCTGGGCCAGCGGAACGCCGGAACCGCCATGGATGACCAGTGGCACGGTCGTCAATGCCTCGATGGCGCGGATCCGCGGCTCGTCGAGCCCGCCCTGCTTGTCCTGCTGCAGATGCACATTGCCGACCGAAATCGCCATGGCGTCGACGCCGGTCTCGCGGGCAAAGCGTGCGGCCTCTTCCGGATCGGTGCCGGCGGAATTCTCGCCACCGGAATAGCCGACAAAGCCGATCTCGCCCTCGCAGGAAATGCCGGCGGCATGGGCCATCTCGGCAATGGCCGCGGTCTCGTCGATGTTCTGGGAGAGCTCCTTGCGCGAGCCGTCAAACATCAGCGAGGTAAAACCGCTGTCGAGCGCCTCCTTGCAGTCCTCATAGGTGTAGCCGTGGTCGAGATGGGCAACCACCGGCACGCTGGCATTTTCAGCCAGGTAGCGGAACATCTTGCCCAGCACCGGCAAGGGCGTATGCGCCCGGCAGGATGGCCCCGCCTGCAGGATCACCGGCGCGCCCTCGGCTTCGGCAGCAGCCACATAGGCGCGCATGTCTTCCCAACCCAGTGTCACCAGACCGGCAACGGCGTAGCCATGTTTGAGTGCCGGCTGAAGCACGTCTGCGAGTGTTGCAATACTCATTTGAACTTCGCCACCATGTCCTTGATGCCCGGGATCGTTTCGATCTGATAGGCATGCGTTGGTTGGAAATACTGCACCAGCGAGCGCTGGCTCAGCCCGCCCAGGATGGTGAAATAATACATCTCGTAGCCCGGCAGAACCGCGCAAGGGTGGTAGCCCTTGTCGATGCAGATCGTCGAGCCGTCGACGATGTGATAGGCGTCGCCGGCCTTGTTCTCCTCACGCTGCAGCATCTGCACGCCGGAGCCGTGATTGGGCCGGAAGCGGAAATTATAGGTCTCGTCGTGACGCGTTTCCAGCGGCAGACGGTCGGTGTCGTGCTTGTGGCTGGGGAACCCCGACCAGCCACCCTGCCCGACGGTGAACAGCTCGCTGACCAGCAGGCGGCCAACCTTGCCGTGATGCTTCTGGCCCAGAATATGCTTGATCTTGCGGTGGGTCTTGGTGTCGTCGGAGCCGTATTGCACCTTGTCGAGATCGTCGGCGCGGACATCGAACGGGTCGAGAACCTTGTCGTATCTGGCCCCGGCGATGAAGACCTCGGCCGCATCCGAAAGGCAGACAAGGGTCGCCTTGGCGCCTACCGGGACATAGACGCCCTCCGGTTCGCCGTCCCAGACATCGACGCCGCGTTTGCCAAGGGCTACGAAACCGACGCCTTCGACATCGACATCGACCGTGCCGGTGGCAGGCACGATGCAGGTCTCGTAGCCGGGAACCTGATAGGCGAAGGCTTCGCCCTTCTTCAGCTTGACGATGTTGAAATAGTTCAGCGGAACGCAGGAATCCTCCGCATCGACGATCGGTTTGTTGTGGTTGTCATAGGGCGCGATATGCATGGGGTCGGATCCTTTCGGGTGACGTGCGGCTCAGACAGAGGTCGGGCCGGGATGCGAGGACAGGAAAGCTTCAAGCTCCGAAGTGACGGGCATGGCGGGCGCGCAACCGGGCCGCGACACCACGATCGAGGCGCAGGCCGAGCCGCGCAGCACCGCGTCGCGCAGCTCCCGGCCTTCGCCAAGCCCTGCCAGCAGGCCGGCCATGAAACTGTCGCCGGCGCCGGTGGGCTTGAGGGCTGCTGCAGGATAAATCCCGGTGCGCAGTTCCTCGCCTTCAGAAAATGCAATGGCGCCCTCGGGGCCCATCTTGTAGACGACGATGCCTGCGCTGGTAGCCGCCAGCTCCCGCGCCTTGCCAAGCCCCTTGTCGATGCCGCCGGCCATGAAACCGAATTCCTCGTCATTGCCGACAATGACATCGGCCATGGCGCCGGCGCGCGACAGCACCTCCTCGGCAACCTCGGCTGAGGGCCAGGAATAGGGCCGGTAATCGACATCGAAAATGATCGGCAGACCGGCAGCGCGGGCCAACTCAAACGCCCGGAACGCGGCCGAGCGCGAGGGTTCGGCGGCAAACACCGTGCCGGCGGTGATCAGCGCACCGAAGCTTCTGTAATCCACCGCCTCGACATCGGCGATGTCCATCTGGAAATCGGCGGCATTGTTGCGGTAGATGACGCTCTGATGCTCTTCGATGCGGGTCTCGTAGACCGCCAGCGACGTGCGGCATTCGCCGGTGATCGCCTGCACATGGCTGCGGTCGACGCCGTAATGGTCGAGCTGGTTGAGGCAGTACCAGCCGACCGCATCATCGGACACCTTGGTGACCAGGGCAGCCTTGCAGCCGAGCTTGACCAGACCGGCGGCGATATTGGCGCTCGAGCCGCCCATGGCAACCATCATCGAGGTTGCGTCACGGGTGCGGGTGCCGGCGGGGTCGGGTGAGAGATCCATGCCGACGCGTCCGATGACCAGAAAATTCCGCGTCTTGATGCCGTCGAGACTGCTCATGTCCGGCCCTCCGTGTTGCCGGCGCGGGCTGCATCGAGCACTTCCGGATAGGGATAATTCAGCCCCAGAAGCTGGCGCATGTCGGGGCTGGCGGCATCGATGAAGGATTGCGGCAAGGCGGCCGGCATGTCTTCCATCGGCTTGACCCACTTGGGCAGATACTGGATCAGGATGGCGCTGCGGTCGTGATCGGAATTGTTGGGCATGGCGCAGTGCCAGGTGACGCCGTAAAACAGCGCCACGTCGCCGGGTTCGCCGGTCATCCGCTCGCAGCGGTCGTAAAACCTGTCGTCAGCAGTCGGATAACGCAGTTGCTTCTGGCTGCCAGGTGCATAGGCAGTGGCGCCGCTTTCGGCCGTGAACGAATCGAGGATCACCGAGACCTGGGCATTCATCGGGAACGAGCCGTTGAAGCCGACCGGATGGGTTTCGGGCTTGTGGAAATCCCAATAGGGATAATCGACATGCGGCTCCTGCCCCGGTCCGCCCGGCAGGATACGGTTGGCGGCAATCGAGCCCATGATGAATTCGCTGCCCAGGAACTTGCGCAGAATGTCCATCAGCACCGGGTGCGCCGCCATGCGCGAAAACACCTCGCCCTTGGCCAGCAGGTTCCAGACCCGGCGCTGCAGGTTAATCTTGCCTTCTTCGGCTGCCGCGCCCTGGAAATGCGTCACCTTCTCGGATTCATTTTCCGAATGCGCCATGACAATGGCGCGGGCTTCGGCAATGTCCTCGGGGGAAAACAGCCCCGAGATCGTCACCGCACCACCGCCATAGAGCAGTTCTTCGATGATGATGCCGGGATCGGCGTTTTCGGCTGTGAAGCGCTTCATCTCAAACGCCCTTGCGCTGTTTGGAGCGGGTCGATTCCCAGTCCTCATGCGCGGCCTTGACCTTGGGATTGTCGGTGACATGCGGCGTGCCGACTTCCCACCATGTATGGCCCTCGGTGGTCCAGCCGTCATAGGCATCGACCTTCATGACGATGACATGGGTTTTCGAGCCCTGCTTGGCGCGGCTGAAGGCCTCGCCCAGTTCGGCCGGATTGGACACGGTCTCGGCGATTGCGCCCATCGATGCCGCATGGGCCTCGAAATCCACAGCAAAGGGTTCGTCAATGGTCGGGCAATCGGCGATCAGATTGTTGAAACTCTCATTGCCGGTGTTGTTCTGCAGCTTGTTGATGACGGCGAATCCGCCATTGTCGAGCACCAGGATGATCAGCTTCTTGTTGCTCAGCACCGAGGAATAGATGTCGGAATTCATCAGCAGATAGGCGCCGTCGCCGACAAAGACGATGGTATCCTTGTCGGGCTCGCGCTCGGATTGGGCAATGCGCGCACCCCAGCCGCCGGCGATCTCGTAGCCCATGCAGGAAAATCCGAACTCGACATCGACCGTGCCGAGCGACAGCGTGCGCCAGTTGGCCGTCACTTCGGCCGGCAATCCGCCCGCCGCTGTCACCACCCGGTCGCGCGGATCGCACAGCGCATTGACCACGCCGATGGCCTGCGCATAGGAATTGGGCCTATTGCCATGCGCCACATTGCCGGCGACATAGTCATCCCAGGCCTTGCGCTTGTCCTGCGCCGATTCTGTCCAGTCCGACGGCGCGCTGTAGCCGTCCAACGCCGCGCCAAGGGCCGTGAGACCGAGTTTCGCGTCGCCGACAACCGGCATCGACAGATGCTTGGCTGCGTCGTGACGCGCGGCATTGAGCGAGATGATGCGGGCGGATTTGTCAAACGCGGTCCAGGACCCGGTGGTGAAATCCTGCAGCCGCGTGCCGATGGCCAGAATCACATCCGCGGTTTCGGCAATCGCATTGGCGCTGTCAGAGCCGGTAACGCCGACCGGACCGATATTGAGCGGGTGATCGTTGAGCAGATTGGCCCGCCCGGCGATGGTTTCGATCACCGGGATCTGATGGGCTTCGGCAAAGGCTGTCAGTTCAGCCGTGGAGCGCGAATATTGCACGCCGCCTCCGGCGATGATCACCGGGCGCTTGGCTGCCTTGAGAAGCGCCGCGGCTTCGTCGATCTCGCGCGCATCAGGCGCCTGACGGCGGATGCGGTGCACTTTCCTGGCAAAGATTTCCTCCGGGTAATCATAGGCCCAGCCCTGCACATCCTGCGGCAGGCCCAAAAATGCCGGGCCGCAATCGGCCGGGTCGAGCATGGTGGCAATCGCCGCCGGCAGGGACTGGATGATCTGCGCCGGATGGGTGATCCGGTCCCAGAACCGCGACACCGGTTTGAAGGCGTCGTTCACCCCGATGGTCGGATTGCCGTAATGCTCGAGCTGCTGCAGCACCGGATCGGGCAGTCGGGTGATGAAGATGTCGCCGCACAGCATCAGCATCGGCAGCCGGTTGGCGTGTGCCAGAGCAGCCGAGGTGAGCAGGTTCGCCGTCCCCGGCCCGGCCGACGCCGTGCAGAACATGAACCGCTGGCGAAGCCATTGCTTGGAATAGGCGGCCGCGGCAAAGCCCATGCTCTGCTCGTTCTGGCCGCGATAGAGCGGCAGTTCGGCGCGCGCATCATGAAGCGCTTCACCCAGACAGGTGACATTGCCGTGGCCGAAAATGCCGAAGCCGCCGCCGCACAGGCGCATCTCTTCGCCATCGATCTCGATGAACTGGTTGGCAAGATAACGGATAATGGCTTGAGCCGTCGTCAGACGTATCGTCTTCCCGGTCATGTGCCGAGACCTCCCTTTTTATGGCAAACCGCGCCGGAATGATCCGGTTTCCAAAATGCCGCTTGCGAAACTCCAATTCCGAAGATACAAAATTTGCAACCGGTTGCAAACTCTATTTCACGATAGGCCCGAATATGCGTGACATCGGCATTGGCATTGTTGGCGGAGGCTATATGGGCAAGGCCCATGCGGTAGCCATGGCAAGCGTTGGCGCGGTGTTTGACACCGGGCTGCGGCCTCGCCTTGAAATGGTCTCCGCCGGATCCCCCGACTCGGCCGAGCGCTACCGCGCAGCTTACGGCTTCGCCCGCGCGGCATCGGACTGGCGCGAGCTGGTGGCCGATCCGAAGGTGGAGGCCATCGTCATCGCCTCGCCGCAATCCACCCACCGCGCCATTGCCGAAGCAGCCTTTGCGCTGGGCAAACCGGTGCTGTGCGAAAAGCCGATGGGGGCGTCATTGGAGGATAGCCGCGCCATGGTCGAGGCCGCGGAGAAAAGCGGTGCAGCCAATATGGTCGGTTTCAACTATATCCGCACGCCTGCCAGCCAGTTTGCGCGAAAACTGATTGCCGATGGCGAGATCGGCGAGATCACCTGGTTCCGCGGCGAGCACACGGAAGATTTTCTCGCCGACCCGCAGACGCCTGCCAACTGGCGCACCGAGGGCCAGGCCAACGGCACCATGGGCGATCTCGCCCCGCACATGATCAATGCGGCGCTGGCGCTGGTCGGGCCCATCCGGTCGCTGATTGCCGAGGTCGAAACGGTGCATGCCACCCGCCCCGGCGGCACGGTCAGCAATGACGATCAGGGCCAGATGATGTGCCGCTTTGAAAACGGTGCCGGCGGCGGCGCCATGGGGCAGATGCATTTCAGCCGCATCGCGACGGGCCGCAAGATGGGCTACGCCTATGAGATCACCGGCACCAAAGGCGCCATCAGGTTTGACCAGGAAGACCAGAACGCGCTGTGGCTTTACAAGATGGACGAGCCGGAAGCGGTGCGCGGTTTCCGGAAAATCCTCACCGGCCCGGCGCATCCCGACTATCTGCCGTTCTGCCAGGGCCCCGGCCACGGCACCGGCTATCAGGACCAGATCATCATCGAGGCACGCGATTTCCTGCGCGCCATCGAGACCGGAAAGCCGGTATGGCCGAGCTTCCGCGACGGGTTGGCGGTCAATGAAATCGTGGCGGCGGCGCTCGCCTCGTCGCAATCAAAATCATGGCAGACACTCGACGGGATCGAGTAAGCGGAGGGGAAACCACATGACAATCCAAATCGGCAATGCACCCTGCTCCTGGGGTGTCGAATTTGCGAGCGACCCGCGCAACCCGGACTGGCAGACCGTATTGAAGCAATGCGCCGCCGCCGGCTACAAGGGAATCGAGCTCGGCCCGGTCGGCTTCATGCCGGAGGACCCGGCAGTCCTTGGTGAGGCGCTTGAGGAGAACGGCCTGGAGCTGATCGGGGGCGTGGTGTTCCGCGCATTCCATGATGCCAGCCAATGGGACAATGTGATGGACGGCGCCGTGCGCACCTGCAAGGCGCTGACAGCCCATGGCGCCAAGCACCTGGTGCTGATCGATTCGATCTCGCCGCGCCGCGCCCCCACCGCCGGCCGCGCCAGCGAGGCCGAGCAGATGGACCAGGCCGAATGGTCGGCCTTCCGCGACCGCATCGCCACCGTGGCGAAAATGGGTGCCGAGGAATACGGCCTCACCGTCGGCATGCATGCCCATGCCGCGGGCTTCATCGATTTCGAACCGGAGCTCGAGCGGCTGCTTGACGAGGTGGACGAGAAGATCCTGAAGATCTGCTTTGACACCGGTCACCATTCCTATGCGGGGTTCGATCCAGTGGCTTTCATGAAGCGCCATATCGACCGCATTTCCTACATGCATTTCAAGGACATCAATCCGGACATCAAGGCGGCGTCGATTGCCAACCGCACCGGCTTCTACGATGCCTGCGGCCAGGGCATTTTCTGCAATCTCGGCGACGGCGACGTTGACTTCCCGGCGGTGCGGCAGATCCTGCTCGATGCGGGCTTTGAAGGCTGGTGCACTGTGGAGCAGGATTGCGATCCGCTGCTCGATCCCGATCCGGTGGGCGACGCGAAGGCCAATCGCGACTATCTGCAATCCATCGGATTTTGAGCGGAGGGGCAGTCACCAGACCCCGTCATGCCGGACACTGAAACGACATCTATCGGACTGGCAATGACGTCGTGCTCGGGGGCCGGGGTGACGGAAATCGGGACGCTGTTTCACATCGATTTGGAGGCAAATCACAATGACAAAGCTCAAATGGGGAATGATCGGCGGCGGTGAAGGCAGCCAGATCGGACCGGCACACCGGCTCGGCGCCGGACTTGACGGCGAATTCGAGTTTGCCGCCGGCGCGCTCGACCATCGGCCTGAGGCGGGCCGCGACTATGGCCAGCGGCTGGGGCTTGATGCGGCCCGCGCCTATGGCGACTGGCGCGAGATGCTCGACGGTGAAAAGAACCGCGCCGACCGCGTCGATCTGGTCACCGTGGCCACGCCCAACGCCACCCATTACGAGATCACCAAGGCCTATCTCGAGGCCGGTTTTCACGTGCTGTGCGAAAAGCCGATGACCATGACCATCGAGCAGGGCGAGGACATTGTCCGCACCGCCGAAGCGACCGGCAGGATCTGCGCGGTCAATTATGGCTATTCCGGCTATTCGCTGGTGCGTCACATGAAGGCGATGGTGGCGCGCGGCGATCTGGGCAAGATCCGGCTGGTCAAGGCCGAATTCGCCCATGGCCACCATGCCGATGCGGCCGATGCCGACAATCCGCGGGTGCGCTGGCGCTATGATCCGGCCCAGGCCGGCGTTTCCGCACAGTTTGCCGATTGCGGCATCCACGCGCTGCACATGGCGAGCTTTGTCACCGGCCAGGAAGTGACAAAACTTTCCGCCGACACTGTCTCCTGCATTCAAAGCCGCGAGCTCGAAGATGATGCCATGGTCAATTTCCGCATGGATGGCGGCGCTGTCGGCCGGCTCTGGACCTCGTCGATTGCCATCGGCCGCCAGCACGGGCTGACGCTGCAGGTGTTTGGTGAAAAAGGTGGTCTGCGCTGGGCCCAGGAACAGCCCAACCAGCTCTACTGGATGCCGCTGGGCGAAAGGCTGCAGACCATCGAACGCGGTGAAGCGGGTCTGTCACCCGAAGCCGACCGCACCTCCCGCGTCACCATCGGCCACGCCGAAGGCATGCCGCTGGCATTTGCCAATATCTACAAGGACCTGGCCGAAGCCATCCGGGCTGAAAAACAGGGCCGCGAGATGGATCCCGCCGCCAATCTCTACCCCCGCGCAGAGGACGGCCTGCGTTCGATGGCGGCCGTCTTCGCCGTGGCGCAATCAGGCAAGGCGGATGGCGAGTGGGTCGACGCACGGCCGCCGATGTACAGGTAGAAGCGTGGGCCGAATTATCAGACCCGCGGTTCCTGATCAAAGGACATGGCCGCATTGATCAGATGACGCAACTGGCGTTCATAGACGTCCGGTTCAACGTCCGCCATTCCCGGCAGGTGCAGGGAATGGCGGACCATCGAAGCGCCGAGGATGACGGTGACGAGCATTGCCAGTCGCGCAGATGCCTGGGGATCGCCCATGCGGGCCTGCAGCGGATCAATCAGCGCCTGCCGCAGCGCCTTGCGGACCAACTCGCCTGCTTGCGGGTCATTGGCATTCATGAGAATCAGCTGCGCCGTCGAAATGGCGTGGCTCTCGGTGTCCGGGTGGGCAAATTTCCGAATGGCCACCTCGATCGGATCCTGGCCCTTGTCCAGGAGTTCCGGCCACTCAAAGGCCGATTCCAGCGTCGCCTCGAACAATCCCAGCTTGCCGCTGAAATATCTGGAAATCAGCGCAACATCGACCGATGCCGCTCGCGCAATTGCGCGCAGCGAGGTGTTTGAATAGCCCTGGTTCCAAAACGCTTCTTTGGCAGCTGCAATCAGTTTGGCGCGCGTGGCATCCGAATTCCGCATACCGGAGAGATATATCCGGAATCGGATTGTCTACAAGCGTTGACATTCTGTCGAGCCATACCATATGCATATCAACAAGTGTTGACTTAATTGGAGAAAACCCATGCCGAACATTGCCTTGATCACCGGCGCATCTTCAGGAATCGGCCGTGAGATGGCGCGCTATCACGCAAGCAAGGGCGGAGACCTGATCATCACCGCGCGCCGCGCCGCGGAGCTGGAGAGCCTGAAAGCCGAACTGGAAGCCAGACATGGCGTTCAGGTGATGACCGTGCCGCTGGATATTGCCGGGGAAAGCGGTGCAGAGGCCCTGTATCAGGCGACCAGGGGCCAGACGATCGAGATCCTGATCAACAATGCCGGCTTTGGCGGCCACGGCGAGTTTCTTGATCGTGGTCTAAAATCCGATGAAGCGATGATCAACCTCAATATCACGGCGCTGGTCAGATTGTGCCATTTGATCGGCGGCGACATGGTGGCGCGTGGCAAAGGCAAGGTTCTCAACGTCAGCTCGACGGCGGCCTACCAGCCGGGTCCCTTGCAGGCGACCTATTTCGCAACCAAAGCCTTCGTCAGCAGCCTGTCCTGTGCCCTTGATTACGAATGGCGTCCGCATGGCGTCACCGTCACGGCACTCGAACCCGGTTTCGTCAAAACCGAATTTGCCGAGGTCGCGGCGATGACTGACCTCGACGTGACCAAGACCGGCGCCACGGCTGAAAGTGTGGCGAAGTTCGGCTATGACGCGATGCTCAAGGGAAAATTGCGTGTCATCAACGACCGCAAGATGCGGTTCATGCTGAACTGGATCGTGCCGCTCCTGCCGCGCCGCATGGTGCTCAAGGCCGTGCATGACATGCAGACAAAATAGGCTGGCGCTTGGCTGGCCTGCCTTGTCACGCCGCGCGCATCGCCCTGGCCTTTTCCTCCAGAACCGCAAGCCCGCCGGGTTCGCGATCGAGCAGCAGCAACGCGGTGGTGATCGCGTGGCTGACAAGCACCTCGCCGCTTTCATATTTTTGGAAGGCGTTGGGACCGCCGCCGATCAGGCGTCCGGCATCCTTCTGCGACAGCTTCAGCCGCTTGCGGATACGTCTAACGGCGTCGGGTGACAGGCGACCCTCCACCCTCGCCTTCAGCTCTGTCAAAGCCCTGTCGGAGACCTTGATGTCGGAGCCATCATGCATGCTCTCGTCACTCGCATCGCAATACCAACCGGGCATGTCGATGGTTGTCGACTGCCCCTTGTAGGAAATCGTCATCGGCCGCCTGTCGCGGACCATGGGGCGCCCGGTTTCGGGGCAGACTGGATCAGCCATTGTCTTTCTCCTTGAAGGACAACAATAAAAACTCACTCACCACATCAGCCGTGAACTTCACATACAGCTCCCCTGCATCCGAGGGGACATGATGGACGTCCTGCCAAATACGATGGTTCGCATGTGACGTCATCGACTTCTGAAAATGTCGCCGCTCCATCGATTGAATGGTCAGAACGATCTCCACGCTGCCAAATCCGAGCGCCGCAGCAGACCGGATTGCCGAACCCGTGGCTTTCAGACGCCTGGGCGTGCTGAAGCAAGATTTGATCGCGTCGAGATCATAGGTCGGTCTGCGCTTTTCAGTCACACATAGATTACACCATTATGGTGCCGTTTCAAGAGATGTGGTCGTTCCAAATCCCGGTACTGATTGCCATTAACCCGGCTGGAGAGCAGCTTGGATGAGCACCCGCCGCTCGAAAGTCCGGTGCGAGCGAGATTGCGCTGTCATATTTGCAGTCGGTCGCGCTGAATAAAAACCCCAGCCACGCAACTCCTTGGCCGTCCGCGCGTTTGTCACCCAGTTGGCACATAGGGCACCGGGCGATTTCATGATTGAGAATTTTTTTGCGGAATTCATGAGAGACACGCCTTCGGGTCTCTCGGCCCTGATCCTCGGGTTCCTGTTCGAGGAACTGTCGCCCGCCGCTGTCGCCACAGCAGACGGGCGGGCAAATATCAACAGCCGCCCTCACCCCTGATAACCGGCCTTGCGCAGGCCTTCGATCAGGTCGGCCTGGTCCTTTGTGGTGAGGTTCCATTTGTCCATTTCGGCGGCAGCTGAGCCACCGGGCTTGATCTCATGCATCATCGCCAGGGATTGCGCCGCCTCCTGGCTGCGGCCGAGCTGGCCGAGGGCTGCGGCGTTGAGCATGTGCGACCAGTAGAAGCTCGGCATCGAGATGCGCTGCACATCCATCACCGTCTCTCCGTACTGACGCTCGCGGTAGTGCAGCCGGGCAAAACTGAAATGGTACCAGCCAGGATGTAGCGGGTTGAGCGCCTGCGCCCGGCGCGACAGCGCGATGCCGCGCTCGAAATCGCCCATGAAGGACAGATAATGCCCGACTTCGGCCAAAATTTCCGGATCGGTGGGATTGAGATCCAGCGCGCGGGCCGCTTCGGCTTCGAACTTTCCGATGTCCTTGCGGAAAAAATGCACGATCGCCAGCCAGCAATGGGCATAGGCGCTTTGCGGATCGAGCTGGGTGGCTTTCAACGCCATCTCCATCGCCCGCCCGATCGGCTCTGGACGAGGATTTGCGTCAAAGCGGTGCTCGGCAAGATAGACATTGGCAAGCAGCGCATGCGCCTCGGCGTAGGTCGGGTCAAGCGCAATGGCTTTTTCCAGGAGATCGCGCGCCTCGGCATGCATCTCCACTTCCAGTGTGGCGGTGTAGCGCCGCGCATGCAGCAGGCAGTCATAGGCGTCGAGTTCGGACGGGCTCTTTTTCAGCGCCCGCGACAGCGCGGTGTTCTGCATCTTCACCCCGAGCGAAGCGGCGATCATGTGGGTGACCGCGTCCTGAACCGCAAAAATGTCGCCCATCGGCCGGTCATAACGGTCGGCCCACAAAGACACACCGGTGGCGGCTTCGATCAGTTGCACCGCAACACGCAGCCGCTCGCCCTCGCGGCGCACGCTGCCATCGACAATGTAGTCGGCGCCAAGCTTTGCGGCGATCTCGGCCAGCGGCACATCACGCGATTTGAAATGAAACGAGGAGGCGCTGGCAATCACCCTGAGCTCGCTGAAATGGGTCAGATTGGAGATGATGTCCTCGGTCAGACCGTCGCAGAAATATTCATCGAGCCCGAGACTCGCCCGCTTGAACGGCAACACCGCCAGTACCGGCATCAGCGTCCTCTGCCGGCTGTCCTCGAGTAGCGCCGGCACCGGACCGGCAGTGCCGGGATCGGGTGCGGGTTTCAGACCGGTATCCGGCGCAGCGATGGACGGATCGCCCTGCCCGGTCTCTCTTGATTCAACAGCGTCGTCATCGCTGGTCACCTCGGCGACGAAGCGGAAGCCGCGACGCGAGATGGTGCGGATCACCTCCTGGGTCTCGCCGGTGTCGCCGACGGCGCGGCGCACGGCAAAGATCCGGCTGCTCAGCGTGGTGTCAGATACCGCACGGCCATCCCATACTTCTTCGATCAGTTCCTCGCGGGAGACGATGCGGTCGCGGTTGATGACAAGGTGCCACAGCACATTGAACACCTGGGGTTCGATCGGCACCGGTTGGCCGTGCTGGCTCAGCTCAAAGATCGCAGGATCGATGGCGAAAGCGCCAAACCGGTAAATCATTGAATACCCATCTTATCCTGACCGAAAATCGTAGCAATCCGAATGTAATCCCAATCCCCTCGTCAAGCAACGATACTGACCACGCCTTAGGGTGGTGCGATACCAACCACAAGGAGACGGCAATGACCTGGTCACTCAAGGGAACCTATTTCGAAAGCTGCAATTGCGACACCGTTTGCCCCTGTCTTTTTCTCAGCCCGCCAACAGAGGAGGAATGCACGGCGCTGGTCGGCTGGCATATCGAGGACGGCAATGACGAGGGCGTCTCGCTGTCGGGGCTCAATATGGCGCTGGCCGTGCATTCGCCTGGGAACATGGCGACCACCCAGTGGAATGTCGCCGTCTATGTCGACGAGCGCGCCAGCGAGGCGCAGAATGCCAGCCTGATGAAGATCTTTGGCGGCCAGGGCGGCGGTCACCCGGCGCGGCTCGCCAGCCATATAGGCCAGATCGTCGGGGTCCGCTCGGTTCCGATCAATTTCACCGCCAGCAACGGAAAATACGGACTGAGCATCCCCAAGATCGCCGATGTCGAAATCGAGGCGATCACCGGTCAGGGCGATGGTCCCGTCACCATCACCGGCCACCCGCTGTGCATCGCTCCCGGCTTTACAGCCACCATGGCAAAGGCCAGCAGGAACATCTACCAGGATCACGGCATGGAATGGGGCCTCACCGACAAGACCGGCATCTTCTCGCCCTTTGCCTATCAGAGCGAACAATGATGACCGGCGAAACAATGATCAGCCGCGCAGGAGTAAAATTCACCCCGGCGCGGCTGGCGCTTGTGCTCGGCGGACCGGTGGCGCTGGCGCTGGTGAGTTGGATCTATCTGGGCTTGATGATTGGCGACATGTCGCTGATCCCGGGCATGGCTCAGATGATGATGCCGGGTCAGATGTTCAGTCCGGCGCCGCTGTTTGGCCTGTTCGTAATGTGGGCGGTGATGATGGCGGCGATGATGCTGCCGACGGCCATGCCGATGATCATCGCCTATGCACGGATGCAGGCGGTGGACCGAAGCCGCGGCGCCGGCTGGATGCCTGTCTTCATGTTCTCGGGCGGTTATGTGCTGGCCTGGGCCGCCTTCAGCCTCGCTGCGGCTGTGCTCCAGGCCGGGCTGACGCATCTGGCACTGATGTCGCCAATGATGATGAAGGCCGGATCCGGGCCGCTGGCCGGCGGCATTCTGATTGTTGCCGGGCTCTACCAGTTCACGCCGCTCAAACAGGCCTGCCTGCGACTGTGCCGTTCGCCGCTGAGCTTTCTGATGACCGAGTGGCGCGAGGGAAATCCCGGCGCGCTCACAATGGGCTGGCGCCACGGGCTGTTCTGCATCGGATGCTGCTGGGCGCTGATGGGGCTGCTGTTTGTCGCAGGCGTGATGAACACGCTGTGGATCATCGCCATTGCGCTCTATGTGCTGATCGAGAAGATCGTGCCGGGCAGCCAATGGCTGACACGGTTGACCGGTGCTGCAATGATTGCCGCGGGGGTGTGGATGGCGACAGCCTGAAGCCGCCGGCGGCCTCCCCTGTTGCCCAATTGAAAGCCCGCGCGGATCTTGCCGCGCGGACTTTGGTCACAAATTAGCCTGGTCCGGAGAAGGCTTAGCCGGACTTCTTCATCTGCTTGGGGGCGCCGGTGGTCATGTCGGTGCCGGTATATTCGAGCCCGGCATCCTTCCAGGCGCCGAAGCCGCCTTCCATATGGGCCACGCGGTCATTGCCCGCCTGGAGATATTTCTCAGCCACCTTCTTCGACCGCACGCCGGAGCCGCAATGAAACACGATGCGCTTGTCGCTCTGGCCCGGCATGTGCATCGGCTGGAACGCCTGCATCGGCGCCAGCAGCGCGCCGTCGATGCGCTCAAAACTGTATTCCTGCGGGGTGCGCACGTCGATCAGCACGATCTCGTCACGGGCAAAAGCGTCGGCTACTTCCTGTGCTGTCCAGGTTTCCAGCGTTCCACCGGCAATGTTTTCGGTTTTCATCAGGTCTCTTTCTCAAATCGGTTGAGGGGAATCTTGAGGTAACGCTTGCCGTCGCTTTCCGGTTCCGGCAACCGCCCTGCCCTGAGGTTCATCTGCAGCACGTGCAGCATCCGGTCGGGCAAGGCGAGCGTCTGGTCGCGCTCTTCGCGCAGCTTTATATAGGCATCCTTAGATGTATTGCCAGCCAGATGGGCGTTGTCGCGGCGCTGCTGCCCGACGGTGGATTCCCAGGCCGGGTCCTCGCGCTCGTCGGTGCCGTAATCATGGCCGACAAACAGCCGCGTGTCGTCACTGAGCGCCAGGATCGCCTGCAGGCTGTCATAGAGTTCGGCTGCCGATCCGCCGGGAAAATCCGCCCGTGAAGTGCCGACATCGGGCTGCATGAAAGTGTCGTTGACGAAAGCGGCGTCGGCGCCGACCACATAGGTGATCGACCCCAGCGTATGGCCCGGCGTCAGCATCACCCGCACCGGCAGCGAGCCGATCTCGAATGTGTCGCCATCAGCAAAGAGCCGGTCGAAATCCCGTGGCGGATCAAAGGCGCCGGGCATGTGGTAGAGCTCGCGCCACAATCCGGCGATCTCGCAAACCTTCTCGCCGATGGCATTGGGCGCGCCCAGTTGCTGCTTGAGCCAGGACGAGGCCATGAGATGGTCGGCATGGGGATGGGTGTCGAGGATCCAGGTGATCTCGATATTGGCGGACCGGGCAAAGGCGAGGATCTCCTGAGCCCCGGATGAATCGGTGGAGGCTTGGGCCGGGTCAAAGCCCATGACGGTGTCGATCACCGCCCCCTTGCCGGTTTCCGGGTCCGAAACAAGATACTGGATGCTGCCGGTATCGGCATCGTAGAACCCGGTCACTTCCGCCGATCCCGGTCCGCGCGACGGGCTGGTCTTGTTCAGTGTCATCTGCTCTCCCTTCATATCTTGCTTATTGAATGTTTGAGGATACAGAAGGTTCCCTGCCTTGTGTCAAGCACCGCCGGTGACGCTGGTCGCACGCGTCAGCCGCCGATCGCTTCCGCCCCGACGCAGGCATGGCGCGAGCATTCGATTTCCAGCGTCGTGTGGCTGAGGTCAAAATCCCGCTTGAGCAGGTCCTTGACCGCCTGCTTGATGGCGTCGGCATTGGTCCAGCGATCGGGGTCGATGACCAGATGGGCGTCAAGGGCTGCCTGGTGCTCCTGCATCTGCCACAGATGCAGATGATGGGCGCTGGTCACGCCGTCGACCTGTTTCATGGCGGCAAGCACCTCGCCCGCGTCGAGTTCCGGCGGGCTGCCGAGCATCAGGATGCGGATGACGCCGCCGATCTCGGACAACGACATCCACAGGATGTAACCGGCGATCAGCAGGGTGACGAGCGGGTCGATGATCTGCCAGTCATAGAGAATGATCAGCGTTCCGGCGAAGATCACCGCAATGGACCCCAGCGCATCGGCGACATTGTGCAGGAACGCGGCGCGGATGTTGACGCTGTCCTTTGACAGCGAATAGGTCAGCATCGCGGTTGCCACATCGACGGCGAGCGCAATCCCGGCAATGATGACCACCAGCCAGCCATCGACGCCGGAGGGCTCGATAAACCGGATCACCGCCTCGTAGATCAGGTACAAACCGATGACGATCAGCGTGGTGTAATTGATCAGCGCGGCCACCACTTCGGCTCGGCCATAGCCAAATGTCATTGCCGCATCCGCCGGCCGCCGGGCGATCTTGCGGGCAAAAAACGCGATGATCAGCGACAGCGCGTCCGAGAGATTGTGGACGGCATCGGCAATCATTGCCAGGCTGCCCGACAGGATGCCGCCGATGACCTGCGCCACCGTCAGCCCGAGATTGACGATCACCGCCCAGAACACGCGCGCGTCGCCGGCATCGGGGTCGACGTGATGATGATGATGGCCCGCCATGCGCTTGTCCTGCCTGTGCGTAATATCCGGTTGGCGGCAAGCTTAATCCCTCTAACCGCTACAGGTTCAAGCAAAAACGCCACTGCGCGTTCATGTCACTGGCGAGCCCGGTCAGCGCATCGACCCGGTCAACGCTTCGAATTGTATTGGCAAAGCCTAATACCTAAATTGGCGGCTGAGACCAGATCGCCAAATCCAGCAGTGTCAGGGCGTCACGCGTGAGCCAGTTCAATTATCCGACCTACCCAGTGCGGCATGGCTACATGTCGGAGAAAATCCAGCAGGACTACATCCTGTCGGCGATGGCGCAAAAAGTGCTGCCCAAGGATGCGCACCGGATGGCGCCGATCCTTTCGCTGACCGCCTCCAATGACATCACCCGGCCGATCCAGTTCTGGCAATTGTTCTCGGTGCTCGGTCCCGACCGCATCGTCGCCATTGTCACGGATTTTTACGGGCGCGTCTTTGCCGACGAGGACTGGTTTGCCTCGGTGTTTGCCCGTGTCGGACCGGTGGAGCACCATATCCACACCCAGTCGGCTATGTGGATTGATGTCATGGGCGGCGGTCCGGCCTATCATGGCGGTGACTTCCGGCTGAATTTTCACCACACCCACAACGCCATCCAGCTGATGAACGACAAGGGTGCCCAACGCTGGACAAGCCTGATGCTCGACTCATTAGAGGCGTCGGCACGGCACATGACCGACGATCCGCGCGTCAGGCCGGCGCTCAACACCTTCCTGACTCACTTCATGGGCAAATACGCCCAAGAGTTTGGTTTTGAAAACAAAAGCCTGTTCGGCGACACCAACCCGCCGGTCAGGCGCAAGCTTAATTTCATGAATATGAGCTCAGAGGCGATTGAGGCGCTGAGCGAAGAAGAGTTGCGCAAGGCGCTGACAGATCAGGGAGTCGATGTCTCGCTCTATCCGGGCAAGCAGGAGCTGGTGGACAAGGCGCAGATGCTGTGAGCAACAGCGTTGCCCATCATGCCGAGGCTCGAGCCCTGCTCTGTATCAAATAACCGGCCTGAGCGTCCCCCGCTCGATCACCCGGCAGGGAAACAGCCGCGCTTCGGGGTAGCGGTCGGGATTTGCCAGGAGCGAGACGATCAGCTCGATCGAGGAATCGATGATCTGGGCGATCGGCTGGCGGATGGTGGTCAGGTTGATGTTCTCCCAGCCCGCCATTTCCATGTCGTTGAGCCCGATCAGACCGATGTCGCCAGGCACTTTCAGTCCTGAATCGGCAATGGCGCTCAGCGCTCCGATCGAGAGAACATCATCGCCGCAGAAATAGGCCTGCGCCGCCCCCTCATCCAGTCGCGCCAGCATCTCCTTGCGTCCGGCATTGAAGGAATAGGCCTCGGCATAGCTGTGCCGCATGGCGATCTCGGAATGGCCGGAAAGCTCCTCCACAAATCCCTTGAACCGGTCCTGGGTCGAGGTTGCGGTGATCGGCCCGCCCAGAAACGCCACATCGTGATAGCCGCGTCGCGCCAGCTCGCGCGCCGCCATGCGGCCGCACTCGACATTGTCGATGCCGACCACATGCACATCCGGCGAACTGGCGTAACGGCCAAAACTGTGGACCACCGGAACCCCCGCATCACGGAAGGATTTGGCAAAACCCGGCGGCAGGGTCGATGACGCCACCACCACCGCATCGACCGAATATTGCCTGAGCATCCGGATCGAATGAACGGGGTCGGTTTCATCGGAAAGATTGACCAGCAGCGGCCGCAAGCCACGGTCCTGCAGACCGCGGGTGAACAGGTCGAACACCTCGAGAAAGATCGGATTGTGAAAATTGTTCGACACCAGGCCGATCAGCTTGGTGCGCCCCGTTGTCAGGCTCGAGGCCAGCGCATTGGGGCTGTAACCCAGCTCGTCAGCGGCCTTTTCCACCTTTTTGCGCATCTTCAGCGACACCGAAGCGCCGTCCGTAAACGTCCGCGAGACCGCTGCGCGCGACACGCCTGCCCGTTCGGCGACATCCTTCAGCGTGGGTGGCATTGCTCTGGGTCTCCCGTTGTCCGGCTCCTGCGGTTGGCATTACTGCCCAGAAAAACCGCCAAAAGCAAGAAAATCGGAATCAAATTTGCAACCGGTTGCAAAATTATTCGATTCGTGGTTTCCTGATCATCGAGGGACGGCTGGAGGTCGGCTTTTCCGCGCATTCGACACAAACCTCTGGGAGGAGATCATGATGTCACTGACTAAGAAGCTCGCATTGGCAGTTGCAGTATTTGCAGCGCCCGTTCTGGGAGCAGCCACCGCGTCAGCCGAGGGCGAACGCTACGTTCTCGTCAGCCACGCACCCGACAGCGACAGCTGGTGGAACACCATCAAGAACGGCATCGCACTTGCCGGCGAGCAGATGGGCGTTGAAGTCGAATACCGCAATCCGCCCACCGGCGATCTGGCCGACATGGCCCGGATCATCGACCAGGCCGCAGCGTCCGGCCCCAATGGCATCATCACCACGCTCGCCGATTACGACGTGCTCTCCGGTCCGATCAAGGCCGCCGTTGATTCCGGCGTCGACGTCATCATCATCAATTCCGGCACCCCGGAACAGGCCCGCGATCTGGGCGCGCTGATGTATGTCGGCCAGCCCGAATATGATGCCGGTTACGCCGCCGGTCTGCGCGCCAAGGGCGACGGTGTGGGCAGCTTCCTCTGCGTCAACCACTACATCTCCTCGCCATCGTCGACCGAACGCTGCCAGGGCTTTGCCGATGGTCTCGGTGTCGAACTGGGCAACCAGATGATCGACGCCGGACAGGACCCGGCCGAAATCAAGAACCGCGTCATGGCCTATCTCAACTCCAACCCGGACACCGACGCGGTGCTGACGCTCGGACCGACCAGCGCCGATCCGACATTGCAGGCGCTTGATGAAAACGGCATGGCCGGCGACATCTATTTCGGCACTTTCGATCTCGGCGCCAACATCGTCGAAGGCATCAAGGCCGGCACCATCAACTGGGGCATCGACCAGCAGCCGTTCCTGCAGGCCTATCTGCCGGTGATCGTGATGACCAACTACCACCGTTACGGCGTTCTGCCAGGCAACAACATCAACTCGGGCCCCGGCTTCGTCACCGCCGACGCTCTCGAAATGGTTGAAAAATACGCCGGCGAATACCGCTAGAGGGTTCCTCCCTGGCAGTGGCGCCTCCGCGCGCCGCTGCCGCCTTTGCATTTCCCCCACCCGACTCAATTTTGTGAGGTCTCATGTCCGATACGGCTGCAGCACCCGCAAGTGACGAACGCATCAAGCAAACATCGGCCCTGCGCAAGGCGTTGATCCGCCCCGAGCTCGGCGGCATTTGCGGTACGGTGATCGTGTTCGTGCTCTTTGCGATTTTCGCCGGCGACAGCGGAATGTTCAATTCCCAAGGCATTCTCAACTGGTCCGTCGTCTCCGCCCAATTCATGATCATCGCGGTGGGCGCCTGCCTGCTGATGATCGCAGGAGAATTCGATCTCTCGGTCGGCTCGATGATCGGCTTTGCCGGGATGATGATCGCGATCTTCACCATCACCCTGGGCTGGCCGGTCTGGCAGGCCATCATCGTCACCTTCGCGCTGTGCCTGGCCATCGGCGCGCTCAACGGCATCATCGTGGTGCGCACCGGACTGCCGAGCTTCATCGTGACGCTGGCCTTCCTGTTCATCCTGCGCGGCTTCACCATCTATCTGCCGCAGCTGATCGAGCGAAAAACCATCATCGGCGGCATCGACAAGGCAGCCGAGGGCGACTGGCTCGCGGCACTGTTCGGCGGCAAGGTTCTCTCCGGCCTGTTCACCTGGCTCGGTGACGCCGGCATCATCGCCGTGTTCGAGCGCGGCAACCGCGCCGGCCAACCCGTGGTCGACGGCATTCCGATGCTGATCATCTGGGCGCTGGTGCTGGTGGCCTTCGGTCACTTCGTCCTGACCCGCACCAAATTCGGCAACTGGATCTTCGCAGCCGGCGGCGACGCCCAGGCCGCCCGCTATGTCGGGGTGCCGGTCAACCGGGTCAAGATCCTGATGTTCATGTTCACCGCCTTCTGCGCCTGTGTCTTTGCCACCTGCCAGGTGATGGAGTTCGGCTCCGCCGGCGCTGACCGCGGTCTGCTGAAGGAATTCGAGGCCATCATCGCAGTGGTCATCGGCGGCGCGCTGCTGACCGGCGGCTACGGCTCGGTCATCGGCGCCGCCCTTGGCGCCCTGATCTTCGGCGTGGTCCAGCAGGGTCTGTTCTTCGCCAATGTCGAAAGCTCGCTGTTCCGGGTGTTCCTCGGTGTCATCCTGCTGTTTGCCGTGGTGCTCAACACCTATATCCGGCGCATGATCACGGGGGAGAGATGATATGAATCCCGAACACGCTCCCCTCATTGAAATGAAGAACATCGAGAAGCATTTCGGCTCGGTCATTGCGCTTGCCGGCGTGTCGCTGGAAATCTATCCCGGCGAATGCCATTGCCTGCTCGGCGACAATGGCGCCGGAAAGTCGACCTTCATCAAGACCATGTCCGGCGTCCACAAGCCGACCAAGGGCGAGATCATGTTTGAAGGCAAGCCGATGCATTTCGAGGATCCGCGCGATGCGATCTCGGCCGGCATCGCCACCGTCTACCAGGACCTGGCGATGATCCCGCTGATGTCGGTGAGCCGCAATTTCTTCATGGGCAACGAGCCCGAGAAGAGGTTCGGCCCGTTCAAGCTGTTTGACCATGACCACGCCAACCGCGTGACCATGGAAGAAATGACGAAGATGGGCATTTCACTGCGCGGCCCGGACCAGGCTGTCGGCACCCTCTCGGGCGGTGAACGCCAGACCGTGGCGATTGCCCGGGCGGTGCATTTCGGCGCCAAGGTGCTGATCCTCGACGAACCGACCTCGGCGCTCGGCGTGCGCCAGACCGCAAATGTGCTGGCAACCATCGACAAGGTGCGCAAGGACGGCATCGCCGTGGTGTTCATCACCCACAATGTCCGCCATGCCATGGCGGTCGGCGACCGCTTCACCGTGCTCAACCGCGGCAAGACGCTGGGCACCGCCCAGCGCGGCCAGATCACCCCGGACGAGCTGCAGGACCTGATGGCCGGCGGCCAGGAAATGGTGGCGCTGGAAGGCTCTCTCGGCGGCACCGTCTGACGCAAGCGCCTGCATTCAAACGATATCATGGCGCGGCCTCCGGTCGCGCCATTTGCTTTTTCGGGCGCTGGCGCAGCTTCGATGTTCGGATGGGGTGCGTTTCAGGTTCCTTATTTTCGAATTATCTTCGCAATCAGCACATCCCGCAGGCGGCACCGGATCCGCCCCCTCACCTTTTCCACACGCAAAGCCTTGGAATTCGGGGCTGGCTGAAAAGAACTCTGCACATAAGGCTTGCCATTTGGCGGCTGACCCAGAATAGTCACGGCGAAAACGAAAAAGCCAAACGGGAGGAAAACCATGACTTTGAAATCGTTTCTGCTGAGCACCATCGCCGGTGTCGCCCTGACCATCGCCGCACCGCTGGCTGCATCCGCCGCCGATTGCGAACGCGGCACACTGGACGAGCGCTATTGCGATGTCGACGGCGACCTGATTGCCGACACGCCGACCGATGAAGCCGAGCTGCTTGATCCCGATACGCTGATCTTCGCCTATACCCCGGTTGAGGATCCTGCAGTCTACAAGGAAGCATGGTCGGATTTCCTGACCCACCTCGACAGCGTCACCGGCAAGAAGTCGGTCTTCTTCCCGGTCCAGTCCAATGCGGCCCAGATCGAAGCCATGCGCTCGGGTCGCCTGCATATTGCAGGCTTCAACACCGGCTCGAACCCGCTGGCCGTCAACTGCGCCGGCTTCCGCCCCTTCACCATCATGGCGTCGCTTGATGGCGGCTTCGGCTACGAGATGGAAATCATCACCTATCCGGGCTCCGGCATCGAAAAGGTCGAGGACATCAAGGGCAAGACCCTTGCCTTTACCGCCGAAACATCGAATTCCGGCTTCAAGGCTCCGTCCGCTCTGCTGAAGGCCGAATATGGCATGGAGTCGGGAACCGATTTCGAGCCTGCCTTCTCCGGCAAGCACGACAACTCGATCCTCGGCGTCGCCAACAAGGATTATCCGGCAGCCGCCATCGCCAACTCGGTGATGAGCCGCATGATTGAACGCGACGTGATCAAGGCCGACCAGGTCAAGTCGATCTACAAGTCGCAGACCTTCCCGACCACCGGCTTCGGCGTTGTCTACAACCTCAAGCCCGAGCTTCAGGAAAAGATCAAGGAAGCCTTCTTCACCTTCCCCTGGGAAGGCTCGTCGCTGAAGAAGGAATTTGAAAAGTCCAATGAAGGCCAGTTCCTGGAAATGAACTACAAGGACTTCTGGGACGTGGTCCGCAAGATCGACACGGCCAACGGTGTGGAATACACCTGCGGTTAATCTGACCAGGCTCTGCCGTGTCCCCCGGGATGCGGCGGAGCCTTTTTTCATGCGATTGCGCAGCATCTGACCGCCGCGCTTCCCCTGCCGATCACGGAACCCCATGCTGCAACTCAACAAACTGACCAAGACCTATCGCACAGGCGACAAGGCGCTTCAGGACGTCACCCTGACCATTCCCAAGGGCCAGGTTCTGGCCCTGATCGGACCGTCCGGCGCAGGAAAATCGACATTGATCCGCTGCATCAACCGGCTGGTCGAGCCGACATCGGGATCCGTGATCCTCGACGGCACCGACGTGACGGCGCTGAGCTCGGGCGGCCTGCGCAAGATGCGCCGCCAGATGGGCATGATTTTTCAGGAATATGCGCTGGTCGAGCGGCTCACCGTGATGGAGAACGTGCTCTCCGGACGGCTTGGCTATGTCGGCTTCTGGCGCTCGTTCCTGCGCAAATACCCGCAATCGGATGTCGATGAGGCGTTTCGGCTGCTTGACCGCGTCGGATTGCTGGCCATGGCCGACAAGCGCGCCGATGAGCTCTCCGGCGGCCAGCGCCAGCGTGTCGGCATTGCCCGCGCGCTGATCCAGAACCCGCGGTTGCTGCTGGTCGACGAGCCCACCGCCTCGCTCGATCCGAAGACCTCGCGCCAGATCATGCGCCTGATCTGCGAATTGTGTGCCGAACGCGATCTCGCCGCCGTCATCAACATCCACGACGTGGCGCTGGCGCAGATGTTTGTCGAGCGCATTGTCGGCCTGAAGGCCGGCGAACTGGCCTTTGACGGCAAGCCGACTGAAATGAGCGACGAGGTTCTGACCACGATCTATGGCGAAGAAGACTGGCATGCCACCATCCGCGACGTCGATGACGAGGAAGAAGACACCGTCGCGGTGGAGCCTGTTCTATGACCACGGCCACGCTTGACGACCGGCTTGGCCAGAGCTGGCAAAAGCCGCATCTGATCACCAATCCGCTTCTGCGCTGGGGCCTGTTCATTGGCGCTCTCGTCTATGTCGTGCTGGCCGTCAGTTCGATCGACGTCAACTGGTCGCGCGTCGCCGAGGGCCTGAGCCGCGGCTGGGCCTTCGTGACAGCCTTCTTCAATCCCGATTTCGTCTCCCGCGGTGGCGACATCTGGGACGGCATCATCGAAAGCATCATCATCACCATCACCTCGACGGTGGTGGGCATCGCGATTTCGATTCCGATCGGCCTGGGTGCTGCGCGCAACATCGCGCCGCTGCCGATCTATCTGGTCTGCCGGGGCATCGTCGCGCTGTCACGCGCGCTCAACGAGATCATTGTCGCCATCCTGCTGGTCGCCATCTTCGGCTTCGGCCCGCTGGCCGGATTCCTGACGCTGTCATTTGCCACCATCGGCTTCATGTCGAAACTGCTGGCCGAGGACATCGAGGAAATGAGCAAGGTGCAGGCGGAAGCCATCCGCGCCACCGGCTCATCCTGGCTGCAATGGATCAATTACGGCGTCCAGCCGCAGGTGATGCCGCGGCTGATCGGACTGTCGATGTATCGTCTCGACATCAATTTCCGTGAATCCGCCGTGCTCGGCCTGGTCGGCGCCGGCGGCATCGGCGCCACGCTCAACACCGCTTTCGACCGCTATGAATTCGACACGGCGGCTGCAATCCTGCTCATCATCATCGTCACCGTCATGGCGCTGGAATATCTCTCCGGCATCATCCGGGCAAAGGTGCAATAATGCCGGTATCAACTGACGTTAATGGCGCCAAGGTCTGGCAGTTGCACAATCGCAACCAGACCATCACCCGCTGGGCCGGCTATCTCGCCGCCGTCGCCATCTTCATGTGGTGCTGGCAGCGCATCTCGGAGGCCACCACCTGGTTCTTCGTCTGGGATGCGCCACGCATTGCCGCCGACATCGGCAGCCGCGCCTGGCCGCCGCGCTGGTCCTATATGGACAATCTGTGGGGGCCGCTGTGGGACACGCTCAACATGGCCACGCTCGGAACCATCCTGGCGCTGTTCATGGCGGTGCCGGTGGCCTTTCTGGCCGCGCGCAACACCACGCCATCGGCCGTGTTCATCCGCCCCATCGCGCTGTTCATCATCGTCGCCACCCGTTCGATCAACTCGCTGATCTGGGCGCTTCTGCTGGTGGCGGTCATCGGACCGGGTGTCTTTGCCGGGCTGCTGGCGATTGCCTTCCGCTCCATCGGCTTCTGCGCCAAGCTGCTCTACGAGGCGATCGAGGAGATTGACGAGAAGCAGGTCGAGGCGATCACCGCCACCGGCGCCAGCCGCTGGCAGGTCATGGCCTATGGCATCGTGCCCCAGGTGATGCCTGCCTTTGCCGGCATCAGCGTCTTCCGCTGGGACATCAATATCCGAGAATCCACGGTTCTGGGCCTCGTCGGCGCCGGCGGCATCGGGCTGCAATTGCAGTCATCGCTCAACACGCTGGCCTGGCCGCAGGTGACGCTGATCCTGATCGTCATCCTGGCAGCCGTGATCGTCGGCGAATGGGTCTCGGCCAAGGTGCGCGGAGCCATCATGTGAGCACCGGAGCTGCCATCCTGAAAGGCGCGGACACCACGATCGCCTTCGACGAGTATGAATCCGTGCGCCATCGCCTGCCGGTGATGCGCCGTCGGGCCGACTTCGTCCGGGCCGAAAACCTCGACGCCATCGCCGATCAGATCGACGTGTTCCTGCTCGACGCCTTCGGCGTGCTCAACATCGGCGAGACCGCCATTCCCGGCGTCGTCGACCGCGTCAACGGGTTGCGTCAGCGCGGCAAGCAGGTGCTGGTGGTTACCAATGCGGCGGGCTATCCCTCCTCGGTGCTGCATCAGCGCTACACGCGGCTGGGCTACAGTTTCGGCAGCAATGATGCCGTTTCGAGCCGCATGGCGCTGCTGAGCGGGCTCAATTCCTATCCGCACCGCAAATGGGGCATGGTGGCCGCGCCAAAATTCGGCCGCGAAGAGCTTCCCGACGGCGCCATCTTTCTCGAAGACGACCCGGCTGCCTATGCCGAGGCCGAGGGATTTTTGATGTTCGGCGCATCGGCCTGGAGCGAAAGCCGCCAGGCACTGCTCGAGCAGGCGCTGAAAGACAAGCCGCGAGAGCTGCTGATCGGCAATCCCGACCTGGTCGCGCCGACCGAGGCCGGACTGTCGCTCGAACCCGGCCACTATGCGCACCGGCTTGCGAGCGCCACCGGGGTGGAACCGGTGTTTTTCGGCAAGCCGTTTCCGGCAGTCTTTGACATGGTCCGCAAGCATATCCGCCCCGGCGTGCCCGACGAGCGGGTGGTGATGGTCGGCGACACGCTGCATACCGATATTCTCGGCGGCAATGCCGCGGGTTTCCGCACCGCGCTGATCCAGGGCTTCGGGTTCTTCGATGGCGGGGACCCCGAAGCCGCGATCCTGAGCTCCGGCATCACGCCCGATTTCATCCTCGACCGGCCCTGAACCGGCGCCTGCCGCCCCGCCGGTTGCGCCTCTCCGCATGGGTTCAATCGTTTCGGTTGCCGCTTGATGCACGTCAAGGCGGCAGCAATTGCCCGATTTATAGTGGCCTCTCGTCCAGTCCTGCTTCACACAGCCTTTTCGGGAGCCCCACATGTCCGCAGCCAACAAGAATGTCATCTGGTTTGAAGATCTCGCCCGCGGTGATGTCGCGCTGGTTGGCGGCAAGAATTCCTCGCTGGGCGAAATGGTGCAGCAGCTTGGCAGCAAGGGCATCGACGTGCCGCCCGGCTTCGCCACCACCTCGGATGCGTTTCGCGCCTTCATCAAGGCCAATAATCTCAACCAGGTGATCGCCGACGCGATGGCAATGCTCGACAGCGGCAAGCGCACGCTGGCCGAAACCGGCAAGGCCGTCCGCGCCGCGATTGCCGAGGGCGACTGGCCCGACGACATCCGCGAGGCGATCCTCTCGGCCTATCGTGAACTCTCCGAACGCACCGGCAACAAAGAGCTTTCCGTCGCCGTCCGCTCCAGCGCAACCGCCGAAGACCTGCCTGATGCCAGCTTTGCCGGCCAGCAGGAAACCTATCTCAACGTCCGCGGAGAAGCGGCGCTGCTGTCCACCTGCCGCCGCTGCTACGCCTCGCTGTTTACCGACCGGGCCATCACCTACCGCAAGATCCAGGGTTTTGATCACAACCAGGTGGCGCTGTCGATCGGCGTGCAGCTGATGGTGCGCTCCGACATTGGCGGCTCCGGCGTGATGTTCTCCATCGACACCGAATCCGGCTTTGACAAGGTGGTGCTGATCAATGCCGCCTGGGGACTGGGCGAAAACGTTGTTCAGGGCGCAGTCACCCCCGACGAATATGAAGTGTTCAAGCCATTGCTCGACAAGCCCGGCCTCAAGCCGATTGTCGAGAAGACCTGCGGCGCCAAGGAGATCAAGATGATCTATGCCGGTGCGGAAGGGGGCGAGACCAAGAACGTGCCGACCTCGAAGGCCGAACGTGGCGCCTATGTGCTGTCCGACGACGAGATCCTCAATCTCGCCCGCCAGGCAGCGACCATCGAAGAGCATTACGGCCAGGCGATGGACATGGAATGGGCCAAGGACGGCGAGACCGGCAAGCTCTATATCGTGCAGGCGCGGCCTGAAACCGTGCAGTCGCGCATCGATGTCACGGCGCTCAAATCCTACACCATCGGCAAGACCGGCAGGACCCTGCTCACCGGCCTGAGCGTCGGCGCCGCCGTGCGTGCCGGGAAGGTCTGTCTGATCGAGAACGTCAAGGACATCGACAAGTTCATCGACGGCTCCATTCTGGTGACGTCGACGACCGACCCCGACTGGGTGCCGATCATGAAACGCGCCGCGGCGATTGTCACCGACCATGGCGGGCGCACCTCGCATGCGGCCATTGTCAGCCGCGAACTCGGCCTGCCGGCCATCGTCGGCACCGGCAATGCCACCCATATCCTGCACGATGAGCAGGAAGTCACCATTTCCTGCGCCGGCGGCGAGGATGGCGTGGTCTATGAAGGCATCGCCGAATACGAGGTCACCGATGTCCGTCTTGACCATGTGCCGGCCACGAAGACCCGGATCATGCTCAATCTCGCCGATCCCTCGGCGGCCTTCCGCTGGTGGCGTCTGCCCGCAGATGGCGTTGGCCTTGCTCGGATGGAATTCGTCGTCAATTCCGCTGTCCGGGTGCACCCGATGGCGCTGGTCAATTTCGACACGCTCAAGGACGAGGCAGCCAAGGCCGAGATCGCCGAGCTGACCCGCCGCTACGACAACAAGGGCGATTATTTCGTCGAGACCCTGGCCCGCGGGTTGTCGCGCATCGCTGCCGTCGCCTATCCGAAACCGGTGATCGTGCGGATGAGCGATTTCAAGACCAATGAATATGCCGAACTGCTCGGCGGGCACGCCTTCGAGCCCAAGGAAGAAAACCCGATGATCGGGTTCCGTGGCGCCTCGCGCTATTACTCCGACAACTACCGCGCCGGCTTTGCGCTTGAATGCAAGGCGATCAAGATGCTGCGTGAGGAAATGGGCTTTGACAATGTCGTGGTCATGATCCCGTTCTGCCGCTCGCCCGACGAGGCCGACAGGGTGCTTGCCGTCATGGCCGAGAATGGCCTGGCCCGCGGCGAAAACGGTCTTCAGGTCTATGTCATGGGCGAGATCCCTTCCAATGTGATCCGCGCCGCCGAATTCGCCGAGCGCTTTGACGGCTTCTCCATCGGCTCCAACGACCTGACCCAGCTGACGCTGGGCGTCGACCGCGATTCGGGCGAACTGGCCGGCCTGTTCAGCGAGGCCGATCCGGCGGTGATCTGGATGATCGAAACGCTGATCGAGCGTGCCCATGCAGCCGGTGCCAAGGTCGGGCTCTGCGGCCAGGCGCCGTCCAACAACCCGGCATTCGCCAAGCTGCTGGTGCAGGCCGGCATCGACACCATCTCGGTGACGCCCGACAGTTTCGTCGCGGTGAAGGAAAATGTGGCGGAGGCGGAAAAATCCGCGAAATAAGTGCGCGCTCCGGCGTTGGAGCAGATTGAAACCACCTGCCCTGTTGTGTGATGGTCGGCCCCATGTCTGATATCCTGACCATCACGCTCAATCCGGCCTTTGACGTGTCGACCTCTGTCGGCACGGTCAAGCCCGGCCCCAAATTGCGCTGTGACGAGCCGCGATATGATCCCGGCGGCGGCGGCGTCAATGTCTCGCGTGCCATCTCGCGGCTTGGCGGCGTGTCCACCGCCTTCGTGGCGCTGGGCGGCCAGACCGGCGCCATGTTTCATTCCCTGCTCGACGCAGAGGATTTCGAGGTGACGCAGTTCGACATCGAGGGCAACACCCGCCAGTCCCTCGCCGTGATCGAGACCTCGACCAGCAAACAGTACCGCTTCCAGCTGCCCGGCCCTGAGTGGTCACCCGCACAGACCGCGCGCATGCTCGAGCATTTGCGCGCGCATCTCAGCGCCGGCCGCGTCGTGGTGCTGTCGGGCAGCCTGCCGCCGGGCGTGCCTGCCGATATTGCCACCACCGTCAATCAACTGGCGGTCGAGGCCGGTGCACAGCTCATCCTCGACACTTCGGGCGCCGCCCTCGCCGCCGCCGCCGGCAATCCCGGCCCGCCCTTTGCCTTGCTGCGCATGGATGGCGCCGAAGCCGCCGAAGTGTCCGGGCTCAAATTCGCCACGCCCGCAGAACTTGCCGATTACGGCTTAGACCTGATCCGCAAGGGCGCTGCGGAGCGGCTGGTGATGTCGATCGGCGCAAAGGGCACGGTCGGGGTTTCGGCCCAGGAGCGGTTTTTCTGCCAGCCGCCGAAACTCGAAACGCTCAGCGCCATCGGCGCCGGCGACAGCATGGTCGCAGCCATCGCGATGCAGCTCGCACAAGGCGCGAGCTTCCCCGACGCCGTCCGTCACGGCGTCGCCGCTGCAGGATCCGCCGTTTTGACCCCGGCCACGGAACTGTGCTCCAAGGCAACGGCGGAAGAGATATTGGGGCGCGTGGTGACGGCGGAGATCTGAGCGGGCCTCAAAAACGCAGCTTTGTCGAAAACCCCGAAATCACCTCGGCGCTGTGTTTGAGCGCGGCGCGTTCGCCTGCGTCGAGATCCGGCATCAGCGTGGCGACGACGCCTTCGCGGCCGATAACGCGCGGCAGCGACAGGGCCACGTCACGCACGCCTTCGATCTCGCCGGTGACCATCGACACCGACAGCACCGTGCGTTCGTCATCGGTGATCGAGCGGACAATCCGGGCGAGCCCCGCGCCGATGCCATACCAGGTGGCGCCCTTGCCTTCGATGATGGTGTAAGCTGCACCGCGCACCTGATCGGCGATTTGTGTGCGGGCGGCGGCGTCAAGCGGGCGGCCGATCTGTTCGGCGAACGAGACGATGGGGACGCTGCCGGCCATGGCGCTCGACCACACCGGCACTTCGCTGTCGCCATGCTCGCCCAGCACATAGGCATGAACCGAATTGGGCGCGATGCCCAGATGATCACCAAGCAGGCTTCTGAGCCGCGCTGTGTCCAGGATCGTGCCAGAGCCGATCACCCGTTCGACCGGCAGGCCGGAGATGCGCTGGGCGGCAAAGGTCATCACATCGAGCGGATTGGTGGCGATGAGAAGAATGGCTTCGGGCGCGGCCTTCATCACACCGGCGATGACAGAGCGGAACACCTCGACATTGCGCTCAAGCAGCGCCAGCCGGCTTTCACCGGGTTTCTGGCTGACACCGGCGGCAATGATCACCACCGCGGCATTTTTGAGATCGGCATAATCGCCGGCGCGCACCGCCACCGTGGTGGCAAAGGGCGTGGCGTGGGCGATGTCCTGGGCCTGGGCCCGGGCCAGGGCAGGATTGGCGTCAACGAGAACGATTTCAGTGCCGACACCGAGCAGCGCCATGGCATAACCCGCCGCACTGCCGACCATTCCGGTTCCGACAATTCCGATTTTCATGTGATCCTCGCTCCGATGTCCGCGGCACTGCCGGTTCGGCAGCGCTTTCATTGCTAGCAGAGAAGATCATATGGCGATGTGACCGAAGTCAATCCGGAACCGGCGCATGGCAAGGCCCCGGTCGGCGCCGCACATCCGGGTCGGAGCGCGGCGCCGGCATGTCAGGAACTGCGCGCCTCATCGGTGGCGGCAATCGCCTTGCGGAGATAATCGTCGCGATTATAGACGTCGGCATAATAGTTCACCACGCCGGCTTCATCCGGCCAGGCGGTGAAATAGGAGACATGAACCGGAATTTTCTGCTGCAGGTTCACCTGCTTGTTCTGGCCGGTTGCGATGTAGCTGCCGATGTCGGCGACTGAGGTGCCGAGCACCTTGGCAGCCATGCCGCGCGGGTCCTTCAGGCGGATGCAGCCATGGCTGAGCGCGCGGGTGTCCCGGTCAAACAGCGATTTAGACGGCGTGTCATGCATGTAGATGGCATGCGAATTGGGAAACAGGATCTTGAGTTCACCCAGCGCATTGCCGTCGCTTGGCGGCTGGCGCACGCCGATGCCGCTGCCCTTGCCGACAGCGTTCCAGTTGACCGAACTCGAGGACACCGCGCGGCCACTGACGGTCACCTCATAACCGAGCCGGTCCAGATAGGACGCGTCAGCGCGAAGCTTGGGCAGCATCTCGTTGATGATGATCGACTGTGGCACGCCCCAATAGGGGTTGAACTCGACCAGTTCGATCTCGTCGTCGAAGAAATTGGTCTGGTTGCCCTTCTTGCCGACCACGACCCGCATCGAGAGTTCGGCCTTGCCGTCATTGTAATAGGTGGCGGTATAGGCAGGCTGGTTGATGAACACCCGCCGCGCTGCCAGCACGCCCGGCAGCCAGCGCGAGCGCTCCATTGCCAGCCGGACCTTTTCGATCTTGTCGGCATTGGTGATGCCGACCAGCGCCCGCCGGGTTGCCGGACCGACGACACCGTCCGGCTTGAGACCGGCTTCCTTCTGGAAACCCTTGACCAGAGAGACGATCTCGTCGTCATATTCGGGCTTGCCGGCATAGCTTGCCAGCACCAGCGCATTGTCGACCTTGAGCGCATCGCTGCCATTGAGCGCGATGGCTGCCATCACATTTGCCAGTTCCGGATTGGATTGACCGGGCTTGAGCAACAGGTTTTCGGCAATGGTGACGCGCTTGCCTTCATCGAGGTCCTCGAGCCGTTTGAGCTCGGCTTTCAGCGCTTCGAAATGCGCGCCTTGCGGATTGTGCGCCAGCAGGGCTTCGGCCGGATCGGCGGATTTGGCGAGCGCTTCAAGGCTGGCGGCCAGATCGAGGCTCTTGCGCTTGAAATCGTGATAGCCAGAGATCCGGTTGGGATCGACCCGGCCACGGGTGGCGTCGAGAATATAGTCGGCAACAGCCGCCGACAGCTTCATCTCGAAAGCCATCAGTTGCTTCTGACGCTCGGCGCCGCGGGTGACATCAAAGGCCTCGGCAGGGATTTCGACGTGATAGTCGGCAGGCGACAGGCCGACAGCATCGGCATTGGCCAGCACGTCGACCACCGCGCGCGCGCGTTCGGTGACGGCTGTGCCGGCGACCCAGATATAATCGGGATGATGCGAATAGTGGTCGACAATCGCCTTTGCGGATTCGGGCAGCGCCCGCAGCGACAGTTCAGCCAGCGCCGGGCGGCCTTCGGCGAAGGCATCGATCCCCAGCGGTGAGAGCACCATGTCGCCAATCGCGCCGGTGACCACCGGGTCGGCGAGCTTGGAAAAATCGACCTTCGCCAGCTTGTCGGCCCTGTAGGTGTGGTAGCTCGGCCCCCGGACGCGGGTCACCGGCTTGGGCGCCGGGGCAGCAGCCTGGGGCTGCGACCGGGCCTTTTGCCGCGCCAGTTTCTCACGCTGCCGCTGTGCCGGGCTCTTGAACAGCACGTCGAACAGGCCTTGTGCCTGCGCCGGCGGTGTGGGCGCAATCACGCCGGTAAACCCAATCGCAATGGCGATCAGCGCCACCCCTGCTCTACTCTTGTAACTCATACCCAACCCAGATCCTTGTGCGAAGCCTGCCGGCCGACGTGTTCGAGATGAAAACGCTGCGTGCGGGCGCACCGTACCAAAACATGGTTACGAAGAAAAGAATGCCGGGCGAGATCGGACAGGCAATCGGCGATTGACACGATCAGCCGGAAGCACCCTCGCCGCGAGGCTGCGGGAGGAAAGGCCCTGCCCGCCCGCTCGCCAGGCGCGCCAAAATGCCGTCCGCGATGGCTGGCGGCAGGTTATTTGGCAGGCTTTTGCGCCGCGCGCCGCGACAGCGCAGGCGCCATTTCGTACCAGCCCTTCGACCGGTTGACGATCCAGACCAGCGACAGCATCACCGGCACTTCGATCAGCACGCCGACCACGGTGGCAAGGGCGGCACCCGAGGTGAAGCCGAACAGGCTGATCGCCACCGCGACCGCCAGCTCGAAGAAGTTGCTGGCCCCGATCAGCGACGAGGGAGCCGCGATCTCGTGGGTTTCGCCGACCACGCGATTGGCCACATAGCCGATGCCGAAGATCAGATAGGTCTGAATGATGATCGGCACAGACAGCAGCACGATGATCATCGGCTGCGCCAGGATCGCCTGGCCCTGAAAGGCAAACAGCACGACCAGGGTCGCCAGCAGCGCCAGGATGGCCAGCGGCTGAAGCTTTGCCAGCAGGGCCTGGAGCCCCGTCTCGCCGCTTGATGCCAGGATACGGTTGCGCAGAACCTGTGCAATGATCACCGGCACGACGATATAGAGCGTCACCGACAGAAGCAGCGTCTGCCACGGCACCGTGATCGCCGAGATGCCCAGAAGCAGCGCCACGATCGGCGCAAAGGCAAACACCATCACCAGATCATTGACCGTCACCTGGCTCAGGGTGAACAGCGGATCGCCCTTGGTCAGATTGCTCCAGACAAAGACCATCGCCGTACACGGCGCGGCGCCGAGCAGGATCAGGCCGGCAATGTAGCTGTTGATCTGGTCAGCGGGCAGAAATGGAACGAACAGCCAGCCGATGAAGAACCAGGCCATCACCGCCATGGTGAAGGGCTTGATCGCCCAGTTGACGATGAGCGTCACCGAGATGCCGCGCCAGTGCCGGCTGACCTGTCCCAGCGAGGCAAAGTCGATCTTGACCAGCATCGGAATGATCATCAGCCAGATCAGCACCGCGACCGGCAGATTGACATTGGCGATTTCAGCCGAGCCGACAGCCTGGAAAAAGGCAGGAAACACATAGCCAAGCGCAATGCCCGCAACGATGCACAGCGCCACCCACAGGGTCAGATATCGCTCGAATTTCGACATGTCATGGTCCTGTTCAACACGAGTTGCAGCCTGCCCGACACCCGGATCGACGGGATCGGATCCGGTGACTCAGGCGGCCAAGATAATTCTATAAATCATGATATATTGAATTACTCAAGCGCGACATCGAGCCCCTCCCCGCCTTGCCGCAATTGCATTCGCCGTGTCTTCATCCTAAGACCCGAATTCTCAATCTGGCAATCAGGCGACCGGAAAGGTACCCCTTGGCAAACGATCTGTTCCCCCTCGGCCCCGACACGACCACTTGGAAAAAACTGACCGATCAGCACGTCAATGTCGAGCAGTTCCGCGGCCAGGAAATCCTGACCGTGCAGACCGACGGGCTGCGGATGCTGGCGGAAGCGGCCTTCGGCGACATCAATCACCTGCTCCGGCCCGCCCATCTCAAGCAGCTGGCATCGATCCTCGAGGATCCCGAGGCCACAGAGAACGACCGCTTCGTGGCCCTTGATCTGCTCAAGAACGCCAATATTGCCGCCGGCGGCGTGCTGCCGATGTGCCAGGACACCGGCACCGCCATCATCATGGCCAAGAAGGGCCGCAAGGTCTGGACCGAGGGCGGCGACTACGAGGCGCTGGCCGGTGGCGTCCGCGACGCCTATGAGAGCCGCAACCTGCGCTACTCGCAGCTGGCGCCGCTGTCGATGTTCGAGGAAAAGAACACCAAGACCAACCTGCCTGCCCAGATCGACATCTATGAAGAGGGCGTCGACAGCTACGATTTCCTGTTTGTCGCCAAGGGCGGCGGATCGGCCAACAAGACCTTCCTGTTCCAGGGAACGCCATCGCTGCTGACCCATGACCGGATGGTCGAGTTCCTGCGCGAAAAGATCCTGACGCTGGGGACTGCCGCCTGCCCGCCCTATCATCTGGCGATCGTCATCGGCGGCACCTCGGCCGAGATGAACCTCAAGACGGTCAAGCTCGCCTCGACCAAATATCTCGACGAGCTGCCGACCAAGGGCTCGGAAGCCGGCCACGCCTTCCGCGATCTCGACATGGAAGCCGAGATCCACAAGCTGACCCAGCAGATGGGCGTCGGCGCGCAGTTCGGCGGCAAGTATTTCTGCCACGATGTCCGCGTCATCCGCCTGCCGCGTCATGGCGCCTCGCTGCCGATCGGTCTGGGCGTTTCCTGCTCCGCCGACCGGCAGGCCAAGGGCAAGATCACCAAGGACGGGATTTTCCTTGAGCAGCTGGAGACCGAGCCGTCGAAATATCTGCCGGACATCGACGAGGGCAAGCTCTCCGAACACGTGGTTCACATCGACCTCAACCGGCCGATGAGCGAGATCCTTGCGGAACTGTCCGGGCATCCGATCAAGACGCAATTGTCGCTGACCGGCCCGATCATCGTGGCGCGCGACCTGGCGCATGCGAAAATCCGCGCCCGGCTGGAAGCCGGCGACCCGATGCCCGATTATCTCAAGGATCACCCGGTCTATTATGCCGGCCCGGCCAAGACGCCGGAAGGCTATGCCTCGGGTTCCTTCGGGCCGACCACGGCGGGCCGTATGGATTCCTATGTCGACCAGTTCCAGTCCTTTGGCGGTTCGATGGTGATGCTGGCCAAGGGCAACCGCTCGCGCTCGGTGCGCGAAGCCTGCGCCAGCCACGGCGGATTCTATCTCGGCTCTATCGGCGGTCCGGCGGCCCGTCTGGCGCAGGACTGCATCAAGAAAGTCGAAGTCGTCGAGTACCCCGAAATGGGCATGGAAGCGATCTGGCGAATCGAAGTCGAGAATTTCCCGGCATTCATCGTGATTGACGACAAGGGCAATGATTTTTTCAAGGAACTGAACCTGGGCTGAAGCCAAGTTGTTTCAAAGACGAAGACTTGCCCTGTCGCTACCATTGCGGCAGGGCAAGGTTTCTCTGCAATTAACATTTCCCAAACAATTGTCTCGTAATATTCACCCTACAAATTTTCGTATGCCACGCTTGGGGACATAAGATGTCGGCAGTAGCTGCAAAAAAGGTCCAGAACCTGGACACCGCAACCATGGTTCTTGCAACCATGCGTAGGCGAGGAATTTCCGGACTCCCCGCAATTACGAGCTGGTCTACGAGGCACTCAACGCGTCCAACTCACGGCTGAGCAAGATGTTCGAAGCGCTGGGCCGCAACCCGGCGCAGGGCGATCTCGACAGGCTTGGCAAGGAGCACTTCCCCCACCACCACAGGACCGGTGTGGTCGAGGGCGCTCATGACAAGATCTCCGGCGAACTCGAAGGCATGTTGCGGCTGCTCAAGCAGGAGCAGTCCTCGCTTGAAAGCTATTCGAAACTGCTGGGCGAGACCTACACCCGCATTTCCACCAAGAGTGCGTCCAGCGCCGACATTCTCTCCAATGTCATCGGCATCCTGAGCAATGCCACCGGCGACACCATGGAAAAGGGCAAGGTGGTGGTCGAACACATGGTCGAGCGCGCCCGCGAAATGGAGCAGGTCAAGCTCGAACTCGATGAATACAAGCGCATTGCCAATACCGACACGCTGACCCGCCTGGCCAACCGGCGGGCTTTCGACGAGGTGCTTGCGGGGATTTACGACGACAAGCGCAATTCGCTTTACTACTCGCTGATCGTCGCCGATATCGATCACTTCAAGAAATTCAACGACACCTATGGCCATCCGGTCGGCGACCGGGTTCTGGGCGTCGTCGCCGCGATCATGAAGAGCACGCTGCGCAAGGATGTCTTCATCGCCCGCACCGGCGGCGAGGAATTTGCCGTGGTGCTGCAGGGGACCAGCCTCGAGGTCACCATGGAAATCGCCGAGCGGGTGCGCAGGGCGGTTGAGGCCACGCCGCTGAAGAACCAGAAGACCGGCGTCGATTACGGTCCGATCACGCTGTCGCTGGGCATGTGCATGGCAACCGAAGCCTCCTGCGCCGAAGACCTTTACAACAAAGCCGATCTCGCGCTTTACGCGGCAAAACACACCGGCCGTAACCGGGTGCATCTTTACAATCCTCAACTTGACAACGACTCGAGCAAATCCCGCGCCATCTACAAGAGTTGAGCCGCTCAACTCCGCGCGCGGGCGGCGACGGCGCGGTATCTGTATTTTGCTGGGGCGATGCTTGCCACAATTTCGCCTTGAAGCTGGACAGGTCCCGGCGAAGCAGTTACCCATGAGCAACGGACGGCCAGTGGCTAGTCAGTGGACTTGCGGCGGGCGTGACTTGAATTCAACCACAGCACCGGAACCCGATATGAAACGTCTCATTTCCTCCGCATTTCTCGCCTTGTGCCTGATGGCACCCGCAGCCGTTCAGGCGCAACCCGCAAGCCAGAGCACTGCCGAATCGAAATCGCTGCTGCAGCTTCTGTTTCCGCCATCGAAAAACTACAACCAGTACCGCCGCTCGGACAAATCGCCGATCAAGCGCAAGGTCATTTCCTTCAAGGAAAACCATGCGCCGGGCACAATCATTATCGATACATCGGACCGTCGCCTGTATCACGTGATCAAGAAGGGCAAGGCCATGGTCTATGGCATCGGCGTCGGCCGCGAAGGCTTTACCTGGCAGGGTCAGAAGAAAATCACCCGAAAGGCCGAATGGCCGGGCTGGACCCCGCCGCAGGTGATGCGCGACCGGGTCAAGCGCCAGGAAGGCCGTGTGCTGCCGGCCTATATGCCCGGTGGCCCGGAAAACCCGCTCGGCGCCCGCGCCATGTATATCGGCTCGACCATCTACCGCATCCACGGCACCAACCAGCCCTGGACCATCGGCAAGGCGATGAGCTCGGGCTGCATCCGCATGGCCAATGAGGATGTCGAGCACCTCTATGACCAGGTCAAGGTCGGAACCCGGGTGATCGTCCGCCAGTAGAATTTCCTGCGACGCAGATCCATGTTTGAAAAAACCGGCTGTCATGGCCGGTTTTTTTGTCACCACATGCTGGTCTTTGCCCGTTCGGGCCATTCACGATCATAAAGCCGGCTGTCGAAACCGGGTTTGAGCTCCTGCATCAGGCGGCCCGGCGTCGGCAAGGCCTCTGCATCGGGCCAGGTCTCCGCCTCCCAGATCTTCGCGCGCATCAGTGCTCTGGCGCATTGGAAATAGACCTCCTCGATGGTGATCACGATCGCCGAGCGCGGCAGCCTGCCCTCATTGGCGAGGCTTGCCAGCAGCTCCGCATCGACCGAGATTTCCGCCCGGCCATTGACCCTGAGCGTGCTGTTGGAGCCCGGAATCAGGAACAGCAGCGCCACCCGGCCGTCGCGGACGATGTTGCGCAGCGAATCGATCCGGTTGTTGCCGCGGCGGTCAGGCAGGATCAGGGTTTTGTCATCGCGGATGGTCATCACCTGCCCCGGATCGCCGCGCGGCGAGCAGTCGAGCCCCTCGGGCCCGCAGGTGGCCAGCGCGACCAGCGGCGAGGACTCCACCAGTTGCCTGTAGCCCCTTGTCAGCCGGTCACTGACCTTGATCACCGAAGCCTCCGCGCATTCGCCGTAGATCGCGTCGAGTTCGGCGACCGAGGTTATGATGGTCATGCAAGCCTCCTGAATGCCCCGCTGTCACTGGTGGCAAGTTTATTGATTTTGGCCAGGCTGGAAAGCGGCAAATCCACCACATCGCCATTCCCGACGCCGCCGACGAAGCCGGCAACGGCCTGGGTGACCGGAGCGGCCGAGACGATGCGGCGATGGCCGAACCCGTTGGCCTTCATCAGCCGGACATGCGGGCCGGTGGCGGCGATCGCCTCGGCATTGGCGAACCTGACCTCCTTGTCGTCCTCGGCATGGATGACCAGCGTCGGGATCCGCAGGTCATTGAGCATCCGGTCAACCCGGAATTCCGACAGCGGCCGCCCGGTCGCGCGCAACACCTGCCGTTCGAACGCGCTCTGCGCCGCTGCTCCAAGCCCCATATAGCTGCCGGCCCATTCGAACACGTCGGCCATGTTCGAGGGGGCGGCGATGGTGACGATGCGCTCGGGTGTCCGCTGCGGCACATGCAGGATCGCGCCTGCGGCGGCGGCCATTACCGAGGGGCCGCCAAAGGAATGACCGACAAAGGCCTCGAACGGCCCGTGCTGCCGCCAGGCGGCGTCGATCGCCTCCACCGCCTTGCCCAGATGCAGCTTGCGCCCGGTCGAGGCGCCGTGACCGGGCAGATCGAGACAGACGACCGTCCTGCCCTGCGCCACCAGCGCTTCGGCCAGCGCCACCATGTGGTCGCTGCGCGAGCGGTATCCGTGGACCAGCAGCACACGCCGGCCGTCTTCCTGGCCCGCCGCCGGACGGAACACATGGGTGGCGACAACACTGCCGGGAATCACCAGACGCACCAGTTCCGCCTGCGCCATGCGCGGCCCGGCGCTGGCGATGGCGCGCCGCTCCTTGTCGCTTTGCGGCTTCGCAGGCGGCGTCCGGCAGAACAGCCAGAACGCCAGTTCGCCAGCCTTTTCAGGTGATTGAGCCGCGACCTGCCGAAGCACGGCACGGGTGACCTTTTCAACAAGAGATGCCATAGTGGGTATCCGGATTGGTTCAACTATGAACAGAATTGTACAACCATGAACAAAAATCAAGTCCTGCCGTGGGACAACCCGCGCTTTCGCAACTGGATCGCCGTCGCCCGCGCCTGCCAGGTGATGGGCCTGACGCTGACGCGCGCCCTGCAACCGCTCGACATCAAGCCGCCGCATCTCGACATTCTCGTCAACCTGTTCCGCACGCCGGGCATTTCCCAGCAGGACCTGGCCGACAAGCTGCTGGTCGGCCGCTCCAACCTGTCAATGCTCTTGCCGCAGCTCGAAAAGCGCGGCCTGCTGGTCCGCAGCATCGATCCCCAGGACCGTCGCATCCTGCGGCTGGAACTGACCGCGGACGGCACCCGGCTCACCGAGCAGGCCATCACCATCCAGTCGGCCCTGATTGACCGCACCATGAAATCCTCGACCGCCGAAGAGTGCAATCTCGTCGGCGATGTGATGATGCGCATGATCAGCGAATTGACCCAGAGCGAGGACGTGGAGCCGGCTGACACTGCCGACCAGGATCGGAAGACTGCCTAGAACATCAGTTCCTGCGTCCGTGACATGTTCTTTTCTTCCAGTTCCGCCAGATATTCGCCCCAGCGCTGGTCCTTTTCCGCGCCAAGCTCGGACAGGAAGGCCCAGGTGAAGATACCGGTATCATGGCCATCGTCAAAAGCCAGGCGCACCGCGTAATTGCCGACCGGCAGCACCTTGGAGATGCAGACCTCGCGCTTTCCGCCAACGGTGACCCGCTGTCCCGGGGAATGCCCCTGCACTTCCGCCGACGGCGAGCGGACCCGCAGCAATTCGGCCTCGATCTCGTAGGAGCGGCCATCGGTGAAACTGACCACCAGGGTCTTGCGATCGGCAGACACGCGCAGTTGTGTCGGCCATGCCGTCTGATGATCGCCCATCGGCTAACCCTCCTGGTTTCAACGCCTGTCAGCGCTGATGTAGAGTTGATTGGGCCGGTCCACAAGCCGCCAGCGTGAAAACATCCGCCGTGAAGCGCCCCTGCCCTTGACGGAACCGGGATGGACGACGACATTGAGACCACAGCAATGAAGGATCATCCGCAATGGAAGACGCCGCAGCACCGATCATGATCGACCCGTTTGGCCGGGCTGTATCCTATCTCAGGGTGTCGGTGACGGACCGCTGCGATTTCCGCTGCACCTATTGCATGGCGGAAAACATGACCTTCCTGCCCAAGAAGGATCTCCTGACCCTTGAGGAACTCGACCGCCTGTGCACCGTCTTTGTCGAAAAGGGCGTGCGCCGGATCCGGCTCACCGGCGGTGAACCGCTGGTGCGCAAAAACATCATGCAATTTGTCCGCCAGGTCGGACGCCATATCGACGCCGGCCGCATGGACGAGCTGACGCTGACCACCAATGGCTCGCAGCTGGCAAAACACTCCGCCGAGCTGTTTGACTGCGGCGTGCGCCGCATCAATGTGTCGATGGACACGCTCGATCCGGACAAGTTCCGCAAGATTACCCGCTGGGGCAATCTCGACAAGGTGCTCGAGGGCATCCGTGCCGCGCAGGCGGCGGGACTGAAGATAAAGATCAATGCCGTGGCGCTGAAGAATTTCAACGACACCGAGATTCCGGAGATGCTGCGCTGGGCCCATGGCCAGGGCATGGACATGACCGTGATCGAGACCATGCCGATGGGCGAGATCGACGAGGACCGCACCGATCAATACATGCCGCTGTCGCTGCTGCGCAGCAATCTCGAGCGGCAGATGACGCTTGAGGACATTCCCTACCAGACCGGCGGCCCCGCCCGTTATGTGCGTGTCAAGGAAACCGGCGGCCGGCTCGGCTTCATCACCCCGATGACTCATAATTTCTGCGAAAGCTGCAACCGCGTCCGCCTCACCTGCACCGGCACGCTCTATATGTGCCTGGGCCAGAACGACGCCGCCGATCTGCGGGCGCCGCTGCGCGCCTCAGAGGGCAACGAGCTGCTGTCGCAGGCGATTGACGAAGCCATCACCCGCAAGCCCAAGGGACATGATTTCATCATCGACCGGACCACCCGGCAACCGGCCGTCTCCCGCCATATGAGCGTGACCGGCGGCTGAGACCGGCCCGGCAGCTTACCCGCTCGCACGCCGCGGCACAGCCCACTGATTGACGATCAGTCTGTCCGTGACCGATCAATTCCAGTGATGGATCGGCAATCCGGCACGGATGGGTCGTTGTTGCCGACAATGCTAACCTGACCCTTGAGCCGACGATTCCACGCCGGCATTTTCCGGAACCCTCATGGCCATTTCCCCCAACCTGCGTGGCGCCTTGTTCATGTCCCTGTCGATGGCAGGCTTCACGTTCAATGATTCCATCATCAAGCTGCTGACCAGCGATCTGAGCATTGCCCAGGTGATGTTTCTGCGCGGGGCCATTGCATCGCTTCTGATCTATCTGCTGGCCCGGCAGCAGCGCGCGATGCGGCCGTTTCGGCTGCTGCTCAACCGCTGGGTGGCGATCCGGATCCTGGGCGAAGTCGGCGGAACCGTGTTCTTTCTGATCGGGCTCTCCCACATCCCGCTGGCCAATGCCTCGGCGATCCTGCAGGCCCTGCCGCTGGCGGTGACCATGGGCGCGGCCCTGTTTCTGGCCGAGCCGGTGGGCTGGCGGCGCTGGGGCGCCATCCTGGCGGGCTTTGCCGGCGTGCTGATCATCGTCCGGCCCGGCGTCGACGGATTCTCGCCCTATGCCCTGCTGATCGTCGGCACCGTGATCTTCGCCTCCGCCCGCGACATCGCCACCCGCAAGATCCATGCGGCGATCCCGTCGCTGTTCCTGTCGACCGTCACCGCCATAGCCGTGGCTCTTGCCGGGCTTGTGCTGATCTGGCCGATGGGCGGCTGGAATCCGGTGAGCGTCCCGGAATTCGGCCTGATCAGCCTGGCCGCCTGCCTGGTTCTGGTGGGTTATCAGTTCATCATCATGTCTATGCGCGAAGGCGAGATATCGTTTGTGGCGCCGTTCCGCTACACCGGGCTGATCTGGGCGGTGGTGCTGGGCATGGTGTTGTTCGGCGAATTTCCGGATATCTACATGCTCACCGGCGGTACAATCGTCATCGGATCGGGATTGTACACGCTCTATCGCGAGCGCATCAAAAGCAGCGCCAAGCCGGCCAGCCGGGCCGCAGCGCGGCATTCGCCGTAAGTCCCGCCATGCAGGAACAGGCTTACTTGCCGGCCGAATCGGCCGTCCGCACCGCAGCGATGGGAATGATCTTGCCGGCCTCGAGCCGCCCATCCGGGATGGCAGCGCTCCCCAGCTCCGCCAGTGCTTCCCTGAACAGGGCGTCTGTCTCCCATTCAAGCAGCAATTGCACATGGCCACACTCACCCCATGGCGCATTGCAAAACGGGCACTGGTCGCTTTCGCTTTCCGGCATTCTGTCTACCACCCACGTTACTCAATACACGGAACTAGAAAAACCCCTAAGGATTAATGGCATGTTGACATTTGGACACAGCGCTCAAAGTATATCTTATCTATTTTTCATGCAACCTGCCGCAAAGCCGGAGCAAGACTGTTCCGGCGATCTCGTTTCCGGCGCGTCGGATTTCATTTGCATCGCAGCGCCCGACAGCACAAAACACTGCAAATGACCAAGGCGATATTCCTCGACCGCGCGACCCCGCCCCACATCGTCACACTGGTGGTGATTTCCGGCCTTTCCGCGCTCAACATGAACCTGTTCCTGCCTTCCCTGCCGGGCATTGCCGCCTATTACCAGGCCGATTACGCCGTGGTGCAGCTGGCCGTGTCGGGCTATCTGGCTTTCACCGCGCTGTTGCAGCTTATCATCGGACCCTTGTCGGATCGTTACGGCCGCCGTCCGGTGATGCTGACGGGCCTGCTGATTTTCCTGCTGGCCACCGCACTGGCGCCGTTTGCCCCGACGGTGGAGAGCTTTCTGGCTTTCCGGATGCTGCAGGCCGGCGTGGTTTCCGGCATGGTGCTGTCGCGCGCCATCGTCCGCGACATGGTCGGCACCGATCAGGCCGCCTCGATGATCGGCTATGTCACCATGGGCATGACCCTGGCGCCGATGATCGGCCCGGTCATGGGCGGCGTCCTGGAGGACCTGTTTGGCTGGCAGTCCTCCTTCGCGCTGCTGTTCGTGCTGGGACTTGCGACGCTGGCTCTGGTCATTGCCGATCTCGGCGAAAGCAATCTCAGCCGCTCGCCCAGCATGCTCAGACAGTTCGGCGCCTATCCCGAACTGTTCCGCTCGCGGCGGTTCTGGGGCTACACGCTGACGGCCACCTTTGCCTCCGGCTCATTTTTCTCGTTTCTCGGCGGCGGCCCCTTCGTGGCCACGGCGATCCTGGGCATGAACCCGACGCAGCTCGGCTTCTACTTCGTCTTCATTGCGCTGGGATATATGAGCGGAAACTTCCTTTCGGGCCGGTTCGCCCGGCAGATGGGCATCAACCGCATGATGATCGCCGGCTGCATCCTGGCCACCTTCGGCATGGCGCTGTCCCTGCTGCTGTTTCTCGCCGGCATCTGGCATGCACTGTCCTTCTTCGGCCCGATCTTCTTTGTCGGGCTCGGCAACGGAATCACCCTGCCCAGCGCCAATGCCGGCATCGTCAGCGTGCGTCCGCATCTGGCCGGCTCTGCGTCAGGTCTCGGCGGCGCCATGATGATCGGCGGCGGTGCCGCGCTGTCGGCGCTGGCCGGCGCCATCCTGTCCCAGGAAAGCGGACCCTATCCGCTGATCCTCGTCATGCTGGTCTCGTGCATCTTCAGTATCTTCGCGACACTCTATGTGCTTCGCGTCGAGCGCAGCCTGGCGACCGAAGCCAGGACGGCACAGGCCAACTGAAGCCGCGGCCGCAGGCTGCGGCACCCCGCGCCGACCGCGTCACCGGCAGGTTGATATGGATTATCCCCAGCTTACCTTCGGGCAGGTTACGTAAGCTGGATTTTCTGTTGCATTAGCCAATGAAACAATGGGAGTATTCCGGTTCACGCGGGAGACAATGAACCGCGATAAAATGGAATGCGGCAACCACAGGCCGCAATCCGGACAACTGAGAGGACACCCATGCCTATTTCCAAGCGTTTCACTCTGGCAGTCTCGGCTGTCGCACTTGCCATGACCATGGGCGTCTCCGCCCAGGCCGCCAGCCATGGCGGCATGAAGAAGGTCGTCATCGGCACCGAAGGCGCCTACCCGCCCTTCAACAACCTGGAATCGGACGGCAGCCTCGTCGGCTTCGACATCGACATTGCCAAGGCGCTTTGCGAAGAAATGAAGGTCGAGTGCGAATTCGTCACCCAGGACTGGGACGGCATCATTCCAGCTCTTCTCGCCGGCAAGTTCGACGCCATCATCGCGTCGATGTCGATCACCGAGGAGCGCAAGGAGAAGGTCGACTTCACCAACAAATACTATAACACGCCGCCGGCCATTGCCGTGCCGAAGGACAGCGACATCACCGAAGCCAGTGATGCGGGTCTCGCCGGCAAGATGATCGGCGCGCAGTCGTCGACCACCCACTCCAACTATGCCGAAGAGAAGCTTCCCTCGGCCGAACTGAAGCTCTACCCGACGCCGGACGAGTACAAGCTCGACATCGACTCGGGCCGCATCGACGCGGTCATCGACGATGTCATCGTTCTCACCGAATGGCTCAAGTCGGATGCGGGCACCTGCTGCAAGCTGCTGGGCACGCTGACACCGGATCCGGTGATCAACGGCGAAGGCGCCGGCATTGCCATCCGCAAGGGCGAAACCGAACTGCGCGACATGTTCAACACGGCGATTGCCGCCATCCGCGAAAACGGCACCTACAAGACCATCAACGACAAGTATTTTGACGTTGATGTCTATGGCGACTAAGCCGGACGTGAGCCTGTAACACCAGACCTGAAGCGGCGGGCGATGTTTCGTCCGCCGTTTTTATGACAAGACCGGACCACCGGCCATCAGCAGGGGACGACATGGAACCAACGGCATCGCTGGGAGGACAGCTTTACGCACTCGTGTCCCTGCTTGATCCGTTTTGCGGGCCGGTGGGTTTTCTCAACCTGCTTGCCGAAAACTCGCTGCTGTCCTGCGGCGACACCGGCTGGGGCGACGAGGTGGCCCGCGGTTTCTTCGTCACCATCACGCTTGCCGCCTGCACGCTGCCGATCGGGCTGACCATCGGGTTGTTTCTGGCCCTGGCGCAGCAGACCGAGGTCCGCTCGCTCAGGATCTCGGCCAATATCTACACCACCATCTTCCGCGGTCTGCCCGAACTCCTGACCATCTTCATGATCTATTTCGGCCTGCAGATTGCCGTGCGGGAAGCGGCCCTGGCGCTGGGGTTCGAGCGCGGCTTCGACATCAATTCCTTCGTCGCTGGCACCGTGGCGCTGTCGCTGGTGTTCTCCGCCTATGCCTGCGAGGTGCTGTCATCGGCGTTCAAGGCAATCCCCAAGGGCCAGTACGAGGCGGGCTATGCGCTGGGCCTGCGCCCGGGCAAGACCATGCGGCTGATCATCCTGCCGCAACTGGTGCGCATCGCCCTGCCCGGCCTGGGCAATCTGTGGATGATTCTGATCAAGGACACCGCGCTGATCTCGGTGATCGGGCTTGGCGACACGCTGCGCCAGACCGGCATCGCCGCCAAGGTCACCAAGGAGGCCTTCTTCTTCTACGGCACCGCCTGCCTGCTGTTTCTTGTGCTGGCCATGGCCTCCTCGATCGTGTTCTCGAAGATCGAGACCCGGGTGCGCCGGTCGGGAGTGAACCGATGAGCGCGGTCAAGCAACTGATCGAGCCGCAGCCAGCGCCGCCCGTACCGGCATTCCTGTGGAGCCGCATGCGCATTCTCGGCGCAACCCTGCTCGGCCTGTGGATCGTCGCGGGCATCGCCCTGGTGGCCTGGCTGTTCGACGCCTGGGACATCGACAAGGTGACGACCTACGGTCCGAAATTCATCTCCGGCCTTGGCACCACGCTGACCCTGGTGGGGATCTCGATCACGCTGGGCGCGGTGCTGTCGGTGCCGATCGCGCTGGGCCGCATGTCCTCGAACCGGGTCCTTTCCGCGATCGCCTATGGCTATGTCTATTTCTTCCGCGGCACGCCGCTGATCGCGCAACTGTTCCTGATCTATTACGGCTTCGGCAGCTTCCGCGAACAGATGGAGGCGCTGGGACTGTGGGGCTTCTTCCGCGACGCCTGGAACTGCGCGCTGTTCGCCTTCACGCTCAACACCGCCGCCTATCAGGCCGAGATCCTGCGCGGCGCCATCGAGAGCGTCTCGCGCGGCCAGCATGAAGGTGCGGCCGCCCTCGGGCTGACGCGGTTGCAGACCTTCCGGCTGATCATCCTGCCGCAGGCGATGATCGTGGCGCTGCGCCCCTATGGCAACGAGATCATCCTGATGATCAAGGGATCGGCGATTGTCGCCATCGTCACCGTGTTTGACCTGATGGGCGAAACCCGGCGGGCCTATTCCCGCACCTTCGATTTCCAGACCTATATCTGGGCGGCAGTGTTCTATCTCGTCATTGTCGAGGCCCTGCGCAACATCTGGGCAAAGCTGGAACAGCGGCTGACCCGGCACCTCAAGCGATAATCGCGGCTTGCCGCGGTCGCTCCTTTCTGCAAAAGCTGCGCGAAACCAGATTTGGAGGCTTAAATGGCCAAGACCGACGACGACGCACTGGCCGAAGCCTATAACCGCGCTCTGGCGCAGGAAAAAGCCGGCGATCTCGATGCCGCAGCATTGGCCTATGCCGACGTGCTGGCGCTCGACCCCGACGATCATGGCGGCGCGTCGGTGCGGCTTGCCAGCATGAAACGCGGCGATGTGCCCCTGCGCGCGCCGGAAGCCTATGTCGCGACCCTGTTTGACCAGCATGCCGAAGTCTTCGACAAGGTGCTGGTCGAGGATCTGGGCTACCATGTGCCGATGCTGCTCAGGCAACGGCTGGGCGAGCTTGGCGAGACAAATTTTGAGCGCATGCTGGATCTGGGCTGCGGCACGGGCCTCACCGGCGGCGCGCTGGAAGACATGGTCGACGACGCCACGGGGCTTGATCTGGCCGAGAACATGGTCGAGATCGCCCATGAAAAAGGCCTTTACGACACGCTCTACGTCGCCGACGCGGTCGACTTCCTCGAAGACAATGACGACGACCCATTCGATCTCGTCGCCGCCACCGATGTGCTGCCCTATCTGGGCGAACTCGAACCGCTGTTTGCAGCGGTGGCAAAGAATGTCCTGACCGGCGCGCTGTTCTGCTTTTCCAGCGAAACCCTGCCGGAAGAGGCGTTTCAGGGCCGGCCCTACACGGTTGGCGGCTTCCAGCGCTTTGCCCACACGCAAGCTTATGTGCGCGAGGCGCTCGACGCTGCGGGCTTCGACTGCCTCGAGGCCGGCGACATCGTCGTCCGCCATGAGCAGGGCCTGCCGATCGCCGGACATCTGTTCATCGCCCGCAAGCGATAGAGCAACAGCCGTCACCCTGTGTAGGACATCTATTTCGCTTGCCGGACGATGGATGCAGGCATAGCATCGGCGCATGATCTCAATTGTTTCACTCGGCGGCCGCGCCATCGGCGCGGTCTATGGCAAGACACAGGGCTGGTGGCCGCCTCCGGGCCTCTGAGCGTGCCTGTGACCGATCCCCGCGGATCGATTCTGCCCACCTGAAACAATTTGGATTTCCCATGATGATGACAGACCTTTCGGTCCGTGCCGACACGCTTGCCGTGACCTGGACGGACGGCACCTCGACTAACTACCCGACCATCTGGCTGCGCGACAATTGCCCGTCCGGGCTGCACCCGCAAACCCATGAACGGATTCTTGATCTGCTCACTCTCGATGATGCACCGGAGCTGGACACGGCGCGCCTTGACGGTGACATTGCCGAACTGACCTATGCAGACGGACATGTCAGCCGCATGCCCGTGTCACTTCTCAACGCCCACCGCCCCGGCCAGCCTGAAGCTGATCCGGGCACGCTTGCCGCTCGGCTTTGGCACAGTGATCTCGGCGCAACCGGCATCCCGCGGCACAAGGCAGCCCAGATCGGAGTGGATGACGCCGCACTCAATTCCTGGATGCACGACACCGCCAGTCTCGGCCTCACCATTGTCCAGCATCTCGATGACCGGGTTGGCGCAGGCGTTGATATCGCCGAGCGGATCGGCTTTTTGCGTCAGACCAATTTCGGCACCACGTTTGAGGTGGTCAACAAGCCCGACCCGAACAATCTGGCCTACACCTCGGTCGCCCTGCCGCTGCATACGGACCTGCCAAACCAGGAAGTGCCACCCGGCTATCAGTTCCTGCATTGCCTCGCCAATGAGGCGACCGGCGGCGGATCGATATTTGCCGATGGCTTTGCCATGGCCGAGGATCTTCGCAATGAAAACCCCGATGCCTTCCGCCTGCTCTGCGAGGTGCCGATCCCGTTCCGCTTTCATGATGGCGAGGCCGATATCAGGGTGCATGAGCCGGTGATCACACTGGATGCAGCAGGCGCGGTGATCGAGATCCGCTACAACGCCCATCTGGCCGCGATTTTCGACATGAACCCCGAGATCATGCCGAGCTATTACCGCGCCTACCGCGCCTATATGGCCAAGACCCGGGATCCGAAATACCGGCTGACGCTGAAGCTGAAAGGCGGCGAGATGGTGGTGTTTGACAACCGCCGGGTGCTGCACGGACGCGATGCCTTCGATCCGTCGACCGGATACCGGCACCTGCACGGCTGCTATGTCGACCGCGGCGAATTCTCCTCGCGCCTGCGCCAGCTCGCGCGCCGGACCACCGCCGCAAAAAACGCAGCGTAACCGGCCACCCTGAAGCGACAAACAACAACGTGGCGGGCGTCATCGTCCGCCATGAGCCCGGCGATTTGTCGGATATCTTTGGTGCCCGGAAGCGACAGAAGCCTCACCAGACGAACGTTTCAGACCTGCTCGATCTCGTTGGGAATGTAGCCGCCGGTCTGGCGTTTCCACAGCCGGGCATAGAGCCCGTCGCGTTCCAGCAGCTCGGCCGGCGGTCCCTGTTCGACGATACGCCCCTCGTCGAGCACGACAATCCGGTCCATGCTGGCAATGGTCGAGAGCCGGTGGGCGATGGCGATCACCGTCTTGCCCTCCATCAGCAAGGCCAGCTTGTCCTGCACCGCTGCCTCCGCCTCGCTGTCAAGTGCCGAGGTGGCCTCGTCGAGCACCAGGATCGGCGCATCCTTGAGCAGCACGCGCGCAATGGCCACGCGCTGGCGCTGTCCGCCGGAGAGCTTGACCCCACGGTCGCCGACAAATGCGTCATAGCCGGTCCGGCCCTCCATATCGCTCAGCCCTTCGATGAAGCCTTCGGCTTCGGCGAGTGCAGCAGCGCGTCTGATCTCCTCCTGCGAGGCCTCGGGCCGTCCATAGCGGATATTGTCGCCGACCGACCGATGCAGCAGCGAGACATCCTGGGTCACCACGCCGATATGGTCGCGCAGGCTTTCCTGGGTCACCTCGCTGATAGCCTGGCCATCAATCAGGATGGTGCCGTCGCGAACGTCGAAGAAGCGAAGCAGCAGACCGACCAGAGTGGATTTGCCGGCACCGGAGAGCCCGACCAGACCGACTTTTTCGCCAGGCTCGATCATAAGCGACAGGTCGGCGATCACCTTCTGGTCCTGCCTGTACTCAAACCCCACATTCCTGAATTCGACCTGACCCTTGCTCACCTCGAGCGGCCGCGCATCCGCCGCATTGGTGATCGTCGGCGGCGTGGTGATGACCGGCATGGCGTCGCGAATTGTGCCCAGAGCCTGAAAAATCTGCTGGCCCATCTGCAGGAAAGCGCGGGAACTCCCGGTCAGCCTGAGGACGATGGCGATCGATGCGGCAAATTCGCCGATCGTGACAAAGCCCGAGACAAGTCCCCACACACCAATGGCGACATTTGCGAGAATCAGAAGCACGTTGAGCAGCACTACGGTGATGTCGGTTGTCAGATGAAGCCGGCGTTCCAACTGCTGGGTGCGGATGGACTCGCCCATCACCTTGCGCATCAGGCCTGCCTCACTGTCCTCGGCGGCAAACAGCTTGACCATCTGGATATTGGCGTAGAGGTCGGTCATCGCCCCGACGACCATGCTGCGGGCGCGCGCCGTGTGACGGGAGCGCGCGGCAAAATGCGGCACGGCAGCCACCGAAACGACGATGTTGGCTGCAATCCAGACAACCACCGGAACCGCCAGCGGCCAGGACAGTGTGGCCAGCAGCACCAGCGAGCCGACAAACTTCATGGCAATATAGGGAACGTGGTAGAAGGCGACGACGATCTGCTGCTGCACGGCGGACGCGACCTGCCCAATACGCGACGCCACCTGGCCCGCGAACATGTCGTGGAAGAAAGCCAGGTCTTGCCGCTCCACCGCCTTGTGGCCCTGCCACGCCATCGCCGTCGGCATGCAGACCGCCACCACCAGAGAATTGATCGTGTTGGCGAGAAAGATCAGCACCGGCATCAGCGGAAACACCAGCAGGCCAAGAACCATCAGGACCGGCCATTCCTCTTGAAGGAAGACCGCTGCGCCCTTTGTATCAATCCCGTCAACGACGAAGGAAACGCCCCATATCGTCGCCAGGTTGATCAACTCTATTGCCACCATCAGGATGGTCACGGTCAGGAGCACGCCGCGGAAAAGCCGCACAAAATGCATGACCAGCGCGAATGGCCCATCTGTCGGCAGTGGCGCGCAGGGAATGTCCAGCGGACGGACCATCGTTTCGAAGGGGCGATAAACGAAATCTGATAACGACATGGCGGTTCACTTGAGGCCCGTTGGAATCGCCGCAATTAAAGCACACAATGATGTGCATGCTGCAATTGCAATACGTGCGGTTGCATACGGCACAGCCGTCTATCACCCGGCAATTCCGGTCCAGCCCAGCAAAAACCCGCCAGATGCGGTCTGCAGCTGGCGGGTCGGGTCTGTTCCGAAGTGGGCCGGCCTTACATCAGCTTGAACACCGTCGCATCCGGTCCGCAGCGCAGGCCGACATCGAGGGTTGCGATGGCGCTCATCTCGGCGTCGGTCAGCGTGAAATCGAACACGTCGAGGTTTTCCGCCTGGCGGCCGGGATTGACCGAACGCGTTATCACCGCGTGACCAAGCTGGACATGCCAGCGCAGCACCACCTGCGCCGGACTCTTGCCGGTGCGCGCGGCTGCGGCCTTGATCGGCTCGGCGTCAAACGAGTTGCCATTGCCCAGAGGCGTCCAGGCCTGGGGGACGATCTTGTGCGCATCGCAGGCGGCACGCAGTTCGGGCTGCTGCAGTTGCGGATTGATCTCGATCTGGTTGAGCACCGGCGCTTCCCCGGTGGCCTCGATGATCCGCTCCAGATGATCGGCGTTGAAGTTCGACACGCCGATCGAGCGCATCAGCCCTTCATCACGCATCTCGATCAGCGCCTTCCAGGTCTCGACATAGAGATCCTGGCTCGGCACCGGCCAGTGGATCAGCACCAGGTCAAGCTGGTCGACGCCGATGCTCTTGAGGCTGCGCTCGACCGAGGCGCGGGCCTTGTGGCGGCCATGCGAATTGTTCCACACCTTGGTGGTGACGAAAATCTCCTCGCGGGGCACATCCGAGCGCTTGAGCCCTTCGCCCAGACCGTCCTCATTGCCATAGATGAAGGCGCCGTCGATCAGCCGGTAGCCCAGGCTCAGCGCGCTCTCAATGGCGGCTGCGGTTTCGTCCTGCGGGATCTGCCAGATGCCGAACCCGAGCTGCGGAATGGAGTTGCCGTCATGCAGGGCAATGCGTTTTGTATCCGTCATGTTTCGTCTCGCTGTTTCAACCCGATCGCGGCGCGCGCCACGGGGCGCAGGCTTTGCGGGCTGGTTTCACCAATAATCGTGATCCGGTCTGAGCGGTGTTCCTGCCAAGCGTTATACCCATGCAGACGCACCGGCTCAACCACCAGTGGCGGCAACTTTCGTGACGCCACTGCTCCTCGCCGGCTTCAGCCCGGGCTGAGTGTCCACACCCCTTCGGGATCCGCCACATCGGTGGCCGGGATCTCGATCGACCTGACATCGGCCCAGAGCGGGGCGAAATCATTGTAGTGGCCGGAAAACACATTGCCCGACTGACCGGTGGTCTGGATATAGGTCGCGCCATCGAGATCGGCCAGGTCGAAAATGCCGCGATAGCTGGCCGCATTGGTGTTGGCGTAGGGTTCCTCGTCGTCCTGGATCTGGGTGCGCCCGCGATCCAGCGTGAACGGTCCGCCGCCGCTTTCGACTTCGACATTGAAGAAACCCTTGAGCAGGCCGACTTCGCCGAACGGGCGGTGCGCGCCCTTGGCGTAATGCGCCGCCCCCAGCGCCAGGATCCCGAATCCGCGCCATAGCGCGACGCCAGCTCGGCGACCGCCGCGTCAAAGGCCTGTGCGACGATCTGCTCGCAGCTTTCCTCGGTCTCGGTGGTCTTGACGTCGCACCAGTTGCGCGCGGTCTTTCCGTCGAGCAATTGCTCCAGAACCCGCCCGCGCAGCTTGAACCAGTCGGTAAACAGAAAGCCGAGATCGTCCTCAAAGCTCAGTTTCGTAATCTGGCGAACCCAAGCGATAAACAGCAAGGGCTCCATCCTGTCGCGCGCCATCTCGCCGTCCCAGTCGGCAATCCGCGCAACCAGCGCCTGATCGGCGTCTGACAACTCCGCGCCTTCCAGCATCCCGAGCAGGCGTGGTTTCAGCTCCGCAAGCGCCGGCGAAAACACATCGGCCTGCATCTGCCGCGACATCTCGACCGTGTGCTTGCCCTCGAACCCGTCGACCAGCGCGTCGATACGGTTTTGCCGGTAGGGTTCTTCCCAATCGAATGTCAGGTGCACCGGATAATCCGGACCGACGATCTTGGTGTTGGCGGTGGCGATCAACCCGCTGTCGGGATTGGTCTGCTGCGGCAGAGCCTCGTAGGGCACATAGCCGCGCCAGTCGTAAATCGCGTTCCAGCCCGGCGCCGGCGCCCGGCCCATCAACTGGTTGGCCGGGTCACGCTGCGGCACCCGGCCGGCGGCGACAAAGCCGATGGTCCCGGCCCTGTCAGCCACCACCATCGACTGCATTGGCGTCAGGAAGGCTTCGAACCCGGCCTGGAAATCCTGCACCGTGCGCATGTCGAACAGCCGTGCACCGGCCATTGCCGTGGTGTCATCATGCGCCAGCGCCACCCATTGCAGCGCGGCCACGGTGTTCTCCGGCAAGAGCCTGTCGAAATGCTTGTAGCTTGCCGGGAACACCGGGCCGTGCCGGGTCCAGCGGCGGGCAAAGCTCTGATCTTCGCCGCCACGGACCTTGATGATTTCCTGCTTCTGCCCGAACGGCGCCCAGCCGGTCGGGGTCAGATATTGATCCGGGTTTTCGGGATTGATCCGTTCGACAAACACGTCCTGGGCGTCGGTGGCGGTGTTGGTGAATCCCCAGGCAATGTCGTTGCTCCGGCCGAGCAGCACAAAAGGCGTGCCCGGCAGCGACGGGCCGATCAGATGACGCGGTTCGTCGAATTCCTCGGTGACTTCCAGATGGGCCAGATACCAGACCGATGGCGCCATCAGGCTCAGATGCGGATCATTGGCCAGCACCGGCAGGCCCGACTGGGTGCGCGCGCCCGAAATCACCCAGTTGTTGGAGGCGCCGGTGGACAGCATGCCGTCGACGCCGGCAAAAGCCTCTGCGGCATCGGCAGTCACCATGGCCTCGCCGATCGGTGCCGTATCAAGCCCCAGCAATGTGGTCAGGTCCGGCATTGGCGGCGGGGTGTCGGCATCCAGATAGGGCAGAAGATCCAGCATTTCGGCGTCACTCAGTCCGATCCGGCGAAACCCGAGCCGCAACGCCTCCTCGCCGAGATTTTCGGCCAGTGAAATCGACATCATCTTGATCGCGGTCAGCGTGTCGACGGCTCGCCAGGGCTCGGGCTCGTAGCCCAGAATCAGATATTCCGGCGGCAACCGCGCCGAGAAGATCTGCGGTGAGCGCTCGACCCAGGCATTGACGCCGCGTGCATAGCCTTCGAGCATGGCCATGGTGTCGGCGTCCATGACCTGCAGCGAAGCTTCCGCCGCGTCGTGAATGCCCATGGTCCTGAGCCAGATGTCGGTGCCGACAGTGGCCTCGCCAAACAGTTCCGACAGGCGCCCCTGCCCGGCCATGCGGCTGACCTCCATCTGCCACAGACGGTCCTGCGCATGGGCAAAGCCGAGCCCCGCGGCGACATCGGCCCGGGTCGCGGCCTTGATGTGCGGCACGCCGTTGCGGTCGCGGGTGATGCTGGTCTGCGCGCCCAGTCCGGCGATCTGCATGGCCCCATCAGACGGCGCCTGCGAACGCGACGCCCACAGCATTGCCGCTCCTGCCACCATCACCGCCAGCGGGACGAGAAGAAGAATGAGCTTGATAAGCCCTTTGACGATGCGCATCATTGGTTTATGTCCCTCCCAGGAGCTGACGGGTTGCTTTACGTAACTTGCAATCAGGTCAGCGGTAAAGCGCATTTGTGACAGAAGGATAGATGAGATGGCAACAGTAGCATTCATTGGTTTGGGCGTTATGGGCTACCCCATGGCAGGACATCTCAAGACCAAGGGCGGCCATGAGCTCCGGGTCTATAACCGCACCGCGGAAAAGGCGCGCAAATGGGCCGACGAGTTCGGCGGCACCGCCTGCGATACCCCCGCCGAGGCTGCCAAGGGCGCCGATTTCGTTTTCACCTGCGTCGGCAATGACGATGATCTGCGCGCCGTCACCATCGCTCCTGGCGGTGTCCTGCACGGCATGAACAAGGGCGCGATCCTGATCGACAACACCACTGCTTCCGCCGAAGTGGCGCGGCAACTGGCCGATGCCTGCAGCGACAAGGGCTGCGGCTTTCTCGATGCGCCGGTGTCCGGCGGCCAGGCCGGCGCCGAAAACGGCGCGCTGACCGTCATGGTCGGCGGCGACGATGCGACCTTCGAAAAGGCCCGACCCGTCATCGACGCCTATGCCCGCATGGTCGGTCTGATGGGCCCGGTCGGCAGCGGCCAGCTCACCAAGATGATCAACCAGATCTGCATTGCCGGCCTGGTCCAGGGCCTCGCCGAAGGCATCCATTTCGGCAAGAAGGCCGGTCTCGACATCGAGAAGGTCGTCGACGTGATTTCCAAGGGTGCCGCCGGGTCCTGGCAGATGGAAAACCGCCACAAGACCATGAATGCCGGCGAGTATGAGCACGGCTTTGCCGTCGACTGGATGCGCAAGGATCTCGACATCGTGCTCAACGAAGCCAAGCGCAATGGCGCGACGCTTCCCGTCACAGCATTGGTCGACCAGTTCTACGCCGATGTGCAGGCCATGGGCGGCAATCGCTGGGACACTTCCGCGCTGCTGGCGCGCCTGGAAAAATGACATGGCGCCCCGCCGGCCGCCGCAAAACGCCGATTATACCGTGCCCGACATTCTGGCATGGCTCAAGGCAAGCGGCTCGGCGGACAACATTGCCGGTATGGCGCGTTTCGGGATCAACACCGGCAAGGCTTTCGGCGTCGGCAATGCGGCGCTGAGGCCTTTTGCCAAGACGCTCGGCCGCAATCATGAACGGGCGCTCGAACTCTGGCAAACCGGGTTCCGCGAGGCCCGGCTGCTGGCGCTGTTTACCGACGAACCCGGCCGGCTCAGCCCCGCCCGGGCACGACAGATGGTAGATGATTTCAACAGCTGGGAAATCGTCGACACTGCCGCTGATCTCTTTGTCGATGCCGGTCACCTTGACGAGCTTGTTCCGGATTTTGCCATGAACGAGCGCGAATTCGTCCGCCGCACCGCTTTTGCCATGATCGCCTGGGGGGCGGTTCACCTGAAACAGCGCGACGACGCCGATTTCCTGCGTTTTCTGCCTTTGATCGAGAAGCACGCCACCGACCCGCGCAATTTTGTGAAGAAGGCGGTCAACTGGGCCCTGCGGCAGATCGGCAAGCGCTCGCTGGCCCTGCACGGCCCGGCTCTTGCTCTCGCCGAAAAACTGGCGGCATCCAGAGACAAGAGCGCCCGCTGGATCGGTAAGGGCGCGGTCAGGGAGCTGACGGACGAGACGATCCGGCAGCGCCTGATCTCAAGGCAACGTTAGACCCGTCGCTATTAAAACCCGTCGGCCGCGGTCCTAACGATCTCGCCGAGCAGCTCGTTGACCTGGTCGCGGGCGCCGCCTTCCGGCAGCGTGCGGTGACCGATGGTTACCTTGCCCGGCGTGGCGGCATCCTCATAGACAAACACCACATAGGGGCAATAGGCGATGTCGCCGATTTCGGCTTCCATCACCTCGCGCGAGACCACCGCCGAGCAGAAGGTGAAGAACTCGGCATCGGTGTAGAGCTCCCTGGTGGCCCCGACATCACCGGCGGTGCGCTTGAGCATGTCGCCGATGAAGCCGTGATAATCTATCTTGAAGCCCTCGTTGACGATCGCGTCATTGACGCCCTGGGCGGCATCCGCAAACGGCACCTCTGCAACAACCGTGAAAACGTCATCACCGGCGGCCTGCGCAGGCAGCGCGGCCAGGGCCGCAAGCCCTGCTCCGAAAACAAAACCTTTCATGACATCGGTCCTTCCCAATGGTTCGCCCTGCCGCGACCAGTGCCGCGGCGAATTACATCGGAATAATTGCATATTTTGAACGCAATGGACAAGCGCGGTTTGTCGCGCCGGTCGGACCGGGTGCGCGCGGCAGGCTCACGCCTCAGCTCGCCTCCGGCTTTTCTTTTGCCAGTTGCAGGTAATCCAGCGGCAGTTGCGTGGTGTATTTGATCTGCTCCATGGCGAAGGACGAGGAGACATCGCGGATCTCGATCTTGGCGATCAGCCGCTTGTAGAAGGCGTCATAGGCGGCAATGTCGGGCACCACCACGCGCAGCAGGTAATCGACATCGCCGCTCATCCGATAGAATTCCACCACTTCGGGAAAATCCGATATCACTTCGGAAAACCGCTTGAGCCATTCATTGGAGTGCGAATTGGTGCGGATCGAGACGAACACCGTCACCTTGGCGTTGACAGCCGCCGGATCGAGCAGCGCCACCCGGCGCTTGATGACGCCGTCTTCCTCGAGCTTCTGGATGCGGCGCCAGCACGGGGTCGTCGACAGCCCGACCTTCTTGGCGATTTCGGCCACGGCCAGGGTGGCGTCTTCCTGCAGCAGGCGAAGGATCTTGCGGTCGAGGCGGTCCATGAGTGTCTCCGGAAACAGGAATATGCTCCCTGATATCGTGACGGCACCCACTCTACAAAGATTATTTTACCTCAAATCCGCCTATCATGAGGATTGTGTTCCATTGGCCGATGGAATCAGCGTCGCCACCCGTTGTTTGAGTTCCGGCAGCAGCTCTGCTTCGAACCAGGGGTTCTTTCGGATCCAGCCGCTGTTGCGCCAGGACGGATGCGGCAGCGGCAGCACGGCGCAGTCCCGATCCCCGGCATCGATGATCTCGCGCCAGTTGCGCACCGTCTCGGTCAGGGTCTTTTGCCGCAGGGGTCCCAGATGCCAGGCTTGCGCATATTGGCCGATGAGCAGGATCAGTTTGAGCTGCGGCATCAGCCCCATCACCTTGCTGCGCCAGGCCGGTGCGCATTCGCGCCGCGGCGGCAGATCCCCGCCCTTGGCGTCATTGCCGGGAAAGCAGAACCCCATCGGCACGATGGCGAATTTCGCCGGATCGTAGAATGCTGCCGCATCAACGCCGAGCCAATCGCGCAGGCGGTCGCCCGAAGGATCGGTGAAGGGCTGGCCGCTGCGATGCACCCGCGCGCCGGGTGCCTGGCCGGCAATCAGGATCGGCGCGCTGGAGGATGCGACACAGACCGGGCGCGGCTCATGCGGCAGCGCCCTCTCCGGCCCGCCCAACGGATTGTCCCGGCAGATCCGGCAACCGGATATCTCGGACAGCAGTGCGGAAAGCGCGCGTTCCCGGGTTTCCATCAGCGCATTCGCTCCCTTATGCCTTTGCGCTCGGCCGCGACGACACCGCCTGATACCAGCGCATGACATGGCTGAGATGTTCGGGCCGCTCGATCCGCGCCGGCTTCATGAAATCGAATCCGATCATGCCGGTGATGTCGGCAATGGTGAAGCGGTCGCCGGCGATGAATTCACGGTTCGCCAGTTCCCGGTCCAGCAGTTCCAGAAAGGTCACTGCCCTGGGCCGGTTGATTTCGCCCCATTCGGCAAGCTGCGGCACCTCCCACTCCTTCATCGCCGGATGGGTGTGGCGGAAGGCATTGGCGACGGCGGCCAGAAAATTGAGCTCCATGCGCCGGTTCCACATCTCGACGATTGCCTTGTCGCGCGCATCCGTTCCCATCAATGCCGGTTCGGGATGCAGCTCCTCGAAATAGCGGCAGATCGCCACCGATTCCGCGATCGCCGTGCCGTCGTCAAGCACCAGCACCGGCAGCCGCTGCAACGGATTGAGCCCGGTGACTTCGGCGGATTTGTGGCCCAGCTGCCCCATATCCACCGGCACCCTTTCGACCTCGATCCCCTTCTCCGCCAAAAACACACTCACCCGCCGCGGATTTGGCGCGCGTCCACCATCATAAAGCTTCATGGGAATCCTCTCCGTTTTTCAATCGGCCGGATCAGACACCAAAGCGTTGCGGCAGGAAAGCCTGAAAAGCGTCCCGCATGGCCGACTTACCCCAGCGTCCGATTTTCGACTCGATCCCCTTGACCGGCAACCTGCAATGTCCGCATGTCTGGTCCGACCAAAAGGCTGAGCATTACACAGCCGCGTTCGGCAGAACCGAATCCGCGCGCACGGGCAATGCAAACAGAACCTGGGTAGGCGGCGCCAGATTTAAAAGGGGGAAGACACATGAGCGGCAAGAAAATCCTGATGCTGACCGGCGACTTTACCGAGGAATACGAGATCTTCGTCTTCGAACAGGCGCTGGAGGCCGTCGGCCATACCGTGCATGTGGTCTGTCCAGACAAGAAGGCCGGAGACATTCTCAGAACCTCGCTGCATGATTTTGAAGGCGACCAGACCTATACCGAAAAGCTCGGACACAATGTCACGCTGAACAAGACCTTCTCCGAGGCCGAGACCCAGCTCGACAGCTATCACGCGGTCTATTGCGCCGGTGGGCGCGGTCCGGAATATATCCGCACCGACAAGCGCGTCCAGGCCATCGTCCGCCACTTCCACGAGACCGGCAAACCGATCTTCACAATCTGCCACGGCGTGCAGATCCTGATCGCGGTCGATGGCGTGGTGCGCGGCAAGAAGGTCGCCGGACTGGGCGCCTGCGAACCTGAAGTCACGCTGGCGGGCGGCACATTCATCGACCTGTCACCGACCGACGCCTATGTCGACGGAACCATGGTCTCGGCCAAGGGCTGGACGGCGCTTGCCGCCTTCATCCGCGAATGCCTCAAGGTACTCGGCACAGAGATCATCCACAGATAGGCGCGGATTTGATCATTGCGGTACGGCGCTGGAGCCGGACGAAAGCGCGTGCAGCTCACCACCGGCTCATCAATTGCCGCAGCAGGGCCATCACCGTCGCAAAGCCCGCATGCAGCTCTTCGCTGAGGCCGCCATGGATCACCCGCCATTGCTTCGGCGTCTCGAATTCGCCGGCCCAGAGCCCGGCGGCCTCGTCTCTTGCGGCCGCTTCGGCGCCCTGATAGTCGCCAAAGGCAACAGCCTGGCCGGCGCGGACCATGGCCAGGTTGAGATCGACGCCGCCCGCCGCGCAGCGCACCAGGTCGCGGCCATAGCGGTCGAGGCCTTCGCCTTTGCATTCGACGCCCTGCCCGCCGATCAGGCCACGCAGATAGGAGGCCGACTCGATTCCGCATCCGTATTCGAACCCGTCGCGGCGGCAGCGCTGCCGGATTTCCGGCGCATCAATCCCCTTGAGGCGCAGCCGCCGGCTGCCGAGGGCCAGGCTGTCGCCGTCGACCACCCGCATCACTCCGCTGATGTCCTCGCCGGCAAGCTGCTCGATGCGCCCGACACCGAAGGCCACGCCGGCAATCGCCAGCACGGCCACGGCGAGATCAAGATATCTGCGCCAGCCAAAGCGTCGCTTCCGGGCGAATCGGGTTTGATATCTCATGAGAGAAAATGACCTGGTTTCAACTTTCGGCTCAAGCCCAATGATCTGTGGACTGGCAAAACTGCAAACAGCTTCTTAAACTTTGACTGTTAATTATTGCGTACAAACTGGAACTGGCGGAATTACCTGGTGGAACATTCGCAGACCATGACCGACAAGAACATTGTCGACCGATCGCGCACGCACAAGAACGCGGCGGTGGTCAAGGCTGTGCGCGCCCAGCGTGAACGGCTGCAGCATGGCCGTGAGATCACCCCCGCCTATGACAATGAGATGTTCCGACTGCACATCAACGCCGTTTTGCAGGGCGCCGCTGCCCCTCCGGTGCTGGTCATGCTGGCAGCCATCGGCGGCCTCTGGTTTGATGACGCCGTCTGGCTGATGGCCTGGGCACTGACCACGATGTTTGTCTATGCCGGACTGGTGCTGATGGCGCGGCGGGCCTCGCGCGATTCCGTCACCGACCAGACAGCCGAACACTGGCGCCGCCGCTTCCTCGGCATCTATGCCCTGATCGGGCTCTGCTGGGCATTCTTTGCCTATCAGGACTGCACCACCTGTCAGGGCGACATCTTCAATTTCTACAAATCCGCCGTGCTGCTGATCGCGCTCGCCGCCACCGCGATGGCGACATTCGCGCTGCGCTATGCGCTGTATTTCGCCACCGTCCCCATGGTCGCGACCCTGGGGCTGCGGGCAACCATGACCCGCGACGTCTCGGATTTTTCCGTCCTCGCCATGATTTCGGCCGCCACGCTGTTCTTCATCTTCATGTCGCGGCGGCTCTACACGACCAATCTGAAGATGCTCGGCTACCAGACCGAGAAAGACGACCTCATTGCCGAACTGGAAGTGGCAAAGTCTGTCTCTGACGAAGCCCGGCGCCGCGCCGAGGAATCCAACCTCGCAAAATCGCGCTTCCTCGCCTCGATGAGTCACGAGCTCAGAACGCCGCTCAACGCCATTCTCGGCTTCTCCGAGGTAATGTCCGGCGAGGTGCTGGGGCCGATGGAGAACGAAAGCTACAAGGAATATTCGGGAGACATTCACCGGTCCGGCCAGCACCTGCTCAACCTGATCAACGAGATCCTCGACCTCTCGCGCATCGAGGCCGGCCGCTATGATCTCAACGAGAATGCGCTGGCGTTGTCCGACATTGCCGAGGATTGCATCGGCCTGGTCCAGCTCAAGGCCCGCAGCAAGAACATCCGGATCACCGAATCCTTCGAGGAAAAAATGCCGATGGTCTGGGCCGACGAGAAATCGATGCGCCAGGTCATCCTCAACCTGTTGTCGAACGCGGTGAAATTCACTCCGTCCGGCGGCGAGATCAAGGTCAAACTCGGCTGGACCGCAGGCGGCGGCCAGTATCTGGCCATCAAGGACAATGGCCCCGGCATCGCCGAGGAGGAAATCCCGGTGGTGCTCTCGGCCTTTGGCCAGGGCTCGGTCGCCATCAAGAGCGCCGAACAGGGCACGGGGCTGGGCCTTCCGATCGTCCAGGCCATCCTGGCAAAACATGGCGGCGAGTTCGTGCTCAAGTCCAAACTGCGCGAAGGCACCGAGGGCATCGCCATCCTGCCGCGCGAACGGGTGCTTGAAAGCATGGCCCCGGTCGAAGGCCTGACCGGCGCCGGCCAGAAGAAAAAGCGGGCCTTCCGCTAGGCCCGCTCCTAATTCATGCGGCCGCTTCAGTCCTTGCCGGCAACGCCGGCCTGGGCAAAGGTTGCCATTCCGGAATGACACAGCGCCGCTGACTTGACGATGCCGGCGGCAAGTGCTGCGCCGGTGCCCTCGCCCAGCCGCATCCCCAGCGCCAGCAACGGCGTCTTGCCCAGTCTCTCGATGGCCGCCATGTGCCCCGGCTCGGCGGATACGTGGCCGATCAGGCAATGATCGAGCGCATGCGGATCGGCGGCATGCAGCACCGCAGCCGCGGCCGTGGCCACATAGCCGTCGATCAGCACCGGGATGCGCTCCATCCGCGCCGCCAGAATGGCGCCGGCCATCGCGGCAATCTCGCGCCCGCCAAGACGCCGAAGCACTTCGAAGGGATCGCCCAGATGCGCCTTGTGCAGGGCGACGGCTGTTTCCACCACGGCGATCTTGCGCGCCAGCACGTCGCCTTCCGATCCGGTTCCGGGACCGACCCAGTCCACTGCCGATCCGCCGTAAAGGCCGTAAAAGATCGCCGCTGCGATGGTGGTGTTGCCGATGCCCATCTCACCGATGCACAACAGATCCGTGCCGCCGGCGATCGATTCCATGCCGAACGCCATGGTCGCGGCGCAGGTGCGCTCATCCATCGCCGGCTCCACCGAGATGTCAGCGGTCGGCACTTCCAGCGCCAGATCGAAGATCTTCAGGCCCAGATCATTGGCGACGCAGATCTGGTTGATGGCAGCCCCGCCTGCGGCGAAATTCTCAACCATCTGCGCCGTCACCGATGAGGGAAACGGCGACACGCCCTGCGCCGTGACACCGTGATTGCCGGCGAATATCGCCACCAGCGGCCGGGTCACCTGCGGCGCGCGGCCGGTCCAGGCAGCCAGCCAGAAGGCGATCTCCTCAAGCCGTCCGAGCGCCCCTGCCGGCTTGGTCAGTTGCGCATCGCGCTCCCGTGCGGCAGCCAGCGCTGCGGTGTCGGGCCCGGGCAAATTGCGCAGGAGCTCACGAAAATCATCGAAAGGCAGACCGCTGGCACTCATTTTTCTCTCCTCGGGCTGTTGTCGCGCATGACGCGCGTCCTGCCCCCGTGTAATTGTCGAATCGCTTGGGGACAATATCGTTCACGCCCCCGGATGTCGCAGCCGGCAGGAGACTAAAATGCAGATCCGCGATTATATCGACGACATCGCCCGCTCCACCGGCTTTTTGAGCCGCCTGCCGGTGCCTGCGCGGTTCTTCACGGATCATGACGGTGCATTGTCGCGCGCGTCAGGCATGTTTCCGGCTGCCGGCGTCATCATCGCGCTTCTGCCGGCGCTCATCATGCTCGGCCTGTCCGCGGCCAATGCCAATGCCGCCCTGACCGCGCTGCTGGTGCTGATGGTTCTCACCGGCGTCACCGGCGCCTTGCACGAGGACGGGCTCGCCGATTCCGCCGATGCCTTCGGCGCTCGCGGCGGCCGCGCCCACATGCTCGAAATCATGAAGGACAGCCGCATCGGAGCCTATGGCGTGCTGGCGCTGATGACCGGTTTTGCGCTTCGCGCCACGGCATTGACCATCATCCTGTCCGTGACCGGCGGCTGGTATGCCTGCCTGCTGCTGCTTGCCGCCGCAGCGATCTCCCGCGCCTGCATGGTCTGGCACTGGAATGAGCTGCCGCCGGCCCGGCTCGACGGCGTCGCAGCCTCGGTGGGCGCGCCCTATGACAGCGCCAGGACCACCGCGCTGGTGTCCGGCGTAATCCTCTTCGGCGTCCTTGCCGCATTCTGCATCGGCCTGATACCAGCCGTGATCGCGCTGGCGATCACGGCGCTTGCCGCCCATCAATGGACAGCACTGGTGCGCAAGCGGCTTGGCGGCCACACCGGCGACACCATCGGCGCCACCCAGCAGATCACCGAGACCGCCTGCCTGGTCACCCTTGCCCTTTTGCTCTGAAGACCCGATATAGTTTCCTGCATGCCGCATCATGATTGAAGGACCCGATGAGCATAAAATCCCCCTGCATCCTTGTCTGCTCGATGGACCTTGCTTCCGGCTATTGTTTCGGATGCGGGCGCACGCGCGATGAAATAGCAGGCTGGATCGATTTCACGCCGGAAGCCCGGCGCCAGGTCATGGCCGAACTGCCGGCGCGGATGGACACCATCGAGCGCAAGCCGCGGCGGGAAACCCGGCGTCAGCGCATGGCGCGCGAACGTCAGGATGTCACCCAGGAATGATCTTCCTTCTCACCATCATCGGCGCAGCCCTTGCCGTACTCATCTACAATCATGATTCCGGCATGAGCTTCGGACTGCAGAATGCCGACCTCGCCTTCCTGGTCAAATACGGCCTGCTCGCAGCCGTCATCGGCGCCGGCGTCGTCGGGCTGCATCGCAACATGGGCGAAATGATCAAGAACCTGCTGATCTGGGCCATCATCATTCTGGGCCTGTCCACCGGCTGGCTCTATCAGGATCAGGCCAAGGAGACGGTGGCGCGCATTGCCGGCGGCCTGTCCCCCGGCCGCCCGGTGAGCATCACCGATGAAAACGGCATTGCCGTCTCGATCCGCAAGTCGATGAACGGCCATTTCGAGGCCGCGGGCGCGGTCAACGGCAAGGCAGTGAACTTTCTCATCGACACCGGCGCCACCTCAATCGCGCTGTCGCACGCCGACGCCATCGAGATCGGGTTTTCAGACGCTGACCTGAACTACTCTCTCATTATCAACACCGCCAACGGCAAGGCCAAGGCAGCCCCCGTTCGGCTTGACAGCGTCGAGGTGGGATCGATTGTCCGCACCGGCGTGCAGGCCATGGTGTCGGAACCCGGACGGCTCGACCAGAGCCTGCTCGGCATGAACTTCATCTCGTCGCTGACCGCTTTCGAGATGCGCCGCGACGAGGTCATTCTGCGCGACTGATGCCAAGGCCGCCGGGCCCGGCGCGAGGACAGTTTCAGGCAAGCAGCCAGCGGCACTATCGGCGGTAGAATCGCCTGTATTTCCGCCAGATCCGAATTGCCCCAATGGAACCGCGACCTCCGGCAGCACCATGATAACCAGTTATCAAAGCTACACCTTCTACACCCGGGACATGAACGAGACGCTGCGCCGCGCCGCCGCCGATCCGATCGTGACCAGGGAGGCGCAGTATTACCGCGACACCATCGGTTCGATCACCAGCGTCGACGAGTTCCTGGCGGATGATCGCGTCTATGCCTATGCCATGAAGGCCTATGGCCTGGAGGAAATGGCCTATGCCAAGGCCTTCATCCGCAAGGTTCTGGAAAGTGACCTGACCGATACCGGCAGCTTTGCCAACCTGCTCACCGACGTCAAATACAAGAACCTGGCGGCCGCCTATGACTTCGGCAGCACGGTGACCAGCGAGATTGTCCAGACCACCAGCCAGATTGACGACCTGGTCGACACCTATGAGCGGTCGATCCAGAACAATGATGCCATCCTGCGCCAGGAAACCGCGTATTTCACTGCCGTGTCGAAGACCTTCACCGAGGTTGACGACCTGTTCCGCAACACCGCCGCGCGCGATTTCGTGTTCGGCACATTCAACATAGATCCCAAGACCTTCGACTATGAAACCATCCGCAATGTCATCACCAGCGACATTGCCGATCCGGACAGCTATGTGAATGCGGTGCTGGCGCCCAAGGTCGCCGAGTGGAATGGCCTGATCGCCGATCTCACGGCGGACCTAGCGGACCCCACCAAGACACCCGCCCAGATCGAAAAGATCGACTACCTGATCACCCAGTACAACAAGTCGATCGACACGATCGCCAATTATTACGAACTGGCGGCGTCGTTCAACTTCAATGCCGACGGCAGTCTCGATGCAGGTGTCGAGGCAATGAATGATGCCCAGCGCAAGCTGGTGACCGACCGCTATGTCTTTTCGCAACCGCGGCTGACCACCACCGGCGCCCTGCTCAACAAGCAATATTACGAAGAGACCATTTCCGGGATCACCAGCCTGGACGAGCTCCTCAATGACGGACGCCTCAGCCAGTTCATGATGACGGCCTATGGGGTTCCCCTGACCACGAGCCGGGCCGACGTCAAATGGGCGCTGCAGCAGGACACCTCCGATCCCAACAGCGAGATCTACACCAAGAGCAATGCCATCGTCGCGATGGCAAAAGCCTTCAATTTCGAGAGTGACGGCAGCATCACCCCCGGAAAGGACATCCAGGATGCGACCCAGCTCTACACCACGACAGCCAATTACATTTCCACCTATGACGATGCCGACGAGGAAAAGGATGCGGCGGCCATTGCCAAATACAAGCTCTATGTCGGGCTTACGTCCGACCTGAACGACTTCCTGTCGCTGCAGCCGGCCGCCGTGACCATTCGCGAATTTGCGCTCAAAGCCTTCAACATATCGCCCGACGAGGTCTCGACCTTCAAGCTGAAGCAGATCTTCACCAGCGATCCCTATGACCCCAACAGCTATGTCGGCAAATTGAAGGACGAGCGGTTCGTCGAACTGGCCAAGTCATTCAACTTCACTGCAGATGGCAGCATTGGCGCGCCGCGCTACGCCCAGTCCGAAAACGAGATCACCCGGATCACCAAGGCCTATTACACCGCCTATACCAGGCTCGACCCCAGCGATTCCGGCAAGGCTGCCGCCGAGACCGAGGCCTCCTATTACCGCACGCAGCTGCAGAGCCTGGAAACCGTCGACCAGCTCCTGGCCGATCCGCGCCTGACCAATGTGCTGCTGGTCGCCGAGGGCCTGAAGCCCAAGGACGTCAGTTCCGAAACCCTGAGGGCCGTGTTGATCTCGGATCTCGATGATCCGGAGAGCTTTGCCAATCAGCAGCCTGACATCAGCTACCAGAAGCTGGCCGGCTCGTTCAATTTCGATGCCGATGGCGTCATCCAGAGCAACGCCACCAACAGCATCCAGAATGATCGTGGACTGGTCGAGACCCAGCGGCTGTACCTGACCCAGGAAGTCGAGGTCCAGGCCGGCGAAGACAGTCTGGGCGCGCGTCTGGCGCTCTATTTCGAACGCATGGCTCCGACCATCACCAGCACCTACGAAATCCTCGCCGACGAGGCGCTGGCACAGTTTTTCCGCACCACCTTCTCGATTTCCGATGAAACCGCAGCCAGTGACATCGATGTGCAGAAGGAGATGTTCGAGCGCTATTTCGAGATCGACGATCTTCTTGATCCCGAAAAGATCGAATCGATGGTCCAGCGGTTCCTGGCGCTGCATGATGTCGAAAGCGGCGTCCAGGATCCGGTGCTGTCAATCTTCAACAACAGCACCTCCATCAGCTTTGAAACCGTGGCGACACTGACACAGCTGCGCAGTGCCCGCTGATCGGCCATCAAGTACGCCCTGAAGGGGGAACGTCAGGTCAGGCTGTAGAAAAACCGCGCTGCGACGACCATCATGAACAGGCCGAACCAGATTTCCAACTGCCGCTTCTCCAGCGCATGCGCCAGCCGCACGCCGATCGGCGCCACCAGGAGAGTGACCGGGATGATCAGCGCGGCGGCAACCCAGTTGACATAGCCGGTGGAAAACGGCGGCAGGCCCGCAGCCCCCCAGCCGGCCCAGACATAGCCGAAAAGCCCCGGAACCGAGATCAGCACGCCCACGCCTGACGAAGTCGCCACCGCCTGGTGCACCGGTCGGCCGAACAGCGTCATGAAGGTGTTGTTGAGAACACCGCCGCCAATGCCCATCAGCGCCGAGAGCAGTCCGATCAGCGCGCCGACCCCGGCACGGGCCGGGTTTGGCGGCAGGTCCGATCCAAGCCGCCAGCTCTGCCGGTTGAACAGCATTCGCAAGCCGACAATGATGGCGATGCCGGCAAAGATCGCCCGCAATCCGGCGCTCGACACCGAGGCCACGATCAGCGACGCGGCCACCACGCCGAACGGGATCGGCAGGATCCAGCTTTTCAGCAGCTCAACGTCGATGGCGCCGCGGGCCTTGTGCGCCAGGAAGGAACGGATCGAGGTCGGCACGATGATCGCCAGCGAGGTGCCCACGGCAAGGTGCATGCGCACCGCCTCGTCAATGTGGATAAGACCGAAGATCTGATAGAAGACCGGAACCAGAATGGCGCCGCCGCCAATGCCGAACAGTCCGGCGAGCAGACCTGCGACGACACCTGCCCCCGCCAGCGCCGCGGCAAACCAGATCAACTCCCCCACAGGTGGCATGCGGCACGGTTCCCTGTCCGGATTTTGAGCCGCTGGCAGGCGGGAGGACGCAATCAGGATGATCACGCGCCAGGCGTCATCACAACGAGACGTTTTCATGCATTGTTTCAGCGGGCCGGGCAATCGGATTTGCCGGAAATCGGGTCGCGCTGATGCTTAGCGCCAGGGTGAACCTCAGCCCCGCCGGCGCCCCCATCATTTCAAGGACATCTCGAGGCCGGTGCTTCCGGCCTCAGTCACAATGCCGGTAGGACGTCTTGCGCTGCCTCAGGTCGAAATGGAAATGGTCCTTGTGGTGGACATCGCTGCCCGGCCCCAGAACCGTGGTAAAATACTTGCAGCTGTCGGCGCGGATATTGTTGAGCAGGCTCTTTTCGCGAAAGGCGAAAAAGCCGGGTTGCCTGACGAGGATTCCGCGGCCGTTGTCCAGCGTGATCTTGCCCACATCGATCGCATTGCCCTTGGCGTGTTCCGACATCGGCGCACCGCGCTTGGAGTTCATGGTGCGGCAGGAATAGGACGAGAGCTGCCGGATCGACTTGACCCCGGAGAGATACCGGACCCGGGCGGCCGGTGCGAGTTCATTCTTGACCCATTGCGCAAAAGCGTCGGTGATCTGGCAATTGAGCTTTGCAGCCGGCTTGATTTCGATCCCGCCGGAAAGCTCGGTGACCTCCACCGGATAGGGAATCGAGCATCCCTTGCCGCTGTTGATTGCCGGCACGTCGCGGAATGTCACGCCCAGTCGTTTGAGCCGCTGGCGGCAGGCTTTCTCGGCCGCCGGCATGCCGCCCGCCCATTGCGGCTTGGCAAGCGGATTGCTGAACCGTGGCAACAACCCGGCCAGCAGTCTCGGCTTCTCTTCCACCCTGGACATCTCGGGCTGCGGGGCTTGGATCTGCGGCTGGGCTGCCGGTTCCATACGCGGCGCCGTGGCCAGCCGTGGCTGGTCCGTGCCGATTCCCATCACGACCGGCTGATCGACACGGCCTTCGGGCAGTGCCGAAGTCATTTGCTGCATATCGACGCCACTCGACACCGGATAGGCCAGCACATTTTGCATGGGCGCATCGGGGCCATTGGGCAGAAGCGCCAGATCCGGATCGTTGAACATCGCCTGGCCCACGGGCGCGGCGGACACCACCGGCGCGGCAGATGGGGCGAACATTGCCGGGGCTGCCGACTCGGCGCGGATCATCGGAGAGGCCTGCTCCATGCCCAGCAAATCTCCAGGCGGCGCCAGGCCGGACTCGCCTGAACATCCGGCAGCGACAAGCGCCACCATCAGCGCCAGGCCCGCAAGGGGCGGTCTGGAACGCAGCGACTCTGGGGAAGAAAACGACATGGGGAGGTCCGATACAACGCAAAACTGATGCTGAATTTCCCACAGAAGGGTAAAGGAAGGCTGATGACCGGCCTTAACCTCTGGGGCAATATTGTGGCACAACGGGCTGCATCGCCGTCGGGTGCTGCACGCGCAACCGGCACAGTTTCCAGATCGTCCCCAGCTTCCGGCGCGGCAAGGCTTCAAATGGCGCGCCCGCCCCGGTACAGATATGGACCAACAAGGGAGCAGCAGGTCATGGTCAAGCCAACGGGTGAACTGACATTGCGAACGCTGGCCATGCCGGCCGATGCCAATGCCGCCGGCGATATCTTCGGCGGCTGGGTGATGGCCCAGATGGACTTGGCCTGCGGCATCCGCGCCGCCGAACGGGCGCACGGACGCGTCGTCACCGCCGCGGTCAACGAGATGTCCTTTGCCATGCCGGTCAAGATCGGCGACACGCTGTGCATCTATACCGACATCGTCAAGGTCGGCCGCACATCAATGACGCTGCTGGTCGAGGCCTGGGCGCAGCGCTACCTGACCCCGCAAATGGACAAGGTGACCAATGCCCTGTTCGTCATGGTGGCGCTTGACGCCGACAACAAGCCGACGCCGCTGCCTGCAGAATAAGCCCTCAGCGCCACAGGCCGCCGCCTGACGGCCGCGCTCTCTCCGGACACTGCCATGGAACCAGCTTGCCCGCAGGGCGTTGGAGACAGGCAATCAAAGGAGAATCCCATGCCAACCATGATGAACAGCTCAATCTTCGATCCTGTCAGCGCACAGGTTGGTGGTGATGCAGATATGGATGGTATTGCCCAGACCATCACCGCCGACGACATCAACACGGTGCTGATGTCAGCCCGTCCGGTCGACCAGCGGCTCTATGTGCTGCGCTCGATGCGTGACGAGCTCGAAGACCGGTCGCATGCCGATTTCGGCAATGACATGCAGCCGCTGATCGACCAGATCGACGGCGCCATAGATCAACTGTCGCGGCAGATGTGAGATCCCGTCTGACATTGCCCGCCCCATCTTCAGCGAGGATGCAACATGGCTTCCACCAAGCACGGACCTTCCGTCAAGGACAGTGACACATATGAGGCTCTGCGCGACGACGGCGCTTCCAAGCAGAAAGCCGCCCGTATCGCCAATGCCCAGGCCAATGACAGCCAGCACCCCTCCTCCAAGGGCGGCAAGGCTGCAGCCTATGAGGACTGGACCAGGGACGAGCTTTACGCACGGGCGCAGGAGCTTGATATCGAGGGCCGGTCATCGATGACCAAGGGCGACCTGATCCAGGCGCTGCGTAACAGCTGACGCCCTACGCCCGCCATTGAAAAACCCTACGCCCGCCATTGAAAACAAGACTGTTTTACCTGAACGCCGCCGGCCATGACGCTGGCGGCGTTTTCGTCTCAGGTTACCCGGCGCAGAAAGTCGCGGGTCCGAGAATCCTCGGGCGCGTCAAATATCTGCGCGGGCGGGCCCTGCTCGACAATGCGTCCGCCTTCCATGAAGACGATACGGTCAGCGATCTCGCGGGCAAACTGCATCTCGTGAGTGACAATCAGCATGGTCTGGCGCTGCTCGGCGACACGGCGCATCAGATCCAGCACCTCGCCCACCCATTCGGGATCGAGCGCCGAGGTCGGCTCGTCAAACAGCATCAGATCGGCATCCAGCGCCATCGCGCGGCCAATGCCGACGCGTTGCTGCTGTCCACCCGAAAGCGCTGCCGGATAGGCATCGGCCTTGTCGCTCAGACCGGTCTCACGCAAAACGGCATCGGCCCGGGCCTCGGCCTCGGCCGGCAACCGCTTCTGCACCGTGATCAGCGCTTCGGTGATGTTCTGCCGTGCGGTCTTGTTGGCAAACAGCGCGTAATTCTGGAACACGAAGGCCGTGCGGCGACGCAGAGCCAGGATGTCGGCGCGGCTGGCGCGGGCCGCGTCAACGCTGAGATCACCCACGGTGATGGTGCCGGCATCGGGCTGGTCGAGGAAATTGATCGATCGCAGCAATGTCGACTTTCCGGTGCCCGACGGGCCGATGATGGCCACCCGTTCGCCGTCGGCGATGTCGAGATCGATGCCGTCGAGTACGGTATTGGCGCCAAAGCGCTTGATCAGTCCGCGAACGCCGGTCATCGGGCGTAGGCCTGTTCCATGCGGCCCTCCAGCAGGCGCTGGCCATAGGACAGCACCTCGACGATGATCCAGTAGAGAATGGCAACCACGATGAAACTTTCAAAATAGAGGAAACTGCCGGCGGCTTCCTTCTGGGTGGCGCCCATCATTTCGGTGACGCCGAGGGTGAAGGCGAGCGACGTGCTCTTGATCATGTCGATGAAATAATTGACCAGTGTGGGGGCAGCCACGCGCGAGGCCTGCGGCAGCACGATGCGCCGGAGCATCTGGCCGCGGGTCATGCCCACAGCCATCGAGGCTTCCCACTGGCTTCGGTCGACTCCGAGGATGGCAGCCCGGATGCTCTCGGCCATATAGGCCGAGAAATGCAGCGTCAGGCCCATGATCGCCGCGGTGACGCCATTGATCTGGGCCAGCGCCGACACCAGTTGCGGCAGCCCGTAATAGAACAGGAACAGCTGCACCAGCAAAGGCGTGCCGCGGAAGAAGCTGATGAACAGCATCACCGCCTGATCCAGCACCGGAATCCGCAGGATCCGCTCGACGGCCAGCAGCGACGCCAGCACCAGCGCCAGCGCCATCGACGCCAGCGCCATGGCCAGCGTCAGCGGCACGTAGCTCAGGAGCACCGGGACCAGCCCCAGCATGTAGTCCAGATCGAGCGGTTTCATGGCTAAACCCTATTCGGTCGAGGTGATATCCGACCCGAACCATGTCTGGGAGATTTCCGCAAGCGTGCCGTCTTCCTTCAGCGCCGTCAGCGCCGCGTCGACCTTGTCCCGCAGGGCCCGGCCTTCCTCGTCATCGCGGAACGGCAGGGCATTGTGGATCTCGGCAAAGGGCTTGCCCGCGAGCGCCAGCGGCAGCGGGCTCTTGTCGATGACTTCGGCCGAAGACACCCGGTCCATCACGAAGGCATCGACGCGGCCAAGTGCCGTGTCCTGCTCGATATTGGACTCGTAGGTCTTGATGGTGATCTCGCCGGCATAGGGAAGCTCGCGCAGCAATTGCTCGAAATTCGAACCCAGATTGACCGCCACCGTGCGGCCCTTGAGATCCTCCGGACCGTTGATGTCGCCCTCATTGCCCTTCTTAACCACCACCTGGGCGCCGTCATAGACATAGGGCTGGGTAAAGGCGAAGGCCTCTTCCCGCTCCGGCGTGATGGTGATCTGGTTGGCAACCGTGTCGATGCGGCCGGAGCTCAGGGCGCCGATCAGGCCGGAAAACGACATGGTGACATATTCGACCTCAAGCCCGGCCTGGCGGCCGACCGCGTCCATCACGTCCACTTCAAAGCCCTGAAGCTTGTCCTGCTTGACGAAGGTGAAGGGGAAATAGCCGCCCGACATGCCGACCCGGAGCGTGTCCTGGGCCTGTGCCATGGTAACGAAGCTGGCCGTGGTGACGGCAGCGATGACAAGTGCTTTCAACATTGAATTATCCCTTGATGGTCCGGACCGGCGCCGGAAACCGGCGCATCGAGGCTCGCGGCCCCTTGAACTGAACGGCTTAGATGGGCGTTGGTTCCCGTTTGTCAAAGGCGGATTGCACTATGTGTTGCCGCGTGAACAGGCGTGATCGCCGGTGGTAGCGGCACGCGCTTCACTCCGGGATTGTCGCGGCGGGCTCAGGCCGCAGCGGTAAGGTCGCTAAAATCGATCGCAGCGAAGGCTGCGGCGATCACCTCCGGCCCCGCCCCCGGACGCACCGCCTCGGTTGACAGGATCTGCCTGAACCGCCGCGCGCCGCGCACCCCCAGGAAAAGGCCAACCATGTGCCGCGTGATGTGGATCAGCCGCCCGCCGGAAGCCAGATGCGCTTCCGCATGGGTCATCATCGCCGCGCAGACTGCATCCCAGTCGGTTTCAGGCACATCCATCCCATAGACCCGCCGGTCAACGTCAGTCAGCAATGAAGCATTGTGATAGGCCGCCCGCCCAAGCATCACGCCGTCCACATGATTCAATTGATCAACGGCCTGATTCAGATCGGCAATTCCGCCATTTATGCCGATGAAAACATTGGGGTAATGCTGCTTGAGGCGATAGACACGATCATAATCGAGCGGCGGAACATCGCGGTTCTGCTTGGGTGAGAGCCCTTCCAGCCAAGCCTTGCGCGCATGCACCCACAGCGCATCCGTGCCCGCGTCAACGAGCGCATTTGCCAACTCCGACAGGGCGATTTCGGGGGCCTGCTCGTCAACGCCGATGCGGCATTTGACCGTCACCGGCATGTCCGACACCGCCTTCATTGCCGCCACACAGCGCGCCACCAGATCCGGCTCGCGCATCAGGCAGGCCCCGAAGGCTCCGGACTGGACCCGGTCGGACGGACAGCCGACATTGAGATTGATTTCGTCATAGCCGAAGTCACCGGCAATCCGGACCGCCTCGGCCAGCTTTTCCGGCTCCGATCCGCCCAGTTGCAGCGCCACCGGATGCTCGGCCGGATCATAGCCCAGAAGCCGCTCCCGGTCGCCATGGATGATGGCTTCGGCCACCACCATCTCGGTGTAAAGCAGCGCCCGGCCGGTCAATTGCCGGTGCAGGAACCGGCAATGCCGGTCCGTCCAGTCCATCATCGGTGCCACCGAGAGGATCTTGTCGTTGTTTTTCAATGCGTCGCGATACATGAAGTCTGCCTGAAGCCTGTCGTGGGCACGTCGATGGGTGGAGATGCGGGGCCTCATAGCGGATTTCCGGCCTGATTGCACGATTATTACGCGCGCAACGCACCTGTACCACCCTGCCCCGGCAAAGCGGCATTCCGGGCAGGCCACGGAGCTAGCCAGGCAAATGGTCCGGGCCCCGCCGCCTGGCACCGGTCGGCCAGATTGTCGCAGCGCATGGAACTCATAGGCGGTCAGGACATTGTAGACCGGTAAGTTTCAAACGCAAAGGAGACCCCGATGCCGAATATGGAAAACGCAAAAATCCTCATCATGTCGACCAATGGCTTTGAGCAGTCCGAGCTGGAATATCCGCTTGAGCACCTCAAGCAGGCCGGCGCGACCGTTCACGTCGCAACCCCTGACGGCAACTCGATCAAGGGTTGGGACAATGGCGACTGGGGTGCTTCGGTCGAAGCCGACCTGAAGATTTCCGACGTCAAGGTCGATGACTACATTGCGCTGGTGCTGCCCGGTGGCCAGATCAACCCAGATATCCTGCGCGTCAACAAGGAAGCCGTTCAGCTGGTCCGTGACTTCGTCACCGGCGACAAGATCGTTGCTGCCATCTGCCACGCCCCGTGGCTGCTCATCGAAGCCGATGTCATAAAGGGCCGCGAAGCAACGTCTTACCACTCGATCCGCACCGACATGGAAAATGCCGGCGCCAAGTGGAAAGACAGCGAAATCGCCATCGACAACGGCATCATCACCAGCCGTTCGCCCGAGGATCTGGAAGCCTTCGTTTCCAAGATCATAGAAGAAGTTCGCGAAGGTGAGCATCACCGCGATTCCGCAAACGCTGCCTGATCCGGTTCTTGGGGTGGTCGCTTCGGCGGCTGCCCCGACCCGCCGCAATGGCCGCCATCCCATGACGGGCCAGACTTTTCACATACAGCGGGAGATCGCATGACCCACAAACCAGTTCCTCACAAGACCCTCATCGTCGTAGGCACCGGAGAAGGCGCCAAATTCTACCGCAATTCCGGCAAGAGCGGCGAACTCAAGCTGCAGCACGAACATGATCTCGAGCCCGGCGATCTGGCTGACCAGGGCCCGGCCGGCAAGCAGCCGCCGGACGTCTCCGCCAAGGAATCGATGGAGGCGACATTCGCCAAAATTCTCGCCAATCACCTCTATGACCTGGCCCAGAAACACAAGTTCGACCACCTGATCCTGGTGCTCGATCCCGACACCCTGGGCGAGACCCGTCCGAGCCTGCATGTCAGCGTCACCGACAAGATCATGCTTGAACTGCCCAAGACGCTGGTCAACAGCCCCGTCGACCAGATCGAGAAATCTGTTCTGGCTGCACTCTGATATCAGCCGATACGCATCAAACGGCCGGGCGCTCTGCCCGGCCGTTTGCATGTCTTGGCGAGTGCGGAGGGCCCGGTCAATCTCCCGACGCCCCATCCCCGACCTTTTGCCATGTGGCCCGGAGTTGCCTCTTTCCGCCCCTCATGCGAAACCTGCGGGTGCTTTGATCAGGACTTGGGGGGAACATGACTGTCAGCTACACCACCGACCGCATGCTGCATTTCGGCGACTGCGACATCTCCGGCACCGCCTATTACCCGGCCTATCTCAATCTTCTCAACGGCGTGATCGAGGAATTCTGGTCCTCGATCGGCTACCCCTGGCATGAAATCATCTGGAAGGAACGCTGGGGCACACCCACCGTCCATCTGACTTGTGATTTCTCCAAGCCGTCGCTGTTTGGCGAGAAACTGACCTTCGAACTCACCGTCACGCGCGTCGGCAAATCGTCGATGACGGTCGAGCATGTGGTCCTGTGCGGCGAGGAACATCGTTGGTCGGGCAAACAGGTGCTTGCGGCCAGCTGGCTCGACAAGCACACCTCCATGCCATGGCCGGATGATGTGCGCGCCAAGCTGGTGTCGTTCCTGCCGGCCAACCCCGCGGAATAGATCCGCGGGACACCAGCAACACTTCTAGTCAGATCTGATTTTCGGTGATTTCTCCGGCACCAGTCCGGAGCGGAATTTCTGCAGCACGAATTGCAGCAAGAGCCCCACCAGCAGCATGCGGATATAGGAGGACCGGGTCACCCATTCCGGCGGCAGCCGGCTGGTGAAGATCTCGGTCGCCGACCAGATGAACCAGATCGCCAGCGCGCCGACAATGGCGCCGCGATTGTTGCCCGATCCACCGGCCATCAGCATCACCCAGACCAGGAATGTGACCAGCAGCGGCTCGGTGGCCGAGGGCGACAGGAACTTGAAGTAATGCGCCGACAGTCCGCCTGCGAGCCCCATGATGGCGCAGCCGATGACGAAGGTCTGCAAGCGGAACCAGTCGACATCCTTGCCCGCAGCGCGCGCCGAGTCCTCATTGTCGCGGATTGCTCGCAAGGTGCGGCCCCAGGGGCTGACATAAAGCCGCTGGCACAGGATGTAGACACCGAGCACACAGAACCAGACAACGGCGAGATAGAGAAGATCGGCCTCCCTGCCCTGCACCAGATTGCCGAAGGGGCGCGGCACACCGGCAATGCCGAGACTGCCATTGGTGAGCCAGGATTCATTGACGATCACCAGCCGCAGGATCTCGGCGATGCCCACCGAGGCCATGGCCAGATAGTCGCTCTTGAGCCGGACGCAGATCTTGGCCACCACCCATCCGGTGATGCCGGCGACGATCATGGCCGCTGCCAGCCCGAACGGGATCGGCAGATCAAAGCCGCCGAGATGCTTGGACGACATCGCCGTGGTGGCGATCGCCGAGGCATAGGCGCCGACGGCGAAGAAGCCGGCTATGCCCGCATTGAACAGGCCACCCATGCCCCATTGCACATTCAGCGCCAGGCACAGCACCGCATAGATGCCGCCGGCGATCAGCACGCTGACCAGATAGAAGAACAGACCGGTCATTTCCATTACAGCAACCTCCCCTTGAACAGACCCTGCGGCCTGAACAGAAGCAGCGCCACCATGATGAAGAAGGCCACGGCGGATTTGTAGGACGGCGAGATGAAGGCTTCATCGCTGAACCAGGTAAACGTGGCGGTCTCCTCGGCGACGCCGATGATAAGACCGCCGACAATCGCCCCCATCGGCTTGCCGATGCCGCCCAGCACCGCTGCGGCAAACATCGCCAGCAGCAGGTTCCAGCCGAGATTGGGGTGCATAGAGGTGTCCATGCCGGCAAACACGCCTGCGGTGGCGGCCATCGACGCGCCGATCACCCAGGTCCAGCGGATCACCCGCTCGGTGTCGAGACCTGCCACGGCCGCCAGTTCCGGCTCATCCGACACCGCCCGCATCGCCCGGCCCAGCTTCGAGCGGGTCAGGAAGAAATGCAGCGCGATGGCGATGATCAGCGTCAGAATGATCACCTGCATGTGCAGCTCGGAAATCCGGAACGTGTCAAACAGCACCACCGGCATGCGCACGCCCGGGATGAACACCTGATTGCCCGAGCTCCAGAACAATTGCGCCAGCGAGCGGAAGATCAGCGCCACGCCGAAGGAGGCAATCACGGTGTAGATGGTCGGCAGCTTGCGCAGCGGCTTGTAGAAGAACTGGTCGACCGCCAGCGCCGCCACGATGGCCAGCGCGATGCCGAAGGGCAGCAGCAGCAGCGGATGGATCGGAATGAACCAGACCGCCGTCAGAACGCCATAGCCGCCAAGGGTCATCAGGTCGCCATGGGCGAAATGCGCAAACCGCAGGATGCCGAAGATCATCGAGATGCCGACCGCGCCGAGCGCATAGACGCTGCCGATGGTCAGTCCCGGAACGAGATACAGGTTGATGAAATCGATCATGCCGCAGCACCCCCGAGGAACGAGCGCCGCACCGCGTCATCGTTGAGCAGCGCCTCACCGGTTCCGGATATGAAATTCCTGCCGCTGACCAGCACATGGCCGTTGTCGGCGATCCGCAAGGCCTGCTTGGCGTTCTGCTCGACCATCAATATGGTGACGCCGCGCCTGCGGATGTCGAGCAGCAGGTCGAAGATGATCTCGAGATAGGCGGGCGACAGTCCCGCTGTGGGTTCATCCAGCAGCAGCAGTTTCGGCTCGCTCATCAGCGCCCGGCCCATCGCCACCATCTGCCGCTGGCCGCCCGACAACTCGCCGGCCGCCTGGCCGAGCTTGTCGCGCAGATCGGGAAACAGCGTCAGCACATTCTCCCGCACCGCTTCCTTGTCCCTGGGAGGTGCTGCATAGGTGCCGACATCGAGATTTTCATCGACATTGAGCGTCGGAAACACGTTGCGGCTCTGCGGCACCATGGAAATGCCGAGCGGCACCAGTTGCGCGGTTTTCAGACCGGTGATGTCCTTGCCGGCAAAGGAGATGCCGCCTTCAGACCGCGCCGTCAGCGCGAAAATGGTTTTCAGCAGGGTCGACTTGCCGGCCCCGTTTGGCCCGATGATCACCGAGATCTCGTGTTCCTGGACATCGAGATTGATGCCTTCGATGATAGGGACGCCCCCATAACCGGCGGTCAATTCCTTGACAGACAACAACGCGCTCATGGCCGGGCCTCATATTTTCCGCCGCCGAAATAGGCTTCGATGACGCGCGCGTCCTGGCGCACCTCGTCGACCGCGCCGCGCATCAACAGCGTGCCCTGGGCCATGACGATGACTTCGTCACAGAGTTTCGAGACATAGTCGAGATCATGCTCGATCAGGCAGAAGGTCAGGCCCTGCTCCCTGTTGAGCAGCAGGATCTTGTCGGAGATCTTGGCCAGCAGCGTGCGGTTGATGCCGGCGCCGATCTCGTCGAGCAGGATGATCTTCGGTTTGCGCATCAGCGCCCGGCCGAGCTCGAGCAGCTTCTTCTGGCCGCCCGACAGATTGCCGGCCTTTTCGTCCTTGACCTGGTCGATCTCGAGAAAACTCACCATGTCACGCGCTGCGCGATAGGTCGCCTCCTCTTCGGCGGCAAAGCGGCCGCGCCGGAAGATGACGTTGAAGACGTTTTCGCCGATCGGCGTGGCGGCGGCCGCCATGAAATTCTCGATGACAGTGAGCTGCGAAAACTCGTGCGGAATCTGGAAGGTTCGCGCCAGTCCGCGCGCGGCGCGCTGATGCGGCTGCAGCCCGGTGATGTCCTTGCCCTCGAGCAGCACACGGCCACCGGCAAGCGCCACATGCCCGGCAATGGCATTGAACATCGTGGTCTTGCCTGCCCCATTGGGCCCGATCAGACCGGTGATCTTGCCGGCGGGAATGTCGAAGCTGACGTCATCGACGACATTGGGGCCGCCATAACTCACCTTCACATGTTCAACTGAAATCATATGCGCCCCATGTAGCGGGTTATCCGCTGGCGATGCCTTTCCCGGCCGGTCATGGTCCGGCCCGGTGGCTCGCGCTTTGTTTGTGTCCCTCCCCGCATGCGCAGGGAGGGAGGGTCTTGTCAAATCCGGATAGGATTATTCGACGATGGCAATCTGCTTGTAGACAGTGCCGTCGACGACGAACTTGCCGATGAAACCGGCGACATCGCCGTTTTCGTCAAAGTCATAGCTGCCGCCGGCGCCATCATAATCAATGTCCTTGCCTTCGGCGATCAGCGCCTTGGCCCTGGCCCATTCGCCGGGACCGACCTTTTCGCCCGGAGCCGATGCGATCGCGCGCAGGGCTTCGGCCATCTTGGCGCGGTCAGCGGAACCGGCCTGCTCGACAGCAAGCAATGCCATGAAGGTGGCGTCATAGGTCTGGTCGACGAACGGCTTGTCGGCAGGCTCGTTGTAGGCTGCGGTATAGGCATCATGCAGCTTGGCCTGGTTCGGATTGTCGTCCGGAGATGTCGGCGCCGAGAAGAACGAGGTCGCCAGCGCTTCGGCGCCGATATCGGCAATCAGGGCTTCGTCGCGCAGTCCGTCGGTGCCGACGAACTTGGTGAACAATCCGCCCTCGATCGCCTGCTTGACGATCTTGCTGCCGGAATCACCGGCATAGGCAATCACCACCAGCGCATCGCCGCCGGCCTTGGACAGGGTGGCAAGCTCGGAGCGGTAGGAGTTCTTCTTCTCCTCGTGCTTGACTTCGGCAACGACTTCACCGCCAAGCGCCTTGTAGGCCTCGACGAAGGTGCCGCCGATGCCGACGCCATAGTCATTGTTGACGAAGGTCACGGCGACCTTGGTCAGACCTTCATCCATCACCATCTTGGCCAGCACTTCGCCCTGGAAATTGTCCGACGGCACGATGCGGTAGAGCAGGTCGTTGTCGTTGATGCCCGTCATTGCCGGCGAGGTGGCGGTTGGCGAAATCTGCACCACACCGGCCGGAATCGCGGCAGCTTCCGCGGCGGCGATTGTCGTGCCCGACATCAGCGCACCCATGATGATCGGCACGTTTTCGACATTGATCAGCTTGCCGGCGGCATCGACCGCGCCCTGCGACGAGCCGGTGGTGTCGCCATAGACCGGCACAGCCTGGCCATCAAGCAGACCGCCCTGCTCATTGACCTGCTGAACGGCCAGGTTGGCGGCGTTCTGCAAGGGCGGGATGAAGCTTGCGATCGGACCGGTGATGTCCATCAACAGGCCGATCTTGGTGTCGGCGGCAAGGCTCGAGCCGCTGGACGCCAGCAAGGCCGCGATTGCTGCTGCATAGATTGTCTTTTTCATTTGACTGCTCCCATTGTTTTTATGCCCTGTGTTACGTGAGCGAACGGCGGGCTACCATCCGAAACGCTCAGATCTCGTCGACAGCATGTGTCTCGAATGTTCCGGGAAGTGAGACCTCCAGCAGTTCAAGATCGCTGCTGGGTTCACTGTAGCGTGTTGCCATGCGTGGAGGAATGACAAAAGCGTCGCCTTTTTCAAGACGATAAGGCTCCTTGCCCTCGCCCTCCAGCAACATGCTCCCCGACATCACGAAATTGAACAGTATATCACCCTCATGCCGGGTCCAGACCGGGTCATGCACGCCTGAAGGCCGCGCCACCATCACCGAGGCCACGCCCTTGGTGTTCTCGTTTATGGTCGTGTCGCGCGCCTCGAATCCCGGAATGCGGAACGGCTTGAACTGGCCGTCCTTGACCAGGCTGTGCACGAAACGCTGGCCGTCCCACTCGCGGTCGGGCCGCTCATGCGGCGTCGGCAATTCCATGTCATGGTCGATTTCGGTGACGTGGTCGGCCGGCACGCCAATCTCGATCACCTCGATGCCATCGGCCGCATGCAGCACCTTGTGGCGGATCTGCGGAGGCTGGATGAAACAGTCCCCGGCGTGCAGGCGGCGGATGCCGCCCTGATCTTCATAAAGCACATCAACCCAGCCGCTGATGCAGAAGATCAGCTGGAACCCGACCTTGTGGAAATGCACCATGTCGGGCACCGGCCCGTCCGGCACCCTTATATGCGACGCAATCATCGCCCCGCCCAGCCGGGTCGGAATCAGGTCCCGGTATTCCATGCCGGCGCGGCCGATCACCCAGGGCGCCTGATCGGCCAGCCGCCGGACCACGAAAGCGTGCTTGGTCTCGGGCATCACCAGAGGCGGATTCAATTCGTCGATTTCAATGCGTGTGCCATTGGGCGCGATCAGCTCGCGCTTGCCGCCGGCAAAGCCGTCGGGATCATCGGTCAGGATGCGCAGCGTGCCCGGCGCTTCGGGCGCGCCCTTCTGGATCCGGATGCGCAGGCCGTGGCCGGACAGAACCGCGACTTCGGGATCGTCGGCCGGATAGATCATGTCGAGACGCATTTTCAGCGTTTTCGTGAAAAACGGCAGGTCGTCCCTGAGTTCCAAAGTCGGCAACCTGATTTCCGCGCGCGTGTCCAAACTGCTCTCCCAAGCCACCATTCGCCGCCCTTTTATCCGGATCGGCCCTCAGCGACAGCCGCAGACCGGGATTTTCAACAGCAATTCAAGACTATCCGAGCCGATAGATATTTCAAGACTAAAACAACTCGCCTTCGGCCCGTATCTCCAGACTACAACTCCGTTCGCACCCGCCAGAGCTCGGGGAACAATTCCACATCCAGCATGCGCCTGAGATAGCTGGTGCCGCCGGTGCCGCCGGTGCCGCGCTTGAGCCCGATCACGCGCTCCACCGTGGTGACATGGTTGAACCGCCAGCGCCGGAAATAGTCTTCCAGATCGACCAGCTTCTCCGCAACCTCATAAAGTGCCCAGTGCTTTTCCGGGTTCTCGTAGATCACCTTCCAGCCGGCCGTCACGCCGTCATGCAGCACATGGGTTTCGCGGACATCGCGGCCAAGCACCTCGTCGGGCATCGCCACCCCGCGCCGGTTGGCCAGACGGATGGCTTCATCATAGAGGCTGGGCTCGGCAAGTTCGGCCTCAAGCTTGGCGATGGCGTCGGGCACATGCGCGTGCGGGCGCATCATGGCGTGATTGCGGTTTCCCAGCGCATATTCGATCTGCCGGTATTGCAGCGACTGAAAGCCGGAAGACTGGCCCAGCTTGTTGCGAAAATGGGTGTAATCGGCGGGCGTCATGGTCCGGAGCACATCCCAGGCCGAGTTGAGTTGCTCGAATATCCGCGAGACGCGTGCAAGCGTCTTCATGGCCGGTTGCAGATGATCGCCCCTGATGGCCGCGCGCGCCGCCGTGATCTCGTGGATCACCAGCCGCATCCACAGTTCCGAGGTCTGGTGCTGGATGATGAACAGCATCTCGTCATGGGCGTCGGTCCTGACCTTTTGCGCCCCGAGGATCTGGTCGATGCAGAGATAGTCGCCATAGGACATGCGCCCGTCGAAATTCATCTCCGCCCCCTCCTTGGAAGGGTCGTAATCCCCGGGCTCGCTCATGTGACGGCTTTCCGGGTCTTGAACTCCGGCCGGTCCCATTCACCCGTGGCAATGATCTCGCACAGCGCGGCTGCGGCATGGCTGACCTCGTCGGGCGTGTTGTAGAGCGGGCAAAAGCCGAACCGCATGATATCGGGGGCGCGAAAATCGCCGATGATGCCGCGGGCGATCAGCGCCTGCATTGCCGCATAGCCTTCGCGGAAGCGGAACGAGACCTGGCTGCCACGCGCATGCGGATCGCGCGGGCTGGCAAGCTCTACATCCTTGCAGCCGGATTCTACCTCGGCAATGAATTGTTCGCAGAGTTCGATCGAGCGCGCCCGGATGGCTTCCATGGCAATGCCGTCGAATTCATCAAGGGCTGCGTCAAGCACCGCCATCTGGATCACCGGCGGTGTGCCGACGCGCATCCGGCTGATGCCCTCGCCCGGACGGTAATCGAGATCGAAGGAAAACGGCGCCTCGTGCCCGAGCCAGCCCGACAGTGCCGGACGGACCTGATCGATCAGATCCGGGCGCACATGGATGAAGCCCGGCGCGCCGGGGCCGCCATTGAGATATTTATAGGTGCAGCCGACGGCGATGTCGGCATTGCAATCGGTCAGATCGATCGGCAATGCGCCGGCTGTATGCGCCAGGTCCCAAATCATCATCGCGCCGCTGGCATGGGCCTTGGCAGTGATCGTCTTCATGTCGTGCAACCGGCCGGTGCGGTAATCGACCTGGGTCAGCATCACTGCTGCCACATCCTCATTGATATGATCGGCCACAGCCTCCGGGTCGACGATTTTGAGCTCATGCCCCTGCTTGAGGCTCTTGAGCAGGCCGTCGGCCATGTAGAGGTCGCTGGGGAAATTGCCACTATCCGACAGCACGATCTTTCGGCCGGGACGCAGCTCCACCGCGGAGGCCACCGCCTGGTAGACCTTGATCGACAGGGTGTCGCCGACCACGGTGCTGCCCGCCGGCGCGCCGATCAGACGGCCGATGCGGTCGCCAAGACGCGCGGGAAGATCCATCCACTGGGCCTTGTTCCAGCCGGTGATCAGCATCGGGCCCCATTCATCGGCAATCGTCCTGCGCGCGCGTTCGACTGCAGCCCCGGGCAAGGGCCCGAGCGAATTGCCGTCGAGATAGGTTATGCCCGCGGGAAGATCGAACCTGGCCCGGCTTGCTGAAAAATCCGTCATGGGATCATGCTTCCTTCTGCGACTTGCCGATTTCCGCTGTCGCCTCGATTTCGACCATCGCCGCATCCTCGATCAGACCGGCGACCACGATCACCGACATGGTGGGAAAGTGCCGGCCCATGATCTTGCGATAGGCCGCGCCGACCTCCTTCTGCCGCGCCATGTATTCCTTCTTGTCTGTGATGAACCAGGTCAGCCGCACGATGTCGGTGACCTCGCCGCCGGCAGCGCGGACGATGGCTGCGATATTGGCCAGCGTCTGTTCAAGCTGGCCGACAAAATCGAGATGCTCGAAAACCTGATCCTTGTTCCAGCCAATCTGGCCGCCGGTGTAAAGCCGCTCGCCGTCGACAAGCATGCCGTTCGAGTAGCCCTTCGGCTTCTCCCAATCCGGTGGATTGACTGCTTCGATCATGATGAAATTCCTCGTTTATGTCCTGGGATTGTCTGCTTCAAACCGCGGCGCCAGGCCGCAGCCTGAAACGCTGGATCTTGCCGGTCTGTGTCTTGGGAAGTGTCTCGATGAAGATGATCGACCGGGGATATTTGTAGGGCGCAATCACCTGCTTGACGTGATCCTGCAGCAGCTTTGTCATCTGCGCATCCGCGGCCGAACCGGGCTTGAGCACCACATGCGCCTGGACAATCTGGCCGCGCGCCTCGTCGGGCACGCCGACCACGGCGCATTCGGCAACATCGGGATGGGCCAGAAGTGCGGCCTCGACTTCCGGGCCGGCGATGTTGTAACCGGCGGAAATGATCATGTCGTCGCTGCGGGCGGCAAAATGGAAGAAGCCGTCCTCGTCCTGGGTGAAGGAATCACCAGTCAGGTTCCAGCCATCGCGGACATATTTTTGCTGCTGTTCCGGATCGGCGAGATACCGGCATCCGGTCGGCCCACGCACCGCCAACCGGCCGACTTGGCCACGCGGCAATTCGGTCATGGTCTCGTCGACGATTTTCGCTTCATAGCCGCCGACCGGCAGCCCGGTGCAGGCGGGTTGCGAATTGGAAAACCGGTTGGAGATGAAGATATGCAGCATCTCGGTGGCGCCGATGCCGTCGAGCATCGGCTTGCCGGTCTTTTCCATCCACTGCTCATAGACCGGGCCGGGCAAGGTTTCCCCCGCCGACACCGCAGCGCGCAGCGAGGACAGATCCGCCCCCTCCTCCAGCGCCGCCAGCATGGCGCGGTAGGCTGTCGGCGCGGTGAAGCAAACGGTGGCTTTGTGGTTCTGGATGATCTCGACCATATTGGCCGGTGTCGCCTGCTCAAGCAGGGCGGCGGCCGCGCCGAAGCGCAGCGGGAACACGGCCAGACCGCCAAGCCCGAAGGTGAAGGCCAGCGGCGGCGAGCCGATGAAGATGTCGTCCGGCGTCACGCCGAGCACTTCCTTGGCATAACCGTCGGCAATGATCAGCATGTCGCGGTGAAAATGCATCGTCGCTTTCGGCATGCCGGTGGTGCCGGAGGTAAAGCCTAGCAGCGCAACATCGTCACGGCCGGTCTTCACGGTGTCGAAGCGGACGGATTTCGACAGCGCCAGACGGTCGAGCTCGGCATCGTGATTGGCGGTACCGTCAAAGCCCACCACATTGTCCAGATACCGGTTCACCTTGGCGCAGGCCACCATCTCGTCCATCAGCCGCGTGTCGCACAGCGCCAGCGAGATCTCGGCCTTGTCGGCGATCTTGCCCAGTTCGACGGCGCGCAGCATCGGCATGGTGTTGACCACCACTGCGCCCGCCTTGGTCGCGGCAAGCCAGACCGCGACCATGGCCGGGTTGTTGGCCGAGCGGATCAGGATACGGTTGCCCGGCTTGACGCCGTAATCCTCGACCAGCACATGGGCGATGCGGTTGGTCCAGTCGGTCAGTTCCTTGTAGGTCCGGATCCGGCCATTGCCGATCAGCGCCGTATGGTCGCCAAAGCCGCGGGCCACCATAGCGTCGGTCAGCTCATAGCCGCAGTTCAGCCACTCCGGATAGTCGAAACCATCCAGCGGCAGATCCGGCCATTGCGCCAGCGGCGGCAGATTGTCCCGCGTGAACGTATCGATATGCCCCGATGGTCCCAGCACTTTAAACTCCCTTGGAATTGGCCAATGTCTGTCGCGCGATCACGACCTTCTGCACGTCCGATGCGCCTTCATAGATCCGCAAGGCCCGTATTTCCCGATACAGGCTTTCAACGATATGACCCTTGCGCACACCGTCGCCGCCATGCAGCTGCACCGCCTTGTCGATCACATCCTGGGCGTGATCGGTGGCATAAAGCTTGGCCATTGCAGCTTCGCGGCTGACGCGCGGCGCGCCCTGATCCTTGAGCCATGCCGCGCGATAGACCAGCAGCGCCGAGGCATCGACATCGAGCGCCATCTCGGCAATGTGGCCCTGCACCATCTGCAGATCACTCATTGGCGCGCCGAAAAGCTGGCGTTCGCTGACCCGGTCGAGGCTTTCATCCAGTGCGCGGCGGGCAAAGCCAAGTGCGGCGGCCGCCACGGTCGAGCGGAACACGTCGAGCACCGACATGGCGATGCGAAAGCCTTCTCCGGGCTTGCCGATCATTGCCGAGGCAGGCACGCGGCAGTCTGCGAATTTCAGCCGCGCCAGCGGATGCGGCGCAACCACTTCCAGCCGTTCGGCAATCTTGAGGCCCGGCGTGGTGGCCGGCACGATGAACACCGAAAGTCCCTTGGCGCCCGGCGCTTCGCCTGTGCGGGCAAAGACGGTGTAGACATCGGCGATGCCGCCATTGGAAATCCAGGTCTTTTCGCCGTTCAGAACATAGTCATCGCCGTCGCGGGTCGCGGTCATGGCGATATTGGCCACGTCCGATCCGGAGGCCGGCTCCGACAGCGCGAATGCAGACAGGGCCTTGCCCTGGCGGGTCAGGGACAGCCATTCGGACTTCTGGTCGCGGCTGCCGAACAGCGAGATCGCACCGGTGCCCAGCCCCTGCATGGCGAAGGCAAAATCGGCCAGACCGTCATGACGGGCCAGCGTCTCGCGCAGGATGCACAGGCTGCGCACATCGATGCGCGACGTCTCGTCGGCCGGATCGACCGCGGTCAGCTTCAGCCAGCCGGCCTCGCCCAGCGCCGCCACCAGCGCCTTGCAGGCTGCATCCACATTGGAGTGGTCGACATCGGCCAGTTCGGCGCGCGCCCATTCATCGACGAGATCGGCCAGATCCCGGTGGGCTTCATCGAAAAACGGCCAATCGAGAAAGCTGCGGTCTGACATCAGTTGCCCTCGAACACGGGTTTTTCTTTGGCGGCAAAGGCCTCATAGGCGCGGCGGAAATCTTCGGTCTGCATGCAGATCGCCTGGGCCTGGGCTTCGGCCTCGATCGCCTGCTCGATGCCCATGTTCCATTCCTGCGCCAGCATGGTCTTGGTCATCATGTTGGCGAAGGTCGGTCCATCGGCAATCCGCTTGGCAAGCTTGCGCGCCTCGTCCTCGATCTCGGAAGCCGCAACAACGCGATTGTAAAAGCCCCAGCGTTCGCCTTCCTCCGCACTCATCGAGCGGCCGGTGTAAAGCAGGTCGGCAGCGCGGCCCTGGCCGACGATCCGCGGCAGGATGGCGCAAGCGCCCATGTCGCAGCCGGCGAGGCCGACGCGATTGAACAGGAACGCGGTCTTGGCTTCCGGCGTCGCCATCCGCAGATCACTGCACATGGCGATGATGGCACCGGCCCCGGCACAGACGCCGTCGACGGCCGCAATCACCGGCTTGCCGCAATTTACAATGGCCTTGACCAGATCGCCGGTCATGCGGGTGAAGGCAAGCAGACCCTTCATGTCCTTGTCGATGAGAGGACCGATGATCTCGAACACATCGCCGCCCGAGCAGAAATTGCCGCCATTGGAGCCGAAGATCACCACCTTGATGTCGTCGCGATAGACCAGCCCGCGAAACCAGTCGCGCAGTTCGGCATAGCTTTCGAAGGTCAGCGGGTTCTTGCGCTCCGGCCGGTCAAGCGAGATCTCGGCCACGCCATCGGTCAGCTTCAGTCGGAAATTTGTCGGAGTATCAGTCGTCATAAAATGCTCTTTCACTTCGAATTCTTGCGGGCAATCCGCTCGAGCTGATCAGACATTTCCTTGACCTCGCTCGCGTCGATGCCGTCCAGCAGGGTGTCGACCCAGGCTTCGTGACTGGCGGCCATCATCGCAAACTGCTCGCGTCCGGCGCGGGTGAGCCGCACGGTGGTGGCGCGGCGGTCATTGTCGACCGGCACCCGCACCAGCACGCCGTCATCGACCAGACGGTCGACAATGCCGGTGACATTGCCGTTGGAAACCCGCAGCACGCTCGACAATTCGCTCATCTTCAGGCCGGATTCGGCCCGGTAGAGTGCGGCCATCACATCGAAGCGCGGAAGCGTGGTGGCAAATTCGGTGCGCAGGTTCTCGCGCAATTCACCCTCGACATGCTTGGTGGCCTTGAGAAGCTTCAGCCACAGCCGCAGCCGCGCCTTGGACGCCGCCTTGTCCTGATCGCCGAATTCTGTCGTTGCTTCATGGGCTGATGCGGTATTGGTCATGTTTCCCCTCCCGACAATGAGATAGCCTGCCCCGTCACGGACGCCGCGGCGTCGCTGCAAAGCCAGATCACGGTTTCTGCGATTTCGTCCGGCTGAATGAACCTGCCTTGCGGGTTCACGTCACGCAGCGAGGCTACCGACTCCTCACGGGAGCGTCCGGTCTTTTCGACAATATTGTCAATGGACCGTTGAAGCATCGGCGTGTCGGTGAAACCCGGGCAGACGGCGTTGACGGTGACGCCGGTCTTGGCCAGTTCCTGAGCCAGGCTGCGCACCAGGCCGACCACCCCGTGCTTGGCGGCGCAATAGGCGCTGACATAGGGATAACCCTTAAGGCCGGCGGTCGAAGCAACTGCAATCAGGCGGCCTGGCTGCTTGCGATTCATTTTCGCAAATCCAGCCTGGAAGGTATTGAAAACGCCGGTCAAATTGACATCAAGCGTGGAACGGAAACTCTCTGCGCTGGTGCGATGGAACGGTGCACTTTCGGCCGATCCGGCATTGGCGATGACGATTGTCGGGGCGCCGTTCTTCTTCACGGCCTCTTCCATTGCAACGGCCATGGCGCCGGCATCGGTGACGTCGGCCGTTGCAGCAAAAATCCGGTCATCCTTCCGCGCCAACGCCTGCAAGGGCTCAAGACGCCGGCCGATCGCCGTCACCCGCGCGCCCCTGGCCGCCAGTGCCAGCGCAATCGCCTCGCCAACGCCGGAACCGGCGCCGGTGACAATCGCATGATGGCCCAACAGCTCAGACATGGTCAGACCTTTCCGAGCATGGTGTCGGCGCGCTCGGCCAGCCGCCACATCTGGTCGCGTCCCGGATGATAGGGATCGGGCCATTTCTCGTCATGGTCGCCCAGTGCGGCTGCCGCATGCAGCGTCCAGTAGGGATTGGCCAGATGCGGCCGGGCAAGACAGACCAGATCGGCGCGGCCCGCCATCAGGATCGAATTGACGTGATCCGGCTCGTAGATATTGCCGACCGCCATGGTCGCCATCTGCGCCTCGTTGCGGATCCGGTCGGCAAACGGCGTCTGGAACATGCGGCCATAGACCGGCTTGGCCAGTTTCGAGGTCTGGCCGGCGGACACGTCGCAGATATCGACACCGGCATCTTTGAGCATGCGCGCGATCGCGACGGATTCCTCAGGGGTGATGCCATCGCCCTCGACCCAGTCGCTGGCCGAAATCCGCACCGAGATCGGCTTGTGCTGCGGCCAGGCATCGCGCACCGCGCGATAGACCTCAAGCGGATAGCGCATGCGGTTTTCCAGGCTGCCGCCATAGTCGTCGTCGCGCCGGTTGGTCAACGGGGTGATGAAGGAGGACAGCAGATAGCCATGCGCCATGTGGATTTCGATCATGTCGAAACCGGCTCGGTCGGCCATTTCAGTGGCGGCGACAAACTGGTCGCGCACCATGTCCATATCCGCGCGATCCATCGCCCTGGGCGTCTGGTTGGCCGACGACCAGGCCACGTCCGATGCCGACAGGATCGGCCAGTTGCCGCTCTCGAGCGGCGCGTCCATGGTTTCCCAGCCGAGCTGGGTCGAGCCCTTGGCGCCGGAATGGCCGATCTGCATGCAGACCTTGGCTTCGCTTTCGGCATGGATGAAATCGACAATCCGGCTCCAGGCGGCTTCCTGTTCCGGTGAATAGAGCCCCGGACATCCCGGGGTGATCCGGCCTTCCGGCGAGACACAGGTCATCTCGGTGTAAACCAGACCCGCGCCGCCCTTGGCGCGCTCGCCGTAATGCACAAGATGCCAGTCGGTCGGGCAGCCATCGACCGCCTTGTACTGCGCCATCGGCGACACCACGACGCGGTTCTTGAGCTTCATGTCGCGCAACCGGTAGGGCGCAAACATCGGCCGCCGCAGCGGCGCCTGCGCCGACACCTCCGCCTGGGTCTGGAACCAGCGCTCGGCGTCTTCCAGCCATTCCGCATCGCGCAGCCGCAGATTTTCGTGGCTGATCCGCTGCGACCGGGTCAGCAACGCATAGGTGAACTGCACCGGATCGAGATGGAAATAACGCTCGATTTCCTCGAACCACTCCATCGAGTTGCGCGCCGCCGATTGCAGCCGCAACACTTCCAGCCGGCGATCGTCCTCGTATTTGTCGAAAGCCTTCTGCAGGCTAGGTTCGGAATGCAAATAATCGGCAAGCGCGATGGCGCTTTCCAGCGCCAGCTTGGTGCCGGACCCGATGGAGAAATGAGCGGTTGCCGCAGCGTCCCCCATAAGCACGATGTTCTCGTGGCTCCAGCGCGCGCACAGCACCCGCGGGAACTGGATCCAGGCCGAGCCGCGAATGTGATTGGCATTGGTCATCAGGCTGTGACCGCCCAGATGCCTGGCAAAGATCTTCTCGCAGATCGCGATGGTCTCATGCTGGCTCTTTTCACCAAAGCCGTAGGCGTCAAAGGCCTCCTGGGTGCACTCGACGATGAAGGTCGCTGTCTCGTCATCGAACTGGTAGGCATGCGCCCAGAGCCAGCCCTTGTCGGTTTCCTCGAAGATGAAGGAGAAGGCGTCGTCGAATTTCTGATGCGTGCCGAGCCAGACGAACTGGCATTTGCGCACATCGACCTCAGGCTGGAACTTGTCGGCAAATTCGGTGCGCGTGCGCGAATTCAGGCCATCGGACGCCACCACCAGGTCGAAATCCTTAGCGTAGTCGGCAGCGCTGGAAATATTGGTTTCAAAACGCAGATCGACGCCGAGCTCCTTCGCCCGCGCCTGCAGCAGCAAGAGCAGCTTCTTGCGGCCGATACCGCAAAAGCCATGACCGGTCGAAACGGTCTTGGTGTTCTTGAAATCGACGGCGACATCATCCCAATAGGCAAAATTCTCGCGGATCGAGGCGGCGCTGACCGCGTCGTTTTCGGCGAGATTGTCGAGCGTCTCGTCAGACAGCACCACACCCCAGCCGAAGGTGTCATCGGCCTTGTTGCGTTCGAACACGACAACTTCGTGCGAGGGATCGCGCAACTTCATCGAGATTGCGAAATAAAGGCCGGCGGGTCCACCACCTAAACAAGCTACCTTCACGTTTCGCACCTCCTGCGTGATTTGCTGTAACCGCGATCATATGCCCGGCAGGAGATATTTCAAGCATATAATTTTCATGTCACGGATAAATCCGAGAGCCCGGCAACAATCCTCTCAAACAGATGGCGCCGCGGCAAATCAGATCAGGCGGAGGCGCGCCGGAGGCTGCCCAGCGCGTCCGCCAGTCGGTCGACACCGGCCTGCGTGGTGACGAAGCCGGGCGAACAGCGCAATAAGGCTCCCCGCGCATCGGCATAGACCTTGCGGGTGCGCAGGTCGGCAAGCAGGGCCTGCGGATCGACATCATCGGGCAGTCGCATCATCACGCTGCCCCCACGATGGGCGGCATCACGCGGTGACGCCAGTTCGAAACCGGCCGCATCGGAGGCAGCGATGATCTGGCTGCAGAAGGCGCGGTTCTTCTCAAGCTGCGCGCTCCAGTCCTGCGCCGCGTGCCACTCCAGCGCCGGCACCGAGGCCGCACAGGCCATCACCGACGGCGTGCCATTGTCAAAGCGGCGGATATCCGGCGCATAGGCGAATGTGTTGATGTCCCAGGAGAAGATATTGTCCTGGCTGAACCAGCCGCGCAGGCTTGGCTGACAGCGGGCAATGACATCCGGCATCACCTGCAAAATGCCGCCGCCGGGCGAACCGCACATCCATTTCAGGCTGGTCGAGATCGAAAAATCCGCCGCCACCGCCATGCAGTCATATTCGATCAATCCGGCAGCTTGCGTGATGTCGACGCCGATCACCGAGCCCTGCTTGCGGCCATGCGCCATCAGCGTGGCGAGATCGCAACGGTGCGAGGAGGTGGAACTGACCCAGGTCAGCAACGCCAGCCCGACCTCGGGGCCCCAGGCCGCAATCACGTCTTCGTCTTCGACCCAGTGCGCGCCTTCGCGCAGCGGCACGGTGCGCAGCCTGAAGCCGTAGCGCTCGGCAAGACCGGTAAGCAGGAAATGCAGGCTCGGGAAACAGTCCCCCGCCACCAGCACCACCCTGCCCTCGAGATCTTCCCGCGGCAGCGCCATAATCAGTGCTGCCAGCGCCGAGGTGACGTTTTCCGTCGTCGTCAGCGAGGCCGATGGCGCCTTCAGCAACTGGCTCCACAGATCGATGAAACGCTGTCGCTGGCCCAGCGCATAGCCCCACTGATCGTCATTGGCCGCACCCCAGCAGTCGGCGAAGGCCGTCAGCGACCTGGCCATGTCAGCGGCCTTGTCGGGATATTGCCCGATCGAGTGATAGAGGAAATAGCCTGACCTGTCGGTGTCGCGCTGGTCTGTCATGTCGGTCTCCTTCGGCATCGCCGGTCAAAAGCTGCTGCCGGATCCTGTTGTCGTATTTGATTCTACCAGCCTGCCTGTTCGGGGTCAGGCAGGGGAATGGCATCCAGAAGCTCACGCGTATAGGCCGCCTGCGGCGCATCGAACAACTGGTCGGCATCAGCATATTCGACAATGTCACCGCGCTGAAGCACCATCACCCGGTCGCACAAGCGCCGGATCACCGACAGATCATGGCTGATGAAGGCCAGCGTCAGTCCAAGTTCCTTGACCAGGTCGGCTACCACATTGAGCACCTGCGCCTGTGACGACACATCAAGCCCCGAAACGATCTCGTCGGCCAAAATGAATTCCGGCTTCAGCGCAATTGCCCGGGCAATGCCGACGCGCTGGCGCTGGCCGCCTGACAATTCATGCGGATATCGGTTGCGGAAATTGCGCGGCAGCCCGACATGGTCGAGCGCCTCGTCAATGCGGCCATCTATGCCGTCAAAACCATGCATCTGCATCGGGTCGGCAATGATCGCCCCCACCCGGCGGCGCGGATTGAGCGATGACATCGGATCCTGGAAGATCATCTGCATCCGCCGGCGGACCGGTCTCAGCCCGTCCTCGTCGAGATGAGTGATATCCTGGCCGTCAAACAGGACGGTGCCCGCAGTCGGTTCGATCAGCCGCAGCAGCGCCCGCCCCAGCGTCGATTTTCCGGAGCCCGAACCGCCGACGATGCCCAGCACCGAACCGCGCGGAATGTCGAGATCAATCGAGTTGAGGATCCGGATCAGCGGTGCCCTGCCAAATACCGGCTTGGCCGCCATGTCCGGCAGGGCCACCTCAAGCGACCTGACCGAAAACAGCACGTCCTGGTCTGCTCCGGATTGATGCGGCACTTGTTCAGGCACCATGACGCCACTCCTTGTCAGCAGCCACGACCTCGGCCGCCACCGCCTCGATCACCGCCTCATCCACCGGCAGCAGCGAGGCATCGGGATCGGTGTATTTCGGCGTTGCCGCCAGCAGTGCCCGCGAATAGGCGTGTTTCGGGCCTGCAAAGAAGCCAGGCACGCTGGAATTCTCGACGATCTTGCCGCCATAGAGCACCGACAGGCGCTGGCAAATTTTGGAGACCACGCCCAGATCATGGGTGACGAAGACCATGGCCGTGGAATGCCGCGCCTGCAATTCGCGGATCAGCCGCAGGATCTGTTTTTGCACGGTGACATCCAGCGCCGTGGTCGGCTCGTCCGCAATCACCAGCTTGGGATTGGCGGCAAAGGCCGAGGCGATCAGCACCCTTTGGCGCATGCCGCCCGACAACTCATGCGGATAGCTCGCCATCACCCGTTCGGGATTGTCGATATGAACCTCGTTGAGCAGTTCCAGCGCCCGCACACGCGCAGTGGCCTTGGTCCAGCCCAGAATATCGACCAGGCGATTGGTGATCTGCGGCTCGATCCGCCGCGAAGGGTTGAGCGCAGTCAGCGGATCCTGCGGGATCAACGCCGCCGTGGCCCCGATCAGCCGGCGCCGGTCGGCCGGTTTCATCTTCTGCAAATCCTCTCCATCGAGCAGGATCTCACCTTCAACAATCGAGATTGCCGACGGCAGGATGCCGAGAATGGCCTTGCCGATCATGCTCTTGCCTGCGCCGCTTTCCCCCACAAGCCCCAGCACTTCGCCGGTGTCGATGGAAAACGACACCGAGCGCAACACCCGCTGCTCATAGCCGTGCAAGGCAGCGGAGAGATTGTTGACGGTCAGAAACGCACTCATCGCAGCACCGGATCAAAGCGGTCCTTGAGGCCTTCGCCAAACTGGCTGAAGGACAGGACGGTGAGGAACAAGACACCGAGCGGAAATGCCAGCACCCACCAGGCCTGATGGATCGAGGTGCGGCCCTCGGCAATCATACCGCCCCAGGTCGGCGCATCGGTGGAGATCGACAGATTGACAAAGGACAGGATCGCTTCGACGATCACCGCAATGCCCATTTCCAGCGTCGACAGCACCACGATCGTCGGCAGCACATTGGGCAGGATCTCCCGCCACAGGATATCGCGCCGCGGCCGGCCGGCGACGACAGCGCTGGAAACATAATCCATCGCCGACTGGTTCATAGCCTCGGCGCGGACGACGCGGCAGAAGCGGGTCCAGTCGATAACCACGATGGCGATGATGATCGAGCTCAGCCCGGTGCCCAGCACCGCAATCAGCAGGATCGCAAACAGCACCGGCGGAAACGCCATCCAGATCTCGACCAGCCGCGAGATCACCACATCGACCCAGCCGCGCATATAGCCTGCGAGCAGCCCGAGGGCCGAGCCGACAAAGGCCGTCGCCAGCCCGGCGACAAGCGCCACAGCAAAGGCAATGCGCGCGCCATGGATGAGCCGCGACAGCACATCCCGGCCAAGACTGTCGGTTCCGAGCAGAAAAGTCGGATCGGAGCCTGCCTGCCAGAACGGCGGCAGGCGCCCGGAAAACAGATCCTGCGCCAGCGGATCATGCGGGCTGACCAGCGGCGCAAACAGCGCCAGCAAGGCCATGACACCGAGCCAGGTGCCCGACATCCACAACCGGGCGCCCAGGCGCCGTTTTAGTGTTCCGCGGCCATCAAGCATGACGCAGCCTCGGATTGAGCAGCGCATAGGTCATGTCGACAACCAGGTTGATGATGGTGAACAGCAGCGCGAAAACGATCACGATGCCCTGGATCAGCGGCAGGTCGCGGTTGATCACCGCGTCGATGGCCATGTTGCCGAGCCCCTCATAGGAGAACAATCGTTCGATGATCACCGTGCCGCCGATCAGGAAGGTGAACTGCACCCCGATCAGGGTCAGCGTCGGCAGCACCGCATTGGGCAGCGCTTCGGACAGGATGACGTGGTTCTCGCTGTAGCCCTTGGTGCGCGACAGCGTGACATAATCAAGATGCATGGTTTCCTTGAGCGACTGCTTGAGCAGCTGGCTGATAATAGCCGCCAGCGGAATGGCCAGCGCCAAAGCCGGCATGAACATGTGCTTGAGCAGGTCCCACCACAGATCAAAGCGCAACCGAAAAAGGCTCTCGAAGACATAGAACTGGGTGACAAAGGGCAGATCCAGCGACGGCGAAATCCGGCCGGAAATATGGAAAATCGGCATCAGCACGCCGAACAGAACAATCAGGATCAGCGCCCAGAGAAAATCCGGGATCGACAATCCGACGCCATTGGCGACATCGACGGCGGTTTCGGTGCGGGTCTCGCGGTGGCGAACCCCGGTCAGCGCCAGCGCGCCGCCAATCACCACGGCAATCACCAGCGCGAAAATCGCCAGTTCAAGCGTGGCCGGCAGGCGTCCCAGCACCAGCGGCATCACCGGCTGGCGCAACGATATCGAGGTACCGAAATCGCCCTGGAAGACACCGCCCAGCCAGATCCCGAATTGCTCGATGATGGTCTTGTCGAGGCCGTAATGCGCCGTCAGCCGCGCCACATCCTCCTCCGTCGCGCCCGGCGGCAGCATCATGGCAATGGGATTGCCCGGCACCACGCGGATGACGAAAAACACCACCACCGCCGCCCCGATCAAGGTGACCGTCATGGTCGCAAGGCGTAGCAGAATTGCGCGCAACAATTTCAAATCAATATGTCCTGAAAAACAGGACCGCCGCACTGTGGCGGCGGTCCATGCGTGTGGTCGAGGCTTAGGAAGCCCGCTTCATCAGATGCGGCAGCAGCGCGCCCGAGGCGTGCGGCGTCACTTCGATGCCATCGGCATGCAGGATCGGCTGCACATACTGCAACAGCGGGATCACCAGCGCATTGTCGGCGATGTATTTGTCCACTGCCTTCCAGCCTTCGATGCGCTTGTCCTCATCGGCCTCGCCCCAGAGCGGTCCGATCATGTCGACAAGATCCTGACCATCCCACACCGAGTGCGGCGAAGGGCCGAACATGGCAAAGCCGGTCGATGTGGTCGGATCGCCAACCGAGTTGCCCCAGTTGTAAAACGCTGCCGGTGCGAGCTGATCCGCAGCGCGCAGTTCGTAATGCTTGGCGATCTCGTAGACTTCGATTTCCGCCTCGATGCCGACCTTGCGCCACAGACCGACGATCGCCTGGATGATCTCGTAATCCTTCGGCTTGAAACCGCGTGTTGTCTGGATCTTGAACTTCACCGGATTTTCCGGAGAGAAGCCCGAGGCAGCCAGCAGTTCCACGGCCTTTTCAGGATTGTAGGGAACCTTGATCGATTCATCGAAGGCGATATATTCCGGCGTCTGCAAGGTGTCGATGGCCACACCATAGCCTGACAGAAGACGGTCGATGATCAACTGCTTGTCGATCGACATGGCAGCCGCCATGCGCACATTCGGATCCAGCATAGCCTCGATGTCGTTGAGGAAGATCATGCCGATATCGGAGATCGGGGCTGCGGTGCCGACAATGCCGTTGCCACCCTTGAGCCGGTCATATTCCTCATAAGGCATTTCCAGCGTGACATGGGCATTGCCGGATTCGATTTCGGCGACACGCGATGCGGCGTCGGTGACGAATTTGATGGTGACAGTTTCAAAGTCAGGCTTGCCGCCCCAGTAATTCGGGTTGGCTTTCAGCCGCACGAAAGCGTTGCGCTCGAATTTCTCGACCATATAAGGGCCGGTGCCGATCGGAGCAGCTTCAAACCCGTCCGCGCCGACCTTTTCATAATAGGCCTTGGGCAGCACATAGCCGGTGAGGAAGTACATCCACTTGAAGATCGTCGGCTCGAAGCGGGCGACGTCTGCCGTTACCACATTGCCTTCGGCCTTGATGTTGGCCAGCGTCGACCAGACGAACTGGATCGGATTGCCGGTGGCTTCGTCGGCGGCGCGGGTCAGCGACCAGGCCACATCCTCGGCGGTGAACGGCGAGCCGTCATGCCAGGTCACGCCTTCGCGCACGGTCATCATCACCTTGGTCTTGTCGTCGTTCCAGCCCCAGTCGGTCAACAGACCCGGTGCCGGCGACAGGTCGGGCTGCTGCAGGATGAACTGGTCGAACACCGACTGGTAGATCCCCTGAATGGTCGGGTTGACCGCCGAAGGTCCGACCGTCGGATCCCAGGACGGCAGGTTCACATTATAGGCGATGACCAGTTCATCGATGCCCTGGGCAAGTGACGGTCCGGCAAAGGCGGTGATCGCCAAAGCGGCTGCCGAGCCCTTGAGTATCGTGCGACGCGAAATCTGTTTCATGCTGTTCTCCCTGCTTATTTGCTTCATTTCCCGCCCAGTTTCTGAGCGAGCATATAGCCTGCGCCCGCGCCGGTCCCCGCACCGGGCCAGACACTGGCGCCGGTGAGATGCAAACCGTCAACGGGGGTTTTTCCAGTGGCGTGGCCCAGGGCCGGACGGAACAGGAAATTCTGTGAAAGGTGATGACTGCCGGCCACCTGATCGCCGCCGACCAGGTTCGGATTGTCGGCTTCCAGATCAAGCGGAGATACCACCGTGCGGCCGATGATCTTCGCCCTCAGGCCCGGCGCATGCCGTTCGATCATGTCCAGCGCCCGCTCGGCATAGATCTCCTTGACCTGAGCCCAGTCGGTTTCGGTGATCTTGCCCGCTGCATCGCCGCGGATCTCGCCCGGAACCATCCGCACCTGCACCCAGAGCACATGCTTGCCCTCGGGCGCCCGGCTCGGGTCAATCGTCGTCGGCTGGCCCACCACCAGCACCGGCTCGTCGGGCAAAAGCCCAGCGACGGCCTGCTGATAGGTCCGGGCCATCTGCTCCAGCGATGGCGCGATATGCACATAGGCAAAGGACTTGAGCTCATCGCCGGCTGTCCAGTCGGGCAGACCGTCAAGCGCCAGATGGATCATCATGGTGCCCGGAGCATGGGCGAATTTGGTCATCTTGGTGTCAAACACGTCATCGCCGGACTGACCGTCCAGCAAATCCATCAATCCGCTTGGCGCAACATTGGCGATCACAGCCCGCTTGGCCTTGACGATTGAGCCATCTTCCAGCTCGATCCCGGTGGCCTTGCCTCCCTCACGGATGACGCGGGCCACCCGCGCGCTGCAGTGTACCGCGCCGCCGGAGGCTTCGATCCTGGCCACCAGCGCCCGCGTCAGCGTGGCTGCGCCGCCCTTGCCGATCACCATGCCGAAATTCTGGTTGGCCATCGATTCAAGATAGGGAAACACCGCCCCGCCGGCCATGTCGGGTGCGAAATCCAGATGCATGCCCCAGGCCGCCATGGTGGCGCGGACATGATCGGATTCAAAGGTTTCCGTCAGCCATTTGCGCGGCGAGGACAGCAGAAACCGGACCAGATCGGCCGCCCAGGCAAAGCCTTTGCGGAACAGCGCCTTTGCCAGCAACTTGCCTTGTATATGCATTTGCATGGGATTTCCGAGCAGCGCGAAGACATATTCCGCCGTGCCGGGAAACTCGTCGCAGAGCCGATCCCAGGTCTTCGCATCGGCCTCGGAAAACGCCGCAATCCGCGCCCGGGTCTCGCCCGGACCGGTGCTGACACCGAGCCATTTTCCATCGTCGAAAACACTGGCAAAACAGTGGGAAGCCGGAGCAAATTCAAGGCCATGGCCGGTCAGCTCCTCACCATAAGCCTTGAAAAACCCCGAACCTGCAAACAGGCTGATATTCATCGCCGCCCAATCATGGTGAAAGCCGGGTGCAGTGAGCTCCAGCGTCTTGACCGCGCCGCCAGGTGTCCCCGCCTGTTCGAACACGCCGACACGCCAGCCTTTCGCCGCCAGGTGCACAGCACAAGCCAGGCTGTTCACGCCGGCGCCAATTATGATCGCATCATATTCGCTCTGCACTGCTGCCCCTCTTCATTCGAGATTTATAATTGCAAATGCATATTATTCTGTCTAGCATCTATTTACCGCAGACGCACATCCCGTCATCCGGGACGTCACCAGAAGCTACGAACAAGCCTGTCAGGGAGGGTCACACATGAACGCTGCAGAAACTCTAGGTAATCTCGCCGGAATGCTGATTGAGGGAAAAGTCGAAGTCGTCGACCTCTCCGGCTCGCTCGGCCCCGACACGCCGCTTTTGCAACTGCCCGAGGATTTCGCCAAGAACACCCCAAAAATCGAAATTCACAAGATTTCGGAATATGACAGCGACGGCCCCTTCTTTGCCTGGAACTGGCTCAAGCTCGGCGAACATTCCGGCACCCATTTCGACGCGCCGCATCACTGGATCACCGGCAAGGATTATGCCGATGGCTATACCGATTCCATTGCGCCGCAGAATTTCGTGGCGCCGGTCAATGTGATCGACTGCTCGGCTGAAGTGGCTGAAAATCCCGACTTCCTGCTCGATGCAGCCCGCGTCAAGGCATGGGAAGCCGAACACGGTGAAATCAAGGCCGGCGAATGGGTGGTGATGCGTTCCGACTGGGATTCCCGCGCCGGAGATCAGGACGCCTATCTCAACGCCGACGAAACCGGCCCGCATTCGCCTGGTCCGACGGTGGATTGCATCGAGTACATCCTGTCCAAGGGCGTGATCGGCTGGGGCAACCAGTGCATCGGCACCGACGCCGGCCAGGCCGGCGGCATGGAGCCGCCCTACCCGGCGCACAACCTGCTGCATGCGGCCAACAAATACGGTCTCGCTTCGCTCGCCAATCTCGACAAGCTTCCGCCCAAGGGCGCGATCCTGATCGCTGCGCCGCTGAAGATCGTCAAGGGCACCGGAAGCCCGATCCGGGCCATGGCGCTGGTCGCGCGCGGCTGAGGCGCATCCACGCCGGGGACCGGACCAATGGCAGATTTTGACCACATCATTGTGGGCAGCGGGATCAATGCGCTCGTTGCCGCGGCCATGCTGTCCTCCAAGGGCAAGCGTGTGCTGGTCCTCGAGCGCGAAAGCCGCTTCGGCGGCTGCATGCGCACCGAGGAGATCACGCTGCCGGGCTTCCATCATGATGTGATGGCGGCGACCTTTGTGCTGTTTTTGACCTCCCCGCCCATGCCGCGCTCGGCTCCGATCTGGCGCGGCATGGGCTGGAGTTCTGCCATACCCCGCATCCCACCGCGGTGCTGCGGCCGGACGGCTCGTCGCTGGTGCTGACCACCGACCGGGCTGCCAATATCAAGACCTTCAATGATCTGTCAGCCGGCGACGGAGATCGCCATGGCGCTGATGTCGGTGCCATAGAGGCCGACGCTCCGTTCCTGTTCGCGCTCTTGGGCGGCGAATTGTGGAGCTGGCCGACGGCCAAGCTTCTGATCAGCCAGGCGTGGAAGCGCGGCTTGCGCGGCCTTGCCGCCTGGATCGGCGAAGCCCTGCGCCCCACCCGCGCATGGCTCGAATCCACCTACGCCTCAGACCTGGTGCAGGCGCTGTGGGCGCCCTGGGCACTGCACACCGGGCTGACTCCCGAATCCGCCTATGGCGGCCAGATGGGCAAGGTCATTGCCTTTGCGCTCGAAGCTGCCGGTGCACCAGTGGTCAAGGGCGGCGCCGGTCAGGCCGTCGCTGCCTTCAAGAGCCTGATCGAGGCCAATGGCGGTGAATTGCGCGCCAATGCCGATGTCGACCAGATCATCACCCGCGACGGCAAGGCCGCCGGCGTCAGGCTTGCCGATGGCAGCGAGATTTCAGCCTCCCACGTGATCTGTTCCGTGGCGCCGGGACAGCTCTACAACCGGCTGCTGCGCGACGACACAGCCCGGCTTCCGCAGGAGACAACCTCCGATCTCAACCAGTTCCGCCATGGCCGCGGCAATTTTCAGCTGCATTACGCCATTGATGGCCCGATCCGCTGGAAGACCGCCGGGCTGGACCAGGTCGCGCTGATCCATCTGGCCGAAAGCATCGACTCGGTCTCCAAATCCTCCAACGAGGCCGAGCGCGGCATGCTGCCGGTGACGCCGACCATCTGTGTTGGCCAGCCGCACAGTCTTGATCCCGGACGCTGCCCCGAAGGCAAGTCGATTCTCTGGCTGCAGATCCCCGATGCGCCGCGCAGCATCAAGGGTGATGCCGCAGGCGAAATCGACACCGGCGGCGTCTGGAACGAAGCCACCCGCGAAGCCTTCGCCGACCGCATCGAGGCCATACTGGCGGCTCACATCGATGGCTTTGCCGAGAGTGTTCTTGCCCGCAAGGCCTGTTCGCCGGTGGATCTGGAAGCCATGAACATCAATCTGGTGGGTGGCGATCCCTATGGCGGATCCTGCGCGCTCGACCAGTTCTTCATCTGGCGGCCCTTCTCCCATTCGAAGAACAATTCGACTGCGATCGAAAACCTGCACCACATCGGCGCCTCGACCCATCCCGGCCCCGGGCTCGGCGGCGGATCGGGCTTCCTGCTGGCGAAAAGGCTGGGCGGATGAACGAGGTCAAGATCCCCGACAGCGACAAATCCGAACCCTTGCAGCGGCTGGGCGAAATCGGGCTGTCAAATTTTCCGCCCTATCTGATGAACCGCATCATGGGCCGTTACAATGCCGACCTGAGGCAGGAACTGGCCGGCCTGGGACTGACCACGGCGAAGATGCGCGCGCTGGCGGTGCTTGCGGTGATCGATGCGCTGCCGATTTCCGAGCTCGCGGTCTATGCTGTTGTCGAACAGTCGACGCTCAGCCGCTCGCTCGAGCAACTGACATCGGATGGCCTGGTGCGGCGCGACCCGGACCCCAATGACAGCCGCGTCACCCGCATTGCCATCACCGATGCCGGCCGCGCCGCATTCGACCAGATGTGGCCGTCAATGTCGCGGATCTATTCGCAGATGTTCCACGGCATTCCGGCCGACGAGCGCGCCGCCTTCGTCGCGACGCTGAAGACAATGCTCCGGAACATTCGAAAGCACGATTTTTGATCCTTTGAACCACCACTGTTTGCAGTCCAATTCATATGACCAACAAGGAGAAGACCCATGAAGCATAGCATTCTCGCCGTTGCCGCACTTGCCATGAGCTTTGGAGCTTTCTCCGCCCACGCAGACACCTTGCCGGGCGTCCGCGGCGTCAATCACATCGGGTTGACTGTGCCCGACATTGCCGAAGCGGAAACCTTCTTCTCCGATGTCCTGGGCTGCGAAAAGGCCACCTCCTTCGGTCCGTTCCGCGATGACAGCGGCACCTTCATGCAGGATCTGCTCGATGTCGACCCGCGCGCCGTGGTCAACCAGATCGCGCTGATGCGTTGCGGCTTTGGCAGCAATATCGAGCTGTTCTCCTATGATGCACCCGACCAGAAAACCGTGCGGCCTCGCAACAGCGACATCGGCGGCCACCACATCGGCTTCTATGTCGACGACATCGAGGCGGCTGCGGCCTATTTCAAGGACAAGGGCATCCGTACGCTGATGGGCCCCTTCCCGGTCAATGAAGGACCGGCTGCCGGACAGTCGATCATCTATTTCTTCGCTCCCTGGGGCCTGCAGATGGAAGCCATCTCCTTCCCTGAAGGCATGGCTTACGAAAAAGACGGCGGACCGGTTTTGTGGTCCAACACCGACCCCGCCAAGTAAAACGCACACGCATTTAAGGGTATCAGATGGCTGAACGCTCATTCGCCAAGGAAGTCCAGAAGCTCAAGGTCGGGGAAGGTGAAACCTTTTCCGGCGAGGGCATTCTGGCGCTGACCAAAGCCCTTCTGGAAGCCGGTGTCGGCTATGTCGGCGGCTATCAGGGCGCGCCGATCAGCCATCTGATGGATGTGCTCGCCGATGCCGAGGAAATCCTCACCGAGCTTGGCGTGCGCTATGAAGCCAATGCCTCGGAGGCTGCCGCCGCGGCCATGCTCGCAGCCTCGGTGCATTATCCGATCCGCGGTGCCGTCACCTTCAAGGGACCGGTGGGCGTCAATGTGGCCTCCGATGCACTGGCCAACCTGTCCTCCTCCGGCGTCACCGGCGGCGCATTGGTGATCATCGGCGAGGATTACGGCGAAGGCTCCTCGATCATGCAGGAACGCAGCCATGCCTTTGCGATGAAATCGCAGATGTGGCTGCTCGACCCGCGGCCCAACCTGCCCTCGATCGTTCAATCGGTGCATCAGGGGTTTGAGTTGTCGGAAGCCAGCAACACGCCGGTGATGCTGATGGTGCGGATCCGTTCCTGCCATGTCACCGGCAGCTTCCAGGCCAGGGACAACAAGCGTCCGCCCTTCACCGTCAAGGACGCGCTTGCCAATCCGCGCAGCGATTATGCCCGCGTGGTGCTGCCGCCGATGTCCTACATGCAGGAACATGACAAGATCAACAACCGTTGGCCGGCGGCGCAGAAATACATTGTCGAGCACAAGCTCAACGAATTCTTCGGCCCCGGCTACGCCCCGGTCGGCATTGTGCTGCAGGGCGGCATGTACAATGGCGTGATCCGCGCCCTGCAGCGGCTCGGCCTGGCCGACATCCATGGCGACACCGAGATCCCGCTTTATGTGCTCAACGTCACCTATCCGCTGGTCAATGACGAATTTTTCGATTTCTGCGACGGCAAGTCGGCGGTTCTGGTGGTCGAGGAAGGCCAGCCGGAATTCATCGAAACAGCTTTGGGTGCAGCCCTTTACAAGGCCGGCAAGACCATCCGCCTGCACGGCAAGGACATGCTGCCGATGGCAGGCGAATACACCGGCCAGGTCCTGCTCGACGGACTTGAGGCATTTTTGAAAAAGGCGGCGCCCGAATTGCTTCCCGCCCGGCTGCGCGCGCCCAATTCGGACCACAAGCCGGCGCTGCCCGATCTTTCCAAGACCGTGCCGATCCGCCCGCCGGGCTTCTGCACCGGCTGCCCGGAACGGCCGATCTTCGCCGCGCTGAAAATGACCGAACAGGAATTCGGCAAGCACCAGATCGCCGGCGACATCGGCTGCCACCTGTTTGCCAGCCTGCCGCCCTTCGAGATCGGCGGATCGACCATGGGCTACGGCCTCGGTCCGGCCTCCAACGCCGCCTTTGACGGTGGCGGCGACAAGCGCTCGATCTCCATTCTCGGCGATGGCGGCTTCTGGCATAACGGCCTGTCGTCTTCGATCGGCAATGCGGTCTACAACAAGTCCGACGGCGTCATCGTCATCGTCGACAATTTCTATTCCGCCGCCACCGGCGGACAGGACATCCTGTCGTCGCGCGCCGACAACGCGTCCAAGGCCACCGGTCATCCGATTGCCGAGGCGGTCAAAGGCGTCGGCGTCAAATGGGTGCGCCAGCTCGACCGCACCTATGACGTGCCGAAGATGCGCGAAATCCTCAACGAGGCGCTGACCACCGACCATGTCGGCCCCAAGGTGATCATCGCCGCTTCCGAATGCATGCTCAACAAGCAGCGCCGCGAAAAGCCGCTGATGAACAAGGCGATCAAGGAAGGCCGCCGGGTCGAAAAACCGCGTTTTGGCGTTGATGAAGACATCTGCACCGGCGACCACGCCTGCATCCGTCTGTCGGGCTGCCCGTCCTTGTCGCTCAAGAAGCTCGATGATCCGCTGCGCGACGATCCGGTCGCCAGCATCGACCAGAGCTGTGTCGGCTGCGGCAATTGCGGCGAAGTCGCCGACGCCGCGGTGCTGTGCCCCTCCTTCTACCGTGCCGATGTCGTCCACAATCCGGGCTGGCTCGAAACCAGGCTCGGCGCCTTCAGAAGCCGCGCAATCGCCTGGCTGCAATCCCGCCGCTCCCGCGGCCGCATCGAATTCGTCCGGACCTGACCATGGCACTCAACATCGCATCCGAATTCACACCGAAACGGCAAGACCCGGCGCTTGACCAGATCATCAAGCTCGCCGTCATGGCCGTTGGTGGCCAGGGCGGCGGCGTGCTGACCAACTGGATCGAGGACTGCGCTCACCGCAATGGCTATGTCGTGCAGGCAACCTCGGTGGCAGGCGTGGCCCAGCGCACAGGCGCGACGATCTATTACATGGAAATGGCACCCGCCCAGGAGCGCAATCCGGTGTTCTCGCTGATGCCGGCGGCGGGTGATGTCGACATTCTGGTGGCGGCCGAAATGATGGAAGCCGGACGCGCCATCATGCGCGGTTTCGTCACCCCCGACCGCACCACGCTGATTGCCTCGTCGCACCGGGCGCTGGCGGTGTCGGAAAAGATGGTGCCGGGCGACGGCATTGCCGATTCCGAGGAAGTCATTGCAACGGCTGAAATCGCGGCCCAGCGCTTCATCGCCTTCGACATGGAAAAAATGGCGATTGATGCCGGATCGATGATCTCGGCAAGCCTGTTTGGCGCATTGGCGGGCTCCGGCGCCCTGCCCTTCGAGCGCGAAAGCTTTGAAGCCGCCATCAGGGCTTCGGGCCGCGGCGTCGAGGCCAGCCTGCGCGCCTTTGCGGCAGGTTTCGAAGCAGCAGCCGGCGGCATTGTCGAACGCCCCTCATCAGGCAAGTCGAAGCTCCCGGCAGCCAGCACGCCCGCAGGTCCGGCCCGGCTGGTGGAGAAATGGAACGCGCTTGAAGCCCGGGCGACGGACCTGCCCGAAAGCGTGCGCGACATGGCGCTGACCGGCCTGCGCGCCGTGGTCGATTTCCAGGACCTCGATTACGGCCGCGAATATCTCGACCGGGTCGAGACCGTGCTGGCGCAGGACGATGCCTTCAAGGGCCATGAACTGACGCTTGAGGCCGCCAAATACATCGCCAAGGCAATGGCCTATGATGACGTCTTCCGGGTGGCCGATCTCAAGACCCGCGGCAGCCGTTTTGCCCGGATCCAGACGGAGATGAAGCCGGCCAGCGGCGCGCAGATGAAGCTGACCGAGTTCATGCATCCGCGTGCCGAGGAAATCGTCGGCATGATGCCATCGCGGCTGGGCCGCCGGCTGTCCGCAAGCCAGAGCGCCATGCGGCTGATCGACAAGCTGTTCAATCGCGGACGCCGCTTGCGCACCGATCGCCTGCTGCCGTTTGCGCAGCTCTATGTGCTCGGCGGGCTGCGCAAATACCGCCGCGGCACCCTGCGGCACGCCATTGAAAAGCAGCACCTGGAAGACTGGCTCGTGCTGGTGATGACCTATCGCAAGATCGACTACGCGCTGGCTGTGGAAACCCTGCGCAACCGCCGTCTGGTCAAGGGCTATTCGGATACGCACACGCGTGGTCTGTCGAAATTCGACCGGGTGATGGATGGCGTGGCGCTGCTTGCGGGCCGCGACGACGCCGCCCACTGGTGCAAGCTGTTGCGCGAAGCAGCCCTGGCTGACGAAAAGGGCGACCAGCTCGAAGGCGCGCTCAAGACCGTCCGCTCCTTCGCCGGACAAAGCGAAAGCGGCCATCAGGCCTGAATCAGATCATCCGCAAACCGCCGCAACCGACTGGCTCGACTCGGCTTTTAACCTACGCCGCAAACCCGGCCGTGGCGGGCCGGCAGGACTGCGGCGCCAGGCTGCGCACCCTTTCGTGAAGCGCGGAGGCAAGATTGGGGCTTGCGCGCAGGCCCCGGGACCATAAATAGGCATCAGGCGAGGACGACCTCCCCCATCCGGGAAAGACGATCGGGACGACCCGAAAATGATGAGGGACGTTCCATGCGAACCACCAAAGACAGAATCCGCCACGCTCTGAGTTTTGAAATCATTGCGCTGGTCATCGTCACGCCACTGGGCGCATGGGCGTTCGCCATGCCGCTCGAAGACATCGGGGTGGTCGCTCTTGTCAGCGCCACCATCGCCACCGGCTGGAACTATCTCTACAACCTGCTGTTCGACCATGCACTGCTGCGGCTTGCCGGCCATGTCCGCAAGACTCTTCTGATGCGCATTTTCCACGCCCTTCTTTTTGAAGGCGGCCTGTTGCTGATCCTGCTGCCGTTCATCGCCTGGCATCTCGGTGTGACGCTGCTGCAGGCCTTCCTGATGGATGTCTCGTTTGCGGTCTTCTACCTGGCCTATGCATTCGTCTTCAATTGGGTCTACGACATCGTATTCCCCGTGCCGGCGCTCGACCGGCCTGCCGGTCTGAACAGCCCGGCGCAGCGCTGAACGAAAAGGGCCGCGGATTGCTCCGCGGCCCAAAGAATTTTCAATCAAAGCCTGGGATCAGGAGAACCACCAGCGTTCGGCGAGCTTGCCACCGTCAGCCTGCCAGTTGGCAGCAACATGTTCATCATGCGCAAGCGTCTTGGAATGAGCATGGATGAAGTTGGCCCACATGCCGACGATCGCGCCGCCATCGTCCTGCAGCAGCCGCTGCGCTTCCCAATACTGTTCCTTGCGCTTGTCTTCGTCGGTTTCCGACCGCGCCATGACCACCAGATCGTTGAACTTGTCTGCGGATTCGCCGGTTTTCCAGGCGGTATCATTCCACTCGGTGTCTGCAGTGTAGGCTGATGCATACATCCAGTCCTGGGTGGGGCGTCCGCTCCAGTAGCAGGCGCTCCACGGCTTCTTGTTCCAGACGTTGGACCAGTAACCATCGCTCGGCTCGCGCACCAGTTCGATCTCGATCCCGGCTTCCTTGGCAGAGGCCGCGATCAGCTGAGCCGCATCGACGGCGCCCGGGAAGGCAGCGTCCGAAACGGAAAGCTGGATTGCACCGGAATGGCCCGACTTCTTGTAGTGTTCGGCAGCCTTTTCAGCGTCGAATTCATGCACCGGAAGTTCGGTGTTGAAAAACGGCATTGAAGCGTTGACCGGAACGTCGTTGCCGGCTTCGCCGTGGCCGAGCAGGATCTTGTCGACCAGTTCCTGACGCTTGATGGCGTATTTCAGTGCCATGCGCAGGTCGTAATTGTCGAAAGGCGCAGCATTCACCCGCATCGGGAATGTGTAATGCTGTGTGCCGGTTGTCTGCAGGATTTCGAGGATTGGAACCCGGCCGAGCAGTGACACTGTCTTGGGATCGACATTGTCAATGAAATCGACATCGCCATTCATGATGGCGTTCTGCCGCGCGGTCGTGTCGGCCAGCGTGATGAATTCGACTTCGTCGAAATGCGCGTGGCCTTCCTTGAAGAAGTTGGGATTGCGCTTCATCAGGGTGCGCACGCCCGCCTCGTAGCTTTCCACGATATAACCGCCGGTGCCGATCGGGCTGTTGGGGTCTTCGATCTTGCCGTCAACAGAAGGCATGATCATGATGTGATAATCGGAAACAATATACGGGAAATCGGCATTGCCGCCTTCAAGTTCGAAGATCACCCGGTTGTCGCCGTCCTTCTTGATTTCCTTGATCGCGGACAACAGACCCTTGGCAGCGGACTTGGAATTCTCGTCTCGGTGGTAGTTGAATGTTGCGATCACATCGTCGGCAGTCATGGTCTTGCCGTCGTGGAATTCCACACCCTTGCGCAGATCGAACACCCAGGTCTTGGCGCCATTTGACGGCTCGTAGCCTGCAGCTAGTTCCGGGATCAATTTCCCGTCCTTGCCCACTTCGGTCAGATGGTTGCCGCGGGCGTAATTGATAGACTGCGACATTCCGTTTTCCGACGTACCCGGATCAAGCGCATCCGTCGTCGAACCGTAGGAAGAGCCGAAGCGCAGCTTGCCGCCGCTCTTGGGTGTTGCCGCAAGCACGTCGGTTGCCAGCGTAAGCGCTGTTGGCACGGCCAGGCCTGCAGCAATTGCAGACGTGATGAACTGGCGGCGGCCGATCTGGCCTTCGCTGAGCCAGCGTGCCTGTTTTTTCAGATACTCATCTCTCATGGTACGTCTCCGTTCGGTTCCCGAATTTTTTGATTGGCGGCGTGACGCGTGCGCGACGCCGCTGAGGTTTTTCCCGTCCCGTTCCGCCGACCAAGATGGTCAACAGCCGGAACAAGCCTCGGCGATCCTGCCGATATACCCCATCAGAACAGGAAAATGTAGAGCAAAGACGCACTTAACCGCGACAATCGTGATGCCGAAGGAGAGCGCATGACAGCTCATGCACGCCATGCGCGTGCCGCTCATATCATTATACCTTCATAATCCGGGCAGCCTGTTTACAACGGCCCTGCACTGGACAACAATATGCGCAGATTCCGGACGGGCGGAGTGTCATCACTCTTTCCGATCTGGACAGGGGGCGTAAAGACCTCCGACCAACCAAGGGGATTTTGCGTTTGAACGCAGTGCTGTCGACCATATTGAAACGACTGGGAATGGGCGTTGCCACGCTGTTCGTCGTCTCAGCCATCATCTTCAGTTCCATTTCAATGCTGCCTGGAGACTTCAGTGAGGCAGTCCTCGGCCAGGCCGCGACCGAAGAGACCGTCACCGCCTTTCGCAAGGAGCTCGGCCTCGATAAATCCGCGCCGGTCCGCTATTTCGAATGGGTCGGCTCGGTGCTGCAGGGCGATCTCGGGACCTCGTTTTCGGGCCGCAACGCCTCCGGCCAGGACCGCTCCCGCCAGGTCAGCGATCTTGTCATTCCGCGGCTGTGGAACACCCTGTTTCTCGCCGGCGTGACCGCGGTCATCGCCGTGCCTCTGGCGCTGTTTCTGGGACTGACCGCAGCACTTTACCGCAACACCGCCTATGACCGGATCGTCAACGCGGCGACGCTGACCACGATTTCCACGCCGGAATTCTTCGTCGCCTATATCCTGATCCTGTTCTTCGCCTCGCTCTGGCCGGTGTTTCCCTCGCTCGCCAATATCGATGCCTCCACCGCGATGGGCGAAAGGCTCTACCGGGTGGCGCTTCCCGCGCTCACCCTGACGCTGGTGATTGTCGCGCACATGATGCGCATGACCCGCGCCGCCATCATCAATCTTCTCGCCAGTCCCTATATCGAGATGGCCCGGCTCAAGGGCGCCTCGCGGTCCGAGATCATCCTCAAACATGCCCTGCCCAATGCCTGGGCGCCGATCGCCACCGTCATCGCCTTCAACCTCGCCTATCTGGTCGTCGGTGTGGTCGTGGTTGAAGTGGTCTTTGTCTATCCCGGCATCGGCCAGCTGATGGTTGATGCAGTGACCAGCCGCGACATCCCGGTTGTCCAGGCCTGCGCGCTGATTTTTGCCGCGACCTACATTCTCCTGAACCTGACCGCCGACATCATCGGCATCGTCACCAACCCGCGATTGTTGCACCCCCGATGAGCGAGCAACCAGACACCTACGCCGCCGCTGCCGAAGTCGGCGCCGTCCGCAAACGCCGAAGCCGCATGGAGCGGGTTGGATTGCTGCTGAAATCGGCACCGCCCAGCGCCTGGTTCGGGATGATTGTCGTCTCGCTCTACATCCTCGTGGCAATCTTCGCAGATGTGCTTGCGCCCTATGGCGAGGCCCAGATCCATTCTGTGGCCTTCGCGCCCTGGAGCGACGAGTTCTTTTTCGGCACCGACCAGATCGGCCGCGATGTGCTCACCCGGCTGATCTACGGCGCCCGCAACACCATGGGCATCGCGCTGGCGACAACCTTCCTGTCCTTCCTCATTGGCGGCGGACTGGGCCTGGTGGCGGCCATCAACCGCCGCTGGCTCGACCAGGCGCTGAGCCGCTTTGTCGATGTGCTGATGGCCATTCCCAGCCTGATCTTCGCGCTGATGCTGCTGTCGATCTTCGGATCGACCATCACCAGCCTGATCATCATCATCGCCGTGCTCGATTCAACCCGCGTCTTCCGGCTTACCCGCGCTGTCGCGGTCAATGTTGCGGTGATGGACTATGTCGAGGCCGCCAAGCTGCGGGGCGAAGGCCTTGGCTGGATCATGCGCCGGGAAATCCTGCCCAACATCATGCCGCCGCTGGTGGCCGAATTCGGGCTGCGGTTCTGCTTCGTGTTCCTGACCATTGCGGCGCTGTCCTTCCTCGGCGTCGGCATCCAGCCGCCAACCGCTGACTGGGGCTCGATGGTGCGCGCCAACGCTTCGCTGATCCAGTTCGCCAAATATGACATGACCGCAGCGATCACTCCCCTGCTGCCGGCTGCGGCGATTGCGCTGCTGACCGTCGCGGTGAACTTCATCGTTGACTGGTTCCTCCAGAAAACAAGCGGGCTTCGCGAATGACCGACACTTCCGGAACCGCCGCTGAGGCCAACAATGACATCCTGCTGGAGATGCGCGGCATCACCATCGACGGCTATTCCGACGAACAGTGGCATCCGATTATCAAGGGCGTCGACCTGACGCTTCGCCGCGGCGAGATCATGGGGCTGATCGGGGAATCCGGCGCCGGCAAATCAACCCTCGGCAAGGCCGCCATGGGCTACACCCAGCCCGGCTGCAAGCTCACCGGCGGCTCGATCATGTTCGACGGCATCGATCTGGCCAAGGCCAGCGACCGGGAAAAGCGGCAATTGTGGGGAACCCGCATCGCCTATGTGGCGCAATCCGCCGCCGCCTCGTTCAACCCTGCCCACCGGCTGATCGACCAGACCGTCGAGGCCGCGACGCGGCGCGGCATCCGGCCAGACGCGGAATCGCGCGCCGATGCGGTGGAGCTGTTCCGGGCGCTGCAATTGCCTGATCCCGAAACCATCGGCAACCGCTATCCGCACCAGGTTTCCGGCGGACAGCTGCAGCGGGTGATGACCGCCATGGCGATGTCACCGCGGCCTGACCTGATCATCTTTGACGAGCCGACCACGGCGCTTGATGTTACCACCCAGGTCGAAGTGCTGGCGGCGATGCGCAACATCGTCGAGGAATTCAACACCGCCGCGATCTACATCACCCATGACCTCGCAGTCGTGGCCCAGATGGCTGATTTCATTCAGGTGCTGCGCTATGGCGAAGAAGTCGAAGAGGCCCCGACCCGGCAGATGCTGAGCGCGCCGAGGGAGGACTATACCAAGTCGCTCTGGTCCGTGCGCGCGCTGGAAAAGCCCGAAGTCAAGGGCGAGGATATCATCCTATCCATCGACAATATCGACGCCGCCTACGGCCCGCTCAAGGTGCTGCACGATGTCTCCATCAAGCTGCCGCGCGGCCGGACCGTCGCCGTCGTCGGCGAATCCGGCTCGGGCAAGTCAACCACGGCTCGGGTGATGACCGGGCTGTTGCCGCCGCTCAGCGGCACCGTCACTTTCAATGGCGAGCCGCTGCCGCCCGCTCTGCGGGATCGCAGCAAAGACCAGTTGCAGCGCATCCAGATGATCTACCAGATGGCGGACACGGCAATGAACCCGCGCCAGACGGTTGAGGACATCATCGGCCGGCCGCTCGAATTCTATCTCGGCCTCAAGGGCAAGGAGCGCGAGGAGCGCATCCTCGAGCTTCTCGACATGATCGAGCTCGACGAGAGCTTCATGGACCGGCTGCCGTCCGAACTCTCCGGCGGCCAGAAACAGCGCATCTGCATCGCCCGTGCGCTGGCGGCCCGGCCCGACATCATCATCTGCGATGAAGTCACCTCGGCGCTCGACCAGATCGTTCAGGAAGGCATTTTGCAATTGCTGCTGCGGCTGCAGAAGAAATACGACATCACCTATCTGTTCATCACTCATGACATCGCCACGGTGAAGGCGATTTCCGACGAGATCGTGGTGATGTTCGAGGGCAAGGTTGTCGAGCAGGGATTGAAAAGCGAGATCCTGTCCCCGCCCTTCCCCGATTACACCAAGCTGTTGTTGTCCTCGGTGCCGGAAATGGACCCCGACTGGCTCACCAATCTTTTGGAAAAACGCGACGCCTGAGCACACTGCAGCGCCGCGCAGCCAATTGGATGCGCAGGGATCGGTGACTCTTATCTCTCAGCCAGCAAAGCTGGCAGATCCGCCACCGACCCGATCAGCACATCGGCCAGGGGCTCCAGCGTCTGGCGCGTGCCCGTGCCCGACAGCACCCCGATTGCCGCACCTGCGCCGGCAGCGCGGGCCATCTCCAGATCATGGCCATTGTCGCCGACCATGGCGATTTCCGCAGGGCTCACTCCCAGATGCGCTGCAAAGGCATTGATCATGCCCGGCTCGGGCTTTGGTCCATGGCCGCTGTCATAGCCGGCGATAAAGCTGATATGGCGTGACAGGCCCAGCACCTCGACGGTGCGGCGGATGCTGGCCTCACCATCGCTTGAGGCGATGCCGAGTGCCAAACCAGCGCCGGTGAGGCTCTCCAGCAGGCTGTCCAGATCACAAATCGGCCAAGGCTGTTCCGCGCCGTCGATAAAGATCTGATCGAGCCGGCCAAGCAGATCACCATGCGCGAGTGGGCTGCCATGGGTCACCATATGCGCGGCGATCTCGCGGGCATTGGCTGCAGCAAACATGCTGTCGGCCCGGGTCTTGCCGGTCTGCGGGTCCATGCCGCAGGCATCGAGCAGGATGTCGGCCAGTTGCGGGTCGCCGTCAGCGGCGATCAGGGCGCCCTTGCGGTTGGTCGCAGCCCAGGTCTTGTCGAAATCGATCAGTGTGCCATCCTTGTCGAACAGGATGGCTTTGATGGTTTTGCTCAATTTCCATGTCATGATGTGTTTCCGGTTTGACTCAAGCTGTGCCCCGCGCTTGCATGGGCGTCAACACCAACACCTGGATCTCCAAGGAATTCCCATTGCGCCCCTCGCCCTATGACACGCTGCTCGACGACGAAACATGGAGATTCATCGACATCTCGGTGGCGTTCTACCCCGAGGATGCAACCAGTCTCGACCATGCCGGCCAGCGCCGCGTCTATGATGATTTGTGCAAGGCATTTGACGCCGGCCGGCCCTCGGGCGTGAGCGTCAGGGATTATTCCATCCCCGGACCCGCCGCTCCCATTCCGCTGCGCGAATACATGCCCGCATCCGGCAAGCCCCAGGCCTGCGTGCTCTATCTGCATGGCGGCGGCTTCGTCCTTGGTGGGCTCGACAGCCATGACAGCATCTGCGCGGAGATCTGCGACGGAACCGGCTATGCGGTCATCGCGGTGGATTACCGCCTGGCCCCCGAACACCTGCATCCGGCCCAGTTCGACGATGCGCTGGCAGCCTTCCGCCATGTCGCGGAGACTTATGATCTCCCGGTGGTCCTGAGCGGCGACAGCGCCGGCGGCAATCTGGCGGCCGCGGTTGCCTGGGCAACACGCGGCGAAGCGTGGGCCCCGGCAGGACAGGTGTTGATCTACCCTGCGCTGGGCGCCGAAACCACCAAGGGCTCATTTGTCAGCCACGCCCATGCGCCGATGCTGACCACCGAAGACATGATCTATTACGACAATCTGCGCTCGGGCGGCCGCTCACCGGTCGATGATCCGGCGTTCACGCCGCTCGCCGCGACAGAATTTGCCGGCCTGCCGCCGACACTTGTTTTCACCGCCGAATGCGATCCGCTGTCGGGCGATGGCCCGGACTATTGCGCCCGCCTCACGAAAGCCGGCGGCAACGCCGTCTGTTTTGAAGAGAAAGGCCTTGTTCACGGCTATCTGCGCGCGCGCCATTCGGTCACCCGCGCTCGCGACAGCTTTGCCCGGATGGTCAGGGGCATAAAATCGCTGGGCGCCGGCGACTGGCCCTATTAAGGTTTTGCCTTATGATCAGGGAGTGTTGCTGCTCTGGCTTTAGACGAAACGACGCGCAATCTTTTCGTCCCAGTCCTTGTCGAACATCACCTCGCCATTCTCCGTCGCCACCAGTTTTCCGGTAATGTAGAACCAGTCCCTGTCACAGCGCATCTTCATCTCCGCAACGGTGGCAGTTTGCCAGTGATCGCGGCCGATGGTCTGCTCCCAGCGGATATGTGATGTCGCCGAGAGCGGATCATCGGGATGGATCGACCAGGTCTCATGGGTGGTGCTGCCGGATACCAGGCCATGGTCGGAATCACGGTTCTCGCCCGCATCATTGAATATGGTCGTCGTCACCACGCCGGTCGCCGGATCTGTCTCGCTCTGCCGCGTAGAGGCGGACGGTCTCAAATTCTCGTGCTGCCAGGGCGTCGCCCCGACCGGCTTTTCAAAGCTGCACTCATCCGCATCGGCAATCACCGTTCGCAACGGAAGCGCCAGTTTTCCCGCTTCAAGCGTCACCGTGGCGCGTTCCGGCGTGGGCCAGATGAACGGCCAGCAGGCCGTCGACACCGCAATCCGCAAGCGATGCCCCGCCGGAATGCGATAGGCGATCTGGTCAAGCACCACCGTGGTGTCAAACACCTCTCCGGGCGTCAGCAGTTCCGGCTGCTCGCTAGACTTGCTGTGGGTCAGGTTGAGCACGCCCATCGTGATCAGTGCCGAAGTGCCGTCCGGACGCAGATCACACAGCCGCACCACCAGTTGCGCCATTGGCTTGTCCGAGTGCAGCGTCAGCGCCAGCTTTGGCGCACCGACAATATCCAGCGTTTCAGTGAGGACCTCACCATCAAAACAGGCGGACCGCAGATCATCCGGTGTCTGCTCGTCTGGCAATTCCGGCCCGTAGGCAAAGGGAAAATATTCGCCGGCCTGACTGCCGCAATCATTCGGAGTGTTGACCGGCACCGCTGTTGTCAGCTCCGCCTCGCCGAGCGAGCCGTCTCCCAGTTTCAGAACCAGCTCGTCACTGTCCGGCGACGGCCACTCGCTCTCGGCAATCCAGCGCCCGGGGCGTTCATCCACCCAACGCTGCGGCTTAATGCTGTCCATCAGCCAGGCCCTATAGGCCGGCAGGCTCTCGGCACCATTGTCGGCGCCCTTGAGCCAATGGTCCCACCAGCGTTTGGCTTCCTGCAGGAATCCGATGCGCGGCTCGGGGCCGGCATAATGCGGATATTTATGGATCCACGGCCCGACGATGCCCTTGACCGGCGCCTCGATGTTTTCGACCAGATGCGAAATCGTGTTGCGATAACCGTCATGCCAACCGCCGATCGACAGCACCGCAGCCTCGATGGCGCCAAAATCCTCGCAGACGGAGCCATGCTTCCAGTAATCGTCGCGCGCCTGCCGGGAAATCCACTCGCGCGCCAGGAACGGCATATGTTCGAGCCGGTTGAGCCACAATTCGCGCCAGCCCGGTCCGATGAGCAGCGGATCCGGCGGCCGTGACGAATAGGACAGCATATTTGCCGCCCAGCCGAAATTCTCGCCCAGCAGGCAGCCGCCCTTCAAATGGATGTCATCCGCAAAGCGGTCGACGGTGGAGCAGATGGTGATGATCGCCTTCAGCGCCGGCGGCCTGAGTGCTGCGACCTGCAACGAATTGAACCCACCCCAGGAAATCCCCATCATGCCCGCAGTGCCTGAACACCAGGGCTGGGCCACAGCCCATGCAATCACATCGCAGGCGTCCTGCAATTCCTGCGCAGTGTATTCATCCGCCATCAGGCCTTCGGAATCGCCATTGCCGCGCATGTCGACCCGGACACAGGCATAGCCCTGCCCCGCCATCCAGGGATGGGTGAGACTGTCGCGGACAATGGTGCCGTCGCGCTTGCGATAGGGCAGATGCTCGAGGATCAGCGGAACCGGATGGTCTTCCGCATCCTTCGGCATCCAGACCCGCGCCGACAACCGGCAGCCGTCCGGCATGACGATCGGCTGATCGGCAATCTCGATAATCTCGCGCGGAAAATCCGTTTGTATCTCCGGCATGAAGGACGCCATGGCCTGTCTCCCTGGTTCGCTCCGCAGCGACAATCTCACAGACCATGCCCGGCACATTCTGATGTCAGGTCAGCACCGCCCTGGTCAAGCCGTCAGCCGGTCTAATCGCTCAGGCGATGGCATCGCCGCGACCGGCCTGCCGGCCCGAGAAGATGCAGCCGCCGAGAAAGCTGCCTTCAAGCGCGTTGTAGCCATGATAACCGCCACCGCCGAAGCCGCTGACCTCGCCTGCGGCAAACAGCCCCTCGATCCTTTCGCCCTGCGCGTTGAGAACCTGGCCATTCAGATCGGTCTCGAAACCGCCCAGCGTCTTGCGGGTGAGAATGTGCAGCTTGATGGCGATCAGCGGCCCGTTTGCAGGATCGAGCAACCGGTGCGGCTTGGCGGTGCGCATCAGACGGTCGCCGCGATAGTTGCGCGCCGCATGCACGGCCATCAACTGCGCGTCCTTGGTAAACGGATTGTCGATCTGGCTGTCGCGCGCCACGATCTGGGCGCGCAGTTTTTCAAGATCGATCAGACCGCCGCCCTTCTGATTCATGCCGTCAACCAGCTCCTCCAAGCTATTGGCAACAATGAAGCCTTCGCCGTGGCTCTTGAAGGCCTCGACCGCCGGCGTCGCCTGCTTGTTCAACAGGCGCTGCCGGATCACCTGGCCCCAGCTCCTGGCGGCAAAATCCGGGTTCTGCTCCGAGCCCGACAGCGCCACTTCCTTCTTCAGGATCTTCTGGGTCATCACAAACCAGGAATAATCATGGCTTGTGGACAGAATCTCGCGCAGTGTCGACAGCGTGTCAAAGCCCGGCAGGCATGGCGGCTTGAGCCTGTTGCCCTCGGCATCAAACCACATCGATGATGGACCCGGCAAAATCCGAATACCGTGATCGGGCCAGATCGGATCCCAGTTCTTCACGCCCTCGGTGTAGTGCCACATCCGGTCGGCATTGATCACCCGTCCACCGGCGGCTTCGGTGATGGCGATCATCCGGCCATCGACATGGGCCGGCACCCCGGCGATCATCTCGCGCGGCGGTTCGCCCAGCCGGTCTCGCGGCCACGCCTTGCGCACCAGGTCGAAATTGCCGCCGATGCCGCCCGAGGTCACCAGCACGCTTGGTGCCCTCAGCTCGAAGGCGCCGGTGATCTCGCGGCTGGTCGATTGGCCGCGGTCCTTGATGTCCTCGACCAGAACCTCCCCGGACACCCCTTTGACGATGCTGTTTTCTGTGATGATGTGGGAGCAGCGGTGCCGGAACCTGAGTTCGATCCGTCCGGCTTTGACATGTGCCCGGACACGGCTTTCAAATGGCGCCAGCGTGCCGGGACCAACGCCCCAGGTGACATGGAAACGCGGCACCGAATTGCCGTGGCCATCGGCAAAGCCGCCGCCGCGCTCCGCCCATCCGACAATCGGAAACCAGCGCATGCCCATGCTGTGAAGCCAGGGCCGCATTTCGCCGGCGGCAAAATCGACATAGGCCTCGGCCCATTTGCGCGGCCAGAAATCTTCCTTGCGGTCAAACTGCGCCGAGCCCATCCAGTCGTTCAAGGCCAGTTCGCGGCTGTCCCTGATGCCCATCCGCCGCTGTTCGGGCGTATCGACCAGAAACAGCCCCCCCAGTGACCAGAACGCCTGCCCGCCAAGCGAATTCTCCGCCTCCTGATCGAGGAGGATGACCTGCTTGCCGCGATCGGCAAGCTCGTTCGCCGCCACCAGTCCGGCCAGGCCTCCCCCCACCACGATCACATCGCAACTGTCCATTTTTGTCCTGCTCCCGCTTGCCGGCACCGCCGCGGTCCGCGACCGGCGACAGCGGCCATCATCTCCGGCAGGCGCGCCCCTCCTCGTCTCGGGCGAACCGCCAGTTCACCAACGGGACCATAATTTTCAGGCCGTGTCGATGGTCAATTGCGGCTCCGGCAGCGGCGCCGGAAGCTCCATTTCGGGCCGCATCGCCCGGCATGAAGCTGGCGTTTCAATCAATGCGCCACTGAACCTTGTCGGCATCCAGAAAGTCGATCGTGTGCACCACCACATTTTCGTCCTCCAGGAAACAGACATTGTAGTTGGGCGCCAGATCGCCATAGCCCATCCGGTTGGCCTCGCCCGCGAAATCCGGCCAGCAGCTGTGGTTGGTCGAGCGCGGCGCCGAATAGGAAATGCCGCAGACAGCGCCGCTCAGCGTGTAGTGGCAATGACCGAAAAACATGTGGCCGATCGTGTCGGAATAGTCCCTGAGCAGGGCTTGCAGTTCCTTCTCGTTGAGAATGCCGATCACATCCGCATTGGCGACATGCACCCGCACCGGGTTGTGATGCATGAACAGATAGGCTGTCTGGCCCTTGGCCCGCGCCTCATCCAGCACGCGCTTGAGCCAGGCCATCCGCTTGTCGCAATAAAGCCCGCCATGCCGGCCGGCATCGACTGTGTCCATATAGACAAACAGGCCTGCGGGCGTGTCCTCGGTCCATTGAATGAAGCCGTTTTCATCGCGCCTGGTCTGCGCGAATACCGAGGCGAATGTCTCGCGGTTGTCGTGGTTGCCGATCATCAGCCTTGGTTCCAGACGGCCCTTGAGCGAACTGGCGTCAAGGATGCCGACAAGCTCCCGGTAGCTGTCTTCCTGGCCGTAATGGGTCAGGTCACCGGTGATCACCACCAGGTCGGCGTCGTGGTCATTGGCTTCGACATGGGCCAGGCATTTCTTGAAATTGGCAATGGAATCAAGTCCGAGGATCGGCGCGGCATTGATGTGAATGTCGGAAATATGCACAAGTTTCATCATGGCCTCCATGCCGGTCCCTGTGTGATTAGCCCCGTTGTGTTGCCGCGCGATGACAGCATTCGTTTCCGGAACTCCATCATCCCGGCCGCGGTTGTTTGTGACACCGGACATCACTAACAATCAGGGTGCGACTTGAATATCAGGAAACAGCGAGAACGCGCGAATGCCCGGCAAAAAGACCCGCAAGGTTTATGACACGCTGATCGAAGGAGCCTATCTCGGCCTGTCGGATGTGCAACTGCACGACTATGTCTTCGCCAATTGCCCCAAGGCCACCAGCAAACGGCTGGTCCGCGCCTCTCTCCTGGCGCTGAGCGACCCGCATGTCGAGGATCGCAATGTTCTCAATGTGATCTACGCACTGGCGATCAAGCATCGGCTTGATGGCGGGCCGGACATTGAAGAGGATGATGCCGAACAGGATCCGGCCGCTAGCCGCTGATACTGCCGGTGCGGGCCTGCCGGATGTAATCGGTCAGTTCAGCACCCGCGGCTTCAACCTGTCCGGAATTGTCGATGATGATGTCGGCCTCAAGCCTGTCGGTGAGGTCCGACGCGCGCTGCAGCCGCGCTTCAATCTCGCTGGCGCTTTCCCTGCCCCTGGCCTGCAGCCGTCTGGCCAAAGCCTCCGGCTCCACCTTGATCTCCACAGCCATCGCGGTGGGAAACACCCTGCAGATCACATCCCAGGCGCCGCGGGAGCCATTTGCGACCGCCACCCTGCCCGCGGCCAGATGTGCCTCGACGCTGCGCGGCAACCCGTAGCGCAGCCCGTTCGCCGCCCAGGTCAGCGAAAACTGCCCGTCATCCATGGCGGCATCGAATTCGGCATCGGTCATGGCGATGTGATCTTCATTCCCGGCATCCGCCGGCCGCGTGATCACCCGCCTCACGAACAGGACATCGGAGGAGCCCGACAGCTCGCGCCGCGCATGCGAAATCAACGTGTCCTTGCCCGAGCCGCTCGGCCCGAGCAGCACGATGAACGCGCCGCCGGGCGGCTGCGCAGTATCCGCCCATGTCTCGATTGCCATCACGCCACCCGCTCGCCCCGGCGCCAGACCGAGCGGACGACCGGAATGCCGCTGTCGCGGCGCACCCGCACCAGATCGGCGCGCTTTCCGGGCGTCAGGCTGCCGCGGTCATCCAGTCCAACGGTTCTGGCCGGTGTCGAGGTGACCAGCCGGATCGCCGTGGCCAGATCGAGATCCTCGATCTCGTCAGCCAGAACGAAGGGGGCCTGAATCAGGCTGAAGGGGATATAGTCCGACGACAGCACGTCCAGCACGCCGGCCCGGGCAAGATCGGTCGCGGCGATATTGCCGGAATGCGAGCCGCCGCGCACCACATTGGGTGCGCCCATCAGCACGCTCATGCCGGCCTTGTGCGATGCCTTTGCCGCCTCCAGACTGGTCGGAAACTCAGCCAGCTTGACGCCAAAGCCGACCGCCTCGGTGACATGATCCAGGGTGGCGTCATCATGACTGGCTACGGTGATGCCCCGTTCTGCGCAAGCGTTGGACAGGACCTTGCGGTGCCTGTCGGAATATTGCGCGGAGGCCGCCTGCCGCCGGGCGACGAAGATATTGAACGCCTCGTCGGTCAATCCGCGCTTGACCTTGTGGTAGACCGCATATTGCTCAAGGGTCTGAAACTGGCGCTGGCCGGGCGCGTGATCCATCAGCGAGGCGAGCCGGACCCGGGAATCGGTCAGGAAATCGGCAAAATGATCCAGCACATCTGCCGCAGACACCTCGCAGCGCAGGTGAATGAGGTGATCGGCGCGCAAGCGGTTTTCCGCCCGCGCTTCGGCCAGGGCATCGGCAATCGCCCGCATTTCGCCCACCTCGAAACCGTCACCGGCATCCGATCCCAGCCGCAGGCAGTCAAACACCGTGGTAATGCCCGACGACGCGATCTGCGCGTCATGCGACTGGATTGCAGAAATCGCGTTCCAGCGCACGCCGGGCCGTGGCGTGTAATGCGCCTCGAGATGGTCGGTGTGCAGCTCGACCAGACCGGGGATGACATAGTCGCCCTCCATGTCGATGCCGCCGGCCGCATTGCCTTCGGAGATGTCGGCAATGACCCCGTCGCGCAAGACAATGCTCCCGGAGATCACCCGGTCTTCCAGCACCAGGCGGGCATTGGTGAAAACTGTTTCGGTGCGCATTCAGGCAGTCTTTCTCAATGGGCCCGACACCAGCGGTGTCCGGCTGTGAAACTCAAAGGGCGCGCCCGGTTCGGGCTCGACAAACAGCGACAGAGCGCTGACCGGAACCGGCCGGGACAGGATCGGGGCAAAATGCGCTTCCGCCGCCGCTTTCACGCGAAAAATGTCGGTCGCGGCCAGGCGTGTGGTCAGGGTCATGTGAAAGCGGAAACGGTCAAACACGTAAGGGTAGCCCCAGCGCAGCAGGTTCTTCAGCTCGACCGAGGACAGCGAATCGGGATTGCGCCGCTCGATGTCGCGCTCCGACAAGGGCGCGCGCAACGGCTCGAAGGCCTCGACGACGGAATTGGCAAAAAGGTTGAGCTCAGCAACCGGACCGCCCGGCACAAGGGCCAGGAACCCGTCGAGATTGCCGACAACCAGCGACGGGATCTCGAAGGCCGCGGCCGTGTCCGCAAAGACCTCGAGCGCATCAATCAGATCCGCCTCGCTCATGCCTTTGGCCAGTCGAAACGGTGCTTTCAGCGTCGCGTGGAAACCGTAGCGCCGAGCCGGACCGGTGATCGACGCCAGTTCGCCCGCTCCCACGCCGCCGAGGTCCGGGTGATCGACCGCCCTGCCGGTGGCCACATCGCGCCCGATCCAGCTGGCGCCCAGATCCGCGAGCACTTCGCCGGGACCGGGAGAAAAATAGAATGCATAGCGCATCAAGCCTGTCCCCTGCCGATCAGCAACCCGCGCAGGCGCGCGGATATCGTGTCAAAAACATACACCACCACCAGGATCAGCAGCACCATATAGGCAACATTTTCCCAGTCCGCATTGGTGCGCATCGCCTCCCACAATTTGAGGCCGATGCCGCCGGCGCCAACCGCCCCGATGATCGTCGCCGAGCGGGTGTTTGATTCCCAGAAATACAGCGACTGGCTGACAAACACAGGCAAAACCTGTGGCACCACGCCAAAACGCTGCACCAGAACCGGATTAGCACCCAGGGAGCGTACACCCTCACGTTGCTTCTCGTCGATATTCTCCAGCGCCTCGGAATAGAGTTTTCCCAGCGTTCCGGTGTCGGTGAAGAAAATGGCGGAAATACCGGCCAGCGGCCCCGGCCCGAAGGCGCGGGTGAAAAACAGCGCCCAGATCAGCATGTCGACCGAGCGCAGGAAGTCAAACAGCCGCTTGGTCACCTGGTTGGTCAGGAAACTCGGCGTGATGTTGCGCGCCGCCATGAAGGACAGCGGAAAGGCGATCGCGGTGGCAAACAGGGTGCCGACAAAGGCCATGACGATTGTCTGCCCCAGCTTGATGAACACATCGGCATGCTGCCATTCGGCATTGTAGAGAAAATTGTCGACGGCCAGTGACAGATTCGATTGCCCGGATTTGATCCGCTCGCCCCAGAGGATCGCCGCCATGACATCGCCAAAGCCGCGGTTCCAGAAGGCTGACGAGGGGTCGAAGACAAAATTCTCCCAGCCCAAAAAGCGCTGCCGGATCTTGACCTCGTCATCTTCGACTTCGACCCGGCCATCAAGGCCGAAACTGGCGATGATCTTTTCGCCGGGGCGGCGCTGAACCGCCCAGTCAGGCAATTCGCCCTCGGCGCGGACAACACCATCGGATCCAATATTGATGAGAAGACTTTCGCTGCCGCGATTCAGCAGTACCCGGTAGGGCTCAACCGCAACGCTGCCCGAGCCCATGTCGACCACGGCGCGCACCGGCAGTATTTTGCGTTCAGCGCTTGCGACGGCGTCCGGTTGTTGTTCTACCGTCGCACCGCCTGTTGCCGCCCCCGGCGCCATGAAACCGGTGGCCGTGCCCTTGGCTCCGGGAACCAGGAACCCGGAGGCTGCCGGCGTTGATGCAGCGGATGCCGCGGCTCTGGCCTCGGCCTGCACCGTCACTTCCGCAAGGTCTGTTACCAGCCAGTCGGGCTTCGGATCGGAACCGAGCGGCGAAAACCGCGGGAATTCCACATCGAGATAGCCGTCGTGATAGCCTATATCGGGCCGCACTTCATAGGACACCCAGTCCGCCAGATAGCTGCCGGCGATATCCCAGCTGCCGCGCTGCATCACCTGCCCGATGGTAAACAGGTTCCAGGCAAAGACCAGATAGAGACCGACCCCGGCGGCGATCAGAAGCTTGCTGTAACGGGCCAGGCACGACCGGTGGAACACGTCCGGATAGCGCTCGACGATGTCGGCAAGCCGATCTGCGGTCATCGCGGTCATAACAGGGCTCCTTTACGGGCACTGGCGAAGAATTGTTCACCCGCCACGCGTTTGCGCAGCCAGGCGGAAAACTGGTCCACGGCAATGACCGTAGCCAGAAGCAGCAGCACGATGGCGATGATCTTGGCCTCGTGGCCGCGGCTGATCGACAGGCGCAAGGCTTCGCCGATGCCGCCACCGCCAACTGCGCCGATGATGGTCGAGGCGCGCACATTGATTTCCAGCCGCATCAAGGTGTAGCTCAGGAAATTGGGCAGCACCTGCGGCACCATGCCGAAGCGCACCCGCTCGACCCAGTTGCCGCCCACGGCGCGCAAGCCCTCATCCGCCTTCATGTCGGCGTTCTCGACCACCTCGAAGAACATCTTGCCGAGCGAACCGATGGTGTGGATCGCCACGGCGATGATCGCCGGCACCGGCCCCAGCGACAGGATCGCGGCAAAAAAACCGGCAATGACGATTTCGGGGAAGGCGCGCAGGATCTCCAGAAACCGCCGCACGAAGCCACGCAGCCAGCCCCTCGCCGTCAAATTGGCTGCGGCCAGAAAGCACAACAGGAAGCCGAAGACGAAGCCGATGATGGTGGAGACGATGGCGATGTTGATGGTCTCGATCATCTTGTAGACATATTCGGGCACGTAAAGGCTCTCGGTCAGCCAGACCCGGCCGACCGGATAGTCATATTTCAGCGAGCCGTCGTCATAGGGGCTCTTGAGATCGAACATCGCGCGCCAGATCTCCCAGCCGTCGCGCGGGATCAGGTCGCCGAAAAAGTCGAACAGATGCGGCAGCCGGTCCCAGAACTTGCCGGCATTGGTCTCGTTGGCAAACCACAGCGACCCGGCCAGCGCCAGCAGTAGAAGCGCAAGGCCCAGGCCGGTATAGATCCGGCGCTGACGGGCCAGCGCCTGCCAATGCCGTTCGGTCTCGGCAACCATGTGGGAATGTCGCGGCGTGGTCATGGAGAATTCCTGTCTCGACAGGGCAAACCGCGGCCCCTTTGGCAGGAACCGCGGTTGTTCGGTGGGTGTGAAGCTTACGAGCCGATCTTGGCGCGGCGCGCGTCGATGATCGCCTGATAGAAGCTGGCGTCAACTTCGGTGAAGCCCTTGTAGTCGCCGCCCTGGATCGCCGAGAAGCATTCCGGATCGCTTTCCGGCAGGGCCATCATGAAATCCTTGAACTTGGCCTTCATGTCGGTGTCCATCGATGTGCGAACCACGATCGGGCCGTTCGGGATCAGCGGCGACTGCCAGACCTGGACCAGGTCACCCATGTCGACGATACCCTTGTCGACCATCTTCTTCAGATTGCCCGAGGTGTAGCCGTCCTTGAACTCGCCAACGCCGGAAGCCCAGGTGGTGCCGGCATCGAAATTGCCCTTGACCACTTCGAGAACCAGGTTCTCGTGACCGCCGCCGAAGCCGGTTTCACCGAAAAACTCGGCAATCGGCGCACCGATGGCGGCAGGCAGGGTCACCGAGGGAACCAGGTAACCGGAGGTGGAATCCGGATCGGCAAAACCGAGCTTCTTGCCCTTGAGGTCAGCCAGCGTGGTGATGCCCGAATCCTTGCGCGCGACCATGACCGAGTAATAGCCGGTGGCGCCATCGGTCTGGATGGTGGTCAGGATCGGCTCGACCGCCTTGGGGTCCTCGAGATAGACCTTGGCATAGCCCGAAGCGCCGAGCTCCGCATAATCGAGCGTGCCGCCAAGCAGGCCCTGAATCACGCCGTCATAATCGGCAGCCGGAAACAGCGAGACTTTTTCAACGCCGAGAACTTCCGGCAATTTGTCTGACATGCACTGGAAATTGCGCAGCCGGTCGGCTTCGTTTTCGCCACCGATGATACCGATGCGGAAATCCTTGAGGTCTTCGGCAGCGGCCGGCTGGGCGGCAGTGACAGCGGCAATCGAGGCCGCGGCGAGAAGGGCTTTCTTGAACATTGATCTGCTCCTGGTGAGATCCGGCGGGATGCCGGCTGTTTGTCGGGTATGGCCTGTCACGCGGGCAAGGCGACCCCGGCGACTGCAGTATTGGCGCTCAACGCCGGCTGCAGCGGACCGGTGGATTTGGGCCTGACCGGCACCACGGGGCGGTCGGCGGAAATCGATGTCGAGGTGATGCTCTCGGAGATCTCGGTGCCGTCGCCGGAAGCGCCATAGATCATCCGCACGGCGCTGGTGGTGAGCTCCGTCGGCGAGTCGTCAAACACCACCTTGCCGCCGGCCATGCCGATCACCCGCTCGCAATAGGCGCGCGCGGTGTCGAGCGTGTGCAGATTGGTGATCACGGTGATGCCTTCACGCTCGTTGATGTCCCTGAGCGCATCCATAACGATCTGCGCATTGAGCGGGTCGAGCGAGGCGATCGGCTCGTCGGCCAGAACCATCGATGGCGACTGCATCAGCGCTCGCGCTATGGCGACACGCTGCTGCTGTCCGCCCGACAGGGTGCCCGCCATCTGCAATGCGGTCTGGGCAATGCCGAGCCGCTCAAGGGCAGCAAGAGCGCTGGCGCGCTCCTCGATGGTAAAGATATTGAGGATGTTGAGGATCGTCGAGCGGTGGTTAAGGCGGCCAAGCAGCACATTGGTCAGCACATCCAGCCGCGGCACCAGATTGAACTGCTGAAAGATCATGGCGCAGTCGCGCTGCCAGTTGCGCAGGTCCGCGCCGCCGAGCCCGGACACGGTTTTGCCCTCAAATCGGATCTCGCCGCTGCTTGTCGGGGTCAAGCGGTTGATCATCCGAAGCAATGTCGATTTGCCCGCCCCGGACCGACCGATAATACCGACCATCTGCCCTTCCGGGATCGACAACGATACGCAATCAACAGCGATGTTGGCGCCAAAGCGTCGGGTCACGTCGGTCAATTCAAGCATGGACTGGCTCCTCTGGGGTCACGGTTGATCGTGTGACTTTCGAGGACTGGACTAGCCCAGCCATGTGAAGCGGCAATGTCGGTTTGATGTCAGATTTGTTACTCCCCACAAGCCCGCTTCCAAATGGGTCAGCTGCCAGCATTTGTGCCGTTTACGGGCTTGCGCTCCCGTCTCCGCCGTGGCCCTATGCGCAGGTCTGGTGCCCGCTGATGCGGGAGAATCGGGAATTCGGTGAAAATCCGGAACGTGCCCAACGCTGTAAAGGGGATGGTCCGCGCGACAGGCCACTGGGAAAGCCCCGGGAAGGCGCGCCGGCCAGATGATCCGAAGTCAGAAGACCGGCCAGATGTCATAGCCTTTCAGCGCACGGACAGCGCTGCGGGGTGTTCACGGATTGTTGGGGGATCAAACAATGCCGAAGACATCCATGCTGCGTGCAGCAGAGCCGTTTCTGGCGGCTGAACGCGACGCCGTCTACAAGGCCATCTTCACCCGCCGCGATGTGCGCGACCAGTTTCTGCCCGACCCCATACCCGGAGACGTCACCCGACGGTTGCTGAATGCTGCCCACAATGCGCCGTCTGTCGGTTTCATGCAGCCGTGGAATTTCATCACCATACGGGACCAGGCCGTGCGCGAGCGCATCGCCCATGCCTTTGGCAAGGCCAATGACGAAGCCGCCGCAATGTTTCCCGAGCACAAGCGGTCCGAATACGCCGCGCTCAAGCTTGAAGGCATCCGCAAGGCGCCGCTCAACATCTGCGTGACCTGCGACCGCACCCGCGGCGGAAAGATCATTCTGGGCAAGACCCACAATTCCAACATGGATCTCTACAGCACCGTCTGCGCGGTGCAGAACCTGTGGCTCGCCGCGCGTGCCGAGGGCATCGGCATGGGATGGGTAAGCATCTTTCGCGACGCCGATCTCAAATCCATTCTCGGCATTCCGGACCGGATCGAGATCGTCGCCTATCTCTGCCTGGGTTATGTCGACGAGCTCTATGAGCGGCCGGAACTTGAGGTCAAGGGCTGGAACCGCAGACTGTCCCTTGAGGATCTGATTTTCGAGGAGCGCTGGCAGGGCGAACCCTAGCCCTCATACTTCTCGATAAACGCCTCGACCGGCAGCGCGCGGAAATCCTTGAGCGCCGCATGCAGCCGTTCGTGCTCCCAGTCCCACCAGGCCAGCGCGTCAAGCCGGCCGGAGATATCGTCCGAGAAACGCTGCCGGATGGTCCGTGCCGGCACGCCGACGGCAATGGCGAAATCGGCGACGTCTTTTGTGACCACCGCATTGGAGCCGATGATGGCGCCGTTGCCGATGCTCACGCCAGGCATCACCACTGCGCCATGTCCGATCCAGGTGTCGTGGCCGATCGAAATCCCCTGCCCGGCGCGCCAGTCGAAAAATTCGGGGTCGTCGCTCTCGCCGTCGAAATACCAGGATGAGCGGTAGGAAAAATGATGCTGCGAGGCGCGCTGCATCGGATGCATGCTGGCATAGATCCGGACATGGCTGGCGATATTGGCGAACTTGCCGATGGTCGCATAGGCAATCTGGGTGTTCTCGACGCAATAGGAATAATCGCCAATCGTCGAATGCGACACCGTGCTATGGGCGCCGACTTCGGTGTAGCGACCCAGCGTGGACTCCACGATTTTCGCCGTGGGATGCACCAGCGGTGTTTCCGACAGCTTGGTCATGCCGCCGACTTTCCGGCGGCAAATGCCGCTACATCGATGATGTGATCGGCCACTGCATTGCGCACGTCCTGGTCGTGGAAAATGCCCAGCAGTGCTGCGCCATCGGCCTTCTTGCGGGCGATCAGATCGATCACCACTTCGCGGTTGGCGGCGTCCAGCGACGCCGTCGGTTCATCGAGCAGCAGGATCGGGTGATCGGTGATGAAGCCGCGGGCAATGTTGACGCGCTGCTGTTCGCCGCCGGAAAAGGTCGCCGGCGGCAGCGACCAGAGTTTTTCCGGCAGATTCAGTTCGGCAAACAGATCGGCCGCCCGCTGGCGCGCCACCTCGCGCTCGACGCCGCGGATCAACAGCGGTTCCGCCGCCACATCGAGTGCCGACACGCGCGGCACCGCCCGCAAAAACTGGCTGACATAGCCGATGGTGTCGCGCCGGATCTCCAGCACCAGGCGCGGATCGGCGCTGGCGACATCGATGTGACGGCCGTGATGGCTGACCAGGATCTGGCCGCTGTCGGTGCCGTAATTGCCGTAGAGCATCTTCAGGATCGAGCTCTTGCCCACCCCTGACGGGCCGCCAAGCACCGCGCAGGAGCCGGCTGTCAGCGAAAACGACACATTGGCGACAACCGGCAGTTCGACGCCGCCGCGCATATGCATGATGAAGGTTTTTTGAACGTCTGAAGCAACAAGCAGCGTGTTCATGGGGCTAAACCTGCAGGATCGAGGAAACGAGGAGCTGGGTGTAGGGCGCGCGCGGATCATCAAGCACCCGGTCGGTAAGACCGGCCTCGATCACCCTGCCCTCCTTCATCACGATCATCCGGTCCGACAACAGCCGCGCCACCGCCAGATCATGGGTGACGACGACCACGGCAAGACCGAGATCCGAGACCAGCCCGCGCAACAGATCCAGCAGCCGCGCCTGCACCGAGACATCCAGGCCGCCGGTGGGCTCATCCATGAACACCAGCCGCGGTTCGGTGACCAGGTTGCGGGCGATCTGCAGTCGCTGGCGCATGCCGCCGGAAAAGGTGCGCGGCTGATCATCGACGCGATCGGCCTGGATTTCCACCCGTTCGAGCCACTCGATCGCAGCCCCGCGGATATTGCCGTAATGCCGGTTGCCCACCGCCATCAGCCGCTCGCCGACATTGGCGCCGGCCGAGACTGTCATCCGCAACCCGTCGATCGGGTTCTGATGTACGAAACCCCAGTCGGTGCGCATCAGATAGCGGCGCTCGGCTTCCGCCATCTTATAGATACCGGCACTTATCCCGTCCCGCATCCGGTAGCGCACGGTTCCACAGGTCGGCGTCAGCCGCGAGGAAATGCAGTTAAGCAGCGTGGTCTTGCCGGAGCCCGATTCCCCGACAATTGCTAGCACCTCACCCGGCCAGACATCGAAACTGACATCGGTGCAGCCGATGCGGTTGCCATAGACCCGGGTCAGGCTGTCGACGCTGAGCAGCGGCTGCTTGGCTGCAGAGGTGATCCCCCCAACCGACGCTTCAAGTGTTTCAGAAAGGCTCATCACATCGCCTCCATTTCGCCATCGGCTTCATCGCCCAACAGCTCACCACGGTGGCCATCGGCCCTGCGGCTTTCGCAATAATGGGTGTCGGAACAGACGAACATCCGCCCTCCCTTGTCATCGAGCACCACCTCGTCGAGATAGACCTGCTCGCCGCCGCACAACGCGCAGGGCTGCTCAAAATGCTGGATTTCGAACGGGTGATCCTCGAAATCAAGGCTGACCACCTCGGTGTAGGGCGGGATCGCGTAGATCCGCTTTTCCCGGCCCGCGCCAAACAGTTGCAGCGCTTCGGACTGGTGCATTTTCGGATTGTCGAATTTCGGCGTCGGCGACGGATCCATCACATAGCGCCCCTCAACCTTGACCGGATAGGCATAGGTCGTGGCGATATGACCGTTGCGGGCGATGTCCTCGTAGAGTTTGACATGCATCAGGCCATATTCCTCGAGCGCATGCATCTTGCGGGTTTCGGTCTCGCGCGGCTCGAGGAAGCGCAGCGGTTCCGGGATTGGCACCTGGTAGACCAGAACCTGGCCCTCGGTCAGCGGCGTTTCCGGTATCCGGTGCCGGGTCTGGATGATCGAGGCGTCGGCTGTCGCGGTTGTCGTTGCCACGCCCGCGGTCTTGGCGAAGAAGGCCCGGATCGACACCGCGTTGGTGGTGTCATCCGCTCCCTGGTCGATCACCTTCAGTACATCGTCGCGCCCGATGATCGCCGCAGTCACCTGCACCCCGCCGGTGCCCCAACCATAGGGCATCGGCATTTCGCGGGACGCAAACGGTACCTGGTAGCCGGGAATGGCGATGCCCTTGAGGATTGCGCGGCGGATCATCCGCTTGGTCTGTTCGTCGAGATAGGCGAAATTGTAACTCGCCAGATTCTGCGAGCTCGTGTCCTGTGTCAGCGCGTTCATTCCGCGGCCTCCTTCGTGTCATCCTCGGCAGCGGTGTCGTCTCCCGCCTTCGCTGCGGCCTCGAAATGCTCAGTGCGCATGCGGCGCACCAGATCGAGTTCGGCCTGGAAGTCGACATAGTGCGGCAGTTTGAGGTGCTCGACAAAACCGGTCGCCTGCACATTGTCGCAATGCGACAGCACGAATTCCTCGTCCTGCGCCGGCGCAACAATGTCCTCGCCGAGTTCGGATGCGCGCAGCGCCCGGTCGCACAATGACATCGCCATCGCCTTGCGCTCGGCCTGACCGAAGACCAGCCCGTAGCCGCGAGTAAACTGCGGCGGCGCCTTGTCCGAGCCCTGGAACTGGTTGACCATCTGGCATTCGGTCAGTTTCACCCGGCCGATCGCGACGGTAAAACCGAGTTCGGGGATCACCACCTCGACATCGACTTCGCCGATGCGGATTTCACCGGCAAAAGGGTGGCTGCGGGCATAGCCGCGCTGGGTCGAATAGGCGAGTGCGAGCAGAAATCCCTCGTCGCCACGCGCCAGCGTCTGCAGCCGCGCATCACGTCCCATCGGGTATTCCGTCGGCGTGCGGGTGATATCGGCCACCGGGCGGGAGGCGTCCGTTACCGGATCGTCCTCGATCAGCCCTTCATCGCCCAGAATGTCGGAGACGCGGGTGACTTTCTCACCGCTCTCGGCAGCCGTTGCGGGAGACGGCACGGGCGCATCCCCGCCGAGCTCCGGGTCCAGCAGCCGGTGGGTGTAATCGAAGGTCGGACCAAGTAATTGCCCGCCCGGCAGATCCTTGTAGACCGCCGAAATCCGCCGCTCGACCACCATCTTGCCGGTGTCCATCGGTTCGGAATGGCCAAACCGCGGCAAGGTGGTCCGGTAGGCGCGGAGCAGGAACACCCCCTCGATCAGGTCGCCGCGTGCCTGCTTGATGGCGAGCGCGGCCAGTTCGGGATCGTAAAGCGAGCCCTCGCCCATCACCCGGTCGACGGCGAGCGACAATTGCCCGGCTATCTGTTCCAGCGTCAGGCCCGGCACATCCGTGTCGCCCCGGCGGCGGGCGGCAAGCAGGCGATGCGCATTGGCGATGGCGGCTTCGCCGCCTTTTACTGCAACATACATCTTACGCTCCCTCTCGGACAAGACGAGTGCTGCGCGGCAATGCCGCCACGCAGTCAGGACCTGCCAGGATCAGATCGATGCCGCGCGGAAACGCAGCCCGGTTGGCCTGCCATTGCGCCTCGAAATGCGGCGGCATCGGATCGGGCGCCAGCGACGCCTGATGCTTGATGCCCGGACCCTGCAGCACCAGCGGCGCGCCATCGGACAGGCTCGCAACCTGCAGGATCACCGTCGTCGAACGGTCCGGGAATTCGTGGGTGCCGAGCGAAAACCCGTTCAGCGCCGAAAGGCTTTGCGGTGCGGCGACAAGTGCGAAGGCGGCATCCGAAGGCTGGCTTGTAACCGGCGCGCCGGTGTGGAACACGATCCAGTCCCGGACGGCGGATGATCTGGTCAGCGCCGGATCCAGCCAGACGGGCGTGTCCGCATCGGCCAGCATGACGATCAGCGCCGAGGCCGAAGCCGATAACGGCGTCGGCGGCGCGGTCACCACCGGCAGATCCTGCACCGAGCCGGGGCGCGCCATGGCGTCCATCAGGGCGCGGAACACGGTTTGCGAGGCGCCGACTGGATTGGCGAACCCGCCTTCATAGATAGTGGAATCAAAATCAGCGGATGGCATCAGTCTTCCCCCCGCACCATGGTGAAAAAATTGACCCGCGTCGCCGCGGTCTCTTCGCGCAGCCTGGCATCAGCCTCGCCTGCCAGTTTCTCCAGCGGCGCAATGATATCGCGCTCGATCATCTCCGAATGGGCCGGGTCCTGCGCCAGCGCGTCGATGACGGCGACCAGTTGCGCCTTGCGGCTGTCGCGGCCGCTGATCATGGCGTGCCCCACCTGTCCGCCCTCGATCCGCACCGTCACCCGGGTCGCCGACATTTCGCCGACATGGAACGGCTGACCGCTGCCGCCGATCTGTCCCTGCAGCGCCACCAGCCCGGATTCCGGGCCACGCAGCACATCCACCGCCGGGTCCAGCCCGGTCTGTTTCCACAACCCCAGCAGCTCACGGCTTGGCGCCTTGGCCAGCACCGACAATCGTCGTTTCCGTGCGGCCACGTCGGCGGTCTCCGTTGCATCCTCTGTTGTTCCGGCCAGCGCCATCGCGATCTCCTAATTTGTCTATTTATCTAGACAACCATATCAATTACACTATACCTAAACCCACCCTGTGACGAGCCTGTGACAGCACGAAAGGAAGTTGTGCGTGGAGAGATTGCAAAGACGCACCGGCATTGCGCTGTGGCGGCAGGTTGCCGACCAGATCCGCCAGTCGGTGCTGACTGGAATGGCCGCCAATGAGCGATTGCCCGCCGAAGCGGAACTGGCCACCCGGTTCGGCGTCAACCGTCATACCGTGCGCGCAGCCATTGCAGCACTCGAGAAGGAAGGCATCCTGCGCGCCGAACAGGGCCGCGGTACCTTTCTCAATGACCGCAAGCGGCTGAGCTATCCGATCGGCCCACGCACCCGGTTCTCCTCGGGGCTGGAGGATCAGGCGCAGACCCGATCCGGCCGGCTGCTGTCGAGCCGGACCACCCCTGCCCCGCCGCATGTGGCCAGCGCCCTGTCATTGCCGGCGGATGCGCCGGTGATCCAGATGGCGACGGTGTCGGCGGCGGACGGCGTCCCGGTCTCTGCGGCGACGTCGTGGTTTGATGCCCGCCGCTTTGGCGAGATTGCAGAAATTTACGCCGAGACCGGCTCGATCACCGCCTCGCTGGCGCGGCTGGGCGTGGATGATTACACCCGCAGGAGCACCGCGGTGGAGGCCCGTCATGCCAGCCGCGAGGATCTCGACCTGCTCGGGCTCTCGCCCGGCGCCATCGTGCTGCTCACCCGTTCTATCGACGTCGATCCGGAAGGCCGGCCGCTCCAATATGGCGAATCCCGCTTTGCCGCCGACCGGGTGGAATTGCTGATCGACAGCGCACCTCCTGCGCGACCGGTCGGCATCATCTGATCTCACTGCTCCCATCGTCACAAAACTGAGAACTGAATCATGTCTAAGCCTGCCAGCAAGACGATTGCTCAAGGTTCAGGCGGGACCCGTGACCAAAAAATACCGGACCATCTTTCTTTCCGACATTCACCTCGGCACGCCCGATTGCCAGGCTGACATCCTCATCGACTTCCTGCGCGAGCACGACGCGCAGACCATCTATCTGGTCGGCGACATCATCGATTGCTGGCGCATGAAGCGGAAGGGGTTCTTCTGGCCGCAATCGCACAATGACGTGGTGCAGAAATTGCTGCGCAAAGCGCGCAAGGGAACCCGCATCGTCTATGTCCCCGGCAATCACGACGAGTTGCTGCGCGATTATCAGGGCGTCCATTTCGGCGGCATCGAGGTACGCGAGCGCGACCTGTTCGAGACTGCTGACGGCAGGCGGCTTCTGGTCATCCACGGCGACGAATTCGACATGGTGGTGATGAATCACCGCTGGCTCGCCCATCTCGGCGACATCGCCTATGGCCTGGCGATGTGGACCAACAAATGGCACAACCGCACCCGCCGGTTGCTCGGCCTGCGCTACTGGTCGTTCTCCCGTTGGGCCAAGCTCAAGGTCAAGAGCGCCGTCAATTTCATCTCCGATTTTGAGGAAGTGCTGGCCGAGGAAGCCCGCAAGCATGGCGCGGACGGCGTCATCTGCGGCCATATCCACCACGCCGCCAACGAGATGCGCGACGGCATCCGCTACATCAACACCGGCGACTGGGTCGAAAGCTGCACCGCGGTGGTCGAGCATGCCGATGGCCGCATGGAGATCATCGACTGGTCGCGCCGCATCTCGGAAAAAGCCGGACTGGCGACAACGCCGTCGCCTCGGCAGATCACCAATCCACAGGACCGCGCCGCATGAGCGCCGGCACCAAAAATTCTCTCCATTGGAGCATTCAGCATGACCATGATTGAATCCACCGCCATCGGCGCCCGTATCGACGGCGCCGTCGTGCGCAACACCGCCCTGTCCTCGACCGGATTGCTGGAACGGGTGTTTTCCACAGCCTTCCGCGGCCTGGTCTATCCGCAGATCTGGGAAGACCCGCTGGTCGACATGCAGGCGCTGGCGCTCAAACCAACCGACACGCTTGTCACCATCGCGTCGGGCTCCTGCAATGTCATGTCCTATCTGACCGCCAATCCGGCCGAAATCATCGCCGTGGATCTCTCGCCGGCGCATGTGGCGCTGGGCAGGCTCAAACTGGCCGCGGCCGCCCATCTGCCGGACCACACCTCGTTTTCCAACCTGTTCCGCCATGCCAATCTCAAATCCAACGTGGCGCTTTACGAGCGTCACATCCGTCCGCATCTTGATGAGGCAACACGGGCCTATTGGGATGGCCGCGAAGTCAGTGGCCGCCGCCGCATCAGCCGCTTTTCCCGCGGCTTCTATTCGACCGGCTTGCTCGGACGGTTCATTTCCGCCGCCCACGTCATCGGCAAACTCTACGGTGTCGATCCGCGCGACTTGCTGCGCATGGACAGCGTCGAGAAACAGCGCGAATTCTTCCAGTCCCGCATCGCCCCGGTATTCGACAGCCGCAGCTTCAAAGCGCTGACCTCGCTGCGCGCCTCGCTGTTCGGGCTTGGCATTCCGCCGGCACAATATGAAGCACTGGCCGGTGACGCAGCCGATGGCATGGTTGGCGCTTTGCGGGTGCGCACGGAGCGGCTGGCCTGCGGCTTTCCGCTCAAGGACAATTACTTTGCCTGGCAGGCCTTTGGCCGCGGCTACCAGCCAGGCGAAGCAGCCAGCCTGCCGCCCTATCTGCAGGCGCATCATTTCGAAACGGTCCGGCGCAACGCCGGCCGGGTGGCAATCGTCAATGAAAGCATCACCGCCCTTCTGGCCCGCCGTCCCGCCGCCTCGGTTGACGCCTTCGTGCTGCTCGATGCCCAGGACTGGATGACCGACAGCCAGCTCTCGGAACTTTGGGCCGAGATCAGCCGCACAGCGAGCCCCGGCGCGCGGGTGATCTACCGCACCGCTGCGGCGGCCTCGCCGTTGCCGGGGCACATTCCCGAGGGCATCCTCGCCAAATGGGATTACCGCCGCGAGCAAAGCCTGGCACTGGGCGCACAGGATCGCTCGGCCATCTATGGCGGCTTCCATCTGCATGTGAAGCGCGACGCCGGCGCATGAGCATCGTTTCCGCCAATGCCTCGGCGATGGATGGCATCTACCGGCATCAGCGTCACATCTATGACCTGACCCGGCGCTACTACCTGCTCGGCCGCAATGATCTGATCGCGGCACTTCAGCCGCCACCGGGCGGCACCGTGCTCGAGATCGGCTGCGGCACCGCGCGCAACCTGACCCTGACGGCACGGCGCTATCCCGATGCGCAGCTCTTCGGTCTCGACATCTCGGCCGAGATGCTCAAATCCGCCGAGGCGATGGTCTCAAAAACAGGCATGGGCGACCGCATCCGGCTGGCGCAGGGTGACGCAACCAGCTTCAAGGCCGATGAGATATTTGGCGTGCCCGGTTTTGACCGGGTATTTCTGTCCTACAGCCTGTCGATGATCCCCGGCTGGCAGGCAGCACTTGAACAGGCATTGCACGCAGTCGCACCCGGCGGCGAACTTCACGTCGTCGATTTTGGCCAGCAATCGGCCTTGCCAAAATGGTTCGGCAAGGCGCTGAAAACCTGGCTGGCGCGCTTTCATGTGACCCCGCGCCAAAACCTCGAAGCGGCCATGGCAGCGCTTGCCGGCACCCATCAGGCACACCTGACATTCTCACCAGTCTACCGCGATTACGCCCGCATTGGCATGATCCGGCTGTCCTGAATCAGGATGCCGCCAAACCGGACCTCACCGGTCCGCCATGTCCCTGCAATGGTCGTCGACGATCCGCTGCACCATCGGCGCATAATGGGAAAAGGGCTGCGTCGTCAGACCCGCCTCCTTGCCGGCATCGTCATAAAGCCGAACCCGGATGATCGCCGGACAATTCCTGTTCAGTTCAAATGACCGGACCTCGCTGTCGCTCATGGGGCCGCCCTGCAGGTTGAGCGAGTGGACCGACGCCTCGGACAGCTTGCCGAAATAATCGGGGGTGGTCGCGCACAGATAGCGCTTGGCGGCGACGTGATACCGGACGCAATCGGTGACGAGCGTCGGAAAGAACCGCTCCAGCACCTTGGCGCCCGCTTCCTCGTGATGCCTGTCCTCGACATCATCCATCGAGAAAGTGCCGAACTCCGAGGTGAAATGACCGATGTCGTGCAACAGCGCCGCCACCACGATGATCTCCGGCTCGCCGGCCTGTTCGGCGAAATGCGCGCCCTGCAGCATGTGTTCGGCCATGGTCACCGGCTCGCCGAGATATTCCTCGCCGCCGCGGCGCTCGAAAATGTCTGCCAGGAAATCGACAATCGTGTCCGCCGACAGGGTTTGCGATCTGCTCATGCTCATTCAGCCGCCTCCTGGATCTCTGTTTCCAGCGAAGCCAGCGTCGACAACAGCCCGTCCTTGTCGGCATAGCATCCCTGCAGCCAGCGTGATCCCGCACCGGAATAGCCCTTGCGGGCATGCAGCACCCGTGTGTTGTCGACCAGGAAACATTCCCCCGGCGTCAGCTTGAAGGTCACTTCCATCGCAGGATCATCTATGATCTCGCCGAACCGGCGATAGGCCGCATAATAGGTGGCCATGTCATCAAACGGCACGTCGGTGATTGCCGCGGTGGAGCGATTGTTGAAACGCACACCGATCAGTTCACCATCGGCGGACACTTCGATCATCGGACGCCGCGCGCGCAGGCAGACACCCTTTTCCCCGGCATATTCGAACCGCGCGCAATATTTCGACAACACGTCGAACCAGGCCGGGTTCTCCGCCTTCAACCGCAACGCGGCGGCAAAGCCGTCAACCACCATGTTCTCGCCGCCCTCGGCCGAGTTCTCGAGGCAATACAGAATCTGCACTGTCGGCACCGGGTCGCGGTAGGGGTTGTCGGTATGGGCCTGCAGACCGAGGCCGGTATAGGCCAGATTGGTCGGATTGACCTCGGTCCGCACTTCAAAATACCTGCCGTAATTGGTTTCGCGGACATAGCCGAACAGCGCCGCGATCTTCAAAAGCGCCTCGCGCTCCACCGGGCCTCCGGTCATTTTGCCAAAGCCGTATCTGCGCAACTGCGACAGCCAGTTACGCAGGACGCCGCCATCGGCGGTGGCGCGGTTGAAATCGGCAAGCGGGATCGCCGACATCAGGCCACTGTCCCAGGTCTCTGTCCCGGGCGCCAGCCACCCGGCCTCGCGCCCGGGCCCGTTGTCATAGCCATGCGCCAGCAGCCAATCGACATTGTAATCGATGCTTTTAATCTCGGGCTGAAAATCCAGCGTCAAGGTGGAACCGGCAATCCGCGCGCGGTCGATACGGAGATCAGGCGGGATATCGCGAAGCGCGATCAGCCGCTGTCCGTTACCCGCCGAGCGGGTCTCGGGATCCCAGGCATTGTCGCGCAGCCAGATCGCGTGGAAGCGCGTCCGCGTGCCGCTCCCGGAAATCAGGGTTACAATCTGACCGTCATCACTCAGTTCAACATCCGGCATCGGTGCGCATCCTCGATCATTTGGCGTTAATGACAGTTAGCGCCACAAGTGCCATAATGACAATTCAGCAATATCCATGCTTAGCTACGGTTTTCATTATGTCTCTTAGCAAAACCGGCCGGCTGCCGCTGGAATGGGTCCGCGTTTTCGAAGCCGCAGGCCGCACCGGCAGCTTTACGGCGGCAGCCGCCGAAATCGGATTGACCCAGGCCGCGGTGAGCCAGCGCATCAGGAATCTCGAACAGCTTGTCGGCGTCAGCCTGTTTTCACGCCAGCCACGCGGCGTGATCCTGACTGTGGATGGCGAAGCCTGGCTGCCCTATGTCACCCAGTCCCTGCAGGCGCTCAACCGCAGTGCCGACGAGCTGTTCGGCAAGGCGCCTGACCGGATCGTCATGTCGGCGAGCGCATCGGTGGCGCAATTGTGGATCGTGCCCCGCCTCGCAGCTCTGCGCGACAGGCCGAAGTTCCAGATCTCGATGACCACCATGACCATCGAGCCGGACTTCGCCAAGGCCAACGCGACCATCGAGATCCGCTATGTGCGCGACCCCCGCCCGCCGGGGCGCGCCACCCGCCTTTACCGGGAACATCTGGTTCCGATGAGTGCCCCCGGCTTGCTGGACAACAACACATCCTGGTGGAAACTGCCCCGCATCACCGTGTCCGGCCCGCGCCCGGGCTGGCAGGAATGGGCGGTGCAGACCGGCGATGCAGCAACCGCCGTTCCAAACTACCGTTTTGACAATTACGTCTCTGCGCATGCCGCCGCCCTGGCAGGACTTGGTGTGATGCTGGGATCCGTGCCGCTTTCCGGCCCTGATCTGGCAAGCGGAAAACTGATCCGCCTCTCGGACAAGGCGCTGACGCCGGACGCGGGCTACTGGATGACGGCAATCGAGGACATGCTGACCCGAAAAAACTGGGAGGAGCTTGTCGCGATGTTCTGCGAGCCTTCCGAACCGGCCTGATCAGGCCCCAGGGCCTTACCCGGCGCCGCCGACATCGGTGCGGGCAACGGCAACGGTCTTGACGATGGCAAAGCACTGCGCACCCGGTTCGAGCTGCAGCGCCAGCGCCGAGCGCCGGGTGATCCGCGCCAGCAGCAGATCATCGCCGGCCTTGAGCTGGATGATGGCGCCGGGCCCGTCGCCGAGCCGCACCGCCGATACAGTGGCCGGCAGGACATTGAGCGCCGACAATCCCTCGGGCCGGGTCCGCGACAGGATCACGTCCTGGGCCAGAATACGGATCGACAGCCGCGCGCCGATCCTGGCGTCGACCCTGGGCAGATATAGCGGTCCGGCAGATGCCTCGAGCCGCGTCAGCCCGTCATCTTCCTGCGCCGTCACCACCGCATGCAACGACGCGCCGGCGGTGCGGATGCCGAGCGCCGGCACATTGTCGGGATCGGAGAGTATATCCTCGGCCGGACCGGCGCGGACCACCCGGCCTGCGTCCATCAACACAAGGGTTGTGGCCAGCCGCGCCACTTCCACCATCGAATGGCTGACATAGAGCACCGGCACCGCAGTCTCTTCGCGCAACCGCTCGAGGAACGGCAGGATTTCCGCCTTGCGCTCCTCATCAAGCGCTGCCAGCGGTTCATCCATCAGCAACAATTGCGGTCTGGCGAGCAGCGCCCGGCCGATGGCCACGCGCTGTTTTTCGCCGCCCGACAGCCCGCCCGGCCGCCGCTCGAGCAATCCGTCAATGCCGAGCATCGCCACCACATGGTCGAACTCGGCGCCAACCCCGCGCGGCGCAAACCAATGGCCATAGCTCAGATTCTGCCGCACGCTGAGATGCGGAAACAGCCTGCCTTCCTGAAACACATAGCCAAGCCGCCGCTGGTGCACCGGCACCGACGCGCCCTGCTCAGCGTCAAACAACACCCGCCCGTCAAGCACGATCCTACCCGCATCAGGCCGCAGCAGCCCGGCCACCGCATTGACCACGGAAGTCTTGCCGGAGCCGGAGCGACCGAACAGCGCGGTGACACCAGCCGGTGCCTCGAAATCGACATCGAGCGCGAAATCGCCAAAGCTGTGCGCCAAGTGCACCGAAAGGCTCATGATCCCGAGATCCTTCGCGCCACGGCCCGGCCGATCCACTCCGACAAAAACAGCGCCAGAAGCGCAATCGCCACGGCGATCAGCACCAGTTGCATCGCCCGGGAATCGCCCCCGGGCACCTGCAGGAAACTGTAGATTGCCGATGGCAGGGTCTGGGTCTGGCCCGGAATGTTGGAGACGAAGGTGATGGTCGCACCGAACTCGCCCATCGCCTTGGCAAAGGCCAGGATGACGCCGGCAAGAATGCCGGGCAGGATCAGCGGCAGGGTGATTGTGGCAAACACCCAAACCCGCGAGGCGCCCAGCGTCGCCGCCGCCTGTTCGAGCTTCGGATCCACCGCCTCGATCGCCAGCCTTATCGCGCGCACCATCAGCGGAAACGCCATCACGGCCGCTGCAAGGGCTGCGCCGGTCCAGCGAAAGGCGAAGACCAGTCCGAAGGCGTCCTCGAGAAAGCCGCCAACCGCGCCGCGGCGTCCGAAGGTCAGAAGCAGCAGATAGCCGGTGACCACCGGCGGCAGGATCAGCGGCAGATGCACCAGCCCGTTGAGCACCTGCTTGCCCCAGAACTCGTGCCGCGCCAGCGCATAGGCCACCGCCACGCCCAACGGCAGGCTCAGCACCGTGGCCCAGAACGACACCTTGAGCGACAGCGCAACCGCGCTCCATTGATCCGGGGTGAGCCAGTCAGCCATCGCCCTGCCCGGTCAGCGGCGCAAACCCTTGCGCTCTGAAGATCTCCACTGCAGCCGGGCTGATGAGAAAGTCCAGAAAGGCTTTGGCATCCGGATGCATCGAGGTGCGGACAATGGCAGCCGGATAGATGATCGGGGCGTGGCTGTCTTCGGCAAAGGTCGAGACCACGCTGACAGCGTCATCGGCCACCGCATCGCTGGCATAGACAATGCCGAACGGGGCTTCACCGGACGACACCAGCGCCAGTGCGGCGCGGACATTGTCGGTCTGCGCCACCCTGGTGGACACCGTGTCCCAGAGGCCGAGATTGCTGAGCGCTTCCTTGCCGTAGATCCCCGCCGGCACGGAATCGACCAGCGCCATCGCCAGCCGGCCGTCCCCAAGCAGGCCCGGCAAATCCGTCTTCGGGCCGAGACTGATCCCGGGTGCATTGCGGCCATGGGCGATCAGCACCAGGCGGTTGCCCAAAATATTTGTGCGGGTGTCGGCTCGGATCATTTCCGCATGTTGCAGATAGTCCATCCAGTCAACCGAGGCAGAAATGAAGATATCGGCGGGCGCGCCCTGCTCGATCTGCCGCGCCAGGCTGGAACTGCCGGCATAGGAAATCCTCACGGCGGTGCCTGTCTGACTGCCCCAGTCCATCGCCACCTGGTCCAGCGCCGTCTTCAGGCTGGCCGCGGCAAACACCAGCATATCATCTGCCCGGGCGCCCACGGCGGACAGCGTCAGCCCGGCAGCAACCAGCATACCAACCATGCGGCGGATCAAACGGGCAGGCATCCGGCAAGCTCCCTGATTATAAGGTCCTAAGGGACGTATCAGCGGGAAGCATCGGCTGGCAAGCACCAAGGCCTGCAGCCGCTATTTGGCGTGCGCAGAACTGGAGCCGGAGGCAGGGACATCCCTGCTCCCTGCCCGTTTGTCGTTCAGTAAGGACTAGCCGAACATGTCGGCGGTTATCCCGGCATACCAGCCGGCGGATTCCTCGTAATTGGCCTTGCGCAGCGCCGCATCCTCATCCATCTGGCTGACAAAGCTCTGGGTCGAGGCGATCTTGCCGTCGCCGGGTTCATATTGCGCCCCGACCTTCACGCTGTCATCGGTCTCGATCAGGCTCCAGCAGGTATTGGCATATCTCGCCGGAAACACCTTGGCGTCGACCAGATCGCCGCGAATGGTCATCGCCGCCACCTTGGCCTGGCTGTTGGCGGAAAAGCCGGATTTCGGCATGTCGCCGGCAATGCAGGCGTCGCCAATGACAAACACTGCCTCATCCATCGTCGAGCGCATGCTCTCGGGCTCGATGGGACAGAAGCCGCTGTCATCGGCAAGCCCCGCAGCAGCGGCAATCGCGCCCGCCTTTTGCGCCGGAATGATGTTCATGAAGGCGCCCTTGAAGGTGTCGAGATCGGTCTCCACGGTGCCATTGCCGACATCGACACTGACGATGCCGCCATGCACATCCGGCCCGTACCATTCGATCATGCCGGGATAATGCTTCTCCCAGCCCTCCTGGAATACTCCCTGCTTGGAGAACTTGTCCTTCGGATCGAGAATGATCACCTTGGAATCAGAGAGCCCCTTGGCCTTGAGCACATGCGCCATCATCGAGGCGCGTTCATAGGGTCCGGGCGGGCAGCGATAGGGATTGGGCGGCGCCACCATCAGGATCTGCTGGCCGTTTTCGATGGCGTCGAGCCCGGCCTTCAATAGCTTGGTCTGCGGCCCGGCCTTCCAGGCATGCGGGGCGACCTCCGAGAGGTCCTCCGAATAGCCCTCGACCGAATCCCAGATCAGATCGATGCCGGGTGCGACCACCAGCCGGTCATAGGAAATGGTGGCCCCGTCGGCCATCGTCACCGTTTTGGCCTCGCGGTCGACGCCGGTTGCCATCCCGGTCACCTTGGTGATGCCGTAGTTCGATTGCAGCCCGTCATAGCTGTGGGTGATCGAGTCAAAGCTGCGGAACCCGCCGACATAGAGATTGGAATAGAAGCAGGTGGTGTAGACATCCGAATTCTCGATCAGCGTCACGTCGATGGCGCCGTCGGAATCCTTGGCGATGTAGCGCGCCACGGTGGCTCCGCCCGCACCGCCGCCGATGACGACCACCCGCGGTTTGCCCTGGGCACGCAGATAGGTTGGAAGCGTCAGCGCCGCAGCTCCGGCGCCGGTTAAAAGTCCGAATTGGCGTCTTGTCAGGCCTGCCATGATATCCTCCCGATTGCAGGTTGCAGTTATTGCGGTTCCAGCGAACTGAAATAGGCGGCCAGCGCGGCGATCTCCTCATTGCCGAGATTGGCGACGCGCAGCTTCATCACATCATTTGAGCGCACATTGGTGACGTATTCAAACAGCGAGCGGACGAAATAGTCTTTCGGCAGCCCGACAATCGACGGAATGCCGTCGGCATGGCCGCTGGCCTGGTGGCAGGTCACGCATTCGCCGGCCAGATATTCGCCATAGTCCGGGTCGCCTTCCATCTGCAGCACGATGTCGGCAAAGCCGTGCACCTCCCCATCGTCCGAGGCGTCGCTCGCCACCGGATCCGGCGCAGGTGCGGTCCGTGTCGCGGATTCAAGCCAGTTGATCAGCGCCGCACGGTCCTCGGCATCAGTCATGCCGCGAAACGACATGCGGTTGCCCTTGATATAGTCACGCGGTTTTTCGAGATAATCGCTCAGTGTTTCGGCGGTCCAGACCAACCCGGCTTCGCCGGCCGCGCGCATGCTGTCAGAATAGCGGAAATCATCGAGGCTGCCGGCTGTGCGGCCGAACAGATTATCGAGATGCGGGCCGACCTTGTGCCTGGCCCCTGCCCCGATCTCGTGACAGGCAGCGCATGGTTTGAACAGGGCTTCCGGCTCGGCCGCTGCGGCATTGGCGGTCAGCCACGCCAAAAAGAAGGCAGGCACCAGACCGCGCAACAATCTGCTGTGGATCCGGTGCCTGCCATGGTCAGTCATTCCTGTCTCCTCATGGGCGCTGATCGCCCCGTGCGGTCAGTCTATACCGCCTCCCGAATTCTCCTCATCGCCATTGCCTTCCGGCGTCACGTCGATCACCTGGGCGCGGGCGGTGATTTCCACCGGACCCGGCTTGCAGTCGGCCATGCAGGGCTCGACGCCCTTGGCGTAATGCGGCTCGCTCAACCGGTCGTCGGCGATGAAGTTCGCCTCATTCGGCAACCGCATCTCAGTGAAGTTTTCCCCGGACAGTTCGAACTCTTCATCCTCGACGATATCGTTAAGATACATCAGATAGGCCGTCAGCGCATAGACATCGTCATCCGACAGCGACCGGGCGTCGCCAAAGGGCATGGCGCGGCGGACATAATCGAACACCGTCGACAGATAGGGCCAGTAGGAGCCGATGGTCTTGACCGGACGGTCCTTGAGCAGCGTGTCCTGGCCACCCGCCAGCACCGGCCAGCGTCCCGCACCCTCGCCGAAATCGCCATGGCAGACCGCGCAATTGTCGGAATAGATCGGCTCGCCTTGCGCCACGGTGCCTTTGCCCTCGGGCAGACCGGTGCCGTCGGGGCGAATGTCGATATCCCAGGCGGCAACCTCGTCCGGCGCAGCCACCCGGCCAAGCCCGAACGCGCCCTGGCTTGCCTCCGTCGCCATCTCGGGCTCGGCTGCCATTACCGGTTCCGCCGCTGGTTCCTCGGCAGCGGGAGCGGCTTCGGCGGTTTCGACCGGTTCGGCCTCAACCACGGCCTCGGCAGCCGCCGCCTGCTCTGTCGAAAAGCTCTTCAGATAGGCCAGAACATTGGCGATATCGTCGTCCTTCTTCAGACCGGCAAAGGCCATCTTGGTGCCCTTGACCATGTCTTTCGGCTTGGCCAGGTACCGGGCGACGTTGGCGTCGTCCCAGATCAGCCCCTCTTCGCCCGCAGCCATCATCGCCTTGGAATATTTGTACCCCTCGGCCGATCCCGCCACACGGCCGAACAGATCATTGAGCTCGGGACCAACCCGGTGCTTGGCGCCTTCGCCGACGGCATGGCAGGCCTTGCATTTCTTGAACACTTTTTCGCCGGCATCAATGTCGCCATCGGCAAATGCCGGGTTGGCAAAGGCAGCCAGTGCGGCAACGGCCAGCGCCGCAGACTTAGGAAACTTCAACATTTTCAACCACCCCGTCTTTGTTGACGTGCCATGTCTGGATGCCATTGTTGTGATAGATCGAGTTGCCGCCACGCGCGGCGCGCAGCGCGTTCTTGGTCGGCTGAACCAGTCCCTGATCATCGATGGCGCGCGACTGCAGCAGCAGTTCCGACCCGTCCCAGTTGATGTCGAGATAGAACCGGTGCAGCGCCTTGGGCAGGCTCGGCCCGTCGATCCGCGCCGTCTGCCAGGTGCGTCCACCATCAATCGTCACGTCAACGCGCTTGATCGTGCCGCTGCCCGACCAGGCCAGGCCGGAGATCACCAGCGGCCCCTTGCCATGGGTCACCGGCGCCTGCGGGCTGGGGCTGGTGATCACCGATTTCACATCCATCACCCAGGTGTGGCGGCGAGCCTTTCCACCAGCCAGGAGATCGGTGTATTTCGAGGTCTCCTCGCGCTGGGCCCAGGGCGCATCGCCGATTTCGAGACGACGGAGCCACTTGACCCACATATTGCCTTCCCAACCGGGAACGCACAGCCTGAGCGGATAGCCCTGCTCGGGACGCAGGGATTCGCCGTTCATCTTGAAGGCGACAAGGCAATCATCCAGCGCCTTGTCGATCGGGATCGAGCGCGTCATCGCCGAGGCGTCAGCGCCCTCGGCCAACAGCCATTTGCCACTGGTCTTCACGCCCGCCTCTTCCAGCAGGTAGCGCAGCGGAACGCCGGTATAGACCACGCAATGGATCATGCCGTGGGTGAACTGGCAGCCATTGAGCTGCGCGCCCTTCCATTCCATGCCGCCATTGGCGGCGCATTCGAGGAAATAGACCCGGTTTTCGCGCGGGAACCGCTTCAGGTCCTCCATGGTGAAGACCAGCGGCGTATCGACCAGTCCATGAATCATCAGCCGGTGATCGGCGGGATCAATCGTCGCCGTACCACCATGGTGCCGCTCGAAGCACAGACCATTGGGCGTGATGATGCCGTCGAGTTCATGCAGCGGCGTGAAATTGATCGACGAAACCGGATCGGCCGTCAGCCACGGCACACTGCGGCGCACCACATTGGCCTCGAACTCCGACGGTGTACCATAGGGCGCGACATCGACGCCTTCGCCCGGATAGCGGTTCCAGTCCTGGATCTCGGTGATCAGCGGATCACCGGCGGCGCGCGCCACACTGGTGCTTGCTGCAACCGCAGCGCCGCCCATCAGGCCGGCCTTGAGAAAGGCGCGCCGTGACGCAGTCTGTTGTCTCGATTTCGTGTCGGTCCGGTCTACCATGAGAGCCTCCCGTCGTGCATGTCCTGCATCTGCATCATTGTCTCCGTCGTCATCGCCAGGTTCTTGGACCCCGGCCATTCAAGTCAAATCAGGTTCACCGGATCACCCGGACCGCCGCAGCGTCCGGATCCAGCGAAACCACCGATTTCTTGGTGATGTAGTCTTCCATCAGGTCGTAGATGGCAGGTCCTTCGACCCCTTCATTGACCGAGGCCCAGCCGCCGACTGTGTAGGTCTTGTCGGCTTGCATCGGTTCGCCGCTGCCGGTGAGCCGCATCTCCGAAATCCGCGACCCCATATTGGCATCGGGCGTGCAGGCATAGGTAAAGCCGCCAACGCGGACCATGTCGCCGCCCTGCTGCAGGAACGGGTCCTTGTTGAACAGGTTGTCACAGACGTCTTCCATGATGTCCTTGAGCTGCGCGCCGGTGAACTCCAGCCGGTAGACCGACGGGTAACTCATCGAGGTTTCGGTGTAGAGATCATCAATAGTGATGTCCGAACCCGGCAGCAGCGTCGTGCCCCAGCGGAACCCCGGCGACAGCGCAATCTCGGTGTCACGCTCTTCCATGATGCCCTGACAGATCAGGTCGTCCCAGGTGCCGTTGAAATTGCCGCGCCGGTAAAGCAGTGTGTCGGTGGTGCCGATCACCCGTTGCGTCTCGGCCTCATAGGGCGCGCGCACTTCGTCGATCTTGGCAGCCATCTCCGGATCAGGCGTGATCACATCGGCAAACACCGGGATCAGCGTCGAGCTGTAGCCGGCAACCTTGCCGTCCTTGACCTCGAGATCGATGCGGCCGAGATATTTGCCGTGCGAGCCCGACGACATCAGCAACGTGCCCTCGACTTCCAGCGCTACCGGGGTGGCGTCATGGGTGTGGCCGGTGACAATCACGTCAAGGCCGCTGACCGTCGACGCAATCTTGCGGTCGACGTCGAAACCGTTATGCGACAGCATCACCACGATCTCGGCGCCTTCAGCCCGCGCCGCATCGACATTGGCCTGCAGCACTTCGGGGCGGATGCCGAATGACCATTTCGGAAACATCCAGCTCGGATTGGCAATCGGCGTGTAAGGCATGGCCTGGCCGATGACGGCCACCTTGACGCCGCCACGCTCGAAATAGGCGGTGTGCTCGAAGGCCGGCTCGTCCCATTCCGCATCGAAGATGTTGGACGCCAGGAACGGATAGCCCATCGCATCGACCAGTTCGAGAAACCGGTCTTCGCCGAAGGTGAACTCCCAGTGCCCGGTCATCGCATCGGGCTTGAGCAGTTTCATGCACTCGACCATGTCCATGCCGTTGGTCTTGAGCGAGGTGTAAGAGCCCTGCCAGGTGTCTCCACCATCCAGGAACAACACCTTGTCGTCGCCGCGCTCGGCGCGGATCGCCTTGACCAGCGTCGCGGTGCGGTCAAGACCGCCAAGCTGGCCATAGGTGCGGGCCAGGTCGACATAATCCACCATCGTGTGGGCATAGGCGTAGGGGCTGCCCTTCTCGATATCGAAATAGGCGAGGAATTCTTCTGCGACCAGATGCGGCGGCACGCCGGCATAGGCGCCGACGCCGATATTGGTGTCGGGCGGACGGAAGAACACCGGCTTGAGCTGGGCGTGGCAATCGGTGAAATGCAGCAACGTCACCTGCCCCTTGGAATCGAACTTGAGCAGATCGTCCTGGGTCAGCTTCTGCTGCGCCAGCGCACGGGTCGGATTGGCGCCCAGCCCGGCGGCGCCAAGCACGAAACCGGCATTCAGGGCATATTGCAGGAAATCGCGTCTGGTATGCATCCCATTCTCCATTCAGCGGAAAAACGAACAAAGTGTCCCGCTCCGGCTTTTGCCAGATTTGAATTTCGCCAACATTTCAACTCGTTATCGCATTGTCATCAAAACCGGAGCCGGCTTGATGAAGCGCCTGGGCGCATTCTTGTACCGCGACGGCGGCCTTCCGGGTCAGATCTGACACAAGGGCCTGGCCGTGGCTGCCGGAGGCGTCAAGACGCCTCCGGCAAGATCCAAACTACTGACGCACCGACGGGGTTTCGACCGAAAGGCCGGTGCCGCGCCATGTCACATAGGTTTCAAGCGCCATCAGATCGTCCGAAAACGCCTTGGGCTGTTCGGCGCGGGTATCACGGATACAGCCGCGGAACCGCTGATGCAGCGATGTCAGGCCGCTCTTGAGCCGGTAGGTCGGGAAGCCGTTGACTTGCCCCTGGCTCAAATGGTCGGCGCGGATGAATTTGCCCATCGCCACTTCGTGGCAGCTTGCGCAGGCAAGGTTGAGCTGACCGGTGCGGGTGTAATAGACATCCTTGCCCTTTTCCCACCACGACTGCATGTCGCCTTCCGACAGATCAAGCTCCACCGGCATGCCCAGTGACTGATGCTTGATGTAAGCCGTCAGTTCCTGCTGGCCACCCTTGTTGAAGGGCAGCGCTTCGGCGCCCATCTGCTCGGTGCGGCACTTGTTGATCTGCAGCTCGATATTGATCGGCTTGCCGGAATCCGCATCCCATTTCGGGAAACTGGCTCCGACGCCCTTCATGGTTTCGGCCGCATCATTGTGACAGCTCGCACAGGATTTGCCCTGTGTGCCGTCCACCGTGTTCCACAGCGTTTCGCCATCTTCGACAGCAATCATGCCGGGGTTCTCGATGGTGTCGCGCTCGACGTCGCGGGTTTCCGCCTCGCGGAACAGCCAGCCCGAAAGAACCTCGTCAAAGGGATGGCCTTCAGGCGCCTTGGTCCGTGTGACCATCGGCACGCCGTCAATTTCGAGTGTGTCATCCACCGGCTCGGCCCAAACCGGACCGGACCCCGCAAATGCAGCCGCCAACACGACACCGGCTATCAAAAGTCTTTTCATAACAGTCTCCGTCCTCCCGGGATGTCCTGTGCGCGAGCCTCCTCCCGCACGGGATCCCTGCCAAAGTTATTTGACTTCGATCGGTGCCTCGGCCTCGTAGACCGTACCGTCATCATCAAGCCAGGTGAACTTGAACGTTCCGCTGGCCGGCACCTTGGCGTTGAATTCGAAATAGGGATTGGCGGAAATCGCCGGATCCAGATCGCATTCGAACACCGTCTGCCCTTCGAAGGTGCAGGTGAACTTGTTGATGATCTGACGCGGAATGGGATTGCCATCGCCGTCCTTGCGCTGGCCAGATTCCATCTCGTGGCTGATCAGCGTCTTGATGGTGATCACCTCACCGGCCGAAGCCGACTTGGGCACCTTGATGCGTGGTTTTGATGCCATTTTTCTAAATCCTGTCCTGGCTCAGCCGCCGCAGCCGCCGATGGTTACCTTGACCTGCTTCTTGTCCATGAAGAAAGAGCCGTCCTTCATCTTCGCAACCGCGATGACGTTCTGGGTCTTGGCAAGACGCATGCGTGTGGTTGCTAGCGCTTCACCGCTCATTTCGGTAAAGTGGAACGTGGCAACCGCCGGGCTGGGGTTTCCGTCAGCGAAGATGATGATCGATTCAACAAGGTCATCGCCTTCCATGGCGCTGTCCACATTGACCGATACCGGCACGGTGTTGCCGTTCTCGGCGATTTCCGGTGCAGTCAGGGTGATCTTGCCCTCGCCTGCCGTCGCGCCGCCGGTAAACTCCATGATCGACTTTTCCGTGGCTTCTGCCGAGGCAAAGGCCGGGGTGACCCGTGCGCCTGCGACCGCAAATGCGGCGGCGCCGGCCGTCAGTCCTAAGACATTTCGTCTTGTCAGTTGCATTGGCTTCGAGCTCCTTTGCTCCAGTTATTCCTTGAGTGTGCCGAGATAGGCCACGACATCCTCGACCTGCTGGGCGGAAAGAATCGTCTTGCCCACAAGGTCCTCGTTCAAATGCGCGCCGACTTCCAGCGAATAGAAGCCGGGCATGATGGTCTCATCGGTGAAGATCTGCTTGGAATTGGCGACGATGGCTCTGAGCATCGGCTCGTCCCAGCGATCCGCCACGCCGTCCAGCTCCGGTCCGACATCGCCGTGAAACAGCTCGCCCGACATGTCGCTATTGGCATGGCATGCCAGACAATTGCCCAGCTTGCGGCTCTTGAAGGTTTCCGCACCGGCTACAGGATCACCCGCAACCCCGGTCAGCGACATGGTGACGCCGTCATCGGTGAAATCCACCGCGTCCGGCGCAACCTCGCTGGCAAAGGCTGCAGTCGACAATGCGAGTGCCGTGACCGCCCCCAGTGTAAATTTCATTCGCCTCATCATTTGGCGCTCCCTCCTCCAATTGACCGGGCACTCGAGGCCCGGCTCCGCTCCGATTCCAAGGATAATCATAGTTTGCGGGACAATCAATGCAAAAATATGATTTCTTGAATATGTATCACTGTCAGCTCACTCCGCGTCCAGTCGTCCGGCCGCGCGCAGCTCGTTTATAATGCGGGCGTGATACTTCTGGAAGTGCTCATCGCCTTCATAACCTTTTTCACTCACCCATTTGAACATGTTGAGAAAGGTCCACTTGCCGAATGCGCCCGGCATGGTTGCCACGGCCGCCTCGGCAGCGGTTTTGCCCTCGGGCACCTCCTCGGGCAGAAACATCAGCGTCGGGGTGAACACGAAGCCCCATTTGCGCGCCGCGGTTTTCTCGGTCAGCACTTCGCCGTCGAGATCGGTGACTTCCTCGTCGCCGAACATGTTGTACTGCACCACCTTGAAATTGGCCTTGATGAAGTCGGCCACTTCGGGGTCCGACAACAGCGTCTCGTGCATCTTGGCGCAATAGATGCAGCCGCGCTGCTCAAAAATCATCACCAGCCGCTTGCCCTCTTCCTTCGCCGTCTCGATGTCCTCGGCGACATCGCGGAAGGTGAGCGCGAACCAGTCCTGCTTGTGCAGGCCGTCCTCGCCGATCTCGGCAGACCAGGCCTGGGCCGTCAGGGCCGCGACGGCGGCGAATGCCAGAAATGCGCGTCTGATCATGATATCTCTCCTAACCGATCGTAGCGAATGCGGGGAACATCTCAAGCAGCCATTGCGCAATTCGCGACATCTGGCCGGTCATGAACAGGATGCCGGTGATCACCAGAAGTACGCCCATGGCCTTCTCGATCACAGCCATATGTTTCTTGATTCGGGTCGAAAACCGGATGAAACGGCTGGCAAAAACCCCGGCGACGACAAAAGGGATCCCGATGCCCAGCGCATAGAGCCCCAGCAGAAGCGCGCCCTGTCCGGCCGATTCCTTGGCCGCAGCCATGAACAGGATCGCCGCCAGGATCGGACCGACACAGGGCGTCCAGCCAAAGGCGAATGCCAGCCCCATGATATAGGCGCCGACCATGCCCGCAGGCTTGCGCTCGACCTGGACGCGCGCCTCGCGATAGAGCAGCGCAAAGCGGAACACGCCGAGAAAATGCAGCCCCATCAACAGGATCAGAATGCCGGCGATGATCGACAGCACGTCGAAATAGCGCGCCACCGACTGGCCGATGATGCTCGCCGTTGCCCCCAGCGACACGAACACGGTGGTGAACCCCAGCACGAAGGCGATAGAGGCCAGCGCGATGCGGCGCGAAGCCACCGCATCGGCATCGGCGTTCTTGACCTCGTTGAAGCTCATTCCTGCCAGATAGGCGAGATAGGGCGGCACGATCGGCAACACGCAGGGTGAGAAGAACGACAGCAGCCCGGCCAGAAAGGCGGCTCCATACCCGACATCAATCATCTGCCTGTCCTCTCCGGCGGATCTGCGCACCAGACCGGCGCCCAATGCCACCACCACATTTCAACCTGCCGCATGCCTGCCCGGCACCCGCCCTGTCAACCAGATTGGTCACGCAGCGCAGCCCCTCCCCGGCCGTCAGCGGCCGGTCCCGAGCAGAATGCGTTTGCAAGATATGCAAATCGCACTATATATTGCAATCACTAATTTCAGGATCCGGACCCGCACCATGCCGCAACACCTCGCAGCCGTTCTCGCTGTCTTCATGAGCCTTTCGGCGCCGGTCGTGGCGGCCGAAATGATCATGTATGAACAGCCCGGCTGCGTCTGGTGCCAGCGCTTCAACGCCGAAATCGCCCCGGCCTGGCCGAAGACCGATCAGGGCCGGCGCGCGCCGCTGCGCCGGGTCGACATTCACGAGACCATCCCTGCCGACCTTGCCGGCATTCCGGTGGAGCGGTTCACGCCGACATTCGTGCTGGTCGAGGACGGGCAGGAAATCGGCCGGTTGCGCGGCTATCCCGGCGATCAGTTCTTCTGGGTGCTTGTCGACGAGATGCTGGCAAAGCTGGACCCATGACCGGCGCGCGCCCTGCAGGCCATGATTTCGGCGGTCAGGACATCACCCTGCTCGCCGGTCAGGCCCGCAAGGCCAGCGATCTGCTCAAGGCGCTGTCGCATGAAACCCGGCTGCTGATCCTCTGGCTGCTGTCGGAGGATGAAAAATCTGTCTCCGAGCTCGAAGACATCCTGGCGCTGCCGCAGGCCACCGTGTCGCAACAGCTGGCCAGGTTGCGGCTCGACGATCTGGTCAGCACCAGGCGCGAGGGCCGCATGATCCATTACTCGATCAGCAGCCCGGAGATCTCGGCGGTGGTGACCTCGCTCTACGACCTGCTCTGCAGGCCGGCCGACCGGACCAGGTGATACGGAAGCATCACTTGCCCGCGCCGCGGCACCTGCCTAAGCTTTGACACGGCCCGTGGGACGGCTGCAATGGGAGGAGACCGCCGTCATGATCGATTCGGGATGGATGCTTGCGTTGTCGGGCGGCCTGGTTGGCGCGATCATCGGCTTTGTCGCCAGGCGCAGCCACTTCTGCACCATGGCGGCACTGGAACGGCACTGGTACGCAAACGACGACAACCCTCTGCGCGCCTGGGCGCTGGCGGCGTTTACCGCGCTGATCGCCACGCAACTGCTCAGCGCCGCAGGCCTCGTGAGCATAGACCAGTCCTTCTATTTGACCGAACCGCTGCCCATCGCCGGCGCCATTGTCGGCGGGCTGATGTTCGGGCTCGGCATGGCGCTGGTCGGCACCTGTGGCTTCGGCGCGCTGGTGCGGCTCGGCGGCGGCAATCTGCGCGCGCTGGTGGTGCTGACCGGTCTGGGACTGGCAGCCCTCGCCGCCCAGCGCGGCATCACCGGCCATGTCCGCGTTGCCCTGCTCGATCCGCTGGCAATTGACCTGTCAGGCCTTGGCGGACAATCCGCCGGTACTCTGCTATCGCGCGCCATCGGCTTCGACGTCAGCCTGATCCTGGCTCTCATTCTCGGCCTTGCCGGTCTGTGGTGGGTGTTCAGATCCGCAAGCTTTCGCGCCGACCGCAGCCGCCTGGCCGCTGGCCTTGTCATCGGGCTGGCGATTGCCGCTGGCTGGGTCATCACCAGCTTTTTCGCCGCCCGCGCGCTCTACCCGGTGCAGCTCGAGGCCGGCTCCTTCGTCATGCCGGTCGGCGACACCATCCTGCAGATCATCACCGTCACCGGCGAACTGCCCGATTACGGTGTCGGCCTGATTGTCGGCGTGTTTTTGGGCGCGGCAGTCTCCGCCTTCCGCTCCGACGACATGCGCTGGGAAGCCTGTGACGATGCGCGCGAACTCTCCCGCCATCTGCTCGGTGCCTTCCTGATGGGAACCGGCGGCGTCTTCGCGCTCGGCTGCACCATCGGCCAGGGCGTCAGCGCTGTCTCGGTTATGGCCATCTCCGCCCCCATCGTGATGATGTCCATCGCCGCCGGCGCCCGCATGGGCCTCGGCCTGCTGATGGAAGGTAATGCCTTCGGCTTTCTGGCAGATTGGCGGGCGACGGATACGAAGGGTTGAGAGGCGCGACTTTGTTTTCTACGGTTGACCATATGTAATTAGGAGCAGACATCGAAAATGTGCAAGATAATTAGCATAGCCGTTCTATCTCTTACCATGATGGGTGTTTCGATCGCTTCAGCCGAAGACCTAACTGGACCCCAAAAAAATGCTGTTAGGTCGGCAAATAACTATTTAAGCTTCAAAGGCTTTTCACGGCTCGGTCTCATTCAGCAGCTTTCTTCTCCATACGGTGATGCCTATGATGCCGCGAACGCTACAGCGGCGGTGGACAGCCTATCGGTCGATTGGAACATTCAAGCGGCGAGGTCCGCAAAAACCTATCTGGAGATGATGGGCTTTTCCTGCAATGGGCTAATACGGCAACTGTCATCGGATGCTGGCGACAAATTTACAGAAAGCCAAGCAACTTATGGAGCGGAGCAGGCCGGAGCTTGCTGAATTTGGATTAACTAGCCCAAGTTCGGCTGCTTCACTCACCCCTCAGCCACAAACCGATACGCCGTCCCATCCCGCTCCACCCTGCCCTCGCCGGGCGTAGGCAGATGATAGGCGGCCAGCGATGCCTTGTCAGTCGCCAACCGGTCGAGCAGTTTGAACCTTGTGGCAATGCCCATTTCCGGGTCCTGGTCCGAGCCGCTGGGCCAGCTAGGATGAGCGAAGGAGACAGCGAAATGCAGGATCGCGTCACCGGCGATCAGCACAGGCTCGGCGCCGCCATGCAGCATGTAGGACATGTGACCGGGTGTGTGGCCTGATGTGTCGAGGGCCTCGACGCCCGGCAGCACTTCGGCGCCGGGCTCGAACAGGTTGATCATGTCTTCGAGATAGCTGAGCCGGTTCTGCGCCCCCACCGCAAAGGTCTTGCGCGTTTCAGGCATGGCGTCCACCGTGCCCGGATCGCGCCAGAAATCCCATTCCGCGCGGCCCATGTGGAAGCTCGCATTGGGGAAGACGATCTCGTCGAAATCATCGATCAGCCCCCAGAGATGGTCGGGATGGCCATGGGTGAAAACCACATCGGTGACATCGGCCGGATCAAAGCCCGCCGCTTCCATGTTCTCGATCAGCCTGCCTGCTGTGGGCATGAAATTGGCGCCCGAGCCGACATCGAACAGGATCAGCCGGTCACCGGATTTCAGGATCGGCACATTGCAATCGGGCTCCAGGCTGTCGGTCGGCAAGCCGTTGGCCTTCAACAGCGCAATCAGTTCGTCCTGCGGCGCGTCAGGATAGGAAAAGCTCAGCGGCAGCACCAGATTGCCATCGCTGACGCTGGTCAGAACCGCGTCACCGATGGCCAGTGCATTGGCCGGCCGCAAGCCCATCGGCAGCATCGCGCTTGCTGCGGCAGCCAAGCCGGTCTGCATGAGGGTGCGTCGCGTCAGAACAAGCGGTGCCATGAAGTCTCTCCCATATAGATTTATATGAATATTTGCCTTTGTCTTGACCAAGGTCAATGCCTGATGCCCGAAATCGGTGTCTTTGGTATCAGGAGACATAGCATGGACCTCGCGCTGATTGCCGACCGTTTTGGTGACAAGTGGACATTGCTGATCGGCGGCGCCATCATTGGTGCCCTGTTTGGCGCCTTTGCCCAGCAAAGCCGGTTCTGCCTGCGCGCTGCCGCGGTCGAGTTCTCCCGCGGCCGGGTCGGCGGCAAGATGGCGATCTGGCTGATCGTGTTTTCGACGGCAATCGCCGGAACGATGGCTCTCGCAGCCCAGGGCCTTTTCAGCGCCACCGAAACCCGCCAGCTGGCCTCGCCGCAAAGCCTCTCGGGTGCTGCCATCGGCGGCCTGCTGTTCGGCACCGGCATGGTGCTGGCCCGCGGCTGCTCGTCGCGACTGCTGGTGCTATCGGCCACCGGCAATCTGCGCGCCCTGCTCTCCGGCCTCGTCTTCGCCGTTGTGGCGCAAGCGAGCCTGCACGGCTTTCTTTCGCCGGTGCGCGATGCGCTGGCGGCACCTCTGACCACCCTGTCGATCGGGTCAAACGATCTTCTGGTGATGTCCGGCATTTCAGACCAGCTGGCCTTCACTCTGGTGGTCATCGGCCTTCTGGCCAGCCTAGCCTTGGCCGCATGGCGCAGGATCGGCATCTGGAAAACCGTCGCGGCCTTTGCCGTCGGCGCCTGCATTCCGCTGGCCTGGTGGTTTACCAGCGCCATGACCGCCATTGCCTTCGAACCGGTGCAGCTCGAAGCGCTGAGCTTCACCGGTCCCTCGGCCAACACGCTGATGCTGTTTCTCTCGGAGCCCGGCTCGATGATCGATTTCGATGTCGGCCTCGTCCCCGGCGTCTTCATCGGCGCGTTTCTTGCAGCCTTGGCAACCGGTGAACTCGAGCTTCAAGGCTTTGAGGGCGGCGATTCCATGCGCCGTTATCTGGCCGGTGCGGCGCTGATGGGCTTTGGCGGCATGCTGGCCGGCGGCTGCGCGGTCGGTGCAGGTGTGACGGGAGCGAGCATCTTCGCGCTGACCGCCTGGGTAACATTGTTTGCGATCTGGATTGCTGCGGCGACAACCGATTGGGTGGTCGATCGCAAATGGCCCGCGCGAAAAGCCCCTGGCCTGGCTTCGCCCAGCCTTCAGCCGAGCGAATAGAAAAAGCCGCCAGCCAGGCGCTGTCCGTACATCCGGGACTCGCGTGATCCTGCCTGACGGCCCTTGTCTCAGCGCGCTCTTTGCGAGCGTCGTTGGCGATCCCCTCTGGATCCAGTTTTAACCATGCAGGAAGCGTGCCAGTTCGCGGCTTGCCTTGAAAACCCGTTCCCCACTGATATTGCGTCCAGCCCCCTGACAGGCTGCACCTGCAATGAGCAGCGCTCCATCACAATTGCAGCAATTGCCCAAAAGCTGAGCATTTGTCGCAAAGCCATATCCGTTGTCTGCTTTCATACCGACACCGCCTCGCGCAAAAGCTCCTTGCTCAGGCTCTCGCGGTCACCGGCCAGCTTCACTTCGCCGCGCTCGATCACGCAGAACCGGTCGGCCAGGCCATAGGCAAATTCGAAATATTGCTCGACCAGCACGATCGCCATCTTGCCTTCATCACGCAGCAGCGCGATCACCCGCCCGATCTGCTGGATGATATTGGGCTGGATGCCTTCGGTCGGCTCGTCCAGCAGCAACAGCTTGGGCCGCGTGATCAAGGCGCGGGCAATGGAAAGCTGCTGCTGCTGCCCGCCCGACAGATCGCCGCCGCGTCGGTTGCGCATGTCTTTGAGCACCGGAAACAGCTCGTAGATATGATCCGGGATCTTGTGCTCCGAGCGCGGCAGGCAGGCAAATCCGGTCTCGAGATTTTCCGTCACCGTCAGCAGCGGAAAGATGTCGCGCCCTTGCGGCACATAACCAACGCCTCTCGCTGCCAGTTGATGCGCCGGGATCCTGCCGATGGCCTGGCCATCCAGCGTATAGTCGCCGCCGGATCGGTGATGCACCCCGGAGATCGCTTTCAACAGGCTGGTCTTGCCCACCCCATTGGTGCCCATCACGCAGGTCACCTGGCCGACATCGGCCTCAAGCGAAATGCCCTTGAGGATTTGTGACTGGCCGTAATGCAGGGTCAGATTTTCAATGTTCAGCATTGCTCAGCGCCCCAGATAGACATCAATGACCTCGGAATTGGCGGTGACGTGGTCGAGCGTCCCTTCCGCCAGCACCGAGCCCTCGTGCAGCACCGTCACCTTGCAGTCGAGACGGCGGACAAATTCCATGTCATGTTCGACCACCACCACGGCGCGCGTTTCCGCCGCCCGCCGCAAAAGATCGGTGGTGTGCTCGCGTTCGCCCAGCGTCATGCCCGCCGCCGGTTCATCCACCAGCAGCAATTGCGGGTCCTGCGCCAGCAGCATGCCGATTTCGAGCCATTGCTTCTGCCCGTGCGAAAGTTCGCCCGCGGTGCGATCGAGCTCCTCCGACAGGCCGATTTCGCGGGCCAGCTCGGACACCCGCTCACCGTCCCTGGTCGAGGATTTGTAGCGCAGCACCGCAAATGGCAACCGGTCATTGCTCAGCGCCATCGTCAGGTTGTCACGCACGCTTTGCGCCTCAAACACCGTCGGCCGCTGAAACTTGCGCCCCACCCCGGCGCGCGCAATCTGGCTTTCCGACAGCCGCAGCAGATCGAGCTGCGGCTCGCCGAAGCGCACCCGGCCCTCGTCGGGCCTGGTCTTGCCGGTGACAATGTCCATGAAGGTGGTCTTGCCGGCGCCATTTGGTCCGATGATGGCGCGCAATTCCTGCCCGCCGATCTCGAAGGAGAGATTGTTGATTGCCTTGAAGCCGTCAAACGACACCGAAATCGAGGTCACTTCCAGTAGCGCGCTCACGATGCAGCATCCTTTCTGACCAGCCGGTCGAACAATCCGCCAATGCCCTTGGGCGCATAGAGCGTCACCAGCACGAAGCCGAGGCCGAGCAGCACCTGCCACCAGTCGACCCAGTCGACGGTGTAGAAGCCGAGCGGAATGCTCGGCGCCTGCCCACCGGTGAACCAGGACGACAGCAATGACACGGTGGCAGCCCCGATGACCGCGCCGTAAAGCCGTCCGCGCCCGCCGATCGCCACCCACACCGCCAGATAGATCGAGGCAATCGGCGCGATTTCCGCCGGATTGATGATGCCTGCCTGCGGGTAGTACAGCGCGCCTGCGATGGCCGCGATCACTGCCGTCAGGGTGAACACCACCAGCTTGTAGGTCTCCACCGGATAGCCCATGAAGCGGATGCGCGCCTCGTCATCGCGGATGGCGCGGATGACATTGCCGAATTTGCCCGAAACCACCCAGGCAGCAATCAGATAGCCCCCGCCCAGCGCAAAGGCCGAGGCCAGGAAAAACCAGACCGAAACGACGGATTGCGGCACATCCGTGAGGCCCGGAATGTTCTGCAGTCCCGACAGGCCATTGTTGCCGCGCAACCCGCTGTCGTTCTGGAACAGATAAAGCGACAGCGCCAGGGTCATCGCCTGCGTCAGGATAGAGAGATAGACCCCGGTGACGCGGCTGCGGAACGCCAGCCAGCCAAACACCAGCGCCAGCAGTCCCGGCACCAGCACCACCAGCGCGAGTTGCGCAAACAGGCTGTCGGCGAAATACCAGATCACCGGAATCTCGGCGCCGCCGACGACACCGAAGATCTGCGTGCCGATGCCTTCGCGGATTTCCTCGGCCGTCGCCGGCAGTTCACCGCCGGCGAGCGAGGCTATGACGATGTCCTTGGTGCGCTCATACATCAGCCACATGCCGATCATATAGCCGCCGAGGCCGAAGAAGGCGAAGTGACCCAGCGACAGGATCCCGCAATAACCCCAGACCAGGTCCATGGCGATGGCGATCAGGCACAGGCACAGCGTCTTGCCGAGAATCTTGATCAGGCTGGTCGAGACCAGACCCACGCCAAGTCCTTCGGACAGAACCACCATGACGACCGTAAAGACCGCGAGCAGCGCGATGAAGATCAACACAGAAGGCTGCCGGGCGAAAAGAGAACGCTGCATGCTCTAATCCCCCGCCGCCCGGCCCTTGAGCGCAATGATGCCCTTGGGTCTGAACTGGATGAAAATGATGATGAAGATGATCATGTAGGTCTGCGCGGCCAGCGTGTTGGACGGATTGAAGAACTCGATCACCTTCTGCAGCGAGCCGATCATTCCCGCTCCCGCCAGCGTGCCCGAGATATTGCCGACGCCGCCGACCACCACGGTCATGAAACTTTGCACGATATAGCCCGAGCCGAGTTCCGAGGTGACCTTGGCAAACAGCCCGATGGCGACGCCTGCGATCCCGGCAATGCCGGAGCCGAGGCCAAAGGTCAGCATGTTGATGCGGTCCGGATTGATCCCCATCGACGAGGCCATGCGCGGATTCTGCGTCACCGCCCTCACCTCGAGCCCGAGCCGGGTACGATTGAGGATGAACAGCAGCAAGCCGAGAAAGGCGAGCGCCAGGACGAAGATGGCGATGCGGATATAGCTGATCGAGACCACGTCGTTGAGCACCCAGGCGCCATCGAGCCAGGACGGCGAGGTCAGCGGCCGCGCCTGCGTGCCAAAAATGTTCTTGGCGATCTGCTGCAGCGCGATCGAGATGCCGAAAGTGGCCAGCAGGGTTTCCAGCGGCCGGTGCGCCAGGTGCCGGATCACCAGCCGTTCGAGCGCCACGCCGGCCAGAAACGCCACCGCGAAGGCCAAAGGCAGGGCGACGATGATCGACACGGTGTAATCGGGGATGATCTGCTGGACGACATAGCCGGTATAGGCGCCGATCATGATGAACTCGCCATGCGCCATGTTGATCACGCCCATGACGCCAAAGGTGATGGCAAGCCCGATTGCCGCGAGAAAATAGATCGATGCCAGCGACAGGCCATCCATGGCCAGATCGACAAACTGGTAAAACCCAACCGTGCCGCTGATATCGGCCAGCGTCTCGCGCGCGGCCGTCGTCAGCACCGGATCGGGTTCGGTGTAGATTTCCGCAAACACATGGTCGGCCACGGCGGCGCGCTGTTCCTGCCGGCTCACCAGAGGCGGCACCGTGCCATCGGCAGCAAGCGCCAGATAGGCCCGGTCGCGCGCCTCCTGGGTCGTCAGCTCGCTCACCGGCACACCGCCGACTGTGCCGTCCTCGATATGGGCAATCAGCGCCTGCTTGCGCGCTTCCAGCGGAACGATGGCGCGCGCCTTGCCGGCGTCGACCAGCAATTGATAGGCAACATCCATATCGATGTCGCTGCCGGGCGTCAGCACTCTGGCGACATTGACACCTTCGGGTGCCGCGTCGAAGACGGCCACATTGCTGGCCAGCAGCGGATTGAGCGCCGCGCGGGCATCGACACCGGGGTCTCCGGCAAAACTCGTGATCGCGGCGACGCGGGTGGCCTGGTCGCTGCCGAACTTGATGGTCAGGAGCCGCTGCAGCCGTTCCTTGCGAGCCTTGATGGCCGGCACGGTCTCGGCTTCGATCGCCGCCCTGAGAATGCTCAGGTGAGACTGGTTGGCGTCGCGCTCAAGCGCGGTCAGCGCCTGCAGGCGGCGTTCCGGATCCGGATCTGACAGCTGGAATTGGACCAGGGCAGCGGCAATGACGCCGCGCACGCCGCTGTTCGGTTTGAGATTCTTGATCTCGGTCTTCTCAGCCAGCCCGGCTTCGGCGCCGCTGTCGACATCGATCAGCATCATCTGGCCGTCCTCGGCCTCGCGGACAAAGAAGAACCGACCGTCAGCCTCGCGCTGCCAAAGTTCCTTCTCGCGCCATTTCTCCAAAAACACCGCCACGCTGGGCAACTGGCTGTCGACCAGCTCTTCGAGCACCGGACTGATGGTGGTCCGGGACGGCTTTTCGATCTTGGCGCGGTGAATTTCGAGAAGCGCATTGAGACCGCTCTCCTGCGCATGGGCAGGCGCGAGCGCAACCAGCGCGAACAGGACGGCAAACAGAATGCGGTGCATGGAAATCAAAACCGGTTAAAAAGGTGGAAGGGGGCCACAGGGACCCCCTTCCCGCGTCAGGGATCAGTAGTTGGAATTGAGCTGCACGCAGGTCTTGGTGTCGGTGTTGTACATGCCGCACTCAAGATCTTTCCAGTCCGATTCCAGCACCGCGGATTCCGGCAGGAAATCGGTCCAGGCGTCACCGGCAACCGGCTCGGTCTGGCTGATGATGTCGAACTGGCCGTCGGACTGGATTTCGCCGATCAGCACCGGCTTGGTCAGGTGATGATTGGTCAGCATTTCGGCTTCCGACCCGGTCAGGTTCGGGAATTTCTGTCCGTACATGGCGGTGCGAACTGCATCGACATCGGTGGTACCGGCGGCTTCCACCGCGTTAACCCACATGTTGAAACCGATATAATGGGCTTCCATCGGGTCGTTGGTAACCCGGTCTTCTCCAGCATAGGCTTTCCATTCCTTGATGAATTCGGCGTTGACCGGAGCATCGGCCGACTGGAAGTAGTTCCACGCAGCGAGGTGGCCGACCAGGTTGGTGGTGTCGAGACCGGAAAGCTCTTCTTCGCCGACCGAGAAGGCCACGACAGGAATGTCGTCAGCCGAGATGCCGGCAGCGGCGAGTTCCTTGTAGAAGCCGATATTGGCGTCGCCATTGATGGTCGAAATCACGCCCACCTTCTTGCCGTCGGCGCCGAGCGCAACCACGTCCGCCACGATCTTGGACCAGTCGGAATGACCGAACGGCGTGTAGTTGACGAAAATGTCCTCAGCCGCGATGCCCTTGTCCTTGAGATACTGCTCGAGAATCTTGTTGGTCGTGCGCGGGTAGACATAGTCGGTGCCCAGCAGCGCAAACTTCTCGACGCCGAGTTCTTCAAGGAAATAGTCGGTTGCCGGAATCGCCTGCTGGTTTGGAGCAGCACCGGTGTAAAACACGTTCTTCGAGGATTCTTCGCCCTCGTATTGAACCGGGTAGAACAGCAGACCGTTGAGCTCTTCAATCACCGGCAGAACCGACTTGCGGCTCACCGAGGTCCAGCAGCCGAACATCACGTCGACATTCTGCACGGTCATCAGTTCGCGGGCTTTTTCCGCAAACAGCGGCCAGTCCGAGGCCGGGTCGACCACGACGGCTTCAAGCTGCTTGCCGAGCACGCCGCCCTTGGCGTTCTGCTGTTCGATCAGCATCAGCATGGTGTCTTTCAGTGTTGTTTCCGAAATCGCCATGGTGCCTGAAAGCGAGTGCAACACACCGATCTTGATGGTGTCGTCTGCGGCCAATGCCGAATGGGTCAAAATGGTTGAAGTAAGAAATGCCGCCGCCCCTGCGATCCGCAATTTGGTGGTAAATGTCATGTCAGCCTCCGTGCTGTTCGTGTCCACGGAGCGGTGCAATGCAAGTGCCTTGCCAGTTGGAATTTTTACCGGATCTTAAGGGATTGCGAGGGCTCCCCATCCCGCGCGTCGTGTCCAGGCACACAACTCCTCCATGTTTTCGCCCAATTTATAAGCAATGGTGAATTATTAGGCGTGAACCGCATGCAGAAACCCTTCCGGGCTGGCGTGGTGAGCGGAAGCATTGCTGCCCGGCAGCCAAGTCACCGCCAAAAACTTATCCCCAGCACACGCTTGCATACGCGTCTCTTTTCGCCTCTTATGGGTTTTACAGACGCCAATTCTTATGTCCTCGGTTGATGTCGCATGACTGTGCCAGAGACCGGCAATCTAGGAGCACCGTCGCGCACATGACTGTACCTTTTTTCTTGCTCGCCACCGTCGCGGCACTGTTTTCCTTGCTGACACCATGCCTGGCATCGACCTGGCTCAAGACCGGCAAGGAAACGTCCCGGCCCTATGGCCATGTCGAATATTGTTCGCGCAATGCATCCGACTGCCGCAATCGCTCCACCAGTTCCAACCTGCCATCGGCCCGCATGGGCGTACTGAGCAGCGTCAATGTCGCGGTGAACCGGGCCATCAAGCCGACATCGGACAAGACCGCTTTCGGCCGCAGGGAATTCTGGACGGAAAAGGCCCGCTCCGGTGATTGCGAGGATTTCGCACTCGCCAAGCGCTCGAGACTGCTGCGCCGCGGCTACAATTCCTCGCAATTGCTGCTAACCATGGGCTACACCGGCAGCGAAGCCCATACCGTGCTTGTGGTCAGGACCCGCGATGGCGATTATGTGCTCGACAATCTCAATGACGAGGTGACCCCGGTCCAGTCGGCGCGGATGAGCTTCCGCAAGATCCAGTCGCCCGATCATGGCGGCCGCTGGCTGAAAGTCACCGGCAAGACCGGCAAGAAGCCCTGATACAGACCACCGCCGCGCCGGTTTAAAACGACCGCCAGACACAGGACCTCCCGGCGCCAAAGCTCGGGAAAGATCGCGAAAATTGCATGGTGACACCCATCAGCTGTGCTATGCCTGCATCCTCATTCGCTTGAACGGCCAGGACAAAGCCCGAGGAGCCGCCGATCGCCGCCTATCGTTTCATTCACACCGCTGACATCCACCTTGATTCGCCGCTGAAATCGCTGGCCCTGCGCGATGCGGAACTCGCCGGCCTCATCGGTGCGGCGACGCGCTCCGCGTTCAGCGCCATCATCGACCTGTGCATTACTGAGCGCGTCGACGCGCTGGTCATTGCCGGTGATCTCTATGATGGCGACCAGACCTCGATGAAGACCGCGCGGTTTCTCTCCGAGGAACTGCGCCGCCTGTCATCGGCAGGAATCCGCAGCTTCATCATTCGCGGCAATCACGATGCGCTCTCCCGGGTATCGAAGGAACTGGTACTGCCCGATGAGGTCAAGCTGTTTGGCGGGCGGGCCGAACATGTGATGGTCGAGCGCGACCCTGGCCTAAAACCGGTGGCGATCCACGGGCTGAGCTTCGCCAATCCGACAGCGCCCGAAAGCCTGCTGCCAAAATACAAGCCGGCCGTGCCCGATGCGATCAATATCGGCATTATGCACTCGAGCCTCGGCGGCGCGCCGGGGCATGATCCATATGCGCCCTGCAGCCCGGCCGAGCTGCACGCCACCGGCTATGACTACTGGGCGCTCGGCCATATCCACAAGCGCTCCGTAGTCACCCGGCCCGATGCCGCTGACCGCAACATCGTGGTGATGCCGGGCATGCCGCAGGGCCGCGACATCAACGAGGACGGCGCAAAATCGGTGACACTGGTGTCGATCTCCGACGACGGCACCGTCAGCCTCGAAGAGCGCTTCACCGCGCTGGCGGAATTCGCCCGCGTCCACATCGACGCTGCCGGCCTCACCGGGTGGAGCGACCTGGCCCAGGCCATCACCGATGCGCTCAAACAGGCGCGCGCCAGCTCCGCCACGCCTGAACTTGTGGTGCGGCTGAGCTTTTCCGGTGCCACCGATCTCGCCTGGCGCATGCGCCGCGATGCAGACCTGCTGGTCACCGAAGCGCAGGACCGGGCCGCCCGCATCGGCGCAGTCTGGATCGAGAAAATCGAAACCGACTGCGTCCCGCCGAGATCCGAAGGCCCTGCCTCGACCGATCCGCTGCACGAACTCCGGGCGCTGATGCAGACAGATATTCTGGGTTCCGGCGGCTATGCCGCAGCGCTGACCGCGATGGCCGACCAATTGCAGGGGCAACTGCCGGCCGAGCTTCGCGACCTGCTCGGAGCCGACGAGGCAGACACCCGCGAGACGCTTCAAAGACTGGCCCGCGAGGGCGCCGAGGACGTGCTAGCACGGCTTCAGGGCAGCGCCGAGAGCGGGAGCGAGACCGCCTGATGCGCCTCAACCGCCTTGACCTGACCCGCTACGGCAAGTTCACCGATCACGTCATCGATTTCGGATCGCGCAGCGATGGCAAAGCGGATCTTCACATTGTCTACGGCCCCAACGAGGCCGGCAAATCCACCCTGTTCAATGGCTGGCTCGACCTTTTGTTCGGCATCGGGGCCCAGAGCAGCTACAATTTCCTGCACCCCTACCCGACCATGCGCATTGGCGCCGCCATCGACATCGACGGCGAGACCCGCGAATTCGTCCGCATCAAGCGGCCGCAAAACAGCCTGTTTGACGGCCGCGACCAACCGGTGCCGGAAACGGCTCTGCTTGCCGGTCTCGGAGGGCTTGGCCGGGATGGCTACCGGACCATGTTCTCGCTTGATGACGAGACCCTGGAACAGGGCGGCGAGAGCATTCTCGCCAGTCGCGGCGATCTTGGCGAATTGCTGTTTTCGGCCAGCGCCGGGCTTGGCGACCTGTCGCAGCAGCTCGCCGGGATCCGCTCTGAAACCGAGGAATTCTACAAGCCGCGCGCGCAAAAACGCATTCTCGGTGACCTCAAGGCTGAATTGGCCGAGCTCAAGGCCGAGCGCGACCGGATCGACACACAGGCCAGCCGGTATGCCCAGCTCACCAAAGCTCTCGAAGAGGCGAATGCGCGCCATGCCGAGGCCAGCGCCGAACGCCGGCGCGCCGGCACGCGTCTTGCCGCCATCAACCGCCTGCTCACCGCCCTGCCGCGGCTTGGCGAACTTGACCGGCTGCACCAGCAGATCGAGCCGCTCGCCGGCCTGCCCGACGTCGCACCGGACTGGCGCGCGCAGATCGGCCGGTTGCGCGACGATGATGCGACGCTTGAGGCCAGCCGCAATGCACTTGCCGAGGAGATCGAGCGGCTGACCACGGACCTCGACGCAGGTACGGTCGATGACCAGATCCTGGCGCTTCAGGGCCGGATCAGCGATCTCGATCGCCTGCGCACCCGCCATGACACTGCCGAGCAGGATCTGCCCGAACGCCGGCTGGCGCTGGGCCGCATGGAAGGCCACATCGAACAGTTGCTGGCGCGGCTCGGCCGGAGCGGCAAGGCCGATGACGTGCTGCTCGACACCGCCCGCACCGCCGCGCTGCGCGACCTCATCGACGCCCGCTCGGCGCTCGATGGTCGGCTGACGTCGGCACGCAAGGAAGCATCAGACGCAAAGGCCGCCCATGACGAAGCGCTGGCCGAGCTGCAGATGGCCGGCGGCAGCAGCGAGGACACGGCAAGCGGAGATCGGCCAGCCCGGATTGCCGCGCTGAGCGAGACCCTGACGGCGCTGCGCAATGATGACCACCGGCTGCGCAAACAGGCTGCCGAACGCGCCATCGGTCCCGCACGCGACAAATGCGCAGCCAGTCTGCAGGCGCTTGCCCCCTGGCAAGGCGATATCGCCGAGCTTGCCGCCATGCGGCCACCCTCACCCGCCACGCTCCGCAGCTGGAAATCCGGCCTTGAAGAGACAGCACGTGGGTTGGAGAAGACCGGGGCCGACATCGCCCGCCTGACCCAGTCGCTCAGGCGCCATGAGGCCGAAGCCGGGGCGATTGCCCAGTCGCGCGCCCTGCTGTCGACCGGCGAGTTCGAAGCTTTACGCGCCGCCCGCGACGCGGCCTGGACGCAGCACGCAGCGGCGCTCGATATCGCCACGGCCAAGGCGTTCGAAACTGCCATGCAGGCCTATGATGCAGCTGCCGACAAGCGCGCCGCCCACCAGGCCGATGTCGCGAAGCTCAACGAGATTTCGGTGCAAATCGCCATCACCCGGTCCGAACTCGAAGGCGCGTCCACTTCAAAAGCCGAGCTTGAAACCGCACGCGCCGGCCTGCTTGATCAGATCGCCACCGCGCTGTCCGCGTTGTCACCCAAACTGCCTGCAGACATGAGCCCGGACGCAATCGAGAGCTGGCTTGGCCTGCGCGAGCTGGCGCTGGAAGCCGATCAGGACTTGCGCGCCCGCCTTGATGAACGCGACATCGCCACCCGGGATCAGCAAGCGGCCACCGACCGGCTGCTCAAGGCGCTGGCGCCGCTCGGCGTTCAAGCCTCAGATGCCGAGGAGTTCGACGCGCTGATCGCCCGGGCCCAGGATCTGGTCAGCCGCGAGACCCGGCTCGATGCCCAGCGCCGGATCGCGGCCTCCCAGGAGCGCATGCTCAGGCAGCGCCAGCACGAGTTGCGCGCTGCGGAAGACGAGCTGCAGGCCTGGATCCTGGCTTGGAAAACCGCCTGCGACGGCTGCTGGCTCGGAGAACCGGACCGGGTGGCAACCGCGGCCGAAGTGCGCGAGGCGCTGCCGCTGCTGACCGATCTCGGCACCGCGATCCACGACCGCAGCGGGCTGGCCGACCGCGTCGCCAAGATGGAACGCGATCAGGCCGATTATGCCGCAGCGCTAGCCGACACCGCCCGCGCTGCCGGGATCGACCCGACCGATATTCCCGTCAATGTGCTGGCGCGGCAGTTGAGCCAGCGTCTGGCGGCAGCCCAGGCGGCGCAATCGCGTCATGATACCGTCGCAGCCCAGATCGAGGCGGCGGTCGCGCGGCAGCGGGCGCAATCGGAAGCCCATGCCGCCCATAGAGCCAAGAAAACCGAAATGCTGACGGCACTCAATGCCGAGACGCTGACCGAAGCAGCTTTGTGCGTCGACCGGGCGCTGGAGCGCAAGGCGCTTGGTGAACGTCTCGACGAGATCCGCGACCAGATCCGTGCAAGCCTCGACGCAGCGACGTTTGAAGAGGCGCAGGCACAGCTCGACGCCAGCGAACCGGACGGGCTGAACGCGGAAAAATCCGAGCTCGAAGCCAGGCTCGAAACGCTCGATGCCGATGTGCAGGAACTCCATGCCGCCCGCACCCGCGCCACCGAAGACCTCAATGCCGTGGGCGGCGATGATGCCGTCGCCCGCATCGAGCAACAGCGCAAGACCATTCACCTCGCCATCGCCGAGGGCGCCGAACGCTATCTGAAGCTGTCAGCCGGGATCATAGCCATGGAACAGGCGCTCACGCTCTACCGCGAGCGCCACCGCTCGTCGATGATGGCGCGCGCCTCCGAGGCCGTGCGCATCATCAGCCGCGGCCGCTACACCGGGCTTGCCTCGCAGCCCGACAAGGACCGCGAATTGCTGATCGCGCTGCAAAATGACGGCTCCTCCAAACAGGCCGCCGAAATGTCCAAGGGCGCCCGCTTCCAGCTCTATCTGGCGCTGCGTGTCGCCGGCTATCATGAATTCGCCGAAACCCGGCAGACCGTGCCCTTCATCGCCGACGACATCATGGAAACCTTCGACGATTTCCGCGCCGAGGAAACCTTTCGCCTCTTTGCCGAAATGGCCGGCGTCGGCCAGGTGATCTATCTGACCCATCACAAGCATCTCTGCGATATCGCCAAAACCGTCTGCCCGGACGTGAAAATCCACGAATTGACCGCCTGAACCGGTTTAATTCCCCTGATTTTTCGCGGCTGCGAACAGGCTTGGCTTGGCATCAGCGCCTTATCCCTGTATCGAGGCCGCAAATCTCCATGTGTTTTCTTGGATTCCATTCTCTGCAGGCAGCTTGATTGCCGGGCCGCAAATGCATTTCGCAGGCGCCGCTTTCGCAAACGTCGCATTGTCACACCATCCTTTCACCGGACAGGACGCCAACTCGCCATGATCTCGTTCAACAGCTATCTCGCGCAATGGACCGGCAACGTCCGCGGTGACATCCTTTCGGGACTCGTCGTCGCTCTCGCGCTGATCCCCGAAGCCATCGCATTCTCGATCATCGCCGGCGTTGATCCGAAGGTCGGGCTCTATGCTTCCTTCTCCATTGCCGTGATCACCGCCATCGTCGGCGGCCGCCCGGGCATGATCTCGGCCGCCACCGCCGCCACCGCGGTGCTGATGGTTACCCTGGTCAAGGAACACGGGCTTGAATATCTGCTCGCGGCCACGGTGCTCGCCGGCCTGATCCAGGTCGTCGCCGGCCTGTGCAAGCTCGGCTATGTCATGCGCTTTGTCTCGAAATCGGTGATGACCGGTTTCGTCAATGCGCTGGCGATCCTGATCTTCATGGCGCAATTGCCCGAACTCATCGGCGTGCCCTGGCTCACCTATGTCATGGTCGCAGCCGGCCTTGCCATCATCTATCTGTTTCCGCTGATCACCAAGGCGGTGCCCTCGCCGCTGGTCACCATCATCGTGCTCACCGCCGTCACCCTGTTCTTCGGCTTCGACCTGCGCACCGTCGGCGACATGGGCGCCTTGCCCGACACCCTGCCGATCTTCCTGATCCCGGACATCCCGCTGACGCTGGAAACCCTGCTGATCATCCTGCCCTATTCGGTCGCCGTGGCCGCCGTCGGCCTGCTCGAATCGCTGATGACGCAGACCATCGTCGACGATCTCACCGACACCCCGTCCGACCGCAACATGGAATGCATCGGCCAGGGCATCGCCAACACCGCCACCGGCTTCATCGGCGGCATGGCCGGTTGCGCCATGATCGGCCAGTCGATCATCAATGTGAAATCCGGCGGACGCGGCCGGCTGTCGACCTTCATGGCCGGCGCCATGCTGCTGTTCTTCATCGTCGTGCTCGGCGACTGGGTGGCGCGCATTCCGATGGCGGCGCTCGTGGCGATCATGATCATGGTCTCGATCGGCACCTTCTCCTGGTCCTCGATCAAGAACCTGCGCACCCATCCGCGCTCGTCCTCGGTGGTGATGCTGGCTACCGTGCTGTTCGTGGTCTTCACCCACAATCTGGCGATCGGCGTGCTGGTCGGCGTGTTGCTCTCGGGCCTGTTCTTCGCCTGGAAGATCGCCCAGCTGTTCGGCATCCGCTCCACCCTGTCCGAAGATGGCAACACGCGCACCTATATCGTTGAAGGTCAGTTGTTTTTCGCCTCCGCCGATGATTTCATGCAGGGCTTCGATTTTCGCGAAGTGCTGGAAAAGGTGGTCATCGATGTCTCCCGCGCCCATATCTGGGATATCTCCAGCGTGATGGCGCTCGACATGGCGGTGCTGAAATTCCGCCGTGATGGCGCAACGGTGGAGATTGTCGGCATGAACGAAGCATCCGAGACCATCGTCGACAGGCTTGCCATTCATGACAAGCCCGGCGCGATGGACCAGCTGATGTCGCATTAAGGCGTGGTCCGAAAGGCGGAAACCGGTTTTCGGGAAAAACGTGCCAAACAGAAACCTGAAGCACATTGCATGAATACAATTCAATGCACTGTGCTTTAGGGCATCCTGCGGACAGGCCCCATTGACCGGCCGCAGACAAGGTGCCCTAGATCAAGCAATGGGAGCGCTGCGACCGGATACAGGCGCCGCGCTCCAGGGGAGCAAGAACCATGACCAATATCATTCTGGCCCTTGTCGACGGGTCCGCCTATTCGAAGAGCGTCTGCGACCATGCGGCCTGGGCTGCCGGGCGGATGAACGCCGAGGTCGACCTGCTGCACGTCCTGGGCCGCCGCTCCGGCGCCGACAAGTCCGATCTATCAGGCTCGATCGCGCTGGGCGCCCGCACGGCGCTGCTGGAGGAGCTGTCCACGCTCGATGAGCAGCGCGCCAAGCTGTTGCAGCTCAAGGGCCGCGCCATTCTCGACGATGCCCGCGCCATCATCGAGGCCGCGGGCGAAAAGGTCGCCGGCGCCCATCTCCGCCAGGGCGAGATCGTCGAGACCGTGATCGAGCAGGAAGCCCCTGCCAGCATGATCATGGTGGGAAAACGCGGCGAGGAAGCCGATTTTGCCAGCCTGCGTCTGGGCGCGCATCTCGAACGCTTCATCCGCGCCAGCCACAAGCCGGTCTTCGTCGCCTCGCGCGCCTTCAAGCCGATCAACACCGTCATCGTCGCCTATGATGGCGGCGCCTCAAGCCAGCGGCTGGTCGATCACATCGCCCGCAACCCGCTGTTTACCGGCCTCAAGATCGACGTCGTCACCGTCGGACAGAAGAACCGCGACACCGAGAAGGCACTCGAAGACGCAAAAGCCATTCTGACCGGCGCAGGCCTGGAGGTCGAAACCACCATCCTGTCGGGCCAGCCCGATGAGGTTCTGGGCAAGCGCGTCGAAGACTGCGGCTCCTGCCTCGTCGCCATGGGCGCCTACGGCCACTCCCGCATCCGCGCCTTCGTCCTCGGCTCGACCACGACGGAAATGCTGAGATCCTGCAAGGCGCCGGTGCTGCTGATGCGGTGATGGGGCTGGGTGGGTTTGGTTGCAGTCGACCACTTTAACCCAATTTCGGGCCAATTGAGTTATTAACCCGCTTTTGGGTTAAATACCAAATTGACCCAAAAATGGGCTAATGATATTGTCGGGGCATGACCCACTCCACCTCCTCTTTTGCTGTTCTTATGGGCGATCTCGTAGGTAGCGAGCGCCATGCGAACCCTAAAACTCTGCACGCCCATTTCAATGCCGCCATTGACCGTCAGAATGAAGTCCTTGCCGCTGACATGGTCTCGCCGTTAACAATAACCCTTGGCGATGAATTCCAAGGTTTGCTCAGTTCGCTCGTCGCCGCGGCGCAAGCCGCGCGCGAGATTCGATTCGAGTTGATGCGCAAGAATATCGACTGCCGGTTCGTAATCGGCAGCATCGACCTCAAGACTCAAGTCAATCACGAGCGTGCGTGGAACATGATGGGGCCGGGCTTTGCAGCCGCGCGCGCGCGACTCAGCGAGAAACGGTCTCCAAGCCGCTATCGCTTTTCCATTCAGCAGGACGCGCTTCTCGAGACGATGCTCGAAGCGAGCGGCGCAAGCCTCACCACGATCGAGCGCCGCTGGTCGGAAGCCCAGCGCGAGGATATCATCAAGTTGCTGGAAGGCGCCTCTGTTGCTGAAATCGCGCGCGCGCGCAATGTCAGCGTACACAATGTTTACAAGGTGCGAAGCGCTGGTGACTTTGACCTCTATGTGATCCAGTGGGACGCAATTCAAAAAGCTCTTGCCGAGCTTGACCGTCGCTACGAACTGCCAGGAGCCGACAAGTGGTGCACGCACTCCTTTACACCAGCGTAGCTCTGTTACTTCTGACTTGGGCCGGCAACCAGATCTGCCGCGGAATTTTCAAACTCACCGGATTAAAGAATTCGATTGCTAATCTTCCTACACCCACGCATAGCGCTGGGCGCTGGATTGGTGCCTTCGAACGATTGATCATAGCTCTCGGCTTGATCGTTCACAGCTGGGAAATACTCGCCGTGGTGATCGCACTCAAGACTGTTGCGCGCTTCAAGGAGATGGACGAACGCGACTTTGCTGAATATTTTCTGGTCGGATCACTGTTTAGCATATTGTGGACGATGCTCGTGACCAGTGCTTGGCTCGCATATGATCATAAGCTCGGGATTGACATACGCAATCTCATGGAACAATGGCTTGGCATTTAGACAAACAATCTGCAATCGAGCGCGAACAAGCAGCCCACTCACAGTAACTACACCTTTTGCTTGAGCAATGCCCGCTTCTTCGGTCCGAAGGACTTGATACTGCCATTCACCTCCACCCCACTCCCCCTACCACGGCGACTTCAGCGGCGTCTGCCACAGCCAATAATAATACACCTCACCTCCCTGCCAAGATCTTCGGCACCTTGTTGGGCCGCAGCCTATGTGCATCCGGCATGCCTGAACCCAGCAGCGGGCGCAGATACATGCGGAATGCGTCGGTCACGTCGTGGCCGCAGCCGGAGATGAAGTCGTCGGGCATGGTCCGGGTCTTTCCGGCGACCAGTTCGAGCGGCACCAGTTCATAGTCGACCGAGTAATGGCCGGTGCGCTTGATCGCCACCGATCCGTCGCGGTCGCCGAACATGCCATATTGCACCGCCTTCTCGCCGACCTCGCGGGCTTCGTTCTGGTCGACATCGGACACGCAGCCGACAAAACTGCGCTGGATGTAGCCGAGCGTATCGCCCCGCACCCGGGTGATCCCCAGCTTCTGCTTGACCTGCTGCGTCAACAGATCGGCCAGCGCACCGCTGCCGGACAATTGCACATTGCCATGCGCGTCGCGTTCGACCTCGTTGGCCAGTTTTGCGATGATCGGCTGGCCCGAGCCATCATGAATGCCTTCGCTGACGGCCACGACACAGCGCCCGAGCCGGTCATAGACCTGCTTGACGTCGCCCAGGAACCGGTCGATGTCGAAGGCTCGCTCGGGCATGTAGATCAAATGCGGCCCGTCATCGGAGAATTTCTTGCCCAGCGCCGAAGCCGCGGTGAGAAAGCCTGCATGGCGCCCCATGACCACGCCGATATAGACGCCGGGAAGCGCTGCATTGTCGAGATTGATGCCCATGAACGCCTGGGCCACATAGCGCGCAGCCGAGGGAAAGCCCGGCGTATGATCGTTCTCGACCAGATCATTGTCGATGGTCTTGGGAATGTGGATGCAGCGCAGATTGTAGTCCGCCTTGCGCGCCTCGTCATTGACGATGCGAACCGTGTCGGAGGAATCATTGCCGCCGGTGTAAAAGAAATAGCCGATCTCGTGCGCCCTGAGCACCTTGAAGATTTCCTGGCAGTATTTCAGATCCGGCTTGTCACGCGTCGAGCCAAGCGCCGAGGACGGCGTGTTGGCGACCATTTCCAGATTGTGGGTGGTCTCCTGGGTCAGATCGTAAAAATCCTCGTCCAGGATGCCGCGCACGCCGTGGACCGCGCCATAGATCAGCTCGACCTCGCGGAATTTGCGCGATTCCAGCACCGCGCCCACCATTGACTGATTGATAACCGCCGTCGGTCCACCCCCCTGGGCGACCAGCACCTTGCCATGAAACACTGAGCTCTCCTCCTTTTCACCGGCCTACAATCAGCACGATTTGTCATCGGCAAACAAGTGCCGGCGCAAGATCCCTGTTGTCTTGGTCCGATCGTTCCGGCTGCTTTTGCGCCGCGCGCATGATTGGACGGATCTCGGCATGGCCCGCCATGTCGGAGGAAATGCCCCTTGGCGGCAGCGATGGCGGCGGCGGGGATGATCAGGCTGCGCACATGCGCGCGGCTAGTCGATATCGATCTCGGTGGAAAAGGTCGTGCCGTCTTCAAATGTGTAGCTGTGGGTTCCGCCGAGCTGCATCACCATGCCCTTGATGATCTTGGTGCCCATGCCGGTGCGGGCGCTGGCGACATCGAAGCCGGGTCCGTTGTCCCTGATGACAAGCCTGGCTCGTGTCTCCGTCATGCGCTTGAGGCTGATGGATATCTCGGCATCGGGCTTGTCGAGACCGGCATATTTCAGGGCATTGGTCACCACCTCATTGATCAGCAGCGCCAGCGGCGTCGCCCTTTCGTGACTGATCGTCAGCGGATCGATGTCGAGCGTCAGTCTGGCTGACGAGCCATAGGCCCGAAACAGCTTGTCCGTGACCGAGGAAATGAAGGTCGGCGCGTCAAGCGCGGCAAAGGCATCATGGTTGTACATGTGCTCGTGCACGGAAGCCATCGCCGCAAACCGCAACTGGATATCGGTCTTGATGGCTTCCGGCAGATCCTGCATCCTGACCAGCGACTGCATCGACTGCAGGTTGTTCTTCACCCGGTGATGGATCTCGCGAAACAGCATCGTGTTGGTCGCCAGCGCCATGCTGAGTTCCTCATGGCGACGCCCGTCGCGTTGAAGCAGCCGGATGATCCAGATCGCGCAGATCGCCAGGCCAAGAGTGGTCGGAATGACGATGGCCAGGAAAATCCGGACGCGATGCCAGAAGCGGCCCACCGTTTCGGCCGTGCCGACTGAAGCCAGGGCGATGAGCTCCGTGTCCGGCACGGTCTGGTAGCTCACCACCCGCTGCACACCATCGACGGGCGACGTGCTGGTATAGACCCCGAATTCCGATTGCGGCAGCAGCTCGGTGAACAGGATGTGCTGGCTCAGGTCCAGCGGGGCTTCCGTCTGGGGATAGCGCGCAACCAGCATTCCGTCCGACCGCAGGATGCTGATGGTCGAATCGGTTCCGATATCCAGCGAATCGAGCAGGTCTTCCAGCAGCGCGGCATCGAATGAAATGATCGCCACGCCGATGAACACGCCCCCGCGCTCGAGCCGCCGGCTGAAGGCAAAGATCTGGCTGCCGTCAAGTCGGCTGATCAGCAGCGACGACGTGAAGAAGGGCTTGCCCTTCGCCGGTGCGGAAAAATACTCCCGGTCCCGGATGTCGAGATTCACGAAATTGGGATCGGTGGTGTAGAGCGTCTGGCCATCGGCCGCGACAATATAGGCCTTGGCGCTCGCGGGCAGGCCCTCAAGCGCGTCGCGGACGCTGATCAGGGTCGAGGTGTCGTTGGGCTGGGCCTCCAGGCCAAGCGCGGCGTCCATGCGCCGCAAGGCCTGGGCCGCGACCTCGACGATCCAACCGGTGTTGATCTTCACCGCCTTGGCGGCTGCGGTCGCCGACGCCTCGGCCCGCTCCTCGGCGTCATTAACCCCCTGATAGACAAGCGATCCGATGATAAGTGAGTAGATGAGCAACGTTGCGACAATGAATGTTATCGCCGCACGCGCTGAACCAGCAATCGCCCTGGTGACCACTGAGCATCCTCTCCAAAATCGCCTCGCAGCAATGCTTATCGGCAATGCAAATTCTTGGCTATAGCGCTTTTGTTCGAGCTCGATTTAAAAGATCAGAAGCAGGGTCGCGAGAAGGCCGGAAGCCCCGGCACCAGCGCCGCATATCCGGCACAAAATGCTCCAAACAAGCTGGGAAACGGACTGCCGGCTGCTCGTCGCCCACGCAGTGGGGCTATTGAACGCGGCATCTGTCCGGTGTCCGGGACAGGACGTTTTGCCGCGGGCAGCCGCACCCTGCCCTATCCCGGCAGTCCCAGCGGACGCTGCCGCCGCCAGTGATAAAACACCTTGGCCAATGCCGCCGAAACGATGCGGGCGTCGACGGTGTCGGACCGGCTGGTCAGCATGATGGGCACCCGGGCCCCGAGCGCAATTCCCGCCGACGACGCGCCGGCCAGATGGATCAACTGCTTGGCGATCATGTTGCCGCTTTCAAGATCGGGCGTCACCAGGATGTCGGCACGGCCCGCCACATCCGAAACGATCCCCTTGGCGGCCACGGCGGCCGGCGAGATGGCGTTGTCAAAGCCCAGCGGACCGTCGACCTTGCCACCGACAATCTGGCCCCGGTCATGCATCTTGCAGATCGCCGCGGCAAGCAGCGTCGAGGGCAGCTTGCCGGTCACGGTCTCGACCGCCGACAGCAGCGCCACCAGCGGCGTCTCCACCCCCAGCGCGATCGCCAGGTCGATGGCGTTCTGGACGATGTCGCTGAGCGCCTCGAGATCGGGCGAGATGTTGATGGCCGCGTCGGTGACAAACAACGTCCGGTTCTGCCCCGGCATGTCGAGCGCGAAGACATGGCTCAATCGCCGCTCGGTGCGCAAGCCATGGCTGCGGTCAAGCACGGCCAGCAGCAATTCGTCGGTGTGCAGCTTGCCCTTCATCAGGGCTCCCACCCGCCCCTCATGCACCAGTGCCACCGCTTGTTCCGCCGCGGCATGGCTGTGCGGCGCATCGACGATCTCCACGCCCTGCAGATCGAGCCCTGCAGCCTCGGCTGCGGCCCTTATCTTGGCCTGCGGGCCGACCAGCACCGGCACGATCATGCCCTCGTCGCGCGCCGCAATCGCCCCGCCCAGGCTCAGATCGTCGCAAGGGTGCACGATCGCCGTGACCAGCGGATCAAGCGATCTGGCCCGCTCCACCAGCGCGCCGAAGCGGACACCGTGGGCGTGGCGGACGGCGGTGGGCATGCGGGCGACCGGCCGCTTGATCTTTTCACGCGGCGCGCGCACTTTCGCGGTGCCGGATACCACCGTCACCCCCTCGGCATTGACGCAGGTGCAATCGAGCGTGACATGTCCGGTATCCCTGTTCACACCGGTGACTTCCACCCGCACCGTCACCCTGTCGCCGATGCCGACCGGTTGGTGAAAGCACAGCGTCTGTCCCAGATGCACCGTTCCCGGTCCCGGCAACCGCGTTGTCAGAACCGCGGAAATCAGCGCGCCGGCCCACATGCCGTGCGCAATGCCCTGTTGCAGGCCCGCGGCTTCCTCGTCCTCGGCGTCGATATCAGCGGCATTGACATCGGCCGAGGCAGTGGCAAACAGCGCGATGTCCTGACGGGTCAGCACCCGGTCCAGGTCCGCCGTCTCGCCAATGCCGATTTCATTGATGGTGCGGTTTTCAATCAGGTTCATGGGGGGCTCCGGGCACGGTCGGTTCGGGGACGGCAGGTGTCCGGAGCCAGGCTTGCCAGGAGGCCCGGACGCTGCCGACCTTGCCCCACGACCTCTTGAGATACAAGACAGACAAAATGACCCGCCAGGGCGAACCCGCCCCGGCAGGCCTGTCAGACATCTGTTTGCAAATTATTGGGCGGTGCTGCGATGTGTCCGTCCGCGCAAGCGGATGATCGTGGACGGAAGGCCGAGCCTCCGCACCATGCTGCGAGGCAGCGGCTCGCTAGAGCGTACCCGGCGGCGGTTCCGAGCCTTAAAATCTAGCCGGTGGCGGATTTGGGCGCAGCAGACGTCTTTCCGGTCACCTTGAGCCAGTTGCCGCCATGATCGGGCGACTGGACCTTGATGAAGGCGAGCTTGCTCTTGGACACCGGCAGCACCGCCTCGGTCAGATTGTCGAGCACGAAATCGCCCAGGCGCGTGCGCACCACCAGCACGGTGTGATATTCGCTGCCGGTATGGGTCATGGCCAGCAGCAGGTCTTCCGCATGGAAGCCCTTGCGCATCAGACGGGCGCGTTTTTCAAGCGCGTAATCTTCGCAATCACCGGCACTGACATTGAGTTTCCACACCTCGAAGCGGCCATATTGATCCTCGTCGGTCACCGGCGTGATGGCGCGGTTGACGGCGCTGTTGATCTGTTCGAGCACGGCCAGCCGGGCCGGCGGCAGGGCCGCCCGCGTCATCCGCGCGCCGCAATCGGACACATGCCGGGAGCAATAGTCGACATGGCCATAGGGCCGGCTGGTGAAGGTTCCAAGGCGCAGCCAGCTCGCGGCCGAGGCCGGAATGGCCGAGGTCGACAGCATCAGCGTTGCCAGTGCGGCAGGCAGAAAGGTTGATCTGGTTTTGGTCATGACAGTCCTTTCATCCCCCGATTTAGATATATTGGTCGCGATGAGGACCTCGTACGGCGCCTTTGAGCACAGACCGGCCTTCAAACGCATACGGGGCGCCCAGGTCAGACCTGGCGCGCCCCGCGATTGTCCTGCGGTGAAGCCGGGCTTACTGGAAGCGCGGCGAACCGTCATTGTTGGCGCGGTCGTAGACGACCTTGTCATTGACCACATCGCCGACCGAAGCGGTCGCAGTGTAGTCGACACCACCCTGCGGGGCCTGGAAGGACGGCGAACCGTCATTGCCGGCGCGGTCATAGGTGACCAGGTCATTGCTGGTGCCGACGGCATAATTGGCCGAACCCTGTGCAGCAGGCACATTGTAGGCATCAAGTGCGGTGGAATCGGCAAATGCGCCGGTGGAAGCTGCGAGTGTCAGGCCGAGAGCGATAATGAGCTTGTTCATGATGAAATTCCTTTGAATGGGGGTCTTGTCTTGGGAGGACAAATAGATGTTTCGATTTCCGTCTCAGCGGCAGCGGAGCATCGGCTCCGCCGCCGGCAGAAGCGGCTTACTGGAAGCGCGGCGAACCGTCATTGTTGGCGCGGTCATAGACGACTTTGTCATTGGCCACATCGCCGACCGAAGCGGTCGCGGTGTAGTCGACGCCACCCTGCGGAGCCTGGAAGGACGGCGAACCGTCATTGCCGGCGCGGTCATAGGTGACCAGATCATTGCTGGTGCCGACGGCATAATTGGCCGAACCCTGTCCAGCAGGCACGTTGTAGGCATCAAGTGCGGTGGAGTCGGCAAATGCGCCGGTGGAAGCTGCGAGTGTCAGGCCGAGAGCGATAATGAGCTTGTTCATGATGATATTCCTTTGAATTTCGTGTCGTGTCTTGGGAGGACAACGCTTTGATTTGATTTAGGTTCCGGACCGGGGTGGCGAAGTTTCTGCCTCACCACCCGCACAGGCCGATTACTGGAAGCGCGGCGAACCGTCATTGTTGGCGCGGTCATAGATGACCTTGTCATTGGCCACATCGCCGACCGAAGCGGTCGCGGTGAAGTCGACGCCACCCTGCGGGGCCTGGAAGGACGGCGAGCCGTCATTGCCGGCGCGGTCATAGGTAACCAGGTCGTTGCTGCTGCCGACTGCGTAGTTGGCCGAGCCCTGTGCGGCAGGCACGTTGTAGGCATCAAGTGCGGTGGAATCGGCGAATGCACCGGTGGATGCTGCGAGTGTCAGGCCGAGGGCGATAAGGATCTTGTTCATTGTGTATACTCCGTCGTCATTGTGTTCTTGTTGTCATTTCGAGCGGAACGGCGAAGGCGTTGGGAGGCGCTTGGTCGCTGCGTTCCGATGACCCTGAGATGGGCCTGCCCGATCGGAATTGCCAACCACACTTTTGTGAGAACCTGTGCTGAAACTAAATCTTGAAAGTCACGTAGCGGATTCATAGCGCGACGATAAATCATTGATTATCAACAGCTTAGCCGTTCCATATGCGTCATCCGGCCGATAACGCAAAACGTGACTGTGCACCCCATGGTGCCCACAGCGTTCACAAAACGATGATCAAAGAGGCAAAATAATTGGCCGGATCCTGCCGCTTGCAGTTTTTGGTGTTGGACGGAGACCCAAATCAGCAAGGTTCCGGTCGATTTCTGCTGCCGGTGCGACAGGTCCGGACTTCGACTCGGGCGACAGGCGTCACCGCCGGCAGCCCGAACCTTTGGTCAGTCCAGTGTCCGGCGGAATCGGGCCAGCGCCAGCGCCATGAACACCACCACGAAGATCAGCAGTGCCGCCAGCGGCGTGGCCACCCCCTGCAGGTCGGCGCCCTTGAGCATGACGGCGCGGATGATTCTGAGAAAATGCGTCAGCGGAAAGATTTCCCCCAGCGTCTGCGCCCAGGGCGGCATGCCGCGAAAGGGAAACATGAAACCTGACAACAGCAGTGACGGCAGGAAAAAGAAGAAGGTGAGCTGCATTGCCTGCATCTGGGTCCGCGCCAGGGTCGAGAAGGCATAGCCCAGCAACACCAGCGCCAGAACGAATATAAGGATGGAGACCAGAAGCAGCGTCAGCGAGCCGACAAACGGCACATCGAACAGGAATTTCGCCGCCGTCAGCACCACCACCACCTGAACCCCGCCCACCGCCAGATAGGGCAGCACCTTGCCAAGCATGATTTCGAGCGAGCTCGCCGGCATCGCCAGCAGGTTTTCCATGGTGCCGCGCTCGACCTCGCGGGTCAGCGCCATCGAGGTCATCATCACCATGGTCAGTTGCAGGATCACCCCGAGCAGGCCCGGCACGATATTGTACTGGGTGATGCCTTCGGGATTGTAGAGCCGGTGCACCACCACCTCGAGCGCCGCGGTCGATTGCTGCGCGGCCAGCGCTTCGGCCGATTGCTCGCGCAGCAGCGCCTGTGCCGCCACCGTGCCAAGCGTCGAGATTGCGCCCGAGGCCACCGAGGGGTCGGTGGCATCTGCCTCGATCAGGATTTGCGGATGGTCGCCGCGCTGTACCCGGCGGGCAAAGTCCGATGGCACCGTGACCACGAAGGACACCGCACCCGACTGGATCAGCCGCTCGGCCTCGGCCGCACTCGCCACCACATGGTTGAATCGGTAATAACCGGTGTTCTCCATCGCCGAGACCATGGCGCGGGTGTAGTGGTCCTGGCTGGTGGTCACCAGCGCTGCCGGCAGCCCCTTGGGATCATTGTTGATGGCAAAGCCGAACAGCACCAGCTGCATCAGCGGCACGCCCAGCATCATCGCGAAAGTGATGCGATCGCGCCGCATCTGGATGCTTTCCTTGGTGATGATCGCCATCAGCCGGCGGAAGGAAAACAGCGCGCTCATGCCATGTTGTCCGTCGATTGGCCCATGAACTGGATGAAGACATCCTCGAGGCTGGTGGTTCCCCGGCGAAATGTAGCCCCGGTCTGCTCTGCCACCCGCGCGACCGCCGGCTCCAGCAGCCCCGCATTCTGACCGACGACATGCAGGGTCAGGCCGAAGGGTGCGACCTGGTCGACACCCTCCACCCCCTGCAGCAGCCGCGCCGCTTCGGTGATCTGGCCGCCTTCGAGGATGAAGGTGGTCAGCGCCGCATCGCGGATCACCTCCGGCACCGTGCCGCTGGCCAGAAGCTTGCCATAGGAGATGTAGTGGATCCGGTGGCAGCGTTCCGCCTCGTCCATGTAATGGGTCGAGACCAGCACCGTCAGTCCGTGGCTGGCGCGCATGTGGATTTCGTCCCAGAACTCCCGCCGCGCCTTCGGATCAACCCCGGCAGTCGGTTCATCGAGCAGCAGCAGTTTCGGCTTGTGCATGATGCAGGCGGCCAGCGCGAGCCGCTGTTTCCAGCCGCCCGACAAGGTGCCCGCCAGTTGCTTTCGCCGCGACGACAGGCCGAGGTCTTCCAGCGTGTCGCGCACCACAGTTGACACCGGGTCGAGATCATAAAGCCGGGCGACGAAGGTCAGGTTCTCCTCGATCGACAGATCCTCGTAGAACGAGAATTTTTGCGTCATGTAGCCGACATTGAGCTTGATCAGCCGGCCCTCGGTGCGGATGTCATGTCCAAGCACCCGCCCCTCGCCCTCATCCGGCGTCAGCAAGCCGCACATCACCCGGATGGTGGTGGTCTTGCCCGATCCGTTGGGACCGAGAAATCCGGAAATCTCGCCCTCGGCCACCTGCATCGACACATGATCGACCACGGTCTTGTCGCCAAACCGCTTGACCAGCCCGGAAACCTCGATGGCGTTCATCGGCTTTCGCCTTCGAGCTCGACATCGACAATCTGCCCCGGCTCCAGCGCCCGGGCATCCGCCTCCGGCCGCGCCTCGACCAGGTAAACCAGCTTCTGCCTGTTCTCGAGCGAATAGATCACCGGCGGGGTGAATTCAGGATCGGCCGAGACATAGCTCACGGTCGCCCGCATACCCTCGCCGCAGCCGTCGCAATGCACCACGAGCAAGCTTCCGACATGGATGCTCGATAACGCGAATTCCGGCATATAGACCCGGAGCTTGCGGGCGCCATCGGGCAGCACCGACAAGACCGGCGCCTGCGGACCGGCCACCTCGCCGGCATTGCGGATGATGTCGGAGACGACGCCGGCCAGCGGCACCGACAACGTCCGCTTCGACAGCCGCCACTCGGCCGATTCCAGCACAGCCTCGGCCTGTTCGACCGCGGCCTGCGCCGCCTTGATCTCGTTGGAGCGCGCCGGCAGCCGCGCCACCGCCAGATTGGCTTCCAGTTCGGCGACCTTGGCCTGGGCCAGCTCGACCGCGGTGGAAGCAGAATCATAGGTCGCTTGCGTAGATATTCCCTGCCTGAGCAGGTCTGCCTGCCGTTGCCGCACGCGCTCGGCCTCGTCGGCCTGGGCCTGGGCCGACCTCAGCGAAGCCGCGATGCTGGCGATCTCTTCGGGCCGCCGGCCTTCCTGCAGATTGGCGAGCTGGCTCTCGGCCTGCGCCAGCCCGGCTTCGGCCTGGGCGACGGCGATCTCCGCATCGCGCCGCTCCAGACGCCCCAACGGCTGGCCGGCGGCAATCCGATCACCGCGCTTGACCGCCAGATCGACGATCTGGGCAATCTCGATCGGCGCCACCAGCACATATTCACCCTCGACATAGCCGACAGCCAGCGGCGCAGCGCCAGTGCAGGCGGCAAACAATCCGGCAAGCAGCGGAAGCGAACAGAGAAAGGACATCATCGGACTGGTTTCCTGTTGGTGGCGACAAAGGCGCGAATATTGCCGAGAATGACGGTCTTGATCGCCGCAAGCTCGTCCGGCCCGGGCTGTTGCCATTCCATCCGTCTGGCAACAATGGCGTGACCGATGCGGAAATAGACGACCTGGCCGGCAATGCTGAAGGTGCCAAGGCGGATCAGGTCGCTTTCGGGATCCTGACCGGTGGCCAGTCCCAGAAGCGTGCACAGGCTGCGATGCACCGGCAGAATGAAATCGGCATAGACCTTGTCGAACACGGGACCGGGAACGCCCATTTCACGCACCATGAAGCTGGCGATGTCGCGGGCCTCGACCTGCCCCAGCATGAAATCGGCCACGCCCATGATCACCCGTTCGAACGCCGCCTGCGCCGCCGCCGGATCGTCGCGCGCGTCGATCGACTGCAGAACCGGAAGCACGACCGCCTGGATCCGCCCGGCCACCATCTCGGCGCAGGCCAGCCGCAAGCCGTCCTTGCCACCGAAATGATAGGCGATGGAGGCAATATTGGCATTGGCCGCGGCAGCGATCTCGCGGGTCGAGGTGGCGTCGACCCCCTTGGTGCCGAACAGGCGCACGCCGGCCATCAGCAGCGCCATGCGGGTCTGGTCTCCGGCTTTTCCGGTCTGGGCTGAGAGTTTCGGCGGCACGGCAATCCTCGCGGGCAGATGTAACTGCCCCGATGATAACCGAGATCAGAAATTAATCAATCGATTGATTATATTTTTCACCTGCGCTGCCGATGCTGCCCCACTACCTTCAGATTAGCTTCCGCCCTGTTCAGCAGCATAAAGCCTGCGCAATTCGGTCTTTAGCACCTTGCCGTAATTGTTCTTGGGCAGCTCAGTGACAAACCGGTAGGCCTTGGGCCGCTTGAAGCGGGCAATGGAGGCAAGGCAATGCTGATCAAGCTCCGCAGCCTCCGGAGACGTCTCCGCATCCGTGACCACAAAGGCCAGGATGGTTTCGCCCCACTCGGCATCGGGCACCCCGATGACGCTGGCCTCGCGCACACCGGGATGGGTCAGCAAAGCTTCCTCCACCTCGCGCGGATAGATGTTGGTGCCGCCCGAGATGATCACGTCCTTCGAGCGGTCTTTCAGCGTCAAAAACCCGTCCGCATCCAGCGCGCCCATATCGCCGGTCCAGAGCCAGCCATCGCGCAAGGCCGCGGCACTGGCCTCCCGATCGCGCCAGTAGCCGGACATCACCGGTGCGCCGCGCACCACGATCTCTCCGGTTTTGCCCGTGGCCATCACGTTTCCCGCTTCATCGACAATCCGCACCTCGACACTGGATTGCGCCGTGCCGACCGAGGCCAGCCGTTCGCGCCAGCGCGGATGCGCCCGATCAGCCACCGAGGCCCGGTCCAGTGCAGTGATCGTCATCGGGCTCTCGCCCTGGCCATAGATCTGGCAGAAGCGCGGCCCGAGCACCTCGACCGCCTCGACAATATCGGCGAGATACATCGGCCCGCCGCCATAAACGATGGTGCGGATCCCCTCCCCGGCCTCGCCCCGCTCACGGGCAGCGGCAACCAGCCTTTTGACCATGGTGGGCGCTGCAAAGATGTGGATGTCGCCGAGACTGCGGGCCAGCGCAAAGATTTCATCCGGTTCGAACCCGCCCGTGACCGGCACGACATGGCGCGCGGCCTTGAGCACATGCTGCAGGCAATAGAGCCCGGCGCCATGGCTCAGTGGCGCCGCATACAAGGCCGCATCGGTGGAATGCACAGCGTCGACATCGGCAAGATAGGAAAACACCATCGCCTGCATGTTGGCATGGCTGATCATCACGCCCTTGGGCCGCCCGGTGGTACCGGAGGTGTAAAACAGCCAGGCCATGTCCGCCCCGTCGCGCGCCATGGGGGCTACAAGCGGCTGGCTCCGCCGCAAGGCCTCAAACTCCGCGCCAGCCAGATCAATCAGCGCCGGCACCGGTTGCTCCAGCGCCCCGGTCAGTTCCGCCCCCAGCGGTGCTGAGCAAAACACCACCGACGCGCCTGAATTGGCGATGATATAGGCGGCCTCTTTGGCATGAAGCTTGGCGTTGATCGGCACAATTGCCGCGCCGGCAAACCAGGCGCCGAACATCGCTTCCAGATAGGCCGGCGAATTCTTGGCAAAGATCGCCACCCGGTCACCGGGCCTGACGCCGTGATGGTCGCGCAGGCCCGCACCGATGGCCGCGGCACTCCGGGCAAAACCCTGATAATCCGACAGCTGCCGTTCACCTGAAAACAGCGCCGGATGGCCGGGATATTTTTGCCCGCTGCGCGCCAGCCATTCCGCGACATTCATGATTCTCTCCCCAAAGCCTCAGGCCGCAAACCATCGCGCCGGCACTGGCAAATGGCAATGCACCAGGCTGCAGGGACCAGGACTCAGTCGTGGATTTTCCGCTTCATCAGCCAGTAATACAGCCGCGGCGACAGCCTATTGATCAGCCAGCCAAGGCGCGCCACCCGTCCTACCGGGATAAAGCGCTTGCCGCGCCGCCAGCCGTCAAGAATGATCCGGGCGGCCTGCTGCGGGCCCATTTCGTCAAATCCGTCACTCGCTGCCCCCGGCCTGCCGATGCCGTCCGTCTCCGCATCAAGCCGCCCCGGATTGGTGGCGACGAAGGAAGGAGCCGCGATCACCACTTTGACCCCATGCTGTTCTTCTTCCGATGCGAGTGAGGAGAAAAAGCCGTTGAGCGCATGCTTGCTCGCCGCATAGGCGGTGCGTTTGTAGAGCGGCGCAAAACCCGCCACCGAGGAGATCGCCAGATGCGTCCCCCGGGCGGTCCGCACGGCCTGCAGCAGACCCGACGCCATCCGCACCGAGCCGAAATAATTGATCTCCATCACCCGCCGCTGCGAGGCCAGCGTTGTTTCCGAAAACAACCCGATCTGGGTGACCCCGGCATTGTGGATCACCAGATCGATCGCCTTGTGGCGCTGCGTCAGCTCGGCGCAGACCATGGCGACAGCAGCCTCATCGGTCAGATCGCACGCCATCCGCTGCATTTGCTGCCCGCCGGCAGGCAAGGCCTCGAGTGCTGCCGGCAGATCAACCAGCACCACCTGCCAGCCTTCCGCCACCAACTGAGCGGCAAAGGCCTGCCCCAGCCCTCCCGCGCCGCCGGTGATCACCGCCACCGGGCTCACAATCCCGCCGCCTTCTTCCACAGATCAAAGGTCTCGGCGCTGGTCAGCTCCGGCTGGTATCCGAACACGGTCTTCAGCGCCGTGTTGTCGAGCACCGGGCGATACTGCAAGAACCGCACCTGTTCCGGGCCATAGCGCGACACGCCCAGCGGCTTGGCCACGGCAAGCGCTGATTTAAGCAGCCAGGCCGGCAGCGCCATCACCGGTTTTCCGAGTGCCGCAGCAAGCTCCTCCACCGACATCGCACCATCGCCGCAGACATTGAAGATGCCGGCCGGCCCGTCCGTGGCGGCCCGCGACAGGATCCGCGCCAGATCCCGGGTCCAGATGAACACGAAGGGGCTGTCCGCGCCGCGAACCGCGATCAGCTTGGGACGGTGAAACAGTTCGGTGATCTGGTTTTCCAGTCCGGCGCCGAGCACGGTGCCGACACGCAGCACCACCTGCTCGACATCCGGATGGGTCTCCCGCGCCTGTGCCAGCATCTCCTCGACCTGCCGCTTGTGGTCGGAATAGGCAAATTCCGGGTTTCCGCGCAGCGCGTCGGTCTCACGCAGCGGCACCGGATTGTCGGCATGGTAGCCATAGGCCGCCCCGGACGATGTCACCACCAGCCGCCGGACCCCGTGAATGATTGCCGCCTCAAGCACATTGCGGGTGCCCTGGACATCGACATCATGGGCGAATGCCCGCGTCATGCCGCGCGTCGGCGAGACGATCGAGGCCAGATGGATGATCACCTCCGGCTCAAACGCTTCCACCAGGCGGGCCGCATCGTCGCCGCGCACGTCAAGCGTTTCAAAGGCCATGCCCTCGGGCAGCGCTTGCGGCCGCCGCACATCGGTCGCCAGCGTTTCGCAGCCCGATGCCGCGAGCTCTTCAAGCAGCACCTGCCCGACAGCACCCGCAGCCCCTGTCACCAGAACCCGGCTCATCGTTTTGCCTCGCTGCGTGACCAGAGGCTGGCCAGCGCCAGTCCGGATATCGCATGCCAGATGCCCCAGAAGGCTGCCGCCACCGCCATGCCGCCAAGCCCGCCGAAAAAGGCGAAGATCAGCACCAGGCCAAGGCCGGAATTCTGAATACCGGTCTCGATGGTGATGGCGCGGCGGTCATAGTCCGACAGCCGCATCAGCGTGGCCGTCAGATAACCGCCCGACAGCGCCAGCCCATTGTGCAGCACGACCAGCCCGGCAACGGCGGCCACATAGGCCAGGAAAAAGCTCCAGTTGGCGGCCAGCGCCAGCACGATGAAGCCGATGAAGATCGCCATCGACAGTCCTTGCATCGGCTTGCGGATGCGCGCCGCCAGCCCAGGCTTTCGCACATTGAGCAGGATCCCGAGGATCAGCGGCAGCACCAGCATGAAGAACACGGTGATTGCGATCGACACCGGATCTAGCGTCGTCTCCCGCAGCAGCGCCCGCGTCGGCTCATAGAGATTGCCCCAGAACGCCACATTGAGCGGCGTGAGCAGGATCGCCGACAGCGTCGCAACTCCGGTCATCGAGACCGAAAGCGCCGAATTGCCGCCGGCGCGATGGGTGATGAAATTGGAAATATTGCCGCCCGGACAGGCCGCCACCAGGATCAGCCCCAGCGCAATCGACGGCTGCGGAGTGGTGACCAATAACATCAGATAGGTCAGCGCCGGCAGCACCAGGAACTGCGACACCATCCCGGTCAACAGCGCTTTCGGCGCCCGCAGCAGGGCGCGGAAGTCCGACGGCCGCAGATCCAGCGCGATCGAGAACATCACGATCGCCAGGATCGCATTGAGCAGGGTCAGGCTTTCCGGGCTGAAATTCAGCCGCACGGCATCGATATCGGTCATTTGCCATTCCCCTTGAGAGCCGCGATCCAGCTGGTCACGGCGGTGCGGTAGGTCGCCTTGTCGACATAATAGGCCATGCGCGGCAGGTCGATATAATGCATCCCGCCGGTCGCCCGGGTGAAGCCGGCGGCCTTTTCCTCCTTCAGCGCCTTGGCGGCCATTACGCCCTTTTTCAGCCCTGCTATGTAGCGCGCCACCATCTCGGCCTGCTCATGCCGCCCCTGCCAGCCCAGCCCCGAGGCCTCGACCATGCCCAGCACGAAGAGATCGTCGCGCTCGGGATGAAGACAATTGAGAAACAGATGCGGCGCAGCGCCCTGCCAATTCAAAAGCGCCTGGTCGATGAACGGATAATGCAGATGATAGCCGGTGGCCGCCAGGATCAGATCGTAATCGGCTTGGCTGCCATCCTTGAAATGCACCGTATGGCCGTCAAAGCGATCGATGTCGGGCTTCACCGTGATGTCGCCATGACCGGCATGAAACAGGATCAGCGAATTGACCACCGGGTGGGATTCGTAAAGCGCGTAATCCGGCTTCGGAAATCCGTATTTCGCCGGATCGCCGGTGAACCATTTCAAAATCATGCCGTCGACGCGGCGCTTGAGCCACATCGGCAGCTTGATCGCCCCGCCCATCGTGTCGGCAGGCCGGCCGAAGACATATTTGGGCACGAAGTAATAGCCGCGCCGCATCGAGATATCGCAGCTCTTGCCGTGATGGATCGCATCGACGGCAATGTCGCAGCCCGAATTGCCCGCCCCGATGATCAGCACCCGCTTGCCCTTGAAGATTTCGGGATCGCGATAGGCGCTGGAATGAATCAGCTCTCCGGCGAAATCTCCCTTGAACTCCGGCATGTTCGGCTCGGACAGGGTGCCATTGGCAATCAGCAGCCCGGCAAATTCGCCCGCATGCTCCTGGCCCTCTGCATCGCGCCAGACCAGGCGCCAGCCCTCGCCGGTCTTGCCCAGCGGGGTGGCGGAAACCACCTCCGTGCCAAACAGGAAATGATTCCTTATTCCATAGTGATCGGCAAATTTCTGAAAGTAGGACTTCAGCTCGCGGTGCGAGGGATATTCCGCCACCCGGTCTTCCATGGGAAAATCCGCGAACTCGGTCATCTTCTTCGACGAAATCAGGTGCGCGGTCTCGTACATGGTCGATTTCGGACCGTCGATATCCCACAGCCCGCCAACATCGGAATGCAGCTCAAAACCTTGAAAGGCAATGCCCTGCTCGATCAGCGTCTTGGCCATGGCCAGCCCCATCGGCCCGGAGCCGATCAGCGCATAGCGCGAGCGTCCGTTCTGGCTTGCGGCCTCATCTGTGCCTGCCGGTGTCAGTTGCGTGCCCAACTGTCCCCCTCCCTTGGTTCAGTCGATTTTCTCTCGCGCCTACAATTGAACGATCGTTCATAATAAGGCAAGATGATTTATGAGCGAAATTTCAGATCCCCCCGATCGGCCCCGCCGTCGCGCCATCTCGCAGCGGGCGCTGGCCACCAGCCTGCGCATTCTCGATGCGGCCGAAATCCTGTTTGCCGAGCGCGGCTATGACGGCGCCTCGGTGCGCGACATCGCCGCCAGCGCCGGCGCGCAGCTGGCCTCGATCAGCTTTCACCATGGCGGCAAGGAAGCTTTGTTCGAGCGCGTTGTCGAGCGTCGGGCATCGGAACTCTCCCAATTGCGGCTCGATGCCCTGGCTGCGCGCAAGGCCAGCGGTGAGCCGCTGACGCTCGACGCCGTGCTGTCGGCCTTTCTGCGCCCCTATCTCGAAAAGGCCGGCGCCGGCGATCCGCAATGGCTGGCCTATGCAAGGCTGGTGGCCATCGTCTCGGCGGATGCCCGCTGGCATGCGATCTCGGAACGCTGCTTCGACCCCACTGCAGGGGTGTTCATCCGCGAAATCGCAAAACTGTTTCCCGATGCCGATCCGGCCGCCATCGCCGTCGCCTTCGTCTTTTCGGTTTCAGCCATGCTGTCGCTGTCGACCTCGACCTGGCGCATCGAGGCGCTGTCGGCGCCGTCGGGTCAGCAGGCTGCAGAGCATCGTCTTGCCGATGATCTGGTCCGCTTCTGCGAAGCCGGCATGCGCGCCGCGATCAACGGCTGATCCCGGACACTGCGGCTTATGGCAGAGCCGGCACCGCTCCGGTCGTGTCCCTGGCCGCCTCGGCCAGCAGCCATTCGCAAAATACCCTGACCTTGGCCCGCCGCATGTGGCTGTGCGGGCAGACAAGCCAGTAGCCGATATCGCTCTGCACGGCGAGATTGAACGGCCTGACCAGCCGACCCGCCTTCAGATCCTCGACCACCGCGGAATGGCTGACCAGGGCCACGCCATCGCCGTTGATCGCAGCTTCGATCGCCATGCTTTCAACCGTGAACCGTGGCCCCCGCTTGACATCGATGTCTTCAAGCCCGGCCGCCTTGGCCCACATCCGCCAATCGGGTGATTGCAGCGTCAGCGCTCCCCATTCGACATGCAGCAGCCGGTGGTTCCGCAGATCCTCGAGCGAAACCAGCGGCTTTGCACCCTTGATCAGCTTCGGGCTGCACACCGGGCTGACTTCTTCGCCAAAGATCCGGGAGACGTGAAGCCCGGGATAATCTCCCATTCCCAAGCGAATGCTGACATCGATGCCGTCACGCTGGAAGTCGCGGGTCTCCAGCGAGGCGTCGAGCCGCACATCGATATCGGGATAGCGGTTGGAAAAATCCGTGAGCTGATGAACCAGCCATTTGATTGCGAAGGTCGGCGCACTGCTCACCGTCAGCAGGCCGGTCTCCTCCTCGAGAGCCAGCCGTTCCACCGCCTCGGCAAGCCTGTCAAAACCTTCGGTCACCAGGGGAAGCACGGTCCGGGCTTCCTCGGTCAGCTGGACCGCTCTGGTCATCCGGTGAAACAGCGGAATGCCGAGATAGGCTTCCAGCTGCTTGATTTGCTGGCTGATGGCGGCCGGGGTGACAAACAGCTCCTCGGCAGCCTTAGTAAAACTCAACCATCTGGCCGATGCCTCAAAGGCCTGCAGTGACTTGAGCGGAGGCAGGCGGCGCATCAGGATTCCCAATCAGACATGAATAAGTTTTTCTAACTCATCGAGATAGAAATCACCGTTTGTCCCGGCTGTCAAATGCAAGCTAGGTGAGACCATAGACGCGATGTCACATCCAACCCTGGAGACACCCCATGAACGCCCAGCTTCCAAACCAGTCGCTCGCACTTTCCCTGATGTTTTCCCGGGCAGCCTACCGGGCCGTGGTCGGCATCGAAAACCTGGCGCGCTTTGGCGCCCAGCTGCTCCGCTCGGCCAGCTAACCCGCCCGGCCCGGCTCCGGCGGGCAATCCCGCGCGCTTGCATCAATTGCGAAGAATGGATTCCGGCCTGGGGCAAGCATATGCCCCTCGCCGGAAACTGCGTTTTACGGGACTATAGGTTCGCCGCGAACCACGTGCAGACCATCCGCGCTACTCGCCGGTCTGGTCCTCGGCGTCATGCTGCTTGCGGATCGAGCGCACCACCATCCAGGTAAATCCGATGGCAACCGGCACGAACAGCGCCGAGGCCAGGCCGGACTTGATCGGCAGTCCGAACCCGTCCAGCGGCTTGGCCAGATAGCCGAACAGGCCGACAATGTAATAGGAAATGGCGGCGACCGAGAGCCCTTCCACGGTCTGCTGCATGCGCAACTGCAGCTTGACCCGGCGGTTCATCGAACTCAACAGCGCGCTGTTCTGCTGCGCCAAGGCGACATCGATCCAGCTGCGCAACAGCGTGGTGGCGCGGGACAGCTTGCGCGACAGGTTGGCTTGACGCTCCTCGATCGACTGGCAAGTGCGCATCGCCGGTGCCAGCCGCTTTTCCAGGAATGCCCCGATGGTCTCGAATCCCGGCTGCTGGATTTCATCCAGAGCGGCGATCCGCTCGCGCACGATGTTGTAATAGGCGCGGCTCGCTCCGAACCGGTAGAGACTGAGCGCAGCGCTTGCCTCCAGTTCGGCGGCAAGCCCGGTGATGTCGGAGAGCAATGAGTCGGCATTGTCGCGGGCGCCGGTCTTCATCGCCTGGGTGATCTTTGTCAGGCTGTCCTCGATCCGCCGCATCTCCGGCGACAGCGACCGGGCCAGCGACAATCCCATCGTCGCCAGCGTCCGGTAGGTCTCGATGTCCAGAAGCCGCTGTACCACCGCGCCGCGGCCGGCATCGGTCATGCCCTTGTCGATCACCAGAATGCGGGTCAGCCCGTCGCCGTCCTGGCGGAAATCCGTGGCGATCATCGCCTGTCCGCCCTTGACCTCGCTCAGGCACAGGCTGGTCGGATCAAACCTGTCCATCGCGGCTTGCGTCTCGGCCGAATCCGCCCGCACCTCGAGCCGGATCCCGGAAATCATGCTGCCCGGTGCTGCGAACTGGTCGCCGAATGGATGGGTGTCGATACTGTCGCCAAACCGGTCGGGCGCCGGCGCATCCCAGAAATAGGTGGAAAATTCCGTATGCCGCTCCCAGCGCAGCGTGCCCTGCCCCCAGCCCATGGAAAAATGCGCCGTATCACGGCCGGGCACGGCCACACCGCGGGCGCGCGCCAGTTCTGCCAGCACCGCATGATCGACCACCGCGCCGCCTTCGGTCAGGAATGCCAGCTGAAAGATCACCCGCGACTTGCCCACCAGCGCGAATGGCCGCGCATGAATCTCGCCCAGCGCCTCGGCCCGGCCTGCCGCCATCGGAAATGAAAATCGGCCCATGATGTCGTCCCCCGTCCAAGCGGCCCGCCCGGGCACCCGTCAATTCCGCCGGCATGCAGCGACCGCAAACCCGCCCGCAGGCGTGCACGGTAACGGCCAAACAACGCCAAGTCCCGCATTATCGCCCGAATGGGATCAGATGCCGCACCGGCGGCTTTTCATCGGAAGGTAACCTGCACCCGGAATCTGCCTGAATTCACGACGCCTTGCGAACTTGAGCGTCATTGTCCTGCCCGGCGGCCCGCGCCAACACCTCTTCCGCCCATTGATTGAGACTCTTGCCGGCAAGATCGGCAGCGATGGCCGCTGCGCGGTGTGTTTCGGGATCTACCCGGAACATGACCTTCCCGGAATAGGGCTTTTGCGGATCCTTGCCGATCCTCGCGCATGCGTCGATATAGTCGTCCACGGCATCGTGAAAGGCTGCCTTGAGTTCGGCCACCGTGTCGCCGTGAAAGCCGACGACATCCTGAATTCCGGTAATCCGGCCGAAGAACAGCTCATCATCGCCATCATACTCGATGCGGGCATGATAGCCCCTGTGGGTCATCGTGTTCATCGCTTCACTCCAATCATCTCCAGAAAGGCGCGTGCGTCCCGCACCTGATACCGCTTGGCTTCCTTTTCCGGATGCGGCCGGTGAAACGAGGCGACGACCCCGTCCTTTTCAAACCGAACCCGCGAACCTCGCCCCTCAACGATCCTTGCACCGGCAGCCACCAGCACTGCTTCGATATCGGTCCAGGCGATGGTGCCGGAAACCGGGTTTTTAAAAATTGCAGCAAGGGTCTTTCTTTGCTTGCTATTCATGCAAGCAATATGAGCACACCGCGCACAAATTGCAAGCAATTAATGCTAGCAAGCCTGTCCTGGACCCGAGTGAGGCACTACCTTCGACAAGATCCGGTGCGATCACCGCAGACCGAACCGCCCCAGTTTCTCGTTCAGTGTGCGCCGCGGAATGCCCAGCTTTTCGGCGGCGAGCTTGCAACTGCCATTGCAGTCCGCCATCGCCGTCCGGATTTCGGAGATCTCGTAGGCGGCGAGCCGTTCGGGCAGTGTCTCGCCGGTAATGGCTGCGGCCGCCGGTTTGCGGGCATCCTCCAGCCCCAGTGCAAAGCGTTCGGCATGGGCCTTGAGTTCACGCACATTTCCCGGCCAGTCATGCGCCAGCAGTTGCGCCACCACGGCCGGGGTGATCGTCCGTTCATCGCGCCCGTGGCGGCGGGCGGCAATGCCGGAAAAATGGGCAAACAACAGCGCCACATCCTCCTGCCGCTCGCGCAGCGGCGGAATGCGGATTTCGCCGCCGGCCAGCCGGTAATAGAGATCCTTGCGCAGCCCGCCCGCCGCGATGTCGCCGCTCAGATCGCTCTTGGCGGCGGTGACCACCCTGACATCGATGCCGCGCGAGCGGTTGTCGCCGAGCCGCTCGACCGAGCGTTCCTGCAACAGCCGCAACAGCTTGGCCTGAAATCCGAGCGGCATCGATTCGATCTCGTCGAGAAACACCGTGCCGCCCTCGGCATGCTCGAACTTGCCCTTGCGCTCGGCCAGGGCGCCGGTGAACGCCCCCTTGGCGTGGCCAAAGACCTCGCTCTCGAACAGGCTTTCGGGAATGGCCGCGCAGTTGATCGCCACGAATGGCGCCCCCCGCCGCGGGCTGCCCTCGTGCAGCGCGCGCGCCACCAACTCCTTGCCGACGCCGGTCTCGCCGATCACCAGCACATCGATGTCGATGCCGGCAAATGTCGTCACCCGGTCGCGCAGATGCCGCACCGCCGGGCTGTCGCCCAAAATGCCGTGGCTGCCGTCGGCCCCCGACGCCACCAGATCCTGCAACCGGGAGATTTCCCGCTTCATCCGCCGCTTTTCCACCGCCCGGTCAAGCACCGTGACCAGATAGTCGGCGTCCCAGGGCTTTTCGACAAAATCCTCCGCCCCGGCCCGCATCGCGCCGACCGCCAGTTGAATGTCGCCATGCCCGGTCATCATCACCACCGGAAGCCCTGGCCTCAGCGCCAGGATGTCCGGCAGCAGGGTCATGCCATCGAGCCCCGGCATGCGGATATCGCTGATGACGACATCCGGGTCGCTCTGACTGATGCGCTCCAGCGCCGCGCGGGGATCCGACACCGACGTGACCATGAAACCGGATACTTCCAGCCAGTCGCAGGCAGCCGTCAGCAGGTCGGCATCGTCATCGATGATCAGCACATGGCCGCGCGCGCTCATCAGGCTATGGGTCCCGTATCGGTGTCGCTGTCGCCGGCGACGGGAAGTGTGATGCAGGCAATGGTGCCGCCGCCGGGCCCGGCGGAAAACACGATGTCGCCGCCAAATTCCTGCATGATCGCAATCGAGATCGACAGGCCGAGACCAAGCCCCTCGCCGGTCAGCTTGGTGGTGAAGAAAGGCTCCTTGATCCGCGACAGATGATCCGGCGCAATGCCGCCGCCATTGTCCTGCACCCGCACCGATACCATGCCATCGGCCTGTCCTCGGCTGACCTTGACCAGACCGTCCGAGCGGCCATCGACGGCGTCGAGTGCATTGATCACCAGATTGATCAGCACCTGCTCGAATTTCACCGCCACCGCCAGCACCTTCGGGGCTTCGCCCGTCGCCTTGAACACCGGCGCGATGCCGGCTGTTGCAGCCCGCGGCTGGGTCACGTCGAGCGCATTGCGGATCGCTTCGTCGACATTGACCTTTTCCAGCACCGCGCCGTCCTTGCGGCCAAAACTCTTCAAGTGCTTGATCGTGCGCTGCATCCGCCGGACCAGGCCACGCGCCGCCGTCATCCGGTCTCCGGCCTGTGGCGCATCCTCCTTCTGCGCCAGCGCCTGGGCGCTCGCCAGTGTCGTTTCCAGCGCCGCCAGTGGCTGGCTGACCTCGTGCACGATGGCGCTCGACATCCGGCCCAGTGCGGCCATCTTGGCCGAATGGATCAAACCTTCCTGAGCGGCGCGCAATTCGGTCTCGGCGCGGCGGCGGTTTTCGTTCTCCCGCGCCAGCTCAAACGTCCGCTCGGCGACCATCCGCTCCAGCGTCTCGGTCTGGCGGGCCTTCAGCCGGGCGAAATTGCGCCGCTGTTCCAGCGCCCGGACAATGCCCGTGGCCAGCAGGCCGAGCACACCCGCAACCAGCACCCAGAAACCCGCGGCACTGCGCGCCGGTGCAGCCGTAGCCGCCGACAGGATCAGCCAGCCATCGGGCTCGATCGAGCGGAACCGGGTGATCAGCCGCTCGTCCAGCCCGGCCCCCAGTCCGGCCTCCCCGCCCTCTCCGCTGGCCAGGCCCTCGGCGTTCAGGATCGGGGTTTTTTCATCAATGCCGATGCCGTCATAGGTGCGTTCGGCGTCAAGCCGGGCCAGTGTGGCCGCATCGAGAACCGTGAGCGGCCGGTAGCGCCAGTCCGGATTGCCCGACAGGAACACCACGCCATAGCGGTCGGCAATCGCGGTCAGCGCATCGGCATCGCGCCAGGCCTGTTCCAACGGTTCGAGATCCACCTTTGCGACAACCACGCCGCGGCCGCCCGGTACATCCAGCCGCGAGGACAGGAAATAGCCGGGCCGTCCGGTGGTCACGCCGATGGCGTAATAACGTCCCTCGCCATCGGCGATGGCATCGGCGAAATAGGGCCGGAAGCCGTAATTGTTGCCGACAAAACTGCCCTCTTCGCGGTAATTGCTGGCCGAAAGCGTCAGCCCCGAGGCGTCGATCACATAGATCTCGGCCACGCCGGAATGGTTGGCGACGCGTTCCAGATAGGCATTGGCCGAGGCAATGCTGGCTTCATCCGCCGGGTTTTCGATCAGCGCCAGGATCCGCGCATCCTCGCCGACCACCCGCGGCAGGGTGCGAAACCGCTCGATCTCGCTTTCCACCGCCCGCCGTGTGACGATCAGGCTTTGCTCCAGCCCGGCCTCGATCTCCACCGCCGCCAACCGGTAGGCGACCATCCAGGCAGCAGCCGCTGCGGCAATCGCCGCAACAATCATGATGGCTGTCAGGAGAGGGCTTGGCCGCACCATGGGAAAATCCGGGATCGTCGACATTCTTGCGTCACCGATCCTAGTGGTTTCGCCATGATCGGCAACAGCACCGCTGCTCATGGCGCGCAAGGCGAGATGCGGACAGGCGCCGCCGCTTCGGCTCCGAGTCTCTCGCAGCCGCCTGCATGGCAAAGCTGCCAGGCCGACACCGTGGCGCCTGATGATGCCAGAACCAGTTCCGGCACCACCGGCAATGTGGGCGTCCAGACCCACCAGCCGTCTTCAAGCGTCGCGCCTTCGCCCGGGTCCATGCCGGCGCCCGAGCCCTTGACCCGCGCCTCGGTCAGTTCCAGCCCCTCAGCCGTGACCTGCCAGCTCTCCCGCCACTCGGTCTTTTCCACCGAATGGGTCCAGGACAGGCTGAACACAGCCGTCGCGATGGTCATCGCCTTGCCGCCTGCCAGGATGCAAAGCGAAAGCCCCATTCAGGCAGCCTCCATGCCCGCGCGCATCTGCCGGTAGGCCAGGAATGCGAAGACCGCCGCCAGCGCAAAGCCGATCTCGTCGGTCAGCGGCAGGGAGGCGACCAGAGTGAACGCCGCCGCCATGCCCAGCGCCCGGAGCGGCCAGCCAAGCGGTCCGCCGAGGAATCCGATCACCGCAGCGCCCCACAGCCCGATTGCCAGCGTCGTCTTGGCGACAATGTAGATCACCGCCGGCACATAGCCGATTTCGGACGCCAGCGCGCCGCCATCCTGCAGCATCAGCGCCGGCGTGTAGACCGCCATGAACGGGATCACGAACCCGGCGGCGGCCACCTTGATCGCCTCCATCGAGATTTTGAGCCCGTTCTCCTTGGCAATCGGCGCGGCTGCGAAACAGGCCAGCGCCACCGGCGGCGTAAGATCGGCCAGAATGCCGAAATAGAACACGAACATGTGGCTGACGATCAACGGCACGCCAAGTTCCAGAAGCGCCGGACCGGCAATCGACGAGGTGATGATGTAGTTGGGGATCGTCGGAATTCCCATGCCGAGCACGATGCAGGTGATCATCGTCAGAACCAGCGACAAGAACAGGCTTTCCTGACCGACCGAGACAATGAACTGGCCAAAGGTATTGGCAGCCCCGGTCAGCGTCATGGTGCCGATGATGATGCCGACCACGGCGCAGGCGACACCGACCGGCAGCGCCGTCTTGGCACCTTCGGCCAGCGCATCCCGGCAGATCACCAGCGTCTCCCGCCCGCCCTTGGACAGCGCGTTCCAGGCAATCAGCGCCAGCACCGCCGCCAGGATCACCATGATGCCGAATTGCAGAAAGGCCGCGGCGACAACGCCAAGCCCGATCCAGAACATCAGCCGGATTACGCCGGCAGGCAGGCCCAGCGCGATTGATCCGCCGAGAATGAGCAGCACCGTCAGCGCCAGTCCCACAGTTCCGGCAAACAGCGGCGTGTAGCCCGAAAACAGCAGATAGATCAGCATCAGCAACGGCAGCACCAGGAACCACTGCTGTTTCAGCGCCTTCATCGGTGATGGCAGCTGGTCTTTTGGCAGGCCGACCAGATTGTGCTTGCCGGCCTCCAGATGCACCATCCAGAAGGCGGAGGCGAAATAGAGCACCGCCGGAATGATCGCCGCCTGGACGACCTCGTAATATTCGACGCCGAGCGTTTCGGCCATGATGAAGGCCACCGCCCCCATCACTGGCGGCATCAGCTGTCCGCCCATCGAGGCGGTCGATTCCACCCCGCCGGCGAAGGCGGACCGGTAGCCGAACTTCTTCATCAGCGGGATGGTGAACTGTCCGGTGGTCACCACATTGGCAACGCCGGAACCGGAAATCGTGCCCATCAGGCCGGACGAGATCACCGACACCTTGGCCGCGCCGCCGCGCTTGTGGCCGACCAGGCCCAGCGACACGTCGGTAAACAGCTGGATCATGCCTGCTTTTTCAAGGAAGGCGCCAAACAGGATGAACAGGAAGATGAAGCTCGACGAGACAAAGATCGGGATGCCGTAGATGCCCTCGGTGCCATAGGCCATATGGTCGATGACCTGGGCGAAATCATAGCCGCGGTGATCGAACGGCGCCGGCAGATATTCGCCGAACAGGCAATAGGCCAGAAACGCGCCGGAAATGATCGGCAGCGCCGGGCCCATGATCACCCAGGCCGCGGCAAACACGGTTGCCAGCGCAATCACGCCCATGACGATATCGCGCTCGAGCGGATCGCCGGCACGCATCAGCAGTTCGGTATATTCATACCATTGGTAAAAGGCGACGAGGACACCCAGCCCGCCCACGATCCAAGCGACACCCTTCATCGCCGGACCGGCATTGCGCACCAGCGCGATCAGCGGAAATGTCAGCAGCATCAGGAAGCCGACGTGAAACGCGCGGACGATCTGGCTGGCGAAATCGACAATATGGGCGGCCGTGGCGATCTGGAAGACCGAGAAGACAAGCGCGATCCAGAACAGGAAGCGGCCTTCGCGCGTGGCCGGAAAGCTTTCCGCCAGGGGATCATGCAGACCGAGGTCCGGCTGCTCCTCCGGAGCCTGATGTGGCGTCTGATCATGCAGCATGCGTTGTCCTCCCCAAACACGCGGAATTTTGTGGCGGAACCGCTTTCGAGGTCCCGCCACAGTCAAGTGATGATGCTAGTCCGGATTTGTGCCCGGTCTTACATCATGCCCTTTTCCTTGTAGTAGCGTTCTGCGCCCGGATGCAGCGGCACCGGCATGCCCTTGAGGGCATTTTCCAGCTTGATCTGGGCTGCGGCCTTGTGGGCGGCTTCCAGGTCGGGAAGGTTTTCGAACAGCTGCTTGGTCATCTCATAGGCGAGATCGTCACTGACATCGGAATGGGTGACGAGGAAATTGACCACTGCGACGGTCTGAACATCGGCGTCCTGACCGGTATAGGTGCCGGCCGGAATGGTCGCCGAGATGTAAGGCGCGCCGAGCGCATCGACCACGTCGGAAGGCACGGCCACCATCTGGATGTCCACCGAGGTCGACAGATCCTTGATCGACGACACGCCGAGACCGGCCGACTGCAAGGTCGCGTCCAGCTGACGGTTCTTGATCAGCTCGACCGATTCCGCAAATGGCAGATATTCGGTCTTGGACAGATCGTCATAGGACATGCCGGCCGCTTCGAAGATCTTGCGCGCGTTGAGCTCGGTGCCGGACTTTGCCGCACCCACCGACAGGCTCTTGCCCTTCAGGTCGGCGAAATTGGCAATGCCGGATTCCTTCGACGCCACGATCTGGATGTAGTTCGGGTAGACGGCTGAAATGCCGCGCAGCTTGTCGAGCGGGGCCTTGAAACCGGCATCCGCATCGCCCTCCCAGGCGAGCTTGACGGAATCGCCGAGCGCCAGGGCCAGTTCACCCTTGCCCTGCTGCAGCAGGTTGAGGTTTTCCACCGACGCCTTGGTCGACTGCACCTGGGTGCGCACGCCTTCGATCTTTTCGGCATAGATCTTCGACAGGCCGACACCGAGCGGGTAATAGACGCCCGAAGTGCCGCCGGTGAGGATGTTGACGAACTGGTCGGCCTTGGCCGGCGCCAGCGTAAGGCCCATGGCAGTGGCTGCCATCAGGGTAACAAGACTTCTGCGATTGAAACTGATCATCGGGTTCTCCTCCATTATTCCGATACATGCAAAGCGCGTTTCTCCATTGCGCCTCGCCACGGCCTTTGGCTAGCAATGCGCGTGCCAGATCCTGCTCTACAGGATTTTCAGGGCTTTGGCCAAATTCGAAACCACAATCCGGCAATATCTTGCCAGATAGGCGCCGCGTCCTGGCAAGATATTGCCAGAGTGAGCTGTTTAGGCAGGAAATGTCCGGCTGCCGGGATGGCCGTCTCATGCTCTGCGGAAAGCGACGCGATAGGCCGAGGGGGTGAGGTTGCGGGCCTTTTTGAACCGCCGCGCGAAATCGGCGGCATCGGAAAAGCCGCAATCGGTGGCGATCCGGCCGATGCCCGCATCCGTCTGCACCAGCATCTGGCAGGCGCGCCCGAGCCGCAATTGCTGCACATAGGCGCTGATCGACATCCGGGCGCTGCGCTTGAACACGCGCTGGAGCTGGCTCTCGGTCAGATGCACCAGTTCGCAGAGCGGCGCCAGCCGCAGCGGCTGATCATAATGGACATGCAGATGATCAAGCACACGCTGCAGCCGCACCCGGTCACGCGGCAAATCGCTGACCGCCACTTCACCGCTGGCCAAGGCGGTGCAGTCAGACGCCATGCTCAGGTCGAACAGGATTGATTGCAGGGCGAGCACTTGTGGCAGACCGTCGACCTCGGTCAGCTGCAACAGCCGCGCCCGCAACAGCCTTGTCGTGACGGGCGCAAAATGCAGGCCGCGCCTGGCCTGCAACAACAGACCAGCCACCGGCGCAAGCTCCGGCACCGCACCGATCAAGCCGCTGATCCAGTCCTGCGTGAACCAGCACACCACCGCCCGATGCGGCGAGGTCGCCTCGATCAGCGACTGCGACTGGAAGGCATGCGGCACATTGGGCGCGATCAGCACCAGGTCACCGTCGTCATAATGGCCGAAATGATCGCCGACAAAGCGCATGCCGCGGCTGTTGACGGTCAGCGTCAGCTCGAATTCCGGATGGTAGTGCCAGTTGAACGGAAACTCGTCCAGCCGCCGGTCAAACACCAGAAGCGAGCGATCCGGCGGGATTGTCACCGTCTCGAAAAAGGGAGCCTGTATGACCATTACGTCGCTTGTCCGAATTGCTATGCGGGAATCATACAAAAAGCCGCGGTGATTGGGAATGGCTTGCGATGCGCCGCTCTGCCATTCAGGGTGGGAACGGGAGGCGCTTTCATGCAGAGCATCAAGGCAGATGTGATCATCATCGGCACCGGCGTCGGCGGCAGCGCCGTGGCGCATCAACTGGCTGGTTCCGGCGCCAGGATCCTGATGCTCGAGCGCGGTGACTTCTTGGCCAACGAACCCCAAAACAGCGATGCCGAGTCGGTGTTTGCGCAGGCCCGCTACAAGACCACCGATCTCTGGCAGGACCCGGCGGGCAGAACCTACCGGCCCGGCCAATACTATTATGTCGGCGGTCATACCAAATTCTACGGCACCGCCATGTTCCGGTTTCGCGAAAGCGATTTCAACGAGACAGAGATGGACCATGCCGCTTCGCCTGCCTGGCCCGTCAGCTATGCCGATCTTGAACCCTATTACGCCGCCGCCGAAAATCTCTATGGCGTGCGCGGAGACCAAGGCACCGACCCGACAGAGCCGCCGCGCTCCGCGCCATTCCCACACCCCGCCATCCCGCATGAGCCGGTGATCAAAACCCTGTCCGGCCGCTTGCGCGATCTCGGGCTGACGCCATTCCCGATGCCCGCGGCGGTGGATTATGGCGAAGGCGGCAACTGCCGGCGCTGCGGCACCTGCGACGCCTTCGCCTGCCGCTTTGATGCCAAGGGCGATGCCGATGTCAGGATCATGCGGCCGCTGCTTGACCATCCCGACATAAGGCTGGAACGCAATGCAAAGGTCACAAGGCTGATCGCCGACAGAGACGGTCGCCGCATCGTCGCCGCCGAAATCCTGCGCGACGGCGAGACCCTGCGCGCCGAAGCACCGCTGTTCGTGCTGTCTGCCGGGGCGATCAATTCGGCGCTGATCCTGCTGCGCTCGGCCTGCGAGCCGATGCCCGATGGCCTCGCCAACAGCTCCGGTGTTGTCGGGCGCTATTTGATGAACCACCATCTGACCGGGCTGATGGGCGTCAACCCGCTCGCCGTCAACGACACAAAATTTCCCAAGACGCTGTCGGTCAATGATTTCTATCACGGCCTGCCGGGCGATCCCGACGCCCGCGGTAACATGCAGATGCTGGGCAATATCCAGGGCGCGATGATCCGCGCCACCTATCCGGCGATGCCGCGCCTTGCCGCCAACTGGCTGGCGCGGCACTCGGTCGATGTGCTGGCGATGTCGGAAGACCTGCCCGATGCCTGCAGCCGGGTGCGGATGCTTGCGGGCGACCGCGTCGAGGTCGACTATCGTCCCGGCGGGACTGCTGCGCATGACCGTTTCGTCACCCATCTCAGGCGCGTTTTACGCCGTGCCGGATTTCCGCTGGTGCTGCGCCACGGCTTCGGCATCGAGGCGCCGTCGCACCAGTGCGGCACCGTGCGGATGGGCGATGACCCCGCAAGCTCGGCGCTCGATTCGCTTTGCCGGGCGCATGACCACCCCAATCTCCATGTCGTGGATGCAGGGTTCTTCCCCTCTTCCGCAGCCCTCAACCCTGCCCTGACCATCGCCGCCCAGGCGCTGCGGGTCGGGGCACATCTGCGCGACACCCACGCCGCCTGACCGCCACGCCAGAACAAGGACCGGACCCGATGAACTTTCTGCTTCCGCTTACCGGCTGCTTTGCCCAGCCCGTCGCCGAAAACCCCACCGTTGTCATGATCGAAGCCGCCTACCGGCATCACGGTCTCGACTGGCGCTATATCAATTGCGAGGTCGCGCCCGAGGATCTGGGCGATGCGGTGCGCGGCGCGCGCGCCATGGGCTGGCGCGGCTTCAACTGCTCGCTGCCACACAAGGTCGCTGTCATCGACCATCTCGACGCACTCGGCCAGTCGGCCGCAATCATCGGCGCGGTCAACACCATCGTCCGCGATGGCGACCGGATGATCGGCGAGAACACCGACGGACGCGGCTTCGTCGTGGCGCTGAAGGAGGTCGTCGATCCGAAGGGCAAATCCGTGGTGCTGCTGGGCGCAGGCGGCGCGGCCCGAGCGGTGGCCGTCGAGATGGCGTTGGCTGGAGCTGCCCGGATCACCATCGTCAACCGCAGCGCCGAACGCGGCCAGGCCGTCGTCGACCTTTTGAACGACAGCAGCCCGGCAAAGGCCAGCTATGCTTCGTGGCAGCAGACCTTTGCCGTGCCCGCCGACACCGACATCGTCATCAATGCCACCTCCATCGGGCTTTATCCGGATGTCGAGGCAATGCCCGATATCGACACCGGCAGCCTGACGCCCGGCATGGTCGTCGCCGACGGCATTCCCAATCCGCCCCGGACCCGCTTTCTGCAAGCAGCACAAGCCCGCGGCTGCCGTACCGTCGACGGGCTCGGCATGCTGGTGCAGCAGGGCGTCATCGGCATCAAATACTGGACCGGCGTGGATGCCGATCCGCAGGTCATGCGCAAGGCGCTGCTCGACCTCGGCTTGTAGCGCGGTCTGGGCCATTGTATCCATTCCGATCGACAGGATTTCGGGAGACAGAGCATGGACCGGTTCACGGGCGGATGTCTTTGCGGCAATGTCCGCTTTGTGGCACAAGGCGCGCCCTACCGGGTCGGCCTGTGCCACTGTCTCGACTGCCGCAAGCATCACGGCGCGCTGTTTCACGCCTCTGCCATCTTCCCGCAAGCTTCGGTCACGACAAAGGGCGAGACCAGCGCCTATTCCGGCCGGCATTTCTGCCCGAAATGCGGCTCCTCCGTGTTCGGCCACAGCGGAGACGAAATCGAGATCAATCTCGGTGCGCTCGATGCACCGGACCAGTTCAAGCCGACCTACGAGCTCTGGACCTGCCGCCGCGAATCCTGGCTGCCGCCATTTGCGCAGACGAGACTCTACGACCTCGACCGTGACACCACCGGGCGCTCGGAAGACTAGGCGGCAGGACTCATAACCGAATCCGGGTTTTCTGCCGCCGGCAAATTCGCGATCATGCTCACGTCTTCCCTGATGGCCTGACGGTCCGGCCTGCGTCTGACCCGGCCTCGGCTATGTCAGACGGTGCAGGGTCTGCGTCTCCCGGAGCAGCGAGATGCAGCTTCAGGCGATCGAGCGCCCCATCCCATTTCTCCCCGACCTGGGCCAGGAATGCATTCGCCTGTACCAGCTTCCGCTTCTCGAGACTGTAGAGTGTTTCGCGTCCGGATTTCTCCGACGAGACCAGCTGCGCATCGGCAAGCGTTTTCAAGTGCTTGCTGACGGCCTGCCTTGAGATGTCCATGCCTTCGCACAACACCGAAACAGACAGGGCGCCATCACCATACAGTCTCTCGACAATGGCGATCCGCCGCGGATCTCCAAGCGCGGAAAAGGTCATGGCGAGATCGGTCGCCTGCCCCTGCTGCGACAAAAGACTACTCGACATGGGTTTTGATGTTGTTCATCTGGATCGCCCAGCCTCCCGTATTGTCCCGGAACAGCTGCACACGTCGGGATTCCGGCAGCCGGTCGAAACCGCTTTCGCGAACCGTCAGCCGCGTGCCACCGGTAATATTTTGCAGCGTGAACTCCACCAGCGTCACCTTGTTTTCAAGCTCCGGGTCATCAGGATCGACTGTTTCATCGTATGGCCAGAAAAAACTGAACCTTGTCGGTGCATCGAGGGTCTCGACCCGCGCCCAGAACCGATGCCCTTCAAAACCCGGATAGGTCACTTCGCCGGTCGTGATTTTTCCGGGCAAAAATGGGCCATGCAGCTTGAGTCGGAACCAGGTTCCGAACTCCGTATGATCGGTAAGGGCTTTCCAGACCCTTTCTTTCGGTGCGTCTAGGTCCACCGTCCGTTCGATGCTGTTTGACATGCGCAACTCCTTGGTTGCCTTTTTATGCCATAACCGGGGGAAATACGCAACCCAATGGTTGCATATCCGAACATCCGTAAACGGCAGTCGGTGCGGGACGCGCCTGCCTCACCACTGCGCAACAGCTGAACCTAGCCTGTTCGCCGGCCTTTCCCACGCAATCGCCGCTCCATCGAGCTGCAATGCAGACCGCAACCTGAGCGCCGGACCCCAGTCCGTCGGCTCGATCGCATCGGCATAATCCGCCCGCTGCGGCTTGCCGATTTCCACCCTACCCGCGCCTAGCGGCCAGTCAGTCAGAAACCCGCCAACCCGCGCCAGCGATGTGCGCCAATGCGAGCCTGTCGCCTGTGTCTGGCGCAGCGTCAGTCCGCGCACCACTGCTGCGGCCAGCAGATAGCCTGCGCCCTGATCGAGCGCCTGCACCGGCAGCGGCACCGGCCTGTCCGCGCCGGCCTCAGCCATCCCGGCATCGGCAATGCCGCAGCTCATCTGCACCAGGCTGTCAAAGCCGCGCCGCCTGGCCCAGGGGCCGCTCCAGCCATAGGCGTCAAGCGCCACGTCGATCAGTCCGGGATTGAGCTGCGCCCGGACATCGGCGCCCAGCCCCAGCGCCTCGAGCGCGTCCGCGCGGTAGCCATGCACCAGCGCATCGGCCTCAGCCAGCAAGGCCTCGAAGCGCTCGCGGTCACCGGCTTGTCTGAGATCAAGCCGCGCGCAGCGCTTGCCCGGCGTCACTTCCGGAATCACCACACCTTCATCCCATCCGGGCGGATCGATCCGCAACACATCGGCGCCGAAACCGGCCAGCAACCGCGTTGCCACCGGCCCGGCCAGCACCCGGGTCAGATCCAGAATTTTCAGGCCCGTAAGCGGCCGCGCCGCGTCGAAACCAGCCGCAAATTTCGCCGCGCCCGCGCCGAAATCCATCCGCATCAACGGTTCGGACAGCACAGAGCGTCCCTGAGGATGCGCGGCCCATTGCTGCCGGCTGCGCATCGCCGCCGCACATCCGCCTGCAGCCACAATTGCTGTCTCCAGCTCATCCGCCCGCCAGCTTGCGACAACGGCGGCGACCGCCTCGCGCTCCACTCCGGCCCCAAGCACCGAGAGTGCCGCGTCACGATGGTGCAGCGCATTGGTGTGCAGCCTTATCCAGCCATCGGCAGCCTGGTAGTCCCCGGCAATGGCGTCCCAGACCGGCGGCAACTCCCAGCCTTGCGGCGCGATGGAAAAGCCGAACCACAGCGACGCCAGGCGCCTATCGACACTGACATCTGCAATGCTGCCCGACCGCGCCCCGGTCCATTCGGCAAGCGCCAATCCGGCCGTGGCAATCGCGGCAGCAGCAAAATCGCTCACCGCAAACACCGACGGCAGCGCACCCTCGCCCTTGACCTGCACGTTTTCGATCAGGCCCGGCTCTCCGTCCAGTGCGGCCCACAATGCGGTCATCATGCTGGTGGTGACGGCACTGTCACTGCCTTGATTATGCGACATCGCTGAGATCCTTTTACCGGGCAGCCGTCACACAAGCGGCAAATCCGGATGCCGTCAATATTGATTGATAGGCAACCAAAAGCATGGCGGGTGCGCGCCCCGCCCTTGCCGGAAGCAAAGCCCGGTCATTTCGTCCACGGCTGAAAGATTTTCCCGGCTTGTGAACACAGCCCGTTACTGGCACCTTGCGCAGGTACGATTCACACTGCATGGAGAGGAAGCAAATGGCCCACAAGTTCGAAATCTACAAGGACAAGGCCGGCGAGTTCCGGGTTCGGTTCAAATACAACAGCGAAGTGATGTTTTCGACGGAAGGCTATTCGAGCAAGGCCAGTGCGCAAAACGCCATCGACTCGATCAAGAAAAACGGTCCGGGAGCCCCCACCGAAGACAACAGCTGAGCCAGATCCAGGGGACGGCTTGCTCCTGCTGCTGTGACCGCTGAGGCCATTGCATGCCCGGCAGCCTGTGGCGCCAGAGGCAAACCGTCCCCGCCCGGCTATTGTTTGGCCGCTTCCGCCGCGCACACCGCCGGCAAGCCGCCGATCACCATGTCGGCGACGATATCGGCATAGGCGTCGCGGTCGACAGGTCCGCCCGGCCGGTACCACAGGAAAAACCAGTTGAGCATGCCGAAGATCGACATGGTCACCGGCCCCACCAGTTCGGGCCGGTCTGCAAACCGCTCCGGCTCGATCGCCCGCACACTGTCCGACATGCAGGTTACCAGCCGCCGCTGCAGCGCGCGCAGATGCACCTGGTTGTCCTCCGGCAGCGATGACAGCGCATCAAGCTGCACCTTGTGCTCGGCATCGGAATCCCGATAGGCGATCAGGATTGCCCTGATCAGCGCCCGCAGCCGTCCCGAGGCCGAGCCGGCCCCCGCAGCAGCCTTCTCCACCACATCCACCAGATCGGTCAGATGCGTGTCGATAATATCGAACAGCAGCGCGTCCTTGGACGGGTAATAGTGATAGATCAGGGCCTTGGATACGCCGCAGGCCTGCGCCAGCTTGCCCATGGAAGCGCGGTCGAAGCCCTGTTCGGCAAAGAAGACGGCGGCAGTCTTCAAAATCGCCTCGCGCTTGGCTTCATAGTCCTTGGCAATGGTGCGGGCCATCCGTTCAGCTCCGCGGCCGGTTGTCGACGACGCGCTTGGCCTTGCCTTCGGACCGCGCCACATTGCCCGGTTCGGCGACATTGATCCGCGCGGTGACGCCGACCACGCTCTTGATGTGATGCGCCAGTTCCTTGCCGGATGCGGCGCGGGCCTCCTCGCCGGCGGCGACGATCGTGCATTCGACGTGCACGGTCATGTCGTCCATCCGCCCGCTGCGGCTCAGCTCGATCTGGAAATGCGGCGCAAGACCGGCGCATTTCAAAATCTGCTCCTCGATCTGGGTCGGAAACACATTGACGCCGCGCAGGATCATCATGTCGTCGGAGCGGCCAGTGATCTTTTCCATCCGCCGCATCGAGCGCGCCGTGCCCGGCAACAGCCGGGTCAGGTCGCGGGTGCGGTAGCGCACCATCGGCAGCGCTTCCTTGGTCAGCGTGGTGAACACCAGTTCGCCGATCTCGCCATCGGGCAGCACCTCGCCGGTCACCGGATCGATCACTTCAGGGTAGAAATGATCCTCCCAGATATGCAGCCCGTCCTTGGTCTCGACGCATTCATTGGCCACGCCCGGCCCCATGATTTCCGAGAGTCCGTAAATGTCGACCGCATGCATGTCGAAGGCCTGCTCGATCTCGCTGCGCATCGCATTGGTCCAGGGTTCGGCCCCGAAGATACCGACCGCCAGCGAGCTTTCGCGCGGATCGATGCCCTCGGCGCGGAACTCGTCGAGGATCGACAGCATGTAGGACGGCGTCACCATGATCACCTGCGGCTTGAAATCGGTGATCAGCGACACCTGCCGCTCGGTCATGCCGCCCGACACCGGCACGACGGTGCAGCCGAGCCGCTCGGCGCCGTAATGGGCGCCAAGCCCGCCGGTAAACAGCCCGTAACCGTAGGACACATGAACGATGTCGCCCGGACGCCCGCCCGAAGCGCGGATCGAGCGCGCCACCAGATCCGACCAGATGTCGATATCACCCGCCGTATAGCCCACCACCGTCGGCTTGCCGGTCGTGCCAGAGGAGCCATGCAGCCGCACCACCTTTTCGCGCGGCACGGCAAACATGCCGAAGGGGTAGTTGTGCCTGAGGTCATCCTTCGTCGTGAACGGGAATTTCGCAAGATCACCTAATGTCCTGAGATCATCGGGATGCACGCCCTTGGCGTCGAACGCCGCCCTTGTGTGCGGGACGTTCTCATAGGCATGGGCCAGCGACCATTTCATCCGGCTGAGCTGCAGCGCCGCAATCTCGTCGCGGGACGCCGTTTCAATCGGATCAAGACTGGCCCGGTCGGGCGTCAGATCAAGCATCGGGATCTCCTCAAATCACCAGGGCGCTGACGTCAGCATTGCCGCGTGCGCCCACTCCCAAATCCGCCTTGCTGCGGCTCAGGCAGAAGGCTCTTCAAAATGCGTGCCCGCTATCGTGCGCGACAGCCCGCGGAATTCGGCAATCGCCACCCCGTCCTCGCGGGATACCGTCACGTCATAGATTCCCGAGCGTCCGGCCAGCGTCACTTCCCGCGCGGTTGCCGTCAGCCGGTCTCCCTCCCGTCCCGGCGCCAGAAAGGTCACCGAGCAATGCTGCGCCACGGTCACCTTGTTGTGGCTGTTGCAGGCGAAGGCGAAGGCGCTGTCAGCCAGTGTGAAGATCGCCCCGCCATGGCAGCTGCCGTGACCGTTGAGATGGTCCTTGCGCACCACCATCGACAATGTCGCCATCCCCGGCGCGACCGCCTCGATGGTCATGCCCATGGCTTTGGTGGTCTGGTCATCCTTCAGCATGGCTGCGGAGGATTTCTCGGCGCGTTGCTGATCGGACAACGCGCTCATTGCGGGCCTGCGAATTTCGGCTCGCGCTTTTCCAGAAACGCGCGCACGCCCTCGGCGTAATCATCGGAGAAACCCGCTGCGCGCTGGGCTTCGGCCTCAAGATCAAGCTGCGCGTCGAGCTCCTGCCCGGCGGCCGCCTGGATCAGGCCTTTCATCCGGCCGAGCCCCGCCGTCGGCCCGGCAGCCAGACGTGCGGCCAGGGCTCTCGCCTCGGTCATCAGCTCGGCATCCTCGACCATCTGCCAGATCATGCCCCAATCGGCTGCCTTTTCGGCAGACACCGGTTCGGCAGTCATGGCAATCGCCTTGGCCCGCGCCTCACCGATCAGCCGCGGCAGCATCCAGGAACCGCCGGCGTCCGGGATAAGGCCGACCCGGACGAAGGACTGGATGAATTTGGCGCTGCGGGCTGCCAGCACGATGTCACAGGCCAGCGCCAGATTGGCCCCTGCCCCGGCCGCCACGCCATTGACGGCGCAGACGATGGGCTTTTCCAGCGCGCGTATGCGGCGGATCATCGGATTGTAGAACCGGACCAGCGTATCGCCCAGATCGGGCGGTCCCGACATCTTTTCCGGGTCTCGCGCCGAAAGGTCCTGGCCGGCGCAAAAGCCGCGCCCGGCGCCGGTCAGCAGCACTGCCCGGCAGCGCGCATCGCCCTGCGCCAGCTCAAGGGACTTGGCCATCGCCGCATGCATCTCGTCATTGAATGCGTTCAGCCGGTCGGGCCGGTTCAGCGTGATCTCCAGCACGCCGCCGCTCAAGGAATGCACTACCGCTTCGCTCATCGACATGGTCCTCCTGAAAATAAGGGTTGCATAAGCCGACCGGTTGGTCAATTAATAATCCATCATCTTTCACAGTCAGATTTGCCGCGAAAAACTCGAGGAGCCGCCATCGTGACCACCCGTTCCGCCACCCCAGAAACCGGTCCGGAAACACGGGTGGTCGATGTCGTCATCGAAAATGGCCATGCTCTCGTCACCATCGACAATCCGCCGGTCAACGCGCTGTCGGTCAGCGTTCGCCGCGGCCTGATGGACGCGCTCGAGCAGGTCAACGCGGCCAATTGCATCTCCGCAGCCATCGTCTGCGCCGGGCGCACCTTTGTTGCGGGCGGAGACATTTCCGAATTTTCCGGACCGCCGCCGCTGCCGCATCTGCCCGACGTGCTTGACGCCATCGAGGCGAGCCAGACGCCCTTCATCGCCGTGATGCACGGCACCGTGCTCGGCGGCGGACTGGAACTGGCGCTGGCCTGCGCTTGGCGCATCGCCGACGCGAAGACCGGGTTCGGCTTGCCGGAAGTAAACCTCGGCCTGATCCCCGGCGCCGGCGCCACTCAGCGCCTGCCGCGCGTCATCGGACTGGAACGCGCAGCCCGCATGGCCGCCAATGGCAAGCCGGTGAGTGCCAGGACCTTCGAGGAATTCGGCGGACTGGATCATGTCTTCTCAGGCGATCCGATGTCAGCTCTGGCCGCCTTCCGCGACCCCCTCCCCGCGCGGCCCGTCAACACCTCGGAGCGCCCGGTCACAGATGCCGACCTGACCGCGCTCAAGGCCGAGATCACCAAATCGGCCAAGGGGTCCGATGCCCCGATGATCGCTCTGGAAACCACCGCGCTTGCCGCCACCCTGCCCTTCGCGGAAGGCAGCAGGATCGAACGCCGGACCCATCTCGATCTGCGTGACAGCGCCCAGTCCCGCGCCTTGCGGCGGCTGTTCTTTGCCAGCCGCTCGGTCACAAGGCCGGCGCGGCTGAAGGCGCTTGAGCCCGCACCGATCAACCATGTCGCCATCGTCGGCGGCGGCCTGATGGGTGCCGGCATCGCAGCAGCCAGTCTCGCCGCCGGGCACCGCGTCACCCTGCTCGAACGCGACAGCCAGAGTGCTGAAGCCGGCGCGGCCCGCGTCGAGGCCATCATCGCCGGGGATCTGGCCTCGGGCCGCATCTCAGACGACAAGGCGCAAGCCCGCCGCGCGGCCTTCTCCGCCGGCGCCGATTACGCCGCCGCCAGTGACGCCGACATCGCCATCGAAGCCGTGTTCGAGGACCCGGAGGTCAAGCGCGCGGTGTTCAGTCAGCTCGCGGAAGTGATGTCCGAAACAGCTCTGATCGCCACCAACACGTCCTACCTTGACCCCAACATGATCTCCGAAGGCATGCCCGGTCCGGGACGTTTTCTCGGCCTGCATTTCTTCTCGCCGGCCAACATCATGAAGCTGGTTGAAGTCGTCGGCACATCGGTCACCACCGACCAGACCATGGCCACTGCTTTTGCCTTCGCCCGCGGTCTCGCAAAGATCCCGGTCGAAACCGGCGTCTGTGACGGCTTCATCGGCAACCGCATTCTTTCGGCCTATCGCCGCCAGGCCGATTACATGGTCGCCGATGGCGCCTCGCCCTATGATGTCGACGCCGCCATGCGCGGCCTCGGCATGCCGATGGGCCCCTATGAACTGCAGGACCTGACCGGGCTGCAGATCAGCTGGGCCAACCGCAAGCGCCAACTGGCTGCAGGCACCTGGCCTGGCCGCTATGTCGACATCGCCGACACGCTTTGCGAGATGGGCCGTCAGGGCCGCGGCAGTCCGGCGAAAAAGGGCTGGTACAATCACACCGAGGTGGCCGGCGCCCGCGACCCGGAGGTCGAAGCCCTGGTTGCCGACTGGCGCGACGAGCATGGTTCCGCCCGGCAGGCCTTCACTGCTGACGAGATCGTCATCCGCATCATGGCCGCCATCGTCAACGAGGCCAATCTGATCCTCGAAGAGGGCATCGCCACCAGCGACACCGCCATCGATATCGTCTGGACCGAGGGCTATGGTTTCCCCAAACATCTGGGCGGCCCGATGTTCTGGGCAGAAGAGACCGGGATGGAGCGGATGCGCGCGGCTTTTGCCGCCATTGAGGCGCAAAGCCCCGGCTCCTGGAAGGCCGCCGGCGTGTTCAGGGACTAGCGCCGCGGCGCCGCATCACCTCGTATGACGAGTGGCGGACCGCCGTCACAAGGGAGAGAGACATGGGTTTGATCAATGTGCACAGCTTTCTGGCCGGGCAATGGTTGCCCGCCGATGACGGCGCCCGCGCCATAGCCAGTGCCGTCACCGGTGAGCCGCTTGCCATTGCCGGCCAGTCGTCGCTCGATACGCAGGCCATGCTCGAATTCGCCCGCACCAAGGGCGGCCCCGCACTCCGCGCCATGAGCTTTCATGACCGCGCCCGCATGCTGAAAGCCCTGGCGCTGGAACTCGGCAAGTTCAAGGACGAGCTCTATGCGCTCTCCTGCACCACCGGCGCCACCAGGCCGGATTCGATGATCGACATTGATGGCGGCATCGGCACCATGCTGGTCTATGCCTCAAAAGGCCGCCGCGAGATGCCCGATGGCCACATCTATGTCGATGGCGATCTGGAAATGCTCTCGCGCAATGGCACTTTCGTCGGCCAGCATGTCGCCACATCGCTCCACGGCGCCGCGGTTCACATCAACGCCTTCAACTTCCCGGTCTGGGGCATGCTGGAAAAGCTCGCCCCTACGCTGCTCGCAGGCATGCCGGCGATCGTCAAACCGGCGACGGCCACTTGCCATGTCACCGAGCAAGCCGTCCGCCGCATCATCGAAAGCGGCATTCTGCCCGAAGGCGCGCTGCAGCTTGTGTCAGGCGGGTTGGGCGATCTGCTCGACCGGCTGGATTACCAGGACGTGGTCAGCTTCACCGGCTCGGCCAGGACCGCGCTGATGCTCCGTTCAAATCCGATCCTGCTGGAAAAATCCGTCCGCTTCGTCGCCGAACAGGACAGCCTCAACGCCTCCGTTCTCGGCCCGGACGTCACCGAAGCCAGCCCGGAATTCGACATTCTGGTCAAGGAAGCCGTGCGCGAAATGACGGCCAAGGCCGGCCAGAAATGCACCGCCATCCGCCGCATCATTGTGCCCGAGGCGCTTCTCGGCCCGGTTGGCGACGCCATTGCGGCAAAACTCGGCACCATCCGCATCGGCGATCCCGCACTCGAAACCACCCGCATGGGCGCGCTGGCCTCCGCCGCGCAAAAAGCCGACGTGCTCGACAAGGCCCGCCAGATCGCCGCCGAATGCCACGGTCTCACCGGCGCCCCGGATGATTTCGAAGTCGATGGCGCCGACAAGACCAGGGGCGCTTTCGTCAAGCCGATGCTCTATGCCTGCGACGATCCTGATGCGGCCGAAGCCGTACACTCGGTCGAGGCCTTCGGCCCGGTCGCAACGCTGATGCCCTATCGCGATCTGCCTCATGCCGGCCAACTGATGAACCGCGGCAAGGGCAGCCTCGTCGCCTCCGTCATCACCCATGATCCCTCAGTCGCCCGCTCGCTGCTGATGGACGCCGGCGCTGCCCATGGCCGCATCTATGTCAACAACCGCGACAGCGCACACGAAGCCACCGGCCACGGCTCGCCTTTGCCGCACATGGTGCACGGCGGCCCCGGACGCGCCGGTGGCGGCGAGGAACTCGGCGGCATCCGCGGCGTCATGCATTACATGCAGCGCACAGCCATCCAGGGCAGCCCCGACATCATCTCCGGCATCACCGGCACCTGGATCAAGGGCGCGGCCAAGCCGAAATCCTCCGCACACCCCTTCACCCGCACCTTCGATGACCTCGCAATCGGCGACACCATCGAAGCCGGCCCGCGTACGGTAACGCTCGAAGACATCGAGACCTTCGCCCACTTCACCGGCGACACGTTTTATGCCCACATGGACGAGGAAGCGGCAAAGGCCAACCCGTTCTTCCCCGGCCGCGTCGCCCATGGCTACCTGCTTCTCTCCTTCGCCGCCGGCCTGTTCGTCTCCCCAGATCCCGGCCCGGTTCTGGCCAACACCGGCCTCGACGGGCTCAAATTCATGAATCCCGTCTCGCCCGGTGACGCCATATCCGTGGCGCTGACCGTCAAGCGCAAGACGCGCCGCACCGAAGACTATGGCGAAGTCCGCTGGCATGTCGCAGTCACCAACCAGGACGGCGACGACGTCGCCGAATACGAGCTGCACACGATGAACCAGTATGGCTGAGCCCGCGCGCTAGGCTGCCAGCCGTTCTGTGCCGTGATCAAGCGGGCCGCAGCGCACCTGGTGGATCTCGCGGACCTGGTCGAGCGCGGCACGGCAATGCTCGATATAGCGTTTCGAGTTGAGCTTCAGATCGATCAGCACCCAGGCCCTGCGGTGCAGCGGGTAAAGCCGGTCAATGTCCAGCCCGCACTGGTCGAACACCTTGAAGGGCAGCGTCTGCAGCATCATCAGCAGGTTCATGAAACTCAGCGACATCAGCGCCGTGTGATAGATGTGGTTGCCATGCTTCATGATCGCCTCGCAATCGAGCTCGTAAAGCGGCAGATCGGCGAGCTTGCCCGTGAAGAACAGATGCGTCAGGAAATAGCCCGAAGCGGTCGACAGGAAATAAGGCAGCGAGCGCGTTGTGATGGCCAGAATCGTTCCATGTTTCGATAGATACGGCTCATATTCATGATCCTGCCGGACCAGGTGACCGGTGCAATTGACGAACACGCTGCCCTCGGCCACCGCATGCCGCTTGCCGCTGCGCATCACCATTTCGGGACCAATCGCCCCGTCGACAACATCTTCGAGATAGTCGTCATGTTTGGCCGTGAGGCCGTTCGCGATCGTGTCGCGTTCCTGATCCGAGAGAATGCCGAAGAAGAAATTCTCGGCGGATCCCGGCAGGTGCACCATCAGCGTGCTGCGCAGATGGGCAAAGACCTCATCCTCATTGCGGCCATCAAACCGCAGCGCCGCATCGCGAAAGAATGTCGCGATCATCTCCCCGTCCCACCAGAGTTTCACCCCGCGCGGAAAGAACGTCTCGCGCCGGACGAAGGCTGTGCCGCGGCCATTGATCAGGCTGACCTCGCGTCCCGGAGAACGGCTGATCAGCGTGTGCGCCGTATCCATCCCGGTCTTGCCGCCGCCGACAATGACAACCGGTGCGGTGTCGCCAGACCCTGGCTTCAGATCTTCCGGTGTCGTCGAGGTCACATGCGCACTGCTCAGCTTCAATGGCTCAAGCCTTGGCACGTCAAAGCCGGCCGCCTTGATCACCCGTTTCGCCTCGATGGTTTGCAGCTCGCCGGCGCTGCCGCTGCGGCACTCGACGCGCGCAATCGCCCCGCCCGGCATTTCGATTTCTTCGCAACTGACGGCCTCATGACCGAACAGGGTCTCAAGCCTGACGCGCGATTTCATCTTGTCGAGGCATGCTTTGAGATGCGCCTCCACCTCCGCGCCGGTCGCCAGATAATGGGTCGGCTTCGACCATCCCCAGTCCAGATTGCCCACCGTGAAAGCGGGATGCGGCTGATGCAGCCGGCAATAATCATAGACATCCGCCCACATTCCGCCGGCGCCATCACGCCTGTCGATCAGGATCACCCGGGCGCCCGGTTCAAGATATTGCGTCGCCACAAACAGCGCGTTCAGTCCCGCCATGCCGGCGCCGATAATGCAGAGGTCGCATTTGACCGGTTCCGTCATGGTGTTTGGGGCCAGTGTCTCCGTGTCAGTCAATCTCATCTCCCGCGGCTGACAATCCTTGGTCGGGTTCAAGGGGAGAAACTCTCGGCTCCCGCCGCTTCGCAGCTGCCGATCCACCCTCCGCACCCGCATGCAAGTAAAAACAGATTTTTCTGAAATGTAAAATTTCATACAATTCGAAATTCTGATGAACCAAGAATGTGAATTACACATGCGAACTAAATTTGCAGTTAGATTAATGAAATATCACGACATTACATGGCGGAAAATCGACTCATCAACATTCCCGAACCGAATGTGATCAGCCATTCATTGCAATCATGACTATACATTAAAATATAGACAACAACCCGCACAAGACTTCACCAGCCTTCATCTTGCTGTCGCTTTCCGCCAATGCTTGACCGTCGCTGCGACCAGGTTTGAACGGCGATCCCGCGGACGCCGGCGGGCCGGGAAACGGCATGCCGGATCGCAGACCTCCTTGAGGTCATCCCGCGCCCCTGTCGGGAGCCCCGGCCGGGCCGCGGCTCCACCAGATCTTCATCAATCATCAGCACTAGCTGCAACATTGCCATTGAATCCGGCATCCGCTGGTGCATATTAGGGCTGCTGCATGGGTTTGCCCCGAACCACGGGGACTGCGCGCGGTGAAGGGATCTCCGGCCATGTCGATCACGACCGTATCCAGCCTGCCCGACCGCTCGGGGCTCGAGACCTCGCGCCCCTTGCTCGATGCCATGGCCGGCGCCGTCTACACCACCGATCGCAATGGCATCATCACCTATTTCAATCCCGCTGCCGCCGGTCTGTGGGGGCGCGAGCCGGAAGTCGGCATCACCCGCTGGTGCGGCTCCTTGCGGATGCGGCGTCTCGACGGAACCCCGCTTCCCCATGACGAGTGCCCGATGGCGGTCTGCGTGAAGACCGGCGCGGCGGTCGGCAACCAGGAAATCCTCGTCGAGCGGCCCGATGGCGCGCAGAAACACGTGCGCATTTCGCCGCGGCCGATCCGCGACAGCGCCGGCCAGTTGATCGGCGCTGTCAACACCATCGATGACATCACCGACCAGCGCCAGAGCGAGCGCGACCGCGACAGCAGCTACAAGCTGACCCAGTCGATCCTGCGCAACTCCAAGGACTGCATCAAGCTGCTTGATCTCGACGGCACGCTGCGGTCGATCAATCCCTGCGGCTGCACCAGCCTTGAACTGGCCTCCCAGGATGACGCGCTCGGCTTGAACTATTTCGATTTCTGGCAGCCCGGCGACCGCGAGGCGGCCCGTGCGGCGGCCGGCACCGCCCAACGCACCGGCTCCGGCCGGTTCTCCGCCGGTTTCGTCAGCCGCTCGGGCAAGCAGACCACCTGGGACGAGATGCTGTCGCTGATCAGCGATGCGGACGGAAATCCCACCGGCTTTCTGGTGATCTCGCGCGACATCACCGCGGAACTGAACGATGCCCGCGAAAAGACCCGGCAACTGGCGCGCCAGGAAGCGCTGAGCGAGATCGGCGCGCTGGCACTGGTCGAGGGCTCGTTCCAGAGTTTCATGGACCGGACCATTGCCCGCGTGGCCGAGGTGCTGGAAGTGCCGCTGGCCAAGATCCTGCCCTTTGCCGATCAGGCCGATCACCTGTGGCTGGCCGCCGGTGTCGGCTGGAAGGAGGGGCTGGTCGGCAAGGCCAGCGTCGGCGTCGAACTGGCCTCCCAGTGCAGGTTACACCCTGTCGGTCGGCGGCCCCGTGGTGGTCCATGACCTCCGGAGCGAGACTCGGTTCGAGGGCCCGCCGCTGCTGCATGAGCACGGCGTGCGCGGCGGCATGAGCATCACCATTCCCGGCACCGGCCAGCGCCCCTTCGGCGTCATCGGCGTCCACGACACGCAATTGCGCGACTTTGACGAGGGCCAGGTTGCCTTTCTGGTGACAGTGGCCAATCTGATCGCCAGCTGCCACCGCCACCACGAATCCGCCAAGCGCCAGACGCTGCTGGTGCGCGAAATCGCCCATCGCTCCGGCAACATGCTTCAATTCGTCACCTCGATCTTCAACCAGACGGTGCGCAATTCCGAAAGCCTGAGCGAGGCGAAGGCCAAGTTCGAGCTGCGACTGGCGCAGATGTCGAAATCCAACCTGCTGATTTCCAATGACGGCTGGACCAAGTCCAGCCTCCGCGACCTGGTGGCGCAGACGCTGGAGCCGTTCGAAGGCCGCGTCCAGATCAGCGGCCGCGACGTCATCCTGCCGGCGGATCTGTGTTTCGATCTTGGTCTGGTGCTGCACGAACTGGCGACCAATTCGAGCAAATACGGCGCCTTTGCCGGCGACGAAGGCGAAGTGTCGCTGAGCTGGGTGATCGAGACGGACGCCGGCAAGCCGCAATTCGTGCTGACCTGGAGCGATGGCAAGCGCCAGCCGACCGCCGCAATGCCCAGCACCGGCTTCGGCACCAAGCTGATCCATCAGCTCATCGAGGCCAAATGGCGCGGCAGGGTCACCACCGGACTCGACCCCACCTTCATCTGCCGGATCGCGCTGCCATTGCCCGCAAGCTGATCCGCCCGTCCTGCCCGCAGCCTTGCGTCAGTTCAGGCTGGCAAGCTCGAGGATGAATTTCTTGCGGATCATCTCGCCGAAGGAGGCATAGCCCCCGGCAACCTGGACAAAGGCGCCCGGGCCGCCCACCACATTGGTCTCGAAATAGCGCACAAGACCACCATCGGGCCGGGTATGGGTTCCGTCGGGAAAGGGAGCGAGCGAATCCTCGATCGCCAGCGCGTTGATCACCACCCCCTGGCTCACCGCCAGGTCTCGAACCCTGTCGATGCGGGCACCGACATTGTTGGTGCCGTCCGAGGAGATGTCGATCACCCGGCGCCGCGCCACTGCCGGCGCGGTCTGGAACCGGCGCAGGCAATACTCCACCACCTGGCTGGTCGAGGTGTTGCGGACGCTCATGCCGATCCACGGCGGCGAGGCCGAATTCCGGATCTTGTCGGCCACGGCCCGCGCCGAGGCCGGATCGCCTATGATCTGCCAGTCGACATCGGCGTGCTGCTGCAGCTGGTCGGCCCATTCCACATACAATACGGCGATCTTGCCATGCAGCCCGGCGGCGATGATGGAGACCACCTCGGCGTCCTCGATCGCCGCGGCATGACCCTGGCGCTGAAGGTCATATTCGCCGGCCGTGACACTTTCCGAGACATCCGCGGCCAGGCACAACAGCATGTCCACCGGCTCGCCCTGCGCCGCGGTAGCCGCTTGCAGCAGCAGCGCAATTGAACCTACAAAACCGTTTCGCAACATGGATCTCTTCCGCGTGGCCGTTAGCGCCAGGACAACCAGTCTGCCACACTTTCCGGATCTTTAAAATCGCCCGCCCCGCCGGGCCCGGTGCGCAGCGCATGGCCGGCCACCGGGCAAGACTTGGCAACCGGCCGATAGTCGGCTGTCCAAGGTGTCGCGGGAGGGCGGATCCCCATTGCTGCCGGCGGCCTTCCGCCTTGCCTCACGTCAAAAAAATATTGACGCGACGGGTTCTTATCCATTCCGCTTGGGACTAGTCTCGCCGCACCGGACCCGGGGTGAGAGACTTGCAGCCAGAACCGACCAATCCACGCACCCACACCTCGGCGGGCATCATCCTGATGTGCACAGGCGTTGCCTGCCTCTGCGTCAATGACGCGCTGGCCAAAACCCTGACCGATCATTATTCGCCGCTGCAGATCCAGTTCCTGCGCAACGCCATCGCCCTGCCCTTTGCCATTCTCATCGCCTTCAGGATGGGCGGCGGTGCGGCGCTGCGCTCGCACCGTCCGGTGGCGCATCTGTTTCGCGGCAGCCTCTGGATCGGCGCCACCTTCCTGTTCTTCACCTCAATCAAATATATGGGCCTGGCCGAAGCCACCGCGCTGGTCTTTGTGGCGCCGCTGTTCATCACCGCCCTCTCAGCGCTGATCCTGCGCGAGCAGGTCGGCTGGAAGCGCTGGCTGGCGGTGCTTATAGGCTTCGCCGGCGTGCTGATTGCCGTGAGGCCCGGCACTTCCGCCTTCCAGACCGTCTCGCTGCTGCCGATTGCCACCGCCTTCGTCTATGCGCTTCTGATGCTATCGGCCCGCTGGGTCGACAGCCGCGAAAGCGTCTGGACGCTGCTCTTGTACATGACCGCCACCGGCGCCCTCCTCAGCCTGTTCATCGTGCCCTTCGCCTGGACCCCGGTCCGGCCCCAGGACTATTGGCTCTTCGCCGCCGTCGCCATTTTCGGCACAGCCGGCATGACCATGATGACCCAGGCTTTCCGCTTCGCCCCCGCCGTGGTCGTAGCTCCGCTCGACTACTCGGCCATCATCTGGGCCACACTGCTCGGCTGGCTGTTCTGGAACGAAATCCCCGACGCGCTGACCTTTGTCGGGGCCGCGGTGATCATCGCCAGCGGCGTGTTCATTATCTGGAGGGAGCATCGGGCGGCGGCCTAGCCAACCAAGCGCGGTATCTGAGGGGAATAGCCTACCCAAGCAGCAAATGAATGCGTTTCAACGCCTGAGGCCGCCCCATCCCCACAGGCTGGCAACACCCTTGAGCGTCGCCGCAAAAGCCATTGCACACAGGAAGGACTTCGAAATGGTCTCCATCGTCCCCTCAATCAGCAATGCATGGACAATGCTTCCCACGACAATGATCAGCGCTAGCGACATGTGCGCGCGGCGCCAGTTTCGCGGACGCAATTTCAAACGCCGGCGCAAGGCAACAAAAAGTGCAGTGGCAAAGACCGCCCACATGGCAATGACGCCCCATGCAGAAAACGGCGTCGGTGATCTGAACAAAAGGGCGTCGACAACGTCCGGCGGGCTGGTAATCCAGAGCCCCGCCACATGGGCCACCACCGCCGCGATCAGAAAACTGCCGATCCAGCGATGCGCGCGCTTGCCCCGCGCGCCCTCAAGGCCCGGCAGATAGCCGGATGCAAGCAGCGGCTGAACGAGCAAGGCCGACATCGCGAAAACGCCGGCAAATCCTGCCGCAATGTAGACTGGATCCCGCCACGCCAGCAGCGGGCTCATCACGGCAGCGGCAAAAGGCAAGATGACGGCGGCCGCGAGGACCGACCAGATGACGGTCTTTCGGATCGTGTCAGGCCCGTTTGGCCTCACTGGGCTCAGACCGCAGGCTGCAGAACGAAGTCCGCGCTGAGGCTGGTATCGTTCGGGCTCGACATGACCGGACGCAGGAAGACCGTCTCGAATTCAGCGTCATCATAGGCCAGATGACCGTGGGCCTGGCCGAAGGCAGGCACAATCTGCGGCATTTCGAGGCGAAACTCCCCGTTTGCATCGGTCAGGGTGGCGCCATGGCTGTGCGGGTCGCGCTCGTTTCCTTCGGTCGTATGCGCCCAGATCTGGATGCGTTGACCGGCGAGCGGCGCTCCGTCACCGGCGCGGCGCACGGTGCCTGTCATCCAGAAACCACCGCCGCCGATCCGCTCGACAATCGCCGCTCCGGGCAAATAATTGTTGGCTCCACCCCGCATTGTGGGTGTGGCCGCGAGGCCGTTTGCCCGGGCTGGCACGAGCAGGCCGGGCATCCCGGCGGTCACCACTGCGCCTGCGGCGGCGGTCAGAAGCATGCGGCGGGTTGTGAGATTGTCAGCCAAGTGGATGCCTCCTGAAGTTCTGTTTGCTTCGGCCACACAGCAATTGGCCTCATGATCTAGCGGTATTTGAGCACAGAATTGGGGCAAAGGAATGGGCGTTCAACCAAGCTCACGACTTCGTGATGCTTTGCTTCCGCCAGCAGACAGTATCTTGTTTAGCGGCCTCACCGGTCAGATGAACAGGTGCCGCAAAGACCTGTCAAAGCTATTCTGTCAGCTTCCACCCTTCACATGGGTTCACGAACGGAGATCCATTCCCATGACACGTCTCACCGCCAAGGATTTCGATCCAAAACTGCTTGAACTCTATGATTTCTACGCCCACGGAATGATCACAAAGCGTCAGTTTCTTGATGGTGCTGCGAAATTCGCCGTCGCCGGAATGACCGCCACGACCATTCTTGGCATGATGTCGCCCGACTATGCACTGGCTGAACAGGTATCCTTCAACGATCCTGATATTATGCCTGAATACATCATGTACCCGTCACCAAACGGCCACGGGGAAGTGCGCGGATATCTGGTAAGGCCTGCCGGCGCCGAGGGAAAACTGCCCGCGGTTGTTGTGGTCCATGAGAACCGGGGACTTAATCCCTACATCGAGGATGTGGCACGCCGTCTGGCAAAGGCCGGCTTCATGGCGCTGGCGCCCGATGGCCTGACCTCCGTTGGCGGCTACCCGGGAAATGACACCGAAGGCCGTGAGCTGCAGCGCACTGTCGACAGCGAAAAGCTGATGAACGACTTCTTTGCCGCTGTCGAGTTCATGATGGCCCATGAAGGCTCGACCGGCAATGTCGGCATCACCGGCTTTTGTTATGGCGGCGGCGTTGCCAATGCGGCCGCAGTTGCCTATCCGGAGCTCAAGGCCGCCGTTCCCTATTATGGCCGCCAGCCTGCTGCCGAAGATGTCCCGAAAATCCAGGCCTCCCTGCTGATCCACTATGGCGAGCTGGATGAACGCGTCAACGCCGGCTGGCCGGCCTATGAAGCGGCTCTGATTGCCAATGACAAGGATTATCAGGCCTTCATCTACGAAGGCGCAAACCATGGCTTTCACAACGACAGCACCCCACGTTATGACAAAGCCATGGCCAACCTGTCCTGGGACCGGACGCTCGCGCACTTCAAGATGCACCTGGGATAAGCGGCACCGGTTTTGAGCAACCAGCGATGCACCTCGCTGCTCCACGCGTGGGGCAGCGACGTAACTTATCCGACCACCCCACCAAACCACGCTGCTTGATGCCACCCTGCCATCGCACCAATTGTTACATGTAACAACGTGGGAGCTTTGACATGGCAACGCCGGTCAACCAGCGGGTAAAGAAGCGCCGAGACGTTCTTCGCGCTGCCGGCTTCCGGCCGGTGCAGATCTGTATGCCGGATACGCGTCGCCCGGATTTCGCGGAAGAGTGTCGTCGTCAGTCGCAAAACGTAGCCGCAGCCGATGCTGCTGACCGCTATCTCGACGCCTTCATGGATGTAGCCCTCTCCTGAGACCGCCTTCGTTGCTTGCTGGCTCTTACAAGCCCACCCCTTCGACCCCCGTCACCGCAATTTCGAACGGCTCGAAATGTTTTACATTCCGTGTCACCAGCATAAGTCCGTGATGGTGCGCCGTGCCGGCGATCATGGCGTCCGAAGCGCCGGAATTGAAGCCGCCGGCTATCGCCCTTGCCTCCAGTTCGCCAGAAACCTGCGCCACCTCTGCATCCACGGCCAAAATGACATCGGCATAGTGCAGGACCAGCGACCGTAACCAGCCTTCGAGCGATCGCGCCTTGCGGGAGGCGCCCTTGGCTTCGAGAAGTCGCACGCCCTTTTCAAGTTCATGGACCGACACTGCGGACAGATACAGCTGTCCCAACCGGTCCTGGTTTTCGGCCCAGGGTACAAAACTCTCCGGCACGCCGGAGCGCCCCGGCGCCAGCAACGAGATCACGTCGGTGTCGAACAGATAGCCATTCACAAGTCGATCTCGCGCGAGGGCGCCCGGTTGCGCGCAAACACCGCGTCATCGGAATCAAGATCAGCCGGAAACCGCATGAGATGCGCAACAAGGCTCGGCCTGCCCTTGCCCAATTCGCGTTTCGCCGCCTCCGCCGCCTCGACGCTGACCAGCACCGCCGCCGGTTTGCCGTGGCGAGTGATGGTCACAAATTCACCCGACGCGGCGTCATCAACAAGCGCTGACAGCCCGGCCTTGGCATCCTTCACCCCGACACTCGACATCGAGACGCCTCCAGTTGTAACCACATAGGACCACAATATAAGACAATTCGGCACTTTCGGCAATCATCCCGGCCGTCCACCCGAACTTGTGTCACCCATACCGCTCCGCCGTCAGCCCGTCGAAATCGATCTCCGGCTTGTTGCCCAGAACCACATCCGCCACCGCCCGCCCCGAGCCGCAGGCCATGGTCCAGCCCAGTGTGCCGTGGCCGGTGTTGAGAAACAGATTGTCATAGCGCGAGGGGCCGAGCACCGGCGTGCCGTCCGGTGTCATCGGCCGCAACCCGGTCCAGCCTTCGGCCCCGGAGATGTCGCCGCCCTTGGGGAACAGGTCGCTGATCACGTGTTTGACAGTATCGGTGGCATGCGGGCCGAGGCGGTTGGAATAGCCGGCAATCTCGGCGGTGCCGGCCACGCGGATGCGGTCGCCCAGCCTTGTGATCGCCACCTTGTGGGTCTCGTCCATGATGGTCGATTGCGGCGCGAAGGCATCGTCGGTCACCGGCAGCGTCACCGAATAGCCTTTGACCGGATAGACCGGCAGATTGACGCCGATGGGCTTGAGCAGCCGCGGGCCAAAACTGCCGAGCGCACAGACATAGGCGTCGCCTTCAATCCGCCCGGCGATCTCGGTGTCGACCCCGGCGATCCTGCCGTTCTCCACCGCAATCGCCCGGATCGACTGGCCATACTGGAATTCGACGCCCATCTCGGCACATTTCTCCGCCAGCGCCATTGTAAACATGCGGCAATCGCCGGTGCGGTCGGCCGTCAGCCGCAAGCCGCCGACAAACTTGTTGCGGACTTCGGCCAGCGCCGGTTCAACCGCAATGCAGGCGTCGCGGCCCAGCACCTCATAGGGAGAATCATATTCCGCCAGGATCTCCTGGTCGGCGCGCGAATCCTTCATCTGCTTGGCGTTGCGGAACAGCTGCAGCGTGCCCTGTTCGCGCCCGTCATAGTCGATGCCGGTTTCCGCGATCAGCTCGGGCATCACGTCGCGCGAATAATTCGAGATCCGCACCATCCGGCTTTTGTTGACCCGGTAGCTCTCGTCGTTGCAGTTAGCGAGCATCTGCAGCCCCCACTTCCACATCGTGGGGCTGATCAGCGGCCAGATGAACAACGGCCGGCGCTTCATGAACAGCCATTTCAGCGCCTTCACCGGCACGCCGGGGGCGGCCCAGGGCGAGGTCATGCCGTAGCTCAGCTCTCCCGCATTGGCATAGCTGGTTTCCAGCCCCGGCCCGGATTGCCGGTCAAGCACCACGACGTCGGCGCCGCCCTTGGCCAGATAATAGGCGGTGGTGACGCCGATCACGCCGGCCCCCATGACGACAACTCTCATGACTAACAATCCTTCCGGGTTTCGCACGCGCCTGTTGGCGTGAAGCCTAGCTGATGGCGGAGCAAACCGCCACCAGCGCAAGCGTCAATAACGTCGCCTGAAGCGCCCTCAACCCCTGTTCGCAACAGACGAAAAATGGCAGCGTCAACGCCACCGGCGCATAGCCGCAAGGCGATGTCGCTCATGAGAGCCTGCAAGCCGGATTTTTCTTTCCCAGAATAATAATAATACGGTTCTTCCATTTCCTGCGAGCCGTATAATGCGGCTCGGACGATCACTGGAACCCGTGGATGAGGACAGATTATAGACCTGAATCAGATTGTTGACTTCACCACCTACCCCATTGAAAGTCCTGTCTTTCGTGCCAACTGCCGCAAAGCATACGAAGACCACGGCATTCTGGTGATGCCGCAATTCGTCACCCAGCCAGCGATCGAGGCAATTCAGGCCGAGGGGCGCGAGAACGAGACCAAGGTTTTCGCCAGCACCTCCAAACACACGGTCTATCTCAGCCCGCAGGACCCGGACTTTGCCCCCGATCACCCGCGCAACCGGCTTGTCGTATCGTCAAAAGGCTGCATCACCGATGATCTGATGCCGCAGGAGTCTGCGCTCAGAATGCTCTACAACGCGCCGGAATTCCGCGATTTCCTGTGCGAAGTCCTCGGCGAGAAAGCGCTTTTTGAGTACGCCGATCCGCTGTCGTCGATCAATCTCCACTTCGCCAAGACCGGCCAGGAACTCGGCTGGCATTTCGACAATTCGTCCTTCGCCATCACCCTGATGGTGCAGCCACCTGAAAGCGGCGGCCAGTTCGAATATGTCAACGCCGTGCGCGATGCCGATGCCGGTGAAATGAACTTTGACGCGGTTGCCGATATTCTCGATGGCCGGACCGAAGTCGAGCAATTGAATGCGGAAGCCGGCACGCTGGTGTTTTTCCGCGGTCGCAATTCGATGCACCGCGTCGCGCCAAACGAAGGCGATCGAACCCGCATGCTCGCCGTGCTCGCCTACAACACCGAGCCGGACGTCTCCCTGTCCGAGGCTGCGCGCATGACCTTTTACGGCCGAACCGGCTGACCCCGGTCCGCCGGGCGCAAAAATGACATCGCAAGGCCAAGCCTGTGAAAGCGGCGCATCTCGGGCTGGCTGGAACCTTGACGCACTCGGATGGCTGGTATTTGTCATGCAGGGTCAGCGCCTCCGGTCCGGACTGGTTGCTGACAGCCGCGCCGCCTCCGCCAACACGCTCTGCACACAAGCCAAGGACCCGACATGACAGACCAGGACCCGAGACTTTCCAGCCCGGCCGCTTTGCGCAACCGCGATCCCATCGCTGGCCTGCTGCGTGATGTCCTTCCAGACAGCGGAACCGTGCTGGAACTTGCCAGCGGCTCGGGCGAACATGTCATCCATTTCGCCAGGCTGTTCCCGGATCTCGTCTGGCAGCCCTCCGATCCCTCGCCGGACGCCCGCGCCTCGATCGCGCACTGGATCACGACCGAGCCCATTTCCAATGTGCTGCCGCCGCTCGACATCGATGCCTCAAGCGAAAGCTGGCCGGTCGCGCGCGCCGATGCGTTGATTGCCATCAACATGATCCACATCAGCCCCTGGACGGCGACACAGGGCCTGCTCAAATCCGCAGGCCGGTTGCTCCCCGCCGGAGCCCCGCTCATTCTCTACGGCCCCTACCGGCGCCGGGGCCTGCCGCTCGTTCCCAGCAATGTCGAATTCGACGCCAGCCTGCGCGCCCGCAACCCCGAATGGGGCATCCGCCTGCTCGAGGATGTGCAAGACCTTGCCGGGCAGTCCGGACTGACCCTGACCTTGACCACCGAACTCCCGGCCAACAATCTCGGCGTGGTGTTTACGCGGCAGTGAGGCTGGAGAACCTGTCTGGCGCTGCCGCCGCCGGCGGCAGCTCAACCCGGCTTCACATCCGCGCCGCTCTCGACACCAGAATCCGCAAGTCACCCACGGTCTCGAATCCGGCCCGGCGCGCCTGCTGCAGGTCTTCGCCGGACTCATAGCCCGTGATCGGAAGATGCGGCGCCAGCGACGCCACCGCTGCGGCAGCTTGCACAAACAGCCCGTCCGGCGGCGTTTTCGAAAACACGTTGGAGATGCCGACACAGTCCCCGGACAGATTGGCGATGCATCCCGAGACAATTTCGCCACCTTCCCGCCGCCCCAGAAAGGCAATGTCCGGGCGCTCCAGCAGTGAAGGCCTGAACATGCGCTGGCGCGTCGGTGAGCCTGTGTTTTTCCAGGTCTCTTCCCAAAGCTCCAGACCGGCCTGATCCGCGATCCGCTCCCAGCCATCAAGGCTTGCCGGCACGCCCGCCGCGCGCCAGATCCATGATGCGCCAAACAGGATTTCGAAACCGAGGGGCGCGGGATCCAGTTCGCAAAAACTGTCCTTGACCCCGAGTGCGCCGGCAAATTTCTTGCCCAGCACACGAAGCTCGGCGGCGATCTCGTCACCATGGCCCGGCGCCAGCACGGTGAGATTGGAGTAATAGGGCGGTGGTCGGTCGATGCCGACAAAGACATGGGGCAGCCGCTTTGAGGCCAGGCCGTGGGAGGCAAACATTGCGGCGTAGAGATCGGCATTGTTGCCGGCTGCTGACAAGGCGCGCGGATCGACGGTCATCCCCTATCCTCTCGGCTCATCGGGCCAAGCCAGAACTACCGGCGATCCGCCCGAGCGTCAATTTCCGGTTCGCGCGGCAGCGCCACCGCCCGTGCCGCTGGCTCAGTGTCGGCGCAGAAGGGCTTCCCGACCCGCGCAAATCCGGCTATTGCCACTGCCCATGCGCACGCCCGATCCGATTGCCAGAACCATCACCGCCCGCCTCGTCGCCCTTCAGGCCGCGCAGCGGCTGTCGGCCTGGTCGCTGATCATCACCTTTCTCGGCGATGCCATCGGTCCGCGCGGCGGCGAGGTGTCGGCGGGCAGCCTGCAGAGCCTGATGCAGCGGCTCGGCATCGGCCATGGCGCGGTCCGCACGGCGATATCGCGGCTGTCCGCCGATGGCTGGATCGAGCGCTCGCGCGAGGGTCGCAACAGTTTCTACCGCCTGTCCCCCGGCGTGGCCGAGACGGTGCTGTCGGCCGAACGGCGGATCTATGCCGCCTCGTCACTGTTGCCGGCGGAGACGCCGCGCTGTCTGGTCATCGCCGCTGCCCCCTTGTCCGACGACACCCGGCAGGCGGTTGAGGCTGCCGGCGCACTGCAGCTCACCCCGCAGCTGCTGCTGGCATTCGCGCCCGCAACCGGCCTGCCCTCTGCGCTGCGCCTGCCCGGCGCAACACTTGCCGACGCGCCGCTGCTGACGCCTGGCGCAGCATTGCGCAGCCAGTTGTCCGAGGCGCGGCAGGCCACGGAGATAAATGTCCTGCGCAAAGCCTATCTGCCGGTTCGCGCTGCCCTTGACCGTGGTTCGCCCGCTGCGACCGGGGATGCCATGGCGCTCAGATGCCTGATGATCCATGAATGGCGGCGCATTGCGCTGCGGGTGCTGGCCGTGCCGGCCGATCTGGTGCCGGCGGACGACCCCGAACCTGAAACCCGTGCGCTGATTGCCGCAATCTATGCGCTTCTCCTGCCTGCCTCCGAAGCCTGGCTCGACGCCAATGCCACCACCCCGTCGGGTCCGCTGCCGGCCGCGGATCAGCGGCTGGCCCGGCGCTTCGGCGCCCCGTGACGCAAAATCATCAAACCCGGCAACATGTTACGGACTGCGATTGACTTCATTCAAGCCCGTAACATATATTGATCCTCACAGCGGAGGATCTCGACATGTACAGCCAGGGCCTGATCGGCGCGGACTCAAGCACCACGGAATCGGAAGAGTTTCTCAAAACCTTCCAGGCGCGGGTTGACCGCGAGGAAAAGATCGAACCCAACGACCCGATGCCCGAAGGCTACCGCCGCACACTGGTGCGCCAGATTGGCCAGCACGCACATTCCGAAATCGTCGGCATGCTGCCCGAGGGCAACTGGATCACCCGCGCCCCGTCGCTCCGCCGCAAGATCGCGCTGCTGGCCAAGGTGCAGGACGAAGGCGGCCACGGCCTCTATCTCTATTCGGCGGCTGAAACGCTGGGCGTTTCCCGCGAGCAGATGACCGAGGAGCTGCTCTCGGGCAAGGCCAAGTATTCCTCGATCTTCAACTACCCGACGCCCACCTGGGCCGATATCGGCGCCATTGGCTGGCTCGTCGATGGCGCTGCGATCATGAACCAGATCCCTCTCTGCCGCTGCTCCTACGGGCCTTATGCCCGTGCCATGATCCGCGTCTGCAAGGAAGAAAGCTTCCACCAGCGCCAGGGCTACGAGATCATGATGACGCTGGCCAAGGGTTCCGACGAGCAGAAGGAGATGGCGCAGGATGCGCTCAATCGCTGGTGGTGGCCATCGCTGATGATGTTCGGCCCGTCGGACACCGAAAGCACCAATTCCGACCAGTCGATGATGTGGAAGATCAAGCGCTTCTCCAATGACGAGCTCAGACAGAAATTCATCACCGCCACCGTGCCGCAGGCGGAATATCTCGGCCTCAGTGTACCCGATCCCGATCTCGAGTGGAACGAAGAGACCAAACTATACGACCACGGCGAGATCGACTGGGCCGAGTTCAAGGCCGTGGTCAAGGGCGACGGCCAGATGAACCGCGACCGGCTGCGCGCCCGCAACAAGGCCTGGGACGATGGCGCCTGGGTGCGAGAGGCAGCGCTTGCCCATGCGGAAAAACGCGCCAACCGCCAACCGCTCGCGCAGGAGGCCGCCGAATGACCGCCAAGATGCACGTGGCTGAACTCAATATCGCCCGCCCACGCTACCCGCTTGAAGACGAACGGATGGCGGGTTTCACCAACAATCTCGACCGCATCAACGCCCTTGCCGAACGCAGCCCCGGATTTGTCTGGCGTTTGACCGGCGACGGCAATGATGCAACCGATCTGGTCTTTCCCGGCGAACCGGATGCCATTGTCAATATCTCCGTCTGGGAGAGTGCGGAAGCCCTGGAACACTTTGTCTGGAACACGGTTCACGCCAAGATCTACAATCAGAAAGACCGGTGGTTTCCCGCATTCGGCAAACCCTATTTCGTCATGTGGCCGGTTCCCGTCGGGCACGAGCCGGGACTGGACGAAGCCTTTGCAAGACTGACCCGGCTGACGGTCAGTGGAAACACTGACGTAGCCTTCGGCTGGGATGGCCTGCCGCAACTCAAGAGCTGGATGGAGAAACGTTGTGCCTGACGCCCCGATGAGCAATTCGAAAACACCGCACCTCACGCCGCTTTGGGAAGTCTTCATCCGCCCGCGCAACGGCCTGCACCATCGCCATGTCGGCTCGCTGCATGCGGCTGATTCCGCGCTGGCGCTGCAGTCGGCCCGCGATGTCTACACCCGCCGCGGTGAAGGCAATTCGATCTGGGTGGTCCGCTCGTCCGATATCGCGGCTTCCGATCCGTCCTTTGCAGAGCCCAATTTCGAGCCCGCCGACGACAAGATCTACCGCCACCCCTCCTTCTACGACATCCCCGATGAAGTGGGGCACATGTGATGAGCGCGCCCGTTGCAAGCGCTGAGGAAACCGCCGTCCGCGCCATCATCGAAATCGCCGATGATGGATTGATCCTCGGCCATCGCCTGTCGGAATGGTGCGGCCATGCGCCGATCCTCGAGGAAGAACTGGCGCTGGCCAATATGGGGCTCGATCTGCTCGGCCAGGCCCGCGCGCTCTATGCCTGTGCCGGTGAGCTCGAAGGCAAGGGCCGCAGCGAGGATGATTTCGCCTTCCTGCGCCGCGAGCGCGACTATCGCAACTGCCTGCTGGTCGAACGCGAAAACCGCGATTTCGCCCATACCATGTTGCGCCAGCTCTATTTTGCAGCCTTCATGCAGCCCATGTGGCAGGCCATCGCCGAGAGCTCCAGCGACGAGAACCTGCGCGGCATCGCCGCCAAGGCCGACAAGGAAATGACCTATCACCTGCGCCATGCCGGCGAATGGGTGATCCGCCTGGGCGACGGCACTGAAGAAAGTGCCGCCCGCATGGCTGACGCCGTGACTGAGCTGCACCGCTACACCGGCGAGCTGTTCATGGCCTCGCCTGCCCGTGCCCAGGCGATCACGAACGGCCTGCTGCCTGATCCGGAAACCATCCGCGCCACATGGGATGACACCATCGCCACTGTCTTCGCTGCCGCCAAGCTTGAGCTGCCGGAAGTCCGTGTCCCGCAAAAGGGCGGTCGCGACGGCATTCATGGCGAGGACATGGGCCATCTGCTGGCCGAGCTGCAGTTCATGCAGCGCGCCTATCCCGGCCAGACCTGGTAAGCGCTGTGAGCCAGACTCCGACCATCACCAAGGATCACGCCACGCCTTTTGCAGACTTCGAGCTCGTCCGCGCGCTCGAGGTGGCAAGCGCCGTGCCCGATCCGGAAGTGCCCTGCGTTACGGTCGCCGATCTCGGCATCCTGCGCTCGGTCAGCCGTGACGAGACCGGCGCCATCGTGGTCCGATTGACGCCGACCTATTCCGGGTGCCCGGCAGTGATCGCCATTGAGATGGCGGTTGAGACAGCGCTGCTAAGCGCCGGAATCGACTCCACAATCGAGCGCGTCATGTCGCCGGCCTGGACCACCGACTGGATATCCAATGAAGGCCGCGAGAAACTGCGCGCCTATGGCATCGCCCCGCCGGTGGGCTCGTCGGGTGGCCGTCGCGCCTTCTTCGCAGAAGACGTGATCGCCTGCCCGCGCTGCGGCTCGACCCACACCACGAAGATCTCCGAATTCGGCTCCACCGCCTGCAAGGCGCATTACCGTTGCGATGATTGCGCCGAACCGTTCGATTATTTCAAGTGCATCTGAGGAACTGACAATGGCCGCTCCGCGCTTTCATGAACTCGAAATTGCCGCTGTCCGCAACGAGACCCCGGATGCCGTGGCCATCACCTTTGCGATCCCTCAAGACAGCCGCGACGCCTTCGCCTTCCTGCCCGGCCAGTATCTGACGCTGCGCGCCGAGATTGATGGCGAGGACATGCGCCGCTCCTATTCGATCTGCTCACAGCTTAGCGAAACCGGCCACCGCACCGTCGGCGTCAAGCGCATCGAGAATGGCCGCTTTTCCGGCTTCGCCCAGACGCTGAGGAAAGGCGACCGCATAAGGGTGATGCCGCCGCAGGGCCGGTTTACCGCTCAGATCGGCGGCCGCCATGACTACCTGCTGCTCGCCGCAGGCTCCGGCATCACGCCCTGCCTGTCGATCGCCAAATCGGTACTGGCCGGCGAGCCCGAGTCCAGCGTCACCCTGCTTTATGCCAACCGCAATTCGTCCAGCGTCATGTTCCGCGATGATCTCAATGATCTCAAAGACCGCTACACCACCCGCTTCACCCTACTGCACGTGATGGACGAGGAAGTCCAGGACGTCGAGATCATGAATGGCAGGCTGGATGCCGAAAAGCTCGAGACGCTCCGCCGCCACGGCTTGATCGATCCGGCATCCGCCGACGCCATCTATATCTGCGGCCCCGAGCCGATGATCCGCGCCGCATCAAGCGCGTTTGCCGCGATGGGTGTCGACGACGACCGGATCAGGTTCGAGCTGTTCACCCCTGCCCCGGGCTCGGCGCCCGCCCATGCGCCGAAACCGAAAGCTGCGAATGGCGCCAAACATGGCGCCTCGGTCGACATCATCCTCGACGGCGCGCGGCGCACCATCGAGGTCGACGCGGCCACCGACACGGTGCTCACCGCCGCACAGAAGGCCGGCATGGACCTGCCTTTTTCCTGCGCCGGCGGCATGTGCTGCACCTGCCGCTGCAGGATCATCGAGGGTGCTGCCAGCATGGACGAAAACTTCTCGCTCGAACCCTGGGAAATCGACGCCGGCTTTACGCTGAGCTGCCAGGCGCGGCCCGATACGGACCGACTGGTGCTGGATTTTGATGCGCAGTAGGTCGGGAACAGCGACTGTCTTGGTTCAGGTTACGACATTTGTGTGTTTGTATCCCTCCATGGCTGGCCTGACTTGCACATCTGATTGAGGATGATGAGCATTTTCCGGATGACGGCGATGAGGACGACCTTGCCCGGTTTTCCCTTCTTCTTGAGCTTGTCGTGATATGCCTTCATGGCGGGATTGAACCGGATGGCGACAATGGCAGCCATGTAGAGCTGGCTTCTGAGCCATGACCTGCCACCCTTGATCCTTCGAACGCCGCGCAGGGCGCCGCTGTCATGCGCCATTGGGGCCACCCCGACCAGAGCGGCAATCTGTCCGCGGTTGAGCTCGCCCAGTTCAGGCAGTTCGCCAACGAGGCTTGCGGCGACCTTCGGACCGATGCCCTTCATCGACTGCAGCAGGGTAAAGCGCTGCTTGAGTGTGTCATCCCGTGCGATTTCGGTTTGAATGTCTGTCATGACATCGTTCTGTTCGCGCCTGAGCCAGTTGATGTGCACCTGACAGCGTCGCTTGAGCCTTGCGTCGCTCATCGCCTGCATCCGGTTGGTCTCCATGACGATCATCTTGGCAAGCTGGCGGCGGCGGTCATTGAGCCCGGCAAGTGCGGAGTTCTTTTGCTGTGCCAACGACTTGACGCGCGGGTTGGCCTTCTGGCCGTGGAGTGCCAGCATGAAGGCGTCGATCTTGTCAGTCTTGGCGAGTAGCCCCAGACCCTGGGCGAAGCGGCGCGCCACCAGCGGATTGACGACGGCCACCGGCAGGCCGTTCTCGGCAAGCGCGATTGCCAAAGCCTGTTCGTATCCCCCGGTTGCCTCCAAAACGATGGCCCTGACCGGATACTTGCTGCTCAGCCTGACGATCTGCTCAAGCCCCTTGGGCGTGTTGGCGAAGCGGTCACGCAGGGGCGTCTGGTCGGTACCGTCACCGATGAGGCACAGGTCCAGCCAGGCTTTGGAGACGTCGATGCCGATCCATGCGGATGGCGTTTGAAATGAAGCAGTGTTTGGGTGTAACATTGAAGCGGCCCTTACTCATGGTTCGAGCTCGGGATGTCGGTCAAAACATGGCCCGGCTCATGCGACTGTTCGGGTTCAAAAGAGCAAGGCGGTGCGGCCTCGCTGTCCCCCGATCTGTCGGCAAAACCGCCGCCGATCCGTTTACATAGGGTCTGCACCGCCTCATTGCTCTGCGGCCATGCTACACCAAGGCCAGCAAACACAGAATGTCAGTCAGAAATCCCAATTGCTGCGACATGAGTTTACTTTCGGGCTGACGCCCGTGGGTGGCTCGCCGGTTGATCGCCCGAAAGTAAACTGTCCCCGAACTGCAGCCGCAATTGCTCCCGCGCGAACCGTGCCGCCGGGGTGTGAGCAAACAGGATCCGGAGGGCCGCGCGCGGGCAGTGCCTCTGAATGAATGCAATAATGGGTGGCGCTGACAGCGCGCGGCCCGAAACTCGCCGGATGGCGTCCCCATCCGACAGGCGGCGGCCTCGCAGAAACACGCGGAGGTTGGCTTCTTCACCTGCCCCTCTTCAGGGCCCTGCCGCCCGGGTTGCCCCGGCCGCGGCCTGGACGGGCCGCGGGAGCTGCTTTGGGCGCGGTTCCGGCACGGACCCTGACGCGAAAGACGCGCCATGTCCGCCACAGGCCCGCGCCGGTGTTCCGCGCGCCCCGCCCGCGTGGTGCAGGCAGGAACGCAGAACCCGGCCCGGTGGCTGGCTTGCGTCCCGATCCCGAAGGACAGACGCCGCCAGCGGAACCGCACTGGCCATCGCCTCCTTCCGCCCGCCGCACTGACGTTTGCGTGGCCTTCGGAAGGCATTCCCTCCCCCTGCATCGAAACGTTCGCGATCCATCCGGCAGCGGGAGTGGCTCAAGCATGGCACGGTGATGAAAGGTGGGGATGAAATGGGGCGGATTTTGCGGAGCAGGCTCGGATTTGCTAGGGTCTGGGTGCGGGATTTTCCCCGTTTTGGGAGGAATTCCGCAGGTCGTCAACTTATCGACGCAATATGCGCGCGGCACACTCTCCGGCATCTGCACGTCCCTCTCCGTCGTCATCCTCAGAGGCTAGGACGCCGCTTCGCTTGTCTTAGTCGGGGCCCGAGGATGACGAAATAAAAAGTCGGTGATGATCTACGAAAGCCCGCAAGGATAAAAGGAAGAGAGATCGCTGCTTGATTACGACGCGCAGTAACGCGTGAAAGTAAACTGCCCCCAGATTTTCTCTTGCTTTCCCATTCGATTGTCCTTGCTCGTACGACCGTTCAGCAGTTTATCTCAGATGCTGCGGAGACCATAGTTCAATCCGACAAGCCCAATTCCAGCTAACGGTAAAGCGTCGGCGTGTGGCTAATGCGACGCGCCGCTGTTACGTTCCTGTTCGGTATGACTGTCCAATCGGCAATATAACTGTATGGGGAATGCATGAAGCGTCGTACGATTAGCATAATACTGGCTGGGGTAACAATTTCGAGCGCGCTTGGCCTCATACTTGCCAATCCCGATCCTTTTGTCCGCAACGAACTCTGCAATCTTTGGTGTCCTCGATCAGCTAACCCTCAGTTTTGGAACGCAATCATTTTTGATCTCTCAGTAGGGGCTATCAGCAGTGTTATCTTTTACCTGCTGCTTGTCGCCCTACCCGATACAAGGCGGCACCAGAAGCTCAAGCGAAGTTTGTTGCGCCGATATGAGGAGTTTAGGCGCGAGTGCGTGTCTCAGTTACTGTATGCCTCTGGTAATGCGTCGATCGGGATGTCAGAGGTTGAAGTATTGATGAAGCCCAGCTCCTTCAAAGATCATTTTTATGGAGATCCGTGGCAGACAGCAGCAAGTGCGTTCAACTACGATGAGCATCACTGCTACCTTGAAGACACGAAACTCGCAGCGCAGAGATTTAAGGCTGAAGTCGATTACGTTCTCGATCAGGTGGACATTGATGACGACGAGATATTCGAGCGTCTCAAGCTGTTGTCTGACAGCCTAGACCGGCTCACTCGTACAACGCGAGAATACGATTCAGTGAAGTCTCTGTTCCGTGATCTCTGGGCAATTTTTACAGGGTGGGACTTTAGCGACGGCCAGTATGGACGGGACCGCATACGCGAGTTGCTCGAAGCCATCTGACGATGGCTAGCTTTAAGTGAGTAGTCCGTAAGCCTTGAGAAGACGGTAGGTCACCTGTCCGTCCATGACGCAAAAGAACTTTGGATGACCAGGAGTTACAACCATGGCGCGGAGCGTTTCTCGTACGGCTGTTCCGATCAGATGCGAGTGTTGAACAACGGAGACATCAGCTCCGGCTCGTGTAAGTCGGTAGATTTGATCGCCGTTCTTACCGCACATTGCAGGTGTCATCTCTTCGAAACGCGAGGGCCCCTTTAGCAGAAATGCCGCCGTCCGGCGGCGTTCGGCTACAGTGACGTTGGACGAGAAGTGGTCGTTCTCTTCTCCACCCCAGTCTTTCTTTGTCGGCTCTGATAACAGTTGGGCGATAGAGGCCTTTACATACGCCTCGGGCGTGCGTTGCATCGTAGTCATCCATTCATCAGCGTCGGCGGTTGTAACCTGGCGAATTTTGCTAAACTCCGCAATGTCCTCGGCGAGAATTTCGCCGTAGTCGTAGCCGCCCCATACTGCTTGCGATCCGCCCTTGGCATTGTTGCGTGGATGATCGATGAAGGGCGCTCCCATGACGATGGGTTCAATTTCAAATCGATCGCCCTTGTCGTGAAGCAAGCCGATAATAGCTTCGCGATATCCATCGGTATAGCCATCATTCAGCACCATCTTACCCGTATCGCTGACGATATGCGACGTATGGTAGGCGATCACGACAGGCTTGCCGTAGTCAAACTCCAAGTGCACACCTTGAGTGACACGGTCGCTTGTCCTGATCTCTGGGCAGGGATCTAGGCGCTCCGTGCTCATAAAGACCACACGCGGCTTACCGAGCGTGAGAGCTTCAGCCAGCGAAGGCACTCCGACCTCTGAGCAGATGTCGATCAGCATCGTGACCAGCAAGTGGTCATTACCGAGCCGTGTCATGTGATCGCCGCCTGGTTTTTGCCGCGCGATGAATTCCTCGCGCAAGGATCCGAGGGCGCTAATCGCGAGACGTCGGTTCAGGAAGCCCATGTCGATGTGACTGAAAAATTCCTCAACGCGATATTTGGCAGGCATGGTTTCTGCAGACATGCGAAGAAGTATAGGTAAAAGCTAGGCTTTGCCAAGCGAACATCTATTGACACAGTACCACCCAGCCTAGTCGGCTTTAGCTCTTTTGGGGTCCGTGGCAAAGTCCATATTGTAGCTGTCAGCCTTGGCGCTCCTCACGTAGATCTTCGGTGTGCGCACGCAGTTCGCTTGCGGATACCGCAAACGGCCAGTCTGCTTAGGGATCCTTTCGATTGTCAGTCTGTAGCCCGAAAAAAGCCCCTCACCGCCCCTCAAGCGCCAGATAGACCGCATGCGCCATCATCACATCGAGATGCGCGTCGACGCCGTCCTTGAACATGGTGATCTCGTCATCGGCGCGGCGACCCGCCTTGCCCTACACCAGATCATGCATGCCGCCTTGGATATCGGCTTTCACCGACGTGTATTGAAATGATGCGAGATCAATGCCGCCCCCTCACCCGATCGCCTCGACAATCCTGCGCAGCTCCGCCGTCTTGGCGCCCAGCAGCAGCACGCTTTTGAGTGCCGCCTTGGGGTCGGCGGTTCTGAACAGGAGGCCGTTTTCGCGGAAGTCGCGGTTGATCACCTGCTGGGGTTTTTCGCCGGTCTGCTCGCGTTTCATCGCCACCGCGAAATACATCCGGGCGTAATTGGGATCGATGCGCTCGAAGAAATGCTCGTCCGCGGTGATGTCGGCCCAGAAATTGGCGATGTAGAAGCCCCAGCTCACATCCTTGTATTCGGCAAAGTCGGTCTTCGACGCGGTCACATGGACATAGCCGAGATGCGGCGCGGCAGCCAGGGTCTTGTGAAAGATGACCTTTGGAAACTTGATGTCGGCGTGGAAATTGTTGAGCCGTTCATGGGTCTTCTTGCCGACATTTTCGAGCCGGATTCCGGTCCGCTCCGCGACCTCTTCATCGGTCAGGAAGCGGCGTTCTTCCTCGATCCAGTCCTCCGGGCTGCGGACAATCCGTCCGGTGCGGAGGAAGTTGGTGTGGACCGCCACTCCGGGACCGGAAGCCTGCCCCTTGGCCCTGGCCGCGTAGTATTTGAACTTCGACATGTCGAATACGCGCTCTGCTTGAATGGGTGATTCTATGATCGCACAGTATCCATGAATACTGCAGGTCCAGCAGAAAAGGGCAATATGCTGCGGGCTTATCCCTGCATGATCACATCACGAAACATGCGGCGGCTGTTTCTGGCCGCGGCAAACTTGTCTCGGCTCTTCAAATCCCCGCAAAAGCCCAGATCGCCAGACAGCTCGCGACACCGACAACGACATTCATCACCAGCCCGACCTTGAGGAAATCGGCGAAGCGGTAATTGCCGGCGGCATAGACCAGGGTGTTGGTCTGGTAGCCGATGGGGGTGGCGAAGCTCGCCGAGGCGCCGAGCATGATGGCGTAGATCAGCGGTTTCGGGTCGATGCCGAGCGAATTTGCCAGCCCGATCGCCATCGGGGTCAGGATCACGGCGACGGCATTGTTGGAGATCAGCTCGGTCAGCACCGAGGTCAGTGCATAGATGGCAAACAGCACCACCAGCGGCGAGACGCTTTGCAGGAACGGCGTCACCGCATCGACCAGGCTCTGGACCACGCCGGTGTTGTCGAGCCCGCGGCCGATGGCGAGCATGGCGAAGATCAGCACCAGGATCGATCCGTCGATGGATTTCCAGGCGTCCTCCGCCTCGACGCAGCCCAGCAGCAGGATGACGCCGACGCCGAGCAGCGACAGGGTGACGATCGGCGCCACATTGAAGATCGACAGCACGATGACGGCCATCATGGTCAGGATCGCCATGCCTGCCCGGTGCCGCTTGTAGGGCCTGAGTTTCGGCGCGGTGGCGGCGACAAAACTTTCCGACTGCAGGATGTCGGCGAGATCGCCGGGGCTGCCTTCGAGCAGGATGCGGTCGCCCGCCCGCAACCGCACGCCGGCCAGCTCCGGCCCCGGATTGTGCCTGCGCCGCGAGATGCCGAGCACCCGCACGCCGGCCTTGAACCAGCCCAGATCGCGCAGCTGCCGTCCGCTGCTGCCGGCGTCGCCGGCATAGACCGCCTCGAGCTTTTCGGTCTTTTGCTGGTCGTCGGACGACAGCAGCGCCTTGAAATAGCCCAGCACGTAATTGGGGTGATCGCGCAGCGTCAGCAGCTCGGACTGGTTGGCATGGAAGATCACCCGGTCATTGGTGTCGAGTTCGAGCTCGGGGTCGGGCTTGAGCCGCTCGTTGCCGCGCAGAATGCCGAGCACGCGGGTTTTCGACAAGGCGCTGAAATCCGACAGCGCCCGGCCGGTGGAGCTGCCCTCGGCCTCGTCGTCGGCGGGCGCGATGATCTTGACCTCGGACATGAACTGCGTGGCGCTGTCATCGATGGCGTCGCCCGAGACGATATGGGCGGGCAGGAGTTTCGGCCCGAGCAGCAGCAGGGTGAGCCCGCCCACCACCAGCGCCACCAGCCCGAAGGGCAAAAGCTCGAGCATGCGCATCGGCTCCATGCCCTCGCCCTGCGCCACGCCATCGATCAGCAGATTGGTCGAGGTGCCGATCAGCGTCAGCGTGCCGCCGAGAATGGCCATGTAGGACAGCGGGATCAGCACCTTGCTCGAGGCGATGTTGAGCGCCGCGGCCATTTTCGAGATGATCGGGATCAGCACGATCACCAGCGGCGTGTTGTTCATCAGGCCAGATGCAAGTGCGGCGCCGAGCAGCAGCAGCACGATCGCGATCGGTCCGCGCCGTTCCGACAGGCCAACGAAATAGGACGAGGCGGCGTCGAGCACGCCGGTGCTGACCAGCGCCGAGGACAGGATGAACATCGCCGCAATGGTGATCGGCGCCGGATTGGAAAACACCGCCAGCGCCTCTTCGGTCGAGACATAGCCGAGCAGCAGAAACGCCGCCGCGCCGGCGGTGGCGACGGCTGCGGGCGGCAGTTTCTCGAACAGGAAGCCGAGGAAGACCAGGCCGAGGATCAGGGCGGAGAGACCCGAAGGCGTGTCTCTCATGAATTCGGCGTAGAAATTCTCAATCATGCAATCGCCCGGGGCTCAAGGTGCAGCTTTTGACACAAACGCACTGGCCGCCCCGGAGTTGCGTGGCGCAAGGATTTATTCGCGGGCGGCGCGAGCGGGATTGAGCCACGCACCGCCGCCGCTGCCGGACCGCCTGGATCCGGCCTCAGGGATCGTGACGTGCGGCGCAGGCCGCCGGACGACGACAGGGCCGGACTAGTGCTGCTGCGCGCCCAGCGCCGCGAAATAGTCGTCCCAGCTCTGGTGCGGTCGCCCGGCTGCGGTGGTGAAATCGCTCGGGTTGTCATTGGCGCCCTCGCGGATGCCCTGGTAGATGCCTGCAATGACCGTGCCGATGAATTCGCCCAGTTCGGCGATGCGGTCTTCCCGGTAAGCCTCGAACGGCATCGGGCGGTAGACCAGTCGGGTGCCGAAGGCCCGGTTCATCAACGCCGCAAGCTCGGCCTGGGTCAGCAGCGCGCCATGAAGATTGTAGGTCTGGCCATTGTGCCGGGCTTCGGTCAGCATCCGCGCATAGGCAAAGGCCAGTTCCGGGCGGGTGGTATAGCCGCAGCGGCCGTCACCGGCGCAATTGGCGATCTCCCCGGCCTTCCGGTAGCTGTCAATATAGTCGACATCGGGTTCGATATAGATGCCGTTGCGGCCGATGACCCAGTCGAGACCGCTGTCGCGGATATCGGCCTCGGTCTGGCGGTTGCTCTGGATGACGGGGGAAAATGCCGTGCCCTGCTCCGCGCCCTGCACGCTGGTATAGACGATCTTCGCCACCCCGGCGGCCTTGGCGGCATTGATGACATTGCGATGCTGGCCGATGCGGTCTTCGGGCGCCGTCATGCCCGACACCAGCAACAGGGTATCGACCCCGGCCAGCGAGGCGCGAAGCTGGTCGGCATCATCATAGTCACCGGGGCGGACATCGATCCCCATATCTGGCGCCTTGCCGGGGCTGCGGGCCAGGCCGACAATGGTCTCGCCCGTGTTCATCCCGATGAGCGCCCCGGCGATCGCGGCGCCAAGCTGGCCGGAGACTGCGGTTACTGCAAGTGTCATGGGTTCATCCTGTGTTTTTCGAATGCGTTTGCGGCCTGCGCGGCCCGCTCTCCGTCGCCGGGTCTCACCGTCCTTCAAGGGCCAGATGGACTGCATGGGCCATCATCACATCCAGATGGGCGCCGCCGCCGTTCTTGAACACGGTAATCTCGTCGGCGGACTGGCGTCCAGCCTTGCCCTGCACCAGATCATGCATGTCTCCCAGAATGTCGTCCCTGCTGATGGCGCCCGAGGCCATCGGGATCATCACCTCGCCGATATGGCCGATCGTGGTGGCAAGGCTGTCGACGAACAGCCGCCCGCGGGTGAGCGCCGCATCATCGGCCTCGCGCATATCAGGTGTATAGGCGCCGACCAGGTCGACATGGGTGCCGGGTCTGAGCGCCTCGCCGCGGATCAGCGGCACCTTGGTCATGGTCGCCGAACAGATCAGATCGGCGCGCGACACCGCCTCGTCGAGATCGGTGACCACCTCGACGGCGACGCCCTCAAGCGAAGCCGCCAGTTGCTCGGCCCGCTCCGGGCTGCGGTTCCAGATCATCACCGTGTCGAGCGACGGCCGCACCGCGCGGTGCGCCGCAATCAGCGGACCGGCCATCGAGCCGGCGCCGGCCATCAGCATGGTCTTGACGTCCTGGCGCGCCAGGCAGGACGCGCCGAGCGCGGAATCGCCCGCCGTCTTCCAGGCGGTCAGGTCGACGCCTTCCAGCACCGCAACGACATGGCCTTGCGCCTCGTCGAACAGCAGCACCTGCCCCTGCACCGAAGGCCGCGCCGGTTCGGCAGACGGATTGTCCGGATAGATCGTCACCGCCTTGACGCCGGAAGCCAGGCCGGGGATCCAGGCGGTGCGCACCAGCATCTTGCGACCGGCATTCTCCACCAGCGAATCCCGCAGATCCGCCGGCTCCATCAGGTGGCCGGCGCGCAGGGCCTCCACCGCAAATGGCCAGGAACAGACCGAGCGGATGTCGTCTCCGGTAACAATGCGCATGTTCAATCCTTTGTGTGAGCGGGCCGAAAATCTGCCCTCGTTCTAATCCGCCCGGCGCGGCTTTTACAAGCTCAGCCGGACCGGTGCCGCCACTGATGCAGGCCGAAGCCATGCCCAGGCACGAAACTGCCGGCGACAGTGTCACCGGCAGCTTTTGCGCAACGGAGTCCCGCAGCCTACTTTTTTGTGGTCTGGGTCATCGCCTTGCGGGCTTCCTCAAGCGTTTCCTGCATGTTCTGCTGCAGAACCTTGAAGGCTTCGGTGGAGGACGACTGCGCCAGCGCGGCAATCTCGCTGGTATTCTTGATTGCCATCTCGAAGGAGCGCTTGGCAAATTCGGCCTGCGCCGTCATCAGCGATTGCGGATCGCCGCCGGCCTTGAGATTGTCGGCCATGGCGGAAATCTCGTCCAGCGCCTGCTGCACCATTTCGCGCTGCCGCGCCATGATGGTGCTGGCGCCCGAGCCCGCGGTCTTCGACGCCGTGTCCAGCGCCTCGAGGTTCTTCTTGTGACGTGCGACCAGCGCTTCGAGATCCGGCGACGGCAGCTTCATGTCCTTGCCGAAATTCATGAACATGGACACCATGTCTTCGGTTGGGTTTTTCTCGGCCATTGTGTTCTCCCGGTTGCGGCGGCACGGGTCCGCCTGTTTGCTGCTTCGTCCACTATACAGATCCTGTGCCCGGAGCCCGCATGCATTTTTGGCGCAAGCTCCGGGACACAAAAAACCAGCCTCCCATGGCCGGGTCACAGCAGCATGACGGCGCCCGGCGCCAAAGAAACTTCCGCCAGAGCCTGAGAGCCCCTTGAAGTTTATGCTGCACTGCAACATATACCATGCATCGCCACTCGCGCGATACCAGATCACAGCCCCGGGCCGCACCGGACGGGGCATGACCCATTGCTCAACAGAGGATGACCGACATGACCAAGACCACCAAGACATCGAACGCCAAGACGACTGCCGCCGACGCAACCAATGACGCCCGGACCATGATCATGGACGCGGTTGAAAACCTGCAGGAAAAGATTGCCGTGCCGGAAGCCGCCCGCGACTTCGTTGCCCAGCAGGCAGCCACCGCGCAGCAGCGCACGGAAGCTGCCCAGCAGAACGCCGCCGAACTCAATGCCGAGACTGAAAAGGCCGCCGTTTCGCTGATCGGCAGCTATGCCGGCTTCACCAAGAGCCTGATCGACATGACCACCGCCAATGTCAGCCACGCCTTTGCCACGGTCGAAAAGATCGCCGGCGCCAAAACGCTGCCCGACGCGATGAAGATCCAGGCCGAGTTCGTCCGCGACAGCTCCAAGGCCAATCTCGACCGCTTCAAGGAAGTCTCCGAAACCGCCACGGCGACAATGGCGCAGGCCACGGCAAGCGCACGCGACGCCGCTGCCAAGGCCCTGGCCCAGGGCCGCACCGCCGCCTGATCCGCCACGCCACTGACCAATACGAAGGCCCGGGACACGCAAACCGTCTCCCGGGCCTTTTTTCATCCTGCTTCTGCAGGGATCAAGCATCATTGGTTTTCAAGGGCTTGCCGGAAGAGCCGGACTCACATTGCCAACCGCTTGATTCAATCTCTCATGACAGCGGATTAGCCATTTCGGGCGCCTCGCCCACCGGCAGCGGCACCGGATAATTCTGTTTCGCCACATGCCGGCCGGCCAGCCGCAATCCTTCGGCGACATTGATGCGCCCGACGGACTGATCGCCGGCAAGCTGCATCCGGGCGCCAAAGCGCCGCGCCAGGGCTTTCATCGCCTGGTTCTGCCCGCCGGTCTCGACGATGATGGTGGAGATGTCATTCTCGGACGCCGCCCGCAGCAGGGCCTTGAGCAGGATCGTGCCAAGCCCCTTGTGGCGCCAGTCAGAGGCCACGGAGAAGGCCGATTCGCCCTGCCCCGGCTCGATCTGCCCACCGGTGTGCAATTCGGCCACGGCGACCAGATGATCATCCTCGAAGGCGCCGATGACGATCGCTTCATTCAGCGACCGGGCGATATAGCGGTCGAGCCAGTCATCCGAAACCAGACCGTTGAAACGGTCACGGAAATCTTCGAAATGCAATTCGTGGATATGGTCGCGAAACGCGCGTGCGTCGGACGGGCCGAGATATCTCAGCTTGACGTCCTCGCCGAGGGCGAATTGCGGTGTGCGCTGCTTGAACAGGAACTTCAGAAACATGGTCGACCTCCAAAGGTCATTCCTCCCGAAATCTCCAGACCCTCACCTAATGTTGCGATGCAACAATATCAAGACACGAATTCGTGACGCCGGATATATCGCGTGTGTGCGCGATGTTTTTCGGACTATTACCTCTGGCTGATGCAATCAACCGGCAAGCCGGGGAGAGAATCGGCCCGCCGACGCTTTCATTTTGACCGGGCCGGTCCATTCTGCCATTGCAGTCGGACCCAAGAACTCCCGCCGTGACAGCGGCAAAACCCCCGCACTGGAAATCCCGTGATACCGCACATCGCCAAGGACAGCCGGGCCAATCTGCTCGGCAGCATCTGGATGGTCGCCGCAATGGCGATATTTGCCATTGAGGATGCCCTTCTCAAGGCCGCAGCGCAATCGCTGCCGGTCGGACAGGTCCTGATTCTGTTCGGCATCGGCGGCGCGCTGGTCTTTGCCGCTGTGGCGCGGTTCACCAATCAGCCCCTGTTCATTTCGGACGTGATATCCAAACCGATGCGGATCCGGGTGGTTTTCGAGATCACCGGGCGGCTGTTCTACGTGCTGGCGATTTCGATGATACCGCTGTCGGCGGCAACCGTGATCCTGCAGGCCACGCCGATTGTGGTGGTCGCAGCCGCGGCCCTGATCTTCGGCGAAAAGGTCGGATGGCGCCGATGGACCGCGATCGTCATGGGGCTGGCGGGCGTTGTCATCATCATTCAGCCGGGAACCGAGAGTTTTTCGGTGCTGTCGATCCTTGCAATCATCGGAATGATCGGCTTTGCCGGGCGTGATCTCGCCAGCCGCATGGCGCCTGCATCGCTGAGCACCGTGCTTCTCGGCCTCTATGGGTTCCTCTCCGTCATCGTCGCCGGCGCATTGTTCTCGATCTGGCAGGGTGCAGCTTTCAGGATGCCGGATATCGAAACGTCAGCCTGTCTGGCGTTGGCTGTGCTGGCTGGCGTGGCAGCCTACTCGTCGCTGATGAAGGCGATGCGCTCGGGCGAGGTCTCGGCTGTCACGCCATTCAGATACACCCGGATGCTGTTCGGCATCGGCCTGGGCGTGCTGGTCTTCGGCGAGACCCTGAGTGTTGCGATGCTGACAGGCTCGGCCCTGATTGTCGTCTCCGGGCTGTTCATCCTCTGGCGCGGCAGGGCCGTCCGCGCACAGGACTGACCCTTTCGGCGCAATTCGGGCGGTTTACGGCCGCCTGCTCACAGCAGCGCCAGATAGCGCAGGGCCGGCAGGCTGGGCAGGAAGAAATATTCGCCGCCGGCAAGCTGGACGAAGGTTTTGACCTGGATGCGCCGCCTGAGCGGATCCTGCGGAATGGTCATCCAGCCATCAGGCCCGACCAGCGGATCGACCTCTTCAAACAGTGTCGAAAAATCCGGATTGAGCAGCCAGGTCTGCTGGATGAACTCGAATTGCCGGGCGATGTCGGTGTTGAGACACATGAACAGCAGCCCTCGGTCGGCGCCGTCATCGGTATCGGTGCGGTCGATCCTGGGCCCGTAATTGCGGCCGCGGCGCAGGATCCGGTGGTTGTTGGCCGCACTGAGCAGCGATTGTTTCATGCCCTCCCGCGGCGCCAGCGAATCGCGCGGATTGGCCCGGCGCACATGGCTGCCGAGCGGGCATCCATGGCCGTGGCGGTCATCGTCGAAATAGAGAAAATCATTGTCCGGCCGGCCGTCGCCGCCTTGCGGCTGCCTGCCCTGAGGTCTGAGCACATCGCCGTCGCGGTTGCGTCCGACCACTTTCTCCGCCAGCCATTCGGCCGTCACCGTCGTGGCCTTGGGATCGGCCTTGCGGATCACCTCGGCGGCCTCCTCCATCGAGCGCCAGAACGCGGCCACATCCTGCCGCAGCTCGCGCACCACCAGATAGGTGCCGTTCCTGCCGATATCATAGAAGCTGCGGGCATCGGGATGCTCCGGCAGGCCGGCCCGGTACGGACGCGGATCCGCCTCGCCATTGACCTGGCCGGGAACCACCGGCCCGGGCGCGATCTCCTGATGGCCGTTGAGATGGCCCATGAGAAACTCGCCCAGCGGCGCGCCGTTGATCATGTCCGCCTGTTTCACGGCCTGGCCGTCGAGGCGGATGCCGTCGCGCTCGTCAAAGGGCACGGGCTGGGAAATTCCGTCGGCGAAGCCGAAATGCTCCCTGCCCGGCCGGCTGTCATCCTCGTCCAGTTGCAGCGACAGGCTGTGCACCACGCGCACGTCGTGGCTTTCCAGCAATGCGCCGATTTCGGAAGCTGCCTTGCGGGTACCGGCCTCGTCCTCGGTGTAGATCAGCACGAGCGCGTGCACCGCCTGGCCGATGGTGCCGTCGGTTTCGGCGGCTGCCGGCCCGGTGTCGGCCTCCACACTGTAGGCGCCCACCGCCTTGCGGCTCCTGTGCGACTGGGTGTTGCCGCTCCAGCGCGGTGTCGCGTCAATCACCGTGTCCTGCCACTCGCCCTTGCGCTTGTCGCCCAGGCGGCGCATGCGGTTTTCCTCGAACATGCCTTCGCGGAAGGGCGCGGAAAATGACGCCAGCGCGGTTTTAGGCATTTGCAGGCGCTGCAGTCCCGACCAGGTAAAGGCGATCGAGACGGCCTGGCTCACATGCGCGCCGCCGCCCACCGCAAAGGCCGGCGTCACCGGAAATTCGGTCTGCAGCGCTGCAATCCACTTGCCGTTGCCGGCATCCGGAAGCTCGAGGAAAAGCGCGCAGCCATGTTTGAGCGAACCGAAGCCGGAGGCGACAAAGCCCTGCGTCTCCCGTGCGATCGAATCCTTGAGCTTCCAGTGTTTTTTCTTCGTCGCCGCCATCACAGTTCCCTCATCCAGTCCCGCGTTTCGGCTTCGCTCATGTCCTGGCGGCGCAGGCCATTGCTGATGCGATGATTGCGTTCCACCTGGTCGACCGACAGATCCGGATAGGCGCTGTACCAGAACCGGCTGGTGCTGCGGCTGGCCAGCGCCCAGTTCTTGAACAGCCGCCCATGGCTGGCGCCGTCAAAGATCAGGAACCGGGTCGTAGGAAACCCCACTCCGCAGCCCCAGGCCAGGGTCAGCCCGACATGGGCCTTTTCGATGAAATCATCGAGATAGGAGCCCCAGCTCTGGTCGAAATTGGAGAAGAACACCAGCCGGCTGCTGTTGTTGAGAAAGGCCCAATGGGCGAAATGCACGGTCCGCATGCTGCCCAGATAGCCGTCCCCGGCCTTGACCCGCAGCAACAGGCCGAGGCCGCGATGGCCGGCCTTGACGATGATCGTCCGCAGCACGCCGGGCCGGATGTGAACGATGGAGCCCATGTGGTTCTGCGACACCCAGTCCTCGTGATCGGCCATCTCGGCCACCCGTTCGGCGTCGATCGGCGGCGCGGTTTGCGACGAATCCCGTTTTTCCAGGTAGCGCAGCCACAGGATCACCGCCGGAACCGTGAACAACAGGCTGAGCTGGCCGTAGAAGATGGTCAGCGCCACCGTCCACCACCAGTCCCTGACCCCGCCGGCAAAACTGTCGAACAGGAGATCAATCACCGCGGCAAAGCCGACGCCGGCGACAATGAGCAGGATGAGCGGCGGCGCCAGCACCAGCACGATGGTGGGAATATTGCGCAACAGGAATGCCGGCAGGTTGAACGCCGTCTCGACACTGGTGCCGGGCAAGGGCGTGCGCAGCACCCCGATGAACACCACCAAGATCACGGCAAAGCCGATGACCAGGCTCAGATAGAGCGCGTGGTTGATCAGCGATGCGGCCAGGATCCCCGGCAGGGTGAACACCAGCAGCACGAGCGACATGAACCAGAGCAGGCGCCACAGGTCGCCCAGCCGCTGGCTGAGCGGGATCCGGGGCGCGTCCGGCTCGTTCAACCAGCCATGATCGGCCAGAAGCCGGACCCTGAGCCGGTTGTGAAACTCTTTCGGCGCCACGGCGCGGTAAGGCTCCGGACCCTGGTGATCGGGAGCATCCAGTTCGCTGCGGATCGCCCTGAACAATTTCGCCTCGTTGAGGATCTGGTCCCGGGTCAGCCCGCGATTGCCATGGTGGAACACACTCGGCGCCTGGGTTCTTGCCTTGAGGTAAGGCGTCACCCGCGCGGTCGAGCCATCCCGGGTGACGGCGTCATAGAGATCCGCGTCTTCATCCAGCGGCTTCTTGCAGCAGCGCAGCATCTCCCTGATTGTCGGGCCGGCAAGGGCTTCGAGCTGTTGCCAGAACACGCCGGGCTCGCCGTCGAAATTTGCCTCGATGATGAAGATCGGGTCGTAGCTGCGGTCCTCGAACACGCTCATCGACAGGAAGTGCAGGCTGGGCACCTGCTTGATGAAGCGTTCGAAATTCTCGCCTTCGCCGGGAAGCAGCTTGTCTTCGCGATATTTGAATTCGTCCACCAGCGCCGACAGCCTGGCCGCACTTTCCGGCTTGACCTCAAGCGGGACCGACAATGTGGTCTGGATCATCAGCGTCCCCCTCCCAAAACAGCAAGCCAGGCCAAATTGTGCCCTGCACCTCGAATAGTTCATCAGTGCATTTTCTGATCGTCCAACTATAAGGACAAACATTTCGTTTTCAATTGGCAAACTGAATTGAAACAAAAACTGAGATCAGCAGATCCGCCCACATGAATATTAATCTTTACATATGAACTATTTCCCGAACCGGAACACTTCCAGGTCTGCACGAGTTTGACACGGGATTTCCGGCGCGCATCTGCTGCCGGTCAGCCGGCCAGCGCAATTGCCCGGGACAGGCTTTGCGCCAGATCGCGGGCATAGGTGGAAAACGCCATGATCTCGAAACTGTCATCTCCGGTCCGTGTGAGTTGCACCGGCACATGATTAAACAGGGTCGGCGCGCTGGCGCCCGGCTTGAACGCCTTCGGATGGGTGTCGATCGCTGACTGGGTGGCGATGATCTCCGCAGCGTCTGGTCCGGAGATTGAAAACCGCACCCGCGCATCCGACAGGTCGCACAGGCTCACTCCCGATGCGGCGCCAAGTCGTGCGGCCAGTTTGGCATGGTCCTCGCCCGCTTCGCCGACGGCGAGCGCCTGGCCCGGCTGCACCGGACGCAGCAGCCCGTCCCCGGCCCTGGCCGCGCGCCGTATAGCGGCTGATTTGGCAACCGGCCCGGCCACCAGACAGACCGGCGCATCGGGCAATTGCGTGAGCAACACCCTGTCCGAGGCACTGACAACGAGGCCCTCGAGCAGGACGGACGCCACCGGCGCGGCCGCCACAACCGGCGCATGCGCCCGGCCCGGAGGCGTCCTATCCGCCTCTTCGGCATCCAGAAACACCGGCGGACAGACGGTCACCTCGGTCTCGATGCCGCGCAATCCGTCCCAGACCACCAGGTTCTCGCCATGGCGCGCGCGCCCGCGCTTGAGCATGGCAAGCGCGATGGTCGACTGGAAATGCGGCGACCAGCAGGCCGAGGTCACATGGCCCTGGTCATTGGCCATGCTTGGATCCGTGCCCGGTGCAAGCAAATGCCCGCCAGCCAGGATCCTGTGCTCCGGATTGACGGGCCGCAAGCCAACCAACTGCTCGCGGTCATCGCGCTGCAGGCCTTCTCGCGAAAGCATCACCCGGCCGATGAAATCATCCTTTTTGGCACTCACCATCTTGCCCAGACCCAGATCGCCCGGCGTGGTGCGGCCATCGATCTCGGAGTGCGTGATGAATCCCTTCTCGATGCGGAGCACATTCAACGCCTCCAGTCCGTAAGGCACAATCCCGAACGGCTGACCGGCCTCAACAATGGCATCGGCCACCGCCTCGCCGTGACGCGCGGGCACCGCCAGCTCAAACGCCAGTTCGCCCGAAAACGAAATCCGGAACATTCGCGCCTTGAGCCCCGAATGCAGCTTTACCTCGCGCGCGGCCAGAAACGGCATCGCCTCATCCGACAGATGATCGGCAACAACACGGCCAAGCACGTCCCGCGAAAGCGGGCCGGCAACCGTGATCTGGGCCCACTGGTCTGTGACCGATGCGAGCCGCACATCGAGCTCCGGCCACAGCGCCTGGGCGCAGAATTCCAGATGTGCCATCGCCTCAACGGCCGCCGCCGTGGTGGTGGTGATCAGGTAATGGCTCTCGCCCAAGCGGCTGACCGTGCCGTCATCCATCAGCAAGCCGTCCTCGCGCAGCATCAGCCCGTAGCGCGCCTTGCCGATCGCCAATGTCGACATCTTGCCGGTGTAGATGAGATCAAGAAAATTGGCCGCATCCTTGCCCGACAAATCGATCTTGCCCAGCGTCGAGGCATCTGAGATGCCCACGCCCGCACGCACCGCCAGCGTCTCGCGGTCGCACGCTTCCTTCCAGCCCGTTTCGCCCTCGCCCGGGAAATGCGAAGCCCGCATCCAGGCCCCGGCCTCGATGAACACAGCGCCCTGCTTCTCGGCCCAGCCATGCAACGGCGAGCGCCGCACCGGACGGTAATGGCTGCCGCGATGCTCACCCGCCAGCGCCCCGATGCTGACCGGCGTATAGAACGGGCGGAACGTCGTGGTGCCGACCTGGTCCGGCGTCACGCCCCGATTTTCAGCCAGAATGCCGATGGCGTTGACATTGGACAGCTTGCCCTGATCGGTCGCCATGCCGGTGGTGGTATAGCGCTTGGCGAGTTCAACATGGCCATAGCCCTCGCGCACCGCCAGCCCGAGATCGGACACGGTCACATCGTTCTGGAAATCGACAAAGGCCTTGCCGCGTGCCTCGCCCACATGCCACAGCGTTTGAAATCCGGTCGATCCGCCACAGGCTTCGCGTACGGCCTCGGCGTCGACTTTTCGCGGTTTGAAGCCGAGGTCACGCGCCGCACGGGTCCCGGCCTCGGCGCCACTCTGCAGGCAACCGGCGAGATCGAGCACACCCGCCGCGCTGCCCGCAGCACTCAATCCGTCGCGCGGCGCGGGTGGAAGGAACATACCGATCTCCTCGTCCCACACCGGCCGGTCGCCGCGATGGCAGGCGAGCCCCACAACCGGGTTCCAGCCGCCCGACATCGCCAGTGCGCTGACCTTGATTGTCTGCCGCTTGCCCGAGGCCCGCTCGACGATTTCGACGCCCGAAACAGCCTTGCCGCCCAGCGCATCAGCGACGACGTGACCCGCAAGCACACGCGCGCCTTCGGATGCCGCCAGTTCCGCCGCAGGTACTTCGCTCCGTGCATCGACAAGCGTCACCGCAAGCCCGCGCGCCAACAAATCCCGCGCAGTTTCGTGGCCCGAGCCGCCGGTGGCAAAGACCGCCACATGATCGCCCGGCCGTATCGCCTGGCCATTGACCAGCCCGCGCAACGCCGACGCCGTCATCACGCCGGGCCGGTCATTGCCGCCAAACACCAGCGGCCGTTCCTCGGCACCCGCCGCCAGCACGGCGCGCTTGGCCACTATGCGCCAGACCCGCTGCGCCGGGCCGGTGTCCGCACCATCGCGCCGCTCGACCGCGCCATAGACGCCGCTGTCATAGGCGCCGAACACCGTGGTGTTTGAAAGCAGCCGCACATTCGGGTTGGCCGCCAATTCTGCGATCACCGCCGCCACGAATCCCGGCCCGTCAGTGTCCCCGATTTCGACCCGGTCCTTGAGCAACCGCCCGCCGAAGTCCGGATTCTCGTCGCACAGCACCACCCGCGCGCCGGACCGCGCTGCCGTAAGTGCCGCCATCAGCCCGGCAGGCCCGGAGCCGATCACCAGCAGATCGCAATGGGCCCAGCGCTTCTCGTATTCCTGCGCATCCGGCGCGTGGCTGGCCCGCCCCAGCCCCGCAGCCCGGCGGATCAGCGGCTCGTAAAGCTTTTCCCAAAGGGCCGCCGGCCACATGAAGGTCTTGTAGTAAAATCCCGCCCCCAGAAACGGCGACAGCGCGGAATTCACCGCACCGACGTCAAAGCCCAGCGATGGCCAGCGGTTCTGGCTCTCCGCCCTGAGCCCGTCGCGCAACGCCACCATCGAGGCGCGCAGATTCGGCTCCCGCGTTGCGCCATCGCCCAGTGTCACCAGCGCATTGGGTTCCGACGCCCCGCCGCTGAGCAATCCGCGCGGCCGGTGATATTTGAACGACCGCCCGATCAGCAGTTGATCATTGGCCAGCAGCGCCGAGGCCAGCGTGTCGCCGGCAAAGCCCTCGAACTGTCTGCCATCGAAGCTGAATCCGATGCGATCGGAGCGGTCGATCAGCCCGCCATTCTCAAACCGGGAGAAGCTCATGGTGTCGCCCTCCCCTTGGCAGGTTTCGCCGCTTTGCCGGTCGTCCCTGCCTTGGCCCGCGCCCGGGCAAACTCCGCCGCGTCCGTCACCCCATGCACATCATGGGAAAACGTATCCCGCTCCACCACCAGCCAGCGCCGGCAGCCGCCCGAATGCTGCCAGTGCTCATGCATGACGCCGCGCACATTGACGCGTAAGTGCACATAGTCGTCCCAGGCATCAAACTTCGCCTCCGGCGCGGGCCGCACCGGCTTGGCATCGCCGCGAATGGTGAACTCTTCCTTGGGCCGAACCCCGCAATGGGGACAGGTGATCAGACTGGCCATCTTCTCTGCCCCCCTAGTGCAGGTTTGCCTGGGCGCCATGCCCGGTTTCATCGATCTGGTATCCACGCGAAAACCGGTCGAGGCGGAAGGCGCGTGCCAGTTCATGCGTCTCGCCGGTCGCCAGGAGATGGGCAAAACACCAGCCCGAAGCCGGGGTCGCCTTGAAGCCGCCATAGCACCAGCCGCAATTGAGATAGAGGCCGTCCACCGGTGTCTTGTCGATGATCGGCGAGCCATCCATCGACATGTCCATCACCCCGCCCCAGGCGCGCAGCACTTTGACGCGAGACACGGCGGGCACCATGGCGCAGGCGGCTTCCATCACGCTTTCCACCGTCTGGAGATTGCCGCGCTGGGCGTAGGAATTGTAGAAATCGAGGCTGCCGCCAAACACCAGCCCGCCCTTGTCCGACTGCGACAGGTAAAACAGCGCCGCGCCAAAGGTCACCACCTGGTCGATGAACGGCTTGATTCCTTCCGACACAAAGGCCTGCAGCACCTGGCTTTCCACCGGCAGCCGCATCCCGGCCATCGCCGCCACGCGGGACGAATTGCCCGCTGCCGCCAGGCCAAGCCTGTTGCAGCTGATAAAGCCGCGCGAGGTCTCCACGCCAGTCACCTTGCCGCCCTCGCGGCAGATGCCGGTGACTTCGCAATTCTGGATCAGATCGACGCCGCGACTGTCGGCGGCGCGCGCGTATCCCCAGGCCACGCCGTCATGCCGCGCCGTGCCGCCGCGCCGTTGCAGCAGCCCGCCATGGACCGGAAACCGCGCATTGTCGAAATCGAGATAGGGCACCAGCGCCCGCACTTCCTCGCGCCCCAACAACTCCGCATCCTCGCCTGCCAGCCGCATCGCATTGCCGCGCCGCGCGTAAGCATCGCGCTGCCCGTCGGAGTGATAGAGATTGATCACCCCGCGCTGCGACATCATGGCGTTGAAATTGAGCTCCTGCTCGAGCCCCTCCCACAGTTTCAGCGAATGCGCAAAAAACGGCTCATTGCCCTCCAGCAGATAATTGGCCCGCACAATCGTGGTGTTGCGCCCGACATTGCCGGAGCCGAGATAGCCTTTTTCCAGCACCGCCACATTGGTGATGCCGTGATTTTTCGCCAGATAATGCGCCGTCGCCAGCCCATGCCCGCCGCCGCCGACTATGATCACGTCATAATGCGATTTCGGCTCCGGCTCCCGCCACGCCGGCTGCCAGCCCTTGTTGCCCGACAGTCCCTGCCGGAAGATCGAAAATGCGGAATATTTCATGGCTGCGCCCCGGCCCGGAATTTATCCTCATAGGAGAGCGCGAGGGGGCGTGGTGTCAATGGTGCGGAGCGACGGAAGACGGGATTGTTTGTGGCGTCCAGTCATGCAGCCTTGAAACAATTGGTTCGATGCCAGTCGAGATAATAGGGATGCGGTCGCAATCTCGGATTGTCCGGCACAATCGCCTTCATATCCGGCCTGAGCAAATGCGACACATCATGGTTGAGCTGACGGGATTTCAAAATGGTGAAATCATCGTTCATTGGCTGATCACGTAAGTGGTCAAGACCGACAGCCCCCGTCATGCCGGACTTGATCCGGTATCCAGCCGCCGCGTGTCCACGCGGCGAGAGGCTCTTAGAAGCAGGCGACGATTCTTCCGCGCCGCCGACGCGGCGCTGCTGGACCCCGGATCAAGTCCGGGGTGACGGAGTGCCGAGATCTTGCGTCCCCCAATCTCCCCCTTGCGGGGAAGATGCCCGACAGCGCAGAGGGGGTAAATCGCTGCATACAGCACCCTCTCGGACTTGCGGCACCCACACCCCCTTCTGTCGGCGATGCCGACATCTCCCCCGCAAGGAGGGAGATTGGGCTCGGCGCAATTGGCACAAATCACGGCCCATTGGCCGCATTGGTTGCGATGCCTGACTTCCCAACAGGGATCAGCCTCCCCCGCCTTAACCTCCCCGTAAACCAGCCGTGCGAAAATGCAGCCCAAAGGCAGCAGTCAGGACAAGGCCGGCGGTGCAGACAAGCCTCGCAAACGCCTGTCCCGCCTAGCCACCGGACAAACACGCAGGAAGCTTCGTGATGAGACAAAGCCAGGATCAGATCGCAAGGCACGCGCCGCCATCCGGCCCTCAGGCAATCAATCCATGATCGACCAAGCATTGATCCGCGCGTTTGCGGCCAGCGCCGAATTCGAGAAGTCGGGGGCCATCGTCAATCAGGCGCTGCGCAGTGGAAAGCAGACGGCGTTTTTATGCCACAGCCGCAAGGACGCAACACTCGCCCGGGGCCTGCAGGGGTTTCTGCAATCGAAGGGCTGGATGGTCTATATCGACTGGGAGGGCTCTGCGATGCAGCCGACACCCAGCCCCTTGACCGCCCAGAACACAAGAGAGCGGATCAAGCGGCTTGACTGGTTCGTCTATCTCGCCACTGCGCATTCGGCCGCCAGCCGCTGGTGCGGCTGGGAGATGGGCTATGCCGACGCGGTCAAACCCGCTGACCGGATCCTGATCATTCCGACCTATGACAGCGACTCAAAACCCCATGGCCGGGAATTCATGGATCTCTACCGCCACATCAGCGTGGCGGCGCAGGGCGGCTACGGTGTTTTCGATCCCGTTACCCGGCGCGGACCGCTCCTGCAAAGGCTGAAGCCGGGCAAGCCGGGGCCTGATGGCTAGGGACTCGGCAAGCGCCGGCAGTCTGCCTCTTCCTTGGTGGAAGAGGGAAATCTTTTCCAAGAACCCAAAAGCGGCCCTGCCCCGTCACCCGGCCAGGACTATCACCTAATCCTCGACAATCCGGTTGAAATCATCCCATTCCAGCGTCTCGCTGGCCGCTCCGCTGTGCGCAAGCGCGGTACGGTCGAGATTGAGCGCAATGGCCTGGCCAAGGCGTGCCACTTTGACGCCGCGCAGCTTGCGCAGTGGCCCCGCAAGCAGCGGTGTGAGCCAGGGCCAGACCGCCAGTGTCAGCGCCTGGCTCGCGCCGTAGCGGTTGGTTGGCGTCAGTATCATGCTTGGGTGAAACAGGCTCAGCCGCGCAAAACCAAGTTCATCGAGCCCGTCTTCCAGTTCGCCCTTGCTGCGCAGATAGAAGGATTTTGACGCGGAATCGGCGCCCACCGAACTCAGCAGTTCAAAATGCCCGACCCCGGCCTCGCAGCAGGCGCGGCCGAACGCCAGCGGCAGATCCCGGTCGATCTTGAGAAATTGCGCCCGCTCTGCCTTCGATGGCTGGCCGATGCCAAGCGTGCAGATCGCGTGGCTGTGCCCCGGCAACAGATGCCGGTAGTTTTCGGGATCGGAGACATCGACCACATGGTGGCTGATCCGGTCGTCGCCCGGTCCCTCATAGCGGCTGCGCCCGAGCAAAGTGATGCCTGCAATACTGTCCATGCCGATCAGCGCCTTGACCACCTCGCCGCCGACGGCGCCGGTCGCCCCGATCATCACCACCTGGCTGCCATCGGCCATCATGCTCTCCTGTCGATTTTGGGTTGGATGGTTCGCCGTCGCGCGGCAAGTCCTGTGAAACAGTCATTACTTTGCTTGCCCCACCCTGCCAAGGCCCACGGCCCGGAACCAGCCGACGCCGGGCGCGCAAGGCTTGCGCCGCACCCCCGGGCATTGACCCGCCACAGGCCATCCCGTTACATAGGTATATCTGAATATTTTATCCGGATCTTGCGCAGTCCTGCTTGCGAGAACACCGGGCCAATGAGGAGAAAACGATGCCCCGGATGATAGCTCTTATATCAGCGATGTGGCTGCTGTTTGGATCAGCTGCCGCTTTTGCCGCCGACGACAAGAAGGAAGTCAACATCCGGCCTGACATTGCCGGCGTCGAGGTGCAGACAGAGGACGGTCCGGTGACCATCGAGCGCATTCAGGACACCGAGCACGAGATCAGCGGCTATTTCGCAAAAACCTCGCGCGCCTGTCCGCCATTCTGCATTCAGCCGGCACAGGTGGCCGACGGCGTTGCCACCATCGGAGAGCTGGAACTGCTCGACATGCTGGCTGACGAAGCGGCCATCGTGGTCGACGCCCGCACGGTCGACTGGCATGCCGAGGAAACCATTCCCGGCGCGCTCAACATTCCCTACACCGAAATCGCCGGACGTCTGGATGAGCTCGGCTGCACCGGCAGCAGCGGCGCCTGGGACTGCAGCAATGCCAGGAATGTGGCGCTCTATTGCAACGGATTGTGGTGCGGCCAGTCCCCCACCGCCATCCGCGCCATGTTGCGCGAAACCTATCCCGCCGATCGCATCTTCTATTATCGCGGCGGCATGCAGGCCTGGAAGATTCTCGGCCTGACCACGGTCGAAGGCGGGCTTTAAAACAGGTCGGGCCCAAGTGGAGTGCACTTGAGCCCGAAATTGTTTGTTTCAAAACCTGACGGCCAAGCCCTCAGAAAAACGCCTGAATGCCGGTCTGTGCCCGACCGAGGATCAGCGCATGCACATCATGCGTGCCCTCATAGGTGTTGACGGTTTCAAGGTTCTGCGCGTGGCGCATGACGTGATATTCGGCCTGAATGCCGTTGCCGCCATGCATGTCACGCGACATCCGGGCGATATCCAGCGCCTTGCCGCAATTGTTGCGCTTCATGATCGAAATCATCTCCGGCGCGAACCGACCCTCGTCCATCAGCCGGCCGACGCGAAGCGAGCCCTGAAGGCCGAGTGCGATTTCGGTCTGCATGTCGGCAAGCTTCTTCTGGAACAGCTGGGTGCCGGCCAGCGGCTTGCCGAACTGGTGCCGGTCAAGACCATATTGACGCGCCCGGTGCCAGCAATCCTCAGCCGCGCCCATCACGCCCCAGGAAATGCCGTAGCGCGCCCGGTTGAGACAGCCGAACGGACCCTTGAGGCCCGAGACATTCGGCAGGATAGCATCCTCGGAGACTTCGACATTCTCCATGACGATCTCACCGGTGATCGAAGCGCGCAAGCTCAGCTTGCCGCCGATCTTCGGCGCCGACAGGCCCGTCATGCCCTTTTCCAGCACGAAGCCGCGGATCTGGTTGTCATGGGCTTCCGACTTGGCCCAGACCACGAAGACATCGGCGATCGGCGAATTCGAGATCCACATTTTCGAGCCGTTGAGCACATAGCCGCCATCGGTCTTCCTGGCGCGGGTCTTCATGCCGCCCGGATCGGACCCGGCATCCGGCTCGGTCAGGCCGAAACAGCCGACCCACTCGCCGCTGGCGAGCTTCGGCAGATATTTTTGCCGCTGCTCTTCGCTGCCATAGGCCTGGATCGGGTACATCACCAGCGACGACTGAACGCTCATCATCGAACGGTAGCCCGAATCGACGCGCTCGACTTCGCGCGCCACCAACCCGTAGGAGACGTAACCAGCTTCCGCACCGCCATATTGTTCAGGAACGGTGACACCAAGCAGACCCGCTGCCCCCATTTCCGAGAAGATGTCGCGGTCGGTGGTCTCGTTGAGATAGGCGTCGGTCACCCGCGGTGCCAGCTTGTCGGCGGCAAAGGCGGCCGCAGCGTCCGAGATCATCCGTTCTTCCTCGGTCAGCTGATCGGTGATCAGGAACGGGTCATCCCATTGGAACGAGGATTTCGAGGACTTGGTCGAAACGGCGGGGGACACGGACATCGCTAAAAACTCCAGTTTGATCCAGAAGGGCAGCATTACCCTTTGTCTGCAGCCAGCGCCACATTCAATCGAATGCGCAAATGACGCAGCATCATGGCGAAGCGGCGCTGTCGCGGCAGCTCATCGGGGCGGATGCGACACGCACCGGCGGCAAAGGCCGCCATGCGGTTTCCTTATCATGGATTGCCGGAGATACTATAGGCTTAAAATATTTTTCAGACACATCGGTCAGGCGGTCGCGACGACATCCCACAGGGCGATCAATTCCCGCCGGTCGCCATCCACCAACGGCGCCACCAGCCGCGCCAGCGTCACGCACTGGCCGTCATGCTTCCACGAGGTGGTCTCGTAATAATTGGGAACGCCGCTCGCAAGCGTCTCCTCGAATGCGCCCATCACCCGCTTCTTGCTGTGCTCCGGCACGAAATCCGTCAAGGGCCGGTCCTTGACCGGTGTCATGAACGGCCAGCGTTCGGCAATCGCCACATCATCCAGCACAAGCGTTTCTTTCGGCCCTTCGAGCCGGATGCGCACCAGCAGCGGATAATCGCTGCTCAGCGTCGCCACATCGAAGTCTGCGGCAGAAGGCATGTCGCCATCGGCCTTCTGGTGCCAGAGCGTCAGAAAGGCACGGATCCGCTCCGGCGCGCTGTCGGGCAGTTCGAAACTCATGGGCGAGATATGGCTGTTCACGAAAAACTGATCCACTGAGATGGGAATTCCGTATCTAGAATACATTCGAACTCGACACCGTCATCTGTTTGACGTTTACTTTTCATGCCATTATTTTAACACTGGACGCCATAGCGATGTTTACGACCCTTGCAGACCAGTTTGAAGTGACGGCCGGTCTCGCCTCCGGGATCAGCCTTTACGGCACCAGCCAGGGTCTGGATGTCGACCCGATTGCCCGCGCCTGCGGGCTTGATCCGGACCGGTTCAGCCTCATCAATGAACGCATCAGCCTCAACCGCCTGTGCCGCTATCTCGAGGCCCTGGCGCTGATTTCCGGCGACGATGTTTTCGGCCTCAAATCCATTGCATCCTTCCAGAAAGGCTCGTCCGGACCCTTCGGCTACGGCCTGATGAATGCGCCGACCGTGCGCGACTTCCTGATGTTCTTCGGGCGCAACATGCAAAAGGTCAGCGAGACCCGGATCTGCACGCTGGAGATCGGCGCCCGCTCCGCCCATTTCGAATGGACCTACTCGCCGCTGATCCTGCACCGGGGCCAATATGTCGACATGGGCGCGGCCCAGGGCTTCATCCATCTGCGCGCGCTGCTTGGTGACGACATCAACAAGGTGCGGCTGGAGCTGGAGCGCTCGAAACCGGTAAATACCAGCCTGCACAAGCAGTTACTGACCCAGAACCTGACTTTCAACGCCCCCATCAACACCATGATCCTGCCCGCGGAATTCCTTGATCGGGTCAATCCCAATGCCGACCCGCAGCTGTTTGCGATGATGAGCCAGCAGATGGACGAGATACCGCTGCGCCACACCGACGCCAGCGATCCGCTGGTGGCGATCCGGCTTCACGTCGCCGAAAACCTGTCCTTTAACACCCCCACTCTGGCCAGCGAAGCCCAGCGTCTGGGCATGAGCCCGCGCACCTTGCAACGGCGCCTCAACGACGCCGGTACCAGCATGCAGGCCATCATTGACGAGTGCCGCAGGGAGATGGCCAAGCGGCTGCTTCTGGAGACATCGCACACCCTCTCCAGCATCGGCTACAAGCTCGGCTTTTCCGCGCCCGCCGCCTTTACCCGCTCCGCCATCCGCTGGTTCGACATGACGCCCAGCCAGTACCGGCAGGACCACGCCAAATCCGCGTGACGGCCCGGCCCGACGGCCACCTGCCCTCCGCATCGAGATAAATCAGGTAAATTGATTTAAGGCCGATTTTTTGGCGCGCAGCGTGAATGTGCTCGCGCCAAAGCAGGTGCATAAGATCTCCAGCATTTAAGACATGACTGATGGTTGCCGCGACGGGCTGTTTGGTTCGCCGCGTTTTTTCGCTCAAATCTGCGGACCGGGCGATCCCGAGGAGGATGACACGATAATGGATCTCGGAAATGAAGGAGGGTTTCACCCGTTGACACGTACAGAGATGAAATGCCTGCGCCGCTGCGCAGAAGGCCGCACCGACACCCAGATCGGTGCAGAGATGGAACTGACCGCCGGTGAGGTGAAGTCGGTTCTCTCGGTTATCATGATGAAACTGCGCGTTCCCAACCGCATGGCCGGCATGGCCAAGGCGGCCCGCCTGGGACTGCTGGAACTGCAACAAACCCATTGAGCACTTCGGGTGGCCCGCTTGAGCGTCACCTGAAACAGGATTTCCCGGCTTGGCAGCCGCCCGCGTTTGAAACAACCGCAGCCCTGCCCCGGACCGAAGAACTGCAGCCCAGCCACCTCGGGGCGGGGACGGGCTTGAGGCGCAGTTTTTCCAAGGCGTCAGCCGGAGCCATGCGGGGTTCCGGCTGACGCCGCCTCCCAAGACATTTTTGCCTGAAACCGGAGCGCTTTAGAGCCAGGTGTCGTAATCCGACACCAGCAGATGGCTGGGCTTTTCGTCCTCGATGATGGTCGAAAACCGGCCGATCGGCTCGCGGAAGACGTTATCCGTCAGATCGTCATTGACGGTCGAGACCTCGCCGATCAGCACGTCGCTGCCTTCTCCCCAGAAGGCATGCCAGACGCCGGGCAGCAGCGTGACGCTCTCGCCGGGATCGAGCTTGAGCAGCTCACCGGGAGCAAATGTCCGGACCACGCCGTCGGTGTGCACCGAAACCGATGCATCCGGATCGACCGACCCGTCCGGCGCCGAGGCAAACAGTTCCAGCACCAGCTTGCCGCCGCCGCGGTTGATGATGTCCTCGGCCTTGATATTGTGCCGGTGCATCGGCGAGACCTGATCCTTGCGCGAGATCATGATCTTCTCGGCATACAGCATGCCCTTGCCCTCGGAGAGGTCGGTGGCCGAGCCATTGCGGACGGTGAACAGGAACAGGCCGAGATCCTCGAAATTGCCCTGGCCGTAATCGGTGATGTCCCAGCCCAGCCGGTTGGCGCGGATGCTGCTGGCGTCCGTTGCCGTGCGGATGCGCAGCTCCTTCGGGCTCCAATAGGCAAAGGGCGGCATCACATATCCGAAGGATCGGATGAATTTGTCACTCTCTTCCAGGATCTCGTTGATCTGGCTGCGTTCCATGGCACCCTCCGGCCGAAGCCACGTTCTGTCAATTGTCGTGAAAGATTTAAGGCCTTGGCCGCCGCGTGGCAATTGAAACCATGCCGTTTCGGCGCTATGTCCGCAAAGTTACAAACGCAACGATCCCGGACATGCCCATGCCTCCCCATCGCGACAAACCGGCTGATGAGCTTGCGCCCGACGTGCTGGCGCTGGAGAGTTTCCTGCCCTACCGGCTGGCACGCGCTGCCGAAACCGTCAGCCGCCAGTTCGCAGCGCTGTATCGCGAGCGCCACGGCATGACCCGGCCGGAATGGCGGACCCTGGCCACCATCGGCCAGTTCAACCGGATCACGGCCACGGATATCGGCGCCCATTCCTCCATGCACAAGACCAAGGTCAGCCGGGCCATCCGCTCGCTGGAAGACCGCAAATGGATCACCCGCCAGGCCGATGCCACCGATCGCCGGGTCGAGCATATCGAATTGACCCGCGAGGGCCGTCATCGCTATCGCGATCTTGTCGCGCTGGCCAGAACCTATGAGGCCAAGCTCATCGACATGCTTGGCGACGACGGAGCGAGCCGGCTCGAGGCCGGCATCACCGCCGTCGAGAACAGGCTCCTCCGCCCCTGACACCCCGGCCGTTGCTGCCGGCCGGAATGCTGCTCAGCTGCCCCAGGGTCCGTGGTGTTCGCCCTCGGCGTCGAGCCGGGCAAAACCATGCGCGCCGAAGAAATCGCGCTGCGCCTGGATAAGGTTGGCAGTGCCGCGGGCGCGCCGGTAGGTGTCGAAATAGGCCAGCGCGCTGGCCAGTGCCGGCACCGGCATGCCGTTCATCGCCGATTCGGCCACGATCCGCCGCAGGCTGGCGTCGGTATCCCTGATCATCGCAGAAAACGCCGGTGTCAGCGCGAGATTGGCCACGTCGGGATCATTGGTAAAGGCGGTGGCGATCTCGTCGAGGAAACGCGACCGGATGATGCAGCCGGCGCGCCAGATCCGGGCAATTGTGGCCATCGGCAGGTTCCATTTGAACTCAGCTGACGCCGCGGCCATCACCGCAAAGCCCTGCGCGTAAGCCGCAACCTTGCCGGCCAGCAGCGCCTTTTCGAGATCCTTGATCACCGCCTGCCCCTCGCGCCGGTCGTGCTGCGCAGGAAGCCCGAACTCGGCCTGCGCCAGGGCGCGCTGCTCCCGCATCGCCGAGAGGCTGCGCGCAGCCACCGCCGCCTCGATCGCCGTTGCCGGAACGCCCATCATCTGGCTTTCGATCACCGACCAGCGGCCGGTGCCCTTCTGGCCCGCGGCATCGACAATGATGTCGGCGATCGGCCGTCCGGTGTGGGCGTCCTGAACCATCAGCACTTCGGCGGTGATGTCGATCAGATAGGAATCGAGCGGTCCGGTCGACCAGGCCGAAAACACCGCGGCAATCGTCGGCGCATCCATACCGAGATGATCGCGCATCACGCCATAGACTTCGGCGATCATCTGCATGTCGGCATATTCGATGCCGTTGTGAATGGTCTTGACGAAATGTCCGGCGCCGTTCTCGCCGAGCCACGCGGCACAGGCTTCGCCCTCGAACTTGGCCGAGATCGCCGTCAGCACCGGCTCGACCCGCTTCCAGGCGTCCTCGGCGCCGCCGACCATGATTGACGGCCCGTGGCGCGCGCCCTCTTCGCCACCTGACACGCCCATGCCGATAAAGGTGAGGCCCGAGCCTTCAAGATCGGTGAAGCGGCGCATGGTGTCGCGGAAATTGGCATTGCCGGCGTCAATGATGATGTCGTTGGCTGCCAGCAACGGCTTCAGCGCCGCAATCTGCGCGTCGACCGGCTCACCGGCCTTGACCATGATGATGACCGGACGCGGTGGCCGGATCGCGGCAACGAAATCTTCCAGCGTGGCGCAGGCGGTCACCTTGTCGGACAATTCGCCCGCCGAGGCCGCGAACTCGTCCGTCCGCGCCGTGGTGCGGTTGTAGACGGCAACGTGATAGCCATTGTCCGCAATATTGAGCGCAAGATTGGCGCCCATGACGCCCAGCCCGATAACACCAATTTCCGCTTCAGCCATTTCCGGTCTCCCCCTACGGCGCTTTCATCAGATCACCTTGTGACCGATGCCGGCGCGAGCGGCAAGCCTCCGCGGCGATCAACTGTGGGGATGCGCGCCGATTTTTCCAGGCGCCGGAATGCGAGGAACCGGGTTCAGTCCTGCTCGGGCTTGTCGTCACCATCATCGAGAATGCGCCAGGCTGCCCCTTCAAGATCGTCATACTGGCCGGATTTCATCGACCACAGGAATGCCGCCAGGCCCAGGGCTCCCAGAAGCAGGGCAATCGGAATCAGGAAAATCAGCGTGTTCATGCGGATGTCCTGAGGCTGCTTTCCGCGCGCGCCTCCCCCGGCAAGGCCGGCGTGATCCGGCTGACGGCGCCCCGCGCGAAGTGCTCGATGCGGGTCTTGCGCCGCAGCCGCAGCGAATTCAGCACCACGATCACCGAGGATGACGACATCGCCAGCGCCGCAATCAGCGGCGTTGCGTGGCCCAGAACCGCGGCCGGAACCGCAATGCAATTGTACAGGATCGCCAGCGCGAAATTCTGCCGGATCAGGCTGCCCGCCTTGCGCGAGACCTCGATGGCCAGCGGCACAGCCTCGAGCGAATCATGCAGGAACACGAAATCCGCCGCCATCCGCCCGACATCGGCGGCACTCGCCGGCGCCATCGAGACATGCGCAGCCGACAGCGCCGGCGCATCATTGAGCCCGTCGCCCACCATCAGCGGCTTGCCACCCGCCTCAGCCAGCGCCTTGAGCCGGTCGACCTTGCCGCGCGGCCGCACGCCGGCGACATAGCTCGCCAGGCCCAGCTCGCCCGCCAGCGCCCTGACCGGCGCCTCCCGGTCGCCCGAGAGGATTTCGGCGTCGAGCCCCAGTGCTGCCAGCCTTGCCACCGCCTGTATGGCACCGCGCCGCAACTGGTCGGAGAACAGGAACACATCCATGAATACGCCGTTTTTCGACAGGATGACCTGGCTGGCGTCGGCGGCCTGGTCGAGACCCTGATTGTGGCCATCGAGCGCAAACATGGCCCGGCCCAGCCGGTAGACCTCGCCTTCGGGCGAGATCGCCTCGACCCCCTCGCCCGGGGTTTCGATGATGTCGAAATCCGGCATCAGCTCTCCCGCCGTGTCATGGGAGGCCAGCGCCTGGCTCAGCGGATGCCGCGAGGCGCGTGCGATGCGCGCCGCAATCGCCAGATTTTCCGGCGCCACAGCCGCCGCATTGACCAGCTGCGGCCGCCCGCGCGTCAGTGTCCCGGTCTTGTCGAAGACCACATGATCGGTCTGCGCCAGCCGCTCCATCGCCGAGCCGTCCTTGACCATGATGCCGTTTTCGAACAGGCGCCCGGCAGCCACCACCTGCACCACCGGCACCGCCAGCCCAAGCGCGCAGGGACAGGTGATGATCAGCACCGCCACCGCGGTCATCATTGCCATGCGCCAGTCGCCGGTGGCCATCATCCAGCCGGCGAAGGTGCCAAGGGCCAAAAGGTGCACCACGGGTGCGTAGATGGCGGAGGCCCGATCGGCGATCCGGCGGTAGCCGGCCCGTCCGCTCTCGGCGGCCTCCATCATCGAGACCATTTCGGCCAGGAACGAGTTGCGCGCGCTCTTCGTCGCCTCCAGCACCAGTGAGCCGGTGAGGTTGAGCGTGCCGGCCGGCGTCAGCGATCCGGTCTCGACCGGAAGCGGCGCGCTCTCGCCATTGACGACGGCGAAATCCATGTCCGAGCGGCCCGAAACCACCCGCCCGTCCACCGGGATGCGGTCGCCCGGCGCAATCGCCAGCCGCATGCCCGGTTCGATCTCGTCGAGCGCCAGGTAGTCCCGGCTGCCGTCATCCCGGATCACCATCGCGCCGCGCGGCGACAGCCGCACCAGATTGCGCACCGCCGAGCGGGCCTTTTCGCGCATCATGTGGTCGAGCGTCCGGCCCGCCAGCAGAAAGAACAGCAAGGTCACCGAAGCGTCGAAATAGGCATGTTCGCCATGGGTGATGGTCTCGTAGAGCGACATCGCATAGGCCAGAATCACGCCGAGCGAGATCGGCACATCCATATTGGCGTGGCCATGGCTGAGCGCGTCCCAGGCAGAGCGGAAGAAGATCCGGCCCGAATAGGCCAGCGCCGGCGCGGCAATCAGCGCCGAGATCCAGTGAAACAGGTCGCGCGTGGTGTCGTCGGCGCCCGACCAGACCGAGACAGACAGCAGCATCACATTCATCGAGGCAAAGCCCGCAACCGCCAGCGCCTTGAGCAACTCGCGAAACGCCGGATCGGCGCCCTCTTCGCCGCCGCCGGGCAGATGTGCGGGATAGCCCAGCGCCTTGAATTTTTCTGCCAGCGCCGTCAGCACGGTCTCGGCATGGCTGCCGCTTATGGGTGCGGCGCTCCCTGCGCCGGCCTTGTTTTCAAACACCACCGACACCCGCCGGGTCGACAGGTTGACCCGGGCATGATCGACACCGGGTGTCCGGGGAAGTTCGCGTTCGAGAAGTGCGATACAGGCGCCGCAATGCACCCCTGGCACGATCAGGTCGACCTGGCGCATTCCGTCGCCGAGCGGTCGGCTCGACAGCCAGATTTCCTCTGCCGACGGGCCTTCGGATTTCAGCGCCTCAAGCTCGGCGGCACTTTCGGTGCCTGCGGCGCAGCAGCTCACGGCAGCAGGCTCCCATCTGCCCTGACGTGAAACCGCCGCCCCCGCTTGTAGAGCGTCTGGCCATTGTTGCTCGCCGTCACCGTGGCGATCCATTCGCCTTGTGCCAGTTGTCCCTCCGCCCGGTAGATGCCATCGCTGCCGCGCACCATCACCAGTTCACGGTCCTGATCGGTGCCGACCGGCCGGCGCAGGGCCACGACCATGCTGTCGGCCAGCGCCGGTTCGCCGCGGCGATCGGAAAAACGGATCGACAGGCCATCGACATCAGAGCCGAATTCGAGCTGGTAACCCAGGGCGGCAATGTCGCGCGATTCCGCGGCCTTGGCGTTGAACTGCTGGCTGGCCACATAGGTGTTGGGCACGACAAGCCCGCTCCAGGTGGTGACCGCAAACCGCGCCATGATCAGGTTGACGGTGATGATCACCCCGAAAAACGCCACCATGGTGAACAGCATGTGCCTGCCGGTAAATTCCTTGGGCTGGAAAATCGCCCGGATCATCTGCATCACTTTGTCTCCGGTGCATGGAAATTGGCGGTATAGCTGTCGCGTTCGGTGCTGGCCCGGTCTTCGGTGATGAAGCGGAACTTCGCCGTCTCGGAGCTTACATATTCCTTGGGCTGAAGCACATTGACCCGCAATTCGCGCAACCGGTCGGGCTCGACCGGAATGGCAAACGACACCCCTGCGGGCTGATCAATGCCCGGAATCCGCATCGTCGCGCCCGGCAGGCCCTCGATCGACAGGAAGATCACCCGCGGTTCGGGGATCATGTTGAGGATCTTCACCGAATATCCATTGCGAATGTCGCCGTTGGATTCCAGCACATATTGCGGATTGCGGTCATGCAGCACATTGACCTCCAGCCGGTCGCGCGACAACAGCCCCACCAGCAGGGCGATGCCGACCAGCGACCATACACCCATATACATGAGGGACCGGGCGCGGAAAACGATGCGCCAGTTGAAATGCTTGACCGCATCGACAAAGCCGCCGTCCTCGGTGCGGGTGCGCCCGGGATCCAGCGTGCCGGTGACCGGATCCTGGGCCAGCGCCATGTTGTCGGCATAATCGGCCAGCGTGGCATAGGAAATCAGCCCGCGCGGCCGGTCGAGCTTGTCCATCACGGTGTCGCAGGCATCGATGCACAGCGCGCAGGTGATGCATTCGAGCTGCTGGCCGTCGCGGATGTCGATGCCCATCGGACAGACCGCGACACAGGCATTGCAGTCGACGCAATCCCCCTGCACCAACCCTTGCGCCGCCGCCTTCTTGGCGTGGCGGCCACGCGGTTCGCCGCGCCAGTCATTATAGGTCACCACCAGCGAGTTCTCATCCAGCATGGCGGCCTGGATGCGCGGCCAGGGGCACATATAGATGCAGACCTGCTCGCGCATCAGCCCGCCGAATGTGTAGGTCGTCGCCGTCAGCACCGCCACGGTGATATAGGCGATCGGCGCGGCATTGCCGGTGAAGAAATTCACGAACAGCGTCGGCGCATCGGCGAAATAGAAGATCCAGGCGCCGCCGGTGGCGACCCCGATGAAGATCCAGCTTGCGTGCTTGGCCACCCGCTTGAACAGCTTCGACGCGCTCCACGGTGCGGCATCGAGCTTCATGCGCTGGTTGCGGTCGCCCTCGATCCACCGCTCGACCACCAGGAACAGATCGACCCACACCGTTTGCGGACAGGTGTAGCCGCACCAGGCGCGGCCGACCGCCGAGGTGATCAGGAACAGTCCGAACCCGGCCATTACCAGCAATCCGGCGACAAAGAAGAACTCCTGCGGCCAGATCTCGATGAAAAAGAAATAGAACCGCCGGTTGGCGACATCGAGCAGCACCGCCTGGTCGGGCGCAAACGGCCCGCGATCCCATCTAAGCCATGGCGTGAGGTAGTAGATTCCGAGGGTGACCAGCATCACCAGCCACTTGAAGCGCCGGTAGGTGCCTTCGGCGCGTTTCGGGAAAATCTTCTTGCGCGCCTCGTAAAGCGGCTTGCGTTTCCAGGCGGCATTGACCGATTCGGCATCAAGCCGCTCGATTTCATCCGCATCCTGTGACGCGACGGTGGGCGTTTGCGTGTTCATCATGGGCACCATTGATCTGAGCCGCACCATGCGCGCACCACAGCGCCGATGCCTTGATCAAGATCAAGCCGTCACAACCAGCTTTTGCCACGCACCCGCGCCGGGCGGTTGCCGGCAGGGGTGGCGACCTCGACCATGGCGCCCTCCTCCCAGCAGTCGCGATTGATCATGGAGATTGCCACATTGGTTTCAAAATCCGGCGACCAGGCAGCCGAGGTGACCTGGCCGACCGGCTCCCCCTGGGCGCTTACCGTCCAGGGCTCGGGGCATGGCGGCACCGCATCGCCGTCGATCTCGAGATAGCGGATCTGCTTGAGCGGGCCTTCCCTGGCGACCCGCAACAGCGCGTCACGGCCGACGCAACCGATGGCTGACCTGGTGTCGCAAAACCGGCCCAGCCCGCATTCATGCGGCGTGTTGGCCCGCGTCATGTCATTGCCGTAAGACAGCATGCCTGCCTCTATCCGCTCGATCAGGTTGGGGCACCCTGCCCGCACATCGAGATCCCGGCCGGCTTCAAACAGCGCGTCCCACAGCGGTTCACCATGCTGGCCGCCCTCGACATAGATCTCGAAGCCGCCCTGCTTGGAATAGCCCGAGCGGGCAACGACCAGATCGACGCCATTGAAGGCAAGGCGCTTGTAGCGGAAAAACCGGATCGAGCGGACTTCGTCGCCAAATACCCGGGCGGCCAGATCATCGGCGCGCGGGCCACTGGATCGCCAGCGGCGACACATCGGGTTCGATCACATCGACGGCCAGCCGGAAGCCCACCGCCAGCGCCTTGACCCACAACAGCAGATCGCTGTCGGCGATCGACACCCAGTAGCGGTCCTCGTCGAGCTTGACGGTGACCGGATCGTTGAGCATGCCGCCGGTCTCGTCGACCATCGGGGTGTAGAGACATTGCCCGACCGCCATCTCCGAGAGATCCCGCGGTGTCAGCATCTGCACCAGTTCGGCCGCCTGCGGACCGCGGATCTCCACCTGCCGCTCGCAGGCCACATCCCAGACCTGAACGGCGCTTTTGAGATGGTGATAATCCTCGACCACCGACCTGAACACGGTGGGCAAAAGCATGCGGTTGTAGACCGTATAGGCCGACACGCCTGCAGCGGTGACACGGTCCGTGAACGGCGTGCGGCGGGTGCGGCGGGATATCGACAGAAAAGGCGGCATTGGCTGTCTCCGGAGCAAGGGGCGCGTCATGCGCAGGCACCGGCAGACTAGTTGCGGCACATCCGTCAAGGCGCGCCAGATCGCGTCATGGGAGAACTATTTTTTGTCTCTCAACCCACCCATCCGAGCCGTTCGACAAACCACCAGGCCGCCACGGCGGCGATCGCCAGCGACATCGGCATGGTGATCCGCGTCCGGTACCAGCTCTTGTCGGAGAACCAGGCGCCGAACAGCGCATAGCAGCCGGCGACAACGGCAAGCTGCCCGGCCTCGACACCGATATTGAAGGCCACCAGCCCACTGACGAAATGCGCCGGCGACAGGCCGATCTCGGTCAGCACGCCGGCAAAACCGAGCCCGTGCAACAGACCGAAGCCGAACACCACGAAGGGCCGCCAGGGACTGAGCCGGTTGGTCGCCAGGTTCTCCACAGCGATGAAGACGATCGAGGCGGCAATCAGCGGCTCGACAATGCTGGCAGGCAGCGAGATCACGCCCAGCATCGCCATGGCCAATGTGACCGAATGTGCGATTGTGAAAGCGGTGATCTGCACCAGCAGCGGCTTGAGCCGCGGTGACAGCAGAAACAGCCCGACCACGAAGAGAATGTGATCGAGTCCCTTGGGCACGATATGGGCAAAGCCGATGCCGACATAATCGACAAAGACCTCTCCGGCGCTGCGGCTGAGCCCGCCCTCCACCGGGATCGCTTCGCTGGGGCCGCCATCTGCAAGATAGGCTGAATAGCTGTATTCACCATCGGCGTCCGGCACCCGGATGACGCTGGGGCCGAAGGCCGGATCGAACGAGAACACCACCGCGCCGGCGCCCGGCGGCAATTGCCCCGCCAGCGTAAGCCGGCTCAGCCGGGCGAAATCGGTATCACCCACCGGAACAAGTTCCACGGCAACAATGTCGAGCGGCACCCTGGCGCCATCGGCCAGCAGCGCGACACCGTCGAGAAAGCGGGGTTGAAAGCGCTCGAACTCCGCTGCCAATGCGGCCTCGTCGAGCAGCCGAAGCGCGTCGTAGCGCTGCGCGTTGGGGCTGTCGTCGGTGTCACCATGCTCCGCGCCGATTTCGGCCAGCGCGGCCTCGAGTATCAGAGACATCTCGAGCCGCACCGTGCCGTCGCCGGCAAACACCAGATCGGCAATCGCCGGGCGGATTTCATGGGAGCGAACGGTCCCTGCCGCCCAAAGCAGCACGGCCACGGCCACAAGCAGGCTGGCAAGCAATTGATTTATCGAGCGCAAAGACAGGGTCATCATCAGATCCACGGCACAAGGACAGGACGGGGCGGTCACACAACCACAGGGCGGTGTCCGGCTTACTTGGACCGGTGATGCCGTTTCGTCCAGTCTCGGCAGGAGAATTTGCAGCAATTTCCTCTGGCAGCGGTCGCAAGGGCAGGATTTCAGTCAACCAACGCAACCGGTGCCCGCGATGCTCCCAGCCGGCGCTGCCAGAACGGGGCGTCCGGCCAGCGCCGCTCCATGCCGTAATAGGTTGCATGATGGCCGGCATAGGCCTGCCAGATGCGACCGGTCCGCGCCGCATGCGCCGGCATCGCGGTTTCATCACCGTCCAGCAGCGCAAGCGCCGACTCGCCGGCTTCCATGCCGGTCACCAGCGCGTTGAAAAGGCCCTGCGAGGACAAGGGATCCAGCGCAATGGCACTGTCGCCGGCGGCAAGCCAGCCCTGCCCGGCGGAGCTTGCAGCGGCGCTGTTGGCGGCACACACCTGCGGTTTCGAGACCGACCCATCATCCAGCTCACCCAGCGCCTGCGCCAGGCCGGCCGTGCGCCGGGCCGCAGCAATCGGCCCCTCCCGCATCAACGCGCGGATCACCGGCTGGTCGCTGTCTCCGTGAAAGCCGATGACGCGCCAGCCATCAGGCAGCAACGCCGTGTACCACCAGCCTTCGGGTGTCGACTGAGTATAGGTTGCCGGGTCCGCCTCACCGCGCTGGCGCAGCCGCTGATAGACGCAGGCGAGCCGGTCCATCACCATGCGGCGCTGGCCGAAGGGGCGCAGCAATTGCGAGCGCCGGCCGCCGGCATCGATGATCTGGCGGGCCATGATCATGTCGCCGCCCTCGAGCCGGACGGTCCAGCCCTGCGCACCACGATACAGGCCCGACACACTGACCGGCGCCATCAGGATGGCGCCGCGCGCCACCGCGCCGGCACGCAGATCCGCCTCGAACCGCGCCCGGTCGATGCGCCAGCCGGCTCCGTCGGGATCGCGGAAAGCATCGAGTTCAACGGCCTCGTCCGACCCCCAGCGGCTGACCTTGAGCGGTGCGGCGCCATGACCGGCCGCCTCGAAGCGCTGCCAGGCGCCCAGCGTCGTCAGCACCCTCCGCGCGGCACCCGGCAGGGTTTCGCCGATTCGCCAGACCGGCGGCGCAACCCGGTCAAGCAGCACCACGGAGGCGCGCGGTGCAAGCGTGGCCGCGGCGGCGGCGCCGGCGGTTCCCGCCCCGATAATGGCGACGTCGACCCTCACCGCTGGGTCGGCAGGCCGCGGGGAAAGCGGTTGACGAGATCAATTTCGCTCAGATCGACTTCCGTGGCCGAACGCACACCGCGCCGGCGCACGCCTTCGAGCGAATGGGTCAGGGGGCCCGGCGATGTCGCCTCCGCCCCGAGATTTTCGCGTTCCCGGTAATGCTCCTCTTCCGGGGTGATCAGCCGGGCGTAATCCTCGACTTCGATCTTGTCGGGAAATTCCGCGTCGCCGGGCCCATCGCGGACTTCGACCACACCGAGGAAATCGAAATGCTGGATCATGTTGTTGATCTGGTGGGTGTAGCCGTCCGCGCCCAGCGGTTCGATCCAGGCTTCCCGGTTGGCGAATGCCTTGCGCCGTTCCGACATTGGCCGGTTGGTGTCCATGACGATGTCGTAATTTTCCCGTGTCAGCACCTCATTGGGCACCCGCGCCGGCCAGAAACTCGGCACATAGGGATCGTAGCTCGGCGTGTAGCCGGAGCGGCAGCTGCTGGTGTCGGTCTGCCATGGCACCGCCATCCAGCGGGTGATGCCGCCCGGCAACTGCCCGAACAGCGGGCCGTTGGGGATGGTCACCGAATCGGTGGTCAGCACCTCGCTCTGCTGCGGCTCGATCCAGCCTTTCGGCGCGTGCAGGAAGCGGAACGGCGCCATGTACATCGAGGACGCACGCACCGGCCATGTCATTTCGCAGCCCGGATGGAATGCATCGGCGAGGCAGAATTCCAGCGCCGCGCGGGTCAGCATCTCGCCCTGTTCGGCCGGCGGCAGCTCGTCAACCTCGCGCACCGGCAACCGGTCGGGGTCATAGTCGGGCTCGAAATTGCCCTCGGACCATTTCTTCAGCATCGCCATCTGGCAATCGCTCAGCACCGCGTTCTGCCGGGGCGTGTCCGCCGGCGGCACATTCATCGCGTCACCGTAGAGCCATGGCCACGGCACCGGAGAATAACTGTCGCGGGCAAAATTTCGGAAATTGTTGTAGATCACCCGGCGCTGCTCGCGAAAAGCCGGGCTGGTGCTGCCCAGCCCGGCAAGCGCCTCCCTGCTGGTGAGATCGAAGGCCCCCTCCCAGCCAAAACCGCCGGCAAAGCCGGCATTGGTCCATTGCAGTCCCGCCATCCGTTCGAAGATCGGCAGGATTTCGGCGGTGAATGAGGGGCGCGTCGGTGCCGCCAGCATCTTCGACTTGATCGCGATGTCGCGCATCAGGTCCCACATGGTGCGCACTGACTTGCGTTGCGGCCCGTAATTGGGCGGCGCGACGACCACCCAGGCCGGAACCACCTGCAGGCGCTGGCCGTCGAGAAACACCTCCGCGGTCACCGGCCCGTCGGAGACATCGTCATACCAGCCTTCATTGTTGGCGAATGTGATGGCGGCGCTGTCATCATAGCTTTGCGAGCGCCCCATGCCGCCAAGCACGGTCAGCCGCGCGGCCGCATCGGTGCTGATCTCTCCGAGATAGACCGGGATATCCATGAATTTGCCCTCGAACCGCTCCGGCCCGGCCTCCGCACCCTGAAGGTGACGCGCTTCGGGCGTGATCGCCAGCCGGGTCCTGTCGGCCACGCCCGGATTGCGCAATGTCGTCGGCGGGGCATAATTGGCCTCCGGAATGTCGAGCGCGAGCTGGAAGCCGTACCAGGCCGCCTTCTGGTTGGCGAGTTGCACCGACCAGCGGATTTCCGCATCCCGGTCCTCGCCGGTCAGTTCGCGGATGATGTCGCCGCGGGCATTGCAGCCATAGATGCGGAAGCGCGCCGCCTGGCGTTTGAGTTTCTTGTCCGCATCGCGATAGCTGCCCGGCGGCAGCGGCGCCGGATCGATCACTTCGGGACCGTAGAAATATTCCTCGCTCGAGCCCACCCGGGCCACGCCGATGGACGGATAGATCACCGCCTGGACGATGCAGTCGTCCGTCTCGTCATGCATCGGCTCGACCGGACGCGGCTCGACTGGGTCACCGATCAGCTGCCCATTGGCGCTCTGGCGCAAGGCCGCGCCGGCGGCATAGACGCTGCGGCGGACCACGGCGATGGAGGACTCCTCGCTCGGACGGTTTTCCGGCGGCACCCGCCAGATGTTGAACGACAGGTTCTGGCCATAGTCGGACTGTCCGCGCGCATCGACGCGCTGCCGCGGGATCACCAGGGTTGCGACCGGCCGGAACTCACTTTCCGATTCAGGCCATTCGACCATCGCCTTGTCGAGCGGCATGGTGTCGGGATTGGTGCGCAGCTGGACCGACAGCACGAAGCGGTAGTCCCGCTCGGACAGCCGGTTGACCATATCGGTCTTGAGGTAATCGGTGGCATCGTCCGGCACATTTTCGGGTGCTGTTTCCGGCTCCAGCCGGTACTTGATGATCTCGTCACCGAGATGAAACGGCAGGATCGCCCAATAGGTGGTGGTCAGCACCGAGCCCTTGGGCGCGGTCATCGCATTGAGGATGTCGTTGGTTTCCCTGTGGCGGGCGAGATAGGCATTGTAGTTTCTCTGCACCACGCCGGCATAGGTGAACTCGACCATCTCCTTCGCGTCATTGACGAAGAACCGCGATGCCGCCTGCATGATCAGATCGGCGGTTTCGCCCTGTTCGCCCAGCGCGTTTTCACCCGGCACGCCGAACAGTTTCAGCCCGATGCCGAGCGTGCTGCCAAGGTCGGGAGAGGTCGGCCCGGTGTCGCTGGAAAACCGCATCCAGGCCTTGAGCCGCTGATGGGCAAAAATGCCGACGCGCATGTGCTCGGGCATGTCGTCATGCCGTTCGAGATAGCCATGGGCCACACCATGCAGCTTGCGGAAGACGGCACGTTGCGCCGGCGGCGGATCGACACGGGTGCGCTTGGCCTGGCCCATTTCGACAAACATCTCGATCAGCCGTTCGGCGGATGTGGCCTCGGTCTCAAAACATTCCGGGACTGGTGGTTCCTTTTCCATGCCGATCTCCTCAATTCAAAGGCAATATTGCGGTCCGCACGCGTCGAATACCAGCAGGCTAGCCGAAGTTGCTTCCGCAGGGAACAGCCCGAAACATAAAGACAGCACAAATCGACAGATTTATGCTCGGAATGACGCCGCTTTATTCGTCCAAATAAAACTTCATACGTAATCTGTATTTACGAATTTCAGCTTTTAGAACATTTGACTTTTCACACTCCTATTTGTTCTGGATACATCGCCGACCCCGCCGGCAAACCGCGTGCGAGGTCTGGTCGCCGCGCCCCGAAACCGCCCGGTTCTGCAGTGTGGATAATCGATTGATCGAGGCGGCGAACGGATGCATCTTGGCCGCCCATCTGGAGAGCGATCATGACACGACGGACATCCCTCAAACGGGCAACCGCCTTCTTCGGACTGGCGCTGACTTTCGCCCAGGTTTCCGCCGTGTCGGGACATGAATTCTGGATCGAGCCGGAGGCCTTTGCGGTGGCCCGCGATAGGGAGATCCGCGCCGACATCCGCGTCGGACAGGATTTCAAGGGCGATATCCTTCCCTATATTCCCTCGCGCTTTACCGCCTTCAAGCGCTACGACCGCCTTGGCGAGAGCGATGTTTCAGGCACCACCGGCGACCTGCCGGCGCTGGCCCTGACACCGCGCAGCGAAGGGCTCACCCTGTTCACCTATGTCTCGGTTGCCGAGCGGATCCGCTTTCAGGGCTGGGACAAATTCGCCTCCTATCTCGAGCTTGAAGGCCTTGACGCCATTCCCGCCCGCCATGACGCCCGCGGGCTTCCCCGCGACGACATCCGCGAGCTCTACACGCGCTGCGCCAAGACGCTTGTGACCGTGGGCGATGCAACAGGCGACCAGGACCGCGCCACCGGCATGCGGCTGGAGCTTGTCGCGGGCGAAAACCCGCAGGCGCTGGCAGCCGGATCGGAAATGAGCTTCACCCTGCTGTGGGAAGGCGCACCGCTTGAAGACACGCAGGTGGCATTGTTCCAGCGCGGCGAAGACGGCGCCCTCGCCGCCCGGACGCTTGCCCGCACGGACGAGACCGGACAGGCCAGCTTCACCCTCCCCGCTGGAGGCACCTATATGGCCGCCAGCGTGCACATGATCGAGGCGCCGGTAGAGCGCAACGCCGACTGGCAGAGTTTCTGGGCTTCGCTGACCTTTGCTGTGGACTAGCCGGACTGCTGCCATGGGACCGTTTTCCGGGTTCCGGGGCCTTGTTCGCAACATGGCCAGGCCGGGGCTACCAGTCTCCTGGCGCATCGCAAAGCCGACCTTCGATGGTCCGTCCGGCAACGCCCGCTTGCCGTCCCCATGCAGGACGCTCGACAATTGTCGTAAAAAGAACAGCAGCTTGCTAAACTTTGGCCGAGCAAACTGACACAATATTAAGCCCCAGCCGACAAGATGCCCACGCGACAGGACGCATATCCTGTGAACAGGGGGTTGATGTGCGTTACCGAGAGACCGACGAAGTTTTCAAGACGCTGGTATCGGAACTGACCTCCACGATTCTGCCGACGACGATCATGGGCCTGACAATCCTGGCCATCGGCCTGTTTGCCTTTGACAGCCTTGGCGGCATCGAATTCGTGCTCGCCACCATCTGTGGAAGCCTTGCCTCGCTTGCCAAGATCGTGGTGACGGTGGCCCACCGGCGCATGAACGCGGCGAAACCCGCAACAGTTGAGCAGGCGGCGCGCTGGGAGCTGGCGCACGCGCTGCTCACCTTCGTCATCGCCGCCTCCGTCGGTGTGCTGGCAACCGCGGCCTTCGCCTATGACGACCTGTCAGTCCATATTCTCGCCACGGCGGTGATCTTCGGCTATTCCGCCGGGGTTGCCATCCGGATCTCGGTCCGGCCTTTCATTGCCGCGCCCGCGATCATGATTGCAGGGATACCGACAACGGTTTCCGCCATGCTTTACGGCGATACGGCCCACTGGATACTGGCGGCGGTCTGTGCGGCCTTCCTGGTGGCGGCGATGCAGAGCGTCTGGCATGTCTATGCCACCGCCACCCGGCAGATCTGCCTGCGCCTGGAAATGCAGCATCAGGCACGCCACGATCCGTTGACGGGGCTGCGCAATCGCACGGCGCTTGGCGAGGCTTTCAGGACACTTGGCAGCGCTGAAGATGCGCTGACCTGCGTGCATTGCTTCGACCTTGACGGCTTCAAGAGCGTCAATGACCGCTTTGGCCACGCCGTCGGAGACGAATTGTTGGCGGGTATCGGATCGAGACTCAGGGACAACCTGGAGCAGCCGAGTATCGCCGTGCGCGTCGGCGGCGATGAATTTGCCATTTTGCAGCCGGATGTCCGGCATCCCGTCGAAGCCGACCTGCTGGCCAGGCAGATCGCCAATGTTCTGAGCCTGCCGTACCGGATTGCCGGCGAAGAGATCACCATCGGCATCAGCCTGGGATACACATTGGCACGCTCCGGCTCTGCACGGCTTGAACAGATGATGGCTGTGGCGGACAAGGCCTCGTATCGCGCCAAGCGCAATGGCGGCGGTATCGAATGCGACCTTGCGTCCCCATTGGAAGCGCGCACATCCTCTGTCGCCGCATGACCGCATCTTCTGCGCCATAGCAACCGGCATTTCCAGCGACTGCCAGGGCGATCGCCAGCGGATCCAAGCGGTGATCCGCCGTTCCGGTTTCCAGGTCATTTCCGCAAACAAAAACCCCGCCGGGCAACCATCCGGCGGGGTTTGAACTTGCAAGTGAGCTGCGCCGAACGTCGGCGCCGGTCCGGCCCTACAGCCCGCCACCCAGCGTGTGCACATAGACAGCCAGCTGCTTGACGGTCGGTTCGCCGAGACGGTCGACCCAGGCGGGCATGACGCCGTGCTTGGGGCTGCGGATCTGGGCAACGATCTGGGCTTCGGTGGAGCCCTTCAGCCAGATGCCGTCCGACAGCCTTGGCGCGCCGAAATCGACGATGCCTTCGGCCTCATCGCCATGGCAGGCCGCGCAGTTGTCGACATAGATTTGCTCACCCGGTGCGACCAGGGCTGCATCCGACGGCGTATCGCTGAGGCTGACCACATAGGCGGCAACCTGGTTGATCTGGTCGGGTTCGAGCATGTCGGCAAAGGCCGGCATTTCCGAATAGTGGGTGTCGTCATCGGCATCAAAGCGGATGCCGTGAGCGATGGTGTGGTAGATCTGGTCGATCGTGCCGCCCCACAGCCAGTCATCGTCATTGAGGTTGGGATAGCCCGCCGATCCGGCAGCGCCTGAGCCATGACACTGGGCGCAATTGACCTTGAAGGCCGAAGACCCGCCGGCAATGGCGAATTGCAGCAACTCCTGATCGCCGGCAATGTCGGCGACCGGCGTGGCGGCGATCTTTTCGAGCAAGGCCCCCTGCGCCGCCTTGGCGTCGGCCAGTTCGGCCACCACCTCTGCGCGGCTCGAATAGCCCAGCAGTCCCGGCGTGGCGCCCTTGATCAGCGGGATCGCCGGATAGGCGATGGCATAGCCGATGGCCCAGATGATGCAGAGATAAAAGGTCCACAGCCACCAGCGCGGCATCGGATTGTTGAGCTCCCGGATCCCGTCCCACTCGTGGCCGGTGGTCTCGACACCGGTGATTTCGTCAATCTGTTTCCCGGACATGTCTCAGTCCTCCTTCAACGGAATTTGCGCTGCATCATCGGCGGCTTTCTTGGCGCCCGGCCTGAGCAGGAACAGAACCACGCCGATGAACACGGCAAACAGGAACACGAGCCCCCAGCTGTCGGCGAAATGGCGCATTGCAGTGTAGGTTTCCATGACTGATCCCCCCTTACCGGTAGCCGGATGCTTCGTCGTAGGTCGAGAAATCGACCAACGTGCCAAGCATCTGCAGATAGGACACCAGCGCATCCATTTCGGTGACCATCGCCGGATTGCCGTCAAAATCGCCCAGCTTGGCCTTGGGGTAGCGCTCCTCGATACCGGATGTGTCGGCATCCGGGTCGGATTGCCCCATCAGGTCGGCCTTGGCATTGGCGATCATGTCCTCGGTATAGGGCACGCCGACGGCGAGGTTTGCCTGCAGATCGGCGGTGACATTGGCCACCTTGAGCGGTGTCGTCGCCAGGAACGAATAGCTCGGCATGATCGATTCCGGCACCACCGAACGCGGTTCCTTCAGATGCTCGACATGCCATTCGTTGGAATAGCGGTTGCCGACGCGGGCCAGGTCCGGCCCGGTCCGCTTCGATCCCCACTGGAACGGATGGTCATACATCGATTCCGCCGCCAGGCTGTAATGGCCATAGCGCTCGACCTCGTCCCGGAAGGGACGGATCATCTGGCTGTGACAGGTGTAGCAGCCTTCGCGGATATAGATGTTGCGCCCGGCCAGCTCCAGCGGCGAATAGGGCCGCATGCCGTCGACTTTCTCGATGGTGTTCTCGAGATAGAAGAGCGGCGTGATCTCGACGATTCCGCCGATGGAAACCACCACGAGCGAACCGACCATAAGCAGCGTCGCATTGCGCTCGATGATACCGTGTTTGTCTAAGAGTGACATCGTTGTTGTCTCCTACTGTGCCGGCTGCATGGCGGGTTCGCTGCCTGGAATCGGCACCTCGTTGCGCTCATGGCCAAGAATGGTCATCCATACGTTCCAGCCCATGATGATGCCGCCGGCGAGATACATCAGTCCGCCGATGGCGCGCAGCAGGTAGTAAGGGAACATCGCCGCCACGGATTCGGCGAAGGAATAGACCAGGAAGCCCTGATCATTGTATTCGCGCCACATCAGGCCCTGCTGGATGCCGGCAACCCACAGAACCGCCGCATAGACAACGATGCCGAGCGTGGCCAGCCAGAAGTGCCAGTTGACCAGCCGCATGGAGTAGAGCCGCGGACGGTTCCACAGTTTCGGCACCAGGTAGTAGATCGCGCCGAAGGTGATCATGCCGACCCAGCCGAGTGCACCGGAATGCACGTGACCGATGGTCCAGTCGGTGTAGTGGCTCAGTGAATTGACCGCCTTGATCGACATCATCGGGCCTTCGAAGGTCGACATGCCGTAAAAGGCAACGGCAATCACCATCATCCGGATGATCGGATCGGTGCGGATCTTGTCCCAGGCACCCGAGAGTGTCATCAGGCCGTTGATCATGCCGCCCCAGGAGGGCATCCACAGCATGATCGAGAACACCATGCCCAGCGTCTGCGCCCAGTCGGGCAGTGCGGTATAGTGCAGATGGTGCGGACCGGCCCAGATATAGAGGAAGATCAGCGACCAGAAATGGATGATCGACAGCCGGTAGGAATAGACCGGCCGGTTGGCCTGCTTGGGAATGAAATAATACATCATGCCCAGGAAGCCGGCGGTGAGGAAGAAGCCGACCGCATTGTGGCCGTACCACCATTGCGTCAGTGCGTCCTGAACCCCGGCAAACAGCGAGTAGCTCTTGACCCCGAGGAACGACACCGGCATCGCCAGATTGTTGACGATGTGCAGCATGGCGATGGTGACGATGAAGGCCAGGTAGAACCAGTTGGCCACATAGATATGCGGCTCCCTGCGCCGGATGATGGTGCCCATGAACACCACCAGATAGGCCACCCAGACCAGCGTCAGCCACAGATCGACATACCACTCGGGTTCTGCATATTCGCGCGCCTGGGTGATGCCCAGCAGATAGCCGGTCGCAGCCATGACGATGAACAGCTGATAGCCCCAGAACACGAACCAGGCCAGATTGCCCCCAAACAGCCGGGCGCGCGAGGTGCGCTGCACCACATAGAGCGAGGTCGCAATCAACGCGTTGCCGCCGAAGGCGAAGACCACCGCGGAAGTGTGCAAGGGCCGTGTGCGGCCGAAATTGAACCAGGGCTCGATGTTGAGGTCCGGAAAGGCCAGCTGGAAGGCGACGATGACGCCGACCAGGAACCCGACGATGCCCCAGAATGTGGTGGCGATGATGCCGTAGCGCACCACCTCGTCGAAATAGCCGGATGTGTCATCGGCGGACGGGGCGGTGACTGGCGAGAAATTGACCCGCCGCAGCAGCAGCACGGTTCCCGCCAGAAGCACGACGAACAAGACCCACATATGGGCCTCGAACTGATCGTCCTTGGCGAAAGCCACGCCGAGCAGCGCCAGAAAGGCGCCTATGCCCACGGCGATTGTTTCGAAAGCGTATTTCATTGTTGGTATCCCCCAGGGGTATCAAATCCGTAACCGGAACAGTCCGCGTGCCGCCCCCTTGGACAAACCGCGGCCTTTGCCGAACTGAGCCACAAATCGCAGAAGCAAAGGCGTGTCGCCTTGATCCAAGTCAAGGACGCCGAATGATCCCAAACCTAGTTTCGGCCGTGAGGGAGACCCAAAACGACAAGAAAATCGGTCTTTTACGGGAAGAGCGCTCATGACGGATGATGCCACAATCAGGTTGGCGCACGGCGAAGACCCGATCGCCGCCTTGCGCAAGGCGCACAAGGAACAGTTGCTTTTGTGCGACCGCCTCGAGGAGATTGCCGATTCGCTTCCGGACGGCATCAACCGGCAGAAATGCATCTATGCGGCCCGCGCTCTGGGGCCAATGATTCGCGGCGTGCACCGGTTCGAGGAAGAGGTGGTGTTTCCCCTTATCGCCAGGCGGCACAAGGGCGACAGCAAGATCGAGGCGACGCTCAACCGTCTGCGCTTCGAGCATTGCGAGGACGAGTGTTTCGCCGAGGAGCTGATCGAGGCCCTGCATGCGCTGGGCGCGGGGAGTGCCGACATCAATATCGAGGCCACAGGCTACATGTTGCGCGGCTTTTTCGAAGCCATGCGCCGCCACATCGCCTTTGAAAGCGAGCACCTGCTCTCGCAGGAAACCTGACCGGGATCGCCCGTACGGCAAGGGCCGTGATCAGCCACACAGCCCGGCCCGCCGCGCGAGCCCCTCTCGCCTCCCGTGCGGCAGGTGTGGCCCGCGCGGATCATCTCGCCCCGGGCGTGCAAGGCCACTCCCGATTCGGCGCCTGAAACAACCCCTGCCCGGTGCTTTTTCGCAGTTGTCTGCGCTTTGCGCTTTCAGTCTTGTGGACAAGTGTGGACAACGTGCACAACATATCCACTTCGGCGAATCGCTTGAGATTAGGACTGGCCATGCACTGACAGGGCCAGCCAGCTTTGCTATTCCAGGCTACCGCCCCGCACCAAGTTCAGGACCGCCCAGACAATGAATGATGCCGCCCGCAAGATAGAGCCGATTCCGGCCCGAGCCGAAAAGAGCCCGCTGTTTCGCGAGGCGCCGTCCAATATCGAGGCCGAACAGGCCCTGCTGGGCGCCATGCTGGTCAACAATGACGCGTTTTACCGCGTGTCGGACTTTCTCAAGCCGACCCATTTCCAGGAACCGCTGCACAGCAAGATCTACGAGGTCGGCGGCGACATCATCCGCATGGGCAAGACCGCCAACCCGGTGACGATCAAGACCTTCCTGCCCGCCGATGCCAAGGTCGGCGACATGACGGTGGCGCAGTATCTCGCGCGGCTGGCCACCGAAGCCGTGACCATCATCAATGCCGAGGACTATGGCCGCGCCATCTATGACCTGGCGCAGCGCCGGGCGCTGATCTCGATCGGCGAGGACATGGTCAACATCGCCTATGACGCGCCGCTCGACATGCCGCCGGGCACCCAGATCGAGGACGCCGAACGCCGCCTGTTCGAGCTTGCCGAGACCGGCCGCTACGATGGCGGCTTCCAGTCGTTCAACGACGCCGTGTCGCTCGCCATCGACATGGCCGGCGCCGCCTTCCAGCGCGATGGCGGCCTCTCGGGTGTCTCCACCGGCATCTCCCAGCTCGATGCCCGCATGGGCGGCCTGCAGCATTCCGACTTGATCGTGCTGGCCGGACGTCCGGGCATGGGCAAGACCTCGCTGGCCACCAACATCGCCTTCAACATTGCCCAGGCCTATGAGGGCGAGGTGCAGGCCGACGGTTCGATGAAGGCCAAGAATGGCGGCGTCGTCGGTTTCTACTCGCTGGAAATGTCGGCCGAACAGCTCGCCACCCGCATCATTTCCGAGCAGACCGAAATCTCGTCCTCGAAGATCCGCCGCGGCGAGATTTCCGAGGCCGACTTCGAAAAGCTCGTCGGCTGCTCGCAGATGATGCAGAAGATCCCGCTGTTCATCGACCAGACCGGTGGTATCTCGATTGCCCAGCTCTCCGCCCGCGCCCGCCGTCTCAAGCGCCAGCGCGGCCTTGACGTGCTGGTGATCGACTATATCCAGCTGATGACCGGCTCGGGCAAGTCGAGCGACAACCGCGTGCAGGAAATCACCCAGATCACCACCGGCCTGAAGGCGCTCGGCAAGGAACTCAATGTTCCGATCATCGCGCTCTCGCAGCTGTCGCGTCAGGTGGAAAGCCGCGAGGACAAGCGTCCGCAGCTCTCCGACTTGCGTGAATCGGGATCGATCGAGCAGGATGCCGACGTGGTGCTGTTCGTGTTCCGCGAAGAGTATTACGTCAAGAACGGCGAACCGCGCCGCTCGCCCGACGAGATCGCCGCCGACATCAAGACGCCGGAATATCTGGCCTGGGAAGAAAAGATGCTCAAGGTCAAGGGCACCGCCGACGTCATCATCGCCAAACAGCGCCACGGACCGACCGGTACCGTGCAGCTGGGCTTCCAGGCGGAATTCACCCGGTTTGCCGATCTGGCCGACAATTCCTACAACCAGTTCGCTCACGACGAATAGGCCGCGGCTTGACCTCCCCCTTCACCATGCCCGCCCCGGCGGCCACCACGCGCCTGAGCATCGACCTCGGCGCGCTGGCCGCCAATTGGCGGCTGATGCGGGATCTCTCCGGCAATGCCCGCTGCGGCGCGGCGGTCAAGGCGGATGGCTACGGAACCGGCGCGGCACAGGCAGCGCCCCGGCTGGCGCGCGAGGGCTGCCGGGATTTCTTCGTCGCCGACGCCAATGAAGGCGCCAGCCTGAGGCCATTGCTGCCCGATGCCCGCATCTTCATTCTCAATGGCGTGTTCGACGGTTCCTTTGCCCTGACGCTGGCGCATGACCTGATCCCGATCATCAATTCGCCGGACCAGGCGGCGTTCTGGCGCAACAATGCCGGAGACCGCGCCTATGCGCTGCATGTCGACACCGGCATGAACCGGATGGGGCTGACGCCCGAGCAGGCCGTCGCCCATTCGCAAAGCGGCGGGCCTGCCCCCTGCCTGGTGATGAGCCATTTCGCCTGTGCCGACGATTCCGCGCATCCGCTCAATGCCGAACAGATCCGGATTTTCCAGGGACTCAGGCCGTGCTTTGCCGGGGTGGAGGCCAGTCTCGCCAATTCTGCCGGCATTCATCTCGGCTCCGCCGCGCATCATGACATGACCCGGCCCGGCATTGCGCTTTATGGCGGTGAGCCGGTGTCGGGCGTGCCCAACCGGATGGCCCCGGTGGTGACGGCGGAAGCCCGCGTGCTGGTGATCCGCCACGCCCGGGCGGGGGAGACCGTGAGCTACGGCGCCAGTCACCGCTTCAGCCGCGACAGCCGCATCGCCGTGTGCGGTGTGGGCTATGCCGACGGCTTCCACCGCTCGGGCTCCGGCTCCGGCGTTCCGCTGCGCTCGGCCGTGCCGCAGGGGGCGTTCGGCGCGTTCAATGGCACCCGTGTCCCGGTGATCGGCAAGATTACCATGGATCTGACCATGTTTGACGTCACCGACGTGCCCGAGGATTGTGTCAATGCCGGGGATTGGGTCGAGCTTCTGGGGCCAACCATCACGCTGGAGGAAGCCGCAACCGCGGCGGGCACCATCAGCTATGAACTGCTGACCAGCCTCGGCCAGCGTCATGCACGCACCTACGTGGACTGACCGCTCTCGAGCCCGGCAAGCACAGTGGCAACCACCGCCCGCGCACGGTCTTCAGTGATCAGCGGCCGCATCCGGGCAATCACATAAGGGTCGCGGAACATGCGCGTGGCATCGTTGAACACCCTTGCCGCGGCAGCCGCATCGCGGTCGGGAAACCGTTCGGCCATCAAAGCGGTCAGCACCCTCTCCATCTCATGCACATGTGTCATGGCGATGTCTCCATGTCCGGACGCAAGGTCCAGATAGGCGGCAAACAGCACCGGATCCGCGTCATGCGTGGCGCATTTCATCCGCATCTGAACAAGCACGAAATCCTCCAGCCGCGATCCGACCGGTCCGGGCCCGCAGACAAGCGCCCGAACGGCTTGGGAAACATCATCAAACCAGTTTTCGGCCATCGCCGCGATCAGGGCATTCTTGTCGGCGAAGAACCGATAGGCATAGGATTGCGACATTCCCGCCTCCGCAGCCACGTCGGACATTACCAGCCGCCGCCCCCGGTTGGCTTTCAATACCCTTTCGGCAGCGGCAAGCAGCGCGTGTCGTCGCGCATCAGCATCGGCTTGTGGACGCGCCATCTCAGATCCATCGCCTGGTTCGCGCCTTGTAGGCGGCATACTCCGAACCAAAGACCTCCTCCGCAGCCCTTTCCTCGAAAGGAATGTACCAGAACCTGGCCAAGAGAAAGAACACGAGCGGCGCCACGATGCCGGCAGCATAGCCAGCCAGAACCGTAACACCCACCAGGAGCAGCAGGAAACCGAGATACATCGGGTTGCGGGTCAACGCGAAGGGTCCGGAGGTCACCAGCTTCTCCGGACGGTCGAATGTCATGATGGTGGTCTTTGACCGCAAGAATGCAAGCCGGGCCGAAACCAGCAGCCAGAGGCCGGCAATCAGCGGCACAAGCCCCCACAGCACGTCGGGCCGGTGGAGAAGCTGGGGACCGATGCCGGCCAGAAAAATCGCCTTGATCAGAATCACAAGCAGCAGCACGTGAACCGGTGGAAGAGACAGCATGATCATTCTCCTGATAAATGATAATATATCTCATTTTATTACTTAAATACCTCGACTGGCAAGCGATTGCACTCAAGGGCAGGATCCTGCGTGTCCACAAAACACTTGCCGTACTTACGGGTCCGGGAAATCAGTCAGAAAACAGGAACAAACAGTGGACATACTCGCATCTTCCTGACAAACCGTCAGCAGCAACAAGGAGATCCGGCTCTTGGCCAAAGCACGCGTTCAATTCGTCTGCCAGTCCTGTGGCACCGTCCATTCACGCTGGGCCGGCAAATGCGACGGCTGCGGTGAGTGGAACACCATCGTCGAGGATGACGCGACCGGCGGCGTCGGCGGTGGTCCGGGCACCGCGATGCGAAAGGGCCGGCCGGTGGCGCTGGCGAGCCTGGCCGGTGAAATCGAGGAAGCGCCGCGCATCTCCACCCTGATCAACGAGCTCGACCGGGCCACCGGCGGCGGCTTTGTCCGCGGTTCTGCGGTGCTGGTCGGCGGCGATCCCGGCATCGGCAAGTCGACGCTGCTGATGCAGGCCGCGGCTGCCTTGGCGCGCCAGGGCCACCGGGTGATCTATGTCTCGGGCGAGGAAGCCGTGGCCCAGGTGCGGCTCCGGGCGCAACGGCTGGGGGCCGCCGATTCAGGCGTGCTGCTGGCCGCCGAAACCAATGTCGAGGACATCCTCGCCACGCTGGCCGACGGCAAGCGCCCGGATTTTGTCATCATCGATTCGATCCAGACGCTGTGGAGCGACCTTGCCGGATCGGCGCCGGGCACGGTGACCCAGGTCCGCACCGGCGTGCACGCCATGGTCCGCTACGCCAAGCAGACCGGGGCCGCCATGGTGCTGGTCGGCCATGTCACCAAGGACGGCCAGATTGCCGGGCCGCGGGTGGTCGAACACATGGTCGATGCGGTGCTTTATTTCGAAGGCGACCGCGGCCATCACTACCGCATTCTGCGCACCGTCAAGAATCGCTTCGGCGCCACCGACGAGATCGGCGTTTTCGAGATGTCCGACAAGGGCTTGCGCGAAGTCGCCAACCCGTCAGAGCTGTTCCTGGGCGAACGCAATGCCAAATCGCCAGGTGCTGCGGTCTTTGCCGGCATCGAGGGCACAAGGCCGGTGCTGGTCGAAGTCCAGGCACTGGTGGCGCCATCGAGCCTCGGCACCCCGCGGCGTGCGGTGATCGGCTGGGATTCCTCGCGCCTGGCGATGATCCTGGCCGTGCTTGAAGCCCATTGCGGCGTGCGCCTTGGCAGCCATGATGTCTACCTCAATATCGCCGGTGGGTACCGGATCACCGAACCGGCCGCGGATTTAGCTGTGGCCGCAGCCCTGGTTTCCTCTCTCGCCGGGCTTGCCCTTCCTGCCGATTGCGTCTATTTCGGCGAAGTCAGCCTGTCAGGAGCCATCCGGCCAGTGGCGCAAACAGGTTTACGGCTGAAGGAGGCCGAAAAGCTGGGCTTCGCCAATGCAGTGTTGCCGTCGGGATCCGCCGACCTGCCTTCCAAATCGGGTGCAGGTCTGGCACTGATGGAAACGCTGGCCGATCTTGTGGCGCGCATCGCCGGATCGAAAGCGGCGCAGCTGACTGAAGGTGACGAGGACGAAAACTGAATTCAGCCCATCTGATGCCCGAAGCGGCGATGGCGGGCAGCGACTGAACGGAACGCGATTTCATGCCTATTACCCTTCTTGACGCCATCCTGCTTGGTATCACGCTGTTTTCGGCAGTGCTTGCCATGGTGCGTGGATTTTCACGCGAGGTTCTGGCCGTCGCTTCCTGGATCGCCGCGGCTGCCGCTGCCTATTTCCTCTATCCGATCCTGACCCCTTTCGCGCTCAAATACACCTCGTCCGACAAGATCGCCATGATTGGTTCGGCTGCGGTGGTGTTCCTGATCGCGCTGATCATCGTGTCCTACATCACCATGCGGATTGCCGATTTCATCATCGACAGCCGCATCGGCGCACTCGACCGGACCCTTGGTTTTGTTTTTGGCGCTGCCCGCGGCGTGTTGCTGGTGGTTGTCGCCATGTTGTTCTTCAATTGGCTCGTGGCCGCGCCGAAACAGCCCGAATGGGTGGCGACGGCGAAATCGAAGCCGATGCTCGATTCGCTCGGGACCAAGCTGATCAACATGTTGCCCGATGATGCGGATGCAACGATCCTTGAACGCCTGCGCGGCGGCGGGGCAGAAGACCCCGCCATCGACGAGGCGCCCGCCACGAGCGGATGAGTGATTCCGGTCGGGGATCAATCCGGCCGGTCTAGAAAAAGGTTCGATACCGATGACAGACACTGGATTGAAACCGGTCGACAACGAAGCCGACTGTTTCCATGACGAATGTGGCGTATTCGGAATATTCGGCAAGCCCGAGGCCGCGGCCGTCGTCACGCTGGGGCTGCATGCGCTTCAGCATCGTGGCCAGGAAGCGGCCGGCATCGTCGCCTTTGACGGCCAGCAGTTTTCGGTCGAGCGCCATGTCGGCCTGATCGGCGACACCTTCACCAAGCGCTCGGTCATGGACCGCCTGCCCGGCGACCGCGCCATCGGCCATACCCGCTATTCCACCACCGGCGGCGAAGGCCTGCGCAACATTCAGCCCTTCTTTGCCGAATTTGCCGGCGGCGGTTTCGCCATTTCCCACAATGGCAACATCACCAATGCGCTCACCGTGCAGCGGGAATTGCAGAAACGCGGCTCGATCTTCTCCTCGACATCGGACACCGAAGTCATCCTGCATCTGATCGCTACCAGCGAGAAGACCCGGATCGTGCCGAAATTCATCGATGCGATCTCCCGTCTCGAAGGCGCCTATTCGCTGGTCGGACTGTCGGAGAAGAAGATGATCGGCGCGCGCGATCCGCTCGGCATCCGGCCGCTGTGCATCGGCGATCTCGACGGCGCCTATATCCTGGCGTCGGAGACCTGCGCGCTCGACATCATCGGCGCCCGCTTTGTCCGCGACGTCGCCCCCGGCGAGGTGGTGGTCATCACCACCACCGGCATCGAGAGCCATTTCCCCTTCGAGAAACAGCCGCCGCGGCTTTGCATCTTCGAATATGTCTATTTCGCCCGGCCCGACTCCAATATCGAAGGCCGCAATGTCTATGAGGCGCGCAAGCGCATCGGCGAGGAACTCGCCAAGGAAAGCCCGGTTGATGCGGATGTCATCATCCCGGTGCCCGATTCGGGGACGCCGGCGGCCATCGGCTTTGCCCAGCAGGCCAATCTGCCGTTCGAACTCGGCATCATCCGCAACCACTATGTCGGCCGCACCTTCATTGCGCCCTCCTCGGCCATCCGCCACATGGGCGTCAAGCTCAAGCTCAATCCCAACCGCAACATGATCGAGGGCAAGCGCGTCGTGCTGGTCGATGATTCGATCGTCCGCGGCACCACCAGCCAGAAGATCGTCAAGCTGGTGCGCGAGGCCGGCGCACGCGAAGTGCATATGCGCATCGCCTCGCCGCCGACCATGTCGTCGTGCTTTTACGGCGTCGATACGCCGGAAAAATCCAAGCTTCTCGCCTCGCGCATGTCGGTGGCCGCCATGGCCGATTTCATCCGCGTCGACAGCCTCGGCTTCGTCTCCATCGACGGACTTTATCGTGCGGTGCGCGAGCCGGGCCGCAATGCGGAATGCCCGCAATTCTGTGACGCCTGCTTCACCGGCGACTACCCGACGGTGCTCACCGACCAGGAAGACCACGTCAATGTGCGCAGCCTGTCGCTGCTGGCCAACAACGGATAATCCAGAGCATGACTTCACTCGACGGACGTATCGCGCTTGTCACCGGCGCTTCCCGCGGCATTGGCTACTGGACCGCACTGGCGCTGGCCGGGCAGGGCGCGCATGTGATTGCCGTGGCCCGCACCGCCGGTGGCCTCGAAGAACTCGATGACGCCATCCAGGCCGGCGGCGGCAGCGCCACGCTGGTACCGATGGACCTCACCGACATGCCGGCCATCGACCGGCTCGGCGGCGCCATCAACGAGCGCTGGGGCAAGCTCGACATTCTGGTTGCCAATGCCGGCGTGCTGGGCACCATTTCGCCGGTCGGCCATGTCGAGGCAAAAGTGTTCGACAAGGTCATGGCCGTCAATGTCACCGCCACCTGGCGGGTGATCCGCTCGGTCGAGCCGCTGCTGATCAAGTCCGATGCCGGTCGCGCCCTGATCCTGTCCTCCAGCGTCGCCCATTCCGCCCGCGCCTTCTGGGGCCCCTATGCGGCATCCAAGGCAGCGGTCGAGACCCTGGCCCGGGTCTGGGCGGCGGAGACCGAGAAGACCGCGCTCACGGTCAATTCTGTCGATCCGGGCGCTGTCCGCACCGCCATGCGGGCCCAGGCGATGCCCGGCGAAAACCCCGATACGTTGCCGCACCCGTCCGAGATAGGCGAAAAGCTGGTGCCGCTGTGCGCGCCGTCCTGCACCGAAACCGGCAAGCTGTTTCGCGTGACGGAAAACCGCTTCTTCGACTACCGCCTGCCTGAATAGGCCGCTCGCCGCTTCCACCACCATCTGACCGGTTCCCTTTCGCCGAAATCGGTTCTAGGTTTCCTGTCAGAGGCAGTTGACCGGCCCGGCGCGTCAGGCGTTTAGGACTGGTCACAGGTGGAGGAGACCGCTGATGGCGGGTTGGGTCACGACACTGATCATCCTGGTGCTGGGCGCCGGACTGGTGGCAGCCTTCATGACCGCGCAAAAACGCGGCATCAGCCTGCCGCAGGCCATAGCCCTGATCAAGCTCAGGATTCCCTTCCGGCTGCACCTGCCCGAGGGCCTTGATGCCGCGGATGGCAAGTCTGACCGTCCGGTCATTCATGTTTACGCGCGTCAGTCCGGCCTCGATGCGGCCGTCATCTGGTCGGTGCTTGACCGCACCTGTCTGCATGTGTTGCATGAGGATGACCAGCGCTCGCTGAGCCTGCTCGGAATGCGGCTGTTAGCCCGCACCGCTCCGGCCGGCGACACCGCTGCCATCGAGGCGGCGCTGTCCCAAGGCAGCTCGGTGTCGATTGCCCTGCCGCCCCAGGTCGAGCCCGCACCCGACACGCTTGCCCGCTGCAACCAGATCGCTGCACTTGCCCGCAAACACAAGGCGCGGCTGCGAGCCTTGCACCTGCGCGGCTCCAGCCAGTCGCTCTGGTCGGCCCATCCGCGCGCGGAATCCCCGCGCCTGCTGTGGCCGCGCTTCAGGCTGGCGCAATCGGGCCTGCTTGATTTCGACGACATCATCCCGCCCGAAAATGGCGCATCCGCGCCGCGCGACGAGGACCGGATACATGACCTGCTGGCGCTGGCGCGGCTTAACAGCAATGATTTCGAGCGCGGCCTGTTCCTCGCCTTTCGCGACGCCGCCGACCGCTATGGCAAGGCCGGACCGGTGCTCGAGGACGCGCTTGGCGGCAAGCTCAGCTACAAGCGGCTGATGATCGGCGCCCGTGCGCTGGGCGCCCGTTTCGAGCAGATCAGCAAACCCGGCGAAGCGCTCGGGATCATGCTGCCCAACGCCAACGGTGTGATCGTCACCTTCCTGGCGCTGCAGTCCGCAGGCCGCGTCGCTGCCATGCTGAACTACACCGCGGGTTCCGCCGCCTTGGTCTCGGCGCTGACAACGGCGAAGATCAATACCGTGCTGGCCAGCCGCGCCTTCGTCGAAAAGGCCGGCCTCGAGCCCCAGGTTGCAGCCATCGAGGCCGCCGGGGTCACCATCATCTGGCTCGAGGACCTGCGCGAGACCATCTCGCCGATGGAAAAAGCCAGCGCCTTTCTCAACTGGCGCAGGCCGTTGCAGCCGGTCAAGGCCAGCGATCCGGCGGTGATCCTGTTCACTTCAGGCTCCGAAGGCACGCCCAAGGGCGTGGTGCTGTCGCACCGCAATCTGCATGCCAATGCCGCCCAGGCCGAAGCCCGCATCGACATTTCGGTCTGCGACAAGCTGTTCAACGTGCTGCCGGTGTTTCATTCCTTCGGGCTGACCGGCGGCGCAATCCTGCCGCTGCTCTATGGCGTTCGGCTGTTCCTCTACCCCTCGCCGCTGCATTACCGGATCATTCCGGCGGTGGCGCGCGAGGTCAGGCCGTCCATCATGTTCGGCACCGACACATTCCTGGCCGGCTACGCCCGCGCAGCCAAGGACACCGATTTCAACAGCCTGCGGCTGATCGTGGCCGGCGCCGAAGCGGTGCGCGAGGAAACCCGGAAAATCTATCGAGAGCGCTTCGGCGCCGTGATCCTAGAGGGTTTCGGCATGACCGAGGCCGCACCGGTCGCCGCGGTCAATTCAACCAGCCACAACAAGGACGGCACGGTCGGCCGGCTGCTGCCGGGAATGGCGCTCAGGCTCGAACCGGTGGACGGCATCAATGACGGCGCCCGCCTGTTCGTCTCAGGCCCCAATGTCATGCTCGGCTACATGCTGGCATCGGACCCCGGCGCGCTGCACCCGCTCACCGACGGATGGCATGATTCGGGCGATATCGTTGCGGTGGACGAGGACGGCTATATCGCCATTCGCGGCCGCGCCAAGCGCTTTGCCAAGATTGCCGGCGAAATGATCTCGCTGGGCGCCATCGAACTGATGGTGCAAAAGCTCTGGCCGGAATATGCCCACGCCGCCGTCGCCGTCGAGGACAGGCGCAAGGGCGAACGCATCGTGCTGGTGACCACCAAGATGCCGGCGCTGCGCGAGGAATTGCGCGACTATTCCCGCCGCTTCGGCGCCACCGACCTGATGGTGCCGGCCGAGATCGTCAATGTTCCGGAAATTCCCGTGCTCGGGTCGGGCAAGACCGACTATGTCACCGCGCAGAAGATCGCCGACGAGTGGATCAGCTCACACCGCGCCGGCGAGACGACGAGATAGCGTTTTCAGTCTTTCGGGTCTTCGCCCGCGTCGGACGGGCCGTCCTGCGCGCTTCTGAGCCGCGAAATCGGCCCGTATTTGCGCGACCAGGCCCGTGCCCCGAAGGGCAACGACACCAGATAGCCAACCGCTGTCAGGGTCAGCGTTTCCCAGGTGAAACTCATCAGCAGCGACACATAGACCACTGCCACCAGGATGAACGGCATCACCAGATCGCGACGAACACCGCCGCCGATTCCCTTGCCGGAAAACACGGGAACCCGGCTGACCAGCAGAAAGCCGATGAACATGGTGTAGCCGGCGGCAATGAAGCCGGTACTCTTGTCGATCGGCATGCCGAGAAAGCCCAGATAGATCGGCAGCAACACCAGCAGCGCTCCCGCCGGTGCCGGCACGCCGACAAAATAATAGTTCTGCCATTCGGACTTGGCGGTGGTTTCGGAAATGACATTGAACCGCGCCAGGCGCAGACCGGCGGCAACAGCAAACACGATTGCCGCGATCCAGCCGAAGGACCGGGCCTGGTCGAGAATGAAGACATAAAGCACCAGCGCAGGCGCAACCCCGAAATTGACGATATCGGCGAGCGAATCCATCTGTGCGCCGAATTTCGACTGTGCCTTGAGCAGCCGCGCCACGCGGCCGTCGATGCCATCGAGGAAGGCTGCGATCAGCACCATGGCGACCGCCAGTTCGAAGCGGTTTTCAAAGGCCAGGCGAATGCCGGTCATGCCGGCACAGATTGCCAGCACGGTGATCAGGTTGGGCACCAGCATCCGGAAGGGAATTTCGCGCAGGCGCGGGCCGCGGCCCTCGTCCAGCTCTTCATCCTCCGGACCATGCGGTTCATAGGGTGGGAACGGCGTCGGCATGCATTTCTCCCTTGTCACCCGGGCAGACAGCCTCAATCGCGGCGGCTGACCACAGGTCCCTTGTCTGATCCGAATTCGGCAAGCATGGTTTCGCCGGCAATCGCGGTCTGTCCGACGCTGACCAGGGACCGGGCAGATGCCGGCAGGAACACGTCGAGCCGCGAGCCGAAGCGGATCAGGCCGAAGCGTTCACCCGCATCAAGCTGCTCGTTCTGTTCGGCCCAGCACAGGATGCGGCGCGCCACCAGTCCGGCGATCTGGACCACACCGATTTCGCCATGGCGCGTGGTGTCGATCACCAGGCCGCTGCGCTCGTTCTCGGTGCTGGCCTTGTCGAGTTCGGCATTGAGGAACGATCCCTGCGAGTGCACCTTGCGCACAACCCGGCCTTTGACCGGCGCGCGGTTCACATGGCAGTCGAACACATTCATGAACACCGAGATGCGCAGCATTTCATCGGTGCCAAGACCAAGCTCGGGCGGCGGCAGCATCCGCACCACCGAGGAGACGCGGCCATCAGCAGGGCTGATCACCAGATCTTCATCCAGCGGCGTCACCCGTTCGGGATCGCGGAAGAAATAGGCGCACCATGCGGTCAGAACCATGCCGATCCAGAACAGCGGATCGGCGATCCAGCCCAGCAGAATCGATACGCCAAAGAATATGGCGACAAATTTGTAGCCTTCCCGGTGAACCGGAACCAGCGCGTTGCGAACGCTGTCGATAATGCTCATGACATCTTCCCTGATTTGTCCATTGGCCGTGACTACAGCAATTTCCCCCAAAGGGGAAACCACTTTCAGGCGGCAATTGCACGCGGGCGGATCAGGCTTCGCCGACTTCCGGCGTGCGCCGCCGCGTCACGATCCCCAACTCGTCGTCCTCGCGCATCCGCTTGAGCTGTTCTTCCGCTTCGGTGGCTTCGCGCTGGCGATCCCACATCGAGGCGTAGAGGCCCTTTTGCGCCAATAGCTCGGCATGGCGGCCACGTTCGGCAATCTGTCCATCCTTGAGCACGATGATCTCGTCGGCGCTGACCACTGTCGAGAGCCGGTGCGCGATCACCACCGTCGTGCGGCCCTTGGACACGAAGTCGAGAGCCGTCTGGATTTCCTGCTCGGTGGCGGTATCGAGCGCCGATGTCGCCTCGTCTAGAATCAGGATCGGCGGCGCCTTGAGGATGGTCCGGGCAATCGCCACGCGCTGCTTCTCGCCGCCGGAAAGTTTCAGGCCGCGCTCGCCGACCATGGCCTTGAACCCGTCCGGCAGGCTGCGGATGAAACCGCCGATCTGGGCCAGGTCGGCAGCCTGGTTGACCTCCTCTTCGCTGGCGTCAATGCGGCCATAACGGATATTGTAGGCGATGGTGTCGTTGAACAGCACCGTGTCCTGCGGCACCATGCCGATGGCCGCGCGCAGGCTTTTCTGGGTGACATCGCGGACATTCTGCCCGTCAATGGAAATACTGCCCGACTGGATGTCGTAGAACCGGTAGAGCAGCCGCGAGATCGTCGACTTGCCCGCACCCGATGGCCCGACAATGGCAATGGTCTTGCCGGCGGGAACCTCGAACGACACGCCCTTGAGGATCGGCCGCGACGGATCATAGCTGAAATTGACATTGTCGAAGCGGATCGCGCCCTGTTCTACATTGAGCGGTTTGGCATCCGGCGCATCACGCACTTCCGGCTCGACGTCGAGAAGCTCGAACATCTGCTCGATATCGGTGAGGCCCTGGCGGATCTCGCGATAGACGAAGCCGATGAAGTTGAGCGGCACCGAGAGCTGCATCAGCATGGCGTTGATGAAGACGAAATCGCCGATGGTCTGGGTGCCGGCCTGCACCGCAAGCGCCGACATCACCATCATCACCGTCATGCCGACACCGAAGATCACCCCCTGCCCCATGTTGAGCCAGCCCAGCGATGTCCAGACCTGCGTCGCCGATTTCTCGTAGGACTTCATCGAGACGTCGAAACGGCGCGCCTCCATGTCCTCATTGCCGAAATATTTGACGGTCTCGTAATTGAGCAGCGAATCGACTGACTTTGTGTTGGCGTCGGTGTCAGATTCGTTCATCGAGCGCCGGATCGAGATCCGCCAGTCCGACGCCCGCACCGTAAACCAGATATAGAGCCAGACGGTGACGCCGGTGACCAGCACATAGCTCCAGCCATAGGCCACCCCGAAGATCACCGCCGTCAGCGCGAACTCGATCAGCGTCGGCGCGGTGTTGAGAATGGTGAAGCGGACAATGGTCTCGATGCCCTTGGTGCCGCGTTCGATGACCCGCGACAGGCCGCCAGTACGCCGCTCAAGGTGAAACCGCAGCGACAGTTCGTGCATGTGAACGAATGTCTTGTAGGCGAGTTGCCGCACCGCATGCTGACCCACCCGGGCAAACAGCGCATCGCGCAACTGGTTGAAACCCCATTGCACGATCCGCACCACATTATAGGCGATCACCAGCATCACCGGTGTGGCGATCAGCGCCGGCATCCAGGCGACAACATCGGGCTGGCCGTTGAGCGCGTCGGTCGCCCATTTGAAGAAATAGGGCACCGAGATCAGCACCAGCTTGGACAGCAGCAGGAACAGTGTCGCCCACAGCACCCGCATCTTCAGGTCCGGCCGGTCGGCGGGCCACATATAGGGCCACAGGTTCTTCAGGGTGCCGAAGGGGTTTCCCTGGTCGGCGGATACGGTCTTGGAAGCCAAATCATATGTCCTTGTGTCCGGTCAGGCTGCCGGTGTGTCCGCCTGCCGTTCGATATCTGAATTCTCGCCACCCTGCTCGGCGCAACAGGCGCTGCCGCAGCAATGATCAAGCGTTTGCCCGATGATGCTTGCAAGCTGACGCAGGGCTTCGGCGTTGACGGTGTATCGGGAGCATTGCCGTTCGGCCCGGAAACTGACCAGATCGGCCTCGACAAGCACCTTGAGATGCTGCGAGACCGTCGACTGGGCCAGCCCGGCCCCGCAGGTCAGATCCTTGACGCAGCAGCTTTCGGTGGCGCCCAGATGCCTGAGCAGCCGCAGCCGGGCGGGATGTGCCAGGGCCGCCAGCTTGCGCGCCACCGCGTCATCGCCCGTCTCGAGTGGGTGTCCGGATACATTCATCGTTCATCGGCGATATACGATGAAGACCGTCCAGTCAACCGGATGCGGCAATCCGCCATGGCTCTTTGCGGCCATGAAAATGGATCAGGCAGAGTGACTCAGGACCTGTTGCCGGCATCCAGCAACTGCTTGTGCAACTCTTCGGCATTCTCCAGCGGGCTTTCGGGCACCGAGAACACCTGTCCCGGCTTGATCCGGTCCGGATTCTGGATCTGCGACTTGTTGGCCACATAGATCGTGGTGTAGCGCACACCCTGTCCATAGGTCCGCCGCGAGATCTGCCACAGCGTGTCGCCGCGCCGGATGATCACGGCCCCCGGTGTCGAGGCCAGCGGCGCCTGGACGATGGTCCGCGGCTCGCCCGATTGCGCGGCAGCGCCTGTCGCGGCTTGCGGTGCATTGGCAGCGGCCACGTCAAGGCTCGACGGCTCGGACAGCCCGGTTTCGGCCTGTTTGAGCATTTCGCGCGTCCTGGCCGGATCTGCCAGCAGATCGTCTCCGCCATCGGCCATCGGCTTGAGCACGGTGAGCGCCGCGTTCGCCTGGGCCCGCATCGATTGGGCCATCGCCGAGGCCTCGGCGCTGCTTCCTGCCGGCAATTCAGCCGTTGCTGCAGCCGTAAGCTTGGAAACCGTGTCCTTCAACGCGGCCGTGACCGCAGACGCATCCGGCGCATCGGGCCCGGAGACCATTCCCTCCAGGGCCGTCAGGGCGCCAAACGCCTCTTCGCGCATCTGCGACAATCCGGACAGGTCAGGCATGACCAGTTCGCCCGGGGCAGCAGTGGTCGCGCCCTCTGCAGCCGGATCCGTCGCCGCCGGTTCGCCCGGAGCCACGGCGGCAAGGGCTTCGCCCTCCGGCCGGTTGAACGGCACGCTGGCGCGCAACAACACCGTCTTCCCGTCGCGATCCAACAGGTCTGCGCTGATGATATGGTCACCGACCGAAAGTTCGGCAGTGGCTTCGATGATGAAACGTCCGGTCTCGTCGGCCTTTTCGGTGCCGATCACGGCGCCATCGGCCGAGACCCGGACCGAAAAGCCCGGCGTCGCCGATCCGGCGATGAAAATGCGATCCCCCTCGATTTCAATCGCGTCGACACGCACATTGGAATCGGACGGGATTTCCGCCGCCTTCGGCTCTTCCACGGGATCGGGCGTCACCATGGCGACGTCGACATCGGGTTCCTGCTCCGCCGGTGCTGCGGCTTCCGTGCCGGCCGGTTCAACGGTTCCCTCATCGGTCAACGCAACCTCGGGCGCCGAAGTGGTCAAGAGCCCGGAGGCATCAGGCAGCGCCGGGGTTTCGACGGCTGGCTGCGCGTCAGCGGACGCGTCGGCCACCACTTGCGCGGGCGCGTCTTCCGGCTCAGCCTCTGCAGGGCTCGCGTCACTTGTTGCGGATTGAGCGGTTTCGTCCGCAGTCTCGTCATTTACGGCGTCGGCGGCATCGGCCATTGGGGCGGGTGCCGGTGTTTCCGCAGCCGTTTCCGTTGTTTTCTCTTCAGCCGGGGCGACCGGCTGCGCCATGATCCGGCTCGCCTCGCCCGGCTTGCTGACCATGGCCAGCAATTCGCCGCTGGCCGATTTCGGCACCGACACCGTGGCGACCTCGGCCGACTGGCGCACGGCCCCGTCGGCGCTGACATTGCGGAGCGTCAGGAGGTGATCGCCAGCCGCCAGAGGCGTGTCGAGCACGGCTGCGAAATCTCCGGTGGCGCCAACCGATGTCGAGGCGATCACCGTCTCGCCATTCATGATGTCGAGCTTGGTTCCGGGTTCGGCCCTTCCGGCAATCACCGTCGAACCATCCGGCTCGACCCTGAGCAGATCGAAGCTCGGCGCCTCGGTGGTGTCGGCGGCAGTTTCCGGATCGGCTGTCTGGTCCGTCTGCGCATCGGACACAACGGCCGGCGCTTCGGCCGGAGCGGCATCGGTGGCAGCCGTGTCCTTGCCCATCAGGCTGGACACTTGCGCGGGCTCGGACGGTGTCTCTTCAGCCTGGCCGAGAAGCTGGGGCGCGACATAATAGGTGCCGACAGTCGCCGCGACGATCACACCTGCGATCGCCGGCAGAACCGTACCCATTTTCATCACACCGGCGATCTTCGCCAAACCGGCGCCAAAATTCATCATAGTCCACTCCGCATCCCCGGCGAAAAACCGCCGGTATGACTATAAAACCTATCCGGTTTGAATCTCCCGCACAAGAAAAAGCAAGCTGCAGCGCAGCATCGGACTTGACCATATCCACGACGGCATGTTCATTCGACCCATGAACATACATTCCGCCTCCATCAAATCCATCTGCGTCTATTGCGGCTCACAGCCCGGACGCGACCCGGCCTATCGTGCAGCGGCTGAAATTCTCGGCCGCGCCATGGCCGAAAACGGCATCGATCTGGTCTATGGCGGCGGAACCAAGGGCATCATGGGCGCAGTCGCCGACGCGGTGATGGCCCATGGCGGCAAAGCCATTGGCATCATTCCCGAATTCCTGATGGACAAGGAAGCCTCGGAGGAATCGCTCGGCCGCCTCAACGAGCTGCACGTCACCCGGGACATGCATGAACGCAAGCACATGATGTTCGAGCGCTCCGACGCTTTCGTCACCTTGCCCGGCGGCATCGGAACGCTCGAGGAAATCATCGAGATCATGACCTGGGCACAGCTTGGGCGGCACACCAAACCGATGGTATTTGCCAATATCAACGGCTTCTGGGATCCGCTCAATGCCCTGATCGGGCACATGACGGGCGAAGGCTTCATCCACACCGCGCATCTGGTGCGGCCGCTGGTGATCGATCAGACCGAAGAGATCGTGCCGACGATTCTCGCCGCCGCACGCAGCGGCACCGAAGAGGGCGAGCCCGAGCTGATCAACCGGATGTGACAGCCGCAGCCGCTGCTGCGGCCTGCCGCGCCTTGCGGCTGCGCAAAAGCGACGATGTGTAGATCGCCAGCGCGATCCAGATCAGCACGAAGGCCGCCATCTTGTAGGGACCGAACGGCTCCTTGAAGATGAACACCGCGATGACGAAAATCATCGTCGGCGCGATATATTGCATGATCCCGATGGTCGACAGCCGCAGCAGCTTGGCGCCATTGGCATAGATCATCAGCGGCACGGCCGTCACCACCCCGCAGCCAAGCAGCAACAGCACGTCACCCGATCCGGTATCGCCGAAATGCCCGGTCCCGTTGAACTCGGTATAGGTGATGTAGGCGAGCGCCGGGATGGTCAGCACCAGCACTTCGAGGAAGAAGCCCTGATTGGGTCCGACCGGAAGCGATTTCTTGAAGAACGCGTAAAAGCCCCAGGACAGCGCCAGGCCGACCGAGACCCAGGGCAGACCGCCCGATTCCCATGCCAGCAGCGCCACGGCGACCACCGCCAGCGCGATGGAGACCTTCTGGCGCCCGTCCAGGCTTTCCTTGAGCAGCACCGCGCCGAGGAAGATCGAAAACAGAGGGTTGATGTAGTAGCCCAGCGCGGTCTCGATCGCCCTGTCGGCAGCGATCGACCAGACATAGATGCTCCAGTTGACCGTGATCAGCGCCGCGGTGATCAGCGCCATGCCCATGGTGCGCGGTGATTTCAACGCCGCCCGGATGTCCTGGGTCCGGCCCAAGAAAATCAGCACCACCGCGGCGATCGGCACCGACCAGACCACCCGGTGCGCCACCACCTCGACCGCCGGAATATGCGCCACCGCCTTCATGTAGAACGGCAGGAATCCCCACAGCAGATAGGCCGCCAGCGCAAAGGCAAAGCCGCGCGGCGTGTCTTCGTCATAGGGCGCCGGGGCAGTTTTGGTCGCCATCATGCTGTCCGATCGATCATGGGGTCTGATATTTGAGGAGTATGGCAACCGGCATGAATGAGCAAATTCATTCCACTGAACTGTCACGGGGCGCTGACAGGCTGATCAGCGGCCCGGCAAACCGCCCTATTCCGCCGCCACCCTGCCCGCCATGTCGCGGTTCTTCATCAGCTTGAAGACGATGGAATCCATCAGCGCCTGGAAAGAGGCATCGATAATGTTGTCGGACACGCCCACGGTCCACCAGCGGCCGCCCTCGCCATCGGCGGATTCGATCAGCACCCGGGTGATCGCCTCGGTGCCGCCATTGAGGATGCGGACCTTGTAGTCGACCAGTTCGAGATCGGCGATCTCAGACTGGTAGACGCCGAGATCCTTGCGCAGCGCGATGTCGAGCGCATTGACCGGGCCATGGCCTTCGGCGACCGACATCATCTCGACGCCGTCGACCACCAGCTTGACCACCGCTTCCGAAACCGTGGTGATCTGTCCCATGGCGTTGAAGCGGCGTTCGATCATCACCCTGAAACTGCTGACCGAGAAGAACTCCGGAACCCGGCCCAGCGTGCGGTGCGCCAGCAGCTCGAAGCTCGCATCCGCCCCCTCATAGGCATAGCCGGTGGCTTCGCGCTCCTTGACCAGGCTGATCAGGTAATCGAGCTTCGGATCATCCTTGGCGACCGTGATGCCGCGCCGCTTCAGCACATTGATGAAATTGGATTTTCCGCCCTGGTCCGAGACCATCACCTTGCGGAAATTGCCCACACTTTCGGGCGGCACATGCTCATAGGTGCGCGGGTCCTTGAGCAGCGCCGAGGCGTGAATGCCGGCCTTGGTGGCGAAGGCGGACGCCCCGACATAGGGCGACTGCGCCGGCGGCGAGCGGTTGAGCAACTCGTCAAAAGCATGACTGAGTCCGGTCAGGCCTTCGAGATTTTCCGGCGGAATACCGGTTTCGAAGCGGTCGGCAAAGGCAGGCTTGAGCATCAGCGTCGGGATCAGGGTGATCAGATTGGCATTGCCGCAGCGCTCGCCGATGCCGTTGAGCGTGCCCTGGATCTGCCGCACGCCGGCTTCCACCGCAGCCAGCGAATTGGCCACCGCCTGGCCGGTGTCATTGTGGGCGTGGATGCCGAGCCGGTCGCCGGGAATGCCCTCGGCAATCAGCTCTGAAATGATCCGGGTGATCTCCGAGGGCTGGGTGCCGCCATTGGTGTCGCACAGCACGATCCAGCGCGCGCCAGCCTCAAAGGCTGCCCTGGCGCAGGCCACGGCATAGTCGCGATTGTTCTTGTAGCCGTCGAAGAAATGCTCGCAGTCGACCAGCGCCTCCTTGCCCGCGCCGATGACCGCCTCGACCGATTCCGAGATCGATTGCAGGTTCTCCTCGTTGGAGCAGCCGAGCGCCACCTTGACGTGGTAATCCCAGCTCTTGGCGACCAGGCAGACCGCATCGCCAGACGCCTGGATCAGACCGGCAAGGCCGGGATCGTTTGACGCCGACACACCGGCACGCTTGGTCATGCCAAAGGCGACGAAGGAGGCCTTCTCGGTGCGGCTCTCGGCAAAGAACGCCGTATCGGTCGGATTGGCGCCGGGATAGCCGCCCTCGACATAATCGATGCCGAACTGATCGAGCATCCCGGCAATGGCGATCTTGTCCTCGACGGAAAAATCGATCCCCGGCGTCTGCTGGCCATCGCGCAGCGTGGTGTCGAACAGGTAGATGCGGTCTTTTTTCATGATTTCGTTCCGGAATTGGCGGGGCAATCGCCCCCCTCTGCCCCTTCGGGGCATCTCCCCCGCAAGGGGGAGATTGAATGCGGAGATTTCGGCGGATCCATTCTCCCCCCTTGCGGGGGAGATGTCGGCGCAGTCGACAGAGGGGGGTATGCCTTAAAACCTCAAGCATCGGCTTTCCCCGCAAATCTGTCCGTCGCCCGTATCAGTTGATCCAGAATCCCCGGCTCGGAAAACGCATGGCCTGCGCCCTCGATCAGGTGGAAGCCGGCGCGCGGCCAGGCCTTGTGCAATTGCCAGGCGATGCGCGCCGGGCACGGCATGTCGTAACGCCCATGCACGATCACGCCGTCGATATCAGCCAGCTTGTGGGCGTCGCGCAGCAATTGCCCCTCTTCCAGCCAGCCATTGTGGACGAAGAAATGGTTCTCGATCCGGGCGAAGGCCAGCGCGAACTTGTCCTCGTGAAACTTATCACTGGTTGAGGGTTCGGGCAGCAGCGTGATGGTCTCGCCCTCCCAGGCGCTCCAGGCTTTCGCCGCCGCAATCTGCTCGGCCTGGTCATCCCCCACCAGCCGCTTGCGGTAGGCCACCATCAGGTCGCCGCGCTCGGCCTCCGGGATCGGTGCCAGGAAGCGCTCCCATTTGTCGGGAAACATCTCCGAGACGCCGACCTGATAATACCAGTCGAGTTCGGCCCTGGTCAGCGTGTAGATGCCGCGCAGCACCAGTTCGCTGACATGCGCCGGATGGGTCTCGGCATAGGCCAGCGCCAGCGTCGAGCCCCAGGAGCCGCCAAAGACCAGCCATTGCTCAAACCCTGCCATCTCTCTGAGCCGCTCGATGTCCGCAACCAGATCCCAGGTGGTGTTGTTGTCGAGCGAGGCAAACGGCGTCGAGCGGCCGCAGCCGCGCTGGTCAAACAGGATCACGTCATAAAGTGCGGGATCAAACAGCCGCCTATGCACCGGACCGAAGCCGCCGCCCGGCCCGCCATGCAGAAACACCGCCGGCTTGGCGCCCATTGTGCCGACGCGCTCCCAATAGACCTGATGCCCGTCGCCAGTATCGAGAAAGCCGCTGTCGAATGGTTCGATCTCCGGGTACAATCCACGCAAGTCACTCATACTCTCAACTCCATTTGACCCAGACGACGACGGCGACTGTGACAACGACCACCAGTACGCCCTTGCCGATCAGCCCGTAAAGCAGCCATTTCGGCATTTCCGTTCCCGGCTTGCGCCCGCTCATGTCTTCGGCTCCGGCGGCCAGGCTTCGGTGTCACGGTCGGGGTGCTGATAACTGATCAGCGTTTTGAGAAAACTCACCGCGTCCGGGTCTTCCAGCGACTGCCGCTCGGGCAACGACGGGATGCCGTCGCACCAGATCCGCTTGCCCTCGACACCATAGGCGATCGTCGGCGGCACGGTATCGGGATCGTCAAACGCCAGCACCGTCAGCGCCAGCCCGTCCGGCGCATCATAGGCCAGCGGCGTTCCGCAGGCGCTGCAAAATCCGCGCCGTACCGCGTCCGAACTTTGAAACCAGGACGGTGCGCCGCGGGTCCATTCGATCGCCGCCTCGCCCACCGAAACCAGCGCCAGCGCCTGACTGGCAGAGGCTTTTTGGCACATCCGGCAATAGCAGACGGATGATGTGCCGGGCGCCCCGGTGAGCCGGAACCGCACCGCGCCACACTGGCAACCGCCCGAATGAATTTCCGCACTCATGATCTGCCCTCCTCGGGCCAGCTATCCGTGTCGTGATCCGGATGCTGATGATTGCTCGCGGCAATGCTGGTAAGCCCGCCCGGCAGATCATCGCGGTCGACATTCTTGCCCGGCAAACTGCCGTGCGCCGCATGAAACGGCATGCGTGTTTCAATCCCGTCCTGAGCAATCGGTGGAAACGCCGCCGGATCATCAAGGCTGCCAAGCGTCACCGCCATGCCGTCCGATTGCAGCGTGTCGAAAAACAGCGGCGTACCGCAATCCCGGCAAAACCCGCGCCGCACCGGATCAGACGACTGGAACCAGCCCGGTTCGCCCCGGGTGATGGTCAGCGTCTTGCCGGGCGCGAAACCGAGCGGCATGAAATAGTTGCCCGCAGCCTTCTGGCACATGCGGCAATGGCACAGATGCGCATAGTCAAGCGCGCCCTCGACGCGGTAGCGAATTGCGCCGCACTGGCAGCCGCCGGAGTGAACTCCCGTCATTGTTCGTCCTCCGGCTCAAAGCAGACCGCCTCGATGTTGTGGCCTTCCGGGTCCGTGACGAAGGCCGCGTAATACTCCGGATGATAGATCTCGCGAATGCCCGGCGCGCCATTGTCGCTGCCGCCATGGGCAAGCCCTGCGGCATGAAAGGCGCGAACCGCTCTGCGCGAATCTGCCCGGAAACAGATATGCGCCGACGGTGTCTGCAGCCCGTCCTCCGCAATCCACAACTGCCCCTTGCGGCCAATGCCAAACCCGGCATGGGCCACCGAGCCCGATTGCTCCGCCGTCACCTCACCGACCAGCTCCATGCCCAGTTCGGCAAGAATGGCCGCATAAAACCGCTTGGCGCTATCCATGTCGGCAACGCTGAGACTGACGTGATCCAGCATCATTTTCAGTTCAGTGGTCATCAAGGTACCTGCTGATGGTTTTTTCGATTTCCAGGAAAACGTGATCTTCGGCTTCAATCAGGTCTGCATTGTCAAACCGGAGCACAGCGTAGCCCTGCTGTTTCATCCACGCATCACGAACCCGGTCCCGGGCACGCCCCTGAACCGTTTCATGGCTGTCACCATCAACCTCGATGACAATCTTTTTCGACAGCCAGGCAAAATCGGCGATATAGGGACCAATCGGCGTTTCCCGCCGAAAGCGTGCCCCACGCGGCCGGAAATCGCGTAGCAAATTCCACATCTTCGCCTCGGCGCGCGTCAGCTCCGTGCGCAGCTTGCGGGCTCGCTCGCGGGTCTTGGGCGTGATGTTGGAATGGGGCATGAATCATGCTCCTCGCGAAACCGAAATCGGGTCAGGCAAAGTCCCCTCCCCAACCCCTCCCCACAAGGGGGAGGGGCTAGAAAGATCAGCCATCCCGGACAGCCTCAGACCGCACGAACAAGGCGCATAGGAATGAAGACGACTACGGCGAGAGCTGATTTGAAAATCACCCTCCGATGCACCCGCACATTCCGACCGATGATTGGGCAGGGTCGTGCCGCAGGCAAGCCCCTCCCCCTTGTGGGGAGGGGTTGGGGAGGGGACTTTTTCAAACCCACCGCTCACCGCTTGACCTCCCAGGTCGTCACCCGCTCACCAGTCTCCGGATCCTTGCCATCCTTGAGCTGGATTCCCTGCTCAAGCAATTCGTCGCGGATCTTGTCGGCTTCGGGCCAGTTTTTGGCGGCGATAAGTTCGAGGCGTTGGCCGCTTAGTACGGAAATCTCTGCATCGGTTGGATAGTCTTTGACCACATAACCGAACAAGTCGGACGAGGGTCCAGAATAATACAAACCCAAGAATTCGAGCGCACTCCTGAGCTCACCCGCTTTTTCTTCCGGCGTCTTGCCATGAACTGAGCTTGCGATTTCACTGCGCAATTCGGACAGGGCCACCAGCACCTGCGAAAAATTCAAATCATTTGCCAAACATTCAACTATAGATCGTGGCAAATCCTGAACTGCAGCTCCATGACAAGCTGAATTTAAGTCGTAGAGCTTGCTAGCCGCCTCCTCCAGCCGCTTCACGCTAAAATCGATCGGCTCGCGGTAATGCGTCATCAGCATGGCCAGCCGCAGCACTTCGCCGGGCCATTTGCGACCTCCGAATTTGTCGGTTTCCAACAATTCCGCAATCGTCACGAAATTGCCGTCGGACTTCGACATCTTCTTGCCTTCGACCTGCAGGAAGCCGTTGTGCATCCACAGATTGGCCATCCGGTCATTGCCGTGGGCGCAGCAGGACTGGGCGATCTCGTTTTCGTGGTGCGGGAAGATCAGGTCGAGACCGCCGCCATGGATGTCGAATTTGTGCGGCTCGGCCATTGCTTCTTGCGACAGCTTTCCGGCCTGGCTGGGGGCCTGCCAGAGCAGTTGATCGGCCATCACCGAGCATTCGATGTGCCAGCCCGGGCGGCCGTGAATGGTGACGGACTCGCCGGCCTCGGTGAAGCTTGCATCCCAGCCGGGCTCGTCGCTCGCGGATTCTTTCCACAGCACGAAATCCCCCGGATTGCGCTTGTGATCCTCCACCGCGATGCGGGCGCCGGCCTGCTGGTCCTCGAGCTTGCGGTTGGACAGCTTGCCATAGTCCGGCATTGAGCTCACCGAAAACAGCACCTCCCGCCCTTCCCGGCCCGACGTCACATAGGCATTGCCCTTGTCGATCAACGTCTGGATCATCTTGGCCATGCCATCGATATGGGCGGTGGCGCGCGGCTCATGCGTCGGCGGCAGACAGCCGAGTGCCGCGACATCCTTGTGGTAGCGGTCAGCCGTCTTCTCGGTCACCTTGGCAATCGCTTCATTGAGCGGCAGATCGGGATAATCGCGCAAGGCGCGAGCGTTGATCTTGTCGTCGACATCGGTGAGGTTGCGCACATAGGTGACGTGCTCCTCACCATAGACATGGCGCAGCAGCCGGAACAGCACATCGAAGACGATCGCCGGGCGGGCATTGCCGATATGGGCGAAATCATAGACCGTCGGGCCGCAGACATACATCCGCACATTGTCCGGATCGATCGGCGTAAACTCCTCCTTGACCCGCGTCAGAGTGTTCCAGAATTTGAGTTCGGTCATGGTAACTCCCCGATGCCAGAACCCTGGCCCGGGTCGTTTGTCCTGTTTGATCAAAGAAGACGAAAACGGCCGAGCCAGCGAAGCGCTAGCGAATAATGATGCCGCAAATGCAGGTGGCGCGTGCGCCGTGTGCCGTTTTCATGCTGTTCTTATCCCCGATTGAACCCGCCTGGTCAAGATGCCCGGCAGCGGCTTTCAGCCGGCGAAAAACCGGTAGAGCAGCGACAGCGACAGCGCCGCCATCACCGCCGCGATCAACCCGTCGAGCACCCGCCAGGCCGAGGGCTTCAAAAACAGCGGTTCCAGCACCCGCGCGCCATAGCCAAGCCCGAAAAACCAGATGAACGACGACGACATCGCCCCGATGGCAAACGCCAGCCGTGCGGTGCCCTCGTAACGTCCGCTCAATCCGCCGACCAGCAGCACGGTGTCGAGATAGACATGCGGATTGAGGAAGGTGAAGGCGAGGCAGGTCAGCACCGCAGCCTTGAGCGATGCGGGACCGGATCTGGCCGCTTCCAGCCCGGACGGGGAGATCGCCCGCCGGAACGCCAGGAACGCATAGACCGCGAGAAATGCCGCCCCGCCGAGCGTCACCACACCGATCAGGATTTTCGAACCTGAAATGATCGCGCCAAGCCCGGCGACGCCAAGCCCGATCAGCACGGCATCTGACAGAGCGCAGATCAGGCAGAGGATGAAGACGTGCTGACGCAGCAACCCCTGCCGCAGGATAAAGGCATTCTGCGCGCCGATGGCGATGATGAGCGAGCCGCCAAGCAGCAGGCCGGAAACGGCCGGGGCGAAAAGGGGTGTCATCGGGTCAGAACAACTTCATCTGGTCATCGGCCGGATCGGCGGCCTTGGGTTTGCGGGCCGGCCTTGTCTGTTCCGGCGGTTCGGTCTCGTCTGTCGCAGGCTCCTGCACCTCGGGGCCGGAATTGGCAACCTTGTTGACCAGATCGGAGACCCGGATCGCCTCGAAAAAATCATCCGGCGCCGGCGCCATCAGGTCGTTCACATGCCGCGGTTCCTGGTTGAGGCAGTCGAGCCAGCGGGAGAAATCCTCCGGGCGGATCACCACCGGCATCCGGTTGTGAATTGGCGCGATTTCCGCGTTTGGCCCTGTTGTCAGCACAGCCGCGGTGTCGATCTCCGCCCCGTCGGCGCTCATATAGGTCTCAAGCAAACCGCCAAAGGCAACGATCTCGCCATTTCTGGGCTTGATCCAGTAGGGCGTGGATTTCTGTTTCAGAATCCTTGCCCGGCCGGTGCCATTCATAAAATCCAGAAGCCGCGATCAGCACCCGGCGGTGCCGCATGGCGGCACGGAACGAGGCTTTTTCGGCGGCGGTCTCGGACCTTGCATTGATCAGCAGCGGAAAATCGGCCGGATCCTTGACCCAGCCCGGCAAAAAGCCCCAGCGCGCCAAGAGCGCCCTGCGGTCGGTGCGGTTATCGCCCTCGGCGCGGCGGCGGTCGCCGGCAATGATCAGGATCGGCTGTGTTGGGGCAATATTGTAGCGCGGCGGGAAATCCTCGATTTCCTCGAGCCCGAACAGTTCCTGCACCTCTTGCGGGGTTGCTGTTAATGAAAAACGTCCACACATTGCCAATCCATGACGCAGGACAGGGACAGGGTCAAGCAATGGCAACTCAGGCAGATGACGTCGCAACCGGTCCGGCACTGGCGGTCTCGGTGGCGCTCGAGCGCGACGGCAGATATCTGCTGGTGCTGCGCGCCAACCCGCCGGCGCAGAACATGTACGCCTTTCCCGGCGGCCGGGTCGATCCCGGCGAAGCGCTGGAAACCGCGGCCCTGCGCGAACTCGAGGAGGAGACCGGGCTCAAGGCCAGCAATCCCCGCCCCTTCGCCACCTTCGACCTGCCCTCGCGCCAGCCCGATGGCAGCGTGGCCGCGCATTTTCTGCTCACGGTGTTTGTCGCCGATGATCCCGGCGGCGAGCCGCAGGCGCTTGACGATGCCAAGGCCGTCGGCTGGTTCAGCCCTGAGGAGATCCGCAGCCTGCATGCGCCCCAAAGCATGGTCGAGTGCATCGACATGCTGGCGGCCATGGCCCGGCCACGGGACCAGGACGACACGCCGCAGGTGCGGTGAACGCCTGCTGAGGCGTCAGGAACGGTTGCCTTGTCGCCCGGTTGCGATTACCCCGGCCCGGAAACCAGGTGATCACCCGCCTCGCGGCGGCAACAATGGAGATCGGCCCATGACCGGCACAATACGTATCCTCGATGGCGGCATGAGCCGCGAACTGATGCGGCTGGGCGCCCGGCTGGTGCAGCCGGAATGGTCGGCACTCGCATTGATCGAAACGCCCGACATCGTGCGCCAGGTGCATGCCGAATTCATCGCCGCCGGCGCCGACGTCATCACCACCAACAGCTATGCGCTGGTGCCCTTCCACATTGGCGACGACCGGTTCCGTGACGATGGCGCCGAGCTGATTGCCAGGTCGGGCCGGCTGGCGCGCGAGGCGGCGGACGCCGAAACCCGCGGCAAAGTGCTGGTCGGCGGCGGCCTGCCGCCGATCTTCGGCTCCTACGAGCCGGACAATTTCGATCCCGCCCGGGTGCAGGACTATCTCTCGGTGCTCGTCGAAAACCTCGCGCCGCATGTCGACATCTGGCAGGCCGAAACGCTCAGCCTGATCGCCGAGGCCGAGGCGGTGCGTGTGGCCACGGAATCCACAGGCAAGCCGCTCTGGGTGTCGTTCACGCTAGCCGATGCGACGACTGCCGAAAGGACCGGCGAACCGGCGCTGCGCTCGGGCGAAAGCGTGACGGCTGCTGCGGAATGGGCAGCCGGCGCGGGCGTCGCGACGCTTTTGTTCAATTGCAGCAAGCCCGAAGTGATGGAGCCGGCGATCCGCACCGCCGCCGCGGTGTTTGCGCGCTTGGGCGTCGACATCGCCATCGGCGTCTACGCCAATGCCTTTGAAGAAGAGACCGACGGCGAGAAGGCCAATGAAGGCCTCAGCGGCATGCGCGAGGAGCTTTCCGGCGACGGCTATCTTGCTTACGCCCGGACCTGGGTTGCAGCCGGTGCCACTCTGGTCGGCGGCTGCTGCGGCATCGGCGCCGACCAGATTTCCCGGCTGGCCTCGGAACTGAAGGCCTGAGCCGGCCGCTGCGCGGCTCCCGCTTCACCCGGCGCCTCAGAACCACCTTCAGGCCCGGCCTCACCGCAATGTGACCGGGCTTGATTGGCGCCGGGTCCGCCTCCTGGCGCAGAGTGGGGCGATGCAGCCCTTCGCCTCTCCCCGACCGGCAAGCGCCGGACATGCTTATCTGTCAGGCATCATCGTCATGGCGCTGCTCGCAGGTCTTGGCCTTGCCGCCTCGACCATCAGCGCCACCGCCAATCCGGAGCTGTGGCAGCGCGAGGGCTGGCGCACCGATTTTTCCAAAACCGCCATCGATCTTGCCGAGATCATGTCCGGCGGACCGCCGCGCGACGGCATCCCGCCGATCGATGAGCCGATCTTCCTGCCGGTTTCGCAAACGGCCGGGCTGGATGACAAGGAACCGGTGATGTCGGTTGTCATCGACGGTCAGGCCCGGGCCTATCCGCTCAGCATCATGATCTGGCACGAGATCGTCAACGACACCCTGGCCGGACGGCCGATTGCGGTGACCTATTGCCCGCTGTGCAATGCGGCCATCGTCTTTGACCGCACCATCGCCGGCGCGGTGACGACATTCGGCACCACCGGCAAGCTGCGCAATTCCGATCTCATCATGTATGACCGCGACACCGAGAGCTGGTGGCAGCAATTCACCGGTGAAGCCATTGCCGGGTCGCGCACAGGAACCAGGCTGGACGTGATCCCGTCACGGCTCGATTCCTGGCAGAATTTCCGCGCCCGTCACCCCGGCGGCGAGGTTCTGGCGCCCGGCAATCCCGGCCTGCGCGCCTATGGCAAGAACCCCTATGCCGGCTATGACAGTTCCGCGGTTCCGTTTCTCTATCGCGGCACCATGCCCGACGGCATCGCGCCGCTTGCCTATGTCGTGGTGGTGCGCGATGCGCCCGCTCCGCTGGCCGTATCGCTCGACAGGCTGCACCGCGACGGGTCGGTGGATCTCGACGGGGTTGAAATCACCTGGGTGCCGGGCGTCCGCTCGGTGCTCGATACGGCTGCCATCGATGAGGGCCGCGAGATCGGCGGCGTCACGGTGACCCGCAATGGCATGGATCTGGCGCATGAACTGACCTTCGCCTTCGTCGTGAAGGCGTTCCTGCCGCAGACCGAGATCATGCAATAACCACGGCACCTGATTCGCGATTTCATCGCGCGATGTCTTGGTGTAAGGGACATCCATGTCACCCCGCTTCGCCCAGATTCTGACCATCGTGCTGCCCCTGGCATTTGCCCCTGGCCCACACCAGCTGTGGGCGCAGACGGCCGCGGAGATTGCAGACGAGGACCTGGCGGAGACCGAACCCGATCAGCCGCCTCCACCCTATGAAGCAAGGCTGCTGCGTCTGGCCGAAATTCTCGGCTCGGTGCAGTATCTGCGCAATCTGTGCAATGCCGAGGGCGAGACCGGCTGGCGCGAAACCATGCAGAAGCTGCTCGACAGCGAGACGGCGGGCGAAGAGAATCGGCGCGAGCAACTCACCGCCGGCTACAACCGCGGATTTCGCGCTTTCGCCTCGGTTTACACAGTCTGCACCGATGCCGCCCTTGTTGCCGAGGAACGTTACCGTCGCGAAGGAGCAACACTTGTCACAGAAATCGTGGCGCGCTACGGAAATTGAGGATTTGTTAACCGATATCGTCGCAGCCCCGTGCCGAAACGCATCAAGGCATGTTACGGTGTTAACAAGATGGTAAGTAAAAGTTGGTCCGCATGACACATCAGACACCGCATACGCCCGATGAACTCGATGATCTGATCATCCAGGAAAAGCTCCAGGTGGCGATGGAACTGCAGCATGACGCCTGGGCCGAAAGCACGGCAGACGGCATCGAGCCCGAAATCATCGCCGACGCAGCCATGATCACGGCGATTCGCGAAACCGTCCGGGCATTGGGCGAAGATCAGGCTGAAGCTCTGGTCGACTCGCTGCGCGAGCGCATTCTCGCCGGTGAATTTTCTCCCGGCCGAGTGCTTCAATAGGATTATCGGCGGGGAGACAGGTGGGCGACAGGCGCAACAGCGGGTTTGAAACCGGCAGATTGAAGGACATCGCAGCCCTGTCAGTTGCGCTTTTTGTGGTCGTGTCCACAGGCCCGGCGCTGTCACTGAGCGAGCTCGCACCGGCCCAGCCTCCCTCGGAAGAGGTCGAGCAGGGAGCGCCGCTGCCGCCGCTTGACGAACCCCAGACCGGACTGGATGGCGGCCTGCCCGAACCGGGACCAGTCATCCGCACAACGCCCCAGTCCGGCGAACCGGCATCCGAGGCCGGCGTGACCGAAGAACTCCCCCCGGTCGAAATTCTCACCGACTTCACGCAATTGCCCGAACCGGCCCGGCGCATGCGCCAGTTGATGCTGGATGCGGCCGCCACCGGCGAAATCGAGAATCTCAGGCCGCTGCTCGGCACCGGCCCCACCGCGACCCAGTTGTCATTCGGTGAAATCGAGGCCGATCCGGTCGCCTATCTGCGATCGATCTCGGGCGACGGAGAAGGCCAGGAAATCCTGGCAATTCTCATCGACCTGCTCAACACCGGCTTTGTCCGGATCGATGCCGGCGACGCCAATGAAACCTATATCTGGCCCTATTTCGCCGCCCTGCCGCTCGACGGGCTGACGCCGCCGCAGCAGGTCGAGCTGCTGCGCATTGTCACCGCCGGCGACGTCGAGGACATGAAAGCCTATGGCGGCTACAATTTCTACCGGGCAGGCATCTCGCCGGATGGCGAGTGGCGGTTCTTCGTGGCCGGAGACTGATCCTCCGATCTTCGCTTCCACCCTTGCCCGAAGCGCCGCGACCGCCTACCTGTTCACCAGTTCTTGTTGCCGACCAAACCGGAGTGCCGCGCTGTGCCAGCCCTCGTCCTTGCCGACCGGATTCTCGTGCGCGTGGATGGCGCCGATGCCGGTCATTTTCTGCAAAACCTGATCACTGCCAATATCGACGCGCTGCCGGATGGACAGGCCAGGCCCGCAGCATTGCTGACACCGCAAGGCAAGATCCTGTTCGATTTCCTGATCTCGAAATCCGGCGAGACCGGTTTCAACTGCGATATCCGCACCGAAATCGCCGATGATTTTGTCCGTCGGCTGACGCTCTACAAGCTGCGCGCCGCCGTCACGCTCGAAAAGAGTGCCGATACGCCGGTGATTGCCGGCTGGGATGGCAATGCCCCGGTCGGCGCGCTTGCCGACACGCGGTTTCCGGAAGCTGCCGGGGTGTGGCGGCTCTATGGCAGCGGCGCGGTTCTCGATGCGGAACGGCCGGACTGGGAAACCATGCGAATCAGCCACGGCATTGCCGAATCCGGCGCCGATTTCGCCCTGTCCGACATTTTCCCGCATGACGCCATGATGGACAAGAATGACGGCGTGGATTTCCGCAAGGGCTGCTATGTCGGCCAGGAAGTGGTGTCGCGCATGCATCACCGCGGCACCGCGCGGCGGCGGGTGGCGATCGTCACCGCCGAGACCGACCTGCCGCAGGCGCCTGCGGACGGCGACGGCATCAACATTCTGGCGGGCGAAAAGACAGTCGGCAGCCTCGGCTCCACCGCCGGCAAGACAGGCCTTGCCATGGTCCGCACCGACCGGGTCGCCGATGCGCTCGCCGACAACATCCCGCTGACTGCTGGTGGCACGCCGGTGACGCTTGAGCTGCCCGCGTGGAGTGGCCTCTCCTTTGCCAGCCCTGCGCCGGACGCATAAGCCGTGGCGAGTTCCGAAAAAGCCCCCCGCGCCTGGCAGCGCATGCTCTCGGGCCGCAGGCTCGATCTGCTCGACCCCTCGCCGCTGGATGTCGAGATTTCCGATATTGCGCAAGGATTGGCCCGGGTGGCGCGCTGGAACGGCCAGACCCGCGGCGACCATGCCTTCTCCGTGGCCCAGCATTCGCTGATGGTCGAGGCCATCGTCGGCCGGCTGACCGATGCCTCGCCCCCGACCTTGCAAATGGCTTTGCTGCATGACGCGCCCGAATATGTCATCGGCGACATGATCTCACCATTCAAGGCGGTGGTCGGCGGCGGCTACAAGACGGTGGAAGCCAGGCTGGAGGCCGCCATCCATATCCGCTTCGGGCTTCCGCCCGTCACGCCCAAATCCGTCAAGGCGCTGATCAAGCGGGCAGACCGGATTGCCGCCTATTTCGAGGCAACGGAACTCGCCGGCTTTGGCGACGCCGAGGCGCGGGCCTTTTTCGGCTCGCCGCGCGACATCAACCGCGACATGCTCGATGTGCCGCCGCGGCCCGCAGCCGAAATCGAGACGCAGTTTCTCGCCCGTTTCGAGGCGATCGAGGCGCTGCGCCGCGCCGGAGGGAGCTGAGCCATGTCCTATCTCATCGTCTGCCGTCTCAACCAGATCGCCGAATCCGCCGTGCTCCACGGCGCCCGCGAAATGGTCAGCCTGCTCGCCGAGAACCAGGATTTTCACCGCCCTGCGGTGATCGACCAGGCCCGGCATCTCAGGCTCGGCCTCAATGACATTTCCATTGTCCGCCCCGGGCTCACCGCCCCGGGTGAAGCCCATGTCGACCAGTTGATAGACTTCGCCCGCAGCTGGGATCAGACCGCCCCGCTGGTGGTGCATTGCTGGCTGGGGATTTCCCGCTCGCCCGCCGCGGCCGCCATCACCGCACTGGCGATTGAACCCGATCAGGACGAGATGGCACTGGCGCAACGATTGCGCGCAGCCTCCCGCTTCGTTACGCCCAATGCCAGGCTCATCGAAATCGGCGACGCGATGCTTGGCCGCGGCGGACGGCTGGTGACGGCGATCAAGTCGATCGGCCGGGGCGCCGATGCCTATGAGGGCAGCCGCTTCTGCTTCGCCATCCGGCCCGGTGAAGACGTTCCGCCTGCCACGCCCCACCGGCGCAAGAAGATGGGCTGAGCACACCATGCAGCCCAGCTTCCCGGACATGGACGACATTCCTCCGTTGCGGATCGGGCTCAACGCGGCAATCGTCGCGGTCACCAACCACACGCCGAGCATCCTCGCGGTGCCGGCCTCTCCCGGTCACGGCCCGGCCGACGGGCTGCCATTCGGCCCGTTCGACCCGGCCCGCCACCGAACTTTCGAGGCCAGCCTGCGCGCAAGCGTAGAAAGCCAGACCGCGCTCAATCTGGGCTATGTCGAACAGCTCTACACCTTTGGCGACCGCGGACGCCAGATGCGCAGCGATGATGCCGGCCATGGCGACGGACCGCATATGGTCTCGGTCGGCTACCTCGCCTTGACCCGGGCCGATGCGGAAAATCCCGAAGCGCTGCACGCCACCGGCGCCCGCTGGCGCGACTGGTACGAGCTGTTTCCCTGGGAAGACTGGCGCGACGGCCGCCCCGGGATGCTCGACGCCGCCATTTTGCCGCGGCTGTTGCCCTGGGCGGGAGAAAAGATCGCCAATCCGCAAAATCCCAGCCGCATGGCCCGCATCCGGCTGGCCTTCGGGCTCAATGATTTCCCCTGGGATGAAGAGCGCGTGCTCGACCGCTATGAGCTGCTCTACGAGGCCGGGCTGCTGGCCGAGGCCGTGGCCGACCAGCGCGTAAGCTCCACCGGCCTGACCGTTCCGCTCGGCCGCGCCATGCGCTTTGACCATCGCCGCATCGCCGCCACGGCCGTGCAGCGGCTCAGGGCCAAGATCAAGTACCGCCCGGTGATATTCGAGCTGATGCCGCCCGATTTCACCCTGACCCAGTTGCAGACCACGGTAGAGGCGATTTCGGGCCGGCACCTGCACAAGCAGAATTTCCGCAGACTGGTCGAGGGCGCCGAACTGGTCGAACCCACAGGGGCGGCCAGCTCCGCCACCGGCGGCCGTCCCGCAGCGCTTTACAGGTTCCGCGCCAAGATCCTCGAAGAGCGCCCCGCCCCCGGCCTGCGCCTGGGCGGCAGGGGATAGACCGCCGGCATCGCGGCCACGGAGCCAGCGTCTGTGCGGCCTCGATCATTCGACGGAACCGGATGGACAGGCTGCGGACTACCGAATCATTGCTCGGCTGGATCAAAGCAACACAACAACAGAAAACTATCCGGCCGCGATTTACCAATATTTCACCGCGAAACAGAGTTTGCATGTAAAAACAAAGCCAGATGATCACCCACAGCAATCCCTGTTGTATTCACTCAGGCCATGACGTAATATTTCAAATATATACACAAGGTGATTGCAGCGATCGGCAAAGCTGGAAGATATACAATCAAGCTCTGCTGATCCGTTTGAAAACAAGGGGAATGGCATGACGAGGAACTGTTCCGTTGCATGGACGATCTTGACCGCAGGGCTTGGACTTGCCATCGCATCCACCGCAGCCATCGCGCAGGATACGCGCCCGGCCTATGAACCGATCTCGGCGCTGTATCGCTATTTCCAGGAAAACAAGGAGCTTGATGCCGCGGTTCAGGCCGGAGACCGCGCCTTTGTGCGCAACCATTCCTGGAACCTCTGGGCCGGCATGATGCAGCCGCTGACAAAGGACGAAAATTCCTGGCCGATCTGGTTCAGCTGGCAAACCTCCCACCAGGCCTTCGCCCAGGAAAACGGCGCCCCGGGTCCGAAAAGCCGCCCGGCTCGGCGGATACCGTCTCAGGCGGGCCATTCCCGCCTGCCCGTCTCCGACGGAGCCGGCGACGAAGTCAACACGCCGCAACCGCAATACCAGGTCCCGACCTATGTCATCCGGACCTATCCGGACGGTGTCACCAAGGGAACCGGAGGCAGCTATTCGGTCAATGACGGCACCTATTTCGTCAACAATGGCGATATATTGATCGCGACCGAAAGCCTGTCACAGGAAGGCTACGACGCCATTCGCAGCGAGAAGCTCTATCTGAAAAAGACGCTGGAAAACGCACTCAAAGACAACGAAAACATCGAGCTTCCGCGCAAATATGTCTCGACAAAACACATGTACTGGCCGGCCAAGGCCGATGGCCTGACCCCGCTCCCGGTCTGGAATGAGAATTTTCCGGATTTCTACGCAGGCTATGCCGGCTATGAACTGTGGAACTCGGTCGTTGCCATTGATCCGAGCAACACGCGCGACGGGGAACAGGTGGAAGTGACCTATCTCTTCGGCGTGAAAACCAATGAAGGGGCAACCATTCCGCCCCAGACCAAGACGGCCACGGTCGCCTCGATCGACAGATTCTACCACCACCGCGTCACCGACAAAGATTGGGAGCTGTTCAGCGACGCGGACAAGGCCATCCTCAATGCCGCCAGCATCTGGCTCTATGACGAGCCCTTTGGCGTCGGCGACTACCTGGTAACGGTCGCCGCCCACGTCAACACCAAGGAAATCGAAAGCTGGACCCTGCAGAGCGTCTGGTGGTCGCAGACCCCCGACAAGGGCCCCTATGCGGCCAACCGTCCGGAGTTGCCCGAAGCCGTGGGGCCGTGGAAACATTACCTGATGACCGACGCCTATGCCTTTGCGCCCGACGCGCAGGGCAATCTCGAAAAGGCGGTCAATCCCTATATCGAGGGCGTCACCCATCCGATTGCGACCAGCTGCCGGAACTGCCATGTGCGCGCCGGCACCGGCAACACCGGATACCAGACCCCGCAATGTTTCGGCTTGCTGACATCGCTGACGCCCGACAGCGAATGCTTCAAGGGCGCATCGCTCACCGATTACATCTGGATCATTCCCGACCGCGCGCACTGATCCGGCACGGACATGCTTCGGGGCGTCCTTGCAAGGGCGCCCCGGATCTGTTGGCGGGCGAGCAGGAGCCTGCGCGCCAAGCGCGGAGCTCGAAGGCAACGCCGCAGCGGAATCAATCCGGCAACCGGCTCGTCTAACAGGTTGGTTTGAAACAACTTATGACATGACAAACGGTGGAGATCTTGCTCGTTCAATGCCGGTGATGCCGAAGAGCGAGTTCTTATCATCGCGATGTCCGGTGCACCAAGCCGTGCGTGCGCGCCAACTCCATCTGGTCCCCGCCCCCGGGTCCAGCCTGTCCTAACGCACCCATGCAGCAAGACACCATTGAACGGCGAATACTGATGTTTTCGGCAATCCCTTGAAGAGTAGGCGTTCCGGTTGTTAAATACCGGCATGTAGTTGGGGGACACAGTCATGGGATACGCATTTTACACCGTCAAACGCAATGATCAGTTGAACGTGATCTTGCGTAATCATTACGGAAATGCTGCGTTTCAGCGTGACCGCGAGGCTCTTGTCTCGCTCGTTGTGCAAAACAATCCCACCATCAAGAACATCAACATGATTTTCCCCAACCAGGTAATCATGTTGCCCGAATTCGGCCCCTCGCACATGGCCGCCGGCTCCGCGCTTCCGGCCACCCAGCTTCCCATAGTGCAGGCCTGCTCGGTTGTCAGCGGCGGGCTTTCAAGCCTTGGGCCCGTAGCCCGTGATTTTCTCAGCAGCATCGATTTTCACAAGGCCGGTGCGGAAGCGGGCCAGGGATTTGTCGAGTTTGTCGGGAAATCGGTTGAAAATGCCATTCCGGATATGCGCAACATCGCACTCGAATACTACCGGAAGGAATCCGGCACGATCACCACCAATCAGTACAATTACCGGCGCTCGGTCAATGTGAAGAACGTGTCCTACAAGATCGGACCGCTTCATCAGTTGATCAATCCGGGCAAAAGCCCCGGGCAGATCCTCCGTATCCGCCCCAATGCGCCCATACGACCGCAAGCCATCCTGAAACAGGCCGATCAGGCCACCCGTATCACCAAGGTTGCCAAATCTGGATTTGTCATCCTCAAGGTTGCCTCCCTGGCGGAGGCCGGCGCAAGTATCCATCTCGCCTCCTCCAACCATGAGCGAACCACCATTCTTCTTGACGAGGTGTCAGGTTTTGTCGGTGCTGCCGCAGCCACTGCCGTGGCCGTCGCACTGGTCGGCACACCGGTTGGATGGATTGCCATTGCAGGTGTCATCGCGGCAGGCGCCGGCGGGTCTATTGTCGGCGAAGCGGTTGGAAAGGCTCTCCAGGATGAAATGCTTTTCGATGAGAATGGCAAGCGGATCAACACCAAGGCCGACCGTATGTGGCGCTCTTTCTACGGGCCGCAATAAAGGTCGGTTCTAGCCGATCGTCATATCCAGTCCGATGTCCAGCGTCGGGGCCGCCATGGTGATCTTCGAAGTCGAGATATAGTCGACGCCGGTCTCGGCGATGGCCCGGATAGTGTCGAGCGCGACATTGCCCGACGCTTCCAGCGTGATCCTGCCACTGGGCCATCTCGACCGCCTGGCCCAGCATGTCGGGGCCCATATTGTCCAGGAGGCAGGCATCAGCGCCATGCTTGAGCACGGTTTCGAGCTGGTCGAGCGTGTCGACCTCGATCTCGACCCGGACAAGATGGCCGGCAAAGGCCTTCGCCGCCTTCAGCGCCTGCTCGATGCCGCCGGCCACGGCGATGTGGTTGTCCTTGATCAGGATCGCGTCATCAAGACCATAGCGGTGCGAGGAACCGCCACCGCAGCGCACGGCGTATTTTTCCACCGCACGCAGTCCCGGAATGGTCTTGCGCGTGCAGGTGACCTTGGCGCTGGTATGGGCGATGGCGTCGGCAAAGCGTGCCGTGTGGGTGGCGATGCCCGACAGATGCATCATGTAATTGAGCGCCACCCGCTCGGCCGACAGCAAACCGCGCGCCGGGCCGGAGATGTGCGCGATCCGCGCGCCGGGTTCGACCCGCGCGCCGTCGGCAACCAGTGCCTCGAAGCGAATCGCCGGATTGATCAGCCGGAACGCGGCCGCAGCCAGCGGCAATCCGGAGATGACGCCGGCCTCGCGGCTGTTCATTTCGGCTGTGGCCTGCCTGTCCGGGCCGATCGTGGCATTGGTGGTGATGTCGCCGGCGCGGCCCAGATCTTCAAGCAGGGCTGCGCGCACCTGGTCCTCGACCATCAGCTGCGGCAATTCGGGAAGGAAGGGGGTGGTCATGGCTCAGCTCTCCAGAAGGTCGGGAATGATGGAATGGGCCTGTCCGAGCGTCAGCAGCGTCCGCCGTTTCCAGGCCAGCTCTTCCTCCGGGTAATCGATGCGGAAATGCCCGCCTCGGCTTTCGCTGCGATTGAGCGCGCAGACCGCGATCAGCTTGGCCGTGGTGATGACATTGTCGAAACGGACGGAATGGCTGTTGCGGGCAAGCTCGAGGATCTTGTCGAGCGCCTCGCGCATGCCTTCTCCGTCACGCAGCACACCCAGATGCGCGCTCATCACCTGGCGCAAGGCCACCATGTTGGGGTGGTCGTTTTCGGTGATGTATTCGGTCGTCGTCACCGACCCGTCCTGCCAGTTGGCGGGCGCGTCGGGCTTGATTTCGGCCTTCAGCGCTTCGGCGATGCGGGCGGAAAACACCACCGCTTCCAGAAGCGAGTTCGAGGCCAGCCGGTTGGCGCCATGTGCACCGGTCGAGGTGCACTCGCCGCAGGCCCAGAAGCCCGGCAGCGACGAGCGGCCATTGATGTCGGTCCAGATCCCGCCCATGAAATAATGCGCTGCCGGGATCACCGGGATCATCTCCCTGGCCGGATCGATGCCTGCTTCCTGGCAATAGCCGAACACGGTGGGAAATTCCGCCGCGAAATCATCCACTGCCGTACGGCAATCGAGAAACGCGCCCCTGCCCGCCTTGACCTCGGCAAAGATACCCCGCGCCACCACATCGCGCGGCGCAAGTTCGGCGTCGGCGTGCAGCGGCAGCATGAAACGCTCGCCGGCGGAATTGTGCAGCGTCGCGCCATGGCCGCGCAGCGCTTCCGTTGCAAGCGGCGCCGGGTCCTTGCCGACATTGATCGCGGTGGGGTGGAACTGGACGAATTCCATGTCGGCCAGCCGGGCGCCGGCGCGTGCCGCCATGCCGATGCCGCCGCCGCGCGCCTCGGTCGGATTGGTCGTCACCTCGTAGAGGTGGCCGATGCCGCCGGTGGCCATCACCACATTCGAGCCGGTGATCCGGTGCAATTCTTCGCCGCTGCCGGCCTTGTCACGCGCGACGACGCCGGTCACCCGGCCGTCCTCGAGGATCAGATCCTCGACCACATAGCCTTCCAGCACCCTGATCGACGGCGTGTTGCGCACTGAGGCGACCAGCGCCTCCATGATGGCGCGGCCGGCCATGTCGCCCTTGACCCGGACAATGCGGCTTTCCGAATGCGCCGCCTCGCGGCTGACGGCCAGATGGCCCTCAAGATCGCGGTCGAACGGCACGCCATAGCCGAGCAGATCAAGGATCCGCTCCGAGGCTTCCGTGGCCATGGCGCGGATGACCGCCTCATCGACAATGCCGTCGCCGGCAACGATGGTGTCATGGACGTGGCTTTCGATGGTGTCGCCGGGTCCGACGGCGGCGGCAATGCCGGCCTGCGCCCAGGCCGACGAGGCGCCGCGGCCGATGGGGGCCGCGGCCAGCACGGTCACCGCCTTGGGCGCCAGTTTCAGCGCGCAGAACAGGCCGGCAAGCCCCCCGCCGATGATGACGACCTCATCGGACCGCTTGACCGCTTGCGGCTGATGGATGGCAATGGCAGTCGACGTCATGGCAGGCTCCTTGCTGGCGGCAACCGGAACTCCGGCGCGGCACCCAGACGTCAGTTCTTCAGATTGATCATCCGCTCGACCGCCAGCCGGGCACGGCCGGCAATGGCCGGATCGACCACGACCTCCTCGGTCATGTAGAGCAGGCTGTCGAGGATCTTGGGCAGCGTGATCCGCTTCATGTGCGGGCACAGATTGCACGGCTTGATGAATTCGACACCCTCGACTTCGCTCTCGATATTGGATGCCATCGAGCATTCGGTCACCAGCAGCACCCGCGGCGGTCGCGTATCCTTGACATAATTGATCATGCCGGCGGTCGACCCGGAATAGTCGCACACCGCGATCACGTCCGGGTGGCATTCCGGATGGCCGATGATCTCGATGGTCGGATCAGCTTCCTTGTAGGCCAGCAGCTCTTCGGCGGTGAAGCGCTCATGCACTTCGCAATGGCCCTTCCAGGTCAGGATCTTCTTGCTTGTCTGCTTGGCGACATTCATCGCCAGATATTCGTCCGGAATGCACAGGATCGTGTCGGATTCGAAGCTTTCGCAAACCGCCACGGCATTGGACGAGGTGCAGCACACATCGGTCTCGGCCTTCACATCGGCAGAGGTGTTGACGTAAGTCACCACCGGCACGCCGGGATAGCGTTCCTTCAACAGCCGCACATCGGCCCCGGTGATAGAATCCGACAGCGAGCATCCGGCCTTGGCGTCCGGGATCAGCACGGTCTTGTCCATGTTGAGGAGCTTCGAGGTCTCAGCCATGAAATGCACGCCGCACTGGATGATGATCTGCTCATCGACCAGCGACGCCTCGCGCGCCAGCTGCAGCGAATCGCCAGCGATATCGGCAACACAGTGAAAGATGTCCGGCGTCTGGTAGTTGTGCGCCAGTATCGCGGCACCGCGTTCCTTCTTGATCCGGTTGATCGCATGCACATAGGGCGCATAGACCGGCCATTCGATTTCCGGAATGTGATTGCGCACGCGCTCATACAGATGCGCCGTCTCGCGCGCCACCGCCGGGGTGTATTTCAGCTCCGGACGATCCATTACGCCGAACCGTTCCGCGGCACTCTGGATCCGTGGTGCGGTCTGGGTGGCAGCTTCTGTGTGCAACCGGGTCATGGCAAACCCTCCTGTCATCCTATTATGCTCAATTTGAGCATAATTATGGTCAAAAAGAAACCGGCAATGCCGGGGAACCACTCACATAGGCCTTTGCCGGCATGATTGCAAGCGAGCCACGCCTGGCAATCATGCCCGGTCAGCCCCGGCTCACTCGAAAAGCTTGCTCTTTGCCGCGTCTTCCGCCGGTGCTGCATCCGGGGTCTGGGCAAGTGCTGTTTCGAGCGCGTACCCGGCTTGCGCAGCATATTTCTGCGCCGGATTGAGGCCCAGGCCGAAGGCCTTGGTGACGCCACCCAGCACATGGTCGATCCGCACCGAGCCATTGCTCTGCGCGTCGGAGACGAAGATGATCGACAGGTGCTCCGCCTCGCCTTCAGTCCCGATCACATCGCCGATCGGCTTGGAAAACAGTCCGACCTTGTTCTCCGCCGCCACCGTGGCCCACTCACGCCCCTTGCGCAGATGGGCGATGAAATTGCGCGCCTGGTCTACCGTCATCATCATCGCATGGCCGCCGCCATCGGCACCGTCCTGCGCCGGAACCATCACCGAGGCCATCAGCAACAGCCCGCGGTCCTTGTCGGGAACCGTCGAGCAATAGGTGAAGCCGATACGGTCGGTGGAAAGATCGGTCACCTGCGCCGGGTCGCCGAGAATTGAACCATAAGGCGTTATGACAAATTGTATCGCCGGATCGAACGTGCCCCGGTCGGGGTCAAAATCGTCCGCACTCGCATTTGAGATCGATCCCAGGATCAGCGCAATCGCCATCGCCCCCGCATAGATTCCCTGCTTCATGGCTTCGCCTCCCACCAGATCACAACCCGGCAAGCATTCCCGCAGCCGGGACCGCTGTCAACAAAGGCCGTTTTCAGGCGCCTGGATCTGACCGGTTGCCGGTGCGCAACAGCACCCGCTGGTAGAACCGGCCGATCACCATCAAGGACAGGCCCAGGCCGATGAAGGAGAAGGCCCGCAAGGCGCCGGTCAGCGCCGACATGTCGATGAGAAAGACCTTTGCGACCGTCAGCAGGATCACCGCTGCCGACGCCGCCCGCAGCGGCACCGAGCGGAAGATCAGCCCCAGCGCCAGCACGCAACCGCCCATCAACAACCACGCCACCGAATAGGACCAGATTTCAGCGTCGGATGTGGTGCGGAAAAATCCGACCTTCTCGCCCTGGAAGCCATGCCGGACCATCAGCGACACATAGATGAACAGCAACACCGCGCCGGTCGCGCCATAGCCGATCCGGTACCAGTTCGGCCGCGATGCCGAAGCCAGATAGCCGGTCAGCCCGGCCAGCAGACCGGGGAGCAGGTAACCGGGCAGCAGCAGATTGAACACCCGTCCTTGGCCGAGCGCGGCGTTGGTGAAGAAGGGATTGAAGGCCACGACCAGGCCAAGCACCATCGCCAGTATTCCCAAGGCCCCGACGCCAAGCGAGGCCAGCCGGAATACCCCTGCATCGCTGCGGCGCGAGGCCAGTTGAAGACCGATGGAAAAGCCCAGGGCCGCCATCGACTGGGTCGCCATGTCGATCAGGCCGAATGGCGCGCCGACAATGTCGCCACCGGCAATGAAGTGCCGCAGTTCGAGCGCCACGAACAGGGCTGCCAGAGCCAGGCCGAAGGCGATGACCAGTTCGCCAGGCCGGCGCCCACCGGATCGGCGCAAGGCCAGGCCGCCCCAGACCAGCAAAGCCGCCGGCAGGGCGATGATCACGATCAGCAGGTTGAACAGCGGTGTCGTTCCGATGGCATCGGCGGCAAATGGCGCGTTGAAATAGAGCCCGGCCGATGCCAGCATCGCCAGAGCCACCGCAAGCCAGCCAAGCGCCGGGACCGGCCGTTTGCCATGGATCTGGCAAGCACCGGCAGCCGTCACCGCAAAGCCGACCGGCATCCATTGCCGCGTGAGCAGGATGGCAACCGCGAGCCCGGCAAGCGCCACGGCACCCACGGCCAGCCATGCCGGCGCCGGCGCCGACCAGTCGTCCGGCCGGGCACGACAGAAGGTCTCGGTCAGCCCAACCATCAGCGCCGCCAGCGCCAGCGCCGCCAGCCCGCTGGCGATATGGGTTTCAAACGGAGCAACCGACAGGTAGATCGCCGTCATGGTCAGCACCGCTATGCTCATCGCGGCCAGCGCCAGGCGCCCGGCCATGGCCGGCGCCGTGGCCGCCGCCCGCAGCCCCAGCAACACCGCCAGCAGGAAAGACGGAACCGCCAGCAGCAGGCTGTTGCGCACAAAGCCGGAAATATCGGCCGCCATTACCCCGTCGCGAAGATCAAGGCCCGAGGTGATCCCGGCCAGAACCGGGAAATCCAGTTGCAGGGACAACAGCGCCACCACGACCAGCACCGTTGCAAGCGGCGCGACAGGTGACATTGCCGGCCAGATCCCGGCAGCGGCCACCAGCAGCGCGGCAAGAAGCGATGTCAGCAGCAGCAATACCATCTGGTCGTCCCGGATGAGCGTGCCCAGCACCGCGACCAGCACGACGCAAAGCGTTGCCCCGATTGCAAGCCGAACCGCCGGACGGTCCTGCAGCGGCGCCGGCCGTTCGGCGCGTCCGGCGACAAGGCTTGCGACATGAACGCCAAACAGGGCGATCATCAGGACCGAGAGCGTGATCCGCGCCGTGTCGGTATCGACCGTCAACAGCAGCATGGCGAGAATCGTCGAGCCTGCGATGCCGCCGCTCGCCAGCCAGCGCCAATTGCGGATCCGTGCGACGCCCATCACGGCGGCGGTCACCACCAGGATATGGGCTGCAAACGCCACCGGGCTCGGCTCCTGCGTCGAGACCAGCAGCGGAGCGGCATAGGCCCCGACCAGTCCGAGCGCGGCGAGTTTCGGCCCGTGCACTGCGGACAACAGCAGGCTGGCAATGCCCAGCACGGTCAGCCCGACAAAGGCGATGACCGGACCGACAAAGCCGTAGAGCGCATAGGCCGCATAGATCGTGCCAAAGGCGCCAATCGCCCCGGCGCCGGTGAGAATGCCCGGGATATCCGCGCTCATCATCGACGGAAGCGCGTCCCGCCGGTCGCGGCGGCGCATGATCTCCCCTGCGCCAAACAGCGCCACCGACATCACTGCACCCATCGCTATCCGCGCCCGTGGCCCCAGCAATCCGGCCTCGATCGAATAGCGCGCCAGGAACAGTACACCCAGGGCCACGGCAAGACCGCCCAGCAGCGCCGACCAGCGGCCGCCGATCAGGCTCTCCAGATCCATGCTCTTGCGCACGGCCGGTTCCAGTGACGCGGTTGCAGCGGCTTCACCCGGCGCAGGCAGGTCCGTTGCCGAACCGGCGGATGGTTCGGCTGTCTCGGCACTCGCCGCGGCAGGATCGTCAGCCACCGCCTCCGGCGCGCCGGTCTCTTCCCCTGCGCCCTCGCCCTCATCCGCCGGTCCCCGGGATCGAAGCTGGTCGAGATCACGGCGCAGCGATGCCAGTTCCGCGCTCAACCTGCGCTGATCAAGCGCAACGGTCCGGACCCACAAGCCCAGCGCAATCAGAACAAGGAACCAGAAAATTGAGAACATGCTGAAATCCCGAAACAGAATGACCCCGACTATACATGACTGACCCGGCCTACAACCATGGTCTGCAGACCGGGCATCACCGTCGGCCTTCGCGGTTAACGGCAGCCAAACATCAAGATCGCTGATTGATCGCTTCAATCAAATGCACTTGTCGAATACGGGAAAACTTTTAAAGTCGCGGCTCACTCTAGGAGTTCCCATGTCCGCATCCCGCCCCGCCGCATCCAGCGCCGCGCTGCCCTGGCTGATCATCACTGCCGGATGCGCCATCGCGCTGCTGTCCTTCGGGCCGCGCTCGGCGATGGGCTTCTTCCAGTTGCCCATGCTCGCCGACACCGGCTGGGACCGCACCACCTTCGGTCTGGCGATGGCGATCCAGAACCTGTTCTGGGGGCTCGGCCAGCCGTTCTTCGGCGCCATTGCCGACAAGTTCGGAACCTGGAAAGTCCTGGCGCTGTCCTCGCTGCTTTATTCCGGCGGGCTGTTCATGATGTCGGTCGCGCCAAGCCCGGGCTGGTTCTATATCGGCGGCGGCGTGCTGGTCGGGCTCGGCATCGCCTCGGCCTCTTTCGGCATCGTGCTGGCTGCCTTTGCCCGCAATGTCGCGCCCGAACGCCGCTCGATGGCCTTTGGCATCGGCACCGCCGCAGGCTCGGCCGGCATGTTCGTCTTTGCACCGCTGAGCCAGGGCCTGATCGACGCCTATGGCTGGCAGGAAGCGCTGGTCTGGATGGCGGCGATGATGTTCATCATCCCGTTCCTGGCAATCCCGCTGCGCGGCAATTCCAGTTCCGGGTCGCAAAAGGACGTCCAGTACAAGCAGTCGATCGGTCAGGCCCTGCGCGAGGCGCTGGGGCACAAGAGCTATGTCCTGCTGGTGTCGGGCTTCTTCGTCTGCGGCTTCCAGGTGGCCTTCATCACCGCCCATTTCCCGGCCTATCTGGGCGATATCGGCATCGACAGCTCCTATGCGGTGCTGTCGCTGGCGCTGATCGGATTCTTCAACATCATCGGCTCTCTGGCCTCGGGCTATATCGGCCAGCGCTATTCCAAGACCATGTCGCTGGTCTGGATCTATCTCGGCCGCTCGATCGCCGTCACCGCCTTCCTGCTGCTGCCGCAGACCGGCACGTCGGTGGTGATCTTTGCCATCGTCATGGGCCTGCTGTGGCTGTCGACCGTACCGCCCACCAATGCGCTGGTGGCGATCATGTTCGGCACCCGACATCTGGGCATGCTCGGCGGCGTGGTGTTCTTCTCCCACCAGGTCGGCTCGTTCCTCGGTGTCTGGCTCGGCGGCTATCTCTACGATATTTTCGGCTCCTACAACCCGGTCTGGTGGCTGGGCGTGGCGCTGGGCATCTTTGCCGCCATCGTGCATTGGCCGATCAAGGAACAGGCGGTCGACCGCCCGGTGCTGGCGCCGGCCGAATAGGCTTCGAGTCTCCCGCGCGGTTTCAAGCATGTCGTCAACGGTGTGCGCCGCTTGGTGCGCTCAGCGCATCAGTTTTTCGATCGGAAAGATCGCGCAGGTTTCGGTGCCATGCGCCAGCAGCTTGCCGGAACCGTCGCGCAGATAGGCTTCCGAGGTGGCAATCGTCCGGCCGCGGTGAACCACCCGGCCTTCGCAGACCAGCTCGCCCATGCCGGGCAGGATCGGCCGGGTCAGGTTGAGCTTGAATTCCACCGTGGTGTATCCCTCCCCCGGCGCAAGCGTTGTCATCACCGCGCAGGCAAGGGCTGAATCCATGATCGTCGCGGCCCAGCCGCCATGGATCGTGCCCAGCGGGTTGAGATGGTCCTGATTGGGTGCGCCGGTAAAGGCGATGGCCCCGTCTTCGACCTTGCTCAGCCAGAAATTCAGTGTCTTCGCCATCGCCGCACCCGGCAGACGGCCGTCGAGAATGCCCTGCATCACACTCAACCCGCCTTCCCTTGCCACCAGATCGAGCGGCACGACACCGGTAAACTGGCCATTGACGTGGGCGGAAGCTTTGTCGGTCATGCAATCGGTTCCTGGATCGGGGAAAGAACGGGCTCTGCCTGCCGCATCGCCTTCAAAGCCGCGGTGCAGAAACTCTCGCGGCTGATCGGCGGCTCGACCCCGCGCGGCTCAAACACGTGCCGGCCGAGAAAATAGCCGGTCAGCCGCAACGCCTGGCCCAGCATGCCGGCATCGCTGCAGGCCATCGACCGGTCGGTGAGAAAGCCCGGCAACGGCAGCAGCCGGTCGGCCCGGGGCGCGCCGGCATCGGCAGACACCGCGCGGCCGGTTTTCGGCGACACATAGATCAGCCCCGAACGAACCCCGGTCGCCGCACAGGCGCTCAGATCCAGCCCGAAGCCGAGATCCTCCAGAATGGCAAGCTCGAAGCGGACATAGAGCGCGCCGGCTCGTGCCGGCGTGTCGAGACTGTCGAGAATGATGGCGAAGGCATCATGCAGCCGGGCGTGGGAATCGCGCTCGGGCAGCAGCCGCAGCAGCGCCGCCATGGCCTGGACCCCGTGCACTCCGATCGCACTTTCCATCAGCCGGCCGGCGCGGCCATTGAGCAGTTCGACCTGGTATTGCCCCAGATGCTCGTCGAGCCGCGCACGCCAGACCAGATCAACCGAATTTCCGGGCTGCAGCACCGGCTGCAGCCGCTTGGAGCGGCCGCCGCGCACAATGCCCATATGCCGGCCATGGGCATGCGTCATCACCTCGGCGATGACCGAGGTCTCGCCATGTTTCCTCAGACCGAGGATGATTCCTTCGTCGCGCCATTCCATGCGGGTGACTTTGACCGCTCAGTGCGGAAATTCAAGTCCGATCTCGCGGTAGCGCTCGGGGTCGTTGCCCCAGTTGCTGCGCACCTTGACGAACAGGAACAGGTGCGTCTTCTGCTCGAGGATCTCGGCGATCTCCTTGCGCGCGGCCTGGCCGATGGCCTTGATGGTCTCGCCCTTGTGACCAAGCACGATCTTCTTCTGGCTGTCGCGCTCGACATAGATCACCTGCTCGATGCGAACGGAGCCATCCTTTTTCTCTTCCCAGCGTTCGGTCTCGACATGGGAGGCGTAGGGCAGTTCCTGGTGCAGCCGCAGATAGAGTTTTTCGCGGGTGATCTCGGCTGCGAGCTGACGCATCGGCAGGTCCGAAATCTGGTCTTCCGGATAGTACCAAGGGCCTTCCGGCAGGGTCTTGGCCAGATAGTCGAGCAGGTCCTTGCAGCCCGATCCGTTGAGCGCGGAGATCATGAAGGTCTGGTCGAACTTGGCCTTCTCGTGGCAGGCCGCCGTCAACGCCAGCAAAGTGTCGCGCTTGACCTGGTCGATCTTGTTGATCACCAGGATCTTGTTGTGGCGGACATCGGCAAGCGAATCGAGCAGCGCTTCGGCGTCGCCCCTGATGCCGCGCTCGGCGTCGATCATCACCAGCACCAGATCGCCATCCTTGGCCCCACCCCAGGCCGATGACACCATCGCCCGGTCAAGCCGCCGCTTGGGCGTAAAAATGCCCGGCGTGTCGATGAAGACGATCTGGGTGCGGTCGTGAATGGCGATGCCGCGGACAATGGCCCTTGTCGTCTGCACCTTGTGCGACACGATCGAGACCTTGGCGCCGACAAGCTGGTTCATCAGGGTCGACTTGCCGGCATTGGGCGCGCCGATCAGGGCCACGAAACCCGAGCGGGTCGGGCCAAGCGGTTCAGACGGAGCTGCGTCCGTCTCTGGTGTTTCAGGTGTATCAGTCATCATCTTTTCCTGCGCCGGGTTGCCAGACGCCTTCACGTTCGAGGAGAGCGGTCGCCGCAACCTGTTCTGCGGCCCGCTTGGAACGGCTTTCGCCGCTGGCAGGCTGGGTTCCGTCAACCTGCACATCAACTTTGAAGACCGGATCATGGTCGGGACCCGACCGGTCTGTGACCTTGTAGACCGGCGTCACGCCGAAGCGGGCATGGGCCCATTCCTGCAATTCGGTCTTGGCATCGCGCCGCGCCGCATCATCGGCCAGCGCACGGCTCTTCCAGTGCTTGTGGATGAAGCTGCGCGCAGCCTCCAGACCGGCATCGAGATAGATCGCCGCAATCAGCGATTCGACCACATCGGCGCGCACATTGGCCATGCGCTTGTCGGTCATCTTCTTCACATCCGCGCCGGTGCGAATGAATTCGTGCAATCCCAGCTCGTCGGCAACCTCGCCGCAGGTCTGGGCGCTGACCAGCTGGTTGAGCCGCACCGACATCTCGCCTTCGCTGGCCTCGCTGAACTGGTTGAACAGCAGTTCCGCCACGCACAGGCCCAGCACCCTGTCACCGAGAAACTCGAGCCGCTCGTAATTGCCGCCGGCGGGATTGCGCATGCTGGCATGGGTCAGGGCCCGTTCGAGCCGCACCGGATTGGCAAAGACATGGCCGATCCGGTCCTGGACCCGTGCAACAACCTCCGCCTGTTTTTTGGCCGCCCGTTTCATCGCTGTGCTGATTTGAAGAACCGGTCGAACCGCAGATCGCTCGGCCAGTTCCACACTTCCAGCGGCGAGGAATCATTGGCGATCGAGAAGAAGATCACCGTCGCCCGGCCGATGAAGTTTTCAAGCGGCACGTAACCGACTTCGAATCGGCTGTCCTGCGAATTGTCGCGATTGTCGCCCATCATGAAATAATGGCCTTCAGGCACCACGAATTCACGGGTGTTGTCGCCCGGCGAATTGGGATTGAGGTCGAGCGTGGTGTAGGTCACGCCATTGGGCAGGGTCTCGCGGTAGACCGGCACCTCTTCGCCCTGGTTGTAGCGTCCTTCGGGCTCGTAACTGCCCTCCAGCTCGCGCTTGACCGCCTCGCCATTGATGAAGAGGACACCGTCGGTGACCTGGATGCGGTCGCCCGGAAGCCCGATGACCCGCTTGATATAGTCGATCTTGGTGTTGCTCGGCAGCCGGAAGACCGCGACATCGCCGCGCTCGGGCTCATCGCTCCAGATCCGTCCGGAAAACAGGTCGGGCGAGAACGGCACCGAATATTTTGAATAACCGTAGGAATATTTGGACACGAACAGGTAATCGCCGACCAGCAGCGTCTCCATCATCGATCCGGACGGGATGCTGAAAGGCTGGAAAAACAGGGTGCGGATGATCACGGCAAGCAGCAGCGCCTGGACGAGCACTTTGACGTTTTCCCAAAGTCCGCCCGATTGGTCTTTTTTTGTTTCAGACACGCGTAAAATTCCTCAGGTGTGGCGCAGATGCGCTTTCTCTAGCTGTTTGCATCGTTCGCGGCAACACCGCGCGCCGATGTCCGGCCATCCGGGTCGTTTCCCGGCTGGATTGATGCCATTCCGGCGGCTTCGACGCCGATCCCGGCATCCCGGACGCGGCGGGCTTGCCCCGCGACGTCCTGCCCTCAGACTTGCGGCAATGCCTCGATGATCACAAAGGCCTGCGCCAGCGGATAATCATCGGTTATTGTCAAATGAATGGCGCAGACCATGCCTGCCGGCGTCATCTGTTCCAGCCGCTTGGCCGCGCCCCCGCTCAAGCGCATTGTCGGCTTGCCGCCGGGCAGATTGACGACGCCCATGTCGCGCCAGAAGACACCCTGCGACAGGCCGGTCCCGAGCGCCTTCGAACAGGCCTCCTTTGCCGCAAAGCGCTTGGCGTAGGACGCCGCACGCATGGCCCTGCGATCGGATTTGGCCTGCTCCACCTCGGTAAAGCACCGGTTGGTGAAGCGCTCGCCGTGGCGCTCCAGGGTCTTTTCAATCCGTCTGATGTCAATCAGATCGCTGCCGATCCCGATGATCACGCGCGTTTCGCCCGGTCTGCCGACCTTTCGGCGCGGGCTGCGGCCATTTCCCGGATCCGGGCCTTGGCGCGCGCCGCCAGTCGGGATTTGCGGCGGGTCTGGAACACCCGGACGCCCCAATAGGTCAGAATGTAGAAGCCCACGGCGGTGATGACCCCGGGTGGAATCGCCCCGATCAGCATCGGCTTGATCACCGGATCCCACAACTGGCCGACATCAAGGTGGCGCAGCAGCGCCTGCAGATCAACCTGCTTGTGGTGTGCGCCGGTGTCGATACCGATCAGCAGATTGCCGATCTTGAGCGTCAGCGCCCAGATGAAGGGAAAGGACAGCGGGTTGCCGAAACCGGTTCCGATTGCCGCGGCCATCATGTTGCCGGCCAGCGCATAGGACAGCGCAAAGGCCAGGATGAAATGAAACCCCAGCAACGGTGTCCAGGACGCAAAAACCCCGGCGGCCACACCGGCGGCAATCGCATGCGGTGTCGCGGTCAGTCGCAGCACCCGCTTGGCGAAATACTGAAACGACCGGCCAAACGACCTCCGTGGCCAGAGCGCGGTGCGCATCCGGTCAAAAAGTCCCTCTGGTTTTCGACGGCGAAACAACATCTGGGTGTCCGTATATAGCTCGGTTTGTGTCAACCCTAAGTCAGCGCAGCAAAAATTCGCTGCGACAGTCACATATGCGCAATCTCTGGTCCCGAGCTTGCCAGACAACAGCGAAGAACTGGTAAAGACCCGCTCCGCGATCCCGGTCCGGATGCAGCCAGGCGATCGGTCCACAGCGCTGCGGACCGATCAGCCCCACCCTACTCGTAGATTCGCTCGATCGTCGACACCGACCCCAGTTCCTTGAGCTGGGTGATCAGCTGGTTGAGATGCTTGAGATCCCAGACCTGCAGATCGATCAGCATCTCGGTGAAATCCGCAGCCACGCGGCCCATCGACAGATTCTGGATATTGGTTTCGCTGGTCGCAATCATCTGCGCCACATCGGCCAGCGTTCCCGGCGCATTGATCGCGGTGACGAGAATGCGCGCGGGAAACCGGTTCTTGTTGTTCTCATCGATATCCCAGCGGATATCGACCCACCTGTGCGGCTCGTCATCGAACTTGGTCAGACCCGGCGACTGGATCGGATAGATGGTGATTCCGGCGCCCGGTTCAAGGATGCCGACAATCCGGTCGCCCGGAACCGCGCCGCCGGGGCCGAAGCGCACCACCGCATTGTCGTCCATGCCGCGGATCGGCATGGCGTCCATGTCCGGATCGCCGCCATGCAGCCGGGAGACCCTGGCAGGCTTTTGCGCCTTGTTGAGGCCGGGCAGCTTGAAGATAAGCCCCGCGGCGCTGCGCAGGTTGAACCAGCCCTCATCCGCAGGCTTGCGCGGTGACACCCGCGTTTCCTGGTGATTGGGATAGACCGCGCGGATCACATCTTCCGAGATCAGCTCGCCGCGGCCGACGGCCGCCAGCATGTCGTCGACTTCCTTGTGGCCCAGCCGGTGCAGCACCGGCTTCAGGCTTTCCCGAGACAGCGGCTTGCCGGCCCGGTTGAAGGTGCGTTCGAGAATCCGCATGCCCAGGCCGGAATATTGCTTGCGCACCGCGGTCTTGGTGGCGCGCCGGATTGCGGCGCGGGCCTTGCCGGTGACGACGATTTCCTCCCAGGCCGGCGGAGGCACCTGAACGCCCGAACGCAGGATTTCCACCTCGTCGCCATTGGCCAGCCGCGTCACCAGCGGCATGATCCGGCCGTTGATCTTGGCGCCGACACAGGTGTCGCCGATGTCGGTGTGCACCGCATAGGCGAAATCGATCGGCGTGGCCCCGCGCGGCAGCGCAATGAGCTGCCCCTTCGGCGTAAAGCAGAACACCTGGTCCTGAAACAGTTCAAGCTTGGTATGCTCGAGAAAATCCTCGGGATTGTCGCCGACCGAGAGCGCCTCGATGGTCTGGCGCAGCCAGGAATAGGCCCGCGAATCCTTGGACAGCAATTCCGCATCGCCGCTGTTTGTGGCGTCCTTGTAGAGCGCGTGGGCCGCCACGCCCCGTTCGGCAATGTCCTGCATCAGCCGGGTGCGGATCTGCAGTTCGACGCGCTGGCGCGAGGGCCCGACGATTGTGGTGTGAATCGAGCGGTAGTCATTCTGTTTGGGCGTCGAGATGTAATCCTTGAATCGTCCCGGCACCACCGACCAGCGCATGTGCACGATGCCCAGCGCCCGGTAGCAGTCGGCCTCGGTGTCGACGATGATGCGGAAGCCGAACACGTCCGAGAGCTGCTCGAACGACAGCGACTTCGACTGCATCTTCCGGAACACGGAATAGGCCTTCTTCTGCCGCCCCTTGACCTGGGCCGTCAGGCCCTGCTCGTGAAACAGCGCCGACAAATCATCCTCGATGGTGTGGATGAGATCGCGATTGCGCTTGGACAGTTCCGCCAGCTTGCCGGTGACGGTGTCATAGGCTTCACTGTTGATGTTCTTGAAGGCGAGTTCCTCAAGCTCCTCGCGCATGTCCTGCATGCCCATGCGGCCGGCCAGCGGCGCATAGATATCCATGGTCTCTTCGGCAATGCGGGCGCGTTTTTCCGGCGGCACGTGGTCGAGCGTGCGCATATTGTGCAAACGGTCGGCCAGCTTGACCAGCAGCACCCGGACATCGTCGGAAATGGCCAGCAGCAGTTTTCTCAGGTTTTCCGCCTGCTTGGCCCGCTTGGTGACCAGGTCGAGCTTCTTGATCTTGGTCAGCCCTTCGACCAGCCTGCCGATGTCCTCGCCAAACAGCTCGTCGATCTCGGCCCGTGTCGCGGAGGTGTCTTCTATGGTGTCATGCAAAAGAGCGACCGCAATGGTCGATTCATCAAGCCGCATTTCGGTCAGGATCGCAGCAACTTCCAGCGGGTGGGAGATGTAGGGATCGCCGCTGGCGCGCATCTGCTTGCCATGCTTCTGCATGGCATAGACATAGGCCTTGTTGAGCAGGGCCTCATTGGCGTCCGGCTTGTATTTTTGCACGCGCTCCACGAGCTCGTACTGACGCATCATCGGAATGGCACTCCAAAACAAGAAAATGCGCCGAATCGAACGACCGGCGCATTGTATAGCATCAGCTGTCTATCGGCCTCAGGGTCGAGTCCCGCCAGTCTGAAGCAAATCAGCGGGGTTTCGACCAGACGCTTAATAGTCGTCGCTTTTTCCGGCGGCACAAGCCCTTCGATGCCTGCAAGCAGGTCTTCTTCCGACATCGTGCCGAAGGAAACGGCTTCGGGCTGGTCGTCTTCGGCTGCGGCTTCTTCCGTCGCATCGCCGGCCGGGATGAAGTGGGACGGATCGGGCTCCGGCTCGTCAACTTCAACATGCTTCTGCAGCGAGTGAATCAGGTCTTCCTTGAGGTCGCCGGGCGACAGCGTTTCATCCGCAATTTCGCGCAGGGCAACGACGGGGTTCTTGTCGTTGTCGCGGTCGATCGTGATCTGACCGCCTTGCGAGATCTGGCGGGCTCGATGGCTGGCAAGGAGAACCAGTTCAAAACGGTTATCTACTTTGTCAATGCAATCTTCGACTGTGACGCGGGCCATTGCCTGTCCTTTACAAACTGCTATGGGGAGGTTGGCCCTGCGATAAACACATTGTGTGGCTAATTCAAGTCTTTTGGATCAATCGTCATCGTTTAAAAAGCGCGAAATGGCAAGCGGTGATGGAACAAGTGTCCCATCCGGGGGTTGTACGGATGGAAAATCGGTTCACCAGGGCTCTTGAAATGTGTGACGTCGCGCAGCATTTGCTATCCTGTCTGAAGAGCCAAGGTCAAGGCCGACAGGACCGCGGATCTTGGCTGATGTTATTGAACAGCAACCAGACGCCACATTATCAATCCAGAATTACCGAACCGGCCTGTTGAGGCCAAAAAACGTTCATTGCAATTATTTGAAAGGAAGAATCGAAGTGTTTGATCCAAGAGAGAAGATTGCATTGTTTATTGACGGGGCAAATTTATATGCCGCATCGAAAAGCCTCAACTTCGATATTGATTACAGAAAACTTCTCAAGGCCTTCCAGTCACGCGGCTATCTACTGCGCGCCTATTATTACACCGCACTGATCGAAGATCAGGAATATTCCTCGATCCGGCCGCTGATCGACTGGCTGGACTACAACGGATACAAGGTCGTTACCAAGCCCGCCAAGGAATTCACCGATTCCATGGGACGCCGCAAGATCAAGGGCAATATGGACATCGAACTGGCCATTGACGCGATGGAGCAATCCGACGTGGTCGATCACCTGGTCATCTTTTCGGGCGACGGCGACTTCACCTCGCTGGTCGAAGCGCTGCAGCGCAAGGGACGCAAGGTCACCGTGGTCTCGTCGCTGACCTCGCAGCCGCCGATGATCGCCGATGACCTGCGCCGCCAGGCCGACTATTTCATCGAACTGAGCAGCCTCAAATCCGAAATCGGCCGCGACCCGTCCGAACGGCCGATGCGGCCTGTAGCACCGGCCGAAGACGAAGAGGACGACGAATTCGACGATTGAGCGATGCTGTCGGACGCCCGGCGCCCCGGTTGAACCGGCACCGGGCTACCTCGATGCTCATTCATGAGAAAAATGCGACCGCGCCGACGCGTCCCGTGACTGAGCTTTGGCTTCAGCCGCGATCACGCAACAGCCGGGACTTGTCCCGGTTCCAGTCGCGTTCCTTCTGGGTCTGGCGCTTGTCGTGCAGCTTCTTGCCCTTGGCCAGCGCCAGTTGCAGCTTGGCGATGCCCTTGTCGTTGAAATAGATTTTCAACGGCACCAGCGTCATCCCGTCGCGCTGCACCGCCTGCGCCAGCCGTCCGATTTCCCTGGCCTTGACCAGGATCTTGCGCCGCCGCCGCGGCTCGTGATTGAACTGGTTGGCCTGCAGATATTCCGGCACATAGGAATTGATCAGCCACATCTCCCCGCCCTCTTCATTGGCGTAGGAGTCAGCGATGTTGGCCTTGCCTTCGCGAAGTGATTTCACTTCGGTACCGGTAAGAACCAGGCCTGTCTCGAACGTTTCGACAATCTCGTAGTTGAACCGCGCCTTGCGGTTCTCAGCGACGATCTTGCCATATTGCGACTTGTCTTCTTTCTTCGGAGCCATGATCAGACGGCCACACCCGCCTGAGCAAGCGCGGCATCAAGCAGGGCTGCGGTCCCCGGCTCGACCCTTGTCAGCGGGGATCGGACAACATTCTTGATCAGACCCATCCGGGCCAGGCAATATTTGACCCCTGCAACGCCGGGCTCGGCAAAGATCGCCTTGTGCAGCGGCATCAACCGGTCGAGCATTGTCAGCGCAGTGGCGTAATCGCCCTTGAGGGTGGCTTCCTGGAAATCGGCGCATTGCTGTGGCACCACATTGGCGGTGACCGAAATGCAGCCGACGCCACCATGCGCATTGTATCCAAGCGCTGTCGGGTCTTCTCCCGAAAGCTGCACGAAGTCCTTGCCGCAGGCCATGCGCTGCTCGGGCACCCGGGCCAGATTGCCGGTGGCATCCTTGACGCCGATGATATTGGCGAAATCACGGTTCAGCGCCGCCATCGTCTCCACCGACATGTCCACGACCGAGCGTGGCGGAATGTTGTAGATGATGATCGGCAGCCTGGTGGCCTCGGCCACAGCCTTGAAGTGCTGGTACAGCCCCTTCTGGGTCGGCTTGTTGTAATAGGGCGTCACCACCAGCACGGCATCGGCGCCTGCATGTTCGGCATGAACGGCAAGTTCGATGGATTCCGTCGTATTGTTCGATCCGGCGCCGGCGATCACCGGAACCCGGCCCGCGGTAACCTCGACGCACAGCTCGACAACCCGCTTGTGCTCGGCATGGGACAGCGTCGGAGATTCGCCGGTGGTGCCGACGGGCACGACACCGGTGCTGCCGGCTTTGATCATCCGCTCGACATGGCTCGCAAAGCCATCCTCATCCACCGCGCCATTTTCGGTGAAAGGGGTAATGAGGGCCGGAATGGAACCCTTGAACATGCTGATCTCCAAAAAACTGTCGCTCCGCGCCTCAGGGACGCGGTTCATCATCTGCCCCTGAGCCGATACAGGAAATCAACGCCGCCGAAAAGCCTTGCGAGACATCAAGACGCGCTTTTGCCCGCAATCGCGCCCGGGAGCCGATCAATCCGCAGCGATTGCCGCAGATTACCCGCAATTGTAGCTTTGTATCGAATGCGAGGAAAGCTGATAAGCTTTTGTTTACTCTTGCTTCACCGGCTCCTGATACAATCCCGCCAAGGGTTTGGCGATACGGGAGCCGCATGAACAAAGCGGCCATCCCAAGCAAACAGGGTCATCAGTCGAACGGAATGCCCATCATGTCCAAGATCGCTCTCGCCGCGCTGTTCACGCTTTCCACAGCGCTTGCAACGCTCACCACCGCCGCCCCGCTGCCGAGCGGCCCGGTGCCCCTGCCCGTTCCGAAACCCGGCAGCATCAGCAGCGAAACCACGGCGGCCGTGCTCAAGACCAATGTGACCGCACCGGCGAGCCACGAGCTCAAGGCCGGGCTCGAAGCCTTGGGCAAGGGAGATGCCGCCAGGGCGCGGGCCCTGCGCGATGCCATGCCCGGCAACACGCTGGACCAGCACATCCTGACCTGGGCGATCGCCGTGTCGGGGCTGGAAGGCGTGCCCTCGGGCGAGATAGCCCGGGCGGCGACCGAACTCAAAGGCTGGCCGGGCCTCACCTCGCTGCGCCAGCTCTCCGAACGCGCCCTTTATTTCGAAAACCCGGCAGCGCCGAAAGTGCTTGCCGCCTTCGGCACGTCGAAACCTGAAACCGCCAAGGGCGCGATCGCACTGATCAGGGCCCTGAAGGCGTCCGGTGACACCAAACGCGCCCGCAGCCTTGCCGCCGAGACCTGGCGCACCGTCAACATGGACGGCCGCGACGCCCGGACATTCCTCAGCGAATTCGACAGCCTGCTCGACAAGGCGGATCATCTGCGGCGCATGGAGATGCTGCTTTACCGCGACCACGTCAATGATGCGAAGGCGCTGTCGCAAAAGGCCGAAGCCCAGTCGCTGTACCGGGCCTGGGCGGCGGTGATCACCAACCCGGCCAAGGCCGCCGGTGCCATCGCCGCGGTGGACAAATCCTGGCACGGCCGGCCCTCCTATCTCTATCTGCGCATCAAGCACCTGCGTGAACTCGAGCGCGACAAGGAAGCGGCCGCGCTGCTGGCAAAGATGCCGCGCGACCCCGCCGCCCTCGTCGATGCCGATGAGTGGTGGGTCGAGACGCGGGTGGTCAGCCGAGGCCTTTATGAAAAGGGCGACGCCAAGACCGCCTATCGCCTGGCTGCAGCACATCTGGCGCAAAGCCCGGAGGAATTCGCCGAAGCCGAATTTCATGCCGGCTGGTATGCCTTGCGCGGCCTCAAGGACGCCAGCACGGCCGCGAAGCATTTCGCCGCCATTCTGGGCGTCGCCAACGGCCAGATATCCCGCGCCCGCGCCCATTACTGGATGGGCCGCGCCGCCGAAGCCGGCGCCGGCGGCAGCGCGTCCGAGCATTATGCCCGCGCGGCCGGCTTTCCGTCGACATTCTATGGCCAGCTGGCCAGCGCAAAACTCAAGCGCAAATCGCTCAACATCGCCTATCCCGCGCCGAGCGATCAGGACCGGGTGCGATTTGCCGGCCGCGAGGCGGTCAGAGCCATCCGCAAGCTCGAGGACGCCGGCTATGACTGGCGCGCCGACATGCTCTATCGCGGGCTCGCCGCCGAACTCGACAGCCCCGGCGAACTGGCGATCCTTGCAGCCCTCGCCGAAAAGCGCGGCGATCACCGGGTGTCTTTGCAGATCGGCAAGATCGCCTGGAATCGCGGCCTGGATGTCGCGGCACTGGCCTACCCCCTGGGCGCCGTGCCGGCCAGCGCCAACATCACCGGCGCAGGCAAGGCGCTCGCCTATTCCATCGCCCGACAGGAAAGCGCGTTCAACACCTCGGCCGTTTCCCCGGCCAATGCCCGCGGATTGCTGCAGATCCTGCCGGGCACGGCCAAGGGCGTGGCGGCCCGCCATGGCCTGCCCTATTCGCAAAGCCGGCTGACCAGCGATGCCGGATACAATGCGACACTGGGCGCGCATTTTCTCGGCGAGCAGATCACCGATTTCGGCGGCTCCTATATCCTCACCTTCATTGCCTACAATGCCGGGCCGCGCCGGGTGTCGCAATGGATCGACCGTTTCGGCGATCCGAGGGGCCGTCCGCTTGACGAGGTGATCGACTGGATCGAGATGATCCCCTTCACCGAGACCCGGCATTACGTCCAGCGCGTGATGGAAAACTACCAGGTCTACAAGGCGCGGCTGGGACAATCCGCCAGCATCGAATACGATCTGCGCTTCGGCCGCCGCTAACGACTGTCGCAAGCCGCGCAAAATGCGCTATAGGCATGGAAACACTCCGGTATGAACCGAGGCGCATGCATGGCGGCCCTGCACCGAGGACCGGACTGCCGCTGGAGCCTTGACGACAGAACAACAGGATCAGGATGTGACTATGGCGGATGACAAGACCGGCACGACGGCAACCAGGACACAAGACGGCTGCGCGGATGTGTTCTTTTCAGCCAGCGACGGCTTGCGGCTGCATGCCTGCGACTATGGCCGCGACAATCCCGCCACCCGCAATCGCCTGCCGGTGGTCTGCCTCCCCGGACTGACCCGCAACACCCGCGACTTTCATGATCTGGCGCTGATCCTGTCGCGCGACGAAACCGCACCGCGGCGGGTGGTCAGCTTCGACTATCGCGGCCGGGGCCGATCCGCCTGGGACAAGGATTCCTCCAGATACAGCATCGTCATCGAAGCCGAGGACGTGCTCAGCGGCATGGCGGCGCTCGGCCTGGAACATGCCATCTTCATCGGCACCTCTCGTGGCGGACTGATCATGCATGTGCTGGCGGCCATGCGCCCCGGCGTCATGGCAGCCGGCGTGCTCAATGACATCGGGCCGGTGATCGAGGGAGCAGGCCTGGTCCAGATCAAGGCCTATCTGTCGCGCACCTCCACGCCGAGGAGTTGGGCAGAGGCGGCAGAAATTCTCGCGGAAGCCCATCAAAAGGCCTTCCCGGCTCTCACCGCGCAGGACTGGGACGATTTCGCCCGGGCGGTTCTGGTGGAAAAGAACGGCAAGCTGGTGCCCGATTACGACCCCGCCCTGCTCGAGGGGCTCAAGAATGTCGATCTCAACACCCCGGTGCCGACCCTGTGGCCGCAATTCGAGGGTCTGGGCGGCATGCCGCTGATGGCGTTGCGCGGAGAGAATTCGACATTGCTCTCCTCCGACACGCTCATCGAAATGAAAAACCGCGTCCCCTCGCTGCAAACCGCCACGATACCCGGCCAGGGCCATGCGCCGATCCTGCATCTGTCGGGCATCCCGGAGATTCTCCGCCAGTTCTTCGCATCCGTCGACAAGCAGCGCCGGCACTGATCCCGCGCAGCACCGCCGGCCGGTCAGGTTTTGCTGCCGCGCCTGGGCTTCGCTGCAGAGCTTGCGACCTCGCCCTTGGCGACCCGCCTTGAGAATTCCGTCGCTTCCCCGCTGGCCAGCAGCTTTGCCTGGTTGACCCAGTCCTCGCGCTCGATTCGACCGGCAAATGACAATTGCTCGGCGAAATCGGCCTGTTCCTGCGTGCTCCACGCCGCGATCTGGGCAAAGCTGTTGATCCCGGCAGCGTTCAGCTTGGCTTCAATCGTCGGACCTATACCCTTGATTTTCTTAAGATCATCGGCGGTTGCCGCTGCTTTCGATCTGACTTTTGCCGGTTTTGGCTTCGCCTCCGCCGGCTTCGCAGCTTCGATGCTTCCGGAGGCAGGATTGGCCGAAGCTGTTTTGGCCACGGGCGCTTTCTTGGCCTTGACGGTCGCGGCACCCGCGGCCTTAGCATTGCGCGGCTTCGGCGCCTTGGCAGAAGTCTTGGCGGCGGCGGATCTGGCTGCTTTCGGCTTGCCCGTCTTTTTCGCTGACGCGGGCACCGTCTCGGTCACGGCCGGGGCTGCCGGTTCGTCAGCCTTGCTCACCGCGGCAGGGCTTGCTGCCAATGCGGAGGCCGGCTGCGGCGTGCTCGAGGGTTCGTAATGCGGCGGCTGTGCTGCAAGCTCGGAAGCTGTCGCGGTGCGTGCCGCCCCTTTGCGGCTGACTGCGCCCGCCGCTCCGGAATGATGTTCGCTTGCCCCGAACCTGCCCTTGAGCCAGCAGCCAAACAGGCAACCCAGCCCAAAGAACACAGCCATGAAAATCAGTGCCTGCAAGAAAAACATCGTCATCCCTCCGCCTCCAGACCGGGCCGCCCGCCACGTCCGACAGGACGCGTCATTCAGGCCCGGTTATCCTGTTTCCAGTTCAGTCCGGCCGCGCGAGCCTCGCCGCCCGGCCGCTCAGTGCCCTGGCCGATTTGGCTGTCAGGCCCGCTTGCGGCCGCATGTCATCCAGCCGACAACCGAACCGATCACAAATGCGCACAACAGCCAGAACCAAAGATGCTGGAACATATACCACATGCCGACCTCCCCTGGGCGCAAAGGCCCGTTACCAGTTGAGAATGCAATTCCAGGCGCCGCGGGACCGCCCCGGTCTCACTGCCCTTCACCACCGATGTCGGCAGTGCCAAGCACCAGCCCGCCGGCCAATCCGCCCGCCAGCCGCTCCTGAACCTGCCGGAAATGCGTTGAATCAACGGCCTGGCCCGACACATCGAGCACCCTGCCCCGGATCGAAACCGAGCCCTCGCTCAAATGCGATGCCACCGCCAGCGCTTCGCCGACTGCGGTCTGCCAATCGACGCCGGCGGGAACGCCTGTGGCAAACCGCATGTCGTCATTCACCGTCAAATCCGGATGAGCAGCCTGGACGGCGGCGACAATGCCGCTGCGTGCGCCTGCATCGGGCGCATAACCGGTGAGATCCATGGAACCTGCGGTGATCGATGCCGACCAGCTATATCCGTTCGTCGCAGCAGCGGGGGTGATGTCGACCGAGCCGACACGCCCGCCAGCAGGCGGAGGCGCTGCAAGCGCTTCAAGGGCAATGTCGTGATCATCGGGATTGAGCGCGTGACCCGACACCTGCAATGTGTGATCGGTGAGTTCGAGAGAGCCGGTGGAAAACCGTGTGAAGGCCGCCATTCCATAATTGACCAGATCGACCAGCCCCTCGGGCGCGCCGCGGGCCAGTTTCATCTGGTCGGTCACGGCAATACCGGGCAGCAGATTGCTCAACCCGGTGATGATGCCGGCGCGCGCGGCCTCATTGGGAACAAATCCGCTTAGCAGCACCCCGTTCGAGGTCTTTTCGGCGGTAAAGCGATAGGGTTTTTCCTCGGGCAGCAGCGTTGAATTGTCTCTGGCAACCCGTACGCCATAGACGGCCCCGGCAATCTCGAGGGCTGTGGACCGGCTTTCCTGGTCAGGTGCAAGACCGGTCAGGGTCAGATCGCGGCCCTTGAGCGACACTTGCGCCCAGGCACTGTCCTGGCGAAGTGCGGCCAGTGCCCGAGCCTTCAGATCGGCTTCAACGCCGCCGGCTTCAAACCAGATCGCCAGAGCGGTCAGACAGGCCACTGCCGCCAGTCCCGGCCATATCCAAAGTTTCAAGATGTGCATGAAGTCTCCGCCGCAATGAACTTGCGCGCAAACCTAACACCCTTGCTCCGGGCAGGCCAACTCAAAAGCAGGCTGCGGCTGCGGCCGGAATCACAACGAAAAAACCCGGCAGCCTGAGCTGCCGGGTTCTATCAGATCAAACCGAGGTTTGATTAGAACGAACGCTGTACGCGGAAGAAGCCGCCGAACGCATCGCCATCGACAGTGCCGTTGTCGCGGTAAGCGACTTCAGGTGTCAGTGTCAGGCCGGGAACCAGCGTGTATGCAACGTTGCCGACGAGGCTCCATGCATCGGACTGGCCAACGGTGTTGCTTTCCTGCCACTGGCCCTGCACGTTGAGCGAGGCCTTGTCGTTGAGCTGGTAAGAACCACCGGCTGTGACAGCGAAGGTTTCTTCGGTCGAAGCGCCATTTGCCCAGGTTGTGTAGGCCGACGAGTTTTCACCGTAGTGGACCATTGCGAAGACCGAAGCCTGATCGTTCAGGGTCAGGTTTGCACGGACCTTGGCAGACCAGCCGCCACGATTGACGAGACCGATGTCTTCGCGTGTGTCGTAGCCGAGCACTGCGCTCAGGTCGAGCATGCCAGCGGTGTAACCAACGCCTGCAACAACATGCGGCATGTAGTCGTCGATGCCCCAGCCGGCAGTAGCCGATGCGCTGTCGTCACCCTGCTCAAGCGAGAGAGCTGCACGGAAAGCGCCGCCATTGTAGGCATAGCTGATCAGGTTGGTGTCGAACGGGCCCGGATCGTAGATGAGACCGTCGTTGATGACCGAACCGGCATAACCGGTGAAGGTTGTGAACACGGATTCGTCTTTACCGATGCGCAGGCCGCCGAGCTGGACCCAAGCGAAGTTGACGCTTGTTTCGCCGTCATTGGTGTAGCCTGTCAGAGCAGCGTTTGTATCCCACTGGAAGCGAAGCTCAGTGTAGGTACGCAGGGTGCCCATTTCGGTTTCCGAAGCGGTCGATGTGCGGAACGAGAAGCGAGCGCGCTTGTTGTAGGTTTCGTCGCCAGTGGCCGAAGTGCGTTCGAACAGTTCGCCGGCGCCGACATCGTAACGGACATAACCGTGGATGCGCAGGCAAGTTTCTGTGCCCGGGATGTAGAAGTAGCCGGTGCCGAAAGCGTCGCAAACGCGAACATATTCAACGGGTTCTGGTTCTGCTGCAACGATAGCGTCTGCAGCGCGAGCGCCGGATACAGCAACGAGAGCTGCTGCGGAGCCGAGGAGAAGGCTCTTAATGTTCATTTCTGACCTCCAGTCAAAAGTTAGTACGATTTGGGTTGTCGCTGAAGGACAGTATTCTCTGTCCCATCCCCACAATGGAAGAAGCTAAGCAGAAATCCGCCGTGGCTTCGAGAGTGAACATACTCACCAGCGCGGCCCGCGCAACGCCGATCACGCCGCATGAGGGGGTCACGACCTGCCTTCACATTCCCCTGTTGCACAAATGACACGAAATCCCCGGCAGCAGGCGGTTTTGTTCATCTCTTGTTAGGGAATTGGCGGCTTTGCGGCACTTCAGACCGGATCCGGCCTGCGCGATTCCACGGCTTCCGGGCGATTTTTACCGGGATTCGACCAGAATCAATCGACGCCGGGCTTGCTGTGCGGGGAATCGTTTGCGCCCGATGCGCCGAGATTCGCCAGGCAGAAGGACCACCGAGTGATGCGGTTCTGAAAAGCGGTCCGGTTTCGCGCTGACAGCTCCCCTCCTGAACCCCTTCTGCGCCCCTCCTATATAGAGGGCAGGATGGCCGGACGTGACCCTCCCCCTCATCGATACCGACAAACAGGAGACAGGATGAAGGACGCCGGCATGAGCTGGAATCCTTGCAAACTCCGCTGCGCATCGGAACAGATGAGACAGCTGTAAAGGGCGTCGAATTACGCCATTTTCGCAATTTATTTGGAATTTCAATAACTTGATAGGCCGTCTCTTTATGCCTTTTGTCTTCTGACTGGAGGTCAGAAATGAACATTAAGAGCCTTCTCCTCGGCTCCGCAGCGGCCCTCGTCGCTGTATCCGGCGCTCGCGCTGCAGACGCTATCGTTGCTGCCGAGCCTGAGCCCGTTGAATACGTCCGCGTTTGCGACGCCTTCGGCACCGGCTACTTCTACATCCCAGGCACGGAAACCTGCCTGCGCATCCACGGTTATGTCCGTTACGACATCGGTGCTGGCGAACTGTTCGAACAGACATCGGTTACCGGTGACGAGACCTACAACAAGCGCGCTCGCTTCTCGTTCCGCACATCGACCGCTTCGGAAACCGAAATGGGCACGCTGCGCACCTACACGGAAATCCGCTTCCAGTGGGACACCAACGCTGCAATTACTCAGCCAGGCTACACCAACAACAGCGAGACAAGCGTCAACTTCGCTTGGGTCCAGCTCGGCGGCCTGCGCATCGGTAAAGACGAATCCATGTTCACGACCTTCACCGGTTATGCCGGTTCGGTCATCAACGACGGCCTCATCTACGATCCGGGCCCGTTTGACACCAACCTGATCAGCTACACCTACAATGGCGGCGCTTTCCGTGCAGCTCTGTCGCTTGAGCAGGGTAACGACAGCTTTGCGACTGCAACCGGTGTAGCCGGTTGGGGCATCGACGACTACATGCCGCATGTTGTTGCCGGTATCGGCTACACCGCCGGTATGATCGATCTGAGCGCAGTGCTCGGCTACGACACACGCGACGACATCGGTCTCATCAATCGTGGCGGCTGGTCGGGCAAGATCCGTGCAAACGTGACCCTGAACGATCAGGCTTCGATCTTTGCAATGCTGCACTACGGTGAAAACTCGTCGGCCTACACAACCTGGGCAAATGGCGCTTCGACCGAAGAAACCTTCGCTGTCACAGCCGGTGGTTCTTACCAGCTCAACGACAAGGCTTCGCTCAACGTGCAGGGCCAGTGGCGCGAAAGCAACACCCTCGGCGTCTCCGATGCCTGGAGCCTCGTCGGCAACGTTGCCTATGAACTGGTCCCTGGTCTGACACTGACACCTGAAGTCGCTTACCGCGACAACGGCACTGTCAATGGCGACGAATTCGGCGGCTTCTTCCGCGTCCAGCGTTCGTTCTAATCAGATCTCAATCTGACTTCGAAGTCTCACCCGGCGGCTATGCTCGCCGGGTGATTTTTTTGGCCTGCTTCGAAAGCATTCATGACCCCCAATACAATTGGTTTTGATTTTTCTACTGAACTCAACTATGACGGGAGCATGAGCCCGGAACCACCAGACTTGGAATCAGGCACTACCTATTCGAGTGCACCCCATGCGGGCGCGAGTGATCCACTACGCCCTTCCGAGCTCTGGCAGCAGCACGCCGGCGCGCTCTGGGAAAATGGCCGTCACAAAGACAATTGTTACGCCTTTATTCATGAAATTGATGAGTTCATGTGGTTGCGAAAAATTGCAACCTATGATGATATGTTGATTGACAGGCTCGTGGATTATTTCCGCGGAATCGGCAACCGCAATTCAACCATCAATCGCAAGCTTTCCGCGCTTTATCGCCTGCTCAGGAAAGCGGAGAGGAGCGGACAGATTACACGGCTTCCGACCTACCTCCGATTACGCGAACGCAACTCCCGCGTGCGGTTTTTGACCGCCGAGGAAGAGGCGAAAATGTTCGGCAGCATCGGTGCGCGCAGCGCTCATCACGAGCTTCTGTGCCGCTTTCTGGTCGACACCGGCGCCCGGATCGGCGAAGCGCTGGCGCTCAAATGGGGCGATATTCACAACAATACTGCGACGTTCTGGATCACCAAATCCGGCAAGAGCCGCTCTGTTCCCCTGACCAACCGCGCTGCCCAGGCGCTGGAATCGGCACGCGCCTTTGGCGGCAGCGGGCCGTTCAACCTGATTTCCTATCCGAACTTCAAATATAACTGGAACCAGGCGCGCAAGCATAACAACTTCAAGGAAGACCCGCATATGGTGCCGCATATCCTGCGCCACACCTGTGCCTCGCGCCTTGTCCAGGCCGGGATCGACCTTCGGCGCGTACAGACTTTTCTCGGTCACCAGACCATCCAGATGACGCTGCGTTACGCCCATCTTGCCACCAATGACCTCGACCAGTGCGCCACCGCGCTCAACGCCGCCAATATTGTTGCGGCAAGCAAGCTGGAAGCATCCGCCCGGCCCGCGCCCCCGCCCCCGCCACAGCCGCGCACAGCGCCGAAGCCGGTGCGGCGGGCCACGTCGAAGAGCACCGCATCCGGCACCCAGAAGCCTGCCGCGTCAGGCACGCGCAAGCCGGCGTCGCCTCACCCCGATGCAATGCATCAGCAATGATGAATTCCTGTCTGAATTGCGGTTGATTACACGGTCACGCTAGGGTATCAGACGCACACCGGAGAGGTGGCCGAGTGGTCGAAGGCGCTCCCCTGCTAAGGGAGTATACCAGAGATGGTATCGAGGGTTCGAATCCCTTCCTCTCCTCCATTCCCCGCTTAAGAAATTGATTTTGTTTGCTGCATCAGGATCCATGGCTCAACAGCCAGCCTGCAATGGCCCGTCTCGCCGGTGCCTCCGGCCGGGATGCACGCCCTCTCCCTGACGCTGCCGAGCTGGATTTGCCGGTTTCGGCCCGTGCCACGCAGCGGACCGGCCGGCCGTTATGCGTGGCCTGCCGCAGAATCAGTCGCCCGCCTGGCGAAACATCGCCGGCATCGCGCACTGGGAAGCCAAATTCCTGTGGGCAAGGCCGCCGATCGCGCCTGAAACCAGTGTTTGCTTGAGTTGCCGTCCGACAATGGGTATCTGATGGTTACCGCAGGCGGGCGCTCCGCGAGACCAAGGTACAGTGTTGCATGACTCCAGATTTCCTCGTCACCCATTCCGGCGGCTTCCATGCCGACGAATTGCTGTCCAGCGTCATCCTGACCCGGCTTTTTCCGGATGCACGCGTGGTCCGCAGCCGCGCGCCGGAGTGGATCACGCCCGGCGAGGACCGCATCATCTATGATGTCGGCGGCGCCTATGATGCCGAAGCGCGGATCTTCGACCACCACCAGCGTGGTGCGCCGCTGCGCGACGACGGCCAGCCCTTCAGTTCCTTCGGCCTGATCTGGAAGCATTTCGGCCGAGATTATCTCACCGCCTGGGGCCTGCCGGAGGTCCATGTCGAGACCGTCCATGCGGCACTCGATGCCAGTTTCGTCCTGCCGATCGACCTGTTGGACAATGGCGCCATGAGCCCTGCCGTTGCCGGACCGCTGGCGGTGCTGACCCTGCCGGTTCTGCTCGAAACCCTCAAGCCGGTCTTTGACGAGCCGGATCCCGAAGCGCTGGAACGCGCCTTCGGCCAGGCGCTTGCCATCGCGCGCAGCTTTTTCGAGGCCCGGGTGGCGGGAAGTGCTGCAAAGCTGCGCGCCGAGGACCTGGTGCTAGAGGCGGTCTCGGCTGCCGGCGACAGCCGGGTTCTGGAACTGCCCAGAGGCATGCCCTTCCGCCCCGCGGTGATGAAGGCCGGTGCGGATCATCTGTTGTTCGTGGTTCACCCGCGCGACAGGGACTGGTGCCTGACCGGCATCCGCCGTGCCGATGAAGGCTTCGAACAGCGCGCCGATCTGCCCGAAGCCTGGGCCGGCCTGACAAATGGCGACCTGGAGGCCGCTTGCGGTGTGCAGGGCGCCAGCTTCTGTCACAATGGCCGTTTCATCGCCGCCGCCAAGACCCGCGAAGCCGCGCTCGCCATGGCCGATCTGGCCGTCAGCGAAGCCCTCGCCGCACAGGGTCAATCCGCCGCTCGATAGGCAAGCCGCTGCTTACGCTCCGGTCGCTGATCAGCCGAAACCCGGCGAACCGGGCCCGGCAAAGGCCTAAAGATCGTCCAGATAGGTATTTTCACTGCGCGAGCCGGCATAGAGCGCTGGATCGATATCGGCGGTCAGCAGTGCTTCCGTCAGTTCTGCAGCGGCCAGCACCGAGCCGTCCGGCGCGGCAATGACGGACTGCCCGGCATAGGCAAAATCGCCATCGCGGCCGCAATTGTTGGCATAGGCGATGAAGATCTGGTTCTCGAAACAACGCACCGGGATCATCTTCTCGGCGATGAACCGGCCAGAAGCCCCCATTGGCGTTGCTGTAGGCACCAGAACCATCTCGACCCCGGCCTGCGCCAGGCGGCGGACATTTTCGGGAAATTCGACGTCGTAACAGATCAGCATGCCAAGCTTGATGCCATGATGATCAAACACGCAGGTTTCGGGCTTTTCCGGCGAAAACAGACCACGCTCATAATCACCATAAAGATGCGACTTGCGATAGATCGACGGCCGGGCGACGCCATCGGTATAGACAGCTGAATTGTAGACTGCGCCATCTGCCTTCTCGGCAAAGCCTGCGACGATGGCAATGCCGGTCCGGCGGGCGATTTCGCCCAGACAGCTGACAATCTCTCCATCGGCGGGCTCGGCGAGATCGAGAATGGCCTGTCCCCCGCCATAGCTGGTCACCCCCAGTTCCGGCGTCAGCAGCAGCGTCGCACCGGCCTCAGCCGCCTCAATCGCCGCCTGTTCGATTCGCGCCAGGTTAGCGGCCGTGTCAGCGCCCGCCGTTTGCATTTGCAGCAGGGACAGGCGGATCATGTCTCCTCCTTGGCATTGGCGCCGAGCAGCTTCAGCAAATCGCCATAGCGGGCGATCAGCGAATAGATCACCGCCGCCAGCACCACGAACAGCACCGTCACCGAGGCCATTGTCGGGGTGTAGCCATATCTGAGCGCATTGAATATCTTGATCGGCAGCGTTTCCATGGTGAAGCCCACCGTCATATAGGCGACGATATATTCATTCAGCGACAGCACGAAGGCAAAGGCATAGCCCGACACCAGATAGGGCGTGATCAGCGGCAGCACCACTGTGCGGAAGATGGTGCGGTCATCGGCCCCCATGGTGGCTGCGGCCTCGACCAGCGAGCGGTCGATCGCGGTAAAGCCCAGCGACAGGGTGACCAGCGGCAGCGTGACGAAGAAGATCGCGTGGCTGATCACCGCCGTCCAGGGCTGACCGTAAAACCCGGTCGTAGCCCAGAAGGTGAGCAATCCCAGCGCGGTGATCACCGGCGGCAGCGTGAAGGGCGCGATGCCGAGCAACTGGAAGACATTGGCCCAGGGCGCGATTCTGCGCCACAGGAACCAGCTCAGCGGCAGCGCGATGGCCACAGCAAGTGCTGCCGACAGAATTGCCAGCGTCAGCGAGGCAAACAGCGCATTGCGCCAGCCGGTATCGGTGAAGATATCGACATACCAACTCAGCGAGAATCCCTGGGGCGGGAAGGCCAGCGTCTGCTTGGCATTGACCGACACACCGGCTACGACGATCAGCGGCGCGGCCAGGAACAGCCCGATCAGCAGAAAATAGATCCGGCGCAATAAAACGCTCATGCCTCAGCCTCCCGTTTGCGCCCGACAAACAGCGTCAGCGCCACCAGCCCCAGCGTGACCAGCACCAGGAACACCGCCATGGCTGCGGCGAAGGGCATGTTGGACTGGTAGATCGCCTGATCGGTGATCAGCACCGACAGCGTCCAGTGCTGCGGCCGGCCAAGAATCTGCGGCAGCAGATAGGAGCCGAGCGCGAAGATGAACACCATGATCAGCGTCGCCAGAATGGTGGTCCTCAGCGCCGGCACCACCACGGTGAAAAAGGCCCGGATCGGCGAGGCGCCGAGCGTCCGCGCAGCTTCCGTCAGCGTCGGATCAAGCCGCACAAGTGCCGGATAAAGCACCAGAATCGTATAGGGCAGCGCCTGGTAGACCATGGCCGTCAACACAGCCGGAAAGCCAGGCGCCAGCGCTATTGCCTTGTCCATCAGCCCCAGCGTTACGAAAAGATTGGTGATCCCTGCAGTGCGGGAAAACAGCGTCGACCAGGCAAAGCCGATGATCACTTCCGACAGCGACAGCACAGAGAGCAGCGCCACCATCCAGACGATCTGCGACCGCCGGGTCAATCGCGTCAGCATATAGGTGAACGGCACCCCGATGGCGACGCAGCAGATGGCAACCAGAACCGCCAGCATCAGCGAGAAGCCGAGCACATTGGCAAAGAACAGGCTCAGGAACCGCTCATAATTGGAATACACGAAGGCCGGTGTGTAGAACCCGCCCTGAAGACGCTGGAAGAAGCTGACCGCGATCATGGTCCCGAACGGAATCACGAAAAACACGATCAGCATGATCGCCGGAAATGCCAGCGGCCCGTAATCGGTGAGCTTTTGCGGCGCCTCGCGTCTCATTTCGAAAGCACCACACAGACGCCGGGCTCGAGCACGACGCCGACCGGCTGTCCAACCGAGACGTCGGGCCGCGCCCGCGGCGTCGACACCGCGATGACCGGCTTGCCGCCGCAATCGATGAAGGTCTCGATGGTGCCACCGAGATCGCGGACGAAGGTCACGGTGCCGGTAATCGCGCCGTCGCTGCCAGGTGCCGTCAGATGCACATCTTCCGGCCGGATCGAGATGATCGCCTTGCCGCCGCCCGGTGCGGCCAGGCCCGGAATCGCCTGGCCGAGCGCCACGGCGCGGCCGGCGCTGTCAGTGTCCATGTCGATGAGATTGGTCGAGCCGATGAAATCGGCCACGAACGTGTCGGCGGGCTGCCGGTAGATCTCCATCGGGCTTGCCGCCTGGCGGATCTCGCCCTTGTTCATCACCACCACCGTGTCGGCCATGGTCATGGCCTCGCGCTGGTCATGGGTGACGACAATGGTGGTGATGCCGAGCTGCTGCTGCAATTGCCGCAATTCCACCTGCATCGCCTCGCGCAATTTGGCGTCGAGCGCTGACAAGGGCTCATCGAGCAGGAACAATTTGGGCGAGCGCGTCAGCGCCCGGGCAATCGCCACCCGCTGGCGCTGGCCGCCGGAAAGTCTGGCCACTGGACGGTCGGCATAGCCGGAGAGATGGATCATCGACAGGAGCTCGTCGACGCGCTTTGTCTGCTCCTCGCGCGGTGCGCCGCGAATCCGGAGCGGATAGGCGATGTTCTCGCCGACGGTGAGATGCGGAAACAGCGCCAGCGACTGGAACACCATGCCGAGATTGCGCTTGTGCGTCGGCACCCGCGTGATGTCCTCGCCGTCAAGCAGGATCGACCCGCTGCTCGGCAGGTCCAGCCCGGCAATCATCCTGAGCAGCGTGGTCTTGCCGCAGCCCGAGGGGCCGAGCATGCAGACAAAGGTGCCGTGCGGCACGGTAAGTTGCACATCGTTGACTGCGGTGAAGCTGCCGAAATCCTTGCGAACGGTATCGAGCGTCAATCCAGACATTGTGTCCCCATTGTCTTCCTGCCCCGGTCGGGGATCGGGAGAGCCGGCAAACCGGCTCTCCTTTGGTCATGCAATCACGTCGCTTTACGGCGCGCAATCGGGTCTCAGCCGACGATCAGCTCTGTCCACTTCTGGTTCAGCCAGTCGGACTTGGTCTGGTAGAGGTCGTAGCGCGGGATGATCGGATCGATGTCCGACGACACGCTGGCAAACTCGTCGTCGGTTAGGTCGAGCAAATTGCGCTTCAGCGTCGGCGCGGTGCCGACCTTGCGCGACAGCGTCGACTGGATTTCCGGCTGGCTCATATAGTCGATGAACACATGCGCTTCCTCGACCTTGTCGGATGCGCGCGACAGCGCCCAGCAGCCTGAATCCTGAATGCCGCCTTCCTTGGGGAAGGTGGAGCGGACCGGATGGCCGTCTGCGGCGGCAAGCCCGGTGACGTCGTGATAATACTGGCCCATCGGAATCTCGCCGGATTTCAGCGCCTGTTCGAACTGGGCTTCGTCGCGGTACCAGAGCCGGACATTGGGTTTGACCTCCGCGAGCTTCTCGAACGCCTTGTTGAGGCCTTCCTCGGTATCGAGCGCATCGGTGCCGCCCAGATAGGTCTTGGCGGTCACTTCCAGCAGGAACGAGTTCGACACCAGCGCCAGCAGGCCGAGCTTGTCGGCATTGGCCGGATCCCACAACGCGGCCCAGCTGTCAGGCGCTTCGGGGTAGGAATCGGTGTTGCTCACCAGCGTGATGTACCAGGCCACAGCACCGATACCGGCAACGCGGCCATCGGGATATTTGTTGACGAAGCGCTCGAGCAGATCGTCATAGTTCTTGATCTTCGCGGTGTCGATCGGCGCCCACAGCTCGGTCGACTGGCCCTTGAGCATGGCAACCTGCGACATCATCGAGACATCGGCCGGCGCGACACCGGCCTTGGCGGCCTGTTCGAGCTGCACCAGCCAAGCTTCGCCGGTGGGCTCTGCGATCGATTCCACCGCAATGCCGCTGGCGGCGGTAAAGTCGGGAAAGATGTTCTTGTCGAACGAGATCCTTGAAGTAGCCGCCATAGACGCCGACCTTGAGCGAGCGGTCCTGGGCGCGCAGGATCGACGGCATCGAAAGCGCTCCGATTGCCGCCGCTGTGCCGCCGAGGACGGCCCGGCGGCTGATGGATGAGGTGAGAATCTTTCGCATGGTTTTCTCCTTTGTTTTCCGGTCCCTGACCGGGGTTCCCTTGCAGTGCACTTGAGGTTCTTCGCCTCAATAAGCGGTTTGTCTGGCCTCCAGTATCCGCGCATATTGGGTCAGCGGAAAGCAGAGGACGAAAAAGATAAGCGCCACCAGTCCATAAACCCGGAACGGCTCGAAGGTGGCGTTGTTGATGGCGTTGGAGGTGCGCAACAGCTCGTCAAATCCGATGATCGAGGTCAGCGCCGTGGCCTTGATCAGCTGCACCAGAAAGCCGACGATCGGCGCGCGGGTGATCGAAAACGCCTGCGGCAGGATGATCAGCCGGAGTTCCTGCACCCGGTGCAGACCGAGGCTTTGGGCGGCATCCCACTGGCCGGAGGGCAGCGCCTCGACACCGCTGCGCCAGATTTCGGCCAGATAGGCGCTGGCATAAAAGGTCAGGCACAGCACGGCGGCCGTCCACGGCTCGATGCGGAAACCCAGCATCGGCATGCCGAAAAAGATCAGGAACAGCTGCATCAGCAGCGGCGTGCCCTGAAACAGCGCGATATAGCCCTTGCCGACCCGCCTGATCCAGCCGGATTTGGAAATCCGCAGGATCAGGATCACGACCCCGACGCTTGCGCCGCCGACAAAGGCTGCCAGCGACAGCGCCACGGTCCAGCGGGTGGCAAACAGCAGGTTGCGGATGATGTCCCAAAGCGTGAACTCGATCATGACACACCCGCTGGCAGACTGGCGCGCCCTGCCCCCACCAGCAGCCGCCTCAAGGCGATCGACAGGCCCAGATAGACAAGCGTGATGATGAAATAGGTCTCGAAAGCGCGGAAGGTGCGCGCCTGCAGCACGTCGCCCTGATAGGTCAACTCGGCAACGGAAATCTGTGACACGACGGCGGATTCTAGCATCATGATGACAATCTGGCTGGTGAGCGCCGGAAAGATGATCTGCAAAGCCTGCGGCAGCACGATCTTGACGAAGACTTGCCGTGGCCGCAAGCCCAGCGCGAGCGCCGCTTCCCGCTGGCCCCTTGGCACGGCGTCAAGACCGGCGCCGACGATCTCCGTGGTATAGGCCGCCATGTTCAGCGTCATCGCCAGGATTGCCGCCGAGATCGGATCAAGCCTGATGCCCATACTCGGCAGGCCGAAGAAGATGAAGAACAGCTGCACCAGGAACGGTGTGTTGCGGATCACTTCAACATAGATGGTGATGGCCTGGCGAAGCGGCCGGTTGCCGCTGCGCCGTCCGGCTGCCAGAACCACGCTGATCACCGTGCCCAGAACGGTGGTCACCGCAATCAGCAGGATGGTCATCGACGCGCCGCGGGCAATTGCCCCCAGCGCGTCGTAAAGCCAGCCGAAGTCGAGGCCATAGGACAAGGTCTAGTCCTTGAGGTTTTCCGGGTTGAGATCAACCTTGAGCCAGGTCTGCGAAGAGGCATTCAGGCTGCCGTCTTCGATCATCTTGGCGATGGTGTCGTTGATCGCGGTCTTCAGCGCCTCTTCGCCCTTGTTGAGCGCAATGTGGGACGGCGAGCTCAGCAGCTGGAACTTCTGTTCCGGCTTCATCTCGTCCTGCTTGGCCAGCACGCTTGCGCCGACATCATTGCCGACGACCATCAGGTCGGTCTGGCCGGAGATGAAGGCCTGGATCACCGAATTGTAGTTGTCGAACCGCTTGATGTCGGTGCCTTCAGGCGCCGCTTCGGTCAGCGAGGTGTCTTCCAGCGTGCCCTTGTTGACGGCGATCGACTTGCCGGCGAGATCCGCGGGCTCGGTGACATCCGCAGCGGCAGGCCCGATGACGGCGATGTAATAGGGTGCATAGGCCGCGGCATAATCGATGACTTCCGCGCGCTCGTCGGAGTAGCCGACGCTCATCAGCAGGTCGACGCGACGGTCGTTGAGATAGGGAATGCGGTTCTGGCCGGTGACGGCAACAGGAACCAGCTCGACCTTCAGCGCGTCGGCAATCGCCTGGGCGACGTCCATGTCATAGCCCTTCAGGCTCATGTCGGAGCTCGCCGAGGAGAATGGCGGGAAGTCGGCGAACACACCAACATTGAGCTTGCCGGCGGCCTGGATATCGACGACGGCATCGGCATTGGCCGGAGCGGCAAAGCCCAGGCCTGCGCCAAGCAGCGCGAGGGCTGCGATGGAGGATTTCAGGTTGCGATGCAGTGACATGGATGTTCCTCTGGAATGGTTCATTATGTTCGGCGTGGGCCGCCGTTGCTCATTGCATTCCGTTCAATGGCGAAATTGGTGGCCGGGCGTCAGGCCTGCCCGTCGGTGACGGCCGGGCTGAAGACCATCAGGCTGAGGATCTCGAACAGCACCTGCGCGCCGGCATGTGCCGTGTTGGTAGTGGAATCATATTGCGGCGCAACTTCAACAACGTCGCCGCCGACAATGTTCATGCCTTTCAGGCCGCGGATCAGTTCCAGCACTTCGCGTGTGGTCAGACCGCCGACCTCGGGCGTGCCGGTGCCTGGCGCAAAGGCCGGATCGAGACTGTCGATGTCGAAGGAGAGATAGGTCGGGCCGTCGCCGATGATCTGTTTGGCCCGTTCGATGATCGCCGGCATGCCCATCCCGGTGACCTCCTCGGCGTGGATGACGGTCATCCCCGATTCATAGGAGAATTCCCACAGATATTCGGCCGACCCGCGAATGCCGATCTGGATTGTCCGGGTCGGGTCGAGCACGCCGTCGAGCACGGCGTTGCGGAACGGGCCGCCATGATGGAACTTGGTCAGGTCATAGGCGCCGCCGGTGTCGCAATGGGCGTCGATATGGATCATGCCGACCGGGCGGCTCTTGCCGACGGCCTTCAGGATCGGGTGGGTGATCGAGTGGTCGCCGCCCACCGACAGCGGCAGCACGCCGGCATCGACGATCTGGCCGACGCGGCGCTCGATGTCCTCGTGGCTCATCTCCAGCCGGTAGCGGCTGCGGAAGCTGACATCGCCGATATCGGCGACGCGCAGTTCCTGCACCGGGGCACAGTCGAGCACGTGATTATAAGGTCCGATGCGTTCGATTGTGCGCAGGGCGCGCGGCCCGAAACGCGAGCCGTTGCGGTTGGTGACGCCCAGATCCATCGGCATGCCGATAATGGCCACCTGCAGATCGCCGAAATCCGGATTGTCGTTGTCGATCTCGACGTAAGGAGCTGTCAGGAAGGTGGGGATGCCGGAATAGGGTGCGAGCCGCGTGCCGCTTTCGGTGAAGATCTTGTCGGCAACCCGACGGAATTTCGGATTGAACAACTCGCCGCCGTGGCTTTCGGCATATTTGCCCTTGAGCGCGTCGAGCTTTGTCTTGTCCCAAGCCATTGATTCGTCCTCGCGATAGGTCATGGCGCGCCGGAAAGCACCGCCGTTGATCAAAATGTTGCAAAGCAGCGATGCGAAAGCAATTGATATTGTTAACACGGTTTGTGTGAGTTATTCTCACATCAGGAGTGCCTGACAATGACCCAGCGACTGCCGCCGCTCAATCCCCTGAGAGCCTTCGAGGCGACCGCCCGCAACCGCTCGCTGACCAAGGCGGCGCAGGAGCTCTGCGTCACCCACGGCGCTGTCAGCCACCAGATCAAGGCGCTGGAAGCCTCGCTCAAGGTCAAGCTTTTCAACCGCAGCGGCCAGCGGCTGACCCTGACCGAACATGGCGCAGACCTGTTACCTTCGGTGACATCCGCCTTCGGCGAAATCGCCGCTGCAACCGCCCGAATGACCCGGCCGGCCAAGGCCGGCTCGCTGTCGATTTCCTGCGTGTCGGCGCTGCTGTCGCTGTGGCTGATGCCGCGTCTGGCGAGTTTCACCGCGCGTTATCCCGAGATCCGCCTGACCTTCACCGCCGGCAATGATCCCGCGATGATCCACTCGCCCGATGTCGATGTCGCCATTTTGTATGGCGATGGCAGCTGGACCGATTGCTGGCTCAAGCTGTGGTCGCATTTCGACCTGTTCCCGATCGCCAGCCCGTCGCTGATCAACAACCGGCCGATCCGGACCGCCCGAGACCTGGCCGAGCACACCATTTTGCATGGCGACAACGGACATGAATGGCACATCTGGCGGACCGCCGCCGATGTCCGCGGCATCACCGGCGGCCAGCAACATTATTTCTCCGACGTGCGGCTGGCGCTCGAGGCGGCGGTGCTTGGCCACGGCATTGCGCTTGGTGACACCTTGACAGCGGCGAGCCTGTTGACCAAGGGACAGGTGATCGTGCCGTTCAAGCTTGCCGTTCCTGCAGTCCACGCCTTCTATGTCGCCTGCAGCAACGATCTGCGTTCGACGCCTGTGGTCGACGCCTTCATCGACTGGCTGTTTTCCAGCATCGAGGAGGAGGACGCCAGTGGCCGAGCCGCTGATTGCCGCCCGCCGGACCATTCGCCGGGCGCAGCAGGCCCAGACGCCGCATCACACCGAAACCGATCCTGTCACCGAGACGGATCCATGAAAGCATCCATCATGCCGGCCGCCCGTTTCAATCCGCTCGTCGAAACCCTTTCCGCGCCGCCAATTCCTGCGGTCCAGGCCTGGAAGCGCGACTATCACGGCCATCTCGGACCGCTGATCGACCTGTCGCAGGCCGTTCCCGGCTATCCACCGCATCCCGACATGCTGGGATGGCTCGGCGAGGCGGCCAGTTCGCCTGATACGGCAGGCTATGGCGACATCGAGGGCGAGCCGGATCTGCGCCTGGCCTATGCGGACTGGGTCAGCACCATCTATGCGGCCAAGATCGCAGCAACCAATATCCAGATCACCTCGGGCTGCAACCAGGCCTTCATGGCGGCGATGATGGCGATTGCCGGTCCGGGCGACACCGTGCTCCTGACCAATCCTTGCTATTTCAACCACGAAACCACGCTGGCGATGTCCGGCGTCAAGGTCGGCTATGTCGATTGTCATGCCCAAAACGGTTTTCTGCCGACAGTGGCAGCGGTGGAAGCCAAGATCGCTGACGGCGTCCGCGCGCTGGCCGTGGTCACGCCCAACAACCCCACCGGCGCCACCTATCCCGACGGCCTGCTTGGCGAGTTGTTCGAGCTGTGCCGCAAGCATGGGCTCTGGCTGATTGTCGACGAGACCTATCGCGATTTCCTTCCGCTCGATTCCGGTCCTCCGCATAGGCTGTTTGCCATTCCCGGATGGCAGGACACCCTGATCGGGCTTTACAGTTTTTCCAAATCCTTCTGCATTCCCGGCCATCGCGTCGGCGCGGTGACGGCGGGGAAAGACGTCGTCAGCCAGATCGCCAAGGTGATGGACAATCTGCAGATCTGCGCGCCGCGCCCGCCGCAGGCAGCCCTTGCCAGAGCCATTCCTGCGCTCGTCGATTGGCGTCGCGACAATACTCTGGAGATCTCCGCACGCAGTTCGGCGCTAATCGAGGTGATGGCAGGTGCGCCGGGCTGGGAGGTTGCCGCACTCGGCGCCTATTTCGCTTTTGTCCGCCATCCTTTCACAGACCTCAGTGCCTATGACGCTGCTCAGAAGCTGGCCCGCGACGCCGGCATCATCACCATTCCCGGCTCGTTCTTCGGCCAGGGACTTGAGCGCTATCTCCGCGTTGCCTTCGCCAATGCCGATGTGCCAACCATCCGGCAACTCGGCGTCCGTTTTGCCGCCACCGGCTGACCACGCCCCTGCCCGCAAACCCGGCGTCCTTCGCTCCTCACACGGCCCTGCCCCGGCGCATGGCTTGACCTTGCAACGGGTTCGGCCTATTTTCTGAGTGATCACTCATAATTTCAGGTGCCCTATGAACAGCCCCGTGTCCCATCGCGATATCTCGATTCCCCAGACCTGGGACCGCAGCGGGCTGCCCGGCTGGACCTATCACAGCGAGGCCTTTCTCGAGCTCGAGAAACAGGAGATATTCCGCAAGCACTGGCAGATCGCCTGCCATGTCTCGGACCTGCCGGAACCGGGCAACTACATCGCCTTCGACATGTGCGGCGAGCGGGCGCTGGTGCTGCGCGGCGGCGATGGCGAGGTCCGCGCGTTCCACAATATGTGCCGGCATCGCGGCGCCCGTGTCGTCGCCGACGAACAGGGCTCCTGCAAGGGCGCGCTGGTCTGCCCGTTTCACGGCTGGGTCTACAATCTCGACGGCACCCTGCGCGGCGCTGCAAAGCCAAGATCCTTCCCCGATCTCGACAAGACCGAATTCGGACTGCAGCCGCTCGACACCGAAATCTGGAACGGTTTTGTCTTCATCCGATTCGAAAAAGGCCCGCAGCCGGCGGTCGCGGAGCTGTTCCAACCCTTCGCCGAGGAAATCGCCCATTTTGACATCGCCGACATGGTCCCCTGCGGGGAAACCTGGACGATGGTTTCCAAGGTCAACTGGAAGTCTGTCCGCGATGTCGACAATGAAGGCTACCACGTGGCGCTGGCCCACCCGGCGCTGCAGGATCTTTACGGCCGTTCCTATTTTGACGAACCCTTCGTCAATGGCCTGTCGCGATCCTATGCCGAATGCAACGAAAACGGCCGCCGCTGGAGCGTTCGCAATTATCTCAAGGCCATGCAGCCGCGCCCGGGCATGCCCGACCATCTCAAGCGCGCCTGGGTCTATTACGGATTGTTCCCCAATGCCGTCATCGCTGCGACGCCGGAACTGGTGCAGTTCTACCAGGAATTTCCGCTCTCCACCGGCGAAACCCTGCTGCGCGGCGCGATCTACCGCTATCGCGACGAGACCCGGGAGCAGACGCTCGCCCGCAAACTGGCGATCCGCATCGACTACGAGACCATGGGCGAGGATGTGCGGCTGACCGAATGGTCAAACGAGGCGATGAACTCCACCGCCTTCAAGGGCTTTTATCTCTCCGACCTCGAATATGGGGTGCGCAGCCATCACGATCACCTGCGCGCCGTGCTGCCGGTCAGCACGCTCGAACAGCGGCCGCACGAGGATGATGTCAAACAGCTCAACGCCGAAATGACCATCAGCATCTGATCCGTCACCGGTCACCTGCAATCGAAAACAGCCGCTGCAGACATTTCCGCAGCGGCTGTTTGTCTTGTGCAATTCGTCGACCGTGTGCCCGGCACTCAGCCCTGCCAGATCCCTTCCTGGCGCAGATCCCGCATGGTCCGCGAAATCCCCTCATGCAGGATGTCCGCCATGCTGTCGATCTGCGCGCGAGTGATCACCAACGGAGGCGACATCACGCACATATGCACCAGCGGCCGCACCAGCAGACCCAGTTCCTGGCAATGCCGGTCGATCCGCACGCCGACTTCGGTGTCGAGCCGGATCGGATTGTGACTTTTCCGATCAGCGACACATTCGATGCAAGCCATCAGCCCCATGCCGCGCACCTCGCCGACCAGTTCCAGCTCTTCCAGCGCTTTCAACTTCTCATGAAAATAGGGCGTGATCTCGCGGGTGTAGTCGAGAAGATCGTCTTCGAGAATGTCGAGATTCTTCAGCGCCACCGCGCAGCCGATCGGATGGCTGGAATAGGTCAGCCCGTGCGCAAACATCGCTTCGGGATGGTTTGAGGCGCGGAGGCCGTCGAGCAGCCGGTCCGAGACCACCATACCGCCGAGCGGGAAATAGCCCGAGGTCACGCCCTTGGCGAAGGTGATGATGTCCGGCACCACATCGAAACAGCTTTCCGAGGCAAAGACATGGCCGAGGCGGCCAAAGGCGGTCACCACCTCATCGACGATGAACAGGATGTCATTGGCGCTGCAGATGTCGCGGATGGCCTTGAAATAGCCCTCCGGCGGCACGATCACCCCGCCCGAGGCCATGATCGGCTCGCCGACAAAGGCGGCAATGTTCTCCGGTCCATGCTCGCGCACCGCGTCGGCAAATTCGGTGACGAGCCCGGCGCAAAAATCCTCAAGGCTCATGTCCCTGGGGCGGCGGAACGGATCCGGACACGACAGGCGGATCATCATCTCATCGGCAAAATCCATCCAGTTCCGCGAGCGCTGGCTGCCGTTCAGGCTGGCCGAGAGATAGGTGCTGCCATGATAGCCGCCATCCCGGCAGATGATCTTCTTCTTGCCCTCAAGCCCGCGCACATTGCTGTAGAATTGCGCAAAACGCAGCGCGCTCTCCACCGCGGTCGACCCACCGGTGGTGAAGAAAACGTGGTTGAGATCGCCCGGCGCGTGTTCGGCAATACGCCGCGCCAGTTCCGCCGAGGGCTCGTTGGTCGTGTACCAGGGCGAATTGTAGGACAGCTCCATCGCCTGTTCCTTGAGCGTCTCGGCCAGAACCTCGTTGCGGTGGCCGACATTGGTGCACCACATCCCGGCCGGGCCGTCGATCAGCCTGCGGCCGTTCTCGTCATGCACATAGACGCCCTCGCCCGACGCCAGCATGCCGCGCGCTTCCGCACCGATCGACCCCGCCGACGGCCAAGGCTGGACCAGGTGATCGACCGCCTCCTGGGTGGCCTTCTTGTAGAGATTGGCTTGCTTGTCGGACATGATGCGGAATTCCCGAAAGAGAGGCGCGACGCCGGATTTCAACAGCTTTCCAGCGCAATATGAACTCGTTATTGAATGGCTGTTCAATCAATTTGACAGAAAAACGGCTTGCATTCAACTCTCATTTGGCTTCAAATCATCGCGTCCGGTCACGGACCGAACCGGTCAAACCAGCAATCCGCATACAGGCTTTGAAACGGTCGGTGCTTCCGGAAATGGCGAGGAACTGCATTTGGAGTCATCTGCCCCGACATTGCCTGCTGCACGCCCCCGGGCCAGGCGCGGCTCTCGCGGTTCCTGCGCACGGAGACCGGCAAGGGCTGGCTGACCATCTCGCCGCCGCTGCTTTACGCCATGCTGCTGCTGATCGGGCCGATCATCGTCATCGTCGCAAACAGCTTCTGGTCGCAGGACTATCTGACCATCGATCACACATTCACGCTGAAGAATTACCAGGCCGCGCTGACCGAACCGATCTACCGCGATCTGCTGATGCGCTCGCTGTTTGTCTCGGTCACCGTCGCGGTCGTCACCGTCATCCTCGCCTATCCCGTGGCCTGGTTCGTGTCCTTTCATGGCGGTCGCTACAAGGGGCTCTGGCTGTTCATCATCACCGTGCCGTTCTGGTCGGGCTATCTGCTCAGGATCCTGTCGTGGAAGGTCATCCTGGGCTACAAGGGCGTGCTCAACACCGGTCTGCTCTATCTGGGCGTCATCACCGAGCCTCTGAGCACGCTGATCTACAACGTCAACGCCGTCATCATCACGCTGGCCCACAGCTGGGCGGCATTTGCCATCCTGCCGCTGTTCGTCTCGCTTGAAAAACTTGACCGCTCGCTGCTCGAGGCCGCGGCCGATCTCGGCGATGGTCCGGTGCGGCGGTTCCTGCGCATCACCCTGCCCCTGACCATGCCCGGCATCATCGCCGCGCTGATGATCGTGATGATCCCCACGGTCGGCGATTATGTCACGCCGAAACTGGTGGGCGGCAAGGACGGCGTGATGATCGCCAACGCCATCCAGGTGCAGTTCGGCAAGGCCTCGAACTGGCCGCTGGGCGCAGCGCTGGCGGTCTCCACCATGGTGATTGTATCGATCGTCGCAGGCGCGCTCGTGCTGCTGCTCGCGGGACTGAAGAGGCTTCTCAAATGAGGTTTCTGCCCTCCCCCAGACGGCTGCTGTCAACCTATGTGATCCTCTATGTGGCGATCCTGTATTTCCCGGTGCTGCTGCTGCCGATCTTCTCCTTCAACGATTCCGCCACGCCGAAACTGCCGCTCGTCGGCTTCACTTTCAAATGGTACGAGGGCCTGGCCGGCAATGCGGCGATGCAGGGCGCTGCCTGGAACTCGCTGCTGGTCGGCATCACCGCCGCTTTCGTGAGCACCATTTTGGGCATTTGCGCGGCCCGCGCCATCACCCGGCACCGCTTCCGCGGCAAGGGTGCCGCCAGCGGCCTGATCATGGCGCCGCTGATCCTGCCGGAGATCATCATCGCCATATCGCTGCTGGTGGTCATGCTCGGCCTGGGCCTGCAATTGTCGCTGTTCACCGTCATTCTTGGCCATCTGCTCATCTGCGTGCCCTATTCGGTCACGGTTCTGGTCTCCGGTTTCGAGGGCTTTGACCCCAGCATGGAGGAAGCCTCGCGCGATCTGGGCGAGACATCCTTCGGCACCCTGCGGCGGGTGACACTGCCGATGCTGGCGCCGTCGATCGTCTCCAGCCTGCTGGTGACGTTTACCATTTCACTGGACGAATTCATTCTCGCCTTCTTCCTCAGCGGCACCGAACCAACGCTGCCGGTCTATATCTGGGGACAATTGCGCTTTGCCGCCAAGCTGCCCAACGTGCTGGCGCTCGGCTCCATCCTGATTGCCGCATCGCTGGTGCTGCTCACGGTCGCGGAACTGTTCCGGCGGCGTGCCGAGCGGAAAATGGCGCTTCGCCCATGAGGAATACATCCGATGCGAAACCGCAACATCGCCAAGTGGACGGACAAGACATGAGCGCCTCGCCGATGATCGAAATCAACAATGTCGACAAGCTTTTCGGCACGTTCCGGGCGCTCGACACGCTCAACGCCACCATCGGCGAAGGCGAGTTCTTCTCGCTTCTCGGGCCGTCAGGCTGCGGCAAGACCACCTTGCTGCGCATGATCGGCGGATTTGACACTCCCACATCCGGAGACATCCTGATCGGTGGCAAATCCATGGCCGGCATCCCGCCGAACCTGCGGCCGACCAATATGGTGTTTCAGAGCTACGCCATTTTCCCGCATCTCAACGTGTTCGAAAACATCGCCTATGGCCTCAAGCGCCTGCGTCTCGGCCGTGCGGAAGAGGAGGCCCGGGTCAAGCAGGCGCTGGCCCAGGTCGAGCTCACCGGACTGGGGCCGAGAATGGGCAACCAGCTTTCCGGCGGCCAGCGCCAGCGCGTAGCCCTTGCCCGCGCCCTGGTAATGCGCCCGAAGGTGCTGCTGCTCGATGAACCGCTGTCGGCGCTCGACAAGAGCCTGCGCGAACAGATGCAGGTGGAACTCAGGCACCTGCAGCGCCAGATCGGCATCACCTTCGTGCTGGTCACCCATGACCAGTATGAGGCGCTGAGCATGTCGGACCGGATCGCGGTGATGTTTGCCGGCCAGATCGCCCAGATCGCCGAACCCAAGGAAATCTACCAGAACCCGGCCACCCGGCAGGTCGCCGATTTCCTCGGCGGCATGAATTTCCTCACCGCCTCCGAACTCTCCGTCAGCGGCAAGGAATTCAAGGCGGTCCTGCCAGGAATAGGCCCCATTACCGGGCATCTCTCCGGCAAGGCGATCTCCGATCCCTCAACGGCGATGATCGGCATCAGGCCCGAGCGTCTGCGCATTGTCTGGGAGGGCGAAAACGCCGAACAGATGATCAGCGGCAAGGTGGTCGACCGCAATTATTTTGGTGAAGTCACGTCGCTGCAGGTGTCCATCCCCGGGCAGGACGAGCATCTCTCGGTGGTCGAGACCAATGATTTCGGCGCCGACGACATCCCGACAGGCTCGGAGATTCGCCTCACCTATGACCGCGATGCCTTCATCATCATGCAGAGCTGAGCCGGCTGAACCGCACAAAAAAAGACGCCGGCAATGCGGCGTCCTTTTCAGTCTCGCGTCGGGAATGCCGGTTTGCGGCTCCCGCTTTACTCGTCGCCGCCAGCACCCGAAACATATTTGGCGCTGTAGGCCTTCTCGCCGAGCCGGTCGATCAGGCTGAGCTGCAATTCGAGCCAGGCCTTGTGGCCTTCCTCGTCGAGCACGATCTTTTCAAACAGTGTCCGTGTGCCGATGTCGCTTTCCTCGGTCGCATGCTGCGAGGCCCGGGTGTAGAATTCGATAGCCTCTTCCTCGTCGGCCAGATCTGACTTGAACATGTCGACCAGGGAGCTCGCCAGCTTGGGCTTCTTGTAGAACTGGAGTTCAGGCTCGCCGCGCAGGAACAGAATTCGCTCGATGAACAGGTCGGAATGGCCCAGTTCTTCGTGCAGTTCCTTGCGCATCTGGGCCGCCAGCTTGTCGAGGCCCCAATCGTCGAGAACATGCGAGTGCAGCTGATACTGATGCGCTGCGGTCAGTTCCATATGCAGTGCTTTCTGCAAATTTTTCATGGTTTCATTGTCAGCCATTCCGGTCACCTTTTCTCAATGCAAATTCATCAATGCAACACAAATGAATTGTGGCAGGAAAAGTTCCATCGCGGAACCGGAAACATTCAGATTTGACAATATGTCGCAAGAGGCCTGCCGCCGGGCGCGCACAAGGGCGCCCGGCATCTTGTCAGCGGATCAGATCAGTATCCGGCCTTGATCTTCTCGAATTCGGCAATCATCTTCTGCTTCAGCTCGACCGGCACCGGCGACTGGAACAGCGTCTTGTCGACAAAGGCCGAAACGTCGCCATAGCCTGCGCCGTCCAGCGTTTCCGCATCGATTTCCGCCATGCCCTTGGCATTGGAATGGCCATAGCCCCACTCGGTCACCAGATAGGACGACACTGCCGGATCAAGCGTGGCATTGAGATAGTCATAGGCCTTGTCTTCATTGCCTTCGCCGCCTTCCAGCAGCACGTAACCGCAGACCCAGGTCGACAGGCCTTCGTCGGTGTCCTTCTTGATCGCAACCGGCACGTCATCGGCCATCAGCGTGGTGGCAGTTTCGTTCCAGGCCCAGGCCAGATCGACTTCCTCGCCGGCCATGGCCTGGCTCAGCTCGGTGTTGTCGGTCCAGTACAGCCGCACATTCTTGTGCACCTCGCGCAGGAAAGCCGAGGCTTCGTCAAATTGCGCGTCGGTCATTTTCGCCCAGTCGGTCAGCCCGATGGCAAGCGAGGCCAGCGCATAGGCATCATCGACATTGTCGCCGATCGACACGCGGTCCTTGAACTTCGGATCGGCAAAGGCTGCGAGCGACTGGATATCGGCCTCATCCACCTTGTCGGTCCGGTAGGTGACTGCGGTGTTGCCCCAGTCGAACGGCACCATCCAGGCCTTGCCGTCTTCCGTCGTCATCAGGTCCTTCATCGAATGGAACCCGGGCAGGATATTGTCCCATTCCGGAATCCGCGAGGTATCAAGCGGCTTGAGCAGCCCGGCATCGCGCCATTTCACCACGCTTTGCGAGCACGGATGCCCGACATCGGATGTGAAGCCGGTCCGGAGTTTCTGGAAGGCTTCCTCCTCGTCGCCGAAAAATGCAAAGACCGGGGAAACTTCATGCTTGGCGACATAGGCGGGATGGAACGCCGGATCCTCATAACCCGACCAGTCAAACACGGTGAGCTCGCTGTCTGCGGCCGATGCCAGCGGTGCCGCACTGAGCGACAAGGCGACGGCAAAACCCGAAATCAACCCTCTGGAAAGTGCATGATGCATTGGTATCTCCTTTATTGTTCTTCTGCTTGAATTTTCAACGGCGAACCGTCGGCTGCGAAGTGTTTTGGAAATATCGTGCACAGCATGTCGAGCACGACCCGTAGCGCGGATTCGCGCTTGTAGTCCTTGCCGAACAGCATCATCCGCAGCCACAGGCCCTCCTGCATGGCGTAGATCGCGTCGGCTGTGCTCTGTGCGTCAAAAACATACCCGCCCTCCTGCTTGGCGGCGGCGCAGACCGAGGCCAGCGTGGTGCGGTAATTGGCATCCCGCTCCCAGGCCAGCTTGTGATAGGTCGGCCGTGACTTGGCCTCGGTGATCAGCGCAAACCAGGCCGCCAGCTTGCGATGGGTGCAGATTTTCCGGTCAAGATCGGCCGTCACCATCGCCAGCAATTGCGACGCGGTGTCGGTGTCCGCCTTCTTCACCAAGGCCAGCCAGTGGGCCGTGTATTCGTCTTGCAGATAGCGGATGGTTTCGCTCAGCAGGTTGTCCTTGCTGGTGAAATGGAAATTGACAATCCCGCGCGACAGCCCGGCGCCGTCAGCCACGTCTGCAAGCGTGGTGGCCGCGTAGCCGCGCTTGGCCAGGGAATCGATCGTGGCGTTGATCAGCTGCTCCCGCCGCAGCGCCTTGGGCTCGCGCCGTCTGGCAGATTCCGTGACCGGCTTGCCCGGATTGGCTGTCTCTTCTTCAGGGTCTTGGCTCAGAACATTCTTCCTTCTTCATAAGCGGAGCGGTTCATCAGGTCTGGTGCCGAACACATGGGTGGGGCAATGTTCGCCGCTGTCGAGCACCGTCTGCATGGCGCTCCAGGTCCTGATGTTCTTGTCGACATAATCGGCGCCAACGGCATCTGCGACGGGCGCATAGAGCGGCCCCTTGAGCCGTTCCAGTTCCCCGCGAGCGACCTCGCGATACCAGCCATTCCGGTTGACGGTCCGGATGTCAGTAAAACCGGCCGATGCCATCGCCGCCTCGTAGCGCACAGCTGACGCCATTCCGAAACTCAGGCCTTCGGCCGCAAGATATGTCACCATCGCCTCGGACGGAGCGCCGTCATGCGATGTCAGCCAGTCGCTGGCCGCGAACCGTCCGCCCGGTTTGAGCACGCGGAAAATATCGGCAAACAGCGCTTCCTTGTCAGCCACGTGAATGAGCGCGTCCTTGGAAAACACCACGTCAAAACTCTGATCCGCAAAGGGCAGCACCCCTGGTGCGCCGCGCACGAAGCGGGCCTTGTCCTGCAGCCCCTGCTCGCGGGCGCGTCTGTTCGCCAGATCGACAACCGGCTGTTCCACGTCAAAACCGATGATGCTTTCTGGCTGGTACGCGCGCGCCAGAAACAGCGTGATGCCGCCGGATCCGCAGCCGATATCGAGCACATTCTTGCCGCCAAGATCAACATCGGCAACCACCGCGCGGACCTCCTCCGGTCCTCCCGGCGACAAGAACCCCTCCCCCCACAGCGCCTCCAGAAACCGGATCGCCCTGTCGTCATATTCAGGCGCAGGGTCCGGCACATGGCCGGCCTGCAACTTCATGGTCGGATGGGAGACGCCATCTGTCATGATGGGGTGTGGTCCTCGCTCAATCGATTTGGCGAATTATTGGCGCAACAGACCCGATTTGCAACCTGTTTGTTGAACGTTCATTCAATAGCTGCCCGGAGCAAACCGCCTGTCACGTCTTAGACATGGTTTGCGCGACGGGGGTTTTGCTCAGATCTGGTCGGCGTGATGGGGCAGCAGAAGCCGCAGATGCGCCAGCGCCGACTCGAGCGCTTCCGCACGAGTAATCGGGAAACCCTGCATGTGCATCTGCAGCCAGAGACCGTCGGTGAAGGCATCGATGGAATTGGTCAGCAGCACCGGGTCGGGTCCACCCGAGCTCTCCACCAGATCCCGGCAACTGGCAAGCATGGCCTCGTAGCGCGCCACCTCCGCCTCGACGCAGATCTTGCTGTAGAGCGGTTTGGCGCCGGCCTCCCCCCAGAAGGAAAACCACAGCGCCAGCTTCTTGCGGCTGCAGATAGACGGGCTGAAATCCGCGCGGATCAGACCAAGAATGCGGGTCAGCGGATCGGGTGCTGCAAAGGCCGCGCTCCAGGCCTGTTCATATTCCTGCAGCAGGCGCGACAGCGTTTCCCTGAGCAGGCCGTCTTTGGATTTGAAGTGAAACACCAGCGCGCCCTGGGACACCCCGGCAGCCGCCGAGACATTGGCAAACGTGGTGCCGCTGATGCCGTGGCGGGCCACCACATCCACCACCGCCTCGATCATCCGCGCCTGCGTCTTGAGGCTCGTCGGGGAAATTTTTGGATCATCAGCCTGTCGCACCATGCCCCTTGTCTAGCGCACCGTCTGGAAAGTTGACAGAATATTTTTTTGACTGAACGCTCAGTTTATTCTAGCCTGCCTTTTTCCAATGCGAGGCGGATCATGAGATATGACGCGATCATCGTGGGCGCGGGCCACAACGGCCTCACCGCCGCCTGTTTCATGGCCCGGGCCGGGCTGAAGACCCTGATCGTCGAGAAGGAGAATCATGTCGGCGGCGCCGCCGTCAGCCTGTCGCTGACACCCGGCTGGACCTATTCCAACTGCTCCTATGTCTGCTCGCTGCTCCGCCCCGAAATCATCCGCGCACTGGAATTGCCCAAGCACGGCCTGCAGGTCATCCCCTATGAGGGCGGCGGCGTGTTCAATTCCAAAGGCGAGTATTTCGCCTATATGTCCGACCATGACGCGCTGCGCCGCGAGCTGATCCGCCATTCGCCGCGCGATGCCGATGGCTATGAGCGCTATTCCCGCGCGGTGATGCGCCAGTGCAAATTCATCAAGCCGCTGCTGTTGCGCACCGCACCCGACCCTGCCTCGCTGAAGCCCCGCGACATCTCCGAGCTGCTCTATATCCTCAAGCGGTTTCACAATCTCGGCGCCCGCGAGATGGCCGAGACCGTCCGCTTCTGGACCATGTCGATTGCCGAATATCTCGACCAGTATTTCGAAACCCCGATGGTCAAGGCCTATATCGCCGGCTCCGGCATCATCGGCACCGGCCTGGGCCCCTATTCCCCCGGCACGGCCTATGTTCTGCTGCATCACTACATGGGCGAAGTCGACGGCGCGATCGGCGCCTGGGGCTTTGCCCGCGGCGGCATGGGCTCGATCACCCAGGCCATGGCGCGCTCGTTCGAGGCTTCGGGTGGCGAAATCCGCACCGGCTCGGGCCTCGATCATTTCACCGTGCGCGACGGCAAGGTGCGCGGCGTAGTGCTCGAAAATGGCGACGAGCTTGAGGCTGAAACAGTGGTCTCGGGCATGGATGTGCGCCGCACCTTCATCGACCACACCACGGAAAAGGAATTACCGCAGGATTTCGTCAAGGGCGTCAAGCGCTACCGCTTTCGCGGCTCCTCGGGAAAGCTCAATGTCGCACTCGACGACATGCCCACCTTCACCGGCGCGCCGAAAGACGCCGCGTTCCTGCGGGGCGACCTGCATTTCCTCGACGACATGGCCGAGATCGAACGTGCCTATGATGACTGGAAGGACGGAAAATGGTCGGCCAGCCCCTATGTCGATTTCCTGATCCCGACCCAGATCGACCCGACCATGGCCCCGCCCGGCAAGCACTATGCCACCATCTTCGTGCAATACGCGCCCTATGAGCTGGCGAACGGCGAATGGAATGATGCCAACCGCGAGGCTTTTGCAGAAACCGTGATCTCCAAGATCGAGCGCCACAGCCCGGATTTCCGCAAGCTGATCGTGCACAAGGAAATCCGCACGCCGAAGGACATCGAGGATCAGGTCGGCCTCACCGAGGGCAATATCTTCCGGGGCGAGCTCACCTTCGACCAGCTTCTGTTCAATCGCCCGGTGCCCGGTTACGCCCAGTATCGCTCGCCGATCAAGGGGCTCTATATGTGCGGGTCCTCCACCCATCCCGGCGGCGGCGTCATGGGCGCGCCCGGCGCCAATGCGGCGCGCGAAGTGCTGAGCGACCTTGGCCACAAGATCGACATGGGGTTGTCGGCATGAGCGCGCGCTACGACGCCATCATCATCGGCGCCGGCCACAATGGCCTGGTTGCCGCAGCCATGCTCGCCCGCAAGGGCCGCAAGGTGCTGGTGCTCGAAGCCCGCGATCATCTCGGCGGCATGCTCGGCGACGCCGATTTCCGCGTCGCCCCCCTGCCCTACGCGCTTCGCCCGGAGATCATCCGATCGCTCGGTCTCCCCGCCCAATTGATGGGAACTTCAAAACCGGTCGAGACCATCTCCTTCAATCCCGACGGGCCATCGGTCACGGTTCTGGGCGCACGCACCATCGGCCTCGCCCCGGAGGTAGCGCAAACCTACGCAACACTTCGCGCCCGCCTCGGCCGCCAGGCCAAGGCACTGGGCGTGATGATGCTTGAGCCCCCGCCGGGACTGGGCAAGGCCAGTCTTGGCGAGATGACGGGTCTCGCCCGCATGGCGTTGAAAATGCGGCTGCTCGGCAAGACCGAAATGCGTGATCTGTTGCGCATCATCCTCTCCAATGTCTGGGATTTGCTCAACGACGAAATCGGCGACGGACCGCTGGCCGGTGCTCTGGCCATGGACGCCACGCTTGGCGGCGCCATGGGCCCGCGCTCCCCCGGCACGGTTCTGACATTGCTCTACCGCATGGCCTCTCACTCCGCCCATGGCCATGGGTTGCGGGTCATGCCCGAAGGCGGACCGGACGCGCTGGTCAAGGCCCTGAGCGATTGCGTCACCGCCGCCGGCGGGGAAATCCGCACCGGCACGCCAGTGGAGAAGATCCTGGTCGATCAGGACAAGACGGCAGGCGTGCGGCTGCAGTCCGGTGAGGAAATCGCGGCACCGCTGGTGCTCTCGAACGTGTCTCCGAAAACCACGCTGATGACGCTTCTCGGCGTCGAGCATCTCGATGGCGAATTCGTCCGTCGCTGCCGCAACATGGCGTCGAAGGGCATGGTCAGCCGGCTGGATTTCGACATCGCGCAAGCACCTACACTCGGTAGTGGCAGCACATTGCAAAACGGCCAGCGGCTGATGATCGCGCCCGGCATGCATGCCATCGAGACCGCTTTCAACGCCGCCAAATATGGCGATCTGCCGGAGCGTCCGGTGCTGGAAGCCAGCTATGACGCGGCCGCCAACCGGCTCTGTGTCAGCGCCCAGTTCACGCCTCATGATCTCACCGGCGGCTGGACGGACGATGTCAAGGCAAGACTTTCAGCTTCGGTTCTGGCCGTCCTGGAAGACGCCCTTCCGGGGCTCTCGTCCGCAGTCACCGCCAGCCGGGTGATGTCGCCCGTCGATATCGAAACCGGCTATGGCGCCGCCGGCGGGCACTGGCATCATGGCGAGCTGCGGGTCGACCAGCTGTTGATGCTGCGTCCCTTCGATGGCGCCGCCCAATACCGCATGCCGGTGGCGGGTCTGTATCTTTGCGGCGCCGGCGCCCATCCCGGAGGCGACATTTCCGGCGCTCCCGGCTTCAATGCGGCCCGCGCTGCGCTGCGCGACGGGAGAAACTGAAATGACAGCCACTGCAGAACCCGTCGCACAGGTCGTCTCGGGCCTGAAATCCGGCCCTTTCCATGATCGTCTGGTCGCCCACAACCGCCAGCAGGCCTGGATGAACTGGATGGGCTATGCCTCACCGTCGGTGCTCGACAGCGTCGAGTTCGAGTATTTCGCCATCCGCAACCAGTCGACGCTGTTCGACATTTCGCCGATGTGCAAATACGCCATCACCGGCCCGGACGCCGAGGCCGTGCTCAACCGGCTGGTCACCCGCGACATCCGCAAGCTCAAGCCGGGACGCGTCGCCTATTGCATCTGGTTAGACGAGGACGGCCAGGTCGTCGATGACGGCACCGTCTTCCGGCTTTCGGAAACGGAATTCCGGCTCTGCTGCCAGGAGCCGCAACTGTCCTGGCTCGAAGACATCGCCTGGGGTTTCGATGTTTCCATCAGCGATGTCACCCGCGACATCGCCGGCCTGGCTCTTCAGGGCCCGACCAGTTGTGCGCTGCTCAAGGATCTGGGGCTTGCGGGCATCGAGACGCTCAAAACCTTTGGCATCGCCGAGTTTGCAATCGGCGGCGCTGACGTCACCATTTCCCGCACCGGCTTTACCGGCGATCTAGGCTATGAACTCTGGATCGCGCCCGCTGATGCGCTCACCATCTGGGATGCACTGATGGGCGCTGGCAAGCTTCGCGGCCTGCGCGTCATCGGCTATGAAGCGCTGGACATGGCGCGCATCGAAGCCGGCTTCCTGTTGCCGAAGGTTGATTTCCTCTCGGCGCAGACCGTGCTGAGGCCCGACCGTGCCAACACACCCTATGAACTTGGCCTTGAATGGCTGGTGACGCTCGACAAGCCGCATTTCAACGGCCGCCGGGCCCTCCTCGATCTGTCCGGGCAGACACCGCCCCGCAAATTGGTGGCGATCGAGATCGAGCGCGACAAGCCGGCCCACAACGCGCTCGTCTACCACAAGAAGTCTCGCGAGGTGGGCATGGTGACATCGGCCTTGTGGTCGCCCACCTGCAAGCGCAATATTGCCTATGCTTGGCTCGACGCGCCCTATGGCCAGTCGGTCACCACTGACCTCTGGGTCGAGATCTATCTGCAGAAGGAAATCCGCTGGCAGCGCCGCATGGCCCGCTGCCATCCGGCCTCCCGACCGTTCTTCAGCCATCCGCGGCGGACAGCCACGCCGCCGGCGGATTACTAATCCGGAGCATGGACCATGCCGTTGATAGATCCCGGAAACGAGGAAGACGCCCGGCAGTTGCAATTGCTGACCCTGCCGCTCGGCGCGCCTGGTTCCGGCTGGCACCGCTACGGCGCGGCGATGTATTTCTATCAGCGCGGCAAGCTCGACGCCGACTCGCTTGAAGCCTACCGCATCTGCTGCAATCTCGATTTCGAAGATCCGGAGGCGGTCGCCCGCTCTCGCCACCCTGTCGATAAAGCTGACAAATAATTCTGGCAGTTCGATTGTCTCGTCTGAAGCGGTCGCTACGCACCGACGGATCAGCAACAAAGCATTTCTTTGGTCACACGCGGGCATTCTCTTTCCACCGGAGAGGCCACACGCGTGAACGGACTATGTGCATTTGAAAGGTAAGTGAAGCACACACTCGGAGAACGACCCACCTAAACCGGACTGGATTTGACTTTAAAAACCAGATGTTAGATTCAGTCATCGCAGACCATGCGATTGGAACGGCCATCCCATTCATTATAGCAGCCGTCGGTGCGAAAATTAATCTTGTCGCCTTGAGAAGCCGCGAGATAGATAACGAGAGCCAGCCCAGCCACCCCGCCCGCTATTGAAGCATGACGCAATTCACCGGAACGAAAATAGCTAAACGCCACCCACGCAGAAATAGGCGCAATGAACAGCGCAGGTATTGCGAGGATAGTGAGTAACAAGCTCAGTTGGATTTCCTATTTACGGACAAATTTATGGTAACGCTGGCTGCGACCTTACCCTAGCTGAAAAGCTCCAGTAAGGCCCAGATACATTGCCGGACGAGAAAAAGGGCCGGACGCATCCAAGCACCCGGCCCTTTCATTTCATATTTTCAGATTACGACTTGAGCTTGGTCCAGACCTTTTCGCGCAAATCCTTGGAGGCTGGCGAGCAGGCCTTGTAGGCGCGCAGCCGGTCATTGTATTCCGCCGGCGTGTTTACGGCAGGATCAGCCTTGAGATCCTCTTTCAGGAACTCGCCGGAGCCGGCAACGGCATTGGAATAGCCGGTATAGTTCGACGCAATCGCTGCCACTTCAGGCGACATCATCCAGTTGACGAAGGCCTTTGCCTCTTCCATGTTCGGCGCGTCCTTCGGCACCGCGATCACATCGGTCCAGAAGGTGGTGCCTTCCTTCGGATAGACATAGACAACCTCAGGCTTCTTCGCCTTCACCCGGTGCGCGGCGCCATTCCACTGCATGTGGACCGGCACTTCGCCGGCAATCATCCGGTCGATTGTGCCGTCATTGGAATAGAGCTTCACATCCGGCTTCTGCGCCATCAACACGTCGAGGATCACCTGCGCTTCTGCCGGGTCCTCGGTGCACTTATCGATGCCCTTGTAATAGGCCGCCGCATTCCACACGTCAGACATTTCGTTGAGCATGGCGATCTTGCCTTTCAGCTCATCCCGCGGCTCGAACAGCTCCTTCCAGCTTTCCTCGAGCTTGCCGCCCGGAACCTGTTCCGGATCATAGGTGAAGCCGGTGGTGCCCCACATGTAAGGGGCCGAATAATCACGGTTCTCGTCGCCGGCAATGCTGGTAAACGCCGGCAGCAGGTTCTTGAAATTCTCCATCTTGGAGACTTCGATCTTGGCCAGCATGTCCTTTTCCACCATCACGCCGAGCGTGGTGGTGCCGTGGAAGATCACGTCATAGCCGCCGCCGCCGGCCTGCAGCTTGGCCAGCAGGTCTTCTTCGGAAGCGAAATTGTCGACGGTCACCTTGGTGCCGGTTTCCTTCTCGTAGCGCTCAAGCAGGTCCGGGGCGAAATAGTTCGACCAGTTGTAAAGATGCAGTTCGCCAGCCGCCGAGGCAGCGCCGCTTAGTGCGGTCAGCGCCAGTGCCGATGCCAGCAGCAATTTGGCGGTGTGCTGTCCTACCCTGTTGTTCTTGATCATGAGTTGCTCCAATTGTTTGTGGGCTTTTCGTCTCAGCCGGGCCCTGATTTCCGGTTTTGATCCCGCCCCAGGAAGAGGGACAGGGAGACTAGAGAGAGCGACAAGAGCAGCATCAGCGAGGAGATCGCATTGACCTCCGGGGTGACGCCGGTTCTCACCAGGCCGAAGATATAGATCGGCAGCGTGGTCGAGCCCGCACCGCCAAGGAAGAACGTGGTGACGAAATCATCCAGCGAGATGATGAAGGCCAGCACCAGACCTGACAGGATTCCCGGGATCAGTTGCGGCAATGTCACCCGCCAGAAGGCCTGCACCGGAGTGGCATAGAGATCCGCCGCCGCCTCGCCGATCTTCGGGTCCATGCCCTCGAGCCGCGCCCGGATCGGCAGATAGGCGAAGGGGATGCAGAACACGATATGACCGATGATCACGGTGCCGAGCCCGAAGGTCAGGCCGAGGCTGGCAAAGAACATCAGCGTGGCGACAGCCGGCACGATTTCGGGCACCGTGATCGGCAGCGCGAACACCGCATTGATGCCGGTCTTGCCGAAGAACCGGTCCTTGCTCGCCATCCTCAGCGCCGCCAGTGTGGCAAGTGCCGTTGCGGTCACCGAGGCGATCGACGCGATGATCAGCGAATTGGTCGCCGCACTGACGATGTCGCGGTTGGCAAATGCCATTGCGTACCAGTCGAGCGAGAACCCGGTCCACACCGTCACCGTGCGGTTCTCGTTGAACGACAGCGCCACCAGGATCAGGATCGGCAGATAGACATAGGCGAAGAAGGCCGCCGTGGCGGTAAACAGCCCCGGCCAGTGCCGGGCGTCGCCGGGGAAGGCGCGGCTGCGGAACGGGTTGATCCTCATTGCGATCCCTCCAGCTCACCGCGATAGCGCCGGGCATAGGCCCCGAGCGATATCAGCACCAGCGCCAGCAGGAACAGTCCGAGAGCGGCGCCGAACGGCCAGTTGCGCGCAGCACCGAACTGGAAGCCGATCAGATTGCCGATCATCAGCGTCTTGCCGCCGCCCAACAGTTCCGGCGTGATATAGGCGCCAAGGGCCGGAACGAAGACCAGCACGCAGCCGGCGACGATACCCGGAAAGGCCAGCGGCAGGATCACCCTGCGAATGGTCTGCCAGCGGTTGGCGTAAAGATCGAACGAGGCCTCGACCAGCCGGAAATCCATCTTCTCGAGGCTCGAATAGATCGGTAGAACCATGAACGGCAGGAACGAATAGGTCAGCCCCACCGCCACCGCGAAGGCGTTGTGCAGAAGCGGCAGCGGTTCGGAAATGACGCCCAGCCACATCAGCGTGGAATTGATGGTGCCGTGATCGCGCAAAAGCAGGATCCAGGCGTAATTGCGCACGAGCAGATTGGTCCAGAACGGCAGCGTCACCATGAACACCAGAACCGCTTTCCACTTGCGGTCCCGCGTCGCCATGAACATCGCCACCGGCAGCCCGACGGCGAGCGAAATCACCATGGTCAAAAACGACAGCCAGACCGAGCGCAGGATGATGAACATGTAATTGAAATTGAGCGCCAGGGTGCCATCAAGTTCGCGTTCGAAGAACAGCCGGACATAGGCCTCCGCGCTGAACTGGTCCCACAGCACGCCGCCGGAATAGTCCCTGCCCCGAAACGAGATATAGGCCATCAGGCACAGCGGCACGATCATGAAGATGGTGATCGCCAGCAGCGCCGGCCCGATCAGCAAAGCGCGATAGAGGGTGTTTTTACCGGCCCGGGTCATGACGGGTCATCGGCCAGAACGGAAACCGAGGACGCGTCGACCGACCAGCCGATGTCATCGCCCTTGGCGAAGGACCGGCTTTGCGCGGTGTTGTTCTGCGAGCGCGCCCGCATTTCCAGACCATCGGCCAGCCTGAAATGAAAGATCGTGTCGGTGCCGTGATAGACCACATTGGAAATGACGCCGGGCAGGCTTGCCGTCGACGGCTTTGACAGCGTGATCCGCTCCGGCCTTACCGCCAGTGTCGCGGCAGCGCCATTGGGCAGAGCGGTGACATCGTCGGACCGCAGCAGTCCCACACCCGCAATCGAATGCTCGCCCTCACCCATCGAGACGGCCGGAAGCAGATTGATCTCGCCGATGAAGCCCGCGACAAAGCGGTGCTGCGGCTTGTCGTAAATGTCGCGCGGCGATCCGATCTGGAGAATTTCGCCGCCATTCATGACCGCGATCCGGTCCGACATGGTCAGCGCCTCGTCCTGGTCATGGGTGACGAAGACGAAGGTGATGCCGGTATCGGTCTGCAGCCGCTTGAGTTCAAGCTGCATATCCTTGCGCAATTGCAGATCAAGCGCCGACAGCGGCTCATCGAGCAGCAGCACCTTGGGCTTGGGCGCCAAAGCGCGGGCCAGTGCGACGCGTTGCTGCTGACCGCCTGAAATCTGGGTGATGCGCCGGTCGGCCATGGCTTCAAGCCGCACCAGCCGCAACATCTCGGCAGTAACGGATTTGATCTCATCCTTGGGACGGCCCAGCATTTCGAGCCCGAAGGAGATGTTCTCGGTTACCGTCATGTGCGGAAACAGCGCGTAATTCTGAAACACCGTGTTGACCGGGCGCTGATAGGGCGGCCTGGCCGACAGATCCTCGCCATCGAGCAGTATCTCGCCGGAGCTGGGCTGTTCAAAGCCTGCGATCAACCGAAGAAGCGTGGTCTTTCCGCAGCCCGATGGTCCCAGCAGGGTGAAGAACTCGTTCTGCCTGATCTCCACTGACACATCGTCGAGTGCCCGAAATGCGCTGGCGCCGGAGCCGAACACCTTGCTCAGCGAGCGAACTGAAACCGCAACGCTTTCTTGCGCTGATGACGGCTCCTCATCGGATTGGGTCGTGGTGTTCAAAGGCACTCCTATTGGAAAATTCCGGCTTTCACATGCTATCAGGCAAACGAAACTCCAGCCACTTGAAAATGCTGAAACCGGTCAGCCGGAAGCGGCCGGAACCCCGTTTGATATTGAATGATCGTTCAGCAATTAAGCAGCGGTGTCAAGTTGAACGGGACCGGAAGCGCGTCGCTGGCGTCCATGCAAATGTCCTGAAACCGACATGCGGCACATCACCGGATGCGCAGCCTTTCGACGGAGGCCACGCCTTGCCAAAAGGCGAAGGTTGTCCCTTTCGTCTCCGCTGCGCGAGCCGTGCGTCCGATGCAAATTTGTAAATTACAATCAGCAGCTTAACCAGATAAATTCGACTCCCCGGCAAAAGCCGCATGCGGCATCCCGGGACACGGGTTTACGCTGAAAAATTCACCCAGCTCAGCCGGTCGGTGCGGCTTTGGCTGCTTGTCATGAACCGACAAGACAAAATTCGGCAAAATCTCCATGCGATCCCTGATCATCGCCCGGAAATGCAAAAGGCGCCGGGCTGTCAAGAACCCGGCGCCTGCTGTTCGAGTCAGCCCGAAGGCATGCGTGCTACTCGGCGGGCTCGGGCCGTGCATCGGGCGCCGCCGGCTTGCGGCCAAGCCCGACACGCGCCTTCATCCGCTGCCACCAGGCGGTGATCCTGCTGTCTTTCGACCGGGTGACGATCATCAGCAGCGACGGCGTCACCACCAGCGTCAGGATGGTCGAGAACGCCAGTCCGAAGACGATCGCGCTCGACAGCGAAATCCACCACTGCGTCGACGGCGCGCCATAGGTTGTCTCATGCGCCAGGATCTCGAGATTGACCCCGAACGCAATCGGCAACACGCCGAGGATCGCGGTGACCGCGGTCAGCACCACCGGCCGGGCACGCTCGCGGCAGGTTTCGAGGATCGCATCGAGCTTGTCGATGCCCTCGCGCCGCAGATGGTCATAGGTGTCGATCAGCACGATGTTGTTGTTCACCACCACGCCGGCAAGCGCGATGATGCCGATGCCGGTCATGACAATGCCGAGCGGCTGCCCCATGATCAGGAGCCCCAGGAACACGCCGATGGTCGACATCACCACCGCCGACAGCACCAGCGCCACCGACAGGAACTTGTTGAACTGGGCCAGAAGCACCACAAAGATCAGGAAGATCGCGGCACCGAAGGCCTTGGACAAAAACTCCCCGGCGGCTTTTTGTTCTTCATCCTCGCCCGCCAGTTTCCAGCGGATCCCCAGAGCCTCGAGATTGGCTTTCTCCAGTTCCGCCACGATACCCTGGCGCACCGGGTCGGCCTGCAGGCCTTCGCTGATGCCGGCGGAAATGGTGATCGTCCGCACCCCGTCGATCCGGGTCAGCGTGCCGACGCTCGCCGCCGGTTCGCGGGTGACGAAATTGGAAATCGGCACCGAGCCCTGCGCGGTTTCGATCCTGAGATCGTCCAGCGTCGACAAGGTGCGCCGGTCCTCGGGCAGCCGAAGCCGGATGTCGACTGCGTCATCGGCGCCCGCAGGCCGGTAATCGGTCAGTTTCAGACCGCTGGTGACCAGTTGCACCACCGTGCCCACCGAGGACGGACCGATGCCATAGCGCGCAGCCACGGCGCGATCGACCTTGATTTCCCAGTCCACGCCCGGCGGCGGCAGGCCATCGGAGATATCGATCACGCCCGGCGTCGCCTCAAGCTGCGCAGCAACCTTGCGCGCGACATCGGCCAGGCCGGAAGGATCGGCCGCAGACAGCTGAATCTGGATCGCCTTGCCCGTTGGCGGACCGCCCTGCGGCACAAGAACCTCGATATCCACACCGGGAAAACCGGTCAGCTCGCGGCGGAAATCGTCGAGGATCTCGCCCGCGGCCTTGCGCTCGCGCCAATCGACAAATTCATACTGGATCACGCCAACGACATCTTCGCTGACATCATTGCCGCCACCGCTGACCTTGCCGACGCGGGTATAGACGCTGGTCAGCCCCGGCCAGCCGAGAATGCGCTGCTCGACCTTGCGGACTGCCGCGTCCTTTTCCTCAAGCGAGAGATTGCCGCGCGCATGCACATATAACAGCCCGTAATCCGGCTCGACATTGGGGAAGAACTCGACGCCCTTGCCATATTTGCCATAGGCAACCGGCACGATGATCAGGGCAGCCAGCGTGAAGAACACCACGATGAACGGATGGCGCACCGCGCGCGCGACAAAGCGCATATAGAGCCCGTCGCGCTTGGGCCCCTCCTCGATGGTCGGTTTGGCAAACATTGCGCCCAGCGTCGGCGTGAACACAAGCGCATAGAGCAGCGAGGCCGACAGCGTCGCAATCAGCGTGATCGGCATGTATTTCATGAACTCGCCAACCATGCCGGGCCAGAACAGCAGCGGCGAAAACGCGGCGACGCGGGTCAGCGTCGCAGCAATCACCGGTCCCGCCATGCGCTTGGCCGCCAGCGAGAACGCCTCTGTCCGGTCCATGCCCTCGGTCATGCGGCGCTCGGCGAATTCGGTGACGATGATGGCGTCGTCGACCAGCATGCCGACCGCCAGGATCAGGCTGAACAGCACCACGATATTGACAGTCAGTCCTGCCAGCGACAGCGCCAGAATGCCCATCAGGAACGAGGCCGGAATGGCAAAGCCGATCAGCAGCGAGGCGCGTCCCGACAGCGCGTACAAGATCACGATGAACACCAGGATCACCGCCGTGAGCACCGAGTTCTGCAGATCACCGAGCAATTGCCGGATCGAGGTCGACTTGTCCTGGCTGAAGCCGATGACAGCGCCTTCGGGCAGCAACGTCTTGAACTCGTTTGCCACTTCCTTGACCGCATCCACGGTCTCGATCAGGTTCGCCCCGGTCCGCTTGGATACTTCGATGGCAATCGCCGGCTTGCCGTTGAGCCGGGTGATCGTTTCGGCGTCCTTGAAGGTCGAGCGGATGGTCGCCAGATCGCGTGCGCGCACCACCGCATTGGAGCCGGCAATGATCGGCAGATTGGCAACGTCTTCGGCGGTCTCGATCAGCAGCGGCACCTTGACCGCGTAATAGCCCTCGTCGCCTTCCAGCGCGCCGGCCGCCACCACCGAATTGGAAGCGTTGACGCCTGCAATCAGCTGATCGAGCTGCATGCCGTAGGATGACAGCTTCACCGGATCGATGATCACCTCGACCAGATCGTCGCGTGCACCCTGCAGCGAGGCGTCGAGCACGCCGGTGACTTCCTCGATGCGGTCGCGAAGCTCGCGCGCGGAGCGGGTCAGCGCGCGCTCGGGCACGTCGCCCGCCAGCGTCACCACCAGAACCGGAAATTCCGAGATATTGACCTCGTTGACGGTAGGCTCGTCCGCCCCCTGCGGCAGGTCCGGCTTGGCGTCGGACACCTTGTTGCGCACATCGTCAAGCGCCTTGGACAGATCGGCGCCGGCCATGAACTCGATGATCACATTGCCGCCGCCCTGATAGGCGGTCGAGCGCATTTCCTTGATGTCGGTGATGTTTTTCAGCCGGGTTTCCATCGGCCGCAGCAGCAGCCGTTCGGAATCCTCTGGCGAAATCCCCGAATAGGACAGGCTCACATAGATGATCGGAATCTGGATGTCCGGCTCGGCTTCCTTCGGAATCGAGACATAGGCCATCGACCCCGCCACGATCAGAAACAGCAGGACAGCCAGCGTCAGCCGCGCATTGCGGATGGCAACGTCGACAAAATTCATCGCGAGGGCTCCGCCGTGCGCACGGTGGCCGTGGCAATCAGATCGGGATCGGCCGGCACCGCATTGACACTTTCGCCGTCACTGACCAGGTCCTGGCCGGCGACGATGATCCGGGCATCCAGCGGCACGCCGCTGAGCACCAGGCCCTCCGGCGAATCGTCGATCAGGTCGATCGGCACGAACCCGACCGTGTTGTCGGGCTTGAGGATGCGCAGGCCGAGATTGCCCGCCGCATCGAGGGTGACCACCGAGCGCGGCAGCTTGACCGCGGTCACCGCTTCCGACTTGATCATGATTTCCGCCGTCATACCGGCAGGCACCTTGTTGTCGGGATTGGGAATGGCGACCTCGATCGGAAAGGTGCGGGTTCCCGGCGTGGCTTCAAGGCTGACATGGCGCACCGATCCGGAGACCACTTCGCCGCTGATCAGGCGCACATCGGCTTCGCGCCCGACACTGACGAGATTGATCTCGCGTTCGCTGACTTCACCCAGCGCCACCACCGGATCGAGCTGCAACAGCACCGCCACCGCCTCGCCCGAGGGCAGCCAGCTGCCTTCCTCGACCAGAACCTGATCGATCACGCCGGAAAACGGCGCAACCACGGTCAGCCGGTCGACATCGGCCTGGGCGGCTTCCAGTTGCGAGCGCGCCGAAGCAAGCGCCGAGCGGGCGCTGTCGCTCTGGGTCGAGGGCGAAATGCCGTTCTTGACCAGCCGCTCGATATTGTCGGCTTCCTTCTGGCGCTGGTCCAGAAGCGCCCGGGCGGTTTCCACCACCGATTGCTTCTCCTCGCCATCAAGCACCAGCACGACATCGCCGGCCTCGACCCTGTCGCCCTTCTCGATTTTCAGTTCGCCGAGAATACCGGCGCTGCGGGTGGCAAGCGTCGAGCGCTTGTCGGGCGCCGTCACCCCGGAGATCCGGATGATGCGGTTGTGCTCGATAAAATCGGCGTCCATGACCGCAACGGTGCGCAGTATTTTCGCCGGCTCGGCGGCGGCAGCCTGCTCCGTCCTGGCCGCTTCCTCGGACGCGTCCGGCGCAGCACTGCCGATCGAGGAGAACTCTCCGGTCAGAACCCAGGCTGCCGAAACGGCGAGCACAACAAATGCGGCAACGGTGTGAAACCTTGGCATAGCCATAATAAACCTGCTCTCAAATAATTCTGCCCAGAGGCCCGGATAAAGCTTCGACGCCGAAATGGGCGCAAGCTAACGGTCAATCAACCGCGATCAGGCGTGTGCTTCGGCGCTATATAGTGCCATCAGTGCGGCCTAAAAAGGACAACAGTGTTGAATTCTTGATCCTCTCGCCATTGGCGCGGGCGGCGTGGCTTGGCGGCAACAGGTATAAATTGCGCGATATATGTCCCTAAATCCACCTCTGGTTTCAGCTTCATCCACCAGCGCGCGCATGAGATCAAGGCTTTGCATCTGCTTTGCCTGCAAGACCGGGAATCGGGCTAGACTCTGTTTTGGTTGAATTGAGCGATTGATATCACGGAGGATTTTTGATGACGGAAACTGCGCCAACCATCGGCATCATCGGCGGCTCGGGCATGCTCGGCCGCGCCATCTCGCTGGCATTGCTGGATCGCAAGGTCATTGCGGAAACGGATTTCTGGATCTCCAACCGCAGTGGCAGCCGCGCCGGCTTCGAGCAGTTCCCGGGCATTCATGTCACCAGCGACAACAGCCAATTGGCCGACGCTTGCGAAATCATCATCCTTTCGGTGCCGCCCGGCTCTGCCTCCGGCATTTCCATCGATGCCGACAACCGGCTGATTGTCTCGGTGATGGCGGGCGTCACGCTCGCGGAGCTTCAGGCGCTCACCGGCTCCAGCCGCATCATCCGCGCCATGAGCAGCCCGGCCGCGGAACTGGGCCTCGCTTACAGCCCGTGGGTTGCCGGCGCGCAGGTTGACGCAGCCGACCGCGCTTTGGTCACCACGATCCTTGAAGCCTGCGGCGGCACCGACGAGATCATGGAGGAAGCCCATCTCGATCATTTCACCGCGATGACCGGGCCGGTGCCGGGTTTTGTCGCCTTTTATGCGCAATGCATGATCGATTATGCGGTCAGGTCCGGCATCGCGCCCGCCATCGCCGACCGCGCCGTGCGACAGCTGTTCTTCGCCTCCGGCGCCATGCTGATGCACGGCAAACCGACGCCGTCAGACCATGTGCAGGAGATGATCGATTATGCCGGCACCACCGCCGCCGGGCTGATCTCGATGCAGAATTCACCGATTGCCGAGGCGATTGCCGAAGGGCTCGACGCCGCCGTCGATCGCGCTCGAAACATCCGCTGAGCCAGATCCAGCAGCAAAGCCCCTGCTGCTCAGGACGCCATGGTCTCGATCAGCTCGACATCGAATTCGCGGCAGATGTTTCTGATCTTGTCATTCGGGCAGCGGTCGGTGACGAAGGTGTCGACCTGTTCGAGATGCCCGATCCGCACCGGCGCGGTGCGCTCGAACTTGGTCGAGTCGGCCACCAGGATCACTTGCCGGGCATTGGCAATGATCGCCTGGGCCACCTTGACCTCGCGAAAATCATAATCCAGCAGCGCGCCGTCATGATCGATCGCCGAGGCGCCGATCACCGCGTAATCCACCTTGAACTGGCGGATGAAATCCACCGCCGCCTCGCCGACAATGCCGCCGTCGGCGGCGCGCACCACGCCGCCGGCGATCACCACCTCGAATTGCGGATGGGTGCGCATCCGGTTGGCAACATTGATGTTGTTGGTGATCACCATCAGCCGCCCATGCCTGAGCAGGGCCTGGCTGACTGCTTCCGTGGTGGTGCCGATATTGATGAACAACGACGCATTGTCGGGGATCAGTTCGGCGGCGGCGGTGCCGATGGTTTCCTTCTCTTCCGCCGCGATCTTGCCGCGCTGGGCATATTCCATGTTCTGCGTGCCCGACGGGATCACCGCGCCGCCATGAATGCGCATCAGCAATTGCCGTTCGCACAGATCGTTGAGATCCTTGCGGATGGTCTGTGGCGTCACCTCGAACCGGTTTGCCAGATCATCGACCAGAACCCTTCCCTCGACCTTGGCAAGTTCGATGATTTCAGAGTGGCGCGGGGCAAGGTACATGGGCAGCAGCATCCAGGGTTCGTTGGTTTCGCGCCCATTTTAAAACGAAAGAAACGAAAATCACAATGCAGCCGGCGATTTCAGCCTGGTCAGAACCGGTCGGACCGCACCACCGCGACGTCGGAGATGGTGATCACCCCCATCTGCGGACTGACCACATCGAAGATGTCGGCAAGCACCCGGTCGAGATCCTCAGGATCAAGCACCACCAGCACCATCACCATCTGACCGGCATCACCGATCATGCCTTCCCGGTCCCATTCCCCCTCGGATCCGGAGCCCGAAAGGGCTGGAAACACGGTGAATCCCTTGACGCCGGCCTCGGTGAGATGGCGCTGGACGCGCTTGAGGATCGGCCGTTCGCAGATGATCTGGATCTGCTTTTTTGCAAATGTGTGCATGGTGATCTCCTCAATTATCCGTTCGCCAGCCGCGCCAGCGCAATATAGGCAGGAATGCCGATGGTCAGGTTCATCGGGAATGTGATCCCCAGCGACAGGGTCAGATAGATCGAGGGCCTTGCCTCGGGAAGCGCAAGCCGCAAGGCCGCAGGCACGGCGATATAGGACGCCGAAGCGCCCAGAACCATCAGGATCGCCACACCACCCGTCGACAGGCCGATGGCAAGACCGGCGCCAAGCGCGAACACCGCCCCGACATAGGGCATCACCAGTCCGAACAGCACCAGCCCCGGGCTCATGTGCTTCCAGCCGGAGCGAATACCACGCCCGGCGACCGCGCCCATGTCGAGCAGGAACAGGCACAACACGCCCTTGAACGGATCGACGATGAAGGGGCCGATATCGGCAAGCCCCTTCGGGCCGGTCAGGAAACCGATCACGAAGGAACCGATCAGCACCACGACGGAGGAGTTCAGCATCACCTCCGACAGCAGCCCTTCCTGGCGTGCGCCGGACCGGGCATTTGCGCCCGGGCGCGCGCCGCCGGCATGGGCCAGATAAAGCGCCACCAGAATCGCCGGCGTTTCCATCACCGCGGCAACCGCCACCAGATAGCCCTCGAACGACAGGCCTGCGACCCGCAGCGCCTCGCTGGCTGCGACAAAGGTGACAATCGAGATCGAGCCGTAATGCGCAGCCACGGCAGCGCGGTCGACCCGGTCGAGCCGCGCCATCACGCTCAACAGCGCAAAGGCCACTAGCGGTATCAGCGCCGAAAGCACGACCCCCGCCCCGAGCGCCAGCAGAATGTCGATCCCGAGCCCGTGCTCGGCCACCGCAACCCCGCCCTTGAAGCCGATCGCCAGCATCAGATAGATCGACAGCGTCTTGGCCACCGCTTCGGGCAACGTCAGCTGCGAGCCGGCCATCGTGCCCAGAAAGCCGAGAGCAAAAAACAGCACCGCCGGTGACAAAAGGTTGGCGCTCGCCAGAGCCAGAATCTCGTTCATCAGTTATCCAGCCCCGTTGCACCCGCTCCGACTGCCATCTAGATCAGCGCGGCCCCACTTGCCAGTGCGCAGAGCCGGAAACTTTCGTCGAAACCGGCACAGTCAGTTCTGCGCCGTGCGCCGCCTGAGAATATCGGCGAAAAACACAGCTGCATCATGCTGCCGGTCGCCCTCACGGGTGATCAGCCCGACGGCGCCCATGGTCGAACTGGTGTCGATCGGCAGTTCGACAAATTCGCCCGATGCGATTTCCGCCGCCACCACGCCGCGCGAGATGATCCAGATCGCGTTGGACGCGCGCAAAAAGGCGCGGCCGAAACTGTCCGACACGGTTTCCACCGCCTGCACCGGGCGCGCCATGCCCTGTTCCAGCATCACCCGCTCGACAAAGGGATGGATGATCGACCCCGCCGGCGGCACCAGCACCGGATGCTGCGCCAGAATGTCGGCGGCGACCTGGCGCTGACCCGACAGGGGGTGGGCCCCGGCGACGATGAACACCACCCGGTCGCGGTAGAGCGGCTCGAATCTCAGGCTTGCCATGTTTTCCGGCGCCGGCATCCGGCCCATCACCAGATCCAGATCGCCCTTGCGCAACTGATCAAGCAACACACGGTTTTCGCCGGTGCTGACCCGGAGCGGGCTTTTCAGTCCCGACGCCAGGAAATCCGCCACCGCACCGGGCATGATCGTGGCCGACACCGTCGGCAGCGCACCGATACGCACCGGCGGCCCCGATGCGGTGGCCACATTGGCAAGCGCCGCGATCCCGCCACGCACCGCCGCAAGCCCGGATCCGGCATGGGACAGAAACACCTCGCCCTGATGCGACAGCCTGATGCCGCGGCCATCGCGTTCGATCAGCGCCGCGCCGACGATCTGCTCGAGTTCACGGATGGTCCGCGTCACCGCCGGCTGGGTCAGCGACAAGGTGATGGCCGCGCGGCCGACGCTCTTTTGCCGGGCCACTTCGACAAAGGCTTCCAGATGCCGGATCTTGATGCGCCGAGAGATATCCATATCAATTCCGGGATTGTTACTGCGTCAAAAAATCATTATTCATTTCCATTCCAGTATGTAAAGTGAATCCTGGAACGAGACAGGCAGGGAGGATCCGATGGCCGAGACCAAGTCCATTGGCGAGAAAACACGACGCAGCGTTTTGGGCGATGCCCATGTCGACCGGTCGATCGCCGCCAAGACCGCCTTCGATGCTCCGTTTCAGGATCTGATCACCGTAAGCGCCTGGGAAGGCCTGTGGTCGCGGCCGAACTGGAGCAAGCGCGACCGTTCCATCGTCACCATCGCGCTGCTGGCAGCGCTTGGCCACGAGGAAGAGGTCGCCATGCATGTCCGTGCAACGGTCAACACCGGCGCCACCGAGGATGACATCCGCGAGGCGCTGATGCATGTGGCGATCTATGCCGGGGTGCCCGCCGCCAACACCGCCTTTCGCATTGCCAAACGGACCCTGGCCGAAATGAAGGCAGAACAGGGAGGAGCCAGCACATGAAGAACAGCCAGCCATCCGTCGCCAACTATTTCACCCGGGACCGGGCCTGGCATCCGCAAGCCTATGCGCCAGGCTACAAGTCATCGGTGCTGCGCGCCCCGACACGTGCATTGATTGCCTTCGGCAATTCCCTGTCGGAAACATCGGGCCCGGCCTTTGGCCATGACATCATCGGTCCGCTCGACAATGACATGATCCTCAATTTCGCCCAGCCGGGCGAGAGCGCCATCGGCGAACGCATCATGGTCCAGGGCCGGGTGCTAGATGAGCGCGGCCAGCCGGTGCCCGGCGTGTTGCTCGAATTCTGGCAGGCCAATGCCGGCGGCCGCTACCGTCACAAGAAGGATGGCTATCTGGCGCCGCTGGACCCGAATTTCGGCGGCTGCGGCCGCACCATTTCAGGCGGCGACGGGACTTACGCCTTTCGCACCGTCCGCCCCGGCCCCTACCCCTGGCCCAATGGCCCGAATGACTGGCGCCCGGCCCATATCCACATTTCGGTCTTCGGCCATGGCTTCGCCCAGCGGCTGATCACCCAGATGTATTTCCAGGGCGATCCGCTGATCCCGATCTGCCCGATCGTGCGCACCATCAACGATCCCAAGGCGATCGAGCAGTTGACCGCGCGGCTCGACATGAATGCATCCGCGCCGATGGATGCGCTGGCTTACCGCTTCGACATCATCCTGCGCGGCAGCCGCTCGACGCTGTTTGAAAACCGGCTGGAGGGCAATTGAGATGACACACCCGACCGACACGCCGCTCTATCCGTTCAAGGAATCCCCGTCCCAGACCGCCGGCCCTTATGTCCATATCGGCCTGACACCGAATTTCTGCGGCATCTCCGGGGTCTATGACGCCGATCTCGGCACCGCCATGGTCGATGACAGGACCAAGGGCGAGCGGATCACGCTGCAAGGCAGGGTCATTGACGGCGCCGGCAATCCGCTCACCGATGCGCTTGTCGAGATCTGGCAGGCCGATGCGGACGGACGCTATCCCGACGGCAGAGAGCCCGGATTTTCCGGCTGGGGCCGCGCGCCCGCCGATGCCAAAACCGGCATGTTCCGCTTCGACACCATCAAGCCCGGCCGGGTCTCCTATCCCGACGGCCGCATGCAGGCGCCGCATATCAACATCTGGATCGTCGCCCGCGGCATCAATCTGGGCCTTAACAGCCGGATCTATTTCGAGGACGAGGCCGAGGCCAATGCTGCCGATCCGGTGTTGTTGCGCATGGACCTGCAGGAGCGCGCAGGCTCGCTGATCGCCAAGGGCGGCGGCGGCAGCTACAGCCACGACATTCACCTGCAGGGACCGCAGGAAACCGTGTTTTTCGATATCTGAAAGCGAAGCAAACCATGGCACAATTCATGACGCTGCCCGAAGCGGTGGCGCAAAACCTCAAATCCGGCGACATGGCCGCCTTCGAGGGGTTCACCCACCTGATCCCCCATGCCAGTGCGCATGAGGCCATCCGTCAGGGCATCAAGGATCTCACCCTTGTGCGGATGACCCCCGATGTCGTCTATGACCAGCTGATCGGCATGGGCGCGGTCCGCAAGCTGATCTTCTCCTATGCCGGCAATCCCGGCGTCGGCCTGCTCCGGCGCTTGCGCGATTCGGTCGAGAACGGCTGGCCCAACCGGATCGAGATCGAGGAACATTCCCACGCCGCCATGGCCAATGCCTATGAGGCAGGTGCCGCGGGTCTGCCCTTTGCCGCCTTCCGCGGCTACAAGGGCGCCGAACTTGCCGGGGTCAACCCGAACATCAAATCGGTCACCTGTCCCTTCACCGGCGAGGAACTGGCTGCCGTTCCGGCCATCCGCCCGGATGTCAGCTTCATTCATGCCCAGAAGGCCGACCGCAAGGGCAACGTGCTGATCGAGGGCATTGTCGGCGTGCAGAAGGAAGCGGTGCTGGCCGCCAAACGCTCGGTGGTCACCGTCGAGGAGATCGTCGACGATCTCGACAGCCACCCCAATGCCTGCGTGCTGCCCGGCTGGGCCGTCACCGCAATCTGCGTCGTCCCCGGTGGCGCCCATCCATCCTACGCCCATGGCTACTATTCGCGCGACAATGCGACCTATATCGCCTGGGACAAAATCGCCGCCGATCGCGACACATTCCTGGCCTGGATGAAGGACAATGTCCTTGACGCCACGCCTGAGGATTTCGCCGACCGGATCAAACATTTGAGGAGCGCGGCATGAGCGGGACAGACTTCACCTCCACCGAAATGATGACGATTGCCGCCTCGCGGGCCCTGAAGAACACCGATGTCTGCTTCGTCGGCATCGGCGCGCCGTCGGCTGCCTGCAACATCGCCCGCCTCACCCATGCGCCCGACGTCACCCTGATCTATGAAAGCGGCACCATCGGCACCGCGCCCAACGTGCTGCCGCTGTCGATCGGCGATGGCGAACTTTGCGACACCGCCGTCACCACGGTCTCGGTGCCCGAAATGTTCCGCTACTGGCTGCAGGGCGGCCGCGTCACCGTCGGCTTTCTCGGCGCCGCCCAGATCGACCGCTTCGGCAACATCAACACCACTGTCATCGGCGACTATGATCAGCCCAAGACCCGCCTGCCCGGCGGTGGCGGCGCGCCCGAGATCGCGTCCTCCTGCGGCGAGATCTTCATCACGCTGAAACAGTCCAGACGCGCCATGGTCGACAAGATCGATTTCTTCACCAGCTTCGGCCACGGCGAAGGCGGCGATCACCGTGAACGGCTCGGAATCACCACCAAGGGACCGACACTGATGGTCACCGATCTTGCGGTCTGGAAGCCTGATCCGGTAACACGGGAATTCACCGTGGTGTCCCTGCATCCCGGCGTGACGCGCGAAATGGTCCAGGCCGAATGCGGCTGGACGGTGCGCTTCGCCGATGCGCTTGAGGAAACACCCGAACCGACCGGGATCGAACTGACGACGCTGCGCGATCTCAATGCCCGCACAAAAGCCGCCCATTCCGGCGGGAAAACTGGAGAAGCTGCCTGATGGCCGACGCTTTCATCTGTGATTATGTCCGCACCCCGATCGGCCGTTTCGGCGGCGCCCTGTCCGCGGTTCGCGCCGATGATCTGGGAGCCATCCCGATCCGGGCGCTCACCGAGCGCAATCCGGGCGTCGACTGGGCCAGCGTTGACGAGCTCTATTACGGCTGCGCCAACCAGGCCGGCGAAGACAACCGCAACGTCGCCCGCATGTCGGCCCTGCTGGCCGGACTGCCGGTGACGGTGCCCGGCACCACCATCAACCGGCTCTGCGGCTCGGGCATGGACGCCGTGCTGGCCGCCTCCCGCATCATCCGCTCGGGCGAAGCCGAGCTGGTGATTGCCGGCGGTGTCGAGAGCATGTCGCGCGCGCCCTTTGTCATGCCAAAGGCTGACAGCGCATTCTCGCGCAAGGCGGAAATTTATGACACCACCATCGGCTGGCGCTTTGTGAATCCGGTGATGAAAGCCCAGTATGGCGTTGATTCGATGCCGGAAACCGGCGAGAACGTCGCCGCAGATTACGGCATTACCCGCGAAGACCAGGATGCCTTCGCGCTGCGCAGCCAGGCCCGCGCCGGCAAGGCACAGGCCTCGGGCCGTTTCGCCAAGGAAATCGTCGCCGTGACAATCCCGCGCCGCAAGGGCGACCCGATTGTCGTCGACACCGACGAGCATCCCCGCCCCGAAACCACGCCGGAACAGCTGGCCAAACTGCCCACGCCGTTTCGCGCAGGCGGCTCGGTCACCGCAGGCAATGCCTCCGGCGTCAATGACGGTGCGGCGGCCCTGATCATTGCCAGCGAAGCCGCGGCCAAGAAATACGGCCTGACGCCGATCGCCCGCATTCTTGGCGGCGCAACCGCCGGCGTCGAGCCGCGGATCATGGGCATCGGCCCTGCCCCGGCCAGCCAGAAGCTTTGTGACCGGCTCGGTCTGCGGCCTTCCGACTTTGGCGTGATCGAGCTCAACGAAGCCTTTGCCAGCCAGGGCATCGCCGTTCTGCGCCAGCTGGGTCTCGACGAGGACGCCGATCACATCAACCCCAATGGCGGCGCCATTGCGCTGGGCCATCCGCTCGGCATGTCCGGCGCCCGCATCACCGGCACAGCCGCACTCGAACTCGGCATCCGCAATGAAAAACTGGCGCTGGCTACCATGTGCATCGGCGTCGGCCAGGGCATCGCCATTGCGCTGGAACGGGTCTGAGATGACCACTGGCGGACAGGGCTGGACCTCCGGACTGTTCCGGGATCAGGAGCTCGCCGGGCAGTTTTCGGATGCGGCCATGTTCGCCGGTTTCGCCCGCTTCGAGCAGGCGCTGATCAATGCGCTTGCCGAGGCCGGCCTCGTCGAAGCCGAGGACGCAGGGCGGCTGGTCAGCCAGATTGCCGGCTTTGAACCCGATCACCAAGCCATTGCCGAAGCTGTCGTTCGCGACGGGTTGCCGGTGCCCGACTATGTCCGGCAGTTGCGCGCCCATGTCTCCGGGCCGGGCAGTTCGATGCTGCATCACGGCGCCACCAGCCAGGACCTGATCGACACCGCCACGGTTGAGGCGCTGGCCAGGACCAGCGACATTCTCGCCGCACGGCTCGACGCGCTGCTGGCGCTGATCGCCGACCGCCAGAGCAGCGATGGCGGCCACAGGTTGCAGGCCATCACCCGGATGCAGGCGGCACTTCCATTTGAAGCCTCCGCACGGCTTTCGGCCTGGATGCACCCGCTTGAAGATCTGCGCGAACGGCTGACGGAACTCACTCAGCGCAGCCGGGTTCTGCAATTCGGCGGCGCCGTCGGCGATCTTCAGGCGCTTGGCGACAAGGCGCCCATCATCGCGCAATCGCTGGCAAAGCAGCTTGATCTTTCCTGGCCCGGCCACAGCTGGCATTCCGCCCGCGGGCCCGTCATGGCGCATGCCAACTGGGTGTCGGAACTCAGCGGTGCGCTTGGCAAGATCGGCCAGGACCTGGCGCTGATGGCGCTGCGCGGCGGAGAAGATATCGCCCTCTCCGGTGGCGGTTCGTCCTCGGCGATGCCGCACAAGCAGAACCCGGTGACCGCCGAGTTGCTGGTCACATTGGCCCGCTACAACGCCACACAGATCTCCGGCATGCATCAGGCGCAGATCCACGAAATGGAGCGCTCGGGGGCTGCCTGGATGCTGGAATGGATGATCCTGCCCAATATGTGTGAAACCGCCGGCGCCGGCCTGACGGCAGCCTGTGGCCTGTTTCAATCCATAGAACGCATCGGAGAGCCGTCTTGAAGACACTGTCCACCCAGGTCTGCATCATCGGCGCCGGCCCCTCGGGCCTGCTGCTGGGCCAATTGCTCAATGATGCGGGCATCGACACCATCATTCTCGAACGCTCCAGCCTCGATCATGTGCTGGCGCGGGTGCGGGCCGGCGTGCTTGAACAGGGCACCGTGCAATTGCTCGAACAGGCCGGCGCCGGCGCACGCATGCGCGCCGAGGGCCTGCCGCATGACGGCTTTGCCATCACCCGCGAAAACGACACCCATCGGATCGATCTCGCCCGACTGACCGGCGGCAAGAACGTCATGGTCTATGGCCAGACCGAGGTCACCCGGGATCTGGTCGACCGTCGCGCCGAAACCGGCGGCATCACCTATTACCAGGCCGACTCCGTGCAGCCGCACGAGTTCGACAGCGCCACGCCGCATGTCACCTGCCGCATCGGCGGCGAAGAGGTCCGGATCAACTGCAGCTTCATCGCCGGCTGCGATGGTTTTCACGGCGCCAGCCGCCGCGCGGTGCCCGAAGGCGCGATCCAGAGCTTCGAGAAAGTCTATCCGTTCGGCTGGCTCGGCATTCTCTCCGAAGTGCCGCCGGTCAGCCATGAACTGATCTATGCCAGCCATTCGCGCGGCTTTGCATTGTGTTCGATGCGTTCGATGACGCGCAGCCGCTATTACATCCAGTGCAACGCCGGCGACAGCGTGGACGCCTGGTCCGACGCACAATTCTGGACCGAATTGCGCCGCCGGCTGCCGCCGGAAATCGCCGAATCGATGGTCACCGGGCCGTCATTTGAAAAATCCATCGCACCGCTGCGCTCCTTCGTTGCCGAACCGATGCGGTTCGGCAGCCTTTTCCTGGTGGGCGACGCCGCCCATATCGTGCCGCCGACCGGCGCCAAGGGGCTCAATCTGGCAGCCTCCGACGTGCATTACCTGTTCGAGGGGCTGCGCTCCCACTTCCTTGAACGCGATGATTCGGCTCTTGACGCCTATTCCCAACGGGCGCTGACCCGGGTGTGGCGCGCCGTGCGGTTTTCCTGGTGGATGACCACGATGCTGCACCGCTTTCCCGAGCAGGCGCCATTCGAGACACGCATTCTCGAAACCGAACTCGGCTACACCCTCGACTCCGAAGCAGCCAGGGCAGCCCTTGCGGAAAACTATGTCGGCCTGCCTTACTGAAGCCCGTTTTTATAAGTCTGTTCAGCTTGTATTCAGCATAATCTGACAATGATGCACTCATTGTTATTTGAGCCGCAGGTTGACCCAAGATGACGACACCCCGATTTCGTTTCGCCGCAGCGCTTCTTGCCGTCGGCGTTCTCGCCACTCCGCAGGCTTTTGCCGCTCCGCTGGACGGACAGCGCATGGTTCTCGTCGACACCGACGGACGCTTGATGCGCGAGATTCCGGAGGCCGGTTCGGTGCGCATCGTCATCGACAACCAGGGCCGCCGCCTGCTGGTGGACAACTGGAACCAGGTCATCGGCTTCGAGGTGCCGGCCTGGCAGTACCGTGATCAGGCTGGGCAGCGCGGCAATGGACGCCGGTTTGACCGCCAGGCTGAGGCATCGCCCTTCCCGGAGCGGCCGCTGCCGCCGCGCGAGCGGTTTCAGCGCGACGATTTTGCCTCGACACCATCGGGCGCTGGCATCGAGCGCCGCGATCTCAACCCGATGACCGGAACGGTTCCCGCAACTCCGGAGGTGATCGAAGCCCCGGCTCCGGAGACACCACCGGCGGCCAAGCCGCAACAGGCCAAGGGGCCTGCCTTGTCAAAGGCGCAAGTGGCCGCATTGCAGGTCTTTCTCGATCGCAATGGCGTGTCCCCCGGCGTCATTGACGGCCGCATGGGTTCCAATGTCACCAAGGCGCTGGACGCCTGGTTCGAGGAGACCGGCGAACGCATCGACCCTGCAGATACCGACCTGATCGTCAGCCGCCTGGCAGCCGGCGGCGGGCTGGCCTTTACCACCTATACCATCACCGCCGAAGACGCCGCGGGCCCGTTCATCGCCTCGATCCCGTCCGACTATGCCGAGAAGGCGCAGCTCGAGCGCCTCTCCTATACCTCGACAGTGGAAATGCTGGCCGAGCGGTTTCACATGGACGAAGACTATCTCAAGGCGCTCAATCCCGGCGTCGATTTCACCCTGCCCGGTGTGCAGATCAAGGTGGTGGGCATCGGCGAGGAGAAGACCGGCGTCGTCACCCGCATTGTCGCCGACAAGGCCCGCAAGCAGGTGCGCACCTATGACGCGTCGGGCAAGCTGGTCACGGCCTATCCGGCCACCATCGGATCGAGCGACACGCCCTCGCCCTCGGGCGAAGTCACCGTCGAGCGCGTGGCCCGCAATCCGGGCTACACCTACAATCCGAAGATCAATTTCAAGCAGGGCGACAATGACAAGATCCTGCAGGTACCACCCGGACCCAACGGCCCTGTCGGCTCGATCTGGATCGCGCTGTCCAAACCCACTTATGGCATCCACGGCACGCCCGACCCCTCGACCATCGGCAAGACTGCCTCGCATGGCTGTGTGCGGCTGACCAATTGGGACGCGGCCGAACTGGCCGGCCTGGTGGCGCCGGGCGTTACCGTCAGCTTCATCGACTGAAATCGGCAAGACCGGTCAGCACCGGGGCCGAAGCGTCACCGGTGCTGATCGACCAGGATCGGATTGCCGTCGGGATCGGTGATGATGAAGCTTGCGGGTCCGCTGCCTGTCTCGTCGGCCTCGGTGTCAAAGGCGACGTCCCCGGCCTTGAGCTGCTTCTGCAGCTCGCGCACATCGGTGAAATCGTCGACCGGCCGCGCGCTGGTGTTCCAGCCGGGATTGAAGGTCAGGATGTTCTTTTCGAACATGCCCTGAAACAAGCCGATGATGCAGTCGCCATTCTTCAGGATCAGCCAGTTCTGCTCGGCTTCGCCGCCGGTCACTTCAAAGCCGAGTTTCTCGTAAAACGCCCGCGAAAGGGCCAGATCCTTCACCGCGAGACTGATTGAAAACGCGCCAAGCTGCATGGGGTGGTTCCTCCTCGTTTGATCCATGATAGACGATTTCCGGCCCGGACACATCGCGGCGAGAGCGCATTGCGATCAGCTTGGCGCGGTTTCGATCCACGACCCGATCAGCCCTGCCACCAGATCCGGCTGCTGGTGGCAGATCCAGTGATCCGCATCGGCCACATGATGCACCGTCAGATCGGCGGCAAACTCTTCGAGCCCCTCGATACAGACCGGCAGCAACGCGGTGTCCTCATCGCCCCAGATCAGCAGATGCGGGCAGCGCACCACCAGCCTGTCACGCGGCAGCGGCGGCAGATCGGTCAATGGCTCGCCGGGACTGGCAACCTGCAGCGGCGAGGCCCGGTACCAGTTGATCATCGCCTTGAGCCGCCCGGGGCGTGACCACTCGGCCTTGTAAAGCTTCAGCCGCTCCGGCGTCAGCCAGCTCAGATCCATCCGCGCGGAAAACAGCTTCCATAATTTTTCGAACTCATTGGCCGACAGCCGGTCTTCGGAGCCCTCAGTGCGCAAGACGTGGATATAGTGTGAGGCGCTGGTTTGGGCGCCGCCGGCGGCCAGTTCACGCTGGAATGGCACCGGATGCACCCCGTTGATGATCACCAGCTTGGACACCAGTTCCGGCCGGAACATCGCCAGCCCATAGGCCACCGCCGCGCCCCAGTCGTGGCCGACAACCGTGACCGGTCCACCCAGAACGTCGATCAGAGCCGCCATGTCGCTGACCAGATGGCGCAAGCCATAGGCCTCGACCTCGGGCGGCGCCCAGCTCTGGCCATAGCCGCGCTGGTCGGGCGCGATGCAGCGATAGTCCGCCGCCAGCCGCTCGGCGACCTCGCTCCAAGCCGCGCCATATTCGGGAAATCCGTGCAGAAACAGCAACACCGGCGCCTGCGCACTGGCCCCATTCGAGATAATGGAACGGGTTGCCGTCAAGCTCGACGAAACGGTGTGCAGGCGCGTGCATCAGCTCTCCTCTTAAGGGCTTAGGGCAGGCGTCGTGCGGTCCGGCTGGTCTGGTGCGAGGGCCGGGTTTCGGCCTAGCTCAGCGTCCGCCGCACCGCGTCGCGCCAGCCCTTAAGTTTGGCGTTGCGGGTCTTGTCATCCATCTGCGGCTTGAACTGGGTGTCGAGCGCCCAGGCCTTGGCGAATGCCTTCTGCTTGGGCCAGACCCCTGCCCGCTGCCCGGCGAGCCAGGCAGCCCCAAGCGCGGTGGTTTCGAGAATGGTCGGACGGTCCACCGGCGCGTCGAGAATATCGGCGAGCCGCTGCATGGTCCAGTCCGAGGCGACCATGCCGCCATCCACGCGCAACACCGTGTCGGCGTCCGAACTCTTCCAGTCCTTGTGCATGGCGTCGAGCAGATCGCGGGTCTGGTAGCACACCGCCTCAAGTGCCGCGCGGGCAAACTCCGCCGGTCCGGTGTTGCGGGTCATGCCATAGATCGCACCGCGCGCCTCGGCATCCCAATGCGGTGCGCCAAGGCCGGTGAATGCCGGCACCAGATAGACATCCTGGGTCGGATCGGCTTCGGCCGCCAGATCGCCGCTGTGCTCGGCCTTCTTGATCACCTTGATACCGTCACGCAGCCATTGCACGGCTGCTCCGGCAATGAAGATCGAACCTTCCAGCGCATAGGTGACCTTGCCGTCGAGCCGGTAGGCGACCGTGGTCAGCAGCCGGTTCTTCGAGCGCACCATGTCCGCGCCGGTGTTGAGCAGCGCAAAACAGCCGGTTCCATAGGTCGATTTCAGCATGCCGGGCTCGAAACAGGCCTGCCCGATGGTGGCCGCCTGCTGATCGCCGGCGACGCCGAGGATCGGGATTTCCGCGCCAAAGAGTTTCTGCTCGGTGACACCGAAATCCGCCGCGCAATCTTTCACTTCCGGCAGCATGTCAGCCGGGATCCGCAGGATCTTGAGCAGTTCCTCGTCCCAGTCCTGGCTTTCGATGTTGAACATCAGCGTGCGCGAGGCATTGGTGGCGTCGGTGACGAACGACTTGCCGCCGGTCAGCCGCCAGATCAGAAATGTGTCGATGGTGCCGAAGCAGAGTTCGCCGCGCGCCGCCCTGGCCCTTGTTCCTTTCACATTGGCCAGCATCCACGACAGCTTGGTGCCGGAGAAATAGGGATCGAGCAGCAGCCCGGTCTTGCGGGTGAAGGTCTTTTCCAGATCCTGGCGCTTGAGCTTTTCGCAATAGGAGGCGGTGCGCCGGTCCTGCCAGACGATCGCATTGTGGATCGGCTTGCCGCTGTCGCGCTCCCAGACCACGACGGTCTCGCGCTGGTTGGTGATGCCGATCGCCGCAATGTCGGAGGCCTCGAGACCGGCCTTTTTCAGCGCCTGCCGCACTGCCCAGACCACGGTTTTCCAGATTTCCTCGGGGTCATGCTCGACCCAGCCCGACTGCGGATAATATTGCGTGAACTCTTTCTGGGCGCTGCCGGCGATGCGCATATTGCCGTCAAAAACGATGGCGCGGCTCGAGGTGGTGCCCTGATCGATCGCCAGAATATATCCGCTCATGCTGTCCTCCAATGCTTGGCGCATTTGATCCGAATTCGCGCCCTGCGGAAAGCCCGTAGCTGCGCGACGGACACTATTCCGACCGTTTTTCCGCCATATAGGTCTCAAGCGCTGCCACTTGCGCTGCATCGAGCCGCAATCCGCGCTTGGTGCGCCGCCAGATCACGTCTGCTGCCTCCAGCGCCCATTCCTGCGCCATCAGATAATCGACCTCCAGCGCGTAAAGCCCATAGCCGAAATCCTGCCCCAGGTCCGCCATGGCCTTGGCCTCGCCGAGCAGCACCCGCGCCCGGGTGCCGTATTGGCGGACATAACGCCAGGCCTGCGCCGGTTCGAGAAACGGATAGGCCGCCTGCACTTGCGCCACCTGGGCATCGAACCCGTCGGCGGGAAAATCACCGCCCGGAAGTGCGGCGCGATGGGTCCACGGCGCTGATTTCTTGCCGAGCCGGTCCTCGATCAGCTCCAGCATCGATTCGGCCAGCTTGCGCGAGGTGGTGATCTTGCCGCCGAAGATATTGATCAGCGGCGCGCCGTCGGCCGGATCGGGCTTGAGCACATAGTCGCGCGTTGCCTCCTGGGCGGCCGATGCGCCGTCATCATAGAGCGGGCGGACGCCGGAATAGGTCCAGACAATGCTCTCGCGCTCGACCGGCCTGGCGAAATATTCGCTCGCCGCGGCGCAGAGATAATCGATCTCCGGATCGGTGATCACCACATCCTTGGGATCGCCCTGGTAATCCTGGTCGGTGGTGCCGATCAGGGTGAAATCCTGCTCATAGGGCAGCGCGAAAATGATCCGCCCGTCGCCATTCTGGAAGATATAGGCGCGGTCATGATCATGCAGTTTCGGCACCACGATGTGGCTGCCCTGCACCAGCCGCACATTGTGCGCATCATTGTGGCCGACAACGCCCGACAGGATCCGGTCGACCCAGGGGCCGCCGGCATTGACCACCAGCCGGGCCCGAACGGTCTCGCGCTTGCCGGTGGCGCGGTCGGCAATGGTCACCACCCAGATGTCGTCCTGGCGCTCGGCCGAGACAACTTCGGTGCGGGTGCGGATCACGGCCCCGCGGTCGGCGGCGTCACGGGCATTGAGCACCACCAGCCGGGCGTCATTGACCCAGCAGTCGGAATATTCAAAGCCCTTTGAAAAGATCGGCTTCAGCGGCTTGCCGACCGGTGACGATTTAAGGTCCACCGTTTTTGTGCCGGGCAGAAGCTTGCGGGTGCCGATGTGGTCATAGAGGAACAGGCCGAGCCGCAGCAGCCATGCCGGGCGCATCTCCTTGTGATGCGGCAGCACGAAGCGCATCGGCCAGATGATATGCGGCGCATTGGCGAGCAGCACTTCGCGCTCGCTCAGCGCTTCGCGCACCAGCCGGAACTCGTAATATTCGAGGTAGCGGAAGCCACCATGGATCAGTTTCGACGACCAGGACGAGGTGCCGGAAGCCAGATCGTTCATCTCGGCCAGAAACACCGAATAGCCGCGTCCGACAGCGTCGCGGGCTATGCCGCATCCATTGATACCGCCCCCGATGACGAAAACGTCGTAGAGCCTGTCATCCCCCATTGGTTTCTCCCGTCACGCGAGGTACCTGCGACATTTTTGTAATTCGAAACAATAGCGAATGTCAAAAGAAAACAAACGAAAGCGAAACAATGCATCGCGCGCCTGTTGAAAGCCTGCTCAGAACACCGCTTCGGCGATCATCAGCCAGACCCCGGTTGTTGCCGCGGCAAATGCCGTGCCCAGTGTCATCGAGCTTGAGGCCAGCCGCTGGCCGGTGCCCAGGCGGTTGGCGATCAGCCAGCAATTGACCCCGGCCGGCAGCGAGGCGGCGGCCACCACCACCTTGGCCTGCAATTCGGGCAAGCCCAGCAGCAAGGCCATGCCGAGCCCGACCGCCGGCATCAGCATCAGCTTCAGCATCACCAGCGAAATCGCCTGCGGCACCTGCCCACGAATGCCATAGCCGCGCAGCGACACCCCCATGGCAAACAGCGCCAGCGGACCGGCAATGCCGCCGAGACTGGCGATCACCCGGTCGGCCACCACCGGAAGTTCGAGGCCGGAGATCCGCACCAGAAAGCCTGACAGGATGCCGATGATCAGCGGATTGGAAAACAGCTGCCGCAGGAACCCGCTGACCAGCGCCACTACCGATTTGGTCCCGGTGCTGGCGCCATCGCGCTTGAGCGCCCATTCGAACAGGATCACCGAGGCGCCCATCATCACCGGCATGTGCACCGAGACCAGCTGCGACAGGATCGCCAGCCCGCCTTCGCCATAGACCCCGCTCATGAACGGGATGCCCAAGAGCACCAGGTTGGAAAACCCCGCCGTTACGCCTGCCACCACGGCCGAGCGGGCATCGCGGCCAAAGCCTGCGCGAATGACGAAATGCGCCGAGACCCAGGTGACCAGCACCGAGGTGAAATAGGCCGCCCACAGGGCCCAGGGCGCGCCGTGATCAAAACTCGCCGTGGCGATGATGCGAAACAGCAGCAGCGGCACGGCGATGGTGAAGACGAAATCCGACAGCCCGTCGCCGGTCTCCGGCCTGATCAGCCGCACCGCGGTGGCGCCATAGCCGATGGCAATCAGCGTGAAGACAACAAGGATGGTTTCGGCGAATGGAGGCATCGGCGGGAGACTCAGCTGCATGGCGGGACCCTGTTCATAGACTGTGCAGGCGATGGCGCAAAGCGGCGGGGGTGGATTGAGCTTTCGAGGCGAATTGAGGGCGGAGCAAGCGAGTTCTTTTGCGCCCTTCCCAAACCAGCGGCCTCGCGTCATCGGCCGTAACTGATCGCGAGATGTCTCATGTCTTCGTCATGCCGGGCCTGGACCCGGTATCCAGTGGCGAGCGTCTGCGAGCCGAAAAGACTCCTTTCGATTGGCCGATGAGTCATTCCACGGCGCGGACGCGCCGTGACTGGACCCCGGATCGGGGTCCGGGGTGACGGAAGCTGTTGAGCGCTGAACTTCACGACCGGGCGTTTTGCCCTTGCTCCACCCCAAAACCCCGCACGCGAAACATCTTCGCCGGCGGTGTGGGGTATTCGGGGCTTTCCGGTCGCAACCGGACTGCGGGGCGCGCACGAGCACACGGCCCGTGATGGATAAAGTGGTGTTGGCTTTGGCGCGTGTGGGCGCGCCCCGCCGGTGGCCGGTCCTGACGCCTTCCGGGCGCCAGCGCTCTCCGGGACCAGGTCTGGTGACACGCGCAACGGACGGTCGTTATCGTTCGGCGCCCGACACCGAACCCGCCCTTCCCGAGGGCTGCCCGGGATCATCTGACCCCGTCTCGCCTTCGGGCCCGCCGGACGCGGGAACCGGGCCCGCTTGATGTCTGGCGCCGGCTGTCCCGCTCAATGGCACGGGGCAGCCGGGATGTCGCCTTCCGGATCCCTTTTGCGCAAGGTTACGGAACACCCGTACGCAAAAGACCACCGCCCGCCGCCGCGCCGGGCTCCGTTCACCCGGCACATCCGATCTGGCGGAAGGCGCAACAAGTGTGGCACGGGCGGTGGAGGTGTGGATAAAATGGGGCGGATTTTTGGGGTAAATGGTTGCCGCTTCTGCCTCTACCCTTGTGGGAGAGGAAGCAATTTCAGCGCCTTAGCGCAGCTAAGTGCTAGAAATTGCAGGTGAGGGGTTTGTTTCGACTTCCTCCACTATTGGCCCCCTCACCTACAAAATCTACGACTTGGCCCTTCGGTCCAAGACCGTGATTTTGTGTCCTCTCCCACCAAGGGAGAGGCAGGCCGCAGCAAGCTCAGCGGCTTTGTGCGGACCGCGAGCCGCTTGCCCGCTTGATGCCCTGCGCCGTTGGCGCTAGGGCTTTTCAGGCCATTTATCGAGGACGCCCCGCCATGACCGCTTTTTCGCGTTTTACCGCTCTTGCCCAATCCCTGCCGCCAACGGTGCCGTTTGTCGGGCCGGAGACCCAGGAGCGGGCGCGCGGGGAGATATTTGCGGCCCGGCTCGGCGCCAATGAGAGCGGGTTCGGGCCGACGCCGTCGGTGATAAAGGCGATTGCGCGCGAAACGCATGTTTGCTGGCAATATGCAGATCCGGAAAACCACGATCTGCGCGCGGGGCTTGGCGCGCATCTGGGGCTGGCGCCGGAGCGGGTGGTGGTGGGCGAAGGCATTGACGGGCTCTTGGGGCTGATTGTGCGGCTGATCGTCGAGCCGGGGGCGCCGGTGGTGACATCGCTGGGCGCCTATCCGACCTTCAATTTTCATGTCGCGGGCTTTGGCGGCAGACTGGTCACCGTGCCTTACCGCGATGACCACGAGGATCTCGACGCGCTGCTTTTGGCGGTGCGCCGCGAAAATGCGCCGCTGGTCTATCTCTCCAATCCCGACAACCCGATGGGCACCTGGCATTCCGCCGAGGCGGTTGTGGCCTTTGCCGGGGCGCTGCCGGAGACGACGCTGCTGGCGCTCGACGAGGCTTACGGCGAAACCGCTCCGGCCTCGGCAATACCTGCCATTGCTGAGCTCGCCGACATGCCCAATGTGCTGCGCTTCCGGACCTTTTCCAAGGCCTATGGCCTGGCCGGTCAGCGCGTCGGCTATGTGTTCGGCGTCAAAGAGACGGTGGCGATGTTTCACCGGGTGCGCAATCATTTCGGCGTCAACCGCCTGGGCCAGGCGGCAGCCCTTGCCGCACTTGAGGATCAGGCCTGGCTTGCGCATGTTTTGGCCGAGGTGGCCACGTCGCGGGCGCGGATCGCAGGCATTGCAGAGAGTCACGGATTTGCGCCGATCCCGTCGGCCACCAATTTCGTCACCATCGATTGCGGCCGCGATGCTGGCTACGCCAAGGCAATCCTTGACGGGCTGGTCCGTCGCGGCGTGTTCATCCGCATGCCCGGCGTGGCGCCGCTCAATCGCTGCATCCGGATTTCGACCGGGCTCGAGGCGGAGTTGGATATCTTTGAGGAAAAACTGGCCGGGGTGATTGCCGAACTGGGTTGATCTGCGTGCAACAAAAAGGCCGCAGCTGACCGGGTGCGGTCAAGTGCGGCCTTGATGTGAAGCCTCTCCGTGTTGTCCGGAGTTGAGAGCATGGTGCTCTGGCTTCGCCCCGTTCCCCTCGAGGTGTGTCTTGCTGCCGTCGGATGGACCGCTGTGTGCCCGCGTCCGAAAGCGGATCAATGCATGGTCATCCATTCGCGGGCAGCGCGCAGTGCTGCGGCGAGATCGGCCTTGCTCATGCTTTCGGCCAGTTCGGCGCGCAGCGTGGCGGCCCGTTCCGAGCCCTTGATCGCGGCGATGTTGAGCCATTTGTGCGCGGCGACAAAATCGATGTCGCAGTCGCGGCCGGTGGCATACATCAGGCCCATTTCGCAGAAAATGTCAGCCCGGGTTTCGCCGCCGGTGATTGCCTGGTCGTGATTGTGAATGTCGTAGCGTGCCATTTTTTCAGTCCCTGTAAAACCTGTGTTTCGGTGTCCCTGTCAGCCCTTGAGAGCCTTCTGTTTTTGTGTCTGTCCGGGTTGGCCCGGCGCTGTCTTGTTGGATTGAAGTGTGCCGGGTTCGCCTGAAAGCTGCGTTAAATTGCATGCTTAACTGGAGACGAACAAAGTCCAAACGCTTGGTAAATTTGCGGTTTTGTTAAACATCCAAGGTCCAGCGTTTCCGCCAAAGCGACGATTTTCACCGATTTGAAGCGCGGGAAAAAAGTTACGAAGGGCTAACCAAAGATCCATCGCATTTTCTGAAAAAGCCGCCGAAGCGGGAAAACCGCGCTTAAAGATTGCCGTTGCCAGCCCGGTCCGGGGGCGTCGAAAAAGCCGCCTGGCCGCTGAAAAATCCCGTTTACCTTTACGTAGACGTAAGTTAAGTAAGAAATGCGCTGGAGGTAGCGCGTATCTGTTGGAGGAACATCATGCTTCGCAAACTGATTGCAACTGGCGCGCTCATCGCCGCCATGACCGCCCCGGCGCTGGCCGATCCGATTGAAGGCGCCTGGAAGACCCAGGCCGGCGACAACGCCATGATCAGCAGCTGCGGCAGTTCATTCTGCATCAAGCTGACATCGGGCGAATACTCCGGCAAATCCATCGGCAAGATGAAGGCCGATGGCAACGGCAAATATGTCGGCTCGATCACCAAGCCGTCCAATGGCAAGACCTATTCCGGCAGCGGCACGCTGTCGGGCGGCAAGCTGAAAATGACCGGCTGCGTGCTGAAGGTGTTCTGTGAAAGCCAGACCTGGAACAAGCTCTGATCGCACAGCGATTGCCTGAGACTGAAACGGGAGCCATCGGCTCCCGTTTTGCATTCTGCGCGTCCGTTTTGCCGCGGGTTTACCGCGCGGTCTGGCCGAACAGCACCTTTTGCGCATCCTTGTCGTCGGCGACGCTCTTGCGGAACTCGATGCCGACCGCGCAGCCCCTCGCCACCGCCGGCCGGGCCAGCATGGTCTCGAACCAGCGCTTGAGATCGGGAAATTCTTCCAGGTCCTGGCCCTGGTTCTTGTAAGGCTTGACCCAGCCGAAGGCGGCCATGTCGGCGATCGAATAGTCGCCGGCGAGAAACGCCCGGTCGGCCAGCCGCCGGTTCATCACCCCGTAAAGCCGGTTGACCTCCCTGGTGTAACGCTCGATGGCGTAAGGCACCTGTTCGGGCGCATATTGGCGGAAATGATGCGCCTGGCCGGCCATCGGGCCGAGCCCGCCCATCTGCCAGAACAGCCATTGATCGACCTCCACCCGCCCGCGCTCGTCCGACGGATAGAACTTTCCGAACTTGCGGCCGAGATATTGCAGGATGGCGCCGGATTCAAACACCGAGATCGGCGCGCCGTCCGGACCTTCCCGATCGACGATCGCCGGCATCCGGTTGTTGGGCGCGATTTCCAGGAATGACGGTTCGAACTGCTCGCCGCGGCCGATATTGACGTATTTGACCTCGTAGGGAACGCCGAGCTCCTCGAGCATGACGGTGATCTTCCAGCCATTGGGCGTCGGCCAGTAATAGAGATCGATTGCTTTGGTCTGGGTGGTCATCCGCCATTCCTCTGGTTGCGTGGATCAAAATGTGGAGTGGACCGGCGCGCTTGGCAAGCCTTGCACGGCGGGTCAGCCCGTTAATCTGTTTGAACGGCAGATGAATGGCGGGCTCAGGCGCGGTTCAGCCGGCCCATGCGATTGTCTCCTCACACAAGGGGACAAAGACATGGCCATTCTCGCACGCCGCTTCACCATCATCTGCCTGATCTTCGTGATCTTCGCTCTGCTGATGGCCGCCGCGGTGGCCAACAGCGACCGGGCCACCGGCGGATGGCGCAACGGCGCCATCGATGCCTGCGTCTTTCACCCCGAGATCAATTGCATGGCTTCGCGCTGAAGCCGAGACCGAAGGATTTTGTCATGAGTATCCAGGCCACCATCACCACCCTGCTGCGCATCACCGCATTGGCCGTCTTTCTGGTCGGCCCGGTCGGCGCCTATGCCTATGCCCAGTCCGGCGACAAGCAGTCGGGACTCTCCGGCGCCGGTTTCGTGCTCTATATGAGCCTGCAGCGCAATTCCTACTGATGCGGCCGGCATCGTTGCCTGATGGCGCAGGCGGGAGGCGGATGGCTTCGCCGCATCGGCAGAAACACCTTTCGGTGAGCATGTCTTTTCCTTGTCAAGGTTTCTCGTATATAACGGCGCATGAACCAGAGAATCTCTTCCCACACCGCCAATGGCTTCATTTCCCCCGACCCGATCCAGCCGCAGGAATTTTCCGATGCGGCGAGCGCAGTCGCGGCACTTGAAGCCATTTATGAACGCAACACCCGGTTTTTGTGCGAGGCCTTCCAGCGCCTGGCGACGGACAAGCCGGAAGGCCGCTACCGCGCCTTTTATCCGCAGATCAGTCTCGAAACCACATCCTTCGGCAAGGTCGATTCGCGGCTGTCCTTCGGCCATGTCGTCTCGCCGGGGCGCTATGCCGCCACCATCACCCGGCCGGCGCTGTTTCGCACCTATCTGACCACCCAGTTCGAACTGCTGCTGCGCAATCATGGCGGCACGCTGACGATCTCGGAATCCGAAACCCCGATCCCGCTGCATTTCGCCTTTGGCGAAGGCGCCTATGTCGAGGCCGCGGTGGCCGAAAAGCTCGACATGCCACTTCGCGACCTGTTCGACACGCCCGATCTGGCCACCACCGACGACGAGATCGTCAACGGGCTCTATGAACCCGGTCCCGGCGAATTGCTTCCCTTGGCGCCGTTCAAGGCGCAACGCATCGACTATTCCTTAGCAAGGCTGTCGCATTACACCGCAACCGCGCCGGATCATTTCCAGAATTTTGTGCTGTTTACCAATTACCAGTTCTACATCGACGAGTTCTGCGAACACGCCCGCTCGCTGATGGAAGAGACCGGTCATGATTATGAGTGTTTCGTCGAACCCGGCAACCTGATCACCCCTGTCGGCCATGGCAGCCCGACCGAGGGCGTTGCCCCGCCGCGGCTGCCGCAAATGCCGGCCTATCATTTGAAGCGCAAGAATCATGGCGGCATCACCATGGTCAATATCGGCGTCGGGCCCTCCAACGCCAAGACCATCACCGACCATATCGCCGTGCTCAGGCCCCATGCCTGGCTGATGCTGGGCCACTGCGCCGGCCTGCGCAACAGCCAGAATCTCGGCGATTATGTGCTGGCCCACGCCTATGTGCGCGAGGACCATGTGCTTGACGACGACCTGCCGGCCTGGGTGCCGATCCCGGCGCTGGCCGAGGTTCAGGTGGCCGTGCAGGATGCGGTTGCCGAAGTCACCGGCCTTGATGGCTATGACCTCAAGCGCATCATGCGCACCGGCACGGTGGCCACCATCGACAACCGCAACTGGGAACTCAGAGACCAGCGCGGCCCGGTGCAGCGGCTGTCGCAGTCACGCGCCATCGCGCTCGACATGGAATCGGCCACAATCGCCGCCAACGGGTTTCGCTTCCGCGTGCCCTACGGCACGCTGCTCTGCGTCTCCGACAAGCCGCTGCATGGCGAGCTGAAGCTGCCCGGCATGGCCTCGGCATTCTACAAGACGCAGGTCAACCAGCACCTCAAGATCGGCCTCCTGGCGATGCAGAAACTCGCGGCAATGCCGCCCGAACGGCTGCATTCGCGCAAGTTGAGAAGTTTCTTCGAGACGGCGTTTCAGTAAAGGACAGAAAAGGCGGGATCTCGGGATTCCGCCTTTTTCCTATCGGCAGATCCTGTGTATCCACACTGTGGACAGAGGGACCAGGGCGGAATGCTCTACTCCGCCTGAACCTCTTCCAGGCCGAGAGCCATGGGGATTGCTGCGGCACACATCAGCGCCATCGTGACCAGAACAACCGAAACCCCGAACAATTCCGCGGTGATGCTGAAAATTCCGCCAGCGAACAGCACCACTCCGATGATCGTGTTTGACAAGGCGGTATAGGCGGCTCTCGTGTCGACGCTCGCCATATCCACCAGATGGGTGGACCTTCCGAGCCGGACGCCCTGATATGCGATCATGATGCAAAAGAGCAAAACCGGAAGGACCATGGGCGCCGTCAGCCACCCCGTGAGCGAAAACCAGGAGGCGAGCGCCAGCACCAGCATCGATATCGCCGATGCAATGAAAAGAACCTTGCGGCTGGATCGATCGGCCAACCGGCCCCAGACATAGGCGCTGACAAGACCCGCAAAGGCGGATGCCAGGACAAGATAGCCCAGGCCGCCAAAACCGCCTTCGCCCGACTGGCTTGCTGCAGCAATCATGAATGGTGGCGCCAGAGCGGTTGTGGTCAGAAGTGCCCTGACCATGATGAAGCGGCGAAGCTGCGCATCGGATGACAGGTATTGCAGATCGGCAATTGCCGATTTGAAGGCATTTTTTCCGCCCTGCGTTGCGCCGGCCTCTTCGTAAAGAGTGGAAAAGACCATCGCGGCGATCAGCCAGCAGCCCGCTGCGACAAACAAACCGCCGATAACAAGCGTCATTCTCGGCACAAAGCCGGAAATGAGCAGGATCGCGTAAAGGATCGTCACCGCCGCTGCCAGCGATCCAGCCAGTCCTGTTGCTGTGCCGCGCGTGGATTTTGACACGGTCTTGCCCAGCACATCCTTGTAGGACACCGAGCACACGCTGCGCGCGACGGCCAGAACCGCGAGGGACAAGACGATGGCCCAGCCCGCGACCGCGCCTTCCAGGGTCAGCGCGCACACAGCGATCATTGCCGCAGCCAACCCCTGTGTCAGGCTTCCGATCACCCAGACCCGTTTGCGCACCCGGAACCGTCTGATGGTGCCGGCCGTGAATATTTGCGGCAACAGGGCGCCGGCTTCGCGAACCGGCACGAGCAGACCTATGAAAAACAGTGGCGCCGCAAGTTCCGTCAGCAGCCAACTCAGCACAAGCTTTGGATCGATCAGTCCATCGGATGATTTGGTCAGCGCCAGCGACCCGACATGAACAAAGAAATTTCGCGGCTCTTCGTGACACACGCTCTCGGGAATGTCCCTGCACGCGCGTCCTTCATCATCGATGGCGACGGCTTCAAAGGCCTCGCGCATCCGTTCACTCACTTCAGCCATCAAACCGCTTTCCCGCAACCCCGCCAGAGGGACTGTGAATAGATTTGACCTGTCTGCAAAAAGCAAGGCCTTCGGATCAGGCCGCATCTCTGGCAAGGATGGTCGGTTGCCGACATTGATCTGCCGGGACCGCCGCGGATCATGGAAGGTGACGGCGGTCCGCAAAGGGGTCGCCAGTGACCGTCGGCCGCAAAGGCCGAAGGTCCGGCGCGCGGAGGCAGATCCACGCGATTTGCGGCATGTCGAAGCCGTCACCACAAAGCTGCGGCTTCAGGCAGAGCGCAGCCGCCCTGCCCTGCCATCCTCACAAATTCGTGTACACCGGCCCCTCGCCGCCCTGGGGCGGGACCCAGTTGATGTTCTGATTCGGGTCCTTGATGTCGCAGGTCTTGCAGTGAACGCAGTTCTGGGCGTTGATCACGAAGGTCGGGGTGCCGTTGGTTTCGACCCATTCATAGACCCCGGCCGGGCAATAGCGCTCCGACGGGCCGCCATAGACATCATGCTCGGAGGATTTCTGCAGCGCCATGTCCTTGACCTGAAGGTGAACCGGCTCGTTTTCCTCGTGATTGGTGTTGGACAGAAACACCGAGGACAGCCGGTCGAAGGTCAGCACGCCATCGGGCCGCGGATAGGCGATCTTCTTGTGCTTGGCTGCAGGCTCGAGCATGGCGTAATCGGGCTTGCCGTGGCTCAGCGTGCCAAAGGGCGAGATGCCGAACAGCGTGTTGAGCCACATGTCGAGGCCGCCAAGCGCGACGCCGCCAAGGGTGCCGAGCTTCGACCACAGCGGCTTGACGTTGCGCACCTTCTTGAGGTCCTTGCCGATCTCGGAGGCCTGCCAGGCGGCATCATAGCCGTCGAGCGTGTCCTGCGCCCGGCCGGCAGCAATGGCGTCGGCAGCATGGTCGGCCGCCATCATCCCTGACAGCACCGCATTGTGCGAGCCCTTGATGCGGGCGACATTGACGAAACCGGCCGAACAGCCGATCAGCGCGCCGCCCGGGAAGACCAGCTTCGGCACCGACTGCCAGCCGCCCTCGGAAATGGCGCGGGCGCCATAGCCCAGCCGCTTGCCGCCCTCGAACACCGGCGCGATCGCCGGGTGGGTCTTGAAGCGCTGGAATTCCTCGAATGGCGACAGCCACGGATTCTTGTAGTTGAGGTGCACGACGAAACCGACGGCCACCTGGTTGTCGTCAAGATGATACAGGAACGATCCGCCGCCGGTCTTCATGTCGAGCGGCCAGCCGAAGGAATGCTGCACCAGGCCCGGCCTGGAATGTTCCGGCTTGACCTGCCAGAGTTCCTTGAGACCGATGCCGTATTTCTGCGGCTCGCGGCCCTCATCAAGCTTGAATTTGGAAATCAGCTGCTTGGCCAGCGAGCCGCGCACGCCCTCGCCGATCAGCACATATTTGCCCAAGAGCGCCATGCCGCGGGCATAGTTCGGGCCCGGCTCTCCATTGCGCTCCACGCCCATGTCGCCGGTGGCGACGCCGATCACGGCGCCGGCGTCATCGGTCAGCACTTCGGTGGCGGCAAAGCCGGGATAGATCTCGACGCCGAGCGCCTCGGCGCGGTCGCCGAGCCATTTGGTGACATTGGACAGCGAGACGATGAAATTGCCGTGATTGTTCATCAGGGGCGGCATCAGGAAATTCGGCAACCGGATCGACCCGGCCGGGCCAAGCACCAGGAAATGGTCGTCCTTGACCGGGGTCTTGAACGGATGATCGGGATCGTCGCGCCAGTCGGGAATGAGCTTGTCGATGCCGACCGGATCGACGACGGCGCCGGACAGGATATGCGCGCCGACTTCGCCGCCTTTTTCCAGGACGACCACCGTCAATTCGGGATCGCGCTGCTTGAGCCGGATCGCGGCGGAAAGGCCGGCAGGGCCTGCACCGACGATCACCACATCAAATTCCATGCTCTCGCGCTCGGGAAGCTCGTTCACATCAGTCATCGGACGTCCTCACCTCTTTGATCCGGCGGCGCCAGGTTGTGGCGGACGCGTCAGATCAATCCAACATCGGGCTCTGGCCGGGCTGGCACGGGACCTGACGATCCTCCCTCCAGACCCACCAAACGGCCTTGCGGCCGGTTCGTCCTGTCATGGCAAATGGCGCGCGCGAAGTCGAGCCGGGATGCGACAGGTTTTGCATTCTCACCTAACAAATATTGACGCGCACGTAAACGTCAATCGCAGAATTTGTGATTGTCCGATCCGGAGCTGTGGAAACGGCACAGCATCTGCGGCCCGCCTAGCCCGCCGACTGGCGAGGCACGGCACGGCACAAAGCGGCCGGCGCAGGTTTGCCAACGGAATAATCAAGCCGGCTGCAGGACGGTGGGGATAATGGGGAGGGGTCAGCCGGCGCGTGCGAACATCGGCTGCATGTGGAGCACCAGCACGGCGCCGGCGACCTTGCCGTTCTTGTCGAGAAACGGGGTCATGCGGCAGATCACTTCGAACATCCGGCCACGGGCATCGGCGGCCTCATAGGTATAGGACACCCGGGCGCCGCCGAAACACTGGTCGAGGCGTGGCTTGGCCCGCGCCTGAAACCGCTCCATGTCGATCATGTCGAGCAAATGCTTGCCGATGAAATCGATCGGCCGCTTGTCGTGGAAATCGGCATTGCGCTTGTTGCAATAGATATAGCGGTAATCGAGGCCGATGACCGCAATGCGCTCCAGCACCGAATCGAGAACCAGCTCCTGCAATGAGGGATCATAGCCGTCGACAAGCACGGGTTGCCGGGCGACGACCCGGGCGACCCTCTGATCGGTGCTGGAATCCAGGTAGCGGTTGAACAGCGATGACATCATGTCGGTGTAGCGCGCGACACTGCTGCCATCTTCACTGTCGCGCAGCGCAAGACGGTTGAAGAAATTGATCTGCGTCGAGATTTCGCTGCGGCTGCGGGCCTGCATGTCGAAGATATCCCGCACCACGCTCTGAAGCTCGCTGTCCAGCCGGTTGACCTGAACCTCGTCCTCATCACGGACAGCGATCAGCAATTCGCTGGCAGTGCGTTCAAACTGTTGAATTAGCTCATAGAGCATCAAGACACCGGGATATCAGTTTCTGCTGGGAACTCTATTTACCGTGACAATCTCACGTTGTCGACATTTGCCAACTGACATAATGGCGACAGCCTTAATTCGTCATCACCCACGCAATGTTTCGAAACAAGCACGGGCTCAGCACGACAAGCGACGGCGAACCACATGAATCTATGATTCATTTTATAAACGGAAAACCGAAAACCATCAAGCGGCAACAGCGCAGAAAACAGCGACTGAACTTTAGTCTAAACCGGACCGGCACCTTTGACGGCCCCAGCAGGATGCAGGTCGGAATATATATTTATACTTGCAAACGCCTTTCTATAGATCAGCCCCTCAGCAACACCCGTTTTGATCCAGTCACAGGCAACAACAGTCGAGATCGATTCTCTTTGTCTCACCTTGGCACGCCCGCTCAGATCGACGCCCGCTCGGCCAGCAGCGACAGGTCCGGCACCTCGACATGACGGTTGTTGGCGATCCGGATGATCCCCGCCTTGCGCAAGCCGGTGATCTGCCGGCTGACGGTCTCGATGGTCAGGCCGAGGAAATCGGCGATGTCCGACCGGGTCAGCGGCAATTCGAACCGCGCCGTCTCCAGATCGGATGAAGGATCGATATTGGTGGCGATCAGATAAAGAAAGCTCGCCACCTTTTCAGCCGCCGTCTTGCGCCCCAGCGTCAGCATCCAGTCGCGGGCCTCGTCGAGTTCGTCGAGCGATTGCTCGAGCAATTTGCGTTCGAGCTCGGGCGATTCCTTGATCATCCGGTCCAGCGCCGCCTTGGGAAAGCTGCACAGATTGACATCGGTGGCCGCCTCGGCGGTGACGTCGCTGGCGCTGCGGAACGGCCGGCCGAGGAAATCCGGCGCGAATTGCAGGCCGACGATCTGCTGGCGCCCGTCGGCCATCATCTTGGTCAGCTTGACCACACCCGACAGGATATTGGCGTAGCCGCCGGTTTCCTGCCGCTCGCCAATCATTTCGGACCGGGCCGCGACAAGCCTGCGGGTTGCCTGCTTGCTCAGCACGGTCAGCTGCGCCGGCGACAGCGCGCCGCACACGCCCCTGTGACGTGCTTCGCAGGCGCGACACAGCACCGGGATCTCGGAATTGTGGATATCCTTGCGTTGAGCGTCCATCAAACCCTCGCAACCGCGCACCAGATTGCCTGCAGGGATTCCCTACAAGCGCAAGCCTGCGCCCTTCGCAGGCGCATCGAACCCAGACAAAAGCAGCCGGGTTTGATCAGAGTCAAGGCGGCAGCACCCTGTCGAGGCATTGTGTACGCCGATCCAAGAGAGTCAGCCCATGCAAAAAGAATTCGTTCGCAAGCACGGTGGCCCGGCGCCACGCTACACCAGCTACCCCACGGCTCCGCATTTTCATGCCGGAATTGACGGCAATGTCTATGCCCGCTGGCTGGGCAAGCTGAAGCCTGAGCAAACGCTGTCGCTCTATATTCATGTTCCCTGGTGCGACCGGCTGTGCTGGTTCTGCGGCTGCAACACCAAGCAGACGCTGAAATACGAGCCGCTGAAGACCTATCTCGCGGCGCTGGAACACGAGATCGAGACCATTTCCGGGCTGATCGATCCCGGCTGCCGTGTCACCGCGCTGCATCTGGGCGGCGGCTCGCCGACCATGCTGCGCCCCGACGACATTGTGGCACTGAACGAGGCCCTGCGCAGCCGCTTCAATTTCCAGGCCGATGCCGAAATCAGCGTCGAGATGGATCCCAACGACCTCACCGACGACCGCTATGACGCGCTGGCCGAAATCGGCATGACCCGCGCCTCCATCGGCGTCCAGGATTTCGACGAGAAGGTGCAGCAGGCGATCAACCGCGAACAGAGTTTTGAACAGACTCGGGACGTGGTCGAACAGGTCCGGGCGCGCGGCGTCCGCTCGGTCAATTGCGACGTGCTGTACGGCCTGCCGCACCAGACCCGGCGCACCATCGACCGGACCATCGAACAGGTGCTGACGCTGGCTCCCGACCGGATCGCGCTGTTCGGCTATGCCCATGTCCCCTGGATGAAGGCCAATCAGAAGATGATCGACGAGGCCGCCCTGCCCGACATCACCGAGCGTTTCGCGCAGATGAACCGCGCGGCCTCGGCGCTGACCTCGGCCGGCTACACGGCCATCGGGATTGATCATTTCGCCCTGCCCGGCGACAGCCTGGCGGTGGCAGCGGCTTCGGGCGCCATGCGCCGCAATTTCCAGGGCTATACCAGCGACACAGCCGATGCCCTGATCGGCATGGGCGCCTCCTCGATCGGCCAGTTGCCGCAGGGCTATGTCCAGAACCAGCCCTCGACCGGCGAATATCAGCGCCAGGTCAAGCAGGGACGGCTGCCGGTGGTGCGCGGCTTTGAACTGTCGACCGATGACCGCATCCGCGCCCGCATCATCGAGCTGCTGATGTGCGATTTCGCCTTCTCCTTCGCCACCATCCGGCACGAGTTCGGCGGCGATGCCGAGGCGGTGCTGGACGAAGCCGAATATCTGGCCAGTTGTGACACCGACGGCATGATCGAATTCAACGGCGGACTTTTCCAGGTGACGGCCAAGGGCCAGCCCTTCGTGCGCTCGGTGGCGTCGGCGTTTGACAGCTATTTCGGAGCCGGCGCCGCACGCCATTCGCTGGCGGTCTGATCCCGCCCGGCAGCTGCAAGACCTGCCCCGCGGCACACCCGTGCAACCACGCGCAAAGAAGCCATTGGCTTTTGCGCCGGATTTTTCTATAGCTTCGCTCAAACAGTTATCCAATGAGGACAGAAGCGTGACCGCAACATTTGACAAGGTCGCCGATATCATCGCCGAAACGAGCGAGATTGACCGCGACTCCATCACCACCGAAAGCCACACCATTGACGATCTGGGTATCGACAGCCTCGATTTCCTCGACATCGTGTTTGCGGTCGACAAGGAATTCGGCATCAAGATTCCGCTCGAGCAGTGGACTCAGGAGGTCAATGACGGCAAGGCTTCGACCGAGGAATATTTCGTGCTTGGCAATCTGTGCACCAAGATTGACGAGCTCAGAGCCGCAAAGGGCTGAGGCCCGGGCGGCGGGATTGATACATGCAACTTGAATACTTCCAGATGATCGACCGCGTTGAAGCGCTTGATCTCGAGGCAGGCACATTGGTTGCAAGCTCGACCGTCCCCGCTGCCAGTCCGGTGTTCGAAGGCCATTTCCCGGGCATGCCGCTGGTTCCCGGAGTGCTGCTGATCGAGACCATGGCCCAGGCCAGCGGCTTTCTGGTCCTGGCCAAGACGGATTTTGCGGCGATGCCGTTCCTGATGTCGGTCGACGTCGCCAAGATGCGTGATTTCGTCAAGCCCGGCGCGGTGCTCGAGATCACCGCCACACTGGAACATGTCGGCTCGGGCTACGCGGTGACCAAGGCAAGGATAACGAGCGAAGGCAGGAAGGTGGCCGATTGCCAGCTGAAGCTGAAGACCGTTGCCTTTGACCAGGTTCCGCTTTCAGCAATCGTCCGCAGCCGGGCCGGCGAAGTCGGGCTCTTGGGCGCCATGGCCAATGCCGCAGGAGATCAGCAATGACGAACAAGCGCCACGCCGTGGTGGTCACCGGAATAGGTCTTGTCACCTCGCTCGGAGTCGGCCGCCAGGCCCATTCCGAGGCCTTGATGACCGGATCGACACCGGCCAGAAGGACCGACAGCGAGCGCTTTGCGCCCTACACGGTTCACCCCTTGCCCGAGATCGACTGGTCCGAGCAGATCCCGCGCCGCGGCGATCAGCGCCAGATGGAAAACTGGCAGCGGCTCGGCGTGTATTCCGCCGGCCTTGCGCTGGACGATGCCGGGCTCAAGGGTGATCTCGAGGCCTGTGCCGCGATGGACATGATCGTTGCCGCCGGCGGCGGTGAGCGCGACATCGCGGTGGACACGCTGATCATCGAGGAAAGCCGCACCCGCAATGACCGCGAGCAACTGCTCAACGAGAAACTGACTACCGAATTGCGCCCCACGCTGTTTCTGGCACAATTGTCCAACCTGCTGGCCGGCAATATTTCGATCGTGCACAAGGTCACCGGTTCTTCGCGCACCCTGATGGGCGAGGAAGGCGCAGGCATTTCCGCCATCGAGACGGCACATGCCCGCATTGCGGCGGGTCAGTCGACTCACTGCCTGGTCGGCGGCGCCTTCATCGCCGAACGGCTGGACATGCTTATGGTGATGGAAGCGGTCCAGGGCCTCGGCCAGAGCCCGGACGCGCCGTTCTGGGGCAGCGACGGCCAGGCCAACGGCATGAATCTGGGAACCGCCGGCGCGTTTCTGGTGCTGGAATCACTCGAACACGCACAGGCGCGCGGCGCCCATATCTATGCCCGCCTCGACGCCGTGCTTGCCGACCGCGGGAACCGCGCCGATGGCGGCATGGAGCGCCGGCTGCAGGATCTTGCCGACGGCACCGGGGCCAGCGCGGACGGCGCCGGCTCGGTCGTGTTCTGCGGCACCCCCGGCCTTTCCGACCTCAGTGGCCGCGAGCGCGCCTTCCTTGAGACCCGGTTCCCAGAGGCGCCGCTGCGCACCATCGGAGCCCTGTTCGGGCATTCGCTCGAAGCCCAGTTCCCCACGGCCGTGGCGCTGGCCTGCCTGGCGCTCGACGCCGAAACCCCGATCAGCCCCTTTGCCGACGGTGAAGGCGCAGCCGCAACCGCGGCCGGTTCGGCGATTGTGACGACGATCGGCCATGTCCGCGGCGAAGGCATTGCCCGCCTGACGAGAATGCCATGAGACGGAGACAGCCATGAGCAAAGCTGCATATACAGACCATCTCGGCCGTCCGCTGGTCGCCGTCACCGGCATGGGCGTCGTCTCCTCGCTGGGACAGGGCATCACGGACAACTGGGCGGCACTGACCGCCGGCAAGTCCGGCATCCACCCGATCACCCGATTTCCCTCCGACGGCCTCTCGACCCGCATCTGCGGCACCGTCGATTTCATCGAGATTCCGGTCGCCAATGCGGTGGAGCGGTCCTTTGCCTTTGCCCGCGAAACCACGCTCGAGGCCCTCGCCCAGGCCGGCCTGTCCGGCGATTTCGGCGGCCCGCTGTTTCTCGCCGCCCCGCCGATCGAACCCGAATGGCTGGCCCGGTTCGAGCTTGGCGACCGGGTTCGCCCCGAGCAGATGACCGGCAATGCCTATGAGCAGTTTCTCGCAGTGCTGCGCGAAAAGGCCGATCCGGCCTTCCATGAGGCCGCCATGTTCGGCTCGATCTCCGAGCGGCTGGCCGACCAGTTCGGGACCCGCGGCCTGCCGGTGACATTGTCGACCGCCTGCGCTTCCGGTGCCACCGCGATCCAGCTCGGCGTCGAGGCAATCCGCCAGGGCCGCACCGACCGGGCGCTGAGCGTGGCCACCGACGGCTCGGTCAGCGCCGAAGCGCTGATCCGCTTTTCGCTGCTGTCGGCGCTGTCGACCAACAATGACGCGCCCGAAAAGGCCTCGCGGCCCTTCACCAAGGACCGTGACGGCTTTGTCATTGCCGAAGGTGCCGCCACTCTGGTGCTCGAATCGCTGGAATCAGCCCTTGCCCGCGGCGCCCGGGTTCTCGGCATCATCAGCGGCTGCGGCGAGAAGGCCGATGATTTCCACCGCACCCGTTCCTCGCCGGGCGGCGCGCCGGCAATCGCCACCATTCGCGCAGCCCTGGACGATGCCGGGCTCTCGGCCGACGAGATCGGCTATGTCAACGCCCACGGCACATCGACTCCGGAAAACGACAAGATGGAATATATGTCGCTGTCGACCGTGTTCGGCGACCGGATGGCCGATGTGCCGGTGTCATCGAACAAGTCGATGATCGGCCACACGCTGACGGCGGCTGGCGCGGTGGAAGCGGTGTTCTCGCTGTTGACCATTGCCAATGGCGTGTTGCCGCCGACCATCAATTACGACAATCCGGACCCGACGATCGCGCTCGATGTCGTCCCCAATGTCAAACGCGATGCGGCGATAACCAGCGTGTTGTCCAACTCTTTCGGCTTCGGCGGACAGAACGCATGCCTTGTCATGTCGGCTGAACCCGCTTAAGGCATGGCGCGCTCCAGCAAACCGGCCGGGGCCACGGTGATCACGCTTTCCGGCATTGCGTGACCGCGCCATCCCGGCGCTCACCTGAAGCCCGCGCGCGGGCTCGAGATCTGAATTCATGGCGGCCGATATGGCCACGCCGAGCGGCGAAGGACGAGTACCATGCGGGCATTGCAGCTGATCGAAGACCGCAAGCTTGAAACCGTGGATCTGCCACCGCCACCGCCGCCCGGCATCGGCGAAGTCACCGTGTCGATCAAGGCGGTCGCGCTCAATCACATCGATGTCTGGGGCTGGCGCGGCATGGCGTTCGCCAAGCGCAAGATGCCGCTGGTCATCGGCGCCGAGGCCTCGGGCGAGATCGATGCGATCGGCCATGGCGTCGCAGGACTGGTTCCCGGCCAGCTCGTCTCGATCTACGGCGCGCGCACCTGCGGCCTGTGCCGCCCCTGCCGCGAAGGCCGCGACAATCTGTGCGAACATGTCGGCGGCGTGCACGGTTTCCATCTCGACGGTTTTGCACAGGAAAAAATCAACCTGCCGGCCCGGCTCTTGGTCCCCGCCCCTCCCGGTGTCACCGCGGTGGGTGCGGCCGTAGCACCGGTCACCTTCGGCACCGTCGAGCACATGCTGTTTGACAATGCCAGGCTCGAACCGGGCGAAACCATCCTGATCCATGCCGGCGGATCCGGCATCGGCAGTGCCGCCATCCAGCTTGCCAAGAAGATCGGCTGCACCGTTATCACCACGGTCGGCTCGGATGCCAAGATCGAACCGGCAAAGGCGCTGGGCGCCGATCACGTGATCAATTACCGCGAGGACCGCTTCGAGGGCGTGGTGCGCAAGCTCACCAAGAAGCGCGGTGTCGATGTGGTGTTCGAACATGTCGGCGCCGACACCTGGGCCGGCTCGATGCTGTCGCTCAAGCGCGGCGGGCGGCTGGTCACCTGCGGGTCGACCTCCGGCGTCTCCACACAGATGAACCTGATGATGCTGTTCCAGCAGCAATTGCGCCTGATCGGCTCCTTTGGCTGCCGCATGGAAAACATGGCCAATGCCATGCAGAAGATGGCCGCCAACCAGGTTCAGCCGGTCATCGACACCGAAATCGGCTTTGACGACATCTCCGTTGCCCTGGCACGCATGGAAGGGAGAGATGTCTTCGGCAAGATCATCCTCCGGATGGATTGAGGCCGCGAAACATCTGATGTCGAAACCATTCCGCATGGCGCTGACGCGCATTGTCATTGCCTTGAGACGGGTCAGGGACTGGACAATCGCCGCCGTCGTGCTGAGCCTGTTGAAGCTGATCTCGCTGTTGCCGGCGCACAAGGCGATCCCGCTGGTCGATCGCCTCGCCCGGCGCATCGGTCCGCTGACCTCGCGCCACAAGCTGGCGATGTACAACCTGGCCCGGGCCTTCCCGGAAAAATCCGAGGCCGAGCACACGCAGATCGCCACCGATATGTGGGGCAACATGTCGAGGCTTGCGGCTGAATATGTGTTTCTCGACCAGATTTTCGATTTTGACCCGGAGTCTGACGAACACGGCACGATCGAGGTCGAGGGCGCCGAGATCTTTCTCAAGCTGCGCGACTCCGACAAGCCCTTTATCGTATTCACCGCCCATACCGGCAATTTCGAGCTTCTGCCAATCGCCGCAGCGGCTTTCGGTCTGGACGTGATGGCGCTGTTCCGGCCGCCAAACAATCCCTATATCGCCAAGAAGGTGCTGGCCGCGCGCCGCACCTCGATGGGCCATCTGGTGCCCTCACGTGCGGGCGCTGCCTTCACGCTCGCCAGGCGGCTTGAAAGCGGCGGCGGCGTCGGCCTGCTGGTCGACCAGAAATTCCACAAGGGCGCCAAGACCTCGTTCTTCGGACTGGAAGCGCACACCAATCCGCTGCTGGCCAAGCTGCTCAGGCAATATGAATGTGATGTCTATCCGGCCCGCGCCATCCGGCTGCCCGGCGGCCGGCACCGGCTGGTGGTCGAACCCGCCGTCGAGATACCGCGCAAACCCGATGGCAGCGTCGACATCACCGCCACCTCGCAAATGCTCAACGACAAGGTGGAAAGCTGGGTCCGGGAATATCCCGGCCAGTGGCAGTGGTTTCATGACCGCTGGCAGATCAAGCACCTGCTCAAATAGGATCCGGGACCCGGCGCAGGCCGGGCCCTCGGCAATTGTCAGGTCGTGTCAGTTCTGGACGACGATCCGGATATTGTGCTTGCCCATTTTCTCGACCAGCGAATAGAACCGCGCCGCGTCCTGTTCGGCCAGGCGGACACAGCCATGCGAAGCACGGCGGCCCAGGCGCTTGGTGTCGCGGGTGGCATGGATCGCATAGCCGCCGCGGAAGAACACGGCATAATGCATCCAGGCATTGTTGTATTTGCGCGACCGGTGATAGCGCGAAAGCCATTTCGGCGAATAGGTGCCGCGCGGCGTCGCATAGCCCGACCGGCCGGTTGACACCCGCCACTTGTATTTGACGCGGCCATTCTGGCTGATCACCATGGTCTGCGACGAGACGTCGATCTTGGCGATCACCTTGGCTGCGAAGGCGGATGCGGATGAGAATGGCATAAGCGCCAGGGCAAGGACCCCGGCCAAGAATAGTTTACGCATTGCTGTACCCCCTGTTACCTTGAACCGAATATTATTATCTTCGGATCAACCTGAACAGATATTCGTGCCATATACAGTTAAGATGCATGACGGCATTTTATCTATCTGTCCGTTTTACGAATATGCTGCGCTAGAATGAGACAATAAAAACCACAAGCGCCAGCAACGCAAGGCAATCGCAAGCTCTGCCAAACACCAGAAGCGCATCGGCAATGTCCCGGGCACGTGCGTTGCTGCGGCCCGCGGCATTCAGGCTTGCCTCGATGACGGTCTCGCCGCCATATTGACGCGGACCGCCGAGCGCCAGCCCGAGCCCGCCGGCCATCGCCGCTTCCGGCCACCCGGCATTGGGCGAGCGGTGCAGGCCTGAATCGAGCAGGGCTGTTTCACCGGCGCGCCACATTGCCTTCTTGCCCTTGACCAGGCCCGCGCCCGCTGCAATCAGCCCCGCCGACAGCCGCGCCGCCGGCCAGTTGGCAAGGTCATCGAGCCGCGCCGCCGCCCTGCCGAAATCCCGGTGCCGGTCATTGAGATGGCCGATCATCGAATCGGCGGTGTTGAGCATCTTGTAGGCCATCAGCCCGGGCAGCCCGAGCAGCGCATACCACAGCGCCGGCGCGACGATGCCGTCGGAGAAATTCTCCGCCAGGCTTTCGATCGCCGCCCGCGACACCCCGGCTTCATCCAGCGCCTCGGGATCGCGCCCGACAATCATCGACACCGCCTTGCGGCCCCCGGGCAATCCGCCCTGCATCAGTCCTGCGCCCACCGCGCCGACATGATCGGCGAGGCTTTTCTGGGCCAGAAACACGGCCACCACGATGATTTCCAGCACCAGGCCGGCCATGCCGAGCTCCGCAAACAGGCGTGCCAGACCCCAGCCGGCAAGGGCTGCGACGAGCAGCAGCCCGGCAATCGCGGCGCGCCCCTTGCGGCGGCGGATATCTGCAGTGTCAGAGGAGTGGTTGAATTTGCGGTCGGCAAAGCCGATGGCGGCGCCGAACAGCACCACCGGATGGCTGATCCGCCGCCACAGCCAGTCGGGATCGCCAATGACGCGATCAAGCAGCAGCGCCGCAACAAGAACCGGCAGATGCCCCATCACGAGACGCGCGCACCTGCGAACCGCAGGGTTTCGCGCAGCCGCACCGCCGACAATTCGTCCGGCACCAGGCCGATCCTGATCCGCGACGGGCTGTGGTCAAAGGCCCGCACCAGCACCTGCCGGCTGGCCATCGCATCGCGCACCGCCGCGCCGTCGCCGACATCGCAATAGAAAAACAGCGGCGCTTCGCCGACAATGCGCACCCCTGCCCGGCTCAGGGCCGAGCGGGTCATGGTGTTGGCCTTGTCGATCCTGCCGCGCAGCTCGCCGATCAGGTCGATGCGCGAGAACGCATGCGCCGCAATCGCCAGCGCCGGCCCGGAAACCGCCCGGGGACCGATCCGCTGGCTGAGGATCCCGGCCAGCCGGGGCTCGGCAAAGACAAATCCCAGCCGCAGGCCGGCCAGGCCGAAGAACTTGCCGAAGGACCGCATCACCACGAGATTGGGTTCGGTTCCAGCCGCACCGACCATCGACAGGTCCTGGCGCAGATCGGCAAAGGCCTCGTCGACAATTACCAGCCGGTGCCGGTGCGCCCGGGCGAAGCCGAAAATATCGTCTCGCATGGTCTCGCGGCCATCGGGATTGTTCGGATTGGCGAGCACCACCGTGCTGGCCAGGGTGCTGTCTGCGGCTTCCAGGGTTTCGATATGTTTGACCGTCTTGCCGACCCGGCGATAGGACAGCTCATATTCGCCATAGGTGGGGGAGACGATTGCCGCCATGTCGGCACTGGGTGCAAGCCAGGGCAGCAACTGGATCGCGGCCTGGGTGCCCGGCACGGCAACCGGCACCACCGAGCCGCCATAATGCCGCTTGGCCAGTTCGCAGACCCGGAGCACCTCGGCCTGTTCCGGCAGGCGCCGCCAGCAATCGGCGCTCAGTTCCGGCAGCGGCAGGCTGAACGGACTGATGCCGGTCGACAGGTCGAGCCATTCCGACGCCGAACCGCCATGGCGGGCAACGGCCTCCGACAGCGCTCCGCCATGGGCAATCCGGTCGTCAGTGGGGTCCATCATCGGGTCTAGTCGATCCTGTCAATCACATGCATGAAGGAGCCCGCCACGGCGCCACGCTGCAGGCCGGCGACACCCATGTCCGCGCCCAGCGCATCGCGGGAGGAAAACACCCGGTCGGCCTCGCCTTCCGACACGATGGTGGCATAATGGAATTCATGCGCCGAAAGCTCCATCGGCCAGAAGAAACCCGGCATCGGCACGAGCCGGCGATAGCCAAGCTGCCGCTTGCGCTCGGCAAAGCTGCTGACCAGCGGCAGGGCACCGAGCATTTCGTGCCGCGCGCCCTTGGCGTCGATCAGCGCATCGCCCAGCACCATGTAGCCGCCGCATTCGCCATAGACCGGAAGCCCGCGCGAGATCGCGTCCTTCATGCCGGACTTGAACCTGCCGGCAGCGGCGATCGTGCCGGCATGGAGTTCCGGATAGCCGCCGGGCAGAACCACCGCGTTGCAATCGGCCGCAGGGGCTTCGTCGGCCAGCGGCGAGAAGAACGAGATTTCGGCACCGCGCCGCTGCCAGCCCAGCAGCATGTGTTCATAGGCGAAGGCAAAGGCGATATCCCGCGCCACCGCGACCTTCTGGCCCGGAGGCGGCAGCCGCGAGATATTGGCCGGCGCGGTCTTGGGATGGGCGCGTTGCCCCAGCTTGATCAGCATGTCGAGATCAATGCGACTTTCGATCAGGTCGGCGGCATCATCGATCAGTCTTGCCAGTTCGTCGTTCTCACCGGCCTGGACCAGGCCGAGATGGCGGGCCGGCAGTACCAGCTTCTCCACCACCGGCAGGCAGCCGACCACGTCGATCCGCGCCTTTTCGAGCGCCTGGCGCAGCATGCCTTCGTGCCGGGGGCTGGCCACCCGGTTGAGGATGACGCCCGGCATCAGGATATCGGGATGGAAATTGGCAAAGCCGCGCGCCAGGGCCGCCACCGAATGCGACATGCTGGCGCAATCGATCACAAGGATCACCGGCAGACCCAAGAGACCGGCCAGATCGGCGGCGGATCCGGATCCGTCGGCAGCACCGTCAAACAGCCCCATCATGGCCTCGATCACCAGCATGCGGCCGCCCTGGGACTGCAGCGACGCATTGGCCAGCAGCAGATCGCTGCGCATGGCCCAGGGATCATAGTTCAGGCAGCTTTCGCCGCTGGCGGCAGCATGAAACGCCGGATCGATGTAATCCGGACCGGCCTTGCCCGGCGCCAGCGCCACGCCCCGGCGCTTGAGCGCCCTGAGCAGTCCCAGGGTCACAGTGGTCTTGCCCGACCCCGACTGGGGGGCGGCGATCATCAAACCTGTCATGCACTGTCTTTCTGCGCGTCTGCGCGATTTCCAAGGGGTCGGCGGTCAGAACCCGTCCGGCAGCCGCCCCCATCCAGTCGAGCGCCGGGCGCAGCCGCACCACCTGCCCGACCACAACAATGGCCGGCGGCTTCAGCCCGGATGCGGCGACATCATCGGCTGCCCGCTCCAGCGTGGTTTCGAGCACCTGCTGCGCGTCGGTCGAGGCATCGGTGACAAAGGCGACGGGTTCATCCGCAGCCCGGCCAGCGGCAATCAGCTGTGAGGCGATCGCGGCGATATGTTTCATCGCCATATACATGACGATGACCTGGCTGCCGCGCGCCACGCCATCCCAGTCGACCCGGTCGGGCACCAGGCCGGAGGAATCATGGCCGGTCAGGAATGTGACCGTATGGTTGGTGTCGCGGTGGGTCACCGGAATGCCGGCATAGGCCAGCCCGCCAATGCCGGCGGTAATTCCCGGAACGACCCGGAACGGGATGTGATTTTCCACCAATGTCAGCGCTTCCTCGCCGCCACGCCCGAAGACGAACGGATCGCCGCCCTTGAGCCGCAACACCTTGTTGCCGGCCCGCGCCAGTTCGACCAGCCGCAACGAGATGTCGCGCTGCTTGGCCGAGGGCTTGCCGCCGCGCTTGCCGGCATATTCGATCACCGCACCGGGCCGGGCAAATTCCAGGCACCCGGCATTGACCAGAGCGTCATGGACGATCACATCGGCCTGGGCGAGCGCATTGGCGGCATGCAGCGTCAGCAGGCCCGGATCGCCCGGTCCGGCGCCGACAAGCCACACTTCACCCGCTTGCATCTGCGGCAGATTCTGTTGCCAGTTGGTCATGATTTTCCGTTCACGCTCGTGGGGCAAGTCCTGCAAAACACTATGGGTTACACCCGTATCAATCGCACTCTATAACGGCAACAGGCAAGACTCGACCGAGAACTGCGACATGGATGCTGACGAAACCGAAATCCGGCTGGAAAAACCCGCAACGGCCCTGCGCCGCGGCTGGACCACCGGCGCTTGCGCGACGGCTGCGACCAAGGCGGCGCTGACCGCATTGCTGACCGGCACGTTTCCCGACCCTGTCGAAATTACCCTGCCGAAAGGCGAACAGCCGGCCTTTCCGCTGGCCCGCGAAAACCTGTCCACAGAACAGGCCATGGCCGGGATCATCAAGGATGCCGGTGACGATCCCGATGTCACCCATGGCGCACTGGTCATCGCCAGTGTCCGCCGCCTGCCCGAGGCCGCGGGCATCATCTTCCGGGCCGGCGATGGCGTCGGCATGGTGACCAAGGCCGGCCTGCCGGTGGCCGTCGGTGAGCCGGCGATCAATCCGGTGCCGCGGCAGATGATGACCGAGGTGGTCACAACGCTGTGCCAAGAGCATGGCGTGTCACCCGATGTCGAGATCGAGATCGCCATCGGCAATGGCGCCGAGCTGGCGCTGCAGACCTGGAACCCGCGGCTCGGCATTGTCGGCGGCCTGTCGGTGCTCGGCACCACCGGCGTGGTGCATCCGTTCTCCTGCTCGTCCTGGATCCACTCGATCCACCGCGGCATCGATGTCGCCCGCGCCGAGGGCTATGCCCATGTGCTCGGCGCCACCGGCTCGACATCAGAAAAAACCGCGCAGGATTTCTACAAGCTGCCCGATATCGCCTGTCTCGACATGGGTGATTTTGCCGGCGGGTTGCTGAAATATCTCCGCTTCCATCCGGTGCCGCGCCTGACGATTGCCGGTGGCTTTGCCAAGCTGACCAAGCTGGCCCAGGGCGCGCTCGACCTGCATTCCGGCCGCAGCCAGGTCGACATGGTCTGGCTGGCCGACCGCGCCATGGCGCTCGGCGCTCATGTGGATTTGAGGCAGCGGATTCTGTGTGCCAACACGGCGATGGAAGTGCTTGAATTGACTCGGGAACAAGGACTCGACCTGCCTGGTGCAATTGCCGCTGAGGCGCGGACAATGGCGCTCGAAACCCTGCGCGGCGCGCCTGTGGAGGTCGATGTCATGGTGATGGACCGTGCCGGAAAGCTGCTCGCCCATGCCCGATGAACCGGCGCCATCAGAGACCATCCTGATCCTTGGCGGCACCCGCGAGGCCGCCGAACTGGCAAAGGAGCTGGTCGAAAGCCGACCCGCGGCACGCGTCATCATCTCGCTTGCCGGCCGCACCAGGGAACCCGCGCCGCTGGCCGGCGAGGTCCGCAGCGGCGGCTTTGGCGGCATCGATGGACTCGTCTCCTATCTGCGTGAAAACCGCGTCACCCGCCTGATCGATGCCACCCATCCCTTTGCCCGCCAGATCAGCGCCAATGCCGTTGAAGCCGCGCAGATGGCAGGCGTGCCGCTCGAGATCCGCACCCGAATGCCATGGGCCAAACAGCAAGGCGACGAGTGGATCGAGGTCGACACACTAGAAGACGCCCGCAACGCCATCCCGCCACGCGCCCGCGTGCTGCTGGCCCTGGGATCGCAACACATCGGCGTTTTTGCGAGCCGCGATGATGTGCATTTCGTCGTCCGCATGATCGATCCGCCCGAGACCAAGCTGGAGCTTCCCGACCACGCATTGGTGCTCGGCCGCCCCGGCGACACCTCAGCGATCGAGGCAATGCTGCTGATCGCCCATTCCATCACCCACATCCTCTGCCGCAACTCCGGCGGCAAGGCGGCCTACGCCAAGATCGAAGCGGCACGGGAGTTGGGGCTGCCGGTGATCATGGTTGGACGGAGTGATCAAGGCGCGCAGTGAATGCCTGCCGCTCCGACCTACCGGAATTGATCCGGTATCCGGACAGCCCAGATCCTAGGGCTGATCGGGTTGGCAAATCCGTTGCAGCCGATTTGCTCAGTGTGCACCGAGGGGGGCACATGGCCGTCTGCTTTTGCCAAAAATCCGGAACGATCCCTCCAAATCATGACCGACAAGGAAAACCTCTGCCGGAAAGAAATCGGGCGTGTTCTTTCGAATTATTTCATTTCTTTTGCAGCACTTTGCGCGTGTTTTGATGCCTTGTGGTGAGTCTGTTTGTCTGCAAAAATGAACTTGGATCTCGTCCCCATTTTGCCATTTGTATTATTCCAAACAATAGGAAACCCAACATGAAACGAGAAGCGGTCAATCCCTCGACAATGTATAATGCAACGCAGTTTGGGTTTTCGCATGCAGTTGCATCTGAAGGACGCAGAATGCTTCATCTCTCTGGGCAGGTTGCGTGGGACAAGGACAACAACCTGGTTGGCCCGGGAGACCTGGGCGCGCAAGCGGCGCAGGCCTTTGCGAACCTCAAAGAGGTGCTGGCCGCGGAAGGTGCGTCCGCAGCCAATGTTGTCAGGCTCAGGACCTATGTGGTCAATTATTCGCCTGACCAGCTCGAAATCATCGGCCCTGCCATCGGTGCGTTTTATGGCGATGTTATACCCGCAGCCAATACATTGATCGGCGTGCAGTGCCTTGCAATGCCGGATTTCCTAATCGAAATCGAAGCCACCGCAGTTCTGGACTGAGCCAAATTCAACACCAGAACAAGGTCTCTTCACCCAGCGGACGGCGGGTCGATAGGTCCCGGCTCAAGGCGGGGATGGCGACAACTGAGGGACCAGCAATACAAGAGTGTCCTTGTGACGAGAACCGCGGTTGAAATTCCGAAGACAGAGAGGCGCTACGCCACCTTCACCTTCTTCTTTTTCCCGACATTTCTGAGCACATGCGAGTACTCGGCATTGTACAGGTCACTGTCGCGAAAACTGACATCGCCGAACACCTTGCCAACCATGATCAGCGCGGTGCGGGTGATCTTGTGCTTGCGGACCTCTTCCTTCATGCCTTCCAGCGTGGTGCGGATATAGAGCTCATCCGGCCAGGTGGCGCGGTAGGCGATCACCACCGGACAATCGGCGCCGTAGAATGGCTCCAGCGCGCGGCGCACATAGTCGAGATTGCGGATCGACAAATGGATGGCCAGCGTCGCCCGCGACTGGCCGAGGATCTCCAGCTGCTCGAATTCCGGCATCGACGACGCCTTCATGCCGGTGCGGGTGATGATCACTGTCTGGGCGATCTCCGGCAGCGTCAACTCTGTGGCGAGCTTGGCCGCAACCCCGGCAAAAGCCGGCACGCCCGGCACCACCTCATAGTCGATCCCCAGCGCATCGAGCCGCCGCATCTGCTCGGCCACGGCGCCATAGATCGCCGGATCGCCCGAATGCACCCGGGCCACGTCCTGACCGGCGTCGTGCGCGGTCTTCATGTCGGCAATGATCTCGTCGAGATGCATTGGCGCAGTGTCCTTGACCAGCGCATCGTCGGGTGCGGCATGGACGATCTCTTCCGGCACCAGAGAGCCGGCATAAAGACACACCGGGCAACGCTCGATCAGCTTGAGCCCGCGCACGGTGATGAGGTCGGGCGCGCCGGGACCGGCGCCGATGAAATAAACGGTCATGCCGCGTCTCCTGAAGCAATGGATGTCATCACGGTGCCTTCCTTGCGGGCATAACCGCGCGGGGTATAGACCCAGGCCTTGCCGTCACCGGTGGCCACGGTGGTGGAATTGGACGAGCCGACCACCACCACGGTGAGCATGTCGACATCATCGACATTGAGCGCGCCCAGCGGCACGATGCGGATCAGCTCTCCCTCGCGGCCCAGATTGGTAGCAAGGATCACCGGCGTCGAGGCCGGGCGATGTTCAAGCAGCTTGTCACGCGCCCAGGCCAGTTGCGTGCGGCGCTTCTTCGACACCGGATTGTAGAACGCGATGACGAAATCGCCCTCGCCAGCCGCCGTCACCCGGCGCTTGATGTCGTCCCAGGGTGTGAGCAGGTCCGACAGCGAGATGGTGCAGAAATCATGGCCCAGAGGCGCACCCGCGCGTGCCGCCGCAGCCTGCAGCGCCGAGATGCCCGGCGAGACCGCGATCTCGATGCGGCGGGCTTCTGCCGTCAGGCCTTCCGGCCCGTCCGACTTGTCGAGCAGTTCGAACACCAGTGTCGCCATGGCATAGATCCCGGCATCGCCGGAACAGACCAGCGCCACCGATTTGCCTTCGCCCGCCAGTTCCATGGCATGGCGCACCCGCGCCTCTTCCTTGCCGAGATCGAAATCATGCCGCGCCTTGCCTTTGGTCAGCGGCCCGAGCAGATCGAGATAGAGCGAGTAGCCGACCAGATCGGTCGAGGCCGAAACCATTTCGGAAACTTCCGGCGAACGCCAGCCATCCGATCCCGGACCGATGCCGACCACCATCAACTTGCCGCGCGCCCTGCCCGGCAGATTTTCCTGTGTGAAAGGCTGCGGTGCACGGGCGATGGCGCAGGTGGCGCGGCGGCTCTTGCGTTTCTCGGCGATCAGATCACCCGAAGCGCCGGCAGCTGCCAGTGCGGCGCCTTCGGACACGCCGTGGCAGCCGACTTCGGCAAAGACGATGTCGGAGGGATGTTTCAGACGGGGCGTTTCAGCCTCCAGCGTGGCCGCATCAAAGAACCGCGCCGGGCACTCAAAATGGCCCGCCACATGATGCACCGCAGCCTCGTCGGCCTTCACATCAATCGAGGCCACCAGCCCGACCGAGGCCGGTGACAGGCCAGCCTCAGCGAGACTTTCCAAAGCCAGTTTCAACGCTTCATCGCCACTGGCGCCACGCTCGCAGCCGATGCCCAGCACGAGGTCTTGCGGATGATAGAGCAAGCCGTTTTCAGGCGGCGCAATTGCCCTGTCCGAGACCGCCAGAACCAGCTCACCATCCGGCGACAGGGGCAATCCGCTTCCGCTGAGCCAGGGTGCACCGCCGTCGAGCCGCGCGGTTCTGCCGGCCACCAGGTCAGCCATCACCCGCTTGGCGTTTTGGGGATTGGCAAGCACCCAGCCTTGCGGCGGCGCATCCAGCGCGATGCCGAATTTCAGATCGCCCGCCGTGGTGATCGCCGCAAAGCCATCGACGATCCCGGCGATTGTGCGCGCCAAATCATTGGCGCCGTGATGGCCGCCCAACAGCGGAAGCACAGCCGAGCCATCCTCTGCGACAGCCAGCACCGGCGGCTCGGTCATCTTGTCGGACAGGTGCGGCGCCAGCAGCCGGATCACCGCGCCCGCAGCCATCACCGCAATAATCGGCCGGCCGGCCTGAAACAGCTCTGCCAGATGCGCGCCGGTGTTTTCAAATGTCTCATCGACGCCTTCGGAGACGCGGCGGGCAAGCCCGTGCACCTGGCCATCAATGCCGTCGGCAATGCGCCGTGCCAGTGGCAAGGCGGCGTCGGACAGGATGATGACGGCTGGGGAATTTGTCATGCAGTGCTCCCGGGCAGCGCGTGGATCCAGTCCTCGCCGCCCTTGTAAATCAGGATCATGGAAAAATAGGGGGCGGTGTCTTCGGGAACATCGGCGAGCGGCATCAGCCTTTCGGCGTCGAGCGACACGCGTTCCACATAGATTGCATGAGGCAACAGATTCAAACTCTCAATCAGCCCCCGCAAGCGCTTGAAATGCCTGCCGATCTTGATGATCGCCACGGCGTCGGCCGTGTTGATTCTGTTTGTGAGCTCTTGATCGCCAAGCGGTCCGGGCAGCACGGTCAGCACATCGTTGCGCGCCGCCAGCGGACGCCCGGCGGCACTTGCCGCAGCCATCATCGAGGAGACGCCCGGCACCACTTCGGTGTCGTAGCGTTCGGCCAGCCGCTCGAACACATACATGAACGAGCCATAGAAGAACGGATCGCCCTCGCACAGCACCGCCACGTCGCGGCCGGCATCAAGCTCGGCTGCGATCTCGACCGACGCCTTGTCATAGACATCGCGGGCGGGAAAGCGTTCGGTGCGCATTGGCACCACGATCGGGATCTCGGTCTGCCCGCCGGGCAGATGCGGCGTGGCGATGGACCGGGCAAAACTTGCGCCCGTGTCAGGCGCCGGCCAGGCAATCACCGGCACCGCTTGCAGGATCTTGAATGCCTTCAGCGTGATCAGATCGGGATCTCCCGGGCCAAGCCCGAGTCCGTAAAGTTTGCCGCTCATGACGCATACTCATTCGAGGGAAACGCAATTGGTTGGCTTCGGCTACCCCGCACCATTTCATGGTTGTGGCTTACCCCCACCCCAACCCCTCCCCTCAAGGGGGAGGGGCAAGGACGCAGCAAACAGGTTGCCGAAACCTGCACAGACTGAAAGGCGAAATCTGGTGGCATGTGGGACGTGTTCGTCCGCTTAAGCCCCTCCCCCTTGAGGGGAGGGGTTGGGGTGGGGGTCGGCAAAAAACACTTACCTGCAATCAAACCATCATACCCGCTCATGCCTGCTCCTTGGTCACCGACCAGAGTGTGACCGGCACCAGCGGTTTCCAGCCGAGATAGCGGCCGACCGGTTCGGCGCGGTTGACCTGCAGCCGGATCAGCTCGCCGCCATGCACTGCTTGAAGGGCAAACAGCCGTGCCTCGCCTTCCACCGTCACCGCATTGGCGACCAGCCGGCCGGAGGGTTTGAGCGCATCCCAGACCGTCTCGAAGACGCCGTCATTGGAGATGCCGCCGCCGATGAAAACCGCGTCGGGCGTTTCCAGATCGGCAAGTGCTGCGGGTGCCGTGCCGGCGACAATCTCCAGCCCCGGCGCCCCCAGCGTAATGGCATTGTGCGCGGTCATCTTTCTGCGCGCCTCGTTCGATTCAATGGCGATCGCCCGTGCGCCGCGTGCGGCGCGAATCCATTCGATGCCGATCGAGCCGCAGCCGGCGCCGACATCCCACATCAACCCGCCAGGCACCGGCCCGAGCCGGGACAGGGTCACCGCCCTCACCTCCCGCTTGGTCAGTTGCCCGTCATGCTCGAAGGCGTCGTTCGGCAATCCTGGGACCGTTGGCAGCAGCGCTGTTCCGGGCTGCGCTTCGCAGGCAATCGCCAGCGTGTTGAAATCGGCAAAATAGGGCTTGTCGGCGGCAACCCGGTCGGCCCGCATCACCCGCACGCGCTCGTCGGGTCCGCCGATATGTTCGAGCACATGCATCTCGGAGCGGCCATAGCCGCGGGCGCTCAGGATCTGCGCCGCCTCGATCACCGTGCGGCCGGCCGAGGTCAGCGCGATGATCCGGTTGCCCGGCTGCACATGCGCGGCCAGGCCATGCACCGAGCGGCCGTGCAGCGAGATCATCGCCACATCCTGCAGCGCCCAGCCAAGCCGCGAGGCAGCCAGCGAAAACGCCGAGGGCGACGGGATCACCCGCATCTCGGCGGCCGTGAGCGTGCGCATCAGCGTGGCGCCGACGCCGTAAAACATCGGGTCACCCGTGGCCAGGATGGTCACCGGCGTGCCGCGCCGCGCCATCACCAGCGCGATGGTTTCCTTGATGCCAAAGGTCCAGGCAATGGTTTCGCGATCACCGCAGTCAATCCGCGCCAGCACCCGCTCGGGCGCAATGATGGTCTCGGCTGCGTCAAACAGGGTCCGCGCCGGCGGCGTCAGGCTGTCGAGGCCGTTGTCGCCGATGCCGATGACGGTCAGCCAAGGTGTGTCAACCATGCCCTTCAAGCCCCCGGCCAGCGCATTGACCGCCGCACTGGCAAGCGCGCTGCCGCCACGACGGCCGGTGACGGTCAAAAATTCGACGCCGCGCGGATCGGCTGCAAGCGCCGCCTTGCTTTCGGCCGCGCCGACAAAGCCCACCGGCACGCCGATGATGGCTGCCGGTTTCGGCGCACCGGCATCGATCAGTTCAAGCAGCCGGAACAAGGCCGTCGGCGCATTGCCGATGGCAATCACAGCACCGCCCATCTTGTCGGCCCAGAGATCGACCTGAGCCGCAGAGCGGGTGGTCGCATCGCGCGCCGCAATGCCGCGCACCTGCGGATCATTGAGCAGGCAAACCACCTCGTTGTTCACAGGCATCAGCCGCGCGATCACCCCGTGACGCACCATCTCCGCATCGCACAGCACCGGCGCACCAGCTTCAAGCGCCGCCCGCGCGGTTTGGCCAAAACCCTTTGAGGCAACAATGTCATCGGCCAGATCGACCATGCCGCAGGCATGGATCATCCGCACCACGATCGAGCGGGTGCCGGCGTCAAACCGCGCCAGATCCGCTTCCGCCTGGATGATGGCAAAAGACCGCCGATAGATTTCCGCCGGGTCGAGAATGGGGGCCGAAGCACTCATGCCTCAGACCTTCTTCTTGTCCATCGAGCGCGGGCCATGCGGATGGTCGGCATGCGGATAGGGATGGTGGTGGTGATCATGGCCCGGTGCATGATCATGGCCGTGCGCGTGGTCGTCCCCGTGAGAATGCCCGTGATCATGACCATGTTCGTGGCTGTGATCGTGGGAATGCCCATGGTCATGAGAGTGATCATGGTCGTGGGCATGGCCGTGACCGGTCACCGGTTCCAGCGGCGCCGGGCTGGCATGGCTGTGCACCGGCGTCCATGGCAGGCCATGCGCCCTGCAGAATTCCTCCTCGCGGCAGGAGGCATCGCAATCTCCCTTGCAGGGGCAATCCTCCAGACCGCCGCCAATGCCTTCGACATGGTGGTGATGGCTTTCCTGCGGCAGGCCGACTTCGGTCTCGAAGCCCAGCACCTGTTCGCGGTATTTGCACATCTGGCAGTTCATCAGCGCCTGGCCGTCGACGATTTCCTGCACCCGATCCTGGAACGTGTCGAGCACCAGCGGATGATCGCTGAGATAGGACGCCTTGATGAACTGGATCTCGGGATGGTTGGCCGCCACCTCGTCGGTCTGCGCATAGATCCGCTTGACCAGCACGCCGGTGAACAGGAAATAGGGAAACACGATGATGCGCTTGTAGCCGAGCTTGGCCGCATGGCTGAGCCCCGGACCGACCAGCGGAAAGGTGACGCCGGAATAGCAGGTCTCGGCCCAGCCGAAGCCGAACCCTTCCCACAGCATCCGCATCACTTTCGACGCGTTGGAATTGGCGTCGGGATCGGAGGAGCCACGGCCGACAACCATCAGCAGCGTGTCATGCAGGCCGACCTCGCCATGCTCCTTGTTGGCGCTGTCGAGGGCTGCCTGGATGCGTTCGCCGGCGGCGCGGATCATCTTCAGGTCGATGCCGAGCTCGCGGCCATAGCTGATCACCATGCCCGGATTTTGCGCCTGATAGGTGTTGAGCACCGAGGGGATGTCGTTCTTGGCGTGACCGGCGGCAAACAGCATGCCCGGCACCGCCAGCACCCGGGTGACGCCCTTGGCATGCAGCCGGTCGAGCCCTTCGGAGATCACCGGATTGCAGAATTCCAGATAGCCATATTCCACCGGCGTGTCCGGATAGCGGGCCTTGAGCCCCTCGGCCACGGTGGCGAATTCCCCGGCAGCATTCTGGTTGCGGCTGCCATGGCCGCAGACCATGATGCCGATGGTTTCCTCGGTCTTGTGCAAAACTCAGGCCTCCGCAGCGTCGGGTTGCTCGCCGGATTCGGCGTCATCGGCGCGGTCTTCGGCGCGGGTCTTTGCCTTGGTGCCGCGCTTGATCGCCCAGGCCGCAACCGCGCCCGCAGCCGCAGCCGCGGCCCAGCCGACCCAGTGCGAATGGCCAGCCAGATCGCCCATATGCCCTCCATGGGCATAGGCGCTCTGCACGAGCAAAAACGGGATGAGAAGAGAAACAATAAGGGTGCGCATCGGGGCCTCCGGACAACGTGACAAATTCAGCACGATACGCCGGACACCAGGACGCGACCGTCAGGACGCATCTTGTCTTGCCGAACTGGACAGCTCCGGAATTGACCCTTGGAATAAGTCAGCCGCACCGGAATATCTCTCAGCCTGTGATCAGGCGCCGTCGCACATGGGCAAGTCTTAGGCTTTCGGCCAATTGAGGTCAAACACCGAATGCGCCACCTCAGCGCCGATCTGCGCCAGAAGCCGGGTTTTCCCGGATTTCCGTCTCAGCCAAAGCCCAGCCGGCGCGCCGTGGCCTCGAGCAGCCGCCGCTCGCGCGCATCGATGTCGCCATCGGCCCCGGCAATGGTGGCCAGGTGGTCGAGGATCTCGCGCTTGCGCGCCTCGTCTAGCCCGGCCAGCATGTCGGCGGCCTGCGCATCGGTGGTCTCGTAACCGAAATCATGAAGATATTTCAAAATATCGGTCAGCTCGTCGCCATTGAGCCCGAGCAGACGGGTGCAGATCGCGGCAAAGGCGTCGGCCTCGGCGGCTTCAACCGTCTTGTCGGCAAAGGACATCCTGACCAGCAGCAGCAGTTCCGCTGTGAGCACCGGATCATTGGCCACCTTGTGCATGGAGGAATTCTGGTCGAGGAAGGCCCGGACCCTGTCACCGAAACCGGCGCCACCATTGGCTGCATCGCTCATGCTCTATTCCTCTTTTGCGCCAAGTCTCGCCTCGAATTCCAGCCCGAGAAGACCTGCCGTCCTGCGGATCAGGCGGTCCTCGCCCGTCCCCACATCGGAATGGGCCCGGGCGATCCGCATCATGTCGTCTAGAAGAGCAGTTCGGGCCTCCGTGTCAAGCTGGCTGAGCAGGGTGAAGGCCTCCGCATCCACCAGCCTCGCCCGCGGCGAATCGAGCAACGCGTGCAGTTCCGGCATGTCGCGTGGGCTGATGCCGAACTGACGCTCGCAGATCCGCTCGAACGCGGTCAGCTGTGACGGATGCACCACGCCGTCGGCCAGCACCATGCGGAACAGCACCAGCACTTCGGCCAGCGCCACGGGGTTTTCGGCGAGCTTGCCCAGCGCCCCTGTCCATTCCGGCTTGGGTTCAAACATCCGCGCAATCGAAGCAAAAAGCCCCCCGACATGACATCTCCTTCCGACGAGATGATTCCCACCCCCTAAAAACTAATGGGTGCGCGCCGATTGTCCAGAGCAGCGCCGCATGCGATAGCTCGCGACGCCTGTTCCCCCGCCCCCTGCCCTACGGACACCGCCATGGAAGATCTGACGCTGACGCTGACCTTGCTGCTGCTGGCAGCCGCATTCATGGCCGGCTTTGTCGATTCGATCGCCGGCGGCGGCGGATTGATTGCGGTGCCGGCGCTGTTGCTGGCCGGTTTCTCGCCGGTGGAAGCGCTTGGCACCAACAAGCTGCAGGGCCTGTTCGGCTCAGGCTCGGCGACAGTCGCCTATGCCCGCAAGGGCCATGTCGATCTCAAGGCGCAATTGCCGTCGGCTGCCCTGTCTGCCGCCGGAGCAGCGCTTGGCGCCATACTGGCCACCATAATTCCGGGCGAGATGTTCCGCGCCTTCCTGCCGTTTTTGCTGGTCGCCATCGCGCTCTATTTCGCCTTCAAGCCGAATATGGGCGACATCGACCGAGCCCGGCGGCTGTCGCCGTTCCTGTTCGGGCTGATGATCGTGCCGATGATCGGCTTCTATGACGGCGTCTTCGGCCCCGGCGCAGGCTCTTTCTTCATGCTCGCCTTTGTGGCGCTGGCCGGCTACGGCCTGCTCAAGGCGACCGCCCACACCAAACTGCTCAACTTCGCCTCCAATCTCGGCGCCTTTGGCATTTTCGCCTTTTTCGGCGTCATCTCCTGGAAGATCGGCTTGATGATGGGCGCCGCCCAGTTTTTGGGCGCCCAGGCCGGATCGCGGCTGGCGATGAAAAACGGCGCAAAAATCATCAAGCCACTGCTGGTGATCACCTGCGTGGCGCTGGCGGCGAAGCTGCTGCTGGATAAATAGAGCCGGTAGCCGGCCAGCATCGTCATCCCTCAGCACCAGCCGCCGCATCTTGACGGCTTGAGCAAATTCGTATTTAACGTAGTTGTTATATAACAGGTACGTTAAATGCAAACCGACCAGCTGTCCCTCACCTTTTCCGCACTCGCCGATCCGACCCGCCGGGCCATCCTGCAGCGTCTGAGCGAGGGTGAAGCGTCGGTTGGGGAGCTTGCTGCACCTTTTGACATCTCGATGCCGGCCATCTCCCGGCACCTCAAGGTGCTGGAGCGTGCCGGTCTCGTCGCGCGCACCCAGAACGCCCAGTGGCGGCCAGTGCAGCTCAACGCGACACCTTTGGTCGAGGTCGCCAATTGGGTGGAGCTGTACCGCCGGCATTGGCAGGGGGCGTTTGACCGCATGGATGCGTATCTGGCCGAGATTCAGAAAGGAGATCCCGATGTCGAACACTGATGCAACACCCGGGCAGCTGGCGCTCGACATCGACAGGGTGTTCGCCGCGCCGCGGGAACTCGTCTGGAGGTTATGGAGCGATCCCGAACATCTGGTGCGCTGGCATGGTCCCGAGGGCTGCGCGCTCAGCCAGTGCGAGCAGGATTTTCGCGCCGGCGGAAGCTGGCGACGCACCATGACCGCTGGTCCGGGACATGCCCACGTGATCTTTGGAGAATTTATCGAGGTCGATAAACCGCGCCGGTTGAGCTTCACCTACACCAATGAGCGCGACGGCTTCGAGACAATCGTGACCATGGACTTCCTTGAGCAGCCCGACGGCACCACGCGGATGCTGTTCAGGCAGACACCGTTTATCAGCCGCGAGGAACGGGATGGCCACGACCAAGGCTGGAACAGCAGTTTCGATCTGCTCAGCCGCTATCTCGCGCTGCTGGCAGGCCATGACTGGGGACCAAGGGGACGCCCGCGCATAGACGGAGTGGCGGAGGATCTTGCCGCGGCGAAGGCACGCCACGAGCAGGAGATGAAGGAAAAAGCGAATGAAGATCGGCACACCGACAGTCGTTGAATACGCCGCCAGACCCTACGTCGCGTTGCGGCGTCAGGTGGTGATGCCAATCGGCAAGGACGCGACCGAAACCATGGACCAGCTCGTCAGGGAAATCGAAGCGCAAGGGGTTCAGGGAACGGGTGCCGCGATTTTCAAATACAACATCGTCAAGATGCCGGAGCTCGAGATGGAGTTCGGTTTCGAGACCCGGATAGCACAAACGACGACCGGCGAACTGATGAGCGGCATCCTGCCGGCAGGGCGCTATGCGGAGCTGATATTCGTGGGGCCATACCGCTATCTCACCAAAGTGAATGGCGCCCTTATCGACTGGTCGCGCCAGAATGGTCTGGCATTCGACATGCACCCCGATGCCGACGGCGACCATTTTGCCTCTCGTGTCGAATTTTACCCCAACAGCCCGCAGGACGTACCGGACCCCGACAAGCTCAAGACTATAGTGGCCATCAAACTGAAAGACTGACCCTGGCTGGACGCGGTCATTGCCAGAGTGATGGGCAAACCGTGAAATGGGGCCAGAAGAGGTCATCAAGGCCGACTTCCGCTCCGCCTCCGCGCTCCAACACTACCGCCCCTAAAACACCGCCAGCAAGATCGCCCCCGCACCAATCAACACCACACCGAACCAGTTCATCGCCGAGAGATGTTCGCCCAGAAACATCACCCCGAAAATCGCCACCAGCACGATCGAGAGTTTGTCGAGCGGCGCCACGCGGGCGGCGTCGCCCAGTTTCAGGGCCCGGAAATAGGCGAGCCATGACGCGCCTGTCGCCAGACCCGACAGGCCCAGAAAGATCCATGTCTTGAGCGGGATGGTCTGCGGATTGCGCCATTTGCCCATCGCCGTCAGGATTCCGCCGAGCACCAGCATGATCACGCAGGTGCGGATGAAGGTGGCGAGATCGCTGTCGATGTCGCTGATGCCGATCTTGGCGAAGATCGCGGTCAGGGCGGCAAACACCGCCGCAATCAGCGCCCAGAATTGCCAGTTTGCCGAAAGGCTCATGGCCACCCCCTTTGTCAGAACTCGACGCCGACCTGGGCCTTCACGCCGGAGCGGAACGGATGCTTGATCACTTCCATCTCGGTGACCAGATCGGCGAACTCGATCAGCTCTTCCTTGGCGTTGCGGCCGGTGATGATGACGTGCTTCATCTCGGGCTTGGCCTTCAGCGTCTCGATCACTTCACCCACGTCAAGATAGTCGTAGCGCAGCACGATGTTGAGCTCGTCGCACAGCACCATGTCGATCTCGGGATCGAGGATCATCTCGCGCGCCTTGTTCCAGGCCTCGCGCGCGGCGGCAATGTCGCGGCCTCGGTCCTGGGTTTCCCAGGTAAAGCCTTCGCCCATGGTCGCCATGGTCACCTGGTCGGGAAAGGCTTCCAGCACCTTGCGCTCGCCGGTCGACCATTTGCCCTTGACGAACTGGACGATGCCGACCTTCATGCCGTTGCCGATGGCGCGGAAAATCATGCCGAAGGCGGCGGTGGATTTGCCCTTGCCCTTGCCTGTGTGGACGATCACCAGGCCCTTTTCGATGGTCTTGGTGGCGATGATCTTGTCGCGCGCCGCCTTCTTCTTCTTCATCTTTTCGGCATGGCGCTCATTGAGCTGCTCTTCGCTCATTCCGTCAGTGATCTTTTCGCGTTCGCTCATCGCTTGTCCATCCTGTTCATCATCACTACTGACCGGCAAATCTGCCGGGTCGCTGGCCCTGCCGGGCCATTCAGGCCTGCGGCGGATCGAAGGTCTTGGCAAACCAGATCCGCTGCTTAGCCCCCTCGACTGCCGGCAGCCGGCCGCATTCACTATAGCCCAATCCCTTGTAAAATCGCGGGGCCTGGAATTCGAAGGTGTCGAGATAGACCCCGGCCAGATTTTTCTGCCGGGCAAAGTCCTCGGCCCCGGCCAGCAGCGCGCGACCAGTGCCGCTGCCGCGCTGGCCCTCGGCAATGCCGAGCAGCTTGATGAACAGCCAGCCCTGAACCGTATGCGCCGTCAGGCCGCCAGCCAGTTCCCCATCGACGCCACAGGCCTTGAGCTGCAGCTGCTCGGGCTCGAACGGCAGTCCCAGCTTGGCCGCGGTCCCGTCGATAATGGCTTCGATCGTGTCTGCGAACTCGCCACTTGTGTCGGTGATCACGCTTATGTCGACAGTCATGCTCAGTCCTTGTGTCCGTGGGCAAGATCGGCAAGCGCAAACTTGGCCGAATTGCTCTTCGGCGTCCACAGCCCGCGCTCGATTGCTTCCTCGAATTTTTCGGCCATTTCTCTCAGCGCATCCGGGTTTTTCTCACGCAGAAAAGCGAGCGTGTCCTCGTCCATCAGATAGGCCTGGTAGACCGCGTCGAAATGCGCGTCGCGCACCGCCCCGGTGGTCGCCGCAAAGGCAAACAGATAATCGACCGTCGCCGCCATCTCGAAGGCGCCCTTGTAGCCATGACGCTTGACGCCCGCGATCCATTTCGGATTGACCGCCCGACCGCGCACCACCCGGGCGATCTCTTCCTCCAGCGAACGGATCACCGGGCGCTCGGGCCGGGAATGGTCATTGTGATAGATCGCAGGACGGGTGCCGCGCGCCGCTTCCACTGCCGCCGTCATGCCGCCTTCGAACTGGTAGTAATCATCGGAATCCAAGAGATCATGCTCGCGGTTGTCCTGGTTCTGCACCACCGCCTCCACGGTTGAGAGCCGCTGCTCGAACAGCTCATGCGCTGCCTGCCCCTCTTCGCCCGCGCCATAGGCATAGCCACCCCAGACGACGAAGGCCTCGGCCAGCTCGCCACGATCAGTCCAGCCGCCCTCATCCATCAGCGCCTGCAGCCCGGCGCCATAGGCCCCCGGCTTGGAGCCGAACACCCGGAACGAGGACTGCCGTGCAGCGGCCTCGGGCGAAGCCCCGCTGGCAATCAACCCGGCGGCTTCGCTTCGCGCCCGTGCCGCCAGCGGATTGTCAGCCTCGTCCTCGTCCAGCGCCGCAACAGCACGGGTTGCCCGGTCAAACAACGCGATCTGGTCGGGAAAGGCATCACGGAAAAAGCCGGAAATCCGCAAGGTGACGTCAACCCGCGGCCGGTTCATCATCGCCAGTGGAATGATCTCGTAGCCGGTGACCCGCCGCGAGGCCGGATCCCAGACCGGCTTGGCGCCGATCAGCGCCAGCGCCTGGGCAATGTCATCACCGCCGGTGCGCATGTTGGATGTGCCCCAGGCGGTCAGCGCCATCGAGGTCGGCCATTCGCCGTGATCCTGAACATGCCGGGTGACCAGCAATTCCGCCGATTTCTGCCCCAGCTCCCAGGCCGCCGGCGTCGGCACCGCACGGCTGTCCACCGAATAGAAATTCCGCCCCGTCGGCAAAACGTCCGGCCGCCCCCGCGTCGGCGCACCCGAAGGCCCCGGCGCGACGAACCGCCCATCGAGCGCCGTCAGAAGCCCGTTGATTTCAGCATCGCCGCAAGCCTCGACCGATGGCTTGATCAGGGTTTCGATGTTCTCCATCACCGCCCGCGTCGCGGGCCAGTCATCCGGCAAGGCCAGGCGTTCCGACACCAGCTCAATCGCCAGCAATTCGATCCGCTCGACCGTATCGCCATTCGTGCGCCAGAGATCGTCGGAAACTGATTGCAAAATTGAAGGCTTGGGACCGGACCATGGTTCGCCCATGGCGCAATCGAGGGGGTCGAACAAAGGCCCCTCCCCAACCCCTCCCCACAAGGGGGAGGGGCTAGACGGCCGCGCCTTCACAGAAGAAAATCCGGATTTTCCGTTGTCGATAGTTGTTTCAGAATGCGCGTCACCCGCTGAGCCGAGCCCCTCCCCCTTGTGGGGAGGGGTTGGGGAGGGGTTTTGACCCGACAGTCCAGCATCCCGCGCAATCGCCCGCTGCAGACTGTCTTCGCCCGGCGCCTCGCCGCGCTTGATCCGCGCCAGCGCCACGGTGAGATCGATGAGCAGCCCGCCCTCGGGCGAGAGCCCGAAGATGTGCAGCCCGTCGCGGATCTGCATTTCCTTGAGATCACACAGCCAGGCGTCGAGCTTTTCCAGCGCCAGATCATCATCATCACCAGGCACAATCCCGGCATCGGCGTCGAGCCCGATATCGCGCACCAGATCAAGGATCTGGGCTTTGAGCAATTTCAGCCGTCGCGGATCATGGCCCGACGCCTCGTAAAATTCATCGACCAGCGCTTCGAGATCCCTGAGCGGTCCGTAGCTTTCAGCCCGGGTCAGCGGTGGCGTCAGATGGTCGATGATGACGGCCGAGGTGCGCCGTTTGGCCTGCGTCCCCTCGCCCGGATCATTGACGATGAAGGGATAGATATGCGGCATGGCCCCAAGCACAGCTTCGGGATAGCAGGCCCGCGACAAGGCCAATGCCTTGCCCGGCAGCCATTCGAGATTGCCGTGCTTGCCCATGTGGATGACCGCATGGACATCGAAACTCTGGCGCAGCCAGGCATAGAAGGCGAAATAGCCATGCGGCGGCACCAGATCCGGCGCATGATAGCTGGCCTTGGGATCGATATTGTAGCCGCGCGCCGGCTGGATGCCGACGGCGACATTGCCGAATGTCAGCAGCGCCAGATGGAATGCGCCGTCGCGGTAGAACGGATCGGTCTCGGGCGCGCCCCAGCGCTCGGTGACTGCGGCTTGGATAGTTGGATCGAGTGCTTCGAAAAACGTCCTGTAGGCATCAAGCGACAACGGCACCCCGCCTCTGCGATCGTCGCGAATGGCATTGGTCGGCCCGGCCTTCAGCGCCGTGACCAGCGCGTCGCCGTCAGCCGGAAGCTCGCCGGTCTGGTACCCGGCCTTGGCCATCGCCCGCAGCACTTCGACGGTGCCGGCCGGCGTGTCCAGCCCGACCCCATTGGCTATACGGCCATCGCCGTTGGGATAATTGGCCAGCACGATCGCCACCCGGCGATCCGCGGCTTGTGCGCGCCGCAACCGCGCCCAGCGCGATGCCAGCTCAGCGACAAACTGCACCCGGTCCGGCTCCGGCGCATGGGTGACGATATTGGCCTGCACCGTCTCGTCAAAGCGCGCCGCCGACTTGAACGACACAGCACGGCTCAGCACCCGGCCATCGACTTCAGGCAGCGCCACATGCATGGCCAGATCGCGCGAGGTCAGGCCCTGTTGCGACGCGGCCCAGGCCTCGCGGCCGCCACCGGCAAACACTACCTGCAACACCGGTGCGCCAGTCGATTCCAGCACCGTGCCCTTGGTCTGCCCGCCCGGCGAGGACACCGCGAATCCGGTGGCATTGATCACAACGTCAGGCGCCGCATCGGCGAAAATCGCTTCCACGGTGCCGACCGAGACCGGGTCCTTGAGGCTGGAGACAAACACCGGCAGCGCGTTGACGCCCTCGGCCTTCAGCCCGTCGCACAAGGCAGCCACCGGCGCAGTCTGTCCGCTCTGAACCAGCGCCCGGTAAAAACAGATCGCTGCCACCGGCGCGCCCGGGATCCAGTCCTTGCTCAGATCGTCTAGCGCGGGATTGCTCACGGTTGGATGCCACAGCCCGGCCTTGAGCAGCGGAGCCGCCGGTGCAGGTTGCTCGCCGCCGTCCAGCAGCGCTTCGGCAAATTCGATCAGCCCGCGGGCATTTTCGGCACCACCCTCGATCAGATAGGCCCAGAGCTGGTCGCGCGCCGCCGGATCCAGCGTCGACAGCGGCTCCAGCCCAGGATCGGGCCGGTCATCGCCCGGCAATGCCGCAATCTTGAAGTTATTTGCGACCGAGGCCGCATGCAGGCTTTCGAGCGCATAGGCGAAATAGCTGGCACCGCCCAGCGCACGGACGACCACCAGCCTGGCCTTCGGCGCCATCTTCGCGACAAAGGTGTCGACCGACATCGGATGCTTGAGATCGCTGAGGCTCGCCAGCCGCCAGGTCAGATTGCCTGTCGTCTGCCGCGCCGCTGCGATGCTGGCAAGTTCGGTATCGGCAGCACTCAGGAACAGGATGTCGCCCGGGCTCTGCCCGAGGTCGACGGCCTCGTCGCCATCGCTCAGGCTTCCCTTCTGTGCGACCAGCAGATGCATTATCCGGTCAGCCCGGCGAGACCTGCGCGGATGGCTGTCTCGTCAAGGTCGTGCAGGCCGATCACCACCAGCCGGGTTTCGCGCGTTTCGCCGCCCGCCCATGGCCGGTCGAAATGGGTGTCGATGCGGCTGCCCACCGCCTGAACCACCATCCGCATCGGCTTGCCGGGCATATCGGCAAAGCCCTTGAGCCGCAGGATGTCGTGGGTGGTGATCAGGTTCTTGAGCCCTTCGTTGAACGCAGCCGCGTCGCTGACAGGGCCGAGCGAGACAACAAAGCTTTCGAACTCGTCGTGATCATGGTCATGCTCATGGCCATCAGCGTGGTGGATGTCGTGATGCGACTTGCGGTTGGCGATGTCGTCTTCAGTGCCGATCCCCAGCCCCAGCAGCACTTCTGGCGCCACTTCGCCCTGCCGCGCCTCGACAAAGATCGGCTTGCGCGTCAGGTGGCCGGCTATTCCGGCGCGCACGCCTTCGAGTTCGGCGGCGCTGATCAGATCGGCCTTGTTGAGGATGATCAGATCGGCGGCCGTGAGCTGGTCCTCGAACAGCTCCTCGAGCGGGCTTTCGTGATCGAGCCCCTCGTCAGCCAGACGCTGCGCGTCCAGCTTGTCGTGATCATGGGCGAAGCGGCCGGCGGCAACGGCGGCGCTGTCGACCACGGTGACCACACCATCAACGGTAACTTGCGTCTTGATGCCGGGCCAGTTGAAGGCGGCGACCAGCGGCTGCGGCAGCGCCAGGCCGGAGGTCTCGATAACGATGTGATCCGGCCGGTCCTTGCGCGCCAGCAGCTTTTCCATGGTCGGGATGAAATCATCCGCAACCGTGCAGCAGATGCAGCCATTGGTCAGCTCGACAATATCGTCGGCGCTGCAGACTTCCTCGCCGCAGCCCTTGAGCACGTCGCCATCGACACCGAGATCGCCGAACTCGTTGATGATCAGCGCAATCCGCTTGCCCTTGGCATTGGTCAGCATGTGGCGGATCAGCGTGGTCTTGCCCGCACCTAGAAAGCCGGTGATCACGGTGGCGGGAATTTTCGAACCAATCATGGCGTCAGCCCTTCATTTTGAGTGGCAGGCCGGCGGCGACGAAATGAACTTCGTCGGCCAGACCCGCAATTAACTGGTGGAGACGGCCGGCATGATCACGGAATGCCCGCGCCATGGCGTTGTCGGGCACAATGCCCAAGCCCACTTCATTGGAGACAAGAACCACGGGGCCCTTGAGCGTCGGAATGGTTGCGGCAAGCCCGTCAAAGGCTGTGCCGATATCGTGTTCGCCGAGCATCAGATTGGTGACCCACAGCGTCAGGCAGTCGACCAGCACAGGGCGATCGGCACGGGCCTGGGTCTGCAGGGCCTGCGCCAGCTCAACCGGGGCTTCGATGGTTTCCCACCCCTCGCCCCGCCTTTGCTGATGCGAGGCGATCCGCTCGCGCATCTCGTCGTCCCAGGCCTGGCCCGTCGCCAGATAAAGCCGCCTGGCCGAAGCGCGTTCGACCAACCCTTCGGCAAAAGCCGATTTGCCCGATCTGGCACCGCCCAGCACCAGTGTCACCGGTGGCAGGCGATCGCTCACGCCGTTTGTTCCTCTGGAACCCGCGACAGGAACGAGCCCAGCAGGCCACCGAGCAGCAGCCAGAAGAACAGCGTTGTCGCCAATGACGCCGCCGCATAGGCCGAGGCGATATAGGCAGGCACTTCGCTTGAGAGGTCTTCCGGGACCGGCGAGCCCCAGATATGCGGCGCGACAATGAGGACGACGCCCAAAGCCTTGACCAGCCATTCCGGCCGCATCGCGATGCACCAGACACCGATCGCCGAAGCGACGACGTCGATCACCCACCAGCCTTGCCGGTCGCCAAGATCGGCATAGGGAAAGCCGGGCACCGCGGGCGGCAGGCTCATCGACGGGGCGAGCTGGACGCAGAACCACGCTGCCGCGCCGAGCAGCAAACCGCGCGTCACACCATCACGGCCCTCCGGGAAACCAATCCCGGTAAGCAGTGCCACGGCGGCAAGCATCAAGGCAAAGCCGGCGCCGGCCACCAGATTGGCCAGAACCGTATCCCAGAACCGGCCGAAACCGAGCATCGAGTCTTCGGCGCCATGGTCATGGCCATGGCCAGTGGCCTCCGCAGCAGGCGCTGCGACGGCATTTTCAGTTTCCCCGTGACTGTGGGGAACCTCGCCATGCTCATAGGCTTCAGCCTGCATGATGAGCGGAATGGTCTTGAGGTATTGAGCGGGCGTCATCGCCATACCGGCAATGAGCCCGGCGGCCAGGGCCGCCAGGAGCAATCTGACAATCATGACATCAATCCCTTAGTGGCAGGGAAAGCCGTAGGAATGACGGGTGTCGTGCGCTGCATCGTGCAGCGTCTGGGAATTGGCAAGGCCAACTCCGAACACCAGAATGGAACCGATGACCAGGGCCATCAGGCCGGCAACGGTGCGTGCGCCGATACGATCGGTCAGGGAAAGCGATTGGGTATGGGTAGACATGACAACCTCCGTGAGTGACTCCGGAAGAACATTCCTCCGAAGGTCCGGCTCTCAACCGGTGCGAATGGCAGGTCTCCTGGCTCGCGGGTCACGTCGACGTTGCCGTCGATCATCAGCAAATGCCGGCCTTCCCAACGTGAATGCGGTCATGAAAACGGGACGATTCGTAGACAAAGAGGCGTCCGCGCCGATTGATCATGCCGCCACGTCAGTGGCTTGTCCGGTCCGGAGCTTCAAGATGACGGAAAAACACCATTGTATTTCCACCACTCTGGCCTGCCGGGCCCGGTGACATTCGCCTAACCGCTCTACAGTCGCGGGGTCGGCTGCGATAAAGATGCCCTGATTGGGTCCATCTCGTCGCATTCCCTTTTGATCCGGAAAACCAACTTGGGTTTCTGGAACCATTCGAACCTCAAGTGATAGGACCGGCGTGCCGGACTGTCAATCACCGCAGCGCCACCGCACAGCCTATCCGCGACGAATCCGGGCAGCCATCTCCATCATCCGCGCGAACCCGACCAGGCGGTCAAGCTCCGCAGCGATCTCGTCCAGCGCCGCATCGACATCGGCACGGTAATTGGTCTTGCCGCCGTGGATCTCGAACTCCGCCAGCAGGCTTGCGCGGTAGGCGTCCGAATCGAACAGCCCGTGCAGATAGGTGCCCGACACCTTGCCGTCGGGCGAGACAGCGCCGTCGGGACGGCCATCGAGCAGCGTCATCGGCCGGGCGCAGTCCGGCCCCTGACTGACACCGAGATGGATCTCGTAGCCCGAGAGCGCGATGTCGCTTTCCGCCGAGCGCGCTTGGATGTTGCGGACGGTTTTCTCCGGCGCCATTTCGGTGTCGATGTCGAGCAGGCCCAGACCTTCGGCAAGCGTTTCGCCGCCTTCCAGCGCCTGCGGGTCGCGCACGCTCCGCCCCAGCATCTGGTAGCCGCCGCAAATGCCGATGATGCGCCCACCCCGGCGGCGGTGCGCCTGCAGGTCGTCGTCCCAGCCCTGGCGGCGGAAATCACCGAGGTCCGCAATGGTCGATTTCGATCCCGGCACGATCACCAGGCCGGCATCAACCGGCAGCCGCTCGCCGGGGCGCACGAACACCAGCTCCACCTCCGGCTCGGCCCTGAGCGGATCGAAATCATCGAAATTGGCGATCCGCGACAACACCGGCACCGCGATCTTGAGCGCCCTCGCCTCACCCCGCGTCAACCGTTCCAGCGCCACCGAATCCTCCGCCGGCAGACGCGCCGCGGATTTGAGCCACGGAATCACCCCCAGGCACGGCCAGCCGGTGAAGCGCTCGATTGCCGAGATTCCGTCATCGAACAGGCTGACATCGCCGCGAAACTTGTTGATCAGATAGCCGGCGATTATCGCCCGGTCTTCATCCGGCAGGATCGTGTGAGTGCCGACCACCGAGGCGATCACTCCGCCCCGGTCGATGTCGCCCACCAGCACCACCGGCACACCCGCCGCTGTCGCAAAGCCCATATTGGCGATGTCGCCGGGTCTCAGATTGATCTCCGCCGGCGAACCGGCGCCTTCGACCAGCACCAGGTCGGCGCCATCTGTGACACGGGCAAAACTGTCCATCACCGCCGCCATCAGCTGCGGCTTGAGCTTCTGGTAGTCGCGGCCCCGCGCATGGCCGAACACCTTGCCCTGCACCACCACCTGCGACCCGGTTTCCGACTGCGGCTTGAGCAGCACCGGGTTCATGTGCACGCTGGCCGGCACCCGGCAGGCCAGCGCCTGCAGCCATTGCGCCCGGCCGATTTCCCCGCCGTCATCGGCGACGGCGGCATTGTTGGACATGTTTTGCGGCTTGAACGGCCGCACTGTCAGCCCGTGATTGGCCGCCAGCCGGCAGAAGCCCGCAACCAGCACGGTCTTGCCGACATCCGACCCTGTTCCCTGAAACATCAATGCCTGCGTCATGGCCTGTCGATAGCATCGCAATAGCGATTACCAAAGGGGTTTTGGCCCTCCGGAACGCCTTGGCTCCGGGCCGCCCAAAACTTTCTTTTTGCCCCATCTGAAATGCGACATCCGGTGGCGGCTTTGGTGCATCCCGGCAAGGGCCAACCGCATAGAGCAGATGCCAAGTCAACGTCGTCAACACAAAATGGAAGGACATCGCTATGCTTTACGTATTCAACTCCGCCAATCGCGTTCAGATTGCATGGAACAACGTCCTTCCGGCAGCCAAGGCCAATGAAAAGCCGCGGACGGGCATCCTCAACAGCTTCATCCGCACCTTTTCAGCCGGCTGACACCCGCTCACGCGGGCTCACCGACACCACGGCAAGAATCAGCAAGGCCGGGCGTGCACAACGTCCGGTCTTTTGCTGTCGGCGCAGCCGATCATCAGGAAGCGACGAGGCGTTCAAGGCACAAATGCGAAGGCCGCCCGGACCTTGCGATCCGAACGGCCTGCCAAAGAATACGCCTGGCGTCCTCGCAAATACGCGCGAGGCTCACGACATCCCGGTACGCAATACCTGATCCGGAATGGTCGGCGGTTGTCCCCCGCCGTGAGTTAGGTTTACCCCGGACATCCTTACCGGAGAGTTAGTGAAACCCTAAGCAATCATGAATCTGGCATTTAATTTGGATAACGCACAATCCGATGTCCCGCCGAACGCTCATCCGCAGCCAATTTCGCGATTTATCAGAGGCGCTGTTGATTTCCCGCGCCAAGTCCTTACCCTGATACATGGCATTTCAATCAGCGATCAAGCGCGCCTCTCAATCCACGGTCAGCTCTATTCAGAGCGCCGTGAGACGCACTTACGCTAATTGATGTCGTCTTTGCGTCGCAAATGGCGTATGTTTTGGTTTTCAATAACCAAGAGGCGAACTGCCTTCAATTCCATAGGCTCCGGTATAGGCGCAGTGACCGGATTTGCTGAAAAATGGAACAAACACTGCAGTAATAAGACTGGGAGGTCTTAACATGAAGAAGCTTCTCGCTTCCACCGTCCTCGCCGCAGGCCTCATGGGTTTTGCCGGCGCAGCATCCGCCGCCGATTGCGGCCGGGTCACAATCGCAAACATGAACTGGGCTTCGGCTGAAGTTCTCGCCAACATCGACCAGGTCATTCTGTCGGAAGGCTATGGCTGCGAAGCTGAACTGGTTGCCGGCGACACCACGCCGACACTGACTTCGATGGTTGAAAAGCAGGAACCGGATGTTGCTCCGGAAGCCTGGATCAACTCGCTCCGCACCCTGCTGGATGCCGCTGTTGCCGAAGACAAGCTGCATTACGCCTCCGAATCGCTCAGCGATGGCGGCGTCGAAGGCTGGTGGATCCCGAAATATCTGGCGGACGCCCACCCGGAAATCAAGACCATTGACGATGCGCTGGCTCACCCGGAACTGTTCCCTGCCCCCGGCATGGAAAACGAAGGCAAGGGCGGCGTCTACAACTGCCCTGAAGGCTGGGGTTGCCGCATCATCACCACCAATCTCTTCAAGGCCTATGGCGCTGAAGAAAAGGGCTGGGTCACTGTTGAAACCGGCTCCGCTGCAGGCCTCGACGGCTCGATCGCCAAGGCCTACGAAAGCGAAAAGCCTTGGCTTGGCTATTACTGGGCACCGACCGCGATCCTCGGCAAATACGAAATGGTCAAGCTTGACCATGGCGTCGAGCATAACAAGGAAGAATGGGACCGCTGCACATCGATCACCGATTGCCCGGATCCCGTGAAGAATGCCTGGTCCAAGTCCGAAGTCTACACGGTTGTCACCGACGACTTCAAAAAGCGTGCCGGCCCTGCCTATGACTATCTGGCAAGCCGCAGCTGGCCCAACTCCACTGTGAACACGCTGCTCGCATGGATGGCCGAAAACCAGGCAACCGGTGAAGCCGGCGCTCGTCACTTCCTCAAGACCAATGAGGACATCTGGACGAAGTGGGTTTCCCCGGAAGCCGCTGAGAAAATCAAGAAAGCAGTGATGTAACCCATCGCTTGCAATATGGCGGGCCTCGGTCCGCCATATTTTTATCCGGACAACCGCAGCCGGGGGACAGTCAGCTGCGTTGGCCGGGAGCCGGAACCGGGGGCACGCGCCGCAATGCGCATTCGTCGGACTGAAGGCAGCGATGGATCGCTGATCCCACGGGATCCGCACACACTATTTCCCGTTTTTGGAGCGTGACAATGGACTGGCTCACAGAATTTCCCGCAATGGACACCGACAGACTGACCGCCTTGAAAAAGACGATCGACCTGGGTTTCCGCAATTTCACCCGCGCCAATGGCGACACTTTTGAAGCTGCGCTTTATCCGGTGCAGTGGTTCATGTACCGCGTCGAGCAATTGCTCACCAGCTCGCCCTGGCCGCTGGTTATCCTCGGATTTGCACTGATCGCATGGTTTGCAAGCCGCAGCGCCAAGATCACCGTCGGCGTTGTCATCACCCTGCTGCTGATCGGCTATTTCGACATGTGGGAAGACACCATGAAAACCGTCGCGATGACGGTCGTTGCAACGATCCTTGCGATCATCGTCGGCATCCCGATCGGGATCCTGATGGGCCGTTCCGACCGGATCCAGGCGGTGCTTAATCCGGTTCTCGACGTGATGCAGACCATGCCGAGCTTCGTCTATCTCATTCCCGTGGTCATGCTGCTCGGCATCGGCCGCGTGCCGGGCCTGATTGCGGTGATGGTCTATGCCATTCCGCCGATCATCCGCCTGACCAATCTCGGCATCAGGCTGGTCGACAAGGATGTGCTCGAGGCGGCTGACGCCTTCGGGTCATCGAATTGGCAGCGGCTCAAGAATGTGCAGATGCCGCTGGCGCTGCCGACCATCATGGCCGGCGTCAACCAGACCATCATGATGGCGCTCGCCATGGTCGTCGTCGCCTCGATGATCGGCGTGCAGGGCCTTGGCCTGCCGGTTCTCAAGGCCATTTCGAACCAGTATTTCACGCTGGGTATTTTCAACGGCCTCGCCATTGTCGGCATCGCCATCATCTTTGACCGCACCAGCCAGGCCTATGGCAAACGGTTGCAGAAGCACTTGGAGGTCGTTCATGGCTGAGGATACTGTTGGCAGCGGGATTAGCATCCGGAATCTGTACAAGATTTTCGGATCCGATCCGGAAGCGCATATCGAAGCCGTCAAGAACGGCATGTCGAAGTCCGAACTCAATGACAAGCACAACCACGTGCTGGGTCTGAAGGACATCAATATCGAGATGCCGGGCGGGCGCATCCAGGTCGTCATGGGCCTGTCGGGCTCGGGCAAATCAACCCTGATCCGTCACATCAACCGGCTGATCGACCCGACCGCAGGCGAAGTCATCGTCGGCGACGAGGACGTGGTCAAGATGAACGAGATGGAACTGCGCGAGTTCCGGCGTCACCAGACTGCGATGGTGTTCCAGAAATTCGCGCTTCTGCCGCATCGCACGGTGCTGGAAAACGCGGTCTATGGCCTCGAAATCCAGGGCATTCCCCGCGATGAGCAGGAAAAGCAGGCGCGCCGCTGGATTTCCCGCGTTGGCCTGGACGGCTTCGAGGACAACTACCCCAACCAGCTCTCGGGCGGCATGCAGCAGCGCGTCGGGCTTGCCCGGGCGCTGACCAATGACGCCCCTATCCTCTTGATGGACGAGGCATTTTCCGCACTTGATCCGCTGATCCGCATGGACATGCAGACGGTTCTGCTTGATCTGCAGAAGGAAATCCGCAAGACCGTGGTCTTCATCACCCACGATCTCGACGAGGCGCTGCGCCTTGGCGACCGCATCGCCATTCTGCGCGACGGCGAGGTGGTGCAGCAAGGCACTAAGCAGGAAATCGTGCTGCGCCCGGCCGACGAATACATCTCCAGCTTCGTGCGCGAGGTCAATCGCGGACGGGTCATCTCCATCGACATGGTCATGGAGCCGGTGACCGGCGAGCCCAAGGGCATGCCTATCAAATCCGGTACCGTGCTGGAAGTCGCCGCCAAGAAGATGACCGACGACAACATGTCCGAGGCTCATGTGATCGACGCCGCCGGCACCGTCATCGGCAAGCTGGCGATCAACGAGGTGATCTCGGCCATGGTCACCCCGGTCGACCACGAGTCGGCCGCCGCCTGATCCTTGCCGCCGCGGGCCGCATCGCCCGCGCACTCAAATGGAAAAACCCGCAGACACCAGCGTCTGCGGGTTTTTTGATGTCCGTCCGCGATCTTTCTTGCAATGACATAAAGATATCTTTATGTGGTAGAGAGTTTAACAGGAGAATTCCATGCCCGCTTCCAATCCGCTTGCCGATCTGCTCGCCGAAAAAGGCGTTCTGCTCGCCGACGGCGCAACCGGGACCAACCTCTTCGCCATGGGGCTGGAATCAGGCGAAGCGCCGGAAATGTGGCTCGAGAGCGCGCCGGAAAAGATTACCAAGCTGCATCAGGATTTCGTCGATGCCGGCTCCGACATCATCCTGACCAACAGTTTCGGTGGCACCCGCAACCGGCTCAAGCTGCACGACGCCCATGGCCGCGTCCATGCGCTCAACAAGAAGGCTGCAGAGATCGCCCGCGCCGTCGCTGACAAGGCGCCGCGGAAGGTGATTGTCGGCGGCTCCGTCGGCCCCACCGGCGACCTGCTGGTGCCGCTTGGCGCCATGACCTATGAGTCAGCCGTCGAATCCTTTGCCGAACAGATCGAGGGCCTCAAGGCCGGTGGCATCGATGTCGTCTGGATCGAAACCATGTCGGCGACCGATGAAATCCGCGCCGCCGCCGAAGCCGCGGTGCGCCACGATCTGCCCTATGTCTATACCGGCTCGTTCGACACCGCCGGCAAGACGATGATGGGCGTGCATCCGCGCGACATCCATTCGCTGGCCAAGGATATCGGCGACGGCCCTTTTGCGGTCGGCGCCAATTGCGGCGTCGGCGCTTCCGACATCCTGTCTTCCCTGCTCGACATGACCGGTGCCGATCCGGATGCGATCGTCGTGGTCAAGGGCAATTGCGGCATCCCCGAATTCCGCGGCGCCGAAATCCATTATTCCGGCACACCGCCGCTGATGGCCGATTATGCCCGTCTGGCCATTGATGCCGGCGCCCGCATCATCGGCGGCTGCTGCGGCACCTCCTGCAATCACCTGGCCGCGATGCGCGAAGCCGTCGACACCCATATCAAGGCCCAGCGCCCGACGGTCGAATCCATCGTCGAGCGCATCGGCCCGATGCGCAACACCGTCGCCGCCACCTCGGCCCCACCGACCCGCGAACGCCGCGGCCGTCGGGGGTGACACCACGAGCAGATCGACATGATGAGAAGGCCGGAGCGCGAGCCCCGGCCTTTTTCATGTTGCGTCAGGGCGCTTGAAGCCGACCGTCAGTCGCGGCCGCCCTGATCCTGCAGGGCTTCTATGTCGCCGCGGGCCTTTTTCAGGATTTCCAGCGCCTTTTGCGCCTGATCCGCTGAAAACCCGCCGCTTCTGACCTGCCGGAACAGCGACTTGCGCAGGGCGCGGAACTCGGCCCCCAGCGACACACCCTGGATTTCTTCGGATGCCTCGTCGATTTGCGCATTGATCCGGTCGAGATCCACCCGGTTTTCCCCGAGATAGGCCTTCCCCTCTTCGGTGATTGCAAAAAGCTTCTTGGCGCCCTGCATTTGCGAGGACACGAGATCAGCTTCTTCCAGCATCTGCAGCATCGGATAGATCGCGCCGGGGCTCGGGCTGTAGGCGCCCTGGAAACGGGCTTCCAGCGCCTTGATGATGTCGTAGCCGTGACGCGGCTGCTCGGCGATCAGACCGAGAACCACCAGCCTCAATGCGCCAGCGTCAAACATGCGCTTGCCGCCGCCGCCAAAGGGTCCGCCGCGATGGCGCCCGAACGGGCCGCGTCCGCCGCCGCCACGTCCGCCTGGTCCGTCCGGACCGGCGAAATGGAGATGTGGGCGGTGGCACCTGTGTTTGTGCATTCCAAACATTGTGAGTTTCCTTTCCGGATATCGATAGCACTTGATACCGTATTATCTGCGTAAAGATATATCTTTTGCAAGAGCGAGACTTTGAGAATCCATGAGATTCCCCTCTAACAAATTGATTTCAATGAAAATATATTCTCGATCTGACACGATCAAGATCCAATGGATCGTTACGTTCGAGCCGGTCTTGGTGTGTCTTTCAGACAAATGCCGCCATGTGAAACCGGATCTGATCGGCGCCGTAGCGATAGGCCCGGCCGACAGGACAGGCATCGCGCGCAAGGCATCCCGACCGCATACAGCCATCCTGCCCTGCCCTGCTGTCCAGATGCGAGCGGCACTGAGCCACCGCAAATCCGCCTGCCGCAAAGGCCTCGACCGGACAGGCGGAAAGGCAGGGCTTGTCGGTGCAAGTGTCACATGGATGTAGCGCGGCAGTGCCCGGGCCGTGAACAGCCACAGGGTCCGGCATCCCCTTCCCGGCAAGCGCTTGCTCGCCAAACAGGATCGCCCCGCGATAGCCGTGCCAGAGGCCGAATCCGGGATGGATCAACAGCCCCAGCGGCGAGGGTTTGAGCCCTTCGGCGGCCATGGCCCATTGCTGGAACGGATGCCACGGAATGTCCGAGGGAAACACCGCCTCGCCGCCAAGCGCGCCGGCCACCGGGCCGATCACCGATTTCGACCAGTCGTCAAGCGGCTGGTCACTAGCAGGATGCGCCCGCCACCACTCCGCAAAAACCGGCCAGAACCCGCCACCCGCATGGCCGACAAGGCAGATCCCGGCGGCAGGCCTTCCAGTGGCGAGCAAAGGTGGAGTTTCAGGCTCCGGTCCCAGCCAGCCGCGCGGCACCAGCCCGCTTGGCGCCAGCGCCGCCACGACAGCCGCGTTGAGCGACAGGCTAGCCACCTGCCCCTCCGTCCTTGAACGCAGAGCGCCAGACCTCCTGGTGTATGAGGTTGGCCACTTTCTCCTGAGCGCCTGTCTCCCTGGCTTTATCGGGCTGTGTTCAGGTGAAGGCGTCGGGCATCGACTCCTTGCGGCCCGCAATGAACGCCAGCAGCGCTTCGTCGATGGCCGGGTCGAGTTCGGGAGCCACATAGCTGGCAAGCCATGACCGGCAAAGGTCGCGCGCGCGTTCCTCGATCCGCTTCTCGCCCTCGGCCAGCCACTGCTCATAGGAATTGTTGTCCGCCAGCGACGAGCGGAAGAAGGCCTGCTGGAAATTGGCCTGGGTATGGGCGCAGCCGAGATAATGGCTGCCCGGTCCCACTTCGGCAATCGCATCCAGCGCCTGGCCGGTCACCGACAAATCGATGCCTTCGGCAAAACGCTGCTGCATGCCGAGCTGATCAACGTCGATCATGAATTTCTCGTAGGAGCTGACCAGCCCGCCTTCGAGCCAGCCGGCGGAATGCAGTGCGAAATTGGTGCCCGCCAGCAGCGTCATGTTCAGCGTCGAGGCGCTTTCATGAGCTGCCTGCGCGTCAGGAACCTTGGAACCGCACAACGACCCGCCGGTGCGGAACGGGATCTTCAGCCGCCGCGCCAGCTGTGCCGCGCCATAGGAGACCAGCGCCGGTTCCGGCGTGCCGAAGGTCGGTGCGCCCGACTGCATCGAGATCGAGGCGGCGAATGTGCCGAACAGCACCGGCGCGCCGGGACGGATCAGCTGGGTGAAGGCGGCGCCTGCCAGCACTTCCGCCAGAATCTGGGTCAGCGTGCCCGCCACCGTCACCGGGCTCATCGCACCGGCAAGAATGAACGGCGAGACCACGCAGGCCTGGTTGTTGCGGGCATAGACCTTGAGCGCGCCGAGCATGGTCTCGTCAAACACCATCGGCGAGTTGGCGTTGATCAGGTTGAGCGTCACACAGTTCTGATCAACAAATTCCGCGCCGAACAGGATCTTGCACATCTCGATGGTGTCTTCGGCCCGTTCCGGTGCGGTCACCGAGCCCATGAACGGCTTGTCGCTGTATTTCATATGGCTGTAGACCATGTCGAAATGGCGCTTGTTGACCGGCACGTCGACCGGCTCGCACACGGTGCCGCCGGAATGGTGCAGCGACGGCGCCAGATAGGCGAGTTTGACGAAATTGCGGAAATCCTCGATCGTCGCATAGCGCCGCTCGCCATCAAGATCACGCACGAAGGGCGGCCCATAGACCGGTGCAAAGACCGTGGCCTTGCCGCCGATCTGCACCGAGCGCGCCGGATTGCGGGCATGCTGGGTGAACACCTCCGGAGCCGTTTTCAACAATTCGCGGCACAGGCCTTTTGGAAACCGGACCCGCTCGCCCTTCACATCGGCGCCGGCTTCGCGCCACAGCGCCAGCGCTTCGGCGTCATCGCGGAATTCGATGCCGATTTCCTCCAAAATCGTGTCGGCATTGGCCTCGATGAGGCTCAGGCCTTCCTCGTCCAGCACCTCATAGGTGCCGAGCTTGCGCATGATGAACGGCATGGATTGCCCGGCGCCGCCGCCCGAACGGGCCGCACGCCGGCCGGCCGCGCCCTTGCCGCGCCGTCCCGACGCAGCTTCCGGAGCTGCTTCTGGAGCCAGGTCTGTTGTCGAAGGAGTGTCTGAATGAGCCATCAAGAGCCTGCAGTGTCTGGAGTGACGCACCATCGCGCCCATGCATCCATGCTAACCAAAACCGGAGCCCGTACATTCCTCTTAGCGCCAAGCCTTGGCGCTAAGAGGAATGTCGTCGAAATGACGCCCCGTCGCATTTTCCGGCGCGAGCGTCGTTTTCAAGGAACTTTTGCAAACGATCGTCTATATCGCTATGCAGGATGGATCAGCTGTGCCGATCCGTGGACGGGTGCAATCAAGGGAGAAACTGATGTCTGACGATGAAATCATCCTTTCTGAACTCTCTGATGACGAGCTTGTCCAGCAGATGCACGACGATCTGTATGACGGGCTCAAGGAAGAGATCGAGGAAGGCACCAATATCCTCCTCGAACGCGGCTGGACCCCCTATGACCTGCTGACCCAGGCACTGGTCGAGGGCATGCGGATCGTCGGCGAGGACTTTCGCGACGGCATCCTGTTCGTTCCCGAAGTGCTGATGAGCGCCAATGCCATGAAGGCGGGCATGTTCATCCTGCGCCCGCTGCTGATCGAAACCGGCGCACCGAAGCTTGGCAAGATGGTTGTCGGCACCGTCAAGGGGGACATCCACGACATCGGCAAGAACCTTGTCGGCATGATGATGGAAGGCGCAGGCTTCGACGTCATCGATCTCGGCATCAACAATTCTGTGGAAAAATATCTAGAGGCCATCGAGCGCGAAAAGCCCGACATCCTCGGCATGTCGGCGCTGCTGACCACCACCATGCCCTATATGAAGGTTGTCATCGACACGATGAAGGAAAAGGGCATCCGCGACGATTACATCATCCTTGTCGGCGGCGCGCCGCTCAACGAGGAATTCGGCAAGGCCGTGGGCGCAGATGCCTATTGCCGCGACGCCGCCGTTGCGGTTGAAACCGCAAAGGACCTGATCAAGCGCCGGCACAACCGTCTGGCCGGCGCCTGATCATCATTTGGCCCGATTCGCGCGTTGGGGATGCTGTCAGTAGGTGACAGCGTCGCCGACGGCATTTGCGGATTCCTTCACGTCCTTGCCGACGCCGCGTATCGTGTTGGCGCAGGACGCCAGCGACAGGGCAAGAATGAGGATGGTTGCGATCTTGAAATGTGTCATTTTCTGCTCAATCCCGGAACAAGCTGTTGAAGCCGGAATTTGGCGCGGATGAAAGGCAACATGATGGCAGAACAGTCCAACCCAGCCAGCCAGGGCGAAATTGGTCCGGAAAAAGTCCGGGTGATTGCCTGCGGAATGCTGGCGCGCGAGATTCTGGCTGTCAATCAGCAGCTTGGCCATGACCATGTCGACCTCAAATGCATCGACGCCAATTACCACCATTACCCCGACCGCATCGCACCGGCCGTTGATCGCGCCATAAGGGCGGCCCGTGACGAAGGCTATGAGCATATCTTCATAGGCTATGCCGATTGCGGCACCGGCGGCGAACTCGACAAGGTTTGCGCGGCCCATGGCGTCGAGCGCATCGCCGGACCGCACTGCTTTTCATTCTATATGGGCAATCAGGCTTTCGAGGCCGAGGGCGACGATCTGATGATGACCTTTTTCATCACCGATTTTCTCGCCAGGCATTTCGACGCCTTCCTGATTCGGCCGCTCGGACTCGACCGCTTTCCCGAACTGCGCGACACCTATTTCGGTCATTACCAGCGCGCGCTTTATCTCGCCCAGACCGACGATCCGGAGCTGGAGGCCAAGGCCCGCGCCGCCGCCGAGCGCCTCGGCTTGCGCTACGAACGCCGCTGGACCGGCTATGGCGAACTGACGGATGCGCTGACGCCGCTGTGAGTCAAGCCACCGGATGAGGCTGGCGCGCCCGGAATATTTTTGGCTTTCCGCCACAATTTTTTAGCAATCCGTGCTTAGATGGAAGCCAGTCACAATTCAGGGTTTTTGCAAGTGAGTCCGCAGTCCGCCGTATCCTCCGTTCCCGCCATCGCATCAGGCACACATCGTCATCCCGAAAAGCTCTCGGATTTGCTCGAGCGTCTGGCGCGCGAGGCCGGGGACCGGGTGAGCATGCGCGAGATTGCCAATGCGCTGGACGACCGCTCTTTCGGCGCCTTCCTGCTCGTCTTCGCCCTGCCCAACCTGATTCCGCTTCCGCCCGGCGCCACCATGGTGCTCGGCCTGCCGATGGTCTTCGTCGCCTGGCAGATGGTGATCGGCTTGCAGAAAGTGTGGCTGCCGAAGGCGCTTGCCAATTACACCGTCGACCGCGCCACCTTCCAGCGCATGGTCTCCCGGGTCTCGCCCTGGCTCAGAAGCGCCGAAACCTGGGTCCGGCCGCGCAACTGGCCGCTCGACGGCCCGATCCTCGAGCGCCTGTTCGGACTGTTTGCACTGATCCTAGCCGTCACCTGCGTGCTGCCTATTCCCTTCGGCAACTGGTTGCCGGCGCTGGCCGTCGCCGTGCTCGGCGTCGCCCATACCGAACGCGACGGCAATTGCCTGGCCCTCGGCGTGATCACCGGGCTTGTATCGGTCCTGGTCGCTGGCCTCGTGGTCTTTGCCACCGGCGCCCTGCTGTTCCGGCTGTTCTGACCGGCCCGTCGGGCTGAGACAATCTTAACTGCACTGATGTAGCCTTGCGGGTCTGCAACGACACGCCGGGCAACCATGAGCCAGACCAGAAACATTCTCGTTCTCACCGCCGGCGGCGACTATGCCTGGGTCATCGTCAACGCCCTTGCGTCGCATCTGGATGGCGTCGAAGTGGCGCTCGAGCAGCCTGAATCCAAGACCGTCTTTCTCAAGCGCCGGGCCCGCAGGATCGGCTGGGTCCAGACCGCGGGCCAGTTCGGCACCATGGTGATTTCCCGTGTCGGCAAGCGTCTTGCCGGCGCGCGAGCCAGGGCCATCATCGCCGCCAGCGGTGCGCAAACCGGGATGCCGGACCATCTGCCGGTCACGCCGGTGTCGTCCGCAAATGCCGGCGACTGCCTGGAACTGATCGCGGCGCGAAAACCCGATATCGTCCTGCTGGTCGGATGCCGGATGCTGAGCCGGGCGACACTCGCTGCCATCCCCTGCCCGGTGCTCAACTACCATTCCGGCATCAATCCGAAATATCGCGGCGTGGCCGGCGGCTGGTGGGCGCGAGCCACGGGCGATTGCGGGAATTACGGCACCACCGTGCATCTGGTTGATGCCGGCGTCGACACCGGCGACATTCTCCATCAGGCGTTTCTGGCGCCTGACCCGCGCGACACTTTGCTCACCGATTCGCTCGCCATGGCCGCAGGCTCGCGCGAGATGGTCGTGCGCGCCGTCGAGGACGCGCTGAGCGGAAATCTGGAAACCAGACCGGGCCCGTTGCCATCCGTGCAGCGGTTCCACCCGCCGCTCTGGACCTATCTCGCCACCGGGCTGACCAGAGGCATCTGGTAGTTTTTGCAGCGCCGGATTTGACCCCGCGCGTCATCCCCAATACCAGCATCATCATTCAGGTCGCTTTTGACGCGCCGCGCGTCGTCGTGAGCGAAGCTGCCAGAAATTCCCATGCGCATTGTAACTCTCAAGGAGACCCCCATGGCCAACTGCATCATCGTCTACTGGCGCGACATTCCAGCCCAGGTGATCGTCAAGAAGGGACGGGCTTCCGCCAAGCGGGAGCTGACCCTCAGATTCACCGAGGCCATCGACATGTGCGCCATGCGGACCGGTGCGGCCGAGACCGATGACTATCTGGCCGACTGGCGCCGTGCCGATCCGGTGGAAGTCTCCGATGATCTTGAAGCCGAAGCCGAACGGGCCGCGGCGGAACTGGAAACAGCCTATGACAAGGAACGCCTGGTGGCGCTGGTCAAGGGCGGAGGCAGGGAGAGCCATGGCTGACCAACCGACCACACCGACGCAGGCAAGCCTGAACAAGAAGGCGGTCCAGAAGACCGCCTACAAGCCCTCGGGCGTGTCCGCCACCGGCCGCAATGCCCGCAGCTTTGCCGTCCGGCTCTGGGCGGTGCGCCATGCGCGCGGGCTCGAGTGGTTCTACGGCCGCTTTGCGGACCTGTTCCTGCGCCTGCACCCGGTCTGGAAGGCGGTCGGCTACCAGCGCGCCGAGAAGCCGGTCAAGTTCATTGAGAAACACGTCAAGGGCTTCCTGTTCGACTGCCGCATGTGCGGCCAGTGCGTGCTGTCCTCGACCGGCATGTCCTGCCCGATGAACTGCCCCAAACAATTGCGCAACGGCCCCTGCGGCGGCGTTCGCGCCAATGGCAATTGCGAGGTCGAACCCGACATGCCCTGCGTCTGGGTGCAGGCCTGGAGCGGATCGCAGAAAATGGTCGAGAACCAGGCCATCCTCGCCGTGCAGAAGCCGGTTGACCAGTCCTTGCGCGAAACCTCGTCCTGGTTGCGGGTGACCGCCCAGGCAGCCGCCCTTGCCGAAGCCGCCAAACCCACGGAGCCCGCATGAGCACGTCCGACGTCAATCCCGCCGGCATCGACCTGCCGCTCGATCCGCTGCCCGGCCACTCCTCCCGCGGCCGGCTGGAGCGCGTGCTGCGCCGCGGCGAATTTGCCGTCACCACCGAACTCAACCCGCCCGACAGCGCCGATCCGGAAGACGTCTACAACCGCGCCGCCATTTTCGATGGCTGGGTCGACGGCATCAATGCGGTCGACGCCTCGGGCGCCAATTGCCACATGTCCTCTGTCGGCATCTGCGCCCTGCTCACCCGCATCGGCTATGCGCCGATCATGCAGATCGCCTGCCGCGACCGCAACCGCATCGCCATCCAGGGCGACGTGCTCGGCGGCGCCGCCATGGGCGTCGGCAATATCCTGTGCCTGACCGGCGACGGGGTTCAGGCCGGTGACCAGCCCGGCGCCAAGCCCGTCTTCGATCTCGACTGCATGTCGCTGCTCGAGACCATCCGCATCATGCGCGACAATGGAAAATTTCTCTCCGGACGCAAGCTGACGACACCGCCGCAGGTGTTCCTCGGCGCCGCCATCAATCCATTTGCACCGCCCTATGATTTCCGCCCGCACCGTCTGGCCAAGAAGATCGCCGCCGGCGCCCAGTTCGTCCAGAGCCAGTATTGCTACGACGTGCCGATGTTCCAGCGATACATGCAGCAGGTGCGCGACATGGGGCTTCACGAGGAGTGCTTCATTCTCTGCGGCGTCGGGCCTCTGGCCTCCGCCCGCACCGCCAAATGGATGCGCGCCAATGTGCCCGGCGTTCACATTCCCGATCACATCATTGCCCGTCTGGAAGGTGCTGCCGACCAGAAAGCCGAAGGCAAGCAGATCTGCATCGACATCATCAATGAGGTCAAGGAAATCGACGGGGTCTCCGGCATTCATGTTATGGCCTACCGGCAGGAAGAGTTCGTTGCCGAGATCGTCCATGATTCGGGCGTGCTCAAGGGCCGCAAGCCCTGGCGCAAGGAACCCAACCCTGCCAATGAACTCGCCGATTTGCACCAGGAGGAAGCTCGCGACACGTCGCGCATGACCCCGCATGTCATGGCCGGCGTTGCCGCCGACAGCGGCGACTAGCCCGGACGCGACGGCTTGATCTTCACTCAGAAAACAGCATAATGACATAAGCAAATCTTTATGTCTTCACCGAAGGACCGAATATGACCCGCACCATCGTCGCCTCAGCCACAAGAGAAGTGATCATCGGCTTTGATCAGCCCTTCTGCGTCATCGGCGAGCGCATCAACCCGACCGGCCGCAAGAAGCTTGCCGCCGAGATGATTGCCGGCAATTTCGAGACCGTGATCAAGGACGCGCTGGAACAGGTCGCCGCCGGTGCCACGATGCTGGACGTCAATGCCGGCGTCACCTCGGTCAACCCGAACGAGACCGAGCCCGGCCTTCTGGTGCAGACCATGGAAATCGTCCAGGGCCTGGTCGATGTGCCGCTGTCGATCGACAGTTCGGTCACCGCCGCGATTGAAGCTGCCTTGAAGATCGCCAAGGGCCGCCCGCTGGTCAATTCGGTCACCGGCGAGGAAGAAAAGCTCGAAGCGATTTTGCCGCTGTGCAAGAAATACGACGTACCGGTGGTGGCGATCTCCAACGACGAGACCGGCATTTCCATGGATCCCGATGTCCGCTTCGCCGTCGCCAAGAAGATTGTCGAACGCGCCATGGATTATGGCATCAAGCCCTGCGACATCGTCGTCGACCCGCTGGTCATGCCGATCGGCGCGCTTGGCGATGCCGGACGCCAGGTCTTCTCGCTGCTCTACCGGTTGCGCAACGAACTCAAGGTCAACACCACCTGCGGCCTCTCCAACATCTCCTTCGGCCTGCCGCACCGTCACGGCATCAATGCCGGCTTCATCCCGATGGTCATCGGCGCCGGCATGACCAGCGCCATCATGAACCCCTGCCGTCCGCAGGAAATGGAAGCCGTGCGCGCGGCCAATGTGTTGAACGGCACCGACCCCAACTGCACCAACTGGATCAAGACCTACAAGGACTACCAGTCCCATGTCGCAGGCTCCGCCCCTGCCCCGCAGGCCGCTTCGGCCGGTGAAGGCGGCCGCCGCCGCGGCGGACGCGCTGCCCGGTCCGGCGGTGGCGCCTGATCTTGCAATGACCACGGACGCACCGCCCCCTCGCCTGACGGGAAGCGGGGCGGGGGTGGGATCGGAAGAGCAGTACTCATCCAGTTCACACCACCGTGCGACCAGACTGCCACCCGGATCAGCTTCGCTGCGCTCCCTTCTCTGACCTCCCCTCAAGGGGGAGGTGAAAGGCTCCTGCCATGACCGACCATCTTGTTCTGTTCATGCCATCAGGCAAACGCGGCCGCTTTGCCACCGATACGCCCGTGCTCGATGCCGCGCGGCAACTGGGTGTGCATGTGGAAAGCGTCTGTGGCGGTCGCGGCATCTGCGGTCGCTGCCAGGTCGATGTCCAGGAGGGCGTGTTTGCCAAGCACGGCATCACCTCGTCCAACCAGCACATTTCGCCCTTTGGCGGCAACGAAGTGCGCTATGCCGAAAAACGTGACCTGAAACCCGGCCGCCGGCTGTCCTGCTCGGCAAAAATCCTCGGCGATCTGGTCATCGACATCCCGCAGGACGCGGTGGTCAACGCCCAGGTTGTGCGCAAGGATTCCGACGGCCGCGTCATCGAGCGCAACCCGGCAATCCAGATGTGCTATGTCGAGATCGAAGAGCCCGACATGCACAAGCCATTGGGCGACCTCGACCGCCTGCTGATGGCGATCGAGGCCGACTGGGGTTACAAGACCCTGCAGATCGACACCTATCTGCTTGGCGAAGTGCAAAAGATCCTGCGCAAGGGCGACTGGAAAGTCACCGCCGCCATACATGAACCGGTCGAGGGCGGACAGGCGACGCTGGTGGCGCTGTATCCGGGCCTCAAGAACGAAGCCTATGGCATTGCCTGCGACATCGGCTCCACCACCATCGCCATGCATTTGTCCTCGCTCTTGTCGGGCCGCACACTGGCGTCCTCGGGCACCTCCAATCCGCAGATCCGCTTCGGCGAGGATCTGATGAGCCGGGTCTCCTATGTGATGATGAACCCGGAAGGCCGCGAAGGCATGACCAATGCCGTGCGCGAGGCGCTCAACGGCTTGATCGACAATGTCTGCAAGCAGGGCGAGATCGACCGCGCCGACATTCTCGACGCTGTCTTTGTCGGCAACCCGATCATGCATCATCTGTTTCTCGGCATCGATCCCACCGAACTCGGCGGCGCGCCCTTTGCGCTCGCCGTCTCCGGTGCGGTCAATATCAAGTCCTCCGAGATCGACATCCCGCTCAATCCCGGCGCCCGGGTCTACATGTTGCCCTGCATTGCCGGCCATGTCGGCGCCGATGCGGCGGCCGCGACGCTGACCGAAGGTCCACACCGCCAGGAGGAGATGATGCTGCTCGTCGATGTCGGCACCAATGCCGAAATCGTGCTGGGCAATTCCACCCGCACCGTCGCCGCCTCCTCGCCCACTGGCCCCGCCTTCGAGGGCGCGGAGATTTCCTGCGGCCAGCGCGCCGCCCCCGGCGCCATCGAACGCATCCGCATCGATCCACTCACGTTGGAACCGCGCTACCGCGTCATCGGCATCGAGCCCTGGTCGGATGAGCCGGGCTTTGAGGAACAGGCCAAAAAGGTCGGCGTCACCGGCGTCTGCGGCTCCGGTATCATCGAGATCATCGCCGAAATGTATCTCGCCGGCATCATCACCGAAGACGGCGTCATCAATGGCGATCTGGCTGCACAGAATCCGCGCATCATCTCCACCGGCCGCACCTTCTCCTATCTCTTGAAGGAAGCCGAACCCAAGCTGATGGTGACACAGACCGATGTCCGCGCCATCCAGCTGGCAAAGGCTGCCCTTTATGCCGGCGTCAAATTGCTGATGGACAAGCAGGGCATCGACCATGTCGACCGCATCGGGCTCGCCGGCGCCTTCGGCTCCTTCATCGATCCCAAATATGCGCTCGTGCTCGGGCTTGTGCCCGATTGCGATCTCGACAAGGTCAAGGCTGTCGGCAATGCCGCCGGCACCGGCGCCCGCATGGCGCTGCTCAACCGCGCGCATCGCCGCGAGATCGAACTGACCGTCACCCGCATCGAGAAGATCGAAACCGCGCTGGAGCCGAAATTCCAGCAGCATTTCGTCAACGCCATGGCCTTTCCCAACAAGGTCGACGCCTTCCCCAGACTCACCGAAGTGGTCAAGCTGCCGGAGCGTTCGATGCACACCGATGCCGCAGCCGGCATCGAACCCGGCGCCGGACGCCGCCGCGGCGGACGGCGCAACCGCGACTGAAGCCGCGCTTCAGCCTTTACCCGAATCGAAGTTGGGTCTAGGGCGGTGATCATGGTCTCCCTCATCCGCTCTCCCCTGTTTCTGGTGCTGGCCCTCTGGGCCGCGGGGCTGGGCGCTGCCACGCAATTTGCCAAGATCGTCGTCATCTTCCCGGAACTGCAGGCCTTTTATGGTGAGACGGGCGCGGTATCGGGCTATCTCGTCTCGCTGATCTCAGTCGTCGGCATGCTGCTGGGGCTGGTGGCCGGCGTCATCGGCATCCAGATCGGCATCCGCCGCCTGCTCTTGTCGGGCCTGGTGCTCGGCGCCCTTGTGTCTGCCTGGCAGGCAACCCTGCCCGGCTTCGAGTGGATGCTGGCAAGCCGCCTGCTCGAAGGCCTGTCGCATCTGGCCATCGTTGTCGCCGCCCCGACGCTGATCGCGCAGCTGACCACGCCGCGCTATCAGGGCATGGCGCTGACGCTGTGGGGCACCTTTTTCGGCGTCGCCTTTGCCGCTGTCGCGCTCACCGCTCCGATGATTGTGCAAAGCTTCGGGCTGGGCGGTCTGCCGGCACTGCACGCGGCCTGCATGGCGATCATCGCGGCGCTGCTGGCGCTGGCCTTGCCGCGGCCCGGCCGGCGCGACATGTCGCCCTGGCCGTCGCTGGCCGACATCGCCCGTCGTCATATCGCAGCCTATTCCTCGCCCTTCATCGCAGCCCCTGCGCTGGGCTGGATGTTTTACACGCTGACATTCGTCTCCATGCTCGCCATCCTGCCGACCATGCTCGAGCCGGCGCAGCGCGCCTTTGTCACTGCCGCCATGCCGCTTGCCAGCATCGCCTCGTCCATGACCCTTGGCAACCTGATGCTCAGGCACATGGCAGCGGTCAGCGTCATCGTCACCGGTTTTGCAACGGCCATCGTGCTGGTGGTGGTGTTCCTGCTCACCGGACCTGGCGCCATGCTGTTCATCGCGCTCTTTGCCGCCCTGGGGCTGGTGCAGGGCGCCAGCTTCGCCGCCGTGCCAGAGCTCAATGCAGGCTTGCCCGACCGGGCGCTGGCCAATGGCGCCATTGCCCAGACCGGCAATATCGGCAATGCGCTCGGCACCCCGGCCCTGCTCGCCGTCGCCGCGACAGGCTCGGCCGCCGGCCTGCCTGCCATGCTGATCATCTGCTATGCCGGCGCCATTCTGGCGCATCTGGCCATGGCGCGAAGCCGCAAGCGGAGCCAGCGGAATCCGGCCTGATCGGCAGGATCGCGAGGCCGCCGTACACCCTTCGGCACCGGGCTAGTCGCCAAATGTTCCGGTCTGCCGGAACCGCTCGAAGCCCGCGCGAAAATGATCGCTGAGCGCGCAGACCGGCGCGGAGGGATCAGCCGCCACCTTGAGCAGCAATTGATACTCTCCCGGCGCCGGCAGTCCGCAATCCTCGTCAAGGATCTGGATATCCGAACCGATGAAACTCCGGCCCACCGGTGCGATGGCAAGATCGGACAGGATCGCTGCCCGCTGCCCGGCCATATGCGAGGTCATGAACGCCACCCGGTAGGACCTTTTCACCTTTTCCAGCGACGAAAGGGCCCTTTCCCGCCAGACACAGCCTTCATCCCACATCGACAACGGCACCGGATCCATCAGATAGGCCTGCCCGCCCTTGGCCCCGGCCCAGACGATATCGTCTGTCATCACGATCTCTCCCGGATCGGGTGTATGGTCCTTCATGCAGCTGATCAGGGCAATGTCGATATGTCCCGAGTTAAAGCGCTTGAGCAGGCTGGAAGACTGGTCGATCACCACATCGACGACCACCGAGGGGTGCGACTTGGCAAATTGCTTAAGCACGCTCGGCAACACCGCCTCGCCGTAATCAGATGGCGAGCCGATCCGCACCACGCCGGTGACCTCTGAGGTGACAAACCGCGAAATCGCTTCGCGGTTGAGCGCGATCAGCCGACGGGCATAGCCGAGCAGCACTTCGCCATCATGGGTCAACGAAACATTGCGCGCGTCCCGCAGGAACACCGACACGCCCAGCTGCTCTTCAAGCCGCTTGATCTGCATCGACACCGCCGACGGCGTACGGAAGATCCGCGCGGCGGCAGCGGTGAAGCTTCCGGTCTCGGCAATGGCGACGAAACTGCGCAGGACATCCGGGTCCAGCATCAGCAGCGGGTGAGTGATCGGCGCGTTCATATCGTTCAATTCCGTTGATCGCAAAGGTCAATTCATTTCGTTTGATTGAATCATGCAACGCGACGATGCTGTTGTCAATCCAGTCTGACTGGGCAACACGGAAACAGGAGATACGATCATGTTCGGTTTCACGCAGATACTACGCCATGCCCGCCAATGGCAGGCCGACCGCAAGCGGACTGCCATGCAAGCCATGTTCGAGAAGCTCCCGCTGGAGCTGCAGAAGGACATCGGATGGCCGGCCGCCCGCGATCTGGGCCGCCCCCGCACCGCCCGTCACGATGTCCATGCCCGCCCGACGCTGTTGTGACTGCGGGCCCATGTCGCAAGCCGAGAAATTTCGCTTCGATACCAGTGACAAGCGGTGAAATTTATGGCCTGATCGCGACATGGGCCTCTTGGGGGCCGCGCAAGGGATTTGGGCATGTCCTCACCAAGCAAGCAAAAACGGTCGATCGTCTTTTTCATGGTTCCGGATTTTTCGATGATCGCCTTCTCGATGGCAATCGAACCATTGCGGCTGGCCAACCGGATGCTGGGCTATGACTGCTACAAGTGGCGCCTGACCTCGCATGATGGCGAGCCGGTGACGGCGTCGAACCGTGTCCAGGTCGCAGCCGACACCTCGCTTGCCGATGAACGCCGCAGCCTGTCGGGCGAGAACCGGCCGACCATGGTATTCGTCTGCTCGGGCGTCAATGTCGAACGCTTCACCAACAAGTCGGTGCTGGCCTGGCTGCGCGAGGAGCACAATCGCGGCGTCGCCGTCGGCGGCCTGTGCACCGGCGCCCATATCCTGGCCATGGCCGGACTGCTGTCCGGCCGGCGCTGCGCCATCCACTGGGAAAACATGCCCGGCTTCGCCGAAGCCTTCCCCAAGGCCAATGTCTTTGCCGATCTCTATGAAATCGACGGCTCGATCCACACCTGCGCCGGCGGCACCGCCGCGCTCGACATGATGCTGAGCCTGATCGGCGAGGACCATGACGAAACACTGGTCAACCGCATCTGCGAGATGGCGCTGACCGACAGGGTCCGCAACGCGCATGACCGCCAGCGGCTGCCGCTGCGCGCCCGTCTCGGCGTGCAGAACGCCAAGGTTCTCTCGATCATCGAGCTGATGGAAGCAAACCTGTCCGAACCCCTGTCGCTGATCGAGATCGCCGATGACGCCGGGTTGTCGCGCCGCCAGATCGAACGCCTGTTCCGCCAGGAGATGGGCCGCTCGCCGGCGCGCTATTATCTCGAGATCAGGCTCGACCGGGCCCGGCATCTCCTGATCCAGTCGCCGATGCCGGTGGTCGAGGTGGCGGTTGCCTGCGGTTTCGTGTCCGCATCGCATTTTTCCAAGTGCTACCGCGAACTCTACAACCGCTCGCCGCAGCAGGAGCGCGCCGACCGCAAGCAGTATCTCACCGCGGCCTGATCTGCCCGAACGGGTTTCCATTGAGCGTTTGGGACCGGATTGGCGGCAGCGGGGCCGTGTCCCCAAAGCGTGTTCCGGAAACCGGATTTCGGAACACACACGCGCCAAATCAGGATCTTAGGCACATCGCATACGATTGAATGCAACGTGCTTTGGCTTCACGCGACGGCGCGGACGGCCAGATCGGATTCGGAAAAGACGCAATTGCGCCCCGCACTTTTCGCCATGTACAGGAACTGGTCGGCGGCATTGAGATAATTGTCGAAGCTTTCCTTGTCGGCAATCTCGGCAAGACCGATCGATGCGGTCACCTTGACGATGCCGTCATCGGTCTTGATCGGCAGCACCTCGATCGCATGACGCAGAAACTCGCAGAAGCGCCGGGCATCGGCAAAGCTGCAATCCGAGATCAGGATACCGAACTCCTCGCCGCCCATGCGCGACAGCAGATGGCTGTGTCCGCAATATTTGTTGAGCTGCCGGGCAACGGCCTTGAGCACGACATCGCCGACCTCGTGGCCATAGGTGTCATTGACCAGCTTGAAATGGTCGATATCGACAATCGCCAGCGCCTGTCCGCGCCCCTGCTTGCGGTTCAGTGCCACCTTGCGCGGACCGTCTTCGAAGAAATGCCGGCGATTATAGGTTCCGGTCAGATAGTCCCGGGCCGCCAGTTCCCGCAGCCTGCGGATCTGGCTGGAAATCTCGATGTTCTGGGCAACCCGCCAGCGCAATTCCTCGATCACCAGCGGCTGGATCAGGAAATCGCTGGCTCCGGCGCGCAGGAACTGTCCGGCCAGGGTCCGGTCTTCAAGCGTCGAGACGCCGACAATCCGCATGTCCTCGAGTTCACTGCGGTTGCGGATCTGCTCCACCAGCTTCAGGCCGTTCATTTCCGGCATCAGATAGTTGATGATGGCCAGATCGAAATCCTGGCTCTCTTCCAGCACCTCCAGCGCCACCCTGCCGCTGGCAACCGCGGTGACCCGGTAAAGCTGACGCTGCATCTGTTCGCTCAGCATCTCCCGCATCGAGGCCGAGTGATCGACAACCAGCACATGGGCGTCGCGATTGGAAAGAATGCGGATTGTCGCCTTGATCAGTTTGTCGATCGCATCATGGCCGTCCTTGAGCACATAATCGGCGATATGCCTGGCGAAAACCTGCTTGCGCCTGATATCCGCGACGGTCGATGTGAAAAGCACGGCCGGTACATCCTTGGCCGACACAAGGTCCAGCGCCTCGCCTGACGGGGCACTTGGCAGATTGAGATCCACCAGCGCCAGCGCGAATTTTTCCGGATTGTCCTCCAGCGCGGAAGCGAGCAATTCCAGCGTTTCGCAGCTCGTCACGGTCATTCCGAGCTGTTCAAGACGTTGCCGCACGACAGCCGTACAGGCCTGCGAGATCCTCGACCAGCAGGATTTCCAGTCCCTTGAAGCTGGCATCAGAATCTCTGGCTTTGTCTTGTTTTCTGAATGGCACGCGAGATATCCGCAAAATCGTAAACTCGGAACCGATTATTAGTTTGCAGGCTTCTCCATTTCGTTAACGAGCCAAAATGCAGCGCAAACAACTTCCCGGCAAAATTGCAATTCAAGGCACAAGACCAAGTCGAATCTAGCGGTCGTCAAACATCCATTGCCGCTGTTCCCAGATTTTTTCACCGATCAGACAGTCATGCGAGGCCGATATCGGAGAAAAAGACTGGCCCGGCAGTGCCTGGGCCGGAATGACTTGGTGCGGAAGGTCAGGCGCAGCCCCGATCTCCAGAACCAGCTTGCGGCGGATAGCTTCGGGAAACTGTTCCCAACTGTTGACCGGCACCAGAAAACTGCCCGGCCCGCCGATCACGCAGTCGGCGTAATAGCTGTCGAGATCGGCGATGTTGAAGCCGCCCCCCGGACCGTCGCGCGTCATCAGCGGCAGGCCGTTGATGACGATCCGCTGCGACAGCGCGATCTGCCGCGCCTCCAGAACCGGCGCGCCCTGATTGTTCGGCCCGTCTCCCGACACGTCGATAACCTTGCGAAACCCGTCATACGGTGCCGCCTCCATCCGCTGCACCGCGTGCAGGATCGCCCCGGAAATCGATGTGCGCCGCTGCGCCACGGGTCTGGACGCCCGCACGATCTCCGAAAGCCGGTCCGCATCCGCGCCGGTCTCGATCAGCGTCCAGTCAAACACCTGGCGGATTGCGCTGGTCCCGGCCCATTCGAACATGGTGATGGCGATACGGCCATAAGCGCCCTGGGCCACGGCGCGGACCACGTCGGGGTGATTGAGCGCCGCAGCATAGCCTTCGCGCTGGATCTCGAGCTCCCGCACCGACATGGAGCGCGACACATCGACCGCCAGCACCAGCGCGACATCGACCGGCTCACGCGCCTGTGCGCCGGTGTCGAACGCCAGCAAGGCTGCGGTCGCCAGAACTGCCTTGATCCAGTCTGCCATGACACAATTTAGCATGACAGAATGGAAGCTCGAAACTGAATTTCTGTCCAGTTCAGCGTGGTAACGCTTCTGCACTGTACTGCGCTGCGAAATCGGCTGTCGGCGGAATCGGCTTGATCACATCGATCAAGGTGCCGGACGGGTCTTGCGCGATGAAATGGCGCTGTCCGAACGCCTCGTCACACAAGTGTTTGAGGACGGTCCACCCTTCAGCCAGAGCCCGGCCATAGACCGCATCAACATCGTCGACCTCGAAATTCAGGATCACGCCGGTGTGAGTCCGGTCACTTGACGGGATCGTCGCGTGGCCTTGCTCCAGAACCGCCAGATTGACCTGAGGGTCCACTTTCGAACGCAAGTGCACGTACCAATCGGACTCGAATGCCGGCTCGAAATCGAGATGCCGGATGTAAAAGTCACTGGTCTCCGCCACCTTGGGCGTGATCAGAACGGGATAGTAGCTTGTGAATTTCATGACTTGCTCCTTCATCGAAACAGACATACAGTTTGTATGTAAGTGATATTTACATACAGGCTGTTTGTATGAATAACAAGATCAAAATGTCGAATGAGGATCGCTCAACCACCACCCGCCGCGCCTTGATCGGGGCTGCGCGTGAACTGTTCCTTCAAATGGGATATGCTGAAGCCAGCACGCCGGAACTGGTCAAGGCTGCCGGAGTCACCCGCGGTGCGCTCTATCACCATTTCGAGGACAAGAAGGCAGTGTTTCGGGCGGTGGTCGAAAACGAGCTGTCCGAAGTTGCCGAGGCCATACGCAACTCGGCCAAGGCCCCCGAAACTGCTATGGCGGGACTCAAGAGCGGTACCCGGGCCTATCTCGATGCAATGCAGATCCCCGGCCGCGCACATCTGTTGCTTGTCGAAGGCCCGGCCGCGCTCGGCATTGAAACCATGAAGCAGATCAATGACATCAGCACGGGGCAAACCCTGCGCGAGGGCCTTGAAACAGCCATGGCCTCCGGAGAGATACGCACCGTACCGCTGTCGGCCCTTGCAACGCTGCTGGATGCTGCCTTTGACCGCGCAGCGCTCGATATTGCCGGTGGCGGCTCCCCGGAGGACATCGACACGGCACTCACTGCACTGCTCGATGGCCTGGCCACAACGAGCTAGCGCGGCAACCGAATCTGCACCGCGCCGCTCTCGTGGGGCGGAGCAGCCCTCAGATGGGCAAGGTGGAGATCAGCTCCGCGGCTTGAGGTTCTCCGGATCGTAGAGCGGCTTGTAGCCGACGGCTGCGACATCCACCGGATAGGTCTCGCTGAAATATTCGACATTCAGCCTGCGCCCGACCTGGCAATATTCCCACGGCAGATAGGCCAGCGCGATGTTCTTGCCGATGGTCGGCCCATAGGCGACGGATGTGGTGTAGGAGATGCGGCCGAGTTCGTCGACGAGCGTCTTGCCGGTCTCCGGATCGATCACCGGCATGGCGCCGACGGGATAGCGGGCGACGCCCTTGCTGTCGGTGTTCTCGGCCATCACCAGCGTGCACAGCATGGCCGGCTGATGCTCACGCGCCTTGTATTCGAGGTGTTTGGCCTTGCCGCGGAAATCAGCTTCCTTGACCTTGGGACGGGCGAGATCAGCTTCAATCAGGTTGTATTGGGTCAAGAGGTCGCCATTTTGCAGCCGCAAGCTCTTTTCCATGCGGCGCGAATTGGCATAGGTCTCCACCCCGAAAGCCATGACGCCGGTAGCCCGCAGCGCGTCCCAGACAGCCAGGCCATCCTCATATTTCATGTGCAGCTCCCACCCCTGCTCGCCGACATAGGACAGGCGGAAGGCGGAGACGGTCTTGCCGGCGATGACGACCGGCTTGATCGCGGCAAAGGCGAAATTTTCGATATCCAGGCCGTCCGGATCGGCCACCACCTTTTTCAGTGTCTGGCGGGCATTCGGGCCCCAGATGCCGATGGTGGTATAGGCCTCGGAGACGTCGGTGATGGTGACGTCAAAGCCCTTGTCCTCGGCCATGCGGCGCATGTAGTGGAAGTCGCGCGGACCGGCATCGGCCCCGTTGATCAAACGGCAGCGGTCGGCCATGCGGATCACCGTGAAGTCGGCGCGGACCATGCCCTCGTCATCGAGGAAGTGTGTGTAGATGCCCTTGCCGATATTGCCGTCGCCGCCGATCTTCGCCGCGCACAGCCATTCCATCAGCGCCACATGATCGGGCCCCTCGATGTCGACCATGTGGAAATGACTGAGATTGACGATGCCGCAATCCTCGCTCATCGCCAGATGTTCGGCATTGGAGACGCGCCAGAAATGGCGGTTGTCCCATTCATTGGCACGCACCGGCACCCGGTCGCCGTATTTTTCCAGCAGATGTTCATTGGCCGCATAGCCATGGGCCCGCTCCCAGCCGCCAAGCTCCATGAAATGGCCGCCGAGCTCGACCTCGCGGTCATGGAAGGGCGAACGCTTGACGCCGCGGCCCGAGGCATAGGGCTCGCGCGGATGGATCGCCGGGAAATAGATCTTCTGCGCCGCCTCGCGGCAGCGGCCCGCGATGAAGTCCTCGGTCATCTGGTGCGGGTAGAACCGGGCGTAATCGATCGAGTTGTGATCGATTTCGGTGCGGCCATCGGTCATCCAGTCGGCGATCAGCTTGCCGTAGCCCGGCGCGTCCTTGACCCAGATGGCCACGCAATACCACAGCCCGCGCACCTTCTGGCTTTCGCCGCAGGAAGCGCCGCCGGCGGCTGAAACCTGCAGCAGGCCGTTGAAGGAATGGCCTTCATTGTAGCCCAGCTCGCCAAGGATCGGCGTCAGCTCCATGGCGCGCTCGAGCGGTTCGATGATCTGTTCCATGTCGAGATCGCGCTGCGAGGGAGACAGCCGCGCCTCGTTCTTCTCGAGAATGTCGCGGGGGTGGCACAGCCGCGGCTCGTCGGTCTCGTAATAGCCCCACTCGATCTGGCCGCCCTCGGCGGTCTTCGGGTCACCGGTGTCGCGCATATAGGCCGAATTGCCCTGGTCACGCATCAACGGCCAGCCGATATCCTTGCCGGAGCCCTCGAACTCGTTATAGGGGCCGAAAAAGGTCAGCGGATGGTCGACCGGCATGACCGGCAGATCCTCGCCCACCATTTCGGCGATCAGACGGCCCCAGATGCCGGCACAGACGATGACATGATCGGCCATGATGGTGCCGCGATGGGTGACGACGCCCTTGATCCGGCCGCCCTCGACGATCAGCGACTGCGCCGGCGTATTGGCGAAGACATTGAGCTTGCCGGTCTTCTCGGCCGCATCGACGAGCTTGCCGGCAACCGTCTGCGAGCGCGGAATCACCAGACCGGCATCCGGGTCCCACAGGGCGCCGGCAACCATGTCTTCCTCGACCAGCGGGAATTTTTCCTTCACCTCTGCCGGACCGATGAAGCTGGCGCGGGTGCCGAAGGCCTTGCCGGAGGAGATCTTGCGCTTGATTTCCTCCATCCAGGCATCGTCGCCGGCGCGGACAATTTCCAGGCCGCCGATGCGCGCGTAATGGCCCATCTTCTCGAAGAAATCGATCGAGTATTGCGTGGTCCAGACCGAGAGATAGTCGTGGGAAGTGGTGTAGCAAAAGTCCGAGGCATGCGCCGTCGATCCGATATCGGTCGGCACGCCGGACTTGTCGATTCCGACAATGTCGTCCCAGCCACGCTCGATGAGGTGGTGCGCGATGGAGGCACCGACAATGCCGCCCACACCGATGATGACGACCTTTGCCTGCTTCGGGAACTCTGCCATTTTCGTCTACCCTGATTGCGCCTGGAGCAGAATTTAGGATCTCGCGGAACAAAACCAGAGCCTGTCTACGACATTATAGCCATGCTGCACGACCAGTGGATGGTTGATGCACGCACGCCCGGGCCCCGACCGGAACGGCAAAGGGCGCGATCCTTTGAGATCGCGCCCCTGTATCACTGGCAGCGTTTCCGGCTGCCCTACTTGATCACGGCACTGCCGTTGACAATCTCGATGCTTTCGCTGCCGGCAAGCGTTTCGCGATCGCCGGACGGCATGGTCACGAAACAGCCCGAGGGGCAGAAATTCACTGTTGCGCCGGCTTCGATCACCAGATCGATCTTGTTGCCGCCTTCGGTGACGATCAGCACCTGGGACTGATCGTCTTTGTTGGTGACATTGGCTGCGCTCGCGCCGCCGATCATCGCCAAACTCACTGCAAACCCGATTAGCATGGTCTTCATGGGCTACCGGCGAACTGATCGCCGCTCCTTGTTGAAACACTGTCGGACCCGTCTTGGCCCGGTATGGATGAATGTCTAGCACTGCGAAACTGAATGCAGTCTGAACGCAGGATTGTCACCGGTCGCTGCCTGCGGGTCCGGACCCGTCTCCCATCGTATCCTGCCCGGCCCGTGTCGGCCTGCGCCGCTTGGCCGGTTTGTCTTGAGCCGCTTCCGGATCAGCCGCAACATCCGATGGCCTGGATGGTTCGGCAAGCTTGGCCTTCCGCTCCATCAGCTTCTCGCTCAGCACCGTCAGCGGTTCGTCCTGATCGCCAAGCTTGATGTTGAGATCGCGCTGCGGGAACGGAATTTCAATCCCCTCGGCCTTCAGGCGCTCGAAAATGCGCAGGCGCAATTCGGTCCGCACGGTCATGCCGTTGAGCACGTCGGCGATATGCGCCTTGACCTCGAAATCCAGCGAGGAATCGCCGAAATTGATAAAGAACACGCCAGGCGCCGGAAAGTTCAGCACCAGATCGTGTCCGCGCACCACCTCCTCGAGGATTTCGAGGACGCGTCGCGGATCGGCGTCATAGCTGACGCCCACCGGCACATCGACGCGGCCCATCTTGTTGCGGTGGGTCCAGTTGCCGACCGGCGCATTGATCAGTTCCGAATTGGGCACGATGATCGACTGCCGCGAGAAGGTCTCGATCTCGGTGGCGCGGACCGAGATCTTCTTGACGAAACCCTCCGTCGACCCTGTCACCACCCAGTCGCCGACCTTGAACGGCCGTTCGGCAAGCAGGATCAGGCCCGAGACGAAATTGCTGACGATGTTCTGCAGCCCGAAACCAATGCCCAGCGACAGGGCACCGGCAACCAGAGCCAGGCTTGAAAGGTCGATGCCGGCTGCGGAAATGCCGATCAGGCCCGCGACCGCGACGCCGAGATAGCCGACGCCGATCTTGATCGAGTTGCGCACCCCGGATTCCATGCCGCCGCGCGCCATCACGCTGCTGTCGAGCCAGCGCTGGAACCAGCGCGTGGCCAGCAGGCCGACGATGAACAGCAGGATGCCGAAAAGGATCCCGACCAGCGAAATGGTGATGCCGCCGATGCGGATCTCGGTCATGATCCGGTAGAACCAGAGCTCGATATCCTGGACCTGGAAGCCCCACAGCAACAGGATCATCGGCACGCCGAGCAGCAGCACCATCAGGTTGATCAACAGGCCCGCCGCCAGCCCGGTGCGGTCTAGCGTGACATGGCCCGGATGGTACCGGGCCTCGATCCGCCGCCCGACCACGGTATGGGCGAATGCCCCCTCTTCCGAGATCGCGCGCGCAGACAGGTAGCCGATATACATCGTCGTCAAAATGGCGCCGGTGACCACGATCTGGGTGGCGGCAAAGCGGGCCAGTCCGACATAGCCCAGGGCCGCCGTCGCCATCAGCCCCAGGCCGGCGACCAGCAACGTTGCCGAGATCACCCGCGGCCAGGGCCGGCCGGGATCGGCGGGATCACCGGAAGCGGCGACCACCGGCTTGCCCATGGCCATGGCAATCAGGATCAGCGCCATCAGGAACACCGAGATGATGCCCTTGAACACCGTCAGCACCACCGGGGATCCGAGTGACTGGCTGAGCTGGTCCTCGACGAAATCGAAACCGTTGACGAACACCATCGCCACCACCAGCAGGTAGAGTGCGCGGGCGCCGCCATTGGAAATATTGACCAGGCGCCAGGCCGGCATGTTCGGCGCCAGAATGCCGCGTGCCAGCTTGCTGACAAAGAAGATCGCCACCATGATCGCCAGCGTGCTGGACACCACCGGGGCGATGTCGCCGCGCAGGATCGCAAAACTCTCGAGCAGCCCGTAGATTGTCGCCGCCAGCGCCGTCATCGCGATCGTCGGAATGACGGTGGCCCAGAAGGCGACCGACAGCCGGCTTGTGTAAGACGGGTCCTCATCGGTCGGATCGCGGTCGAGCAGCCCGCCGAACAGGCGGTAGGCTCCCGGCAGGAACACCAGTGCCGCAAGCAGCGAGAAGAAGATGCAGCCCAGCAGCGCCTGCCATTTGAAGGTCCAGACGAATTTCGCCCACGACCCGTAGGTCCGCACCAGATCGGTCCATTCGTCTTCCATCGCAACCAGCGACTGGGTCAGCATCAAGGGGCCAATTTCGGTGCGCTTGAACAGGGTGTTGGAAAACAGGTCGCGGCGCACTTCGGTGATCCTGTCGCCCAGATCACTTGCCTTGACCGACACCGCTTCGGCCCGGCCGGTGAGCGTGTTGATCAGCGCGCGCTCGTCGATGAGCCGGGCGCGTTCTGCAACAATGGCGTCCGGTTCGGCCGGCTCGCCTTCCGCCGGGGAGTTTCCGAGCTGCTCGATCCGGGCCTTGATTTCCGTCATCCGCGGCCGCAGCGAGACACCGATATCCAGCATGCTGCGCGCCAGGGCTTCAAGTTCGAGCTTGAGTTCGACCAGGGTGCTGTCGTTGTCAGCGTTTTCGTCGATGCGCCGGGCCAGCCGCGTGAGGTTTCCTTCCGCCGCGGCCAGTTCGGCCTCCGCCGCAATCACGGTCGGCGAGACAACAGCTGCAGCAGGAGCAGCCGCAGGCGCAACCTGCTGCTCCTCGGCCGGCACGACAGCGGGCGCCACGGTCTGGGAATGGGCGGCAAGTCCGGACCCGGCCAGCACCATGGCGGCCAGCAGGGCGGCTTTCAACCAGTCAAAGCGCATGAAATCCCCATCCGGTTGCGAAGTCTCGGTCTTCTTTAGAGCAGTTCATCGGGAGATGGAACCATTGCGCCCTCAAGCACTCCGCTGGGCCCATGCGCTATCACAGCGCCAAGGGGCCGAAGCACCCGGCCCGCCAGGATGAAAAATCCCTAGAAGCCGGCGCCGGGCTCGGCCAGATAGGCCTCTTCCTCGGCCGTCGATGTCCGCCCCAGGATCGGGTTGCGGTGCGGAAACCGGCCGAAGCGCTTGATCACGTCCTGATGCTTGATCGCGTAATCAAGGTAAGTCTCGTTGCCGAGCGCCTCGCACAGCGCCACGGCGCGGGCCTGTTCCTCGAGACTTTCGGCATGCTCGAACGGCATGTAGAAGAAGATCCGGCGGTTTTCCGGCGTGGCGGCATCAGCGCCCACGGCGATGGCCGCCTTGGCGGCATTGAGCGCCAGACGGTCGGTGGCAAAAGCCAGTGGCGAGCCGCGATAGATGTTGCGCGGGAACTGGTCGAGCACGATGATCCGCGCCAACCGCGCCTCCGGCGTTGCGCGCCATTCGGGCGTTGCCTCGCGCGACTGGGCAAGATGCAGCTCAGCAAAGCGCTCGGTGATGAGGCGGTCGATCTCGTCGCTCTTGACGAACCAGTCCTTGCTCGTGAGTTCCTCGAACCAGAATTTGAGGACGCTTTCGGGTGTTTCAGTCATGGGAGATCCTGTTCTGTGTCCAATTGCTGCGCTGATCTGGCGACCGCGGGACTTTACCGATCCGCGCCGCGATTTCCACCGCAAATCGTGTGGCCCGCGCCAGACCGGTCGCGGTCAGGCCGCCTTCACCGCGGCTTCCAGCAGAACGAGCCTGACGCCGTCGGTGACCTGCGCACCGGCGCTGACCAGCACTTCGGCCACCACGCCATCGCGCGGCGCGGACAGCGTCATCTCCATCTTCATGGCTTCCATGATCACCAGGGCCTCGCCGTTCTTGACCTCCTGGCCATTCACCACCAGCACCTGCTTGACGATGCCCGGCATCGCCGAGACCACCGAATCGCCGCCCGCGGCCAGATCGTCGCTGCGCCTGCGCTGCTGCTTGCCGAACCGGTGGGTCAGCCCCTCGTGAAACACCACCACTTCGACGCCGCTCTGAACCAGCCTGCAGCGCTGGGTGACGCCGCCGGCCGAAAAGGCCCAGTCGTCCTGCCGATGCCCAACCGCTTCCAGACGCAGCTCGCCCGCTTCAAGCGCGGAGCCGGTGATGCGCCAGGTGTAGGTGCTTTCCCGCTCCACCGTGAATGCGCTGGCGATGCCCTCGACCTCGAGGATCACCGAGCGTTTCGGAGCCCCCCAGATTTCGAAGGGACCTATCGCCGTCACGGGATTGTCCGCAGGCGACGCAATCATGCCGGATGCGGCCAGCGCCGCCAGCGCGGTGATTGCCTCGGGCGCTGAGACACGCTCGGTCAGGCTGTCGATATTGCGGTCGATCAAGCCGGTGTCGAGCCGGCCGGAGGCGAAATCCGCATCCCGGCAGAGCTTGGTCAAAAATGCCGTGTTGGTGACGGTTCCGGCAATCTCGGTGCGGCCGAGCGCACCGGCAAGCTTGCCCAGCGCCTCGGCGCGGGTCTTGCCATGCGCAATCACCTTGGCGATCATCGGATCATAAAACGGGCTGATCTCGTCACCGGCGCGCACGCCGGCATCCACCCGGACGTCGCCATCCGGGAACGCCAGATGCGCAAGCCGCCCGACCGCCGGCAGAAACCCCTTTTCCGCGTCCTCGGCATAGATCCGCGCTTCCACCGCATGACCGTTGATCGACAACTGATCCTGGCGCAGCGGCAGCGCCTCGCCGCCGGCGACCCGGATCTGCCATTCGACCAGATCAAGACCGGTGATCAGCTCGGTGACCGGATGCTCGACCTGCAGCCGCGTGTTCATTTCCATGAACCAGAACTTGTCTGCCTGAAGCCCTTCACTGGCATCGACGATGAACTCGACCGTGCCCGCGCCGGAATAATTGATTGCCCTGGCCGCTTGCACCGCCGCGGCTCCCATTGCCGCCCGCATGTCTTCGGGCATATCAGGCGCCGGCGCTTCCTCGATCACCTTCTGATGCCGCCGCTGGGCCGAGCAGTCGCGCTCGAACAGGTGCACCACATTGCCGTGATTGTCGCCAAACACCTGGATTTCGATGTGCCGCGGGGTGGCGACATATTTCTCCACCAGCACCCGGTCATCGCCGAACGAGGCCTTGGCCTCGCGCCGCGCCGAGGACAGCGCCGCCGGGAAATCCGCCTGGTGCTCGACCTTGCGCATGCCCTTGCCGCCACCGCCGGCGCGCGCCTTGATCAGCACCGGAAAGCCGATCTCGTTGGCCTTGCCGGCCAACACCACCAGTTCCTGCGCCTCGCCGTGATAGCCCGGCACCACCGGCACATTGGCCTTTTCCATCAGTGCCTTGGCCGCATCTTTCAATCCCATGGCGCGGATCGCCGACGCCGACGGGCCGATGAAGATCAGCCCCGCCTTGTCCACCTGGTCGACAAAGCCCGGATTTTCCGACAGGAATCCGTAGCCCGGATGGATCGCATCCGCGCCGGTGCGCCTGGCGGCATCGAGAATGGCGTCGCCCTTGAGATAGCTCTCGGACGCCGGCGCCGGCCCGATCAGCACCGCTTCATCGGCCATCTCCACATGCAACGCGTCAGCGTCCGCTTCGGAATAGACCGCCACCGTGGCAATGCCCATTTTCCGCGCCGTGCGAATGATCCGGCAAGCAATCTCGCCCCGGTTGGCGATGAGGATTTTGGTGATCATTGTCATGGCTCACTCTTGTTTCATTCAAAACTCAATTCCGCAAACCCGACGCGGGCCATGCTTGGAGGCATCCGAATACCCTTGTCATCGCTCAGGAATGTTTGGCAACCGGCAGCCACCGCCGAGGCCAGATGGATTGCATCCGGCAATTTCGTGCCGGCAACCGCCCGCAATCCGGCAGCCTTTACCAATATGTCGCGGCTGACCGGCAGCAGGTCCACATGCTCCTGATGTTCAAGAAACTGAAGCACGGCTTCTATCGCCGGTTCATTGCTCTCGCGCATCGGTTTGACCAGACATTCAGCCAGCGTCAAATGACTTGAAACCCCTGTCAGCTGTCCGGTCTCAAGTGCATTGATGAACCTTTCCTGCGAATGGTTCAGCGGCGCGGTGTGTTCGAGAATGGTGATCACGATGTTGGAATCCAGATAGACGTGATCGCCATTCTTCACCGGTCAATCCTCCCATTCGTCTCGGAGTACGCGGATCTCCGCCACGATTTCCTCAGCCGTGCGGCCCGACGACACGCTCCCCACCAGTTCTGACAATCGTTTTCTGGTCCGGAGGCCAGTTTGATCCGGCAACTCGACCGCATTCGAAATGATATCGCGGACCTCCGCCTCGGTTGACCGGTTGTTGGCCTTGGCCCGCGATTTGACCGCTTCCAATACTGCATCTTCCAATTGCCTGACCACGATCTGGCCCATATCCGTCACTCCTTTTGATATCATAATGATATCAAATTCCATATCCGGTTTCCATCACATCCCGAGCACACCGAATTTGGTGCGTCCAGTCCGTCGGCGTCACGCAAACCCAAGCCACTATCGTCCTTGCGATTTCAGAAATGCCTGGAGATGAAACGCGATGGCTTCCGGTGCATCTTCCTGCATCAGATGACCGGCCCCGGGAACGGATATGAAATCCGACCCGGGTATCATGGCATGCAGTTCCCGGCCTCTTTCGATCGGGATCCATTCATCGTCCTCGCCCCACAGGATCAGCACCGGGCAGCGGATCTCTCCATACCGGTCCTGAACCTCGTCGGTAAAACGCTGGTCCATCTGCGCGATCTGGCGGTAGAACGATGCCTGTTTTTCCGCGCCAGCCCACTGATCGGCATAAGGCGCCAGTGTCCCGTCCGTCGCGTCCCGCTTCATCGCAGACTTGAGATAGGCCGGCAGAATGGCTTCATGCATGTAGCCCGGCATGCCGGCAAAGGCTGCCTCATGGTGTTTGACATGCTGCACCAGCGGCGAGCCCCAGGGACGGATGGCCACGGGATCGATCAGGGTCAGGCTGTTGTACGCGACCCCGTCGATCAGATGCGCCCGCAAGGCTGTCGCACCGCCGAAATCATGCGCCACCACATCCGGACGGCTCAGCCCCCAATGTGTCACCAGTGCCGCGAATATCCGGTTTTGGACACCCAGCGAAACGTCACCATCCGGCCGGTCGGAATTGCCGTAGCCGAGCATGTCGAAAAAATAGACCTTGCGTCCCCGCGCCAGCAACGGCGCCAGCCGCGCCCATTCGTAGGACCAGAACGGCGTCCCATGCATCAGCACAAGCGGCTCACCTTCCCCAAGCGATCCCCAGCGGATGCTGTGGCCCTCGAACAAGAATGTTTCCGGTGTCTGCCAGGTCATTTTCGCCATCACATCCTGAACACGCCAAACTTGGTCTCTTCCACCGGCGCATTGAGCGCCGTCGACAGGCTCAGCGCCAGGATCTCGCGGCTCTTCAGCGGGTTGATAATGCCGTCGTCCCACAGCCTTGCGGAGGCGTAGAGCGGATGGCTTTGGGTCTCGAACATCTCGATTGTCGGCCGTTTGAATTCGGCCTCGTCTTTTGCCGACCATTCGCCGCCCTTGCGCTCGATGGCGTCGCGCTTGACGGTGGCGAGCACACCTGCCGCCTGTTCGCCGCCCATCACAGAGATCCGGCTGTTGGGCCAGGTCCACAGGAAGCGCGGTGAATAGGCCCGGCCGCACATGCCGTAATTGCCCGCGCCAAACGAGCCGCCCACAATCATGGTGATTTTCGGCACCTGCGTCGTTGCCACGGCGGTGACCATCTTGGCGCCGTCCTTGGCGATGCCGCCGGCCTCGTATTTCTGGCCCACCATGAAGCCGGTGATGTTTTGCAGGAACACCAGCGGGATCTTGCGCTGCGAGCACAGCTCGATGAAATGCGCCGCCTTCACCGCACTTTCGGAAAACAGCACGCCATTGTTGGCGACAATGCCCACCGGCATGCCCAACACATGGGCAAAGCCGCAAACGATCGTGGTGCCATAGCGCGCCTTGAACTCGTCAAAGCGCGAGCCGTCGACCATGCGGGCAATCACCTCGCGAATATCATAGGGCTGGCGCGTGTCGGCAGGAATGATCCCGGCAATCTCGGCCGGATCATAAAGCGGATCTTCCGGCGTCTGAATATCCATCTGGCACAGCCCTGCTTTGCCCCGGTCATTGAGATTGGCCACAGCCTGCCGCGCCAGTTCCAGAGCGTGGGCATCATTGTCGGCCAGATGGTCGGCCACGCCCGACAGCCGCGTGTGCACATCACCACCACCAAGATCCTCGGCACTCACCACTTCCCCGGTAGCGGCCTTGACCAGCGGCGGCCCGGCCAGAAAGATAGTGCCCTGATCGCGCACGATGATGGTCTCGTCGCTCATCGCCGGCACATAGGCGCCTCCCGCCGTGCACGAGCCCATCACCACGGCGATCTGCGCAATCCCTTTGGCGCTCATGTTTGCCTGGTTGAAGAAAATCCGGCCGAAATGATCCCGGTCGGGAAACACCTCGTCCTGGTTGGGCAGATTGGCGCCGCCCGAATCGACCAGGTAAACGCAAGGCAGATTGTTTTCGAGCGCGATTTCCTGGGCGCGCAGATGCTTCTTCACCGTCAGCGGATAATAGGTGCCGCCCTTCACCGTGGCGTCGTTGCAGACAACCATCACGTCGCGGCCCCTGACCCGGCCGACACCGGCGATCAGCCCGGCCGACGCAATGTCGCCGCCATAAAGCCCGTGCGCCGCAAAGAGCCCCACTTCCAGAAACGGCGAATCCGCATCCAGCAATGTCGCCACCCGCTCGCGCGGCAGCAGCTTGCCGCGTCCGACATGGCGCTCGCGCGAGGCCTCCGGCCCACCCTGCCCGTGCAGCGCTGCGGCCTCGGCTGTTTCGGCGATCTGCACCTGCATCTTCGCGGCGTTGTCCTTGAACGCCTGCGAGCCGGTCGAGATCTTGGATTGGATGATGGACATCAGCGAATAAGCTCCACTTTGCAAGGCAGGTCGAGATCGGCCCAGTTTCGATCTGCGGTCAATGCCGTCGCTTTCTCCCTGATGGCAAGCGCAAGGCAGGCCCGGTCTCCCAGAGACAACCCGCGATGGCGCGTATCGGTACGCAAACGACCTGCCAACAGAGCGGTATCGGCATCAAACGACACCACATCGAGACGAAGGGCCGCTACATCCTCTACAGCGATTTCAGGCTTGCTCCCTATGTCGATAAGTTTGGAAACGACTTCCGCAAGATTTACCGAACAAATCCGCGATCCTACCGACCGTTTCCAAAACAACTCAGCGCCGGGTTCATTTTTCAATCCGGCAAGGACCGCTGACGCATCCAGAATAACGTTCACTTATCTTTTTCCCGCATGGCCATTCCTTCGCGATGCAAGCGTTCAAAACGCTCATCAGACCTTCGCTGCTCTTCCCGGCGCTCTGCCAGGAAGTCCTCAACAATATCCACACCCGGCGGAACGAGCTCTTGTACACGAGCCTGGATTTCCCTGATCACCGCAAGATAGGGCTTGATCTTCAGCTCTCCATCCGCGACTTCCAGCGCCAGCTCATCGCCCGGCTTGACCCCGAGCGCCTCACGCATCGCTGCCGGGATGACAAGCCGCCCGCCTTCGCCGAGCTTCACGCGGTCGAGCATCGGCTTTTTCACTTCCCCGAACGCCGGGTCGTAACCCGACTGGCCCGTTTCGGCGAAGCCTGTCTCTTTCTCGCGCCTCGTCATCATGCCACCTTTCTCTGATCTGCCATGTTTATTAAACATGGCAATATAGCACAATTACGTCATGCGGTCTCCGCCATCATCTCGCGCCCGATCAGCATGCGGCGCACCTCGCTCGTGCCTGCGCCGATTTCATAGAGCTTGGCGTCGCGCAGCAGCCGGCCGGTCGGGTAGTCATTGATATAGCCATTGCCGCCCAGCGCCTGGATGGCTTCCAGCGCCACCTGCGTCGCCTTTTCCGCCGCGTAGAGAATGCAGCCCGCCGCATCCTTGCGGCTGGTTTCGCCACGATCGCAGGCCTGCGCCACCGCATAGACATAGGCCCGGCAGGCATTCATCGTCGTGTACATGTCGGCGAGCTTGCCCTGCATCAGCTGGAAATTGCCGATCGGTTCGCCGAACTGCTTGCGCTCATGGCAATAGGGCACCACCACATCCATCGCCGCCGCCATGATGCCGAGCGGCCCGCCCGACAGCACCACGCGCTCGTAGTCCAATCCCGACATCAGGATCTTGACGCCCTCGCCTTCCTGGCCGAGCACATTGTCAAACGGCACTTCGCAGTCCTCAAACACCAGTTCGCAGGTGTTGGAGCCGCGCATGCCCAGCTTGTCGAGCTTCTGCGCGGTCGAGAACCCGGCCATGCCCTTTTCGATCAGGAAGGCGGTGATGCCGCGCGATTTGGCTTCCGGATCGGTCTTGGCATAAACCACCAGCGTGTTGGCGTCGGGTCCGTTGGTAATCCACATCTTGTTGCCGTTGAGCACGTAGCGGTCATTGAGCTTTTCGGCCCGCAGCTTCATCGACACCACGTCCGATCCCGAGCCCGGCTCGCTCATCGCCAGCGCACCGACATTTTCGCCCGAGCACAGTTTTGGCAGATAGCGCTCCTTCTGCGCCGTCGTGCCCCAGCGGTTGATCTGGTTGACGCAGAGATTGGAATGGGCGCCGTAGGAGAGCCCGATCGAGGCCGACGCGCGGCTGATTTCTTCCATCGCCACCACATGCGCCAGATAGCTCATGCCGGTGCCGCCGAAATCGGGATCCGCGGTCATGCCGAGCAGGCCGAGCGCGCCCATTTCCTGCCACAGGTGATCGGGAAACGCATTCTCCCGATCGGTTGCCTCCGCCACCGGTGCGATGCGGTCATTGGCAAAACGGGACACCGTGTCCCGCAACGCGTCAATGTCTTCGCCATGGCCAAAATTCATGCTCGTCGTGAACATATCAATCTTCCTCTTTTTGCCCCACCAGCCGCGCCACAAGGCGGACATAGACCGCCTCGATCTCGTCGAGCGACAGCCGCCCGTTCTCGCGGTACCAGGTGGTCATGCCGGTGAGCATGGCGATGATTGCCATGGTGGTGATCTGCGGATCGATGATGGCGAAGGATCCGTCTGCGGCACCGCGTTCCAGGATGGCGCGGGGCACTTTCTCATAGTCGCGGCGCAACACTTCGATGGCGCTGAAATTCTCGTCCTCGAGGCTGCGCAGTTCCATGTAGGAGATGAACACCTCGCGCGAGCGGTCGAGATGATAGCGGATATGGAACCGGACGAAATGCTCGAGCGCCTCGGGCGGCGCCAGACCCGGCACCTCGACCTCTTCCCAGGCGCTCAGCAGCGTTTCCATATGGACCCGCAACAGCTCGTTCAGGAGATCCTGCTTGGTCGGGAAATGGTTGTAGATGGCGCCGGCCTGGACCCCGGTTTCAGCCGCGATCGCCCGCATCGACACGGCCGCGTAACCCGAGCGGGCAAACAGCTCCAATGCGGCCTTGCGCACCTTTTCTGCCGTTTCGGCTCCCGTTGTACCCGCCCGTCGCGCCATGACTCACACAATTAAATGAACGTTTGTTTATTTTTATCGCCTTCCGCGCCGTCCCGCAAGCCCCGGCTCGGGTTCCGATCAAATTTCGGTCCCTCCGCCGGTTTCGCCGGCCAGAAGCTCAGGCCAGCCAGCGCTTGCGGCGCTTGTAATGCTTGACGTTCTTGAACGAGCGCCGCCCCTCGCCGCCCACGCCGAGATAGAATTCCTTGACGTCCTCGTTCTCGCGCAGATCGCTGGCAACGCCGTCCATGACGATGCGGCCCGATTCCATAATGTAGCCATAGGTCGCGTAGCGCAGCGCGATATTGGTGTTCTGTTCGGCCAGCAGAAACGACACCCCCTGCTCCTCGTTCAGCTTCTTGATGATCTCGAAGATCTCTTCCTGCAATTGCGGCGCCAACCCCATCGACGGCTCGTCCAGCAGGATCATCTTCGGCCGGCTCATCAGCGCCCGGCCGATTGCCGTCATCTGCTGCTCGCCGCCGGAAGTATAGCCCGCCAGGCTGCTCTTGCGCTCTCTCAGACGAGGGAAATAGTCATAGACCATCTCGATGTCGCGCTTGATCGCCGCATTGCCGTCCTTGCGTGTGAAGGCCCCGGTCAGCAGGTTCTCCTCCACGGTGAGGTGACCGAAGCAGTGCCGGCCCTCCATCACCTGGATGCAGCCGCGGCGCACCAGCTCATTGGCGGTCTGCGCCTCGATCCGGTTGCCTTCGAATTCGATCGATCCCTTGGTCACCTCGCCGCGTTCGGAGCGCAGCAGGTTGGAGATCGCCTTCAGCGTCGTCGACTTGCCGGCCCCGTTGGCGCCCAGCAGCGCCACAATGCCGCCTTCCGGCACCACCAGGGACACGCCCTTGAGCACCAGAATCACGTGATCATAGATCACCTCGATATTGTTGACGGTCAGGATGTTGGGCTGTGTGGACGTATCGGCTGATACGGAAGTGGACATGGTCACGGACCCTCTCCGGTCGGAACGAATTGGCGCAGGCTGTTGCCTGCCGCGCGAAACAGGTTTTCGCGCGGCAGGTCATCTTGGCCGTCAGTTGAGGCAGGGTTCGGTCCGCTCCGGCCATGGAGCGTTGCTCGCCGCGTAGTCGGCGGCAGCCTGCTTGGCCAGCGGATTGACCATGTTGACGTCCGGTGAGAACCAGTCGCCGGACTTCATCCAGTCCTTGCCGTCCCATTCCACCACATAGACCTTGTGATGGCCGGAATGGTCCTCACAGGTCAGCTTCATCGGCAGGGCAAAGCCTTCCATGCCCATTTCCTTGAGACGCTCCTCGGTGATGTCGAGGTTCTCCAGTGCCATTGCGCATGTCGGTCGCGTCGATGACCGGCTTGCCCGCGATTTCCTGCGCCTTGCGGATGCCTTCGACGATCAGCATCGAGTTGTAGACACCGCGGTTGTAGAGATTGTCGGCGAATTTCGCCGGATCAACCTGGCTTTTGCCGGCATCGACAACATATTTCTTGATGTCCGCGATGAACGGATAGTCGGAGCCCACACCGTGGAAGTTGAGTGTGCGGTAACCCTTGGCTGCCTCGCCGCCGGCTGCCGCGTCGTCATTGCCGCCGGACCACCACACACCGTAGAAATTTTCCATCGGGTAGCGGATCTTGGTGGCTTCCTTGACGGCGGTCGGGCTCATTGCACCCCAGCCCCACATGATCATGTAATCGGGCCTGTCGCGGCGGATATTGAGCCACTGCGAGGACTGGTTCTGCATTTCCTTGCCGGCAACCGGATATTGCATCAGCTCGAAGCCCATATTGGCAGCCATCTGCTCGAGCAGCGGGATCGGCTCGCGGCCATAGCCGGCGTCGAGGAAGATGTAACCGATCTTCTTGCCCTTGAGGTTTTCAGCACCGCCTTCGCGGCGGGCGATGTCGGTGACGATTGCAGATGCGCCATCCCAATAGGTATCCGGCGGATTGAACACCCACGGGAATGTGTTGCCTTCAGCCGCGGCGGACAGGCCATAGGCCATCGACAGCACCGGGATCTTGTCGACCGATGCCTTCGGAATCACCTGAAGCGTAATACCGGTCGAATAGGGGCTGATGACCAGCGCGCCTTCGCCCTTGACCTGCTCGTAGCACTCCACACCCTTCTGGGTGTCGTAGCCGGTTTCGCATTCGGTGACGCGGATCTTGACGCCGTTGATGCCGCCGTCACGCTCGTTGAGCATGGTCAGGTAGTCATGCATGCCATTGGCAATCGGGATACCCGAACCGGCATAGGGGCCGGTGCGGTAGCTAAACAGCGGCACGTGCAGCTCATCGGCGGCGAATGCCGGCAATGCTGCGCCCGCCAGGGTGCCGGTCAAGATGGTTCCGGCAATCAGACATTTCAGTCGCATGGTATTCCTCCCATTAGGCGCGGGGTTCACGCCAGTTCGGGGACCCTATTCCTCCCGGCAGTGCTGGTCCGGACGGGTCCCTTGCCCGGACATTGCCTTCTATGGAACCTTTCCGGACCGCCGCTCAAGGCAGTGCGGAAAGCACCAGTCGGTCAGCCGTATGGAAACGGCCAGACGCGCATTTTCTCCTTGCCGAGCGACCAGAGCCGCGCCAGCCCATGCGGCTCGACAATGAGAAAGAAGATGATCAGGGCGCCCACAACCATGGTCGCGATGTGGAAAACCGTTTCGGCGCCGATGCCGATGCCCAGGATCGGCAGGCCCGAGCGCAGCACGATCGGCAGCCCCCAGATGAAGGCCGCACCGAAGAAAGATCCGACCAGGCTGCCCAGTCCGCCCAGAATCACCATGAACAGGATCTGGAACGACAGCGTGATCGAGAATGCCGATGGTTCGGCAGCCCCGAGATAGAAGAAGATGAACATCGCGCCGGCCACGCCGCACAGATAGGACGACACCGCAAAGGCCGAGAGCTTGGCGGTCAGCGGCCGCACGCCCATCAATTCCGCGGCGATATCCATGTCGCGGATCATCATCCACTGCCGGCCAATCCGGCCGCGAACGATGTTCTTGACGGCAAGCGTCACCACCACCACGATGCCGAGAACAACGAAATACTGGGTCATGGGTGCGGCCGACGGTCCGGTCAGGATGATGTCGCCAAAGCCGCGCCGCTCCGGCACTTCGATGGCGCCAGAGGCATTGTAGTTGTAGAGCCACGGAATCCGGATGAAGCACCATTCGAGAAAGAACTGCGCCGCAAGTGTCGTCACGGCCAGATAAAGGCCCTTGATCCTGAGCGACGGCAATCCGAACAGCACCCCGATTCCGGCGGAGAAAAGTCCCGACAGCAGCACCAGAACAATGATGTTGGTTTCCGGGAAAATCGTCGTCAGCTTGTAGCAGCTATAGGCGCCCACACCCATGAAGGCGCCGGTGCCGAGCGACAACTGCCCGGCATAGCCGGTCAGGATGTTGAGCCCGATCGCGGCCAGCGACAGGATCAGGAACGGCGTCATGATCGCATTGAGAAAGAAGTCCGACGCCACGAAGGGGATCGCCAGCGCAATCGCCCCGATGATCGCCATGCCGATCCGGTCCTCGCGGATCGGGAAGATCGCCTGATCCGCGATATAGCTTGTCTTGTACTGGCCGGATTCGCGGTACAGCATCAGTCGTCTCCCCAGACATTCCCGCTCGACGGCAGTATATGAGAACTCGGCCCGGTGAGGCGGAACCGGTGTCCGGTCGGCGCCTCCATGATCACCGAATGGTCGACCACGCTGACCTTGCGGCCACCGAGGTTTTCGATGCGCTGGATTTCGGCGCCGAGATCATTGGTTTCGATGTCGAAATGGATCTTCGCCTCGTCACGGACCGCCTCGATGACCAGCGAAACGCCCTTGTCTCCGGCAAGGATGGTGGCGCGGTGGCCATCATCATCGGCATGTGCGGGCTGCCCCAGCAATTGCGACCAGAAACCGGCTGCCTGTTCGATGTGATCGGTGTGACAATCGATGACGATGGAGGAAAGTCGGCTCTTGTGCATCGCTTATACCCTCTCGATTATGCGTTCGCCAAACAGACCCTGTGGCCTGAACAGCAAGAAGATAAGCGCAATCATGTAGGCAAGCCAGCTTTCGATGCCGCCGCCCACCAGGGGGCCCCAGTAGATCTCGCCGATTTTCTCGCCGACACCGATGATCAGACCGCCGACGATGGCGCCGGGAATCGAGGTGAACCCGCCCAGGATCAGCACCGGCAAGGCCTTGAAGGCAATGATCTCGAGCGCAAACGAGACGTCCGAGCGCGCCCCCCACATAATGCCCGTGGTCAGCGCCACGATGCCTGCGGCAAACCAGACGATGGCCCAGATCTGGTTGAGCGAAATGCCCACTGAAAGTGCTGCCTGGTGGTCGTCGGCCACCGCGCGCAGCGCCCGCCCGATGCGGGTCTTGTTGAAGAACACGGCCAGCACGCCGACCATGATCAGCGCGATCACCGCCGCGGCGATATCGATATGCTGCAGGATCAGCAATCCGCCGTCACCGATTTCGAACGCCGTCGATCCGGTCGGCAGTCCCAGTTCCTCGGTGATCATCTGCTTGGGCTCGCCGCCAAAGACGAACTCGCCGAATCCGACCAGAAAGTAAGTCAGTCCGATGGTCGACATCAGCAGGATGATGTCGGGCTGGTTGACCAGCGGCCGCATCACGAAGCGCTCGACGGCCAGCGCCAGAACGCCCATCACCCCGATGGTCAGGATCAGCGCCAGATAGGCCGGCACCCCCTTTTCATGCAGGCCCACCAGCGTGAGGCCGGCAAACACCACCATGATGCCCTGCGCGAAGTTGAACACGCCCGAGGCCTTGAAGATCAGCACGAAGCCGAGCGCGATCAGCGCATAGAGCACGCCGGCGACAAAGCCTTCCCACAGCACCTGCAGGAAGAAGTCCGGCATGTCGACCATCTGCAGGAAGGGGTCAACCAGAATGGAGTGGAGAAAGTCCATCAGTGTGACACTCCCAGATAGGCGTCGATGACATCCTGGTTGTTCTTCACCTCGTCGGGTGTTCCGTCACCGATCTTGCGACCGTAATCGAGCACCACGACCCGGTCGGAAATATCCATCACCACGCCCATGTCGTGCTCGATCAGCGCGATGGTGGTGCCCATCTGGCTGTTCACATCGAGGATGAAGCGGCTCATGTCCTCTTTTTCCTCAAGATTCATGCCGGCCATCGGCTCGTCGAGCAGCAGCAGGTCGGGCTCCATCGCCAGCGCGCGGCCCAGCTCGACCCGCTTCTGCAAGCCGTAGGGCAATTTGCCCACCGGGGTCTTGCGGATCGCCTGGATCTCGAGAAAATCGATGATCTCCTCGACCTTGAGCCGGTGTTCGATTTCCTCGTTGCGCGCCGGTCCGACATTGAGCACCTGCCAGAAGAAGTTCCTGTGCATCTTCAGCGTCCGGCCAGACATGATGTTGTCGAGCGTCGACATGCCCTTGAACAGCGCCACGTTCTGGAAGGTGCGGGCAATGCCCGAGGCCGCGGCCTCATAGGGCTGCATCCGCGACCGGGCCTGGCCGCGGAAGGTGATCACGCCCTCCTGCGGATGGTAAAAGCCGTTGATCACATTCAGCATCGAGGTCTTGCCGGCGCCGTTGGGGCCGATGATGGCGCGGATCTCGCCCTTGCGGATGTCGAAGGAAATGTCGGAGATCGCCTTCACGCCGCCAAAGGACAGCGAGACATTGTCGACCTTCAGCAACACCTCGCCGGGGTCGAGTCCGTCATCGCCGGCGTGAAGCTCGACATGCTTGATGCGCGCATTCATTCGGCTGCCTCCGGCATCGCGTCGACAGCGGCATGGGTCTGGGCGTCGCCCACCTTCACGGTGGCGCGAATGACCCCCTTGCGGCCATCCTCGAACGTCATTTCGGTTTCGATGAACTGCTCGGCCGAGCCGTCATACAGCGCCTCGATCAGCGGGCCGTAGCGCTCGGCGATGAAGCTGCGCCGCACCTTCTGGGTCCGGGTCAGCTCGCCGTCATCGGCGTCGAGTTCCTTGTGCAGCACGAGGAACCGCTTGATCTGCGCCCCGGCCATCATCGGTTCGGCCGCCAGATCCCGGTTCACCTGGTTGATGTGATCGGTCATCATCTCGTAGACCTGCGGCAGGCCGGCCAGTTCCTGGTAGGAGCCATAGGAAATATTGTTGCGCTCGGCCCAGTTGCCGACCGCGGTCAGATCGATGTTAAGAAACACCGAAACAAACTCACGGCCGTCGCCAAAGGCAACCACTTCCTTGATGTTGGGGAAGAATTTGAGCTTGTTCTCGATATATTTGGGTGCATAGAGCGCGCCGCTGGTCAGCTTGCCGACATCCTTGGCCCGGTCGATGATCTTGAGATGGCCATGCGCATCGAAAATGCCGGCATCGCCGGTCATCACCCAGCCGTCGGGCGTCATGGTTTCCCGGGTCTTCTCCTCGTCGCCATAATAGCCGGTGAACATGCCCGGAGAGCGGAACTGCACCTCGCCGCTCTCGGTGATGCGGATCTCCACATCGGGCGCTGCCGGGCCGACAGTGTCGGGGCGCACGTCGCCATCCTTCTGCACGGTGACATACAGAAAGGCTTCGGTCTGGCCGTAGAGCTGCTTGAGGTTAATGCCCAGCGAACGGAAGAACGAAAACAGGTCGGGCCCGATCGCCTCACCTGCCGTATAGGCGGTGCGGATCCGGGTGAAGCCGAGCACATTGCGCAAAGGTCCATAGATCAGCTTGTCGCCGATCCAGTAGGAAATCCGGCCCGACAGCGGCACCGGACGGCCTTCCAGGATCCTTTCACCATAGGCCTTGGCAACGCCGAGAAAATGGTGGAACAGCCATTTCTTCGGCGCGCTCGCATCCTCCATCCGGATCATCACGCTGGTCAGCAGGCCTTCGAACACCCGCGGCGGCGCGAAATAGAAGCTCGGACCGATCTCGCGCAGGTTCTGCGCCACGGTGTCGGGGCTTTCCGGGCAGCTCATGCACAGGCCCGCGACATAGCCCTGGGCGTAATTGAGATAATGATCGCCGACCCAGGCCAGCGGCAGATAGGCCAGCACCTCGTCCTGCTCGCTCAGATTGTCAAAGGCCGCAGTGTCTTCCGCCGCCTTGACCGAAGCCGCGGCCGTCAGCATCACGCCCTTGGAGCGGCCGGTGGTGCCGGAGGTATAAAGGATGGCCGAAATCTCGCTGCCATCGGAAGCGCGAATGCCGGCTTCCCAGTCGCTCACGGCGGATGGATCGGCGGCGATGAGCTCACGGCCCTTGGCCTGGACGTCGCCGAAATCATGCAGATGCTCGCGATCATAATCGCGCAGGCCGCGCGGCTCGTCGAAGATGATTTCGGTCAGCCCGGGAACCTCGGCGGCGACGGACTGGATCTTGTCGACCTGCTCCTGGTCCTGCACCACGGCAAAGCGCACGCCGGCGTGGTGGAGCACAAAGGCCATTTCCTCTGCGACGGAGTCGGCATAGACCGGAACCGGGATCGCCTTGAGCGACTGTGCCGCGCAAAACGCCCAGTAGAGCCGCGGCCGGTTGGAGCCGACAATGGCGATGCGCTCGCCCTCGGCCAGGCCCATGGCCTTTAGCCCAAGCGCAAACTCGCGCACCTCGTCCAGCTGCTCGGACCAGGTCCAGGTCTGCCAGATTCCATAGTCCTTGATCCGCATCGCAGGACGCGCTGCAAAACGCCTGGCGTTGAGCAAAAGATACTGCGGAAACGTCACCGGCTTGCCGCCGGCGGTCACGCCTGTGGCTTCCATCTCCTCACTTCTCCTCCTGTCCGGACGGCTTTTCGCCTTGTCCGGGCGCACGGACCGAAATCCGCGCCATGGGCCGTTCCCCCGGCCGTTTTTTCGCACCGGTCAAGCCGGTGTCTTGTTGTGTCCGGACTCCAGCCGCTGTCCTCTCAGCAGCTGGTTTCCGTTTGCATCCATGAATTAAATGAACGCTCGTTTACCTTAGACGCCCTGACCTTTGTTGCAAGTGCTACTTTGGTGGTCCTTCACACTTTTTCATTGATCGTCAGCAGCCGGTCGACCAGAGCCGAGACGCCGAAGCGGATCGGGTCGGTGGCCGGCACGCCATACTCATTTGCAAGCTGTTCCAGCAGTGCCCTCGCCTCGGTCTCGCCGAGCTTCTGGGTGTTGACCGCGATCCCCGTGCAGGTGATCGCCGGATTGGTCAATTTCCCGCAGGCGATGGTCATGTCGATGACCTCCTGGATGCTCGGCAGGCCGTGCTTGACGCCGCGCATGGTGGTCCGCGTCGGCTCGTGGCACACCACGAAGGCATCGGCCTGCGCACCGTGCAACAGCCCCAGCGAGACGCCGGCAAAGCTCGGATGAAACAGCGACCCCTGCCCTTCGACCAGATCCCAGTGGCCGGGTTCATTGGCCGGGGCGATCCATTCCACCGCACCGGAAATGAAATCCGCCGCTACCGCGTCGATTGCGGCCCCACGGCCGGAAATGAACACGCCGGTCTGGCCGGTGGCGCGGAAATCCGCGTCCCAGCCACGCGCCCGCATTTCGCGTTCCAGCGCCAGGGCGGTGTATTTCTTGCCCACCGAACAGTCGGTGCCCACGGTGAGGCAGCGCAAACCGGAACGCTTGGTCCCCTTGCCGGTGTCAAACCGCTGATCGGAAAACCGCACGTCATGCAGCTTGGCGCCGCCACGCTCGGCAGCCGCCCTGATTTCAGGAATCGATGCCAGCCGCGTGTGCAGGCCGGTCGCCACATTCAGACCCGCATCGAGTGCCGCAACGATCGAGGCGATCCAGTGCGCCGGCAGAACGCCGCCGGCATTGACCGACCCGACCACCATGGTCTTCACCCCGGCGGCCACCGCCGCCTCGATCGACAGATCGGGAATACCGGCATCGGCCTGGCAGCCCTCGAGCCGCAATTGCCCGATGCACCATTCCGGACGCCAGTCGACGATCCCGAGACCGGTCTTGGCTGCCAGCGCGTCTGGGACGTCACCGAGAAAAATCAGATAGGGCGGATCGATGACCATCACATACTCCAGACTTAGGGATTGGCTTCAGGCCGCCACTGTCCTGCGCCCGGGTGGTGGCGTCAAGATGACAATTGCGCTCTCCCCTGCGATTGCTCGCAACCGTCGCACATGTCCACGCAATTACTGCGCGGGCGGCAGCACGAAGGCGTCATAGCAGGGGGTCAGCGTGATCCGGGTATGGCCGGTCAGCGCCGAGGCGTAATGCTCCAGAAGCTGCTTGCGGGCATGGTGCACCGGACAGCCCGGCACCAGGATCAGATCGGTCTGCGACACCGCGGTGCGGGTCTTGGCGTCAAGCTCGGGCAGCGCCCGGCTCGGATCGGCGCCGATGGCGACGAATTCCGCGCCTTTCCTGTTGAGGAGATAGGGGAACGGATTGGCAAAATCGAGCGTGAACACGCGCTCGAAACGGCGGCCGGTCCTGGCCTCCTCCGCCCTGATCGCCACCGTGACCGCCTCCATTTCCTGAAGCAGCAGATACTGGTAATCCGGGTCCGAGAACATCAGGAACGATGGCAGCGCCTCGGTGTCGGCGATCGCCTTGTAGGTGTCGCGGTGCGCGATGTAGATGCCACGCATCCGCTCGGCCTGCTCGACGAACACATTCTTGGCCGACACCCGGCCCAGCGGGCCCATGGCCGGCGCGTCCAGGGCGATATAGCCCGGAGCCACAGCCGATGTCCGCGCCGCCTTGTGCAGCACATTGCTGACATTGGGCACCGCGGTGAAGGCGATCAGCACCAGAACGACCACGCCATAGCGGCCATAGCCTGCAACCGGCGACATCAGCACCGCCAGCAGCGCCGGCCAGATGATCAGCCCGGCCTGTCCGCCGGTGTTCTGGGTTTCGAAAAACAGGCTGCAAAACAGCAGCAGCCCGACCCAGAACCAGTGCGCGTCGATGATCCGGCCCAGCCTGTTGCCGGACTCGCGGGCGCTTGCGGCCTGCTGCCCGGTCAGGGCCGCGATCAGCAGCACGAGCGCCAGCAGCCCGCCGGCACCCAGAACATTGAAATGCTGGGAAATCGCGGTGAGAAACCGCGGCAGCAGGGCATCGCTGTTTTGCGAGGCGAGCAGGATGATGTCCTGCACATAGGGCGTGACCAGCCCGGTCAGGATTTCGGCAATGCCGGTCGCACCGATGCAGATCAGCGCCGTGGCAATGGCGGTCCGCAGCGTTATCCGGCCCAGCAGCAGGCCGAACAGCAGGATCGGCCCGGCAGCAAGCAGAGCGGTGATCTTGCAGAACGCCATCGACAGCACCAGCAGGCTGAAGACGATGGTCTGGATGACCGGGCTGCGCACGAACAGCACCGTCGCCGCGGTCAGATAGATCAGATGCGCGCCATGCCGGTTGTAGATGCCGAAGGCGTCGGTTCCCGGATAGGGATAGAAGTCGATGACGTTGAACGGCAGCGCGGTGAAGACCATCCACGGCACCAACAGCCACACCGCCGCGGCCGAACTGCGTCTGGACGTGTCCCAGAGAATCAGCGCCATCACCGGCGCCGTGACCGGCACCCAGATCCACTGCGTCAGCAGCACCGGATGGGCGTTGGGAAAGACCTGCGCCGAGAAGGCTGCAAAGAAATATTCGAGCGGCCCCACCGGTGCGAAGAAATCGATCGCCGGCCATTGCCCCTGCGCGATCCGGCCGATCGCATCGTAATAGATCAGCACATCCCAGTACATCGGGCCGATGGGCAGAACCAGAGGCAGGGACTGCAGCACCGCCAGGATCCCGACAAAGCCGACAAGCGCCGGATAGAGCCAAAACAGCGCGCGCCGCCCCGGCGCAGCCGCAACTCCAGTGTCATCCATGCTCATACAGTCCCCCGGACCTGATTCCCTGTGTCGGGAGTGTGTTCGATTTGCCAGCCACGGGTCAATCACGGCAGCAGCCGCCAGTACCCGTTCCATCCAACCGCTTCAACTATGGCCGCAGACCGGAGCGGGTGGACGAAATTTCCGGGCAGAAAATGAAAAAAGTCCCGAAGGACTTTGATCGACACGGATTGTCTTGAAAAAGATGGTGGGCGCGCACGGGCTCGAACCGTGGACCCGCTGATTAAGAGTCAGCTGCTCTACCAACTGAGCTACGCGCCCCACCTGTCCCGTTACCGGAACGAAGGGGCGTATAGACCGGATGGATGGGCTTGTCCACACCGTTTTTCACAAGAACCGACAAGTCGTTGCACAACGGCCCGGATCTGCGTCAGACCAGCAGCCGGCCCTCGGCAATTTTGACCGCTTCGCCGCCGATGCGGACATGGCGCACACGGCCTTCGGCGCAATCGACATGCATGTGAATCAGCGACGGCCGGCCCATCTCCACACCCTGCTCGATCACCAGCGCGTGGTTGCCGTCGAGCATGCCGTCGAAATGGTGGATTGCACCCGACAGCGCCGCTGCCGCGGAGCCGGTGGCCGGGTCCTCGCCGATCCCGATACCGGGCGCGAACATGCGGGCGTGGAAGGCCGCGGTGTGATTGACCCCGCCGCGGCAATAGACATAGGCATCGGCCAGCATGCCGTCGCCCATCGGCGCCACCCGGTCCCATTCCGCGGCCACGCAAGCCGCCTTGGCTGCGGCCGCCATGTCGTGCACCGGAACCATGACGAACGGTATGCCGGCGCTCCACAACGAGACATGGTGGTTTTCAAAGCCGATATCCTGCGGGTCGAGCCCCAGCGCGGCCCCGATATCGGCCGGTTCGATCTCGACCTCGATCCGGCGCGACAATCTTGGCAGGTCGAATTCGGCGAATCCGGGGCCCTTGCGGCTGATCCGGACCGCGCAGCGGACCTGGCCGATCTGTTCTTCGAGCATGGTCACCATGTCGACACCGCTGTCGGGCACCTGGTCGCCGAGACGGCGCTCGGCCAGCGCAATGGCGACGCCGACCGTCGGGTGGCCGGCAAAGGGCAGCTCGCGCGCCGGCGTGAAGATCCGCACCCGGGCGGTGTGCGCCGGATTGTCCGGCGTCAGCACGAAGACGGTCTCGGCCAGATTGAATTCATTGGCAATCGCCTGCATCCGGGCCTCGTCGATGGCATCGGCATCGAACACCACCGCCAGCGGGTTGCCGGCCAGTGCGGTGCCGGTGAAGACATCGTAGATTGCATAATCCGTCATGGTCTGCGGGTTCCCTGCCGATGCTGCGCGGCGGCTCCGCGCGGCCCTGTGCCGGGCAGCCTACCCCATTCCACCGGCCTGACAACCGGTAACGAAATCGGGGGCTGCAAAATGAAAATCGATCATCGCCTTCATGTAGGGGGTCACCGACGGCCCGGCATCTGCGGGAGCGCGCACCACCACCATGTCCTCGATCTCCTGCTCGGGATCGGTGCGGATATGCTCGCGCATGCGCTCGACCAGCACCGCGGCAGGCTCATTGAGGCGGAAGCGGCGGAACACCGCCACCCGGTGGTCAAACCGCCAGCACCACAGCGGCTGTTCTGCTTCCGCACGCGCCAGATCATAGCCGGTCTCTTCCAGCGCCTCGCGCACGAAACCGCTTTCGACATCGACGCAGCCACCGCTGATGTCGTTCTCGTCGAGCGAGCCCGACGGCGCATAGACCTTGCCGGCATTGGCGGTGCGCGCAGCCATGCGGATCAGCAGCATGGCATTGTCCGAGGATATCATCACCGCCGAGCCGAACAGATGCCAGGCATCGGCGCGAGGCTGGGTCTTGATCCAGTGCAGCAGCGCCGCATAGGGCACCCGGTGGCTGATCCCCGTGACCACCCCGGCCTCGTGCCGCAATCCGCGGTGCAGCATCACCGTGCCGTTGAACAGCCATGGCCGCTCGACCTGTTCGCGCGCCCAGTGGGCATCGACTGCCTGCGCTTCGGCCTGATGCCAGGGATGCATGGCCTCGTCGACGCGGAGCCGGACGGCTTCGAGCCGGATCATGCGGTTTTGCGGAATGCCGGACATGCTCACGGGTCAGACCAGATCGAAGGTCATTGCCACCGGGCAATGATCCGACGCCTTGGGCCGGTCCCAGCCGGTGCGCGGATAGCGCTCGACATCCTGGCCTTCGGGAAACAGGGTGCGCCAGGGCTGACCGGCGCGGATGATGTCGGGCAGCCGGTCGCGGCTGGTGCGGGTCAGCGCCGGCGAGGCCAGCAGATAATCGAGCTGGCACAGATGCCGCTCCTGCGGCCCGCGGGTGTGGTACAGCGTCCAGCGGTCCCGCTCCGGCCGCCGCGCCACCACGTTTTCGGTGAATCCGTCACCGGTGAGCACCCCGACCGCACCGTCACCGGCGGGTTCGGCGGTAAACACATAGCCGCTGCGGCGGTCGCCGGTGATCGCCAGCCGCTCGGAATAGTCATTGCAGTCGCCGGCGATGATGTAGCGCTTGCCGCCGCCATCGGCGCCAAAGCGCTTGGCGATGATCTGCCGCACCGCCCGCGCCTCGGCCACCCGCACCGGCATGGTCAGGGTGCGGCCGTCTACGCCGTCGCGCGGACTGCCCATGGATTTGAAATGGACAACGTAAATCGTCAGCCGCTTGGAACCGATCCTGACATCGACCTCGAGGCAGTCGCGCTTGAAGATCTTGTCGCGCGGATGGGCGAGGCCTTCGAGTTCGGCGGTGTAGAGCCCCATCGATTCATAGGTCTGGTGCGCATGGCTGGTTACCGACAGGATCTCGATCCGGGCGCCGTCGAGCGTCTCCTCGCGCGCCAGCAGCGCCAGATTGATGCCGCGGCTGTCATTGGCCTCGATCAGCACCTTGTGGCGGTAGCCGTCGCCGATCATCTTGAACAGATAGCCATATTCGAAGCGGTGCAGCGTATCGAGATTTTCCACCTCCTGCAGGCAGATGATGTCGGCATCGGCCTCGGCGATTGCCAGCGCGGTCAATTGCCGCGTGTCATCGGTCAGCGACATGGCCCGGGCAATCTCGGCCTGGCGGTACTGCGCTTCGGAGCTGAACTCGTAAAGCTGCGCCACCCGGTCCTGCCTGAGCTCGTTGCGGAAGCCGGAAAAATCAAACCGGCTGAGCAGGTTTTCGGCATTGAAGGTGGCGATGCGAACACTCATGCGGGGGCTGGTTCCTGCTGTCATTGACGTTTGGCGAGACTAGGCAGCCATCCCGGCCACGGCAAGGCCAATCCCGCCGGCAATCACCCGGGACAGCCCGACCGCCCCGCTCAGCGTCCCTGCAACAGGTCCAGCACCAGCTGCTGGACATTGCCGCCCGCGCCCATCTCCATCTGGTCGAAGGCGCGGCCGCGGGCCCGCTGCTCGTCCGACAGCCGCTTGAGATGGCTCTGCAATTCGGCCCGCACCTTGGTGCAGCCGGGATCATTTTTGGCGCTGATGCCGGTGCTGACCGCCTCGATGGCGCGCACCATGTCGATGATATACTGGCCGTGCACCCGCTCGTGCTCCGCCAGCCCGTCGGCAAAGCGCTTCCAGCTCGATGCCACCGGGGACGGGATTTTTCCGCGCGGTTTTGGCAGCGTATAGGTGATGATCAGTTTCGGCCTGGCCGAGGCCAGCACGCAATCGCCGCCCCGCTCCTGGTAGTCGCGCTGCCAGGTCAGCTTGAAGGTGGTGTGGGCGATTGTGCGCCGGCCGTCGCCGATCACCGGGCCGTTGGCGCCGATCGATTCATACAGCGCCGCCCCGGTCTGGCCGCTGACCGGATAGGTCTTTGTCTGCTCGACCGCCTCCCAGGCCAGCGCCGGCTGGAAGCAGAGCGTGACTGTGGCCAGCAGCGTGGCGGATGAAATCAGGCGTCGGAAACGGGTCATGCGGCCTCACTTGGTCATCCCGGGATAAACCGGCTCTTGCGCAAAGGCCAGCCCGAAACCGGCAGGATTATGGCGATGCCCGCCGGCACACACTCATTGACTTGCATCAATGCGGCGCGCAACCATCCATCATCCATCATCAGGCGATGCACCGCAACGCCGGCACCAGGGGAGTTTGCCATGACACGCACAATGCTGATTTTCGCCGCCGGCCTGGCTTCAGGGATGACCGCTCTGGCGCCGGCGGCGCTGGCCGCGAGCTGTTTTGATCTCTGGTACGAACGCAACGCGATTTACGACCACAACGGCTACTGCTTTTCCTCCAATCTGGGCAAACGCACATTTGACAATTCCGATTGCTGGACCAAACACGCCAATCTGAGCCAGTGGGAAACCCGCCGCGTTGCCGAGATCAAGGCCGAGGAACGCCGCCGCGGCTGCAAGGTCAACAACTAGGCCGGCGACACAGGTTCGGGGGAAGTTTCCTTTCGGAGTGACTCTCGTCCAAAGTCAGGCTGCCGCCGGCAAGCCCGAAAGCAAACTGCCCCGCTGCATGTGGCCATTGTTCCCGACAGCAGGGCAAGCTTCGGACAGCCGCAAGGGATGCCGCGCGACAATGCCGCCGGGGTGTGGGCAGGAAATCAGTCCGGAGGGCCGCACGCGGGCAGAGCCTCTCTAGGATTTGGTATGGGTGGCGCTGTTCGCGCGCGGCCCGGAACCCGCCGGATGCTGTCCACATCCGACAGACGGCGCCTCGCCTCCCCCGGGATTTTCAGGCCCCGCCCGGATTGCTCCGGCCGCGATCGGGACAGACCGCGGGAGATGCTTTGGTCGCGTTCCGGCACGGACCCTGATGCGCCGGTGCGATGCCGCCCGGTGGCGCCCGAAAATTTCGGGCGCGGGCTGCATCCAGCCACATCATGTCCGCCACAGGCCCGTTCCGGTGTTTTCGCGCTCACCCGCCTTGCGGCAGCTTGACGCTGAACCCGGCCCGGTGGCTGGCTTTGCACGCTCCTCCCGAGAGGACCGCCCGCCAGCGGAACCGCGATGGCCTCCGCCTCCCCTCATCCGCTGCGCCACGTCAGCGCACCCGACCAAGGGCATTCCCCCCGCGTGGCTCGAAACGTTCGCGATCCATCCGGCAGCGGGAGTGCGACGAGTATCGCATGGGGGTGGAAGGTGTGGAAAAAATTGGGGTGGATTTGCGGATGGCTCCCCGGGTCCGGGCTCGGGGATAAAGACGGCGATACTGAAGATGACCATGGTGGCACGGCACGACGAAGAAAGGGGTTCGAGGCGAGTTGCGGTGTTAAAACGATCCCCAACGCCTGGCTGACGCTGGCTACGTTTTTCGCAGCGTCATCGTTTTGCTTGCGCGTGTTAAACACAAAATCAACTTTACATTGCATTTCTCGCCGACAGGGCAGAGTGTCGTGTCAGCTCATCAGGAGCAGGAGTGAATGCCATGAAAAGATGTCTCGTGCTGTCTGCGGTCATGTCGCTTGCGTCGGCCGGCCTCGCCCAGGCTCATGGCGGCGGATGCCGCAAGAGTTCACCGCCGGGCCAATGCTGCCATATGGAGAAGAGGACCGGCCAAGTGCATTGCCACTAAGCGTGCCAAGCGCGAATTCCTGTTGCCCAAACTCCGTCATTCCGGACTTGATCCGGTATCCAGCGGGCGAGCGTCCGCGAGCCGGAAGACCCGTCGTTGAACGGACATCACGAAAAGAGTCTTCCGCGCCTGCCGACGCAGGCGCTGCTGGACCCCGGATCGAGTCCGGGGTGACGGGTGGAGGGTGCCGCGTCCTACCTCACCCCTGGTGGGAGAGGATACAAAATCGCGGTCTTGGCAAAGCCAAGTCGCAGATTTTGTTGGTGAGGGGGTTCGGACGCCGGAAAGTGCGGCAATTACCCCGCTCTTGCAATTTCCAGCACCTGGCTGAAGCCAGGAGATGAGACAGCCTTCGGGCGGCGTCGGGCTCAGGCCTTCGTGCGCTGAAATCGGATTCTCCGATTTCTGGCCTTCTGCCACTGTTCCGAAGACTCCCACACCAAGCGGGAGAAAAACGCCCCGTCCCTGCCCTAGTTTTCCTCGATCGAAATGCCGCCTTCGCCGATCTTGATCTCGACGCCGGAGGTCTGCTGGTCCTGGTAGTACAGATAGCCGAGAATGGCGGCGCCGACGGCGAGGATGGCGATGACGATGGCAAGGGTCTGGCGGGACATGGCGTTGATCCTGAAAGCTGGCGCGGAGATGCGGCGAGCCAGCGATCTAGCATGGTTTTGACGGATGCAAAGCGAATTCGGCGGCGCGGCAGGCCGGGCCGCGATCAGCGCCAGCGCTCGTCGCGGTCCTTGGGCTCCAGCGCGCTCATCAGCGTGTCCCACATGTCCATGCCGGTTTCCATCACCGCGACATTGGCCTCATAGGCGATCTTCGTGCCGATCATGTCGACAAGTTCGGTGGCCAGATCAACGCCGCTGCCGCCGGCGGCCTCGCGCGTCACCGCCTTGACCCCGCCGCCGGGCGCCGCGACCATGTCGGTGCGCTTGCGGGTGTAATCGGGCGTGTCGGCATTGGCGATGTTGCTGGCGATCCCGTCGAGCCGCTGCTGCTGCGCGGCCATGCCGGAAAATGCCGTGGTGATGACGCTCGAGATCATGCGGCGCTGCTCCTTGAACGGGCAAGCCTAGCGCCGGGAGATTAGGAGCGGGTTAGCAAGGACAGTTAAGAAAGCATGTCGAAGGGCGCGCATTCTGCGCCGATCCGGCGGATGGACGCGGTGAGGCCTGGCGCGACCCGGATCCGCGCGCGCCGGCCCGACGCGCCCGGACCTGACGCGATCGGGTCCGGCGTGACCGGACGGGGCGACCGGGCCGGCGCAAACCGGCCAAGCTGGCCGAGCCGAACCGGACGCTCAGTCCCGCGGCTGCCGCGACAGCGCCGCCGCCAGCATGTCCCAGAAATCGGAATCGGATTCGGGCGCCGTGTTGGTGGCGGTATGGGTGATGACGGTCTCGCTGAGATCGAGCAGCTGGCTTACCAGGTCGACCGCGCCGGGGGACGGCCAGACCGCGGGCGCAATCCGCGCGGTCACCTTGCCACTGCCGGCCATGACCGGCAGCGGTGCGACGGTGTCGACCGCGGCGGTTTCGGGCATCGGGCTTGAGACCGCGCCGGAGGATGAAACAGGAAAGAGTTCTGGCATCTGGCTTGCACTCCTATGCGGAAGGTACGTTGCTGCCGGTGTCAGGGGCGCGCGAAGCCTAGCGCCCGCGGTTTTGAGCGGGCGTTAAACCGGGAAGCCGGAATTGAATCAAATGCAGGGAATGGCCCGGCGCGCGCTGCGGTGCGACCGTTCTGCCGCCCAGCCCGCGGGTTCGCAGTGGCCTGATCGCCTGTGCTGCGCGGGCAGATCCGGCAAGGGGCAGCCGCCCGTGAAGGCGGCATCGCGCGCTTTGCTCCGCGGCGCAGATCTCTCGCCCCGAAAAAGCAAAAGACCGGAGGTTCCGCCGCCAAGGCGCCTTGCATTCGATCATGTTCGTGCAAAGCGCGTTGGCGTTAGCTGTTTTCCGGACTCCGCCTTAGCGCCCCGGCCGTCCGGTCTTGCCAGGGCGGCGTTTTGAGCGCGCGGCTTCCGCCGGATCCTCATAGGATCCCGCGCCGACCTTGCCGCGCTTCAGGATCGGATCGGAATTCCTTTCGCTCGCGGCCGAGCGGGCTTCGCCCTGGCCTACGCGGGCGCCTCGCACTGGCTCGGACGGGCGGTCGCCCTTGCCGTCCACCGGACGGGGCTTCGCCGGGGTCTTGCCCGGAACCGGCTTCTCGGTGCGGCCGACGGTCATCTCGTCGAGATCGTTCTTGCGGAAATAGGAGGCCTTGTCCGGGGGCGCGGAGCCCGCAAGCGGTTTCACCATGTCGGTGCCGGGGCCCATATTGTCGAGCGTCGGCTTCTTGAAATAGCTCGATTCCGGATTGCGCAGGATATCGGGATTGGGGGCCTTGGAAGGCCCCCGCTGCGGCTTGCCGGTGGCCGCAGCCTTGCGCGACGCCTTGGTGTTCTCGATGCCGGCATCGCGGGCCATCGGGTCGTCCATCATGTCGAGCTCGACGGCTTTCAGCCGCTTGACCTCGTCGCGCAGACGGGCGGCGGTTTCGAAATCGAGGTCGGCGGCGGCATCGCGCATCTGCTTTTCCAGAGCCTCGAGATGCGCCTTGAGATTGGCGCCGACCATGACGCCTTCGCTGCCGGCCTGGCCCTTGCCGCCGGGAGACGAGATCGAGGCGCGGACATGGTCGCGCTCATAGACCGATTCGAGAATGTCGGAGATATGCGCCTTGACCGATTCCGGGGTGATGCCGTGGGCGGTGTTGTATTCTTCCTGCTTGGCGCGGCGGCGCGAGGTTTCCTCCATGGCGCGTTCCATCGAGCCGGTGATCTTGTCGGCATAGAGGATCACCTTGCCGTCGACATTGCGCGCCGCACGGCCGATGGTCTGGATCAGCGAGGTCTCGGAGCGCAAAAAGCCTTCCTTGTCGGCGTCGAGGATCGCCACCAGCCCGCATTCGGGGATGTCGAGGCCCTCGCGCAACAGGTTGATGCCGACCAGCACGTCGAAGGCGCCGAGCCGCAGGTCGCGAATGATCTCGATCCGCTCCAGCGTGTCAATGTCGGAATGCATGTAGCGCACCCGCACCCCCTGCTCGTGCAGATACTCGGTCAGATCCTCGGCCATGCGCTTGGTCAGCACCGTGCACAAGGTGCGGTAGCCGGCTTCGGCCGTGGCGCGGATTTCGCCGAGCACATCGTCGACCTGGGCCCGGGCCGGACGGACTTCCACCGGCGGGTCGATCAGGCCGGTGGGGCGGATCACCTGTTCGGCGAAGACGCCGCCGGCGGCTTCCATTTCCCAGTTGCCCGGCGTCGCCGAGACGGCGACGGTGCAGGGCCGCATCGCGTCCCATTCCTCGAAGCGAAGCGGCCGGTTGTCGAGGCACGAGGGCAGCCGGAAGCCATATTCGGCCAGCGTCGCCTTGCGGCGGAAGTCGCCCCGGTACATGCCGCCGATCTGCGGGATCGAGACATGGCTCTCGTCGATGAACAGAAGCGCGTTGTCGGGAATATATTCGAACAGCGTCGGCGGCGGTTCGCCGGGCGCACGGCCGGTGAGATAGCGCGAATAGTTCTCGATGCCCTGGCAGACGCCGGTGGCCTCGAGCATTTCGAGGTCGAAGCGGGTGCGCTGCTCGAGCCGCTGCGCCTCGATCAGCCGGCCCGAGGCCTCGAGTTCGGCGAGCCGGTGCTTGAGCTCCTCGCGGATCGATTTGGTGGCCTGGTTCAGCGTCGGCCGCGGCGTGACATAGTGCGAATTGGCGTAGATCTTGACGCTCTGCAGCTCGCCGGTCTTGTGGCCGGTGAGCGGGTCGAACTCGGCAATGCTCTCGATCTCGTCACCAAACAGCGTGATCCGCCAGGCCGCGTCCTCAAGGTGGGCCGGAAACAGTTCGATGGTGTCGCCGCGCACCCGGAACGAGCCGCGCTGGAAATCCATGTCGCGGCGCTTGTATTGCTGCGCCACCAGGTCGGCCAGCAATTGCCGCTGGTCGATGCGGTCGCCGACCGCCATCTGGAAGGTCATGGCGGTGTAGGTTTCCACCGAGCCGATACCGTAGATGCAGGACACGCTAGCCACGATGATGACGTCGTCACGCTCCATCAGCGAACGGGTGGCCGAGTGGCGCATCCGGTCGATCTGCTCGTTGATGGTCGATTCCTTCTCGATGAAGGTGTCGGTGCGCGGCACATAGGCTTCCGGCTGGTAGTAATCGTAATAGGAGACGAAATACTCGACCGCATTGTCCGGGAAGAAATTCTTGAACTCGGAATAGAGCTGGGCGGCCAGCGTCTTGTTCGGCGCCAGGATGACGGCGGGGCGCTGGGTCTCGGCGATCACCTTGGCCATGGTAAAGGTCTTGCCCGAGCCGGTGACGCCGAGCAGCACCTGGTTGCGCTCGTTCTCGTTCGCGCCTGCGACAAGATCGGCGATCGCGGTGGGCTGGTCGCCGGCGGGCGCGTAATCGGTGACCATGCGGATCTTGTGGCCGCCCTCGGATTTTTCCGGCCGCGCCGGGCGGTGCGGGGTCCAGGTCTTGCCGTTCTTGAACAGCGGGTTGCCGCTTTCAATCAGGTCGGACAGCGCCTGCACGGTGGCGGTGTTGGCGCTGGTGGCGCCCGAGGCTTCCGCCTCCTCCATCGACATGTCGAGCCCGGCCACGGCGTTGAGGCCTGCGGCGGAGCGGGCGCGCGGATCATTGCTGGCGCCGATCGAGGTGCCGCGGGCGGTCTTGGCGTTGCCGTCCTTGCCGGTGCTCTTGGCGGCCGTCTTCCTGGCCTTGCCCTTGGGCGGCAGGGCTGCGGCCTCCTCGACGCTGAGCTGGCCGGCCTTGCGCCGGTGCTTGCCGGCCTGCGAGCGGATCTCGCGGTTTTCGGCCTTGCGCCGCGCCTTGACGGCATCAAGCTCGGCTTCCTTGGCCAGGTCGGCGGCCCAGTCGGCAATCGAGCCGGAACTGGCGACGCGCTCGCCGCTGAGCGGCGCCTGCGGCGCCTCCTCGAAACCGTCGAATTCGGAGCCCGCAGGGCGGGATGATCTTGCAGGGGATTTGGCCATAGCGGCAATATGGGCAGAGTCGATGGCGAAAGAAAGGGGTGGCCGGGGCAAAGCGGGAACAAAACCGGCTGATGCTGACAGCGGGTGTCAGCAGGAGGCTCGGCGTACCCCATCGCACCGCGACATTCTCACCCTAGGCATATTCGCCGGATATGATACATACGGCTGCAATTCGAGCGGTGGTTCGGGCCCCGCTTGGGAGCCCTTACGCATCGCCTTGACCCGATGGAAAGACCGCATGGACACGACGCTGACTGCCCCTTTGATCTTTCTGGACCCGCAAGGGGTGATAACCGGCTGGAGTGACGGCGCCGAGCGGCTGCTGGGCTGGAAAGCCGACGACATTGTCGGCCGGCCCTATTCCGAGATCTATGACGACCGCGGCTTCTTCATCGGCCCCGACGGCGCGCTCGATCTCGATTCGGTTGCTGTTCCGACCCCGGACAAGGGCCAGGTCGTGGCGTTGCGCAGTTCGCAGACCAAGCATCTGCTGGAACGGCTCGACCTGACCATGACCAATGCCGATGTGATCGGATCGTGGAACTGGGACGTGTCGGACGACCTGATCATCACCGACGGCCGTTTTGCCGAAACCTTCGGCCTGTCGGCCAAACAGGCACAGAAGGGCCTGCCGCTGGAAGAATTCGTCAACAGGATCCATGAGGATGATCGGCCGCGGGTCGCGTCCGAAATCGTCAGCACCATCGAATCCGGCGGCGCCTACAGCACCGAATACCGGGTGGTGCGGCCCGACGGGTCGATTTCGCATGTGCTGGCCCAGGGCAAGCTTGTCGAGGGCAAGGACGGCAAATCCGACCGCTTTCCCGGCGTGCTGTTCGACGTTTCCGCGCGCCGCAAGGCGGAGATGGAGGCGCAGGCGCAACGCGAACGCTACCGCAACCTGTTCGAAAACCTCGAATCCGGCTTCTGCGTCATCCGCATGATCTGGGACGAGGACGGCAATCCGGTCGATTACGAGTTCCTCGAGGTCAACAAGGCCTTTGCCCGCCACACCGGCATCGAGGACGCGGTCGGCAAATGGATCCGCCGCGACATCGCGCCCGGCCATGAACAGTTTTGGTTCGATTTCTACGGCAAGGTGGCGCGCACCGGCGAATCCGCCAGCAGCGAAAGCCCGGCCAGCGAACTCGACAACCGCTGGTTCCAGGTCCAGGCCTTTGCCATTGACGGCGCCGGAAGCGACAATGTCGCGGTGCTGTTCACCGACAACACGGTCAGCAAACACGCTGAATTGTCGCTCAAGGCCAGCGAGGAGGAATTCCGCACCCTGTCGCAGTCGATGCTCAACCATGTCTGGACGGCGACGCCGGACGGCAAGATCGACTGGCTCAACGACCGGGTGGTGGCGTTCAGCGGGGTTCCGCAGGAACAAATCGCCGGCGACTCCTGGGGATCGATCGTCCATCCTGACGATCTGCCGGCCGCCGCCGCGGCTTGGCAAACGGCAATCGAGGCCGGCGAAGTGTACCAGACCGAGTTCCGGGTCCGCCGCCATGACGGCGTCTATCGCTGGCACGTGGTCCGGGCCACGCCGGTCAAGACCGAGCAGGGCGAGATCCGCCGCTGGGTCGGAACCAACACCGACATCGAACATGCCAAGCTCAACGAAGCCGCGCTGGCCGAGCTCAATGCCACGCTGGAAGAGCGCATTGCCGAGCGCACCGAGCAATTGCTGCAGTCGGAAAAGGCGCTGCAGCAATCGCAGAAGATGGAAACCATCGGCAAGCTGACCGGCGGCATCGCCCATGATTTCAACAACCTGCTCCAGGTGGTGGCCGGAAACCTGCAATTGCTGGCCAAGGATGTCGCCGGAAACGAGCGCGCCGAGGACCGGGTCAGGAACGCGCTGGCCGGGGTCGACCGCGGCGCCAAGCTGGCAAGCCAGCTGCTGTCATTCGGCCGCCGCCAGCCGCTGGAGCCGAAGGTGATCAATGTCGGCCGCTTCGTCACCGGCATGGAAGATCTGCTGCGCCGTTCCATCGGCGAGACCGTGGATTGCGAAATCATCATTGCCGAGCGACTTTGGAACACATCCGCCGACCCGACCCAGGTTGAAAACGCCATTCTCAACCTGGCCATCAATGCCCGTGACGCCATGGACGACACCGGCAAGCTGACGATCGAGGCAGGCAATGCCCGGCTTGATGACAGCTATACCGCCGGCATCGACGACGTCAGCAGCGGCGACTATGTGCTGATTGCGGTGTCCGACACCGGCAGCGGCATTGACGAGGAGACGCTGGACCAGGTGTTCGAACCGTTCTTCTCGACCAAGCCCGAGGGCAAGGGCACCGGCCTCGGCCTGTCGATGGTCTATGGCTTCGTCAAGCAGTCGGGCGGCCATATCAAGATCTACAGCGAGCCCGGCCACGGCACCACGGTCAAGCTCTATCTGCCGCGCTCCGTCGACGAGGAGCACCTGGAAGAGCAGATCCTGACCGGCCCAGCCGTCGGTGGCAGCGAAACCATCCTGGTGGTGGAAGATGACGACGAGGTCCGCGCTACCGTGGTGGCGACGCTGCGCGACCTTGGCTACAATGTGCTGACCGCGCGCGACGCGCAGGCCGGCTTGTCGGTCATCGAAAGCGGCATCCCGGTGGATGTGTTGTTTACCGATGTGGTGATGCCGGGAACGCTGAAAAGCCCGGAGATGGCCAAGATGGCTCGGGCCCAGCGGCCCGACCTGGTGGTGCTGTTCACTTCCGGTTACACCGAAAACTCCATCGTCCATGGCGGCAAGCTCGACCCTGGCGTGGAATTGCTGTCCAAGCCCTACACAAGGGAATCGCTGGACGGCCGCATCCGCCATCTCCTTGCCAACCAGAAGCAGCGCACCATGCCCGCAGCCAAACCGGACCAGACCAGCCCCGCAGCGCCCAATGCCGACAGGCTGACCATCATGCTGGTCGAGGACGAGGCGCTGATCCGCATCAACACCGCCGACATGCTTGAGGACATGGGCCATGCCGTCATCGAGGCGGGCACCGCCGCCCAGGCGCTGAAGGCAGCCGAGGAACAGGAGTTCGACATTCTGGTCACCGATGTCGGCCTGCCCGACATGAAGGGCGGCGATCTGGCCAAGGAAATACGGCGGCTCAGGCCTACGGTCGGCATCGTCTTTGCCACCGGCGAAAGCGAAGTGCCCGCCGGCGCCGATGAGGATGCGGTGCTGCTGATGAAGCCCTATTCCGACAACTCGCTGAAATCCGCGCTGAAACGGGTGCGGTGAGCCGTTCATCTTGAGTTGCAATTGAGCGCCCGGGTTTCGTGATCCGGCAAGAAATCTGCGGCAAGGCCGTCTGCCCTGCCCGCTCGAGACCACGGCCAAGACCGGAGCCGGGCAGCCGAAGCTGAACCGGGCATTAACGGCTCGTTAACCAAACATTCAGGGTTGGTGTGTTCGACAGGGGCATGAGATGAACAGCCGGAATGCACCGGCGTGACCAGACAGGGGCTTCACATGATCCGCAAAATTCTGACCGTGGCATCACTCACTCTGGCGCTTGCCGCCTGCAGCGACGAGAACAAGGACGCCAGGACGGAGACCGAGGCCGCTCCTGCCGTCTCGCAGGCCGACGCGCAGAAGGCCGAGGAAGCCGCCGCCGCGGCGAAGCTTGAAGCCGAAGCCCGCGCCGAGGCGGAACTCAGGGCGAAGGCCGAACGCGAAGCCCGCATCAAGCTCGAGGCCGAGGACAAGGTCCGCGCCGACATGGCCGCCGAAAAACAGGCTGCCGAAGCCGCCGAAGCCAAGGCCGCCGAAGACCGTGCGGCCCGGCAGGCCAAGGCGGATGAGGCCGCGGCTGCGCAGGCCGCCGCCGAAGCCAGGGCCAGGCAGGAAAACGAGAATTTCGAGCGGCTGCAGGCCGAGGAGGAGCTCCGGGTCAAGGCCGAACGCGAGGCCCGCATCAAGCTCGAGGCCGAGGAAAAGGTTCGCGCCGACATGGCTGCCGAAAAACGCGCCGATGAGCGGGCCGCGGCCCGGGCAGCCGACTATGAGGCCGCGCTGGCCGCGGAACAGGCCGCCGCCGACAAGGCCGCTGCGGAAGAAGCCGCAAGGCCGAAGACCGAGGAAGAGCTGAAAGCCGAAAAAATGCAGAAAACCATCAACGACGTCGGCAATGCGGTCAACGCCATCGGCAACCTGCTGGAAAAATCGAACTGAGCTGACGGGTGCCTGCCGCCGCCATCAAGGGCGGCGGGACGGCGCGTCGAGGGACATATATACGCCGGACCGGTCTTCGGATGGTCCGGCGAATTTGATGAAGACATTGAAGGAAGAAATTTATGTGTGAGCAATACGCGAAAGCGGCCATCAGCCGCCGGGGGCTTTTCGGAGGCGGTCTGGCTGTCGCCCTGACGGCAACGGCGGCCGGTTCCCGGGCATTTGCTCAAACCGACGAAACGCCACCAGCCACACCCGATCTGGCACTTCAGCGCCTCATCGACGGCAATGCGCGCTACGTGGCAAATACCGCGATCAACACGGATCATTCCGCCAGCCGGTCGGCCCGCTCGCTCGGGCAGCAGCCCTTTGCCGCCGTCGTCGCCTGTTCCGACTCCCGCGTCGTGCCGGAATTGATTTTCGACCAAGGGCCGGGCGACCTTTTTGTTGTCCGCGTTGCCGGCAACTTCATAAATGAAGACGGCTTGGCCAGCCTGGAATACAGCGCTGCGATTCTCGGCATCAAGACGATTGTTGTTCTCGGACATACATCCTGCGGAGCGGTTGGCGCCACCATCACGTCGATTCAGGACAATATCCTCCCGCCCGGACACCTGCCGAGCCTCGTCGATGCAATTCGGCCTGCCGTCTATGATGTCATGCACGGCAAGCCGAGTGACCTGCTGGCAGCAGCAACTGCGCAAAACGCCAAGCTCAACGCGGAAAAAGCAGCAGCCGCCGGTCCGATCCTCTCCGAATTTCACGCGTCAGGAAAGATCAAGTCCGCCGCCGCGGTCTATGACATCGCAACGGGGAAAGTGGAATTTCTGACGCTTGCATGACGCAGCTGCGCGCGGAGCCAAGGTGGCGCCGACCTTCGGATAGGTCAGGTGAATTTGGCTTCGCGTCCGGTTTACTGCCTGAGTTTCTCAAATGTCGCCTGCAATTGCGCCGCTGCTTGCCTGGCCTCGCTTGAGACTTCGCCTGACAGCAGGTCGGATTGCTCCAGTGGATCGGCGTCGAGATCAAACAGCATCTGCTGTGCGTCATCCATCGCCACCAGCTTGTATCGGGTGTCGCGAATGGCCCAGCCATAGACATCGGGGCCGGTCGGCGGGACGTCGGAAAAATGTTCGACATAGACATGGCTGCGGGTGCCGGGTGCCCCGCCAAGCACCGGCGCGAGATCGACGGCATCGGGCGTTTGCGGATGGATGCCAGTCTTGGCCGCGATGGTGGCAAACAGGTCGGTGGAATTGACCAGCGCATCGCTGCGGCCGGCGGCAATGCCCGGCCCCTGAATGATCAGCGGCACATGAGTGCCGCCTTCAAAGATGCTGCCCTTGGCCCCGCGCGCGCCATAAAAAGATCCGGCGACCTTGCCCGGCGTGCCGTTGTCACCGATGAACATCACCATCGTATTGGCCCGCACATCCTCCGGCATAGAGGCCAGCAGCCGGCCGATCTCTGTGTCCATCGCCTCGAGCATCGCGTTGTAATAGGGCAAGGGATTGCGCCGGATCTCGTCGGCATCATCAGCCAGGGTGCCGGCGCTGTGCAGCTCGGCCGGCGGCAGATGGAACGGCGCATGCGGCGCATTGTAGGCCAGCCACAGGAACCACGGGCTCTGTTGGGCCGCGACCCAGTTGATCGCCCGGTCGGTGAAGTCGGTCGTGGTGTAACCGTCGACCTCGATCGCCGCGCCGTTTTCCACGCCGTCCCAGTGGAAATAGTCCTTCACCGCTCCCTTGTAGGTGCCGTAGTAATCGGTGACGCCGAGCCGGGCTGGATGATCGAGCCCGTCTGCCGCTCCGGCGAGATGCCATTTACCGATGACGGCGCTGGCATATCCATTGCCGCCGAGCACATCGAACAGGCTGGTTTCATCGGGCGACAGCCCGGTGCCGCCCTGCGGTGTGATGGCCGCACCGACCCCGGTGCGAAAGCCGTATCTGCCGGTGATCATCGTCGCCCGGGTCGGCGAGCAGGTCGGCGCCGCATAGGCCGCGTCGAACACCATGCCCTGGCGGCACAATTCCTCGACAACCGGCATCGGCGCCTGGTCCTCGCCGACCTGGTAGCAGCGCGAGGCGTCCAGCCCCATGTCGTCGGCGATGATCAGCAGGATATTGGGTTTTTTGGATGCGGTCTGCGCCGCGGCCGGCCCGGTGGAGAATGCGGCAGCAATGATCGCCACGGCGGCCAGGCCCGCCAGGAGCCGCATCCGCTGCGGCTTTCCGCGGGAGCGGGTCATGGCCGCGGTTTCGCAAATGACGGATCCGGCTGGCCGGAGAAGCACTTGATCACCCAGGGATAGCTGTCGGTGACATAATAGCCATATTGGCCGTTGACCACCATGCCGTTGCAGGCGTCGAGATCGCCGGTGCCGGTGAACTCGAAATCATCGACATACATGCCGTCATGGTCCCCGCCGGGATCGCTGGCCGAGGACGGGCGGGCGCCGGGCTTGAGGCTGTAGCCGGATATGGCCTTGCGCACGGCGCCGCTTTCGTCCTTGAACCAGCTGCCAAAGACCGGAAAACCGTCGGCGGCAAAGCCAATCACCGGCGAGCCGTCGGCGCCGGGCTGATCGTCAAACATCGCCATCGGGTTGCCGTGATAATGGTACTGGCCATTGGGCTGGGTGTGGGCGTGATGGATGTCGGCGCCGAAGCCGGCGCCGGGTCCCAGCGGGTCGAGCAGCCATTTGTCGGTCGAGCGGCAGCCGATCGCCACATTGCCATTGGCATCGACCCGGTTGCCATCGGGCCGGTAGCAGCCGGCCGACAGGATGTCGACAACCACGCCATTGAGCAGGATCGCATCATAGCTGCGCTGGTCGAGCGCGGTTGCCGAGCTGTGCCGTTTCGGATTGCGCGGGATGCGGAAGCTGCCGGAAATTTCCGTCACAGGAGCGACGAAATCGCGGCCGCTGCCCTCGCCGGTGTCGTGATTGGGGATCGAGTTGGACTCGAGCACGCAGTGATCGTCAAAGGCCGTGACATGCACAGCACCCGTGAGCGCGCGGTCTTGCTGGGTGTCGGTGACGCGCGAGGAATAGCGGTTTTCGTAACTGGCGCAATCGGCCCGGGTTTCAGCAAAGATCGCATTGGTGATGTCGATGCTGGTGGTCTCATGCGCGGTCGCCGGATGCGCCATCGCAACCGCCGCAAAACCTGCCAGCAGCGCGCATGCATCGCGCGCGGCTCTCCGGGTCACTGGCGGAAGCAAAGTCATGGGGGCGTCCTTTCGTACATATATTCATAATGCTGCAATGAAAACAGTAACCGCCGGGTGCTCGAAAATGAACTTACCATTTGGACAGGTCGCGAGGGGACGGCGGGTTCGGCTAGTCTCGATCCGCCTTCTCCGCCCGGCCGGGGCCGCGTCCGCCAAGGGCATTGCGCAATTCATGGGTCAGGCCGGCAAGCTGCGCGGCCTTTTCCACACCCAGCGTGTCGGCGATCATCCGGTCGATGTCGGACCAGGCCTTGTAGACTTCCGAAAGCACATCGCGGCCCTTGCCTGAGAGCGCAAGCACATAGCTGCGCGCCTCGTCGGGATGCGATGTGCGCGAGATATAGCCGGCCTGCAGCAGTCTTGCGGTCATCGTGCTCATGCTGGCGGGCGTGAGATCAAATTCGCGCGCGAGCTCTGCCTGCGAGGCCTTGCCCATCCGGTCTAGCGCATCCAGAACCCGCGCCTGGCGCGGGTGAATGTCCAGATCGGCCAGTCTCAGACGCAGCCGCTCCTCCACGAGAGCGGAGGAATGAAGCAGGAAATGAAGTCTGTGCGGCTCGGTTTGCATGCCTGATATTAGTATGCTAACTATAGAGCCATTGCAAGACACCATCTCCGTGCCCCGCGACCCGAGCGAAAAAATTCGATGACACGATACAAAGCCCTTGCCCTGACATCCGCCCTCATCGCGGGCATGGCTGCCGCGAGCACGGCGGCTTCGGCCCAGACGGAAACCGACACCATCTCCCGGATCTCCGCATTCTTCCAGGGTGCCGATCTGCGCGGCGCGCCGGAAATCGTCGACTGCACGCTTTCGGGCGGAGCCCGGACCAGGTGCGTCTTGATCACTCTCAAGGCCGAGCCGAAAGGCTACACACCCGGCCCCTGGTGTCCGGGCAATATTTCCGACGGTGCCGAGGCCGGCGGCATCTGGCTCAAGGATGGCGAGGTGCACGATGTTGACGGCAGCTTCATCAAGAATCTTGCCGAACTTTATGGCGACACCGAATGGCAGCTCTACGATCCCGACACGGGCGACATCCGCTTCACCGGCACCTTGCAGGCCTGCGAGGCCGCCGCACGCCCCGATGTCGATCCGGCCTATCAGAACTATTGCGTCCAGTGCCTGCCGGAATACATGCCCGAAAATGCGACCGTGACCTTTGTCATCCCGCTGGAACCGCAGCCCGCGGGCCGGCCGCAGCCGACACATTTCTCCGGGTCCGGCATCGCCTATAACGGCATCCGGCTCGATGGCCCGGCTCCGCTCGACGCGATCCTCGCCGCCCACACCATCGCGCCCTTTGATGATTGCGGCGGTCACGTCAACACCCATGTCGGGTATCACTACCACGCGGTCACAGACTGCCTCAAGCAGGCGCCAGCCACATTCGGCCCGGTTCCCGCCGAGCATGGCACCCAGATCGGCATCGCCATGGATGGCTACCAGATCTTTCCGCATCTGATGGTGGCGGGCACCGAACCCGACGATCTCGACAGCTGCAATGGCCACGAAAGCGAAGATGGCAGCTATCATTACCATGCCGGCGCGGCCGGTTCGAACGCCATTCTGGGGTGCCTGACCGCCCAGGCCGGCTGCGTGTTTGAAGCCGGCACGGCCACCTGCGATGCATCGAAACCTCCGCCGCGCCCGTGAAAGGACTGACGGTGATGGGCAAGACGCGTGCGGGATGGCTTGGTTTCATGCAAGCCGACGGCACGGCCTATCCGGCCGTGACCATGGCCTTCACATTGCTCAGCGTCGCCGGCCTGTGGTCGGCCTCGAGCTACGGCTATTACGCCCTCGTCAACGCGCTGGGACTGGAAAGCGGCTACAATGATGCGCCGGGCCTGTTCGCCGCCTATTACCTGATCTGGTCCGGACTGGCCGTGTTGTGGTTCCGCCGGGTGCTTGCCGACAGCCTGGTGCGCCACAGGATCCTCGCCCATATCAGGGCGATGGCGCCGGTCATGCTCGGATTTGCCATTTTCGTCGCCGTCATCCTGCCCACCCTGCCGCCGGTCTCGGTCTGGCGGGCGCCCAGCGATCCGCCCGAATTCATGTTCGCGTCCGGCTGGTACTATCTGCCAAAGTCGACCGACATCCTGTTCCAGCAGGTTCTGGTGGCCTCGATGATCTTCACGGCCTCGCGGTTGAAATTCCCGATGCCGGTCATCGCCATCGGCATGGGGCTGATGTTCGGTGGCTTCCATATCCTGCTGGCACTGGATGGTTTCACGCCGCTCTACGTGACGCGCTTCACCCTGGCGGCAACATTGTTCGGTCTTGTCGTGCCCTATCTGTATCTGCGCATGAAGCATGGCTTCCGCTGGGCCTATGGCCTGCACTGGTCATTCTATGCTCTCGATGCAGCCATCACGCATTTTGTTCTGGCTGTCCCGCGCTGGGCGATACCCTGACGCCATTCCGATCGCAAGGGCTGACGAGAGGCGCACCCCGCGAGCCTGTCCCGGGCCCCCGCATCACATCTCAAGCAGCCATAGGGATGCTGCCTGATGCCGAACATCATCTTGAGCTCGTTGATCTGCTTGCGCGCGGTGAGGAGGACGCGGGTTAAGCGGAGGTGGCTTTCGGAGAGGAGTAACGGTTTTCTCAACTGGCTCAATCGGCCTGCGTGCCGGCAACGGTCTCGTTGCTGCTGTCGACACTGGCGGTCTCATGCGTGATGGCGCAAACGGCAGGAAAATTTCGCGGTAACCCGCCTCGGCCGAAACAACTTTTGGTTTTATCTCGTCAACTCCTCACCAAGAATTCAGGGATAGTTAAGGGTTGGCGCCATACACTTTGCGGTAGAAATTTGAATACATTTTTTCAACTTGAAACCCGTGTCCGATGTTCAGCATTCGCACAAACCATTCCGCCATGAGTGCGCTTGCCACGCTGCGGCAGATCAACGCCCAGATGGAAACCACGATGCAGCGCATCTCGACCGGGTTGCGGGTCAACGATGCGTCGGACAATGCCGCCTACTGGTCGATCGCAACCACCTTGCGGTCGGACCTCAAGGCCAAGAGCGCCGTTGTCGACGCGCTGGGCCTGTCTCGCGCCATGACGGATATTGCCTCGGCCGGCATGAGCCAGGCGGTCGACATCGCCGGCGAAATCAAGGCCAAGCTGGTCCTTGCAAGCGAACCCGGAGTGGACAAGACAAAGATCAACAAGGAACTCGATGAGCTCAAGGCGCAGCTTCGCAATGTTGCGCAAAGCTCGTCCTTCAATGGCCAGAACTGGCTTTACGGCTCGCCCGGGATCGTCTCCATGCCGGCCTCGACCAAGGACTATGGCGGCTTTGTCAGTGTCGGCTATATCGAGGTGGACAAAAGCGAGACAACACTGATCGATCCCGCTGACGACAGCAACGGAATTCTGACAGTGGACAGGGATGTCACCACGGCGGGCGGCTCTGCCGAAACATTCTACCTGCTCGGCTCGGGAACATCGGGAACTGCAAAACAGATCACGCTCGACGCCAACACCACCGCCGATGAGTTGAGCGGCATGGTCCAGGCCATGGACGACATGGAAAAGGATCTGATCGATGCCAATGCCATGCTTGGGATCAAGGCAAATGGCATCGAAAGGCAGGAAGCCTTCACCAGGAAGCTGATTGAAGTGTCGAAGAAAGCGCTCGGTCGTCTGGTGGATGCGGATATGGCCGAGGAATCAACCCGGCTCAAAGCCCTGCAGGTGCAACAGCAGCTGGCGATCCAGGCGCTGTCTATTGCCAATTTCCAACCCAACATGATCCTGCAACTGTTCAGATAACGCGGCAGACCGCAGCACCATCACGCCTCGAGCAGGCCTTCGAGATAATGCTGCCTGATGCCGAACATGGTTTTGAGCTCGGAGATCTGCCTGCGCACGGTGTCGGGATCGCGGGCTGAGCGCAGGTCGGATTCGGCGACGATCAGATTGTTTTTTGGCGTGTGTGCGTCGGAGACGAATTCGAACACCTTGGTGCGGTAGCCGTGAAGTTCGAGCAGCAGCGCGCGCAGCGTGTCGGTGAGCATTTCGGCCTGCCGCTCGACGAAGATGCCGTGGCGCAGCAGCGGGTTGAGCCGCTGGTCGGGATGGCCGTCGGCCATCTGCCGGCGGATCTGCTTGTGGCAGCACGGCGCCACCGCGATCAGCGCCGCCCCTGCACGGATGCCCTTGAAGATGGCATCATCGGTGGCGGTATCGCAGGCATGCAGCGCAATCACCGCATTGGCACCGCTGGCGTCGAAATCCATGATGGTGCCGGTCTCAAAACTCAGGCCCCCAAAACCTGATTTCCGCGCCGTGGCATTGCCGTCATTCACCAGTTGCTCACGCATCTCGACGCCGACAATGCGCACCGGGTGGGAGACGACCGTGGCGAGATAGTCATAGAGCGCGAAATCGAGATAGCCCTTGCCCGCACCCATGTCGACGATCAGCGGACTCTCCACTTTAAGCGCCTGAATCAAAGGCGCAAAGATTTCCACCATCTTGTTGATTTGACGGAACTTGTCCTGGGCGTTGTGGCGCACGGCGCCGTCCTTGCCGGTGATGCCGAGCGCCTTGAGCCAGGGCTTGTCGGTGGCGGCCAGCGGCCGGTTCTTGGTGCGGTTGTGATCGGTCGAGGGTGCGGCGCGGCCACTCACCTCGGTGCGCTTGAGCTTGGTCCTGGCGCCGTGGCGCTCGAAATCCAGGTCGAAATCGGTGGTCGCCAACTGGGCGCTGCCAAAGCTTTCGCTCAAGGCTGTACGCAGCAGATCCAGCGCCTCGGCTTCGAAGTAATTCTTGATGGTGTCGCGGGTCTTGTAGCGCCAGGTGAAGGAGTATTTGTCACCGGCCTTGACCGTGATCTTCTTGATCTCGGCCAGCTTCAGATCCGGCTCGGTGCCGTGATAGCCGCCGAGCTTGAGACGGACCAGGGCGCCGCTCTGGAACGCGGTCCTGGTGGCGCTCAACAGCTCTTCGAGATGATCGGGAGTGGTCAATGGTATTCCTTCGGGGTCAGAAATCGGCGTGCCGGCAAAGTTCGTGCCCGGCGAAGCTCCTTCTACGCTCCCGGGCGGAAGATGCAAATTGGCATTTCGACCAGCGGACGGCCGGGTTCGCTGTGCCCGTCGGCAAAACGGGTCCACGCTGGCAGCATGGACCCGAAATTATTTCGATCAGGCGGTAGTACCCGTGAAGGCTCAGCCCAGACCACCATTGTACCAGTCATGCAGCTTGACCTCGGTCGCGCTGCCGGCGTCGCTCAGCAGCTTGGCGAAGACCTGCGGGTCCTGGGTGCCGCCATCGCGGCCGCGATAGTGGTAGGGGATTGCCATGGCCGGGGCGAATTCCGCCACCGCGTCGGCGGCCTGTTCGGCGTCCATCGTGAAGGGCAGGTTCATGCAGACAAAGGCGAGATCGATATTTTCCAGCGCGCGCATTTCCGGCGTGCCTTCGGTGTCGCCGGAGATATAGACGCGGGTCCCGTCAATCGTCAGAATGAAGCCGACATCGCCGCGCTCCTTCGGGTGAAAATCCTGCCTGTCTGCAGACGTGTTGTAGGCCGCAATCGCCGCGATCGGGATGCCGAGCATTTCGGCAGATCCGCCCGGAGCAATGACCTCGGTGCGCGCCTGCAGGGCCTCGGGCATCATGCCCTTCACATCGGCATTGGTCAGGATCGGCGTGTCAGCAAGGGCAGCCAGAAGATCGGCATTGTAATGATCACCATGGCGGTGGGTGATCAGGATCAGGTCCGGCTTGGGCAGCGCCTCATACAGTCCGGCCTCGCCGACCGGGTCGACATAGAGAGTTCCTGCCGGAGTCTCCATGACAAAGGAGGCGTGCTCGACCGGGTGGATGACGATCTTGCCGTCCATCAGGTTGAAGCTCGCGGCATGCGCGGCCGCAAAGCCGAGCGATGGCAGCAGCGTGACGGCGCCGGCAGTGGCGGCGCCAACAATAAAGGTGCGTCTGGTGGTCATGGCAATCTCCCTCAGCATCATTCGGTTGATCGTTTTCGTGATGTCTGGATCATAGCAGATGCTTCACCGCACCGGAAATTCAAGAGGGCTTCAGCGCAAAATCCGGACCCAGCGCGCCAGATTGAGCAGGCTCATCAGCGCACCGGCGATATAGGTGAGTGCTGCAGCCTTGAGCACGCTGCGCGCGCCGGCAAGGTCCTGATCGCCGAGATAGCCGCCCTCGCGCAGGATCGGCAGCGCTTTGTTGAAGCTCGCGTCATATTCGACCGGCAGCGTCACCAGATGCACGACAATGCGGATCGCCAGCAGGCCGATGCCGATCACCGCCATGCCGAGCATGGCCGCCGGCGCCCGCAGCAGGATCGCCAGCACCGGGGCGGCAATGAAGAACACTGAAGCGATCCGGTCGGTGACCATGGCGATGCGGACCAGCGACTGGCGCAGCGCCAGCCCGCCTTCGCCGCGATGGTGTTGCAGCGCGTGGCCGACCTCGTGGGCTGCGACTGCCACGGCGGTCAGGCTCGACGCATCGTAATTGGCCTTCGACAGCCGCACCATGCGGGTCTCCGGGTCGTAATGATCGCCCGCCTCGGTGGCCTCGACGCCGACGCCCTTGAGATCGAACCGCTCGACCAGATGCTGCGCCATCTCGCCACCGGTGCCGGGAAAATCCGGCCGGTGCGCGCCGTGGCGGCGCATGGTGTGGCCGACCCAGTATTGCGGGCCATAGATGGCGGCCAGCAGCACGAGGACGCCGATTATTCCCGGGAACGCCATGGTCAGCCTTGGTCAGAGCGAGGTTGCATCATCAGCCTTACATAGGGTGCGAAGCCCGGCCGATAAAGGGCACCCATGCGGAGGGCCACGGCGGCCGCAGCCGCACAATGCAGATCTGCACCACCGGCCAGGCTGCAATTGCGGGTTGACGCCGAGGCCGATGTGGCTTTCGATGAGGACATGTCTTGGCCAAGCGCCGCGAGACCTGGTCCGCAGCGCTGACAGTCTTGAAAGGACCTCCCCGATGATCCGTCCCCTCGCCGCTCTCGCCTCCGCCGCCCTGTTTGCTCTCGCACCAGCTGCCGCCCATGCCCAGGAAGCGGCGATCTACAGCTCGATGGATGCGGTGCATCCGGTCTGGGCGAAAGAGGCCATGGTCTCGGTGCAGGAGGCGGTCGCAGCCGAAGTCGGGCTGCAGGTGTTGAGAGACGGCGGCAATGCGGTGGATGCAGGCGTCGCCGTGGCGCTGGCGCTGGCTGTCACCCTGCCCCGTGCAGGAAATCTGGGCGGCGGCGGCTTCATGCTGGTGCATGACGCCGAGTCCGGCGAGACCAAAGCCATCGACTATCGCGAGATGGCCCCGGCGAGTGCCACCCGCGACATGTATCTCGACGCCGACGGCAATGCCGACAGCAATCTGTCGCGCTTTCATGGTCTCGCCGTCGGCGTGCCCGGCACCGTCGCCGGCATGCAACTGGCTCTCGAGACCTACGGCACGATGACGCTGGCTGAGGCCGCAGCCCCGGCGATCAGGCTGGCCGAGAGCGGCATTGTGGTCACGGCCGATCTGGCCGACAGCCTCAAGGCGCTGGAGAAGCGGCTCAAGACCTGGCCGGCCTCGGCGGCGATCTTCTACAAGGAAGATGGCAGCTTCTACGAACCCGGCGACGTCATCAAACAGCCGGATCTGGCCGCAACGTTGAAAAAGATCGCGGCGGAAGGCCCCGATGGTTTCTACAAGGGTGAAGTGGCGGAGAAGATCGCAGCGTCCGTACAGGAAGCCGGTGGATCGATGACGGTAGAGGATCTGGCGAACTACAAGGCGGTCATCCGCGAGCCGGTCAGCGGCAGCTATCGCGGCCACGAGATCGTCTCGATGCCGCCGCCAAGCTCGGGCGGCACCCACATCATCCAGATCCTCAATGTGATGGAAGGCTATCCGGTCGGCTATCTCGGGCACAATTCATCTGACACCATCCATCTGATGGCGGAAGCGATGAAGCGCGCCTATGCCGACCGCTCGAAATATCTCGGCGATCCGGATTTTGCCGATGTGCCGGTAAAGGCCCTGACCTCAAAGGCCTATGCGGCAAAAATCCGCGACGGCATCAGCCTCAACCGCGCCACGCCGTCGGACACGATTCTGCCGGGCACGCTGGCGCCCTATGAGAGCGACCAGACCACGCATTTCTCGATCGTGGACAAGGACGGCAACGCGGTGTCCAACACCTACACGTTGAACTTCTCCTATGGTTCGGGCATGACCGCGGCGGGCACCGGCGTGCTGCTCAACAACGAGATGGATGATTTTTCCGCCAAGCCCGGCGTGCCCAACGCCTATGGCCTGATCGGCGGCGACGCCAATGCGGTGGAGCCCGGCAAGCGGCCGTTGTCGTCGATGAGCCCGACAATCGTGCTGAAAGACGGCAAGCCGTTCCTGGTCACCGGAAGCCCCGGCGGCTCGCGCATCATCACCACCACGCTGCAGGTGATCTCCAACATGATCGATCACGGAATGAACGTCGCCGAAGCCACCAACGCCGCGCGCATCCACCACCAGTGGCTCCCGGATGAAATCCGCGTCGAGGATGGCGGCCTGAGCCGCGACACGGTGGCCGCACTTGAGGCCAAGGGCCACATGATTGCAGTGGGAAGCGTCATGGGCTCGACCCAGTCGATCCATGTCGACGCCGACAAGGGCCTGCTGCTGGGGGCATCGGATCCGCGCCGGACGGGATCGGCGACGGTGGGGTATTGAGGGGCGGAAGCGACAAGCACTCAGGGGACAGCGACTGTCTTGGTTCAGGTTACGACATTTGTGCGTTTGTACCCCTCCATGGCTGGCCTGACTTGCACATCTGATTGAGGATGATGAGCATTTTCCGGATGACGGCGATGAGGACGACCTTGCCCGCCTTTCGCCATCATCCGCCGCTCTCTCCTGTCGTCAACCTCGGCCTCCTCATTTCGTCATCCTCGGCCTCCGAGCCGAGGATCCAAGCCCAAACCACATTGCGTCCCGGCTTGGTTTTGGATCCTCGGGTCAAGCCCGAGGATGACGACGTGGGGGCGTTTCATGACGGAAATACGATGACTGAATCAGGGCCATGATGCTCGAAAGCCTTTGAAATTTCGGGGACGGTTTACGTTGCGCCGTTACCGCACCTGCCAGCCGACACATGGCGAAAAGTAAACCGTCCCCGTCTTCCCCCTACCCCGCACCGCCCCTTTCCACATCCTCCGCCATCATTTCTATGAAAGCTTTGGACGCCGGCGAGAGCGAGCGGGCGGTGTGGGTGACGACGCCGAGCGGGCGGGTCACCACCGGATCGACCAGCGGCACGGCGCGCACGCCGTCCATGCGGCTGGCAGCCGCGATGCGCGAGGGCAGGATGCCCATGCCCATGCCGCAGGAGGTCATCCAGATGGCACTGCCCAGAAAAGCCACCTCGGCCGACATCTTCTGCCGCACGCCGAGACGCGCGAGATTCTTTTCGACCAGGTTGCGCACGCCGTAATCGCTGCGCGACAGGATCAGCGGCACATCGTGCAGCTCGGACCAGGACACCGATGCGCGGGCGGCGAAGGGATGATCGTCCGGACAGATCAGCTGCAGCGGATCCTGGTGCAGCGGCCGCCAGTCAAACACGTCGGGATCATCAGGCTCGGTGCCGATGCCGAAATCGGCGCGCTCGTAGCGGATATTGGCAAAGAACTGGTTGGGCGCGCAATCATCCAGCATCAGATTGACGCCGGGATGATTCTGCCGGAACCGGCGCACCACCGACGGCAGATAGGTCATGCCGGTGGCCGGTGTCGTGGTCAGCCGGATGCGGCCGCGGGTCAGATCGCCCAAGCCGCTGACCGTGTCTTCCAGCGCGCCGACATCATCGAGAATGCGCTCGACCATGCCGATGATCATTTCCGCCGCATCGGTGGGCGCCAGCGTCCGCGTCGTGCGATCGAAGAGATGCGCCCCCAGCGCCTCCTCCGATTGCCGGATCAGCACGCTGACCGCCGACTGGGTGACGTTGAGCACCTCCGCCGCAGCCGAGATCCGGCCGGTGCGATAGACCTGCAGGATGGCGCGCAATTGCTTCAGTGTGAGGGCGGAGACAGACATCGGATTACTCGATATATTAGTTTCCTTCATGAATGTTTTATAAAAATTCCATTTTCAGATCAAGCATGTTCGGCTACCGTCAGTTCATTCCTGACGCCAGTCATCGCAGAAGCGTCATGGAGAGGGAGGATACAATGCTGAACAATTTCAAACAGGTGATCGCCGCCGCCGTCATCGCGGCCGCGTTCGCAATGCCCGCCGTTGACGCCTCGGCGCAGTCGCGCATCACCATCGGAACCAACCCGCAGGGCTCGCTCTATTACACCATCGGCGGCGGCATGGCCGCAGCCCTGCAGGACCGCCTCGGCCGTCAGGTCACCGTGCAGCCCTTCACCGGCTCCTCGGTCTATCTGCCGCTGATTTCGGCGGGAGAACTGACGCTGGGACTGAACTCGTCCATCGACATCAATGATTCCTACAGCGGATCGGGCGACAGCAAGCCGCTCGCCAATCTGCGGGTGCTGGCGCGGCTATGGCCGCTGCGGCTGGCCTTCATCGTCCGCGCCGACAGCGACATGCGATCGGTCGCCGATCTCAAGGGCAAGCGCACCGTCACCGAATTCGCCGCGCTGGCAGCCGTCAGCCAGGTCAATGTCGCCACGCTCGAAGCCGCCGGCCTGAGCCTCGACGATGTCGAGCAGGTCACGGTCTCGGGCCTGACGACCGGGCTCGAGGGCCTGACCGAGAACCAGCTCGACGCCACTTCCGCCGCCATCGGCATTCCGATGGTGCAGCAGGCCAATGCCGGCATTCCCGGCGGTATCCGCTATTTGACGCTGGAAGGCGAAAACGCCACCAAGGCCTTCTTCGACGAGCGCCTGCCCGGGCTTTACCCGATGACCGTCAATGCCAATCCGCGGATGCCGGAAATCACCGATCCGGTGGTGGTCTCGGCATTCGACATCTACCTCACCGCCAGCGCCGACACGTCGGATGAAGAGGTGCAGGCCATTCTCGGCGCGCTCTACGAGGCCTTCCCGCAATTGCAGGAAGACTATCCGCCGCTGCGTGGTGGCGCCCAGGACATGCTCTCGGCCCCGACCAACACCGCGCCCTACCATTCCGGCGCCGTGGCGTTCTGGAAGGAACGCGGCATGTGGACCGATGAAAACGATGCGCTCGAGGCCTCGCTGGCCAACTGACCGCAGACGCTGACGACCGGCCTGACCATCGGGCCGGTCGCCCCACCCGTTTTCGCCCGCCTCATCACCTGAGGGAGACCCCCAATGCGCGCCGCCCATGTCGCTGCATCCCTGCCTGTCGTCGGCATCTTGTGGATGCTCGATGCCCCCCGGTGGATCGGCCAGGTCTGGCTCACCGAGCAGTATCTCGCCTTCATTCTCGGCCTCGGCGTGCTGGCCGGGATCGCCACCCGTCCGCTGCCGCGGCTGCCGCAATGGCTGGATCTGGCCTTCGGCCTGGTGGCGATGCTGAGCTGGTGGTGGCTGGCGCGCAATTACGATGTCTGGCTGCTCGATCCGGTCGACCGCGGCCCGCACAAATGGGTGCCGGCGGTGTTTGCCATTGCCGGCGCGCTGGAAGCCACCCGGCGCTATTGCGGCGCGGTTCTGGCGCTATTGTGCTCGGCCTTCCTTGTCTACGGCTTCATCGGCTTTCTCGCCCCCGGCATTTTCGAGGCGGCCTATCTCAAGCCGGCCCGCTACCTGCTCTATCTCTACAACGACACCAACGGCATTCCGGGCCTGGTGCTCAATGTCGGTGCCACGCAGATTCTCGGCTTCATCGTCTTTGGCGCGGTGCTCAACGCCGTCGGCGGCTCGGAGCTGCTGACCCGGCTGGCGATGGCGGCCATGGGCCACCGCCGCGGCGGTCCGGCCAAGGTCGCCATTCTCGCCTCGTCGCTGTTTGGAACCCTGTCGGGCTCCACCGTCGCCAATGTGATGTCGACCGGCGTGGTGACGATCCCGATGATGAAGCGGTCCGGCTTTCCGGCCCGCTATGCCGCAGCCATCGAGGCCGTCGCGTCCAATGGCGGGCAGATCGCACCGCCGGTGATGGGCGCCACCGCCTTCATCATCGCCGAGTTCCTGCAGATCTCCTATGCCGAGGTTGTGCTTGCAGCCCTGCTGCCGGCGATCTTCTATTACCTGCTGCTCTACCGCCAGGTTGACCGCTATGCCGCAGCCCATGGCCTGACCGGCGAGCAAAAAGAAAACCTGCCGAAGATCGGCGATGCGCTGATGAAGAGCTGGCCGCTGCTGTTCCCGCTCGGCGCACTGATCTACTTCCTGTTCTTCCTGGGCTATGCGCCGGGCAAGTCGGCGCTCTATGCGGCTGCCGCCGCCTATGCGCTGCATCTGGTCATGGCCCCGCGCGGCGCCGAGCGGCTGGGGCTGATCCCGAAGATCGCGGTGCGCGCCGGGGAAACCCTGATCCCGATCCTGCTGGTTTGCGCCGTTGCCGGCATCATCATCGGCACCATCAACATCACCGGGCTGGGCTTTGCGCTGACCCTGGCGCTGAGCCGGATTGCCGAATTCGGCGGGGTGCTGCCGCTGCTTGCCGTCACCGCGATCATCGCCATCGTGCTGGGCGTCGGCATGCCGACATCGGGCGTCTATGTGGTGGTCGCTGTGCTGCTGGCGCCGGCGCTGATCGCGCAGGGCATTCCGGCAATCTCGGCGCATTTCTTCATCTTCTATTTCGGTCTCCTGTCGATGCTGACGCCGCCGGTGGCGATCGCCTCCTATGCGGCGGCATCGATCGCCGACAGCGACATGTGGCAGACCGGAACCACCGGGGTGAAGCTCGCCGCCGTCGCCTATCTGCTGCCCTTTGTCTTCGCCTTCAATTCGGCGCTGCTGTTTGACGGCAGCTGGTTCGAGATCGGCATCTCCTGCCTCACCGTCTATGCCGCGGGACATTTCCTGGCAGAGGTGCTGGCCCGCCGTTCCGCCTTTGGCGGCGGACTCCGCCGCTGGGCCGCCGGGCTTGCAGCTCTGGCGCTGGGCGGACTGACCGCCGTCATTGCACCCGACCACCCGGTCGCCATCACGGCTGCAATCCTCGGCCTCGGCGCGGTGCTGGTGTCGAACCGGATGCTGCCCGACGCGCCGCACCCCGCCTAATCCTCTACAACCAACGGAGTTTCAGATGACCGAGAGAACCCAGAACCCGCCTTACAAGCGCATCGCCACGGAAGAGGCCTGGCTGCCCGAAGATATCCTCAAGCTCTACCGCAAGGAAATCCGCGAAAAGAACATCGGCGAACCCGGCTTTCATTCGCTGTGGGGGTTCTATTCCGGCGACAACGAGATCGCCCAGGCGCAAAACCGCCGCATCGTCAGCCTTGGCGACACCCGGCTGGCCGACATGGATGCCGCCGGCGTCGATATCGCCGTGCTGGCGCTGTCCTCCCCCGGCGTGCAGATCTTCGATCCGGCAACAGCGCACAGCCTGGCCGTCAGCGCCAATGACGAACTGGCCGAAGGCATTGCCCGCCACCCCGACCGCTTCACAGGTCTGGCAGCCTTCTCTCCGCTTGACGAGGTCAACGCGGCCAAGGAACTCGAGCGCGGCGTCACCAAGCTGGGCCTGAAGGGCGGGATTTTGAATTCCCACACGCTGGGCACCTATCTCGACGACGAGAAATACTGGGGCGTGTTCGAGGCGGCCGAAGCGCTGGGCGTGCCGATCTATCTGCACCCCAACACGCCCTCGCCGCAGATGCTCGACCCCTTCCTCAAGCGCGGATTGGATGCGGCGGTCTACGGATTTTCCTGCGAAACCGGGCTGCATGCACTCCGGCTGCTGGTCTCCGGCCTGTTCGACCGCTTCCCGAAACTGCAGATCGTGCTCGGCCATACCGGCGAGGCGCTGCCGTTCTGGCTCTACCGCATCGACTTCATGCATACGCGGCTGTCGCGTTCCAACCGCTATGAGGGCGCCAAGCCGCTCAACCGCAAGGCGTCGGAATATCTGCGCGAGAATTTCTACTACACATCCTCGGGCGTGGGCGACCCCAAGCCGATCATGTATGTGCAGGACGTCATCGGCGCCGACCGGGTGATGTATGCGATGGATTACCCCTGGCAATATGTGCCTGAGGAGACCGCGCTGCTCGACAACATGCCGGTCGAACCGGCCGTGCTGAAGGCGTTTTACGAAGACAATGCAAGACGGGTTTTCAACATCAAATAGGCGTCAACCCTGGCTTCTCTGAAGCCAAAGCAGAAGCCGGACCGGCGTCGCAAACCGCCGGTCCGGTCCCACCCTTCATCCGCACCGGAATGCATCAAGGACTCAGCCAGCCGCTCCCGAATCATCCATTGGCACGCGGTTCAGGCGGCCCTGGACCAACGCCGAGCCGATCAGCCCGAGGCAAAGGGCAAGCACCCCAGCCGACGTCTGTTCCGGTGCGACAGAGCCAGCTTGAGAGACGACGACAAGACCAGGAAGCAGCTATTCCGGCACCACCGCTTGCAACACCCAGAGCATGCCGCTTAAGTACCCCGCAATCGAACCGGTGCCCCGATGATCTGGCTGCTCCGATATTTCCCCTATATGCGACGGGCCCTGACTGGAATGAAACTGCTGAGCTACAACATTCAGGCCTGCATCGGTAGCCGGCACTACAGCGATTACCTTTTCGGAATCAGAAAACAGATTGCGCACAGCCCGGCAAAAGACAGGACCTTGAAAAGGATTGGCCGCTTTATTTCCGGCTTCGATATTGTCTGTCTGCAGGAACTGGATCTGGGAGGAAGGCGGGGCGGCTTTTCATCGCAATACGATGCGTTGAAGAAAATATCCCGCTTCCAGTTTGGCGCGTCACAGACAACCAGGGTAATACCCGGGATCTCGCAACACGGGAATGCAATTTTTTCGCGCTATCCGATTGACGAGATTGAAGAATACCGGTTGCCCGGAAGAATGAGAGGCCGCGGTCTTCTGGTCTGCACAATACAGGGCCATACAATTGCGAACACCCATCTGAGCCTCTATGCCAAGATGCAGGTCAGGCAATTGGAACTGATCAGGGAAGTGTTGCATGGGCGGCAAAGGACCATCCTGGCAGGCGATTTCAATTGCCGCTCGGACCGCCCCTGGATGCAGGATTTTGCCAATAGCTCCGGACTTGACCTGATTACCGGAAATTCGACAAACACTTACCCTTCCTGGAAGCCCAATTCCGATATCGATCACATCTTTGCTTCAAACTCGATCCAATGCCACAAAGCCGAGGTTTTGAACGTTCGGCTATCCGATCATCTGCCTGTAAAGACAGAATTCGAGCTGTTGGACCCGTAGGCAGGTATTTGCAGCAGGTCTGATTACAACAGTGGCGATGCGAGACGCGCCAGATTGACCAGCAATCGGAACAGAAGCGGGCGACTGGCAAGATGGCCGGCCGGCATCGGTTCGCTACGTTGAAAATCACGCTGCAGCATTGATTTTACTTTTTGCGCGAACTCTTCATCCAGGACAAGCAAGCTGGCTTCGAAATTGAGGCAAAATGAACGATTGTCCATGTTTCCTGACCCCACGGAAGAAAGCCGCTCGTCAATCAGAATGACTTTCTGATGCATAAAGCCAGGCTGGTATCGATGCACCTTTGCTCCATTGCTCAGTGCGCGGTCGATCCAGGCATGAACAGCCAGTCCGACTATCCAGTGGTCGCTGAATTCGGGCACCAGCAACCGAACCTCGACCCCTCGCATCACCGCCAGATGGAGGGCGGTAATCACCTCCTCATCCGGCACAAAATAGGGAGTGGCAATCCAGATCGACTCCTGCGCGGCATTTATTGCCTGAACCACAAACAGTTTGAACGTGTCATCCTTGTCTGCAGGTCCTGTGGCCAGAAACAGAGCGGTTTTTGCATCATTCTGTATCGCCGGTATCGACCAATCGAGCTCAAGCTGCTCACTGGTTGCCCAATGCCAATCTTCCAGAAAGGAGAATTGCGCGGCTTTGACTGTCGGGCCCGCAAATCGAAGATGGGTGTCCCGCCATGCTTGGCGCCTTCTTGATTTGCCAAGATACTCGTCACCAATGTTGAGCCCTCCGGTGAACCCGATTTGAGCATCAAACACTGCAATTTTCCGGTGGTTCCTGAAATTTATCTGGAACCGTTTCCCCATCCTGGTTGCGCTTCCAAATGGCGAAACCGATATTCCGGCGCTTCTGAGCCTCGAAAAATACGCCTCCGGGGTCCTGTTGCAACCGATCTCGTCATAAAGCAACCGGACCTCAACCCCGCGCTTTGCCGCACTGATCAGGTGTTGTGCAAAATCCCGGCCCGCATCATCATCATTTATGATGTAGAACTGCATCAATATGCTGCGCGTCGCGCGATCTATCGATTGAAAAAGTGCCGCATAGGTTTCTTCGGCATCAACCAAGAGGTCGGCTTCATTGCCTCGGGTAAACGGAAACCGCGCAAGCTTTTCGATGACCTGCATCGCGCCCAACTCAGTTTTTGTCAGGCGCGGAATATTCGGAAGCAAATCCCTGTTTATCGGCGTCTTCGCCAATTGTGTTCGAAATTTCTTGACATAACCACTGAACCGCCATCCTCCGAAAACGACAAAAAGCGGAACGGATATGAACGGCATCGCGACCAGGGCGACGGTCCAGGCCACCGCCCCCTGGCTGCTGCGCTCCTGTGAAATTGCAACAAACGCAAAAATCACGCCAACGGCATAGACCAGCGGGACCAGAACCAACGAAAAGATATTCAAGCTGATCGCCATTGTTTTGCTCTATCAAATCCTCTCGCATCAGCACAGCTGTATTCGTCCCCCAAGGCGAATGATCCGCGTCGGGCAGAACAAGCGAGGTGCAGGCAGAGCTTGGCCTTGCCGGCATTGAACTGGTTCACCGGACACGCGTCCTGTAGGACAGGTTTGCCGACGACCCGGCCCTCATCGCGTGCCGGGCCGCGCCAGGATCAGCCAGGCCTGCCCAAGTGCCAGAGGCACCAGGCTTGCCACCGCCGACAGCAGCAGTCCCGGCGCACCCGGATCGGGCAGCCCGAGCAGATCGGCAAGCGCCGGCTGCCACAATGCCAGTCCGATCAGCCCCAGGCACAGCGCCAGCGCACCCCAGACATAGCGGTTGCGGGTGACATCATTGTCCAGCAGGCCGGAATCGGCATCGCGCATGTTGAACACGTTCCACATCTGCGACAGGGCCAGCGTCAGGAACGCCACCGTGACGGCCGGACCCGCATCGAGCTCGAGCCAGACCAGCGCCGTCACGAAGGCACCGAGCGTCGCCAGCGTGATCGCCGCGCCGAGCACGCCGGTCAGAACCCAGCGCGGCCGGTCCATGAGCGCCTCGGCCGGATCGCGCGGCGGCTTGCGCATGACATTCGCGTCGCCCCGGCCCAGGCCGAGCGCAAAGGCCGGGAACACATCGGTGACGAGGTTCAGGAACAGGATCTGAAGCGGCAGCAGCGGCATCGGCAGGCCGGCGCCGACGGCGACGCCGACCACCAGCACCTCGCTGACATTGCACGACATCAGATAGACGACGAATTTGCGGATATTGCCGAAGATCACCCGGCCCTGGCGCATCGCCGACAGGATGGTGGCGAACTTGTCGTCGCGCAGCACCATATGCGCCGCCTCCTGGGCGACCTGGGTGCCGCGCTGGCCCATGGCAATGCCGATATCGGCCTTCTTCAGCGCAGGCGCATCATTGACGCCGTCGCCGGTCATCGCCACCACGTGGCCGGCCTCTTGATAGATCGAGACGAGCGTGAGCTTGGTTTCCGGCGCCACCCGGGCAAACACATCGGCCGCCAGCACCCGCGCGCGCATCGCCGGGCTGATACCCCCAGGCCTGATGCCGGCAAGCTCGCGGCCTTCGATCACCGTCAGCTCGCCATCACCGAGACCCGCATGCCGGGCAATGGTGGCGGCGGTATCGGCATGATCGCCGGTCAGCATGATCACCCGCACGCCCGCCGCGCGGCTGGCCCGGATCGCCGGGGCGACATCGTCACGCAGCGGATCGAGCAGGCAGACAAGCCCCACCAGCGTCAGATCGGCATAGGGGGCGCCGTCGGCGCGATCGAGATGTTTCATCGCCAGCGCCAGCACCCGCAGCCCCTCGCGCGCAGCGGCCGAACTGCGCTGTTTCCAGGCCTGCCGCGCCGCATCGTCAAGGGTCCGCACCCCGTCCGGAGCGAGCACGGCCGTCGCGTGATCGATAAGCGCTTCGGGGGCGCCCTTGACCGCGACGAGAAAGCCCGCGCCATCGGCATGGACCGTGGCCATCATCTTGGTCTGGGGATCGAAGGCATATTCCCGGATCTCGGGCCGGGCCTTGCGAAGACCGGCGCGGGTGAGCCCGGCCCTGCCGGCAATCGCCAGCAGCGCGAGTTCCATCGGATCGCCCGCGCGTCCATCCGCCTGGCCGTCGCCCAGCTCGGCATTGTTGCACAGCGCCCCGATGCGGACCGCCCAGCCCAGCGGATCGTCGGGCGCGGCGTCGAGCTTGCCTGCGCCATCGCCGTCACAATCGACGTCCCTGCCCTCGAGCAGGTAGCGCACCACGGTCATGCGGTTCTGGGTCAGGGTTCCGGTCTTGTCGGTCAGGATCACCGTGGTGGCGCCCAGCGTTTCCACCGAAGACAGCCGCCTGATCACCGCGTTGCGCCGGTTCATCCGCCACATGCCGCGGGCCAGGCTGAGTGTGGCGACCACCGGCAAGCCTTCGGGCACGGCCGCCACCGCCAGCGCCACGCCGGTCTGGATCATGTCGATCACATCATGGCCGCGCAGGATGCCGGCGCCGATGGTCAGTGCGGCCAGCACCAAGGTCAGCCAGACCAGCCGGTGACCGAGCTTGTCGAGCCGTTTTTCCAGCGGCGGCGCCTCGCTTTCGGCGCCACTGGGCAAGATCGCTGATGCGGCCGATCTCGGTCCTCATACCGGTGGCGACGACCAGGCCCTCCCCCGTCCCCTGGGTGATGGCGGTGCCCTTGTAGGCCATGCCGGAGCGGTCGCCCAGCGGCGCCTCGCGGCCGGCAGGCTCGACCGATTTCAGCACCGGCGCCGACTCGCCGGTCAGCACCGATTCATCGGCCTGCAGGTTGGACGCCTGGCTGATCCTGAGATCGGCGGTCACCATATCGCCCGCCTCGAGGATCACCACATCGCCGGGCACCAGTTCCTGCGCGTCGATCATCCGTTCCCGGCCGCCCCGGCGCACCCGTGTCCTGACCTCGGCGATACGCATCAGCGCTTCCATCGACCGCGCCGCGCGAAGTTCGGTGACGAAACCGATGGCTCCATTGATCACCAGCACCACGATGATCGCCGCCCCCTCAGCGATATCCCCGAACAGGAACGACATGGCGGCGGCTACCGCCAGCAGCCAGACGATGATCGAATTGAACTGGCGCGCCAGAATGACAAAGGGGCTTTTGGTCTTCTGGCGCTGCAAGCGGTTGGGACCGCAGGTCTTCAATCTTGCGCTGATCAGGGCCGGATCGAGGCCTGTCGCAGGATCGGTTTCAAGTCGGCGGGCCACCTCCTGCACCGGCAGCGCATATGCATTGTCAAGCCTGTGATTGTCCACGCGATCTCCTGGCTCAAGAACCGCGCCGCTATATCACCCTGCCGCTGCCATCAGCCATGCAGCTCTGCGCGATGAACCGGCAGTACGGCTTCCCTGAAGCAGGAAATGTTCACGGTTTTGCAAGTCCGCACAAGCCCCGTACCGAAAATCGGCAGGCCCGGGCCGGAGCATTCGTCCGGCGATTGCGAACCGGACGATCGCGGCAAGCTTATGGCTTGCCGTTTTCCCACGTCACGTCCTGGCCGTAGAGCGGCACGGTGGAGATGTTCATCTTGGCCGAACCGTCCTGGACCTGCTGCGAATTGACCAGATAGATCAGCGTGTCATTGGCCTTGTCGTAGATCCGGCGCACCACCAGCGACTTCCAGATCAGCGAACGCGATTCCTTGAACACCACGTCGCCGTCCTCATCGAGATCGATGTCCTTGATGGTGATCGGGCCGGTCTGGCGACAGGCGATGGAAGCATTGGACGGGTCCTCGAACCAGTTGCCCTTTTGCAGCCGGTCAATGACGCCGCGGTCGAAATAGGCGACGTGGCAGGTCACGCCGGCCACTTCCGGGTCGGTGACCGCGTCGATCAGGATGTCATTGCCGAGCCAGTCGACGCCGACCTCGCCAACCTGTTCGGCCTGCGCCGGTGTCACCAGCATGGGGGCGGCCAGAACGGCGGCGGCAAAAAGACCGGCGGAAAACGCCGAATGGATGGTTTTGGCAATAAGCATGTAAAATCTCCTTGTGTCGTGAACGCCGCAGCGCCGGGTCGGTTCCCGACGTACCACGATTGCGCGTCTCACCCGCATATGGTCCCGGTGGGCGACAAATGGAAGATAGGACGCGGATGGCAGAAAATCCTGCGTCACATGCGCGCGTCGGCGGCCGGGCGGGCCCGGGTCGCTTGGCATTGCTCTTCCGGCGCGCTAGATAGGAGCCATGACCATGGTGCCCGCAGATCCACCGCGTTCGAGTTCCTTCAAAGGCGTGTTTGTCCGCGCCCTGGGCCTTGTCTTTGCAGCGGTGGTGACCGGAGTGCTGTTTGCCGCCTGGCAGGCCAACGGACCTTCGCTGCTCAACGCGCTTGTGGCCAATGGTCTGGCGTGGTGCCTCTGATTTGACCTGACCACGGCAGGTCCCGCATGCCCCGCGCCTTGGCCCGGTGCTGCAGGGCCGCCAATCTGGAGATTTCGATGAAAGCCATTCGCATTGCCCTTTGGGCCCTGATCGCCGCGTTTGCGGTGGTGCTGGGCTGGCTCACCTATGAATGGCAGATGACCGAGAACGAGATCGCCGCCAAGCCCTATGGCGTGCCCTTCGAGCTGGTCGACCAGTCGGGCGCACCGATCACCGAAGCCGCCTTCCAGGGCCGGCCCTCGGCGCTGTTTTTCGGCTTCACCCATTGTCCGGAGGTCTGCCCGACGACGCTTTACGAGCTCGATGGCTGGCTCAAGCAGGTCGATCCCGACGGCGACAGGATCAACGCCTATTTCATCACCGTCGACCCGGAACGCGACACGCCCGAACTGCTGGGCAATTACGTGGCCGGCGTCACCGACCGGGTCACCGGCATTTCCGGGCCGCCGGAAAAGATCGCCGAGGTGGTCAAGGGCTTCAACATCTACGCCAAGAAGGTGCCGATTGACGCCGCCGACCCGGAGGGCGACTACACCATGGACCACACCGCATCGGTGTTCCTGCTCGATGCGCAAGGCCGGTTCAAGAGCACGATTGCCTGGGGCGAAAACCCGGAAACCGCTGTCAGCAAGCTCGAAAACCTGCTCTAGGCCCGGCCCCGTTGCGACCATAAGGGTGGAACTTTTACCCGCGCGCCCCATTTCAACGCTTTACAGCGTTTCGCGGACGTTCAATAGAACGATACGCGAAGCTTGAGCTGCCGGGGCGCGGCGCGACGGGGGACTGACATGGATGACATCGTTCTCAAACTGGCCGTGATCGGCGCAGCCGGCATCGCCGCGCAATGGTTTGCCTGGCGGCTGCAGCTGCCGGCCATCGTGTTGCTGCTCGCCGCCGGCTTCATCGCCGGGCCGGCAACCGGCTTTCTCGATCCGGCGGCCGATTTCGGCGCGGTCTATCGGCCGATGGTTTCGATCGCCGTTGCCATCATCCTGTTCGAAGGCGGGCTGACACTCAATTTCAAGGAAATCCGCGAGACTTCCACCGCGGTGCGGCGCATCATCATGTATGCCGGGCCGCTGACCTGGGTGATGGCGGCCTTTGCCGCCCATCACATCGGCGGGCTGAGCTGGCCGACGGCAATCGTGCTCGGCGCCATTCTGGTGGTCACCGGCCCGACGGTGATCATGCCGCTCTTGCGCCAGTCGCAGCTCGACGCGCGGCCGGCCTCGCTGCTGCGCTGGGAAGCCATCGTCAACGATCCGATCGGCGCCCTGTTCGCGGTCGTCGCCTTCGAGGGCATCCTGGTTTACATCGGGGTGCACGAGGCCGACAATCTGGTCATGCTGGTCGTGGTCGGCTTCGCCTCCGCCATCATCGGCGGCTATGTCGCGGCAAAGCTGATCGTCTGGTCCTTCGTCCACGGCCATGTGCCCGAATTTCTCAAGGCGCCGGTGCTGCTCGCCGCCGTGGTGGCGAGCTACGCCGCCACCAACATGCTGCTCGAGGAATCCGGCCTGCTCACCGTCACCGTCATGGGCATGGTGCTGGCCAACAGCCGAGATCGCCTCGCTGACCGACATGCGCCGCTTCAAGGAGACCGTCACAACGCTGCTGGTCTCGGGTGTCTTCATCATCCTCACCGCTTCGCTCAGCCTTGCCGACATCCGCTCGCTCGACATGGGTGCGGCCCTGTTTGTCGCTGCGCTGCTGTTCGTGATCCGGCCGATTGCCATCATGACGGCCACCATCCGCTCCGGCGCCACCGTCCAGGAACGGCTGCTGAGCGCCTGGATCGCGCCGCGCGGTGTGGTTGCCGTTGCCGTTTCCGGCCTGTTCGGCGCGCTGCTGGCCGACAATGGCGTCGAGGATGCCGGCCGCATGGTCGCCTTCACCTTCGCCGTGGTGGTCACCACCATCGTGCTGCACGGCTTCAGCCTGGCGCCGCTGGCGCGTTTTCTAGGCCTGAAGAAGGCCTCCAAGCCCGGCATCCTGATCGTCGGCGGCTCGCGCTGGTCGACCGCGCTTGCGGCCAAGCTCAAGGAAGCCGAGGTTCCGGTGATGCTGGCCGACCAGAACTGGAACCACCTGGCCGAAGCCCGGCTGGCCAATATCCCGGTCTATTTCGGCGAGGTGTTGTCGGAATCGGCCCATCACAGCATCGACCCGAAGCGATTCTCCAACCTGATCGCCACCGGGGACAATGACGCCTACAATGCGCTGGTCTGCACCGATTTCGGGCCGGAACTCGGCCGCAGCCATGTCTACCAGATCGGCCGCGCCGACGAGAAGGCGCGCCAGGCGCTGAGCTTCACCCTGGGTGGACGCTCGCTGACCAAGGAGCCTGTCGGCTTCCTCGATCTGCGCGAGAAGCTGCTTGATGGCTGGACCTTCCAGCTCACCCGCCTGACCGATGAATTCGGCTGGGACGCCTATGAGGCCTCGCGCCCGGCAGGCGCGCTGATCCTGTTGTGGGTCAAGCCCTCGGGCATGATCGTGTTTGCCGCCGGATCCTCCAACACCCCTGGCCCCAATGACCGGATCCTGAGCTTTGGCCTGCCCAAGGACGATGCCCGCGCCGAGGCCGCCAGCAAGACCGCCCGCAAGGCCGAAGAGACGCTGGCCAGCCAGGCGACACATGACGAAGGACACAAGCCATCGTGAGCCAACACCGATACTACATCGTCACCGACGAGGCCGGCGCCGGCCGGGCGCTGGATCTGCTCAACGACATTTTCGAGGATGAAGGCCTGCCGATCGCCACCATGGAGGTCGACGAGGCCAGGGGGCTGTGGGAGGCATCTGTCTATGCCGACGGCGCGGCCGAGCCAGAGCTCAAGGCCCGCATCGCCGACACCCTTGCCGGCCCCTTCCCCGGCGTCCCGGTGCAGCTTGAGGTCTTTGATGACGACACCGACTGGATCGCCAAGTCGCTTGAAGGACTCAAACCAGTGCGCGCCGGCCGCTTCCTCGTGCATGGCGCCCATGACCGCGCCGCAGTCAGGCCGAATGACCTGGCCATCGAGCTGGAAGCCGGACAGGCATTCGGCACCGGCCATCACGGTACCACCGCGGGCTGCCTGGAAATGATCGAAAAAGTGATGCGCGCCCATCCCCGCGGATTGCGCGGGGTTGACCCGGTGCTGGATCTGGGCACCGGCTCAGGCGTTCTGGCCATTGCCGCGGCCAAGCTCGGGCCTGTCTGGTGCCTGGCCACCGACATCGACCCGATCGCCACCCGCGTGGCCACGGCCAATGTCCGGCACAACCGCTGCGCGGCACAGGTCAACTGCGTCACCGCCACCGGCTTTCATTCCACCGCGTTTTCCCGCTCGGGGCCGTTCGGGCTGATCATCGCCAATATCCTGGCCCGGCCATTGATGAGGATGGCGCCCGATATCAGGCGCAATCTCGCCCCCGGCGGCTCGGTGATTCTCTCAGGCATCCTCGCCAGCCAGCGCTGGCAGGTGCTTGCGGCGTTCAACACGCAGGGCATGCGCCATGTCGAAACCCTGTGGCGCAACGGCTGGGTGACGATCCACCTGAAATAGGCAACCTTGCCACTGCGGCGCAGACAACAATAAACGGCACCCGAAGGCGCCGTTTGAAGTCGATCTGGATCGCGGATACGATCCGCCTGCAGACGCCTGTTCCTAGAACAGGTAGGTCTGCGAGCCTTCGCGCTTGATGTCTTCGCGGTCGCGGCCGAGGGCCTTGAGCTGGCTGTCGTCCATGCCGAGAAGGACACCATTCACATAGCGGCGAACCTGGCGTTCGCGGGCGGAGACGATGCGGTCGAGAGCGTTTTTGAAGAATTTGCCGGACATTTGATATTTCCCTTTGGTTGAGTGATCGTTCACTCCTCCTGTACCCACAAGATAGGTGTTTATCCTCGCCGCGCCAGCATTAATGCTGCAGTGCAGCTATGCAGAAAACGCATACGAAAGCCGTAAGCGATGCAATTTGTTAACTTTTTAGGCACGACCCCTGAAAGCACGAATATGGGCACTGCCCGTCGGTGAAACAGGGGTGCAAACTGTGATCCGCACCTCCCCATCCGGCCGCGGCTTGCTATAAGGTCTGCTGAGTTGACGACGTCAGGACCCCCGCGATGTTCCAGAATTTCGAAGTGCTTTCCTCCCCCGATCAGGCCGCCGGCCGGCTGGCACGGCTGCGCGCGCGCTTTGACGCCTCAGGTGTCGACGCCGTCGCGGTTCCGCGCTCGGATGAATATCTGGGCGAATATGTACCCGCCTGCGCCGAGCGGCTGGCCTGGCTTACCGGCTTTACCGGCTCGGCGGGACTGGTGCTGGTGCTCACCGATCAGGCGCATCTGTTTGTTGACGGCCGCTACGCCGCGCAGGCCCGCACCCAGACCGACAACCAGGTCTTTGCCTATGAGGACCTGATCACCACACCGCTGGCGGGCTTTCTCGAAGCATCAGGCCGCAGCGGGCTGAGACTTGGCATCGATCCATGGACCTGGCCATCAAGCGAAGTGACGCGGCTCGAGGCAGCGCTGGACAAGCTCGGCGGCAGCCTGGTGTTTCTCGAGCGCAATCCGGTCGACGCCATCTGGGATGAGCGGCCGCAGCCGCCGCTGGGCACCGTGACGCTGCAGCCGATCGAATATGCCGGCACGCTGGCGCAGGACAAGCTGGCGATGATTGCCGGCACCGCGCGCAAGGCCGGCGCGGATGCGGTGATTCTCGCCGACCCGTCCTCGGTGGCCTGGAGCTTCAACATCCGCGGCCAGGACCTGCCCTCGACCCCGCACCCGCTGTCGCGCGCAATCATTCCGGCAGACGGCAGGCCGCAGCTGTTCATCGACAAGCGCAAGACCGGCATCGAGGCGGAAGCCTATCTCACCCAGCTGGCCGATCTCGAACCGCCCTCGGGCTTTGACGAGGCGCTTTCTGCACTCGGCCGCACCGGCGGCACCATCATGGTCGACCCGGCGGTGGCCCCGCATGCGGTCTCGATGCTGATCGAGCACTCAGGCGGCACGGTGCTGAGTGCGCCCGACCCGGCGCGAATTCCCCGCGCGGTGAAAAACAGCGCCGAAATTGCCGGCAGCGCCAGCGTGCACCGCCAGGACGGCGCGGCGATGGTGCGGTTTCTGGCCTGGCTTGACGACCAGCCCGCCGGTTTGGTGGACGAAATCGGCGCAGCCAGCCGGCTTGAGGACTTTCGCCGCAGCACCGGCGAGAGCATGCAGATGCCGCTCAAGGCGCTGTCCTTCGACACCATTTCCGGCGCCGGCCCCAATGCGGCGATCATGCATTACCGGGTCAACACCGCGACCAATCGGCGGATCGAGTCTGGCGAAATGCTGCTGATCGATTCCGGCGGCCAATATGTCGCCGGCACCACCGACATCACCCGCACGATTGCCGTGGGTGACGTGCCGGAAGAGCAGAAGCGTTTCTTCACTTTGGTGCTCAAGGGCATGATCGCGATCAGCCTGCTGCGCTTCCCCGAAGCCACCCGCGGCATGGACATCGACTCCTTTGCCCGTATCTCGCTGTGGAAGGCCGGGGCCGATTTCGCCCATGGCACCGGCCATGGCGTCGGCAGCTATCTCTCGGTGCATGAAGGCCCGCAATCGATCTCGCGCCGCGGCGCGCAGGCGCTGCTGCCGGGCATGATCCTGTCCAACGAGCCGGGCTATTATCGTGACGGCGCCTTCGGCATCCGCATAGAAAACCTCGTCACCGTGCACGAGCCGCGCGACATCGACGGCGGCGACAAGCCGATGCTCGGTTTCGAAACCCTGACGCTGTGCCCGATCGACAAGCGGCTGGTCCTCACCGACCTGCTCGATCAGGTCGAGCGCGACTGGCTCGACGCCTACCACGCAAGGGTGCGCGACGAGCTCTCGCCCTTGCTGACCGACGATCCGGCGCTTGCCTGGCTGCAGGCTGCGACCGGGGCGCTGTGAGGCGGAGGGTTCAGTCCACCACGAGCACGATCTTGCCGATATAGCCCTTTTCGCCAAAGGCCTGCTGGGCCGTGGCGATGTCGCGCAGGGCATGGGTTTCGGCCACCAGCGGGGCAATCTCCTGACGCTCGATGCGGCTGACGAGATTGCCGAAGACTTCAGGCTCGAGCACGGTGCAGCCGAAGAAACTGAGATCCTTGAGATAGAGCGTGCGGATGTCGAGCTGGACAATGGCGCCGCCGATGGCGCCGGCAACCGCATAACGCCCGCCGGGACGCAGCAGCTCAAGCAAGGTGGGAAATTTCGGACCTGCGACCAGGTCGATGACGACATCGACGCTGTTTGCGCCGATCCTGGCCTTAAAATCATCGTTGCGATCAAGCGTTTGTGTGGCGCCAAGCTGCATCAGGTCCTTTGCCTTGGCCGCACTGGTGACCGCGATGACCTCGGCACCGCGGGCGCGGGCCAGCTGGATGGTTGCTGATCCGACGCCGCCGGATGCGCCGGTGACCAGCACCGTGTCGCCCTCGCGCACAAAGGCGCGGGTCAGCATGTTTTCCGCCGTCGAATAGGAGCAGGGAAACGAGGCCAGTTCGACGTCACTCAAGCCGCTGTCAATCGCGTGGGCATGGCGCGCCGCCACGCGGGTATATTGCGCAAAGCCGCCGTCGCATTCCGAACCGAAATACCATGGTGTCGGCAGGCTCTCACCATCGGCCTCGCGTAGACAGGGCTCGATCAGCACGCGCTCGCCGATGCGGGCCGCATCAATGCCTGCGCCAACAGCAACGATCCGGCCGCAGACATCGGCGCCCTGGATGCGCGGGAAGGTCAGCGGCGTGCCCGACCAGGAGGCATCGTCGGCCTTGGCGCCTGCTTTCGAATACCAGGCGGTGCGGGTGTTGATATCGGTGTTGTTGACGCCCGCAGCACCCACCCGGATGATCACATCCCCCTTGCCCGCCACCGGAACCGGCAGATTGTCCCGCCACTCAAGCATTTCGGGACCACCATGGCCGGTAAGGACGACGCCGCTCATTGTGGCTGGCAGGGTCATGCTGAACTCCGTGTTGTAGTGGCAGGGCAGCAGCTATCGTGCCCCTTGCTTCTGTCAGTCCAGACTGCGCACCGGCACACAACCACCGCGCAAAACCATCCCCCCAAATGTGACCAATGCTAAATGCCCGTCGCCCTGAGCGCCACGATCACCACCCAGCCGATGGCGAACATGCCCATCATCGGCAGCCTGAGCCCGATCAGCAGGCAGATCAGCAGCGTCAGCGCTTCGGCCGGGCCGTTGGAGACCACCGAGGGGGCCACGAGCGTGGTCAGCACCGCGGCCGGCACGGCGTTGAGCGCCGCATCGACACGCGGCGGAATCCGCTTGAACCGCGACAGCACCAGATAGCCGCCGGCCCGCGTCGCGTAGGTCACAAGGGCAGCAGCCAGAATCGTCCAGACATTGACCGGCACGCCCCAGAAGTCGCCGTTCATGGCGTCACCTCGACGGCTTCGATCTGTGCTGCGGGCGGCGGCGGCAGGATCAGCGCCACAATCACCCCCGCGAGCGCCCCGAGGCTGACATGCCAGGGCGAACCGACGGTGTAAAAGCCCAGCACCGAGGCGATGCCCGAGACAATCACCACCGGCAGCCAGCCCGGCCGCGCGCGGAACCCCAGCACCAGGCCAAGAAAATAGATCGGCAGCAGGAAATCAATTCCGAGCGCACCGGGATCGGTGATCAGCCGGCCAAACATTGCCCCGATCCAGCCCTCGATGATCCACAGCACATAGACCGGCAGGCCCATGCCGAGATACCAGGGCAGCGTCAGCGGCAGCTTGCGGTCGGTGCGGGCTTCCGACGCTGCAAATTGCGGATCGGTGAGCAGGAAGAAGGCGATGGCCTTTTGCCACCACGCCATGCCGCCCAGCCGGCGGCCGAGCGCTGCGGAATAGAGCACATGGCGGAAATTGACCGCCAGCACCGAGAGCACGATGATCCACGGCGCGACATGGGTGTCGAACAGCTCAAGCCCGACCATCTGGCTGGCGCCGGCAAACACCGTAGCACTCATCAGCACCGCCTCGCCGACGCTCAAGCCATTGTCCACCGCCAGCGTGCCAAACAGCAGCCCGAACGGCGCCGCAGCGGCAACAATCGGCAACGAGTCGCGAAGACCCTGGTAAAAATCGGACCGGGTTGGGGACATGGAACCTCTCCTGTGCCCCGATGGATAGGTCAGTGATACTGACCAGTCAATTGAATAGGCTTGATGGTTAGATGAAGCGGGACGATGGGGTGGGGGATTGGGCCAAAAGCAGGGAGGAAAGCCGGCAGTCTGGGGTTTGAAACCTCCCGCTGATTGCTGCACTGCGCTCCACGGCAAATCTGGGCGGGGAGCGGAAGTCGGCTGCAGATTGCACTAAGCTCTGCTGAGCGGACCAAGCCGCCGTTGGCGATCTGAGCCGCGACGGCCGCTTTTCGTTTCGCTAAAGCGCTTCTCTTTACCCTTCAGAAGCAAAGCCCGGAACTTCTACTGCTTGCCGTCCCGATCTCTGGGAAATCATGGGAAGTTCGTATAAGTCTTCCCCATGAGCACACCGACCCACAGCCAGGCGGCCGCCCTTCGCACCGCAATTGACACCCTGATGCGGCGTTTCAAGATCGCAGAATCAGAGGTCTCGGGCGGCAAGCACCTGAACCAGATCGACATGCAGGTCATGCTCTATGTGTCAGCACACGAAGCGTGCGGGCCAACGGATATAGCGCGGCACCTCGGGGTTGCGCCGACGACGATCACCTCGGCAACCGACAGGCTTGCCAGACATGACTATCTGCGCCGCGAGCGTCCTGAAGAGGATCGCAGGGCTATCGCGCTTCGCCTTACGCCGGACGGAGAGAGCTATGTCTCCAATCTCATCGATGTTCAGACGGACCATTGCCGGATGATGCTCGAGGCGCTTTCGGGCGGAGATCAGGACACCTTGATCCGGCTCATTTCCACGATTGCAAAAAACGAATATTGAATAATACGAAATTCGTATTATATTTCCATCCTATTCTGCAAACGCATGAAGAGGATGAATGATGGCCGCGATACATGTCATGACGGGCGCAACCTCGGGGCTGGGGCTGGAAGTCGCCCGACGTCTGGCGGAGAAGACGAGGGACGAAATCGTCGCCGGCGCAAGGAACCCGGCCAATGCCGTTGACCTGAAACAGGTCGTCCCAGCCGGCCAGCTTGTCCCGCTGCGGCTCGACACGGCCTCGCCCGATCTGGTCAAGGCCTTCGCGTCCGAGGTTAGACAGCGGCTGGGCGGACGGAAAATCGCGTCCCTGTCCTGCATCGCGGGGCTTCAGATTCTGGGGCCGCAGAAGCTGACTGCCGACGGTCTCGACGAGACCTTCGCGACCAATGTGGCGGGCCACCTGCTGCTTGCCGATGAATTGAGCGAGCATTTGGAACCGGGCGCGGTCGTCATCACCATCGGAAGTGGAACGCATGATCCGGCCAACAAACTCGCCCGCCATGCGGGGTTCGCCGGCGCGGATTTCACCTCCGCCGCGGCCGCCATGAGGGGCGAAAGCACAAGACCGGAGCGTGACGAGAGGGCGCGCGCGCTGGACCGCTATGCCACGTCAAAGCTCTGCGCGATCTACCATGCCACTGCTGCTGCCACCGAACCGGCATTCGCAGATGTGCGTTTCTATTGCTTCGATCCCGGCCTCATGCCCGGCACCGGCCTTGCCCGCCAGCAGAACGCAGCTGTACGATTTGTCTGGAAACGAATCATGCCGCTTCTGGCGGGATTTGCCGAAGGGGTCAGCACGCCGGACCGATCGGCGCGGTTCCTGGTCGATCATCTGATCCTCGGCCCGCGCGAATACCCATCAGGCGGGCATATCGAGTTCACGGGCAAGCCCGCACCTGCCAGCAACGAGGCGAATGACCTGAGCATAGCGAAACGCTTCCTTAAAGAAGCGAGAGCCATGCCGTAGGAAGATACTCCCCGAGATGCCGTGAATTCCGAAAGGGGCTCACTGCCGACATTCGGTGCGGATTGCATCAATTTCAGCTAATGGGATGTGCCGGCTGCTCCCCTCACCGTTGGGTTATTCTTAACCGGAATCAACCGCGCAACAAGGAGAAGCAGCCATGTGTGCAAAGAAGACAGGAAGCATCGAAGACCTCGCCGTCGTCGGAATCGACATCGGGAAGGATACGTTTCACCTGGTCGGGTTCGACCGGTCCGGCCAGCTGGTCATGCGCAAGCAGATCAAGCGCTTGGCCCTGAATACCACTTTTGAGCAACTCCCGCGCTGCATCGTGGGAATGGAGGCTTGCCTCAGCGCCCATTTTGTCAGCCGAACGCTGCGGGGCATGGGATTCGAGCCGCGGATCATCCCGGCGATTTACGTGAAGCCGTTCAACAAGGGACAGAAGAACGATTACAACGACGCTGAGGCGATCGCAGAGGCAGCGTTGCGGCCCAACCTTCGGACCGTTTCTGAGAAGGACCAGGATCAGCTCGACCTTCAGGCCTTGCACCGGGTCCGGGCACGGCTGGTCTCGCGGCGCACGGCCACCATCAACCAAATCCGGGCCTTTCTGATTGAACAGGGCATCACCGTCAGGACGGGGCTGCGGGCACTGAAGAATTCTTTCGAGACGATCCTCGAACAGCGGCGGGATGAGATATCGCCTCGGATGCGCGGCATCCTGATTGGTCTTTATGGCGATTGGCTCTGGTTGGACAAACGGATCGAGGATGTTTCTGGCGAGATCGAAGAGATCAGCCGCACCGAAGAGAACTGCGCCAACATCATGACAATACCCGGCATCGGTCCAATGATTTCGACAGCGATGGTCGCGGCCGTCGGCAAAGGCGAGGCATTCGACCGGGGGCGTGATTTCGCGGCATGGGTCGGCTTGGTGCCCCGACAATTCAGCACCGGTGGCCGCACCATTCTCGGCCGGATTACCAAACGCGGCAGCCGCTATCTGAGGATGTTGTTCGTGCAGGCGGCGAAAGTGATTATGATGCGCCCACACCGATGGTCCGACTTCAGTTTCGGCTCGTGGCTGACGGAGGCGACAGCCCGTATGCCGCGCAACAAAGCGGCCATCGCGCTTGCCAACAAACTCGCTCGAACCGCCTGGAGCATTCTGCGCAATGGCACCCGGTTCGATGCCCCACAAGACGCGGCCATGGAAGCGATCTGACGCCTTCCACGGTCACCAAGGAGTTCGCGATAGAGAGGACAGCATGGAACGGAGAAGATACGCCCCCAGAGTCTGACGGCCCTTTAGGTCTTCAGAGACCTATCCGCTAATGAGACCAAGGTGCGTGCGTAACCCCATCAAGGCCACGGCCCGCGAGCCGATCAACAGGCCGGATACATATGAGCGATTTCCGAAAATCGTGCCAATTTCTCGATTGCGAACAGCAGCCGGCACATACATAGGGCCGAACCGCCAGCTCTGAGAATTGCACCAACAGCCCCTACCCCTTCCTTCCCAGATACACCGTCTGGGTGAACGGCTTGTCCTGCAGCGGGTTGTGGAAGGTGACGGGTTCGGCCCAGGCTTCAGAAAACACGCTGGCCAGCCGGGCGGTAAAACTGTCGTCGGTCAGCGCGTCGGACCAGAGCCCGAAAATGCCGCCGGGCTTGAGGTGGGCTGCGAGTTTTTCGAGCCCCTCGGGCTGGTAAAAGCTTTCGCTGCGGGCATCGAGCAGCGCATCGGGGGAATGGTCGATGTCGAGCAGGATGGCGTCGAACAGGCGGCCCGGTACCTCCGGGTCAAAGCCGTCACCGCGGGCCATGGCGAAGAAATCGCCCTCCACCAGCCTGCAGCGCGGGTCACCGGTCAGGTCCGGGCCGAGCGGCAGCAGCCCGGTGCGGTGCCAGTCGATCACCGCTTCGAGATACTCGACAACGATCAGTGACCCGGTGCGCGGCTGATCAAGTGCTGCCTTGGCGGTAAAACCGAGGCCGAGGCCGCCGACCACCACATCCAGCCCCTCGCCTTTGCAAGCCGAAAGGCCGAGATCGGCCAGGGCAATTTCCGAGGCGGTGAACAGGTCAGACATAAGGTGTTCTTCGCCAAGCTTGATCTCGAGAATGTCGATGCCGAGCCGCGCCTCGCGCCGCCGTCTGAGCACCAGCGCGCCAATCGGCGTCGGGCGGTAATCGAGTTCTTCGAACAATCTGCTCATCGCTGCCTCCAATACAGGCCGGATGGCCCCGCGCCACCGCAATTGCGGCATCGCACCCCCGCCTTATCGAGCTTTTGTGCGCGGCTGACAACTGCCGCCACACCCATAAAATCGCCCGAAAACGCTGAAATCTTGGGGTCACGGTGTCCATTTCGGTGGATTGCGCATAAAACCCGTTGATACCGGCGGGCCCGGCTTGACGGATTTGCAGCGGACGTTCATCCACAAGGGGCAATCACAGCCAAGATCCGTCAGAACGCCGGCCTTCGTCGCGTCATGCCGTCCACCGGGGAGACCGTGCGTAAAATGACCGAGACCTACCGCAAGCCCACACTCGACAAGGATCTCGACAAGTTCGCGACCATGGAAGAGGCCACCGGCCTGATCAATCGCGGCTTTGTCACCCCCGGTCTGGCGCTGGTGTTCATCTTTTTGTGCGCCGTCATTGCCGCCGTCTTCGTTACCGGCCAGCCGGGCTCGGTGACGATCATCGCCGCCGCCACCATCGGCGCCTATATGGCGCTCAACATCGGCGCCAATGATGTCGCCAACAATGTCGGCCCGGCAGTCGGCTCGCAGGCGATGACGCTGGGCGTGGCGCTGGCGATTGCGGCGGTCTTTGAAAGCGCCGGCGCGCTGATTGCCGGCGGCGACGTGGTCTCGACCATTTCCAAGGGCATCATCGATCCGGTCGCCGTCTCCGATCCGGCGATCTTCATCTCGGTGATGATGGCGGCACTGGTCTCGGCTGCGATGTGGATCCATCTCGCCACCTGGTTCGGCGCGCCGGTCTCGACCACCCATTCGATCGTCGGTGGCGTCATGGGCGCGGGCATTGCCGCAGCCGGCGTCGACGCGGTCAACTGGCCGACCATGGGCTCGATTGCCGCAAGCTGGGTGATCTCGCCGTTCCTCGGCGGGCTGATCGCAGCGGCGTTCCTGGCCTTCATCAAGACCTTCATCATCTACCAGGAAGACAAGATCGCGGCCGCCCGGCGCTGGGTGCCGGTGCTGATCGCCATCATGTCGGGCGCCTTTGCCGCCTATCTGTCGCTCAAGGGCGTCAAGGCCCTGATCCAGATCTCCTTCGGCATGGCGCTGCTGATCGGTCTTGGAGTTGCCGTGCTGAGCTGGCTGGTGTCGCGGCCGCTGATCCTCCGGCAGTCGCGCGGACTGGAAAACCGCAACCAGTCGCTGCGCAAGCTCTTTGGCCTGCCGCTGATCTTTTCCGCGGCGCTTCTGTCCTTCGCCCATGGCGCCAATGACGTGGCCAATGCCGTCGGCCCGCTGGCGGCGATCGTCCACACCGCCGAATTCGGCGACGTCGCCGCCAAGGTGGTGATCCCGCTCTGGGTGATGGCTGTCGGCGCCGCCGGCATCTCGCTGGGGCTGCTGCTGTTTGGCCCGAAACTGATCCGCATGGTCGGCAACCAGATCACAAAACTCAACCCGATGCGGGCCTATTGCGTGGCGCTGTCAGCCGCCATCACGGTGATCATCGCATCGGGCCTGGGCCTGCCGGTCAGCTCAACCCATATTGCCGTCGGTGCTGTGTTCGGCGTCGGTTTTTTCCGCGAATGGTACACCGAGCGCTCCACCCGCCGGGCCGACTATGTCGCGCGCCACCGCATCAACCCGGCAGAGCCCGGCGCGGTCAAGGGCCGGATCGAGGAACAGCGTCGCCGCAAATTGGTGCGCCGCTCGCATTTCCTGCAGATCATCGCAGCCTGGGTGATCACCGTGCCGGCGGCGGCCGTGCTGGCCGGTTTCCTGTTCGTCATCATGCGCGCCACGCTGAGCTGACCAGCCGCATTGGCCTTGCCGTCAGGCCCAGAGGCAGCATGAGCCGGGATTAGATTCAGGATGAAGCGCCGGAATCAGTCTTGAATCAGAATCCGCCAAGCCTTTGTGCCAGCGTGTTTTTCCGCCTCCCCTGACAGAAGGCGGGCGGGCTAGGCGGCGAGCACGACCCTGCCCCATCCAGACAGCAGCTATGCAACATCACGCGGCTCTGGTGTCTGGGCCAATCCGGAACCTTCGCTCTCTCGGTCGCGCGGCGGAGAAATCACGGTCTGGTTCTTGCCCCTGTGCTTGGCGAGATAGAGCGCTTTGTCGGCCCGGTCTATCAGTTTCTGGGGAGACAGGTCCCCGTCCAGCGAGGCAAGTCCAATGCTCACCGTCATCCGGCGTCCGGTGTCACTTCCGTCTGTCGTCAACCGGATCGTCTCGACCGATTGACGAATGCGCTCGGCAATGGCGAGGGCGGCACTTGCGGTGGTGCGCGGCAGCACAACGAGAAATTCCTCGCCGCCATAGCGCGAAACGATGTCGCCATCCTGAACGGCTTTGCTGATCGTGTTCGCGACACCGGTGATACAATCGTCGCCCACCGCATGGCCAAAGGTGTCGTTGAGAATCTTGAAGTCGTCAATGTCGATCATCAGGACGGCAAGACCCGGCACGGCGCCGGTGGCATCGTTCCAGATCCGGTCGATCCGGTTCTGCGCCGAGCGCCGGTTCTGCACCCCGGTCAACGGGTCAAGATCGGCCACCAGCTGCAATTCGGCATTGAGCTGTGTCAGTCTTTCCTGGTCGCGCAGCTCGCGGATTTTTGACTTGAAACTCTTCCACTGGCTCCTCAGTGTCGCGTTGCGCGTGCCGGCGAAAGATACGATCGCAGTGCAGTAAAAACCGCTCACCATCATCGCAAGGACCGGATCAGCGACAGGTCCGATGGCGAGCATGACGCCGTGCAGAGTGATTGCCACCACCACTGCAGCAATGGTCCAGCGAAACTCGATCGGAAAGAACAGCACCGCCGTCGCCACTGTAAACAACCCTGCCGTCAGATAGCGTTCAAACACCGGAACCCCGCCCAATGCGCCCAGTGCACCGGCCTCAAGCATGATGGTGACGGACACTGCGAGCAGTGTCGCGCCCTGAACCCAACGCGGGCGCTGTCGCCCCCACAGGATGTAGAGACCGAGCAGGATGGCCGAGACGATGACGCCGCGGATCACCAGCGTCGCCACCAGAAGCGATGGATTGACCAGATAATCGAACGGCATCAGGATCAGGTTGAAGACCGCAGCGGCCTGAATCCATGAGCGGGCCTTGTTCGAATGGGCTGCCCAGTAATAGCTGTCAAAGACAGCGCCGAATGCCGGGGGAGCGTCCGACAGCACGCTGTCCTGTGTCAGCAGCTGATCGGGCAGCAGGACACGATCCGTCGTCGCCGTCTCAAGCGCGTCATTATAGACGCGTTGGCTGTGTGTCAGATGGTCGGTTTGCGCGGCTCTGCTCATGTGCACGAAGCGTATCAGCCGAGCGTTAACAGTCGGCGTTTCAGATCGTAAGAATTTGTCATATCGGTAACGTGGAGCCCCCGGACCATTCTCCAAACCCCTACCCCACCAGTTCGAACCAGCCGTCCTCGTCCATTGTCCTGACCCCCAGTTCCTGCGCCTTGGCGAGCTTCGAGCCGGCGCCGGGGCCGGCGACCAGGATATCGGTCTTCTTCGACACCGAGCCTGCCACCTTGGCGCCCAGCCGCTCGGCCATGGCCTTGGCTTCGTCACGGGTCATCTTCTCGAGCGAACCGGTGAAGACCACGGTGAGACCGGCGACGGGGGAATCCTGCGCCGGCTTTTCGGCCTCCAGGATTGTGAGCTGTTCGGTGAGCCGGTCCACCATCTCGATATTGTGCGGCTCGCCGAAGAAGCGGCCGATGGATTCAACCACCGCCGGGCCGATGTCGTCGAGCGCGTCCATCTCCTCGATCGCCGCCTTGTCGCCAGCCGCAATGGCCACCGCCGCCTGGTGCACCGAGGCCCAGTCGCCATAGGCGCGGGCCAGCGTCTTGGCGGTCTGCTCGCCGACATGGCGGATGCCGAGGCCGAAGATCAGCCGGTCAAGCGCGATGGTGCGGCGGTCTTCGATGGCGTCAAACAGTTTTTGCGCGCTGGTTTCGCCATAGCCGTCGCGGTTTTTCAGCCGCTGCAGCCCATTGGCCTCGTCGCGCGCCTTCAGCGTGTAGATATCGGCCGGCTGGCGGATCGGCAGGGTCTTGTCGTCGTAGAAGAACTCGATCTGCTTCTCGCCCAGCCCGTCAATGTCGAAGGCCTTGCGCGAAACGAAATGCTTGAGATGTTCCTTGCGCTGGAACGGGCAGGCAAATTCGCCCGAGCAGCGGCGCACCACGCCCTCGACGCCACCGGCGGTTTCCTCACGGATGATCGGGGTTTTGAGCTCGCAGGGGCAGGTTTTGGGGAACTCGAACTCGACCGCGTCATCGGGCGATTCCACCACCTTGAGGATCTGCGGGATGACATCGCCGGCACGCTGGATTTCGACCAGATCGTTGATCTTGACGCCGAGCCGGGCAATCTCCTCCGCATTGTGCAGCGTTGCATTGGTGACCACGACGCCGCCGACGGTGACCGGCACCAGCCGTGCCACCGGGGTCAGCGCGCCTGTGCGGCCGACCTGGATGTCGATGGCCGTGAGCTTGGTGGTGGCCTTTTCGGCCGGGAACTTGTGGGCGATGGCCCAGCGCGGGCTGCGCGAGCGGAAGCCAAGGCGGGCCTGCAGGTCGAGCCGGTCGACCTTGTAGACCACGCCGTCAATGTCATAGGGCAGCTCGGCCCGGGCCAGCCCGATCTCGTTGTAATGCGCAATCAGCTCCTCGATGCTGGCAAGCCGCTTGGTCAGCGGATTGACCGGAAAGCCCCAGGCCGAAAACACCTCGATCATGCCGTGCTGGGTGTCGGACGGCATCTCCGACATCTCGCCCCAGGCATAGGCGAAGAATTTGAGCTTGCGGCTGGCGGTCACCTTGGCGTCAAGCTGGCGCAGCGATCCGGCGGCGGTGTTGCGCGGATTGACATAGGTCGGCTTGCCCTCGGCCTCCATGCGCGCGTTCAGCGCCAGAAAGTCGTCCTTGGCCATATAGACCTCACCGCGAACCTCGACGACCGACGGGGCGCCTGAGGGCAACTGGTTGGGGATCTCCGAAATGGTTTTGACATTGGCGGTGACATTCTCGCCGGTGGTGCCGTCACCGCGGGTGGCAGCGCTTACCAGCTTGCCGTCCTCATAGCGGATCGACATCGACAGCCCGTCGATCTTCGGCTCGGCGGTGATCGCGATCGACTGGTCCGGCAATTGCCCGAGGAAGCGGTAGACCGAATGGACAAAGTCGCGCACATCCTCGTCGGCAAAGGCATTGTCGAGCGACAGCATCGGCACCTTGTGGGTGATCTTGCCAAAGCCTTCGGCCACCGCGGCGCCGACCTTGTCAGACGGAGATTCCGCCAGCTTGAGAGCCGGAAACCGCTCTTCGATCGCGAGGTTGCGCCGCTTGAGCGCATCGTAATCGGCGTCCGCGATCAGTGGCGCGTCCTTGCGGTGATAGGCCTCGTCATGACGGGCGATTTCGGCCGCAAGCCGCTCCAGCTCGGCCTTCGCCTCGGCTTCGCTCAGATCGGCAACCGGTTTTGGCTGTTGGGTCATGGGACTGGCTCCGGTAATCAGCATCGTTTTAGAGAGATTCGGCCAAATGAAAAGGCCAATGCCGCCGGCACACAGATCAATCAATCAATGGTTAGGATTTGAGGCCTAGACTGGCAGCGAAGGGCTGACTTTGGCTGCAAGGAAGGATTTCCACTCAGATGATCGTCGGCGCCAACAGCGTTCCCCTCCAGCAGACCGGCATCGAACGGCCCGCGCCCGCCCGCGCACAGGCAGAGACGTCTGTGCCAGACGAGGCAGGCGACGCGCTGGCAAGACTCGACAATTTCGTGGAATCGGCGGCTCTCAGCCGCAAGGCCTTTGCCGAGGACCGGCTCGCCCATCTCAAGGAGCAGATGAACACGCTGTCGCTGTTCAATCTCGCACCGGGTTTCCTTGTCGGCCACACCGCCCGGATGGCACGGGAACTCGAATCCGCCGCCACCGACTTTGCCGCCTCGTTCAAGACCCTTGCCGGGCTAGAACAGCAGGCCGACACCCAGGTCCCTGCCACCTCCGCTGATGCCGCAGAGCCGCCGGAGCGTGTGGTGCCAAAAGCCTATCTCGACGTGCTTGCCGAGGACACGCCGGTGATTGCCAGGATGAGCAGTGAAGATGCCGAGACAGCGGCAAGTTTCATGAACACCGCCTATCTGCTCAGGGGCGTGGTCGAGATGATGACGGATGATTCAAAGGACAGCGCCAGTGTGCGCTGGAGCGCTGACAGCGCCAGGGATTCGACTGCCCGCGTCACCAACATCATGGCCCGCCTCGAAGGGCCGTCGGCCTTCAGCAAGGTCTATTGGTAGCCGGATCGTCTCAGTCTGCCACATCCAGAAGCCGCGCCGCAGCTGCGCGCGCCTCGTCGGTGACATGCTCGCCGGCCAGCATCCGGGCAATCTCCTCACGCCGCGCATCCGCACCCATGGTCGAGACCCGGGTCGACACCGTCACCGAGCCGGCTTCGGTCGGTCCCTTGGCGATCAGCAGATGCGTGGAGGCCCTGGCCGCGACCTGCGGCGCGTGCGTCACCGACAGCACCTGAACGCCGCCAGCGAGCCGTTTGAGCCGCTTGCCGATGGCATCGGCGACAGCGCCGCCCACACCGGTGTCGATCTCGTCAAACACCAGCGTCGGCGCCGAGCCGCGATCGGCCAACGCAACCTTCAGCGCCAGCAGGAACCGCGACAGCTCGCCGCCCGAGGCGACCTTCATGATCGGCCCTGCCCGCGAGCCCGGATTGGTGCGCACATGAAAGGCGACGGCATCGATCCCGGTCGGGCCGGCATTGGCTGCGTCACTCGAAATTTCAACGATGAATTCGGCGCGCTCCAGCTTCAGCGCCGGCAGCTCGGCCATCACAGCACTGGTCAGGGCCGAAGCGGTCTTGTGGCGGCGCTCGGACAATTGCCCGGCCGCGTGCAGGAACGCCGCGCGGGTCTCGCCGACCCGGGCTTCCATGCTCGCCAGCCGTTCCTCACCGGCATCGAGATCTGTGAGATCGGCGATCATCTGCGCTGCCAGTTCCGGCAGGGCATCGACGGTGACATTGTATTTGCGCGCAGCGCCGCGAAGCGCAAACAGCCGCTCCTCGGTCTCTTCCAGCTCGCGCGGATTGAAATCGGCGGCCCTGAGCGCCGCCTCGACGGCGGTCTGCGCATCGGCCAGCGCATTGAGCGCGGCATCAAGGGCTGCAACAGTGTCGTTGAGCAGTTCCGGCGCTTCCACCGCCTTGCGCTCCAGCCGCCGCATCAGCCCGCTGATCACCGGCATCGGCGAGCCCTGGCCGTTGAGCACCTCGTCGGCCTCGTTGATGTCGCTGGCCATCTTCTCGGATTTCATCATCATCGAGCGGCTTTCGGCGAGCTGTTCCTCCTCGCCCTCGACCGGGTGAAGCTTTTCCAGCTCCTCGACCGAAGAGCGCAGCCAGTCGGCCTCGCGTCGCGCCTCTTCCACCTTTGCCCGATGCGCCTTCAGCGCCCGTTCGGCTTCGCGCCAGCTTTCATGCAGCCGCCCGACATCCAAGGCCCGTTCCGTCAGCCCGCCAAAGGCGTCAAGCAGCGCCCGGTGCGCATCGATGTCGATCAGCGCCCGGTCGTCATGCTGGCCATGGATCTCGACCAGCAGCAGCCCGGCCTCGCGCATCAGCGCCACGCTGGCCGGCTGGTCATTGATGAACACGCGGGTGCGGCCATCGCCCGACTGCACCCGGCGGAACACCAGATCACCCTCGTCATTGATGTCATTGGCGCGCAAGAGCTGCCGCGCCGGATGATCGGCGCCAACGTCGAACACGGCAGTCACCTGGCCCTTGCCCGCGCCATGGCGCACAAGGCTGCCATCGCCACGGCCGCCAAGCGCCAGCGAGAGAGAATCAAGAAGGATGGATTTGCCCGCGCCGGTTTCGCCGGTTAGGACCGACAGACCGGCGTCAAATTCGAGATCAAGCTTCTCGATCAGGACGATATCGCGGATCGACAGCTGGACAAGCATCGCCGCCCGCTTCAGGTGCCGACGAGGACGGCCCCGGCGCGCGAAATCCAGGAGCCCTTGTTTTCACGCGGCTCGAGGCCACGGGTCTTCAGGAGCTTGTAGGAATCCGCGTACCACTGGCTGTCAGGGAAATTGTGACCCAGCACGGCGGCTGCCGTCTGTGCTTCGCTTTCCAGGCCCATCGCGTAATATGTCTCGACCAGACGCGCCAGCGCCTCCTCGACCTGGCGTGTGTTGGGATATTGCTCGACCACCAGGCGATAGCGGTTGGCCGCAGCGACAAATTCCTTGCGCTCCTGGTAATAGCGCCCGACCTGCATTTCCTTGCCGGCCAGCTGGTCGCGCGCGTAGCGCAGCTTGGCCTGGCTGTCCTCGACATATTCCGAATCAGGATAGCGTTCGATCACCTCGGTGAATGCCGCGATCGCCCGTGCCGAGGTGCGCTGGTCGCGCGTCACTTCGGGGATCTGCCGGTAATAGGCCAGACCGACGATATATTGAGCGTAAGCCGCGTCTTCATCATTGGGGTAAAGGCTCAGGAACCGTGACGCGGTGTTGATCGCCTCCGAGTAGTTGCCCTGCCGGTAATCGGTGAACGCCCCCATCACCATGCCCTTGCGGGCGAATTCGGAATAGGGGTGCTGCTTGTCGATGGCGGCGAACTTGCGCCCGGCTTCGGTCAGTTGCCCGGCCTGCAGATTGGCAAGGCCCTGATTGTACATCACGTCAGCAGGCTCGATGGATTGCGCATAGGCAGTGATGTCGATGTCCGGATCGGACTGACAACCGCTGACAATCAACGAAACGCCAGCCAATCCGGCGACAATGAGCGCAACCCGACCAGCGCGCCCGCGCCCACCCTTGACCGAAGTATTCATGCTGCAAAACCTCTCAACAGCCGCAGGCGCATTTGCACCGCGGAACCAGACCCGCGTTTCTATCCGCAAATCACCGAACTTCGCAACGTCATGAAGACGCTTTGCCGCAATTTTGTGGCAATGGCCTATGCATTAACACGAGTTTTGGTCAGCGAGAGCCGTGTGCAGCAATCAAAGCGCCCAGGGTGCGAAGGCGGCGGCATTGACCGCGACCAGTTCACCATGGCGAACCGTGTCCCGGCGCGCCGGTGCTTCGACCACCTCATAGGCCGACGGATCGGCCAGCAGGGCGCGCAGCGCCAGCGCATTGAGCTTGTGGCCGCCGCGATAGCTGCGGTAGCAGCCGATGAACTGCGCACCGGCAAGCGCCAGATCGCCCACGGCATCGAGCGCCTTGTGGCGTGCGAACTCGTCGCGGAAGCGCAGGCCTTCGACATTGATGACCTTGTCGTCATCGCCGATCACCACGGAATTTTCCAGCGAAGAGCCCAGCGCATGGCCCGAAGCCCAGAGCCGCTCGACATCGCGCATGAAGCCGAAGGTACGGGCGCGGGCAAGTTCGCGGCGGAAGGTGTCGGCGGTGACTTCGCCCTTCCAGGACTGGCGTCCGATCAGCGGCGTGTCAAAATCGATGTCGATCTCGAACCGGGTGCCGTTGTGGCGGGAGAATTCAGCCCAGGAACCACCCATTTCGATCCGCACCGGCTTGATGACGCGAATGTAGCGGCGCTTGACGGCATGATTGGTCAGACCGGCATTGTCGAGTGCCTCGATGAACACGGCGGCGCTGCCGTCCATGATCGGCACTTCACTGCCATCCAGGTCAATGCTGATATTGTCGACGCCGAGCGCATAGAGCGCGGCCATCAGATGCTCGACCGTCGCAACGGAGCGATCGGGAGCCTTGCCCAGCAGGGTGCAGAGATCGGTGGAGCCCACCTGCGACGACACCGCGCGGACGCTGATGACATCACCGGACGGAAGCGTGCGGTTGAAAACGATACCGGTATCGGGATCAGCGGGGTGAAACGAGATCGAGACATTCTCGCCCGAATGCACGGCTATGCCAGAGAGGGAGATCGACCTCGAAATCGTGGTCTGAAGGCCTAAAACATCAATACTCATAAGGTCCGCCGTTTCCCGCAAAATTTGGCACGACCAGTCACGGCCATGTTGTCCCCGATTACCAAGGGCAATTCCACGCCTCCCCAGCGCGGTGGACTGCCCCATACCCTTCTTGTTCTGTGCAAGATAAGGCTGCGGCACCGAGTTTCCAAATCACGCTTTTTTTCGTTCTGTTACGTTCGAGTAACACATCGAAACATCGAATAACCCAAAGTCTCCATACACTTAGCAAGACGGCACGGCGACCGATTGGCCGCCATGCCGCAGATTCTTCATTCAGTTACATTCGCTCACTTCGCCTGGCGGCGGAGAAAGGCGGGAATCTCGAGCTGTTCGTCGTCGTGACTCGCCCGCGTCTGCGGTGTAACCCGGCCCTGGTCGTCGAGCTGTCCGCGGCGCGGCGCATAGACGCTTGCCTCCGGAGACAGCGGACGCCGTGCCTGCTGTGCCTGGCTCGCGTGAGCCGGCTCGTCTTCCTCGCGACGGCCCAGGGAATTGGACAGGCGCTTGAGCAGACCCATCGGGCCGCGTTCATCGGCCTGGCCCTGCGGCGCGGAGCGATGCTCGATCTCGGCCTGAACCACCGGCGGGAAGTCTTCCACCCGCGGCATGCGGGTCGGCTCGGCTTCCGTGCGCAAGGCAGGAGCGGGTGTTGGCGGGGCCGGCTGCGGAGCAGGAGCGGCCGGGCGCGGTGCTGTCATCGCCGGCTGCGGCGCAGCAACCGGAGCAGGCGTTTCACCGGAGTTGACGAAAAGACGGCTCTGAGGCTGAAACCCGGGCTGGGCGGCAGCGGGTGCTGCTGCAGCGGCCGGCTTGGTGCCCATTTCCATCTGGGTTGCGATATCGAGTTCGCGCTCCAGCTCGGCTTCGGCCGAAAGGATGGTATCGGCCAGCGGATCCTTGGCTGCCGCAGGCTGTGCTGCGGCCGGACGTGCTGCCGGCTGCGATGCATTGGCGGCGGCCGGGCGTGGTGCAGCCGGACGCGGTGCGGTGACCAGAGGACGCTGCAGTTCGGCAGCGCCTTCCACCCGGTCGATGCCGGTGGCGACAACGGAGACGCGGATCAGGCCTTCAAGCGCTTCATCGAAGGTGGCGCCGAGAATGATGTTTGCGTCGGCGTCGACTTCCTCGCGGATGCGGGTCGCTGCCTCGTCGACTTCAAACAGGGTCATGTCGCGGCCGCCGGTGATCGAGATCAGCAGGCCCTGTGCGCCCTTCATCGTGGTCTCATCAAGCAGCGGATTGGCGATCGCGGCTTCGGCAGCAGCCATTGCGCGGCCTTCGCCCGATGCTTCGCCGGTGCCCATCATGGCGCGACCCATCTCGCGCATCACCGAACGCACGTCGGCGAAGTCGAGGTTGATCAGGCCTTCCTTGACCATCAGGTCGGTGATGCAGGCAACACCCGAGTAGAGCACCTGGTCGGCCATCGCAAAAGCGTCGGCGAAGGTGGTCTTGTCATTGGCAATGCGGAACAGGTTCTGGTTCGGAATGACGATCAGCGTATCGACGCATTTCTGCAGTTCCTCGATACCCGATTCAGCCAGGCGCATGCGCCGCTGGCCTTCGAAGTGGAACGGCTTGGTGACCACGCCGACGGTCAGAATGCCTTTGTTGCGGGCGGCCTGTGCGACGACGGGTGCGGCGCCGGTGCCGGTGCCGCCACCCATGCCTGCGGTGACGAAGCACATGTGGGTGCCGCTGAGATGGTCAAGGATCTCGTCGATGCATTCTTCCGCGGCCGCACGGCCGACTTCCGGCTGCGATCCGGCGCCGAGGCCTTCGGTCACGGCAGCGCCAAGCTGGATGATCCGTTCGGCCTTGGACATGGTCAGCGCCTGGGCATCCGTGTTGGCGACGACGAAGTCGACCCCCTGAAGACCTGCATTGATCATGTTGTTGACAGCGTTTCCGCCGCCGCCGCCGACCCCGAACACCGTGATGCGGGGCTTCAGCTCGGTGATGTCCGGCTTCTGCAAATTGATGGTCATGGCACCCGTTCCTTCCTTGTCGCATGGCCGCACCGCCGCGGGGGCCAATTCGGTGAAATCAAAAACTCTCTTTAAGCCACTGCCCCACACGGGACAGTCGACCTCCGGCACCGGCCATGACGGCAAAGCCGCCCTCGCCTGCACCGTGGGATTCAAGATGCGCGACCTGAGGATAGATCATCAGGCCCACAGCAGTGGAGAATGTCGGCCCCTTGGCCGATGCCGGCAGACCGGACACGCCGAGCGGCCGGCCGATGCGCACATTGCGCGCCAGGATCCGGCGGGCCGATTCGGACAGGCCGGTCATCTGGCTGGCGCCGCCGGTGAGCACGATGCGCTTGCCGACAAGTGTCGAATAGCCCGACTGCTGGATCCGGTCGCGCAGCATTTCCAGGGTTTCCTCGACCCGCGCCCGCACGATGCGCGAGACCAGCCCGCGCGGCACATGGGTTGGCTGGTCGTGTTCGTCCTCGCCGATCGGCGGAACCGAAACCACGTCGCGATCCTCGCCCGCCTGCGGCAGCGCCGAACCGTGCACGACCTTGATGCGCTCGGCGTCGTCCAGTCTGGTCGACAGGCCGCGCGCCAGGTCCATGGTGACATGCTGGCCGCCCAGCGCGATGGCGTCGGCATGCACCAGCTTGCCGTCGCAAAACACTGAAATCGTGGTGGTGCCGCCGCCCATGTCGATGCAGGCGCAGCCCATTTCGGCTTCGTCGGAGACAAGGGCTGCAAGTCCGGAAGCGTAAGGTGTCGCCACCATTGCCTCGACGGTGAGATGGGCGCGGTTGATCGACAGCTCGAGATTTCGCAGCGGCGCCCTGTCGGCGGTCAGCACATGCATTTCGACGCCCAGAACATCGCCGAACATGCCGGCCGGGTCGCGGATGCCGCGCTCGCCATCAAGAGTGTAGCTCGACGGCAGCGAATGCAGGATGGCGCGTTCATTGCTCTGGCTCTGCCGCGTTGCCGCATTGACCACCTTGGCCAGATCGCCAGAGGCGATCTCGTGGCCGCCGAGATTGACCGAAGAAGCATGGGTTTCACTGTTGAGCCGTCCGGCGCTGACATTGACGATCAGGCTCTCCACGGTCATTCCGGCCATCCGCTCGGCGGCATCGACGGCGAGCCGCACCGAGCTTTCGACCGCATCCATGTCGGAGATCACGCCGGCCTTGAGGCCGCGGGACTTCTGATGGCCGATGCCCAGGATCTCGACGCTGTGGCTGCGGCCCGACAACACTTCGGCGCCCTCGACCGGGGTCAGCCGGCCGATCATGCAGACAACCTTGGAGGAACCGATATCGAGCACGGTGACAATGCTGACGCGCTTGGACGACAGCGGCTTGAGCCGTGGCAACATCGAGGAGGGGCGGAACAGACTCACGACTTTTTCTCCGCCTTGATCAGCTTGGCCCGGGCTTCCAGTGCACTCTTGCGGCGCTCGTAGGACGCTTCGGTCAGCCGGATCGTCACGCGGTCCTCGAGCCTGAGGTCGACCGCGGCAATATCGCGCGAGAGCACGTCACGGCCGGCATCGAATTCGGCAAAGCGCTTCAGCGCCGCACCGATATCGTCCTCGGGCAGGCTCAGCGTCACGCCATTGTCGAGCCGCAGGTCCCAGCGGCGGTCGGCCATGCGCACGGCCGCCTTGACCCGGGCCCGGAGTTCGGGATGAAACAGCAGCCGGGCTTCGAGCTCATCGGCATGAACATCTGCGCCCAGGCCGACATAGAGCGGCAGGTCGGCATGGCGTGCACCGGTCAGCGGAGCGATGACGTCGCCGCGGGCATCGATCAGGTTGAGCATGTCGCCATGCTGCCAGATGCCGACAGGCTTGCGCTCGACCAGCCGGACCGACAGGCCGCGCGGATAGATCTTCTGGACCTGCGCATCCGTGACCCAGGGCAGCTCGATCAGCTTGGCCCGCGCCGCATGGGCGTCGATGGCGACGACGGAGGTGGTGCCGTCCAGTCCGAGCTGCTGCAGGATATCGATATCGGAGGTCTCGGCATTGCCGCTGACATGCACATCTTCCAATGCAAAGCCGGCGCTGGTGGTGACCGCCTGCGTGACCGCCTGGGTGTGACCGCCCAGCGCCATGCCGTAAAAGCCGGTGGCGGCGAGGAAGGCAAAGGCTGCAACCGAGCCGGCATGCGGGCGGATGTCGACCCGGCCGGTGGCGAGCGCGATGACGTAACGGGCCGGACGGCGCAGGAAACGCGGCAGCACGACAGCGCCCGGGAACGCTTCGCGTCCCGACGTTGCGGCCGTATGGACGGCCCTGCCCTTGTTTCCAGTCATCGACGACACGATGCGTCCTCCACTATCCAACTTACAAATTCTTCGAACGAATGCCCTGCCTGCAGGGCCATTTCCGGCGCCAGCGATGTCGGCGTCATGCCGGGCTGGGTGTTGACTTCGAGCCAGATGACCTCCCCGTTTTCGGAGAAGCGGTCGTCATAACGGAAATCTGACCGGGTCACGCCACGGCAGCCGATCGCTTGATGCGCCTTCAAACTCAACTTACGAATTTTTTGGTAAACAATTGGTGAAATTTCTGCGGGACAAACGTGTTTCGAGCCTCCGGCGACATATTTAGAGTCATAATCATAGAAGCTGTGTCCCTGTGGCACGATCTCGGTGACCGCCAGCGCCACATTGCCCATGATCGTGCAGGTCAGTTCGCGGCCGGGCACATAGCGCTCGACCATGACTTCATCGCCATATTTCCAGTCTTTCGAGGTGATCACCTGCGGCGGATGCGACTGTCCCTCGCTGACAATGACAACGCCGAAGCTCGAGCCTTCCGTCACCGGCTTGACCACATAGGGCGGCGCCATCGGATGCGCCGAAGTGAAATCATGCCGGTTCATCACCCTGGATTCCGCCACCGGGATGCCGACGGCCTTGGCAACGATCTTCGACAGACGCTTGTCCATGGCCAGCGCCGACGCGGTGACGCCGGAATGGGTATAGGGAATGGACAGATATTCGAGCACGCCCTGAATGGTGCCGTCCTCGCCATAGGGGCCATGCAGCGCATTGAAGCAGACATCAGGCTTCAGATCCGCCAGGACCGAGGCGATATCGGGCCCGACATCAACGCGGGTGACCCGGTAGCCGGCCCGCTCCAGCGCATCCGCGCAGGCCGTGCCTGACGACAGGCTGACCGGGCGTTCGGAGGAAAATCCGCCCAGGAGAACGGCCACATGCTTGCTGGATCTGTCGTCAGTCATCTTCACCCTCGTCGCGCGCCCCATGTCCCGGCCTCCGCCTGCCCTGAAACACGCCCCGCGGGGCTCGCATCGGGCCGGAATCTGAAAGCCGTGGTCTTTCCGGATATCAGCCGAAGATTGCGCCAAACCGTTGCCGACCCGCTTGTGCCTGCAGAAATTCTTGACGCGCCAGGGCATGACAGCCGCCGCAGACGCCGTTGAGTGCTGAAGAATCAGAGGTTTGGAGAGAGTGCAAGAGCAGAGCCGGAAATTTTGCGGACACCCTTCATGACGGTCAGCAAGACATCGGCCGTATCAGCAGGACAGGTCTGCCTCTTGCTGTTCCGGGAGGCCCGCGCATGCCCCGCGCCTGCGCAATGCAGATGCGGGGCATGCTGGCCAAGGTGCCATCAATGGGGACCGGCGGGCACCAGGCGTTCAACAGCGGGCCGAGCAGGCCGGGTTTCGGCCACATCGGCCGCGCGCCTCGTCACGTCGCCCATGTTAACGACGCAATTGCGGCCGCGGCGCTTGGCAAGATGCATCGCTGCATCGGCGCGGCGCAGCATCTCCTCCAGTCGCGGCGCGGCATGGGAAAACAGCGAGACACCGCAGCTTACGGTGACGCGGAGCGGACCGTTCTCGGTCTCAATCATGGCGCCCTCGATCGCCGCGCGCAGGCGCTCGACGGTGTCGAACGCCTTCTCATAGGAGGCATAGGGCAGCATGATGGCGAATTCCTTGCCCGCCATCCGGCCGATATAATCGGATTCACGAAGCTGGGCCTTGCAGACGGCGACGATGTTGCACAACACCCGGTCGGCCGCAGCATGGCCATACTGGTCGTTGATCTGCATGAAATGGTCGACATTGATGATGGCGCAGCACAGGCTGTTGCTGTGGCGGCTGGAGCGCGCAACGTCACGCGTCGCCGCCTCGGTGAAGGCAACCTGCGACAGTGCCCCGGTGAGGCTGTCAAGCGTTGCCGTCGCGCGCAGCGCCACCTCTTCGACCACCAGACCGGCGAGATCTTCAAGCAGCGAGACCTGGTCTCTGGCAAGCTGGCGCGCCGCGGTGTCCATGACGCAGAGGGCCCCGATCGTATGCCCCTCGCGGGTGATCAGCGGAACCCCGACGCAGGAGCGGATCGCGGAATTGCCGGTGACCAGCGGATGGTCTGCAAAGCGGCCGTCAAGCAGCGCATCCTCGACAATCACCGGAGCGTTCTGCCGGATTGTATGGGTGCAAAAGGAGTTGTTCGCCGAGCCTTGCGATGTGCCGAGGCACTGGCTTGACTTGAACCACTGCCGGGACTCGTCGGCGAATGCCACCACCACGATCGGCGCGCCGGTGATGGTCCTTGCCAGCCGGGTGATCCGCTCAAACGCGTCGTCCGGCAACATATCCAGGGTGTTGCAGCATTTGATTGCAGAGAACCTGCCGATGTCACCGTTCAGATCGCCAGCCAACGAACAACACTTTCATTTCAATATATCACAACACAAAAAGGGTTGTGCGCGAAATTCTCAAACAACTAAACTATCCAAAAAATTTAAATTATATTGAATCCGGCTCATAGTTCGATTTGTTACCATTCATTTCTTGGAAAATTGACATGATCTATTTTGCGAATCTGCATGCCGGAAAGCTCGTCATGCGCCCATGCCGAACTGACGCGGCCCGAACGCGGTGTCACTACCCCACTTGGACCGCGGGGCGGGCTTTCCCGCCAAAGCTGCGGTTACGGCACGGCCAGGATCGTCAAACAGGTGCGCTATGAAAAGTGACGCAAAGCTCATCCACGTAACATAGAGACAGCAAGCTCTCCAAATTATACATGGTTAGAATTTGCACAACCAATAATCGCCATCAAGTTATTGCGTTAATTGTTTTCGCTTATAGAATTGGCAATAATCTATTTGCGGAATTTTCAATTGAGCATTTCAGAGACAAAACTCCGGACTCTCAGACTTCAAGCCTCTAGTTTCATTCGTCTGAAGCCTTCCCTCTGCTTCCCGCATGCTTCGTGCCTGCACTTGATAAATGCTGATCTGAAAGTCGCATTCTCATGAAATTGCCCAGCCAGTTCGCCTTCTACAAGTCCTGGCTTGATCCGGTCCGGCAGCAGGCCCTGGCTGAAGCCTACAGGCCGATCGTCCGCGGCTTTCTGCTTCCGGCCTGCGCCTATTATGTCTTCATCACATGGAGCCACTGGCGTGACGAAACAGGCCTGACGCTGGCAATCCTGGGATCCATGAGCGCCATAACGGCGGTGATCTACTATCTGGTCCGGCAGCATGTGACCGTCGGCGACCGGCTGACCCTGAACAAACTCGAACTCTGCGGACTGCTGGTCAACATGTTGATGTACATCAACGTCGTCACCTACCTGCTGATCCATTTCGAGCAGTCCAAGCTGGTCTATTTCTCGCTGATGGCTGTGGTGTTCTCGACCACCGGCGTGACGATGCGGACAACGCTGTTCAGTGTCGCCATCTCGCTGGCGACGCTCTACTGGTTCGCTTCCGGCCTCCCGGCTGAACTTCTGACCCAATATGTGTCCATCGGCGTCGCCACGGCCTTTGCCTCGCTCGGCATGGCGACACTGCTGCGCAAGGCTATCCGCCGGCAGATCGATGCCCGTCTGCTTGCCGATGAACTGGCCGCCAAGGCGCAACGGCTTGCCGACACCGACATGCTCACCGGCATTCCCAACCGGCGCGCGGTGTTCGAGAAGATCGACTATTTCATCTCGCAGAAGCGGCCATTCTGGATCGGCATTTTTGATCTCGACGGCTTCAAGGCAATCAATGATGTCTACGGCCATGTGATCGGCGATGACCTGTTGTGCCGCGTCGTCAAACGGTCCGCCAAACTCAACCTTCCCGGCTGCACTTTCGGACGCATCGGCGGCGACGAATTCATTTGCATCGTATCGGGATCACAGGCTGAACGGGATATCGAACAGTTCGGCGCCAAGGTCATTCAGGCGGTAAGTTGCCCCTACCCCGTCGGTCCGATGGAACTCACCGTCGGCGTGTCGGCAGGGTTCACCCATTACCCCAGCATGGGGCAATCCAGCGGCCAGCTCTACGAGCAAGCCGATTTTGCGCTCTACAAGGCTAAGGCACATCGACGCGGCCAGTGCGTGCTTTTCGAAACGGCCGAAAACGAGGAAATGCAGCAGGCAATCGCCATTGAGCGGCAGCTTCGTGAAGCCGACCTCGACAGCGAGCTGTTTCTTCTGTTCCAGCCGCAATACTCGCCCAGCCGGCAACGGGTGACCGGTTTTGAAGCGCTGGCGCGCTGGCAGAACCCGACACTTGGCCTTGTGGCACCCGACCAGTTCATCCGGGCGGCGGAACGCTCGGGCCACATCCGCAAGGTCACGGCGATCCTGTTCGAGAAAGCGCTTGAAAACCTGGCGGACTGGCCCGAAGATATCGGCCTGTCGTTCAATCTGTCCGCCCACGACATTTCCGATCACACCTTCGTCCTGCGGCTTCTCGGCAGGATCATGCAGTCGGGCATTGCCGCTCGCCGGATCGAGTTTGAGATCACCGAAACCGCGGTCATGACCGATCTTGCGTCCTCAAGAGCCCTGCTGGAAAAGCTGCGCGCCAGCGGCTGCAAGATCGCGCTGGACGATTTCGGATCCGGATATTCGAGCTTCGAATATCTGGATCAGCTTCCGCTCGACAAGGTCAAGATCGACAGAAGCTTCGTCCGCAAGGTTGCCCACAGCACCACATCGCGGGAGATCGTCGCCGCGGTGATCGGATTGTGCCGCAAGCTCGACCTGCGCTGCGTTCTCGAAGGCGTCGAAGCCGAAAACGAGATGATCATCCTGGCCGACCTGCAGCCGGACCTGATCCAGGGATATCTCTATGGGAGGCCGATGTCGGCCAAGGCCGCCATGAACATGATCAGGGCCCAAAGTGAACGGCGCGCCGCAGCAGCACAAACCGCCTGACCCAGGAGCCCCGGAGGGCTTGCCCGGTCGCGCATCGGCCTGCGGCTGACCCACCGGCGGCTTTCCAATTTCAAGCCGTTGTGAGATGACATCACCACGCCGGAGATGCGTCGTGCCCGCCCGAGCATTCTGCGTGTTGCCTGGACCCCGACAGGGCTGTACGGGCGCCATCCTCAAAAACCCGGCGGCTGTGAGGCGTGTGCCATGAACCCGGAATGGAAAGTCACCCCGTCGGGCAAGCTGCGCGCCAGAGCACTCGGCCTGCCGTTCGAAGGTATCAGCGGACCATGGAATGCGATCACCGATGTGGCCAGTGTCAGCGTCGGTTACACGACGCTGATTTCGGGCGACGGCGCGCTGCAGCAGGGCACAGGTCCGGTGCGCACCGGTGTGACCGCGATCCTGCCGCGTCCGCGCGCCGAGATCGACACGCCGCTGTTTGCCGGCTTCTTCAGCCTCAATGGCAATGGTGAGCTCAGCGGCAGCCATTACATCGAGGAAACCGGAAAGATGGCGCTGCCGGTCACCATCACCAACACCCATTCCTGCGGGATTGCCCGCGACGCGACGATCCGCTGGGCGGTCGACTGTCTGGCCGAGCGTTACCATGATGATTTCGCGCTGCCGGTCGCGGCCGAAACCTATGACGGCTTCCTCAACGACATCAACGGGTTTCATGTCACGGCGGATCACGTGCTGGCGGCAATCGACGCGGCCAGGGGCGGTGCCATCGAGGAAGGCAGTGTCGGCGGCGGCACCGGCATGAAATGTTTCGGCTTCAAGGCCGGTTCCGGCACCGCCTCGCGGCTGGTCAGCTATGGCGGGGAAACGTTCACCGTCGGACTGTTCGTCCAGGCCAATTTCGGCAGCCGCCGGCATTTCACCGTGCTGGGCCGCACCATCGGCACCGATCCGGAATTGCCGCAGATGCGCCAGGCCACACGCGACACCGAGTTGAGCTCGATCATCGCCATTGTCGCCACCGATGCGCCGTTTCTGCCGCATCAATTGAAGCGGCTGGCCCGGCGCGTCAGCTTCGGCATCGGCAGGACCGGCGGAATGGCCACCCATGGCTCGGGCGATATCTTCCTGGCATTCTCGACCGCGCATTCGGATTTCAGCCCCGGTGCGGTCCGCTCCGCCCGCTTTGTGCCCGACGAAGACATCGACCCGTTCTTCGAGGCCGTGGTGCAGGCGACCGAGAAGGCCATCCTCAATGCGATGATCGCCAATGAGACGATGGTCGGGCGCGATGGAAATCTGGTGCCGGCTCTGCCGCATGCCGCGGTCAGACAGGCCTTCGGGCTTTAGAGCCGTTCATCTTTAAATGGAAGAAGGTTGATGGAATGGACTTTTCGCGCCAGCTAGGAAAATACCGCAGTCACGATGCAGCGCATCGTGCGAGGATTTTGACGACGCTGGTGCGGAAAAAACATCCAAGCAAGGCAGTTGCGGTGCTTCCGGGAATGCAATGCAAGTCCTCCTTGCAATTTCAAGATGAACGGCTCTAGGCATCAGGCCGCATTGCTTGTCGGAGCGTAACTTTCGTCTTCATCCGCGTCATAGCCCTGGTCCGTTTCGTAGCACAGCGCGATCCGGTTGCGGCCTCGGGTCTTGGCGGCGTACAGCGCCTTGTCGGCACGGGAAAAGGTCTCGCCGAATTTCTGCGCCGGCAGGGCCCGGGCCACACCGCCCGAGACGGTGACCCCAAGCGCCGTGTTGCCCACGCGGATTCGTTTCGCGGCAATCTGCCTGCGAGTGATCTCTCCCAGCGCGGCAAATTCCGCAAAATTCAGGCTGCCGTTGAAGACCGCGAATTCCTCGCCGCCGATGCGCGCGCACACGCTCTCGCCGTCGAAGACGCTGGTGATCATCGACGCGACCTCGATGATCACCTCATCGCCGACCAGATGGCCGCAACTGTCATTGACCCGCTTGAAATGATCGATGTCGATGACCATCAACGATTTTTCCCGGTGGCATTCGTCGAAAGCCTCGAGAAAGGCCCGGCGGTTCAAGAGCCCCGACAGCATGTCGGTGCGGCTTAGCCGTTCGAGCTTCGCCCGCGAGACCCCGAGATCGTGAATGGCCAGGCCGACTGCCACATAGGCAATTCCCGACAGGATGAAGGTGATCGGCGGCGTCAGCACCGTGGCAATGACCAGTGCGGAAGACAGCGAATAGGGCAGCAGCCCGGACCAGTCGAGCAGCAGATGTGCGCAAACATTGAGCGCATAGGCCAGCAGCGACAGCTTGAACCCGACCCAGACCGCTTTGCGGACCACGTCCCGGTAGGAGTCAAATTCCGCGAACAACAGCTGTTTGATCACCCAATCGCGGGTCACGCGGATCATGAATGCACTCCCGGTTTACAAGCGCACCTTAAGATTCACCGGTTAAAATTATGCTTCCGCGATTGCTTCGACGGGAAAGGCCGATGCGCCGTATCAGGACGCTTCTGCCCCGTTCCGGCACCCTGTGACGCTAAACCAGCTGGCCGAGAAATTCCTGCACCACCTGCCCCGGTTCGAACAGGCCCAGCCGCTTGATTTCCCACTCGAGTCGGATGCCCGACGTCTCCAGCACCCGGGCGCGCACGGTTTCGCCCAGATGTTCGAGCTCATAGCCCGAAGCCTGGCCGGTGTTGATCATGAAATTGCAGTGCATGGGCGACATCTGCGCGCCGCCGACAGCCAGGCCGCGGCAGCCGGCTTCGTCGATCACCTTCCAGGCCGAATGCCCTTCCGGGTTCTTGAAGGTCGAGCCGCCGGTCTTTTCGCGAATCGGCTGCACCGTCTCGCGGTGATGCTGAACTGCGTCCATCGCGGCGCGGATTTCATCCTTGCCTGCCGGCGTGCCCTCGAAGATGGCACGGGTGAAGATCAGGTCTTTCGGCGCCGAGGAATGCCGGTAGGCGTAGCCCATTTCGGCATTGGACAGCACATGCCGCTCGCCCTTGCGGTCGATGGCGTGCACCTCGACGACCCGCTCGCGGGTTTCCGAGCCATTGGCGCCGGCATTCATCCTGAGCGCCCCGCCGATGGCGCCCGGAATGCCGTGATAGAAATGAAACCCGCCAAGCCCGCTTTCCAGCGCCAGGGCAGCCAGATGCTTGTCGGGGCAGACCGCACCGGCAGCAAGCCGCGTATCGGAAACCTGCTCAGCCCGGCCAAAGCCCTTGGCCGAGAGCCGGATGACGACGCCGGGAATTCCGCCGTCGCGCACCAGGAGGTTGGAGCCGATGCCGACCGGCAGCGCCGGAATGTCTTCCGGCAGGGCCGCAAGGAATGTCGCCAGATCGTCTTCGTCGAGCGGCTGGAACAGCACCTCCGCCGGCCCGCCGGTGCGGAACCAGGTGATCTTCGACATGTCGGCATTGGCAGTCAGCCGGCCGCGCACCGCGCCGAGCCTGTCACCCAGCGACGTCAGAAGCTTATCGCCATCGACCTGCAGCGGCTTCATGCACCACCCCCGCCAACGGCTGCGGGCTTCAAGGCGGAAAGCTCCGCCGGCAATTGATTGGCCCACTGGGTGATCGTGCCCGCGCCAAGGCAGACGACATAGTCACCGGGCCGGGCAATCTCGGCGATCAGCGGCGCCAGTGCGGCCGGCCCGTCGATCAACCGCGCGTCGCGATGGCCGCCGGCCTTCAGGCTCGAAACCAGCGTGGCCGAATTGATGCCCTCGATCGGGTCTTCGCCGGCGGCATAGACCGGCGCCATGATCACCGTGTCGGCATCGTTGAAACAGGCCGAGAAATCATCGAACAGGCTTTCAAGCCGGGTGTAGCGGTGCGGCTGGGCCACCGCGATGACGCGCGACGGGCACGCATCGCGGGCCGCCGACAGCACTGCCTTGATTTCCACCGGGTGGTGGCCGTAGTCGTCAAAGATCTCGACACCGTTCCAGTTGCCGGTATTGGTGAAGCGGCGCTTGACCCCGCCGAACTGTCCCAGGCCGCTGGCAATCTGCTCCGGCGTCAGCCCCAGCTCATAGGCGACCGCAATGGCGGCGACCGCATTGGAGATATTGTGCTTGCCCGGCATCGGCAGCCGCAGATCCCTGAGCTCGACGCTCTCGCCGGTCTTGCGGCTGTGGATCACCACGTCGAACACCGACACCGGTCCGTCCATGCGGTGGTTGGAAAAACGCACATCCGATTGCGGGTTTTCACCATAGGTGATGACCCGGCGGTCCTCGATGCGGCTGACCAGCGCCTGCACTTCCGGATGGTCGAGACACATCACGCCAAATCCGTAGAACGGCACATTCTCGACGAAAGACCGGAACGCCGCACGCACGGCATCAAAGGTGCCGTAATGATCAAGATGCTCGGGATCGATATTGGTGATCACCGCGATGTCGGCCGGCAGCTTGAGGAAGGTGCCGTCGCTCTCATCGGCCTCGACCACCATCCACTCGCCCTCGCCCATGCGCGCATTGGTGCCATAGGCATTGATGATGCCGCCATTGATCACGGTCGGATCCAGCCCGCCGGCTTCCAGCAGTGTCGCCACCATCGAGGTGGTTGTGGTCTTGCCATGGGTGCCGCCGATGGCGATCGCATTGCGGAAGCGCATCAGCTCGGCCAGCATTTCGGCGCGCCGCACCACCGGGATCAGCCGCTCGCGCGCGGCCACCAGTTCCGGATTGTTCTTCTTGATCGCGGTCGAGACCACCACCACTTCGGCCTCGCCAAGATTGTCCGCCGCATGGCCGATATGGACCTCGATGCCCTTGTCGCGCAGCCGCTGCACATTGGCGCTTTCCGATTGATCAGAGCCCTGCACCTTGTAGCCGAGATTGTTGAGAACCTCTGCAATGCCGCTCATGCCGATGCCGCCAATGCCGACAAAATGAACAAGACCTATGGTTTGCGGCATTTTCATGCGTGCGTGCTCCTGAATTGATCGGGGGTGATACCCCCCGCAATAGCTTCTGCCAGATCGGCAAGCAAGCGCGCCGCATCAGGTTTCCCTGTCGCCCTGGCGGCGGCTGCGGTGGCGGCAAGGCCGGTGGGATCGTTCATCCGGTCGGCAATCATGCCCGAAAGCACTTTCGGGGTCAGCTCGCCCTGCTTGATGACGCTGGCGCCGCCCATGGCCATAAGTGCTGCGGCATTGGCAGCCTGGTCATGGTCGAGCGCAAAGGGATAGGGCACCAGGATCGCGGAGCGGCCGATCACCGCGATTTCCGAAACCGTCGAGGCGCCCGAGCGCGAAATCACCAGATGCGCCGCCGCGATGCGCGAGGCCATGTCGTTAAAGAACGGCGAGACTTCGGCCTTGACGCCGAGCTCTTCAAGCCATGTCCTGAGATGGGCTTCATCTTCGGGGCGAGCCTGCTGGACCAGGTCCAGCCGCGCCCGCAGCTCCTGCGGCAGAAAGCCGATGGCCGCGGGAATGGCTTCCGAGAAGAACTGTGCACCCTGGCTGCCGCCGAACACCACCAGCCGGAACGTCTCGCCTGCCTCGGACGGGACATAGGGGATGTCCGCTGCCGCAATCACTTCCGGACGCACCGGGTTGCCGGTGATCACGATCTTGCTTGCATGCGCGCCCCTGCCTTCGGGCAGGAAGCCGCCGGCAATGGCCTTGACCCGGGAGGCCAGCGCCTTGTTGGCCCGGCCCATCACCGCGTTCTGCTCGTGCACCATTGTCGGCAGGCCGGCATTCGATGCCGCCAGCAAGGGCGGGATCGTCGGGTAGCCGCCAAAGCCGATCACCGCATCGGGCCGGATGGAGCGCATGAGCTTGCCGGCTTCGCGCACACCCTTGAACAGGGTCCACAGCGACTTGATCACCTTGACCGGGTTCTTCGACCCGATCGTCGCCGACCGCACCACATGGATTTCGGACGCCGGAAATGTGCCGGCGAACCGTGCCGCACGGCTGTCGGTGACCAGATGCACCCGGTGGCCCCGCGCGATGAGTTCATGTGCCAGCGCCTCGGCCGGAAACAGATGTCCGCCGGTGCCGCCCGCCGACAGCAGGAACAGTTTGCTCTCAGCCATCATTCTATTCCGCCGCCACGGGAGCGGCCGGCCGGTAGACCGCGCGCGGCTGCGCCCGGCTTTCCGGTCTGCGCCGGGTCAGCGCCAGCATGAAGCCGGCAGTGATCGACACCGCGATCATCGAGGAGCCGCCATAGGAGATCAGCGGCAGGGTCATGCCCTTGGCCGGCAGCAATTCGAGATTGACACCGATATTGATGAAGGACTGGAAACCGATCAGCAACGCCAGCCCGGCCACCGCCAGGCGGGTGAAATCATCCTGTTCCCGGCCGGCGCGCATCAGGCCGCGAATGACCAGGAATCCGAACAGCGCCACCAGGATCATGCAGAACACGATGCCGAATTCCTCTGCCGCTACGGAGAAGACGAAATCGGTGTGGCTGTCGGGCAGGATCCGCTTGATGGTGCCCTCGCCCGGCCCCTGGCCCAGCCAGTCCCCGCGAATGATCGCCTCGCGTGCCGTGTCAACCTGGAAACTGTCACCCTCACCGAACAGAAACCCGTTGATGCGTTCGGCCACATGCGGGAACATGAAATAGGCCGAGACGAAGCCGGCCATGGCCAGACCGCCCAGCAGCACGATCCAGAACCAGGACATGCCGGCCATGAAGAACATGCCGCCCCAGACCGCGGCGGTCAGCATGGTCTGGCCAAGGTCAGGCTGGGCCACCAAGAGGGCCGCGACAATGCCGAAAAGAATGATGGCAAACAGATTGCCGGGAATGTCGGGATGGCGCGAACGTTCCGAAAACAGCCAGGCGCACATCACCACGAAGGCCGGCTTCATGAATTCCGACGGCTGCACCGATACGCCGAGCACCGACATCCAGCGCCGCGAGCCCTTGATCTCGACGCCGAAAAACAGGGCCAGAACCATCATCGCGATCGACCCGATCAACAGGCCCAGGGCGGCGCGGCGCACCTGGCGCGGGCTGAGAAACGACACACCGACCATCACCAGCAGAGCCGGGATAAGGAAAATTCCGTGGCGTGTGACAAAGTGAAAACTGTCGAGCCCCAGCCGCTCCGCCACGGCCGGGCTGGCCGCAAAGGACAACATCAGCCCGATGCCCATCAGCCCGACGAAGACCGCGAGGAACAGGCGGTCAATGGTCCAGAACCAGTCGGCGACCAGTCCGCGTTCGACTCGGCTAACCATGGTTTTCTCCATTGCTTTCGACATCAATCAGCATCTCGATATCATCCAGAGCCGACACCAGGCTTACGAAGGCGTCGCCCCGGACCTCGAAATTGCGGTATTGATCAAAACTGGCGCAGGCCGGCGACAGCAGCACTACCGGCATGGCTGCCGGATCCGCAGCCGCGTCCGACGCCGCAGCCGCGACCGCCTTGTCGAGCGTGCCCGAAATCTCGAACGGCGCATGCGCGCCGATGCTCGCAGCAAAGCCGGCTGCCGCCTCGCCGATCAGATAGGCCTTGGCAATGCGCGGGAAATAGGGCTCCAGAGCGGCAATGCCGCCCTCCTTGGGCAGGCCGCCGGCAATCCAGTAAATCCGCTCGAAACTCTGAAGCGCCGGTGCGGCAGCTTCCGCATTGGTGGCCTTGGAATCATTGACGAACACCACCGCGCCCAGCCGCGCCACCGGCTGCATCCGGTGCTTGAGGCCTGGAAAGGCCGCCAGACCGGCGCGGATCTCGTCATCGCTCAGCCCCACGCTGCGGCAGGCAGCAATCGCGGCGGCTGCATTTTGTGCATTATGTGCACCGCGCAGGGTGGTGATGCCATCAAGATCGGCCACTTCGCGCGAGCTGCCATTGCCGGCCTGGAGGATCTTCGATCCCTGCGCATGAAAACCGTCTGCCAGCTTCTGGTCCTTGGAAATCCGTTCGACCCGGCGGCCCTTGCTTTCCAGCAGCTCGGCAATGCCGCTGCACCAATCATCGTCTACGCCGATGATGGCAAGGTCGCTTTGCGCCACCAGCCGGGTCTTGACCTCGGCATAATGCTGCATCGAGCCGTGCCGGTCGAGATGATCCGGGGTGAGATTGAGCAGAAGGCCTGCGCTCGGATCGAGCGAGGGCGCCAGATCGATCTGGTAGGAAGAACACTCGACGACATGCACCCGGCCCGGAGCCGGTGGCGCCAGTGTGAGAACTGCGGTGCCGATATTGCCGCCCAGTTGCGCGTCGCGGCCGCTATGCGCAATCAGGTGTGCAATCAGCGCCGTGGTGGTGGATTTGCCGTTGGTGCCGGTGATGGCGATGAAAGGACTGCCCGGCGCATGCGCGCGGCGTTCGCGGGCAAAGATCTCGACATCGCCGATGATTTCGACCCCATGGCGGTTGGCCAGCTCCGCGGTCCAGTGCGGCTTCGGATCGGTCAGCGGCACGCCCGGCGCCAGCACCAGCGTGTTCAGCGAGGCCCAGTCGATGTCATGCAGATCGGCCACCGGAATGCCGGCCGCCTGCGCGGCTGCGACCTGGGCCGGATTGTCATCCCACGCCATCACGTGCGCGCCACCGGCGGTCAGCGATTTCGCCGTGGCGAGCCCCGAGCCGCCGAGCCCGAAGAGTGCCACGCGCCGATCGCGAAATGTTGAGGCGGGAATCATCGATTCACCTCAGCTTCAGGGTCGCAAGCCCGATCATCGCGAGCCCGACCGAGATGATCCAGAACCGGACCACGATCTGGCTTTCGGTCCAGCCGAGTTTTTCGAAATGATGGTGGATCGGCGCCATCAGGAAGACGCGCTTGCCGGTCATCTTGAACCAGCCAACCTGAATGATCACCGACAGCGCCTCAATGACGAACAGGCCGCCGATGATCGCCATGACGATCTCGTGCTTGGTGGCAACCGCCACGGTGCCGATCAGGCCGCCCAGCGCCAGCGAGCCGGTGTCGCCCATGAAGATCGCCGCCGGCGGCGCGTTGAACCACAAGAACCCGAGCCCGGCGCCGATCACTGCCCCGAGAATGACCGCCAGCTCACCGGTGCCGGGCACGAAATGGATCTGCAGGTAATTGGCGAACACGGCGTTACCGGCGAGATAGGCGATGGCGCCAAAGGAGGCGGCGGCAATCATCACCGGCACGATGGCGAGTCCGTCGAGCCCGTCGGTCAGGTTGACCGCATTGCCGGCAGACACGATGACAAAGGCGCCGAAGACGATGAAGAAGAAGCCCAGATCGAACAGCAGGTCCTTGAAAAACGGAAATGCAACCGAGGTCCCGAACGTCGTGCCGTGGACGGTGGGCGCGGCCAGCGAGGCCTGCATGATGAAAAACACCGCGAGCCCGGCGATGATGAATTCCAGCCCGAGCCGCGCCTTGCCGGAAAACCCCTTGTCGGTCTGCTTGGTGACCTTGAGATAGTCATCGTAAAAACCGATGGCGCCGAAGCCGAGGGTGACCAGCAGCGTCGTCACCACATAGACGCTCGACAGATCGGCCCACAACAGCGAGGAGCCGACGATGCCCGCCAGGATCATCAATCCGCCCATGGTCGGCGTGCCGGCCTTGAGGAAATGGGTCTGCGGTCCGTCGGCCCGGATCGGCTGGCCACGGCCCTGCCGCACCTTCAAAGAGGCGATGATTCGAGGTCCGAACAGAAACACAATCAGCGCCGCGGTGAACATTGCCGCCCCGGTCCTGAAGGTTATATATCTGAAAAGATTGAAAAACTGGGCCTTGTCCGCCAGATCCACCAACCAGATGAGCATATGCTTCGGCCCCCGCGCCGTTTAATCTTGAGTGCTGCTGTCAGGCAGTGCCGTATACTTGTCAAGCAACGCCTTGACGATGCGTCCGAAGCCGATACCGAGCGAGGACTTGACCATCACCACATCGCCGTCGCGCAGCACGCTCTTGAGATGCTCGGCCAGCCCGCCGGCGTCTTCGCGGTAGACCGTTTCGACATCGGCCCCCAATTCGTCGCGAAGCACCCGGATCTCGGCGCCTGCAAGGCACACCATGTCGACATTGGCATTGCGCAGGGGGGCAGCCAGATCGCGGTGCACCCGTTCCGAAAAACGCCCCATCTCCAGCATGTCGCCCAGAACCGCAATGCGCCGCCCGCGCAGCCGGACCGGCGTGTCGCGCAGCAGCTCGAGCGCCGCGCGCATCGAAGCCGGATTGGCATTGTAGCTCTCGTCGATCAGCACGAAGCGTCCACCGTCGATCTGGAGCGTGTGGCGGGCGCCGCGGCCCTTTTCGGCCGCAATACCGGCAAGCGCATGGATCGCCTTGGCCAGATCCGCTTCGACAAGCTGGACTGCACCCAGCACCGCAAGCGCGTTCTGCACCAGGTGACGCCCCGGCGCGCCGATCTTGACCACGATATCCTCGCCGCCAATGCGGGCAGTGATGGTCGAACAATCGGCAAGCAGCTTGCAATTGAGCAGCCGGTAGTCCGATTTGGGATTTTCGCCGAAGGAATGAACATTGCCGACGCCGAGTTCACCGGCGCGCTTCCGCAGCCAGCCATATTTGTCATTGTCGCGGTTGAGCAGCAGATGGCCCTGCTTGCCCAGCCCTTCCATGATTTCCGATTTCGCGGCAGCGATCTCGGTCAGGTTCTTGAAATTGCCCATATGCGCCGCCGCGATCGTGGTGATGATCGCCACATGCGGGCGCACCATCTTGACCAGCGGACGGATTTCGCCGGGATGGTTCATGCCGATTTCGAACACGCCGAACCTTGCGCTTGCCGGCATCCGCGCCAGCGTGAGCGGCACGCCCCAATGATTGTTGAAGGACGCCGCGGACGCATGCACCTCGCCGCTGGGTTCAAGCGCATGGCGCAGCATTTCCTTGCTCGAGGTCTTGCCGACCGAGCCGGTGACGGCGATGATCTTCGCCTCCGAGCGGGCGCGCGAGGCGCGGCCCAGATCTTCAAGCGCTTCGAGCACATCATTGACGACGATCATCGGCGCCGTCACCCGGCCGAGCGCCGGCAATTTGGATTCCGACACCACCAGCAGGCTTGCGCCATTGGCCACGGCCACACTGGCGAAATCATGCCCGTCGAAGCGGTCGCCCTTGATGGCGAAGAAGGCATCGCCCTCGCCCGCCGTCCGGCTGTCGATCGAAATGCCGACGACGCCGTCGGGAAAATTCCCGACCGGGCGGCCGTTCATGGCTTCGACCATGTCCTGTGTGGTCCACAACAAGCTCATGCCTTGAGATCCTCCAGCGCCTTGCGAGATCTCTGCATGATCCGAGAAAGGCAGGACCTTGTCACCCACGGTCTGTCCCTGCTCATGCCCCTTGCCCGCAACGATCAGGGTATCGCCGGCGTTCAGAAGCGCGACGGCCTGTCTGATCGCCTCGGCGCGGTCGCCGATCTCGGTGGCGCCACCGGCCGCTGCCATGATCTCGGCGCGCACCGCCGCCGGATCCTCGGAGCGCGGATTGTCGTCGGTGACGATCACCACATCGGCCAGCCGGCTGGCGATTTCGCCCATGATCGGCCGCTTGCCGCGATCCCGGTCTCCGCCGCAGCCAAACACCACGACGATGCGCCCGGTGGTGAACGGCCGCACCGCCTCGAGCACATTTTCCAGCGCCTCGGGCTTGTGCGCGTAATCCACATAGGCCGGCGCGCCCTCAGCCGTCGAGCCGATCAGTTCGAGCCGGCCCGAGGCGCCAGTCAGATGCTCGAGCGCCGCCATCACCTGGTCTGCGGAAGTGCCGGTGGCGATTGCCATGCCGGCGGCGACCAGCGCGTTTGAAATCTGGAAATCACCCGCCAGCGGCAGATGCACCTCGAATATGCGTCCGTCATAATGAATTTCTGCAATCTGCTTGTGGCGCAGATGCTCCACCCGCTTGAGGCTCAGGAACCCGCCCTTGCGGCCAACGGTGAGCACGCGCGCGCCGGCGCGTTCGGCAGCTTCGACAGCGCGCCCCGACCAGACGTCATCGGCAAAGATCACCGCCGGCGCACCCTTGGGCAGAAGCGTGTCGAACAGCCGCATCTTAGCGGCCATATAGGAGTCCATGTCCGGATGGTAGTCGAGATGATCGCGGCCGAGATTGGTAAACCCGGCAACGCAAAGCGCGACGCCGTCAAGCCGGCGCTGGTCGAGGCCGTGACTGGAGGCTTCCATCGCCGCATGGGTGACTCCTTCGCTGGCGAGATCGGCGAGAAGCCGGTGCAATGCCACCGGATCGGGCGTGGTCAGCGTGCCGTAATCGACCCGGCCGGGCGCGACCACCCCGGTGGTGCCGATCATTGCGGCCTGTTCGCCGGCATGGGCCCAGATCTGGCGCAGGAATGAGGCGACCGAGGTCTTGCCGGCAGTGCCGGTGACGGCTGCGATGATGCGCGGCTGGGGGCCGAAAAATGCCGCCGCCATGCGCGCCAGCGCCAGCCGTGGATCGGCGGCCCGAAGCACCGGCACCGCGACGTCGGAGAGATCCGCATCGGGGCCCGCGACAATGGCCACGGCGCCGCTGGTAATGGCCTGGAGTGCAAACCGTGCGCCGTCGGTCTTCACGCCGGACAGCGCAAAGAACACGAAACCCGGCTCGACCGCGCGGCTGTCGGCAGTCAGTCCGGTCACGGGCAGGTCATGCTCGGGCAACGGCCCGTTGGCAAAGCTTTCTGGCGGCAGAGCGGAAATCAGGGCGGACAGTTTCATGAAATGCACTGGTCTTTCGTGGTCGCTGTGGATGGCGGTTCGGGTTCGGCTGGTGCTGACCTGCCCGCCAGTTGTGTTATCAGTATGACAGGGACAATTCCTGCGCGCCGCTTCCGAATTGCGGTTTGACGCCGAGAAAGCCCGCCGAGCGGCGAATGACGGCACTAACCATCGGCGCCGCATTCAGGCCTGCTGTGGCCGAGTGCATGCCTTCCTCGGGCTTGGGCTCGTCCACCACCACCAGCACGACATATTGCGGATCGTCGATCGGAAATGCCGACAGGAAGGCGTTGAACCGCACCGCCGAGGAATAGCGGCCATTGACCACCTTTTCCGCCGTACCGGTCTTGCCGCCGACATGAAAGCCTTCGACTTCCGCGCGCCGGCCCGAGCCCTTGGCGACATTCAGCTCCATCAGGTAGCGCATGCTGTCGCTGGTGGCGGGCGAGATCACATTGACGGCGACCTTGTTGGCTTCCTCGACCGTGCGCGGCAGGAATGTCGGCTCGATCAGCTTGCCGCCATTCATCAGCGCGGCGGCGGCAACGGCGGTCTGCAACGGTGTCGTCGACACGCCATGGCCGAAGGAAATGGTGATCGAATTGATTTTCTTCCAGACATCGGGCTGGTGCGGCGTCGCCACTTCCGGCAGTTCGGTCTGCATCCGCGACAGCAGTCCCAGGCGGGTGAGAAACTCCTGGTGCCCGTCAATGCCGACCAGATCGGCCATGCGGGCGGTGCCGATATTGGAGGAATAGATGAAGATTTCCGGCACTGAGAGCACCCGGTTCTTGCCGTGGAAATCGCGGATGGTGAAGCCGCCGATGCGGATCGATCCGCGCGCATCGAAGGAATCGGAAATTTTCACCTTGCCCGAATCGAGCGCCATGGCGGTGGTAAACGCCTTGAAGGTGGAGCCCATCTCATAGGTGCCTGCCGACATCCGGTTGAGCCGGTCCTTTTGCAGCGCTTCCACCGGATTGTTCGGATCGTAATCTGGCAGCGACGACATGCCGACCACTTCGCCGGTGTGAACATTGAGCACGACGCCGGCGGCGGCGATCGCCTTGTAGCGGTCCATGGCCGCGGCGAGCTCGTCGCGCAGCACATGCTGGACCCGAAGATCCAGCGACAGCTTGACCGGCTTCATGTCCTCATTGACCGTCATGCCGGCGGCGGCGAGATCGCCAAGCCCCTGCCCGTCGACATATTTTTCCATGCCGGCAATGCCGCGATTGTCGATATTGACGTGGCCGACGACATGCGAGGCTGTCGGTCCACCGGGGTAAAACCGCCGCGTTTCCGGCCGGAAGCCGATGCCGGGAATGCCCAGCGACAGGATCTGGCTCTGCTGCTTCGGGGTGAGTTGCCGTCGCAGCCACTGGAATCTCGAATTCGATGACAGCTTGCGATGAATGCCGCGCATGTCGAGATCGGGCAGCACTGTGGCAAGCAGCTCGACGGCCTCGTCGGCATCAACGATCTTGTTGGGTTCGGCAAACAGCGACACGGTACGAATGTCGGTGGCCAGCACCTCGCCATTGCGGTCGACGAGATCGGGGCGCGAGATCAGCAACTGGTCGGCGCGCTGGATCGATGACACGGTTTCGGGCGAACGCATGCCATACTGGACAAGCCGCGCGCCGATGACGGAATAGATCACACCGAAACAGGCGATGGCGATGATGATGCGGTTTCGCGCCTGGGCGCCCTGCGCCTTGCGCACGCCCTCGAATTCGCGCTGGGAGCGGCTGTGGCCCTCCGCGGGGTGGCTGTCTGACATGCTGCCGGAGATAAAGTTGCCCAGGGTTCTCATGGTTTCACCGATCCCGTTGTCAATTCTGCATCCGTTCCGCTTTCGGCCAGCTGCGGTTCAAAATCGCTTGCCCTGCCCGGCAATTCGTCCGGCTGGGCCATCTGCTCGGGCTCTATCGGCCTCAGGCCGAGTTCCGTTTCGAACGCCGTGGACAGCCGCTGCAGCCGCGAGGGCTGATTGAGCAGGCTCCAGTCAGCCTCCAGAAGGTCGATTGTCTCTTCCTGCAGCCGAATTTCGGCCTGAAGCTCGCGGACATCCTCGAGCTTCTCTTCGGCGGCGTGCTTGATCTGGTAGGTGACTGTGGCCGCGGCGATCATCGCGCCAACCAGCACCAGGTCGAGAGTTCGCAACATGACTCAGCCTCCATGCGCCGCAAGCGCGGCAAGGTTGGGAACGGGAAGGATGTCGGCGCTGGCCTTTCCGGCAGGTGCCGCGGTGCGCAGGCCGGCCCGCAGCTTGCCCGAGCGGGAGCGCGGATTGATCTCGCATTCGGCCTCGGTCGCCGTCACCGGCTGCTTGCCGGTCAGCGTGAAGGTGGAAACCTTCTCGGCCACCATCGGCAGGTGCCGCGAGCCCGACGCCTTGCCGGCGCGATCCTGGAAAAAGCGTTTGACGATACGATCTTCGAGCGAATGGAACGACACCACCACCAGCCGGCCACCGGGCTTGAGCGCGCGCTCGGCGGCAAACAGCGTCTGCGCCAGTTCGCCGAGCTCGTCATTGACATAGGTGCGCAGCGCCTGAAACACGCGGGTTGCCGGATGGATCTTGTCCTGCGGCCGCCGCGGCGACACCTTTTCGATCAGGCCCGCCAGTTGCCGGGTGGTTTCGAACCGGGCCTTCTGCCGCTCGGTCTCGATCGCCCCGGCAATGCGCCCGGCATGGCGCTCTTCGCCTAGAATTCCGAAGATCCGGGTCATGTCGGAGACCTTGGCGCGGTTGACCACATCGGCGGCGCTGACGCCGGATTGGCCCATGCGCATGTCGAGCGGGCCGTCGCGCATGAAGGAAAAGCCGCGATCGGCTTCGTCGATCTGCATGGAGGACACGCCGATATCGAGCACCACGCCATCGAGGCTCGCCTCCTCGACATGTTCGAGCAGCTCGGAAAACCGGTCATGAATGAGAGTGAGCTTGCCGCCGGAGGCCTCGACCATGGCTGCACCGGCTGCAATCGCATCCGGGTCTCGGTCAAAGGCAATCACCTGCGCACCGGCCTCGAGGATCGCTGCGGTGTAGCCGCCGGCCCCAAAGGTGCCGTCGACGATGGTTTCGCCGGGAGCGGGTGCAAGGCTCGCCAGAACCTCACGGAGAAGAACCGGAATATGGCGGACTGGTCCGCCATGGGCGTCAGTGTCACCGTCGCCCTTGTCCACCGTCATTCCGCTTCTCCATCCGTTGCAAACGGTCAGGTTCTGGCCGTTCGTTCTTTCCGGGCGCGCGACTGCATTTCCTCGAATGCCGCCGGTTCCCAGAGCTGAAAATGATCCCCCCGTCCCGCAAACGTCACCTTGTCGGTGATGCCCGTGAAATCGCGGATGAAATCCGTCACCAGAAGCCGACCCTCGCCGTCGAGCTTCATGAACACCCCGCCGCCATGAATGAGCAGCGACATCTCGTTGGCTTCGGCCGAAAACGGATCCTGCGCGCCCATCATCCGTTCGAAGCGGTCCAGCACTTCCGGTCCGGCCATCGAGACCGCCGGAAACACGAAATCCTGCCAGGCATAGAGCTCCTCGACCGCCGCCCGCGCCAACACGGCACGAAACATCGACGGCACGGAAACCCGCCCCTTCGCGTCGATCCTGTTTGTCGCATTCGACAGGAACCGGTTCATGACTCTGTACCGCCGCTTCCGCCTTCTGGCCCCACCTCATTGATCCTCCGCTTTGTCCCCGTCCATCCGCACACGCAGAACTTTTGGCGGCGAAAACCACCTGCGCGGTTCCTGGCTGGAACCACAGTCCGTTGGGGGAGGAAACGGCGGATGTCCGCCTGCTGATCTTTGCAGTTTGGGATAACATGGGCCACCATGGGCGTCAATGGGAACCACTCCCATCTGAACCACGACTTTGCCCCATTAATAACCTGTCAAGATTAACGATGTGTTAGGCATGTTGGAGGGGACCCGAGGGGGCAAAATGAAGTCGGCTGGTCCGGCCGTAATGTAAATAATTGCCATCTATTTATACAAACTCTATATCTGGATCTGAAGCAGGAGGATTGGTTATGAATTTTTCCCTTGGCAGAACGTGGGAGCAATATGTGGCCGAACAGGTCAAATCCGGCGTCTTCAACAATGCAAGCGAGGTCGTCCGCGACGCGCTTCGCCGGCAGCAGGAGCAACTTCTCCAGCTCGAAGCACTCCGGCGCGACCTCGCCCAAGGTGTCGCCTCGATCAAGACAGGCGACATCAGCCGGACAAGCCCCGAAGACATCATCCGGCAGGCAAAGGCGCGAAAGCAGAGCCAGTGAGCAGCTATGTTCTTTCCCGGGAAGCCACCCAGGATTTGCAAGACATCTTTGTCTATGGCCAGGAAACCTGGGGTGAAACGCTCGCTTCAGCCTACATCCACGAGCTGTTCGCGGTATTTGGCCATATTGGACAGCACCCTCACATCGGGCGGCTTCGGCCCGAATTAGGCGAGGGTTTGAAAAGCTTTCCCCATGGCAGCCATGTTGTTTTCTTCATGAACTGGCAGGGTGAATTGGCCGTAGTGCGCGTGTTGCATGGGTCGAGGGATCATGAGGCTCTGTTTGCGGATAACGATCCGTTTTCCTCGTTTGATTGAATGCCGGTGGATACAAAAAGCGCTGGCAAAAATCCGGAAAGCCGTGATAATCTGTCTTTACGGTCGGCAGCCACCGAGGCGTCGCTGTCCCTTGAAGGGAAGCTAAACCTGCCATCTAGATCCGTAGCGCAAGGCAACTCCGTCCAGTGCTCGCATTGTCAAGTCAGCGAACAGCGATCTTTCTGCGGGCACGCATGGATGTGACATGTCAAAACAATCAATTCCGCTTGTGGTGGAGGATATCTCCGCTTTCACCCGCGCTATGGCGCGGCAAATCAGCGACGGCGAGCAACCAGCTTAGCATCTTGCTCTGATGAACATGGCGTCGCGCGCCGCCGGATTTCGCAATTTCCAGCACCTGCGCGCCTCCCATGTGGCTGGACAACGGTTGGCCACGCCTCAAGCCCATCAAATCATTGATCATCAACTGGTCGAACGAACGCTTAACCAGTTCGATTCCACCGGCCGGTGGCGGAAATGGCCGTCACGCCGCAAGACCCAGGACCTGTGCCTCTGGGCGCTATGGGCACAATTGCCGGCGCGCACCCTGATGACCGAGCGCGAGATCAACGCACGCCTGCGCCGGGCTCATCTCTTCGAGGATCCGGCGATCCTGCGCCGCACCCTGTTCAGTCTCGGCATGGTGACGCGCAAACCGGATGGATCGGATTATTGCCGCAAGGAACAAACCCCTCCACCAGAAGCAAGAGCGTTGATCTCGTTGCTTGAAACCCGGCGCCAAACCGGCGCCAGCGCTCAGCCAGCCAGCATCACCGGTGCGAACAGCACCAGAAATCCCGCCAGTCCCAGCCCGAGACGGGGCAAGAGCCTGAACGCGCCGATCAACGCATAGGAGATCAGCGCCAGACCCAGCCCGATCTGGCCCAGCGTTACAATGGCGGCCAGCGGCTCCGTTGCAACCGCGATGATCGACGGATTGGCAATCATGGTCAGCGGGATGATGTAGAGCCCGACGCCGAGGCTCATGGCGGTGACGGCCACCTTGAGCCAGTTCTCTCCGACCATGCCGGCCGCGATGAACACGGCCCCGCAGACAGGCGGCGTGATCGTCGACAACAGCGCAAACCAGAACACGAACAGATGCGCCTGCAGCGGCTCCAGGCCGAGTTTCGACAAGGCCGGCCCCGCCACCGAGACGCAGATAACATAGGCCGCCGTGGTCGGCACCTCCATGCCCAGCACCAGGCAGGCAAGTGCCGTCAGCAGCAGTGACGGCCACAACATGCCGCCCGAGGCTGACAGGATCAGCGAGGTGATCTTCACCCCCAGCCCGGTGATCGACAACACGCCGATGATGATCGAGGCGCACAGGATGATGGCCGCGATCATCGACACCTGGCGCGAGGCGTTGATCAGCGCATTTTCCAGCCGGTCGAGGCTGCGGCCGAGACTGAATGTCCCGTCGGCATGGAAAAACAGCATCACGAAGCCGACGAGGATCGCCATGCTGGCGGCATATTGCGGTGTCATGCCGGTGACGAACATGCCCCACATCAGCACCGCGAAGGGAACAGCAAAGAATGCCGAGGTGATGATCACCGCGCGCAGGCCCGGGCGGTCGTCCTCGGCAAGACCTGCCAGGTCATAGCGTCCCGCATAGGCATTGATGCCGACCCAGACCGCGAAGAAATAGAGCAGCGCCGGCAGCACGGCGGCGGCCATGATGGCGGTATAGGGAACGCCGGTGAGTTCGACCATGACGAAGGCGCCCGCGCCCATCAGCGGCGGCATGATCTGCCCGCCCGACGATGCCACCGCCTCGACCGCCGCTGCCAGCCTTTTGGGATAGCCGAGCTTCGTCATCGCCGGCAGCGTGATCGCGCCGGTGGAAGCGACATTGGCCGAGGCCGAACCCGAGATCGAGCCGAACAGCGCCGAGGAAATCACCGAGACCTTGGCAGCGCCGCCCTTGAGCCGGCCTGCGGCGGCAGACGCAATATTCATGAAGCCCTGGCCTGCCTCGCCGGCATTGAGCACGGCGCCGAAGATCACGAAGATCGCCACGACACTGACCGAGACGCCCGCCAGGCTGCCCCAGATGCCGCCTTCGGCAATGGTCAGCGTGCCGAGAAAGCTGGCAAGCGGCGTGCCGGAATGGCCGAATTCACCCGGAATATGCTGGCCGAACAACCCGTAAAGCAGCGCCAGCAGGGCCACCAGCGGCAGCGGCCAGCTGATTGCCCGGCGCGCCGCCTCCAGCACCACCACCAACAAAATGACCGCGATTCCAACCTGGAAACGGCCCTCGAGAAAGCCGTATTGATCGCCAAGTGCGGAATGCTGCCAGGCGACCCAGATGCAGGCTGCCATGCCGAGCAAGCACAGCACGATGCCCGACCAGCGTCTGGCCGTGCCGCCTTCGACGAAGAGGAAGATCCACGGCAGGGCGAGCGCCAGATGCAGCGGCCGACTGACCAGATTGGGGACCAGGCCCCAGAATATCAGGCCCAGATGAAATGCCACCAGACAGGCGGCGCTGGCAATCATGGCCATTCGCATCCGACAGGCTCCCGGTCTTTGTGATGATGGTCTTGAGGTGCTCTCGGCGCTCCCCGGCATTTGGATCCGGGGAGCGCCGTGCAGGACTTACTGCTGCGCGGCTGTCAGTTCGACGCCGGCTTCGGTGTAGTAGCGGATGGCGCCCGGGTGCAGCTTGCTGGTGATATTGGCCATCAGCGCGGTGTCGACACCCTTCCACCAGGGCGCGCCTTCGCTCATTGACGCCTTGCTTTCCCAGAAGGTCTTGGTCAGCTGATAGGCGGCGTCATCGCTCATGGCCGTGGTGGTGAAAGCTGCGACCGGCAGCGATGTGGTGGTGATGTCGGCGGTCTGGCCGCTATAGGTGCCGGCCGGGATCACCAGCTTCGCCCGCTTTGTTTCCGTAATCTGCTCGTCGCTGAGCGACAGCACCACGACATCGGTGGAGGCTGCGGCTTCAATGACGTTCGGCGCGGGCCATGATCCGGCGGTGACAAAGCCGTCGATCTGGCCGTTCTTGAGCGCAGGCACCGCATTGGAGAGCTCTACCTCGGCAAGATTGACCTTGCCTTCAAGTCCGAACAGCTTGAGATATTTCTCGCCTTCGGTGGCGCCGAAGGAGCCCTTGCCCAGAAGGATGGTCTTGTTTTCCATGCCGGCAAAATCGGTGACGCCGCTGTCGGCCGACATGACGAAATGCATGGTCAGCGACGGGATCGGGAACAGCGCCCGGATCTCGTCGAATTTCGGATCGCCCTTGCCCTCGAACATGGCCTTGCCGCCCTGCGCCAGCGTCACCAGCACCGGCGGCGTGGTGAACACGTAATCGCCACCGCGCGCCTTGGTTTCCATGACGTTCTGAACCGAGCCCTGGCTCTCTTCCACGGTGACAATGATGTCGCCATTGGTGCCGGCCTTCATCGCTTCGGCAAGCTGCACGCCCATCTGGTAGTAGGATGAACCGGTTTTGGCGGATTTGTAGGTGATGCGCGTTTCAGCCAGCGCGCTCGAGGCAAACAGGCTGACGCCCAGGCTCAAGGCCAGAAATACCGTATTCGTTTTCAATTGCTTTCTCCCAACAGCGTTTGAGACCATATCCTGATCCTGGAACGGGGTCTTCGCATGAAAAAAGCCTGATCGCAATTTGCAAATGCCGGTGCCGCTTCCCGGCGCGGTTCCGACACCTGTGCTGCGGCGGACGCCCGGCAGGACGTCTATCGGCAACCCGCCGCAGTGATCAGGCCACGCGCCGCATCCTTGGCGTCGGTCGCGGCCTGTTCATTGCCCATCATGACGGCGATGACGATCGCGCCTTCCTTGAGCAGCATCAGTTGCCGCGCCAGGGCTTCGGGGTCAGCCGCACCCGCCTGCGCGGCGATCGCCTCGACATAGTCCTGCAGCATCTGCTTGTGGGTGGCCGACTGGATGTGGATCGGGTCTTCCGGATCCTGGTATTCGGCAACCGCCTTGATGAACATGCAGCCCTTGAACTCCGCCGAGCTGATCCATTCATGCAGCGCGTCGAACACCGCCAGCAGCCGGTCGCAAGGTGCCTCGGCCAATTCCTCCACCCGGCGGCAGAACCAGTTGCGGAACCGCTCGTCGCGCAGCCGCAGCACCGCCAGGATCAGCTCCTCCTTGGTGCGGAAATGCTTGTACATCGATGTCTTGGAGATACCGGTCTCGGCCACGAGCTTGTCCATCCCGGTGGCGTGAAAGCCGTCACGGTAGAACACGTCCAGCGCATTTCGCACCAGCATATCTCTCTTGTTCGGTCGCATGCGGCCTCCACGGGTGTACTGTCTGGTCAACTATAGACCGAACAGTGAGGTATTTTCCACTGTTTTATATGCCGATTTTTCAACGTCTTGAAATGTCATGCGGTGGGCTACGTCCAGATCCGCGCCATTCTCCGATTGACAAGAGTGACCGATCGGTTCATTTATTTTCCTCTATCTGTACCGATCGGTAACCTTTATCGATCCCGGACGTCACTCCGGCATTGCCGGCCCGCAACCTTGACAAGGAGACAGTCATGCCCCGCGCCTTTGCCGAAATCGCCTTCACCCCCGGGGTCCGTGCCATTCAGCAGCGGCAGGGATCAGCCCGCGGATACGAGAAATTTCTGAGCCCCGACGCTGATGGCGGGAACCGGCTCGGACCTGCCGAGGCCGGCTTCATCCGGGCTCGCGACGGCTTTTACCAGGCAACCGTTTCGGAAACCGGATGGCCTTATGTGCAGTTCAGGGGCGGACCGGCGGGCTTTCTGCGCGTCATCGACGCCAGCACCATCGCCTATGCCGATTACCGCGGCAACCGGCAATATCTCAGCCTCGGCAACCTCACAGGCGACGACCGCATCGCGCTGATCCTGATGGATTATCCCAACCGCAGACGCCTGAAGATCTGGGGCCGGGCAAAAATTTTCGAAGGCGACGAGGCAACGGACGTTCTGCCGGTGGTGCACGATCCGGCCTCCGCCGGACGGCCCGAACGCGTCATTGTGATCACCGTCGAGGCATTTGACTGGAACTGCCCGTCGCATATCCCGCAACGGCTGACGGTTGCCGAATTCGAACCCTATCTGGCCGAATTGCGCCAGCAGATCTCGGAGCTCACGGCGGAGAATGCCCGGCTTGCCGCTCTCGCCGGCGTCACCAGCTGACGCACCGTCCTACCAAACCGCGTGCAGTTTTCCTGCGAACCGTTTAGGGGCACACGCCCTCGGCCTTGATATAGCTCCGCGACGCCCAGCCCGAAGGCGTGGGCTGGCCCCATAGCGGCTGCGTGCATTGTCCCGCCATGCAGGTGATCGCGTACCAGTTGCCGCGCCGGTCATAGACCGAAACTTCGTCGCCGCGATAAAGCTCGCCGGTCTGCTGGTAGCTCGACCCCGGCCCGGTGCGCACGGCCAGAAAACCGTTGCCCTTGGCGTGATTGTACTGGCTGACCGGCTTGACCCCGACCACGTAGCCGGTGCAATCACCCGCCATTGCCCGCCCGCTCGAAGCACTGGCAATGCCAATCACCGACAGGATGAACAAGGCGGATTTGGCCGACGAAATCATGATCTTGATCCTTGCATGAAGCTCCCGATGCCGAGCCCTCAATCTGCGCTGACGGCCCAATGCCCGCATTGATTTCGATCAACCGGCGCAGCAAGGAGCACAACCCGGCCCTTGCACCGGTTGTCACAGGCGGCATCGGCCCGCTTTCCCGCACCAATATCCGCCGGGTTTGGCTTTCCGCCGGGAATGGGTGATGATGCGGCACGCGCCTTCGTCCTCTGACGAAGGCTTCACGGCACTGATGAGGGTTCAGCCATCCGGATCGCAGTCCTGCCCGCCATCATCATCGCGGTGCTGCCGGCCTTTGGCGGGCTTGCGCCCTCGCCCGCTGCGGCGCAGCCGGTCTGCGGGCTTTCGCTGCTGCTGGCACTGGATGTCTCATCAAGTGTCGATTCCGCCGAATTCGCACTACAGACCGCCGGCCTGGCCCGCGCGCTGCGCGACCCGTCTGTGCGCCGCTCGATCATTTCAGCGGGCGGGATTCAGGCAATGGCGCTGGAATGGAGCGGCCGCGACCAGCAGGTCGACATTGCCCCCTGGTCGCTGCTGACCAGCGACGACGACATCAACGCTTTCGCCGGCCGGATCGAGACCCATCGGCGCGTCCATACCGAATTCCCCACCGCTCTGGGCTATGCGCTGGGCCATGCCGCAACCCGTCTCAACAAGGCGCCATTGCGCTGCGCCCGCGCGGTCATCGACGTCTCTGGCGACGGCGTCAACAATGAGGGGTTCGAACCGCTGCTGGCCTACCGGAATTTCGATTTTGCCAATGTCACCGTCAACGGTCTGGTCATCCAGGGCGCCGACCCCGATCCGGTGGACTATTACCGCGCCGAGGTGATTTATGGGCCCGGCGCCTTTGTCGAGATCGCCGCCGATTTTGGCGACTACGCAGCCGCCATGAAGCGCAAGCTGTTGCGCGAGATCAATGGCGCCGGGCTGGCGATGGCCGATTGAAGACCTGTTGACCCGCATCGGTCGCGCAGTTGGCTAACTGATGTCTCCGGGCCCGGCCTCGAAGCTGGTCCCGTCGCCCAGAACGACCATCTTCATCGGGATATCCCAGGGCATCGGGAAGATCGTCTTCATCCGCGCAAAGGAGTGCCCAACACCGATGGTGAGCAGTTCATCGGGCAGCCGCGCCAGCGTCCGGTCGTAATACCCGCCGCCATTGCCGAGCCGGTAGCCGTGTTCGTCAACGCCGAGCAACGGAACAATCACCACATCCGGCACAACCGGCTCGGCGTCAGCCGGCACGGGAATATTCCAGATACCCTTGACCATGGCGCTGTCGGGTGACCAGCGATGAAACTCCACCGGCTGGTTCTTCTCCACCACCACAGGCAGGCAGATCTGTGCGCCGCGTTCGCTGGCTTCGACCATCCATGGATGCAGATTGAGTTCGCCAAGGATCGGCCAGTACACAGCAATGCTTCGCCCGGCCACTTCGCCAAGAATGTCCGTCAACTGAGCCGATATGCGCGCGGCCATCTGCCTGCGATCTTCAAGTGAAACCTTCTGCCGCGCCGCATACAACCGGACGCGCTCAGCCTTGCGGAAAGTTGAGACATCTTTCCAGGTCTGCGGATCAACAACATGGCCATCGACCAGCATATGCGCAAAGCAGACAGTCGTTCCGGGCGGTTCGTCTTCATCGTCACCGGTCATGGCGCGGATTTAACACCCAAGGCCGATACGTCCACTTGCCTGATTGCGTCATGATGCGTCTCACCCTGAAGTTGCCGTCAGACTGCGACCTCTACGTCTGGCCCCCCACCCACCAGTCATGCATGGCGCGAAACATCGGGGTCAGCTCTACGGCGCGCGCCGTGGCTGAATATTCAACCCGTGGCGGCACTTCGGCATAGACCTTGCGCAACACCAGACCGTCGTGCTCGAGCGCGCGAAGCTGGCTTGTGAGCATGGTCTGCGTCACCCCGTCGATCATCCGCCGCAACTCGTTGAACCGTTTGGTGCCTTTGAAAATCAAAATTTGCAGAACGATCAGCTTCCACTTTCCACCGATCAGCTGGGCGATATCAGGCATAGGACAAAGCGCTTCAAAATCAGCATCTTGAGCGTCGACTTGATTGACCTTCTCTGCCGAAGTCATGGCCATCTCCTTTCCCAATAGTATGGTTTTTGCTACTATATACGAAATTTCTGCCTACTTGCATAAACATACCGGATCGTCATCTTTTGTCAAAGCCGAACAGGAGAGACAGGATGACACTGACACCCGCAAGAACTGCAACCCGTGACGAATGGCTTGAAGCGCGCCGTGCGCTGCTGGAGCTGGAAAAGGCGCATACCCGCCAGAAAGACGAAATCACCAAAGCCCGGCAATCGCTGCCATGGGTACGCCTTGAACAGGACTATCTCTTTGAAACGGATCAGGGCGAGGCTTCGCTTGCGTCCTTCTTCAGGGATCACAGCCAGCTTGTCGTCTACCATTTCATGTTCGGTCCCGAGTGGAAGGCCGGCTGCGTCAGTTGCTCCTTCTGGGCCGACAGTTTCAACGGGCTGTCCGCTCATCTGGCGGCACGCGACATTGCCTTCGTCGCAGTGTCCAGCGCTCCCATGTCGATGATCGCGCCCTTCAAACAGCGCATGGGCTGGAGTTTCGACTGGGTCTCCTCATCGCCAGGTCACTTCAACGAGGATTTCGACGTCGGCTTTGGCCCGAAACGGACAGCAGACAGGCCATTGATGTACAATTTCAAGCAGATCGACAGCGCACCGATGGACGAAATGCATGGCACCAGCGTGTTTGCCCGAGACGTCGAGGGCACCATCTATCACACCTATTCAGCCTATGGCCGCGGGCTTGAGGCCACCAATGCGGCCTATGCCTATATCGACCTGACCCCGGCGGGCCGCCATGAACCGGCCACCGGATATCCGATGGCCTGGGTCCGCCATCACGACGCCTACTGAGCCACAGCGCAAAGCATGGCGTACGCCTGTCGCTTTCAAGGTCCCCGCCACCGCCCTCGCGCCGGCCCATCTGCTGGCGGGGGCGAGAGCGAAGCCGGCGGCTGAGCCCATACCAAAACAACGGATTTGATGGTACATCATGCGGACGCCGGTATGCGGCACACAGCGCGAAGAAACGGGTGACACAATGCAGACATCAGGCTCAGCCAACACCAACTTCCCAATGCTGGAAGGCGCCATTCGAAACCCCGCGAACCCGAACCATCTCATGGTCATCAGGCCGATCAAGCGAACCGTTCGTGTTTATGTTGACGGCACCTTGATTGCGGAAACCCAAAATGCGCTCCGCGTCATGGAGATGGGTAAATCACTGTATGATCCGGCAATTTACGTTCCTGCATCAGACATAACAGCCGATCTCGAACCGCTCGAAAAAACAAGCCACTGCCCCATAAAAGGGGACGCCAGTTACGTGGCTCTCAATGGCAATGAAATTGCCTGGACCTACAACAACAATCTGGACATCTCAGAGCAACTCGCCGGGCATTTCGCGTTCTGGCCGGACAAGGTCAAGATCACCGAAGGCGATTGATCCGGCAAGACGAGCCACGACGGCAAACGGGTGAGCCGATAACCTTGGCTCACCCGCCGGATGGTTTTCCTGGAAACAACGAACCGGTTGCGCCCTATTCGGCGTTGACCGACGACACTGCAAGATTGGTCAGCTTGCTGTTGGCGGCCTTTTCCTGGTCGAGAATGCCCGACAGCAGGTCATGGGCTTCGCTGTGACCCAGCACCTTGGCCCATTCGCGCAGCGTTCCATAGCGGGCGATCTCGTAATGCTCGACGGCCTGGGCTGCGGCAATCAGGGCGGCGTTCTTGGCCACGCCGGTCGCCTCTTCCATGATACCTTCAGCTTCCTTGATCAGGCCTTCGATGGCGTCGCATTTTTCGCCCGAGGCTTTCTTGCCGATCGACGCGAACACCTTTTCCAGGGTCTTGACCTGGCCCTTGGTCTCTTCGATATGCTCGGCGATCGCGTCCTTCAGCTTCTTGCCATTGGCAGCGGCCTGGACTTTCGGAAGCGCTTTGACCAGAGCGTTTTCGGCGTAGTAGATGTCCTGCAGGGTATGTTCAAAGGCGTCGGACAGGGTCTTCATGGCACATTTCCTTTCAAAACAATGATATAGGGTCGGCTTCAGGGCATGGTTACAGGGGTCGCTTCGGACCGGACCTGGCGGGAACCAGAGCTGCTCTGTCCCGTCTGGCGCTCAACGATGCAGGGGGAATTTGTTCCCGGACCGGGGACGCGATTTCGCGTGATGCGGGTGTCAGGGACAACCCGCCATCGCGGCGCGCCGGCGCGCTGCATCCGGTCGAAAGACAAAAATGCCAGCCGGCCTGTAAGCCGGGTTCTGTAAGGCCTCCGCCCGAGGGCGAAGACGTGGCAGCCATTCCTCTGGGATACGCATTGCTGCGCACCTCAAGCAACCTACCCGGATGATCAACCCCGGAAAAAGGGCCGGACTTGCGTCCTGCGTCATCCCTATTCGGTCTTGCTCCCGGTGGGGTTTACCGTGCCGCTTCCGTTGCCGGTCGCGCGGTGGGCTCTTACCCCACCCTTTCACCCTTACCCCGCCATCTCATCGCCGCGAAACCTTTAATCAGGCACCGGCGATCAGAAGGCGGGGCGGTTTACTTTCTGTGGCACTTTCCCTGGGGTCGCCCCCGCCGGACGTTATCCGGCACCGTTTATCCGTGGAGCCCGGACTTTCCTCGCCCTGCTGTCTTTCGACGTTGCAAGGCGCGGCTGCCCGGCCGACTGGCGCGCTCTCCTTAGACCATGCGTCAACCGATGGCCAGAGAAATGCCACCCCTGCTGAAAGCCTTTCCGTTGACAAAGGTCACGCGTCAAATTATCAGCGCGCAGGGTGAAGGCCCCTGCCGCTCGCTGGCTTGTCCATGGTGAAGTCCTTCGCAATTCTCTCATCCACCGATTTCAGTTGAATGCGGTCTGATGGCAACGCGAGCACCCCTCATGTTTTCCGCATCCAGACACTGAAAGAGGTTTGTGATGACAGAAACGTCTCCACCCGAAAACAACATCTATCTTGCCGGGCCACTGCCGGCCTTGTTCGCCAAAACCGCCACGCCGATCATCGTGGTGATGGGCGTCAATGGCCTGTTCACCGTGGTCGATGCCTATTTCCTCGGCGCCTATGTCGGGGCCGATGCACTGACTGCGGTGACATTGATGTTTCCGCTCTACATGCTGCTGGTCGCGCTCTCAACGCTGGTCTCGAACGGCTTTGCCAGCGTCTTTGCCCGGCTGATCGGCGGCGGCGAGCGGCAGCGCGCGCGCACAGTATTCGCCCAGGCCGTGCAACTCTCCCTCGTTGTCTGCGCTATTCTGATTGCGCTGTTCCTGACGATCGGCAACGCGCTCAGCTTGATGGCAGCCAATGGCAATGCAGCGTTGGCGGCGATGGGCTACACCTATATCTCCATCCTGATCCTGTCTTCGCCGCTGGTCTTCGTGCTCTCGATCAACATCGCCGCCCTGCGCAGCGAAGGCCTGCTCACCGCCATGGCGGCGATCACGCTGATGTCGGCTCTGCTCAACATCGGCTTCGACTATCTCTTCATCGTCGAACTTGGCGCGGGCGTGGCCGGTTCGGCCTATGGCACTGTGCTGGCGCAGCTCTGCTCCATGCTTGCCGTGATCATCTACCGCAAATCCACCACCCCGAAGACCTCCACACTCAGCCTTCCGGCATGGCACGGAGCAAGCCATTGGGGCGAACTCCTGGCCTTGGGTGCGCCTTCGAGCCTCGGCTATATCGGCATGTCGCTGTCGGCGGGTCTGACACTCTACTGCCTGCAGCTGTGGGCAGCGGACACCTATGCCTCGACGGCAGGCGCGTTCGGCATCATTACACGGCTGATCACCTTCACCTTCCTGCCATTGCTGGGGCTGAGCATGGCGTTCCAGACCATCGCCGGCAACAATTTCGGGGCGAAGCTGGCAACACGAACCGACAAGAGCATCAAGCTGGCGCTGGTTCTGGCGCTGGTCTACTGCGTGATCGTCGAGCTGATCTTTCTCGGCACCCGCTCACAGATTGGCTACATCTTCATTGAGGATCACGCCATTTCCGGCGAAATCGCCCGGATCCTGCCCTACATCGTCCTCACAACCTTCATCTTCGGTCCGGTGATGATGATCGGGGCCTATTTCCAGGCGATCGGCGATGCGCCCAGGGCAGCGCTGCTGGGCCTGTCAAGAACCTATCTGTTTGCCCTGCCACTCACTTTTGCGCTGCCGTTCTGGTTTGGCGAGCCGGGCATCTGGTATGCGGGCATCGTCGCCGAGCTGCTGGTGCTCGCAACGACTGTGTTTGTGCTGATTCACCGCAAGCGGCTGGCAGGACACCGCTGGGGGCTCCTGGAAGCCCGCATATGACGCTTGCTCAATCGCAAAGCGGTCACCAGTCAGGCGGCCGCAAATTATTCCGAATTTTTTCGGAACCTTTTTCACCATGCCGCGTTTAGAGATTGCCGGGATGTTGAAGAAAGGATCCCCCGCCTTATTTCATCAGCTTGGCAACCTTGCCGCAGTAGCGCTTGGAAACAGGATTCATCCGCTTGGCGCCATGTCCGGCGTTGTATTTCAGGATCGTGCCGCAGGTGGTGCCGCCACCGAGTTGATGCGCCTTTGCCAGATACAGCATGCCATACTTGATGTTGGTCTCGGGATTGTAGAGCCCCTTGGTCGACCCCTTGTAGCCCATCATCCGCGCCGTGGCCGGCTTGATTTGCATGAGCCCCACCTCGCCTGCCGAACCGCGGGCATTTGCGCGATAATTGCTTTCCACCGAAATCACCGCATGGGCGAGCGATTCAGGAACGCCGTGGGTCTTGGCATATTTGGAAATCAGCTTGCCATAGGGCCTGCCGGAATAGCCAAAGCTCATGTCCGAGCCCTTGATCGAGCTCTTGGAGATAGATCCGGTGGTCTCACCCGAGATCGCGGTGGTTTCGCAGCCCGTAAGCACAACACAAAGCAGGGCCGCCGCGGCAGCCGAGAAAATTCGACGCATGTTTGATTTACTCCGATAGCACCCTGCTCACGCGTTCATCGACGGTGACCGGGGCATGCCCCTGGCGCGTTTCATGTCAGTCCGGTACCGGCGGAGGCCTGTGGCCAAATATCCGGTCCGAACGTTGAAGCCCACTCAATCAGGGCACAGACAGGCGGAATTAAGGTCAGGCAACCCAAAAATGCTGCATCGCAATAAACTTAAGTGACACTCTGTAACACTTGCCGCTCTCAACAGCGGGCCAAAGGCTCAAGCCATGCTGGTCAGCGAGGTCAGCAGCTTGTGCAAGGTGCCGATGGTCGAGGCATCGGCAATGCCGTCGACACGCTCGGGCCGGAAATGGCGCTGGAAGGCGCGGATCACGGCCGCAGTTTCGGCATCATAGGACCCGTCAACCCGCACATTGTAGCCATACAGCGACAGCATGGTCTGCAGCGCCTCCACCGGCTGGCCCGTGTCGCCCTCCTGGAAAAACCGCCCGCCGCCCACCGGCAGCGGCTCGACCCAGTGGCCGATCCCGGCTTGGTGCAGCCGCTCCCGGGGAAAGCGCTCGCCCGGATCCTGCTTGCGCATCGGCGCGATGTCGGAATGGCCCAGCACCCGCTCGGCCACCAAGCCGTGGCGGCCGATGATGTCGCGGCACAGCGCGATCACGGCTTCAATCTGAGCGTCATGAAAGGGCGGCGAATCCGCCGCATGGCCTGGATTGGCAATTTCAATGCCGATCGAGGCGGAATTGATGTCGGTTTCGCCCTTCCAATGGCTCTGACCTGCGTGCCAGGCGCGCGCGCTTTCGGGCACCATCTGGGTGACCAGTCCCGCCTCGTCGACAAAATAATGCGACGAGACCTGGCTCTCTTCCGTGCACAGCCAGTCGAGCGCTGCCTGCGCGGTGGGCATGCCGGTATAGTGCAGGATCAGCATGTCGGGATCATTGCCGGTCTTGCGCTCGCCACAATTCGGCGATGGCCGCACTGTGGCTGCGGCAAAATCCGGCTGGAACCCACTCATGCCGCGGCGCGGGCTTTCTCGATCACCGCATAGGCATCGTTGAGCGCCGCCATCCGGTCATTGGCGATCGACAGGAAGGATTCGGGCACGCCGCGGGCGCGCATGCTGTCGGGATGGCTGTCGGCAGCCAGCGCCCGGTAGCGTTTCTTGACTTCGTCAAACGGCGTCGTGTCCGGCAGACCCAGCACCGCATAGGGATCAATTCCGTCGGGGTGAACATGGCGCGCCATGATCCGGTCGAAATGGACTTCATCGACATGGAAGATGTCGGCAACATTGGCGATGAATTCGAGTTCCTTTTCGTGGATCAGCCCATCCGCCTTGGCGATGTGGAACAATCCATCCAGAACATCCTCGAGCATGGCGCAATTGGCGTTGCCCGACCCGCACATGCCCGCCACCCGCTGGGCATAGGCCTCGTAGCCGGCAACATCCTGCTTGGCCAGATTGTACAGCCGCGCCACATTGGCGGCCTCGTCCTGCGGGATCGCGAAAATCTCCTGGAATGCCCGGACTTCCTCCGGCGCGACAATGCCGTCGGCCTTGGCCATCTTGGCCGACAGCGCAATCACGGCGACGGAAAACGCCACCTTGCGCCGTGTTTCGGGATCGCCGGCAAAGACCGTTCGCACGGCTTCGACAACGCCTGAAAAGGCAGTGGACGCTGTTTCGCCAATCGCGTCGAACAGGCGGGAGAACATAGACATGATTTGTTCTTAGGCGATTTGAACGAAAAAATCGAGCGTTTTGCAGCGCACAATCAAACTTCGATCCATCACCCCTGTCGATCCGACCCATCGCCGAAATTCGCTGGACCATCGCAGCGCGGCACCGCTAAAGCTCATCCCATGACCGACACACCGATTGCCCAGCCCCTCGTCTCGCCCGCCGGTGCCGCAACCCCGGCCCCCGCTCCGCCGGCCCATCCGCTGGCCGGACTGGCGCTCGGTTTCATCGGCGTTGTGATTTTCGGCGCGACCCTGCCTGCGACCCGCATCGCGCTTGATGGATTTTCGCCCGCCTTCATCACCTTTGCCCGCGCCCTGATTGCGGCAAGTGTCGCCGGCGCCACGCTGCTCATTCTCAGAAAGCCGTTCCCGCGCAAACATGCGCTGTCGCTGCTGATGGCCGGGGTGTTGCTGGTCTATGGTTTTCCCGGCTTCTCCAGTGTCGCCATGCAGACCGTGCCGGCGTCGCATGGCGGCATCGTGCTTGGCGTGCTGCCGTTGCTGACCGCCACTTTTGCCGCCCTGTTCGGCGGCGAACGTCCCGGTCCGGCATTCTGGGCCTGGAGCATTGCCGGCGCCGTTCTGGTGATGATCTTTTCGCTCTCGGGCGCCGATATCGCGCCCGGCCTCGGCGATCTCTGGCTGGCCTGTGCCGCCCTGTCGGCGGCCTGCGGTTATGTCATTTCCGGCAAGCTGGCCCGAACCAGGCCCGGCTGGGAAGTGATCAGCTGGGCGCTGGTGATCACCGCGCCGCTGTCGCTGGCAGGCACGCTGTTCACCCGCGAGACCGGCATCCATCAGCCCGACACCAACGCCCTGATCGCGCTCGGCTATCTGTCGCTCGGCTCGATGTTCGCCGGCTTCATCTTCTGGAACTGGGGCATGGCGATCGGCGGCATCGCCCGCGTCGGCCAGGTGCAACTGCTGCAAAGCTTCGTCACGCTCGGCGTCTCGGCCTTGCTGCTGGACGAAACCGTCACCCCGGTGATGCTCGGCTTCGCCACCGCCGTCGGAATTGTGGTCTGGTGCGGCCGCAAGGCCAAGGTGGGGTGATTGCCAGGACACCAAACGTCAAACCGGCTATCAGCTGTGCCCCATCGCCGCCCGCGGCTTGTAGGCAGCTTCCAGCACACGGATCGAGGCTGCATCAAGCTTCACATCAAGCGCGGCGATCGCCTCGTCGAGCTGACCGATCTTGGTGACACCGACGATCGGCGCGGTGACGAAGGATTTTGACAGCACCCAGGCATAGGCCACCTGCGCCGGCTTGACCCCGAGCTTGGCGGCAACCTTCTCGACCTTTGCCAGGATCGCGTAATCCTGTGCCGATCCGAAGAAGCCGAGCGCCAGCTTGTCGGTGGCAGCACGGTTTGTTGCCTGCCCGTCCTTCGGCCGGTTGCCGGCCAGAAACCCGCGCGCAATCGGTGACCAGGGCACCACGCCGACGCCTTCGCTCTCGCAATAGGCCATCATCTCGCGCTCTTCCTCGCGATAGGCCAGATTGTAGAAATTCTGCATGGCGGCAAATTGCTGATAGCCGCGCGCCTTCTGCATCTCGCGCAGCTTGGCGAATTGCCAGGCCCACATCGACGAGGCCGCGACATAGCGCACCTTGCCGGACTGGATCACCGCTTCCAGCGCATCCAACATTTCTTCAAATTCGGTGTCGGGATCGAGCCGGTGGATATAGAGCACATCGACATAATCCATATCGAGACGCGTCAGAGACTGGTCGATCTGGTCAAAAATGTGCTTGCGCGACAACCCGCGGTCATTGGGACGGCCATCGCTCATCCGCAACCCGACCTTGGTCGCCACCACGATTTCGTCGCGCTTTGCATAGGCCTTCAGCGCCCGGCCGGTGATCTCTTCGGAATCGCCGTAATTGTAGTGATTGGCGGTATCGTAGAAATTGATGCCGCTTTCGACTGCCTTGCGGAAGAACGGCTGCGCGGCCTCCTCATTGATCACCCAGGGATGCGTCGGCCCGCCCGGCGTGCCGAAACTCATGCAGCCCAGGCACAACCGTGAAACCTTGAGACCCGTTTTTCCAAGCCGGACATAGTCCATGCGCATTCTCCCATTGGCTATCAGAAAGCCGGGCGACGATAGTCAGTCGGCGGACAGGCGGTCAAGGGCGCAGCTCCAGGAGCGGCCGGGCCGGCACAGCAGGCCGCCCGGCCATGCCGCAATCCTACTGTTTGATCCATTTTCACTGTACCCACAGGACATTTTTCGCTAATATTTTGTCTGGGAAATGCAATTGATATGAAAAGGATATGGCTGTGAGCGAGCAGGAACGCCCCTCCGACATGATTGTTTCATCGCGGCATCTGGCGACCGAAGATGGATGGCGCTCTTCCGAATTCGAATATGGCCTCATCCTGGCTTACAACGGCTTTGCCCGCTGGATCGGCCGCTGCATGGTCGCCAGCGGTTATGATGGCCTGACCACGCTTGAAATCCTGGTGCTGCACCACATCAACCACCGCGCCCGTCGCAAGCGGCTGGCCGATATCTGCTTCCTGCTCAATATCGAAGACACCCACACAGTCAATTACGCGCTGAAGAAACTGCAAAAGGCGAAGCTGATCCAGGGCGACAAGGTCGGCAAGGAGCTATTCTACAGCACCACGCCAGAGGGCGAGGTGCTCTGCGACAAATACCGCGAGGTTCGGGAGCAGTGCCTGGTCGAAAACCTCAAGCATATCGAGACCAGTCCCGACGATCTGCGCGAGACCGCGGCATTCCTGCGCACGCTGTCAGGCCTTTACGATCAGGCCGCACGCGCTGCCAGTTCGCTCTAACCGACCGCGGTATTGGTGGACGGTGGGCGCCGTCAGTTGCCCATCAGCGATGGAAGATAGGTGGCGATTCCCGGAAACAGGGTGATCAGCGCCACCGCCAGCAACAGGAGCAGGAAGAACGGCAAGGCCGCCTTGGCCACTCGCAGGATATCGAAGCCGGTCAGGCCCTGAATGACAAACAGGTTGAAACCCACCGGCGGCGTGATCTGCGACATCTCGACAACGATGACCAGGTAGATGCCGAACCACAGCGGATCGATGCCTGCTTCCAGGATCATCGGCATGATGATCGAGGTGGTCAGCACCACCACCGAAATCCCGTCGAGGAAACAGCCCAGCACGACAAACAGCACCGTCAACGCCGCCAGCAGCGCATAGGGCGACAGCCCCATTTCGGCGATCCATGTCGCCAGGTGCCGCGGGATGCCGGTGAACCCCATCGAGACCGACAGAAAGGCGGCACCGACCAGAATGAAGGCGATCATGCACGACGTCACCATCGCCCCCATCAGGCTGTCCTTCAGCATCGCAAAGGACAGCGACCCGTTGGCCCAGGACAGCACCACCGCAAGCACCACCCCGACGGCTGCGGCATCGGTGGGCGAGGCAATGCCGATATAGATCGAGCCGATGACGCCAGCGATCAGTGCGAGCACCGGAACCAGACGGCCCGAGGCCCTGACCTTGGCGCCGAAACTCATCTCGTCCTGGTCATCGGGAATGCGCGACGGATAGATCAGCGCATAGGCGATGACATAGGCGGCAAACATCGCCATCAGCATCAGCCCGGGCAGGATGCCCGCCACGAACAGGCGCGCGATCGATTGCTCGGTGGCGACACCATAGACAATCAGAATGATGCTCGGCGGAATCAGCAGTCCCAGCGTCGCCGAACCGGCAAGCGTGCCCAGCACCATGTCGTTCGGATAGCCACGCTCGGTGAGTTCGGGCACCGACATCTTGCCGATCGTCGCAGCCGTCGCAGCCGACGACCCCGACACCGCGGCAAAGATCGCGCAGCCGAAGATATTGACATGCAGCAACCGTCCCGGAAGCCGCTTCAGCCATGGCGAGAGCCCCGTGAACATGTCCTGCGACAGCCGCGACCTGAGCAGGATTTCGCCCATCAGGATGAACATCGGCAGAGCTGCCAGCGCCCAGGAGGTGCTGTGACCCCACAGCGTGGTGGCGATGATCGGGCCGATCGGTGCGTTGGACAAAAGCCACATGCCGAGCGCGCCGGTGACCATCAGCGCAAAGGCCACCCAGACGCCTGCGCCCAGCAGGATCAGCAGCGTGACAAACAGCAATATGATCGTGACAATATCGCTCATCTGCGCGGCCTCACTCGGAGTTCATCTGCGGCACGACCGAGCCGCCGGTGCGGATCGTCTGCACGGTCAGGTCGATCAGCGCGATTGTCAGGATCAGCAGCCCCGCCAGCACCGTCGATTGCGGCACGAACAGCGGAATGGCGACAATGCCCGACGACATGTCGCCGAATTCGTAGGATTCCAGCGTCAGCCGGTACATGTAATAGGTCGCCACGCCAGAGACCACGGTCCCGATCAGCAGCGACACCACCTCGCCCACAAGCCGCAGGCCGGTTGGAACGATGTTGAGCACCATGGTGACCCGGATATGGCCGCCGCGCACCAGCGTGTAGGCCAGCGCCAGAAACGTCGATGCCGCCAGCATGTAACCGGCGAAATCCGCATAGGACGGGATGGTCAGATTGACGGAGAGCAGGCCAGTCTTGGTGACAAGGTTCAACACCACCTGCGTGGTCACCAGCAGGCAGATCGCCGCAATCAGCATCGCCGAAACCAGTCCGCTGATGGTGTAGATGGCATCAAGCAGCTTGCGCATGGAACTTCCCCCACTCTGGCAATCGTCGCTGACAAACCGGCCCGGCAGGCATGCCGGACCTGGCATCAAACCCCCCGGCGAACAATCCGCCGGGGGCTTGCAGTCCTATTGCCCGAAAGCAGCGACGATCGACTTGGCCTGCTCCGAGGCGGTTTCCTGCCATTCAACCTGCATCGTCTCGCCGATTCCCCGCAGCCCCTCGAGCAGTTCGGCGCTCGGCTCGACAATGGTCATGCCGTTGTCTGCCAGAACCTTGGTCTGGGCTTCGGTTTCCTGCATGCTCATTTCCCAGCCGCGGGTTTCCGCAGCGGCGGCGGCTTCCAGCACGGCAGTGCGGGTTGCCTCGTCAAGACCGTCGAAGGCTGCCTTGTTCACCACGACGATATTCTTGGGCACCCAGGCATTGATCGGGGTGTAATGGGTCACGTAATCCCAGGCCTTGCCATTGGCGCCGGTCGAGGGCGAAGTGATCATCGCTTCGACCTGGCCGGTCGAAAACGCCTGTGGAATGTCAGGAACTTCGACCTGGGTCGGCGCAGCGCCGGCCAGCGTGGCAAATTTCTCGAGCGCGGCATTGTAGGAGCGGAACTTCAGGCCCTTGAGATCGGCGACCGTCTTGATTTCTTTGTTGGTGTAGAGCCCCTGCGGCGGCCAGGCCACAGCATAGAGCGGCACCAGCTTTTGTTTGGCCAGCAGTTCGGTGATCACCGGCTTCTGCGCGTCCCACAGTTTCTTCGCGTCTTCATAGCTGGTGGCGACGAAGGGCTGTGAATCGATGCCATAGGCCGCGTCTTCATTGGCCAGCAGCGACAGGAAAAACTCGCCGATCTGCACCTGTCCGCCCCGCACGGCATTCTTGATCTCGCCATGCTTGATCAGCGACCCGGCGCTGTGAACGGTGATGTTGAGACCGCCATCGGTGGCCGTCTTGATGTCGTCAGCGAACTGATTGATGTTGACGGTATGGAATGTCGCATCGGGATACGGCGTCGGCATATCCCAGTCGGCGGAAAGCGCCGATGTGGATAGCGTTGCGGCAAACAGGCCGACAACGACGGACTTGGCAAAGATGGTATTCATGCGTGCTCTCCTCTGGGCTCGAACGCAGAATGTGACCTTATGGCTGGACACTGCAACTGCGGGCCGACTTGGTTTAAAAAAGTTACGTTGACAATTTGTCAGCGTTTTGTGAAAAGATCAACACAAATATTCAAAACCGCACGCATGGGCGCGAGGAGACACCAATGACAAACTCCGAATACTGGGATTTCTGGATCGATCGCGGCGGCACCTTCACCGATATCGTGGGCCGCGCCCCCGACGGCACGCTGCACCAGCGCAAGCTGCTGTCGGAAAACCCCGAAGCCTATCCCGACGCCGCCATTCAGGGCATCCGCGACCTCCTGGGCATCAGCGCCGAAGACGCCATTCCCGCCGACCGCATCGGCCACGTCAAGATGGGCACCACCGTTGCCACCAATGCGCTGCTTGAGCGCAAGGGTGACCGCACCCTGCTGGTCATCACCAAGGGTTTCCGCGATGCGCTCAGGATCGCCTATCAGGCCCGGCCCGACATCTTCGCCAAGGAAATCATCCTCCCCGAACAGCTCTATGAGCGCGTCATCGAGGTCGAGGAACGCATGACCGCCGTTGGCCGGGTGCAGCGCACGCCGGACATCGACCCGCTGGAGATCGAGCTCGCCAAGGCCCGAGCCGATGGCATCGACACTGTCGCCATCGTGCTGATGCACGCCTGGAACAACCCGATCCACGAAACCCTGGTCGAGGCGGCCTGCGTCCGCGCAGGCTTTTCACAGATCTCCGTCAGCCATCAGGTCTCGCCGCTGGCCAAGCTGGTCGGCCGCGGCGACACCACCGTCGTCGACGCCTATCTCTCGCCGATCCTGCGCCGCTATGTCGACCGGGTCGCCGGCGTTCTCGGCGCCACGCCCTCGGGCCAGCCCGGACCGACGCTGCAATTCATGATGTCCTCGGGCGGGCTCACTGCCGCCGACATGTTCCGCGGCAAGGACGCCATTCTCTCCGGCCCCGCCGGCGGCGTCGTCGGCATGGTCGAGACCGCCAAGCTGGCCGGTTTCGACAAGGTCATCGGCTTCGACATGGGCGGCACCTCCACCGATGTTGCCCATTATGACGGCGATTACGAACGCGCCTTCGACACCGAAGTCGCCGGCGTGCGCATCCGCGCGCCGATGATGCGCATTCACACCGTCGCCGCCGGTGGCGGTTCGGTGCTGCACGCCGATGAAGGCCGGTTCCGCGCAGGCCCCGATTCCGCCGGCGCCAATCCCGGCCCGGCCTGCTATCGCCGCGGCGGCCCGCTCACCGTCACCGATGCAAATGTCATGCTCGGCAAGCTGCAGCCCGATTTCTTCCCGTCCATCTTCGGCCCGGCGCAGGACCAGCCGCTCGACGCCGAGGCCGTACGCCAGGCCTTTGCGGAACTGGCCAAGGATCAACCCGGCAAATCCGCCGAAGACATCGCCGAAGGCTTTGTCACCATCGCCGTCGAGAACATGGCCAATGCCATCAAGAAGATCTCGGTGCAGCGTGGCTATGACGTCACCCGCTATCTGCTCAATTGCTTCGGCGGCGCCGGCGGCCAGCACGCCTGTCTGGTGGCCGATGCGCTGGGCATGGAATCGATCCTCATCCATCCCTTCTCCGGCCTGCTCTCGGCCTATGGCATCGGCCTCGCCAGTGTCTTTGCCTCGCGCCAGCAGGCGCTGATCAAGCCGCTGGGCGAGGAAAGCCGCGCCAAGGTGCAGCAACTGATCGATGCTCTGTGCAACGCGGTGTTCGAGGAACTGGCGGCACAAAGCGTTCCCGACGACGCCGTAAGCTGGCGGCCGCTGTTGCAACTGCGCTATGACGGCACCGACACCACCATTCCGGTGGCCTTTTCCGACTTCGATTTTGCCGGTGCCCGCAGAGAATTCGAAACCGCCCACAAGGCCCAGTTCGGCTTCATCTATGACAACAAGACCATCATCATCGAGGCCGTCTCGGTCGAAGGCATGGATGACCGCGGCGACGAGCGCAGCGAACAGGAGCACCCGCTCGACGACCGCTCGCTCGAGACCGGCGACACCAGGCCGCTCTATTCGGGCGGCGCATGGCGCGATGCCCGCGCGGTCCGCCGCGCAGCACTCAAGCCCGGCAACAGGCTTGCCGGCCCGGCGCTGATCATCGAGCCCAACCAGACCGTCGTCATCGAACCGGGCTGGACCGCCACCATCAATGCCCGCGACCACATCGTGCTCACCCGCCACGAAAAGCTTGAGCGCGCCCAGGCCATCGGCACCCGCAAGGCCGACCCGATCCTGCTTGAAGTCTTCAACAACCTGTTCATGTCGATCGCCGAACAGATGGGCCTGACGCTGCAGAACACCGCCTATTCGGTCAATATCAAGGAGCGGCTGGATTTCTCCTGCGCCGTCTTCGACCGCACCGGCGCGCTGGTTGCCAATGCGCCGCACATGCCGGTGCATCTGGGCTCGATGGACCGCTCGGTGGAAACCATCATCCGGCTGAACCAGGGCGACATCCATCCCGGCGATGTCTTTGCGCTCAACGCACCCTACAATGGCGGAACCCACCTGCCCGACATCACCGTGGTCACGCCGGTGTTTTCAGACGACGGCACGGAAATCCTGTTCTGGGCGGCCTCGCGCGGCCACCACGCCGATGTCGGCGGCACCGCACCGGGCTCGATGACGCCGCTCGCCACCACAGTAGACGAGGAAGGCGTGCTGATCGACAATTTCCGCATCGTCGAGCGCGGCCGCTTCTGCGAAGACGAACTGGTCAGGATCCTCACCGATCATGCCTATCCGGTCCGCAATGTCACCCAGAATGTCGCCGACCTGAAGGCCCAGATCGCCGCCAATGAAAAGGGCGTCGCCGATCTCAGAAAAATGGTCACCGATTTCGGGCTCGATGTTGTCGAGGCCTATATGGGCCATGTCCAGGACAATGCGGCCGAAAGCGTCGCCCGGGTGATCGAGACCCTGTCCGATTGCGAATATGAATACCCGACCGACACCGGCCAGGTGATCAGGGTCAAGATCTCGGTCGACCGCGACAAGCGTGAAGCCACCGTTGATTTCACCGGCACCTCGGACGCGATGGAAAACAACTTCAACGCACCCGAACCGGTGGCGCGCGCCGCCGTGCTCTATTGCTTCCGGGTCATGGTCGAAAAGCCGATCCCGATGAATGCCGGCTGCCTCAGGCCGATCCGCATCATCATCCCCGAAGGCTCGATGCTCAAGCCCGCCTATCCGCGCGCTGTGGTCGCCGGCAATGTCGAGACCTCGCAGCACGTCACCAATGCCATCTTCGGCGCTCTTGGGGCGCTCGCCAACAGCCAGGGCACAATGAACAATCTCACCTTCGGCAATGACCGCCACCAATATTACGAGACCATCTGCTCGGGCTCGCCGGCAGGCTATGAGAATTCCGGCCGCGGCTTCAACGGCACCTCGGGCGTTCACACCCACATGACCAATTCACGGCTCACCGATCCGGAAATCCTCGAAATGCGTTTTCCGGTGCAGCTCGAAGATTTCCATGTGCGTCAAGGTTCCGGTGGCAAAGGCAGGTTCAGTGCCGGTGACGGCACCATCCGCACCATCCGCTTCCTGGAAAAAATGGAGCTCGCCATCCTGTCGTCACACCGCAACCGTCCGCCGCTCGGCATCGATGGCGGCGGTGAAGGCCAGGTCGGCCTGACCCAGGTCCGCCGTCTGGATGGCAAGGTCGAAACCTTGAAGGCCTGCGATCAGACGGTGCTGGAAGCCGGTGAAGCGGTGATCCTGACCACGCCGACTGCCGGAGGCGCCGGCAAGGCCTGAGCCCGCCGGAGCCGCTGCGGCAACGCAGGCTCACCCGGTCTTGAGCAGGTGGAACCTGTCGGAACCGGCAGGTGACAGGCCCGGCAGCCCATCAAAAAATTGCCGGGCGCGCTCCGCATTCAGGGCCGGCCCGGCAAAACTGCCCTGCACGGCTTCGGCGCCCGCCTCGCAGGCGCATACGAGGTCGTCCTCGGAATTGACATCGGTCAGCACCACCCCGGTTCCCACGGTGGCCGCCAGTTGCAGAAACAGGTTCAGCATCTGCGGCATGCTCTTTTCGCCGGCAATTGCCTTGATGCCGGCCAGGCTGAGCCGGACGCAATCGACCGGATAGGGCCGGCCCATCGACAATCCGGCAACGCTGGCCGCGAATTCGCTGACAGCAATCCGCACGCCCGCACGCCGCAACAGGTCGAGATTGTGCAGGGCCACCGGGCATTCGGCTATCGCGGCATTGGACTTGACGTCGAACACAAGCTGTCCCGGCTCGACCCCGGCCCGGTCCAGTTCCTTGGCAACCAGCGGAGCAAAACCCGGGTCCTGAAGCTGCGGCGCACACAGCGGCAAGGTGATTTCAACGCGCGCGTTCCAGCTGCCGACATCGCCAAGCGCCTGGCGCAGCATCCACTTGCCGATCAGCACGATCAGCCCGCTCTGCTCCGCCACCGGCATGAACACATCCTGTTCGACCGCGCCGAGCTCCGCATGGGTCCAGCGCAACCGGGCCTTGACCCCGGACGGCGCCAATGTCTCGGCCTTGATCACCGGCAGATAGTCGAGCTCGAAGGCGGAGGTCTCGACCGCCTGGCGCAATGCGGCTTCCAGCCCGCGCTGCTCGCGATAGTCGCTGTCCATGTCCTCGGTGAAGAAACAATAACTTGAGCTGGGCGTCGATTTGGCCCGGTACAGTGCCAGGTCGGCGCGCTTGAGCAGATCCGGCAAACCGGTCTCGCCGGCATTCCCCGTGGCGATTCCCGCACTGCCGAAGGTGTCGATGACGCTGCCGCCGAAAAACACGGGGCGAAACACCTGCGCGGTGAAATCCTCGCAGAAGCCGGCAATCTCATCCTGGCCGTGGGCTCCCTCCCAAAGGATCACGAATTCATCGCCGCCCAGCCGGTAGACCCGGCGGCTGGCGCCGCAATAGCCGTGCAGCCGGTCGGCCAGCGTCTTGAGCACCGAATCGCCTGCCGCATGCCCCATCGTGTCATTGATGAACTTGAACCGGTCGAGATCAAACAGCACCAGCGTCACCGGTGACGGCTGATCCGCAGCGCCTTTGGCGATCTGCTCGAAATCCTCGATGAGCGCATGACGGTTGCGCAATCCGGTCAGGCTGTCGTGATAGGCGGCCCGGCGAAACCGCTCGACATCGGCCCGTTCGCTGCCAATCTGCCGTGCAAGATGGTCGTGGCGGCGGCCAAGGGCTGCAATAAGCCCGGTGGCAGCAATTGGTGCGGCGATCACGGCCACGCCGAGCGCGCTGACCGAAGCCCCGATGCCCGCCTGTCCCCCGCTTGTGATCAAATCTCCGGCAAAGGCCACCAGAGGTGTGACCGATGCGATTGCCAAACCAGCGATTGCATATCGCTTGCTTTTGTTTGGCACATAAGAATTCAGCATCATGCTAAATACTCCCGTTCCCAGGCCACCATAACCCGCCAACATTTAACAAAAAATGACCCGTGATTTTTATAGTAAACGCATGATTTATCTTGTTTTTCAAAATTTAAGTTTTTGCGGGTAAAAGGAACGCAATCTCGCCTTGCCGATGCCGTCAAACGGGAGACACCCCCAAATCCGGACTGTGTAGCGCCTTGATGACCCACCATAATTCGCCCAGGAGCAATTCCCTGCCCCGTCACAACCCGGCTTCGGCCGCTGCAAAACCGTCGCCGGAGCGCGCCACGCTCTCCCTGTGGAAAACCGGGCGCGGTCTCAAAATGGCACTGATGGCACTGCTTGCCGCCTCAGCCGTCGGCTTGTCGGGTTGCAGTTCCACCAATATCGAAGACAGCCTTCAACCGATCGGCAACGCGAAGAAATCCGCCCCGGGCCCGGCCCGCGCCGTCGTCAAGCTGGCCGCGCCCGGCAAGGGCCGCTATGGCGACAGCAAGCCGGTGGATTTCGGCAAGTACCACCCCGACCGCTACCCGGTCCACGGCATCGACATTTCCAAATGGCAGGGCGAGATCGACTGGAACGAGGTGCGCAAGGCCGGCATCGCGTTCGCCTTCATGAAGGCCACCGAAGGCGGCGACCACACCGACCGGAGCTTTGACGAGTACTGGCGTGGCGCCCGCGCCGCCGGCATCGCCCATGCGCCCTATCACTTCTATTATTTCTGTACCCCTGCGGCGGACCAGGCGCGCTGGTTCATCGCCAATGTGCCGCGCGCCTCCGTGCAGATGCCGCCGGTGCTGGATGTGGAATGGAACCACGCTTCGCGCACCTGCACCAAGCGCCCCGATCCCGCGACCGTGCGCGCCGAGATGAAGATCTGGATGGACATGGTCGGCGCCCATTACGGCAAGCAGCCGATCATCTACACCCCGGTCGATTTCCACCGCGAAAATCTCGACGGCCATTTCAAGGGCTACCAGTTCTGGCTGCGCTCCGTTGCCGCCCACCCGCACGAGATCTATCCCGATCACCCCTGGACCCTGTGGCAATACACCGGCACCGGCATGATTCCCGGCATCAAGGGCAACACCGACATCAACGCCTTTGCCGGCACCAAGGCGCAATGGAAGGAATGGCTGTGGAAATATTCGCGCTGATGACCTTCATGGTGCCGGCCATGGCCGCATCGTCCGGGCAGGAACCGGGCAACGGCCAGCAGGAGGCCTGATGACCGGCATCGACATCCGTCCCTCCGGTCCCGGCGACCTCGCGTCGATCGAGCGGATCTATCCGGACGCCTTTCCGGAAGAGGATCTGCTGCCGCTGGTCCGGCAATTGCTCACGCAGGAACCGGCGGTCCTCTCGCTGGTGGCCGGCGCCGGTCACGAGATCACCGGCCATATCCTGTTCACCCCGTGCGGCATCACCGGCAGCGACACCGCGGCCGCATTGCTGGCGCCGCTGGCCGTGGCGCGGAAATACCAGCGGCAGGGCATTGGCACGGCACTGATCGCCGAGGGGCTGAGCCGGCTGAGACTTGCCGGCGTGACCCGGGTCTATGTGCTGGGCGATCCGGCCTATTATGGCCGCAGCGGCTTCGAACCGGAAACCGCAATTTCCCCGCCCTACCCCTTGCCGGAGCAATGGCGCGATGCCTGGCAGTCGGTCAGCCTCGACACCTCCCAGCCGCCCGCTCGCGGCACGTTGCTGCTGCCTGAGCCATGGATGCAGCCGGCGCTGTGGGCGCCATGACCATCGGCAACCTGCCCCCGCCGCTGGTCCCATTGCCAAGCGAAACCGGGCGCAAAAACCGGATTCATCTCATCATTGCCACAAATCTGGGGTGGGTTCGCCGTCCCATCAGGAGTTGACGCCATCATGCCATCGAAAATCACCCTCGCCCTTCTTCTCTCGAGCTTTCTGGCAACGCCGGCGCTGGCGCAAGCACCGGCCTGCGGCGGCAATTTCGCCCAGTTCCTCGAAGGCGTGCGCGCAGACGCGGTGGCGCGCGGCATCAGCGACGAGGTCGCCACCAAGGCTTTGCGCCGCGCCAGCATTGACAACAAGGTGCTCTCGCGCGACCGCGCACAGGGTGTGTTCCGGCAGACATTCTTGGAATTCTCCAGGCGCTCTGTCAGCGCCAACCGCATGCAGGTCGGCGCCCAGAAGATGAAGCAATATGCCAGCACCTTCGCCCGCGCCGAAGCCGAATATGGTGTTCCCGCCGCAGTGATCACGGCATTCTGGGGGCTGGAAACCGATTTTGGCGCGGTGCAGGGTGATTTCAACACACTCAACGCACTGGCAACGCTGGCCCATGACTGCCGCCGGCCCGAACTGTTCCGTCCACAGCTTCTGTCCGCCGTCGAGATGGTCGCCCGCGGTGATCTCGACCCGGCCACCACCACCGGCGCCTGGGCCGGTGAAATCGGCCAGGTCCAGATGCTCCCCAAGGACATTATCGCCTATGGCGTCGATGGCGACGGCGACGGCCATGTCAATCTGAAGAAATCCTCGGAAGACGCCATCATGACCGCCGCCAGGTTCATCCAGGCGCTGGGCTGGCGCGCCGGCGACCCCTGGCTGGCGGAAGTCACGCTGCCTTCCGGCAATTTTCCGCTTGAAAAGACCGGCCTCGGCCAGGGCATGACGCTCAATGACTGGACCAGCCTTGGCGTCAGCTTCCGCAACGACGTGCCGTCCTCGAAGAATCTGCCGGCCGATCTGGTCCTGCCCCAGGGCCGCAACGGACCGGCCTTCCTGGTGTTTCCGAATTTCGAAATCTACCTCGAATGGAACCAGAGTTTCATCTACACCACCTCGGCCGCCTATTTTGCCACGCGCCTTGCCGGCGCCAAGCCCTATGATGCAGGCAATCCCGGCGACGGACTTGGCGATGCGGCCATGAAACAACTGCAGCAGAAGCTCGCCGAACGCGGCCATGATGTCGGCAAGATCGACGGCATTCTCGGCGGCGGCACCCGCGCCGCCGTGCGCGCCGAACAGCTTCGCCTCGGCCTGCCGGCCGATGGCTGGCCCGATCAGGAGCTACTCGGCCGGCTTTGAGGTCTTCCTGCGCTTGGCCGGGGCAGCTTTCGGCTGCTCCGGTTTGACCTGCGCCTGCCCGTCGAGCGGCCCTGTCGCCGCCTGGTTGATCGATGGCGGCGGTGCCGCGGTTCCAGTGGCGTCAGGGTGAGCGTCGGGCATGTCCGAGAGTTCGACCACCAGCATCTGCTCATCCGTTGTCACCGTTTCAGGCCCGGCACCGCCATTCGCGGTCTCCTTGAGGACCGCGCGGCGCACCCGGCGCTGATACAGGGCGAAACGCACGGCGCGATAGCGCGCCCGCCCCGCCCAGACGACATTTTCCACGCCATCGAGTTCGCCCTCATAGGCCTGCGCCAGGGCCTCCTTGTAGGACCCCAGCCCTTCATTGGCGATCTCCTCGACCCGCTCCATCAGGTTGAACCAGACCGGCGACACCAGCAGCGAGATCGCCGTCACCGCGATGGCCAGACGGTAGATGTCGGAGCCGAACGCCCCGGATGCAAAGCCGGCGGCGGCGAGCACGAAGGAGAATTCGCCGATCTGCGCCATCGACAGGCCGGCCAGCAGGGCGGTCTTCGGATCGGACCCGGTAATCCGCAGCAGAAAGATGTTGAGCGCCGTCTTCATGGCCACAACCAGGAACGCGGCAGCCAGTACCAGCCAGACATTTTCGAGAATGAAATCGAGGTCGATCAGCAGGCCGATCGACAGGAAGAACACCACCAGCAGGATGCTCTGGATCGGCTCGATCACCGGAATCACCCGGCTGCGAAGCGTCGAATTGCCGACAATGATGCCGGCGAGAAAGGCGCCATAGACCGGCGACAGCCCGGCAAGGCCCGACAGGGCCGCGGCTGAAAAGCACAGCGCCAGCGAGCCGATGGCCAGAAGATCGACATTGTCCTCGATCGCTTCGGCAAAGGGCAGCTTGAGCTTGGGATGGCGACCGAACCACCACAAAAGACCGGCCAGCAGCGCCACCGCCACCACCACCTTGAACACGACGTCGCCCAGTTCGAAGCTCTCGCCGCCCAGGCTCGAGACCAGGATCAGCATCGGCACCACCGCGAGATCCTGCGCGATCAGCACGCCGACGGCGACCCGGCCCGGCGCCTGGCGCAATTCGCCCATTTCATCGAGCATCTTCATCGCCACCACCGTGCTCGACAGCGCGATGATGAAGCCCAGGATCAGGGTTTCGGCCGGGCTTGCGCCGAGCATGAATGCAAGCACTGCCGCCAGCACCATTGCGGCAACCAGCTGTCCTGCGGCCACCAGCACCGCCTGTTTGAGGCTCAGGATGAACGCCTTGATCGACAGTTCCATGCCGATGAAGAACAGCAAGATGATCACGCCCATTTCGGCCAGCAGCGAGACATTTTCTGACGTCGAGATCACGCCGAGCCCGGTCGGTCCGAGCGCCAGTCCGGCCAAGATGAACCCCACCAGCGGCGGTTGCTTGAGCCGCATGAATCCCAGCCCGAGCAGGGCCGCGATGGCGACGGCGATGGCGATCGACACCATGTGGTCGCCGTGATGAACGGCTTGATCGACAGCCTGTTCGACAACCCCGCCCACCGTCTCCACGGCACCCACGATTTGATCTTCCATCCATGTCTCCTTGTGCAGCCAGCCTAGTGTGCTTTGCTGCGAATGCAAAACCCGGCCCGAAGAATTCGGATGGCCCCTTGCCCAGGTCGATCTGTTAACGCACGGGCATGGCCGGATTTTGCAACCCCTCAAGATCAGCGCTGCAAATGCCGCAAGTGTTGCCGGGACATGCCGCAGAATAACCTTGCCAACGAGCTGGCATATTAGTATGCATTTTACATCATGTGGCGAAATTTCCGTGTGATGCAGAGGAGAATATGCAGGTGATCTTCGAGGAGAAGATCGATTTGGTTTTGGGAGGAACTATCTATGAAACTTCAAGAAATTGCACTGGCCGCATTGTCGGCAACCATGCTGACAGCCATGTCAGCGCCGGCATTTGCTGCGCCGACCACATTGAAATGGGCTCACGTCTACGAAGTCAGCGAACCTTATCACACCTGCGCCGTCGCGGCCTCGGATCTGCTGTCGAAAGCCACCGGTGACCGCTACAATATCGAAGTGTTTCCGGCCTCGTCGCTGGGCAAGGAAGTCGACATCAACGAAGGCCTCGGGCTCGGCACCGTCGACATCATCTACACCGGCCAGCTCTTTGCCGGCCGCTCCTACGGACCGATCGCTATCGGCGGCGCGCCGTTCATGTTCCGCGACTACGATCACTGGGACAAGTACCGCAATTCCGATCTCTTCGGCGAAATGTCGAAGGGCTATGAGGATGCCTCCGGCAACCATATCACCTCGATGACCTATTACGGTCAGCGCCATGTCACCTCCAATGTCGAGATCAAGGCGCCGGCGGACATGGAAGGCCTGAAGATCCGCGTGCCCAACGCCCCGCTCTACATGATGTTCCCGCAGGCCGTCGGCGCCAATCCGACACCGATCGCCTTTGCCGAGGTCTATCTCGCGCTGCAGCAGGGCACGGTCGACGCCCAGGAAAACCCGCTGCCCACCATCCAGGCCAAGAAATTCTACGAAGTGCAGAAATTCATCACCCTGACCGGCCATATCAGCGATGCGCTGATGACCATCGTCGGCGGCCCGACCTGGGGCGGCATGAGCGCCGAGGATCAGGCGGCACTCGACGACGTGCTCGACCAGACAGCCGTCTGCGCCAGCGACCAGATCATCCAGAAGGAAAAGGATCTGGTGCAGTGGTTCCGCGACAACAATGTCACGGTCAACGAAGTCGACCGTGTCCCCTTCCGCGAAGCCACGATGAAGCTGCACAACGGGCCTGATGCCACCTGGGACCAGGCGACCTACGACAAGCTGCAGGCCATCGAGTAGCCGGAACCGGACACAAGCGTTGCGCGGCGGCTTCAGGCCGCCGCGTCTCAGTCCCTTCGGAGGTTGCCTGATGTCGACAGAAGACAAATCCGCCGCTCAATCCTCGATCGCCAAGCTGATTCACGAGGAGGACGAGGACCTGACCGGCTTCCAGGCCGATGACGGCCTTGTGCTGACCGTGTTCTGGGCACTGGCCTTTGTTGTCTTTTTGCAGTTTTTCACCCGCTATGTCCTCAACAACTCACTCGGCTGGACCGAGGAGATCGCCCGCTTTCTGCTGATCGCGGTGACCTTTCTCGGCGCCATTCTGGCTGTCCGGCGCGAAAGCCACATTGCCGTTGAACTGGCCTTCCGCTGGCTGTCGCGGCCGGTGCGCAAGCTTCTGCAATATTTCATCGATGTCGTCTCCATCGTGTTTTACGGCTTCATGGGAATCCTGTGCACCCAGGTGGCCGGCCGGACCCAGCAGATGATGGTCTCGATCAATTTTCCGAAATCCTCGCTCTACTGGTTCATCGCCGCCTGTTTTCTGGCCATGACCATCTATGCGGTGCTGGGGTTCTGGCGCCACCTGCGCACCGGCAGCAGCAGGCTGATCGACCCGGAAAACGCCAAGGTCATCGGCCCCACGCTTTGACACATCCCGTCACCACATCCGACGCTTTGAGCAAAGGCATCTCATGCTTCTGACCCTCCTCTTCGTCATGGTCCTCGCGCTGATCCTGCTCGGCGTCCCCGTCGCCATCGCCCTGGCCGGCTCTTCCGCCGTGTTCATCCTGCTCGACGGCCATGTTCCCGGCCTTGTCGTGGCCCACCGGATGATCAACGGCGTCGATTCCTTCCCGCTCCTGGCCGTGCCCTTCTTCATCCTCGCCGGAAACCTGATGAACACCGCCGGCATCACCGAACGCATCTTCGACTTCGCCAAGGCGCTGATCGGCTGGCTGCCGGGCGGGCTCGGTCACGTCAACATCGGTGCCTCGGTGATCTTCGCCGGCATGTCGGGCGCAGCTGTCGCCGATGCGGGCGGGCTCGGCGCCATCGAGATCAAGGCGATGCGCGACGCCAATTACGACCCCGGCTTCGCCGTCGGCATCACCGCCGCCTCCTCGACCATCGGCCCGATCATCCCGCCCTCCCTGCCGATGGTGATCTACGGCGTCGTCGCCGGCGCCTCTATCGGCCAGCTGTTTGCCGCCGGCTTCATTCCCGGCCTGCTGATGGCGGTGGCGCTGATGATCATGGTGGCGTTTTATGCCCGGCGCTACAAATACCCCCGCGACCAGGCCTTCAGGCTCTCGGTGCTGGGCCGCGCCTTCATGCATGCATTCCTGTCGCTGATGACGCCGGTGATCATTGTCGGCGGCATTCTTTCGGGCGCCTTCACCCCCACCGAGGCCGCCATCGCTGCTTGCGCCTGGGCGCTGGTTCTGGGGCTTTTCGTCTACCGCACGCTGACCATCCGGCGCTTCCTGAAGGTCTCGATGGACACGATCGAAACCACCTCGGTGGTGCTGTTCATCGTCGCCGCCGCCTCGATCTTTGCCTGGATCCTCACCTCGAACCGCGTGCCCGAGCATTTTGCCGCGCTGATCCTCGGCGTGTCGGAAAACCCGATCATCGTGCTGCTTCTGATCAATGTCATCTTGCTGGTTGTCGGCTGCTTCATGGAAACCGTCGCAGCCATCACCATTCTGGTTCCGGTGCTGCTGCCGATCGCTGTCCACATCGGCGTTGATCCGGTGCATTTCGGGGTCATGTTGGTGCTCAACCTGATGATCGGGCTGCTTACCCCTCCGGTCGGCATGGTGCTCTATGTGCTCTCGCGGGTGTCCAAGGTGCCGTTCGAGCGCTGCGTGTCCGCCACCGCACCCTTCCTGATACCGCTGGTGGCGGTGCTGATGCTGGTGACCTTCTTCCCGATCTTCACCATGTGGCTGCCGACGCTGCTCTACCGCTGAGCCGCAGTTGGGTAAAAACCGGACGGTCAGATCACAGCTTGTCGAACTCGTCCTTGTCGGTGGGCATCAGCATCACCGCCGTGGCCATCACCGCAAACCCGAAGGTGATGCCGAACGACATCATCAGGATGAACACGGCCGCGACCCGGCTCGAAGAGCCCCAGATCAGGTCGCCGAAGCCGTTGATGTTGAACCAGACCACCGCCGCGGCAACAGCCCAGCCGATCAGCACGCCGAGGGCCGAATTGACAAGGACGAAGCGGATCAGTTTCGGCATGGCATGATCTCCGGGCAGCGCGCGGGTTGGACCTGAGCCGCAATCATAGCGCCAAACGGCGTCTCGCACCGCGTGACAGATGCGCGCGGCGCCATGCCCGGCGGCCAGCCGGCATCAAACCGCCTTGAAGACGTTCAGTGATCCATCGGTCTCCAGCACCACGGAATGGAGATCCGACATCTCCGCCAAGCCATTGGCGTGCAGCGCCGCAAGGATCTCTTCCTTTGACACCCGCTCGCCACGCATCGCCTTGTCCTGGTAGGCGCCACGGTGGACCAGCAGTTTCGGGTTGCTCTTGACCAGGGTCTCGAAGGTCCGCGAACGCACCGACAGCCAGGTGATGGCAAACTGCAGGATGATCAGCAGCGCCAGGCCGGCAATGCCTTCCACCAGCGGCACCGACTTGGTGATGATGATCGAGGACAGCATCGATCCCAGGCAGATGGTGACGATGAAATCAAAGGCGTTGAATTTGCTCAATGTCCGCTTGCCGGAGGTCCTCAGCATAACAATCAGCGCCGCATAGGCGAGAACCCCGGTGATCAGAATGCGGCCAATGCCGGCCCAGTCGTCGAAAAAAATCGGATTGTCCATAATAGCCTTCCAGATCAATTCTAGCTCTGTAAAGCCGTCATCATCGCGCCGGGACACAGGGCCCCGCCCAACCAATGCCGGCACCGGTCAACCCGTGGGCAAGGCAATGGTTCCCTAAAGCGTGTTCCGAAAAGTGGGAACCGGTTTTCGGAAAAAACACGCGCCAAAACAAAAGCCTAAAGCACATTGCATGAACACGATTGAATGCAATGTGCTTTAGGTGAGGCACGGCCACAGCAATCGATGGAACCGGCAGAGCCTGTTGCTCCGCCGTACCGTCCGGTCTTAATCCGCCATCGTTTCCAGGCTGGCAAAGCCGTCCGGCGCACCCTCGCCGCCAAACGGTGTCGTCACCTCGACGAAATCATCGGGATAGAACCCGTTGAAACGGGTTCTGAGCGACAGTGAATAGGCGCCGATATGGCCGATCTCGATCCAGTCGCCGGTGTCCACCGTTTCGGGCAGCCAGAACGGGCGTGACAGGATGTCGACGGAATCGCAGGTCGCGCCGCAGACCTTGAACGGCACCACGTTTTCAGCCTTGCCCTTGCGGATGCGCCGCGCCGGATCGGGGATGAACCGCGCCGGCAGCGTGATCTTGCCGGTCCAGCTGTCCGACAGCGAGGCCCAGATGCCGTCATTGATGTAGAGCCGCTTGCCCTTGCGCAAGAGCACCCGCACGATCAGCGAGAACGCCCGCGCCACCACCACGCGGCCCGGCTCGGCCACCAGCGGCATGTCGTCAAAGGCCCATTCGGTGATGTTGGAGCGAAGCTCGCCCATCAGATCCTCGAGCGGCGGCATCGGCTTGACCTTGCGGTTGGGATTGTGCCCGTAGACCGCGGGAAACCCGCCACCGACATCCAGCCCGACCAGCGCCACGCCGGCGCGGTTGCGCACCCAGTCGGCGGATTTGAGCGCCAGCTCGTAGGATTCGGCTTCCTCGACCTGGCTGCCGACGTGAAAGCACAGCCCCACCTTGAAGCCGATCCGGTCAAGCCGCTGCACCAGCTCCACTGCATGGCCCGGTGCTGCGCCGAATTTCTTCGACAGCTCATACATCGCGTGACCCTTGGTCTGCAGCCGCACGAAGATGCTGATCGAGCCCGGATCGAGATCCAGCGCCCGGACGATTCTGAGCACCTTGGCGATCTCGTCCTCGTGATCGAGCGACATCACCCTGATGCCGTATTTCTCCAGCGCCAGCCGGATGTCGGACTGCGCCTTGACCGGGTGCATATAGAGCATCTCGGCGGTCTTTGATGCTGCCCGCACCGCCTCGAACTCGCCCGGCGAGGCGACGTCGAAGATCTTGACCCCGGCTTCCACCAGCGTCTTGAGCACCATCGGCTCGCCATTGGTCTTGACCGCATAGGCCGTGTCGCCTGGAAACAGTGCCATGAACTGGCGGGCGTCCTGCTTGAGCACCTCGGGCCGGAAACAGTACAGCGGATGGTCCGGCCTGAGCTCGAGTGCGGCGTCGGTGCCGGTGGCGAATCGTTGCATAGGCGTCTCCAGATTGGTTCGCGACACTATCAACAGGCCGGACAACCGGCAAATGACACTGTTTGCATGAAGCATCGTGCGGTTTCGGGTGGAACCGGCTGTGTGCCTGTGCCATGCAGCGGCACATCCAGCAAGGAAGTTCCAATGTCCCAGACCGCCAATCGTTCCATGGATCTCGCCACCTGGGGTCTGCTTGTCCTGCTTGGCTTCATCTGGGGCGGATCCTTCTTCTTCGGCCGCGTCGCCGTCCAGCATGTCCCGCCGATGACGCTGGTGCTTTTCCGGGTCGGTCTCGCAGCCATCGCGCTGCATGTGGCTTTCGGACGCCTGCCCGGCTTCTACCGGACCCTGTCCAGCCGATGGCGCGAATTGCTGGTCATGGGACTGATCAACAATGCCATTCCCTTCACCCTGATCTTCGTCGGCCAGACACAGATCGGCTCGGGCCTGGCTTCGATTCTCAACGCCACCACGCCGGTCTGGGCGGTGCTGGTGGCGCAGGTGCTGACAACGGACGAAAAAATCACCGCCGCCAAGCTGATCGGCTGCGGCCTCGGACTTGCCGGCATGGTGCTGCTCATCGGTCCATCGGCGCTGGGGCTTGCCGACAGCCCGCTCTGGGCCATGCTCGCCGTTGTCGGCGCCGCGGTCTCCTATGGCTTTGCCGCCACCTTCGGCAAGCGCTTCAAGGGCGTCTCGCCGCGCATCACCGCCACCGGCCAGCTCACCGCCTCGAGCCTGATCATGCTGCCACTGGCGCTGATCGTGGACCAGCCCTGGACGCTGACGATGCCGCCGATGAATGTGGTCGCCGCAATTCTGGCGCTGGCGCTGGTCTCGACCGCCTTCGCCTATATCGTGTTTTTCCGGATCCTGAGCGTCGCCGGCGCCACCTCTGCCTCGCTGGTCACCCTGCTGGTGCCGCCGGCGGCCATTCTGCTCGGCGTCCTGTTTCTCGGCGAGACCCTGTCCCTCACCGAAGCCCTCGGACTTGGCCTGATTGCACTTGGCCTCTTGTCACTGGACAATCGGCTGGCCATAAAGCGCTAGGCAGCTTGCATCCGATGGAATCGCCTGATGCGGATAGATTGCCTGAAAATCGACCGGTTGCCCTGCCATCGCACGAGCGTGCAGACCCCGGTCCGACGATAGGCTTTGCTGGGACAAAGTCCGTTTGCCGGGGATAGAGCCGCAGCAATGATTGAAAACCGCATGATGAACCTTGCCGCGCTGGTCAGAGCGCGTGACGCCGGCAAGGCGAAGCCGGAGCTGATGGTGGCGCTGAGCCGCGACGCCATCGCCCGCAGGGAGCCGGCCATCAAGGCCTTTGCCCATGTCGCCGCCCATCCGGAGGTCGCCAAGGATGGGCCGATGGCGGGCATCGCCCTGGGTGTGAAGGACATTCTCGACACCTATGACCAGCCGACATCCTATGGCTCACCCGCCTATGCCGGTCACCACCCCCGCATCGATTCGGCCATCGTCAATCTTGCCCGGCGCCGCGGCGCCACCATCATCGGCAAGACCACGACCACCGAATTCGCCTATTTCCAGCCGACCGAGACCGTCAATCCGCACAATCCGGCGCACACGCCCGGCGGTTCCTCCTCGGGATCCGCCGCAGCCGTTGCCGCCGGCATGATTCCGGCGGCGATCGGCACCCAGACAGGCGGCTCGGTGATACGGCCTGCAGCCTATTGCGGCATCGCCGGTTACAAGCCGAGCTACCGGTTGCTGCCGACCACCGGCATGAAGGCCTTTGCCCCCTCGCTCGACACCATCGGGCTGTTTGCGGCCAGCGTCGAAAACGTGGCCTTGCTGGCAGCCCTGCTTACCGGCCGCGATCTGGCCTTCAACGCCAACGAGATGCCGGTCGTCCCCTCCAGCATCCGTGTCGGAGTCTATCGCTGCGGCATGCTCAAGAGCGCCGATCCGGCCATGCGCGCAGCGCTCAACAAGGCGGCCGACATGGCCGCCGACGCAGGCTTCGATGTCGGCGAGATCGGCGAACCCGAAGCCATGGCGCGCGCCAGCGAAGCCCACTCCACCATCGAGGCCTACGAGGCGGGCCTGGCCTGCGGACCCGATCTGGCGCGGTTTCCGGACCTCTTGAGCCCGCTGCTGCTCAACACGCTTGTCGAAGGCCAGGATATCTCGCCGCAGGACTACGATGCCGCGCGCAGGCTCGCCAAGCGCGGCCGCGCCACCACGACGGCGCTGTTCGGCGAAGTCGACATCCTGCTTACCCCGTCGGCACCCAGTGCAGCGCCTCTTGGCCTCAACCTGACCGGCGACCCCCGTTTCAACAAGCTCTGGACGCTGATGGGCACGCCTGCGGTCAACATCCCCGGCTTCAAGAACGAGAACGGCATGCCGCTCGGCATCCAGGCGGTGGCGCGCTTCGGCCAGGACAAGATGCTGCTCGCCGTCGCAGCACTGCTCGAAAGGGCGCTGCTGCTCGACCGGGCGTTCTGGGGCTGACGGCCAGGCGCCAACGGCGCAAAGCTCCCGGGCGATCCAGGCGCGACGCGGCTTACGCCACCCTGTTTGCGGCCGAAATGCGACGCCGGAAGCATGGCAGCGGCGCTCGGGATTCACTTTCGGCCCGTATTTCCCGATTTCTTAACAGAAAATGAATTGTCATAATTCTGTTATCAATCAAGGAGCTACAGGCTGCGTGCGGATGAAAATGCTCGGTTTTAGCTGCACCGCAGCAACGATTTTGCTTTCCAGCGGAGCAAAGCCATGACTATCATTTGACTGCAAACGCGATGGAGGACCACCATGGGATTTACGCAATCGTTCAATGCCCTTGTGATCTGTGCAGCGTTCATATTTGTGGGTGCTATGCTCTTCATCTAGACCGAAGAGCAATTGGCAAAAGACAAAGTTTAAAGACGGGAGCGTTTCGGCGCTCCCGTTTCATTTTGCCCACAGACTATCCTGAACAGCAGGCAGAGCGCAGGTCTTACGCCGCAGCGCCCACCGCCTCAGCGCCGCGCAATCCCAGCATATGGCAGATTGCATAGACCAGCTGGGCGCGGTTCATCGTGTAGAAATGGAAGTCATCAATGCCGCGCTCGACCAGGTCATTGACCTGTTCGGCAGCCATCGCCGCAGCCACCAGCGACCGGGTTTCCGGATCCTTTTCCAAGCCGTCAAAGCGCCGCGCCAGCCAATCGGGAATCGACGCGCCGCACAGTTTCGAAAACCGCGCCACCTGGCCGAAATTGTGGATCGGCAGAATGCCCGGCACGATCGGAACATAGATCCCGGCGCGGCGCACCCGCTCGACATAGCGTTCATAGGTGTCGTTGTCGAAAAAGAACTGGGTGATCGCCCGTGTCGCGCCGGCATCGACCTTGCGCTTGAGCATGTCGATATCGGTGGCAAAATCCGGGCTTTCGGGGTGCCGTTCGGGATAGGCGGAGACCGAGACTTCAAAATCGGCAATGGCGCGTAGGCCCGCAACCAGCTCTGCACCATTGGCATAGCCTTGCGGATGCGGCTGATAGGCAGCCCCGACGCCTTCCGGAGGATCGCCGCGCAGCGCCACGAAGTGATTGACGCCAACCGCCTGGAACTCGCGCGCCACGGCATCGACCGAGGCCTTGTCGGATCCGACACAGGTCAGATGCGCCGCCGGCGCGAGCGCTGTTTCCCGGCACATCCGGGTGATGGTGTTCATCGTCGGCTGCTTGGTCGAGCCGCCGGCGCCATAGGTCACCGAGACGAAATCCGGCTGAAACGAAGCCAGCCGGGTGATGCTGTCCCAGAGCTGGCTCTCCATGTCGCCATTCTTGGGCGGGAAGAACTCGAAGGACACCTTGATCCGGTCGGATGCATCTTGCGCGCTGGCGCGGGGAGAGATGGACATGTCAGGCTGTTCCCGTACTTGAAGAGGTCTCGTCTGCGGCAATGAGAAGCCGCGGGTCGCGCGCCAGCCAGATGGTGACGGTGAGCGTTCTGGCATTGCCGGATTCGGGCGGCAGATCGACGATCTTCTCGACCGTCAGCCCCGCCTGCCCGAGCCAGTCCGCCACCTGCTCCTGGCTGAAGCCGAGCCGGGCATGGGCATGTTCGACCCGCAGGTCTTCATGATCATGCGGCGCGAAATCGACCACCAGCAGCCGGCCGCAGGGCCGCAACATGCGGGCGGCTTCGGTGATCGCCGGCACCGGATCGTGCAAGAAGTGCAGGACCTGGTGAATCGTCACCACATCGAAGCTCTCGCGCTCCAGCGGCAGATTGAGCAGGTCGCCCTGGCGCACCGAGGCATGGGTGATGCCGGCATCATCAAGCTGGGCGCGGGCAATCGACAACATGCTGCGGCTCGAATCGATTCCGATGGCGCGGCGGTAGCGGTCGGCCAGAAGCTCGAGCATGCGGCCGGTCCCGGTGCCCAGATCAAGCAACCCGTCAAAGGGCGTCTTGCCGATCAGCTTGAGCACCTCGGCTTCCACCGTCTCGTCGGCGACATGCATGCTGCGCAGGTCGTTCCAGCTCTCGGCATTGGCGGCAAAATAGCTTTCGGCGCGGCTGGCGCGGGCCTGCTTGACCGTGGCCAGCCGTTCGGCGTCACGGGCCAGATGTGCATCCGACGGCGACGCCGCTTCCAGCGCCTGCTGCATCAGCTTGGCCCGCACCCCGTCGCGTGTCAGCCGGAAATAGGCCCAGGCCCCCTCCTGGTAGCGCTCGACCAGTCCGGCCTCGCCCAGAAGCTTGAGATGGCGCGAGATCCGCGGCTGCGACTGGCCCAGCACCTCGGTCATTTCGCTCACGGTCAGGTCACCCTGGCTCAACAGCGCAATCAACCGCAGACGTGTCGGCTCACCGGCAGCTTTGAGGACCTCGACGCATTCGTCGAGTGTAAGGGGAGACAGGGACAGCATTCACAACCTCAAAAATGATATAAAGATATGTTTATGTCATATTCGAGCCTGAGGCAAGAGCAATGTCGCTGCCGTCAAACTTATTGTCGCAATGGGTCACCCGGACCAGGCAGCCGGAAAGTTAGCCCGCCGGGTAGATCCATTGCTCCCAGATGTGGGCTGTCACCTTTTCGCCCTTGCTGATCACGCCGGGCTTCTCCACCCAGGCGACCACGCCGCGGCGGCGCTTGGCGGCCTTGACGAAGGACAGCGCCACCGAGGTTTCGTCCCGGTCGGGGTAATTCTTCGCAATCGCCGCCCCGGCATAGCGGCAGGGCCCGTTGTCGCCATCGATCCGCAGCGTCACCCCGCCTTCGAAGAACAATTGCGTGCGCGGCGGCAGCATCGACAGCATCGCAATGCCGTCAATCACCAGATTGGCGCCGATCCAGCCGGCCTCGATCCGGTCGATGCCCATTTTCGCCGCCGCAACCGCCAGCTCATCCGATGCCACAATCGACAATTGCCGCTCATTGCGCATTTCCGTGCCGCGTGGATACCAGGGCTCGCGGCTGCCGGACTGGCGGGTCAGGCCGGCGTGAAAATCACCCTCGATTCCGTCATAGCCCATGGCAAGCGAGGCCACCTCTTCGGTCAGGAAATCACCGCCAAGGGCTGCCAGCACCGCCGACACCTCGCCCTTGATCCGGCGCGCCGGAAGGATTTCGGGCAGGACGGGGCCGTCGGCGGGAAACATCGGCAGGGTCATCGGTCAACTCCGGAATTGGCAGAACACGACACCCATACTGAATTTGCAGCTTATGGGCCAATCAAAATCGATGACCGGTTCACCCCCGCACTGCGGCACCCGGCCTGTGCAATTCGTTCTGCCGCGCAAATGTGCTAGACTTTCCGGTTCGGGGAGCTGAAAGCCACGAACAGGGAGTTCATCGATGATGCTGACCCACAAATCAGCAGGTCCGCTGTGCCTGGCCCTGGCCCTTGGCCTGGGCCATCCGGCAACCGCACTTGCCGCCGATCTGTCCTGCAACGGCCTGCTCGAGAGCGGGCAGAGACTGATCTGCTCCGGCTTCGAGCCCAACTGGGCACTGGAACTGAGCTGCGACGGCGGCATGCATTCGAGTTTCATCGACGCCTTTTCCGGCGACGGCATCCAGACCACGCCCGGCAGCATCACTTTCCTGTCCGAAAATCCCTGGCAGCTCGAAACCAGCCATCCGGTCACAGGCACAATCGCCTACACGCCGGGCGGCTGCACCGACGAGAGTGATGCCGTGCGCGATTTCACCTTCACCCCGACCGGCGCGCCCAATCTTCCCGGTCCGCTGTTTCCGTTCTGCTGCCGGATGCGGTAGGCACCCCTGCCCAGGCAGGATCTGACGGTCCCTGCCGGGCGGGATGCCCCTGATGACTACTCGACCGTGATCGTGATCTGCTCGGACACGACTGGCGGATTGTGCGGAATGTGGTCCTTGTCCCCCAGCACCAGCTGCAGCCTATGTTCACCCGGTGCAAGTTCCAGCGATGTTTCGGTCTGGCCCTTGCCGAAATGCACATGCTGTTCATCGGAGATGATATTGGCATCCAGTTCGTCAGCCCCGTCGGGGCCCTCGCCCAGCACGGGCCGGTCGATGAACAGATGGTGATGTCCTGAATGCTCCATGTCTGTTCCGGCCGGGGCGACTTTCATGCCCTCGATCCCGAACTTCACCATCACCGGGCTCTTGACGCTGTCGCCGTCAGCCAGACCATCGAAAAACACCCTGGCGCCAGGCGGCGACGCGGTTTCCCCGGCTCCCGCAGTCCCGGCAGCCAATACACATGAAAGGCCAATCGCCATGAATAAATGTTTCATGATATTCCTCCTCCTTCAGTAACGGCCAGCACAACAGCGGCCGCACGGGGTCAAAATACCATCAAACACTTCATGGCGAAAAATATTTCCCCAAAGACTTGCAGGCCGTCCTCCCCTCACCAGTCGAGCAACGCGCCATCCCAGTTGTAAAACCGCCCGGTGCCCTCAAGCGTCAGGCCTTCGGCGAGCCTGAGAATTCCGGCTGCACTTTGCTCAGGCGCAATATCGGCCCCTGCCCCGCCCATGTCGGTGCGCACCCAGCCCGGATGCAGCATCACCACCGCGATGCCCCTCGGCTGCAGATCGGTCGCCAGCCCCTGCATCACCTTGTTCACAGCCGCCTTTGACGCCCGGTAGGCGATGCGGTCGGACTTGGCATGCGACAGGCTGCCCATCCACGAGGAGACGGTGAGAATGCGCGGGCTTGAACTGCGCTCAAGATGCGGCAGGAAGGCCTGGCTGACCGCCAGCGGCGCCAGCGTGTTGACCGCAAGCGTCCTGGCGAAGCCGTCAAAGTCCATGTCCAGCACCGATTGCCGCTCGGGCCCGATGATGCCGGCATTGTTGATCAGGATGTCGATGGGTTCCGAGACACTCTTCGCCGCCGCCCGAACCGCCGCGTGGTCGGTAACATCAAACACCAGATCATGAAACTTCGGATGGCTGCAGATATGCGCATCCGGGTCGTTCACCACGTCCCGCGCCGAGCCATAGACGGTCCAGCCCTTGGCCAGAGCCTGTTTGGCCATTTCCAGCCCGATGCCGCGATTGGTGCCGGTGATGAGGATGGTGGTCAACGATAAATCTCCCTGCGGTGGCCTAACTCGATGGCCACAATGGTCATCAGTCCTTCTGATATCTGCACGATAATCCGCAGGTCGCCGACACGGAATCGCCAAAGCTCGCCAGTCTTGCCCTGCAATCGCTTGGCCAGGCCCCGGGGATCAGGGTGAGGCACAATCCGTTCCTGCAGGAATTTGAGCACCCTGGCGCGATCCACCGGGCTGAGTTTTGAAAGTTGCTTGCGCGCAGATCTTGTGAACGAGACAGTCCAGGTCATTCTGCTGCGTGCAGCGGATTTCCGTCCTCGTCAGAACCGTCACCAAATTCGGCAATGATATCAGCCAGAGGGATGCGTTCGCCGTCATCCGCTGCAAGCGCCGCTTCGGCCACCGCCAGATCACCCAGATCTTCGATCCGCTCCCTGATAGCCTGAAGCGCAAACTCCTCCTTGCTCACACCAAGGTCCTTGGCGAAACGGTCGAGCAGCTTTTCCAGGTCTCTTGGCAGATCCAGTCTGATCATCGCGGCATTCCTTTGCGCCAAATTGTAATGCGCGCGGCAATCCAGTTCAACTGCGCCACAATCAGGCCTATCAAGGCCTGATTGTGTGTCGCGTATCAGAAAGTGACAGTCCTACCGCTTCAACGGCTTGTAGGTCACCCGCTTCGGATTGACCGAGTCCGCGCCAAGTCTGCGGATCTTGTCCTGCTCGTAATCCTCGAAGTTGCCTTCGAACCATTCCACATGGCTGTCGCCTTCGAACGCCAGAATGTGGGTAGCCAACCGGTCGAGGAACATGCGGTCATGCGAAATGATGACGGCGCAGCCGGCGAAGTTTTCCAGCGCATCTTCCAGTGCACCGAGTGTTTCGGTGTCGAGATCGTTGGTCGGCTCATCGAGCAGCAGCACATTGCCGCCGGACTTCAGGAGCTTGGCCAGATGCACCCGGTTGCGCTGACCGCCGGACAACGTGCCGACCTTCTGCTGCTGGTCGCCGCCCTTGAAGTTGAAGGTCGAGCAATAGGCGCGGGAATTCATCTCGTGCCGGCCCAGCTTGATGATGTCGTTGCCGTCGGAAATCTCTTCCCAGACGCTTTTGTTGCCATCCAGTGAATCACGGCTCTGGTCGACATAGGAAAGCTGCACCGTTTCACCGATTGTGATGGTGCCTGAATCGGGCTTTTCCTGCCCGGTGATCATCCTGAACAGCGTGGTCTTGCCGGCGCCGTTGGGGCCGATGACGCCGACAATGCCGCCGGGCGGCAGCTTGAAGGTCAGATCGTCGATCAGCAGCCGGTCGCCATAGGCCTTGGAGATGCCTTCCGCGTCGATCACCTGATTGCCGAGCCGCTCGCCGGTCGGAATGATGATCTGGGCGTTGCTCGGGCTGCGGTCGTTGGCGGCCTTGACCAGTTCGTCATAGGCGCGGATACGCGCCTTGGATTTGGCCTGCCGGGCTTTCGGCGACGAGGCAATCCAGTCCTGCTCGCTGCTGAGCGCCTTCTGCCGGGCAGCGTCCTCGCGGCCCTCCTGCTTCATCCGCTTGCGCTTGGCTTCCAGATAGGCGGTGTAGTTGCCTTCGTAGGGAATGCCCTTGCCGCGGTCGAGCTCGAGAATCCAGCCCGTCACATTGTCAAGGAAGTAGCGGTCATGGGTGATCATGATCACGGCACCGGGATATTCCCGCAGATGCTTTTCGAGCCAGGCGATGCTTTCGGCGTCGAGATGGTTGGTCGGCTCATCCAGCAGCAAGAGATCGGGCTGGCGCAAGAGCAGCGCGCAGAGTGCCACGCGGCGCATTTCACCGCCCGAGAGCGATTCAACTCCCGCCTCCGGCGGCGGGCAGCGCAGCGCTTCCATGGCCATTTCGACCTGGCTGTCGAGATCCCACAGGTTCTGCGCGTCGATGACATCCTGAAGCTGCGCGCCTTCGTCAGCCGTCTCGTCGGAATAGTTCATCATCAGCTCGTTGTAACGGTCGAGCACCGCTTGCTTCTCGGCAACGCCTTCCATGACGTTTTCGAGCACTGTCTTGGCCGGATCAAGCTTCGGTTCCTGCGGCAGGTAGCCAAGCGTTGCGCCCTCGGCCAGCCAGGCCTCGCCGGTGAACTCCTTGTCGAGCCCGGCCATGACCTTCAGAACTGTCGATTTACCGGCGCCGTTCGGGCCAAGAATACCGATCTTGGCATCCGGGTAGAATGACAGATGGACGTTTTCGAGAACCTTCTTGGCGCCAAAGGACTTGTTGAGCCCCGCCATGTGATAGATGAACTGCCGTGCCACGATGCGCTCCAGACATGATTTGGATTGTTGTCCGCTGTCTATGCGAATTGGAGCCCAAGGGCAATGATCACCGTCATCGCTCCCCAGACGATCAGCCGGAACTTTGCTCAACCCGGCTGATGCGCCATGCCTGAACTCCGACATAGGCGCTCTCCGGCACGTGGCTGGTCATTTTCTCATGAAGTGGGTGGTCGGCGACCTCTCCTACCGAAATCGGCGTCAGTTGCCAGCGTTCCGCCACGAAGGTGCCCGGCGCGGCAGCCTGCTTGAGCTTCTCAAGAAAAGTCTGGTCAAACACAATCGCGCCTTCCAGCTCCATCGACAAAAGGACGGCGCCCTCGAAATTGCTTTTCATGATGATGGCGTTGCGGAAGCTCGCCGCGGGTATCGACGCGCTGGTGAAATCCGCCATCGCAACCACTGCGCCATCAAACAACGGCGCAATCGCCTCGATACGGGCAAAAGCAGTGTCGTAAATGATGCTGCTTTTAAAACTCACCCCGGTCATTCGGGTCGGCAGATAGTCGAAACCTTCCGCGCTGAAAGGCGCAGCCACTTCATCCGCCGGAAGCGACGAGAAATTCGTGCCGCGCACCACCGCGTTTTCGATCCGCGCCAGATCAAGCTGCGCCGCGCCGAATTCGCACCTGACCATCCGTGCCCAGGAAAAATCAGCAAATGCCAGCCGTGCATGCCGCATTGAAAGGCCGCCTGCCAGTTCGCGGCGGAACTCTGCAAAGGAAAAATCCGCACCCAGAAATGTCAGCGCCTCTGTCTCTAGAATGGAGTTGGCTGACATCATCGACAACAGATCGCCGCGCTCCGGGCTGACTGGCCTGTCGACCAGCCGCTTGGTGTCGGTGCGCATCTGTTGTTGACTGTCGAGCGCCGATGGATCGGCCAGCGAGTCGCGCCGTTGGGCGAGCGCAGTGACGATCAGGCCTTCAGCGTCGCGCGGGTTTGCATTGGATGGCGCCAGATAACGGTAGGGCCGCGCCACCAGGCTTGCCGCGATAATGCGCCCTCGCGTGGAACTGGTAAGATTGAGAAGACCAAAATTCTCGATATCGCCGCCACCATCGAGAAATGTCTGCCGTTCGGCCCCGATCAGCGCACCGATTTCCACCACTTCCGGACCGATCTGGGCGCTGCGTTCAGCTTCCGCCAACTGGATCTGGGTGTCGATCAACGCATTCTGGGTATCAATGCGCTGGTTCTGCTCCACCAGCAGCCCGGACTGCGCCCTTAACAACTTGTTCTGTTCAAACAGCAGCGCCGAGCCCGCCAGCGCCGCCATGGCTGCAATCAACCCGGTGATCGAGGCGATCAACCAGCGCCGGGTCGAGACCCAGGCGTAACGCGCCAACACGATCTCGGCGAAATCCCGCGCCGCATTTGTGGCTTCCTCGACCTTCTGCCCGGCCGCAAAGCGGGCCACATCGGCCAGCGGCCCGGCAAAGCGTGTCACCTCGATCTCGGTGCGTTGAAACAGCCAGCGCCACAGCGGCTGGCGGAACACGAAGACCAGGGACAACACCACGGTGACAAACAAGATCGCCCCGAGCACAATGCCGAGGACAACAGAGCCATGTTCGGAGAGAAAGCCGGGCATGAAGATTGCCGCCGGAACGCCGCAGGCAACACCAAGCACGAACACGATCATCGCCGATCCGCCGTGAAAGCGGCGTCCCTGCGAGGCCTCGCCGGTCACCGCGGTTGAGCGTCCCCGGTCATTGCCAGACGCTGCGTCCTGTTCCGCGCCGTCAATCGGATCTTCGGTTTCCAATCGGATTGTCCCAAAATTTCCGGACGGCAGTTCCACCGTCACAGCCTGCTCAGGCGGAAACTTTAGTCGTTCCGGGACAAAAAGAAACCTTTCAGATGCGCGTCCGCTGATGGTGCCGGTCGCAACTCATCAGTCAGCAAAAGACGAAGTGCTCCGCAACAGCACTTCCACGTCAGCGTCAAGGACAAGCCTCATGCATCGAGGTTGCCGGTTTCACAGCACAGCCGAAACCGGCTCAGGCCGAGAATGTGACGGCCACGCCCTTCTTGCGGAAATAGGACTGCATGATCTTGCGCCCCTGACGGTTGGATTGCGCCAGCTTGGCCGGCTCGAATACGGCTTCCTTGACGCCTTCGCGCGCCATCGCCGCCTTCAGCCCGGCAATATGGATGTCCAGCTCTTCATTGTCGTTCTTGATCGACGTGTAGATATTGTCGATGGCTTGGTTCAGGGTCAGATCGCTCACGTGTCGGCACTCCATGGCTTGGTGTCCCTCAACTAGCGATTTTTGCAGCAAGGGCAACCCGCCGATTTCAGGCAAGCCGGACAAGCGGCTCCCTCAAGGGCCCAGGTGATCCGAATTTGAGCGGGCTCCGCTCGTGCCACCGCCGGCAATCCCCGCCCCGCATGGATTGATCTGGTGATCGCTGATCACCCCTCTTGATTTCCGTGCCCCGGCCATGACCAATGGGCCATGAGCGATTTCTCCCCCTTCACCCTTTCAAGCCCGACCGGGGCAAAACTTGCTGTCAGGCACATGCCGGCGGAGGGCCAGGCCCGGGGCGTGGTGCAGATCAATCACGGTCTGGCCGAGCATGCGGCGCGCTATCAGCGCTTTGCCGCATTTCTGGCAGCGCGTGGCTACCATGTCTACGCCCACGACCATCGCGGTCACGGCGCCACTCGCGCGCCTGATGCAATGCCCGGCGCCTTTGCCGCCAGGGATGGCGCGTCAAAAGTGATTGCCGATGTCGCCGCCATCCACGCGCTGATTGCCGAACGCCATCCCGGCCTGCCGGTCGTCACCTTCGGCCATTCCATGGGCGGGCTGATCGCGCTGAATTTCGCCGAAGCCCACCCCGGCGCCAGCGCCGCGCTGGCGGTGTGGAATTCGAATTTCAACGCCGGCATGGCAGGTCGCGCCGGCCAGGCCTTCCTTGCCATCGAGGCATTCTTCAAGGGCTCTGACACGCCGAGTGTGATCCTGCCGAAACTCACCTTCCAGACCTGGGCCAGGGCGATGCCAAACCGCCGCACCGATTATGACTGGCTCAGCCATGATGCAGCGGAAGTCGATCTTTATGTCGCCGACCCGCTCTGCGGCTGGGACGCCACCGTCGGCATGTGGCGCGACGTGTTCGCGCTGATCTATGCAGGCGGCTCCAGCGACCGTTTGAAGCAATTGCCCAAGGCTCTGCCGATCCATCTGATCGGCGGCGACGAGGACCCGGCGACCGACAAGGGCGCGGCAGTCAAATGGCTTGCCGAACAGATGCGCAAGGCCGGGTTCACCAATGTCACCGCCAGGGTGTTGCCCGGCACCCGGCACGAAACCCTCAACGAGGTGGACCGCGACGAGGCAATGGCCGATTTTGTCACCTGGCTCGACAGCCAGATCGCCGCGCCACCGGCAACCTGACTGCAGGCGGCCGGGGTCCGGCCCCGCACCGGTCCACAGGCGACACGGCGACTCGAACTTTCCCGGCAGGAGCCGGCAGTGACGGCATGCAAGGACATCTGCCGGACCAGCCCGGCGCAGTGGCGAACACCCTGTTGGCCGCAGATGACCCCATCAGAGAAATTCATGTGTCACATCGGCCTTGCGGCGCTATACAGGCATCTGTCTTTCCGGCCGCCGGCGCGCGGCGCCCACCCGGAAACAGTGTCAACAGGGTAGATCATGAGCCAAGCCAAGTCCGACAATCCACCGCTTGCCGGTGTTCGCGTCATTGAACTGGCGCGGATCCTGGCCGGTCCCTCGGGCCGGTCAGCTGCTTGCCGATCTCGGCGCCGATGTGATCAAGATCGAGCATCCCGATGGCGGCGACGACACCCGCCGCTGGGGCCCGCCCTTTGTCACCGGCGCCGATGGCGAGGACCTGTCTGCCGCCTATTACCACTCCGCCAATCGCGGCAAGCGCTCGATCATGCTCGACATTGCCAGCCCCGAGGGCGCCCAGGCCGCGCGCGATCTGATCGCCACCGCCGATGTGGTGATCGAGAACTTCAAGGTCGGCGGGCTGAAGAAATACGGCCTCGACTATGACAGCCTGAAATCCGCCAATCCGAAGCTGGTCTATTGCTCGATCACCGGCTTTGGCCAGACCGGGCCCTACGCGCCGCGTGCGGGTTATGATTTCATCATCCAGGCCATGGCCGGGATGATGTCGATCACCGGCGAACCCGGCCGCGAACCGCAAAAGGCCGGCGTCGCCATTTCCGACATTTTCACCGGGCTCTATTCCGTCATCGCCATCCAGGCAGCACTGCGTCACGCCGAACACACCGGCGAAGGCCAGATGATCGACATGGCGCTGTTTGATTCCCAGGCAGGCATCCTCGGCAATCAGAATCTGAACTACCTGATTTCGGGTCAGCCGCCGGTGCAGATGGGCAATGCCCATATGAACATCGCGCCTTACGAGGTGTTCCCGGTCTCGGATGGCTATATCATCATCGCCGTCGGCAATGACGGCCAGTTTCAGCGCTTCTGCAAGCTGCTCGGCGCCGACAGCATGGCTGTTGATCCGGCGTTCCAGACCAACCCGTCGCGCGTCGCCCACCGCGAGCGGCTGCGCGCCGAAATCATCGCGGCGATGAGCACCTGGTCCAAGGCCGACATGCTTGCCGCCTGTGAAGCCAATGCGGTGCCGGCCGGGCCGATCAACAACATCGCTGAGATGTTTGACGACCCGCAGGCGATTGCGCGCGGGCTGCGGATGGATCTGACCGATAGCGCCGGAACGGAGATCCCTTCCGTGCGCGCGCCAATCCTGCTTCCGGCCTCGCCGCTCCGCTATGACCGGCCAAGCCCGCGCCTGGGCGAGCACACCGACGAAGTGCTGGCTGAACTCAACACGATCAAGACCAGAAGGACATGACCATGAAAACCGGTGGCCAGCTCATCGTCGACTCGCTGAAGGCCAATGGCGTTCGCCAACTCTATTGCGTGCCAGGCGAAAGCTATCTCGCCGTGCTCGACGCATTGGTTGATTCCGACATCGGCGTCACTGTCTGCCGCCAGGAAGGCGGGGCGGCGATGATGGCCGATGCCTGGGGCAAGCTCACCGGCGAACCCGGCATCTGCTTCGTCACCCGCGGCCCCGGCGCCACCAATGCGTCCGCCGGCCTGCATGTGGCGCGGCAGGATTCCACCCCGATGATCCTGTTCATCGGCCAGGTCCAGCGCGACGCCCGCGAACGCGAAGCCTTCCAGGAGGTCGAATACCGTCGGGCCTTCACCGAATTTGCCAAATGGGTCGGCGAGATCGACGATCCGGCGCGGATCCCGGAATTCGTCACCCGCGCCTTTGCCATCGCCACCTCCGGCCGCCCCGGCCCGGTGGTGCTGTCACTGCCCGAGGACGTGCTGCGCGAAATCGTCGAAAATCCCGTCGTGCCGCAACGCTATACAAGGGTTGCCACCCGTCCCGGCGCGCTTGAGCTGGGCGAGCTTGAAGACCGGCTGGCTGCCGCCGAGCGCCCGGTGATGATCCTGGGCGGTTCCGGCTGGACCGAGAAGGCGGTGCACGACGTGCAGGAATTTGCATCCCGCGCCAGCGTGCCGGTCGGCGTGTCGTTGCGCCGGCAGATGCTGTTTGATCACCTTCACCCGGCCTATGCCGGCGATGTCGGTATCGGCATCAATCCGGCACTGGCCGACGAGATCAGGAATTCCGACCTGGTGATCCTGGTTGGCGGCCGGTTCTCGGAAATGCCCTCATCGGGCTACACGCTGATGGACATCCCCTACCCCAGCCAGCCGCTGGTCCATGTCCACGCCGATTCCTCCGAACTCGGCCGGGTCTACAGGCCGACGGTCGCCATCAATGCCGACCCGGCCTCCTTCGCCGCCAGCCTGCTGACCATCGGCAACGCCGTGCCGGCAAGCCGCGCCGCCCGGGTCAAGTCCATGCATGACGCCTATCTCGCCTGGTCGACATCGCCTGAAACCGGTCCCGGCCCGGTGCAGATGGGACCCATCATCACCTGGCTGGAGCAACACCTGCCCGAAGACGCGATCCTGACCAATGGCGCCGGCAACTACGCCACCTGGGTTCACCGCTTCCACCGCTTCCGCGGATTTGCCACCCAGGCGGCCCCGACATCGGGCACCATGGGCTATGGCGTGCCCGGCGCGGTCGGCGCGCAGCAGGCATTTCCGGACCGGCTGGTGGTCTGTTTTGCCGGCGACGGCTGCTTTTTGATGCACGGCCAGGAATTTGCCACCATGGTGCGCCACCAGTTGCCGATCATCACGGTGGTGGTCAACAACGGCATCTACGGCACCATCCGCATGCACCAGGAGCGCGACTATCCCGGCCGTATCAGCGCCACCTCCCTGACCAATCCGGATTTCGCCGCCTATGCCCGCGCCTTTGGCGGCCACGGCGAAACGGTGGAGACAACCGCCGACTTCGCCCCGGCCTTCGAGCGCGCCCGGGCCTCCGGCCTGCCGTCAATCATCGAGGTCAAGCTTGATCCCGAGGCGATCACCCCGACGCGGACAATGTCGCAGATCGCCGGAACCGGTGTGACAAAATAGCCGCCGCCCCATCGGCTGCCTTGTCGAAGCTGCAGACAGCGCCAGTTGGTTGGCCATGATGACCTCACAGCCAACCACCCAACTCTGCGTCTGGTATGATGGAGACTGCCCGGTCTGCCGCCAGGAAGTGGCGCTTTACAGCCGCATCGACCGGAAGCAGCGGATCGCCTGGATCGACATTGTGGCGCTTGCCGATGATGAGCTGCCGGCGGGCAAGAGCCGCACGGAGCTGCTTGGCCGGTTTCATGCCCGAAAGCGCAACGGACCCTGGCAAATCGGCGTTGATGCCTTCGCGGCAATCTGGGATCAGCTTCCGGTTCTCAGACGCTTAGCCTTCCTGTTCCGCACCCCCGGCATCCGCCAACTGGCCGAGCTCGGCTATCGCGGATTCCTCGAATGGCAACGGCGCCACCGCGCCCAACGCGAAACAGCCGCCTGAGGCTTTCCAGTTTGCTTCAGCCGCGCATGTGTTCGGTATGCTGATAGATCGCGGTCGAACGCGCGCCGGAACGGCAATAGCCGAGCATCGGGCTGGGCAGTTCCTCCACGGCATCGAGCATTTCGCGCACCGCTTCGGCGGTCACGCCGGTCGGGCCGACGGGAATATGGCGCACTTCCAGACCGAGCGCCTCGGCGGCCTGCTTGATGCTGGCGAAACTCGGCTGATCGGCAACCTCGCCGTCGGGGCGGTGGCACACGATCGATTGAAATCCGGCGGCCTTGATGGCGGGGAGATCCTCGACGGAAATCTGGCCGGCAACGGAATAGGTCGGGGTGACGGGGCGAAGATCCATGAAACAGTCTGCCTTTGAAGTGAGGCGCGCGAGCCTCGGGCGCGCCAGTGTCCGGTATGCGTCTTTGACTTAAGCACTGGCTGGCATGGCGTCAATCCGGCCAGTCCCGCAGCTCAGGCGGAATCGGCTGGCGCGTCGTCGGGCCGCACCCGCGCGGTGACGTCGGAAATGATCTCCACCACATCGGGAAAACAGCCGCAACAGCGCCCGCGCATCCGCATGGCGTGATAGACCGTGGACGGCACGATCAACCGCCAGGGATCGTCGGCGAGAAGCTGCTCGACGGCCTTTTCGATCTCGTGCCGAAACAGAATGTTGCACTGGCAAACAATCATGCGTGGTCCTGGACGCGTGCGAAGGTGTGACGGAGCGCCGGTTGACGCTAAAACCTGTATGAATTACTCAACAATCATTGGTCAAGGCAAGTTCGGCTGTCAATTCCCGCGCGGGGCGACAGCTGCAACACCCGGGCCAGGAGACGGCCTGCCCGACCCGGGATCAGGCCAGATGAGAAGGACAAGCCGGCCTGTGGGCGAACGCGCACTCAAGATCCTAGCCTGGATAGTCTCGCTGCTGTGCCTCGCGCCGATTGTCGCGGTGGGCTTTGCCGCGGCCTCGGGCACGCTCGACACCTGGAACAGCCTGATGGCGACGGTGCTGCCGCGCTATGCGCTGACCACGGTGCAGTTGGTGGCGATCGTCGGCATCGGCACGGCCATTGTCGGCACCTCGACTGCCTGGCTGGTCACCACCTGCAGCTTCCCCTTCCGCCGCACCTTCGAGATCGTACTGGCGCTGCCGCTGGCCTTCCCGGCCTATGTGCTGGCCTATGCCTATACCGACCTGCTCGATCATCCCGGCGCGGTCCAGACCGCCTTGCGCAACATCACCGGCTGGGGCCCGCAGGACTACTGGTTTCCGGAAGTCCGCTCGCTCGGCGGCGCCGCCGCGATGCTGATCTTCGTGCTCTATCCTTATGTCTATCTGCTCGCCCGCGCCGCCTTTCTCAAGCAGTCGCCGACAGCCTATTTCGCCGCCCGCACCCTGGGGCATACGCCGTGGTCGTCGTTCTGGCGGGTCAGCCTGCCGATGGCGCGGCCGGCGATTGCCGGCGGGGTGATCCTGGCGCTGATGGAGACCATTGCCGATTTCGGCACGGTGGCGCATTTCGGCGTGCAGACCTTCGCCACCGGCATCTACAGCGCCTGGTTCTCGATGGGCGACCGCATGGCGGCCTCGCAACTGGCGCTGTGTCTGCTGGTCGTGGCGCTGGCCTTCGCGCTCATGGAACGCGCCCAGCGCGGCGCCGCCAAACGCTTTCCGGCGGGCTCGCGCATCGAGACCTTGGAACGACACCATTTGCGCGGCTGGCATGCCGCAAGCGCGTTTACCGCCTGCATGCTTCCGGTCGCCATCGGCTTTGCCATCCCGCTCATTGTTCTCACCGACATGGCCATCGAGGCCGGCCGAACCCCGTTCTCGCCGCGCTATCTCGGCTATGTCGAAAATTCCCTGACGCTGGCCTCGATCACCGCCGTGGTCACCGTATCGGGCGCCATCATCATCGGCTTTTGCGCCCGCATCGCGCCAAGCCTGGCGTCGCGCTTTTCCGCAGCCGCCGCCGGCATCGGCTATGCGGTGCCCGGCGGGGTGATCGCGGTCGGTCTGCTGGTGCCCTTTGCAGCACTCGACAACATGGTCGATGCCTGGGCGCGGACCAATTTCGACGTCTCCACCGGCCTGTTCTTCACCGGCTCGATCGGGCTTCTGGTGGTGGCCTATATGGTGCGTTTCATCGCCGCCGCGCTGGGTGCCTTCGACACCGGCATTTCGGCGATCAAGCCCAATATCGACGCCGCCGCCCGCACGCTCGGCCGCACCTCCGGCCGCATGCTGGTCGAGGTGCACCTGCCGCTGCTGCGCCCCAGCCTGCTGACCGCGTGCCTGATCGTCTTTGTCGACGTGATGAAGGAACTGCCGGCGACGCTGATCATGCGGCCGTTCAATTTCGACACGCTGGCGGTCCAGGCCTACCGGCTCGCCTCCGACGAGCGCCTTACCCAGGCCGCGCTGCCCTCGCTGATGATCGTCGGCTTCGGACTGCTGCCGGTGATCCTGCTGTGCCACACCATCGGCCGCTCCGGACGCCCGCAACGCGTCATCCGCCCCCAGGCCGAGGCGCTGCTGCCTGCGGCCTGAGAGGCCGTTCAATCCTCTTTCAGCCGGTCCATGGCCCAGCCGACGGTGAAGCCGTGCAGGACTGTCGACATCAGGATGACCAGCCCGATCAGCGACCAGAGCTGGGCCTCGTTGGTGAACTCGACATGGCTGCCAGCATAGCACAGATAGTAGATCGAGCCGATGCCGCGGACCCCGTAGACCGACACCACCGCCCGGTCGCGGTGATCGAGTCCGGTTCCGGTCAGCGCGATCCACCCCGACAGCGGCCGGATCACCAGGATCAAGAGCAGCGCCACGACGAAATGCGTCCAGGTCAGATCGGCAAACAGGATCGGCAGGACGCTTCCGAGCGCGATCAGCAGCAGCGCCGTCAGCGCGTGCTCGATGGATTCGGAAAAATCATGCAGCTGACGGTGGAAATGATGTTCGGCCTTGATCCGCCGCAGCGTCAGGCCGAGCACCGCCACCGCGATGAAGCCATAGCCTTCGATCAGCTCGGTCGAGCCATAGCACAAAAGCACGCCCGCCAGCGCAATCACCCCGGAGCCGGTTTCGGCCAGCACGGCTCCCCCGGGCACCGCGAACAGGACATAACCGAGGATGCGGCCACCGAGCCAACCCATGCCGACACCGAGCGCGATGCGGTAGGCGATGTCGCGCAGGAACCAGTCCAGCGCCCAGACCCCGGGATTGAGGCCTTCGGCCGCGATGATCAGCCCCAGATAGACGAAGGGAAAGGCCAGCCCGTCATTGAGGCCGGCTTCCGTTGTCAGGGTGAAGCGGACCGGGTGTTCGGCGCCTTCATGCGGTGGTCCGACCTGCACATCGGCGGCCAGCACCGGGTCTGTCGGCGCCAGCACCGCGCCGAGCAATATCGCGCCTGCAACCGTCAGCCCGACAAGTCCGATGCCGAGCATGGCGACGGCGAGGATGGTCAGGGGCATGGCGACGGCCAGCATGCGGGCCGTCGGTGTCCAGCGTCTCCACGGACGCAGGCTGTCGATGCGCATGCCGGCGCCGAACAGCGCCACGATGACGGTCAGCTCGCTCACCAGTTCCCAGGCCATCGGCGCCTGGCGCGGATCGGGCAGCGTCGGCAGCCCGGGGATCATCAGGGCCGCGCCGGCGCCAAACAGGATCATCAGCGGTGCTGCCGCCGGTTCGCGCTTGGAAATCAGCCGCGGCAGCCATCGTGCGGCGATGACGATCACGCCGATGACAGCGAGCGCGATGTGGTAGGAATTCAGAGCGAAAAACGGTTCGTGCTGCACATTGTGATCCCATGCCGGAGAGTGGCAAACATAGTCCGACGTGGCCGTTGAACGAGGCCGGTCCGCGAGTGTGTGGCCACCATCATAACGGAGTTGCGTCTCGCGTGCATACAGCTTTTCAAGTCTGTTGTGACCGACGCGGAACCGGCCCCGGCCCCCCGGGTCTGATCTCCCGCTTTCGTCGGTGAATCCTGCCCACAAAAAAAGGCCCGGACGCCAAATGTCCGGACCTTCCTTATGCCGGGGAAACGGTCACTCCCCGGAAGATGAATGCTGTCTCGAATTCGGCTTACTTGTAGCCGACCTCGTTGTAGATTTCCTGGGCGCGGGCCTGGTTCTTGCCAAGCTCGTTGAGGTTGAGCGTATCGGCCTTGAAGCTGCCCAGACCCTCGACCACGGAGGACGCAGCAACGCCCTCGACCACCGGATATTCATTGTTGCCATTGGCGAAATAGGACTGGGCCGACTCGGAGGTGAAATATTCGAGCAGCTTGATCGCATTGTCGCGGTTGGGCGCATGCGCAGCAACGCCGGCACCGGAGATGTTGACATGGGTGCCGTTGCCGTCCTGGTCGGGGAAGACCACGCCGATCTTGTCGATGCCCCTGGTCAGGCCGTCGACATCGCCGGCCAGGCCGCGGGCGAAGTAATAGGTGTTGGCAATGGCAATGCCGCATTCACCCGACACAATGCCGCGCAGCTGGTCGGTGTCGCCACCCTGCGGGTCGCGCGCCAGATTGTCCTTGAGACCCTGCGCCCATTCCTTTGCGGCCTCGTCGCCATTGTGGGCGATATAGGCGCCGAGCAGCGACAGCATGTAGATGTTGGAGCTCGAGCGGGCGCACAGCAGGCCCTTGTATTTCGGGTCGGCCAGGGCGGCATAGGTCTGCGGCGGCTCGCTGACCTTGTCCTTGTCATAGAAGATCACCCGGGCGCGCTTGGAAATGCCGAACCAGTGGCCTTCGGGATGGCGCAGGCTGTCGGGCACGCGGCTGTTGAGCGTTTCGGACTCGACCGCGGCCAGCAGGCCGGCCTGGTCGGCGCGCCACAGGCGGCCGGCATCGGCGGTGATGAACACATCGGCCGGGCTGTTGGCGCCTTCGGCCTTCATCCGTTCGATCAGCTCGTCTTCCTTGCCTTCGATGAGGTTGACATTGATGCCGGTGGCCTCGGTGAAATCGCTGTAGAGCCGCTCGTCGGTGTCGTAGTGACGCGAGGAATAGATATTGACATCGCCATCGGCGAATGCCGGAGCGGCAACGCCTGCCATCATGGCAACGGAAGCGAGAAGCGCAAGAACGCGGGGTGTAGAAGAGGCCATTGGAAACTCCATGGGTTTCGGATGAATAAACCTGACTGTAACGATCATGTTTATTCAGCGCCCGTTTTGCTGTCAACCGGCGGCGGTTGAAATAGATCGGAGAATTCAGTGCTGATTGAAAACCGGCCAGTCCGGCGACCAGCACCCGGTTGCACTCTCCCTCGCCTTTCTGGCAACCCGTCCAGAGCTCGGCACCGGAGAGCCCGGCAGGCCTCCGCAGGGCTGAACATGGCCCACCGCTTGCAACGATTGTTTCCACACCCCACCTCGCAGCCTCACGGACAAGTTACTAGACGACCGGTCTATTTATTCCTATGTCACCCCATGACCGAAGCGAAGAAATCCGACCAGACCCGCTCCCGCATCCTTGCCGAAGGCCGCACGCTTGTGCTTGCCCAGTGGCTTTGGCGGGCTCGGGCTGACCGAACTGCTCACCGCCTCGGGCGTGCCGAAAGGCTCGTTCTATTACTATTTCGCCTCCAAGGAGGCCTTCGGCTGCGCCATGCTCACCGCCTATGTCAGCGACTATCTGGCAGCACTCGACACCATCGTCGCCCGGCCACAGACGGCCGCGCAGCGCATGGACGATTTCTTCAGCGCCGCCTTGGGCGGCGAGGCCGGCTCGATGGCCGACCGCTGTCTCGTGGTCAAGCTCGCCGCCGAAATCAGCGACCTGTCGGAAGACATGCGCCAGATCCTCGACGGCGGCGTCAATTCCGTCCGCGAGCGCCTTGCCGGATTGCTGCGCGAGGGATCCGGTGACGGGTCCATCACGCTTCAGGCAGATCCGGATGCGGCGGCCGCCCTGCTCTATGCGCAATGGCTCGGAGCGGCCGTGATTGCAAAGCTGTCGCGAAACCCCGAACCGCTGCAACAGGCGATGGCCGACACCCGCCGCCGCTTCTTCAGCTGACGGCTGCCAATTCCCACCCTTCCCTCCACCACAAAATCCTGCGCTTTGCAGGCCCATCAAAGGATCCTCCCATGAAAGCTGCAACCTACACACAATTCGGCGAACCAGCCGACGTGCTCGTGGTCAAGGACGTTGCCCGTCCGGAGCCAAAACCCGGTGAAGTCCTCATCCGCACCATTCTCTCGCCGATCCACAATCATGATCTGTGGACCATTCGCGGCACCTATGGCTACAAGCCCGAGCTGCCCGCGCTCGGCGGCAGCGAAGCCGTCGGCACCGTGGAAGCCGTCGGCGACGGCGTCGATGCGGCGCTGATCGGCAAGCGCGTCGTCAATGCCGGCAAGATCGGCACCTGGGCCGAATATTTCACCGCTCCTGCTGCCGGCATCCTGCCCCTGCCCGACGCGATCTCCGACGAGGCCGGCGCGCAGCTGATCGCCATGCCGTTCAGCGCCATCTCGCTGCTCGAATTCCTCGACGTCAAGCAAGGCGACACCGTCATCCAGACCGCCGCAAACGGCGCTGTCGGCAAGATCTTCGCTGACCTGGCCCGTTCCCGCGGCATCACCACCGTCAACCTGGTGCGCCGCGCCGAGGCCGTGGCCGAGCTCGAAGCGCTCGGCATGGACAACGTGCTGTCGACCGACCAGGACGGCTGGCAGAAGCGCGCCCGCGACATCGTCGGCAAGGACGGCGCCCGGGCGGCGATCGATTCGGTCGGCGGCCCGATCGTCGCCGATATCGCCGATCTGCTCGGCCTCAACGGCCTGCTGGTCGTCTTCGGCACCGCGACAGGCGTGCCGCTTGAACTGCGCGCCAGCGCGATGATCACCAACCACCTCACCGTCAAGGGTTTCTGGGGCTCGCGCATCAGCTCCGAAATGGCCGCTGACGAGAAGACCCGGCTGATCACCGAACTGGTCACGCTCGCCGCCCACGGCAAGCTGAAGCTGCCATCGGGTGGCGAATTCAGCCTCGACAACGTCACAGACGCGGTCAAGGCATCGCTGACGCCGGGCAAATCCGGCAAGATCCTGATCCGTCCCTGATCCGGATCGACCACATAGTCAGGCCCGCGCCAGAGCTTTCTGGCGCGGGCCTTTTGCAAGATGCCGGCGCTAGAGCCGCTCCTCCAGCCGGTCGGTCGCCGGCGCGGGCGTGCGCGACAATGCCGCGATATCGGCATGCAGCTCCGCGGTCATCTCGATGTCGACCGACGCCAGCGACGGCTGCAATTGGGTGACATTGCGCGCGCCGATGATCGGACAGGTCACCGCCGGATGGGCCGCGGCCCAGGCCACGGCCAGCGAGACCGGATGCACCCCGAGGCCTTCGGCAAAGGCGGTGAACGCCTCGGCCACATCAAGGACCCAGTCCTCGCTGTAGCGTTTGGCATAATCCTGATTGGTGACAATGCGCCCGGCCTCGGGGCGCTTGCCCTTGCCATATTTGCCGCTGAGAAGCCCGCCGCCCACGGCCGAATAGGTGATCACGCCGAGATTTTCGGCCAAGGCCAGCGGAAAGATCTCCGATTCCGCCTGGCGCTTGACCAGCGAATACATCGGCTCGATCACATCGAAGCGGGGCCAGTTGTTTCTGGCCGAAATGCCGAGCCCCTTGGCGATCTGCCAGGCTGCGTAATTGCTGGCGCCGAGATGGAGCACCTTGCCGTCGGCCACCAGTCTTTCCAGCGCCCTCAGCGTTTCCTCAAGCGGCACTGATCCGTCCCAGCGATGCATGAACAGCACATCGATCCGGTCGGTGCCGAGCCGCTTGAGGCTGGCTTCCACCGCCCGGAGAATGTGGCGCCGGTTGCCGCCGCCGGCATTCACATCGTCTCCCATCGCGCCAAAACATTTGGACGTGATCACCAGCTCGTCGCGGGTTCCCCCGGCGAGCCTGCCGAGGATCGTTTCCGCAGCGCCTTTGGAATAGACATCGGCGCAATCGAAGAAATTGATGCCCGCATCGCGGCACCGCGCATACATCCGCCCCGATTCCGCCTCGTCGGCATCGCCGCCGAACGACATGGTGCCGAAGCAAAGTTGCGACACCTGGATGCCGGTCTGGCCAAGCTGGCTGTATTTCATATCTGGTCCCTCCCCGAATCTGTGCTTCCCTATACCGCCGGCTGTCCGGAAATCCAAAATCACCGACCCCGGTCATTCCCCGGAGCTTTCGTGCCGGTTCCCGCCGAAAGCCAGGCCTGAAAAAACCCGGGAGAAAACCGGATGAGCACCCACCCGCCGGCCTTGCGGCTGCCTCGATCATAACCCGGCGGCCTGACATGGGGATGAAAACCGCGTTGCCATGGCGCGTCCGGCCACCCGGCGTTGCCGGCAGACGGGCGCATACGGCCGGATAGCCGCCCCTTGCCACATCGCCAACCACCTGCAAAAATCCGCGTCCGCAGCAGCACCACCTTTGCCGCCACCCCAGCTTTCGGAGACCCCACATGACGCAAGCAACTGAAACCGTCGGCTTTGTCGGCGTCGGCCTGATGGGCCAGGGCATGGCCAAAAACATCGTCGAAAAGGGCTACAAGCTGACAGTGATCGCCCACCGCAACCGCGCGCCTGTCGAGGATCTGGTAGCGCGCGGCGCCACAGAGGCGACAAGCATGCAGCAGATGGCGGAAGCCTGCAGCGTGATCTTCCTGTGCCTGACCGGATCGCCCGAGGTCGAGGCCGCCATTGCCGCGCTGAAGCCGGGCCTGGCCCGCGGCAGCGTCATCGTCGACTGCTCGACCAGCGACCCGACGGTAACGCAGCGCATTGCCGCTGACCTTGCCGAAATCGGTGTCGATTTTGCCGATGCGCCGCTGAGCCGCACCCCGAAGGAGGCCTGGGAGGGCACGCTTGACTGCATGGTCGGCGCCAATGATGCGGTCTTTGCCCGGATCGAGCCGGTGATTGCCACCTGGGCCGCAAAGATCGTCCATATCGGCGGCATCGGTGACGGCCACAAGATGAAACTGCTCAACAATTTCATTTCGCTCGGCTATGCGGCGATCTATTCCGAAGCGCTGGCGCTGTCGCGCAAGGTCGGCATTCCGGTGGCCGAATTCGACAAGGTGATCCGCGGCGGGCGGATGGATTGCGGCTTTTACCAGACCTTCATGGGCTACACGCTGGAGGGCAACCGCGAGGCGCATAAATTCACCCTGACCAATGCCTACAAGGACATCCGCTATGTCGAGTCCATGGCCAATGCCGCCACGGTGACCACCACCATGGCCAGCGCCGTCAAGAACACATTTGCCGGCGCGGTGGCCACCGGCGGTGCGGGCTCGGAGGACTACGTCCCGCATCTGGCCGACTTCGTCGCAAAAGCCAACGGGATCAAGTAAGGCGCGCACACAATGCGGGACGGGCGATAACGGCATCATCCCGCCACTATGGACCCGATCAGGCCGGTGTGGATGAAATGCAGCATTGCCGGCCGCATAGGGCGCGGTGGTCTGCGGGAGTGTGGTAGGCCCGGAGGGACTCGAACCCCCAACCAATCCGTTATGAGCGGACGGCTCTAACCAGTTGAGCTACAGGCCCGGAGGGTCACAGGGCGCGGGCGCCGCATGAGAGCTGCAACACGATGGTTGCAGGCAATGTCCCCGGCCGGACGCAAGGGTCCGGACGCTGGCGGTTTAGACCAAAATGAAAGCCATCACAAGCCGTTGCCGCATCGCCTGAATTTCCTGCAGCCATGGCCAGAGAGACGCGCCGGCGCTTGCCGCAACAACCGGTGGCGGGGAGCAGCTGCAGGTCTTGCTGGGCCGCATTGCCGGGGTGAATGCGCGGCTGTAGGATTGGTCAGCAGCGGCTGCCGCAATGCGCCCACAATCTGCCGCCAGACAAGGCGGGTTGGGACAATCCGGATCAATTTGGAGACTTTTCATGACCCCCGCTATCAATCTCCGCCGCAGGATGATGTTCGCCGGCGCGCTTGCCGCCACCCTGTTTGCCGTGCCTGCCCTTGCCGATGAGGCCAGGCAGCCCGCACCGGGCGTGATCTCGGTTGTCGGCGAAGGCTCGGCCAGCATCGCGCCTGACATGGCGGTGGTCTCGCTCTCCGTGCTGCGCGAGGCCGAGACGGCGCGCGAGGCGCTTGACGCCAACAATGACGCGATGGCCAAGGTGCTTGCGGCAATGAAGCAGGAAGGCATTGCCGAGCGCGACCTGCAGACCGGCGCGTTTTCGATCCAGCCGCGCTGGTTCTATCCGCCCAACCGCAATGACGGCAAGGCCGAGGAGCCGCGGATCACCGGCTATGCCGTCAACAACACGCTGACCTTGCGGATCCGCGATCTGAGCCGGCTCGGCGCCATTCTCGACAGCTCGGTGACGCTCGGCGTCAACCAGGGCGGCGATGTGATGTTTACCAATGACGACCAGGACACGGTGCGCGAGGCCGCCCGGCTGGACGCCATTGCCAAGGCCAAGGCCAAGGCTGTCGCAATGACCGAGGCGCTCGGCGTCGGGCTCGGTCGCATCACCCAGATTTCGGAGAATTCCTATTCCGCGCCGCCGATGCCGATGGCGCGCGCCGAAATGGCAATGATGTCGCCCAAATCCGACAGTTCGGTGCCGGTGGCCTCGGGAGAGAACGAGTACCGGGTCAGCGTCAGCATTTCCTGGGAAATCACCCAGTAGCGGCACCGTGCCGGCCGCCTGTTGATGAATGCGAAAGAACCCCGGGAGCGAGTTGCTTCCGGGGTTTTTGCTTTGGTGTGATTGGGCAGGCGGGATTACCGGTCCCAGCCGATCACCGGTCCCAGCCAATCACCGGGCAATGGCGTTCATTGGCGAAGGCGACACGCACCGGGCGGCGATGACGGAAGCCCTCGACCACGACCCGGTTGCGCCCGGAGCGGACGATTTCGGCGCGGCGCAGGCCCATGTCGGCGGCCTTGCCCAGCGCCCTGCGGGCCTGGCAGGCATCCCGGTCGCGGCCGCCGCGATGCTCTTCGAAACGGTTCCAGCCGCCGCGGCGATCCTGGTCCCTGATGACGATGCCGCCGGCCGGGCCGCCGATGGAAAATTCGATGCCGACACCGCCGGCCTGGGCCGGTGCGGAGGCTGCAACGCCGGCAGTGGCGACAACGAGGGCGGCGAGTGTGGTGCGAATGAAGCTGGTCATGGCTGGTCTCCTGGTGTGGCGGCGCCGCAGCGCCTGGCGGTGAGAAGGTGTCCCGAGCGGCTGGTCCGCTTCGATTGATCCCAATTTACGCGCGCGCAGCTGAACCGAACCGGAACCACCCGTTCATTCTGCATTCACGATCCGCGCCGCGCAGGGCGACTGTCATTGCTCCAGACAGCACGAAACCCCGGACGCGGGGTCCGGGGTTTGTGGTGTGGCATCAGACTGGAAGCAGGGCCGGCCTAGCGGCGGACGCTGATCACCGGGCAGTTGCGGTCATTGGCGAAGACGACGCGGACCGACCGGTGGTGGCGCACGCCGGCGACGACGACGCGGTTGTGATTGGCGCGGATGACTTCGGCGCGGCGCACGCCCATGTGGCGGGCCTTGGAGACGGCGCGCTGCGGCTTGCAGGCGCTGCGGCCGCCGCGATGGCCGCGGTTCCAGCGATCATTGCGATGGCCTTCGAAGCGGTTCCAGCCGCCGCGGCGGTCATGGTCGCGCACGACGATGGCGCCGGACGGGCCGCCGATCGACAATTCGAAGCCGATGCCGCCGGCATTGGCGGCGGGGGCGGATGCGGCGATGCCGGCAGCGGCGACAACGAGGGCGGCGAGTGCGGTGCGGATGGGGTTGGTCATGACTGTTCTCCAAGTTTGGTGGCGTCTTGCGCCTGAGTGATGTTCCCTTGCCTCAACCGGTGTTCCGATCGATTGACCTCACCCTAGTCCGGTCCGCCTGAACCGAATTGGAACCACTCGTTCATCCTGCATTCATGGACATGATCGCCGGCAGCCGGGCGTCAGAGCGCGCGGCCCCAGACCTGCAGATGCTTGACGCTGTCCTGCGCATCGCCGGTGTCGCGCCAGGAGAACTGCGCCTGCAGGCCTTGCAGCGGCTGATAGCCGAGCCGCCGCCAGAATGCGTCGAGCGGCACATAGTCCTGCGGCCGGGCCGGATGGTCGGACGGCCGCAGCACCGAGGCGAAGACCGCGCGCGAGAACCCTTGCGCCCGGCCTGCCGCTTCGCGCATCTCGAAGAAGCGCCGTCCCGCGCCCTGGCCGCGAAATTCCGGCAGCAGCACCGATTCGGCCAGATAGAAATAGTCTGCCGGATCCAGCCCGGCGGCGGCGAAGGGGGCTGCGAATTCCTGGGCGTGATCAACGAGCGGTGCCGCCGTCGCCGCGCCGACCATGCGGCCTCCCGCATCGCGGGCGGCAATGATCACGGCACCGGGCGAGGCTGCGAAGCGAGCCAGATAGCCCGCCTCGTAGGCCGTATCGCCCTGATAGAGATAGGGCCAGGCGGCAAAGACATCGATCCTGAGCCGCGCCAGATCATCAAGCGCGGCTTGGGCGTCACGCGCCGACAGAACCGCATAGCGCAGGCCTGCGCCAGACATGGTCACGGCCTCAGCCGGCCTTGACCTGGGCCACCCAGTCATTGAGGTTGTAGGTGGTGGTGACGCGGGTGATTTCGGCGCCGCCTTCGCCATCGTCGATCTCGAAGAAGATGCCACCGGGCAGCGAATAGCGCTGGCCCGTGGCCTCGGGCAGGCCCTCGTCGGTGGCGAGATAGCTGCCGCGCACGGTGAATTCCGCCGCCGCACGGCTGCCCGACGCATTGACCATGATCTCGATATCGCCGAGTTCCTCGTCATAATGCCGGCTCATCCTGGCGTTGAACCAGCGGAATTTCTCCTTGCCGATCTCGCGGTCGCCCTGATTGATGTCGTGGATCACCTCGTCCGACAGGCAGGCCAGCATGGCGTCGGAATCCTTGGCGTTGAAGGCGTCGAGATAGCGGCGGATCAGGGCGGTGGTGTCGTCTTGGTTCATGACGGGCTCCAGGATGAAATTGCGATGGCTCACAGGTGCCACAGGCCGGGCCGGCGAGGCAACCTACAATTGGTCGGCAATTTCCGGATAGAGCTGTTTGTAGAAATTCGGCTTCTCGCCGAACCAAGGATGGGTCTTGCCCTTCCTGAGATAGGACTTGAAGCTCCTGGCATGGGCGTCACTGCCGCTTTGCGACAATTTGAAATGCGCATAGGCCAGGGCCAGCAGATGCCATGGCCCGATCCGGTCCTTGCCGGCCAGCGCGATGCATCTTTCCAGCGTCTCGATCGCCTCCTTGTGCTGGCCCATCCCGATCTGCGCATAGCCGAGATTGGCCAGCGCATTGTAGCGGTTGTCATCCATCTCCGGCGTCTTGTCGAGAATGTACTGGAAGATCCGCACCGCGATATCGAACTGGCCGGCCTCGAGGAATGTCCGCCCCACCTTGACGGCCGCGCGCATGTCGGAGAATTGCAGCAGGCGGTCGACCACCTTCAGACTCTGGGTCTCGTCCGCAGTCCTGGGGTTGAGATCGGCAGCCTCCTGCCGCGCCTCCACCCGCTGCAGACGGCGCATGGCGGTCAGGAAGGATTCGTCCGAGCGGTATTCCATCGGCGAATAGAGATATTGATGCCGCCACCAGATGGTGGCGAAGAACAGGATGCCGATGAGCGTGGGAAACATCACCACGAACCAGACCAGCGGCCGGGCGATGTCCGGTGTGTCGTTGACCTGCACCAGCGTGATCGTGGAAATCGCCTCCACCAGCAGCACGAACATGGCGATGACGCTGAGCGGGTTGCGAACAACCGCGGCCCCGGCCGACAGTGGCGTCTGTTCATTCGCGTCGGCCATGTCACTCCACCCCGTCACATTGCTCAACCAGTAGACCACAGCCCCTGCTGATTGCCAACCAGGGCGGCGCCGGCGCGCCCTGCCCGGTCATCTCCGCGGGCGCGGCAAAACCCCCGTCCGGCGCGAATGCCCGCGGGTTGATGAAAAAATTCCGGGTCCGGAGGGCCGCGCGCGGGCGTCGCCTCTGAAAATGTAAAGTGGGTGGCGCAGCTCGCGCGCGAACCCGAGTGTCGCCGGATGATGTCCGCATCCGACAGGCGGCGCCTCGCATTCCCGGGATGTTGCCCCCGCCCGGATTGCTCCGGCCGCAGCCTGGACCGGCCGCGGGAATGGTTTTCGTGGTCCGGCACGGACCCTGGGCGCAGCCTGGGGCACCCATGTCCGCCACAGGCCCGGTCCGGTGGTTGCACCCCTCGCCCGCCTTGCGGCCGGCGTGGCGCGGTTCCCGGCCCGGTGGCTGGCTTTGCACGGCGCTCGCAAAAACGCCGCCCGCCAGCGGAGCCACGATGGCCTTCCGCCTCCTCCCAGGCCTTGCCGCACGTTCCGGCAGGTCCCGAAAGGCATTCCACCCGCCTGGTCGAAAACGTTCGCGAACCATCCGGCAGCGGGAGTGCGATGAGTGTGGCACGGAGGTGCGGGGTGTGGATGAAATGAGACCGCTTTCGAAGCAAGCAACTGGAATTGTTGGGTCGACGGCGGAGGTTTGTGCACGACGCGGACGGTTTACGCGGACCCAAATCTCCCCCCTTGCGGGGGAGATGTCGGCATCGCCGACAGAGGGGGGGTGGTTCGGCTTGTTCCGATGGAGCGGTTTGCGCTGAGCCATTACACCCCGCTGTCACCTGCGGTGACATCACCCTCGCAAGGGGGAGATCAAGGGCGCGCATTCCCGGCATCTTGCTTCAATTGACCAGACGCACGCCGGAAACGGATTTTCCGATGGCCGAGAAGGCCTTTTTCAGGGAAGCGACGTCGCTGGCCATGAAGAAGTTTTCCTTGCGGGTGGCGCAATTGGAAAACATGTTCACCACCGAGGTGGTCGAGGTCTTGTAGAGCACGGTATAGACCTCGATGCCGAGCTTCTTGATCTCGACGCACATATTGGCGGTCGAGGTGTTGAGATAGGTCTCGGCGGCCGATTGCGTGGTGGTCGAATTGATCCGCTTGTCAGCCAGGAAGCCGTAGGAGCCATAGTCGGACTTGTTGATGGTGTTGCTGGCGCCATAGGAGACATTGGCGCCGTCGGTCATGATCACCAGGATCTTCGACGCGGTTTCGGTGTTGAAGGGGGCCGCCTGGTTGTAGGGCTCGCTCGGCGACAGCAGGCGCCAGCCCCAGGCCAGGCCCTCGGCGATATTGGTGCCCGAGCCGTTCCAGTACTGCATGGCGTCGATGCCGGTGCGAACCTTGGACAGCGTTGCCGTCAGCGGCACGATCGGCGTCGGACAGGCGCGGTTCGGCCCCAGCGTCAGCGGTCCGGTCGCATCCTTGAAATCCTTGGTGACGGCGGTCTGGGTCTTGTATTTGGTGACCGAGCGCTGAACCGTGGCGTCGTCGCCATTGATGCCGTCATTGAGCCAGGAATTGTTGAACCCGGTGCCGCTGTTGCCGCCGACAGTGACCCGGTTGCCCGGCTCGTCCGGCGCGAAATAGGGCACGAACAGGGTGTTGGGCTTGAGCGCGCTTGGGGCGTCGAGGCTGGTGTTGTAGGGCGCGGGCCGCGCTTCCACACAGCCTTTCCAGCTGGTGCCGGACCAGGCGTAGAGATTGGCGTGGTGCGGATAGGTGGCGGTGGAGAAATCGGCGTTGTTGTTGCCCGAGGACTTGCGGGTGGCGCGCTGGGCCTCGGTCAGAAAGGTCCAGCCATTGTAGAGCGACTTGCCGGTGAGATCCATCCAGGTGTCGGAATAGCCCTCGCCCTTGACATTGACGGTGGTGACAAAGGGGACGAGCCCGACCTTCAGGCTCTGCCGGGTGGTGTCGATCTCATCCAGCGCATTGAGCAGCGCGTGCGAGGCATCCTTCAGAGCCGAGATGCCGCCGGTTCCCATCGAGCCGGTGTTGTCGAGCGCGATGGCGATCTCGATGGCGCGCGTCGAGAAATAGGTCGAGGCCGAAACCGCAACCTGGTTCGGCATGAACTTGCCGATGAACACCAGCGGAATGGCCACGCGTGCATGGGCATCCGAGCGGATGTAGTTCAGCCCGGTGGTCACGTCGATGTTCTCGTCGACCAGGGTCATGCCGGAGCCGGAAGACATCTGCGCCAGCAGCATCTGCCGGTAGATCTGCTTGCGGTCGATCGTGTCGGAAGGTTTCTTCGATGCCGCCAGAACCGCGATATCGACCATGTTCTGCAGCTCGACCTTGGCGCGCGACATGTTGGAATAATCCACCGCCAGCCCGGCCGCCGTCAGCATCACCGGCGCCAGAACCGCCGCAAGGATTCCGAAATTACCACGCTTGCAACGCCAGAATGCTCTGGCCCCCTCAAACAGCACAGGCATGTGATCGCTCCCGAAAATGGCGGCATTCGCGATGAAGCCACCTTTGCCGGCAGCGTTAGGCTTGCATCGTAAAAGGAGCCTTAAAAACCGCGCCGGCGCCGCTCGGCAGTCCGATCTTCATAAAATCATGATGAAGAATTGATGTCTGGCGCGGTGCCCGGGCCAGTGTGGCGGGCTCAGAATTCGGGAAAGCCGCGGGCCTTCCATTGCGAGCGCGGGATGACGGCGCCGACCGCATGGGCGAAGCCGGTGACGCTGAGCGCGTCGTCATCGACCGTGCAACGGAAGCTCAACTGGTACCAGGCGCCATCGGCGCGGAAGGCCGCATTGGTTTCAGTCAGCACATTGCCGGTGTCGAGCCGGTAGGACGGCAGCAGCTCCAGCCCGAAGCGCTCGGGCGCATTGCGCAATTGCTCGCGCAGCTCGGAGGTGCAGAGCTGGCTGGCCCGCAATCCGCGCGGCAGATTGCCCATCGCCACCATCGCCGCCGGATTGCCGGTGATGCTGGTGGAGAACAATTGCCGCGCCTCGGCAAGTTCGACCGGAGCATCGGTTTGCACCGGAACGGCAGTTTCGGCGTCGCTGGTTTCGGGCTGGCTGCTCTGGCTGTCAGTGGTCTCGGGGTTGCTGGTCTCGGAAAGCTGCACCGGAGGTGCCGGTTCGGCTTCCGGGTCAGGCTCGGCGAGTCCGCCCTGCGCCAGGCCGGAGTCGGGCAGCGCGATCTCCGGCAAAGACAGGCCGGCGATGTCCGGCTGCGGCTCGGGCGCATCGGGCAGCGGCGCGGCGGTGTCGGGTTCTGCCGGGGGTGACGGATCGGGCTCTTCAGCCTGCGGCGGCGGTGTGACAGCGTCGGCCTCTGTGGGCAGGTCTTCGCCCGGATCCTGCGAAGCGGAGCCATCGGGCGACTCGCGCGGCCCGGCATCCTCTGCACCGAAACGGAACACCGGCCTGAACACCGGGATCGGCACCGCCTGCCCCTCGCCGGCGGCGGCTGCCTGTTCGGGTTGCGGCGATTCCGGCGCGGGCGGTTCGGCGGCTTCCGGCTCCGGCTGCTCGGGTTCGGATTCAGGTTCGGGCTCAGGCTCGGGTTCGGGCTCGGGCGCTTGCGGCTCCTCGATCTCCGGCTCGGGGACTTCGGGCGCGTCCTCCGGCTCGACCAGCGTCACCTCGACCACCTGTTCTTCCGGCTCCGGCTCGGGCTCGGGCAGCGGCAGGGTGACCAGCAGGGCGGCGGCAATCAGCGCATGCGCCAGCAGCGACAGCACCAGAGCCTTGCTCAACCCGTTCGACACAATGTCCCGCAATCGATTCATGGCGCGATCCATAGCAGAAAATCAGGCCGAACAAGGGCCGGATCGGCGATGCCGGCGCCAATGCGGTTTGCGCGGTGGCGGCACAGGCATCCGCCCGCGAAAAATCCCGGCGGAACGGCTTGGGAACTGAGGCGTTGGCAAGCGAACCCGTTTTTCAAGGAGCATATTCATGACTGCAAAAACCCTCTTCATCACCGGCGCCTCCAGCGGCATCGGCGCCGCCACCGCACGCGCGGCGCGCCGGGCGGGCTGGAATGTCGGCCTGTTTGCCCGCTCAAAGGACAAGCTCGACGCGCTGGTCGAGGAACTGGGCGACCGCGCGCTGGCGCTGCCGGGCGACGCCACCAGCCTGGACGACCAGAACCAGGCGCTGGCCATGCTCAAGCACACCTATGGCGCGGTCGATGCCGCCTTTGCCAATGCCGGCATGGGCGTGAGCGCCGCGGGCACCGAACAGGGCGATCCGGAGGAATGGCACAAGCTTGTCCATGTCAACATCATGGGCCTGCTCTACACCGCCAAGGCGGCGCTGCCGCATCTGCGTCTCAACAAGGGCCACATGCTGATGACCGGCTCGGCGGCCGGCCGGGTGCACCTGCCCGGCTCGGTCTATGGCGCCTCGAAATGGTTCGTGCATGGCTATGCCGGCAATCTGGCCGAGGAAATGAAGGAATGGGGCGGCCGCTGCACGGTGATTGCGCCGGGCATGGTCAACACCGCGTTTTTTGATGAGGAAAAGCCCGACAAGCTGCAGCCCGAAGACGTGGCCGATGCGGTTGTGTTCGCGCTGGAAGCCAAGCCGCGCAACGCGGTGCGCGAAGTGTTCCTGATGCCCGCCGACTGATCAGGCTTTTCTGGACGGTCTGCCGCGTCCGCCCGATGCCGCCATGCAGTGCGGCCGATATGGGCAGCCGGCATGGCGGGTCGTCCGCCCCCTGCGCGTACTCACCGTCTTGCTCCCTTGCCCGCTTGCTGGCAATGAGGAGGCTCGATTGGACGCGCGCGGGGACTGCCATGACCGGATATACGCTGTACTGGAAGGCCGGATCGGGCTCGATGGTGGTCGAGGCGGCGCTGCGGATGATCGGCGTGGCCTTTGACCGGGTCGAGATCAGGCACAGTGGAGAGCTCCAGACCCCAAAATTCCTGGCGCTCAACCCGGCTGCCAAGGTGCCGGTGCTGGTCTGCGCCAGCGGTCCGGTGCTCGCTGAAAGCGCGGCGATCCTGCTGGCGCTCGATGACCTGTTTCCCGAAACCCGGCTGCTGCCGCCCCACGGCACGCCGGCGCGTGCCGCCGCGGTGCAATGGCTGATCTTCATGGCCGGCAATATCTATCCCGCGGCTCTGCGCTATTATTACCCGGCGCGCCACATCGCCCGCGGCTCCGGCGAGGCCGAAGCGGCGATCCGGCAGCAGGCGGCTATCGACATGGACCGCGATTTCGCCCGGTTCGCCACAGCCGTGCGCGGCCCGTTCCTGCTCGGCCCGACCATGACCATTGCCGATGTCTATGCGGCGATGCTGGCCGACTGGCATGAGCCGGCCCGGGAACTGCCGGAGATTGCCGCTATGGTGAGCCATGTGCTGGAAAATCCCGCCGTCAGCGGCGCCTGGCGCAATCACGGCTTCGGCGCATGACCCGCCGCTGACCGTGGGGGCCGGTTGACGCTAGGTCAATTTGCTCCATGATGGGGCCGGATGAAACCGGAGGCACCCCCATGGCAGACCCTCACCCGACCCCAGGCACCCTGAAATTCGCCGAAATTCCACGGCTTCCCGACGACTGGTGGGACGGCACGCCGACATCCGATCCGGATGTGGTCTGGACTGTGTGGGACCGCGCGACCTGGTACACCTGGGGCGCCAATTCCGGCAATTACCAGCAAGGCCCGATCGGCACGGTCATCGGCGGCGGCGGCATGGCCGGCGCGGCGCATGGCCCGACCATCGGCCGCATGCACCCGCATTACATCGGCATCATCACCATGAATGACGCCGACATGCCGCTCAACACGCCGGTCTATGCCGATCTGCAGGCGCTGATCGCAAAAGGCGAGAATGTGGTGATTCCGATCTTCGTCGATCACCAGATCGGACCGGGCTACAAGCTGTCGCTCGGCACCGGCATCGGCAGCTCGCAACCCAATTGGGGCGATATCCAGAAGAACGTGCTGTCAGGCATCGTCCAGCTCGGCAATGCCGCCGGCGCGGTGGAAATCCCGCAGGGCACCTATTGGCCCGACCTGAGACAATCCCCGCCCGTGATCCACAAGATCACCTGTCTCGATGACATCAGCACCATCATCGACACCGTGCTGAGCTGAGCATGGTGCCGACCTAGGCACAGCCCAGGCTGCGTCGTGCCGCAAGCAGCTTGGCGACATTTTGCCGGTGCACCCGTTCATAGGCGGAAAACCAGATCAGCGCGCCGGATTGCAGCCAGCCGCCGACCAGCTCAGCCAGTGGTGTGTCTTGCGGCGTGGTGCCCGCAGCGATGTCGAGAAGGTCGTTGATGTAGGACTGGGTGGCGTCGCACAGCCCGGGCCCATAACCGCCGCCGGCAATGCGCGACGGATCACCGTGATTGGGCAGGATGGAGAGCGGCATGAGAGCCTTGAGCCGGTCGATCTCGCGGTAATGCACCGAGAGACTCTGCGGCTCCGCGACATAGGTGATCGTGTCTTCCAGCGCATCACCCGCCAGCAGGATCTGGCGCTCGGCGATCCAGACCAGCGCCGCATCATCGCTGTGGATGTCGAACTCGAGGATATCCAGCGTCAGCGCGCCGATCTGCAACTGCATCGCGCCTTCGAAGCTGTGATCCGGCAGGATCAGCGGATCGATCGCCGGCGGGCCGTGATGGGTTCCGCTCTCGATCTTCGTCTGCAGGCGCTGAAGATGAGCCAGGGTTTTCGCCGTCGACCAGACCGGGCAATCGGCAAAGATCTGCGTGCCGGCGACATGGTCAAGATGATGGTGGCTCAACAGCACGGTGATCTCGCTGACGCCGAGGCTTTCCAGATGCTCCCGGATGACGCGCGCATGGTCGAGCGAGACATGGGTGTCATAGACCAGCGCCGCCGTGCCGCTGACAATCGCATAGCTGGCAATGCCGAGCGACAGCGCGCCGTCATCGACCCAGGTGTCGGCGGCTGGTTCACCGGTGCGGCCGTCATAGAAGGCGAAAATGTCGTCGAAGGGGTGGAGGATCTGCATGGGGAGTCCTGGATTGGGGCGGCGCGGTTATGCCTGCGCTGCGCAGCTTACCTCAAGCGCGCTGCGACGGTCCAGCGGTGGGCTGGAGGTCAGGAAGCCATGTGGCGAAGCCAAATTTCTCCGTCATGCCGGACCCCGATCCGGCATCCAGCAGGCGAGCGTCGGCGAGCCGAAAGAGTCTTTCACGACGCAGACGCGTCGTGGCTGGATTCCGGCGCGGGGACCGGAATGACGGGGTGTGGGGGGCGGTGGCTCGATAACGACCGACAGGCAACAAAAAACCCGGCGTTATGGCCGGGTTTTGAAGTCTGGGGTTGCCCCTCACTTGCAAAATCTAACGTTTAGCCTTTGGCTAAAGCGTTGATTTTGCTTTCTCTCCCACAAGGGGAGAGAAGGACAGCATCAGCTATCCAGGAACGAACGCAGCTTGCGGCTCCGGCTTGGGTGCTTGAGCTTGCGCAGCGCCTTGGCCTCGATCTGGCGGATGCGTTCGCGGGTGACCGAGAACTGCTGGCCGACTTCTTCGAGCGTGTGGTCGGTGTTCATGCCGATGCCGAAGCGCATGCGCAGCACGCGTTCCTCGCGCGGCGTGAGCGAAGCCAGCACGCGGGTGGTGGTTTCGCGCAGGTTTGCCCGGATGGCCGCGTCGATCGGCAGGATGGCGTTCTTGTCCTCGATGAAATCGCCCAGATGTGAATCTTCCTCGTCGCCGACGGGGGTTTCGAGAGAGATCGGCTCCTTGGCGATCTTGAGAACCTTGCGCACCTTTTCGAGCGGCATGGCGAGCTTTTCGGCCAGTTCTTCCGGCGTCGGTTCGCGGCCGATCTCGTGCAGCATCTGGCGGCTCGTGCGGACGATCTTGTTGATGGTCTCGATCATGTGCACCGGAATACGGATGGTGCGGGCCTGGTCGGCGATCGAGCGGGTGATCGCCTGCCGGATCCACCAGGTGGCATAGGTCGAGAACTTGTAGCCGCGGCGGTATTCGAACTTGTCCACCGCCTTCATCAGGCCGATATTGCCTTCCTGGATCAGATCGAGGAACTGCAGGCCGCGATTGGTGTATTTCTTGGCGATCGAGATCACCAGGCGAAGGTTGGCCTCGACCATTTCCTTCTTGGCGATGCGGGCTTCGCGCTCACCCTTCTGCACCATCTGCACGATGCGGCGGAATTCCGAGATCGAGATGCCGGTTTCGGTTGCCAGGAACTGGATCTCGGTGCGGATGTCGCGAATGCCGTTGGCTTCGGACTTGGCAAATTCCTTCCAGCCCTTGGCCGACAGATTGGCAATCGACTTCATCCAGTTGGGATCAAGCTCGGCGCCGGAATACTGCACCAGGAAGTCGTCGCGCTTCACACCATAGCTCTCGGCCAGGCGCAAAAGCTTGCCCTCATTGGCAACCAGGCGCTTGTTGATGTCGTAAAGCTGCTCGACCAGGCTGTCGATGCGGTTCTGGTTCAGCGACAGCGACTTGACCGAGGTGATCAGCGCGTCCTTGAGTTCCTTGTAGCGGCGCTCCTGCGCCGGCGACAGGGTGCCGGTGGCGGTCAGGCGGGCCTCGACCTGCTGGTCCTGAAGCTTTCTGAGCTTCTTGTAGGTCTCGGCGATGATGTCGAGCGTGTCCATCACCTGCGGGCGCAGTTCGGCTTCCATGGCGGCGAGCGAGAGATTGTTCTCGTCGTCGTCCTCTTCGTCCTCTTCATACTGGTTCTCGCCGCCGACATTGGTGACGTCGTCGGACTTGGCCTTTTCGGCGCGGACCTTTTCCTTTTCCTCGGCGACCTTGCGGTCGGCCTCGATCTTTTCCGGGCTCTGGAACTGCGGTGCAGCCTTGGCTTCGGGACCAGAATAGGTGGTCTCGAGATCGATGATCTCGCGCAAGAGCGTGGCGCCCTCGTTGAGTTCCTCGCGCCAGATGATGATGGCCTGGAAGGTCAGCGGGCTTTCGCACAGCCCTGCGATCATGGTCTCGCGGCCGGCCTCGATGCGCTTGGCGATGGCGATTTCGCCTTCGCGCGACAGAAGCTCCACAGAGCCCATTTCGCGCAGATACATGCGCACCGGGTCATCGGTGCGGTCGGTCGGCTCTTTTTTCTTGGTGGCGGCAACGGCGGTGCCCGACGCGGTGGCGACTTCGCCGCCTTCGCTGGCCTCTTCCGTATCGGACTCTTCCTCGGTTTCCTTGTCGTCGCTGGCTTCGTCTTCCTCGACGACATTGATGCCCATGTCCGACAGCATCGACAGGATGTCCTCGATCTGTTCGGAGGTCACCTCTTCCGACGGCAGCACGGCATTGAGCTCGTCCATGGTCACGTAACCTCGTTTTTTCGAGGTCTTGATCATTTTCTTGACGGCGTCATCCGACAGGTCGAGCAATGGCCCGTCCGGGGCACTGGCATCGCGTTCGGTCTCTGTCTCGTCTGCTGCTGCTTCTTTAACCTTGGTTGCCATGGGCAGTCACTTTCCCCGGATTTCATTCGGTTGATGCCAGCTCGGCGCCTGTTCATCGGCGCATCGGACCCGCCGGTGTGGCAGGCTGCTTTTGCGAATCATCCGGATTGTTGTGGCGTATGGATACTTAATTCCCTGTTAACCATGCAGATCTTTGAGCCTGACGGCCGCAGATCGCGGAAAACCGCGTGACCAGCAGACGCCCTCCAGCCCGTGATCCCGCATGTATTGTATCAAACAGGTGATTCCCACAAAAAACCCATCCGTCAAGGCTTATTGGAGAAAAAGCCTGCAGTTGCGGCAATTTGCGTGAAATTGCCCGAAATTTCCGGTTTCATCGCTGAAGTGCATATGTAGTAGCGCCATTCGAGTTCGCAAGTGCCCGACTCAGATTCAGCTGTTGCAATATGTCCGCACAGGGTCGATCCGGCGCAAATCCGGCCCCGGGGCAGCACAGGCCGGGTTCAGCCATTGCTGCCGCGGCCGCCCTTGATCCGGCCCGAAAGCACGCCGAAGCCGTCGATGATCGCCTCCTGGTTTTCCAACCGGGCGATCTCGAGCTGCACCTGCTGCAGCGTGGCGATGATGGCGTAGCTCTGCTCGGCATCCTCGCATTCGACGATGTCGCGTTCGAGCTCGGATTTCTGCCATTTGAGCTCGCGGGTGCGCTTGTGCAGGCCGAGTGCCTGGATATAGCCCTCGCGCGCATCTTCCGACGCGGCTTCAACGGTTGCGGTCCAGATCCGTGCATTGCGGATCTGGCTTTCGAGCCGGGCGATGAAGGGCCCCTGCCCGTCGGCCTCAAGCGCTGCAAACAGGCGTTCGCGGTCAAAACGTCCGCCGGCCGAGGCTGCATTGAGCATCACCTGCCAGACCCGCATCAGGCCCTTGTCCTCGAATTCAAGGGCCGCCAGCTCGTCGAACTCGTCATGCAGCATCTGCGGATGGTTGGCGACCGTCATCACCAGCACGGTTTCGCGCAGCGACGGCATTTCGGCATGTCCACGGACCAGGCCGGAACGGCTCAGGCGTTCCGACACCGCCACCATGCCGCGCGCCGATTGCGCGCCGGGGCGTCCGCCGCCACCGCCGCCGCCGCGCTCGAAATTGCCGCGGCCGCCGCCGTCGCGGCCGTAATTGCCGCGGCCGGACTTGCCCTGCTCGCGGTTGCGATAGCCGAAAAAGGCCTGCATGCGGTCGCGCATGTCCTGCTGGTAGTGCCGGCGCAGGCTTTCATCCGCGATCAGCCCGGTGGTCTGCTTCAGCTTGGCCTCGAGTTCGGCACGGCTTTCGGGTGTTTCGAACACGCCGGCGCCTGCCTCGCGCGACCAGACCACATCGGCCAGCGGCCGGGCCGAATTGACGACCTGATCAAAGGGATCGCGGCCGTCCTGGCGCACCAGGTCGTCGGGATCCTTGCCCGCCGGCAGCACCGCAATGCGCAGCGACCGCCCAGGCCCGATCAGCGGCAGCGCCAGATCCACCGTGCGGTTGGCGGCGCGCTGGCCGGCCTCGTCGCCATCAAAACACAAGACCGGCTGCGGCGTGACCCGCCAGATCAGCTTGAGCTGGTTTTCGCCCAGTGCCGTGCCCAGAGGGGCCACCACATTGTCGATTCCCGCCTGCGCCAGCGCGATCACGTCCATATAGCCCTCGACCACGATCAAGGTGCCGTCCTGGCCGCAGGCGCGGCGCGCGCGGGCGAAATTGTAAAGCACATTGCCCTTGTGGAAGAGCTCGGTTTCGTTGGAATTGAGATATTTGGCCGGAGCCCCCGGCGACAGCGCCCGACCGCCAAAGGCGATCACCCGTTCGCGCGACGACAGGATCGGGAACATGATGCGGTCGCGGAACCGGTCATAGGACACCGAGATTTCCGGCCCGTGCACCACCAGCCCGCAGGCCTCGATCTGCTCGCGGTCGACGCCGCGCGAGGCCAGGTGTTCCTTCAGCGCACTGCGGTTGTCATTGCTGTAGCCAAGGCGGAAGGCGGCGATGGTGCGGCCCGACAGGCCGCGGTCACGCAGATAGGCGCGCGCCTTGGCGCCTTGCGGGCCCTGCAGCTCGCCCTCGAAATAGGCCGCCGCCATTTCCATCACGTCTTCCAGCGTGGCGCGCTGGCGCTCGCGCTGGGCGGCCTGCGGATCGGGCGCGGGCAGCGAAATGCCGGCCATGTCGGCGACGCGTTCCACCGCTTCGGGGAAATTGAGGCTTTCGAGCTCGGTCAGGAACTTGAAATGATCGCCCGACACGCCGCAGCCGAAGCAATGGTAGCGGCCCTTCTTGTCCTCGCAGTGAAAGCTGGGAGATTTCTCGCCATGAAACGGGCAACAGGCCCACCAGTCGCCGCGCGAGGTGTTGGTCTTCTTGCGGTCCCAGGTCACATGCCGGCCGATCACGTCCGAGATCGGAACGCGGTCGCGAATGTCATCGAGAAAGGACGGGGAAAACCGCAAGATCTGGCGCGCCTCCGGCGCTTGGCGAGGTTGGGTGTCGGATCAGTCTATGTGTTGGTCATTCTATATAGAAGCTGCGCGCCGCAGAGGCAAAGCCCTTGATGCGTCCCTCCCCGCTATTCACACGGGACAAGGGACGGACCGGCACGTGCGCCGCGGCGTCGCGGCCCTGCGCGGACGGCCGGCGCTGATCCCGGCCGCAACCGGGATCAGATTTTGGAGGGTGAAGGCTCGCGCGCGGCCTACTGCAGCAGGCCCTTGACCATGCCGCAGGCCTTGGAGAAATCCATCTGGCCGGGATAGCGCTCCTTGAGCACATTCATGCATTTGCCCATGTCGCGCAAACCGGCGGCACCGGTCTCGTTGATCACCGAGGCGCAGAGCTGACGCACTTCCTCTTCCGGCAACTGCTTGGGCAGGAACTGGCGGATGATGGCGATTTCGTCGCGCTCCTGCTGGGCGAGCTCCAGCCGGGCATTGTCTTCATAGATCGCAGCCGATTCCTCGCGCTGCTTGATCATCTTTGTCAGAATCTGAAGGATGTCGTCATCGCTGACGGGATCCTTGCCAGCGCCGCGATTGGCGATGTCACGATCCTTGATCGCCGCCTGGATCAGCCGCAATGTCGACATGCGACGCGTGTCCTTGGCGCGAATGGCGTCCTTCAGCGTTTCGGTAAACCGTTCCCGCATCATCAAACTTTCTCCGGCAGTTCATTCAAGGCCTGGTGGCAAGCCCCATCAGCTAGGCCCGAGAGCCCGCAATTGCGAAGCGACAGGATTAACCCTTGGATAGCATCCTGTTCAAGCAAATTATTGGGGGGTCCAAGCGACAGTGCTGATTGACCCGGGCGAGCGCCTTCTCTATCTGAAGGCAGATGCATGACCGGATCGAACACCACCCAACGCGGCAACTGCTTTTCCGCGCGTGGCTTCCGGTGACTTAAATGGCGATGCCCCGGCGGAACGTCAAGGGGCCTCTTGCCTGCGATGGAGCGGCGCTTCAGCCGTCAACGGAGTGGACATGACCGCAAGCCCCCAGACTTCAGGCACCCAGACCACCAAGCCCTGGACCCAGACCCGGCCGACCGCCGTTCTGGTGTTTGCCGACGGCACCGTCATCAAGGGCCATGGCGTTGGCGCCACCGGCACCGCGCAGGCCGAGGTCTGCTTCAACACGGCACTCACCGGCTATGAGGAGATCCTCACCGATCCTTCCTATATGGGACAGATCGTCACCTTCACCTTCCCGCATATCGGCAATATCGGCGCCAATGACGAGGACATCGAGGACCTGACCCCGGCGGCCCGCATCGGCGCGGTCGGCGCGATCTTCAAGGCCGACATCACCGAGCCGTCGAGCTACCGCTCCGCCGGTCATTTCGACGCCTGGCTCAAGTCGCGCGGCATCATCGGCCTGTCCGGCGTCGACACCCGCGCGCTGACGGCCTGGATCCGCGAAAACGGCGCGCCGAACGCGGTGATCTCGCATGACCCGACCGGCAATTTCGACATTGACGCCCTAACCGCACTGGCCCGGGACTGGAGCGGGCTCGAGGGCCTGGACCTCGCCAAGGACGCCACATCGGGCCAGTCATCGAGCTGGACGCAAGGACCCTGGGTCTGGAACGAGGGCTTTCCCGAGGCCGGCGAACCGGTGGCGCATATCGTCGCCATAGATTACGGCGTCAAGCGCAACATCCTGCGGCTGTTTACCGGCCTGGGCTGCAAGGTCACGGTGGTTTCGGCCACCACCAGCGCCGAAGACATCCTGGCCATGGCGCCCGATGGCGTGTTTTTGTCCAACGGTCCGGGCGACCCGGCTGAAACCGGCAAATATGCCGTGCCGGTGATCAACCAGCTGATCGACAGCGGAATCCCGGTCTTCGGCATCTGCCTCGGTCACCAGATCCTGGCGCTGGCGCTGGGCGGCCGCACGGTGAAGATGCATCAGGGCCATCACGGCGCCAACCATCCGGTCAAGGATTACACCACCGGCAAGGTCGAGATCGTCTCGATGAACCACGGCTTTGCGGTGGATGGCACCAGCCTGCCCGAAGGCGTCGAGGAAACCCATGTCTCGCTGTTTGACGGCACCAATTGCGGGTTGCGGCTGGTCGGCAAGCCGGTGTTTTCGGTACAGCACCACCCGGAAGCCTCGCCCGGCCCGCAGGACAGCCACTATCTGTTCCGCCGCTTCATGAACATGGTCGGCGAACGCAAGGGCCTGCCGGCGCTGGCCGAGCGGTAGCATGCGGCCGGCGTGACGGTGGGCGGGAGCGGATGACGGATGCCGGCCCAGAACTACACGTTTCGCAAGGTGACGATGGATGATCTCGGCCTGCTCATGGCGTGGCAGGCGCGCGCCCATGTGCGAAAATGGTGGAGTTCGGCACCCTGGGATCAGCAAAAAATCGATGATCCCCGCGTTGCCCGCTGGATCGTCTCGTGCGGCCGTCACCCCTTCGCCTTCATGCAGGACTACACGGTGCATGGCTGGGACGAGCATCATTTTTCAAAGCTCCCCAAGGGCTCCCGCGGAATCGACCAGTATATCGGCGATCCCGACATGCTGGGTCTTGGCCATGGCACAGCATTCATCTCGGCCCGGATGCGGACGCTGTTTGATGCCGGGGCGCCGGTGATCGCCACCGATCCCCATCCCGCCAATGCGCGCGCGATTGCCGTTTACACCCGACTGGGTTTTGAGGCCTTCGGACCAGTCCGGGAGACCGCCTGGGGCCTGATCCTGCCGATGAAGGTCAGCTGGTGAAGGCAGCGCTGGGCCGATGCGCAACCGGCAGGGTGATGTCGTGGGGGAACGGTAGCGCCGCGCCACCGACGCCGACCTGGAGGCGCTGGCCAGATATGGGCCCCGTGCGCCTTTGCCCGCGGTCCCTTTATCTGCTTTCACAATGGCATCAGACGCAGTAAGCATCCTCAACTTGAAATGCTGGGACCTGCCATGGCGCAAAATGCCACCATCTACAAAGTCGAACTTTCGGTCTCCGACATGGACCGTCACTATTACGACACCCACAAGCTGACGGTCGCCAAACACCCCTCGGAGACGGATGAGCGGCTGATGGTGCGTCTTCTGGCCTTTGCGCTCAATGCCCATGAGCACCTGGAAATGACACGGGGCCTGTCCACCGATGACGAGCCGGACATCTGGCAGAAGAGCCTGAGCGGCGAACTTGACGTGTGGGTGGCGCTCGGGCTCCCCAGCGAAAAGATGCTGCGCCAGTCCTGCGGCAAGGCCGGCAAGGTTGTGGTCTATCCCTATGGCGGCAGGACGGCCGAGATGTGGTGGGACAAGATCAAGGGCAGCACCGCCCGGTTCGACAATCTGCAGGTGACGGGTTTTTCGGAGAAAGACACCGGCGAACTGGCCAGGCTGGCAAGCCGCGCGATGAGCCTTCAGGTCAATATCCAGGACGGCGAGGTGATGGTGAGCGCCGGCGACAGCATCGTCTATGTGACACCACTGAAATGGAAGACTGCCGCATAACCCGGCGATTGACGGCGCAAACCGGGCTCACGCGCGCCGCTGCGTGTAACCGCACGGCCGATCGCCGGACCCTTGTGTCCGCACATGACACGGTTATAGGGTCAGGCCGGAAACACAGACGAGGTGGAACGATGTCGGCAGCGCAAGGCGGATGCCTGTGTGGCGAAATCCGGTATGAGGTGGCAGGCCAGCCCGAAAGGGTGACGATGTGCCATTGCAGGTTCTGCCAGCGCGCCACAGGTGCTGCCTATATGGTTCAGCCCGCCTTTGCCGCATCCGAATTCAGCCTGACCAAAGGCAGCCCGAAGCGCTATGACCATGTGTCGGAAGGCAGCGGCAAGAAGATCCATATCAATTTCTGCAACCATTGCGGCACCAAGCTGTTTCAGACATTCGAGCGCTTTGAGGGGGCGGTGGGCCTGTACCGGGGCACGCTTGATGATCCGAACTGGCTCGAGATCACCGCTCGCAATTCCAAGCACATCTTTCTGGGCGTCGCCCAGAGCGACACGATCATTCCGGCTGACACGCCTGTCTACATGGAGCATGCTGCTCAGAATGACGGAACAGCTGTTGCGCCCATGGTCCTTGATGCGCCGCGGAAAATTGCGGACTTGTAACGGGTTTCTCGATCCGGTGCGGCCGATGCAATCAGCCGCCCGTTTCACACACAGGGGAGGAAGACAGATCCGATGATGGGTTACGTCACAGTCGGCGCCGACGACATCCCGCGTGCCGAGACATTCTACTCGGCCATCCTGCCGCGCCTCGGCTACAGCCTCGAAGTCTCGCATGAAGGGCTGAGCTATTGTCCCGCCGTCAGCAGCGAACCCGGACACGAGCCGCCGGATTTTTATGTCAAGCCGCCCTATGACGGCGGGCCGGCCTCGGCCGGCAACGGCGCCATGGTGGCGTTTGCCGTGCCGAGCCAGGCCCTGGTGCGCGAGCTTCACGCGGCCGCACTCGCAGCCGGCGGGCAAGACGAAGGCGCGCCGGGCTTCCGCGCAGCCTACAGCGCGCATTTCTATGTCGGCTATCTGCGCGATCCGCAGGGCAACAAGATCGCGCTCTACTGCGACACCCGCAACGAACCCGGAGGGCCGGACTGATTGCGCCAAGGAGTGCCGCTGCGGCGCCATCTCCGCCGCAGCCGCCTGTTTGAGGCGCGCGCCCCGGAGGTCAGGCCGTCACCGCCGGCCTGTGCCGGAAGGCGAGCAGGAACAGCACCACGAAGCCGATATTGGCCACAGCATTGAGCGGCGCCTGCGCCATGATCGAGGCCAGCGAATCGACCGCGAACCAGCAATAGAGCCCGGTCATGGTGATTGCGCGGGCGAGCTCGGGGGTGTCGGCCATCAGATGGTCGAGCAGTTTCCACAACGTCACGCCCCAGCCGACCATGACCCCGCCGGAAATGGCGATGAAGACGCGGGTTTCGGGCGCGGCCAGCGTCTGCACCCCGTCGAGAGGCCAGATCAGCAGGTCGGCCAGAAACACCACCGGCCCGGCCAGCGGCGGCCAGGCGGCCACCGCAATCACCAGCCCGACGGCGACGACGAAGCCGGCTGCGGCCTTGGCGAAACTGTGTGTTCTTGCACTGTCCATGTCGAAATCTCCTGTGTTGATCGGCCCACAAAAGCGCCTTGACGGCCGGTGATCAATTACCTGCAAGGTAAGTGACAGGCGCAGCCGCGGACTTATGATGGCAGCAAGGGAGCATGAGATGAGCACAGAATTTGGCGGATTGCTGCGGCAATGGCGCGAGGCGCGGCGGCTGAGCCAGCTCGACCTGGGGCTGAGCGCCAATGTCTCGGCGCGGCACATCTCCTTTCTCGAGACCGGGCGCGCCCGCCCCAGCCGTGCCATGGTGCTCAATCTCGGCTCGGTGCTCGAGGTGCCGCGCGGCTCGCGCAATGCCATGCTGCATGCCGCGGGCTTTGCGCCGGGCTACCGGGCGCGGGGGCTTGACGAGGCGGAAATGGCGCCGGTCAGCGCCGCCCTGGGCTGGATGCTGGAGCGGCACCTGCCCTACCCGGCATTTGTGCTGGACCGGCACTGGAGGCTCGTCCGAGTGAATGCCACGGCCGGGATGCTGCTGGGGCAGATGGGACTGGGCGAAGGCACAAGCCTGATCGAGGCGCTGCTGGATCAGACCCGCCTGCCCGCCGTGATCGAGAACTGGCAGGAGGTGGCGCAGCATCTGCTGCAGCGCCTGCGCACGGAATCCGCCCATCTTGGCGGCGACGCCTGGCTCAATGAGATGGCAGCACGGTTGGCAGATCAACTGGGCGATGCCGCGCCGGGCCCGGGCAGCCAGGCAATCGTGCCGACCCGCTACCGGCTGGGAGAGACGACGCTGTCGCTGTTTTCAACCATGAGCCAGTTCTCCACCGCCGAGGACATAACCCTGGCTGACTGGAAGATCGAACATCTGTTCCCGGCTGATGAGGCGACGCGGCAGATGCTGGAACTGCTTGCCGCGGGTGGCGGCTGAGGCGGGTGATCGCGGGGCACGAATGGCTGAATTGGGGTCAAGACTTGTGAGGCAACTTGTGGCCACGAAATTGGGTTAGCAGAAGTTCCTCATCGATAGGCGCGGGGTCATACGGCCCATTCCTGCCGTTCAGACTACAGGGCGCGCTGCGATGCAACTTTGAAAAAGCGGCCATTCGCTGATCGTGTGGCAATGTGAAGGTCCAGAAGTCGGCTATGCGGACCTTTGAGACGTTCTCCTCATGTCGCGATTTAGATCACCAACCTTGAAGTCACCTTCAACATTACGGAACTTTTCAAACCAACCCATTTACTCGCAATCTGCAATGCATTTGAATTTCAGCAATATCATTTCTGAATTTGACCAATTTTGAGTAACTTAGAGTTCAATTTGGAACATTTTAGGGTTCCTCCGATTGAATCCACTCCCTAGCTGGACACCCGCAACAACCTCGAAAGCAAGAATTTGTGGTCAATGATTTCAGAAAATTAGCAACCGGTTTCAGTGTAAAACGGGGGGTATTGCGAGTGTCCAGCTTTGCAATACGAAATATCAAACCAGTCTGTTGCACTTCAAAATTGAGACCGCAGCTTCCTTACTTCTAAGGGAAATACCTAAATATATCAAAACATGATAACAGTGAATTAGTTGGATCCAACCACCCTCGGTCCATTGCTTCCTTTTTGGTTACGTCAACGTGCGCACGCCCCCAACCCCATTTTCGATTATATCGATCGACACCTTTTGCTAGGTCTATATTTTTACATAAACCGTAGTGCAGATGCGCTCCGGTGCCAGCTAAAACAATAACCCCAATTGGATTTCCTACATCTATGAAGTCCCCGACTTTAATATTTTCATCTATTTTAACGTGGCCGAATATATGATCTAAACCACCGCTGGATACCACTACAGCCATAGCTAAGTTCGAAACGCCGCGACCATCTTGTTTGATTTTTCCAACGATATGTGAATATATAACTGTTCCTATATTGGCACCGAAGTCAATTCCAGTATGCTGTCTTTTGAATTGCTTAGGATAACCGGCATCGAAATATTTTGATGTTATTCGGTAACGCATTTTTCCAAGAAAAATTGAATCATTTTCAATATAAGCATGCATTTAATATCCAACTTTAGCTATCGAATCCGGTTCTTTGATCAACGAAGTTTCAATAGACTGTATCATCGCTAGATTATTGTGCAAGCGTGGACGATGATCAGAATTCATGGACAAAAAAAACATTGATGCGTCAAGTTTGGCAACGCGGATTTTCCAATTCCAAAGACCAATTGTCGAAACTTTCGAGCTCAATTGTTGTTACAGAATCTATTTTGCGACAAGTCATTTCGACGTCTTATTCAGAATATAGTATCTTCGGTTGATACGTGACGAGGGGCTCAAAGCGGCCCTCAGTGACGCAGGGCAAAACAATGTTTCGCCGCCGGTTATATATCCGCTTGCAGAACCTGCCCCATCGGCCTCGCGCCTGCAGCGAAAGTCCGCTCCCCCGCCCTCTCAAGACGTCGGTGCGGAGCGCAGCGAATGGCTGGTTAGGTATGGCGGCTCCAAGGCCGAACGATTAGTTTGGGGGCGCCAAGCGGGACATTAAATGCAGGCTTGTCACGTCACCCTGCATCGAAAGCCACAATCGCGCCGCTCGCAAGCATGGCCGCATGGCTTGCGCCGTCACCCCTGCCCGCTCCTGCGTCAGGCCTTGGCCACATCCAGAAACAGATGCCGTCTTGCAAAGCGGATGTTGAGCAGCACCGCCGCCACGCCGAGGCCGATGGCCAGGCCGGCCCAGATGCCGGGGCCGCCGAAGCCGAGGCCGAAGCCGAGCCCATAGGCCGCCGACAGGCCGACCGGCCAGTAGCTGATGACGGCGATCCACATCGGGATCCGCGTGTCCTTGATGCCGCGCAGAAGCCCGGAGGCGATCACCTGGATGGCGTCGACAATCTGGAAGGCGGCCGCCACCAGGATCAGCGGCACGGCGACGGCCAGCAATTCGGCCGCGTCGACATTGGATTCATCGAGAAACAGGCTGACCAGCGGTTCCGGAAGCAGCCAGAACAGGATGGCCGAGGCGACCGAAATCACGATCGCCAGCGCCATCACCACATGCGACGCCCGCGCCAGCCCCGCCATGTCGCCGCGGCCATAGGCCTGGCCGACGCGCACGGTGGCGGCATGCGACAGGCCGAGCGGCACCATGAAGCTGATCGAGGCAAGCTGGATGGCAATGCCGTGGGCGGCGAGCTGAACCGTGCCGAGCCAGCCCATCATCACCGAGGCCGCCAGAAACAGCCCGACTTCGGCCAGGATGGTCAGCCCGATCGGCAGGCCGAGCCGGAAGACTTCGAAGAAGGCCGACCATTCGGGCCGCCAGAACCGCTGGAACAGCCGGTAGTCCTGGTGCCGCGGATGGTACAGAGCCCAGCCGGCCATGATCAGGAAGATCACGCTCGAGCTCACCACCGAGGCCACCGCCGCGCCGCGCACGCCCATTTCCGGCCAGCCGAAATTGCCGAAGATCAGCCCGTAATTGAGGATGGCATTGGCGACCGTGCCGATCAGCGCCGACCAGAGTACGATGGCAGCACGCGAGCGCGCGGCAAAGAACGACCGCAGCGCCATCATCATCAGCGCCGGGAACATGCCCCATTGGGCGATGCGGATGTAATCGCTGGCGAGCGCCGCCAGTTCGGGTTTCTGGCCCAGCGCCAGCAACACAGGCTCGAGATTCCATAAAAACGGCATCACCGCAACGGCATAGATCAGCAGGATCCACATGCCCATCCGCACCGAGCGGCGCACATGGGTGGGGTCATTGCGGCCCTCCGCCTGCGCCGCCAGCGGCAGGATTGCCCCGGCAAAGCCGGAGCCGAAGATGAACACCACGAAAAAGGCCTGCGAGGCCAGCACCGTGGCGGCCAGTTCGGCGGTGCCGTACCAGCCGAGCATGACCACGTCGGTGGTGGCAATGGCGATCTGGGCGATCTGGGTGCCGACCAGCGGCAGTCCGAGCGCCAGCGTCGCCCAGATCTGCGCCCCCCAACTCTGCCCGTCTCTCCTGTCTGTGGTCGACATATCCATCACCAGCTCCCGCATTCCGAACCGGGCTTATGCGCCCCGCACCCCCTGCTTGGCAAGACTGCCCGGTGCGCTTGACGCCCGCGCGCCAAAACCGTCTTCACCCTGCCCCGAAGAGCATGCAGATCCGCGCCTCCCGCGCCGCACAGCAGCGGTGCGACCGGCATTGAATGGGCCTTTCTCCGGCCCGGCTATCAGTTTAACATCACGCCATGGAAACACTTGATTTGCCGCGGATTGCACAAGACGCCCTGACGCTGCTGGAGACCGGCACGGCCTATTTTGCCCAGCCCTGGACCTTCTACCAGATCGGCATCATCATCCTGTGCTATCTCACCGGCTGGCTGGTCTCGCGCCGGGTCGAACCCTGGCTTGAAAGCCGCGCCCGAACCATCAAGGGAAAGCCCGGCTTGCTGCGGGTGATCATCGCGGTGATGCGCAGAAGCCACTGGATCATCTTCCTGATCCTGCTGACCCTCATCCGGACGCTGACGCTGGAACTGACCTGGCCGTCGCGGACCTATCTGATGGCGCTGGCACTGGCGCTTGGCTGGGCCTGGCTGGCGATCTCGGTGTCCAGTCGGATCATCCACAACCGCACCGTCTCGCGGCTGATCGCGCTGGCGGTGTTCAGCTATGTGGCGCTGGGGATTCTTGACCTGCGGCCCGAGGCAACCGCGTTTCTCGAACAGATGGCAATCCAGCTTGGCGACCTGCGGATTTCGGCGCTGTTCATCCTGCGCACCGTGGTGATCACCGCCGGCTTCTTCTGGATCGCCAATCTCCTGGGCAATTTCTTCGACAGCCGCATCAACACCGTGGAAGACCTCTCGCCGTCCTTCAAGGTTCTGGCCGGCAAGGTCGTCAAGATCTCCATCATCATCATCGCCGGCATGATGGCGCTGTCGTCGACGGGCATCGACCTGACCGCGCTCACCGTGTTTTCTGGCGCCGTCGGCGTCGGCCTCGGCTTCGGCCTGCAGAAGGTGGTGTCCAATTTCATCTCCGGCGTCATCATCCTGATGGACCGCTCGATCAAGCCCGGCGACACCATTGCGCTGGGCGAAACCTTTGGCTGGATCCGCGAGCTGCGCGCCCGCTTTGTCTCGGTGATCACCCGCGACGGCCGCGAATATCTGATCCCGAACGAGGATTTCATCACCCAGCAGGTGGTCAACTGGTCGTTTTCCGACAAGCTGGTGCGTCTCGATGTCGATTTCGGCGTGTCCTATGACAGCGATCCGCACGAGGTCACCAAGCTGGCAATCGCCGGCGCCGAAACCGTGGAACGGGTGCTCGACGCGCCCAAGCCGGTGTGCTGGATGACCGCCTTCGGCGCGTCGTCGCTGGATTTCAGGCTGCGCTTCTGGATCTCCGATCCGCAGGCCGGCCTGACCAATGTGCGCGGCAAGGTGCTGCTCGCCATGTGGGACATTTTCAAGGAGAACGGCGTCAACATCCCCTTCCCGCACCGCGAGATCATCATGCGCTCGCCGGTGGAAGTGGTCCGCCGCGACGCGCCCGAGGCGGAGCGGGAAACACCGGGCAAGATCTGATCATCAGATATCGCCTCACCCGCCAGCATCATCACGATTTGCCACAGGACAGCCTGCCGGCTTGACCTTCAGACCGGGTTGCCGGAAAGTATTTCTCCGATTGAAGAAAGTATTTCTGGGGGATAAAACCATGGCAATCAAGCTCGCAACCTGGAATCTGGAATGGTTCGGCCAGTTGCTGCAGGGCAAGACCCGGACAATACCCACTTTGTCCAGACCGGTCGACACCGCCGAAGGCAGGGCACGGCAAAAGCTCGAGCGCCAGCAGATCGCCACCGAGATCCGGCTGGTTAATCCCGACATCCTGTGCATGCAGGAGGGCCCGAGCACGACCCGCGTCGAGCTGTTGCGCGCCTTTTGCGACGATGATCTGGGCGGCGAATGGCGCGTGATCGAGCGCGGGCCGACCGACAGGGGCGGCTACCGCGTCAGGGGCGCGCAGGGCATCTGGTTTCTGGTTCGCAGCAGCCGGATGCAGGAGCTGTCACCGGCATTGCTGCCCCAGGAAAGCTGGCAGGAGGCGACCGAATATGAAAGCCGGCACTGGCCCGAGCAGCCGGGCGAACATGCCAAGAAATGGCCCATCGTCCACCCCTGGTTCAAACCGAAGCAACCCGACCCGGAAGATGATTTCGGCGAAGGTGATCCCCCGATCGATCTGTTCGAGAACGAACACAGCCATTTCCGCTGGCCCCAGACCCTGGTCTGCACCATTGCCGGCAAGCGGTTCGATCTGATCGGCGTGCATCTGAAGTCGAAATTCTCCAAGAGCAATTACGCCAAGGCCGGAAAGGCGGTGCGCAAGCCCCCGGACGAAAGAACGCGCGCGGACAAGAAGCTCATCCTGGCCGTCGAGCAGGAGGCCGTCGAGGCGCGAGTCAAGATATCGACCGAGATCGTCAATATCCGCTATTTTATCGAAAACCGGTTCCGCGGCGAGCCGCACCCGGCCATCTTCGTGATGGGCGACATGAATGACGGCGTCGGCAAGGAGTATTTCGAGCGCCGCATGCTGTTTCACGACCTGATCTCCAACCTGCAGGGCGACGTGTTCTTCGCCCGCCAGTTCCTCAACCACGCGCTGTTTGACTACATGATGGAGGACGGCAGCGCCTATCGCTGGTCGACCGAATTCGAGGATGCCTGGGAGCCAGGAGTGGATGCCCGCATCCTCATCGATCACATCATGTTCACCCAGGCCGTCGTTGGCGCCAAGGCGATGGACACGATCGGGCTGCAGGTCAAGTCAAAGGCCGGCCAGGTGGAGCATGCCGCGCATGTGGCGGCGAACACGCCCTTGGCCGGCACCGGCGGCCACACCAGCGATCACCGGCCGGTGTCGGTGGTGGTCAGCACCCGCGAGGACGCTGTTGCCTGAGGCGCCGGGACGGCGTCCCTCGTGGTCACGAGTGACGGCGAAACCGCTCAGACCGGATTGTTGAAGGTGTCGCAGGCATCCAGCCGGCCGGTCTCGAAGCCGCGGGCGAACCATTGCTTGCGCTGCGCCGAGGTGCCGTGGTTGAAGCTTTCGGGCACGACGTAGCCCTGGGTGCGGCGCTGCAGCGTGTCGTCGCCGATCTGCTGGGCAGCATTGAGCGCCTCCTCCAGGTCACCGCGCTCGAGAAGACCCTTCTGCGCGGTGTAGTGCCCCCAGATCCCGGCAAAGCAATCGGCCTGCAGCTCGACCCGGATCGACATCTGGTTTTCCTCAGCCTGGCTCAGCGACGGACGCATCCGGTTGAATTCGGGCAGCACCCCGATCAGGTTCTGCACGTGATGGCCGACTTCATGGGCCAGCACATAGGCCTGGGCGAAATCGCCCGAAGCCTCGAACCGCTGCGCCAGCTCGTCAAAGAACGTCAGGTCAATGTAGACCTTCTGATCGCCGGGACAGTAGAACGGACCGGAGGCGGAGCTGGCATTGCCGCAGGCCGAACTCACAGCACCCGAAAACAGCACCAGCTTGGGCTCGGCATAGGTAAAGCCCTGCGATTTCATCACGCCATTCCAGACATCCTCGGTCTCGGCCAGCACGGTGGCGACGAACTGGGTCATCTCGTCCTGCCGGGTGGGGGAAATCTGCCGCTCGCTGACACTCTGGCTGCCCGGCAGGTTGCCGGAACTGCCGCCACCGAGCAATTGCAGCGGATCGATGCCGATCAGTTTCAGGCCGAAATAGATCACGCCGATGATGACGATGGTCTTGATGCTCATTCCCGAGCGGCGGATGCCGCCAGAGGGCAGTCGGATGCCGCTGCGCCCGAACGGATTGCGGCCGCGCGACGAGTTTCCGCGCCGGTCCTCGATATTGTCGCTCTGGCGACGGCCCTTCCAATCCATGGTCATTCTCCTGACGGCATCAAGCCTTGCTTGTACGGGCCGCCAGCGCCGGTTTCAACAACCAGTTTTCGCCGTCCGTGGCTGGCGCATGGCGATCAGCGGGTTGAACCCCGCCTGCGCCAGGGCGCGGGCTGCCATCACCGCCGCACAGAAAACCGGCAGGGCCACGAAAAGTTCCGCCATGCCGGGCCGGGTCATCAGCTGCGGTGCGATTGCGGCCATTGCGCCAGCGACAAAGCGCGACGCGAAGATGGCCAGGATGGCAATCAGCGAGACCACTTCGCCCTTCACCCTTATGCGGTTGTCCGGCAGGCGCGTGACCGCGGCATGACGCAACGACCACCAGCCGGCCGTGGCGCCGAGCGCCATGGCTCCCGCAAGCGCCGCCAGGCTGGTGCTGCTCAACCCGCCGACAAGCGCGGTGAGCAGCGAGCTTGCCACCAGCAGCACCGGCAACAGCATCAGCCGCCACAACGGCATGTCGCGATCACGCATGCGGCTGATCCCCAGTGCGATCAGCGCAACAAGCAGCGGCCACACCCAGATCGGCGCCGCTTGCGCGATCTGCACCGCCGGAGACGCCGCCGCTGTGGCGGGTGACACGGCCGTGGCAGCGGTCGCTTCAGCCGGGCCGAACACCACCTCATGCATGATCCGGTCAGGCAGGAAGGTGAACAATCCGGCAATGCCGATGCCGCCGAAATAGAGGGATTTCACCACCCGCCGGTGACGGGCGAAATCACGCCGCCGCGCCGACCACACCACCATGGCCGCGCCAAACAGCGTCAGCACCGACAGGAGATGGATCGGCGAGAAACCGTAAAACAGGTCGATCTCGTGGATCAGGAAGGTCGACAGCGCGGTGAGCACCATCAGCATGATCCACACCCGGCCGGCGATGCGATGGACATAGGTGCCCTTCCTGGCAAGCAGCATGGCGCCGCCAATCAGCGCTGCCGGGACAACGGTGAAGACATGAAACTGGATGGCCGGACTGGCATCAAGAAGCGGTTCGAGCGTCATGGATAAATCCTCGTAAGCGGGGAGCGCGGTTGACAGAGGCCTGAAAACCCGCGATCCGGTGGGCTGATCTGCCGCTATCCGCCATCATCGGAGGCGGTTCTCAAGGCCATCTGCGTCTAATGACCGGAGAACTTCGTGAGCGACACATTGCTGCAATCCACGCTTCGTGAACTGCGCCTGCTGCTGAGCCGTCCGCGGCTGTGGCTGGTGTTTGCGCTGGTGGTCGGACTGTTCGTGCTGACCGGTCCGTTCGGCAGCTACGAGCGGCTGCCGTTCCATTCGCGGCTCGGATACTGGCTGACGCTGCAAAGCTGCGCCTGGGGCTGCGCCCTGGTCAGCGTGTCGTTTTTCGATGTGGCGCTGACCCGGCACATCGCCCACCGGCTGACGCGGATGATGACGGGCGCGATTTTTGCGGCGCTGCCGATCGGATTCGTGGTGACTGCGGTCAACGCCGCCGTGTTCCAGATGCCGTTCAACCTGGTCCGGCTTGGCGGCAATGTGCTGGTCGCGCTGCCGATCGGGATCGGATTTTGCCTGCTGGTCTGGCTCAGCCTGAGCAGCAGCGACGAGGTGACGATAGCGAAGCCGGCTGACGCTACCGTGCCGGAAACTGACCCGACGGCAGCCGGGCTGTCCGCGTCGCCACCTGCCGCCGCCTCTGCCTGCAGCCCTGAAGATGCCGTGGCGCAACGCCCGCCCTTGCTTGACCGTCTGCCGGTTGACAAGCGCGGAGTGCTGATCCGGCTCGAAGTGCAGGACCATTATGTGCGGGTGGTCACCAGCCGGGGCAGCGAACTGCTGCTGATGCGGCTTGGCGACGCCATCGCCGAAGCCGGCCCCGGCCAGCAGGTGCACCGCTCGCACTGGGTGGCCGAGCACGAGGACAACGCGCTGCTGCGCGGCAATGGCAAGAACGGCAGGCTCAGTGTCAACGCCGCCGACGGGGCCGACGTGCCGGTGAGCCGCACCTTTGCGCCCCGGGTGCAAAGCTGGATCGGGCAGCGCGACAGCGTCTGACAGGGCCCGTCTCCGGTCAGGGCCGGAAGATTGGGCGACGGCCGAACCGGGGCCGCTGAATTGGATTGACGCCGCCGCGGCGCCTGATAACGTCCGTTGGCTGCACGCATTGAGCCCGCCATCCGCGGCAATCGACGTAGCGGTTCCGGCGCGCCCCGGGGCAGACGCGCCGAACCTTTTTCAGCCTCCTCGGAGACGTCCATGAAATTGACTTCACTCTGGCTTGCCGGCCTGATGATTGCCGGTCAGATCACGCTTGCCTGTGCCGATCCTTCGGGAACCTACGACATCGCCGGAACCAATCCCGACGGTGGCACCTATGAGGCCACCGTGCTCGTCGCCGGGATCGGCGACACCTTTTCCCTGACCTACACGCTTGAAGACGGAACCAAGCTCGAGGGCACGGCGATCGGCGACGACACGGTTCTTGCCATCGGCTATATCCAGGACGAAACCTCGGGTGTGGCGCTGATGTTCAGCGACGAGGGAACCTGGCAGGGCGTGTGGTCCTATCTCGGCTCCAAGGCACTCGGCATGGAAACCTGGACGCCGCAATAGGCTTTTGCGCCCCATTGATCCTGATCAGGGCGGCGTGCTCTCATGCGCGGTAGAGCGCTTCATCGCTGGGTGGAAGCGCTCGACCCACACTGCCCTGCAAGGAGATGCGCGATGCTCAGATTGCTGTTTGCCGGACTGATGCTGACCGCGCCGGTCTGTGCCCAGGCGGCCGGGACCGCTGCTGTGGCGCGCGGCGAAAAGGTGGTCGATGAATGGTGCCGCGACTGCCATGTCGCGGACGGCCAGGACCCCGGCGCAGACATGGCGCCGCCCTATGCCGATCTGGTCAATGTCGAAGGCCGCGACCGCGCCTGGTTCGAGGCCTTTCTCGAGGCCGACCATTTCCCGATGACCACCTTCCGGCTGTTCGACCATGAAAAGGCCGATGTGGTGGAATATCTGTTGTCGCTGCAGCGGAAATAGCTGGAGGACGATCCCGGGCCGGCGGGGCTCAAGCGCGCCGCCATCCAGGCGCGGTCAGGCCGCCGCGACTCGTGCGGGCACCGGCAAGGGGCTGCTCACCACCGCGGGTGCGGAACGGCCAAACAGCCTGCAGGAGAGATAATAGGCCAGCGAGACGATCAGGATCGACGCATAGCCGTCCACTGCATAATGCCAGCCAAGATAGACCGAGCTTGCCAGCACGAAGCCGACATAGGCAAAGGCAAGCACGCCGAGCCGCCGCGAATAGCTGGCCAAAAACAGCGCGTTCATGGTGATCAGCGCCACATGCACGCTGGGGAAAGCCGAGATGCCGCCGCCGATGCCGGGCTCGCCACGCTCATAGAGCAGCCAGAGATAGCGCTGGAAATCGGCCGCGGACTTGTCCGTGCCGCTGCCGGCCAGAAAGGCCATCTGTTCGCCAAAGCGGGCCACATCGCCGGTAACATCGCCGTAAAAGGCGGGTCCTGCAGACAGGAACATGTTGGCGAGAATATTGCCGCAGACAATCCAGACAAACAAAAACATCGCCAGATACTGCATCCGCACCCGTTCGGCGCGCGGCGAGGTCACCACAAAGAACAGCGAGCCGAAGCAGATCACGTGCCAGAAGAAATTGTAGTTGATCTCGACGATGGAAAGCACCGCCGGATCGGCTGCAACCGCATAGAGATAGCGCCACGGCGCCAGGCCGAAATGCAGGAACCGGTCGGCATCGGCCATCAACCGGTCATAGGGAAAGCCGCCCTGGATATTGGCGAAGGAGATCTTGATCGAGGTGAAGGTGCCTTGAAACAGAACGATTGCGGATGTGAGCGCGATGCCCGACACCAGCGCCGCCATCCGTTTGGCGGAAAAGCTGCGCCGGAACGCCAGCCGGCGGCGGCTGTTGAACCGGTGAACGACACGCGCCACATCGAACATGATCACCACGGCCGGCATGAAAATGGCGAAGGTCCAGACCCCGGGCACGACATAGGCCGAATGCGAGGTCTGGCCCAATTGACCGAACGCCGCGAGATAGAGCAGGCCGAAGGCGGTGTAGCCGATGACCGTGACATAGAACCAGGCATCCGCGCGCAAACGCCCGAGCACTCCGGAAAGGAAGGTCTCCTGGCTTTGGATCATCATAAAACCCGACTTTCTAGGATCAACACAGTGCCGTCAGCCTGACGAAAACCTTTTGATAAAATGTGAACGATCCCGGATTTCCGGCTCATGCGCTGTGGCCGGCCCCCTGCTCGCAGCCTCCTGGCTCCGCCCGGGCCGTGATCCGGACTGGCACGAGCAGCCATCACAGATTCGACATGCTTGCCGCGCATCGCCGCCCTCAGCCAAAAGAATCGGACTACCGCTTCCGGCCAGCCCGCGAAATGTGATCAGAACATGGCGCATCATCAACCGCCAGGAAAGGCTGGATCAACGCACGCCGCCATGACCGCCGCGGGCCAGGTCGGTAACCTCCCGCGCCAGAACCAGGCGTTCCCATAGGACGCACCCGCCCACGCGCGCATCCGCAAGCAGCGCATCAACACCGAAGCCGGCCACCCCGGCCCGCGCCTCAACCAGGAAATCCATCCGACATGATTGAACCAGACATCTCTGCCGCAGGCACCCGCGCGGCCGCACCCGCCCGCGGGCCGAAACGCACACCGGCGAAAACCGCGATGATGTCCGGCTGCATGCTTGCGGCCGCGGCCACTGGCGACCTCCTGCGCCAGCGTGGATCTGACCGAATCCGGCGCGCTGTCATCCTATGACAATCTCGGCAGGACAACCGGGCAGATGGCAAAATCGCGCAGCTATGTCGACAAGCCTGCGGTGACGGCCGCCAGGACCGTGCGCATCCTGCCCGCCTCCTTTTCGGCGAGTGCTGCCGGCCGGATCGGCAAAGCGCAGGATCGGGACCTGGTCAGCAATGCGCTCGACCGGGCGATCTGCGTGGCGCTGAGCGACAGATATGTGATCGTGGCGGCTGACCAGCCCGCTGATCTGACGGTGCGCAACGTCATTACCGGCATCATCGCGACCAACAAGGCTGCCGCCGGCGTGTCGACCGCGGTGTCGCTGGGCAGCAGTTTCGTGCTGCCGGTCAGCGTGCCGCGCCTGCCCTTCGGCCTCGGCGGCCTGGCCGTGGAAGGCGAAGTGACCGGGCGTGAGGACACGCAGCTCGCCGCCATGGTCTGGGCCAAGGGCGCCAACGCGATCACCAACAAGCCGCGCCTGTCCGAAGTCGGCGATGCCTATGCGCTGGCCGCCGCCTATGGCGACAGTTTCTCCAAACTGCTGATCAAGGGCCAGATGCCCGCGGCGATGGACCTCAGCCTGCCCTCGGGCCAGCGGATCAATGCCTTCTTCGGCGGCAAGCCCAAATATGCCGCCTGCGACAGCTTTGGCCGCGCCCCGGGTGTACCCGGCATGGTCGCCGGCATGGTCGGCGCCCCACCGGAATGGACCGACAGTGCGAGGGGGCAAGCGCGGAGGTAAAAGGCGGTTCGGCGGGTTGCAGCCGGACGGGCCTGGCCGGCCCGCCGAGCCGTATCACGCCTTCTCCAGCCGCTCCGCGATCCAGATCTTGATCAGCGCCTGCCGGGTCACGCCAAGACGCCGGGCTTCGGTGTCGAGGCGATAGTCGTACGGATGCCGGAAGCTTGTAGCTAAGTGGTTGCTGCTGGTACCAACCTCCCCCTTGAGGGGAGGTCGGCGATCGGCGCGCGTAGTGCGACGGAGCCGGGTGGGGGTCCATTGGGTCGGCCTGACAAATACCCCCACCCGGATCTTCTGCGCCGTCCGCTTCGCGCCCGGCTTGCTTCTCCGACCTCCCCTCATGGGGGAGGTTGGGGAGCCCTCGGGCTCCAAGGTGACGCGCGCGGTATCCGTCATCCTGGCCTTGAGCCGGGATCCAGTGGGCGAGCGTCCGCGAGCCGCGAGACCCCTTTGCATCCGTTATGACAGAGTCCCAAACGAGTCCCTCACCGCGTCGACACGCGGTGGCTGGATCCCGGCTCAAGGCCGGGATGACGGCGTCGTAGAAGGAAAACCGAACAAAGGGGAGCAGGCCCCGGCATATGTGCTCCCCGAATTTCCCCTGAACAACGCCCTTTTGGGGTTTCGCCCGCGCCAACATTTCCCTATAAGCCGCGTCTAGCCTTTGATTTTGCGCATGGCCTCTCCCGACCCGAATCTTTTGAGTGGATTCCCGGCGGGGGATTTTTTGCGCGACGCTTGTTAGAATCGGACCCGGACCATGCCAAAACGCAATGATATCAAGTCGATCCTCATCATCGGTGCGGGACCGATTGTTATCGGGCAGGCCTGTGAATTCGACTATTCCGGCACCCAGGCCGTCAAGGCGTTGAAGGAAGAGGGCTACCGGGTCATCCTGGTCAACTCCAACCCGGCCACCATCATGACCGATCCGGGCCTGGCCGACGCCACCTATATCGAGCCGATCACGCCGGAAGTCGTGGCCAAGATCATTGCGCGCGAACGCCCCGACGCCCTGCTGCCGACCATGGGCGGCCAGACCGCGCTCAACACGGCGCTTTCGCTCAAGCGCATGGGCGTGCTCGAGCGCTACAATGTCGAGATGATCGGCGCCAAGCCGGCGGCCATCGACATGGCCGAAGACCGGGCGCTGTTTCGCGAGGCAATGACCCGCATCGGGCTCGAGACCCCGCGCTCGTTTTTGGCCAATGCCACCGAGATCAAGGACACCGACCGCAAGCTGCACGAAGCCGAACGGGCGCTGTTGCGCGAGAAGCTTTCGGGCGACGATCTCGATGCCGCGCTCGACGAGCTGGAAAACACCTGGAACCTGGGCGAATCCGACCGCAAGCAGCGCTATATGAGCCACGCCATGGCCCAGGCCGCCAAGGCGCTCGACCAGATCGGCCTGCCGGCCATCATCCGCCCCTCCTTTACCATGGGCGGCACCGGCGGCGGCATCGCCTATAACCGCTCGGAATTCTACGACATCATCGAAAGCGGGCTCGATGCCTCGCCGACCACCGAAGTGCTGATCGAGGAATCGGTGCTGGGCTGGAAGGAATACGAGATGGAGGTGGTGCGCGACACCGCCGACAACTGCATCATCATCTGCTCGATCGAGAACATCGACCCGATGGGCGTGCACACCGGTGATTCGATCACCGTGGCCCCGGCACTGACGCTCACCGACAAGGAATACCAGATCATGCGCAACGCCTCGATCGCGGTGTTGCGCGAGATCGGGGTGGAGACCGGCGGCTCCAACGTGCAGTTCGCCGTCAACCCGGCAGACGGCCGCCTGGTGGTGATCGAGATGAATCCGCGGGTATCGCGCTCTAGCGCGCTGGCCTCGAAAGCCACCGGCTTCCCGATTGCCAAGGTCGCAGCCAAGCTTGCCGTCGGCTACACGCTGGACGAGCTCGAAAACGACATCACGCAGGGCGCCACCCCGGCCTCGTTCGAACCTTCGATCGACTATGTGGTCACCAAGATCCCGCGCTTCGCATTCGAGAAATTCCCCGGCGCCGAGCCGACGCTGACCACGGCAATGAAATCGGTCGGCGAAGTCATGGCAATCGGCCGGACATTTGCCGAAAGCCTGCAAAAGGCGCTGCGCGGTCTTGAGACCGGACTCACCGGGCTCGACGAGATCGAGATCCCGGGACTGGGCGAAGGCGACGACGACAACGCCATCAAGGCCGCCATCGGCGTGCCGACGCCGGACCGGCTGCGCATGGTGGCCCAGGCCCTGCGGCTGGGCATGAGTTCAGCCGATGTGCACGCCATCTGCAAGATCGATCCCTGGTTTCTGGAACAGATCGAGGCGATCCTTGCGATGGAAGCCCGCATCCGCGAACACGGCATTCCGGCGGATGCGGAAAACCTGCGGCTGGTCAAGTCGATGGGCTTCTCCGACGCGCGGCTGGGTTCGCTCACCGGCAAGCGCGGCCCGGAAGTGGCCAAGCTGCGCCGCGCCTTGGGCGTGCGCCCGGTCTACAAGCGGATCGACACCTGTGCTGCCGAATTCGCTTCGCCCACAGCCTATATGTATTCGACCTACGAGATGCCCTTTGCCGGCGCGCTGGCCTGCGAGGCCCGCGTGTCCGACCGCCAGAAGGTGGTGATCCTCGGCGGCGGCCCCAACCGAGATCGGCCAGGGCATCGAGTTCGACTATTGCTGCTGCCATGCCGCCTTCGCGCTGAAGGATGCCGGCTATGAGGCGATCATGGTCAACTGCAATCCGGAAACCGTGTCGACCGATTACGACACCTCCGACCGGCTCTATTTCGAGCCGCTGACCGATGAGGACGTGCTCGAGATCCTCACCAAGGAACAGGAGGCGGGCACGCTCAAGGGCGTCATCGTCCAGCTTGGCGGCCAGACCCCGCTGAAGCTGGCAGACGCGCTGGAAAAGGCCGGCATCCCGATCCTGGGCACCGCGCCCGACATGATCGATCTCGCCGAGGACCGCGACCGCTTCCAGAAGCTGTTGCACAAGCTTGACCTGGTCCAGCCCAACAACGGCATCGCCTATTCGGTCGAACAGGCCCGGCTGGTCGCCACCGAGATCGGCTTCCCGCTGGTGGTGCGCCCGTCCTATGTGCTTGGCGGCCGCGCCATGCAGATCATCCGTGACGAGGCCAATCTGTCCAACTACCTGCTCGGCACCGTGCCGGAGCTGGTGCCCGAGGACATCAAGGCGCGCTATCCCAACGACAAGACCGGCCAGATCAACACCCTGCTCGGCACCAACCCGCTGTTGTTCGACACCTATCTGACCAATGCCATCGAGGTCGATGTCGATTGCCTCTGCGATGGCGAGAGCGTCAATGTCACCGGCATCATGGAGCATATCGAGGAAGCCGGCATTCACTCCGGCGATTCCGCCTGCTCGCTGCCGGTGCACACACTGTCGGCCGAAATGGTCGACCGGCTCGAGGTGCAGACCATTGCACTGGCCCGGGCGCTCAATGTCGGCGGGTTGATGAATGTGCAATATGCCATCAAGGACGACGTCATCTACGTGCTCGAGGTCAATCCACGCGCCTCGCGCACGGTGCCCTTCGTGGCCAAGACCGTCGGCTCGCCGATTGCCAAGGTGGCGACACGGGTGATGACCGGCGAGAAGCTGGCTGACGCCTTCGCCGCCTATGGCGAGGTGCCCAATCACCGCACCCTGACCCATATCGCGGTGAAAGAAGCCGTCTTCCCCTTCGCAAAGTTCCCCGGCGTCGACACGTTGCTCGGTCCCGAAATGCGCTCGACCGGCGAGGTTATGGGGCTCGACCGCGATTACGCGCTTGCCTTCGCCAAGGCGCAGCTCGGCGCCAGCAATGATCTGCCGCGCTCGGGCACGGTGTTCGTCTCTGTCCGCGACGAGGACAAGCCGCGGGTGATCGAGGCAATCCGCATCCTGGTCGACAACGGTTTCAAGGTGATGGCCACGTCCGGCACCGCCGACTTCCTCAAGGACAAGGGTTTCGAGGTCGAACGCGTCAACAAGGTGATGGAAGGCCGTCCGCATATCGAGGACGCGATCCGCAATCGTCAGGTACAACTGGTGATCAACACCACCGAAGGCGCCAAGACCATCTCGGATTCCAAATCGCTGCGCCGCGCGGCGCTGATGCAGAAGGTGCCCTATTTCACCACCATGGCCGGCAGCCTCTCGACGGCGCAAGCCATCGCCGCGCTGAAGGCCGGAAACCTGGAAGTGCACCCGCTGCAGAGCTATTTCCCGACGGCGTGAGGAGATTGCGTTTGGGGGCTTGACGCACCCGACATCTCGTCATCCCGGCCTTGAGCCGGGATCCAGTCACCGCGCGTCTGCGCGGTGGGAAACTCTACCGATGGCACCGGCTATAGGCAGAGTCATCCGGCTCGCCGACGCTCGCCGCTGGATACCGGATCGGGGTCCGGCATGACGGAGGCGGCATTCGCATTCCGACAACCAAGCAACGGATCGTTTGCGTGGTAGAGGACCAAGCCATGACCGACACCCTCGAAATCCTCAACAGCCGCCTGTTTCCGGTGGGTCGGGCGGCGCTGTTTGATGCCTTTGCGGATCCGGCAAAGCTTGCCGCATGGTGGGGGCCGGAGGGGTTTTGCAACCGGATCACGGCTTTTGACTTCAGGCCCGGCGGTGGCTGGCGGGTCACGATGACCGCCGACAACGGCACCGCTTATCACAACCGCTGGACCATCGAGGATGTGATTGCCGGTGAGCTCATCCGGATGACCCATCATGAGCCGGTGCATGTGTTCAGGCTCGAAATGCGCTTTGCCGACGCAGATGGTGGCGCAAGACTGGCTTGGCAAATGCAGTTTGACCGCAGCGAGGAGATCGTGCAGATCGAAAAATTCCTGCACGCCGCCAATGAACAGAATTTCGATCGCCTGGAACGGTTTCTGAAATAGAAGAAAAGCCCTCGACGCCTCTCCTGCCCCCTCCAAATCCTTGCAATCACTGATCCAATCAAAAGGAAAAAATTTCCGTTATTCACAAATACATACACTTATATTTGAGTGTTTTTAGAGAATTTCAGAGTATATGAGACGACCACTCAAGATCATATCAAACTGATCTGTTGAATTTTTGGCATTTTCATGTGACCATTGCCGGAGGGACCAAAACGGCGTCACCCATCCCTTATCCCGACATCTGCAGTGCTCCGGGTCTCCCGGAATTCATGAAAAACACATCTTCTGGCGGAACAGACCGGACCGCCGCGCAAGGACCTCGGGTCAAACCGGGCCGGACATGAGACAAAATCAGGCATCGATCCCCGGTCCGCAGACAGACAGCATTGCGGCGGCATAGCAGTCTCCCTGAATTCGCCGCCAGACCGCTTCCCCGGCGTGAGGTTCGGTTGGTGCGTCGCATCGATCTTGATGCACCAACCCGCTTCGCCCGTTGATTGCTGAAAGCGGGTTTTTCCCGTATCGTCCGGATGGTGGAGGCCCGCATCATGGCCAAAAACATCGTTATCCTGCTCGATGGCACGTCGAACCAGATTTCCGGCGACCGCACCAATGTGCTCAGGCTCTATGGCAGTCTTGAGCGGTCGCAGCAGCAACTGGTATTTTACCAGCCCGGCGTCGGCACCTTCGGACTGAGCGGCTGGTGGCAGTGGTTCAAGTCCAAGACCCGCATCGTGCTGGGCCTGGCCACCGGCGCCGGCATCGATGACAATGTGATGCAGGCCTATGAATTCCTGGTCCGGAACTTCGATTACGGTGACCGGATCTATATTTTCGGCTTCTCCCGCGGTGCCTATACCGCGCGGCTGCTGGCCGGCTTCCTGCGCATTTTCGGGCTGGTGCGGCCCGAGCAATTGCAGCTGGTGCGCTATGCCTGGCGCGCCTATGGCCGGCTCGGCCAGCCCGGCAGCAAGGATTTTGCCGCCGAGATCAGCCATTTCCAGAAAGTGCTGGGCGGCGCGGGAATCCGCATCGCCTTTCTCGGCCTGTGGGACACCGTGGCCTCGGTGTTCGACAGCAAGTCCGGCTTCCCCTGGCTGACAACCACCCAGAAGGCCTATACCAACCGGAATGACCGGGTGAAGGTCGTCCGTCACGCCGTCGCCATCGACGAGCGGCGCACCTATTTTCAGCCCTCCCTGTGGGAGCCGGATCAGGACTATGAGGAATGGTCCCACAGCACCCGCAGTTATGAAAAGACCGCGCAGGATTTCGAGGAAGTCTGGTTCACCGGCTGCCATGGCGATGTCGGCGGCGGCCATCCCGACGACCGCAGCGGACTGGCCAAGATACCGCTGGAATGGCTCTATCGCGAGGCCTGCGCCCATGGGGTGCTGGGCAATGAAGAGGTTTTCAGGCTGCTCACGCATGGCACGCCGATCGGCGACGCGGCAGCGGCGGATCTGGCCCGCGACGAGGCCGAAAAGCGCCACAAGCGCTATATTGGTCCCGACCCGCTGGCCGAGATCAACAATTCGATGAATGCGGGCTGGGCCTTTGTCGAGTTCCTGCCGCGCAAGGTGCCCAAAACCTCGTTCTGGCGCCAGTTGCAGATCGGCCGGGTCTATTTTCCGGTATTCGACCTGCGCCGGATTCCCGAAGGCGCCAAACTGCACGAGGCGGTGATCACGCGGCTCCGCGACCGGTCCGACTACAAGCCGCGCAATCTGCCGCAGAATTATCAGGTGGTCTCGACGCGAAACGCATCAGCCGGTCCCTGACCGCAGCACCGCGGATGCCGGGGTCAATCCCGGCACACCTGCGCCCGTCAACAGCCTTTGCATATCAGCGTGCTCGCAAACCCCGGCAGCGGAGCGAGCCGTGCTGCGTCACTCTTCCTCCACCGAGGCAATGCGCTGACCCCTCACCGGTTCGCCGCGCTCGAACACCGTGCCGTCGGCGCTGTAATCCTGAAATTGCGCCGGGAGCCCCTCGCCGTCTCCCAGGATTGCCGTGGTCTGGACATGCAGATGCAGATGCGGCTCGGTGCTGTTGCCGCTGTTGCCGCAGGCGCCGAGCGTCTGACCAGCGACCACCTCGTCGCCGGGCTCGACCTCGACGCTGCCTTTCTGCAAATGGGCAAGGAAGACGAATTCGGAGGCGCCCATGTCGAGGATGACGTGATTGCCGAGCGGGTGCGCCGCGTCGCGCTGCCCGATGTCGTTGTCCGGCAGCGTGTTTGCCGCAGCCACCACGGTGCCGCTGGCCGGCGACAGGATCGGCCTGCCCCAGCAGTGATAGGCCTCGAGCCGTGCCGGGTCGCCGCCGTGGCTTGCGCCGTCGCGCGTGACGAGGAAGTCATAGGCAAAGCGCTGGCCCTGATCGGCGGCGTGGTAGTTCAGCGCCAGGCTGCGCCCGCCCCATACAACATCCCAGGTTCCCTCGAACGGCAGCCGCATGTCGGCGCGGGTGTGATAGCCGAGAAAACGGCTGCTGGCAGCCACCGGCACCGGCCGGATGAAGAACCCGGCAATCTGGCCCTCGGCATCAAAGGTCCATTCCATCAACACCAAGCCTGGCGCGCGCGACCAGTTGGCGGTCCGGCGGTAGGTGGTCATCCCCTGCCCCGTTGCAACGGTTTCCTCGTCTTCGATGCCCTGTTCGGTGCCGAGATCGTTAAGAACCCGCTCACGGAAGCGGACGAGATCGGCCTGGGTGCCAAGCTGGCGCTGTAATTGCGGCGTCATCGCCACCCAGATCGGGGCGATCTCACCGGCAAGAAACGCCTCGGCCCGGGCCCGGCCCTGCTCGAGGCCGTTGACCTGCCCGTGCGACACGCCGGTGAACATCACGAGCAACATGGAGACGAGGAATGCGCGGAACATGAAAATCTCCCTTCTTGATTGGGAAGCGGTGGGCGGCCGGGCCGTCAGCTGTTCGCAGGGCGCCACGAAATCACCGACAGGCATGTCAGGCACAGCGCGATGAAGACGACTGCGGAATTGAGCGCGTGGGAATATTCCCATTGCGCCCGCAACGAGTCCCAGCCGGCGGGAACAAGAGTCCAGTTTTCCGTTGCCTGATTGGCCGGCAAAGTCCAGATGAAGAAGATCGCGAACAGCACCGCAAAACACAGCGTCGACAGCATTGCAAGACGGAACGGCCGCACCTGTAGGCGCACCAGGAACGCCATGACGGCATTGGCGATCAGCGCCGCGATCCAGAGCAGTCCGAGCATCGCCCATCCGCGATAGACGCCCTGCACCACGAAATAGTCGGCCTGCGACAGACCGATCTTGTTGGGCAGCTCAAGAAGATGCGCGCCGGACGGGACAAGGGCCAGGGCGGTCAGGATCAGCGCGGCGAATTGAGCTGGTCTGAGGATCATTGCAACAACCTCCTCGCACGCGAACGCGCGGGAGGCCGAAAGGTTCCGCAATCCGGTCACTCAGAAATTCTGATCAGCGCCGCCGCCTCGGGAAAAATCCGGTCAGTAGCCCTGGATCGACACCGAGGTGCATTCGGTGATCACAGCGCCATTCATCGTGTCGGCGGTCAGGTGAGCCCGGATCTGGATGTAGCGGCTGGTGTCACCGATGGTGTAATTGATGGTCTGCATGCAGTCGTCGAGAAAGCCGTCGGATTCAAGCAGGATCTGCCGGGACTCGCCGCCCTCCGACTGAAGGGTGATAATCAGCGTGGCCGGATCCTCGACCTCCTGCGGACCCATTTCGACCGAGCGGATCTCGTTTCCCATGATCCGGTATTCCTCGAATTTCTGCAAAGCCGAGGCCGGGCCGGCAAGGGCCATAACGGCGCTCGTGAGACAAAACAGACGGATCATTGGATAGGCTCCCTGCATCAATTGCCGCTCGGCACATCCATGAACGGATACCACCCCGGCTTATCCTTAGCCTACTCCAATTGCCGCGCCCGGCAAACGCATCGCGGAAGCGGTGTCAAAGTGACGGCCCCGGCACCAGCCTTCTGCCATCGCTGAAGCGCGAAAACCGGAAGCGCGACAGGTCATGCCCGGTGGGCCGGCCGGCGGCGAGATTGGCAATCGCCCGGCCAAAACCCGGACCGATGCCGAAACCGTGGCCGCTCATGCCGGTGGCGACGATCAGCCCGTCGACCCCGGGCACCCGGTCCACCACCGGCACCACATCGGGCATGGCGTCGATCATGCCGGACCAGGCATTGAGGATTTCGGGCTTGCCGCATGCCGGGAAACGCGCGGCGAAACGCTGCTGCGCCATCTCGGTGCGGCGGCGGTCCGGCGCCGGATCCAGCACCCGGCAGCGCTCGAACGGCGTCTCCTCGTCGGCACGCCAGCGCCGCGCGGTACTCCATGCATCGGGATAGTGTTTTGGCGAGGCCAGCCTGAAGCGGGTGGCGCCGAGCGATTTCATCGCCACCGGCAGCCAGGTACCCAGATGCCGGAAGGCATCGGGTCCGATCAGCAGATCATGGCTGCCGAGCGCCGAAATCGTGTAGCCGCCATCTTCGCGGCGGCGAAACGCCAGTTGCTCGTCATGGGCGTTGCCGGCAAGGATTTGCGGCAGCGCAGCTGTGCGGGCGACGCTAGAGCCGACAATCAGCTGCGGGATCGACACGCCATGGCGCCGGAGCAGCAGCGACGACCAGGCGCCACCGGCGACAACCACCTGCGAGGCTGTGATGAAGCCATGCTCGGTGTGGACGCCGCTGATCTGCCCTGCCGCGGTCTCGAATGTGCGAACCGCGCAGGCTTCGCGGATGCTGACACCTTCGCTGTGCGCCAGGTCCGCCAGCGCCGGCACCGCCTGCCAGGGCTCGGCGCGGGCATCGCTCGGCGACCACAGCCCGCCGGCCCAGCGCTTTCCTCCGGCGCCGCTGTCGACCAGACCCGCCACGGCGGCACTGTCGAGCTGCGTCACGTCGACTTGATGACGGCGGGCGATCTCGAGCCAGCCAGCCTGCTTTGCCAGATCCTTTTCGGTGCTCGACAGGTACAGAATGCCGCTGCGCCGGAAGCCGGTGCGGTTGCCGGTGTCGGCATCGAGCTGTTGCCACAGCTGCGAGGCTTCCATCATCACCGGCAGCTCGGCCTCGTCGCGGCCAAGCTGGCGAATCCAGCCCCAGTTGCGTGACGATTGCTCGCCGGCGATGCGGCCCTTTTCGCAGAGAAACACCTTGAGACCGAGCCGGTTCAGATAGAGCGCGGTGGTCACCCCGATGACGCCGCCGCCGATGACAACGACATCAACTTCGGCAGGCAACGGATCGGAAAAACGGATGGGCGAGGCAGCGGTGATCGGCGCCGCAGGGGAAGAGGACATGAAGGCTCCGGGCAACAGACGGGACAGGTTCCCCATGACTGCTTAGAGCGGGGGCATAACGCAAACCTGCCGGTCCGACCCGGTGCAAGTCAAGAGCTTACACCCGCCGGCGCGTCAAATCGGCCCGTCGGCCACGGCAATCGTCGTCACCACCGGCGCATGATCGGAAGAGCGGGCCTTGGGCGGGCCGAGTTCGAAATGGTCATCAAACACCTCGACCTTGGTCACCGTGCCGCGGCGGCGCGGATTCTTCGGATTGAGCCCGTTGGAGACCACGCAATAGTCCAGCACCGAGCCGGCGATGATGCCGCCATGGGTGTTGGGCCGCACCAACCCCTGCATCGGCACCAGGTTGAAGCTGTCATAGAGCTTGTAGACATGCTTGAGATAGGCGAATGCCTCGGGCACGGCATTGGCCGCGACGCTGCCCCAGGACCAGACCCGGTCGGCCTGGGTCAGGATCGAGATGGTGTGCGAGCCCGGGCTCTCATTGAGGTCGCCAAGCAGGATCACCGGCGCGTCCGGATCGGCGTCGAGTGTCTGCCGGAAGATGCGGTAGATCGCGCCGGCTTCGGCCGCGCGCTTGGCCACCTGGTTCACGTCCGCCATGGCGCGCTGCATATAGGTGGTGCGGATCTTGTCGCCCCAATCGGCGAGCACGTCGATGTCCTCGTCGTCGACAAAGGCGCCCTGGGACTTGAAATGGCAGACAAGAATGCGGGTCTCGCCGATCCCCGGCAGGTCGATCACCGCGTCGACCGGAGTGCGGGAGAAATTGAAATCCGCATCGATGACCGTGTCGTCCGGCACACCGGCAACGCCCGACAGCGGATGGGCGCTGACAAGGGGAAAGCGCGAGGCGATCGCCACCGTGGCGTTGACATAGACCGAGGGATCATCCTCGTCGAAGATCGGATGTCCGGTGCAGAAGAAATGCTCATAACCGTTTTCCGCCATCAGCGCGCCCAGCTCCTCATGCGAGACCACCTCCTGAAAACCGATCACGTCGGCATCCATCGCGGCGATGGTGGCGCTCAGCCAGTTCTTCTTCTCCTGCCAGTGAAGTTCGGAATAGGTCGCCGTCGGCTTGCGCTCGTGCCAGAAGATGCCGGGTGCCGCGAAATGATAAAGATTGAAGGTTGCAAGCTTGATGTCAGCCATAATGGTCCCTCCTGTGGCCCGCACTGTGACAGGCCGGGGCGACCGCGTCGAGACAGCCGAAGCCGCAACCAGCGCCCGACCGCAACACTGCTGCCGGAAACAGGCAACCCTGACCCGGTGAGACTGCGGTCCGGCGTGAGATCAGTTTTTTACCAACCACCACCGGACAGTCAGCTCAAGTCCCTGCGCGAACGCATGAATATCCATCCAGATCCGGCGGAATGCGGCCGGATGGCATGTTCCGCTCAACTGTAGTTTACAGGATGGCATCCGCGTGGTCAGATGACAGCATCTGAAAAATGTTTCTGTTACTTTGGCTTGCGAGGATTGCGATGAACTGTTTTTCGAAGAAAGTTGCCATGACGCTGCTGGTTCCGGCCACGGTTCTGCTCGGTACATCCTTTGCGGCTGCACTGCCCGCGGCATCGGATATTCCCGGCATCTCGCAGTCGAGCGTGCTGAGGCAGATCGCCTTTAAGGGCGTCAATGGCCGCAATGTCACGGAAATCACCTATCCCGGCGGCAAGATCTCGCTCAATGGCAGACGCTGGACCGAGCGCAATGCCAATGGCAGCTACAGTTTCGTGGAAACCCAACGCGATGACTGGTCGGTTTATCTTCTCGATCGCGGTCGCAATGTCAGACTGCAAATCGATCTCCACCGCAAGCTTGTGCTCTATTCCGACGGCAGCGGGCCGATGCAACCGATCTACAAGATCGTCGGCGCAACCCGCAGGGCCGGCGGACAGGCAGCACAGCAGAAAAGCAACGACAGGGTCTACCGGTTCACCTGTACGGAAGGCATTCCGCTGGTTGTGCGAATCAGGAACCGGGGCAATACATCCACCGCCTTCGTTTCGCTCGACGGAAGCAAGGAAATGCGCCTCAAGCAGACCGTGTCCGGCTCCGGGACGCGCTATTCCGACGGGAGGCTGACGGTGTCGATGAAGGGCCGCAATGCCTCCTTCGAATGGGGAGGCTCCAGGGACACCTGCCGCAACTGACCGGTTGACGGCGAGCGGCACACAGCCCGCCGCCGGTCTGCATCCTGCGCAATGGCGCAACGGCACATCCGCGGCAGGATCCGCGGCGCCAATCACCCCGGCAGCATGGCTTTTCCGTTGCCGCGGCTGCACGGCGAAAAGAGCGGAACGCGCGCCCGGCCGGGCGGTGATTGTCTTTCCGGGTGGAGCGAGGCAGCACCCGATTTTTTTCAGGTGAAATTTTCAACCGGATTTGATAAACCTAGGAAAGAAAAAACAGGAACGGCTACGGAGTGACCGCTTCGGGGGCCGTTTCATTTTTGTGTGCTGCCGCCATTTGACCTGGCGTCAGAACGACATGACAAGGATTAAGACCGATGGTTGAGAAGGTTCCGATGACGCAGGCGGGCTATACCAAGCTGCGGGATGAGCTGCGCTGGCGCCAGCAAACCGAGCGGCCGCGGATCATCGAGGCGATCTCCGAAGCACGCGCCCATGGCGACCTGTCCGAGAACGCCGAGTATCACGCCGCGAAAGAAGCCCAGAGCCACAATGAGGGTCGCATCGGCGAGGTCGAGGATTATGTCGGCCGCGCCGAGATCATCGACCTGTCCAAACTGTCCGGCGACACCATCAAGTTTGGCGCCACCGTCAAGCTGGTGGACGAGGACACCGAAGAGGAAAAGACCTACCAGATCGTCGGCGACCAGGAAGCCGATGTAAAGGAAGGCCGGATTTCGATCTCTTCGCCGATTTCCCGCGCGCTGATCGGCAAGTCCGTCGGCGATTCGGTGGAAGTGGTCGCCCCGGGCGGCTCCAAGGCCTATGAAATCCTCGCGGTGACGTGGGGCTGATCGCCCCGCTGCGCCCGCCCCGGACATTTTGATGACCAAGCTCCCCGCCGGCAGCCCTGGAAACCCCACGGGCGAAGCCGGCCGGGACGGCTTGTTCGTGCTCAATCTGCACCGCAACTTCACCGGCGTCTCGGCGACGGCGGCGGCAGTGACGCGGCAGCAGGTCAGCGGCTTCAATGTAAGGCTGGTGGGCGGGCCCCTGCCCGGCTGTCCCGCACCGATCACGCTGTGGCAGGCCCTGCGGCTGTCGCGCAGCGCACCCGCAGGCAAGCATTTCCATATCTGGCATGTACGCCGCAACAGCGAGATGCGCGCCGGGATTTTCGCCCGCGACATCCTGAAACTGCCGGTCAGGCTGGTGTTCACCTCCGCGGCCCAGCGCCGCCACAGCCTGGTGCCGCGCTGGCTGATTTCGCGCATGGATGCGGTGATCGCCACCACCCCCGAGGCCGCGGGTTTCGTGCCCGGCGTTCGCGCCGTGGTGCCGCACGGCGTCGACATCGACCGCTACCATCCTGCAGATTCACGCAGCGAGGCCTGGTCCGCCAATCCCTATCCGGGCACTGCAGGCATCGCCACCATCGGCCGCATCCGCCCGGAAAAGGGCACAGACCGCTTCGTCGCGGCGATGATTGCAGCGCTGCCAAACCTGCCCGGCTGCACGGCGCTGGTGCTGGGCAAGGCGGCGCCTGAGCACAAGGCGTTTCTGGCGCGGCTGAAGGAGCTGGTTGCCGCTGCCGGACTGAGCGAGCGGATCCTGTTTCCCGGCGAAGTGGCTCCGCACGACATGCCTGACCTGGTGCGCGGGCTCAGCCTGCTGGTGGCGCTGCCGCGCTATGAGGGGTTTGGGGTCACGCCGCTCGAAGCGATGGCCTCCGCCGTGCCCTTCGTGGCCAGCGACACCGGCTGGTTCAGCGAGTTTTCCGGAAATGGCACGGCCGGCGTGGTCATTCCCGATGGCGACATCCAGACAGCCGCCGACGAAGTCATCGCCATCGTGAGCGACCCGAAACGCCATGCCGCCATGGCCGAAGCCGCCCGCAGCCGCGCCGTGCAGGCCTTCAGCGTGGCGGCCGAAGCCGACGCCATCAATGCAGTTTATGAGGATTTGTGGTCGAAAGGATGAGTGTGAGGCGCAAGGTGCCGTCGGGCGCGCCGGCCGCTACAGCGCCACCAGGCCTTCATCCTTGACCTGTCGGATCGTCAGCAGCGTGCGCACGGTGTCGACATTGTCGGCGGCGGTCAGTTCCTCGATGACGAAATCCTGGAAATGGGTGAGATTGCGCGCCACGCAATGCAGCAGGAAATCGCTTTCTCCCGAGACCATCCAGGTTTCCCGAACAATCGGCCATTCCTTGGTGATCGCCGCAAAGGCCTTGAGATTGGCGTCCGACTGGTGCTTGAGACCGACCATGCAGAAGGCGACGAGGTCAAAGCCGAGACTGGGCGCGTTGAGCTGCGCCCGGTAGCCGCGGATGATTCCGGCCTGTTCGAGCTTGCGCACCCGTCTGAGACAGGGCGGCGCCGAGATGCCGACACGTTCCGACAGGTCGACATTGGTCATACGCCCGTCATTTTGCAATTCGCGCAGGATCTTGAAATCGATCGCATCGAGCTCGGCCTTGATCGCCATGGCATCATTCCTGTGTTCAGCGCCGGTTTTCGCTCCGAGGAGGCCGGTTCGCGAAACTTTATTGCGTCAGCATGCAGTCACTGTAAAGCCTTTCACGGCCTTTCCGGTGCGATGTTCTGTGCGTAACTCGCCTGCAAGCTTGAAACCCATGCCTGCCAGCACCTAAATGAGAGACAATTCGCACTGCATCACGATGCGCCCGCCACAAAGCGGACATTCGTCATTGATGCGTCACCGGCGATGGCCCACACTGGCGCCGCGCCACAGCAGTTTCAGGATCTGTCCATGTCCACTCGCCACGTCCCCGTCCTCATCATCGGCTCCGGCCCCGCCGGCTATACCGCCGCGATCTATGCCGCGCGCGCCATGCTCAACCCGGTGCTGATCGCCGGCATGGAACAGGGCGGCCAGCTGATGATCACCACCGACGTGGAGAACTATCCCGGCTATGCCGATCCGGTGCAGGGCCCGTGGATGATGGAGCAGATGCTCAAACAGGCCGAACATGTCGGCGCCGAGATCGTCAACGACCTGGTCACCGAGGTCGAGCTGACCAACCGGCCCTTTACCGTGACCACAGATTCCGGCGCGGTGTGGACCTGTGACGCACTGGTGATTGCCACCGGCGCGCAGGCCAAGTGGCTCGGCATTCCCACCGAAAAGGACTTCATGGGCTTTGGCGTCTCGGCCTGTGCCACCTGCGACGGGTTCTTCTATCGCGGCAAGAAGGTCGTGGTTGTCGGCGGCGGCAATTCGGCTGTCGAGGAAGCGCTGTATCTGTCCAACCTGGCAGCCGAGGTGACCGTGATCCACCGCCGCGACGGCTTCCGCGCCGAAAAGATCCTGCAGCAGCGGCTGTTCGACAAGCCCAACATCAATGTCATCTGGGACACCGAAGTGGTCGAGTATCTGGGAACGCCGGCGCAGCCGCCGATGCCCGCCTCGGTCACCGGCATCCGGGTCAAGAACCGCAAGACCGGCGTCATTTCCGACATGCCGATCGACGGTGTCTTTGTCGCCATCGGTCATGCCCCCGCCGTCAGCCTGTTCAAGGACAAGCTCAAGCACAAATCCAACGGCTATCTGTGGACAGCGCCGGATTCAACTGCCACGGATGTCCCGGGCGTATTTGCCGCCGGCGACGTGACCGACGACATCTATCGCCAGGCGGTGACGGCTGCCGGCATGGGATGCATGGCGGCTCTGGAAGCCGAACGGTATCTGGCAGGTCATGTCAGGCAGGCGGAAGCCGCCGAATAGGCGCATCAGCGCCAGATCAAGGCCCGAACAACGGGCCAGGGGGACGGTATCTTGGTGCCACTCGACTGGGACAAACTGCGCATTTTTCATGCGGCTGCCGAAGCCGGGTCCTTCACCCATGCGGCGGAGAAACTGCATCTGTCGCAATCGGCGATCAGCCGGCAGGTATCGGCGCTCGAGATGGATATCGGCGCCAAGCTGTTTCACCGCCACGCCCGCGGCCTGATCCTGTCCGAGCAGGGGGAGATCCTCTACCAGACCGCGCATGAAGTGCTGATGAAGCTCGAATCGGTGAAGAACCGGCTCACGGAAACCCGCGAACGGCCCTCGGGCAAATTGCGCGTCACCACCACCGTCGGCTTCGGCCAGGGCTGGCTCACAGAGAAGGTCCAGGAATTCCAGGCGCTCTATCCCGATGTCCAGGTGCAGTTGCTGCTCGACAATGAAGAGCTCGACGTCAACATGCGCCAGGCCGATTGCGCCATCAGGTTGCGCCTGCCGCAGCAGCCCGACCTGATCCAGCGCCGGCTGTTCACCGTGCACATGCATGTTTACGCCTCGCCGGCCTATATCGCCCGGCACGGCGAGCCCAAGACCATCGAGGATCTCGACAACCACCGAATCATCACCTTCGGCGAACCGGCTCCGGCCTATCTGATGGATGTGAACTGGCTCGAACATGCCGGCCGCACGCCCGACAATCTGCGCATGGCGCATCTGCAGATCAACAACCTGCCGGCGGTCCGGCGCGCCACGCTCAATGGCGCCGGCATTTCGCTGCTGCCCGATTACATGATCAATCGCGACCTGGCGCTGGTGCAGCTCAACATCCCGGCTGACATCCCCACCTTCGACACCTATTTCTGCTATGCGGAGGAAATGAAAAACGCCGCCAAACTCAAGGCGTTCCGCGATTTCCTGATCTCCAAGGCGCGCACCTGGAGTTATTGAACCGGAAGCGCTTACGCAGCGGCGGGCCGCAGCAACCAAGCAACGGCGAAGGCCGCGACAGGCGGCGTTGCTTCAAAACGAGACAGCTATGCAGTATATGCATGGCTGTCATGCGCACCATTCCCTTGCACAATGCATAATAAAGCACCATATCGATTACAGCTGATGCAGTTTGGCGGCCTACTCCTCCCAGTGCCGCCGCATGAGCTGTTCCCCTCTGGAGGTTTTTGACCTTCATACCTATTGGGCCCGAGAGCAATCTCGAGGCCCATTTTTTTGCGCGCATCGCAAAGAGGTGTGATGAGGCAGTCCGGAGTGTAACCGTATGCTCCCGCCCTGCCCTGCCACGCCGCCCACCGCAGCCCGGAATAGGGGCTCGAGCACCGGTCAGCCGCGCCATGCCGCCACATGCAGGAATCGCATGGCTGCCATGCGCATCATTTCCTTGCACACTGCTCAATAAAGCACCATATCGACTGCAGCTAATGCACTATGGCGGCCTACTCCTCCCAGTGCCGCCGCATGAGCTGTTCCCCTCTGGAGGTTTTTGACCTTCATACCTATTGGGCCCGAGAGCAATCTCGCGGCCCATTTTTTGCGCGGAACCCGCTGCCCTGCCACTCGCGCTCTGGGCAACCCCTTCACAGATCCGGACGCTCGCCCGCTCGAGGCCGCAAGCTGTGCTGTTTCAAGGTGATCCGCACGGCGCGGCGCCACGTAAAATGCAAGTCTTCCCAAGGGCGATGGAACTTCATGCCCGCTGCAATGTTCTACACTGCGTGTAATAATGTTTATTGCCATGAAGCTCCGGCCTGCGGAGCGCCAACCTGTCTCGCCCTTGTCCACGGAGCCGCAATGCGCATCACCATGATCCTCAACCAGGACGGCGGCACCATTCGAGGAATGGACGCCACGGAATTCGGCGACATGGCCGCGGAAAAGCTGTCCGGCCTCGGCGATTGCACGGTGCGGCTGGTCAGCGGCAAGGAACTGGTCGACGCGCTCGATGACGCGGCGGCCGACACGCAGTCGGGCACCATTGTCGCAGGCGGTGGCGACGGCACGATTTCGGCCGCCGCAGCGGCCTGTTTCAAATCCGGAAAGACCCTGGGCGTATTGCCCCTCGGGACCATGAACCTGTTTGCGCGCAGCCTCGGCCTGCCGCTGGACCCCACCGACGCGCTCGATGCGCTGGCCGAAGCCGACACCCGCAAACTCGACATCGCCACGGCCAATGGCCGCCCCTTCGTGCACCAGTTCTCGGTCGGTCTGCACGCCCGCCTGGTGCACCAGCGCTCGCGACTCGACACCTCTACCCGACTGCGCAAGATCTCGTCGACCATCAAGACCTTCGGCCGCATCATCCTCAAGCCGCCCCATTTCGGCGTCGAGATCGACACCGGCGACAGGCGCGATGCCCAGCGGGTCTCGGTCGTCTCGGTCTCCAACAATCTGTTCGGGGAAACGCCGCTGTCCTATGCTGCGGTGCTCGACGAGGGCGTGCTCGGGGTCTACCGCTCGCGCGCCCTTGAATCCGGTTCGATCCTGCGCATGACCCTGCATGCGGTGATGGGCAAGCTCAATGAGGATCCCGACATGAGCGTCGAGAAGGCGCAAAAGGTCACCCTGCGCTTTCCCAATCTTCGCGGCGGCACCAAGGCGGCGATCGATGGCGAGATCATCCCGCTGGAGGACGAGGTGGAATGCATCTGCCATGCCGGCGCGCTGAGCGTGCTGGTGCCGAAGGCCTATGCGGAAAGGGTCGCGGCTGATCCGTCTGTCGCCGCCTGACGTACAGGAAGGCATCCAATCACCCAGAGAGGCCTTCCCATGACCGAACCCGACACCAAGCCGCCTGTTGCCCTGCCCTGGCTTTGCCAAGCCCCGACGGTGGAGGTGGCGCCATGATCCCGGAGGGTTTTCTGAAAGCATGGGGCGGAACCGCGGCCTTCATCCTCGCCGTCGACGCCGTCTGGCTCGGCCTGGTCGCCGGGGGCTTTTACAGCCGCCAGCTCGGCGACATGATGCTCGACTCACCGCGTCTTGGCATAGCCGCATTGTTTTACGTGATGTATTCGGCCGCGGTCGTCATCCTCGCCTCGGCCGCTGCAGCCCGCACCGGCACGCTGCAGGACGCGTTGCTGCTTGGCGCCATCCTCGGCTTTGCCGCCTATGGCACCTATGACATCACCAACCTGTCGACTCTGAAGAACTGGCCGCTGACGATGAGCATCGTCGACATTGCCTGGGGCACCCTGCTCACCGCCGCGGCCTCGGCCGTAGGCTACTGGCTGCTGCGCTGGGTCTGAAACGACAACGGCCGCCCCTTGAGGCGGCCGTGACAGGGATGCCGGGGCGCTTGCCGCCCCGGTTGTCTGATGATCAGCGCAGGGCTGCACAGAACCGCTGGATCCGGTTGCATGCCTCTTCGAGCAGCGCTTCCGAGGTCGCATAGGAAATCCGGAAGTTCGGGCCCTGGCCAAAGGCCGTGCCGTGAACCACGGCCACGCCTTCGGTCTCCAGCAGTTCGGTGACAAAATCCTCGTCGGACTCGATCACCTTGCCCGATGGCGCGGTCTTGCCGATCAGATCGGCGCAGGACGGATAGACGTAGAACGCGCCTTCCGGCACCGGGCACTGGATGCCCTTGGCCTGGTTGAGCATCGACACCACCAGATCGCGGCGACCGCGGAAGATTTCCTTGTTCTTCGGAATGAAGTCCTGGGTGCCGTTGAGCGCTTCCAGCGCCGCCCACTGCGCAATCGAGCAGGCGCCCGAGGTCTGCTGGCCCTGGATCATGTCCATCGCCTTGATCAGTTCCAGCGGCCCGGCCGCATAGCCGATGCGCCAGCCTGTCATTGCATAGGCTTTCGACACGCCGTTCATGGTCAGCGTCCGGTCCATCAGCGCCGGTTCGATCTGGGCCGGCGTGGTGAAGACGAAATCGCCATAGGTCAGGTGCTCATACATGTCATCCGACAGGATCCAGACATGCGGATGGCGCAGCAGCACCTCCGTCAGCGCCTTAAGCTCGGCTTCGGTATAGGCCGCACCCGAGGGGTTGGACGGCGAGTTGAACATCAGCCACTTGGTCTTCGGCGTGATTGCCGCTTCCAGATCGGCCGGCGCAAGCTTGAAGCCGTTCTCGATGGTTGTGGCCACCGGCACGGAGGTTCCGCCGCAGATCGCCACCATTTCGGGATAGCTGACCCAGTAGGGCGCGGGAATGATGACCTCGTCGCCGGGGTTCAGCGTCGCCATGAAGGCGTTGAACAGGATCTGCTTGCCGCCGGTGCCGACAATGGTCTGCTGCCAGTCGTAATCGAGATTGTTCTCGCGCTTGAACTTTGCGGCAATCGCCTTGCGCAATTCCGGAATGCCCGAGACCGGCGTATATTTGGTTTCGCCGCGGTTGATCGCATCGATCGCCGCAGCCTTGATGTTGTCCGGAGTGTCGAAATCGGGTTCGCCGGCGCCAAGTCCGATGACGTCTCGGCCCTTGGCCTTGAGTTCCCTTGCCTTCTGGCTGACGGCAATGGTGGCGGATGGTTTGACCCGGGAAAGGGCGTTGGCGAGAAAGGCCATGGAATGCGCTCCGGTGCTAAGACGAAAATGCAGGGGACGCGGCGCCCGCGCCCGTCGCTTTCTATGTCGCAATGAGGCCACCGATGCAAGCCGTGGTCCGGCGGGGACGGGAGAATTCCGGTTGAGACGGCACAATCGGACAAGGTTTTAACCTCAGGGAAAGAAATTTGTGGCATAGGTCGCGTCCTGTGTCCGCCACAACCGGAGACGAACGCGCAATGTCTGAGCGCCGCGAGCCGCATTTTCTGCAGGATGACCGAGGCTTTTACACAACCTCCTATGGTCCTTTTGTGCTGCGCTCCGCTTTTCAGCCGATCTTCAGCCAGAACAGCGAAGGCCATCTGACCATCGAGGCCTTCGAAGCGCTGATCCGCGCCCAGCGCGGCGGCGAGCCGGTCTCTCCCGGTCACTTCTTCTCGCTGGTGGAAAAGGGCGATTCCCTCGCCGTCGACACGCTGTGCCGGGAATTGCACATTCTCAACATGGGCAAGCTCGGCCGCAAGAAGGCCCGGCTCTTCATCAATTTCAATCCCGGCCTGTTCGACGGGGTCGCCGACATCGAATCCGAAGTCGACCGCATGGTCGAATTCACGGTGCGGGCCGGCCTGCGTCCCGGACGCATCGTCTGCGAAATCACCGAACAGGGCTCCGGCGACGAAAAAGTGCTCATGGAGCTGGTGACAGGCCTGCGCTCGCGGCTGTTCAAGATTGCCGTCGATGACTTCGGCGCCGATGATTCCGACAGCAAGCGGGTCGACGAGATCAAGCCGGACGTGCTCAAGTTCGACGCCGCCTGGGTGCGCCGCTTCACCGAGACCTCGGCCGGTATGGGACTGCTCAAGCTGATGGTCGAGCAATTCGTCGAACGCGGCATAACCGTGCTGTTCGAAGGGCTGGAAGAGGAACACCAGGTCGAGTTCTGCCAGCAGATCGGCGTGCCGCTGATGCAGGGCTATGCACTGGCGCGGCCGGAAATCGTCCCCCGCACATTCGATGACCGGTTCCCCGAACAGGACGTGCCGGACATGACCATGGCCGCCCACCTTGTGCAGGCCTCGGCAGTTGCCTCTGTCGCGGCTCCGGTCTATGCCGCGCCGCTGGTGCCGCCAGCATTTGCGCCGCGCCGCACCGCAACCTTCGGCAAGCGGCACCGTTAACGCGAAACACAATCTTGCCACCACAAAAAACCGGAGCTGCCACAATCCGGTCTGATTGGCGACGCGTTCCCGAGGCTATCTGTCCCCGAATGATACATAACGGGGAATGACAATGCTTCCAGATGACGATTTTCTGCTTTTCAAACCGGCCCGACGCGAAAGCGTCACCATTGTCAGGATCGCGCTGATGGCGCTGCTGGGATGCCTGCTGCTGCTGTTCGTGCTGGTCATCCAGGCGCGGGCGCAACCCGCCACAGGCTTTCAGCACCACAGCCCGGCCATCCACAAGACCCAGCCGCCGCAGCACCCGCTGCAGTCCTATGGCGAGGGCACCAATGGTCGCGTCAATCCGTCCTGACGAAGGCCGCCCGGTGGGCTGCCAGTTCGGCAAGCGCGGCATCGGGATCTAACAGTCCCGGAATGACCAGCGGCGGGCCGACCTCGCGTTCGATCACCAGCGACCCCGCGCCGGTGATCCAGCCCGAGAGCCCGCGGCGGAGCGACATCCCGGTTATGGCCGGATAGGCGACGATCACCGGATCGCGCGCCGGAAAGCCCGGATGCGCCTCCAGATGAGCCCCGCGCAGCGTCAGCCTGGTGGTCGACAGCCGCAGCCCGGCATGGGCCAGCAGCAGCGGCACGCCGATGGCCAGAACAAGCAGGCTGACCCGGGCCAAGGCGCCATCGCCGCGGCTGTCCAGATACAGAAACAGCCACAATCCGCCATAACCCGCGGCCACGATCACGCCCGGCAGGAACAGCGCAGGTGCGCTGGCGCGCCGGGCAAGCCGTCGCCGCGGATGCGGGACAGCGCCTGTTGCCTTGGACTCAATCTGCGAATCGACGGGGTGCATCCCGGAAGTGTAACCCTAATTTTTCGCCCGTCACGCGAGAGCTTGCAGCTCAAGGGGGTTTTCCCGCCTTGGAGACGCCCCATATGGATGGCACAGATCAGGTCCAGACCGCGAAAAGAGGTGCCCCATGCCCCATCACACCATTTTGACACCCCGCAATCTCGTCTCGGCCCTTGCCGCTCTCTCGGTATTTGGCCTGCTGGCTGCCGGCACCCCCGCTTCGGCGCGCGAAACCGTTCCCACCCAGGAGGTCAGCGTCGATGTCGAGGTGCTCGCCTCCGGACTTGATCATCCCCGGGGCGTGGAACCGCTGCCCGACGGCGCGATCCTCTTCACCGAGCGAAGCGGCGCCTTGCGGGTGCTGCGTGACGGCAAGGTTTCGGCGCCGGTCACCGGCCTGCCCGAGATTGCGGCCTTCGGCCAGGGCGGCCTGCTCGACATCGCGCTGGCCGATGATTTCGCCGCCAGCCGCACGATCTTCCTCAGCTACAGCACCAGCGGCGACGGCGGCTACGGCACGACGATCGCCCGCGCCCGCCTTTCCGAAGACGGCACCGCGCTTACCGATGTCACCGAGATCTTCCGGATGAACCGCTTCACCAATGTCGACCGGCATTTCGGTTCGCGCATGGCGGTCGCCGATGACGGCACGCTGTATTTCACCATCGGAGATCGCGGCGAAAGCGAGCGGGCGCAGGACATTAACGACCACGCCGGCGCGGTGCTGCGGATCGGAACCGACGGATCGATTCCGGCGGACAACCCCTATGCCGGCGGCGGCGGAGCGGCCGAACTCTGGTCCAAGGGCCACCGCAATCCGCAAGGTATCGACATCGACCCGAAAACCGGCGTGCTTTACGCGGTCGAACACGGCGCCCGCGGCGGCGACGAGGTCAACCGTCCGGAACCGGGGCGCAATTACGGCTGGCCGGAGATTTCCTATGGCCGCCATTACTCCGGCGCGGAAATCGGCATCGGCACCGCCGCCGAGGGATACGAGCAACCGGTTCACTACTGGGACCCCTCGATCGCGCCGGGCGGCATGGCTGTCTACCGCGGCGAGATGTTTCCCGAATGGGACGGAGACCTGCTGGTAGCGGCGCTGAAATTCCAGTTGCTGGTGCGGCTTGACCTCGACGGTGAAACCGGCGAAGTGCTGGGCGAGGAGCGGCTGTTGAAGGGAACCTATGGCCGGATCCGCGATGTCCGCGTGGCCCCTGACGGGTCGGTGCTCATTGTCACCGACGAGGATGATGGCGCAATTCTGCGGCTGTCGCGCACGCCGGACCCGGCCGATTAGCACGCGCTCAGGGCGACCCGGGCCAGGCGCCTGAAGCAACAAGGGAATACCCATGCTCAAAACCATTCTCATCGGCGCCGTCGCGCTCGTCGCCGCGGTGCTGATCGCCTTTGTGCTGATCGGAAGGGAACGCGCCTGGCAGATGATCGCCGGCTCTCCCGATACAGGCCCGCGCGATTTCAGCATCAATGCACGCAGTCCTTCGCCCAATGACGCGCTTGCCTGCACGCCCGGCCTCTGCGCCGATCCGGATTTCACCGTCGCGCCGATGGACGACAGCCCGGCGGACGCAATCGAGCGATTGGCGCAAAAGCTCCTTGCCACCGACCCGCTTGCCCGCCGGCTGGATGACGGCAGCGACCCGGCCAAGGCACGTTTCGTCACTTTTTCGCCGCTGATGCGGTTTCCCGACATGATCCATCTCGAGGCCGTGGCCATGGCTGACGGCAAGACCGGATTGATGGCCTATGCCCGCGCGCAACTGGGCAAGTCGGACCTGGGCAAGAACCGCGCCCGGCTCGAAGCCCTGCTGGCTGGGGGCTGACCGCAAGGCTCCGCCCCCTTCCGCAGGCAACAATGCAGGTCAATCAGCCGGGCCAATCGGGCCGCAATTGCTTGCGCACCACGAATTTGAGCCCGGACCAGACCGCATCGATCGCGCAGACCTTCACGTCGACCAGGCCAGTGGGCAAGAGCACGCTGCGCAAAACGTCGCCCGACAGGGTCGTCGGCCGACGCGAGGCCTTTTTCGGCCAGGCGATCCAGACCATGCCGTCACGCTGCACGAGGTGCGGCAATCGCTCCGCCCACACCTTTAGACCGTCGCGGCCGGTCTCAAACACCATCACCAGATCATAGACGGAAATGCCGTCCCACACCGTGTCACAGGCCGCAAAACTGTCAAACCCGGAGATTTCATGCAGGTTGTCGGGGACGGCAATAAGCAGGGCGCGCTGCGCCGGTTGCAGTCCCAGCTTCCTGACCAGCGGCGTTGCGGAATAGCCTGCCATGCTCCCTCTCCCGTCTCCAGTTTCATGCTTGCCCGCCGGGAATTCAACTGCTAGCCGTCGGAGGTCTCCTCTTCTGCCCGGAATCCCTCATGCCGCGTCATCTTGCCAATCTGTTGTTGCTTGCAGCCGGCGCCGTCTGGGGCGCGGGTTTTGTCGCGCAATCGACGGCCATGGACAATATCGGTCCGTTCCTGTTCATCGGCCTGCGCTTTCTCGTCGCCGCACTGGTGCTGGCGCCCTTTGCCTGGCATGAATCGCGCAACAGCAGCCACCCCGTCTCGCGCCATCACCTCGGCGGCTTCGCGCTGATCGGCCTGGTGCTGTTTCTCGGCATGGCGCTGCAGCAGGTCGGCCTGACCATCACAACGGTGACCAATTCCGGCTTTCTGACCGGCCTCTATGTGGTGTTCGTGCCCTTCATCACGCTGCTGGTGCTGCGCCAGCCGCCGCATCCGGTAATCTGGCCGGCGGTGCTGATGACCTTTGCCGGGATCTGGATGCTGGCCGGCGGCAGCCTTGCCGAGCTCAACACCGGAGATCTGCTGACCATAGCCTGCGCCGTAATGTGGGCCGTCCAGGTGATTCTGGTTGGCCGTTTCGTCGGGCCGAGCGGGCGGCCGCTGACCCTGTCCTTCGTGCAGTTTTCGCTGGCCGCGCTGCTGGGACTCGGACTGGGCCTTTCAACCGAGGGCTTCGATCTGGCGGCGGTGATCGCCACCCTGCCCGAGATCCTGTTTGCCGGGGTGATTGCCACCGGTCTCGCCTTCACGCTGCAGGTCATCGGTCAGCGCTACACCACGGCGCCGCAGGCTGCGATCTTCCTGTCGACGGAATCGCTGTTTGCCGCATTGTTCGGTGCGGTGATTCTCGGCGAGCAGATCCCGCTGCTGGGTTATGCCGGCGGCCTGCTGATCTTTTTGGCCATTTTGCTGGCCGAACTCGGCCCGATGGTTCGGCCCAGACCGGCCGCCTGACGGCAATCGCTCCCGCCTCGCCTGCGCTTCGTGATCCCTTCGCACGGCACACGGGCGCAAGCCTGCCATGATCGGGGCAAAACCGGGGCGCGGCGAACACCTTGCGGCAGCATCATTTTCGGCTTCGACCCGCTCCTCCAGCCAAAATTCAGCCGTCGAGTCTCCGCATTGTGGCAATATTATGTTATTGAAATTGTTGCGTTTATTCACGCCAAGTGATTTGCGTGGCGCCTTTCCCCCACCTAGTTTTGACCTGCACGCACCAATTCCGGTGCAAGCCATATGAGGGAAAAATCACCATGAAGAAGATGATCATCGCCACTGTTTCAGTGTTGAGCATGGCCGTCGCCGCCTATGCCGCGGAAGTCGAAGGAATCGTCACCAATTATGATCCGGCCACCCGGATGATCGTGCTGGAAAGCGGCCAGGCTTTCACCGTTACCGAGGGTGTCGAGCTCAATGCGCTGCAGCCCGGCGGCACGGTCGTGATCACCCATGATGACGGCAGCACCGACGCCACATCGGTTGAGGTGGTTCAGTAGGTCCTGGTGCTCTGGCCGCAAGCCCAATCCTGTGGCCGGAGCGCCTGCTGGCGCACCCGAAATCGTGAAAAAAGGCCCGCTACAACCGGCTGGATCATGGCAAAATTAAGCCGGATTCCGCCTTGAAAAATATATCTTTCACCCGCTTGCGCGGCTTGGGAAGCCGGCGCATATCAGCGTCGTCCCACCGCCACCGACACCAGCCCGGCACATCTGCCGGCCGGTTGCGGACAGGGCTAACAACCAATGGAAAATACCATGAACAAGTTCGTAGCAATCGCATTCGCTTCCGCTGCCATGCTCTCGACCGCCTTCGCTGGCGAAGTCGACGGCGTCGTCAAGTCTGTTGACACAGCAACTGCCACCGTCGAGCTGGAATCCGGCGAAGTCTTCACCGCAGCCGAAGGCGTCGTGCTGGAAGGTGTCGATGCCGGCGCAACCGTGCACGTGATCTTCAACGACGGCACAACCGAAGCGACCGAAATCTCGATCGTCGAATAATCGCAAAGGCTTGGCTGGGTGGCCCCGTGCCATCCGGCCAAGCAACCCGACGGGCCCGCCAAAGCAACAGCCAGGCCGCCGGCAAGCGTCACCAAACTTTTGCTTGCCAATTTCCGTCAAAACAATCATCTTTTGGATGTTCGGGCAATTTGCGAACACGGGAAGACCAGAAACATGCGGGCCGAGGCGTACAAAAAACTTCGGGCGACTGGAATGAAATCCCACATGCCGTCAGGTGTGAATGGGCAAAGTCGCAATAATCAGGACCTTTCCAAACACTTCAAGAACTGCCTGCCATAACCCTCGCGCAAATGCGGGATATGACATGATGCTCGCCGACCGGGCAAACCGCGTGGAAACCGGAAGGCAATCAAAGGACCTGACAGCATGGCCGAAACTGGTATCGTAAAATTCTTCAACGTCGACAAGGGCTTTGGCTTCATCAAGCCTGACAATGGTGGAGCGGACATCTTCGTCCACATCTCCGCCGTTCAGGCTTCGGGGCTGACCGGCCTGGAGGAAAATCAGAAAGTTGCATTTGACACCGAGCCCGATCGCCGCGGCAAGGGACCCAAGGCAGTCAATCTCAGCCTCGCCTGACTGAAGTCCTGCAGGCCAGATCAACCGGCAATGGTTGAAACGGCCGCCATGCGGGAATACCAGATTTTACGCTGCGCCTCGCTGCTCGCAAGCGACGCGCGATGAATTCACACGATGTGTGAGAAGGCCCGGCGGCGCAATCGCCGGGCTTTTGCGTGCCATAATTCCGACCTGCAGATCTGCTGAATTGTCCGTTCAGCTGCCGTTCAGCTTGCCTGCGATAGGGTTCATGCAAGCCGGAAGACCCGGCCGCACTGACGACGTCAACCGCAAAGGACATTCCGATGAACGTGATCTCCAAGAAGCTCAGCATCACACTGCTCGCCGCCGCCACGGTCTTTGCGCCGCTGACGTCCACCGTGGCCCACGCCGAAAGCGGTGCCTGGCAGCAGGAAAACCGCGGCAACAACGCCTACCGCCATGACGAATACCGGCGTGACCATTACCGCCAGCGCCGCCACAACAAGCGCGTCGACCGGCGCGATCACGGCCGCAACAACAGCGATGCCATAGCACTCGGCATCATCGGTCTCGGCGCCGCCGCGATCATCGGCGGGGCCATCGCCAACAGCCAGAACAACCCGCGCGTGATCTACCAGGAGCCGGCAGCCCCCCGCGCCGTCAGCGGCGGCCGCTACGAGCCCTGGAGCAGGTCTTGGTACCGGTTCTGCGAAGACAAGTACCGTTCGTTCAATCCCACGACCGGCACCTTCCGCGGCTATGACGGACGCGACCATTTCTGCGTTGCCAACTGACATCAGGCTCCCTCCCCGAGCCCAGTAAAAAACCGGCCCCGCTGAGCGGTGGCCGGTTTTTCTTTTGTCGTCGGCAGGTTGAAGCGCTACAGCCCCTTCAGGAACGGGTTGGTGCGGCGTTCCTCGCCGATCTTGCCGCCCGGGCCGTGGCCGCAGATGAAGCCGACCTCATCGCCCAGCGGAAACACCTTGTCGCGGATCGAGTTCAGAAGCGTCTGGTGATCGCCGCCCGGCAGGTCGGTGCGCCCGATCGAACCGGCAAACAGCACATCGCCCAGATGCGCGAAGCCTTCCTTGCGATTGTAGAAGATCACGTGGCCGGGCGCATGGCCGGGGGTGTGCGACACCTCGAATTCATGGCTGCCGAAGGACACCGTGTCGCCGTCCTTGAGCCACTGGTCGGGGGTGAAATTGCGCACCGCCATGTCCTGGCCGAACATCCTGGCCTGATCCTCAAGCCCCTGCAGCAACCGCAGGTCCGCCTCGTGCGGCCCGATGATCTTGACGCCCAGTTTCTCGCGCAACTCGTCGGCACCGCCGGCATGGTCGATATGCCCATGCGTCAGCCAGATCGCCTCGATGGTCAGGCCGTTCTCGGTGATGGTCTGCAGGATCACATCGACATCGCCGCCGGGATCGACGACGACGCCCGACTTGGTGTCCTGGTCAAACAGCACCGTGCAGTTCTGCTGAAACGGGGTGACGGGAATGATGCCCGCCTGCAAGTTACCCATGATTGGTCGTTCCTTGTCTGTCGATTGTTGAATGCAGTTTGATCACCCCGCCCGGGCAGTCACGCCTTGCACATGGCCCTGCCGGCGCCCGGCAAACCCGGATCAGGCAGTCGCCTGCTCGGCGGTTTCCTTCTCCACCTGCAGCGAACCGGAATAGGTGATCTGCGGGAACGGAATCGAGATGCCGTGTTCGTCGAAGGCGATCTTCGCGGCCTTGGTCATGTCGCGGCTCGTCTCCCACCAGTCGGGTGACTTGGTCCAGTAGCGCAGGGTGACGGCGACCGCGCTGTCGCCGAGCTCCGAGACGAAGGCCCAGGGTTCCGGATCGGCCAGGATCCGGGGTTCGGCCCGGGCCAGGTCCATGAGCACCGATTGCGCCGTGTCGATATCGTCCTCGTAGCCGATGCCGATCACCAGGTCATGGCGACGCTCCGGCAGCCGGGAATAATTGGTCACCGGCACATTCCACAATTGCGAATTCGGCGCCATCAGGAACAGGCCGTCAAATGTCTTGAGTTCGGTGGCGAATAGCCCGATCTCCTGGACCGTGCCGGAAATGCCGTCGGCATCGATATATTCACCGACCCTGAACGGCCGCAGCACCAGCAGCATGATGCCTGCGGCGATGTTCTGCAGGGTTCCCTGCAGGGCAAGGCCGATGGCCAGGCCCGCGGCACCGAGGGCCGTGATGATCGAGGCGGTCTGCACCCCGAACTGGCCCAGCACCATGATGATGACGACCACCAGCACCGCGTAGCGGACAAAGATCGAAAAGAAGCCGACGACGGTCGGGTCCACCCGGTGGGTTCGGGTCAGCAGGCTGCGCACCCAGCGCGCCATCAGGCGCGACATGGTCCAGCCGGCAATCAGGATCAGGATCGCGCCGACAACCGAGACCGCATAGGTCACAACCAGTATCTGAAGACCGTCGATCGCATCACCCCATGATCCCACGAGTTTCCCCAGACCGGATTCGGATGCAGTTGCCATCATTTCTTCCATACTGTGTCTGAACCTTTCAAGTCCGTTGATCGCTTCGGCTGCGGAGTATTGAATCAACAGCGGGTGAAGGCAATGAACCTGCGGCGGTTTTGTTCCCTGCATCCGCAACATTCGGCCCGCCAGGCCAAGCTCGGAGCGCGGCGGGGCACCTGGGCGCGCCCGCGGCCGGTTCAGACCGGCAGCGCGCCGCCTTCCTTGAGCGTGTCCAGCACGATCGCGGTTTTGACATGCTGGACCGATTCATGCGGCAGCAGCACATCGCTGACAAAGGCCGATAGCGAGCGCAGGTCCGGCGTTACCACCTTGATGATGTAATCCATCTCTCCGGTCAGCGAATAGGCTTCCAGAACCTCCGGTAGATTGCCGATCAGCCCGGCAAAGCGCTGGGCATTGTCGCGATTGTGCGTCGCCAGCGTCACCGTGATCAGGTTGACGATGCCGATGCCGAGCTTTTCGCGGTCAAGTTCGGCACGGTAGCCCTTGATGAAACCGTCGCGCTCCAGCCGGGTGCGCCGCCGCGAACATTGCGAGGCCGACAGATTGACCTGCTGCGACAGATCATTGTTGGTCAGCCGGCCATCCTGCTGCAACAGCCGCAGCAATTTGCGGTCAAAGGCGTCGAGCTGCACGCTCATGCGTGTTTTCCCTCTGTTGATGCACAACTCGTGCAACATTGATCGGCATTTCGTAACTAACGCATGCACGTTGCATGAAATATGCATCATCATCCGCATCAGTCAACACGTTCACGCCGAGGCTTCAGGCGTGATCACATGAGGAGAGACATATGGGTCCGTTTCCGCACGATGCGCCGCGCGCTATCATTTCACCGGACAATCCGGCCGGCACCAACGGCTTTGAATTCGTCGAATATGCCCACCCCGATCCCGCCGTGCTGGAAGCGCTGTTCGCCCGCATGGGCTATGAACCCGTGGCGCGCCACCGCACCAAGGCGGTCACCGTCTGGCGGCAGGGCGACATCAATTACATTCTCAACGCCGAAAAAGGTTCTTTCGCCGACCGCTTTGTCGGCATCCACGGCCCCTGCGCCCCGTCGATGGCCTGGCGCGTTGCTGACGCGAAACAGGCGCTTGCCCATGCCGTGTCAAAGGGCGCCGAGGAATACACCGGCGATGACAAGACCTTCGACGTGCCGGCCATTGTCGGCATCGGCGGCTCGCTGCTCTATTTCGTCGACACCTGGGGCGAGGAAGGCTCGCTCTATGACGCCGACTTCGAATGGCTGGGCGAGCGCGATCCCAAGCCCAAGGGCGCGGGCTTTTACTATCTCGACCACCTCACCCACAATGTCATCCGCGGCAATATGGACAAGTGGTGGGATTTTTATCGCGACCTGTTCAATTTCAAGCAGATCCATTTCTTCGACATCGAGGGCAAGCTCACCGGCCTGGTTTCGCGCGCCATCACCTCGCCCTGCGGCCGGATCCGCATCCCGCTCAACGAATCCACCGACGACAAGAGCCAGATCGAGGAATTTCTGCGCAAATACAACGGCGAAGGCATCCAGCACATCGCCGTGGGCACCGATGACATCTATGCGGCGACCGACTGGATTGCCGAGCGCGGCGTCAAATTCATGCCGGGCCCGCCCGATACCTATTACGAGCAGTCCAGGACCCGGGTGAACGGCCATGACGAGCCGATCGAAAGCCTGAAGAAACACGGCATCCTGATCGACGGCGAAGGCGTCATCGACGGCGGCATGACCAAGATCCTGCTGCAGGTGTTCTCCAAAACCGTGATCGGCCCGATCTTCTTCGAATTCATCCAGCGCAAGGGTGATGAGGGCTTCGGCGAAGGCAACTTCCGCGCTTTGTTCGAATCCATCGAAGAAGACCAGATCCGCCGCGGCGAACTGACCCAGGCCGCCGAATAGACCCCGGCAGCAGCGCAAACGAAAAAAGGCGGCGTTCCCCCAGGACCGCCGCCTTTTTCAATACCTCGCAGAAAATGTCTATTCGGCGGCGGCGCGCTTGGGCTGCACTTCGGCCATGTAGTCATTGACCAGGTTCATGGTCATCTCGCCGACAGCAAAATTGTAGGGACCAATTTCGGACACCGGCGTGACTTCCGCGGCGGTGCCGGTGAGGAAACACTGCTCGAAACCCTCGAGTTCTTCCGGCATGATCGCCCGCTCGATCACCTCATAGCCGCGCTTCTCGGCGAGGCCGATCACGGTGCGGCGGGTGATGCCGTCGAGAAAGCAGTCGGGTGTCGGGGTGTGGATCTTGCCATCCTTGACGAAGAACACATTGGCGCCGGTGGCTTCGGCCACCTGGCCGCGCCAGTCGAGCATCAGCGCATCGGCGTAGCCGCGTTCTTCGGCACGATGCTTGGACAGGGTGCAGATCATATAGAGGCCGGCCGCCTTCGAGCGGCAGGGTGCCGTGCGGGGATCAGGACGGCGATATTCGGCCAGATCCAGGCGGATGCCCTTCATCCGTTCCTCCGGCTTGAAATAGCTCGGCCACTGCCAGATCGCGATCGACAGATTGATCTTGTTCTGCTGCGCCGACACGCCCATCATTTCCGATCCGCGCCAGGCGATCGGCCGAACATAGGCATCGGTAAAGCCCTGACGCGCCAGCAACTCGACGCAGGCCTGATCGATCTCGGCAACGCTGTAGGGGATCTTGAAGCCGAGGATCTCGCCCGATGTGTGTAGCCGCTCGGTGTGCTCGGTGAGCTTGAAGATCTCGCCGCCATAGGCGCGTTCGCCTTCAAACACGGCGCTGGCATAATGCAGGCCATGGGTCAGCACGTGGATTTTTGCGTCTTTCCACGGCACAAACTCGCCATTGAACCAGATTTCACCGTCGAGCTGATCGAAAGGTACGGACGCCATCACGTTTCCTCCAAGCGGCCAGCCGGATAGAATTTTGGCGGCCGTGCTATTGATTGTCTGAAGCCGGTGTCGGTGACCGTGGGGCCAAGCGCCGCAAACGGGCGCAGCTAACGGGCAATGGCAAGCCGGCGGGCAAGGCCAGTCGGTCTCGCGCGCAATTGATAGCTAGCAATTGCGCCAATTTATGTCAACATAGCTGACATATTCGAAAGGAAAAGTCGTCATGAACCGCGCCGGCGCAATCAAGACCGCATCCGAGGAAATATGTGACCAGCCGATGGATGACGAGGAAGGCATCAATTTCGAGATCATCGAACTGGTGTTCTTCGCCTATCGCGACTTCACCTCCGACCCCGACGCCATTCTCGGCACCTTCGGCTTTGGCCGGGCGCATCACCGGGTGGTCCATTTCGTCAATCGTGAGCCGGGGCTTACGGTCGCAGCCCTGCTCGAGACCCTGAAAATCACCAAGCAGTCGCTGGCGCGGGTGCTCAAGCAACTGATTGATTCAGGCTATATCACCCAGGTCGCAGGCCCCGAGGACCGCAGGCAGCGCCGGCTTTACCCGACACCGCAGGGCCGCGATCTGGCGATGGCGCTGGCAAGGCCACAGTCTCGCCGCATCGCCGATGCACTTGAGTCACTGGACGAGAACGGACGCGCGGCGGTCAAGACATTCCTTTCCGGCATGATCGACACCGCCCCCCAGGATCCGGCGCCCGCCCGCACCGGTTTGAAGGAGGGACAAGACCGATGACGACTTCCTTGCCAGGCGACGACGCCGCCCATCTGCTGGTCGTTGACGACGACACCCGCATCCGCGACCTGCTCTCGCGCTATCTCACCGAACAGGGTTTTCGCGTCACCACGGCCGCCGACGCCGCCGAAGCACGCCGCAAGCTCGACGGCATCGATTTCGACCTGCTGATCATCGATGTGATGATGCCCGGCGAGAGCGGCCTGTCGCTGACCAAATCCCTGCGCGAAGCCAAGACCGTGCCGATCCTGATGCTGACCGCGCTGGCCGAGGGCGACGCCCGGATCGACGGGCTCGAGGCCGGCGCCGACGACTATCTGCCCAAGCCGTTCAATCCGCGCGAGCTGGTGCTCAGGATCAACAATATCCTCAAGCGCGGCGGCCAGCCGGCAGCCCCCAAGGTCGAACAGGTGGTGTTCGGCCCCTTCACCTTCGTCATTGCCCGGCGCGAGTTGAAGAAATCCGGCGAACCGGTGCGGCTGACCGACCGCGAACGCGAGATCATGGTCACCTTCGCCGAAAATGCCGGCGACACCGTGCCGCGCCATGAACTGGTCGGCGGCGATGTCGAAGTCGGCGAGCGCACCATCGATGTCCAGATCAACCGGCTGCGCCGCAAGATCGAGGACGACCCCTCAAACCCGGTCTGGCTGCAGACCGTGCGCGGCATCGGCTATCGTCTCAGCGTCGAAACGACCGCTTGAAGCAAGCTTTACCCAGCGGGCTTTTCCGGGCGCGGCGGATCCATTGGGCCGCGCAGAGGAAACACCTGTTTCTGGAGCCAGCGGCTGCCGGTTACTGTTCCGGCCGCTTGTGGATGAACAGGTCGTAAAAGGCCATCAACACGGTGAGTGCCACCACGGCGCCGAGATCGAGCCGCGGCAATTTGAAGACGAGCACACCGAGGAATCCGCACAGCGTGATGAAGGCGATGATTGTGACAATCCGTTCCATGGTCGTCAGTCTCCCTGGCCGTCGGTTTCAAAATGCTTTGCCAGCCATCTGGCGGTTCTGAGCAGGCGCGCATCGCCACCACGCCGCCCGACAATCTGCACGCCCATCGGCATCCCGTCCTCGTCAGCAAACAGCGGCAGCGTGATCGCCGGTGTACCGCACAGGGTCCAGATCGCATTGAACACCGAATCGCCTGTACTCTCCAGCCCGGGCGGGGCGGCACCGGGTGCTGCGGGCGTGATGATGGCGTCACAGCGCTGGAAGATCGCGTCGAGCGCGGCATAGAGGTAATCCGGCCAGTCAAGCGCGGCGATATAGTCATGCGCCAGTGCTTTGCCGCCCCTGTCGAGCGCTTCCGAAAGTTGCGGTGACAGTTTGTCGGCGCCATCGCGGCTGTAGCGGTGGAAGCACTTGGCCATCTCCGCCAGATTGATCCGCTCGCGCATGGCCGCCGCTTCGGCGAAAGCATCCGGCAGTCCGGTTTCGAAACAACCCTCCCCCAGATGGTCCGCAAGTTCCTCCATCGCCATCTGGCACGCCGGGCTGGCCTTGTGCCAGTAAGGCGTCCGGATGAAAACGAATTGCGGCCGCACGGGCGCATCGGACGAAGCAATCGAATGCAGCCGCGGATGCGGCGCCGGTGCCGTCGCCTTGTCGAGTTCATCGTGACCGTACAGCACCTCCGCCAGCATCGCCGCGTCCTCGACGGTCCGGGCAAAGACCCCGACCCTGTCGAGCGTCGGCGACTGCGTCAGAATGCCGGTACGCGGAATGCTTCCCGCAGTTGGCAGGAAGCCGGTCACGCCGCAGAAGGATGCCGGACGGATTACCGATCCACCGGTTTGGGTGCCGACAGCCAGCGGCACCATGCCCGCGGCGACTGCCGCCGCGGAACCGGAAGACGAGCCACCCGGCGTGTGAGCCGGGTTGACCGGATTGCGGGTCTTGCCCGGATGCAGGAAGGCGAGTTCGGCGGTGACCGTCTTGCCGATGATGACGGCGCCCGCCGCGCGCAGCTTGCCGACAATGACAGCATCGCGCTCGGGCACACGACCGGCATCGATCACGGTGCCGTTGGCGGTGGGAATGCCGCGGGTATCGATGATGTCCTTCAACGCCACCGGCACCCCATGCAACGGTCCCAGCGGCCGGCCGGACTTGCGGTGTGCATCCGCGCCCTCGGCCTGGCGCATGGCGAACTCGGCATCGTACCATTCGAACGCCTTGATCTCCCCGTCCAGGCGCGCGATCCGGTCGAGACACGCTTTCATGTAATCGACGGCGGTCAACGCACCGCTGGCCATCCTGTCACGCACCTCCACGGCGCTCAGGCCAATCACCGTCATCGGGTCAATTCCCATAGAAGCGCTCCGGCAGGTAATAGACGATCTGCGGGAAGGCATACATCAGCGCCATGCAGATAAACACCATCAGCAGGAACGGCATGACACCGGCGAATATCTGCGTCAGCTTCACCTCGGGCGGCGCTATCCCCTTGAGATAATAGGCCGACATCGCCATTGGCGGGGTCAGGAACGACGTCTGCAGGTTGAGCGCGACGAGGATCCCGAAAAACAGCGGATCAATGTCGAAAATTGCCAGCAGCGGCAGGAAGATCGGCACGAAGATGATGATGATTTCCGACCATTCCAGCGGCCAGCCGAGCAGGAAGATGATCAGCTGGGCCAGCAGCAGGAACTGGAACGGCGTCAGATCCAGCCCGGTGACGAAATGGGCAATGAGCTGCTCGCCCCCCAGATAGGAAAACACCGAGGAAAAGGTGTAGGAGCCGACAAACAGCCAGCACACCATCGCCGTGGTTCGCACCGTGAGATAGGTGCTTTCGCGCAGCCTTTGCCAGGTCATGGCGCGGTAGGCGACGGCAAGCAGGATGCCGCCAAGCGCACCGATCGATGCGGCTTCGGTGGGCGTTGCGAGACCGAACAGGATCGATCCGAGCACCGAAAGGATCAGGAATGCCAGCGGGAAGAACGAGGTCGCAACCAGAAACAGCAGCCGGCCGATCGGCACGTCCGGCACTTCTTCATCGGTCGGACGCGGTGCAGCGCTCGGCTGCAGGATCGAGCGACCGATAATATAGACGAGATAGAGCCCGACCAGGGTGAACCCGGGCAACAGCGCGCCGGCATAGAGCTTGACGATGGAGACGCCGGAGGCCGCGGCATAGACAATCAGCATGATCGACGGCGGAATCAAGATGCCGAGCGTACCGCCGGCGCAGATGATGCCGGAAGCAAAGGCCGGATCGTAACGCGCCTTGAGCATTGCCGGCAGGGCCAGCAGTCCCATCAGCGTCACCACGGCGCCGACGATGCCGGTCGCTGTGGCAAACAGCGCGCAGGTGATCAGGGCCGCCACGCCCATGGATCCCGGAACCCGCTTGGAGGCCAGGTTCAGCGTCGAGAAAAGCCGGTCGACGATATTGGCGCGTTCGACGATATAGCCCATGAACAGGAACAGCGGCACCGCCGTCAGCACCTCGTTGGACATCACCGTATAGGTCTGGTTGATGAAGAGGTCGAAGATCCGGTTGTTGAAGAACCCCTCTATCCAGAGAGACAGGCTGTCCCAGGTTGTCGCCATTTCGTCGAGGCGAAAATAGGAGCGCCACATCCGTGAAGGGTCGAAATAGGCGTAGTAGCCAAAGCCGATGCCCATGGCCATCAGCGTAAAGGCGATCGGGAAGCCCAGGAACACCATGAAGATGAACAGGCCCAGCATCATCAGCGCAATTTGGGGATCGGTCATATATGTCCGCCAGTCTCGGCCTCATCGGCCCTTTTCATCATGAGGTCTTCGGTCTCGCGCACGTCTTCTTCCGCCTCTATCCATTCGCCGGTGCGGATGCAGACGATGCAGCGGAAGACCTGGGCAATGCCCTGAAGGAACAGCAATATGCCTGCGGCCACGATCACCGTTTTGAACTGGTAGATCGGAATGCCCGCGGGACTGTTGACGCTGACTTCGCTGTAGCCCCAGGAGCGGGACGCATATTTCCAGCCGGAAATGATCAGCGCGGTGACGCCGGGAAAGAAGAACAGGATATAGAGCACCAGATCCAGCTTCGCCTGGTTCTGCGGACGCCAGAGCCGGTAGAGAAAATCGCCTCTCACATGCCCTCCACGCGACAGCGTATAGGCGCCGCCCATCATGAACAGGGATCCGTACATGATGAATGAAACATCGAGTGCCCAGGGCGTGGGTGCATTGAAGAGGTAACGGGATACCACTTCAAAGCCGGTGCCGCAGGCCATGAGGATGATCAGCCAGGCGAAGGCCTTGCCGAATGCCGCCGACAAGGTGTCGGCAAAACGGATATATTGAATCATGATCAGCTACTCTCCCTTGCACGAATGATCCGGCGGAGCGAATTCCGCCGGATCAGTTCAGCAATCACAACCCACCCGGTTCAGAGCTTGAGCTTGCCCGGGAAGTAGTGGTCATAGGCCAGGCCCAGATCGGGAGCGTTCATCAGCTCGTAATAGGCGACCTGCTCGACCCAGGCGCGCTGGCTGTCCATGATCTTCTTCATGAAGGCGTCGTTGCCGAGCTCCTCGATCAGGCCGTCCCATGCGTCGAGCTGGGCGGCGAGGATCTCCTTCGACGTGCGATGCACGGTGACACCCGATTCGGACTGCAGCTTCTGCAGATCGGTCGAATATTCCTTCATCGCCAGCGCGGTGTTGGACGTCGATGCAGCCTCGACCGAGTACTGCATGATCGCCCGCAGATCGGGCTCGAGATCGTCCCAGAAGTCCTTGTTGAAGCAGAACTCGAAGGATTCGGACGCCTGGTGATAGGATGACAGATAATAGTTCTTGGCCACGTCCTGCGCGCCGAAGCGGCTGTCGGATGACGGGTTGTTGAACTCGAACGCGTCGATCACGCCGCGCTCCATGGCCGGAACGATTTCGCCGCCGGGCAACTGCGCCACCGACATGCCCATGGACTGCAGCAGATCTGCCGCCAGGCCGACCGTGCGATATTTGAAGCCCTTGATGTCGGCGACGGTGTTGACCTCGCCCTTGAACCAGCCGAAAGGCTGGGCCGGCATCGGGAACCCGTAAAAGCCGACGACATTGAGGCCCAGAATATCCTGGGTCAGTTCGCGGTAGAGTTCCTGCCCGCCGCCCTGATAGAACCAGCCGAGCATGGTCGTAGCCGATCCGCCGAAGACCGGGCCGGTCCCGAAGAACGAAGCCGCCTTGGACTTGCCGTACCAGTAGACCGAAACGGTATGGCCGGCATCGATGATCCCGTCATTGACCGCATCCATCACCTGAAACGCGCCGACAACGGCGCCGGCAGGCAGAAGGTCAACCTTGATGCGGTTGTTCGACATTTCCTCCACACGGGTGATGTATTCGCGGGCGAAATCCATCCAGATGTCGGAAGCAGGCCAAGAGGACTGCATCTTCACAACCAGCGGCGCCTGCGCCAGCACCGCCGGCGCCGACAGGGCGCCTGCAGCGGCGACACCGCCCAGCATCGATCCCTTTTTCAAAAAGGACCTTCTCGAAACCGACTTATCGTTTTGATTCTGCATATCCAATCCTCCCAATTGGTTGGCATTCAACGTTCGACGTAGAGAATATTCAGCAACAACGGGGATAATACAACCCAGAGACTTCTTCGACTAAAGACCAATAGTACTGCGCCCGAGCCTGTGCCGCGTCTTTTGCGCCGATGCTTCCCCCGAACCCTAGCACTGTGCCCCCTGCTGACGCTATAAGCGAGCAGGCGGGTGTTCCCGCCACATTATAGACGAGCCGAGGGTGAGGCGGCAAAGCATGACCAGCATGGATTCCATTCGCCGCGAATATGAACGGTATCCGCCCAACGGATTCCGCCGCTTCACGCGCTGGTTCACCAAGCGGATTCCGACGCGGCTCTATGCCCGCGCGCTTCTGATCATCATCATTCCGATGGTGTTGCTGCAATCGGTGATCGCCTTCGTCTTCATGGAGCGGCACTGGCAGACCGTGACCCAGCGGCTGTCCATGGCCGTCACCCGCGACATCGCCGCCATCATCGACGTGCTCGACACCTTCCCGCAGGACGCGGCCTATAATGACATCATCCGCATCGCCCGCGAACGGCTTGAGCTCAACATCGCCATCGAACCGCCCGGCGACTTGCCCGCCCCGCGGCCAAAACCGTTCTTCTCGATTCTCGACCAGATCCTGTCCGAGGAAATCACCCGCCAGATCCGGCTGCCGTTCTGGATCGACACAGTCGGCAATTCCAACATCGTCGAGGTCCGGATCAAGCTCGATGACAAGATTCTTCGCGTCTTTGCCAAGCGCAGCCAGGCTTACGCCTCCAACACCCATATCTTCCTGCTCTGGATGGTCGGCACCTCGCTGGTGCTGCTGGTCATCGCCATCCTGTTCCTGCGCGGCCAGATCCGGCCGATCCTGAAACTGACGCAAGCGGCCGAAAGCTTCGGCAAGGGCCAGCGCATGCCCGATGATTTCCGGCCCCGCGGCGCCGACGAGGTGCGCCGCGCCGGCGTTGCCTTCATCAAGATGCGCGAACGCATCGAACGCCAGCTCGAGCAGCGCACCGCCATGCTCTCCGGTGTCAGCCACGACCTGCGCACCATCCTCACCCGCTTCCGCCTGCAACTGGCGCTGGTCAGCGACGGCCCCGAACTCGATGACCTCAACAAGGACATCGACGACATGCAGTCGATGCTCGACAGTTATCTGTCCTTCGCCCGCGGCGAAGCCGAGGAGGATGTCGGCACCGTCAGCCTGAAAAGCGTCGTCGAAAAGGTCGCAGCCGACGGCCGCCTGCGCGGCGCCACGGTCACGGTATCGGTGGAAGGGGCTGACGAGATCAATGTCCGGCCCAATGCCTTCGCCCGGCTTCTGACCAATCTGGTCTCCAATGCCTGCCGGCATGGCGACGAAGTGTCGATTCACGCCCAGAGCCGCGGCAAATGGCTGACCATTGCCATTGACGACGACGGCCCCGGCATTCCCGAAGAGGCGCGCGAAGACGTGTTCCGGCCGTTCTACCGGCTCGACGCAGCCCGCAACCAGGACGAATCGGGCACCGGCCTCGGCCTGGCGATCGTGCGCGACATCGCCCGCAGCCATGGCGGCGACGTCACCCTGTCCGACAGCGAAAAAGGCGGATTGCGCGCCACCATCCGCCTGCCGGTTTAGCCCCTCCATCCGCCGGGCGTTTGCTGACAGCGCAGCCGTCGGCTTTTGCGCCATCCGCATGTGTCTGACTGGCGATGTCCAAAAAGCGTCTGAATGGTCAGGAAATCATGGAATCAGATGCGCATGGCAGGGACCACCCGTCCCGCCCTCACCCGCGCGGCATCCGCGATGCACATACAAGGACAAAGGCGCTTGGTGTGACAAGGTCAGCCCGGAAGCCGGGGCGATGGGTGCCGTGGTCAGTTGCGGGTGATGCTCACGACCGTGCCGCTGGCCTCGGGTGAGGTTTCCCCCTCCGGATCGCTGTCGCGATGCGTGAAGCGGTATCCGGTCAGTTCCGAGCGCATGCGCTCGTTCTCGTCTTCCAGAGCCTCGATCGAACCGCGCAATTCGTTGATCGTGGTTTCGTATTGCAGGCGGTCGTTTTCCATCAGCACCGAGTTGGATTTGCTGGCCGCATCGAGCTTGGAGTTCTCTTCATTGGCAACTTCCAGCTGGATCTCGATCTTGCGGCGCTTTTCGATCTCGGCGGTGTTCTTCTGGCGCAGTTCGCTGACCAGTTCGCCATTGGAAAGCGACTGCCGGCGAAGATCGCCGATCTCCTCCTTGGCAGCGGCAATGGTCGCGCCAAGCTGAACGATGTCGTAATCGCGCTGGTTCTTCTCGCGGCGGATGGCGTTGAGCATCTGCGATTCCGATTGGTAGCGGACGCGCGATTCCTCAAGCAGCCGCTCGATCACGCGATAGCGTCCGCGCGCGGCTTCGAGCTGGCTTTCGTTCTGCGCCTTGGCGTCTTCGCGGTCCTTGATCAGCTGCTCGTTCTCGACGCGCAGCGAATTCGACACGATCGTCTCGCGCTTCAGTTTCGCCGTCAGCGCCGCGATTTGCTCGCGCAGGCCTGCTGCGGTGGCATCCCGCGCAAACAGGTCCTTGGTCGACTGGTTGATGCGATCGGTAAGGTTTTGCTTGGTGGTCGCCAGATTGCTGTTGACCTCCAGCAGCTTCGCCATCTGCTCCTTGAGCTTGATCAGCTCGCCCTTGTATTCGGACGCGGTCTTGTCGGATATTTCCTTCTGTTCCTGGTGCTTTTCCAGTTGTGCCAGAAGCGTGTCCTTGGTGATTTTCAGCTCGCGCGCCATCGGCTCAAGACGGCTCAGGCGCGAATCGAGCTCGGCATTGAGAATGCGGAGATCCGACAGCGCGCTTTCCTGCTCGATGGATTTTTGTCTCTGGGCCGAATGCGCCGATTTTTCGCGCTGAAAGCTGTAATCCAGCCGCTCGAAATCGCCCTTGAGGGTCGCAAGATCGGAGCTGGCATTGTTGTATTTGCTTTGCTCTTCCTTGTAGAGTTCCTCAAAGAAGAAATAACGCTCCCGGGAATCCTTTAACTGCGCGCCCAGATCGGTGACGCTCGGGATAATCTTGCTAAAAAGCTCCGGCACCTGCGCTATATTGCTTAGCGCCTCTTCAAACTCGGCGATCTGCTGCATAATTTTCGGATCACCTTCAACGGCCTGCTTTTCAGCTTCCGTCGGGGCGGGTTCACCATTTTTTGCCCGACGAAAATTATCAGAGAACGTTTTGAACACTTCAAGAATCCCATTTGTTAACATTTATTAACCACTCATGGGCGGCAATATCAAGGGAAATTCCTGTGCATTCGAAGCATTATGAACATTTTTTAGCCACAGAAATGGCATTACGGCACCCGGGCTCGGTTCACGTTGTGCAATCGGCGGAGAGCCGTGGCGAGCGCACGCGCCAACAGCCATCGCCGCGCCAACCACCCGGTCAGGGCTTACGCCTGAACATTCGGTTAAGTATTTGAAAACGTTGTGAAGGACATGTCACCGGCCTGGGATCCGGACCACCCGGCTCGCAAGCGCCGGCAGGCGGTCACATCAGGCGCGAGCCATCCGCGACGGTCTTGTCGACGCTGGCCAGCACCACGGCGCCATTCGCATCGAGAAAGCCGAGGGTCAGCACTTCCGACATGAACGGACCGATCTGGCGCGGCGGGAAATTGACCACGGCCATCACCTGGCGTCCCACCAGTGATTCGGGCGTGTAATGTTCGGTGATCTGCGCCGAGGATTTCTTCTCGCCGATCTCGGGGCCGAAATCGATGCGCAGCTTGAACGCCGGCTTGCGCGCCTGCGGAAAGACTTCCGCCGCAACCACCGTGCCGGTGCGGATATCGACCTTCTCGAAATCGGCAAAGCTGATTGTTTCGCTCATCGAAAAGCCTCCCTGTCAGCCGGCAAGTTCGCGCGAGCGATCAGCCGCAGCCTGCAGCGCCGCATCAAATACCGGCTGGAGGCCGTCCTCGGCCATCAACACGGCCAGGGCTGCCGCCGTCGTCCCGTTGGGCGAAGTGACATTCTGCCTCAGGACTGCCGCGTCGTCCGGCGACTGGTGCATCAGTTCACCTGCACCCGTCACCGTCGCGCGCGCCAGGCGCATGGCGAGGTCCGCCGGCAGGCCGCATTTGCGTCCCGCCTCCGCCATGCACTCGACAACGTAAAACACATAGGCCGGGCCGCTGCCCGACACTGCCGTGATCGAATCGATCAGCGCCTCGTCCTCGACCCATTCGACCGGGCCGCAGACCGACAGCAATGTGTCGATTTCGGCTTTCGCTTCGGCACTGACAGCGGCATTGGCGACCGCGCCGGTGATGCCGCGGCCGACCATGGCCGGCGTGTTGGGAATGGTCCGCACCACCGCACCGCCGAGCCGTTCCTCGAAATAGGCGATGGTCTTGCCAGCCGCGATCGACAGGCTGACCGTCTTGGGCCCGACCAGGCCGGTCAGTCCCGGAAGCACGGCGTCCATGATCTGCGGCTTGACCGCCAGCATCAGGATGCCCGCAACCAGTCCTTCCGGCGCGGACGCTTCACAGCGCACCCCGGCCGCAGCCAGCCGCGCCGCCATTGCCCCTGACGGTTTCGGATCGAGCACCACGATCGTTGCCGGATCGGTGCCTGCCTCAAGCCAGCCATTGAGCATGGCGCCGCCCATATTGCCGGCGCCGACCAGAACCAGGGGGTTGGCTGCAGAAATCATCTCACGCCTCGCCGCGGGTTTCGAACATCACCGCGGTTACCGCCGACTGCGCATCCATGCCGGACCAGACGACGAACTGGAAGGCCTGGAAATAGGCCTCGCAGGAATCCAGCGCATTCGACAACAGCACCTCGACCTGGCGGTTGGTCGGTTCGGCGCCGCCGGCCAGCAGCAGCGACTGCCGGAACAGGATGACATGCTCATGTTGCCACAGGTCGAAATGCCCCATCAGCACCTGGCCATTGACGTGCGACAGAAGCTTCATCACCTCGGTGACACGAACCTCGGGCACCTTGATGTCGAAGGCGCTGGCGATGTGCAGCGCTTCGCAATCTTCCATCCAGGAAAACGAGACATGGTAATCCGTCCAATGGCCCTCGACGGTCATTGCGATCTCGTGCTCGCCGGATCGTTCAAATGTCCAATCATTCGCCGCCGCCACGAATTCGATCATGTCTACCGGATTGGAGTGCCGTTCGAATTCGATATTGCTGAGATTCATGCCCCACCTAGTCTTTAACAAAGCGCCCGCGAACCGCAGTGAGCGGTGCCAGGCAAAAACGTCTTTCTCGCATGATTCAACCGTTGTTGACGGGCACCTGCAGTTGCGGTTCCCGGCGGGGCTTTTTGCTGCCCATTCCGAATCATCATTTAGAATCAGTGTATAAATGCAGAGTCCGAGCGCCAGCCCCCCGACTGCATTTAGTCAGGGACAACCTGTGGACCAAGCTCCCAATCCGATTCCGCCGTGACTCATAACTGACTCACGCAAAAGGCTTTTTGAGCCTCGCGGTCCGGTGGATAACCTGTGCAAAAAAAGTGGGATAAACCGGCCCGTCAGGCCTTCGTCGATGGCGCCGGCTTGGAAGCGGAGGATTTGCCTGCCGCGGCAGGTTTTTCGGACAGCTTCTGCTCCATCGCATCGAGCCTTGCCGACAGCGCGTCATTTTCCTCGCGCGCCTTGATCGCCATGTCGCGAACCGCCTCGAATTCCTCCCGCTTGACCAGGTCCATCGAGTTGAGCAGCCGCTCGAGCTGGCTGCGCATGCCGGTTTCGACTTCGCGTCGTACACCCTGTGCCGCACCCGCCGCATCGGTCATCAGCTTTGCCAGTTCGTCAAGAATTCGGTTCGATCCGCTGTTCATCGTCTTCATCCCTGTTTCGGGCCCGCGTCGGGCCTGTTGCAAGCCTCTCGCGGGCCGGGTCCGGTGCTGCCGCGTGAGCGCATTTTGTCTTTCTGAGGTAAGCACTCGCGCGTTCAGTTGCAAGCCAAACCGCAACCCCGCAAGGCTTGCGCAAAGCTCGTATGCCATGTCACAGCAACAATTCGTACAACCGCCGGGCCGAAAAAGGCCCAGATGCCGTGACAAGAATTCCGGGCACGCGCCCTGGCCGCGCACCCGACAGGAAGGAAGCCGCCTTGGAATTGATCGCACCGCTGTTGTCGCTGATGGCTTTCCCGGACATCGATCCGGTGATTTTCGCACTCGGACCGCTGCAGATCCGCTGGTATGGCCTGGCCTATGTGACCGGCATTCTGCTGGGCTGGCGCTATGCCCGGCGGCTGGTCGACAATGCCCGGCTCTGGCCGGCAAGCGGGCCGCGCATGACCGCGCTCGATCTCGATGATTTCCTGGTCTGGGCCACGGTCGGCATCGTCGTCGGAGGCCGCATCGGCTATGTGCTGTTTTACGATCTCGCCGCCGTCTCGGCCAACCCGGCCCGCATTTTCGAGATCTGGAACGGCGGCATGTCCTTCCATGGCGGATTGCTCGGCACGCTTGTCGCCATGATCATGTTTGCCCGCAAACGGGGCATTCCGCTGTTCAACCTGTTTGACGTGGTCTGCGCCGTGGTCCCTGTTGGCCTGCTCTTCGGCCGTCTGGCCAACTACATCAATTCCGAACTCTGGGGCAAGCTGACCGATGTGCCCTGGGCGGTCGTGTTTCCCACGGGCGGGCCGTTTCCCGGGCACCCGACCCAGCTCTACGAGGCAGGGCTCGAGGGCATCGTGCTGCTGGCGGCGCTGGCCTGGCTGATCTACCGGCATCAGGCCTTCAAGCGGCCCGGCCTGGTCTCGGGCGCCTTCATCAGCGGCTACGCAGTGTCGCGCATCATTGTCGAGTTCTTCCGCGAGCCGGATGTGCAGATCGGATACCTCGCCGGTGACTGGCTGACCATGGGCATGGTCCTGTCGCTGCCGATGCTGGCCGTCGGCCTCTGGGCCATATCCACCGCAAGGTCGCGCGCCAATGCGGGCGCTTAGACAGGTTTGGGAGGGCCCGGCGATGACCCCGCTTGCAGAAAAGATCACCAGATTGATCGAGCAGTCAGGCCCTTTGCGCATCTCGGACTATTTTGCGCTGTGCCTGGGTGATCCCGACCACGGCTACTACCAGAACCGCGAGCCTTTCGGCCGTTCGGGCGATTTCATCACCGCGCCCGAGGTCTCGCAACTCTTTGGCGAAATGATCGGCGTCTGGCTGGTCCATGCCTGGCAGGCTCAGGGCTCGCCGACACCGGTCCGGATTGCCGAAATCGGCCCGGGCCGCGGCACGCTGATGTCCGACGCGATGCGGGTGATCGCCCGCCTGGCGCCGGACATGGAGGCTGCCGCCAGCATTCACATGGTCGAGACCAGCAAGCGGCTGCGCAATGTTCAGCGCCAGACACTGGTGCAGATCAAGGAGCGCATTACCTGGCATTCGATGATCGAGGAGATCCCATCGGGATTTACCCTGGTGGTCGCCAATGAACTGTTCGACGCGATCCCGATCCACCAGTTCGTCAAGACCCCGCAGGGCTTCCGCGAACGCATGGTCGGGCTCGACGACACCGGCAAGCTGACCTTCGGGCTCGGGCCCGGCGGCTTCGACGCGTCCCTGTTGCCGGTGGATGAGGCGAGAGTCCCCGACGGCGAAGTCTTCGAGCTGTCGCCGGCCCGCTCTGCCATCATGCAGGCAATTGCCGCCAGGATCGTCCGCGACGGCGGCTCCGCACTGGTCATTGACTACGGCCATCTGGTCACCGGCTTCGGCGACACTCTGCAGGCTGTCTACCGGCATGATTACGACCCGCCGCTGGCCCGCCCCGGCGAGGCCGACCTGACAAGCCATGTCGATTTCCAGGCGCTCGGGGAAGCCGCAAGCCAGGCCGGCGCCTTTGTCCACCGCGCCATCAGCCAGGGCGAATTCCTTGTCGGGCTGGGGCTGGTCGAGCGCGCCGGCGCACTGGGTGCGGGCCGCGACTCCTTGACCCAGGCCACCATCAGCGACGCCGTCAACCGGCTTGCCGGCGAGGGCGAAGCCCGCATGGGAGCGCTGTTCAAGGTGCTCGCCATCAGCGGCAGCCCGGTGCGGATAGCGCCATTCGATCCACATTCCGCTTGAGTGGAAGAATTGACAGACACCGTGCCGGCGGGTCACCATTCGCCGACAGACAAGCAGAATCTGCGGATTCGGCCCCCCAGGGCCCGGGGAGGACCAGATCATGAAGGTTGACCGCCGCGCACCAAACCCGGTGCGGAGCGCACTTTTGGATGGCGCATCCTCGGGCAATCGGGTCTCCCACGGGTTCTTCAGCCGCAGCGGCGGCGTGTCCGAAGGGCTTTACCGCGGCCTCAATGTCGGGCTGGGATCGAACGACAACCGCGCCCATATCGAGGAAAACCGGGCGCGGGTGAGTCGCTGGTTCGACATGGAACCCGACCGCCTGGTCACCTTGCACCAGGTCCATTCGCCACGGGTTCACATCGCCACGGCCCAAAACCGCGCCGAACGGCCGCAGGCCGACGCGCTGGTCACCAGCACGCCGGGCCTGGTTCTCGGGGTGCTGACGGCCGATTGCGGACCGGTGCTGTTTGCCGATCCGGACGCCGGCGTCGTCGGCGCGGCCCATGCCGGCTGGCGCGGCGCCTTTGACGGCGTTCTTGAAAGCACGGTGGAAGCCATGCAGACGCTCGGCGCGGACCCCGGACGGATCGTGGCGGTGCTCGGCCCGTCGATCAGCCAGCCCAATTACGAGGTCGGTCCGGAATTCATCAACCGGTTCGTCGATCGCGATCCCGCCTTCGAAATCTACTTCCGGCCATCGGCCAGAGACGACCACGCGCTGTTCGACCTGAGGCAGTTCACGCTCGACCGGCTGCGCGCCGCCGGGCTCACCGCCGACATGGTCGCAGACTGCACCTATGCCGATGAAGCCGCCTGGTATTCCTACCGGCGCGCCACCCATCGCAATGAACCCGATTACGGACGACAAATCTCCGCCATCGCCATCAAGGAGGACGCCCATGGCCCTGCATTTTGAACGCGAGGAATACGCCGCCCGTCTGGACAAGCTGCTGGCCAGCATGCGGGAGGAAAAACTCGACGCCATGCTGCTGTTCGCCCAGGAGAGCATGTACTGGCTGACCGGCTACGATACATTCGGCTTCTGTTTCTTCCAGTGCCTCGTGGTCAAGGCCGATGGCAGCATGAACCTGCTGACCCGCTCTGCCGACCTGCGCCAGGCCCGCCAGACCTCGATCATCGAAAACATCGTGGTCTGGACCGACCGGACCAAGGCCGATCCGGCGCTGGATCTGAAAAACCTGCTCTCCGATCTCGACCTGCTCGGCGAGCGCATCGGCGTGGAATACGACACCCACGGCCTGACCGGCGCCAATTGCCGCAAGCTCGACAACCAGTTGCAGAGCTTCGCCGAACTGGTGGACCAGTCCTACCTGGTCAGCCGTCTGCGGCTGATCAAGAGCCCGGCGGAAATCGCCCATGTAAGGCGCGCTGCAGGCCTGGCCGATGCCGCGCTTGATGCGGCACTGCCCCTGATCAAGCCCGGCGCCGACGAGGCCGACATTCTTGCCGCCATGCAGGGGGCGGTGTTTTCCGGCGGCGGCGACTACCCGGCCAACGAGTTCATCATCGGCTCGGGCGAGGACGCGCTGCTGTGCCGCTACAAGGCCGGCCGCCGCAAACTGACCGACAATGACCAGCTGACGCTGGAATGGGCGAGGCACCTTCGCCCATTACCATGTCGCCATGATGCGCACGGTGGTGATCGGCGAGCCGACCCTGCGCCACATCGAACTCTACGAGGCCTGCCGCGCGTCGCTCGACGCCATCACCGCCATCCTCCGGCCCGGCACCACATTCGGCCAGGTCTTCGATGCCCATGCCGAAGTCATGGATGCTCGCGGCCTGACCCGGCACCGGCTCAATGCCTGCGGCTACTCGCTGGGCGCCCGCTTCACGCCGAGCTGGATGGAGCACCAGATGTTTCATGCTGGCAATCCGCGCGAGATCGAGCCCGACATGACCCTCTTCGTGCACATGATCATCATGGATTCCGAGGCCGGAACGGCCATGACACTGGGGCAGACCTATCTGACCACAACGGATGAGCCGGAATCGCTCTCTGCCAAATCACTGGACCTGATCATCGCTCCATAGCGGCACTCCAGGGCCTGATCCTGCCGATTCCGCCTGCGTGTCAAACCGCAGCGGAACCGGTAGAGATTGACAGGCTTGCCTCCGGGATTTCATAACAGGGGGGAAACGGCGGGGAACATGATAAAAACCATCAAAATCATGGGCGCTCTATGCGCATTGGTCATTGTGGTTGCCGGTTGCAACAGCACAGAGCAGACGCTTCAGCCAATTCCGGGGGACCAGCAGGCCGCTGCCGCAAACACGGATGCGCCCTCCTCCGCCGGCACCGAGGTGTTTCCGGCCGGACAAGGCACGGCGCCGGGCGCACCGACTCCGGGCGCAACCGCAGGACAGACGGTTTCCGCCCCCGCGGGTCAATTGCGCGGCCGGATCCGGTTCACCCCGGTGATCGGCGCGCCGGTCAATGCGGTGACGCCCCTGTCGCGGCAACTCGCCGTCGAGGCCCGCAATCGCGGCCTGGCCATTCTCAGCGCCTCCGATACCGGCGGCGACCATGTCCTGAAGGGATATTTCTCGGCGGACAATTTCAACGGCCAGACAACGGTGTTTTACGTCTGGGACGTGCTCGACACCGCCGGTGCGCGCCTGCACCGGATCCAGGGCCAGGAAAGTTTCCCCGGCGGCGCCGGTGATCCCCGGGCGTCCGTGCCCGCCGACGTGATGGAGCGGATCGCCGCCCGTTCGATTGCCGATTACGTCTCCTGGCGCGGCCTTTGAGGCGGATCTACCTGCGATACGCCTCCCGAGCCGATGCGCCCCATGGCTGCAGCCAAAACCGCGGCATCCGCATTTGCCGATAAGAAACCCCTGCGAATTAACAGAAAAATAGCGCACATCGCCGATGCGTGCTTGCAATCATCGGAAGCCCCGCTAAAACGCGGGCCAACGGGTTGGCGCCCCGTCCCCATGAGCGACCCTGCACATGGCGTGACGCGGCCGGAAAAAACAGGCGGTCCCAAATGAAGGTTTTCGCGGGAAACTCGAACCGACGTTTGGCGGAGTCCATTTGCAACTATCTCAATGTGCCCTTGGGCAAGGCAAGCGTCCGACGCTTCGCCGATCAGGAGATCTTTGTCGAAATCCAGGAAAATGTGCGCGGCGAGGATGTGTTCATCCTCCAGTCCACCTCCTACCCGACCAATGACAACCTGATGGAACTGCTGATCATGATCGACGCCTTCCGGCGATCATCAGCCAGAAGGATCACGGCCGTGCTGCCCTATTTCGGCTATGCCCGTCAGGACCGCCGCGCCTCGGGCCGCACGCCGATCTCGGCCAAGCTGGTGGCCAATCTGATTACCGAAGCCGGCGCCGACCGGGTGCTGACGCTTGACCTGCACGCAGGCCAGATCCAGGGCTTCTTCGATATTCCAACCGACAACCTGTTCGCCATTCCGGTGATTGCCCGTGACATCAAGGCCCATTACGAGCTGGAAAATGTCATGGTGGTCTCACCTGACGTTGGCGGCGTGGTCCGCGCCCGTGCGCTCGGCAAACGCCTGGGCTCGCTGCTTGCAATCGTCGACAAGCGCCGCGACCGTCCCGGCGAATCCGAAGTCATGAACATCATCGGTGAAGTTGACGGCAAGGACTGCATCCTGATCGACGACATCGTCGATTCCGGTGGCACCCTGTGCAACGCCGCCGAAGCGCTGCTCAACAATGGCGCCAAATCCGTGACCGCCTACATCACCCATGGTGTATTGTCGGGCGGCGCCGTGGCGCGCGTTTCGTCTTCGAAACTCAAGGAACTGGTCATCACCGACTCGATTCAGCCGACACAGGAAATCCAGAACGCACCCAATATCCGCGTGCTGTCGACTGATGCGCTGATCGGCGAAGCCATCAACCGCACCGCGGCTGAACAGTCGGTGTCGAGCCTGTTCGACTGACACCGGCCGCCATTCAGGCGACCATGATGACCGCGACGCCGGCAAGCGTCGCAGCGCCCAGCACGACAAACAGATTGAGATGAAAGCGCAGCAGCGCCACGCCCGCGCCCAGCGCGATGGCCAGCGCTGCGACATCGAGCGTAGCGAGCGCCGGCACGGGCAGCGTCAACGGCCCGACCACCCTCGCTCCAACGGAACCGAACAGCACGTGCAGCGCAAACCACACCGCCAGGTTGGAAATCACGCCGACCACGGCAGCGGTGATCGCCGACAACCCGGCTGACAGCCACCTGACCGACCGCAGCCGCTCGATATGCGGCGCGCCGGCGAAAATCCATAAAAAGCACGGCGCAAAGGTGAAAAACAGCGCGATCGATCCGCCGATCAACCCGCCCGTCATCGGATCCAGCCCCGCCTCGCGCGCGCCGCCGAGAAAACCGACAAACACCAGCACAAGGATCAGCGGCCCGGGCGTGGTTTCCGCCAGCCCCAGCCCTGCCAGCATGTCGCCCGGCACCAGCCAGCCATGCACTTCGACCGCCTGCTGGCCGACATAGGCCAGCACCGCATAGGCGCCGCCGAAGGTGACGATCGCCGCCTTGGAGAAAAATTCCGCCATCGCCGCAAAGGTCTGCGGCAGGCCGGGCACGGCAAGCAGCAACGCCAGCGGCGCCAGCCAGACCGCCCCCCAGATGCCGACGGTGCGCAAGGTCGGCCCGGTCAGGCCCGGCAGCATGACTGCCGGCCCCTGATCGACCGCAGCCGCTGCGGCCTCGTCCTTCCCTGCCATACTCGAATGGGACGCAAGAATGCCGATAAGCCCCGCGCCGAGCACGATCAGCGGGAAAGGCAGCTTGAGAAAGGCGATGGCGACAAAGGCAAGCACCGCCAGCCCCCAGGCAAGCCGGGTCTTGAGCGCCCGTTTCGACACCCTCAGCAGGGCTTCGACGACAATGGCCAGCACCGCCGCCTTGAGCCCGAACAGCACGCCCGCCACCACCGGCAGGTCGCCATGGCGGAAATAGACCGCCGACAGCGCCATGATCACCGCGAAGCCGGGCAGAATGAACAGCAGACCGGCCAGCAGCCCGCCGCGCACGCCGCGCAGCAACCAGCCCGCATAGGTGGCCAGTTGCATCGCTTCGGGCCCGGGCAGCAGCATGCAGAAATTCAGCGCGTGCAGAAACCGCGGCTCATCCAGCCAGTTGCGTTCTTCGACCAGTTCGCGATGCATCAGCGCGATCTGCCCGGCGGGGCCGCCGAATGACAGCAGCCCGATCCGCCCGAAGACGCGAAACATCTCGGACCAGGAGGGAGAAGATATCAAACTCATGCTGCAGCTTTCCCCGTCGTCCGGATCTGGGTCTCACGGGTGGCGTGACGGCACCAGGCAAACAGCGCGTCATGGATCACCATGGAGTTTTCAAGCTGTGCCAGATCATCATCTTGCAAAGATGACAATCCCCGCAAAATCGCCTGCAGGCCGGCCGATTGCGGTTCGTCCGCCCCGGCACTTGCACCGCGCAGAATGCGGGCGAAATGACGCAAGGCCGGATCCTCGATGCCGAACAGATCGAGCAGCTTGTCGGCACTGCAGGTTTCCCCGACTTGACAAAAATTGCGCGCGCCTTCGACCGCAAACGGGATTGCCCCCATCTCCTCGGCAATATCGACCACCCATTCGGCCTCGACAAAGTGGAACTGCGCCAAGGGATCGATGAAGCGGCGCACCAGCCAGGCAAAACCCAGGCCGTCGCCCCCCGGCCTTTCGCTGGTAATCCAGAGCGTCGGCTGCGGCAGAAGCAGCGGCACATCCGGCCCGCGCTGTTTGAGCACCAGCCCGCCGGCGGCCTCATAGGCATCAATCCCGCCCTCAAGGTGCCGGGCGTCAAACCCTTGCGCCCGCAACCGCGCCACCGCGAGCTGGCTGACATTGTGGCCGTGCAGGCAATAGACCACGATCGGCCTGCCGAGCCTGGCCAGGTCCGGACCCCAGATTTCGGTCTGCATGTGGTCGCGCCACACCGATCCGGCAATCGACCGGGCCTCTTCCTCGAACTTGAAACAGCGTGTGGCGGCAACAACCGTCGGCCAGTTATTGGTGCCGGACAGGTTTGACAGGTCGTGAGCCGAGATGGATTTGGACATGGATGTCCCCTTCGCATAAATACGAAGGGCGGAGCTTGGGCTTGCGCCTGCACCGGGGAGTCCACCCGTAACCCCGTGCAGACAGCCTAGAGACGGTAGCCGACCGCGTCAACCGGCCTTACACGACCGGCGGAAACGGATCCCATCAGCCGATCGCCCGGTCGAGGATTTCGACCAGAAAGGCATCGCGGTCCGCTGGTGGCCTGCAGTCGTCATATCCAAGCCGGCCGGAGATGAACAACTCGGAAAAGCCGTGCACCATGCTCCAGATCGCCATCACATCGGTCATTGCCGACGCATTCTCGAAGGGCGAGACGCCGCGCAGCCGGGCAACACCTTCGGCCAGATGCACAAAGGAAGCCTGGGCGGCCTCCGTCAGCTCATCCGACTTCTGGTGGGATTTGTCCGCCGCGAACATCAGCCGGAACAGGGCCGGCGAACTGACCGCGAAATCGAGATAGCCCAGCCCCGACGCCAGCACCTGCTGGCGCGGATCGCCGCTGGTCTCCGCCTTTTGCCGCGCCTCCATGGCGGCGAGAAACCGGCGGAAGCCTTCCGTGGCCAGCGCATCGAGCAACCCCTTGGCATCGCCGAAATGATGAGCCGGCGCAGAGTGGCTGACCCCCACCCGCTTGGCCACGGCTCTCAAGGAAAACCCGTCGATCCCGGATTCCGCCAGAACCTCTTCTCCCGCCTTGAGCAGCGCCGCGCGCAGGTCGCCATGATGATAGCTATCTTTTGTCTTGAGCATGGCAGCAAACTAGCGCGCCATCTGGACAGTGTCAAATTTATCTTGACAGCGACAAGATAAGGCTTCACCCTCAATCTAGTCACTGTCCAGATGGAGATTTCCACATGAACCCCGATACCCTCTTTCAACTCTCAGGCCCGCTGGCAATGGCCGGTTGGCTGGCCCTGGCCGCGTCGCCCCTCGCGCCCCGGCTAACCCAGCTTGCAGCCGGTCTTGTCATTCCGGTCATCCTTTCGCTCGGCTACACCGCGCTCATCCTTGCCAACTGGTCGAGCGCCGAAGGCGGCTTCAACAGCCTGGCCGAAGTCATGCTGCTCTTTACCAATCCCGCCGTCGCCCTGGCCGGCTGGCTGCACTACCTGGCCTTCGATCTCTTCGTTGGCGCCTGGGAGGTCCGTACTGCGCGGCGCACCGGCTTTCCGCATCTTCTGGTGCTGCCCTGCCTGGTGCTGACCTTCCTGTTCGGCCCCATCGGGCTCCTGGTCTTTCTCGGCCTGCGGCTGGTTCATGGCCGCTTTGCAACACAGACCGCCGGAGGTCTGGCATGACCGACATTGCATTTGCTCCCCTCTCCCGCCCGGCCTCACACAAGGGCCTGTTTGATGCTGAGCCCCTGTTTGCCGCAGCCGGAATGCTGATTGGCCTGTCGCTGGCGCCGACACTGGTGGCCATGGCGCTCGACCAGCGACAGTTCCTCGGTGAAAATGTCTGGCTGAAACCGGTCAAGTTCCAGATTGCCCTGTCGCTGTACCTGCTGACTCTGGCCTTTTTCGCCCGCTGGCTGCCCGCAGGACTGACCGCGCAGCGCAGCTACCGGCTCTATTCCGCCACGGTCGTCTTTGCCGTCATTGCCGAACTGGCCTGGATCAGCGGCGCCGCAATGTTCGGCATCGCCTCCCATTTCAACGTCGGCACGCCGGTGATGCAGGGCATCTACAGCCTCATGGGCCTGTTCGCCGTGCTGCTCACCTCGGCGACGCTTGTTCACGGCATTGCCATCCGGCGCAATTCGCGCACCGGACTGCCACCCGCCCTGCACCTCGCCATCTGGCTCGGCCTGGTGCTGACCTTTGCGCTGACGCTGGTGGTTGCCGGAACCATGGCCTCCCTGCCCGGCCACCTGGTCGGCACGCCGGTTTCCGGCGCAACAGTGCCGATCATGGGCTGGTCGCGCGAAGTGGGCGACGTGCGCGCGCCGCATTTCTTCGCCACCCATGCCATGCATGCGCTTCCGCTTGCCGGCCTGCTCGCCACTGCCCTGCTGCCGCAAAGAATGGCATCCCGCGCTGTGTGGGTCTTTGCCATCCTGTTCACCATATTGGTCACGGCAAGCTTCGCCGGCTCGATGGCCGGCCTGCCGTTGATACCGGAATTCTGATGCCGGGCATCCATGACAACGCACCCGCTCCAAAGCTTGCAATCGCGCGGTTGCTCGGCTATAGCGGCCACGTCCGTGCAGACACCCTTGGAGGCAACGCGGATGAGGCGCCGGAAACGGCGCTTGATGTTTTTTGGGACCAGCGCAAGCTTGTCACCGGAAAGCAGCCCCAGATTAGAACCTCGAAAGGACTTGCCATGAGCAATGTTGCATATGAGCTTAAGGCCGAGGCGCGCGAACGGGTTGGTAAGGGGTCCGCCCGTGAACTTCGCCGCAACGGTTTGATTCCCGCCGTCATCTATGGTGACAAGAAAGAACCCGTCTCCATCGCGCTCTCGCGCAATGAAGTCACCAAGAAGATGCATGCCGGCGGCTTCTTCACCACGCTTGCGACCATTGAGGTCGAAGGCAAGAAGTACAGTGTGCTGCCCAAGGACATTCAGCTGGATCCCGTGCGCGACTTCGTCCTGCATGTCGACTTCCTGCGCGTGTCGAAAAACACCCAGGTGACTGTGGACATTCCGGTTCACTTCGAAAACGAAGAGAAGTCCCCCGGCCTCAAGCGCGGCGGCGTTCTCAACGTCGTGCGTCACACGGTCGAATTCCACTGCCCGGCCAATTCGATCCCGGATTCGATCCAGGTCGACCTCACCGGCCTCGAAATCGGCGACGGCATTCACATCTCGCATGTCACGCTGCCTGAAGGCGTTGAGCCGACGATCACCGATCGCGATTTCACCATCGCCACGATCGCATCGCCTGCCGGCCTGAAGAGCGACGACAATGCCGCTGGCGAAGACGATGCTGCAGACGAAGCAGCCGAAGGCGACAGCGAAGATTAAGCTGTCCTGGCACTTTATTGAGGAACAGGTTCCATGTTGCTGATCGTAGGCCTTGGAAATCCGGGACCCCAATATGCCAGGAACCGGCACAATGTCGGATTTATGGCGGCGGACGCAATTGCCCGCCGCCATTCCTTTTCCGGATTTTCGAAGAAATTCCGCGGTGAAATCGCCGAAGGCACCCTTGCCGGCGAGAAGGCCCTGCTGCTCAAACCCATGACCTTCATGAACCTGTCAGGCGACAGCGTCGGCGAAGCCATGCGGTTCTACAAGCTCAAGCCTGCCGACATCATCGTCATCCATGACGAGCTCGATCTCGCCCCGGGCAAGCTCAAGCTCAAGACCGGTGGCGGCAATGGCGGCCATAACGGGCTCAAGTCGATCGACGCCCATTGCGGCAAGGACTACAAGCGGCTCCGCATCGGCATAGGTCATCCCGGCCACAAGGACCGCGTCAATCCGCATGTGCTGGGCGATTTCGCCAAGGCGGATCAGGACTGGCTGCAGCCGCTGCTCGATGCCATCGCCGATCATGCCGAGCTGATCGCCAAGGGCGACGATGCAGGCTTTTTCAACAAGATCGCGCTCGCCACCGGCACCGCAGCCCCCAAGCCTGAAAAACCCGCCAAAGCCCCGGCCTCGCCCGGCGGCAAACAGGCCCCGGCCGGCAAATCCCACATCCGCCAGGCCCGCAATTCGGCCCAGCCGAAGACATTGCCGGCGTCAGGCCCGATGGCCGACATGCTGAAGCGGCTGTTCGGCAAGGACTGAGCAGCCACTCACACAATCGTCATTCCGGCTTGAACGGTCTTTTCGCTATCCTGAGGCTGATGAAACACCGACGGGAGAGTTGAGCCATGTCCATTTTCAAGATCATACGCAAGGCCATTGCCATGCCTTTGCTCGCGCTGGCAGTCCTGACCGGGGCAGCCATGGCCGGTGAGACCAATCTGAGCTTCCACGGCATCGCCATCCAGGGCCATGACCCCGTCGCCTATTTCACGCAAGGCAAGCCGGTACCGGGAGATCCGGACATCACCGCCACCCATGATGGCGCCATCTACCAGTTTGCTTCGGCAGAGCACAAGGCTGCTTTTCAGGCCGATCCGGCCAGATACGCGCCGCAATATGGCGGCTATTGCGCCTATGGCGCGTCCCAGGGCTACAATGCCCCGGTCGAGCCGGAGCAGTTCACCATTGCCGACGGCAAGCTCTATCTCAATTACAACGCCGATGTGCGCAAGCGCTGGAATGAAGATCGCGGCAGCTACATCAGCAAGGCCGATGCCTATTGGGCGTCAAAATGAGCCCGGTGTGATTGGGCAGGCTGCCGGATCACAATTCGGCAATGCGTTGCCAGAACAGATCGACAAAGCCGCTGATGCCGGCCTCGATCAGCGTGGCAATGCCGAGCCCGGCGCCGTCGACCAGGACCATGACGCCAAGACCGCCCATGACGGAAAAGACCACCGACAGCCGCAGGTTCTTGAGACTGTCGAGGCGGTAGTAACCGGCATCGTCGAATTCGGTGCCCCAGAGATAATCGCCCCAGCTGTAATCGCTCGAGACCAGGATATTGACCGCCGGCGTGTCCGACAGCTTGTCCGGGAACACGTTGAACACCGCCCGCACCGTGTGGGCCAGCACGCCGAAAATCGCAAAGATCACGCCCGCGACGACAAAATGCCAGGTGGCAAGTTCGGTTTCCATGACGGCCTCTCCGAGATCTGACAGTGCGCAAGGTCGCACACAAACCTTTCCGTCGGGTTGACCGGCAAGCTGCGGCGGAAACGGGTATGCCCCGTCCCCGCCGGCAATGGCTTGAAGGCCTCTTTCCGCTACAGATACATGCCGCCCGAGACCTCGATGCGCTGCGCTGTCATCCACTGGTTCTGGCCAAGCAGGATGCTGGCAATGGCGCCGCCGATATCGTCGGGCAGACCGGCCCGGCCCATGGCGGTCACGCCGGCGACAAAGGCATTGGCATCGGGATTGTCGCGGACCGCGCCGCCGCCGAAATCGGTCTCGATCGCGCCCGGCGCAATCACGTTGACGGCAATGCCGCGCGGCCCCAGCTCCTTGGCCTGGTAGCGGGTCAGCACCTCGATGGCGCCCTTCATCGCTGCATAGGCGGCAAAGCCCGGCACACTGAAACGGGCCAGCCCGGTGGAGACGTTGAGGATACGTCCGCCATCGGCAATCAGAGGCAGCAGGCGCTGGGTGAGAAAGAACACGCCCTTGAAATGGACATTCATCAACGTGTCGAACTGCTCTTCCGTGTTCTCGGCAAATGCCGCATTGATGCCCATGCCGGCATTGTTGACGAGATAGTCGAATGTCTGTCTTCCCCAGCCCCTGTCGAGCGTGCCTTCCAGTTGTCCGGCAAAACCGGCAAATTGTGCCGTGTCTCCGGCATCAAGCTGCAGCGCCGCAGCCTTGCCGCCCAGCGCCTCGATTTCCGCGACCACGGCAGCCGCCTCGTCGGCGCGCGAGAGATAGGTCAGGACAATGCCGACGCCCTTGCGGGCCAGGTGAAGGGCTGCATTGCGGCCGAGCCCTCGGCTGCCGCCAGTGATGAGTGCGATTGTGTCGGTCATGGCTGTCTCCTGCGTTTGTGATGGGCGCAAGATAGCCGCAGCGCCCCGGTCCGGCCTGCCGGATCCTCCACAGCTTCTGCCCGATCCTCCAGAATCGCAGTTCAAGACGTGACCACGCCGGGCGATTGGCCTATTGCTGGGAAAGCGAAAGGACATGGCGCATGACGGTTCACGATCTGGCGAAACAGGTGAATGATTACATCGGAGACGGCCCGGACATGACCAAGGGCCGGGAAACCGGGATCGAGGGTCTCTACGTACACCGGCAGAGCAAGCCGAGCCCGTTCGAGGCGACGATCTACCACCCGGTCATCTGCCTAAACCTGCAGGGCCGCAAGCAGGTGGCGGTCGGCGAGCGCTCGGCCGAGTTCGGCCTGGGCCAGTCGCTGATAGTCAGCCATGACCTGCCGGTGGCCGCCCGGGTGACCGAAGCCAGTCCGGAGCACCCCTATCTGGCCATCATCGTGGCTCTCGACATTGCCATCCTGCGCGGTCTCAGCGAAGAGATCGGCGACACGGCCCGCGGCAATCACCGCGCCGGCGCACTTGCCACCAGCATCACCGATGCAGCGCTGGTCGACGCCATGAGCCGCTATTTTGCTCTTGTCGGCGATCCGCTTGAAGCAAGGGTGATGGCGCCGCTGATCCTCAAGGAAATCCATTTCCGGCTGTTGATGGCCAGCCACGGCGGCATGCTCAGGCAGTTGATGCAGCGCGACAGCCATGCCAGCCGCATCTCACGCGCCATCGGCAGGATCCGCACCGGCTATCGCAGCCCCCTGACGGTCGCCGGCCTGGCCGAGGAAGCCGGCATGAGCCCGTCGTCGTTTCACGACCATTTCAAGCAGATCACCGGCACCACGCCGCTGCAGTACCAGAAGGACATGCGCCTGATGGAAGCGCGCCGGCTGATCGCTTTCGACGGATTGTCCGTGTCCTCTGCCGCCTATGAGGTCGGCTATGAAAGCGCCACGCAGTTCAGCCGCGAATATTCGCGCAAGTTCGGCACTCCGCCCCGCGCGGATGCCGTTCGTCCCGGCTTTGCCGTCTGAGCGACATTTAAGCCGCCATCGGATCGCTTTAGCGCTGCTGCGCGCCGCCAACACCTGTTCGCCCCTTGACGCGGCACGTCACATCCATACAAAGCCCGCAACTATCTACATCAAGGACACCAATCCCATGGGTTTCAAATGCGGCATCGTCGGGCTGCCTAATGTCGGCAAGTCCACACTGTTCAACGCGCTGACGCGGACGGCGGCTGCGCAGGCGGCAAACTATCCGTTCTGCACCATCGAGCCCAACACCGGCGAAGTGGCGGTCCCAGATCCGCGGCTGAAGAAACTCGCCGAAGTGGCCGGTTCCAAGGAAATCATTCCGACCCGCATCGCCTTCGTCGACATTGCCGGTCTGGTCCGTGGCGCGTCCAAGGGCGAAGGCCTGGGCAACAAGTTCCTGGCCAATATCCGCGAAGTCGACGCCATCGTCCATGTACTGCGCTGCTTCGAGGATGACGACATCACCCATGTCGAGGGCCGCATCGATCCCGTCGGCGATGCCGACACCATCGAAACCGAGCTGATGATCTCCGATCTCGAAAGCCTCGAGCGCCGCACCGAACAGACCCGCAAGCGCGCCGCCTCCAAGGACAAGGAATCGATGACGGTGCTGCCGATGATGGAAGCTTCGCTGAAGCTGCTGCAGGACGGCAAGCCGGTCCGCACCATGCTCAAGGATCTGGCCGACGAGGATCTCGAGATCCTCCGGGGCCTCAATCTTCTCACCGCCCACCCGGTGCTCTATGTCTGCAATGTCTCGGAAGCCGATGCCGTCGACGGCAATGCGCACACCGAGGCCGTCGCCAAGATGGCAGCCGAACAAGGTGCCGAAAGCATCGTGGTTTCCGCGGCCATCGAATCCGAAGTGGCGCAATTGCCCGACGAGGAAAGCCAGGAATATCTTGCGGCTCTGGGACTAGAAGAAGCCGGTCTCGACCGCCTGATCCGCGCCGGCTACAGCCTGCTCGACCTGATCACCTATTTCACCGTCGGCCCCAAGGAAACCCGCGCCTGGACCATCGAGCGCGGCACCAAGGCCCCGGCCGCCGCGGGCGTGATCCACACCGATTTCGAACGCGGCTTCATCCGCGCCTTCACCATCGCCTATGACGACTATGTCACGCTCGGCGGCGAAGTTCCGGCCAAGGAAGCCGGCAAGGCGCGCGACGAAGGCAAGGAATATGTCGTCCAGGACGGCGACGTGATCCACTTCCGCTTCAACACCTGAACCAGACCTGACAATAAAGCGTGTTCCGAAAAGTGGGAACCGGTTTTCGAAAAAACCACGCGCCAAAACAAAAGCCTAAAGCACATTGCATGAATACGATTGAATGCAATGTGCTTTAGCACGAATTATCACCCCGGACGGCCTTTGACAGGCTGCGCCGGGGTGATTGCGTTCGGCCGTCAGTCTGGCTGCACCGGCGCCTCGATGCTGGCTGATCAGGTCTTTTTGACCGGGCAGGTCGACAGTCCGAACAATGAATAGAGCGGACAGGTGCCGAACAGGCCGGTGAACAGCGGGATGATGCCGATCAGCGCGAAATATCGCCATGCAGCGTCCTGATAAACAAAGAACATCGCAAGCAGGACCACTCCGGCCAGGATGCGGATGACGCGGTCGACAGTGCCGACATTCGATTTCAACATTTCGGGCTCCTTTTCAGCATCAGGCGGACACGCCTTCGAACATATAGACACTACGCCATATGAGCCGCCCCGCCTTGACCGGGATCAAACGCTCATGCGGCCGGCAGGAGTTGACGGATCCGCGCGCGCAGCGTCAGGATGGCGAATGCGCGGATTGACGAGTTCCGTCTAAAGGCAACCTTTCAAACCTAAAAGGAACCCTCTAGATTGGCCTCAGACGCCTCACAGAGAAAGCGACCGATATCCATGCAAAAGGATGACCTCCTCCATTACGAGGACATGAGCCCCGGAACCGTGTTCCCGCTCGGCCCGAAACATGTGTCCGCCGAGGACATCATCGCCTTCGCGATGGAATATGACGCCCAGCCGATGCATCTCGATGCCGAGGCCGGCCGCAATTCCATCCTCGGCGGACTGGCAGCCTCGGGCTGGCACAGCTGCGCGATGATGATGCGGATGATGGCCGACTCCTATCTGCTGCGCACGGCTGCCGAAGGCGCTCCCGGGGTCGATTTCGTCAAGTGGCGGAAACCGGTGCTGGCGGGCGACGTCCTGGCGGGCGAAACGCGGGTGCTCGATGCCCGCGAATCGAAATCCCGGCCCGGCGTCGGCATTGTCAGCCTGCGCCATGAACTGAGAAACCAGAGCGGCGACACCGTGCTGGAATCGGAAAACCCGGTGCTGGTGCGCCTGCGCGCCGCGGAGGCAGCCCGACCATGATCATTGACCCCGTCTTCGAACCCGGAACGCGCAAGGAACTGGGCAGCCAGGTCTTCACCGCCGAAGCGATCATCGACTTTGCCCGCCGCTTCGATCCGCAGCGGTTCCATGTCGATCCGGAAGCCGCCAAGGACAGCATTTTCGGCGGCCTGTGCGCCTCGGGATGGCATACCGCCGCCACCTGGATGAAACTCAATCTGGCGTCCAACGCCATCGAGGCGGAACGCGCCCGCGCCGAAGGCCGCAGCCTGCCCGAATATGGCCCCTCGCCCGGCTTTCGCAATCTGAGATGGTTCAAGCCGGTCTATGCCGGCGACGAGATCTTCTACTCCCGCACCATCCGCGGAACCAGGCCGCTCAATTCGCGGCCGGGCTGGTCGATCCTCGAACTGACCTCCGAGGCCTGCGACAAGGATGGCGAACTGGTGATGAGTTTCGATTCGGCCGCACTGATCAAGTTTCCCGTCGCCGGAGGCGACACGGCCTAGCAGGCGCCAAGCGGCACCAGAACCCGCCCGGAAGGCGAGAGCGGCTCAGTGGCCTTCGTAGGAGACCAGCGTGCGCACCTGCACGCCGAGGTCCTCGAGCTTCTTGCGTCCGCCGAGATCGGGCAGGTCGATGACGAAACAGGCGGCAACGATATTGGCGCCCATCTGGCGCAGCAATTTGACCGCACCTTCCGCGGTGCCGCCGGTGGCGATCAGGTCGTCGACCAGGATGACGCTTTCGCCCTCCATGATAGCGTCCCTGTGCATTTCCATTTCATCCACACCATATTCGAGGCTGTAGGCCACCCGCACCGTGTCATGCGGCAGCTTGCCCTTCTTGCGGATCGGCACGAAACCGGCCGACAGCTGGTGCGCCATGGCGCCGCCGAGAATGAAGCCGCGCGCTTCAATCCCGGCAATCTTGGAAACCTGCAAGCCGGCATAGGGATGCACCAGCTCGTCGATCGAGCGCCGGAATGCCCGCGGCGCGCCCAGCAGCGTGGTGATGTCACGAAACAGGATGCCCGGCTTGGGGTAATCCGGAATGGTGCGGATGGCAGCGCGCAGTTCGTTTTCAAGATCGGTCATGGTGGTGGTCCCCAAATTTATCTCAGCTTGCGATGCGGCGTGGCGCGGTGCAAGCGGCTTGCGCCGGACATGAAAACGCCGCCCGGAGGCGGCGCAATCAGAATGATTCAAACCTTGAGGCTCAGTGATCCTTGTTGGAATACACGGCCTTCTTGGTCAGGTACATCAGCGTCGAGAAGATCGCCAGGAACAGGATCACCATGAAACCGGTGCGCTTGCGTTCTTCCATGTGCGGCTCGGCCGCCCACATCATGAACGCGGAAACGTCATGCGAATACTGTTCCAGCGTCTCGGGCGCGCCGTCATCATAGGTCACCTGCTCATCCGAAAGCGGAGGAGCCATGGCCAGTGCAGGACCGCTGACGAAATAGGGGTTGTAATAGGACCCTTCCGCCACTTCCACACCATGCGGCGGCTCCTGGTAGCCGGTCAGCAGCGAATAGATGTAGTTCGGACCGCTTTCATTGTAGCCGGTGAACACATCGAAGATGAACTGCGGGAAACCGCGTTCGACATAGCGCGCCTTGGCCAGCAGCGAGAAGTCCGGCGGGGCTGCGCCACCATTGGAGGCCGCAGCGGCTTCCGCGTTCGGGAACGGTGACGGGAAATAGTCCGTTCCGACCGCCGTGCGCGTGTACATGTCGCCATCGGCATTCGGGCCGTCCTCGACTTCGTAATTGGCTGCGAAGGCCTTGACCTGGTCCTCGGAATAGCCAAGCGCATCCAGCGTGCGGAAGGCGACGAGGTCCATCGAGTGGCAGGCCGAACAGACTTCGACATAGACCTTCAGGCCACGCTGCAGCTGACCCTTGTCATAGGTCCCGAAGGGTCCGGCAAAAGACCAGCTCTGCTCTTTCGGGTGCAGAATCGGGTAATGCGGGGTGCCGCCTTCCTCTTCCGCCGCGACTGCCGGGCCGGCACCAATCATGGTTGCCAAAGCGAGCGGAACGATGCTTGCAAGAAGCTTTTTCATATCTCAGATCCTTTCCGTCGCGCCGCTCAGCCGCGTGTTTCTGGTGAGGCGGCCGCCGACGACGCAGCCCCGCCACTGCCGCCATTCTTGGCAAGCACGGCTTCGGTGATGGAGTTCGGCAGACGCTTGGGCGTTTCGATCAGCCCCAGCACCGGCAGGATGACGAGGAAGAAGGCGAAGTAGTACAGCGTCGAGATCTGCGCCATGATCGTGTAGGCGCCTTCCGCCGGCTTGGCGCCAAGCCAGCCCAGGAAGATCGCGTTGGCCACGAAAATCCAGAAGAACAGCTTGTACCACGGCCGGTAGACCGCCGAGCGGACCTTCGAGGTGTCGAGCCAGGGCAGCACGAACAGCACGGCGATGGATCCGAACATGGCCAGCACGCCGCCCAGCTTGGAATCGATCGGTCCGATGTTGAAGGTGATGGCGCGCAGGATCGCGTAGAACGGCAGATAGTACCATTCCGGAACGATGTGCGCCGGTGTCTTCAGCGGGTCTGCCGGAATGTAGTTGTCGGCATGGCCCAGGAAGTTCGGCATGAAGAAGATGAAGTAGGCAAACACCATCAGGAAGATGGAAATCGCCAGACCGTCCTTGACCGTCGCATAGGGCGTGAACGCCACCGTGTCGGTCTTGGACTTCACTTCAACGCCGGTCGGATTGGTCTGACCGGTCACATGCAGCGCCCAGACGTGCAGGATGACGACGCCGACAATCATGAACGGCAGCAGGTAATGCAGCGAGAAGAAGCGGTTGAGCGTCGGGTTGTCGACCGCAAAGCCACCCAGCAGCAATTGCTGGATCGGTTCGCCGATCCCCGGGAACGCCGTGAAGAAGCCGGTGATCACCGTTGCGCCCCAGAACGACATCTGCCCCCATGGCAGCACATAGCCCATGAACCCGGTTGCCATCATCAGAAGGAAGATGATCACGCCGAGGATCCACAGCACTTCGCGCGGCGCCTTGTAGGAGCCGTAATACATGCCGCGTGCGATATGCAGATACACGGCGACGAAGAAGAACGACGCGCCATTGGCATGCATGTAGCGCAACAGCCAGCCGGAATTGACGTCGCGCATGATCTTTTCGACCGACTGGAAGGCAATGGCCGAATTGGCGGCGTAATGCATGGCCAGCACGATGCCGGTCACCAGCTGCACCACCAGCATCACCGCAAGGATGCCGCCGAAGGTGTAGGCGTAATTGAGGTTTCGCGGCACCGGATAGGAGACGAAACTGTCATGCACCATCCGGGTCACCGGAAGGCGCGAATCCATCCACTTTCCGAAACCGGTGGTGGGCTGGTAGGTTGAATGATCACTGCTCATAGCTTGAAGCCCCCTCAGCCAATCTTGATAACGCTGTCAGACACGAAGGAAAACACCGGCACGGGCAGGTTTTCCGGAGCCGGACCTTTGCGGATACGGCCTGCCGTATCGTAATGCGAACCGTGGCACGGGCAGAACCAGCCGCCGAATTCGCCGGCCTGGCCGAGCGGAATGCAGCCCAGATGGGTGCAGACGCCGATCATCACCAGCCAGTTTTCCTTGCCTTCGCCGGCCGAACGATCCAGGTCGGTCGCCTCGGCGGCGGCAGCGATATTGGCATTGCGCGCCACCGGATCCTTGAGGTCGCCGACGGCAACGGCCTTGGCTTCCTCGATCTCGGCTTCGGTGCGGTTGCGGATGAAGACGGGCTTGCCGCGCCATTTCACCGTCAGCGACATGCCCGGCTCGAGGCTCTCGACATTCACTTCAATCGAGGACGCTGCCAGCGTCGAGGCGTCGGGGCGCATCTGGTCGATGAACGGCCAGGCAAAACTGCCCACGCCGACCGCGCCTGCCATCCCCGTGGCGATGTAAAGAAAATCGCGGCGGGTGGGTTCACCCGCGCCTTCGCTTTGTGTCATTGGCTCACTCACGGCTCAACGTCCTCTTCAAGCTGCGTCCGGACCAGCCTTCCGCCCCACTGGTGTTAGCAGGTTCGACCATACCGCTCTAGGCGGATTCGGCCAATGCCGACAATGCGGCGGAATTCTGTCAATCGCGCGGTTTCTAAGCGGGATGGAAGGATAAGTCCAGACCAGACGAAGACAGAAGGGCACATTGTCGCGGGGAAAAGCTGGAAGCTATTCCGCAGCCTCGTCCACACCGATGAAACCGCCCGACTGCCGGGCCCACAAATCGGCGTAAAGCCCGCCCCGCGCGATCAGTTCGCCATGGGTGCCGGTTTCAAGGATCCGGCCATTGTCCATCACCACCAGACGGTCCATCCGGGCAATGGTCGACAGCCGGTGGGCAATGGCGATGACGGTTTTTCCGTCCATCAGCTCGTCGAGATTTTCCTGGATGGCGGCTTCGACTTCCGAATCAAGCGCCGAGGTGGCCTCGTCCAGCACCAGGATCGGCGCGTTCTTGAGCATCACCCGGGCGATGGCGATTCGCTGGCGCTGGCCGCCCGACAGCTTAACCCCGCGGTCACCGACATGGGCATCAAGTCCCTTGCGGCCACGCTGGTCCGACAACCCGTTGATGAAGGACAGCGCTTCGGCCCGCCGCGCCGCTTCGAGGATCTCCCTGTCATCGGCATCGGGACGGCCAAACACGATGTTTTCGCGAATCGAGCGATGCAGCAGCGAGGTGTCCTGGGTGACCATGCCGATGGCCTGGCGCAGCGATTCCTGCCTGACATCGGCGATGTTCTGGCCGTCGATCTCGATCCGGCCCGACTGCAGGTCATGAAATCTCAGCAGCAGATTGACGAAGGTCGACTTGCCGGCCCCGGAGCGGCCGACCAGGCCGAGCTTTTCGCCCGGCGCAATCGACAACGACAGATCGTCGATTACCGGCAGCGAGGCATCGCCATAGCTGAAACAGGCGTGCTCGATGCGGATCGCGGCCGAACCCACCTCGAGATCCTGCGCCCCGTCACGGTCGCGCAGGCCGATCGGGCGCGCCACCAGTTCCGCCGAATTCTGCACGGTGCCGAGATTGCGCATCAGCGAGTTGAGCTGTGTCATCATCCGCCCCAGCAGCATGTTGAGCCTGAGCACCAGCGACAGCGTGAAGGCCACCGAACCGACCGATATCGCCCCGGTCAGCCACAGATTGATCGAGAAACCGGCAATCGCCGCGATCATGATCCCCGAAAGGGCTGCCAGCGACGCGCGGACGCCGGTCAGATGCCGGGTGAACGGAATGATGGCGGCAATGAACTGGTCAAAGCCCTGCCGGATGTAGCGGTCATTGTCGGCTTCGCGGGCATAGAGCTTGAGGGTCTGGATATTGGAATAGCTGTCGGTGAGCCGGCCGGTCAGCAGCGCCGAAGCCTCGGCATTGGCCCGGGCATAGCGCCTTATCCGCGGCACGAAAAACCGCGCCAGCACACCAAAGGCTGCCACCCAGACCAGCACCAGAGCCGACAGTCTCCAGTCGAGCTGGAAGACCAGCGCCATGGTGGTGACCGTGTAGATCAGGATGAACCAGACCACCTGCAGCAGCGACACCATGAAATCGCCGGTGGCCTGGCCCGCCGACCAGACCTTCGAGACAATGCGTCCGGCAAAATCATTCTGGAAAAACGCCAGGTCCTGGCGCGAGACATGCGCATGCGCCTGCCAGCGCACCAGGTTGTAAAACCCCGGAATGACGGTCTGTTCCTCGACCAGTGCGGCCACGGTGACGACGACGAACCGCGCCACCACCACGACAAACAGCATGAAGGCCAGGGTCGGCCCATGCGCCGCGATCAGCCCGTCCCAGCCCGCGCTCGGCTCGGCCGCGTCCAGCACATCGACCAGCAGTCCGACAAAATAAAACAGCGCCGCCTCGAGCAGCGCCACCAGCCCGCCCAGCGCCAGCATGGCGGCAAATGCCCCCTTGGCCTGCCCGACATAATGCCACAGGAATGCCCGCGTCGACGCCGGCGGCCGGTAGCTCGAACGCCGGACAAACGGATCGATCCAGCGTTCGAAAAGGGCGAGGACGGGTCTGAGTATCATGGACGCAACAATAGGGCGCAGCGATGATTTGGCAATATCGTCAGCCCCCTACTCTGCTGCCGTCGCATCGGCATTCGCATCGATGAAACCGCCCGACTGCCGCGACCACAGATCGGCATAGATGCCGCCCGAACGGATCAGGTCGTCATGGATGCCGGTCTCGACAATCTCGCCGCCATCGAGCACCACCAGACGGTCCATTTCGGCAATGGTCGACAGGCGGTGGGCAATGGCGATCACGGTCTTGTTCTCCATCAGCGCAAACAGGTTTTCCTGGATTGCCTGCTCGACCTCCGAATCAAGCGCCGAAGTGGCTTCGTCGAGCACCAGGATCGGCGCGTCTTTCAGGAACACCCGCGCAATGGCGATGCGCTGGCGCTGGCCGCCGGAAAGCTTGACGCCGCGTTCGCCGACATGGGCGTCGAGCCCTGTGCGCCCGGCCAGGTCTTCCAGCCCCGCGATGAAATCGAGCGCATTGGCCTTGCGCGCGGCTTCGATGATCTCGGCTTCGGTTGCCTCGGGCCGGCCATAGGCGATGTTGTCGCGCACCGAGCGATGCAGCAGCGACGTGTCCTGGCTGACCATGCCCACCTGCCCGCGGAGGCTATCCTGGCTCACCTGCGCAATGTCCTGGCCATCGATCAGCACCCGGCCCGATTCCAGATTGTAAAATCTGAGCAGCAGGTTGACGAGCGTGGTCTTGCCCGCACCCGAGCGGCCGACCAGGCCGATTTTCTCACCCGGCCTGATCGACAGCGACAGGTTCTCGATCACCCCGCTCTGCTTGCCATAATGGAAGCGGACATTCTCGAAGGTGATGGCACCCTTTTTGGCGACGATGTTGCCGGCGCCGGGCTGGTCGACCACGTCATGCGGCTTGACCATCATCCCCATGCCGTCCTGCACCACGCCGATATTCTCGAAGAAGCCCGAGACCTCCCACATGATCCATTGCGACATGCCGTTGATCCTGAGCGAAAGCCCGATGACGATGGCAATCGAGCCGACCGACACGATCCCGTTCAGCCAGAAGCCGATCGACATTGCCGAGACGACGAACACCAGGACCGAATTGTTGAAATAGATCAGCGACTGGAACATCGTCACCTGGCGCATCTGCCGGTGCACGGTCTGCAGGAACATGTTCATGCTTTCCTGCGCATAGCTTTCCTCGCGGCCGGCATGCGAGAACAGTTTCACCGTCGAGATATTGGTGTAGCTGTCGACCACCCGGCCGGTCATGGCCGAGCGCGCATCGGCCTGATCGGTCGAGATCCGCTTCAGCTTCGGCACGAAATGCATGATCAGGCCGATATAGACCGCCAGCCAGAACAGTAGGGGCAGCACCAGCCGCCACTCGGCGCTGGCCACCATGCCGATCATGGCGATGAAATAGACCGAGACATAGACGAACACGTCCAGAAGCTTCATCACCGCTTCGCGGATCGACAGCGAGGTCTGCATCACCTTGGTGGCGACCCGTCCGGCAAATTCATCGGAAAAGAAGCTCAGGCTCTGACGCAGCAGATAGCGGTGCATCTGCCAGCGCGCGATCATCGGGTAATTGCCCAGCAGCGTCTGGTGAATGATCAGCGAATGCAAGAGCACCGTGACCGGCAGGGCGATCAGGACGATCAGCCCCATCAGCACCAGGCGGCCGGATTCGCGCTCGATAAACCCTCGCGGATCGGAATTGGCGAGCCAGTCGACGATCGAGCCCAAAAACCCGAACAGCATCACTTCGCCGATCGAGATCAGCGCGGTCAGGACACCCATGGCAATCAGCCACGGCGCGGCATCCTTCGAATAGTGCCAGCAAAACGCCACCAGCCCTTCGGGCGGTGCGGTCGGCGGCGCTTCGGGATAGGGGTTCAACCGTCGTTCAAACCATCCAAACATGGATGTCTCCTCGAATAAATCGGCAGACCGTGCCGGTGCAACACACAGGCATAGCCGCAACAAAGGCGAAGTTCAGGCGATCGGGCCTAGCGCCCTACGGGAAGAACACGGACGCAAAAAGGGAAACTGGAACCGCGATAAACCCGTAAGGTCAGTGGCCGGGGGCCGCCGCAAGGAAGCTGGTAGAAATGATGCGCACAACAGCCTCCTTCAGGTTCGCGTTAAAGATGAACCGGTGTAGACCAGATTTGGCCCGGTCGCCAGATTGGCGTGAGAGGTTTGTGCCGGCATGGCCGCATCCTTGCTTGATATTGTGATAAAAACACCACAGACACTGTCTCCATGACCAAACCTCTCATCGCCCTTTACCAGCCCGACATTCCCGGCAACACCGGTGCCATATTGCGGCTCGGCGCCTGTTTCGGCCTCGGTGTCCACATTGTCGGTCCGGCCGGCTTTGACATGACCGACCGGTCGCTCAAGCGCGCCGGGATGGATTACATCGAGATGGCGGCACTCACCCGCCATGATGGCTGGGAGGAATTCGAGATCTGGCGCCATGCAGAAGGCCGGCGGCTGGTGCTGATGACCACCCAGGCAGCCACGCCCTATACTGATGACAGCGACCAGACGATCACCGCCCAGGACGTGGTGCTGTTCGGACGCGAAAGCGCCGGCGTGCCGCCCAGGGTCCACGAGGCCGCCGATTCGCGGCTGACCATTCCGATGGTCGAAGGCCGGCGCAGCCTGAATTTGGCGATGAGCGTCGCGATCATCGCCGGTGAGATCACCCGCCGGTTCGGGCTGTAGTCCAATGCCAGTTCAGTCATAGCTGACCACCTCGAACTCGATGCCGTTCTCGTCATCGAAATAGAACCGGCGGCCGGGTTCGTAATCGGCATGGCTGTGGGTCGCATAGCCCAGCGCCTTGATCTTTGCCTCCACCGCGTCGAGATCGTCGACGACGATGCCGACATGGTTGAGGCTGGCGACCCGGTCTTTCTGGATTCCAGAACTCGGGCGTACAGCCTTGGGCGTGTAGATTGCCAGATAGGCGTCATCGTTCCCCACGTGCATGGTCAGGCCGTCATTGAGAGCCGGACCCTGCCAGCGGATTTTCCAGCCAAACACGTCGCACAGCCACCTGGCGGTGGCGGGTGCGTCGGCGACGGTGAAATTGACATGCTCTAAGCTCGATTGCGGCATTGGTCTGCTCCTTCAACTGGTAAGCGGTTGCCTGTGATGAAAGTCATGCTACTTTCTCAAGTGCACTTGAGGTCAAGGAGTTTTTTCACCAATGTCCATCGCTGCCGCCAAGGGCCTGCTCTCCATCGGAGAAGTGGCCAGCCGCACCGGGCTCGCCGTCTCGGCGATCCGCTATTATGATGATGAGGGGCTGGTCGCGGCACGGCGCACGCCCGGCGGAAAACGCATGTTCCTGCGCTCCGACATCAGGCGGCTGTCCTTCATCCTGATTGCCCAGCAACTGGGGTTTTCACTTGAAGAAATCCGCGTCCAGCTCAGGCAATTGCCGCTCGAACGCACGCCCAACAAGCGCGACTGGGAAAAGATCAGCAAGGGATTTCGCGCCCATCTCGATGCCCGCATCGGCATGCTGGAACGGCTGCGCGACCGGCTCGACGGCTGCATCGGCTGCGGCTGCCTGTCGCTCGAGGCCTGCAAGCTCTACAATCCGGATGACCGGGCCCAAAAAGCAGGAACAGGGCCGCGGCTGGTGCTGCAGAAATCGGTTGATGCCGGGACAGGCTAAGGCCGGTCTAATCTGAACGGGCTCAGTATTGAACGGCGATGACGTCCGTTAAGATGAAATCATTTCCCTTGAACAGCAGCGGTTGGTCGAGAACCTTGGCACAGCCATAGGACAGGCAATCGCCGAAATTCAAAGAAGCTGGATGGCGACCTTTTCCGAAACGGTCGAATGCATCAAGCGCAACAAAGCCGGCATCCTGCGTGATCGGGGCAATCTGAATGTCAAATTCCTTCAAAAAATCCTGCAGCTCTGCCAGTGCGGTTGGAATTGCAAGACTTCTCTTTTTGGCAAGATTGACGACCACCTCCCACACCACTGCTGCACTGACAAAGCGCGCATCGGCATCCCCCATCTGCTCAAGAAGCATGACGGCGTCGTTTTCTTCCGTCATGACGGCAACGAGAGCGGATGAATCAATGAACATCAATCGTCCTCATACAAGTTGTCTATGAATGCCTTCTCGTCATATTCGGTTTCGCTGCGCTTTGTCCGGGCATTGAAGGCCTTGCTCCAGGCGACGCCCCGATCCACATAATTCTGTTTCACGCCGGGCTCGCCAAGCGCCCGCTCCAAAGCCTGCCTGACAGCTTCTGTTTTTGTCTTCGCTTTGATGGCTGCCTGATAGCGCTCGGCCAGCGCATCGACAGATTCATCCTTGATGAAAAGAGCCATGGCGCACAATCCTGTTTCAGTGGACCCAATTTAGAGGATATCCCCCCGAGGCACAAGGATATCCCTCAATCCGCCGTCGGCAGCCTGCGCATGGTGAACTCAATGGTGTCGTCGTCGCCCGGCAGGGTCCGCCAGCTTTCCACTTCGGTCCAATAGGCTGCCTTCGGCCAGCTCGAAAACCATTCCTGCGCCTTTTCGCGCGCCTCGCCCCGGCTGAGCCGATAGGTCTTGCGGACAAAGCCGCCGGGTCTGCCGGCGGATTTTTCGCTGCGCGAGCGGGCGATTTCACGTCGCAGGCCATCAAGCGGCGGACGGCGGGGGGAAATTGGCTCATCTTCCTTCCTTGCTGGATAAATTCTAACCCAAAAACTTTCACGCTGCGAGTCCCCTGCGGCATCAATGCATCCCCTTCAAAAGGCACAGTTACAACCCGTGCATGGTGCTGCTATGACATGCCAATAGTTAAGACGAGGACATCACATGGAACGCCCAATCCTGCCGGTCGGCCTGCCCGGAGACATCGAAGACAAGAAGACCAGAGCGCGGCAATGGTTCGAGCAGCTGCGCGACCAGATCTGCGCCAGTTTCGAGGCGCTCGAGGACGAGGTCGACATGCCGCAGACAAGCGGCGAACCCGGCCGTTTCGAGCGCACCCCCTGGCAGCGCGACGAGGGCGCGGGCGGCGGCGGCACCATGTCGATCCTCAAGGGCCGGCTGTTCGAGAAGGCCGGCGTGCACACCTCGACCGTCCATGGCGAGTTCTCGCCCGAATTCCGCAAGCAGATCCCCGGTGCGGAGGAAGATCCGCGATTCTGGGCCTCGGGCATTTCCCTGATCGCCCATCCGAAAAATCCGCATGTGCCGACCGTGCACATGAACACCCGCATGGTCGTGACCACCAGCCACTGGTTCGGCGGCGGCGCCGACCTGACCCCGGTGCTCGACAACCGCCGCAGCCAGACCGATCCCGACACGCGGCTATTTCACCGCGCTTTGCAGATTGCCTGCGAGCGCCACGAGGTCGCCGACCACCCGAAGTTCAAGGAATGGTGCGACGAATATTTCTTCCTGCCCCACCGCAACGAGCCGCGCGGCACCGGCGGCATTTTCTACGACTGGCAGCACTCCGCCGAGGAAGCCGGCGGCTGGGCCGCGGACTTTGCCTTCACCCAGGATGTCGGCCGCGCCTTCAACGTGGTCTACCCCAAGATCGTGCGCGCCAATTTCGAAAAGCCCTGGAACGAGGACGAACGCCGCGAGCAGCTCATCCGCCGCGGCCGCTATGTCGAGTTCAACCTGCTCTATGACCGCGGCACCATCTTCGGCCTGAAGACCGGCGGCAATGTCGCCTCGATCTTGTCCTCGCTGCCGCCGGTGGTGATGTATCCGTAGCGGTTTCCCGCCCTTTTGGCGCGGCGGTACAGTTCAAGTCAGCTTCTGTACTGTCGTGCCAAACAGGCGGCGGACCCCGCTCAACCCCTGTTGCGTGACCGCAACGGTGAGTGCCGAAGCTCTCGCCGGATAGACAGCAACGCCGCCCGTCACAGACCGGCATATCTGCACCCCGGATCACGCCCGCGGCCGTACACGCTGTAGTTTCAATGATTTGATATGTCATAAAACTGTAACAATCCCCTTGTCAGCAGCGCGATGACAAGACACACTTCCCTATCGTCGGGTCGTTTACAGCCTGACGTCATGGGAGGAAAAACATGAAACTAACGCTTCTGGCGGGTTTTGCACTCGCCGCGTCAACCGTACTTGGGTCCGGTGTGGCGCTCGCTGACAATGTCACCCTGTATTGCTCCGCCGACGAGACCTGGTGCCAGCTGATGGCCCGCGGTTTCGAGGAGGAAACCGGCATCAGGGTCGACATGACCCGGAAAAGCTCCGGCGAGACCTTTGCCCAGATCAAGGCCGAATCCTCGAACCCGAAGGGCGATATCTGGTGGGGAGGCACCGGTGACCCGCATCTGCAGGCCGCCAATGAGGGCCTGACCGAGGAATACATGTCGCCGATGCGCGACCAGCTCAACGACTGGGCCATCCGCCAGGCCGAAGCCGCCGGCAACAAGACCATCGGCATCTATTCCGGCGCGCTTGGCTTCGGCTACAACAAGGATCTTCTGGAGAAAAACAACCTGCCGGTTCCGGCCTGCTGGAAGGACCTGACCAAGCCCGAATACAAGGGCCACGTCCAGATGGCCAACCCCAACTCCTCCGGCACCGCCTACACCACGCTCGCCACCATGGTGCAGCTGTTCGGCGAAGAGGACGGGTTCCAGTTCATGAAGGACCTGCACAAGAACATCAATCAATACACCAAATCCGGCTCGGCGCCGATCAAGGCCGCTGGCCTTGGCGAAAACACCATCGGCATCGTCTTCATGCATGATGCCGTCTCGCAATCGGCCAGCGGCTTTCCGATCGTCACCGTCGCGCCCTGCGAAGGCACCGGTTATGAAATCGGCTCGATGTCGATCATTGCCGGCGGCCGCAATCCGGACTCCGCCCGCAAGTTCTATGACTGGGCCCTGAGCGCCGAAGTGCAGTCCCGTGCCAAGGACGTCAAGTCCTTCCAGGTGCCGTCCAACAAGGCGGCGGAACAATCGCCTCTGGCGCCGGATCTGTCGACGGTCAAGCTGATCGACTATGACTTCGACAAATACGGCTCGTCCGAGGAGCGCAAGCGCCTGCTCAAGAAGTGGGATGACGACGTCTCGGTTCTGCCCCAGTAACCGGCGTGCGTCGCAGGCAGGAAACCGCAAATGTCCACCCGGCCGTCATTCTCTGGATGGCGGTCGGCTGGATCGGCTATGCCGTGCTGCCCTGGTACGGTCTTCAGGACAATTTCTTTGCGTTCTCCTGGGTTCTTGACGGCTATCCGTTTGACGCGGAATTCGCCCCGGCCCTGTTCCTTGTCGCCCAGGGAGAGAAGACCTGGCTGGCGCCGCTGGCGCTTCCGCTGCTGTTGCCGCTGCTGCTCTGGCGCCGGCAAAAGCAGGATCCGGTCTTCGGCTGGCTGCTCATCGCCATCGGCGCCTTCGGGCTGTTCTGGTTCTTTGCGCAGGGCTATGGCGTAGGTCTGCGTGGCTGGCGATTTGCCTGGATGACCGAGGCCTTCGGCCCGCTCGACGGCCGCCAGTTCGGCATGGGCTATGGCGCCATGCTGGTCGCCGGCGCCTTCCTGTTCCTGCTGTGCCTGGGCATTGCCGCCCGCGGCGCGGTGGGCGGCGATGTCTTTGTCGTCAGCACCATCGGCTTCATCATCGCCGTTGTCGGGCTGTTCATCTTCGTGCCGATCGCCCAGATGCTGGCCAGCGCGCTTGTCACCGAGGAAGGCGGATATTCGCTGTCGGCATTCCTCGCCAAACTGTTTTCCGGCCGGATCTGGAGTCTGGGCTGCATCACCAGCGGCACTCGCTGCGGCGTGGCCTGGAACTCGCTGTTTCTGGCCGTCGTCATCGGTTTCATCACCACCGGGCTCGGACTGGTCTTTGCGCTGATCGCCACCCGCACCAATGTCCGCTTCCAGCGCGTGCTGCGGGCGCTCACTGTGCTGCCGGTGATCACCCCGCCCTTCGTCATCGGGCTTGCCATCATCCTGCTGTTCGGCCTGTCCGGCGTTGTCACCCAGGGATTTTCCTGGATGTTCGATGTCCAGGCAACACGCTGGGTCTACGGCCTGCCCGGCCTGATGATCGCCCAGACACTGGCCTTCACGCCGATTGCCTTTCTGGTGCTGATCGGCGTGGTCGAAGGCGTCAGCCCCTCGATGGAAGAAGCGGCTCAAACCCTGCGCGCCAACCGCTGGCAGACATTCTGGACGGTCTCGCTGCCGCTGATGCGGCCGGGCCTTGCCAATGCCTTCCTGCTCGGCTTCATCGAAAGCATGGCCGATTTCGGCAATCCGCTGGTGCTGGGCGGCAATTTCGATGTGCTGTCGACGGAGATCTTCTTTGCCATTGTCGGCGCCCAATATGACCAGTCGCAGGCCGCCATCCTCGCCATCGTGCTGCTGATCTTCACGCTTAGTGCCTTTTACGCCCAGCGCTTCTGGCTCGGCAAGAAATCCTACACCACCGTCGCGGGCAAGGGTGACGCCGGTGTCCACCCGCCCCTGCCCCGCGGCCTGACCATCGTCATCACCGCGCTCGCGTCCTTCTGGATCCTGGTCACGGTGGTGGTCTATGCAACGATCTTCTACGGCAGTTTCGTCAAGCTCTGGGGCGTCGACACCTCGCTGACCTTCGATCACTACATCCAGGCATTCGCCATCGGCTGGAACGAGTTCGGCCTGCATCTGAAGGGTTCGGCCTGGGCCTCGTTCTGGACCACCATCTGGATTGCCCTGGCCGCTGCCCCGCTGACCGCCATCCTCGGCCTGCTCACCGCCTATCTGCTGTCGCGCCAGCGCTTTGCCGGCAAGAACGCCTTCGAATTCGGCACCATGCTGTCCTTTGCCATTCCCGGAACGGTGATCGGCGTCGCCTATGTGATTGCCTTCAACCTGCCGCCGATCGAACTCACCGGCACCGCCCTGATCCTGATCCTGTCCTTCATCTTCCGCAACATGCCGGTGGGTGTGCGCGCCGGCGTGGCCTCGATGTCGCAGCTCGACAAGAGTCTCGACGAATCCTCGCTGACGCTGGGCGCCAATTCGTTCCAGACCTTCATCCGCATCATCCTGCCGCTGCTGCGGCCGGCCATTCTCGCGGCCCTGGTCTATTCCTTCGTGCGCGCCATGACCGCCATCAGCGCGGTGATCTTCCTGGTCAGCGCCCGCTACAACCTGTCGACCAGCTACATCGTCGGCCGCGTCGAGAACAATGAATATGGCATCGCCATTGCCTATGCGACGGCGCTGATCTTCGTCATGCTCGCCGTCATCGGCGCCATGCAGTTTCTCGTCGGCCGGCGGGACATCGGCCGCCGCGGCACCGGCCATGCAGACAAACCAATCGCAATTGTGGGAGGCGGCTAAGTGAGCGTCATAGGCAGCAACGCCGCATCGGTGGAATTTCGCGATGTCACCAAGATCTACCCCAATGCCAAGGTGGCGGCGGTGGACCGCATCTCGCTGACCGTGGAACAGGGAAAACTGGTGACGCTGCTCGGACCCTCGGGCTGCGGCAAGACCACCACTCTCAGGATGATCGCCGGGCTGGAAATGGTCTCCTCCGGCCAGATCCTGATCGGCGGAGAGGATGTCACCAAACTTCCCGCCACCGACCGCGACGTGTCGATGGTGTTCCAGTCCTATGCGCTGTTTCCGCATATGAGCGTGCGCGAAAATGTCGAATACGGGCTCAAATTCTCAGGCTACCCGAAGAAGGAAGTCGGCGAGCGGGCGATGGCGGGCCTGCAATTGGTCGGGCTGCAGGATTTCGGCGCCCGGCTGCCCAGCCAGCTCTCGGGCGGCCAGCAACAGCGCGTGGCCGTCGCGCGGGCGCTGGTGCTGGAGCCGCAGGTGCTTTTGTTTGACGAACCTTTGTCCAATCTCGACGCCAAGCTGCGCCGCCAGGTGCGCGAGGATATTCGCGACATCCAGACCAAGCTCGGCCTGACCGTGGTCTATGTCACCCATGACCAGGAAGAGGCGCTGGCCGTCTCCGACCGGATCATCGTCATGAACAATGCGGTGATCGCCCAGGAAGGCACCCCGCGCGATCTCTATGACGCGCCGATCAACGGCTTTGTCGCCGATTTCATCGGCGAGGCCAATCTGCTTGACTGCGAGATCGAGAGCGTCGCTGATGAACGCGCGACCACGGTGCTCGGCCCGGTCCGCCTCGAGCTGCCCTCACGCGGCATGAAGCCTGGGCCGGCCAGGCTTGCCATCCGGCCAGGCCGCCTTGAACTGGTCAAGGCCGGAACGCCAAACGCGCTTCCGGCGCGGCTGACCAAGGTCACCTATGTCGGCCGGCATCTCGAATGCTTTGCCGAGACCGCCATAGGCCCGGTCTTTGCCGTGTGCAACGATGTCGACGCGCCCTTTGCCGCCGGCGACGACATTGCGCTGAATTTCCCCGAGCGCGGCACGGTGCTTATTTCCGGCTGAAGCCTGCCGCGGTCACCGCGCCGATTTGAAGCTTGATTCCGCGATCTCCTTGATCTCGCCGAATATGTTGGCACCGCCGGCGATCACCACGGTGCCCTGGTCCAGGCTGGTGGCCGGATCGGGCTTGACGATCCTGCCACCGGCTTCCTCGATCATCAGCAATCCGGCGACGCAGTCCCACGAATTCATGTGTTCTTCGATATAGCCCAGCAGGCGCCCGGCCGCGACATAGGCCAGCATCAGCGCGCCCGAGGCATTGCGGAAGAACACGCCGCCGCGCTCGATCACCGTGGCAACGGCCGTTGCGGCAGCCATGCCCGGCACCCGCACGGAGAATCCGATGCCGATCGATCCCTGCCCGATGTCGCCGGTCTCCACTGTGCGCAGCGGCTTGCCGTTGACAAAGGCGCCGCCGCCCTTCGACGCGGTGAACATTTCCCCCGACGCCGGCTCGAAGATCACCCCGATCACCGCTTCGCCGTCCTTGGCGCAGGCGATCGCCACGCACCATTGCGGAATTCCGCGGACAAAATTGGCGGTGCCGTCGATCGGATCGATCACCCAGTCATAGCCGCTGGTGCCGTGCTTGCGGCCATGTTCCTCGCCGACAATGCCGTCCTCGGGATAATGCTCGGCAAGCGCCGCGCGGATCAGCGTTTCGGTGTCCTTGTCGGCATTGGAGACGAGGTCCTGATGGCCCTTGCTTTCAATCACCAGGGTGTCGATTGCCTGAAAATGTTGCTTGGCGAAGGCGCCGGCCTTGCGGGCAAGCTCAATGGCGAAGTCCAGTCTGTCTTGGTCGCTCACGGAATATCCAGCTTGTTGGGGAGAAGATGGCGGCAATGCTATGCCAAGCTCGCGCCTCTGACCAGCCCGCTCGATCATGCTTGTGGCAGGCATTCCTGGCCCGGACGGTATGGACTAGACCCTGCCTCGCCTGCCGATGTACCCGGAAATGACTGCCGGATGTGCCAGAAGACCGGTTTTGTGCTATATTGTCTTTCCGTCGGCCGGTGCGCCGGCAGAGGCGGGTTTCCTGTTCTGGCTAAGAAGAAGGAGATAGCCATGAAGACCTTCCATTGCGGATCTCTCGTTCCCGGTTGCGAATGGCACACCCGGGCGGACAGCGAAGCGGACATCGTGGCGCGCACGGTGGATCATCTGCGCCAGTCTCACGGCGAAACCATCATCCGGCCATCCATCGTCGAGCAGATCAAGGCGCGGATAGGCGACGAAAAAGACGCCGCCTGATCATCCCGATGACGCGTCTGCCGTCGTCCCGCAGGCGTCAGCTCGTCACCGGAATGGCATGAAAATATCGGACGGACGGCCCGCCCCTTGGTGCGGACCTGGCATCAGTCGTGGCCGATGCCTCACGGCTGTTTCAGGTGGATCACCCGCAATGCGTCGTCGATCAGCAGATTGGCGATCTTCATCCGGGTGGTTGCAGCCTCGCGCCATTCCTCCGGCGCACGGTCGGGATGGTTGAGGCGGGCAAAATTTCGCCGTTTCAGATGCAGTTGTGCCACCGTGTCCGAAGCCTTGAGCGCGATGTCGGCGGCAATCTCCTCGGCGCTGAGCCGTTTGAAGAAGGAAAGATCCGGCGCCGGTTTAGGCGGCGGCGCATAATCATCGTCCTGATAAGCCGACCAGGCGCCCTCGCCCGTCTCGCTGGTGCGCCAGTCCGCCGGGCCGGAACCGGCGCCGACAAAGCCGGCATTCAGCCCGCGGATCCCGGTCCAAGGCGCCGAGGCCGGCACCGCGGCATCGGCCCGGTCCCGGTCCAGCCGGTCCAGAACAACCTCAAACGTGCTCAGACCCAGAATCATCTTGCAGCCCTGCCTCGTCAACAGCTCGGATCCGGGTGCCCGGGCCGGGTCCGCACGCAATTGCACGGATATCCGGCAGGGGCTGGCCTCGACTGCCCACCCGCATGGACGGCCGTCTCACGCGCGCCTCCACGCAACGATGGTTAGCAAAGCAAAGTTAACAATACGCTTGGATCTGCCGCAGCATCGGGCGCCCGCCTGGCCGCGAGACGATCACGCCGGCGCCATCATGGCATCAGCCAGGAGCCTGGCAGCTTCGGCTCAATCGAGCCCGGCCATCAGGGCCGCCTTGTCGAGGGCGAAATTGCTGTCGATCCAGCGTTCTTCCAGTGCCGCCAGTTGCGCGCCCATTTCCGGGCCCGGCGACATTCCCCTGGCAATCAGGTCGGCGCCTGCGACCGGAAATTGCGGACGTTGCCAGTTGAGCGCACGCGCCAGATGGCGGCTGTGGCCGGCCGCATCGGTCAGCGCCGCGCTGTCGGTCTCGGTGCGGGTCCGGGCCGACACCAGCGACAGCCTTATCCGGTCGATCAGCGCGGCGGCGCCGTACCGGTACAACAGCCGGTCCAGCGCGGTGATCGCCATCGTTGGCTGGACCACCGGCGCCGCGGCCCAGTTTGCCAGCCGGTCGGCCTCCGCCCGCGACATCTTCAACCGCGCCGCCAGCGCGCGCATCCGCTCCGCATCCGGCGGCACGATCGCCATCAGCCGCAGCATCGGGTCCGGCTCCCAGTCGAGCGCCGCCTCCGTCGCCACCAGGCCGCCGATGGAATCAATGCCCCATTTCTCGCTTTCGGGCAGCACCGCAGTCAGCACGCCGGCCTGGCGCATCCACAGCATCGCCCGTCCCGGATCGCGGGCTTCCAGCAATCGCTTGAGCTCTTTCCACACCCGCTCGGCCGAGAGCTTTGCCAGGCTGTCGCGCGCCCGCGCGCAGGCTTTCAGCGCGGCGGCATCGGGCCGGCCGCTGCCGTAATGGGCAAAGAAGCGGAAATAGCGCAGGATCCGCAAATGGTCCTCCCGGATGCGGTCATCCGCATTGCCGATAAACCGCACGGTGCGGGTCTCGACGTCGTCCAGCCCGCCCACCAGGTCGATGACCGTACCGCTCTGGTCGGCATAGAGCGCATTGATGGTGAAATCCCGCCGCTCGGCGTCAACCTGCCAGTCACGCCCGAAATTGACCTTGGCGCGCCTTCCATCGGTCTCCGCATCATGGCGCAGCGTGGTGATCTCGAAGCCGCGGCCCTCGATCACCAGCGTCACCGTGCCATGGTCGATGCCGGTCGGCACCGGCCGGATTCCGGCCGCCCTGGCCCGTGCCATCACCTGCTCCGGCGCCCAGGTCGTGGCCAGGTCGGTGTCCGACACCGGCAGTCCCATCAGCGCATTGCGAACAGCGCCGCCCACCACCCGCACCTCTTCCCCCTCGGCATTAAGCAGCGCAAAGATCCGGACAAGAGCCGGGTCCTTGAACCAGGATTCTGCGGCGACGCTTGCAGCGGTGCTCATGCGTAGAGCCTTTCATACATGGTGCGAATGATCCCGGCAGTCACACCCCAGATATGGTGTGTGCCATAGGGCATGACATAATAATGCCGCTCCAGACCGTCCCAGACGCGGCTTTCGCGCCGGTGATTGGCCGGGTCCATCAGGAAGGACAGCGGCGTTTCGAACACCGCGTCGACTTCGTCCGGATTTGCAACGAGGCTGTAGCCGGGCCGCACCACCGCCAGAACCGGCGTGATCCGGAACCCGGTGGTGGTCATGTAGATCGGCAGCCGGCCAATCGGCTCGACGAAGCTCCGGTCCAGCCCGATTTCCTCTTCGGCCTCGCGCATCGCGGCAATCTCGACACTGCCGTCTTCGGGATCCACCGAGCCGCCGGGAAAGGCCACCTGGCCCGAATGCTTGCGCATCGCCGTGGCGCGCCGGGTCAGGATCACCTGCGCCTCGGGGCCGGCATCGGTGACCGGCACCAGCACCGCCGCCTCGCGCAATGTCACCCCCGCAAGACCTGACACCAGATCCGGGTTGAGCACATGGTCGCCATGGCCCAGATGCGCAGGCTCCGCCCCGAAAGCCCGCTCCGGATCGTGCCCGAGCACGCGGTCGCGAAAGCCCTGGGCGTCAAAACGCAGCGGCAGCCCGGGCTGTGCCTGTGTCAAAGCTGCGCCTCGAGATCGGCCATCGGCATCACCGGAAACACCGCACCGCCCGAGCGGATGACGAACATGTTTGTTCCATCAATCATCGCCTCCTCGCCCAGCGCCAGCAGGTCATAGGTCACCGCCCGGTTGACCAGCGCTTCGAGACGGCCGCGCACCATCAGATAGGGCTTGAGCTGGTCGGTCTCGCCGGTGGTAACGAATCGCAGCGGATTGTCCGGCCCGGCGCGCACCACATCGCCAACATTGGTGCGAAACGTCAGCACCTGGCCCTCGTCTTCGTCCGTTACCGTCATCTCGACGGCCAGGAAAGGTGCGTCGGCGACCCGGATGCCGATCTTTTCCACAGGCGTGACCAGATAGATCTTGCCGTCCTCGTCGGCGCGCAGAACCGTCGAGAAAAGCCGCACCAGCGCCGGCCGGCCAATGGGTGTCCCCATATAGAACCAGGTGCCGTCGGCACGGATTTCCATGTCGATATCGCCGCAATAGGGCGGATTCCAGTGCTCAACCGGCGGCAAGCCGTCCTTTCCGGCATTGCGGTCGGCCTGGGCGCGCGAAATCAGCGCCGCGAGACCGGCGGCATCTGTTTTCTCGGTGATCCTTGTTTTTGCCATTGTCCTGTCCAGCTATGAGTATAGGTAACCAGATAGTCAACCGAACTGCTCTTGTCAGCCTTTCAGGGTGGAATAAGCTGTTTGGCAGCTTGGAACAGGAACGCGCGGAGAATCCCATGGGACGCATCGACACTGTCGAACAGCCGATTGACGCCAATGCCGCGGTTGCGGCCGCCGAGCAGGCGCTCGCCGATATCTCCGCCGTGAAGAAGGCGGTGTCGGAGGTCATCTATGGCCAGGAGAACGTCGTCGAACAGACCCTGCTGGCGGTTCTGTCGGGCGGCCATGCGCTGCTGGTCGGTGTTCCCGGCCTCGCCAAGACCAAGCTTGTGTCGACGCTCGGCACCGTGCTGGGACTGAGCAGCAACCGCATCCAGTTCACCCCCGACCTGATGCCGTCCGATATTCTGGGCTCCGAAGTCATGGACCAGGACGAGACCGGACGGCGCTCGTTCCGCTTCGTGCCGGGCCCGGTGTTCACGCAATTGCTGATGGCCGATGAAATCAACCGCGCCTCGCCGCGCACCCAGTCAGCGCTGCTGCAGGCGATGCAGGAATATCATGTCACCGTCGCCGGCGCGCCGCATGACCTGCCTCGCCCCTTCCATGTGCTGGCCACCCAGAACCCGCTGGAGCAGGAAGGCACCTACCCGCTTCCCGAAGCCCAGCTTGACCGGTTCCTGATGCAGGTCGACGTGCCCTATCCGGAAATGGCGGCTGAACGGCAGATCCTGCTCGAAACCACCGGCGCCGCGGAATCCATTGCCAAGCCGGCCATCACCATGGAACGCCTCGCCGCGATCCAGATGCTGATCCGGCAGATGCCGGTGCCCGAATCGGTTGTCGACGCCATTCTCGAACTGGTCCGCTCAGCCCGTCCCGGCCATGGCAATGCGAAGGTCGATGAAACCGTGTCCTGGGGCCCCGGCCCCCGCGCCGGCCAGGCTTTGATGCTCTGCGCCCGCGCCCGCGCGCTTTACGATGGAAGGCTTGCGCCCTCGATCGACGATGTCCGGGCGCTCGCCGAGCCGATCCTGCAGCACCGCATGGCGCTGACATTTGCCGCCCGCGCCGAAGGCATCGGCATCCGCGACGTCATAGCCGGGCTCGTCGCCCCGAAAGCCGGGTGACCTGATGGCCCCGATCGGCCACCTCACCCAGCCGACCCTGCGGCTTGATGCGCTGGCCCGTGCACGCCAACGCGCCGCCCTGCTGCCCGATTGCCTGGCCGAAGCGCGGCGTGTCGCCAACACGGTGATCGCCGGCTGGCATGGCCGCCGCAAGCGCGGCACCGGCGAAACCTTCTGGCAGTTTAGGCCCTATGTCGACGGCGAATCGCTCTCAAGCATCGACTGGCGCCGATCCGCCCGCGACGATCATCTCTATGTCCGCGACCGCGAATGGGAAGCCGCCCACACCATCTGGCTCTGGGCCGACCAGTCGCCCTCCATGCTCTACCAGTCCGATGCGGCGCCGGTCGCCAAGGAAAGCCGTGCGCTGGTGCTGATGCTGGCGCTGGCCGAAGTGCTGTCGCGCTCCGGCGAACGCATCGGCTGCCCCGGTGTGATGGACCCGGTCGCCTCGCGCAATGCCGCCGAACGCCTGGCGTTGGCGCTGTCGCATGCGCCTGCGCAAACCGGCCTGCCCGACCTCGGCCAGGTCGGACGGATGAGCGATATTGTGCTGATCAGCGATTTTCTCGACCCGGGCGACGCGCTTGACCGCTGCATCGGACCGGCAGCAAAGCGCGGCATCCGCGGCCACGCCATCGAGGTCTCCGATCCGGCGGAAGAAAGCTTCCCCTATGCCGGCCGCACCGAGTTCCGCGACCCCGAAACCGGCGCCAAGTTGGTGGCAGGTCGCGCCGAAACCATTGGCGCCGATTACCGCCGGGCCTGGCTGGCGCGCCGCGAAACCCTGGCAGAGGGCGTGCGGCGGCTGGGCTGGACCTATCTCGCCCACAGCACCGACCGGCTGGCCTCCGAAGCCCTGGCCTCGGCCCATGTTCATCTCTCGGGCATCCCCACCGCGCCCAGGAAAGTCTCGGCATGATCGCCGGCCTGCCCATCGCCTTCGGCGCGCCGGCCATCCTGCTCGGCCTTCTTGCCCTGCCGGTGATCTGGTGGCTCTTGCGGCTCACCCCGCCGCGCCCGCAGGCCGAACCCTTCGCGCCGCTGGCCATTCTCGCGCTTGTGCTCAAGACCGAGGAAACACCATCGCGCAGCCCCTGGTGGCTTACTGCATTAAGACTGCTGATTGCAGCCCTGGTGATCCTGGCGCTCGCAGAACCCGTGCTCAATCCGCGCGACAAGGCGCTGTCGGTTGACGGACCGCTGGCTCTTGTCATCGACAATGGCTGGGCCAGCGCGCCCGATTGGGACACCCGCACCGAGGCCGCCGACATCCTGATTGGCGAAGCCGAGGATCTCGACATCCCGGTCGCGATCGTCTTCACCGCCGATCGCCGCCATGACGCCACGCCCGGCACCTTCGAGCGCGCCCGCGAACAGTTGCGCGCCGCCAGGCCGCAGCCATTGCGGCCCGAGCGCGGCGCGGCGATGACCGCCCTGGTTGCCGCCCTGGGCCAGACCCGGCCCGGCACCGTCGCTTTTCTGACCGATGGCGTCGATACCGCGGACGCCACCCAGGCCCTCAACCAGCTGGCCATGCTCGAACCTTCGGCCATCCGCATCATCGGCGCCGACGATGCCCAGGCGCTGGCGCTGACCCATGCCGACAATGGCGCCGATGCGCTCAGCATCTCCGCCCGACGGCTCGACAGCGCCAGTGCCGAAACCCACAGGCTGACCGCCCGCGACAGCAAGGGCCGGGAGATTTCCTCGGGCGCGCTCAGCTTCGAGGCCGGCGACAGCGAAGCCACGGCGACGATCTCCGCCCCGTTTGAAATCCGCAACGACATCGCCCGGCTGGATGTGACCGGCATCGACACCGCCGGCTCGGTGCGGCTGCTCGATGACAGTTTCCGCCGCCGCCGGGTGGCGCTGGTCTCGGGCGAAGCCGCCGACATCGCCCAGCCGCTGCTTTCGCCGCTTTACTATATCAACCGTGCGCTCTCGCCCTATGCCGACCTGATCGAAGCCGATAGCGCCGACATGTCCGCGGCAATCCCGAAACTTCTGGCCCAGGCCCCGGCGGTCATGGTTCTGGCCGATATCGGCATCCTGCCCGAAGATGTCAGCAAGCCGCTCAATGACTGGATCGAAAATGGCGGCACCCTGATCCGCTTTGCCGGGCCGCGGCTCGCTGCCGCGCCTGCCGGCGACCCACTGGCGCCGGTGCTCTTGCGCAAGGGCGAACGCGAACTGGGCGGCGCCCTGTCCTGGGTCGAGCCGCAATCGCTGGCAGATTATCCCGCCACCAGCCCGTTTGCCGGTTTGCCGACGCCGCGCGATGTCACCGTCAGCCGTCAGGTGCTGGCCGAACCCTCCGCCGATCTGGCGGCGCGGACCTGGGCGAGCCTCGCCGACGGGACCCCGCTGGTCACCGCCGCCGAACGTGGCGCCGGCCGCATCGTGCTGTTTCACGTCACCGCCGAGGCCGGCTGGTCGAACCTGCCGATCTCCGGCCATTTCGTCGACATGCTGCGCCGCGTGGTGCAATTGTCCCGCGCCGTTGCCGGCGGCAGCGAAGCCGGATCGGGCATTCTGCCGCCCTGGCGCCTGCTTGACGCCAATGGCGCCCTGGTGCCGGCCAGCGGCGACGCCAAGCCGCTCGATCTCACCGCCGGCGCCGTGGCGCGCGTCGGCCGCGACAATCCTCCGGGCCTGTACGGCGTCGAGGACGGTTTCGTGGCGCTCAACCTGTTTGACCAGAACGACGGTCTCGAGGCGATTGCCATCCCCGAATTCGAGGTCCCCGTCACCCGTGCGCCATTGAGCCGCGACAGCGCGGTTGATTTCAGGCCGTGGCTGTTCGGCGCAGCCCTTCTGGCCTTGCTGATCGATACGCTGATCGTGCTGCTGCTCAACGGCGCATTCCGCCGCAAGGGGTTCCGTCCTGCCCAGGCAGCCACAGCCTTTCTATTTGCCGCAGGTCTCTCGGCAATGCTGGTCTCGGCCCCCGGCAGCGCCCGCGCCCAGGATACCCAGCCCGGCGATGCCGAACTGCTCGAAAGCCTCGACGAAACCCGCCTCGCCTATGTGATCACCGGTGACGAGGAAGCCGACACCACCAGCCGCTACGGTCTCGACAGCCTGTCGCGCTACCTCGCGAGCCGCACCGCGCTCGAGCCCGGCTCGGCAATGGGCGTCGACATCGAGACCGATCAGCTGGCGCTTTATCCGCTGATCTACTGGCCGATGAGCGAGGACGCTGCCCTGCCCACGCCTGCCGCCATCAGCCGGATCGACGCCTATATGAAGAGCGGCGGAACGGTGCTGTTTGACACCCGCGACCGGATCATCGATCTCGGCGGCGGCTCCAGTGTCTTGACCCTGAAACTGCAGCAGATTCTCGCCAGTCTCGACATTCCGCCGCTCGAGCCTGTGCCGTCCGATCACGTGCTGACCAAATCCTTCTTTCTGCTCGACACTTTCCCCGGTCGCTATGCCGACGGACCCCTGTGGGTGGAGGCGACGCCTGATTCCGACAATCCGGCCGAACGCCCGGCCCGCAGCGGTGATGGCGTCTCCTCGATCCTGATCACCGGCAACGACATGGCGGCCGCCTGGGCCATTGATGACAGTGGCTATCCGATGTTTTCGACGGTGCCTGCCGATCCGTGGCAGCGCGAATATGCCTACCGCGCCGGGGTCAATATCGTCATGTACATGCTGACCGGCAATTACAAAGCCGATCAGGTCCATATTCCGGCACTGCTTGAACGGTTGGGACAATAAGATGAGTCTGGCCTTCGACCCGCTTCTGCCGCTGCCGCTGATCCTGGCGCTTGCCCTGGTAGCCCTTGTGCTTGTCGGCTGGGCGATCATCAAACGCATGCGCGGTGCCGCCCTTCGCGCGCTGGCGTTGTCGGCGCTGGTTCTGGCTCTGGCCAACCCCGTCGCCAATTTCGAGGACCGCGAACCGGTCACCAGCATCGTCGCCGTCGTTGTCGACCGCAGCCCCAGCCAGATGGGCCTCGACCGCACCGCCCGCACCGATGCGGCGCTGAAGGCGCTCAGCGAGCGGATTGCCCGCTACCCGGCCTTCGAATTGCGGGTCATCGAGGCCGTCACCGATCCCGACGCGCAATCGCCCTCTACCAGGCTGTTCGAGGCGCTGGCCTCTGGCATTCGCGATGTGCCGAGCTCGCGTCTCGCAGGTGCTGTGATGATTACAGACGGCCAGGTCCATGACGTGCCCGGCTCGCTCTCGGCACTCGGCCTTGACGCGCCGCTGCACGGGCTGATCGTCGGCGACGAGAACGAGATTGACCGGCGGGTCGACGTGGTGCGCAGCCCGCGCTTCGGCATTGTCGGCGAGGAACAGGAAATCGTCTACCGCGTCAGCGAGGACGGCGCCGCGGCCTCCGGACCCATGGCCGTGACGGTGCGGGTCAATGGCGAGCGGATTACCACCGAAACCGCCGTGCCGGGCGAGGAATCTTCCTTCAATCTCAAGCTGCCGCGCGGCGGCGAGAACATCGTCGAATTCTCTGTCGAGGTGATCGACGGCGAGGTGACGGCCGCCAACAATCATGCCGTGGCGCTGATCGAGGGCATCCGCGAAAACCTCCGGGTGTTGCTGGTGTCCGGCGCGCCGCATGCCGGTGAACGCGCCTGGCGCAACCTGCTCAAATCCGACGCCTCGGTCGACCTGGTGCATTTCACCATCCTGCGTCCGCCGGAAAAACAGGACGGAACGCCGATCGCCGAACTGTCGCTGATCGCCTTTCCGACCCGCGAATTGTTCATCGAGAAGATCGACGAATTCGACCTGATCATTTTCGACCGCTACCAAAATCGTGGCGTGCTGCCGGTGCTCTATTATGATTACATTGCCCGCTATGTCGAAGATGGCGGCGCGCTGCTGGTCGCTGCCGGTCCTGAACTTGCGGGCATCGAGTCCATTGCCGAAACCCCGCTAGCGCCGGCCCTTCCGGCCTTTCCGACCGGCGAAGTCTCCGAAGCCGGCTATTACCCGCGCCTCTCCATGGATGGCAAGCGCCACCCGGTGACCCGCGCTTTGCCCGGCGGCACCAACGAGCCGCCGCAATGGGGCCGCTGGTTCCGCACCGTCGGCGTCACCGACACCATCGGCGACGTGGTGATGAACGGCGCCAATGACGAGCCGCTGCTGGTACTCAACCGCTATGGCGAAGGCCGCATCGCCATGCTCCTGTCCGATCACGGCTGGCTCTGGGCCCGCGGCTTTGAAGGCGGCGGCCCGCATGTGGCGCTCTACCGCCGCATCGCCCACTGGCTGATGAAGGAACCCTCGCTTGAAGAGGAGGCGCTGCGCGCCTCTGCCACCGGCCGCACGCTGATTGTCGAGCGCCAGACCATGGGCGACAGCACCGGCCCCGCCACCATCATGCTGCCCTCGGGCGAAATGCGCGACATCACCCTGACGCCTGCCGGCGATGGCCTGTTTACGGCTGAAGTGACGCTGGATGAGCCCGGACTGGTGGAAGTCACCTCGGGCGACTTGCGAGCGCTGGCCCATGTCGGCGCGGTGGACGCGCCCGAATTTCGCGCCACGGTCTCGACCACTCAGGTGATCGCTCCGATCTCGTCCGACAGCGGCGGATTGACCACGCGGGTCAATGCCGAGGCCTCGAATTTGCCGCAGATCCTGCCGACGCGGGCCGCCACCGTCAATGCCGGCAGCCGCATGGGCCTGCGCGCCAGCAATGAAAGCGTGCTCAAGGGCGTGCGGTCGCTGCCGCTGTTTGGCGGATTTCTGGGACTGGCGCTGATGATTATGGCGCTGGGCGCCACATGGTTCCGCGAGGGCCGCTAAAGCGTGCTGCGAAAAGTGGGAACCGGTATTTGCAACACGCGCCGGAACAAAAGCCTGAAGCACATTACATCAATGAAATTGACTGCAACGTGCCTTAGTCCCCGCATCTCTGCAAAGCGCCAGATCAGCTGGCTTCGGAAAGCACGTCTTCGTCGCTGAAATAGCTCATCTGGTCTTCGGCCCAGGCCTTGATGCCATAGCGCTGGACCGTGTTGCGCAGCATCGCCATCCGGTGGCGGCGCTCTTCTTCGGGCATCGCCAGCGCCTGCTCGATCGCCGTGTCCATGGAGCGGTGCGAGAACGGATTGGTGATCACCGCCGAGGACAGTTCCACCGACGCTCCGGCAAATTCCGACAGCACCAGCACGCCGTCGCCATCGGTACGCGCAGCGGCATATTCCTTGCAGACCAGGTTCATGCCATCGGCCAGCGGCGTGATCCAGCAGACATCGGCCAGCTGATAATAGGCGATCAGATCCCGGAACGGCACCGCCGTCGAGATCAGCGCCACCGGCTGCCATTCGAACGAGCCGAAGGTGCCGTTGATGCGGCCCGCCACCTGTTCGATCTCGCCCTGGATTTCCTCGTAAGCTGCCATGCTGCGATTGGCGCCGACCGAGACATGCATCAGCCGCACATTGCCGTGCATTTCCGGATGCGCCTGCAGCAGACGTTCATAGCTTTCGAGCTGCTGGACGCCGCCCTTGGTATAATCGGTGCGGCCGACCGACAGGATCAGCTTGCAATCGCCCAGTTCCGAGCGGATCGCCACGGCGTTTTCGCGGGTCTCCTCGGAGGCCGCGCGTTCCTGGATGAAATCCCAGTCGATGCCCACCGGCGCGCTGGAAATGCGGATTGTGCGGCCCTGATACTGAACCGATTCCGGCACGCGTCGGTCCGACAGCGCAGTGCCTTCCCAGACGAAATCGGGATTGACGTCCTTGCGCACCACATTGCCGACTTCGAGCAGGCTCTGCGCCACATGGACGAAATTGACCGCGTAGCGCGGAATGTGAAACCCGACCACGTCGCAAGACAGCAGGCTGTCGACGATCTCGCGCCGCCACGGCAGCACGTTGAACATGTCGGCCGCGGGAAACGGCGTGTGATGGAAGAACGAGATCTTCACATCCGGCCGCAGCTTGCGCAGATAGCCGGGCACGAGCCACAGATTGTAGTCATGCACCCAGACCACGGCACCCGGCGCCGCTTCCGCTGCGGCTGCCTCGGCGAATGCCCAGTTGACTTCGCGGAATGTCGGCCAGTCGACGGGGTCGTAATTGTAGCGTTCCTTGAAGGAATGCAGGATCGGCCAGAACGCTTCCTTGGAGGTGATGTGATAGAAGCTCGACACCTGGTCGGGCGTCAGCGGCAGCCGGGTGACCGAATATTTGCCATAGCTGTCCTCGATCTCGATGACCCGCTCGAACTCCGGATTGGCAGCATCTTCAGCAAGCTTCCAGGCGATCCAGGCGCCCTTGTCGACACGGCCGAAAAAGCCCTTCAGCGTCGGAACAATGCCGTTCGGGCTCTTGTTTTCCCGGAAAACGATCTTGCCGTTTTCTTCAACCTCTTCATAGGGTTGACGGTGATAAACGATGACGAGATCGCTGGCCATGAATCAATATCCTTCTGGTAGGTCATGCATGTTGAAGACACGGATTGCCTCCAGAATGCCTGCCGCGCCATGGGCTTGCGCCATGTGCAGGTGCTCAAGGTGAGCAACGCGCTTGACCAGTTCCGGTTCCGAATTGCCGACGGCGACTGCGGGCAGACCGCATTCCAGCATCGACAGATCGTTGAGTGTGTCGCCGGCGCATAAGACCCGCTCCGGCTGAATTGCCAGATGCGCGACGAGCCGGCGCAGCGACGGCCCCTTGCTGACGCCATCCGGCAGCACATCAAAGAATTTGTTGTCCGAGATCAGCGGCTGAAATCCCATTTCCAGCACGATGTCCCAGGCGGAGGCATCAAAACTGTCTGCATCAATATCATAGCTGACCCGATAGCGGAAATCGGTGGGCTGCAGCGTCAGGCCGGGATGGCCGTCAAGCCGCGCGCGCACGGTGTCGCCGGCATTGCCCCATTGCGCCGCGATCTCGGCCTCGAGATGCTCGATCGGCGCCACACCGGTCTCCGGAGACACCGTGGCAATGGTGGTGCCGACATCGCCGACGGCATAATCGGGCCACGGCACGCCGCGGTCGCGGCACAGATCGCCGATGAATTTCGGGTCCCGGCCGGTGACGAAGATCAGCCCGACGGTGTCGCGATTGGCTTCGATCCAGTCATAAAGCCGCGCGCGCTCCGCGTCGCTGCCGCCGAGAAAGGTACCGTCCAGATCGGTGGCGAGAACAAATTTGCGGGTGTGCAACCCGTCGCTGTGTGTCGGGGCTGTGGTCATTGGATTGCCTCTGCTGCAATGGCGACGGGGTGATCGATCGATATGGCCAGGCCGCGGCGTTCGCCTTCGATCGGCTGCGACCAGACATCTGCGAAGGTTTCCCGGACATCGGCGCCTTGGTGCAGGATGCGGAACACACTTTCGCAGATCGGCAGCTTGATGTTCATCCGGCGGGCCAGGTCCATCACCGAGATCGAATTGACTTCGCCCTCGACCACCACCGGCCTGCCCTCGAAACAGTTCTCGCGCGCAATGCCCTTGCCGAGCTGCACGCCCAGCGACATGTTGCGCGAGGTCTGCGACGAGCAGGTCAGGATCAGGTCGCCAGCGCCGGCCAGTCCGGTCACCGTCTCGCGGCGGCCGCCCAGCACATCGGCCAGCGTCTTCATCTCGTCCATGCCGCGCACGATCAGCGCCGCGCGGGTATTTTCGGCATAGCCGGCGCCGGTGATCATGCCGCAGGCAATGGCGATGACATTCTTGATCGCGCCGCTGACTTCAACGCCGACCAGGTCATCGGTGATATAGGGCCGGAAGAACTCCGAGCCGAGCGACAGCGCCAGCCGCGTTGCCGGGCTCGACGCCGTATCAAGCCGGTCCGAATAGGAAAACTGAAAAGCTACCGTTGCGGCGGTGAGGTGCCCCATCGCGGTTTCGGTGGCGAATGTCGGCCCCGACAGCGCCCCGATCTGGTGGCCGTCAAGGATCTGCGCGGCCACTTCGCTCAGCAGATAGCCGCTGCCGGCCTCGATCCCCTTGGCGCACAGCGCGATCGGGACATTCTTGCCCAGATGCGGCTGCATCTGCACGCAGATGTCGCGCAATGTCCGCGACGGCGTGACCAGCAGCACCGCGTCCGCGCCATCAAGCGCCTCGGCCATGTCGGTGGTTGCGCAGATCCCGTGGGGCAATCCGATACCGGGAAGGTATTTCGGGTTTTCACGACGGGTGTTGATCGCCTCGACTGTCGCCTGATCGCGTCCCCACAGAGCAGTCTCGCGGCCGGCGCGGCGCGCCACGGAAGCAAGTGCGGTTCCCCATGCGCCTGCCCCGATAACGCAGACCTTGGTGTATGGAACGGGTGAAGCGGAGAAGTCGTTGGCTTGTGTGCCTGGATAAATCATATGCCTCTATCTAGTGTCCTTTCTGCTGCAGCGCAACCGCAACTCCGCTGCAGCGCACCCGCTGCCACCCCGAAACCCAGGCAGGTAGCGGCTTTGCAGCCTCTCCAAATTTTTGGTGTCACGCCCCTTTGACGGCCATGCCGGCAGCGCATCAGCCGCGGTTGCGGTGGCGAATCTCGCCTTCCAGCGCCAGCGCCTCGACCGCTCCGAAACAGGCAGCCAGCAGCCGGTGCGGGTCGAAGACGCCGGGCATGGCCAGCGCGCCCGGCCTTGTCCGGGCAAAGCCCAGCGGCGCATAATAGGGCGGATCGCCGACCAGCAGCACCGCCTGGCTTGCGCTGGTCTCGGCCGCAGCCAGCGCAATGCGCACCAGCTCCTTCCCGATGCCGCGATTCTTGTGCGAAGGCCGCACCGCCAGGGGCCCCAGCAGATGCCCGGCAACGCTGCCCGCAAACACCGGTGTCAGCCGCACCGAGGCAATGGTCTCGCCCCGGTCTGCCGCAATGAAGGACAGGCGGCGGTCATGCGGCCCCTGTTCACGCACGCGCTCGGACGAGCGGACAAACCGGCCGGGCCCGAAGGCTTCTTCATTGATCAGGTTGATGGCCGCGTCGTGAGACGCGTCTTCGGTGAGAAAGACAATATCCTGGAAGGGCATGATGATATTCCGGAAAAAATCGACAAGACGTGAAAGGGCGCGCGCGAAAAGCACGTTGGCAGTCTGTTCAGCGTCGTCGCAAGGCCGTTACGGGCATCCGGATTTCCTTCTGGTCGCTCGGCCATAGCAAAGCCCGCGGCTGTCGTCCAATGCAAAACGCACCGTTCACACCCGCATCCTTCGCTTTTTTCAAATTCGGCCTTATGTCTTGGATCAAAGGAGACTGATCATGGGTATGCTGGTTGACGGCGTCTGGAAGGACGTCTGGTACGACACGAAATCGACAGGTGGCCAATTCAAGCGCTCGGAAGCGGCGTTTCGCAACTGGGTGACGGCCGACGGCTCGGCCGGACCCTCCGGCACCGGCGGCTTTGCGGCCGAAGCCGGGCGCTACCATCTCTATGTCTCGCTCGCCTGCCCCTGGGCGCACCGGACCCTGATCTTCCGCAAGCTCAAGGGGCTGGAAGAGGCGATATCGGTCTCCATTGTCGATCCGCACATGGGCGAGAACGGCTGGGAATTTCGCGACCGCGACGGCGGCACCGCCGATCATCTGGGCGGCAAGGATTACCTCTGGCAGGTCTATGTCGCAGCCAAATTCGACTATTCCGGACGCGTGACCGTGCCGGTATTGTGGGACAAGCAGACCGGCACGGTGGTTTCCAATGAATCCTCGGAAATCATCCGGATGTTCAATTCGGCCTTCGACGCCATTGCCGCCCCTTCCCCGGACTACTATCCCGAAGAGCTGCGCACCGAGATCGATGAGATCAACGAGATCGTCTACACCAACATCAACAATGGTGTTTACAAATCCGGTTTCGCAACCACCCAGGAGGCCTACGAGGAAAATGTCCATGCGCTGTTCGGTGCGCTCGACATGGTGGAACGGCGGCTGACGTCAAACCGCTACCTCACCGGCGACACGCTGACCGAGGCCGACTGGCGGCTGTTCACCACGCTGGTGCGCTTCGACCCGGTCTATGTCGGCCATTTCAAATGCAACATCCGCCGCATTGCCGACTACCCGGCGCTGTCGGGCTATCTGCGCGAACTCTACCAGATCCCCGGCATTGCCGAGACGGTGAACATGGATCACATCAAGAACCATTATTACGGCAGCCATGACACCATCAACCCCACCGGCATCGTCCCGGTCGGGCCCGAGCTCGATCTCGAGGCCCCGCATGGCCGCGACCATATCCACGAGCCGGCCTGAGACCGGCGGGCAGACAAGCCCTGAAAACACCAAAGGCGCGTCCCGAACCGGACGCGCCTTTTTTGCACGAAAGTGACAGGATCAGGTCTTGATCTTGTAGCCGGTCCTGAAGGTCCACCAGATGATGCCGAGACAGGCGAACAGGAACAGCGCGATCATCGCCAGGCTGAGCCCGATATTGATGTCGCTGATTCCGAAAAAGGCCCAGCGGAAACCCGAGATCAGATAGACCACCGGGTTGAACATGGTCACCGTCTGCCAGAACGGCGGCAGCATCGAGATCGAATAGAAACTGCCGCCCAGGAACACCAGCGGTGTGATCACCAAGAGCGGCACCATCTGCAGCTGCTCGAAATTCTTCGACCACAGGCCGATGATGAAGCCGAACAGGCTGAACGAGACGCAGGTCAACAGCATGAAGGCCAGCATCGCCACCGGATGCAGGACACTGAAATCGACGAAGAATGTCGCCGTCGCCAGGATCACCAGCCCGATCAGTGCCGATTTCGTCGCCGCAGCCCCGACATAGCCGAGCACGATCTCCAGGAAGGACACCGGCGCGGTGTGCAGCTCGTAGATCGAGCCCAAAAATTTCGGGAAATAGATCCCGAAGGACGCGTTGGAAATGCTCTGGGTGAGCAGGGACAGCATGATCAGCCCGGGAATGATGAAGGCGCCATAGCTGACACCGTCGACTTCCTGGATTCGCGAGCCGATCGCCGCGCCGAAGACGATGAAATAGAGCGAGGTCGACAGCACCGGCGAGATCAGGCTCTGCGACAGGGTGCGGAAGAACCGCGCCATTTCAAAGGAATAGATGGATCTGACAGCCTGGAAATTCATGACTTGTCCTCCACCAGTCCAACGAAAATATCCTCAAGCGAGCTTTGCCTGGTTTCGACATCGCGCAGGATCAGCCCGGCCTTGCTCAGATCGGCAAACAGCGAGGCGATGCCGGTGCGTTCGCCATTGGCCTCGTAGGAATAGGTCAGCGTCTGGTCATCCGCGCTATAGTCGAGATTGTATGCGTTCAGCGCTTCGGGAATCGCATCGAGCGGCTCCATCAGCTCGATCCGCATCTGCCGCTTGCCCATCCGCTGCATCAGCGTGTCCTTGTCTTCCACCAGCAGCAATTCACCGCTGCGGATGACGCCGATCCGGTCGGCGATGGCTTCTGCCTCTTCGATATAATGGGTTGTGAGAATGATGGTGACGCCATCGGCCTTGAGCTGGCGCACCACCTCCCACATTTCCTTGCGCAATTCGACATCGACGCCCGCCGTCGGCTCGTCGAGAAACAGCACCCGCGGCTCGTGGCACAGCGCCTTGGCAATCAGCACCCGGCGCTTCATGCCGCCCGACAGTTCCACGATCTTGGTGTCGCGCTTGTCCCACAGCGACAGCTTTTCCAGAATGCTGCGGATCAGCGCCGAATCCCTGCGCTTGCCGAACAGCCCGCGCGAGAAATGCAGCGCATTGGTGACCGTCTGGAACGGCTCCAGCGCGATCTCCTGTGGCACCAGCCCGATCAGCGACCGGGCCTGGCGGAAATCATCGACCACATCGAAGCCGCCGACCTTGGCCGTGCCGGAGGTGGCATTGACCAGCCCGCAGATGATCGAGATCAGCGTCGTCTTGCCGGCGCCATTGGGCCCAAGCAGCGCCAGGATCTCGCCCTCCTCGATATCGAGATTGACGTTCTTCAGCGCCTCAAAGCCGCTGTCATATTTTTTGAAAGATTCTGGATCGAAAGGATGGGAGACATGATCTACTTTTCATAAAGCGGGGTGTTCGGCTGCAGACTCATGCAACCCATGCGGACCCGTAATTCAGAAGTGCAGTCGATGGAATTTAAGCAGGAATTGACGGCGTTCAAGAGCGCAAGCGCGCCAGAGCCACAATTGACAACCACATTACCGGCACTGCGGTCAGGAACTGTCAGCAGTGAAGCCCTGAATTCAAGTAAGCCATAACTTACCAATCTTCCGCAACCGGCGCCTCCCCCGCCAGCTCCGCCAGCCGCCGCCGTGTCGCAGCTGTCACGCCGTCGGGCAGCGCATCCAGCGCGAAAAACCCGGCCTCAAGTATCTCGCGGTCAGCCGTTTTCGGCGCAGTCTGACGCACGGTGCAGCGGTAAAACGCGACATGGTCGCGGCGGCTGGTGCGGTGATTGAAATAGACCGCGAACAGTTCGGCCGCGCCGTCGAGCACAAGATTGCCTTCCTCGCGCAATTCCTTGACCAGCGCCTGGCCAAGTGTTTCGCCACGCTCGACGCCGCCGCCGGGCATGTGCCAGCCCGGCACATAGGAATGGCGCACCAGAAACACCCGGCCCTCGGCATCGAAACAGGCGGCCCGCACCCCCAGCGTCATCGACCGCGTCAGCACGAACCAGACATGGATCAGCCGCGTCACCAGCCGCGCCTTGAATGAGCGCAGTTCCGGCGGGCGTCCGCCAAAGCCGTCATCGGGCAAGACCGCCGGTTGCAGGCCGGGCTTCGGATCGCTATTGCTAGCCCCATGTTCAGATTGGCCCATATTTCCGATGTTCATCTTGGTCCCCTGCCGAAAATGTCGCTCAAGGAGCTCGCCTCCAAGCGCATCACCGGCTATGTGAACTGGCATCGCAACCGCCGCAAGCAGCTTTTTGGCGACACGCTGGAGAATGTGCTGGCCGCCATCACCGAGGCAGCGCCCGATCATGTCGCCATCACCGGCGATCTGGTCAATCTGGCCACCAACACCGAAATCGAGGCCGCCCGGCTCTGGCTCGAGACCGGCTTCGAGCCCGACAGGGCCACCGTGGTGCCCGGCAATCACGATGCCTATGTCCCGGGCGCGCTGGCCCGCATCAAGGCCGCCTGGCGGCCCTGGCTGGTCTCCGACACCGACAAGCCCGACGCCGAACTGTTCCCGAGCTACCGGCAGCGCGGGCCGGTGGCGCTGATCGGCATGTCCTCGGCCAATGCCACGCTGCCCTTCGTCGCCACCGGCGACCTGACCCGGCGCCAGGCCCGCGCCACCGGCAAATTGCTCGACCAGGCCAAGAAGGACGGCCTGTTCCGGGTGATCCTGATCCACCATCCGCCGGTGCGCGGCGCCGCCCCCTGGCACAAGCGGCTGCGCGGCATCGGCCGTTTTTCCAAGATGCTGAAAAAACATGGCGCCGAACTGGTGCTGCACGGCCACACCCATCTCGACACGCTGTATCATCTCAACGGCCAGGACGCCTCGGTGCCGGTGGTCGGCATCGCCTCGGCCAGCAACGGCCCCGGCGGCAACAAGCCCGCGGCCGGCTTCAACCTGTTCGAGATCGATGGCGAACCCGGCAACTGGAGCCTGGTGCATCGCCGCATGCGCATCGCCGATCAGGGATCGGCCTTCGAGGAAGCCCAGCAGGGCCTGATCGGCACAGCCGTCAGTTGATCAGCGCCGAGATCCGGTCCCAGAACGCCACCACCAGCGCTGCCGATCCGGCAACGCAGCCGAGAATAAACCAGGATGCGCCCAGCACGAAGCCTGCGCCGCGGCTCGGCGTGGCGGCATTCTCATCCGCAACTGAGGGCTCTGTGGCAGCAGCGGTCGGCATAAGGTCCGCGCGGCCGGACTTTGCTTCCGGGCGCTCCTGCCGTGCCGGGGTTTCCCCGGCAATGGCCGCCTTGGCCTCGCCGGCCTTGTCCAGAGCCTGCGGCTGATCCGCGTCACCCGACATCCCATGGCTTGACGAAGCCGAGGCCTTCATCGCCTCGAAATCACCGGCGAGAATGCGTTCCCGTTCGATCACCCGTTCGGCGATATAGCGTCCGACCGCATCCGCCGTCGCCGCCATGTCGCTGGTATCGGACAGGATCACCCGGCCAAGCCGCGTGTCACGGACAAAGCGGAACACCCGCCGGTCGTGGCCCATATGCACATGCGCCACCGAATCGATCCACAGCCGCGGCTGCAGCCCGGGCGAGATGCCGAAATCAAAGCGGTCATCGGCCGGATCGATGTCGTCGAGCAGCGGCTGCACCTCTTCGGCCAGCAATTCAAGCCGGGCGCGGTCGGCATCGCGGATGTCGACCACCACATCGGTGCGATCCGCCGCGGCGATTTTGACTTCGCGGACGATATCGGCCAGGCGGCGGTCATTGGAATGCGGTTTGGAACGGTCGGTCATGGCAGTCTTCCGGACAGGATTGGTTAACAACCTGTTACCACAGCCGTGTCTTGATGGCGACAATGCGGCGGCCAGGAATGCCGAATTGGTAAAGATGCCGCGGCCTGGCCCGCCAGACCGGCGGCCGGAGCCTCAGTCGGGCGTTGCCAGCGCCTGTTCCAGCACCCGTACGATCGCGTCGGGCGCTTCCTCGGGCAGCATGTGGCCCAGCCCGGGCAGCACGCTATAGGCAAAATTCGCCGGAAGCGCCGGCGGCTTCGGACAGGGCAGCACCGTGTCGCCGGTGCCCCAGATCACCGCCACCGGCATCCCCAGCGCGGCAAGCGCCTCACCCGGCAACACGCCCTGCCCCTTACCGGGCCCGTCCGGGAACATTGCCAGATAGGTTTCATTCAGCGCTTCGAGCTGTCCCGGCTTCGACCGGGCGGCGACGAAATGCTCAACCACCGCGTCCGTGGCAACGAATCCCGGCGCCGACATCTCCTTGAGACAGGCGCGGATCTCGGCTTCCGACGTGGCCTTGGCATAGCGCGCCAGCAGCCCGGCATTGATCTCCCGGGCAATTCCGCCGGGCGCCACCAGCGTCAGCGATGCCACCCGATCGGGCGCGCGCATCGCCATCAGCGCCGACACCGCGCCACCCATCGAATGCCCTGCCAGGTGGAAACGCCCGACGCCGGCCGCATCAAGCCCGGCCAGAATCGCCTTCGCCATCCGCCCCGCGCCGCCACGCCCCTCGGCATCAAGCGAGCCGCCATGCCCGGGCAGATCAACGGCAATGATCCGGGTGGTTTCCGGCATCAACGCCTTGACCGCATCCCAGGCCGAATGATCGCCGCCAAAGCCGTGCAGCAGCACCAGCGGCGTGCCGACCTCCGGCCCCGAAAATTCCATGTGAAGTCCGGTCACGGCCATCTCCTCGTGCATGCACAAAAGCAGACCGCCGCGCTTGTAGTGCGCGGCGGTCCAGTCAGTTCATCTCAGCCCTTTTGCGCGGCCAGCACCCGGTTGGCCGCCGACACCACCGCTTCCAGCGATGCCGCCACGATATTGGTGTTGACGCCCGCGCCATAGAGCTTGCCCACCGGCGTTTCCATCTGCATGTAGCAGATCGCCGCCGCGTTCGAACCGTGCTGCATCGAGTGCTCGGAATAATTCGCCACCGTCAGCTCGATGCCGAGATAGGTGCAAAGCGCATTGACGAAGCCGTCGATCGGCCCGGTGCCGCGCCCCTCGATGCGCCTGGTCTCGCCATTGTCGGTGATCTCGGCCGAGACCACCCGCACGCCCTTGTTGGCCGGGTCGGTATGGGTGTGATGGTCGACAAAGCCCAGCCGCGCGCCGGGCTGGCTGACATAAAGCTCCATGAAGCTCTCATGGATCCGCTTCGGCGGCAGCTCGACGCCCTCTTCATCGGTGATTTTTTGGATTTCCTCGCGGAATTCCACCTGCAGTGCGCGGGGCAGATCGAGCCCGTAATCCTCCTTCAGGATATAGGCGATGCCGCCCTTGCCCGATTGCGAGTTGATCCGGATGATCGCCTCGTAGGAGCGGCCGACATCGTTGGGATCGATCGGCAGGTAAGGCACTTCCCATTCCGGCTTGTTGGCCTTGCGGATCGCCTTGATGCCCTTGTTGATCGCATCCTGGTGCGAGCCGGAAAAGGCGGTATAGACCAGCTCCCCCACATAAGGATGCCGCTCCGGGATCTTCATCTCGTTGGAATATTCATACACCGCCTTGATCCGCTCGATGTCCGAGCAGTCGAGCTCCGGATCGACCCCTTGGGTGAACATGTTGAGCGCCAGAGCTACCACATCGACATTGCCGGTGCGCTCGCCATTGCCAAACAGCGTGCCCTCGACCCGGTCGGCCCCCGCCATCAGCCCCAGTTCGGTGGCGGCAATGCCGGTGCCGCGGTCATTGTGCGGATGCAGCGACACCAGCACGTTTTCGCGGTTGTTGATGTTGCGGCACATCCACTCGATCTGGTCGGCATAGATATTCGGCGTCGCCATTTCCACCGTCGACGGCAGGTTGAGGATCAGCTTGTTGTCGGGCGTCGGTGCAATGATGTCGATCACCGCATTGGAGATTTCCAGCGCCACTTCCAGCTCGGTGCCGGTAAAGCTTTCCGGCGAATACTCAAACCGGAAATCGCCGCCGGCCTTCTCCGCCATTTCCTTGACCATCTTCGCCGCATCCACCGCAATCTGCTTGATGCCTGCCACATCCTTGTCAAACACCACCCGCCGCTGCAGCTCGGACGTGGAGTTGTAGAAATGCACGATCGGCCGGTGCGCGCCTTCCAGCGCCTCGAACGTCCGGGTGATCAGCTCGGGCCGGCACTGCACCAGCACCTGCAGCGACACATCTTGCGGAACACCGCCTTCTTCCACGCACCAGCGGGCAAAATCAAAGTCCGTCTGCGAGGCGGAAGGGAATCCGATCTCGATTTCCTTGAAGCCCATGTCGAGCAGCAGCTGGAACATCCGCGCCTTGCGGTCATGCCCCATCGGGTTGATCAGCGACTGGTTGCCGTCGCGCAAATCCACCGAGCACCAGATCGGCGCCTTTTCGATCCGCTTGGACGGCCAGGTCCGGTCGGCAAGATCGATCAGAGGATAGGCATGGTATTTCTGGGCCGCCTTCGGCATGCCCTTTGGTCCGGATGAAATATGTGCGGTCATGATTGTCTCTCGTCTCCTGGCCCCATCGCCCGGCGCCGCGTCAAACGCGGCGTCATCAGGCGCCTGGAGCCGTCATGTTGCATTCAGGAAAAAATGTAAAGTCGCGAGAGGAGCAGCGTCGCCAGCGGGTTCGACCGCCGGACGCTCCTCACCGAGCCCGACGATCGCCGCTAAGTGCGAGAACTAGGCCGCCAAGACGCGCACGCGAGGTCGCCGCCGCTGTGAAGCGGGCTGATGACGGTGTAACTGGGCGCGTGGACGGGTTCATGGGGAAAAGATAGCCGTGGCGGGGTGGGATGGCAAGCAAATAAGGCAACCGTCGCGGATCCGTGCGCCAAGTGCGTTCATCGGCATCCCCTCCACCCGTCACCCCGGACTTGATCCGGGGTCCAGCCACCGCGCGTCCGCGCGGTGCGTGACTCTTTCGCGACATGCACAATAGCGTCCTCCGGCTCGCCAACGCTCGCCCGCCGGATCCCGGCTCAAGGCCGGGAAGACGAGGTCCGGGAAATCACGGTCCAATCCGTCCTCCATCCCCTCAAAAATACTTTCGGCTCTCCATCACCGATATCAGATCATATGGTCGCAGCTGCCACCAATGCCGCGTTCATCGGCATCCCCTCCACCCGTCACCCCGGACTTGATCCGGGGTCCAGCCACCGCGCGTCTGCGCGGTGAGAGACTCCTCCGACACAAGCACAATAGCGTCCTCCGGCTCGCGGACGCTCGCCCGCTGGATCCCGGCTCAAGGCCGGGATGACGAGGTCCGGGAAATCACAGTCCAATCCGTGCTCCATCCCCTCAAAAATACTTCCGGCTCTCCATCACCGATATCAGATCATATGGTCGCAACTGCCACCAATGCCGCGTTCATCGGCATCCCCTCCACCCGTTACCCCGGACTTGATCCGGGGTCCAGCCACCGCGCGTCTGCGCGGTGCGAGACTCCTTCGACACAAGCACAATAGCGTCCTCCGGCTCGCGGACGCTCGCCCGCTGGATCCCGGCTCAAGGCCGGGAAGACGAGGTCCGGGAAATCACGGTCCAATCCGTCCTCCATCCCCTCAAAAATACTTTCGGCTCTCCATCACCGATATCAGATCATATGGTCGCAGCTGCCACCAATGCCGCGTTCATCGGCATCCCCTCCACCCGTCACCCCGGACTTGATCCGGGGTCCAGCCACCGCGCGTCTGCGCGGTGAGAGACTCCTTCGACACAAGCACAATAGCGTCCTCCGGCTCGCGGACGCTCGCCAGCTGGATCCCGGCTCAAGGCCGGGATGACGGAGGCGAGATGGGCGTCAAACAATCAGGCATCACCGGGTGGCAAGTGCACCCCCTTGCGGCAACCCTCAAAACTTTTGCGAGCAGGCGCATGTCATGCAATCATGGCGGCATGCGGAAGGGCTATGTCTATATCCTCGCATCCAGGCGCAATGGCACGCTCTACACCGGCGTGACCAGCGACCTGCCCGGCCGCCTGTATGAGCACCAGAACAATCTGACGCCGGGCTTCACCTCGAAATACGCTGTCAAAACTCTGGTCTGGTTCGAAGAACATGACCTTGTCACCGACGCAATCGCCCGCGAAAAAGCCATCAAGAACTGGCCCCGGAGATGGAAGATCGATCTGATCGAGACCATGAACCCGGATTGGGACGACATCGCCCATTTTCTCCACGGTCTTTGAGCTATCGGCACTTAGGGCGCGCACCCCTCCCCCGTCAGCCTTGACCCCTTCCCCCGTCATCCCGGACTTGATCCGGGATCCAGCCACCGCGCGTCTGCGCGGTGAGAGACTCTTCTGCGTGCTGGTCGAAAAGTGTCTTCCGGCTCGCGGACGCTCGCCTGCTGGATACCGGATCGGGGTCCGGCATGACGGGGTGTGAGGGGATCATTGTGCACAAAATTCACCTTCCTCCCCAACAATCCCAACCCCTTACCCAAAACCCGCCCCCTTTTCATCCCCACAATCCGCCCCCATGCCATACTTCGTCCGCTCCCGCTGCCGGATGGAACGCGAACGTTGGACCAGGCGGGAGGAAGGCCTTTTGCGGATCTGGCGTAACGTGCGGCAGGTCGCAAAAGGAGGCGGAGGCCATCGGGGTTCCGCTGGCGGGCGGCCGGGTTCGGCCGTGCAAAGCCAGCCACCGGGCCGGCACCCGTTTTCGTCAAGCCGCCTCAGCGGCAGAAAACGGTAACATCCGGTCCGGGCCTGTGGCGGACATGACGCGCCCAAGCGGCGCGTCAGGGTCCGTGCCGGACCCCGAAAACCACTTCCGCGGCCGGTCCAGGCTGCGGCCGGAGCAATCCGGACGGGGGTAACATCCCGGGAGTGCGAGGCGCCGTCTGTCGGATGCGGACATCATCCGGCGATACTCGGGCCGCGCGCGAGCTGCGCCACCGTTTTTACATTTCCAGAGGCAAAGCCCGCACGCGGCCCTCCGGACCTGACGATGATCCAAACCCGCCGGCGGATTTTTCGCGCGCGGGGGGATTTGGCGTCCAGTCAGGGGACAGTTTACTTTCGGCACCGAGCCCAAAAGAACCTCCATTGCCGAAAGTAAACTCATGTCGCAGCAATTGGGATTTCTGACTGACATTCTGTGTTTGCTGGCCTTGGTGTAGCATGGCCGCAGAGCAATGAGGCGGTGCAGACCCTATGTAAACGGATCGGCGGCGGTTTTGCCGACAGATCGGGGGACAGCGAGGCCGCACCGCCTTGCTCTTTTGAACCCGAACAGTCGCATGAGCCGGGCCATGTTTTGACCGACATCCCGAGCTCGAACCATGAGTAAGGGCCGCTTCAATGTTACACCCAAACACTGCTTCATTTCAAACGCCATCCGCATGGATCGGCATCGACGTCTCCAAAGCCTGGCTGGACCTGTGCCTCATCGGTGACGGTACCGACCAGACGCCCCTGCGTGACCGCTTCGCCAATACGCCCAAGGGGCTTGAGCAGATCGTCAGGCTGAGCAGCAAGTATCCGGTCAGGGCCATCGTTTTGGAGGCAACCGGGGGATACGAACAGGCTTTGGCAATCGCGCTTGCCGAGAACGGCCTGCCGGTGGCCGTCGTCAATCCGCTGGTGGCGCGCCGCTTCGCCCAAGGTCTGGGGCTACTCGCCAAGACTGACAAGATCGACGCCTTCATGCTGGCACTCCACGGCCAGAAGGCCAACCCGCGCGTCAAGTCGTTGGCACAGCAAAAGAACTCCGCACTTGCCGGGCTCAATGACCGCCGCCGCCAGCTTGCCAAGATGATCGTCATGGAGACCAACCGGATGCAGGCGATGAGCGACGCAAGGCTCAAACGACGCTGTCAGGTGCACATCAACTGGCTCAGGCGCGAACAGAACGATGTCATGACAGACATTCAAACCGAAATCGCACGGGATGACACACTCAAGCAGCGCTTTACCCTGCTGCAGTCGATGAAGGGCATCGGTCCGAAGGTCGCCGCAAGCCTCGTTGGCGAACTGCCTGAACTGGGCGAGCTCAACCGCGGACAGATTGCCGCTCTGGTCGGGGTGGCCCCAATGGCGCATGACAGCGGCGCCCTGCGCGGCGTTCGAAGGATCAAGGGCGGCAGGTCATGGCTCAGAAGCCAGCTCTACATGGCTGCCATTGTCGCCATCCGGTTCAATCCCGCCATGAAGGCATATCACGACAAGCTCAAGAAGAAGGGAAAACCGGGCAAGGTCGTCCTCATCGCCGTCATCCGGAAAATGCTCATCATCCTCAATCAGATGTGCAAGTCAGGCCAGCCATGGAGGGATACAAACGCACAAATGTCGTAACCTGAACCAAGACAGTCGCTGTCCCCGACCTGGCGTGACACGCATCGCCCAGCCCCTTTTTCGCCAAAAACCCGCATCAGCCCTTGCCTATGACAGCGGAGTTTCCTAACTCCCCCTGACGCATGATCTCCCGGCAGGGCCGGGTTCGCGTCAAAACCCACCGCCTGCATGCGCCGCCCCTCCCCATGACCAGGATGCCCCAGACCGGAATGGATAAGACCAGAATGGATGAGACCGTGATCCAGACCCCCTATTATCTGATCGACAAGTCGAAGCTCTTGATCAACATGGAGAAGATCGCGAAGCTGCGCGAACTCTCCGGCGCCAAGGCGCTCTTGGCGCTCAAATGCTTTGCCACCTGGGGCGTGTTCGATTTCATGGCCGATTACATGGACGGCACCACCTCGTCCTCGCTCAACGAGGTGCGGCTCGGCCGTGAGCGCTTCGGCAAGGAAACCCACGCCTATTCAGTGGCCTATGCCGATCACGAGATCGACGAAGTCGTCTCCCACGCCGACAAGATCATCTTCAATTCCATCGGCCAGCTCACCCGCTTTGCCGGCCGCGCCGACGGCATCACTCGCGGCTTGCGGCTCAATCCCGGCGTTTCGTCCTCCACCTTCGATCTGGCCGACCCGGCCCGGCCGTTTTCGCGGCTGGGCGAATGGGACCTGAAAAAGGTCGAGCCGGTGATGGAGATGATCTCCGGCTTCATGATCCACAACAATTGCGAAAACGGCGATTTTGCCCTGTTTGACCAGATGCTCGGCAATATCGAGCAAAAGTTCGGACCGCTGTTGAAAAAGGCCGAATGGGTCAGCCTCGGCGGCGGCATCCATTTCACCGGCGCGGATTATCCGCTCGAGCAATTCGCCGAACGGCTGAAGCGGTTTTCCGGCGAGTATGGCGTGCAGGTCTATCTCGAGCCCGGCGAAGCCTCGATCACCAAATCGACGACGCTGGAAACCACCGTGCTCGACACGCTGTTCAATGGCAAGGACCTGGCCATCGTCGACTCGTCGATCGAGGCCCATATGCTGGATCTCTTGATCTACCGCGAAAACGCCAAGATCGAACCAAACAGCGGCGATCACCGTTACATGATCTGCGGCAAGTCCTGCCTCGCCGGCGATATCTTTGGCGAGTTCGATTTCCCGAACGAACTGAAGATCGGCGACCGGATTTCGGTTCAGGACGCCGCTGGCTATACAATGGTCAAGAAGAACTGGTTTAACGGCGTGCAAATGCCGTCAATCGCCATCCGCGAGCTGGATGGCAGCATCAGAACGGTCCGTGAGTTTGATTACGCGGATTTCGAACACAGCCTCTCGTAAGGCATCTGACGATTGGACACAGGAGTTAGTCCCCCATCATGAAAAAGAACGTCCTCATCATCGGCGCCGGCGGCGTCGCCCAGGTTGTCGCCCACAAATGCGCCCAGAACAATGACGTGCTCGGCGACATCAACATCGCCTCGCGCACCAAAGACAAATGCGACGCCATCATCGCCTCCATCGGCGAAAAGAACGCCATGAAGCAGGAAGGCGTGCTTGCGGGCCATGCGCTCGACGCCATGGACATCGAAGCCACCAAGGCGCTGATCAAGTCGACCGGCTCCGAGATCGTCATCAATGTCGGCACCGCCTTCCTCAACATGTCGGTGATGCGCGCCTGCCTCGACACCGGCACTGCCTATATCGACACCGCCATCCACGAAGAGCCGGGCAAGATCTGCGAAACCCCGCCCTGGTACGGCAATTACGAGTGGAAGCGCGCCGATGAAGCGGCTGAGAAGGGCGTCACCGTCATCCTCGGCGCCGGCTTCGATCCAGGCGTCGTCAACGCCTATGCGGCGCTGGCCGGGAACGACTATTTTGACAAGGTCACCGATGTCGACATCGTCGACATCAATGCCGGCAGCCACGGCAAGTATTTCGCCACCAATTTCGACCCGGAAATCAACTTTCGCGAGTTCACCGGCGTGGTCTATTCCTGGCAGGGTGGCGAATGGCAGACCAACAAGATGTTCGAGATCGGCAAGACCTACGACCTGCCGGTCGTCGGCCCGTCAAAGGCCTATCTCTGCGGCCATGACGAGGTCCACTCGCTGGCCAAGAACATGGACGGCGCCGATGTGCGCTTCTGGATGGGCTTTGGCGATCACTACATCAACGTCTTCACCGTGCTCAAGTCGATCGGCTTGCTCTCGGAACAGCCGGTCACGCTTGCCAATGGCGATGAAGTCGTGCCGCTGAAAGTGGTCAAGGCCTGCCTGCCCGATCCGGCCTCGCTGGCGCCCGACTACACCGGCAAGACCTGCATCGGCGATTTCGTCAAGGGTACCAAGGACGGCATCGAACGCGAAGTCTTCATCTACAATGTCGCCGACCACAAGGACGCCTACAATGAGGTCGGCAGCCAGGGCATTTCCTACACCGCCGGCGTTCCCCCGGTCGCAGCCGCCATGCTGGTCGCCACCGGCGAGTGGGATGTGAAAAAGATGGCCAATGTCGAGGAACTCGACCCGAAGCCGTTCCTCAACATCTTGAACCACAACGGCCTGCCGACCCGCATCAAGGACGCCGACGGCGACCGCGCGCTGGACTTCTCGTAATCACGGGAAGGATTGCGGCCTGAGGCCGACCATTTGCGCGTGACGATCAGGCCCCCGCTGGTGCAGCCCGGCGGGGGCTTTTTTGTGAACGCCATGGCTGCGGTCCCTGCCAGCCCCGAAGAACGCACCCCCCAGAAATGACGCCAGAACATTAAAGCTAATGCATCTGTTTACGCGCCCTATTGCAGGCGGCGGTTCTTGGGCCGATCGAAAAACCTGCACGGGGTGCAAGAGTGAAGCTTGATTATTCAGCCACCGGCTGGCCCAGGGTCGTGATCGGGGTCATTGCCGGCACCATGTTCTGCAGCGGCGTGGCACTCTTTGTTGCCTCCTTCAGGTTTGACCAAATGTCCGAGGCGCGGTTTCGCTACTCGATAATGGTCAACACGCTGTTGCCGATGGTGCTTGCAGCCCCGTTGCTGTTCCTGCTGCTCACCAAGATGCGTCAACTCGCCATCGCCCACCGCGAGATCAGCCTCATTGCCTCCACCGACAGCCTGACAACGGTCCTCAACCGCGGCGCATTCAAGATGCTGGTCGATACCTGTCTCAAACAGGCGACTCGGCACCCGGCCCATGACGACGGGGCATTCCTGGTCATTGATGCTGACCATTTCAAATCGATCAATGACCAATTTGGTCATCAGAAGGGGGATGTCGCGCTCAAGATCATTGCGCAAACCATCCAGGACGCACTCCGCCAGGGCGATATCGTCGGACGGATCGGCGGCGAGGAATTCGGCGTCTTCCTGCCCGGGACCGGCCTGGAACAGGCGCTAGTCGTGGCCGAACGCATCCGGCTGCAGATCAACGAGGCCGATTTTCCACCCGACACCGGTTCGCACACCCTCTCCGTCAGCGTCGGCGGTGCGGCCTTTGGCCGGAATGCGGATTATGATGACCTGTTCCGTGTCGCCGACCGATGCCTTTATTCGGCAAAGTCCGGCGGACGCAACCAGGTCATATTCGAACGCCTGGTGGCCTGAAACCCCGCCAGACGCACCCCAGGGTCTCCCGCCGGTGCCGCGGAACCGACATCAAAGAACACCCGCCAGAACTGACGCCGGGACATTAAAACTAATGCATATGTTTTCGGGCCTAATCGCAACCTCAGGTCGCTGTGACCGCACACCGCGAGGAGGCAGGATTGAAGCTCGATTTCTCCGACACCGGCTGGGCCAGAGTGGTGGCCGGAGTTGTTGGAGGCACAATCTTCTGCATCGCTGTGGCGCTGTTCGTGGAGTCCTTCAACTTTCACGAGATGAGCGAAGAGCGGTTTCGCTACGCGCTGACGGTCAACATCCTGTTGCCGATGGGGCTTGCGGCGCCGCTGCTGTTCCTGCTGCTCACCAAGATGCGGCAACTGGCCATCGCCCACCGCGAGATCAGCATCATTGCCTCCACCGACAGCCTGACGGCCGTTCTCAACCGCGGCGCATTCAAGATGCTGGTCGATGCCTATCTCAAACAGGCGGCGCGACAGCCTGCGCTGACCGCCGGCGCATTTCTCATCATCGATGCCGACCACTTCAAGGCGATCAACGACCGTTTCGGTCACCAGAAGGGCGATGTCGCGCTGCGGATCATTGCACGCACGATCGAGCAGTCGCTCCGCCACGGCGATATCGTCGGGCGGATCGGCGGCGAGGAATTCGGTGTCTTCCTGCCCGGGACCGGCCTGGAGCAGGCGCTGGTGGTTGCCGAACGCATCCGGCTGCAAATCGACGAAGCCGAATTTCCACCCGGCGCTGCCGCGCACAATCTTTCGGTCAGCGTGGGTGGCGCGACATTCGATCAGTACGCCGATTACGATGACCTGTTCCGGATCGCCGACGAGAGCCTCTACTCGGCAAAGGGCAGCGGCCGCAATCAGGTCATGTTCAACAGCCTTGCGGCATAGGCCTCATCTGCCGCTCACGGCGCCATGTGGCGGTAGAGCAGAACCTCCGGGCCCGGACGCTCCGCATCGGTCTCCAGCACGGCACCCAGCCGCTCGGCCAGCTTGCGCGAGCGGTGATTTTCCGGATCGATATGGCTGACAATGTTTGTCAGCCCATGCACCCCAAATCCCCAGTCGCGCAAGGCACCGGCCGCCTCAAACGCATAGCCCTTGCCCTTGGCGCCGGGAAACAGAAACCACCCCAGCTCGTGCTCGGGAAACAGCGGTCCGTAACTGATGCCGACCTGGCCCAGGCATTGTCCGGTTTCGCGCTCTTCGATCATCAGCCCCCCGACCCCCAGCAGATGCCATTGCGCCAGATCGTGGCAGAACAGCCCCCAGGCGTCTCCCAGCGCATGCGGCCCCTCCATGAAGGCGGCGTGGTCGGACATCATCAGGCCCGCATAGGCCGGCCAGTCTTGCATCGTCTGCGCCCTGAGCAGCAGCCGTTCGGTTTCAAGTGTCGGGATCAACGGGAGGCCTCGCATTTAGCGGCACGGGATGCAAAAACAGAATCGTTTTCCCCACCCATGCCATAGAATGCTACCCTATAACGCTGTACTGAACCCATGACATCCCTTTCACCGGCAGTATCCGCTTAGCGACTGATCTCTGCCCATGCAGCTTTTGGGGTCCCGGAGCATGAAAGCCATCATCCATGACGCGTGATTATTCAGCGTTCCTGTCGTCCACTGCCACGGGGGAGAGCCCGGCGAGACCGGCTTCGCTGCTGCAAAGCCTCGGCTGGCAGGCTTTCTTCGCCCAGCAGATCAGTGTCGATGAGCTGACCGCAACACCACCCGTTCGCGTCACCGAGGTGCACCGCAGCGGATTGCGCGTGCTGGGCGACGGCATCGACATGGTTGTTCCGCCGCGCGTCGATGCCACCGTCGGCGACTGGCTGCTGCTTGATCGGGACCTGCCCAGCGCCAGCCGGCTGATGGAGCGCAAGAGCCTGATCAAGCGCCGTGCTGCCGGTCACGACCGCTCGGTTCAGCTGATTGCCGCCAATATCGACACTGCCTTCATCGTCACCTCCTGCAATCTCGATTTCAACGTCGCAAGGCTGGAGCGTTATGTTGCGCTCGCCTTTGATGCCGGCGTGACCCCGGTGATCCTGCTGACCAAATCCGATCTGTGCGAGGATCCAACTCCCTATGTCGAGGACGCCGAAGCCATTTCCGATGATGTCGCGGTGCTGACGCTCAACGCCAGGAGCGACGAGCCGAAACGGAAACTGGCGCCCTGGTGCAAGCCGGGCCAGACGGTGGCCTTTCTCGGTTCCTCCGGCGTCGGCAAATCGACGCTGACCAATGCCCTGTCGGGAACCGAATCCGCCGCCACCCAGCCGATCTCGCGACGACGACGCCAAGGGCCGCCACACCACCTCGCACCGCCAGTTGCACATCCTGCCCGATGGCTGCGCCGTGCTCGACACGCCCGGCGTGCGCGAGCTTCAGCTCACCGAGGCCGAGGCCGGCGTGGCGGAAGTTTTTTCCGATCTCGATGCACTGTCGCTCGAATGCCGCTTCACCAATTGCACCCATGTCAGCGAGCCCGGCTGCGCGGTGCAGGCGGCGCTCAAGAGCGGCACAATTGACGAAGCGCGGCTGGCGCGCTGGCGCAAGCTGGTTGCCGAGGACCAGCACAACACCGCAAGCCTTGCCCAGCGGCGCTCCGGGGACAAGGCATTCGGCAAGATGATCAAGCAGGCCAAGAAGCACAAATCGAAATAGGCAAAAAGAGACCCCGCCGGCTCTCGCCAGCGGGGTCGCATTCGGTTCGGATCGATGACCGGCTCAGATTTCGCTCTGGCTGGTGATGATCTTGCCCACCAGACCGTAGTCCTTGGCGTCTTCGGCCGAGAGCCAGTAGTCGCGGTCGGTGTCGGCGGCGATCTTTTCCACCGTCTGGCCGGTGGCCTTGGCGAAGATCTTGTTTAGCCGCTCGTTCATCTTGAGGATCTCGCGTGCCTGGATCTCGATATCGGAGACCATGCCGCGGGTGCCGCCCGATGGCTGGTGCAGCAGGAAGCGGGTATTGGGCAGGCACAGGCGCTGCTCCTTGGGCACCGACACATAGATCAGCGCGCCGGCGGAGGCGACCCAGCCGGTGCCGATGATCCAGACCTTGGGCTTGATGAAGCCGATCATGTCATGGATTGAATCGCCCGATTCCACATGGCCGCCCGGGGAATTGACAAAAATCCGGATATCATCGTCGCTGGCAGCAGCCAGTGCCGCCAATTGCGCGCAAACCTTGTGCGCCAATTCCTGGGTGATGCCGCCATAGATGAAGATCGAACGCGATTTGAACAGGTTGGCTTCCGCTTCCTTGCCCAGCGGCAGTTCTGTCGTCTTTTCGTCTTCGTCGCTCATAAGCCAGTCTCCGTGTGATTGCATGCTTCGCAGATAGTACGATACGGCCCGCGAAACAATGGCGCATTCTCAAACGGCGCCAAACAAGAAAACGGCGCACCGTGAAAACGCTGCGCCGTTTGGGTATTCACCGGGTCCTGCCAAAGCTCGAATCAGCTGCCGCAGGCACCATGCATTGGGTGTCAGCCGCGTGCCACGGCCTTGTCGCCAGCCTGCTCAGGCCGCGGGCGACGGTCGTTGCGGCGACGGCGCGACTTTGCCGGCTGGTCGCCATTCTGGTTGGCGCCGGTTGCCGGCTGATGCCGGTTGGCTGCAGGAGCACCGGCCTGCTGGCCGGTAGCGGGCTTGCGGCCCTGACCCTGCGGCTTGCCGCCTGCGCCCTGGTTCTGACCGGGACGGCGTCCCTGGCCCTGTGGCTTGGCGCCCTGAGGCCGTGCATCCTGGCGCGGACGCTGGGTGCGATTGAGCGGGGCAAAATCGCCATCGGGATCAGCCAGCGCATCGACATAGGTGCCTTCCGGCGCCTTTTCGACATTGATGGCAACCTTGAGCAGCTTTTCGATATCACGCAGCAGCGAACGTTCATCCGGTGCACAGAAGGTCACGGCAGTGCCCTCGGCGCCGGCACGCGCGGTGCGGCCGATGCGGTGAACATAGACTTCCGGCACATTCGGCAGTTCGTAATTGACCACCAGGCTGACGCCCGGCACGTCGATGCCGCGGGCGGCAATGTCGGTGGCGATCAGCACCGGCACGGTGCCCGCGCGGAAACCGGCCAATGCGCGTTCGCGCTGGCCCTGTGACTTGTTGCCGTGAATGGCAGCTGCATTGATGCCGTCGGCTTCAAGCCGCTTGGTGGCCTTGTCGGCGCCACGCTTGGTGCGGGTGAAGACAATGACGCGTTCGCCCTTGCGGTCGCGGATCAGCGAGGCCAGTGCGCCCATCTTGGCAGGTGTCGGCATGTGCATCACCGAATGCTCGACCCGGTCGGCGGTCTTCTTGGCCGGGATCACCGACACTTCGGTCGGGCTTTTCAGGTGACGCGAGGACAGCTCGCGGATTTCCTTGGGCATGGTGGCCGAAAACAGCAATGTCTGGCGCGCAGCCGGTGTCATGGCGAGAATGCGCTTGATTGCCGGCATGAAGCCGATGTCCAGCATCTGGTCGGCCTCATCAAGCACCACCACTTCGATTTCATTAAGCGACACAGCGCGCTGCTCGATGAGATCCATCAAACGGCCCGGGGTGGCGATGAGAATGTCAACGCCACCAGCCAGCGCTTTAATCTGCGGGCGGACCGAGACACCACCAACCACAACGGTCGAGGTCATGTTCAGCTTTCGGCTGTAGTCCTTGACGCTGCGGGCGATCTGCGCAGAGAGTTCGCGGGTTGGCGACAGGATCAGCGCGCGGGCCTTCTTCGGCGCGGCAGGCTTGCCCGGAGCCAGGCGGTGCAGGATCGGCAGCGCAAAGGCTGCGGTCTTGCCGGTGCCGGTCTGCGCCAGGCCGATGACGTCGCGGCCCTCGAGCACCAACGGAATCGCCTGCACCTGGATCGGTGTCGGCGTGGTCAGGCGCAGGCCATCAAGCGTGTCGAGAATGGTCTTGGAAAGACCGAGTTCGGAAAACAACATGGAATAACTTTCAGATTTTTGGGCATACGTCGGTGCATGCGCTTGAGCGCTGCAATTCGCGGACCATGCCCGATCACAAAATATCCGCCGGCTACGGGAAAACCGCAATCGGAGGAGTTCGGGTTGGGCGCATCGCCGCTGGCCGACGCGAAAATTTAAAGGTGGATGTTAGGGGAAGTCAGAACACGCTAATCAACGAAGACGCGTGCAGCGGCCGAATGGGCCCCTATCCAGTTGCGTCCTTAGGCCTGAGAAATGCGGCCGTGTCAAGGCGCGCGACAAGGTTTGAGCTGCACCGCAGCAAAATTGCTTAACGGCGCCAGCGTGAATTGCGCTCCACCGCGATGTTGGCGGCGACACTGCGAATGGACTTTCCGGGCGTCAGCGCAATTGCCGAGATGACGATGACACAGGCGATCCACTGGGCGCTGCCGACGGGTTCACCAAAGGCGAACCAGCCAACCAGAAACATCGTCGGCAATTCGAAACTGCCGGCAATCGCCGTTCTCGCGGTACCGATAACGGGAGCCGCCACGGTATAGAGCAATTGCGGGATAAGCGCCGAGCCGAAGGCGATGCCCGCGACCAACCACCAGCCGGATGCAGTGACCGGAAACAGCGCCGCAGCCGGTGTCGCCAGCATCAGCGGCATGAGCCCCAGCACCGAACCGAGACTGACACAGGCAATGCGCACCAGCGGCTTGAGCGCAACAAGCTTGTGCACCAGCACATTGATCCCGAAGCCGAAGCCCAGCGGCGCCGCCAGCGACAGGATCAATGCTGGAACCTGATCGGCCGTGATCGTATCCGGCGCTGACGCCAGCGCGGCCGCAGCGACGATCATCAGCGATGCCGCGATGGCGCGGCGGCCCGGACGATCGCCGAACATCAGCCAGGCAATCAGCAGCGTGAACACCGGATAGGTCATGTAGAGAATGCCCGCCGTCGACACCGGCACGATCTCGACGGCGCGAACATAGCCGACCCAGCCGACCCCCATGCCGATGCCGGCGACCAGCCCCCACACAATCGCTGCCCATTGCGCCCGTGCCCGCCACACGAATGGCAGAAGCACGATTGCCGCAAAGGCATAGCGAAAAAAGGCGATGACGTGCGGCGCCATGCCCTCGGCCGTCAGCGTGCGGGCGAAATAGGGAACCAGGCCAAACCCCACCGACGCCGCAATCACGGCCAGTGTCGCGAGCCCGGAGCCAATGAGATGCGGGTGATCAATCTGCTCTGTGCTCATCTCGCCTGACTACCAGCCGGCATGGCGGCGGGCAATGCATCCAGACAAGGGCACCGGCCATCGCACAGAACGCCGGACTGTTCCCTTCATGCACAATTTGCCTACCCGGCGGCGCAATCCGCCGTGGTGTCGAGCACCGCCTGCAGGTCGCGGCGCTTGACCGCGTCTTCGACAAAGGCCTTGCGTTGGTCTGTCAATTGATCGATCAGATGGGAGCTGTCCCAATCCCGTGGCAGATAGTCATCATCGTTCTCAAAAGATTTGCGGAAATAATATTCGACATCCGGATTGAGGCGCACGGCCGAACGGGCAGGACTGTAAAGAAGCACCCCGAAGGCAACACCCCGGTTTCCATCAACCGCAAAGTCCAGCGCCTCCCGGATCTGGGCTTGAAAGAACATGTCTATAGGAGACTTGGCCTGACCGGAAAACCGGCCGCAAAAGACAATCCCGACCTCTTCCAGCTCGGCCTCATGAAACTGCAGCGCGTAAGCAGGCAGTCCGGCAACACAGATGGAGAAACCCGGATAAAGCTGCCTGACGATGTGGCGTTTCCACGCCCGCAGGTTTTCTGCCGGCTCACCCTGGCGGGAAAACGCCGGATATCGCCCCTGATAGATCGCGTAGTCGACATCGACTTGATCGAGGCAGGCCGGGTAGATGTGGGGATAGCGCTCGAAATCAATGCTGTCGCGGAGCCTGCGTTCTGAAAGCGTCAGGTCCTGCACTTCGGGGTGGGGATGAAGTTTGAACGACCAGGCTGCGGCCTCACCCGCCACCGCCGCGCCAAAACCTTGCAGGCCAAGGGCCAATCCGAGCAGCAATGCCGCGACCAGACGCCAGCAACGCAGCGCAAACACACATTTTGTCCCCAGTGAGCGGATCAGCATTAGCCTTGAACCTTCCCGTTGAAAGACTAGCAAGGTTGGCAAGCCATGAGAAGAGAGCAGGACCCCGGCGAATGCCGCACTCTGCGGCAGATCGAAAGGGAGATCGGTCGTCAGATGGATCAGATCAGGCGTGAAATCCAGACACTGCGCAGCCGTGAACGAACGTTTCGGGCCGACATCGCGGTCACCGCTTCGCAGTTGCAGAAGATGAGGGCCGCGGAAGCGGCGTTGGGCGCAGGCTCGATGCTGACCGGTCCGGCAGGCAGCGCCTTTGGTTCAGGCTCGGTCGGCGCCTCACTCCAGGCCGCCATGCTGCAGCAAAGACTCGATGAGCAGAACCAGGCGCTGCAATCGACGCTGCGCGCTCTCCATCAGCTGCAAGACGATCAGACCTGTCTTAATCAGGCCTTGCGAGACAATGCTGCGAGACTGCGCCGCCTCGACTGCGTCACCAACAGTTGAGCAGTCCCGGCACGCGGCAAGCGCCGACGTCCGGAATAAGGCTTGGCGTACCGTTGTAGATAAAGCTAGCATTCAGACATCGATTCAGACGTCGGGACCGGCGCCACTTCACATGAGGAAGATCAGATGAACATAGAGATGATCCGAGCGGCCAATGCCCGGCTGGACGGCCATGTCCGGCGCACGCCGTTGCTCAGCTCTCCGTTCCTTGACGAGATCGCCGGCCGCCGCGTCTGGATCAAGCCCGAATGCCTGCAGCACACCGGCAGCTTCAAGTTTCGTGGCGGGTGGTCGGCAGTGTCGGGATTGGATCCCGAAGCCCGGGCGCGTGGCGTCATTGCCTTTTCCAGCGGCAATCACGCCCAGGGCGTGGCGCTGGCGGCACGCCGGCATGGCGTGCGTGCGATCATTGTCATGCCATCCGATGCGCCCCAGACGAAAATCGACAACACCCGCGCTCTGGGCGCTGAAGTGGTTCTTTTTGACCGCGCGAAAGATGACAGGAACGCCATCTGCGCCCGGCTGTCTGGGGAGCACGGCCTGACGCTGATCGTGCCCTATGACAACGCACTGGTGATTGCAGGCCAGGGCACCTGTGGTTTGGAAATCGCCGAACAGGCGGCGAGCGAAGGCATTACGCAGGCCGATGTGATTGTCTGCTGCGGCGGTGGCGGCTTTGCCTCGGGCATTGCGCTGGCGCTCGAGGCGGATGCCCCCGGCCTGCGGGTGCGCACGGCCGAACCGGAGGAATTTGACGACATGGCGCGCAGCCTGGTGTCCGGCCGGATCGAGCGCAACAGCCGCCTGTCCGGCTCGCTGTGCGACGCCATCATCACCCCGCAACCCGGCGAACTGACCTTTCCGATTGTTTCGCGGCTTGCAGGCCCGGGACTGGTGGTGAGCGAGGACGAGGCGCTGCACGCGGTGGCGCTGGCCTTTTCGCGGCTCAAGCTCGTCACCGAACCCGGCGGCGCCGTGGCCCTGGCGGCCGCGCTTTTTCGTGCCGAAGAGATCGAGGGCGAGGATGTCATCGTCACCATTTCGGGCGGCAATGTCGATCCGGACGTGTTTCGCCTGGCGCTGGACAGATTTGGCAGCTGACGGACTTTCCGGCTTTATGCCGTGCCGGAGATCCTGCGCTCAGCTCAGCAGGACGCCTTCATCCTTGGCCTTGTGACCCGGCTCGACATGGATGATCACCTGCACGCCTTCGACGGCCTGTTTCAGCGCCGTCTCCAGACGGTCGCAGATTTCATGCGAATGCTCGACGGACATTTCGCCATCGACCACGAGGTGGAATTCGACAAAGGACACCCGGCCCGCCATGCGGGTGCGGATGTCATGGGCTTCGATGGCGCCATCGGCTTCGGCCTTGATGATTTCGTGAATGCGCTGCTCATCGACAGGATCAATCGCACGGTCCATCAGCCCGTCAACCGAGGAAGCAATCACCTTCCAGCCCTGCCACAGCACATTGACGGCCACGATCAGCGCCAGCAGCGGATCGAGCCGCGGCTCGTCGAAGAAAAGCGCCAGGCCGAGGCCAACAAGCACGCCAACGGAGGTAACCACGTCCGAGAGGATATGGTGCCCGTCGGCCTGCAACGCCGGCGACCGGTACCTGCGGCCAATGCGCAGCAACACCGCAGCCCATATGCCGTTGATCAGAGCCGCACTGCCATTGACCGCAAGGCCCAGCACCGGCGCCTCGATGCGTCTGGGCGCCATCAGCCCGCCGACTGCCTCATTGACGATCAGCAAGGCGGCCACGACGATCAGCACGCCTTCCAGAACGGCGGAAAAATACTCCGCCTTGTGGTGGCCGTAAGGATGACCGAGATCGGCCGGTTTCTGGGCGTAGCCGATCGCGACAAAGGCCGCCAGCGCCGCAATCACATTGACGATGGATTCAAGCGCGTCCGAGTAAAGCGCGATGGAGCCGGTCAGATGCCAGGCAACGAATTTCAGCCCCATCACCCCGAAGGCCAGGGGAATGGACCAGAACGCCAGCCGGCGGATGGTTTTCGACGCCTGAGGCACGCCGCCTAGCCCTGCAGCGATGCGATATAGGCGATGATCGCGTCAACCTGCTCGGGCGTGGCAACGAATTCGGGCATGTCGGGATGGCCCGAATAGATCCGCCCGTCGGAGAATGCCTCTTCCAGCGCATCCATCGGGAAACTGTCTGAAAGCTTGCGGAACGGTGGGGCCTGCTTGTGCGGGCTGGCATCGGCGACACCGACCGCGTGGCACTTGCCGCAATTGACCTCGACCAGTTGCCGGCCCTGCTCGATCTCGTCGGGTTCCTGTGACGACGCCGGCGCCAGTCCCAGCGACAGCCAAAGCCCGATGGCCGCCAGCATCGCCGGCACAAACTCTGGTCCCGCCTTGTCGATTCCGCTCATGCCGCTTCCACCTTGCTCCTGCGCGCCAGATGCGCCACCACATTTTCGATCATCCGCATGCCAGCATCCTGCCCCAGCGTCATGATCGATTCCGGGTGAAACTGCACCGCCGCGACCGGCAGGCTCTCATGCTCGATCGCCATGATCACCCCGTCATCGGTTTCCGCGGTAACACGGAATTCCTTTGGCAATGTGGCGTAGTCGGCAAAAATCGAGTGATAGCGTCCGACCGTGACTTCCTTTGCCAGACCGGAAAAGATGATCCCGTCGGGCAAGACCCGGATCCGCGCCGGTTTGCCATGAACCGGCACCGCCAGCTCGCGCAAATCCCCGCCAAAACTCTCGGCCAGCGCCTGCAGCCCGAGGCAGACACCGAACACCGGAAGTTCGCGGGCAAGCGTCTTCTTGATGGTTCCGGCGCAATCAAAGTCCTGCGGCCGTCCCGGTCCGGGCGACAGCACCACCAGATCAGGCGAAACCCGGTCGAAAACAGCATCGTCGACCGGAGCGCGCACCGTGGTGACCCTGGCGCCGGTCTGGCGGAAATAATTGGCCAGTGTGTGGACAAAGGAATCCTCGTGATCGACCAGCAGGATCGAGACCCCCTCGCCCACCTTGGCGGTTACCCGGCCGGCGGCGCCGGCATTGCCCAGCCGCGCGTCGCGAATGGCCGAAAGCATGGCGGAAGCCTTGAGTTCGGTCTCGGCTTCCTCTTCCTCCGGGTTTGAATCAAACAGCAGGGTCGCCCCGGCGCGAACTTCGGCAATGCCGTCCTTGATACGGATGGTCCTGAGCGTCAGCCCGGTGTTCATGTCGCCATTGAAGCTGACCATGCCGACCGCCCCGCCATACCAGGCGCGCGGGCTCTTCTCGTTGTTTTCCAGAAACCGCATCGCCCACAATTTCGGCGCACCGGTCACCGTCACCGCCCAGGCGTGGCTCAGAAATCCGTCAAATGCGTCCATACCGTCGCGCAAGCGGCCCTCGATATGATCGACAGTGTGGATCAGCCGTGAATACATCTCGATCTGGCGGCGGCCGATCACCTTGACCGAGCCCGGCTCGCAGACCCGGCTCTTGTCGTTGCGGTCGACATCCGAACACATGGTGAGTTCGGACTCGTCCTTCTTCGAATTGAGCAGTTTGAGGATCTGTTCGGAATCCGAGATCGCGTCATCGCCACGCTTGATCGTTCCCGAGATCGGGCAGGTCTCGATCCGCCGTCCATTGACCCGGACAAACATTTCCGGCGAGGCGCCGACCAGATATTCCTGGTTGCCGAGATTGATGAAGAACGAATAGGGCGACGGATTGATGGTTTTCAGCCGCCGGCTGATCTCGGACGGTCGCGCTTCGCACCGCTCGAAGAAGGTCTGCCCCGGCACCACTTCGAACAGATCGCCGCGCTTGAAGCTCTCCTTGGCGCGCTTGACCAGTTCCGCATATTCGCCCGGTGTGTGATCGCCGCGCGGCGGAATGCTGCCCGCCGGCTTGAACGGCTCTGGCACGATTGTCGCGTCGCGGCCCTCGGTGGTCACCCCGTCGAGCGCGAAGTCGTAGCGGTCGATCCAGGCCTTGGCCGCATGGTGATCGACCACCAGGATTTCATCTGGAAGGAAAAGCAGCAGATCGCGCTGTTCCTCGTCCCGGGTCAGTTTCTGCGGCACCGAGTCGAACTGGAACGCCAGGTCATAGCCAAAGGCGCCGTAAAACCCGATATTGCCGTCTTCCGCCGAATGGAACAGGTCGACAATCACCCGCAGCACCGAAAACACCGTTGGCGCCCGCGAGCGCTCTTCCTCCGAAAACACCCGGTCGGGCTCGGCGATGGCGATCTCGATGCACTGCGGGCTCTGATCGGTGAAGGCGAATTCCGCATGCCCGTCCAGCCGGCTGGCCAGGATCGTCAGCAAGGCCTCGCCGCGGCCGTTATAGGCCTCGATGCTGAGCTTGCGCCCATGCGAGGCGATGCCCAGCGGCGGATCGACGATCGCCGTGTCCCAGCGGGTGTAACGGCCCGGATATTCGTAATTGGAGGAAAACACCGCGCCGCGCCGGCTGTCGAGCGCATCGATATAATCCGAGATCGCATCCGCGTAAGGGGTTTCGCGGCGGCGCCGCGTCACCTGCACACCGCCGCGCGTCCGATACTGCGCAGCGTTGTCTGAAAGTACCGTCGTGCCCATTTTCAAACTCCGTTTGAACCGGTCCGGACTGTCGGGTCGGGCGGATCAAACAAAAAGCCGCCGGACCTTTTCGGTCCCGGGCGGCTTGTTGATCTTAAACGCGCATGCGTGGTCAAGGCCGCCTAGAAGCGAACCCACCACCAATTGTTCTGTGCCACATGCATCGTCATGAGAAAGCTCTTAGCCCAGCACGGCAGTTGCTTCAAGGGGAGTTGCGTATTTCAGCCTGCATCGTCATTGAGACCGGGCCGCAATGCGCAGCCCGATGCCCGAGGATCGGCTGTTGAAATCAACACCCGGCGGCCCTCTCGCGACAGCAGCGTACAGTGTCTCCGGCAGGCTTGACATCGTCCCTGCCATGCCCCACATTTTAACCATGAAGTTGCATCGGACCCATATTGCTCGTTTTTTCAGGGCTTTTCCCATCGCGGAAATCTTACCCTCGGTTCGGTGACCTGCGCCCCCGGACCGCGGGGTATGATTTGCGGGACTTTCTTCCTGTCTGACAGGACTTCGAGCCCTCCGCATCCGGCGTAACAATTCAACAAATCTCCAGAACCCTCCCCCGTGGTCGAGCCACCGGGTCAACATCAATGCGTGGACACTTCAATGCTGCAGAAAAGCCGGCGCAAGCCCAGAATTACGATCAGCGAAGGTGATTATGAACGGCTTGGCAATCTGGTCACCGCCTATGAAAAGCGCGGTCTCGAGATTGCGGCAAGCCTGGCCGAGGAACTCGACCGCGCGCGCATCGTCAGCGACACATCCATCGCGGCCGGCATTGTACGCATGGGATCGACCGTCAGCTATGTGATCGACGGCGATCACGGCAAGAAGGTGGTTCTGGTCTACCCCGCCGACGCCAATATCGAGGAAGGCCGCATCGCCATCACCACCCCGGTCGGCACCGCCCTGATCGGCCTGAAAGCCGGTCAGTCGATCAGTTTCGCCGCGCGCAACGGCCAGATCCACGACCTCACCGTCACCGAGGTGAGCCCCCCGGCAAGGGCAGAGTGATCCATGACCGCTTTTTCTCACCCCTCGGGAGTTCTTCTGCTCAACGGATCGCCTCCCTGCACCGGGTCCTGTCCGGTGCAGGGGAGCCGGACATTCCCGATTTGATTTAGCGCCGTTTGCACAGGCGGCGCGACCGGAGATCCGCCATGTGGAACAACCAGCCCTGTATCCTGACCAGCAAGGACTTCACCATCCTCGAGACCATGTATCAGCGCCGCCACCTTCTCGGTGACCGCGTGCGGCTGCTGCTCAAGCAGAAGCTCGACGCAACGACCGTGGTGTTTGCCGAGGACATCGACGACACCATCGTCACCCTCAACAGCCGCGTGCGCTACCGCATCAGCGGCCACGAGCCGCAGACCGCGATCATCACCCAGAGCCCGATGGGCGGGGTGGTGGGCCAGAGCCTGTCGCTGGAAACCGTGCGCGGCATGGCGCTGCTCGGACTGCCCGAAGCGGCCGAGTGGGCGCTGCCGGCGCGGCCCGGCGAGGCGCCCGAACGCATCGAGCTGCTTGCGGTGCAGTTCCAGCCCGAAGCCGCGCGGCGCGAACGCCTGGCCCGTGAACTCGCCCGCCCGGCACTTCGGCTGGTGCATGACGCCACTCTGGGCCGATAAGCCCGGCATCGTCACGATGCAGCCGCAGCAGCAAAGGCCGCCGGACAGTCTCAACGCCCGCGGCCTCAGCCCTGCATGAGCAGGTCAGGCATTTTCGACATTGATGCGGCGCCAGATTGCCTCCGACAGCGAATAGGCCGAAAACAGGAAGAACCCTGCCCCGGTGGCGCCCAGCAGCCAGGCGCCCAGCGGCAGATCGGCGATGAAGCCGAGCGCATCGGCCAGGCTGGCCCGGCCTTCCTCGCCCGCCAGACCATGCCGGAACAACAGGAAGGCGATGACGAGAAAGATCACGCCGCGGGCGCACAGCCCACCGATCGCGGCCATGTCTATCCAGCGCATCACCGTCTCAGAGGCATCGATATGCTCGCGATATTTACCGGTGATCGCCTTCCAGATATGGGCGACGCCGACAATGGCGAAGATGGTGCTCAAAATCACCGACACCGGCCCGGCACCGATGAACCCGGCTGCGGTGCGGGCAAAGCCGTCGCTGGAGCTGCCCGACGACATCGCGCTGCCCCACCACAGCGAGAAGGTGTAGGCCATCAGGAAACCGTAACTGGCGGCAGAGCCGATGAGACCGGCCCGCACCGCCAGGCCCTTCGGACTGATGCCGTGCTCATCGGTATCGAACACCGCCTGGACGATGCGCCAGCAGCAATAGCCCGCCAGGCTGACGATCAGCAGCGGCGCCAGAATGGCGCTTGCCGTCGACTGGGTGATGAAACGCACCGCATCCTTGGAATCGCCGCCGCTTCCGGTTGTCAGAGCGGCGCTGACGATGAACACCGCCAGCACCAGATAGACCACGCCGCGCGCGCCGTAGCCCAGCCGCGCAAAGGGCTTGAACCAGTCATGCCAGCTCGTCTGTGTGACTGCATCAAGATTCATGACTTGTCCTCGGGTTCGATCGGAACGCGGCTGTGATGTTTGAGAAAATGCAGGATCAGCCAGGAAAGGCTTGCCCAGGCTGCGCCCAGCGCCCAGCCGGCGGCAACGTCGCTTGGCCAGTGAACCCCGAGATAGACCCGGCTGACGCCGACGATGACGGCCACGAACACCGCCACCGCCAGCACGTAGATCCGCGCCCGGCGGTCGGTGAGAAATCCGATCACCAGGGAGGCCAGTGTCAGATAGGCGACCGTCGTCACCATGGCGTGGCCGCTGGGAAAGCTCATCGTGTGGACGGTGTCCATGTGATCAACCAGATCGGGCCTCGGCCGTCCGTAATATTGCTTGAGTGTCTGGCTGAGCAGGGCGCCTGACCCGACGGCCAGCACCGCATAGACCGCAGCGCCATAGCGCCGGGTAACAATGAAGAAGCCGGCGACTGCCGCAAGCGTCAGGATGATCAGCGGATAGCCCCCGATCGAGGTGACCTCGACGGCGGTTTCCTGCAGCCAGGGCGGCCCCAGCGGCGTGGACGGATCCCCCGGCGCCCGCAGGCTCAAAAACAGCATCTCGTCGAATTTGCGGATTTCGCCCTCGGCCATTTCCTCGGCGATCTCGATGAAGGCATAGACACCCAGCGTCAGCGTCGCAAACAGCGCCACCGGCAGCCGGTGGGCATTGCCGTTACGAATGCCGCGGACGAGCCATGCGGTCACGCGGTTGGTTTTCAGGAATGTCCTCATGCGATGCCCGGCCCCTTCTCGATATGCAAAGCTAAACCCGTCCGGCGCCGCTTCGTTCCACACAAAGGGCAGCACAGGGCGACAATCATGACAAATGCTTAATCTATCGGTCACCCCACGGAAAGGCGGCAAACGCCATCCTGACCGGGTTCAGGATCAAACAATCAACCACAAAGGGGAACCTCATGGACCGTCCAACGTCATACCTTCTCATCACCGGTGTCACCGTCGCCGGCATCGTTGCCAGCGCCATCGCGGCCGAGGCCGCGTCGGGTTCGGTGTCGATTACCAAGAGCCGCGGCAAGATCTGCATGACCTCGAACGGTCTGCCCGATCACGCCACCGGCAGATTTCCGAATGCCGGAAATCCCAACCGGATCGCAGCGCAGTTCATCGAGGTCTGCGTCCCGGAGAATCCGGTCAAGACCTCCCGCGCCACGCCGTTGCGCGGCTCCACCGGCTTTGCGCTCAACGGCGTCATGATCCGCCCCGGCACCGCGGATTACTACGACCCGTCCTCACGGCGGGGCTTCAGCCGCAATCGGGCCTCGGGCTGGCTGCTCGACGGCAAGGGCGCGGGCTCGATGCTCGGGCTTGATGCCAACAATGCCCATGTCGACAATCGCGGGCTGTATCATTACCACGCCAAGCCGACCGGCTTTCTCAAGGGCAGGAACTCCAGCCTGATAGGCTTTGCCGCCGACGGTTTCGAGATCCATTATGTCGGCGCCAAAGCCCGGTCCGGCTACACGCTCAAGCCGGGAAACCGCAATGGCGGCCCCGGCGGCAGGCACGACGGCACCTATGTGCAGGACTGGCAATATACCGGCGGGTCCGGAAAACTAGACCAGTGCAATGGCGGCGAGCTCAACGGCAAACTCGTCTATTTCGTCACCGACAGCTATCCCTATTTCCCGCATTGCGCCTGGGGCAAGGTGAGCCGCGATTTCGGCAGACCCTGACCCAGTATCATGCCCGGTTCAAACACCTTGATCCGGGCATCGCAGCAGCTTGCTGCGGCCCGTATTGCGCAACCGCAGCAGCTGATGCATCTTTCTGGCGTCTCGCGCGTTAACTTTCTGTCCGGCTCGCTCCCACGGCGTGCCGCCCTGCACAGAAAGAGGAAAACGAACGATGGACGCTATCCAGATTGGTCTCGCACTGACCGCCGCCTGCCTTGCCGCAGCAACGACAGTCGTCAAAGCCCGGGCCGAGACAATCGATGCCACGTCCATCAACACCGCGACATTCAGCGGCGATCCTCTGCCCGAAGGCCAAAGCCCGCTGGCCGTGCGCGTGCAGATCCTGCTCGACCGGGCCGGCGCCTCGCCGGGCGTGATCGACGGATATTCCGGTGACAATCTGGAAAAGGCCATCCGCGGCTTCGAAGAGGTCAACAGGCTGCCCGTCGACGGTCAGATCGACATGATGCTGTGGGACACGCTGCAGGCCATGGGCTCCGACGTCATCGTCAGCTACACCATTACCGAAGACGATGTATCAGGCCTCTCCGCCGACCTGCCCGACGATTATGCCGAGCTCGCCCAGCTCGACCAGATCGGCTTCACCAGCGTCGCTGAAAAGCTGGCCGAACGCTTCCACATGGATATTCAGTTTCTCTCCGATCTCAATCCCGGCACCGAATTGTCGGCCGGGACGACGATCTACGTTGCCGATACCGGCACAGATATCGAGGCCGAGGTGGCGAGCCTTGTCGCCGACAAGAGCGCAGCGCGGCTGCTTGCCTATGACGCGACCAACACCCTGATCGCGATCTATCCGGTGACCATCGGCAGCTCCAGCACCCCGTCCCCGAGCGGCAGCCACACCGTGACCGCCGTCGCGGTTGATCCGACCTACAGCTACAACCCGGAAAATTTTGTTCAAGGCGACAACCAGGAACCGCTGACCCTGCCGCCGGGTCCCAATGGTCCGGTTGGCAATGTCTGGATCGATCTGTCCGAGCCAACCTACGGGATCCACGGCACGCCGGAACCCTCCAAGATCGACAAGACCAGCAGCCATGGCTGTGTCCGCATGACCAATTGGGATGCCGGCGAGCTGGCGCATATGGTCAGCCAGGGCGTGACCGTCGAGTTTCGGGATTGATCCGATGAGGCGGCTGCTTGTGCTACCCGCCGTGCTCGCCCTGGGCATGGGGCTCGACCTGCCCGAGGACGGTCCCGTGCCACCGGAAAAGCCGCGCCAGCAGCAACCGGCCGACGGCACCATCCCGGTCCCCGCGCCCAATCCGGCAGGTGAGAAGACGGAGTCCGAGGATCAGGTGGAACCAGCCGCAGCCGGAGAAAATACCTCTTCCAGCGATCCCGAACCGCAACCGGCGCCCCAACCGGGTATCACCGCGCCTGAACCGGATGAGGCGGCACTGGTTGAATGTGAAGCGGAATTGCGCAAGCTCGGCGCAGTGTTCGATCGGATTGACCCGGTCAGCGGCGAAAATGGTTGCGGCATCGACGCGCCCTACAGTATCGAGCAGGTGATCGCCGGCGTCACGCTGTCGCCAGCCTCGCAACTGCGTTGCGACACCGCACTGGCGCTGGCCAAATGGACGAGCCGGGTGCTGGTCCCGGCCACTTCGGCGCTGCCGGGCGACGTCGCACTGACCACGATCAACCACGGATCGGCCTATGTCTGCCGCCGCCGCAACAATCTGGCAACCGGCAAGATGTCCGAACATTCCATCGGCAATGCCATCGACATCGTGAGTTTCGGGTTCAAGGGCCGCGATCCGGTTGCGGTTTCCCCGCGGGCCGGCAGCGGCACCATGGAAGAGGCCTATCAGCGTGCCGTGCGCGGCGGCGCCTGCCTGTATTTCACCACGGTGCTTGGCCCGGGCACCAATGACAGCCACGCCAATCACCTTCATCTCGACATCATCGAGCGCACACGCGGCTACCGTCTTTGCGAATAGTCGGCGTGTCGCGTCGATGTGCCGTCAGCGATTGCCCTAGAACAGTCCCTCGATCTGTCCCTTGTCATTGAGGAAGATCTTTTCCGACGAGGGCGTGCGGGGCAGGCCCGGCATGGTCATGATCTCGCCGGTGATGACGACGATGAAGCCGGCGCCGGCCGAGAGCCGGACTTCCCGCACCGTCACACTGTGACCGGAAGGCGCGCCGCGCAGGTTCGGATCGGTCGAGAATGAATATTGCGTCTTGGCCATGCAGATCGGCAGTTTGCCATAGCCCTGCGCTTCCCATTGCCTGAGCTGCTCGCGAACCGATTTCTCCGCGATCACCTCGCCCGCGTGGTAAATCGATTTGGCAATGGTCTCGATCTTGTCGAACAGCGGCATCTCGTCGGGATAGAGCGGCGCGAACTCTGCCACGCCGGACTCGGCCAGCTCGACCACCTTGTGGGCCAGATCCTCGATGCCGGCCGAGCCGAGCGCCCAGTGCTTGCACAGGATCGCTTCGGTCCCCAGCGTGGCGACATAATCCTTCACCGCCTGCACCTCCGCCTCGGTGTCGGAAACAAAGTGATTGATCGCCACCACCACCGGCACGCCGAATTTCTTCACGTTTTCAATGTGTCGGCCAAGATTGGCGCAGCCCTGCTCGACAGCGGCGACATTTTCGGCGCCAAGCTCGTCCTTCTTGACGCCGCCATTCATCTTCATGGCGCGAACCGTGGCCACGATCACCGCCGCATCGGGCTTGAGTCCGGCCTTGCGGCACTTGATGTCGAAGAATTTCTCCGCGCCCAGATCTGCGCCGAAACCTGCTTCGGTGACGACAAAATCGGCCAGCTTCAGCGCTGTCGTCGTTGCCACCACCGAGTTGCAGCCATGGGCGATATTGGCGAACGGCCCGCCATGCACGAAGGCCGGATTGTTCTCCAGCGTCTGCACCAGATTGGGCTGCATCGCGTCCTTCAAGAGCACCGTCATCGCGCCATCGGCCTTGATGTCGCGGCAGAAGATCGGGGTCTTGTCGCGGCGGTAGGCAACCACGATGGCGCCCAGCCGCTCTTGCAGGTCCTTCAGATCCTTGGCCAGGCACAGGATCGCCATGACCTCCGAGGCCACGGTGATGTCGAATCCGGTCTGGCGCGGGAACCCGTTGGCAACGCCGCCGAGATTGACCACGATGTCGCGCAGCGCCCGGTCATTCATGTCCATCACCCGGCGCCAGACGATGCGGCGGGCGTCGATCTCCAGCTCGTTGCCCCAATAGATGTGGTTGTCGATCATCGCCGAAAGCAGATTGTGGGCGCTGGTGATGGCGTGGAAATCGCCGGTGAAATGCAGGTTCATTTCCTCCATCGGCACCACTTGCGCCATGCCGCCGCCGGCAGCACCGCCCTTCATGCCGAAATTGGGGCCCAGAGAGGCTTCGCGGATGCAGATCATTGCGCGTTTGCCGATGCGGTTGAGACCGTCGCCAAGTCCGACCGTGGTGGTGGTCTTGCCCTCGCCCGCCGGCGTCGGGTTGATCGCCGTGACCAGGATCAGCTTGCCGTTTGTCCGGTCCTTCTGCGCGGCGATGAAACCGGCCGAGACCTTGGCCTTGTCATGGCCGTAGGGAACCAGGTCCAGTTGCGGAATGCCCAGCTTTTCGCCGATTTCCATGATCGGTTTCTTGGTCGCCGCGCGGGCGATCTCGATATCGGATCTGTGCTGAGTCATTGATTTTTTCCTCTTCCCCACATGGCCGCATCTGGCGCGCGACCTTAGCCGATAAATAGAAACCGAAAGGACCGCAGATACGGGCGCGAAACGAGACGCTGAATGCGCCAATTGCGACACGCACCCGCGACCGCCCTCCGAAACGAGCCTGTCTTGCGGCAGCTTCTGACCTGCCACCTTTCTGGCAGCGCGGTGTGTTGCGTGCAACAAGCACATCGCTATAAGGGTCTGAAAAATTCTGACCAGCGGGGCTGCCGGCTGGTTTATTCCGCACAATGCAAGACAGGTTAACGACCGCCATCGCTCAAAGGTGTAGCCATGGCAGCAACCCAGCCAGGGAAGCCGGCACAGCCGCCGCGCCCCCTGCCGCGCCGCGCGATGACTGGCCGCCACCGGCAGGCCGGTCAGTCGACGCAAGAGAGATTTGCGGAAGGTAAGACACATGAAAGCTGCGCTGCATCCCCGCCAGAGCGAACGTCTTCAGGCGCTTTACTCCTACGAAACGCTCGACACGGACCGCGAGAAGGATTTCGACGACATCGTGCAGCTGGCGTCTTCGATCTGCGGCACATCGATATCGCTGGTCAGCCTGGTCGATGCCGACCGGCAATGGTTCAAGGCCTCCGTCGGGCTGGACATGACCGAGACCCCGATCGAGACGGCCTTGTGCTCCCACGCCATTCTCGAAGAGGAATTCATCGAGATCGAGGACACGCTGAACGACCCGCGCATGGTCGACAATCCGCTGTGCTGCGGCGCGCCGGGCCTGCGCTTTTATGCCGGCGCCCTGCTCAAGACCCCGGATGGCCTGCCGATCGGAACGCTGTGCGTGCTCGACCATCAGCCCCGTTCCCTGACCCCGCTGCAGCGCGATGCGATCAAGGTGCTTGCCCGCCAGGTGATGGTGCAGCTCGAATTGCGCAAGGCGATCGGGTCCGCCGCCACCATGCGCCAGGAAGTCGATCACCGGGTCAAGAATTCGCTGCAGTCGCTCTCCGCTTTTGCCCGCATCCAGGAGCGCCGGCTGCAATCGGAAGAGGCCAAGCAGGCCGTTTCCAAGATCAAGACCCGGATCGACGCGGTCGCGACCCTGCATGAATATCTCTACAAGACCGATGCCGGATCGAATGTCGATCTCGGAGTCTATCTCAGGAACATCGTCGATTACCTGGGGGAAACCACGCCGTCCAACGTCACCATGGAATATGCCCCGGTGTCGGTCGAAGTCGGCTCGCAACAGGCAGTCTCCGTCGGCACACTGGTCAACGAGTTCGTCGCCAATTCCTACAAGCACGCCTTTCCCGACCAACGCGCCGGCGTTGTCCGGATCGAGCTTGAAAATCCTGCGCCGGGCACAGTCAGGGTCACCTGCTCCGACAATGGCACGGGCATGCCGCCCGACATCGATTCACGATCCGGCGGGCTCGGTATGAAGATTGCCGAAATCGCCTGCATGGAACTTCGATGCGAGCTCGAGCTCAAAATCGCGGCCCAGGGCGTCACGGCGGTGATCGAGTTCACCCCCGAACCCCGGCCGCAATACCGGCGATAGCACCAGGGGCGGACCGCAAGCCCGCCCCATTCAAGCCATTCAGACCTGGCCTTACCCGTCCGCCATCGCAATCAGCCCGGCATTGCCCCCGGCAGCTGCGGTGTTGACCGACACCACTTGCTCGACCGCAAAGCGCATCAGATAATGAGGACCGCCGGCCTTGAAGCCGGTGCCTGACAGGCCAGAGCCGCCGAATGGCTGGGTGCCGACCACGGCGCCGATGATTTTGCGGTCGCCATTCGCCTCTCCGGAAAACTCTATTCCGCCTTCTTGCTGATCCGCGCGCCGGCCGGCAGGACTTCCAGACTGCGCCGATCCATTTGCTCCAACACCTCGTTGAAGCCAAAACGGGGGCGCCAACCAAGCTCAAGCTCTGCCTGAGCGGAATCATAGACGCGATCAATTGAACTTGGGAGCGCCCAACCCCTCCGCTCGAATGCGGCGGCAAGGTCGGGCGCCCGCTCCTTGATCACGGATGCCGCATCCCTTGCCAAAACTTCGCAATCCTGCCGCACGAAAGGCGTGGCGGCGGAAACGATATAGCGCTGGAAGGCCTGCGCTCCGCCATTTGTGAGGGCAGCGAGGTGCGCATCCGCTACATCGCGAATGTCGACACCGCGATGCAGCCTGTAGGCTGCCATGACATTGCCAGGCTCAGGAAAGCTCCGCGACATGCGCAAGACCCTCACGGTCAGGTCCGGGCCGGCCATGTCCTCCAGGCATCGCTCGGCTTCGATTTTCGTCCGGTGATAGATGCTCTTCGGAAGCGGCGGCGTGCTTTCATCGATCCACGTGCAATGGCCTGCAGCGACGGCATGGCCATACAAGGCTGTCGTACTGGTGAAGATCAGCCGCTTCACGCCGACAGCCAACATCGCCTGTCCGACGAGGCAGGTTCCCTCCACATTGATACGCTGAAACTCCTCATCAGGAAGCGTGCCGACATGAGGCGCGTGCAGTGCCGCTGAATGAATGACAGCATCCGCTCCCTCGAAAGCCGAACTCAACAACGCCTCGTTGGCGAGATCCCCGACGATATGAGTGGTCGAGAAGGGAGAGCGGTCGATGCCGACAATCTCGTGCTGCTCCGACAGGGCAGCGAAAATGGCGCGGCCAACCCGCCCAGAACTTCCTGTCAACACAATGCGCATGCGGGACTCTCACACAAGAGTGGCGCAAATGGTCCCGATCAGCGACCACTTTGCAACTGACCCTACCCGATCGCAAAACCGTCATTCCTCAACAGGTGAGTACGCGGACGGCTTCGCGGGGACAACTCCAGTGACATATACCGCTCGCAGCGCGGAAGTCACAAGGCAATCTGACCGAGGCGTCGATCTGACTGCTCGTCCCTCGCGCCCGCCCGCCTTATCCGTCCGCCATCGCGATCAGCCCGGCATTGCCACCGGCTGCCGCGGTGTTGACCGACACCACTTGCTCGACCGCAAAGCGCATCAGGTAATGCGGACCGCCGGCCTTGAAACCGGTGCCCGACAGGCCCGAGCCGCCGAATGGCTGGGTGCCGACCACGGCGCCGATGATGTTGCGATTGACATAGACATTGCCGGTGTCGAGACGGTCGATCACCTTGCGCACGGTCGATTCAATGCGGCTTTGCACGCCCAGCGTCAGGCCAAAACCGGTGGCGTCGATGGCGTCGAGCACAGCGTCGAGCTTCTTGGCCTTGTAGCGCACCACATGCAGCACCGGTCCGAAGATCTCCCGGTCGAGCGCGCCGGCATCTTTCAGTTCGACGATATGCGGGGCGAAGAACAATCCCTCATTCGGCACCTCCCCGGCATAGGTCAGTTTCTGGGTCTTGGAGATGGTGGCGATATGGGCTGCCAGCATGTCGCGCTGGGCTTCGTCGATGACCGGACCGATATCGGTCGAGGGCTTTGACGGATCGCCGAGCTTGAGTTCGCGCGCGGCACCCTCGATCATCTCGAGCATCTGATCGGCCACGTCTTCCTGCACGAACAAAAGTCTCAGTGCCGAGCAGCGCTGTCCGGCCGAGCGGAACGCCGACATCACCACGTCATCAGCCACCTGTTCGGCCAACGCCGTGGCGTCGACGATCATCGCATTGAGCCCGCCGGTCTCGGCGATGAACGGCACGATCGGGCCGTCCTTGGCGGCAAGCGTCCGGTTGATGGCGCGCGCGGTCTCGGTCGAGCCGGTGAAGGCCACGCCGCCGATTTTCGGATGCGAGGTCAGCGCAGCGCCGACATCGCCGGCACCCGGCAGGCACAACAGCGCATCCCCGGGCACCCCCGCCTCATGCAGCAGTGCAATCGCCTCATGAGCGACCAGCGGTGTCTGTTCGGCAGGCTTGGCGATCACCGCATTGCCGGCAGCCAGACCGGCGGTCACCTGGCCCAGGAAAATCGCCAGCGGGAAATTCCACGGCGAAATGCAGACGAACACGCCGCGCCCGCGCCAGCCCAGCCGGTTTTCCTCGCCCGTCGGTCCGGGCATCGGCTGCAATGTGGCAAACATCTCGCGCGAACGATCGGCGTAATAGCGCAGGAAATCCACCGCCTCGCGGATTTCGGCGATGCCGTCATCAAGCGTCTTGCCGGCTTCCGCCGCCAGCAGCGCCATGAACCGGTCGCGGCGCTCCTCGAGAAGATCAGCCGCCCGGTCAAGCGCGGCCGCGCGAACACCGGCATCGGTCCGCGACCAGGTCCTGAAACCCTGGGCGGCGATGCCCACGGCCTTGTCGACATCTTGGGGATCGGTGAACCGCACGGTGCCGACAATCTTTGACGCGTCGGACGGGGATCTGATCTCCTGCGCCGCGCCGCCTTTCAGACCGGGCGCGAGAGGTCCCGCCTCGACAGTGGCGCCGGAACGCTGCATGCCTTCGACCAGCGAGGCCAGCTGAAACCGGTCGCCGAATTCGACACCGCGCGAGTTGACCCGGTCGGGATAGATCGCCAGTGGCAGCGGAATCTGGCTGTTGCGCGCCGATTGCCCCCGGGCCAGGCCGAGCTTGGCGTCCGGGCGCTCCAGCAGCGAGGTGATCGGGATCTTCTTGTCGCCGGCCACCGCCACGAAGGACGAGTTGGCGCCGTTTTCCAGCAGCCTGCGCACCAGATAGGCGAGAAGATCGCGATAGCCGCCGACCGGCGCATAGATGCGGCACGGCACGCGGTCATTGCTCTTGCTAAGGCAGTCATAGACCACTTCGCCCATGCCGTGCAGGCGCTGGAACTCGAAGCCGCTGCGGTCTTCGGCCATCTCGATGATGGTGGCGACCGTAAGCGCATTGTGCGTGGCAAATTGCGGGTAGATGACATCGCGCAGGTCGAGCAATTGCCGCGAACAGGCGAGATAGGACAGGTCGGTCGCGGCCTTGCGGGTAAACACCGCATAGCCTTCCAGCCCGCGTTCCTGGGCGCGCTTGATCTCGGTGTCCCAATAGGCGCCCTTGACCAGCCGCACCATCATCCGGCGGCCATGTTTGCGGCACAGGCCGGCAATGTGGTCGATCACCTGCGGCGCGCGCTTCTGATAGGCCTGGATGGCGAGACCGAAACCGTCCCAGCCGGCGAGCGACGGATCGGCGAAGGCCCGGTCGATCACGTCGAGCGACAGTTCCAGCCGGTCGACTTCTTCGGCGTCGACGGTGAAATTGAGATCATGCGCCTTGGCCATCTGCGCCAGTGCGATCAGGTCCGGCACCAGTTCCTCGAGCACCTGCTCGCGGTGGGTGGCGATGTAGCGCGGATGCAGCGCCGAGAGCTTGACCGAGATGCCGGGCCGATCGGGCAGCTTGCGGCCGGACGAGGTCTTGTTGGCAGCCTTGCCGATGGCGGCAATCGCATCGGCATAGGACTTGAAATAGCGCTTGGCATCGGCGCGGGTGCGGGCGCCCTCGCCGAGCATGTCATAGGAATGGCGATACCCGCGCGTCTCGTTCTTGGCAGCGCGGCCCAGCGCGTCCTGGATGTTTTCGCCCAGCACGAAATGATGCCCGAGAAACCGCATCGCCTGGCGTGTTGCGGTGCGCACCGAGGGCATGCCCATGCGCTTGACCAGTCCGCGCATCACACCTTCGGGTGTTTCGCCGGGCTTGATCACCCGGGCCGACAGGCCCAGCGCCCAGGCTGAGGCTGCGACAAACCAGGTGTCGCCGTGGGATTCATGCTCGCTCCAGCCGCCCTCCTTGAGCTTGTCCTCGATCAGACGGTCCTGGGTCAGCGCATCGGGCACCCGGAGCAGCGCTTCGGCCAGAACCATCAGGGCCAGGCCCTCGCGCGTTGAAAGACCGTATTCGCGCAGGAAATCCTCGACACCGCCCATCTGGCCGGAGTCTGAACGGATCGCCTGGATCAGTTTGGTGGCGCGGGCATCAATGGCCCGGTCCTGCGCACCGCTGAAGGAAAGGGTCTGGCTGAACTGGTGGATCAGCCGGTCATCATCAGCCGCATGCGGCGCGTGAAAGGCAGGCAGGTTTGACGTGTGTGTGGCGGCCATGACAATCTCCCGTGAATGATTCAACATACATATTGATTGCTGGATAATCTCTCCGTATTCTCAACACCAGACCGTATCTTTCACTAGATTTTTGCCATTCCTTGGAGAATTCATGAGGGAAATTGACCGCATAGATCGGAAGATCCTTCGCGCCATGCAGGATGACGGGCGGCTGACCAATCTGGAGCTGGCCGACAAGGTCAGCCTGTCGCCGACCGCCACTGCCGAACGGCTCAAGCGGCTCAGCCGCGATGGCTTCATCAAGGGCTATGCCGCGCGGCTGTCCCCACAAAAACTCGACCGCGGCATGCTCGTCTTCGTCGAGGTCAAGCTCGACCGCACCACGCCGGATGTGTTCGACGCCTTCGCCCAGGCCGTTCGCACATCCGACGATGTCATGGAGTGCCACATGGTGGCGGGCGGTTTTGACTATCTGGTCAAGGCACGCGTCAAGGGCATGGAAGCATACCGGACATTTCTCTCCGATGTAATTCTGTCCCTGCCAGGTGTCCGCGAAACACACACCTATCCGGTCATGGAAGAAGTCAAGAACACTGATAAAATTCCGGTCTGAAGCCTACCCCCGGGCGCTGTTGCGGATTCAATACTACAAATTAAACGGGTATCGAACAATCTCAGTGGTGGTAACGCCGAATGAATGATCGTAATATCTTCTCAGGCAACGTGGAGATGTGTGTTGAATGACGGCTTGCTATCGATGAAGGGGCATGATGCGCTTTTCCGCAGTCTGAGTACGGTCAAGACCGAAATCGAACTTGCAGGATTTTTGCGTACGCTGGCAGCCAGATTCAACTACAGGGGCTTTTTGATTCTCGACATTCCGTCCGCGGTCGAGGATCAGCTGATACCTAGGATCGTGCTGTCGGACCTTCCGGCCGGCTTCATGGAAACCTATGATTCCATCGGCCTTTTGAAGAATTCCCCGACATTTGCCACTCTACGCCGGTCAACCGCACCGGTGAACTGGTGCGCGGAAACCGCAGGCGTCGACAGGCCCTTGAACGAGGTCGACATCGCACTGCAGCTTTTCGTCCGCCACAAGATGAATGTCGGCGTCTATTTCCCGGTGCATGGCGCCACCGGAGACCGCGCCGCCATCGGTTTTCTCGGCGACCGCTCCGAATTGAACCATCTGGAAATGGGCGAACTGGGCATCTTCGTCATGCACGCCTATGACGTGTTCTCCAATCTCAAGAGCAAGACACTCAGCGTCAACAATGTGCTCACGGCACGCGAGGTCGAAGTGCTGCATTGGGCCGCCCACGGCAAGACCTCGGCCGAGATCGCGGCGATCATCTCGCTGTCCGATCACACCGTCAACGCCTATATGAACTCCGCCATGCGCAAGCTCGATTGCGTCAACCGAACGCAACTCGTCGCCAAGGCGCTGCGCCTGCGCCTCATCAGCTAGAGATGCCTTGTCTTCGGCATCCCCATCGGGAAGAAAATTGTGATCAGATACGAATTCACAGACGCTGAGCATCCCACGCAGGATATGGATCACATCCGGCTCAGTGACCGGGAAATCGTCGGCCTGATATCGTGCCAGCACACGATCGGATACTGGCGCGCGGACCTGGAGACAGGCCATGTGTTCTGGTCAGACGACATCTACACGATTTTCGGCATGCCCTTTTCCAAGGGGCCGATCGACCTGCCCCAGGCCAATGCGGTGGTCCATCCCGACGACCTGCCCTACATGCTGGAACTGTTCGAACGCCTGGCGGTGGAAAAAACCGGCTTTCACTATCTCCTGCGGATCAAGAACGACCAGGGCGGTTACAAATTCATCCGCACGGTCGGCCGTTTCCGCATCGCCGATGATGGCCGCGAAGAGCTGTACGGCCTTGTCGAGGAAATCTTCGACCACATCCGGACGATCGGTATCATGACCAGGCCGGCCGCGAATTAGGCCGCCCGCCCCGGCGATGAAGCGCCCGGGACAGGACTGCAGCCCGGCCCGGCCGGTCAGCGGTCCAGGATGCCGCGGATCTCGACCAGGTTCGACCGGAACCGGAGCACGTAAAAGCCCATGGTCGCCAGATGCGTCGGCATGATCCAGCCACTTTCATTGCCGTTGGATATGATGAAGGGCTGGATCTTCAGCGCCGCGGACAATTGCTCGTCCATGTCATCCCAGAGCTGGCCCAGATTGCGCTGTGCAACCACGTCGCGGAAATCCTCGCGGGTGGCTTTCAGGATCCCGTAATAGCCATAGAGCTGGCCATAGGAAAACCAGAACCGGTCATCGGCGCGGGTGTCGAACCAGCCGCCATTGTAGTTCTCCGACCGGTCGCGAAGGATGGCCGATGTCGAGCCGACATCAGAGGCGATGCGATCGAGAAACTGCACGAGGTTGTCGGTGCGCGCGTCATAGATCGCACTGCAATTTTCCAGCCGGGTGTTGAAGGCGGCCAGATCGGCAATCGCCGAACGGTAAAATGACGGCGTCGGTGTCTTGGGCAGGAACGGCCAGCTCAGATACCAGGTATATTCGTCAAACTGCATGGCGCCGCGCGCATCCTGCAGATCGCCATCAACCTGGCTGGTGCCGCGCACGCGCCCGAGCGTGTCGACAAACTCGACCGTGGTGCGGCGGATCGCCTGGTTCACGCCGCGCTGAAACGCGGCCTTGTTGTCGAAGAAGGGCGTGTGGTCCCAGTCGACGCCGAACAGGCCGGCCTTGTAGAGAATCATCGACGAGATCCAGGCATTCTCGTTGACGTTGAAATCGATCAGGTCCGATGTTACCGAAACCATCGCCGATGGCGCGCAGGTTCCGTCAGCCTGCTGGGCGCCCGGCGTGACCGCCATGATCTCGCGCTTGGCGGGATAGTCGGGATCGAATCCCGACCAGACCTGGGTCTGCCAGAAAAAATAGCCGTAGAGCCCGACAAAGACGACAAGGATGCCGCCGACAATGGCCTTGAGCAGGAAACCCCGCCGCCGGTACCAGCCGGCCAGGGCGACGAAGGGCCACAGCAGGAACGAGATCACGACGCCGATACCGCGGCCGAGAGCATTGAAAATCCGTTCGAAGAATTCAATCACCGGATCAAACATCGTCTTGGTATCCTTCCAGTCCGTACAGCCGTGCCCTGAGCGCCGCCTTGTCATTCAGATAGGTCTTTCCGAGCACATCCACAACATGAGCGCGGTAGCTTTCGGAATATCCGTCATAGGCCTGGTAAAAGCCCTGCTTGTCAAAAACGAAGCGGCTGACGAAATCAAACGGCGCCATCTGCGCCAGCAGCCGGTTGGTCAGCCACTGATCGGAATGGTCGGGAACCGCGCGGCACAGCATCAGCCGGCGGTCGGCGCGAATCTCCGCCATCTTCACCTGTCCGGTGGAGGCCACCTCGCGCATGGCCTCCTGCAGGAACGGGTAGATCCCCTGCTCCGAGATCAGCGCGGCATTGTGGTGCATCCAGGTCTGCAGCCAGACCCTGTCGGTTCCGGCAAGATCAACGGTGGGATCGGTTCGGCGGATCAGGTCGCCTACCGCCATTTCGGCGCGATGGGCAAAGAACCCCGACGGCTCGACCCATGAGGCCCGCGGCAATTGCAGCCGTCCGGTCTTGGACAGGTAATCGAAGATCCGGGCATGGTCGGTGTTCTCGATATAGCTGACCTCCCGGGGACGCGAGCGCTTGAAGCCGGGCGCATGGCTGTCGCAGATCACCGTGGTGGTGCGGTCGTCGCGGAAGATGAACACGCCGCCAAAATGATTGGCCCAGTAGGATGTGTGCGGAAACACCAGCTTGTCGGGCACCAGCGCGTTCTGTCTTATATCACCGGTTTCGCGCGCCAGCTCGACCATCCGGTTGAGCATGGCGTCGTCGCGCCATCCGGTCTTCGAGGTTTTCAGCCGGTCGACCAGCTCGCGCAGTTCGGTGGCCTTGCCCAGCATGTTCTCCGCCGACATCACCCGGAAGCTGACTTCCTCGATTTTCAGCAGATCCTCGACACCGGTGACCACGGCCACCGGGTCCTCGATTTCGCCAAACAGGGCGTCCTTGATGGTGACCGCATGCACGGCGCGGCGGTTGCCGTCGAAGAACTGATGCATCAGGCCGGCGGTGTTGGAAAACTGGGTGTGAACCACCGGCAGGTTTTCCTGCTCCGGCGTCAGGATCACGAAGCGGCGGTTGACGCCATTGGGATCGAGATAGTCGTTGTCGCCAAGCTCTTCGGCAATCTCGGGCGAAAAACCGGTCATGTCGATGCGGAAGCTTTCGAGCCTGGTCTGTTTCAGCCCGAACGCCGTGAGCGCCTTGTTATAGCGCGCAACCAGATGCGGCCCGTCGATCGGCAGCAGACGGCCGTAGATCAGTTCATTGTCGACCAGCCGCTTCATGAGGAGCGCTTGCCGATGAGTGAAATGTCCAACGCGTCTGCCGCGCGGATCATGGCATTGTCGAGTGTCGCCAAGGGAATACGCCGCCTCCGGGCAAGTTCAAGATAAGCTGCATCATAGGCGCTGAGCTGGTAATCGTCACAAATAACCTGGGCCTCGTTCCACAGCGCCGCCGCACTTTCCTGATCGGTCTTGATCGGCAGGTCCGAGATCCGCATCAACGCACCATGCCTGTATTCCGGCGTGAGCCGTTTTCGCCGAACCGCCACGGCGAAGCCATTTGCGATCTCGGCATGCCAATGGGCTGGAACCCAGGCCGTCTGGTCGATCAACATCTCGGCGACTTGCTCCACCGTATCAGACACCTCATCGGGAAACTGCCAGGCAAAAATCACCGACGCATCGACCACGAAGCTCAAAATCGCCGGCCTTCCTCGATCATCTCCTTGATCGATGCGCCATCTAGCGCGTTGCCGACCCGGTTGGTGCGAATCCAGTCAATTGCCGCGCGCACGCGCGCCTTGCGCTGCTCGTCAGGCTCGGTGGAGACCAGTTTCGCCACCGGCTTGCCATGGCGGGTGATGGTCACTTCCTCGCCGCGTTCGACGCGTTCGATCAGCGCACTCAGAGTGTTGCGCGCTTCCAGAATCCCGACCTCTTCCATGACGATCTCCGATTATGGCTAGTGTGGCTAGAATATAGGTGCGCCGTGACCGAATTGCAATTGCGGTGCCGGCGGCGCGACATGGTCAGATCGTCCCCCAGGCCCCCTTCGCCTTCATAGTCTCGATTTCGCGCAGCGCGCGTTCGCGCTGACGTTCGCGCCTTATGATGTCGTTCACGGCCGTGGCGTCCGAGCGGTCGGTGTAGCGGAATTCGGAATCGGCGTAGCGGTTGATTTCCTGCAGCACCATCTCGATGGTGAAGGGCTTACGCAGCTCCGAGATCATCGCGACCTTGTCGTCGTATGCCTTGTGCATGAAAGCCTCGGGCGTCTCGAACCACGCGTCGGGCAGATCGATATCCATCGCCCGCATCTTGATTGCATCGGTGATGTTCTTGATCGCGCGGCCGGTAAAGCGCGGCTCGGCCAGCTTGATCTGGTGCAGATAGGCGCCGATGTCGGCAATGGTCTTGACCTTGCCGTTGTCTTTCTCAAACCGCTCCCAGACCGAGAGCAATCCCTCCTCCTGCGGCTCATCATGCCCGTCATAGGAGCGCGCCACCGCCTGTTTGATTTCCTGGCTGGCAAACAGATCATGCGAGCCGAGCGGGATCGAATGGTTCTTGCCGGCCAGCAGCGCGAAAATGTCGATGTAATCGTCAAGCGATTGCGGCCCGTCGACCAGCCAGCGTGCCCCGGCGCGTTGTCTGAGCGCATCGTCGACATTTTCCGGATAGTTCGAAAACATGCCGAAGCTGCAATTGCCGCGCACCACCGTGGAGGCGCCGGCGAAAGCCTCCATCAGCACGGCGGTGACTTCCTGCTGGCCCGCCGAGGCGCGGTCGTCGGAGCGCTTGGCCGCGACCTGGTCGATGTCATCGATGGTGCCGAAACCGATGGCCCGCGGGTTGAGCACATTGTCGACAAAGGCCTTGCAGTTTTGCCCCGACTTGCCCTGGTAGGACGAGATCTGGTCGACACCGAAATTCTCGTAGTGGAAGGGATAGCCCGCGACCTGGCAGTAATCATTGATCATGCCGGCCAGCATCTGGATCAGGATGGTCTTGCCGGTGCCCGGCGCGCCATCGCCGATGAAGGTGAACAGGAAGCCGCCGAGCTCGACAAAGGGATTGAGCTGCCGGTCGAAGTCATAGGCGACGATCATCCGTGCCAGCCGCATTGCCTGATGCTTGGCCAGATGATTGCCGATGATCTCGCCCGGCTTCTTGAAGCTCATCACCAGCGGCTTGCGCCGTTGCCCAGTGCGCCACGTCGAAGCCGTCGAGAGTGAAGTTGTCGCTCTCCAGCCTGAGATGCGATTGCGCAAAACCGCCCAGCGCATCGAAGCGGGCGCGGCGGCTGATCAGCCCTTCGATGGCAACCCGCGCCAGAGCGCGGGCCCGGGCGGTCATGGCAACCTCGTCGGGTGCTCCGGAAATGGCTTCGTCGAGTGCGGCCACGATCGATTTAAGCGCATCCTGCGGCGTGTCGAACTGATAGTCCGGCTCCTCGGTGTCGTTGGCCGGTTCGCTCTCGCCATCAACCGTCTGCAGGACATAGGCCGCAAGGGTGAAGGCCGCGACATAGGCCGAGGCCGACAGCAGCCGCTTGAACCGCTCGGCCTCCTCGCCCTGCAAGGGGGCGCCACGATTGCGCGACTGCAGGCTTTCGAGATCGGTCTGTTCGGCAAACAGCTCCGCCACGGCCAGGGCCACGGCAATGCCGCGCCGGGTGCGAAACAGCAGTGTGTGCTGCGGGATCGACAGCATCGGATCATCGGGGCGGATCGCCTGGATGGTCTTGCCGAACTCGATCTCGCGGGTGCGCCGCAACCCGCCGGTCGAGACGGTGGAGACAAAGCGCCGGTTGGTGCCCGCCAGCGGAGTGGAGGATGCGCCATCCTGCCTGCCCAGTACGACCACCCGCGTCACCATGCCCTGCGCCACCGATTGATGCCGGGCGATGTCGTCTTCGGAAATGGTTGTCAGCCCCGTTGTCTGGCTCATGACCTCATACCTCGCTGATGACCTGGTTGCCCGACACCACATGCACGGTAAAGCCGGAAAAGATGCTCTCCGCCTCGCCCGAGGCATAAAGCGCCTGATAGGCGTCATGCGGCACAAGCGCGTGTTTCTGATAGGCGCTGACGCCCTGGCGGGTGGCTTCCAGATCGTCGGTTTCGATGTGATAGACATCCCGCGCCGGCTCGGAACTCCACAGCCCCCGCTTGGCCGGGCGCTCGGTCTTGGAAAACACCTCCTGCATGGTCCAGGTCAGAAGCCAGGCATTTTCGTCCTTGCGCACTTTCGACAGGATCGTCGAGATCCGGTCGGAATTGTCGGTCACCCCGGCCGAATAGAACGGTCCCAGCACAAAGCGGCGCAGCTGTTTGGGGTGCAGGTGCTCGAAATCCGCATCCAGATTCTGCGCGATCGTCGCCGGCGACAGCGAATAGGCGCTGTTTTTCTCCGCGGAAGCGTCAAAGGCGCGGGCTAATTCCGGGTTGAGCAGACCGCCGACGGGCAGCGGGATCTCGATGTCGGGATTGAGCTTGCCATCTTTGCCCACCAGCATCTTCGCAATGCCCTCGCTCGAATCCTCGATCGTCGCCATATAGACCATCGGCAGCGACTTGCTGCCGTCGAACGCGCCCCAGTGCACCACATAATAGGGTCGGTCGGTCTTGGGATTGATCGACACCCGGATGGTTTCGGGCAGGATGAACGGCGCAAAGACCGCGTCCTTGCCGATCTCTTCGAGATACAGCCGCTCGGCGATCTGCTCCTGAAGCGTCGCGGGAAACTCCTTGTGGCGCAAAATGAAATCGGCCATTTCCGATTTCAATGTCTCGACATCCGGCATTGCCGCCAGGCGTTCTTCGGCCGTGGCGCGGTCATTTTCCAGTGTCAGCACATTCTGGAACACCGGAAAACCGCTGTCGGCGCGAGAGATCCGGAACCGCTCGATGAAGCCGACGCGGTTTTCCCACGCCGAAAATGTCGCCTCGAGCCGGTCGACATAGGGAATGATCACCTGGCCGACCAGACCATGGGCGTAAAGCGGTGATTTCTCGTCGGCGAGATAGACCCGCAAGCCTTTCAGCGCCGCGCGCATCGATCTGAAATATGCGCCGGCGGCGCCGGTGTCAGCACGCATGGCCGGTCCCCGATCCCATCACTGCACGCTTACGGCTTCACGTAATTGGCGGAATTGTGTTTCTCCAGAACCTCGGAAAAGCGCCGCGCAAAGGCATCATCGGCAAGCTGCTTGCGGCGCTGGATGTCCTGCGTCGACAGCATGTTCTTCTCATGCATCTCCAGGAGGTCGCCGATATGGGCCTGCGCTGCCGCACCGATGCCGGCCATGGTTTCTTCTGCCGCGGTATCGACCCGGCTGCCCAGCGTGTTGATCTTGTGCGCCACATCCTGCTGGGCTGCCGTCTTCAGCGAATCCTCGAGCGCCTTGTAAAGTACGATGCGCTGTTCGGTGTCGATGGTCAGCTTGTTGATCAGCGTGTTCTGCGCCGCGATCTGGTTGTTGAGCGAATCCACGAAGGTCTGGAACATCGAGGTGTAACGTTCGAGCGTCTGGCTTTCGGCCAGCAGTTCCTGCTCCTTGGCCTGGCGCTCATTGTATTCGGTGGCCAGTTTCGAGCGGTCGCTTTCGAGATTGGTGCGGGTCTTCTGGTCGGTCGATGCCGCAATCTGGTTCTCGATGTCCATCAGGATCGGATTGAGCTCCTCGATCCGCTGCTGGGTGGTGTCGAGATTGGCCATGGTCACCTTGCGGCGCTCGATCACCTTGATCAGGCTGGCCTCCGAGGTCTTGTAGCGGGTTTCGAGAATGTCCTTCTGGTCCTTCAGGATGCCGGTGATGGTGTCGGACTTCTTCAGCAGCTCCTGCAGATTGCCCGACAGCGACATGTTCCTGACCCGGTCCGAGCGCATCCGCTGCGCCCGCGCCTTGGAGAAGATGGCGATGAAGCTCTCCATTCCGGAGAAGCCCTTCATGCTTTCGAATTCGGTGCCGAACACATTGGTCGCGTCTTCAAGACCGATGATCAGGTCGGCGATGTTGGTTTCCATCATCCGCTGCTGGCGCAACACGTCCTGGATGCGGGCATTCTCGATATCGAACTGCGGGTCGCCAAGCTCGGCGTCGGCTTCCGACAGTTTTTCGAGCACCACGCCGGAGGCTTCGATCTTGGACCGCATATCCTCGACGACGGAGCGTGTTTTCTCGATTTCAGCGTCAAGACTCGTGATGTTGGCCATGCCCGGCTTCCCCGTTTTCGTGCGCCGGTGTTCAGCGCTGATCCATCCAGCCCGCTCGGTCCGGGCGTTGAAATGTTTGTAGCACCGGTTACCGGCGCCGCAAACACTAAGCATTCCGAACCTAGGTATCGCGGAGGCAAAATAAAAGGCCGCCCCCGAAGGAACGGCCTGTTGTGCTGTTTGCGGCTGGGCCTTTTACTCGGCCGCCGAAGGATCCTTCAGATAGGCGATGACGTCAGCGACATCGTCGTCCTTCTTCAGCCCGGCAAAAGCCATCTTGGTTTTCTTGACCACACCCTTGGGGTTGCGCAGATAGGCGTCCAGCGCCTCGACGTCCCAGGCAGGAACCTCGGTCGCATGCTCCACCATGGCCGGCGAATATTTGTAGCCCTCTACAGAGGCGACCGGACGATCCACGATGTCCACCAGATGCGGGCCGACCTTGTTCTTGGCTTCGTCGACGGAGTGACAGGCAGCACACTTCCTGAAGATCTTTGCGCCCTTGACCGCGTCGCCATCGGCATAGGCGGCTGTCGGGGCAAGAAGGCCGGCGGCCATGACGGCGCCAAGCAGCGTGGAAAGGCAAATTCGCATGGTGAGTCTCCGTTCAACTGTTAGGTGGTTCATAACTATTACGTGGACGACGCAAGAGCAATGAGACCTTGGTGCAGATACGGCGGGTCGGAAAATTGTCAACCACGTCAACCGGCCAAACAGCAGCAGGCGTCCCTAGTCCGGAGCCTCCCGACCCATGACATCGTCCCAGTGGCGGCGACAATAGGACACATATTTTTCGTTTCCGCCGACCTCGATCTGGGCGCCTTCGCGGATCACCCTGCCCTCGTCATTGACCCGCACCACCATCGTCGCCTTGCGGCCGCAATGGCAGATCGTCCGCACTTCCCTGAGCTCGTCGGCAATCGCCAGAAGCGCGGCGGAGCCAGGAAACAGTTTGCCGCGAAAATCGGTTCGCAGTCCGTAGGTCATCACCGGAACATTCAGCCGGTCGGCCACCCGCGCCAGCTGCCAGACCTGGCTTTCGGTCAGAAACTGGGCTTCGTCGACAAAGGCGCAGGCGATCTCGCCCTCGGCCTTGAGATTTTCGAGCGATTGGAACAGGTCATCCTCGGGCCGGAACGGGATTGCCTCGCAATCCAGCCCGATCCGCGAGGCAATGCGCCCGGCGCCGCCGCGATCATCGAAGGCGGCGATGAACAGCACGGTGCGCATGCCGCGCTCGCGGTAATTGTAGGACGCCTGCAGCAACAGCGTCGATTTGCCTGCATTCATCGTCGAGTAACTGAAATATAGCTTGGCCAAGGCCGGCTCCCGCAGTTCATCCGGTTCACACTGTCGCCCGGCTTCAGGCCCCGGCTCCGCTCCGCCGCGGCTTTGAGACCGCCGGCCCATAGCCTCTTGCCAACCGCAGCGGCCGAATTCCACCCCCGTCCGGGCTTTCAACAGCCGTTTTCGCTTCGCCCTGCCGATTTTGGCGATCTGGCGGGTTGAGTTCACCGGCCATAGGTGGTTGTTTCGGCCATCGGAACACGGGAGATACCGAACATGATAAGAAAAATGACACTCACATTCGCAGCAATTCTGCTCGCAGGAACCGCAACAGCCCACGCAGCCGATCCTGAAGCCTGCAAGAATGTCCGCTTTGCCGATGTCGGCTGGACCGACATCCAGGCCACCACCGCCGTCACCGGCGTCGTGCTCGAGGCCCTGGGCTATACCCAGGAAGTCCAGGTGCTCAGCGTGCCTGTGACCTATCAGTCGCTGAAGAACAAGGACATGGACGTCTTCCTCGGCAACTGGATGCCGTCGATGGCCGCCGATGTGCAGCCGTTCCTCGACGATGGCTCGGTTGAAACTATTGCCCAGAACCTTGATGGCGCCGGCTATGGCCTGGTTGTGCCGACCTATGCTGCCGAAGGCGGCGTCAAGAGCCTGTCCGACATCGGCAAGTTCAGGGACAAGTTCGACGGCAAGATCTACGGCATCGAGCCCGGCAATGACGGCAACCGGATCGTGCTCGAGATGATCGAAGACCCGGCCAATGGCCTGGATGGTTTTGAGCTGGTCGAAAGCTCGGAAGCCGGCATGCTGTCGCAGGCCGAAAAGGCAATCCGCAACGAGGAATGGATCGCATTCCTGGGCTGGACCCCGCATCCGATCATGGGCGAAATGCCGATTGCCTATCTGGACGGCATGGGCGATTCCGGCTTCGGCGCGGCCACCGTGCACACCAATGTGCGCGCCGGCTTCACCACCGAGTGCCCCAATGTCGGAACCCTGGTCAAGAATCTTTCCTTCACCCTGTCGATGGAAAACAAGATCATGGACGACATCCTCAAGGGTGAAGATGCCAATGATGCCGGACTGGCCTGGCTGAAGGCCAATCCCGATGCGGTCACGCCCTGGCTTGAAGGCGTGACAACATTCGACGGCGGCGATGCCGCTGCGGCTGTCGCTGCAAAGCTCGGCATGTAATAATGACACGACGGTTCGGGGCTGCTAACGCGGCCCCGGACTGATTTGTGCGTCGGGGGACTGAATATGGACGGCATGACGGACTTCATCACGGCCTGGAAAATTCCGGTCGGAAAATTGGGAAAGAGCTTCTTCAATTTTCTCACCGACAATTTCGAGTTCGTCTTCGATGCCATCGCGGATTCACTCAAATTCGTGCTCGACAGCATGATCGACGGCCTGTTGTGGTTGCCGTCGCTGTTTCTTGTCCTGGTCATCGCCCTGATCGGCTGGCGCATCCAGAAATCCTGGAAACTGGCGCTCGGCATCGTTCTCGGACTGGTGTTCATCATCAACCAGGGGCTCTGGAAAGAGACCGTCGAAACCCTCGTCCTGGTGATTTCCGCCGCCTTCATGTCGATGGCCATCGGCGTGCCGATCGGCATCTGGCTGGCGCACCGGCCAAAACTCTACACGGTGCTGCAACCGGTTCTCGATCTGATGCAGACGATGCCCACCTTCGTCTATCTGATCCCGGTGCTCATCCTGTTCGGCCTCGGCCTTGCGCCCGGCCTGCTGGTCACCATCATCTTCGCCTCGCCGGCGCCGATCCGGCTCACCTATCTCGGCATCACCTCGGTGCCCAAGCCGATGGTCGAGGCCGGCATGGCCTTTGGAGCCTCGCCGCAGCAATTGCTGCGCAAGGTCGAGCTGCCCGCCGCCCTGCCGACGATCATGGCCGGCCTCACCCAATGCATCATGCTGTCGCTGTCGATGGTCGTCATCGCCGCCCTGATCGGCGCCAACGGCCTTGGCAAACCGGTGGTCCGCGCGCTCAACACCGTCAACATTCCGCTCGGGCTTGAAGCCGGCATTGCCATCGTGATCCTCGCCATCATCCTTGACCGCATCTGCCGGGTACGCATTGGAGCCACATCATGAGCCTTGATGCTGATCGCGGCTCGGTCCGCATCGACAATGTCTCGATCATCTTTGGCGACAACACCGCCGAAAGCCTGGCGCTGGCCGATGCCGGCAAGTCCCGCACCGAGATCCAGGAGATCACCGGCGACGTGCTCGGCGTGCATGACTGCACCGTCGACATCAACGAGGGCGAGATCCTGGTGCTGATGGGCCTGTCCGGGTCCGGCAAGTCCACGCTGCTGCGCGCCATCAACCGGCTCAATCCGATCAGCCGCGGCACGCTGACGGTCGAATGCGGCGACGAGACATTCGATGTCGGCGCCTGCGACGACAAGCAGCTCAAGCAATTGCGCATGGACACCGTGTCGATGGTGTTTCAGCAATTCGGCCTGCTGCCCTGGCGGTCGGTTGCCGACAATGTCGGCTTCGGCCTGGAAATCTCCGGCGTTCCCAAAAAGGAACGCGAGCGGCGGGTCGCGGAACAACTCGAACTCGTCGGCCTGTCCGACTGGTCAGAGCGGATGGTGGCGGAACTCTCCGGCGGCATGCAGCAACGTGTTGGCCTCGCCCGCGCCTTCGCCACCGGTGCACCGATCCTTCTGATGGACGAGCCGTTCTCGGCGCTTGACCCGTTGATCCGGACAAGGCTGCAGGACGAACTGCTCGAACTGCAGTCGCGGCTGGGCAAGACCATCGTCTTCGTCAGCCATGACCTCGATGAAGCCATGAAGCTCGGCAACCGCATCGCCATCATGGAAGGCGGGCGCATCATCCAGTGCGGCACCCCGCGCGACATCGTCAATTCGCCCACCAATGAATATGTCCAGGATTTCGTCGCCAACATGAACCCGATTGCCATGCTCACGGCAAAGGACGTCATGGAGCCCGGCAAACCCAACGCCTCGCGCGGCCAATCGCCGCTGTCGGCTTCGGTCAGCCCCGATACACCGCTGTCCGACGTGATGGACGCGCTGACCAGGCGCCAGGGGACAATCGGCGTGATTGACAAGGGCGTCGTGACAGGTTCCATCACCGCTGACGACATCATTCGCGGCTTGACACAGCACCGCCGCTGAGAGTGATGAGCGCCGGACAATTAACTTAGTGCAGTCGAGGAGATCGGAATATGGAAGTTAAGGGCAAAGCCGCCATCGTGACCGGCGGAGGCTCAGGCCTTGGCGCGGCAACCGCGCGGGCATTGGCAGCAGCTGGCGCAAAGGTGACGCTGCTGGACATCAATCTGGACCAGGCCGAAAAGGTCGCGGCCGAAATCGGCGGCAAGGCAATCGCCTGCGATGTCTCCGATGCCACAGCCGCCGAGGCAGCACTCGCGGAGGCCGCAGAAGCCAATGGCGAAGCCCGGATCCTGATCAACTGCGCCGGCATTGCGCCCGCCGTCCGAGTCGTCGGCCGCGAAGGCCCGCATGATCTCGACCTGTTCCGCAAGGTCATCGAGGTCAATCTGATCGGCAGCTTCAACATGCTGCGGCTGTTTTCCGATCGCGCCTCCAGGCTCGAGCCGCTGGCCGACGGCGAGCGCGGCGTGGTGATCTCGACAGCATCGGTTGCTGCCTTTGACGGCCAGATCGGCCAGGCCGCCTATTCCGCCTCCAAGGGTGGCGTGCATGCCATGGCACTGCCGATCGCCCGCGAGATTGCCCGCTTCGGCATTCGCGTGATGACCATCGCACCAGGCATTTTCGCCACCCCGATGCTGCTGAACATGCCGCCGGAAGTCCAGGACAGCCTCGGCGCCTCGGTGCCGTTCCCGTCCCGCACTGGGACAGCCTGAGGAATATGCCAAGCTGGCCCTGCATATCATCGACAATGTCATGCTCAATGGCGAGACCATTCGTCTCGACGGCGCCATCCGCATGGCGCCGAAATAGCGCGCCGCAACGGGGTGATTGCCACGTGAAGGAACCGGTCAAGACCATCCGCGAGACCGACGAGGAGGCCCGCCGACTGGCGCACCGCCTCGTCAGGGGTGCGCGGTTCGGCGCCATCGGCGTGCTCGAACCCGACACCGGCTTCCCCTTTGCAAGCCGGGTTCTGACCGGCACCGATGTCGACGGAACACCGCTGATCCTGGTCTCCGGGCTGTCGGTGCACACCACGGCGCTGCTCGCTGACCCGCGGGCCTCGCTGCTGTTTGGCGAGCCCGGGAAGGGCGACCCGCTGGCCCATCCGCGCATCACCGTGCGCACCCAGGCCGAGCGCGTAGCCCGCGACGACCCCGCCCATGCCCGGCTGCGCGCCCGTTTCATTGCCCGGCATCCGAAAGCCGCACTCTATGCCGATTTCGGCGATTTCGCCTTTTTCCGCATGGTGCCGCATTCGGCCAGCCTCAATGGCGGCTTCGGCAAGGCCTTTGTGCTCGACGCGTCCGATCTGCTGATCACGTCGCCGGCGATTGCCGATCTCGCCGACATGGAAGCCGGGGCGGTGGCGCACATGAATGCAGACCACTCGGATGCGATCGACAATTACGCTCGCGTGTTCGGCAAGTCGAAAAAATCCGGCTGGAAACTGTGCGGGATTGATTGTGCGGGGCTCGATCTGGTCCAGGGCGACGAGCTCTTGCGCATCGAATATGATTCGCCGCTGATGAAGGCTGCCGATATGCGGCCGCTGCTTGTCGACATGGCGCGCCGCGCAAGAGCAGCCTGAGGCGGCAAACCTGTTCAAGACAGGCCTGGAATGCAGACGGACGTCATCCAACGAGGTGACGTCCGTCTAGCGACGGAAGGGAAAATCCCCGCCATGCCGCCGGTCGCTGACGACAGTGCGCGCCGAAACTTGCTCCGACCTTGCGCTGCAACCGCCCGGCTTGCAGCCCGGAGCCCGGCGTGGCATTGCTGCGGCACTCAAACGGGGCTGCACATGAGACACAAGATCATACTCGACACCGATCCGGGCATCGATGATGCCATGGCGATTGCCTATGCTATCGCCCATCCCGAGATCGAATTGCTGGCGCTGACGACGATCTTCGGCAATGTCCGCACCCATGAGGCAACCCGTAACGCATTGGCATTGCTTGATCATTGGGGATCGGACGCGGATGTCGCCGAAGGCGAGCCCGCCCCCGTTGCCATGCCAGGCAATGAACCGAGCTATCTGGTTCATGGCCGCAACGGCTTTGGCGAGATCGACATTCCGGCGTCCCGACGCAGCAAGCACGCGCTTGACGCGGTCGACTACATCATCGAGGCCACCAGGAAATTTCCCGGAGAAATTGTGTTGTGTGCGGTCGGTCCGGTGACCAATCTGGCCAGATTGCTCGAACGCGACCCAGATGTGGTGACCCGAATCAAGGCTGTCGTGGTCATGGGCGGGGCGGTGCACCGCAAGGGCAATGTCACGCCGATGGCGGAAGCCAATTTCTGGAACGACCCGCATGCCGCCGACAGGGTTCTGGGCGCACAATGGCCGCTGGTGCTGGCGCCGCTCGATTGCACCATGCCGGTGGTGTTCACGCCCGATTACATGCAGGCCCTGGCTCGGGAGAGCCCGGGGCTCGGTGAACCGCTCGCCGCCATGGCCGAATTCTATGCCCGGTTCTACCGCTCGCATATGGGCATCGGCGGCTGCGTGCCGCATGACGTGATGGCCCTGTCCTGGCTGACCGTGCCCGGCGCCTTCCGGTTGCAGAAAGGCGCGCTGGCCGTGATCACCAACGGCCCGGCCATCGGCCAGACCCTGTTCCAGCCCGGCGGCACCCAGAGCCGCGCCCGTTGCTTTGACGGCAGACCGGACCATATGGTGATGGTCGACACCGATCCGGAGATGTTTTTGGCCGATTACATGATGGTCATGACCCGACATGCGGTTGCCGGCACAGGCAATTGACCGGTTGGTGAGAGGTGCGCCGAAATGAACAGCGTGACACATGGCGGGCTCGCTGCCGTCATCGGCCACAGCGGCGGCATCGGCCAGGCAGTGTTCGAGGCGCTCAACCGTTCGGGTGCCTTTGCCGAGGTGATCGGGTTTTCCCGCGCGTCCGACCCCGGGATCGATCTGCTCGACGAGCACAGCATCATCGCCGCGGCGAAGACGGTGGAAAAACGGCAATCTGATCTGCGCCTGGTGTTTGACGCAACAGGCTTCCTGCACGGCCACGGCTTCACCCCGGAAAAGACCCTCAAATCCCTCACCCCCGAACACATGGCCCATGCCTTCGCGGTCAATGCCATCGGACCGGCGCTGCTGATGAAGCATTTCCTGCCGCTGCTGGCGAGGGACGGGAAATCGGTCTTTGCCACCCTGTCGGCCAAGGTCGGCTCGATCGGCGACAATGCGCTGGGCGGCTGGTACAGCTACCGCGCCTCCAAGGCGGCGCTCAATCAGTTCGTCCACACCGCAGCCATAGAGCTCGCCCGCAGATCCCCCGAGGCCGTCTGCGTGGCCCTGCATCCGGGCACCGTCGACACCGGCTTGTCATCGAGCTTTGCCAAGGCCGGCCTCACCGTGAGAACGCCTACCGAGACCGCCGCCCTGCTCCTGGCGGTGCTCGACCGGTTCACCGCCGCCGAGACCGGCGGGTTCTACGACTATCGCGGCGATCCCCTGCCCTGGTAGCGTGATGCCTTTGACGGCTCGGACGCACCGGCAGGATCCGGCCTTTACCCGGCCTTCACCAGCCAGCCCTATGATCGGGCCATGACACAGCCGAAGATCATCCGATGGGGCATCGCCGGGACCGGCGCGATTGCGCAGCAATTTGCCGGCGATATCGGCCTTGCTGCGAGTGTTTGCCTGACCGCTGTCTGCGCCCGCGATCCGGCCAAGGCCAAGGCCTTTGCCAGCCGCCACACCGGCGTCGCCGATTTCGGCTCGCTGGCCGCGATGATCGAGGCGCAGGCGGTTGACGCGGTCTATATCGCCACCTCGAACATGGCCCATGCCGGCATGGCGCTTGAATGTATCGAGGCGCGCGTCCCGGTGCTCATTGAAAAACCGATGACGGCCAACCTGGACGACGCCCTGAAAATCCGCTCGGCGGCGCGCGACAGCGGCAGCTTCGTGATGGAAGCGATGTGGAGCCGCTATCTGCCGGCCGTCAGGGCCGCCCGCGCAGCCCTTGCTGACGGCATCATCGGCACGGTGCGCAGGCTGGAGGCCGATATTGCCTGGATACAAAGCTACGATCCGCACAGCCGGTTTTTCGACAAGGCCAAGGGCGGCGGCGCCTTATACGACATCGGCATCTATCCGATCTCGCTGACACGTTATTTCCTCGGCGATCCATTGGGAGCCGAGGGCTACTGGCACTCGGCAGCTTCAGGCGTCGACCGGGCCGCAAACCTGCGCATGCAGTTTGACACGGGTGTGGCCGAGATCAGTTGCAGCTTTGATCGCGACGGGTCGAACCGGATGATCATCGAGGGCGACAGGGGCGTTCTGGTGCTTGGGCCCCTGTTCATCAGGCCTGATGGCTTTGCCGTCTACCCGTCGCGCCGTCTTGCCGATCTGGCGCAACCGGGCGGCAACGGGTTTTCGGCCAGGTTGCGCCGGAAACTGTTTGCGCATTTGCCGCTGCCCGGCACCGAGCGGCATGATCACCGCTTTGACGGAACCGGCCTGCAATTCGAGATCGAGGCGGCCTCCGACGCCATCCGCCAGGGCTTGCGCGAGGAGCCCGACAACAGCCTCGACGACACCATTGCCGCGCTGCGGATCATCGATGAAATCCTCGCCCGTCCGCCGACGCCCGGTTGAGCCCGGAGCGGGCGGTTTCAGAACCGCGAGCGCGGCGCAAATTCCCCGACACCGCTATTGAGCGCCAGCGCCAGTTCGGTCAGATGCAGCGCCCGCTGGCCTGAAAAGAACGGCGTCTCGCCTTTGGCGATGGCCTCGGCCATCACCGCGATCCCGCGGCCGAAATCGATCTGCGAGGGATAGGCGGCGAGTTTGCCTGACCTCGCCGGCGCGGGATAGGCTTCCGCACGGCCGTGGGTCAGCCTGAGCGGCAGGACCTGGCCGCGGCTGCGCTCGAACCGTCCGGCCAGCCGCTGCAGCAAGGGCCGCTTTTCGTCAAAACGGCTGACATGCACCGGCGAGCGGTCATCCCACAGATCCCGCACCACAAGGGTGCCCTCCTCCCCGACAATCGTCAGCGAGCGGTCGCGCGGCGCCGCCAGACCGCAGGTCAGCCGCGCCGTCACGCCCGAATGAAACGAAAGGCAGCCGACCGAAAAATCGGCGCCCATGACAAGATCCGACGTCCCCGGCCCCTTGTCTGGAAAGGTCAGCGCCGAAAACGCCTGGCCCTTTTCCACCGCGCCAAACAGCGCCACCAGCCAGCTCAGCCCGTAGCCGGCATGTTCAAGCGTGCAGCCGAGCTCGAATTCATGCAGGCCCGGCCATTTTGCCCCCGAGCGCGAGCGCCACTCCATCCAGTTGTCCTTGAACACCGGACCGTCTTCCATCTCGGCATAGGCAAGACGCGGTGCGCCGATGCGCCCGGCGGCGATCAGGCTTGCGGTCAGTTGCCGGGCATCGGACAGGCCGTTGGCCGGCGCGCCGCAGACAGTCAGGCCTTCTTTCTCCGCCAGCGCGATGACCTCGCTTGCCTCCTCGAAGCTCATGCCCAGCGGCTTTTCGCAATAGACATGCTTGCCCGCCTTCAGGGCCGCGAGATTGAGCGAAAAATGGGTCTCGGGCGGGGTCAGGTTGACGATGATCGTGGTGCCCTGATCGCCAAGGCAATCGGCAAGCGAGCCATAGGCCTGCGTGCCGTGAAAGCCGCAGAACTGCGCCAGCCGGCCGGCATCAATGTCCCACACGCCGGCGATCTCGAGCTCGGGATAGTTGGCGAGCGTCGTCATGTAGTAGTCGGCGACAAATCCGGCGCCGACAAGTGCGATCTTGGTCATGGATCTTTGCCCCCGCAAGCTGATGTCTGCGACTTTAGCCCCTCGCGCGTTAACAGGCGATTGCCTGCTGGCTGAATGCGCGCCGCAGCTATCGCGTATCGTCCAGGAAGGAGGCAATCCAGGTCAGCGGCGCATTCCAGTTGATGGCGATCTCGTTGGTTGAAAACGAGCGGGGATCATCGACGTAACAGGCCTGCGGCGCGCAGTCCGCAAGCAACTTGATCGCATAGTCATCGGCCAGCCCGCTGTTGGGCCCGCCTGCCAGCGCCCCTCTTGGCACCGGCGGATAGGACGGATCGATGCTGGCGGCGAACATGTAGGAGAACTGCCGGTGCGAATAGGTCGTGCCATAACCGGTGACATAGGAATTGCCCAGCGCATTGCGCCCCAGCAGATAGTCCATGCTCTCGCGCACCGCCTGCAGATAGGCCGGGTTCCCGGTCAGGTCAAAGGCAGTGGCGACCACGATCATGTTCTGGATCAGCGAGTGGTTCGAACCCCAGCCGAAGCCGGCCGCTGGATGATACATCTGCCCGAAGGCCTCCTGCTGCTGGGTTTGCAGATAGGCATCGGCGGCTGTGATCACCGAGCTGTGGATGGCCCTGAGATCCGGCTCCGGCAGGCCCGACGGCACCGAGGCGAGCTGAAGGCGGGCGAGCCCGGCAACCGAGCGCCAGCTGATGCCTTCGGGGAAGAACACCGGTCCGGACCAGTGCGGCGAGGCTTTGGCACGTTTGAGCCAGGCCGGGTCACGGCTTGTCAGATAGAGCTCGGACGCCGCCCAATAGAACTCGTCGGAAACATCGTCGTCCTGATAGTCGCCGCCGCCGAGATTGCCCTCGGTATAGGGCGCGAAAAGGTCCGGATTGGCCTCGGCTGCGTGATAGGCGCGAATGGCTGCCGCCAGCAGCCGTTCGGCATAGGCTTCATCCGCCTTGGCAAACAGCCGGGCGCCCTGTGCTGCTGCCGCGGACAGATTAAGCGTGGCCGCCGTCGAGGGCCGATGCAGGATGCGCTCCTCGCGATCCCGGTTTGGCAGCAACGGCGCCGAGGGCCAGCCGGTGCCATGCACCTTGTGATGCGCCATGCCGGCATGGGGCTCGCCCTCGGGAACCGTCATCGCAAGCAGGAAATCCAGCTCCCAGCGGGCCTCGTCGAGAATGTCGGCAATGCCGTTGCCGGCTTCGGGAATTTGCACCAGACCGTCGGACAGGGCCGGTGATGTCCCGCCGCTGTCATACAGGGCCCGCTCATAGACACCGAGCAATTGCGCCACCGCGATGCCGCCATTGACCACATATTTGCCGAAATCGCCGGCATCGTACCAGCCTCCCGTGACATCGAGCCTGTAGCCGCACCCCCAGTCCTCGCCGTAGATCTGCCGGGCCGTGTCTGCGTCGAGACAGCCGACCGAAACATCGCCGCGATTGGGCTCGACGCCGGCATGTCCCGCCGGGCGCCCATAACCTTTTCCAGCCAGATCCTCCCTGATTTCGATGCCGCTGCGCACCTTGTAGAAATAGGACAGCGCATCCTGGCGCAAGGCGGCATAGGCATCGCTGGAAATGGCGAAGGGCGGGCTGGTCTCCTCGCCCACGACCAGCCGGTAGCCGTCGCCGATCACGTTGAAATCGCTGAAATCGATGGTCTGCACCTCGAGCCCGGAGGATGCATCATGGCCGTTCACGCGGGTTTGCCCGGCGGCAACCGTCTCGCCGGTGGACGAGACCAGCGTCCAGTCCGCCGGAGTCTGGTCGGCGCGCACCAGGGTGGCGCGCTTCGGGCCATCGGGGAAATAGGCGGTCTGATTGACCCGGATCGCCGGCACGGCACTGGCTGCGACAACAGATGCCGGCTCCTGTCCGCTCAACAGCGAGGCCTCGTGCAGGCAGAAGCGCCACGGCTTGTCCGATCCGCCGAGCTGAAACACGATCTGGGCAGCGGCGTGGGTTTCGCTCGCCGCGAACGCCTCGCTCATGGTCTGCCTGCCGGTCGACACCCCGCGCTTGATCTCGCCTTCGGCGGTCCATGGTTCCGCCGCTTTCTGCACCAGGGCGCGCATCTGGCCAGCCGGGTCGGCGGATGCGGTGATCGTCAGGCGGTAATGCTCACCCTCCAGGAGCGAAAGTCCGTTGATGCCGGCAATGGCATCCCACGGCTGCTCGGTGCCGCCCGCAACCGAGCCGCAGAGTTCACCCTTGCGGTACTCAAGTTCGATATTCGGGGTGGCCCACCACTCGCCCGCAAGCGCCGTGCTCTCGAAGGCCGGATCGGTCAGCATCTCCGCGGCGTCAGCGTGGGACGTGATGGCGTGGGTCGCCAGCATCGCAAGCAGACCAAGCGTGGCTTTGGGATGGATCATGATTGTTTCCGTGACTGGCAATGGCGGAAAGATCGCCGCGTTGAAAAGACTGCTTGCCCCGGGGCCTTCGCCTCAGGCAAAGACCTGACCCGGAACGCGCGGCTCCTGTCCCGAAACAGCTGTGAGGACTGGTCCGGAACCAGACGCATCAAAGCCCGAGAACCGTTTGGCAGAGCGGATGAGCGGGATCTGCGAGACCGTCAATCACGTCAAAATGGTGCTTTTCCGGCTCTTCGCATATCGCCATCGGGCTCGCGAAGCCGCGCCACATCTCGTAGAGCGCCCGGTTCTGCCGGACAAATTCCGGCCGCTCCTCCGCGCCGACCCATGCGGTCACCGGAATGGCGCCGAGCGGGCTCAGCAGCACCGGGCTTTCCGACTGCGCCTCTGCGGCATCGATGTGCAGCGTGTCATTCATCTCCGTCAGCATCAGGGGCCGCAGATCATGGACTCCGGATATCGAGGTCACGCCGGAGATGCGGTCCAGCACCGCTTTTGACAGCAGCGCCTCGCCGCTGATCATCCTGGTCACCAGATGCCCGCCGGCCGAGTGGCCGGTCAGGCGGATCGGCCCGGCGATTTCGCCGGCTGCAAACTGCACAGCGGCGGCGATTTCGCGGACAATGCCGCCGATGCGGATATCCGGGCACAGCGTGTAGCTCGGCATTGCCACGGCAAAGCCATGCGCCAGTGGCCCGGCCGCCAGATGCGACCACATCGATTTGTCGAATGCCTTCCAGTAGCCGCCATGCACGAACACGACCAGCCCCTTCGCTTCGCCTTCGGGCAGGAACAGATCGAGGCGGTTGCGCGGCGCCGCTCCGTAGCCGAGGTCAAGCCGCGCCCTTCCCGCCTGGCTCTGGCTGTCGCGCAGGGCCGCGGCCTTGCCGGCCCATCGCGGGGGATAATCCGCGGCTCCGGGGATGTGAGCGCCATTGGCATAGGCGTCGTCATGGTCCGCGATCGGGTAGTCTGTCACAGGCAAGCTCCTTGATTTGCGACATATTTACCGGTCTTCCCGGGAAGTGCAATGTTGAGTGAAAAGGTCAAATTTTGATCATTTGATAAAAAATTTGACCTTTTGATAAAACCGTTTCATTCTTTTCCCAGCGCGGCATCGGATGAACTGAGGAGTTTCTCCGAAAAGACCGCAAAAAGAGGTTCTCGCAACGAGGGGGTCCTGATGACAGTATCCGAGACGAGCGACGTAAAGGCCAACCGTCTTTCCAGCGCCGATTATGCCGACAATTTTTCCGATATCCATCCGCCGCTGACGCCGCACGAGGCGATCGTCGAGGCTGACCGGTGCTATTTCTGCTATGACGCGCCCTGCATGACGGCCTGTCCGACCTCGATCGACATTCCGCTGTTCATCCGCAACATCCAGGCCGGCAACCCGATCGGCTCGGCCAAGACCATTTTCTCGGAAAACATCATGGGCGGCATGTGCGCCCGGGTCTGTCCGACCGAAACCCTGTGTGAAGAGGTCTGCGTGCGCGAGATCGCCGAGGGGAAGCCGGTCAAGATCGGCCTGCTGCAGCGCCACGCCACCGACACCTTCATGGAGCGCGAGCAACCGCATCCCTTCACCCGCGCCGCTTCCACCGGCAAGAAAATAGCCGTCATCGGCGCCGGCCCGGCAGGTCTCTCCTGCGCCCATCGGCTCGCCACCCATGGCCATGATGTTACCGTCTACGAAGCCCGGGAAAAAGCTGGCGGCCTCAACGAATATGGCATCGCATCCTACAAGACGACCAATGATTTTGCCCAGGACGAGGTCGAATTCATCCTGCAGATCGGCGGCATCACCATCGAGAACGGCAAGGCGCTGGGCCGGGATGTCAATCTCGAGCAGCTGACCGCCGAATTCGACGCGGTGTTTCTCGGCCTCGGCCTGCCCGGCGTCAACGCGCTGGGGCTTGAAGGCGAAACCGCCAGCGGCGTTGTCGACGCGGTCGATTTCATCGGCGTGCTGCGCCAGGCCGAAGATCTGTCGCTGCTGGAAGTCGGACGCCGCATTGTCGTCATCGGCGGCGGCATGACCGCCATCGATGCGGCCATCCAGTCAAAGCTGCTCGGCGCCGAGGAAGTCACCATCGCCTATCGCCGCGGCCAGGAGCACATGAATGCCTCGCTTTACGAGCAGGAACTGGCCCAGACCCATGGTGTCGTCATCCGCCACTGGGTGATGCCCAGCAGCCTGCACGTCGCCGACGGATCAGTGACCGGGATCACTTTGGAAAAGACCCGGCTGGACGCCGCTGGCAAACTGAGCGGCACGGGAGAGCTGGTCACACTTCAAGCCGATCAGGTGTTCAAGGCCATCGGCCAGACACCGGACGCGGGACCGCTGGCGGGCTTGCCGATCGAGCTGGAAAAAGGCCGGATCCGCACCGCTGCCGACCGCCGCACCTCGCATCCGAAAATCTGGGCCGGGGGTGACTGCATCATCGGTGGCGAAGACCTCACCGTGGTCTCGGTCGAAGACGGCAAGATCGCCGCCGAAAGCATTCACAAAGCCCTGATGGCTTGAGGAAGGAAAAGATATCATGGCTGACCTTTCCACCAATTTTCTCGGTATCAAATCACCCAATCCCTTCTGGCTCGCATCCGCGCCGCCGACCGACAAGGCCTACAATGTCGAGCGCGCCTTCGAGGCCGGCTGGGGCGGCGTGGTCTGGAAAACCCTTGGCGAGGCCGGCCCGCCGGTCGTCAATGTCAACGGACCGCGCTATGGCGCCATCTGGGGCCCTGACCGCCGGTTGCTCGGTCTCAACAATATCGAGCTGATCACCGACCGCGACCTCGAAATCAACCTGCGCGAGATTGCCGAGGTCAAGCGGCGCTGGCCCGACCGGGCGATGATCGTCTCGATCATGGTGCCCTGCGAGGAGCAAAGCTGGAAGGCGATCCTGCCGCGTGTCGAGGCCACAGGTGCCGACGGCATCGAGCTCAATTTCGGCTGCCCGCACGGCATGAGCGAGCGCGGCATGGGCGCTGCGGTCGGCCAGGTGCCGGAATATATCCAGATGGTGGCCGAATGGTGCAAGCACTATTCCAGCATGCCGGTGATCGTGAAGCTGACGCCGAACATCACCGACATCCGCTATCCGGCACGCGCTGCCAAGGCCGGCGGCGCCGATGCGGTCTCGCTGATCAACACCATCTCATCCATCGTCTCGGTCGATCTCGACAATTTCGCGCCAGTGCCGACGATTGACGGCAAGGGCTCGCATGGCGGTTATTGCGGCCCGGCTGTCAAGCCGATCGCGCTCAACATGGTCGCCGAAATCGCCCGCGATGCCGAGACCCGTGGGCTGCCGATCTCCGGCATTGGCGGGATCCAGACCTGGCGCGACGCGGCGGAATATATTGCGCTGGGCTGCGGCACGGTTCAGGTCTGCACCGCGGCGATGACCTACGGGTTCAAGATCGTCGAGGAAATGACGCAAGGCCTGTCCGACTGGATGGACGAGAAGGGCTACGCCACGCTGGCCGACTTCCAGGGGCGCGCCGTGCCCAACGTCACCGACTGGCAATATCTCAATCTCAACTACATCACCAAGGCCCGGATCGATCAGGATCTGTGCATCAAATGCGGCCGCTGCCACATCGCCTGCGAGGACACCTCGCACCAGGCGATTACCGCCATGGTCGATGGCGTGCGGCATTTCGAGGTGATGGACGACGAATGCGTCGGCTGCAATCTCTGCGTCAATGTCTGCCCGGTCGATGACTGCATCACCATGATCGAGATGACCGAAGGCTCGGATCCGCGCACCGGTCGGCCGATCGACCATGATTACGCCAACTGGACCACCCATCCCAACAATCCGATGGCGAAGCAAGCCGCGGAATAGGCACCGGACTTCTCAGGACAAGGGCCCCGCTTTTGCCGAGCGGGGCCTTTCGCATGTCGGGGCCTGGTACCCGGGATCTGGATCCTGGGGTCTTGCTTGCCTCCCCTGCCCCCGGTTGATATCTTCCGGCCAATTCAAATGGATTGGCCGGGGGGCACAATGAGACTTCACACAGCCTTGATATTGCTTGCCTGCCTGGTTCTGACATCGTGCCAGACGATGTCGAAGGAAGAATGTGCTGTTGCCGACTGGCGCGTGGTCGGCGAACAAGACGGCGCTGCCGGTTACAATCCGCAGGATCGTTTTGCCGGGCACGTCAAGGCCTGCACCAAGGCCGGCGTCGCCGCTGACCAGACGCTGTGGTATCAGGGCTATCAGAAGGGCCTGCCGCGCTATTGCACGCCGCTCAATGGTCTGAGCGTCGGCAGCCAGGGAAAGACCTACGCCAATGTCTGCCCGCTCGATCTCGAACCGGGTTTCCGCGAGGGCTATGATCTCGGGCGTCTCCAGCATCGCAAGCGAAGCGAGATCAGCACGCTGGAATCGCGCATCAGCGCCATCGAACGCGACATTCGCGCCGACGAGGACCTGATCCGCGACCGCAAGGAAGACCGGCGCACCATCGAACGCCGGATCGACGACAACCGCTGGAAGATCCGCGATCTGGAGCGCGATATCGGCCGGTTGCAGTCCGATCTGCGCCGCATCAATGAAGACATGGAGGACCTCCGCTACAGCTATGCGGCGCGCGGGTAGAGCGTCACAAGGCCGGAACCTCTGTGCGGGACAACGTTGCTGACGGACGGGTGCGCAGCGAAACCGGGTTAAGGCCGTAGCAGCGTTTGAACGCGCGGGCAAAGCCTTCGGCGGAATCATAGCCATAGCGCCGCGCCACCGCGTCGACACGGTCGCCCTTGAGCAGATCCTGCCGCGCCAGGATGAGCCGCCACCTGCGCAGATAGGCCGCCGGCGTCTCGCCCACCACAGCCAAAAATGTTTCAGAAAACCGGCTCAGCGACAGACCGGCAATGCCTGCCAGATCCTCGTTTCGCCAGGGCCGTCCGGGACCGTCATGAATGGCAACAATGGCGCGGCTGAGCCGCGGATCGGACAGGCCGGCAAGCAGTCCGGGCTCGGTCGAACCGGCCTCGATCTGGGCGCGCAGCAGACGTACGATCAGCACCTCCCCAAGCCGGTTGATCACCGATGCGGAACCGCATCGCGCCGCCGCCAGTTCCGAACGCATCAGGCTGACCAGGCTCGCAGCCTCGCTGTCGTGGGAAAGGTCGAAGCCGATCCTGTCAGGCAAGGCCGCCAGCAGCGGATTGGCGCTGCCGCCCCAATCGACCTCTGCGCAAAACAGCAGATCAGTGCTCGCAAACCCCGACCCGACCCCGGCCGTGCCGAACCAGACATGCCCCGGGGCGCCATCCGCATCGGCCACAACCACCAGCGTCGCCGTCTCCGGCCGCGAGGGCCTGACCTGCAGGCTGAACCGTTCCATCAGCGTTGTCAGTCGATCAAAAGACCGCATATCGGTGTTCCTGTCGGATTGTTTGGCTTTTACAGACTATAAAACCTGTATGTTGGCTATGCAATCCCGATCCTGAAAGGTTCTTCCAATGCTGATGCCACGCCAGAAAACACCCGATCTCAATGTGCCGACCCTCGATCACGGCGCTTTCGACCTGACTTCCGATGCGTCGGAACGCGGAACCATCATCTGCTTTTACCGTGGCCTGCACTGCCCGATCTGCGCCAATTACCTTACCGAGTTTCAAAAGCGGGTCGCCGATTTCGCCGAACGCGGCGTGGCAACCATCGCCATCAGTTCCGACGGCGAAGACCGGACACGCCAGATGGCCGAGAAGATCGGCGCCGACACCCTGCGCTTCGGCTATGACCTGCCGCTGGCCAAGGCCCGCGAATGGGGTCTCTATATCTCGACATCGCGCGGCACCACCTCGATCGGCATCGAGGAGCCAGCCTTGTTCTCCGAACCCGGCCTGTTCATGGTGACGCCGCAGCAGACGCTGTTCTACGGCTCGGTCCAGACCATGCCCTTCGTCCGCCCGCATTTTTCCGAACTGGTCGGCGCGCTCGATTTCGCCATCAAGAACGATTACCCGGCCCGCGGCGAATACACCGGCGCCGTATGAGGCAAACCAGCGCTAGATCGAGCGCTGATTGACCCGCAGGGAGAGCGCTTCGGCGCTCTCCACCCGCTCCGAGTAGCGATCGACCAGATATTCCGCCCGCCCCCGGGTGAGCAGCGTGAACTTCATCAGCTCTTCCATGACATCGACCATGCGGTTGTAATACGGTGATGGCTGCATGCGGCCGCTCTCGTCAAACTCCGCAAAGGCCTTGGGAACCGATGACTGGTTGGGGATGGTGATCATCCGCATCCAGCGGCCCAGAATCCGCATCTGGTTGAGCGTGTTGAAGCTCTGTGATCCGCCGCAGACCTGCATCAGCGCCAGCGTCCGTCCCTGGGTCGGGCGCACCCCGCCGATCGGTGCCAGGGGAAGCCAGTCGATCTGGGTCTTCATCACGCCGGTCATGGCGCCGTGACGTTCGGGCGAACACCAGACATGGGCTTCAGACCAGAGCGACAGCTCGCGCAATTCAGTGACCTTGGGGTGGCTTTCCGCATCATCGGACACCAGCGGCAGGCCGGCCGGGTCATAGATCCTGACCTCGGCGCCCAGCGCCTCAAGCACGCGTTTGGCCTCCTGGGTCAGAAACCGCGAATAGGACCGGGTGCGCAATGATCCGCAGAGCATCAGCACGCGCGGCTTGTGATCCGGCTCGCCGGGCAAGACCAGTTTCCCGGTCTCAGGCAGGTGCAGGCTGGCGCGGTCGATATTGGGCATTTCATCGGTCATGGCGCGGTGATCACCTCTCCGTCTTCCTTGGTATGGGTGGTGCCCGGCGCCACATCGAGCAGCGCGAAGACAGCTTCCGAAGGCCGGCACAGCGCCACGCCCTTTGGCGTGCAGACAATCGGCCGGTTGACCAGCACCGGATGCTCGAGCATCGCGTCAAGGATCGCCTCATCGCTAACAGCGGGATCGGTCAGACCTAGCTCCTCGGCAGGCGATTTCGACACCCGAAGCGCGCTGCGCGGGGTCAGGCCTGCTGCAGCAAACAGCCCCTGCAATTGCGGCCGGGTCCAGCCGGTTTGAAGATATTCGACAACGACCGGCTCCCCGGCAAAGGCCCGGATGATCTCGAGAACATTGCGGGATGTGCCGCAACCGGGATTGTGGTGGATGACAATGCTCATGCAGGTTTTCCGATCTTGCTGGCGTTCGACGTGGCACCCGCTTAGCCCAGGGCAGACAACATATCAAGACATCTTGATTAATATGCCAGGCCCGTCCCGGCATCTCCGCCTTGATTGCAGACGCGATCAATTGCACAAAGGCGGCAACCACAAGGGAGACTTCAATGAGCATTGACTTGACCGGCAAGACAGCCCTGATCACCGGCGCCAGCCGCGGCATCGGCGAGGCAGCCAGCCGCATTCTGGCCGGATACGGCGCCAATGTCGTTCTGGCAGCGCGCTCCACCCGCGACACCGCCCGGATCGCCGCCGAGATCGGCGACAAGGCAATCGCGGTGACCTGCGACGTGGCCCAATATATCGACGTCGAAAATGCGGTCAAACTGGCCGTCGACAGCTTTGGCGGCCTGGATTTCCTGGTCAACAATGCCGGCGTCATCGATCCCATCGCCCGCATCGAGGACTCTGATCCGGAAGCCTGGGACCAGGTTGTCGACATCAATTTCAAGGGCGTCTATCATGGCCTGCGCGCCGCCATCCCGGTGATGAAAAAGCGCGGCGGCGGCGTCATCATCAACATCTCCTCAGGGGCTGCCACGGGCGCGCTCGAAGGCTGGAGCCATTACTGCGCCACCAAGGCGGGCGTCTTGTCGTTGACCAGATGCGCCCATGCGGAATGCGCCGCCGACAATATCCGCGTCGTCGGCCTGTCGCCGGGAACCGTGGCCACCGACATGCAGCGCTCGATCAGGGATTCCGGCGTCAATGCGGTCAGCCAGATGGACTGGTCGATGCACATCTCGCCCGACTGGGTCGGCGAAGCCATCGCCTGGCTCACCACCGATGCGGCACGCAGCTATGACGGCGATGATTTCTCGCTCAAGACCGAAGAAGCCCGCCGCGCGGTCGGACTGATCAGCTAAGCCGCGGCCAAATGGCTACAGGCGGCGGATGCGCGGGCTCTCGCCGCCTGAGGACTGCGGCCGCAAACCATCGAGAAACAGCGTCTCGAGATAGCGCGCGGCGTCCTCGAAACGGCCTTCCGCGCCACGGTCGGGCCCGAGGATGACCCGGACCTGGGCGTCAAAATCGGCATAATGCTGGGTGGTTGACCAGATCGAGAAGATCAGGTGCAGCGGATCGACCGGATTGATCTGCCCGGATTTCATCCAGCCGCGCAGGATGTCGGCCTTTTCATCGACCAGCGGCTTGAGTTCGCTTTCCAGCAGACGCTTGATACGCGGCGCGCCCTGCAGGATTTCATTGGCGAACAACCGGCTTTCGCGGGGAAAGTCGCGCGCCATTTCGAGCTTGCGGCGAATATAGGACTGCAATTCCGGCAGCGGGTCGCCCACCGCGTCAAGTTCGCGCAGCGGCTCCAGCCAGGTGTCGAGCAGGCGGGCGATCAGCGCCTCGTACATGTCCTGCTTGCGGCGGAAATAATACAGCAGATTGGGTTTGGACATGCCTGCATGATCGGCGATCCGGTCGATGGTCGCCCCACGAAATCCGTGCGCGGAAAACTCCTCGAGCGCCGCATCGAGGATGCGGGCCTCGTTCTCCATCTGAATGCGCGTCTTGCGCTGGGTTTCGGTGGCCCGTGCCTTCTGGCCCTGCGCTGTTCTGCCTTCGCTCATCCGGCTTCATTCACCCCGTTGATGCTGTCACGGACAACGCCGAATTGGCCTTGACCACATGGTTGTCCCTGTTAGAGTTTTATCAAACAGTCAAGATTTCGTAACACAGCCTGTGAGCGGAAACAAAGCCTTCCAAAACGGCACCTGACTGAATCAACGGGAACCCATGCGTCAGGAGGCGCGCCAGCATTGTCAAACCGGCTCAACACCACTCCCAACGACCTGCGTGCGTTCTGGATGCCGTTTACCGCCAACCGCCAGTTCAAGCAGAACCCGCGCATGCTGGTCGGCGCCAAGGACATGCATTTCACGTCTTCCGATGGTCGCCAGATCCTCGACGGCACCGCGGGCCTGTGGTGCGTCAACGCCGGCCATTGCCGTCCGAAGATCACCGAGGCGATCGCGCAGCAGGCCGGCGAGCTGGATTATGCACCGGCCTTCCAGATGGGACACCCCAAGGCCTTCGAGCTCGCCAACCGGCTGGTCGACATCGCGCCCGAGGGCATGAACCATGTACTGTTCACCAATTCCGGGTCGGAATCGGTCGAAACCGCGCTGAAGGTTGCGCTCGCCTATCAGCGCGCGAAGGGTCACGGATCCCGCACCCGGCTGATCGGCCGCGAGCGCGGCTATCATGGCGTCAATTTCGGCGGCATTTCCGTTGGCGGCATCGTCTCCAACCGCAAGATGTTCGGCACGCTGCTGACCGGCGTCGATCATATGCCGCACACCCATCTGCCCGCGCAGAATGCCTTCACCAAGGGCCAGCCCGAGCATGGCGGCGACCTGGCGAGCGAGCTCGAGCGCATCGTCACGCTGCATGACGCCTCGACCATCGCCGCTGTCATCGTCGAGCCGGTCGCCGGCTCCACCGGCGTGCTGATCCCGCCCAAGGGCTATCTCAAGAAACTGCGCGAGATCTGCACCGTGCACGGCATCCTGCTGATCTTCGATGAGGTCATCACCGGCTTTGGCCGCCTTGGCTCGCCTTTTGCCGCCCAGCATTACGATGTCATGCCGGACATGATCACATCCGCCAAGGGACTGACCAATGGCGTCATCCCGATGGGTGCAGTCTTCGTGACCTCGGAGATCCACGACGCCTTCATGCAGGGCCCCGAGCACCTGATCGAGTTCTTCCACGGCTACACCTATTCCGGCAACCCGATAGCCTCGGCCGCAGCCCTCGCCACGCTCGACACCTACAAGGAAGAAGGCCTGCTGACCCGCGCCGCCGAAATCTCGCCCTACTGGGAAGAGCAGCTGCATTCACTGAAGGATTGCCCGCACGTCATCGACATCCGCAACACCGGCCTGATCGGCGCCATCGAGCTCGACCCTATTGCCGGCGAGCCGACCAAACGCGCCTTCTCGGCCTTCCTCAAGGCCTATGATGACGGCTTGCTGATCCGAACCACCGGCGACATCATTGCGCTGTCGCCGCCGCTGATCATCTCGAAGGATCAGATCGACGAATTGTTTGAAAAACTGCGTAAAGTCCTCGAAGGGATTGCCTGACCATGCAGATCATTGAGAACGCCATTGATGGCAAACTGACAATTTCCGCGTCGGACCGCCGTTCTCCGGTGTTCAACCCGGCCACCGGCGAACAGATCGCCGAGCTGCCGCTGTCGACGGTTGAGGAAATCAACGCGGCCGTGGCCTCCGCCAAGGCGGCGCAGCCGGCCTGGGGCAACATGCCGCCTCTCAAGCGCGCCCGCTATATGTTCAAGTTCAAGGAACTGCTCGACCGCCATGCCGGCGACATCGCCCGCGAGATTTCGCGCGAACACGGCAAGACCCATGATGATGCGCTGGGTGAAGTCACCCGCGGCATCGAGGTGGTCGAATTCGCCTGCGGCATTCCCAATCTGCTCAAGGGCGACTTTTCCCGCAATGTCGGCCCCGGCATCGACTCCATCGCCGACCGCCAGCCGCTCGGCGTTGTCGCCGGCATCACTCCGTTCAACTTCCCGGCCATGGTGCCGATGTGGATGTATCCGATGGCGATTGCCTGCGGCAACACCTTCATCCTCAAGCCATCCGAGCGCGATCCGTCCGCACCGATGCTGGCCTGGAAATTGTTCCAGGAAGCCGGATTCCCCGATGGGATCTTGAATGTCGTCCACGGCGACAAGCTCGCCGTCGACACCCTGCTCGATCACCCCGACGTCAAGGCAATCAGCTTTGTCGGGTCCACCCCGATTGCCGAATATGTCTATTCGCGCGGCACTGCCAACGGCAAGCGCGTGCAGGCGCTTGGCGGCGCCAAGAACCACATGGTGATCATGCCCGACGCCGACATGGACCAGGCCGCCGACGCGCTGATGGGCGCGGGCTACGGCTCGGCCGGCGAACGCTGCATGGCAATCTCTGTTGCCGTTCCGGTGGGCGAAAAGACCGCCGATGCGCTGGTCGCCAAGCTCAAGCCGCGCGTCGAGGCGCTGAAGATCGGCCCGGCCACCGACGAGGCCGCTGAAATGGGTCCGGTGGTCACGAAGCAGCACCAGGAAAAGGTGCTCGGTTACATCGACCAGGGCGTCAGCCAAGGCGCGGAACTGGTCGTCGATGGCCGTGGTTTCTCGCTGCAGGGCTACGAGAACGGCTACTTCGTTGGCGGCACGCTGTTTGACCGCGTCACCACCGACATGACCATCTACAAGGAAGAAATCTTCGGACCGGTGCTCTCGGTGGTCCGTGCCGGAACCTTCGACGACGCCGTCAAGATGATCAATGACCATGAATATGGCAACGGCACCGCGATCTTCACCCGCGATGGTGACGCAGCCCGCGCCTTCTCCGATTCCATCGAGGTCGGCATGGTCGGCATCAACGTGCCGATCCCGGTTCCGGTGGCCTATCATTCCTTCGGCGGCTGGAAGCGTTCCCTGTTCGGCGATCACTCGATTTATGGCCCGGAGGGCGTGCGCTTTTACACCCGCCTGAAAACCATCACTTCGCGCTGGCCCAACGGCATCAAGTCCGGCGCCGTGTTCAATTTTCCGAGCTGACCCATGGAGATAATTGGCATCCCTTGGGCGGTTGTTTTGGCTTACGGAGGCTTCGCAAGCTGGCCGTGGCTTTGGACCATCGGCCTGGGGACGCTAATCGGAGCTTGTATCTATTACCTAACTCGATCCCATGCTGTGATCGCAGATATCCAACGAACCGGTATACTAAAAACCCTCACTTTCATTCTGATAACGCAGGGAATCACTGCTGCTATTTTGTATGGGGTTGGGCGGATAATCGGTATGATATTCAACTAAGGAGACGACCATGTCCGCACCCGCAGCCAATCTTCGCATCAACGCCGACAGGCTCTGGGATCTCGCTCATGGACATGGCCAGGATCGGGCCCGGCATTGCCGGCGGCAACAACCGCCAGACCCTGACCGATGAAGACGGCGAAGGCCGCAAGCTGTTCCAGCGCTGGTGCGAGGACGCCGGCATGACCATGGGCGTCGACACCATGGGCAACATGTTCATGACCCGGCCCGGCACCGATCCCGATGCCCTGCCGGTCTATGTCGGCTCCCATCTCGACACCCAGCCCACCGGTGGCAAATATGACGGTGTTCTCGGCGTGCTGGCAGGCCTCGAACTGGTCCGCACGCTCAATGATCTCGACATCAAGACCAAACACCCGATCGTGGTGGTCAACTGGACCAACGAGGAAGGCACCCGCTTTGCCCCTGCCATGCTCGCCTCCGGCGTCTTTGCCGGTGTGCATGAGCAGGACTGGGCCTATGACCGGGAAGACGCCAAGGGCAAGCGTTTTGGCGACGAGCTGGTCCGCATCGGCTGGAAGGGCGACGAGGAAGTAGGTAGCCGCAAGATGCATGCGCTGTTCGAGCTGCATATCGAGCAGGGCCCGATCCTCGAGGCGCAAGGCAAGGACATCGGCGTTGTCACCCACGGCCAGGGCCTGCGCTGGATCCAGTGCACCGTCACCGGCAAGGAAAGCCACACCGGCTCGACCCCGATGCCGATGCGCAAGAATGCCGGCCGCGGCCTTGCCCAGATCACCGAACTGGTGCACCAGATCGCCATGGACAACGCCCCCAAAGCGGTGGGCGCCATCGGCCACATCGACATCTATCCCAATTCGCGCAACATCATCCCCGGCAAGGCGGTCTTCACCATCGACTTCCGCAGCCATGAAATCGATACATTGAACGGCATGGTCGACCGGCTGATGGCGGAAGCGCCGAAACTCTGCGACGCACTCGGCGTCGGCTTCGAGGCAGAGATCGTCGGCCAGTTCGATCCTCCGGAATTCGACAAGACGTGCGTCAAGGCCGTCCGTGACGCCGCCGAACGGCTCGGCTATTCGCATATGGACATCATCTCCGGCGCCGGTCACGATGCCTGCTGGATCAACCGCGTGGCGCCGACCGCCATGGTCATGTGCCCCTGTGTTGACGGGCTCTCCCACAACGAGGCCGAGGACATTACGAAGGAATGGGCTGGTGCCGGCTGCGATGTGCTCATGCATGCAGTGGTGGAAACCGCCGGGGTGGTGAAATGATGGTGCCAGACGCGCCGAGCAGTCCTCCCTCCCCCTGGAGGGGAGGGATCGAGGGTGGGGGGCCAATTGTGTCACCAAGCTTGAATTCACCCGGAGCTCTGGCACGGGCGCGAAAGCTTCGCCACAGCATGACTGATGGTGAAAAACGTCTCTGGCGCGATCTCAGAGAATTCAAAAAACTCTACGGAATTCACGTTCGCCGGCAGACACCGGTAGGCCCTTATGTAGCGGATTTCGCCATCCACTCCGCCAGGCTGATCATCGAGGTTGATGGAGAGCATCACTTCACTGGGCCGGGAATCGCGCGAGACAGAAAACGTGATGCGTGGCTGGCTGAAGCCGGTTATCGCGTCGTCCGCTTCAACACCGGGGAACTTGCAGAGTCCTTTGACGCCTGCATTGAGAAAATTCTGCATGAATTGGGGCTGATGATATGATTGTCGCGCCCCCCACCCCTAACCCCTCCCCTCCAGGGGGAGGGGGACAGTCCAACGGCAGACCGAGGTAACAACATGACCACATCAGCCAAAGTCCTGCCACTTGAGAGCAGTGACGATAGCCAACTTCGCATAGATCTTGCAGCAGCTCTCAGACTGGCGGCCTATTACGACTGGCATGAGGGTGTCGCCAACCATTTCTCCGCCGCCGTCTCACCCGACGGCAGGAAATTTCTCGTCAATCCGCGCTGGAAACATTTCTCTCGCGCCAAGGCCAGCGAATTGCTGCTGGTCGACGCCGATGACCCCGACACCATGAAGCGCCCGGATGCGCCCGACCCGTCAGCCTGGTCGATCCATTCCGCCATTCACCGCCGCGTGCCGCATGCCCGTGTGGCGCTGCATCTGCACCCTCCCTACGCCACCACCCTTGCCGGCCTGAAGGATCCCTCGATCAAGCCGATCGACCAGGTCACGGCACGGTTCTTCAACCGGCTGGCGATGGACATGAGTTTCGGCGGCATCGCCTCGGAAGAAGCCGAGGGCGAGCGCATCGCCGCCACCATCGGCAATCATTCGAGCGTCATGATGGCCAATCACGGCGTCACCACCGTGGCCCCGACCGTCGCCGAAGCCTTTGACGCCATGTACCATCTCGAGCGCGCGGCGCGGACCATGGTGCTGGCCTATTCGACCGGCCAGCCGCTCAACGTCATGAATGACGAACTGGCCGAATCCGTTGCCCAGGAATGGGATGTCTACAAGGACGCCGAGTTCTCGCATTTCGAGGAAATGAAACAGGTGCTTGACCGGGAAAACCCGGGTTATGCGGAGTGAAAACGAAACCGAAACATGATTGAGAGAACGCACAGGGCTGGCCACCAGGTTCCTCTCCCCCCGGGGAGAGGTCGGGCGCCGCCTTGCGGCGACCGGGTGAGGGGGTCTTCGCCACAAAACCTGAACCCGCGACCAGAGCACTGGCGCGCCAGATGCGCAAACAGCCGACCGACGCCGAGCATCTGCTCTGGTTCGAACTTCGCAATCGTCAACTCAACGGGTTTCGCTTCAATCGTCAGGTGCGGATTGGTCCCTATATCTGCGATTTCTGCTGCCGCAACAGCAAGCTGATCATCGAACTCGATGACAGCCAACACGCACTTGAGGAAGCCAAGGACGCGCGGCGCACAGCGTGGCTCACACAAAATGGCTACAGCGTCTTGCGGTTCTGGAATGATGAGGTTGCGTTTGAGCGGGCTGCCGTTCTGGAAACCATACTTGCCGCACTTGAAGGGCGCTTGAAGCCCCCTCACCCAACTCAGGCATCTGCTCAGCTCCGCTTCGCAGTGCCTTCCTATCCCTCTCCCCGGCGGGGAGAGGAAACAGAACACCCCTAGCCCCTCCCCTCAAGGGGGAGGGGAATTGACCGCAAAAAGAATAAGCACGGGAACACCATCATGAGCACCACTGTCATCAAGAACGGAACCATCGTCACCGCCGATCTGACCTACAAGGCGGACGTGCTGATTGAGGGCGGCGTCATCACCGCCATCGGCCCCAACCTGGTCGGCGAAAAGTCACTCGATGCCACCGGCTGCTACGTCATGCCCGGCGGCATTGATCCGCACACCCATCTCGAAATGCCGTTCATGGGCACCTATTCGACAGATGATTTCGAAAGCGGCACCCGCGCGGCTCTGGCTGGCGGCACCACCATGGTGATCGATTTCGCCCTGCCCGCACCGGGCCAGTCGCTGCTCGAAGCGCTGACGATGTGGGACAACAAGTCGACCCGCGCCCATTGCGACTACTCCTTCCACATGGCGATCACCTGGTGGGGAGAGCAGGTGTTTAATGAGATGGAAACCGTGGTCAAGGACAAGGGCATCACCACCTTCAAGCACTTCATGGCCTACAAGGGCGCGCTGATGGTGGATGATGACGAGATGTATTCCTCCTTCAGCCGCGTTGGCGAATTAGGTGGCATCGCAATGGTCCACGCCGAAAACGGCGACGTGGTGGCGCAGTTGCAGCAGAAATTGCTGGCCGAGGGCAACAACGGCCCCGAGGCGCACGCCTACTCCCGTCCGGCGGAAGTCGAGGGCGAAGCCACCAACCGCGCCATCATGATCGCCGACATGGCCGGCACCCCGCTATACGTGGTGCACACATCCTGCGAGCAGAGCCACGAGGCCATCCGCCGCGCCCGCCAGAAGGGCATGCGGGTCTGGGGCGAGCCGCTGATCCAGCATCTCACTCTGGACGAGAGCGAATATGCCAACCCCGACTGGGACCATGCGGCGCGCCGGGTGATGAGCCCGCCATTCCGCAACAAGATGCATCAGGATTCGCTTTGGGCCGGGCTGTCGGCCGGCTCACTGCAGGTGGTCGCCACCGACCATTGCGCCTTTTCCACCGAACAGAAGCGCTTCGGCGTCGGCGATTTCACAAAGATTCCCAACGGCACCGGTGGTCTCGAAGACCGCATGCCGATGCTGTGGACCCATGGTGTCGCCACCGGCCGGCTGACCATGAACGAGTTTGTCGCCGTCACCTCGACCAACATCGCCAAGATCCTCAACTGCTACCCGAAAAAGGGCGCGGTGCTGGTTGGCGCCGATGCCGATCTGGTGGTCTGGGATCCGGAGAAATCCAAGACCATTTCGGCCAGCACCCAGCAGTCGGCGATCGACTACAATGTGTTTGAGGGCAAACAGGTCAAGGGCCTGCCGCGCTACACGCTGACCCGCGGTCGCGTCGCCGTTGACGATGGCGAAGTCAAGCCGCAGGAAGGCCATGGCGAATTCGTCAAGCGCGAACCGGTGACGCCGACCAACAAGGCATTGTCGACCTGGAAGGAAGTCTCTTCCCCGCGCAAGGTCGAGCGTTCAGGCATTCCGGCGAGCGGGGTGTGAGGATCATGAACCGACAGGCCATCAACCACTTGCCGGGCGCCGCGTGCCTCCTTGGCCTCATGGCCTCACAGGCATCAGCCGACATGCTGCCGATTGATGGCAAATACGGAAACAGCGAAGGCTGCGCATTCGACCCCGAACAGGCATCCATGAGCGACAGCAAGATCATCGTCAGCCCGCAGAATGTAGAATTTCATGAATCGGGCTGTAATTTCCTTCAGGTCCTGTCCGCTTCCCACGGGCGCGCGGTTGTCACCGCTCTCTGCTCGGGAGAAGGTGAGGAATGGGTCTCGACCTATCTAGTCAGGCCGGGTCACGACGATCCGGCCGCGCTCCAGTTCACAATGCAGGGCGGAGACGGGTTCGAATTCACGGTCAGCCGATGTCAGTGAGCAACAGCAAACGGGGTCTGCAGAAGGTGTTTCCAGAATCAGCTGTCGTCGGCGCGGATGATGATCGTGCGAGTGTCGGGGTCCCAGTCATACTCGATTGCATCGGTGATGCCCTGAAGCGCAACGTTTCCTTCCCAAGTCTGATCAAGACCTCCATCAAGCCAGTCAATCCAGAAGTGATCGGCAAGCTGCCTGGCTTTATCGCCGGTGAACTGAAGTGTTACCGTAGGAACGCTGCATTGATGAGCTTTCTTCGCCATGATTTCTTCTCCATTTTTTCCAGAACAGGCCTTGCCTCAATTGGTGACAACAAATTTATGATAGACCGATACTCGTGGAGCTCGCAATGAGCACAGTCATTTCCGCCCGAAACCTCGATCTCACCTTCGAAACCAATGATGGTCCTGTCCATGCCCTCAAGGACATATCGCTCGACATCGCCGAGGGCGAATTCGTCTCGCTGATCGGACCCTCCGGCTGCGGCAAGACCACATTGTTGCGCGTTATCGCCGATCTGGAAAAGCCCACCGGCGGCACCGTGTCGGTCAATGGCTTGACACCCGAACAGGCCCGCCTCGCCCGCGCCTATGGCTATGTGTTTCAGCAGTCAGCGCTGTTGCCCTGGCGCACCATCGAGGACAATGTCGCGCTGCCGCTTGAAGTGATGGGGCTCGACAAGGCAACCCGCGCGAGCCGCATCGCCAGCAATCTGGAACTGGTCAATCTGGTCGGCTTCGAGAAGAAATTCCCCTGGCAGCTCTCCGGCGGCATGCAGCAGCGCGCATCCATCGCCCGCGCGCTGGCGGTCGAGCCGGCCATGTTGCTGATGGACGAACCTTTTGGCGCGCTTGACGAGATCGTTCGCGATCATCTGAATGAGCAACTGCTGAAACTCTGGGCCAAGACGAAAAAGACCGTGGTCTTCGTCACCCATTCGATTCCCGAGGCCGTGTTCCTGTCGACCAAGATCGTGGTGATGAGCCCGCGGCCGGGCCGCATTCACGAGATCATCGACTGCAGCGAACTGGGCAGCGACCGGTCGCTCGACATCCGCGAAACCAGCGCATTCCTGAAAATCGCCCACCAGGTCCGTGAGGGCCTCAAAGCCGGACACAACTACGATGAATAGCGCGCAGCAATCCCCGGCAGGCGCACCGGTGCTGCGCCAGGCCACTATCGCCGACCTGCCGGTCTGCGCGACCATCATCAATGATTATATCGACGCCACCGGGTGGCTGCCGCGGACCACCGACCATGCCGCGGTCGAAGCGCTGTTCGTTCCCTCGCTTCTCGAAAGCCGCACCATGTTTGTGGTCGAAGACCATGGCGACATTCTCGGCTATCTGTCTATGAGCGACGACGGCTTCGTGCCCGCGCTCTATCTGCGGCCTTCCGCGCGCGGCAAGGGTGTGGGCAGGATGCTGCTGGATGCGGCCAAGGCCGCACACCCCTCCGGCCTCGAGCTCACCGTGTTCGAGCGCAATACCGACGCCTTGCGCTTTTATGAGCGCGAAGGCTTTCACGAAGACCCCGCCCGTCGCGACGACACCACCGAAGAGGGCATCCCGACATTGTGGTTGCGCTGGCCCGGAGGCGCGCAATGAGCCCCTCGCTGATGATCTGGCTGGCGGCGGTCATGGTGATTTTCATGGCCGCGGCAAGCAGTCTGCGGGTCTATGTCGACCGGCCCTCGGTCTGGCTGCTGGTTTTGGCCATCGGGCTCTACACCGCCGGCAATCTGATGATGGTGCGGGTGATGCGTGAAAGCGGTCTCGCCGTCGCCATGTCGCTGTCGGCCGTGCTGCAACTGGTGCTGATCAATTTGATCGGGCTGCTGATTTTCGGTGAACGCCCGTCGACCATGCAGATCGGCGGCATCACGCTGGGCATCGTCGCCGTGACCATGATCGTCTGGCCGCAAGGGAGACAGGGATGACCGAGCGTAGTTTCATTCACGACCGGCTGGTCCCGGTGGGCTCCATCCTGCTGCTGATGCTGGTGATCTGGTATTTTGCCGCCTATTCGATGAACGCGCCGTTCCAGCGCGATTTCGACCGGCGCGCCGGCGAGACCCGCTCAAACATCGAATTCCTGATGAAAACCATGAGCCAGCCGAAGCCGACCATGCCGGCGCCGCATCAGGTGGCGGAAAACCTCTGGAAGAACACCTTTACGGTCAAGCCATGGTCGAAGCGCAGCCTGGTCTATCACTCCTGGGTGACGCTGTCGGCAACGCTGTCGGGTTTTGCCATGGGCACCGCACTCGGCGTGGCGATCGCCATCGGCATTGTCCACATTCCGGCGCTCGACCGCTCCTTCCTGCCCTGGATCATCGCCTCGCAGACGATTCCCATTCTGGCCATTGCGCCGATGATCATCGTGCTGCTCTCGGCCATCGGCATTACCGGGCTCTTGCCGAAGGCGCTGATCTCCACCTATCTGTCGTTCTTCCCCGTGGCCGTCGGCATGGTCAAGGGGCTGCGCTCGCCTGATGTGCTGCATCTCGACCTGATGCGGACCTATTCGGCCAGCAAGATGCAGACCCTGTGGAAGCTCAGGATCCCGGCCTCGGTGCCGTTCTTCTTCACCTCGATGAAAGTGGCGATTGCCGCCAGCCTGATCGGCGCCATCGTCGGCGAACTGCCCACCGGGGCTGTGGCCGGCATCGGCTCGAAACTTCTGGCCGGCTCCTATTACAGCCAGACCGTCGATATCTTTGCCGCGCTGATCGCCGGCTCGATTGTCGCCATTTTGCTGGTGACCGCAGTTGATGTCGTCGGCCGTTTCGTCAACACCCGCATGGGAGCAAAAGCCCAATGAGCGTGTTCCGTCCCAACTGGCAGGCGCTGATGTCGCTGCTGGCAAGCCTCTACAGCCTCACCGCCCTGCCCTTTACCGAGAGCATGAGCGCCGCCTCTTCGCTCACGGTGGTGGCGATCCTTCTTGCCGGCGCGCTTGTCTCGATGCTGCAGCTGAGCTTTGCGGTCCAGACCGCGGTTCTGACGCTCTCGAGCTTTGGCGCGGCAGCACTGCTGATCGCAGGCCTCACCGATGCCTTCGGCACGGCAACGGCGGGCTACTTCGCGGCCCTGATTGCCGCCTGGCTTCTCGGCTGGCGACTGGTCACCGTGCTGTCGGGCGATGGCAGCCGCGGCAGCGAAGGCCGTGGCTCGACACTCATCGTGCCTGCCCTGTTCGGCATCTGGGTGGTCATCCTGTGGGAATGCATCGTCCGCGGCGCCGGCGTGCCCTTCGTGCTGCTGCCGCCGCCCTCGGCCATCGGGCTCAGGATCACAACCTCGACCTCGATCCTGGCGGCCGATTTCAAGCAGACCGTGCTCAAGGCGGTGCTGTTTGGCTATGTCGTGGGGTCGCTCACCGGATTCCTCGTCGCCATCCTCGCCGACCGCTTCCGCTTTCTGGCCAGCGGCCTGCTGCCGATCGGCAACATGGTCTCGGCCCTGCCGATGATCGGCATCGCGCCAATCATGGTGATCTGGTTCGGCTTCGACTGGCAGTCCAAGGCCGCGGTCGTCATCGTCATGACCTTCTTCCCGATGCTGGTGAACACGCTGGCAGGGCTGACGGCCACCAGCGAGATGGAGCGCGACCTGATGCGCACCTATGGCGCCACCCACTGGCAGGTTCTGCTCAAACTGCGGCTTCAGGCCGCAATGCCTTTCATCTTCAATGCCCTCAAGATCAACTCGACGCTGGCGCTGATCGGCGCCATCGTGGCCGAGTTTTTCGGCACGCCGATTGTCGGCATGGGCTTTCGCATTTCGACCGAAGTGGGTCGGATGAATCTCGACATGGTCTGGGCGGAAATCGCCATGGCCGCCATTGTCGGGTCTTTGTTTTACGGGGCACTTGCACTTCTTGAGCGCGCCGTCACATTCTGGCATCCGAGCTATCGCAGATAGATAGCCCTGAGCCGCAACCAGAGAGGAACCAAAAATGAAAAAAACACTCGGACTGACACTGGCACTCACCATGACACTGATGGCAGGTGCCGCGAGCGCTGCCGACAAGGTGACGCTGCAACTCAAATGGGTCGCACAGGCCCAATTCGCCGGCTATTTCGTCGCCAAGGAGAAGGGCTTTTACGACGAAGCCGGCCTTGATGTCGAAATCAAGCCGGGCGGCCCCGACATCGCGCCGGAACAGGTGATTGCCGGTGGTGGCGCCGACGTCATCGTCGACTGGATGGGCGGCGCGCTCGCAGCCCGCGAAAAGGGCGTGGGCCTGGTCAACATCGCCCAGCCTTACAAGAAGGCCGGCATGCAGCTTGTCTGCCCGGCCGACGGCCCGGTCCAGACCGAGGAAGACTTCAAGGGCCACACGCTCGGCGTCTGGTTCTACGGCAATGAATATCCGTTCTTTGCCTGGATGAACAAGCTTGGCCTGTCGACTGAAGGCGGCGAAGACGGCGTCACCGTGCTCAAGCAGAGCTTTGACGTGCAGCCGCTGATCCAGAAACAGGCCGACTGCATCTCGGTCATGACCTATAACGAGTACTGGCAGCTCATCGACGCCGGCTACAAGGCCGAAGACCTCATCGTCTTCAACTACTCCGCCATGGGCAACGATCTGCTCGAGGACGGCCTTTATGCAATGGAAGACGATCTTGCCGATCCGGCTTTCGCCGAAAAGATGGTCAAGTTCGTCGAGGCCTCGATGAAGGGCTGGGAATACGCCATCGCCAATCCTGAAGAGGCAGCCGGCATCGTCATGGACAATGGCGGTCAGGATGAAAACCACCAGGTCCGCATGATGGGTGAAGTGGCCAAGCTGATTGACACGCCGGACGCCAAGCTGATCCCGGAAGCCTATGAGCGTACCGCCAAGGCGCTGCTCGACCAGGGCATCATCACCAAGGAGCCGGAAGGCGCCTGGACTTCGGACATCACCGACAAGATGTAATCAACCCTTTTGGGGTAAACTGGACCGGCCGGCAGAAATGCCGGCCGGTTTTCGATTCGGGCAACGGCAAAGGAACCAGCCATGACAGACAGACTTGGCGACATGATTGACCAAGGCGCGGGCAAGATGCCGGCGGATATTGTCTTGAAGGGCGGCAGGCTGTTCGACCTCACCACCGGCGCGTTGCGCGAGGGCGACATCGCCATTTGCGGCGACCGGATCGTCGGTACGCTGGAGAGCTACGAAGGCGTCGAGACGATCGACATCTCCGGCAAGATCGTCGTGCCCGGCTTTATCGACACCCATCTGCATATTGAAAGCTCGCTGGTCACCCCGCATGAGTTCGACCGCTGCGTGCTGCCGCGCGGCATAACCACGGCGATCTGCGATCCGCACGAGATTGCCAATGTCATCGGCGCCGCCGGCATCCGCTATTTTCTCGATTGCTCCGAACAGACCATCATGGATATCCGGGTCCAGCTCTCGAGCTGTGTGCCCGCCACCCATCTCGAAACCGCCGGCGCGCGACTTGATATTGAGGACCTGCTGGAGTTCCGCGATCATCCCCAGGTCATCGGCCTGGCCGAATTCATGAACTTCCCCGGCGTGCTGGCCAGGGACCCGATCTGCATGGCCAAGCTCGAAGCCTTTCAGGGCGACCATATCGACGGCCATGCGCCCTTGCTGCGCGGGCTCGGACTCAACGGCTATCTCGCCGCCGGCATCCGCACCGAGCACGAGTCCACCACCGCTGAGGAAGCGCTGGAGAAGATGTCGAAGGGCATGCATGTGCTGGTGCGCGAAGGCTCGGTCAGCCGCGATCTCGACGCCCTGATCCCGATCATCACCGAGCGCAATTCGCCGTTCCTGGCGCTGTGCACCGACGACCGCAATCCGCTCGACATCGCCGAGCACGGCCATCTCGACTACATGATCCGCCACGCGATTTCGAAGGGCGTCGAGCCGCTGGCGATCTACCGCGCCGCCTCTATTTCTGCCGCCCGTGCTTTCGGGCTCAAGGACCGCGGCCTGGTAGCCCCCGGCTGGCGCGCCGATCTGGTGGTGCTCGACAGCCTCGAGGACTGCAACGCGCAGATGGTGTTTTCCGCCGGCCGCCTTGTCACCGATGCGCTGTTTGCCTCGCGCGCCGTCACCGAGCACGTCGGAATCGACAGCGTCCGGGCGCCGTCGCTTTCAGCCGAGAGCTTCGCCGTGCGCCGCAACCGGGTCGCCACATCGGTGATAGGCATCGTGCCGGGCAAGATCATCACCGAGCACCGCAAGTTCGAGCTGCCGATCGAAAACGGCGAGACACGGGGTGATTTGTCGCGCGACATTCTCAAGATCACCGTGATCGAGCGCCATGGCAGGAACGGCAACATCACCACCGGCTTCGTCCAGGGTTTTGGCCTCAAGCGCGGCGCCATCGCCTCCACTGTCGGTCATGACAGCCACAATATCTGCGTGGTCGGCGCAGACGAGGCCGACATGGCGCTGGCCGCCAATCGTCTGAGCGAAATTCGCGGCGGTTTCGTTGTCGCCGCCGAAGGCGAGGTGCTCGCCGAAATCGCCTTGCCGATTGCCGGGCTGATGAGTGATCTGCCGTTCGAACAGGTGCGCGAGAAGCTCACACCGCTGCGCGCGGCGGCAAAACAGCTTGGCGGCACGCTGGACGAACCCTTCCTGCAACTGGCCTTTCTGGCCCTGCCGGTGATCCCGCATCTGAAGATCTCGGACATGGGCATGGTCGATGTCGACGCATTTGCATTGATCGAATGAGGTTCTTGACGATAAGCCTGTCCACGGTGGCCGCAGCTTCGGCCAGGGACACAGACGACGGGAAAGCGGACATGGCTCCACGATGAAGGAAAATCTGCGCCACACCCTGCGGCGGCTCTATGCCGGCGAGACCCTGTCGGCGATCCGCTTCCAGGCGGCGCTGGCATGCATCGACCTGGCGATCATCGCCTTCTTCATCTTCGGACCCTATCTGCGCACCGGCGAGAACTATCTGGTGCTCGACTACATGATCGCGGCCTGGATTGCGCTGGAACTGCTGGTCAAGGCCGCCATCGCACGCCGCCCCCGCGACTGGCTGCTCAGGTCGATGACCTGGGTGGATCTGATCATTCTGGGAACGCTGCTGTTTCCCAACCTGCTCTACAATTTCGCCTTCCTGCGCGCCATGCGGATCTGGGCCATCGGCCAGAGCCCGCTGCTCAAGGCCGGCTTGCGCAAGATCGGCCAGTCGGAACTCACCGATGTCATTCGCGCCTCAATCAATGTCGTGGTCTTCCTGTTCATGACCACCGGCTTTGTCTACACCTTCTTCTTCTACCGCCAGGACGGCACCGACGGCTTTGTCGACGCGCTCTATTTCACCGTGGCGACGGTGACCACCACCGGTTTTGGCGACATCATCCTGCCCGGCACATTCGGAAAGCTGACGGCCATCGTCACCATGATCGTCGGCATCTCGCTGTTTGTCCGCCTCGCCCAGGCCGTGGTCCGGCCCTTCAAGGTGACCTTTCGCTGCCCCAATTGCGGCCTTTACCGCCACGACGCCGATGCGGTGCATTGCAAGGCCTGCGGCAACATCCTCAAGATACCCGACGACGGCGAGTGATCGGCCTTGCCCCTCGGCACCTGCTGACCAGCGCAGTCAAGGGGATCACAGCAGCCCGCAAAACCCGTCGAGGCCGCGCAGCGTCACCACGCCCTCATGGATGCCGCCGGCGCATCCGGGCAGATCGAGGACCTCCCGGACCACCAGGTCCTCCGGCAATATCACCGACTGCGGTTCGCGATCGAGGTTGAGCACGACGATCAGCCTTTCGTCGGCGGATTCCCGGATGAAAGCCAGCACATCCTTGTTGGTCTCGATGAAGACCATGTCACCGTCGATCAGGGCCTGATGATTCTTGCGGAAGGCGAGCATGGTCCGGTAATAGTTGAGCACCGAGCCGTAGACCCTTTGCTGCTGGTCCACCGCATGGGCGCGGTGGCGTTCGGGAACCGGTAACCAGGTCCGCGCCGCAGTCGAGAACCCGGCATTGGCGGCATTGCGCTCCCAGACCATCGGCGTGCGGCAGCCGTCGCGGCCCTTATAGGCCGGCCAGAAGCGGATGCCATAGGGATCGGTGAGATCCTCGAACGCGATCTCGGCTTCCTCCAGCCCCAGTTCCTCGCCCTGGTACAGGCAGATCGACCCGCGGAACGACGACAGCATGGTGATGGCGAAGCGGGCAAGATGCTCGGGATCATCGCCGTCACGCAGCCAGCGCGAGACGTGGCGCTCGACATCATGGTTGGAGAACGACCAGCAGACCCAGCCATCCTTGACCACCGACTGGAAATTGGAAATGCTGCGGCGGAAATGCGCGGCCGAAAACTCCGCGCCGAGCATGTCGAACGTGTAGCACATGTGCAGCTTGTCGCCGCCATTGGTATAGGCCGCCACGGTCTGCAGCGAGCGTCGGCCATCGCCGACCTCGCCGACGGTCGTGCGCCCCTCATATTCCTCCAGCAGGGCGCGGAAGCGCTGCAGAAACACGATGTTTTCGGGCTGCGACTTGTCGTAGAGATGATCCTGAAAGCCGTAGGGATTGGTGTCGGGCGCATCCACCCCCATGAAATTGCCGTCCTCGGCATTCAGGCTCAGCGCCGGGTTGTCGCGCAGCAGCTTGTCGTGAACGTAGAAATTCACCGTATCGAGCCGGAAGCCGTCGACGCCGCGATCGAGCCAGAACCGCACCGTATCCAGTATCGCATCCTGCACATCGGGATTGTGGAAATTCAGGTCCGGCTGCGAGGCCAGGAAATTGTGCATGTAATATTGCCGCCGCGTGGTGTCCCACTCCCAGGCCGGTCCGCCGAAAATCGACAGCCAGTTGTTGGGCGCGGTACCGTCGGGCTTGGCGTCGGCCCAGACATACCAGTCGGCCTTGGGATTGTCGCGGCTCGAGCGGCTCTCCTTGAACCAGGCATGCTGGTCGGACGAATGCGAGATCACCTGGTCGATGATGACCTTGAGCCCCTTGGCATGGGCCAGCTCGATCAGCTCGTCAAAATCCGACAAAGTGCCGAACATCGGATCGACATCGCAATAGTCCGACACGTCATAGCCGAAATCGGCCATGGGCGATTTGAAGAACGGCGACAGCCAGATGGCGTCGACATTGAGCGAGGCGATGTGATCGAGCCGCTGGATGATGCCGCGGAGGTCGCCGATGCCGTCGCCGGAGGTGTCCTGGTAGGACCGGGGATAGACCTGGTAGATGACGCAGCCGCGCCACCAATCCGGAGAAACTGTCTTGCTCACGGGCCTGCTCCATTTCGGACTGGATGCGCCACCGAGGTGGTCGAGGGATGCTAATCGTTTAAATTAGCCACCTTCCGCTGACAAGCCGACAAAATGGATGGTTCGAACTTGCCGGTTCGCGCGGGGCCCTGGCCGGACAGGACGTCAAGCCGGCATGGCGGCGCAGCCATGGCCAGGCGCAGCGGCTATCCCCGGACGTTTGAGCGACCGGTCCGGATTGTGCAGTGTGATGTCAGGCTGCAGGCGCGACTGATTTTTCGTCAAGGCCAAGCAGGAAGTTGATCGAGGGGCGCGCCTTGACCAGATCATCGATCGAATAGGACGACAGCACTTCGAAAAACGCACCCAGAGCCTCGCGCAAGGCGGTGTTGAGGCCGCACGAATCAACCAGCGGGCATTCGCTGGCATCGTTTTCGAAACATTCCGCCATGGCGAAATTGTCTTCCGTCACCTTGACCACATCCAGCAGCGAGATCTTCTCCGCCGTCCGCCCAAGACGGATGCCGCCATTGCGTCCGCGCACCGATTCAATCAGCCCGGACTTGGTCAATGGTTGCAAAATCTTGAACAAAAACAGTTCCGAAACCGAATAGGCCTTGGCAATATCGCCAATCCGGCTCAACGGCGCGTCATTCGCCGCGCAATACATCAAGATGCGCACGGCGTAATTTGTCTGGCGTGTCAACCGCATTATCTGGCTCCGCTGCTCAGGCTATGCTTCCAATCGGAAGTGGTGCTAGTTTAGAATGCTTCCAGAAAAAGGAAACCCTTTTTATCATGTTTCTATCATGACCGCACCTATGGTCGCCAATACGAGGGAAATTATGGCACGCGCCACCGAATTCGAGACCCGCAACGGCTTTGCCCGCGATGCCATCACGCTCGCCAACTGGCGCACCCGGCCCTACAGTTTCTGGTCCTTTCGCAATGTGGCCGAAATGGTCCGCTCCGCCCGCATCAAGACCACAAGCAGCGCCGAGCTGCCGGATCCTGTGCACAATCCCGACCTGCTGGCCCGGCCGGCAGCCCCCGGCGCCAGCCACAGCATTGAAGAGCTGCTGACCCGCAGCGAAGCTGATAGCTTCATCCTGTCGCGAAACAACGCGATTGTCTGCGAGTGGCACGCTCCGGGCGTCGACCGCAGCGATCCGCACCTGGTTTTCTCGATCTCGAAATCGATCACCGCGCTGGTGGCCGGCATCCTTCAGGATCAAGGCGTTCTCGATCCCGCGACACCGGTCGGCACGCTGGTGCCCGAAGCCGCAGGCAGCGCCTATGCCGACGCCACGGTGCAGCATCTGCTCGACATGCGCGTCAGTCTCGATTTCGATGAATCCTACCTGTCGCTGGAAGACTATGCCCGCTATCGCCGCGCCATGTCCTGGAACCCGCCATCGGACGCGGGCAATGACGAAGGCATGCTGTCCTTCCTGTGCAGCCTGAAAAAGGCCGACGGCGAACATGGCGGCATCCATGATTATCTCTCGCCCAATTCCGACATGCTCGGAATCGTGCTTGAACGGGCGACAGGCGAGCGTTTCCCCGATCTTTGCGCCCGGCTGCTCTGGCAGCCGCTCGGCGCCACGGCCGACGCGCTGATCACGGTCGACCTGCATGGCGCCCCGCGCACCGCTGGCGGCGTCTCCTGCCGCCCGCACGACCTGCTGGCGATGGGTCAGATGCTGATTGACGGCGGCGTTGCGAAGGGCAACCAGATCGTTTCTGCGCGCTGGATCGCCGACATGCAGCAAAGTGGCGATGCGGATGTCTGGGCCCGCGGCACTCAGGCCAGCTTTCTCAAGACCGGCCGCTACCGCAACAACTGGTACCAGGTCGGCGGCGGCTCAAACGCCTTTCTCGCCGCCGGCATTCATGGCCAGTTTCTTTATTGCGACCCGGATTCGGGCACGGTGATTGCCTGCACCTCGTCGCAGAGCGAGCCGCAAAGCGACGCGCTGGACCAGGGCTTGCTGGCGATGTTTGCGATGTTGAGCGCCGATGGCTGAACGGCACTTCAGGCGCCGTCCAGTCAGCAGGACGGCGCCTTACTCGAAGACGATCTCCGGCATTGTCCGCGCACCGGCTCCGGAAAGCTCTTCCAGCCGGGCGCGCACCTTGGCGGCGATCTCGAGATAGACCTTTGCATGCGGCCCGTCCGGAGCCGTCGCCACCACCGGCATGCCCGCATCCGAGGTTTCGCGAATGGGCATCGCCAGCGGCACTTCGCCCAGGAACGGCACGCCGATGCGGTCGGCCTCGTCGCGGGCGCCGCCATGGCCGAAGATATCGTGCCTGCCGCCGCAATCGGGGCAGATGAAATAGCTCATGTTCTCGACGATACCCAGAACCGGCACATTGACCTTGTTGAACATGTTGAGCCCCTTGCGGGCATCGATCAGCGCCAGGTCCTGCGGGGTCGAAACGATCACCGCACCGGCTAGCGGCACATTCTGCGCCATGGTCAGCTGCGCGTCGCCGGTGCCCGGCGGCATGTCGACGACCAGCACGTCGAGCTCGCCCCAGGCGACCTCGCGCAGCATCTGGTTGAGCGCCGAAATCACCATCGGGCCGCGCCAGATCATCGCCGTGTCCTCGGCGACCAGGAACCCCATCGACATCACCTTGAGGCCGTAATTTTCCATCGGCTTGAGCATCCGGCCCTCAAGCTGTTCCGGCCGTCCGGAAATGCCCAGCAGCCGCGGCATTGACGGGCCGTAAATATCGGCATCGAGCACGCCGACCTTGAGGCCGGTGGCCTGCAGCCCGAGCGCCAGGTTGACCGCCGTGGTGGATTTGCCCACGCCGCCCTTGCCCGAGGCAACGGCGATGATCGTGGCAATGCCGGGAACATCGGTCTTGGGCTTGCCTTGCGGCTGAGCCGGCTTGGCCGGCGCATGGCTGTGCGCTGCAGGCTTTGCGGCGGGCCGTGGCGGCGGTGGCGCGGAACCGGGTTCCTTGCTGGCCGTCAGCGCCACCATTGCCCCCTGCACGCCGGGAACGGTCTTGGTGGCGCGCTCGGCGGCTTCGCGCAGCGGTTCGAGCTCCTGCGCCCGCGCGGCTGGAACCGTCAGCGAGAAATAGACTTTCGCATCGGCGATGAAGATCTCCGAGACCAGACCGAGATCAACGATATTGCCCTCCAGATCAGGTCCCTTGACCGATTTCAGTTTGGCCAGAATCTCTTCTTTGGTCACGCTCACGTCACACCCCACTCATTGTCGTTTCGGACCCTCTCCACATAGTGCAGATGGCCATGCAATAAAATGGCGCAAACGCGAAAAAGCAGCCGCCGGCCCTATTTGCCACGCCCACGCAGCACGAAGAACGGCACGATCGCCGTCAACATCAGCAGCCGCGCCACATGATGGGTGGCGACGAAGGTCGGATCGATGCCGAGAATGACCGACATGGCCGCCATGGTTTCGAGCCCGCCGGGCGCAAAGGCGATCAATATGGCGATCAGATCCATGCCTGTGATCCAGTGCGCCAGCAGGGCGAACACTGCGGCCAGGACCACGCCCAGCACCGTGACCACCACCCCGGCGCTGAAAGCCCGGGCGAGATCGCGCCGGGTAACGCCGGAAAACCGCGAGCCGATCAGTCCGCCCAGCGACACGAAGGCCGCCGCCGCCAGCCAATAGGACATCACACCGCTGACCAGCCCGGTGACATGGGCCGCCACGGAGACCAGCATGCCGCCGATCAGATAGGCCGCCGGCAGGTTCAGCCGTTGCAGCACATAGCCCGCGAGCCCCGCGGCGAGGATCAGGCCGAGCAGCGGACCGGGTGCGGTCTCCACCGGTGCCTGCTGGATGCCATCCGGAATCTGCCCGGTCAGCGTCACCGCGACCGGCACCAGCAGCGTCAGCGCCAGAACCCTAATCGACTGGACAATGCTGACAATCTTCAGATCCGCCTTCACCCCTTCTGACAGGCCCAGCACATAGCTCAGATGCCCGGGCGAGGACGACAGGAACGCCGTCGCCGCATCCATCGACCAGAACCGCATCAACGCAGCCCGGGTGAAGAAGATGATGGCAAAGAGACTGGCCCCCAGAGCGGCCAGCGTCACCGGCCAGACCCGCATCGCGCCGAACACCTCCGGCGTGACGCCCTGCCCGATGGTGAGGCCCAGAATGACGAACACCACGTCGCGCAGGCGCTGCGGCAGCGCCTTGGTCCTGATGCCCGCCAGCCCCGCCAGCGTGACTGCGATTGCCGGACCGGTGAGAAACGGCGCGGGAAACGACAGCGCATATGTGACCGCAGCACCAAGCAGCCCGATGCCAAATGTCAGCAGTGGGGACTGCCAGGAACCCGTTGCCATCCTGTTGAACTCCAGTCGCGTTGATGGAAGCCGTGCCGTTCCGCAAGGGGAATCAGTCACCGCGGCCCAAGCCTAGCCACTGATCGCCGATCTGGCCACCAGGCTTGGCCGCGGTTCCATCAATCCGGGTCCGCCTCGCTGTCTGTCCGGGGCAATTTCGAACGGAAGAAGCGACCGGCGACAATCGGCATGATGAAGCCGAAGAACGCGAACAGCCACAGGCCGATCGACAGCGGCGACGCGAGCAACGCGCTCCAGTCGCCATCCGAGATGGTCATCGCCCGCCGCAGATTGGCTTCCATCTGGTTGCCCAGCAGGATACCGAGGATCACCGGAACCAGCGGCACTTCGAGCTTTCTCAACAGCCAGCCCAGCACGCCGAAGAACACCATGACCATCAGGTCGAAGGTCGAGCCGGAGATGCCGTAGATGCCGACAAAGGAGATCATCGCCACGGCCGGCATCAGGTAGCGCGGCGGCACCAGGAGAACCCTCACGAACAGGCTGACCATCGGAATGTTCATCACCAGCAGCATCAAATTGCCGATGAACAGCGCCGCGATCAGCCCCCAGACCACGTCGGGATTGTTGGTAAACAGCAAGGGGCCGGGCGTGATGTTGAGCGCCAGCAGCATGGCCAGCAGCACCGCAGTGGTGCCCGAACCGGGCACGCCGAGCGCCAGCATCGGCACCAGCGCGCCGCCGGCTGCGGCATTGTTGCCGGCCTCGGGCGCTGCCACGCCGCGCGGATCGCCGGTGCCGAAGGTCTTGTCCTTGTCGACCAGCCGCTTTTCCACCGAATAGGCAATGAACGAGCCGAGCGAGGCGCCCGCACCGGGCAACACACCGGCAATGAAGCCCAGCACCGTCGAGCGGGCCATGGTCGGCGCCGTCTGCTTGAGCATCGACAATGGCGGCGTCAATCGGCCAAGCTTCACCGCGGATGCGTCGCCCGTGGCTTTCGGGGTGCCGCGATGCTCGAGAAAGATGAAGACTTCCGAGAGCGCAAACAGCCCGACAATCGCGACCAGGAAATCGATGCCGTCATACAGATGGACCTCGCCGAAGGAAAAGCGCGGCACGCCGGTCTGGCCGTCGACGCCGATCATCGCAATGCCGAGCCCGAGGCCGGCGGCAAGGGCGGCCTTTGCCTGGTTCTTGCTGGCGATGCCGCCAAGCGTGGCAAATGCCAGCGCAAACAGGGCGAAATATTCGGCCGGGCCGAACAGCAGCGCCACCTTGACCAGCTGCGGCGCCAGGAACACCAGACCCCAGGTGGCAAAGAAGGCGCCGACGAAGGAGGCAATGCCCGACAGCGCCAGCGCTTCGCCAGCCATGCCTTTCTTGGCCATCGGATACCCGTCGAGCGTGGTCATCAGTGCCGGTTCGTCACCGGGAATGTTGAGCAGGATCGACGAGATGCGCCCGCCATACATGGCGCCGTAATAGACACTGGTCAGCAGGATCAGCGCCGGCGTCGCATCGAGACCGAGCGAAAAGGCCAGCGGAATGAGAATTGCGACGCCATTTGAGGGTCCAAGCCCCGGCAGCGCGCCGATGATGGTGCCGAGAAAGCAACCGATCAGCGCCAGGCCGAGATTCTGGAATGTCAGGGCAATGGAAAACCCGTTTGCAAGTGCGTTAAGTGTGTCCATGACCCTGCCTCAAAAGCCCCATGGGCCGCGCGCAAGCGACAGACCCAGGATGAGATGGAAAACGACATAGATGCCGACGGCGATTGTCACGCCGGCAATCACCGCCTTGACCGGCGGCGTGCCGAGACGCCAGGACAGGAATGCGGCGGCGAATGCGGTGGAGACCACGAAGCCGGCCAGCGGCAGCGCATAGGCATAGGCGATCATGACGGCGACCGTCATGCCGACTTCGAACAGCCGGCTGAATTCCGGCCATTCCGGCTCCTCGTCGGGCTTGAAGAAGATGGCCAGGCTGGAAACGCCGACAAGAATGCCGATGATGATCGGAAACACCTTCGGGCCGACGGGATCGGAAATGAAGCTTTCCTTGATCAGCGTCGCCTGCCAGATGAAAAACAGTGCCAAGAGGAGGCCCAGGCCTCCCATAATCCGGTCGCTCATGGCGCCCTCCCCCTCAATAGCCCGGCAGATATGGCCGGCTGCAGAAAGTCTCCGCCCGTTTCCCGGGCGGAGACAGTTCGGTGGATCCTTACTGGATCAGGCCGATTTCCTTGGAGATGGTCGTGATCGAATCGACCGATTCGGCAACGAAAGCCTGGAAGTCGGCGCCACGCATATCGAGCGGGGCGAGACCGTTCTGGGCCATCACGTCCTTCCATTCGGCGCTGTCATAGACCGTGCCGATGGCGTTGACCCAGTAGTCATAGGCTTCGTCGGACATGCCGCCGGGCGCGTAGAACCCGCGCCAGTTGGCGCCGATCACGTCAATGCCCTGCTCCTTGGCTGTCGGGAACGAGGCGAAATCGCCTTCCAGACGCTCGGGCGCCAGCACAGCCAGCACCTTGATGTCGCCGGAATCGACAAAGCCCTTGGCTTCCGACGCGTCGCCGGTAAAGGCCTGAACCGAACCGCCGAGCAGCTGGGTCACGGCCTCGCCGCCGCCGTCAAAGGCAACATATTTGATGGTGCGGACATCATCGATGCCGAATTTCTTGGCAGCGATCAGCACCTTGAGGTGATCCCAGCCGCCAACAGCGGAGCCGCCGGCAATGGAAACCGAAGACGGATCGGACTTGATCATCTCAAGCAGCTCCGGCAGCGTGTTGATCGGCGAATCCTTGGCCACGGCGACAATGCCGTAATCGGCGCCAACAGCGCCAACCCAGCGGACCTGGTCCATGGTGTTGCCGGGATAGGCGCCCTGCGCCAGACGTGTCGATGTCGCCGACGAGGCGGCAACGATCAGGTTGTTGGCGTCATTGCGCTTGTTGACGACTTCGGCAAAAGCCACGCCGCCACCACCGCCGGCCATGTTGATCACCTGCATGGTGCCGGAGACGAGCCCGAGATCCTGCAAGGTCTTGCCGGCCTGACGGCAGGTGAAATCCCAGCCGCCGCCGGGATTGGCCGGTGCGATGCACTCGGTCGAGCCCGGATCAAACGCATGAGCGGCCGCCGTCAGTGAAACAACAGCAACAGCAGTCGCGGCGAGCCGCGTGACAAAATTCTTCATAATTTCCTCCACAATGATCAAGCCGCCTTTCCTCAAAAGCGGTATGGTGGCTATGCTAACTCAAAAAGCTGTCAGCAAGCTGTCAAAAGCCGGCCTGGGGGCGGGAGGAGTTGCAGATGCATTTTCTGGTCGTCGAAGACACGGCCGATGTCGCCGAGGCCATCACCGAGCGGCTGGGGCGCGGCGGGCACAGTTGTGACCGGGCCGGCCTGCTCGAAGACGCCAAGCATTTCGCCGCCACCTCGGCCTATGATCTGGTGATCCTCGACATCAATCTCCCCGACGGCTCCGGGCTGGATTTCCTCAAATGGCTCAGGCAGCGCAAGAATGCCGTGCCGGTGCTGGTGCTGACTGCGCGGCTGTCGGTGGATGACAAGATCGGCGCGCTGGATTTCGGCGCCGATGATTACATGGTCAAACCCTTTGATCTGGGCGAGCTCGAAGCCCGGGTTCGGGCCATCGTGCGGCGGCGCGGCGGGGAAGCCGGCGCGACGCTGTCGGCGGGCAATCTCGAATTCGACATGGTGACGCGGCTGGCAAGCGTCGACGGCGAGCAATTGCAGCTCACGCCGCGCGAGCAATTGCTGCTGGAGATCTTTCTGGTCAACAAGGGCCGCGTGCTGGAAAAGGATGAACTGGTCGTCCGCCTGTTCGGCATGGACGCCGACGCCGGGCCCAACGCCATCGAGCTCTATGTCGGCCGGCTGCGCCGCAAGGTCTCGGGCTCCGGGCTGGAGATCAGAACCCTGCGCGGCCTCGGTTACCAGGCGCTGACCATCAAATCCGAAGCGGTTGCCCGGTGAGCCTGGTGTCAGCCTATCCGACCGCAAGCCGCTCCCGCTCCATCGCCTGGCGGCTGACCCTGCTGCTGACGCTGCTGCTGACCATCGCCGCGGCGGGCACGGCAGTGGCAGCACTCAGCTATGGCCAGACCGCGGCGACGCGCGCCTTCGACCGGCTGCTGACCGGTGCGGCGCTGCAGATTGCCGAGCGCATCGGCGTTGTCGAAGGCGAAACCGTCATCGACATCCCGCTGTCGGCCTTCGGGCTGCTGTCGCTGGCCTCGGAAGACCGGATTTTCTACCGCATCATCGGCCCGGACGGGCAAACCCTGACCGGCGACGAGACCGTCCCCCTGCCCGACGCCACCGGCCAGCACAGCGGGCCGCTGCTCTACGATGCCGAATTCTCCGGCGAGGCCATTCGCGCCATCAGGATGCAGCGCTTTCTGGCTGAGCGCGCCGTGCGCGGCCCGATCACCGTGATCGTGGCGCAGACCCTGCGCGCCCGTTCCGAACTCGCCAACGAGATCGTCGCCCGCGCCGTCATCGGCGTCATCATCGCCGGCGGCGTCACTTTGGCTCTGGCGCTGCTGGCGATGCATCTGGCGCTCAGCCCGCTGCGTCGGGTGGAAAACGCACTGCTGGCGCGTGATCCCAAGGATCTGACACCCTTTTCCACCACCACGCCACGCGAGGTCGAGGCGCTGGTGGCCGCGATAAACCGCTTCATGGCCCGGCTCGACAGGCGGGTCGGCGCCATGCAGGATTTCGTCGCCGATGCGGCGCACCAGATGCGCACCCCGATCACCGCCCTGCGGGCACAGACCGAACTTGCGCTCGAGGAAGACGATCCGCAGAAGCTCAGGACGCTGCTCAGGCGGATCCGCGACCGGTCGGTCGGCGTCAGCCGCCTGACCGACCAGTTGCTCTCGCATGCGCTGGTCACCCACCGGGCCGATTCCGCCACGCTGGAATGCATCGATCTCCGCCGTGTCGCGGTCGAAGCCGAACGCGAAGCAAGGCGCACCGGCGGCGCCGAGGGGATCGAGCTCGATCTGCCTGCCGATCCGGTGATGGTCACCGGCGATGCCTTCAGCCTGCGCGAGGCGGCGCGCAACCTGATCACCAATGCGCTGGCGCACGGCAGGCCGCCGGTCTGCCTGACCGTCAGCCTCACCGGCAACGGCACAGCCTTGATCGCCGCCCATGACCAGGGCCCGGGAATGAGCACCGGCCAGCTCGAGCATATCGGCCAGCGCTTTGCCCGCGATGTTTCCAATCCGCAGAGCGCCGGGCTCGGCCTTGCGATCGTTGCCGAGGTCGCCGAGTTCCACCAGGGCTCGATCCGCACGGCGCAGCGTCCGGAAGGCGGCTTCGAGGTCGGCATCGAATTGCCGCTCGCCGATCTTTCAACCGCCATTGCCGCCGGGGAGACTGCCGAATGAGCCGCCGGTCAGTGTTTCTGTTGGGGCTTGTCCTGGCGCTTGCGGGCATGTCCGGCACGGCGCGCGCCGCTGAGACCGTCACCCGTTTCGAGGCGCATGGCAGCGGCTCGGCCAATCTGGTGATTGCCAGCGTCACCGATCTGGATTTCATGCGGCCGCTGATTTCCGCGTTCCAACAGGGCAATCCCGGCGTGGCGGTGACCTATATCGAGGACACCTCCAACAATCTCGACGCCAGCGTTTCCGGCGCCTGCGCCGATCGCACCTTCTATGCCGATCTGGTGATATCCTCGTCGATCGCCCAGCAGGTGCGCCTGGTCAATGGCGGCTGCGCCCGGGTGATCGGCAGCCCGGTGCTGACCAGCCTGCCCGACTGGGCGCAGTGGCGCGGCGAACTGATCGGCCTGACCTATGAGCCTGCCGTGATGGTCTACAACAAGGCGGCCTTCGCCGAAGACGGCCCGCCACGCAGCCGCTTTGACCTGATCGACCTGATGCGCCAGTCAGGCAAGCTCAACGGACGCATCGCCACCTATGACATCGAGGATTCCGGCGTCGGCTATCTGTTCGCCTTCCAGGATTCGACCGAGGCCAGCACCTGGGGCCGGCTGATCGAGGGATTCGGCCGCAACAGCGTCGCCACCTTCTGCTGCAGCTCATCGGTGATTGACCGGGTGGCCGATGGCCGCGCCTTTATCGGCTACAATGTATTGGGCTCCTATGCGCTGTCGCGCGCGGAAAAGGATCCGCGCATCGGCGTCATCCTGCCCACCGATTACACGCTGGTGCTGACGCGCGCCGGATACATCCCGCGGGAGGCCCGCGACGCCACCGCCGCGCGCGCTTTTCTGGAACTCGCCCTGTCACCGCAGGGACGCGCAATCCTTGACGGCGAGACCCGGCTGCTCACACCGCTGAGCGGTCCGGCGGCGCTGGCGCAGCTGGGCGAGGACGGGGAACCCGCACTTCGGCCCATTCCTCTGTCTCCGGCGCTGCTGGTGTCGCTCGACCGGGCCAAGCGGGCGCGGTTTTTATCGCAATGGCGCAAATCCGTGACCCCGCCCACCCCTTAAAGCACAGGGCCGGACGGGGTTTCCCGTCCGGCCCTGTTGTTCGCTGCAAGTCCTGGATCAGTTCGAGACGACCGCCAGCCCGTCCACCGTGAAGAACAGGGTTTCGCCGGAGCTGTCGTCAACACCGTCATTGTCCGTCACCACATAGGCCTTGCCGTTAGCATCGATGGCCAGGCCTTCGACCTTGTCGACCACATAGCCATTGAGCGATTTCAGGTCAGGCAGCAGATCGCGCACTTCTTCCTTTTCAACCAGCGGCAGGTCACCCCCCAGGGCCGCGGGAACCAGCTGGCTCATGGCGACGCGGTAGATCTTCTTGATCGCGGCTTTCTCACCGATCTGGTTGTCGCGTTCGAGGATATAGGCATATTCGCCATGGAACGCGATGTCGGACAGGCCGACCCAGCCCTTGTCGGCGGGGGCATCGAGCGCGTAGCGCACGGCACCCCATTCCTCGCTCTCGACATTGTAGGAGACGAGCTTGACTTCGCCTTTGGCGTCATCCTTCCAGGACCGCTGGACCGGCATCCACAGCACATCGCCATCACGGGCAATGCCTTCGAAACCGAAGCGGATTTCCTGTGCCTGCAATTCGGCCGGCAGCGGGATTTCCTTCTTGATCACGCCCTTGGCATTGACGTTGTAGAGCGCATGCGGGATCAGCCGGTCGCTGCGGCCTTCGGACGCCAGCCAGAAGCCGCCCTTGCCATCCAGCGTCACGCCTTCGATGTCGAGCTTCTGCGCCGGAGCGCCGCCGCGGGTGATGTCGAGTGCGGAGACAATGCGAGCGGGCGTCTGTGTCGCGTCGATGGTGAATATCCGCGGCTGATAGCCGTAGAAACTGTCATTGATGGCGTAGAGCGTGCCGGTCTTGTCCGGATCGGATTCGAGACCCGACAGGGCGCCCCAGCCGATGAGGCTGTCAGCCCCTTGCGAGGTGATCTGCGGATAGGCGGCAGGCGCTTCCTGCTGCTCATAGACCATGACATGGCTGCGCACGCCGCCGTCTTCGATCAGGTCGGCTTCATTGGCCGAAACCAGCAGATTGCGCGACGGCACAGCAACAAGTCCCTCAGGCGCAATGCCCGACGGCAGCAATTGCGTCAGAACCGGGGTGGCGAGGTCGCTGACGTCATAGACACCGATGATGGAAGCCCGTTCGGCGCCGACGAACACATAGGGCGTGCCGTTGAAGTTGCCGACCTCGATCGATTCCGGCTCGGCACCCTTGGCGTCGGAGCGCTTGTCCGGGTAATGACCGGCTTCAACGATGGCATATTCCAACGACATGCCGGAGTCGTAAACCACGCTGCCGTCCTTGTTGAAGATGGTCCAGCCGCGCGATCCGCCTTCATAATCGCCTTCATTGGCCGTGGCGAAGTGATCGTCGTCGATCCATTTCACCGCGTCGGGCTCGCGCTTGCGGTCGGCTTGCGTCTCGCTGAAATTCAACGCGCCGCGTTCATCGGTCAGGTCGGCATTTTCAAGCGTCACCGCACCTGCGGAGAAGTGCGAGATCACCTTGCCGTCGCGGCCGATCACCACCAGGTGGTTGTTTTCCTGCAGCGTCACGACGGTTTCGCCGAGACCATTGACGTCGACAAATTCCGGCTCCGGATCGTCCGCTCCGGTCTCGGCGAGCCCGGTCACATCGGTAAACCGCAGGCTGCCGCAATCGACAGCACCATCCCTGACGTCGATCATCGCCACCTGACCGGCCGGCATCTGCGGCAGGGCGCCGTCATTGAGGTCTTCATCGCGTTCATTCTCGATGGCGATCACCAGAAACGAACCGTCTTTGGCCTTGGCGATCGAATCGGGCTGTCCGCCCAGATCGCACTCCGCGGTCACCGCTTTGGTGTCGATGTCCACCGTCACCAGCTTGCCACCGACGGCCACGTAATCTTCAGACGTGTTGACGGCAACGAAGGCATTGGTGCCGATGATTGCCGCCGATGTCGGTTCACCGCCCAGAGCGACATTGCCCAGCGGTTTTGGCGCGGCAATATCGGAAATGTCGACGAGACCGACCACGCCCAGCGGGCTGTCGGTATAGACCAGCCGCATGCCGTCTTCGGTCGCGGCAATGATCTCGGACGAGGTTTCGCGATCCTGGTCCTCGCCCGCTGCCATGTTGAGCGGCGTGGCGAAGGATGCGACCCGGTTGAAATTCATCTCGGCAGCGGAGGCCGAGGCTGCAATCAGGGCAAGAGCAGAGGTGAAGCTGAGCAATCGTGTCATGTGGCAATCTCCCGGTTGTGATTTCCCGGATGTGGCACAGGCATGATTGCAGCATCATGACGGCTGGATGACGGTTTGATGAAGACCGCCACCTCCAGAATACCCGGCAGTCATGGATTCGCCGCAGGCTTCCCGTCCCGCGGCCTTGGCGGCCTGATCATCTGCGATCGGCAACTCGGAGGCCTGCACCTCGAGCAGCACCGCCGCCGCTCACAGCGCCAGCCGCAACCTTGCGCCGGCACTGCGCGAGCAGCAAGCCATCATCCGGTCGCCCTGCGCCCTTTCGGCTGACGACAACACCTTGTCGCGGTGGTCGATTTCACCATCGAGCACCCGCACCTCGCAACTGCCGCACAGGCCTTCCTCGCAATCGCTCGGCACATCAATCCCGGCGGCGCGCACGGCCTGAAGCAGCGTCTGCCCGGCGGCAACCGACAGTGTCAGGTCGGAATCCGCGAGTTCCACGGCGAAACCGGTGTCGTCAGCTTGCGCGAGACCTTCATCGCTGCTGAAGGCCTCGCAGGTGTAGCGCCCCTCGGGCAGATCCGCACACAGACGCCCGAGCTCATCAAGCATGCGCTGAGGACCGCAGGCATGGATCCTCGCGCCCTCGCTGGCAGACGCGATGATCGATGCCAGATCGGCGCGTCTGCCTTCGCTTGAGACATGCAGCACGAGGCTGGCGCCGTGGTCGGCAACGAGGCGGTCGACAAAGGCCATATGGTCGCGCGCGCGGCCGGCGTAATGCACCACGTAATTGCGCCCCAGCGCCTTGAGCCGGTCAGCCATCGCCACGATCGGCGTGATGCCGATCCCGCCAGCAATCAGCACATGCTGATCGGCCGCGTCCCCAAGCCGGAAATAATTCTTCGGGCCACGCATCCGCACGACCATGCCCGGCGCCAGCCGGGTGTGGACGAACGCGGAGCCGCCACGCCCCTCCGCCTCGCGCAACACCGCAACCGTGTAATTCGATGCCGACGGGTCACCGCACAGCGAATATTTGCGGGTAAAGTCACCGAGTACCAGATCGATATGGGCGCCCGGCGTCCAGGCCGGCAGCGGCAACCCGTCCGGGTCTTCAAGCCTCAGCAGCTTGATCCCCTGGGCGGCATCCTCAATGGCCGCAATGCGGACGCTGCGGGCGATTTCCTTGCTCGACGGCGCGCCGACCGGGAATGAAATGCTGGAGGCTGCAAGCGACGCGTCGGCGCGTTCCGGATTGCTGGCCGGGTCCCACTCGACAAAAAGCTTGTCCGGCCCGTGAAACGCCAGGCTGGGGAGGTAATCGTATTGCTGATCCTCGACCAGCCGCATATGCGGCAGCCGCCGGGCCAGCTCCTCGATGAAGATCCGCATCTCCAGCCGGGCGAAATTCTTGCCCATGCATTGATGGCTGCCATAGCCGAAGGTCAGGTGTTCGACAGCGCTGTCGCGATAGATATCGAGAAAATCGCCATTCTCGAAATGCCGCGGGTCGTGATTGGCCGAGGCGCTGACAATCAACAATTTGGCGTCCTTCGGGATAGTGACACCGGAAATCTCGCATTCCCGCGTCGCCTGCCGGCGCCAGGCCACCACCGAACCATCAAGCCGCAGGCACTCCTCCACGGCATTGGGGATCAGCGCCGGGTCCTTGCAGATCCGGTCCCAGACAAGCCGGTTGGACAACAGCAGCTTGAGCGCATTGGCGCTGGCCAGCGACGTGGTTTCATGTCCGGCGACGATGATCGCCATCATCATCGAGTGCAGATAGGAATCGGTGACGATGTCGGGGATTTCGGCATTCTTGCGGATGGCGTAGTGCATCCAGCCGGTACCGTCGGGTTGCCGGCGCATCCGGTCGAGCACCTGTCCCGAAAATTGCCAGAAACGGCCGACCGTATCGGCGACCTTGAGTTGCTCGTCCGGTGTCGGCTTGCCCCAGGTGTTGACGGTATGGGCGACCGAAAACTCCTTGAGCGTCTCCATGTCCTCCTTCGGCACGCCGAGAAAATGCAGCGCCACGGTCAGCGGTATTTCCCAAAACATCGCCTCGACCAGATCGGCCCGGCCGCTGTCGATGAAGGCATCGACCTTTTCGCGGGTGAGCCTGCGGATCATGTCCTCGTGTTCTGCGAGATTGGCCGGCAGAAAGTGATCCATCAGCGCCCGCCGCCGCTCCATATGCGCCGGTTCGTCCTCGTTCACCAGGGTCCGGTTCATGGCGTAATTGTAGCGTTTGAGCGTCTCGATCGCTACCGCACTTGGCGGCACCACTCGCTCCAGCGCAATTGACGGGGAGAAGGTGACATTGTCGCGAAACACCGCCTTGACGTCATCATAGCGGCTGACCACCCAGTATCCCAGTTGCGGGCTGTAAAACACCGGCTCCTGCTCGCGCGACCATTTCAGCGCCTCCGCCGGATTGGCCAGATAGGCAGGCGCAAAGGGATCGAATGCAGCGGCCTGCGGCGACACCGGACATCCGCCCGCCCCTGCATGCGCCGGGCAGCCCATCGCCTTGTCATCCGTCATCGCCAGTTCCTCCACCCGGTGCATAGAGCCGTAATACCGCATATTCACCCCTGATTTGCAAAGCAAACGGTGGAGATATGCGGCTGCGCCCTACCCGCGAAGACTGGTGCCGATTTCCTGCTCAAGGGCGAGATGATGCACCAGGTCGGACAGCGAGATCACGCCCACCAGCCTTTGCCCCTCGACGATCATCAGCTTGCGCCGCGGCATCAGGCCGATGCGCTTGAACACCTGATCAAGCGGCGTAGCGGGTGCGGCGGTGTTTTCGGGGCTTGCCGGCACCAGAATATCGGCCACCCGCCGCATGCCCCACTCGCTCCGGTCGATCGATTGCGCCCCGGCAGTGTCGACATAGCCGAGCAGCCGTTCGCCCGAGACCACCGGTACGAAGCTCACGCCCTGGCGCAGCATCACATCGTCCACAAGCTCGGCAATGGAAGCGCCGGGATCAATTGTGTGGACCCGGCTGCTCATCAGGTTCTGCGCCGTCTTGCCGCGCAAGGCGGATTTGATCAGCAGGTTCTGGTAGCTGCCATTGGAGGCGTTGAGAATGAAGAAGCCGATCAGGATCTGCCAGAAACCGCCAATTCCGCCGCCGCTGAACATGGCGAATGCCCCGGTCAGCATCAGGAACAGCCCGAAGGCCGAGCCGATGCGGCTGGAGATGCGTGTGGCGCGCAACAGATCCCGGGTCATCTGCCAGATCACCGCCCTGAGCATCCGCCCGCCATCCAGCGGAAAGGCCGGGATCAGGTTGAACACCGCCAGCACCAGATTGATCAGCGCCAGATAGCCGAACACCGCGCCGGTCAGTCCAATCTCGGTCCCATCGGCAGCCAGCCGTGTCAGGCCGTAAAACAGCGCGGCCAGAAACAGGCTCATCAGCGGCCCGGCAACGGCGATGCGGAATTCGGATTTCGGGTCGTGCGGCTCCTCCTCGAGTTCCGCCACACCGCCGAAGATGAACAGCGTGATGCCGCCGACCTTGAGCCCGTAGGATCGCGCCACCAGCGAGTGCGACAGCTCATGCAGAATCAGCGACAAGAACATGCCGAGCATCGCGATGATGCCGAGCACCGTGTAGAGCGTGCGGGTTTCGCCCGGAACCGCCTCGGGAAAATAGGACGTCGACAGGCTCCAGACGATCAGCGCCGCAATCAGCAGCCAGCTCGGGTCAACCCTGAGCTTGAAGCCGAAGATCTCGAAAAGTTGGACAGCATTCTTGAACATGACATCTCCTGCACGCAGACCTTGCCGGATGATCATGCATCAGGATGCGGGCAGCTGTATTGATCGATGTCAGTCCTGCACCCCGGCAGCCATGATCCCGCTTTTATCTGCGGTGCCATGCGCGCCTATTCAAGCCTTGACGGAAAGCCCGGCGCGCGCAGATCGGTCCCGAGCGCGTCCTCCAGCAGCTTGACGATCTGGGTCGACTGCGCCTCCCCACCATAGGCCGCCTTGCCGCGCACGAATGTCTGGGCCGTCAGCCCGGCGAGGTCCATCGGCACCCCGAATTCGCGGCCGAAATTCATCGCGAAACCAAGATCCTTGAGCGCCAGATCCATGTTGAAGGCCACGTCATAACTGCCGTTCAAGATGAGCTGGCCTTCGGTCTCGTGCACGAAACTCGAGCCTGAACTCGCGGCGATCGCTTCCCGGGCGGTCTTCAGATCCAGTCCGCCGCGCTTGGCCAGCATCAAGGCTTCGCCATCGGCCACCAGGTGGATGAAGGCCAGCATGTTGGTGATCACCTTGATGATCGACGCCGAGCCGAGCGGACCCATGTGAAAGATCTTGTCGCCCATGGCTTCAAAAGCCTTGCGATGCCTGTCAAACAGATGCGCCTCGCCCCCGGCGAGCACGGTGATCTTGCCTTGGGCTGCCAGATGCACGCCGCCGGTCACCGGCGCCTCCATGGTTTCAACGCCCTTGGCCGAGGCCACCGTGGCCAGCCGCAGGATGTCGTCGCGACCGAGCGTCGACATCTCGATCCAGGTCGTGCCGGGCTTCGCCGTGGTCAGCATTTCGGTGAGCACCTTTTCAGACACCGCCGGCGACGGCAGGCAGGTGATGATCGCGTCGCAGTCCCGCGCCAACTCCGCCGGGTTCTCGGCCCAGACGCAGCCCTTGCCCATGTCGAGATGACGCTTGCCGAGCGCGGGGTCGATATCGGTGACCGAGACCTCGAAACCGTGTTTCAACAGGTTGGCCGCCAGATGCCCGCCCAGATTGCCCAGGCCGATGAACCCATAACGCATGGTGTTGCTCCAGATTGTTCAGAAATAGAAGATGGGATGCGCTGACCTCTAGCCGTGGCCGATCAGCGCCTTGGTTTCGAGATAATCGCGCATGCCCCAGTCGGCATATTCCCGGCCATTGCCGGACTGCTTGTAGCCGCCGAACGGCGCGAACAGGTCCCAGTCGGGCGAATTGATATGCACCTGCCCGGCGCGCAGCTGCCGCGCAATCCTGCGCGCATGCTCGAGTTCGCCCGATTGCACATAGGCTGCGAGGCCATAGACCGTGTCATTGGCGATCTCGACCGCCTGTTCTTCGGTGTCATAGGGCATGATTGCCAGCACCGGCCCGAAAATTTCCTCGCGCGCAATCCGCATGTCAGGCGTCACGCCGCCAAATACGGTCGGCTTGACGTAATAGCCATGCGCCAGCCCGTCGGGCCGGTCGCGCCCGCCGGTGACCAGCGTTGCGCCGTCCTGAATGCCCGAAGCGATCAACGCTTGGATCTTGTCATACTGTACCTGGCTGATCACCGGGCCCAGATTGGTATTCGGATCGCGCGGATCTCCGGTCACCAGCTTCTCGGCGGTTTGCTTTGCAATCGCCAATGCTTCCTCGTGCCGGCCCCGCGGCACCAGCATCCGCGTCGGCGCGTCGCAGGACTGGCCGCTATTGCCGAAACAGGCTTCGACCCCGGAGGAAACAGCCGTTGCGAAATCCGCATCCGCCAGAATGATATTGGGCGACTTGCCGCCCAGTTCCTGCGCCACGCGCTTGACCGTATCGGCAGCTGACTTGGCCACCAGAATGCCGGCCCGCGTCGATCCGGTAAACGAGACAATGTCGATGTCCGGGTGGCTGGAAAGCATCTGCCCGACACCCGGCCCGTCGCCATTGACCAAGTTGAACACGCCGGCGGGCACCCCGGCCTCGTGCAGAATCTCGGCAAACAGGATGCTGCTCAAAGGCGCGATCTCGCTCGGCTTGAGCACCACCGTACACCCGGCGGCAAGTGCGGGCGCCACCTTGCAGGCAATCTGGTTCATCGGCCAGTTCCATGGCGTGATCAGCCCGGCAACGCCAATCGCCTCATGCACGATCAGCGTTGTGGCGCGCTGCTCCTCGAACGCAAAATTCTCGAGCGCTGTCATCGTCGCTTCGATATGGCCCAGCCCCGACCATGCCTGATCGGATTTCGCCATGGCCAGCGGCGCCCCCATCTCGGTGCTGATCGCTTCGGCGATCTCGTCCATCCGGGATTTATATACATCGCTAATCCGGCCCAGCAGCGCCAGCCGGTCGGCAGCACTCCACGCGCTGAAGCCCGGGAAAGCTGCCCTCGCTGCGGCAATGGCCGTGATGGCATCGGCCTGCGATCCGAGCGCCACCCTGGCGACGCTCTCCTCGGTCGCCGGATTGATGACATCGGCAAACGACACACCGGCAGACGGGTCCACCCACGCTCCATTGATGTAAAAGCGTCCGATATTCTGCTCGATGGTCATGGATCAGCCCCTAGACATAGATGTTGAACGCAGCCCGGATCGCGGCATCGACCTCGGGAGGAAGCTGCGGCGCGGTCGACTCTGCCAGGATCCGGTTCTTGCGCGCAATTGCCTTTTGAACAAGGTCCGGCTTGCCGATTTCCGCCCATTCCTTCGGACTGGTCCGGTCGGCCACCGCCGGATAGACATATTCGGTCTGCATCACGCCGAGCGTTTGCGGGTGGCCGAGATAATGGCCGGGCCCTTCAAGGCAGACCTCGCGCATGGCCTCGAGGCTGACATTGTCCTCGGTGACATCGATCCCGCGCACGCAGCGCAGAACCTGGCCCAGAAGATCATCGCCCAGCACCAGAGATTCCAGGCAGAAGCCCAGCAGCGAGGCATGCATGCCGACCGCCTCATAGACCATGTTGAGGCCGCTGAGCCCCGCCATGGTGTTGGAGATCGCCTGCTCCCATCCGGCTTGCATGTCGGGCAGTTTCGCATCGGCGATGCCTGCTGCGGCCCCACCCGGTAACCCGTAGAATCGGTGCATCTGGGCGCAGCCCGCCGTCAACAGCGCCTGCTCGCCGGAGCCGCCGGACATGGCGCCGGAGCGCAGGTCGGACACGAATGGCCAGGTGCCGAACACAGCCGGGTGCCCCGGCGCCATGGCGTTGACATAGACGACACCTGCCAGGCATTCCGCCACCGCCTGAACGATTGCGGTGGCCAGCGGCGCAGGAGCCGTGGCGCCCGCCTGCCCGGCTGAGAGCAACAGCACCGGCATGCCTGCGCGGATGCACTTCTCCATGGTGATGCAGCTTTCCTCGGCAAACTTCATCGGAGGAACCACAAAGCAATTGGAATTCGACACGAACGGCCGGGCACGCCAAGCTGCTTCACCGCCCGCAATCATGTGTAAGAGATCGAGGCAGCCTTCGAAATGCGACGGGTCGGAAAAACTGGTTCCGACATGTTTGGTGGTGCCGGCGCAGCAGGCATAGATGGTGTTGATGTCCATCTCGAAATTGTCGACCACATCGCGGCAGACCATGGCGCGCTGGAAGAAATGCACATTGTCGAGTGCATGGGTGATCCGCGCCGCGTCATAGAGATCCTGCGCGGTAGATTCGCGGTAGGTGCGGTTTTCCACATCGACCACATGCACCGCGGCACCCGCGGTGCCGTAATGCACCCGTGTGCCCGACAGATCGAGATCATGTTTGGGATCGCGGCCAAACAGCACCAGATCCTTGTTCGCCAGCGCCAGCATGTCTTCGACCAGAGCGCGCGGAAACCGGATGCGCCCGTCATCGCCCAGAATGGCGCCGGCACGGGTGAGAATTTCCACGCCCGAGGGCGGCGCCTGCGACAGGCCGATGGTTTCCAGCGCGTCAAGTGCGGCTTCGTGAATGCGAAGCACATTGGCCTGTGACAACGGCGAATATTGCCCGCCGCTCATGCCTGCCCGGATCGGCCTGAGATTGTCGGCCAGTGGCGCGGTGCGGACCGCAACGCGTCCCGCCCGCCCGCCTGAACGGCGCCCCGGCTTTTCGATCGGAGGAGACTCAATTGCGGCACTGGTTTCAATTGCGATAGCCATCCTGGTCTCCATAAAGCCGAAGCAGATTTCAGATCACATCCGGACGCGCAGCGAGCCGGGGTCGTAAAGCGGTTTCAGGGACGCCGTTGCTGAATGGCGCTCCCCGGCAATCTCGATTTCGTAAGTGGAGGCCAGCACCTCCTCGACGCTTTCGCCCTTGCAGGGCACATAGCCGAGCCCGATGGCGCCGCCGAGATGATGGCCGTAATTGCCCGAGGTGATGATCGAGACGATCTCGCCATCACGCACGATCACCTCGTTGTGGAACATCAGCGGCTCTGGGTCCTTGAGCTGGAACTGCACCAGCCGGCGCGACAGGCCCTGCTCGCGCTTGGCAAGCACCGCATCGCGGCCGATGAACTCGCCCTTCTTGGTTTTCACCGCAAAGCCCAGACCGGCTTCCAGCACGTGATCCTCGTCGGTGATGTCATGGCCGAAATGCCGGAAGCCCTTTTCGATCCTGCAGGAATCTAGCGTATGCAGCCCGCAGAGCTTCAGCCCGTGATCACCACCGGCATCAGCCAGCGCCTCGAACACATGCGCGGTCTGGTCGGAGGACACATAGATTTCCCAGCCCAGCTCGCCGACATAGGTGACGCGGTGAGCGCGCGCCAATCCCATGCCGATCTCGATCTCCCTGGCAACGCCAAACGGGTGTGCCTCATTGGAAAAATCATTCGGGCTGACTGACTGCAGCAGCGACCGCGCATTCGGACCCATAACGCAAAGCACCGATTCACCCGCCGTCACATCGGTGATGACAACGAACTCGTCATCCAGATGCCGCCGCAGCCAGGCCAGATCGCGTTGCAGGGTGAAGCCCGGAACAATCAGCAGGAACGCTGTGTCCGACAGCCGCGTCACTGTCAGATCGCATTCGATGCCGGCGCGGGTATTGAGCATCTGGGTGTAGACAATCTTGCCCGGCTCGACATTCATCTCATTGGCGCAGAGCCGCTGCATGAAGGAAACCGCATCGCGCCCCTCGACCCGGATCTTGCCGAACGAGGTCATGTCGAACAGGCCGACGGCTTCGCGCACCGCCATGTGTTCGCGCTTCTGGTTGTCGAACCAGTTCTGCCGCTTCCAGGAGTATTTGTATTCGCGCTCCTGACCTTCATCGGCGAACCAGTTGGCCCGCTCCCAGCCGGCCATTTCGCCAAACACCGCGCCGCGCGCCTTGAGATGCTCATGGATCGGCGAACGGCGGATGCCGCGTGCAGTCTCCATCTGCAGGTAGGGGTAGTGATCGGCGTAAAGCAGGCCAAGCGTTTCGGTAACCCGCTCGCGCAGATAATGCCGGTTCTTCTGGAACGGCTGCGCCCGGCGGATATCGACTTCCCAAAGGTCGAACAGCGGCTCGCCATCATTCATCCATTGCGCCAGCGCGAATCCTGCGCCTCCGGATGAGACGATGCCGACGGAATTGTACCCGGCAGCAACCCAGTAGCCTTTGATCTCCGGCGCTTCGCCGAGATAATAGCGGTCGTCGGGGGTAAAACTCTCCGGCCCGTTGAAGAAGGTGTGAATGCCGGTGGTGGCCAGCAGCGGCAGCCGGTTGACCGCCTGTTCAAGGATGGGCTCAAAGTGATCGAAATCCTCCGGCAATTGGTCAAAGCAGAAATCCTCCGGGATCCCCTGCATGCCCCAGGCCTTGGCTTTCGGCTCGAACGCGCCGAGCAGCATCTTGCCGGCGTCTTCCTTGTAATAGGCGCATTCATCCGGCACCCGAAGCACCGGCAGCCGCGGCAGGCCTTCGATCGCCTCAGTAACGATGTAGAAATGCTCGCAGGCATGAAGCGGCAGCGTCACACCGGATTGCGCAGCAAGATCGCGGCCCCACATGCCACCGCAATTGACCACGATGTCAGCCGCGATCGAGCCGGTTTCCTCGCCCTGTTGCCAGTCGACCCCGGTCACCTGCCCGTCGGCACTGGTGATTGCCGTCACCTTGACACCCTCGATGATGCGGGCGCCGTTCTGGCGCGCACCCTTGGCCAGCGCCATGGCGATATTGGCCGGATCGCATTGGCCATCCAATGGCAGATGCACCGCCGCGGTAACGTCGGAGATATTGAGATGCGGATACATCTTCAGCACCTCTTCGGGGCTGACCTCCTGCACATCGATGTCGAAGGCGCGGGCCAGCGAGGCCTGGCGGTAGATTTCCTCCTTGCGCGCTTCCGTCAGCGCCACGGTGATCGAACCGCATTGCCGCATCCCGGTGGCGACACCGGTTTCTTCCTCAAGCTTGATGTAGAGATCGGCCGAATATTTGGCGAGACGGGTCATGTTGAGCGAAGCGCGCAACTGTCCGATCAGGCCTGCGGCATGCCAGGTGGTGCCGCAGGTCAGTTGCTTGCGTTCCAAGAGCACGATGTCGCGCCAGCCGAGCTTGGCCAGATGATAGGCCACCGAACAGCCCGACACGCCGCCGCCGACAATCACGACGCGGGCCTTGTCTGGAACTGCCACACTCATGCCCGCAACCTTTCATTCCTGGGATCCCACAAGGGTTCATCAGGAGCCACCGTGGCGACAAAACGCTCGCCGAATATTTCTACTTCCAGCACTGTGCCGGGCTCAGCCAGCTCCGCGCGGACCATGCCGAGCGCGATCGATTTGCCGATCCTGTGCCCCCAGCCGCCCGACGTGGTTTCACCCACCACCTTGCCGTCATGCCAGAGCGTCGACATGTAGGGCGCATCGCAATCACCGGCATCGACCAGCAGCGTGACAAAACGCTTGGTGACGCCGCGCTGGCGTTCAGCCAACAGCGCCTGCTTGCCGATGAACTCCGGCTTTTCGAATTTGACAAAGCGCTCGAGTCCGCCCTGCAGCATCGTGTAATCGGTCGACAGATCACCCTTCCAGGCCCGGTAGCTTTTTTCCAGCCGCAGCGAATTGAGCGCGAACATGCCAAACGGCTTCAGGCCATGGGCCTGCCCCGCCTGCATCACCGCATCAAAGACCGGCGCTGTGTCCTCGACCTTGGTGTGGATTTCCCAGCCCAGTTCACCTGCGAAAGAGACCCGCACCAGCTGGCACCATGTCCCTGCAATCTGCGCCGACTGGTGGGTCAGCCATGATTTGCTCAGATCAGCCTCGGTGACCGCGGACAGGATTTCGCGCGATTTCGGCCCGGTCAGGATCTGGCAGGCAAACGCCTCGGTCACATCCTCGATTATAATCTCGGATCCGGCCGGCAGGTTTTTGATCAGCCATTCGAAATCATGCCATTGCGCGGTGGCAGCCGTGATCAGGAAGAAGAAATCCTCATCCAGCGCCATCAGCGACATCTCGGTGACGATGCGTCCCCTTTCGTCGGCGAAATAGCCAAGTCCGATCCGGCCCGGCTTTGGCGCCATGCCGGTGATCAGCGTGTTAAGCCAGTCGCGCGCGCCGGGTCCCTGAACCTTGAACCGCGAAAACCCCGGAAGATCGAGGATACCGGCGGCATCGCGCACAGCCAGGCATTCTTCGCGGACGGCTTCGAACCAGGCCCCCTCGCGCGCCCAGGTCTGGGTCGCTTCTTCGCTTGTGTCATCACCGGGCCGCGCATACCAGTTGGCCCGCTCCCAGCCATTATAGGCCCCGAACTGCGCACCAAGATCCGCGATCCGGTCATGCACCGGCGAGAGTTTCTTGTTGCGTCCGGCAGGCCAGGCGTGATGCGGGAAATGCATGCCATATTCATGGCCATAGACTTCCTTGCCCTTGGCGATCGAGTAATCCTGGTCGCAGAACCCAGTGAAGCGGCGCGGGTCGCAGGACCACATGTCCCACTCGGTCTCGCCATGCATCACCCATTCGGCCAGCACCTTGCCTGCACCGCCGCCCTGGCAGATGCCGAAGGTGAAAACGCAGGCCTCGAAGGCATTGGGAACACCGGGCATCGGGCCGATCAGCGGATTGCCGTCAGGTGTGTAGGGGATCGGACCGTTGATGGTCTTGGTAAGGCCTGCAGTGCCCAACAGCGGCACGCGCTCGACCGCGTCATTGATGTACCATTCCAGCCGGTCCAGATCGTCGGGGAACAGCTGGAACGAGAAGTCTCCCGGCATCGGATCATCCGGCGTCGTCCAATGGGCCCGGCAATTGAGCTCATAGGGGCCGAGGTTGAAGCCGTTCTTTTCCTGACGGAGATAGTAGGAACTGTCGACGTCGCGCACCAGCGGCAGCTTCTTGCCGTTTTCCTTGCTCCAGGCTTCGACTTCCGGCACCTCGTCAAACAGCATGTATTGATGGCTCATCACCATCATCGGCATGTCGCGGCCGAACATCTTGCCGACCTCGCGGGCATAATAGCCTGCGGCATTGACCACATATTCGCAGCGGATCTCGCCCTTTTCGGTGGAGATCACCCATTCATCGTTTTCGCGGCGCACGCCGGTGGCGGGACAGAAGCGGTAGATCTTGGCGCCGAGATCGCGCGCGCCCTTGGCCAGCGCCTGGGTCAATTGCGCCGGATCGATATCGCCATCATAGGGATCGTAAAGCGCACCAGTCAGATCATGGGTTTCGGCAAACGGGTATCGTGACGTGATCTCGTCCGGCGACAGAATATCGAGGTCCATGCCCTGATAGCGGCCCATTCCGGCCACACGCTGGAACTCGCGCAAGCGCTCCTTGGAATGCCCCAGCCGGATCGACCCGGTGACGTGATAATTCATCGGGTAATCGACTTCTTCGGCCAGCCCGCGGTAGAGCTCGGTCGAATAGCGCTGCATGTTCATGACCGACCAGGACGACGAGAATGTCGGCACATTGCCGGCAGCATGCCAGGTGGAACCGGCGGTCAGCTCGTTCTTTTCCAGAAGCACGCAATCGGTCCAGCCGGCCTTGGCCAGATGGTAAAGCGCCGAGACTCCGACCACGCCCCCTCCGATGATGACCACCCGTGCATGTCCTGCAATCTCGCCCACACGTCTCTCCTGCAACAGTTCGAATGAGGCGAGTATCAGGTGCGGTTTGCAGTTGCGCTATTGTGCCGAAAAGCCTTTATTAATCGGAAAATCCGATTAGGGTGCAGAGCAGCAAATTCAAAGGGTCGGCCATGCAAATCGAGCATCTGGAAACTTTCCTCGACCTGATGGAAACCAACAGCTTCAACCGCACCGCCGAGCGGCTGAACCTGACCCAGTCAACCGTATCCGGCCGCATCCAGGCGCTGGAAACCACGCTTGGGCGCAAGCTGTTTACGCGAAGCCGCGCCGGGACCCAGCCGACGCCGGCGGGCTTCAAGCTGCTCGATCATGCCCGCACCTTGCGCCACCAATGGACCGAAGCGCGGCGGTCGGTGCAAAACACAGGCAATTTCGCCCATTCGATGCGGATCGGCATGCAGCATGATCTGGCCTCCAGCCACATCGCCGACTGGGTGAGCGGGTTCAGGAAAGTCCTGCCCGATGCTGCCTTCTACATCGATCTCGATTTTTCCAACCAGATGAGCATCGACCTGCTGGCTGGCGAAATCGATCTGTCGATCATGTTCACCCCGAAGAACCTGCCCGATCTGCATTATGAACACATCGGCGAACTCGCCTACCGGATGATCAGCTCGACGGCGGTGCACCTCAACGACATCGAGCCGCAAAGCTACATCTTCACCAGCTATTCGCCGGCATTCGAGAAGGTGCACCGTCAGATCGTCGCCAATCTGGCCGAAACGCCGCTCTCGAGCGGACAGAACATCACCGTGTGCGGTCTGCTCCTGGCTCTGGGCGGCACCGCTTACGTGCTGGAGGATTCCGCCGAGGAAATGGTGGCCTCAGGCAGTTTCGGTTTTGTCAGGGGTGCACCACGCATCCCCCAATCGGTCTATTTCGCGGTGCATCTGCGCAACCGCCATTCCCACATCCACCGCCGCCTGCTCGCCAGCGCCCGCAAGCACCTGTCGGGACAATGACGCGCATGGCAAGGCATGCGTTGCGGCAATTCAAGACGGTAACATGAAAACGGCGCCAGTGCTTTCGCGCTGACGCCGGATCTCTGATGGGCGCGCGTGAGCCGCCCATCATGTTTTCGCGATCAAGCTTGCCTGTTGATCTGGTGCGGCGATATCTCCTGACAAATGAAAGCCATCTGTCAGGATCGCACCACTAGTGCTTGAACCTGCGGATCTCGCCGGCCTTGAGCCGTGTCGCGTAGGAATTAAGCTCCTTCTTCACCAGTCCCATCAGGAAGTAGAGGCAGAAGATGTTGACCACGGCCATGGCAAAGATTGCGGCATCGGAGAAGTCGATGACCGGGCCGAGGCTTGCTGCCGCACCGATAACGATGAACACGCAGAAGATGACCTTGAAGGTCAGCTCCGAGTTCTTGCCTTCGCCGAACAGGTAGGTCCAGCTCTTCAGCCCGTAATAGGACCAGGAGATCATGGTCGAGAAGGCAAACAGCACCACCGCGATGGCCAGCACATATGGGAACCAGCTGATCGCGGATCCAAATGCTGCCGAGGTCAGGGCAACGCCGCTGACATCGCCGACAGTGGCGATCGACGTCCCGGCTTCATTGAGCACATAGAGCCCTGTGGCCTGATCGACGATCAGTTGCTGCGAGATGGTGATGACCAGCGCGGTCATCGTGCAGATCACGACGGTGTCGATCAGGGGTTCGAGAAGCGACACGAAGCCTTCGGTGATCGGCTCCTTGGTCCTGACCGCGGAGTGGGCGATTGCCGCCGAGCCGACACCGGCTTCGTTGGAAAAGGCTGCCCGCTTGAAGCCCTGGATCAGGGCGCCGACAAAGCCGCCAGCAACGCCGAGGCCGGTAAAGGCGCCGCCGAAGATCTGGCCAAAGGCCCAGCCGATCTTGTCGTAGTTCACCAGCAGGATGACCAGCGCTGCGCCGACATAGAGAATCCCCATGAACGGAACAACCTTCTCGGTGACATTGGCGATCGACTTGATGCCGCCGACGATGACCGCAAAGACCACTGCTGCGAAGACAATGCCCGTGATCCAGCCCGGATAGTCACCGACAATGCCGGAAATCTGGGCATGTGCCTGGTTGGCCTGGAACATGTTGCCGCCGCCGAGCGCGCCGAGAATACAGAAGATCGAGAACATCACCGCCAGGAACTTGCCGCCGGGAAGACCCAGTTCCTTGAAGCCCTTGGAGATGTAATACATCGGACCGCCGGAAACCGTGCCGTCCTCATATTCGTTGCGGTATTTCACACCGAGCGTACATTCGGTGAACTTGGACGCCATGCCGAGCAATCCGGCAAGGATCATCCAGAACGTCGCGCCGGGTCCGCCGATGCCAACGGCAACCGCCACACCGGCGATGTTGCCAAGCCCCACGGTGCCTGACAACGCAGTTGCCAGCGCCTGGAAGTGGCTGACCTCACCCGCATCATTGGGATCGGAATAGTCGCCCTTCACCAGGCCGATGGCATGACCAAAGAACCGGAACTGGACGAAGCCGAAATAGATCGTGAAGATCGAGGCAGCAATCACCAGCCACATCACGATCCAGGGAAAGCTGGTACCCGGAAGCGGTGCGAAGATGAGGTTGACGAAGGGCCCGGTGACGGCCGCGAAAATCTCGTTGACCTTCTGGTCGAGGGTCATGGCTTCCTGCGCCTGGGCAGCGCCTGCAAGCCCGGCTGTTGAAAGTGCCAACAGCATCATTTTTCTAAAAAGCATCATGATAATACCCTCAATTGACAACGGTGACCGGCACGGGCGCGTGCATCACAAGATTGGAGGTCGCGCTGCCGAAGAAACGTTTGGCAAAACCGCCTTCAGATGACCGGGCCACAACAATCTGCTCGGCCTTTTCCTCTTCCGCGATGCTCATCAGGATCGATGCGACATCGCCATGCCGCACTTTGCCGGTGGCCTTGAGCCCGCTCGCATGCACCTTCGCAACGGCCGGATCGATGACCCGCTGAGTCGCGGTCGAGATCTCTTCTTCACGGCGCTTGTGGCGCTGGGCGTTTTCTTCCGCCGTCTGGAAGGAATAGGGCGACCATTCCACCACATAGACGATCATCAATTCGCAATCGCCGATGAGCTTGGCCAACCGTTCGGCATAGGCCAGGGCGCGCTCGCCTGACCCGTGGCCATCAAGGCCAACAACCAGTTTAGTTGTCATTTCATGTCCCTCTCTTATCGTTTTCTTAACCACACCGACTGTCGGCCAAACAACGCAACACTGCCAACAAAAAATTCATCCCCGGCGCAGAATCACAGATGCAATGCGGACACCCCGCCCAACAACTTTAGTCGAAAAGACTAGTCAATGGACCTTTTCTTGGTCCATATTCAAAACAATTGGCCACAAAACAGGATATCTAAGGAAAAAAGACCATATGCGAAGGAATTTGGACCCCATTGATCGCCGCATCGTCAATGAACTGCAGACACATGGCAGACAGTCCATTGTTGATCTTGCCGACCGCGTGCACCTGACCAAGACGCCCTGCTCCGAACGCGTCAAACGGCTCGAGCGCGACGGCATCATCACCGGCTACAGCGCCAAGATCGATCCCGGCGAAGTGGATATGGGCCATGTCATGATCGTGCATGTGAACCTGTCAAAGACCAGCGACAGCTCCCTCGAGGACTTCAACCGGGCGGTACGGCTCATTCCCGAAGTTCAAAGCTGCCTGATGATTGCCGGCCCCTTCGACTACATGCTGAAGGTGCGCACCCGCGACATCACCCAGTTCCGCGAACTGCTCGGCGAACGGATCAGCAAGCTGCCGTCGGTCATGCAGACCCATTCCTTCGCCGTCATGGAAACGGTGAAGGAGACCAGCATGATCGAGATGAGCCTCTGACACGAGCCGGCGATCCGGCAGGCGACCGGTCTCAGTGACTGCCATGCCGGGGGTGGGACAGGCTGGCAACGACGCCGCGCAGTTCGGCAAGGCCGCGCATGCGGCCGACCAGCGGATAGCCCGGATGGGTGTTGCGCGCCGCATCGTCGAGCAATTCATGGCCGTGATCGGGCCGGAACGGGATTTCCCATTGCATTTCCCCGGCGGAACGGCGCCGCGCCTCTTCCTGCAAGAGCGCGGCAACCAGGTCGACCATGTCGGTATCGCCCGCAAGATGCTCCGCTTCCTCGAACGAACCGTCGGCGTCCTTGCGCACATTGCGCAGATGCGCAAACCAGATGCGCGAAGCGAATTTCCGCGCGATCGCAGGCACGTCATTGTCCGGATTGGCGCCTAGCGATCCCGCACACAGGGTCAGGCCGTTGGCCGGACTGTCGACGGCGCCCAGGATCCAGGCGATGTCATCGGCGTCGGAGACGATCCGCGGCAAGCCCAGAATGTCGCGCGGCGGATCGTCGGGGTGAACACACATCCGCATGCCGAGCTCCTCGGCCGTCGGAATGATTTCCTCGAGAAACTGCTTGTAGTTGTCCCGCAGCGCCTGACGGTCGATGCCTTCATACTGCTTCAATGCCGTCTTCAGCCCGTCCGCGTCGTAACGGTCATAAGCGCCCGGCAGGCCCGACATCACCGAGCGCATCAATTCGCCGCGATCGGCATCGGAGGAGGCCTGGAACCAGCGCTCGGCGGCCTTGATCACATCGGCCGGATAGTCGTTCCGCGCGGCATCGCGGCCCAACATGTAGAGCTCCAGCGCAGCCATCCTGGGCGCGGAAAACCGCAGGCAGGTGCCGCCATTGGCAACCGGGGCAGCAAGGTCGGTCCGGGTCCAGTCCAGCAATGGCATGAAATTGTAGCAGATCGTGGTGATGCCCTCGGCCGCGAGATTGGCCATGGATCGCCGGTAATTGGCAAACAGCTCCGACAAATCGCCGTCATTGCGCTTGATGCGCTCGTGAATTGGCAGGCTTTCCACCACAACCCAGTCGAACCCGGCAGCCGTCAGGCCGGCCTTGCGTTCGGCAATCGCCGCGCGGGGCCAGACCTCGCCATAGGCGATCTCGTGCAGGGCGGTGACAATGCCGCTTGCGCCGGTCTGCGCAACCTCACCGAGCGAGATCCTGTCGAGCGGACCATACCAGCGCCAGCTTTCCTTCATGTGATGTCCTCTGCAGCTCGCCGCGCACCAAGGCGGCACAATTCCTGATAGGCGTGAGTGACCGGTTCCAGCAATTGCGCAGCCAGCTCGGCACTGAAAATCTCCCGCACCGAGAGCAAGGCGGCCACCTTTTCGGCCGGTGTTTCTGCCGCATCCGACAGGCCGCGCAGCCGCCCGGCCAGCGGGTCCTTGACCTCGATCGACTGGCCCTTTTCGTCGACGCCGCCGACATAGCGCATCCATGCCGCAACCGCGAGCATCAGGCCGGGGCTTGCCCGTCCGGCGGCCAGGTTGTCGGCGATGGTGCCGAGAATGCGTTGCGGCAGTTTCTGGCTGCCATCCATGGCGATCTGCCAGGTGCGGTGGCGGATCGCCGGGTTGGAATAACGCTTGAACAGGGCGTCGGCATAATCGGCCAGGTTCACCCCTTCGGGCGGGCTGAAGGAGGGCATGATTTCCTCCTGCCACAGCCGTTTGGCAAATCCTGCAAACACCGGGTCCGCCACGGTCTCGGCGATGGTCTCATGGCCTGCGAGATAGCCCAGATAGGCAAGCGAGGAATGGGTGCCATTGAGCATTCTGAGCTTCATGTGTTCGAACGGCGTCACGTCGGCCACCATCTCGACACCGGCCGCGGCCAGATCAGGATAGGCCTCCGCCCCGTCGTAGGCCGGAACGAAATCATCCTCCACCACCCATTGCCGGAAAGGTTCGCACAGCACCGGCGCTTCGTCGCGAATACCGATTTTCTGGGCCAAGCGCTCAACGTCCTCGGGCTTGGTCGCAGGCGTGATGCGGTCGACCATGGTCGAGGGGAACCGGCCTTCGGTTTCGATCCAGCCGGCAAGCTCCGGGTCGAGCGCACGGGCGAAATCCAGCACCACGCCGCGCACCAGCTTGCCGTTTTCGGGAAGATTGTCGCAGGTCAGCACCGTAAACGGCGGATCGCCGGCATCGCGCCGCCGCTGCAATGCCCGGACAAGATAGCCGATCGCGGTTCTGGGCTTTGCGTGGGTCAGGTCATGCTCGATGTCGGGATGGGAAAAATTCAACCGGCCGCTGGCCGGATCATGGCAATAGCCCTTTTCCGTCACCGTCAGAGTGACAATGCGGATGGCAGGATCGGTCATCCGGGCAAGCACAGCGTCGGGATCTTCCGGCGCAACCAGCACCGTTTCCAGGATTTCGATTCTGCGGAACGTCTCGCCGCCATCGGGGTCCTGTGACACGGTGGTGTAGACGAAATCCTGCGGCGCAAGCTTGTCGCGCGTCCCCGGGCTCTGCAGGCTGACGCCGACAATGCCCCAGTCGCCGCCGGACACCCGCACCGCGTCATCGATATAGATCGCGCCGAACGCCCGGAAGAAGGCTCCGAGCCCGAGATGGACAATTCCGGATTTCGGTTTCGGACGGTCCTTGCTGCGACCCAGTCTTTCCATTTCAGCGGGCAAGCCAGCCTCCATCTACGTTCAATACAGCACCATGAATATACTTTGCGGCCGGTGACGCCAGGAAAACCGCGGCTGCGCCGATATCGTCGGGCTCGCCCCAGCGTCCGGCGGGAATGCGATCCAGAATTGCCTGGTTCCGGTCCGGATCGTCTCTGAGTGCTTCGGTGTTGTTGGTGGCGATATAGCCCGGCGCAATCGCATTGACATTGATGCCGCTGGCCGCCCACTCATTGGCAAGCGCCTTGGTGACGCCGGCCACACCGTGTTTGGCGGCTGTATAGGAGGCCACCCGGATACCGCCCTGAAATGACAGCAGCGAGGCAACATTGACCACGCTGCCGGTGCCCCTGCGTTCGAACACGGCTCGGGCGAAGGCCTGGGTGGTGAAGAACACCGCCTTCAGATTGATGTCGACGACATCGTCCCAGTCCGCCTCGCTAAAATCGACGGCATCGCTGCGCCGGATGATCCCGGCATTGTTGATCAGAATGTCGATGTGGTTCTCGCAAAACACGTCACGCGCCGCCATCGGATCGGAAAAATCGAGCAGGATCTCGCGGCCATCCGGGATCTCGGCCAGGGTCTTTGCACTGGACCTTCGCCCCGCGCAAATGACCGCGGCGCCCGCCCTGCCCATGGCGATGGCCGTGGCTCGGCCGATGCCGGTATTGGCTCCTGTGACCAGCACGGTTTTGCCGGACAGCGAAAATGGGTTCACCGAAGATCTCCCATGGCGACCATGTCCATGTCGGTGAAATCGACATTGTCGCCGGCCATCGCCCAGCAGAAGGTGTAGGCGCCGGTCCCTGCCCCGCAATGGATCGACCAGGGCGGCGAGATCACCACCTCTTCATTGGCCATGACGATGTGCCGGGTCTCGTCCGGCTGGCCCATGAAATGGAACACCCGCTGCTCCGGTCCGAGTTCGAAATAGAGATAGGCCTCCATGCGGCGGTCATGCAGATGCGCCGGCATGGTGTTCCAGACCGAGCCCGAGGCAAACTGGGTGTAGCCCATCAGCAACTGGCAGCTGTCAGCCACTTCCGGATGCAGGAACTGCAGGATGACGCGTTCGTTCGAAGTTTCGGCCGAGCCCATTTCGACCCGGCGCGCATCCTCGATGCGGATCAGCTTGCTCGGGCAGCTCCGGTGCGCCGGCGCAGAAAGCACGTAGAAGCGGCCATTGCCGGAGAACGTCACCGCGCCCGATCCCATGCCGAGATAGAGCACATCGCCCTTGTTGACCTCGTAGTCGGTGCCGCCGGCGAGACACGGTGCCGCTGTCGCCGATATTGAGGATGCCCATCTCGCGGCGGTCGAGGATCGACGGCGTGCCACTTTCCTCGACCCTGTCAAGCGTCAGCTTGCCGCCGGCAGGAACGGCGCCGCCGACGATCATCCGGTCATAATGGGTGTAGAGGAGGCGGATTTCGCCATCAGCAAACAGACCGCCGGCGTGAAAATGCGACCGCAGCCCTGTGGTATCGAGGCCCTTGGCCGTGGCCGGGTCAATGGCGTGGCGGGTTTCAACTGTCAGCATGAGAAATCTCCCTTCAGGAGTTGGAAGTCAGAAAATCGTCACGGCGCGGCGTGAATGTGTCGATCAGGGTCCCGGGCTGCAGACACTTGCAGCCATGCACGGCATTGGACGGGATGACGAAGCTGTCGCCGCGGGCCACCTCGAATGTCTCCTCCGCCACGGTGAAGGAAAAGCGCCCGGACTCGACATAGGTGGATTGCACATGCGGATGATTGTGCAGCTTGCCTTCCGCCCCTTCGGTCTGGAACCGGAACGCCACCACCATCAGCTCCGGACTGTCGCTCAACACCTGCCGGGTCACGCCTGGATCGGCAGGCACTTCTGGAAATTTCTTGATCATGGGAACCTCAATGGAACTGGGCAGGCAGCCACAGGGACAGCTGCGGGATATAGGTGACGAGCATCAGCGTGGCGAATGCTGCGCCATAGAACGGCCAGATCGTGCGCATTGCCTGCCAGATCGGGATCTTGCCCACCGCGCATCCGACGAACAGCACCGCCCCCACCGGTGGCGTGCACAGGCCGATGCCCAGATTGAGCACCAGGATAACGCCGAAATGCACCGGATCGACGCCGAAGGCGACCGCCACGGGCAGGAAGATCGGTGTGGTGATGACGATCAGCGGCGACATGTCCATGAATGTGCCCAGCACCAGCAGCACCAGGTTCATCAGCAGCAGGATGACGATCGGATTGTCGGAAATGCCCTTGAGCATCATCACCATCGAGGCCGGCACCCGGGTATAGGCCAGCAACCAGCCGAAGGCCCCGGCGCAACCGATCACCATCAGCACCATCGCCGTGGTGCGCACCGCGGCCATGGTGGCGGCGACGAAATCGGCCCAGCTTAGCGATCGGTAGACAAAGAAGGTGACGAACATCGCGTAGACCACGGCGATGTTGGAGGATTCCGACGCGGTGAAAATGCCCGAGCGCACCCCGCCGAAGATGATCGCGACCAGGACCAGGCCGGGCACCGCATTGGCAAGCAGCCCGAGCATGGCGCGGCCGCCGGGAAACGGTTCGGTCGGGTAGCCGCGGCTCTTGGCGACGAAATAGGCAGCCACCATCAGCGACAATGCCAGCACGGCGCCGGGAATGATGCCGGCGGTGAACAGGTCGGCGATCGAGATCTTGCCGCCTGCCGAGATCGAATAGATGATCATGTTGTGCGAGGGCGGGATCATCAGCGCGATGATCGAGCCGACCACGGTGATGTTGACGGCATAGTCGACATCATAGCCGCGCTCCTTCATCTGCGGCACCATCAGCCCGCCGACGGCACTGGCATCGGCCGCAGCCGAGCCGGAGACGCCTCCGAACATGACGCTGGCGAGAATATTGACCTGGCCCAGGCCACCGCGCAGATGGCCGACCAGGGCGCCGGCCAGCGCAACCAGCCGCCGGGCGATGTCGCCGCGCACCATCAGGTCGCCGGCAAAGATGAAGAACGGGATCGCCATCAGCGCGAACACCGAGACACCCGAATTCATCCGCTGGAACACCACCACCGGCGGCAGGCCGAGATAGGCGATCGTGGCAAAGCTCGACACGCCGAGGCAAAAGGCGACCGGCGTGCCGATCAGCAGCAGCACCACGAAGGTGCCGAAAAGTACCCAGAGTTCCATCGTCTCAATCCTCGATCTCGGTTTCACCGAAGCGTGCGGTTGGCATGCCGGCCATGCGCCGGGCGATCCGTTCTATCGAGAACAGGACCACCAGCACGCCGCCGGCCACGATGGGCATGAAATCAAACGCCCCGGATATTCCGAGGCTCGGAAGCACATTGGGCGCGGCGTTGATCGCCAGCTGAGTGCCATAGACCACCATGCCCGCGCCAAAGGCGATCACCACGATATCCGAGGTGGTATGCAGCATCAGCTTCACCCTGTGCGACACGACGTGCAGCAGGATGTCGAAGGACAAGTGATAGCCTTCCCGGATGCCCACAGCGGCCCCGAGGAAAATGAACCAGCCCATGATCATCACCGATCCCGGCTCGGTCCAGGAAATACTGTCGTTGAGCACATAGCGCCAGAATACCTGGCAGGCGATCAGGACTGTCATCAGCACCAGACCGGCTCCCGACACCCAGAGCGACACCCTTGCCATGACGCTGGTCACCCGCGCCACGCTTATCATCCGGTCCTGCACGACCACCCCTCCACCAAAAAAACCGGCCCGCGGGATTTCTCCCACGGGCCGCCTGTCAGACTATTCGGTTGCCTGAATGCGGGCGACCATGTCCTTGAGCTTTTCGGACGTGACATATTTCTCGTACACCGGCTTCATCGCTTCGATGAACGGGGTCTTGTCGATGTCGGTAATGATTTCACTGCCGGCAGCCCGGACCTTTTCTTCGGACTTCTTTTCCTGGGCGACCCAGAGCTCGCGCATCACGGGCACGGAATCCCTGGCTGCAGCCTTGACCGCGACCTGGTCTTCCGGGCTCAGCTTGTCCCAGGACTTCTTCGACATCACCAGGACTTCCGGCACGATCAGATGCTGGTCGAGCGTGTAGTATTTCGCCACTTCGAAATGGCCCGACGTGTCATAGGACGGCCAGTTGTTTTCGGCACCGTCGATAACGCCGGTCTGGATCGACGAATAGACTTCGCCGTAAGGCAGCGGCGTCGCATTGGCGCCCAAGGCGCTGACCATGTCGACAAACATGTCCGACTGCATGACACGGAACTTCATGCCCTTGAGGTCTTCCATCGACTTGATCGGCTTCTCCTTGTTGTAGAAGCTGCGCGATCCGCCATCGTAGAAGCCCAGGCCGATCAGATCGTGCTCGGCAAAGGCATCAAGGATTTCCTGGCCGATCGGGCCGTCCATCACCGTGTGCATGTGCTCGACCGAACGGAAGATGTAAGGCAGCGACGGGATCTGTGTCTCTTCGATGATGTTGTTGAAGGGTCCAAGGCTCACCCGGTTGAGGTCGATCGCGCCGAACTGGGTCTGCTCGATGGTGTCCTTTTCCTCGCCCAGCTGGGCCGAGTGGAATATCTCGATGCAGAGCCGGCCGTCGGTGCGCTCTTCGAGCGATTTCGACATTGCCTTGACGGCTTCAACTGTCGGATAGCCATCCGGATGCGTGTCGGACGACTTGAGCGTGGTTTCGCAGGCTCCGGCTGCCATTGCCATGGCGGCCGTTGCCAGCAACATGCCTGTAAGCGTTTTGATCAGTCTCATCTTCATTTTCCTCCCAGAAATGGCTCTCAGAGCCGATAGGCTTGCTTGGCAAGCCGGTATGCGAGGTCGTGAGCGACCTCGAATGCCTCATCCTCGGCCAGTCGTCCCGTGGCGACCAGCGTGGCGAGATAAGCGCAATCCACCCGCCGGGCCACGTCGTGACGGGCCGGAATCGAACAGAAGGCGCGGGTGTCGTCATTGAACCCGACGGTGTTGTAGAACCCCGCGGTCTCCGTGGTCATTTCGCGGAAACGGCGCATGCCCTCGGGGCTGTCATGGAACCACCAGGCCGGGCCGAGCTTCAGCGCCGGATAGGCGCCGGCGAGCGGCGCCAGTTCGCGGGCATAGCTGGTCTCGTCGAGCGTAAACACGATGATCGAGAGATCCTTCTCCAGCCCGACCGCATCCAGCAGCGGCTTCAGCGCCCGCACATAATCGGTCCGGGTGGGAATATCGAAGCCCTTGTCGCGACCGAAGGCTGACATGATCGGATCCGAATGATTGCGGAAACTGCCCGGGTGGATCTGCAGCACGAGCCCATCGTCGAGGCTCATCCGCGCCATTTCGGTGAGCATGTGACCGCGAAAGGCATCCGCCTCCTCGGCGGTGCAGGTCCCTTTGAGCGCCTTGACAAACAGCCCCGCCGCCTCGACCGGCGCCAGATTTTCGGTCCGGGCGGACGGATGGCCATGATCCGATGAGGTTGCGCCGAATTCCTTGAAATAGGCGCGGCGGATCCGGTGAGCCTGAAGATAGCCCTCCCAGGTCGAGCTGTCTTCGCCCGTCAGCGCGCCGAATTGCGCGACATTGTCGGCGAGATCCTGCAAATTCCGGATCAATCACGGCGTCGGGCCGGTAGGCCGTCACCACCCGACCGGTCCAGTCGCTGTCGCGGATCATCCGGTGCCAGCGCAGATCGTCAAGCGGGCTTTCGGTGGTGGCGATCACCTCGATATTGAAACGCTCGAACAGGGCCCGCGGGCGGAATTCGGGTTTTGCCAGACACTCGGCGATATGATCATAGCTCTGGTCCGCCGTCTCCTTCGACAAGCGCTCGGTGAGGTCGAACAGGTCCTCAAATGCGTGATCGAGCCACATCCGCGAGGGCGTGCCGCGAAACAGGTGATAATTCTCAGCCAGCAGCCGCCAGATGTTGCGTCCGTCGGTTTCGGTTTGCCCGCCATCGGCCCTTGGAACGCCAAGGCTTTCGAGACTGACGCCCTGCGAGTGCAGCATCCGGAAGACGTAGTGATCCGGGGTGACGAACAATTGCGCCGGGTCGGAAAAGGCCTCGTTTTCGGCATACCAGCGCGGATCGGTGTGGCCATGCGGGCTGATGATCGGCAATTCGGCAACGGTCTGGTAGAGTGCGCGCGCGATTCCCCGCGTTTGCGGGTCAACAGGAAACAATCTATCAGCGAGCAACATTGCCGGAATTCTCCTCCCCAGGATGCCTAATCGGATAGGCCTTTCAATCATGCTAGTAATGTAATATGCTAGTATTCTTACCGAGTCAACGGAGTGCTTGTATGTCCGTATCGTCCCCATTGCGGGCCCTTGAACCACTCAACCGACCCTCGGTCGCCGACACCGTATTTGAGGAATTGCACAGTCAGATCCTTCTGCTGGAACTGCCGCCGGGAACCAAGATGTCGGAGGCGGAAGTCGCCAAGGCGCTCGGCGTGTCACGACAGCCGGTCCGGGATGCATTCTACCGCCTGTCGAAGCTCGGTTTCCTGTCGATCCGGCCACAACGCTCGACCATGGTTTCGCAGATTTCCTCGATCGGCGTGCTGCAGGCGCGCTTTGTGCGCAGCGCCATCGAAGCCGAAACCGTGCGCACCGCCTGCCGGATTCTCACCGAGGACGACCACGCCGCCCTGGATGTGATCCTTGAAAAGCAGCGCCAGGCGGTCAAGGACAATGATCCGGTCGCCTTTCACGGCTTTGACGACCAGTTCCACAAGGAAATCTGCGAACGCGCCGGGCTGAGCTTTGCCTGGGACATCATCCGCGAAAACAAGGCGCATATGGACCGGGTGCGATTCCTGTCCCTGTCCTTCGCCTCCCAGGATGCGTTCAACGACCATCTGAAGGTGATGGAGGCCATCCGGGCCCGCGACGAAACCCAGGCGATGCACCACATGCGCATCCACCTCTCACGCATCAAGGAGCAGATCGTGCGCATAAGGGCTGACCATCTTCGCTATTTCGCCGACGAGCCCGACACATGACGCGCCGGTTCCTGTCGATAGGCGAATGCATGGTCGAAATGGCGCCCACGGCCGACGGCACCTACAGCCTGGGCTTTGCCGGCGACACGCTCAACACCGCCTGGTATGCGCGCAAGATCTTCAATCCGGACTGGGATGTCGCCTATCTCACCGCGGTCGGCGACGACGCCATTTCGGGACGGATGGCCAGCTTCATCGCCGATGCCGGGATCGAGACCGAGTTCATCCGGAAAGTGCCGGGCTGCACCGTCGGGCTCTACCTCATCCAGCTCGACAATGGCGAGCGCAGCTTTGCCTATTGGCGCTCGGATTCGGCGGCACGCCGGCTGGCCAATGATACCGGCTTGCTCGACGCGGCACTGGCCAGTGCCAGCCTGATCTACCTCTCGGGCATCACCCTGGCGATCCTGTCACCGCAAAGCCGCACGGCGCTGTTTGACGCGCTGGCCACAGCCCGGCGCAACGGCGCCACCGTCGCATTCGACCCGAACCTGCGATTGCGCCTGTGGGACAGCTCCGAGACCATGCGGCAGACGGTGATGGCGGCCGCGGGCGTCAGCGACATCCTGCTTCCCTCATTCGAGGACGAGGCGACCTTCTTTGGCGATGCGACACCGTCTGACACCGCCAGCCGCTATTCCGGCGCCGGCGTGCCGCTGATTGTGGTCAAGAATGGCGGCGGCGAGGTGCTGTCGCTCTGTCGCGGGCAGACCGGCAGCTTCACCCCGGCGAAGGTCGACAATGTCGTCGATTCGACCGCTGCCGGCGACAGCTTCAATGCCGCATTTCTGGCCAGCTATCTCGACTGCACCGATCTCGGGACGGCGATTGCCGCGGGCTCGGCCCTGGCGGCCCGGGTGATCACCAGGCGAGGTGCGCTGGTCGAGCTCTGAGAACCAGTCCGGCAGGTCAGCCTGCCGGATCACGACAGCTTGCTGGACAGCCTTTCAAAACCTTCCTTGATCACCTGCTCCATGGCGGAGGAGGCCGCATCCGCGTCCTTTCGCTCGATTGCCTCGACGATCAGGCGGTGCCGGTTCGCAGTGGCGACATGCCGGTCGGCCTCGCCATAGGGCGAGCTCATCTTGAAGCTGGTCACCAGCGCCGCCTCGATCAGATTGCCCACCGACAACATGAACGGATTGCCCGACGCCCCATGCAAGGCGAGATGGAATTTCAGATCCGCGAGCGCGAAATTCTCGTTGGAATCAGCGTTGCTCATCTCGTCGGCATATTTGTAGAGCTCGGCGATCTCGTCCTTGCTGGCCCGCTGTGCAGCCAGCCGGGCGGCATAGGGCTCGATCGCGTGCCGCATGTCGGAGAGATGCCTGAGAAAGGTCACGTCGACGCCGGTCTCGATGTGCCAGACCAGAACATCGGCATCGAACATGTTCCAGTGCGAGCGGTTGGTGACCCGCGTGCCGATGCGGGCCTTGGGCACAATCATGCCCTTGGCCGTGAGTGTCTTCATCGCCTCGCGCAGCACCGTGCGGGAGACCCCGAAACGTTCCTCCAGCTCGTTGTCCTTGGGCAGCAGGGTTCCACAGGCATAGGTTCCCAGGACGATCTCCTTGCCAAGCTCGTTGACGACAAAGGAGTGCTGGCTGCGACTTGCGCGTCCGGAAAATGTGGAAGTGAGCAACCGTGTTCTCCTTGGCCGGTTCTACCCCCGGCTGCGCGTCTCTTGCCCGTTGTCCAGACAAGGCCCTTCTGCAATACAATAAATGCGAAAAGCAACATGCCGATCAGAATTTTGGTCCACCAACTCGACAGCGTTCCGTCGAAGATGATGTAGGTCTGTATAAGACCCATGATCAGAACGCCAATCAATGAGCCCGCGACAAATCCGCTGCCTCCGGTCAGCAATGTCCCGCCGATGACGACCGCGGCAATCGCATCAAGCTCGACGCCAACCGTCGCCAGCGAATAGCCCGCGGATGTGTAGATGGAAAACACGATCCCCGCCAAACCTGCCAGCAGTCCCGAAAGCGCATAAATCGCGATCGTGGTGCGCCCCAGCGACACCCCCATCAGCCCGGCGGTGTGGGCGCCGCCGCCGATCGCATAGACATTCATGCCGAAGCGGGTGCGGTGCGCCAGAACCATGCCGCCGGCAAACACCAAGAGCATCAGCCCGCCGATCAGCGTCAGCCGGCCCTTGCCGGGCATCAGCCAATACAGGCGTTGCAGGTAGTCGTAATACTCATGCGTGATCGGCACCGCATCGATCGACAGCACATAGGCCATGCCGCGGGCCAGGAACATCCCGGCCAGGGTGACGATGAAGGGCGGCATTTCCAGAAAATGGATGATCGCTCCCATGGCCGCGCCAAACAGGGTCGTCAGCATCAGCAGGAGCGCGAAGACGGCCAGCGGGTGTAGGCCGGTGTCGCGCAGGATCACGGCAATGAACACGCCCGAGAATGCGATCACCGATCCGACCGACAGATCGATGCCGCCCGAAATGATGACGAAGGTCATGCCGACCGCAACGATGCCCAAAAAGGCATTGTCGGTCAGCAGATTGCCGATCACCCGCGTCGACAGCATTGCCGGATATTGTGCGTAGCAGATCGCATAGGCCACCAGAAAGATCGCCAGCGTGGCAAGCAGGGGCAGAAAGCGCGCGTTCATGGGACCACCGTTTCTTTCTCGGGCTCGGCCGCGACAGCCGGTTCACGGCTGAAAAACACCAGCACAGTTCGCATCGTCGGAGATTGCAGAACCAGAATGATCAGGATGATGACCGCCTTGATGATCAGGTTGAACTCGGGCGGAAACCCCGACAGCAGAATGCCGGTATTGATGGATTGAATGATCAGCGCGCCGATCAGCGAGGCAATCAGCGAGAACCGGCCGCCAAGCAGCGACGTGCCACCCACGACCACCGCCAGGATCGCATCGAGTTCCAGCCACAATCCGGCATTGTTGGCATCGGCGCCGCGAATATCGGCTGCGGCGATGATCCCGGCCAGCGCGGCACACAGGCCCGAGGTCATGTAGACCGCGATCAGCAGAACGCGGGTATTGACCCCGGCCAATGTGCTGGCGCGCAGATTGATCCCGATCGCCTCGATCAGCATGCCCAGCGCCGAGCGCCGCACGATCAGCGTCACCAGCGCGCCGGCCAGCACGCCGATGATCACCGGCGTGGGGATGGTGAACAGCGATCCGGAACCGAAGAAGATCAGCCCTTCGTCGTTGAAGGTCAGGATGGCGCCCTCGGTGATCAGCTGCGCGATGCCGCGTCCCGCCACCATCAGGATCAGCGTCGCGACAATCGGCTGAATGCCCAGCACCGCCACCAGAATGCCGTTCCACAACCCGCACAAAAGACCCGCAGCCAGCGCCATCGCCAGGGTGGCCGCCAGGCCATAGCCTTCGGTGATTCCCCAGGCGGCCATGGCGCCGCAAATGGCCATCACCGCGCCGACCGAGAGATCGATGCCGCGCGTGGCGATCACCAGGGTCATGCCGATGGCAAGCAGCGCCACCGGGGCGCCACGATTGAGGATGTCGATCGGGCTGCCATAAAGCCGGCCATTGGCAATCGAGATCTCGAAGAAGCCGGGATAGACGAAGGAAATCAGCCCGACGATGACGGCCAGCGTGATCAGTTGCGGCAGGATCCTGCGCAGAAAAGGGGCAAGCCCGGTCACGTGACGATCTCCTTTTCAGGCGCGGCGATGGCGCGGACCATATTGTCGGTGGTGATCTCGCCGCCGACCAGTTCGGCGACATGGTGCCGGTCACGCACGACGATGACCCGATGGCTGTAGGCGACAAGCTCATCGAGTTCGGACGAGATCACCAGCAACGACATGCCTTCGACGCACAGCCCTTCGATCAGGCGGATGATCTCGGCATGGGCGCCGACATCGATGCCCCGGGTCGGCTCGTCGAGAATGAGAAAGGAGGGATTGGTCACCAGCCACCGCGCCAGCATCACCTTCTGCTGGTTGCCGCCCGACAGCAGGCCGACGGGTTTTTCCGCGTCGGAGGTGCGGATGTCGAGCTTGCGGATATAGTCATTGGCCATGGCCTTCTGCTCGCGGTCGGGAATGCGGCGCATCCAGCCAATCCGCGCCTGCAGGGCCAGCGCAATGTTCTCACGCACGCTCAGATCGGCGATCACCCCGTCGGTCTTGCGGTCTTCGGGGCAGAAGCCGAAGCCGGCTGCGATCGCGTCACGGGGCGAATTCAGATGCAGCGCCGTCCCGTCAGCGCCCCTCGCCTCGCCGCTGTCATGATGGGCCACGCCAAACAGCACTTCGGCGGTCTCGGTGCGGCCTGAACCCAGCAGACCGGCAACACCGACCACTTCGCCGGCATGAATGGAAAGATCAAACGGCTCGATGCTGCCCTTGCGGCCAAAGCCGGTGAAACTCAGCCGCGGCGCGCCGGCCGCCATGTGGGTCTTTCCCTGCGGCCGGACTTCCTGCTCCAGTTCCCGGCCCAGCATGAGATTGACCAGATGGACCCGGTCGATCTCGCTGGTGGTTTCGGTCCCGACCAGCTGGCCATTGCGCAGCACGGTGATCCGGTCGGAGATCTCGAAGATCTGGTCGAGAAAATGCGAGATGAAGACAATGCCGAGACTGCGCTGCTTGAGCGAGCGGACCACGTCAAACAGCATCCGGACTTCATGGGCGTCGAGGCTTGCCGTCGGCTCGTCGAGAATAAGCACCTTGCCCGACAACATGACCGCGCGGGCAATGGCGATGACCTGCTGCACGGCGACCGAATAGCTGCCCAGATTGCGCGTCACATCGATCTGCAGGTCATATTGCGCCAGGATCTCGCGGGCCCGCATGTTCATGGCGCGCGTGGAGATCATGCCGAACCGGGTCGGCTGGTGGCCGAGCGACAGGTTTTCCGCCACCGTCAGATTGGCCAGCAGATTGACCTCCTGGTAAACCGTGCCGATGCCGTAGGCCTGGGCGTCAATCGTGCCCTTGGGATCGATTTCCGTCCCCTCGAGCAGAATTTCGCCGCCATCGCGCCGATAGGCGCCGGTCAGGCATTTGATCAGGGTGGACTTGCCGGCACCATTTTCCCCCAGAAGCGCGTGCACTTCCCCGGCCTGAAGCGCAAAATCCACGCCATCAAGCGCAATGGTGCCTGGAAATATCTTGCGTACACCCCGGGCGCGAAGCAGCGGTGGACTGGCGTCGCTCTGCCGCATCTGGGCCTCCCGAACAGTTGAAGTCTCATCATCCCTCTGTGCGCAGATCATGGCACATCAGCTCCCCGGCAAGAATGGCGGCCGGAGCATTCCCCGGCCGCCCTTTGCCGGATCTCAGTAGCCGAGATCTTTCTTCTGCTCGTAGACAGCCATGGGGTCGTCTTTCATGGTGTAGAGCTTGGACTCGGTCTGGATAAATTTCGGCGGCATGGTGCCGTCCTTCATATAGGCTTCCAGCGCATCGAAGGCCGGACCTGCCATGTTCGGGGTCAGTTCCACCGTTGCATTGGCTTCACCCGCTGCCATGGCCTGGAAAATGTCCGGCACGGCGTCGATTGAAACAACCAGGATGTCTTCGCCTGGCTTCAGACCGGCTTCCTTGATTGCCTGGATGGCGCCGACGGCCATGTCATCATTATGCGCGTAGAGCGCACAGATGTTCTTGCCGCTATCTTCGGCCTTGAGGAAGCTTTCCATGACTTCTTTACCCTTGGTGCGGGTAAAGTCGCCGGTCTGGCTGCGGATCAGCTTGACGTTGTCATGGCCGGCAATCGCCTGCTCGAACCCGTTCTTGCGGTCAATTGCCGGTGAAGAGCCGGTGGTGCCCTGCAATTCGACGACGTTGCAGTCCTTGCCTGCAAGCGTGTCGACCAGCCACTGGCCGGCGACGCTGCCCTCATGCACCAGGTCGGACCCGACGGCAGTCAGATACAGATCATCCGACGAATCCACCATGCGGTCGAGCAGGATGACCGGAATTTCGGCTTCCTTGGCTTCTTCCAGCACGGAATCCCAACCGGTTGCGACAACCGGTGCGATCAGGATGGCGTCGACGCCCTGGGCGATGAACGACTTCAGCGCCTTGATCTGGTTTTCCTGCTTCTGCTGCGCATCGGCAAATTTCAGATCGATACCGCGATCCTTGGCCTGCTGAAGCGTCAGCGTGGTTTCCGCCGCACGCCAACCGGATTCGGATCCGATCTGCGAGAATCCGACAGTCTGCGCCAGGGCGCTGGACGACATGATGAGCATGGACGCGAGAACACCCGCTCCAAACATGGCTTTGGTAGATTTCATAACTTCCTCCCGAAAAAAGGGCTCCTGCCCGGCGGCAATAAAATCATACTATATTATTTAAGTAAACACGCCGACCGTGCCTTATCGCATCCTGCACGCAACACCCCTATGCCGGGGATGACGGCAGGCATCTCGATACACGCGCGAAAAAATTCGATTAGCGGGGCACAAGGGTCACATCTGGTCTTGCCAAATTGAATTGCATATGAAAATAATTATCATATACGAAAGCTTACGTGCCGGAAAAGGGAGGAGTTCCGGCATCAAGACGCGGCCCGTGCCCGCGCCGCGCACCCGAATTCACATCATCCTCAATCTAATCCCTGTCACCGTCGCCGGCGGCAGGAGGGCGCCATATCAACCGGGAGAAGAACCATGTCCAAGATCAAGTATATTGTGCCGGCACTGCTGCTTGCGAGCAGCACTGCCTTTGCCGACGAGGCGCTTTACAAGGATTTGCCGGGCGAATTGTCCGGGCTTTATCTCGGCGCATCCTCGGAAATGTTTCCCTCCGCCTATGATGATTTCAAGGTGGCAGACGGCGACTGGAAATGGTGCCATTCGGAATCCTACCAGGGCAATCCCTGGCGCGTGACCGTCACCAATGAATTGAAGCGCCTGGTCGAGGGCCTGTCCGAGGCCGGCATCAATGCCACCTTCGAGATTTCAGATTCCAACGGTGATGTCGGCCAGCAGATCAACCAGATCCGCACCTTCATCGACCGCAAATGCACCGTCATCACCTCCATCGTCAGCTCGTCGACGGCGCTCAACGACGCCATCAAGGCCGCCTATGATGCGGGCATTCCCTTCATCACCGCCGCCGGCGCGGTGACAAGCCCCTATGCGATCAATGTCGATTCCAATTACTACCGCTGGGGCTATGACATGATCAAAGCCATCGCCGGAACGGTCGGCGAAGACGCCACCATCATGATGGTCGAAGGCCTTGCCGGTCACCCGATCGTGCTGCAGGAAAAAGCCGGCGCGGACGCGGCCCTGGCCGAGCATCCCGGCATCAAGGTGGCCCGCACCGTCAACGGCAACTGGACCGCCAATGTCACCAAGAGCGTGCTCCTGCAGGCGTTGGCCACCTATCCCGGCCAGATCGATGCGGTCTGGACCACCGGCTCGGAATCGCGCACCGTTGCCGAAGCCTTCAAGCAGGCCGGCCGCGATGCGCCGCTGATCACCGGCTCGATCACCGGCGACGCGCTGGGCTACTGGAACGAGAACAAGGACACCTACCGCTTCGAAGGCCATGGCGTGCTGCCGCACATGACCGCGCAGACCCTGTTCCGCGCAGCCGTCCGCGTGCTGCAGGGCCAGGCGCCCAAGCTCAACACCCTGATGGTGCCGCTTCCGGTGATTTCAGGATCTGATCTGGCCGGCATGTATGAGAGCTGCATGACACCGGATGCCGTCTCGGTGTTCCCGGTTCCGGCCACCGACCCGCTGCCGGCCGATCAAATGGACGGGTATTTCAACAACCCTGCTCCGGTTCCCGGCTGGGATTACGCAAAGTCTCCCAAGGCTTGCAACTGACGCCATCAATACCCCGGTCCGGCGCAAGCCGGGCCGGGCTTTGGGAATTCCGGTCATGATCAAAGTTGAAGCCCTCTCCAAGTCCTATGGCGAAACCGTCGCGCTGCGCGATGTTTCGATCGACTTCAAACCCGGCACTGTTCATTGCGTTCTGGGTGAAAACGGCTCGGGCAAAAGCACGCTGGTCAAGATCCTCTCCGGCATTGTCACCCCCGACAGCGGGTCGATCCGGCTCGACGGACAGCCTTTGCCGCTGGGCCGCCTGCGTGACCTGCTCGATCTCGGCTTCGCCACCGTGTTTCAGGAAGTGCTGATTGCACCCGACCGGAGCGTCGCCGACAACATTATTCTTGGCCTCGACGGCCCCTTCCGCCACCGCGCCAGCAAGGCTGAACGCACAGCGCTGATCGAGAGCGTGCTCGACACGCTGGGCGCGCGCCAACTGCCGCTCGATCTGGAGGCCGGCAAATTGCCGCTTGCCGCCCAGCAAATCGTGGTGATCGCCCGCGCGCTGGCCCGCAACCCGAAAATCCTCATCCTCGACGAGGCCACCGCCGCGCTCGACCATGGTGACCGCGAAGCCGTGTTCGCGGTGATGGAGCGCATGGCCGCAGAGGGCAAACTGGTGATCTTCATTTCGCATCGCATGGAGGAAGTCATGCGCCTGTCCGACGATGTGTCGATCCTGCGCAGCGGCATGCATGCCGGCTCGTTTTCCCGCGGCAGCTTCACCGCCGCCGATCTGCTGGCAAAAATGGCGCCACCCGCACGCGGTCTCGTCGAAAAGGCCGCCGCGCAATGAACCAGACCTCGCTCGCAACCGCTGATCTGGTGCACAGTCCCGGCGCCACACCGGTGACACTCGATTTCCCGGCCGGACAGATCATCTGCCTGGCGGGACTCGACGGCCAAGGCCAGGAACGCTTTCTCGAAACATTGGCAGGCTGGAACAGACCGGCCTCCGGCGGCGTTTTCACGCCCGGCGCCAAGGGGGCCGAAAAGCTCCGCGGCGGCCGCCATGCCCACAGGCTCGGCGTTGCCTTCCTGCCCCGCGACCGGCGCGAGAACGGCATTTTTCCAAGCCAGTCGATCCTCGACAATTTCGCAATCAGCTCGTCTGCACGCGATTCATTCTTCGGGCTGATCAGCCAGAAGCAGCGCAACGAACGCTTCGCCCACTACCAGCAACTGCTCGGCATCGTCGCCGACAATCCGCGCAATCCGATCACCTCGCTGTCGGGCGGCAACCAGCAAAAGGTACTCGTGGCCCGGCTTCTGGCCAGTGAGCCGCGGGTGCTGCTGCTCAATGATCCGACCCGCGGCGTCGATGTGGCAACCCGAACCATGCTCTACCAGCTGTTTCGCGACCTCGCCGCCAAGGGCATGACCCTGGTGATCGTCTCCACCGAGATCGAGGAAGCCATCAACCTGGCTGACCGGGTCATCGTCTTCCGCGATCAGGATATTTCGGTGGAACTGTCGGGCAATGACAAGACCAATGCGCGCGTTCTTGCGGGCATGTTCGGAGAGGCCGCATGACCGCATCGACCAACAGCTTGCCGCAAGAGAATGCAACAGGTCATAGCCGGATGCTGTCCCTGCGCAGCCTGCTCGCCCGCATCGGCTTTGGCGGCACCATTCTCATCGTCCTGCTGATCCTCAATATCTGGTTCAACCCGCAACGCTTCATGCCGTCGGCCTGGGGCACGGTGATTGGGCTGGCGGCACCGCTGATCGGCGCGGCCCTCGCCTCAAGCCCCTCGATCCTGTCGGGCCGCGGCGGGCTCGACATTTCCATCGGACCGCTGATGGGCTTCATCAATGTCATCATCGTGGTCTTTGTCATGGGCCAGGCGGGGCTGACCGGACCGGTGCCGGTTATCGCCGCCAGTGTCACCATTGGTGCTGCCTTCGGGGCCTTCAACGGCTTTCTCGTCACCATCATGCGCATCCAGCCCATCGTTGCCACATTGGGCACCTTCCTTATCCTTGGCGGCCTGACCACGACCCTCGTTCCTTCCCCCAGCGGCACCATCCCCGACTGGCTCAGAACGCTCTCGGGCGGCTGGTCGGTGCTGCCGCTCGCCGGCATCGGCCTCATCTGGTTCGGCCTGACGCGAATACCCTATATCGCGCTGCTGATGGCCTGCGGCAGCGACGATCGCGCAGCCTACACCGCCGGCGTCAATGTCACGCTGGTGCGGTTTCTCGCCTATGTGCTCGGCGGCGTCTTTGCCGGTTTTGCCGCCCTGTCGCTGACCGCCCTGATCGGCTCGGCAGACCCCAATATCGGTGCCAATTACACCCTGCTGGCAATTTCGGCGGTGGCGCTTGGCGGCATCAGCCTGGCCGGGGGGCGCGGCGGACCGCTTCACGCCGTCACCGGGGCCGCGGCGATCTTCCTGCTGCAGAGCCTGCTGGTCTATTTCAACGTCTCCACCTTCATCCTGCAGATGGCCTACGGCACCATTCTGGTGATCGCCGTATCGGCCACGCAGATCGAACAGTGGCTGTTTCCCAAAGGAGACCGGTCATGATGCAGGCTGTCACGACCGCATTCAAACGCAACCGGCTCTACGGCGCGCTGCTGATGGTGGTGATCCTCCATCTCACCGGCATCGCCCTGATCGACGGTTACGGATCGATCTTCACCCTACGATCCATGCTGGTGCTCAGTGCGCTGCTCGCCGTCGCCTCCGTCGGCCAGACGCTGGTCATCATCCTTGGCGGCATCGACCTTTCGATCCCCTTTGTTGTCGGCGTCGCCAATGTCGTCGCCGCCCAGCTCTACGGCGACGGCATGGATTTCGCGCTGGTCTTCGTCATCGTCTCGCTGCTGGCAATGGGCATCGGCGCGCTGAACGGGCTGATTTCCGCCGGCCTCGGCGTTCATCCGCTGATTGTCACGCTTGGCGTCGGCACCGTCGCGCTGGGCGCCGTGCAGGAGTGGACCGGCGGCTTCCCCTCGGGCAGCGCGCCGCAATTCATCTCCGACTTCGTCTCCATCGGCGGCACACTTGGCCCGCTGCCGTTTCCCGGACTGGTTCCCGCCGTGTTCGTGCTGATTGCGCTGGTGGTGCTGGTGCTCAGGCGCACCACATTCGGCCGCCAGCTCTATGCGCTGGGCAGCAATCCGAGTGCGGCGCGCTACGCGCTGATCCGCCCGGTCTTCACCTGGACGGTGACCTTTGCCATCAGCGGCTTCTTTGCGGCCCTCGCCGGCATCCTGCTGCTCGGCTTTTCCGGCTCGGCCTATGCCGGTGTCGGCGAGCCCTATCTGTTCCAGACCATCGCCGCCGTGGTGATTGGCGGCACCGCGCTGGTTGGCGGCAGCGGCTCCTATGTCGGCACGGCCATCGGCGCGGCAGTGCTGATCGAGGTCAACACATTGCTGATCGGCCTGGGCTTCAACCCGTCCGCCGTGCAGGCGGGCCTCGGACTTGGCATTCTGGTCCTGGTCAGCCTTTATGGCCGGGAACGCACAGTGGCACAGGATATTTGACCATGACCATCACCGATCTTTTCGTCAGCGGCTGCAATCATCCCACCGGCTATTTCGCCACGTCGGATTCACCGGGGATCTCGATCTTCCGGATTGATCCGGAGCATGGATCAGCCGACCTGCTGTCGCGGTTCGCAGAGATCGAGAACCCCACCTTCGTGATTGCCAGTTCGTCCGGAGACCGGCTTTACGCAAGCTGCGAAATGCCCCTGTGGCCCGAAGGGGCGGTCACCGGTTTCGCGCTGTCGCCGGACCGCCGGACCATCACGCAGCTCAAGCGCCAGTCCTCGGCCGGCTCCATCACCGCCCATCTCAGTCTCGACCGGACCGGCCGCTTCGTTCTGGTCACCAATCATGGCTGGGACGAGGATCTCGGCGGCCGCGACCAGGCGCTGGCAATTGTCGCCGTCGATGCTGAAACCGGCGTCGGCGAGATTGCGGCCAGCGCCCGCCAGACCGGCACCGGCCCGCAATTGCCGCGCCAGGGCCGTTCGCATCCCCATGCGGCGCTGACAACGGCCGACAACCGGCATGTCATCGTCTCTGACCTGGGCGCCGACGCGCTGATGGTCTATCGCTTTGACGATCAAGACGGCATGATTGCCCTGGCGCACACCATTGCGCTCGAGCCCCGCACCGGCCCGCGCCACCTCGCATTCTCGCATGGCGGCGCCTTTGTTCATGTCTGTGGCGAACTGGATTCCTCGGTCACCAGCCTGAAGGTGGATCTCGAGACCGGCATGCTGGAGATCATCGGCCGATGCAGCACCATCCCCGCGGACTGTTCGCTCCTCAACCACACCTCGGAAATCGCCCTCGCCCCGTCAGGCCAGCATCTTTATGTCGCCAATCGCGGCCATGATTCGATCAGCCGGATCGCCATCGATGCCAAGACAGGCATGCCGCGGCTGATCGAAAACGTGGCCAGCGGCGGCAAGACGCCACGGCACTTTGCCTGTTCGCCCGACGGCGAGGTCATGGCGATCGCCAATCAGGACAGCGACCGGGTCAGTTTCCTTGCCATCAGCCGGGACGACGCGCTGCAGCCGCTGGATTTCCACCTCGACATCGGCACGCCGACCTGTGTCGGCTTCCTGCCCGCGAAATCATGACATGAGCAGCGTTCCCCTCCCTGTCGGCCGAGATCCGCCAATTTGCAAAGCCACCCGATTTCGGGCAAAGCGATGGCTGGGTTTGACCGGACGAGGATCGCATGAACGACACACCGGAATCAGATGACGTGAAGAGCGGCAAATACACCGCACCCGCTCTGTCCAAGGGGCTCGACATTCTGGAGCTGCTGGCCTCCGATGCCGACGGCATGCGCAAGAGCGATATCGCCAAGGCGCTGGACCGCTCGATCAGCGAGATCTTCCGCATGCTGGCGGTGCTGACCGAGCGGGGTTATGTCTCCTTCGAGCCGTCGACGGAACGCTATGCCCTGACCACCAAGCTGTTCGAGATCGCCCACCGGCATCCGCCGATCCGGCGCCTGTCCTCGGTCGCCATCGAAACCATGCGCAAGCTGGCGCTTGAGGTGAACCAGTCGATCCATCTGGCGATCCAGCATGGCGACGACATCCTGATTATCGCCCAGGTTGACGCGCCCGGAAACAATGTCACCAGCGTGCGGCTCGGCGCGCGCGTGCCGATGCTGCAGACCGCGTCGGGCGCGGTTCTGTTTGGCGCGCTGAGCCAGAGCGAGAGCAAGAAATTCCTGCAGCGCGCCAAGAATGGCGAGCCGGACATCCTCCAGTCCTTCCTCGAAAATGTCCGGACCTTCGAGGAGCGCGGCTATTGCGAAAGCCGCTCGGCGGTGATCGAGGGGGTTTTCAACATCTCGGTCCCCTTGCGGGACTATTCCGGCGCCATCATCGCCGCGCTGACCATCCCCTTCATCACCCGCCTGCGGACGCCCCATTTCGTGTCGCGCGAAGAGACCCGCGCAAGGCTGGTGGAAGCCGGCCAGGAAGTCACCGCTTTGCTGGGTGGCAATGCCTTTACCGGGGCCTGACCGACAAACAATATATAAAATCTACTTTCGCAGATGAAATATTTCGGCTAGGTTGGCTTCGGTTCTGTGGAGGTCCGAATGGCTGATTTGGTAGTGTTGAAGGGGATGACCTGGTCGGACCCGCGCGGGTATGATCCGGTGGTGGCGGCAGCCCGTGAATTCGGCAAATTGCATCCCGGCGTGTCCATCGAATGGGACAAACGCTCGCTGCAGGGCTTTGAGACCACGCCGGTCGAGGAGCTTGCCGCGCAATATGATCTGATGGTTATCGACCATCCCCATGTCGGCTCGGTGGCGGACCGCGGCTGCCTGCTGCCGCTCGAAACCCATGCAAGCGAAAATGCCCTCGCGGAACTGGCCAACCAGTCGGTGGGGCGCAGCTTTCAGAGCTATTTCCTGCACGGGCATCAATGGGCCCTGCCGATCGATGCGGCCACCCAGGTGCAGGCGCACCGGGCCGACCTGTCGCCGCGCGTGAATAGCTGGGCCGAGGTGATCCGCAAGGCCGAGCACGGCCATGTCATCTGGCCCTTGCGCTCGCCGCATGTGCTGATGAATTTCTACACGCTCACCGCCAATATCGGCCGCCCCTGCGCCACCAGCTTCGGCGATCTAATCGACCCGGAAACCGGCCGTCACGCGCTCGAGCAACTCCGCGCCGTCTCGCGCCACATGGACGAAGCTTTTTACAAGATGGACCCGATCGCCGTGCTCGACGAGCTGTCCTCTTCGGACCGCTACCACCTGGCGCCGCTGGTCTATCTCTACAAGGGCTACGCCAATGAGGGCTACCGCAAGCACCGGATCCATTTCACCGACATGCCGGTGCTTGGCCGCAACGGACCGCTGGGCTCGGCGCTCGGCGGCACCGGCATGGCGATCTCGGCTAAAACCGTACACCCGGAATTGTGCACCGAATTCGCCCTCTGGGTGGCCGGTGCCGCGTGTCAGCGCGGGTTGTATGTCGAGGCCAATGGCCAGCCGGGCAATGCGCTCGCCTGGAGTGATCCCGCCGTCAACGCCGCAACGCTGGACGCCTATTTCAACACCCGGCTGACCCATGAAACCGCCTGGCTGCGGCCGCGCCATGACGGCTACATGCAATTTCAGGAAGAAGGCTCCGAAATTGTCGCCGAAGCGCTGCGCGGCCGGATTGAGCCGGATCGGGCTGTTGCCCAGCTGAACGAACGGTTTCGCGCCAGCTTCGCCAATGGAGACCAGTCATGACCATGTCGGATCTGCCGCTCGAAGGCGTGCGCGTCCTCGATTTCAGCCAGTTTCTCGCCGGGCCTTACGCCTCGCTGCGGCTGGCCGATCTGGGCGCCGATGTGGTCAAGGTGGAGCGCGCCGGCAAGGGCGACCTGTCGCGTTATCTCTATGTCTCGAATGTCTCCGTCGAGGGCGAAAGCACCATTTTCCACGCCATCAACCGCGGCAAGCGCTCGCTCGAAATCAACCTCAAGGCCGATACCGACCGGGCCCGGCTGCAGGATCTCGTCGCCGGCGCGGACATCGTCATCCAGAATTTCCGACCCGGCGTCATCGAAAGGCTGGGTTTCGGCTATGAGGCGGTCAAAGCGCTCAACCCGAAAATCATCTATGGCTCGATCAGCGGCTACGGCGCGGACACCGCCTGGAATGCCCTGCCCGGCCAGGACCTGCTCACCCAGGCCCGCTCCGGCGTGATGTGGCTCAGCGGCGGCGCCGATGACGGCCCGGTCGCCATAGGCCTGCCGGTGGCCGACATGCTCGCGGGCGCGGCACTGGCACAAGGTCTGCTGGCGCTGCTGTTTCGCCGCGAACGCACCGGCAAGGGCGGGCTGGTCGAAACCAGCCTGCTGGAAGCCATCACCGATCTGCAGTTCGAACTGCTGACCACCCATCTCAACGACGGCGGCCGCCTGCCCGAGCGGCAACGCGAGAACCCCGCCCATGCCTATCTGGCGGCGCCCTATGGCGTCTATCGCACCGCCGACGGCCACATTGCGCTGGGCATGAATGATCTTGGCGAGCTGTGGACCCATTTCGGCGTAGAGACGCCGCTTGCCGGGCTCGATGCATTTCGCGACCGGGATGCCGTGTCCGCAGCCCTCGGCACGGCGCTGGCCCGACACCCGACCGGGCACTGGATGGACATTGCCATGGCGCAGGATTTCTGGGCCGCACCGGTGCTGAGCTGGGACGAGACGCTGGCCTCCGGCGTGCTGCAGCAACTCGACATGCTGCAATCGGTGGCGCTCAAGGACGGCCCGTTGCACACAACCGCCATTCCGATGCGGATTGACGGCGCCAGGCCAAAATCGGAACTGGCGGCGCCCCGGCTGGGCACCGCCAATGCATTGCTGAAAAGCGGCTGGAGCTGAAGATGCCGGCGCGCTGTTCAAGCGCGCCGCGTCCCCAAAACCCCGAATCCGGTCAGATGTCTGCGACCACGTCCTGACGCTGCGCGCCAAGACCTTCGATGCCAAGTTCGACAACATCGCCGGCCTTGAGAAACTGCGGCGGCTTCATGCCGAGGCCGACGCCGGGAGGCGTCCCGGTGGAGATGATGTCGCCCGGATGCAGGGTGAAGAACTGGCTCAGATAGCTGATCAGATGGGCGACGCCATAGACCATGGTTTTGGACGAGCCGTCCTGCATGCGCTTGCCGTTGACATCCAGCCACATGCCGAGGGCTTGCGGATCGGCGACCTCGTCCGGGGTGACCAGCCAGGGGCCGGTCTGGCCGAAATTGTCGCAGGACTTGCCCTTGGTCCACTGCCCGGCGCGTTCAGCCTGAAAGGCCCGCTCGGAGACGTCGTTGATGACGCAATAGCCGGCAACATGGTTGAGCGCATCGGCTTCCGAGACATATTTCGCCGGCTTGCCGATGACCACGCCGAGTTCGACCTCCCAGTCGGTCTTTTCCGAGCCGCGCGGCACGATGATCGGATCATTTGGACCGCAAATGGCGCTGTTGGCCTTCATGAAGATGATCGGCTCCGGCGGCACCTGCGCACCGGTTTCGGCAGCGTGGTCGGAATAGTTCAGGCCGATGCAGACGAACTTGCTGGTTCCGGCAACGCAAGGGCCCAGGCGCGGAGAGCCCGAGACCAGCGGCAGGCTTTCGATATCGACCGACTTGAGCGCATCAAGATCGGTCAGGACCGCGCCCGACAGGTCCGAAACCTTGCCGGAAAGATCCCGGATATTGCCGTTTGTGTCCAGAACACCGGGCTTTTCCTGACCCGCTTCACCAAAACGCACGAATTTCATACCATTCTCCTGTTTAAACACGGACCCTGCTGACGCTTCTGACAGCAGCTCCTCCATGATGACGTTGCCCGCGTTTGCAAGCATGGTCCGAACGCCGGCCCTGCGAGCAAAATACACATTCTGTGACTTATTGCAGGTCCGGAAATCAACCTTGACCTGTAAAAATCCGATACCGGATTGTCAGGTGGTCCACCCGCCATCGATCACATGCAACTGGCCGGTGGTAAAGCCTGCCTCGTCGCTGGCCAGATAGGTTGCGAGTGCTGCAATCTCTTCGGGTTTGCCCAGGCGGCCCATCGGCTGGCGGTCCAGAAACGCCTTGCGGGCGGTTTCATAGTCGCCCATGGCCCGCATCCGGTCTTCCAGTGACGGGCTTTCGACAGTGCCAGGGCAGATCGCGTTGCAGCGGATGCCTTCCTTGATGAAATCGGCCGCGACCGATTTGGTCAGCCCGGCGACAGCTGCCTTGGTGGCGCTGTAGGTGAAGCGGTTGGGCGGCCCGGTGACGGCGCCCGCCACCGACGACATGTTGACGATCGAGCCGCCGCCGGCAGCCCGCATGCCCGGCAGCACGGCGCGGATCATGTGGAACATCGACTTGACGTTGAGATCGAAGGCGAAATCCCATTCCTCCTCGGTGGCATCAAGGATCGAGCCGGCATGGACGAAGCCCGCGCAGTTGAACAGCACATCGATCTGGCCGATATCCGCCACCAGGGCTGCGATTGCGACCTTGTCGGTCACGTCGAGACGGCGGGTTTCGATTCCGGTCTCGCCATCCAATCCGGCCAGCACCTTGTCGTTGATGTCGGTGGCGATGACCCGGGCGCCTTCCTGGGCCATGCGCAACGCCGTGGCCTTGCCGATGCCCTGGGCACTTGCTGTTGCAAGAACGGTCTTGCCCTTCAATCTCTGCATTTCAGTCTCCAAGAAAAACGGATCTACGCGGCCGGAAGGCAGGCAGGCCCGATGGGGTCAAATGATTTATAGGTCAGAATGAATTCCCGGTGTCCCAGGGCTTCCGATTTTGTCGGCGCGCCCGCAGCCACATTGACCACAGTGTCATAAATCTCGCGACCGACCTGATCAAGGCTGGCCAGGCCTTCAATGATGGCGCCGGCATTGACATCCATGTCGTCACTCATGGCGCTCCAGGTGTCGGGATTGGCGCAGATCTTGATCACCGGCGAGATTGCCGATCCGACCACCGACCCGCGCCCGGTGACAAACAGGGTCAGATGCGCGCCGCTGGCGATCATCTCGACGATCTCGGCATTGTCGGAAATATTGGGAAAGCCGAAGCGCACCTCGCCGTCGGGAACAACATCCATAAGATAAAGCCCGCCACGCGGCGGCACATCGCCGGGTTTGATCAGCCCCGAGATCGGCGAATCGCCGGATTTCACATAGGCGCCGAGCGATTTCTCCTCGATTGTCGAGAGCCCGCCGGTGGCATTGCCGGCAGCGAAACTGCCATAGCCGAGCGTGTCGTAATAATGCGCCGCCTTGGCCACGGCAGCGCGCAGCTCATCGGCCAGTTCCGGCGTTTCGGCCCGCGCGGCCATCACCTCCTCGCAGCCGATCAGTTCGCCGGTCTCCTCGAAAATGCAGGCCGCCCCTTGCGCCACCAGCAGGTCGAACGCCTTGCCGGCGGCCGGATTGCCGCTGATGCCGCTGGTGCCGTCCGAGCCGCCGCAGATGGTGCCGACCACCAGTTCGCTGATCGCCATCGGAACGCGCGGCACGTCGGCAACCTTGTCCAGCGCCTCCCTCACCCATTCGCGCCCGGTGGCAATGGACTTGGCCGTACCCTTGTTCATCTGGATCACCAGCGTCCTGACCGGCCGGCCGGAGGCCTCGATGGCATTGTGCAGCCGTGGCTTGTTGAAGCTCTCGCAGCCCAGCGAAATCAGCAGCGCGCCGGCCACATTCGGATGCGTGCACAGTCGCTCCATCATCACCTGGGCATATTCATTGGGGAAACAGCCGGGAAAGCCGATGACCTGGACATCGTGATCGCGGAAATCCTGGGCGATTTCCGAGGCGACGAAATGCGCGCATTCGACCAGATAGGCCACGACGATGGTGTTGCGGATGCCCTTGCGGCCGTCCTTGCGCTGGTAGCCGATGATGCCGCTCATGATGCTTCCCTTTCCACGCCGTCATTGTCGCGCAGCGAATAGGTCGGCGTGTAGTCGCTGCGGATATTGTGGACATGCACATGCCGACCGGCCGCGATGTCGGCGGTGGCGCGGCCGATCGGCATGCCGTATTTGACGATGACATCGCCGGAGGCAATCGCTCTGGCGGCCACCTTGTGGGCGCGCGCAATGGTCTCGGCCAGCACCAGGTCGTGGCCGTCCACAGAGATCGAGGTGCCCGCTTCCACCGTCTTCAGGGCCACTAGCACATTGTCGTCTGCATGCAGGCGCAAAAACGCATTCATCATCCGGCGTCCTTCATCTCGACCAGCAGGATATGATCGGTCGCCAGAACCGTCTCGCCCTTCTGGTTGATGATCTCGCAGCGTTCGATCACCTGTCCCTGCCCGGGCCGTTTCGGATCCGGCTTTTTCTCCGAGATCGTCACCCGGGTGTGGATCGTGTCGCCGATGAACACCGGCCGGATGAAGCGCAGCCGGTCATAGCCATAGGAGAAGGCCACCGGATTGATAACGCTGGCGGTGAGCCCGATGCCGATGGAAAACACCATCGTGCCATGTGCAATGCGCTGGCCGAACGGCAGCGTCTTGCAGAATTCGGCATCTAGATGATGCGGAAAGAAATCACCGGTATGGCCGGCATGGACCACGAAATCGGTTTCGGTCATGGTCCGCCCCACGGTCTCGCGGGTGGCGCCAAGCTGGTAGTCTTCGTAATAGGTCTTTTCGGTATGCATGTTCTAGTCCTTGCTGGCCAGCGGCGTGGCGGGGGATGCGCTGCTGCGGTAGGCGGCCTCGACCAGCGCCATGGTGTCCCGGGCATCCTCGACACTCGAGATCAGGCTCTCCTCCTCGCCGGTGGCAAAGCGCTGCATCTGCGCCATCCGGTGGGTGAAGGCGTCCGGGAACCAGGCGCCCTCAAGCGGGATCTGCTGCCAGTCTCCGCCGGTGTTGAGCCACAGCTCATCGGGCTCGCCGCGCGGATAGTCGAGATTGACGCCGAGCTTGACATAGGCGGCGCCCTCGAGCCCGCAGATGCGGAACTCGCAGGCCTGGAACTTGCGCCCGAAGGAATGGTTGTGGTTGATCGACAGCGCACAACGTACCCGGTCGCCATAATCGAGGATCGCCGATGTCCGGGTCTGGGCGATCGTCGATGAGGGATGGCCGATGCTCTTGGCGTGCACGCCCTCGGGATTGCCCAGAATGCTGCGGACGAAATCGAGATAATGGATCGAATGCAGCGAGAGCTCCACCCGTGGAGCCTTTTCCAGAAATGTCCACAAATGCCAGGGCGTGTCGAGCGCCAGCCAGGCGTCGAAATCCACCACTTCACCAAGCAGGCCCTGGTCGATGGCATCGCGCAAAGCCAGCATCATCGGCGAAAACCGCAGCTGGAAATTTACCGCGGCGCGGAGCTTGCGGGCGCGGCAGATGTGAAGGATCTCGCTGGCGCCGGCCAGATCACTGCCCATCGGCTTTTGCAACAGCACCGGCGCGCCTTCGGGCAACAGCCGCAGGATGCCGGCATGGGCGTCGGGCGGTGTCGCCAGATCAAACACCACGCCATCCTGGGAGGCAGCGGCTTCGGGCGTGTCATAGGCGGTGATGCCCCAGACCTCGGCCAGCGCCCGCGCCTTGGCGAGGTCGGGATCATAGATGCCGCGCACCGGGAAACCGCCATTGCGGTAGGCCGGCAAATGCGCGTCGGTGACAATCGAACCGGCGCCGAAGATGACGACCGGCATCGGCTGCGCCAGGCGCGGCCAGCTCTGCCTGAGTTCGGGTATTGATGGTTTCTCAGTCAAGGTGAAACACATCCTCCATCATCGCCCACCACTCGCCGTCGGCGCGGCTTTCGAGCGGCGCCTGAAGCGGCATGCAGACATCCCACCAGCGCTGGGTTTCCGGGTCAGCCGCCATTTTCGCGGCATCGGCGGCGAAATCCTCGCCGTGATATTCCCAATAGCCGAACAGCAGGTTTTCCGGCTCACGCAGAAAGATCGTGTAGTTGCGGATATTGCATTCGCTGATCCTGGCCAGCACGCCCGGCCAGACATCGGCGTGGAGTGCCTTGTACTCGGCAATCGTCTCAGGCTTCAGTCCGATCACCATTCCCATGCGCTGCATGATGTCCTCCTAGGCCCTGATGTCGACAGACAGGCCGTCAATCTTCGAAGCGGCAATTGCGTCCCAGTCCCAGGCAATGCCGAGGCCCGGCTCGGAGGACGGAATGGCCCGGCCATCCTCCATCTCCATCCCCTGCGTGGTCAGTGTATCAAGCTGCGGAATGTATTCCAGCCAGGGCGCATTGGGGATGGCGCAGACCAGGCTGACATGCAGTTCCATCAGGAAATGCGGACAGACCGGCACATTCTGCGCTTCGGCCATGTGGGCAACCTTGAGCCAGGGCGTGATGCCGCCGATGCGGGCGACGTCGACCTGCACGATCGACGCGCCGCCGAGTGTCAGGTAATCCTTGAACTGGCTGATTGAATACATGCTCTCGCCGACTGCGATCGGAACACTTGTGGATGCGGCCAGCCGCACATGCTCCATCACGTCATCAGCCGGCATCGGTTCCTCGAACCAGGCAATGTCATGCCGCTCGAGCATGCGGGCGCGCCGCATTGCCTCGGCCCGGGTAAAGCCCTGATTGGCGTCGGTCATGATCTCGTAGCCGGGGCCGACGGCCTCGCGCACGGCGCGCAACCGGGCGTCATCCTCGCTCAGATGCGGACGGCCGATCTTGATTTTCGAGCCGGAAAATCCCTTGGCCTGCGCTTCCAGCGCATCATCGACCAGCGCCTGGGTTTCGATATGCAGCCAGCCGCCCTCGGTGGTGTACATCGGTACGCTGTCCTTGGCGCCGCCGGCCATCTTGTAAAGCGGCAGCCGCGCCCGGCGGCAACGCAGATCCCACAGCGCGGTATCGACTGCGGCCAGCGCCAGCGAGGTGATCGCGCCAACCGCCGTGGCATGGGTGGAAAACAGCAATGTGCGCCAGATGCGCTCGATGTTGTCGGCATCCATCCCCAGCAATTGCGGCACCAGCGTATCGCGCAGCAGAGACATGATCGCCGGCCCGCCCTGCCCGATCGTGTAGCTGTAGCCGGTCCCGGTGGCGCCGTCGGAATCGGTGATGCGCAGGATCGGCGTTTCCTGGCTGACAAAGGACTGGATCGCGTCGGTGCGGCGGACCTTGGGCTTGAGGTCGACCATGGAGATTTCAATGCGCTCGATAATGGCCATGACTACCTCAGCGATTGTCCGGTTTCGGAATCAAACAGATGGCACTTGCTCAGATCGAGCTGGAACCGCAGCGTCTCGTCAATCGCGACGGGCCGCGGATTGAGCATCTTGGCCTGCACCTGCTCCCCGGAGATTTCGCCGAACAGCAGCGTCTCGGCGCCCAGCGGTTCGGTCAGCGAAACGCACATCTCTATCTCGGCGCTTTCGCTGCCCTGCGGCAAGGCATGGCCCATCGGCATCAGATTGTCGGCCCTGAACCCCAGAATGACCTTGCGCCCGGCCTCGACGCCCCTGAAAGCCGAGGGCACCGGCAACCGCACATCCGAGGCCATCTCCAGCGTCTCGCCATCAGCGGCAATGGTCGCCGGGATCAGGTTCATCGGCGGCGAGCCGATAAAGGTGGCGACAAAGGTGTTGACCGGGTTCTCGAACACTTCGAGCGGCGTGCCCTGCTGCTCGATATGGCCGTCACGCATGATGACGATGCGGTCCGCAAGCGTCATCGCCTCGACCTGGTCATGGGTGACATAGATGATGGTGGTCTTGATCTTCTGGTGCAGCTTCTTGATTTCCACCCGCATCTGGGCGCGCAGCTTGGCATCGAGATTGGACAGCGGCTCGTCAAACAGGAACACGTCGGGATGCCGGACAATGGCGCGGCCCATCGCGACCCGCTGGCGCTGCCCGCCCGAGAGTTCGGCAGGCCGGCGGTCGAGATAGTCACTGAGGCTCAGGATGGTGGCTGCCTCGTGAACCGCCGCATCAATCTCGTCTTGTGATTTCTTGGCGATTTTCAGTGTGAAGCCGAGATTTTCGCGCACCGTCATATGCGGATAGAGCGCGTAGTTCTGAAACACCATCGAGATATTGCGCGACCGCGGCGGCAGGTCATTGACCAGCGCGTCACCGATATAGACCTCGCCACCGGATATTTTCTCCAGGCCCGCAATCATCCGCAAGGTGGTGGACTTGCCGCAACCGGAGGGGCCAACGAGAACGACGAATTCGCCATGCGCAATATCGAGATCGATGCCGTGAACGACGCGCAGCGATCCATATTTCTTTTCTACTTCTTTGAGCTGAACCTGAGCCATGACTATCCCTTGACGCCTCCGAATGTGAGGCCTGCAATGAGGTGCTTCTGGATGATGAAGGTGAGGATCAAGGCGGGGATGATCATCACCACCGCCAATGCCGACATGCCGCCCCAGTTCAGCGTGAACTCCGAGGTGAAGTCGAGCAGCCCGACCGGCATGGTCTTGGAGTTCACCGAGCGGGTGAGCTGGCTGGCCAGCGCATATTCATTCCAGGAGGTGAGGAAGGCGAAAATGCCGGCCGAGGCGACGCCTGCCTTGGCGACAGGAAACTCGACTTTCCAGAACGCCTGCCAGCGTGTGCAGCCATCGATCTCGGCGGCTTCGGCCAGTTCGCGCGGCACCTGTCGGAAGAACCCGTCGATGAGCCAGATCGTGAACGGCACATTCATGGCGACATAGGCCAGGATCAGCCCGAAATGAGTGTCGATGATGCCGAGCCGGGCGAAGACGATGAAGAGCGGCAGCGACAGCGCGATGCCGGGAACGGCGCGGGTCAGCATCATGCCGACAAAGATCGCCGCCTTGCCGCGAAACTGGTAGCGCGCAAAGGCATAGCCGCCGGCCATGCCGACAAAGATGGCAATAACGGTCGAGGTGATCGAGATGATCAGCGAATTGGTGAAATAGCGGACCACCGGAATACCGCCCTCGCCAAGTGCTCCGAACATGGCGCGGTAATGATCGAGATTGAGCTCGTTGGGAATCCAGACCGGCGGCTTGGCCATGATCTCGACCGTCGGGCGGAACGAATTGAGCACCACCCAGAGCCCCGGCAGGCAGATGATCGACATCGCCACGAACAGGGTAACGAAATGCAGGATGGCAAGAGCCCGACGGTTCAGCCGATGTTTGGCGTTGAGTTCCATCTGATCAGCCCCCATTCCGACAATTTGACGCGACGCACTGAGCTTGCGGAAGAAGAAGATGGTGAAGAAGATCGCCAGCACGATGGAGATATAGCCCATGGCATTGGCCAGCCCCATCTTGGCGTCGACATAGCCGGTGCGCGCCAGCATGGTCCAGATCAGTTCGGTGCGGTGCGCCGGACCGCCATTGGTCATGATCTTGACGATGTCATAGGCCCGCGCCACATCCAGGCTGCGGATGGCCAGCGCAATATTGATGAACGGCATGATGAAGGGCAGCGTGATGTGGCGAAAGGTCTGCCACGAAGTGCATCCATCCACCTGGGCCGCCTCCAGCGGATCCCGCGGCACGGCGAAAAGCCCGGCCAGGATGAGGATCGCGAAGACCGAGGTCGACATCCACACCTCGGCAAAGATGATGGCGAACATCGCCAGCTTGCCATCGACCAGCCAGGGGATGGCGGCTTCGGTCAGGCCCAGAGATTGCAGGGCATTGTTCATCAGGCCGATATTGTCATTGAAGATGAACTTGAACTGGAAGCCGACCAGGATCGGCGAAAACATCATCGGAAACATCATGATGGTTCGCAGGCCGCGCTGGCCCCACGTCACCTTGTTGACCAGCAGCGCCAGTCCGAGACCCAGCAGCATTTCCAGATTGAGCGCCACGGTGAGCAGGAAAACGGTCCGGCCGAAGGCCCACCAGAACCCGGCATCGCCGAACAGCCGCACATAGTTGCGCAGGCCGATCCAGGAGAAGATGCTCTCCGGCCGGGTCAGGCGGTAGGCGGTGAAGCTCGAATAGAATGAGAAAAGCAGTGGCACCAGCACCACCGCCGCCAGGATGATCAGCGCCGGCAACAGGAGGCTAAGCCAGGGCGGCAAATTGAACCGTCGCATTTGATATCCCGCATTGCATGAGAAAAGGGCGGAGCCGGCCGCTTGGGTCGGCTCCGCCAGCCTTGGGAGGCCGGTCAGTAGACGCCGTTGTCCCGCATCATTTCGTCAACGGCTTCCGATGCCGAGGCCAGTGCTTCGTCGACGGTCTTGTCGCCGAGAATGGCTGCCTGCAGTTCCGGGAAGATCAGGTTGCCTGCCTCGATCCAGTAGGGCGTCGGCGGCACCGGGAAAGCCGTCTTGGCGGTTTCCTGGAAGGCCTGCAGAACTTCGTTCTTGTAGGCATCATCCTTGGCCTGCTCGATCACATAGTCCCAGACCGCGGTGCGTGTCGGCAGCGGGCCGGCACTTGATTCGAGCTTCTGGCTTTCCTCGCTGGTCAGGAAATCGACCAGTGAAGCGGCCGCTTCCTTGTGGGCGCAATCCTCCGTGACCGAGAAGCCGTGGAAGCCGGACCATCCGGTGCGCACGCCGGCCGAACCCTTGGGCGCGGGCGCTACGCCGACATTGCCGGCCACCTTGGAGGCCGAAGGATCATTGAAAAAGCCCGACCAGCCCGGCCAGTCGAGATTGAGCGCGATGGTGCCGGAGGCAAAGCCGTTGCCGAGATCATCCCACAGATAGTTGGTCGTGCCGGGCGGAACCGCGCCGGCCTTGTAGAGATCGACGAACCACTGCAATGCTTCCTTGCCGGCATCCGAATTGAACGCGGGCGAGAAATCGTCATTGAGCATCTTGCCGCCATTGGCGACGATCAGCTCATAGAAGCGGCCGTTGATGGCCTCGTCCTTGCCCGCATATTGCGTGCCGTAGAAATTCGGCGGATCGGCGAAGAATTCGGCCTGCTCGCGGAACTGGTCCCAGGTCTCGGGCGGAGCCAGATCATAGCCATATTCGGTCTTGAAGGCTGCGGCCTTGTCAGCGTCCTCATAGAGGCTCTTCTGATAATACAGCGCCGAGACGTCGAACTGCGCCCTCGGCAGCATCACCAGCTTGCCGTCCAGTGTCGCGGCACTGATATTGGCCTGGACGAATTCGGCAACCGTGTCCGCCGGGATCAGAGCCGACAGATCGGTGTAGAGCGCCGGATATTGCGAGGCGAAGGACGAGTGGTTCGAGCCCACGCACCAGCCGGTGGTTCCGGCGGCGATGTCGGACTTGAACTCCTTGTCGAGCTCGAAATGGTTCTTCTTCGAGATGATCGTGACCGTGGCGCCGGTGTCTTTCTCCCATTCGGCAATACGGCCATACAGCTTTTCATACTGCTCGCCGCCAATCAGCTTGGCCTCGAGCGTCACTCCGTCAAACTCACCTGCGCCGGCGGATGCGGTACTCAGCAACAGCGCGGCAAGGATCAATTGCAAATTCGAACGTTTCATCGGTTCCTCCCAATTTCCATCCTCTGCGGCGCGGTTTGGCCAGGGCCTCCAGCCCATCAGGGATTTTTGTATATAAACGTAAGTTTCAGATATGTTCAAGGCGAAAAATTCCGAAGGGTGGAAAACCCGCTTCCCGGCCCCTGAGAGCAGGCCGGCAAAGACAATGCGGAATCGCTGCCTTCACCGCCTTGCAAAAGCAGACAAACCCTGCCGGGTATGGGCTCGGCGCCGGTGTCAGGCGGTATCGGCGGGGCGACCGTTGCGGTATTTCACCGTCTGCAGATGCTCGCAGTAGAGCACCAGTTCATCCTCGCCCTTGAACACCTCGTAGCTGACCCGCACATTGCCCAGTTCATCGGTGCGCGGCGTCTTTTCCAGATTGGTGCGGACCGTGTGAATGGTGTCGCCGATGAACACCGGCGCGATGAAGCGCAGCCGGTCATAGCCATAGCTGAAGGCATGGATATTGTTGTTGGCCATCAGCCCGAGACCATAGGAAAACACCATGGCCCCGGCCACCAGGCGGCGCTTGAACAGCCCGTCTTCGACCGCGAAAATCTCGTCGGCGACATAGGGATGGTTGTCCATCACCAGGCAGTTGAAGCTCATCGCCTCGCCTTCGGAAATGGTCCGACGGATCGAGCGGACCTTCTGGCCGACCTCGAACTCCTCATACATCCAGGTCTCGACATTGTACAAAGGGATGTCGCGTTTGTCGGTGTAGTAGCCGTCTGCCATGGTTCCGAATCTCCTCTGGGCGCTTGACGTTTTTCTTATACAAAACTAGTTTTTGCATACAAACAATAGGGGCTGCGCCGATGACTGACACGAACACACCTGTGATCCTGCCACTGGAGGGGCTGCGGGTTCTCGATTTCGCGCAGTTCCTGGCAGGCCCGATGGCCGCCCTGCGGCTGGCGGATCTGGGCGCCGAGGTCATCAAGGTCGAGCGTCCGCAAGGTGGAGAACTGTGCCGCAAGCTGGTTGTGGCCGACCAGATGTTCGAGGGCGACAGCCTCTTGTTCCACACCATCAACCGCAACAAGCGCAGCATGGCCGCCGACCTCAAGAGTGCCGATGATCTTGAAAAAGTGCGCAAACTGATCGCCTCGGCCGATGTGATGATCCACAATTTCCGTCCCGGCGTGATGGAGCGCATCGGGCTCGACCACAAAAGCGTGAAGGCCATCAATCCGCGCCTCGTCTACGGCACGGTCACGGGATATGGCGACAAGGGTCCGTGGCGCGACAAGCCCGGGCAGGATCTTCTGGTCCAGTCGCTCTCCGGACTGACCTGGCTATCGGGCAATCGCGATGACGGGCCCGTCCCGGTGTCCTTTGCGGTGCTCGACATGGCAACCGGCAATCATCTGGTTCAGGGCATTCTCGCCGCTCTCGTCCGCCGCGGCGTCACCGGCAAGGGCGGGCTGGTCGAGGTCGATCTGATGAGTTCTGCCATCGACGCGCAGTTCGAGCAGCTCACATCCTTCTTCAATGGCGACAGGACGCAGCCGCCGCGCAGCGCCATTGCCAATGCCAGCGTCCATGCAGCTGCGCCCTACGGCATTTACCAGACCTCAGATGGCCATATCGCCATTGCCATGACACCGATCGCCGCGCTGGCCGACCTGCTGCAGTGCGAGGCCTTGGCGCCCTATCGCGACCCGGATCTGGCATTCGTCAGGCGCGACGAGATCAAGGCGATCCTTGCCGATTTCCTGAAGACCGGGACGACCGCCACCTGGCTGTCCCGGCTTGAGCCGGCCGATGTCTGGTGCGCGGAAGTGCTCGACTGGCCGAAATTCTGCCGGACCGAGGGCTTTGCCGCGCTCGATCCCTTGCAGGAAGTCGTTGCCGGCAATGGCGCGACCATGACCACCACGCGTTGCCCGATCCGGATCGACGGCCAGACGCTGACTTCGCCGCGTGGCGCGCCCAGGCTCGGAGAATATGGCGGCGATCAGACCTGACCGGGAGAAGTCACGCCTCGCTCACCTGAGGAAACAGGCATAAGCGTGATCGGCTTCATTGCGCCTGAGCGCCGGCTTCTCCTCGGCACAGCGCGGCTCGCGGATCGGGCAGCGGGTAACAAAGGGGCAGCCCTTCGGCGGGTTGAGCGGGCTTGGCAGATCGCCTTCGAGCAGCACCCGTTTCTTCGAGCGTTCGGCCAGCGGATCCGGCAGCGGAATCGCCGACAGCAGTGCCTCGGTATAGGGATGCCGCGGGCTTGAAAACACGATGTCTGACGGGCCGTCCTCGACGATATTGCCGAGATACATGACGATCACCCGGTCGGCGATGTGCCGGACCACCGACAGATCGTGGGAGATGAACAGATAGGCCAGCCCCAGTTCGCGCTGCAGCTTCATCAAAAGGTTGAGAATCTGCGACTGGATCGACACATCGAGCGCCGACACCGGCTCGTCGCAGATGATGACATCAGGCTCCAAAGCCAGCGCCCGGGCAATCACCACACGCTGGCGCTGCCCGCCTGACAATTCATTGGGATAGCGGTCGCTCTGGCTGGGATTGAGGCCGACCAGATCGAGCAGTTCGGCGACCCGTTCGGCCTGGCGATGCTTGGGGATGTCATTGATCGCCAGCGGTTCGGCGATCGACTGGCCGATGGTCCGCTTCGGATTGAGCGCGGCGACCGGATCCTGAAACACCACCTGCAGATTGCGCCACATCGAAGCGCGCTGTTCGGGCGCCAGATCGGCGATGTCCTGGCCGCGGAAGGCCACCCGCCCGGCAGTCACCGGCGCCAGTCCGAGAATGGCATTGCCGGTGGTCGACTTGCCGCAGCCTGATTCCCCGACGATCGCCACGGTCTCGCCCTCGTGGACGCGAAACGACACGCCGTCGACCGCCTTGACATATTGTTGCTCGGCGAAAAAGCCCGGCTTTCCGGCCTTGAAATGGACCTTGAGGTCTTCCACCTCGAGCAGGATCTTGCGGGCGTCGGGTTGCGGGCTCATAGCAGCGCCTCGGTCTTGTCATGATGCCAGCAGGCCACCAGCCCCTCATCGCTGTCCGCCCCCACGGGAACCATCGGGGGCGTGTGCACACATTGCGCATCGGCCAGCGGGCAGCGGGTTCTGAACCGGCAGCCTTCCGGCCAGCCGCTGATATCGGGCACGGTGCCCTTGATCGAATAGAGTTCCTGCTTGGGCGCATCGGTCAGCTTCGGGATCGTCGCCAGCAGCAGCTTTGTATAGGGGTGGCGCGGGGTCTTGAACAGCTGGTGCACTTCCGCCTGCTCGACCACCCGGCCGCCATACATGACGCAGACCCGGTCGGCGATCGACGCGACAACGCCCATGTCATGGGTGATGATCAGCACCGAGGTTCCGGTCTCGTCGCGCAGGCGCCGGATCAGGTCGAGGATCTGCGCCTGGACCGTGACATCAAGCGCCGTGGTCGGCTCGTCGGCGATCAGCAGGTCGGGCTGGGCAATCAGCGCCGAAGCGATCATCACCCGCTGGCACATACCGCCGGAAAGTTCAGCAGCAAACTGCCTGGCGCGCTTTTCCGGCTCCGGAATGCCGACATCGGCCAGCATCTGGATTGCCCGCTTCCAGGCCTCCGCCGGCGTGGCGCGACCATGCACGATCAGGCTTTCGGCCACCTGCGCGCCGACGCTGAGCAAGGGATTGAGCGAAGCCACCGGCTCCTGAAAGATCATCGACATGCTTGTGCCGCGCAAGCCGTTCATCTCGACATTGTCTGCCGTGTCGATGGGCCGGCCGTTGAGCTCTACCTCGCCTTCGGTCTGGCGGACACGGCCGGCCAGGAGGCCCATCAGCGACAATGCGGTCAGGCTCTTGCCCGAGCCGCTCTCACCGACCAGGGCGACGATCTCGCCCTCTTCGATCTCCAGATCCACGCCGTCGACAACCGAATAGGGGCCGACCGACACCTTGAGTCCGGAAATGCGCAGCGTTGCGGCGACCGGCCCCTCACGCATCGCCGGTATCCTCCGCGACCGCGGCGGTCCATGGATTGACCGGATGCACCATGCCGTAACGCCGGCCCGAGGTCCGGTCACTGAGAACCGCCGACGGAATGGCAAAACAGACCGGATGCAGCGTGTTGCTGGTGATCCGCACCGGGAAATGCTCGGCAACGCTGGCCGCCACATCCGCCGGCGCATCGCGGTCGACAACGATGGTCGGGCCGCTTCCGTCCAGGCGCGGCGTGTGAAATGCCTCATGCAGCGACATGCCGCCATCAACCACATAGGAAATCAGCTGGGTCAGGGCCGGAAAGATCTGCCGTCCCCCGGCCGCACCGATGGCAAGCCAGGGCCTGCCGTCGCGGAGCAGGATGACGGGAGACATATTGGCCAGCGGCTGCGCGCCGGGCGCAATCGAGTTCGGCACCCCCTCGCGCGGGTCGAACCACATCATGCCGTTGTTCATCAGGATGCCGCTTTGCGGCAGCAGCACCTTGGAGCCGAAACGCGAAAGCAGCGTATTGGTCAGTGACACCATGTTGCCGGCCGCATCGACCACAGAGACATGGCTGGTGCAGTCCTCGCCCTTCTTGCTCGCATGCCCCATGGTCTTGAGCCGGTCCTGGTAGGTGCCGCGGATGGCACGCGCATAGGCGGAAGCGGCACCGGCACCGGTGACTGCGCCATCGGGCAGGCTCTCCCGCAGTGTGTCCATGGTCTGCAGCAGGCTTGGACCGCCACACAGGCCGGGAACAACATGCACATCGCAGTCGCGATAGGCACTGCTCTGCGACGTGGCCCAGCGCGGCGCATAGACGGCGAGATCCTCAAGGTCGATGACGGAGCCACCGGCCTGCAGGTCCTCGACAAGCCCGCGGGCGATCTCGCCCTCGTAGAAGTCGCGGGCGCCCCGCTGCGCCAGCTTGCGCAGCATTTTCGCCTTGGCCGGCATCGGCAGATAGGTTTCCTCGCCGGTCTGCGCCACCTTGCGAGGTTTGCCCTCGTCCAGAAACAGCGCCGCGGTATCGGGAAACTGAGACAGGCCGGCAAGATCGATGGTCAGGCACAGAGAGGTGAACCAGTCGACGATCATGCCGCGTTCGGCAAGCGCGATCGCCGGTTCGAGCGCTTCGGCCCAGCTCAGCGTGCCGTATTTTTCAAGCGCTGCGGCAAAGCCGGCAATGGCGCCGGGCACACCGATCGATGTGTAGCCGGTGATGTTGCGGTCACCCTCGACCGCCGGCCAGTCGAACCAGTCTCCGTCCCGACCGCCCTTGAGCGGGTACTGTTCGCGCGAGACATTGCGGCTGGCGCGGACATTGAAGTCGAGCGTGTCGACGGTTGTCCCGTCCGCATCGGCCCACAGCAACAGGCCGCCGCCACCGACGCCGCTGAGCCAGGGCTCGACCACAGACAGCACAAGCGCGGTGACCACCGCCGCATCCATGGCATTGCCGCCATCCGCCAGCACCTTGGCGCCGGCTTCGGCGGCCTCGAAATGCTGGGCTGCGACAATCCCCTTGCCGGTTTCCATCTGGCGCTTGTCTATGTTCCAGGTTTGCATCACGCGCCTTTCCAAGCCGGGTGATTGAACAGCGTCTCGGGGATGTCCGGCGACACATCATTGAGCCCCGGCGCCACCGCCCGGTGATGGGCGGCGACCTCCCCCACCGTTGCCACCCAGACATCGGAGCGCGACATCACCTCGGCCAGCAGCTTGTCGAGCATGGCCACCCGCGCACCCCGCCCGGAAATCCAGTCATGCACCGTCAGCATGAACAGCGATCCGAAGTCGAAACTGGCGAAGAGCTCTTCCTTCCAGGCGCCGAGCACCTGGTCGGTGCCGACCGGCGGCCAGCTGTCCATGCCGGGGCCGCCGAGAAACTTGAAGAAGATCGCATCATCCGTGGCCCAGTTGACCGGCACCTCGGTGATGCCGTCGACCGAATAGGGCGTGTCGTAACCCATCAGCGAACTGTCGTAGAAACCGTGGCGCTTGATCTCGGCCAGCATGTGCGGCGTCATTTCCCAGGCCGGAGACCTGAACCCTGCCGGTTTTGCCCCGGTCTGGGCGACGAAGAGATCGATCGAGGCCTCGAGCACGCGGGAAAACTCCTCGTTCTCGGTCTGGGTGACGAGCTCGTGGAAATAGCCGTGCAATCCGACCTCGTGGCCGGCGGCAACCAGTTCCGGCAGCATCCAGGGATGCGCTTCGGCAACCGCACCCGGCACGAAGAAACTGCCCTTGATGCCATAGCGCTCAAGCAATTGCGCAAACCGCGCCATGCCGACCCGCGGGCCGAAATGACGCTGCTCGAGCTGCGACAGCAGTGCCGGCGGATTGTCGCGATTGTTCCACATCCATGGCGAATGCGCGTCGACATCGACCGAGAAACAGAAGGCGGATGTCTTGTTGTCAGGCCACGGATAGGCTGCGGGAGGGGTCAGGCTGCTCATAGCGGTGTCTTCTTGTCCTGGTACACATCAAGGGTGCCGATCGAATTGCCGCCATCCACCGTCAGCGTCGCGCCGGTGATGTAGCCGGCATAGTCGCTGGCCAGATACATGGCAGCCGGCCCGATATCATCCATCGTGGTCGGGCGGCCGAGCGGGATCGCCTTGGTGACGCGAGCAACGTGTTCTTCCGACAATTTCGATACTTCCGAACCGGCGGAGAAGCCCGGCTCCAGTGCATTGACGCGAATGCCGAACAGCGCCAGTTCCTGGCCCATGCCCTTGGTCAGCCGGTCGAGCGCTGTCTTGGAGATGCAATAGGGCGCCGCCGTCAGCCGCATCTTGCGCGAGGCGCCGGAGCCAATATTGATGATGCTGCCCTTCACGCCCTTGCCGATCATCTGCTTGCCGAAGCCGCGGGTGAGGATGAAGGGCGCGCGCAGATTGACGCTCATCATCTGGTCCCAGTCCTCGATCTCCATGTCGAGCATGAAGTAGCTCGGATAGATCGCCGCATTGTTGATGACGACATCGGGCGCGCCCCAGTGTTCACCCACGGCGTCGATCAACCCGTTGAGATCATCGGTGTCGGTGAGGTCGCCGGCATGGGCAAAGGAGCCCTCGACACCCAGCTCTTCCACCAGCTTTTCAAGCCCCGCCTGGTCACGGTCGGTGACGCAGACTTTTGCACCCGCCCCGGCGAATGTTTCAGCCAGGCCGCGGCCGAAGAGCCCGAGCGCTCCGGTGATCACGACACCCTTGCCGTTGAAATGGTCTTTGAAGTCCATGGTACCTACCGCGATTTTGGATTGAGATATTCGCTCAGCCGGTCACCGATGAGGTTGACCGAGAGCACGAGAAGAAACAGGCAGATGCCGGGGAATGTGGCGATCCACCAGGCATTGGTGACATAGTTGCGGCCAACGCTGAGCATCGCGCCCCAGCTTGCCGTCGGCGGCTGGACGCCGAGTCCGAGGAACGACAATCCGGCCTCGAACAGCACCATCAGACCGAATTCGAGCGTTGCCACCACCGCCATGGCGGCAATGATGTTGGGAAGGATGTGCAACAGCAGAACCCGCGGCCAGCGCGCCCCCATTGCGCGGGCGAGCCGCACATAGGGCATGCTCGACACCGTCAGCGTCTGGCCATAGGCCACCCGGGCGTAACGCGGCCAGCGGGTCAGGGCCAGCACCAGGATGACATTGATGAAGCCGGGTCCGAGCACCGCGACTGTGATGATCGCCAGCAGGATCGCCGGGATCGACAGGAAGACATCGACCAGCCGCATGATGATGGTTTCGGTCCAGCCGCGCATGTAGCCCGCGGCCATGCCCAGCACGGTGCCGACACAACCCGACAGCAGCACCGACAGGAACGCCACCGACAGCGAGATCCGCGCGCCATAGATCAGGCGGCTGAGCAGATCCCGGCCGAGTTCGTCGGAGCCGAGGATGTAGAGCACGCCGCGTGCTTCCGTGCCCGGCGCCTTGAGCCGGCCCATCAGGTTTTGCGAATTGGGCCCTTCCGGCGCCAGCAGCGGCGCAAAGATGGCAATCAGCACCAGTGCGGCGACAATGATGACGAAGACGCCGACCGGAATGCCGCTTGAGTCGCGCGGAAACAGGGCCGCGCGGATTTTGCCCAGGGTCGCGCTCATCCGTCTGCTCCACCCAGGCGAATGCGCGGGTCGACGAGGCTGTAGAGAACATCGGCGAAGAAATTCATCAGGATCGTCACCAGCGCGCCGAGAAGCACCACGCCCTGCACCACCACGAAATCGCGCGAGACCACCGACTGGACGGTGAGCAGGCCGAGACCCGGCCAGGCAAACACCGTTTCCACGATGACCGCGCCGGCAAGCAGCTGCGAGATTTCCAGAGCCGTGATCGAGATCACCGGAATGGCCGAATTGCGAAGGAGATGATGGGTTACCAGCCGGCTCGTGCCGACGCCACGGGCGCGGGCGGAGCGGACATAGTCCTTGGACAGCTCTTCAAGCACCGAGCTGCGCATGATCCGGGCATAGGTGGCCATCGACAACAGCCCCAGCGCCACCGAGGGCATGATCATGTGCGACAGCGTTCCCGAGCCCGACGGCGGCAGCCAGCCGAGCCAGACGCCGAAGAACAGGATCATCAGGATGCCGCTCCAGAAGGTCGGCATGCTCTGGGCCGCCAGGACGATGCCCATCAGGCCATTGGTCCAGCGCTGCTTTCTGGCCAGGCCGAGAAGCAGGCCGACGGGAATGCCGATGGCGACGGCCACCACCAGCGCACCGCCTGCAAGCTGCAGCGTATAGGGCAGACGCGAGGCGATGATCGTGGTGACCGAAACATTCTGGATGAAGGATTTTCCGAAATCCAGATGCAGCGTGTTCCACAGGAAATCGAGATATTGCACCACCAGCGCCCGGTCGAGACCGAGTGCATGGCGCATGGCTTCAATGTCCTCCTGCGTGGCTGTTTCGGGCACAAGCAGGTAAGTCGGGTCTCCGGTCAGGCGCTGGATGAAGAACACCAGCGTCATCACCCCGAAGAGCGCAACCAGGGACTGGCCCAGCCGTCGCAGGAGGAATCTTGTCATGCTTTCGTTCCTCAGTCCGACCAGGACATGCGATTGAGGAAGAGGCTCTCATTGGCAGTCGGCTGCCATTTCAGGCCGGCATTGGCACCGTAGAGAACGGCTGCCTGATAGAGCGGCAGGATATAGGTGTTCTCTTCGACGATCTTCTGCACCTGGGCATAGGCCGCAAGACGGGCTTCCTCGTCGAGCGTGGTGCGTCCGGTTTCAAGCAGCTTGTCGAGTTCCGGATCATTGACGCGCGACCAGTTGGACGAGGAATGCAGCAGCGGATACTGCACGCCGTCGACATCCTGGCACGCACAGGACCAGCGGCCGAAGCTGAGATCGGGACGCTGGTCCTGCTCGGGGCTCTGGGCCAGCTTGAGATAGGTCGCCATGTCGGTCATCGAGATCTCGACATTGAAGCCGGCCTCGTTGAGCATCTGCTGGATCGCCTGGACAATGCGCTGGTCATAGACCGGCGAGGTCGCAAACTGCATCTGCACCTTGGCGGCATCACCCTTGGACGCGACGATCTCCTTGGCTTTTTCCAGATCGTATGGGATCGGTTCCGCACCTTCGACAAAGCCGAAATGGGAGGATGTGGCGAGCTGGGTGGCAACGCTTTCGCCACCCTGCAGAATGCCTTCGACGATGCCTTCACGGTCGATCGCCATGGCAACCGCACGGCGCAGTTCCGGATCGTTGAGCGGCGCCCGCACGGTGTTCATGCCCATGAAGCCGACGCGTTCGGTGGCTGCAGTGAGCACCTGCGTGTCGGCATTGCCGTCCAGCTGCATGGCAATATCGCTGTCGAGCGACACAACCAGGTCAGCCGTGCCTGCGCGCAGGTTGGCAACGCGGGTCGACGCATCGGGAACCGCCTTGAAGACCACGGTTTCAAAAGCGCCGGCATCGCCCCAGTAATCGGCGTTGCGGGTGAGCGTCACCTGGACGCCGCGATCCCAGCTGCCGAACTTGTAGGGGCCGGATCCGACCGGCGCTTCGTTGAAGCCTTCCTTGCCGAGTTCGGAAGCGACATGTTCCGGCACCACCGAGAGCTTGACCAGCTGCGCCATCAGCGCAGGGTAAGGCTCGCTGGTCACCAGGACGACGGTGTCCTCATCGACCTTCCTGGCGTCGACGATGGAGTTGAACTGACCGAGCTGCGGGCTCGAGAAGTCCGGATCGGTGATCCGCTTGACCGAATAGACCACATCATCGGCCGTCAGCGCCTCGCCGTCGTGGAAGGTGATGCCTGAACGGATGTCCATTTCCAGTTCGGTATCGGAAATCTGCTTCCAGCTTTCGGCCACCTGGGGAACGATCTTGCCGTCATTGTCGCGGGTGACGAGATTGTCGAAAATGTTGCGATAGACATAATAGCTGTCCGGATTCCACTGCATGTGGGGATCCAGCGTGGCTGGTTCATTGACCAGATTGATCACCAGTTCGTCCTTGGCAAGTGCTGCTTGCGCAGGCACGAGCGTCGCCAGGACGATGGCAATGGCTTTGAGTGAATTTGTGACAGACACGTTTGAAGCTCCTGTTGTCAGTGCGAGCGCTTGGTGCGTTCGCTTGGGGCAGTTGCGGCCGGCGATGTGAACCGCCGGCCCGGATTCAGCCTATTCCGACCAGCCCATGCGGTTGAGGAACATGCTTTCATTCGAGGTCGGCTGCCATTCCAGCTGCTCCGACGCACCATAAAGGATGGCGGCCTGGTACAACGGCAGGATAGCAGCCTTTTCGAGCGCGATCTCATTGATCCTGGCATAGAGCGCAGCGCGCTTTTCGAGATCCAGTTCACCACGTGCCTCGTCCAGCATGGCGTCGACTTCGGGATCGGCGAAGCGCGACCAGGATGATGAGGAGTGCAGCAGCGGATACATGATGCCGTCGGGATCCTGGCAGGCACAGGACCAGCGCGAGAATGTCAGCATCGGCGCCTGGTCATTGCTGGTCTGCTGATCCTTGAGCCAGGTGGCCATGTCGACGGTTTCGATCGAGGCATTGAGACCGACCTCGGTCAGCATCTGCTGGATGGCCTGAACCACGCGCTGGTCGAAGACCGGCGAGGTGGCAAGCTTCATCTCGGCCTTCGCCGCATCGCCGAGACCGGAAATGATCTCCTTGGCCTTTTCCGGATCATAGGCATAGCCGGTGATCCCGTCTTTCCAGCCGAAATGCGCCGGCGACAGCATCTGGTCGACGACCTTCGGGAACCCGCCAAGCAGGCCCTCGACGATAGCTTCGCGGTCGATCGCATAGCCGATCGCGCGGCGCAAGTCGACATTGTCGAGCGGCGGCAATGTGCTGTTCATGGCAAAATAGGCGACACGCTCGGTGTTGACATTGAGCACCTTGCCGCGGCCGCTGGCTTCGAGCTGCTGGGCCAGGTCGGCATTGAGCGTGACCACCAGATCGGCGGTGCCGGCCTGAAGATTGGCCATGCGGGTCGAAGCATCCGGAACGCCCTTGAAGGCAACGGTGTCGAAGGGTCCCTTGTCACCCCAATAGGCGTCGTTCTTCTCGACCACGACTTCGACGCCGCGGTCCCATTTGGCAAATTTATAGGGGCCGCTGCCGACGGGGGCCGCGTTGAATTCTTCGCCGCTCATCGTCGAGGCCACATGTTCCGGCACGATCGAAAGCTTGACCAGCTGCGCCAGCAGCGCCGGGTAAGGGCCATCAGTGGTCAGCTTGACCTGGTAGTCGCCAAACGCTTCGGCCTTGATGATCTTGTTGAACTGGCCAAGCTGCGGGCTTGCAAAATCGGGATTGGTGATGCGCTCGACCGTGTAGACCACATCTTCGGCGGTGAGCTTTTCGCCATCGTGAAACACGACATCGTCGCGCAGATCGAAAACGATCTCGGTGTCACTGACCTGATCCCAGGAGGTCGCGATCTGCGGCATGATCTCGCCGGCATTGTCGCGGGTCAGCATGTTGTCGAAAATATTGCGGTAGACGTAGTAGCTGTCCGGGTTCCATTGCTGGTGCGGATCAAGCGTCGCGGGTTCATTGACCAGGTTGATGGTCAGAAGTTCCTTGGCCGTGCTCAAGGCGGTGCCGGCCATGACCAGCCCGACCGACAGCAGCAACGGCGCCAGCCGCCGCGCAGTTCGCGTTATTGTTTTCATGATTCAATCCCCTTGTTGGATAACCGACCGCCTGAGGAGACGCGGATCGGTTCTTTTGAGGGCGCTGACTGTTTTTGCTTTTGATTGGGCGCCCCCGGTTTCAATTCTCCTCTGTCCATCGTCAGTTCGCTGCTGTCATTGAGCAGCGCCAAACTGACGAAACTTTGAAACTTTTCGATTTCGCGCGTCCGCGCCGCGCAAACCGCATCGGCGTCACCGGCGCGATAGGCCTCGACCAGCGCATCGGCATCCATTGCGCCATAGGGTGCGGCACCGCCCAGTTCGAGAAAGCGGATGATGCGGTCCGACTGGGCCCACAGGCTCGACAGGAAACTGGAGATGATCGGATTGACGCCCGCCAGCAGGATCTCCATCAGGTCGCGCTCATAGCCGCGCCGGGTGAGCAAGGAACCCGCCTCCACCCTATCGCCGATGATCGTGATCATGTGTGCAAGGCTCGAGGCTGCCGAGAGCGCTTCCTGGCTCAGCACCGCTTCGCCAAGCGCCGGCTCGACCAGGCGCCGGGCCGAGATCACCTGCCCGATCAGCGCACCGGACATCGGCAGAACCCGCCAGCCGAGCCGGGGAATCGGATGCATCAGGCCAAAGGCCGACAGCTTGGCCAGCGCCGCCCGAGTGGCAGCCCTGCCCAGGCCGAACCGTTCCGCCAGCTCGACTTCGGTTGCCGTCGAACCGGGAGTCAGCTCGCACCACAGGATCGCCTGCATCAGCCGGTCTTCGGCAAACTCGGTTTTCTGCCGTGGCTCGAGCGCGCTGGGCTTGGCGGTGAAGGGCGAATTGCGATCATACATGGACATGTCCTATTCTTCATATGGAAATGTCCATTAGGAGTGATGAACATGTCAAGGCTGTTTCATTGACATGGCAAAGAAAAAGCCGGGCGCGGGCCCGGCTTGATCAATCTGGAGGCGGAATGCCTGTTCAGGCGGCAGTTCGTGCCCGCGCCAGCGCCAGCCACAGGCCGATGCCGCGTTCGAGAATGGCATCGGGGAAGTCATAGGCGGGGTTGTGCAGGGGCGCGACATCGCCGGAGCCCAGGAACAGATAGGCGCCGGGACGGGCATTGAGCATGTAGGAAAAATCCTCCGTCCCCATTTTCGGCGCGCAGTTTTCCTCGATCGCCGCATCGCCGAACGCCGTGCGCGCCGCCGACAGCGCCGCCGCCAGCTGCGCGTCGTGATTGACAGTCACCGGATAACCGCTCTGGATCTCGAGGCCGATCTCGCAATTCTTGCTGATCGCCAGGCCCCGCGCCAGCCGTTGCATCCGCTCGATGACGTCGGCCATCGCCGCATCCGACAGTGTGCGGATGGTTCCGCCCAGATGCACCGACTGCGGAATGACATTGTAATTGTTGCCGGCGTGGATCTGGGTCGGCGATATCACCACCGCCGCGATCGGATCGATCTCCCGCGCCACGATGGCGTTGCAGGCATTGACGAAATCCATCGCCACGGCGATGCCGTCAATGCCGGTATGGGGCCAGCCGGCATGGGCACCCTTGCCCTCGATGCGAAGATCCCAGGCCCGCGCTGCCGCCATAACCGGACCGGGAACACCGGCAATCTTGCCCGGCTCAATGCCGGGCATGTTGTGCACGCCGAAGACTTCATCGCAGGCGAAGCTTTCAAACAGGCCATCGGCGATCATCTTCTCGCCGCCGCCACCGAATTCCTCCGCCGGCTGGAAGATCACCACCACGCGGCCTGGAAAATCCCGTGCCGCGGCAAGCGTCTTGGCCGCCCCCAGCAACATCGCCATGTGGCCGTCATGGCCGCAGGCATGCATGACGCCGGATGTCTTCGAGGCATGGGCAGCATTGGTCTGCTCCTCGATCGGCAGGGCATCGAGCTCGCAGCGCAGGCCGATCGATTTGCCGGGAGCGCCACTGCCCTCGATCACCGCAACCACCCCGGTGCCGCCCAGGCCGCATGTCGGCTCCAGTCCGAATGAGCGCAGCTTGTCGGCCACGAACCGGGCGGTTTCGGTCTCGACAAATTGCAGTTCCGGATGCGCGTGAAGGTGTCTGCGCCACCCGCGCGCCTCTTCGGCAAGACCGTTCAGATTTTCTAGCATCAGCTGCCTCGTTGTGATTTCGCGTTCGAAATGAGCGGTTTTTCCGGCTTCGAAAACCAATCCGGGGCCGGCACCGCGACTGGAAAGCGCGAATTAATGATCGGACCGGTGCCGGTTTGGCAAGAGCTGGCCGCGATTTTCCGCCCGGCGCATCCGCAATCGCCTGAACGTCTTCTCACCGCATAGGGGTGCGAAAGACACAAAACACGCCCTCCGATTGCATCATTGTTAACCTCCGGGAGTTATTGATTTTTCGACGACAGGAAAGTGGGGGCTTCTGCATGGATTCGACGTTTTTGCTGACCATGATCAATCCGGTCGCGGCCCTGACGTTCTTCATGACCTTCTACCTCGTCTGGCGCCAGCAGCCGCATCGCCGCTACATCATGACCTGGGCCTGGGGCTATGCCGCCGCCGCAATCGGCTTCGGATTCGAATGCGTCAACATCCTGGTCCCGGCGGTGCCGATCTGGCTCGGGTTCAACATTTTCCTGCCGGTCAGCGGCTGGTTTTTCGCCAGAGGCATGTGCAGAAGATATGGCGACGCGGTGCCCGAACGGCTGTTGCTGGCAATTCTGGGCCTGACCGTTGCCGGGGTGTTCTGGCTGGGTTTTGTCTCGCTCAGCGCGCTGGGCCGCGGCAGCGCTGCCAGTATAGGCCTGGCCGTGATCCTGATGGTCGGTCTGCGGGCCATCAGGCGAAGCCGCAAGAAAGAGACCCTCGACTTCGGCATCATGTTCGCGATCCTGGCGATGGTCTTTCTGTTGCTGGCGCGCCCGGTCGTCTCCTACATGCTGGAAGGCAATCCGCCGATCGGCCCGCTCGCGCTGAGCTCGTTCTGGGTGGTCTCGCTCAAGGTGCTGGGGCTGTTTGGCTGGATGCTGTTTGCCATCCTGTTCCTGGTGCGCATTGCCGACGATCTGCTTGCCGACCTGAAACGCCAATCCGTCACCGATTCGCTCAGTGGAATTCTCAACCGCCGCGGTTTCTTCGCCGCCGCCCAGCCCATGGCAGACGCTGCGGCCACGACGCTGCCAGCCTGCATGCTGATCCTCGACATTGACCATTTCAAGCGGATCAATGACAGCCATGGCCACCAGGCCGGCGATGAAGTCATCAAGCAGATTGCCCAGGTGATGCAGGCCGCAGCACCTGAAAATGCGGTGGTTGGACGGCTCGGCGGCGAGGAATTCGCCATCTTCCTGCAAAACACCGCCGGCCCGGCCGCCCGCGGATTTGCCGAATCGCTGTGTGCCGCCCTGCGGCTCCAGCACCATGCGGGAATTCCCGACGGCAGCCCGGTCACCGTCAGCATCGGGGTCGCCGAAGGACATGGCGAAAGCCTGGACGAGATGTTTCAGCGTGCCGATGCAGCGCTCTACCAGGCCAAGCATGACGGACGCGACCGGGTGCAACTCTCCGGGCCCGCCTGCCGAGACCCCGCAGCAGTCGCATCCCCTCAGCCTATGATGGCTGACAACGCCCCATGCCGCAGCGAAACCAGCGCAGCCCGGGCAATGCTTGGTTGAGCAGCGGTTCGGCTAAATCACCGGCCTGTCGCGGGTTTCTCGCCAGCGGCCGGTGCATCCTGTGTCTCGAAGTCCTGCACCATTCCATCATAGCCGGGATGGACCGTGCCCATCATCCGGTCCCAGATGGAAAAGAAATTGCCGTAATTGTAGCGGAACGATGAATGATGCAGGTCATGAAACGACGTGCAGATCATCGGCGACGGCCAGCGCGAGGTGGGCGAGGCAAAATATTCAAACCCCGAATGGCCGATCATGCCGGAAACTTGGTCAAACAGCCGCTGTGCGGCCAGCGCCAGAGCCGGCATCGGCAGCACGAACCAGACCACCAGATAGTAGCCGTGCTCGATCATGGTATCGATGGTGGTGGATGAATCATTGCTCCACACCGTGGGTGCGACCGACCGGTGATGCGGTGCATGCCAGCGGTAAAACATCTTGAGATGCAACAGCCTGTGGCCCCAGTAGAACCAGGCGTCATAGAGCACCATGGACACCGCAAACATCAGCGGCACCGACCACCAGCTTGTCTCGATCGGAGTGATGGTCCAGCCGCGGACCTGGGCGAAATAGCCGAATGACAGCATCGCCGCTGACACCGCCAGCGCCGACAGCGAGGAGCGGATCTCGATCCATTTGCGCTTGTCGCCATTGCGGGTTTTCTGGATGCGGCGCTCGGGATGACGGCGGTTGAGGATCGTGATGCCGATGCCGGTGGCGAAATAGACCGTCACCGTGGCGCCATAGACCACGGCGAAATACAGCAGATATTGCAGACCCGACTCCATCAACGAAGACATCATGCCGATACCGTTCTCCTGGTTGCCCGGCTGCAGTGCATTGGTCCGTTCCGGACCCGGGCAAGCCCGACTATTCCCATAAAGCCCGTCCGCTGCGCAAGCCGAATCGCCCTGATCCATTGCCGCACCGTTCCGCGACAGGAAGCCTGCCATGAAACACGCGCCAGGTGTCACCGTCATGGCAGCCCGGTCAAACCAGGTGGACAGGCCAAGACCGGCGTTGAAGCCGCACTCATTTGTCCGTAAGCTCGGCGGCAACTGGAATTTTCCAAAAAGCCGGCAATCGGATGAGTGCTGAAGCTCTTGTTCGGGGCGGAAGCGGCAGCCGCGCCTGTCATGCGAGGTTGAGAAGCCTCTGCAAAACAGACTTTCGGACAGGGACCATGGATCGTTGATGACCTTGATAGCGGAATTTGCACTGTTCTGGGCAGCGGCCTATGTGGCCGGCGTGACGATCATGTTTGTCGTCGCCCTTGCGGTGATCGCGATCAACAGGCGCCACCCGGAACGTCGGATCCAGAAGCGGCAGCCGACCCATTCCGCCCGCAAGGACATCATCTCGTCGCTGGGCCAGATTGCCGTGACCGCGACCTGCCTTTCGGCCGGCCTTTTTGCCCAGTGGAAGGGCTGGACCATCAACCCGGTTGCGCTGAGCTGGTGGTCGTTTCCGCTGTTTTTCGCAATCAGCGTCGTCCTGCACGACGCCTGGTTCTATTTCGGCCACCGCCTGCTCCACAGCAAGGCGTTCTACCGCTTTCACAAGCAGCACCACATGACCGTGACCCCCACCGTCTGGTCCAATGATGCCGGCTCGTCGGTCGACACGCTTTTTGCCCACAGCTATTACGCACTGGTGCTGTTCGTGATCCCGATACCGGCGCTCAGCCTCATCGCCCATCGCCTGTTCGATCAGGTCAGCGCCATCATCGGCCATTCCGGCCATGAATATTTCGCCAATGCCACCAGCCGCGCGCCATGGCCGCTGATCTGCGTGACCTATCACGACCAGCATCATTCCGAATTCGTCTACAACTACGCCAATTATTTCAGCTGGTGGGACCGGATCTGCGGCACCATCCACCCCCATTACGACCGCATCATCAAGGGCTGGGAAGAAACTGACGCCCGGCCACCCATGCCGAAGGCCAAGGAAAAGATTTCCGGCTAGCTCGTTTGCATCGAGCGCCCGTCATCCGCGCCGGGCCCTGCCCTTTCCGGTCCTCGCACGAAACCCGGCGCAGCCTGATACAGGCCGTTTGGAGCATTCAACCACCACCGGCATGGGTGTTGCGGGCGGCATCGAATGCTGCGATAGGTGGCGCTGTCCCGGCAATTTTTGCACATGCCGATGAGACCTGACGAAGTCTGGGGGATTGAAGCTGACCATTCGCCCGTATCTCCGCGAAGATGGCGCCAGCATGCATGTTGTCATCACCGGTGGGTCCAGCGGCATCGGTGCCGCGATCGCCCGGATCGAGGCGGCGCGCCGGGCGCGGATTTCCCTCATTGCCCGGCGGCTGCAGCCGCTCGAACAGATGCGCGGCGAACTTCTGGCACAATTCCCGAGCGCGCAGATCCGCATCCACGCGGCCGATGTGACCGATACAGCGGCACTGACGACAGCCATTGAGAATTGCGAAACAGAGTTCGGGCCATGCCACCGGCTCATCGCGTCCGCCGGCATTGCCGTGCCGGGCGAGCTGATGTCCCAGCCGCTGGAAACTTTCCGGGCGCAGATCGAATCCAACCTGTTCGGCACGATCAATGCGGTCCGCGCAGTCTATCCCGGCATGGCGCGACGGCAATCGGGACAGATCGTCATCATCTCGTCCGGCGCCGGGCTGATCGGAATTCACGGCTATACCGCCTATTGCGCCTCCAAACATGCGCTTGTCGGATTTGCCGAAGCCCTGCGGCAGGAGGCGCGGCCCGACGGGATCTCCGTCTCCATCTGCTTTCCGCCGGATACCGAAACACCGCAACTGGCGGCCGAAATACCGCTAAGGGCGCCCGAGGCACTGGCCATCACCGGGCTGGCAAGCCCCTGGTCCGCGGCCCGGGTCGCCGGTGTCATCGTCAAGGGCGCCGATCGCGGCCGCTTCGCGATCTATCCGGGCTTGAAGATGGCGCTTCTGGGACGTTTCGGCCAGGCCATCGCCCCAATCCTGCGCTGGTATTTCGACCGCAAGATCGCCGCCGCCCGCAAGAATTCCGGCCGTTGAGCGGTCCGTTTTTCACAACGCGACAAGCATCCCATCCGGCCCGGCATCCGCAATGCGCTGCTTCCCAAGCCACGGCCGTTATGCGACACAGGCACAGACCGTAAGCGCTGGAGAGTTCCTTGAAACCACTTGATCTGATCAAGACGCCGCTATACCTGGCGCAACTGGCCAGCGGCGCCAAGTCATTCAAGAAAAACCCGATCATCGGCAGTCCCTGGCTCAACCGGCACGGCTTGCACACTGCCCGCCTGCGCAGCGCCGAAAGCATGGCCGACAGCAGGCGGCGGCGGCTGACCCATCTGGTTGACAGCGAGGACGCTGAAAGCTTTGCCCGCGACGGCTATGTGGTGCGCCGCAATGCCCTGCCGGACGACGTGTTCACGCGGCTGCGCCGGCAGGTGGAAGACCATGAATTCGCCGCCCAGGAAATGCTGCAGGGCAATGCGGTGACCCGCTTCATCCCGATCACCCGGGCGATGATGGACACCCATGCCGATCTCGGCGCCTTTGTGCGCGGGCGATTGTTCCAGGGATTGCTGCGCTATGTCGCCGCCGCCAATGCCGATCCGATCAATTTCATACACACCGTCTTCGCCGAGCCCGCCAGGGGCCCGCGCGATCCACAGACCCTGTTTCATTCCGACACTTTCCATGCCACCGCCAAGGCCTGGTATTTTCTGTCCGACGTGACCGAGGACGGCGGGCCCCTGACCTATGTGCCGGGCTCGCATCGCATGACACCGGCACGGCTGGCATGGGAACATCAACAGAGCCTGACCGCCCGCAGCGACCCGAACGGCCACCACGCCCAAGGTTCGTTCCGGGTTGCCGATGAGCAGCTTCAGGAGCTGGGCTACAGAGCGCCGGTGCGTATCGCCGTGCCCGCCAACACGCTGGTGGTCGCCGATACCCACGGATTTCACGCCCGCGCGGTCAGCGAAAGGCCGACCACGCGGCTCAGCCTCTATGGCTCGCTGCGGCGCAACCCGTTCCTGCCCTGGACCGGACTGGATGTCTTTGACCTGCCGGGATTGAGCGGACGCCAGGCGGAAATCCACGATGCGATCAACAGCTGGAAAGCCAGACGGGGCGCGACGGGCCAGCCGCCGGTGGGCCTGGTCAGGCCGCTTGATCCGCCGCGGCGCTGGGAATAGCCCAGCTGCCAATCAGGGCTGCGGCAGACGCAACTCGCCCAGCATGTACCAGTGTTCGATATTGTCGATCACCAACGGCTCGAAAATATCGTTGAATTGCGCAATGGTTGCGTCGACCGGATAGGACCGCTCCGCGTCCTCCGTCCTGGCCAGAGGCGGCAGGACGCAGAGCGTGAACCGCGCGCCGCTGGTGCGTTTGAGATAGACCGGCACCAGCGTGCCGCCGGTGGAATTGGCGAGCTTGATCGCAACAACCGCATTGCCCTTGTCCGGCGGCGCGCGCCCGAACAGCGGCAGGTGAACCTGACGCGCGCGGACCTCATCGATGAAGATGGTCATCGACGCCGCGCCGCCACCGGCCAGCAGGCGCTGCAGCCGGAAAGCGCTGCGCTGACCCGGCGGAAAGATATACTGGTTGCGCCGCCGGCGGCTGTCATGGACGATCCGGTTGGTGAACCGGCTCGGCTCCGGTTGGAACGGACCGATATTGGGTGGGGCGATGCCCTGCTGGGCGGCGGCAAAAATGGCCTCCCAGGTCGACAGGTGTATCGATACGAAGATCAGCGGACCGCCTTGCGCCCGCGCCGCCGCCAGATTGTCAGCGCCTTCAACGGTAATCCGCCCCTTCGGCCAGAGCTGGTTGACGACGGAAAATTCGGCGATCGACCTGCCGATATTGCTCCACCAGGAGAGCAAGGCGGCCCGGTGGCGCTCGGGCGTGCCGCAGCGCTCCGGCGCAAGCCGCTGCAGGTTTGAGGAAATCCGTTTGGCGAAAATCCTGTTCCTGTAGCGCCAATGGGCCAACCGGCTCAGCCTGCAGGCAAGGTCCGAACCGAGATCGCAGGGAAGCAGCCGGAACAGCGCGTGGGAGATCTGGTTGACCCGGCCTTCAACCGGCTGCTTGAGCCAGTAGAGCCGGGCGCTTGCGCGCCGGTCGGACTGTTTCGCCCAGATATCGTGAAACGGCGGCGCGGCAGGTTCCTGCGGACAGGTTTCGGCAAAGGGAACCTCGGCCAGCGTCAGCGCGGGCCATCTGTTTCCGGTACTGCCCTGTTGCTTCGCCATCTGCGGTTCAAGCGGATCGGGCGTGAAGCGTCATCGGCAGCGTCTCGCCCGGTCGCAGCGTCAGCCGGCAGACCGGCTGCACATCGGTGCCGGGCTTCAGCCGCAGATCGAAATGCCGCGCCAGCATTGCCAGGCTCAGTATCGATTCGCTCATGCCGAATTGCAGGCCGGGGCAGATCCGCGGGCCGATGCTGAAGGGAACATAGCCATATTTGCCGGGTTTCATGCTGTCGTTGAGAAACCGTTCCGGCCAGAATGTATCGGGCAGATCCCACAGCACCGGATTGCGGTGCATGAGCCATGGAACCACCAGCACCAGCGAGCCTTTGGAAATCGGCTTGCCGCCGATTTCGGTCTGTTCGGTCGCCTCCCGCGCCAGGATCGGCACCGGCGGGTAAAGCCGCAGCGTCTCCTCGATCACGGCGCGCGTATAGGGCAGGCTGGCGATATCCGAAAATCCGGGTGTCCGGTCGCCAAGCACCGTGTCGATTTCGGCCTGCAGCCTGGCCGCAACGCCGGGCGACTGGGACAGCAGATACCAGGCCCAGGCCAGCGTATTGGCGGTGGTCTCATGTCCGGCCATGAAGATCACCGCGGCCTCGTTGCGGATGGCCTCGCGAGACAATGGCTTGCCCTGATCATCGCGGGCTTCCAGCAGGCCGCCGATCACCGAGGCCTCGCCGGCCTGCTTCTGCGCGTGGTAGCTGTCGATGATCTCGTCGAGAACGTCGAGAATGCGCGCCTTGGCCTTTTTCAGAGCGCTGCCGCGAAACCGTGGAAGCCATTCCGGCAGGCCGAAAATGGCGATCAGATCGACCTGGTCGATGTGTTTCTGGTACTCGGAGAATCCCCGCACGACTTCGCTGGCATAGTCCTTGCCGAGCTGACGCCCGAATATGGTGCGGCTGATGATTTCCGCCGTCAGATGCGCCATTTCGGCAAGCGCATCGACTTCGCTCCCGTCCGGTTTCGCCGCCCATTCAGCACGCTTTTCCGCGATCGTATCGACCATGATCGGGGCAAAGCCCGGAACCCGCGAGCCGTGAATGATCGGCGCGACCAGTTTCCGCCGCTTCGCCCAGGTCTCGCCATCGCTGACGAACAGGCCATCGCCCAGCAGCGGCTGCAGTGCATGGCGCATCTGCGGGCTCTTGCGTTGCAGGGCGGCATGATTGGACTGGAAGGCCTGGCGGACGACATCGGGCCGGTTGCACAGAATCAGCTCGCGACTGAAAATCTTCATGCTTCTCAGCCGCCCCTGGAAATCCCGGACACCCCAGACCGACAGAAAGTTCTTCTTCGCCAGGCCGATCAGCGTCCAGACCGGCGGCGTGACCTCATGGCGAAAGGGATAGGGCGGGACGAAATCGTCCCTCTGCTGGTTTTCGGCGACAGGGTCGGTCAGGCTCACGCCGGCTTCCACTTCAGCTGTCTCGTGTCCGGAATGGACTTGGACTGATTCAGTTACCCCTTTTCGCACGAATGGACCGGTTTGCCCAAGCGAATTGGCTGCGGGCGCGGCACGCGGTCACGACAGCCGGCAAGGCTGGCGCTCTTACCGCCATGACCGCGCGCGGCCTGCGACGACAAAGCCGTCCCCGTGCCCTTTCGCAAGCCCGGCCGGATGCGGTATAGAAGCATCACACCCGAGAGTGCAGCGCGGATTGTCGGCGGCCTTGTATCCTTGCGTGAGGAGAACCCCTGAAATGATGGCAATCACAAATACCGGCGATGCCGATGGCTGGGTTGCGGTCGCGGGCGAATTCGGTGTCCTGTTCGCCGTGGTCCTGCTTGCCCTGGTGATCGTGCTGGTCAGCGTCGGCCTGCTGTTCGAGTTTCTCAACGCCCGGCATCCCGAGCGGAAGATACAGAAGGGCCGGACCAACAAGCGCAAGTGGAAAGAGCTCTACCGCGCTCCGGGATCGCTCGCCATCATCGCATTGTGCTTTTCGGGTGGCCTGTTCGCGCAGATGAAGGGCTGGACAATCACGCCCTACCCGCTCAACTGGTGGACCGGCCCGCTCTTCCTGGTCGTGTCGGTGTTTCTCTACGACACCTGGTTCTACTGGATCCACCGGCTGCTGCACTGCAAGCCGTTCTACCGTTTTCACGCGCTGCATCACAAAAGCCTGGCTCCGACGGTGTGGAGCAACCACAATGAATCGCTGACCGAAGCCTTTCTCAACCAGGCCTTTTACCTGATCATTCCCTTCATCCTGCCGATACCGTGGCAGATGCTGGTGCTGCAGAAGCTCTATGACCAGATCAGCGGCATGCTGGGCCATGCCGGCTTCGAGCATTTCGCTTCACCCGCGGGCCGCAGGCCGTTTCCGCTGGCCAGCACCGTTTTCCACGATCAGCACCATTCCCATTTCGCCTATAATTACGGCCACACATTCTCGATCTGGGACCGGCTTCTGGGCACGCTCTACCCCAAATATGACGACACGCTGGAAAGCTTCGAAACCGGCAAGCCGGACAAGCGGGCGTAACGCACCGGTCATCAGCCTCGCCGCTGAAACGGACGGCAGAACTCAATTGGCCGTTCCGGGGACTTCGAGCCATTTTCTGCGCGCGTCCGAAGCATCATTTTCCCCGGTGATGCCGGACGGATCGCTGACGATGAGGAAATTGAAGCGCGGAATATCGGTCGGCTCCCTCGACAGCGACATGGTGTTGCCATTCCCCTCGATTGCGAACGGCTCGAACCGGCGCAATTTTTCCAGAACCGCAGGCTGATCGCCCCATCCGATCGCGTCAAGGATATCGACGGCGGCGGCAACCGCCTGCCCGGCCACCAGGTCCGATATTCCGCCATCGAGGAAATTCACCTTCAGCCGCACCGATGAGACGCTGTCGCTGCCCGTGCCGCGAGCCGAGACGAACAGCGATCCGGCGACCAGGGCCGGATCGTCAGCATCGGGCACAACCTTTTCGGCACCGCAGCTCCAGGGCCGGTCACCCGGCTCCGCCGCCTGCCAGTCCTGGCTCACCCAGCCCTGCTTCTGCAACGCGCCGCAGACATCGTCGCGACCTCGGCTGATGGTGCGGCGAAAGCCGTTCTGCGGAGCCGTTACCGGCGGATCCATCATCCGCTCCGGCATGTAGATCACCGGTTCCGGCGGCTTGGCACTCTGCACTGTTTCCGGCGCCGGCTCATCAACCAGCGGCGGCAGCGGTGGCACCGTCGCTGCGGAGCTGACACCGAACCGGGCGAGCAGCAGATCGAGATTGCGGGAATTGTTGGCGAGCAGCACGACACTGGCGAGCCCTCCCGCAATGACCAGCACCGCCACCAGGAACAAAGCCTTGCCCCTGCGTGGTGTCCTAGTCATGTTCCCATTGCCATTCATCGCTGGCTTTCAGAATTACCGGATGCATTCACATGTCGTGCTGTAAGGCACCCCATGATGATCAGAGCAATTGCCTGTTTGATCATGCCAATTTGGTGCCGGGCTGTCACTTCGGTCAATCCACAAGGCCGTCATACCGCAAATCGCGGTTAACTTCCCGTGCCCGTTGACGCCAATGCATATCTCCGGCATGCCGCAGTCAAGATTTTGCCACGACCGCAAAGCCGCGCGCAATCATTTCCGTTGCAATATCAAGCGTTTCACTGCCACATTTGACCGCCGTCCAGTCATCGGCTTCCTCGACAGGCAGGCAAAACACCTTTGCAGATGATAGCAGCTCCTCGAACGTGGTGCGGGCAATGATACCGCAGCCCCAGCGCCTGCCCTGCCGGTCGAGACAGATCTTCGAATTTGCCACCGGGTCAGCGCCCGCCAGCCGGTAGTTCTTCTTGTTGTAGGTAAAACTCACACTGTCGCGAACGCGGAAAAATCCGCGGATGCGAAACGAGCCTGCCGGCCGCGCATTGGGCGATGCCGTGGGCGGCCGCGGCGGCAGTCTTTCGTAATCCTGGGAGCTCGGGTCGACACGGCGCACTTCGCTGGGCCACAGCACCTCGTCGGCATGAGCCGGCTGCGAAAGCACCAGCATGGCAGCCGCGAAGACTGTCCCCGACCTCAGGCAGCGCCGGCTCACGTTCCCACGAAATCCATTACGTCGCTGATATCGATGGACGAGATGTCGACACCGAGATCGACGATCACCTGCAAGGCCTTCGCCGTCTCTACCGCGGCAAAGGCAAGCTGTTCTTCGGTGTGGTCGAAATTGATGAAGAAGCGCAACCGCGCCGAGCCTTCCGGTACCGCCGGAAACAGGATCGGCAGGACATTGATGCCGGCCTCGAGCATGGCCCCGGACAGCATGGCCGCCCGGATCGAATCCCCGACCATCACCGGAATGACCGCAAATCCCGCACAGGAGCCGGTGTCGAGACCGGCCGCTTTCAATTGCCCGACGAAATAATGCGACCGGTCGTGCAACCGGGTCACGCGCTGCGGTTCCTCGACGATGATGTCGAGCGCCTTGCTGGCAGCGGCAGCCAGCGAGGGAGGCAGTCCGACGCTGTAGACAAAGCCGCCGGCATAACCTTTCAGGCAATCGATCAGCTCGGCCTTGCCGGCGATATACCCGCCGCAGCTTGCGGTGGTTTTCGACAGGGTGCCCATCCAGATATCGACCTCGGCCGGATCGACACCGAAATGCTCGGCCGAGCCGCGTCCCGTGGCGCCAAGAACGCCGACGGCGTGGGCCTCATCGACCATCAGCCAGAAGCCGTGCTTCCTGCGCAGCTCGATCAGCCGCGGCAGATCGGCCAGGTCTCCGTCCATGGAATAGAGGCCCTCGACAATCACCATGACCCGCCGGTGCCGCGCCGACAGCCGCAGCAGACTGCGTTCGAGATCATCCAGATCATTGTGCTTGAAACTGCGCCGCGTCGCGCCGCAGGCCTGTGCCCCGGCAAGAACGCTGTTGTGGATCAGCTCGTCATGCAGGATCAGATCGGTGGCGCCCATCAGGCAGGTGATGGTGGTCAGATTGGTCAGATAGCCGCTGACCATGGCAACGGCGGCTTCGACGCCGTGAAACGCGGCCAGCTTGCCTTCCAGTTCCTGGTGAACGGGCCGTTCGCCGGCCACCAGCCGGCTGGCAGAGGATGAAACCCCATATTGCGCAATCGCCTCGACCGCCGCCGCCCGCACCCGGGGATCCTGGTTGAGGCTGAGATAGTCATAGGACGCGAAATTGGAATAGGTCTTGCCGCTGATCACCGTCATGGCGCCGGGAGCGCCCTCATGCGCCCTGTAGAACGGGTTTTCGATGCCCAGGGCGACGCCGGCGGCCTGATGCACTTTCATCTGCTTGTACTGGGGCAAATCGGAGAAAGCCGGAACCGGCCGCAGCGGCGCAGACCCGGAACCGCCCGGTTTCGCCTGCCGGCTGTCCGGCTGCGCTTTTGCGGTCTTGCTCCGCATGAAGTCCAGCGCGGCGCGCTTGGTGCCACCATCGGCCGCCGGGACGGGCTTGGTGTCATTGGTCATGAGGCCGATGCCTTTGCTTCCCTGGCTTTCGTGTGTCGCGTTGCCAGTTCCTCGACAATGTCCTTGTTGTCCACGTCCGCACCCTGTTCGCTCGTTCCCAGGATGCGCAGATAGAGCTTGTGACTGACATCGCCCACTGTGGTCGCATCGGTGATATTGTTCAAGGGCAGATTGAAGCCGGTCTTCTGCTGGAAACTCATCCCCAGTTCCATCGCCATCAGGCTGTCGATGCCGATATCCCTGATAACCCTTGTCCGGCGGATCTCGCTTGCCGGGATGTGCAATGTCCGGGCAATCTCGCCGGCGACGAGCTCGTAAATATAGGTCTCCGCCTCATCCGCCGACTTGCCTTCGATGGCGGCGGCGAGATCGAGCTGCCCGTCACTGAGCTCGGACGGATTGAGCTTGAGGATCCGCGAGGGAACATTGAACAGCGGCGAGCCGACGATTTTGAGGTTCTGCGCCGCGTTCCAGTGGATATCGGCAATATAGATCGCCGCCGCATCGACCGTGCCGGGGTCGATCGACAGCACTTCGCCCAGCCTGTCGAGCACATCGCCGGAGGTCATCGAGAATTTCTCGAGCCGCTTGGTCAGGGCAGCCTTGGCGTCCTCATCCGTCGTCAGATAGCCGACATCGGAGATCGCGGAAAAACCGACGGTGAGCGCCGGAAGCTTCATCTGCCGGCGTTCTCTAGCCAGACCCTCGAGATAGCCGTTGGCCGCCACATAATTGGCCTGCCCCGGATTGCCGATCAATGTGGTCATCGAGGAAAACATGATGAACTCCCTGATCGGGTCTTTCAGTGTCAGCCTGTGCAGCAATTCGGCGCCGCGCGCCTTGGTGTCGATAACCGCCTTGTTGCGCTCCGGCGTGAGATTGACCAGCAGCGCGTCATCTAGCTGCATCGCAGCATGGACGATGCCCGACAAGGGGCCATCGGCGCGAAGTTGCGTCAGCAGCGCCTTCAGATCGTCTTCCGAGGTCACATCGCAGGCATGGATGCTCACGCGGACACCAAGCCGCCGCCAGCGGGCAACCTTTTCCGTGCCGCTTTCGCTCAGGGCCCCGCGCAGCGAGGCCAGCGCCAGCCGCCGGCAACCGCGCTCGACGAGCCACTCGCTGGCCGCAAGCCCAAATCCGCGCGTGCCGCCGAAGACGAGATAAGCGCCATCCGTCTCGTCAAGCCGGATGCTTGCCGGTTTGCGCGCCACCGGATCCTGGCCGGGCCTTGGCGGCACCACGAGGATCTTGCCGATATGGCCGGATGCCTGCATCAGCCGGAAGGCGTCGCGGATCTCGTCATAGGCAAATTCGCGATAGGGCAGCACATAGTTTTCGCCGCTGTCGAACAGCGCCGCGATCCGCTCGAACACATGCGCGGTGATGCCGGGACGCGATTGCAGAAGCTGATCGGCGTCGATGCCGAAATAGCTGATGTTCTGGCGGAACGGCCGCAGCCCGATCTTTGTGTCGGAATAATAGTCGCGTTTGCCCAGCTCGAGGAAACGCCCGAAGGGCTTGAGCAGCGAGATGCTCCGCTCCATCGCCTCGCCGAACAGCGAATTGAGCACCACGTCGACGCCGCGGCCATCTGTGATCTCGTGCACGCCGTCGACAAAATCCAGCGATCGCGAATCGAACACGAAATCGGCGCCCAATGTCCGCAGCAGATCGCGCTTCTCGTCGGTGCCGGCCGTGGCAATCACCCCGGCGCCGACGCCCTTTGCAATCTGCAGCGCCGCCAGCCCGACTGCGCCCGCGCCGCCATGGACCAGGACGGTTTCGCCGGCCTGCAGGCCACCGAGTTCAACCAGCGCGTAATAGGTGGTCAGGAACGCCACCGGCAAGGTCGCCCCGGCCACGACAGGCACCGCGTTCGGAAGCTTCGCCACGCCCCGGGCGTCGGTGACCACATGGGTGGCAAAGGCCTGCGGCGCCACGCCGATGACGCTGTCGCCGACTGAATAATTCTTCACGCCTTCGCCAATTTCGGTGATCCGCCCGGAAAATTCCATGCCGATCGACGGTCCGGCAAAGCCGTCCTCGAAGGCCTCTTCCGACAGGAGTCCCATCGTCCACATCAGGTCTCGGTAGTTGAGCGCCGTTGCGGCCACTTCCACCCGCACCTCGCCGGCCTCGACCGGCCTTTGCGTGGCGACCTCCCAGCCCAGCGTGGCAATCGACGACACCGCATCGCTGCGCACGATCGCCGCCTCGTAGGACCGCGTCAGGTTCACCCCCGGCGTCGCCGGTCCGGGAACGGCACGGATTTCGCACAAGCCGCCCTTGCCCTGATCCCAATACCATTCCTGGTTGGCGCTTTTCGTCTCGCAGACCTGGCTGGCGAGCCTGACCTGATCCGCGATCGAAAGATCCGATCCGGAAAGATCGAACGAGTGGATCTCTATCGCCGGATATTCGTTGCGGGCCACCCGCAGGAACTGCCAGAGCCCGGCATTGCGGGCAGCGGCAAAGCTATCCGAGGCCGTGGCCAGCAGCGGCGCACCGCCGGGCAGCAGGACCGCGAGTTGCAGCGGCGCGGCGTCGGGATCGGAATCGGAGGCAGCCGGATGGTCAGCGGCCTTGACGAGGAGCGAGGACAGGATCTCGATATTGGCGAGCAGCGCGCGCGAACCTTCCTCCTCGCCAAAGCTCTCGCACATGACGGTCAGCACGGTGCCGGGCTGCCATTGGTCAGGGCCGCTTTCAAAAACCAGGTCGCTGTCGGTCTGGACAAGCCAGCGCGGCGCATCGGGTTTCCGGGCCGCGCCAGCCGCAGCATCGATGGTCTGCCGGCTTGCAATCACAATCGAGGCTACGGGCTGATCAAGCCCGGCCGGCACGGAGACTTCGCCGCCCCAGGCCAGCATCATGATTTCGCCGATCGGCGTGGCGATCAGAGCCTGGTCACTCTTGCCGACGGCAAGCTGCTCGGCGAGGCTCCGCCAGTCTTCGCTGCCCGGCTGATCGCTGATCGGAAACCGGGAATCGAGTGTGCCGGAGAACCAGCCATCGCGCAGGCCGAACACGAAGTCGTCGAAGAAGCTGCCGGTATCGACACAGGCGAGAAACGCGCCGCTGTGTTCCAGCACATTGACCAGGAATGTCCGGCCGGGTCCGTCCGCGGCGAGCTGCTTGTAACTGCCGGTCGACGCGCTGACCACGATGTCGGCATGCAGACCGGCCGGCGGTTCGGCCATCACCTCGACATGCGGGAAGGTGTCGAAAGCAAGTTCGAGATCACTCCGGCGCCGCTCATTGGTCTCGATCACCGTGAATTTGGCGCCAAACGTCTCGGCCAGCGCCGCCAGGTGCTGCGAGAAGATCTTGGAAACCGAAGCCAGCTCGACGATCTGGCGCACCGGCCGGTGCTCCTTCCTGCTGGCTTCCAGTGTCTGGCGCAGGGCCGAAAGCAGATATTGCGTCCGTGATCCGACCGTGCGTCCGTGGCTGTGAATATGCTCAAGCGTGCTGGCCGACATCTGCTCCATGACGCCATCGCAACCCTCCGGCTCCGTGGCGCCTGGCCGCAGGTTCAGCGCCGTGTAGTAGGCATCGTTGAGCAGGATCGCCTCGACCGAACGGGCGCCGTCTTCCTTGAAGAATTCCTTCAACAGATCGGCAAATTCCGGCAGCGGGCAATCGGCGGCCAGTTGCCAGCTTTCCCCGGCCTCGTCCCAGGACGCCAGATCAACCGGCACCAGGGCCTGAAGGCAACTGACGATGAAGCAGTCAACGGATTTGTCCGCTCCCAGATCCGCCATCGTCACACGCCCCGACGCAGGCGCCCAACGCCGGGTGACATCATAGGCCGCGCGGAACAATGCCGCCTTGAGGATTTGCGTGGCATCGGTTTCCGCTGGATCTGCGATGGCCTCGAGATCGAGCGTTGCCAGATCCACCGGTACGTCGGGCCTGAGCGCAGCGAAATTGTCCACCGGCACCGGCAGATCACTGGCAATTGCCTGATGGTGATAGGTCTGTGCCGACAGGGTTCTCCGCGCCTTCAGATGGGCGCGGCGCAAGCGGCAATCGCGCAGCCGGGCGACGATGACACCATCGGCATCGAGCAGGTCGAGGTTGGCCTTGATCGAATATTTGCTGGCGCGCTCGATGGAGATGACGGCCCGCCTGACCACGCAGCCGGGTTGGTAGACCTGGATTGCACCGAAATGCACCGGAATATAGGGCGCAGTGCCGTTGTCCGGCGCGAGGTGACCGAACAGCCCGACAAGCCCGTGCAGGGCGGCATCGGTCGAAATCGGATGCAATTCATGGCTGACATAGGGGTGACCTTCGCCAGCCGGCGCAGCCAGTTCTATCTCGAGATGCCTGTCGCCAAACCGCCGGACCTGCTTCAGCAGCTGGAATTGCGGGCCGTAATCCAGTTTGAACCGCTTTGCGATCCTGTAGACATCATCCGCATCGATTGTTTCGGTCGGCTCGGCAAGGGGCGTATTGATGGCGGTCGAGGCGGTGCTGGTCGACCGCCGCGTGCGGGCCACGACATTGAGCGACCAGTCCGCTTCGTTGAGCCGCTCTCGCGACTTGATCTCGACATGACCGGTTTCTGCCGACAGCACGGTCGCCACCTCGAGCACCTTGGTGGACGACAGCGCGAGCGGCTGCAGGATTTCGAGATTGGTGATTTCGAATGCCTGGTCGCCGTGAAATCTACGCGCGGCTGCAATCACCATGTCGATGAAGGCACTTGCCGGCAAGATCGCATTGCCGTCGACAACATGCTCGGCCAGGTCTGGATAGAGATGGGCGTCGATATTGTTGTGCCAGACATGGCTGGACAGGTCGACGCGCCAGCCGATCAGGGTGTGCACGTCACGCCGGCGGTCGCCGTAAAGGTCGAGCGCCTCGATGGTTCTCGGATAGACCGGCGCCTTGGCCTGGAATGGCAGCGGCGGCAGTTGCGCAAATGCGTTGCGGGCACCGATGGCTCGCGTTGTGTCGAAGGACGCGCCGGAGGCGGCAGCCTTGCAGAAAGACCGGAAGACCGGATCATGTTCGGACGATTCCTTGACCTCGAATGTCGAGATCACCGCGCCATTGACCTCTTCGGAGGCAACAAGCTCGCGCAGATAGGAGGCCAGGATCGGCCGCGGGCCGATCTCGACAAAGACTTCGGTGCCTTGCCGGATCGCGGTCTTCGTGGCTGCGATGAACTGGACCGGGCGCTGGATATTCCGCCACCAGTAATCGGGTCCGAAGTCGCTGCCCTCCAGGATCTCGCCGGTCACCGACGAAATGCAGGGAATCTCGGTCTTGCGCAAATCGATCGACCCGAAATCCCGGACGAATTCGTCATGGGCCGATCCGATCATCGGATGGTGGAAAGGGTAGTCGATATCGAGCACGCGCGCGGCAACGCCTTGCTTGCGGGCAACATCCCTGAAGGCCGAAATCTCGTCGGCAGGGCCGGAGATGGTCGATGATTTCGGACTGTTGAAGGCAGCGCAGACGATGTTTTCAAGCCCGGCGGCAACCGCCATGGCAACCGCGTCCTCCGCACCCAGCGCGACGGCAGCCATGCCGCCCTTGCCCGCCAGCGCATGCTGGTATTTCGAACGCAGGAACACGATCTTGACGGCATCGACCAGTGAAATTGCGCCGGCAAAATGCGCAGCAGCGATCTCGCCGATCGAATGGCCGTAGGTGATGTCGGGCCGCAGCCCGATTTCGGTCAGGCTGTGGGCCAGCGAGATCTGCGTTGCAAACAGCAGCGGCTGCGCGATCCGGGTGTCGGCCAGTTTGGTCTCGAGCTCGGGATCGGTCAGAAGCTCCGTCAGCGAGAAATCCGCAACAGTGCTGTAAAGCGCATCGATGACCTCGAAATGCCGCCGGAAACTGGCGGAGTTCTTCAGCGCATTGACACCCATCCCCACCCATTGCGACCCGTTGCCGGAAAACACGAAGGCGGTTTTCGCCTGGTTCTGGAAGGTGCGGCCGACCGCCGCGATTTCCGGCGTCTCGTCACTGAGATAACGCTCGATTTCCTCGCTCACCGCGGCCGGGTCACGCCCGTCCATCACGAAGCGGTGCCGCATGTGATGGCGGTTCGCGCCTATGGCGGAGAAGAGATCGGGAAGCTTGGACGCGTCGGTTGCGGCAAAGATTTCCTGATAGGAGCCAAGCAGCTGCCTGAGACTGTCTTCGCTCTGCGCGCTGACAAAGAGGATCTGGTTGTCTGCATCCTGGCGTTTCGGCACCGCGCGGTCGGGATCGCAGATGACGACATGCGCATTGGTGCCGCCGAATCCGAAGGAATTGACGCCGGCATAGCGGATCTGCTTGGAAGACAACAGGTCAAGCCCCATCGAGGCAACGCTGACATTGAGTCCCTTGAAATCGATCTCTTCATTGGTGTGTTCGGCATGAAGCGTCGGCGGAAGGAAGTCGTTTTCCAGCGCGAGCATCGCCTTCATCAGGCCGACCAGCCCGGATGCGGGCTCCGTATGTCCGACATTCGACTTGACCGAGCCGATCGGGATTGGCGCATTCCGGCGCTGGCCGATCTCTTTGCCGATGGCCCAGACTTCCGCGGGGTCTCCCACCTTGGTGCCGGTTCCGTGACCTTCAATGAACGCCATGCGCGAAAGATCGATGTTTTTGCTCTGGTAGATCGAGCGCAACAGGCTTGCCTGGGCCTCACCCGACGGCAGGGAAATACCGTTGGTATGCCCATCGGAATTCACACCTGTTGCAACGATCCGGGCATGGCTGCGGTCGCCCATCGCTGCAGCGTGCTCGGTCTTGCGCAGGATGATGGCCACGCCGCCTTCCGAGCGGACATAGCCTTCGCCGTTGTTGCCATAGGCCCGGCACAGCCCTTCCGGCGACAGCATGCGCGCCTGCGCAAAGCCGACAAAGGAAAGGGGATGGCCCAGGATATTGATGCTGCCGACAATCGCCGTGTCGATGTCGCCGACTTCCAGCGCGCGGACCGCCAGATCCAGCGCCACCATGCCCGACGAGCAGGCGGTGTCGATGGTCATGCTCGGCCCGCGAACACCAAGAACATGCGAAATCCGGTTGGAAACGATCGAAAGCGTGCTTCCGGTCATGAAATAGGGGCTGGCACCGGCCGGATCGCCGACAGCCAGATTGCCATATTCCACGTTCGAGGCGCCGACATAGACCCCGACCCGCTCATTCTTGAGGTCGTCGGCAGTCAGACTGGCATCTTCCATCGCGCGCCAGACCATTTGCAGGATCACGCGCTGCTGCGGATCAAGGCTTTCAGCCTCGCGCGGCGATATTCCGAAGACCGCGTGGTCGATATTCAGGGTATCGGGAACAATGCCTGCGGCAAAGGTGTAGGTCTTGCCCGGCACACCCATCTGCGGGTGCCAGTAGCGCGACTTGTCCCAACGATCGTCGGGAATCTCGCTGATTGTGCACCTACGCTCACACAGCAGCGTGAACAGCTCTTCAGGAGTATCGGCACCGGGCACTCGGCACGCACGTCCGACAATTTCAATACTCAAAGGCAAGCTCGCTTTTCTAGTCGCCTAAAATGGTTTCTCTCCAGCTTCCCTAGCAAGAAAGTGCATACATTAAGGCCGTTCATTGGATCAAGTTGAAACTCCCGATCCAAGCCACTGTTGCTGTATACGCCGAAGCTTTGGATCTGGTCCAGTTTTTGCTTCTTTTTCGGCCTCGTTCCGACACTTCTTACTATATCCGGCCCCGTCGAATCGTGCCTCCGCATCAAGGCGAGGCGCGTCCCCGGCCGGACCTGGCCGGTGATTCGGCGCTGCAACGCCAAATTGTACCGCAGCGGGCTCACGCTTCAAGGCGCGGTGTGTGTTCGCCCTCCATCCGCGGCGGCACCTCGACGAAGGCATCAGGGCAATTGACGGTGCCGCTGAGGATGCGGGACACGATTTCGGCTATGGCAACCTTGCGCCCCGCCCTGTTGTAGAAATCGCCCTTGACCTGAACCGTGGCGGCCAGCGCCCGGACATAATCGTCGCACAGATCGGGATCCACCGGCGCGGGGTCGGTCCAGAAACTGTCGAGGCCGGCCTGATGCGTCAGCCCCTCGACGTTATAAATGGCGCTGCCCAAAACAATGGTTGGCCGCCCCGACGAAATGCTGTTGAGCCCGACCGTCGAATTGACCACCACAACGCCGCTGACCTTCGGCATCAACTTGCCGATATCGCCCGTGTCGATAAAGTCGACGCGCGCACCGACACCATGCTCGTCGGCGATCCGCATCACCACCTTTTCCCAGCGTTCCAGGCCGTTGTCGAGCGGATGCTCCTTGACCACCAGGCGGGTGTGGTCCGGCGCGTGGGCGGCGAAAGACCGAATGACTTCCTCAACCATTTCCGACAAATGCGTATAAGGCGAATTCGTCCGGATCTGGTAATCGCTCTGAAGCTGCAGGGCGAGCAGGTAATGAGCCGGACTCCCCTCTCCCACATAGGCGTCCGGCATCACTTTCGGCCTGCGCAGCATGCGTGGCAACCACATCAGATATTCGTACATCGGGTTGTAATATTTGTCTGACTGGTAGTGCGGGAAGACCGGACGCCCGAAATAGGCCGCCAGATTGTACAGCACCTCATTGGCCGCTTCATTCCAGAATGAATGCGCATAGCGCACAACCAGGTCGACCGGACCGACCTGGCGGGCGATCGCCGATATCTGTTCCGGCTGATTCGGAAAATGCGAAAGCCGCCCCATGCCGCCGCGCTCCAGCGTGACCCAGTCCGGACGCAGATAGCCGTACTCGACCGCATGGCACCTTACGCCGAGGTCCTTGGCGACCTCATGAGCGATGCGGTGATAGGGTAGCTGGTCGGCGTAATAGAGAATATCGGTGATGTTTTCGCCGATGATCAGCTCTCTGACATAGTCAGCCCAATCGGACAGCGGCTTCCTGAAGTTCCGCGCACCGCGCTTCCACCAGTAAATGCGATCGCCGAGCGAAAAATTGACATGATGCGTCTTCGCCCCCGCATTTTCGAAACCCGTTGCAAGTTCGCGCCAGAACACGGATGGCGGCCCCTGAAGCAACAAAATGGCAGGATGCGGCACTCGACTTTGCATGGATCGACGCTTTCCGTACGCAACAACATCTTGGGGGCCGATCCGGACGACCGCGCCACGCTGTCATGAATTCTGCGACACTGTTGACGGACAACCGCACGCGCAATTTCCGTTTGCCTCATACTTGATAACGCAAGCAAATGAAATTCAATTGACCGTACGAACCGATCAAATAAGGGGATAAATCAACAAACACAACCACTTTGCTATGGGAGTGGCTACAATTTGTTGCCCGGAATACAACACTTCCAGTCAAGACCAGCGGCTGCAGACTGCGGTTGCCACCTGCCCGTGCATGAATGATAAGTGGCCGACAAGCGACAGCAGTGTTTGGGAATTTTTATGGCGCCTCTGACAATCCTGTTCCTGCAGGGACCCTCGTCACCGTTCCTGAAAAAGGTGGCGGACAATCTCGTCCGCAAGGGCTGCAGGATCCGCAAGCTGCATTTCTGCATTGGGGACGCGCTGATGTGGTGGCCCAAGCGGGGAGACTGGTTCAAGAAAAAGACCAGCGAATGGCCGGCCTTCCTCAGTGACTATATTCACGCCCATGGCGTGACCGACATCGTCATGCTCGGCGATGGCCGCACCCGGCATGCCGAAGCGCTCAGGGTCGGGCGGGAACTGGGACTGCGGATCCATGTCTTCGAGCACGGCTATCTGCGCCCAGACTGGCTGATGATCGAAACCCGCGGGGCTTCGGATCGCAACATGACAGCCGAATTCGATGGCAGTGCGGTAATACCCGATGCCGGAGCGGACCCGTCGCTGACCCGGGAGGTTTTTGTCCAGAGCTTTCTCACCTCATCGCTGTACGACCTGATGTTCCACCTGCCCAATGTCTTTTTCGGGTTTCTGGCGCATCCGCATTATGTGACCCACGGACCGGTCCACCCGCTTTCGGAATATGCCGGCTGGGTGAAGAAGTGGCTGCTTCTGAACAGCCGAAGGCGCATCGCACGGCAATTGCAGACCCGGTACCTGGAGGGCGAGACCGACTATTTCCTGTTCGCCTTGCAACTGGTCGGGGACTACCAGATCCGCAACCATGCGCCGTCCGGCGGGCTTTACAGGATCGTCAACGGCGCCATCAGCTCCTTCGCGCGCTCCGCGCCCCCTCACTCCCGGCTGCTGCTCAAGATCCACCCGCTCGACAATGGGCTTCACAACTGGACCCGCCACATAGCAGCCGAGGCCCGCAAACACGGGGTGGAAGACCGTGTCGACGTCATCGACGGCGGCGATCTCACGGCCCTGATCGGCAAATCGCGCGGGGTGGTCACAGTCAACTCAACCGTGGGTGTGACCGCCCTGCTGGCCCACAAGCCGGTTCTCGCGCTTGGCCGCGCCATCTATGATCGCGAAGGCCTGACGCATCAGGCCAGCCTCCGCGAATTCTGGACCGCACCGCAGTCCCCTGCTCCGGGCATGCCCAAGGCCTTCGCCGCCAGGCTGGTCGAATCAACCCATTTTCGTGGTGGCTTCATCGGCACGCCCGCCATGGAAGCCGGCGGCCGCAACATGGCGGACCGGATCCACGCCAATGCCATGAAAACCAGCCACGAGGTTTTCGCCGGCGCAGCCCGCTTCCGCTATGAAAGCGAGATCTTCGGCCCCTCCGGCGGCGAGAAAACTCGGGATTCAGCATGAGCGGATGTGGCAGATCGCTGATCCAGCGGCCTCCCGGGTCCGCGTGCGCCCGTGCGTTCTGACGGCACTGTAACCCGGCTGACATTTCTTAAGGAAATTGTGCAAAATTGACACACCACACGGGCGGACTAAAAATTATGCGCATGCTTCTCGTCATTGCCGCTTTAAAACTGTAGAGAATGTGCGACTACGGCATGGAATTGTTTGGGGATCTGGTTTGAGACAATCTAGAGTGATGACACATCTGGTGACACTTGGGCTTTGCTTGTCCCTGGGTGCATGCCAGATGGTCCCCGGCCAGGGCCCCCTGACCTCCGAAATCGTCGGCAATGCAGGCCAATCGGCAAAGGAGCTGTCGCTCCCGCACGCCACCGTGTTTGCGCTGGTGGAAATGGACACGCCGATCGCCAGGCTGCTGTCGCGCTACCGGTCCCGGACATTGAACACCCGGTTCGGCTTCGGTGATGGCCGCAATTCGGCTGCCATCGGCGTCGGCGACCAGTTGAAGATCACCATTTTCGAAGCCGGCAGCGACGGACTTTTCTCGACCACCGACACCAAGCAGATCTCCTTTGACCTGGTCGTCCAGCCCGACGGCACGGGCGCGATCCCCTATGTCGGCGATGTCCGCTTTGCCGGACGGACGCTTGCCCAGGCGCGCGCCACCATCAAGGCGGGGCTCGAAGGCAAGGCGGTTCAGCCCGACGTCATCGTCACGGCCGTGTCGACCGCTTCGCGCACCGTCACGGTCTCCGGCGCTGTCAATTCCGCGGGGCTGATTCCGATCAGTCTCGACGGCAGCCAGATTGCCGAAGTCATCGCCAAGGCCGGCGGCAACAGCGCCGAACCCTATGAGACCTATGTCACGGTGATGCGCGGCAACAAGATCGCCCATGTGCTCTACAGCTCGATCATCGAGAATTCGAACGAGAACATCTTCATCTATCCGGGAGACCAGATCTTCTTGACCCGGGACCCGCAGACATTCACCGTCCTGGGCGAAGCGATTTCCAACAAGCGAGATCGAATTTGGCTCCAGCAGCCTCAACCTGGCTGAAGCTGTGGCGCTGGCCGGTGGCGGCCAGGACAGCCGGGTGGATGCGAAAGGGTTCTTCGTGTTCCGCTTCGAACAGCGCGAGACCATCGAAGCCGTGCTGGGCAAGGACCGGTTCCGGGACCTGCTCGCCAAGGGCATGGAGCCGGATGAATTCGACCGCTACCCCATCGTCTACCAGTTCGACATGAGCAAGCCCGACAGCCTGTTCATCGCGCAGAATTTCCGCGTCAACAGCCACGACATCGTCTACCTGTCGCGCCATCCGGTGGTCGACATGGCGAAATTCGTGGCCGTCCTGCAGGGACCGCTGTCAATCGCCTCCTCCGTCACCAGCATCGCCAATCCCTGATCCGCAGCGCGCAGATCGTGCTGATTCAGGGTCCGGGCTGCGGGCAAGGTGACACCGGACAGCACCCCGTGTATCTTGCCCGAAAGGGCACCGCGAAATGCACATCAACGGCCTTGCCAATCAACCGCTCGCTCAGCAAACTGCTCACAGTGCGCTGCCGCGGCGAAGGCCGACAGCGCATGCCGGCACCAGCCTTCCCGCGGTGAGCCGGATTGCTTGCATCGCCGCATGCGCCGGACCGCATGGCGGCAGAATTCGAGTTCAGGATTGATCTTTCAGGCATGAGCATCATGCAGAACGGAGCCCTTGGAATGAACAAACAGGCATATAATGTCTTGCTTCTCTATCCTCGCTTCTCCGCGGGATCGTTCTGGAACTATGGCGCCACCTGCGAACTCATCGGCGCCAAATATCCCGCCCCTCCGCTGGGATTGATCACGGTCGCGGCCATGTTGCCCGAATCCTGGAATGCCCGGCTGGTTGACCGCAACACCGATGAACTGACCGATGCCGATTTCGAATGGGCCGACATGGTGTTCACCGGCGGGATGCTGCCGCAGCAGGCAGACTCGCTGAAAATGATCCGCAAGTGCAAGCAGATGGGCGTGCCCGCCGTCGTGGGGGGTCCCGATGCGACATCAAGCCCGGAAATCTACGCTTCGGCTGACTTCCGCGTTCTTGGCGAAGCCGAAGGCATCTTCGAAAAATTCCTCGAGGCCTGGGACCGCGGCGAGCGCAGCGGCACATTCGCGGCGGAAAAATTCAAGGCCGACGTGACCACCACGCCAATTCCGCGCTTCGACCTGCTCAAATTCGAAAACTACGTCCAGGTGAACGTGCAGTTCTCGCGCGGATGCCCGTTCACCTGCGAATTCTGCGACATCATCGAGCTCTATGGGCGCAGGCCGCGGACCAAGAACAATGCGCAGATGCTCGCCGAACTCGACCGGCTCTATGAGCTCGGCTATCGCGGTCATGTCGATTTCGTCGATGACAATCTGATTGGCAACAAGAAGGCGGTGAAGGCCTTCCTTCCGGAGCTGATCGAATGGCAGAAGAAGCACAACAATGCCTTCGAGATGTCCACCGAAGCCTCGTTGAACCTCGCCGATGACGAAGCCCTGCTGAAAATGATGCAGCAGGCACGGTTCTTCTCGGTGTTCATCGGCATCGAGAGCCCCGATCCAGACGTGCTGATTGCGGCCCAGAAGAAACAGAATACCAGACGCGACATCGCCAAGAGCGTGCACCGGATCTACGATGCCGGAATCTGGGTGCTGGCGGGCTTCATCGTCGGGTTTGACGAGGAAAACGATCATGTCGCCAACGAAATCTCGGCGCTGATCGAAGAGGCGGCAATCCCGGTTTCCATGGTCGGCCTATTGTTTGCCCTGCCCACCACCCAGCTGACCCGCCGGCTTGAACGGGAAGGTCGTCTGCACACCACCTTCGACACCTTCGATGAAGACACCGAAGATCATTTCGGCGACCAGTGCACGGCCGGCCTGAATTTCGAGACCAAGCGTGACCGGGTCAGGATTCTCAAGGACTACAGGGATATTGTCGACCGGATATACAAGCCGGAAGCCTATTTCAGCCGGGTACGGGATGTCAGCGACCGGCTCAACATGCAGGGCGAAAACGGCGCGCTTCTCGGCGCGGGCTTTCTTCACGACCTGAAGATCTTCGGCAAGCTGATCTGGTCGATGACATTTACCAACACCACCTATCGCGGACCGTTCTGGCGCACCCTGATCCACACCGCGTTTCACAATTTCCGTGCGATCAAGCCGGTGATGATGATGATCGCACTTTATGTGCATCTGGGCCCGTTTTCACGCTATGTCGTGCAGCAGATCGACAAGCAGATCGCCGAAGTTGAAAGTGGTGAATGGGTCGAACCTGCACTGGTAGCAGCGGAATAGCGCCAGCCGCGCGGATCCGTCTTGCCGTTTGACCGGCATGACCGGAGCGAGCCGCACCGCGGGACCTCGTCTCAGATCTGCGCCGGGGCGTTGACGGCCACGGGCCCGACCGGGCGCCAGATATGCCGCTTCTTGAGATATTTCTCCTGCGCGTCCGAGACGGCCATGAACAGCTGCATCTCGCGTCCGCGAATCCCGGGCAGCGCCTTGGGATCAAGCCCGGTCCAAGGCAGAAACGGATTGCGGCGCATGTGCCAGTGCAGTTCGCAGCGGATCGTCGGCTTGTCCGATGGGCTACGCCCGTGAAATGCAAAGGTATCGGCGACGATCAGCGTATTGGCGCGCACCGCCATGCGCACCGGTTGCGGCAGGCCGAGAGCTGACAATTCCTCCGTCCGCACCCGGAACGACCCGCTGGCATGATGGCCATCCGGATCGGCCGCCGCGGACAGGGAGCATTGATGCTGCCACTCCAGCCGCTCGGGCGTGAGCCGGTGCGAGCCCGGAACGAAGCAGAACGGGCCATCCTCCTCACCCACATCCTGCAAGAACAGCCATGCCTTGGATGTGGCATGAAACGTGTCCGAATGGATGCTCGTCTGCGGATCCTTTGCGCCCGAAGGGTCGACAATCACGGTCTGGAAAAAGCCGATCGGCTCGCCGCCCTGTGCGGCGGCGTAGCGGATCTGCGCAAGCGCGCGCGGGTCGCGAAGCGCGCGGGCCACCGCCGGGTGCCGTTTGAGCACCTCCGGCGGCAAGGGCACCATCCGGGTGATCGCCTGGCCCTGTCGCATTTCCCGGGCATCGAATCGCTCTTCGAATGCCGCCTTGCGCAGCGCCTCGAAATCGTCCCGGGGCAGAAAATCCTCGGTCAGGAAATAGCCGTTTTCGTCAAACGAGGCGCGGTCGGCGTCGGACAAGCTCGAAGCCAGCCGTGCACGCCGCATCCTTGCCATCCGCGCTGCCAACGACACGCGGCTGCGGTGCAGGCCGATCCGGTTCAGGAACGGACTGCCAAGGACAGGATTCTTTCGAAGCGACTTTTCCGAGCCGGCGACGCCGAGAAGCCAGAGCGGGAACTTGAAATAGGCAAGAGCCTTCATCGACCGGCATTCTCCAATTGTATCAACTTCTTGGCATGCTACGATCTCTTGGGAACGTTCTCCATAGCCTTTCTCCACAGGAAAGCCGCCCTGAAAGCATTCCCGGCACCCTGCAACGCTTTATGCTCCTGACAATCCGGGTCGCTTTGCTGCAAGATGCCGATCGCACGTCACCGCCATTGGCCAGGACAGGATATATTTTCATTGCTTTATGCGCTCAAGGCTTTACTTCAAAACCCTCTGAAAAGGAGAGCGTCATGAAGGGGATCATACTTGCCGGCGGCAGCGGCAGCCGGCTGTATCCGATGACCCAGGCAATCTCGAAACAGATGCTGCCGGTCTACGACAAGCCGATGATCTATTATCCGCTCAGCGTGCTGATGCTGGCCGGCATCCGCGAAATCCTCGTCATATCGACCCCGCGCGATCTGCCGATGTTCAGGCATCTGCTCGGCGACGGCAGGAAATACGGCATATCGATCGATTATGCCGAACAGGCTGCCCCCAACGGGCTGGCCGAGGCCTTCCTGATCGGGCGCAGTTTCATCGGCCGCGACAGCTGCGCGCTGGTGCTCGGCGACAACATCTTCTACGGCGCCAGTTTCTCCACGATCTGCAACGAAGCGACGCAGCGCAGCTCAGGCGCCACGGTGTTTGCCTACAATGTCCGGGACCCGGAACGCTACGGCGTGGTGACCTTTGACAGCGAGACCGGCCAGGCGCTGGACATCGAGGAAAAGCCGCAGGTGCCGAAATCGAGCTGGGCGGTCACCGGCCTCTATTTCTACGACAACGACGTGCTCGACATTGCCGCAGCGATCACGCCGTCCAGCCGCGGCGAACTTGAAATAACCGACGTCAACCGGGCCTATCTGCAGCGCGGCGATCTCTTCGTGCAGAAACTGGGCCGCGGATTTGCATGGCTCGACACCGGCACGCCCGACAGCATGCATGAGGCGTCATCCTTCGTCCGCACCATCGAGCATCGCCAGGGCATCAAGATCGCCTGCCTTGAGGAAATCGGCCTGGAAAGCGGCTGGCTCGACGCCGAACAGGTTCTGGCCATCGCTCACGACCTGGGCAAGACCGATTACGCCGCCTATCTGCGCCGCCGGGTCGGGGATCTGGCCTGATGCCGCGATTTGTCGAACTCGCCATTCCCGGGCTGATCGAAGTCATCCCCGATCGCCATGGCGACAGCCGCGGTTATTTCTCCGAAGTCTACAACAAGGCGCTTTGGCTCGACGGCGGCATTGAGGCCGATTTTGTCCAGGACAACCATTCGCTCAGCCGCGACACCGGAACCCTGCGCGGACTGCATTTTCAGACGCCCCCCATGGCCCAGGCCAAGCTGGTGCGTGTCGCCCGCGGCCGGGTGTTCGATGTCGCAGTCGACATCCGCCAAGGTTCGCCGACCTTCCGGCACTGGGTCGGCATCGAGCTGAGTGCGGAAACGGGCAATCAGCTGTTTGTGCCGGCAGGCTTTGCCCACGGGTTCCTGACGCTTGAGCCGAATACCGAATTTCTCTACAAGGTCTCGGCACCCTATTCCCGGCCGCATGACCGGTCCATCCGCCATGATGACCCGAGCATCGGCATCGACTGGCCGATCGGGGTCAATGTCGACACCCTGTCGGCAAAGGATCGTGACGCGGGCCTGCTGGACGAGACTGATACCGGTTTTGTTTTTGAAGGATGCAGCCCGATGAGGTTTCTGGTCACCGGCGGCGCCGGATTCATTGGCTCGGCAGTGTGCCGCCGGCTGGTGGCCAATCCGCAGCATCGCGTCATCAATCTCGATTGCCTCACCTATGCCGGCAACCTGGCCTCGCTGCAGCAGATCGAGAACTACCCCAATTACCGCTTTGTGAAGGCTGATATCTGCGACAGCCAGACCGTTGCCGAGATCCTGCGCGACGAAGACATCGACGTGATCATGCATCTGGCAGCCGAAAGCCATGTCGACCGCTCGATCGACGGGCCGGAAGCCTTCATCGAGACCAATATCATCGGCACCTTCCGCCTGCTCACGGCAGCCCGGGCCTATCGCGACAGCCTGCCGGCCGAACGCGCCGCGCGCTTCCGCTTCCATCATGTCTCCACCGACGAGGTCTTTGGCGACCTGCCCTTCGACAGCGGCATCTTCACCGAAGACACCCCCTATGCGCCTTCTTCGCCCTATTCGGCATCAAAAGCCGCCTCCGACCATCTGGTCCGGGCCTGGGGCCACACCTATGGGCTGCCGGTGGTGCTGTCGAACTGCTCCAACAATTACGGACCGTTCCATTTCCCCGAAAAGCTCATTCCGCTGGTCATTCTCAATGCGCTCGATGAACAGCCGCTTCCGGTCTATGGCAAGGGCGAGAATGTGCGCGACTGGCTTTATGTCGAGGACCATGCCGCAGCGCTCGAAGCGGTGGCGACACGCGGCCGGCCGGGTCAGAGCTACAATATCGGCGGCCGCGCCGAACGCCGCAACATCGATGTGGTCGAGACAATATGCCGGATTCTCGACGGCAAACGGCCACGTGCCGGCGGCAGCAGCTATCTCGACCTGATCACCATGGTCTCCGACCGGCCCGGTCATGACCGGCGCTATGCAATTGATCCGCACAAGACCGAGACGGAACTGGGCTGGAGCGCCGACGAGAGCTTCGAAAGCGGCATGGCCAAGACCATCGACTGGTATCTCGCCAATGACTGGTGGTGGAAACCGATCCGTGCGCAAAAATATGCCGGCAGACGGCTAGGCGAAAGGGCCGGTTGAGATGATACGGATCGCAGTCACCGGCAGGCACGGCCAGCTCGCCCTTTCGCTGCAGGAACGCGCCGCAGCCGATGCAGGGATCACCCTGATCTGTCTTGGCCGTCCGGACCTGGACCTCTCCCGGCCCGGCACCATCGCCCCGGCGCTTGCCGCCTGTCAGGCCGATCTTGTCATCAATGCCGCCGCCTATACCGCGGTCGACGCCGCCGAAAGCGATGCGGAGGCGGCTTTTGCCGTCAACGCCACCGGCGCCGGTGCGGTGGCCAGTGCGGCTGCAGGGCTGGGATTGCCGGTGATCCAGATCTCCACCGACTACGTCTTCGACGGTAGCGCCGGCGCGCCCTATTGTGAAACAGCGCCGACCAACCCGGTTTCGGTCTACGGCGCCAGCAAGCTGGCCGGAGAGGCAGCCGTGGCTGCGGCCAATCCGCGTCATCTGATCATCCGCACGGCCTGGGTCTACAGCCCGTTCGGGGCGAATTTCGTCAAGACCATGCTCCGCCTGGCGGGCGAGCGCGACACGCTGCGTGTGGTCGATGACCAGATCGGCAATCCGACATCGGCGCTTGACCTCGCCGACGGCATGCTGGCCGCGGCCCGCACGGTTCTGCAACCAGGCTTTGACAGATGGGGCGTCTACAACATTGCCGGCTCCGGCTCGACCTCCTGGGCCGGGTTCGCCGCTCATGTGCTTGCTGAAAGCGGCCGGGCCGGCGGCCCGAGTGCCAGGGTCGAGCCGATTCCCGGGTCGGATTATGTCACCGCCGCAACTCGACCATCGAATTCCCGGCTCGACTGTGCAAGGGCCGAAACGATCTTCGGCTACCGGGCACCGGACTGGCGGCAGTCTTCGGCGGAAGTTGTCCGCCGGCTGCTGACCAAGGTCTGACGACAGCCCGGATCCCCATCGGGCAAGGGCCGCGCGATGCTCCGGCCTGCCGCGCCTTGCCGCCCCGACACCCAAGCAGTGGTGAATGCTGCCGGCCAATTCTCTGGACGGGCCTATGTATTCTTTATCAAAAGATCTTGATTTTCTTGCCCGAGGGGTGAATAGCCCTATGTATGGCGATCGCTCGAACGTCAGGCCATCCGGGCGGTTGGAACGCAACCTGTCATCAGCGACCCCGTCAATCGCGCCATAGAGACGTGAAGTTGAATGTGATGGAATATCTGCGGGTCGCGCATGCTGATCCAGAATGGATGAATATCAAGATATTCGAATCCCTTGAACAGACATTGCCACTCCGGAAGTGCCGGTGCCCTGCGCACGGGTATTGTCCATCCTACGACCTTGGCCAGAGACGGAACCTTTCATGATTGACAGACTCTCAAAGGGCGCTCTTCGGCTTCGCTTGGAGATCCAGAGACGATTGGCGAGCCTGTCGGCACTCTGGAAGCCGCGCCTGCCCGTCAAGGACAATCTGGATTTTCTCAGTTCCGGCGGCTCATCCGCAACCGGGCAGTTCATGCAATATGAAATGCGGCTGCCCGACCATCAAAATGCAATCGATCTCCTGCCCGGATGGAGCTCGGCATTTCCCTCCGAACTCGGGCTGACGGCAGGCAGGATCCCGCTGTTTTCAGATGCAAGGATCCTCGCCGCGCTCGACACCTATGGTCCGATCAAGGGCCAGACCATTCTCGAGGTGGGACCGCTCGAAGGCATGCACACTTATATTCTCAACCAGCGCGAGCCCGCGCGGGTGGATGCGGTCGAGGCCAACAAGCTGTGCTTCCTGCGTTGTCTCGTCACCAAGGAAATCCTCAAGCTCAACCGGGTGAATTTCCATCTGGGCGATATCCGCAGCTGGCTGGCCGAAAAAGACACGGTCTATGACCTCTCGATCGCCTCCGGCGTGCTCTACCACATGCATGACCCGGCTGAATTCCTGTCGCTGATTTCGGCGCGCTCCAACGCTATCTTCATCTGGACCCATTTCTATGACGAGGCGGCGATGCCCCCGTCCGATCTGCGCAACCTGCCCTTCAGCGGCAAGGTGGAGATCCGGGATTTCGACGGATTGAAACTGCACTATCACGAACGCAGCTATCAGCATGCAAATACCGACGCCTCGTTCTGCGGCGGCATGCGGGACCGTCATTACTGGATGCGCAAGGACGAGATCCTGTTGCTGCTGGCGCATTTTGGCTACACTGACATTGTAGAACTGGATGTGAATCTGGACCATGCCGGCGGTCCGTGTGCCTCGATATTCGCGCGGAAACAGCCGGAATCGGTCCCTGCAGAACCATAGACGGGTCGCTCAATTGCTGTTCAATCTCGAATACGATCGCGAAGACATCATAGAGGGCTACCTCATCCCGGACGGTTTTTCCAACGAACCGGTGGTGAAGGTCACGCTGGATGACGGATCGTCCTTTCTGCAGCCTTGCGACCAGATGCGCCAGGCCGCGCTCGACGCCGGCCGGCATGCGACCGGACTGGTCGGCTTCCGGCTCGATGCGAGTAACACCCCTGACCTGGCCGCACAATCGGGCCTGTCGGTCCGCGACGCCGACACGGGCCTGCTGATCTACCGCCGGCCCGGAGCGCGCAAGACGCTGGACATGAAACTGTTCCGGCTGGAGCTGAGAATGATTCCGGCGATAAAGCTGGACAAGCAGTGCGGACACAAATTCCAGTATGCCATGTCGGCAGCCGAGCGGTTCGGCAACGAGACGACATTGCAGATGTTTCATCTCAACGCCATCAACTCGATCTATGTCAGCGGCCGCCTGCCCTTGCGCGGCTATGAAGAATTTCTCGACAAGGGCTTCCATTTCGTCGGCTCGATCCCCGAGCCCTATTATGAAATGGCCAGCCGGCTGTTTATTCTCAAGCGCCTGTCCCGCGAGCCGGTGACCTTCATCAGCGACCGCGATCAGATCTTCCTGCAGCCTGCAGCGCGGCATTTCGCCGAGGTCAACCTGCAGGACGAGGGCGCGGTCAGGCGCGCGCTCAAACGGGCGGACGGCAAGGTCAGGAACGTCCTGGTATCGCCGGTCACGCGGCAACTGGTCTGCAGCGACCCCGAACAGCAGGTGACCCGCCGCGACATTGCCGCAGCAATCGACGCGGTTTCCCGTTTCACCACGGTGGGCTATGACAATGATGTCGGCCATTTTCATCAGGCGATCGGAGAACTGCTCGACATCCCGCCCGTCGAACTGCCGATCACGCCCCGTTATGCCTTTCTTGAGGAAATGGCCGAAAGATTGCGCACCATGCAGATCGCCGAAACGATGTTGGAGGAGGATCTGATTTTTGATTACTATGTGCGCCAGGCTGTGGCACCGGAGCCAGCGACATTGACTGAGGCATCCTCATGACAAAGCCGCTCGACGCGCGCACGCAAACCGGTCAGCCGGAGGTCGACATGGCCAAGTCCGCGCCGCGTGGCTGGCTGAGCCGGCTTGGCTCGGACAGGCGCCGGCAGGTCCCGCCGCAGACGATCCCGACGCTGACCTTCGATCCGACGGTCGCGCCGGTTGCGCAGGCGGGCGGCAAGCCGCCCCGGGCGCTGATCAGCTTCTTCCTGATGGTGATCATCCCGTCGCTGATCTCGATCTTCTATTTCACGCTGCTGGCGTCCGACCAATTTACCGCCGAAGCCCGGTTTGCGGTGCGATCGCTGGCCGATGACAGCACGGAGGCGAGCCCGGGCGGAAACCTCTTCACCATGCGCGCGGCGAGCCAGGATTCCTATGTCGTCACCAGCTTCATCCATTCCTCCGAGATTCTGAGCCGGCTGGATGGCAAGATCGACTACAGGGCCATCTTCGAATCCCCGGAAGCCGACTTCTGGAGCCGCCTCGATCCGGAGGCGTCGCGGGAGGAATTCCTCGATTACTGGGCCGACCACGTCACGGCCTATATCGACGGCCCGTCTTCCATCGTCACCCTGACGGTTCGCACCTTCAATCCCGACGATTCGGTCCGGCTCGCCACCGCGATACTGGAAGAGAGCGAAAAGCTGGTCAACGAGCTGACAATCCGCGCGCGCGACGACCTTCTGGCAAGCTACCGCCAGGAGGTCGACAGAACCACCGTGCAATACCAGCAGGCCCTGTCCGACCTGAACCGGCTGCAAAAACAGACCGGCTTCCTGAGCCCCGATGACGAAGCCAAGCAGACCGGCACATTGCTCACCGGCCTGCTGTCCCAGGCGATGGAACTCGACAGCCGGATATTCGTCCTGCGCCAGTCAAACGGCACCGGATCCCCCAGCTATCAGCAGCTTCTCAATGCCAGGGAAAGCCTCACCCAGCAGATCGACAATCTGCAGCAGCGGCTCGTCGGCAGCGATGACTTGGCGCTGACCAACCTCATCACCGAATATTCGGAGGTGGAGACCAACCGCATCGTCGCCGAGAAACTGTTTGAAACCGCCAAGCAGAACTATGACCAGGCCTTTGCCGCGGCGCTGCGCAAGGCGCTCTACCTGACGGTCTTCATCGATCCGTCCCTGCCCGAGGAATCCTTCTACCCGCGCCGCTTTGTGTCTCCATTGCTGCTGTCGCTCGGATTTCTGGTGTTCTGGTCGCTGCTCTCGCTGGTGTGGGCATCGGTTGAAGACCACAGGCTTTAGGGTGCCGCAGTGATCCGGTTCAAGAACGTTTCCAAGCACTTCAAGACGCAAAAGCACAAGAAGATCATTCTCGACCAGGTCGATTTCGAGTTTGACAGCAGCCATTCCTATGGCGTCCTGGGCGTCAATGGCGCGGGCAAATCCACAACCTTGCGGATGATCGCCGGCACCATCCTCCCCAACTCCGGATCCATACGCAAGAACGTCCGGGTGTCATGGCCGCTTGGCTTTGCCGCCGGCTTCAACGCCCTGATGACCGGCAAGGAAAATCTGAATTTCGTTGCCCGCGCCTATGGCGAGGATGTCGTCAGGGTCGCGCGTTTCGTGGAGGATTTTGCCGAAATCGGCGATTACATCAACGCACCCGTCAGGACCTATTCCTCCGGCATGATGGCGCGGCTGGCCTTCGGACTGTCAATGGCGATCGAGTTCGAATGCTACCTTGTCGACGAGATCACCGCTGTCGGCGACGCCAGCTTCCAGCAGCGGTGCAAGACCGCCTTTGACAGCCGCCGCCGGAATTCCACCATCATCATGGTGTCCCACAGCATGCACACCATTGACGAATATTGCGACAAGGGCATCCTGCTTGTTGATGGTCGCATGATGCTCTATGACGATGTCGGACAAGCCATTGCAGCTTATTACCGGTTGAATCGATAGTCTTCGCAGCCAACGATCAGCCGGAATGACGTTGGAACAGGCACATGGAAAGCGTGGATACATATCCGTGACGCATACTGGTCAGCACGAAGACAATTCGGGTCGTCAGCAGGTCGGGATTCAGGCCAGTCGCGACGTGTCGGCGCGGCTGACGGCGGCCGCCCGTCTGCTGCGGCTCTCGACCTCCTCCAGGAGCAACCTTTTCAAGATCGTCGGGCTGCGCCCGCGCATGCTCGACCGGCTTTTCACCATCGTCTCGATCTTGCTGCTGGTCTTCTGCCTGATCGTGCCGAGTGTTACCGCGCTGGCCTATTACGGCTATTTCGCCTCCGACCAGTATGAATCCGAAACGCGCTTCACCGTCAGGTCCTCGGCCCCTGCGCTGGGCAATGACCAGATCGCCGAGGTTACCGGCATTCCTTCAGCGAAGATCGTCCAGGACACGCAGATCGCCATGAATTTCATCGGCAGCCACGAGATGCTCGATGTGCTGGAAGAGCGCGATATCAGCCTGCACGAAATCTACGGCGACAACTCCATCGACTGGTGGGCGCGGCTGCCCGACGATGCATCGCGGGAGGACCTGCTCGAATACTGGAACCACATGGTGTCCACATCAGTCAGCCCCTCGAGCGGAATTGTCGTGGTCACGGTGCGCGCGTTTACGGCCGAGGATTCCGCGCTGCTGGCACGCGCGATCCTCACCGCCGCGGAATATGTCGTCAACCGGGTGAACGACCGGATCTGGAAGGATGTCATCGAGACATCCAACACCAATCTCGAAAATGCCAAGACCCAGTTGCTCGAAGCCCGGCAGGCCCTGGCCCGCGCCCGCAACCGCGACGGCGTGCTCACCGTCGAAGGCAGCTCCGCCATCGTCACCAATCTGATCAGCGCGATGGAAGGCGAGAGGCTCAACCTGCAGCACCGCTATGATGCCAATCTCGCCGTGGTCTCGCCGACGGCGCCGCAAATGCTTGTGCTCAAGCGCGAGATAGAAAGCAAGCAACAGCAGATCGCCGAACTCAAGAGCCAGCTGGCCGGCAGCGCCGAGGGCGCGCGCAACCTCGCCGATGTGTCACAGGAGATGTCGCAATTGCAACTCGCCCAGAGCCTGGCCGAACAGCAATTCGCAGCCAGCCTGAAGACGGTCGAGCAGATCCAGTTCGTCAGCCGGCAACAGCTCCTGTATCTCGAGAGCTTTCTCGATCCGCGCACGCCGGACGAGGCGATGTATCCGAAGCGGATCCTGTCGATCTTCCTCAGTTTCCTGGCCAGCCTTCTGCTGTGGGGGGCGCTGCTGGGCATCCTGCACACCATACGCAACCAGATTTCGAATTGAGCCGGTCATGCTGATGCGCGGTTCCGGCATATGCAGACTGCCAAGGGCCTCCGCCTCGCGTGATGGCGCCGGCGGAAGGGCGCTGCCTCTTCCACATCCAGAGCCAGTAAACCGATGAGCGTGACACCCAGCGAGATACAGCCAAGGACCAGCATCGGGGCCGCCCTGCGGGAGAAGCGGAACGTGATGGGGGCTGTCATCCTGCGGGATGTCAGAAGCCGCTATTTCAATCACGGTCTCGGCTTTCTGATCGTCTCCATCTGGCCGCTGGTGCACATGCTGACCCTGCTTGCCATCTACAAGTTCATCGGACGGCAGGCGCCCTATGGCGACAGTCTCAACGTGTTCTTCGCAACCGGCCTGATTCCAACGCTGTCCTTCATGTATGTCTCGCGTTTCATGTCGCTGTCGCTTCTGCTCAACCGCCCTATGCTGGCCTTTCCGGTTGTCACCGTGGTCGACATTATGGCAGCGCGCGCCTTTCTCGAAATCACCGCAGCCGTGTTGACGCTGTGCTTCCTGTTCTCCATCCTGCTTTTCCTGGGCGACAACCCGTTTCCGGCTGATCCACACCAGGCGGCCTATGCCTATCTGGCAAGTCTCCTGCTGGCGGTCGGCGTCGGGTCGATTGCCGGTGTGATCGTCATGTTCATGCCATTTTTTGCGACCGTCTACGCCCTGACCATGATCTTCGTCTATGTGCTGTCCGGCATCCTGTTTGTCCCCTCCTCGCTGCCCGAACCGATCGCCTATGCCTTGTCCTGGAACCCGGTGCTGCATCTGGTCGAGTGGATGCGCACGGCCTATTATCTCGGCTACAGCGACAAATATCTCGACAAGACCTATGTGCTGGGTTTCGGCATGACATCGCTTTGCCTCGGATTGCTGATGGAAAGGGTGTTTCGCCTCAGGATGCTCGAATCATGAGCGACGCCATGGGGCTTTCCGTAACCGCAGGCGGTGATCTCGAACCCGATGCCGCCACGGGAGGCAACGCCTGGCAAAGCACCGGCAACGATCCGTTCTTCAAAATCCGCTACCCGTTGTTTCGCCAGCCGATCGTGGTCGCCTTTCTCAGGAGCGATCGCGACCTGATCGACCCGAAAGCCTATATCGACCGTGGCTCCGGGTTCCGGGAAGACGACGCCGTCACCTTCAGGTCCGGCTATGGCTTCATCATCATCGCAGATGTCGGGAGACTGGGACTCAACCGCTCGTTTCGCATCGATCCGGCCACCCTTCCCTGCGAATTCAAGTTTACCGTCGAGACTTTTGCAAACCGGGCGGATGCCGAGCGCGCCATCGGCCTGCGGCAGGCCCGCGACATGGGGCAAGCCCGGCGCTGCGATCTCGGGCGGCTTCCCCGCTTTACCCTGTCCCTAGATTTCGCTCCCCGGCGCCGCTCCAGAAACCGGGTCTCAGCCTTCGTCGACGCCCAGTACCGGCTAGCCGAAGCCGCGCCGACGGCGAAGCTGCCGCAGGACGATGGCATCTGGCTGAGCACCGTGGTGCCGGTCTACAATGCGCCACGGCGGCATCTCGATGATCTCCTGCGCTCGTTCGAAAGCCAGAACATTGCTGGCACGGAACTGATCCTGAGCGACGATGCCTCGACTTCCGAAGAAACCCTTAAATGGTATCAGGACCTGGGCGCCCGCGACCGGGTGCAAATCGTCCGCAACCCCGTCAATGGCGGCATCGCCAGGGCAACCAATGCCGGCCTCGCCGTGGCATCGGGCACCTGGGTGACCTTGCTCGATCATGACGACGTCGTCGCGCCGCATGCGTTCAAGCTGATCGCCAACACACTCGCCAGCCAGCCCGAAGTCCGCTTCCTCTATACCGACGAACTGGTGGTCAATGACGACCTCGCCCCAAAAGGGGTCATGCTCAAGCCCGCCTATGACCCGGTTTTGCTCACCGGGATGAACTACATCAACCACTTCTCGCTGTACCGGCGCGACCGGCTGCAGGCGATCGGCAATCTTCGCCTGGGTTTTGACGGGTCGCAGGATTACGACCTGCTGCTGCGTTACCTCGAAGGCCTGCCCGAAGGCCAGATCCTGCATCTGCCCTATTTGGCCTATTGGTGGCGCCGAAGCGGCGATACCTATTCGCAGCGTTTCATCGACAATGCCACCGTGGCGGCGCGGACCGCCATCAGCGAACGCTTTGCGCGCGCCGGCATGGCCGTGAACCTTGAGCCGGCACTGACCCCGACCTTGCACCGTGTCACCTTCCCGGTCGACAAGGAGACCTGCTGGCCGAAAATCTCGATCATCATTCCGAACCGGGACAAGTTCGAGCTGATCTCGACCATTATCGCCAATCTGTACGAGCGCACGGACTATCCGGATTTCGAGGTCATCGTGATCGACAACGGATCGACAGATGCCCGGGTCCTGGAGCTTTACGCCGGATATGAGCGCACGCAGCCCGGTTTCCGCGCGCTGATCAGGCAGGAGCAATTCAACTTTGCGCGCGCGATCAACCGCGGGGTCGCAAGCGCTTCCGGCGCGCATTACCTGATGCTCAACAATGACGTGGAGGTGATCGAGGCGGATTGGCTCAAGGAAATGGTGTCGTGCCTCAATTTTGACGGCACCGGCATCGTCGGCGCAAAACTGCTCTACCCCAATGACGTGATCCAGCATGCAGGCGTTATCGTCGGCTTCGGCGGCCTGGCAGGGCACTGGTATCACAACAAGCCACGCGACTTCGGCGGCCCGATGAACCGGCTGCACCTGCGCAATTCCATGACCTGCGTCACCGGGGCAGTGATGCTGATCTCCGGCGAATGCGCCCGCGCGGTCGGCCTGTGGGATGAAGAGCATTTCGCCGTGGCCTATAATGATGTCGATTACTGCCTGCGCGCCCACAAGGCCGGTTTTCGCATCGTCTGGACGCCCTATGCCTGCCTGTATCACCATGAATCGCTGTCGCGCGGTGATGACAAGTCCGGCGAACGCAAGCTCCGTTTCGACCAGGAAAAGGCCAATCTGCAGCGGCTGCACGCAACGGCCGGATTTCAGGACCCGGCAATCAACCCGGGATACCAGAGCGGCCAGTCTGTGCCGGGCTTGCAGATACCCGAAATGTTGTCTGAGGCCCGACCCGGCTTTCGCAGCGGAAGCTCCGGCAAGCAGGCTTCCGGCAAGTCCCGACACCAAAACTCTGCAAACATCGCCCGGCAGCAAAAAGAATAGATTTGATCGATACCGATTTGCTATAGAAACAATCTGCGGACAGACCGAATCCGGGCACGCTTTCCGGCGAAGCGGATATGGATATAGCGCCGCCGGGTACATCTGTGATGGCAGCGAGGCAGAATGTTTTCAATGAATTGGAAGGCCATGCGGCGCGCCAAGCCCCACCGAAACCTTGGGCGCCTGAAACTGCAGCGCTCCAAGCTTGCCATCGATCGTCTGTCCCGCTTTCGTCTCTTTTCCTCGTCGGATTACAGAGCCCGGCACGCGGACATCAACACCATGCCCTCAACCATGCACTTTGTCGGTTATGGAGCCGACGAACGGCGCAAGGCTGCAAACTCGGTGCACATCGCGCGCATCCTCGGCGAGTTTGCAAACACTCCTGTGCCGCGCACCGGTGCCACAGGCCCGACTCCTGATACTCGCCCACTTACTGTCGGGATCTTTGTCAGCAGCCTCGGCAACATATTCATGCGCGAGATAGCCTGCTGCCTTGGCGACACGCTTAGATCAGCCGGACATACGGTCATCGAGGCGGACGAGAATTCGGATATTGACGCCCGGCCCGAGCACTGCATCTATGTGTCGCCGCATGAATTCTTCTTCCTCGGACGCGGGCCGGAATGGGTCCGCGACGACGTGCTGGAATCGGCCTGCATGTATTGCACCGAACAGGTGCAAACCTCCTGGTTCTGGCAATGCCTGCCCATTGTTTTGATGGCAAAATCCGTCATCGACATGTCGCTGCCGCTCGCATCCGCCTTTTCAGAGGTAATGCCGGCTGCCTGCGTCTTTCCCTCTGTCGGCAAGACACCACCTCCGGTCAGCCCGGACCTGCTCGACCACCCGATGCTGCGTGCCCAGCGGTGGTGGACCAGCACGGCCGCAGACGGACCTGAGGGCAAGCGTCCTCTCGACGTGAGTTTCTTCGGGACCACAAGCCCCCATCGAGCCCGCTTTTTTGCGCGCAATGCGGAACGGCTCAGCCGTTTCGAAACCATGATCTATCTGCGTACGAAAAATGCTCTGGAACCGATGAATGCCGCAACCGGCGAGACAGGTCTGGTGGATGTGGCCCGATATGCCGCCCGCCATGCCCGTATATTGCTCAATGTGCATCGCGACGAGTTTCCCTATTTCGAATGGCACCGTCTTGTCTATCAGGGCATGGCCAACCGCAGCGTGGTGGTGTCCGAGCCCTGTTTTGCCAATCCGGGATTCGAGCCGGGCGTCCATTACCTGGCCGAGGAATCGCATCATCTCATGCATCTGCTGGAATGGGTCCTCAACGACAAGGATGGTCAGGACAAGGCCGATGCCGTCGCAGAAGCCGCGTTTCTCGCAGCCCATGACCCGATCGACGAAGCAGCACGAGCCCGAACGCTTGTGGCCATCTTGACAGCCCGGGGGCCGGCACATGCGAACCAGTGACAGCCGTACGATTCTGCAATGGGGGAAAATCCCCGCCGATACGGGCGTGTCCGTCGCCATCAGCCTCTACAATTATGCAAACCATATCGAGGAGTGTCTCGACTCCGTCGCCGCCCAGGACTTTGCCGACATCCAGCTTGTGATCGTCGATGACTGTTCGCGCAAAGACGATTCACTCGCCGTCGCAAAGGCATGGATGCAGGAGCACCAGGACCGTTTTCCCAGCGGCCTGCTGATCGCCCACCAGGCCAATTGCGGCCTCGCGGAAGCCCGCAATACGGGCTTTCGGGCTGCCGGATGTGACACGGTTTTCGTCATGGACGCCGACAACACCATTCACCCGTGCTGTATCCGCAAGCTTCACCGTGCCCTGCATGCCTCCGAAGCCGAGGCGAGCTATAGCCAACTGGTAATGTTCGGCGATGTCACCGATGTGGGTTATGCCGACTATTGGTCGAAACCGCTTCTGGCCAAGGGACCGTATGTCGACGCCATGGCCTTGGTGCGAAAACGCATCTGGGAGCGCGCTGGCGGCTACACCCACATCGACGGGGGGTGGGAGGACTATGATTTCTGGTGCAAGCTCGCCGAACTGGAAGCGGAGGTCTGCTTTGTCCCCGAACTGCTGTGCAGCTACCGGGTACATAAAACATCCATGCTGCGCACCGATACAGTGAACCGTTATGAAAGCCTCAAGAACGTGATTTCGCTGCGCCATCCCTGGACCCGGCTCACATGACCGGTTTGGCTGCCCGTGCAATGGACCCGCGGCGATGAACGGGAAACCGCATTTCCCCCGGCAAACCGCCGGCGTCCTATTTGACGACACCATACCGGCCATTCTCGAGGAATATGCGCGGGCCGAGCTCGATGTCGTGACACTGAGCCGCGTTGCCCCCTGCCCCGGCCCGATCATGTTTTCGGTCATGCGCGATGAAATGGAGATCATTGCGGATTTTCTCGAGCACTACCGCAATGCCGGCATCCGGAAATTCGTCATTCTCGACAACAATTCGACCGACGGCACATTCGAGCATCTCGGCAAACAGACCGATATCGACCTTTATCGCACCGGCGCTGATTTCACGACGATCCGCAAACAGGCCTGGCTCAACCTGCTGCTTGATACCTACAGATCACCGGGACAATGGTTCCTGTGCGCCGATGCAGACGAGCACATCGTCTTCGATGGCATGCAGGACGGACGGGATTTCCATCGCCTCGCCGCAGTGATGGACAAGGCAGGCATCCGGCGCGTTCGCGGCTGCCTGGTGGACATGTATTCCCACCACCCGGTTGCCAACACAAGTTTTCGCAAGGGAGAGACACTGATTGAAGCCTATCCGCTGTTCGACAGAACCGGTTACCGGGAATATGAGCTTCCTCCGCTGATTGCGCGCGAAGGCGGTCCGCGGCAGAAGCTGTTCGAGGACTCTTCGACCGGTGTGCAGCCGCAACTGACCAAATACCCGATGTTCAGGCTTGAGCCGGAAGACTTCTTCGTCAATCCGCATTTTCTCTGGCCCTATGATCAAAACTTCGCATCGAAATGCTATCTCGGGCTGCTTCACTTCAAGTTCGTGCCGCATTTCACCTCGAAAATGGATCGCGCGATATCCGAAGGCAACTATTGGGAGAACAGCATCGAGTATCAGATTTCCAAATCGGCGCTGCTGAAACAGCAAGACTTGTCATTCATTGGGGAAAACACGGAATTCTACAGAAATCCCGGCTCTCTTGTGGCTTATGATGTTATCGCGCCCATTCCCTGGTAGCGCGGCATCACATGATCCCTGGAGCAGGGCAGTCAGGTTTTGGTTCAGACAGAAACGCGCAGCTTGCGACCCCCGGACTCCCCATGTAGAGGTTATCAGGGGGATGAACAGAAATAGGTTCGAAATCTCATCACTGGACTGGAAACAATGGTGAGTACGGAATTGCATATCGGCAAGGGCATGGAAGATTTGTTGGACAACACCCCGCAAAAAGCTGAAGTCACTTTCGAAGAGAAATCCTACTATTTTTCCCATTCCGATGAGAAAGATCACATCTATTCCATCATACGTGACAAGGGTGAGTTCTACGAGCAGGAACTACTCAGCGCGCTCCGGCCCCTGCTTAATCCGGGCGACTGGGTTGTCGATGCAGGTGCCAATATTGGCAACCACACCGTCTATTTCGCCGGCGTCTGCGGCTGCAATGTCATCGCCTTTGAACCCAATCCGGTTGCTGCACGCCTTCTGCGGCACAATATCGAACTCAACGGGCTGCAGGATCAGGTCCAGGTTCACGAGATTGCTCTCGGCTCCCAGCCAGGCACGGGCAGCATCGTTTCGCCAGGCGACCACAATCTCGGCATGGCCGAAATTCACAGGACCTTGGGAGACACCGGCGCGGTGCGGATCGGCCTGCTGTCCGACCATGTCGGCGCACACCGCATAAGCCTGATCAAGATCGACACCGAAGGCATGGATGTCGAGGTGCTGCGCGGCGCGGCCCCGGTGATCGAGCGTGACAGGCCCGCGGTGACCATTGAAGCGTCGAACCGGGACCATTTCCTGCGCATCTCCGGCATGCTGGAGCAATATGGCTACACCGCCGCGGGCTCATTCAACTACACGCCGACGCATCTGTTTCTCGAAGATGACGGAAGCCGGCCGCACCGCACGCTCTCGCTGGTCGCCAGTGCAATCCGCACTCGACTACATCGATCATGCCGCACTGCGCGACGCGCTCAATCGCGGGCTGCGCACGGCCAACATCCAGCGCGAGCAGCAGTCGGCAAGACTGTCGGACTTTGCAAAGGATCTGCCGGCCCGGCTGAGCCAGGCCCAGGAGGAGACTGCCGGCAAGCTGCGGGATCATGTGTACGGCGAGATTGCCACGGCCACCGCGCAAATTGCCGGGCTTGCTTCCAAAACCGGCGCGCTGGAGGAAAATCTCGGCCGGCATATCCAGTCAGGCACACAGGCCACGGACCGGATTTCCTCCGAACTCAGCGCCCTGCAGTCAAGGATCGCAGGCATCGACGCGGCGGTTGAATCGGTCAAGGACCGGAGCGCCCGCACCGAGGGCAGGCTGGAAGCGCTGCTCGACGCGACGCGCGGGCTTGGCGAGAAACTCGACAGCACCACCCGGGCAATCATCGAAAAGAACGAACTGCTGAGCCAGGCCATCCTGCAGCTTTCGCAAGTGGCCGAACGCTCCGACAGCCGGCTTGACCGGATCGAGCAGGCCATCGGCCAGATGGACCAGATCCAGGCCGCCCGGCACGAGCACGGCGTTGCGGCCACGAGCGCCAACAGCGCGATGATTGCGCGCCTGCAGGGCAGCATCGAGGACATGGCGCAGCTCGCCGTTCTCTGGGCGGAAACCGGCACTTTGCACGAGGCGGCGCAAAGCCAGGCCCAGGCCCGGATGCAGCGCGACATTGAGCAGATCAAACGCCACAGCCTTGGGGATGCGGGAATGCCGGTCGGCACGGACAGCGCCCCGCTCCGGCTTGAAACCAGACAGACGGCCGACAGCAGCCCCACCGACAAGAGCTCGGTCTGGCGCGTGGTGCGCAAGGGCGCCGGCACACAACAGACGGCAATCGCCAGCACCGACCGCAGATCGGGCACGACCGCCCGCCGCGCGGTGGAACCGGAACTGATTGCCGATGAGACATTTTCGGCCACCTGGGACGGGCTCGGCTGGCCCACCGGCAAGGCGGCGCTCGACCCCGGGGGCATCGTCCGTGCGACAGGCGACACCGGCGCAGGCTTCGTCACCCGGAAATATCCCTTTGCCGAGGGCGGCCTGCTCGAAATCGAGATCGAGATGGCCGGAGAGCGGGCCGGCTCGCCGGGACCTGTGCTTTCCATCGTTTCGGATGCCGATGAAGGCATCGGTCCGGAGACGGCGCTCGAACCGGGCATCACCACCGTGCGGGCATTTGCGCCCGGCCGCACCCGCGAGATCAAGCTTCGCATCCATGCCCGCCAGACCCGGACCGGCGACAGCTTTGCAATCCGCCGGCTGGTTGTCAGGCGCATCGGCCTTGATGCCCATCAGCGCGAAGTGCGGGCCCGCATCGGCGAACCGGTGCTGGCGTCGATGGCCTCGATCCCGTCGCGGCGGACCATGCTCGCAGATGCAGTCGACAGCCTGCTGGCGCAGTGCGACCGGGTGCGGGTGTTCCTCAACAACTATCCCGACGTGCCCGATTTCCTGCTGCATCCACGCGTCGACGTGCGCCGCTCGCAGGACTGGGACGACCGCGGCGATGCCGGCAAGATGTTCTGGCTCGAGCATGACAAGCAGCCCGGCTACCGCCTGATCGTGGATGACGACCTGGTCTTCCCGCCCGATTTCTCCGATGTCATGTGCGGCAAGGTCGCCGCCAGGAACAAGCGCGCGATCTATGCCACCCACGGGGTGCTGCTGCGCCAGCCGGTGAGCAATTACTACGACAACCGCTCGCGCGCCGCGACCTTCCACTTCGAACACGCGCTGCCGGCCGATCGCCGGGTGCATATCGGGGCCACCAATGCGCTGTGCCTGCACAGCAGCGCCGTGTCGATGCACTGGGATGATTTCAAATATTGCAATTCCGCCGATGTCTGGCTGGCGCTGCATGCGCAGCACAACGACCTGCAGGTGCTCACACCGGCGCGGCGGGCGAACTGGGTGCGCGAAAACCGGCATGCCGCGCCGGAGGAAACCATCTACAGGCACTCGCTCAACCGCACCCGCACCCGCTTTGACAGCTCGCTGGTGCAGGACGCCGTGCTCAAGCACCACTGGCCGCTGACCATCAAGGCCGGCGAAGACCGCAAATATGCCCTGCTGCTAAAGCTCGACACTGTCGATGGCCTGGCCGCGCATCTCGAGCGCTGTCTCGCACTCGCCGCCAGCGAAACCGCGGAATGGGTGGTGCTGCTGGCCTATGACCGCGGCGATGCGGCGCTGGAAGAGGCCGTGGCCGCACTGCCGGTCGACCGCGAAACCCATCTCATCGACACCGCGAAAGGCGAGGCGCTGGCGCAGGCCGCCGGGCTGATGACAAAAACCGGCATCACGGCACTGCTGGGAATCGAGGCAGCAGCGCTGGCCACCGCGCCCGAGGGCGAAGCGCCGGGCACAGGCAAGCCGGTCAGCTGGGGCGGCCTGCAGATGGTCCGGCTCAGGACGGGCAGGCGCACCGCCGGCGCCATTCTTGCCGAAAGCAGGGATGATGCGGCCACCCTGCTTGCCCTGACCGGTGACCTGCGGCTCAAGCCCGCAAGCGGGCGCAGCGCCTTTGCAACCCCCGCCCCCGAACCCCGCGCTGCCCCGGCCGTGATGACCGGCGCGTCCGGAGCGACGATCAATTCCGTCTTCGAGCAGGTCCGCGTGCTCAATCTCGACCGGCGCACCGACCGCTGGGACAGCGTCTCGCGCAGCCTGGCGCTGGCCGGCATCACCGCCGAACGGTTCAGCGCCGTGGACGGCAGCCTGCCCGAGGTGGCGGCGGAATATGAGGCCTATCTGCGCGAGCCGCCGGTCACCGTCTCCGATGCCGTTCCGCCGATCAATTCGCAGCGCGATTTCTACATGGATTACGCCAGCCAGATGGCGCGCGTGGCCTATCTCGAACGCGACGGCAGGAAGGCCGTCGCCTCGCGCGGCGCCTGGGGCTATCTCAGATCCTACGAGGCCATTCTCGAACAGGCGCTTGCCAACAACAATGACAGCCTGCTGGTGATCGAAGACGACGTGATGCTGCACAGGAACGCCCAAGCGCTGTTTGCCGAGGCGATGACGCAATTGCCCGATGACTGGCTGATCCTGCAGCTAGGCACCCTGCAATACAACTGGACGCCGCCCTGGGCAGAGCCCGTCTCGCCGCTGCTTTACCGCACCAATGGCTCGGCCATCGGATCGCACGCCGTCGGCATGCGCTTTGATGTCATTCCCTACCTGCTCGACCAGACCAAGCGCCACGACATGCCCTATGATGTCGGCGCCCTGAGCGCCGCAACCCGCGCCTTCCCGGACCGCTGCTACGTCATCACCCCCCACCTCGCCATCCAGAGCCTGGTGGATTCGGATATCGGCACCTCGGATTTCCAGCAGGGAAACAAGCGCGAGGACATTGCAGCGACATACCGGTGGAAACTTGACGACTATCAATGACGCCCGGACCGCAAATCCGCAATTTCAGCCGGGGCCGCGCTGCCCTGCCAGTGACGACAACAGGAAAGGGATCAGGATTTTGCGTTTTTCAATCATCGTTCCCGTCTACAACAATCCGGCGGATCTGAGGAACTGCATCGAAAGCCTCAAGGCGCTTGATTATCCCGCGCAGGATTACGAGATCATCGTCGTTGACAACAATTCGACCGACGACACCGCCGCCGTGGCCAGGGAACTGGGCGTCACCTGCCTGTCGGAAACCCGGTTTCAGAGCTCCTATGCTGCGCGCAACACCGGCATCAAGGCGGCCAAAGGCAGCTTCATCGCGTTTACCGATTCCGACTGCGTGGCCGACAAGGACTGGCTCAAGGCCATTGACGCCGTAAGCGGTGACGAAGCCGCGGGCTGCTTTGCAGGCGAGATCCTGTCGGTGCCGCCGAGCACCACCGTCGAGCGCTTTTCGGACAGCATCGGGCTGTTGCGCCAGAAAGGCCCGCTGTCGGGCTGGCACTTCAAGCCCTATGCGCAGACGGCCAATGCCGTCTATCGCAAGGCGGTCTTCGACAAGATCGGCCTGTTCGACCCCACCACCAACTCCGGCGGCGACGCGGCCATCGCCTGGCGCATGCTCGACAAGACAGCCTACACGATCCGCTTCGTGCCCGAAGCCATCGTCTACCATCACCACCGCACAAGCGTGCCCGACCTCTATGCGCAGTTCCACCGCTATGGCGGCGCAGATATGGCCTTGGCCCTGCTCGACGAAAACTACCAACAACCTGCAGTCTCAGCGCTTGAAAATGATGTCATAGACCTGTCGGCCAAGCATCTGCAACAGATGGAAGACGCTGGCGTCGACGATGAAATTATATTTTCAGGATTGGAGTTGGTAGCGCGCGCAGCTCGTCTCTCAGGTTATCAGACGGCGATGCTTGGTTGCACAACAGAAGGTGCGCCGATTGACGAAATCCCCGGCATCGCTCGCAAGCGCGCGCCAACCTGCAATATTTGTGGATCGAAAAATTTTGAAGCCGGTCCAAACGGACGTCTCTTCGAGGGAAGAGCCCCAAAATGTATAGAATGCGGTTCATTGGAACGTCACCGCATGTTGTTCGGCTACCTCACCCGCAGATGGAATTCGCTAGGTAAATTGGCTGCCCAATGCGTGGGAGCGAGTTTGCCACGGCGAGCAACCATGGGCTTTGCATCATTTGAACACGTCAAAGAAGCGGAAATCACCAACCTTCCATCGCCCGCTCGATACGATATCGTTTTCTCCACAAACCAGTTGGCAGGCAAGTCGGTAGACGAGATCGGCGACTGGCTCGAGCAAGTCACGCTTGCCTTGGAAGACACAGGAACTCTGCTGCTGCTAGAGACCAAGCCCCGCCTCAATGTGCAGCAACTTTCTTCGACATTATCCGGGTTTTTGCCTTCCATAAAGGTGTCATCTGTCTTGCTACGAGACACGGTCACTGGCGATAGCGGAACGCTTCTGGTTCTTGAACCGGCAACAGCAAACGCGCGGGAGAACATGAATGCCTGAATTCGATTTTCAGAAGCTTTTCTCTCAGCCGGTGGTACCCGAGTATGTGGCAACCGTCATGAACGAGTACATGGATGTCACGCTTGAACGGTTGAAGATTTCAGAAGGTCATTCAAGTCCCGAAAATCCTGTCGTCATATCTGTGGTGCGCAATGAGAACGAGCGACTGCCGGATTTTTTCAGGCACTACCGGCAGGCTGGCATCGAGAAGTTCGTGTTCCTGGACAACGGCTCCAGTGACGGCACAACCGAATTTCTTGCCGAGCAGGCTGACACTGATGTCTACCGTTGCACGCGGCCATTTGACTGGATGAAAAAACATGGCTGGATCAATCTGTTGATTTCCATGTACGGCCGCGAGCGCTGGTACATTTATGTCGATGGCGATGAGCATCTGGTATTTGACGGAATTGATGAGGGGAAGACTTTTGCAGACGTGGCTAAAGTCATGCAAGACAGGGGCCTCCGCCGTGTCCGCGGTTGTCTGATCGACATGTATTCCGACGGCCCGTTGCTCAAATCAAGCTACAACCGTGGCGAACGCCTCCTTGAAGCCTACCCCTATTTTGACGGTGAGGGTTACAAGGAAGAAAAATACAAGGAAATCATTTCGCGCAAGGGCGGCCCGCGCCAGCGCGCCTTTGGACAGGCAGACAAGAATTTCCGGCCGGAAATGACCAAATATCCGATGTTTCGCCTCTCCGGGCATGACGTGTTCGCCAACCCGCATCACATCTGGCCCTATGAAGGCAATTTCGTTTCAGAGTGCTATTTCGGCATTCTCCATTTCAAGTTTCTACCGGATGTCCAAAAGAGGATAGAGGACGCCATAGAAAATGAAAACTACTGGGGAGGAAGCCTAGAATACAAATGCTACCAAAAAACACTAAGAGAGAACAATAGCACAACACTACTCTCTCCAATTAGCCAGAGATACAAACACGTATCGGACCTAGTGGAGCTAGTACATATATCAAAAATTCCAAAACGGTCAGTATAACCGGGTCGTAGCAAGTGCTTTCGACTGCCAAAGCCTTCCCATTTTTTCCAATGTGTATTCACTTAGGGAGAAAAAATAGACCAAATCCGAAGAACCGGTGACAACGTCATAGCCTGCGACTGAGACGGAACTCAACCCAGCAATCTGCTTTACGATACGCTGCGGAAAGTCTGCACCATAGTCGCGATAATGCTCAGCTATCTTAGGGTCAGGAAATCCCCAGTCTTTTGTCGTCCATGTGTGCGTGGGGGTGGGAACACATACATGAACCACCCCTTCCGAACCAACTAACCGAAGCGATTCGCGCATCGCTGCCATGTCGTCTGAAACATGCTCAAGTACATGAGTTGATGCGACGAGCTCAAATGAATTGGAGGCAAGGCCCGTATCCATCATGTCCATGGAGTTAACCCCCCATAAGCTGAGGGCACATATTCTTTAAACCAGGATCGATCAAAACTGCGGTCCGGCGCAAAATGAAGCGCTCTCCAATCCGACAGTATCGGACGGAGAGGCAAGTAAATTTCGCGAACTATTCGATGCCGTTCAACGCACTTGCAGTTCGCGCACATTGGCGCTTGACCGTTGGTCATCCGCCCTTGGTAGCCAGGAATAAACTCAGAATGTTCGCAAATACTGCAGCGCAAATCGTACCTCTAATCAGTTTCAGGGTGTGAATTCGATATTCAAATGCCGTGAACCACTGGACACCAAGAAAAGTGGGCAACAGCCGAAATAGGTAGATATTTCTTTTCATTCCTGTCTTGACGCAACTAATCAATAGATCTCCGGGCCGCCCACTGTCCAGCATGATCCATCAGCATAATCTCAAAATTATTCTGGCGACAAAAATCACGCACAGCACGGAACACACCATAGTGCCGGTGCTCTCTTCTGCACCAACAATCGTCTCCAAAGAGTATCCCATCTGGCGCCAACTTAGTAGCCAGTGCATTTAGCTCCGCCAGCGTCGGCTCATACTGATGGGTAGAATCAACATAGGCCCAATCCAAACTGGATTCATCCAGAGAATTAATCCACTCCACCCCCTTGCTGGTTACAATTTCAACCTCCGGAAACCTGCTCAGCCGATGTGACGCAGCTTGGTATGCAGCTTCGGTAGAGAGAGTACCGTTGGCGGTATATTCGCCCCAATTAGGGAAATGCTCTCCAAACGCCAGTTCCCAAGGGTCAACTGCAAAATATTTGATCGGCTTAGCAATCTGAATCAGCAGCTCTGAAAATTGACCTGTGAACACTCCAATTTCAGCTCCGCGCTTCCATTTCGGTATATAATTCAATATTGGCCGACGACGTTCAAACCTGGGATCTAAAACCGCTTCGACCTTTGCCAGCACCGGGTAGCGCGCATATACTGGCGACATATCGACCTGATCATGTGTATTTTCACTCATATTGTATCTACTTTTCCGCCCGAGAATTACTCACACATTTGCCATCGATCATTTAAGAGTGGCTTCATATTTCACCTGTTGGTGTGACCCGAATTTCTGCCGGTTCATAATCCTCAGAAATACGGGTCGGCACGTGACTGGTGCAAGATGTCCTAGCACCTTTGCTAGCAAATCGTAATCGCCTCAGTCCCTAAAGTGTACCATTTGGAGAATCTTGCTTAACTCTTGAATTATCGTTGTATAAAAATGCACACAAAATTGATGTCCGAGCCGTATCAGGATATGAAGGCTGGAACTCAGGATTCATTGATTTAATTCCAGAAATAGGTGAGAAAAATGTCCAAGGATTTTGATCAGGCGGAGTTTTGGATCAACCGTCATATCGTTTATAAAGATGACCCAAGATCGGTGGGAAATGCCGCGGTGAGCGTAGAGGCGAATTTGGATGGCGAGAAAGATTTGCAGGCGGCTATTGCTCAGCTTGCCAAGCGCTTTTCATCGCATAATTACTCCACTGTTTTGGATTTGGGATGCGGATATGGGCGCGTTGCGGATAGCTTCATATCCAATGGATTCAAGTATACCGGCATAGACATCTCGAAAGACGCACTAGAGACCGCAAAAAAACAATACCCACAGGGGAAGTTTATTCAGGGCGACTTACGAAATATAAAACTGGATAGTAAATTCGATGTCGTTTCAATTTTATACGTATTAGTGCATTTTGTAGATGATAGCGACTGGAAGTCATTTCTCCGCACAGCCTGCGAATATCTCACTCCGGGTGGGAAGCTTGTTTTTGCAGATCACTTTCCAACTGAACGCTCTTCACCAGTTGCACACGCCGTCTCTAGACCAATCGGCGACTATATTGATTTCTTCCGCGAAGTTGGAATGGAACTCGATAGCGAACTGCAGAAAGATTTTGCTAGCGAACCGTTTGCGTGCGTGCCGGCTTTTCGGTTTGCAAAGAAAGCCTAACTAGAGACGGCGCAGCGCAAACGAATCGTGACCGTTCGGCTCAACTGTTAGGTATGCAAATTTCCACCCATATTCCACACAAAATTTAGTGCAAGCTTCGACTACTCCATACGGCCAGGGTGTGATTACATTGCCGACACAAAAATCGTGCCCGGCAATGAAACCATCAGCCTTGACTTTTTCATTTGCAATTAGGAGCTCCGCCCAAGTTGTAAGATAGCTGTGATCGGTATCGATATATATCCAGTCAAACAGGCCATCTTCGAATATAGGTAAAATCTCCGTGGATAAACCAGTATTAACAACCATGCTTCCGCTGTCTATCAACTCAGAATGTTCCGACTCGATCGCCGCTAACCCGGCCTTGTAACGTTCCGAACTCCACACATCGACAAGATGAATTTTGCTGGGTTCATTTCTCTTAATAATCTCTCTTGTGAAATCACCAAAGGCAACGCCAATTTCCGCCACGACGCCATTTTTTGGCAATACATCCAATAAGGCCAATCTATCTGGCAGCAATCTTGCTCCCTCTAGGTTCTCAGGATTTAAGTAGACATGGGGACTTTGGCGTTTGATTGCTCTACGGTCATCAGGGGTCATAAAAAGGATAATCTCCGCGGTGTGACTAGGATTTTCAATGCTTTGAAGTGGATTTTATCCCCCAGTTTGTATGCCGTGGCAAGATAGAGCGGGAACAATTCAAAAGGAGTTTCCCTCATGTCTAACCTCTCTCCCCGTCACGCCCTGCCTTTTCTCTCCCCGTCCCAAGCCCAGAAACATGTCACGGTCAATGAAAGCCTGCGGCTGGTCGATGCGCTTTTGCAATGCGCCGTGGTTTCGGCCACCGTGGAGGTCGAGCCGACCGGGCCCCAGGACGGCGAAGCCTGGATCCTGCCGGCCGGCCGGTCCGGGCCGGCCTGGGATTTCATCGCGCCGGGACGCATCGCGGCCTGGATCGATGGCCGGTTCACCCCGATTGCCCCGCCCGCGGGTTTCCTTGCCTATGTAATCGACACGGGCGCCTTTGTGCTGTTTGACGGGACCGGCTGGTCGGCGATCCCGCTTTCTGGCGCCAATGTGCCGAGCTTCGGCATCAACACGACTGCCGACACCACCAACAGGCTGGCGGTCAAGGCGGATTCCGAACTGCTCAGCCACGATGATGTAACGCCCGGCAGCGGGGACGCCCGCAAGATCATCAACAAGCTCGATGCCGCGCACACCGCCTCGCTGGTGTTCCAGAGCGGCTATTCCGGCCGTGCCGAGATCGGTCTGATGGGCGACAACCAGCTCGCCTTCAAGGTCTCCGCCGATGGCGGCGCCTTCACCGAAGTGCTCCGCGCCGACACCGTCACCGGCCATTTGGCCCTGCAAAGGCCAAGCGCCGAGCGCACGCTTCATCTCGGCGGGCCGACCAATCCCGGCATTCGCCTGCAGGAGGATGGTACGGCCGGCTATGGCGAACTGGTCAATGTGAGCGCCGGGCAAACCCTGCTCAGCCATGTCTCGCCGCCCGGCGAAGGCGCCTTGATCGACCTGGCGCCGATCCCCGCCGACGGCACCAGTTCGGCTGCATTCCGCTTTTTCCGCGGCACCAACACCAGCCATGGCTGCTATCTCACCATCCATGCCGGCGATGGCACCGCCACCTATAATCACCAGCTGTCCGGCAAATGGGACTCCTATCTCAACGTAACCTACGGCAACCTGCGGATAGGGTCGGCAACGCCGCCGGTGTGCAAGCTTGATGTCGCCGGGCCGGTGCGGGTCGGCAGCTATGCGGTCGCCGCGCTTCCGGCCGCCTCAGCCGGAGCCGGACAGATCATCTATGTCCCTGATGAAACCGGCGGCGCCGTCCTCGCCTTCTCCGACGGCACCAACTGGCGCCGATCGACCGACCGCTCCGTGGTAACCTGACCGCGCCGGAGCGCCACGCCCACAGGCCAATGCGGGTTTGCCGTCTTCGGCAATGCCGGTTATGATCCCGGACACTATGGGCGTCCGGGGTCGCAATGAACGACAAGTCACCAAGTTTGTTGCGTTACCTGGATGATGAGGAAAACCGGTTCTGCATAGATCTGCCGCCGGAACTTGTTCCCGCCGAGCATTTTGCCGGCAGCGATCTGACCCGCCATCGCTTCTCCTTCTATGGCGAAAGCTTCGATCTTCCCGCCGGCATCGATTGGGAGACAAATCCCGGCACCTCGCAATGGGGCCATGATCTCAACCGGTTCGGCTTTCTGGTTCTGCACAGCCCGGATGACGAACAGCAGGCGCGCGCCATGGAGCGCCTGATCATCGACTGGATCCGCAAGAACGGGCCGGTTCGAAATCCTCAAAGTCCCTACGCCTGGCAGAACCTGCTCAATATCGGCATCCGGATCGAAAACTGGTGGCGCTTCCTGGCCCTTCGCCAGGCCGAGGGCCGATGCGGTTTCTCGCAAGCCGAGTGGAGACTGGTCAAGCACAGCGTGCTGCGGCAACTGCTGATCCTGCTGCGCCTGATCGATGAGCGGGGTCATGAGAGCAACTGGGCCCCGATCGGCCTGCGCGCCGCGCTGTCCGTGCTCTATGCCTCGCCCAAACTGCCGCTGCGCGAGAGGCTCATCCGGATTGCCTGGCGCGGCATCGAAACGGCGGCGGAGCGACAGGTTCTGCCCGACGGCGCCCAGCAGGAGCTCTCGCCGCATTATCACTGGGTCGCACTCGAACTGTTTGCGTCCTGCCGTGCGATGGCGCGCCAGGCCGGGCGATCAGAGTACCGCGCGCTGGATGAAACCATCATCGCTATGGCGCGGTTTCTCGATTCGCTGATTCTCCCCGATGGCGGCATCGTCGCCTTCGGCGACAGTGATTTCGATTACGGTCCGCGCATCAAGCTGTTTCTCGATGGTCTCAAGTCCGAACTGCCCGTTCCGCAGGCCGGACCGGTTTCGATCCATCCTTATGCCGGTATCGCCGTTCTGCGCAACGATGAGGACGGCCACGTCCTGGCCTTTGATGCCGGACCCTACGGCACGGCGCACCAGCACGAGGATGCCCTGTCCTTCTGGCTCACGGCATTCCGCGAGCATTTCCTCGTCGATCCCGGCCGCTATCTCTACGAGTACAAGACGGGGAGCATGTACACCCACCTCACATCCACGGCGGCCCATTCCACAGTCATGATCGCCGGTCACGGACAGGACGCCAAGGCGCGCCGGGACAGCTGGCGCCGCACCGCACCCGCCGGTCCGAACCTGTCACATCAGCAAGGAAAACCCTTGCTCACCGGTCGCTACGACGGCGGCTATGGCGAGACCTATCCCGACATCATTCACCAGCGCACAATCGAATCTGACATGACCAGTGCCAGTTGGCTGGTCCACGACCAGCTTGAAGGCAAAGGCAAAGTTCCGGTGGAACTGCGGTTCCAGTTTGCGCCATCGGCCTGGTCACTTGAAGGAAATACCTTTGTCTGCAGGCGCGGCGAGGTGGAACTGACGCTTGAATTCGGCAGCGAATGGCGCCCCTCGGTGAGCGAAGGGCAGATGTCGCCGAAATCCGGATGGTACTCGCCCGGGCTGAACCGGATCGAGCCTGCGCCGTGTCTGCTGCTTGAGGCCGAGATGGTGCTTCCGGTCGGGTTCACCACGCGGATCGAGGCCCGCCGGACCGGCACCGCCGTTCTTGCCTTCGGCGGTCAACCCGCTAATGTGCCACCGAACGCAGAATCGACGTCCGGAGAGCATTTCATGTCACGCAAGCCTCGCCAGAAAACCGTCACGGCCGCCCCGGGCGCGGCCGCCCCGGCGCCGCTGCCACAGGCCGTGCCGGACGCCCTGACCGGCGACACCGCCGCCCCGCCGGTCGACAGCGGCCACCCGATGCGCGATGCCTTTGCCCGCATGCAGGAGCTGCTCGGCGAGCGCATCGACAAGACCCGCGACAGGCTTCGCAGCAACGAGGAAAGTTTTTCCCGGATTGCCGATTACGAAGCCCGGATCGACCGTCTCGAGGCGGAGGTCAGGCAGTTGCGGCAATCCGAAAAGGCCTTGCAGATCCAGTCCAACCAGATGAGCGCCGAAAACGCGGTGTTGCGCAACCGGGTCGAGGCACTTCAGCATGTCAGCGCCGAGTCCGACAGGCTGCGGCAGGTGATCCAGCATCTGCACAAGACCGCCTGCGAAGAGGTCGGCCGGGTTGTCAGGGCGCTGCTGCCGGTCAAGAAGGGCGGCCTGGTCAAGAAGAACATGCCGTTGAGCGAACAGGCGCAGCTTCTCATCGACACCGGCGTGGTCGACGCGGAATGGTATCTCAGGCGTCACCCTGATGTTGCGGAAGTCGGGATGGAGGCCGCGGTCCACTACGTCCTGCACGGCGCCGAGGAAGGCCGGGTCCCCGGACCGGCGCTGGACCGGGCCGCCGAGGAAAAATGACAGCGCTGATCCCACCCGCACAGCCTTTCAGGCCCGGCCGCGGCACCGTCTGAACCGGGGCGCAAGCCAGCGTCCCGACTGAGCCACGGCATCCGACCAGGGCCGATACCGACTGCACGCGCCGGACAAGTCCGGCCTGTGTGACACTTCCAGACGAATTGGTCGTTCCGGCCGGTTCCAATCGCAAGCTCCGAGGGCATTCATGGTTCAGATTACAGTTGTCGGCATCGGATATGTGGGGCTGTCGAACGCGGTGATGCTGGCCCAGCACAATGATGTCATCGCCTATGACATCGATCCGAAAAAGGTCGAGATGCTCAACAACCGGATCTCGCCGCTCGCCGACGCCGACATCGAGCACTATCTGGCCAACCGGCCGCTGCGGCTGACGGCCACCAATTCGACAGCACAGGCCTTCGCCAGCGCCGATTTCATCATCGTCGCCACGCCGACCAATTACGATCCGCAGACCAATTCCTTCGACACCAGCAGCGTCAAGCGGGTGCTCGACGAGGTCCGGAACATCAACCCGATGGCGACCATCGTCATCAAGTCGACCATTCCGGTCGGCTACACGGAATCGATCCGTCAGCAACGCGGAGACGAGCGCATTTTCTTCTGCCCGGAATTTCTGCGCGAGGGCAAGGCGCTGCATGACAATCTCTACCCGTCGCGCATCGTGGTCGGCGCCCACACCCCGGAGGCGCATCAGTTTGCCCGGCTGTTGCAGGAGGCCGCAATCAAGCCCGACATTCCGGTGCTGTTCACCGGCGCCGGCGAAGCCGAAGCAATCAAGCTCTTTGCCAACACCTATCTCGCCATGCGCGTGGCCTATTTCAACGAACTCGATTCCTATGCCATCACCCATGGCATCGCCACCCGCGACATCATCGAAGGCATCAGCCTCGATCCGCGCATCGGCAAGCACTACAACAACCCCTCTTTCGGCTATGGCGGCTATTGCCTGCCCAAGGACACAAGGCAATTGCTGGCCAATTTCAGCGAAACGCCGCAAAATCTCATCGGCGCCATTGTCGACGCCAATGCGACGCGGATGGATTTCCTCGCCGCCGACATTCTTGCCCGCCAGCCCGGCGTCGTCGGCGTCTACCGGCTGGCGATGAAGCAGGGATCGGACAATTTTCGCGAGTCCGCGATCCAGGGCATCATGAAACGCATCTGCGATCGCGGCATACCGCTCATCGTCTACGAACCGGATTGTCCCGACAGCGATTTTTTCGGATCCGAAGTGGTCGCCGATCTTGCCGATTTCAAAAGCCGCGCCGACATCATCATCAGCAACCGGCGCTCGAGCGAGCTTGATGACGTGCCCGGCAAGGTCTATTCGCGGGATATCTATGGTACAGACTAGCCCGGCCGGATCATGAGACGCGGTATTCGTCCTGGCTCATGCGCCATGCCCCGGTCAGCGCGGGAAACACGATTCCCCATCAACATCAGGATGGACAGATGCCGGATACTATCTCTCATGATCCCACCCGCATCCTGGTAACCGGGGGCGCCGGCTATATCGGCTCCCATTGCTGCGTCGAACTCATCAACGAGGGCTATCAACCGGTCATCCTGGATGATTTTTCCAATGCCCAGCCCGGCGTGGTTGACAGCATCGAGACGATCACCGGCAAGCGGCCACCGGTCATTGCCGCCGACATTCGCGACCGGGCCGCCATCGCAACCGCCCTTTCGGACCAACGGATCGGCGCGGTGATGCATTTCGCCGCCCTGAAGGCCGTCGGCGAGTCGGTGCGTCTTCCGCTGGCCTATTACGATGTGAATGTATCCGGCACGCTGGCGCTGCTCGGCGCGATGCAGCAGCATGGTCTCAAGACCATCGTGTTTTCGTCCTCGGCCACGGTCTACGGCATACCGGACTCCCTGCCCGTGCGCGAGGATGCCCCGCGAATGGCGACCAACCCCTATGGCCGCTCCAAGATCATCGCGGAGGATTTCCTCACCGACCTCTTTGCCGCCGAACCGGACTGGCAGATCGCCGTGCTGCGCTATTTCAACCCGGTTGGCGCCCATCAATCCGGCCTGATCGGCGAGGATCCGAGCGGAATACCCAACAATCTGATGCCTTTCGTGGCTCAGGTCGCATCGGGAAAGCAGCCTTGCCTGTCGATCTTCGGCGATGATTATCCAACGCGGGACGGCACAGGCGTCCGCGACTTCATCCATGTCGTCGATCTGGCGAAGGGCCATGTCGCCGCCATCAGGCATCTCGAGACAGCCCCCGGGCTGATGACGCTCAATCTCGGCACCGGAACCGGCTATTCGGTCCTGGAACTGATCGAGGCCTTCATTGCAGCCAGCGGACGCGAGGTTCCCTACCGGATCGAGCCCCGCCGGCAGGGCGACGTCGCCGAGATCTATGCAGACCCTTCGCTTGCAGGCACGCGCATCGGCTGGCAAGCCACACGGACACTTGAGGACATGTGCCGCGACACATGGAACTGGCAATCCCGAAAGCCCTGACAGCGCGGGCGACGCAAGTGCTGGTGAGAGCATTGTGATACGGATCGGTCTTGCAGGGCTGCGGGAAGAGAGGAATGCAACGGATGGACGTCAAAGAGATTGCGATGCCGCAAGCGGATCTGTTCGGTGATGATCTGCGTCTGATTTCAGACCGGTGCGCGGACGAGAACCTGCCGGGGCTTCAGCGACTGCTGGAGGTCTACCTCCCCCATTCAGACGAGATCTCGCGCAGCCTCTACACCCGATTGCCCGTGGACGACCGGCCTGATTTCCTGGCTTTTCTCGCCAGGCGCTGGGCCGGCTTCGATCTTGTTCCAGACAGTCGGCTGAGAGCCTATGACGCTACGATTGCCGAAGCCCGCGCCCAACCGGCATCAGCCGTCACCGTCGCGGGACAGCGTTATCTGCGCCGGAATTTTGCGGCCCAGGGCGCCGACATCGATCTGATCGGATATGAGGCAGCGCTCTGTGTTCATACCATTGGCCTCGATCAGTATCGCCACAGAGACTTCTCCGTTGCACCGGGTGACATCGTCATCGACGGCGGTGCCTTCATCGGCGATACCGCTGTCTATTTCCACCATGTGACCGGCCGCCAGTGCCAGATCCACAGTTTCGAATTGCTCTCGGAAAACGCCGCGCTGTTCGAGGCGAACAGGCAGTTGAACAGGATTTCTTCTGACGAGATGGTGCTCAACCGCCTCGCCCTGTCCGACCGCTCGGGTGAAACCATGCGGATTGCCAACACATCCGCACCTGCCGCAGCCCGCGCTTCGACCAACGATGCCGGCGAAGCAATCCAGACCATATCGATCGACGACTATGTCGAAAGCCGCAATCTTGACCGCGTCGACGTGATAAAGCTCGACCTGGAAGGCGGCGACGTTCCTGCCCTGGCTGGAGCACGCGCGACAATCCGCCGTTTCCGCCCGAAACTCGCGCTCTGCCTCTACCACCGCTGGGACGACATCCTGGCGATCCCCGCCTTGATCCATGCCTCCGGCGTGGATTATCGCTTCGTGTTCAAATGGGTGCATCTGCGCGCAGGTTGGGAAGCGATCCTGATGTGTACACCGGTTTCGCCCGCAATCCCTTCGGCCGAGATCGACCAATCATCCCTGCGCGATTGACCGGGGCCGGACCGGTTTACCTTCCCGGCTCGATACAGGCGCCGCAGCCCCCGAACTCGGTGATGTCCTGCGCATCTTCGATCGCTTGTGCTTCGCAGATTTAACCCGGTCGCTAGGTCATCGGAAGCGCGGAAAGTCGCTCCCCGGCAGCGGAAAACTTTGGCAAAATGGTCCGGCAACCGCGAGCCGCCATACCTCTCCCGTCCGCCGTCCGGCAGCCCGGATCGCCTTCCCCCAATACGACGTTCCGCAACACCCTCTCGCACCAGAGCTGCATGGCAAGTTCTTGCCGTCGCGGCCCGGGCACAGATCCGCACCAAGGGTTCAGCCCTGAGACTGTAATATTAAACCAGACTCATTAAGTCTAATTCACAATGTAAGCGTAGCGTAACAAGTAGCTTCGTAATTAATCTTGACAAAAATTGTAACTGATACTTACTCTGAATTGCGTCAAAGACAATGTTTGACACCGTACAATCAGAAGGAGTTGGGAAAATGAAGAAACCGGACATCAGGGTCATGGAAGGCAAAAAAATCGAAATGCGGTTGCCGGTAAAGGATGTCGTGCGGAAAATGTCGCCGGAGGTGCGCAAGCAGGTTCAGGTGGCCGCTGAAAAGCGCGGCATGGAAATCGAGCAATTCGTCCAGGAACAGCTGACGGCACAGCTTGTCGACCAGGACCTGTTCCTGATGACCGCGATTGATTGGGATATCCGCGCCGACAGCAACCCGAGACGCGGCGATGTGCGTGTGGGCGGCGGCATTGGTGGCCGCTTCTGACTGCCTTTCTTCGCAACCGCAATTTGGATGACCGTGGCCCTGTGCCGGAACCGGGACTGACCGATCAGTTCCTTCCGGTTCACCGCGGCATTCAGCCCGCGCGCCGATCTCCCGCAAGGCGGACCATGCCCGGGTAGTGGGCGTGGCGTGAAAAGGGGCGTCCATGGATTTTGCAGATGCAGCACGCTTTTCGTCCTGTGAAGTGGCGCTGGTCGTGCCGCCATTCGCAGATGTGTTCCAGGCCAATCTGGCTTGCCATCTCCTCCAGGCCTGCGCCAAGGACGCCGGTTTCGATGTGAAGATCATCTATGGCAACATGCTGTTCGCCTCGATGGTCGGGCCAAGGGTCTATCGCGAGCTCATCACCGAACGCCTGGCGCTTGAGGCCGTTTTCCGGCGCGCCGCCTTCGGGGCTTTCGACACAGATCTCGACAGACGCCTTGCAAAGTCCGAGGCCTTTCAAAAGGCAGATGCATGTGTGTCCCCCTGGCTCGATGCGATCTCGGCGATCGTCGGGCAAATGGCGCCCCGGATTGTCGGGGCAAGCTGCTCCTTCGAGCAGATCACCTCGAGCATTGCCCTGCTTAAGCGGTGCAAGCATGACTTTCCCGATATCGTCACGCTCATCGGCGGTGCAAATTGCGAGGCGGACATGGCCGAAGGCCTGCTTTCAACCGGCGCCCGCATCGATCACGTCGCCTCGGGGGAGAGCGAGGACACCTTCATCACCCTGCTGCGGCAGATCCTGCGCGAGGGCACTGTCCCTGACCGCATCATCTACGGCAAGCCCTGCATGAAGATGAACGCGCTGCCGCTGCCTGACTATCATGCCTTCTTTGATCAACACGCGCTGTTCCTCGCGGGCAAGGACGGCGCCATCCAGGAGCCTGCCCTGCCCCACGAAAGCAGCCGCGGCTGCTGGTGGGGCGAAAAGCACCATTGCACATTCTGCGGGCTGAACGGCGGAGGCATGGCATTCCGGGAGAAATCCGCCGACAGGATCGTTAGCGAGATCGAGACATTGTTCGAGTGTTATCCGATCAAACAGCTCAACATGACCGACAACATCATGCCGCACCGGTATTTCCAGACGGTGCTGCCGCGGCTGGCCTCAAGCCTGCCGCCTGACGTGACGATCTTTTATGAGCAGAAGGCCAATATCAGCCTGGACAAGGCCCTGCTGCTGCGCGACGCGCATATTACCGAAATCCAACCCGGCATCGAATCCCTGAACACCGACCTGTTGACCCGCATGAACAAGGGCACCACTGCCGCGTTGAACCTGCGGCTGCTGCGGCTGGCGCGGATCCTCAAGATCGACGTGTCGTGGAATCTTCTGGTCGGCTTTCCCGGTGACAGGGCGGAAAGCTACACCGAGATGTTGCAGCTCATGCGCAAGATTCCGCACCTACAGCCGCCCAGTGACTTTGCCTTTCTCCGTCTCGACCGCTTCAGCCCGTATCACGAAAACCCGGCGCATTTCGGGATCGAGAACCTGCGCCCGCAGGAGATCTACCGGCAGCTTTTCCCGCCGCAGACCGATATCGACAAACTCGCATATTATTTTTCCGGCGATTACCAGTCCGGCGCTTTCGAGTGTCCCGACACAATCGAACAGATCAAGGCGGAGGCGAAGACCTGGCACGACCGGTGGCAGAAACGGGGGAAGCCGGCCTTGTCCCTGGCCCATCTTGCCGATGATCTCTACGCCCTGGTCGACACCCGGTTCGAGGGCCGCGGCACCCCTCTGGAGATCATTTCGACGCAGACGGCGCAGGCCGTGATGAACCCGGCGGACAGGATGAGCGCGTCTACGCGCGATTGGCTGTTGCAACGCGACATCGTGGCCGAGCTGGATGGCGCTCTGGTGCCCCTGGCCACCGCTCCTGTTGCACTGTTGCAGCGGTTCTCACGACCGGCGGAAAACCAGACACATGCCGATCTTGATGCACAGCTTCCCGCGGAATGATCCCGCCATGGACCGGAAAGGAGAATGCGCGCCATGCAGATTCAGACAGTTCCCATAGAGACACTGTTGTTGCCCGGTGAATTCGACGCCTATGTCCGCCCCGGCGGGCAGCCGGTGATTGCGCGCGGCTGGATGCATGGCTGGCCCGCGATGGACAAATGGGACTTCTCGTTCTTTCGCGATGTCTATGGCGACGATCCCGTCAAGCTTGCCGCGGATTCAATGAGCAACGAGGCAGCCTTCGTGACCACCATGGCGGCCTATATCGGCTACATCCTGTCGGATGCCACCGGATCGGAACTATCCGCAAAACACGCGGAGATCGGTGCAATACGGCCGTTTTACTGCACCTCCTACAAGCCCTTCGCCCACCATCCCGAGCTCGGAGATGATTTCGCGCTCCCGCCCTTTGCGCTCGACTGGTGGCCATGGATCAACCCGGCGTTCCAGGACGCGCATTTCCCCAACACCCAGGGATGGTTGCTGATCAGCCCAAAGGGGGCCGCATCGCGGATGCATATCGATTCCCACCACACTATCACCTGGCTCGCGCAGGTGCGCGGGCGCAAGACCGCCTATCTGTTTTCGCCGCAAGATTCCGAGGCAGTCTACAAGGGGGCAGTCGACCCGGCCGCGCCGGACTATGCGCGTTTTCCGAAATTTCGGGACGCGACCTGCCACAAATGCACATTGGACCCGGGCGACATGCTCTTTCTGCCGCCGGATTGGTGGCACCATGTCGTCACCGAGGAAAACTCGATCACGGTCAGCCAGAACCTCGTCAACCACACCAATTTCGGGCTCTATATCCGCCGCGCCTATGGCGCGCAATTGCCCGCATTCCTTGCCAGCCTGCCGCCCGACGGGGCAATGCGGTCCGGAGCAGAAGAGGTGTTGCGGGAGGAAATGAGCGATGTCTAGCCGCCCGACAGACCCTGCAGTTGCGGCGCAATGGTCGCTGGAAAAGCTGATTGCCCCCGTGTCGGCCGAGGACTTTTTCTCGACCTATCTGGAGCGCGATTTTCTGCATGCCACGCCGCGAACCGGCCGCTCGCTCGCAACACTGTTCCAGCTCGGCGATCTCGAGAAACTCATTAGCCAGATGCAGGATCCGGACGCCGTCAGGACGACGGGAGGGCGCGGCGGGAACAAGGACGGCCCAAATCCCTCGGCACGCGGAGGTACGCGGATGGGCAGTCTCTATGCCGACTATTCGCGTGGAAAGACCATTGTCGTCAACGGCATCCACCAGAGCTGGGAACCGGTCCGCGACCTGTGCGCCGCACTGACCTCCGATCTGGCGATGGCGCTTCAATGCAATCTCTATGTCACGCCTGCCCATGCACAGGGTCTTGATTGCCATTGGGACGGGCATGACGTGCTGATCCTGCAGGTGGACGGGTCCAAGGACTGGACACTCTACCCGATGATCGACACCCTGTCGGCGCCCGATGATGAGGGAAAGAGTGTCAGCCCCACCGCAGCGCCGCTCATGCAGCTGACGCTGCGCGCCGGAGATGTGCTCTACATGCCGCGCGGAATGCCCCATGTCGCCCGGGCGACGGACGAAACATCCGCGCATCTGACGATCGGCCTGATCGGGGTGACATGGCGCGACCTGATGCAGGCCGCCGTGCATGTCGCAGCCGAGACCCGACAGGACATGCGCCGGGTATTGCCCCCGGACTGGCTGTCAAAGGGCATTGCCGGGCCGTCCCTGCCAATGGCCTACAGGCAAGCCATCGCGGTGCTGGCGGATGAGGATGTGCTGCGCCGCGCCCTGGACCTGGTGGCGGCAAAGGTCATTTCCCAGTGCGCCCGTCCGGTCCAGCAGTCAGTTTCTGTCGCTCGATCTTGCGGATGCGATCACCCTCGACACCCGGGTGACGCGGCCATCGGCAAATCTGGCCCGCTGCGTGACCGGCGACGAGGGCGTCACCCTGCATTTTCCGGGCGGACAGATCACCAGTTCGGACAAGGCCCTGTGGGCGTTCGGTTTCTGTGCCGAAACGCCTGAGTTCCGTGTCCGCGACATTCCCGGATGGTACAGCGACGACGAACGCCTGACACTGGCGAAACAGCTGATACGGGCCGGCATGTATGCCATTTCGCACCTGCCCGAGCCTGCCACCTCAACCGACGCGCCGGCGCAGCCCGTGGCCGGCACAGGATGAGTGCCCCGCGCCATGCGACGCCTCGGGAGCAGGCCGATGGATGACACCCACGCACTCGACGACCAGCGCTACCGGCTCAACCCGCGCCTCAGGCTGACGCAATATGGGGGCGCGTTCTATGCCCATGATGCAGCCCTTGCCCAGGAACCGATGGTGCATATCGCGACCCAGAGGATAGCGGAAGCAGACTTCGCCACGCTTCGCGCGCTCAAGGGGCAAGGCCTGTTCATCGAGCCCGAGACAATGTCGTCCCTCAAGGCCGCGGTTTTGGCACTCGACGCCGATGCGGCAGCGCTTGACCGCTGGATCAAGGCGCGGTTTCTCCTCAGCCACACCTCCCCGGCGCAACAGGTCGAGGCGCGCCTGCTGCAAAGACTGTCGGATGACTTTGCGGCCATGCCGCAGCGCAGGGAATTTTCCGACCTTGAAACCAATCAGAGATTTTTCGCGCCGAATACATTCTTCAACCTGCCGCGCGATGTCGATCCGTCGCGGGCCCATGTCGGCATGATCGGGCTGCCCTTCGCCTCCCTGCCGGTCAGCGCGGGCACCCAGACCGCGCCCGAAGCCTTGCGGCTGCAATCGCGTGCCGTCTCCTGGCTCGATCTGCACAAAAACGGCGCCTATTCGGACATCGTCCTGTCCGGCGGCCGGCCCGGCGTGATCGGCCGGGGCATTGTCGTGCAGGACTGCGGGGATCTGCAAAGCCCGGACGGCACCCCTTGCGGGATGCTGGGCGCCCTTGAAATGCTTCTGGACCGCCTGGCTGACGACACCATTCGCCCGCTTTTTGTCGGCGGTGACCACGCCGTGACCTATCCGGTCATCAAGGCCATGCTCGCACGCGAGCCGCGCCTTGGCCTGCTGCATTTCGATGCGCATAATGACCTGTTTTATCAGGATGCGATCAGCTACAACCACGCGGCCTTCCTGTCCAACCTGATCCGCGACACCGACATCGAAACCGTGGTCTCGCTTGGCCTGCGCACAGCGCTCGACCAGCGCACGCAGGTGATGGACCGGGCCTATGCAAGCCATGGTGTTGGCGCTCGCGTCACATTGCTTCCGCTGATGCGGCTCAAGCAATTGCTGGCCTCCCCGGCCGCGCTGTCCGAGGCGATCGCCGCACTTGCGGGCCGTCCCTACTACATCACGCTTGATCTCGACGTCATGTCCGAAACCGCAATTGCAGGCCAGGTGTCAACGCCCTGCGGGGCCGGACTTGAATGGCACGAACTTCACACGCTGCTCCAGGCGATGTTTGCGCATCTGGATATTTGCGGCGCGGATGTGGTCGAATTCAATCCCGGCAACGGAAAAGCCGGAGGCGCGGCGCGTGCGGTCAACGCCATGCTGGTGCACCTGATCGACGGGCTCGCCAGATCGGACGGCAAGCCACCTGCGCCGGCACGGGACGAGCAAGACGATGCCCCATCAGACCGGCCTTGATCCCGCTGCGGCCCGGGGCGGATTCCTCGGCGAAACCGGAGAACTGCATCTCGCCTGCGCACCTTTCCTCAGACGCGAGAAGACGCCGCAGGGATATCTGGTGCAGGCGCCGATCCTGCAGGAGACGGTCGCACTGGATGCGGAGGACTGGGCCTTTCTCGATCACTTTCGCGGTCTTGAGACGGCCGGCGACGTTGCCGCTCTGCTGCTGTCGGAGGCTCAAAGCGCCGGAAAGTACCAAAGCCAGATGGAGATCTATCTCGGCGTGGAGCGGTTTCGCGCGATGGGGCTGCTGGTTGAAACCCGGTTGATGCCGGTGGCGGAACTTGCCACGCTCCTGCGTCCTGATCCCGGCATGCAGCCGGCATACGGCACGCCCGAAGACCCGGTGGCCATCACAAGGCGCATGGACGGGCGCTGGATCCTGGTGCAGGGCGACAGCGCCGTTCGCGCCGCCTTGCGCAGGCAGGTCCCGCTGCGCGCCAGCATTCTGAGCCATCCAGCGGCGCTGGCCCGGCTTGCCAGCCTGCCGGACGAATTCTTCGGCACGGCGCGCGGCGGGATCCCCTATCAGAGCATCTTTCACGAAGATGTGGAGATCGTGCGCGGGCGCAGGCCGGATCTGCACGAGCGCTTTGCCAAGATCGACCCTGCCGATCTGGTGGGCAAACGAGATCCTCGATCTCGGATGCAACATCGGCATGAACAGTTTCCAGGCGGCGCATCTTGGTGCCCGCGCCGTCCTGGGGCTGGACCTCGCCGCCTTTGCGGCGGCGGGACGGCGGCTCAATCTGTTTTTCGATGCGCCCTGCCGCTTCGAGGCGCAGGATCTCAACCTTGCCCCGGCATCCGTCGAGCCCTTTGACACCATTTTCCTTTTTGCGGTCCTGGGCCATCTGCAGACCCTGGACGGGATCGTGTCGACCATCAGGCGAAGCCGTGCAGGATCCGTCTATGTCGAGACCCATTGCGACCGCCAGGACCAGGGGCAGACAGAGGCGTTCCTGAACCTTGCTTTGTTTGAAACGGTCACGCCCCTGGGCCTGAGCTTCGACAATATCGTGCGCAAGACCCGGTCGAGACAGGTCTACAAATGCCGTATCCGCCCGTGATCCTGTGGCCCGACGCCGACGGCTTTGTCCAGCCCATGGCCAGTCTGGCAGCCATTCAGCCTGCCTGGCGCGCACCGCTCGACGAGATTGCGGCAACCTGCCGAAGCGCCTGCGGAAACAGCTTTCACAGCCTCTATATCCGGGGAAGCGTTGCCCTGGGACAGGCCCGAGACCGGCTGTCGGACATTGATGCCATCCTGCTGTCGGAAGGAAACATGGACACCCTCGACAAGCCCTGGCGTGACCGCCTCGGCGATCGGATCTCTAGATCATGGCCCTTTGTGCAGGAGGTCGAATTGCTGCCGGCGTCGGTTTCAAGCCTGCGCCAGTCGGACAAGCTGTGCGCGCTGTTGAAGACCCAGTCGGTCTGTTATGCGGGGGCGGATGTGACGGCGCACTTGCAGCCGCGGCGACTCGGCCTTGACCTGGTGTTCGAAGGCTGGAGCCTGCCCAACGACATAGCGCTGGCCCGCAAGCTGCAGACGACGCCGAAGGCGGGCAAGGCCAGGTCCTGGATGGCCAGGAAAATCCTGCGCAGCAGCTTCGAACTGGTGATGTGCGAGGCGGGTTGCTACACACGCGACCTTTCCGCCTGCCGCGCCTGTTTCCTGCGCGTCCACCCGGACCAGGCGCCCATGCTGAACGCCGCCTTCGACCTGGCACTCGGCCGGATTTCAGAGCAACCCGTCTTTGCCGCCCTCGCCGATTTCGGCACCGGCTGGCTCTACCCGGAAATCTGCCGGACCTACGGCGCCGACCTCATCACCCGCAATGCAAGCTCTGCTGTCACTGGCGCCCCGTGACCCCATCTACCATCAACACCGCCGTTCTTGCGCGGTGTGCGAGATCCAGAATTCATGCGCCGAACCGCTGTTGGCGTTGACGCCCTGATCGCTTCCCCGATCCGCGAGACGCTGCGCATGTCCACGCGGCTTCCGTCACCTTGCGGCGTCACCACCAGCACAACATCATCGGCAAGATAGAAGACCAAGGTGCGCACGGTTGCCTCAAGCCGGTGACGCTCCGCATCCGCGGCGACGATTTCCCAGCCCATGTCCTGTGCGACCGCCAGTGCGCGTTGACACGCTGCATCCGCGGGCAGTTCCGTCTCCAGCGGCGCGATGTCGGGATAGGTGGCTTTCTGCGCTATGGAAATCAAAGGATTGATTGATTTGCTGGCTGAAGTCGCCAATCGGACTTCGCACGCCCCGAAGTTGGGGGGATTTTTGGTAGCGGGAGAGGGACTTGAACCCCCGACACGCGGATTATGATTCCGCTGCTCTAACCAGCTGAGCTACCCCGCCGCCAGCCGCCGAAATTGATCGGGCCGGACGGGCGGCATATAAGGTGCGGCTTGCATCACTGTCAAGCAGGCATCGGGCTTTTCTCGCCTGTTTGTCGACATAGTTTGCCGGCGCCGGCGGCAGGCCTGCCCCGGCCCGGGTTTTGCCGTCCGCACCATCTGCATTTTGCCGGTACCGGCGCGCCGTTAGCAAGCCCCAAGGGCTGCTGGCTGACAGCGGCATGGCCTCGTCGGGCCTGCAGGCAGATATGCGCGCTGCGGTGCTTGCCCGCGGACGGACATAGCTCCGGTCCTGCCCTGCCAGCAGATATGCACGCTGCGTGGTCTGCCCGCGCCCGGACCTAAGCCGCGGCCCTGCCCTGCCGCCGCGTGGAGCAACGCGTGGTCTGCCCGCGCCCGGACCTAAGCCGTGGCCCTGTCCTGTCGCGCGCCAGTTCCCTGCCTTCGCCCGGCGTGCACCAGCGCCTTGCCTTGCCTCGGCGCGGCATCGGGTCTAATCCATGGCGCAAAGATCACGAGAAAGCACAGGACCAGCCATGCAAAGCGCTCTGCCCCCCAGGATTGCCGTCGTCGGCTGCGGTTATTGGGGATCCAACCATGCCCGCACATTCGCCGAACTCGGCGCGCTCCACGCTGTGTCCGACCGCCATCGGGACCGGGCCGACACACTGGCGGCCACCCATGGCGTCAAGGCCATGGCGTTCGACGCGGTGCTCGCCGATCCGGAGATCGACGGCGTGGTTCTGGCCCTGCCGCCGCATTACCATGCCGACCAGGCGATCGCGGTGCTGGAAGCCGGCAAGCATCTGCTGGTGGAAAAGCCCATTGCCCTGTCGGTGGCCGACGCCCGCCGGGTGGTGGACGCGGCCAAAAAGGCCGGCAGGGTGGCTATGACCGGCCATGTGCTGCGCTTCCATCCGGCCTTCGAGGCGCTCGAGGCGATGATTGCCGCAGGCGAGCTCGGCGCCATCCGCTACATCCATTCCCATCGGGTCGGACTTGGCAAGTTCCACGCCGAAAACGACGCGCTGTGGGACATCGCCCCGCATGACCTGTCGCTGATCCTGGCGCTGACCGGCGAAAAGCCGGTCAATGTCCGCGGCGTCGGCTCGGCCATGCTCAACCGGCTGTCGGATTTTGCCCATCTGCACCTGCAGTTCCCCAGCGGCGTGCGCAGCCATGTCTTCGCCTCGCGGCTCAATCCCTACCGCGAACGCAAGCTCACGGTGATCGGCTCAAAGGCCATGGCGGTGTTTGACGATGTCGCGCCCTGGAACCAGAAGCTGGCGATTTTCCACCACAAGGTCTGGGAAGACGACAATGGCTGGCAGTCGGAAATGGTGGATCCCGACTATGTCGACATCCCTGACGGCATGCCGCTGACACGCGAATGCGAGCATTTTCTCGATTGCATCCGCACCGGCGCCGCCCCGCGCACGCCGGTATCGGACGGCCTTGCCGTCATCGAGATCCTGTCGGAAGGCACCGTGCGCCACGATTGATCCGGCGCCGCGTCGCGCCGCCTCTGCAGCCGCGTCAGGGCCTGCAGCAGCCCCGCCTCAGGCGGCCGGCTGCAGCAGGCTCGACAACAGCGCCTGGGCTTCAGGCGAGCGCTCCGAGCGGTCTATGAAGCCGCCGCCGAGCACCCGGGCCTCGTCGCCCGGCGCCGAATAGAGCACGCAGGCCTGGCCCGGCGCCACGCCGGCCTCGCCATCGACCAGTTCCACCGAGATCTCGCCGTCGATTGCGCGCAGGATTGCCGGCTTCGGCGGCCGGGTCGAACGCACCTTGGCAAAACATTCAAATCCGTCGGCGCCGCTGGCTTCAAGCGGCGCATCGCCGAGCCAGTTGACATCGCGCAGCACCACACGGCGCGTCTCCAGCGCCTCGCGCGGACCGACGATCACCCGCCGCGAGCGGGCGTCGAGATGGACCACATAAAGCGGATCGCCAATGGCCACGCCGATGCCGCGGCGCTGGCCGATGGTGTAGTGCACGATACCGGGATGCTCGCCCAGCACCCGGCCGTCCATATGGACAATCTCGCCGGCCAGCGCAGAATTGGGCCGCAGCTTCTCGATGACATTGGCATATTTGCCCAGCGGCACGAAGCAGATGTCCTGGCTGTCGGCCTTCTTGGCCACGCCCAGGCCCATTTCTTCCGCCAGCTCGCGGGTGCGGGCCTTGGACAGCTCCCCCAGCGGAAAGCGCAGATAATCCAGCTGGTCCTGGGTGGTGGCAAACAGGAAATAGCTCTGGTCGCGCTCCGCATCGACCGGGCGGAACAGCGCCCGCCGGCCCGGATTGTCCGGCGAGGGATTGGCGCGTGAGCGGATGTAATGCCCGGTCGCCAGCGCATCGGCGCCGAGATCGCGCGCGGTAGCCAGCAGATCGGCGAACTTGACCGTCTGGTTGCAGGCAACACAGGGGATCGGCGTTTCGCCGGCGACATAGCTCTCGGCGAAGGGGTTGATCACCGCCTCGCGGAAGCGCTTTTCATAATCAAGCACATAATGCGGGATGCGGAGCGTTTCGCAGACCCGCCGCGCATCGTCGATATCCTGGCCGGCGCAGCAGGATCCGGCCCGGTGCACCGCAGCACCGTGGTCATAGAGCTGCAGCGTCACGCCGAGCACATCATAGCCCTGCCGCGCGAGAATGCCCGCCACAACGGAGCTGTCGACGCCGCCCGACATGGCAACCACCACCCGCGTGTCGCGGGGTTCTTTGTCAAAATCTAGACTGTTCACTGTCATCCCCGGCATTCAACAGCGTTCAAGGCGCTGATCAAGCGGTTGCAAGATATCCATTCAGGACACCCCCTTTATAGGGTTTGCGGCGATCTGCAACAAGATGCCGGATGGACGCACCGCACCTGTGCCAAATCTTACCAAATCATTGCCGCACCCTTAGGCAAATTTTAAACCCCCACCTGTAGGGTCCGGTGCATAGGTCTTGAGTATGTAAGAGAGTCCAATGACCGATATGGTACGACCCCGCGTCAAATATGTGATCGGCCCCGACGGGAGCCCGTTGACGATCGCTGATTTGCCACCCGCCAACACCCGTCGATGGGTCATAAGGCGAAAAGCTGAAGTGGTTGCCGCTGTTCGCGGCGGCCTTCTCAGCCTCGAAGAGGCCTGCGAGCGCTATACGCTGACAGTTGAGGAATTCCTCTCCTGGCAGTCGTCCATCAGCGACTACGGCCTTGCTGGCCTGCGCACGACGCGCATCCAGCAATACCGGCATTAGACCGCCATGCGTCCGCTCGGACGTGCAATGGAAGCCGCCTTTCCTTGAATTCAGCCCATAGCCTGTGTGACCCGGTTTTCGCCTGGCCGCATCGGCAATGATCTGCCCAAGTGGCTTAACTGTTGTCTGAAAATCCAGGCATTCGGCAATGGATGCCGCCCGGTCCGGACCGGGATCCCGCCATAGGCAGGGTCCCGGTTCTGGTCGCGGTGTGCGATCAGGCCCCGGCAGCCTTGCCATGCCTGCTGGCAAGCCCGTGCGCCAGCGCTGCCATCAGCGCCGATCCGGCGTAAAACCACAGTCCCGGCTGTGAAAAGGCCTCGGCGATGCCGCCGGTCTTGGCGGCGACGATCACCAGCGCCACCAGCACGACATCCATCAGCGACCAGCGGCTGAGATGCGGCACCAGCCGCATTGCCAGGCCGGACCGGTTTTCAATGCCCACCGCCTCGGCCATGATCGCCATCAGCTTGATCACCGGAAACACGACCGAAACCAGCGCCACCACCACGGCCAGCACCGGATCTCCGCCTGTCCACAAGGCCGCCACGACGCCCAGCAGCGATGGCGACTGGTTGAAAAAATACAATGTTTCGAACCGCACCAGCGGCAAGATGAGTCCCAGGCCGAAAAACAACGGCGCCAGCACCAGGGCTGCCGCGAGCACCAAACGCATTCCACACACTCCCCGGAAAACCCTTTTCGCGCCCGGTCCGGCGCGCCAGTCTGCACTGGACGGGCTCGACCCGCTGACGCGAACAGGACTTGCCCGCAACGCCTGCAGCGTCACATATTCGCTCGGCCGCGCAAAGCTGGCTGTAGCAGTTTGGCACGATGCATGTAAGCATGAAGCATGCAAGCCGGGTCCGGAAAAATCCCGGCTGGACACGGGCCTCGGCAGCGAGCCCGCCGGTGGCCGGCCGCGCGATCGGCCATTGACTATCGACAGGGAGTGAAACCATGGACATCGTTGATGAAGCCGGCCCCAGCGGCGGTCGCTACATTGCGCGCCTTGACGGCGTCGAGGCCGAAATGACCTTTTCCCGTGCATCGCCGCAGCTCGTCATCATCGATCACACCGGCGTGCCGGATTCCCTGCGGGGCAAGGGCGTCGGTCAGGCCCTGGCGCTTCACGCCATCGAGGCGGCGCGCGCCGGCGGCTGGAAAATCATCCCGCTTTGCCCCTTCTTCAAGGCCCAGGCCCAGCGAAATCCGGATTGGCGGGATGTGGTCGTATAGACGATCCCGCCCTGCCCCGGGCAAGGCCGTTCGGAACAGCGGATCCGCAGGCCCGCGGATCCGCAGGCCCGGTCGGGCCGGCCTGCACGCAAAAGCACCTGCGACCGGCCAGATGACCGGTCGCAGGCGATTGCAGGCATCAATGAATGTCGTGTTCCAGTGAGATCACCCGAACACGACATGCATTCATTCAGACTGCCCGGTTCGACCGATGTCCGGCATCACGCTCTTCAAGCGCGGTTGCCTTGTCGAACTCAGCCTGCGCCTCTTCGAGCGCCAGTTCAGCCGCATCAAGCTGCACCTTCAATTCCTTGATTGAGGTTTGCAGATTGTCGGATCGCTGGCGCGCCGCCTTGGCGAAGGTCGGATAGGCGAAATGGGAAGGATCGGTGTTACCCGCCTTCTTTTCCTCGGCGATGATCTGGTACTCCAGTTCGGCCGCCATCTTTTCCATTTCTGCCATCATCAGCTGGATCTGGCCCAGTTGACGGGTTTTTTCGTTGACCTGAAACTGTTTCAGGCGAACATGGCTCTCACGCGACTTCATACGCAATACTCCCGTGATGCGAGATCCCGGTTGGTGAAACTCGATACTCTGGCGAATTCACCAGTCCCGATTTGCAAATAATGACCGCAGCGTTAACTTTTTATCCACAGCGGTAACCATTCGTTTACGGGCATCATTAATAATAGCCGTCATGGTTTAAGGCGGAGTAAACGGGAACAATGATTTTTTCCGGCCTTTTTTCCAGAGTCCTTTGAATCACTTGGGTCGGTTTCGTGAAGTGTCACTTCAAGAAATCCAAGAGAATTTTTGGGAATGAAATCATGAGTTTGCCAGTGAAAATTAACATTGTGATAGTGGTTGCATAACCTGATCAGAATTTGTTAACCATTCCGTGGCAGCCTCCAAATCAGGCAACAACTGGATCCGTATAGCGTAAGTGGATCTCGAAACCTTGCGGCGGCGGAAAAGGGGATTAAAAAATGCGGGTTCTATTGATCGAGGATGACAGCGCGACCGCGCAGAGCATCGAACTGATGCTGAAGTCCGAAAGCTTCAACGTGTACACCACGGATCTGGGCGAAGAGGGCGTCGACCTCGGCAAACTGTACGACTACGACATCATTCTGCTGGACCTCAACCTGCCGGACATGTCCGGTTACGAGGTTTTGCGCACTCTCAGGCTTTCCAAGGTGAAGACACCGATCCTGATCCTGTCCGGCATGGCCGGAATCGAGGACAAGGTTCGCGGTCTCGGCTTCGGCGCCGATGATTACATGACCAAGCCGTTCCACAAGGACGAACTTGTTGCACGCATTCACGCCATCGTGCGCCGTTCGAAGGGCCATGCCCAGTCGGTCATCACCACCGGTGACCTGGTCGTCAATCTCGATGCCAAGACCGTGGAAGTCGGTTCGCAGCGCGTGCATCTGACCGGCAAGGAATACCAGATGCTGGAGCTGCTCTCGCTTCGCAAGGGCACGACGCTGACCAAGGAAATGTTCCTCAACCATCTCTATGGCGGAATGGACGAGCCGGAACTGAAGATCATCGACGTCTTCATCTGCAAATTGCGCAAGAAGCTCGCCACATCGGCAGGCGGCAAGAACTACATCGAAACGGTGTGGGGCCGCGGCTATGTTCTGCGCGAGCCGGAAGAAAACCAGATTCTCGAAAGCGCCTGAACTTCCTCCCTTTTTCAGGACTGCAACGAACAAGAACCCGCCTTTGTCAGGCGGGTTTTTTCATGGCTCAAGCGCGTGCGGAGAACAGTTCGGCATCCGGGATGCCGGCGTCAGGCGACGGCTGCCGCATAGGGCGCGAAGGCTTCGGTCAGGCTGCGCCGGTCAAAAGGCTTGAGCAGGAAATCATCCGCGCCCGCCCGTTTGCCGGCCATCATCTGCTTGAATTCCTTCTCGATCATCAGATAGTGGATCCGGACAGAATCACCGCCCTCCATCTGACGCACCGAGGCAATCAGGTCCAGGGCGCCGGTCATGCCGGCATCCACGCACAGCACATCGGGAAGCTGTGCATCGCACATGATCATGGCTTCGCCGGAATTTGACGCTTCTATCACGAGATAATCCAGCCCGCTGAGGATGCGCTTGGCAACCTTGCAGATAACGGCAGAATCATCGGCGATCATAAAGCGGCGCATGGCAGCCTCCCTTGGCTTCTTCCAGACCAACCCGGAACGGATCCGGTATTGTTGAGATGAAGTCTATTCCAAGGGAGCAAAGATTCCGTAATCAGACAGGCTTAACGGAGCGTTTCCGCCATGGCCTAAGCCGTCTCAGGCGGCGGCTGGGCGTTGCGCGGTAAACACCACTTCGTCCGCATTCGCCGAGCACGACAGCTCCAGTCCGGCTTCGTCGGCCAGCAGCACCGTGTAATAGGGCTGGATGGAATGGGCATCGACAGCTTCTTCCATTTCGCCCGAATAGATCTCGAGGAATTTCGGCGGCACCCGCACCATGCGGCCGCGGCAGGCCAGGCGGAAGCGCGGATCGGTTTCCGGCGTTTCAACCGTCACATCGATCTCGCCACCGCGCGGGATCGCGCCATAGGCAACCAGGAACAGGTTGAGCAGCAGTTTCACCTGGTTTTTCGGGATGATGGCGCGCGGACCGTTCCAGTTGACTTCGGTTTTCTTGTCGGCCGAGACATAGTCGATCACGGCTTTTTCGGCCTCGCCGGTGTCGATCGATGCGCCAACCGAGCCGGATGCGCCAAAGGCGAGCCGGGCAAATTTCAGCCGCACCGAGGCGTTGAGCGCGCTGGTGCGAATGAGATCCATCGCATCGGCGTCGGCGCCGCCCTCATCGAGCAGTTCGAGACCATTGTTGATCGCTCCGACGGGAGAAATGATGTCATGGCAAACACGGCTGCACAAAAGCGCGGCAAGGTCCGGTCCTGCCAAAGTCAGATTGAGGTTCTTCGACATAAAATTCTCCTCTTTGCGCCCCACGCCGAATCAGCGCGGTTGGAAATTCGCACCCGGTGCGGTCAATCGCAAGCACTGTCGGTCAGAAGTCGTTCAATGGCCCATTGCCGATGGCAACGTAAGCCGTCCGTTCCTAAAGACACCATATTTGGTAAACTGCTTATTAAGATCGGCGCGTCACAATGTGATCAATGTTTTCTGCGGTACCTACCGTCCCATCAACGGAGTGGATCTAATGATCGCGTCCCGCCTAGGCCTTCGCGCTTATGCCTCTATCTTTCTCTGCCTGCTGCTCATCGCCGGAGCCGCACCGGACGCGCGTGCGCAGTCGGCAAATGCCTCGCAATACACGACGCAGGAAATCGTCGATGCAGGGCACGGATTTTTCGGATCCACCTCCGGCGGCCTGGCCAAGATCGTCGAGAAGGCATTCCAGTCCTACGGCCTGCCCAATGGCTATATTCTTGGCCAGGAAGCCTCCGGCGCCTTCATCGGCGGCCTGACCTATGGCGAGGGCCAGCTGTTTACCAAGAATGCCGGCCAGCACGATGTGTTCTGGCAGGGTCCGTCGCTGGGCTGGGATTATGGCGGCAACGGCAACCGGACGATGATGCTGGTCTACAATCTTCCCAGCATCGAGGCTGTCTATGGTCGCTTTGGCGGCGTGTCGGGCTCGGCATTCGTGGTTGCCGGCCTGGGCATGACCGTTCTCAAGCGCGATGATGTCTATGTCGTGCCGATCCGGACCGGTGTCGGAGCCAGGCTTGGCATCAATATCGGCTATCTGAAAATGACACCCGCGCCGACCTGGAATCCGTTCTAGACGACCGTTTGCCTGACCTGCCAAACACCGGCGTCGCCGCGGGCATTGTCAAGAGACGCGCGGCGTACGGCGGCAAGCAAAACCGGGGTCTGTTCTTGACAAGCCAACAGTCTCTTCCTTCGCTTGCTGCTTGCCGAGGCCGGATGACCATGCTTAAAGCTCCGGCGGGCCTTTGCGGGGCCTTTTGAGCCCTGTTCCTGATTGTGTGGATTTGCCGTGATCGAGTTTGTGCTGTTATTCGCATTGGGTTTTCTGGCCGCCGCCCTGGTTGCGCTGATTGCGGCGCCGATCATCCAGCGCCGTGTCGTCAAGCTCACCGAACGCCGCATCCGTGCGAGCGTGCCGCTGTCGGCAGCCGAAATACGGGCCGAAAAGGACATGGCGCGAGCCGCCTTCGCCGCTGAAACCGCCCGCCTGTCTGTCGATCTCAAGCACAACCGCGAACAGCTCACCCAAAGCGTTGCCCGCAGCGCGCGCTTGAGCAATGACCTGGTGGCGCTGCGCAGCGAAAAGATCTCGGTCGAAAAGGCGGTGGAAGAGCGCGAGGCCGACATCCGCGATCTCCATGCCAAACTGAACGAGCGCGACACCACCATCGCCACCCTGACCGGCAATTTCAGCGACGCGGCGCGTCTGAGCGAAGCACTGAAACGGGAACTCGCCGCCCGCGATGACAAGATCAACCGGCTCGGCGCCGAGCTGGAAGAGCTCCGCATCGACCTGGTCACCCTCGACACCGAGGCTGAAAACTTCAAATCGCAGATCCGGGAACTGCGCGACGAGCGCAATGCCTTGCGTGATTCGCTGACCAAGGCCGGAACCGCCAACAGGGACCTGGAAATCCGCTTGAAAAACCATGACGAGCGACTGGCGCAAACCCAGGAAAAACTTGCCAAGACCATCACCGCGCTGACCGATCGCGAAAACGCGCTTGACCGGCGCGTGGCCGAAGTCGAGCGGTTCCGGCAGAAAAACCGGGAACTGTCCGACGAGATGCGGGCCCTCAAGAAGCAGGGCACGACCAACAGTGCCGCCCGGCAGCAGGCTGCCGAACAGCCGCCGGCCGCGCTCGTCAGCAGCAATGAGGCGCCGGTCACGGCGCCGGATGAATCCGATGAGCCGGCAGAGGATGCGGCGCTGCACGAGGAGCTTCCGGAAGCCGAAAAGATCGACCGGCTGCGCGCCCGGCAGGCGGCACTGGCCGAGCGGCTGCTCAAGGCCGACAAGAACGGCAATGATGCAGCCCTGCGCCGCGAGATCGCGGTTGTGGCGGCGATGATGGTGGAACTTACCGCTGCCCGCGACGGTAGCACCTCGCCGATCCACGCCATCCTCAAGGGCAGCGAGGATCCGTCGCTGTCGGGACGGTCCGACCCCAGTCTTGCCACCCGCGCCCGCGAGCTGCTTGTCTCCAGCCGCTGAGCCGGCCGGCACCCTGCCGCGCAAACGGCACGGCCGGTCAAGCGCTGCGGTTCAGACGCGGCCCATGCGGCAGGCCGCCTGCCACAGCGCGATGCCGCTGGCCGTTGCCACATTGAGGCTGTCCATGCCGGGCGCCTGTTCGATCCTGAGCGTGGTCAGCCGCTCGAGAATGTCGGCCGGCAGGCCCTCGCCCTCGGTGCCGGCCAGCAAGGCCACCCGGCGGCCGGGTTCAAACGCGCTGAGCGTCTGACTGCCCTGCGGCGACAGGCCGATGACCTCGAACCCGTTCAGCGTCAGGCTGCGCACCATCTCTGCGATGGATCCGGCGCGGCAGAACGGCACCCGCAACGCCGCGCCGACCGAAACACGGATCGCCTTGCGGTAGAGCGGATCGCAGCAGGACGAATCGAGCACGACGCCATCGGCGCCGAACACCCCGGCATTGCGGAAGATGCCGCCGATATTGTCGTGATTGGAAATGCCGCAGGCCGCCACCAGCAGCGCCCGGTCCGGCAGCCGCGACAGGAAGGCGTCGAACGAGGCCGGCGGGACATGCCGGCCGACGGCCAGAATGCCGCGATGCATGGCAAAGCCGACCGCGGCGTCGAGCACATCGCGTCCCGCCACATAGACCGGGCAGCCGGGCTCCACATGGTCCAGCAGATCGCCGGTGCCCTCGACCCGATTCTCAAGGAGCAGGATCTTTTCAAGCACGAAGCGCGCGTCGCCCGCCTGGGCATCGACCAGCGCCTGCAGCACGACCCGGCCTTCGGCGATGAAACGGTCGCCGCGGCCGGCCAGGTCCCGGTCGCGCATGGCGGTGAATTCGGCGATGCGCGGGTCGGCCGGATCATCTATGCGGATGAAACGCCCCTGCCCGTCCATGATCAGCGATTGATCACGACGATGTCGCCGACGATCCGGCCGACCGACATGTCATGGATGATCAGCCGTTGCGAGCCATCGGCGGCCCGACCGAAAAAGGCGATGCGGTTGCCATCAAGCGAGACGCTGTCGACCACGAAACCGTCGGGCAGGGCCGCCACGGCGGCGACCGGCGCATCCGAGGGCACGCTCATCGACGGCGAGGCCGACTGGCTGACGGGTGCACCCGCATCACCGGCCTGCGTGAATTTGTAGACAATTGCGCCCAGCACGGCCATAAGACCGATGAACATGACGCCGATCGACACGGCGAGCAGCCGCACCATCTTGCGCCGTACCTTTTCCATCTCCGGATCAAGCGGCTTTTCGTCGAGATCGTCGTCATTCACTGTCGACATTTCCATTCCTTGCCGGGCGGACCCTGATATTGAAGAACGCGACATCGTTTAGCGAAGCCCAGCCCGATAGGGAAGCCCAACCGGCTGCGAAAACCCTGGTTGTTGGCGAGGAGGATTCCGGCCGGCTCGATGCCTGGCTGGCAGCAGCGCTCGAACCCGACCTTTCGCGCAGCCGTCTCAAGGCGCTGATCGAGGCCGGTGCGGTGATGGTCAACGGCGTGGCCGCCAAGCAGGCCGGGCACAAGATCGCGCCGGGCGACCGCATCGAGCTGACAATTCCCGACCCCGAGGATCCCGAGCCGATCGGCGAGGACATCGCGCTGGAGATCCTCTACGAGGACGATGACCTGATCGTCATCAACAAGCAGGCCGGCCTCGTGGTCCATCCCGGCGCCGGCAACTGGACCGGAACCCTGGTCAATGCGCTGATCCACCATTGCGGCGACAGCCTGTCGGGCATCGGCGGCGTGCGCAGGCCCGGCATCGTGCACCGGCTCGACCGCGACACCACCGGGGTGATGGTGGTGGCCAAGAACGACATCACCCACCGCCATCTCGCCGAGCAATTTGCCGATCACGGTCTCACCGGCCCGCTGGAGCGCGCCTACAAGGCGATTGTCTGGGGCAAGCCGGACGGGCTCAAAGGCACCATCGACGCAAGCCTCGGCCGCGCCAAGGACCGGATCCGCCGCGCCGTGCGCACCGACGAGGGCGACGATGTGCGCCATGCCGTCACCCATTACCTGGTCTGCGAGCGCTACCAGGAAAAGCCCGACGGAAGCAGTGCGGCGACACTGGTGGAATGCCGGCTGGAGACCGGCCGCACCCACCAGATCCGGGTGCACATGGCCCATATCGGACATCCGCTGATCGGCGACCTGGACTATGGCGCCGCCTTCAAGACCAAGGCCAACCGGCTGCCCGACGCAGTGCGCGACACCGTGACCGGCTTCACCCGCCAGGCGCTGCATGCGTTTCTGCTGGTGATCGAGCATCCGATCACCGGCGAGACACTGCGCTTCGAGGCGCCGCTGCCGCAAGACATGGAGCAATTGCGGCTGGCGCTTGCCAATCTGTAAACCAGCCTTGCGCTTCACGCGACCGTGATGGGGCTTGCACCTTGATACCGGGTTTCGCCACAATTACATGACACATGGGTTGGTTCGGATGCGATGTTCGGTCCGAACCGTTTGGCTTGCCGCAAGGAAGCCGGAATCCGGGAATCAGGGGGTGCTGTTATGGCCCAGGGAAGTTTACCGTCCATTTCTGCCGGCGAGAACGGTCTCAACCGTTATCTCTCCGAAATTCGCAAGTTCCCGATGCTGGAACCGCAGGAAGAATACATGCTCGCCAAGCGTTTCCTCGAACATGAGGACACCAAGGCGGCGCACAAGCTCGTCACCAGCCATCTGCGCCTGGTCGCCAAGATCGCCATGGGCTATCGCGGCTACGGCCTGCCGATCGGCGAGGTCATTTCCGAAGGCAATGTCGGCCTGATGCAGGCGGTCAAGAAATTCGACCCCGAGCGCGGCTTCCGCCTTGCCACCTACGCGATGTGGTGGATCAAGGCCTCGATCCAGGAATATATCCTGCGCTCCTGGAGCCTGGTCAAGATGGGCACGACCGCAAACCAGAAGCGGCTGTTCTTCAACCTGCGCAAGGTCAAGAGCAAGATTCAGGCCGTCGAGGACGGCGATCTGCGCCCCGATCAGGTGGCCGAGATCGCCACCAAGCTCAACGTGTCGGAGGCCGAGGTGATCTCGATGAACCGCCGGCTGGCGGGCGACGCCTCGCTCAACGCACCGATCAAGGCCAGCGAAGGCGAATCCGGCCAGTGGCAGGACTGGCTGGTCGATGATTCCGACAGCCAGGAGGACATGCTGGTCGAGCAGGACCAGCTCGAGACCCGGCGCGGCATGCTGCAGGGTGCGCTCGACGTGCTCAACGAGCGCGAACGCCGCATCTTCGAGGCCCGCCGCCTGCGCGACGACCCAATCACGCTGGAGGACCTGTCGACCGAATTCGACATCTCCCGCGAGCGCGTCCGCCAGATCGAGGTCCGCGCCTTTGAAAAGGTGCAGGACGCGGTGCAAAAGGCCGCCGCTGCGCGTGACAAGGCGCTGGTCACCGTCGCCGACTGATCTGACGCCTGACGATAAAGGACCCCGGAAGCGGAGACGCTTTCGGGGTTTTTGTGTGGTGGGGTTTGAACTCGGGGCAACCCCACTTCCGTCATGCCGGACACCGGTCCGGCATCCGGTACGCCCAAGTCCTTGGGCTAAAGGAGTATCGGGCCCGGCAGACGCTCGCCCGCTGGATACCGGATCTGGTCCGGTACGACGGGTGTGAAGATCTCGCGGCCACTCCGTCCCCGCCCGGCTACTGTCTTCCGGACGCGCCGAAATCAGCGTCTCCGGCATCGCGCCACTGGTCTGCACCTATCGAGTAGCGGATGTGGTTGACCCATTTGTCATAAAGCCATTCGGCATTCTCGATCGTGCCCTGATCTGAAAGCCCGAGCCGTTCGCAGACCGCCCGGCTTCGCATGTTCCCCTCGGCCACCGGAATATCCACCCGCTGCAGACCGAGTTCCGTAAACGCATAATCGATGAAAAAAGCCGCGCAGCGGGATATGATGCCGTTTCCCTGATGGGCTTCAGCCAACCAGTAGCCGATGACAACGGACCGAGTGTGCGTGTCGATTTCATGGAACCCGCACAGGCCGACAAGCCTGTTGTCCCGGAACACACCACAGGCAAAACCTTTGCCTGCATCATGCTGATGATGGATGCTTTCAATGAAGGCGCGCGAGTCTTCCCGTGTGGTATTGCGATCGAGCCAGGGCAACCACTGCCGCAAATGGGCCCGGTTCTGGTCGACCACCTCAAACAGCAGATCGGCATCGTCAGGCTGAAGAAGCCGCAAGGACAAATTGGGGGCAATGTCAAATCTCATGGCGAAATATCTGCCATGGTTGACGGTGGAGGAAAACCCCACGCCAAAACCCCGCGCGCGAAACAAATTTCGCCGACGGTGTGGTGGCAGTCTCGGGGTCCGGCAGAAACCCGGACTCGTGGGGCGCGGGCGACGTGCCCGTGGTGGTCAAGAAGATGTGGCTTGGCGCGTGTCCCGCGCCCCACCGGTGAGGGACAGATGCGCCTTCCGGGCGCAAATGGGGCTCCTCCCCGCAATCAGGGCGACGCAGTCCCGGGCAGTTCGTCTTGTTCGGCTGAACCGCCAACCGAACCCGCCCTTGCCTGCCCGCTCCCGGCCTCAATACCGTCCAGCGAAACAGGCCTTGTCAGGACCGGCGTGTTTTTTGACGCCGCCGGTGCTGGTGCGGACCAGCAGGTCTCCGGTTCCGGCGCGCAGGCCGGGGTGTTCCCGATCGCGAAGCTTCTGACGCCGGGTGCGGCCCCCGCGCGCCAGAACTCACCGCCTTCCGCCGGCCAGGGCTCCGTGGGCCCGGGCCATCCGTTCGGGACGGAAGGCGCAGAAAGTGTGCCACGGCATCAAGGGGTGTGGAAATTTTAAGGGATTTTTTTGTCGGCGGAAGTTTTTTCGCGCGGCGCTAAGCTGGGCCTGAGGACGACCCGGCGAGGATGCCTCAGGCCGCAGCGCGGGTTTCGGTCTGCGCAGCGCTGTGCGCCTGATGCCGGGCGCCAAGTTGCTCGCGCAGGATCGCGACATTGCGCAGATTGGCCTTGAAGCCGACATCGAACAAATCGCCGATCACCGGGACCAGGCCGATGACATAGTCGGCGGCCGAATTGGCAACCATCCGGGCAATATGCCGCCGGCCGATCCCCATCTTGTGGCCGCGCCAGATGATCCAGGCCGACGGTGCCGCCACCAGCGTGTCGCCGATGCCCGGAATAAGGCCGACCACCGTGTCCAGTCCGAAGCGGATCGAGGTGCCCGGCAGCCGGAAGCGGCTGTCGAGTGTTTTGGCCAGCCGGTTCAAATGATCCAGCTCGCGCTCGATCACGATGAGGTCCCGGTCAAAATGTTGCGCTGTGTCTGTCATGGCAGACTAACTGTTTCGGGCGGGTTTGGTTCCCGTGGGGGGGCATCGGGGGAAGTGGCGGGCGTGTGGACAGGCGTCCACCGGTGAACACCGCTGCGCTTCGCTCAGGACTTCTTGGACGCAAATCACGGCGCCTCCGCCGGCCAAGTCTCCGTGGGCCCACCCATCGGTTCGGGACGGTAGGTAATGGTAGTGTGACACCGTGGAAAGGGTGTGGAAAAACTCGAGGAACCTTCGGGTTCGGGGCAGGTGAGGATTGCTTCAACAAAAATTGGGTTGAATCAAATCAACGTTGCAAGCATAGGGTCATCGAGTACAATGAACCCACTACTTCAAATTCGTAGTTAATGCGTTTTAGTGCGGGACCATATCTCGACGCTTGACATAGACAAGGGGAGCAAGATAGGCCGACAGCCAATCAGCATCTATCACTGCAGGCTCATGCCCGTCGGAAATTGTTGTGAAACTGAAGTGGTTTTGTAACAAAAATGATTTTCGCCCGCTTGGAAGAAGCTCCTTGCCGCAGGCTGAAATTCGCTTGCTAGCCTCATTTCAAACTTAGGTTAGTGCCTTTCGACAACGCCACATTTTAGATTGACAACAGCCACTTAACATCGACTTGCGACGAATTATGTTGGAAAGAACATTCACCAATGAATACACTTAGAGACTTACCTTCTTTTGGAGCAATTGCTGCAGAGGACGACGCTGTCTTGGAATACTTCCTTACTACAGATGCCGTGGAAAGTATTTCAAGCGGTCAAACTCTTCTCGTTCTAGGGAGAAAAGGAAGCGGAAAAACCGCATTGGTGAAGCACTTTACGGAAACATTCCCTGAAAAGCATGGTAAGCCACTTTCTCTTCGTAGTTATCCTTGGAACGCTCACGCGGGACTCGTAGATAAAGGTGCATCCGACACGGAGGCTTATGTCGCATCTTGGCGTCTGCTGATAGCGATTAGATTGGCCAGTATGGTAGTAAACTTAGGTGAAGGGAAATACACAGATACAATTGCAGGATTAACCAAATTTTTAATAAGCAATTTCGGAACAACGGAACCGGAGACTAGATCGATACTTTCTCGTCAGCGATTAAAAATAGTTGGGCTAACCCTAGGACCGCAAATAGCCGGGGTTTCCCTTGGCTCTATATCATTCGGTGATCGCGCAAATTCAAACGTCTTGGGCCTCGAACTGGATAGCCTAGCTAACTCGTTGTTGAAGGACGTCAGCACCGCAATCGAACAATTAAATATAGATAACTTATATTTGCATTTCGACGAGCTTGATCAAGGTCTGGACACTCTAGACGACACAAAAAAACGTATGCTTATAGGATTGGTTCTCGCAGCTCGCGAAATAAAAGGCTCAGGAAAATTTCGAGGGAATATTTCCCCCATAGTTTATTTGAGGTCTGACATCTGGGAACAGGTTAATTTTTCGGATAAGAATAAAATCACAAGAACCTCCACAGTTCGTTTGGCCTGGGACGAAGCCAGTCTAAAAACATTAATAGAAAACAGGTTAAGGTCAAAATTGGGAGCGACCATCACTTGGGAGGACGTCGAAGACGGCTCCAAAATGCGAGGATCCCAACCTAAGCTTCAACATATGTTCTCACGCACTCTTCTAAGGCCTAGGGATGTAATTCAATTTCTAAATGAGGCATTGGCTGTTGCTAAATCCAGAAGCGATGAACCTCTTATTTTTGTTAATGAAGACTTTAATGCATGCCGCGAGCAGTACTCCGAATATCTAAAGGAAGAGCTTGACGACGAAATAAATCCGCACTGGCCCCAGTGGACCCAAGCACTACAAGCATGCTCAAAAACTCAAACTATCACGTTTGAAAGAGATGTTTTTATTAAGAATTACAAGGCATTAAAAACGCCTGACAATGGGTTTTCCGCAGAATCCGCGTTGGAACAATTATATCGATTTTCAGTGGTAGGCTACCTGCAACCATCTGGTGGCGGAGGCTCAAGTTGGTTGTTTCGATATACCGACACTAGTTCGGCTTGGGATTCTACTGCTACAAGATTGAAAGTACATATCGGTCTAAAAGAACACGCTAAATTGAAAGAAGAAAGAATACCCGGCGCATGACAAGTACAGCAGTTGAGCAGGGCTTTAGCAGAGCATCAGCCACTTGGGGAAGGCCAACATCGTTACGCCCTCACAGCGCGGGTGTGACCGTCGCCTGAGTGTTCAGCGCCTGATTGAACACTTTCAGTTCAGCTGGAATCCTTTTCGAGTTTGATCAGCGCCTATCGGCCGCTGGCATAGACCACGAGGTTGTCGATCCAGTTGTGCTTGCGCAGCAGATCGATTTAGTATTAGCGTCGCGCGCTTCCAAAAAATAGTTGAGCATCGCCAAGCCAAATTCCGAGATGATCTTGGCCGGCGGGGCGATTAGCGGATGCCCCTCCCCCAACCTTGCCCCAAACCCGCGCACGCCTTCGCACTCAGTCTTCTTTCATGAGCCATCGCGGCATATGCTCGACGGAAAGCCTAGCAATTCCCTGGACACCCCATGCAACGCACCTTCTCCCTGATCCTGCTGGTCATCCTCGTCTCCCCCCTCTCCGGCTGCACCGGCGTGTCCTACTACGCGCAGTCTCTCTCTGGGCATGTCGAGGTGATGGCGGGGCGGCGGGATGTGGGCAGGCTGATCGAGGATGCTTCGACGCCTGACACCTTGCGCGCAAAAATGGCGGCGGCGCGGGACATCAGGCTGTTTGCCAGCGAGGCGCTGGCGCTGCCGGACAATGCGAGCTACCGATCTTATGTCGATATCGGCCGGGACTATGTGACCTGGGCGGTGTTTGCCGCCCCCGAATTCTCGCTTGCGCCGCGGATCTGGTGTTTTTCGGTGTTCGGCTGCGTGCCTTACCGGGGCTATTTTTCGCGTGAGACGGCGGAGCGGACCGCGGCCGGGCTCGCGCGCCAGGGATTTGACGTGCATGTCTCGGGCGTCACCGCCTATTCGACGCTGGGCTGGTTTAGCGATCCGCTGCTGTCGACCATGCTGCGCCGGGACGAGAGCTTTCTCGCCGGCCTGGTGTTTCACGAGCTGGCGCATCAGCGGGTCTATGTCGACGATGATTCCGCCTTCAACGAGGCCTTTGCCGTTGCGGTGGAACAGACCGGGGTGAAATCATGGCTGCGCGCGCGCGGCGACACGGCCGGCCTGCGCCGCTACGAGGCCGGGCTGACCCGCAATGCCGCCTTCCTGGCGCTGGTGGCGCAGACCCGGGTTGAATTGCAGGCTATCTATCAGGGGCCCGGCAGCGCCGCCGAGAAACGGGCGGCGAAGGCGGACGCGATCGAGCGGCTGAGGGCGCGCCACCGGCGGATGCGCGCGCGCCGCTGGGGCGGGTATTCAGGCTATGACGCCTGGATCGCGGCGCCGATCAACAATGCCAAGATCGCCGCGACCTCGGTCTATAATGACCGGGTGCCGGCATTTTTGCGGCTGTTTGCGCTCTGTACGCAGGATTATCCGCGGTTTTACGCTGCGGTGGCGCGCTTGGGCGCACTCGACAAGGCTTTGCGCGCCAAAGCAGTCGAGACCGCGGCCACGTGCGAGTGACGGCTCCGGTCTGACGGCTGGCGGGATGCGGTGAAAGCGGAATGCGGGGGCATTACCCCCTCTGTCGGCTGCGCCGACATCTCCCCCGCAAGGAGGGAGATTGAAGGGCGGCGGGTCAGTTCTGGGGGGTGGCGCGGGCCCAGGCGTCCAGCGCCTGGTTGAACACCTCGGTGCCGCTGGCGCCCTTTTCCAGGGTGATCAGCGCCTGGCGGCCATTGGCATAGACCACCGGAATGTCGATCCAGTTGCGCTGGCGCAAGAGATCGGTGTTGAAGGTGCGCGCCTCGTCGAGATCGTTGAGCGCCACCATGTAGAAATCCTGGGTGATCTTGGCCGGCACGGCCACCAGCGGATTGCCCTGGTCGGCCTCGGTCTGCTTCATGGCGATGCGCTGCAACTGGTCGATCGAGCCGCCGGCGAAATCGGACGGCACGGCGAAGACGACCTCGACAATGTGGCTGGCCGGCAGCGACGGGTCGGTGTTGCGCTTGATGGTGAGCAGCGCCGACAGGCCGGTGTCGGGATTGTTGATCTCGCCGCGGATCACCTGCTCGTCCGGGCCGTCGCCGGAGGCCTCGCTGACCAGGGTCCAGACCACGGTGCCGTTCTTGACCTCGAGCGACTGCTGGCCGAGACGCTCCTCATACAGGATCATCTTCTGCGCCACGCCGAGCGGCTGGGCATCGGGAGCTGCGGCATCGCCGGGCGCGGCTGCGGCATCGGCGGAAGTGTCCGCCGCCACCGCATCCTCGGCCGGGCCGGCATCGGTCAGCGCTGCAACCGAGCGGCCCTCGACCGTGTCGTCGACATCGGGGCCGGGCGCGGGGCCGGCATCGGTTTCGGTGCCGTCCGGATTGAGCCGCTGGGTGAACTTGGTGTCGTCGCCTTCAGCCGCGGTGGCGGGCACCTCGGGCGCGGCCGTTTCTTCCGGCGCGGCGGGCTCTTCCGCCGGGGTTTCCGGCGTCGCCAGCGCGGTTTCGGTCTCCGCCGGGGTTTCCTCGGTGGCGAGCGGCGTTTCCACCGCGGTGGAGCCGAACATCGCCGTCAGCGTGTCCTTGTAGGTCCAGCCGGCATAGGCGATGGCGCCGAGCACCAGGATCAGCGCCAGGATGGTCCAGCCGCCCTTGCTCGGCTTGTCCTGCCGCGCGGGCGCAGGACCGGCATCGCGCCGCGGCGCGGTGTCGAGACCGAAGGCTTCGTCATGGGCAGATCCCGCCAGGTCCGGCGGACGCGTGCCGGCCACGGGCTGCACCGGATCCATCTCGCCGGTCTCGCCCGGAAGCACCGAGGCCGCGCCGGGCTGGGCCACTTCGGCCGGAATCACCGGCGCGTCCGTTTCCGGCTCGGGCTCGGGCTCAGCTTCGGACCCGGATTCGGCTTCGGGAGATGCGGGCGCCGGCTCGATCGGCTGCGGCTCGGGCGGTTGCGGCGCCGGCTCGGCAAGCACCGGGCTTTTTTCCACCATCGACTCGAGTTCGGCCATCAGCGCATCGGCTTCGTCATCCTCGGCCGGAAGCGCCTCGGCATGTTCGGTCTCGACCTCGTCAATGGCCTTGTCGAGCTTGTCGAGCTGGCGGGTCATCACCTCGTCGGAGGGTTGCGGATTGATCGCCTCGAGCTGGCGCCGGATGGCAGCCCGCGCCTTGTCATAGACCCTGCTCCGGTTTTCCGGCGTGTTCTCGGGCAGATTGTCGACTGCCTTCCGGATGACTGCTACAAAATCCGCCATAATTTACCCTGGTTCGATCACGTCCTGCGCCGCATGGCCATGCGCGCTAACCTAGTCTTCAAACGGGTCCGTCACAAGTATCGTGTCGTCGCGCTCGGGGCTTGTGGACAACAGCGCCACCGGCGCGCCGATCAGCTCCTCGATCCGCCGCACATATTTGATCGCCTGCGCCGGCAGCTCGGCCCAGCTGCGCGCGCCGACGGTGGTTCCGTCCCATCCTGCGATGGTCTCGTAGATCGGTGTCACCCGGGCCTGGGCGCCCTGGCTGGCCGGCAGGTGATCGACGCGCTCGCCGTCGATCTCGTAGCCGATGCAGATCTTGAGTTCCTTCAGCCCATCGAGAACATCGAGCTTTGTCAGCGCGATGCCGGTGATGCCGTTGACCGCGACGGCCTGGCGCACAAGCGCTGCATCGAACCAGCCGCAGCGGCGCTTGCGCCCGGTGACGGTGCCGAATTCATGGCCGCGCTCGCCCAGGAACTGGCCGGTCTCGTCATTGAGTTCGGTCGGGAACGGGCCCTCGCCGACGCGGGTCGTATAGGCCTTGGTGATGCCCAGCACATAGCTCAGCGCACCCGGCCCGAGGCCCGAACCGGCAGCCGCCTGGCCGGCGATGGTGTTGGACGAGGTGACGAAGGGATAGGTGCCGTGATCGACGTCGAGCAGCGTGCCCTGGGCGCCCTCGAACAGGATGCGGGCGCCGGCGCGGCGCTTCTTGTCGAGAAGCAGCCACACGGTCTCGCGGAACGGCAGGATGCGTTCGGCGACCGAGGTGAGTTCGTCCAGAATGGTCTCGACGCTGAATTCGGGCTGGCCGAGGCCGCGGCGCAGCGCATTGTGGTGGGTCAGCAGCCGGTCGACCTTGGCCGGCAATGTTTCGAGATTGGCCAGATCCATCACCCGAATCGCCCGTCGGCCGACCTTGTCTTCATAGGCCGGGCCGATGCCGCGGCGGGTGGTGCCGATCTTGGTGCCGGAATTCGACGCGGCGTCTTCGCGCAGCGCGTCGAGTTCGCGGTGCAGCGACAGGATCAGCGTGGCATTGTCGGCGATGCGCAGATTGTCGCCATTGATGACGACGCCCTGCTCGGCCAGCCGGTCGATTTCGCTGACCAGCGCATGCGGGTCGATGACCACGCCATTGCCGATGACGCCGAGCTTCCCCGGCCGCACCACGCCCGAAGGCAGCAGCGACAGCTTGTAGACGGCGCCGTCGACGACCAGCGTGTGGCCGGCATTGTGGCCTCCCTGGAAACGCACGACCACGTCGGCCCGCTCTGAAAGCCAGTCGACGATCTTGCCCTTACCTTCGTCGCCCCATTGCGACCCGACAACAACTACGTTGGCCATATCATCCCCTTGGCGTGCGGACTCTTCCTGAGAGGCCCGGAAAACAAAACCCGCGCATGCATACAGACTCGGCCAACCAAAATCGACCCTCCCGCGCGGCGAAGAGCCGTTATTAAGTGACAATTTCACAAAAGCGGGAAAAACCAAACGGCCCGCCATGGAACACGCATCATTTTGCAGCACAAACCGCCCTGCCCGGCACTGAACCGGTGTCATAGCGCAGCGATATTGCGTCTGGCTGGACAGAATCGGTGTGTCAGGTAAGGTCCGGTCGGCCACATCCGCATCGGAGGTCATCCTGCCAAGCCCGGCCCGAGCCAGAAAGTCCCGTCGTGATCCTGCGCGCCTATCTGTTCCTGATCATCACCGCCCTGTCCTGGGGCGGCAATGCGGTGGCCGGCAAGCTGGCCGTCGGCCATATTTCGCCGATGATCCTGACCTCGGTCCGCTGGGCCCTGGCCTTCGCGATCGTGCTGATGTTCGCCCTGCCGCAGGTGCGCCGAGACATCAAGACCATCAGGAAACACCTGCCGCTGTTGTTCTGCTACGGCATGTTCGGCTTCACCTTCTTCAATGTGCTGCTGTATTCCGCGCTCGAACACACCACGGCGATCAATGTCGCCATCGAGCAGGCGGGCATGCCGATGGTGATCTTTCTCGCCAATTTCATCCTGTTCCGGATCAGGGTGACGCCGGCGCAGATCATTGGCTTTGCGCTGACGCTGATCGGCGTCGGCATCACCGCCGCAAGCGGCAGCCTGGCCCGGCTGATCACGCTGGAGCTCAGCCGGGGCGACGCGCTGATGCTGCTGGCGGTGCTGTTTTACGGCGGCTACACCGTGGCGCTGCGCTACAAGCCGGTGCTGCACTGGCAGTCGATGATCACGGTGATGGCGGGGTCGGCCTTCCTGACCTCGCTGCCTTTCGCGGCCTTCGAGCTCGGCCGCGGCACCGCCATCCTGCCCGACACCACCGGCTGGCTGGTGGCGATCTTCACCGCCGTCTTCCCGTCGCTGGTGGCTCAGGTGCTCTATATCAAGGGCAACGAGATCATCGGCTCCAACCGCGCCGGCATCTTCATCAACCTGGTGCCGATCTTCGGCACGATCCTGTCAGTGCTGATCCTCGGCGAGATCCTGCATCTCTATCACGTGGTCGCCCTGGTTCTGGTGCTGAGCGGCATCTGGCTGTCGGAGCGGCGCAAGGCCAATCCCTCGCTTCGCCCGGGCTGAGACCCGGGCCTAAGCGGCACCGCTCACGTTCCCGCGTCTGACGTGGAGCACAACCGCTCGGCAATCTGGCGGATCACCCGCGCGACCGGCGGGATCCGCGCCGGCCATTGCCGCCCCTTGCCGGAGATCAGCCACAGCTCGTGACTGCGGCCTTGCGGCAGGCCGACGATCTGCAGCCGGTCGCGCTGCGGATAGGCGTCATAGCCGCTGCGCGGCAGCAGCGTGTAGCCGATGCCATGGGCGACCGGCGCCGGGATCTGGCTGATCTGGTTGACGAAGGCGCGGACGCGCAACCGGTCGGCGCCGCGGAATTCATCAGGGAAATTCAGCGCAAACAGATCATCGGCATAGGCAAACCCGTCCGGATGGGCAATGAACCCGCGGGCGTCGAGATCCGCGAGGCTGAGATCACCCGGCACTTCGCCGGCTGGAAGCAGCAGGCACAATTCCTCGACGCCGAGACGGGTGGCCTCGAGCCGCGGGTGATCGGGCCTGTGGCCGACAATGCCGAGATCGAGCCGGCGGTCGAGCACAGCGGCAATGATGCCGTCGCGCGGCATGGCTTCCAGCCGCACGGTCAGCTTGGGCGCGGCCTGCATCAGCGGCAGCAGGCCGGGATAAAGCAGCATGGCGAAACTTCCGGAACAGCCGATACTGACCTCGCCGATATCGGGCGCGTCATGGGACACCGACTGCATCAGGCTCTGCTCCTCGCGCCGTCGCAACCGTCCCACCGCCAGCACCGCCTCGCCGGCGGGTGTCAGGCTGAAACCCTTGCCCTGGCGGGAAATCAGCGGATGCCCGACCTGGTCCTCGAGCTTGCGCAAATGCTGCGAGACGCCCGGCTGGGTCATGCCGCGCAATTCCGCCGTGCGGGTGAAATGCCCAGTTTCACACAGCGTGGTGAAGGTGTCGAGCCAGCCGGAATTCAGCATGATCATTCCATTTTGTTATTATTATTCTTATAAATGATAATTTCACATATTCAAGCGGCACGCCTATATCGGCCTCATCGCAATAGATAAAGGAGGCTGCCATGCTGCCGACACCGAGAAGTTTTTCCCATATCGGACTGTCCGTCCCCGACCTCGACGGCGCCGTCAAATTCTATTCCGAGGTGCTTGGATTCTACACCATCATGCAACCGACCGAGATTGCCGAGGACGACAGTGAAATCGGCCGGATGTGCACCGATGTCTTCGGACCCGGCTGGAAAAAGCTGCGCATCGCCCACATGGCCACGGCCGACCGGATCGGCATCGAACTGTTCGAATTCGACGGCAACCACGCCCCCGCCGACAACATGGATTTCCGCCAGCACGGCACCTTCCATTTCGCCATTCAGGATCCCGATCTCGAGACGCTTCTGGAAAAGATCGTCGCCGCCGGCGGCAAGCAGCGCATGCCGGTGCGGGAATATTTCCCGGGCGACAAGCCCTACCGCATGGTCTATGTCGAAGACCCCTTCGGCATCGTCTTCGAACTCTACAGCCATAGTTATGAGCTGACCTATTCGTCTGGGGCCTATGGCTGAACGAACGTGAGTGCGCCGCGCAGAGCAGGTGCGACTTTGTGAACGCATCTGACTGCGCGCGGGCGTACCGCAAACGGGCCATTGGAAGGGCTGCCGTTCATGGCCGTTTTCGGCCCTTTTGTATGTGCCGGCTGCTGTTCGCAATCGAGAAATTGGCACGATTTTCGGAAATCGCTCATATGTATCCGGCCTGTTGATCGGCTCGCGGGCCGTGGCCTTGATGGGGTTACGCACGCACCTTGGTCTCATTAGCGGATAGGTCTCTGAAGACCTAAAGGGCCGTCAGACTCTGGGGGCGTATCTTCTCCGTTCCATGCTGTCCTCTCTATCGCGAACTCCTTGGTGACCGTGGAAGGCGTCAGATCGCTTCCATGGCCGCGTCTTGTGGGGCATCGAACCGGGTGCCATTGCGCAGAATGCTCCAGGCGGTTCGAGCGAGTTTGTTGGCAAGCGCGATGGCCGCTTTGTTGCGCGGCATACGGGCTGTCGCCTCCGTCAGCCACGAGCCGAAACTGAAGTCGGACCATCGGTGTGGGCGCATCATAATCACTTTCGCCGCCTGCACGAACAACATCCTCAGATAGCGGCTGCCGCGTTTGGTAATCCGGCCGAGAATGGTGCGGCCACCGGTGCTGAATTGTCGGGGCACCAAGCCGACCCATGCCGCGAAATCACGCCCCCGGTCGAATGCCTCGCCTTTGCCGACGGCCGCGACCATCGCTGTCGAAATCATTGGACCGATGCCGGGTATTGTCATGATGTTGGCGCAGTTCTCTTCGGTGCGGCTGATCTCTTCGATCTCGCCAGAAACATCCTCGATCCGTTTGTCCAACCAGAGCCAATCGCCATAAAGACCAATCAGGATGCCGCGCATCCGAGGCGATATCTCATCCCGCCGCTGTTCGAGGATCGTCTCGAAAGAATTCTTCAGTGCCCGCAGCCCCGTCCTGACGGTGATGCCCTGTTCAATCAGAAAGGCCCGGATTTGGTTGATGGTGGCCGTGCGCCGCGAGACCAGCCGTGCCCGGACCCGGTGCAAGGCCTGAAGGTCGAGCTGATCCTGGTCCTTCTCAGAAACGGTCCGAAGGTTGGGCCGCAACGCTGCCTCTGCGATCGCCTCAGCGTCGTTGTAATCGTTCTTCTGTCCCTTGTTGAACGGCTTCACGTAAATCGCCGGGATGATCCGCGGCTCGAATCCCATGCCCCGCAGCGTTCGGCTGACAAAATGGGCGCTGAGGCAAGCCTCCATTCCCACGATGCAGCGCGGGAGTTGCTCAAAAGTGGTATTCAGGGCCAAGCGCTTGATCTGCTTGCGCATGACCAGCTGGCCGGACCGGTCGAACCCGACCAGGTGAAACGTATCCTTCCCGATGTCGATTCCGACGACGGCGAGGTCTTCGATGCTTCCTGTCTTCTTTGCACACATGGCTGCTTCTCCTTGTTGCGCGGTTGATTCCGGTTAAGAATAACCCAACGGTGAGGGGAGCAGCCGGCACATCCCATTAGCAGACATTCGGTGTCACGACCGCTTCTGCCGCGGCAGGCCAAACCTGACGATCGCGGTAGATGCGCGCCTCTATGGTGATCTCCTACCCTGTTCGCATTAAATGAGACCGAAGCATTGGATGAAGTTCGAAGTTCAGCGCTTCTGGCTCTTCTAGAAGCTCAATGTACTCGTGAGTATATGGGAAATGCGTGACACCGTTTAATTTTATCAGCAAGCACCCACATTCTGTAAGAAAATCTACGTATTTCTCAACAATGTCAAATTCATTTTTTGCATCAGCGGATTGGAACTTTACGCTATTTACTCGTCTTTCTTGAATCGCTGCAAGTAACTCTTGGTAAGACAGTTCAGACTGATTTGAAAACAACTCTCGAAGGATCACCTGGATGTCCGAAACTATATCTTTGTAGCCCGACGTAATCTGTTGCATCGAATGCTTCCCTGCCGCGGGTAGCGTTTTCTCAAGATGGAGCTTGCAAATCTTCTTTCGGCCTGCTTCTTCAAAGGCAAGCGCCAGCCAGACAAACAGATCTCTAGGGCCGCTCCTAAGGTTGGCGAACACATCTCTTTCGATGTCGACTCCCGTCTCGTCTATAAAATCACTTAACTTAACTCCAGCAGCGTTTAGCCTAAGCTTCAAAGCCCCACTTAAATCTGATGCCCCCCAAGTGAGTGAGGAAATGCGCGCCGGAAAAATGTTTGCGGTCTCCTCATAATCCATCACCCTGCGATAAAGGTGCGACTTCAAGAGCACAGTTACGTCAAAAACACCACCGAAGTTGGTATTTACTTGATCGGCCGCTTGTACCAGGCCAGCCAACGCGTCCCATCCTGTCTTCTCTGTTCCAAGAAGCATTTCTGGATCGTCGAAGAAATAATGAACTCTGATCTTTTGGGCCCTAATTGATGCGAATAGCTCGCGCGACGCCTCTCTATCGAAATTCTGAATTCGCGCGTCAACATCCTCGCTCAAATCGAATTTGAAGCCAAATGCTCCCGTCAGTCGTGCTCGCGCCTGCGAAAAAAGTACTTCAGTAGGGCCCTCTACCGGCCCGATAATGTCCTCTATCTTACTGAGAAATTGACGCGCTTTCGAACGTGGAGTCAAATTGTTTGCGCGGAAGAATGAAATTGCGCTCATGAGTAAGATGTTATAGAGGCGCTCGCGGTATTCGCCCGAGGTCCCTTTCGACAATTTTAATAGCTGGTCAGACCCCGGTGAAAATCCGAGCCGAAATACTCTCATCTCGCTTTCTGGGTTTCCTGTCGGCTGAGTGAAGTATTTGAATGCCGTAGATTTACCAATCCCTTTTAACCCCAAAACCAGTGAGATAGGCTCCGCTGCGGTCGCGATCGTGGACATACTCTCTGTGTCATGGGTATATTCGAGGACTTGGTCGTCGGCTCGTCCATCAGTTTTCTTGAGAAGCGATGACAACAGATTTGATTTTTCCTGGTCCATTTTCAAACACTCCAGAAAATTCTTTGATGCATCGCCATTCTAGATTGCCGAAATTCGAAATCGTCATTGAGAAGATCAAACATCTCTAGGCACTGGGCGAATTTGAACTCGTTTATACCAGGGCGCACTTCATCATAAAGCGAGCGAAGCGTGGGTGCGGAAATTGGAAAGTCTGCGGCTGATTTGTTTATTAACCGATTTCTGATGGTATCTTGTATCTGCAAAAAGCCAAATCCCTTTGGCTGGCAGAAGTCGTGAAGCAGCTGCCGAAGTTGAGTTTGAAAACCAGTAAGATTTGTTGACCCCATTAAAGGTGGGTTTGGCACAAGATCGCTGGTCAAAACCCCCAGATCAACGGACAGAGAAATGTATTTCGCTATTGTGTTGGCCTTAATCGGCAGGAGTTGATTGAGGAGAGAGCGCTGAAATGCGGACGGTCGCCCTTGCTTGATGCGTGAGGCGTTGTATTTTTCAACGCTACTAGCAAGAGCGAGCATCGTCGCGGAATTGATTCCCGCCGAGGTGCGCATGATCTCATACTGTCTAATAACGGAGTTTGACATCACTCTCTCAATATTCAGTTTCAACCGCCACCAAGAAGCCATCTGTGCTGTACTAGGTCAAGATGTATTGTATGGTCGGGCCTCGAATTTAACTGCTTTGAGAATTTTCCTTTGTCCACCTTCGCATCTGCCGCAAGTCTGCTTTCCGCCCATTGCAGTCAACCGGGAGCTTCTTCCAGAGGTCCACTCGGCATCCTTCGGCATCGCAGGTCATTCACTTTCAACTGCGCTAAGAACGACAGTATCTGTATCGGCAGAGCCCAAAAGCAAAACTGCCCCCCGAAGCTGGACGTCAGTTTCGGGGGGCAGAATATTCAGGCTTTGAACAGCGTCAGTCTCAATCCACGTTAAACACCAGCGGCTTGGCCTGCTTGATCGCGGCGTGGGCGGTGAGCTTGTCGAGCACGTCCTGGCTCACAACGCCGTCGACATAGAGCAGTGCGATCGCCTCGCCGCTTTCCTTGTCGCGGCCGAGCTGGAAATTGGCGATGTTGACGCCGGCGTCGCCCAGCGTGGTGCCCATGAAGCCGATCATGCCGGGCACGTCGGTGTTGGCGATGTAGATCATGTGCTGGCCGACATCGGCGTCGAGATTGATGCCCTTGATCTGGAGGAAGCGCGGCTTGCCGTCCGAGAACACGGTGCCCGCGACCGAGCGGGTCTGGCGCTCGGTGGTGACGGTGAGCTTGATATAGCCGTCATAGACGCCAGTCTTGTCGCGCTTGACTTCCGACAGCACGATGCCCTTTTCCTTCACCATGATCGGCGCCGACACCATGTTGACGTCGGAAACCTGGTTGCGGATCAGGCCGGCCAGAAGTGCCGAGGTCAGCGCCTTGGTGTTCATGCCGGCGGTGACGCCGTCATAGAGGATCTCGATTTCCTTGATCGGGCTTTCGGTGACCTGGCCGGCGAATGAGCCGAGCACATCGGCAAGCCGGATGAAGGGTTTGAGGATCGGCGCTTCTTCCGCGGTGATCGAGGGCATGTTGATGGCGTTGGAAACAGCACCGCGGACCAGATAATCCGACATCTGCTCGGCCACCTGCAGAGCGACATTTTCCTGGGCTTCGGTGGTGGAGGCGCCGAGATGCGGCGTGCAGACCACGTTGGGCAGACCGAACAGCGGGCTTTCGGTGGCGGGCTCGACCTCGAACACGTCAAAACCGGCGCCGGCGACATGGCCGGACTTGATGGCTTCGGCAAGGGCTGCCTCGTCAACCAGGCCGCCGCGGGCGCAATTGATGATGCGCACGCCGGGCTTGGTCTTGGCCAGCGCTTCGGCGCCGAGGATGCCGCGGGTCTTGTCGGTCATCGGCACATGCAGGGTGATGAAATCGGCGCGGGCCAGCAGCTCGTCGAGCTCGACCTTGGTGACACCCATCTCCTCGGCGCGCTCCTTGGACAGGAACGGGTCATAGGCAACCACATGCATCTTCAGGCCGATGGCGCGCGAGCAGACGATGCCGCCGATATTGCCCGCACCGATGACGCCGAGCGTCTTGCCGGTGATTTCGACACCCATGAATTTCGACTTTTCCCATTTGCCGGCCTGCGTCGAGGCGTCGGCTGCGGGCAGCTGGCGGGCGACGGCGAACATCAGCGCGATGGCGTGCTCGGCGGTGGTGATCGAATTGCCGAAGGGCGTGTTCATGACGATGATGCCGCGGCGCGAGGCGGCCGGAATGTCGACATTGTCGACGCCGATGCCGGCGCGACCGATGACCTTGAGATTGGTCGCGGCCGAAATCAGCTTTTCGGTGGCCTTGGTGGCCGAGCGGATGGCCAGGCCGTCATATTGGCCGATGATTTCGAGCAGTTTGTCCTTGTCCTTGCCGAGCTTCGGCATGAAATCGACATCGACGCCGCGGTCGCGGAAAATCTGGACGGCGGTTTCCGAGAGTGCATCGGATACGAGTACGCGAGGTGCCATGATGGCCTCCATTGCTATGATTTAATTATGAGAATTGGGCAGGTGGGCCACGCAGGATCATACCGGCGCGGCCGCCAAAGCAAGATCAGGCAGCCTGCCTGAGCGCGGCCTTTTCCTGGGCAAAGGCCCAGCTGAGCCACGGCATCAGCGCTTCGAGATCAGCGGTCTCGACGGTCGCGCCGCACCAGATCCGAAGACCGGCAGGCGCATCGCGATAGGCGCCGATGTCGAGCGCCACGCCTTCCTTGTCGAGCCGGCCCACCATCGCCTTGGCGAAAGCGGCCTGGGCGTCGGGCGCAAGCGCTGCAATTTCCGGATCGGCGATGACCAGGCACACCGAGGTGTTGGAGCGGGTCTCGTCGCGCTTGGCGAGATTGGCGATCCAGCCATTCGCCGCAACAAAGCGATGCAGCACATCGGCATTGGCGTCGGCGCGGGCCATCAGCCCCTTGAGGCCGCCAACGCTTTCGGACCATGTCAGCGCATCGATATAGTCCTCGACGCACAGCATCGACGGCGTGTTGATGGTCTCGCCCTTGAAGATGCCCTCGATCAGTTTGCCGCCCTTGGTCATGCGGAAGATCTTTGGCAGCGGCCAGGCCGGAACATAGCTTTCGAGCCGCTCGACGGCGCGGGGGCTGAGGATCAGCATGCCGTGACCGCCCTCGCCGCCCAGAACCTTCTGCCAGGAGAAGGTGGTGACATCGAGCTTGGCGAAATCGAGATCCTGGGCAAAGGCTGCCGAGGTGGCGTCACAGATGGTGAGGCCCGCACGGTCGGCAGGAATGAAATCGGCGTTCGGGACGCGGACGCCGGAGGTGGTGCCGTTCCAGGTGAAGACCACGTCGCGATCGAAATCGATTGTCGCGAGATCGGGAAGCTCGCCATAGGGCGCGGTGATCTTGCGCACATCGTCAAGCTTGAGCTGCTTGACCACATCGGTGACCCAGCCTTCGCCAAAGCTTTCCCAGGCAACCATGTCGACGCCGCGGGCGCCGAGCATCGACCACAGCGCCATCTCGACGGCGCCGGTGTCGGACGCCGGAACGATGCCGATGCGGTAGTCGTCCGGAACGCCCAGAATCTGGCGAGTCAGGTCGATGGCGTGGCCGAGTTTGGATTTGCCGATCTTGGCCCGGTGCGAGCGGCCCAGAGCCGCATCGATAAGCGCTTCAGGCGTCCACCCGGGACGCTTGGCGCAGGGACCAGAAGAAAAACGGGGGTTTGCCGGACGCAGGTCCGGCTTCGTCAGATCAGTCATTTGGCTATCCTTCCAGATAGTGGCCCCTCGTTGGGGAGGGGTGGCCCACTGGCGGGATTAGACCTCGGCAAAGTCCGAGTCAAGCGGCGCGATGCAGCGCAGCACAAAAAAGAGGGCGGTCATGCCGCCCTCCCCTCGTCACTTCTGCAGGTCTTTGGCGCCTACCAGATCGAGTAGCGCAGGCCGACCCGGATCTCGTGCTTTTCAAAACCGTTGTCGGAAACCTTGATGCCGGTTGCGCCGGCCGCAGCGCTGGTGGCGTCAAAGCCATACTGGTCGCCGGAGCGGATCTTCGAATATTTGTAGCCGAGGTCGATCTTGAGATCCTTGGTCAGATCGTAGGAGGCACCGGCCATCAGCGCATAGGTGAAGCGCCAGGTGTCAGACCCGGGATAGGTCCGGTCGGTGGCGGTGCCCGTGCAGATATTGCCGACTGCCGAGATGCAGCTCTGGTCGCTGTTGGCGGGTTCCCACAGCACGCGGGTCACGCCGGCACCGGCGCCGACATAGGGGGTGAAGCCGTTGACCGTGCCCAGATCGACATAGGCATTGGCCATGAAGCCATATTGCTCGAAATCCTGCGATTCGGCGCTGGCGCATTGTCCGGCCGCCAGTCCGGTGCAGCTGCCGGTGGAGCTTGTCGAGCCCGCGAAGCGGCCGCGGCTGTAATCAAAGGTGACGTCGGCGCGGAGATAGTCGGTGAAATTGTAGCCGGCACCGAAGGAGCCGGACCAGTCGCCGTCGAGCGAGGAGCCGGTGAAGGTCGCGCCGGTATAGGTGGCCGGCGGCCCGGCGCTGAAGATCGAGTAATCTGTCGCCACGCCGCGGGTCTTGGTGGAGTAGCCCAAATCGCCGCGCAGATACCATCCGGTGCCGATTTCGACCGGCTGGGTCACCGGCAATTCCGGTGCATAGATGATGTCATCAAGATCTGCGGCCTGAACCGGCGCCGACAGCGCGGTCAGGGTCACGATGCCCGAGGTCAAAGCAATTCGCATGAACATGGCCGATTTCCCTTCAATAGATCCGGTCTCGCTCAGTGCGTTCCGAATGCCTGTTGAGGGCACTATGGCCAAGACTGGTTAAGTCCCGGTTAAGCATGCTTGTTAACCGTGTTTTGCCGTGCATTTTTTACCGGCGGCCCGGTTTGGCTCAGCGCGAGACGGCCAAAACAAAACCGCCCGGCAGCACTGCCGGGCGGTCAAGATGTAAGCTTCGCAGGATTGAGGCGGGTGTCTACTTGTAGACAGCCGGCATGATCGGCGCAGGCTCGATATAGACTTCTTCCTGGGCGCAATCACCGGCACCGAGGCTGTAGCGAAGACCGCCGCGAACTTCGTGCGAGGCCATGTTCTTGTGATAGCCCTGCGTGCCATTGCTGTTAAGGCTCATGAACATCGCGCCGCTTGCCACATTGCGGTAGCGATAGCCGACATCGGCCTTGAGCTTGCAGGTCAGATCAACCGAGGCGCCGGCCATCAGCGCATAGGTGAAACGCCATCCCTCGACACCACGGTGGATCTCGGTCGGGTCGCACAGCGCCGGGTTGGCCGAGCTGCACGAGGTGTTGCTCAGGTCGTCCCACCTGACATAGGTGCCACCGATACCGGCACCGCCATACAGGGTGTAGCGGCCCGACTTGTAGAAATCGACATAGGCATTGGCAAGCAGGCTCAGGCCTGACACGCCGCTGATATCGGTCGATGTGCAGGGTCCGGCCGGCAGCACGCCGCAGCCGCCCGTGGTCGAGCCGCGGAAATCCGCGATGCTGAAATAGTCCAGCGTCACGTCCGAGCGCAGCTTGCTGTTGATCTGGTAGCCGACACCGCCGCCGACGCTGTAGGACGAGCGCAAGGATGCTGTGGTGAAGGGAACATAGGTGTTCAAGTCGCCTTGAAAGAAGGTGGGCTTCTCGGTCCGGTTCCAAGCATAGCCGGCATCGCCGCGGAGATACCAGCCGCTGGCGGCGGCGACCGGCTGGTGCACCGGCGTCTCATAGACCGGGGCATCGATGACCGGCGCTTCAATGACCGGCGCAGGATAGATGTCAGCAGCAGAGGCCGACCCTGCTCCGACAAGCACCATGGCTGCTCCAGCCAGCAAGATCTTGTTCATGGTAGACTCCATCGTCGAGACATGCGCTGTCACCGGTTCCGGAGACGACACGCTTAAGGTTCGGTAACGATAATGGAGCACAAAGGTTAAAAGCGGTTTAACCACGCTTCTTTACCAAGAAACGCAAAATATCCGCCCTGCAACCGACCCCGCAACAGGTATTTTTGGCGCACGGGGCGGTCATGATCGGGCAAACACCTATCAGCCGGAAATCCGGCCATGAGGCTTTGCAAGGATGGGGAAGAAGCGCCAGGAGGCGAAGCCGCCGGTCTGTACCGGCGGCGTGCTCAGGCGGCGTTGCGGACGCCGGAGATCACATTGATCAGCTGGTCGACCACTGTCTCGATCTGGCCGCGGTCATCGCCCTCGGCCATCACCCGGATCAGCGGCTCGGTGCCCGAGGGGCGGATGACAAGACGCGCCGAACTGCCCAGCGACGCCTCGGCCTCGCTGATGGCTGCCTTGACGAAGCTGTCATTGAGCGGATTGCCGCCCGAGTGCCGCACATTCTTGAGCACCTGCGGCACCGGTTCGAACCGGCGGCAGACTTCCGAGACCGGGCGTCCCATGCGCTGCACACAAGCCATAACCTGCAAGGCTGCAACCAGACCGTCGCCGGTGGTGGCGAAATCGGTAAGCACGATGTGCCCGGACTGCTCGCCGCCGACATTGAAGCCGTTCTGGCGCATATGCTCGACAACATAGCGGTCGCCGACCTTGGTACGGGCCAGCGACAGGCCGATATCGCCGAGAAACCGTTCGAGCCCGAGATTGGACATCACCGTGGCGACGATGCCGTTGCCCTGCAGGGTGTTGTCGGCGGCCCAGGATTCGGCAATCAGCGCCATCAGCTGGTCGCCGTCGATCACCGCACCGGTCTCGTCGACAATGAGCACCCGGTCGGCGTCGCCATCGAGCGCAATACCGATATCGGCACGGACTTCGTGCACCTTGCGGGCCAGAGCCACCGGATGGGTCGAGCCGCAATTGAGATTGATATTGGTGCCGTTCGGCTCCTCGCCGATGGCGATCACATCGGCGCCCAGTTCCCACAAGGCGGCAGGCGCCACCTTGTAGCCGGCGCCATTGGCGCAATCGATGACGACACGCAGGCCCGACAGGGTGATGTCCTTGGGCAAGGTGCGCTTGGCAAATTCGATATAGCGGTCGTGCACGCCGTCGATGCGCTTGGCCCGGCCGATGGCTTCGGGCCGCGCCAGCTGCAGATGGATGTCCTCATCCATCAGGTCCTCGATGCGGTGCTCGAGCTCGTCCGACAGCTTGAAGCCGTCCGGTCCGAACAGCTTGATGCCATTGTCCTGATAGGGATTGTGCGAGGCGGAGATCATCACGCCGATATCGGCGCGCAGCGAGCGGGTCAGCATCGCCACCGCAGGCGTCGGGATCGGACCCAGCAGGAACACGTCCACGCCGGCGGCGGTAAAGCCGGCAACGAGCGCGTTTTCGATCATGTAGCCGGAAAGCCGTGTGTCCTTGCCGATCACCACCCTGTGCCGGTGCTCGCCGCGTCGAAACAGGTTGCCCACTGCAATACCGACCCGCATTGCCAGATCCGGCGTCATCGGTGCCTTGTTGGCCTGACCCCGGATCCCGTCAGTGCCGAAATATCGTCTGCTCATGGAGCCCCCGTCCTCGTCCCGCATGTCACTATGTGTTTTGACTGTACTCCACCAAAATCGCGGCTGGATACAATCAGATTATGTTACAAACCGTTTCAATATACACAAAACAGCCGCCGAATTGGCGGCTGTTTCGGGGTTTTCTGGTTTTATAGTTGACGCGGGCGCCCGCTCACTGAGGCTGCGGTTCCAGACCGGAGTCCGGCTCGTCGCCCTTCTTTCCGGCACCGCCCTTCTTGGCACCGGCAGTCGGAACGGCGGTGCCACGGCTGGGCGGCGTGTCGTCATCGGTGTCGCGCGCAGGCTTCTCGCCGCGGATCAGCGCCTTGATTTCCTCGCCTGTCAGCGTCTCGTATTCGAGCAGGCCTTCGGCGATGGCGACAAAGCCCTTCTTGTGCTTGGTCAGGATCTCGCGGGCCTCGTGATAGGCCTGATCGATCAGGCGGCGCACTTCACTGTCGATGGTCTGGGCCGTGGATTCGGACACGTTTTTCTGCTGTGCCACGGAGTGGCCGAGGAACACTTCCTGCTGGTTCTCGCCATAGGCGACCAGACCGAGCTTGTCGGAAAAGCCCCATTCGGTGACCATGGCGCGGGCCAGTTTGGTGGCCTGGACAATGTCGGAAGACGCGCCGGAGGTGATGTTCTCCTTGCCGAAGGTCAGCTCTTCGGCGACACGGCCGCCCATCATGATGGCCAGACGCGAGACCATCCACTTGTAGCTCATCGAGTAGCGGTCGCCTTCCGGCAACTGCATGACCATGCCAAGCGCACGACCACGCGGAATGATGGTCGCCTTGTGCACCGGATCGGCGGCGGCAACATGCAGCGCGACGATGGCATGACCGGCCTCGTGATAGGCGGTCAGTTTCTTTTCTTCCTGGGTCATGGCAGTCGAGCGGCGCTCGGCTCCCATCATCACCTTGTCCTTGGCGTCTTCGAATTCGGCCATGGTGACGATGCGCTTGTTGCGGCGTGCGGCCAGCAATGCGCCTTCATTGACCAGGTTCATCAGGTCGGCACCGGAGAAACCGGGGGTGCCGCGTGCCAGCACCTTGAGGTCGACATTCGGCGCCATCGGCACGTTGCGGACATGGACCTTGAGGATCTTCTCGCGGCCATTGACGTCGGGAAGCGGCACGACGACCTGGCGGTCAAAGCGGCCCGGACGCATCAGCGCGGGGTCCAGCACGTCTGGACGGTTGGTGGCGGCGATCAGGATGATGCCCTCATTGGCTTCAAAGCCGTCCATTTCGACCAGCAACTGGTTGAGCGTCTGCTCGCGCTCGTCATTGCCGCCGCCGAGACCGGCGCCACGATGACGGCCGACCGCATCGATTTCGTCGATGAAGATGATGCAGGGCGCGTTCTTCTTGGCCTGTTCGAACATGTCGCGCACGCGGCTGGCGCCGACGCCGACGAACATTTCAACGAAGTCCGAACCGGAAATCGTGAAGAAAGGCACATTGGCCTCGCCTGCAACAGCGCGGGCGGTCAGGGTCTTGCCGGTGCCGGGAGGGCCCACGAGCAGAACGCCGCGCGGGATCTTGCCGCCGAGCCGCTGGAACTTCTGCGGATCACGCAGGAACTCGACGATTTCCTCGAGATCCTGCTTGGCCTCATCCACACCGGCGACATCGGCGAATGTCACCCGGCCATGGGCTTCGGTGAGAAGCTTGGCCTTCGACTTGCCAAATCCCATCGCGCCGCGGGAGCCGCCCTGCATCTGCCGCATGAAGAAAATCCACACGCCGAGAATCAGCAGGATCGGCAGCCAGGAGATCAGATAGCCGACAAGCGTGTTGGAGCTGTCGACTTCCGGCTTGGCGACAACCGTCACATTCTTCTCGCTCAACCGCTGTACGAGCGAAGGATCGCCCGGCGAATAGGTCTGAAACCCGGTGGCGGAATCGGTGTAGTTGCCCGAGATTCTCTCGCCGATGATGGTGACATCGCGCACACGACCGGAATCTATGTCCTTGAGAAACTGGGAATAGGCGATGTCACGCCCGGTTGTCCGTTCGCTCGGGCTTTGAAACATATTGAACAAAGCGATCAACAGGAGCGCGATGATTGCCCAGAGGGCAAAATTACGGAAGTTGGGGTTCATGCTCTTCCTCGGGGATCATGGTCAGCGGCCACCGGCGCACAACCGAATTTCGAATACTCAGCCTACAACATAGGAGCCCGACAGGTCATTGCCAAGGCTGCAGCATGCCTTTGTCATAGCACATCGGCCTTTGCGGACGCCAATTCACCTTTCGGCGTGTCCCAGGGACATGGCGGCGGTCCACCGGTTTGCACCAGACGGGCCAGGGATTGCGCCAGCGGCAACTCGCAAACCGGCAGGATTGCCGAGCTGCGGCCCAAGAGACGGCGGGATCTGAAACCGCCGATCACCTGTTGTGTGTTGCTCCACACTGTCTCTGGATGCAAATCGCGTCCAAACGAGGGCGAGACACCGTCACATCCGCCCGCAGACACGGTCAGACGGGCTTTTGCGTCGAGATTTTGCACCCGGTAGCGACCATCCCAGTCCGCGACGGCGCCCGGCGCAACATCAAGGGTTTCCAGCCCCCTGCTCTCCCGGCGGATCAGCAAATCCCTGCCCCTGTGGCGCAGCAGCGCGCGCCCGAGGGTGACAGCCCGATGGCTCGTGTCAGGTCCTTTGATGCAGTCCTTTGCCAAGGCGGCAAGCGTCGCTTTGCCGCGCCTGTCGAGCGGCTGCGCCGCCCCGCCGCACAGATCGATCAGCGCCGCAATCACGGCCGCCACCACCTCCGCGTCGTCGCCGGGACTGCAGCGCATGCGGATCGTCTCATCCTCGCCCGCGCGGCACCGGGCCCCGATGAAGGCAGCTGCCGATTCGGCAAGCCGGGACCGGGCTCCAGCAATCGCTTCGCTGTCCTGACCGCCATGCGCCGCCGGCCGGTCCTTGAGTTGCGCGCGCACCCGCACCCGCTCGAAACGGAGATCGCGGTTGGAGGGATCCTCGATCCAGTCCACCCCGGCATGGGCGAGATGAGCGCGGATCTCGGCCCGGGTGACGTCGAGCAGCGGGCGCAGCACCCACAGGCGGCCGTCAAACAGCGTGGCGCGGGAAATCCCGGCAAGGCCGGGCGCAGATTCCGACGGGCTGCGGGACCGGCGCATTTCCAGCGTCTCGTCCTGGTCGTCACTTGTATGGGCGGTCAGCACCGCGGCGAGCCCCAGCCGCGCCGCAGCCGAGCCGAGCAGCCGGTAGCGCGCCCGCCGCGCAGCGGCCTGCAGGCCGGCCTTCGGTGGTTCGGCCTCCCACACAAGCGTCTCGTGACAGATGCCGAGCCGGCGGCAATGGGCCTTGACCCGGCGGGCTTCATCCGCCGACCCGGCGCGCAGGCCATGATCCACCGTCAGCGCCACCAGCTTGTTGGGCGCGGCAAGACCGGCCAGGCCATGAAGCAGACCAAGCGAGATCCGAGCCGCCGGATACGGCCACGCCCAGCGGCCGGCGGTCGGTCAGCCGGGACAAAAAATCGGACAGGGATGAAATGAAACGGGAAGGCGTGGGAGCCGGACGGCCGGACAAAGGCGGCGTCATCGGCCGAAATCCGGACTCAGCAGCTCGCCAGTATCTGCTCTTCGCTGACCTTGGCACGCACGGCGGCGGAGGCGCCGGGATAGCGGATCAGGACTTCGCGCAGGGTGGCGCAGGCGGTATCGCGGTTGTCGAGCTTGGCCAGCGACATGCCGAGTTTGAGCAGCGCGTCAGCGCCCTTGTCGGCGCGCGGATACTGCTTGTGGGCATCGAGAAATGTCTTGGCCGAATCCTGGTAGTTGCCCTGCGAATACTGGGCTTCGCCAAGCCAGAACATCGCATCCGCAGCCCGCGACCCCTCGGGGTGATTGGCGACGTAATCGCGGAACACCTGCTCGGCCAGCGCGTAGTCTCCGGCCAGCATGTGGTTGTAGCCGACCTGGTAGAGGTCATCGGGCGAGGACAGCGCGGCGGTGTCTGTGCCGCGGTCGGGCTCTATGATGCCGCCGATCAGGTCGCCCTTGTCGTCGAACTGGATCGATCCGAGATCGGTCGCAGGCGCGCCGGTGCCCAATTCGCCCTGCCCGGTCGACGCGGTGGCCTGATCGCCGCTGTCGGGCAGCGTCATGATCGAGCCGGCGTCGCTGCGCTGGCTGCCACCCTTTTCGAGTTCCTGGAAGCGGAACTCGTTGTCCTGCTGCATCTGCCGCATCTGCTCCTGCATCTGCAGCATCTGGAACCCGAGTTCCTCGATGCGGCCGTTGAGAGCGCGAATCTGCTCTTCGAGCTGACCGATGCGGAACACGGGATCGCCCGACTGCGCCAGAACCAGCGGAGCCTGTTCGGGGGCTGCGGAGCTGATCCCGGCCGGCGGGAGCGGCGCGCTTCGTTCAAATCCGGACAACAGCGGCGCCGCATTGACCGGAAACGCGAGGGCGCCGAGCGCCACCACGGTTAGCAATCTTGGAATGATCTTCATCTGCCTGACCTCATTACACGGGCAATCGCCCGGATATATCGAATACCGCATGGCGGGTCCTCAAATCAACGCACAAACAGGCCAAACTATGGTCATGTCCCAATCCAACGCAAAGAGGGCGACCCGATGGCCGCCCTCTCGCCTGCAAACAGGATCAGCTTTTAGCTGCCGGCGCCGCCAAGGGCCGTGACTGCGCGACGGTTCTGCGACCAGCAGGAAATGTCGTCACAGACCGCCACCGGGCGTTCCTTGCCGTAGGAAATGGTGTTGATGCGGTTTGCCGCAACACCACGGGTGGCGAGATACTGCCGTGTCGCAGACGCCCGGCGGGCGCCCAGGGCAAGGTTGTATTCGCGGGTGCCGCGTTCGTCGGCATGGCCTTCGACCGTGATCTGGTAGTTCGGATACTGGTTGAGCCACTGCGCCTGACGATCCAGCGTTGCGGCTGCATCGGCACGGACCACCGAGGAATCGGTGTCGAAGAAGATCCGGTCACCAACATTGACGGTGAAGTCCTGCTGCGAGCCCGGCGTGGCATTGCCGGCAAGGCCGAGATCGGCCGCGTTGTTGGGCAGGTTGTTCTTTTTCGAGGCGCAGCCGGTCAGCACGAGCGCTGTGAAAAGCGCGAGCATTGCCGGGTTGCGGGCAAGAGTTTGCATGCGGCCCATGGCCGGTCTCCTTGAAAGTTTTGGTTGACCATTCGTAACCGGTCGCGGTTAACCGGCATTGAAGGAACATGGTTAAATTTGTCTAATTCGACGTCCCGAAAGGCGGATCTGACTGCACAATGAGGCGCAAACACGGCGAAAATCCGCCCTTTCGGAGAACTTGCTCTATTCCAGCAACGGCGACCATGCCGGATCCGACGCATAGGTCGGTGTCGGCACAAGCTGCTCATTGTAACCGGTCAGGTCGATGGAATAGATCTGCGGCCCGCCGGCGCCGGCAGATTGGCGGAAGAACATCAGCACCCGGCCATTGGGCGCCCAGGTCGGTCCTTCATTGTGAAACCCGGTGGTCAGGATCCGTTCACCGGAGCCGTCGGTGCGCATCACGCCGATGGAGAACTTGCCGCCCGACTGCTTGGTAAAGGCGATCAGATCGCCGCGCGGCGACCAGACCGGGGTTGAATAGGAGCCGTCACCGAAGGACACCCGGCGCTGGTTGGAGCCGTCCGCGCCCATGGCATAGAGCTGCTGGCGGCCGCCGCGGTCACTTTCGAAGACGATCTGGGTGCCGTCGGGCGAATAGGAGGGCGAGGTGTCGATCGCCGCCGTGCTGGTCAGCCGTGTCGTCGCCCGCGAGCGCAGGTCCATGGTGTAGATATTGGCATTGCCTTCCTGCTGAAGGCTCATGATCACCTTCTGGCCGTCCGGCGAGAACCGCGGCGAGAATGTCATGCCGGGGAAATTGCCGACCAGTTCGCGCTGGCCGGTCTCGAGCTGCAGCAGATAGACCCGCGGCTGACCGCCCTCGAACGACATATAGGTGATTTCCTGGCGCGATGGCGAGAACCGCGGCGTCAGCACGATGTCATTGGCATTGGTCAGCATGCGCAGATTGGCGCCGTCCTGGTCCATGATCGCCAGCTGCTTCTTGCGGTCGATCTTCGGGCCGCTTTCGGAAACAAACACCACGCGGCTGTCGAAATAGCCCTTTTCACCGGTCAGCCGCTCATAGATGGCGTCGGCGATGATATGGGCGACCCGGCGCCAGTTTTCCGGACGGGTGAAGAACTGCTCGCCGGAAAGCTGCTGGCTGGCGAATGTGTCCCACAGGCGGAATTCGGCGCGCAGCCGGCCATCGGCCTCGCGCACCAGCCGGCCGGTGACCAGCGCCTGGGCATTGATCACCTTCCAGTCGGCAAAGCGCGGCGCGACATCGGGATTGGAGATCTTTTCGATAAAGGCAGCCTTGGCGATCGGCGCGAACAGGCCGGAGCGCTTCAGATCGGCGGCGACAACCTCGGCGATCTGCGCGCCCACGGCGTCATTCGAGATGAAATCGGTGATGGCGATCGGCAACGGCTCGACATTGGCGCGGTTGATATCGATTTCCACCACGGCGCGCGCCGGGCTCGCCGCAAACACGGCAAGTGCAGCGGCCATCACCAATGGCAGGACAAGAATTCGGTTGATCATTTTCATAATGCAGCCTTTCAGCGCCATTTCTGTCACAGTCTTGTACCCCGCCTAGAACATCTGGCTGGGGTCGAAATTCACGATCACTTCGGACCATGAATCAAATTTCTCTTTGGGCAACTGGTACGGCTGGGCCTGAAGCACCGCGCGCCGGGCGCTGCCGGCGAGTGTGCTGCGGGTCGCAGCCGATCCGCCCGTGGCGGTCACATCCGGCTGGCCGACGATGTTGCCGGTCAGGTCGAGCCGCATCTTGACGATCACCCGGACATCACCGCCATCGGCCATGCCCGGAATGATGCTCCAGTATTTCTGGATCTGGCCGCGCAGCGCATCCATTTCGCTCTGGCTCAAAGTGTTGCCGCGCGTGGTCTGGGTTCCGCCGAGTGATGCCGTCTCGGTGGAGCGCTTGGCGCCGCCGCCGGCAGCCTCCTGCTTGTTGAGCAGGGCCGCAACCGCGTCGGCATTGAAATCGCTCTGCTTCGACGACGCCGATTCCGAGGCCGCCGGCTTGGCCGCAACCTTCGGCTGCTCCGGCTTGGGCGGTTCGGGTCGGGCCTGCGGCACCGGACCGGCGCTGGGCAGGGCGGCAAATTCGGGTTGCGGCGGGGCCGCCTCGGAGATTGCCTCGGCCACCGGGTCAGGCTTGGTTTCGGCCGGCAGGGCCGCGACTTCCACCGGCGCCGGCTTGGGCTCGGCAGGCTTTTCCTGGGCGACGGGCTTTTCCACCGGCGGTGTCGGCGCCGGTTTTTCAGCGGGCTTGGGCTCGGTCACCTTCACGGGCTCGGGCACGGGCTCTGGCGCCGGGGCCTCCGGTTTGGGCTCGGGCTTCGGTTCCGGCTTGGGCGCAGGTTTTTCCGCAGGCTTGGGCGGCGCTTCCGACACCACTTCCTTGGGGCTCGGCTTGGCGGCCTTCGCCGGGTTCAGATCAACGCTGTTGTCGCCGACATTCTGCGCATCAGCCACGGGATCGGGCCGGGCGGTGGGAATCGGCGCGGATTTTTCTGCCAGCGGCGCGGTCTTTTCGCCCTGCTGGATCTGGGTGATTTCCTCGATCGGCACGATGGCGACGGGGAAGGACTCCACATTCTCCACCTCAAGCGTCTTCGGCGCGCTGAAGGTCGACAATGCGAAGCCGAGCACCGCAATGTGCAAAACTGTTGATGTCGCCAGGCTTCCCTTCATCAGCGCGCCGTCAACTGTCCTGTTCCTGAAGCGTGACCAGGCCGAGATTGGTAAATCCGGCCGCGGAGATGCGCGCCATCACTTTCATGACGGTGCCATAATCCGCATTGGTGTCGCCCCGGACATAGATCCGTTCCTTGTAGCCGGTGGTGGCGATGGCCTCGAGCTTGGCCACCACTTCCTCGATCGGGATTTCGGTTTCCTGCAGATAGATCTGGCCATCCGAATTCACCGAAACCGTGATCGGCTGGGTGTCGGAATTCAATGCCTTTGCCGCCGTTTCCGGCAGGTCGATCGGCACGCCGACGGTGAGCAGCGGCGCGGCGACCATGAAGATGATCAGCAGCACAAGCATCACGTCGACAAACGGCGTGACGTTGATTTCGCTCAACAGCTGCTTGCGGCCACCGCGGCGTCCGCGGCGCGAGCCGCCGCCGGAACGACCTTGTGCGGACATGCCCATCCCGGCCCCCTATTCCGCGGCCTGACGGGCGTTCTGGCGCTCGTCGATCTGGCGGGAGAGGATGCCGGAGAACTCGTCGGTGAAGCCTTCCATGCGGGCCGACAGCTTGGCCGCATCGGAGGAAAACTTGTTGTAGGCGATCACCGCCGGAATGGCCGCCAGCAGACCGATGGCGGTCGCCAGCAGGGCCTCGGCGATGCCGGGCGCGACCACGGCGAGATTGGTCGATTTCGAGCCGGCAATGGCCTGGAACGAGGTCATGATGCCGACCACGGTGCCGAAAAGTCCGATGAACGGTGCCGCCGAGCCGATGGTCGCCAGCGAGCCGAGCTTGGATTCAAGCGCATCGGCTTCGCGCGCCAAGGTCACATCCATGGCCTTGTCGATGCGCATCTGCAGACCGATCGGCGATTTGGCGCCGCGCTCGAAGGATTTCTTCCACTCGCGCATAGCCGAGACGAAAATGGCGCTCATGCCGACGGACTTGCGGTCCGACAGCGTCCGGTACAGCTCTTCCAGTGACTGTCCCGACCAGAACACCTGTTCGAACTGGTCAAGCTGGCGGCGGAATTTGCCGAACGAGATCCACTTGTCGGCGACAATGGCCCAGGTCCATATCGATGCGCCGATCAGGCCGAGCATCACGAACTTGACCACGAACCCGGCCTGCATGAAGAGCGACCAGAGCGTCACTTCGCTGGTTGCCGCAAGTCCTACTTGTTCCATTCAAATAACCCTCAAATCCAAACGCCCGGTTTTGTCACCGGGCGGCCAAGACGTCACTTTTGCCGGGAGTCCAGAAGTGAGTGACCTTCGCCTATTCACTTTCCAGTCCTTCTCGCGGTCAATTTTGGTCAAAGGATGGCGCACCCAATCCGCGCAATCCTAACGGTTCAGGTAATAAATAATTATGGTTAAGGTTCCGTTAGGACTCGGTTTTAATGCGACGGGGGCAAACCGGGCCGCATCAATCGGGAAATGTGAGGATGATCGGACCGTTGCGGCCGGCAACGACCGTGTGCTCGAATTGCACCGTCAAGGCGCGCGGAACCGAGTGCAGGGTCCAGCTTGAGCCCTCGTCGTCGTCTTCGGCGAAGGTGGCGCCCAGGGACAGGAACGGCTCGACGGTGAAGACCTGGCCTTCCTTCATCACGCGCTTTTCGTGCCGGTCGGGCCAGGTCGCGATTTCCGTGGGATCTTCATGCAGGGACTGGCCGACACCGTGGCTGGCGAGATTGCGGATGAGCGTATAGCCATTCTTCCTGGCGAATTTGCCGACCGCGTCACCGATGGCGCCATAGCCGGCGCCGCTTCTGACCTGGGTGAGCCCCGTCGACAGCGCCCGTTTTCCGTCACGCAGCAGGCGCGCGGTCTTCTGCGCCACCGGAGCAACGCCAAAGGAGGCGCCGGTGTCGCCGAAATAGCCGTCCTTGAGCGCAGACACATCGATATTGACGAGATCGCCGGGCGCGATGACGCGGTCTCCGGGAACGCCGTGGGCCACTTCCTCATTGACCGAAATGCAGGTGGCGCCCGGAAATTCGTAACAGAATTCCGGCGCCGAGAGCGCATCATGCGCCTCGAGATACTGCCGTCCGACCAGATCCAGCTCGCGGGTGGTCATGCCCGGCTCCATCGCCCTGGCCATCACCTGTATGGTGTTGGCGCATATGCGCCCGATCTCTCTGAGCTTTTCCAGCTCTTCTTGCGTCGTGACCACCAAGGCGATCATCCTTTCGATGGGAGTTCAGGCGACCTGGTCGCCACTCAAACGCGCCAGCAGCGCCTCGGGCAACCGTCGCGCCCGGCCATGGCCATTGACCACCGCGACAGTGACCGCCGCCAGCGCCAGGGTGTCATCGCCGCGCTTGATGATCTGTTGCAACTGCATCCGCGCGCCGCGGATCTCGGCCGGCGTGGTGAGAATGGTCAGCACATCATCCATCCGCGCCGGTGCCTTGAAATCGATCTCCATGCGCCGCACCACAAAGGCCACGGCGTCCGCCGGCTCGGCGCCGGCATGCAGCGCACCCTGCGACACACCCAGCAGCCGGATGTAATCGGTTCTGCCGCGTTCGAAGAAGTGCAGGTAGCGGGCGTGATAGACGAAACCGGAAAAATCCGTGTCCTCGTAATAGACCCGCTGCGTCAGCCGGTGGCCGCCGTCAGCCAGGTGTCCCGACAGGGATTCATCCATGTTTTCAAACCTCGCTGGCATATTGCCCCTTGTTTTTTCACAGCCATCCGATGCATTTGGGGGCAATCGTCATTCTGTCATAAAACCGATCTATCAGGATTGAAACCGGATGGGCACAGGAGAATCATCGATGAAGATTGCAATCATGGGCGGCGACGGCTTTGTTGGCTGGCCAACGGCACTGCACCTGTCCAACGCCGGACATGAGATCCACATCATCGACAACCTGTCGCGCCGCTGGATCGACACCGAACTCGGGGTGCAGTCGCTCACCCCGATGGATTCGATCCAGGAACGCACCCGGATCTGGCATGCCGAGACCGGTCGCAAGATCCATTTCCATCTCATCGACCTGGCCCGCGACTATGATGTGCTGAAAAACTGGCTGGCCGAAGAGCGTCCCGACGCCATCGTGCATTTCGCCGAACAGCGCGCCGCCCCCTATTCGATGAAAAGCGACCGCCACAAGAATTACACCGTCAACAACAACGTCAATGCCACCCACAATCTGCTCAATGCCATGGTCGAACTGGGCCTCGACGCACATCTGGTGCATCTGGGCACCATGGGCGTCTATGGCTATTCCACCGTCGGTGCTGCCATCCCCGAGGGCTATCTGCCGGTCGGCATCGAGACCATGGATGGCGAGACGGTGCAGCAGGACATTTTGTATCCGGCCAATCCCGGCTCAATCTACCACATGACCAAATGCCTCGATCAGCTGATCTTCCAGTTCTACGCCAAGAACGACGCGCTCAGGATCACCGATCTGCACCAGGGCATTGTCTGGGGCACCCACACCGACCAGACCCGGCGGCATGACCAGCTGGTCAACCGGTTCGATTATGACGGCGACTATGGCACAGTGCTCAACCGTTTCCTGATCCAGGCGGCGATCGGCTATCCGCTCACCGTGCACGGCACCGGTGGCCAGACCCGCGCCTTCATCCACATCCAGGATTCGGTGCGCTGCATCGAGATCGCATTGAGCAATCCGCCGGCGCGCGGCTCCAAGGTCGAGATCTTCAACCAGATGACCGAGACCCACCGGGTGCGCGATCTGGCCAGGATGATTTCCGCCATGACCGGCGCCGAGATCGCCTGGCTGCCCAATCCGCGCAAGGAAGCGGCGGAAAACGATCTCGTCGTTCACAACGAGAAATTCCTCGAGCTGGGGCTTGAGCCGACGACGCTGAAGCAAGGGCTGCTGGGCGAAGTTGTCGATGTGGCCAAAAAGTTCGCCTATCGCGTCGACCGCTCGCGGGTTCCCGCCGTCTCGGCCTGGACCAAGGACATTGCCACGTCGATCAACCGCGATCCCGAAGGCAAGAAGCTCAAATCCGTCTCATGAGCAAAGTGGCAGCGACGCAGACGGGCGTGCAGGGCGGCAAGGCCGCTTCCGCGCGCGCCTTTGTCACGCTTGTCACCAATGCGGATTACGCCATGGGGGCTGTGGCGCTGGCCCGATCGATCGGCCTGAGCGGAAGTGCTGCCGATATCGTGGTGCTGCACACCGGCGCTGTGGTCGGGGCCGATCTGGCGCCGCTCGCAGCGCTTGGCTGCCGGCTGGTCGAGGTCGATCATTTGCCGCTGTCGGACGCCTTCAACCAGCGCCATGCCCGCGGCAATCTGCATGCAGCAGCGCCCTTTGCAAAAGGCCGCAAGCCGGCCTTCCATTCGCCGCTCGACAATTTCTGCAAGCTGCGGCTCTGGCAACTCACCGAGTACGAGGCTTGCGTCTTTATTGATGCCGACGCGCTGGTGCTGCGCAACATCGACAGGCTGTTTGACTATCCGGAATTTTCCGCCGCCCCCAATGTCTATGAGAGCCTGGGCGATTTTCACCGGCTCAATTCCGGCGTCTTTGTCGCCCGTCCATCTGAGGCGACTTTCGCCGCCATGCTGGACATGCTTGACCAGCCGGAAGTTTTCTGGCGGCGCACCGACCAGACCTTTCTGGAGACGTTCTTTCCCGACTGGCACGGGCTGCCGGTGTTCATGAACATGCTGCAATATGTCTGGTTCAACCTGCCGGAGCTGTGGGACTGGAAGCAGATCGGCGTGCTGCATTACCAGTATGAAAAACCCTGGGAGGCGGGCCATCCGAGATCAGCAGAGCTCAAGCCGCTGATCGATCTCTGGCAGGCCTTTTATGAGGGCGAGGCGATCCCCGACATTGCTTCGCTTGCAGGCCCAATCGCGGTCGCGAACGCATGAAGGCACTGATTTCCGGCGGCACCGGCCTGGTCGGCCGCTACATTGTCGAAGCTTTGCTGGACGCAAACTATGAGATCGTGGTCGGCGGGCGGACCCCGCCGGCAGGCGGGCTGTTTTCGAAACCCGTCGAATTCCGCCCGCTCAGCCTCGATCCGGACCGGAGCCCCGGTGACATGTTCGCAGATGTGGATGCCTTCATCCATGCAGCCTTCGATCACCTGCCCGGACGCTATCGTGGTGGCGAAGGCGATGATCCGGCCCGTTTCCGGCGCAGCAACGTTGAGGGAACGATCAATCTGTTCGAAGCCGCGAAGCGCGCGGACGTCCGGCGTGTAGTGTTTTTGTCCAGCCGCGCGGTCTATGACGGTGTGCCCCCGGGCACCCGGCTGACGGAAACCCTCGATCTGCAGCCGGCCTCGCTATACGGCGAGATCAAGCTTCTGGGTGAACGGGCGCTTGCAGGGTTGAATGCGCCAGATTTTGTTACATCAGGTCTGCGTTTGACTGGAGTTTATGGCGAATTGCGCCCAAACAAGTGGGACACGTTGTTCGCCGATTTCCTTGCTGGCCGCGAGATACCGGTTCGCGCAGGTTCAGAAGTTCATGGCCACGATGTCGGCCAAGCCGTGCGGCTGATGCTGGAATCCGAGCTGAAAAAGATCGGTGGCCAGGCATTCAATGTCTCTGACCTTGTAGCTGACACGTGCGACCTGCTTGAAACGCTGCACCAGAACAATCCAGGCTCTCCAGCGCTCCCACTTGCGGCAGACAAGTCGGGTGTGGCCGAGATGGATACGAGCAAAATCAGACGGCTTGGCTGGATACCTGGAGGTTGGCCATTGCTGAAAAAAACCACAGCAGTGCTTAGCCTAACTCAATGAGCAAGATTTCCGGCCAAGCGCCGATCCGTACCGGAAGTATCGAACAGCCCAAGCCCTTGGACACGATCATGTCGCGATTTTCCTCACGGTAGTGACCGAGTGGATACCGCCGCGACCCTGCGGACGCCGCCGCCGGTCGCCAACCGAATATGTTGACCTGACCGCCATGAGTGTGACCGCACAGCGTAAGGCTTACCCTGTCCGGTACACTGGGAAAAATATCCGGTTCATGCGCCATAAGGAGAACAGGAGCTTCGTCAGTTACCTGCGACAGCGTCCCGCGGAGATCATCGATCCCGACGACAGACGATCGTCCAGAGCCTGATCCCGGCAGGAGCGCCAATTGATCGCCAAGTCCCGCAATCCAGAAAGGGCGCCCATCCTTCTCCAACCGAACTGAATCGTTGATATAAGTCGCAATTCCCGCTTTTCGTAGCGCACTGGCCGCGATGTTTTCCGACCGCTGATCTTTCTGGAAAGCGAGGTCTTCCCAATAGTCGTGATTGCCAAGAATGGCGTGGACACCGAGGGGTGCCTGAAGAGACGCCAGTGCGCGAGACCAGTCCGCGGAATTAACGTAATCACTCACCAGCCGCGTTCCCGCAGCATAGTCCCCCAGCAGGAGAATAATGTCTGCCTCAAGCGAATTTGCCTTCTCACAAATCGACTTGATGCGTGACAGGTTCATCCACGGCTCGCAGGCGTGAAAGTCGGCAAGCGCGCAGATCCGAAGCTTCAATCCGTCTGTCCAGCCGGGCGGCTTGAGCGAGTAGCGCGTCACGCGAGGTCTGGCGAGCACTTCGACAAATGGATAGGCAGCGAGACCGGTCAGGCCCACAGCTCCGACAAGCATTGTCTTGAGAAAGGTCCGGCGCGTGAGCATTCATTCCTCTTCAAACAGGCTGGCCTGGGTGGCGGCGAGATCCCCGGGCGGGTTGAGCCCCATATGACCCCAGGCGCGCTGGGTCAGCACCCTTCCGCGCGGCGTGCGCTGCAGGAACCCCTGCTGGATCAGATAGGGCTCGATGATGTCCTCGATGGCATCGCGCGGCTCCGACAGGCCGGCGGCAATGGTTTCGATCCCCACCGGGCCGCCGCCGAAATTGCGCACGATCATGTCGAGATAGCGCCGGTCGAGCTGGTCGAGCCCGATGCTGTCGACCGAAAGCCGGGTCAGCGCTTCATCGGCGATGGCCCGGGTGACGGCCTCGGCCTTTGCCACTTCGGCAAAATCCCTAACGCGCCTGAGCAGCCGCCCGGCAATGCGCGGCGTGCCCCGCGACCGGCGGGCAATCTCCAGAGCGCCCTCGTCAGTCATGCCCAGCCCCATGATGCGGGCGCCACGGCGCACGATCAGCTCAAGCTCGGCAACGGTGTAGAACTGCAGCCGCACCGGAATGCCGAACCGGTCGCGCAGCGGATTGGTCAACAGCCCCAGCCGGGTGGTGGCCGCCACCAGGGTAAAGCGCGACAGGTCGATTTTCACCGAGCGCGCCGCCGGGCCTTCGCCGATGATCAGGTCGAGCTGGAAATCCTCCATCGCTGGATAGAGGATTTCCTCGACCGCCGGACTGAGCCGGTGGATCTCGTCGATGAACAAGACATCGCGGTCTTCAAGATTTGTCAGAAGCGCCGCCAGATCGCCGGCCTTGGCGATCACCGGACCGGAGGTGGAGCGAAAATTCACCCCCAGCTCCTTGGCCATGATCTGCGCCAGCGTGGTCTTGCCGAGACCGGGCGGGCCGACAAACAGCACATGGTCGAGCGCTTCGCCGCGGTTCTTGGCCGCCTCGATGAACACCTTGAGATTGGCGCGCGCATCGGCCTGGCCGGTGAACTCGTCCAGCGACTGCGGCCGCAGCGTCGTGTCGATGTCCTCGCCACGCTTTTCAGCATCGATCAAACGGTCGGATTCGCTCACGACAACAACTCCATGCCGGGCACGGATGCGGCGGCCTTTTTGTCAAAGGTCATGGTCTTCTCGCAGCCATTGTCCCGGTTGATCCCGGCGATGACGACATCGGAAAAATCCGGATGTGGCGAATGCAGCCATTCGGCCCAGTTTTTCATATGCAACATCTCCGGCACCTTGATTTCCACCGTGTCGAGCAAACCCGCCACCTGGCTGCGCGCGGTTTCCCGATCAGTCTTGTACACCCGTTCCAGCACCCAGATGGTCTCGGCAATGACCATCGGGTTGACGAAGAGCGGTCTGTCGGCGCCGCTGGCCTTGACCAGTGCTACCGCAGCATCAAATTGCGTCTTGTCATCCCGGGTCAGAAGCCGGACGATGATGTTGGTGTCAATCCCGATCATGCGAGTGCTCGTACCGATCGGAAATGACCTCGCCGATTGCCTCGTTCATGGTCTCCACTGAAACCGGCGCGCGATCCGGCTCGAAGAGAACGCCTGCAAAATCGAGCGCGCTTCGGTTCTTTGGAACCAGCACAACCTTGCCCTTGACGAATTCATAGCCGATGCGATCGCCCGCGCCGATCTTGAGATAGTCCCGCACCTCGATCGGAATCGTCGTCTGACCCTTGCTGGTAATCTTGGATTCGATGCCCATTTCCTTACCTCTACGCATATTCCTTACCTGTTATAATAGTAAGGAATAAATCTTCTTGCAAGGAAAGCCCTACCGGGCCAGTTCCTTCAGCCCCAACCGGATCAGCTTGGCTGAATCGACGTCCTCACCGGCAAGCTTCATCGCCGCAGCCACCGCATTGGCGGCCTGATCGCGGGAATAGCCCAGATTGGTCAATGCCGACACCGCATCGGCCACCGGTGCGGCGGCCACGCCTTCGCCCAGTTCCTGTTTCAGCCCCATGGCCTCCCCGGCGTCAACGGCATAGGCGGGAACCTTGTTCTTGAGTTCGGTGACGATGCGCTGCGCCACTTTCGGGCCGATGCCCGGCGCGCGCGCCACGGTGGCCTTGTCCTGCAAGGCGATCGCATTGGCGAGATCGGACGGCGTCAGCGTCGAAAGCACCGCCAGCGCCACCTTGGCGCCAACGCCCTGGACGCTTTGCAGCAGCCGGAACCATTCGCGCTCGAGCTGGCTTTCGAAACCGAACAGCCTGAGCTGGTCCTCACGCACATAGGTCTCGATGAACAGCACCGCCGCCTCGCCGGCCGAGCCAAGCCGCGACAGCGTGCGCGCCGAACAATAGGCCACGTAACAGACCCCGTGCACATCGATGAGCACATGGTCCTCTGCGATTTCTTCAATGCTGCCCTTGAGTTTGCCGATCATTGAACTCTCACGGATGGGTGTCGGGCGAAATCACCTCGACATCGGGGAAATAGGCTCTGTAGCCTTGCGGATCACGGGTCAAAACGGAATAGCCGCGCACGGCGGCATGCGCACCGATGAAAAAATCCGGCAGCACCTTCTCCCCGCGCCCTCCCCTCATCCGGTAGAGCCTGAACGCCTGACCTGCGGCAAAGGCCGCCTCCCAGGGCAGGTTCTCCCGCTGGATTCGTCCAGATCAAGCGCCTGGATCGCCGCGTCATAGCTCTCGTAACGCACGCTGAACTCGGAAAAGACGATCGGATTGATGACCAGCCTGCGCTCGAAAGCCTGCGTCAGTGCCGTTTGCGACCAATCGGCCCAGGCAGGATCGCCGACTGCCACATCCACCAGCACATTGGTGTCCACAAGCACCCGCATCACCGGTCCCGCGTCATCTGCATCAATTGATCGGCATCGATCGATTGATCGCCGGTTCCTTCCAGCCTGCGCAAGGCCTGCATGAATTGCTCCAGCCGGGCGCGATTGGCTTTCTCCTCCTGCCGGTCGGCTGCCGCAATGATCAGTCTTCCGCCGTCAAAATCCACCGTCACCTCGGAATTCGGCGCGATTCCAGCCCGTTCCCGGAGGTGTTTGGGGATTGTAATCTGGCCTTTTTCCGACACGCGCATCGCATTTTCCCGGTTTGAATTTGTAGGAAAATGTCGGAACCAAGAGAACATGTCAAGAACAAATAGGCTAGATCATTCCGCCGCCATGCGCCAGGCCGGCGATGTGCGGTGATGCGCATGACAGATGGCGATCGCCAGAGCGTCGGCAGCATGTTCGCTGTCAAAACTGGCCTTCGGCATCAGCATCTTGACCATCATCACGATCTGTTTCTTGTCACCATGGCCGACGCCGATCACCGCCTTCTTGACCGCATTGGGCGCATATTCGGCAACCCGCAATCCGGCGCGTGCCGGCACCACCATGGCAATGCCACGGGCCTGGCCGAGCTTCAGCGTCGCGGTGGCGTCCTTGTTGACGAAGGTGTTTTCCACCGCCGCCTCGAACGGCTGATATTCATGCAGGACAGTTTCAAGACCGTCGTAAAGCTGCATCAGCCGAGAGGCGAGATCGAGCTTGGCATCGGACTTCACCGTGCCGGAGGCGACAAAATGCAGGGAATTGCCGAGGCTCTCGACAACACCCCAGCCGGTGTTCCGCAAGCCGGGATCAATCCCGATAATTCGAATCGCTTCTCTCATCAAAAAACCCTAGCTTCCTGCGTCCGACCTTTCCATCAAAATGTGAACAAAGCAAAAACAAACCTCCTGATCACGAAACAGTTTTTGGCTTTCCACCGGTGACGTCCTACATGGTGGGAAGTAATTCACAGCCCCCTGCACAGCTTCGAAAGACACTTCATGACCGCGATTTCAATTCTCGATCTCTGCCCCATCGTCGAAGGCGGCACCGTCAGCGATGCGCTGGCCGCAACTCCGCTGATGGCCAAGCGCGCCGAGGACGCCGGTTACACCCGGTTCTGGCTTGCCGAGCATCACGGCATGAAAGGCATTGCCAGTGCGGCGACAGCGCTGGTGATCGCCGAGGCCGGACGGGCGACCAGCACTATCCGCATCGGCTCTGGCGGCATCATGCTGCCCAACCACGCGCCGCTGGTCATTGCCGAACAGTTCGGAACGCTCGAAGCGCTGTTTCCAGGTCGCGTCGATCTCGGCCTCGGCCGCGCGCCGGGCACCGACATGAACACCGCCCGCGCGCTCAGGCGCAATCTGGAAACCGGGGCCCAGAGCTTCCCCGATGACATTCTCGAATTGCAGCACTGGCTGGGCGAGCCCGACGACACCAAACTGATCGCCATCCCCGGCGCCGGCTCGCATGTGCCGCTGTGGATTCTCGGATCGAGCATCTACAGCGCCCATCTGGCTGCAGCACTTGGCCTTCCCTATGCCTTCGCCTCGCATTTCGCACCCGACATGCTGCTGGAAGCGCTCGATATCTATCGCGACAAGTTCACCCCGTCCGCCCAACTCGACGCGCCCTTCGTCATGGCCGCCGTGATGGGCGTGATGGCCGACACCGATGATGAGGCCGCGCATCTGTTCACCACCCTGCAGCAGAGCTTTGTCAACATGCGCCGCAACACGCGCGGGAAAATGCCCCGCCCGATCGCATCCATGGATGGCTACTGGAACGAGATGGAAAAGATCAATGTCGAGCACATGCTGCGCTATGCCATCGTCGGCGGGCCCGAAAGCGCCAAGGCGCAGATGCAGGATTTCATCAAGGCCACAAGGGCCGACGAGATCATGATCTCGATGCCGATCCATTCGCTCGACGCACGGCTGAAATCGGTCGATCTCTTCGGCGAGATGCGCGAAACGCTCTGAACAAGACAAAACCGCCGGCCCTGGAGGCCGGCGGTTGATTGTCTGCAGCAGTCTGACCGGTCAGGCCGAGAGCTTGGCCATGACTTCGTCGGAGACTTCGAAATTGGCATAGACGTTCTGCACGTCATCGTCGTCGTCGAGCGTGGCGATCAGCTTGAGCACCGATTCCGCCTTGTCCTCGTCGACCGGCGCCGTGGTCTGCGGCTTCCAGATTGCGCGGATCGACTGCGCTTCGCCGAGCGCCTCTTCCAGCGCGGTGGAGACTTCGCCGATATCCTCGAAGGCGCAGATGATGTTGTGTTCGTCTTCGCTGCTGGTCACGTCTTCGGCGCCGGCCATGATGGCGGCTTCCATGATCGCGTCGGCGTCGCCGGCTTCCGGCGGATAGATGATTTCGCCGACGCGCGAGAACATGAAGCCCACCGAGCCGGTTTCGCCCAGCGCGCCACCGGATTTGGTGAACGCCGCGCGCACATTCGACGCCGTGCGGTTGCGGTTGTCGGTCAGCGCCTCGACGATGACGGCAACGCCGCCCGGGCCATAGCCCTCGTAACGCACTTCATCATAATTCTCGCTGTCGCCACCGGTCGCCTTGTTGACGGCGCGCTGGATGTTGTCCTTGGGCATCGACTGCGCCTTGGCGTTCTGGATCGCCAGTCTCAGCCGCGGGTTCATCGCCGGATCGGGCGCGCCCATCTTGGCGGCGACGGTGATTTCGCGCCCCAGCTTGGAGAACATCTTGGAACGGACGGCGTCTTGCCGTCCCTTGCGGTGCATGATGTTTTTAAATTGTGAATGGCCGGCCATGACGCCTCTGTGGTTTGCTCTGGACTTGGGTTGCCCGCCTTATAAATTGCTTACTCCAATTCGTCCAGAAGGTTCCGGCCATGCATCACACCATCGTCCCGCCCCTGCCCCTGAGCGGCGGCTGCCAATGCGGCAGGATCCGCTACCGGCTGCGGGCGCGGCCGTTGGTGTTTTATCTGTGCCACTGCTCCGAGTGCCAGCGGCAGACCTCCTCGGCCTTTGGCGAGAGCCTGCGGATCCGGAGCGAGGGTCTCGATATCGACCCGGGCCTGCGGTGCATGAGCCGCGAAAGTGAATCCGGCAAACAGCGCCAGGGCTGGTTCTGTCCCGATTGCGGCGTCCGCATCTGGCACGGCACCAGCGGCTCGGAGGAGATCAACATCAAGGCCGGCACGCTGGATGACACTTCCTGGCTGATGCCCGCCGGACACATCTGGGCCAGTTCGAAACAGAAATTCATGGCGATCAGCGCCGACGAGATCAGTTATGAACGCCAGCCTGAGGACAATTACGCCGCGCTGAAACAACGATGGCAGCACATGACTGGCTAGGGTCGCACCATATCGGACTGAAGACAGGTCTTTACCTTGCGTCAGACTGCCCTACACTTAGCCAAGTGAAAGACATCAGCCACGGAGCCACCATCATGCCCCGTATCAAAGCCTTCATTCTTGTTGCCGCCACCTTGTTTCTGGGATCCCCTGCCACAGCCCAGGAGGGCCAGCGCCCGTTCAGCCAGTGCATGGCCGTGGCCCAGTCGCTGCCCGGCGTGACCTATGCCAATCTGACGCCGGCCGATACCGTCTCCGGGCGGGTTCAGCTCGCGGCAGCCGGATCCGGCGAAGTCGAGATCATGTTTGCCGGCCATTCCACCTATGTGATCACCACACCGGCCGGCATCACCATTGCCACCGATTTCAACGGCTGGGCCGGACGCGTCTCCATTCCCGATGTCGTCACCATGAACAAGGCGCATTCCTCGCATTTCACCCTGGCGCCGGACGAGCGGATTGACCATGTGCTGCGCGGCTGGAATTTCGACCAGAGCCCGGCTGAGCACCATCTGGTGGTGGACGATGTCTACATTCGCAATGTCACCACCGACATCCGCAATTTCGGCACCATGGAGCCCGACGGCAATTCGATCTTCATTTTCGAGGTCGCCGATCTGTGCATCGGTCATCTGGGGCATCTGCATCATCCACTGGAGGACCGGCATTTCGCGCAGATCGGGCGGCTCGACATTGTCATGGTGCCGGTCGATGGCGGATTGACCCTGAGCCATGAGGGCATGACCGGGCTTGCCCGGCGCCTGCAATCCTCGATCCTGTTGCCGATGCACCGTCGCGGCGCGCCGCTGTCGTCCTTCATCACCATGATGGGTGACCGGTTTCTGGTCGATTACGTCAATGCCGACAGCTTCACCATTTCCGCCCGCAGCCTGCCGCGCCAGCCGACCATTCTGGTTCTGAAGGGGATCTGATGATCACGCGGCGCAATGTTCTGGGCCACCTCGCGATGCTGGCCGTGGCTGCTGCAAGCCCGTCAGTGCTGCTGGCGGACACCGCCAGTCAACGCGACAGGCTGTTTGCGGCATTGAAGGCGGCCAGGACCGAGCAAGAGGGACGCGAAGCCGAGAACGCGATCTGGCGCTGGTGGCTCGACCAGGCGCCGACACTGGAAATCCGCGATGCCATAGATCATGGCATGGAGCGTCGCGAGAGCTATGATTTCGAAGCCGCGGAAACCGCCTTCGACATCGCTGTCCGCGATGCGCCGGACTATGCCGAGGGCTGGAACCAGAGGGCCTTTGCCCGCTTCCTGCGCGACAATGCCGACGGGGCGCTGTCTGATCTTGAACGCGCGGTTGAACTCGAACCGCAGCATTTCGGCGCCTGGTCAGGCATGTTTCACATCTTGTTGCGGATGGGGCGCACCGAAGTGGCCTATGCGGCGCTCGCCCGCGCCGTCGCCATTCATCCCTGGCTCAAGGAGCGTGGCATGCTGCCGCCGGATGCCGATGCCGAACGGCCGCCGATCAAGGGGCTGGAGCAGGATCTGTAGACGTCAGGACGGCCCGCTGGGTCAGCTCCAGAAATCCGGCATGGTTTCGCTCAGCCGCGGCCCGATCCTGAGCGGCGCGATCTTTTCGGCCAGCCCGGTGCGGTCGGAGACCTCGACGCCGACGCCGCTGATCGTCGCCGGCCCGGACGCCGCCTCGAAACGGCCCTTCGGAATCCGCGACAGGAACCGGTTGATCGGTTCTTCCTTTTCCATGCCGATGGAGGAATCATAATCGCCGCACATGCCGGCATCGGTCATATAGGCGGTGCCGCCATTGAGGATCTGCGCATCGGCCGTGGGCACATGGGTATGGGTGCCGACCACGAAACTGGCCCGGCCATCGACGAAATGCCCGAAACAGAGCTTTTCGCTGGTGGCTTCGGCGTGGAAGTCGAACACCACCGCATCGGCCTGCTCGCCCAGCGGACAGGCATTGAGGATCGCCTCGCCGGCCGAAAACGGATCGTCGAGATCGGGATGCATGAACACCCGGCCCATCACATTGGCAACGAGCACGCGCGCGCCGTTGCGGGCGATATAGAGATTGGAGCCGCGACCGGGAGTCCCGGGCGGATAATTGGCCGGGCGCAGGAACCGGTCCTGCCGGTCGGCATAGACCAGCGCCTCGCGCTGATCCCAGACGTGATTGCCGGTTGTCACCACATCGGCGCCGGCTTCCAGCGTTTCGAGAAAAATCGCTTCGGTGATCCCGAACCCGCCAGCGGCGTTCTCACCATTGACGATGACAAAATCCAGCTTGAGATCGCGGATCAGGCCGGGAAGGCGGTTCCAGACCGCGGTGCGGCCGGATCGTCCGACCATGTCTCCAAGAAATAACAGGCGCATCGGCTCTCTATAGAGATTGCGGACATGAGCGCAAGCCCAGCTCGGTCAGGATCATCGACAACGGCACGTCATGCGGCTCGGCGGGCACATGGTCAGCCTGCTGAAAGGAAAAGGCCGTGCCGATCAGTCGGGGTGCCAGACCCTTGCCGCGCAGCCGCGCAATTGCCCGGTCGTAATGGCCCGCGCCATAGCCGAGCCGGTTGCCTTCAGCGTCAAACGACGACAGCGGAACCAGCAGGATCTCCGGATCAAGAATCTCGGCCTCCGGGCCCGGGCCCGATGTGCCGAAACCGGTCTTGACCAGATCGGCGCCGCGAACGAAGTCGCGAAACACGATGGTTTCGCGGTCGAGCACCACCGGCAGGCACAATCGCGCGCCGCGGGCCCGGAACCGTGCCATCAACGGCCGCAGATCCGGCTCGGAGCGGATCGGCAGATAGCCGGAGATCACGGTGCCGGGATCAAAGGCAATCGCCTCGGCGTGGTCGGCCATGGCAAGGCTCATTTCAATGCGGCGGTCCGGCGCCAGCTGATCGCGCTGCGCTAGCGCCGAAGCGCGAATGACTGCCTTGCTGTCCATGAACGTCTCCAACCGGTCTTTGCGAACAAGGCGTAAGCCGGATTCCCGCTCAAGGTCAATCTCCGGGGCGGTTTTGCGCCAGGCCGGGGCGGGTGTGTCTCATTCTGGACACCCGCTTACGCATTATACACCGTTGTACCCGGGATCGGGTTGTCGCGGGCCTCGCGCCGGGGCTACACAAATCTCCACCAATTTTTCACTGGTCACATTTGCGGGTCTTGATGATTATCTCCTTGGAACCATTGACCAGTCCGGAACGGATCTGCCTGCAGCTGGTGGCGCGTGGCCGGGCGCATGACATCAAGGCCCTGACCTCTGCCTGCCGCAAGCTGATGGCCAGCACCACGATCGAGGCCGTCGCCCGCGCCCTCAAGCTCGGACTGATCCACTAGACAGGCCGCAGACCACCCTTGCCGCCCAAGATGCGGTGCAGGCAGATCCTGACCACAGGCCGCGCCCTATTGTGGGGCACTCATCAATAGCCCTCGACAGGCTCGATCATGGCCGTCGGAAAATCTTCAAAGGCCCAGCCATCGGTGCCTTCGGGAAACCAGAACACGCGCTCATAGCCATATTCCAAGGCGCGCTTGGCGGCATTCCACGACATCCAGCATTCGCTCAGGCAGAAGAACACCAGCGGCCGCGAGACGTCGCCATCTGTCGCGGCATCAAGGCCGTTTCGGAAATAGGTTTCGGTGACGGCAGCCAGCTTGCCATAGCCGACATTGGGCAGCCAGACTGCGCCGGGAATGGAAACGCGCGGCTGCTCGCGCCAGATCGTGCCTTCGGGCAGATTGTCCGGCTTGGGCGCGCGCGGCAGCACATCGACAAAAACCACCCGGCCGGTCTTCCACAGCGCGAAAGCCGCCCGGGCATCGACCACGGTCGCCCCGCTCAAGGTCAGCGGGACCGGGCCGCGATAATGTTGTGTTTCATAGTCTTCAGGCTCCGCTACGCCCTGCGCCAGCGCCGCCACAGGCAGCAACAGCGCAAGAATTGCGGCTTTGAAGATCACTGCACCGGGTCCAGCAGATCCGTTCCCATGTCATTGATCAGCGGCACCCCGGCCTCGCTCAGGATGGCGTTGATCTCGGCCTGGTTGCGCCGGATCAGCGAATTCAGCTTTCGCTGCCAGACCTTCTCGCCCTGGCGCACACCCATGGTGATACGGAAGAACAGCCGTGGCGGATGGGTTTCCTTGAGCAGCGGCGTGACCTTGAGGTCCGGAAAGCCCTGCTTGACCAGCGGCCCCGCGATCGGTCCCCAGACCAGCGCGCCGTCGATCTTTCCCTCCTTGAGGTCATTGAGCATGTCGGGAATCGGCGATTCATGGCGCCGGTCGACAAACAGATTGTAGGGCCGCGCCTTGCCGATCAGGCCGTTGCGGGCCAGATGGGTTGCCGGCGGCGAGCCGGCCACAATGCCAAGACTGAGCCCTTTCAGGCGGGAATCGGACAGGCTGTCGACATCGGCAATCGGGCCATCGGACCGGGTCACCAGCGTATAGGCCGAGGTGAAGTAATGATTGGTGTTGAGAACCATCTCGTGGCCCTGGGCATAGCCGATGACGACATCGCAGCGATTGGCGCGCAGCGTGTTGCGGATGAAGCCCGTGGCCATCGGGTACCATTCATACTGCACCGGGAGCTCAAGCCTGGCCGCGAAGAACTCGGCCAGCCTGTTCTCGAACCCGGTGCCGTCACGCGCGGACATCGGCGCATTGGCCGGATCGGCGCACACCCGGAAGCTCGACTGCGAGACCAGATCCGAAGTTTGCGCTGCCAGGGCGGTGGCCCAGAGCGCGGCGCCGCAAAATGCGAAGGCACTAACCCATGCACGCATTTTCATCCTCACGGATCACGTCGGATTTCGGTTCCTTCGCACCCGGACGACCTCTCGGGACGGCTTCCGTGCCGCGGGCCTTGAGATAGACATAGATGTCATCAAGGTAGCACATGACATTGGGGTTGTCGCCAAATGCCGGCATCACGGAATTCTCCGACGCATTGACCCGTTTGCGGCCGTTGACGACGACATCGATGAAATCATAGTAGTCGAGCTCGATGGCCGATTTCTTCAACGCCGGCGCATAGGTGGAGCCTTCGCCTTCGGGGCCATGGCAGACATGGCATTCGGAGTGATAGCGGCGGAAGCCGGAATAGGTCAGCCAGTCGATCCTGCCTTCTTCGTCGATATTGTAGGTGGGGATGTCGTCTTCGGTGAAATACCGGCCATTTTCCGAATAGGCGGCGTCAATGTTCGAGCTGTCCTGGGCCAGCGTGACCGACCCGGTTGACATCAGTACTGCCGTCACCAGCAGGGACGCGATATTCCGCATTAGTGTAACCTCTGAAAAATCTGAGCGAAGGATTGGCGCCGCCCGAAGGCCGCGCCAATCCAGATTGGTGAAGCATCCGCCTCAGTTGGGCAGGGCGAACACGGTCAGCTGACCACCAAGAGCGGTATAGTCGCTCAGTGCAGCGTAACCACCCACGGCACCCAGACCATCATTGGGGTTGGTCAGGCCGGCCGCAAGGCCGATCCCGGCCCAGCCGCCGACACCCGAGAGGATCCCGATATACTGCTTGCCATCATAGGTGTAGGTCATCACGTTTCCGATGATGCCCGACGGGGTCTTGAACTTGTAGAGCTCCTCACCCGTGGTGGCATCGACGGCCTTGAGATAGCCTTCGAGTGTACCGTAGAACACCACATTGCCGGCTGTTGCCAGCGCACCCGACCACACCGAGAACTGCTCGGGCAGCGACCATTCGATCTGGCCGGTCTTGCCGTTCCAGGCGATGAAGTTGCCCATGCCGCCATGGCTGTCGGGGGCCGGATACATTGCAAGCGTTGCACCGACATAAGGCTGGCCCGCAGTGTAGCTGACGCGGAACGGCTCATAGTCCATGCACACATGGTTTGTCGGCACGTAGAACAGCTCTGTCTGCGGCGAGTAGGCTGCAGGCTGCTGGTCCTTGGTTCCGAGCGCCGCCGGACAGATGCCGGTGGAGTTCACGTCTTCGCCGTTCTGCTCGGTCGAATATTCGGCAACGACCGCCGGGCGGCCATAGGTGCTGGAGTCCGGATCCATGTCGACACCCGTGGTCCAGTTGACGGCCGGGTCGAATTTTTCGGCCACCAGCAACTCGCCGGTCACCCGGTCCAGGGTGTAGCCCAGGCCGTTGCGGTCAAAGTGGGTGAGCAGCTTGCGCTCGACACCGTCGATTTCCTGCTCGGTCAGGATCATCTCGTTGATGCCGTCAAAGTCCCACTCGTCATGCGGGGTCATCTGATAGAACCATTTCGCAATACCGGTGTCGGCATCACGCGCCATGATGGTCATCGACCAGCGGTTGTCACCGGGGCGTTGCGCCGGGTTCCATGTCGAAGGGTTGCCGGTACCGTAATAGACCAGATTTTCATCCGGATCATAGGAATACCATCCCCATGTGGTGCCGCCACCGATCTTCCACTGGTCACCTTCCCAGGTGTTGGTGCCGGAATCGGCGCCGACCGGTTTTCCGAGATGGGTCGTCTTCTCGGGGTCAACCAGGATGTCGCTGTCCGGGCCCATCGAATAGGCGCGCCAGACCTGGCTGCCGTCCGCAATGGAATAGGCGGTCACGTGACCGCGCACACCGAACTCGCCGCCGGAAATGCCGACGATCACCTTGTCGCCGACCGGCAACACGGTCGCCGTGTTGGTTTCACCGATGGCCGCATCGCCGTTCATGACGCTCCAGACCTCGGCACCTGTCTCGGCATCGAGCGCGACCAGTTTCGTATCCGCCTGATGCAGGAAGATCTTTCCGTCAGCATAGGCCACACCGCGGTTGACGGTGTCGCAGCACATGACGGGGATCACGTCAGGGTCCTGCTTCGGCTCGTATTTCCAGATGATCTTGCCGTCATTGGCGAGATCGAGCGCATAGACGATGTTGGGGAACGGGGTGTGCACATACATCACGTTGCCGATCACCGGGGGCGAGCCCTCGTGGCCACGCAGGACGCCGGTGGAGAAGGTCCACGCAACCTGCAGATTGCCGACATTGTCCTTGTTGATCTGGTCCAGCGTGGAATAGCGCTGGTTGGAATAGTCTCCGGTTTGAATCGCCCATTGATTGGGGTCGTCAATCAGTCCTTTCAGCCCGTCGTTGGCCGAGACCATGGCGGTCATCCCCAACACAAGCGCTGATGATAAAGCCAGTAACTTTCTCATAGTCGTCTCCTCCCAAAGGTATGGTTTGCAGGCTATCGCCAATCCGGGCGGCCCTGCGCCTGCTGTAACAGGCAGGTCCCATTGGCAACTCGACAGAGCCAAGGGGAATTCAGTCGCGCGATCAGCCCTCCAGTGCCGTTGATCGTGCGAGATGAGCGATGTGGCCTGCGCGTGTTTCCTCCATGCGCAAACCGTCCAATATGTTCCCCGCGCCGACCCTGCCCTCCCGTGGCAGTGTTCGAGGCAGCTCCCCTGCCTCACGCGTGCGAACATTGTCCCTGGTTGCGTTCGGTGCGATGCCCGCCGCAAAAACTCCAGTGATGTCATGATCCTGCGTTCCCTGAAGGGGCGCAACCCGAACAGGCAGGACCTGAGCCGCGGCGAAACCGGCAGCAAGGGCGGGCACTTCGCATAAGCCGGTCATGTCTGCTCTCCCTTTCTGTCCCCGTTCGTCAGTGATCGTGCAATCTTTCGGCGTGCCAATGGACATGGTCCTCGGCAAAGCTCGAGACGAAGAAATAGCTGTGGTCATGGCCTGCGTGGGTCCGCAACACGCAGGGCTGCCGGCGCTTGGTCGCCGCTTCCGCGAAGGCCTGCGGCCGCAGAAGGTCTATGAACTGGTCGTCGGCGCCCTGGTCGATCAGGATGTCGCCGTGCCAACCGGCCTCCGACATCAGGATGGTGGCGTCGTATTGCGACCATGTCGATTCATCCTCGCCCAGATAGGCGCTGAACTGCTTGCGCCCCCAGTCCGACTGGCTGGGATTCATGATCGGGGCAAAGGCGGACAGCGACACGAAAAGCGAGGGGTTGCGCATGGCGATCGTCAGCGCGCCATGCCCGCCCATCGAATGGCCGGTGATGCCGTGGCGGTCCATGATCGGCAGCTTGTCGAGAACCAGATCGCGCAGTTCCTTGACCACGTAATCATACATCTGGAAATGCGGCTGCCATGGCTGCTGCGTGGCATTGAGGTAGAAACCGGCGCCGATCCCCAGATCATAGGCCTCGTCATCGGCCACCCCTTCGCCGCGCGGGGACGTGTCGGGAAACACCAGCGCAATGCCCTGTTCGGAGGCATATTTCTGAAATCCGCCCTTGGTCATGGCATTCTCGTGGGTGCAGGTCAGCCCCGAGAGATACCACAGCACCGGAACCGGTTCGCGGCGCGCCTGCGGCGGCAGATAGACCGCGAAGGTCATGTCGACGCCGCACACATCCGACGCGTGTTTGTAAACAGCCTGCTCGCCTTCAAAACATCTATTTCGAGAGACGAGTTCCATCGATCAGAACTCCACGACTGCGCGGATGCTCTCGCCCGCATGCATCAGATCGAAGCCCTTGTTGATCTCGTCAAGGCTGAGCTTGTGGGTGATCATCGGATCGATCTCGATCTTGCCCTGCATGTACCAGTCGACGATCTTGGGGACATCGGTCCGGCCGCGCGCGCCGCCAAAGGCGGTGCCGCGCCAGCTGCGTCCGGTGACCAGCTGGAAAGGCCGGGTGCTGATCTCCGCCCCGGCAGGCGCCACACCGATGATGATGCTTTCGCCCCACCCCTTGTGCGACGCCTCCAGCGCGGTGCGCATCACGCCGACATTGCCGGTGGCGTCAAAAGTGTAGTCCGCCCCGCCACCGGTTAGTTCGACCAGATGGGCCACGAGATCGCCCTCGACCTTGGACGGATTGACGAAATCGGTCATGCCGAAATGCCGGCCCATGGTTTCCTTGCTGTCATTGAGGTCGACACCGACAATCTGGTCGGCCCCGGCAAGACGCAGCCCCTGGATCACGTTCAGGCCGATGCCGCCCAGCCCGAAGACGATCGCCCGGCTGCCGATCTCGACCTTGGCGGTGTTGATCACCGCGCCGATGCCGGTGGTCACGCCGCAGCCGATATAGCAGATCTTGTCGAACGGAGCGTCCTTGCGGACCTTGGCCAGCGCGATCTCGGGCACAACCGTGTGGTTGGCGAAGGTCGAGCAGCCCATATAATGATGGATCGGCGTGCCATCGAGCATGGAAAACCGGGTGGAGCCGTCCGGCAGCAGACCCTGGCCCTGGGTGCTGCGGATTTTCTGGCACAGATTGGTTTTCGGGTTCAGGCAATATTCGCACTCGCGGCATTCGGGCGTGTACAGCGGGATGACGTGATCACCGACGGCGAGCGTGGTCACGCCTTCGCCGATCTCGAGCACAACGCCGGCGCCTTCATGGCCTAAAATAGCGGGGAAGATGCCTTCCGGGTCGGCGCCCGAGCGGGTAAATTCGTCGGTATGGCACAGGCCGGTGGCCTTGATCTCGACAAGGACCTCGCCCGCTCTGGGGCCGTCGAGATTCACCTCCATCACCTCAAGCGGTTTGCCAGCTTCGACTGCGACGGCTGCACGTGTGCGCATCAATATACCCCCAAAGGACCTGTCGGATGTTTTTCGATCCTTCCAAAAGTTAGTCGTAGGACGCCCTTCCGGACAACTACGACTTTGGTAACTGTTTCGTCGCGGCGGATTTGACGCCTTAGTGCAATGGCAATGGACTTAGCTGGCCGTTTTGCCTAGATTCCACGAGGGAGATCGCTGATGTCGCAGATACCAATCCTCGTCGTTGCAGCCCTTGCAGTGCTGCAGACCGTGCCCGCGCTGGCCAAGGATTTTTCCGACCCGACCTGGCCCTGCATACAGCGCAAGGTGGACCAGCTGTCGCTCGGTTTGATGTGGCCCTATCCCGTGCCGGAAGCTCAACTGGCGCCGGAGCTCAAGCCCGGGGCCGATGAACTGGTCGACACGCTGGTGTTGCGCCGGGTCTCGATGGACGAGGCCGAGGCGCTGGTCGCCGATTTCGACCGCGCCAACCCGGAGCTCACCGTCGAGGATCACGGCCTGATCTTCAAGGCGGTGTTTGACGACATCAACCATGACCGGTCGAGATTGATCGAGGGGATTTCCCGCTACTCGCTGCACCAGATCGAGGCAGCCGCGCGGATCGAAGCCACGCGCCAGGCCATCGACGCCGAGATGGCGAAAGACGAGCCCGATTATGACCGGGCCGATGCGCTCGAAGAGCAGCTTCACTGGGATGAACGCATCTACCAGGACCGCGCCCAGTCGCTGATCTATGTCTGCGAAACCCCGGTGCTCCTGGAAAAGCGGGCCTATGCCATCGCCCAGGCGCTGTCACGGGTGGTCAATAACTGACGCCGCCGCCAGGCTTTGGAACGGCTGGCTGGCTCGGATGCCCGGTGCCGGCGGATCATTCCCATTCGAGTTCGGTATAGGCCACCGTCGCATTGCGCGGATTGAACAGCTCGAACAGCGCCCAGTGATCCGACTGCGACTGGGCAACGGTTTCGGCCGCCTGCCCCAGCGTGTCGCCACGGGCGATTGCCGCGCGCGTGTCGTCGATCAGCACATCGAGATAGTCCTGCAGCGGTGCTGCAGCTTGCGGCCAGTCCAGCAGCGGCCCGCCATGGCCCGGCACGATCTTCTGGTAAGGCAATGCCTGCAGCCGTGCCAGCACGTCACGCCACCCCAGCGCCGAGCCGTCGAGCGCCGGGGCATGCTCGTCAAACAGCAGATCGCCGGCAAACAGTATGCCGGTGCGTGGGTCGCCGACCGTCAGATCGGTACCGCTATGGGCATCCGGCCAGGCCTGCAATGCAAGCACGCGGTTTCCCAGGTCGAGCTCCGCGGTCTGGTCGACCACGCTGTCGGGCAGCACCACCTCGGTTCCGAGAAATCCGGCCGCGCCGATCAGCCGGCCGAAATTGGCAAGATAGGCCTCCTGCCGGTCCTGCAGGGCGCGCGGCAGGCCGGCATGGCCGATCACCCTGGCACCGGCCTCGGCAAAGACCGATGCGCCCAGCACGTGATCGGGGTGCATATGGGTCAGGATGACATAGCCTATCGGAAGCGATGTCTGCCGCCGCACGGCGCGGTAGATGCTTTCGGCCACCTGGCGCGAACCGCCACTGTCAATCACCGCAACCACGCTCTCGCCGATCACGAAGCCGACATTTGACACATCGCCCGCATTGCCGGTCGCCGCATCGCTGATCATGCCGCGATGCACGAACACGCCGGGCGCGACTTCGCCGAAGCTCGCCACCGGCCCGGCGGGCGCGCAGCGGGGCTCGCCGCTGGAAAACCGGACTTTCGGGCCGGGATCCGGCCGGGGGATGGACTGGGATTGGCTATCGGCAAGCAAGCGCTCGCAGGCCGCGCGCGTGCCGGCTTCATAGCCTGGAACCAGCATATCCCGGCACAGCGCCGGGTCAGACAGCAGGCAGAGACCTATGATTGCCTCGAACAAGGGGCCGCCTCCTCCTGAAGATCATCGCTTCGGGTATGGCATCAAATCACAATCGCGCGAACACAGACCAAGGATTATAGCGCCACAAGCCGCAATTGTGCTAAGAATTGGCGCGACGGACGGAGGAACATGATGAAACATCTTCTCATAGCATCGTTGATTTCGCTCATTTCCCATGGCGCGATCGCCCAGGAAAACCTCTTGATCGACAGTACAAGCTGGGCAGAGCTTCAGGATGACTTCGTCGATGCGGCCGGCCTCAAGGATGGCGCGGACCTGTTTGCCGTTGACGCCCCCTATCGCGCGCATGATGCCGCGACCGTTCCGGTCACGATCTCCCAATCCGCCGATGCCGCGCCGATCGACCGCGCCATGGTGATCATTGATGAAAATCCGGCGCCGATGGCGGCCTCGCTTGTGTTCGGCGCGGCGATGGCGCCGCTGAACTTCGAGCTTCGCGTCCGGGTCAACCAGTATTCCAATGTGCGGGTGATTGCGCAGACGGCGGAAGGCAGCTTCATGAACGGGCGCTATGTCAAGGCCTCGGGCGGCTGTTCGGCTCCCGCCTCGCGCGACCCGGAGGTGGCGCTGGCCTCCATGGGACAGATGCGGCTGCGGCTGTTCGAACAACCCGCGCAGATGTCGGGACAGCGCCGCGAAGCGCAGATCATGATCCGGCACCCGAACTATTCCGGCCTGCAGCGGGACCAGATCACGCAGCTTTTCATCGGCGCCCATTTTATCGACGAGCTGGAAGTCTATCAGGGCGACGAGCTGCTCTTCAGTCTTGAGGGCGGCATTTCAATCAGCGAGAACCCGGTCTTCCGCTTTGGCTATCGCGACAATGGCAGTGCGGCATTCCGGGTACGCGCCAGCGACACCGAAGGCAATGTGTTCGAGCAGACCCTGCCCAAGGCGACGCAGAGCTGAACAGTGCCTCAGCGCTGGAAGCACAGGATTTCGGCTTCCGCCTGCGCCCGACGCAGCTCGGCAACCAGCGCATTGGCAGACGCCGCGGTGCGGAAGATCGCCATGCGCTCTCCCCCGACCTGCCGCATCGACAACACCGTCTCGGCCTCGACATATTTCTCATAGGGCAGGATCGTGGCGATATGGTCGATCGAGCAGGAGCACTTGATCAGCACGTCCTGTCCCTGCCCGTTGGCGGCCATGCAGCCGAACACGTAATCGGCCCGCGCCGCAGTGGGATAGTCATTGAGACGCTCCGCCACCGTCTGGGCGCTGGCCGTCGAGCAGCCGGCCAGCAGGGCGAAGAGGATGGCGAGCGGTCTCAACGGCTCTCTCCACCGGCGACCAGCACCAGGCTGTTGCTGTAGCCCGCAGCCCCGTCCGCGCCCGGCGCCTTGGCGGACAGCGAGACATACCATCCCGGCACCTCTTCGGACATGGTGAAGGTCAGTGCAAGGTCGGCATAAATTCCCATCTTGTCGCGGTTCTTGTCGGTTTCGAACGGATGCAGGGTGATCTGCTTGGCGGCCACCTGCCGCGAGCCGAAGGCGACCATCTCGTCTTCGACCGGCGCGGTTCTGTCCAGCGCGTCCTTGATCCGGTTGCGGATATAGAACGGGCTGCCGCCCGCCTCCTGCGCGACATCGCGCAGCACCGTTTCGACGAAATACATGATGATCGGATTGCCGACAGTGGCGGGAAACCGGCCCAGATTGCGGTACTGCTCTCCCTTGACGAAACGCAGCGCCGCCATGTCGTCGGGCGCGAATTCAAGTTCGACCTCGCCGGTGTTGCGTGCGGCAAATTCCGGATTGCCGGCGACGACGACCTGGCGCTGATAGTGCAACTCCGCATCTTCCGCGACATCGTCGAGCGTGCCGGTCTTGAAGATCAGGTCATAGGTTTCCGCCGCGTGCAGCGGTGTCGTCAGCAGCAGCGCCACAATCAGGCTTCGCAATAGTCTCATCATGCCCACCTTGTTGTTCGCGACCAGCCTACCCCCTCCGTCGCAAACGTCATTGCAGACTTTGGTCTTAACGGTCGTCGTTGACAGGCGGCGCGCGCCGTGTCTTCCAGTCGATCAGCGGCCGCAAGCGGGACAGTTTCACCGGCTTGGTCAGCACCGAGAACCGGTGCTGCACGCCCAGATCCTTGATCTTGCTTTCCTGATGGCCGGTGATCACGATCGCCGGCAGATCGACGCCGGTCTGGCGCCGCAGCGCCAGGATGCTGTCGACGCCCGTATCCGAGCCGTCGAGCTGGAAATCGGCCAGGATGATATCCGGGCTCATGTCGATGTCGGCGACCATCTGCAGCGCTTCGGCGGTCGAGGCGCAGGCCAGGACGCTGGCGCCCCAGCTTTCGAGCTTCTGCGCCATTGCAAACAACACGTCGGGGTCGTTTTCAATGAGCAGGATGATCAGATCCATGGCTGTGGAGGGACTGACCGAGGGATTGGCCTGATCAATCTCCGCCATCTCGCCGGTTTTTACCATCGGAAGGGTGATGGAAAACACCGACCCGACGCCGGGCTTGGAGCGGACCGCGACCTCGTGGCCCAGATGCGCACAGGCACGCTGCACGATCGACAGGCCCAGGCCCATGCCGTAATTGCTGCCCGAGGAGGAATCCACCCGCGTGAACTCCTGGAATATCCGCACCTGGTCGCGTTTCGAAATGCCGATGCCGGTGTCCCAGACCTCGAGCACCACCTTGTCGCCGCGCCGCCGGCAGCCGACCAGGACCCGGCCCTTTTCGGTATACTGGATGGCATTGTTGACGAGGTTCTGCAGCGAGCGCGACAGATAGCGCCGGTCGCTGCGAACCCAGACCCCGGACGGCACCACGCTCAGCCGCAATCCCTTTTCGGCCGCCAGCGGCCCGATGTCTTCGACAACCTTGTTGAGCACCGAATCCACGGCAAACTCGCTCACCTGCAGCTTCATGTCGACCGATTCCAGCCGGGCGATATCAAGCAGTCCGTGCAGCAGGGTCTCCGTCGAGCGGAACGAGCGGTTGAGGCGATGCACGATCTCCTCGGTCTGCGCGTTCAGCGCCATGTCGCCGAGCGACGAGATCAGCAGCTTGGCCGCATTGATCGGCTGCAGCAGATCGTGGCTGGCCGCGGCGAAGAACCGCGTCTTCGATGTCATCGCATTCTCGACCTCGGCCTTAGCAAGCCGCAGGTCTTCCTCGACCTGGGCCAGGGCCGCATATTGCCGGCGCAGCTCGGTGTTCACATTGGTCAGTTCCTGGGTTCGCTTCTGCACCCGGTTTTCCAGCTCCTCGGTGGTCTGCGACTGGGCGGTGACATCGACCACATTGACGATGCAGCCGCCGTCCGGCAGCGGGCTCACATCGATATCGAGCACGGTGCCGCTGGCGTGCCGGCGGCGCAGATGCAGGCTGTTGGCGCGCAGCAGATAGCGCATCAGCCCGGGGAAACTGCTGTGCGGCAGGGAGCCGACAAGTTTGCGGGAATCGAGATATTCGGTGATCTGGGCGTAGGAGGTGCCGACCCGCGTCAACTGGATCGGCAATTGCAGCAGGCTGACAAACTGCATGTTCTTGATCAGCAGGGTGCCGTCGGCGGAAAAGGTGCACACCCCTTGCGGCATGTTGTCGACCGCAGCCTTGAGGAAATGCTCCTGCGCGTCGATCAGCCGGTTCTTTTCCAGGCGGTTGGAGCGCACGATCGCGGTGATCTCGGTCTGCAGGACAACGGTGTTGTTGCGGCTGGTCTGGCGGTAGTTGATGACGAACCAGCGATCGTTCTTCAGGGCGAAGACGAACTGCGCCACGCCGCTGCCGCGTTGCAGCCTCTGCACGGTCAGCGGACCGGTGTCCTTGGCCGGCGTGACATCGCTGCTGTTGGTCACCGCATCGAAATATTGCGTCAGCGTCAGCCCCGGTTCGACAATGCCGCGCACATCCGAAATCAGTCCCTTGAAGAAGTCATTGCAGACCCGCAGCTTGCCATCGGTAAACAGCGCCAGTCCGCCATCGATCGATTCCAAGGCGTCGGTCAGGCTTTGTTGAGTCTGGTTGCGCGCCTCTTCCGAAGTTTCGAGTTCGGTGCTGGTCTGGCCCAGCGTGTTGAGCGCCGCCTCGAGATTGCGGGTTTTCTCGGACACCTTGCTCTGCAGGGTGACGGCCGACTGGAACAGCGAATAGGCCGAATGGCCCAGTTCGTGACGCTGGTTTGCCCGCCGCACCAGCGCCTTGATGATCTTGTCCTGCTTCGCAACCTGGATCTCAAGCGGCTGATTGTGATCGATCATAGAGTGATCTCGCGGCGGGGCGTGAAGAACGCGATGCCCAGGAAGGTCTGGTTCATGTGGATTCCGTCAAACTGTTCGCCATAGGTGTTGAAACCCACCACCCTGCGCTTTCGCAGAATGTCGGAGGCAGCCTCCGACAGGTTTTTCTGGTCGATCTCCAGGCGCCGCAACACGCAGTCGAAACCCAGCACGAAATGCGGCGCTTCGCCCTTCGGGCCGGCCACCGCCAGTTCGGCATTCATGGTCTCGATGATTTCCTTGCCGCGGCCCAGCGTCAGCACCAGCCCGTTCTCGATGGCAGACAGGAATGCCAGCGACCCGTCCTCCAGCGCCTCCTGGATCGCCCGGACGTACCAGCTGTCCAGATTGCGCACCAGCACCGGATTTTCGGCAAAGACCCGCGGCGACAAATCGGCCAGCTCGCAGCCGATCAGCCTTGCATATTCCTCCGCGGCGGGGCTGCCGTTTATTTCGTTGACGATCCGGTCCTCGGGATTGGCCTCGGTCACCACCAGCTGCTGTTCCGTAGGGGTGATGTGATCGAACTTGATGCGTTCGAAGTCGAGATCGGTTTCAACGATCAATAGCACCGCTGCATTGTCGTAGAACTTGCCGTCATGCAGCACATAGGTCGCGTCATAGGCAACGCCGTGGCCGGCCGAGCCGCCAAAGACCGGCATTCCGGCCAGCCCGGCCTCGAGCGCGGCCACCAGCACGTCTTCCTGTTTCGACAGCCCGTCGGCAATGGTGATTGCAAACCGGTTCCAGTTGGCCGTGGTGTGAAACCGCCGCGCCAGCGTCTGCGCTTCCAGCGCGGTCTTCTCGATGGAGACCGGCTTGAGCGGATGAAACAGCTTTGACGAACAGCGGAAATGGGCGCGCAGAAACGCCACCAGCACCAGCGCCTGGTCGGCATAGCCCTGCGGAGTGATCTGGCCGGCGCTGGTGCAGCCGAACATCGGCGTCTGCGGCAGATGCCGGTTGAGCGCGTCCGCCACCGAGGTTTCGCTCAGCCGCTCCGGCACGAACACCAGAATGAAACAGATGGCATGGTCGGACAGCTGGGCCGCGGCCTCGGCCACGGCGCTTTCGGCGTCTTCAGCCGTAGAGACCCCCACCGATACAATGCGTGACGTGGCAAAGGCATCATCGGTCTTGTTCATCGCATGCCTAGCTCAGCTGTCTGCGTGCATCGATGTCGGAGAGCTGGCTGGACATGTCCGGCGCGACATTGCTGACCAGCACCGCGGCCTGGGTGCGGTTGCTGACCCCGAGCCGGCGCAACAGGGCGGTGATATGCGCCTTCACCGTCCCTTCCGCCACCGACAGCTCATAGGCAATCAGCTTGTTGGGCTTGCCGGCACAGATCAGGTTCATGATCCTGGACTGCTGCGGTGTCAGCCGGGCGATCCGCTCCGAAATCTCGTGCACATTGATGGCATTGTGATCCTCGGACCGCGGGATCGGACAATAATTCGGCGGCAGAAAGATCGAGCCGTCCTGAACTTTTTCCAATGCCTCGGCCAGCACCGTTCGCGGCGCATGCTTGGGCACGAAGCCGGTCGCGCCCGCCTCCATCACCGCCTGGATCGTCTCGTCACTGGAATCGGCCGAGATTACCAGAATCGGCACATCCGGCAGGATGTCCTTCAGACTCAAAAACCCGCTGATTCCCTTGGCATCGGGCAATCCCAGATCCAGGATCACCAGGTCCGGCACAACCCCGGCCGACAGAAATTCACGCGCCTCCCGCAGTGAATTGACCGCCTTGACCTGCTGGATCCTGAAAGCCGTGGACAAAGACGCGGCCATTGCGTCGCAGTAAAGCGGATGGTCGTCCACAACCAAGGTCAGGTTGATGGATACACTTTTGGCCTTCCCGTTCTCTGGCATGTTAAATTCCTCCCGCGCCAATGTTAACGCGACCTCTGCGGGAGGCAAGTAAAGTTATATGAATTTAGGGGATTAACGTGGTTCAGCATCGGCGAGACTGGTGCGAAAACTGCGGCTGAAGTCCGCCTGCTCCGATTGAACCGGCGTCCTGCTGAACAAGACCTCGTCCAGCTGCGCCAGCAGCGTCCGGCGCGCCTCGGACGGCGCATGCAATGCATCCAGTGCGTGTGCCGTGCGCCGCAAGGTCACCGCGTCCTTGCGCCGCGCCGCCCGATCAAAGCGCCACAACAGCCGCTGCCGTCTGATCCGGGCTGTCAGGGGGCAAAAGACAGGCTGCGGCCGGATGACAGCGCAAACAGTGCCGCACCGAACGCCGCCAGTCCGGCCATTGCCACCAGCACCGGCCGCTGCCGGCTCTGGATGATCTCGACAGGTTCGGTCTGCCGGGCAGACCCGGTGACATCGCCGAAGGCGACCCGTTGCGCCGAGATCACCACATTGCGCATCTCGCGGGCCACGGTGTCGAAATAGCTGAAACGGATCGGCTCGAGAATCGCCGCATTGCCGTTTGTCGGCGTCACCGTCCAGCGCCAATAGGCAATCGCCTCCGGCCCGCGCGGGGTAAGGTCGACAAGACGTTTTTCCGGATGCGCGAATATCAGCGCCGACGGTGATTTCAGCTCCGGCATCGGCGGGATCATGTCCGGGCTTGCCCCGAGAGCCGACACGCGCACCACACGTAGCACGCCGGCGCCTTCGGCAAGCTGATCGGGTGCATTGGACCAGTTGTCGGCCACCTGCAGGCGACGGACGGGAAACCACCAGCCTTCCACCGCGGGTTCGGGCGACACCTCGATCGTCAGCGGTTCCGACTGCACCGTATGTTCAAACCACTTGTTGTCCTCATCCAGCAGGGTCAGCCGATGCTGGAAGGCGCCGATTTCCAGGCGGCCCGCCCTGTCCGGGAAAAGCGCCATGCGGCGGCGCATGTTCTTGACCGGAAGCCCATCCACCATGCTCTCGAACCAGTCGTCGCGGCCGAGCTGCATCCAGTTGAAGCCGTCAAGATCGGGTTGCACCAGCTGTTCCCGCGTGATGTGCCGCTTGTAGACCCCGTGAATGGTCACGAGGATCATCTCCTGCCGCAGCAGGGTTTCCGGCAGGGTTTCGACGCTCACGGTCAGGCTGAGTTCGGACGGATCGACCTGGCGGCTCTGGCCCCACCCCGGCACGGCCAGAACGATGACGGCCAGCGCCGCCACAACCAGTCGAAGAGCGATTACCATTCGGTGTCCTCCGCGATCTGCCCGGTGCCTTCGGCGCGGCGGCGCTTGTGTTCATGGCTGATGCGCTCGTTCAGATAGGCGCCCGGCACGTCTTCCAGCGTGGCGAGCCATCTGGCATTGGCGGTGATGAACTTGTCGTCAAAGACATGGCGGACCTGCTGTTCACGCCGTTCGATCGCCATTTCGGCCAGACCGAGCGAGGCCCCGGTATTGGTCACATCCGCACCCGATCCCGCCCCGCGCGCATTGCCGCGCGCAATCGGCGCCGGCGCCGTCTCGCCCTCGCGGTCTTCGGTCAGAAAGAAGGCGTCAGCATCGATGGCGGTGCCGGTGTAAACGGCGCGCAACAGATCGAAATTCGCCTGCGCCTGCGGATCATATCCCCTCGACAGCACCAAGTCATAGGCCTCCAGCGACGCCGCATAGGCGCCGCGCCGGGCATGCGCATTGCCGAGATTGTACAGCGCCTCCGGACCGGCCCGGTCCATCACGGCGGCCGCGGCATCGTAGTCACCGGCCCGGTAATAGGCCACGCCCTGCCACGCCGGATCGGAAAACAGTGTGGCTGCCAGCCGTGGCAAGCCGATGGCCAGCGCCACCCGCCCGAACGGCGCCGTGCCGCCGGCCAGCAGGGCTGCGCCCAGACAGACCAGTGCGGCAAGGGTGGTGATCCGGAGCATCAGCCGCGCTCCCTGCGGAAGAACATCAGCGCCGGCAGCAGCGCCAGGAACAGAAGGTAGCGGCCATAATCGACAAGCAGCAGCAGTTGCAGATCCTGCCGCTCCAGCCGCGCCGCGCTGGTTTCGCCGAAATCGGCCATCACCGCTTCCAGATCGCCGGTGTCATAGACCTTGCCGCCGCCCACCCGGGCGAACGTATCGAATGTCGCCTGGCCGACCGGTGGCGCGTCCGAGACCGTGGTCCGGCTGACGACGACGGACAATCGCCCGCCGATATCGGCGATGCGCTGCGCCGCACGCAGGGCATTTGCGTCCAGCCCCTCGCCGTCGGTCATCAGCACCACATCGCCGGCAAGAATATCTGCCGCCTGCAGCACATCGGCGGCGCGCCCGAGCGCCAGCGCAGGCCGGTTGCCGCGATCGGGCATGGTGTCCTCGTCAAGCAGCGAGACGGCCTGGCCGAGCTGCACGTGATCGGTGGTCAGCGGCGAAGCCAGATAGCTGTCGCCGCCATAGACGATCAGCGCCGCCGGCTTGCTTCCCAGAACGCTCAGCCCGGCGCGCGCCACATTGACCAGCTTCGGCCAGCTCTCGTCGCGCACCATCGAGCCCGACACGTCGATGACGAAGATCACCCCGTCGAGATTGCGAAAGGTCTGCGCCTCGCGCCGTTGCACCGCAGGCCCCGCCAGCGCCAGCACGACCGCACCGGCAACCAGGAAAGGAACCGAAGAGCCCAGACGGCGGCGCCCGGTTTCCACCCGTCCGAGCGCGGCCATGGCGGCCAGAAGATGCGGCTCGATGGTGGCCTGCCAGTCGCCCGGCTGTCCTGCGCGGCGAAGCCGCCAATCATCAGGCCGATCACGACCGGCAGGGCCAGCAGCCAGAAGGGCCGCAGCAGGACGATATCGGACAGGCTGTTCATGCCCATGACCGCAGCCCCAGTCCAAGGCCGAGCAGGCCGGCGAGCAGGGCCGGCCAGAGCCATAGCTCGTCATAGGCCTGCGCCGACAGGCCCGAGCGCGCGGTGGGTTCGAGACCGTCGAGCGTCCGCGCCGCCTCGCGCAGATCCTCGGTGGTGCGCACCCGGAACATCTCCCCGCCACCGATATCGGCCATGGCCTGCAGGGTTTGCGCGTCGACGGCCCCGCGTTTCTCCTCGGTTTCGCCCAGCGCGACCGGACCGAGTGCGATGGTGTGGATCCGAACCCCCATGCGGCTCGCCAGCCCCGCCACATCGCGCGGCGTGGCGGCACCGGCATTGTTGGCGCCGTCCGACAGCAGGATGATCACCCCGGTCTGCGCATCCGAGTTTTCCAGCCGCTTGAGCGAGATGCCGACGCCATCGCTGATATTGGTGGCGCGCCCCGATATGCCGATCACCAGCTCCGAGATGATCTGAGCAACCGAGTCGGTATCGAAGGTGGGCGCGGCGGCGACATAGGCTTCCGATCCGAACACCACCAGTCCGACCCGGTCTCCTGCGCGCGCCTTCACGAAACCGGCGCCCACTGCCTTGACCGCGTCCAGCCGTGTCACCTGTTTGCCGTCGAGTGCAAAATCCTCGCGCACCATCGACCCCGACAGGTCCAGCGCCAGGATCAGGTCACGACCGGACATCGGCAAGGCCTGCTGTGGCGCCAGAACCCGCGGTCCGGCCAGGGCTGTGACCAGCAGCGCCCAGATCAGCAACGGCGCCACCCGGCGCATGTCCCAAATGGCGGCAGATCCATGCGCGGCCCCGCCCAGAATGTGACGGCTGACGCCTTCGGGCACGATCAGCGCGCTGCCGCCCGGGCTGCCGCCGGGCGCAAGAAAATAGACAAGCACGGGAAGCCCGAGCAGGACGAACAGCCAGGGATCGGCAAATTCAAGCATCGGCTTTCATCCGCGACATCAGCACCGCTTCCAGCCTCGCCGCCTCGGGAAAACCGCCACGCCTGTAGAGCGAGGCGCGCAAACCGGGCAGCGCGTCGGGCGCCGTGGCCCTGATCAGCGACAGCAGCGCCAGCGCCCGGTCCTCCTCCGGCAATGCGGCAAGTGCGGCGATGCGGTCCGCCAGCGCCAGCTCCGCGGCAGGCTTGGGCGGCGGCCGCGTGACAAGCTTCAGCAGCACCGAAACTGCCAGCGCCAGCACCAGTCCAAGCCCGATCACCGCAATGAGTTCCGCCGCCAGCCCGCCCGGCGCCTCAGCCGGCAGCCGGATATCCTGCAACCCCACCAGCATGGTCTCGGCGCTGACAGCATCATCGGCCATGGTCTATCCCCAGGCCTGCGTCATGGCGTCATGGGTCGGCATCCCGGCATCAATGCGCAGGAGGTCATACCCGTCAACCTTCCGGGCCGCGTCCGGCCTTGCCGCGGCGCTGCGAAACCGCGCCGCCCGCCGCCGTCCATCGGGTCCGCGTATCGGGTAATGACCGGAGGGAAGCTCCTGCAGCGCGCGATCCTCGATCAGCAGGAACATCGGCCTGTGGTAGCGCGAAAGATTGCCAACCACCGCATCGAACCCCTCGCCCAGGCGATCCAGCGCGCTGGCGATGACCACGGATCCGCCGCGCGGCACGATCCGCTTCAAACCGTCAAGCGCCTGGCCAAGCTGCGGCTCATCGAGCCGGGTCGACTGACCGGCGGCAGCAAGGGCGGCCCGCATCGCGCTGTCATGCGCCTGGACCAGGCCGCCGATGACGGCGAGCATGCCGCGCGTGCCGCCGCGTGTCCCGACGATCAGCGGCGCCTCGGCAGTGATCGCCAGCAGCCCGACGCGGCCGCCGGCCTCGACCGATTGCCAGCCCAGCCAGGCCAGCGCCTCCGCCGCCGCCACGGACCGGAACGCCCGGCGCATGCCCCACAGCATTGACGGACGAAAATCGGCCACCAGAAAGGTGACCCGGTCGCGTTCTTCATGAAAGGTGCGCACATGCAGGATCCCGCTCCGCGCGGTGGCGCCGCGGTCGACATAGCGGATCTCGTCGCCCTGCACGAAGACCCGGCTGTCGGCGATCACCTGCCCCTGCCCGCGCTTGGAGATGGCAAAGCCGCCCGGCAGCGCACTGGTCGGCGGCGGTGTCCGCATCTGCTTGAGGACGGCCCGGCGCTGGTCGATCAGCATCTCTGCCGTCACGGTCGTGCCATCCCCGCCCGTCATAAGGCTTCGGTCTCCTGCAGCACATCCGCAATCACGTTCCTGGCCGTGCGGCCATCGGCGGATGCGGCCCATTTCAGCACCATCCTGTGCGCCAGCGCATCCGCGGCGACCGCGTCGACGTCTTCGGGCGTGGCGTGGTCACGGCCCGACAGATAGGCCCGCGCCCGCGACGCCGCGGCCAGGGCAAGCGATCCGCGCGGAGACACCGCATGTTCGATCTCCGCTGCGCGCGGCAGCGTGCGCGTCGCCATCACCAGGCGGACGATGTAATCACGCAGGGCGGGCGACAGATGCACCTCGGCGACATCGCGGCGGGCCTGCCTGATGACATCGAGATCCAGCGCCGGCGCCTTTGCCGTGCCCTCCCGGCTTTCGGTTTCGACCAGGTCGAGGATCCGGCGCTCGGTCGCCAGGTCGGGAAGCTGCACGATGACATGCAGCAGGAACCGGTCGAGTTGCGCCTCCGGCAGCGGAAACGTGCCTTCATGTTCGATCGAGTTCTGGGTGGCAACCACGAAGAACGGCTCTGGCAAGCGGTGGGTCTTGCCGCCGCTGGTGACCTGGGTTTCCGCCATCGCTTCAAGCAGTGCCGATTGCACCTTGGGCGGTGCGCGGTTGATTTCGTCGACCAGCACAAGATTGTGAAACACCGGACCGGGCGCAAAGGCGAACAGTCCCGATTCGGGGTTGAACACATCCGTGCCGGTAAGGTCGGCGGGCAGCAGGTCGGGGGTGCACTGAACCCGGGCGAAGCTGCCGCCGAGTGCGGCTGCCAGCAATTTGACCGCGCGCGTCTTGGCCAGACCGGGAGCGCCTTCGATGAGCAGATGTCCGCCGGTCAGAACCCCGATCAGCAGGCGTTCGATCAGCAGGTCACTGCCGATCAACCCGGCCTCAAGCTGCTGTCGCAGATCCTTGATCTGCTCGAAACAAGGTGTTGATTTGCTCTCAGGCACGGTCCACTCCCCAAACGGCCCATTGCCGCCACCCTGCTGCAAAAACCGGGCAAACAAAACCGGGCCAAAAGTCTACGGTTGTGGTCAGCGCGGCAGCGCCAGGCATCGTTGATCCAGCAGCGGCCGATAGGCGGGATTGTCAAGTGTCCGCACCGACCTGTCCAACAGCTCGTCAAAATGCGCCTTGATGAAGACGATCAGCTCATCGGAATTGACCGTCTCGAGATTTGCCGCCGCCAGCGAGTGCAGCATGAAGACATCGAAGGCACACAGCCCGCTCGGATTGCTCTTGAGCAACCCGGCCATGAAGCTTTCGGACTGCCAGGGCAGAAGGCGCAGATTGACCGGTCGCTCCTGCAGCTTGGACAGGAACGGTGTCTCGGCATCGAACTTGGCCACATCCCTGCCGAAACTGACGACCTGAAACAGCTCCTCGATCAGGATAGAGGTGAAATAGTCCCGTTCCAGCCGGGTCAGGTCGCGATGGTCCGGCTGGTTGACCAGCAGATGCGCCACCGGCCCGACGGCTCCGAAAAACACATTGACCTGCGCCGGCGTTGCCACCGGCTGCGCCCCGTGCGAGGGCAGACGGATGTCAAAATCGTGATCCAGCTGCACCAGATCAGCCCGGTAAAGCGCCGTCGGCAGCCGGTCGTCGTAAAGCCGCACATAGACCCGTTGCCTTGACGGGCAATTGCTGATGTCGCGCCCGGCAAAGGTAACGGCAAGGCGCCGGTCATAGATGTCGCGCAGCAGGTCGTTGAAGACGCCGATGATCTGCCGCGACAGCGCATGCGGCGGCGCGCCGAACAGGCAGATCTCGCCCTTGGCAACCTCGCCGCTGTTGAACCGGATCGGGGGAAATGCGGGGCTGCGGCGCTTGCGCGACGAACTCAGCTCGAAAACCCAGCCGGTCTGCGCCAGCCGCAGATAATCGTCACGTGTCGGCTGCGGTGCGTCGTCCGCGACACCGGGCGAAACGGACATCAACAGAGCGATGATCAAACCCCATATTGCCATTCCTGTCGGTCGCATCTGTCACCAATTCCAAAAAACACGCCCCTTCCCTAGCATAGATTGGCCTGTTCCGGACCGTCAATCGCACCGGACCAGCGGGCACAGCAACGCTTCCGTCACGACGGTTTGCCGCCCGGCCCCTTTCTGGCCATGCCGAAGGCCGGGTCGTAACCGATGATGCTGCCTGCGAGAAACACCGCAAAGGAAGCCAGCACCCAGATCAGTGCCACGCCGTTGAACTGTTCATACATCGCAAAGCGGATCAGTTCGACAGCATAGGTAAACGGGTTGAGCGCGCAGATGTCGCGCAGCAGCGGCGAGCTTTCGGCCATTTTCCACAGCGGATAGAGCGCGCTGGACATGAAGAACATCGGGAAGATGACAAAATTCATCACCCCGGCAAAGTTCTCCAGCTGCTTGATCGTCGAGGAGATCAGCAAGCCGAGTGCGCCGAGCATCAGCCCGCTCAGGATCAGCGCCGGCAGGGCATAGAGATAGCCCCAGAGCGGCAGCGTGATCCCGAACAGGGCGGCGATTGCCAGAAACACATAGACCTGCAGGATCGACACTGCCACACCGGCCAATAACTTGCTGAACAGCAACCAACCGCGCGGCAGCCGGCTGGTCAGCAACAGCCGCATCGAGCCCATTTCATGGTCGTAGACGAGGCTAAGCGATGATTGCATGCCGTTGAAAAGCTGGATCATGCCGCACAGCCCCGGAACGATGTAGACCTCATAGGTGATGTAGGTCTGGTAGGGCGCAATGATCGACAGGCCGAGCGCTGCCCGGAAGCCTGCGGCAAAGACCACCAGCCAGACAAGCGGGCGCACCAGCGCCGCCAGAAACCGCGAGCGCTGGTTGACGAAGCGCATGGCCTCGCGCCGCGTGATGGCCCAGAGCGAGATCAGATAGGGCATCACAGGCTTGGCACCGGCGTTTCTGTCATCGCGATGAACGCATCCGTCAAACTGCGGCCTCCCGAAATAGCTCTCGCGGTATCATGGGCCAGCACATGGCCCTTGTGCAGCACGACGACATCATCCTCCGGCCGGATTTCATCGACCAGATGGGTTGCCCACAGAACCAGCAGCCCGCTGTCGGCGAGATCATGGACATGGCCGGTGATCGCCTGGCGGCTGGCGGTATCAAGCCCGACGGTCGGCTCGTCGAGCAGCAGCACCTCCGGATCATGGATCAGGGCGCGGGCGATTTCCATGCGGCGGCGGTGACCGCCATTGAGGCTGCGGGCCTTTTCACTCGCCCGCTCGCGCATTGCCAACCGGTCGAGTGCCGCGTCGATGTTGCGTTGGGCGGTCTTGCCCGACAGCCCCTGAAGCGCTGCGAAATAGCGCAGGTTCTGCGCCACCGACATGTCGAGATCGATGGTTTGCTGCTGGAACACGATGCCGATCTTGCCCAGCGCCGCCCGCGGCTCACCGGCGAGATCATGGCCGGCGACGCGGATTGTGCCTTCGCTTGCCACCAGCAGTCCGGTCAGCAGCGAAAACAAAGTCGATTTGCCGGCGCCATTCGGCCCCAGCAGCGCACAGAAACGCCTCTGCTCAAGATCGAAACTCACAGTGTCGAGTGCCGTCTTGGCCCCATATTTATAGGTGACGTTCTGAACGCTCAGGGTGCTCATGGATTATTCGATCACGATTTCGACCCGCTGGCTCTCACCGGAGGACCCCGGCTGGTGCAGATCATATCTGCCGGGCTTGATCGCGACAAATTCGATTTCCATGGTGCCGGCCTCGTCAAACTCGACGCTGTCGATCCCGAGCGGGCGGATTTCCAGGCCGTTGATGACGATTTCATTGATCCAGATGGCGCGGAAGAAGCCGGCCCCTTCCAGCGCCAGCTCGCCGGTGCCGTCGGAAATGATCTCGATCTCGTAGGCGGTTCCCGATTTCAGCATCAAGGGAGCTTCGGCGATCGGCTTGCCGACCGACAATGTGATCGGTGCGAGGTCTTCCTTGTTGTTGGCCGACAGCACGCCGGCGAAACCGAGATCATGGGCTGCGACCGGTGTGGCCAGCATGAGTGCTGCCAGAAATGGTAAGATCTTCATGGTCTTGTTCTCCTAGGTTACGAGGGTTGCGGGGTGACCACCAAGGGTCAGGATGCGGGTCGCAAGACGTTTCGCCTCGCTTGCCGAATGGGTGACGAAAATCGTTGCCGGGTGGGTCTTGGCAATCAGGCTTTCGGTCAGCGACAGCATTTCATCGGCTGCCTTTGCGTCCAGCGAGACAAAGGGTTCGTCCATGATCAGCAGGTCCGGCTCGCCGGCAAATCCGCGCGCCAGCGACAGGCGGCGCTGCTGGCCCAGTGACAGCTGACCGGGAAACAGATCGGCCTTGTCGGAAAGGCCGACATCCTCCAGCGCGGCACAGGCCGCCTGTTTTGTCAGATGCGGATGCACGAGACGGATATTGTCGATGCTGGATCGCCATGACAGCAGGGTCGGCTCCTGAAAGACGATGGCGATCTTGTCCGGCCGGACGATGCGGCCTTCGAATTTCGGATCTATGCCGGCGATCAGGCGCAGCAATGTCGACTTGCCGATGCCCGAAGGCCCGAGCAGCGCAATCGTTTCCCCCGCCGCCAGATCGAAACGAATGTCCTTGAGCACCTGCACCGGACCGTAATGCTTGGCGCGCACATCAACGCTGATCATGCGCCCCTCCATCGCCGGGCACGGGTTTCCCACGGCTGCAGGAAAAGCCATTCGACCACCAGCATGAAGACGATGAAGGACAGCGCATATACCAGCACCAGAGCGACATCGAAGAGCTGGAAATAGAGATGGATCTGGAAGCCGATGCCGTTCGAGCGGCCCAGAAATTCGACCACAAGCACGATCTTCCAGATCACCGCCACGCCCGATCGTGCCGCAGCGGCAATGAAAGGCGCAAGTTGCGGCAGCATGACATGACGCAGCACACGGATCCGGTCCATCCGGAACACCCGCGCCATCGCCGCAAGCTGCGGATCGAGCGCCCGGGCACCTTCGCGGATCACCGTGGTCACATTGGGGATCTTGTTCAGCGTCACGGCGATGATGGCCGCCGTTTCGTTCAGCCCGATCCAGAGATAGCACAGCACGATCAGTACCAGCGCCGGCAGATTGAGAAACACCACCAGCCAGGGATCGAGCCATTGATCGAGCTTCGGAAACAGCCCCATGACCAGACCCAGCGCCATCCCGATCGACATGGCCAGGGCGAATGCCCAGACCACGCGGATCACCGTATGGCTGAGGTGGAACAGCAGCTCTCCCGAGGCGATCTCTGTCCACAGCGGCGCGAGCAGCTCCTGCGGCATCGGCAGGATCTGCGGATCTGCCGCGAACCAGGCAACCACCGTCCAGAGGCCCAACAGCCCGAGCAGAGAAAGAATCCGGATGGCCACGCGGTGGACTGCCAATTCAGTCCAGACCGACAAACAGCCCGTCCGGCAGCGTTGTCGCATTGCCGACAAGTCGCTCGCCACCCAGTTCCGCCATCAGCTCCAGCAATTGGCCGGCGCTTTCGGTGTTGACCGAGCCCGGATCAGGAATGCCCGCGCGGAAATCGTCCCGCAGCGTTTCGAATTGGGCATCATTGCTGGCATTCATCTGCGGACGGATCTCGTCCCATGCCGCGTCATCGCTGCGCAAGAGCTCCTTGGCATTGCGTGATGCGCTGTAGAGCGCTTTGGCAATGCCGGGATTTTCGGCAATGAAGCTCTCTCGCAGGACATAGCCCAGCAATGGCACGTCCGGATCAAGCCCGAGTGCGGCGGTTGCCTCTTCCACCGAAATCAGCTGGCGCATGCCACCGGCTTTCATCTTTGCCAGGAAATGCCAGAAATTGATGGCGCCGTCGATCTCGCCGGAAAAGGCGGCCTTCATGATCAGCGGCGGCGCGCCGAAGACTTGTTCGGTCTCGGCGGCCAGGTCCATGCCGAATTCCTGCACGGCATAGGCCTGCAGGATAAGCCAGCTCTTGTCGACCGGTCCGCCGGCGATGCCGATCTTGCGCCCGGCGAGATCAGCAAGCGTCCTGGCGGTACTGTCATTGGACACGACCAGTCCACCCACGGCCTTGGAATAGGGAATGAAGACATAGTCCCGGCCTTCCGCCCGCTGCTGCGCCACCCAGATCCAGTCGGCGACGAACATGTCGGCCTCGCCCCCGGCGACCGCGACGCGGGTGGCGCCATTGTCGGCATAGGGCTGCATTTCCAGCCTGAACCCGTTGTCGACATCGAAGCCGTGCCGGGTGATCGTGTCCAGCTCCCAGTTCACGGTGCCGATCTTCAGCGTGGCTGCCCGGATCACCGGCAGGTCGGATTGGGCAGAGGCTGCAACGGAGCCCATGACGAGGCCCAGCACGGCAAGTGCCGGTAGTAAAGTCCGTCCGAATAGCGACATCATCCCATCATCCCTTGATAAGTGGTTTATTGCTGTATGACGGCCACGCCCCAGGGCTGCTGCCCCACCTGGATTGACTTGACGGCCTTCTGGCTGGCCACATCAATGACGGTCACGTCATTTGAATTGCCATTGGTGGTGATCAGGAATTCCTCGCCGGGCGTGAACGCCATCTGCCAGACGCGCTGCCCGACCAGGATATAGTCGACGACCTCGAGCGTGTCGACGTCGATGACGGCAACGCGGTTTGCCGGTCCCAGCGCCACGAACAGCCACTTGTTGTCGCTTGTCACCTGCATTCCGACCGGCTGCAGCCATTCGGGCTGGACGCCGGACACGGCAAAGCTGATCTTGTCGGTGAGCACCGGGCCGCCTTCGGCGTTCGGATCAATCACGCTGACTGTCCCACCGATCTCGGAACTGACGAACAGCTTGCTGCCATCGGCGGTGTAGACCGCATAGCGCGGGCGCTGGTCGACCAGGATATTATGCTTGATCTTGTAGTCGGCGGTCGAAATGAAATGCGCCATATTGGTGGTTTCGGAGGTGTTGATCACGAAGCCCGCATCTGGGCTGATCGCCATGCCTTCGGGCTCGACCCCGACCGGGATCTCGGCGATGATCGTCCGGCTCCCGGTATTGACCACGGTGACGATGTTGTCGTCCTCATTGGCGACATAGAGCAGTTCGCCCGAAGGATGGATGGTAAACAGTTCCGGATCCGGCCCCGAGGGCAGCGTCCACAGCTCCTCATAGGTTTCGGTGTCAAACACCCGGATCGTGTCGTCATCGGATGCGCAGACATAGAGCTCTTTTCCATCGGGGCTGACGCCGATTCCGCGCGGGCGGTTTCCGCCCGGGAATTCCGCGATCTGCTCCCAGGTGTCGCTCTCGATCACTGTGATGGTGTTGCCCTTTTCATTGCTGACGAAAACCTTGGCCGCCAGCGTCTGCGACGTCAGGCCTGCGAGGGCCACACAGGCGCCAAGCAAAAGTTTGCGGTATCGCTTCATCTCATGCCTCTCATTGTTCAAACACCGTGCAGGCGCTTTCCGGCCGGTCAAGACCGAGTGTGTCCAGTGTTGAAACCTGGTGCAGATAGCCCTCCTGCGGCGAAACGCTGACCGTGATCTTGCTGTCGGTCAGCAGGATCGGCTGACGCAACTGGCCATTCCAGGATCTGAAGCTCACGCCGCGGCCCTTGAACGCCGCCAGGTCGAACTGATCGCTCAGCGCATAGGCCCTGAGTTGATCCGGCGCTGCGGAACTGGTCCGGATCACCGCCTCGCCGATCACCCGCAGCGCCAGCCAGACCTGGTAATCGGCCTCCTGCAGGAACCGGCCCGACAGGGCCTCGAAACGGCGTTGAAACTGGGTCGCGCCCCAGGCCTCATGCGCGGGATGAAAGGTGACCGGGCGCAGGCCGCCCGACCCCATCACCGGCCGCGGCGTCCACAGATGAAACGGAAGGTAAAGGGCAAACACATCTGATGCGTCGGCCGCGATCACCACGTCATGGTCTTGTGCATTCTGGGTAAAAACCGGGATCTGGCGCTGCACCAGCACGTGACCGGTATCGGTGCGCCGTGATCCGCCGGTGTCTTCAAACTCCCGCTCTTCGACAATCTCAGCCCCGAATTTGGTCGCCGCCCTGCGATAGGCATCGGCGAGAGCATGGTCCGCCGGATTGGAGCCGTGGATCAGAAAGACCTCGCGCCATTTCTTCCACACCGCGAACTGCATCACCGCATCGGCCATCATGTTCTGGCTCGGCGCTACATGCAGCACATTGGCGCGACACTTGTCGTCGCGCAGCGCGACATCGCGCGCCGTGGCATTGATCACCAGAACCCCGGGCCCGGCCCTGTCGGCGATGGTCAGCAGATCCTCGGCATTGGCCATCACCACCAGCAGATCGGCGCCGTCCTGCAGGATCTTGTCGAGCTGCCCGGTCAGCGCCTCGGGCGGCGTGGCAACCACGGCGGTTTCGAAATTCATGCCGAGAAAGGTGCCGGTCGTCTGGTTGTCCTCATCGGCCAGCGCCGCCCCGGCAAAGCCCAGATCATCCGGGTGCAGGTCATAGCGCGAAATTGGCAGCAGTGTCGGATAGTCGACGCGCAGCACCGTGGCGCGGATATCGAGCGCTTGCGCCGGGATCACCCCAGACACCAGCACAACCATTGCGGCACACAGATACGCGACTGCCCTCATGGCTCTGTATTTCCTCCCTGCGCCACGGGCCCTGAAACAGCGCCCGCCTCCCGGCACGGACATGTTGCACTGAAATGGAATGAAAACAAAACCATGACCTTTGGCTTATTGCCAGCTCTCGCGCGCCGCAGCTACTCTTGCCCACTGGCAATCGATCGACCTGCGGTCGCAGACAGAGAAATTTCAACCGACGACGCCACTGGAGTGAAAAAATGAAACTGAGCCGGCGACTTATCGTGCTGCTAGCAGTCTGCCTGCCGATGGTGGCCCAGGCCCATGGCCCCACACGGCAGAAGGTCACCCTGTCGGTCGAGGTCAGCGCACCGCCGGCCGAGGTCTGGGCGGTGATCGGCAATTTTCAGGACATGAGCTGGCATCCGGCCGTGTTTTCCAGCACCGGCACCGGCGGCAATGAAATCGACGCCACCAGAAAGCTGGTGCTGGGTGCGGAAGGCGGTCCGACCATCGACGAGATCCTGTACAAATACTCCGCCGATAAGATGAGCTATTCCTACCGCATCACCGAGGTCGCGGTCGAGGTTCTGCCTGTCACCAACTATTCCTCGCATCTCACGGTCAAGCCGGCCGGCGACGGCGGTTCAATGGTCGAATGGCGTGGGGCCTTCTATCGCGGCTACCCCAACAATGATCCACCGCCGGAACTCAATGACGAGGCGGCCATTGCCGCGGTGTCCGGAGTGTACCAGGCCGGACTTGACGCTCTTGCTGCACGCTTTGCCGGCAACTAGGAGGGCGGGCCTCATCACGCTGCTGGTGCTGGCCGGCACCTTGCCCGCAACGGCCGATATGGCGTTCGTGACCAATCAAAACAGCAGCGATCTCAGCATTGTCGACATTGACCGGCAGATCGAGGTCGCCCGCATTGCGGTTCCGGGCGAACCGGCAGGCATCGCGGTCGACGCCGCCCGCGGGGTGTTCTTCACCGTCAGCGCCGGCTCCAAGACGGTCCGCAAATTCGAACTGTTGACGGGCAATCAGCTGCGCGCGGTCGCCTTGGAGGGCGGGCCCATCGGCGTGGCCGTCCATCCCGACGGGGAGCATATCTATGTCTCGGACTGGTACAACGCGCTGATCCGGGTGCTTGACGCGTCGGATCTGTCGGAACGCGCAACACTGCCAACGGGAAGCGCCCCGGCGGGGCTGGTGGTCGATCCGGACGGTAACTGGCTGGCCTCTGCCGACAAGGACGCCGACCAGGTGTCGATATTCGACCTGGCAAGCAACACATTAAGGCACAGCGTTGCTGTCGGGGAACGGCCATTCGGAATTTCGGTCGGGCCGCGTGGCCGGATCTATACTGCAGATGTCGGCTCCAATTCCGTAACAGTTCTTGATCCGGATACAGGACAGATCATTGGCACGGTTCCCGTCGGCGAGCGGCCTTACGCTATTTCCTTTGCCGCAGGCTCCGGATTTGTTACAAATCAATATGCCGATACTGTCAGTGTCTTTGGCCTTGACGATCTGAAGGTCCATGCGACGATAGATGTTGGAGAATACCCGGAGGGGATCGACGCAAGCGCCGACGGCAGCCGGATCGTCGTCGCGAACTGGTTTTCGAACGCCGTCAGCGTGATCGACACCAGAACGCTGACGGTCATTGCCGAGATCGGCACCGGGGACGGGCCCAGGGCCTTCGGGCGTTTTCTGGCACCGGGATTTGGGGAGGAGACGCAGCCATGAAAGCATTTGCGGTGATCGGCGCACTCGGCGTTCTGATAGCAAGCCAGGCACACGCGCTGGAGCCGAGCTGGCCCGATCTGCGCGAAGAGCTTTATGGCGGCCAGTTCCTGGTGGAGACCGGCGACACGATCAGCATCGATGCGCCCTACCGATCCGAGATGGATTCGCGCACCCGGATCGGCGCCACGGTGACAGCACCCGACGGCGAGACGCTCGACAGCGTCACCGTCATTCTCGACGAAAACCCGATGCCGGTTTCGGCCGTCTTCCGCTTTGCCCGGCCGGTGTCGTCGTTCTTCTTCGACATCACGATGCGCGTCAACGGACCGACCCCGCTGCATGTCGTCGCCCGGACCGTGCGCGGGCAGCTTTTTGTCGCGGACAGCTTTGTCAAGACATCGGGCCAGGGCGCCTGTTCGGCACCGCCGGGTACCGATCCAGAACTGGCGCTGGCCACCCTTGGCGACATGACGGTGGAGGTGCAGCAGCTTTCGGACAGGCCGCCGCTGCTGCAGACAGCGCTTTCCGGATCCGCGGCGGCCGGCCTCGACAACGCCAAGCGCATGGACCTCGCCGTGCAGCATCCGAGCCACTCCGGCATGCAGATGAACCAGATCACGCTGCTCTACATCCCCGCACGCTATATCGACACCATTGCGGTCGATCTCGACGGCGCGCCTTTCGTCGGCATCACCGGCAGCATATCGCTGAGCGAGAACCCCGAGATCCGCCTGTCGATCCCGACATCTGCGCAATCCATCGACGTGACGCTGACCGATACCGGCGGAACCCGGACCACGAAGCACCGGTCGCTTCCGGGTTTTTGAACCAATACATGCAGCGCCAAATAAAATTCCGGCGACGTCAGTCTTCCGGTTGCGCCCAAACCGGCGCTAAAGTGCATATCGACTAAACTGTCCTCCATCGGCTCAAATATACCGGCACGTACTGTGCGGAATATTCAATTTCTGTAGGGAGGACACCATGTCACACAAATATGAGGGCGGCTGCGCGCATGTTCATACACATGCCGATGCCGAACCCATCGACAATCACACCTGTCACTGTTCCGTCTGCAAGGGCGTCACCGGCCAGCCGACGACCCATGTCGCCTTTTTCAAGCATGACGACCTGGCCGTCGACCACCCCGACAAACTCAACCGCCAGCCCTTCAATGCAAGCAATCCCGATGGTCCGCTCGAATTGTGCACCTGCCAGGAATGCGGCACCCCGATCATGCTCGACGACAAGCAGAACCGCATCCGGGCGATCGTGCCCAATCTGATGGGCTATGACGGGTCGTTTCCGGCAGCCAGCTATCACGCGTTCTATGACCCGTCGACCGGCGTGCCCAGACCGAGCGACGGCCGACCGGTGAGCGAAGGGTTGCGGTCCGATTTTGTCTGGCCCTCGCCTGCCTGAAGCGTGTTCCGCCAAGGCCTGTCAAGGCGATGCAGGGGTGTGGTCGGCATTGGCCGCCCGCCCCTGCCCGTTTCGCGCCGGCATGCCGGCAGATCTCGCGCGAAGGCGCGGATCACGGTTCGAGCCAGGGGCGACGCCGGAGTGCTGGGAAGGTGCGATCCACGACAACCGATGGATGTATTGATCCTGGGAACCTACAACGTAGGTGGGCGCCATGTGTCCGGACCCACGAGTCCGGTCAGGGACAGCACCCTATGGATCAATTAAGGCCCCAGGGTTCGTGTATCCTGTCGTGAGGCGCAGATCGCTTGCTGTATATAGGTCATCGCGTGGCTTCCGCCAATGCGCAAATCGGGAAATCGCACAACCGCGATTTTCGGATCATGTGACGGGGATTTCTGCCAAATCTCCGGCCCGCAAATCGCGGCGGAACCGGTCGTCCCAGGCGGACCTAATGGTCAGTCCCGCCCGCCAGCTTGCCGGCGATCTTCTCGACCTTGCCGGCCACCTCGATCAGCGCCTCTGTGATATCGCTGTCGACCTTGTCGACCTTGCTCAGCGCATTGTCGCGGGTCTTCTTCAGGGTTTCGACCTCTGCCTCGAGTCCGCGCATCCGCCGCTGCAGCTCGTGCAATTCGTCCATCACCATGATCCCGGCCATCACGGTGATCCGCAGATCGCCGATTTCGCCAAACTCGCCCTTGAGATGGCCGACATAGCGGTCGAAGCGGCCGGCAAGCTCGGTGAGATGCTTTTCCTGTCCCTCTTCGCAGGCCATGCGGTAGGTCTTGGAGTCAATGGTAACCGTGACTTGTGCCATTCAACATGTCCTGTACTGCATCAGCATGGGCGATCCGGCCTGTCTCCGGCCCGTTCCGCGTCTATCAGCGGTCTAACACCGCCCGGATTGTTTCCATGGCCGTCACCAGCCGGCGCGACACCTCGCGATTGGCCTCTTCCAGACGGTTCGCCCGGTCCTGCGCCTGGTCCAGCTCGAGCGCGATCCGCGAGCGGTCCTCGATCATCCGGTCGAGTTCCGCAGCGCTCTCGCTCGAACTGCGCGTGGCCTCGACTTGCCGATCAACCTCATTGTCAAGCTGATTCAAAGCCTTGTTCAACGCCTCAAGTGCTGTTTTCAATGTTTTTTCGGCAGGCATCGGTGGCTTCCCTGGATCTGGACTACAAGCCGAATCGCTTGAATTCCGGATACTTGTGGGGGCCAGTTTACGCATCAGCGCAACTATGCGTCAACAAAACCGAGCCCTGCATCCCCAGTCCTGAACATTCGGCCCGAATGTGGCCTGAGGCGTTTGCATGCCACGCCTTTGTTGACTCCGGCGAAGCAACTGCTATTTGTGCGCGGCCTTCGATCCGGACTGCTTTCGGCCCGGACCTGACCTGAACGCGACTGGCGGAACCATCATGATTTCACGCGAAAAACACGACCGGATGGCGAATGCAATCCGGTTTCTATCCATGGATGCTGTAGAGAAAGCCAAATCCGGGCACCCCGGCCTGCCGATGGGCGCAGCCGACGTGGCCACAGTGCTGTTCTCCCGTTATCTGACCTTTGATCCGAAAAAGCCCGACTGGCCGGACCGCGACCGCTTCGTGCTGTCGGCCGGCCACGGCTCGATGCTGATCTATTCGCTGCTGTATCTGCTTGGCTATGACGATATCTCGCTCGAAGATATCAAGAATTTCCGCCAGCTCGGCTCACCGACCGCCGGCCATCCCGAATATGGCCACGCTGCCGGCATTGAAACCACCACCGGCCCGCTCGGCCAGGGCCTGGGCAATGCTGTCGGCATGGCGATTGCCGAGCGCAAGCTCGCCAATGAGTTCGGATCCGACCTGGTCGAACACCACACCTATGCGCTGGCTGGCGACGGCTGCCTGATGGAGGGCATCAGCCAGGAAGCGATTTCGCTGGCAGGCCACCTCAAGCTCAACAAGCTGATTGTCATCTGGGACAACAATTCGATCTCCATCGACGGTCCGGTCTCGCTTACGGATTCGACCGACCAGCTCGCCCGCTTCGCGGCCTCCGGCTGGAACACGCTCGACATTGACGGTCACGATCCCGATGCGATCGCGCAGGCCATCGAGGCCGCGCAGAAATCCGACCGGCCGACCCTGATCGCCGCCAAGACCGTGATCGGCTTTGGCGCACCCAGCAAGGCCGGCACCAGCGGCGCCCATGGCTCGCCGCTCGGCGACAAGGAAATCGCCGGCGCCCGCGCAGCCCTTGGCTGGAGCGACGAGCCTTTCGTCGTCCCGTCCGACATTCTCGACGCCTGGCGCCTGGCCGGCCTGCGCTCGGTCAAGGACAGGAAAGCCTGGGAGTCACGCCTCGCCGGAACCGAAAATGATGTGCGGATGTCCTTTGAGCGCCGCATGACCGGCGAATTGCCGGGCGAACTCGAGCCGGCCATCCTTGCCTACAAGCGCAAGCTCGCCGACGATCAGCCGACCGTTGCCACCCGCAAGTCTTCGGAAATGGCGCTGGAAGTCATCAATGGCGTGGTGCCCGAGACCATCGGCGGTTCGGCCGATCTCACCGGCTCCAACAATACCCGCACCAGCCAGACCAAGGCGATCACGCCGGACGATTTTTCCGGACGCTATATCCATTACGGCATTCGTGAACACGGCATGGCCGCAATCATGAACGGCATCGCCCTGCATGGTGGCCTGATCCCCTATTCCGGCGGCTTCCTGATCTTCTCGGATTACTGCCGGCCTTCGATCCGCCTGGCGGCCCTGATGGGCATCCGGGTGATCCACGTCCTGACCCATGATTCCATCGGCCTTGGCGAAGACGGCCCGACGCACCAGCCGGTCGAACAGATGGCCGCCTTGCGCGCCATCCCCAACCTGCTGATGTTCCGCCCGGCCGATGCCGTGGAAGCAGCAGAATGCTGGCACATCGCGCTTGAATCGCAAAAGCGCCCCAGCGGCATTGCCCTGACGCGTCAGAACCTGCCGACCGTGCGCACCGACTACACCGAAGAAAATCTCTGCGCCTATGGCGCCTATGATCTGGTCTCCGTCAGCGAAGCCGAAGTGACGATCTTCGCTTCGGGATCGGAAATCGAGATCGCGCTGGAAGCCCGGCAGCAGCTTGAGGCGAATGGTCACACCACCCGCGTCGTCTCCGTACCCTGCTTCGAACTGTTCGAAGAGCAGAGCGTGGAGTATAAAAAGGCGGTGATCGGCGATTCCACCATCAAGATCGCCATCGAAGCCGGCATTCGCCAGGGATGGGACCGCTTCATCGGTTCGGACGGCCTGTTCGTCGGCATGACCGGGTTCGGCGCATCCGGACCCTACAAGGAACTCTACGAGCATTTCGGCATCACTGCCGAGGCCGCAGTGGCTGCGGTTGAAGCCCGCCTGCATGACAAGGCCTGATCTTATCCAAGACAGGCGCTCGCTGACCCAAGACGGAGAAACAGCATGAAAACCAGGATTGCGATTAACGGATTTGGCCGTATCGGCCGTAACGTGGTGCGTGCCATTTATGAATCCGGCCGCCAGGACATCGACATCGTTGCCATCAACGATCTCGGCCCGGTTGAAACCAACGCGCACTTGCTGCGCTGGGATTCGATCCACGGCAAGTTCCCCAAGACCGTTGAAGTCGACGGCGACACCATCAAGATCGAAGGCGGCGATTCCTTCAAGGTCTTCGCCGAACGCGACCCGAAAAACCTGCCCTGGGCCGATCTCGACATCGACATCGTGATGGAATGCACCGGCATCTTCACCGCCCGCGACAAGGCCGCTTTTCACCTCGAAGCCGGCGCCAAGCGGGTTCTGGTGTCCGCACCTTCCGCCGGTGCCGACAAGACCATCGTCTTCGGCGTCAACACCGATGTGCTGACCAAGGACGACCTGGTCGTCTCCAATGCCTCTTGCACCACCAACTGCCTGGCGCCGGTCGCCCATGTGCTGCACAATGCCATCGGCATTGAAAAAGGCATGATGACGACGATCCACTCCTACACCGGTGACCAGCCGACACTCGACACCATGCACAAGGACCTCTACCGCGCCCGTGCAGCCGCCATGTCGATGATCCCGACCTCGACCGGCGCCGCCAAGGCTGTCGGCCTTGTCCTGCCCGAGCTCAACGGCAAGCTCGACGGCATGTCGATCCGCGTGCCGACCCCGAATGTCTCGGTGGTCGATCTGAAGTTCATCGCCAAGCGCTCGACCTCGGTCGATGAGATCAACGCTGCGATCCGCGAAGCCGCCAATGGCGCGCTCAAGGGCGTCCTCAGCTTCACCGACGAGCCGAATGTCTCGATCGACTTCAACCACAACCCGCATTCGTCCGTGTTCCACATGGACCAGACAAAGGTCATGGACGGCACCTTCTGCTCGATCCTGACCTGGTATGACAATGAATGGGGCTTCTCCAACCGCATGGGCGACACCGCGGTTGCCATGGCAAAGCTCATCTAGGCCCTCGAATCAGCCCCGCTGATCCGACCGGATTTGTGACGATTGCGCCGCCGCCGTTTGAACCAACGGCGGCGGTGCTGATTCCGGCCTCGATCGGTTCGGAAATTTTGCGAGCCGGGCTCGCATATCTGCTCATTTTGACAAACTCTCACCTTGTTTGCGCGTGAATGTCCCGGCTTCGGCCTTCGGGACATTGCTCCGGGTGCCGCCATCTTTCATAATTGAAATCGATTGACTTCTTGCGGCTCACCTGTGGCGCCAGAACAAGGGACAAAGGTTGGACACTTTCTACATCGTGACATTGGCATCGATGTCACTCATTCTCATTGCTGCATTTTCCAGTCTCCTCGCCGAACGGTTCGGCGCACCGCTGTTGCTTCTCTTCCTGCTCATCGGACTTTTTGCCGGGGTCGATGGTCTTGGCATCGATTTCAGCAACAATTCCGGCGCCTTCATGCTCGGATCGATCGCGCTTGCGATCATCCTGTTTGATTCGGGCTACGGCACTTCGCTGCAATCATTCAGGCAGTCGGCGGTGCCGTCCCTGACACTGGCCACCCTCGGGGTGCTGTTCACCGCCATCCTGTTTGGCGCCGCCGCGCGCTTCCTGCTGGATTTTTCCTGGCTCGAAGGCCTGCTGCTGGGCTCCATCGTCGCCTCCACCGACGCCGCCGCAGTGTTCTTCCTGCTGCGCACCGGCGGCATCAACATCCGCGACAAGGTGCGCTCGACGCTGGAAGTCGAATCCGGCACCAACGACCCGATGGCGATTTTCCTCACCGCGGCGCTGGTCTCCATCATCGCCAGCGGCGAAGGGCTGGAAAGCGCCGGGCTGGATCTGCTCATGCTGTTCGTCAAGCAGATCGGCCTCGGTCTGCTGCTCGGGTTTGCCGGCGGGGTTCTCATCGTTCTTATCATCCGCCGTGTTGCGGTGGAACGCGGACTCGCCCCGATATTCGTGCTGGCGCTGGCCTTGCTGGTCTTCGCCTTCACTTCGGTGATTGGCGGCAGCGGCTTCCTCGCGGTCTATGTGGCCGGCATCTATGCCGGCAACAAGAAGATCCGGCCCAAGGCCTCGATCATGCGCTTCCAGGAGGGCCTGACATGGCTGGCGCAGATCGTCATGTTCCTGGTGCTCGGCCTGCTGGCGACACCGTCGCAGTTTCCGCAGATCATCCTGCCGGCCGTTGCGCTGGCGATCTTCCTGGTCTGCATTGCCCGGCCTCTGGCGGTGTGGCTGTGCCTGCTGCCCTTCGACTATACCCAGCGCGAGACCGGCTTCGTGGCCTGGGTCGGCCTGCGCGGCGCGGTGTCGATCCTGCTGGCAATCCTGCCGATTCTCGGCAATCTCGAAAACGGCCAGCTCTATTTCAACACAGCCTTCATCGTGGTGATGGTGTCGCTTGCCATTCAGGGCTGGACCGTCAAGCCGATTGCCCGCCGCCTGGGATTGATCGTCCCGCCGCAGATCGGCGCCATCGACAAGTTCGAGCTCGATCTTCCCGGCACCGCCAACCACGAATTGCTTGCCTACCGGGTCGCCGCCGACAGCCCGGTGCTGCGGGGTGAACGCATTCCGCGCTGGGCGCGGCCCTCGCTGGTGATCCGCGACGGCAAGTCGATGCGCTACCAATATGCCGGCCGGCTGCAGGAAAACGACCTGGTCTATCTCTTCATTGCCCCGGGATTTTCCCGCCTTCTCGACCGGTTGTTTGCCTCCCAGGTCGCCGTCGGCGAAAACGACAATGAATTCTTCGGCACCTTCACCATTGATCCGGGCCGGACCGGTGAGGAACTCGACCGGGCCTATGGTCCGGGGCTGCTCAGCGACGCCGACAAATCCCTCACCATTGCCGAATTGATGGAGCAGCGGCTGGGCGGCCGACCCGATTATGCAGACCGCGTCAAGATCGGCCGCATCGTGCTGATCGTCCGCCAGACCGATGACAAGGGCGACATCAAGACGGTCGGCATTTCGCTTGAACCGGTCGCCCCCGCCACCCGGCTTCCGCTGTTTCTCAATTTCCGCGAAATCATTCAGGGAATACGGGACTATGCCCGCAAACGCCGCGGCTGAAGACGAATTAGGAGACAGGAATTTCGGCTGCCCGCCTTGCGTCACAAGCCGGGCGGTGTAAATTCGCGCCGAAAACCCGCCGGACACCAACACGACGATCGGACCCTGCAATGCCCGCTTTCAAGACCCTTGATGATCTCACCGATGTTTCCGGCAAGCGCGTTCTGCTGCGGGTTGATCTCAATGTCCCGGTCAAGGACGGCAAGGTCACCGACACCACCCGCATCGAACGGGTCGCGCCCACCATCATGGAACTGTCCGGCAAGGGCGCACGGGTGATCCTTCTGGCGCATTTCGGCCGCCCCAAGGGCCAGGTTGTTCCCTCCATGTCGCTTGATCCCATCGCGGCCGTGGTCGAAAATGTTCTCGACCACCGGGTTCACTTCGCCGAAGACTGCATCGGCGAACCCGCGCGGACTGCGGTGGGAGCCATGGTCAAGGGCGACATCCTGCTGCTGGAGAACACCCGGTTTCACGCCGGTGAGGAAGGCAATGACCCCGACTTTGCCAAGGCGCTGGCGGAAAACGGCGACATCTATGTCAATGACGCCTTCTCTGCGGCGCATCGTGCCCACGCATCGACCGAAGGCCTGGCGCATCTTCTGCCCGCCTATGCCGGCCGCACCATGCAGGCCGAACTGATCGCGCTGGAAAAGGGTCTTGGCAACCCGGCCCGCCCGGTGGTGGCCATCGTTGGTGGCGCCAAGGTGTCGAGCAAGATCGATCTGCTCAAGAACCTGGTCAAGAAGGTCGATTCGCTGGTGATCGGCGGCGGTATGGCCAACACCTTTCTTGCCGCGCGCGGCATCGATGTCGGCAAGTCCCTGTGCGAGCATGACCTGGCCGAAACCGTCAGGGCCATCGAAGCCGAGGCAGAAGCCTCGGGCTGCGCGATCGTGCTGCCCGTCGATGGCGTCGTCGCGCGCGAATTCAAGGCCGGCGCCGACAACGAGACCGTCGACGTCACAGCCATTCCCGCCGATGCGATGATGCTCGATGTCGGGCCGAAATCGGTCGAAGCGATCAATGCCTGGATCAGCAAGGCCGACACACTGGTCTGGAACGGCCCGCTCGGCGCCTTTGAAATCCCGCCTTTCGATGCCGCCACCGTGTCGGCAGCCCGGCACGCCGCGCGCCGCACCGCCGAAGGGCTGCTGGTATCGGTGGCAGGCGGCGGCGACACCGTCTCCGCCCTCAACCACGCCGATGTGGCCGACGAGTTCTCCTATGTCTCCACCGCCGGCGGCGCATTCCTGGAATGGATGGAAGGCAAACCCCTGCCCGGCGTCGACGTCCTCAAAAGCTGAAACCCGCGCCATGGTCTCCCGGGGAGACCATGGCGGTTACCCAGCCCTTCAAAAAGCCATGTATATTCAATCGATTAAAAGATATTCAATCGATTCAAGCACCCGCCAGCCTATTTTCTCCCCGTTGCTGCATCTGTTAAAGCAGCCTCAGGATAGTGACAAACGGGGACCAAGGCATGATGAACCCAACCATGGCGCAACAGATGGCGGAGAAGGACGGCTTTATCGCCGCGCTCGATCAGTCGGGCGGCTCGACACCCAAGGCGCTGAAGCTCTACGGCGTCAACGAGGACGCCTATTCCAATGAGGAGGAGATGTTCGCACAGATCCACGCCATGCGCGCTCGCATCATCAAGTCCCCCGCCTTCACCGGCGAAAAGGTGATCGGCGCGATCCTGTTCGAGCGCACAATGGACGGCGAGATCGACGGCATAGCCACGGCCGATTATCTCTGGGACAAGCGCGGCATCGTGCCGTTCCTGAAGGTCGACAAGGGCCTGATGGAAGAAGACAACGGCGTGCAACTGATGAAGCCGATGGGCGATCTCGATGCGCTTCTCGACCGCGCCGCTGCCAAGAACATCTTTGGCACCAAGATGCGCTCGGTGATCAACGCCGCCAACAAGGACGGCATCGAGGCGATCGTCGCCCAGCAATTCGAAATCGGCAGGCAGATCCTCGGCCACGGGCTGATGCCGATCCTCGAGCCGGAAGTGAACATCAAGATTGCCGACAAGGCCGAAGCCGAGACATTGCTGCTGGCCGCGATCCGCAAGCACCTCGATGCCGCGCCTGCGGACCAGCGGGTGATGTTGAAACTGTCGCTGCCGACAGTGGCCAATCTCTACAAGCCGCTGGTCGATCATCCCGGCGTCATGCGCGTCGTTGCGCTGTCGGGCGGCTATTCCCGCGACGAGGCCAACCGCCTGCTCAGCACCAATACCGGCGTGATTGCCTCGTTCTCGCGGGCGCTGACCGAAGGTCTGTCCTATGGCCAGCCGGATGCCGCCTTCGATGCGACACTTGCCGCCACCATCGACAGCATCTATGAGGCCTCCCGCGCTGGCTGACCACCGGTCAGTGCCAATCCGGATTTGTTTCAACCCGCCGTGGCAACATGGCGGGTTTTCTTTTAAATTGCGATCGCAGAGACAATCATGATGAACAGGACTGGGGCACCACGCGCATGAACACTTTCCTGTCCGGTCCGGTCAGTTGGCTGCTTGCCCCGCTGGCCCTCATCAAGGGCCTCGGCGTGCGCAGGCTTGCGCCGCGGCTGCCGCCCCCGAGTGGCCGTCCCCGAGGCCAGGTCGGCGACGGGCCCGCGCAACTGCGCCTGCTGGTGCTGGGCGATTCGTCAGCCGCCGGGGTCGGAGCCGAGCGGATCGAGGATACTTTGGGGCCGCAGATCGCCGCATGTCTGAACGCCGCCACCGGCAAGCCGGTGTCCTGGCGCAACGCCGGCGCAAATTCCGCCATTGCCGCCCAGATCCGCGACCATGTGGTTCCCAATATCGAGGACCGCGACTACACCCATGTGGTGCTGGCAGTCGGCACCAATGACGCCAAGAATTTCGTCACCCGTTCGGCGTTCAAGAAGGGATTTGGCGGCCTGCTCTACGCTGCCCACGCCCGCTGGCCTGACGCGCGGATCTACTGGTCACCGGTTGTCGACATGAACCATGTCCCGGCCCTGCCGGCCTCGCTGGCCTACGTGCTCGGGCTGCGCGCCGGCATCATCAACACCATGGGCATCCAGCTTTGCCGCGAGCGCTACGCCACGGCCGCCGCTCCCCTTCAGATCGAGGGCCCCGAAGGCTTTGCCGCCGACGGTTTTCATGCCAATGCGCTGGGCTACCGGCACTGGGCCGCCCATCTGGCGCGGTTCATTGCGGACGCAGAACCAGCGCCATCATCATCGCAAAAACCAGGATAAGCGCGATCTTCCAGACGTCGGACCGGCGCTTGAGACCGGGAAGACCGAAGGGTTTGATCAGGTGCAGGACCATGGCGACCAGCACCAGAACAAGCAGTATTTTGGTTGACATGCGCTGCGCCTATTCGTGCTCTAGCCTTAAACCTGACATGATCGAGCTCAATCAGCTAGGCTGCTTGTTCATATCCGGTTTTGATTCCCGGTTCGCTCGATTTACGAAACGCTTTAACACATTGGTTCGTCATGCACCGCAATCTACTTCCAGTCCTTTCCTTGCTTTTGGGGTCGGCTTTTCTGCTGGCCGGCAACGGCCTGCACGGCCTGCTGCTGCCCATGCGCGGAACCGAAGAAGGCTTCTCGCCCACATCGCTGGGTCTGCTCGGCACCGCCTGGGCGTCAGGCTTCGTCCTTGGCTGCATCTATTCGCAGCGGCTGGTGCGGCGCATTGGCCATGTCCGGGCATTTTCGGCCTTTGCCGCGATGATTGCCATCATTGCGCTTCTGACCGGACTGCTGGTTGACCCGGTAAGCTGGATCCTGCTGCGCGTGATCACCGGCTTCTCGCTCGCCGCCTCCTTCATGATCATCGAAAGCTGGCTCAATGAGCGTGCGACCAACGAGACCCGCGGCCTGATCTTCTCGCTCTACATGACCGTCAATTACGTCGCCATCGTCGTCGGGCAGATGAGCATTGCCCTGGGCGACGTTTCTCAATCCACCTTCTTCATGATTGCCGGCATTCTCTATTGCCTGGCGCTGTTGCCGACAGCGGTGTCCACCGCATCGAGCCCGGCTCCGCTCAAGGAGGTCAAGCTCGACCTTCCGATGATCTTCCGCAATTCGCCGGTTTCCTTCGTGGCCATGCTGATGATCGGCGTCGCCAATGGCGCATTCGGCACGCTGGCGCCGGTGTTCGGCGCCAATGTCGGCCTGACCACCATCATCGTCGCCACCATGATGTCGATCACCATCTTCTCGGGCGCCGTCATGCAGATCCCGGCCGGCCGCATGTCCGACCGCATGGACAGGCGCTACGTGCTTGCAGGGCTTTCTGCAATCGCCGGGATATCCGGACTGGCCATCACCATGGTCAAGCCATCCAGCATCGCCGTGCTGTTCGGTCTGATCTCGCTCTATGGCGCGATGTCCTACACGCTCTATTCGATCATCGTCGCGCATGCCAATGACTATGCCGCAAGCGACCAGTTCGTCACCGTGTCGGGCGGGCTGCTGCTGCTGTATGGCATCGGCACCATTGTCGGGCCGCTTCTGGGCGGCCTGGTCATGGCCTATGATCCGTATATGCTGTTTGCAGTGACCGCTGCGGCCCATATCGCGGTGGCGATCTATGCTCTGTACCGCTCCCGCATGCGCGCGGCGATTCCGGTCGAGGACCGCGACAACTTCTCGTCGACGCCTCTGGCGCGCTCCGCCACGCCGGAATCGATCACGCTCGATCCCCGCGCCTCCGCGGCCGACGAATAGACGTCGGCCGCAAGACGCCGGGCAGCATGGTTCAGCTCACGTCGAGCACGATCTTGCCGATGTGATCGCCGTCTTCCATCCGCTGATGCGCCGCTGATGCCTGGTCCAGCGGGAAGATCGAATCCATCACCGGCAACACCTTGCGCTCGCCCAGCAACGGCCAGACATGCTGGCGCAGCTCCGCAGCAATGACCGCCTTGAAACCGATGTCGCGCGCTCGCAGCGTGGATCCGGTATGGGTCAGCCGCTTCATCATCAACAGCGCGAAATCGGCTTCGGCCTTGCGGCCGTTCAGAAAGGCGATCTGGACAATCCGGCCCTCGATCGCGGCTGCCTGGTAGTTGCGGTTGATGTAGTCGCCGCCGACCATGTCGAGAATCAGGTCGACACCCTTGCCGTCGGTTGCCTGCTTGACCTCCTCGACAAAATCCGTGTCGCGGTAGTTGATCGCCACATCGGCGCCGAGATCGAGCATTGCTGCGCATTTGGTCTCGGAACCGGCCGTGGCCAGCACCCGGGCGCCAAATGCCTTGGCGAGCTGAATGGCGGTTGTACCAATTCCGGAGGTACCGCCGTGAACCAGGAATGTTTCGCCCTTCTTCAGGCCGCCGCGCTGAAACACATTGTGCCAGACGGTGAAAAATGTCTCGGGGATCGCCGCCGCTTCCGACACAGTCAGGCTGTTGGGCGCCGGCAAGGCATTGGTTTCATCCACGGTGCAGAACTCGGCATAGCCGCCGCCGGGCACCAGGCCGCAGACCTGATCGCCGATCTTGAAATGGCTGACTGCCGCGCCGACTGCCACGACTTCACCGGCAATCTCGAGGCCGGGAATGTCGGACGCACCCGGCGGCGGCGGATATACGCCTTGCCGCTGCAGGCAATCGGGCCGGTTGACGCCGGCTGCCATGACCTTGACCAGCAGTTCGGTCTCGCCCTGGACCGGCTTGTCGCGCTCGGTCAGGCTGAGGACATCAGGACCGCCGGGTCGAGAAATTTCGATTGCACGCATTGATTCATTCTCCTGCTGATTTTTTCGCAACCTACAGCACTGTTTGGTCAATTGCACGGCGCTGTCGGCCCGGTCTATGCTCGAGACAGGACCTGCCTGCACCCGGCGCTGCGAGCGAACGGGACGGCACAGAAGCGTGCAGTGAGGAAAGCCGATGTTTGCAGATGACGACCGCCCGAAACCGAAAAAGCTTCACGAGCTCGGATGCGACCTGACCTACCTTTCAGCCGGTGAGCTGGAAGAGCGAATCACCTTGCTGAAGCAGGAAATCGCGCGTCTTGAAGCAGACAAGGCCTCGAAAACGTCCAGCCGCAGCGTTGCAGAGGGTTTATTCAAGTCAAAATAGAACAGAAAATCCAAATTCTTATCAAAAAACCGCCGCGAGTTAAGCTTCGGTTAAGCTTTACAAGTCTTTACTAATGGTATCCAGTCATTCTGGATTCGACAGCATGCCCCTGGGTCATTCTGTTTGACGCCTCCCTGTTAAACTCTTGAGAGCCGCTGATGCGGCTCTTTTTTTGTTCAGAATTCTGGGCAAAACTTCATCGCACCGGTTGATTGGACTTCCTCCCTCCAGACGGGTCCGGTACTGTGGCGAAGCACTCAGGAATGGCGAAAGAGAACCGGATCCCGCGACAGAAACGGGCCTGAGCGCGAACCAATCTGCACCTTTCCGGCGTTAACCCTTTCTTAAGAATAACCTTGCCGGAAGGCCAGCGTCGGTTCAGACTACAGATGCCCAGTGCCGATATGTGGTGCCGGGCGACAGCCGCCTAACCCAGTATTTTGTAATCAGGAATTTTCGGCCCATGTCTGAAACCAGCCGTAACACAGTCAATCTCGCGGATCGCATGGCCAATTCAGCCCAGTTCAAGGCGCTTTATGCCGAAGGCATGGGACTGGTTGAGGAAACCGCGAATTATCTTGATGGCCCTGGCCGTGCGGCATCAAAAGGCCTGCCACGGATGGCCGGTGTTCTCTATGCGGCGGAGTCGATGCGCCTGACCACACGCCTGATGCAGATGGCTTCCTGGCTGCTTCTGCAGCGCGCAGTCAACAATGGCGAAATGAACCGTGACCAGGTGCTGGCCGAAAAAAGCAAGGTCCGTCTCGACAGCTTCAATTGCGACCGAACGGCCCAGGGCTGGAACGATTTGCCTGAAACCTTCCGCGATCTGGTGGAGCGCTCGCTGCGCATCCAGAGCCGCGTCGCCATGCTCGACCGCGAGATCTACCGTCCGGAGGAAGCCGCAGCACTGAAGCCGGACAACGAAAACTCGGTCCAGGCCCAGCAGCATCTGTTGCAGACGGTGTTCAGCAAACGCTGACACCTCTCCCCGATACGAAACTATCCGGCAAGGCCTGCGAACACTCGCGGGCCTTTTTGCTATGGGCGGCAACGCCGCCATGGTGGTGTTGCGCAAGATTGACAAGACGCAAAAAAGCCCGCCGGAAACCGCGGCGGGCTTTTGCAATACTGTGTCTGCCGACCTGATTACAGGTTGAGGCCTTCGAAGCGCTTCTTGAACTTCGAAAGACGGCCGCCACGGTCCAGCATCTGCTGGTTGCCACCGGTCCAGGCCGGGTGCGAGGTCGGGTCGATTTCAAGATTCATGGTGTCGCCTTCGGAACCCCAAGTGGACTTGGTCATGTACTCGGTGCCGTTGGTCATGACCACCTTGATCATGTGGTACTCGGGATGGATATTCGCCTTCATCTTACTTGTCCTGCCGTTGGAAGGCCCTGCGCAACGATGCTTGCGGCAATTTGGCCAAATACGTAAATGAAGCCGATGCCAGTCAGGACAACGACTTCCCAATTCGATGGCGAGCCTATACATGAAGGCCCTGTCGATAACAAGGGCCGCGTCTTTTTTGCAGGCCCGCGCATGTGCTGAGCAGGCATACCAGGAGAAGATGTGGCTGAACAAACCGACACCCCCAAAAAGGCCTCCCGGTCCGTCCGCCCACTCGCACGACTTTTCCCCTATGTCCGACGCTATCCGGGTCTGGTGATCGGTTCACTGGTCTTTCTGTTGCTGGCAGCCGTCACAACCCTGAGCCTGCCGATGGCAGTGCGCCGCATGATCGACAATGGCTTCTCCGCCCAGGACGCAGGTTTCATCAACAGCTATTTCTCCATGCTGGCAGCGATCGCCATCCTGCTCGCGCTGGCCTCGGCCTGCCGTTACTATTTCGTCATCACGCTGGGCGAGCGCGTGGTCTCCGATATCCGCCGCGATGTCTTCGATCACGTCACCCGCCTGTCCGCCGCATTCTATGACGCCAACCGCTCGGGCGAGATCGTCTCGCGGCTGACCGCCGACACCACCCAGATCAAGTCGGCCGTCGGCGCCACCGCATCGCTGGCCCTGCGCAACACAATTCTGTGCATCGGCGCCGGCGGCATGATGTTCATCACCTCGCCGCAGCTCTCGGCCCTGGTGCTCGGCGCCATCCCGCTCATCGTCTTTCCGCTGGTCGGCTTTGGCCGCAAGGTGCGCAAGCGCTCGCGGGACGCGCAGGACAGACTGGCTGACGCCATGACCTTTGCCGGCGAGGCCATCGGCGCGACCCGGACCGTGCAGGCCTTCAACACCGAAGCCGCCGCCCAGGCCGGGTTCAGCCAGGCCGTGGAGGCCGCCTTTACTGCCGCCCGCAAATCCATCCTGGCGCGCTCCATCCTCACCGGCTTTGCCATTGCCATGGCCTTTGGCTCCGTGGTGGCAGTGCTGTGGTACGGAGCCCAGTCGGTGCTGGTCGGCGAAATGTCGCCCGGCACCCTGGGCCAGTTCCTGCTCTATTCGGTCTTTGCCGCAGGCAGCCTCGGCACCCTGTCCGAGGTCTGGGGCGAACTCTCGCAGGCCGCCGGGTCCGCCGAACGGCTCAGCGAACTGCTCGACGAGGTTCCCGGCATCCAGGCGCCGGCCTCGCCCGCCCCCATGCCGAGCCCGCCATTGGGCGATATCCGCTTCGACAATGTGCGCTTCGCCTACCCTGCCCGGCCCGACACCTCGGCGCTCACCGGCACCAGCTTTCATGTCAGGCCCGGGGAAACCGTGGCCGTTGTCGGGGCTTCCGGCGCCGGCAAGTCGACCCTGTTTTCGCTGATCCTCCGGTTTTACGATGCAAGCGCGGGACTGGTGCTGGTCGATCACGTCGATGTCCGCAAGGCCGATCCCGCAGATGTGCGCGCCCGCATTGCCATGGTGCCGCAGGATGTAACGATCTTTGCCGGAAGCGTCGGCAGCAATATCGCCTTCGGCAAGCCCGGCGCCAGCCAGGCGGAGATCGAGTCGGCGGCCCGTTCGGCCCAGGCGCATGATTTCATCATGGCGCTGGATGAAGGATATGAAACCCCGGTCGGCGAGCGCGGCATCACACTGTCCGGCGGCCAGCGCCAGCGCGTGGCCATCGCCCGTGCTATTCTGCGCGACGCCCCGATCCTGCTGCTCGACGAAGCCACCTCGGCGCTCGATGCGGAAAACGAGACCCTGGTGCAAAAGGCGCTGGAAGGGCTGATGCAGGACCGCACCACCATCGTCATCGCACACCGGCTTGCCACCGTGCTGCGGGCTGACCGCATTCTGGTGATGGACAAGGGGCAGATCGTCGAGGAGGGCACCCATTCCGAACTGGTGGCCAAAGGCGGCCTCTATGCCCGTCTGGCCCGGCTGCAGTTCGAGCACGGTGCGGAAGCGCTGACTCTCGAAGCCGGACCGGGCCCTGCGACGATCGCGACGCAAACGGCGTAAATTTACCCTGCGGCAGCTAGGCAACAATCTTGTGAAATCCCTCAAATCAGGGTAAAACTCCGGCGTTCGTCTGGAAGCCACGCGGGGGGACGGGACACCGGTCCGCGGGCTATAACGGGAACGTTCAGAAGGTGTATCCACAATGCGGAATGACGCGGAGTGGCGGACCCTGCTATTGGCAGGAGTTTGCTATGCTGTGTGGTTGTTGCTTGTATTCGGGTGGGCTGACATGCCGGACGTTGCGCGCGTCCTGCTGCTGATCCCTGCCATTACGCTGCATTCATCGCTACAACATGAATTTTTACACGGTCATCCTTTCAGGAACCAGAAAACCAACGATCTCTTGATCACCCCGCCAATTGGAGTGCTTGTGCCTTATCAGCGCTTCAAATCCTGCCATCTCACCCATCACATCAACGAAAACATCACCGATCCCTATGACGATCCGGAGAGCTATTATCTCGACCGCGATGTCTGGGTGGCGATACCCGGCTGGCTCAAGGCCCTGCTGGTGGCCAACAACACGCTGGCCGGTCGCATGACGCTCGGGCCGATGCTCGCCACCGTCGGCTTCCTCCGCAGCGAAAACCGCCGCATCAGGAACGGCGATCGGTCCATCCTTACGGTATGGTTGCGTCATATCCTGGCAGTAGCCTTGCTGTTCATGCTGATCGCTCGATTTGGCAGTCTTCATCCCGCAGCCTATTTCATCGCCGCCTATTTAGGCATGGGGCTGTTGATGGTGCGCTCCTTCATCGAGCACCAGGCGGTCGAAAAGGCCAATCAGCGCTCGGTGATCATCGAAACCAGCGGCCCGTTGAGCCTGTTGTTTCTCAACAACAACTATCATTCGGTGCACCATGCCTATCCGTCGCTGGCCTGGTATCGCATCCCGGCATTCTTCCGGGAAAACCGCAGCCGGTTCCTGCGCATGAATGGCGGCTACCGTTTCGAGAGCTATTGGGAGGTGTTTCGCCGTTTCGGATTCCGCCCCAAGGAACCGGTGGCCTGGCCGATCCAAGCCAGGCGCAAACGCCGCAGTGATGCGAAATGAACCCAGGCTCAAACCAGCGAGGCAGCGCCGTGAGTGGCGCGGCCTCGCTGCCGATGTATGACTGGCCGGAAATCCGTGATGCCACTGACACGCTCTGGACAGCCATTCGCGAGCAGCTGCTGCAGCGGGGCATCGACGCGCCTGTGCAGCTTCAGCGCCCTGCCGACCCGGAGCCGCTGTGGACCGCGCCGGACCTGCTCCTGTCACAGACCTGCGGTTATCCCTATGCCAACCGCCTGAGAGGCAGGGTGATGCTCTTGGGCACGCCTGCCCATGCGGTGACGGGCGCGCGTCCAGGGCATTATTTCAGCGTTCTGATCGCCCACAGAGACAGGCTGCCCGAACATGCGGGTGATCTGGCGGACAGACGCCTGGCCTTCAACATGACCCACTCGCAATCAGGTTTTGCAGCGCCGGTCCGGTTGCTCGCAGCAGGCGGCCATGCATCCTGGCCCGAACCGCTTGAAACCGGCTCGCACCGGGGCTCGATCAAGGCGGTGGCCGATGGCAGCGCCGACTGGGCGTCGATCGATGCGGTCACCTGGGAACTGGCCATGCGCCATGAGCCGGCGGCCGCGGATCTGGCAGTCTTCGCCACCACGCCGCAAACACCGGCGCTGCCGCTGATTGCCGGCGCAGCTTTTGCCGGCCAGTCGGATGCAATTGCCGGAGCGGTCGAGGCCGCCATCAAGGGCCTGGACGCCGGCATCCGCGATGCCGTGCTGATCACCGGGCTGGCACGGTTCAAGCCGGAGGATTACGCGCCGCTCGCTGCGCCGCTGCCGGTAGACAAGGCGTTGCCGACTTTGCCGCGCTAGCGCTCGGTAAGCTTGAGCTCGATGCGGCGGTTGGTGGCGCGGGCCTCGTCGCTGTCGCCGTCGGCAATCGGCTGGAATTCTCCGAAACCTGCCGCCACCAGGCGATTGGCCGGCACGCCGCCGGCAATCAGGTATTTGACCACCGAGGTCGCCCGGGCGCTCGAAAGCTCCCAGTTGTCGGCATAGCGACCATTGCCCGACAAAGGTACATTGTCGGTGTGACCATCGACGCGCAGCACCCAGTTGATCTCGTCGGGAATCTCCCGCGCCAGCTCGATGATTGCAGATGCCAGCTTGCCCATCTGTTCCTGCCCGGCCGGGTTGAGTTCGCTGCCACCGGACGGAAACAGAACCTCGGACTGGAACACGAACCGGTCACCCACCACCCGAACATCCTCGCGGCTCGACAGGATTTCACGCAGGCGCCCGAAGAAGTCGGACCGGTAGCGATTGAGCTCCTGCACCCGCTGGGCCAGCGCCACATTCAGACGGCGGCCCAGATCGGCGATCTTGGTCTGGGTCTCGCGGTCCTTGGTTTCGGACACCTCCAGCGCATCCTCGAGCGCAGCAAGCTGGGTTCTCAGCGCGGAGATCTGCTGGTTGAGCAATTCAACCTGGTTGAGCGCCCGCTGCGAGACCTTCTTTTCGGCATCAAGCGTTTCCGACAGCGCGCCGATCTTGGCTTGTGCCGTGGCGCTTGCACCGGTGCCGCTGGCCAAGAGTTCCTGCAGGCGGGAGCGGTCGGATTCAGCTTCGGAAAGCGACGACTGCAGATTGGCCAGCGTGTCTTCGAGGTCCTGCTTGCCTGAGCGCTCGAGCGCCAGCAGCTGGGTCAATTCATTGATCTGGCTGTTGAGCCGGTTGAGCACCTGGTCACGGCCGGAAATTTCGCGCGACAGGAAGAACTGCGCCAGCACGAACACGGTGAGCAGGAACATGATGGCCAGCAGCAGGGTCGACAACGCATCGACAAAGCCCGGCCAGTAATCGACCGATCGTTCCCGCCGCCGGTTTCGCGCCAGCGCCATGTCCTACTTGTCCCCGATCTTGTCGGCCAGCTTGTCCAGCGTCTCGCGCATCCGCCGCGACTCGACCTGCTGCGCCTCGATCCAGTCCCTGAGCATCTGCTGTTCGTTGCGCATGTTCTTGACCAGCCCCTGAATGCCTTCGGCAAGGCTCGCCATCGCCGCGGTGGTGCGCGGGGTCATGCCCGAATCCTGCGACAATTGCTGCATCCGCTCCGACAGCATGCGGATTTCTTCCGTCGCACCCGCACCATCGGAAGCAATGGACACCCCGGAATCAAGGTCAGTCATCGTCGACAGCCAGTTTTCAAGCTCGGTGTAGAAGCGGTTCTGGGCGCGGCCGGCCTGCAGGTCGAGAAAGCCGAGCACCAGCGATCCGGCCAGTCCGAACAGGGAGGACGAGAACGCCGTACCCATCCCGTCGAGAGGAGCCGACAACCCGCTCTTCAGCGTCGAAAGCACATCCTCGGTGCCGCCGGTCCCCGGATCGAGCGACTGGATCACCTGGTTGATCGAGCCGATGGTGCCAAGCAGGCCCCAGAAGGTGCCGAGCAGACCGAGAAAGACCAGAAGTCCGATCAGGTAGCGCGAGGTGTCGCGGGATTCGTCAAGCCGCGTCGCGATCGAATCGAGGATGGAGCGCAGCGACGAGGTCGACAGCGCCATTTCCTGGCGGCGACCGATCAGTGCCCGCATCGGCGCCAGCAGTACCGGATCGCGGCCCACCTTCTCGGCATCGCCCGTGGCGCGCAGCGAATTGACCCACCGCACTTCGGGACGCAGACGGAGCACATGGGTGAAGACCAGCAGCACCCCGACCCCGAGCACGCCGACGATCAATCCGTTGAGACCCGGATTGGCGACGAAGGCTTCCTGTATCTGGCGGTAGAGAATCGCGGCGACAAATCCGGTCAGGATGAGAAAGATCATCATGCTCCAGAAGAACACCATCGGGCTGGACAGTTTGTGCGGATCAGCTCCGCTGCCGTCTTCGGAGATGCCCCATCCAGACAATGTCAATTTTGCCATGCGTCGCCCGTCCCGGCCTGTGTCCCAAATCAGTTACTGCGGGAAACTCTAGCCGATTATGGGGCCGAAATGAAAGCATGCTTTCCAAACAAGGCCATGACTGCCGCGTCAGTTGCCCGGAACGGGCCGCTGCACCAGTTCGAGCAGGCCCTTGAGAATATATTCATTGCCCGCCGCGACCGATCTGGAGCCGAACATGTCGGTTCCGCCGGCCGTATCGGAGACGAACCCGCCCGCTTCGCGGATCAGGATAAGGCCGGCAGCCATATCCCAGGCCTCGAGCGGCTTTTCCCAGAATCCGTCAAGCCGGCCGGCCGCAACATAGGCCAGATCCAGGGCTGCAGCCCCCATCCGCCGGATGCCGGCACATTCACCCATGACATGGCGCAACTCGACCAGGAACTTGCCGTGATGGCCGCGTCCGAGATGGGGAACACCGGTGCCGATTACCGCATCGGACAGGGCCTTGCGGCCCGCGACCCGCAGACGTCGGTCATTGAGAAACGCGCCGCCGCCGCGCTCGGCGGTGTAGAGCTCATCCGTGGCCGGGTTGTAGATCACGCCGGCGACGATGTCGCCATTGCGCTCAAGCGCGATCGAAACCGCGAAATGCGGAATGCCGTGCAAAAAATTGGTGGTGCCATCCAGCGGATCGACGATCCAGCGATGGGCGCCATCGGTGCCGATCAGCTCCTTGCTTTCCTCGCCCATGAAACCATAGGTCGGGCGCGCCCGCAGCAATTCGGTCTTCAGGATGGTTTCGGCCTTGTGATCGGCCTGGCTGACAAAATCACCCGGTCCCTTGAGCGAGACCTGGAGGTTCTGGACCTCGCCGAAATCGCGGGACAGCGAGCGGCCGGCCTTGAGCGCCGACTGTACCATCACATTGAGAAGGGCAGAACGCGCCATCTATTTCATTCCTTGGTATCGGCGGCACGCTGACGCAAACACGCCAGACGCCGCAATCGACGGGTCCAGGCCGAAGCAAGGCTGCTTCGCCCGAATGACTATTCCGCAATGCGCCCCGGTCATACGGGGACGCAAAGGGCACTCTGACACTTTGACATTATGCAGGGCGTTCGGGATCACATGAACTCAGATGAACCCGGCTGCATCAATCCGCACGGCGCAAATAGGTCAATTCATTGGTATCGACAATCACCCGCTCACCGGCAGAGATGAAGGGCGGGACCAGAATGCGGACACCATTTTCCAAAATGGCAGGCTTGTAGGACGACGCTGCGGTCTGCCCCTTGACCACCGGGTCAGCCTCGGCAATCGCCAGGGTGACATGATCCGGCAGCGAAATGCCGATCGGCCGGTCTTCATAGAGCTCGACCGTCACCATCATGCCGTCCTGCAGGAAGGCGCGGCGGTCGCCGACGAATTCCTTCTGCAGTTCAAGCTGCTCATAGCTTTCCAGATCCATGAACACCAGGGATTCGCCCTGCTCATAGAGAAACTGGAAATCCTTCTGCTCCAGACGGATCCGCTCGACCGTCTCGGATGCCCGGAACCGCTCGTTGAGCTTGGTTCCGTCGATGAGATTCTTCATCTCGACCTGGTTGAATGCGCCACCCTTGCCGGGCTTGACAGCATTGGTTTTGACCACGGCCCACAGCGTCTTGTTGTGCTCAAGCACGTTGCCGGGGCGAATTTCATTTCCATTGATTTTCATGTGAGCGTTCCGCGTCAGCTTGATCCGGGCCGGTTTTCGGCGCCGCTTGGCGGCTTCAAGACCACAAATGACACAGCTTTTCAAGTCTGGTGCGGCCGGAGTTCATATGCATCGCTGCAATCGGCAGCACTCAAGCGCAGTTGAGTAGCCTTCCAATCCACCCCGAGAGTGGGCCGCATCCACCGGATCGAGAGGCCGATACCCGCAGCGCCGGCTGCCCGCTTCAGCGTTTGCCGAACCGGTTTGCCGCCTCAATCGCCTGTTTCTGCTGATCTTCGGTCAGGCCCTGGTAGAAATCGTCGAGCGAACGGTCGTTGAAACCGGCGCGGCGCGACAGGATGTACCATTTGCCGGCCTCGACCGGATCGCCGAGCGTGCCGATGGCATTGATGTGCAGCACCGCCATCCGGTTTTGCGCAACCACATTGCCGCGGTTGGCTGCAACCTGCATCCAGCGAAAGCCGTTTTCATAGTCCTTGGCGCCGCCGATGCCGTCGATCAGCCATATTGCGTAGTCGAGCTGCGCGGTGTCGAACCCTGCCCGCGCGGCCTTTTCCATCAGTTCGCGGGCCCGTCCGCGCTTTTCGTCCGAAATGCCGTTGGTGTTGCTGTAGATCTGCGCCAGCGCATATTGGGCGTCGGGTACGCCCTGCTCGGCGGCCCTCTCGAAATAGGGCAAGGCCTCGAAGATACCGGCATCGCCGGGTTTCTGCGAAACCAGGAACTGCGCGTGATTGAACTGGGCGAAGGCATTGCCGGCATCCGCCGCCTTTTTCATCAGCTCTTCGGCGCGGGCGCGATCGGCTTCGACATATTTGCCCTCGAGCAGCATGACGCCATATTTGAACTGGGCGGAGGCATCGCCGCTTTCGGCGGCTTGCGCATACCAGAAGGCGGCATCGCTCATATTGCGCGGCACGCCCAGACCGGCGGCGAACAGCTCGGCCAGCAGGGTCTGCGCCGCCGGATCCCCGAGCCGTGCTCGCGGAAGCGCCAGTTCCATCGCCGTGAGATAGTAGCCCCGCTGGAAGGCGCCGAACGCCCGCACGGTCGCATCAGACGGCGACGGTCCGGCCTCGACCGGCGCCGGTGCTGCGCTTTCGGCATCCTGCGCCAGAGCGCCGCCGCCATGCAGGGCCATCAGAACAGCGATCAACGGCATCCGCAATGAACGGCGTGACGCAGAACCGGTTCGCCGTGAAATCAAAGCTTCAATTTTGAACATCGGTCGCATTATCGGCCGAAACGTGGCGCTTTTTCGTCAAGCAGGGCATTGATTTCGGCTACGATGCGCGGCGCCTCTGCAGGATCGGCAAAGACCGCCTTGCCGAAGGCGATGAACTCGGCGCGGGTCTGCGCCATCTCTTCGGCAAAGGCGGTGCTGGTGCCGCCCATCAGGATGCAGGGAATCTCGATCATGTCGGCCCACCATTCAGCAAGCGCGATGTTCTTGGAATGTGGCTCGGGCTTGATGTCGCCGGCCACCGAGCCGAACATCACGTAATCCGGCTGCGCTTCCCCGATTGACAGCGCGGCGTGACGTTCGCGCGCGTTGCCGCCACCGACGATCAGGCCCGGGGCATGCTGCTGAACCGCTTCCGCCATGGCCGTCGGCCCGACTTCAATATGCAGCCCGTCGGCACGCACCCGCCCCGCGACCCGGGTGTCGCCCGCCACGAGGGCTGCCGCGCCCGCTGCCTGAATGACCGGGATCAGCGCTTCGCAACGTCTCTGAAAGCTTTTCTCGTCAAGACCATGCTGCGGAATGATCACCGAAGCGACATCGCCGCCGCGCAACGCGTCGCCGGTTATTGCAGCGAGCTGCGCCGCATCTTCGATATCAGGTGTCACCAATACGAGACGGCAGCGTTTGATCGGGTCTGTCATGGGAATTCCTGTCGGGTTCAACACTGAAAGCCGATATGGCCAATTGATTGCAAACGGGATAGACCGGCGCGGCACAAGGATCAACCACTGCGATGATGACTGACCCGTTCTTCTATGCCACGGCCATTCCTGCCGTGATCCTGGTAGGGCTCTCCAAAGGCGGTTTCGGCGGCGCGATGGCGCTGCTCGGCGTGCCGTTGATGGCCCTGACCATTTCGCCGGTGCAGGCCGCAGCCATCCTGCTGCCGATCCTGATCGTCATGGACATGGTCAGCCTGTGGACCTGGCGCAGCCACAAGGACACTCGGACACTGGTGATCATGTTGCCTGGCGCGCTGGTCGGAATCGGCATCGGCTGGATCACCGCCGCCTGGGTGACCGTCGCCATGATCAAGCTGATCGTCGGCGCGGTGGCGCTGTGGTTTGTCTGGCGCTATGTCGCGCAGAACCTCGCCGCCGCCCGCAATGGCGCCGAACATGCCGCCCGCGGCCACCGGCCGGTGCAGGGTGTGCTCTGGGGCACCTTGTCAGGGTTTACCAGTTTCGTCTCCCATGCCGGCGGCCCACCCTACCAGATGTACACCCTGCCACTCAGGCAGGACCCGAAGACCTATACCGGCACCAGCGTGCGGTTCTTCACGATCATCAATGCCGTCAAGCTCGCGCCCTATTTCGCACTCGGGCAGTTCGATTCAACCAATCTGTCGACTTCCCTGGCCCTCGCACCCCTGGCTCCGGTGGCGACGCTGGGCGGGGCCTATATCGTCAAGCGCATGAAACCGGACATTTTCTACCCCTTCATGTATGCGATGGTATTGCTGGCGGCGCTGAAACTGATCTGGGACGGCATGGTTTATCTCATGGCCTGATGACAGCCGGGCGTTGAGATGATTTGATGCCCCTCCGACGATCCACGAGGCACAGGAACCAGATCTTGAGCGCCAATCCCTACGAAACAGATCTCGATCGCAATCCCGCCAATTACCAGCCGCTGACGCCGCTTGCCCATCTCGAACGCGCGGCACTGATCCATCCCGATCACGTGGCCATCATCCACGGCAATTTGCGGGTGAACTACGCCAGCTTTCTCGAGCGCTCCAGACGCCTTGCCAATGCGCTGTCGGATCTCGGCATTTCCGGGGGCGACACCGTTTCGGTGATGCTGTCCAACACGCCGGCCATGCTCGAGGCCCATCACGGCGTGCCGATGACCGGCGCCGTGCTGCACTCGATCAACACCCGTCTCGACGCGCAGGCCATCGCATTCCAGCTTGACCACGCCGAATGCAAGGTTCTGATCGTGGACCGCGAATTCTCCGGCGTCGTCGCCGAAGCGCTGGCACTGGCAGAGATGCGCCCCACCGTCATCGATTATGATGACACCGAATATCCCGAGGATGCGCCCTTTCCCAAGGGCGAGCGCATCGGCACGCTCGACTATGATGACTTCGTGTCCGCAGGCTCCGCCGATTTCAACCGTACCGTACCTGTCGATGAGTGGGATTCGGTCTCGCTGAACTACACCTCCGGCACCACCGGCAATCCCAAGGGCGTGGTCTATCACCACCGCGGCGCGGCCCTGATGGGCTATGCCAATGTCATCGCCTCGGGCATGGGCCGTCATCCGGTCTATCTCTGGACCCTGCCGATGTTTCACTGCAATGGCTGGTGTTTCCCCTGGACGCTGGGCGTTGTCGGCGGCACCCATGTCTGCCTGCGCTGGGTGCGCGCCAAGGCCATGTATGACGCCATCGCCGATCATGGCGTTACCCATCTGTGCGGCGCCCCGATCGTCATGTCGACGCTGCTCAATGCGCCCGATGATGAAAAGCGCGACTTCTCGCACACCGTCAGCTTCAACACCGCTGCCGCCCCGCCGCCCGAGGCGGTGCTTGCCGGCATGGCCGATGCCGGATTCGAGGTGGTGCATCTTTATGGCCTGACCGAAACCTACGGCCCCGCCGTGGTCAATGAATGGAAAGACCAATGGTCCGAGCTCGAGCTCGGCGCCCGCACCACGAAGAAGGCCCGTCAGGGGGTGCGCTACCCGGCGCTGGAAGATCTGGCGGTGATGAATCCCGACACCATGGAAAAGGTGCCGGCGGATGGCGAAACCATCGGCGAGGTTATGTTCCGCGGCAATATCGTCATGAAGGGCTACCTGAAAAATCCCGCTGCCAGCGACGAGGCCTTCCGTGGCGGCTGGTTTCACTCCGGAGACCTCGGGGTCATGCACCCCGACGGCTATTTGCAGCTCAAGGACCGGTCCAAGGACATCATCATTTCCGGCGGCGAGAACATCTCCTCGATCGAGGTCGAGGATGCGCTGTTCAAGCACCCGGCGATCATGGCTGCCGCCGTGGTGGCACGGCCCGACGACAAATGGGGCGAAACCCCTTGCGCCTTTGTCGAACTGCGGCCGGGACACACTTTGACCGAAGCCGAGGTGATCGAACACTGCCGCGGGTTGCTGGCACGGTTCAAATGTCCGCGCACCGTGATCTTTCACGAAGTCCCCAAGACATCGACCGGAAAGATCCAGAAATTCCTGCTGCGCAATGAAGCCAAAACGCTGGGCTCGTCCTCATGAGGCCCATGCCCTGAAATGGACGAAAGACCGGAGCCGGAGCTGACGGCGTGATGTCCGGCGCTTGAGGATCAGCACAGCAGTTTTTGGCGGTGCGGGTGCGATAGTCTTGCAAACCGCCCGGTTTGACTGTGCCTGTGCCGCACAATGTCTGCCGCTGCAATGCACAAAAAAGCTTGCCCGGATAAACTCTTTGATTTAGCTTTGTTTTATGACCACGGATGCTTTCCAAGCTATCGCCGATGCCAACAGGCGCTATCTATTGGAAGAGTTGCGACGCCATCCCCGGACCGTCAATGAACTGGCCGCCGGCCTGCCGATCAGCCGTCCCGCGGTTTCCCAGCACCTCAAGGCGCTTCTCGAAAGCAATTTGGTGACGGTCAGCAGCCAGGGCACACGCCGGATCTACGCGATCAACACCGCCGGTTTCATGCATCTCAATCTCTGGATCGACCAGTTCTGGGATTGATCTCCCGTTGCAGCCTGCACCCGGCCGTGGCGATGCCGTCCCGGCTCGAATTCCGGTCACAAAAAAGGCGCGGGATGAAACCCCGCGCCGTGTCATCATGGTGTCACGCGAATCTGATCAATGCTGGGTCTCGGACCTGAGGCGGTTGATCTGATCCTTAAGGCGTAATTTGCGTCGTTTGATGTCAGCGATCATCTCGTCATGGACAGATGGCTGGGTTTGGACTGACCGAAGTTCAGCCTCCAGATCACCGTGCTTCTTTTCGAGTGTGGCAAGATGAGCATCAATCGACATGGGCGTCTCCTTTGTTGGGATGCGCCGGCGCCGGAACACCGGTGCAAATCACTTGTTGACGGCTGGAAGTGTGCCACGGCTTTTTCCTTTTGTCGAAGGTGATTTCTATCTGGGGATAACTTCCCGTTACACCTGTTTATGTGGTAGGAGCGCGGCAACGACAAAAAGGTCGGGCACGCGCCGACAGGATGAATAAGACGGGGAAACTGCATGTCCGATCAGGAACAGGCGGAATTGCGCATGTTGGTGGCACGGTTGCGCCATGAGCACGAGGACTTCGATGTCGCAATCAACGCCATGATCAAGGTGGGTTGTGACCAGCTGCGCATCCAACGCATGAAAAAGAAGAAACTTGCGATCAAGGACAAGATCAGCAAGATCGAAGACCAGATCATTCCCGACATCATAGCCTGACCTCGCGGAGCTGCGCATGACTGACAACCCGATTCCGAAGGTCGCCGTGATCATGGGGAGCCAGTCGGACTGGCCCACGATGAAACACGCCGCCGATACCCTGGCCGAGCTCGGCATTGCCCATCAGCCCCTCATCATCTCGGCGCACCGCACACCGGACCGCCTGGTTGCCTTTGCAAAAGGCGCCCGCGCCGACGGCTTCCAGGTGATCATTGCCGGAGCCGGGGGTGCTGCCCACCTGCCCGGCATGACCGCGGCCTTTACGCCGTTGCCGGTGTTCGGGGTTCCAGTCGAGTCCAAGGCGCTTTCGGGACAGGACAGCCTGCTCTCGATCGTGCAGATGCCCGCCGGCATCCCGGTCGGCACCCTGGCAATCGGCAAGGCAGGCGCGGTCAACGCCGCCCTGCTCGCCGCAAGCGTTCTGGCGCTCAATGATGCGGCGCTGGCTGACAGGCTCGATGACTGGCGCCAGGCCCGCACCGATGCCGTGGCCGACGCACCGGTCGATCAGCCATGAGCGCGCAGCCGCTGGCGCCGGGCGCCATGATCGGCATCATCGGCGGCGGCCAGCTTGGCCGGATGCTGGCGATGGCCGCAGCGCGCCTGGGCTACAAGACCATCATTCTCGAACCCGATATCCATGCGCCCGCCGCCCAGGTCGCCAACAGCCAGATTGTCGCAAGCTATGACGATCCGGAAGCCCTGGAGCAACTGGCCGAATTTTGTGACGTGGTCACCTATGAATTCGAGAACGTGCCGGTGGCAGCGGTTCAGTGGCTCGAAGCCCATGTCGCGGTCAGGCCGGGATCCAAGGCGCTGGAGGTGGCGCAGGACCGGCTGCTGGAAAAGACCATGGCGCGGGACCTCGGAGCCGAAACGGCCCTGTTCGCCGCAGTAGCGACCCGCTCCGAGCTGGACACGGCCATCACCACCACCGGGCTGCCGGCTGTGCTCAAGACCACCCGTCTGGGCTATGACGGCAAGGGCCAGGCCAAGCTGGTCAAGCCGGAAGACGCCGATCCCGCCTTGGCTGCAATGCACGGCCAGATGGCCATCCTCGAATCCTTCGTTCATTTCGATTGCGAAGTCTCGGTGATCGCCGCGCGCGGCCTGTCGGGTGAAGTTCGCGCCTTTGACGTCGCCGAAAATGTCCATCGCAACCATATCCTGCACACATCCACCGTGCCCTCGACGCTTGGAGCCGAAGCCCGCGCCGAGGCGATCAGGATCGCCGCCGCGATCGCCGGTCATCTGGAGTATGTCGGGGTGTTTGCCGTCGAATTCTTTGCCGTTCGCGATAGGGAGCGGCACCGGCTGCTTGTCAACGAGATTGCGCCGCGGGTTCACAATTCCGGTCACTGGACGGAAGCCGCCTGCGCCATTTCGCAATTCGAGCAGCATATTCGCGCCATCACCGGCCTTCCGCTGGGCGACCCCGCGCGGCATTCCGACTGCGTCATGGAAAACCTGATCGGCGACGACATCACCCGCGTGCCCGGCTTGGCGACCGAATCCGGCACCGTGTTGCATCTTTACGGCAAGTCCGACGCCCGCCCCGGCCGCAAGATGGGCCATGTCACCCGGATCAGCCCGCTGACATAGGCGCCAGGGGCCGGATTCAGGAGGGAAAAGGTCCCCCCGGAGTTGACAGCAAATGCCCAAGCGGCTACATGCGGTCCAACCGATGAGCGCGTCCCTTGGTGGCGCGTTTTTGTTTGAATGGGCAGCCTCTTTCGCCCGCATAACCCGCGGATCAGAACAATGAAGATCAAGAATTCGCTTAAATCGCTCAAAGCACGCCACCGCGACAACCGTCTGGTTCGCCGCAAGGGCCGCGTTTACATCATCAACAAGCAGAACCCGCGCTTCAAGGCTCGTCAGGGCTGAAGCAGCAGGTCGCTTTGCGATCACTGAAATTTGCATTTGATCTTTGGCGCAGACGGTCTAGTTTTCCGTCATGCGCCATTTTTCATTTTCAAGATTTTTGTTCCTGACCGTAGCTGTGGCCCTGTCCACGGCCATGGCCGGACATTCGGCTATGGCCCAGACCCGGCCCGAGCCGCTTCAATCGAGCGTCTCCGAGGCACCGGCAGACACGCTCGACAGCCTGTTTTCCCAGCTCAAGCGCACCCGCGACGCCAGGCAGGCCAAGCGAATCAGCGAGCGCATCTGGACACGCTGGCGCGATTCGGGAAGCGCCACCACCAACCTCCTGCTGCAATGGGCCGACAAGGCCATATCCGACCAGAAAAACGGGCTGGCGCTCGATCTGCTGGACCAGGTGATCGTGCTCAAACCGGATTTTGCCGAGGGCTGGAACCGGCGCGCCACGCTGCATTACATGATGGGCAATCATTCGAAATCGATGACCGACATCAACCGCGTGCTGGCGCTTGAACCCCGCCATTTCGGCGCCATCGCCGGCCTGGCCGCCATTCTCTCCGATTCCGGAAATGACGAGCTTGAGCTGCGCGCCTGGGAGCAGATGCTCGAGATCTACCCGGCTAATCACCAGGCCCAGGAGAAGGTCGCGGACCTGACCGACAAACTCACCGGCAGCAAGATCTGAGCTCCCCCTGAAACTTTTCTCTCTTGAAACAGTAGCGCATGAAAGGGCCTCCTGCCCTCGCCTTCAGCCAGATAGCGTCGCCCCTTGATGTTGCCCCACAGACCGATCCTCACCACCATGATCTATATTCTCGCCGCCCTGTTTCTGCTGATTGCCGGCCTTGCCATCTGGACCCGGATGAAGGCCCGCGAGATCGAGGCGCTCTATCCGCCGGTCGGCGAGATGATCGATGTCGGCGGGTACCGGCTTCACGCGGTCCACATTCCCCGCCCCGACACCGCCGACCTGCCGCCACTGGTGTTCATCCACGGCGCCAGCGGCAATCTCTTAGACCAGATGATCCCGTTCAGGCCGCAGCTCGAAGGCCGCGCCGAGATGCTGTTCATCGACCGGCCGGGCCATGGCTGGTCCGAGCGCGGCGATGCGGCCAATGATACGCCCGACGGTCAGGCCGCAGCCATCGTGCAGGCGATGCAGGCCAAGGGCATCTCCAAGGCGGTCATCATCGGCCATTCCTTCGGCGGAGCAATCGCGGCGAGCCTGGCGCTCGGCCATCCCGAGGCTGTTGCGGGCCTCGTGTTCCTGGCACCAGCGACACATCCCTGGCCCGGCGGCATTGCCTGGTATTACGGCCTGACCAGCACGCCGCTGATCGGCAAGCTGTTTGCCAATGTGCTGGCCCTCCCGGCGGGGCTGACACGGCTGGAAAGCGGCTCGGCCTGCGTCTTCGCCCCGAACCCGACACCCGCCGGCTACATATCTGAAACCGCACCGGCCCTGGTGCTCAGGCCACGGGCCTTTCGCTACAACGCCATCGATGTCTCGAACCTGAAGCCCTATGTCACGCGCATCGCCCCGCGCTACACCGAGATCACGGCGCCGACGGTGATTGTCACCGGCGACAGCGATGCGATTGTGCTGGCGCACATACATTCGGAAGGTCTGGCGCGGGATATCGAGGGAGCGGAACTGGTCTGGGTTCGCAATCTCGGGCACAAGCCTGATCACGTCACGACGACGCTTGCAGTCGCCGCCATCGAGAAGGTGTCCGGCCTCGAAGTGGATCTGCAGCAGGCTGCCGCGCGCGCCGAGACCGCGCTGGCCAATGACCATGCCAGCTGTCCCGGCGAAGTTTCCTCCGCCGGGTAAGGTTTTACAGGCTGATCCAAAGTCGCTCAGATGCCGGTCATGCCGTCAGAGCCGATATAGGCAATGCGCAGCATGTTGGTCGAACCGGGGGTTCCCAGTGGCACGCCAGCCGAAATGATGATGCGATCGCCCGGCTTGCCGAATTCCTCGCGGAACGCGATGCGGCAGGCGCGGTCGACCATGTCATCGAGATCGGTCGCATCATCGGTCACCACGCAATGCAGGCCCCAGACGACCGACAGCCGCCGTGCGGTCTGGATCACCGGTGACAGGGCAATGACCGGCACGTTCGGCCGTTCACGTGCCGAGCGCAGCCCGGTATTGCCGGACGAGGTGTAGCAAACAATCGCCGACAGATTGAGTGTTTCGGCGATTTGACGCGCCGCCAGCGAAATCGCATCGGCGCCGGTGGCGTCAGGCAGCGGGCGCTGGGAATAGATGATGCCGGGATAATTCGGATCACGCTCGACCTTGCGGGCAATCGAGGCCATCATCTGGACCGCTTCAACCGGATAGTCGCCGGCAGCGGATTCAGCCGACAGCATCACCGCATCGGCGCCTTCGAACACGGCCGTGGCCACATCGGACACTTCGGCGCGGGTTGGAACGGAGGCGGAAATCATCGATTCCAGCATCTGGGTCGCCACCACCACCGGCTTGCCGGCCTTGCGGCAGGCGCGGATAAGCTGCTTCTGGATGCCCGGCACCGATTCCACCGGCATTTCCACACCGAGGTCGCCGCGGGCCACCATCAGGGCGTCGGACAGTTCGATGATCTCGTTGATACGCTCGAGCGCCTGCGGCTTCTCGATCTTCGACATCAGCCCCACCCGGCCGCGCGCGATCTTGCGCACTTCCGCCAGATCTTCCGGCCGTTGAATGAACGACAGCGCCACCCAGTCGACATCGTCGACCGCCAGAACGGCGTCCAGATCGCTCCTGTCCTTCTCGGTCAGCGCTCCGCTTTCGAGCAGCGTGTCGGGCAGGCTGACGCCCTTCCGGTCGGAAATCTTGGTGCCGTTGACCACGGTGCAGGTGATCGAAGTCTTGTCGCTTTCAACAGCAATCAGCTGCAGCCGTCCGTCGTCGATCAGCAACCGGTGGCCCGGCTGTACCGCTTCGAGGATTTCAGGATGCGGCAGGAACACCCGCGTCGCGTCACCGGGAACATCCTTGTTGTCGAGCGTGAAGGTCTGGCCGGCAACGAGCGTCGCCGCGCCATCGGCAAATTTGCCCACCCGCAGCTTCGGGCCCTGCAGGTCGGCGAGAATGCCGATCGGGCGTCCGCATTCCTTTTCCACCGCGCGAATGCGGGAAACCAGTGTCCGCATCATCTCATGGGTCGAGTGACTCATGTTGATGCGAAACAGGTCTGCACCTGCCTCATGCAGTTTCTTGATCATCGCCTCCTCAGACGACGCTGGTCCGAGTGTGGCGAGAATTTTTACGTTGCGTAGCCGCTTCATCAATCTTGGCTTCCTGGCGCTTCCGGGGCATCCGACAGCTGGACCATCCAACTTCCCTGCCTTCCGGTATCGTATTCCTTGAATCCCACGCGCTGAAAGCCGCGCGCGAAACAGTCTTCGACCCCGACGATCCGGAATTCATTGTCAGCGACGCACATGTTGATGTCACCGCCCCAGCGGCCACCGCCGCCGGCATCCTCGGCATAGAGGTAATAATACCGCGACCGAATCTGACCTTCAATCAGCGTGGCGCAGGAATTGGCGGGAATCTGCCACCAGCCCTCCGTGACCCACCCCTCTTCGGTACGGTAACCGATCGCGCCCCCGACCAGGGACTGGGTGCCATTGCACACCCGGAAATCGGCTTTGGCCTCTCCCACGCCGGCAATCGCCAGCGCCCCGAGGGTCAGGGAAACGAGCGCAGCAAATTTGGCGATGGGGAAACAGGTTCGTGGCAACTCGCGAAACATCAATTCCGGTCAGTCTCCGCTAAAGGCATGTGCGTTGCTTTTTGCGCCGCGAGGCCGTGAAAGTCAACGAATGCAGCCCGACTAAAGTCGAGCTTCGCGCGCTTTCCCCGGCAATTATATGCCACGGGCGAGGAAAGACCGGATCGTGACGGTTGCCCGTGGGGAACGGCTGTGCAATTGATCGCGCGGTACCGTCCTTTCTGCACTCTGTTCAAAAATCTGCGATGTCCGGCTTCCAACCTTTTGAAATCATTCCCGGCGACCCGAGCCATTCACTGGTCCTGCTCGCCGATCATGCCATGAACCGCCTGCCCTCCGAATATGGCGATCTCGGCCTGCCCGCCGAGGCATTCGGCCGCCACATTGCCTATGATATCGGGGTCGAAGACGTCACCCGCGGACTGTGCGAACGGCTTGGCGTTCCGGCCGTGTTGGGGTGTTTTTCGCGGTTGCTGATCGATCCCAACCGCGGCGAGGACGATCCGACGCTGATCATGAAACTGTCCGACGGAATGGTCATACCCGCCAATCATCCGTTGGCCGAAGCAGAGCGCGAGCGCCGTCTCAACCTGTTCCACCGCCCCTATCATGACGCGGTCTCGACGGTGATTTCAGAAACATGGCGCAAGTCCCGCAAGCCGCCGCTGGTGGTTTCCGTGCATTCCTTCACCCATGCCTGGAAGGGTGTGCCAAGACCGTGGCACGCGGGCGTGCTGTGGGACACCGACCCCCGGGCGGCGCGGATGATGATAGAGCAGCTGGCGGCAGATCCGGCCCTGATCGTCGGCGACAATGAACCCTATGACGGCGCACTCAGGGGCGACACCATGCACCGGCATTGCTCGATGACCGGAATTGCCCATGCCCTGCTCGAGATCCGCCAGGATCTGATCGGCGATCAGGCCGGCGTCGAATCATGGGCCGACCGGCTGGCGCCGATCCTCGCCACGATGACCCGGCAGCCGGAACTGCACCAAATCGAATTGCACGGTTCCCGGGTGATTTGAGCGCATGATCCGGTAGCATCTCCACAGGATGTCGATTATTCAACCCCTATTCCGCAAACGCCCTTGACCCGACGGCCTCGTTTGGGCACTGAAGCGTCTTGCCATTGACCCCTCATCTGTCCTTTCAGGAGTGACCCCATGTCTGATGCCGGCGCCGTCGCCCGCGACCAGCTCCGTTCCTTTGTCGAGCGCATTGAACGGCTGGAAGAAGAAAAGAAAACCATCGCCGACGACATCAAGGATGTCTATGGCGAAGCCAAGTCAACCGGCTACGATGTCAAGGTTCTGCGCAAGGTCATCGCCATCCGCAAGCAGGATGCCAATGACCGGATGGAGCAGGAAGCCATTCTCGACACCTATCTGCATGCCCTCGGCATGGCTCCCGAGCCTGAAGACGCAAGCTGAGCCCTGCGCGCGACGCTTCGCGCACGCTGCAAGACCGTGACGCCATCATGGCCGCTCGATCGCGCTGATCGAGCGGCCATTTTCATGGTCATGTCCTGGAGTGTGGCGGGGCAGCCGGTACAGCCGGAAAAATCAGTTTCCGAAGCGGGCGACGGAGATGAAGTTGACCGCGGATCCGGTGAACTCGTTGTGCGGAAGATCGCCGCCTGGCGCAAAGGCATTGGCATAGACAACGGTCGGCGCGGCGCGCAACTGGTTGACGACAAACCGCCGTCCCTTGCCCGGCAAGGTCGACATCCTGTTCACCCGTTCCTGGGACAGCGCCCATGTCGAGATGATCGTGTCGGTCAGCTTCGGCTCGGTGCGGATCGCGCGTGGTTGCTGATCGACAACCGCGGTGGCGGTGGGCCGGTCACCCTTTCGGGATGCGGCCGCAGCGACAGAGGCTGCCTCAAGACGTGCGCCACGCTGCGCCGGGACCGGTACAGGCTCCAGCGATGCGAGTTCGATTGACGGACCACGGTCCCCGGTACGGTTGGCCGGCCTGCGGATCGGCAGCGGCACGAAATCATTATCTAGGGGCAATGGCACGCTCGCACCGGCAGCCGTGGCCGCTGCAGCAAGCTCAGGCTCTGGCGCCGGTGCCGGCACATCCGAAACAGGCTGCGCAGCATCGGCGAGCATCCGGGCTCTCAGGATATCGGGAACCGGCGGATTGGGAATCGCTAGGGCGGCGACCTCCACTGCAGGCGCCTCGGAGACATCCACAACCGGTTTTGGCGCAAGGGCGCGCTCGGCCAGCAGTTCCGGTATCGGCGCGCGAATTGAGGCCAGATCGATTTGCGCCGGCGGAAGCGTCGCAACATCCGCATTGGCGGCCGCAGCGAAGGCCTCGACCTCAGCCTGCGCCGGCAGCACCGGTTCCGGCGGGGCCAGCGCGGCCATCACCACCGGAGCCTCGGTTGTCGGCCGGGCGACGGGCATCGGTCCGCGGGCCGGAAGTGCGAAGGCCAGCTCGGCCGGCGGAGCATCTGCGGAGACGCCTGGCAGGGCCGCAATTTCGGTCTGCTTGGGCGCAGCCTTCGGAACCGGCGCTGCCGCGATTGCTTCTGGTTCCTCATCCTCGTCGCCGCCGCCAAACAAGGCTGCCAGCAATCCGCCCGAGCGCTTCTTGTCGGAGCCGGAGTCGCCGCCGCTGGTCGTCACGATGGCACCGCCGCGCCGCTTGTAGTCGGCCAGCGCGACCTGGTAGCCGGGAAGCGGCTTGCCGTCCGGCGGAAGATGCAGGGTCTTGCCGTCAGGAAACAGCTTGCTGAGCTCCTGACGGCTCATCCGCGGCCAGGCGCGCACGCTCGCCACATCGAGATGGACGAAAGGCGAACCGGATTTGGGATAATAGCCGACGCCGCCCCCCTGGATCTTCATGGCGGCACTGCGAAGCGTGGAGAGTTTCACGCCGGGAATGTAGAAATCCATGGCCTTGCCGACCATGTGCTGGCTTTTCTTGGCCTGACCGCCGCGGGTCCGGCGCAGCATGTCATTGGTGGCGGGAGACCGGTAGGCGGAAATCACGTTGATATAGTCGCGACCGCCGACCCGGTTGTAGACTTCCCAGACCAGATCAAACAGCCGCGGATCCATCTTGGTCGGCTCATTGCGGCGCCAGTCGCGCAAAAAACGGTTGAGTTTGTTCAAGCCGGCCTGATCATATTTGCCATTGCGCTTGAAAACGATCTCGGCCTTTTCCTTGGTGTGGATGTAGTAGAGTTTCAGCGAGCGGGTCTCGGCCGAAGCGCTGACGGTTGCCGCCAGCCCTGCAGACGCCGCGATCAATGCCAGCAGGCAGATCCGCAACGCCGCAAACAGCGCTGCCCTGTGCGACCGCGCCAGTATGCGCGCAACTGCCGACCATGCGGCCAGCGCCAAACCTGAATGTGTTGTCATTTTCGCCAAAGCTGTCCCCGAACGCCGGAAAACCGTGATCGATCATCATTTGATGACCAAATGCGGTGACACAATGGCAACACCTGCCATGTATCGCTGCGGCACAACTTATAGTGAATAATCACTTAACAAGGAATGAAGCAATTCGTCCGGAGAACAGCTTTTTTACTCCCGCAGGATCTTGGTTCAGGCGGCCTCGCGGTCCGGATCGTCGGGATTGATCGCGTAATCCTTGAGCTTGCGGTACAGCGTTGACCGGCCGATGCCGAGCCGCCGAGCCACTTCGCTCATCTGTCCGCGGTAAAACGAAAGCGCAAAACGGATGAGTTCTTCCTCGACCTCGGCAATCGGGCGCACTTCGCCCTCCGGCGTCACCGCGTTGACCGCAGGCACGCCGGCGCCCATCGGGGTGATCGGCGCCACGATGTCGGACGGTTCGAAACTCATCCGGTCGGCAGCCCGGGCCTGTTGCATCGGAGCCGCGACCGCGGTCCGCAGATCGGCCCACTCGGTCGGCTCCGGCTCATTGTCCGATGGCGAAAGCCGGTAACCGGGCACCTGGGCGGCAATCTGTGGAAACAGATCCACCGTCAGCGTGTCGCCGTCGCACAGCACAATCGCCCGGTGCATGGCATTTTCGAGCTCGCGGATATTGCCCGGCCAGTCATGTGCCGTCAGCAGCGCCATGGCATCCGGCGCGACGCTGCGCGCGCGGTTGCCGCCGATCGCATTCGAGAACCGTTTGGCGAAATGCCGCACCAGTTGCGGAATGTCTTCCTTGCGCTTGCGCAGCGCCGGGACATGGATCGGGAACACATTGAGCCGGTAATACAGATCCTCGCGGAACCGTCCTGCCTTGACCTCCGCGATCAGGTCCTTGTTGGTTGCCGAAATCAGGCGGATATCCACCTTCCTCGACAGCCGCGCGCCAACGGTCTCGATCTCGCCCAGTTGCACCGCGCGCAGCAGCTTGACCTGGATTTCCGGCGGAAGCTCTCCGATTTCATCGAGAAACAGCGTGCCGCCATCGGCTTCGGCAAACTTGCCGGCGTGGCGTTCATTGGCGCCGGTGAACGCGCCTTTCTCGTGACCGAACAGGATGCTTTCGACCAGGTTTTCGGGGATGGCACCGCAATTGACGGTGACGAATGGCTTGTTGCGCCGGCTGCTTTCCGCCTGGATGGCGTGGGCGATCATTTCCTTGCCGACGCCGGATTCGCCTTCCAGCACGACCGGAATGATCGATGCTGCCGCACGGCGGCCGAGCGAAATCACCCGTTCCATCGCCGGGCTGGCGGCAACGATATCCTGGAACCCGGTGTCCTTGCGCGACGGCCTGGGCACTGCGCCGATCCGGGAAGCCTTGAGAGCATTGGCAAGCGACAGCCCAAGCCGTTCGGGCGAGACAGGCTTGACCACGAAATCGAATGCGCCTGCGCGCATGGCCTTGACCACGGTCTCGATGCCGCCCTGGCCGGTCTGCACGATGATCGGAACGGAAATGCCTGCAGCATGCATGCGATCGAGCATTTCCAGGCCACCCATTTCGGGCATCATCAGGTCGAGCACCACCGCATCGATGTTCTGCTCGGGGCTGGTCAACCGGGCGAGCGCCGTGCGCCCGTCCTCAAACAGTTCGGTCTCGTACCCGCAACGTTCAGCCGCGGCCTTGAGCAGGCGACGCTGAACCGGATCGTCATCGACTATTAAAACACGATTGGACAAGGGTCTTGCTTCCTCACTCCCGATGATGCGGGCAACGCACTTTGGTTAGGACCCGAGGTTGCCAGAAAAGGCTGAAAAACGGATTTCGAGAAATGTTTGCATTTTAATCGTCGCTGCCAGTAAAACCGGATTACAGCTTCGCGATCCCGATTTTGAAAGTGAGTGCCTTCATGCCGAATTCAGTTCTGGGCCCTATGCCCGTCCACGCGCCCGCGACGTCCGGTGGACAGGATGCCGCCCTGGGTCAGTTGCCCGGATGGAACCTCGATGATCTCTACACCGGACCCGAAGCGCCCGAATTCAAATCCGATCTCGCCGAGGCGCTGAGCCGCGCCGAGGCATTCGAAGCGCGCTGGAAGGGCCGGATCACCGAGGCTGCAAGGACCTCCGGCGATGAAGGTCTGGGTGCGGCGATCGAGACCTATGAACAGCTCGAGGAACTGATGGGCCGCATCATTTCCTACGCCGGGCTGGCCTATTTCACCGACACCTCCGACACCAAGATCGCCAAATTCTACGGCGACGTGCAAAGCGCGATGACCGATGCCAGCGCCCATCTGCTGTTCTTCGGGCTGGAGCTCAACCGCATCGAGGATTCGGTGATCGAGGACAGTCTGAGCCGCGATCCCCGCGCCGCACGCTACACGCCCTGGATCCACGATCTGCGGCTCGACCGGCCCTACCAGCTCGAAGACCGCATCGAGCAATTGTTCCACGAAAAATCGATGACCGGCCACGCCGCCTGGAACCGGCTGTTCGACGAAACCATGGGCAGCCTCGAATTCACCATTGACGATCAGGCGCTTCCGCTGGAAGTGACGCTGTCGATGCTGCAGAATTCCGACGGCGCCAAGCGCAAGAAAGCCGGCCTGGCGCTGGCCGCCACCTTCAAGGAAAATCTGCGCACCTTCACGCTGATCACCAATACGCTGGCCAAGGACAAGGAAATCTCCGACCGCTGGCGCGGGTTCGAGGACATTGCCGACAGCCGCCATCTGGCCAACCGGGTCGAACGGCCGGTGGTCGACGCGCTGGCCCAGGCTGTCCGCGAGGCGGCGCCGCGTCTGTCGCACCGCTACTACGCGATGAAAGCCCGCTGGCTCGGGCTGGAAAAGCTCGAGTTCTGGGACCGCAACGCGCCGCTGCCCGAAACCCCGAGCGAGACCATTTCCTGGGATGAGGCCAAGAACACGGTGCTGTCGGCCTATCATGGCTTCGCCCCCGAAATGGCCGATATCGCCCGCCGGTTCTTTGACGAACGCTGGATCGACGCCCCCAGCCGTCCGGGCAAGATGTCGGGCGCTTTCGCCCATCCCACCGTGCCTTCGGTCCACCCCTATGTGCTGGTCAACTATCTGGGCAAGCCACGCGACGTGATGACATTGGCTCACGAGCTCGGCCATGGCGTGCACCAGGTGCTGGCCGCGGACCAGGGCGCGCTGATGTCATCGACACCGCTCACCCTTGCCGAGACAGCCTCGGTGTTCGGCGAGATGCTGACCTTCCGCGCGCTTCTCGAACGCACCACCGACCGCCGCGAGCGCAAGGCCATGCTGGCTCAGAAGGTGGAGGACATGATCAACACCGTGGTCCGCCAGATCGCGTTTTATGAATTCGAGCGCCGGGTCCACACCGCGCGGCGCGAAGGCGAGCTGACCTCGGAACAGCTCGGCCAGCTCTGGCTGGATGTCCAGTCCGAAAGCCTCGGACCTGCGGTTGAACTGTCGGACGGTTACGAGACCTTCTGGGCCTATATCCCGCATTTCATCCACTCGCCGTTCTATGTCTACGCCTACGCATTCGGCGATTGCCTGGTCAATTCCCTTTACTCGGTCTACGAAAAATCGCCCGAGCAGTTCCACGACCGCTATTTCGACATGCTCAAGGCCGGCGGCACCAAACATCACTCCGAACTGCTGCTGCCCTTCGGGCTCGACGCCTCCGATCCCGGCTTCTGGAACCAGGGTCTGTCGATGATCGAGGGCCTGATCGACGAACTGGAGGCGATGGACAGCTGAGCATCTGATTTCGCTTTATTGTAACAACAAAGTATGATTTACGCCGCCGCTACCGCCGCAGACGGCTGCAGCGCTTGTTAATGGAGCGAATGGCATGACCCAGCAGGATTATCCCGTCTATGGCGAGATCACCGGACCGATCGTATTGATCGGCTTCGGTTCGATCGGGCGTGGCACGCTGCCGCTGATCGAGCGTCACTTCAAGTTCGACAAGAGCCGGATGGTCGTCATCGACCCGCGTGATGACGCCGATGACATGGAAATCCTTGCCCAGCATGGCATCCGCCACATCAAGGCGCATGTCACCGGGGACAATTACAAGGACCTGCTCAAGCCGCTGCTGACCGAAGGCGATGGCCAGGGCTTCTGTGTCAATCTCTCGGTCGACACCGGTTCCGTCGACCTGATCAAGCTCTGCCGCAAGCTCGACGTGCTCTACATCGACACGGTGATCGAGCCATGGCTCGGCTTCTATTTCGACAAGAGCATGAAGAACTCCGAGCGCACCAATTATGCGCTGCGCGAGACCCTGCGCCATGAGAAGAACAAGAATCCCGGCGGAACCACCGCCGTCTCCACCTGCGGCGCCAATCCGGGCATGGTGTCCTGGTTCGTCAAGCAGGCGCTGGTCAATCTTGCCAGGGACCTGGACATCAAGTTCGACGAGCCCGACCAGAACGACCGCGAAGGCTGGGCCAAGCTGATGAAAAAGGCCGGCGTCAAGGGCGTCCACATCGCCGAGCGCGACACCCAGCTGACCAAGAATCCCAAGCCGCTCAATGTGTTCTGGAACACCTGGTCGGCGGAAGGCTTCATCTCCGAAGGCCTGCAGCCGGCGGAACTCGGCTGGGGCACCCATGAAAACTGGATGCCGAAAAACGCCAAGAAGCACAAGAAGGGCTGCAAGGCCGCCATCTATCTCGAGCAGCCGGGCGCCAACACCCGCGTGCGCACCTGGTGCCCGACACCGGGCCCGCAATACGGCTTCCTCGTCACCCACAACGAGTCGATCTCGATTGCCGACTTTTTCACGGTCCGCAACAAGGACGGCGACATCACCTATCGCCCGACCTGCCATTACGCCTATCACCCGGCCAATGACGCGGTTCTGTCGCTGCATGAAATGTTCGGCAATGGCGGCACCCAGCAGCCAGTGCTGCACGTGCTTGACGAGCACGAGCTGGTCGAGGGTCTCGATGAGCTCGGCGTGCTGCTCTATGGTCACGACAAGAATGCCTACTGGTACGGCTCGCGCCTGTCGCTGGAAGAGACCCGCCGCCTGGCCCCCTACCAGAACGCCACCGGCATGCAGGTGACCTCGGCGGTTCTGGCCGGCATGGTCTGGGCGCTCGAAAACCCCAAATCCGGCATCGTCGAGGCCGACGAGGTCGACTACAAGCGCTGCCTCGAAGTGCAGAAGCCCTATCTCGGCCCGGTCGAGGGCCATTACACCGACTGGACGCCGCTGACCGGCCGTCCCGGCCTGTTCCCGGAAGACATCGACGAGTCCGACCCGTGGCAGTTCCGCAATGTGCTGGTGCGTTAGACCGGCCACACAGGAGACAAACCGGACCGGCCGTCAGGCCGGCCGGACTGCCGTTGCCTTGCTTTCGCCGCGTGGTCGCGGCATTGTTGAAACCTTAGAATCGTATCTGCCATAGCTCGAGGGGAGCACCGCGCCATGAAACTGCACCGCATCATCGCCATCGGCGCGCTTGCCGGCCTTTTGGCCGCCTGCCAGTCACCCTCCTACAGCCCGCGTCCTATCGCGGTCCAGCCTCAGGGCATCGAAGGCCAGTGGGTTGATCCCAACGGCATCATTTCGAGCTTTTCGGCCGGCCGGTTCGAGACCCGCACCACCGACACCAATTCGCTGCTGGCGGAAGGATCCTACCGTCACATCTCCGACCAGATGGTCGAGATTGAGCTGACCTCGTTGCTGCGCCAGACCACATCGCGGGTCAATTGCGCGCTTGCCGGATCGTCCCAGCTCAACTGCACATCTTCGACCGGCGCGCAGTTCACCTTGGTACGCCGCGTCTAGGCCACTGCAGGGCCGGACTGAACCATAGGGCGTTCCAAGCAAGCACAGGCCGCACCGATGACCAGCCATTTCGACGATCGCGAAACCCGCACGCCTGACAGGCGCGAACGGGAAACCTTCGAAAGCCTGCGGACATTGCTCGAGCGCAGCCACAAGCGGCTGCCTGCGCTTGATGCCTGGCTCGGACATCCCGACCCGACAGCCCTTGTGGACCGGGCCGCGCTGGCGAAACTTCCGGTCCTGCGCAAGCCCGACCTGATGCAGATGCAGGAGGCCAGCCCGCCTTTTGGCGGTCTTGCCGATCCCGACGCCCTGAAGGGCAACCGCGTGTTCATGTCGCCCGGACCTGTCTGGGAGCCGCAGGGGCTGGGCATCGACCCCTGGGCCTCGGCCCGCGCCCTGTTTGCCGCGGGCTTCCGCTCCGGCGACGTCGTGCACAATGCGCTCGCATACCACATGACCCCGGGCGGGTTTATCCTCGACGAAGGCGCCCGGGCGCTGGGATGCCTGGTCTTTCCCGCCGGCGCAGGCAACACCGAAGCCCAGATCGACGCCATGGTCCGGCTCAAGCCATCGGGCTTCACCGGCACGCCGGACTATCTCAAGATCATCCTCGAAAAGGCCGACGAACTGGGCCACGACGTCTCCTCAATCAAGCGCGCACTGGTCTCTGGCGGCGCGCTGTTTCCGTCCCTGCGGCAATATTACGCTGACCGGCAGGTCTCGGTGCTACAGTGCTATGCGACAGCGGATCTCGGTGTCATCGCCTATGAGAGCGCCGACGCCGAGGGCGGCTTCCATCCCGGCATGATCGTCAATGAAGCAATCATCGTCGAAATCGTCCGTCCCGGCACCAATGATCCGGTGCCCGAGGGCGAAGTCGGCGAACTGGTCGTCACCACCCTCAATCCCGGCTATCCGCTGATCCGTTTCGGCACCGGCGATCTGTCTGCAATCCTGCCGGGCCAGTCGCCCTGTGGCCGCACAGGGCCGCGAATTCAGGGCTGGATGGGCCGCGCCGACCAGCGCACCAAGATCAAGGGCATGTTCGTCGACCCCAAACAGGTGGCCGAGCTTCTCAGGGCGCATCCGGACATCGCCCGCGCCCGGCTGGTCGTCAGCCGCGCCAGCGACGCCGACATGATGACGCTGATGGTCGAACCGGCACCGGGCGCAACACCGGACACAGCCGCAATCGAAGCAACATTGACGGCGCTGACCAAGCTGCGCGGCAAGGTCGAGATTGCAGCCTCGGCAAGCCTTCCCAATGACGGCAAGGTGATCGCCGACGAGCGTGATTATTCCGCTTGAAAACCGCTGGAAACAGAGCCGCCCCGCCGCTTGGCTCTTGATGTTGTCCGCCGATAATGAAACCATCACCCAAAGCCTCTGGCAAGCTCCGCACATGGGGATTGCCAACAGGGTCAGAGCACCAAAACAGGGAGCCATTCCATGAACACACTCATCAAACGGGCGCTTTTGTCCGCGTCCATACTGGGCCTGAGCTCAGGCGCGGCCTTTGCCGATTACACGCTGAACATCCTGCATATCAATGACTGGCACAGCCGCATTGAATCCAACAACAAATATGAATCCACCTGTTCGGCAGAAGATGAGACCGAAGGCAAGTGCTTTGGCGGCGCCGCACGTCTGGTGACAGCCATCGCCGACCGTCGTTCCGCGCTCGACGGCAGCAATGTGCTGCTGCTCAATGGTGGCGACAACTTCCAAGGCTCGCTGTTTTACACCACCTACAAGGGCACCGTCGAAGCCGAGTTTCTCAATCTGATGAAGTTCGACGCCATGACCGTGGGCAACCACGAGTTTGATGACGGCGAGGAAGCTCTGGTTCCGTTTCTCGACGTGATCGAATTTCCGGTGCTTTCGGCCAATGTCGCAGCCAGCGCCTCCTCCAAGGTCGGCGACCGGATCAAGCCGTCCATCGTCCTTGAGGTCGGTGGCGAGAAGATCGGCATCATCGGTGCGGTCACCAACGACACTCCCGACATTGCCTCTCCCGGCCCCAATATCCTGATTGCCGACGACATCCAGACAATCACCGCCGAGGTCGAGAAGCTGCAGGCGCAAGGCATCAACAAGATCATCGCGCTGACCCATGTCGGCTATCCGCGCGACAAGGAATTGATTGCGAAGATCCCGGGCGTCGATGTCGTTGTCGGCGGTCACTCGCACTCGCTGCTGTCCAACACCGACGACAAGGCCGAAGGGCCTTATCCGACGATGATCGACAACCCGGACGGTTACAAGGTTCCGGTCACCCAGGCCGCGTCCTACTCGAAATATCTCGGCGAATTCACCGTGACCTTCGATGACAACGGCATCGTCAAGGAAGCCAAGGGCGATCCGCTGCTGCTCGACAGCTCGATCACCCCCGATGAAGGCGTGCTGGCACGCATCAAGGAACTCGGCGCACCGATCGAGGAACTGAAGACACGTCTGGTCTCCTCCACTACCGCACCGATCGACGGCGGCCGCGACACCTGCCGCGCCGGCGAATGCGAAATGGGCAACCTGGTGGCGGACGCGATGATCGACCGGGTCGGCGATCAGGGCGTGACCATCGCCATCCAGAACGGCGGCGGTCTGCGCGCCTCCATCGATGCCGGTGAAATCTCCATGGGCGAAGTGCTCTCGGTGCTGCCGTTCCAGAACACGCTGGCCACATTCGAGATGAAGGGTGCCGACATTGTCTCTGCCCTCGAAAACGGCGTCAGCCAGATCGAGGATGGCGGCGGTCGTTTCGCACAGGTCGCGGGTCTTCGCTACACCTTCGACAAGAACGCCGAGGCCGGCTCGCGGATCGTCTCCGTCGAAGTCAAGTCGGGTGACGGCTTCGAACCCATCGATCCCGATGCCGTCTATGGCGTGGCCACCAACAACTACATGCGTGGCGGCGGCGATGGCTATTCCATCTTCGCGTCCGCCGGTATGAACGCCTATGACTTCGGCCCCGGCCTTGAACAGGTGGTTGCCGACTATCTGGCCAAGAACAACCCCTACACACCCTACACCGATGGCCGGGTGGTGGCCGCAGCAACCGAAATGGCGCCAGCCGCCGAACCTGAGGCGGAAGCGGCTCCGGCTGCCGAGGCAGCGGCACCTGCGGCAGAAACAGCTCCTGCTGCAGAGGCTGCACCTGCAGCAGAAACCGCCGCGGAACCGGCGATTGAAATGACCCCCGGCACGGCGCCGGTTCAGGTTCCCGAGCCGCTCGCAGGCTTCAAGGATCTCAGCAATTCCGCTCCGGTGATTGCCGAGGAGGCCAAGCCCGCCGAAGATGCGGCCATGACCAAGGAGGCGCCTGCAGCCACCGACGCCGCCATGCCGGCCGAGCAACATGTCGTTGCTGCCGGCGACACATTGTGGGATCTCGCCAAGACCTATTATGGCGATGGCGCAATGTGGACGAAGATTGCCGAAGCCAATGCATCCGCAACGGCCACGGACCTGACGATCGGATCCACCCTGACTATCCCCGCCAAGTAGGGTATTCCATCACGCGATTTGCAAGGGCCCGGTTCTTCCGGGCCCTTTTGCGTTGGAGCAAGCGCATGCACGGGAATTAGCCGCACCCCGGATGATTGATTTGTCCGATCGTGCCACTATGTTCCGACACAACGCATCAACGATCCTGCAAACCGAATGAAATGGACACCATCTTGAACACTCGCGTGATCCTGTCTGACGAGGCCAGCCGCAGCGTGGGCGAACTGCCGCCCGAACATCCGCCGGTCAAAATCCAGAAGATCGGCGTTCTGCTGGTCAATCTCGGCACGCCCGACGGCACCGATTACAAGTCGATGCGGCGCTATCTCAAGGAGTTCCTCACCGACAGGCGGGTGATCGAATGGTCACGTGTGTTCTGGTACCCGATCCTGTTCGGCATCGTTCTCAACACCCGGCCCGGGCGTGTCGGCAAGGCCTATGAGACGATCTGGAACAAGGATCTCGATGAAAGCTATCTGCGGACCTATACCCGCAACCAGGCTGACAGGCTCGGCGCCTCGCTGGCGGCCCATCCCTCGGTCAAGGTCGACTGGGCAATGCGCTATGGCCAGCCTTCAATTCCCGACAAGCTGCAGGCGCTCAAGGATGCCGGCTGTGACCGCATCGTGCTGTTTCCGCTCTATCCGCAATATGCTGCCGCCACCACCGCTACGGTCAATGACAAGGCCTTCCAGGCGATGATGGACATGCGCTGGCAGCCGGCGCTGCGAACCGTTCCGCCCTATCATGACGATCCGGCCTATATCGAGGCGATCGCCAATTCGATCGAGACCCATATCGCCGGTCTCGACTGGAAACCGGAAGTGGTTCTGGCCTCCTTTCACGGCATTCCGCAATCCTATTTCCTCAAGGGCGACCCCTATCACTGCCAGTGCCTGAAGACCGCGCGGCTGGTCCGCGAGCGGCTGGGCTGGTCGAAGGAAAAGCTGGTCCCGACCTTCCAGTCGCGCTTCGGGCCGGAAGAATGGCTGCAGCCCTACACCGACAAGACCGTCGAGAAGATGGCCCAGGACGGCGTCAAGCGCATGGCGGTGATCAATCCCGGCTTCGTCTCCGACTGCCTCGAAACGCTCGAGGAAATCGCCGTCGAGGCAGCCGAGACTTTCCATCACAACGGCGGCGAGCACTTCACCCATATCCCCTGCCTCAATGATTCCGATGGCGGTATGAAAGTGCTTGAAACCATTGTCAGGCGCGAATTGCAGGGCTGGGTCTGAACCGCGTTCTCGCCCTCCGGCCCAAAGTCTGACAGTTTTGCCAAGATAATCGCCCTGCGGGATCGTTAGGTCTTGCCGGACCGGCCGGCTGTGTGAAAGGGTCCGCGGAATCCGAGTTAAGAGGCTGAGGAGGCCTGGGGCATGTTGGGACTGGATATCACGGTCATCGTCGTCGTCGTCATCGCAATTCTGGTGCTGTTTTCCGGGATCAAGACTGTGCCGCAGGGCTTTGCCTTCACAGTCGAGCGCTTTGGCCGCTACACCAAGACGCTGACGCCGGGACTGAACATCATCGTTCCCTTCGTCGACCGGATCGGCCGCAAGATCAACATCATGGAACAGGTGCTCGACATTCCCACCCAGGAAGTCATCACCGGGGACAATGCGTCGGTTTCCGCCGATGCGGTGTCGTTCTACCAGGTCCTCAATGCTGCCGAGGCCGCCTACGAGGTCTCGAATCTCGAACAGGCGCTGCTCAATCTGACCATGACCAATATCCGCTCGGTGATGGGGTCGATGGATCTGGACGAACTTCTGTCCAACCGCGACGCGATCAATGACCGGCTGCTGCGTGTCGTCGATCAGGCCGCAGCTCCCTGGGGCATAAAGATCACCCGCATCGAGATCAAGGACATCGCCCCGCCGGTGGATCTGGTCGAAGCGATGGGCCGGCAGATGAAGGCCGAACGCGAAAAGCGCGCGGATGTGCTGGAAGCCGAAGGCTCGCGCAATGCCCAGATCCTGCGGGCCGAAGGCGCCAAGCAATCCGCCATCCTCGAGGCCGAAGGCCGTCGCGACGCCGCATTCCGCGACGCCGAGGCCCGCGAACGGCTGGCCGAGGCCGAGGCCAAGGCGACGCAGATGATGTCGGTCGCGATCGCCGAAGGTGATCCCGCAGCGATCAACTACTTCGTTGCGCAGAAATACACCGAAGCGCTGGGTCAGATCGCCTCGGCAAAGAACCAGAAGGTCATCTTCATGCCGCTCGAAGCCTCCGCCCTGATCGGCAGCCTGGGCGGCATCGGTGCAATCGCCCGCGACGTGTTCGGCAGGGATGGCGACCCGTCACCGGCCAGTCCATCGTCCGCGCCGCGCCAGTCGCGCAGCACCACCACCCCCGGCATTTCCGCCGGACTGACCCCGGAGCGGGACGCATGATTGCCGGACTGGCAGCCGAGCTCGGCCCGTGGATCTGGTGGATCATCGGGCTGGTGTTTCTCGGGCTCGAGATCCTGATCCCGGGCGTCTTTCTGCTCTGGATCGGACTGGCGGCGATCATCGTCGGCGCCCTGTCCTTCCCGCTATGGGGCACGCAAGTCTGGGGCTGGCAATTGCAGGTGCTGATTTTCGCTGTGCTGGCGGTGGTGATGGCGCTTGTCGGCCGCAAGCTCACCGGATCGAATGCGGAAAGCGACCAGCCAATGCTCAACCGCCGCACCGAAGGACTGGTCGGACGCACGGCAACCCTGCAAGATGCCATCAATGACGGCAAGGGCCGCATCAGGCTTGATGACACGACCTGGATCGTCGAGGGCCCGGAACTGCCCGCCGGCGCACGGGTGCGCATTGTCGCCGCGCAAGCCGGCAGCCTCACTGTCGAGCCTGCCTGACGCCTGCAAGCTGCCAGCGGTCAGGCCACGCCGATCCTGAGCAGATCATGGAAATGGACGATGCCGATCGGCAACAGGTTCTGATCGGTCACGATCAGCGCGCCGATGGCATTCTGGTTGAGGATGGCCATGGCGGTGCTGGCAAGCGCTGTCGGCGCGATCGTCTTCGGCGCGCTGGTCATGATCGTGTCGATCGGCCTGTCGACCAGGTTTTGCCCCAGATTGCGCGCCACATCGCCATCGGTGACAATGCCGATCAGCCGGCCATCGGGACCTGTCACACCCACACATCCGAACTTGCACTGGGAAAGCGTCATGATGGCTGCCTGCGCCGGCGTGCCCGAGGGCACCAGCGGCACCGAATCGCCGGTGTGCATGACATCGGCGACATGCGCCAGATTGGCGCCCAGCTGGCCGCCGGGATGGAAGGTGTGAAAATCGCCGGCTGTAAAGCCCTTGGCTTCCAGCAGCGCAACCGCCAACGCGTCGCCCAGGGCCAGTTGCATCAGGGTTGATGTGGTCGGCGCCAGGCCATGCGGACAGGCCTCCTGCTCGCGCGGCAGCAGCATGACGATATCGGCTTCCCGCGCCAGGGTGGATTGCTCGCCGGCCGTGAACGCCACCAGCGGGATCTGGAACCGGCGGGAATAGGCAAGGATGCCCTTGAGCTCGGCGCTTTCGCCGGACCAGGACAGCACCAGGATCGCATCGTCGCGCGCGATCATTCCCAGGTCGCCGTGATTTGCTTCCGCCGGGTGGACGAAATGCGACGGTGTCCCGGTCGAGGCCAGCGTTGCGGCGATCTTCGCGCCGATATGTCCGCTCTTGCCGACACCGGTGACAATCACCCGGCCGGTGATCACGCCCAAGGCCTCGACAGCCCGCACGAACGGCTCCGCCAGACCATTTTCCAGGGCTGCGGCGAGCGCATCCAGACCATTCTTCTCGGTCCGGATCGTGCGCCCCGCCGAAAGCACGATATCTTGGGTCGGGTAGTTTTCCAGGATCTTCTTCATCAGGCGGGAATATCGCGTTGCCGTGGCCGTGTCCATCAAGCAGGCGATCAATCTGCCAAAAGCCGGACCGGAAACCTTGCGTTAACCACAAGTGTTTACGGTTTCACAAGATTTGGATGAGTCCGGACCCGACCACGCATGCGCAATCCCAGCGACAAGATACAGACGAAAGCGACAGCGCTCCGCGCGGGCTATCGCCTGGGCGTGTCCGCGGCCTGCCTGCTGTCGGCGCTTGCTGCCGCTCAGGCGCAATCCGTCAATGGTTCGTCCACCCTCCCCGAGACCTACGACTTGCGCGGCACCACCACCCAGGCCTCCACGCCGCAATCAAGGGCCGCAGCCACCCTGTATGGCGCTCTGCCGACAAGCCGCGATGACCAGGCTTCGCTGCCCGGCATTGAGGAGGCAATCGGCACCACTCAAGCCGACGCACCGACGCAGCAGACGGATACGGCGCAGCCGCAAGACCAGACCGGCAGCATTGCCCCGCCCACCCAGCTGAGCCAGGCCGACCAGGACTTTGCCGACAGTCTCGGAGCCCAGAATGCCCGGATCGGCACCGTCGACGGGCTGCCTGAAGCAGAGCAGCCCGATCCCTCTGCGGTTCCGGGCTTCATGCTCGGAACCTTGACGCTGCGACCGACAATTGATCAGAAGATCGTGCGCGAGACCGTCAGCTTCGGGGCGGACAAGACCAGCCGGACCTACAGCGAGACGACCGTATCCGGCACCCTGCAGTCGGACTGGTCGCGCCATCAGCTTGCCATCGACGGTTCGGCGAGCTGGGAGGAAAACATTTCCGGCACCGGCACAGAATCGCCGGAGGCCGATCTCGATGCGCGTCTGAACCTTGATCTGGCAAATGACCTCACTGCGATCATCGGCGCGGGTTACAGCTATTCCCAGGAAAGCAGCACCGATGCCAATGCCATCGCCGGTGCGGCAACACAGTCAGGCATCCACGATCTGCGCGCCAGCGTCGGCCTGCAGCGGGATCTCGGCCTGTTGCGCGGCACCACCACTCTGGAAATGACCCGCACGCTCTATGGCGATGTCACCCTGCCCGATGGCGGCACGGTCGCCGTCAATGATCGCGACACCGTCGGCGCCGAACTCACCACCCGCATCGGCTATGCGCTGTCACCGGCGCTGATTCCCTTTCTGGAAGCCTCGGTCGGGCGCGAGAAATACGACCAGCGTATCGACAGCACCGGCGCCGAGCGCTCCTCGAACACCTATGGCGTGCGTGCCGGCGCCGAGATCGACATGGGCGAGAAGCTCTCCGGGGAACTGGCGGCAGGCTATCTTCTGCGGGAGCTCGATGACGCCAGCCTGAATGATATTTCCGGTCTCACCCTGGACGGCACCCTCACCTGGTCGCCGCTTCGCGGAACCAGTGTCCTGCTGGGCGTGGCCACGACGGTGGAAGCAGCCACGGCAGCCGGCGAATCGGGCGCGATCGTCTACCAGCTCAATTCCGGCCTGACCCAGCAGATCCACAGTGCCGTTGTGGCCCGCCTGGGCGGCACGGCGGAGTTTACCAATTACACCGCTGGCGGCGGCCGCGGCGACGAGCGCATCTATGGCGCCTCGGCCGGCCTGACCTGGAGCATCAACCGCTATCTCGACCTGGAGGCCGAGGCCAGCTACGAACTGACCCGCAACCCGGGCATTCCCGACGAGAAGACCACCCGCATCGGGCTCGGCCTGAAATTGCGGAGATGACCGGCCGGACCAGCGGCCCGGCACGGTGATCCTGTCAGCAAAGAACGCTAGGCGCGGTTGATCAGGCTCTTCAGCGCGGCTTCGACGCGCGGCCGGATATCTTCCCGTTCAAGCGCAAAGGCGACATTGGCCAGGATGAAACCTTCCTTGGAGCCGCAGTCATAGGTTTCTCCGCCAAAGGGATAGGCCGAGAAGGATTGCTCATCGGCAAGCTTGAGCATGGCGTCCGTCACCTGGATCTCGTTGCCGGCGCCACGTTCCTGCCTGGACAGGATGTCGAAAATTTCCGGCTGCAGGATGTAGCGGCCATTGATGAAGAAATTCGACGGCGCTGTGCCGGCGGCGGGCTTTTCGACCATTTCGGTGATGCGGAAGCCGCCGTCGAGCTCCTCGCCCTTGCCGACGATGCCGTATTTGTGGGCGAGATCGGGATCACACTCGCCCACGGCGACGATATTGCCGCCAACCTTGTTGTAGAGCTCCACCATGCCCGTCATGCAGCCGACCCGGTCGCGCATCACCATGTCCGGCAGCAGCAGGGCAAAGGGTTCGTCACCGACGATGTCGCGGGCACACCACACGGCATGGCCCAGGCCAAGCGGCGCCTGCTGGCGGGTGAAGCTGGTGGCGCCCGCCTTTGGCAGCATGTCTTCGAGCGATCGCAATTCGACGGTCTTGCCGCGTTCGCGCAGCATTGCTTCCAGTTCGAACTGGATATCGAAATGGTCTTCGATCACCGCCTTGTTGCGTCCGGTGACAAAGACAAAATGTTCGATGCCGGCTTCCATCGCCTCTTCAACGACGTATTGGACCACCGGCTTGTCGACAACGGTCAGCATTTCCTTGGGCACGGCTTTGGTCGCCGGCAGAAAGCGGGTTCCCAGTCCGGCAACCGGGAGAACTGCTTTTCTGATCTTGCGGAATTCGCTCATATTTTTCCCTCATTCTTCATCGATAAACCTGTCGGTTGCATCCTGGCCGCGCAATCTTGCACGACTGCACAAGCATTGGGAACCGGCAAAGGCTGCATCGCGTGTCTTTATATGGTAAACGATTTGTTGACGGCTACGGGTTATGATTGCCTATCAGTCACCCCTTGAAGCCCCAACGACAGGATGCTTGGAACATGATCCGATCGCCCAGGAATTTTGCTCGCGCCGCCGGCCTTTGCCTCTTTGCCGGAATTCTGGCTCCCTTGCCCGCCCATGCTGACGCCGGCTTCCGGCAATGGGTCTCAAGCTTCTACAGCACAGCGGCAAAATCCGGAATCTCGCGCTCGACCTATGAGAAGGCCTTCAACGGCGTCACCACGCCGGATCCCGAGGTCCTGGAAAAGGCGCGCTACCAGCCTGAATTCACCACCAAGGTCTGGGATTATCTCGATTCCCGGGTCAATCCCTACACCATTGCCAAGGGCCGTGAAATGGCGGCACGCCATGCCAAGACCCTGGCGGCCATCGAACGGCATTTCGGCGTGGACGCCTCCGTTCTTCTGGCGATCTGGTCGATGGAATCCAATTATGGCGAGATCCTCACCAAGACGGACCGGCTGCACTATGTGCCGCAAGCCTTGGCCACACTGGCCTATGCCGACAAGAAGCGCGCCAAGTTCGCCCGCAACCAGCTGGTGGCAGCGCTGAAGATCCTTCAGGCCGGCGACATCTCGACCCGGGAAATGACCGGGTCCTGGGCCGGAGCGATGGGCCACACCCAGTTCATTCCCACAAGCTATCTCGCCTTCGCCGTCGATGCTGACGGCAACGGCCATCGCGACATCTGGAACTCCATCCCCGACGCCTTGTCGACCGCGGCGAACCTTCTCAAGAAGAACGGCTGGAGACCCGGCGAGACCTGGGGTTACGAGGCCGTCACCCCACGCGGCGGCGCCAAATATTCGGGCCAGACCAAGACCCTGTCGCAATGGACGGCACTCGGCTTCACCCGGCCCGACGGCAGGAATTTCCCCAACGGGGACAGGCGCGCCGAGCTGAAAATGCCCGGCGGCGCCAATGGTCCGGCCTTCCTCATGAGCAAGAACTTCTTCGTCCTCAAGCGCTACAACAACTCCGATTCCTACGCGCTCGGCGTCGGCGTGCTGGCCGATGAGATCGCCGGCTATGGCGGCGTCGACCAGCGCTGGCCGCGGCCCGCGGGCACCCTCGACGTCAAGGAAAAGTTCGAGCTGCAGTCGCGACTCAAGAAACTTGGCTATTATGACGGCGAGATCGACGGCAATTTCGGCTCCGGGTCACGCGCCGCGATCGCCAGCTTCCAGTCGCGTGCCGGCTTGACCGGCGAAGCGATTCCGTCGCAGAAGATACTGGAGGCGATCCGCCGCCACTGATCACCGGTGAGCGCTGGGTCGCGACTGTTCCGAGGTCGAACCGGAGATAGATCCCGCGTGTTTGCTCGTTTGCCAATCCTGCGCCTTGTGGCCGTCCTGCTGATCGCTGTCCTGGCGGGCGGGACGGTGCTGCAGGGTGCGCAGACGGCTGCGGCGCAGGAGCGCGTCGAGCGCAAATCCATCCTGCAATTGCTGTTTGGTGGCAACAAGAGCCAGAAACCCGCGGCCTCCACCGCCACGGCGCCGCGCACCAGCCGGGTGAAGAAACCCGCACGCACCACCAGGGCAGCCGCCCCGCCGGAGCCGAAGGTGGAAAAGCTCGAAGACGCACGGAAGATCCTCGTGCTCGGCGACTTTCTGGCCAATGGCGCTGCAGACGGCCTGACCGAGGCCTTTGCCGAGGCGCCGGGCGTTGTGGTTGTCGACCGGACCAATGGATCATCCGGTCTGGTCCGTGACGATTATTACAACTGGCCCGAAAACGCGCCCGGTATCGTCGAAGAGGTCCAGCCGGCGATCATCGTCGTCCAGGTCGGATCCAATGACAGGCAGCAGCTCGTCGTCAATGGCGAGCGTGAGGCCGTCCGCTCGGTCAACTGGATGGCCGAATATGAGCGCCGCACCCAGCAGCTGATCAGGATCCTGCGGGCCGGCAACACGCCGCTTGTATGGATCGGCCTGCCGGCCTTCAAATCCCCCAGCATGACCACGGACATGGTGGCGCTCAACGGCGTCTACCGCAAGCTCGTCGCCCAGGCCGGCGGCGAATTCATCGACATCTGGGACGGCTTTGTCGACGAGGAAGGCAAGTTCATCTTCACCGGCTCCGATATCAATGGCCAGCAGGTCCGGCTTCGCGGCTCGGACGGCATCAACCTGACCAAGGCCGGCCGGCGCAAGATCGCGTTCTATGCGGAAAAGTCCGTGCGAAGGCTGCTTGGCGACGCTGCGGCATCCGGCGTGACCACGATGGATGATTCGGTATTTCCGGAACTGTTCATGCCGACGGCTCCCGGAGAGACTGCCGTCGCGGTGATGCGGACCATGCCCGTCGCCATGACCGATCCGGATCTGGACGGCGGTTCTGCCCTCCTGGGCGACATGCCGGCTTCAGCGAGCCTTGTCCGGTCGCCGCGCGACATGCTGGTGATTGACGGCATTCTGCCAGACCCGCCCGAGGGGCGCGCCGACAATTTTGCCTGGCCCAGGGCCAATCGCTGAATTCACACTGTGAGATTGCTTCTACTGCAGCTGTCCCCCCAGCGGGAGACAGCCGAGATGTTCCGTGCTCGTCGATCAGCGCGGCAGGTCGGTCGCGCCCATCAGGCTGAGATCGATTTCCCGCGCAGCCTGACGGCCTTCACGGATCGCCCACACCACAAGGCTCTGGCCACGCCGGACGTCGCCGGCCGCCCACAGCTTGTCGACCGATGTGCGGTAATCATCCTCATTGGCGACAATATTGGTCGAGCCGCGCCGGTCCACGCTCAGCGACAGCTTGTCGCCAAGCTCGCTGATGACACCGGTCTGCATCGCGCCCCGAAAGCCGATGGCGACGAACACCAGATCCGCCTTGATAACGAATTCGGATCCGGCAATCGGCTTGCGCTTTTCATCGACCTGGCAGCATTTCACGCCGCTCAGGACCCCGTTCTCGCCGATCAGTTCGAGCGTGCCGACCTGGAATTCGCGCACAGCGCCTTCGGCCTGCGAGGAGGACGTGCGCATCTTGGTTGCCCAATACGGCCAGACTGCGAGCTTGTCTTCCTTTTCAGGCGGCTGCGGCCGGATGTCGAGCTGCGTGACCTTGACCGCGCCCTGACGGAATGCCGTGCCGACGCAGTCCGATGCGGTGTCACCGCCGCCGATCACCACCACATGCTTGCCGCCGGCCAGCACCGGCTCCGACGGCCAGCCGACATTGTCGATGCTCTCGCGCGCAACGCGCTTGTTCTGCTGCACCAGATAGGGCATCGCATCATGCACGCCGACAAGGTCAGCGCCGGGAATGCCGACATCCCGCGGCGTCTCGGATCCGCCGGTGTAAAGCACCGCGTCATACTCGCCGAGCAATTCCTCGACACTCTTGTCGACACCGACATTGACGTTGCAGAAGAAGGTGACGCCCTCGCCTTCCATCTGCTCGATACGGCGGTCGATGAAATGCTTCTCCATCTTGAAGTCGGGAATGCCGTAGCGCAACAGGCCGCCGGGCTGGCTCTCGCGCTCATAGACGTGAACCTCATGGCCGGCACGGCCAAGCTGTTGGGCGGCCGCCATTCCGGCAGGACCGGAACCGATCAGCGCGACCTTCTTGCCGGTCTTGCTGGTGACGGCCTGCGGCACGATGAACCCGAGCTCATAGGCCTTGTCGGCTATTGCCTGTTCCACGGTCTTGATGGTGACCGGCGCATCCTCGAGATTGAGCGTACAGGCTTCCTCGCAAGGCGCGGGGCAGATCCGGCCGGTAAATTCCGGGAAGTTGTTGGTCGAATGCAGGTTGCGGATCGCCTCTTCCCAATTGTTGTTATAGACCAGATCGTTCCAGTCGGGGATCTGGTTGTGCACAGGACAACCGGTCGGTCCATGACAATAGGGGATGCCGCAATCCATGCAGCGTGCCGCCTGCTTCTGCACCTCCTGGTCGCTCATCCGGATGGTGAACTCGCGGAAATGGCGAATACGGTCCGACGCCGGCTGATACTTCGCCGTCTGCCGGTCGATTTCGAGAAAACCCGTTACCTTGCCCATAAATCTGTCCTGTTCACCTGAGAACCACGGCCGTTCCCGAGGCTGAAACCATCAGCATCGAGGAATTGCCACCGGCGGAGATGTTTTCATAATCGAGATCGATCCCGACGACTGCGTCGGCACCCATCCGGCTGGCCTCGTCCTGCATTTCGCGAAGCGCGATCTCACGCGCCTCACGCAAAGATTTTTCATATGACCCGGAACGGCCGCCGACAATGTCGCGAATGCCGGCGAAGAAATCCCGGAAGATATTGGTGCCGAGAATGGCTGCGCCCGTGACGATGCCCTTGTACTCGACGATCTCCCGCCCTTGGATGGTGTTGGTGGTGGATGTGATCATAGATCTCATTCCGCCGCCACGCCCATGCGCATCCGCTCCATGTCCTCAAGCGCACGCCGGTACTCGACCGGCATCACCTTGCGGAACTTGGGACGATAATCGGCCCAGTTGTCGAGGATTTCCTTGGCCCGCGTCGACCCGGTATAGTGCATGTGGTTGGAGATCAGCTGGAACAGCCGTTCCTCGTCATGCCGGGTCATGTCGCCGCTGACATCGACCCGGCCCTTGTGGGCAAGGTCGCCGCCATGGTGGTGCAGCTTCTCGAGAATGTCGTCTTCCTCGGGAACAGGCTCCAGCTCGACCATGGCCATGTTGCAACGGCTGGCGAAATCGCCGGCTTCATCCAGCACATAGGCCACGCCGCCGGACATGCCGGCTGCAAAGTTGCGCCCGGTTTCGCCGATCACCACGACCAGGCCACCGGTCATGTATTCGCAGCCATGGTCGCCGACGCCTTCGACCACCGCGATGGCGCCCGAATTGCGCACGGCAAAGCGTTCGCCGGCCACGCCGCGGAAATAGCATTCACCCTCGATGGCGCCATAAAGCACCGTATTGCCGACGATGATCGAGTTTTCCGCAATGACTTGCGAGTTTTGCGGCGGCCGCACGATGATGCATCCGCCCGACAGGCCCTTGCCGACATAGTCATTGGCGTCGCCTGCAAGATCGAAGGTCACGCCATGGGCCAGGAATGCACCGAAGGACTGCCCGGCGGTGCCGGTGAGCTTGACCGTGATGGTGTCTTCCGGAAGGCCCTTGTGACCGAACCGCTTGGCGATCTCACCTGACAGCATGGCGCCGGCGGAGCGGTCGACATTCTTGATCTTGACGTCGAACTCGACCTTTTCCCTGCTTTCAAGCGCAGGCATGGCCTTTTCGATCAAACGTCTGTCCAGTACATCGGCGATCGGATGGTTCTGGCGCTCGGTCCAGTAGGTCTTTTCCTTTGGCGCATCCGGCTTGTAGAAAATCCGGCTGAAATCGAGCCCGTTGGCCTTCCAGTGATCGATCATGCCATCCTTGGCCAGAAGCTCCGACTGCCCGATGATCTCATCGAGATTGCGATAGCCCATGGCGGCAAGCCATTCGCGCACTTCCTCGGCAACGAAGAAGAAGTAGTTTATGACATGCTCAGGCGTGCCCTTGAAGCGCTTGCGCAACACCGGATCCTGGGTGGCGACGCCGACCGGACAGGTGTTGAGATGGCACTTGCGCATCATGATGCAGCCCGCGGCAATCAGGGGTGCGGTGGAAAAGCCGAATTCATCGGCGCCCAGCAGCGCGCCGACGATCACGTCGCGGCCGGTCTTCAGCCCGCCGTCGACCTGCAGCGCAATCCGCGAGCGCAGCCCGTTGAGCACCAGCGTCTGGTGGGTTTCGGCAAGGCCGATTTCCCGAGGGCTGCCGGCATGCTTGAGCGAGGTCAGCGGCGACGCACCGGTGCCGCCGTCATAGCCGGACACGGTGATGTGGTCGGCGCGCGCCTTGGCCACGCCGGCCGCAACCGTTCCCACGCCAACTTCCGAGACCAGCTTGACCGAGATCGCGGCTTCCGGATTGACGTTCTTGAGGTCGAAGATCAGCTGCGCCAGATCCTCGATCGAATAGATGTCATGGTGCGGCGGCGGCGAGATCAGGCCGACGCCCGGCGTCGAATGCCTCGTCTTGGCAATCGTCGCATCAACCTTGTGGCCCGGCAACTGTCCGCCTTCGCCGGGCTTGGCGCCCTGGGCCACCTTGATCTGAATCATGTCGGCATTGACCAAATATTCGGTCGTCACGCCAAAACGGCCCGAGGCCACCTGCTTGATCGCCGAGCGTTCCGGATTGGCTCCGCCGCCATAAAGCGGCAGATAGCGATCGGGCTCCTCGCCGCCTTCGCCGGTGTTCGACTTGCCGCCGATCCGGTTCATGGCGACCGCAAGCGTCGAATGCGCTTCCCGGCTGATCGAGCCGAACGACATGGCGCCGGTCGAAAAACGCCGCACGATATCCGCCGCAGGCTCCACCTCGTCGAGCGGAACCGGCTTGCGGCCGCTGTCCTCACCCGTGCGGATCTCGAACAATCCGCGTATGGCGTTCATCCGCAGGGTCGAGCGGTTGACCATTTCGGCGAACTCGCGGTAGCGATCCTGCGCATTGCCGCGCACCGCATGCTGCAGCGCTGCCACCGCATCCGGCGTCCAGGCATGTTCCTCGCCGCGCATCCGGTAGGCATATTCGCCACCGACTTCCAGCGAGGTCGCCAGCACCGGGTCGTTGGAAAAGGCCAGACGGTGACGTTCCGCGGTTTCGGTTGCCACCTCGGCCAGTCCGACGCCCTCGATCGTGGTCGCCGTGCCGGTGAAATAGGTATTGACGAAATCGCTCGACAGTCCGATCGCGTCGAAGATCTGCGCGCCGCAATAGGACTGATAGGTCGAAATCCCCATCTTCGACATCACCTTGAGGATGCCCTTGCCGATGGCCTTGGTGTAACGCGCGACAACCTCGTATTTGTCGACTTCCGGCGGAAACTCGCCGCGATTGTGCATGTCGAGCAGCGTGTCGAAGGCCAGATAGGGATTGATCGCCTCGGCGCCGTAGCCGGCAAGACAGCAGAAGTGATGGATCTCGCGCGGCTCGCCGGATTCGACCACGAGGCCGACCGATGTGCGCAATCCCTTACGGATCAGATGATGATGCACCGCCGCCGTCGCCAGCAGAGCCGGAATCGCGATCCGGTCGGAACCGATCTGGCGGTCGGACAGGATGATGATGTTGTAGCCGCCGGTCACAGCCTCTTCGGCCCGGTCGCACAGCCGCTCCAGCGCGGCTTCCATGCCGCCCGAGCCCTTTTCGCTGGCATAGGTGAAATCCAGCGTCTTGGTGTCGAACCGGTCTTCGGTGTGGCCGATCGAGCGGATTTTCTCAAGATCGCCATTGGTAAGGATCGGCTGACGAACCTCGAGCCGCTTCTTCTTGGCAGCGCCCTTGTGATCGAGAAGGTTCGGCCGCGGTCCGATGAAGGACACCAGGCTCATCACCAGTTCCTCGCGTATCGGGTCGATCGGCGGGTTGGTCACCTGGGCGAAATTCTGCTTGAAATAGGTGTAGAGCAGCTTCGACTTGCGCGACATCGCCGAGATCGGCGTGTCGGTTCCCATCGAGCCGATGGCTTCCTGGCCGGTGGTCGCCATCGGCGCCATCAGGATCCTTGTGTCTTCCTGCGTGTAACCGAAAGCCTGCTGGCGATCGAGCAGCGACACATCCTTGCGCAGCGCGCGCGGTTCAACCGGCTTGAGATCTTCCAGAATCAGCTGAGTGCGTTCGAGCCACTCGCGATAGGGGTGCTTGTCCGCCAGTCCTGACTTCACTTCCGCGTCGGAAATGATGCGGCCTTCCTGCATGTCGATCAGCAGCATCTTGCCCGGCTGCAGCCGCCACTTCTTGATGATCGAGCTTTCGTCCACCGGCAGGACGCCGGCTTCGGATGCCATTATCACCCGGTCGTCATCGGTGACGATATAGCGTGCCGGGCGCAGCCCGTTGCGGTCGAGCGTCGCGCCGATCTGGACGCCATCGGTAAAGGCAACCGCCGCCGGTCCGTCCCACGGCTCCATCAGGGCTGCGTGATACTCGTAGAACGCCTTGCGGTCCGCGCTCATCGACGTGTTGCCGGCCCAGGCTTCCGGGATCAGCATCATCACCGCATGGGCCATCGAATAGCCGCCGCGAATCAGGAATTCGAGCGCGTTGTCGAAACAAGCCGTATCGGACTGGCCCTCATAGGAGATCGGCCACAGCTTGGAGATGTCGCTGCCGAACAGGGGCGACGAAACCGATGCCTGGCGCGCCGCCATCCAGTTGACGTTGCCGCGCAAGGTGTTGATTTCGCCATTATGGGCGACCATCCGGTAGGGATGGGCAAGCTTCCATGACGGGAAGGTGTTGGTCGAAAATCGCTGGTGCACCAGGGCGACGGCGGATTCAAACCGCGGGTCGCTCAGGTCCTTGTAATAGGCGCCGACCTGATAGGCCAGGAACATGCCCTTGTAGACGATGGTCTGCGTCGACAACGAGACGAAATAGAAGCCGTTGTCGCGCCCGTCGGTTTCGGAATAGACCCGGTTGGAAATGACCTTGCGAAGCACGAAGAGCTGCCGCTTGAACACGCTCTGGTCTTCGACGCCCTCACCACGGCCGATGAAAACCTGGACATGGCGGGGTTCGGTCGCTGCGATTTCCGGCGCCTTGGACAGCGACGAGTTGTCGACCGGCACGTCGCGAAAGCCGAGCAGGGTCTGGCCCTCGGCCGCCACAACCTCGGCGATGATGCCCTTGAGGTGATCGCAGAGCGCTTCTTCCTGCGGCATGAACACGAAGCCAACGGCGTAGTCGCCGGCTCCGGGCAGCGTCACGCCCTGGGCAGCCATCTCCTCGCGGAAAAACCGGTCCGGGATCTGCACCAGAAGGCCGGCGCCGTCACCCATCAGCGGATCGGCGCCAACGGCGCCGCGATGGGTGAGGTTTTCGAGCATGAACAAGCCGTCGCGCACGATCTGGTGCGACTTCACGCCTTTCATATGCGCGACAAAGCCGACACCACAGGCGTCATGTTCGTTGCGCGGATCATAAAGACCCTGTTTGGCCGGCAATCCAAAGGTCTGCACGGTGACAGGCTTGGTCTCGGCCTTGGCCGTACCAGCGCTCACATCCGTCCGAGATGGTGAAAGGTCTGCCATCTTCATTCCTCCTTCAAGACCGCCGCAGCGGTTGATTCCGGCTCGCCACCCGCCACCGCCGGGTGCGGCGACGCTTGCGTTCCGGATGCATCTGTCGTCTGGCCTCGCGTGCATGTTCTGCCTCACCCGGAAAGTCGCGGGCGCGCGGCGCGCTTTTGTATCATGAAGGGGCAAGACGGTCACCTTGAACCGGATGCTCGCGGAACAGCAATTTGCCATTCACATCCCCCTGCGCCCGCCTCGGCCTCAGCCAGGTGGCCAGAGCAGACACAAATAGGACAGTAAGGCTGTCCTATTTCGAGTGTTCTATGACAGAATGTATCCGCCTGCGCAAGATAGCGAAGCCAAAAACCTGATCGTCGCGACCGTAAATAATCGAAACGGGCGCCATGGCGCAAGATACTTACGTTGACATGCGGTTTTCCGGCGTTTTGCTGTTAAAGACCGAACCGGAGCGCTTTGCCGCTTTTTTGCACGCACGCCCTCTGGCGACGCACCGAAGACGCTTCAAGCCTGAAAGGTATTTTGAAAACAGCGGCATTTCGTGCCATAGCCTGTGCAACACCAGCTTCGGAGATTTACCGGTCATGATTTTCACTTCGGACAATTGGGCTGGCGCCCATCCTGCCATTTCCGCCTCGCTCTCGGCCCATTCAACCGGCTTCAGCGCGGCCTATGGCGCCAGCGATCTCGACCGCAAGGTCGAACAGACCTTCAATGATCTGTTTGAACGGGAGGTCGCGGTCTTCTTCGTCGGCACCGGCACCGCCGCCAATTCGCTGGCGCTTTCAGCGGTCAACCGGCCGGGCGGCGTCGCGTTCTGCCATCGCGAGGCCCATGTCATTGCCGATGAGTGCGGCGCCCCGGAATTCTTCAGCAATGGCGCGCGGCTTGCACCGGTGGATGGCGCTGCGGGCAAGATGGATCCGGCAGTTCTGGAAACACAGATCGGCCGCTTTCCCCCGTCCTTCGTGCATGGCGGCCAGCCCATGGCCGTGACGCTGACCCAAGCCACCGAGGCCGGCACCGTCTATACCGCCGATGAAATCCGCGCCATCTCGAAGATTGCAAAGGCCCATGGCCTGCCGCTGCACATGGACGGCGCCCGGTTTGCCAATGCCCTGGTGGCGCTTGACCTGACGCCCGCGCAAATGACGGTCGATCTCGGTGTCGACATCGTCTCCTTTGGCGGCACCAAGAATGGCTGCTGGTGTGCCGAAGCGCTGGTGTTTCTCGATCCCGCGATGGCCACCCAGGCGCCCTTCATCCGCAAGCGTGCAGCACAGCTGTTTTCCAAGAGCCGGTTCATCGCCGCCCAGTTCGACGCCTATTTCGAAAACGGCCTCTGGCTTGACCTCGCCCGTCACGCCAACGGTATGGCCGATCGCATCCGCAGCGGCATTGCCGCGTCAGGCCGGGCGCGGCTGGGCTGGGACAGCTCCGCAAACGAGATCTTCCCGATCATGCCCAAGTCCCTGTCCAAGGAGCTGATGGCGAAAGGCGCGATGTTTTACGACTGGACGCCGCCCCAGTCCGTATCCCATCTCGTCGGCGCAGACGAGACCATGCTCAGGCTGGTCACCAGCTTTGCGACAACTCAGGATCAAGTCGACAGGTTTGTCGAATTGATCGCCTGATCATGCAGATCGGCATGACGCCCAGTGAAATGCGGGAGATTTCACCGGGTTCTGGACGCATTTTGCAGCATTGTTGCGGATGATCATGTGCATCGATTTCGTTCACGCCCAACTCACGCGCAAGTGATGCCGAATAACGCGCGCTTGATTTCCATGTTATTGTGCAATTTGCCATTCTCCACGGGCCGGAACGAAAAATTCCGGAAATTGGGTTGAATAATACATTCAAGGAGAACAGCATGACGCAGAAAACACTTATCGGTGCATCAGCACTTGCAGGCGCAGTGGCCATGGCCATTTCGGGCGCAAGCTTCCTCGCCTCCACCGATGGCGCTCTCGCAGCCACCGAAAAATGCTACGGCGTGGCCATGGCCGGCAAGAATGATTGCAAGGCCGGCGCAGGCACCACATGCGCAGGCACCTCCACCGTCGACTATCAGGGCAATGCCTGGAAGAGCGTTGAAGCAGGCACCTGCACCACCATGAGCCTTGATGGCGGCCGCATGGGTTCGCTGACCGAACTGGATCGCGACCTCCCGGCCTGAACCGGATCCACTTGTTAAACGGGAGTTTCGAGATGACGCAGTCCGCCCCACATTTGCCGATTGTCGGGACGTCCCGTTTTCCAAGCATCCCGCTTCCGCCTCGCGCGGGAGCGGGACTGAAGACCGAACATGTCGACGCCATTCTGGCGGATGACTACCAGATCGGCTTTCTTGAAGTTCACGCCGAAAATTTCATGGGCGATGGCGGCCCCGCCCACCGCGCGCTGGCAGCCATTCGCGAGCGCTTTGCGCTGTCCATACACGGCGTCGGCCTCTCGATCGGCTCCGAGGGCGGCATCAGCAGCGAACATCTGGAACGCCTCGCCAGGGTCGTCGAGCGTTACGAACCGGCGATGGTGTCCGAACATCTTGCCTGGTCCAGCCATGACGCCGGCTATTTCAACGACCTTTTACCCGTCCCCTACAATGCCGAGACGCTCGAAAGGGTGGTCTCCCATGTCGGCCAGATCCAGGACCGGCTCAAACGCCCGATCCTGATTGAAAACCCCTCGACCTATGTGGCCTTCGAGCAGACGACGATGAGCGAGACCGATTTCATCCGCGAGATTGCCCGCAAATCCGGTTGCGGCCTGCTGCTTGATGTCAACAATGTCTTCGTGTCGGCCACCAATCACGGCTGGAAGCCGATGCATTACATGCGCGATTTCCCGCTGGAACTGGTCGAGGAAATCCATCTTGCCGGCCATGCCGAGGATGTCGACGACGAGGGCGACCCGCTTCTGATCGACGCCCATGACCGACCGGTCGCCGACGCGGTGTGGAAACTCTATGAAATCGTCATCAGCCAGGCGGGTGCGATCCCGACGCTGGTGGAATGGGACAATGACGTGCCCGAATGGCCGGTGCTGCGCCGTGAGGCCCAGCTTGCCGACGCCATCCTCGCCCGTTTGGGACCGGCGTCCTTGCTCGGGTCTCGTCATGCCGCGGAATGATGAACTCCCGCCGGCAGCGCAGCTCGGGTTCGGATCGGCCCTGCTGAATTCCGACCTTCCGGTGCCTGAAGGGGTGATCGGTCCGCGCGGCAAAAGTGCGACCAAACGGTTTGCAGTCTACCGCAACAACATGACCGTCAGTCTGATCGAGGCTCTTGCAAGCATTTTTCCAGCCGTTGAGCGGCTTGTCGGCGAAGACTTCTTCCGCGACATGGCGCGGGTCTATCTGCTGGAAGAACCTCCGCGCACACCCTTGATGTTTGAATATGGCGGCGGCTTTGCCGCCTTCCTCGAAGGCTTCGAGCCGGTGGCCAAGCTGGTCTACCTGCCGGACGTCGCACGACTGGAACGCGCCTGGCTCGACGCCTTTCACGCAGCCGACGCTTCGCCATTGCCCCCCGGGGCGCTGGGCGCGATCCCGCCCGAGTGCCTGGGAGACGTGGTTTTCACGCCACATCCGGCGACACGCCTGGTGCAAAGCCGATACGCCTCCGTGTCGATCTTTTCGGCCAGCCGTGAAGAGCGACCGCTGGATGCCATCCGGCCGCTTGACCCCGAGGACGGCCTGATCACCCGGCCGCATTACGACGTGCAGGTCCGGCAATTGCCGCCCGGCGCCGCGGTGTTCTTCAAAGCCCTTATGGCCGGAACTTCGCTTGGTGACGCCGCCGGCCTGACACTGGAACAGCATCCGGGATTCGATCTGCCGTCCGCCATTTCAGCCATGCTCGAAGCCGGCGTTTTTTCAGCCTGTTCTCCCGGTCGGGCCCATTCGGAGCACAGCGCATGACATCCTCAATCAATTTTCTCACCGACCTTCATAACCGGGTCTTCGGTTTTCTCGAACGGATCGGCGACAGCTGGCTGCTCGGGCTGATTGCCCGCTTTGCCTTTGCCTCGGTATTGTGGATGTATTTTCTCAATTCGGCGAAAACCAAGGTCGGAGACGGCCTGCTCGGGTTCTTCTCGGTGTCCTCCGGCGCCTATTACCAGATCGCGCTGCCGGCTGTCGAAGCTGCCGGGGGCGATGTCGATGCGGTGTCCTTCCTGCCCTGGGGCCTGATCGTCATCCTGGGCACCTATGCCGAATTCATTCTGCCGCTGCTGATCGTCATCGGCCTGTTCTCGCGCCTTGCCGCGCTGGGCATGATCGGCTTCATCGCGGTGCAGACATACGTCGACATCACCGTGCATGACATCGGCGCCAAGGCCATCGGCGCCATGTTTGACCGCTTCCCCGACGTCGTGGTGGCTGACCAGAGGCTGCTGTGGCTGGTGCCGCTGCTGGTCATCGCCATCAAGGGTCCGGGACTGTTGTCGGTCGATGCGCTGCTGGCAAAGCGGCGCGGCTGACGGACGGCCAGAACGGGACTCCGGGCCCCGACTTTGCTGAGATACAAAAAATGGCGCCCAGTTTCCTGAGCGCCACATGGCCTGCCCCGAAAGGGGTTGAAATCAGGCCGTTGTTGCTTCGATCTGCTTGGGCTCTGCCCCGGCATCGCTGGTAATGGCGATACGGCGCGGCTTCATGGCTTCAGGAAGCTCGCGAACCAGATCCACATGCAGCAGACCGTTGCGCAGCGAGGCTCCGGTCACTTCGACATGGTCGGCCAGCTGGAAGCGGCGTTCAAACGCGCGTTTGGCAATGCCGCGATAGAGGTATTCCGAGCCGGAATCCTCATTTTCCTCGACCTTTTCACCCTTGACCGTCAGCGCATGTTCGCGCGCTTCGATCGAGATCTCGGACTCTTCGAAACCGGCCACCGCCATGGTGATGCGGTAGGTGGTCTCGCCGGTCCGTTCGATATTGTAGGGCGGATAGGACTGAGCCTGATCCGGTGTGGCCAGGCTGTCGAGCATGGTCAGCAGTTTGTCGAAACCGACAGTGGAACGATAGAGCGGTGCAAAGTCAACGTGACGCATAAGTGTCCTCCTTGAGAGCGACTAGGGTTAAGCGTTCTGGCCCTTGGGCTGCCCCGCATTGGGCGGCATCCCGGCCAGCAGACCCGACAATCGGCGCCTGCGAGACCAATGTGGGAATTGCCGAAGGCCGGTTCAAGATCTTTTCAATGCAGATGTGAACCGCACAAGACGGGATGAATGCGGGATGAACAGCAGGTTCCGGGAGCGTTCATCTGCCATCGGCAATGATCGCACCTGTCAGGCCAACACGGGCCTGTCCCGCCCGGAACATCCCGTCCCTTCTGTTCCAGGCACCTGTCCGGGGCCGCATCCGATGCGGCTCCGGACCTTTTTCCTTTTGACCTTGGCCTGGGGAAGCACTAATCCCGATCCCATGAGCGATGATCCTCCCCAGCTGATCGAGACCGATGGCAATCCGGTGCCGGGCAACCATGTGGTTGGCTGGTTCAACGGTGTCGGCGGCAAGCGGCTGCGCTATGCGATCTTCAAGTCCGATGTCCCGGTGGCGGCCGGCACCGTGGTCTTGCTGCACGGCCGCAATGAATGCATCGAGAAATATTTCGAGACCATCCGTCATTTCACCGATCGCGGGCTCTGGGTGGCGACCTTCGACTGGCGCGGACAAGGGCTGTCGCAGCGGCTGCTGAAAAACCCCTTGCGCGGCCACCTGCGCCGGTTCCGGCACATGGAAGCGGATCTGTCGACTTTTCTCGAAACCATCGTATTGCCGGAAACAAGACTGCCGTTCTGCCTGGTCGCCCATTCGATGGGGGCGCTGGTGGCGCTGTCGATGGCGCCCCGGCTTGCCAACCGCATTGAACGCATGGCGCTGATTGCCCCCTTTGTCGAACTCTCCAACCAGCCGATCTCGTCCTGGACCACCCGGGTGATCACGCGGGCGCTTCGCCTGGCAGGTTTCGGCTGGCTCAGCTCCGGCAAGGATCGCTTCCCGCAGCCTTTCAAGGGCAATGCCCTGACCACCGACATCGACCGGTTTTCCCGCAACCAGGCACTCTATCTGGCCCATCCCGAATTGCGCCTTGGGCCGCCCACGGTCTGCTGGGTCAGCGAAATGCTGGGCGCGATGGGGCGGGCCACCAGCTTCGAGCATCTCGACCAGGTCCATGTCCCGACCCTGCTGATCGGAGCCGGCAACGACCCGATTGTCGCGCCGCATGCCATCGAAGCCGTCGGCAACCGTTTCCGCGCCGGCCGGGCGATCATGATCGATGGCGCCCGCCACGAAATCCTCCAGGAGGCCGACCGCTACAGGCTGGCAGCACTGGCTGCGATCGATGCCTTCATCCCGGCCGATCAGATGTCGAAAGTGCTCACGAAAAAAGCCGTCAGCCAGCCCGGTTGAGCAGCTCCAGCGCCGCCTGGTGCAGCTCGGGCGAGCCGCTGGCGACAATGCTGCCGCCATGTTCGGGGCGATCGCCGCTCCAGGTCGTCATCACCCCGCCTGCCTGCTCGACCAGCGAAATCAGCCCGCCGACATCATAGGCCTTGAGCCCGGACTCCACCACCAGATCGATATGTCCGGCAGCAACCATGGCATAGGCGTAGCAATCGCAGCCATAGCGGGCGAGCTGAACGGCATCTTCCACCCGCTTGTAGGCCGGCTCCAGATCGGCGGGGAAAATCGCGGGCGACGTGGTCATCATGGTCGCCTGGCTCAGCGGAACCCCCTTGCGGGTCTGCATCCGCGTTGACTTGCCATTGCGCCAGACGAAGGCGCCGTCGGGTGAGCCGATGAATCTCTCGCCGGTGAAGGGCTGGTCCATCATGCCCATCACCGCCCGTCCCTTGTGATAGAGCCCCACCAGCGTGCCCCAGACCGGCAAACCGGAAATGAAGGCGCGGGTGCCGTCGATCGGATCGATCACCCAGACATAATCCCGGTCCAGGCCGATATCGTCCTGCTCTTCGCCGAGAATTCCGTGGTCAGGATAACGTTCGGTGATCACCTGCCGGATGGCTTTTTCGGCCTCGCGGTCAGCCTCTGTGACCGGATCAAATCCGCCGACATGCTTGTTGTCGACGGTGACGGCCATGCGAAAACGGGGAAGCGTTTGCGTCGCCGCGGCTTCGGCGATGGTGTCGAAAAAGGCAATTTCAGGAAGCACAGCGAACTCCGGACTGGGACAGGATTGGGGGCGGGGCAAGGGATCCGTTTTTACGCATCTGTCCTGACCCGGGCCGGTATGAAAAGCAAGTGCGGCAAGCAAAGGCTCGACGGACTCTTCGCACATGCAAAATAATTCTTCGGCACAATTGACTTTTGTGCAATGCAGCATTAACAATTACTGACAGTCTTTTGACTGCAAATGCCCTCCTTGGGCGTTTCCTCCCTAGATTTTGCCGCGCCTCGTGCGCGGTTTTTTTTGGTCTTGCATCCCGGGATCAGCTATTCGGCGGCAAGGCGGTCATCACCGAGATCTTCGCGCACATGCGCCATCATCTCGCCGGCAAACTCGCCCAGATCGGCTTTCAGCAGGTCGAAGCCAGCGGTCTTCTCGAGCGTATCCTCATTGACATAGAGTCCGCGGTTGATCTCGATCTGCAGCGCATGCAGGCCCCGCGCCGGCCGGCCGTAATGCTCGGTGATGAACCCGCCGGCATAGGGCTTGTTGCGCACCACATTGTAGCCGAGGCTCGACAGGATCGACACCGCGGCGTGCGAGAGATCATGGGCGGCGCTGACGCCGTAACGGTCGCCGATGATCATGTCCGGCCGCCGGTTGCCGCCGGCCACGCGGATATTGGCCGGCATCGAATGGCAATCGATCAGGATCGCCTTGCCGAACTGGACATGGGTCTGGGCAATCATCCGGCGCAAGGTGGCGTGGTAGGGCCGGTACACCCGCTCGATGCGCGAGAGCCCCTCCTCCACGCTGAGCCGTCCCCGGTAGATATCCATGTTTTCGGCCACCAGCCGCGGAATCGTGCCAAGCCCCCCGGCCACCCGCATCGAGCCGATATTGGCAAATGACGGCAAGGTGCCGTCAAACATGCGCGGATCGAGCTCATAGGGTTCGCGGTTGACGTCGAGCCAGGCCCGCGGAAACTGCGCCGCCAGCAGCGGCGCCCCCAGCTGGATCACCCCGGCAAACAGTTCATCGACATAATGGTCCTCGGACCGCCGGATCGAAGTCCGGTCAAGCCGCGACATCGCCAGAAACGCGTCCGGATAGACCCGCCCCGAATGCGGCGAATTGAACACGAAAGGCTCGGTCTGTTGCATCGGGCGGCGAATCTCGAAGGGCGCAACAGCGTGCGAAACTGTGTCTGGCGCGTTGTTCGCACCCGGCATATCAGCTTCGCGCATATCTTTCCCTTTGCTGCAACCGCTTGAATCACCATGCCATCTGCCTCCACAGCTGTCCAGTGCGTCACAACTTGACCGCAAAAGCGCCATCATTCACCTGATGTTTACCGGAATTGCACATAGATGACTCAGGCAGCGCTGCGAGCGCACGATGACAGGTTTGGAAAAAGAAATGACGCCGAAGATCCTCCTCGCCGAAGATGACAACGACATGCGCCGGTTTCTGGTCAAGGCACTGGAAAAGGCCGGCTATGAAGTCCGATCCTTTGACAATGGCGCAAGCGCTTACGACCGGCTTCGTGAGGAACCCTTCAATTTGCTGCTGACCGACATCGTCATGCCGGAAATGGACGGCATCGAGCTGGCGCGCCGCGCCACCGAACTTGACCCCGATCTCAAGGTCATGTTCATCACCGGCTTTGCCGCCGTGGCGCTCAATCCCGATTCCAAGGCGCCCCGGGATGCCAAGGTGCTGTCCAAGCCGTTCCATCTGCGCGACCTGGTCGACGAGGTCAACAAGATGATTCTCGCCGCCTGACGAACCGGCCGAACCTCGTTCCACCACCACCCCGCATGCCCCGTTTCCCGCGGGGATATACTGCTTTCCGATGCCGCTGACGCCGTTGCGACGCAGGCCGCGACGCCTCTCCGCGCCATCGCGCCGGCCAGCCCGCAAGGGGCATGAAAAAAACCGGTGGATTTCATGTTGACGCGACAGGGTATTGTGTGGTGTATGCGGCGCATCGGATGGGCGTATAGCTCAGCGGGAGAGCACTACATTGACATTGTAGGGGTCACAGGTTCAATCCCTGTTACGCCCACCATCCGATCCTCTCATTTCAATAGCCGACGCACACGCGCCTAGAACCGGCGTGATGTCTTGCGCGGTTCAGTCGCGCATTTCGGCCCCGCCCAAGGGCCGGGCGGCACGCTCAGCGCTAGGCCGACGCTCCGGATTCCGCGGGAATCGCCTCGCGGCCCCATTCCCCCCGTTCCGCCATGCCCCCGATGCAGTTCAAGGCGCGGTCTGCAGCGGCAAGCCGAGCGAGGCACCGGCCTCAGGACTGACCCTATCAGAACAGATCCGTCGGCCCAAGGCAGGGCCCGCGCGACAACAGCGGCTGCAGCGCGGAAGCAACGCGCAGGGCTTCTCGCCCCCGTCCGCGCAACTAGTGCAGCGCAAAACAAGTCCTTAAAATGACTATTTCACACTACTTTGTTTGAATTCAGACATGTCGTTTTGAGACAACCCATAGTTTCCGCGATTAAGAGAAAGCTAATATAAAGATAACAAGTCGAGATTTACAAACTATAATATTTGTTTAGTATTTCCTCCACGAGATGTCAGCTTGGGAGAAATAATATGTCCATTGACGCGCCCGGTGTCGATATTCGTTACCCCACGGACGGACCACCACTAATTGCTGAGTTGAGCACCTCGGTTACTGCCTTTGTCGGCCCGACCCGCGTCAAACCCGCCGGTTCCGGAGGCAACATGGTGGTGCAGAAAATCCGGAGCTCCGATGAGTTCCTGCAGTCCTTTGGCACCCCGGGCGCCAATTACGGTCCGGTCTCCCTTTCCGGCACCGACAAGACCGACGTGGATTTGATGGGCCACAACATTCGCGGTTTCTTCGCCAATGGCGGATCGGAAGCCTATGTCATTTCGACGTCGGGCAACGGCGCTGCAACCGCTTCCCAGACCTATGCCTTTGACGGCGAGCCTCCGCTCAAGTTCAACGCAATCGCGGCCTCCGGTGGGCTCTGGGGCAATCAGGTTAGCGTGAGGATCACCAATTCCGCGGCCGCCAACCGGGTAGATGTCGAAATAACCTCCACTCTCGCCGGAGATGACGGCGATGTGGTCCGCACCGAACGCTACACCGCGGTTGAGGCGACTGCCGCCTCGATGACGGCACTGGCCTCTCAATTCGTGACCTTTGTCGCAATCGCGGAGGATGAGGTCGTTGCCGGGGCGCGGACGCTGGATCTGACGGCTGCGGCTGCCGGGATAAGCTTCGATCTGACCGGTGGCGCCGATTCCGGCGCACCGGCCGCAGATGCCGTCAGCTCGGCGATTCCGGAACTCGAAAAGCTCGAGGATGTCAGCCTGATCGTTCTGCCCAACAATGCCTGGCGCAACACCGATCCGCTGACCGCCAATGATGACTATCTCTTGATGGTGTCCCATGCCGAGGAAATGCAGGACCGGCTGGTCCTGGTGCATGTCGATGATTCCGTCGCGACCTTCGAGGCCAATGCTGCGGGCCTGCCGCTTTCCTCCTACATGGCCGCTTACTACCCCGCCGGCAAGATCGTGATCCCGCTGACAGGTGACGCGCTGTTGACGCAATCAAGCGGGCTGATCGGCCATGTCGCCGGAGTCTATGCCCGCTCAGACAACCAGATCGGCGCATGGCAAAGCCCGGCCGGATTGCAGGCCGACTTACGGGCCGTCACCGAATTGAGCAAACCGCTCAACCGCAAACAGCAGGCGCCGATGAACCAGAACGGGGTCAACGCGCTGCGCATCGTCAACGGCATCCAGACCGTCTATGGCGCACGCACGCGCGATATTGGCGGCCTCTATCAATATGTTGCCGTGCGACGGACGGCCTTCCTCATCGGCGACAGCCTGAGAAGCGCGCTGCAGCGGGTTGTCTTCGCGCGCAACATCGAATCCACCTGGCAGAATGTGAAGACCGCGGTCAATGGCTTCCTGCGATCCCTGTTCAACCGGCAAGCATTCCAGGGTGCGACGGCCGAGGAGGCCTATCAGGTACTCTGCGGCCTCGGCGAATCCATGACCCAGACCGACATCGACAATGGCAAGCTCATTGTCCGCGCCCGTTTCAAGGCCGCCAAACCCGCAGAGTTCATCACCGTTTCGATAGAGCAGATACTTCAGGGTGAGACCTGATGAGTGCCATTTGCCGACACGACACCGCGCCCCAGGGAGATTGAGACATGGCTGAAATCGGACTCTTTGACCCGTTTCTCACATTCAAGTTCAAGCTGTATTTTGACGGGGGTGCCCAGCCTGTGGCCGGAATCCAGAAAGTGGGGCCCATCAAGCGCAAGACCGAAGCGATCATGTGGCGCGATGGCGCCCATCCGCACAATTCCCAATCGGCCATCCCCGGCGGCAGCACCTTTGAAACCATCGCATTCGAACAGGGTCTTGGCCTTGATGACGGGCGATTTGAGGACTGGGCGCTCTCTGTCTCTGACTGGAAGAACGGCGACGGCGCTTTCAAGAAAGCCAATTACCGCCGGACATTGCGGATCGAGTTTCTCGACATGACCGGCCAGCTCGCCCAGACCACCGGAGGCAGGAAGCTCAATTATGTTCTCGATGGTGCCTGGGTCTCCGAATACCAGGCGCTGCCCGAACTGGATTCCAAATCCATGAACACCATCGGAATCAGCTCGTTCACCGTGAACATAGAGGGCTGGCATCGTCAGCAATAGGTGAGTGATAGCATGAGGGCGGGCAGCAATATGGTTGGCGCATATCCGGAGCCCGCTCACAGCCATGTCCGGATCGACCTTCAGGCGCGTCTGGACTGCATCGCCGCCATGATCGCGGACGAAAACGCGGCCGCGAGAACCTCCAGACTGATTTCCGTCCTGTTTGAAGATATAGCGGAAAGCCAGGCCGACAGGCTTTCCTCGAACCAGAGGCAGGTGCGGCTGCTACAGAAAGCTCTGGAACTGGGCCGGTGGCCGGCGCATTTCGTCACAACCTGCCGGCATTGCAAGGTTCTGTCCGATGTAACGGTCTCGCGGCAGGATTTTCAGGATTCGATCCAAAGCCAATGCCCTGCCTCCTGTCAGTTGACGCTCAACGGGCAGACGCTCACCTTCCGCGCCCCCACCGGCATCGAGGAAAAGACCGTGCTGGAGGACGCCGGCCTCGGCAGCGCCGCCTTGCTCGGCATCCTGCATGTGCCGCGCGACGCATCGCCCGCGGCAAACGGGTGCGAGGATGGCGAAGCATTGCCGGCTGTATCCGATGAGGATGCCGACGCGCTGCTGGTGAAAATCCTTGAAGAGTGCAGCCCCCCGGTCGGCGTTCTCAACCTCGATTGCCCCTCCTGCCAGAACCAGATCAGGTTCTGGTTCGACAGCATCGACTGGATTTCGCGTCATGTCTGGTCGGCCATCGACGAGGTGACTGTCCTGGCCCGGGCCTTCGGCTGGACGGAAGAAGCCATCTGCGCCCTGCCGCAATCGCGGCGTGAGCTTTATCTGAAAGAAGCGCGGGGGATGGTGCAATGAGCGGCATGCACCTGTTCCGGGCAATCGCATCCCAGCGCCGCTTTGACGTGGATACAGCCATTCCCAAGCCGGGCGCGGGCATTCCCGAGAACCGGTTTGCCGCATCCGGAAACCCGGACGCGCTTCTGATCGTGGATGATTTCACTGAGCCGGAAGACCAGCCATTGGCCCCGCAGGCGGACATGGACACTGCCGTTCACGGCACGGCGGACGGCATCAACGCACAGCTGGCGGACAACACGCGGAAAACCACGCCACTGGACTCAGAAAGGGACCTCACTCCCAGGACTGATGCCACGCGCGAGCCTCGGAATCACCGACCGGCTGCGCGCACCGTTGCACGAGATATTGCGGACGACGCGGAGCAAAACGCGTACCAGCCCGCCCAGGGTGGACCAGGCCGGACTGACGAGCCGGCGCCGGCCCTGCCCCGGATCGGCGACTTGGAACCGACCGAAACGCCGGGCACGCCCGGCAGCGACGTCATCCGTTTCCGCCGTCCGCAAACAATTCCGGAACAACCCGGTAGACAGCCTTCGATCGAGGAACGGGTGCTGCAGGAAATGTCCCGGCTCTCGGGGCTGGAACAGGTCGAAGATAATGCTGCCCAGGATGTCTCCGGCTTTGACGGCTTTGTCGATCCGCCGCGGGCGCCGGTGCATGATGTCCCGTCCGCCCCTGCGAGGGCGTCGGACACGCAACAGATGGCGTTTCCCGCGTCGGAAAAATTCGCCCCGTCCGGTTCCGCCGTGCAAGCCGCGCCGAGCCTTTCCATCGGCCGCATCACCATCAATGCCGAGACACCGCCGCCCCGGAAAACGCCGGAGCCGAAATCCCGGGCGCCGGATGTTGCAGGGCAGCTTCGCCGCGCCGGTCTGCAAAGGTTGTGACCGGTGGCTTTCGCACCCAGCCATTTCGTAGATGTCATGGGCCGCATGCGGCAGGTGCTGATTGATGAGCTCGCACCGCACATTCCCGATGTCCAGGTGGAAGTCGGATACCCGGCACAGTTCAAGGTCGGCTCTCGCCCGCTCATCACGCTGTTTCTCTACCGCATCGAGCGCGTTGGACAGGCGGTCGCGCCGGATCCCGGCCTGCCTGTGGGTCTGGCGCTGCACGTGCTGTTGACCGCAATGTCTCCGCCCATTGCCGGAAACGCCAGCATCGAGACCATCGGCATGCAGGAACTGAAAATCCTTGCCCTGGCTGCCCGGGTCTTTGGCGGGGATTATGATCTCGGATCCGTTCCGATCGCCGATGTGCCGGAGATCGGCCTGCTCGCGAAGATGCGGCCCGAAGATCTGCACGCGAAAGTGTCGCTGCAGAATCTCGACAATGAGGACATCAATCACATCTGGATGACCCAGACCGACACACCCTATCGCACCTCGATCGGCTACACCGTGCGTTACGGCCTGCTCACGCCATTTCATGCGCCGGATGAAGGGCCGCAGGTTCTGTCGGTCGAGCAGGACATGCAGGCCTATGACACAGCCGCCACGCTGCCGCTGCCGACTGATCCCGCCGAAAGCGTCCCGCTGACCCGTGTCTCCACCATCAACGGAGCCTTCATGCTGCTTGATAACGGCAAACTGGCGACCTCGACGACGGTTGAGCGGGACACCGACGAGACCACCGACATAGACCTTTCCCTCATCACCAGTGCGCATGATGCCATGCCGGTGGCGCTGGAGCTGGATGTGCTCGGCGCCGACAATGTCTGGGCGGAAGATGACGAGGACAAGCTGTCTCTGGCCCTGGTCAACGCGGTTGCAGCCCGTGATCTGCCGCCGGATCTCGCCGATGCGGCTGTCAGCGCCACGATATCTCCCTCGGGGACCGACACCGGGTTTCGCATCCGCGCAGCCCGGCAGGATGGCGCCGCCTTGCCATTGTTTCCTTCAATCGTTGTCTTGGTGGACCGCCCGCCCGGGGAGGCGTGACCATGCCTGACTTCGTCACACTGGACACGGGGAGCGGCGCCGATTCTCCTCTCATCAACCGCCTGGCGGCGGAATGGGAGCGGGCGTTCCAGCTTCTGCAGATTGCGGTCAGCCACCGCAAGGACAAGCCGGTCAGCCCCGACATGATGAACGCGCTGGCCCAGTCTTCGATACAGGTCGACACGCTGCGAAAATCCGGCGGATGGAAGCCGGTCGAGAATCTGACCGGGTTTCGCGCCGGCGGCAACCAGCTGCTGTTCGACCTGGTCGCCCTGGCAATCCTGCCCACCGTGCGGCCGTCCGCGGTCTTCGGCCTGATGAATTTGCAGCACCCCGCATCGACCGACCCCGCCCCCACTGCGGCCGCCATCTATGACATCCTGGCTCTGGACGGTCGCGATGACGCGGATTTCGCCCGGGCGCTGGCCGACATCGATGAGCTCGCCACGCGCGGCATCATGCGGTGCGACGGCGTCGGGCCGCTGAGAAGCTTTCATCCCGGCGCCCTGCTGACCACGCTGCTGTCTGGCACCGACCAACCGGTTTCCACGCCGGGAGGCGTCGTCCGCATGCCGGAGGGCAAGCCGCTTGAGACAGTGATCCTGCCCAAACAGAACATTCCGCGATTGCTGGAGGTTCTCGACATTGCGCGCTTCAAGGATCACGCGCGCAAGAATGGCGAGCATCTGGGCGGCCCGCTGGTTCTGCTCGCCGGTGGTCCCGGCACCGGCAAATCCTACGCGGCAAGCGCGCTTGCCCGCGAACTCAAGCGTCCGCTCTACCGCGTCGATTTCGGCATGGTGATGAGCAAATGGGTGGGCGAGACCGAGCGCAATCTCAACAGGATATTCGATTCGCTGAGCGGTCTGGGCGCGGCACTTCTGATCGACGAGGCCGACGCCCTGCTGGGCAAGCGCGTCATGGTCAAGGAAGGCCGCGACCAGTATGCCAATGCCACTGTCGGGCATTTGCTGGCCCGGTTTGAACGTCACGATGGCGCGGTCTTTCTCACCACCAATCTGATGGAGAACATCGACGACGCCTATTTCCGGCGGTTCGATTTCGTCATCGGTTTCCCCCGTCCCTCGGAAAGCGCCCGCAGAAAGATCTGGAACAACCATCTGCCCGGCGAATGCACCGGCGATGATCGCTTCGCCCTGATCCAGATGGCGGGAACGGTCTCCCTCACCGGCGGCGAGATCGCCAATGCCGCGGCCATGGCGCGGGCCTTCGCCCATGCCGGAAACACCCATGTGTCCGCCGCCCATCTCGCCCATGCGGTGTGGCGCGAGGTGACCAAGACGCCTCGCACGGTGGCCCGGCGCGATCTGGCAGCTCTTGCCGACTTCCTGAAAGCGGAGGAAGACTTGTGAAACCCCTGTCTCCCAGCCGCAATGGACTGAGCATCGGCTCGATTTCGATTGATGCCGGTCGCCTGAGCGCCGACGAAGCGCGTGCTTTCGGCGAGCGGCTGCGCATGGCGGTGGCCGGACTTGATGTGCCGAGCCTGACCAGACCCGTGCATATCGATGCCCTGTCGGTCCGGCTCCCCCAGTCCAAACGGCTGGCCACGCCCTCGATCAGGGCCGACGCGGTCCGCCACGCCCTCAATGACGCCATCCGGAACCATCTCGCCACCAAGGGAAGACTGTCATGAGCGCTCCCAGCCGCGGCGTCCTGATCGAATACACTGCCGCGTCCGACGCGATCATCCTGCCGTTTCAGTACAATATGGAAACGATGACCCGGACCCGCGGGGCCGCGTTGAAGGTAGCGGGAAGCGCAAGCGTTGGCGGCAGTTTCGCATTCTCGACGCCGATGGAAACACCGCGCGTCATGCAGAGCGCAGAGCTGGAAGACGAGACCCTGTCGATGGAGCTGATCTTCAGCGCCGGCGATTACATGGACCGGGATGGCTGGGAGCTCGGCACCGCCGGGATCGCGCCGGTGCTCGACGCGCTGCGATCGCTGGTCGAGCCGCGGTCGCAAAGGCCGGGCAGCATGCGGATCATGGGGGAACTGGGGCTGCTCGGCGACCGCGCATTCCAGCGCGATGTCTCGCCTTCGGTCGTCCTGTTCGTGGCCGGCGCCTATGTGCTGCCGATGGCGATGAAGAGCGTCAGTTACACCATCGAGGAATTCTATCCCAACCTGGCGCCAACCCTGGCCCGCGCCCAGATCGCCATGCAGATCATCGAGGCGAACAATCCATTCATCTTCGCCGAACGGCTCCGCCAGCAACGCAGCGCGCTGCGGCTGAAGGAACGGCCGGAATCCATCATCCCCGACCTGAAGGACATCTTCTGAGGACGCCATGGCAGAGAGACCGGAAAATCGCTACTCAACAACCGCGCCATTTGTTCCGCAGATCGGCGACCCCAACCCGTTTCGGGGATTGAAACCACGCTTGGTGCGGACCTTGCCCGGCTATGTCGAGCACACGCTCGCGCCCAGCGACCGCCTCGATACGCTCGCACTTTCCTATTTCGGCGACCCGCGCCTGTGGTGGGCCATTGCGCAGGCGAATCCGGCCGTCTTCTTCCCGGCCGACCTGGTCTATCGCGCCAACAGCGAGGAGGTTCCCGTCGCAGCATTCGGGACCATGCCCGCCAAGGCCGGCACCAAGATCCTGATCCCCCGCAAGCCGGAGACATCGACATGATCCCGAAGCTGCCGTCGATCTTTCCCGAAGGTGCCTCCGGCCCGGCTTCGCCGAAGATCTTTCTCGGCTCGTCCCCGGTTGAGGCCTCCGATGTCTACGGCTCGCTGTCGACCATCAAGGTCAACACATCACGCAAGGGACCAGCGCTCGCGACGATCGAACTGACATGTTTCCGGGATGAGGCCGGACGCTGGCCGATCATCGACAATGGCTATTTCCGACGCTGGAAGGCCATCCGGCTGGAAGTCGATTTCGAGGCCTTCAGCCAGCACTTGCTGACCGGCTACATCCTGAAAATGACGCCGGAATTTCCCGAGGATCGCGCCGAAGCCAAGCTGACCGTCGAAATCCAGGATGAGACGGCCCTTCTCGACAGGCAGCAGAAGGAGCGCATCTGGCCAAGCGACGGCTCCGGGCAAAGTGTCAGCGACGATTTCGTCGTCCGCGCCGTTGCCAACGACTACGTGCAGCCGCTGAGCCTGTCGCCCTACTCCGCCGAAGGCCAGATTTCCCGGACGCTCAATCAGTCCAAGACCGATTATGCCTTTCTTCTCGAGCGCGCCGACGCCAGCGCGTATGAATTCCGGATCGTCGACAGCGAGATCTATTTCGGCCCGCCCCGGCTGAGCAGCTCGGCACAACCGGCACTGCTGGTATATGCCGGTGGTGATACCAACACGACCGGTTTCAAGGTGGAAGACAGCGCCGACGCACCCGAGGCCGCAAACGCGGCGGCCACCGACGCGGCATCTGGCGCCGTCAACGACAACCGGATCACGCCGGACCTGCCGATTCTGGGTGATGTCGCGGTGGAAACCGGCGATGGCGTAGCGCCCTATGAGCTGCGGGTCGCCCCCCAAGGCGATCTGTCCGAATCCGCGCTGCGGGCGCTGGCACAAGGCCAGATCAACGAGGCCAGTCTGTCGATCCGGGCCGAATGCGAGATCGACGGCACGCTCTATGGGCATGTCCTGCTGCCGGGCCAGCTGGTCGAGGTCGACGGTGTCGGCGACCGTTACGGCGGCGCCTGGTATGTCGACACGGTCGAGCATGAGCTCGATGCACTGGGCTACAGGCAAAAGGCCGTTCTGCTTCGCAACGGCGTCGGAAGGGAGGTTGTCTGATGGCTGACATCGACATGTCCTCGATCAACGACGTACTGTCGGAGCTGCAGACCAAGAAATATGGCCGCTACAAGGGCGTCGTGACCGACAACATCGATCCCGACAGACGCGGACGTGTGAAGGTTCAGGTCGAGGCCGTGTTCGGTGCCACCGAAACCGACTGGATCGAAGGCATCTTCCCCCTGGGCGGCAATAGCGACGAGAGCTTTGTGTTCGTTCCGGCCATCGGGTCGATCGTGACGGTGGAATTCATCGGCGGCGACATTTCGGCCCCGGTCTGGACAGGGACCTATTACGCCCCGGACGTCACCCACACCGAAGCGCTCGATGAGGCGGGTGATGTGCTGTCGCTGATCCGGACTCGCTCCGGCCTGGAGATACGAATCCGCGACGATGGCGAAAAACACTCGCTGAAAATCCTCACCGCAGAAGGCGCCGAGATCGGCGTGGACGAGGACGGCAACCTGAAAATGACCGACAAGAACGGCGCCGGTGTCGAGATTGCCGCCGATGACAAGAGCGTCAAGCTCCAGGGCCACGGCCAGGGCAGCCTCACCATCGATGACAGCACCGTCACGGCGACCGATGGCAGCGCGTCGATCGAGATCAGCAACGGCAACATCACGATGGATGCCACCTCCATCAAGCTCAATGGCGACCAGGTCGACCTGGGCCGCGGCGCCTCCTCGCCCATCCTCAATGCAACGGCCTTCATGCAGCTTTACGCGGCGCATGTTCACACGCCGGCGCCACCCGGACCGCCGACCCCGCCGATTGTCCTGCAGGCCGTCAAACTGCTCAAGGTGAAGGGAGCATGAGATGAGTCTGCCTGATCCCATCAATGCACCCGGCGCCTATCTCGGCTTCCCCCTGCGCATCAGCGGCGATGGGGCACGCCAGTCCGGGCGCAAGCTCCATCTCAAGGAACTGGTGATCCAGTCCTTGCTCACGGCTGCCGGCGAACGCGTGTTCGTGCCGAATTTCGGCATCGGCATCCAGAGATTTGTCTTCGCCCCGATGACCGAAAACCTGTGGGAGCGCATTGAAAACAGGCTGATCGGCGATCTGTCCGAAATCCTGCGCGGCGATGCCGACACCAACAGCATCAGCGTTTCGGCCCGGCCCGATGCCGGGCAATCGGAAATCCTGCGCGTCGTGGTCCGCTACAGGCTGATTGCCATCGATCGCGAAGACAGTGTCGAACTGGCCATCAGCGGCGATGACATGATGAGCGCCGAAACCACCCAGAAGGAGCTTCGCTGATGGCCGAGCGCCCGCAACCCGAACTGGTCTGGGATGATGGCTGCCCCGATTGCGGCACCCGAAACACGGCTCTGCCTTCCGGCAGGGTTCCGGTTCTGGATGATTTCGACTGGTCGGTGCGCGATTTCGAGGGTTTTCGGCGCGTCATGCTCGAAGAGCTCGCAGCCGCTGATCCCGCCCGGGAGAAATGGACCCAGGGCGATCACGAAATCGTTCTGGTGGAAGTGCTGGCCGCAGCCCTCGACCGGTCCAGTCACGCACTCGACGACATCTTTTACGAACGTTTCCTCGAAACCGCGCGGCGCCCGGCCTCCGTCGTCCGCCTGCTTGAAGCCATTGACGGACGTGATGCGGCCGAATGGGCAATCGAATCCGTCATCAGCGTCAAGGAGGCGGAGGAATACGGCTTTGCCTCCACCGGCGGCGGCGACCGGAGGCAGGCCTTGCTCAACGCACTCGCGGCACGCCCGGACTTCATTCCGCTTGCCAAAGCCGCAGGTTCCTCGGCCCTGACCACCAATATCGCCCTGATCACCCAGGAAGACGTTGACCGGGCCCTGCTGGAATGCCCTGCCGTCGTGCAGTCGAGCACCCTGTTTTCGCTGGAAAAGGGCCTGCAGATCTATGGCGCGCGCATCCTGCTCAAAGGTTCCGGAGACCTGCTGCTGCACGATCTGGCGGGCGGCCTGCAGGAAGACGATTTTACCGATTTCAGGGACTGGTACGACCGGCGGGAGAATCTGACGATTCCGCCTGCAACCGACGATCCTGACAGCGGCAAGGTCGACGAAGACACCCTGAGGAACATGACGATCCGCACGGCCATCAAGCGGGTTCTAGAACCGCTACTGCCGGTAGGCTCGCGTTTCATGCTGACCGATGGCAAGCGGGTCGGCCTGTATCTGCGACTGTGCGTCAAGGTCGCGTCCAACCGCTACAAGTCGGAAATGCAGGCGGCTGTCCGCGCCGCGCTGCGTGCCTTCTTTGACGCCTCGTCCTGGCCCTTCGGCCTGCCGATCCGCGAAAGCGACGTGATCGAGGCGATTGCCGGGGTTGATGGCGTCGAGGGCATCATCATCAGCCGGATCAACATCGTCGGGCGTCCGCAGCTTTCGACCCGCATTGTCGAACCCTTGCCGGATGAAGCCATTGTCTTCGATTTTGAAAGCCCGTCGCCGACCGACGGGTACCTCGTTCTCGAAATCAAGGGAGGACGGCCAGGATGACCATGGCAAGGGATCTCACCCGCTGGAACCGGTCGGGCCTGTCCCGGTTCGACTATGTCAATGGCGGCGCGGCGGAGTGGCTGGAAGCGCTCAGGGTGCATTTCCTGCAATTGTCGGCCGGAAAGAACAATGGCAGCGTCCTGCCCGCCGCGCTGCCAAGCGATTCCGGCGAGTTTTCCGCCATGCTGGCGGGCGACAGCGCGCTCTCCATGGACGAACTATCAGCCCTTGGCGCCACCTGGCAATTTCTCGAAGCCCGCGAAACGGATCCGAAATTCAGGGGCTCGAACCGGGCGCGCAGTTTTGAAGAGGGGGTTCTTGCCCGCTACTACAACAATTCGCCTGACCAGGCGCAGCATATATCCCGCGCATTCGCGCGCGCGGTCTATCTGCTGTCGCGCTCGCTCGATGCCTATGCGCAGGAAGGCTTCATAACCACGGTCACCCAGCCGGAAAACATGCGCCGGCTGCTGGCGATGACCGGCTTCCGGGCCACTCCGCCCTCATCCGCTCAGATGCCTGTCGCGCTGATCCTGAAAGCGGATTCCGCAGACGAGAGTTTCGAGGCCGGCCTGCAGATCGAACCGAGGGTGCCAGGCGAAAAGGCGCCGCTGACATTTGAAAGTCTCGATCCGGTTGACGCGACGCCGGTTCTGAACAAATTCGACGCGGCCGGTAAATTCGAGCCCAGCGTGGCCTGGTCCGGCAACAGGACATCCGAAACCCTGGTCCGCTTCACCACCCTTTCTGCAGTCGAGGGCGTTGCCCGGCGCTCGATCGGCCTTTTGCTTCGCAGCAATGGCGCGCCCTTGCCCTTGCGCGTTGTCGAGATAGACGGCCGGCAGATCTCTGCGAACAGAATTCCCGCGGCAGCAAGTCCGGCCCAATCCGAAAGCCTGCTGCTGGCGCCATCCGTGTCGGCCGTGCCCCGGAAGACAGGACCGGGCTGGTATCCCTTGAACAGGGATCACGGATTGCGCATCGGCATGGCGGTGGCACCTTCTGCCTCGGCCACGAGCGGATACAGGATCTCCGCCGTTGCGGGCAGCGATGTCTATCTGACCGATCGCGACGGCGCGCCTGCCACCGCATCCATCTCGCAACTGTTCGAGGCCGTGCCCGAATCGGTGTTGGCGAATGCGAGCCGAAACGCGGCTGCCGTCCCGCCGGTGCCGACACTCCCCTTTCTGCTCAACACCTCGCCCGCGGATCTGAACGCGCTGACGGTCAGTCCGAGCGCCGGCCCCTTGCCGGTCAGCGACAGCATTCGCAACAGCCCGGAGAAACAGCTCTTCATCGACAATGTGGATGTGAAAGTGCTGGAACCGGGAGCGTGGCTGGTTGGCGAACTCGAGGATGGCGGGCTTGCAGCCTTTCTCATCATAGCCAGCGGCCAAGCCGATGACAGCACCTGGGTCGAGCTGGAGGCAGCCGACGGCCAGGACACCATCCACGCGATCAGAACCATCACTGCCGGCTTCAACGCCTCGCCTGTGATCGCCCGTGAGAAGCGCTCCAACAGCCCGCTGGTCCAGGCTGGCGGCATGATCAGGACCGGGCTTGCCCCGGACGCGATTGCGGAAACCATTCTGGGCCGCAGGCGAAATTTTCTCGTCGTTCCCGACGCGCCGGCCGGCGGTGCCGCCTATGCCATCTCCGGACGGCTGCAAAGGCAGGGCCAGTTTCTCCGCATCAACATCGACACCGGCGCCGCGCTGCAGGACTTGCGCAACAGTGCCCTCACAGCGGGCAACGTCAGCATCCATGGCAATGTCGTCACCTTCGGGCACGGCAAGACCATGCCGCCGACACCGCTGGGGTCCGGCTCCGGCACGGTCGAGGGGCAGTCCTTCAGTTTTGCCGGCGGGCCGCTGGCAACACGTCTCTCCGCCTTTGACGAAGGCGGCGTCGCCCCCGATCTGACGGTGCATGTCGGCCAGCGGGAATACCGACGGATTTCCTCGCTGGACAAGCTCACGGGAGAGGATGAGGCCGTCTATGACATCCAGGTTGATGTCGACGGGCGAAACCGGTTCATCTTTCCGCGCCGATTGCCCACTGGAACCGACAATGTGGTGATCTCCCGGCTGCGCATCGGTGCCGGCGAAATCGGCAACAGGGTTCCCGAATATGCCGTCACCAAGCTGTCGAAGTCGAAGGGGAGCATTGCTTCCGTGGTGCAGCCGCTGGCGCCGCAGCTTGGCCGCGACCTTCAATCGATCGAGACCCTGAAAAAGGACAATGGCAGGGCCATTCGCAATGTCTCCCGGGCCATCACCGACGAGGATTTCGCCATACTGGCGGAACGCCACGCAGGGGTGTGGCAAGCCAGTGCGCGCTCGACCATTGACGGCTTCGGCGGTGGACGCATCGTGGTTGCGGTCACCATCGTGCCGGCCGGCGGCGGTTCCATCGATAGCCTCACCGCGCCTCTTGCTGCCAGTTTGCAAGCCGCGGCCATCCCGTCGGTTTCGGTGCAGATATCGCGTTTCGTGCCGGTTCGGCTCACATGCAGCCTGACCTGCGTTTTGAAAAGCGGCTACACGGCCAGCGACGACATGGTGTCCGAAATCAAGGCCATCGTCCTGGCCCGCTATGGCCTGCAATATCGAACCATCGGCGACACGCTGTTCGTTTCGGGCATCGTCAGCGCCGTCGAGGCGCACCAGGCGATTGATTATCTGGATATGGAAACGGACCTCAAACCGGAGGCGAACGGAACCCTGCCTGCGGTGAAGGTGGTGCGCAATTCGGACGACAGCCTGCAATCCGTGATCGCCGGCAAGACCGAAAGCATCTTCATCGAAAGCGATGACCTGACCGTCGTCCTCACACCATCAACGGAGCGGTGAAATGGCAAATGATGTCTTCGACAGCCGCGTTGGCGCCCTGCTCTACAGCGAAGTCCCGGAGGTCTATCGCCTGTATGACGACCGGATCGCTCCCGGCGATGCCGGCGAGGCCGGACGCAAGGGCGATCTGGAGGCCTATCTCTACGGTCTCGGGCATCTGCTCGATCGCTTCGATTCCACCCTGGTTCAATTCTATGCCGATGGGTTTGCGGTCCCCGTCGAGGAGTTTGACGGCCGTTCCATGCAGCCTTGGCTGCTGTCCTATTACAGCAACCTGTTCGGTGTGGAGCTCCGGTCGCCGACACATGAAGGCCGGCTCAATGAATTGCGGCTGAGCAACTGGCTGGTGCGCCGCCGCGGAACAACCATCGGCATAGCAGAGGGCGCCCGCGCTGTCTTAAACCAGGCAAGTGTCGCGGTGCATGGCATGGACCGCATCTTGCGCGCGCCGCATCTCAAATCCGGCCTGACCACGCATTTTGAAGTCAGCCGCATCTGGCACCCGAAGGACGCGGTCATCATCGCCAAGCCATTGCCCGGCGGCGCCGAGGAAGTGAAGGGACTGTCGGCGCGCCGTCCCCGGAATCATGGCGGACTGCCAAACGGCACCCCGCATTTCGGAAAATTCATGCGCGCCCGCGCATCCGGCCTGGAAGCCTCCGACGCCGAAAGATGGCCGGCCGCGCTTTCCACCGGAACCACGGAGACGCCGGGTTTCGTGGTCAGGGACCGCCGCGGCTATCCCTGTTTCCCCGAGGGCTATGATGACCGTTCGATGCGCACCCCCGATATCCGCCAGGAGCGACGCAACCGCCGCAAGCATGTCGGCCAGACCAACCCGCGCACCCTGACGCTGTTTGTCAGGCCGCCGACAGGGATTTTCACCGGCGCGGAAACGGTCGTAACCAGTTCGAACCCGATTGAGAAAATACAGAAAATTCCACCTGGAACACCTCCGGGCCCGGCGACGGTCGCTGTGAGAGCGCAAAGACCGCTGGTCGCCGACAAGGAGATCCTGCACCGGCGCAACCTCATCAAGATCAGCAAGAAAACCGCCAATGACGACAACGGGGGATTTCGCCAGAACGCCAACGAGCTTCTCATTCGCGATCTGAAGCTGGACGGCGAGATCCTCATCACCCAGACGGACGGATCGGGCGACAAGACGATCATTTTCGAAAACTGCGCCATCCGAAAGGTCACCATCAACAGGTATTCGGCCCGGACCGCCCATGTCTTCGCGCATAACTGCATATTCGACGAGTTCTACCGCGACACCCATCAAGGCACCGGCAATGTCATATTCGAATATGTGACGATCATGGGCCGGGCGCGGATCGGACGGGTCTTTGCCTCCGACAGCCTGTTTGCCAATCTGCAAGTGCTGCAATCGCCCGGAAGCGACTGGTTCGGATGCATCCGTTACAGCCGGCTGCAGGCAGGTGCGCTGTCATCGGAAGACCGGCGCTTTCACGCCTACAAGTCCACCGAAGGCGGCATCGATTTTCTGCGTGTGCCCTGCCTGGCCGACCTTGATTCCGAGGAAGAGGTTCCGCCCCGGATCACCCGCATCGCTGCCTTCGGAGAGCCTGGATATGGCGTCCTTGATGATCAGGCTCCGACGGAAATTGCCGAAGGCGCAGAGGATGGCGGCGAGATCGGCGTCTACCACCGCGCCGCGCATCTGGCAGCCCTTGGCGCTGCCGGCGACAAGGCGCGCGATCTGATGCCGCCGCAACAGGGAATCTACATCCGCTACGACAACCGGTTGATGGTTCCGCTTGAAATACAGGACTAGGGAGAGAAATCATGAAGGGTGAAATCGGCAGACTGAGCCACGATCCGGCGAAGCGACTTTCCCTGCTGCCTCTGCAGGCGGGCTCCATGGTCACGGCGGAAGATCGTACCGAAGCCGACCAGATCCTGGCGGAATTGACCACCCAGGTCTCAAGGCTCGCCATCCGCACCGGCGTGCCGCAGGATGTCGGAATCCTCGATTTTGAAACCCGCACCACCAGCACCGGACGCGAACGCCTGGCGGTGTCACGGATCAAGCCCGGATTCTGCGTGGCCGGCGGACGCGTCGGCGAACTGGTCTGGGACGAGCTCGACAACCCGGTCGACTTCATCGGCCTGGAAGCGGACGAGATGGATGGGCCGGTACTTTGCTATGCAGATGTCTGGGACATGGACCGCTCGGCCGCTTCATTGCCGCGCCTTGTCGACGCGGCCTATCTGGGCGCCCGGACGTCGAATGCCTCCCAGCGCGTAGTCCAGATCAAGACGATGCCGGTTCGGATAGACGAGCTGGATGATGCGGCGTATCGCGATGCATTTTACAACCATGACATCCGCCTGCCACGCTTCGGCGTGATGCGGCTCATCTCGGTCGAACTGACCGATCCTGTCGACAGCCAGGACCCCTGCGATCCCTGCGCGACCGATTTCAATGATGAAGCGATCAACATCGGAAATCACCTGTTTCGGGTCGAGGTGCATGACAGTGACCTTGCCCAGCCGCATATGACCGCCGATGGCAAGGTCTTTCCCCATGACGGGGCTGACTCGCCTTCCATTATTCTCAAATGGAGCCGGGACAATGGCGGCCTCGATTTCGAGCGTTCGTCATCTGCCGTCGACGATCTCAGGACTGACGCGCGGTATCAGACCGCCTTGTTCGAGTTGACGTCCTTGCGCGGGGATCAACGCCAGGGCTCGAAGCTGCGCGGCGATGAGCGGCATTCGCGCCTTGTCGATCATGACGGCCTGCTTGCAGCTCTCGATGCCGATGAAGATTTTGCCTTCATACGGATATGGGACGGAGCGGCAGAATTCAGCTTCGACGGCCCGAACTCGGTGACGGTCAATCCGGTGGCAAATTCAGGTGCCGTTGCCGAATTGAGCAATTCACCCGATCCAGGCGTCCTGATGGTCAAGACAGCCGGCTTCGCGCTGAAATTCGCCGGATTGTCGATCGAGGAGGAGACGGAAGTGCGCGGCTTCGTCTTTCCGGGCGATGCATGGGTAGTCGAGATCCGCGAATTTGCCGCCGGAACACCTGAAGAGCCCCAGCTGATCTGGAAACAGGAACCGGTCGCGGTGCATCATGACTATCTCTTCATCGGCCTCAGCGACGAGGGCAAGTTCCTCTTCGATGATTCCACCGACATACGGGACCGCAATTTCCCGCCGCTCACAGATCTGGAAGCGCGCGATGTGTTCTTTGACAATGTCCGGGTGGGAACCGATGCCGCCAATGTCCAGGAGGCGATCGAGGACCTCTATTTCCGCAATTCCGGCGGATGCGGCGAAATCCCGGTGCCACCGGGGGTCAATCTGGCGGACTTCCTCGACAGCCTCTGGGCCACCGGCGTGATTGCCAATGGATCCGACCTGAAAATCTGCCTGGGCGCGCGGACCCATCTTTTGGACCGCCCGGTCCGGTTTCAGAACCTGGGCCATGTCACCATCACCGGAACCGGGGATGGCAGCACCGTTCGGATCCGCGTCGGCGATTTCGGCATGCAGTTCATTGGCTGCAGCAAAGTGTCCTTGCGGGATTTCAAGATCACGCGATCTGATGATCTGGTTTTGTGCCTGAACATCGAAAAATGCAAAACCGTATCGATGCAGGATATGCATATTGCCACCACGGGCAGTCCGAAACAATTCAAGCAGCATTCTGTCCGGATATTCGACAGCAAGAACGCCTCGTCAATTCAGCCGGATGTGACAATCGAGAAATGTCGCTTCATGGCAGCCCCACACAGCTCCGCCCTGCTGATCGTGGATCCTCGCAGACTTGTGGTGAGAGACAATATCTTCACCGGTACCAACCAGAATTTTGATTTGAAGAGTTTCCTCGAGCACAGCAACGGGAAGCAAATTCTGGCTCGGACACTGATGGACAAGATCGCGATGTTCGATCGGAAGATCGGCAACGAAACCTTCAACACGCTCGCCGAGAACGGGCACACACGGAGGATTCGCGTCAACATCGGCCAGGAGGTATGGGCGAAAAATGAAACCCAGTTTCTGACCGACTATGATTTTGACGATGTCGATTTCTGGTTGAAGATCTTCCGTTCAAACCGCACCAGCGGGAGTAATTACTATTCCTATACGCGTTCCTTTCGCAAGGCTCTGGCGAGCTGGTTGACGGGTGACGGCGACAGTTCCGTCTCACTCGACTCCGTCGCAAGGGCGCGTCTGACACAATTCGGAGAAAAGATTGGAAGGATGGTGCCCAAATCAGCAGCTGATTCAGCGATCTCGGTGGCATTCAATTCATCCCCTGAAATCACATTGGAGAATGATTTTACGGGAGGCCCCGATTTGGCCACGCCGGTCCTCGCCCAGTCTGACAATATGAATTCGGTTCTTGTCACCGGGAATTATATCGAGGGATATGCGCGGGGCATCTCGGTTGGCGCGAGTAAGAAAGGTCAGGCCGTCATCTATGATGAAGAGGAATTCCCCAGGATGGTCAGCGGGTTCTTCAGCTATTGCGGCCATGTGACCATCTCGGACAATCACATCCGATTGTCACTTCCTGTCTACCTGTCCGGCCGGTTTGGAGTTTTCGTCGGCAATGCCATCACGGCGACAATATTGCACAACCGGATCGAGAACCGGTATGCGACCGAATTGGAACCCCGGACGGTCCGCTGGCAGAACAGCGATGTCAAAGCAGGAAATTTCAGCAAGGTCACGCTCGGCATGCAGGACGTGCCTGACAGTCAGGGCGTGCGGCTGTGGGGGAATTACGCACAGCATGTCGACGTGAGCGGCAACAGCCTTTACGGATTAAGAACAGGAATTCAATTCAAGGAACTGAATCTTGCTGTGGCACAGAATGGATCTGTTTCAACACCAATCAAAAACGTAAGCTTCGAAAGAAACAGCTATTTCGGTCCAGGCGAGGCATTAATGAACTTAACCTAGAGCCACATTCCTGTTATACTTCATTCACCCGAGCGGTTGCTCGCTTGGTGTGTGGTTGGCGGAACTCAAGTGTCTCGCGAAAATTCCCGTCGCTTCGGCGACGGGAATTTTGAATTGCTACCGCAGATTTATCCGATTGAACCGGGACGATTTGTTCCATGGGCGATAAAAGCCAGGAAAAATCAAAGGATAAGAAGGCGCCGCTTGCGGGGCTTGCCGGCGCTGCGCCCTCCCCGCAAATTGCCGAGCAGAAGAAGGACGTCCGGGCGCTCACCCGCGGTGATGATCCGGGCGGAGGCGGCGGCGGCGGAGAACTGATGGTCGGCGCGGCCACCGATGCCGCCGAAAAGGAAGCTGACGCCCTGGCCGAGAAGGCCGTCGCGACGCCGGATCTAGACAAGGAAGCCGCCGGGGTAGAGCCCGCCGAAGCGCCGGCCCCCGAACAGGACAAGGACACCGCGTCAGCCCAAGTTGTGGAGCTGAGCAGCTATGCCGACGAGCGAAGGCCGGGACGCGGACCGCCTGAGACCCACAGCGGCCTTGATCCGCCGGCATATGCAGCGCAACCGGCTCCCGGTCCTCAGCCTGTCACCGGGACCGATGAAATTATCCGCCGGACGGCCGATCCCGACAGTCAGCCGGACACCGACACGCTGTCCAGCGTTCCGGCACTCGACCCCGGCTTGGCCGAGGTCAGCGTTTCCGCTCAGGAAGAAACCGATTTCGAGGAAACACTGGATGGTGACTGGTCGACGATGGAGTCTGCCGGCAACATCATGATGACACGCGACAGGGCGCCTGGTGCGGCCTTCCTGGCGTCGAGGAGTCTTTCCGGACGGATAAGAACCGCATCCGGCGGAGCCCGTCTGCCGGACCAGCAGCGCCGGCATCTGGAACGGGTGTTCAACAGCCGGCTCGATCACGTGCGCATCCATGTTGCGCCCGACCTGGTGCGAAGCATCGGCGCACGGGCCTTTGCGCGGCAGAACAACATCTGGCTGCGAAGTGCCTCCGACATGCACGACCGCAGATTGATGGCGCATGAGACCGTTCATGTCCTTCAACAGACACCGGCGCGCGGGCCACCGATGAGGGCGAACCACCAGGTCCATTCACGCGCGCCACCTTCCAGGCAAGCGCATGCACGCGCTCCGCCCGGGCGCAATCGTGATCGCACAAGTCACCGTTCTTCCCGGAACGAAGTTTCGCGCCGCAGCCGCGCCTCACACCCGTCCGCCCACCTCCGCAAGCCTCTCCCCCTCAGCCCGATACCAGCGCTAACGGTCGTTGAGACCGGCACCGACCGGATCGTGCGCCGGTTCACCCAGGGCGAGCCCGAACCCGAACAGGATACCGGCATGCTCGCGCGCGGTGCCGAGCGGCTCGCCGACAATCTCGACAGTTACCAGGTGCTCAAGGTCATCGTCGGGCGAAAGCTCTTCACCGGCGAAACCATCACCCGCAATGCGACCAATTTTCTCGGCGCCTTCATGCGCTTTGTCGGCGCTGAAGAGACCTTTGAACAGATGCAGCAATCGGGGACCATCGAGAACGGGTTCCGCTACATATCCGACCGCTTCACCGAATATGACCTGACCTGGGATCGGGTCAACCGCGTCTTCCAGCGTGCCTATGACGATTTCGACTGGTGGAGCCCGATCGAGAGTTTCACCGCAATCTTCGGCCCATTCTTCAAGGATGTGCTGAGCTTTGCGGCCGATGTTCTCAAGAAAATCGCCGAAATGGTGGCCGAGGCCTTTGTCATCGGCTTTGGCCCGCGCGGCCGCGCAGTGTGGGAAAAGATCGTTTCGATCGGCGAATCCATCTCGCTGGTCATCGCCGATCCGGGTGGCTTTGCCCTCAACCTGATCCGCGCAGTGGTGCAGGGCATCCAGGGTTTCGCGTCGCGGATCTGGACACATATCAAGAAGGGGTTCCTGTCCTGGATCCTCGGGCCCTTTGCCGCGATGGGCATAACGCTGCCCGAGACGCTTGATCTGCGCGGCATCATGAGCATCATCCTGCAGGTTCTCGGCCTGACCTATCCCCAGTTGCGCCCGCGCATTGTCAAGAAGCTCAATCCCTATGGCGAGATCAAGGTCGCGGTTGTCGAGAAGATGATCGAGGTCGTGCAGCTCATCCGTGACGAGGGCGTCGCCGGCGTCTGGCGCAAGCTGATCGAATATGCCGGAAACCTGCAACAGGCGGCAATCGAATCGATCAAGGGATGGGCCATCCAGGCAATCGTCACGGCGGGCATCCGCATGCTCGCCAACTGGACCAACCCGGCCGGCGCCATCATCGAAATCCTGTTCGGCATCTACAATCTGATTATGTTCTTCATCGAGCGGTTCGAGCAGATACTCGATTTCGCCAATTCGGTGTTTGAATCGATCGCCAACATTGCCCGCGGCCAGCTCAACCAGGCGGCCGACTATATCGAAAACGCGATGGCGCAGACGATTCCGATCATTATCTCCTTCCTGGTCCGGCTGCTCGGCCTGCCCGATATCGGCGGCGCGGTGCGGCGGTTCATCACCGCCATCCAGGAAAAGGTGCATGCCGCCTTCGACAAGATGCTGGACTGGATCCTGAACAAGGTGAAGAAGCTTTTCGCCAGGCTCGTCTCCCGCTTCAAGACCCAGAAGGGACCGCCGGAGGACACAATCACGCTTCAGGGAGAGCCGCACAAGATGGCACTGGAGCAGGCGGGCAGCGCCCGCAAGCTGATGATCCGCTCCGAAGCCACCGAGATGACCTCAGACTATCTGCAGGCCCAGACCGCCCGGATGGGCAGCATCTGCGAGGAGCCGCTGACGACCGAACTCAAACCCAATCTGGAAGCCGCCGGAACCGAGCTGCAGAAACTGGAGCGCGACGAGGCAGCGCTTGCGAGAAAGCCCGAACCCAATCGCGACACGCCCACGGAGGCCGAGCGGCGCGACCGGCAATTGGCGACGATCAAGACCAGGCTGGAGGCCGGGACCAACCAGGAGATCCTGACCGATCAGGAAACCGACACCGGTACCGAGGTCAACCCCGATCAACTAGGCACCGAGGAGGAAGTCACCGCAGACACCATTCCCGAACACCAGAAGGACCAGGTCAAGAATGATTTCGACAAGCCGGTGTTCCGCTTTGTGCTGCTCAACGAGAATGTCGATGGCGAGGGTTTCTCCGGACCCTGGAGCGAAGCCAAGGGCAAACGCGACGAGATCAAGGCCAGCTTCAACAATGGTGATGACGACAAGTCGGCAGGTGCCAAATATCTCATCGAGCTGGACCACAATCCGGAGCACCAGATTCTCTGGCGGCTTGCCTTTCTCGAACTTGATCCGGCCCCGCCGGAGCGCGTCGACAACCCCGACACGGCGGTGGAGACCGAGCCCAAGCGGAAGTTCCCGGGTCTTGCGGCGCAGTACAACAAGGACCCAAGCGCGCCCAGCGGATATGAGCGCGACTGGGGCCCCGGCGCCATGGCCATGGCCACCCGCCGCGAGGTCAACACCAGCGAGATCAATTTCCAGGCCGAGAGCGTCAAGGCGCTCGAGGCGGTCGCAGAATACAAGGACACCCGCAACCGCTATGTACATGACCCGGCCAAGCCACTGCCGGATTTCAAGGGTCTGGTGCTGTCCAAGGCCGGCGAGCACAAGAATGCGCTGATCGCAAATTACAAGAAATTCTATGATGCCAAGGACACGGACCAGCCGACATTCGATGCAATTCAGCGGAATGGACAGGGCATCATCAATGCCACCGCCGCCTATTTTGACGGCGCGACCGAGCCGGGATGGTCTTCGGCTGGTTCCGGGTCTGCGAACCTGTCCGGCATCGGGCTGAGAGCCGATCCGGTGGAGGCCGAGCTGCAATATGGAAAATACGCGGATGCGCTGGGCAAGAAGAAGGAAAAGGAGTTCGGAAATGTGCTCGAAACCCACCACATGATCGAGCAAAGCGTCCTGCGCAAATTACGGGAGAAAAGCGCCGAACCGCTCAATGTCGGCCAGATCATGAAAGGCGGCACCGAGGGACTTGGCGGCTGGGCGCCATCGGGACAGACAGCCTATGACGTACTGGCCGAGACCGTGGCGGACAAAACCACCGCTGAGGGCGGCCCCATCAACCAGGCAACTGAAAAAGGCGTGCTGTCCAGGATGCCGACGATAAATGTCAGCGGCGCCTTCGACAAGACACGCGACATCACCGCGGACGGATTCTCCGTCAATGTCATGCGTCAGGTCAACCAGTTGGCCAGAAGCAGCAGCGCCGATCAGCCACTGGAGACCATCACCACGCGCCAGAATGAAATTTTCGATCAGGCGAACCTGCGTGCCCAGAACGCGATCCGCCAGGCCTATGGCGAACTGCCTGACGAGGGCATCACCAAGCAGAACCTGACCGAAAGCCGCGCCAGGGCCAAGAAGCTGTTCACCGATGCGGTCTCCGGCAACAGCGACATGCAGCAGCGCGACGCCGTGAGGCAAGCCATTCATGATGCGGCTTCCACCGCCCACGCCACTTTCAGGCGGCTCCAGACCGATTCGATGAACATGATCACCCCGACCGAGGAAAGCGCACCGGTCTATGATGACTACACCGATGAACGCGGCCAGATCCACAGCCCGCGGCGTGTTCTGGCAGACCTGCGCCAGCGCGATGCAGCCCTTTCGGATGCCGCCTTGTTCCAGCAGGAAAACGAGAAGATCTGGCTCGTCTGAGGCTGCCGCCTCAAACCGGGTCGGGGCAAGACCGGCGACAGCGCCCTCCATGCCAGCGGATGCGCAGGCATTCGGTAACGCCTTGAATTGATGAATGGACGCTACCGGTCATGCGTGACCGTTTCGGGCGGCGGGACGCGGGATGGGCGCATCCTGTCCGGGCCGGGTTCCCGCTGACCTGACAAGGTTTTGCCCCGCCCATCCAACCAGTGAAGCAGCAGCTCCGGATATCGTTTTTTGGCGTTTACCTGCCAAAATCGTCGATCTAATGGATTTAATCGTGAGTTATTGACAATATTCGGCTCACTGCGTACTGAGGATCACCCGCGCCGGTTCCGGCTGTGCGCCTGCCCGAACCCGATGGGGAATCCGATGATATCCAAGTCCGCACGTGCCGATCTCCCCTCGCCGGCGCCACGCAGCTCCGACCCGGCGACACTGGCTGCGGAAATCATCGAGCGTCTGACCTATTCGATCGGCAAGGACGCCAAGGTCGCCCAGCCGCATGACTGGATGACGGCCACGATCCTGGTCATCCGTGACCGGGTCATCGACCGCTGGATGGAATCGACCCGCAAGACCTATGAGACCGGCGGCAAGCGGGTCTATTATCTCTCACTGGAATTCCTGATCGGCCGCCTGACCCGCGATGCGGTCTCCAATCTCGGCATGCTCGAAGAAGTCCGCCAAGCGCTGGAATCGCTCGGGGTGGATTTCGATGTGGTCGCAGCGCTTGAGCCGGATGCGGCGCTGGGCAATGGCGGTCTCGGCCGGCTGGCCGCCTGCTTCATGGAATCCATGGCGACCGTCGATGTTCCGGCCTATGGCTACGGCATCCGCTATGTCCACGGCTTGTTCCGGCAGCAGATGAGCGACGGCTGGCAGGTGGAACTGCCCGAGACCTGGCTTTCCCACGGCAATCCCTGGGAATTCCAGCGCAGCGAAAGCGCCTATGAAATCGGCTTTGGCGGCACGGTCGACATTCGCGAATCCGACACCGGCGAGACCCAGCGCTGCAGCTGGAAACCGCAGGAACGCATGATCGCGGTTGCCTATGACACGCCGGTGGTCGGCTGGCGCGCCAACCGCGTCAACACGCTCCGGCTCTGGACCGCGCAGCCGATCGACCCGATCCTGCTCGACGCCTTCAATGCCGGCGACCATATCGGCGCGCTGCGCGAGAGCAACAAGGCCGAAGCGCTGACCCAGGTGCTCTATCCGGCCGACGAAACCCCGGCCGGCCAGGAACTGCGCCTGCGCCAGGAATACTTCTTCTCCTCCGCCTCGCTGCAGGACATCCTGCGCCGCCATCTGCAGCAATATGGCGACCTCACATCACTGCCCGACAAGGTGGCGATCCAGCTCAACGACACCCATCCGGCGGTTTCCGTGGCCGAACTGATGCGGCTGCTGATCGATGTCCATGGCATGGAATTCGAACCGGCCTGGGACATCACCCGCGAGACCTTCAGCTACACCAACCACACGCTTCTGCCCGAAGCCACTGGAAAGCTGGCCGGTGCCGCTGTTCGAGCGGCTGCTGCCCCGCCACATGCAACTGGTCTACGCGATCAATGCCAAGGTGCTGGTCCATGCCCGCAAGGAACGCGGCTATGACGATGATCAGGCGCGCTCGGTCTCGCTCATCGACGAGGGTGGCGAACGCCGCGTGCGCATGGGCAATCTGGCCTTTGTCGGCTCGCATTCCATCAACGGGGTTTCGGCGTTGCACACCGATCTGATGAAACAGACGGTGTTCTCCGATCTTCACGGGCTTTACCCGGACCGGATCAACAACAAGACCAACGGCATCACCCCGCGCCGCTGGCTGATGCAGTGCAATCCGGGCCTGTTCTCGCTGATCCGGGACGCCATCGGTGATGACTTCATGGATGATGCGGAAGCCCTCAAGGCGCTGGAGCCTTTCGCGTCGGACGCCGAATTCCGCGCCCGTTTCGCCGCGGTCAAGCGCGACAACAAGACCCGCCTGGCCAATCTGGTGGCCCGCCGCATGGGCATCAAGATCGATCCCTCGGCGATGTTCGATATCCAGATCAAGCGCATCCACGAATACAAGCGGCAATTGCTCAACATCATCGAGGCCATCGCTCTCTACGACCAGATCCGCTCTCACCCCGAACGCGACTGGACCCCACGGGTGAAGATCTTCGCCGGCAAGGCGGCGCCGAGCTATCACAATGCCAAGCTGATCATCAAGCTGGCCAATGATGTGGCGCGGGTGATCAATCATGATCCGGCCGTCCGCGGCCTGCTCAAGATCGTCTTCATCCCCAATTACAACGTCTCCCTGGCCGAAGTGATCGTGCCGGCCGCCGATCTCTCCGAACAGATCTCGACCGCCGGCATGGAAGCCTCGGGCACCGGCAACATGAAATTCGCGCTCAACGGCGCGCTCACCATCGGCACGCTCGACGGCGCCAATGTCGAAATTCAGCAATGCGTCGGCGAAGACAACATTGTCATTTTCGGACTGACCGCAGCCGAAGTTGCCGATCGTCGCGCCTCCGGCCACGATCCGCGGGCCATCATCGAGGCCTCGAGCGAGTTGTCGCAGGCCCTCACCGCGATATCGTCCGGCGTTTTCAGTCCCGACGACCGCAACCGTTTCACCGGACTGACCGACGGGCTCTATGAGCATGACTGGTTCATGGTCACCGCCGATTTCGATGCCTATGCCGAAGCTCAACGGCGGGTTGACAGTTTATGGCTTGACGAAGAGGCATGGTATGGCCGTACTATCCTCAATACCGCGCGTGTCGGCTGGTTCTCCTCGGACCGGACAATACGTCAGTATGCAAAGGAAATCTGGAAAGCCGGCCCATGACCCCAAAGGGAACCGTGCACGACACCGACAGGAACAGCTTTCACCTGCCGGCGGACGAAGCAGAAGCGATTGCTTCCGGAACGCATGGAAACCCTTTTTCTGTTCTCGGCGTGCAGCAATTCGGTGACGGCTTTGTCGCGCGGGTGTTTGCACCCGGCGCCGACGACATTGCGGCAGTCACGCTGGACGGAACCCCCGTCGGTCAACTGGAACCAGGCGCAGCCACGGGCCTGTTTGAAGGTCCCATCACCATTACAGCCCGCCAACCTCTGCGCTACACCGCAGCCAATTCAACCGGCAGCTGGGACATCGAAGACCCCTACAGCTATGGTCCCGTGCTTGGCCCGATGGACGACTACTTCATCGCCGAAGGTTCGCATTTGCGGTTGTTCGACAAGCTCGGCGCGCATCTGATCCATCATGAAGGCGCTGACGGTGTGCATTTTGCCGTCTGGGCGCCCAATGCACAGCGGGTTTCGGTCGTCGGCGATTTCAACGACTGGGACGGCCGCCGCCATGTGATGCGCCGCCGCGCCGGGATCGGTGTCTGGGAAATCTTCGTTCCCGGCATCAAGCCGGGCGCTGCCTACAAATATGAAATCCTCGGCCCCGGCGGCGAGAGATTACCGCTCAAGGCCGACCCCTTTGCCCGCCGCGCCGAGATGCGTCCCGCCACGGCTTCGATCGTTGAGCCCGATCTCGACCATGACTGGAAAGACAGCGCCCACCGCGCCCACTGGAGCAAGGTCGACGCCCGCCGTCAGCCGATGTCGATCTACGAGGTGCATCCCGGATCCTGGCGCCGGCACGTCGACGGGTCGTTCATGTCCTGGGACGAACTGGCCGCCGAACTGATCCCCTATTGCGTCGAAATGGGCTTTACCCATATCGAATTCCTGCCAATTGCCGAACATCCCTATGATCCGTCCTGGGGCTACCAGACCACCGGTCTTTATGCGCCGTCGGCCCGCTTCGGCGAACCCGAGGGCTTTGCCCGCTTTGTCGATGGCGCCCATATGGTCGGCATCGGCGTTCTGCTCGACTGGGTGCCGGCGCATTTCCCCGTCGACGCCCATGGTCTGGCCCGTTTCGATGGCACGGCCCTTTATGAACATGCCGATCCGCGCCAAGGTTTCCATCCCGACTGGAACACCGCCATCTACAATTTCGGCCGGCGCGAGGTTTCGTCCTTCCTCCTCAACAACGCCCTGTTCTGGGCCGAAACCTATCATGTCGACGGATTGCGCGTCGACGCGGTCGCCTCGATGCTTTATCTCGACTATTCCCGCAAGGAAGGCGAGTGGGTCCCCAACAAGGATGGCGGCCGCGAAAACCTCGATGCAGTCGAGTTTCTAAGACAGATGAACAAGGCGGTCTATGGCAGCCACCCCGGCATTGTCACCATTGCCGAGGAATCGACGTCCTGGCCCAAGGTCTCGGCGCCGGTGCATGAGGGCGGGCTCGGCTTTGGCTTCAAATGGAACATGGGTTTCATGCATGACACGCTGTCCTATTTCCAGCGTGACCCGGTGCACCGCCAGTTCCACCATGACGAGCTGACCTTCGGCCTGGTCTATGCCTTTTCGGAAAATTTCGTGCTGCCGATCTCCCATGACGAGGTGGTGCACGGCAAAGGCTCCATGCTGACCAAGATGCCCGGCGACGAATGGCAGAAATTTGCCAACCTGAGAGCCTATTATGGCTTCATGTGGGGCTATCCGGGCAAGAAGTTGTTGTTCATGGGGCAGGAATTCGCCCAGCGTGGCGAATGGAGCGAGGCTCGGCAACTGGACTGGGATCATCTTGATGACCTGCGCCATCACGGCATGCAATGCCTGGTGCGCGATCTCAACCGGCTCCACGCCAGGACCCCCGCCCTGCATGGCCGCGATTGCGAGCCCGAGGGCTTCGAGTGGCTCATCGCCGATGACAAGGCCAATTCGGTATTTGCCTGGGTCCGCAAGTCACCGGGCGAAAAACCGGTTGTCATCATCTCGAATCTGACGCCCACTGTGCGGACCGGATACCGCATTGCCATGCCGCAGGACGGGGTCTGGCGCGAAATTTTCAACTCGGACGCCACCGTCTATGGTGGATCCGGCAAGGGCAATCTCGGTGAAGTTGTCACCCGTCTCGAGGACGGGCGCGCGATCTCGGAACTGACATTGCCGCCACTGGCGACATTGATGTTCACCACCGGCTGACCTGGCCGGGAAGGACACGAAAGGGAGGAAGAATGGAGAACAAGAGGGTCCAGCCTTTGGCGCGCGACGCCATGGCCTATGTTCTGGCCGGCGGCCGTGGCAGCCGTCTGAAGGAACTCACCGACCGCCGGGCCAAGCCTGCGGTTTTCTTCGGCGGCAAGTCGCGGATCATCGACTTCGCCCTGTCCAATGCCCTCAACTCCGGCATCCGCCGCATCGGGGTCGCCACCCAGTACAAGGCCCACTCGCTGATCCGCCACATGCAGCGCGGCTGGAACTTCCTGCGCCCCGAGCGCAATGAAAGCTTCGATATCCTGCCCGCCAGCCAGCGCGTGTCGGAAACCCAATGGTATGACGGCACCGCCGATGCGGTGTTCCAGAACATCGACATCATCGAGAGCTATGCCCCCAAATACATGGTTATTCTGGCCGGCGACCACATCTACAAGATGGACTATGAATTGATGCTGCAGCAGCACGTCAATTCCGGCGCCGATGTCACAGTCGGCTGCCTTGAAGTCCCGCGCATGGAAGCCGTCGGCTTCGGCGTCATGCATGTCAACGACAAGGACGAGATCATCGCCTTTGTCGAAAAGCCTGCCGATCCCCCGGCCATGCCCGACAAGCCGGATATGGCGCTCGCCTCGATGGGCATTTATGTCTTCAACACCGATTTCCTGATGGATGAGCTGCGGCGCGATGCCACCAATCCCGATTCCAGCCGTGACTTCGGCAAGGACATCATCCCCTACATCGTCGAAAACGGCAAAGCCGTGGCGCACCGGTTTGCCGAATCCTGCGTCCGCGAAACGCCGGAGAAGGAAGCCTATTGGCGCGACGTGGGCACGATCGATGCCTATTGGCAGGCCAATATCGACCTGACCGACATCCTGCCGGAACTCGACCTCTATGACCGGTCATGGCCGATCTGGACCTATGCCGAGATCCGGCCACCGGCAAAATTCGTCCACAATGAGGAAGGCCGCCGCGGCATGGCGCTGTCTTCGCTGGTCTCCGGCGACTGCATCATCTCGGGTTCGGAACTGCATCGCTCGCTGATTTTCACCGGCGTTCTGTGCCGCTCCTATTCGAAACTCAACGAGGCGGTGGTGCTGCCCGAATGCGTCATCGGCAGACATGCCAGCCTTTCCAAGGTGGTGCTTGATCGCGGCGTGAAAATTCCCGCCGGACTGGTCGTGGGCGAGGACCCTGAACTGGACGCCAGCCGTTTTCAGCGATCGGAATCGGGGATCTGCCTGATCACCCAGGACATGCTTGACCGAGCGGGATTGATTTACGAATGAAGGTTCTCTCCGTCGCATCCGAAGTCTATCCGCTGATCAAGACCGGCGGGCTTGCCGACGTCGCGGGCGCCCTGCCCGCGGCGCTGGGTGCCCATGGCGTGGACATGCGGGTGCTGCTTCCCGGCTACAAGCAGGTGCTGGCCAAGCTCAAGAAACCCTCGGCCGTGCTCGAATTCGCCGATCTGTTCGGCTCCAGCGCCACGGTGCTTGCGTCGAAGATCGACGGCGTGCAGTTTCTCGTTCTGGACTCACCCGATCTCTATGATCGCGACGGCGGGCCTTACACCGGTGCGACCGGCGCCGATCACCCCGACAACTGGCGCCGTTTCGCGGCACTCTCCCGCGCCGCGGCAATCATCGCGGAAGACGGGCTGGGCGGCTGGATTCCCGACATTGTCCATGCCCATGACTGGCAGGCAGGCCTGGTTCCCGTCTACATGAAGCAAGGCAAGGCCGCGGCCACGCCAACGGTCATGACGATCCACAACATCGCCTTTCAGGGCCAGTTCGGTCCCGACATCTTCCCGCAGCTCGAGCTGCCGCAATCGGTGTTTTCCGTCGATGGGCTTGAATATTACGGGGATGTGAGCTTCCTCAAGGGCGGCCTGCAGATGGCCACCGCGATCACCACCGTGAGCCCGACCTATGCCCAGGAAATCCGCACCCCCGCCTTCGGCATGGGCCTTGACGGCCTGATCAATGCCCGCGCCGACGCTCTGCACGGGATCGTAAACGGGATTGATTCCCAGGTATGGGATCCGGCGATCGATCCCCTGGTTCCGTTCCATTACAGCCACTCCAAGCTCAAGAAACGTCAGTCCAACCGCGAAGCGCTGGCCGAACGCTTCGGTTTGGCGGGCACCGACGGCCCCGTGTTCACCGTGGTCAGCCGCCTGACCTGGCAAAAGGGCATCGATGTGCTCACCGAGCTGGTGGACGACATCGTCGCCATGGGTGCCAAGCTCGTGGTGCTGGGCTCCGGCGACCAGGCGCTCGAGGCAGCGCTCGAGGCCGCCACCGCCCGCCATCCTGGTCATGTCGGCGTTGTCATCGGCTATGACGAACCGCTGTCGCATCTCATGCAGGCCGGCGGCGATGTCATCCTGGTGCCGTCGCGGTTCGAGCCCTGCGGCCTCACCCAGCTCTACGGGCTGCGCTATGGCAATGTTCCGGTGGTTGCGCGCACCGGCGGACTGGCCGATACCATCATCGACGCCAACGAGGCGGCGAGTGCTGCGCGGGTGGCGACAGGTTTCCAGTTCTCGCCGGTCACGCCGGACGCCCTGCGCGAAGCCTTGCGCCGCGCGGTTCGCGCCTTTGCCGACCCGAAGGTCTGGGCGCGGCTTCAGAACCAGGGCATGAAGGCCGACGTCTCCTGGGACCGCAGTGCCCTGCGTTATGCCGATCTCTATGCCGAACTTCTCGCGAATAAAGAGTGAAACTTCATGAACCGGACTGTATCCGTCACCCCTTCCCTGATCAGAAACCCGGCACATCGGGGCTTCGCAAGAAGGTCCCCGTGTTTCAGGAACCGGGCTATACCGAAGCCTTCATCCAGTCGATCTTCGACAGCCTCGAGGGCATAGAGGGCAAGACCCTGGTGATCGGCGGCGATGGCCGCTTTTACAACCGCGAAGTCATTCAGACAGCTATCCGCATGGCCGCCGCCAATGGTTTCGGGCGCGTCCTCGTTGGCCAGGGCGGCATATTGTCGACACCGGCGGCCTCGCACCTGATCCGCAAGAACAAGGCTTTTGGCGGATTGATCCTTTCGGCAAGCCACAATCCCGGCGGTCCCACCGAGGATTTCGGCATCAAGTACAACATTTCCAATGGCGGCCCGGCACCGGAGAAGATCACCGAGGCGATGTATGCCCGCACCCAGACCATCGACCGCTACCTGATCGCCGATTTCGATGATGTCGACCTCGACCAGACTGGCGTCTTTGAAGCCGGCGGCATGGCGATCGAAGTTGTGGACCCCGTCACCGATTACGCCGAACTGATGGAAACCCTGTTCGATTTCGACGCGATCCGTGCGCTGGTATCAGGCGGCTTCATGGTTGCCTTCGACGCCATGCACGCCGTCACCGGTCCCTATGCGCGCGAGATCCTTGTGCGCCGGCTCGGCGTCGACCCCGCTCTGGTGTTCAACGCCACGCCGCTTGAGGATTTCGGCGGGCATCATCCGGATCCCAACCTGGTCCACGCCAGGATGCTCTATGATCTGATGATGGGACCGGACGCTCCGGATTTCGGCGCAGCGTCTGACGGCGACGGCGACCGCAACCTGATCATCGGCCGCAACATATTCGTCACACCATCCGACTCGCTGGCGATGTTGGCAGCCAACGCCCATCTCGCCCCGGGCTACAAGGGCGGCCTCAAGGGCATTGCCCGCTCAATGCCGACCAGCGGCGCCGCCGACCGGGTTGCCGCCAAGCTCGGCGTCGAGATGCACGAGACCCCGACCGGCTGGAAGTTTTTCGGCAATCTGCTCGACGCCGGACGCTGCACCATCTGCGGCGAGGAAAGTGCCGGCACCGGCTCCGACCATGTCCGCGAGAAGGACGGGCTATGGGCGGTGCTGCTGTGGCTCAACATCCTTGCGGTCCGGCGTCAAAGCGCGCTGGAGATCGTCCGCGATCACTGGGCCGAATATGGCCGGACCTATTATTCCCGTCATGACTATGAAGCCATCGAGACCGAGAACGCCAACCGGTTGATGGCTGCTCTCGAGGACAGTTTCGGCAGCCTTGCCGGTCGCCAGGTCGGTTCCCTGACCGTCGAAAAGGCCGACAGCTTCTCCTATCACGACCCGGTGGATGGATCAGTCAGCCGCAATCAGGGCCTGCGGATCTTTTTCGAAGGCGGGGCACGGCTGGTCTTCCGCCTGTCGGGCACCGGCACATCCGGCGCCACGCTTCGGGTCTATATGGAGCGCCACGAGCCGGACGTCTCGCGCCACGACCAGGAAACCCAGACCGCCCTGGCGCCGGTCATCGAAGCTGCCGAAACACTTGCGGGCATCCGCAAGCACACCGGGCGCGACGCTCCCACCGTCATCACCTGATGGGTGCACTCGCTGACTTGGACGTTCCGCCGAAGCCGGGCGCGGAACTGACGGCTGACGGCGTGCGTTTTTCGGTCCGGGCGCCCGCGGCAACTTCGGTTGCTGTGTGCCTGTTTGATGAGGCCGACACCGAAATCGCCCGCCACGACCTTGCAGCTTCCGACGATGCCCTCTTTTCCGGTGTCGTGCCTGGCATCAAGCCCGGAGCCCGCTATGGGTTTCGCGCCGAGGGTCCCTGGCAGCCGGAACAGGGCCATCTCTTTGACAGCTCGAAACTGCTCGTCGATCCATTTGCCATCCGGCTTGATCGCCCCTTCGCCCATGATCCCCGCCTCGGGATATTCGGCGAAGACACCAGGGCCATCGTCCCGAAGGCGATTGTCGAAACGCCGTTGCCGACGCTCAATCCGGGACGGCCGGCGGTCCGGCCGGGCGGCCTGATCTACGAGCTGCCGGTTCGCGCCTTCACGCTTCTGCATCCCGAGGTGCCCGAGCAGGACCGCGGCAAGCTGCGGGCGCTGGCGCATCCGGCGATCATCGCGCATCTGCAGTCGCTGCATGTCAGCGCGGTGGAACTGATGCCGATTGCCGCCTGGATTGACGAAAGGCACCTTCCGTCGCTGGGGTTGAGCAATGCCTGGGGCTACAATCCGGTTACCATGCTGGCGCTCGATCCGCGGCTGGCGCCCGGCGGCATCGCCGATCTCCGCTTCGCAGCCGACGCCCTGCATGCCGCCGGCATCGGCGTGATCCTTGATGTGGTCTTCAACCACACCGGGGAAAGCGACCTAGAGGGACCGACCCTGTCGCTGCGCGGGTTTGGCAATGCCGCCTACTACCGTCACGCCAGCGATGGCACGCTGATCAACGACACCGGCTGCGGCAACACCCTGGCCTGCGACCGGCCGGAAGTCCAGGAACTGGTGCTTGCCACCATGCGCCACTTCGTAACCCAAGCCGGCATTGACGGGTTCCGCTTCGACCTGGCCCCGATTCTCGGCCGCGACGCCAATGGCTTTTCGGCCGAGGCGAATATGCTGCAACTCATTGTCGATGATCCGGTGCTGCATGACAGGCTGCTGATCGCCGAGCCATGGGACATCGGACCGGGCGGCTACCAGCTTGGCAATTTCGGCCCGCCCTGGCTGGAGTGGAACGACCAGGCCCGCGATGACATCCGGCGCTACTGGCGCGGTGACGAGGGGATGACCGGCGCGCTGGCGACACGGCTGTCGGGTTCATCCGACATTTTTCACCACAACGGCGCACGCAGAACCCGCAGCGTCAATTTCATCGCCGCTCATGACGGTTTTCCGCTCGGTGATCTAGTCGCCTTCGAGACCAAGCACAACGAAGCCAATGGCGAGAACAACGGCGACGGACACAATGCCAATTACTCCTGGAACGATGGCGTGGAAGGCGACACCCGCGACCCCGCCATCCTTGCAAGCCGCGAAGCCGATGCGCAGGCGCTGATTGCCACTTTGTTTGCCACCCGCGGCACCATCCTGCTCACCGCAGGCGATGAATTCGGTCACACCCAGGGCGGCAACAACAACGCCTACGCCCAGGACAACGCCGTGACCTGGCGGGACTGGCAAGGCCTCAATCACCAGCGCCTTGCCTTCACCCGCGCCTGGGCTGCGTTCAGACAGGCCTCGACGCAATTGACGCGCACGGGCTTCCTCAAGGACCCTGACGGTTCCGACAATCCGGACCAGGTCGCCTGGCTGACCCCGGACGGGCGCATGATGACTCCGGACGAGTGGGAAGATCCGCAGACACATGCATTGATGATGGTACTGGGACTGGAGGGCAACCGAACGGCCATCCTTTTCAACCGCGCCCGGCACCCCGTGTCATTCCGGCTGCCGGACACAGCCGGCCGGTGGAACCAAGCCACGCCGGCTGCATTGGGGGAAGGAACCGTGCCTCCCCGCGCAGTCATTAGCTGGCAGGAGACAACCGGTCATGAACGGTAGTGAACCATAACGAAGCAAAGGGTGCCTTTGTCGATTTGGGAAGTGTAAAGCTATCCTCAGGGTGGTTTCGATATACAGATGCAATGCCTGCGCGATCACCCTAGATTTGAGACGAGGCCAATGACCTGACACCCCGGGAGAAATATGTGAAGCGAGTGATTTCAATTGCCGAGGTCAAGGATCTGGTCGGCACCGAAGTTGGCGTCTCCGACTGGATGAGCGTGCCGCAATCGCGCATCGACCTGTTTGCCGATGCCACCGACGACCATCAGTTCATCCATGTCGATCCGGAGCGGGCGAAGGACACGCCGTTTGGCGGCACCATCGCGCATGGCTTTCTCACGGTGTCGATGCTGTCGGCCATGCATTCCGAAGCGGTTCCAGGCCTGCGCGAAGACAATGTCGGCATCAATTACGGGTTCAACAAGATCCGCTTCATGGCCCCGGTACCTGCCGGCGGACGGATCCGTGGCCGTTTTTTTCTCAAGGAAGCCCGGATGCGCGGCCCCGGCATGCTGATGACCACCTTTGACGTGACGGTGGAAATCGACGGCGGCAAGAAACCGGCATTGACGGCTTCATGGATGACCATCATCCAGTTTGATCCCAAGGATGTGCCGGGAGCCTAGCCGCTTACGCCAGGCAATCCTTGGCGGCTTCTGACAGCAGGGCAAAGGCGTAATCCGAGAACGAACGCCAGCACTCCACCCGGAACTCGGTCTCTCCGGTCCGAATGATCACCACCTCGATCTTGCCCATCACCGTGCGGCTTGCCGCGCCGACCGGAAACACATCATTGTTGAGATTCTGCGGGCATCCCGATGCCAGCGTCTCGCGCGCGCCCTGGCCCGAGACCAGGATCGCCGTGTTGCGGTGGGAAATATCAACCGCAGAATGGAGTACCTTGGCTTTGGCCAGATCCGTCATCGGATCGCCGGTTTCGTCAATGATCAGCCATTCGTCTGGACCGAGCCAGATGGCCAGACGGCCGCGCTCACTGCGCAGCGAGGATTTCGGCTCCACCGGCAGGTCGAGCCCCAGTGCCTTCGACAACGCCTTGGCATTGGAGGGATCGGCGCGCAACGACACGCGATTGGCAGGGGCAGCCGGTGCCAGGGCCACGCCTGCAGCGCTGCTGACCCGTCCGGCAAGCGGCTCGGCGCGGACAGCTTGAGCGGATTTAGCCATTGAGACGCACTCCCTCTTTGTCGATGAACACGGCATCGGTGATTTCTACTTCAATGGTCCGTTCCGGCATCGGCACATAGAGCGTCTGCCCCTTGCGCGCCCGGCCGTCGACAACCAAGCCCATGGCAATCGACCGGCCGCAATTCTCCGACCAGTAGGAGGATGTGACGTGGCCGATCATGGTCATCGGCACGGCCTGGTTCGGATCGGCAACGATCTGCGCGCCTTCTTCCAGAACAATGTTCGGATCCTTGGTCGTCAGGCCGACTAGCTGCTTGCGCCCGCCGCCAACCAGGTCGGGACGCTTCATGCCGCGAATGCCGACGAAGTCTGGCTTTTTCTTTGCCACCGCCCAGTTCAGCCCGGCATCGTCCGGTGTCACCGTGCCGTCGGTGTCCTGACCGACAATGATATAGCCCTTCTCGGCGCGCAGCACATGCATGGTCTCGGTGCCATAGGCGCAGGCGCCAAGTGGCTCTGCCCGCGCCCACAGCGCCTTCCAGACCGCCTCGCCATAGTCAGCAGGCACATTGACCTCGTAACCGGCCTCGCCGGTAAACGACATCCGGAACAGCCGTGTCGGCACACCGCAGATTTTGCCTTCGCGGACGCTCATATGCGGCATGGCTTCGGTGGAAAGGTCAATTCCCTCGACCAGCGGCGCGATGATCTCGCGCGCCCTGGGGCCCTGAACGGCAATCACCGCCCATTGCTCCGTTGTCGAGGTCGGCCAGACTCTCAGATGTGGAAACTCGGTCTGCAGATAGTCTTCCATATGATGCATGACCCGCGGCGCCCCGCCGGTGGTCGTGGTCACGTGGAAACGGTCTTCAGCCAGTCGTCCGACCACGCCGTCATCATAGATGAAGCCGTCCTCGCGCAGCATGATACCGTATTTGCAACGGCCCGGCTGCAGCTTGTCCCAGCCATTGGTGTACATCAGATTAAGGAACGCGGCCGCATCCGGGCCGACAACCTCGATCTTGCCCAGTGTCGTGGCATCAAACAGGCCCGCACTTTCGCGCACCGTCCGGCACTCGCGATTGACTGCCTGGTGCATGTCCTCGCCGGCGCGCGGATAATACCAGGCGCGCTTCCACTGGCCGACATCCTCGAACACCGCGCCATGGGCTTCTTCCCAGCCATGCATCGGTGTCCGGCGTGTCGGATCGAACAGATCGCCACGCGAATGATTGACGATGGTTCCGAAGGTCACCGGCGTATAGGGCGAGCGGAACGTGGTCAGGCCCACCTGCGGCAACGGCTTGTCGAGCATTTCTGCCGCAATCGCCAGGCCATGCATGTTCGAGGTCTTGCCCTGGTCGGTGGCCATGCCATTGGTGGTGAAGCGCTTGACGTGTTCAATCGAATGCATGCCCTCGCGCACCGCAAGCCGGATATCCTTGGCGGTCACATCATTCTGGAAATCGACAAAGGCCTTCACGGTGGTATCGGCACCCGCACCGGCGGCCGAGCCCATCATGCTTCCGGCCCAGGAGGTTTGCGTCTCGGCATCCGGCGCGGTCCAGGCCTTGCGGCTCTTCACACCGGCAGTCTTTGCTGCCTCGTGACCGGCTTTTGCGGCACCGGCAACCGCATCACCCAGATCGTCGACACCGTTGCAGGCGCCGATGCTGACACAGTCCTGAACATTGCGGCCGGGCAGAAAGCGCGCGCTTGCCTCGTCCCAGACCACCTTGCCGCGCGACTGCGAATACATGTGCACCGAAGGGGTCCAGCCAGCCGACATGATCAGCGCATCGATCTCGATGCTCCGCGCCGAGCCGCCGGACGGCCTACCGACCTTCATCGACTTGACCCGCAGCGCGCCGGACGTGTCGAGCACGGCCTGACCGGCCAGAACCTCGATGCCCAGTTCCCGGGCCTGCGCCACCAGCGCCGGATCGGGATCGGGGCGCACATCGACGATGGCCGGAATCGAAACCCCGGCCCGCTTGAAGTCAAAAGCGGCGTACCAGGCCGAATCGCAGGCCGTGTAGACGCCGACCTTTGCTCCGACGGCAACGCCGTAATGATTGAGAAATGTCCGCGCCGCCGAGGCCAGCATGATGCCGGGGCGGTCATTATTGGCAAAGACCATATGCCGCTCGATGGCGCCGGTGGCGATGACAACCTGTTTGGCCCGAACCTGCCACAGCCGTTCGCGCGGCAGGGCCGGATCCGGATTGGCAAGATGCTCGGTGACCCTCTCGACCAGTCCGACATGGTTTTGCGCCTGGTAGCCGAAGGCGGTGGTTCGCGTCAGCACCCGGACATTGTCCATGGCGCGCAGCTCGGCGGTTACCTTCTGCGCCCAGTCCCAGCCCGGCATGCCGTCAATGGTCGCATCGGTCTCGTGATGAAACGCGCCTCCGGTTTGCGGCTTTTCATCGCACAGGATCACGCTGGCCCCGGCATGTGCTGCGGCAAGGGCTGCCGAAAGACCGGCCGCACCGCCCCCGATCACCAGCACATCGCAATGGGCGAAATGATTGGCGTAATGATCCGGATCCGGCTGGCTCGGCGATACGCCAAGCCCCGCTGCGGCGCGGATGATCGGCTCGTAGATTTTCTTCCAGGCCGCTTTCGGCCACATGAAGGTCTTGTAGTAGAACCCGGCGGCAAAGAACGGCGAGGCATAATTGTTGAGCCCGCCGACATCGAAGGCCAGCGAAGGCCAGCGGTTCTGCGACTGCGACTGCATGCCGTCAAAGACTTCCTGCACGGTGGCCCGCACATTCGGTGTCCGCCGCGCGGCGTCCCGGCCGACATCCATCAGTGCATTGGGTTCTTCCGGACCCGCCGACAGCATGCCGCGCGGCCGGTGATACTTGAACGACCGTCCGGTCAGATGGATGCCATTGGCAATCAGCGCGGATGCCAGCGTGTCGCCTTCGACTGCCGACAGCGCCTTGCCGTCAAAAGTGAAGCGCACGACCCTTGCAGGCGTCAGCCGTCCCTGTCCCTTGATCCGGTTGGCGCCGCTCATTGTTCTGCTCCCTTGACCATCAACACCCCGTCCTCACCGCGCACCACGTCCACGCGCGGCTCGCCGGCCTTGTAGGTGGTGACAAACCGGTCGCTGACCGTGTCGCGTACGGCGTTGAAGAAACGCGCGCAGCCGTGAATGTGCCGCCAGCGCTCATAGGACACGCCCTTCGGGTTGGTCCGGATGAAGAAGAACGCCTCGAAGTCCTCGTCGCTGATGGCGGCGATATCTTTCGGCCGTTCGATATGCGCCTCGCCCGTGTTGCGGAATTCGAGCTCGGGCCGTTCTTCCTGGCAGTAGGGACAGTGGATCAGGAGCATTTTGCGTGGTCCTTGGTCAGATCTTGGTTTTGATCGCAGCGGTTTCGGGATTGCCGGTATTGGGCGTGCCCGCAGGCTCGATGATGAGAAGGTGAGTTTCCGCGTCGGCGCGCGGACAATGTTCAACGCCTCTGGGAACGACATACATCTCACCGGGTCCCAGCACGACATCGCCGTCACGCATCTGGATGGTCAGACGCCCCGACAGCACAAGAAAGAAGTCATCTGTGTCGGGATGGGAGTGCCAGTTGAAGTCACCATTGGCCTTGACCACCATCACATCATGGCCATTGAACCCGGCCACGATCTTCGGCGACCAGAGATCGGCAAAGCCGTCGAGTTTGTCTACCAGGTTGATGGGCTGACGGGTCATCGGCTCGGGCCTCAATGCGCCACGGCGGCAGCCGCCGCCTCATCGATCAGGCGACCGGTCTGGAATCGCTCCAGGTTGAAGGGCGCATTGATCTTGTGCGGCTCGTCGCGGGCAATCGTGTGAGCAAAGACATTGGCCGAACCCGGTGTCGCCTTGAAGCCGCCGGTGCCCCAGCCGCAATTGACATAGAGACCCTTGATCGGGGTTTTCGACAGGATCGGCGACCGGTCCGGCGTCACATCAACAATGCCACCCCAGGAGCGCAGCATCTTCATCCGGGTGAAGATCGGAAACATCTCGCAAATGGCGTCGAGCGTGTGGCTGAGAATGTGCAGCCCGCCGGTCTGGGAATAGGATGTATATTGGTCGGTGCCAGCGCCGATGACCAGCTCGCCCTTGTCCGACTGCGAAATATAGGCATGCACCGTGTTCGACATCACCACGCAAGGGAAGATCGGCTTGACCGGCTCGGACACCAGCGCCTGCAGCGGATAGCTTTCAAGCGGCATGCGGATGCCGGCCATTTCCATGATCACCGATGTGTGCCCGGCAGCGACGACGCCGACCTTTTTGGCGCCAATGAAGCCGCGGCTGGTGTCGACGCCGGAAACTGATCCGTCATCGCCGCGGCGAACGCCGGTCACTTCACAATTCTGGATGATGTGAACGCCCATGTCGGCGGCGGCGCGCGCATAGCCCCAGGCGACAGCGTCATGGCGGGCGGTGCCGCCGCGCCGCTGCAGAGCGGCGCCCACCACCGGATAGCGCGCCGACTGGTGGATGTTGAGCGGCGGGCAGAAAGCCTTGGCCTCTTCGGGTGTCAGCCACTCATTGTCGATGCCATTGAGCCGGTTGGCGTGAATGTGACGCTTGAACACCTGGGTGTCGTGGACATTGTGCGACAGCATCATCACGCCGCGGGCCGAATACATCACATTGTAATTGAGGTCCTGGGACAGGCCGTCCCACAGCTTGAGCGCGTGATCATAGAGCCCGGCGCTCTCGTCATAGAGATAGTTGGAGCGGATGATGGTGGTGTTGCGGCCGGTATTGCCGCCGCCGAGCCAGCCCTTCTCGATCACCGCGATATTGGTGATGCCGTGTTCCTTGGCAAGGTAATAGGCCGTGCCCAGCCCATGCCCGCCGGCGCCGACGATGATGACATCATAGCTCTTTCGCGGCTCCGGCGATGTCCATTGCGCCGGCCAGCCCTTGTGGCCGCGCATTGCCTCACGGGCAACGGCAAAAGCGGAGTATTTGCGCATGGCTGTCTGGCTCCCAATGTTCCTGGTATGCTATACCCCAGCAAGAGCAAATTCATTCGTCTTGCATCGGCTCTTTTGCGACCTCTGGACCACCATCAATGTCGCAGTAGCTTTTGTCGCACTTTTCCCTGCCGGGACGCGACAAAATCAGAATGGCCGGTAAGGAGATGAAAAATACGGGAGCGTCCCCAATGTCAAGTTGCCGGGGGACTGGACTTGCGCGTTCGAAACTGATATTTGCCACCTCAATCGTAACGCCCTTGGCCGAACGAACGGAATTTTTGTTTGCCAGGGTTGCTTCAGCAACCAAAAACTCGAAGGAACGGGATCAACGTGCAGGTACTTGTCCGCGATAACAATGTCGATCAGGCGCTCCGCGCTCTTAAAAAGAAAATGCAACGCGAAGGCATTTTCCGTGAAATGAAGATGCGTGATTTTTACGAGAAGCCGTCGCAGAAGCGTGCTCGCGAAAAGGCAGAAGCCGTTCGCCGCGTTCGCAAGCTGGCGCGCAAGCGCGCTCAGCGCGAAGGTCTTATCGGCGGCGGTCGTCCGGCTGCACCGACCCGTTGATCTAGTCGTTTTTCTGCCCATATGGGCTTGCATGAATGTGAGGCGGGGACGATGATTCGTCTCCGCCTTTTTCAGTGGCGGACCGGCTTTGTGCCGTTAGAGCAATGTGGGACCTACAGAATGCGTTTGATTGCACCAGCGAGAACACGAGACACAGGCGCAGCTCGTTCAGTATTGCTGGTCGCAGCAGCCGTCCTTACGCTGGCGGTATCGGGGTGCTCGACCACAGCCCCGATCGACGCGATTTCAATCGACAAGACCCAGGGCACGGACGAGAACATCTCGTCCCTGACCGACGTGATCCGCCGCAATCCGCGTGATCCGGAAGGCTACAATGTCCGCGGCGCCGCCTATGGCCGCTCCGGCCAGTACCGCAATGCGCTCGAGGATTTCGACCGCGCCATCCAGCTAAATCCCTCATTCTACCAGGCCTATGCCAACCGCGCCCTGATCCACCGCTCGCTGGGCAACCAGAACGATGCCGCACGGGACTACAACCGCGCCCTGCAGATCAATCCGCGCTATGACGTCGCCTATATCGGTCGCGGCAATCTCTACCGCCAGGCCGGACGGATGAACGAGGCGATGAATGATTACGATCGTGCCATCGGCCTTCAGACCACCGATCCGCGCGCCTATCACAATCGTGGCCTGATCAAGCAGCTGCGCAATCAGCATCCGCAGGCCATCGAGGATTTTTCGACCTCGATCTCGCTGGCGCCGAACTCGCCTGAGCCCTATAACGGCCGCGGCATTTCCTATGTCGCGCTCAATGATGACGACAATGCCTTTGCAGATTTCAATCGCGCCATCGAACTCGACCAGCAGATCGCCGAGTCCTGGTCCAACCAGGCGCTGATCTATGAGCGCCGCGGCGACAAGAAGCGCGCATCCCGATCCTATGCGCGGGCTGCCCAGCTCGATCCGAAATACCGCCCGGCCATCGACGGTCTCGCCCGCGTTCGCTGAGCAGCAACCATCTGCCCAGGGCAATGGAATGCTGTGCGGCCCCATGCCACAAGATGGTGACCCCGCAAATTGCATCATCGGCACCGCTGCCGGAACCATTTTCACGCGAGCCCGTTGATGGGATGAACCAATCAACGGGAAAGTGAATATTCATGATCAACACCACCAAAATGACCGCCGCAGCAGCACTCGTCGCCACACTGAGCCTGGGAACGGCAACCATGCCCGCCCATGCTGACAGCGTCGAACTGGGCCTGCTGGAATGCGTCGTCGAAGGCGGTACCGGCTTCATCTTCGGATCGTCCAAGGACCTGGCCTGTGAATACACCCCGGCCAATGCCGATGCAGCCACGGAGCCCTATTTCGGCGTCATCAACAAATACGGCATCGATATCGGCGTCACCGGCGCGTCCGTGATCGCCTGGGCTGTTCTCGCCCCGACCAGCGACTATGAATATCAGCCTGGCTCGCTTGCTGGCGATTATCGCGGCGTCTCCGCCGAAGCCACGGCAGCAGCCGGCGCCGGCGTCAATGTTCTGGTTGGCGGCTCCGACGACACCTTCTCGCTGCAGCCTGTCAGCGTCCAGGCCCAGGAAGGCCTCAATGTCGCCGTCGGCATCGCCGAGATCCAGCTGCGCTCGGCAGCCAACTGATTTCTGACACATGAATGAAAACGGGCCCGGAAGTGACTTCCGGGCCCGTTTTGTATGGTGACATCACTGATTGACGTGATCAGTGCTCGATGGCCTTGACGATATCATCGGTCATCTTCTTGGCGTCGCCCAGAAGCATCATCGTGCTGTCCTTGTAAAACAAGGTGTTGTCGATGCCGGCATAGCCCGAGCCGAGCGAGCGCTTGACGAAGAGGCAGGTGCGCGCCTTGTCGACATCCAGGATCGGCATGCCGTAGATCGGCGAAGACTTGTCGTCACGCGCTGCCGGATTGGTCACGTCATTGGCGCCGATCACATAGGCCACGTCAGCCTGGGCGAATTCCGAATTGATGTCTTCGAGTTCAAAGACTTCATCATAGGGAACATTGGCTTCCGCCAGCAGAACGTTCATGTGGCCAGGCATGCGGCCGGCCACCGGATGGATGGCGTATTTTACCTCGACACCGAGTTCCTTGAGCTTGTCGGCAAGCTCGCGGGTAGCGTGCTGCGCCTGGGCCACGGCCATGCCGTATCCCGGAACGATGATCACCTTGGAGGCATTTGCCATCAGGAAGGCGGCGTCATCGGCCGAACCGAGCTTGACCGAACGGTCGATGCCGTCGTCGCCGGCCGCTGCGGTTTCTCCGCCAAAGCCGCCGAGGATGACCGAAACGAACGACCGGTTCATGCCCTTGCACATGATGTAGGACAGGATCGCGCCCGAGGATCCCACCAGCGCACCGGTGATGATCAGCGCCAGATTGCCGAGCGTGAAACCGATGCCGGCTGCGGCCCAACCCGAATAGGAGTTGAGCATCGACACCACCACCGGCATGTCGGCGCCGCCGATCGGCACGATGAGCAGAACGCCGAGCGCCAGCGACAGCACAACGACCATCCAGAACACGGTATAGCTTTCTGTTGCCACAAGCACACCCACTAGCACGACGATGCCGATCAGCAGGCCGGCATTGATGACGTGACGCATCGGCAGCATGATCGGCTTGCCGGACATCCGCCCGTCGAGCTTGAGAAAGGCGATGATCGAGCCGGTGAAGGTGATCGCGCCAATGGCGACACCCAGGGACATCTCGATGAGCGCCTGCGCATGGATCTCGCCGACTTCACCGATGCCGAAGGCATGCGGCGAATAAAGTGCGGCGGCAGCCACGAGCACGGCAGCTAGGCCGACCAGGCTGTGAAAGCCCGCCACCAGCTGCGGCATCGAGGTCATGGCGATCTTGCGGGCGATATAGGCGCCGGCGCCGCCACCGATGACGAGACCGGCAACAATCATCCCGACGCCGCCCAGCGATGGTTTGGCCAGCAGCAGGGTGGTGATGATGGCGATGGCCATACCGACCATGCCATAGGTGTTGCCCTGACGGCTGGTGGTTGGGTGCGACAAGCCTCTGAGCGCCATGATGAACATGACACCGGAAACGAGGTAGGCGAATGCGGCGAAATTCTCTGACATCAGCCGGCCCTCACTTCTCTTTTTTCTTGTACATGGCCAGCATCCGCTGGGTGACGAGGAATCCGCCGAAAATATTGACCGAAGCCAGCACCAGAGCGACAAAGCCGAAGCCGGTGGCCCAGCCCGACAGCGACGCTCCGACCGCCAGCAGCGCACCGACCACGATCACCGAGGAGATCGCATTGGTCACCGCCATCAGCGGCGTGTGCAGAGCAGGCGTCACCGACCAGACCACATAATAGCCGACGAAAATCGCCAGCACGAAGATCGCCAGCCGGAAGATGAAGGGATCGATCGCCCCGCCGCTTGCCGCATGAACGGCCGCGGCAACGCCGTCGCCGGCCGGTCCGGCATTCTGGGCAGCCTCGCGGACTGCGCCTAAGGCCTGCTCCAGATTGTCAAGAGCGGTATCAAGTGCGGACCCTGCCATCACGCTGCTCCCTTTGTGTCTTCGCCGCCAAATGCGGGATGAATGATGGCGCCGCCATGGGTAAGCGCCGTTGCCTTGACCAGCTCGTCATCGAGGTTGACCGAAACCGTCTTGGTTTCCTTGTCGATCATGGTGTCGAGGAAAGTCAGGAGGTTCTTGGCATAGAGCAGCGATGCACTTGCCGCGATCTGCCCAGGCATGTTGAGAATGCCGATCACCGTCACGCCATCGACAGTCACGGTTTCGCCCGGAATGGCGCCCTCGATGTTTCCACCGCGCTCGACTGCCAGGTCGACGGCCACCGAGCCCAGACGCATGCTCTTGAGCATGTCGCGCGAGATCAGCTTCGGCGCCGGGCGTCCCGGGATCAGTGCGGTGGTGATGACGATGTCCTGTTTGGAAATGTGGTCGGCGACCAGGGCAGCCTGCTTGGCCTGGTATTCCTTCGACATTTCCTTGGCATAGCCGCCGGAAGTTTCCGCGGCCTTGAACTCGTCGTCTTCGACGGCGATAAACTTTGCGCCGAGCGAAGCAACCTGCTCCTTGGCGGCCGGGCGCACATCGGTTGCCGACACGGCAGCACCGAGACGGCGTGCGGTGGCAATCGCCTGCAGACCGGCAACACCGGCCCCCATCACGAAGACCTTGGCGGCGGCAACCGTGCCGGCCGCGGTCATCATCATCGGCATTGCCCGGTCAAACACATGCGCAGCCTCAATCACCGCCTGGTAACCGGCAAGGTTTGCCTGCGAGGACAGCACGTCCATCGACTGGGCCCGCGTGATGCGCGGCATCAGTTCCATGGCGAAGCTTGTCACCCCGGCCTTTGCCAGGGCGGCAAGCGCCTGTTCATTGCCGTAGGGGTCCATTTGGGCAAGCACGATCGCGCCTGATTTGAGAGACTTGATGTCCGTTTCCGACGGCCGCCGCACCCGCAGAACAACATCGGCCTTCTTGGCGCTCGCTGCTGTTCCCGTGGTTGCTCCTGCTGCGACGAAATCCGCGTCGGTGATCCTGGACTTCTCGCCAGCGCCCTTTTGAACGATGACTTCCAGGCCGAGCGCGGTCATCTTTTTCACGGTCTCCGGCGAAGCGGCGACGCGCGATTCAAGCGAGATCGGACTCTTTGGCTACAAATACAGTGGCGCCCACGAGAGCCCCTCCTCTAACAACAGGATGAGACGCGCCGGAACTGATCAATCATATCCCGGTGCGTGCGAATGATTCAGCGGGCGAGAATACATCCGCCGATGCTCAGAACCAGGAACGTCAGGAAGCTCACAATGGCGCCGGCGCCCGAAAAAAGAACACCGCCATGGCGACGAACAAAGCCACAATGCTGATTGTTCCGTATTTTGAGGCGGCAAGAAACCCGGCATAGGTCTTCTCGTGCTCGGCATAATCCATTGCAGCGCCAGTTTCGACAGGACCATCCATCTGCTTAGCCATGCTGTAACTCTCCTAATGACAATTTACCGAGGGATTACACAAAGCGCCGCCAATGTGCAATGGACAAGCCGCGGTAAAGCAAGGGATATATCCTGCCGGACGGCCGCAAGGCCCCCGCCATGCGCGCAAATTCGCGTGTCTTCAACCTGCCTGCTGAAGCGCGTAGCGTGCCGTCGGAAGAATTGTCAGCGGTGTGAGGCCGAGCACTTCGCGCGGCGCGAACATCATCTTGCGCTCATGCGGCTGCGAACGGAAAAACGGGTACCGGTCAAAAAGAGTTCTCTTCAACTCATGCGCATTCGCACCGTGCAGCTCGATATTGCTGTTGTAGCGCTCGAAATAGCGAGGTTCGGTCAGTTCAATTGACTGGAACACACGCTTGTAGAAGGCACGATGGTTGGGCTTGATCACCGAGAGACAGTAATCCACGTCGAAGAAGACCGTCGCCATGGTGGCGACCCGCAAGGTGAGATAGGGCAGCGCCGGATATTCGCGCATGATGTCGGGATCGGCCGCAAACCGCACCGGATCGATGAAGGTCTTGCCCGCATCCAGAAACGGATTGATGATATCGGGGAAATGCGACACCGCGACGCTGTCACGTTCGGCGGCGGTCACATGATGCACCCGGATCGTGGACACCAGCTGTTCATCGAAGAAGATGCCCATCACGTGAGCATTGGGCTTGAAGTCCAGATCGTCGATCAGGTGGGTTCCGTTTTGCGGGGCCAGGCCGACTGCCGAAAAGGCTTTCTGGCGAATACGCGCCACATCTTCAAGATCATCAGCATTGTCGATGCGACGATACTCGATGCTCTCGAGAAATCTCATCACGCTGGATCCGAACCCTGATACATTGCCTGGAGTAGCTATTGCCATCGATGACATCATCCCCATAATTACACAAAGAGAATGATATCTTTAATTTTTCATTAAGCAATCATATTGCGCCGTTAGTATCCTGTTAACACTCTATTATGGTTAACAAAACCGTCTGGACCCGGCAACGGCCCGCCACTGCCTGATCAATGCCGGCAATAAGGGATCAAGGGCTTGAAGACAGAGTCCGAGTTCTGACGGACCTGATTGCCGCGAACGCTAGCTGCGCGAGGGCTGGGTCAGCAGCCGGGCGTCCGAACCCGCCTTGGTCACGCCCGCTTTGGACAGCTTGGTGGCAAGCTCCAGAAACGCGCCTTTCGGCATCGGCGTGCCGAAAATGTAACCCTGGATGAGATCGGCGCAATTGTTCTCGCGAATCATCACCAGCTGCTCTTCGGTCTCCACCCCTTCGACGACAACATCGAGCCCGAGCTCGCGCGCCAGATGGACGACACCGCGCAGCAGTTTCAGCTTCTTGGCGTCCTCGGCCAGGTTGCGGACAAAGGAACGATCGATCTTGACCTTGTTGAGCGGCAAGATGTCGAGATAGCTGAGGCTGGAATAGCCGGTGCCGAAATCGTCGATGGCGATCTGCATGCCCATCGCCCGCAATTCGGTCAGGATATCGCGAGCCACTTCGAGATCGTTCATCAGTCCGCTCTCGGTGATTTCAAGCTGCAGCCGTTCCGGCGCCAGGTTGTAGCGGTCCAGCGCATCGGTGATCACAGAGACGATGGTCCGGTCACTGAGGTCATGGGCGGACAGATTGACCGAGACAAACAGCTCGCCGGGCCAGCTGACGCAGTCACCCACTGCCTTTTCAATCACGCAGCGGGTCAGATCCCCGATGATCCCCATCTCCTCGGCAAGCGGGATGTAGATCGCCGGTGACACCGGTCCGAGTTGCGGATGATGCCAGCGCGACAGCGCCTCGGCGCCGGCAACCTGCGTGCCTGCCGGGTTGAACATCGGCTGGTAGAACAGACCCATGGAATTGGTCCGGACCGCCTCGCGCAGTTCCAGCTTCATCCGCTGCCGCTCGGAATATTGCTGATCCATCGTCTCTTCGAACAGCGTCCAGCCATTCTTGTCTCGGCGCTTGGCTTCATAGAGGGCGAGATCCGCCTGGATATGCAGCTCCTCGATCTGCACCCCTTCGACCGGCACCATGGCCACGCCACCGGACAGGCTGATGAAAAGCTTGTGCCCGTCGATCATGTAGGTGCCACGCAATGTATCGATCACGTGGTCCATGATGGTCCTGAGTTCTTCGGCATTTTCAACATCGGGAAAGAACAGCACGAACTCGTCGCCGCCAAAACGCGAAATCACGATCTTCTGCCGTGACAGAGACCGCAAGCGGTTTGCGACAGCGCTGAGCAGCCTGTCGCCATTGACGTGACCCATGGTGTCGTTGACATGCTTGAAATCATCGATATCGAGCACCGCCAGCGCCAGGTTCTGGCGAGGTCTGGCCTTGGCATTCTTCAGCGCGACGATTTCCTTGAACCATGACCGGTTGGGCAGGTTGGTCAGGCTGTCGAAGCGCGCCATCTGCAAAATGCGCTTTTCCGATTCAATCCGGTCCGTAACATCTTCGAAAATCAGCACAACGCCCTTTTCACCCCGGTGCCGGGCACTGAATTCGAGCCAGGACTTCTTGTCCAGGCGCACCAGCGAACGGTCTTCGTCACCGCTGATCAGCTTTTCGAGATGTTCGTTGATCTGGGCGAAGTTTTCCTTGGCGATCATGCCGTTGCGGGCGCCGAGCCGCATCGCAGCCTTGATCGCCCGACCGGTCAGGTTGATATCGCTGTCGATATTGAAGAATTCACGCGCCTTGCGATTGGCGACCTCGATCCGTCCATCGCCATCGAGCATGAACAAGCCATGCGACATGTTGTTGAGCGCGGTGTCGAACCGCTCGGCGATCTCGGATGTCTTGCGCTCCGCAGTCACCGAATTGTAGAGGAAATCCCGCACCCCGTTGGCCATCGACCGCGTTGTCAGAAACAGCGGCAGCAGCAGGATCGCCATCAGGCTCATATAGGGATCGCGGGCCATGAGAAGCCCGGCCATCATCGGCAGGCAGGCGGCCAGAATGATCATGTCGACATTCAGCCGTGATCCGAAATTTCGCCCGACAACGGAAATCATGGTGGCCAGGATGACGGAAATCGAGACCAGTTCCGCAAACGGATCCTGCGCCACAACCAGAGCATGGCCGCACATGATGCCCAGGATGAAGGCCGCGACCAGCGCACCGGCAACATAGCGTCTTTCCCAATGCAGCGTGTCACTGAGGGTGAAGGTGGATTTGTCCAGCTTGTCGAAGGACAGCATGTCGAGATTGCGGAAGGCCCAGACCAGGAAGAGCGCGAAGCCGGCATAGAGATAAAACGGATCGTCAATGCGCAGATAAATCAGCATTGTGGTGAGCACATGCGCGATCATACCCGCAAACAACGTGCCGCGCTGCTGGTAGAGCGAGACTACGAAGGAGAGTCGTACGTCGTCTTCGAATGCTGTGTTTTCTGCTCGTTGCATGAACACTCACCTTGGAATTTAAGGTGCCAACGTAACCCGCGGAAATTAAGAACACATTGACCGCAGAGGGCTTTTTAATCAGAAACTCTCGATATTTGCCTATCAGGACACGCCCAGACGCCGGTCAAATGCCGTTTCAGCCCGTTTTTACAGCCATGGATTGCCGCACAAGAATATTCGCGTAAAGGGCATTCCCCACGGCGCAGCCGCTTCGGCGTCGGCCACGCCTTCGCCGCACCGTTTCTCGCTCCCGTCCCTCCGGCCTATTCGGCCGCCATGGCGTGAGCGCCCTGGTTGCCTGCGCGAATGGATGACGCGAGAGTGTCTTTTTTCGCATAGGCCTGCTGCTTGTTGCGCTTCTTGACGTGGCCATAACCGGTGATCCCCATCGGGTAGGACAGGAATTCCGCGATCTGCCCGGCATTGTCCGGGCGCAGCAGCGCGGTCATGTCTTCCATCTCGGCCATGAACTGCGCAAGCAGCCGGCGCTCCATGCGCCGCTCTTCGCTGTAGCCGAACACATCAAATGCCGTTCCGCGAAGAAACTTCAGCCTGGCGAGCACCGGAAACAGCGCCGACATGCTGCGGCCAAACGAGGACTTGACCGGATGACCATCGGAATCCTTCCGGCCCAGGACCGGCGGCGCCATATGGTATTCCAGCCTGGTGAAGCTCTCGAACTGCCGGGAAAGCTGGCGTTTGAAACTGCCGTCGCTGTACAGCCGCGCCACCTCGTATTCGTCCTTGATCGCCATCAGCTTGAACAGCGACCGGGCCGCAGCAGCCGACACCTCTCCGGGACGGCCGCAAGTCAGGGTTTCGGCTTCCACCAGCGGCCTCAGCGTCTCCCGGTAGGTCTCGGACCATGCCCTATTCTGATAATCCTGCAAAAACGCCGCACGTCGATCAATCAGGTCCGAAACGGTCTCTTCGCCTGTCTCGTCCGGAGCCGCAGCCGCACCGGAGACGATCGCCAGGACAGATTCAGGATCGTGTCCGGCCTTGCGGCCCCAGCGAAACGCTTCGATGTTCATGGCCACGGACTGGCCATTGAGCCGGATCGCCTGCTCGACCGACTCGGGCGACAGCGGCAGGGCGCCCTTTTGCGAGGCCATGCCGAGCATGAACATGTTGGCCGCTATCGCATTGCCGAACAACCGGGTTGCAGCCATGGTCGCGTTGAAGAAGCTGGTGCGCTCGACGCCGGCAGATTTGACAATGGCCTGCTTGAGCCGCTCGGTCGGCAGAGAGAAATTCACATCTCGGGTAAATTCGCCCGGCATGACCTCGCTGGTGTTGACCAGGAACGCGGTCTCGCCCTCACGCACCGAGGCCAGTACCTTCCGCGATCCCGACACCACCAGATCGCAGCCAAGGATCAGGTCGGCCTTGCCGGCCGAAATCCGGATGGCCTGGATGTCTTCCGGCGCGCGCGCGATCCGGACATGCGAGAACACGGCTCCGCCCTTCTGGGCGAGGCCGGCCATATCGATCATGCCGCACCCCTTGCCTTCCAGATGCGCGGCCATGCCCAGGATGGCGCCGATGGTGACAACCCCGGTTCCGCCGATGCCGTCGATGATCGAGGCCCATCCGCGTTCCAGCGACGCGATTTCCGGGGCAGGCAGCCCCAGCAGCGGATCCGGCGCAGATTTGAGAACGGTACTGTCGGCCTTGCGGATGCGCGCGCCATGCACGGTGACAAAGGACGGGCAGAATCCTTCGACACAGGAAAAATCCTTGTTGCAACTGGATTGATCGACCCGGCGCTTGCGTCCGAATTCGGTCTCGACCGGCTGGATCGAGACGCAATTCGACTTGACGCCGCAATCGCCACAGCCCTCGCAGACCAGTTCGTTGATGATGACGCGCTTGTCCGGATCGGGATAGGTCCCGCGCTTCCTTCGGCGGCGCTTTTCGGCCGCGCAAGTCTGGTCGTAAAGCAGCACCGATACGCCCGGCACATCGCGCAGCTCGCGCTGGACGGCGTCGAGCTCGGTGCGGTGATGCAGGCTCATGGCGCTGGGCCAGACCGTGCCGGCCGGGTAGCGATCCGGATCGTCGCTGACCAGCGCGATCCGCTCGACCCCCTCCGCGCGCACCTGCCGCGCGATCGCATCCGCGGTCAGGCCACCCTCATGGGTCTGTCCGCCGGTCATCGCCACCGCATCATTGTAGAGGATCTTGTAGGTGATGTTGGCGCCGGACGCGATTGCAAAGCGCAGCGCCAGCACGCCGGAGTGATTGTAGGTCCCGTCGCCCAGGTTCTGGAAAATGTGATCGCGCGTGGTAAATGGCGCCTGGCCGACCCACTGCGCCCCCTCGCCGCCCATCTGGGTGAAACCGACGGTGTCGCGGTCCATCCACAGCGCCATGAAATGGCAGCCGATTCCGGCGGCGGCGATCGAGCCCTCGGGAACCTTTGTCGAGCTGTTGTGCGGACAGCCGGAGCAGAAATACGGCGTACGAGAAGCCACATCCGTGACTGTGGCCAGCATGCTTTGGAACTGGCGGATGCGCTTGACCTTGGCGTCAATGTCCTCGGCATGGCCGATGACCCTGAGCACCCGTTCACCCACGGCAACCGCGATGTCGTTGGGATCGAGCGCGCCCTTGACCGGAAACAGCCAGTCGCCGCGCTCGTCGCGCTTGCCGACCACCACCGGCTGACGCGCCGTGCCATAGAGCGCCTCGCGCAACTGGCTTTCCAGCAGCGAGCGCTTTTCCTCGACAACAATCACCATATCGAGGCCGTCGACGAATTCGCTCATGTCGGCCAGATCGAACGGCCATGGACAGGCAACCTTGAACAGGCGCAGGCCGATCCTGTTGGCGCGCGCCTCATCAATGCCGAGATCGTCAAGCGCCTGGCGCACATCCAGATAGTTCTTGCCGACCGTCAGGATCCCGAGCTTCGGATTGGTGCCGCCGGAATAGACGATCCGGTTGAGTCCGTTTGCGCGGATATAGGCACTTGCCGCATCGCGCTTGAATTCGTGAAGCCTCATTTCCTGGCCCAGGAAATCGAGATCATTGGCGCGGATATTGAGCCCGCCCGGCGGCAGCGAGATTTCCGGCAGGATGATGTTCACCCGGTCCAGCCCGGCCTTGACCGAAGCGGTGGATTCGACATTGTCCTTGACGCATTTGAGCGCCGCCCAGGTGCCGGCGAAACGGGAGATGGCGAAGCCATGCAGGCCGTAGTCGATCATTTCCTGCACGCCGGCCGGATTGAGGATCGGGATCATCGTGTCGACGAAATTGAATTCGGTCTGGTGCGCATTGGTGGAGCTTTCCGCGGTGTGGTCATCCCCCATCAGCGCTAGCACCCCGCCATGCCGGGACGACCCGGCAAGATTTGCATGGCGAAACACATCGCCCGACCGGTCCACCCCCGGCCCCTTGCCGTACCACAGCGAGAAGACCCCGTCATACTTGCCGGTGCCGTCGAGACCTGCCTGTTGCGAGCCCCAGCAGGCGGTGGCCGCCAGCTCTTCGTTCAGTCCGGGCTGCAACACGATGTTGCGCGCCGACAGGGATCTCTGCGCGCGCATGATCTGCTGGTCCAGACCTCCCAGCGGAGACCCGCGATAGCCGGACACAAAGCCGGCGGTATTGAGCCCGGCGAGCCGGTCACGCTCATGCTGCATCATCAGGAGGCGGACCACAGCCTGCGATCCGGTGACAAAGATCCGATCCTTGCTCAGGTCAAATTTGTCGTCGAGCGATACATCATGTGCTGTCATCTGCGGCCTCCTCAAACCATAAAGTTCAGGCTTCCATCGAACCGCACCCATCGCGGCGGTGACTGAAACTGCACTCCCGATGCATGATCTTTGGACCAGTTGGCCCGTCGGTCAATCGAATTCATGGCACTGTCGTCACTGCGCAATCAGATGGATGGCACAGGCGGGCAAACGAAATTTTCTGTCGTGCGGCGAGACTTGAGCGACACAATCAACGGGCGATGGAATGGCCGCCATCGACCGTGATGGCGCTTCCGGTCATGTAGGCACCGGCTTTGGAGGCGAGAAGAAGAACCGCGCCGTCAAGATCATTCGGACTGCCCAGCCGTCCCAGCGGGTTCTGCCCCGCCATTACTGTCGAGCCCGCACCCTTGAGAAAGGGATCGGTCAGCGCCGTTGCGAACCACCCCGGCCGGATCTCGTTGACCCGGATCCTGTGCTTGGCCCACTCCAGCGCCAGGCAGCGTGTCATCTGGCTCAGGGCCGCCTTGGAGGTGCCATAGGCCGCCACCTGGCGCACCGGCACCTCGGACAAGACGCTGGACACATTGATGACCGATCCGCCGCGACCATCGCGGATCATCCGCCGCGCAGCCTCCTGCGCCACCATGAAGGCGCTGTCGACATTGACCGACATGACATTGCGAAGCGTCTCGCGCGAAAGCTGTGTCGCTTTGTCGCGATGGGCAATGCCGGCATTGTTGACCAGCACGCCGACCGGCCCGGCCCGGTTTTCGACCTCGTCAAAGGCTGTGCCGATCATCTCGTCCCGGCGCACATCAAGCGGCACCCAGATCGCCCGACCGCCGAGCGCGCCGATGGCTTCGGCCGCAGCCTTCAGGATTTCGGGCTTGTTGCCGGCAAGCGCCACAGTGGCGCCGTGAAGCGCCAGCGCCCGCGCCATGGCAAAGCCCAATCCCGTGCCGCCGCCGGTGATCAGGGCAACTTCGCCTGACATGTCGAACAATTCGCCTGCGCCCACCTGATTCCCCTTTTGGCTCCAATTCACCAAGCCTATAGCCACTGCCGGCAAAAGACACCACCGGGCTGCGTCTTCATCCTGCAAAACCGGCGCGGGGACAACTGGTAAAACAACTGCACCACTCGTTGCGTTGCATGCCTTTTTCCTGATATGGGCTGGCGCCGCACCGCGTAGATGGTATGGATGAACAACGGGAACCATGGTTGATCGCACTCCTATCAATTGGAGGCGAAACAACCGGGAGGACAATATGGGAAGTCTTTTGGCGTTGAGCCGGTTTATCGACCGGATCAACGAGTTTTTGGGTCGCAATGTCGCCTGGCTTATCCTGGCGGCGGTGCTGATCAGCGCAGGCAATGCGACGATCCGCAAAGTGTTCGACATGTCGTCAAATGCCTGGCTGGAGGTGCAATGGTATCTCTTCGGCACCGTGTTTCTGATTGCCGCGGCCTATACCCTGCAAAAGAACGAACACATCCGCATCGACTTCTTCTCCAACATGCTCACCAAGCGCACCCGCGACTGGATCGATCTGGTCTGCCACATCATCTTTCTGCTGCCGTTCACGATCCTCATCACCTATCTGTCGCTTCCCTGGGTGCTGAAGTCGATTAACTCGGGCGAGATCTCGGCAAACGCGGGCGGCCTGGTTCTGTGGCCGGCAAAGATCATGGTGCTGATCGGCTTCTCCCTGCTCACCCTGCAAGGTGTCTCCGAGATCATCAAGCGCTGGGCGATCATCACCGGCATCCTCGACGATCCGGCCGAAACCCATGACAATCCGCCCGCGGTCGAGGAAATGCTCTCCGCAACGCCGAAGGTGCACGGCAAATGATCGACCTTATCGCCCACAATCTTGCACCGATCATGTTCGTGTCCGTCATGGCGATGCTTCTGATCGGCTATCCCGTCGCCTTCACACTTGCCGCAGGCGGCCTGATCTTCTTTGTCATCGGCGTCGAAATGTCCAGCATTTCGCCCGAGATCCGCCTGTTCTGGCCGCTGTTGCAGGCCCATCCCGAGCGCATCTACGGCATCATGTACAATGATACCCTGCTGGCGATTCCATTCTTCACCTTCATGGGGCTGATCCTCGAACGATCCGGCATGGCCGAGGATCTGCTGGAAACCATCGGCCAGCTGTTCGGCCCGATCCGCGGCGGCCTTGCCTATGCGGTCGTCCTGGTCGGCGCGCTGCTGGCCGCCACGACCGGTGTGGTCGCGGCTTCAGTCATAGCCATGGGCCTGATCTCGCTGCCGATCATGATCCGCTATGGCTACAACCGCTCGATGGCGACCGGCACCATTGCCGCTGCCGGCACCCTGGCCCAGATCGTGCCGCCATCGCTGGTGCTGATCGTCATGGCCGATCAGCTCGGCCGCTCGGTCGGCGACATGTATATCGGCGCGCTCTATCCGGCCCTGATCATCGTTGCGGCCTATTGCCTCTATATCTTTGCCGTCACGCTGATCAAGCCGCAATGGGCGCCGGCGCTGCCGGTGGAAGCCCGCACGCTTGGCCGCGGCGTGACCTCGCTGCTGGCCGTGCTGGCGATTTCCATCGCTGTGCATTTCCTGGCCTACCACTTCATCTTCGACAGCCTGCGCTACGAGACCCGTTTCGTCTGGTCCGCAACCAGCGCCGCCGCACTGGCGCTGGGAATCTCGATGGCCAATCGGAAGTTCCAGCTCGGACTGATGTCGCGCCTGGCCGAACAGGTCGTGATCGTGCTGATCCCGCCGCTGGCGCTCATCTTCCTTGTGCTCGGAACCATCTTTCTTGGCATCGCCACACCGACCGAAGGCGGCGCCATGGGGGCCACAGGAGCCCTGGTGCTGGCCATCATCAAGCGGCGCATGAACACCAACACGCTCAAGCAGGCGCTGGATTCGACCACACGGCTCTCGGCCTTCGTCATGTTCATCCTGATCGGCGCCCGCGTCTTCGGCCTCACCTTCTACGGCGTCAACGGCAATGTCTGGATCGAGGAATTGCTGCTTGGCCTGCCGGGCGGCACCAGCGGCTTCCTGGTCGTGGTCACCGTGCTCGTCTTTGTTCTCGGCTGCTTCCTGGATTTCTTCGAAATCGCCTTCATCATGGTGCCGCTGCTGGCGCCGGTGGCCGAAAAGCTCGGCATCGACCTGATCTGGTTCGGCATCATTCTCGGCATCAACCTGCAGACCTCGTTCCTGACACCGCCATTCGGTTTTGCGCTGTTCTATCTCCGCTCGATCGCTCCGATGAAGGAATGGATGGACAAGCCGTCGGGACGCATGCTTCCGGGCGTGAAGACGACGGAGATCTACAAGGGCGCACTGCCCTTCATCATCATCCAGTTCATCGTCATCCTGCTCGTCATCGCCTTCCCCCAGCTTGTCACCCATTACAAGGACGACAAGGCGGTGCGCGATCCAAACATGAAGATCGAGATCCCCGGCTTCGGCGGCGGTGCTCTGGACGGCGGCATGCCCGGCATGACACTGCCGTCCCTGGGCGAGAATGGCGGCAATGGCTTGCCCGGACTGACGCTGCCAAGCCTTGGCATGCCCGGCGCCGAGCCGGCTGTTCCGGAAGAGCCCGCACCGGGTATGGATCTGAGCCAGCCGCCGAATTTCAACTGAGCCATCATCGAGCATATGAGAAAGCCCGGGACCACGATCTCGGGCTTTTTGCATGCGGCGCCCGCTGTTCCATGTCCTGCCTGCCCAGGTCCTGCCCGGCCGATCGATCGCTGGCGACGTGACGGCAAGCCGCGCAAGGCCGAACGGTGCCACAGGAATATCGGCCGCCGGTTGCCGTCACGCCGGGGCCATGGTCTCAGGGCAACAAAAAACCCCGGAGACGTTGCCATCTCCGGGGTTCAAGACAGTCAGGCAGGAAAGCTTAGAGCTTGCCTGAACGCTGCTGGATCATCATGTAGGTGTCGAAAGTGTATTCCGACAGCTGCTGCCAGAGATAGGCATCCTTGGCATAGGCGAGCTGCGAGTCGTAGATCTTCTTGAAGGTCGGGTTTTCGGCCGTCACTTCAGCATAGACTTCCTGGGTCGCAGCGTTGCAGGCATCAAGAACTTCCTGGCTGAACGGACGCAGCACGGCGCCGTCGGCCACCAGTTCCTTCAATGCAGTCGGGTTCTTGGTGTCGTATTTTGCCAGCATGGTCGCATTGGCAAAATAGCTGGCATTGGCCAGGATCGCCTGATAATGCGCCGGCAGTTCGTTGTACTTTTCCAGGTTCGTAAACGCGTGCAGCGCAGCGCCACCTTCCCACCAACCCGGGTAGTAGTAGTATTTGGCGACCTTGTTGAAGCCGAGCTTCTGGTCATCATAGGGTCCGACCCACTCGGTGGCGTCGATGGTGCCCTTTTCCAGCGCAGCATAGATGTCGCCGCCGGCGATCTGCTGCGGCGCAACGCCGAGCTTGCCGAGGATCTTGCCGGCAAATCCGCCGATGCGCATCTTGAGGCCATCAAGGTCGGCAACGGTGTTGATTTCCTTGCGGAACCAACCGCCCATCTGGGCGCCGGTGTTGCCGCAAGGAATCCCGTGCAGGCCCTGGGTGTTGTAGAATTCGTTCAGCATGTCGGTGCCGCCGCCTTCGATGAACCAGGCATTCTGCATGCGCGAATTCATCACGAACGGTGTCGCGGTGCCGAGCTGGAAGGTGGCGTCCTTGCCCCAGTAGTAATAGGACGCGGTGTGGCACATTTCGACGGTGCCATCGGAGACGGCATCAACAGCCTGAAGGCCGGGAACGATTTCGCCGCCGGCGAAGACCTGGATATCAAAGTTTCCGTCGGTAGCCGCTCTGACGTGATCCGCCAGGGTCTCGGCAGCACCATAAATGGTGTCCAGCGACTTGGGGAACGAAGACGTCATGCGCCATGTAATTTTCGGCATTGTCTGTGCAATGGCCGGTGCGGCCAGCGTGGTGGCAGCTGCAGCGCCTGCACCGGCTACCCCAGCCTTCTTGATAAATGAACGACGATCCATAAAAAACCTCCCAGTTGAAGCGAAGCCGCGAGCCCGAATGATTATTGACGGTAATAGCCCGGCGACCTTGCTGGACATAACCATGTTGCGCCGGGCCTTTCAAGCGAAAGGCCGCAAATACCGTGGCAAAGGTCAGGATTTTTGACCAGTCGGTCAGTCGGTCGAACCGTCCCCGGAGCACCGGAAAATAATGCCGCCGGAGCACCCATTCGCCGAATTGACAAAATCCGCGTGAAACGTGAAAACCAATAGGGCCGGATACACGCCGGCAGCTCCACAGACCAAAGGAATGACGCTATGCACAGCGGACTTGTTGCGATACCGGCCGACATTCGCAGCCTCGACGGCTATGTGTGGCACGCCGCGCCGGACCAGTACATCATGGCTGCCGTCAACGGCTCGGATGTCCTGCCGCTGATTGTGCCGGCCCTGACGGACGGAACCGATGTCGACATGGTGCTCGACCGGGTCGACGGCGTCCTGATCTCCGGCTCGCGCACCAATGTGCACCCCTCCCATTATGGAGAGGAAGAGACCGAACACCACGGCCCGTTTGATCCGGCCCGTGACCGGCTCTCCATGGCGCTGATCCGCCGCTCGATCGAGCGCGGCATCCCGCTGCTGGCAATCTGCCGCGGCATTCAGGAGCTCAATGTCGCGCTTGGCGGATCACTCGCCACGGAAATCCAGGAGCTTCCGGGGCGGTTCGATCACCGCAAGCCCGAGACCGAAGACCGCGATATCGCCTTCGGCATCCGGCACTCGATCACGGTGAAGCAAGGCAGTTGCCTGGCCTCGATCGTCGGCGATGGCGAGGTCCGGGTGAACTCGCTTCACCGCCAGGCGATTTCGAAACTAGCGCCACGGCTGGCCGTTGAAGCGGTTGCCGAGGATGGCACGGTCGAAGCTGTCAGCGTCATCGACGCGCCGGGCTTTGCCATCGGCGTGCAGTGGCATCCGGAATACTGGGTGGGCAGCGACACCATTTCGGACAAGATATTTGCGGCCTTCGGCGACGCTGTGCGCGCCCGGCATGCCCGTCCCGCCGAGGCTGCGGAGTAACCCGCAGCCTCGGTCAGGCATTCAGTCAGGATGGTTTTCTGTCCAGCGCCGCGCATTCAGGCACCGGTGTCAGCGCCGGACGGCCATCGAGCCATGCGGCAAGGTTGTCCACCACAAGATCGGCCATGGCATTGCGTGTCGAGACCGACGCCGAGGCCACATGCGGCAGCAGGCAGGCATTGGGCAGATCCATCAGCGCCTGCGGCACATTCGGCTCATCAGCAAAGACATCCAGTCCGGCCGCGGCGATCATGCGCTCGGCAAGTGCGGCAATCAGCGCCGGCTCGTCGATGGTCGATCCGCGACCGACACTGATCAGCACGCCATTGGGACCAAGCGCGCCGAGGATCTCGGCATTGACCGCCTTCTCGGTGGCAGCACCGCCCGGCACCACCACAATCAAAGTGTCGACAGCCGCGGCCAGGCTGGCCAGGCTGTCATGCCATGGGTAATCCACATCATTGCGCTTGGTGCGGGTGTGGTAGTGGATCGGCAGACCGAAGGCTTCGAGCCGCTGGGCAATCGAAAGCCCGATCCGTCCCAGCCCGAAGATGCCGACCGTCCGGCCACGCAAGGTCAGCGGCGTCAGCGGGTAAGCCCCCTCCGCGGCCCAGCGGCCGGCGCGCAGATAGGCTTCCGCCTTGGGGAATTCGCGCAGCGTGTTGAGCAGCAGGCCGACGGTGGTGTCGGCAACCTCGTCGGACAGCACGTCCGGTGTATTGCTGACCATGACGCCGCGGCTGGCGGCATGCTTGGCGTCCACCGCATCGTATCCGACGCCGAAACTTGCGATGATCGACAGGTTCGGAAAAGCATCGATGAAGTCTGCGTTGATCGCGGTCGAACAGGCAATGCCGCTGATCTTGGCACGGGCTTCCGCATCCATCAGCGAGGCGTCTGCTGATGCGATGGCAACGGCATCGAATTCGGCTTCGACCCGCTCACGGACGCGGGCATTGATATTGCCGGGGATCAGGACTGTCGGACGTGTCGCGCTCATCGGCCAGCTCCCGGGTTCAGCGGTGAAGTTGATTGCCTTATGCGCATCTCCGGCTTGATCAGGTGCAAGCCATCGGCCTCGCTCGAGCCATTGAGCTTGTCGAGCAGCGCCCGGGCGGCAAAGCGGCCGACTTCAGATTGTCCGTTCCACACCGTAGTCAAAGCGGGCGTTGCAATCGCCGCTTCCTCGAGGTCGTCATATCCAGTCACAGAAATATCCTTTCCAGGCGTAAGGCCTGCACGCGCGATGCCATTCATCATTCCAATGGCTACAAGATCGTTCCAGCACACGGCTGCAGTCGGTTTTAACGGATTGGCGAGAAAATTCACAGCCGCTTCAAAGCCGCTCTGCTTTGTTCGCGGCCCGGGAATGCGCAGCGCCGGATCAACCTCGAGACCGGCCTTGCGCAGGGCATCGGCATAGCCGGCATAACGGTCCCGCCCGGTCGATGTGTGGTCGGTGCCGCCGATCATGGCGATGCGGGTGTGGCCCAGACTGATCAGGTGATTGGTCGCAAGCGAGGTTCCGAAGGCGTCATCGCCGCGAAAGGTCGGCACATCGATTTCCGGCACCGATCGCGCGATCAGGATCGCGGGCATGCCGTTGTCCTCCGCCAGCCGGATGTCCGAGGCCGGCGTTCCGATCGCCGGCGACATGATCACGCCATCGCCGCCCAGCTGCAGCAGGGTCTCGATGAAATTGCGCTGCTTTTCGACCGAATCATAATGGTTGGACAGAATGAATGTCTGACGGCTGCGGTCGAGCTCGGTCTCGATCGACTTGAGAATTTCCGCATAGAACGGGTTCATGATGTCGTGCACCACGACACCGATAATGCCGGAGCGCGATGTTCTCAGCGATGCCGCCCGGCGGTTGTAGATATAGCCGAGCTCGATGGCCTTTTCCTTGATCCGGTCCCGGGTCACGTCAGCGACAAGCGGACTGTCACGCAGCGCCAGCGAGACCGTTGCCGTCGAGAGCCCCAGGGCCTCGGCAATGGTTGAGAGTTTTATCTTCTGAGCCAAATGCAATTTCCCCCGCCGGAGCAATGCTCCGATTCAAACGTTTAAACAAACTTAAAAGGTTTAAACCGCACTGGCAATCAGTCAGTTTGCGAAGGCAGGTCGTCTTCGCCGTTCCCGCCCTCGCCCACAACACGCCGGGCGCGGATTTCCGCGGCATTATCCGCTGATGGCGCACCAGCAAGTCCCAGGGTTGCGGCAATACTGGCGTCCACCCGGGACAGAAGATCGAGAAGTTCGGCAACCTCCTTTTTCTTCAATCCGGCAAAGGCCGCCTTTTCCGCCCGGCGCTGCGACTTTCGCACCGACCGGATCTGGTCGCGGCCCGCATCCGTCAGGAACACAAGCATCATCCGGCCGTCATCCGGCGAGCTCTGCCGCCGCACAAAGCCTTGAGCAGCCAGCCGTCCGATGGTCTTGGTGATGGTCGGCGCCTTCACGCCCAGCAAGGCCGCGATGGATCCCGGCGTCTGTCCGTCCTCGGCGTCCAGCGCCAGCATCACTGAATCCTGGCCGGCATAAAGACCGAGATCCAGCAGATGACGCGACAGCGCGGTCCGGGCGTTCCGGGCAACCTGGGTGATCATCGACAGCGCTTCGGCCTGATCGGACTTGTCGGTCTTTTTGACCTTGTTCTTCTTTTTCCGGACATGGACAGCTCCTTCTCGCGGACTTTGTTCCATCACCCTGGGGCGCTTGATGGTTTCATCTCACCATGAAGCGTTCTAGTGTCCAAACCCTAACCAAGCCTGAGCGGAAAAACCACCTTATGCCCGAACAATCCGTGCCGATCGCGATACTACCCCTGGGCGCCCATGAGCAGCACGGTCCGCACCTGCCGTTTGAAACAGATGCACTGATTGCCGAAGCCGTCGCGCAACGGCTTGTCGCTTCAGCGCCATCGCCCGTCGATCCGCTGTTGCTCCCCGTCGAGCCGGTCGGCTACTCCATCGAACACATGGATGTGCCTGGCACCCAAAGCCTTACCTATCACGAGGCCGTCGAACGCTGGCTCGGCATCGCCGCCAGATGTGCGGATCGGGGAATGGACCGGTTGATGCTGCTCAACGCCCATGGCGGCAACGCACCGCTTTTGACCCTCGTCGCCACCGAAGCGCGCGTGCGCTTCAACATACTGGTGGTTGCGACCAGCTGGACCCGCTTCGGCGTTCCCCCGGGCATCATCAGCCCGCAGGACAAGGCCCTCGACATCCATGCCGGCGATATCGAAACCTCTGTGATGCTGGCCATTCGACCCGATCTTGTTGGGCTGAACGCGCTGCAGGATTTCCCCTCGCGGCAGGCGGAATACGCCCGGAGATTTACCCATCTGCGCGCCTATGGACCCCACGCCTTCGGCTGGAAAATGTCCGACCTCAACAAGGACGGCGCCGTCGGCAAGGCCAGCCTGGCAACGGCCGAAAAAGGCGAAGCCATCCTCGCCCACGTCGTCGAAGGGCTTAGCCAGTTGCTTGCCGATATGGCCGCATTCGATGTGGACGAACTCACCTAGAGCCCGATGATCAGCCTGCCTTGAATTGCGCGGATTGTTGCTAGTTTGTGAGAGACAGGATTTCACCCGCATTCAGATAGGTAAATGCCATGTCCGACGCCGATATTGTTGTCATAGGCGCCGGCCTGGCCGGATTGACGCTCGCGCGCCAGCTGGCAAATGCCGGCAGGACGGTGGTGATTGTCGAGAAATCGAAATCGCCCGGCGGCAGGCTTTCGACCCGCCGCAGCGCGCATGGCGCATTCGATCACGGCGCGCAATACCTGACCTGTCGAACGCCGGAATTCACCGGCCTGATCAATCAGCTTTCCCAAACAGGCGACATGGCCAAATGGCAACCCGGCGGCAAGGACCGAAGCGGCGACTGGTGGGTCGGGCAACCCTCGATGTCGGCGCTCGGCAAGGCCCTGGCCCGGCCTCTCGATATCCGGTTCAAGACCCGTGCGATGCGGATCGAGAAGCAGACAGGGCACTGTCTGGTTCATGCGGAAACGGAAGGCGGTAGTCCCGTGATCTTTTCGGCATCGCGGGTCATCGCCGCCATCCCCGCGCCGCAGGCCTTCGTTCTGCTTGGGCCCTTGGACCCGGCATTTTCCCCCTTGAACCAGGTCGGCATGGCGCCTTGCTGGACAGCGATGTTGGCGTTCGAGGCGCCTTTGCCGGGGGTGCCGGATCTGCTCAGAGGCCGCGACGGCAGCATTTTGTCGTTGATTGTCCGCAACGGGACAAAACCCGGCCGCAGCGGCGAAACCTTCGTGCTGCATGCAACACCGCAATGGAGCCGGGCCCAGATGCAAGCCGGTCCGGACTCTGTCAGATCTGCGATGCTTGAAGCGATGCGGATCGAAACCGGGCTTGGTGCGGATCTGCCAACACCTGTCCATTTTGAAACCCATCGCTGGCTCCATGCGCTGGTGGAAAAACCGCTCGGAAAACCCTTCATCGGCAATGCCGACGATACGCTGTTTGCCTGCGGCGACTGGTGTATTGCGGCCAGGGCGGAGTCCGCGCATCAGTCCGGGCTGGCGCTCGCACACCACATCATTTCCTTGTGAGTGGCATAAGCCGGGCGAAACGCCTATATGGGGTCAAACACCCATTTCTGACAGAGAGAACTCATGAGCGAAGCGCCAGTCTCCATCCCCGTGGCCCCCATCCCCGTGACCGTGCTGACGGGTTATCTCGGCGCCGGCAAGACCACCCTGCTCAACCGGATTCTCTCCGAGCCGCACGGCAAGCGCTATGCGGTGATCGTCAATGAATTCGGCGAAATCGGCATCGACAATGACCTGATCGTGGAATCCGACGAGGAAATCTACGAGATGAACAATGGCTGCGTCTGCTGCACCGTGCGCGGCGACCTGATCCGCGTTGTCGAAGGCCTGATGCGCCGCCCCGGCCGGTTCGACGCCATCATCGTCGAGACCACCGGCCTCGCTGATCCCGTTCCCGTCGCTCAGACTTTTTTCATGGACGAGGACGTTCGCGCCAAGACCAAGCTCGATGCCGTCGTCGCCTTGGTCGACGCCCTGCATCTGCCGGCCCGCCTCAAGGACAGCCGCGAAGCCGAAGACCAGATCGCCTTCGCCGATGTGGTGATCCTCAACAAGACCGATCTGGTCACGCCGGAACAGCTCGAAGCCATCGAACGCACCGTGCGGGCGATCAATCCGTCAGCCCGTATTCACCGCACCGAACGCGCCGCCGTCCCGCTTGATGCCGTGCTTGACCGTGGCGCCTTTGATTTGAGCCGTGCGCTCGACAACGATCCGCATTTCCTCGATCACGATCACCCCGATCATGCCTGCACCCCGGATTGCGAACATGATCATGACCACCATCACCATGATCACGGGCATGACCACCACGGTCATAGCCATCATGATCATGCCGCCCCGTCCGATATTCACGATGCCACCATCGAGTCGATCTCGCTGCGCGCCGGGCCGCTCAACCCGAAGCGGTTCTTTCCCTGGATCGAAAAGATCACCCAGCTGGACGGTCCCAACATACTCCGGCTCAAGGGCATCATCGCCTTTGAAGATGATGCCGACCGCTACATCATCCAGGGCATCCACATGATCGTCGAGGGCGATCATCAACGCGCCTGGAAAGAGGACGAGAAGCGCGAAAGCCGCATCGTCTTCATCGGCCGGGATCTTGACCGCGAGAAGCTCGAGCGCACCTTCCTGGCCTGCCAGGCCTGAGGGAATTCGATCATGCCAACTGTTGCCCCGATTGACCTTGATGACCACTGCCTTGCCGTCGCATTTCTAGAAGACGTTCCGGTCTTTGCGCTGGCCTCGGGTCAGGTGGTCCGCCTTGACCACGGAACCCACCGCCATGACCTCCATGACGGCTTGCTTGCCACAGCCGTCACCCTCGATGGCAAGAGCCTGATCAGCGGCGGCGAAGACGGCAAGGTGATGCGGCTTGACGCCGACGGAACCGAAACCACGCTGCGCCCCGCTGCCCGCAAATGGGTCAACGCGGTAGCCGCCGGGCCGCAAGGCGTTGTTGCCTTTGCCGATGGCCGCACGGCCACGGTATTGTTGGCTGACGGAACAGAGCGGACATTCGAGCAGGCCCGCACCATCGAGGGCCTTGGCTTTGCGCCCAAGGGGCTGCGGCTGGCGATGGCACGCTACAACGGCGTGTCTCTGGTCTTTGTGCAAGGCAGTGCGCCGGCGATCGATTTTGAATGGAAGGGCGCCCACAATCAGGTGATGTTCAGCCCCGACGGCCGGTTTCTGGTCACCGCCATGCAGGAAAACGCGCTGCATGGCTGGAGGCTTGACGGCAAGCCCGGCACCGAACAGCGCCACATGCGCATGACCGGCTATCCGGCCAAGGTCAAATCGCTGTCCTGGTCCAACAAGGGCAAATGGCTGGCCTCCTCCGGGGCATCGTCGGCAATTGTCTGGCCGTTTTCGGGCAAGGACGGCCCCATGGGCAAGGGCCCGCTGGAACTCGGCCAGCGCGCCGACACGATGGTGACCTGCGTTGCCTGTCACCCGGTCGAGGATCTCGTCGCCATCGGGTTCGGCGACGGCATGGTGCTCGCCGTCCGCATTGCCGACAGCAAGGAAGCCCTGCTGCGGCGTCCGGGCAAGGGACCGGTCACGGGCTTGGCCTGGAACAAGACTGGTCGCCTGCTCGCGTTTGGATCACAAGCAGGCGATTGCGGCGTGGTCGACATAGCAGGCTGAAACCTTTCCCGGTCAGCCCCAGGACAGCTCCAGTTGCGGACGTCCGTTGGAGGTGCGCGCCCGGCTGACGCCGTCCTTGCCGATCACCCCGTTGACCCGTTTCCGAAAGGCCGAGAAGCTGTCGAAGGTGACAACATCGACGGCTTCATCCAGATCCAGCGACACCCGGAAATGTCCCGGCGTCGAGGTGATCGCCTGGATGCCGACTATTCTGGCGGTAAAGGGCTGTCCCAGATAGGCACCGCTGACACGGCTGCCGGGCGCGAGGCTTTCGGGTCCGGGCCGGTTGCCCAGCGCCGCATGCAGGGTGTTCCAGTCGTTGAACCCGTGCTGCGCGGCGATCAGCTCAAGCGCCTTCGAGTGGCCGATGGTTTCACCATTGGACTGTAGCCGGCTTCGCAGGCGGCGCGCCTGGTCTTTCAATATATTCAAATTTGGCAAAGGCGTGAAATCACGCATGACAGGTCTCCTGGTCGTGCATGCCGCAAGTGAGGGGTGTCCGCGTTCCGCCATCTGGCATGTCATCGAAAAGGTGACTGCTCGAAAGCTGGAGACTTCACCATGGCACAATGCCTGCGAACGGCCGGGGCTCCAGACCCGAGGGAGCTCAAATAGGTATGCCAGCAATGATTGTCAATCTGTGGCACAATGGCGCCACTTCAGCGCAAATCGGGCGTGTCTGCCGGGGCACGAGGAAGACGGAACCATTTTCGGCACCCGGCGTTGGGAAACAGGACCAGCAAGGAGATTTTCATGACCAAGCCAAAGTCCACCCTCCCGCTGAACGCCACCCGGCGCAGCATTCTGATCGGAGGATCGGCCCTGGCCGCGTCTGCCTTCGCTCAATTTCCAAACAATGCCTTTGCCGCCACCATCGATGCCGACGGCTTTCTGGAATTGTCCAAAAAGCTCACCGGCCACTCCGACCTTTCCGCCGACGACGCCCTGAAGATGTTTGAGGCTTTCAAGGCCATCGGCAAGGGCGACGACCTTGCCGCACTCGCAGAGGGTGATGCAGATCCGGAACTGGGCAACGAGGTAGTCGCCTCCTGGTACAGCGGCGTTTCGCCCGACCCCGACAGCGAAGAGGTGATCACCTATACCGAAGCCCTGATGTGGCCGGCGATGAGCTATACCAAGCCGATGGGCTATTGCGGCGGGGAAACCGGCTACTGGGCCGATCCTCCGGAAAGCTGACGCTTTTATATTCGTCCATATTTCAGATATTCCCGGGAGCCAGCATTATGGCCAATGACATCACCGCAGACATTCTCATCATCGGCACTGGCGTGGCAGGAGCCATTGCAGGCGCCAAGCTCGCCGCCAAGGGCCTCAGCGTCGCCTTTCTCGAAACCGGCAAGCGGATTGACCGCTACGAAGCGGTCGAGAAATTCTGGAACGCCAAGATCAAGGTGCCGGAATCGGCCTATCCGAACGACCCGACAGCCTCGCATCCGCTGACCCACCGTATCGAGGATTTCTACCAGCAGACCGGCCCGGAACTGTTCCGCTCCACCTATATCAAGGTGGTCGGCGGCACCACTTGGCACTGGCTCGGCACCACGCTGCGCAACCTGCCTTCGGATTTCAAGCTGAAAACCCTTTACGGCCACGGCGTCGACTGGCCGATCAGCTATGATGATCTTGAGCCGTTCTATCTGGCCGCGGAAAACGAGATCGGGGTTGCCGGCGATTCTGCCGAGGACCTGGGCTCGCCGCGCTCGGGCGAGTTCCCGATGCCGCAAATTCCGATGACCTATCTCGACAAGCATTTCGCCTCGGCGCTGGATGGCACCGCCTATCAGGTCCGCGCCACCCCGCAGGGGCGCAATTCCGTCTTTCACGGGGACCGGCCCGAATGCTGCGGCAACAATTCCTGCATCCCGATATGTCCGATCCAGGCCAAATACGACGCCACCGTCCACGTCGCCCTTGCCGAACAGGCCGGCGCAAAGGTCCACGAACAGACCACCGCCACCGGGCTAAATGTCGGCGAGGACGGCGAGATTGCCTCGGTCGACTTCCGACGCGCCGACGGAACCACCGGCACGGCATCGGGCAAGGTGGTCATTGTCGCAGCCCACGCGCTCGAAACACCCCGGCTGCTGCTGAACTCTGCTCAGGAAAAGGCGCCCAATGGCGTGTCCAACAGTTCCGACCAGGTCGGCCGCAACCTGATGGACCACCCGTCCCGCCTGAGCTGGGCCATGGCCGCCGAACCGGTCTGGCCCTATCGCGGACCGCTGGCCACCTCAGGCATCGAAAACCTGCGTGACGGCGAGTTCCGAAAGGAACGCGGCGCATTCCGCATTGAAATCGGCAATGACGGCCACAGCTGGCCGACCGGCGCACCGACCACCACGGCGTCGGACCTCGCTGCACAGGGCCTGCGCGGCGAAGAGCTTGACGCGGCAATTAAGGATCTGACCTCTCGCCAGATCCGTCTCGCATCGCTGATCGAACAGTCCCCCGACGCCGAAAACCGCGTGACGCTTGATCCGAAGAAGCGTGATGCCAACGGCGTGCCCCTGCCCCGCATCCACTATGATTTCGATGAATATACCCGCAAGGGTCTCGACGCCGCGGAAGCTGCGCATAATGAGGTGTTTGCCGCCCTGGGCGCGACCGACGTGCAGCATTCCTCCGTCATCCAGGGATCAGGGCACATCATCGGCACCGTGAGAATGGGGTCCGATGCCGGCTCCGCCGTGGTTGACGCCGACCAGCGCAGCTTCGATCACCGCAATCTGTTCCTGCTCGGTTCAGGCACCTTCCCGACCTCGGCCACGGCCAATCCGACGCTGACCATCGCGGCCCTGTCGCTGCGGTCGGTCGACGCCATTGCCGCCTCGGTCAAGTAAGCGCAGGCCTGCTGCCGGCCAGTCGCCTAATGGGTGATGACGCCGGCCAGCGCGTTTTCGCGATATTCCGTCGGGCTGACCCCGACACGCTCGCGGAAAGCCCGGTTGAACGGTGCCAGTGACGCGTAGCCGAGGCTGAAGGCGTGCTGGATGATCTGCTCGCGCGCCATCTCCGGATCCGACAGCCTCCGCTTGGCTTCGCGGATCCGGTAATCATTCACGAACGCCGCGAAATTGCGGTAACCGAGGCCGCCATTGATCAGCCGCCGCAGCCGGTGCTCGGGAACGGACAACAGATCGGCCAGCGCGCCAATGGTCAGGCCCGGTTCGAGATAGAGCCCGCCATCCATTGCCTTGACCACCCGGTCCAGCTCCAGCCGATCGGCTGCCGACAATTCGCCACGGCCGGCTTCGGCAACCGCCCCGTTGACCGGGCGCTGGAACAGGCCGTCCTTCAGCGCGGTCAGCCAGTAGGAGAACCCCAGGGCCAGGCAGAAATAGACGGCTGAATAGATCAGGCACAATTCCGCATTGAGCGGCGCCTCGATGCTGATCAGGTTGGCGACGAACACGAACAGGGTGAAGGGCGGCACCGTGAACGCCAGCGCCAGGCTGAAGCGGCGACGATCTTCGATCAGGTCGCTGGCCCGGTTGCGCAGTGCCCGGTAAATGATCAGGCCGAGCAATGTCGCGTTCATCACCACCAGTCCGACAGTGAAAGACAACCGCAAGCCTTCCGGCGCGAAAACTGCGCCTGTAACCAGCGGAATGGCAATAGCCATCGGCCAGAACATGGCCGCATGCCAGCTGAAGCGGTCGTCAAACAGCGCCATGACGAACCACCAGAGAAAGATGAAATGCATTTGCTGGAATGTCAGCACCAGGCCACCGGGTGGCGCCAGCATCTCGACAATCGTCGGGGCGTTGAGCAGGATTTCGACCAGACCGGTGACGCCGAACAGCACGCCGGTGAGGCACAGCGGGCCGAAATCCGGACGCCGCAGGAAACGCGTCACGAGCAGCAACAGGATTCCGAAGGTCGCACCGCGCAGGATGAGGTCGACAAATCCGGCCAGGGTCAGTTCGATTGACATGTTCGGTCCGCGAATTGCGCATCACCGGAACTGGTGCGCGTCAGCATGGCTCCGAGATAAGGACGATCGCCCGAACAGTCCAATCGATTCCGGAATTGTCGCGTCGAAAATGAAACTTCTGCTGCGGATTTCAAAGTCGCGGGGCGTTAGGGCCGTCCAATCCCCAGATTGCTGTCATCGCCGGTACCGCTCAGTCCTCCAGTAACAGCGGCACAGGCCAGACACATTCAAACCCGCTCTCAAAGGAGACAATCATGAAAAACCTGACCGCAGCCCTGGCCCTTTCTCTTGCCGCTGTCCTGCCCTTCACCGCCTCGGCTTCCCTTGCCGAAACCGCCGGCACCCAGGCCGACCTTTGCGTCACCGCGCCGGCCAAGGCCGCCAAGGCAAACATCGACTGCTCCGCAACGTCGAGCTTTGACCGCGAAGACAACGCCGCTGCCAAGAAATATCCGGCGGGTCCTGTCTACTCCGGCGGCGGGATCGCATTCTGAGCTCCTAGCAACCTGATGGCAGCGCCGCACCGTTTCGAGCTGCGGCGCTGTCTCACCCCACGCAAGCCGCATCCACTCGAAATCCCCTCCGGTTTCACGCGTCTTGCGCCGGCAGATGCGGCCGCTGCTCCAACCCGGGGCAGTGGCCGCATCCGCTTTGCCGGCACCAGTATTTGCCAAATGCACAACTCACGCGAGATCCTTTATCGCGCTGCAACGATCGGCTGTTTTGCCTTTGCCCCTTGAAAAACGCGTATTCTGAACGAATATCCGGTACCTGTTCAATTGCAACGACATTGACAGCGTCTGCCCCGGCCCGGCGCGAACCTCAAGGATCAGCCTTTCATGGATACATTGACCCGGATTCGCGCCTTTATCGACGTGGTCGAGGCCGAAGGCTTCTCGGCCGCCGCCCGCAAGGTTGGCCGCTCCAAGGCGCTGCTGTCGAAATATGTCCGCGAACTCGAGGACGACCTGGGAGCCTTGCTGCTCAACCGCACCACCAGGCAGTTTTCCCTGACCGAGGCCGGGCATATCTATTTCCGCACCGCCTCCGACATTCTCAAGGAAATCGACAATCTCGCCGATCTGGTGCGCGAAGGCTCGACGGATCTCAAGGGCCGCATCCGGGTGTCGGCTCCACGCACCTTCGCCGATGCCGCCATCGGCCGGTCGCTGATCGAGTTCGCCGCCGCCCACCCGGATGTCAGCCTGGAAATCATCTCCGATGATCGTTTCGTCGACCTGGTCGAGGAAGGCTATGACGTGGCGATCCGCATCACCAAGCTCGAGGATTCCGGTCTCATCGCCCGCAAGCTGTCCTCCTTTTCGCTGATTGCCTGCGCGTCACCGGAGTTTCTGGAAAAGCACGGGCCGATCACCCACCCGTCCCAGCTTGCCAATGTCCCCTGCATTGTCGACACCAATGGCCGGACGCTGAACAACTGGCGTTTTGAGAACAAGGACGGTTCGTCCTTCTCCGTCACTGTCCATGGCCGGCTCGAGGTCAACAGCCCGCTGACGGCCATGCGCGCAGCCGAAGCCGGGCTGGGTGTGGCGATTCTGCCTGACTTCATTTTCCGGGAACGCCAGCCGGTCGGCACGCTGGTGCCGATCCTTGAAGAGTACCTTTCCCATGATCGCGGTATCTATGCGATTTACCCGCATCGCCGCTATCTGCCCGCCAAGGTTCGCGCCTTCGTCGACTTCCTGAACCAGTGGTTCAAGAACAATCAATGAATCCGGTTTCCGGATAATTCCGGACCTGCCGGATTTTCGTCCAAATTCGGTGCCACCACACCATCCGCAACGGCACAAACAGATTGGCCAATCATGACCATGCACTTGACGCGACACCTGCCGGCCGCCACGGCGCTTGTTGCCCTTCTCGCTGCCACGCCTGTTTTGGCGCATCCGCATGTCTTTGCCGAAGCCCGGCTTGAGATCGATACATCCGCTGATGGCCGCGTGACGGAATTCCGCAATGTCTGGCGGTTTGACGAGGTGTTCTCGTCCAGCGTCATCCTGGATTTTGACGAGAACGCCAACATGGTGCTTGAGCCCGCCGAACTGGCCAAGATCGGCGACATGGTGACCCAGTCTCTGGCCGAATTCGACTATTACACCACCATCACCGTCAATGGCGCGGACAGGGAAATCGTGCTTCCCGAGGCGATCAAGGTCGACTACCAGGACGGCCAGCTGCTGATGTTCTTCGCGGTCCTGCCCAAGACCGAGCTGCAGCTCGACGGCAGGATTGCGGTGGGCGTGTTCGATCCGACCATGTATGCAGCTCTCGATTTCATCAATGACGAGGACATGATGGTGACCGGCGGCGGCGCCACCCAATGCACGCGTCAGGTGGTGCGGCCCGACCCCGACGAGGTGATAGCGCAGAACCAGGCCTCCCTGACCGAAGCCTTCTTCGAGACAACCACCAGCAATGACCTTTCAAAGCTGCTCGCGACGCGGCTGGAGCTTGATTGCCAATGAAACCCGTTCGCTTGCGCGTCATCCTCGCATCGGCCGCAATGCTGGTGCTTCTGGCCGGCGTCGCCCATGCCCAGTCCTCGCTCGGCATCGGCTCGGCCGAGCCCGCCTTTGCCCCCACAGGATTTGGCGGGTCCTTTCTCAACTGGATCAATCAGCAGCAGCAGGCCTTCTACCGGTTGCTCACCGGCTCGCTGAAAGCCATGCGCACCGACCCTTGGCAGATGTGGGGGCTGGTCGGCCTGTCGTTTCTCTATGGCGTGTTTCATGCCGCTGGCCCCGGCCACGGCAAGGCGGTGATATCGTCCTACATGCTCGCCAACGAGGTGGCGCTGAAGCGCGGTGTGGTGCTGGCGCTGCTTTCGTCCATGCTCCAGGCGCTGACGGCGATCACGGTGGTCGGCGTCGCCTATTACCTGCTGCGCGGCCTGTCGGTGTCGATGACCCAGGCAACCCATTTCATGGAAGTCGCCAGCTATGCGCTGATCGCCGCCTTCGGCCTCTGGCTGTTGAGCCGCAAGCTGCTTTCCCTGCGCCGCGTCCAACCGGCGCTGGTGGCTGCCGGGCTGCCCCAGCATCTGCATGTGGATCACGACCATGATCACGATCACCATCATGACCATCATCACCATGCTGCACATCACCACCATGCCCATGATCATGGCCACGATCATCACACCCACGCGGAAGGTGAGGTCTGCGCCTCGTGCGGTCATGCCCACTTGCCAGATCCGGGCCTGATTTCGGGCAAGGATTTCAGCCTGCGCGAAGCCTGGGGCGCTGTGGTGGCCGTGGGATTGCGTCCCTGTTCAGGCGCCTTGATCGTGCTGACATTCTCGATGCTCAACGGGCTCTGGCTGGCTGGCATCGTCTCGGCCTTCGCCATGGCGATCGGCACCGCGATCACGGTGTCAGCCCCGGCCACGCTTGCGGTGATGGCCAAGGGCGCAGCCGTGCGTCTGGCCGGCGCCAATATGGGCGGCCATGTCGGTACCTTCATCGAAATCGCTGGAGCGGCGATGGTGTTTGCGCTCGGAATGCTGCTGCTCGCTGCCTCGCTGCAATCCTGACCGGTCTATTCCGGGCGGTCGTCGCGCTTTTGCTGACGCTTGCCGCGCAGCCAGAACACTGCAAAGAAAGCCAGCACGAAGCTGATCGCCAGGGCATAGGACAGCCAGGGCGAGATTTCCGACAGGCTTATCATCATTGCCGGCATGAAATAGAACACCAGCCCGGTACCGCCGAGAATGATGGCTGCGGCGATCGCCGCAGACCGGCCTGAAGTTGCAGGGTCGCTCATGAACCGATTCCTTGTCTGGTGACGATCACGTCCCTTGAACATTGACTGGCGGCAGCGGCAAGGCGAGCCTTGCTTTCGAACTTCACTGTACCACCCCGATGTCCCGCATGCCGGTACCGGCCTCCGGGACATCAGCGGACATATGGACCACAACCCGGTCGGGTGCAATATCCTCATGATCGATGGTGAAGCCCTGTCTCTGGTACCACGCCAGCGCAGGGTTGAGGCTGTTGGTGATCAGTTCGACGCGATCCAGCCCAAGCTCCCGCGCCCGCGCAAATGTCGCCTCGAGCAGCAGGCGGCCCCTGCCCGTTCCCGCGGTCTGCGGCGCCGTGCCGATGGATTCAAGGAATAGCCCGTCCTCCATCAACCGCAGGATCAGGACCCCGGTGAGCGCGCCGTCATGCTCGTCGAGCCAGACCTCGCATTCCCTCATGATGGCTGCATAATCCCATTCGAGCGGGATCGCCCGCGCCCCGACAGCGGCTTCGGTGCGCGCATAGGCCGCGCGCTGGAATGCCTCGACCCGAGCCTGTTCATCTGCCCCGGCGCGGCGCAGCCCCTCATCGGCGAGCCTGCCGGATCTCCTCCAGCCGCTGCTTCTGGCGGCTATCGGAGCCGAAATTCGAAGGATCGAGCCATGCCTCGAAGGCAGCCTTGAGATCCGGCCACTCGCCATCGATCATCGAGAACCAGGCGGTGTCGCGGTTTGCCCCCTTGGACACGATATGCTGGCGGAAGACGCCTTCGAACTGGAAGCCGAGCCGGATCGCGGTGATCTTGGAGGGCGCATTCTCGTTGTGGCACTTCCACTCATAGCGGCGGTAATCTAGATCCTCGAACACATGCCGCGCCATCAGGTAATGCGCTTCCGTCGACATCGGCGTGCGCGCCATCGCTGCGCCATGGGCAACCGCGCCGACCTCGACCACGCCATTGGCCGGATCGGGCCGCATCAGCGACGCCATGCCGACGACCTCGCCTGTCCGGCGGCTGCGGAAAATGCAGACCACCACCCCCGTCCTGACGGTGCCCGCCAGGAAGTCTGACAATTGGCTCGGCCGTTCGAATGGTCCATTGGGAAAATATCGGATCAGATCATTGACGCCGATGCCACCCAGCGCGTCCCAGAGCGCAGTTTCGTGCACCTCGCGATCAAAGGGTTCGATCATCACATGGCGTCCCGTCACCGAGAAACCTTCGGGAGCCGGGCGCGGTTTCCAGTTGCTCAAGTCGTGCATCGGGGTCGCCTGAATTGAATTTCGCATCGGGATAGGACATGACTCTTGTTCGCAACACAACCATCCGGACAGGAAAAAACGTGATGATAAAGCCAGTCGCCGCTTTCGACCGCATCGGCGAGGAAAATGCCTTCGCCGTGCTGGCCCGCGCCACCGACCTCGCCAATCAGGGCCGGGACATTCTCAACCTCGGCATCGGCCAGCCGGACTTCAAGACCCCGGCCCATATCGTCGAGGCCGCCGTCAAGGCATTGCGCGATGGTCATCATGGCTACACACCCGCCAATGGTTTGCTGAAGACCCGCGAGGCCGTGTGCCGCCGGACGCTGGCGATGACCGGTGTCGAGATCTCGCCGGAATCGGTGATGATCATGCCCGGCGGCAAGCCGACCATGTATGCGGCCATCCGCATGCTGGGTGAGCCCGGCGTCGACATTCTCTATCCCGACCCCGGCTTCCCGATCTACCGCTCGATGATCGAGCATGTCGGCGCGCGGCCGGTTCCGGTGCCGATGCGCGAAGAGAACGGCTTTGCCTTTTCGGCCGAGGAAACGCTGGCTCTGATCACGCCGCAGACCCGGCTGCTGATCCTCAATTCCCCGGCCAACCCCACCGGCGGCGTCACTCCGAAGACCGAGATCGACAAGCTTGTTGCCGGCCTGGCTGCGCATCCGCAGGTGGTCATCATGTCCGACGAAATCTATGATGTGATGACCTATGACGGCGAACGCCACACCTCTCTGCTGAGCTATCCCGAAATCCGCGATCGGCTGATCGTGCTCAATGGCTGGTCCAAGACCTGGGCGATGACCGGCTGGCGCATGGGCTGGTCGATCTGGCCCGACAGCCTGATCGGTTATGTCCGCAAGCTCGCGGTCAACTGCTGGTCCTGCGTCAATGCGCCTTCGCAATTTGCCGGCATCGCCGCCATCGACGGGCCTCAGGATGCAGTGGCCGAAATGCTCACGGCTTTCGACCGCCGTCGCCGGCTGGTCACGGATCTGCTCAATGCGCTGCCGGGTGTGTCCTGCGTCCTGCCCAAGGGCGCCTTTTATGCCTTCCCCAACATCTCGGCCACCGGCTGGAAGGCCAAGCCGCTTGCCAGCGCGCTTCTCGAAGAAGCCGGCGTCGCCCTGATCGGCGGTCCGGACTTCGGAATTCTCGGTGAAGGCTATATTCGCGTCTCCTGCGCCAACTCCGATGACAACATCCAAGCTGCGATTTCACGCGTCGGACATTTTCTGGAAGGCAGCAAGACCTGAGCCTCTCCCGAAACAGATAAAGGGCGGCTTTCGCCGCCCTCATCCGTCATGCCGTTCTTGGGAGGAGGTAAGAGGCATGCCTGATCATCAGGCTGCGCCCAAAATCTTAACAAGACCTTAACACGAAATGACCGGTTCTCGCCCCTTATTCTCGGTTTTGGACAGCACGAGACGACCTTCCAAAATCCGCGTTTATCGGCACGGTCGGCGTGGTCAGAGCCCGGGCGAAAGCAGTTTGGCGCCGGCAAGGCCAAAGGCCATTGCGAACACCGCCTCGAACCAGCGCCTGAGCCGGACATAGATCGCCACAATCCGCGGATTTGAGAAAAGCAGTCCATACCCGACGAACACCGGCAGGCTCAGCAGGCCGACCGCGACCACCGCGGCGGCAATCTCCTCAGCTGCGCCACAACGGCCTCAGACAAGACTTCTGCTGAATCCATCCATCACCGGATGATCAAGGAGAGCGTCCTCGCCCGGCCCGAGACGTTGTTTCATCCGCCCGCACAGGTTAGGGAAGGACGCCGGCTGTTCCCGGCAATTTTGAAACCGAGACAGGGCCCCATGGGCCTTGATGTCCATCATGGTCAATCTTCCCTTAGCCTGGCTGGTCAGCGTCCTGGCGACAATTGCCGCCGTTGCCTTGCTGACAAACGGCAGAATGCCCCTGGTTGTTCGCATGTTCTTCGGCGTGTTTCTGATGGCGCTTGCCGCCATCGGCCTGCTCGTCGGCTTGCGGCTGTCCTTCGCGATGACCTGGCTCAGCCTTGTCCAGCCATTGATTGCACTGCTGCTCGGCCCCTCCGCCTATCTCGGGTTTTTCGCACTCACGCAGGAACATGGTGAAGCGCTGAAAAGGCCGCTGGCGATCAATGCCGCGATCGTGGTCACTGCCCAGCTTGCGATGCTGGCATCGTTTCCGGTCTCTGCCGACATTTTCGTTCTCGCCTTCAACACCGTCTATCTGGTCCGGATCGCCGTCTTCCTGGGACGGGATCCGGACGACTTCGTCCATGTCTCGCCCCAGGCGATGCCCGTCATGCGCTCGGCGCTTTACGCAACCATTGCGCTGCTCGGCCTGATGGTCGTGGCGGATTTTTCGATCGGGGCAGCGATCCTCATGGCTGGCGACGGCCAGGCGATGCAATTGCTGTCGGGCGCGGCCGGAATCATGGCCGCATTCTGCTTCGCCGTTGCGCTGATTGTGGCGCCGCAGGTACTGCGCATGCCGATGGCCGGAGCACCCCGCCAACACGCGCAACCGGCGCCGTCCGAAGACGACCGCCGGCTGCTGGCCGCTCTGGACGCGATGATGGAGCAGACCAGACTGTTCTCCGACAACACCCTGACCCTGGTCCGCATCGCGCGGCGCATGGGGGTTCCGGCCCGCCAGATTTCCAATGCCGTCAACCGCTGCACCGATGACAATTTTTCGCGCTACATGAACGGATATAGGATCCGGCACGCGCAGAAGCTGCTGCGCGAAACCGATCTTCCCGTCACCGAAATCATGCTGGAGGCGGGCTTTGTCAGCAAGTCCAGCTTCAACGGCGAATTCCGCCGCGTCACCGGCGTGACTCCGTCGCAATACCGGGCCGGCAAGCCGTCTGCCTAATCGGCGATGCAGACAACCTGATCGGCATCCGGGCCAAACATATCCTCAAGCAGCGACTTGCCCGGATTGAGCACAAAGCCGTGCCCGACAGACAGACCTTCCTGAATGGCGATCTGGTCATCCGAAGATCTGCCGACACGGTACTGGTCGCTGACGATGTCGTCCCCGGAAATCAGGGCCTGGACAAGCCCTGCATCATTGAGCGTCAGGCGTATGGTCTCGGCCCGGGTGGTGCCTATGCTGTCTCCGCCGAAATCTCCGGCAACAAATCTTAACGGCACCCGCAGGCAATTTTTACCGCCGGTCTCGCGAAGCAGCGCGAAGCCGCTGCCGGCAATGCCGCGCAAGTGCAGCAGAGAGGCTTCGCGGGCGTCTTCGACGATGACCACCCCGAAGGCGCCTCCGGGGATTGCCTCGCCTTGCAGGGTCCGGACCGTGGCGGCTGCGGTTTGACCGGCTTCGCTTTCGGACTTGGCAATGAGCGATGTGCCGAAAATCGCGACGGCGGCGAGGATTGCATAGGTATAGATGACGTGTTTCTTGTTCATCGGCATGGCGGGCTCCTTCGGGATGCGCTTGATTGAACTGCAGCGATACCGCCGCAGGTGAGTGCATCTGGCAGGATGTTTCCCGCCGCCGCGCCCGGAAGCGCGATCAAGGACGTCCGGAATCGCGATCTGGAACCCTGGTCCCGGTCAACCGACAAGATTCAGACGTTTGAAACCGGACAAAAAAAGGGGCGCTTGCGCGCCCCCAATTTGAATTTGGGTTTTGTTGCTCTGAGGTTCCCAATACCTATCTGGTGACGATCTCCGGTCCCATCAGACTATAGGGCAGCCAGGTCGACAGCACCGGCACATAGGTGACGATGATCAGGAACAGGAACAGCACGGCGACGAACGGCATCGCCGCGCGCACCACCTGCACCAGGCTCATGCCGGTGATGCCCGAGGTGACGAAGAGGTTGAGCCCGATCGGCGGGGTGATCATGCCGATTTCCATGTTGACCACCATGATGATGCCCAGATGCACCGGATCGACGCCGAGTTCCATGGCGATCGGAAACACAACCGGCGCCACGATCAGCAGCAGCCCCGAGGGCTCCATGAACTGGCCGCCGATCAGGAGCAGGATGTTGACCGCGATCAGGAAAGTGAACCAGGTGAAGCCGTAGCCCAGCATCAGTTCGGTGATGGCATCCGGGATCTCGTTCCGATGTCAGCACATGCGCAAACAGCAGCGCATTGACGATGATGAACATCAGCATGATGGTGGTCTTCGACGCATCCACCATCACCTTGCGGGTGTCTTCGTTGAAGAACGCCCGGCCGGCATTGCGGCCCATCAGCTTGAGGTTCCGTCCCCATACCGGCAATCCCGCAAGCAGCGCCGACGGCACGCCCGTAAGACCCTTGTCGCCACGCCAGGTGGTATAGGCCACCAGGATGATGAATGAGATCAGCAGACCTAGATTGGACCGGCCGGCGAATGTGATGGTTTCGGAATCATTGGTGGCAAAGAACGACAGGATCATCCAGACGAAGTAGAACGCCAAGGCATAAACGACACCGGAAAAGCCGGCGCGGGCAGGCTTTGAATCAGTCTCGCTGACCCAGGGCGTGCCGGCCATCGGTCCCATGTCGCGGTAGATGAAGATGGCGATGAAGAACGAATAGACTGCCGCCACGGCCGCGGCTTCGGTGGGAGTGAACACCCCGCCATAAATGCCGCCGATGATGATGATGATCAGGAACAGGCCCCAGCCGGCCTCCTTGCCGCCGGCGACAATCTCGCCAAATCCGCGCCAGGGTTCAGCCGGCAGTCCCTTGATCCGCGCCACGATATAGATCGCGATCATCAGCATCGCGCCCGCGACGATGCCCGGGATCACACCAGCCAGGAACATGCGGCCAACCGACACATCGGTTGCCGCCGCATAGACCACCATGACGATCGAGGGCGGAATGAGAATGCCGAGCGTTCCGGCATTGGCGATAATGCCGGCCGCGAATTCCTTGGAATAGCCGACCTGCCGCATCCCGGCGATGGCGATGGTGCCGATGGCGACCACGGTAGCAGGCGAAGATCCCGACAGCGCTGCAAACAGCATGCAGGCGAGCACGCTCGCCATTGCAAGGCCGCCACGGAAATGCCCCACAGTTGCAATCGCAAAGCGGATGATGCGCTTGGCCACGCCGCCGGTCGACATGAAGGCCGAGGCCAGCACGAAGAACGGAATGGCAAGAAGCGTGTAGTTCTGCGACGCCGTGAACAGCTGGATCGCAACCGACGACATCGAATCGGTGGAGAAAAAGGCGATCAGGATGATCGACGACAGTCCTAGCGACACCGCCACCGGCACACCGACAAACAGCAGCCCGAGAACGAGCACAAACAGGATGGTGGTTTCCATGACGGATCAGTCCTTCAGCACGTTGCGGTTTTCGGCAACGAGGTCTTCCGCCTCATGTCCGGCAATGATCAATTCGCGGTCGCCGCGCCAGATGGCCACCATGGCCTGCAGCGCGCGAAAACCGAACAGGCCCAGTCCGACGGGGAGAATGAGATAGGCAATCCAGCGCTGCACGCGCTCCCTCAGGCCGAAGCTCTCCTGCATCCATTCCGGATAGCGCAGGTCATCGAGCCCGATGCCGATCTGGTACATTTTCGACCAGTACACCATCGCCCCGCCACTCGTGTCGGCGCCAAGGACGCCCAGCCACGAGGATTCGATCAGGATGGCCGCATAGAGAAAGGCGCAGACCGCGCCGAATATCGCAAAGAAACGGAACACCGGCTTGGGAAACAGCCGCAGCAGTGCATCGACACCCAGATGCATGCCCTGTTTGAGGCCATAGCTCATGCCGAACAGGATCATCCAGGCAAACAGGATGCGGGTAAGCTCGAGCGCACCGGTCCAGCCGCTGTTGAAGCCGTAGCGGGCGACAACCTGGGTGAAGGAAACAAACGTGATCAGCGCCAGAATGATCGCGAGCACGTTTTCCTCGAACCGCGTGACCGAGTCCGGATTGCGGCGTTCGGCGAGATAGAACGCCAGGATCACCGCGCACATGATGAGATAAGGCAAGAATGTAATCATGGCGTCCCCCCGACTGCCTGCCCGCTGGCATGTGCGTCACTGGATCCGGGGGAACGTCCCCCGGATCCGCTTTTTCAATCAGAACCGGCTTAGCTGGCGTCGTTGGAAGACACCGCAGCTTCGATCAGATCGGTGCCGATATCGCCTTCGAACTTGGTCCAGACCGGCTTCATCGCATCGACCCAGGCCTTGCGCTGCTCGGCATTGAGTTCGCGGATCGTGCCGCCGGCATCAAGAATGTTCTGACGGTTCGCTGCTTCCGTCGCGGCGACCGCGGCATTGGCTTCGATCGTCACTTCATCGGCGATCTTGACGAACTGGTCACGGAAATCGGCATCGAGGCTGTTGAGCCATTCCGTCGATGTCACCAAGAGATAGGCCAGGAGCTGGTGGTTGGTTTCGGTCACGCCGTCCTGCACTTCGAAGAACTTCTGGGTGTAGATGTTCGACCAGGAGTTCTCCTGACCGTCGACAACACCGGTCTGAAGCGCGCCATAGACTTCCTTGAAGGCTAGCTTCTGGGCCGAACCGCCCATGGCTTCGATCATCGCCACGGCGACGTCGGATGTCTGGACCCGGAATTTCAGGCCATTGGCATCCGATGGTGTGAGCAGCGGCTTGTTGGCCGAGAACTGCTTGAGGCCCGAGGACCAGTAGCCAAGGCCGGTGTAGCCGACATCTTCCATCACCGTCAGCAGGCCCTTGCCCGAATCCGACTGCACGAATGTGTCAACGGCCTTGAGGCTCGAGAACAGGAACGGCAGGTCGAACAGGCGATATTTCAGCGTGTAGGCTTCGAATTTGGAAAGCGAAGGCGCGGCAAGCTGGACGTCGCCCAGAAGCAGCGCTTCAAGCACCTTGTCGTCGTCAAACAGCGTCGAATTGGCGAACACTTCCATGCAGGCCTTGCCGTTCATTTCCGTGTTGACCCGTTCGGCCAGCAGGGTTGCCGCGTCGCCCTTCGGGTGACCGGTCGCAGCCACGACGTGACTGAACTTGATGACCATTTCGCCGTCATCGCAATTGGCAGATGCTGCATTGGCGGTGAGCAGGAGTGCGGCGGCGGAAACGGCGCCGAGAAGAAGCTTTTTCATGAAATATCCTCCACTGGGGCAAAAGGCCCGGAACGTATCAAGCGAAGCGAAGGTGGGAGAAAACCAGAATGGCCGGGTGCGAAACCCAGCGTCCTCCCGGCGATGTCCTCCCGTCCATCGCATTCAGCTTAACAGGTTAGCAATCCCTGTGCCACTTCGGATGGCACGGGCAGACGGGAGCAAAAGGGCTCAGAACCCACCTGTGCGGACATCACACGGCCTGGCGCCGGCGCGTCAAGCCGGCGCGATGGGTACAAAACAACCCATCCAGCCGGACCGGTGGGTGGTCTATGACCCATCTCCGCGGGCATCGGCGCTGATGTCGAGCCGCCGCATCTTTTCGTAAAGGCCTTTGCGCGAGATGCCCAGGCTCTCATAGGTCGGCTTCAGCGCGCCATTATTGCGGGCGATTTCCGCCACGATCACCGCCCGTTCGAAGGCGTCGGTCCGGTCCGACAGATTGCCCGATCCCGGCTCCACCACCGCGCCCGGCGCGGCGCCGAAACCGGACCACATGCCCAGCACGAACCGGTCGGCGACATTGCGCAATTCGCGGACATTGCCCGGCCAGTCATGCGCCAGCAACCCGGCCTCGATCGGCGGCGTCAGATCCGGGATCTCGCGGCGGTAGCGCGCCCGCGCCTCGCGCGCCATGTGAAAGAACAACAGCGGAATGTCATCCTTGCGCGCCCTGAGCGCCGGGATCTCAAGGGTGATGACGTTGAGCCGGTAGTAGAGATCGGTCCGGAACGACGGGTTGTTTTCGAGATCCGCCTTTGTCGCCGCCACGAACCGGACATCAAGCGACACCTGCCGGTTCGATCCCAGCCGTTCGATCATCCGGCCTTCGATGGCGCGCAGCAGCTTGGCCTGCAGCTCGATCGGCATCGACTCGATCTCGTCGAGAAATACCGTGCCGCCATTGGCATGCTCGAGTTTACCGATCCGCAACTTCTGGGCCCCGGTGAAGGCGCCGGCTTCATGGCCGAACAGCTCCGATTCAAAGATGTCGGCCGGCAGCGCTGCGCAGTTGATGGCGACGAAATTGCCTTTGCGCCGCGGCCCGAAATCATGCAGCGCGCGGGCCACCACTTCCTTGCCGGTCCCGGTCTCGCCGGTAATCAGCACATCCGCATCGGTCTCGGCCACGGCTGAAATCTGCGCCCGCAAATGCTGGATGGCCGGATTGCGACCGACCAGCCGCGAAGACAGATCATCGCCGCCCTCAAGCGCACTGCGCAGAGACCGGTTTTCCAGCACCAGCCGGCGCTTTTCGATTGCCCGCTCCACCACCGAAAACAGGCGGTTGGCGGAGAACGGTTTCTCGATGAAATCATAGGCGCCCGCCCGCATCGCCTCCACCGCCATCTGGACATCGCCATGGCCGGTGATCAGCACCACCGGCATGGTCGGATCGATCGCCAGGATCTGGCGCATCAGCGTGAGCCCGTCCGTGCCCGGCATGCGGATATCCGAGACGATGACGCCATAGAGCGTGCGCAGCGGCAGGTCGCAGACCGCGCCGGCATCGGCATGGGCAACCACGCTCAGCCCCTCCAGCTGCAGGGACTGGGTCAGCGCATGGCGAAGATCCGCATCATCGTCAATCAGATGAACGACGCGATCACGCTGTCTCAAAACCGTCATGTCTTCCAAAGCCAGGCTCCTTCCGAGAGCGCTTGCGAAATCTGTGAGAACCATGTCCGCCGCAGCTTGTCCAGTGTCAAACCCGCTCGCCGGCATCTGCCCCCTGGCTGCCTGTGCCGGAAGCATCTCCTTGCGCGGATGCGGCGCGCAGCGTGACGGTGAAGCAGGCGCCGCCCCCGGGCCGGTTGCCGGCCACGATGGTTCCGCCGAAATCGCGGATGATATTGTCCACGATGGAGAGGCCGATGCCGATCCCCTCGCCTATACCCTTGGTGGTGAAAAACGGATCGAACACCTTAGCCAGCTGTTCCGCACCGATTCCGGGGCCGTTGTCCGACACGGTCACCACAACCCGGTCGCCGTCGCGGCGGGCATCGATCTCGACACGGGCATCATCGGTTCCGGCCAAAGCATCGATGGCATTGTTGACCAGATTGACAAACACCTGCCCGAGCCGGATCCGGCCGCCCTGCACATACAGATCGGCGACATTCGGCGTGACGAGAATATTGGCAATTCCCGCCGCTCTTGCCCGCGGCCGGGCCAGCAGCAGCGCCTCGTCAATGATGGTGCCCAGCGGCACGGGCCCGACAGTGGCGCCGGGCTTGCGCGAGAACGACAGCAAGGTGCGCGACAATTCCGCCATCCGCTCCACCAGCCCGTTGATGCGCGACAGATTGGCCAGCACCTCGGACGTCGCGCCACGTTCCAGGAACCGCTGGGCGTTGTCCGCATAGGAGCGGATGGCTGCCAGCGGCTGGTTGTATTCATGGCTGAGCGCTGCCGACATCTGCCCCAGCGCCGCGAGCTTGGAGGTCTGGACCAGTTCGGCCTGTGTCTTGCGCAAGCGGTCCTCCGCCTTGCGGCGCACCTCGACTTCATGGCTGAGCGAGCGGTTGGTGACCGACAGCGCCCGCGTGCGGTCGCGCACCACGCGCTCGAGCCGAAGCGCCGTCGCCCGGTCGGTTCGCGTCCGCAGGATCGCCACCTCGTTGCGGCGCAGCAGCACCAGCACGATCACCCCGGCGAGCAGGCACGCCAGCGTGGCGATCGCAGCCGCCGTGATCCTTGCGGTTTCCACCGGCGCCGGATCGGCCAGCACATGCAGGTTCCACTCCAGCAACGGCAGCCGCCGCACTTGATCCAGCCGGTCTTCGAACTGTCCGTTGATCAGGTAGCGCGATGGCTCGCCGGCCTGCCGCAGGTCGGATACCGGTTTGAGCCGCCAATCGGGATCATTGGCCAGAAACACGGTGCCGGTCCTGTCGGTAACAAAGATGCGCCGTGCCGACAGCGCCCATGCCGCTTCAACCCGGTAAAAATCGACATAGACAATGACGACGCCGACAAATTTCCCGTCGCGCCGCACTCCGGATGAAAACGCGTAGGTGCGGTCATCGCCGCCATAGGACAGCGCCGCGCGTCCGAGCCGCCCCTGCCGGGCCACCTCGATCAGCTCCGGCAATGCCACCGCACTCCTGGCATCGGGTCCGCGGGCATTGGCCAGCAGCTCGCCATCGGGAAAGAAGAAGGCAACGTCGCGGGCCGCCGACATGCCTGTGATCGACTCGGCGGTGCGGCGCGCATCGATGGTCTGGGCATTGCCGCCGGTATCGCGGACAAAAAGCGTGCGGATGGAAGACTGGCGCGAAAGCAGCGGCGGCAGCAGGCGGTACTTGTCGAGCACCCCGGAGAGGATCTCGGTCTGCACCGCCAGGGTTTCGCCGGCCTTCTGCATCACGTCCGAATGCGCCCGTTGCGTCGCGGAGCCGACCGACCAGGCAACGATGACCGCCGACAGGATCGCCCAGCCGACGAACAGGGCGGTTCGGATCAAGCGGAATTGCTTCTCGATGGCGACGCGTGACTGCATTCCCGGACATTAGCCGCTTTGCCGGTGTGGGCAAGCATCGCGCGTATCCATCTTGCGGATAGCAGCGCGACGCCCCGGGATTACGGAACGGGCATCGCGGAAACGGATCCGCGATCGCCCTGGCGTCACCAGTCAGGATCGGCCGGAATCAGACCTTGGCTGCAAAGACCGTTGCCTCGATATGATCGACCAGGGCATCGGCAAGCCCGAGCCTGCCGGCCAGGAGATCGAGGAAGCCGCGTTCGGCGCGGCTGTCAGGTTCGATGGCCAGCCGCGCTGCGGTGTACATCTCGACCTTCTGCGCATCATTTGCGGCAGCTCCGACGATCGCGTCCATATCGACGGGCTGCGCCAATTCCGCGTCAAGAAAACTCATCGCGTCCTCGCCAAGGCCTGACAGGGCCAGCTTGTCATGGATGCGCGCCCGTTCGGCATCGTCGATATGACCATCGGCGCGCGCTGCCGCGATCATCACCCGGACCAGCGAAAGCGCGAAATCATCTTTCACGGCAGCCGGTTCAATCGAAAACTCGGAATCCGATGGAGGCGGCAGCAATTCCGTATCAGTCGCTGCTTCGCTGGTCTGGGGGGCATTGCCGGCCTGATAATTCTTCCAGGCCTGGTAGCCCAGACCGGCGATCGCGGCCATGCCGCCGAGCCGCAATGCCGAGCCGCCCAGAGCGCGCCCGGCGCCGGTTCCAAGCAGCACTGCGGCAATTGCGCCGGTTGCCAGCGGGTTCTGCTTGGCGAGCTGTGTGGCCTGGCTGGCCTTGTCGCGCACGGTCCCTTCGGTGCCGGGAATGTTGGAACCGAGAAACTGGTCAAGCAGGGCTTTGGCATCGAACATGGCGATAGATCCTTGTCTTCCGGAATGCGGCAGGCCTGTCCGGCCGCTCGATATCACATAGGAAGACCCGGACCGGCTTTCAAACCGCCACACCAAATATACAGAACCGACCGCTGCGCCCGGCAGGGCGGACCTGTCGGTGATGCTTGTTGTTAATTCTGAACCGAAAGCTGGCAGGCTTCCCTTGCCAGGCGCGTGATTCCGTCCCAGTCGCCGTCTTCGACCAGTGCCGCCGGTGCAACCCAGGAGCCGCCGACGCAGACCACATTGGGCAGCGAGAGGTAATCGCGGGCATTGTCCGGGGTGATCCCGCCGGTGGGGCAGAACAGCGTACCGGCCAGCGGCGAAGACAGCGACTTGAGATAGGCAGCACCGCCCGCCTGTTCGGCCGGGAAAAATTTCAGAACCTCGTAGCCCTCTTCCCGCAGCGCCATCACTTCGCTGGGTGTTGCGGCACCCGGCAGCAGAGGAACCGGCGACTTGCGCGCGACATCAAGCAGTTCGAGCGTTGTCCCGGGAGACACGATGAACTGGGATCCGGCTTCGACGGCCTGGTGGTACTGGGCGGCATTGAGCACCGTTCCCGCGCCGGGCACCGCGCCCTCGACCTCATTGGCGACAGCCCGGATCGCCTGCAGCGCCACCGGCGTTCTCAGCGTGATTTCGATCGCCTTCAGTCCGCCCGCCACCAGCGCACGGGCCAGCGGCACCGCATGTGCAAGGTCCTTGATGACAAGCACGGGAACCACGGGCTGCAATTTCAAAATGGAAATGAGGGCTCGGGTCTTGTCAGTCATCGCGCTGGTCCTTCCAGGTCACCAATTGGAGAGCACCGAATAGCCTTTCACCGTATGCTTGTCCATGCCGGGACCATGCAGCCAGGTCAAACAGATCCGCAAAATCTGCCATGATCACAGCCTCCGGGCCGGGCCGGCATCATCTGGATCCACCTGCGTGAGCGCGGCACATGGCGGCCCGTGAGCGGCGCACAGACCGATTGCCTGAAACGCGCGGACACGCTATTCCGGCAGCATGAAGACAGCTCAGATTTCCCCTGCCCCCAACCAGCCGGTCGTTGTTGCCGCACTTTATCATTTCGCCCGGCTTTCCGGCCACGAACAGTTGCAACCACCTCTGGCGGAGCTGTGCCGCAACCTGGATGTGCGAGGCACTCTGCTGCTGGCGCGCGAGGGCATCAACGGCACCATCGCAGGCTCGCGCGCAGCCATTGATGCCGTGCTGGCGCATCTGCGCCAGATTCCGGGTCTCGAGACGCTGGAGCACAAGGAAAGCAGCGCCCACAGGATGCCGTTCCGGCGCATGAAGGTGCGCCTGAAGAACGAGATTGTCACCATGGGCGTTCCCGACATCGACCCGCTCGAGGACGTCGGCACCTATGTCGACCCGAAGGACTGGAACGCGCTGATCTCCGATCCCGACACGATCGTGATCGACACCCGCAATGATTACGAAGTCGGCATCGGCACCTTCAAAGGCGCGATCAATCCCGAGACCCACACCTTCCGGGAGTTCCCGGGCTGGGTGGAAAACGCCGGTATGGAAGACAAGAGCAAGCCGGTCGCGATGTTTTGCACCGGCGGCATCCGCTGCGAAAAGGCCACCGCCTTCATGCGCGCCAAGGGCTATGAGAATGTCTACCATCTCAAGGGCGGCATCCTGAAATATCTCGAGCAGGTGCCCGAAGAAGACAGCCTGTGGCAGGGCTCCTGCTTTGTCTTCGATGAACGCGTCGCCGTCACCCACGGCCTGCGCGAGAGCGACGAAATTCTCTGCCGCGCCTGCCGCAACCCGATCACGCCGGAGGCGCAAGCCTCGCCGCTCTACGAGGACGGCGTCTCCTGCCCGCAATGCTATGACAGCTGCACCGAGGACGACCGCGAACGCTTCCGGATGCGTCAGCGGCAGATGCTGGCCGAACGGCAAAGGGCCGCGGCCGGCGGAGACGGGGAATGACACGGCCAGCCAACCGGATCATCATAGTCGGAGCCGGGATTGTCGGCATAGCCACAGCCGCCCTGCTCTGCGAACAGGGCTATGCGGTCACCGTGATCGACCGCTCCGGCATTGCCGAGGAAACCAGCAAGGGCAATGCGGCGGCTCTCGCGTTTTCCGACATCATGCCGCTGGCATCACCCAAGATCCTGCTCAAGGCGCCGAAATGGCTGCTTGATCCGCTGGGCCCGCTGTCGATCCGGCCGTCTTATCTGCCGCGGCTGGCGCCCTGGTTGTGGCAGTTCTGGAAGGCCAGCCAGCCCGCCCGCCAGCAGGCCTCGATTGAGATGCAATCGGCGCTGATGTGGCTGGCCGAAACCGAGATGATGGCGCTGGTTGACCGCGCCGGCATGACCCACCGTGTGCGCCATGACGGTTCGCTGGAACTTTACGAAAGCGAAGCCGAAGTCAGATCCCATTCCGTTGGCTGGCAGCGTCGGGAACTGGCAGGCATTGCATTCGAGCATGTCCGCGGCGCCCGGCTGGCCGAACTTCAACCCGGTCTGTCGCCACGCTTTGTCGCCGGCACTTTCGTGCCCGGCTGGAAGACCGTCTCGGAACCGCAGCGCTTTGCGCAGGCGCTCTGGGCCCATGCCGAACGCTGCGGCGCCGTTTTCGAAAAGGCAGAAGTATCGGGGCTGGAGCTCTCCGAAACCGGCCCTTCCGTCCGGCTGGCCGATGGAACCACGCACGCGGCGGACCGGATTGTCATCTGCGCCGGATCCTGGTCGACACGGCTGATCAACAAGGTGACCCGGCTGCGCATTCCGCTCGACACCGAGCGCGGCTACAACACCACGCTGCCGCCGGGCGCCTTCGATCTCAAGCGCCAGCTGATCTTCGGCAATCATGGTTTCGTCATGACGCCGCTTGAGACCGGGGTGCGGGTTGGCGGCGCCGTCGAACTCGGGGGGCTCGACCTGCCGCCCAATTATGCCCGCTGCAAGGCCATGCTCGACAAGGCTGCCGGTTTTCTGCCGGGACTGAAGACCACCGGTGGCGTTGAATGGATGGGATACAGGCCGTCGCTGCCCGACAGCCTGCCGGTGATCGGTGCGCTGCCCGAAGATCCATCCGTGCTGCTCGCCTTCGGCAATGGCCATCTCGGCTTGACCCAGTCTGCAGCCATGGGGCGGCTGATCACCGATCTTGTCGGCGGCAAGCCCCCGTCCATTGACATTGCCGGCTGCCGGCCCGACCGTTTCTGACACGCCTTTCCGGAGATCACGCCATGGCGCGCAACCGTTTCTTCTGCATTGATGGCCATACCTGCGGCAATCCGGTGCGTGTCGTCACCGGCGGTGGCCCGCAGTTGAATGGTGCGACGATGCTCGAACGCCGGGCGCATTTTCTCAAAGACTATGACTGGATCCGCACCGGGCTGATGTTCGAGCCGCGCGGCCATGACATGATGTCGGGCGCCATTCTCTATCCGTCGACGCGTGAGGATTGCGACATCGCCTTCCTGTTCATCGAGACCTCGGGCTGCCTGCCGATGTGCGGCCACGGCACCATCGGCACCGTGACCATGGCGATCGAGAACGGGCTGGTCAGCCCGCGCGACCCCGGCCGGCTGGCAATCGACACGCCAGCCGGCCGCATTGTCGCACGCTATCAGATGAAGGGCCGCAAGGTCACCGAAGTGCGGCTGACCAATGTGCCTGCCTTTTTGCATTCCAGCGGCATCAGGACCTATTGCGAGGGACTGGGCGAAATCACCGTCGACGTGGCCTATGGCGGCAATTTCTATGCCATCGTCGATGCCCAGGAGAATTTCTCCGACATCGCCGATTTCTCCGCCGGCGATCTGGTCCGCATGAGCCCGGCACTGCGGCAGCGCATCAATGACGAGAATGAGTTCATCCATCCCGAACATCCCGACATCCGCGGACTGAGCCACATTCTCTGGACTGGTGCGCCAACCCGGCCTGAAGCCCATGCCCGCAACGCCGTGTTCTATGGCGACAAGGCCATTGACCGCTCGCCCTGCGGCACCGGCACATCGGCGCGGATGGCGCAATGGGCGGCGAAGGGCAAGCTCGGACCCGGTGACGATTTCGTCCATGAAAGCATCATCGGCTCCCTCTTCCACGGCCGGGTCGAGGCCGCCGTCCAGGTTGCCGGCAAGCCCGCCATCATCCCCTCAGTTGCCGGATGGGCGGTGGAGACCGGTCTCAACACCATCACCATTGACGACGAGGAAGACCCCTTCGCCCATGGTTTCGTGGTGCGCTGAGCAGGTGAGGATCAGGAGGATTTGGCATCCGCGATTGTCGCAGGCGTCCAGTCCTCGCCGTCACAGTTCCGGCACGACAATTCGCTGCCGCTGCGCAGCAAGGCGCAATCCATGCAGCACAGGCTGCCGGAATTCCCGTTCAGCGACGCCGGATCGACACGCGGCAGCGGACATATCTCGTGCGGCGGCACGATCGGCATCCCGGCAATCGGCAGGCTGGCGCGGAACACGCTGAGGCTGCCGCTGGCTTCGAGAAATGCGTTTTCGACCTCACCGAGATTGCGGATGCCCTCGAGCCTGAGCATCGCCAGCACCTCGGCCTTGCCCATGCCCCGGTCCGACGACTGATCGGTGTTGAGCCGCCCGTCCTGCACGATCCAGTCAGGCTTGCCGTCTATCGCCTTCTGCGCACTGTCGGAACGCAGGATCAGGAAATCGAGCCCCTTGTTGATCAGCACGATGATGGTGATGACCAGCATCGCGTGCAGCAACGGCACATCCGGGTAAAACAGCGAGTCGCCCACAGCCGACCCGAGCGCGATCACCAGCAGGAACTCGACCAGCGACAATTGCGAAATGCTTCGCCCGCCGATCCAGCGGATCAGGCTGAACGTGTAGATATAGATGACGACGGTGCGGAACAGGATTTCGAACAGAAAGGAGGGTGGAGCCTCGCCGAGCAGCATGCGCGCCCATTCGAAGGGAATGACGGTCTGATCCATGGCGACGGCTCCGGCTGAATATCTGCCGGATAACGTGCTGCCGCGGTCGTGGTTCCCTGGCCGCCCGCCGGAATTCAGTCTCTTATTTGCCGCAGTGCGCGGCGATCAGATCCCGGTACCAGTAACCCGACTGCTTGATGGTGCGCAGTTGCGTCTCATAGTTGACATGAACCAGGCCAAAGCGCATTGAATAGCCCTCTGCCCATTCGAAATTGTCCACCAGGCTCCAGGCGAAATAGCCTTGCAGCGGATAATTGTCGGCAACCAGGTCGGCAACGACCGAAAGATGGGTCGAAATATAGTCGAGCCGCATCGTGTCGCTGACCGCGCCGTTTTCCACCCCGGTGTTATCGGCAGCGCCGTTCTCGGTGATGTAGAACTCCGGCAGCGTGTAGCGGCCATAGAGTTGGCTGACGATATGGGAGAGACCCTGCGGCTCGACTTCCCAACCGATGTCGGTTTTCTCGGGCCTCACCGCCGGCGCAATGGCCACATGCGGAAACTCTGAAGCCGCGTCATCGCGAACCCGCATCGGCGTGTAGTAGTTCAGGCCCCAGAAATCGAGCGGCTGGCGGATCGTCTCGAGATCACCGTCCCTGATGTGGAGCGCCAGGTCAGGGCAGCCATCAAGCACCGATTGCGGATAAGCGCCTTCAAACAGCGGGCCGAAAAACACCCCATTGTGGAAATCATTGGCCCGCTCGGCAGCCTTGTTGTCAGCATCGCTGTCGCTTGCGGCCATTATGCTCATCGCATTGAGCACGATGCCGACCGGCATCTCGGCCCGTTCGGCCCGGATCGCCTGCACGCCAAGGCCATGCGCCAGATTGGTGACATGCAGCGCCGCCATCGCCGCTTCCATCGAGCGCTCTCCGGGGGCGTGAACGCCCATCAGATGCCCCAGATAGACCGAGCACCACGGCTCGTTGAAGGTGGTGATCGTGTCCAGCCGGTCGCCCAGACGCTGGGTGACGAGTCCGGCATAATCCGCAAAAGCCTCGGCGGTATCGCGGTCGGTCCAGCCGCCGCGGCCCATCAGCGCCAGCGGCAAGTCCCAGTGATACAGCGTTGCAAAAGCCTTGATGTTACGGGACTTGAGGCCGTCAAGCAGCCGGTCATAAAAGGCAAAGCCCGGCTCGTTGATTGCCCCGGCGCCATCGGGCAGCAGCCGCGGCCAGGCGAGCGAAAAGCGATAGGCTTTTGCACCCAGCTCCGCCATCAGATCGAGATCGGCCTCGAGCCGGTTGTAGTGATCGCAGGCCACATCGCCGGTATCGCCGCCCCTGACCCGGCCTGGCATGTGCGAAAACGCATCCCAGATCGACGGCTTGCGGCCATCGGCCTCGACCGCGCCCTCGATCTGGTAGGACGCGGTTGCCACGCCGAACAGAAAATCGGAGGGAAACCGGCCGGCCAGCGCCTGCGGCGAAGATTCACGTGTCATGGCAAGTCCGATCGAGGTTGGTTCCGCGGGGAGACAGATGTCAGGCTGCCGGGAGCCGATCGATGAAAGCCTTGATGGTTTCGCTCAGCTCGACCGGCTTTTCGATGCAAGGCAGATGCGCCGATCCCGGAATCTCCTGATACATCGCACCGGGGATGAGGCGGGCCAGTTCACCCACCAGCGAAGGCGGTGTGGAGCCGTCATCGGTTCCGACCACGCAGATGACCGGCAGGCTCAGTTCGGAACTCGATTGGGTGAAATCAGTGTCGCGGATGGCGGCACAGGTGCCGGCATAGCCTTCAACCGGGGTGCGTTCGAGCATCATCCGGTAGCCGGTGAATTCGGCATTGTCGGCGCTGCGATAGGCGGTGGTGAACCAGCGCTCGAGGATCGCGTCGGAGATCGAGGCAATGCCCTGCTCGCTGATCGCCGAAATCCGCGCATTCCACATGTCCGGCGTTCCGATCTTGTGGCCGGTGTCGCACAGGATCAGCGCCCGGACCAGATCCGGACGCTTGGCGGCCAGCCCTTGCGCAATCATCCCGCCGACAGACAGGCCGCACAGGATCACATCCTTGGCTTCGAAATGCTCGATCAGCGCGATCAGGTCGTCGATATGATCGTCCATGGTGATCGGGCCGTCACCGGATTCCGACAGACCATGTCCGCGCTTGTCATAGGCGATGATGCTGTAGTCACCGACCATGCGGACGATCACATCGCGCCAGATGCGGTAATCCGTGCCGAGAGAATTGGAAAAGACGATGGTCGGGCGATCGGGCGCCGCGCCGATCACCTGGTGATGGAGGACGACACCGTTCAGGCGGGCAAATTGCATGGCGAGGCTTCCTTCGGGCATTCTTTCTCGGGGTGGAAGCCGTTGATTTACGCCAGAGTGCATCCCGGCGCAATTGCCGGACGCAAATAGGGCTGCGGCGGCTCTTCAAACAGAACCGCCGCAGCCTGTTGTGAGATCAGTCAGACGTAGCGATTGACGACATTTTCCAGCCATTCCTGCTTGCCGGATCTCGGTTGCGGATCGATGTTTTCCGCTTCCACCCGTGCGGCGATCTGGTCGAGCGACATCGATCCGTCCAGCATCGCCTTGGCCTGCGCGCTGTCCCAGCCGGCATAGCGCGCGTCGACGAAGGACGACAGCGCCTTGTCCTCGACCATCTTCGCCGCCGCTTTCAGACCACGGGCGCAACAATCCATCCCGCCGACATGGGCAGCGAGCAGGTCTTCCGGATCGATCGACTGGCGGCGCAGCTTGGCATCGAAATTGGTGCCGCCGGTGGTGAAGCCGCCGGCCTGCAGGACTTCGTAATAGGCCAGCGCCATTTCCGGCACATTGTTTGGGAACTGGTCGGTGTCCCAGCCCGACTGGTAGTCATTGCGGTTCATGTCGATCGAACCGAAAATGCCCAGCGCCCGCGCAGTCGCCAGTTCATGCTCGAACGAGTGGCCGGCGAGAATGGCGTGGCCCTGCTCGATATTGACCCGAACTTCGTTTTCAAGGCCATAGCGCTTGAGGAAGCCGTAAACGGTGGCGACATCATAATCATACTGGTGCTTGGTCGGCTCCTGCGGCTTCGGCTCGATCAGGATGGTGCCGGTGAAGCCGATCTTGTGCTTGTATTCGACCACCAGATTGAGAAAGCGGCCCATCTGGTCAAGCTCGCGGCCCATGTCGGTGTTGAGCAGCGTCTCGTAGCCTTCGCGGCCGCCCCACAAAACGTAGTTTTCGCCGTTGAGCCGCTTGGTCACGTCCATGCAGGCTTTCACTGTTGCCGCCGAATAGGCAAACACGTCCGGGTCGGGATTGGTCGACGCACCGGACATGAAGCGCCGGTGCGAGAACAGGTTGGAGGTGCCCCACAACAGCTTGGTGCCTGTCTCCGCCATCTTGCCTTCGAAATAGTCGGCGATGGTTTCCAGGTTGCGGCGGCTCTCGGCGAAAGTGTCGCCCTCGGGCCGCACATCGAGATCATGGAAGCAGAAATAGGGATTCTTGAGCAGCGCGAACATCTCGAAGGCAACATCGGCCTTCAGCCGCGCCTGATCCATCGAATCGCCGAACCATGGCCGCTCGAAGGTCTGACCGCCGAACGGATCGCCGCCGGGCCATGTGAAGGAATGCCAATAGGCCACCGCAAAGCGCAGATGGTCTTCCATGCGCTTGCCCATGATCATCTCATCGGGATTGTAATACCTGAAGGCGAGCGGGTTGGTGCTGTCCGGTCCTTCAAACGGAATGGACGTGATGTCGCCGAAAAATCCAGTACTCATGACATGGCTCCTTTGATTGCGGGATAGAGGGCGCGATAGCGCTGATAGGCATCGTCGAAACCGGCAGCGAGATCACGATTGGGGTGAATGGTTCTGGCGGTCGCCGGTGGCGTGCAGACCGCGAAGGGATCGGCTGCTTCCGCGGCGATCAGGCCGAGCCGGGCGGCGCCGAAGGCCGCGCCGAAATCTCCGCCCTCGGGAATGTCGACCGGCATCCCCAGCACGGTGGCAAGCGCCTGGGTCCAGTAGCTTGAGCGCGACCCGCCGCCAATCGCGGTCACCCGCGACAGCGATGTGCCGGCCTGGGCAAGGGCTGCGAGACTGTCGCGGAAGGCGAATGCCACACCCTCGACCACGGCCCGGGTCATGGCGGCGCGGTCGGACTCATGGCCGAGACCGGCAAACACACCGCGAATGGCAGCATCATTGTGCGGTGTGCGTTCACCGGACAGATAGGGCAGAAACAGAACCGATCCGGGCGCCACAAGACTGTCGCCAAGCTCGGCGGTCAGCGCCGATGGCTCGGTGGAGGTAATGCCCGACAGCCAGTTGAGCGAATCCGTCGCCGACAGGATCACCCCCATCTGGTGCCAGGTGCCCGGCAGCGCATGGCAGAATGCATGCACGGCGCTGTCGGGATTGGGCAGATAGCGGTTGTTGGCGGCAAACAGCACGCCGGACGTGCCCAGCGAGGCGAAGGCCTGACCGTCAGCCACGGTGCCCATGCCACAGGCCGAGGCCGCATTGTCGCCTGCCCCGCCGGCAATCGGAATACCGGCCGGCAATCCAAGCTGAGACGCCGCTTCGGCGCGCAGGGCCCCTGCCCGGTCGGTGCCTTCGACCAGCGACGGCATCTGGCTGCGATCAAGCCCGGTGGCCGCAAGCAGGCCATCGTCCCAGGCGCGCTTGCCGACATCCAGCCAGGACGTTCCCGCCGAATCCGACATCTCGGATATGCTCTCGCCGCTCAGCCACAGCCGCAGATAGTCCTTCGGCAATAACACCTTGGCGACGCGCGCAAAGGCATCGGGTTCGTTCGCCGCCATCCATTTCAGTTTCGGCGCGGTGAAGCCCGGAAACACGATATTGCCGGTCAGCCGGCGGAATTGCGGATCGGCATCAAGTGCCGCGGCTTCTTCATAACTGCGCGTGTCGTTCCACAGAATGCAGGGACGGATCACCTTGCCGCCCCTGTCGATGGTGGTCGCGCCATGCATATGCCCCGACAGGCCGATGCCGCGCACCTTGGCAAGCTCCGCCGCATGGGTTTTCGCAAGCTCCGCCAGCGCCGCCTTCGTCGCCGTGATCCAGCTGTCGGGATCCTGTTCCGACCATCCCGGATGCGGCCGTTCGACGCTCAGCGGTGCACTGGCCGATCCGAGAATGCGCTGATCGGCATCGATCAGCAGCGCTTTGAGCGAAGATGTTCCGAGATCAAGTCCGAGATACATGGCGGAACGTCCTTTCCTTTGAAGACAGGGTGGTGGTTTCAGGGTTCATGGCAAATTGTCCCTGAGAAAAACATCGATGCGGATGCGCTCCTGCGCCGTCAGCAGGTCCAGCCCGTCCGCCCGCGCCTTGAGCACGCGGATGGCGCTGCGCACCTCGTGCCCGCAATCCTGATTGAGAACGGCGTCGAAGACGCCATCGGCCAGCGCCTGGCGCGAATGCTGCGTCACCTCATGGGCGACAACCGCAGACAGCTTGCCTTTGTGCGCGGCCAGCGCCTCGATCAGCCCGCGATTGCCGGCGCCGAGATTGTAGATGGCGACAATCTCCGGACCGGCCGCAAGCGCCGCCTCGACGCTGCGCCGGACGGTCCCGGCATCATCATTGGTTTCCACCGGGCCGATCAAGCCAAGCTCCGGAAACTCGGCTTCCAGCACCGCGGCAAACCCCGACGCCCTTTCCGCATGGTCGGACAGCTTCATCGAACCGGCCACCACCAGCACATTGCCCGGCCGTCCTGCGCAGAACCGCCCGATCAGGCTGGCGGCAGTTCGGCCGGCTGCGATATTGTCGATGCCGCAATAATGGATACGCTGTGACCCGGGCAGATCCGAAACGAGCGTCACCACCGGCACGCCCTGTTCGACCAGCCGGTCAACCGCACCGGTCACATCGGCGGTGTCGGTGGCGACCAGGCCAACGCCGCTGACCGTTTTGGGGTCGATCGCATCCAGCACGCTGACGATGGCTCCGGGGTCAAATGGCGGCACGGTCTCGATCCGGATCGAGGTGCGCTCGATCGACGAGCGTTGCGCGGCAGCGGTGATCTCGGCGGTGAGATTCTGCAGAAAGCTGTTAGGCCCGCCCGGCACGATGAAAACCAGCGGATAGACCCGCTTGCGGGCCAGATTGGCTGCCGTGACATCGCGCACATAGCCAAGCCGGCTGACCGCCGCCTCGACCTTGTCGACCGTCTGCCGCCGCACGCCCGGACGGCCATTGAGCACTCGGTCGACGGTCGCCAGACTGACCCCGGCTTCAGCCGCAATATCGTGCACTGTTGGTCGCATCCGTCCTCCTGACCGGCCTTCTAGACCAATATTTGAGGTACGTAAATCAAAAAGGTGTGGACGCTCCCGCACAGTTTGCCCTGCAGCAAAGCGGCCCATCGCGACCGCGCCATCCCTGCTCATACTTGACGCAACCGGCGCAATATGGCCTAAGGCAGCGCTTGCCGGTCTCCGCCGCGCCTCGCTTGGCCGCAGCGTATCCGGTGAACGATCGCAGCCGGCATCAGCCGCCGCGCGCACCATTCAACCGGACCTGGAAGCGGACGAAGACTCATGGCCAACACTGCAATGCGGGTGCGGATTGCACCGTCTCCGACGGGCGAACCGCATGTCGGAACCGCCTATATCGCCCTGTTCAACTACCTGTTGGCCAAGAAGCACGGCGGCGAGTTCATTCTGCGCATCGAGGATACCGATGCCGCGCGCTCCACGCCGGAATTTGAACAGAAAGTCCTCGACGCTCTGAAATGGTGCGGCCTGTCCTGGTCGGAAGGCCCCGATGTCGGCGGTCCCTATGGCCCTTACCGGCAGAGCGAGCGCAAGGACACCTATCTTCCCTATGTCGAGCAGATCGTCGAGAAAGGCCACGGTTTCCGCTGCTTCTGCACGCCCGAGCGGCTCTCTGAAATGCGCGCCGAGCAGCGCGCAGCCGGCAAGCCGCCCAAATATGACGGCCGTTGCCTGACACTGAAGGCCGAGGAAGTCACCGCCCGCATGGCTGCCGGCGAGCCCTCCGTGGTGCGGATGAAGATCCCGGCCGAAGGCGTCTGCAAATTCGTGGACGGCGTCTATGGCGAGGTCGAAATTCCGTGGGACGCCGTCGACATGCAGGTTCTGCTCAAGGCGGACGGCATGCCTACCTATCACATGGCCAATGTGGTTGATGACCATCTGATGAAGATCACCCATGTGGCCCGTGGCGAGGAGTGGTTGTCCTCGGTTCCCAAGCACATCCTGCTCTATCAGTATCTCGGGCTTGAGCCGCCGGTGTTCATGCACCTGTCGCTGATGCGCAATGCCGACAAGTCGAAACTGTCCAAGCGCAAGAATCCGACCTCGATTTCCTATTATGCCGCACTGGGCTATCTGCCCGAAGCGCTGATGAATTTTCTCGGCCTGTTCTTCATCCAGATCGGCGAAGACGATGAACTTCTGACCGTGGATCAGCTGGCATCCCACTTCGACCCGGAGAACCTGTCCAAGGCCGGTGCCATCTTCGACCTGCAGAAGCTCGACTGGCTCAACGGCCGCTGGCTGCGCGAAAGCGTTTCCGAAGAAGAGTTCATGACCCGCGTCATGGCCTGGGCCCAGGAAAACGGCCGTTTCCGCGAAGGCATGAAGCTGGCGCAATCGCGCATCACCAAGCTCTCCGACCTGCCTGACCTCACCGGCTTTCTGCTCAAGGGCGATCTCGGCCTGACCGCGGATGATTTCTCGAAGATCAAGAAGGTCTCGCTCGAGGATGTTCTGGTGACCCTGCAGACGGTTCAGCCCGATCTCGAAAAGATCTTCGAGTGGAACGCCGAAACCATCGAGGCGGAACTGCGCGCCATTTCCGAGCGCAGCGAAATCAAGCTGCGCAACATGCTGGCGCCGCTGTTCATTGCCGTTTCCGGCTCGTCGCGGTCCCTGCCGCTCTTTGATTCCATGGCCATTCTGGGCCGTTCCGTCGTCCGCCAGCGCCTCAAACAGGCCGAAACCGCCGTCAAGGCCGGTGTGGAAGCGGCAAAAGCAAACAACGGATAATTTCAATGACCGACAAGACGACTGAACCCGGCCTTTCATCCGACGTCACCGAAGTGCGGGCACAGAAGCTCGCCATTCTGCGTGAGACGGTCGGCGAGGTCTATCCGGCGCATTTCCACCGGACCATGACCAATGCCGAGCTGGCTGAAAAATACGCTGACATCGAAGCCGACACACTGACCGGCGACATCGTCACCGTAGCCGGCCGGGTCTATTCCTCGCGCAATTCCGGCATGTTCATGGACATCCATGACGCCTCCGGCAAGGTTCAGATCTTCAGCCACAAGGACACCACACCCGAAGATGTCCGCGCGCTTCTGCCGCTGGTCGACATTGGCGACATCATCGGCGTCACCGGGGAAGTGCGGCGAACCAAGCGCGGCGAACTGACCATCAATGCCCATGAGATCACCATGCTGACCAAGGCATTGCTGCCGATGCCCGAAAAATGGCACGGGCTTTCAGACATCGAGCTGCGCTACCGCAAGCGTCATCTCGACATCATGACCAATGAGGATTCGAAACTTCGCTTCCAGCAGCGCTCGAAGATCGTCTCCGGCATCCGCCGTTTCATGGAAGACGAGAGCTTCATGGAAATCGAGACCCCGATGCTGCACTCGGTCTATGGCGGCGCCACCGCCGAGCCGTTCAAGACCCACCACAACACGCTCAAGCTCGACATGTATCTGCGCATCGCACCGGAGCTCTATCTCAAGCGGGCGCTGGTCTCCGGGCTGACCGACAAGGTCTTCGAGGTCAATCGCAACTTCCGCAATGAAGGCGTGTCGACCCGGCACAATCCCGAATTCACCATGCTGGAATGCTACTGGGCCTATGCCGATTACGAGGACATCATGGGCCTCGTCGAGAGGCTGTTCGAGAGGCTGGCCTTGGCGATCCACGGCAAAACCGAGTTCATGTATGGCGACACCGAGATGTCGTTCAAGGGCCCGTTCAAACGGGTTGCCATGCCCGATGCGGTAAAAGATGCAACAGGCATCGATTTCCGCGCGATTACCACCGACGAAGAGGCTCGTGCCGCCGCCAAGGCAGCCGGTTTTGAAATCGAGGACGACTGGACCTGGGGCGAATGCCTGGCCTTCATCTTCGAGGAAAAGGTCGAATCCACCCTGATCCAGCCGGCGCATGTGACGCATTTCCCCAAGGATATCTCGCCATTCGCCAAGGAAGTGCCGGGCGAGCCGCGTCTGGTTGAACGCTTCGAGACCTATTGCAATGCCTGGGAACTGGGCAATGCATTTTCCGAGCTCAATGACCCGGAAGAACAGCGCAAGCGCATGGTCGAGCAGCTGGAGCAGGCGCATGCCCGCGGCGAGATGGAAAAGCAGCTCGATGAGGAATTCCTCGACGCCATCGACCAGGGCATGCCGCCCGCCGGCGGCCTGGGGATCGGCGTCGACCGGCTGATCATGCTGCTGACCAATGCGCCGTCGATCCGCGACGTCATCCTGTTTCCGGCCCGCAAGGCCCGCAGCGAATAGCTGAAACTACCGTGTGTTAGTGGCCGCCGGAACTTGCAGGCTCGGCGGCCTCTTCATGTCCTGTGGCAGCAACGGTCTTGGGATCCTCATCGACCACGTCGCCGTCACAGCCTTCGACCAGTTCGATCTCATGATTGATGGTTTCGAGTTCGGTCAGCCGCAAGTCGACCCGATCTCCGAAATACAGTCCCGTCTGGGTCGGAAGCGCATCGACATACCGCGCTTCCCAGGGTTTGCTGACGGCCGCTGTCTTGCCCGGATTTGGCGCATGCACGATCTCGACACCGATCGCCTGGCCGCGAAGCGCCGATCGCGCCGTCGGACCGCGGTGATCGGCAACCTGCACGATGACGAGATCAGGGTGCAATGTTTCAGCCAGATGGCGGGCGATGCGGACGCCGGTCTTGACCCGCGCCATCGGCTCAAGGTCATCGGTCGAGATCACGGCAATCAGCCGCTTTTCCTTGCCGCGCCGGAATTGCGACTGGTAGACGGTCTTGCAATGGCCGCCCACCTCTTCGCCGTAACCGGGCATCATGCTTGCCGGCGCGAAGACCAGCGCCGCCGTCCCCGAAACGCCGAGCACAAGCAGAAATCCGCCCGAAAGCAATGCCAGCTTTCGCGAAATTCGAAATGCCTGAAACATTCGGCTCATTGCCGCGGCCATGAAGTGGGGTACCTTTGCGCAAGACTCCTCCCCGCAGTTTACGCCCCACGCTCTTTCACAAATGTTAAGTCAGCCGCAATGACTTCCGCCGCGCCAGACCGTCATTCCGGAACGCGGAACCGGCGATCGATATCGCCTTCCCGTCCGGGGAGATGAAGCCGCATCGGCGAGCGCTCACGGCGGGCGATGACCTTGCCTCTTGCGATGACCAGCAGCCGGGTCGCCCGCAGCCGGATCGCCTCGATCGGATTGCCGGCATCCAGCACGACCAGGTCGGCGCGCTTGCCGACCTCCAGCCCATAGTCCTCGAGCCCCATGATCGCGGCACTTTGCGTGGTCACCATCTCGTAGCAGCGGCGCATGTCGGCCGGGCTTGTCATCTGCGCCACATGCAGGCCCATGAAGGCAACATCGAGCATGTCGGCGGTGCCCAGCGAATACCACGGGTCAAGCACGCAGTCCTGGCCGAAGCCGACGCGGATACCATGCTTGAGCATTTCCGGCACCCGGGTCATGCCGCGGCGCTTCGGATAGGTGTCGTGCCGGCCCTGCAGCGTGATGTTGATCAGCGGATTGGGGATCGCCGCCACCTCCGCTTCCGCAATCAGCGGCAGCAGCTTGGAGACGTAATAATTGTCCATCGAATGCATCGAGGTCAGATGCGATCCCGCCACCCGGCCCTGTAGCCCGAGCCGTTGCGTCTCATAGGCCAGTTGCTCGATATGCCGCGACAGCGGATCATCGGTCTCGTCGCAGTGCATGTCGACCATCAGCCCGCGCTGGGCCGCGATCTCGCAGAGCTCGGTGACCGAGGCACGGCCGTCGGCCATGGTGCGTTCGAAATGCGGGATGCCGCCAACCACGTCGACCCCGAGATCCAGTGCCCGGATGGTATTTTCGCGCGCCGTTGGCGAGCGGTAGAGCCCGTCCTGCGGGAACGCCACCAGTTGCAGGTCGATATAGTGGGAAATCTCCTGCTTGACCTCAAGCAGCGCCTCGACGGCGAGCAACCGGTCGTCGCAGACATCGACATGAGTGCGGATCGCCAGCAACCCCATTGACGCGGCCCAGTCACAATAGGTAAGCGCCCGTTCCTTCACCGCCTCATGGGTCAGAAGCGGCTTGAGTTCGCCCCACAGCCCGATCCCTTCCAGCAACGTTCCTGATGCATTGATCCGTGGAAGTCCGTAGGACAGCGTTGCATCCATGTGAAAATGCGGATCGACGAAAGGCGGCGACACCAGATTGCCGAAGATGTCGATGATCTCGCCGGCTTCCGCCTCAATCGCCGGAGCAATGGCCGCGATGCGCCCGTCTCGGATGGCGATGTCGGCGCTGGTGCCGTCGGGCAGAACCCCGCCCTTGAGCAAAGTGTCAAAACTCATCTCTCGCCTTTCTGATAGGGAATCATCAGTGCCTTGGGATAGGTCGCGCGGCGGGCCACGACGACCAGCGCCACAATCGACAGCACATAGGGCATCATCAGGAAAATCTGATAGGGAATCACCCCGCCGGTGATCTGCTGCAGCCGCACCTGATAGGCATCGAAGGCCGCAAACAGGATCGCGCCGATCAGCGCCTTGCCGGGCCGCCAGGAGCCGAACACCACCAGCGCGATGGCGATCCAGCCGCGGCCGTTGATCATTTCGAAGAAGAATGAATTGAACGCTGACATGGTCAGGAACGCGCCGCCGATCGCCATCAGTGCGGAACCGGCCATCACCGCACCGACGCGCACCGCGGTCACCGAAATGCCCTGCGCCTCCACCGCCGCCGGATTTTCACCCACCGCCCGCACCGCCACGCCGACCGGTGTGCGGTACAGCACAAAGGCGACAAGCGCGACGCTGAGATAGGCGAGATAGGTCAGAGGCGTCTGATTGAACAAGGCGGGGCCTAGCACCGGAATGTCCGACAGCACCGGCACCGCAAAAGGCTGGAACGGCTCGATCTTCGGCGGCGACGAGACTTCCGGCAACAGGATCCGGTAGGTGAAATAGGTAAGACTCGAGGCCAGCAGCGTGATCCCGATGCCGGTGACATGCTGCGACAGCCCCAGCGGCACGGTGAGAAAGCCGTGCAACAGCCCGAACATCGCCCCGGTCAGAGCCGCGACCAGCACCCCGGTCCACAGATCCCCGCCCATATAGACGGTGAACCAGCCCGAAAACGCGCCGGCCACCATGATGCCTTCGATGCCGAGATTGAGCACCCCGGCCCGCTCGCAGATCAGCTCGCCCATGGTGGCAAAGATCAGTGGCGAGGCGATGCGGATGGCGGCAACCCAGAAGCTGGCGGTGAACAGGATCTCGAAAGCTTCCATCATGGCCGGCCTCCATAACCTGGGAGGGCTACCCCCCTCTGTCGGCGATGCCGACATCTCCCCCGCAAGGGGGAGATTGGAAGCATGCTGACATGCCGCTCTTGTGCTCAAACCCTGCACCAGCGGTGGCCATTGGGCTGAGCGTAAATTGGCAATCGCCAAATCTCCCCCTTGCGGGGGAGATGTCACCAAAGGTGACAGAGGGGGTGCGCTACTGACAATCGATATCTCACATTCACCTCCAGCGCACGCGGTAGCGCATCAGCATGATCGCCGCGACCATGGTCAGCAGCGAAGTCGCGACCATGACCTGAGCGATGTAGCTGGGCACATTGGCGCTGCGGCTCATTGCGTCGGCGCCGACGAATATCCCGGCCACGAAGATCGCCGCGGCAATCACCCCGAGCGGGTTGAGCATCGCCAGCATCGCCACCACGATGCCGGTGTAGCCGTAGCCCGGTGACAGATCGAGCGTCAGATTGCCCTTGAGGCCGGCGACTTCGGAGAAGCCTGCCAGTGCCGCAAGTCCGCCCGACAGAAGCGCTGTCTTGGCAATCACCCGGTTGACCGGGATGCCGGCAAACCGCGCCGCTTCGACATTGTGCCCAACGGCGCGCATCTCGTAGCCAAGCGTGGTTTTCTTGATGATCACCCAGACCACGATGGCCGAAACGATGGCCAGCACAAAGCCGAAATGCAGCCGCTTGCCCTGGATCAGCCGCGGCAGTTGCGCTTCCGCAATCACCCGTTTCGACTGCGGCCAGCCGAGCCCCATCGGGTCCTTGAGTGGCCCCTCGAGCAGCATCGACACGAACAGCAGCACGATGAAATTCAAAAGCAGCGTGGTCACCACCTCGTCGACGCCGAAGCGGGTCTTGAGAATGGCAGGTCCGAGCAGGGTCAGGGCGCCGGTCAGCATGACGGCAACCATGATCAGCGGAATCAGCCCCGCTGAAGGAATTGTCACTGCACCGGTGCCAAGCACCACGGTCATCACCGCGCCGAGATAGAGCTGCGCCTCCGCCCCGATGTTCCACAGCCGCGCCCGGAAGGCGACAGCCACCGCCAGCCCGGTGAAGATCAGCGGCGTGGCGCGGGTCAGGGTTTCCAAGAGCGCAAACTGCGATCCGGCCGCACCCTTGGCCACCAGCCAGAACACCGTCAGCGGCGATGCGCCGGCGATCATCACCAGCACCGAGGAAAACAGCACCGTCGCCAGGATCGCGCTGGCCGGCCATAAAATAGTGGCGCCAAGCGACGTCGAAACTCTCGGCTCAAGCCGCATGATGCGCCCCCTCGTCCAGGCCATGCCCCGCCATCAGTTCTCCAAGCTCCATGACGCTGAGTTCACCCCGCAAGGAAGGTTTGGACAATTGTCCGCGGTGGATCACGACAATCCGGTCGGACAGCGTCTGGATTTCATCGAGATCCTCGGAAATCAGCAGCACCGCAGCACCTCTGTCACGCGCTTCGATCAGCCGCGCATGCACATAGGCCACTGCCCCGACATCCAGGCCGCGGGTCGGCTGGCTGGCCAGAATGATGTCAGGATCGCCATCCAGCGCCCGGCCTAAGATGAGCTTTTGCATATTGCCACCCGACAACAGCCGCACCCGCGCTTCCGGTGACGGGCATTTGACGTCATAGGCTTTGATGATGTCGCTGGCGAAAGAGGCTGCCGCCTTCCAGTCCAGAAAGCCGAACTTGGAAAACCGCGGACTGCGATAGGCTTCCGAGATCACGTTCTCGGCCACGCTCATGTCGCCGATCATGCCGGTCGCATGCCGGTCCTCGGGAATGCGGCCAAGTCCGCGATCAAGGGCTGCGCGCGGCGACCACTGAGTGGCTTTCTCACCATGCACAATGATATCGCCGTCGCGGGCCTCCAGCGTGCCGGCGATCAGCGCCGCAAGTGCGGCCTGGCCATTGCCGGAGATCCCGGCAAGTCCGGTGATCTCGCCGCCGGGCAATTGCATCGAGACCTGCCTGAGCGCCGCTCCGCCCAGCGTTGGCGTGGAGACACCCTTGAGTTCGAAAAGACAGGCGCCGGGCATCGAAGGCCCGATCTCGTTGACCGGCAATTGCCCGCCAACCATCAGCTCCGCCAGTTCCCGCCGTGTCGCGTCCGCGGTCCTGCGTTCGCCCGCAAGCTTGCCGCCACGCAACACCACCACGCGGTCGGAGACCGACTGAACTTCACCCAACTTGTGCGAGATGAAGATCACTGACAGCCCCGCCGCCACCAGCTTCTTCAGCGTGGCAAACAGCGCTTCGGTCTCCATCGGCGTCAGCACCGCCGTCGGCTCGTCCAGAATGAGAATGCGCGCCTCGCGGTAGAGCGCCTTGAGGATTTCGACCCGCTGCCTTTCGCCGACCGAAAGCTCTGAGATCATCCGGTCCGGATCGACCTCAAGACCATAATCGGTGGCAAGCGTCCGGATCCTGGCGCGCGCCCGCGCCTTGCCGAGATTGAACGACCACAATGGCTGTGTTCCGAGCACGATGTTTTCCAGCACCGTCATCTGGTCGGCAAGGGTGAAATGCTGATGCACCATGCCGATGCCAGCAGCCAGCGCGGCATTCGGATCACCCGGAGGCAGAGCCTTGCCAAAAACCTCGATACTGCCCTCGTCGGCGGTGTAATGGCCGAACAGGATGTTCATCAGCGTGGTCTTGCCGGCGCCGTTTTCGCCAAGCAGCGCCACCACCTCGCCGCGCTTCAGCGACAGCGAGATGGCGTCATTGGCGATCAGCGCGCCAAAGCGTTTGGTGATGCCCGCAAGGCGGAGAACAGGCTCCGCCTCCGGGCGTTCGCTCGGGTCCATCAGTTGGACTTGGGCTCTTCGTCGTTGACCTCGACCACGAAATCGCCAGCCTTGATTGCGGCTTCCCGCTCCATCACCAGCTTCATCGCCTCTTCGGGAACCTTGCCCTCGAACGTGCCAAGCGGAGCCAGCGAATTGCCGCCTTCTTTCATGTAGGAAAAGAGCCCGTAATTGTCAGCCTTGAAGGTGCCTGCCTTGACCATCTCGATGGCGTGATCGAGCGTCGGCTCGAAATGCCAAAGTGCCGAAGCCACCACGGTGTCGGGATAATCAGACTGGGTGTCGATCACATTGCCGATCGCCAGCACGCCCTTTTCCTTGGCCGCATCGGAGACGCCAAACCGCTCCGCGTACAAAATATCGGCGCCGCCATCAATCTGGGCGAAAGCGGTTTCCTTGGCCTTGGGCGGATCGAACCAGGAGCCGATGAAGGCCACCTGGAACTTCGCGTCAGGTGCGGTTTCCTTCACCCCGGCCATGAAGGCATGCATCAGCCGGTTGACTTCCGGAATCGGGAAACCACCGACCATGCCGATATTCTTGGTCTTGGTCATCGCGCCGGCAATGATGCCGGACAGGTAGGACGAATCCTGAATGTAGTTGTCGAACACGGCAAAATTCGGCGCGTCATCCTTGGGCAGGAAGCTCGATCCCATCAGATAGGCGGTCTCGGGATAGTCCGCTGCCACCTGGCGCGCCGCGTCCTCGACCGCGAAGACCTCGCCGATGATCAGGTCATGGCCGGCCTCGGAATATTCGCGCATGACGCGCTCATAGTCGTTGTTGGAGGTGTTCTCCGAAAACACATATTCGATATCGCCGCGCGCAACGGCGGCATTGGCGGCCTTGTGAATGCGGCTCACCCATTGCTGCTCGACCGGCACGGTGTAGATCGCCGCCACTTTCAGCGGTCCTTCGGCGCGGGCCCTGGTGAGAAAACCGGGCATCAGCAAGGCTGCGGCAGTGGCCGCCGTACCGGCAAGCACCTGTCTCCGGCTAAGCAAATTTGGGCGAACTGAGGAAGTCACTTTGGTCATGGCTAACGCTCCTGTTGGAAAAATTATGAACTGATCCCGATATTATTTTTACCAAAAGATAAAACGCGCGCCCGGCCTTGGCAACTGCTCATGCAGCCCTGTGCACAATCGCCGGGCCCAGCAAAGAAACAGCCATGCCAAAATCGCCACATCCACCAGACCAGCGGCAAAATGGGGTTGCACATCAGCCGCATTCCGGCACAACAGACCAGTAGACAGCACAGGAAGGATGAGGCCCGAATGTCCGATACCGCGCACCATAATCTGCTGGCGCTCAATTGCGGCTCGTCCTCGATCAAGTTCGCGCTGTTTGACACAAAATTCGTGCGCAGCTTTTCCGGACTGGTCGAAGCGATCGGTCACGGCCAGACGCCACAGCTGAAAACTTCCGACGGCGAGGCCCGTCAATTCGGCGGGTCGGATCAGGGACACGCCGATGTCCTGCCGAAGCTGATCCGCGACATCATTCTTCCCCGCGCCGGCGTGATCTCGGGCGTCGGCCACCGGGTCGTTCACGGCGGCGAACGCTTTGTCGCGCCGGTCCTTGTCGACGCTTCCGCACGCGCCGGAATTGCTGAGCTGACGCCGCTGGCGCCCGGACATCAGCCGCACAATCTGGCAGGCATCGACGCCGCCACGCTGGCCCTGCCCGGCACGCCCCAGATCGCCTGTTTCGACACCGCCTTCCATGCCGGGGTGCCGACCGTGCGCCGCGAGATGCCCCTGCCGCGCAGCTATGCCCGCGAGGGGCTGATCCGTTACGGCTTTCACGGCATTTCCTATGAACACATCGCGGCCCGGCTGCCGGATCTGGGCGTTTCCGGCAGCCGGGTGATCGCCTGCCATCTCGGCAATGGCTGCTCGGTCTGCGGCCTCATGGACGGAACGAGTGCCTGGACATCGATGGGCTACACCCCGCTCGACGGACTGATGATGGGGCAGCGTCCGGGACGGCTTGATCCCGGCGCGGTGCTCTGGCTGGTGGACCACCATGATGGCGACATCGCCGCCGTCAACAAGCTCCTCTATCACCAGAGCGGCCTCTCGGGCGTTTCCGGCCTGTCGGGCGACATGCGCACATTGCTGGCCAGTGACCTACCCGATGCCGCTTTTGCCATCGAGATGTATGTCGACCGGCTGGTGCAGGAAATCGGCGCGGCGGCGGCGAGCCTTGGCGGTGTCGATGCGCTGGTCTTCTCCGGCGGTGTCGGCGAGAACGCGGCACCGATCCGCTCCATGACCATGCAGAAGCTGGACTGGCTCGGGTTCAGGCTTGATGCCACCGCAAATGCGGCCGGCGCAGAACGCTTGACGACGGCCGACAGTGCCCGGCACGCCTATATCGTTGAAGCCGACGAGGAAGCTGTCATCGCACGCGCCGTCGCCCGCCTGATCGGCTGATCGCTGATTATTGCCAGTTGCCGGCCAGGGCTTTGAGCAGATCCGAGCGGCTGATCTGGCCGACCAGGCGGCCTTCCGACATCACCGGAAAGCGCCGGAACGAACTTGCCAGAAACGCTTCCGCCGCCTCGACAAGATCAAGCTCCGCATCAAGCGTCTGAACATTGACGGACATGTATTTGGCGACCGTATCGCCCCATTCCCGGTAGTAGCTGGCATGCAATGCTGCCTTGAGGCAGTCCTTCTGCGACAGCATGCCGACCAGGTTCCCGGCCGCATCCAGCACCGGCGCGCCGGAAATGTGATTGTCGATCAGCAGGTGCATGGCGCGGTTGATTTCCATGTCGGGCGTCAAGGTGACCAGTTCACGGCTCATATAGGTCCGGATCTGCGGCCGCGCACTCATGATTTACCGCCCTTGCGGCAGCCGCTGCAGGACAAACCGGTGGCGCAGGCCAGTCCGCCACAGGAGCCCTTCAGCGGCGCCCGTCCGAAAATCACCCCCAGCGCCAGTCCGAGCACCGACAGCAGCATCAGTCCAAATGCGAGCAGAAATGTCTCCATCACCTGTTCCTCCTATGCGCTGACGTGGTCGGCAAAACTGCCGGTCATGATCTCATGGCTGCCGCCCTCATCGAGCCGCACAAACAGGGCCGCAATCGAATGGGTCTCGGCAAAGGCCGCACCTCGGTCCATGCCCATCACCATCAGTGCTGTAGCCAGGCCGTCGGCGCGCATGGCGCTCTCTGCCAGCACCGACACCGACGCCGGCATTGCATCCACCGGGCGGCTGGTGCGCGGGTCAATCAGGTGGCTGATGCCGCCCTGCCCCAGCCTGACATTCTGCCGGCCCGTGCCGGATGTCGCCAGCGCCAGCAGACCCGGTGCAACAATATGCGCCATGACACCGGGCGCAGCATCGGGCCGTTCGATGCCGACCTGCCAGGGCCTTCCCTCCGGATGACGCCCCAGCGTGCGCACCTCGCCGCCAAGCTCGACCAGCGCTGTGTCCACGCCAACCGAGGGCAAGCCGTCGATGATCCGGTCCAGCGCATAGCCCTTGGCAATGCCGCACAGATCCAGCGTCAGACCCGGCGCCGCCTTGCACAACGCCCCGGCAGAGACCGACAGATCTTCCGGACGCGCCTGTGCGCCGTGGATGGGTCCGAAACCGAAACGATTGACCAGCGGACCGATGGTCGGATCAAAAGCGCCTTGCGTAAACTGCGACATCTGCAGCGCATGCTCAGCGACAGTGGCAAGCGGAGCGGAACAGTTTTGCCAATCCAGCGTATCGGTGCGATTGAAAACAGCCAGTTCAGACTGGGCGAGATAGGGCGACATCGCCTGATTGATTTCGGCGACAACCGAAGCCACCAACTGGCGCACCGCATCTGACCTGCCTGCGTCCGGCAAGCCCGCGCGCCATGTGCTGCCGAAGGCCGCGCCGTCAATGGCAATGGTGCCGGCCATGGCCGGGCCGATCCCGCAGGCCAGAGCGCCCGCGGTCGAAACCAGAAAATTGCGTCGCGTCATCTTCATGGGTCAGACTCCGAAATCATCTGAGAAGATGTGGGAAGGGTCCACACCGGCATCATCGAGCATCGCCAGCACCGCGCGGATCATCATCGGGGGACCGCAGAGATAATACTCGCAAGTCTCCGGCGCCGGGTGATCCCGCAAATAATTCTCCCAGGCCACCATATGCACGAATCCCGTTGCGCCCTGCCAATCGTCTTCGGGACGCGGGTCCGACAGGGCCACGGTCCAGTCAAAATTCGGATGCCTGGCCGCCAGCGCATCGAACTCGTTCTGGTAAGGCAGATCCGCCTTGTTGCGCGCGCCATACCAATAGCTGATGCGGCGTTTGGAGCCCAACCGCTCGAGCTGGTCGAAAATGATCGCCCGCAGCGGCGCCATGCCGACCCCGCCCCCGATGAACACCATCTCGGCCTCGCCGGGCTGGGCCCGGAAACTTCCGAACGGTCCGGATGTGTCGACCTGATCGCCGGGTTTGAGAGCAAACAGCCAGGACGAGACCACGCCCGGCATCGCCTCCGGCACCGACGGCGGCGGCAAAGCCAGCCGGATATTGAGCACGATCCGGCCCGCTTCCGTGTCTTGCGGCCGGTTCGACACAGAGTAAGCCCGCGTCACCGGATCGGCTGATGAGACCTGAAGCCTGAGCAAATTCTGCCAGACATCGGCGTGCTCTGGCGGAACCTCGATATCGGCATAGCCGAGCTCGAACGCCGGCGCGGTGACCTGAACAAAGGAGCCTGCTTCGATATCGGCCTTCATGCCCTCGGGCTGGTGCAGGACGATCTCGCGGATCAGCGGCGTCAGCGCCCGCACACTCTCGACCGTGCAGATGAAGCTTTCCGCCGACAGAAGATCGGTGTCGACCTCGACTTCCATGTCGCCGCGCAGCACCACCTGGCAGGCGAGATGAACCTGATCGCGCAGATCGGCCTTGGTCAGCCGCGCGGCTTCCGTCGGCAGCGGCGCTGCGCCACCCTTGAGGATCTTCACCCGGCACAGGCCGCAAGTGCCTGCGCCGGCGCAAGCGGACGGCACCAGAATGCCGTGCTCGTGAAGCGCCGCCAGCAGTTTGACCCCGGTGCGGGTTTCGAATTGGCTCGACCCGTTGACGGTCAGGGATGCAGGCCGCGACGGCGACAGGATCGAGCGCGCGCCCATCACGGTGATTGCCAGCACAAGAACGATCACTGTCAGCAGAGCGATGCCCAGAACAATCTCGGTCATGGCGTCACCAGCGAGAAGGCGGAAAAGCCGAGTGACATCAGCCCGGTGACGATGAAGGCACTGGCAAGCCCCTCGACGCCCCTGGGCATGTCACTGTATTTGAGCCGTTCGCGGATGGCGGCAAAGGTGATGATCGCCAGCGCCCAGCCGACGCCGCTGCCGATGCCGTAGGTGACGGATTCTGCGAAATCATATTGCCGCTCGACCATGAAAAGGCTGCCGCCGAGAATGGCGCAATTGACGGTGATCAGCGGCAGGAAGATTCCGAGCGCGCGGTAGAGCCGCGGCGCGAAGCGGTCGAGGATCATTTCAAGGATCTGCACCATGGCCGCAATCACGCCGATGAAACTGACCAGCTTGAGGAAGGTCAGATCGACGTCCGGCAATCCGGCCCAGGCCCAGGCGCCTTCGAGCAGCAGCAGATTGAAGATCAGGTAATTCACCGGAACCGTGATCGCCTGCACCACGATGACCGCCAGCCCCAGACCGAGCGCGGTATCGACCCGTTTGGACACGGCGAGAAAGGTGCACATGCCGAGGAAGAAGGACAGCGCCAGGTTTTCCTGGAAAATGGATTTGATCAGCAGTTCGATCATGACCGGCCATCCTCCGGCGATTGCAGCCGGAATTCGGGCTGTTCCACCTGTTCGGGACGCAGCACCCGCACCAGCCAGACCAGCAGGCCGAGAATGAAGAATGCGCTTGGCGCCAGTTGCATCAGCCCGAGCGGCTGAAACCAGCCACCATCGGCCACCGTGGTGACCATCGGCACACCCATCAGCGAACCGGTTCCCAGAAATTCCCGCAGCGCCCCGACAATCAGCAGCACCAGGCTGTAGCCGAGCCCGTTGCCGAGCCCGTCCAGCACGCTCGGGAACACCGGGTTGCGCATGGCGAAGGCTTCGGCCCGGCCGAGCACCAGGCAATTGGTCACGATCAGGCCGACAAAAATCGACAGCCGCTTGCTCATCTCATACATGAATGCCTGCATGAACTGATCGATGACGATGACGATCGATGCGACGATGGTGATCTGGATGATCAGCCGGATCGACGGCGGAATGTGATGCCGTATCAGGCTGATCATCCCGTTCGACAGCACCAGCACCACGGTCAGCGCCACCGACATGGTCAGCGCCGTCGACAAGTTGGTAGTCACCGCCAGCGCCGAGCAGATGCCCAGGATCTGCAGGGTAATCGGGTTGTTGCCGATCAGGGGGGCGGTGAGATGGTGTTTGAGCGACATCCTAAAGCCCTTCCTGCCTGAGCCGGGTCAGAAACGGGCCGAACCCCATGTCTCCCAGCCAGAAATGCAAAAGATTGGTGACCCCGTTGCTGGTATAGGTGGCCCCGGAAATGCCATCGACCTCGTAGGGCGTAGAAGCCTCTCCGCGTACAAGTTCGATGCGGATGGTGCCGGTTTCATCGGCGATTTTCTTGCCCGGCCACTGCGCCAGCCATTCCGGTTCTTCGATGCGCGCGCCAAAGCCGGGTGTGTCGCCTTGCTCGATGATTGCCAGCGCGGCAATGGTGACGAGATCGGCTTCGATCGCCAGCGCGGCACGAAGCGTCGATTGATAGCCGGCGCCGTAGACTGGCAGCACGATCAGCTTGAGATCGCCGTCCTTTTGCAGGAGATAGATCGGGGACTGATTGGCGCGCCGCTTGATCCCGGCGATGTCGACATCCGCCGGAAGGGCGATGCTGGCTTCCGGATCCTGCAATGCGGCTTCGAGATCGAAGGCTGCCGGATCCTCCGCATCGGAGAAACTGCCGTCGTCAAGATTGACCAGCCGGGTTTCCAGCGTGTCGACACCCGTCTCCATCATCAGGTCGCGCATGCCCGGCAAGGTGTCGAGCATCTTGTCCATCCGGGCCTGCTGTTCGGCGGCGCGATTGGCGTCCTGATAGGGCTTGAGCATGACCGAGGTCACGGACACGGCGGCCGACGAGACCAGCGCAACCAGCACCGCCATGCCGATGATCTTGACCAGGTCATCATTGGAGCGGGCAAAGAAGCTGCGAAGTGGGGATGGTCTAGCCATGCGCCTGCCTCCGTCGCCGGACGATCACCGCAACGGCGGCGTGATCGATCAGCGGAGCGAACAGGCTCGCCAGCAGCGAGGCAAAGACGATCGCCGCCGGCGCCACCGCCGGTCCGGCCACGCTGTCAAACACCAGGATCAGCAAGCCGGCCAGCGCGCCATACACCCAGCGGCCGAGTTGGGTCGAGGCCGCGGCCACCGGGTCGCCAATCAGAAACACGAGGCCGAACGCCACGGCGGTTCCGGTCTCGAGAAGTCCGCCGGTTTGGCCCTGCACAAACCCGGCCACGGCCAGAACGCCAAGGGCTGCGACCAGAACCCGCCACGAGACCAGGCCTGCCGCCAAGAGCAGGATTGCGCCGGGCAGCGTCGCCAGCGCCAGGGCCTGGCTGCTGCCGGAGAGTTGGGCGCCGGAGAACGAAAACACCAGGAAACCCGCCGCCGCCGCTGCCGCCGGCACGATGCCGTAGCCGCGGCCGCCGAACACCAGTTCACCGAAGACCATGCCGAAACTTGCCGCCAACCCCACCTGCCACAGCGGCAGTGTCGAGGGGATCAGCACGGTGATGATCAGGGCCGTTGTCAGCGAATGCCAGCTTGGCGACCGTCCGCGGATCAGGGCGAAGGCCATGTCCCAGACAAGACTGGTTACCAGCGCGGTCACCAGCACCGCGGCCATCGCTGTTCCCTGTTCCACCAGCCTCACCACAACCGGCGCGGCAAGCGCCAACATCTGCGCCAGCGTCACCCGCGCCGGGGTCCAGCCGGAATGCTGGCGCATGCGGTGGGGATCAAGCCGCCAATCGGTCATGCGTCCTCCGCCAGTTCATCAAGCACGTGACGCAGCATACGGCCGTAATCAGCGCCGCTGGTGCACACAAGCGATACGGCGGCGAGATCTTCCTCCAGCATTTCCAGACACCCCAGGCGGCTGGCGGTTTCCGCATCGCCAACGCTCAAAGCGCGCAGGAACGGCACTGCAGGCGTGTCAAAGCCAAGCATGGTTTCAAGCGCCGACGTCGGCACGATCGGCCCCGGGCGCGAGGACGGTTTTCGCAACTTCGCCAACCATCCCGTTCCGGGCTCAGGCTTCTGCGCGGCTCTGTCATCGAGCAGCGTGACCTGCTGGTGATAACGGCCCAGCCATGCCGCAGGCCGGCCGGTCAGCGCCGACCCGGACACCACGCTCACGGCCGAACCATCCCGGCCCGGCAGGATGTCGTCACTGATCAGATCCTGCAGATTTGCGCCGATGCTGGTCCGGATCAGGCGCGGATGTCTGGCGCGCGGTCCGCTCAACGAGACGACCCGGCTGAAATCCGCAATGCCGGTCTCGATCAAGCTGCCGATCGCCACGACATCCTGATAGCCAATGCTCCACACCATTGTCCGGGCGCCAACCGGATGCAGTCGGTGAATATGGCTGCCGGCCAGGCCCGAGGCGTGACCGGCAGGAAAGAACGATCCGCGAATCCGCTCGCCGAGTCCCGCCGCGATATCGGTGCCGCTGTTCTGGCAGGCATAAACGGGGCCCGCCGTCAGCAGCGCCAAGGCCTTCAGCCCGGCGCGGAATTGCTCGTGCCGCCCCTCAAGCACCACTCGCGGGTCGGGAGCATGCGGCCCCTCCGCTGTCGCCGTGACAAAAATGGCATCCGGCGTCACATCAGGCGCAGGAGTGCGACCGAACGGGCGCGTCAGAAAGCTGGGCCACAGGCCCTGCGCCAGAAGCATCGTGCGCAGTTCCGCCGCGGTCGACGCCGCCACGCGCTGCGGCGCGGGCGCGTCCGGTTCCGGTTCCACGCGGATCACCAGGGCAGACAGGCTGCGCCTCGGCCCCAGCGTGATCGAGTCGACGAGGCCGGACAGCGGCGCAACGAAATTGATTTCAGGATGGGCGCGATCGCAAAACAGCGGCTGGCCGCGGCTGATCCGGTCGCCCTCAGCGCAGGTGAATTTCGGCCGCAGCCCCGGCAGGTCCGCACCGAGCAGGGCAATCCGCTCGACCGGTGCGCCGTTGTCGATCACCTGTTCCGGCGGCGCGCTTTGGTCAGTTTTGAACCCAGGCAACACTGCGCACACCACCTTATCTTCCAAGATTGACCATTGCACCGACCAGCACCCCGGGCGCCGATATGAAGCGAAACTAGCAAGATTATTCCGCCCCGACCTTGAGCTATATCAAAGCCGGAGCCGGGCTTTGCTCCACAATGGGCAGATTAAAAGAGCATCCAGAAATGCCGGATACACGCCATCTGACTGAACCACTGGAGGTCTATCGTGTCTTACACTCGTACAGTGCTGCCGCTTCTCGCTTCGATCTTTCTCGCCCTGCCCGCCGCCCAGGCGCAGGAACATCCGTCGGTCTCTTCCATTGTCGAAGCCTGGATCGCCTCGCCGCATGGCGATCGCACATCCGAATCCTTCGTGCACTGGAACACCGAGGGCGCGGTGCCCGAGGATTGCGCGACCTGCCACTCCGGTCCCGGGCTGATGGATTTTCTCGGCGCCGACGGGACAATGGCCGGCAAGGTTGACGGACCTGCACCGATCGGATCGCCGATTGACTGCGTCGCCTGCCACAGCCAGGCCGCCACCGATCTTGAGCAGATCACTTTCCCGTCCGGTGAGATGATCACCGAGACCAGTTCCTCGGCGATCTGCATGGTCTGCCATCAGGGCCGGGAATCGGGCGACAGCGTCAATGCAGCCATCGCCGGCGGCGAGGACGACACCATCAATGGAGATCTCGGTTTCCTCAACGTGCATTACCGCGCGGCAGCGGCAACGCTGATGGGCGGCTCGGTTCGCGGCGGCTACCAGTATGATGGCAAAACCTACGCCGACCGCTTTGCCCATGTGCCCGACTTCAACACCTGCACCACCTGCCACGACCCGCACACCACCAAGGTGGTGGCGATCGATCAGTGTGTCGCCTGTCACAAGGGCGCGGAAACCGTGGCCGCCATCCGCATCACGCCGGCCGACATCGATGGCGATGGTGACGCCAAAGAGGGCATCAGCGCCGAAATCAGCACGCTGCATGAAAAGCTTGGCGAGGCCATTCTTCTCTATGCGGCAGATGTGAGCGGCGCGCCGGTGGTCTATGATTCGCACGCCTACCCCTATTTCTTCAATGACCTGAATGGAGATGGCGCCTCCAGCCCTGACGAGGCCATATTCCCCAACCGCTACCAGAGCTGGACGCCGCGCCTGCTGCGCGCCGCTTACAACTACCAGTTCCTGGCCAAGGACCCCGGCGCCTATGCGCACAATCCGCGCTACGCCATTCAGCTGGCCTATGACAGCCTCGAGGACCTGTCCTCCAAGGCGCCGGTTGACATGACCGGGATGGTCCGTCCGTGACCATGCGGAAAATCTGAAACTCAGCGGCCCGGAACCAGAATCTGTTTCCGGGCCGCTTCGTCGAATGACTGTGAGCTTGGACTGAACGGGGCGGCGGCTGGTGGAAAATTCTGAAGTTCTCATTGCCATCGGTATTCTGTTTCTGGCGGGGCTGGCGCTCGACAAGATCGGCCGGATTGTGCACGTCCCCCGCGTCACCTTGCTGATCCTGCTCGGCGCTCTCGTCGGCCCGCCACTGCTCGATTGGCTGCCGCACAGTTTTACCGGGGATTCAAACGCGTTCTACGCACCCACCGCCCTGACCATGGTTGCCTTCCTGCTCGGCGGCACATTGAATTCGGAAACGCTGAAGGCGCACGGCCGCGAGATCGTCATCATATCGTTGACGCTGGTCGCCGTCTCCGTTGCGGTGGTGGCGACGGGCCTGTGGATGATCGGGCTGCCGGTCGGCTTCGCCGTGCTCCTGGGCGGGCTTTCCGCCGCCACCGATCCGGCTGCCACACGCGATGTGGTCAATCAGGGCCGCACCAGGAACCGCTTTGTCACCAATCTTCTCGGCATCGTCGCCATCGATGATGCCTGGGGGCTATTGGTGTTTTCCATGGCCCTGACCTTCGCTGGCATCATGGCCGACCAGGATGCGGCCATCGCGCTCGTTCACGGGGTCCGCGAGGTCGCTGGCGCCATGGCTCTCGGGCTCGCCATCGGCCTGCCCGCGGCCTTTTTGACCGGACGGATAAAGCCGGGCGAACCGACGCTGATCGAAGCCCTCGGCCTGGTCTTCCTGTGCTCCGGCCTGGCGCTGTATTTCGACTTTTCCTTTCTGCTCACCGGGATGGTGTGCGGCGCGACGATCGTCAATGTCGCCCGCCATCACGATCGCCCGTTTCATGAAATCGAGCGCGTCGAATGGCCGTTCATGTTGCTGTTTTTTGTCATGGCCGGCGCCTCGCTGAAGACCGGTGATATGGCCGAAGTGGGCTATATCTGCGTTGCCTATGTGGTCCTGCGCGCGCTTGCCCGGCTGATCGGCGGCTGGCTGGGCGGACGTCTGGCCGGCCTTCCGGCGGTGGAAAGCCGCATGACCGGTCTCGGTCTGATGCCGCAGGCCGGCGTCGCTATCGGCATGGCGCTCGTGGCCAGCGAAAGGTTTCCCGCAATGGGCGAGGATCTGCTCGCCGTGGCCGTGGCCAGCACCATAGCCTTCGAACTTGTCGGCCCGTTCCTGACCCAGATTGCCATCCGCCGCAGCTCAGCCGGCTGACTGTCCTGTCCCTCGCCAGCCAAGGACCGCACCGCCCGGTCGCTGCCCTCATTTCCTGCTATTTAAGGCCTCATGCCATGTGCAGATCGATGGAACCTTCACCCCGATCGCGGGTTTGAGTGACAGCCCCGATTGCAACCCGGCTTGCGCCTGCAGCATTTTCAAGGTCAAATCCGTTCATGAGCTATCATCAACCCAGCTTTACCCTCGGCGTCGAAGAAGAGTATCTGCTTGTTGATCGCGACAGCCTTGATCTCGCCGCAGCACCCGAATCGCTGATGTCGGAATGCGCCGCAGAGCTTGGAGACAAGGTCAGTCCGGAATTCCTGCAATGCCAGATCGAGGTCGGCACCGGCGTCTGCCGGACCGTTGCCGAGGCCGGCGCGGATCTGGCGCGTCTGCGCTCGGTGATCGCGGAGGTCGCCGGCAAGCATGGCTTGGCGCCGCTGGCGGCATCCTGCCACCCCTTCGCCGACTGGAACAAGCAGCACTTCACCGACAAGCCGCGCTACCGTGAACTCGAGCGCGACCTGGGCGGTGTTGCCCGGCGCATGCTGATCTGCGGCATGCATGTCCATGTCGGCATCGATGATGACGAGACCCGCATTGATCTGATGGCGCAGTTTCCCTATTTCCTGCCACATCTTCTGGCGTTGTCGACCTCCTCGCCCTACTGGAAGGGCGACGACACCGGGCTCAATGCCTACAGGCTGACGGTGTTCGACAACATGCCCAGAACCGGCTTGCCGCCGCGGTTTTCGTCCTGGTCCGAATATGAGCGCTCGGTGCAGATCATCATCGACAGCGGCCTGATCGAGGACAGCTCCAAGATCTGGTGGGACCTGCGCCCCTCGTCCCGGTTCCCGACGCTGGAATCGCGCATTTGCGATGTCTCGCCGCGGCTGGACGACGCGCTTGCCATTGTCGCGCTGACCCAGTCGATCATGCACATGCTGTGGCGGCTGCGGCTGAGCAACCAGCGCTGGCGCATCTATGACCGGTTTCTCGTCGGCGAAAACCGCTGGCGCGCGCAACGCTATGGCGTCTCCAAAGGCATGATCGATTTCGCCCGGGGCAATGTCGTTGTCTTCGCCGATTTGCTTGACGAGATCATCGAGATGGTTCGCGAAGACGCCGAAGCCCTGGGATGCTGGGCCGAAGTCCAGTCCGCCCGGCGGATCGTCGAAAACGGCACCAGCGCCGACCGGCAGCGCTCTGTCCACGCCACCGCGATCGCCGGTGGCGCCAGCACCAAGGAAGCCCAGAAAGAGATCGTCAGATCGCTGATCGGGGAATTCACCGAAGGGCTTGCCGCCCACCGCAATTCGGAAGCCGTTGCCGGCCAGACCGCCTGACGCCACGCCCGGCCGGGTTTGTCCTAGCCGGCCTTGGCGCCTTCGACGGTGCCCGCATCAGGCGCGTGATCTGATTGAACATCCCGCTTGACCCGGAACACGGCGAGATACAGCGCCGGCGCAAAGAACAGCGTGATCACCGTGCCGGCAATGATGCCGCCCATCATCGCATAAGCCATCGGCCCCCAGAAGATCTGGCGCGAGATCGGGATCAGCGCCAGGCTGGCCGCCGCCGCCGTCAGCAGGATAGGCCGGGATCTGGCGTCGGACGCATTGAACACGGCATCCCAGGCCGATTGCCCCCTGCCCCTGAGCACCTCGATCTCGTCAATCAGGATGATCGAATTGCGGATCAGGATCCCGATCAGAGCCAGCACCCCGAGGATTGCGACGAAGCCCAGCGGCGCGCCCGAGGGTACCAGCGCCGCGACGACACCGATAAGCCCGAGCGGCGCCACGCAGATGACCACGAAAGCCAGCCTGAAGCTCTGCACCTGGATCATGATCAGCGTCAGCATGATCAGGATCATCAGCGGCACAACCGCCGCAATCGGCGCCTGGCTCTTGGCGCTTTCGGCCACGGCGCCGCCGACTTCGACATGATAGCCCGAGGGAAGGGTCTGATTGAACGCCTCGATCTGGTCCTCGAGCGCCTTGACGATGGTTGCCGGCTGATCCTTGGTCGAAATCGAAGCCTTGACCGTAATTGTCGGCTTTCTGCCGCGCTGGTGGATCACCGGCTGTTCGGTCTCGTAGCTGAAGGTCGCCACCGCGCGCAGCGGTATCACGACGGATCCCGAGCCCGAGAGCTGAAGCGCGGCCAGCGCCTCGACCGAGAGGCGGGACGGCGCATCGCCGCGCGCGACGATATCGATCAGATAGGCCTCATCGCGAAGCTGGGTGACCGAAACGCCATCATAGATCGCGTTCAGCGCGGACGCGATGTCGCGCTGGGTGATGCCCAGTTGCCTTGCCTTGTCCTGCAGAATGTCCACCCGCACGACGCGCGAGGGCTCATTCCAGTCCATGATGATGCCTTCCAGCCGCGCGTCAGACGCCACGACCGCGGTCAGGTCGCGGGCATGATCGCGCAAGGTCTCGATGTCCGGGCCGGAAATGCGGTACTGCACCGGCCGTCCGACCGGAGGTCCGATTTCGAGCAGCTTGACGAAGATATCGACTCCGGGAAATTCCGTGGCCGCGATCTCGTTCATTTCCGCCCTGAGCGCATCCCGCGCCTCGATGGACGGGGTCTGGATCACGATCTGGCCGATATTCGGTCCCGGTGTCGGCACATCATAGGCGAGCAGGAAGCGCGGTGCGCTCTCCCCGACATAGGTTGACCAGAACAGGGCATTCTCATTGCCCTCCAGCCGCTCCTCCATCCGCGCCATCTCCGCCGACGTGTGGGAAATCGAGGCATTTTGCGGCAGGGTGAAATCGAGGATGAGTTCCGGGCGGTCGGAGCTCGGAAAGAACTGCTGCTCGACGAAGCGCATGCTGAACACCGAAAAGGCAAAGACGGCGACCGTCAGCCCGATGGTGATCCATCGATGGCCCATGCTGGCCTTGAGCACCGTATGGAACATCCGGCGCACGCGGTCCGGTTCGCCCGTGTGGTGCTTCAGCTTGGCCGGCAGCAAGGTCACCCCCAGCAGCGGCGCAAACAGCACGGCCACCACCCAGGACACGGTCAGCGAAACCGCGATGACGACGAACAGCGAGAATGTGAATTCGCCCGCAGCCGAGGTGTTGAGGCCGATGGGAATGAAGCCCGCCACGGTCACCAGGGTTCCCGAAAGCATCGGGAATGCAATCGAGGTCCAGGCGTAGGAGGCTGACCTGTTGAGCGTCTCACCCCGCTCGAGCCGGGAGATCATGGTCTCGATGGCAATCATGGCGTCATCGACCAGAAGGCCGAGCGCGATGATCAGCGCGCCCAGCGAAATGCGCTGCAGGGTAAAGCCTGTGTAGTTCATCACCACGAAGGTGATCGCCAGCACCAGCGGGATGGTCAGCGCGACAATCAGGCCGGCGCGCAGACCGAGCGAAATGAAACTTACCGCCAGCACGATCAGGACTGCTTCGAGCAGCGCCTGCAGGAAATGTCCGACCGCTTCCTCCACCACATGCGGCTGGTCGGCCACCTGGTGGATATCGATGCCGATCGGCAGTTCGGCCTGGGCCTTGGCGATCACCGCATTGAGCTCTTCGCCGAAATCGACAATATTGGCGCCCTGCCGCATCCCGACCGCCAGGCCGATGGCTTCCTGGCCATTGTAGCGGAACATCGACGATGCCGGATCCTCGTAGGAGCGGCGGATATCGGCAACATCGGTGAGCCGGAAGAATCGGTCGCCGACCCGCAGATTGATGTCTTCAAGACTGTCTTCGCCGGAAAACTGGCCGCCGATCCGCACAAGCACGCGCTCGGGCCCGGCGTCGATCACCCCTGACGGCAGGATCGCGTTCTGGGCCGACAGCGTCGCCTGCACCGCCTCCTGGTTCAGCCCCATGGCTGCCAGGCGCTCGGTCGAGAATTCGAGATAGATAACCTCGTCGCGGGTGCCGAAGAGTTCGACCTTGCCGGCATCCGCCAATCCTTGCGCGGAACGGCGAACGTCTTCGGCATAGTCGCGCACTTCCCGCGGCGAGAAACCGTCGGAGGTGAAGGCATAGAGATTGCCGAAAACATCGCCGAAACTGTCATTGAATCTGAATCCGGCAAATTCTTCGGGAAATTCGCTGCGGATGTCGGACATCATGTTGCGCACGCGCTGCCAGATTTCCGGCAGGTTTTTTGCCTTGGTGGTCGCCAGCAGCTCGACATAGACGATGCTTTCGCCGGGGCGCGTGACCGACCGGGTGAAATCGAGCTCGTTGAGGTCCTCGAGCTTCTTCTCGATCCGGTCCGTGACCTGGGTCAGGGTTTCGCGGGTATCGGCGCCGGGCAGCCCTGCGGAGATGATCATCGTCTTGATGGCGAAATTCGGGTCTTCTTCCCGCCCGATCGCCATGTAGGAAATGATCCCCGCCACCAGCGAGACAATCATCAGGAACCAGACAAACGAACGGTGCTGCAGCGCCCAGTCGGAGAGGTTGAAGCTTTTCATTGCGACACACGCGGGCCGACGGCCTGCCCTTCTTCGAGCGAGTGGATGCCTTTGGTGACCACTTCGTCGCCAACCGACAGGCCACTGGTGATCACCGCGATGTCACCGGCAATATTGGAGACCGTCACGGGCCGGAGCGAGACCGTGTTGCTGGTCCGGTCGACAATCCAGACGGCCGGAGGTTCCAGCAGTGCAGAGTGCGGCAGCACGATGCTGGTGTCTTCGCCGACAGCAGGCAGCACGCGCACAAGCGAGCCGAGACGGAATTCCTCGGGCGCATTTTCCAGTCTCAGGTGAAGCCGGTAGGTGCGCGTCGTCCGTTCGGCAACCGGGTCGATCCGGGTCAGCACCGCTTCGGTCCGGATCGTTTCCTTCACCAGCAAGCTGGCAATGAAGCGGTCACCGGGCGCGCGCAGGGAGACTTCCTCCTCCGACAGGTCAATCAGTATTTCCCGCTCGCCGATTGCCGCGAGCTGCAGCACCGTCTGCCCGGCGGACAATGTGGCGCCGGGCTCGGCGAATGTTTCGGTGACGACACCGTCATAAGGCGCCGTCAAGGTCGCCAGATCCAGCGTGTCCGCGGCCCGGGCCTGCGAGGCCAGCGCCTGGTCAAGCCCGGCTTGCGCCGAGACCAGCGCGCGTTCGGCATCTTCAAGTCGGGTGGTGCTGTCGACGCCGCGTTCGGCCAGCGTCTTGGCCCGCTCACGCGCATCGGTTGCCGACCGCAACTGGGCCTTGGCAACGGTGACGCTGGCATCCGCGGTGCGCAGGTCGGCATTGAGGTCCTGGGTGTCGAGGCGGGCGAGAACATCGCCTTTTTCGACCAGGTCACCGGTGCTGACCGGCCGGGCGGCAACCGTGCCGCTCATGGGAAATCCGAGCCCGGTTTCCGTCTTCGCCACAACCGTACCGGTATAGCTCAGCGCGGTTCCGACCTGCGGATCCACCAGCAAAGAGACCACCGGCCGGGGCTGGGCATCGCTTTCGGGAATATTTTCAGCCTGTGCCGGCAGGGCAAGGGCAAGGCTCACAAGGGCGATTGAAAATCTCATTGATCTGCTCCCGCGCGGCGAACGGTGCGTCCGGGATAGAGCAGTTGCGCGCCCTTGGTGACGATCCAGTCGCCTTCCTCTACCCCGCTCTCGAGCAGGATCTGGCCGGTGACATAGCGGTCTATGGTGACCGGCTGCAACGCGACCTTCATGGTCTCCTGATCGACCCGCCACACGGCCGGGCCATCCGCCGAGGCGCTGATTGCGGAATAGGGCAGGCTCATCTGCGGCGCGCTCATCCGTGCCGCCATGCCGCGCACCGGCTCTCCAAACCGCAGGCTGGCGGGCGGATCGAGCACTTCCACCTTTGCCAGCACGGTGCCGGTGCTTTCATCGACCAGGGGCGATATTTCGGCCACGCGGCCTTCCAGCTCCTCGTCAAGCCTGGACAGCGGCGACAGCGTGATGCTCAAGGGCGGCGGAGCGTCGATCAGCATGACTTCGGGAACTTCGAAAACCGCTTCATATCCCTTGTCCAGGGCGAGCTCCATCGCTGTCTGTGCGGCCGCGATGATCTGGCCCGGCTCCACGTTGCGGCTGATCACTGTCGAGGCGGAGGGTGCGCGCAGCACCGTGTCCTCGAGCGCCTTTCTGGCGCGGTCGAGATCGGCCTCTGCCTGTTCAAGCGCGCCTTCCGCTGTTCGCAACGCATCGAAGGCGGCATCGCGCGCAGCGCGGGTGGTCGAGCCGCTGGACAGAAGCGACTCCGCCCGCTCGAGGTCTTCAACTGCCTGGCGATGATCGGCCCTGGCCGTGGTCAGGCCGGCTTCCGCGGTTCGGACTGCCAGCTCCTGCTGAATGGGATCAAGCTGCGCGAGCGGTGCGTTGCTTTCGACCTTGGCCCCGACCTCGACAAAAACATCCGTGACCCGGCCGCCGATGGCAAAGGCCGCCATCAGCGATTCCTTCGGGCGGATTTCACCGGTCAGCGACAGGGCTGTCTGGTCCTGGCTCCTGGTGGCGACGACGATCTCGACAGCCAGTGGCGTCTCGCTGTGGGCAGGCTGTACCGCCAATACGACGACTGCTGCAGTGCAGGCAATAATCAAACGTTTCAAAATAGCACCTGATTTTTGCATTATGACAATTCGCAGACCTCTACTATGACACCCACAGGCATTCCAGATCAATTCTTACCTGTCATGACGCGGAAGGTTCGATTCCGGGCGATACCCCGTGCACATTCTCGTGATGTGGTCCTGCAGTTCGGACTGCCCTTGGAGGGCTGCCTGTGCTATCGGATCTGGCTTGGATAATAATTGAGGCTTGAAGCTGATTTCACCGGCTCCCGAATTGATCATCTTTGACTGCGATGGTGTCCTCATTGACAGTGAGGTGATCAGCGCCCGCGTGCTGATCGGCGCGCTGGCCAGCGTCGGCGTCAAGGTCGATACCGCCCATGTGCAAACCCATTTTCTCGGGCGCAGCTGGGCCAAGGTCGCTGCCGAAATCCGCCACTCCCATGGCTATCTGCCGGGGACGGATTTCGAGGAGAGATACCGTACCGAACTGCTGTCCCGCTTTGAGCAGGAACTCGACCCGACCCCGGGCATCAAGACGCTTCTCGGGCAGTTGGGGCCCAAGACCTGCGTCGCCACCAGCAGCACCCCGAAGCGGGCGCTGCGCTCGCTCGAACTCACCGGGCTGGCCGGCTTTTTCGAGGCGCGGGTCTTTACCGCCTCGGAAGTGGAGCGCGGCAAGCCTGCGCCTGACCTGTTCCTGCATGCGGCCGCGAAGATGGACGCAAATCCCGCCAATTGCCTGGTGATCGAAGATTCGCTGCCCGGCATACAGGCAGCCCGGAACGCCGGCATGGAGGTGCTGCGCTTTACCGGCGGCAGCCACCTTCGGGGAATTGACGACGACACGCTGACTCTGGGCGGAACGATACGGTGCTTTGACAAATGGGATCGTTTCTTGGAAATGGTGCCCCAGGCCGATCGACAGACGAATGGATGGATGACCACATGAGCATTGCCGGCGATCACGAAACCAGCCGTCTTGACGACGCTGCCCGCGCCGGCTGGCTCTATTATGTGGCCGGCAACACCCAGGACGAGATCGCCCGCAAGCTCGGCGTCTCGCGGCAGTCTGCCCAGCGGCTGGTCTCCCTTGCCGTCAGCGAAAAGCTGGTCAAGGTCCGGCTGGACCACCCCATCGCCAAATGCATGGAGCTCGCCCATGGCCTGAAGACCAAATTCGGCCTCCTCACCTGCGATGTGGCGCCCACCGACCCGGATGCGCCAGCGGCACTGACCGGTGTTGCGCAGCTGGCCGCCAGCGAAATCGAACGCATCCTGAAATCGGATCACCCGAAAATCATTGCTCTGGGCACCGGCCGCGCGCTGCGGGCCTGTGTCGAACAATTGCCCAAGATGGATTGCCCGCAACACCGGATTGTCTCGCTGCTGGGCAACATGATGTCGGACGGCGCCGCCACGCCTTACAATGTGGTGATCCGCATGGCCGACCGGGTCAACGCCCGGCATTACCCGATGCCGCTGCCGGTGTTTGCCCGCTCCATGGAGGAAAAGCAGCTGCTGCAGAAGCAGGAGGCCGTGCACAATATCCTCGAACTGGCCCGCCAGGCCGACATCACCTTTGTCGGAATCGGCAATATCGGCGACAACGCGCCGCTGCTTGTCGACGGTTTTGTCAGCCGGGAGGAAATGCGCGCCATGCTCAAGGCCGGCGGTATCGGTGAGATCACGTCCTGGGTGTTTGACACCGAAGGCAAGCTGATCGACGGCCTGACCAATGACCGGGTGGCAAGCGCCGTCCTGCAGGTCTCGCCCTTGAAACCGGTCATCGCCATTGCCGTGGGCACAATCAAGTCCGAAGCAATTCTTGCGGCAATGCGCGGAAAGCTGATCAACGGGCTGATCACGGATGAAGCCACAGCTGAGCAACTGCTCACGCATTGAATAAAATGCGCTTCACATAAACCACTGATACCCAATAACTATTTTGAAATGCCGCCGGATATTGTGCAGGTGCAGCATAGATTCTGCCTTGACTCCAATTTGTAGTTGAGTGAATATTTGCCCGTCTAATTGGCAATTGCCCATGTCGGGCTCTGGGAGGAATTTATGAAGAGATTTGCAAACGCGCTTTTGTGCGCGTCGGCGCTGTCGATGCTCAGCACGGCTGCGCTTGCTGAGAAGCTGACGATCGCCATGGTCAACAATGGCGACATGATCCGGATGCAGAAGCTGTCCGATGATTTTACCGCCAAGAACCCGGACATTGAGCTGGAATGGGTGACGCTGGAAGAAAACATCCTCCGTCAGCGGGTCACCACCGATATCGCCACCAAGGGCGGCCAGTACGATGTCATGACCATCGGCACCTACGAAGTACCGATCTGGGGCAAGCAGGGTTGGCTGGTTTCGCTCAATGATCTGCCTGAAACCTATGACATCGACGATCTTCTGCCCGCCATCCGCGGCGGCCTGACAGTCGATGGCGAGCTTTATGCGGCGCCGTTCTACGGTGAATCATCGATGGTGATGTACCGCACCGACCTGATGGAAAAGGCCGGAATGGAAATGCCGGACGCGCCGACCTGGACCTTCATCCGGGAAGCTGCCGCCGCCATGACCGACAAGGATGCTGGCGTTTACGGCATCTGCCTGCGCGGCAAGGCCGGCTGGGGAGAGAACATGGCGTTCCTGACCGCCACCGCCAACTCCTTCGGCGCCAAGTGGTTCGACATGGACTGGAATGCCCAGTTCGACAGCCCTGAGTGGAAGGAAGCCCTGACTTTCTACATCGAGATGATGAATGAATCAGGACCTCCCGGCGCAGCCAACAACGGTTTCAACGAGAACCTCTCGCTGTTCCAGACCGGCAAATGCGGCATGTGGATCGACGCCACCGTGGCGGCATCCTTTGTGACCAATCCGACAGACTCCCAGGTTGCCGACAAGGTCGGCTTCGCCTTGGCGCCTGACAATGGTCTGGGCAAGCGCGGCAACTGGCTCTGGGCCTGGTCGCTCGGCATACCTGCCGGCACCCAGAAGGCTGAGTCCGCGAAGAAATTCGTCGAATGGGCAACGTCGAAAGAATATCTGGCCATGGTCGCCGAGAAGGAAGGCTGGGCCAATGTGCCTCCGGGCACACGCACGTCGCTCTACGAGAACCCTGAATATGCCAAGGTTCCCTTCGCCAAGATGACGCTCGACAGCATCAATGCTGCCGATCCTCAGAACCCGACAGTCGACGAAGTGCCGTATGTCGGCGTCCAGTTCGTCGCCATTCCCGAGTTCCAGGGCATTGCCACGGCAGTCGGCCAGCAGTTCTCTGCAGCCCTTGCCGGGACGACATCGATCGATGACGCCCTGTCCAACGCGCAGGCACTGACCACGCGCGAAATGCAAAAGGCCGGATACCCCAAGTAAGGGCTCCGTCCACATCGGGAGCCGGAACCTTCCCGGGCCGGCTCCCGTCCTCCATTCCCGATCTATTCCCGTCCCGTCAAGGAACCGAGCTATGGCGACCGCCCACTCAAGAAGTGCAGCACGCTTGATGATGTCCCCTGCAGTGATCTTGCTGCTCGGCTGGATGATCATCCCGCTGTCCATGACAATCTACTTCTCGTTCCTGCGTTACAATCTGCTGACGCCTGGCACGGAAGCCTGGGCCGGGTTTGACAACTACCGCTATTTTCTCACTGACCCGGCCTTCTTCGATGCGATGGGCAACACCTTCGTTCTGGTGCTGGGGGTCCTGCTGATCACTGTTGTCGGCGGCATCCTTCTGGGACTGCTGCTGGATCAGCCGTTTTTCGGCCAGGGCATTGTCCGGATCCTGGTGATCGCACCGTTCTTCGTCATGCCCACGGTCTCCGCGCTGGTGTGGAAGAACATGTTCATGAATCCGGTCAACGGGTTGTTCGCATATCTGGCGACGGCGGTCGGGCTCGAACCGTTCGACTTTCTCAGTCACGCGCCGCTGGCCTCCATCATTCTGATTGTCTCCTGGCAATGGCTGCCATTTGCGACTCTGATCCTGCTCACGGCCTTGCAGTCGCTGGACCAGGAACAGCTCGAAGCCGCCGAAATGGATGGCGCCGGACCAATCAACCGCTTCACCTTCATCATGCTGCCGCATCTGGGCCGGGCGATCACCGTAGTGATCCTGATCCAGACGATTTTCCTGCTCTCGATCTTCGCCGAAATTCTGGTCACCACCAATGGCGGCCCGGGCACGGCGACCACCAACCTCACCTATCTCGTCTACGTGCAATCGCTGTTGCAGTTCGACGTGGGTGGCGGTTCCGCCGGCGGCATCGTTGCTGTCATTCTCGCCAACATTGTCGCGATCTTCCTGATGCGGATGATCGGCAAGAACCTGGACGCTTGAGACCATGGCGCGCGCTGTATCAAACCGACGCAAACTCATCGTCACGCTTCTCGCATGGACGATCGGTATTGCAATCTTCTTCCCCATATTGTGGACGGTCCTGACCAGCTTCAAGACTGAAGCCGAGGCCATCGCCTCGCCGCCGTCCCTGTTCTTCTTTGACTGGACAACGGAAAACTACACCGAGGTCAATTCACGGTCGAACTACGGCCTGCACTTCTCCAATTCGGTGATCATCTCGCTGGGCTCCACCCTGCTGGGCCTGCTGATCGCGATCCCTGCGGCCTGGTCGATGGCATTCGTGCCGGGCAAGCGGACCAAGGACATCCTGATGTGGATGCTCTCGACCAAGATGCTGCCGCCCGTCGGCGTGCTGATCCCGATCTACCTGATGTTCCGCGACACCGGCCTGCTCGATTCCCGCCTCGGCCTGGTCATCGTGCTGACGCTGATCAACCTGCCGATCATCGTCTGGATGCTCTACACCTATTTCAAGGAAATCCCGGTCGACATCCTTGAGGCGGCGCGCATGGACGGAGCGGCACTGTGGTCGGAGATCATCTATGTCCTGACCCCGATGGCCGTGCCCGGCATTGCCTCGACGCTGCTGCTCAATGTCATCCTGGCCTGGAACGAAGCCTTCTGGACCCTCAATCTGACGGCCGCGAAAGCAGCGCCACTGACCGCCTTCATCGCCAGCTACTCGAGCCCGGAAGGCCTGTTCTACGCCAAGCTGTCGGCGGCTTCGACGATGGCGATCGCACCCATCCTCATTCTCGGTTGGTTCAGCCAGAAACAACTCGTCCGCGGCCTCACCTTCGGCGCGGTGAAATAGGAAAGCAACCATGGGACATATCGCACTCAAGAAAGTTACCAAGAGCTTCGGCACCACACAGGTGATCCCGCCGCTCGATCTGGAAATCAACGATGGTGAATTCGTGGTGTTTGTCGGCCCGTCCGGTTGCGGCAAGTCAACGCTGCTGCGCCTGATCGCCGGTCTCGAAGACGTCTCCGGCGGCGCCATCGAGATCAATGGTCACGACGCCACCCACATCCCGCCGGCCAAACGCGGCCTGGCCATGGTGTTCCAGTCCTATGCGCTCTACCCGCACATGTCGGTGCGCAAGAACATCGGCTTTCCGCTGAAGATGGCCGGCCTCGACAAGGCCGTCGCCGACAAGAAGGTGGCGGACGCAGCGGCCGTGCTCAATCTCACCGACTATCTCGATCGCCGGCCGGGCCAGCTCTCGGGCGGCCAGCGCCAGCGCGTGGCGATCGGTCGGGCGATCGTGCGCGAGCCCGATGCCTTCCTGTTTGACGAACCGCTCTCCAATCTCGACGCCGCCCTGCGCGTCAATATGCGGCTCGAGATCAGCGAACTCCACAACAGCCTCAAGACCACGATGATCTACGTCACCCATGACCAGGTCGAAGCCATGACCATGGCCGACAAGATCGTGGTGCTCAGAGCCGGCCATATCGAGCAGGTCGGATCGCCGCTGGAGCTTTACCGCGCCCCCGCCAACCTGTTTGTCGCCAGCTTCATCGGCTCGCCCAAGATGAACTTCATCGAGGGCAAGGACGCCGAAGCCCATGGCGCAAAGACCATCGGCGTCCGGCCGGAACATGTCATCGTCTCCAAGACCGAGGGCCTGTGGAAGGGCAAGGTCGGCGTCTCCGAGCATCTGGGCTCCGACACCTTCCTGCGGGTTGCCGTCGACGGTTTCGAACCGATGACCGTCCGCGCCGATGGCGAAGTCGACATCCATCACGGCGACACCGTCTACCTGTCTCCCGAGCCGTCCAAGATCTACCGGTTCGACGCCGCGGGCATGGCGATCTGATGCAGCGCCTTGCGGGCAAGACGGCGATGATCACCGGCGCCGCGCGGGGCATCGGCGAGGCCTTTGCGCAGCGCTACGCCGACGAAGGGGCGATCGTCGCCATCGCCGACATCGATATCGACCGGGCGACACAGACCGCCGCCCGGATCGGCGGCCAGGCTTTCGCGGTGCATCTCGATGTCACTGACCAGGCCTCCATCGACACAGCCGTCACAACCGTCAGCGACCGCTGCGGCGGGATCGACATATTGATCAACAACGCGGCCTTGTTCGATCTCGCGCCGATCGTCGAGATCACACGGGACAGTTTCGACAGGCTGTTTGCGATCAATGTCGCAGGCACGCTGTTTACGCTTCAGGCCGTGGCCAGATCGATGATCGCCCGCGGCACCGGCGGCAAGATCATCAACATGGCAAGCCAGGCCGGACGCCGCGGTGAGGCCCTTGTCGGTGTCTACTGCGCCACCAAGGCCGCCGTGATCAGCCTCACCCAGTCCGCAGGCCTTGACCTGATCAGGCACGGCATCAACGTCAACGCGATCGCCCCCGGCGTGGTTGACGGCGAACACTGGGACGGTGTCGACGCGCTGTTTGCCGGCCATGAAAACCTGGCACCGGGCGAAAAGAAGCGGCTTGTCGGAGAGGCCGTGCCCTATGGCCGCATGGGAACGGCCGAAGATCTCACCGGCATGGCCGTCTTTCTCGCAACGGCGGATGCCGATTACATCGTCGCCCAGACATACAATGTCGATGGCGGAAACTGGATGAACTGATGCCCGACTCCAAAGCGCCACAGTCTCACAACGACATGCCCGCACAGCGCCTGTGCAACGCTTCGCTCGCGCATCTGCCCGAAGGTGTGAGCACGCCCGGCTATGATCGCAGCACCCTGACCGCAGGTGTTCTCCATGTCGGCGTCGGCAATTTTCACCGCGCCCATCAGGCCAGCTATTTCCACCGCCTGTTCGAGCTTGGCGAGGATCATGACTGGGCCATCGTCGGCGCCGGAATGATGCATTTCGACCAGGCCATGCGCGACAAGCTTGCCTCGCAGGACTGGCTCACCACCATCGTCGAACTCAACCCCGAAGGCTTTCGCGCCAGTGTCATCGGGTCGATGATCGATTTCATCGCCATTGATCCCGGTGCCTTGATCGAAGCCATGCAGGATCCGCAAATCCGGATCGTGTCGCTGACGGTGACCGAAGGCGGATATTTCCTCAGCGCCGAGACCGGCGGCTTCGACCCGACCCATCCGGCCATCATCCGGGAAACCGGCAAGGGCCATCCGCCGCAGACTGTCTTCGGCGCCATCATCGCCGCCCTCAAGGCCCGGCGCGATCAGGGGCTCGCCCCGTTCACGGTGATGTCCTGCGACAATCTTCCAGAAAACGGCCATGTCGCCCGCGCCACGGTCCTGGGGCTGGCCCGGATGCTCGATCCGGAACTGGCGGACTGGATCGAGGCCAATGTCGCCTTCCCCAACTCGATGGTCGACTGCATCACGCCCGCCACCGGTCCGCGTGAAATCGACCTAGTCCGCAGCCAGTTCGGAATCGAGGATGCGGCGCCCGTCGTCTGCGAACCATTCCGGCAATGGGTGATGGAAGACACCTTCCCGCAAGGCAGGCCGTCTCTGGAGAAGGTCGGCGTCGAGTTCGTCACCGATGTCGCTCCCTACGAACTGATGAAATTGCGGATCCTCAATGGCGGCCACGCAGCGATCGCCTATTCCTCGGCCCTGCTCGGCCATCACTTTGTCCATGACGCCATGGCCGATCCGCTGATCGCCGGATTTCTCAACAAGGTGACCGTCGAGGAAATCCTGCCGACCGTGCCGGTCATCGAAGGGGTCAGCCTCACCGACTACATTGCGGTGGTGGCCAGACGCTTTTCCAATTCGGCCCTGGGCGACACCATCCCGCGGCTGTGCCTGGATGGCTCCAACCGTCAGCCGAAATTCATCCTGCCCACCATCGAGGCAAGGCTTTCATCAGGCCAATCCGTCAAGGGCCTGGCGCTCGAGGTTGCGCTCTGGGCGCATTATTGCGCCGGCGCGCGTGACGATGGCGAAACCATCAGGCTCGACGATCCGAATGCCGCGCGGTTGCGCGAACGCGCATTGGCCGCACAAGACAATCCGGCCGCATTTCTGGCGATGCCGGACATTTTCGGCGCGCTCGCCGACAGGCCTGACTTTGTCCGGGCCTTCTCCACGGCCTTGCAGCAGCTTCAGACCAATCCGACCCGGACCGTCCTTGCCAACTACCTGGCTTCCTGACCTGCCTGCACAACGGGCGCCGCAAGGTCTCCAGGCCACCGAAACGATGTATCCGCGCTGTGACGGGATGACGGCCTCGCCCCGCTGATCGCTGTCGCATGGTGCGCGCGCGGCCGCGATGCGGCCCGGCCGGATTTTTTCCCGCAAGCAAGGTCCCGCGTTATTGTCTTTATACAGAGACTTTATTCTCGGCCTTTCTTTTTATCCTTGCCGGAACGACTTGGACGTTGCTGCTTATTTGAATCTTGCAGATTCATATCGGTTGTGCGGGTGGACAGCTGGAGCTGTATCTGCAAACATCAGACTTGTTGACATATCGACAGGATGGCAACCGGCAAACCAATTGTCGGACCGTCTATAAGGGGAAGGGCGCAACAGCCCGTAGCAAGTAGGAGCGTGTTTTGGTATCAACCAACACGGATGATGGCTTCGTCGTATTCGACGGCGTCCAGAAAAGCTATGACGGTGAAAATCTCGTCGTAAAGGATCTCAATCTTTCAATTGCCCGGGGCGAGTTCCTCACAATGCTTGGACCATCGGGGTCCGGCAAGACCACCTGCCTGATGATGCTCGCAGGCTTCGAGACCGCCACCAACGGCGCGATCAGGCTGGGCGGCAAGGAAATCAACAACATTCCACCGCACAAGCGCGGCATTGGCATGGTGTTCCAGAATTACGCCCTGTTCCCGCACATGACGGTGGCCGAGAACCTCTCGTTCCCGCTGGAAGTGCGCAAGATGGGCAAGGCCGAGCGCGAGGCCAAGGTCCAGCGCGCCCTCGACATGGTACAGATGGGCGATTTCGGCGGCCGCCGGCCGGCGCAGTTGTCAGGCGGCCAGCAGCAGCGCATCGCGCTCGCCCGCGCCCTGGTGTTCGAAGCCGAACTGGTGCTGATGGACGAACCGCTCGGCGCGCTCGACAAGCAGTTGCGTGAGCACATGCAGTTCGAGATCAAGCATATTTCCGACAATCTCGGCATCACCGTGGTCTATGTCACCCATGACCAGACCGAGGCGCTGACCATGTCTGACCGCGTCGCCGTCTTCGAGGATGGCCGCATCCAGCAGCTGGCGCCGCCGGACGAACTTTACGAACAGCCGCAAAACAGCTTCGTCGCCCAGTTCATCGGCGAAAACAACACGCTGATGGGCAAGGTCGAAAAGATCGACCAGGACAGCGCGCTGGTCCGCCTCGACAATGGCGACCTCATCGACACCGTCCCCGTCAATGTCAGCAATGTCGGCGACCGGACGCTCGTCTCCATCCGCCCCGAGCGGGTCGAGTTCAACCGCGAGCGGCTTCTGCCCGACGCCCACACGCTCAAGGCCGAAGTGCTGGAATTCATCTATATGGGTGACATCTACCGCACCCGGCTCCGTGTTGCCGGCAAGGAAGATTTCATCGTCAAGACCCGCAACGCGCCGGATCAGCGCCGGCTCAAGCCGGGTGAAATCATCGAGATCGGCTGGCGTCCGCAGGACTGCCGCGCGCTCGACGCCTGAGACTTTCAGACCATACCCCCAATGTCTGCCCGGGCCGTGGGGGGAATTACAAACGGGTATCCTAACAAGGAGAACAAGAATGAAATTCAAACTAGCAACCCTGTTGTGCGGAGCTGCACTGGCAACGACCGGCGTACACGCCCAAGATGCCAAAATGTCCGACACCCTGACCCTCGTCAGCTGGGGTGGCGCCTATCAGAAGAGCCAGATCGCGGCCTATGCCGAGCCCTATCAGGCGATGCACCCGGAAGTGACGATCGTCTGGGACGAAAGCTCGGCTGAAGCGGTCGCCAAGCTGCGCGCCATGAACGAAGCTGGCAACATCACCTGGGACCTGGTTGACGTTGTCGCGGCCGATGCCATCCGCCTGTGCGATGAAGGCCTGGCGATGGAATTTGACGCCGACGAACTGCTGGCGGCTGCCCCCGATGGCACACCGGCATCCGAAGACTTCGGCGACCTGCTGGTCAGCGACTGCTTCATTCCGCAGATCGTCTATTCGACCACTTTCGGCTATCGCACCGACCTGGTCGGCGACACACCGCCCACCAATATCTGCGACGTGTTCGACCTTGAGAAATATCCCGGCAAGCGTTCGCTCGAGAAGCGCCCGATCAACAACATGGAATGGGCCCTGCTTTGCGACGGTGTCGCCAAGGCCGACGTCTATGACGTGCTGGAAACAGAAGAAGGCCAGACCCGTGCACTGGCCAAGCTCGACACCATCAAGGACCAGGTTGTCTGGTGGTCGGCTGGCGCCGATACGCCGCAGCTGCTTGCTGATGGCGAAATCGTCATGGGTTCGACCTATAACGGCCGTCTCTTCAGCCTGATCGAGGAACAGGATCAGCCTGTCGCCATGCTCTGGGACGCCCAGGTGTTCGACCTTGACGGCTGGATCATCCCGGACGGTCTGCCTGCCGATCGCCAGGCCCGTGTCGAGGACTTCGTGAAGTTCGCCACCGACACGCAGCGTCTTGCTGACCAGGCCAAGTACATCTCCTATGGTCCGGCTCGCTCGTCGTCCGCACCGCTGGTGGGTCAGCATGCCGATCTCGGAATCGACATGGCGCCGCATATGCCGACCGATCCGAACAACGCAAAGAACACCTTCCTGTACAACTACACATGGTGGGCTGATTACCGCGACGACCTGGATGCCAAGTTCCAGGCCTGGCTTGCCCAGTAATCACTGACATTGCGGGAGGGGCCGTTTGCGGCCCCTCCCAAGCCACCCGACATGATTTGACGCGACAGCAGGACGGACGGCCCCTATGACCGATGCCACCCACACTCCTTCAGACGGTGCGATGCTGTCAGCTGACGGAATGCCGCTGAAGAAGAGCCTGCAGATTGCCCTTCGCCGGCAGAAGCTCCGGGCGCTGATGCTGATCGCGCCGCTGCTGCTGTTCGTGCTGATAAGCTTCATTGCCCCGATCGCCGACATGCTGTTCCGTTCGGTGGAAAACGATATCGTCTCGGAAACCCTTCCGCGCACTGTCATAGCGCTGCAGAACTGGGATTATGACGACGGCAATGCCGAGGCGCCCGACAGCGATGTCTTTGCGGCGCTCTATGTCGACCTCTCCGAGGCTGAAGAATTCAAGACCCACACAAGGCTCGGTTCGCGTCTCAACTACGAGACCACGGGCATGTCCTCGCTGCTGCGCAAGACCGGCCGCGGCATTGGCCGTCTGGACACCGACATCTACACCGAGCAGTTCGAGGCGATCGACCCGAAATGGGCTGACCCCGCCGTCTGGACGGTGATGATGGAACAGCCCGGCATCGCCGAGGCCTTGCCCGAGACCGCCTCCGCCTGGAAGTCCTGGCAACGCATTGTCACCAACAAGGGTGACGTGCTGGCCGAGGAAAAGCCTGAGGACTTCGTCTACACCACGCTTTATCGCGACCTGTCCACGCAGCCGGCATCGGCCATCAATGCCTATGGCGGCGCCGAGGCCGATCTCCTCAAGGCAGCGGACAGCGCTGTCGACGGCTTCGAGACCGTTTCGCTCCGCGACGAGTTCATCAAGATGGACAAGGACTGGGCCGATCCGCAGGTCTGGGGCACCATCGAGGCCTTTTCCTCGCCCTATACCGCCGGTTATTTTCTTGCCTCCGTCGATCTGCAGCTGACGCCGTCCGGCATCGAGGAGCAGCCTGAAAACCAGAAGGTCTACCTGCTGCTGTTCGGGCGCACCATGTTCATGAGCATGGTGATCATGGGCTCGTGCATCCTGCTCGGCTACCCGATCGCCTATCTGCTGTCGAACCTGCCGCTCAGGACCTCGAACCTGCTTTTGATCCTGGTGCTGCTGCCGTTCTGGACGTCACTGCTGGTGCGAACCTCGGCCTGGAAGGTGCTGCTGCAGCAACAGGGCGTGATCAACGACATTCTGGTCTGGCTTGGCCTGGTCAGCGACGGCGACAGGCTGGTGATGATCAACAACCAGTTCGGCACCATTGTCGCCATGACCCACATCCTGCTGCCCTTCATGATCCTACCGCTCTATTCGGTAATGAAGACCATTCCGCAAACCTATGTGCGCGCCGCCAAATCGCTTGGCGCCACGGACTGGACTGCCTTCTGGCGGGTCTATTTCCCGCAATCGGTGCCGGGCATCGGCGCCGGATCTATCCTCGTCTTCATCCTGTCCATCGGCTACTACATCACCCCCGAACTGGTGGGCGGCACGACGGGCACCTTCATTTCCAACCGGATCGCCTACCACATCTCGTCCTCGCTCAACTGGGGCCTCGCGGCCGCATTGGGGACGATCCTGCTGGCGGTCGTGCTGTTGCTCTACTGGGTCTATGACCGCATCGTGGGCATCGACAATGTGAGCCTGGGATAGACCAATGCGCAAATCAACCAAGCCTGAAGTCGACCTCATCCGCTTCGTTCTGCCGATCATGGCGCTTTCCGGGGCAGCCTTCGGTTTCCTCGTCGGCACCGCCAACGGGTCGCCATTTACAGGAACCGTCATCGGCGCCATCTGCAGCGTGGCCCTTGGCTGGGTGCTGGCCACCTTCGTGCCGTCCAAGCGCACCGGCATTGCCGCGACAACCGTGCTGTTCGCACTTGCCGGCCTGCTGATGGCCGGAACCGGCGGCATTGTCGGCGGCCTGATCGTCGGCTTCGTGCTCGGCTGGCTGAGCTATTGGCTTTCCACCGGCAGCTACCGCTCCGGGACACAGATCTATGCAACGCCCGGCCAGGTGCTGTGGCACAACACCTACAAGCTCATCTGCGGCGTGATCTTCTTCTTCCTGATCGCCCCGATCCTGACGGTGATGCCGTTGAGCTTCAACGCCGAAAACTTCTTCACCTTCACCCCGGCCATGCTGTCCTTTGATCCCGAAGGCTATTCGCTCAAGCATTACCGCGACTTCTTCACCAATCCCGACTGGCAGCAGGCGCTGAAGAATTCGGTGCAGATCGCACCCGCGGCGACCATCATTTCGGTCTCGCTCGGCACACTCGCCGCCATCGGCCTGTCGCAACCGCATGTGCCGTTCCGGCGGGCGATCATGGCGATCCTGATTTCGCCGATGATCGTGCCGCTGATCATTTCCGCAGCCGGGATGTATTTCTTCTATTCCCGCATCGGCCTGCAGGGCACCTATATCGGCGTTGTTCTTGCCCATGCCGCGCTTGGCATTCCCTTCGTCATCATCACCGTGACAGCGACGCTGGTCGGCTTCGACAAGTCGCTGACCCGGGCTGCGGCCAATATGGGCGCCAACCCGGTGACCACCTTCTTCAAGGTGCAAATGCCGCTGATCCTGCCGGGCGTGATTTCGGGCGGCCTGTTCGCCTTCATCACCTCCTTCGACGAAGTCGTGGTGGTGCTGTTCGTCGGCTCGGCCGGGCAGAAGACCCTGCCCTGGCAGATGTTCACCGGCCTGCGCGAACAGATCTCGCCGACCATCCTCGCGGTCGCCACGCTTCTTGTCATCGTCTCGATGCTGCTCTTGACCACGCTGGAACTGCTGCGCCGCCGCTCCGAACGGTTGCGGGGCCTGTCGCCGGGCTGACACTGACCGGACCGCATTGATCTGAGCTGACGTCGCGAACCGGCCAAGCTATGTCAATTCGGGGATCGGATTTGGCATCATTCTCGGCTACATTGCCGGAACCGGTTTCACTTCCCGGTCAGGCCAACGCTCGCGGCACTAGGGTCGCGGGCCATCAGGCCCAATCGAAGCGATTCTCACATGACACATCTCACCAGCACTGACGACATGCTGCATGTCTTCCAATGGAAGAATGGCGAGAAGGAATTCTCGCCGTTCTCGGCCACCGAAATGGACCGGCGCCAAAACGCCATGCGCGCCCATCTCGCCGCCAAAGACATCGATGCCGCGGTTTTCACCTCCTATCAGGGCATCTGCTATTATTCGGGTTTCCTCTACTGCTCTTTCGGCCGCAAATACGGCTTCGTGCTGACCCCGGACTCCGCCACGACAGTCTCTGCCGGGATTGATGGCGGCCAGCCCTGGCGGCGCAGCCATGGCCACAACATCATCTATTCCGACTGGCGCCGCGACAATTTCTTCACAGCGATCAAATCACTCATTCCGACGGGTGCCCGCCGCGTCGGCATAGAATTCGACCATGTTTCGCTCGATTTCCGCACACTGCTCGGCGACGCCTTTCCGGGCGTCGAATTCGTTGATGTCGCCGAAGCCTCGATGTGGATGCGGACAATGAAATCCACCGAGGAACACGCACTGATCCGCGAGGGCACCCGCATTTGCAATGTCGGCGCCCGCGCGGTGATGGAAGCGATTGCGGAGGGCGTGCCGGAATATGAAGTATCGCTCGCCTCGACCCAGGCCATGGTTCGCGAAATCGGCAAGAGCTTTCCCTTTGTCGAACTGATGGACACCTGGACCTGGTTCCAGTCAGGCATCATGACCGACGGCGCCCACAACCCGGTCACCAACAAGAAGATTGCGCGTGGCGATATCCTGTCGCTCAACTGCTTCCCGATGATCTTCGGCTATTACACCGCCATCGAACGCACCCTGTTCTGCGAAGAGGCATCCGACGCCCATCTCGATCTGTGGCAGAAGAACTGCGCGGTGATGAAGGCCGGATCCGACATGATTGCGCCTGGCAGAAAATGCTCTGATATCGCCCTGGCGCTCAACGATATGTATCGCGGCTGGGACCTCTTGAAATACCGATCCTTTGGCTATGGCCACTCCTTCGGCGTGCTGTCGCATTATTATGGCCGTGAGGCCGGCGTCGAACTGCGCGAGGATGTAGACACGCTGCTCGAGCCGGGCATGGTAGTCTCAATGGAGCCGATGATCATGATCCCGGAAGGAACACCCGGTTCCGGCGGGTATCGCGAACATGACATTTTCATCATCACCGAGACCGGCGCGGAAAACATAACCAACTTCCCCTACGGCCCGGAAGAGATGATCATCCGGCGGTAGCGGCGCGCCAGCCCCAAACCAGTGAAGCCGCTGCCGGCAGTGGCTTCACTTTTCACCGCCGTCTTTGCCTTTGCCGGCTCTTGGACCCGCGATGATCAGCCGTGTGCCTGCAGCATCGAGCGCCGCAGCAATTTCGCCAGACACCGGTTCATCGGTAATCAGACAACCGATCGCCTCAAAGCCCGCCACAGACACCAGCCCCTGCCTGCCGAACTTGGTGTGATCGCTGACCACATAGCTTTGCGCGCCCCGCGACAGCATCATCCGGGCGAACTCGGCTTCCTCCAGATCGAAATCGATCACTCCGGATTCAGCATCGATCGCGCCGGCGGAAATGATTGCATGGGCGACCGAGAATTTGGCGATGAACTCGATGGCCGAAACCCCGAAAGCGGCGCCGGAATCGCTTCTGAGCTCGCCGCCGGCCATGTAGACCTTGTTGCCGTTGACCGTGGCCAGCGTCCGGGCAATGTCGGAGGAATTGGTCACCACGGTCAGTCGCCTGTGGCCGAGCAGTTCCCGCGCCACAAAGCTGGTGGTGGTGCCGGTGTCGAGCATCACCGAATCGCCGTCATGGATCAACTGCGCCATTTCCCGCGCGATGCGGCGCTTGGCTTCGGCATTGTCGCGCATGCGGCGCTGAAAGGGAGCTTCTCCGACCTGTCCCGCAAGTCCGACCGCGCCATGGATCTTCAGCACCGAGCCGTTTGCGGTCAGCGGGCGCACGTCGCGACGCACGGTCTCAAGCGAAACGCCAAGCCTGGCCGCGAGACCGGAAATGGTCACGGTACCCTCGTCAGCCAGTATCCGCATGATCTCGGTATGACGTTTGGACAGCATCGGCATACACCTTCTGATCTGCCTGATTTCTAAGCGACTATTGCCGCTTTATCAATCGAAACAAACATAACCGGGCATCAAAGCAAAAAATAACCACAGAATTGATTGACAAGGGCGGGGGTGTGGTGTGGGATCGGGCGGTTAACAAGTAACGCACGGCTGCGCTGAAATCAGGTCTTTGCAGACCAGAGCGATCCGGCGCCGGAATGCGGGACACAACAGGGTGAACAGGAGGCTCGACATGCATTCAGCCAATCTATTTTCCGGCCGCACTTTCAGGCAATTGACAGCGGCGCTCGTCATTTCGAGCGCTTCTTGCATTGGCCTGTCCGCTTCGGCTCTGGCGCAGGATTCCACAGACCCGATCAAACTGACGCTCCATGACTGGACCGGTCAGCTGATCACAACCGAAATCATGGGCGAAGTGCTCAAGAAGGCCGGTTATTCCATCGAATATGTCCAGGCCGACTATCTGGCCCAATTTGCCGGACTCGAATCCGGCGATCTGCATGTGGCCATGGAGATGTGGGAAACCACGGGCCGTGACGCCATGGATGCGGCCACCGCCACCGGCAAGGTGGAAAATTTCGGTCCGACCGGCATGAAGGCCAAGGAAGAATGGTGGTATCCCGCCTACATGACCGAGCAGTGCCCGGATCTGCCGAACTGGGAAGCGCTGAAGGACGAAGCCTGCGCAGAAGCCTTCTCGACTGCGGAAACCGCACCCAAGGGCCGTTACCTTGGTGGACCTGTGACCTGGGGTGGCTTTGACGACGAACGTGTCGAGGCGCTCGATCTGCCGTTCGAAGTCATCCATGCCGGCACCGATGCAGCGCTCTTCGCCGAACTTGAAAGCGCCTACCAGCGCAAGGCCCCGATCATGCTGTGGATCTACGCCCCGCACTGGGCTCCTGCAAAATATGACGGCGCCTGGGTCGAGTTCCCGGAATATTCCGCCGAGTGCTACAATGACCCCGCAACCGGCATCAACCCGGACATGGCCTATGACTGCGGCAAACCGTTCGGCGAAATCTGGAAGGTCGGCTGGGCCGGCGTGAAGGAAAAATGGCCCGGCGCCTATGACGCCATCAAGGCATTCACCATCGACAATGACGAGATGGGCAAAATGATCACCGAGGTCGATCTCGACGGCAAGACAGTCTCGGCTGTCGTCGGCGAATGGATGGACGCCAATGAAGACCGTTGGTCGGGCTGGATCAAGAAGTAAGACTCCAATCGGATGCCCCGGCATCTGCCGCTGACACCGCAACCGGGCGATCGCGCCCGGTTGCGCATCACGGGTGACGGACCGGCGCCGCACCGACCGGTTCAAACCGCCATATCTTCAAGCGTTCCCCGTACGAGTTCTCCATGACCACTCCAGAAGCCAAGCTTGTCTGTCGCAATGTGTGGAAACTGTTCGGCACCGACGCCGCCAGCTTCCTTGCCAGCCACGACGGCCATACTGATGCTGCGGCAATTGCCGAGGCTGGTCTGGTCGGTGCGGTGCGGCAGGTTGATCTCGACGTGCATGAGGGCGAGATCTTCGTCATCATGGGGCTGTCGGGCTCCGGCAAGTCGACGCTGGTCCGGCTGATGTCACGGCTGATCGAGCCTACCGGCGGCGACGTGCTGTTCAAGGGCGAGAACCTACTGAAAGTCTCGCAGGCGCGGATGATCGAAATCCGCCGCCACCAGATGGGCATGGTGTTCCAGCATTTTGCGCTGTTGCCGCATCTAACCGTACTCGACAATGTCGCCTTTCCGCTCGATATCCAGGGCATGAACCGCGCAGCCCGCGAGGCCCGGGCCCGCGAGATGATCGACCTTGTGGGCCTGTCCGGCAAGGAAGGCGCGTTTCCGCGGCAGCTCTCCGGCGGCCAGCAGCAGCGCGTCGGCATCGCCCGTTCCCTCGCCGTCGAACCGGAAATCTGGTTTCTCGACGAGCCCTTCTCGGCGCTCGACCCGCTGATCCGCCGCGAGATGCAGGACGAATTCATGCGGCTGCAGACCAAGCTGCACAAGACCATTGTCTTCATCACCCATGATTTCGACGAGGCCATCCGCCTGGCTGACAGGATAGCCATCATGAAGGATGGCGAGATCGTCCAGGCCGGAACGCCCGAAGAGATCGTGCTGACACCGGCCACATCTTACGTGGCAGAATTCACCAAGAATGTAGCTCGCGCCAAGGTGATCCGCACCCGCAGCCTGATGGTTCCTGTGGAGGGTGGCCATGTGGAAGGACCGCGCGTATCGGCACGGTCCACCATTGCCGACGCGGCACCGATGTTTCTCGACGGTATTGTCCAACTCGCAATCACCGATGACGCCGGTCAGGTCGTCGGCAGGCTCGACCGCGAAGCGGTTGTTTCGCTGATGTTGCAGGGCTGACCATGGCACTGTCCGGCGCGCCCCTGTTGGAACCCGAGACAGCGCAGCGGTCCGCACCGTCGGTCCGGCTGCCGATGGCCTGGCTGCTTGCCGTCGTCGCATTTGTCGTGTTCTGGCTCTACGCCAAGCCCTTGCTGCCTGCGGCCTTCGACTACCCCAAGGCCTATATAGTGAAGCTCGCCAAATGGATCAGCACCGCGATGAAATGGCTGATCGACGAGGCCACGTTCGGGCTTTTCACCTTCACCGAGTTCACCCGTTTCGTGTCAGCGGTGCTGGATGTGCCCTACACGCTTGCGGCGAGCCTGCTGTCGACCGGCTTTCTCGAAGGCAGCGGCTCGTCGGCGATCCAGCTCGTGCCGCCGCTGCCCTGGGTGGCGGTGATCGGCCTGGTGATGCTGCTCGGCCACTGGCTTGGCGGCAAGCCGCTGGCGCTGTTGTCCGGCGGCTGCTTCCTGTTTCTGGCGGTGTTCGGGCAATGGACCAGCGCCATGATCACGCTTGCCTCCATCCTGGTGGCGGCACCGCTGGGCGTGCTCTTCGGACTGCTGTTCGGTGTTGCCGCCTGGCGCTGGCGCTGGGTCGAGCGGATGATCATGCCGCTGCTCGACCTGATGCAGACCATTCCGGTGTTTGCCTATCTCGTGCCTGTCCTTTTCCTGTTCGGCTTTGGCCCCACCGCAGCCGTGATCGCCACCCTGATCTTCGCCACCCCGCCGATGACCCGCATCGCCATTCTGGCATTGCGCGCCGTGCCCTCCGAGATCATCGATCTGGGGCACATGGTCGGTTGCACCGAACGCCAGATGACCTGGCGGGTGATGGTGCCGGCGGCGCGCGAAAGCCTGATGGTCGGCATGAACCAAGTGATCATGCTGTCGCTCAACATGGTCATCATCGCCTCGATGATCGGCGCCGGGGGCTTGGGCTTCGATGTACTGGCCGCTTTGCGCCGGCTCGATTTCGGCGCAGGTCTGGAGGCCGGCTTCGCCATCGTCGCGCTGGCCATTGCCATGGACCGGCTGAGCCAGGCCGCCGCCGAAAAGCTCTCCGCGCCCTCGGCCGAAATCCGGACGTCGGGTCTGCTTGCACGCTATCCGCATCTGGTCGCCGCGGTAGCGCTGGTGCTGGCAACCGTCCTGGTGGGCTATCTCGTGCCGGGAATCCACACCTATCCGGAGGCACTGCAGCTATCGACCGGCACCTTCTGGTCCGAAGTCGTGGCCTGGATCAACATCAACTATTTCGACACGCTCGAAGCGATCAAGAACGCCATGCTGCTCAATGTGCTGATCCCCTTCAAGCGGTTTCTGGCTGACCTGCCCTGGCTGGGTGTGACGGCGTTTCTGGGCTTTGCCGGCTACAGGCTTGGCGGCTGGCGGCTGGCCCTGCTCACCATCTGCCTGCCGCTGTTCATCGCCGCGACCGGTCAATGGGAAAAGGCGATGATCACCGTCTATCTCTGCGGCATCTCCGCCGTGCTCGCCGCAATGATCGGCATCCCCATAGGCATAGTCTCGGCCACCCGCGACCGGCTCTGGTCCTGGGTGCAGCTTGCCATCGACACGCTGCAGACCTTGCCGAGCTTTGTCTACCTGATGCCGGCGGTGATGCTGTTCCGAGTCGGTGATTTCACCGCCATGATTGCCGTCGTCGCCTTCGCCATCGCGCCGGCCATCCGCTACACCGCACTCGGCATCCGCAAGGTCGACCCGAAACTGATCGAGGCCGGTCGCGCCATAGGCTGCACCGAATGGCAGATCCTCACCCGCATCCGGCTGAAACTGGCGCTGCCCGAAATCCTGCTTGGATTGAACCAGACCATCATGTTCGCCCTGTCGATGCTGGTGATCACCGCGCTGGTCGGCACCCGCGATCTTGGACAGGAAGTCTATATCGCGCTGACCAAGGCCGACACCGGCAAGGGCCTTGTTGCCGGCCTGTCGATTGCGGCGATTGCCATCATTGCCGACCGCCTGATCTCGGCCGGCGCCCGCCACGCCCGCCGCCGCCTTGGTCTGGAGTGACCCATGACTGACCCTGCCACCCTTGACCACATCCGCGCCCTGCCCTGCTTTTCGGGCCGTATCGACGTCGAGCCGCTGACCGGCGGGCTGAGCAATGAAAGCTGGCTCGTCACGGACGCTGCCGGCCGCCATGTCGTCCGGCTCGGCCGCGACTTTCCGTTCCACCATGTCGACCGCAAGCGTGAAGTGATGACCGCTCGCGCCGCTCACGAGGCAGGCTTTGCCCCGCGGGTGGAATATTCCGAGCCCGGCATCATGGTCTCTGAGTTTCTCGATGCAAAAACCTTCGAGCCGGCCGATGTCCGCGCCAATCCCGAACGCATCGGCCGGTTGATCCGCGATTTCCACACCACCATGCCGCGCCACATCGAAGGCGCAGGATTCATGTTCTGGGTCTTCCACGTCATCCGCGATTATGCCCGGACGCTGAAAGCCGGCCAATCGCGCATGGCTGACCAATTGCCGGCCTGGCTTGAAATCTCCGATCGCCTGGAAGCCGCCCAGTCACCGCTGCCGATCGTCTTCGGACACAACGACCTGCTGCCGGCCAATTTTCTCGACGATGGCCACAAGCTCTGGCTGATCGATTTCGAATATGCAGGGTTTTCAACGGCCATGTTCGACATCGCCGGTGCGGCCTCCAATGCCGAAATGACGGAAGACCAAGCCGCTGCGCTGCTTGAGGCCGCCCTCGGTTCCGCTCCGGATGCAGCACTGACGAAATCCTTCCACGCCATGCAATGCGCCTCGCTTCTGCGCGAGACATTGTGGAGCCTGGTCTCGGAACTGCATCTCGATGCGCCGGGTGTCGACTACCAGGCCTACACCGCTGAGAATCTCGCGCGCCTCGACGCCGCGCTCGACCAGTACCATTCGACCCATGGAAAGACATCATCATGACCCTTCCTGACAGAGCGCAGATCGTCGTCATCGGCGGCGGCATCATCGGTTGCTCGACCGCCTACCATCTAGCCCGCGACCACAAGGCCGATGTCATTCTGCTCGAACAGGGCCAGCTGACCTCGGGCTCGACCTGGCATGCCGCCGGTCTTGTCGGGCAGCTTCGGTCGTCCGCCTCCATCACCAAGGTGCTCAAATATTCCGTCGATCTCTACAAGCACCTCGACCAGGAAACCGGCCTTGAAACCGGCTGGAAAATGTCAGGCTCGCCTGCGGCTTGCCACCAACCAGGACCGATGGACCGAATACCGGCGGCTGGCCACCACCGCCCAGAGTTTCGGCATGGATATGGAATTGCTTTCGCCGCAGGAAGCCAAGGCCAAGTTCCCGCTGATGCAGGTCGACGATCTCGTCGGCGCCAGCTGGCTGCCGACCGACGGACAGGCAAGCCCCTCCGACATCACCCAGTCGCTGGCAAAGGGCGCGCGCATGCATGGCGCGAAGATCCATGAAAATGTCCGGGTCACCGGCTTCGACATGACCGATGGCCGCATCACTGCGGTCAAGACCAGCAAGGGCGACATCGCTTGCGAGAAGGTGGTCAATTGCGCCGGACAATGGGCGCGCCAGATCGGCGTCATGGCCGGCATCAACGTGCCGTTGCAGCCGGTCAAGCATCAATATGTCATCACCGAAAAGATCGACGGGCTGTCGAGCGATGCACCGACCATTCGCGACCCCGACCGCCGCACCTATTTCAAGGAAGAGGTTGGCGGGCTGTCCTTCGGCGGCTACGAGCCCAATCCGTTGGGCTGGACCACCGGCGACGTGCCCAATGACTTCGAGTTCCAGCTGTTTGATGATGATTATGACCATTTCGAACAGCACATGATGCAGGCGATGGAGCGGGTTCCCGCGCTTGCCAATGTCGGCGTCAGGCAGATGATAAACGGTCCTGAGAGTTTCACCCCGGACGGCAATTTTATCCTTGGAGCTGCGCCGGAATGCGCCAACATGTTTGTCGGCGCCGGCTTCAACGCCTTCGGCATTGCCTCGGGCGGCGGCGCCGGCTGGGTGCTGGCGCAATGGGTCATCGACGGCGAAGCGCCGCTCGATCTCTGGGTGGTCGACATCCGGCGCTTTTCCGAGATGCACAAGGACCGGCAATGGGTCAATGACCGCACGCTCGAAGCCTATGGCAAACACTACGCCATCGGCTTCCCGCATGTGGAATATGAATCCGGCCGCCCCCGCATCGTCTCGCCGCTCTATGACCGGCTCAAGGCGCATCGCGCGGTCTTCGGCTCCAAGCTCGGCTGGGAGCGCCCCAACTGGTTTGCGCCAGAGGGGACGGAACCGCGCGATATCCCGACGATGGGGCAACAGAACTGGTTCGAGGCTGTCGGCGAAGAACATCGCCATGTCCGCGAAAAAGTCGGCGTTTTCGATCAGTCCTCCTTCGCCAAATATGAAATCAGCGGTGCGGATGCGCTTGCCGCGCTCAGCCATATCTGTGCCAACACCGTGACCAAACCGGTCGGCCGGCTGACCTACACCCAGCTTCTCAACAGCCGCGGCGGCATCGAGGCCGATCTGACGTTTGCACGGCTTGCAGATGAGAAATTCTATGTCGTCACCGGCACCGGCTTCCGCACCCATGATCTGGCCTGGATCCGGGAACATGTCCCCGAGGGCGCCGATGTACGGATCGAGGACATCACCGAGGCCTATGGCACGCTGTCACTGATGGGACCGCATGCCCGCGATGTGCTGGAGAAGGTCACCAAAGCCGATGTCTCCAACGAGGCCTTCCCCTTCGGCCATGTCCGCGAGATCGACATTGCCGGCAGCACGGTGCGGGCGCTGCGCGTGACCTATGTCGGCGAACTGGGCTGGGAACTGCACATCCCGATCGAGGCAACCGGCGACGTCTTTGATGCGCTGATGGCAGCCGGCAAGGCCTGGGACATCCGGCCGATCGGCTACCGGGCGCTGGAATCGCTCAGGCTTGAAAAGGGTTATCGCGCCTGGGGTTCGGACATTACTCCCAATGACACGCCGTTCGAGGCCGGGCTCGGCTGGGCGGTAAAACTCAAGTCCAATACCGAGTTCAATGGCGCTCCCGCGCTTCGGGCGGTGGCCGGAAAGCCGCTGACCAAGCGCTTTGCCGGTTTTGTCATCGACGATCCCGATGCCGTGCTGGTCGGCCGCGAAACCATCCTGCGCAATGGCAAACCCGTGGGCTATCTGACCTCCGGCGGTTACGGTTACACCATCGGCAAGAGCATCGGTTACGGCTATGTCCGCAATGAGGGCGGCATCTCGGACGAGTTTCTCACCAATGCCAGTTACGAACTGGTGATAGCCCTTGAGAAATTCCCGGCCAGCATCCATCTCGGCCCGCTGGTCGATCCGGCCAACGCCAGGGTCAAGGCCTGATCAGGCAGTCCTGCAAACCGCAAAGACAAAAAAGGCGCGAGATTGTCTCTCGCGCCTTTTGTCGTGAATGAAGGCCGGAGCCCGGATCAGAAGTCGAACTGGAACTTGCGGATCAGGCCGATCTTGGCGGTGTACTGATCCTTCGAGCCTGCGGCGATCAACGGCGAATCGGCTGCATCGCCGACCAGGCGGTTCCAGCTCGCACCGGCTTCGCCAGCCCAGTTGTCGTTGAAGTCGTAGCGGACATTGGCTTCGATGCCCGCCGATTTGATGCCGCCGCCGGCATTGTAGGCGGCGAATCCGGACGTGACCGATTCCGCAGCCGTCACACCGAAATAGGTGTTGGTGTAGTCCGAAGAGGCAAAGGACAGCCGCGGCCCCAGGGACAGGGTCAGAGCGTCTATCGGCATGATCGCATAATCGGCGCCGATTTCGCCAACCACGCCATTGTGTCCGGTCACGCCATAGCGCAGTTCGCCAAAGACGCTGACCGGGCCGGCGGTGTATTTCAGACCGGCGCCAAGTTCGATTGAATCATCAACGGTGTTCATGCCGGCCAATGCCGGCTCATCGCTGGCGTCGCGTTCGCCGATATAGCCGAAGGACGGCTTGAAGGACAGGCCCTGGCCGTCACCGCCACCGAGCGAAAAACCGTTGCCAAGCCGGAGATAGTTGAAGCTGATGATCGGGTACGGGCTCAGCAGATAGCGGCTCGAGCCTTCATAGCTTGGCGCCACCACGCCACCCAGTCCGAGTTCGAAACCGATCCCGGGAACAGTCGCATCCTGTGCAGACGCCGTGCCCGTCACGGGCAGCATCAACATCGCAGCGCCAAGGCCAAGCATGGTGGTTCTGATACGCAGGGTGTGCAGGGTCATGGAAACTCGCTCTCGGTTAGGGGGCAGCCGGGTTCGGGCTTGCCGCGGGCAGTAGCATTCATCATTTTATGATTTGTCTAAATATTGCCTTTCCTTCCGGTATCAAGGGTCGTTTCGACGCTTATAGTACCTTCAGTGCAACACATCGGCTCGGTTCGGTGCCCGCTTCACCCGGCATTGAAATATAGGGACCGGTGTCGTCGATCAGCTTGAGCATGTTTCTGGCCTCGAAACCCGCGACATAAGCGGCAAAGGCGCTGCCCCACATCAGGTCCTTGATGGTCAGCACGATGACGCCGCCGGGCCGGCAGATCCGGATCAGATCGTCGAGTCCCTCTACGCCGACATGGCCTGCGGTGAACACCCCGGTGGAAATGATCGCGGCGAAGCGGTCGCTCGGAAATGGCAGTTCGCCCCCCAGCGGCGCCTGATGCAGGGCCGAATAGACCCCCTTGCGCGCGGCCACCTTCAGCATGCCTTCCGAGATGTCGAGCGCTTCGGCCTCCGGGTAGCCCGTGATTGCCAGCCATTCGCCGATCAGGCCGGTGCCTGCGCCGGCATCGAGCAGCGGTGCCGCCCCCTTTTCAACGTGACGGGCAAGCATTGCCAGTCCGATGGCCGGGTGCCGGTAACCGATTGCCGACATGTCGGCATCATAGGTTTCCGCCCAGGCATTGTAGACCCTGGCCAGCTCATCGGGCTTCTGTGCCGAATAGACCTGCCCCAGCCGTGCCGTCTTGTCCTGGTCGCTCATCAAATCTTCCCGTCGCGATTGAAACTTTGTCAGTCAAACCATAGCCTTGCACGACGCAATGTGGAACCTTGCCACGGACGATATTCCGGCAAAAGCGGTCAATGGAGACGAATATGGACGACGAAAACGAAGCGCGGCTCTCGCATGCCCTGGCCACGGTCTCGGCGCTGGACGGCCATATCGGGCCGGTCGAGCGGCTTGGCGGGCTGACCAATCTGGTGTTTCGCGTCGGCGATTACTGTCTGCGGCTGCCAGGCAAGGGCACCGAGGAATATATCAACCGCGAACACGAGGCGGTGGCGGCGCGCGAGGCAGCAGCGGCCGGCGTCAGCCCCGAGCTGATCCATGCCGATGCGGCCACCGGCATCATGGTCACCCGCTTCATCGAGGGCGCCAAAACCATGACGCCAGCAGCCTTTGCCGCCGACCCCGGCTCGGTGCGGCGCGCCGGCGAAGCGTTCCGGCAATTGCACCAATCCGGTGCCGAGTTTCCGTTCACTTTCGAACTCTTTGCCATGATCGATGACTATCTGGGCATCCTGTCGAAAAAAGATGTGGCGCTTCCGGAAGGCTACCACGATGTGGTTGCCCGGGCCGACGCCGTCCGCGCCGCCCTTGCCCGGCAGTCCCTGCCATCGGTGGCGTGCCATTGCGATCCGCTATGCGAAAATTTCCTCGACACCGGCGAACGGATCTGGATCGTCGACTGGGAATATTCCGGCATGAACGATCCGATGTGGGATCTTGGCGATCTTTCGGTCGAAGGCGGTTTCGACGCGGCCCAGGACCGGGCCCTGATGCAAGCCTATTCCGGAGGCGCGCCGGATCCCTCCGATCACGCCCGCATGGTCATCTACAAGGCAATGTGCGATCTTTTGTGGACCCTGTGGGGGCTAATCCAGCTCGCCAACGACAATCCGGCAGAAGATTTCCGCGCCTATGCCGATGGCCGTTTCGACCGCTGCAAAACGCTCATGGCCAGCCCCGAATTCGCCGACAGCCTGAAAACACTGCAAACCAACTGACGCCCGGCCGCCCCGTGGCCGGTCATCGTCAGCTCCTGTTCCCATTCTCGCCAGGTCACTGCCATGCGGATCCTTATCATTCAGCATTCGGACAAGGAGCATGCCGGTGGCTTTCGGCCGCTTTTTGCCCGCGACGGCCACGAGATCTCTGCCTGCGTCGCCCCCGATGAAATCGGCGATGTCGACCTTGATGGATTCGACGGTCTCTGGGTCCTTGGTGGCCCGATGCAGGTGTGGCAGGCGGAGGAATTGCCCTGGCTCGCGCGTGAGGTCGAGGTGATCCGTGACGCGGTGCTGGTTCGAAAGTTGCCCTTCTTCGGTATCTGCCTCGGCCATCAACTGCTGGCGCAAGTGCTGGGCGGCAGCGTGGCCCCGGCAGAACGATCAGAGGTTGGCCTGATGCATGTGCAGACATCCGGCGAGCCCGCCATGTTCAGCGGCCTGCCCGGACGATTGCCCTGTTTTCAGTGGCACAGCGCCGAAGTCAGTCACCTTCCGCACGGCGCTGGCATTCTTGCCAGATCCGCGCATTGCGCTGTCCAGGCCATGAGCTGGGGACCAACCGTCAGTTCGGTTCAGTTCCACGCCGAAATCGACACGGCCACACTTGCCGACTGGTATGAAATCGAAGGCTGCGAGGACATGCTGCGCCAGGAAATAGGCAATTTGGCCGATCATGTTTTTGACACTCTTGCCGCTGCCGAGGCCGATCTCGGCCGCATCAGGGCCAGCCTCTACCGGCATTTTCTCGCCGGTTTCGCGCCCTAGCGCCGCGTCTGCAAACCTCAAGTCACATTTGGAACTTAATTCGGCAAGCGACGTTGAAGGGGCAGTGGCCGAGGCGTGGTGCTGGCCTGTTATATCCAAGGAGATTTCCAATGCATGGAATTATTTACCTCGTCGGCCTCGTGGTCGTAGTCATGTTCATCCTGTCGCTTCTCGGCCTGCGTTAAGATCATGGAACCGACCGCAGTCGAAACTGCACCGATTTACTCGGAAAATTTGCCCAACGGCCAATCCTATCTTGAATGGGGCGCCGTATGGGGTGGTGGCGTCGTCGCCGTTGCCACAACCATCGTCCTCGGACAATTTGGCGGATCCGCCGGTCTGGCGCTGGGCGAGCCGATGCTCGCCAATGGTGACCCGTCCTGGCAGGTCGTTGTTGCCAGCCTCTGGCTGTTCGTCACTGCCCTGGCAAGCTCTGCCGGCGGCGGCTACATCGCCGGACGCATGCGCAGCCGCTGGAGTGATGCCGCCAAGACCGAAGTCGAGTTTCGCGATGGCGTCCACGGCCTGTCCGTCTGGGCCATCTCGACCATGGCCGTTGCCGGTTTCGCAGCCGTTGCCGCTGCATTGTCGAGCATCGGCGTGGAAGCAACCACCGCTTCGGACATTCCGGAAAACGTCGTCGAATACACCCGCACCATCAGCGTCGTCTACGGATTTTCCTCCGGCGCCGCTGCTGCTCTGGGTGCAGGCGCAGCCTGGTGGTTTGCCAGCCTCGGCGGCAGTCACCGCGATGAATCGACAGATGTGCATCTGTTGACCCCGGGCTTCCTGCGTCGCTGATCGAAGGCTTTCATCAAACGCATAAGGGGCGCCTCATGGCGCCCCTTTTTTTGCTGCCAGCACCTGGCATGGCAATGGACGCCTATTTCATCGAGGCCTTGACCTCGGCCACGTCCGCGGCAGTCATCTGGCCATTGGTGACGACCTCGCCACCCTTGATCTGCCACAGCCGGAACGGGCCGGAAATGTCGCCATACTGGTCAAACGACACATTGCCGATCACGCCCTGATAGTTGATCGCCTTGCCGTCATTGATCAGGGCCAGCGCCTTCTTGAACTCGTCCGGTCCGGCATAGATCACTTCACCTTCCGGATCGACCACCGAACGGATGGCGTCGCGGATGGCGTCGGCTTCCGCCTTGCCGGCCTTGGCCACGGCCAGTCCGACGATCGCGCCCGCATCATAGGACCGGTCGGCTGCCGGCGCCGATGGCGCAATACCGTCGGAGAAGGCTTCGTAATTGGCATAGAAATATTTGGTTGAATCGGTCTCGGTGGTGCCCGACGAGGTGCCATAGGCGCCCTCGAGATAATCCGCGCCGACGGCCTCGATGAAATCTGTCGAATTCATGCCGTCATTGAGCAGAAATTTCTGCGGTCCGCCCTGGCTGATCCAGGCCCGCGCCACGGTGGCGCCGTCGACGGGATAGCTGATCAGATACAGCGCGTCGGGGCTGCCTTCCATGGCAGCGGTCACTTCGGCGCTGTAGTTGGGCTGGTTCTCGTTATAAGGCGTCGCCGAGGTGATCTCGCCGCCGAGCGCCTCATAGGAAGCGGTGAACTCGCGCATCAAATTGAGGCCGAAATCATTGTTCACATGGATGATGGCGAGCTTGGTCAGGCCCGAATCCATCGCGTATTTTGCGGCGGCGATGCCCTGCAACGCATCCGAGGTGATGGTGCGGAAGAAATAGCCGCCGGTCTTGCCGTCACGGCTGAGCTGCGTCAGCGTCGGGCTCGAGGACGCCGGCGAAACCTGCACGACGCCGGCCGCGGCCGTCACCGAGGTCAGGATCGGGATCGACACCGAGGAGATGATGCCCCCGATCACGACCGGAACCTGCTTGATGTTGACCAGCTGCGTCGCCTGGTCGACCGCCACATTGCCCTGGCTCTGGCTGTCACGGGTGTCGGTCACCAGATCGCAGCCGAGCACGCCGCCGGCTTCATTGATGTCGCGAAATGCCATTTCCACGGATTTTGCCCCGGCCTGACCATAGGCGCCGGCCGGTCCGGTCAGTTCCATCACCATGCCGATGGTGATGTCGCAGGCTTGTGAACTCAATGCCGATGCGCAGAGCATGGCCATAGCAAGGCCCGATTTCTTGATCATGTTCATTCTCGTTCTCCTTGTTATCGGGCCTCTCTCGCCCGCTTTGTTATGGGGTAATCCAGGTTTCCTGAAGCTGCCGCCAGACCACCCCCTCAGGCGCCTCCGGGTCAGCACTGAACACGGCAGATGTGCGGCGAGCGGTCTTCTGGCCGTCGATCACCTGATGCTCGTCATAGGTCACCAGCGCGATATCATTGCCGATCTGGCGCGCCGAGACCATGTCCACCCTGATTTCGAAATCTGCTGGGCGCTTGCCACGCGCACTCGTGATCATGCCGACGATCTCGTCTGCGCGGATGATCTTGCCATCCGGCTCGATCATCAGCATGTCAGGCGCAAAGGCCCGCGCCGAGATCTCCATCTCTGCTTCGCCGGCACGTCCGGTGAACCATTCCACGAAGAAATGATGCCTGTTGACGACTTCAGCCTGTGCACGCGCGATCAGGTCCATCGGCTCAATGCCCCTCTTTGTTGAGATTGTATTTCATCACCGAGCCATGCTTGCCGCTGCGGTCGCGCTCCAGCGTATAAACGTCGCCCGGCACCGAATTGGCGCGCGCCAGCACTTCATTGATCTCGGCAAAATCCTCCGCGGTCAGGGCAATGTCGGGAATGGCCAGATTGCGGGCAAGGTGATTGCGGTTGCGCGCCCCGACGATCACCGCCGCCACGCCCGGACGCTCGAGGACCATCCGGCTGGCAATCGAGGCAATATCGCTGCCATGGCGCTGAGCGACGGCCGAAAGCGCCTTGAGCAGGTCCTGAAACAACGCCCAGCCGCCGAATTCGTCGACGATCAGCTTGTACTTGGTCACGGAGCGGTTTTCGAAAGGCGCCTGCGGCTCGGGCGCACCGAGGGACCGCTCGGAAAACAGCCCGCCGCCTACGGACCCGTAGCACAGAAGATTGATGCCATGCGCCTTGGCCGCCTGCACCATCTTGCGCGACGGCCGGTCATCAATCAGCGAGTACTGCACCTGCATGGACACCAGCGGCACCCCGGCCTCGACGATGCGCAGCATCTGCTCGGTGTCGAAATTGGTGCCGCCGATATTGGCGATCTTGCCTTCGTCGCGCAGCTCGGCAAGCCAGGTGGCAACCTCGACCTGGCGGTCGATCTCGTAATCCCACCAGTGGAACTGGACCAGGTTGAGCTGTTCCATGCCCAGCCGTGAAAGCGAGGTCTCGATGCCCTCGGCCACATCCGCCCTGCTGATGCTGGAAAGCTTGCCGAGATCCGGCACGAATTTCGTGTGCACCTTGATCCGGCTCAGCGCTTCGGCGCCGCGCAGATTCCCATATTCCTTCCGGAATGCGCCGATCAGCGCCTCGACACCGGTGTAGATGTCGGCGCAGTCAAATGTGGTGATGCCGGCATCGGCAAAGGCAATCATGTCCTCGATCACCGATTGCCGGTCGATCTCGCCATGGCCGCCGGCCAGTTGCCAGCCACCCTTGATCACCCGGGAGATCCGGTGATCCGGCGCCAGTTCAAACATTTGCATCATTGTCTCCCAAGGGCACGGCAGTTGTGTCGGCGTGATTGAAACGCCGCAATTTGGTCCGGGTGATCTTCAGCCGCGAAGGACAGTGCGGATCGGGACAGGCGATTTCCGCATCGGTGGACATCCAGTCATTCGAATCCGTCTGCCGTTGCTTGGCAGCCAGCAGCGGCAGCACCGAAGCCAGCGAATAGATCGATATGCCCTGCCCGGGAGGCAGAAACAGCATTTCGCCCTGCAGTTCGAAATAATCGCCGACATGAGCGCCGCACCAGATCTTTGCCCCTTCGGGAGCCACCACCTCGACCTTGAGGTCCCACAGCTCGAACCCGTCATCCTTGCTCATAGCCCGGCTCCGCTTTGCGTTTTCCAGAATTCCGGGTCCGCTTTTTCAAGAATGGCGAAGACCTGGCTGATATCGGCCGTTAGTTCGTTCGAAACCCGAGTCTTGTCGCCAGCCCGGATCGCCTCGAGAATGCCGCGATGATGCAGCGTCGCCGCCTTGTCGGTGAGCGGGCTGTGCAGTTTCGCGGCCGCACGCACATAGGGGCCGGCCTGCATCCACAAGCTTTCGACGATCGGCATGAACACGGACGAACCGGCCGCCTCGTAGAGATGAAAATGAAAGGCATGATTGAGCAGGGTGATGTCTTCGGCTTCCCGCGCCTGATCATAATCCTCGGTCAGTACTTCCAGCCGGTCGATCTCGGCGCCCGACAGATTGTCGATCGCACGCGCGGCCAGCTCACCCTCGATCAGCGTTCTGGCCTGGGCGATATCGCGAGCGCGCTCCAGCGACAGCAGGGGCACCCGCACCCGCCGGTTTGCCATGGCTTCCAGCGCGCGCTCCGACACCAGTCGGGCCAGAGCCTCGCGCACCGGCATCGAACTGACCGACATGCGCTGCGCGACATCGCCGGCCAGGAATATTTCGCCGGCGTCAAAGCGACCCTGGATCAGAGCGTCGCGAAGCTGCCGGTAGATCCGGTCCTGAACCGTTTCGCGCCCGACAGGCGACAGCCGGTTCAATCCCGATTCGTCCATTCCTGTGTTGGCCTGAATGTTCATTCCACCGATATCCACGCTCTGCGTTTGATACTTTACTTTAGGCATCAAACATGGTCCTGTAAATGATAAATGATAGTTGATCAACTTTGGCTGAGTGAATGACCCCACCCGTTCAGGCTTCCATCCTCAAGGCACGCGGCCTTACCAAATCCTTTGGCGGCCTGCGCGTTGTCGATGACATGTCGCTCGATCTGGGCAGCACCGAAATCCTTGGTATCATCGGTCCGAACGGCGCCGGAAAGACCACGCTTTTCAATCTGCTGGCCGGTGCCGTTCCGATCGACGCCGGAACCATCGTGCTGGACGGCAAGGATATAGGCAGGGCCCGCCCGGAAGCCCGGATCCAGTCCGGTCTGGGACGCACATTCCAGATCCCGCGGCCCTTTCCACGCATGACAATCCTCGAAAATGTGATGACGGCGGCACAGAACCAGCGCGGCGAAAGCCTGGTCTCGGCCGTGCTCGCACCGCGCCGGGTCGCGGCTCAGGAGCGCGCAAATGCTGCCCGCGCCCGCGACATTCTCGACTTCGTTTCGCTCTCGCATCTTGAAGACCAGCCGGCGGCGGTGCTGTCCGGCGGACAGCGCAAACTGCTCGAACTCGCCCGCGTGATGATGGCCGAACCACGCGCAATCCTGCTTGACGAACCGGCCGCGGGAGTGAACCCCGCGCTACTCGACCTGATCATCGACCGGATCATCGCCATCAACAGGCTGGGCATCGCAGTCCTGCTGATCGAGCACAATATGGAAATGATCGCCCGGCTCTGCCCGCGCGTCATTGTCATGGCGGCCGGCAAGTCCCTGGCCGAGGGTGCGCCGTCCGAGATCACCAAACGCGCTGATGTGATTGATGTCTATCTTGAAGGAATGCCGGCATGACCGCGCTTTCGGTGCAGGGTCTGCACGCCGGTTACGACCGTGATCTCCCCATTGTCAAAGGTGTCAGTTTCAGCGTTCCCAAGGGCGAGGCCGTGTGCATTCTCGGCCCCAACGGCGCCGGAAAATCAACCATGATCAAGGCCATTGCCGGGCAGGTCGCCTGTTTCGGCGGGCATGTCCGGCTCGGCGAAACCGACATCACCGGCCTGCCCTCCCATGAACTGGTTCGCAACGGCATGGGCTTCGTGCCGCAGACCGAAAACATCTTCACCAGCCTGACCATATTCGAGAACCTGCAGATTGCGGCGCAATTGTTGCCGCGTGCCGATCGGGCGGCGAGGATCGACGCCATGCTCGACATGTTCCCCGATCTTGGCGCCCGCCCGCGCGAGCTCGCCGGCGCGCTTTCCGGCGGGCAGCGCCAAATGCTGGCGGCAGCCCGCGCATTGCTGACCGAACCGCAGGTGCTGATGCTGGACGAGCCCTCGGCCGGCCTGTCACCCAAGCTGGTCGGGCAGGTTTTCGACACCCTGCGGCGCATTTCCGACTCCGGCGTGACGCTGGTGCTGGTGGAACAGAATGTCCGCGCGGCCCTGTCGCTGACCTCCCGTGCCCTTGTGCTTGTCGACGGCGAACTGGCCCATGACGGGTCGACCGAAGCGCTTCACGACGGCAGCCTGCTGGGTGAATTGTTTCTCGGCCACCGCGCTGCGGAGGCAAACGCATGAACCCGCAAGCCATCATCGACGGGCTGATATCCGGATCGACCATCGGACTGGGCGCCATCGGCCTGACGCTCACCTATTCCATCCTTCGCTTTGCCAATTTCACCCATGGCGATTTTCTCGCTTGGGGCGCCTATCTCACGCTGACCGTTGCCGGTGTGCTGGGCGGACTGGCAGCCGGTCTCGGTGCACCGCTCACGCCCTTCAGCTTTGGCTGGGGCCTGCCGCTTGCCGTGCTCGGCGGCGTCGTGCTCACCGTGGCGCTGGCGCTCGGGCTTGACCGCGTCCTGTTCGGCCGGTTGCGCGCCCGCGGCGCCGACGCCATCATCATCGTCATGGCAAGCTTCGGCGCCTCCATGGCGCTCAGATCGCTGCTCGAATTCATCTTCACGGCAAAGCCCGCCTATTTCACCAAGGCCCTGCAGATCGCCAAGCCATTGGGGCTGGGCATGCGCGCCACCCCGGACCAGCTTCTGGTTATCGGTCTGACCGCTGTTCTGGTGCTGATGCTGCATCTGCTGGTCACGCATTCCGCCATCGGACGGGCAATGCGCGCGGTCTCGGAGAACCCGGCGCTTGCCGGCGTGTTCGGGGTGGATGTCGACAAGGTGGTGCGCGTCACCTGGATCATCGGCGCCAGCATGGCCTGTCTGGCCGGCGTCATGGCGGGATTGCTGGTGCAGATCCGGCCCTATATGGGCTTTGACCTGTTGCTGCCGCTGTTTGCCGCAGCCATTCTCGGCGGCATCGGCTCCATTCCCGGCGCCATGCTCGGAGGCCTGATCATCGGCCTGACCGAAGCCTTCGCGGTGCAGATCATCGGCGCCGAATGGCGCGCCGCCATCTCCTTCATCATTCTCGTTCTGGTGCTGATGTTGCGCCCGCAGGGCCTCTTCGGCCGAAAGGGGGCTTGAATGGAAATTCTCGCCTATGCCGCCTTCTTTCTTACCGTGGCACTGACCTATGCGATTATGTGCCTGGGCCTGAATGTGCAGTGGGGACAAACCGGCCTGTTCAATGTCGGCATCGCCGGCTTCGTCGGGATCGGCGCCTATGTGTCGGCGGCCCTGACCACGCCGGATGTGGCCGAGCGCATCGGCGGTTTCGGCCTGCCGATCGCCGTCGGCTGGCTTGCGGCAATGGCTGCGGGCGGCTTGCTGGCGCTGGCCGTCGGGCTGCTGACGCTGAGAATGCGGTCTGACTATCTGGCCATCACCACCTTCGGCATTGCGGTTGCGCTGCAACTGGTTTTCCAGAACGCCGAAAGCCTCACCGGCGGCGCATTCGGAATGGCCTTTATCCCGCGGCCCTTTGCCGGGCTGCAGGGACAGGCCTTCGCCTTCAATGTCATCAATCTGGCGCTGACCGCAGCCGTGGTGCTGGTGTGTTATCTGCTGCTCGAACACCTCCTGCGCAGCCCCTGGGGCCGGGCCCTGCGGGCGGTGCGCGAAGATGAAACCGCCGCACAGGCCCTGGGCAAGAACCCGGTGCTGTTGCGGATCCAGGCTTTTGCGCTGGGCGGCGTCATCATGGCCCTTGCCGGCGCGGTTCAAGCCCATTTCATCGGCTTCATTGCACCGGGCAATTACCTGCCGATGATGACCTTCCAGGTCTGGGCCATGCTGATCGTCGGCGGCTCGGGCAACAATCGCGGAGCCATTCTCGGTGCCGTGCTTGTCTGGGCGATCTGGGCGCTGTCGGGTGCATTGATTTCGGAAGTCTTCCCGGCCGATCAGCAGGCCCGCGCCGCATCGCTGCAGATCGTGGCCATCGGGGTCATGCTGTGCGTCATTCTTCTCTGGCGGCCGCAGGGCATTTTGCCCGAGGTGCGCTCTGTCTCGCGCCATCTCGGCCGTCGCAACAAGGACCGGTGAATTCATGAAACCTGACCGCAAAGATCTCGCACCCGGCCTCTCCATCAGCCGCATTCTGACCGGCCTCTGGCAGGTGGCCGACCAGGAGAAGGACGGCACCACGCTCGATCCCGTGGCAGGCGCCCGCGCACTCACCGGTTATGCCGAAGCCGGCTTCGACACTTTCGACATGGCCGATCATTACGGCAGCGCCGAACTGATCACCGGCGAAATGCTGCGCGGCTGGAAGGGCGAGACCCGCCCCAAAGCGTTTACCAAATGGTGCCCGGAACCAGGACCGATGACAGCCGAGATTGTCCGCGCCGGTGTCCAGCAAAGGCTCGACCGCCTCAGTGTCGACCGCGTTGACCTGCTGCAGTTTCACTGGTGGACATTCGAACACCCGGCCTGGCTCGACGCCCTGCATGAATTGACCCGGTTGCGGCAAGATGGGCTGATTGGCGAGATCGGCGTCACCAATTTCGATGCCGCGCACCTCAACCTGGCCCTGGCCGATGGCATTCCGCTGGTCTCCAACCAGGTCTCCTTCTCGCTGATCGATCGCCGCGCGGCCGGGCATCTGGCGGAAACCTGCAGCAAACACAATGTGCAACTGCTCGCCTATGGCACCCTGTGCGGCGGCTTTCTGTCCGAACGCTGGCTCGACAAGCCCGAACCCGAGTCGGTCGCCGACTGGAGCGGCTCGAAATATCTGCGCTTCATCCACGCCGCCGGTGGCTGGGATGCCTATCAGGGCATCCTCAGGGCAGCCAGCCAGATCGCCACCAAACACAAGGTCTCGATTTCCAACGTCGCCACCCGCTGGGTCCTCGAACATGCCCATGTCGCCGGCGCCATTGTCGGGGCGCGATTGGGCGAGAACCAGCACCGCGCCGATAATCTGCGGCTGTTCCAGTTCGAACTCGACCGGGACGACCACGCATTGTTGGACCAGGCATTTGCGGCGACAACTCCAATTCCCGGTGATTGCGGCGATGAATACCGCCAGCCGCCGTTTCTCACTGCGTCAGGCGATCTCAGCCACCATCTGGCCGAAATGCCCAGCGCCATGGAGGCCGTCACCGATCCGGACAATCCGGACCGGGCGCGGGTCTTCTCCGGCTCGCTGTGGGAGCCGATCGCCGGCTATTGCCGGGCCTTGCGCGATAGCGACCGTATCGTTGTCTCGGGCACGACAGCCACCCACGGCGTCGACCATACCGTGGCGCTTGACGACGCCGGCGCGCAGACCACCTACATTCTCGACAAGATCGCGGCTTCCGTGCGGGCGCTTGGCGGAGACCCGAAGGATATCCTGCGCACGCGGATGTATCTGCGCGGCGATGAAGATGTCGAGCCCGCGGCACGCGCTCACGGGCTGCGCTTCACCACCAATCCACCGGCCAACACCACATTCCTGGTGGGCAATCTGATCGGCGACTTCCGGGTCGAGATCGAAGCCGAGGCGGTCGTCAGCAAGAAACGCGGATAGTCGCTCCAGACCTCAGATCCCGAGCCTGTCGCGCAGAAGCGCCCTCAAAACCGGTCAACACGATAGGGTTCCAGATCCACATTGGTTTGACGCCGCGAGGCAAGGTCAGCAACCATCCGTGCGATTTTGGGGCCGATCGTCAACCCGACATGCTGCCCGCCATAAGCATGCACGACATTGGGTGCGTTCACTGACTCTCCCACAACAGGAAGGCTGTCGGGTGTTGTCGGCCTGCGCCCCATCCATACCTTCTGGTATTCGAATTGGAGACCCGGATAGACTCTTCTCATATGTCTCGTGAGCAAATCCGTTGGTGCCTTCGCTGCGGGAGCATCCGACCCGCCGAATTCGACAACCCCAGCCGCCCGCAAGGCTCCTGCCATCGGAGTGACAACGAATTTGGCATCGGTAATCACATAGGGTTGTGGTGCGCTAAAATTCGGGTTGTGCATCGAGACATGATAGCCGCGTTCCGCCTCCAGTTTGACCGATACGCCCAGTTTGCGGGACAATTTCGCCGACCAGGCACCGGCACACAAAATGATCTTCTCACCCTGCAGTACCTCGCCTTCCGGCAGGGTCAGGCTGGGTTTCATGCCAGCTCTGATATCCACAACCTCGGCACGCTTGAATCGCCCCCCTTGCGCCAGGAAGTGATCGAACAAAGCAGCGACATAGGATCCGGGCGAGCTGATCCAGGCAAAGTCCTTGAAGACAGCACCGAAGGTGTAGGAAGGACCAAGATGCGGATCGCGTTCAACCAGTTGCTCCCGGTCCAGATGTCCAGGAACCAAACCGTATTTCTCGCGAATCGAGTTTCCGAGACGATTGGCATCAAAATCCGCTCTGGATCGGTAAAGCTCCACCAGTTCACCGGTTTCGATGAAATCTGCTGCAGGCGTTCCCTTGGCCAAATTCTGATGCTGCTCAACGGCGTCGTGGGTCAGTGACGAAAGGCTCGCCGCGATCTCCATGACCTTGTCGACGTTTCCGTTGCGCAAATATGGGACAAGCCAGGGCAGCAATCGCGGCAGATAGCGCCAGCGCAAGAACAGCGGTGAATCTGGGTCCAGCAACATGCCCGGCGCCTTTGCCAGAAGTCCGGGCATGGATACCGGAAGGACCGATGTATTGGCTAACAACCCGGCATTTCCATATGACGTCTGATCCGGATCTCCGGGGGAGACGCGATCAACCAGCGTCACGCTCCAGCCATCGCGGCGCAGCCATTCCGCCGCGCACACTCCGGTGATTCCGCCTCCAACGACAAGAATTGGTCTGGCTTGCATTATCCGTTGATCTCCTATTCAGAACCCCCAACTCAGATTCCAAGTCGGTCCCGCAACCGGTAGACCGCCACGGAGGGTGCCAGGAACCACGGATTTCCGGTATAGAAAGGCTGCGTCCTGAACGGGATCTGGCTGAAGGCGCCGAGGTCTTCGTCGATGCCGGCTGCGGCCTTGCCGACTTTCGCGCCGAGATAGCCGGCCATGCCGACACCCGAGCCGCAATAGCCCATGGCATAGAAGAGATTGTTGTCCTCGCCGCAATGCATCAGCGTGTCGAAGGTAAAGGCCACGATGCCGGCCCAGGAATGGCTGATGCGCGTTGCCCCGAGCTCGGGAAACAGCCGCACCAGTTCCGCCAGCAGTTTCGGCCCGCTCTTGCGCGGATCGGTTTCCTGCAGCGACACGCGGCCGCCGAACAGGATCCGCTTCCGGTCCGGCGATGGCCGGTAGTAATAGACCAGCTTGCGGGTGTCGGAGAGCACGCGATTGGTCGGAAACAACCGGTCCATCACGTCCTTTGCAATTTCCTCTGTGGCAATCACATAGGACCCGATCGGGATCACCCGACGCTGTTGCCAGGGCGTCAGCGGGCCGGTGTAGCCATTGGTGGCGATGATCACCTTCCCGGCGCGGATCCGCCCCTTGTCGGTCGAGACCTCGAAGGCCTCCCCGCTGCGCTCGAGCTCATTGACCCGGCAGTGGCTGACAATGCGCGCACCGGCGGCAATTGCCACCTTCAACAACCCGGCATGATATTTTCCGGGATCTATGCTGGAGTGCCGCGGAAAGACGATCCCGCCATAATAGGCTTCGGTGCCAAGTTCGGTGCGCAACTGGCTGCGCGGAACCATGAAGGCTTCGGTGTCGAAACCGGGATGGCTGATTTCGCAGTCGCGCGCCAGCTTGTCATATTGCCGTCCGGTATGGGCGCCATGGAAACGGCCGACCATGCCGAAATCGCAATCGATATCCTCGTCGCTGACGAAATTGGTCACGTGATCGAGCGAGGCCTGACCTTCCTTGAGAATCTCGATCGCCCGCGCAACACCGTAGCGCTGCGACAGCGCTGAAAACGAGGGTTTGACGCTGGTCGAAATCTGTCCGCCATTGCGGGTGCTGCAGCCGAAGCCGGCCGCTTCCGCGTCGACGACGACGGTTTCAAGCCCGGCCCGCGCCGTCTGCACAGCCGCATGCAGGCCGGTGTATCCGGCTCCGATGATCACCACATCCGCAGTGGCAGGCAGACCTGCCTGGCCGTCAGCCGGTCTCGGGCTGGCGTCCCACCAATAGGGCGCTGCCTTGAAATCGGGACTGAAGCAGTCGTCTGGTTGCGTCATCTTAGGCTCCCGCCTGGTCGGAAAGGATCATGTCCGCCCCTTTTTCCGCCACCATGATTGTCGGCGCATTGGTGTTGCCCGATGTCACGGTCGGAAACACCGAAGCATCGATCACCCGCAGATGTGACAGCCCGTGAACCTGAAGCCGCGCATTGACCACATTGTGGGTCTCGTCCTCTCCCATCCGGCAGGTGCTGACCGGGTGGAACACGGTGCCGGCCCGCGCACGGATATCGGCGATCATTTCCTCGTCCGTCTCCACCTGCCGCCCGGGACGGATTTCCTCTTCGAGGATCTCGGCGAAGGCCGGGGCCTGGGCCAGTTTGCGCAAGAACCGCACGCCTTCCAGTTGCTCGGCGACATCGTGATTGGTCGACAGGTAATTGGGATGAATCGCCGGCGTGTCGAACGGATCGGCGGATCTGAGTTCCAGATGGCCGCGACTCGTCGGCCGGGTCGGCTGGGTTCCCATGATCACGCCGGAGAACGGGTCCGGACTCATCAAGGGCCGCTTGCCCGGAGGCGCCTTGGTGTAGCTGACCGGCGAAAAATAGAGCTGCATGTTGGGCCGGTCCAGCTCCGGCCGCGTGCGAATGAACCCGCCACCCTGGTTGACCCCGAGCGACAGCGGTCCGCGGCGGCGCAGCACATAATCGATGCCGTGCCGCAATTTCCCGAGCAACGGTCTCAATTCATCATTGAGCGTGCGCACCCTCGCCCTGTAGGTGTGGTCGATACACAGATGATCCTGCAGATGCCGGCCCACATTCGGCTGCGCGTGCACCACATCGATCCCTTGCCGCCTGAGCACGTCTGCGGGACCGACGCCTGACAGCATCAGCAGTTGCGGCGAATTCACCGATCCGCCCGACACGATGACCTCGCGTCCGGCCAGGACCTGCTCGACCGTGCCGTTGCGGACATATTCGACGCCGGTCGCCCGCGTCCCGTCAAACAGGATCCGTGTCGCATGGGCGCGCGAGATGACCGTCAGGTTTCGCCGTTTGCGGGCCGGGTGCAGATAGGCGCGTGCCGCCGACATCCGGAACCCGCCCTTGGCGGTGTTCTGGTACAGCCCGATGCCCTCATTGCTGGCCGCGTTGAAATCCGGATTGTAGACCAGACCGCATTGCTCGCCGGCCCGGACAAAATTCTGGCAGGTCGGATGCAGGTCCTGATCCATGGTCGAGACATATAACGGCCCGTCGCCACCGCGCCACTCCGTTGCACCCTGATCGCTGGTCTCGCTCTTTTTGAAATAGGGCAGCACGTCGTTCCAGCCCCAGCCCGGATTGCCCATGGCTTGCCAGTCGTCGAAGTCACCGTGATGGCCACGGATATAGACCATGGCATTGATCGACGAAGAGCCGCCGATCACCTTGCCGCGCGGCCAGTAGCTGACGCGGTTGTCGGTTCCGGGGTCGGGTTCGGAGCGGTACATCCAGTTGATGCGCTTGTCGTAAAACGCCATGCCGTAGCCGATCGGCATCCAGATCTTGAAATTGCTGTCATGGCCACCGGCCTCGAGCAGCAGCACTGAATATCTGCCGTTTTCGGTCAGCCGGTTTGCCAGCACGCAACCAGCCGAACCTGCGCCAACAATCACAAAGTCATAAGTCTGCACGGGAAGCGCCAGTCTTTGGTTTCAGGGCTCAGGTTTGGGGTTTGTCGCGTTGCACCAGAATGGAAACCAGGGCGAGAAGCGCCGAGCCGACCATCAGGAAGAATGACACTGCATTAAGAACGGGCGTCGAGCCGACCTTGGCCATCCGGTCATACATGGTGATTGTCAATGGCGCTTCCGAGCCGACCAGAAACAGCGTCGTGTTGAAGTTCTCGAACGACACCAGGAACGCCACGATTCCCGCAGCCGCCATGGCCGGAAACAGATATGGCAGGGTGATCGTCCTGAGCACCCGCACTCGGCTGGCGCCAAGATTGAAGGCGGCTTCTTCCATCGATTCATCAAATTTCTTCAGCCGGGCGATGATCACCAGCGAGGTAATCGTGGTGATGAAGGAGAACTGTCCCAGAACCACCAGGATGATGCCGGGGCGCAGGAAATCCAGATCCAGAGACAGTGCCTCTTCCGCCCCATTGGCTATGTTGCTGGCCAGCAGCAGGATCGAGATGCCGAGAATGACGCCGGGAATGACCAGCGGCAGCACCATCATGATGTAGAAGAAATCCTTCGCAGGAAATTTGCAGCGCACGAACAGGAAGGCATTGCAGGTGCCGACAAAAACCGACAGCAGCGACACGAAGCTGGCGATCACGAAGGAATAATAGAGCCCCCGCAGCAGCCGGCGGTCATGAAACATCCCGAGCTTCGGCTCGGTGTCATTGAAGAACCAGTCAAGCGTGAAGCCCTGCCAGGGCAGCGACGGAAAAAGGGAATCGTTGAAGGCAAACATGCCTGCCGCAACCAGGGGCGCCGCCAGAAACAGGAAGAACGCGAAGACATAAAGCCGGTAGCTGGTCAGAAATGCGGTATTGGGTTTGATCGCCATCAGCTTCTCGCCACTGTGCTGTTAAGTGTCTGTCCGGACAGTTTCAGCCCACCCCAGATAACCAGCGATGTAAATGCCAGCAGCAGGAAGCCGAACGCCGCACCGGCTTCCCAATTGTAGCGGGTGATGAACTGGTCATAGATCTGCTCGGTGAACCAGCTGGAGTTCTTGCCGCCCAGAAGGATCGGCGTCAGGTAGCTGCCAGCCGTGAGCATGAAGACCACGATGCAGCCGGAGACGATGCCGGGCATGGCATAGGGGATGATGATCCGGCGCAGCACGGTCGGACCGTTGCCGCCAAGATTGTAACCGGCCTCGATCATGGAATCGTCCATGCCATCCAGCGTCGAGACCAGCGGCACGATCATGAACAAGATCACGGTGTAAACCAGACCGACAATGACAGTCGCATCATTGTACAGGAATTCGATCGGCGTGTTGATCAATCCGGCCCATTGCAGGCTGCTGGAAATAATGCCGGTTTCCCGGAGCAGAAGGATCCACCCGAAGGCGCGGATCAGGTCGCTGACCCACAGCGGAATCAGGCACATCAGGAACAGCGCGCCGCGGGTCCTGTTGCCGGCGATCTTGGCGATGTAATAGGCAATCGGAAACCCCAGCAGCAATGCCAGCGCGGTCACCAGCAGCGACATCGAACCGGTTCGGATCAGCGTGTTCCAGTATATCGGCTCGGCGAAGAAATTGATGTAGTTGCCAAGCCCGAATTCATACATCCTTGGCCCGACCTTCTCCTGCACGGAGATGTAGAACATCCCCAGATGCGGCAGGATGATCAGCAGCACGATCCACAGCGCAAAGGGTGCAAACAGCAGGATGAGCGACAGCCGCTTGATGTCGTTTTGCATCATCGGATCGCCCTCAAACCGTAAAGCTCATGGTCTGTTCGGCCGACCATGAAAGCGTGACGTGATCTTTTGGCTTGAGGTCCTGGGTTCCGCCGGTCAGCACCACGTCGGCCTCGATCAGCTCACCCGCCTGGTCGCGGACCAGAACCCGGCTGTTGGCGCCGTTGAACAGGATGCTGTCGATCCTGCCTTCGATTACATTCTGGCCGCCGGCGGATCGTGCGGCTGTCCCGTCGGATCGCTCCGCGGTGATGAATTCCGGGCGGACAAAGGCGCTGACCGCATCACCGACACTCGGCGCCTTGCCGCCACGCACGGAGCCGCGCATCGTCAGTCCGGCTTCTGTTTCAACCTCGACCGTGCCGCCTTCAACCCGCGCGACGCGTCCGGCCCAGCGGTTGGTGTCGCCGACAAAGCCGGCGACAAACGCCGCCGACGGCTTGTGATAGAGTTCCTGCGGCGTGCCGATCTGGACAAATTTGCCCTCGTTCATGATCGCCACATTGTCCGACATGACCAAAGCTTCCGACTGGTCGTGGGTGATGTAGACGAATGTCGTGTCGAACTGGTGCTGCAGCAGCTTCAGTTCGATCTTCATGGCTTCGCGCAGCTTCAGGTCGAGCGCGCCGAGCGGCTCGTCGAGCAGCAGCACATCGGGGTCGAGCACCATGCAGCGGGCAATGGCGATGCGCTGCTTCTGGCCGCCCGAAAGCTGGGTGATTTCACGGTTTGCAACATCGGGCAGGGAAATGCGTTCCAGAACATCATGCACCTTGGTGCGGATTTCCTCTTTCGACGCTCCGGCACAGCGCAGGCCATAGGCGATGTTTTCATAGACATTCATCATCGGAAACAGCGCCAGATGCTGGAACACCATCTTCACATTGCGCCGGTTCGGCGGCGTGCCGATCACCGACTTGCCCTTGATCTGGATATCGCCGGAGGTCGGGGATTCAAATCCCGCGATCATCCGCATCAGTGTGGTCTTGCCACATCCCGACGGCCCGAGGATGGAAAAGAACGATCCCTTGGGGATCTCGAATGAGACATCATCGACAGCTCGCACGGAACCGAAATGTTTCTTGACCTGGACACATTCCAGATCGTTCTCGGTGGTTGCCAGGTCATGTCCGGTGTTTGAATGCATCGAGTGCCCAGTGCAGTGACGTCAGAGATCTTTTGAAGGTTTTGATGCGGCTGTACAAATTGGATTGCGCAGCCGCATCATGTCACGAAGATATGTTCGGGGTGCCGGGCTTATTCGGAGCCGGTGGCAGCCTTGATCTTCTCAAGCGTCTTGCCTTCCATATCCTCGACACCGGCCGGGATATTGGCGAAGAATTTGAGATTGGCGATATCCTCGTCTGTGAAAGCGGCACTGACCGCAGCCTTCTTGTCATCAGGCAACATGTCCTTGGCGCCCTTGACCGATGCACTGGAGCCGGTGCTGGCAGACATGATCTTCACGTTTTCAGGCTCAAGCACGAAGTTGATCCACTTGTAGGCGGCATCATCGGCTTCACCCTTGCGCGGAAGCGCGAAAGTATCGATCCAGGCAAGCGCACCGGTCTTTGGCGGCACGAAGACAATGTCCGGATTCTCGCCGTAAAGCGTGTACGCGGTCGAATCCCAGGTTTCCGAAGCGACGATTTCACCCGACAACATCATTGCAGAGAGGTCATCGCGACCTTTCCAGTAGGCCTTGATGTTGGATTTGCAGTCGATCAGCTTGTCTGCGACCTTGTCCAGGATGGTCTGGTACTTGTCGAGATCGGCGTAAGCTGCGAACGGATCTTCACCCATGTCGAAGGCCATCCCGAGAAGGATGGTGCGCTTCAGGCGCATGGAGGTCTTGCCCGCATATTTCGGGTCGCACAGATCACCCCAGGCCTTGACGTCGGGCGCCAGTGACTTGTTGGCCATCAAGCCTGACGTTCCCCACTGATGCGGCACGGCATAGACTTCGCCGTCGATCGTTGTGTTGGCCTTGACGCCCTCGAGCAGCTTGGGCTCCATGACCGACGTATCGATCTTGGAGAGATCCAGCGGCTTGTAGAGATTGTATTCCTGCTGAACAGCAAAAATGCGGTCATGGCTTGGCTGAGCCAGATCGAAACCGGCGCCACCGGTTGCGCGCAGCTTGGCGATCATTTCCTCGTTGTTCGAGAATGTCACCTCGACAGTGATGTCGGGATTGGCCGCTTCAAACTTCTTCACCAACTCTTCAGGAGCATAGGAGCCCCATGTCAAAAGACGCAGGGTCTCTGCCTGCGCCGGCACGGCGGCCATCACTGTGGTGGCCAAAAGCCCGGCCATTGCTAGTTTCATGATCATGTTGAACTCCCTTTGAACCCTCTGAATATCAGCGCTTTATTGATTATAACCCGCGCAGATGACTGGAAGCGTAGCCCCTCATTGGACTGCACCGCATATCCATTCTAGATATTTTTCCATACCAATTTGTGACACTTGCCGACCCTTTGTCCGGCCGTTTCCAATCAGCCAACCGGCCCTGGGCCGGCCGGTCAATTCTGCACTGCCCCGGCAGCAGCACAAGGCAATTCGGGCCGCTCAGACGAAAAGTTGCGCCATGACGTCCATGCCCTGCCTGATTTCGCTTTCGCTGGCTGCTCCGTAGCCGATCACCACGCCCTTGCGGTCGATCGGGGCCAGGCAATAGCGGCTGATGCCGGAAAGGGTGAGTCCCGCCGCATGGGCCGCTTCGACGAACTCGGCCTCGCTCCGTGCCGGATCCCTGAAGAAGCCGACTGTGTGGAAGCCGGCCGAGGCGCGCTGGATATGCATGTGCTGGTCAAGTTGCCTTGCATGCTCGTGCAGGATCTCGTGCCGGCGCTTGTAGTGCTGCCGCATGGTGCGGATATGGGTGGCGAAGTGGCCCTCATCGATGAAATCGGCAACGATGGCCTGCGGCCAGGTCGGCACCCCGCTCAGCGCAGAGGTGAAAATGCTCGACATCGCATCCACCATGCTGGCGGGCGCCACCAGGAAGCCAAGCCGCAGCGAGGGGAACAGCGTTTTGGAAAATGTCCCGACATAGATGACCCGGCCATGGGTATCGATGCTCTTGAGCGTGGGAAGCGGCTGGTCACCGAAATAGAAATCGCCGTCATAATCATCCTCGACGATGAAGGCGTCCGCCCGGTCGGCCGCATCCAGCAGTGCCAGCCGCCGTGACAGGCTCAGCACCTTGCTCAGCGGCTGCTGGTGCGAGGGCGTGACAAAGGCAAGCCGGAAATCCGGTGCTTTCGCCAGCCCGTCCGCGACAACAATGCCTTCATCATCGACCGCCACCGGAACCAGTTCGGCGCCTTGCGAGATGAAGGCGTTGCGCGCGCCGATGGCACCGGGATTTTCGAACCAGACCTTTTCGCCGCGATCAAGCAGCATGCCGCCGATCAACGAAAACGCCTGTTGCGCCCCGCCGACGACAAAGATCTGGTCCGGATCACACTGGATCCCACGGCTGGCATTGAGATGGGTGGCAATGGCCCCGCGCAGTCGCGGCAATCCGAATGGGTTGCCATAGCCCATCACCGCATCCCGGTCGGACCTGAGATGCCGCGCCGATAGCCGCGCCCATTGCGCCATCGGAAACGAACTCAGCGCCGGAAGCGCCGTGACAAAGGCCTGCGACTTGTGCGGCAACCGCCTTCGTTCGGCAAACAATTGCTGGGCCTGGAGGGTTGCCGGCGACAAACGCGGCTGCCTCTCCGACTCGGCTCCGGCGGCCTGCGGCTTGACCGGCGTCCGCCCGGTCATGGTGTGGCTGACATAGGTGCCGGCGCCGATCCGCGATTCCAGAAGCCCTTCCGAGATCAGCCGGCTGACCGCATCCAGCGCCGTTGTCCGCGACACGCCGACCTCGCTTGCCAGGGTCCGCGTCGCCGGCAGCCGCTCGCCGCCGTTCAAGCCGCCGGACAGGATGATGTCGCGCAGCCCCATATAGAGTTGCACGCTGATTTTGCGGTCCAGCGTCCGGTCGATCCGGATAGAGGAGAGGATGGCTCCAGCCTTGGTTTTCATGAACGGCGTCTCGTTGCTGGTAAAATTGGTCTGGAAGCTTTGCGAGATTGGACCTTATCGTAAGTCCAATCGACCCGCTACGGTTTCTCAAAACGTCGGCACAGGTTTGCACATCATGAAAATCGCTCACATCGAAACGTTCACCAACGAGTTCGTCTGCTTCGTCAAGGTCACCACCGATACCGGCGACATCGGCTGGGGCCAGGTCGCGCCCTATTATGCTGACATCACAGCGCAAATCGTTCACCGGCAGGTCGCCCCCTATGCGCTGGGCCAGTCTGCGCTCGACATTGACCATCTCGTTGATCTGATCCCCGAGAAAGAGCACAAGTTCCCCGGTTCCTATCTGAAGCGGGCGATTGGCGGTCTCGATACCGCCCTGTGGGATCTGCGCGGCCGCATTGAAGGCAAGCCGGTCTGCGAACTGATCGGCGGCACGCCCGGCACCGTCCGCGCCTATGGCTCGTCGATGAAGCGCGACATCACACCGAAGGACGAGGCCGCCCGATTGAGCGGCCTGCGCGACACTTTCGGTTTCGACGCCTTCAAGTTCCGCATCGGCGCCGAATGCGGCCGCGGCAAGGATGAATGGCCCGGCCGCACCGAGGAAATCGTGCCCACCATGCGCAAGGCGCTGGGCGACGACGTGGCGCTGCTGGTCGACGCCAATTCCTGCTATGCGCCGCAACAGGCCATCGAGATCTCCAAACTCCTGGTCGACAACGGCATCAGCCATTTCGAGGAACCCTGCCCCTATTGGGAATATGAGCAGACCAGGCAGGTGACCGAAGCCCTGTCGGCACTGCCCATTGACGTCACCGGCGGCGAGCAGGACTGCGAATTGCCCAACTGGCGCTGGATGATCGACATGAAGGCGGTGGATATCGTCCAGCCCGACATCTGCTATCTCGGCGGGCTCACCCGCACATTGCGGGTGGCCGACATGGCCGACAAGGCCGGCCTGCCCTGCACGCCGCATTGCGCAAATTGGTCGATGGTAACGCTGTTCACCATGCACATGTTGCGCGCAATCCCGAATGCGGGAAAATATCTCGAATTTTCCATTGAAGGCGAGGACTATTATCCCTGGCAGGACGCGCTGTTCGTGGAATCGCCCTATGCGATCGTCGACGGCAAGGCGACCGTGACCGATGCGCCCGGCTGGGGTGTCGAGGTGAGCCCGGCCTGGCTCGAACAGTCCAGACACCAGATCAGCAGCGCCGCCGGCTGAGCCCTTGTGGGGCGGCATGGTGTGGACATTTTGAAGCGCTCGGTGTCGAATGGCTGACCCTGTAGCCAGAGAGACATCATGCAACAGCGTCAATTGGGAAAAGCCGGTCCACACGTGTCGGCCATCGGGCTGGGCTGCTGGAATTTTGCCGGCGCCTACGGCCCGACATCGGAGAAGGAAAGCCACGAGACCCTGGCGGCCGCGCGGGATCTCGGCATCACCCTGCTCGACACCGCCAATGTCTATGGCATGGGCGTATCCGAAACTGTCATCGGCAGTTATTTGCGTGACAACCCCGGACATTTCAAGCTTGCCACCAAGGCCGGCATCCGCCGCAATCCCGATTCCGGTGAGCGCTGGTTCGACAATTCGGATGAGCATCTGCACTCCGAACTCGAGGCTTCCCTGATCCGCCTCGGGGTCGATCATGTCGATCTGTTCTATATTCACCGGCGCGAGGCCACCCGGCCGATCGAAGAGGTTGTCGAAACACTTCAGCGTTTTCAGCGCGAAGGCAAGATCGGCGGCTTCGGCTTTTCGGAGATCTCGCCGGCCTCGCTCCGGCTCGCCCACGCGGTCGCTCCGGTGGCCGCGGTTCAGAGCGAATATTCGCTGTGGACCAGACAGCCCGATCTGGGGCTGGTTCAGGCCTGCAAGGAGCTTGAGGTCGCCTTCGTCGCCTTTTGCCCGCTTGGGCGCGGCATTTTCGCAGATCAGGCACCGGATCCCGCAACATTCGGGAAGCAGGACTTTCGCCGGTCAAATCCGCGCTTCGTCGAGCCCAACCTGTCGCGCAACCTCGCCGCCATTGCTCCGTTCAAGGACTATGCACGCGACCTTGGCGCCACGCCTGCCTCGCTTGCCATTGCCTGGCTGCTGGCGCGGGGCCCGCATGTGATTCCGATTCCCGGAACACGTTCCGCCAGCCACCTGACGGACTGCGTCCAAGGTGCGGCAATCGAGCTCACGCCCGCACAGATCGCCGAGATCGAGCAGATCCTCCCGGCCGGCTTTGCCCATGGCGACCGCTATTCCGCCGCGCAAGTGATCGGCGTCGAAACCTATTGCTGAGCCCGCGGGTCTAGACCCTGTCCGCACCTGCCCGCAGCTTCGCTGCGCTGCTGGACGTGCGCTGTGCCGGCCTGACGGGAACCGCCTGCCTGCCCCGGATCAGAAATATCCGTCGGCCATCTTGCCTTGAAAGCAAATGGTGCTAAAAATTTGATCATGGCGAATTTTTATGCAATTCCACAAGTGACCATGGCTGCGGATCCAAAACGCTTTCCCAGGAGATTGCGCGAGGGGCTGCAGATGCTGCTCTCCTCGATCTATCCCGGGCATGATCAGCAAGCCTTGCTGGACCAGACCCTGAACGCGTTCTGGCCCGAGGGCGAGCAGCCCAAGCGCCGTGGCCGTGTCCCCGGCAATTCACTGTGGAACGAAAAAGACAGTTATGTGATCACCTATGGCAACAGCTTCGTCAATGGCGAGCACAAGCCACTGGACCTGCTGTTTGATTTTCTGGACAACCGGCTCAAGGGCGTCACCACCGGTGTGCACATCCTGCCGTTCTTCCCCTACACCTCCGATGACGGCTTTGCGATCACCGATTACTACGCGGTCGACAGCGGGCTTGGCGCCTGGGAGGACATCGGCCGTATCGCCGGCGAGTTCCGGCTGATGTCCGATCTGGTGATCAATCACTGCTCCAGCCTGAGCAGCTATTTCAGCGAATATCTTCTCGGCCACGCCCCTTACGACAAGTTCTTCTTTGAAGCCTCGCCGGATGATGATCTCTCCATGGTGGTCCGGCCGCGCGCCCATTCGCTGCTCCGCCAGGTCGAGACCGCCAGCGGCACCAGGCATGTCTGGTGCACGTTCAGCCATGACCAGGTTGATTTCGACTTTTCCAATCCGGAGGTGCTGTTCGAATTCCTGCGCATCCTCCGCTTTCACATTTCGAAGGGCGTCCGTACCCTGCGGCTGGATGCGGTCGCGTTCCTTTGGAAGGAAGTCGGCAGCCCGTCCATCCATTTGCGGCAGACACATGAGATCGTCCGGCTGATCCGGCTGCTGGCTGACTATACCGGCGAACCCCTGGTTCTGCTGACCGAGACCAATGTCCCCAACACGGAAAATCTGAGCTATTTCGGCAATCGGAACGAAGCTCACATGATCTACAATTTCTCGCTGCCGCCGCTGTTGCTGCACGCCTTGCTGCACGGAACCTCGAAACACCTCAACGCCTGGCAGATGACCATGCCGCCGGCTCAGCTCGGCTGCACCTATTTCAATTTCACCGCCTCGCATGACGGCATCGGCATGCGTCCCGCCGAGGGGCTTCTGGACGAGGAAGACATCGCCCGCGTGATCGAAACTGTGCAGCAATTCGGCGGTCTGCTGTCGATGCGCAAAATGCCCGATGGCGGCACCCGGCCCTACGAAATCAACATCGCGCTGTTCGACGCCTTGAAGGGCACAATCGAAGGCGAGGATGAATGGAACGTCGAGCGATTCCTGTGCAGCCAGATCATCGCCATGGGCCTGGAGGGCATTCCCGGATTCTATATCCATTCCCTGCTTGCAACGCAGAACGACCATGAGGGCGTGGAAAAATCGGGGCACAACCGGGCAATCAACCGGCACCGCTGGCATTATCCGGACCTGCTCGAACAACTGGACGACCCCGCAAGCCATCACGCGCGGGTTTTCACGGCGCTGACCGGCGTGTTGAAGAAACGCTCGAAACAGCCGGCGTTTCATCCCAATGCCACCCAGTTCACCCTGCAGCTGGGCGACCAGTTTTTCGGTTTCTGGCGCCAAAGCATGGACCGGGCGCAAAGCATCTTCGCCGTCCACAATCTTACCAGCGACACGGTTGCGATCCCGGTCATGGCGCTCAACCTGATCGGCGGCGAGACATGGACCGATCTGATATCGGGCGAAGACATCGCTGGAATGACCGGTGAAATCGAATTTGCCCCCTATCAATGCCGCTGGATCACCAATTGACCGGTGGCACCGTGACCATCCCCGACATCTCCGGTCTGATCATCTTCACCGATCTCGACGGCACGCTGCTCGACCATCAAACCTATGCCTACACCGAGGCGCTTCCGGCTCTGGCCCGGCTGCGCGAGCTGCAGATTCCGCTGGTGCTGGCTTCCAGCAAGACCGCGGCGGAAATCATCCCCTTGCGCCGGGAGCTGGGCTTTGCCCATTGCCCGGCGATTGTCGAAAACGGCTCCGGCATCCTGGAAGGCGATGAAAACGCCACGCAGTCCGGCGACATGTATCAGTCCATCCGCGAGACGCTTGACGCGCTGCCGCCGGCATTGCGCAGCCAGTATCAGGGTTTTTCCGACTGGAGCGTGGAAGAGGTCTCACGACGGACCGGCCTGAGCCTCGAGCAGGCCGCCCTGGCCAAGCAACGCCGGTTTTCCGAACCCGGTCTCTGGCTTGGCACCGACAACTCCCGCGAAGAATTTGTTGCCATGCTCACCAAGAAGGGCCTCTCCGTCCTGCAGGGCGGGCGCTTCATGACCCTGTCATTCGGCGCCAACAAGGCACAGCGCATGATCGAGATTGCCCGACGGCATGCCCTAGAGACAGGCCATCGGGCCTTCACCGTGGCGCTTGGCGATGCCGGAAATGATGTGGCAATGATCGAACAGGCCGATCTGGGCGTGATCATCCCCAATCCGGGGCATGCCGGCATCCCGAGGCTTGCCCGCGAAGACAGCGGTCACATCATCCGGGCAGCGCAGCCAGGCCCCCGGGGCTGGAACGAAACCATCATGTCGCTCGTGCACACGGCGGCGAAATAGCAGGAGATTCCATGGCCGATTTTCACCAGAATGGCAGCGTGGCCACCCTCCACAATCTCACCCATATGCCGCTCGAGATGATGGAAAGCCAGCTTCGGCAGTTCTCCGCCACCCGCAAGATCACCCTGATCCTGCCATCCCTGTTTGCCGAACTGGGCCGCGATGCGCTGTCCCGGATCCTCGATGAGCTCAGCGGCGCGACCTATATCAACCATGTCATCATCGGCCTTGATCAGGCGACCGAGGAACAATACCGCTTTGCCCGCGAGTATTTCTCCCGCCTGCCGCAGAAACACGACATCCTGTGGAATGACGGACCGCGGCTCAAGGCCATCCACAACCAGCTCGAAGCCGCCGGCCTGGCGCCCAGCGAGCCCGGCAAGGGCCGCAATGTCTGGTACTGCATCGGCTACGCGCTGGCTTCGCAGAACTCCGATGTGGTGGCGCTGCATGATTGCGACATCACCACCTATTCCCGCGAAATGCTGGCCCGGCTGGTCTACCCGGTGACCAATCCGGCCTTCCCCTACCAGTTCTGCAAGGGCTACTATCCCCGCATCGCCGACGGAAAGCTCAATGGCCGCGTCTCGCGGTTGCTTGTCTCGCCGCTGCTGCTGTCGATCCAGAAGGTCTGCGGTCATCTCGACTATATCGAGTATCTCAAGGGCTTCCGCTATCCGCTCGCCGGCGAATTCGCCATGCGGGTCAGCATCCTGCCCGACATGCGGATTCCGTCGGACTGGGGCCTGGAGATCGGCGTGCTGTCGGAGGTCTGGCGCAATCTGTCCAACCGCTCGGTGTGCCAGGTGGACATCTCCGACGCCTATGACCACAAGCATCAGGAACTGTCCAAGGCCGATGCCTCCCAGGGCCTGTCGCGCATGTCCATCGACATTTCGAAAGCCCTGTTTCGCAAGCTTGCCACCGACGGGGTGGTGTTTTCGCAAGAGACCTTCCGGACTATCAAGGCCACCTACTACCGGACCGCGCTGGATCTGATCGAGATGTATCACAATGATGCGGTGATGAACGGCCTGCACACCGACCGGAACCAGGAAGAGGAAGCGGTGGAGCTGTTCGCGGCCAATATCGTCACCGCCGGACAGATCTTCCTGGAAAACCCGATGGAAACGCCGTTCATTCCGAACTGGAGCCGGATCCAGTCCGCCGATCCCGACCTGTTGCGCAATCTGCACGAGGCCGTCGCCGCCGACAGTGCCGGCGGATAGGACACCGGCCATACGAAGCGCAGATCAACGGTTGCCAGGTCGTCAGAAACAGCTCGGGCGCGGACGGCAAACCCGTCCGCGCCCGGAATTTTGTCAGCGCCTTGATCAGGCGATGTCGAAGCGATCGGCGTTCATCACCTTGGTCCAGGCGGCCACGAAGTCCCTGGCGAACTTGTCCTTGGCATCGTCCTGCGCATAGACCTCGGCAATCGCCCGCAGCTGCGAGTTGGAGCCGAACACCAGGTCAACCCGGGTAGCGGTCCATTTCGGTTCGCCGGTGACGCGGTCGCGGCCTTCGAACTCTTCCTCGTCCTCGTCGAGACCTTCCCACTTGGTGTCCATGCTCAGCAGATTGACAAAGAAGTCATTGGTGAGCGTGCCGGGGCGATCTGTGAAGACGCCATTCTTCGATCCCTCGTAATTGGCGCCGAGCACACGCATGCCGCCAAGCAGAACCGTCATTTCCGGCGCAGTCAGCGTCAGCAGCTGCGCCTTGTCGATCAGCAGTTCTTCAGCCGACGACGTGTACCGGGCCTTGAGGAAGTTGCGGAAACCGTCTGCAGCCGGTTCGAGCACATCATAGGATTCGACATCGGTCTGCTCCTGCGTTGCGTCCATGCGGCCCGGCGTGAACGGAACCTCGATGCTCCGGCCGGCGGCCCCGGCGGCCTGTTCGATGCCGACCGACCCGGCCAGCACGATGAGGTCGGCCATGGAGACCTTCTTGCCGTCGGTCTGGGCCTCGTTGAAGGCTGTCTGCACGGCTTCCAGCACGGACAGCGCCTTGGCCAGCTTTTCAGGCTCGTTGACCTTCCAGTTCCGGGCCGGGTCGAGCCGGACGCGCGCGCCATTGGCGCCGCCGCGCTTGTCCGAACCGCGGAAGCTTGACGCCGCAGCCCAGGCCGTCGAGACCAGTTCGGCCACGGACAGTCCGGTCTCGGCGATCTTGACCTTGAGCGCCGCGATGTCCTGGGCATTGACCAACGGGTGATCGACAGCCGGAATCGGATCCTGCCACAGCAGGTCCTCTGCCGGAACTTCGGGGCCGAAATAGCAGGTCTTGGGACCCATGTCGCGATGGGTAAGCTTGAACCAGGCCCGTGCAAACGCATCTGCGAATTCTTCCGGGTTTTCGTGAAAGCGCTTGGAGATCGGCGCGTAGATCGGGTCGAAACGAAGTGCCAGGTCGGATGTCAGCATTGACGGAGCAATGCGCTTGTCCGGATCATGCGCGGCGGGAACCGTGCCCGCGCCGGCACCGTCCTTCGGCTGCCACTGCCATGCGCCGGCAGGGCTCTTGGTCAGCTCCCATTCGAAGCCGAACAGATTGTCGAAGAAGTGATTGCTCCACTGCGTCGGGGTCTGGGTCCAGGTCACTTCCAGACCGCTGCCGATGGCGTCGGCGCCAAAGCCGGTTCCGTGCTTGCTGGTCCAGCCCAGGCCCTGCTCGGCAATGCCTGCAGCTTCCGGATCAGCCCCGACGAGCCCGGCATCACCGGCGCCGTGGGTCTTGCCGAAGGTGTGGCCACCGGCGATCAGGGCAACGGTTTCCTCGTCATTCATGGCCATGCGGCCGAATGTGTCTCGGATGTCGCGGGCCGAGGCCAGTGGATCCGGCTTGCCGCCCGGACCTTCCGGGTTCACATAGATCAGGCCCATCTGCACCGCCGCCAGCGGGTTTTCCAGCTCGCGCTCGGGGCGTTCGGGATCGTAGCGGGTCTTGTCGTCGAGCCAGGTGTCTTCCGAGCCCCAGTAGATGTCCTCTTCCGGCTCCCACACATCCCTGCGTCCGCCGGCATAACCGAAGGTCTTGAAACCCATCGATTCGAGCGCGACATTGCCGGTCAGGATCATCAGGTCAGCCCAGGAAATCCTGTTGCCGTATTTCTGCTTGATCGGCCAGATCAGGCGGCGGGCCTTGTCGAGATTGACATTGTCCGGCCAGCTGTTGAGCGGCGCGAAGCGCTGCGCGCCCGAGGTCGAGCCGCCGCGGCCGTCAGCCGTGCGGTAGGTGCCGGCACTGTGCCAGGCCATGCGGATGAAAAACGGGCCGTAATGCCCGAAATCGGCCGGCCACCAGTCCTTCGAATCGGTCATCAGCGCGCGAAGGTCCTGCTTGACCGCCTCGAGATCGAGCTTCTTGAACTCTTCGATATAGTTGAAATCCGCATCCATCGGGCTGGCTGCAGGCGAATTCTGATGCAGCATCGCGACGTTGAGCTGATTGGGCCACCAGTCGCGGTTCGAGCGGATGGAATTGTTGGTGGCGCCATGTACCACGGGGCATTTGCCGGCTTTCGCATCGATATTCATTATGTTCTCCAATCATATCTGGTTTGATCAGGCTCACCTCTCGATGAACCCGGAAATTCCTGAAGCTGGCAATTGTCGGCTCAACAGGCCGGGCCGGTTGCAGTCACTGCAACGTGACACCACGAGGCATGTACACGAGGGCCGTCGAAATCAATTGCGGATGAAATCCATCACCTCTGCAGCGGGTCGAACTGATGTATAGCAAAATCCATTCATTAACTTAAGTTGAATTATGTGATCGTAATGATAATTTAAAACTATGAGAAACCTGACCCTGAAGCAACTCCGCTATTTCGAGGCGCTTGCCCAGCACAGCCATTTCGGACGTGCCGCCAATGCCTGCGCGATCTCCCAGCCGGCCTTGTCCGTGCAGATCAGGGAGCTCGAGGATTCTCTCGGCACCAAGCTGTTTGAACGCGGCGCGCGCAAGGCCCGGCTGACCAGTTTCGGAGAGGAATTCGCTTTGCGGGTCCGCCTCATCCTGCGCTCGGTCGACGAGCTGGGCGAACTGGCGCTGGCATCGCGGGACCGCCTGGTCGGGCGGCTTCGCATCGGCATCATCCCGACAATTGCCCCCTATCTGCTTCCTGCCATAATCGGCGACATGTCCCGGCTCAACGCCGGGATCGACCTGCAGATCCGCGAAACGCTCACCCCGCAACTGCTTGATGAACTGATCGAGGGCCGACTTGATGCCGCGATCGTCGCGTTGCCGATCTCTGAGCCGTCGATGACCGAAGTCACATTGTTTGAAGAAAATTTCGTTCTCGTCCGCCCGGACAGGGATGACGGCAAACCGGTGCCCAATCGCGAAGCCCTGCGCGAAATGAAACTGCTTCTGCTCGAAGAAGGCCATTGTTTCCGCAATCAGGCCTTGTCGTTCTGCAATATCCAGTCTTCCCGGCCCCGGGAAATCCTCGATGCCAGCTCGCTCGCCACACTGGTGCAGATGGTGGGTTCGGGAATGGGCGTTACCCTGATCCCGGAAATGGCGATTGCCGTCGAAACCCGCTCGGCGCCGGTCTCGATCGCCCGCTTCAGCGCACCGCAACCGTCCCGGACCATAGGCATGATATGGCGCAAGACCAGTCCGCTGGCCAAACAGCTGACGGAAATATCGGAGGTCGTGAAGCAGTCCGCCGCCGCGCTCAACCAGAAAAATTGAGTGAACGTCTCACGCTGGAACCGGCCCGAACCTCATATATACTCCATTATTTTTAAGCCCCGGACCCTTTACCAAGTTTTCAGGTGTAAAGCCCCATACATTTCGCTCTGCCGGACCCAGGAGCCATTATGACCAGTTCTTATTTCAAATTTTCAAGTTATGGCCTGATGGCCGCATTGACTGTGCTTGCATCATCTGTCCCCGCTTCGGCAGATCAGACGCTGCGCATCGGCGGCACCGGCGCAGCCACGGTCCTGATGGAACGGCTCGGCACGGCGTTCACCGCCCGGGAGCCCGAAACAACGGTCGAGGTCATTCAGGGGCTCGGCAGCTCGGGCGGAATTGCGGCAACCCGGGACGGTGCTCTCGACATTGCCGTGTCCGCGCGCCCCCTGAAGCCGGAAGAGACCGGAATGACCGAAACTGTTGCCGTGATCACCCCTTACGGTCTTGTCAGCTCCAATCCGAATCCGGGTGATATCGCCAAAAATGATGTTGCCGCCTTTTACGCTTCGACGAGTGCAACCTGGCCCGACGGAACGCCGGTCAAGGTCATTCTCCGGCCCAAGAGCGAGAGCGACACCGCCTTGCTGGGCCAGACATTTCCAGGAATGGCCGCTGCCATCGACGAGGTCCGGACACGCATCGATGTCCCCGTGGCCGCAACCGACCAGGACAATCTGGAACTGGCGAAAACCATCGACGGCTCGCTTGTGGGCACAGGCCTGGCGCAAATGGTGACCGAGGGGCACCAGCCGGATCTGCGGTTCCTGACAATCGACGGCGTTGAACCGACGCTCGTAAATCTGGAAAGCGGTACATACCCCTATTTCAAGCCCTTCCGCTTTGTCTATCCCGAAGAGCCGTCACCGCTGGTGCAACGCTTTCTGGCCTTTATCGGGTCAAGCGAAGGTCAGAGCCTGCTGCATGAGGCAGGCAGTCTCCCGGCAACCCGGTGACCACGACATTGAACACAGCAATGCGGCTACGCATCGCGCTTGCCATCGGCATCGTGATCGCGCTGCTTCCGCCATTGTCCTACGGGCTGGTTTCCTACCGCTACCTTGCCAACGAGATCACCTTCGTCGCTGACCTGCAGTCTGCCAGGGTCTCGAAATATATCTATGCGCATGAAGATCTGTGGCAGTACCAGCTTGTCCGGATTACCGAAATCGTCGAACTGCATGTAGATCAGTCCTCCAAGACCGAGCAGCGCATCTTCAACAATGACGGAAAGCTGTTGCTCACGGTCGGGGAATCTCCCGGTTTGCTGCAACTGACCCGTGATGCACCGCTTGTCGTTGCCGACCGGCAAATCGGCCGTCTGGAGGTGTCGATCCCGCTTTCCGCACTGGCACTTGAGCTGTTTTTCTTCAGCCTGCTGTCCTCCCTGATCGGAATCGCGGCCTATTATGCCCGGGCGCTGCCACTGCGCAGACTTGACCAGGCTGTCGGCGAACTCGAAGCTGCCAAGAACATTCTCGAGCAGCGTTCGGGGCAGTTGAACGAGGCCCAGCATCTGGGGCTCATCGGCGACTGGTCCTATAATTTTGGCGAGGATACGCTTTGGTGGGCAGACGAGATCTTCAATCTGCTCGGCTATGATCCCGACACATTCGATCTGACCCGTGACCGGGTGATGGAGCTCTATGGCGACGATGATGCGAGCCGGTTGCTGGAGCTGCAGTCCGAAGTCGTGAAGCATGGGGTCGTCAGAAGCATCGACGTCAGGGTCCGGCGCGGCGACGGGGAATACGGGCATTTCGCTGTCACCACCAAGCTCAGAAGCGACAAGCATGGCGACAAGATAGGCGTGTACGGCACCATCCAGGACATCACCGACCGCAAGCTGGCCTCCGAGCAGCTGGAAAAGCTGGCGTTCCACGACCCGCTGACCGGGCTGGCCAACAGGACCCTGTTCCACAGGCGGGTGGATGATGCTCTCGGGCGCTGCGCCCGGACCGGTGAAATCGGCGCATTGCTGCTGCTCGATCTCGACCGGTTCAAGGACGTCAATGACACGCTCGGCCACGCGGTTGGCGATGCGCTTCTGGTCAAGGTGGCGCATTTGCTCGCCCGCACCCTGGGCAATGCCCATTTCGTGTCCCGGCTTGGCGGAGACGAATTTGCAGTGCTGCTCGAGGGCGTCTCCGACCGGGATGAGAGCGAACGCATTGCCACCGAAATCGTCGCGGTCATTTCCGGGATGACCGTGCTCGACCGCATCGAAGTCACCGTCGGCACCAGCATCGGCATTGCCATGCTTCTCGATCATGGCAGAACCTCGGACGAACTGCTGCGCAGCGCGGATCTCGCCCTCTACCGCGCCAAGGAAGAGGGACGTGGCCGCTACCGGATCTTCGAGTCCAGCATGGACGAGGCCGTGCAGGAAAAGGTCGCCCTGTCCCCGGATCTCCGCAATGCCTTGGCCGATGACCAGGGCCTTTCCGTTCACTACCAGCCGCAGATCGAGATCTTGACGGGACGGGTGATCGGATACGAGGCGCTGATCCGCTGGAACCACCCTGTCCGCGGAAACATCCCGCCCGCCTTGTTCATTCCGATTGCGGAAAGCTCCCATCTGATCTGTGACGTGGGCTACTGGGTGCTCAGACAGGCCGCCTTCCAGGCCAAGGAATGGCTCGATGCCGGTGTTCCCACGCCCACGATCGCCGTTAATGTCTCGGCAGCGCAGATATGGAATTCCGATCTGGTCAGCGATGTCGGCAAGGTGCTCGCCGAATCCGACCTGCCCCCTCACCTGCTGTGCCTGGAACTGACCGAGAGCCTGCTGATGGACCAGAACGAGTCCCGCGTGCGCAATGTGCTCAAGAGCCTGAAGGAATTTGGCGTGACCCTGGCGCTCGACGATTTCGGCACCGGCTATTCTTCGCTGGGTTATCTCACCCAGCTTCCATTCGACAAGCTGAAGATCGACCGAATTTTCATCGACGGCGTCAACACCTCGCAACGCTCGACCGAATTGCTGCGCGGCATCATCGCGCTTGGCCGCGGTCTGGGCATGACCACCATTGCCGAGGGCGCGGAAACCCAGGAAGAGGTTGCGGTGCTGCGCGAACTCGGCTGTGATCAGATCCAGGGTTTCTTCTTTGCAAGACCGGCACCGGCCGACGAGGCGCTGGCCTACGCATTGCGCATGGCCGCAGATGCACTGGTCGCTGCAACGCCGGACCGCTACCAGGCGGCCACCGCCTAGAGCCTCAGGCCGGATGGGACGGCCCTGGCGACGCCACCGGTCCAGACTGCGGCACTTCCATCTGCCGGTCCGTCTGGTATACTCATCATCAATTGTTGCATTTATCAGAGATTGCTATTTGTCCACGGCTCGCCGGATGTCAGGGTCGGAGGGCTCAGGTCATGATTCGCTGATGACAGCGACCGAGGAGAACATGGAAGCAATGAATCATACCGGGCCGATCGTCCGGCGCAAGCTGTCTGACGAAGTGCTCGAGAGATTGAAGCGCCTGATCACCGAAGGCGAGCTCAAGCCGGGTGACGAGATGCCGTCCGAACGCGAGCTGATGGCGCGTTTCCAGGTCGGGCGTCCGGCCATCCGGGAAGCGATGCAGGCGCTTGCCAGCATGGGGCTTCTGGCAATCTCGCATGGCGAACGCGCCAAGGTGCTCGAGCTTTCGGCCAAATCGATCATCAAGCAGGTCGATGAGACAGCCAAGTTCATGCTGGCATCATCGAAAGATTCACTCGAGCATCTCAAGAACGCGCGTATCTTCTTCGAGCGCGGCATGGTTCGGGAGGCCGCGGAAAAGGCATCCGAAGACGACATCACCCGGCTGCGCGAAACCCTTGCCGCCCAGCGCGCGGCGCTCGGTGATTCCGAGACCTTCATCAGCATCGACATGCGCCTGCACACCCAGATTGCCGTCATCTCCGGCAACCCGATCTACATCGCCTTCAGCGAGGCGATGCTCGGCTGGCTCAAGGAATACCACACCGAGATGCTGATCTGGACCGGCAAGGAAAACAACACCCTGACCGAGCACCACGAGATCATCGAATGCATCGCCAGTGCATGATGTGGACGGCGCCGAAAAGGCCATGATCAAGCACCTGGAACGCTCCCGCACGCTTTACGTGAAGGCAGCCGGAGCCTGACCGCCGATAGCGGCGCGCTCATGGTTTCACCCGAGCGCGCCGCATCCGGCCGGTTTTATCAAGACCCGGTTATGTGATCCGCTTAATGCTCGCGGCGATTTCGTCAGGCTCGAACACCCGCTTCCAGTCATCGCGCATCAGCACCGGGATGCCATTTTCAATTGCCTTGTTGCAGGCATCGGAGAAAACCCCCGGGGTTTGCCCGAAGATCACCGCCCCCAGAACATTCATGTGACCGAGCAGGAAGTCCATCGCAGTCTGCTCGTCAACGCCGCGCGCAACCACTTCATCGACGGCCTGTTTCATCACCACGAGCAGGGACGCGCAGACCGTTTCGGACAGGCCCGGCTCGAGCAGCGCCATATGTTCGACAGTCACCCGGTGCGACCGCATGACCGGCGCCCAGATCACTTTGGCGATCTCCTCGCCCTTTGCATAGTCTTCCTCCGGCCCCTGCATCAAGGCACTGACGATGTGCTGCTTTGCTTTGACGCCGCCGAAATGGTCGCGCTTGGCTTCCATGTCCGTTTCATCGTTGAAAATCGGCGGATGGCAAGGATGGGTGACGAAATAGGTCAGATCCGGCCGGTCCGGCAGATGTCCGGCAAAGGGTGCCGCCGCATCCAGCGCAATCACCATGGTTCCCGCCCGGATCTTGCTTTCGATGCCGGCCATGACCTTGCCGATATGGGTATCTGGGACAGCCAGAATGACGGCCTCGGCACCGTCCAGCGCGTCATCGGCGGAGACCGTGTCAATGCCCAGCCCGGACTTGAGGCGCTCGCAGCCTGGCTGGCTGACTTCCACGTGAGCGATTGTGTATCGTGACCCGCGAAAGTTCGTCGCGAGCCGGAACCCCATCTTGCCACCGGCCCCAAAGAGCGCAATTTTCGTCATCTCCACTACTCCATCTTCGATGTTTTGCCTTTGCACTCCTGCTTGCGAAGCGCGGCGTCAAATTGGGCGGCCCGCGGCGTGTCAGGTCAAGGGTCTGCTCACCGGTTCTGCCATGTCTTCATTCTTTTCATCATCCGCCTCGCGCGGCGGCATGCGCCGGCCCAGGATCGGCGCGCCGCTGGCAAGAAACAGAACCGCCAGCACAAGAAAGCCCTTCAGCACATTCTGTCCCGCATAGCTCCATCCGATCAGGTTCAGCAAGCCGTCCAGCAGGATGAAGAACAGCGCCCCGCCCCACACGCCTGCCGGAACCGCGCGGCCGCCGGTCATCAGGGTGCCGCCGATCACCACCACGGCAATCGAATCGAGCAGATAATCGTTGCCCAGTTCCACATTCGGAGCCGAAAACGAGGCCCGCAATGCGCCTGCCAGCGCCGCCAGAACCCCCGACGTCAGATAGACAACGACCATGATCTTTCTGGCATTCACGCCCGCATATTCCGCCGCGCGCCGGGCCTGACCGACAGCGAGCATTTGCGACCCCCATGTCGTCCATCTCAGGAACAGCGACACGACCACCGTCAGCAGCAGCACCACGATGGCGAAGGCCGGAATGCCCAAAGGCGCCCAGCTCAGGAACGCCTTCAACAGCGGATCGGCAGAGCCCTGAAACCCCTTGGCCAGGGTCAGCGAGATGGCCGAGGCGATGAGACTTGTGGCCAGTGTGGCGACGATCGGCGGAATCCGCACATAGAGAATCGCCACGATGCTGATCGACGCCATGGCGAGTCCCGCCCCGACGGCGGCCCCCAGGCCCAGGATCCAGGACCCCGTGACCTCCCCCACGGCAATGGAAAGCAGCCCGCCTAGCGAGAACACCTTGGCGACCGAAACATCGATATTGCCCGGCCCGGCACTCATCACCAGCATTTGCCCCAGGCCGACAAGAACGAGATAGGGCGCAACGGTAAAGGCCAGCGTCAGCGTCTGCGTGCCGCCGCGGCCCGACACGATATAGGTCAGCACCAGCACGATGACGGCGGCCAGGAAAGACCATGTCCAGGGCGGGATCGACTGGAGGCGCAGCTTGCTCATCGGGTCATCCGCTCCACCACAAGACGTCCGGCCAGAACGGCGATGACGATGAAGCCCTGGACCGCCGGCTGGATGTTCGACGACAGGCTGAGCAAAGTGAGCAGCACGGTCAGAAGGCCAAGCGTGACGGCGCCGGCGAGTGTGCCCCAGGCCACAGCGCGGCCGCCGGTGAACATGCCGCCGCCCAGGATCACGGCCGCCACCGTGGTCAGCGTATAGCCGGGCACGGCATTGACATCGCCGCCGCCGATTTCAGCCGTCAGCGTGATCCCTGCCAGCACGCCGAGAAGGCCGACGGTGGCATAGGCCAGCATGCGCGTGACGACGAGAGAGCCGCCGGACCGGGTCAGCGCAACAGGGTTGCTGCCCAGACTGCGGAAACGCACCCCGAGCCCGGTCCGTCGTGTCACGAACCAGGTCAGCGCCGTGGCGGCGAGCATGGTGATGACCGGAGCCGGGATCGACAGCGGCGGCTTCCAGAACGCATATTTGAACAGCCAGTCCGGCGCCATGCCCCCCGGCACCGGCAGGACAAACAGCCCCATCCCCAACCAGATGAAGGACGCCCCCAGGGTGGCGATCAGCGACGGCACCGAGCGAAGCTGAACCAGCGCGCCCAGAAGCGCATAGGCCAGCACGGAGCCGGCCAGCGCCAGCACACCCAGCAGCGGGGTTTCGCGCAGCAGCGTGGCGACGATGGTGGTGACCATTCCGACGAAGAAGCCGATGCCGAGATCGATATCGCCGATGCTCATCATCACCATCTGCGCCATCGAGGCGATGGCCAGCGCCACAATCGGCGACATGATCAGCGTGAGACCGTTCTGCGACCAGATCCGCGGCTGGATCATGCCGCAGATCACGAGGATCAGCACCATTGCAATCAAAGTGAGAAAACCGGGCAGGACCCGGCGGGCAAGGCCCTTTGGCGGGTTGAACCGGGCTTGTACGGGGACAGCGACACTCACGGGCGGGGCTCCCCGGCTTCGGCAAAGGACAGAGAAATGATGCGTTCATCGGTAATCTCGCTGCCATGCAGCTCGCCCGCGATACGCCCGGCGCGCAACACATAGGCCCGGTCGCAATGCTGCATCTCCGAGTTCTCGCTCGAATACCAGATGATCGTCCGCCCCTTGCGGGCTTCGGACTTGATCAATTGGTAGAGCTCGACCTTGGTATGGACATCAACGCCGCGAAACGGATCATCCAGCAGGATCGTGTCAGCGTCAGACGCAAAGGCGCGCGCCACGATAACTTTTTGCTGATTGCCGCCGGAGAGTCCGGCGATGGCGGCATTCGCACCGCCGCGGATCTTCAGCCGGTCGACCCATTCGGCAACGAGCGAATCCTCCTTGTCCGCCTGCCGCAGCCCGGTCCGGCTCAGGCCGGGCAGCGCCGTGATCGTCAAATTTCTGGCAACGTTCCAGATCGGAAGGATTCCGGAGCGCTGCCGGTCACCGGGAACATAGGCCAGAGCCGGGCTGACCTCGACATCTCCGCTGCGGCGCCACAACCGGTCAAGAACCTGTTCCTGCCCCTGGCCGGCAATGCCTGCCAGTCCGATGACCTCGCCCTTGTGGGCCACGATCTGCGTTGCCGCGCCATCCACCGTCAGCATCGGCACATTCACCGCAACCGGGCGCGAACTGTCTGCGGCAATTTTCGTTGCCCCCCTGCCGGCCGTCTGGATTGCCACCTCGCCGCCCATGGCCAGAAACAGATCCTGTTCTGTCACGCTGGCGGCGTGGTGGGTGGAGACAACGGCGCCATCCTTCATCACCGCGACCCGGTCGCACACGGACAGGATTTCCTTGAGCCGGTGGGAAACCAGAATGATGGCATGCCCGCTGTCGCGCAACTTGCGGACATATGCATACAGATGATCGACGGCGCTGCCGCTCAGTGACTCTGTCGGCTCGTCAAGGATCAGCAGACGCAGATCATCGGCAATCGTCGCGCGCGCGATCTCGACCATCTGCCGGTCGGCAAGCGGGAGATCATCGACATAATCGGACGGGCTGATCGTGTGATCCGGAAAGATCTCGTCAAGCCGCGCCGCGGCGCGCGCGGAAGCGGGCTTGTGCCATCTTTTGTCCGGGATCCAGTTGCGGCTGGAGAGATAGATGTTCTCGTAGACGGTGAGTTCATGGGCCAGAGACCCTTCCTGATAGGCCATGCGGACGCCGGGAAACCCTCTTTCCGACGGCCTGCCGGCACCACCTATCTGCACCGATCCGGAATCGACCGCATCAAGCCCGCTCAGCACCCGCATGAGAGTGCTCTTGCCGGCGCCGTTATGGCCGACAACACCGAAGACTTCGCCGGCGCGCACATCAAGCGTGACACCGGCAAGAGCCTTTGTGGGTCCATAGGTCTTGACTGCAGCTCTGACCTGAACCAGAGGATCATGATCGGCAGTATCGGAAACTGGAAATGTCTTTGTCAGCACGGCAGGTATGACACCTTTTTCGAGAGAGGTCTGCGCCGTCGGACCGGCGCAGACCGAAGCTGATTACCTGACCGGAACAGGAGGCAGTGCTGCATCAGCCACCGTTCCGTCGATATTGGCTTTCAGTTGCGCGTCGACCAGTTCCTGGGTCCACTGCCAGGACGCGATCTCGTCGTCACCAACCGCGGCAATCCACTGATCGCGCTCCTCGTCGCTCACCACCACCGGCGGGAAGATCGTTGTCCGCGGGACTTCCTGCCCGTTGTGGATATTGATGGCGGTAAACAGCGCCGCAACACCCTGGCCCGGATCGGACATGACCGCGACCGAGCCCGGCGCACCATTGCCTTCGCCCCAGAATTTCAGCGCTCGTCCGCTGGGTGCGAATGCCACCACCGGGATGTCGCGTCCCGCCGTCTGGAATGCCTGGACGGCGCCCAGCCCCTCGCCGCAGCCGATCACGCCGTCGACCTCGGGCAGGCTGGCGATGGTGCCGAGCAGGGCTTCTTGCGCCTTGGCACTGTCGCAGAAAGTGAACAGCTCGCCGACGACTTTGACATCGGGATTTGCCTTGAGCAGCTCGGTCTGGACGGCATACATTTCGATTTCGGGAGGCGATCCCCGGACGCCGCGGGCGATGATGACATTGCCCGCGCCACCAATGCCGTCAATGACGGCCTGTGTCGACAACCGCGCCCAGTCGCCGAAGCTGTTGGTGACGATATGGGCGCATTCGAGATCGGTGGAACTGTCGAAGACGGCGACCACGATCCCCATGTCGCAGGCCTGCTGCAATGTCGGATTGAGCGCGGTGGGCGAGGCCGGATTGACCAGCAGGATGTCGGGCTGATCGAGCAGCAGCGCCTTGAGCTGCGCGATCTGTTCCGTCGCCGAGTTCTCGCCCGGGGCGTTGGATACCTGGAATGACGCGATCAGGCCATCGGCCTGGGCTTTGGTCGCGGCTTCTTCAAATGCGGTGATCATCGAACGTCGCCAGGCATTGCCCAAAAACGCATTGCTCAGAGCGACGGTCGGCTTGTCGGCAGCAATGGCGGGAACGGCCACGAGGGCTGACGTTGCGGCAGCAGCGGCAATCAGCGTTGCAGTGATTAGGTTCTTCAAGTTTAATCCTCCCAGATTGTTGAATGACGGGCATCCCTCCCCGGATGGACGTCATGTCAGCAACATGTTATACCAGTTTCACATCAACGCAACAGATGTTTGGCAGATGCATTCAAAATCCCCCTATCTGTTTGAAATTTTGGAGAACGACTTTGTCTGATCTACTGGACGGTGCCGGTTTCGAGGCCTTCGACCCGCGCTTTTCCGCGTTGTTTGCCCCGCATATTCATGTCGAAAAACTCTGGACCGGGGCCCGGTGGTGCGAAGGTCCGGCCTGGTTCGCCGCCGGGCGCTACCTGGTCTGGTCGGACATTCCCAACAACCGGATGATGCGCTGGGACGAGACCGACGGCTCGACCTCGGTGTTCCGGGCGCCGTCCAACAATTCCAATGGCAACACCGTCGACCGCCAGGGCCGGCTTGTCAGCTGCGAGCACCTGACGCGGCGCGTCACCCGCACCGAGCATGACGGTTCAATCACCGTTCTTGCAGACAGCTTTGCCGGCAAAAGGCTCAATTCGCCCAATGATGTCGTGGTGCATTCGGATGGATCGATCTGGTTCACCGATCCGAGCTACGGCATCCTCACCGACTATGAAGGCGATGTCTGCGAACCGGAACTGGGCGGCAATCATGTCTACCGGATAGACCCGTCCGATGGGTCGATGCGCCAGGTCACCGATGATTTCGTCCAGCCCAATGGTCTTGCCTTCTCGCCGGATGAAAGCCTTCTCTACATCGCCGACACCGGCGCGACCCATCAGCCCGGCGGTCCTGCCCATATCAGACGTTTCGAGGTGCAGCAGGACGGATCTCTGTGCGGGGGCGAGGTCTTCGCAACCTGCACCTCCGGCTTCTTCGACGGTTTCCGCGTCGACCGCCAGGGCCGGATCTGGACCAGCGCCTTTGACGGCGTGCATTGCTACGATCCCGACGGAACCCGCATCGGCATCATCCGGATTCCGGAGATCGTCGCCAATCTGACCTTCGGCGGCGCCAAGCGCAACCGGCTGTTCATCTGTGGCACCACATCGCTTTATGCTGTCTATGTTTTTGCCAATGGCGTCACCATGGGGTGAGGAAGCCCGCGCCTCACCCGACCGGATCGATCACAAAGGACCGACAGCTTGCATTCGACCAACCGCCAGATCTTCGAGACCGGGACCACCCAGCCGCGCCCTGCCCGGCAGTCCGTCACCGCCGGCCACATCACCGCTGTCATCGACGCCGGCGCCTTGCGGCAGATCAGCTTCGGTCCGGTCGAGCTGGTCCGCCAGATCGATTTCCCTGTCCGCGACGAGAACTGGGCGACGCTTCAGCCGGATGTCACATCGGAAACGCTCGAAGATACGCCCGGCGGATTCCGCTTTGAGCGCCATTTTGAAGTTGCCGATGGCGCGCTGTCCTGCCGCGTGATCTTCGAAGCGCATGAGGATGGCACGGTAACCGCCACCGGCGAGGCCACGGCCCGGCGCAGCTTCATCACCAACCGCACGGGTTTCACCGTGCTGCACCCGCTCTCGGGCGTAACCGCCAATCCGGTGACCGTGACAACGCCGGCAGGCGAGCAGCAGCGCAGGACGATGCCCGATGCGATTTCACCGGGACAGCCGATCTTTGACATCGCCGGCCTCGGTTTCGACATTCATGGTGTCAGTCTGAAGATCGAATTCGAAGACGACGTGTTCGAGATGGAGGATCAGCGCAACTGGTCGGACGCCTCCTTCAAGACCTATTCCCGCCCGCTTGCCTTGCCCTTTCCCTATGAGATCGAAGCCGGCGCCACGGTTCGCCAGACAATTCGGCTGCGCATATCCGGTGACGCCGCTGCGGCTGCGACGGATTCCGGGACCCCGGCGATCAGGCTCGGTCCGCCGATGGACGAACCCGTCCCGGAGCTGTTGCTTGTGGCCCAGGCCGACTGGCTTCCTTCCGCAGACGAAACCAGGCTTCTGGCGCAAGGCAGGTTCAAGAGCCTGGTGCTGCGCACCGGCCCTGAAACCGCGGACGCCGATATCGCTGCCGCAGCCCGAGCACTTGATGCCACCGGTGGATGGCTGGATCTCGAAATCATCCTGGACGGCGACCGTCCCGCCGGTCCGCAATTGGACCGCGTGGTCTCGGCCTGCCTCAAGGCCGGCATCGCACCCCGCCACGTCACCGCCCTGCCCTCGGCCTATCTTATGAGCCACCAGCCCACCGCCCCCTGGCCAGACGGCCTCACACCTTCAGAAGCTTGCGAGGCCGCGCAACATGCCTTTCCCGATGCCCGGACCGGCTGCGGCATGCTGACCAATTTCACCGAGTTCAACCGCTGCCCGCCCGATCCCGGGCTGGCGGAATTCATCACCCACGGCAATGCCGCCACCGTCCACGCCGCCGATGACTGGAGCGTTGTCCAGACGCTGGAAACCCTGCCCGACATCTTTCGCAGCGCGCGCGCCATTGGCGGCGAGCATGGATACCGGCTTGGCCTGACCGCAATCGGGATGCGCTCCAACCCCTATGGCAAGGCAGTGTCGCCGAACCCCGAGCAACTGCGCCTGACAATGGCCACCTGGGATCCGCGCGCCCGCGCCCTGTTCGGTGCTGCCTGGGCGGTCGCGGCGCTGGCGCGGACGGAAGGCTTCGAGGTCGGGGCGATGGCGCTCGCAGCCCCTGTTGGCCCTTTTGGCGTCCTGTCGCGAGCCGGCCCTGTCGCCCGGCCCTGGTATGACGATCATCCCCAGGCAAGTGTCTATCCGATCTTTCACGCCCTGAGTTTCATCGCCGAGGGCGGTCTGCGCTACCGGGTGTTCGGCGTGCCGGAAGGAGTGCATGTCATTGCCTTTGCCACAAGAACCGCAACACGGCTGCTGATTGCCAACCCATCCGACACCCCGCGTCAGGTCCGCCTTGCCGAAACCGGCCGTGGCGCGACACTCGATGCGGAGAGTTTCGAGGCGGCCGCGTGCGATCCCGCATGGTTCGACAACAGCTCTGCGCCGCTGCCATCGCGGTCGCTCATTCTTCAGCCCTCGGCGATCCTGTTTCTTGAAACCGATGCCATCGAGACACCAGCAAAGTGAGTGCCATGCCTGATCCAGTTCGCATTGAGGCCGACTACCTCATCGAGACCGCTTTCGATCCGCGTCAGGCCGCCGAAATCATGGCGGGAGAGCAGTCCTCGGGAACCTTTGTCGCGGTACCCGGAGAAACCCCGGAGTTGAAGGCCCGCGCAGCCGCCCGGGTGGAGAGGCTGGACCTGGTGGACGAAGTCGCTGCACCCTCGCTTCCCGGCGCGGGCAAGCCGGCGGGATCGAAGCCGGTTTATCGCCGTGCCGTCGTCACCTTGTCCTGGCCCATGGACAATATCGGCCCGTCGCTGCCCAATCTGGTGGCGACGATTGCCGGCAACCTGTTCGAGCTCAAGCAGTTTTCGGGCCTGCGGCTCCTGGATCTGCGCTTACCCTCGTCATTTGCGCAGAAATATCCCGGCCCGAAATTCGGCATCGACGGCACCCGCCGGCTTTCGGGCGTGCATGGCCGCCCCTTGATCGGAACCATCATCAAGCCCAGCGTCGGATTGTCGGCCGAAGCCACCGGCGAGCTCGTCGGAACGCTTGCGGATGCCGGGATCGATTTCATCAAGGATGACGAGCTTCAGGCCGATGGTCCGGCCTGCCCGTTCGAGGACCGGGTGAGGGCCGTCATGGCTGCGGTGAACCGTGCCGCCGACCGGACCGGCAAGAAGACCATGGTCGCCTTCAACCTTACCGGCGAGATTGACGAAATGCGCCGCCGCCATGATTTCGTGCTGGCCCAAGGCGGGACCTGCGTCATGGCAAGCGTTCTGGCGGTCGGCCATGCCGGCATGATAGAACTTGCCCGCCACACCGAATTGCCCATCCACGGCCATCGCGCCGGCTGGGGCGCCCTGAGCCGCAATCCCGGCCTTGGCTGGTCGTTCCCTGCCTGGTCGAAACTTTGGCGGCTTACCGGGTGCGACCACCTGCACGTCAACGGGCTCGCCAACAAGTTCAGCGAATCCGATGAAAGCGTCATCACCTCTGCCCGCTCTCTGGCCGAGCCGCTGTTTGAACACGCGCCGATGACCACCGTGCCGGTGTTTTCGTCCGGTCAGACCATCCGCCAGGCGGCAGGCACATGGGCGGCGGTCAAGTCGCCCGACCTGATCTACACTGCCGGCGGCGGGGTGGTCGCCCATCCGCTGGGGATCGCCGCCGGTGTCGAGGCGCTGGTCGAAGCCTGGAATGCGGCCATGGCCGGCGTGGCGATCGAGACCCATGCCCAGGGCAATGCAGCCCTTGCCGCCTCACTTGATGCCTATCCGGCGCAAGGAGCCTGAAGTGAGCGATCCGCTTCTGGCATTTTACGGCGACGATTTCACCGGATCTTCGGCTGTCATGGAAGTGCTGTCATTTGCCGGCATTCCGACGGTGATGTTCCTTGAGCCACCGGACGCACAAGAGCTTGCCCGCTTTCCCGATCTTGCCGCCATGGGCATCGCCGGCGTCGCGCGGTCCTGCGATCCGGCCTGGATGGATGAAAACCTTCCGGCGGCGTTTTTGGCGCTGGCGGATTTCGGCGCCCCCATCGTGCATTACAAGGTCTGCTCCACCTTCGATTCGTCGCCCGGTTGCGGATCGATCGGCAAGGCCATCGACATCGGCACGCCGATTGTTGGCGGCAGCTGGCATCCGCTGATCATTGGCGCACCGGCGATCCGGCGCTATCAGGTTTTCGGCAACCTGTTTGCCGGAATGGATGACGGCGTCTACCGGCTCGACCGGCATCCGGTGATGAGCCGCCATCCGGCCACCCCGATGGACGAGGCCGATCTCCGGCTGCATCTGTCGCGCCAGACCGATCGCAGCATCGGCCTTGTCGACCTGGCACGGATCAAGTCCGGACAGGCCGACCGCGCGCTTGCAGAGCAGATCGACCGCGGCGCCGAAATCATCGCCATTGACGTTCTCGACGACGAGACGCTGAGCGAAGCCGGAAGGCTGTTGTGGAACGAGGGACGAGGCCCGGTATTTGCCATCGGGTCTCAGGGGGTGGAATATGCACTGGTGGCCCATTTGCGCGCCATCGGGCGGCTTCCGGCGGGTTTTGAGCCGCCCGGACTGGAACCGGTAGAGCAGATATTCTGCGTGTCTGGCTCGTGCTCCTCCATCAACAGCGCGCAAATCGAGGCCGCCGAAGCCCGAGGCTTTCACATCATCGACCTCGATGCCGCAAAGGCCGTCGATCCCCACGCGTGGGGCAATGCCCTAGAGCAGACGCTGCAATCATCGCTCGCATCGCTATCTCAGGGCCGCAATGTTCTCGTCGCCACGGCGCGAGGGCCGGATGCGGCGTCAAACAACCGCCTCACCCGGGCAATTCTCGGTGCAGGGCTTTCCGCCGCAGCGGTCAACACCAGGATCGGTGCCGGGCTCGGGCAACTCGTTGCCGATGTCCGCCGCAAGACACGGTTGCCCCGCGTCGCCGTCGCCGGTGGCGACACCTCCGGTCATGCGATGACCGCGCTCGGCGTGACAGCCCTGTCAGCAGTTGCGCCACTGGCGCCGGGCGCGCCGCTGTGCCGGGTCCATTCCCGAGATCCCGAGATCGACGGCCTGGAAGTGACCCTGAAGGGCGGTCAGATGGGATCCCGGGACTTCTTCAGCCACGCGAAAGACGGGCTGTAGAGCCGCGGCTGCATGCCGACCCAGAAGATGCGATCGGGCATGGACACATCGACGCCCTGCTCGGCCGGCTGCGCAAAAACTGCTGGGAGTGCTGCAGGCGGATTCCACCCTCGACAGCGATGTCCTGAAGCAAGCGCGCGCAATGATTTAGGTCCCGGGGACCGGGATCAGGGTGATCTCGGTTCCGGTCGGATCACGCCCGGTCAGTCCGGATGCCGCCGGTAGCAGGGTCCGGATATCGGCTATCACCGCAGGATCATGGACATGCAAGGCATAGCGGACCAGCCGCGCCATATTCGCGGGCGCCGGCGCGAGGTTGGGCCCGGCCCAGACATTCATCGCCAGCCGGTGGGTATAGGCGGCGCCTGCTCCCATGTCGGCAAAGCCCCAGTTTTCCAGCATCAGATTGCGGGCAAAGCCGATCCCCTCAAACCAGGCCGCAGCCGAATTGAGGTCTGCGACCTTGAAATGCATATGCGCGATGAAAGCGCGACCGGACAATTCCGCCTCGAGATCGGCACCCTCGGCATGGGCCAACTCCGCCCGGACATCCAGAGGCGCCCGTCCATTGTGCGGTTTCCCATCGGCATCGTAAAGAACAAGCCCGCGGGACATGTCGCCAAAACGGCCAAACCGTTCCGGTGTTTCCAGCGCGATCTCGATTTCCAGGCCATCGGGGTCACTGAGATACAGGGCCTTGGACATCAGATGATCGGTCGGCGAGACCGGTATGCGCAGTAAAGCCAGGCGTGCCAGCAGACGGGAGAATTCAGCCTGGTCCGGCATGCCGATGGCCACGTGATACAGTCCCAGATGGCGCGGCCTGACCGGCACCTCCGCGCCGGCATGAAACACGAAAAGCGGTGTTGTCCCGGTTCCCAGGATCGCCCTCTGGCTGTCGTGCTCGATCACGCGCAGTCCGAGCGCGGAGGTCCAGAACGCTACCGTGCGGCCAAGATCGGTGACCTGAAATTCGATCACGCCCCAGGAGAGACGTTCGGAGAGGCCCGCCCTTGCGGTGTGCCTGGCGAGGTCCAGTGCGTCGGTCTGCATTGTCGTGTCCTTTCAACCCCGCGCCCCGGGTCGAAGCCCGGAGCGCCTTGCTGGTTCGCTTAGCCCCGGGGAGCGATCACGGCCTTGCTGCTGCGGCCCCAGATGATCAGCACGGCGAGGCCTAGATAGATCAGGTTGAACGGCAGCGCCGCGAATTCACCGCGATAGGCATGGAACGGGATCGCCAGCACCTGAATGGCCAGCAGGCCCGCGGCTGCATAAATGGTCAGCCTTGGCAGGATGCGAGTCGCGGCGGGCAGAATGAGGCCGATCACGCCAGCAAGTTCGGCAAAGCCAATAAACCGGACCAGGGCCAGAGGCGCGGTTTGAGCCCAGACCAGCCCCATCTGCCCCATCTCGGCCGGCGACAACAGAAGCTTCATATAGACCGACATGCTGTAGAGCAGGGCCAGGGCGATCTGGGCTGCCCAAAGGCCGATGTGCCATTTGGAGTTCGATGGTGCGAGTGTGTCGTGTGTCAGTGTCATGGTCGTCTCCGCTTGATGCGCCCATGCCCCGCGGCAAGGCGTCGTTGATCTGTGAGACGAGATTTATTGGTTTCCGTAGAGAAGATCATCTGTTAGAAATTTGATGTTGAATTTCTTCTGAGTGAACGATCATGGACACACTTCTCAGCCTGCGGGTCCTTGCGGCCGTTGCCGAACAGAAGAGCTTTGCCGCTGTGGCTGAGCGTCTGGGTCTCTCGCCGGCCATGACCAGCAAGCATGTCCAGCATGTAGAGGCCCGGATCGGTGCCCGGCTTCTCAACCGCAACAGCCGCAATGTCAGCCTGACCGAAGCCGGCGCGCGCTATCTCGCAACCGTGCGCCCGCTGATTGAAGGGCTGGATGAGGCCGAGGCGCAATTGTCGGAGACATCGGTTGCGCCAAGGGGCGTGCTGAAGGTCAGCGCGCCGGTCTGGGTCACCAATCCCGCCTTCGCCCGCATCATTGCGGCCTATCGCCTGGAATATCCCGAGGTGACGTTGGATTTCGATCTCAGCGGCCGCATGGTCAATCTGGTGGAAGAGGGACTCGATCTGGCCCTGAGGGTGACCGATACGCTTGGCGAGGGCCTGATCGCGCGTAAACTTGCAGAAGTGCATTTCCCCCTGATCGCCTCGCCCGATTTTCTCGAAAGCTATGGCCGTCCGGCCTCGGTAGTGGACCTCACCGGCGCGCCCTTCCTGACCTATACGCCGATGGCGGCAGGAGGCCGGCTCCGCTACGGCGAAGGTGCGGATGCGATCGACATCCGCTTCAAGCCGGTGCTGCTCAGCGGCAATGAGACGCTGATCCTGATGGGCGCGCGCGAGGGCATGGGCTTTGCCTTCATGCCGCACTGGCTGGTCACCGACGACATTGCCGAAGGCCGGCTGGAGCTTGTCCTTCCCGACACGGCCTGGCCCAGGGTGCCGCTGCGCGCCATCTATCCCGATCGCAGCTATCTGCCGGCCAAAGTCCGCAGCTTCCTCGATTTCCTGGCAGGGCCGAAGGGACTTGGCACCATCCGTCCGCTTTCGTGAACCCTTTGAAACCAAGGCTTGGTGTCAGACCGCGCATCCGCACAGAAAAGGTTCAATCCTGCCGGCCGGACTGATGGGCTGATTTCAGACCGATCAGTGTGGCAAGCGCCGTGTTCAGCGGAACCCCGATCTTGACCGAAGCCGCCTGCCGGACAACTTCGCCGCACAGCGCCTCGATTTCGGTTTGGCGCCCCGCCTCCAGATCCTGAAGCATCGAGGGCTTGTGCTTCTGGTGCTCAGCGAGCGCGACATCGAGGTGCTGATAGACTGCGTCGCGTTCGACTGCAATTGCCTTTGCCCGCGCCACTGCAATGACCTCGTCGGCAATCACCCGGACCAGAGCGCGGCCCTTGGGATCAGCTGCAATCGCGCCAACCGGCCCGGCAATCAGCCCGCAGGTCGCATTCATGGCGCAGTTGAACGCCGCTTTCTGCCATATCTGCAATTCAGCCTCGGCCGAATATTTGAATCCCACCGGCGCAAGCACCTTTGCGATCGCTTCGGCGTCAGCAATCCCCGAATCCAGCAGCGGCTTGAACACGGTCCAGCTTTGCGCGGCCGACGACACATGGCCCGGCCCGACATATCCGCCCGGAATCATGGTGGATCCCATCAGGATCTGCGCCTCCGGAACCTTCCGCGCCACCCGCTGAACGTTGCCCAGCCCGTTTTGGATGGTCAGCACCCGTGCGCCCGAATCGATCACCGGCTGGACCGCGGCCAGCGCCGCATCGGTGTGAAAGATCTTGGTCAGCAGGACAATCAGCTCGACATCCCCCGGACATTCTTCGGGCCGCATGGCGGAGATGGAAATCCTGCGGGAGCCTTCCGGCGTGTCGAGCTGCAGACCCGAACGGTTGATTGCATCAATATGTGCCTGGTTGACGTCAAGCAGGCAGACATCAATACCCTGCTCGGCCATCAGCCCGCCGATCACCGACCCCAGTGCGCCGGCTCCCAAAATCGCGATCCTCATCACCCGTCTCCTCCAGCTCGAAGATTTGGTGCCATCCGCAACGCGCGGTCGCTCCACCTGCTCTGGCAGGCACAGCGACGTGCCGCTGTTCGCTGCCGATGACGATGTCATCAAGCAACCTGCGCGATCTCTGTCCCTTTCGGCTTGACCAGCGCCAATGGCAGATCGGCCGGACGTTCGGCCCCGACCTGTGCCATGACGTTTTCAAGTTCATCGCGCAGGATACGCACGCACAGCTGCGCGGTGTCGTGACCGCCGGCGGCAAGCGCATAGAGAAACGGCCGTCCGAGCATGACGAAATCGGCACCGCTGGCGAGACCCCGGGCAATATCGAGCCCCGAGCGAACACCGCTGTCGAAGATGATGGGAAAATCCTTGCCGACGGCGCCGCGAATGCCCGGCAGCACCGATATCGAAGACGGCGCTGCATCCAGCTGACGCCCGCCGTGATTGGAAACCCAGATCGCATCGGCACCTTCGGCCACTGCCATCCTGGCGTCATCGCATTGCATGATGCCCTTGAGAATGATCTTGCCGGGCCAGATCGCGCGGATGCACTCGACTTCGCTCCATGCCGGTTCGGGATGCAACTGCCTGCCGATTTCCGCCATCCGCTCGGCGGCGGCCACATCGGCAAAATACGGCGTCAGTGTCGCCAGTTCCGGACGTCCGACCTGCAGCACTGCCCGTGTCCAGCTTGGATGCAACAGCGCCTGCAACAGCATTCTGGGGGTGAGCCTCGGCGGCATCTGGAACCCGGCGCGCATCTGCCGTTCGCGCCGCGACATCATCGGCACATCGACGGTCACCACCAGGGTTTCAAAGCCGGCGCCATGAGCGCGGCTCAGGACATCCTTCTGGATCTCCTTGTCGGCCATCGGATAGAACTGGAACCAGCCCCTTCCCCTGGCAATCGGTCCAATGGTTTCCGGCGTCTGCGTGGCGACGCTGGCGAGCGTATAGGGCAGATTGGACTCAGCCGCGATTCCCGCCAGCACTTTTTCACCGCCCGGCCAGATCATGCCAGTCCCACCCACCGGCGCGATGCCGAAGGGCACGCTAAAATCCTGCCCCAGAAACGAGGTACTCAGATCTCGGGTCACTGGCCCGCGCATTGCCCGCGGTGACAATTGCACGCCGGCAAGATCGGCAGCATTGCGCTCCACAGCGTGATCAAGTCCCGTACCCGCTTCCATGAACTCACGCGCAAAAAGCGGCAGCCGCCGCCGCGCTTTCGCACGCAGATCGGATATGGCCGGAAAACTCGAAATCAGCTCTGCCACGCTCAGTCCTTCAGGATGCTGATTTCCAGAAGCGCATGCTGCTTGCGGTCCGAAATCGCTTCCAGTGCGGCTTCAATAGCGCCCGGCACATCCTCTGGCCTGTCGACCCTGCGGGTCCAGGCGCGGCTGGCTTGCGCCACGCAGACAAAATCCGGCGAGGGTTCGAGCGAGGTCAGCGGCACCTCGTTGGACTGCGCCGCATAGCCATTGGGATAGGTGCCGACAACCGACTGGCGCACCGCACCCCATTCGCGGTTGTTGAGCACGATGATCAGCACCGGCAGGCCCAGCGCCTCGGCAATCTGGTGACAGGCGGTGGGATTGGAAAAGATGTAAGAACCATCGCCCATCGTCGCCACGATAATCCGATCGCGGTCCGCCAACTGCCCGCCCATCGCCGCCGGAAAACTCCATCCAAGCCCGCCCGAATGCGGCTCCTGGAAAAAAGCATTGTGGCCCTTGCGCTCGAGCGTGCCGAGTTTGGTGCCGAGTTCGGAATAGACGGTGGATGTCTTGCCCTTCAGTGCCTCTCCAAGACAGGCGCTGACCCATTGCTTGGTGATGCCCTTGGCGGTCGAGGCTTGTGCTTCGGCTGCCTGCCTGTAGCGATTGGCTTGGGCTTTTTCTGCGACATTCGCACGCCGGGCCTTGATCACATCGACGTCGCCGCCAATTCGCGCCATGGCTTCTATCAACGCCGGAATGGTGTCGGCATTCTCGCCCGCAATCGACAGATTTGAGCGGAAATTGCGGATCGGGAAGCGGCTGAACAGCGGATCTGGCCCCATGTTGATGACATGTGCATCGTCAGCCAGCTTGTGCCTGTCGGGCCACCAGGGTGCGAGACTGTCGAGCACCAGAACCACATCGGCCTCAGCCAGCCACGGCCCGGGATCGTCACCGACATGGCAGGGGTGATCGGTATCGATCGCCAGATGCGTTGCCCACCAGGAACACACCGGAATGCCCCATTCTTCGGCCCATTCGCCAAACAGCGCGAAACTGTCGGCGTCGCCGGAACCGCGCTGGGCAATCACCAGCGGGCGCTTGGCCTTGGCCAGAGCCGCGGCGGCAATTTCAATTTCATGAGGCGATGGTCCGGCTTTCGCAGGCTGCATGGTCGAGGCAGCGCTGGTGCCGGCGCGGGGGATTTCCTCGCACAGCGTCTCCCGCGGCAGCGACAGATAGACCGGTCCCTTCGGCGTTGAATTGGCAATCGCAAAGGCCCGGTCGAGCACGCCGGAAATCTGCTCGGGGAACTTGAGCTCGTAGTCCCATTTGCTGGCCTCGCGCACCAGGGCGGTCTGGTCGCGCATTTCCTGGCCCCAGCCGATCGGCACTGTGCGTGCCCCGAAGCGGGTCTCCTCGGTCACCGGCGTGCGCCCCGACATCATCAGCATCGGCACGTGTTCGCAGGCCGCATTGATGGCGCCGGTCGCGCCGTTGGAGAGGCCCACATTGGTATGCAGCATCACCGCCTGGCAGCGGCCCGACATTTCATAATAGCCCATCGCCATCCCCATCGCCGCATGTTCATGCGGGATGACGACGGGCGTCGGCAGCTCGATATTCTTCTGCGCCGCCTCGACCAGACCTTCGACAATCGGCGGAAAATCGGTTCCGGAATTGACGAAGACATAATCGACACCAAGCGCCTTGAGCTTGGTGAAAATGGCGCCGCCCGCCGTGATGACGCTGTCGTCCTGGCTCATGCGTGTCTCCTGACCAACGATCAAATCGGGTAGTGCTGGTTCGGATCCTCGATCGTCACCCAGCGCAGATCGGTGAATTCATAGATCGCCGCCGTGCCGCCGAAACGGCCGTAACCGCTGTTCTTGACGCCGCCGAACGGCATCTGCGCCTCGTCGTGCACGGTCGGACCATTGATGTGGCAGATGCCGCTTTCAATCCGGTCGGCAAAGGCCTGGGCGCGGCGCACATCCTGGCTAAACACCGCAGCCGACAGGCCATATTCGGTGTCATTGGCCATGCGCAACGCCTCCTCCTCGGTATCGAAGCGATAGACGGCCTTGACCGGACCGAAGGATTCCTCGCGGAACAGCCGCATCTCCTCGGTCACACCAGTCAATATGGTCGGCTGATAGATCACGCTGTCGCTTTCGCCGCCGGTCAGCACTGTCGCGCCCTTGGCGACGGCGTCCTTGACCAGCGCATTGAGCCGGGAGGTCGAGGCCATGCCGACGAGCGATCCAAGCGGTCCGTTTTCACGCGGGTCCGCCGCCACCAGCGCCGAAGCCCGTGCTGCGAATTTCTCGGTAAATTCGTCGGCGATGGCGCTGGCAACCAGCACCCGCTCGGTCGACATGCAGATCTGTCCCTGGTTCATGAAGCAGCCGAACACGGCGGCATTGACCGCGCCATCGATATCGGCGTCTTCCAGCACCACCAGCGGTGCCTTGCCGCCAAGCTCGAGCAGCACCGGCTTGAGATATTCGGCCGCGACCTTTGCGATCTCGCGCCCGACACTGGTCGAGCCGGTGAAATTGATCCGCCGCACCGAAGGATGCGCGATCATGGTCCGGACCAGCTCCGCCGCATCCTCGGGAGCATTGGAGATGACGTTGACCACACCGTCTCCGCAGCCGGCCTCATGCAGGCATTCGGCAATCAGCAAATGGGTCATCGGGCAGTTTTCAGAGGATTTCAGCACCACGGTGTTGCCCACCGCCAGCGGCATCGCCAGGGCGCGCACGCCCAGGATCACCGGCGCATTCCATGGCGCCATGCCCAGGCACACGCCGGCCGGCTTGCGCACCGCCATGGCCAGCGAGCCCGGCTTGTTGGACGGAATGATCTCGCCCTTGACCTGGGTGGTCATGGCGGCTGCTTCACGCAGGATCTGCGAGGCCAGCATCACGTTGAACCCGGCCCAGCCGGCGGTGCTGCCGATCTCGGTCTGCATGGCGGCGATGAAGTCCCCGGCCCGTTCCGACAACAGGTCGGCAGCTTTCGACAGAACCGCGCGCCGGTGCGCCGGTGTCGAACTTGACCAGGCCTCAAACGCCTCTGCCGCCGCATTGACCGCAGATTTGGCATCAGCCGTCGTGGCTGCCGCAAACCGCGTTGCCACTTCACCGGTGACCGGGTCCAGGCGCGTGCTCGTCTTCCCGGCGTCAAGGTCGATGTACTTTCCACCGATAAACAATCTTGCGTCGCTCATTGCGTTTCCTCTCCAACTTGTCGCTCGTGACCCGGGCTCCGCCAGCCTCCATCCGGTTCTGGGCAGCCCCTTGCCATGATTTTTCATGATCCCGCGAATCTGCAGATTAGCGATTCCCTTCGGCATGAATAGCATCACCGGGATGATTGTCAGGCCCCTTGTTCCGAAATCCGGTGACCGTGTAACCGGCCGTTCATGCTACAGTGTCACCGACCGGTTCGGAAGTTGACTTCTACCATGTTACACGCAAGAATATTTTATGCTCGAACAGCGTGAGCACGGATTCAGAATCAGGGACGCCCGACAGGCGCACTCTGATCGCGAGGCAGATACGCCAGCCGGAAGGAGCCGGTCTGGCATGATTGGGAGGAAAGCATGAGGAAGATCCTGTCAGCCGCCATGGCTGCACTATTGGCAACGACAACAATGGCCTTTGCCGCGCCAGTGACACTGAAACTGGCGCATTTCTGGCCTATGGGCGCTGGCCCGCACAAGGATTTCACGGTCAACTGGACCAATGAAATCACCGAATGCTCAGGTGGTGAAATCACCTTTGAATTCTACACCGCCGGCACCCAGCTGGGCAATGTCACCAAGCTCGAGGACGTGCTGCGCGCGGGCCTCGTCGATGTGGCGCATGGTCTCAACCATCTGCCGCGCAACCGCTTCACCACGGCAACCATCATGGACACGCCGCTCCTGGCCAAGAGCGCCTATGCCAACTCGATGACGCTGTGGACGCTGTTCGAGGAAGGCCTGATTTCCAAGCCTTATGACGGCATCAAGGTGCTGGCGCTGCACGCGCACAATGCCGGCCTGATCCACACCAAGGAAAAGGCCGTCAAGACCCCCGACGATCTCAAGGGCATGCGTATCCGCGCGCCCTCGCCCGCAGCCGCAATGATGCTCGAGGAGCTTGGTGCGGTTCCGGTCGGCGTGCCACCCGGGGATACCTATGAAGTGATTTCCAAAGGCACGGCGGACGGCACCATCTTCCCGTGGGAAGGCGTGGCGGCGTTCAAGCTTGCCGAGATTCTCGACTACAGCTCCGACCTGAAGCTCAATGCTGCTTCGTTCTGGTTTGCCATGAACGAGAACAAGTACAACAGCCTGAGCGACAGCCAGCGCAAATGCGTCGACGATGCATCCGGCGAAAAACTGGTCAAGCAGACCGGCGCCTATTGGGACACCTGGGACGCCCCGGGCCTCGAGCAGACCAAGGCGGAAGGCAGCGAGATCTTCGTGCCGGACGAGGCCCAGCAGGCGGCCTGGACAGAGGCGATGAAGCCGGTGATTGCCAAATATCACGAGAGCCTCAAGGCAGATGGTTTCGACAATGTCGAGGAAACCTACGCCCGCGCCCAGGAACTCATGGCCGAATATCAGGCCGAGTACGAAGCTCAGAAATAATGATAAACGCCACCCCGGATCGCCATTGGTGAACCGGGGTGGCGTTGTCTGTCACAGTTGTTGCAAGTCCAAGGCTAGAGCGTTTCATGGCCAGATCGAACCATTCTAGATGAAAATACTGGATACCGCCTTTCGCTATCTGGCCCTGTTAGGCGCGGTCTCCTTTGCAGCCGCAGCCTGCATCACCGTGGTCGATGTCGTCATGCGCAAATTCAGCGGCGGCATTTTGGGCACCGTCGACTATGTGCAGCTCTTCATCGTCTCCGGCGCCTTTCTGGCCATGCCCTATGCCTTCAGGGTCAATGCGCATGTCTCGCTGGATCTGGTCTCCAACTTTCTTCCGCCCTTCGCGCAGTGGCTGCTCGGCCTGGCCACCAGCCTGCTGACGCTCGGCTTCTGCTGTCTGCTTGGCTACTATTCCACCCAATCCGCGCTGTCGATGCTGTCGAGCTCGGACATCTCGATGAACATCGGCATTCCGATGTGGATCTACTGGGCGCCCTTTGCGCTGGGTCTGGTCGGGTCGTCGGTCGCCATGGCCTTCAATGTCGCTGACCAGCTCCGTGCCGGCTGGAACGAACCCGGAAAGTCCGCCACATGACGCCGCCGCTTCTCGGAATTCTCGGCTTCTTCGTCGCCATGGCCCTGACCCTGGTCGGCGTGCCCGTCGCCATTGCCATGGCGGTGACCGGTGTTGCCGGCTTTGCCATTCTCAACGGCACCGGCGGCGCCATCTATGTTCTGGGCTCGGCGCCCTTCGAGGCGGTTTTTCCCTACAGCCTGTCGGTGATTCCACTGTTCGTCGCGATGGGCGTGTTTTCCGCCCATGCCGGCCTGTCGACCAGCCTGTTCAGCGCGATGAACATGGTGTTCAAGCGTTTCCGCGGCGGTCTCGCCATGGCCACGGTCGGCGCCTGCGCAATCTTCGGCGCGATCTGCGGCTCCTCGCTGGCGACAGCCGCCACCATGGGCCGCATCGCTGTGCCCGAGATGATCCGCGAGGGTTATTCGCCAAGCCTGGCCGGCGCCTCGGTGGCCGCCGCCGGTACGCTGGGCGTGCTCATCCCTCCCTCGGTGCTGATGGTGATCTACGCCCTGCTGACCGAAAATTCGATCGGCCAGCTCTTTGCCGCAGCGCTTCTGCCCGGCCTGCTGGCGACCGGCCTCTACATCACCGCCGTGGCGGTAACGGTGCGGATCAGTCCCAACGCGATCAAGCCGGTGGATCACCACGGCGATGACCGGCCCGAGACCGGCTTCGACAAATCCGTCATCGCCGCGATTTCGCTGTTCGTCGTTGTTCTGGGCGGGCTTTATTCCGGACTGTTCTCGGCCAATGAGGCCGCGGCCGTCGGCGCTTTCGGCGCAGTGGTGCTGGCAATCCTGATGAAGACCAGCTTCGCTTCCATGGTCGACGCGGCGCTGGAAACAGCCCGGACCAGCGCGATGATCTTCATGATCCTGGTCGGCGCGGCCCTGTTCAATTTCTTCATAGAGGGCACCGGTCTGGCGGGGATTCTGGGCAACTGGATCAGCGAGTCGGGGCTGCCGCCGACGGTGATCATGATCATGATCCTGTGTTTCTACCTGCTGCTCGGCTGCTTCATGGATTCGCTGTCGATGATCCTGCTGACCATCCCGATCGTCTATCCGATCGTCATCAATCTCGGCTTCGATCCAATCTGGTTTGGCATCATTGTCGTCTCGGTCGCTGAAATCGGACTGATCACGCCGCCGATCGGCATGAATCTCTTCGTGGTGCAGAATGTAGCGCCGCAGGTGAGCCAGTCGGATATCATCAGGGGCATCCTGCCCTTCGTGATTGCCGATGTCGTGCGGCTGTTCCTGTTCGTGGCGTTTCCGGCCATCATCCTGTTCCTGCCGACCCTGATGCGATGACCCCAACGGATCAGGCAAGGCCATGACCATCTCCACCCCTCCCCAGCTTGACCCGGTCTGCACATTGACCGTGGAACTCGGGCCGATCCGCGAGATGGGACAGGGGCGCGGCGGGGCCCGTCGCATCGTGCCGATCATCGGCGGCAGTGTGGAAGGGCCGTTGTTGAACGGCCGCATCCTCGACATCGGCGCGGATTGGCAGACGGTGTTTGCTGACGGACTGGCCGAGCTCGACACGCGCTACTCGATGCAGACCCATGACGGCGCCGTGATCGAGATCTGCAATTACGGCTTCCGCCATGGCCCGGCGGAGGTGATGCAGGCTGTGGCGCGCGGCGACACCGTCGATCCCCGATCCTACTACATGCGCACCCATGCACGACTTGAAACCGGCGATGCACGCTATGGCTGGGTCAACCGCACGCTCTTCATCGGCAGCGGCAGCCGCCTGGCAAGCGCAGTCGTCATCTCGCTGTTTGCAATCCGTTAGCCGGGCACAAAGGGTGCCCGGCACAACCAGCCTCTTGCATTTGCCAATATTCCATCTATATACCATCCATATGGATGATAAATCGAGGAGTCGCGGAAATGAGCAATGTCAAGCAATTGCGGGAAAAGACGCCCGAGACAGAGAAGATCACCATCAATTTAGGCTATGTCGATCTCGGCCGGATCGATCTTCTGGTCAATGAAGGGTTCTATTCCAACCGGTCAGATTTCATCCGGACGGCGATCCGCAACCAGCTCGACAGCCACCAGGACGCGGTCACAAGATCAATCGAACGGCACACGATGGAACTGGGCCTGCGCGACTACAGCCGCGCTGATCTCGAATCCCTGCGCGCCGCCGGCGAAGTGCTGCATGTCAAGGTGGTGGGTCTGGCGCGCATTGCAGACGACGTCACGCCCGAGCTCGCGCTTGCAACCATTGGAACGATAACTGTGCTGGGTGCGTTGCAGGCAAGCAGAGACGTCAAAACCGCACTGGCCGACCGCATCAGGTAGGCATTCAGACACCTCTCAAGGAACAAAATGATGACATTCTTCAATGCCGACGCGCTGCGTCAGGCAATGGCTTCCGCACGCCATGGCCATTTCGACCCTGACCGCCTGGTGCAGGAAACCCTGTCCCGTCACGGCCTGTTGCCGGAGACCGCCAAGGGGCGCACGCGCACCAAACCCACCGCGGCGTCCGGCCCCGGCCCTGTGTCGGCACCTTCACTCCGCTCCGGCCGTTCCGGCGTCTTTTCAGCCAGAACCGATGCACCCCTGCAGGACATTCCGGCCGGCGCCAGCTTCGCCCTGCATGGCTTCAGCTGTGATGCCGGCAGCCGCGACTTCCGGCTCTATATTCCAACGACTGCGGGCAATGGCGCGACGGCATTGATCGTCATGCTGCATGGCTGCAATCAGACACCGGAGGACTTTGCCGCCGGAACGGCCATGAACGAACTGGCCGAGACCCATGGCTTCATCGTCGCCTATCCCGGCCAGTCGCGCGGCGCCAACGGGCAGAGTTGCTGGAACTGGTTCAGCCGCGGCGATCAGAACCGTGACCGCGGCGAGCCGGCAATCATCGCCGGACTGACCCGACAGATCTGTGAAGCCCACGCCATTCCGCCGCAGCGCACCTTCATTGCCGGCCTTTCCGCCGGCGGCGCCATGGCGGTGATCATGGGCGAGACCTACCCGGAGCTTTATGCCGGTATCGGCGTCCATTCCGGCCTCCCCTATGGCGCCGCGCGCGATGTCGCCTCGGCCTTTTCCGCCATGGGCGGCAAGCCGATGCAGGCAATTGCGCGCGCGCCATCGGCACCAACACCGCGCACCATCATCTTTCACGGTGCGTCCGATTCCGTGGTCCATCCCGTCAATGGAGATCTGATTGCCCGCGGCGCCGAACCCTCCGGTTCGGGCGCGCAATACCAGACCTGGGAAAATGGCCCGTCGACCCGCCGGCAGGTCGAACGACGTGTCATCCCCGGCGCTGACGGCCAGGCACATGTCGAGCACTGGGTCATCGAAGGCCTTGGACATGCCTGGTCCGGCGGCCGACCCGCCGGGTCCTACACCGATTCCGGCGGGCCCGATGCCAGCGCCGCCCTTGTCCGTTTTTTCCTCAATCCCGACAATAAGAGCCTGTGACATGACCCAAGCCTCCTTGACATTTGACGCCGTAAGCGAGAGCCGGCCCGGCCCCAAATGGGCGACCCGCTGGGCCCGGTCCTGGCCCGCCTACGAGGCATGGTTCACCGCCGGTGGCGGCGACAACGGCCCCTCACGGGCCGATTGCGAAGCAGCGCTCGCCCGCCACATGCCCGAGCTCCTGCCGGTCTATCACCGGCTCGTAGGTCTCGCAGGCGGATCCGACCGCGCGGCCCGTTTCCTGTCGACCTGGTGTCCGCCGAACTATCTCGGCGGCTGTTCGCTCGCGGCCCTGGCCAGCCATGACGCGGTGCGGCTGGTGCGCAATTACGACCTGTCACCGAACCTCAATGAAGGCCTGCTGCTTCACTCCGAATGGACCGGGCGCAAGGTCATGGGCATGGTGGAATTCCTCTGGGGCCTTTCCGACGGCATCAACGAAGCCGGGCTGAGCATCGCGCTCGCCTATGGCGGCCGCCAGATCACCGGTCCCGGCTTCGGCATCACCACGATCCTGCGTTATGTTCTGGAAACATGTGACACGGTCGATGAGGCCCTGCTTGTCCTGCAGCGGGTGCCTTCGCACATGCCCTATAATGTGATCGTGGCAGACGCCAACGGCGCCACTGCAAGCGTCGAGATACAGGCTGGCGGCGGCGCCACGCTTGCCGCCGATATCGTCGCCACCAATCATCAGCATGACGGATCGCAGCCTGACCGGGCCGCCTTCACCCGGACCTTCGAGCGCGCGGCCCATCTTCGCGACATCGCCAGCTTGCGTGGCGACCCCAGGCAGCTCGCGGCGCATTTTCTCAAGGCGCCATTGCACCAGGACCGCCATGGCGAAGGTTTCGGAACGCTGTTTACCGCCGAATATGACCCGCTCAGCCACGCCCTGACGCTGCACTGGCCGGACCGAAAATGGAAGCAGAGCCTACATGATTTTGCCGAGGGGCAGACCCTCATCGCCTATCAGGACCGGCAACCGGTTGCCCCCTACAGAAACGCCGCGCAGGATATCGACTGGGTTGCGATCGGCATGCTCTACGCCTCGGGCAACCCGCCCGACTGGCGTGATTTTGTCGCGCAGGAGGTCCAAGCCGCCTGAGCCGGGCTGCAGATCGCCTGATACCCTGGCCGGCTTCGCGGTCAGGGCGAAACGTTGGCCACCGGTTCAGACACCGGTGGCGGCATGAATGCCGATTGCCAGCTTGTCGATCAGCTCCCCGACCTGGTCGGGGGTAATGATATAGGGTGGCGCCAGCAGAACGTGATCGCCGCTGCGGCCGTCGATCGTGCCCGACATCGGATAGCAGATCAGGCCGGCATCAAACGTCGCGGTCTTGATTTTCGGCGCAATCCGATCACCCGGCGCGAAAGGCTGCTTGGTCTCGCGGTCCTGCACGAGTTCCACGCCAACGAAGAGGCCGCGGCCGCGGATGTCGCCGATATGGGGGTGCTCGCCAAAACGCTCCTGCAGCCCGGCCCTGAGCAGCAGACCCATGTCCTCGACCTTCGGCAACAGGCCGCGCTCCTCGATTGCCCCCACCACGGCCAGTCCCGCGGCACAGGCGGTCGGATGCCCCATATAGGTATGGCCGTGCTGAAAGAAGCCGCTGCCGGCCTCGATAGCCCGGTAGATTTCACCCGAACACAGCATCGCGCCCAGCGGCTGGTAGCCGCCGCCAAGTCCCTTGGCGATGGCAATAATGTCCGGCCGGACGTCGTCCTGCTCTGATGCAAACAGCGTTCCGGTACGTCCCATGCCGCACATCACTTCATCCAAAATCAGCAGCACGCCATAGCGGTCACAAATCTCGCGGATCCGCTTGAAATAACCCGGAGCCGGCGGCACCGCACCCGATGTGGCGCCAACCACCGGCTCGGCGATGAAGGCCATCACTGTCTCCGGCCCGACCCGAAGGATTTCAGCCTCCAGCGCATTGGCGGCGCGCAAGCCATAGGCTTCCGGCGTTTCATCGGCCTGCCGCAAACGGTAGTCGTAACAGGGATCGATATGGCTCACATCCAAGAGCAGCGGACCGAACTGGGCGCGCCGCCACTCATTACCGCCGGCCGACAGGGCGCCGATGGTGTTGCCATGATAGCTTTGCTTGCGCGCGATCAGTCTGGAGCGTTTCGGTTCGCCCTTCTCGACGAAATATTGCCGGGCGAGCTTGATCGCCGCTTCGGTCGCTTCAGACCCGCCGGAGACGAAATAGACCCGGTCAATGCCTTCCGGCGCTCTGGAAATCAGCAGATCCGCCAGGGCCTCGGCCGGCTCGGAGGTGAAGAAGCCGGTATGGGCGAAGGCAATGGCGTCGAGCTGGGCTTTCACCGCGGCAATGACGTCCGTGTCACCATGGCCGAGACACGACACGGCAGCACCGCCCGATCCGTCGAGATATTGCTTGCCGCTCTGGTCAAACAGATAGCAGCCCTTCCCCGAAGCCACGACCGGCGGATGAATTTTCGTGTGGCGGGCAAAGACATGGCTCATGACGCGTAGGCTCCTCATACAGGAATATGGATCATCCGCTGATCCTCAACGAAATTATGGATATCGAATGGCCAGGTTCCCAAGGGCCAGCGAAGCTCCATTTGCCCCAGCCGGGGGCGGTAAATGGCTGTATAAAGCGTGCCAAACCCGTCGGCGAAGGCGGAGGAATAGAGCGGCGGCTTGAGAAAGGCCGAAATGAATTTTTCCTCGGTATCCCGGTGCATGGTCATGCGCTGCAGCAGATAGCGCTCCCGCTCGACGGTTGCTGTGAAACGGGCATGGGCCGCCCATTCGACCTTTTCCTGGTGATTGGTTGCAACCGCCGATTTGGTAATCAGCGTCGGCCGGTCGGGTGCCATATAGGCGGTGATGTAGTTCCGCTCCGCATCCAGCACCGTGACATTGTAGCTCATATGGCTGGGAACGCGGGACAGCACCGCCACCGCCTGTTCGGTGGTTTCGCAGGTCTGCAACACATAGCGCAGGATCAGCGGTACGCCGAAGCCGTCACCAACCACATGACGGCCGCCGAATGTCAGCGAAATCGCCAGTCCGGCATCGTTCATGCCGTCGACCAGCCCCCACAGACCGTCAGACGTACCCAGCACCGTGCGGCCCTGCCAGCCGGTGCGCATGATCAGCCGGTCGAAGGCCAGCGGGCTGTAGTCGTAATTGCGCACCAAGACCGGTTCCGCACCGGTCCAGACCGCCTGCGAACAGACCGACAGATAGGGCGGCGGATTGTAGAGGCTTAGAAAGCGGGCCGCCTCGTCGCCACCGCCGGCGAGCTCGCAGAGCTGCTCATAGAGCCCCAGCAGTTCCGGCATGTGCAGTTTCAGTGCCTGGAGACATTGCCAATAGGTCGGCCGCGCCTCTACGCTCTCGCTGCTCCACCAGACCCGGTAGTCCGGCCAGTATTCGGCAAATAGCCCGGCCCATTTCGGGCCGGGATCTGTCTCGTCGATTGAACGCCAAAGATGTTGCATTTGACGTCAATACTCCGGAATCTAGAGGATCTTGAAGGCAGGCTCTGAATAGACCGGGCCGACATCCGCTGCCGGCAGCGGCTTGGCCACAAAGCTGTTCTTGATCCCGTGAATCCACTTCTTGGCGCGGTCGTTGAGCTGGAAATTATTCGTCATCGAACGCCCGCGAGTCACCAGAATGCCGAGATCGGCGCCTTCATAGCGGTAATCGCCCGGTTTTTGAATGCGCAGGAAGAAGGCTTCGTTCTCGCTCTCGACGGCACGACGGTGATAATCGAAACGGTCAAACACCACCCGCCCGTCATCATGCATCTTGTAGATACCGGTCTGCGGCGCTTCAGTGATGATGTCGACGCTGTCTTCGGTGTGCTTGACCACCATCTGGCTCCAGCTGTCGATCATGTCCGGATCGGCCCAGCGCGAATTCAGCTCGGTGATGTCGAGATCGAATTTGACCTTCGAGAAATCGAGCAGATGGAACAGGAACAGCGGCGCATCGGCATGGGCGAATGCCGCATGGTTGGTCATCGAACTCGCCCCGGTAATGCGCGGATTGAGTTCGCCGAGCCAGATGTCGCCGGTCTTGGTGTCGATGAGAAAATCGAGCTCGAAATAGCCGCTATAGCCTTCCTTGCGCAATTGTTCGCCGAATTTGAAAGTGAGCTGCCTGGCCTTTTCACGCACCTTCTTCGGAAAGGCCGTGGAGAAGATCTCGTTGCCGCACCAACCGCCGCGATAGGGGGTGAGCTCCTTGAAGCCGACCAGCTCGGTCATCAACGGCCCGACAATCGTTCCCTTTGATGTGGTACAGGCCTCGATCGCCGAACCGCGGCAGTCGATCCGCTTCATGATCTTGATCTCGCCCTCGCCGATGATCTCGTCCGCATGGCTGCGGAAATCGGCTTCGGACTTGATGAAGAAGGTGGTGTGGCCGCTGTCGCCAAAGGCCGACTGCAGAACCAGGTCATGACCGATGCCGGCCTTGTCGCAGGTCTCGCGCAGATTCTCGTAGGAAGTCACCTCGGCCAGCACATTCGGCACGGAGGGAACACCGGCCTTGTTGCCGACCCGCACGGTCTCGATCTTGTTGTCCATCGAGGTCCGCAGCTTGGCGCTCGGGAACCAGACGACGGCGCCGAGTTCATTGGCAAGGCGCTCGGTCTCTTCATCGAACATCAGGAACACGAATTTCGGATTGCCGCCGCGGCGCTTGATGAAGTCGATAACTTCCTTGTGCTGCAGCAGGTAATTGTTGATGTCCTCGATCGACTGGAACTCGGCATGCGGCTGCTCGGAGGGGCAGAACACATTGGGGTGACGGCCGTCATAGCAGTCGAGATAGCAGATATATTTGAAATTCTTGCACCACTCGTCAATGCCGAGCAGGTTGAAGTTGGTGGCGGAAATGAAATAGATCGGATCTTCATTGCGGTGAAAAAACCGGCGGATTTCCGACATGTTTTTCAGCATTTTTCTCGGCATCTTAGTCCCCTTTTTTATTATTCGGCTTTGCCAGGGCGAGCCCAGCATGATTGTCCAGCGCCGCCTGGGTGAACACCCGCAGCCCGAGATCCGGCCTGTAGCCGTGGATCTCGCTGACATCGAGCGCGCGCATGAAGGCCAGAATTTCGCGTGACACCACCTGCCCCGGCACCAGGATCGGAAAGCCCGGCGGATAGGGGATGATGAAGGAGGCCGACACAATCTCGCGGCCGCTTTCAATCGCGTCGATGATCGAACCGTCGAGCTCGAGATAGTCGCAATTGCGGTCATCATAGCTGAGGAAGAAGGCCGACCTGATGTCGCCCTCGATGGTGTCGTGGTCGGTGCGGAACGCATCGTGGAACCGGCTGAAATCCGGCAGCGGCGGCAGATCATGCATCAGGTTCTTGACGCGTTTCTCGAAGCTCAGCCGCTCCATGCGCGAGGCATCGTCGAGAAGGTCATCAAGATCATTGGCGATTTCGACCAGCACCTCGATCAGATAGGCGACCGATGACCGCGTGGTGCCGATATTGGTCATGAACAGGACCGTGTTGCGCGACGTCTTGTTGATCTGGATGCCGTATTTGTCCATCAGGATCTTGTTCTTGAAGGTGTCGCCGTCCCACCCGGTGCCCCCGACCACGACCGTCACGCGGGTGGCATCGAGAACGAATTCGTCCTTCTCCCAGCAGTTCCAGATATCGGTCCAGCCCTGATCGGGATCGTAATAGCTCGTTACACCGCTCTCGCGATGGGCTTCCGGGATCATGTCGCCGGCGGTCAGCACCTTGAAATATTTCTTCAGCAGAGGATGCGTCGAGATCGCCCGGCGCATCGACATCGCCGCCTCGACCTGGCGCTGGACGAACTCGAAACCCTCCAGTTCCACCTGCCGCCGCCCGACATCCAGCGAGGCAATGATCTGGTAGTTCGGCGAGGTCGATGTATGCGTCATATAGGCTTCGTGAAAGCTCTGCTCGACCTCTCCCTTGAAGTCCTGGTCATTAACGTGGATCATCGATCCCTGCCGCAGCGCCGTCAGCGTCTTGTGGGTCGATTGCGTCGAATAGACCCGGATCCGGGAGCCCGGCGGCGGCAGAAGACACGTCTTGAGCAGCGTCTCGTCATCCGCATCCCTGAGCTTGGCCTGCTGTTTTTCATAGAGCTTGGCATAATGCGGCGTCTTGATCTTGTCGCGCAGGGTCTTGGCCGCATGCATGCCGGTGCGCTGGCGGTAGGTCGGGCCAAACCGGGCAAAGGCGAACCAGGCTTCATCCCAGAGGAACACCAGATCGGGCTTGATGGCGAGACATTCCTCCATCACCCGCTCGACATTGTAGACGACGCCGTCGAAGGTGCAGTTGGTCAGAAGCAGCATCCGGACCCGGTCAAGCTTGCCGGCGGCCCTGAGCTTAAGCAACTGGTGCTTGATTTCCTTAAGCGGCACCGCGCCATACATCGAATATTCATTCAGCGGATAGCTGTCGAGATAGACAACCTGGGCACCGGCCAGCACCATCCCGTAATGATGCGACTTGTGGCAATCGCGGTCGACCAGCACGATATCGCCCGGCCGCACCAGCGCCTGGACGACGATCTTGTTGCAGGTCGATGTGCCATTGGTGGAAAAGAAGGTCTGCTTGGCGCCGAAGGCGCGGGCGGCAAGCTCCTGCGCCTCCTTGATCGGGCCATGCGGCTCGAGCAGGCTGTCGAGCCCGCCGCTGGTGGCCGAGGTCTCGGCCATGAAGATATTGGGGCCGTAGAACGCGCCCATGTCCTGGATCCAGTGCGACCGGGAGATCGACTTGCCGCGGCTGATCGGCATGGCGTGGAACACGCCGGTGGGCTGCTTGGAATATTCCTTCAGCGCGGTGAAGAACGGCGTCTTGTAGCGCGCCTGAACACCACGAAGGATGTTCAGATGCAGCTCCATGAAGTCTTCCTGATTGTAGAAGACCCGGCGGCAGATCCCGAGATCGAGACCGGCAATGGCTTCAACCGAACGGTCCGTGACCAGATAGGCATCAAGCTCGGGACGCACTTTCGCAATCAAACGGCAGAGTTCCGGGCCGTAATCCTCGGGCGCGATTTCCTCGATTTCATCGATGCCGCCGGCGCGGTTGAGATAGCGGGTGAGCACCGGCAGCTCGACCTTGGATTCAAGCTTGAGCCCCGGGCGGACGATGATCGCCTGGATATTGTGGTTGAACAGAATGCCGATCAGCGCGTCCTGAAGACTTGGAACGACCACCGATTCATAGGTGAACTGGTCATCGGCACGCCGCATCGACTGAAGGCTGTTCTTGAGCCAGCGTTCCTGATGTTCGTTGAGATCATCGACGATCATCACTTCGAAATAGGGTTTGGTCAGCGCCCGTGCTTCCGGCGACAGGACCGCCTCGTCCTCGTTTTCCTCACTGTCGGCGACGTCCCGGTCGAGAGGGATGTGGCGGCGGCGATAGGCGCCGGTGGTCAGAGCACGCAGCACGCGGCGAACGCTGAACGCCGCATCGTCGATGTTGCCGTGCTGGAACTGGCGGTGCATGTGGGAGAAGGAGGCTACCCCTGGAAAGGCCCAGTAGGCCTCAATGAGCGACAGCGAGTCGAAAAGCTTGGCGATCTCGTTGCGCCTTGCGGCAGCCTTGCGGCCTTCGGGCTCGCGCTTGAGGAAATCCAGGGCTTCGCGCAACGCACTCCATCGATCCGTTCGAAGCTGAACCGCGGAGTAGTAATCGCTCATTGATTGCATCAATTCATCCTTTTCGGTGACTCAATCTTCTGCAAGATCTCCGGTACTGTTGTCGTTGTCTGGCCTCATGCGATTAACCCGCAACCGTCTTTCCGGCCGCCAGCGGCAGCCCTGTCGCCGGGGCGGCAGGTGCCTCGGAAAGCGGCTGAAGCGGATCGGCAGCCGGTGCGGCGGCATGTGGCAAACCGGCCTTCGATCCCTGCCCCGGCGTTTCGAGCTTGCCCAGTGTGTGCAGATAGGAATCGACGCCGTTGGCCCGGTCATAGACGGGAAAATCGACAGCCCGGTCCCTGAAGCTCTTGAGCACCTGACCCAGCCCCATAAAGCCTGTTTCGCGCTGGCGCCGGACCTGGTCGAGATCGATCTCGACGGGGAACATGTCCTCCCCTGCCATCGACCGGTGCAACATCGTTGCCGAGGGAGACACCACGCAGGACTGGCCGATGCCGCCCGCGCCAAGCCCGTTGATGTCGAAGATGTAGCACTGGAACTGCGCCGCGGTGGCTTGCGCAATCGCGATCTCGGTCGAGCGGTCAATGGTTCCGGTCAGCACCGGGTGGATCAGCACCTCGACCCCCATGCTGGTCAGATGACGCGTCGTTTCCGGAAACCAGATGTCATAGCAGATCGACAGCCCGAACCGGCCGACACCGGGCACGTCGAACACACAGAATTCCGTGCCGCCGGCGATCCCGGCCTCATAGGGCAGGAACGGGAACATCTTGCGGTAATGCGCAATGATGGCCCCCTCCGGATTGATCACCGTGGAAGTGTTGTAGATCAGCCCGTCTTCCGCCTGTTCGAACATCGAGCCCGGGATCACCCAGACATTGTAGCGCCGGGCCGCGGCCTGAAACCTCTCGATGGTTTCATTGAGCAGCGGCTGCGCAAAGCGCGACAGCGGGCCGAAGGGCGAGAGTTCGCTGAACACCACCATCTGTGTCCAGGGAAACCTGGCCATCACCACGTCGAGCTTGTGCAGCATGGAATCGACATTGGACTCGACGGCATTGACATACATCTGGATGCCGGCAATTGCGAAAGGTGTCATAGGGGGCGAACTCCGTGGATCATATTCAGATCGGTTGCGCTGGATCGCGGGTATGCTCCGGCTTGCTATTTTCTGACAACCAGCACCGAAACCGGCGAACGCCGAACCACCCGGTCGGCCTGCGAGCCCACCAGGAACTCACGCACCCGGTCGGGCGAGTGGCTGGCCATGACCACGAGATCGGCCTTGACCGTCGCAATGGCCTTCAGCACCTCCTCATGCACGACGCCATGCGCCAGATGGGCATGGGTCTCAACCGACGCATCGACATTGTCTTCGACAATCTTGCCAAGCTGTGCATTGGCGTCCTTGAGCGCATGGGTTTCAAACCCCGCGGGCAGATAGCCGGCAACCAGTGGCGACCGCACATTGGGCACCACCGACAGCACGTGCAGCACGCCGCCACTGGCCTTTGCCAGCGCCACCGCTTCCGGCAGCGCAAGCTCCCATGATGGCTTGTGTGTCAGATCGATGGTGACAAGAATGGTCTTGTACATGTCAGTTCTCCTGGTTCGGACTAGGCAGCCGCAGTGGAAACAAAGGCCGGAGCCCGGCGCCGCTGCATCATCACCACCAGAGCCAGAATCAGGAGTGCGGGGATGAACATCCAGTATTTGCTGGGCACTTCGACAGGCTTGAGCACGCGCAGAACCTCTTGATCCCAGTCAAGACCGGCGGACGACGCCGCGGACCCGAAAGCGACATCATCGATCAGCATCTTGTCGCCATCCTGGCGGAAGGTCAGCCCGGCACTGCTGAGCTTCTCCTCCCCGGTTGCGCCTTCGCCGATGGGAAGCAGGGCCACGAACTCGATCGGATCGCCGAGATCATTGACGCCGGCAACCCGCACCCGCAGCGACTCTCCGCTCGGCGTTTCCGCAGCGGCTTCGGTGATTTCAGCCGGGTCCTTTTCCAGATAGGGCGGAAAGATCATGTCCATGAAGAATCCGGGCCTGAACAAGGTGAAGGCAACCAGAAGCAGGATCACGGATTCATACATGCGGTTGCGCACCAGGAACCACCCTTGCGTGGCGGCGGCGAAGAGCAACATCGCCACCGTCGCCACAATGAACACGAATATGCCCTGCAGCCAGGTCACATCGATCAGCAGAAGTTCAGTGTTGAAGATGAACAGGAACGGCAGGGCGGCGGTGCGCAGGCTGTAAAAAAACGCGATCACCCCGGTCTTGATCGGATCGCCGCCCGACACCGCGGCTGCGGCGAAACTCGCCAGACCAACCGGCGGCGTCACGTCAGCCATGATGCCGAAATAGAACACGAACAGATGCACCGCGATCAGCGGAACCAGCAGGCCGTTCTGCTGCCCGAGCGTGACGATCACCGGCGCCAGCAGCGCCGACACGACGATGTAGTTGGCCGTTGTCGGCAGGCCCATGCCCAGGATCAGCGACAGGATCGCGGTCAGAAGCAGGATGGCCATGATGTTGCCGCCGGAGAGGACCTCGACCACATCGGCAAGCGAGGATCCGACGCCGGTCTGGCTGACGGTGCCGACAATGATGCCGGCGGTCGCGGTGGCGATGCCGATGCCGATCATGTTGCGGGCACCGATCACCAATCCGCTGATCAGCTCGTTCCAGCCCTGACGCATGGCGGTTCCGATTTCGCTGCTCTTGCGGAACATGGCCATCAGCGGCCGCTGTGTCAGCAGAATGAAGACCATGTAGGCGGTGGCCCAGAAGGCCGAGAGACCCGGCGAAAGCCGGTCGACCATCAGGGCCCAGACCAGAACCACCACCGGCAGGATGTAGTGCAGGCCAGAGCGGACCGTGGGGCCCGGCAGTGGCAGCCGGGTGACGGCTTCATTCGGATCGTCAAGCTTGAGCGGCTCTTCACGCGCCGCAATGCGCACCAGGCCGACATAGGCGGCCGTGATCAGTACGAAGACGATATAGGGTGCCGCCACCGGGAATGCCGGACGCAGCCAGCCCATGCCGTAATAGACGGCAAAGGAGACGGCACAGATTGCGGCGATGGTGAAGGCAATGCCGATGAGCCGCTGCACGATGGGCTTCGGGGTATAGGCGCGGGGCAGCCCCTCCATGCCGGCCTTCATGGCCTCGAGATGCACGATATAGACCAGAGCGATGTAGGAAATCACGGCCGGCAGAAAGGCGTGCTTGACCACGTCGAAATAGGGAATGCCGACATATTCGACCATCAGGAAGGCGGCAGCCCCCATGACCGGAGGCATGATCTGGCCATTGACGGAGGATGCGACTTCAACCGCACCGGCCTTTTCCGCCGAAAACCCGACCTTCTTCATCAATGGGATGGTGAAGGTGCCGGTGGTCACCACATTGGCGATGGACGAGCCGGAAATCAGGCCGGTCATGGCCGAGGAGACGACGGCGGCCTTGGCCGGTCCGCCACGCATGTGGCCCATCAGGCTGAAGGCCACCTGGATGAAATAATTGCCCGCGCCCGCGCGATCGAGCAGGGAGCCGAACAGCACGAACAGAAACACGAACGATGTCGACACACCCAGCGCGATGCCGAAGACGCCTTCCGTGGTGATCCACTGGTGATTGACGATTTCGGAAAGGTTGTTGCCCTTGTGGGCAATGATGTCAGGCATATAGGGCCCGAGCACCGTGTAGGCGAGGAACACCGAGGCGACGATCATCAGGGCGGCGCCCAGGGCGCGGCGCGTTGCCTCCAGCAACAGCAGGATGCCGATGACGGCGACCACGAAATCCTGGGTGATCGGCGCGCCGACACGGCTCGAGATGTCCCGGTAGAAGAAATACAGATAGAGCGCGGCCATCGCGCTGATGGCGGCCATGGCCCATTCCCAGGGCTGGATCCGGTCATTGGCCGATCCGAGAAAGACCGCGCCGGACACGGCAATCGCCACGATCGGAATCCACCAGACCGGCGAACCGTCCTTGGCCGACATCATGAACAGGGCCGCAAGGATGAGCGGCACCGCCATCCCGAGCACGAGCTGGAATTTTGTCCGGTCGGCAGGAAATGCCGCGAATGCGAGAAACAGGGCGAAAGCCAGATGGATTGAGCGTGCTTCGGTATCATTGAAGACGCCAAAGCCCAGGACGAAGGGGATCGGAGATGCAAACCAGAGCTGGAACAGTGACCAGGTCAGCGCGACGAGCATGATGAATTTGCCCACCGAGCCCTGGGTACCGCGCGCACCGGTGTCGGAGGACGCGACCAGGGCATCAAGTTCCGCCTGAGACAGGCCGTGCTGTGCGGAGTCCGCGGATGCCTGTGCCTTGTTGTTGTCTGTCATGAAGTCCCCCTCCGCCGCCCGATTCCGGGTCGATCATCTGTCCACTGTGGAACATCGTCTTGTCGGCAAGGGCGCGAGAACAGCGCCCTTGCCAATTCAGCCCGCTGACCCTTTCAGGTCGGCAGCGCCGGTCACATCCAGCCGCGTTCCTTGTAGTATTTCTCGGCACCGGGATGCAGCGGTGCGGACAGACCACCGGAGATCATGTCCTCTTCCTTGAGATTGGCAAACGCCGGATGCAGGCCCTTGAAGCGGTCGAAATTGTCGAACACTGCCTTGACCACCTGATAGACGACATCGTCGTCGACATCGGCGGATGTGACGAATGTCGCCTTCACACCGAAGGTTTCAACATCGTCGGGCGTACCGGGATACATCCCGCCGGGAATTGTCGCCTTGGCATAAAAGGCGTTGTCCGCAACGAGCTTGTCGATGGCTTCTCCGGTGACCGGCACCAGTTTCGCTTCGACGGTCGACGTGGCTTCCTGGATCGAGCCATTGGGATGGCCGACCGTGTAGATGATCGCATCCACCTTGTTGTCGCCAAGGGCTGCGGCCTGTTCTGCGGGCTTGAGTTCCGAAGCGAGCGAAAAGTCACTCATCGACCAGCCCTTGGCGCCGAGCACGACTTCCATGGTCGCAAGCTGTCCGGAACCGGGGTTGCCGACATTGACGCGCTTGCCCTTGAGGTCGTCGAAGCTGGAGATTCCTGCATCGGACCGGGCAATCACGGTGAAGGGCTCGCCGTGAACCGAGAACACGGCTCGGAGCTTGTCGACCTTGCTGCCTTCAAACTGGGAGGTGCCGTTATAGGCGTGATACTGCCAGTCGGACTGGGCCACGCCCATGTCCATGTCGCCGGCGGCAATGGCGTTGATATTGGCGATCGAGCCACCGGTCGACGGGGCGGTGCATTTGAGGCCGTGATCGGCAGCACCGCGGTTGACCAGACGGCAAATCGACTGACCGACCACGTAATACACGCCGGTCTGGCCGCCTGTGCCGATCGTTATGAACTTCTCCTGGGCCACGGCAGGCGAAATCGCCATCGCCATCGCTCCTGCCAAGATCAGGTTTTTCACATGTTTCATTCATCTTCTCCCTTGTGAACTATGTGCAGATGCTGCCTGCAGCTTCCGACGGTACAGACAGTATTCATGCTTTGGGCATTCAGAGCTACCTCTAATATGACCGGCCGCTCTCGAACCGGACCAGCAACAGCTTGCTTGAGGATGGATGCATTGTCGGACATTGCAAGCCTCACCTTCAGAACCGTTTCAAATCGGCTTGTTCTCCCCGCATTCAATGGCCAACTGGGACATCATTTCCCGCTTGCCTGTCGGCTGGAAGCCCCAATTTATTACTGGTAATCCTAGGCATGTTTAATATATTATGCAAGTGCGTTGAATAAACCGAACTTGTTTGAGATGATGGACAACGCACATGCGCAGCCACAGGAGACCATCCATGACAGTCACACCGGAGCCGGAGCTGAACATCGGGCAGCGTTTGAAAGCGGTCCGGCTCGCGCAGCACCTGTCACAGCGTGAACTGGCCCGCAAATCCGGTGTAACCAATGGAATGATTTCGCAAATCGAGGGCAACAGCACCAGTCCGAGCGTCTCCTCGCTGAAGCGGATCCTCGATGCAATTCCGATGAGCATGTCCGAGTTCTTCTCCAATGAGACACACAATGCCAGGCAGGTCTTCTTCCGCGCCGGTGAATTGCGCGAACTCAATCCCAATGCCATCATTGCCAGGAACAGCGGCGACGTGAACCGCCTGTCCCTGCGCCAGGTCGGCAACAACCGGAATGCGTCGATACAAATGCTGTACGAGCGCTACGCCCCGGGAAGCCATACCGGCGCCGAGCTTTACACTCACAATGGCGAAGAGGCGGGAATCGTCATTTCCGGCGCCATAGAGGTGACGGTCGGCGATCAGACTGCCACGCTCGGACCAGGCGATGCCTATCTGTTCGAAAGCCGGACACCGCATCGCTTTCACAACAGCGGCGAGGATGAATGCGTCATTGTCAGTGCCTGCACGCCACCGTCGTTCTGACACATCTTCTTCCGCTTGAATTGGCCCTATGACATGACATCAAACCCGAAACACACACTCCGGCCGCTGCCGTCGGTCATGGTCGCCCCCAACGGCGCCCGGCTGAACAAGGCGGACCATCCGGCCCTGCCCGAGACTGTCGCAGAGATCACCGCCACCGCCCTGGCCTGTGCCCGCGCCGGGGCCGACGGGATCCACGCCCATGTCCGCGATCAGGACGGCAACCACACCCTGGATGCGGGGCTGTACCGCGAACTGCTTGCCGAACTGGCCCTGACCGTTCCAGCCATGCAGCACCAGATCACGACCGAAGCTGTCGGCCGCTACAGCCCCGACCAGCAGATCGATCTTGTCAGAAGCGTCCAGCCCGCGCTGGTCTCGGTGTCGCTCGCGGAGATGACATCCGATGGCTGGACCAGCCAGGTCGAGGATTTCTATCGCTGGTGCGACGACAGCGGCATCGCGGTCCAGCATATCCTCTACTCTCCGGATGATCTCGGCGAGCTCGTCAGGCTGTGTTCGCAAGGACGCATCCCCGCCACCCGGTTGCAGATGCTCTTTGTGCTTGGCCGCTACGGACAGGGTGTTCCCAGCACGCCGGAAACCATCTGCGGCTTCCTGCAGCTGCTGCCGCAACTGGCATCAGAGCCGGATTGGGCGGTCTGCGCATTCGGGCACAGCGAGACCGCCTGCCTTCGCGCCGCCGAACGGCTCGGCGGAAAGATCCGCATCGGATTTGAGAACAACACCGTCAACGAGAACGGTAGCGTGGCCCGCGACAATGCCGAGCGCGTCGGACAATTCATCTCCGGCCGCAGCAGTTCATAACGGCGCAGGACAATCGGGATTGCCGCTCTTGTTGCCTCTAAGGACCATGGGCCGCAGCGTTTCAGCCCATGACAGCCGGACTTGCCGCAGCAGTCGCCTCCACTGCCGGGCGAAGCGCTGACCGGCTCCAGTCCAGAACGATTTCCGGACTGGGCGGCAGGGAAACGGCGCAATTGCCGGAAAAATCCTCCCAGGCATGCAAATAGGTCCGCTTGACCGAGGTGAGCACCGGAATGCCGAGCAGGAAGGCCTTTTCCAGAACGCTGCGGAACCCCTGCCCCTCGGATTCGCCCTTGCCGAACCGGTTGAGCACCAGCAGGTCAGGCCTGGTGTCGAGCGACGCCACGAACGGCCCGGCAATCTCGGCAATGGCCCGGGGATCGAGCCGGCATCCACGCGACTCCCTGCCCAGCGGTTGCGAGATGCAAAAGCGGCGGCCACCGACAATTTCCTCGAGCAGCATTTCTGCATGGCCGGAGAGATCCCGGCAGCCCTGCCGCTGAATGAATCCGGCGACACTGCGGCCCTCCTTCTGCAGGGTCCGCACCACGCTTTCAAGCAGGTCGTCGGTGGCCGTATCATCGGCAATCCGGATGGCGGCGAGCCGCGGGAGGATGGGCGGGCTCATGTCATTCATCCTTCTGCTCCACTGCCGCTGCCCGGATCTCGTCGCAGCCGAAACCGGCATCGCCGGTGCCGCAACCGCAATCAAGATCGCGGAGCAGCCCATCCTTCAGGCCGTAGACCCAGCCGTGGATCGCCAGCGCTTTGCCCCGCTTCCAGGCCGAACGCAGGATCGGCGTGCGCGACAGGCTCTCGACCTGTGCCTTGATGGAGAGTTCGCACAGCAGATTGTGCCGCATCTCCGGGTCTGCGATCGCAGCCAGTTCGCCGGCATGCAGGTCAGCCACGTCGCGCACCGGCTGAAGCCAGTGATCGATGATGCCGTGACGATCGCCATCCACAGCCGCCCTGATGCCGCCGCAGCCATAATGGCCGCAGACAATGATGTGCTTTATCTCCAGGGTCTCGACCGCAAATTCGAGAACCGACAAGAGGTTGAGATCGCCCCGATGCACCAGATTGGCGACATTGCGATGCACGAAGACCTCGCCCGGCTCAAGCCCGGTGATGACATTTGCCGGAACCCGGCTGTCCGAACAGCCGATCCAGAGATATTCGGGACTTTGCAGGGCGGAAAGCCGGTTGAAATAGTCCGGATCCTCCTGCCGTTTTGCCGTTGCCCAGCGGACATTGTGATCAAACAGGTCGGACAGCATTCACATCTCCCTGCGGCAGCCGTTCCCATGCGCGTCCGTGCCGGGCTCTGCCTGCCCGCTATTCACCTAACGGCAGATCCGGGCCGGCGCCTTTGATCTGGGTCAATCATGATGGCGCCAATCCGCGATACAAGGCTGGTGTCGTTAATCCGTGACTGGAACCTGTCCGATATCAAGGCGGTCTGCTGCGAGCTGATCGCCGGTTGCCGGTCCGGTCAAATCCACGCACGAAAGAGATCAAGGGACTCATGCGCCCCTCCGATTTACCCCAGGTCCGCGCCTTGCGCCTTTTTGAAAGCATGAGCGACCCGAGCTTTGCGGCGTTGATGCAGGCCTCCTATCTGCAGACATTTCCCGCCCAGCTGGATCTCATCCATGAAGGCGAATCCGCCGACTTCCTCTATGTCGTCATCGAAGGCTGCGTGGAGCTTTATGCGAGGTCCAACGGCCGCGAGGCGACGATGGCGATGGCGCATCCTGTCACCACCTTCATCCTTGCCGCTGTGCTCAGGGATGCCGTCTATCTGATGTCGGCGCGCACCTGCACCCGGTCCAAACTGTTGCTGATTCCGGCCCAGAATGTCCGCGAGGCGTTGGAAGGCGATGACGGATTTGCCCGCGCAATCATCCAGGAACTTGCCGGCTGCTATCGTGGCGTGGTCAAGGAATACAAGAGTCTGAAGCTCAGAACATCGGTCGAGCAACTGGCCAACCGCCTGTTGCGCTACCGCAAGGAGCGCGGCGATGCCGACGGCGCCTTCGAACTCCCCTATGACAAGAAGACGCTGGCCTCGCTGCTCGGCATGACGCCGGAAAACCTGTCGCGCTCCTTCAACACGCTCAAACCCTATGGTGTCGAGGTCAACGGCTCGCAGGTCAGGCTGACCGACGTCAAGGCGCTCGAAATCCTGGCAAAGCCGAACACGCTGATCGATGAACGGGCAAATTGATATCTGCTCGGCCTAGCGATGGCGCAAGGCGCCCCAGGCCAGCACGGAGATGATGAGCCAGACGCCCGTCCGCAACACCATGGCGCCGACGGTTCGCATTTCGTATGGACCTCCGCGCTGCACATGCAGGGCGAATGCCGCGAACACCAGCACCGTCGCAATCACGATGGCGAGCGACAGCCACAGTGCCCAGCGGTGCCGGAACAGAAGGCCTCCCCCCGCAGCGACATAGGCAAAGCCGGCAGCAAAATTGAACCACAGCACGAAAGGAACCGCATTACCAACAGCCGCGCGCGCCGCGGCATCTCCGAAAAGGGCGTTTCCACCCGACACGATGGTCAGCAGGCCAAATACCATGCCGACCACAGCAGCCGCCTTGAGGCTCCATCCGGAGTGATGTGTCATGCTCCTCGCCCACCCCTGCCCGTACGCGCAATTCAGGACATCACCACTCAGGCGGCGATCAGATTGATTCCGGTAACTTCGGCGTCGCGCGCCAGCCTGGCGACAAAATCACGGCCTGCCTTCGCCCAGGCTGCTTTTTCAAGCATCTCGGCAATGCGCGGCGCCACGGCCTCGAACGGCAGCACCGCGCCCTGCGCGCGGGCGTCGAGCCGGATGATATGCAGCCCATAGCGGGTCCCGACCGGTTCCGGGGTCAGGCTGCCTTCGTCAAGCGCATCCAGCGCGGCCTCGAATTCCGGCACGGTGTCGCCGCTGATCAACTGGCCGAGCCGTCCGCCATTGTCGCGGGAGGAGCAGGCGCTGTGCTCGCGCGCCAGATTGTCAAAACCGCGCGGATCCCGTTGCAGTTCGGTCAGCACGGCACTTGCACCGGCCTTTGCCTTGGCCAATGCAACGACATCGCCCGGCTTGACCGGAAACAGGATATGGGCGGCTTCATAAAGGGTCGGCGCCCGCCAGCGGTCCGGGGCTGCGTCATAGGCGGAGCGGATGCTGGCCGGATCCGGTTCGACCGGGTCGAGGGCGGCATCGAGCACCTGCCGGACCAGCGCCTCCTCGTCGGTCTCGACCTGGCCTTCGGCCACTTCTTGCGGATCGGGAACCAGTCCCAGGCGTTTGGCCTCCTGCAGCACAAGCGTACGGATGGCCAGCGCGCGGGCCGCTGCCATCCAGGCTGCTCCCGGCTTGGATCTGGGGGCCGGATGGTTCTGCGCCTCCGAAGCGATCAGCGCTGCCGAAATCGTCTCACCATTGACGGCAATATCAGACATAAGAGAAGGTTTCATGGCTTTCACTCCGCCGGTTGTTTCGCAATGCGCTTTCTAGTGCGCACGATCTGGTATCCGGGCCGCCAGAGATAGCGCACCGGGGCCGAGAACATGTGCACAAGCCGTGTGAACGGGAAGAGCAGGAAGATGGTCAGCCCCAGCGTGATGTGCAGCTTGAAGATCAGGCTGGTGTCGGCGATCAGCTCTGCCGCCCCGCCCCGGAAGGTCAGGATGCGCTGGGCCCAGCCCATGAACTTGGTCATCTCGTGGCCGTCGAGATGCTGCAGCGACACGAAGATCGTGCCGAGCCCCAGCACCAGTTGCAGCATCAAAAGCACCAATATGCCGGTATCGGCAAAGGTCGAACTGGCGGCAACCCGCGGATCGTTGAGCCGCCGCAGCAGAAGGATGGTACCACCAACCAGCGCCATCACACCGGCAACGCCACCGGCGGCAACAGCGAGAATCTGCTTGGCGCCATGGCTGATGCCAAGCGCATCGAAGATGGCAATCGGCGTCAGCAGGCCGACGATATGCCCGCCCAGGATGATCAGAACACCGACATGGAAAAGAACCGATCCGATGATGAAATGCTTTCGCCGCAACAGTTGCGACGAGCCGGATTTCCAGGTGAACGGATCACGCTCATAGCGGGCGATCGAGCCGATGATCAACACCGTGATCGCGATATAGGGATAAATGCCGAACAGGAAAGTGTTCATACCGGCCTCCGTCAGTTGGCCGCCCCGGCGCGAGCCGGTGACGTGATCGGTTTTTGGGGAGCTTCCATCTTGGCGAGGATGTCACGCGAGATCGGACAGCCCGCATTGGGATCGGGCGCGAATGTTACCTGCGCCTCCTCCCAGACCGCATCAAGGGCTGACAGATCCTCCGGATCGTCGTCGTTTTCCGCGAGCAGCGCCGCAGCCACCTCGGAATCATTGGCCGCCTGGCCAAGATCGGCAAGTGCCGCCAGAACCGCCGCATAGGGCGTCTCGCGCCGGGTCAGCCGCTCGGCCAGAACGGCGAGGATCGGTCCCGCATCGGCCAGAAGGCCAAGCGCATCCGCCAGTGATCGTGTCGAAAGAAACTCCAGCAGCACAGGCAGATGGTCGGGCAGTTCCGGCCCGACCAGATCGAAACCGCCGGCGCGATAGGTTTCCAGAAGATCCACCATCGCCCCTCCCCGGTCGCGGCTTTCGCCGTGAATGTGCTCGAACAGGTTCAGCGACAAGGTTCGCGAGCGGTCGAAAAGCAGGACATAGCCTTCCTGAAGGTCGAAAATGTCGGCAGTTTCCATGCGGTCGAGCAAGGGCTGCAGTGCACCGATCTGCGTCGCGGTCAGCACGGCCTCGTCAGCCAGAACCACCCGGATCTCGGGAATGGCGGCCTGCAGATCATCCGACGGATAACACAGTAGCGCCGACAGCGCGTTGAACGAGCGGCTCATGACCAGCCCTCCGCAGGTGTGATGTGCTTGCGGCTGCCAAACAGCTTGCCGCTCGATACGCCCGATGAACAGCCATTGCCGTCGGTAAAGCCGCAGCCCGATCTGAGATCATAGGCGTCCTCGACCATCTCGCGGTGGGTTGTCGGAATGACGAAACGATCCTCGTAATTGGCGATCGCCATGATCTGGTACATCTCGTCGATCTGCTGATGCGTCAGGCCGACGCGCTTGGCGACGCCGAGATTGATGACGCCATCGACGGTTTTCGAGCGCATGTAGGAGCGCATCGCCAGCATGCGTTCGAGCGCAGACACTACCGGTGCCTCGTCGCCGGCCGTCAGCATGTTGGCGAGGTATTTGACCGGAATCCTGAGCGATTTGACATCCGGCATGTCGCCATCGATGCCGAGATGACCGGCTTCAGCAGCGTTCTTGATCGGGCTCAAGGGCGGAATGTACCAGACCATCGGCAGGGTGCGGAATTCGGGGTGCAGCGGGAAGGCAACCTTCCACTCCATCGCCATCTTCCAGATCGGCGAGTTGCGGGCGGATTCGATCCAGTCTTCGGGCACGCCTTCGGCGCGGGCCGCGGCGATCACCTCCGGATCGCTGGGATCGAGAAACACCCCAAGCTGGGCGTCATAGAGATCCTGATCGCTCTCGACCGAAGCGGCCTCGGCAATCTTGTCGGCATCATAGAGCATGACGCCGATATAGCGGATGCGGCCGACGCAGGTTTCCGAGCAGACGGTGGGCAGGCCTGATTCCAGGCGCGGATAGCACAATGTGCATTTTTCCGATTTCCCGGTCGACCAGTTGTAATAGATCTTCTTGTAGGGGCACGCCGACACGCACATCCGCCAGCCGCGGCATTTCTCCTGATCGATCAGGACCACGCCGTCGTCCTCGCGCTTGTATATCGCGCCTGACGGACAGGCCGAGGCACAGGACGGGTTGAGGCAGTGCTCGCACAAGCGCGGCAGATACATCATGAAGGTGTTTTCGTACTGACCGTAGATTTCCTTCTGGATGCCTTCGAAATTGGAATCCTTCGACCGCTTGGAAAATTCACCGCCGAGAATTTCCTCCCAGTTCGGCCCCCACTCGATCTTTTCCATCCGCTCGCCTGTCAGCTTCGAGCGCGGCCGCGCGGTCGGAAACGCCTCCATCTCCGGCGCCGATTTCAAGTGGTCGTAATCGAAGTCGAACGGCTCGTAATAGTCGTCGATTTCCGGCAGATCCGGGTTGGCGAAGATGTTGGCAAGAATGCGCCACTTGGCGCCCTGCTTCGGCCGCAGCTTACCCGCCTTTGAGCGTTCCCAGCCGCCGTTCCAGCGTTTCTGGTTTTCCCAGTCCTTCGGATAGCCGATGCCTGGTTTGGTTTCGACATTGTTGAACCAGGCATATTCGACACCGTCGCGGCTGGTCCAGACGTTCTTGCAGGTGACCGAGCAGGTGTGACAGCCGATGCACTTGTCGAGATTGAGCACCATGCCTATTTGCGCACGAACTTTCATTCTGCTGCCTCCTTGGTTGTGGCCGGAGTGTCGAGCCAGTCGACCTTGTCCATCTTGCGCACGATCACGAACTCGTCCCGGTTCGAGCCGACGGTGCCGTAATAGTTGAAGCCGTAGCTCAACTGGGCATAGCCGCCGATCATGTGGGTTGGTTTGAGAACCGTGCGGGTGACCGAGTTGTGAATGCCGCCGCGCTTGCCGGTAATCTGGCTGCCCGGTGTGTTCACGATCTTTTCCTGGGCGTGATACATGAACAGCGTGCCCTCCTTGATCCGCTGGCTGACCACGACGCGCGCCGTCAGAACCCCGTTGGAGTTGAAGACCTCGACCCAGTCATTGTCCTCGAGCCCGGCCTTTCGTGCATCGACTTCCGACATCCACACCACCGGGCCGCCGCGATTGAGCGTCAGCATCAAGAGGTTGTCGGAATAGGTCGAGTGGATGCCCCATTTCTGGTGCGGGGTGATGAAGTTGAGCACCACGTGCTTGCCGCCATCCGTCCGGCCGATTGCCGGCGCTATGGTCTTCAGGTCGACCGGCGGCCGCCAGGTGACGAAGCCCTCGCCAAAGGCCCGCATCCATTCATGGTCCTGGTAGAGCTGCTGTCGGCCCGACAGGGTGCGCCAGGGGATCAGCTCATGCACATTGGTGTAACCGGCATTGTAGCAGACCTCCTCGCTTTCGATCCCCGACCAGGTCGGGGAGGAGATGATCTTGCGCGGCTGTGCGGCGATATCGCGGAAGCGGATCTTCTCGTCCTGCTTGGCCGCGGCCAGATGTGCATGCTCGCGACCGGTGATCTTTTCGAGCGCATTCCATGCCTTGACCGCGACCTCGCCATTGGTCTCGGGCGCCAGCATCAAAATGACCTCGCAGGCATCGATCGCGGTATCGATCTTTGCCATGCCCTTGGTCACGCCTTCATCGGTGACGCGGCCATTGAGATCCTGAAGGTGATGCACTTCCGCTTTGGTGTCCCAGGCAATTCCCTTGCCGCCATTGCCGATCTTTTCCATCAGCGGCCCGACCGCGGTGAAGCGCTTGTAGAGATTGGGATAGTCCCGCTCGACGCCGATATAGTTCGGTGCGGTCTGTCCCGGGATCAGCTCGCAGGCGCCGCTCTTCCAGTCTGCCACGAAGGGCTGCGCCAGTTCGCCGGGACTGTCATGCTGCATCGGCAGCGACACGACATCGTTTTCGACGCCGAGCACTTCAGGTGCGACCTCGGAGAACTTCTTGGCGATCGCCTTGAAGATCTCCCAGTCCGACTTGCTCTCATAGGCAGGATCCACCGCCGCCTGCAGCGGGTGAATGAACGGATGCATGTCGGATGTGTTGAGATCGTCCTTCTCGTACCAGCTCGCCGTCGGCAGCACGATGTCGGAATAGACGCAGGTGGTCGACATGCGGAAATCCAGCGTCACCAACAGGTCAAGCTTGCCCTCCGGCGCGGTCTCATGCCATTTGGCCTCGACCGGTTTGACGCGTCCTTCCTCGCCCAGATCCTTGCCCAGAACGCCGTGATCGGTGCCCAGCAAATGGCGCAGGAAATATTCGTGGCCCTTGCCGGAGGACCCAAGCAGGTTGGAGCGCCAGACGAAGAGGTTGCGCGGCCAGTTTTCCGGAGCATCTGGATCTTCGCAGGACATTTCCAGCGTTCCCGCCTTCAAGCCTTCCGCCACATATTCGGCCGGCGACTTGCCGGCGGCCTTGGCCGCACGCCCGACCTCCAGCGGATTGGTCTTGAGCTGCGGTGCCGAAGGCAGCCAGCCCATGCGTTCGGCCTGGATGTTGTAATCGATCAGGCTGCGCTCGGACCAGTTGCCGGCCGGCGCCGTTGGCGACACGATCTCGCCCGCGGTGACGGTTTCATAGCGCCACTGGTCGGTATGCGCATACCAGGCCGAGGTGGAGTTCATGTGCCGTGGCGGACGTGCCCAGTCGAGCGCGAAGGCCAGCGCCGTCCAGCCGGTCTGCGGGCGCAGCTTTTCCTGGCCGACATAATGCGACCAGCCACCCCCGATTGCCCGACGCAGCCGCACATCACCAGCATGTTGATGATGCCGCGATAGGCCATGTCCATGTGGTACCAGTGGTTGAGACCGGCGCCCAGAATGACCATCGACTTGCCGTTGGTCTTCTCCGCATTGCTGGCAAATTCCCGCGCCACGGCAATGATACGGTCGGCCTTGACCCCGGTGATCTTCTCGGCCCAGGCCGGCGTGAACGGCACATCGGCATCATACGACGTGGCCACATGGTCGCCGCCAAGACCGCGGTCGAGGCTGTAATTGGCGCAGAACAGATCAAACACCGTCGTCACCAGCGCCTCGCCATCCTTGAGCTTCAGCCGGCGGACGGGAATGTTGCGCGTCAGCACCTCCGGGTGATCGCATTTGGTGAACTGTTCGGTCGCGGCGCCTCCGAAATAGGGGAAATCGACGCCGACAACATCATCATGATCCTCGTCGAGGATCAGCGTCGAGATCAGGTCGATCGGCTGCTCGCCAGCCCGTTCCTCCAGGTTCCAGTGCCCGTTTTCGCCCCAGCGGAAACCGATGGAGCCATTTGGCGCCACGACATCCCCGGTCTTGCTGTCGATGCCGACCGTCTTCCAGTCCGGATTGTTGGATTCGCCGAGACTGTCGGTGAAGTCGGCGGCGCGCAGCATCCGGCCCGGAACATGGCGGCCGTTCTTTTCATCGAGCCGCACCAGCATCGGGAAATCGGAATATTTGCGGGTATAATCCTCGAAATAGGGCACCTGCCGGTCGAGATGATATTCGCGCAGAATGACGTGACCGAAGGCCAGCGCCAGCGCCGCATCGGTGCCGGCCTGCGGATTGAGCCAGATGTCGCCGAATTTGGCGGCTTCGGAATAATCCGGGCTGACAACGGCGGATTTGGCGCCGCGATAGCGGGCTTCGGTGTAAAAATGAGCGTCCGGCGTGCGGGTCTGCGGCACGTTTGAGCCCCACAGGATCATGAAGCTCGAATTGTACCAGTCGGCACTTTCGGGCACATCGGTCTGCTCGCCCCAGGTCTGCGGGCTGGCCGGCGGCAGGTCGCAATACCAGTCGTAAAATGACATGCAGGTGCCGCCCATCAGGCTCAGATAGCGCGAGCCGGCGGCATAGCTGACCATCGACATTGCCGGGATCGGCGAAAAGCCGAACACCCGGTCAGGGCCGTATGTCTTTGTCGTGTGGACGTTCGCCGCCGCGATGATCTCGGTCACCTCGTCCCAGTCGGCGCGGACGAAGCCGCCCTTGCCGCGGGTCTTGGTGTAGCTGTCACGCTTGACCGGATCGGCCTGGATAGCCTTCCACGCTTCCACCGGGGTCATGGTCTTGCGCATCTCGCGCCACAGCCGCATCAGCCGGCCACGCACCAGTGGTGTCTTCACCCGGTTTGCCGAGTAGAGATACCAGCTGTAGCTGGCGCCGCGGGCGCAGCCGCGCGGCTCGTGATTGGGCATGTCGGGCCGGGTGCGCGGATAGTCGGTCTGCTGGGTCTCCCAGGTGACGATGCCGGATTTGACATAGATCTTCCAGGAGCAGGAGCCGGTGCAGTTCACCCCGTGGGTCGAGCGCACGATCTTGTCATGGCGCCAGCGGTTTCGGTAGACCTCCTCCCAGTCGCGGCTTTCGATGGTGGTTTGCCCGTGCCCGCCGGCAAAGGTGTCCTGGCGGGTGGATTTGAGGAAGTTTAGGCGGTCGAGAAGATGGCTCATCTTGCTCTCCTTTCAGGTCAGGCTGCGGGGACGGCGGACGCGGAACGACCGGCCCGTTCGGTGGCGGCCAAAAGGCCCTCCGGTCGGGTGTAGTAGAACCAGGTCAGCGCGACGCAGATCACGTAGAAGCCGAGGAACCCCCAAAGGGCTGCCACCGGACCGCCGGTCATGGCGATCGAGGTGCCGTAGGCCTTGGGGATGAAGAAGGCGCCGTAGGCGGCAATGGCGGAGGTGAAGGCGATGATCGCCGCACTCTCGCGTTCCGCCTGCTTGCGCAACACGTCGCCCTTGAGTTCCGGCATCAGCCGCGGGATTTCCCGCGCCATGATCGCCGGGATCATCTGGAAGGTCGAGGCATTGCCGACACCGGTGAGGAAGAACAGCGCCATGAACGAGGCGAAGAAGCCCCAGAATGCGCCCGGCTGTTCCTTGATGCCGAGGAAGAAGATCACCCCGAACACCGCAATGATCATCCCGAGGAAGGTCCAGAAGGTGACCCGTCCGCCGCCGAACCTGTCGGAAACCCAGCCAGTGCCGGCGCGCGACAGGGCGCCGACGAGCGGACCAAGGAAAACGAACTGCAGCGCGTTGACTTCCGGGAACTGCAGCTTGGTCAGCAGCGGGAAGCCCGCGGAATAACCGATGAAGCTGCCGAATGTGCCGGTGTAGAGCACGCACATGATCCAGTTGTGCTTGCGGCTGAAGATGATCGCCTGCTCCTTGAAGCTGGATTTGGCGTCGGCGATGTCATTCATCCCGAGCCATGCAGCAACTGTCGCGGCGATGATGAAGGGAACCCAGATGAAGCCGGCATTCTGCATCCACAGCTGGCCGCCATCCGACATGGTCTGAGGCTGGCCGCCGAGCGCGCCGAACACGCCTGCGGTGATCACCAGCGGCACCAGGAACTGCATCACCGAGACGCCGAGATTGCCAAGTCCGGCATTCAGCGCCAGCGCATTTCCCTTTTCCGCCTTCGGATAGAAGAAGGCGATATTGGCCATCGAGGAGGCGAAGTTGCCGCCGCCGAAACCGCACAGCAGCGCCAGCACCAGGAAGATCAGATAGGGCGTATCCGGGTTCTGCACCGCATAGCCGATGCCCATGGCCGGCAGCAGCAGCGAAACCGTCGACAGCGTCGTCCACAGCCGGCCGCCGAAGATCGGCACCATGAAGGAGTAGAAGATCCGCAGCGTCGCGCCCGACAGGCCGGGAAGAGCCGCAAGCCAGAACAATTGTCCCGGGGTGAAGCTGAAGCCGATCGCCGGCAGGCGCGCGACAACGACCGACCAGACCATCCAGACCGAGAATGCCAGCAGCAGCGCCGGGATCGAGACCCAGAGATTGCGGGTGGCAATGCGCCGGCCCTTCTCGGCCCAGAACACCGGATCTTCCGGGGTCCAGGTCTCGAGCGTGTGGGTCTGCGCAACATGCTCGGGAAGGTGAATGCTCTGCATTTCCGGCAGGCTGGGCAACTGGTCCAGCGCCTCGCCATGGGCTTCGCGTTCCATGGCGCGCACCGAAAGGTGCATCCAGGCAAGCGAGATCGCAACGATGATGAACAGCAGCGCGAAGCAGCTTGTGTAGATGCCGGTCAGATCGAGCAAGGCGCCAAAGGTGATCGGCAGGACGAATCCGCCAAGGCCGCCGATCATGCCGACAAGACCGCCGACAGAACCGACATGGTTGGGATAGTAGACCGGGATGTGCTTGTAGACCGCGGCCTTGCCCAGGCTCATGAAAAAGCCGAGCATGAACAGCGTGATGACGAAAGGCCAGCGGCCCATCTCGGTGGAAAAGGCAATCGGCCCGCCCTTGCCCTGGATCACATAGTCGGTGGCCGGATAGGACAGCATGAACAGCAAGAGCATCGAGAAGCCGAAGCACCAGTACATCACCGTGCGGGCGCCGAAACGGTCCGACAGATGCCCGCCATAGGCGCGGAACAGCGAGGCAGACAGCGAAAAGGCAGCAGCCGACATGCCGGCGGTGCGGATGTCGAGCCCATAGACGTCGACCAGATAATGCGGCATCCACAGGGCCAGGGCCACAAAAGCCCCGAAGACGTAGAAATAGTAAAGCGAGAAGCGCCAGACCTGCAGGTTCTTCAGCGGCGCGAATTGCTGGGCCAGGCTGGGCGGCCTTTGACCGGATTCGCGACGGGCGACCAGCTCGGGGTCGTCCTTGGCAAAGACGTAGAAAAGGATGGCAACCAGTGCCAGCCCGGCCGCCCAGACATGGGCAACACCATGCCAGCCATAAGCCACCATGACGAAAGGCGCGATGAACTTGGTCACCGCGGCTCCCACATTGCCGGCGCCGAAAATGCCGAGCGCCGTGCCCTGCTTGCCCTGGCCGTACCAGCGCGAAACATAGGCGACACCGATGATGAACGAGCCGCCGGCAAGACCGATGCCGAGAGCGGCGACCAGATACATCGCGTAGGACGAGGCCCAGGTCAGCATCCAGGTGGCCGCTGCCGTCAGCAGCATCTGAATGGTGAAGACATTGCGTCCGCCATATTTCTCGGTCCAGACCCCGAGGATCAGCCGCGTCACCGATCCGGTGAGGATCGGGGTGGCTACCAGCAGTCCGAACTGGAATTCGCTGAGCCCCAGTTCGGTCTTTATCTCGACGCCGATGATGGCGAATATCGTCCAGACCGCGAAGCAGGCGGTGAACGCGATCGTGCTCAGTGAAAGCGCTCGCGTGCGCTCGGCATCTGTGACCTGTGCTCTGTCCAGCATGGTTTTTCTCCGTTTGCAGCACGAGGCGACCCCGCGCGTTCCACCGGAATTTGCCCAAGCTTCACACCGCCGACTTGATGCAGATCAAGATTGCGCCCCTCGACGCCCGCAAACCGCCCGATCGCGGAAGAAACAAATCAGCATCCGGAATTTGCCGGGTCATCGTGATCGCCGCGTCGCAAGCCGCTAGACGCGGATCAATACTCGGCTTGATTTTGGTCAAGTGTGCTTTCACTCCTGCCGGCGCGGCGCAGTCCACCCGCGCTCTGCCCTGGCAGCGCAACGCGCCATGGGCGGAAAGAACGCGGCATGTCTGTCGTCAATGGGGGTGATTGTTCCCGCCGCAGGGAAAATCCGGATCCCTGCGCAAACGCTAGGCTTTCGGCTTCTGCTCCGGCGAGGGACCTGGTATTTTCTTCTTCTTCAGCGCCTCGAAGCCGATGATGACATCGAGAAGCTCGGTGGTGATCTCGGACTGGCGCAGCGTGCGCGTATCGGATTTGAGCTCTTCCAGCCTGTCGTCGACCGATTGTTCGGCCTGTTGCATCAGTGCGAGCCGCGCGGCGTTCTCGGTGACCATGGCATCCGCCGCGGCTCGGAACAGGCTGGCAAACAGATGGCTGCGGACCAGCGCCCTGAACAGGTCGCCAGCCGGCATGGAATAGGACGGCAGGCTTCGCGAGTTCCAGGGCTTCGAGCGTAGATCACGCAGCAAAGCCTGATCCAGCGGCAGCAGGGCCACGATCTTGAGTACCGGCACATCCCCCTCTCCGCGGGCGGAATAGGCAAGGGACACGGCAATCTCGCGGGGGTGGCTTGACCGCCGGATCTCGTCAAGCCGTTCGGTCAGGAGGTTTGCCAGCCGTTCCAGCCCGTCCACAGATGCAGCCGGAAGGAAGGTTTTCTCCACTTCAAACCCTTGATCCTGCAAAGCATCGGCCATTTGCGCGCCGATGCACAACATGGTTGCCGCACCGTCAGCCTCGCCGTCGACATGGTGCCGCACATGCGCGGCAATCGCCTCATTGTAGTTTCCGCACAGACCATGATCGCTGCCAAACACCACCAGGACCCGCCGGGCGATACGCGACGTGTCCACGCCCAGCGGGCCCGCGCCGACCAGGAAGGCATGCAGCCCCTCGAGAACCGTTTGATGATAGGCTTCAATGGCCAGCGCGGCGTGCTCGTAAGGTGCCGCATTGATCACCGACAGGGTTTTCATCGTGTGCACGACGCTGCGAATGCCCTGTATGCTGGCGGTGCGGCGCACCAGGGTGTCAAGCGTTTGCGCCATCTGGCTCCTCCAGTGCCTGGCGCGCACGCTGACCCAGCATGGTCATCCGTTTGCGGTCCTCGTCATCCAGCGCTGCGTTCGCAGAGATCCGCCGTGCAAGATCATCCAGGTCACGGGCCGCGACCGTCCGGATCGCCGCCATCAGCCGGAAGCTGTCAGCCTCGCTCAGACCGTCAAACCCGCCGTCCATGGCCGTGACCAGAACAACAAGCTGTTCGACCGCCGAAATAGGATCGCGTTCGGCCTGCCGCAACGAGGCCCGCACCGCAGCACCGCGTGTCAGCCGCGCACGCGTCGCTTCGTCCAGACGCGTGCCGAAACGGGCAAAATCCTCCAGTTCCTCGAATTGCGACAGGGTCACGCGCAGATTGCCGGCCACGGAGCGGAAGGCCTTGCTTTGCGCCTTGCCGCCCACGCGCGAGACCGACACGCCCAGATCGACAGCCGGGAACTGGTTCTTGCGCACCAGACGCGGGGACAGATAGATCTGCCCGTCGGTAATCGAAATCAGGTTGGTCGGGATATAGGCGGACAGGTTCTCGGCCTGGGTCTCGACCACCGGAAGCACGGTGATCGAACCGCCGCCGGCTTTTTGCGTGAACTGGCCCGCGCGCTCCAGCAGCCGGGCATGGATATAGAAGATATCGCCGGGAAAGGCCTCCCGCCCCGGAGGCCGGCGCAACAGCAGCGACAGCTCCCGGTAGGAGCGGGCGTGGTGGGTCAGGTCGTCCAGCACCACCAGAACATCGCGCCCTTCATCGGAAAAATGCTCCGCCATCGTCAGCGCGGCATAGGGCGCGACATAGGCCAGGCCCGCGGCATCCTCGTCGCCCGCGGACATGACAATGGTCCGTCCGCTCATGCCGCCTTCGCGGATCGCACCCACCACCTTGGCGACCGCATCGCCACGTTGCCCGATCGCGCAATAGATGCAGATCAGGTCGCTGGACTTCTGGTTGAGGATTGCATCCACGGCCAGCGCCGTCTTGCCGGTCTGCCGGTCGCCGATCACCAGCTGACGCTGCCCGAGACCGACGGGAACGGCCGCATCGATCACCTTGATGCCCGTCGCCAGCGGCCGCGTGATGGCCTGCCGGTCGAGGATCTTCGGCGCGTCCATCTCCACCGGGCGCGTGGCCTGCGACTTGATCAGGCCCCTGCCGTCCTGCGGATTGCCGAGCGCATCCACAACCCGGCCCAGCAGCGCATGACCGACCTTTGCGCTGACCACCTTGTGCGTGCGCAGCACGCTCTCCCCCACCGTCACGCGGTCGGACGGCCCCAGCAGCACGACGCCCAGCCGTCCCGGTTCGAGATCGAGAACAATGCCCTGCACGCCGCTGGCAAATTGCAGCAGTTCGTCGGACAAGGCGCGCTCCAGCCCGGCAACAATCGCAATCCCGTCGCCGACCTCGGCAACCGAACCGATCTCGCTCAGCCGCGGGCCGGGCGACGGACTGTCCAGCAGCGCCTTGACGACCGCGTCGGGGCTGGTTCGGGTTCGGCGCTGTTCAGCGGTCATGGCGGCGCACTTCGGCTTCGGATGCCTTGCTCAACTGCTCCCCGATCACGGCATCCAGCCCATCGACATAGGACTCCACGGTCCAGGCAAGTTCCGCACCGCCAATGCGCAGGATCAGGCCCGGAGATTGCTGTTCATCGGTTTCGAAGCGCACTGTGATCCCGGGGAACACCTTGCGCAATTCCGCGCTCATATCCTCCTGTGCAGCTGGCGGCAACGTGTCGTGGCTGGTGACCACGGCGCTGACCGGGTGCCCGGCGGTGTGGTGCAGATCGGCAACCGTCGAGCTGAGCTGCTGCGCCAGACGGTGCGCCATCTGCCCTTCAAGCTCCTGATCCGCCAGGTCGGTCAGTGCCTTGCGCAGGACGGCCAGAAGCGCCCTTGCGCCGGCCTGATGCATGCCGGTGGTGAATTTGCGCGCCTCCTCGTCAAGATGCGCAGTCCACGACTGGTACTCCCGGTCCATCCGCTCGCGCGCCTCGGCGAGAAGGGCATCGCGCTGCTCCTCGGCTTTCTTCCGGATCGTTTCCGCCATTTCCGATTGGGCGACGTTCAGGGCCCGGATTTTCTCATGATACTCCGCCTCGCCGGCCTCGGCCTTCTGTTTGGCAACAACGGCGGCCTGCATCCGGTCCGCGATTTCGGCCTCGCGCGCATCGATGCCATCAAGAATCGGACGGTAGAAGAACCGTTTCAGAAGCCAGACCAGCACCAGGAAATTGCCGATCTGGGCCGCGACGGTGATCCAGTCGATGGACATGGGTCAGTTGCCTGCGGCTTGTGCCGCTTCCACTGCGGCGGTCCAGAAGGGATTGGCAAAGATCAGGATCATGGCAACCACGAAACAATAGATCGCCGTCGACTCGATCATCGCCAGGCTGACAAACAGGGTCCGCGAAATCGTCGAGGCCGCATCCGGCTGCTGCGCGATTGCGGTGAGCGCCGTAGCAGCGGCACGTCCTTCGCCCAGCGCCGGGCCGATGGCGCCGAAGGAGACGGTGAGCCCCGCGGTGAAGATCGAAACTGCGGCAATGATTCCAAGGTCTGTCATGGAGTATCCCTTTCAGGCTGCACGGATTTGCGAGGGGTGGTGGCGGCGGAGATGTAGACCGTCGCCAGAATGGCAAAGATGTAGGCCTGGATCATCCCGGTCAGCAGGCCGAGCAGATCCATCACCACGGGAAAGAAGAACGGCGCCACGCTGAGCAGGATGACCCCGATGACGGCGCCGCTCATGATGTTGCCGTAAAGGCGCATCGCCAGCGAGATCGCGCGCGTGAATTCCGAGATGATGTTGAACGGGAGCATTATGAAGGACGGCTCCAGATAGGTCTTCAGATAGCCGCGCAGCCCCCGGCTGATGATGCCGAAAAGCGGTACGGCGATCACCACGGAAAGCGCCAGCGCCGTGGTCGTCGACAGCGAGGATGTCGGCGGTTCGAACCCCGGAACTACCAGCATCAGGTTCGATGTTGCGACAAACAGGAACAGCGTTCCCGAGAAATAGAGCAGGTGCCGCGAAGGTCCCGGGGCGATCTCCTGGATCTGCCCCTGGATGCCCTGCAGGATGACTTCGAGCATGGTCCGCCAGCGATTGGGCGGCACGTCCGGCCGCAGGTTTCGCGTGATCAGCATCGACACGCCCGTCAGCACCGCCATCACCACCCAGGTGTAGAAGATGGTCGCATTGATCGGGATACCCCCGATCTCGAACATGATGGTCTGGTCGGGTGACAGGTTCATGGCGCGTCTCCCGTGGCGGCTTCACGGCGCGCGAGCGTGGTGGCGACAAACCGCACGACCAGGAACGCGATGCCGTAACCCAGACAGGCCCAAGGCCCGCTCTGACTGACAACGATCCAGCCGATGCCGAGAAAGCCCGCAAGCCGTATCGCGGCGCTCAGGGACAAGACAATGACCGGCGATCCCGTCCGCAAGGCACGCCGGATGCCGACCGCCAGACCCAGGAAGAAGATTGCCCCTGTCACCGTGCCGATGCCGAATCCCAGCATCGCGGCAGTCCAGTCGATCTCGATCATTTCCGGCCTCCTTCCTTGTTCATCCAGACCCCGGCGATGAACGCACCGAGGACCACGCCGCCCAGGATCAGGCTGATCGTCCATGAAAAGCCCTGCGGCGCCACACGATCGAGCCAGAGCCCCAAAAGTGCGCCGCCGACCGTGGGGACTGCGATCGACCATCCGATCATCCCGAAGGCACTGATGCCCGTGAGCGGGCTCGGCCCCGGATGTTCGCGCGTCGATTTCATCCGCCTGGCGTGACGGCCGATCTCCTCGGTGGGCTTGTCGGGCGTCTGCGTCATTTCAGCGGCCTCTGCAGTTCTGCAAAACGCCGGACCATATCCGCCTCGAGCCGCGACAGCGCCGAACGCGCCTGGCGCTCGTCCTCATCCATCTGGACGAAGCTCGCCTCGACCGTGGCCTGCAAACTGTCAAGGTCATCGCCATGCACACCGCGCAGCGCGGCAACCGAAACCGTATGCCCTTTCTTCACCAGCAGCCCCTCATCAAGGCCGAAGATTTCCTCGGCCCCGTCGACAAGACGCAATGTCAGCACCGACGGCACCAGCGCGGTGACAAAGTCGACATGGTTGGGCCAGATGCCGAAGGCACCGTTCGGGGCCACCGCGGTGACCGATGTCGCCCGGCCCTGAAACAGCATGCGGTCGGGCAGGCGCAGGATCACATGCATCTCGGATGCCATGCTCATGACTTGCCCTCCAGGTCTTCCAGGCCACCGATCATGTAATAGGCGCTTTCGGGAAGGTCGAACTGGGTTTGGCTGAGAATCGTCTCGCAGCCGCTCAGCGTATCGGCGATCGGCACCATCTTGCCTTCCATGCCGCTGAACGAGCCGGTGGTGAAAAAGGGTTGCGTCAGGAACCGCTCCAGCCGCCGGGCACGCGCCACGGTGGCCCGGTCGGCCGACGACAGTTCCTCAAGTCCGAGCATGGCGATGATATCGCGCAGCTCCTCATATTCGGCCAGGGTCCGGCGCACTGCGCGGGCAATGTCATAATGCCGCTGGCCGACCACCGAAGGCGTCAGCATCACCGAAGCCGAAGCCAGCGGATCGACCGCCGGGTAAAGCCCCTCGCTCGCCCGTTTGCGCGACAGCACCACAGAGGCCGAAAGATGCGAAAAGATGTGGGCTGCCGCCGGATCCGTGAAATCGTCGGCCGGCACATAGACAGCCTGGATCGAGGTGATCGCGCCGCGCCTGGTCGAGGTGATGCGCTCTTCCAGCCCGGCAAGTTCGGTGGCCAGCGTCGGCTGGTACCCCACCCGCGACGGCATCCGCCCCATCAGGCCCGACACCTCGGAGCCTGCCTGGACAAAGCGGAAGATATTGTCGATCAGCAGCAGGACGTCCTGTCCCTTGTCCTCCCGGAAATACTCGGCCATCGTCAGCGCGGTGTTGCCGACCAGAAACCGCACGCCGGGGGCTTCGTTCATCTGGCCAAACAGCATCACGGTCTTGTCACGCACGCCCGCCTCGCCCATCTCGCGATAGAGCTCTTCCGCCTCGCGCGACCGTTCCCCGATCCCGCAGAACAGGCTCACCCCCTTGTGGTGCTGCACGGTGTTGTTGATGAGCTCCGTGATCAGCACCGTCTTGCCGACGCCAGCGCCGCCGAACAGCCCGGTCTTGCCGCCGCGTTCGATCGGCGACAGCAGATCGATGGCCTTGATCCCGGTCTCGAGGATTTGCGAATGCAGCACGCGGTCGCTCAGCCTTGGCGGCGGCTGGTGGATGGAGCGGTGTTCGCTGACCACCGGCTCGGGACGGCCATCGATCGGCGCGCCGAAGACATTGAGCATGCGGCCCAGAACGGCATCGCCCACCGGCACCATGATCGGTCCGCCGGTCGCCCGGACGGCCATGCCGAGGCCGAGCCCGCGCACCGGCGCCAGGGCAATGGCGCGCACCAGGCCGCAACCGATCAGCCCGGCCACTTCCAGCGCAACCTCGCCGGCAAAAAGCAGATCGTGAATATGGGGAACCGCCCCCTCGAACGCCACATCGACCACGCCCCCGCGAATGGCGGCAATGCGGCCATCGGTCTGTGCGTCATGTTCGGGAAGAACCGTGGTGTTCATCTGGTTACCTCGGATCAGCTTTAGCACGCAGGCGCCAGCCGTGCCACGAGGCTTCGACATCGCATGGCGCAACACGACGCCCCCGATCCGCTTTCGCGCCCCGTGGCGTCGCATCACGTCCGAAATGAGACTGCGCAACAATGCCCGGATGGTCTCTCATCACCTGACGTCCTTCCCTGATCCTGGAAGGACACTACTCGTTGATGGGCGCCACCCATTTGATTTCCGTCAATTGGCGGATTTTTCGCGACCGTCGAAGCGATCTTTGTCTTCAGGTTTCTTCGGTGCCAATTGTATCAGTTCCCATCCACGCAGGTCCCGCGCGGACAGGCGCCCAACCAGATCGCCACGGCTCGCAAGCCGTTTCAATCCTTCCGCAAGCACAGGATCGGCCGGCCCCTGCCCGGCGCGCATCAGGACGGCCTAGGCGGCCAAAACCAGTTCGCAATCGGGTTTTCCGGAAAAGTTCGGCATTGAGAAGGCCGAGATCCCCGCCGGACTCATCCATTTCCAGCGCATCCCTACAGGTCCTGTATCGGAAGGACGGCTGGTAAGATTCGCGCCATGCGCTAGAACTGCGGAAACTGCACCAACTGCACCAACTGCACTCTATTTCTGGAGCCAAAATGTCGCCCAAATATTTTGCGCCGCGCGGGGGTCACCCGGGTCAGGACCAGCTTCTCACGGATCGGGCCGTGTTCACCGATGCCTATGCCGTTATCCCCAAAGGCACCATGCAGGATATCGTCACCAGCTTCCTGCCGTTCTGGGAGGAGACCCGGCTGTGGGTGCTCTCGCGTCCGCTCAGCGGCTTCGCCGAAACATTTTCACAATACATCATGGAAGTTGCCCCCGGCGGCGGGTCAAACCGGCCCGAGACGGATCCCGGCGCGGAAGCGGTGCTGTTCGTTGTGGAAGGCTCGGCATCGCTCGAGGTCAACGGCCAGAACCATGAGCTTCAGCCGGGCGGCTATGCCTATCTGCCGCCGCAGACCGACTGGACATTGCACAACCGGGGCTCGGACAAGCTGGTCTTTCACTGGATCCGGAAATTCTACGAGGCGGTCGACGGGCTTGAGACCCCGGATGTGGTGATCGCCAATGAGAACGACATAGCGCCGACCGTCATGCCCGGCACGGACGGCAAATGGGCGACCACACGCTTTGTCGATCCCAAGGATCTTCGGCACGACATGCATGTGACGATCGTCACGCTGGAGCCGGGTGCGGTGATCCCCTTTGCGGAAACCCACGTGATGGAGCATGGGCTCTATGTGCTGGAGGGCAAGGCGGTCTACCGGCTCAACCAGGACTGGGTCGAGGTCGAAGCCGGCGACTATATGTGGCTCAGGGCATTCTGCCCGCAGGCCTGCTATGCCGGCGGCCCGGGAAATTTCCGCTACCTTCTCTACAAGGATGTGAACCGGCATATGAGCCTGAATTCACCGGCAAGGGCCAGAAGAACTTTCTAGTCAGGATTTCTGAAGCATCAGCAGGCTGACTGCTTCAGTCGCGCGCATCCATGCCGAGCTGTGTTTGAAAATGATGACAGGCGACGCTGCGCAGCTCCGACACGGGTTGCGTGGCGGGCTGAGTCGCACCACAGATCTCGCTCGCAAGCGGACAACGCGGGTGATAGTAGCACCCGGACGGTGGCGACAGCGGCGAAGGAACCTCTCCTTCGATGGTTTCAAAACGCACCAGTTCCTCCGCATCCAGCACCAGTTTCGGCACGCTGCCGAACAGGGCCGCGGTATAGGGGTGCGCGGGTCTGCCGAACACCTCGGCCGTCGGCCCCAGTTCGACGATCCTGCCCAGATACATGATCGCGACCCGGTCGCTGACATGCTGCACGACGCTCAGATCATGGCTGATGAACACGGTGGTCAGCGCCAGGTCGCGGGTCAGTTGCAGAAACAGGTTGATGATCTGCGCCTGGATCGACACATCCAGCGAGGCCACCGGCTCATCGCAGATCAGCACATCGGGCTGCATCGCCAGTGCGCGGGCAATCGCGATCCGCTGGCGCTGGCCGCCGGAGAACTGGTGCGGATAACGCTCCACCCAGTCAGGATCGAGCCCCACCTGTTCGAACCATCCGGCGACATAGCTGCGGGCCTGTGCCTTGGCCGTCAGCCCATGGGCGATCGGTCCTTCGGCCACGGCATCGCCCACCTTCATGCGCGGATCGAGGCTGGCGAAGGGGTCCTGGAACACGGTCTGCACCCGGGTCGTCACCTTGGTGCCGTTTTTCATCACCGGCGCACCATCAATGCTGACCGTTCCGCTGGTCGGCGGCAGGATGCCGGCAATCACGCGGCCCAGCGTGGACTTGCCGCAGCCGGACTCGCCCACCAGTCCGAGCGTCTCGCCCTTGCGCACTCTCAGCGTCACGTCGGACACCGCGCGAACCGAACGGGTCTCCACCTTGCCACCCAGCCTGGCGGCGATCTTTTCGCCCGTGGTCAGATTGGGTCCGAACAGGCGGCTGACATTGTCGATGGTGAGAAATCCGCTCATGCCGAAACCTCGATATTCTGGCCCACCGGATGAAAGCAGCGCCAGCCGCGGTTCTCCTGCAGGGTCATCTGCGGCGTGGTCGCGCATTGTTCGGTGGCCCGGTCGCAGCGCGGCGCAAAGGGACAGCCCGGCGGCAGCGACAGAAGCGATGGCGTGGTGCCCGGGATTTGCGTCAGCGGCATGCCGGGCTTCGCCGTTGCCGGCAGCGAAGCAATCAGGCCGGCAGTATAGGGATGGCGCGGATCGCGCAGCAAGGTCGCCGTTGGCCCCTGCTCGACAATCCGGCCTGCATACATCACCGCCAGTTTGCTGGCGAGGCTCGAGACCACCGCCAGATCATGGCTGATCCAGATCATCGCCGTGCCTGTCTCGGCCGCAAGGTCGCGCATCTGAAACAATATCTGCGCCTGGATCGAGACATCCAGCGCCGTTGTCGGCTCATCCGCGACGATCACCGCTGGGCGGTGCAGCAATGCAATAGCAATGGCCACGCGTTGCCGCATGCCGCCGGAAAATTCATGCGGATAGGCCCTTAACCGCGCCTGAGCCGACGGAATACCGACCTGGGTCAGCAAGTCTGCCGCCCGCGCCTCGGCAGCACTGCGGCTAAGGCTTTCATGGGCATCGATCGCCAGCTTCATCTGCTGGCCGATGGTCAGCATCGGGTTCAACGTTGCAATCGGATCCTGAAAGATCATCGAGATGTCGCGGCCGCGGCGGCGGCGCAGCTCCTTTTGCGACAGCGTCGTCAGCTCGGTGCCGTTGAGCCTGATTGAGCCTTCGACGATGCTGCCGGGTGCATCGACCAGCCCCAGCAGCGAGAATCCGGTCACCGTCTTTCCCGATCCGCTTTCGCCCACCAGCCCCATGATCTCGCCCCTGGCCAGATCGAAGGACACACCATCCACCGCCTTGACCACGCCCGCGCGAGTAAAGAAATGGGTGCTCAGATTTTCAACACTCAGGACAGGATCGCTCATTTGCGCAGCCTTGGATTGAATTGGTCGCGCACCTGATCGCCGACAATGTTGATGGCCACAATCAGGATGATCAGGGCCACGCCGGGATAGACCGAAATCCAGTAGCGACCGCTCATCATGTAGGGAAAGCCGTTGGCGATCAGCATGCCGAGCGAGGGTTCGGTGACCGGCAGGCCAAGGCCGAGAAAGCTCAGCGTCGCCTCGAGCGAGATCGAATTGGCGATCTGCACCGTCGCCACCACGATCAGCGGTGGCGTGCAATTGGGCAGAAGATGGCGCATCACAACCAACCGGCCGCTGAGCGGGGTGGCCAGTGCGGCCTCGATATAATCCTTGCCGCGTTCGGCCTTGGCGGCGCCATAGGCCGTGCGGGCGAAATAGGCATATTGCGCCGCCACCAGGGCGCCGATCAGCTGCGCCTTGCCCTGGCCCAGCAGAGCCACGATCACCAGCGCCAGCAGGATCGCCGGGAAAGACAGCTGCAAATCGACCAGCCGCATGATCAGGGCCTCGATCCGTCCGCCGACATAGGCAGCCGTGATCCCCAGCGCCGTGCCGATGCTGAGCGAGACCAGGCCAGCAGCAAGACCGATCTGGATGGAAATCTGCAAGCCGTAAAAGATCGCCGACAACAGGTCGCGCCCCTGTGGATCGGTGCCCAGAATATGGGTGTAGCCGCCTGAGCCGACAAAGCCGGGCGGACGGCGGCTGTCCATCAACGACAGATTTGCCAGGTCATAGGGGTTCTGGGGTGATATCAGCGCGGCAAACAGCGCCAGGAGGATCATCAGCACAACCACCCCAAGGGCCAGCACAGCGATCCTGTTTTCCCGAAATTCCGCCCAGAACCGGCGGAGCGGTGTGCTCTGATTGCTCATGCCGACACCCCGTGGCGTACGCGCGGATCGATCAGCGCAAAGACCAGATCGATCACGAAATTGATGGTGACGAACAGGAAAGCCACCAGGATCAGGTAGGCGACCATGACGGGCCGGTCGAGCACGGTGATGCTGTCAATGATCAGCTTGCCCACGCCAGGCCATGAAAAAATCGTCTCGGTCACAACGGCGAACGCCAGGGTTGATCCCAGCTCGAGCCCGAAAACCGTGATGATCGGGATGGAGATGAGCTTGAGCAGATGGCGGCGCAGGATGGTGGATTCGGACAGGCCTGCGGCGCGGGCGAATTTGATGGTGTCGGTGAGCATGATCTCGCGGGTGCCCGCCCGGGCAAGACGGATCATCATCGCCAGCTTGAACAGCGCCAGATTGACCGCCGGCAGAACGATATGGGACAGCCCGTTGAGCGTCGGGAACGACCAGGCGACACCCCATATTTCGACGGTTTCACCGCGCCCGCCCGCAGGCAGCCAGCCGAGATTGACCGCGAAGAACAGGATCAGGATCAGCCCCACCCAGAATGACGGCACCGAAAAGCCCAGAACAGAGACGGCCATGATCATTTTCGACACCCAGCTGTCGGGCCGGTAACCGGCATAGATGCCGAGACTTACACCCAGAAAGGTTGCAGACAGGACCGATATCAGCACCAGCTCGAGCGTTGCGGGCAAGCGCGTGCCGATGAGATCGAGCACCGGAATGTTGTAGACGAAGGAGCGGCCGAGATCGCCCTGCAGCAGGTTGGAGATGAAAATGAAATACTGCTCGTAGAGGGGCCGGTCGAGGCCGAGCCGCCGGATCGCTTCGGCGCGGATTTCCTGGGTTGCTTCGGGCGGGATCACGATGTCGATCGGATTGCCGATCGCATAGACCCCGCAGAAGACGATGACCGACATCACCGCCATGACGCCGGTTGCCTGGATCAATCGCTGGATGATGAAGCCGAGCATCAGCTCTCCCTTGGCGTAAAGCAAAGGCCGGGCGGCGTGTCTGCCGCCCGGCCTTCTGTCTTATGTCGTGCGTCGGTTCATTCCGCAGGCTTGATGAAGAACGCCAGCGTGTCTTCGTCAAACCGTGGCGCGAATTCCAGCATGCCGGCCTTTGCACCCCAGACCGTCTGCAGCTGGACCAGGGAGATATAGGCCTTGTCTGCCATCACCTTCTCCATCGCTTCTTCGTAAGTGGCACGGCGCTGGTCCGCATCCATCATCTTGGCGCCGTCCTGCAACAGCGTGTCGACATCTTTGTTGAGATATTCGATGCGGTTGTAGGCACCGAGCTTGACGTCAGGATTGTTGGAATGCGCCAGGCCGCCCAGAGTGTAGGATGCCTCGCCCGTCAACGTGCCCCAGCCATTCATGAACATCGAATAGTCAAGCCGCGCCTGGGCGGGGAAATAGACGGTTTTCGAGATGGCGTTGACATTGGTCTTGATGCCGACCTGGGTCAGCATCTGGCCCAGACCCTGGCAGATCGCACCATCACCGGGCAGACGGTCTGCGGTGCAATAGAGATCCACCTCGAACCCGTCGGGATAGCCCGCATCCGCCAGAAGCGCCTTGGCTTTGGCCGGATCATATTCGGGCATCGGAATGGCTTCGCTCGAACCGAAAAAGCCTGCAGGCATCATCTGGTTTGCCGGCTTGCCGAGCCCTTCGAGCACCACTTCGACCATGGTTTCGCGGTCAATGGCATAGTCGATGGCCTGACGCACCTTCAGATCGCGGAATGGATTTTCAGCCAGCTCCGAGCCGTCAATGGCACGCACCATCGGTGTCTTTTCACGTTGGTCCAGCTGCAGGTTCATGATGTAGACACTGTCGCCCTTGATCGCATCCACATTTGCATCACGTTCCAGCGCCAGATAGTCGACCGAGGAGACATAGTTGATCACATCAACCTGCCCGGCCTTCAAGGCCGCCAGACGCGAGCTGTCATTGGGAATTTCCTTGCGGATCACGGTTTCCCAGGCGCCCGTCCCGCGCCAGTAGTCATCATTGCGCTCCAGCACCAGATCGCCTTTCGGCTCCCAGCTCACATATTTGTAAGGCCCGGTTCCGATGGTTGCCGCGCCGGAATTGAAACCCTCGGAAGCAGTCTCTGGCGTGGAATAGTCAGCCGCCGCCTCTGACGAGACGATGAACAGACGGATGAAGTCATTGGGCAGCGTCGCCGCCTGGCCGTCGGTATGGATATGCAGAGTGTAAGGGTCGATGATGTCGACGCCGGCCACGCGCCGGACATAGATCGCCGTGGTGGTGGGACCCGTGACGACCGGAATGCGTTCGATCGAGAACTTCACATCCTCTGCATCGAAATCGGAGCCGTCATGGAACTTGACGCCCTCGCGCAGCTTGAATTCCCAGGTGTCATCGTCAATCGGCGACCAGCTTGTGGCCAAGCCCGGCTCGATCTGCAGGTCGGTCCCCGACCAGACCAGCGTGTCGAAGATGTGCTTGGCCGCTTCCGCGTGAGATCCAAGAGCGGAGAAATGCGGATCCATCGATTCCGGTCCGCCGCGCACTCCGACCGTCAGGGTCTGCGCCGATGCGGCGCCCGCCGCAGCCAGGCCAAGAGCAAACGTCAGAGGTGTAAGGAAGTTCAGGTATTTCATGGTGTTCCTTTCCCGTCGCCGGTTGAGGCGCCAAACCCCGTCCCGTTGTCGTCAGTTGAATGGTGTCCCATTTGGAACTTGCTTTAGCAGAATGTGCTGAGATAATGTAGCAGTCAAGTTCATTTTGGAACTCAAAGTCGCACAAAAGAGGGTTGCCTAAATTATGTCAGGGCCGCAAACCGCCTATGCTCAAGAATTCGGCAAACAGGGCGCCGAACAGGGTCCCGGAATGCTCGATGCCAAATTATGGGGCAATCCCTGCCCTTTCACATTTCGGGTCAACTATCTCGCGCTGCTCTACAACACGCCGCTTTACAGCTGGATTCACGACACTTTCGGCCTCAAGCGGCCGGAATATGTGGTGCTGTATTCGCTGGCTCTGGCCGATGGCGGCAGCGCCCGGGATATCTCCCACACCTCCGGCTTCCCGAAGAACACGCTCAGCCGCGCCATCAACCGGCTGGAACTGACCGGCCTGATCGAGGCGCGCAGCAAGGCGCCCGGCGGTGGCCGCAAGCAGACCCTGCACCTGTCGGAAAAGGGCTGGGCGCTGTTTCACAAGACCCGCCCCGCTTTCGAGGCCCAGGAAAAACGGATGCTCAAGGTCCTGTCGGAAGGAGAGCGGCAGATGCTGTTTGAACTGATGTCCAAGGTGGTGCTGGGGGCACAGGACTGGGCCGGCGAACTGCCACCCGAAGCAATGCCGCAAGCAGGAACCGCACAGGAAGGAAAGCCGCAATGAAGGTTGCCGAAATGAACTGGCGTGATGTCGAGGCAGCCGCCGCCCGCAACCCGAGCTGCATCCTGCCCATCGGCTCGACCGAGCAACACGCGCAGCTGTCGCTGTGCGTGGACATGATCCTGGCCGAAAAAGTTGCCTGCGAGGCGGCCGAGCCGCTCAACGTGCCGGTGTTTCCGGTGATGCCCTACGGTCTGGCACCCTATTTCAACGCCTATCCCGGCACCATCTGCCTGCGGGTGGAGACATTGCTGGCCGTTGTCCGCGACATCGTCGCCTCGCTGCGGCGGGCCGGGTTCCGGCGGATCCTGATCGTCAACGGCCATGGCGGCAACAATCCGGTGGCTGCCCTGGCCCAGGAACTCATGGCCGAGCATGGCGATGTCTCGATCAAGTTCCACAACTGGTGGAACGCGCCCGCGACCTGGGCAAAGATACAATCCATCGACACCAGCGGATCGCACGCCAACTGGATGGAGAATTTTCCATGGACGCGGCTGGCCCATGCGGCGGCGCCCGACGGGTCAAAGCCGATGGTCGACATGGCGCTGATGCGCGCCTCGCCGCCGGCGATGGCCCGCGAGGTGCTGGGCGACGGCTCCTTTGGCGGGCTGTGGCAGCGTCCGGATGCGGAGATGCTGGAAATCTGGGAGACCGGTGTGGCCGAGACCCGCGCCGTGCTAGAGGGACCTTGGGCGGATCTTGACAATGGATGAGCCGGTTCTGATCTGGGGCGCGGGCGCCATCGGTGGCATTCTGGGCGCCTATTGGGCGCGGGCCGGCGTGCCGGTGTTGATGGTGGATATCGTCTCCGAGCATGTCACCGCCTGCGCCACCACCGGGCTCAGGATCGAAGGACCGGTGGAGGAATTCACCCAGGTGGTGCCATGCGTCACCCCGGATCAGGTGCAGGGCAGCTACAGCCGCATCGTGCTGGCGGTCAAGGCACAGGCAACGGACAGCGCGCTCGACGAGCTCATGCCGCATCTGGCAGAAGACGGCTTCGTGCTGTCGGCCCAGAACGGGCTCAATGAACACACCATCGCAGCACGTGTGGGCGAAAATCGCACCATGGGCGCCTTCGTCAATTACGGCGCGGACTGGATTGCACCGGGCCGGATCCTGTTTGGAAATCGCGGGGCAGTCGTGGTCGGCGAGATCGACGGCAGCGCGCGCCCACGCGCCGCCGAGATGCACGCGCTGTTGCAGATTTTCGAGCCCGATGCGGTGCTGACTCAGGATATCTGGGCCTATCTTTGGGGCAAACTCGGCTATGGCGCGATGCTGTTTGCCACAGCGCTGACGCCCGACAGCATGACCAAGAATTTCGCCGATCCCGCGCGTGGCCCGGCACTGATCGGCCTGGCGCGCGAAGTCATGCGCACCGCGGTTGCCGAAGGCGTCGACCCCAAACCCTTCAACGGCTTCGAGCCCGGCGCGTTCATGCCCGGCGCCGCAGACGCTGCCGCCCTGCAAAGCCTTGCCGATCTGGCGGAGTTCAATTCCGGGACAGCCAAGACCCACACCGGCATCTACCGCGATCTGGCCGTGCGCAAACGCAAGACCGAGGTCGACCCCCAGGTCGGGGCGGTGGCCCTCATCGCTGCCCGCCATGGCGTCGACACGCCCTTGCTGCGCCGCCTGGTCGAACTGATCCACGACATAGAGGACGGCCGCCGCGAGATGTCGTCGGAGACGTTTCACGAACTGACCCGGGTGCTGGCATGACCGCGCGCACGGCACTTGTCACCGGGGTGGTCGGCGGCATCGGCTCGGCGATTGCCGCGCGTCTGGCAGCCAACGGGGCAAGAGTGGTTGTCACCGATCTGCCCGGCGACGCGCTGCAGCAGGCAGCGGCGCAATTGGGCTTGCCCGCGCTGGGCGCCGATCTGGGCGAACCCGCCTCCGTTAAGGAAATGACAGCACGGATGGCCACCGACCATGGCGCAGCCGATATCTTGGTCAACGCCGCCGGTGGTGTGTGCAACCAGACCGGCACACCGCTGGAAGACGTCGAGCCCGATGCCTGGCACAAGATCTTCGCGGTCAATGTCGATTCCGCGCTCTATCTGTCGCAGGCGCTGGTCCCGGCGATGAAGGCTTCGGCTTGGGGACGGATCGTGACCATCAGCTCGGGCGCAGGATTGCGGCCCAGCCTGACCGGCATCCACGCCTATACGGCGGCCAAGCATGCCCTGGTGGGCCTGACCAAGCAGCTCAGCCTCGAACTTGGGCAACATGGCATCTGCGTCAATTCCATCGCCCCCGGCTTCATCCTGTCCAACCCTGCCTCGCGCCGCCAGTGGGATGCTTTCGGGCCGGATGGACAGGCCCAGGTGATGAACCGTATCCACACTCGCAGGCTGGGCACACCCGAAGACATTGCCGCAGCCGCAGCCTTCCTGGCATCCGACGATGCCGGCTGGATCACCGGCCAGATTCTCAGCGTCGATGGCGGCGTAACCTGAAGAGACCTTCATGACCGATACCGAAACAGATCCCGTCCTCTCCCATGCGCTTGCCCGCCAGCCTGAGCTGATCGAGACCCTCAAGGCCCTGGTAGCCTGCCCGTCGGTCGGGGCGGATCCCGCCATGGCGCAGGGCATGGAAAACGCCCGCCGGATCATCGAGACCCGGCTCGTTGGGATGGGATTCCAGCACCGCCGGCGTCTGTCGCCCGCAGACGGCAGCGGCCAGCCTGCGATCTATGCCGAACGGCTGGACGCGCCGGGCAAACCGACAATTCTGGTCTATGCGCATTACGACGTGCAGCCGTCCGATCCGCTGGACAAATGGCAGACGCCGCCATTCGAGGCGGTGGAGCGCGACGGCAGGCTTTATGGCCGCGGGATTTCCGACGACAAGGCACCGATGCTGATTGCGCTCGACACGCTGGCAGCCTTTGTCGCGGTTGAGGGACAACTGCCCGTCAACGTCAAGCTGCTCATCGAAGGCGAGGAAGAGACCGGCTCGCCCTCCCTGCCGGGAATACTCGAGACCCACCGGGATCTGCTGGCAGCCGACGCCGTGCTGTCGGCCGACGGCGCCCGCTGGCGGCCCGACCTGGTCACGCTGAATGTCGGCTCGCGCGGCAATGCCGGCTTTGAAATCCGGGTACAGACCGCGGGACAGGATCTGCATTCGGGCCGCTATGGCGGCATCGTCGCCAATCCGCTGCACGTGCTTTCAACGCTCATCGCCAGTCTGCACGACGCGCAGGGCCATGTGGCGGCAGCGGGATTCTATGATGGCGTTGCCGAACCCACCGAGGCCGAGCGCGACGAGATCGCGGCCATCCCCTATGACGAACAGGCGGCCTTTGCCGCCATTTCGGCGCAGCCATCTGGCGAGACCGGCTATTCCACGCTGGAACGGCTATGGATGCGGCCCACGGTCGACGTCAACGGCATGTGGGGCGGCTATACCGGCGCGGGCTCCAAGACGGTGATCCCCAGCGAAGCCTTTGCCAAGCTCACCATGCGGCTTGTTCCCGGCCAGGATCCGCAAGCGGCCAAACAGGCCGTCGTCGATCACCTCAGATCGCAGCTTCCGCCCTGTGCAACACTTGAGATCCACGGCGAGCGCGGACAGGCAGGCGCCTATGCCGTTCCGGCCGGCCATCCGCTGCTGGGCGCGGCGATGAATGCCCTTCAACAGACCACCGGCCAGCAGCCTCTCAAGGTCCGGATCGGTGCGTCGCTGCCCTTGACCGAGATCGTCTCCCGGGTGCTGGGGCTGGATACGGTGATGTTTTCCTTTGCGCTGTCGGACGAGAATTTCCACGCACCGAACGAGTTTTTCCGGCTGTCATCGATCCCCGACGGGCTGGCGGCCTGGGTCGAGATCATGCGGCAGATCGCGGATATCGCGCCTGCCGATTTCGGCCCCTACCGCCGAAGATGACCACGCAGGCGGTACCCGACAATCGCTATGGCGCAGCCCTGCTGGTGGCCGCAGCCGCCGTGTTCACCGCCGATGTGACGGTGCTGCGCTTCCTGTCGCCGGACGTGCCCTTCGCCCAGATCATCTTTTTCCGGTCCATGTGCCAGTTGGTGATCGTGGCCCTGTGGATCGGTATCCGCCGGCCCGCCTTGTTCGGCTCGCCGCGCTGGCCAAGGCTGGTGCTGCGCGGCCTCACCAGTCTTGTGTGCTGGTGGCTCTATTACGCCAGTTTCCAGAACCTTGATCTCGCTCTGGCCTCGACGCTCACCTTCACCACGTCGCTGTTTGTGGTGGCGATGGCGCCGCTGGTGCTGGGCGAAAGGATCGGCGCGCGGCGTGCGCTGACCACCGTCCTGGGATTTGGCGGTGTCATTCTGGCCAGCGAAGTCAACGGTCTGACAGTCGAGCCGGGCGTGCTTTTCGGGCTGGGTTCGGCCCTTGCCGCGGCCGTGCTGATCTTCCAGAACCGGGTTCTGGCCCGCACCGAGCACACCGCGACGATCATGTTCTGGATCGGCCTGGTGGCCTGTGCCGGAACCCTGCCGGGCGCGGTTTCGGGCTGGAGCAGCCTCGGCCTCTCCGATTTCATGCTGCTGCTTGCTGCGGGCAGCCTCGGCACCCTCGGCATGCTCTTCACCGTCGAAGCCTACCGCTATGGCGAAGTCTCGGCACTTGCCACCTTCCCCTATGTGCGGATCCTGTTTGCCCTGGCCATCGGATATTTCCTCTTTGCCGAGACCGCCTCCACGCGTGAACTGCTGGGAGCTGCGGTCATCGTGACCTGCAGCCTCATGGCCAACGGCTACCGCCGCCCGCCGGCGCCCTGAGCGCCGGAAAACAACGCCCCGGAAGACATCACCCTCACGGCTGAGCGGAGTAAGTCACCCGCCATCGGCGGTAAATCCCGCCGCTTCGATCGCGGCAATGGCGCAGGCTTCATCATTGTCGGACGTATCACCGGTAATGCCGACTGCGCCCACCAGGGTTCCATCGGCCTTGATCAGCACGCCGCCCGGCACCGGAACGAGAGAGCCTGCCGCGAGCGTGTTCATCGACTGGATGAAAAAGGGCTGCGCCTGGGCGCGCTCGAACAGGGCGCGTGAGCCGAGCCCCATGGCAACCGCGCCGCGGGCCTTTCCCTGCGCGATTTCAGGGCGCAGATTGCTCATGCCGTCTTCCCGGGCGAGCGCAATCAGGAATCCGCCACTGTCGAGAACCGCGACTGTCAGCGGCTGCATGTTCTGCTTCTTGCGCCAGTCCAGCGCAAACGAGACAATGGATTGTGCGGTCTGCAAATTGAGTTCCAAGACTTGATCTCCCGAAATTTCCGATAATCGAATTGCGTCTGTCTTCTCGCCGGCAACCCTGCCGGCGCCATTCGTCCTGTCAGGCCGCAATGACGGCGTGGCTGCCCACCAATGTCTCGATCTCTGCAGCGGCATAGCCCATCTCCGCCAGCACCTCTCGCGTGTGCTGCCCCAGAAGCGGCGCGGCCCGCGTGATTTCGGCCGGTGTTTCACTGAATTTCACCGGGTGCCCGAGGGTCTTGACCGGCCCCGCCTGCGGGTGGTCGAGTTCGACGATCATGTCGCGGGCCAGAGCCTGCGGATCCTCGTGCATCTGCAGGATGTCGAGAACCGGGCCGGCCGGCAACTGCGCCTGTTCCATCCGGGCAAGCCAGTTCGCGGTGGTGTCCTTTTTGAGATAGCCGTCGAGGATCCGGACCAGTGCTGGCAAGTTCCTCATGCGCTGCAGGTTCGAGGAAAACCGCGGATCGGCATCAAGCTCAGGCGCAGAGATGACCTCGAGAAATCTCAACCAGTTGCTCTGATTGGCAGCCCCGACATTGACCCAACCGTCGCTGGTCTCAAATGACTGGTAAGGCGCGTTGAGGGGATGCGCCGAGCCCAGCGGCTGCGGATTTTCGCCGGTGGCAAAGGCGATGGCCGATTGCCAGTAGGTCTGCACAATCGCCGCCTCGAACAGCGACGTGTCGACCCTCTGCCCCTTCCCGGTCCTGAGCACATTGGCATAGGCGGCGGACACCCCCATGGCAGCCAGAATGCCTGCATTGATGTCGGAGATCGGCGCGGCGACCTTCACCGGGGGCCGGCCCGGTCCCTCGCCGGTGATCGACATCAGCCCGGACATGCCCTGGGCAATGAGATCAAACCCGCCGCGCTGCGCATAAGGCCCGGTCCGGCCAAAGCCCGAGATCTCGCAATAGATCAGCCGCGGATTGAGCCTCGACAGCTCGTCATAGCCCAGCCCCAGACGGTCCATCGTGCCCAGCCGGTAATTTTCAATCACCACATCCGCATCCAGCAAGAGCTTGTGCAGGACATCGAGCCCTGCCGGATCCTTGAGATTGAGCGCAATGCCGCGCTTGTTGCGGTTCATCATCATGTAGGCTGCGGACTCACCTTCGATTTCAGGTGGCACAAACCTGCGGCTGTCATCACCCGCGGGCTTTTCCACCTTGATCACATCGGCCCCCATGTCGGCCAGCATGAGCCCGCAGACAGGGCCGGCCATGATGTGAGCCAGTTCGATGACCTTCATATCCGCAAGTGGGCCGAATGATGCCGTCATGTGCCCTTCCACTCCGGCTTGGTTTTGCCAAGGAAGGCTTCCATGCCCATGCGGAAATCATCACTCATATAGCACATGGTGATCAGGTCATCGTCATCCACCTGTGTGGCCATCCGGTTACGGCGCATGGCCTCCTTCGTGGCCCGCAAGGTCAGCGGCGCCATGCCTCCGATATGATCTGCGAGCTCCGCTGCGCGGGCCAGCAATGATGCTTCATCTGTCAAGATTTCGCTGATCAGGCCGGCCGAAAGGGCTTCCTCGCCTCCCATCAGCCTTGCGGTGAAGATCAGTTCGCGGACACGCCCGGATCCGACCAGATCCGAAAGCCGCGCAATGTTTGCCGCCGCCAGGCAATTGCCAAGCGTCTTGGCGATCGGAAAGCCGAATTTCAGGCCGGCCGAGGCAATCCGCAGATCACAGGCGGCGGCAATGGAGGCGCCTCCTCCGGTGCACGCACCGTTGATCGCGGCAATGGTCGGCAGCGCGCAGCGCTCGACCGCATCAAGAACGCGGTTGATCCGCGCCTCGTAGTCGAGCGCGTCCTGCGGCGTCTCGAAAGCCCTGAACTGGGTCATGTCTGTTCCGGCCGCAAAGGCCTTGCCGCCGGCGCCGGACAGCACAATCGCGGTCACCGAGCCGTCTGTCGGCACTTCCCGGCAGGTTTTGGCGAGCGCCTCGTACATCTCGAATGTCAAAGCATTGCGGCTTGCGGGGCGGTTGAACGTCATCCACAGAGTTTTGCCCCGCAATTCCTCTGAAAGGTCAGGTGTGATGTCGGTCATCGGTAGAAATACTCCACGAGGAACATCGGGACAGAAGGCACATAGGTGCACAGCATCAGCACCGCCAGAAGCACCCCGACAAACCAGACATTGACCTTCGAGACCTCCCAGATATTGGCCCGCGCCACCGAACAGGCGGTGATCAGGACCGATGCCACCGGCGGCGTCTGCTGGCCGATGGCCAGGTTGAGCGTGACGATCAGGCCGAAATGCACCGGATCAATGCCCGCGGCCGTGATCAGCGGGATCACGATCGGGATGACGAGAATGATGGCCGCGGCCGAGTGCAGGAAGAAGCCGATGATGAGGAAGAAGAAATTCAGAATGAGCAGGATCGCCCATTGCTGGGTGGTGATCGACAGTATGCTCTCGGCCAATTGCTGCGGAATCTGGGCGCGGGTCAGAAAGCCCCCCATCAGAACCGAAGCTGCAACCAGGAGCATGACGACCGCGGTCTGGATACCGCCGTCGAGCATGGCGCGCCGCAGGTGGCTCCAGTCGATGTTGCGGTACCAGGCCGACACCACGATGGCGGCCAGAACGGCCAAGCCCGCGGCCTCCGTCGCAGTCACAAAGCCGCCGAAGATGCCGCCAAGAATAATGATCGGCAATCCGAAGGCGGGAAGCGCATCGACGAATGTCTCGCGCACACGCGGCATGTTGAAGGCTTCTTCGGTGGGGAAATTGTAGCGCTTTGCAAAGAAGTAGGCGACGCCCATCAGGCCCGCCGCGCCGAGCAGACCAGGCACCACGCCGGCGACGAAGAGCTGTTCGACCGATGTATTGGCCGAAGCCGCGTAAAGGATCATCGGAATCGACGGCGGAATGATGATGGCGAGAGAGGCCGACGACGAGGTGACAGCGGCCGAGAATTCCTTGCTGTAGCCGCGCTTCTTCATTTGCGGGATCAGGATCGAGCCCATGGCCGCCACATCGGCCACCGCGGATCCGGAGATTTCGGCAAAGAACAGCGACACCCCGATATTGACCATCGCAAGCCCGCCGCGGACAAAGCCGATCAGGCTGGAGACAAAATTGATCAGCCGGTCGGTTATCCCGCCGGCATTCATGATGGCGCCGGCCAGAACGAACATCGGGATGGCGATCAGCGAGAATTTGGTCGAGCCGTCATACATGTCCAGCGCGATGGTCACCAGGCTGTCGACGCCTTCGGTCAGGACCAGGCCGATGACGCCGCACATGGCCAGAGCCACGGCGATGGGAACATTGATGCAGATCATCAGCATCAACCCGACAAAAATGGCGAATATCAGCATCAGACACGGTCCTTGTTTTTTTCAAGCTCGGCTTCGACTTCTTCCTCGATCTCGGCATGTTCGAGCGAAATCCCCGCAGCGGTGGTTTTCCAGTAGCCTGGCAGGCTCAGAAGCTGGCACAGGATGAACAGGAGCGCACCGATCGGGATCACCGACTGGGTCAGTTGAACAGGAACCCAGGTGATCGAGATCAGCGTGTCGCCTTCAAGCACTTCGAGCACCTGAAACCCGGCCCGCGCCATCAGGATGAAGAACACCAGCACGATCGCTTCACCCAGAAGCAGCGCAGCCATCCGCAATGCAGGCGGCAGAGCAAGCAGCACCGTGTCAAATCCGATATGACGGCGGTGCAGGGCGGCAAGCGCCGACCCGTAATAGGTGATCCAGGCCAGCAGGATCGCGGCCACTTCATCATACCAGGAAAAGCTTTGCCCCATCAGCCGCGCGATGACGGCAGCCGTCACGATGACGGTCAGCACGACCATCAGCACGATGGTGATCCATTCGAGTATCTTGCCCAGGACCGCCGTGATCTTGTGAACAAAGGGGGGCGAGGTTTGCTCCATTGCGGACCTGTCTGTTCTGATTTTTCAGGAGAATTCCGCAGTGGTCAGACAAGGCTGACCACCACGTGACGGCAGTGTCAGATGAGCGGGCAACAGGCCTCAGACCTGTTGCCCGATGAAATCTCAGCTGCCGCTGGCAAGGCTGAGAACCTGGTCGATCATCTCCTGACCGCTATCAACCTCTTTCGCGAAGGCCTCGTAAATCGGCTTGGAGGCCTCGATGAACGCCGCCTTGTCAGCCTCGTTGACCTCGACGCCTGCCGCCTTGATGACGTCGAGCAGCTCGGTTTCGAGCTGGGCCGCCTTCTCATAGGTGAAATCCTGGGTCTTGCTTGCGCAATCGGTCAGCATCGCCTGCACATCCTCAGGCAGTTTCGAGAAGCTCTTCTGCGATGCGAGAATATAGGCCGGGGTGTAGACGTGGCCCGTGATCGACAGATATTTCTGCACTTCCTGGAATTTTGCAGAAGCGATCTGCGCGTAAGGATTTTCCTGGCCATCCATCACGCCTGTCTGCAAGGCAGTGAAGACGTCGGAAAATGCCATCGGCGTCGGATTGGCGCCGTAGAGCTTGAACATCGAGACACGCCAGACACCGTTCGGGGTGCGCAGCTTGATCCCTTCAAGATCGGAAGGAACGTTGATGGGACGGGTGTTGTTGGTGATGTGACGGAAGCCGTTTTCGGCAAGACCGACGATGTGATAGCCCTTGGCCTCGGCGGCCGACTGGAACTTGTCCATCATCTCCCCCTGGACCCGGCGCATGTGGTCACGGTCCGAAATGATGTAGGGCATCTCGAAAATGCCGAACACATCATCAACCGACGACATCACCGAGGATGGCAGGGCAAAGTCGACCTGGCCGAGCTTGAGCTTCTGCAGCAGCTCCTTGTCCTTGCCGAGCTGCGAGGAACCGAAGGTCTGAACCTCGACCTTGCCGTCGCTTGTCGAGTTCACACATTCCGCAAAATTGTTGACGCTGGCTTCAAACAATGATCCCGGCGCACCGACATGCCCGAATTTCATGGTCATGTCAGCAGCGAAAGCGCTGCCTGCGATGCCGAGGGCTGCGGTTGTTGCAAGCATTCTTGCGATAAATTTCATTGGTCTTCCTCCCAGTAGACTGTTTCGATTCAGTGATTTTTACTCCGCCGCAACGCTTGTCCTATCCACGCCAAGCAATTCCATTGCAGCACTTACACCCCCGTCTCTATGGGGAACGCCGGCCTGTTTCAGGCCCATCTCCACACCGGCCAGAGTGGCCACCAGCATCAGGTCGTTGAAGTCGCCCAGATGGCCGATCCGGAACACCTGGTCAGCGACCTTGGACAGGCCATTGCCCAGCGACATGTTGAAATGTTTCAGGGTCGTTGCCCGGAACTGATCGGCGCTGTGCCCTTCGGGCATGAGAACGGCCGTCAGCACGCCGCTTTCCTGGCCCTGTTTTGAACACAGCACCTCGAGCCCCCAGCCCCGGACCGCCGCGCGCGCCGCCCGTCCGTGGCGCTGATGCCGTGAAAACACGTTCTCGAGCCCCTCCTCATGCAGCATCTCGATCGCTTCATTGAGGCCGTAGAGAAGGTTGGTGCTTGGCGTATAGGGAAAGTATCCGGTCTTGTTGGGGCCGACCATGTCGGCCCAGTCCCAGTAGGAGCGCTGCAGGCCCGCCGTCTTGTTGGCGGCCATTGCCTTTTCGCTGACCGCGTTGAACGACAGCCCGGGCGGCAGCATCAGCCCCTTCTGCGATCCCGACACGGTGACATCGACACCCCATTCGTCATGATTGTAGTCGAGCGAGGCAAGGCCGGAAATCGTATCCACCATCAGCAGCGCCGGGTGCCCCGCATTGTCGATCGCCTTGCGAATGGCGGCAATTGGCGAGACCGATCCGGTCGACGTCTCGTTGTGCACCACACAGACGGCCTTGATCTCATGGGCAGTGTCTTCCGCCAGATAGGCTTCGATCTGGTCGGGATCGGCGCCGCCGCGCCAGTCACTTTCGATGAATTCGGCTTTCAGCTTCAGCTGCTCGGCGATCTTTTTCCACAGGGTGGCGAAATGACCGGTCTCGAACATCAGCACCCGGTCACCCGGCGACAGCGTGTTGACCAGCGCCGCTTCCCAGGCGCCGGTGCCCGAGGACGGATAGATGAAGACATTCTGCTCCGTCTTGAAGATTGTCTTCAGACCGGTCAGCGCCTGCATCCCGACCTTGGCAAAATCCGGTCCGCGATGATCGATGGTCTGCGCCGAGATCGCCCGCAGGATGCGTCCAGGCACCGAGCTCGGTCCTGGTATCTGCAAGAAGTGATGTCCTGTCTGTCTCATGATCCCCCCGGGATTTCGTCCGCGTCTCACCCGGTCTTTTTGGTCCGACCGGCGTCATGCAGCATCTTTGTCGTTGTGTAGATTACATTTTGAATTCATAATTAAGTCAACAAAATTCTCGTTTCCGTATTTTCTGGCCAGGTGGATCACGTGTCGAATCTTGCTCAAACCCTTTCCAAGCGTGTCCAGGGCGACATCATGTTCGACCGGTTTTCCCGCGGCCGTTACGCAACCGATGCCTCGTTTTACCAGATGATGCCGCTCGGGATTCTCTCGCCCAGATCCGAAGACGACATCCACGCCGCCATCGACATTGCCCGCGAACAGGCCGTGCCGGTCCTCGCCGAGGGCGGCGGAACCTCGCAATGCGGCCAGACCGTCAACGAGGCGCTGGTTCTCGACAACACCCAGTATTTCAACGACATCCTGGAACTCGACGTCGACAACATGCGCTGTGTGGTTCGCCCCGGCATCGTTCTCGATGAGCTCAACCGCGCACTCAAGCAGCATGGCCTCTGGTTTCCTGTCGATGTGTCCACCGCCTCACGGGCCACCATCGGCGGCATGGCGGCCAACAATTCATGCGGCGGGAAATCCCTCCGCTACGGCATGATGCGCGACAATGTGCTGTCGATCGAAGCCGTCATGGCCGATGGCAGCAAGCACCATTTCGGGCCGGACAGCAGCGGCCAGTCCGCGGCCTACAAAGCGCTCTCGGCGGATCTTCTGGCGCTCGGCGCCCGGGAAGCCGCGGAAATCGATGCGCGTTTTCCAAATGTGATGCGCCGCGTCGGCGGCTACAATATCGATGCCCTGGTCCCCGGCGCGGCCCCCAACAACCTGGCCCATCTGCTGGTCGGCTCGGAGGGAACGCTCGCCTATTCGACCGCGATCGAGCTGAAGCTCTCGCCGCTGATTTCAGGCAAGGCGATCGGTGTCTGCCACTTCCCGACATTCTATCAGGCCATGGATGCGGCGCAGCATCTGGTCACCCTGATGCCGCAGGGCGTGGAGCTGGTGGATTCGACCATGATCGCGCTGGCGCGTGACATTCCGATGTTCCGCCGCACCATCGAGAATTTTGTCACCGGCGACCCGGCGGCACTCCTGCTGGTCGAATTCATCGAGGAGGATCAGGCCGACAACGCGGTCAAGCTGTGTCAGTTGGAGGAGATGATGGGGGATCTCGGATTCGCCTGGTCGGGAACGGGCAAACAATGGGGCGGCGTGACCTCGGTCACCGACCCTGTTCTGCAAAACCAGATCGCCGAGCTGCGCAAATCCGGGCTCAACATCATGATGTCGATGAAGACAGACGGAAAACCGGTCTCCTTCGTCGAGGATTGCGCCGTCGAGCTGCCCGACCTCGCGGAATACACGGCAGGACTGACGGACATCTTCGAAAAACACGGCACCAGGGGAACCTGGTACGCCCACGCCTCTGTCGGCTGCCTGCATGTCCGCCCGGTTCTCAATCTCAGGCTCGACCAGGACGTCAGGACCATGCGCGCCGTGGCCGAGGAATGTTTTGACCTGGTAGCACGCTACAAGGGCTCCCATTCGGGCGAACATGGCGACGGCATCGTCCGCTCCGAATTCCACGAGAAGATGTTCGGTGCGCGGATGGTGGCGAATTTCGGCGAGGTCAAGCAGCGCTTTGATCCCGGCGGCCTGTTCAATCCGGGCAAGATCGTGTCCCCGCCAAAGATGGATGACCGGCGGCTGTTCCGCTATCCGCCGGATTATTCGGTGCCGGAAATGCAGACCGAGCTCGACTGGTCCGAATGGACCGGCAGCGGCGGCGGTTTCCAGGGCGCCATCGAGATGTGCAACAACAATGGCGCCTGCCGCAAGCTCAAGGGCGGGGTCATGTGCCCGTCCTTCCGCGTCACCCGCAAGGAAAAGGACCTGACCCGCGGCCGCGCCAACACGCTGCGCCTGGCAATCTCGGGTCAGCTCGGCGCAAATGCCTTCGCCTCTGACGAGATGGCCGACACCATGAAGCTCTGCGTTTCCTGCAAGGGCTGCAAGAGCGAGTGCCCCACCGGCGTCGACATGGCCCGCATGAAGATCGAGGTGCTGTCTGCACGGGCAAAAAAGAACGGGCTCGGTCTTCACGACAGGCTGGTCGGTTTTCTGCCGCGCTATGCCGTCTGGGCTTCCAAGGCTCCCTTCCTGATGAACCTGCGGGACCGCATCCCCGGCCTGGCAAGACTGTCGGAAAAGCTCACCGGCTTCACCGCACAACGCGCACTGCCGCAATGGAGCGCAAACCCCTTCAGGGACAGCGAGCTCCAGGATAGTCCTGCACCGCAAGCGGTGCTGTTTGTCGACAGTTTCAACCGGTATTTCGAGCCTGAAAACCTGCGCGCGGCGATCCGTGTTCTGCAGGCGGCCGGCGTGTCGCTGGATGTGGTCAAGGCGGCCGACGGCGGACGGCCCTTGTGTTGCGGGCGCACATTCCTGTCCGTCGGGCTGGTCGACAAGGCGAAAGAAGAGGCACAGCGACTGGTCGAGGCACTCCTGCCCTATGCGGAAAAAGGCCTGCCGATCATCGGCCTTGAACCGAGTTGCCTTTTGACCCTGCGTGACGAGATCCCCGCCCTCCTGCCCGGCAAGCCGACAGCCCTGATTGCAAAACACGCCGTCATGTTCGAGGAATTCATCGCCAACCAGTCCGAAAATACCGCCTTCCATCTGCCATTGAAATCGCCGCAGGCGAAGATCGTCCTGCACGGCCATTGCCACCAGAAGGCAATGAATGTGATGTCCAGCATCGAGAAGGTGCTGGCAATGCTGCCCGATACGCCGGTCGAAAAGATCGAAACCAGTTGCTGCGGCATGGCCGGTGCGTTCGGCTATGGAACTGACACGCATGCGATATCCCTGCAAATGGGCGAGCTGGACCTGCTTCCGGCGGTGCGCGCCGCAGATTCTGATGCGATCATTGTTGCAGATGGCACTTCCTGCAGGCATCAGATAAGCGACAATACCGACCGCAAGCCGTTGCATGTCGCCCGCCTTCTGGACATGGTGCTGAAACAGGATGCCTGAGACCAAATGAGTGCAATGACCGATAGCAATGTGATTGAACGAAAGTCCCTTCACCTCGAACTGGTGGAGCGCATCCGGCCTCTGATCGTCGAAAGCCAATTGCTGCCCGGCGACAAGGTGCCCGAAAGAGAATTATGTGAGCGTTTCGGCGTGTCACGCACGCCAATGCGCGAGGCCCTCAAGGTGCTGGCATCCGAAGGCCTGGTGCGGCTGGAACCCAATCGCGGCGCATGGGTGACCGTGGTCACGGTTGAAGAAGTGGAAGAGGTGTTTCCGGTTCTCGGAGTTCTCGAAGCCTTGTCCGGGGAACTGGCCTGCGCCTACATCACCGACGCAGAGATCAGCCATGTCCGCCGGCTGCATGACCAGATGATGCAGAGCTATAGAGACCGGAATCTGGCCGATTATTTCAAGACCAATCAGGAGATCCACGGCGCCATCCTGGTGGCTGCCAGAAACCACACCCTGACCAATGCCTGCCGGGCCCTTTCCGCGCGCATGCAAAGGGCCCGCTATGTCGCCAACATGTCGGAAAAACGCTGGGCCGACGCTGTCAGCGAGCATGAGCAGATCATCCAGTCGCTCGAAGCCCGCGATGGCAAGCAGTTGAGCCAGGTCCTAATTGAGCACATGAAGAACAAGAAAGCGTCGGTGCTGGCCTGGCTGACAGGAGCGGCACCGAAAACGCCGTCCAGGGAAACCGCGGAATAGAACTGCTGCAGACGGCCGGGCCCCGGGCAACTTCTGTATGGCTACCCGCATCCCGAAAGACCCGCGTCACGCCTGATGCGCGCCCGTCCGGGCGAAAACATCACACCGCCAGATAGCGCGTCTTGAGGTCGGGATTGGCGTCGAACTCGGCCCAGTCACCCGAGAACACGATCCGCCCGCTGTCGAGCAGATAGAGCCGTTCGGTACAGGCGCGGGCGAACCAGACATTCTGTTCGGTCAGCAGCAGCGTTGTGCCGTTGTTCTTGCGCATCGCCGCAAGCTGGCGGGCAATGTCCTGCACGATCACAGGCGCCACGCCCTCCGTCGGCTCGTCCAGCAACAGGCAGTCCGGGCGTGAAAACACCGAACGCGCGATAGCAAGAACCTGCTGCTGGCCGCCGCTGAGTTCGAAGCCGAGCCGGTCCTGGAGATCGCGCAGCATCGGAAAGAAACCGAAGATCTCCTCCAGCGTATAGGGCTCTGTGCCCGGACGCGTTGCGTGACGGCCCATCTTGATATTCTCGGCGACCGTCAGATGGCGGTAAATCCGCCGGTCTTCGGGCACCAGGCCAAGGCCGCGGCGGGCGCGCGCAAAGGCGGGTAGTCCGGTGACATCCTCGCCGCGCAGCGTGATCGGCCCTTCTGCCTTGGGCCCGCCATTCATGATCCCCTTGAACAGCGTCGTCTTGCCGGCGCCGTTGCGTCCGAGAATGGCGACACCTTCGCCATCGGCCACCGAGATTTTGACGTCCTGGATGATGTGGCTGTCACCGTAGAAAAGATTGAGCGGTCCGGCTTCAAGCATAATGGGTCTCCGCTCCAAGATAGACTTCACGCACCATCGGGTTCTCGCGCACCTCGTCCGGAGTTCCCGCGGCAATGAGTTCGCCGTGGTGAAGAACGACAACACGCGAGGCCAGGCCGAAGACGACATCCATGTCATGTTCGGTGAGCACCACCGTCATGCCGTGACGCTGCTTGACCGCTGCAATGAGCTCGATCGATGCTTGACGGTCTGCCGGAGCCATGCCGGCAGTCGGCTCATCCAGCAAGAGTATGCGCGGCCGCAGCGCCAGGCTCATTGCCAGTTCAAGCCGCTTCTTGTCCCCGTGTGACAGGAACCGCGCCTCGTGCGACCCCTTGCCGGCCAGATCGACCTCGACCAGGATCTCTTCGACGAGGTCGCGGACATCTGCGGCCGGGCGGCAGCGGAATCCGGGTCCGGAACCCGCCGGCTTCTGGGCCAGATAGGCCTCGACGGCAACGAGCACATTCTCCGCCGCGGTCAGGTCCAGAAACACGCTTGCGACCTGGAAGGAGCGTCCGAACCCCATGCGGACGCGGCGCCAGGCCGGCATCCGGGTGATGTCCCGGCCATTGTAGATCACGGCGCCGCTGCCGGCGAAGACCTCGCCGCTGAGCACCTTGAACAAGGTGGTTTTCCCGGCGCCGTTCGGGCCGATCACGGCCAGCGTGTCGCCCTCCATGACCGACAGGTTGACCTGCTTGAGGACCTTGACCGAGGGGTAGTCCTTGACGATGTCCCCGGCCTCGAGGATCGGCCTTGCAGTTGCGGGTGCTGTGGTCATTCCGCCGGCTCCTCTGTTGGCTTGTCCGGCCGCTTTGCAGACAGCCTGGTCTTGAGCCGTGCCAGGCCACCGAGAATGCCGCCGGGAAGCAACAGCACCACCACCAGCAGGGTCGCGCCGATGACGATCTCCGACAGGCCATGCATGGTCCGTGTTCCATATTCGAGGATCGAGAACCCGATGGCGCCGACGACCGGCCCCCAGAAACTCTGCACACCACCAAGCAGGGCGTAGAGAATAGGACGGGCGGAGAACGACCAGTGCGCCACTTCAGGCGTCAGCAATTGCAGCCACGGACCATACAAGGCGCCCACGAGCGCAGTCACCGTCGATGCGATGACGAAGGAGGCCAGCCGGTTGGCAAAGACATTGATGCCGAGGAACTCGGCCCGGACCGGGTCCTGCTCGATGCTCTTGAAGCGCCGGCCTACCGGCCCGTGGATGACCCACCAGATGAGGCTGCCCAAAAGGGCGCAGACCAGCACCATGAAATAATAGTAATTGTCACCCTGGGCGAGGTCGATGGAGACAAAACCAAGGCCGAGCTCTGGACGCTGGATGCCGGTGAAACCGTCCTCGCGGCCCAGTTCGGGAATATAGGACAGGAACAGATAGACGATCTGGGCAAGCGCCAGGCTGAGGATGGCGAAATAGACACCCAGCGAGCGGCGCAAGGCAATGATGCCGACCAGCAACGCCACCAGCGCGCCGAACAATGCGGCTGAGGACAGCGTGACAAAGGGGTGCAGGTCGGGCCAGGTTCTGGCCAGCAGCGCATAGCAATAGCCGCCGATGGCGAAGAAGGAGGCGTGACCGAAACTGACCAGCCCGGTGCGGCCGAACATCAGGTTCCAGCTCAATCCGAAGATGATGTGCAGCGCCAGGGTGCCGGCAACAAAGACGATGCCCTTGTCCGCCACCGAAGGCAGCGCCAGCATCACCGCCAGAAAGGCGGCGCCGATACCGAGGTCCCGGACGAGTGTGGTTTCAAAGCGCTGTTTCATAGCCGTGCTCCCCTGACCAGACCCTCGGGCCGCAACAGCAACATGACCACCATCGCGATGTAGAAGAACATGCCGGGCACTTCCGAGAAATAGACCGATCCGAAGGAGTCGATGACGCAGAGCAGGATCGCGGCAAGAAAGGTCCCGCGGATATTGCCCATACCGCCGACGATGAGAACACCAAAGGCCTGCACCACGAAGGTGCTTGCGAGATTGGGCGAAATGGTCTGGTTGGGCAGCAGCAGGCCGCCGGCGATGCCGGCAAGAAAGAACCCGAAAACAACGATCCAGGTGTAGAACCGGGGAACATTGACGCCAAGCATCTGCGCCATCCACGGATCGCTGGCAATCGACTGGGTCAGCTTGCCGGTTTCGGTGTGCTGCAGCACCCATTCGAGAAAGACGTAGCAGGCGATGCCGAGCAGGATGATGAAGATCGCATAGGTCGGCATGAACAGGTCGCCGACAATGTAGATGCCGGCCAGCGCCGAGGGTGCGGCGGCACTGTGAAACGACACGCCCCATATCGCCTTCACGGCCCCTTCGGTGAGCAGCAGAAGGGCATAGGTGGCAATCAGCGAATAGGCTTCATCGACCTTTTGCAAGGGCCTGAACACAAAGCGCTCGACCAACAGGCCGATGCCGCCGAGCACCAGTCCGGACGCCACGCTGACCAGCAGGTAGGACAGCATCGACTCCGTCGAGCCAAACAGCGAAACCAGCGAAAAGGCGACATAGGCGCCGATCATGAAGAACCCGCCATGGGCGAAATTCAGGACCCGCAGGATGCCGAAGATCAGCGTCAGCCCGGTGGCGAAGAGAAATATCACCATGGCCGAGAACAGGCCGTTGAACACGGGACTGAGTACATAGGTCAGCAATTGAAATCACCCGATTATGGACCCGCGAAACCGAGGCTTCGCGGGTCGTCCGCCAGATCATGCAGGATGAAGGACGCTTGCCCTCAGCCCTTCTTGAAGTTGAACTCGATCGGCTGGCCGGGAGCTGCCGGTTCGCTCAGACCGTCGTCCTTGATGACCCGGTAATCGGTCACTTTCCAGCCCTGTTCGCTGTCGTCGGGACCGAACTGGACCAGGTTGAGATCGCAGATGGCCTGGTGATCTTCCTTGCGGATCTTGCGCATGCCCTTGCAGGTGTCGAATTCGAGATCCTCAAGCGCGGCTATCACCTTTTCGGTGTCGGTGCTGCCGGCTTTCTGGATGGCGCTGGCATAGGCCAGCACCGAGGCATGGGCCTCGCCCATATAGCCTGCGGGATGCTGGTCGCCGGTTTCCTTGACATAGGCCGCATAGAGATCATCATTGATCTTATGGCCTTCATAGGCGCCGTAATACCAGTGGAACCCGGACCAGAGCCCCTCGGGCGTGTTCTTGCCCATGGCCTGGGCAATGATGAACTCGCTGCCCGGATCAACCATCACGTCGAACTTCTTGGTCAGACCATAGGCCGCGGCCTGGCTGAACATGGTCACGGCATCGCCGCCATAGACGCCGCAATACAGACCCTTGGCGGAGCTGCGCATCAGCTGCACGATCTCGTTCTTGTAGTCGGTCGCGCCATATTTGGTCCAGATCGGGTCGCCGATCTCCAGTGGCTTGTTGGCGGCCTGATAGAATTCGCTCATTCCGTCGACAAAGGAATCCCAATTGGACTGGCTGATCGCCGTCTGCGGGCTAATCATCATCCAGTCTGCGACGTCGGAGGAATCCTCCGCCACCAGCTTGGCCAGCGCCCGCTGACGCGAATAGGCATGGTCGCAGGTCCGGAAGAAATTTGGCGAGAACTGCTCGTGGGTGAGCTCGTTGGCCGAAGCCGCCGACACCACCAGCACGGAATTGTCGGCCTGCAGCGTCGGCGAAATGGCAAGTGCCACGCCACTCGACAGGACACCGAGCATCAGGTTCACGCCATTGCCGGAGAGATCCTTGGCCGCAGCAACACCGGCGGCGGGTGCCACCTTGTCGTCGCGGGTTACAAGTTCAAGCGGCCGCCCCATGACGCCGCCGGCCTGGTTGATCTGGTTGACCGCGATTGTGGCGCCTGCCAACTGGTATCGTCCGATCACTTCCTGTGATCCGCTCAAAGGCGCAATCAGCCCCAGCCGGATGGGATTTCCGTCCGCGCGTGATGGTCGCGCCAGGCTACCCAGCGCACCGGCTGCTCCGAACGCTCCAAGCGATTTGATGACATTGCGACGTGTAAGATTGTTGATCATAGATACCTCCTCCACAAGATTTTCGAACGATAGTTAGATTTCAGACTTCTGTCAATCAGAGCTCGCAGTCAAATCCTGGGGCATCTCATTCGCTGTAGACGCCATCGCGCAGAAGCGCTGCGGAGGCCAGATCCGCACCCTGGCGATGGGTGTAAAAGCCCGAGCACAGTCCTCCATCCACCCGCAGCATGCTGCCGGTGACATAGGAGGCCGCATCGGAGAGCAGGAACAACACGGTTGAGGCTATTTCCCCGGGCAACGCCATCCGCCCCATCGGCGTCCGGTCATCCAGCACCTCGGTGACAAAGCTTGGCGGAATCCCCTGCCGTACCAGTGGTGTGTCGACTCCGTTCGGCGCGACCGCATTGACCCTTATGCCGCGCCGGCCCCATTCGATCGCCAGGACGTCGGTCAGCCCCGCCACGCCGAATTTCGAGGAACAGTAATTCGACCGTCCGGCAAAACCGCCCAGCGAATTGACGGAGCCAATATTGACGATGGCGCCTGCGCCGTGGGCCAGCATGCGGCGCCCGGCGGACTGGCAGGACAGGAACATGCCCTTGAGATTGGTATCCATCACCAGATCCCAGCTGGCTTCGCTCATGCTCTCGGCCGGGGCCGGCCGCGACAGCCCGGCAGCGGTGACAAGGCCGAAGATCGGACCCAGCTCGTCTTCCAGCATCTCCACGGCGCGCTCGGTGGCGGCAGCGTCGCGCACGTCCAGCGTCAGCCCGATCGCCGCACCGCCCTGCCCGCGAATGGTCTCGGCGAAAGCATCAGCCTCGTCGCCCTGGATATCGGCAATGCCTACTGCGGCACCCGCCTTCACCAGCGCCTCCACCGTAGCGCGGCCGATTCCCGACGCCGCCCCGGTGACCAGCACGGTCTTTCCACTGAAATCAAAACGCACATTCATCGCGGCACTCCCAAGCTCGATTATCACTGACCTGTCACTGGACCAGTCCGCCCCTCACGCCTGGGGTGACCCGGCTTTCGCAAGCGTTTTGCGGGCAATCTCGAGGTGCAGCCGCTCGACCATCTTGCCCTCGAGCGCAATAACGCCCCTGTTGGCATTTTCGGGCTCGGCAAAGGCACAGACGATGCGCTCGGCCTCGGCGATTTCCTCAGCCGACGGCGAAAACGCCTGGTTGGCAAAGGCGATCTGCGACGGGTGGATCAGGGTCTTGCCATCAAAGCCCAGCACCGCGCCCTCCCGGCATTCCGCCTCGAAACCGGCCTGGTCACGAAAATCATTATAGACGCCATCCACAACATCCAGCCCGAAAGCCCGGGCATGGATGACGACCTGCAGCAGCCAGTGCAGCAATGTCGACCGGCCGGCGGGAAGCGGCACGCCTGTTTCCTTGGCAAGATCGTTGGAACCGATCACGAAGCACGACAGCCGCGCGTCCGGCCGGCGGCCCAGCCGGGCGATCTCGGCGATATTGACGATGCCGAGCGGGGTTTCGACCATTGCCCAGATATGCACGCCTTCCAGTCCCTGACGATCCAGCGCTGCGGCTGCATCCAGAATGTCCTGCGCTTGCTCGACCTTGGGCAGCAGGATCGCATCCGGCCGGCACTCCATCGCAGCCTCAAAATCCTCGGCGCCCCATTCCGTAGCTGCGGCATTGACGCGGATGACGCGCTGTTGTGCAGCGCCCGGGTTTGCCGAAAAATGCGCCTTCAGCGCGTCGCGCGCGCCGGGCTTGGCACCGGGCGCGACCGCGTCCTCGAGATCATAGACGATGGCGTCGCAGGCAAGCGTCGCGGATTTCGCCATGGCCTTGGCATTTGCGGCAGGCACATAAAGGACGGAACGGCGGGGACGGACGGAAGGCTGCATGAAAAGTCCAGTCTTGTTTGACAAATCGGAAACGCAATCAGGCCAGGCTCTCATAGATCACGTGGCCGTGCTCGTCGCTGACGGCGCCGACAACGCCGTCGTGCACGAGATAGTTGATGTGGGCCAGAACCTCGCCCAGGGCGAAGCCGACATTCTCCGGCCCTTCCACATGTGGAAACATGGTTTTTGAAAGCGCGAGCGCATGTTGCGGTTTGCGCAGATGGGTGATGGTGGCATCCAGCCGTTCGGTATGGTGTTCCTGCAATTGCCGGATCCGCGTGTGAACACCATAATAGGGCCGGCCATGCGACGGCAACACCAGAACATCCTCGGGGATGTCGGCGAACTGGGCAAAGGAGTCGAGATAGTCGCCAAGCGGGTCGGCATGGGGCAGCATCTCGTAGACGGCGATCACCGGCGTGATCTTTGGCAGGAGATGGTCGCCGGCGATGAGGATATTGTCCCGTTCACAGTAAAACGACGCGTGTTCGAACGCATGGCCGCGGGTCACGATCACGCGCCAGTCGCGCCGCCCAAAGCGAATGATTTCGCCGTCGCGGATTTCCGTGATCGCACCCGGAATGGTCGATGACATGTCTATGAAACGGTGGCGGCTGGTCAGCATCAGCTCGGCTCCCGCATCATCAAATCCGTGTCCGCGCATGAACCGGTGATGCTCGGTGTTCGAACCGGGAACATCACGGGTGTGGCTCAGCCGCGCCCAGACCCACTCGCCGAAAGTGCCGACGAACTCGGACCCGAAGCGGTCGACCAGCCAGCCCGCAAGGCCGATATGATCGACATGGCCATGGGTTGCGATGAGCGTGCGGACCGGCTCGCCCCGCATCGGATCTGCAAGCAGCTTCTCCCAGCATTTCTTGATCTGTGGTGTCACGCATCCGGTGTCGATGACGGTCCAGCCGTCCTCATTCTCCAGCAGCCAGACATTGACGTGATTGAGCCGGAACGGCAGCGGCAGACAGGCCCACAGGAGTCCGTCGGCAACCTTTGTCACCTCGCCCGGGGCCGGTGCCTTTTCGTAGGGAAACCGCAATGCGTCCGGCAAGGCGTTCATTGTCCGTCACCCCGTCCGCTCTCGCCAAACCGCGGCATCAGCACCCAGTAGTCGAGATCCAGCAGCACCGAGGCTGCCTCCTCCATCTGAGGGTCCGGGAAGCCTGCGCATGAAACATCCTTCGTCGCCACCGTCCTCACCCTGAGAGCGCCGACATCGGTGCGCCCGGCCACCACATGCTTGTCCAGCACTTCCGACCAGCAATAGACCGTGTCGCCGGAAGCGGCCGGGTTGACGTGGCGGCCGCCATTGATGGCAGCCACAAAGGCGGCATTGGCCAACCCGTTGAAGGACAGCGACCGCGCCAGATTCATCACGTGACCACCATAGACAATCCGGCGACCAAAGCGGCTCGACTGTTGCAACACCGCGTCGAAGTGACCCTTCGCCGTGTTCTGGTAGAGACGCGTGGCGATCTGGTGCTCGGCTTCCTCAATGGTCATGCCGTCGATGTGGTCGATTTTCTCGCCGATTTTGTAATCATCGAAGCCGTCCGTGCTGCCCGCCAGACGCCGGTCATAGCCTGAGAAATCGAGCGACGCGGGCACCACAAGCTCATCACCCGGCACAATGTCCGCCAGTTGCGGAACAACGCCCTGAGGGGCAGGAGACGCTTTGTCCCGCTTGTTGACCATCACCCAGCGGACAAAGCTGAGCACCGCATCGTCGTGCTGATTGTAGCCGGTCGACCGGACATAGACGATGCCGGTGCTGCCATTGGAATTTTCGCGAACACCGATGACTTCGCTGCGTGCGTGAAAACTGTCCCCCGGCCAGGCCGGGGCCAGAAACCTGCACTCCGCATAGCCCAGATTGGCCACCGCATTGAGCGAGACATCCGGCACCGTCTTGCCGAAAATCACATGAAACAGCAAAAGATTGTCGATTGGCGCCTGGCGCAACCCGCAGCTTTGGGCAAATGCGTCTGAGGACTGGACCGGAAAGCGCATGCCGTGCAAGGCGCTGTAGAGCGACACATCTCCCGTCGTCACAGTCCGTGGGACGGCATGGGAGATTTCCATTCCGGGACGGAAGTCCTCGAAGAAATTGCCTCTGGATGCTTTTGTCATCGCTGTAACACCTGTCTGGATCCCGCCGTACCCGGGCTGGTAGACAACCGGGCAAGCGGCCGTCCCGATTGATCTGGAAACCTCGACGTCCTACGTGGCAGCAGAGGGCTTCATGCCGATGGCTTCAGCCTGATCGATGACGCCTTGCACCAGGCGAACCGTCGCAACATCCACCATCTGGCCGTCGACCTGGATCGCACCCAGGCCCTGCGCCTGTGCGTCCCGATAGGCGGAGACCGCCTGGTAGGCCTTGTCGACCTCGTCCTGGGTGGGGCTGAAGACCTCCTGCGCAATGCTGACCTGGCTCGGGTGGATCGCCCATTTGCCGACTGCGCCGAGTTGCTTGGCGCGCCTGCATTCGGTCCGGAAATAGTCGCCGTCGCGGAAATTGACGAACGGCCCGTCGACGGCGTCGATGCCGAAGCTGCGCGCGGCGACGATCACCTTGTAGCGGGCATAATGCCAGATGTCGCCGGGATAGCCCGTGTCTCCGGACACCGCGCGCGGATCGATCCCCTGCGAGGCTGAATAGTCGCCCATGCCGAAGACCAGCGCCTCGAGCCGTTCGGACGCGCCGGCGATCTCCTCGACCCGCATGATCGCCTCGGCTTCCTCGATCAGCACCTCGATGCCGATCTTGCGGGTCAGCCCGAGCTTGCCTTCGATCTGCGTCAGCAACCGCTCGACGAAACGCACGTCACAGGCCGATTTCACCTTCGGAACCAGGATCGTGTCAAGATTGGCGCCTGCGCCTTCGACCACCTCGATGATGTCCTCATAGGCATAGTGGGTATCAAGATCATTGATGCGCACGCAGCGCACGCTTGCGCCCCAGTCCAGCGTGTTGAGCGCCTTGACGATCTGGGCCCGCGCGGGAACCTTGGCAGCGGGTGCTACCGCGTCCTCGAGATCAAGAAAGATGTGATCCACATCCAGCGATGCAGCCTTGGTCATCATCTTGTCGCTGCTGCCGGGAACAGCCAGTTGGCAGCGTCTCAGTCTTTTCGGGTTCAGTGACATCAAGCAAACTCCTGCAGCATGGGTGATCTGTCCGGCATACATGACCGGTCAAGCAAGGGCCACACGATCGGCAATTGCCGTTTGACGTGGAGCGATCCCTCTATATAATCTAACTATCGTTAGAATTTAATTTCGTAAAGCCCTATTTGCCGGGCCCCGAGGATCCGATGAAACCTGTTATCGTGGAATACCCTGCCGAGCATGTGGCACTGCTCAGACTCAATCGGCCGGAAGCGCGCAATGCGCTGAGCACGGAACTGCGCGTCGAACTCCGCGATCAGTTCAATCGGCTCTCTGAAGATTCCTCCATCCGCGCAATAGTTATCACCGGTGACATGCGTGCCTTTGCCGCCGGCGCCGACATCAAGGGCATGGTCGACATCGGCGCAGCCGAGATGATGGCGCGCAATGACGAGAAGAACTGGGCGGCCATCCGCAACTGCCCCAAGCCGGTGATTGCCGCCGTTGACGGCTATGCGCTGGGGGGCGGTTGCGAGCTCGCCATGCATGCCGACATCATCATTGCCGGCGAGGCGGCAATTTTTGGTCAGCCGGAAGTGCGCCTGGGCATCATGCCCGGTGCCGGCGGCACCCAGAGACTGGCGCGCGCGATCGGCAAATACAGGGCCATGCTGATGCTCCTGACCGCCGGCACGCTCACTGCGCAGGAGGCCTTTGCGGCCGGCCTTGTCAGCAAGGTCGTGGACGGCGACGGCGCCGTGGCCGAAGCGCTGTCGGTGGCCGGCACCATTGCCGCAATGCCTCCGCTCGCTGTGGCTGAAATCAAACAGGTGCTGCTCGCAGGGATGGAAACCAACCTAGAGACAGCGCTCATGCTGGAGCGCCGCGCGGCCTATCTGCTGTTCGAAACAGATGACAAACGCGCTGCCATGACCGCCTTCGTCAACAAGAATAAGCCAAGCTTTACAGGTAGTTGAACAAAGTTAGAGCTATCGCGACAAAGGGTGATGACATTTTTTCGAACAACTGTTAGAGTTTTCAAATGCCCCGATCTGGGAGACGGGGATGCTGGAGGAACGAATGAGATTATTTTCTGAACAGGACCGGTCCGGATTCCGTCAAACAGCGGCGGGCGTCTGACCATGTTGCATGTTGACGACATCCAGCTTTCCTTCGGCGGCGTGAATGCGCTTAGTGGTGTGAGTGTCCACGCCGAGGCCCAGGAAATCACCGCGGTCATCGGCCCCAATGGCGCCGGCAAGACCAGCCTCTTCAATGTCATTTCCGGTTTCTACAAGCCGCAGAAGGGCAAGGTGGTGCTTGACGGCCAGGACATCTCCGGCCTCAAGCCGGCGGCCCGCGCCTATTGCGGCATGTCCAGGACCTTCCAGAACATTGCCCTTTTCCACGGCATGAACGTGCTCGACAACGTCAAGCTTGGCGCCCACACCAAGCTCAAGAGCGGCGTCCTGTCGGCCGGGTTCCGGTTACCGATGACCCGGCGCGAGGAACGCGATCTCGGCCACGAGATCGAAAAGGACATCATCGGCCTGCTCGAGCTCGACCATGTCGCCCACACGCCGGTGGAAGACCTTTCCTACGGCCTGCAGAAACGGGTCGAGCTGGCCCGTGCGCTGGTGATGAAGCCCAAGATCCTGCTTCTCGACGAACCCGTGGCCGGCATGAACCGGGAAGAGAAGCGCGAAATGAGCCGCTTCGTTCTCGATGTCCGCCGCAACTGGCAGACCACGGTGCTGCTGATCGAGCATGACATGAGCATGGTCATGGAGATTTCCGACAAGGTGGTCGTGCTCTCCTTCGGCAAGCCGATCGCATCGGGCACGCCCGAGGAAATCAGAACCAATCCGGAAGTCATCAACGCCTATCTCGGCGTCGGGGATGAGGACACAGCCTCATCGGAAGCGGCGGAATAGGGACGCGAACATGGCATATTTTCTCGAATACTCAGCAGTCGGAATAGCAGCAGGCGGCGTCTACGCGCTCATTGCGCTCGGCATCGTGGTGATCTTCAAATCGTCACAGACCTTCAATTTCGCCGCCGGTGAAATGATGACGATGTCGGCCTACATGTTCTATACGGCCGCCGTCACCTTCTCCTTCGGCATCTATCTGGGCCTGATCGCGGCGCTGGTCGGCTCCGTGCTGGTGGCACTGGTCATCGAGCGCTTTGCGCTGCGTCCAATGGCCGGACGTCCCTACATCGCCATCGTCATGGTTACCTTCGGCATCGGCTCGATCATGCGCGGCATCATGGCCATGATCTGGGGCGCCAACGAATTGCAGATCCCGGCAATCCTGGCCCGTGATCCGGTGTGGATCGGCGAGCTGTTCATCCCGGGCAAGACCGCGCGGGCCTTCGCCATCGCCGTCATCATCGTTCTCAGCCTGATCACCTTCCTGCGCTATTCCCGCGCCGGCGTGGCATTGCGGGCTGCTGCCGCTGACCAGATCACGGCCTATTCCATGGGCATCGACGTGCGCAAGATCGTGGCCTTTGCCTGGGGCATCGCCGCCATCACCGGCGGCATCAGCGGCATCCTGATGGCCAATGTGAATTCGCTGACCCCGCATCTGGGCGTTGTCGCGCTCAATGTCTTGTCGGTGGTCATTCTGGGCGGCATGAACTCGATCGGCGGCGTTCTGGTCGCAGGCCTGATCATCGGCTGGCTCGAGGCGGTCACAGGCCTGTTCCTGGGCACCGAATTCCGCGAAATCACCCCTTACATTCTCGTCCTGCTGGTGTTGCTGTTCCGTCCCACCGGTCTGTTTGGCGGCAAAGAAGTCGAGCGCATCTGATGGCACATTCAACCGCAACCACCGCACCCGCGTCCCGCCCGTCCGCCAGCCGCGGCCTGTACTGGAACGCGACGTTCTTGGCACTGCTTCTGGTGCTGCCATTCATCGCGCCGCGCTACTGGATCTATTTCGCCTGCATCTTCGGCATCAATGTGATTGCCACCCATGGCCTCAACATCATGATGGGCTATACCGGCCTTCTGTCGCTCGGCCATGCGGCGTTTCTCGGTGTCGGCGCCTATACGACCGCGCTGTTGCAGATCCATCTCGGACTGCCGGTCTATATAACCCTGCCGCTGGCCGGCCTTGCGGCGGCCGTCATCGGCATCGGCTTCGGCCTGCCCTCCCTGCGTATCCGCGGCCTCTATCTGGTCATCGCCACCCTTGCCGCGCAGTTCATATTGCAATTCGTGTTCATCCACTGGGAAAGCGTCACCAATGGGGATGTCGGCCTTACCGTGACGCCGCCCGAAGTCTTCGGCATTGCGCTCAACACCGAAGAGCGGATGTTTTACCTGATCCTGTTCGTGGCGGTGCTGTCGACCCTGTTTGCGGTCAATGTCATCAAGTCGCGCGTCGGCCGCGCCTTCATCGCCATCCGCGAGCGCGACCTCACCGCCGAAGTGCTCGGTGTCGAGATCGTCTGGTACAAGCTGGTTTCCTTTGCGCTCGGCTCCTTCTATGCCGGCGTCGCGGGCGGCCTGCTGGTCTATTTCAACCACACCGTCAATCCCGAGCAGTTCGGCCTGATGCAATCGGTCTTCTTCCTGTCGGCGGTGATCATCGGTGGCATGGGATCGACGCTGGGCGCCATTCTCGGGGCCCTGTTCATGACCCTGATGCCCGAAGCGCTCAGCCAGAGCGTCCTCGGCGTCGGCGATCTGCTTGCCATCGACACCGCCAGCTTCCTCGTGCCGCTGCGCGAGACGATCTTCGGCTTCCTGATGGTTGCCTTTCTTATTTTCGAACCACGCGGCATCGCCCACATCTGGGCACGGATCCGCCAGAAATACCTGCAACGCAACGCGGCGCAGTAACGGCCTTCGGCTGTCAGAAAACAGCCGGAACGGGAGTGAAACAGCGATCATCAGGTCGCGAAAGTGGAGGAAACCATGCAGAAAAGACGCAATTTTCTAGTCGCCGCGGCTGCCGCCGTGATGATGACAGGTGCAGCGGGCGGCATCGGCCAAGCAGCTGCTGCTGAAGACACGATCAACTGGAGCGTTCATGTCGACCTGACCGGACCGGCCTCCTATGGCGGCATCCCGCAGGGCGACGGCTTCAAGTCCTATGTCGAATGGAAGAACAGCAATGGCGGCATCCGCGGCCGTCAGATCGATCTGCAGATCCACGACACCACCTTCAAGCCGGATGTGGCCGTTGCGACCTACAAGAAGGCACTGGCCGGTGGACGGGTCGATTATGTCTTCGGCGATTCCACCACGATGATCCAGGCGATTTCGCCCGAGAACAACGCCACGCAGAAGATCCTCACCGGCGGCGGTTCATTCGCCTCCGAACTGGCTGACAAGGAAAACTATCCGTTCTACTTCGTCGCCGGCGCCACCTATGGCAACCAGCTCGAACTGCTGGTCGACTATGTTGCCCAATCAGCCGGCAAGGACGCCAAGCTGGCGATCATGCATTCGAGCATCTCGCTTGGCCGCGACGGCATCGAGCAGGCCAAGGCGCGCGCTGAAAAGCACGGCATTGAAGTGGTCCTGGTTCAGCAGACCAAGTTTGTTGAAACCGATGTCAGCGCCTTCGCGCTTGCCATCCGCCAGGCACAACCCACCCACGTTCTTGTCCATGGCTATTCCTTCGCGGTCTGGCCGGAAGTCATTCGCCTGGTTCGCGATTACGGCATGGACGACACCGAGTTCATGGGATCGATGTGGCAGAACGAATACGAGAAGGTGCTCGAGCTGACTGACATCGCCGAAGGACTTGTCGGCATCAACGTGTTCAACGTGAACTCGAAGACCAGCGATGGCGAGATGATGAAGGTCATCACCGACATCCATGAGGCACGTGACCCCAACTTCAGCGGCTTCGTCCGCCTGGGCTTCCTCGATGCATGGATGAACGCCATGATGGCCACCAAGGCCTTTGAAATGGTCATTGACGAGGGCAAGGAAACCACCGGCGTGAACCTTGCCGCGGCCATGGCCAGCATCAAGGACTGGGACACCGGCGGAATGGTCGGCGCACCGGTGACCATGACCGGTCAGCAGGTTGGCCTGGGCCAGGTCATTCGCTGGGGTAAGGTCGACGGAAACTGGGCTCCTGTTCCGGTCACCGACTGGATGAAGGTCAACTGAACCATGGCGGCTGCTCTCGAAATCCAGAATCTTGAAGTTGTCTATCAGGGCGTCATCCAGGCGCTTGCGGGCATCAGCCTGCAGGTGCCGGAAGGCAGCATCGTCGCATTGCTTGGTGCCAATGGCGCCGGCAAGACGACCACTCTCAAGGCAATCTCCGGATTCCTTCCGCTTGAGAACGGCCGCGTCACCAGCGGCTCCATCCGCATCGGAGGCGACAACATCGCCAAGCTCGCGCCGCACACCATCGTGCGGCGCGGCACCTTCCATGTCCGCGAGGGCCGCCATGTCTTCACCGACATGACGGTGGAGGAAAACCTCGTCGCATCCACCTTCGCGCAGCGCAGCCCGCGATCGCGGAAGGAGGCCTTTGACGAGGTTTATACCTTCTTCCCGATCCTGTCGCAGCGGCGACATCAGCCGGCAGGCTTCCTGTCCGGCGGCGAACAGCAGATGCTCGCCATCGGCAGGGCGCTGGTCGCCGATCCGAAGATCATTCTGCTCGATGAGCCTTCGCTCGGTCTCGCGCCGCTGATCGTTAAGGACATTTTCGAGATCATTGCCCGCATCAACCGGGAAAAGAAGGTGTCCATGCTGCTGGTCGAGCAGAATGCGAGCATTGCGCTCAAATATGCAAGCTACGGCTATGTACTCGAAACCGGCCGTGTGGCGCTCGAGGGCACCACCAGCGACCTCGGCAAGAATGACGATATCCAGAAACTCTATCTCGGTGTCGATACCGACGAAATCGCCTGAACCGCTCACGCAGCCATCAGGACGCGCCTCCCAAGCGCAACAAAGGCGACGCTGTCAAAGCGACGCCTTTGTTTTGTCTGCGTCTCAAGGGATGCTGGTCAGTAGAGCGAGATGCCCATCGAGCGTCCGCCATCCAGCGTCATGATCTGGCCGGTGACGTTCTGCGTGCGGGGATTGGCGAAGAAGGCGATGCCATTGGCAATGTCCTCGGGCTGGCCGAGCGCCTTGGTCGGCTGCTTGGCGATGAGCTCCTGCTGGCGCTCGGGCGTCAATGAGCGGAACATCTCGGTCTCGATGAGACCCGGCGCAACCGCATTGACCAGAATGCCGCGCTCGGCCAGGTCAATCGCCGAACTCCGCGTCAGGCCGATAACACCGGCCTTCGATGTTCCGTAGGCGGCATGCGCATATCCGGCCAGATAGGCCCGTGACGCCACATTGATGATCCGTCCGCCACGGCTCATCCGCTTGATTGCCTCCTGCATGACAATGAAGGTGCCGATGACATTGACGTCGTACATCTTGCGGAAGTCGTCTTCACTGGTCGTGTCGAATTTGCCGTCCCAGAACACCGCAGCATTGTTGACCACAACGTCGAGACGGGGCAATCCGGCCACCAGGGCGGCCACTGCGGCGCGATCCGTGATCGACAGGGCATGATGCTCGACCGAGCCCCCTGCCGCCTTCAGGCCGGCGGCCGCGGTCGCAAGCGGCTCCGCCTGGCGATCGACCATGACCACATGAAACCCGTCTTCGAGCAGGCGGTTGACGGTTGCCAGGCCGATGCCCTGACCGGCGCCGGTGACGATTGCGACTTCGATCTTGGAATTCATGTTTGTTCCTTACGCGTCAACTGGCATGACAAAGGTTTCGGTCAGGCCGCCATCGACCATGAGCACGTGACCGTTCATGTAGCTTGAAGCCTTCGACACCATGAAGGCGACCACGCCACCCGCTTCTTCCGGGTCACCCCAGCGGCCCAGCGGAATCCGGCTGGAGACGCCCTTCTCATAGCCCGGACGGGCGAGAATGGTGTCGTTGATCTCGGTCAGGAAATAGCCCGGCGCCATCATGTTGCAAGTCACACCCTTGCCGCCCAGCTCAGCCGCCAGCGCGCGGGTCAGGCCCGCAACGCCATGCTTGCTGGCCACATAAGAGGTCACATTTTCCCGTCCGACCACGGCGAGCGCCGAGCCGACATTGACGATGCGTCCGTAGCCGCGGTCAGCCATCAGGCGGGCCGCCTCCCGGCACAGCACATAGGTTGCCCGCACATTGGTGCCCATCACCCGGTCCCAGGTGGCCGTGGTCGCCTCGGCCAGGGGTTCCCAGGCATTGATGCCGGCATTGTTGACGAGAATATCAAGCCGTCCCTCGGCCTTGCCGATGTCGCGAACGGCCGCAACGCAGGCATCGGTATCGGCGAGATCGAATGCACGGGTTTCGACATCATGCCCTTCCGAGCGCAGGATCGCCGCCGACCTTTCAAGCTGCTCGACGCCACGCGCGGTCATGTAGACCTTCGCGCCCGATTCGGCGATGGCCCGGGCCATTTCGAAGCCGAGGCCGCGGGATGAACCAGTCACCACCGCGACCTGGCCTTCAAGAGAAAATCTGTTGCTCATGATCGGGCTCCTCAGGCAGCAAGCTGGAATTTGAAGGACGAGGAAATGCCGCCATCGACATGGATGACCTGGCCGGTGACGAAGCTCGATGCGCTCGATGCCAGATAGATCAATGTTCCGACCAATTCGTCCGGGTTGCCCCAGCGCTCCATCGGCGTCACGCCGGAGACCGCTTCCGTGTAGCCTTCGCGGCCGGTGACGGCGGCATTGATGTCGGTGACAAAATATCCCGGAGCAATCACATTGGCGGTGATGTTCTCGCGGCCAAGTTCAGCGGCCAACGACCGGGTCAGGCCGACAATTGCCGACTTGCTGGCGCAATAGGCATGAAGCTTGGCCCGGCCGACGGTGGACAGAACCGAGCCGATATTGATGATCCGGCCGCCTTCGCCCCCCTTGCGCATCAGGGCGGCGCATTCCTGCGCCATCACGAAGCTCGCCTTCACATTGGTGTCCATCGTGCGATCGAAATCCTCCAGATCGCTGTCGAGAACCGGCTGCCAGTTGATGATTCCGGCGTTGTTGACGCAGATGTCGACGCGGCCCAGCGTATCGGCGAGCGACCGGATATTCGTGCGGATGGAATCCTCGTCGGCCAGATCTATCGGCAGAACGGTTGACGTCCCGCCATCGGCTGCAATCTCGACACTGAGCGACTCCAGCTTCGCCGTGTCGCGGGCAATCAGCACCACATGCGCGCCTGCAGCAGCCAGTCCCCTGGCCATGGTGCGCCCCAATCCGCGGCTGGCGCCGGTGATCACGGCCACCTTGCCCTTTAGCGAGAACATTTCCAGCATTGTAATCCTCCTCCGCCCGCCGAAGCGGTCGTGCCCGTTGAACTTAAATCTGACCGTAGAGTTGCCGCAGCCGAACCTTGTCGACCTTGCCGCTTGGGAGCTTGACGATCTCATCGACAAATGTGACGTGACGCGGCTTCTTGTAGCTGGCGATCCTGGTCTTGCAGTAGTCGATCAGGTCCTCGGCAGTGATCTGTGCACCCGGTTTGAGCACCACGATCGCCATCACCGCCTCGCCCCACTTGTCGTCGCGAACGCCGATCACCGCAGCTTCGGAAACCAGATCGTTGTGGACCACCGCTTCCTCGACTTCGCGCGAATAGATGTTCTCGCCGCCAGAAATGATCATGTCCTTCTTGCGGTCCACCAGGTAGAGAAAGCCCTCGTGGTCGACCTTGCCGACATCGCCGGTATGCACCCAGCCGTCACGCAGCGTATCGATGGTGGCGGCTGTATTGTTCCAGTAGCCCTTCATGACTGCCGGGCTGGTCAACAGGATCTCGCCCACCTCACCCGGCGGCAGATCGATGCCGGCATCGTCGACAATGCGCAATCCAACGCGCGGTGACGCCTGGCCGACCGATGTCAGGATTTCCAGATCGCGCGCATTGCCATCGGGCTTGTGCTGATGCGCCAGCAATGTGGTCCCGAGCCCTTCGGTCTGGCCGAACTGTTGCTGGAACACCGGGCCGAACACTTTCAACCCGTGCTTGAGCACCGGCAACGGCATCGGCGCCGCCGCATAGACGATCATGCGCAGGCTCGATGTATCGGTGGCGCCTGCGCGCGGAGATTCGAGCAACATCTGAATCATGGTCGGCGCCATGTGCGTGACCGTGATCTTCTCGTCTTCAATGGCGTCGAGAATGGCGTCACGATCAAAACCGGGCAACAGCACGACAGTGCCGGCGCGCCAGTGCTGTGACAGCTGGATGACCTTGGCGCCGATATGAAACAGCGGCATCATGATCAAAATACGGTCATCGGCGGACATGCGCTGATCGGAGCCGAGGATCTCGGCAGCCGCGCATTGGCCGGCATGGGTCAGCATCACGCCCTTCGGACGTCCGGTCGTGCCACTTGTGTAGATCAGATAGGCGACATCATCGGGTCTGGGACGAAGAGTCAATTCCGCGGGATCGCCGCTTGCGAGCACCTCCTCGAAATCCGCCGCGCCTTCGGTTTTACCACCGATGCAGACATAATGCTCCACGCTGGTCAGCTGATCCTTCATCGCCGCGACGGTTTCCGCATAGGCCGCTTCGAACACCAGGACCTTCGCTCCGCCATCATTGATGATGTAGACCATCTCCGGAATCGCCAGGCGCCAGTTGACCGTCGCGGTGATGAAACCGGCCATTTCGCAGGAACCGTAGACTTCCTGGAACTCCAGGCGGTTCTGGCTGAGAATGCCGACACGATCCTGCCGCTTCAGCCCCAGCCGCTGCCAGGCGCTGGCGAGCCGGGCCGCACGTGTGCGGAATTCGGCATGGGTGACGCGCTGCTCACCGAACACGAAGGCCGTGTGATCGGGAAATTTCAGCGCATTGTTGTCAAGCATGTCTGCAAGGGTCTGCGGAATGTTCATCTGTCTGGTATCCAGCGGCTATTCGGTTTCGGGATCGAAAAGCGGTTTGCGCTTGTCCCGGAAGGCGGCAAGGCCTTCCTGGAAATCGTCGGTGCTGAAGCACAGGGGTTGCGCCATCGCCTCGAATTCCAGCACGGCCATCGGATCGTCTGAATGTTCAAGCATCCGCTTGGTCAGCGCCATGGCGTGCGCGGGAAACGCAGCCAGTTGCTTTGCCCGTTCCATCGCCTTGGCCTCAACCTCATCATCGGCGACGACCTCGTCGGCAATGCCTTCGCGCAAGGCATCCGCGCTGGCAAAGCTGCGTGCATACAGCAGCGCCTGCCTGGCCCGGGCAAAGCCCATACGCTTGGGCAAGGTGTAGGCAATGGCAAAATCCGGCACCAGGCCGACCCGGAAGAACGGAAAGCCGATGCTGCCTGATTCGCCCATGACGATGGTGTCGCAGATCAAAGCCAGCCCTGCTCCGGCGCCAACGGCATGACCCTTGACTTCGGCAATGATCGGCTTGTCATTGGCCAGCAGCAGCCGCGCCAGACGATGGGCGGAGACAATGCGCTGGCGGCCAACCTTGGGGTCGGACAGCGTGTCCATCTTTGAAAGGTCACCGCCGACTGAAAAATCCTTCAGTGCTGATGCAATCATCAGCACCCGGGTCTTCGGGTCGGGCAACAGTTCTTCAAGAACGCTCAGAAGTTCGCCACGCAAGGCCTCACCCATTGCATTGCGGGCCTCGGCGTGATTCATCACGAGCCGGACAATGCCCCGCGCATGGCGCTCCACCTGAATATACTGCATACCGTCCTCCCCAGACGCTCGACTGATCGCCGCAAGGCTACACCAAAGAAAAACCTAACACCAGTTAGAAAATGTGAATAATCGACCAGCTGTTAGAAAATGGCCTGGCGCTGATTGTCATATTTCGATGCGAAAGATATAAGCGTTTTAAAGGACGCCTTTCATGACAAAAAAGCCAACCAAGTCAGAAGTGTCACAAAAACGGGTGCTCGATGCTGCGGCAAAGATCTTCCGGGACAATGGTTATGCTGGAACCACCATGCGCGCCATTGCAGACGAGGCTGACTTGAAGGCCGGCAGCATCTATTACCACTATAAGTCCAAGGATGAACTGATCAGCGCCGTGCTCGATCTGGGTATTCATGCGGTCTCGGACTCGGTGAAAAGTGCGCTCGACGCCCTTCCCGAAACAGCCACCGGACGCCAGAGGATTGAAACCGCCGTTTATGCCCACCTGTCGGCCATCATCGAATATGGCGACTACACGCTGGCCACACGGCGGGTGTTCGGCCAGGTGCCCGAGAGTATCCGGCTCAAGAACATGCGTCTGCGCGATCTCTATGGCACCATGTGGCAGGAGATCCTGATGGGGGCCAAGGAGCGGGGCGAATTTCGCCCGAATGCCAACATCACCCTTGCCCGGCTGTTCATTCTCGGCGCGCTCAACTGGACGGTGGAATGGTTCAAACCGGGCGGCCGCAGCATCGACGAGGTGGCGCGGGAATTCAGTTCTGTCGTGGTCGAGGGTCTGATGCGGCATGAGCCGGGCCCCAGCGACACCTGACCCGCCGGCAGGAGGCCTGCGCCCCCTTTGCCGGCCAAGTCTCAGTCGCGGCCCAGAATATGATCCGAAATGATCCGCATCTGGATTTCCGAGGTTCCCTCGAAAATCTTGGTCAGCCTTGCGTCGCGCCAGTGCCGCTCCACAGCATTGAGCGTGGTGTAGCCGCCGCCGCCCAGGATCTGCAGCGCTTCGCTGGTCACCCGCTCCGACATCTCGCTGGCAAACAGCTTGACCATCGAGGCTTCCTTGTCACAGCGCACGCCCTGGTCGATCTTTTCGCACACCGAATACATCAGCGACCGCGCGGCCTCGATCTCGGTGGCCATGGTGGCAATCTTGAAGCGGATCGCCTGAAACGACGAGATCGACGCGCCGAACTGCCGCCGCTGCTTGGAATATTCGATGGCGTCATCGAGACCTGCCTGCGCCAGACCGATGGAGCGGGCCGCGGTATGCGCCCGCGCCGTCTCCAGTCCTGCCGTCGCCAGGTAGAACGCCTTGCCTTCTTCACCGACCATTTTGTCCGCAGACACCCGGCATTTGTCGAAGGCCAGCTCCCAGGTGGTCCAGCCGTGATAGCCGATCTTGGGAATGGTATTGCCCGACACGCCCTCCGGCAGTTCCCCGCGGGGTTTTTCGACCATGAAGGCCGAAATGCCGCGGTGGCGCGCCTTGGGGTCGATTGTTTCTCCGGTGCGGGCAAAGACCAGAATGAAATCGGCGCCATCGGCAAAGGTGCACCAGTATTTGTTGCCGGTGATCTCCCACTCGTCGCCGACCCGCTTGGCCCGGCAGGAAATATTGGCCACGTCGGACCCCGCATCCGGTTCCGACAGCGAGAAGGCGCCGAGGAACTCGCCGCGGGCCATCTTCGGCAGATAATGCGCCTGCTGGTCCGGCGTCATGTATTTGAGCGACCCGATCAGCGCATTGCCGCGGGCGATCAGGCTGGCGACACTCATCCAGCCGCGCGCCAGTTCCTCGGCAACCAGGCAATATTCGAAGGCGCCGAGACCAAGCCCGCCATATTCTTCCGGGATCAGGATCCCGAAATAGCCGAGCTCGGCCATCTGGTCGATTATTTCGCGGGGAATGTCGCCCTTGACCGGGTCCAGCCTGTTGGCGGCCGGCAGCACCACGTTTCGGGTGAAATCGCGCGCCGATTCCTGGATCATGCGGTGTTCGTCGGTCAGTTCAGGCATAGGCAGACTCCTCCGGGGGCAACTGGCCCTGGCCGAGCGAACGACCGCCGTCGACAATCATGACCTGCCCCGTAATGTAGATGTTATCCGGTGAGGCCAGGAAGGACACCGCCCGGGCGATATCCTCCGGCTGACCGATCCGGCCCAGCAATTGAAGCCCGAGCATGGCCTGCTGGCGTTCCTCGCTCATGTAATGCAGCATGTCGGTATCGACCACGCCTGGCGCAATTGCGTTGACACGGATGTCGCGTGGCGAAAGATCGATCGCCATGGACCGTGTCAGACCGACCACCGCGGTCTTGGAGGCGGCGTAATGCGCCATCTGCGGTGCGCCGGCAAAGGACCGGGACGCGATGTTGATGATGCGACCGCCATTGCGCATGCGCCGCGCACCTTCCTGGGCCACGACAAAGGTTCCCACGACATTGACGTCGAAAGCTTCGCGGAAATGATCCTCGGTCAGGTCTTCAAACCGGTGCGTGCTGGTGATGGCGGCATTGTTGACGATCACATCCAGTGGCGCGGCGCGGTCCATCAGCGCGCCAAGCGCGGCACGGTCGCGGATATCGGCAACGTCGGTGACGATGTCGGCTCCCTCCGCCCGAAGTTTCTCGCCGAGCTCGTGAATGCTGTCCAGCCGGTCGATCGCCACCACTTTGTAACCATCAGCCACCAGCCGCTCGACAATTCCGCGGCCGATGCCTTTGGCGGCACCGGTGACAAAGGCGGTTCCGGGGTGCTTGTCTGTCATTTGCTTCTCCGCGTCATGGCCAGGATTTCATCAAGCGATGCCGCTTCGTCGATACTGGTGAGGCGTTGCAGCAGCTGCCGTGTCTCTCCACCGAGAATGGGCTCGACCAGCGCGATGAACTTGTCTTCCAGCTTGCCCTGCTGACGCGCCAGATCGCTGTCGGGAACTCCGGCATCATGATTGGCCGAATAGATGACCCCATCGATGGTTTCGACCGTGATCTCCGCCTTTGCCTCGGGAAAGGTCTCGTCGAAGACGATCATTGCCATGTCTCTCAACCGGACCAGTTCGGGATCCTGCGTCGCGGCATCGGTGTAGCTGGCAATGGCAGACGTGTTGCGTCCGGCCAGTGCCATCGCAACGGTCAGGCGCAGGCTGAACTTTGCCTCGAGCCCGGTCGCCGGTGCGGCCAGATTACAGACCCTGTCGGTCACCGGCGCCACACGGATGGTGATCCTCGCGATCGCATTGGTCGACACGTCGTGCTGGGTGCGCAGCTTGATCCCGGCCTCGATTGCTCCATGGGTCAGGTAGCAGGAGGCGTGGTATTTGAAGAGATTGCGGCGGATGTGGAAGTCGAGCGGTTCGGCCCGCATCGCCTCCTCCGGATTGAAATCCACGCTCTGTGTCGCCGCCAGTCCCTGGGCGCATTCGAGCGCGTCCTGTCGACTGGTGAAGCCGCGCGCAGCAAGCCGCGCCGCCGAAAGCCCGTTCTGGGCGGCACGGCCGGCATGCAACGGCTTGCACATGGTGCCGAACATGGATTTCAGCCCTGACGCCAGGGTCGCAGCAACGCCGTAGGAGGTCGCCGTGGCATCCGGATCAAGCTCCAGAAGCCGCGCGCAGGCGGCAGCCGACCCGACACTTCCGACAGTCGCGGTGGCATGAAATCCGTGATTGTAATGGCTCGGGCTCATCAATTCGCCAGTGCGGCAGGCGACTTCGTAACCGGCCACAAAAGCCTCGATCAAGGCACGCGGCGATGCGCCTCTTGCTTCCGCCAATGCCAGCAGACCAGGCAGGACTGCCACGGTCGGGTGACCGAGAATGGACATGTTGACATCATCGAAATCGAGAGCGTGGGACGCCGTCCCGTTGATCAGCGCCGCATTGACCGCAGATGTCCGTTCGCCGGAACCGACCAGCGTGGCGACTGGTGTCGCGCCATCTTCCAGAACCTCTTCCCGCAGGATCGCGACAGCGGGTTCCGAGGCCCCGGCAATGGTGACGGCGAACCAGTCCAGAATGCACTGCCGTGCGACCATGACCGCCTCTTCGGGCAGATCGTCAAATCCGATGGCCGAAGCCCGTTCGGCGAGCCAGCGGGTGACTTCGGGTGGCGCGGCCTGTTCAAGCATTGTCGCTGGCCTTTGGTGCGGGCGCGCCATGGACCTCGCGCAGGATGGTCTTGTTGATCTTGCCGCTCGGCAGGCGCGGCAATTCGTCGACAAAAATTATGCTCTTGGGCTTCTTGTAGCTGGCGATCTGGGTCTTGCAGTGGGCAATCAGTTCGGCTTCTTCCACCGCCTCCGATGCGACCACGACCGCCCGCACCGTCTCGCCCCAGTATTCGTCCTTGACGCCGATGACAGCGGCATCAAGCACCGCAGGATGGGAGGCGAGAGCCTCCTCGACTTCACGCGAATAGATGTTCTCGCCGCCGGAAATGATCATGTCCTTCTTGCGGTCGACCAGGTAGAGAAAGCCCTCTTCGTCGAGATAGCCGAGATCACCGGTGCGGTACCAGCCATCGCGAAGGGCTGCGATCGTTGCCGGGCTGTTGTTCCAGTAGCCCGCCATATGCGTGGTGGTCCTGGTCAGGATCTCTCCGGGCTGGTTGACCGGCAATTCGTTGCCCTCGTCATCGGCGATGCGGATATCCACATTGGGCGCCGCCTGTCCGATGGATGTCAGGCGCTTGAGATCCTGCGCCGTGCCGTCCGGCTTGTGCTGGCGCTTGTGCAGGGTCGTGCCGCCGCCCTCGGTCATGCCGTAAAGCTGCAGGAAAACAGGCCCGAGCAGTTCAAGTCCCCTGCGCAGCACCGGCCCCGGCATCGGCGCGGCCGAATAGCAAAGCGTGTGCAGCGATGACAGGTCGGTTGTCTCGATGCCCGGAACCGAAAGCACCGCCTGCACCATGGTCGGCGCCAGATGGGTCATCGTGATCCGTTCCCGCTCGATGGTCGCAACCACCTCCTCGGGCTTGAAATCATAGTGAAACACGACGGTGGCGCCGCGCAGATGCGCACCGAGCTGCAGAAACCGCGAGCCGACGTGAAACACCGGCATCATCAATTGCATCCGGTCGCTGACGATCACGCCGAGCTCTGTCGCCATCAGCTGCGCCACATTGATCTCGGCCCGGTGGGTCCGCATCACGCCCTTGGGGCGGCCGGTGGTGCCGCTGGTGTAGATCAGGTGCATGATGTCATCGGGCATCGGCCGCGACGGCGCCCCGGACGGATCTCCCGATGCGAGGAAATCCTCGTAGGACAGGGCCCAGTCGGGGGCCTCGGCACCGAAACAGACATAGGTTTCGATATGCGGCTGGTCGTGGCGCAATTGCTCGACCGTTTCCGTATAGCGTCCCTCGAAAAACAGCACGCGCGGTGTGGAATCCTTGAGGATATAGGCCATCTCCGGCGGGGCCAGCCGGAAGTTCACCGTGGTAACGATGTAGCCAGCCAGCTCGCCGGCACTGTAGATCTCCATGAACTCGCGCGTGTTCTGCGAAAGCACCGAAATCCGGTCCTGCCTGCGAACACCGAGATTGTAGACCGCCGAAGCCAGTTGCTGGGCACGGTCGTGATGCTGGCGGAAACTGATGCGGTCTTCGCCGATCACCCAGGCCAGTTCATCGGGGAATTTATATGCATTGTTGCGCAGGATATCGCCAAGTGTGTCGATCATGCAGTTTCCTCCCCTTATAACCGCCGGCCTCAGGACTTCGGCAGCCCCATCCGGTTGGCGATGTTGTTTTTCTGGATGGCCGTCGAGCCGCCGATGATCGGCATCAGCAGCATGTCGCGGACATAGCGTTCCATGTCGAAGCCCTTGGCATAGCCATAGGCGCCCATGATCTTCTGGCAGGTCAGCACGATTTCGAGACCGAGCTCACAGACATACATCTTGGCCATCGAGGTCTCGGCGCTGCAGGGCAGATTGTTGTCGGCCAGCCAGCAGCCGCGATAGAGCATCAGCCGCGCCGCCGCGAGCTTGGTCTGGACATCCGCCAGCATGTGACGGATCGACTGCACGGAACAGATCCGGCTGCCGAACTGCTTGCGCTGCTGCGAATATTCCCAGGCATCGTCGACCGCCTGGGCCGCGATTCCCAGCGCCATGGCTGCAACCTCGAGCTTCTCGACTTCGAGCGCCGGACCGGCAAGCCGGGTCCAGCCATTGTTCCAGCCGTCCTCGCCGCCGACCACGTCGTCGATGGAAATCTCGACATCGACCAGCGAGACATCATTGGTGTTGAGGCCACGCGCACCCATGGCCGGAATGTGTGTGAGTTCGATGCCCTTGGCATTTGTCGGAAGGAGCACCAGCGACAGGTTCTTGTAACGCGCATCCGGCTCACCGCTGCGCACCAGCGCATAGATGTAGTCGGCGATCTCTGCGCCCGAACACCAGCGCTTCGTGCCGTTGATGATCACCTTGTCGCCGTGACGTTCGGCGCGCGTGCGCACGCTGGCAAGGTCCGAACCGACATCGGGTTCGGACAACCCATAGGCAAACAGCAACTGGCCGTCGGCCAGTTGCGGCAACAGCCTTTGCTTCTGCTCTTCGCTGCCGGAGGCAAGAATGTTCATGCTGCCATAGCAGGAATTCATCAGATAGAGCGTGGCGATCACCATCGAACGGCGCGACAGCTCCTCGACCGCAACCATGGTGCCGAGCACGTCGCGACCGGTGCCACCAAATGATTCCGGCACGGTCATGCCGCAGATGCCGAGTTCGCGGATATGCTCCATCAGGGCGCGAGGAACCTTGTCCTCCTCGTCCCATTTCGCCATCTGCTCGCGCGTGGCATGGCGGTCGAGCATTCGCCGAATGCTCTCTCGCAACATGCCGATATGTTCGGGTTCGCCGAAATCCATTCTCTTCTCCAAAACGACCGGGGCAGGCTGTGCAGACGTGGCGGATCAGAGTCCGGTGAATTTCGGCTTGCGCTTCTCGCTGAAGGCGTTGATCGCTTCCAGGTGATCCTGGCTGCGATTGGTCAGCGCTTCATAGGCCATGCAGGTGTCCATCATGGTATGGGCCAGCTGCTTGAGGCCGATATTGATGGCGGTCTTGGTGTATTTGATCGACTTCATTGCGCCATTGCCGAGTTTCTTGGCCATGGCATCAACCTTGGCGTCAAGCTCGTCTGCCGGCACCGAATAGTTGATCATGCCCATGGCCTGAGCGTCAGGCGCAGTGATCAGGTCACCGGTCATCAGATATTCCTTGGCCTTGGCATAACCGATCGCCTGCGGCCAGATCACGGCGCCGCCGTCTCCGGCTGCCAGCCCGACGCGCACATGCGGATCGCCGATGCGGGCATGGTCTGCAGCGATGATGATATCGCAGAACAGGGCCATCGTCGCACCCAGCCCGACCGCGTCGCCATTCATCTTGCAGATGATCACCTTGTCGCAATCGAGAATGCCGAACACGACGCGCTTGGCCTCGTTGATCGAGCGATCGAACATCTCGGTGTCTTCATACATTTCGCGCATGCCGACAATGTCGCCGCCGGCCGAGAACGCCTTGCCGGCGCCGGTGAAGATGACCACGTCGATGGAATGATCGAGCGACAGATCGTAGAAGACCCGCGATGATTCCTCGTGCATCTCGGCGGTCATCGCATTGAGCTGATCCGGCCGGTTCATGGTCACGGTCATCGTGCGGCCATCCTGCTCGAACAGGAAATATTTGTAGCTCGAATAGTCTACGATCATGGGAAATCCTCCGGGATGGAATGACGGGCGATGAAGAGCGCCCTTATTTTTCTAACGATAGTTCGAAAATAGACCCAGTTCAAGCGCCAATTCGGCTCAGCGGCACAAGAAGTGCGTCAAGCGCCACCACGCCCTGGCCGGCAGGTAAGGCAATGACCGGGTTGAGATCTATGGTTTCGATATTGTCGCGATGAGCCGCGGCGAAGGCGGAGATCCTGACCAGGACGTCAGCCAGCGCATCGACATCGGATGGCGGTGCGCCGCGAACGCCGGACAACAGGGCACGGCCACGTATCTGGTCGATCATCGACAGGGCCTCCGCCTTGTCGAACGGCACATGCCTGAATGCAACGTCCTTGAGCACCTCCACATGAACACCGCCCAGGCCGAACATGACCACCGGACCGAACACCGGATCGCGGCTGACTCCGATGATGGTCTCGACACCCTTTTTGGCCATCGGCGCCACGAGAACACCCTCGATCAGCGCATCCGGGCAATGCTCCGCTGCCCGCGCGATCAGCGTGTCATAGCTTGCCATCACCTCGGCCCGGTCACCCGGCCCGACCAGCACACCACCGATCTCGGTCTTGTGTTCAATGTCCGGGGACACGATTTTCATGACCACAGGATAGCCGATGGCATCGGCGGCATCTCCGGCCGCACCGGCGGCGTTCACGAGCTTTTCGTCGAGAAACGGAATGCCCGCCTGCCCCAGGATGCGCTTGGCTTCATATTCGGAAACCTGCCCGGTCGCCAGCGGTGCTGCGGCAGCGATATCGTCCTCAGCCTCGCTGCCGGCATTCTCGAAGGCGGTGCCGAAACGCGTCAGCGCCGAAAGCGCCAGCACGGCGCGGTCGGCATCCTCGAAAACCAGGAACCCGTTCTTCTCGTAGGAACGCACCGTTTCCTCGTCCGTCACCATTTCCATGGCCACCAACCGGTCCGGAAAGGCGGCGCAGCCATCGGTGATGGCCTGGCGCAGGGGAGCCGACAGCGTCCGTGTGCTGGGCACGGTGGAAAAGAAGCCGATCAAGGCGTCATAACCACCCTGCTCAAGCATGATGTGGATGTTCTTCGACAGCAGGCTCATGTCATTGAGCGCCTGCGCCGTCGTGTCGACCGGATTTTCCACCGAGGCGAAGGGCAGCAGCTCCTTCAGTTGCTTCTGGGCCGCTTCCGGCATCGGCGCAACATCGAGGCCATACCGCTCCGCCGAATCCGAAATCAGCACCCCGGCGCCACCCGACAACGTCACCACGCCAAGCTTGTTGCCCTGGGGAAAAATGCCGCGGGTGCAGGCATAGGCGACATCGAGCTGTTCTTCGGTGGTGGCGGCACGATGCACGCCATATTGCCTAAACAGCGCATCATAGACCTCGTCGGATCCGGCAAGCGAGGCGGTGTGCGAACTCGCAGCCTTGGCGCCGACTTCCGAGCGCCCGACTTTCATCATCACCACCGGCTTGCGGTTCCTGCGCGCCAGTGCCAGCGCGGCGCGGAACCGCGGCCCGTTGCGAACACCTTCGACATAGGCCATGATGACCTTGATGTCTGACTGTCCGGCCATCCAGTACAGGCATTCCGCCACGTCGACATCGGCCTCGTTGCCCGTGGTGATCCAGTAGCTCACGCCAATGCCGCGCTTGCGGGCGAGATAGGCGATGTGGGAGCCGTAGGCCCCGCTCTGGCTGACAATGCCGACAGGACCGGGCGAGGGAATCTCGCGATCCAGCGACTGGGTGAAGGTGCCGAAATAGCCGATATTCGAATTGAACATGCCGAGACAATTGGGGCCCAGCAGGCGCAGCCCGCCGGCCTTGGCCGTTGCGGCGATCCGGTCCTGCACCAGCAGACCGTCATCGCCACTTTCGGCATAGCCTGCCGAAAAAATCACTGCGGCACGAACACCCTTTTCGATGCATTCGACCACCGCCTGTTCGGTCAGCGCCGCAGGAACGGCCAGAAGAGCCACGTCGGGAACCTCCGGCACATCAGCGAGCGAGGCATAGGCCTTGACCCCCTGCACGGTCTCGCGATTGGGATTGACCGGATAGAGCCCGCCCTTGAAGCCGCCCTCCAGCAGATAGCGCAGCGGCCGGCCGGAAATGCGATTGGGATCGTTCGAGGCACCCAGGATGGCAATCGAGCGTGGCCGGAACAGATGATCGAGATCGGTGGCGGGCGAGACGTGATTCATGTCGTGTTCCTGTTCTGCCAAGTCAGAAATTGACTCCGGAAGCCAGCAGCTCCCGTGCAATCGTGCGGCGTTGTATTTCACTGGTTCCGTCGGGAATCCGCATCGAGCGGGTGAACCGGTAGCCTTCCTCGAGCCGCAGCTCGTTGGTCAGACCCATGCCGCCATGCACCTGGATGCAGCGGTCGAACACCCGGTTTGCCGCCTCGGTGCAATGCAGCTTGACCATCGAGGTCTCGGCGATCGAACGAACCCCGCTTTCGAGTTTTGTCGCGCAGTCGAGCAGCATGGTTTCGGCCGAATAGATATCGAGAGCGCTTTCAGCCAGCAGGATCTGCACCGCCTGGTGCTCGGCGATCGGCTTGCCGAAGGTCTTGCGCACCTTGGCGTAATCCAGCGCCTGGTTGAGCGCCCACCGCGCCAGCCCGATGCAGGTTGCCGACAGTCCAAGCCGGCCGGTGTTGACGCCGTTCATCGCCACTTTCAGCCCCTGCCCCGGCTCGCCGAGCCGCTGGACATCGGGCACCCGTACGCCGTCAAAACTGAGAATGCCGATTTCCGCGCCCAGATGCCCCATCACCGGAATGGTCGAAACCACCGAGAATCCGGCAGAGGCGGTCTCTACGAAGAAACCAGTGATCCCGCCCTTGCGCTGGGTTGCGAGGTCCGGATCGGTCACCGCGAACACCATCACATAGTCCGCATAAGGACCATTGGTGATCCATTGCTTGGTCCCGGTAAGGACCCAGTCATCTCCATCACGTACCGCGCGCGACTTCATCGCGAACACATCCGAGCCGGCATCGGGCTCACTCAATGCGAAGCACAGGGTCTTGTCACCGCTGGCAAGGCCCGGCAGGAACTGCTGCCGCTGATCCTCGCCGAGCGAGGTCAGCACCGGCGACAGACCGTTGGTAAAGGGCGAAGGCACGATCACGGGGTGAACCAGAACCCGTCCCGGTCCCGCAACTTCCGCCAGCAGCGCATTCAGATAGACGGCCGCGACCGGACCGAGTCCGCCGCCGCCTATTTCTTCAGGCCCGAACATGGTGTAAAAACCCTGCTCGGCCGAGCGCATCCGCACCGTGCGCCTGAGCGCCGCAACCTCCTCGACGAAGTATCCGTTCTCATCATAGATCGTCCGTTCGCTGGCCAGGAGCTGCCGATTGGCGTCTTCCAGCGGTGCGACTTCGCGTTCGAGGAAACGGATCAGGCTGTCACCGATGGCGATGACGTCATCTCCGACATGGGTTCTGTTCATATCACGCCCCGACCACCGTGAATTTCGGCAAGGTGACCTCCTCGGTGACATCATCGAAGCTGACCGCCACCCGGTCGCCGATCCGGACCGCTTCGACATCGGGCACAACGAGATTGGTCAGCATGCGCGGACCTTCGTCAAGCTGGATCATGGCGATGATATACGGAACATCGGCGGCAAACACCGGCCCCGCCGGCTTGCGGGCGATGGTGTAGGAATAGACCTCGCCCTGGCCGCTCACATCGGTCCATTGCAGATCATCGGAATGGCAATGCGGGCACAGCTCGCGCGGATAGAAGTGATGCTTGCCGCAGGCATTGCACTGCGGGATCGAGAGCCGGTGCTCCCTCGCCGCATCCCAGAACGGCCGGGTGCCGGGATCGATGATCGGAAGCGGCTTGTCATAGGTGGTGCTGGTCATCGGCTGGTCCTCAATGATTGGCAAGAATGACGGTGCCGCCACTCGAAAGGGTTCCGCCGGTGCCGTGCACCAGCGCGGTGCGGACATTGTCGACCTGGCGCTCGCCGGCTTCGCCGCGCAACTGCCGGACCGCTTCGACGAGAAGGAAAATGCCGTACATGCCGGGGTGGCAATAGGACAGCCCGCCGCCATTGGTGTTGAGCGGAAATGCCCCGCCAGGTGCTGTCCGCTGGCCGGAGACAAAGGCGCCGCCCTCTCCCGGCTTGCAGAAACCGAGCGCCTCAAGCGTCATCAGAACGGTGATGGTGAAGCTGTCATAGCATTCGACGAGATCGATCGAATCGGGGCTGACTCCGGCCATTTCGAAGGCTGTCTTGCTCGACATTTCCGCCGCTGTCAGCCTGGCCAGATCCGGCATCGCGCCGATACTCCAATGGGTATGGGCCTCTCCGAAGCCGCGCACGTGAACGGCCTTGGCGCCATGCGCCTTGGCATTGTCGGCGCTGGTCATGACAATCGCGCCTGCGCCGTCGGTGACCAGGCAGCAGTCAAGCAGCTTCAGCGGATCCGAAATCGGCATCGATTCCATCACATCGTCGATGCTGATCAGGTCCCGCTTGGTGGCCGCCGGGTTGAGGCTCGCCCATTTGCGCGTTGCCACGGCGATTTCGGCCAGCTGTTCCTCGGTGGTGCCGAACTCGTACATGTGACGCTTTGCGGCAAGCGCGTAGCCGCCGACAGGCTGCGGTATGCCCCAGACATTCTCGAACTGCATGGTCAGCACGCTCGGACGTCCGCCAAGCGTGCGGCTGCGCTCGCTGCGCTGGGTGCTGCCATAGACGATCAGCGCCACGTCGCAATAGCCCCGCTCGATCGCCATGGCTGCATGCGCCACATGCGCCTCGAAGGCGGATCCGCCGATATTGGTGGTGTCGGCAAAGCGTGGAAAGATGCCGAGATATTCGCCCAGCGTGACACTTGGCAAAAGCCCCGGTCCGGGAACGCCCCACAGGCCCGCGACCAGCAGACCGTCGACATCGGACATGCTGATGCCGGCATCCTTGAGCGCCGCATTGGCCGCGCGCGCCTGGACCTGCAACACTGATCCGCCGCCAACGACCTTGCCGTCCGACAGGGGCACGTCGCCCACGCCCACGATTACTGCTTCTCTAGCCATTGCTCAGCTTACCTTTTCATTTTCGACAGGCTGGTAGACGGTCCCAGCCAGAATTTTGCGCTCGCCGCAGCGGCACACGAGGGTGCATCGCGCAGCAAGCCTGCCGTTACGCGTGACCAGATCCTCGACGGTGCCGCTCATTTCGATGTGATCGTCGGCGAAAACCGGCCCGACAAAGGCGACCTCGATCTCGCCTGTTTCATCGAACCCGCCAACGCTCCAGTCGTTGAGCATCTGGGCCGCATAGGCCAGCGTCATCAGGCCATGGGCGATGGTGCGGCCGAAGGGTCCCTTGCCGGCATAGTCGGGATCGACATGGATCGGATTGAAATCACCCGATGCCCTGGCATAGGCATCGATCACGGACTGGGTGACGTGCCGTTCGAACACCGGCAGGACAAAGCCGGGCCGGAAACAGGGCATCACCCCGGTTTGGTTCATCTTGCCCGACATCACAGATCCTGCCCCCAGATCGAGGTAATCACGCCGCTGGCAACGAGGTCGCCGTCGCGTCCGCGCGCCTCGAACTCGGAAACGGCGTAGTTTCGTTCCTTGCGAACATATTTCTCGACAATGCTGGCCTGCAGCTGAAGCGCTTCGCCGACATTGACTGCCCGGTGAAAGCGGATCGATTGCTTGGCGTGAATGCCGCCCGGAGGGCTTGCGCGGGCCTTGAGAAGATCGATCAGATAGACCGACGCGATCATCGAAGGCGCCCGCTGCGTACCGTCTTCACTGGTGACGGCATACCGATCACCGGGATTGCCCGTGGCCTCGAGAAACGCTTCGACTGTCTCGCCCGTCACGGTGAAGGACAAGGGCTCGCGGGGGAACCGATCCCCCACCTCGATCTCGGAATAGCGCCGATAGGCAGTCATGATCAGACCGGGGTCCAGGAGAATACGTCGCGCGACATCTCGAGCGGAATGAACGACGTCTTCAGGGTCGGCAGCATGTGGTCGCGCAGGGTTTCCGGTGTCCAGCCTTCCGAGCGGTGAACCGACCGCAGCGGACGCGGCTGGCTCATCAGGAACACTTCATTGCCGCGCACGGCGAAGATCTGGCCATTGACGTCCCGTGAATCATCGCTGGCCAGGAACACGGCAACCGGCGCGATCTTGTCCGGGGTCAGCATCTTCAGACCCTTGAGCCGTTCTTCCTGGTCGGGCGTGTTCGGGATCGATCCCACCATGCGGCTCCAGGCAAAGGGCGAGATGCAATTGGAGCGCACATTGAAGCGCGCCATGTCGAGCGCGATCGACTTTGACAGCCCGATAATGCCCATTTTCGCCGCGGAATAATTGGCCTGCCCCGGATTGCCGACCAGACCCGAGGTCGAGGTCATGTGCACGAAGGTGCCGCTTTCCTGCTTGCGGAAATGTTCGGCGGCGGCGCGGCTGACATTGTAGCTGCCATACAGATGCACCTGCAGCACCGAGTTCCAGTCGTCATCCGACATCTTGTGAAAGATGACGTCACGCAGAATGCCGGCATTGTTGACGACGATGTCGATCTTGCCGAAGGTATCAACCGCGCGTCCGACCATGGCGCGCGCATCTTCGGCATCCGAAACGCTGCCCAGATCGGCAACAGCCTCGCCGCCCGCAGCCTTGATCTCGCTGACCACCTCGATCGCCGGGTCTTCTGCCTCGTCTTCACCCTTCAAGGAAACGCCGGGATCATTGACGACGATCTTGGCGCCGTGCGCTGCCATCATCAAAGCCATCTCACGGCCGATACCGCGTCCGGCGCCGGTGATCAGAGCTACCTTGTCTTCCAACATGCGTGTCATGGGTTTTCGCACCTTTTTACTGTCTGTCGCAATATTCTAACAATTGTTTGGTTTCTTGATAGCGAGCAGTCGCCCGACCGTCAATCTCGACGGCCAGGCGCCCTGTCCGGCGTCAGACCATCCAGCGTCCGCCGTCGACGACCACCGATTGGCCGGTCATGTAACGGGAATCGTCACTGGCCAGGAACGCCGCGGCAGCCGCAATGTCTTCGGGCTCGGCAAAGAAGCCCAGAGGGATGGAACTGCGGATCTTGTCGAGGAATTCGTCCGAGATCTGCTCCAGCACGCGGGTCTTGGTCACCCCTGGGCAGACGGCATTGACATTGACCTTGAACGGAGCCAGCTCACGTGCCAGCGAACGGGTGAAACCGATCACGCCCATTTTCGCCGCCGCATATTCGCTGATGCCGACTTCGCCCGCGAGCCCCGCATTGGACGCCACATTGACGATCTTGCCCTTGCCGGCCTCGCGCATCGCCGGCACCACCTGACGCGACGAAAGCAGCGTCGAGACCAGCGACACGTCGAGCACAAAGCGCCAGACTTCGGAACTGGACTGATAGAATTCGGACGCCCGTTCGCGAGCGCTCTGGCCGACATTGTTCATCAGCACATCGACAAATCCGGCCTCGGCGTAGATCCGCTTGAACGCAGCGACAACCACATCCTCATCGGTACAATCGGCAGTGATTGTCAGCACCTCTGCGCCCATGGCACGCGCCTTTTCGGCGGTCACTGCCAAGCCCTCATCCTCGCGATCCAGAATCGCCAGATTGGCGCCCTCGCTCGCAAAACGCAGGGCGCTCGCACGCCCGATGCCATTGGCAGCACCCGTTACCACCGCAAGCTTGCCTTCCATACGACGCATGGCCGCCTCCTCCCGTTTTCCCTGATGGCACTGCCGAATATATCCGGCGTGACCATCCTTGACCGGCTGCATTATCCGGCCTTCATGAAAAAACTAACACTTGTTCGAAAACAGCACAAGCACAGATTTTTCACCAGATGCATTTTCATGCCGGCGGCGGCGTCCGCTGCTGCGCAATCGCCGGCCCCCGCCGGAATGTCGACACCGCGATGCCGACCAGAACCACGGCGACACCGCAGATCTTCTGCAGTGTCAGCGCTTCGCCCAGGAAGATCGCACCGCAGACCAGCGCGATCACCGGCACCAGGTAATTGTTGATCGAGGTGAATGACGCCCCTGCCCTCGGCACCAGGGCGAAGAGCAGCAGGCTGGCGCAAGCGGTGTTCAGCACAGCCAGCACCACCACCGCCCCCATCACCGTATGGCTGGGCAGCGCCGAGGGCACACCTTCGAAGACCAGGGCCATCAGCACAGACCAGAATGCGGCGGCGACGAGCGAGAACGCCGCCACGCGCATCGATCCGTGATGGCGCACCAGCCCCATGGCAATCAGCGAGCAAGAAAACACCACCGATGCCCCGAGCGCGCATAGCGCGCCCTTGGCGCTGTCGCCAAAGCTCAGGAAGGCCGAAGGACCAAACAGGATCCCGATTCCCGCCAGGCCTATGACAATGCCCAGAACCGCGCGGCGGGTCGGATACTCGCCATTGAGCATGGTCAGGCACATGGTGATCAACGGCACCAGCGCCATGCTGGTGGCAACCACCGAACTGTCGACATAGGAGGCCGACAGTGAGATCAGCGACAGCGGCAAGGCATTGCTCACCAGTCCGACCAGCGCAAAGGCGGCAAGGTCACGCAAAGAGAGTTTCAGGGAGCGGTGCTGCAATCCCACCAACGCCATCAGCAAGCCGGCGGCCATCACGGTCCTGACCGCGACAAGCGTGAACGGCGCGACCTCGCCCACCGCCACCTTGGTGAACAGATAGGAGGTTCCCCAGGTCAGTCCGAGGGCAAGCAGCAGGGCATATTCCGTCAGCCCGGGGGCTGTACGGGTAACTGATATTTCATTCATGGACATCGCTCGCCGGTTCGGTCTATATTTTGAACATCCGTTAGATTTTAGTGCAATGTCAAGCCGGCGGTTGCCCGGCGGCGTGAGGAGAGCAGATCATGGGACGTCGCATTCTTGTCACCGGCGCCACCGGAACCGTCGGAGGTGCGCTGATGCGCGAGCTGTCGCAGGACGCGCCCGAGGGCCGGATCGAACTGCTCGGCGCAGCCCGCAGCGACCGGGCAGCCCTGAAACTGCTGGAACGGGACCAGAGCCCGGTCGAATTCGACTTCGACCGTCCCGAAACCCTCCTGCCCGCCCTTGAGGGCGTCGACGCGGTGTTCCTGTCAACGGGCTACAGCGTCGACATGATCGTCCATTCCAAGCGCCTGCTTGATGCTGCCAAAACAGCCGGCGTCCGGCACATCGTCCATCTCGGCGCGCTGGCACCGGACGACACCACGCATGCGCATTTCGCCTGGCACCAGGTGATCGAGCGGACGATCGAGGCGATGGGGTTCGACTGGACGCATCTGCGGCCGAATTTCTTCATGGACACGGTCTGGAACGGATTCATGCATCGGCCCGACCGGCTGGTGCACTTTATCGGCGACAGAAAGGTCTCGTGGATTTCGTCCGACGACATGGCGGCCGTTGCTGCCCAGGCACTCAGATCCCCTTCAGATCATTCAGGCCAGACCTATTGTCTGGCCACGGAGGCCTTGAGCTTTCCCGACCTCGCAAACTTGCTGTCGGAAGTGACCGGAGCGCCGGCACAATACCGTCCGCGGCCCGCAGCCGATCTTCTGCCGCTGCTTCTGAAACAGGGCATGGAGCCCGCCTATGCGGCAGGACTGGCCGAGGGTGTTGCAGCGTTAGAAGCCGCACCGCAGCCGCTGGCCGATGCGGTGTTTGACGATGTTGCCCGCATCACCGGACGTGCGCCGGTGACCTGGCGCGATTTCGCCGCCAGGCGGCTGGGTTCACTTCCCGCGCGCAGCTGATACGGCGGAACCCAGGCTACAGGGTCCGCCCGATCAGTTCCTTCATGATCTCGTTGGTGCCGGCATAGATCCGCTGGACCCGTGCATCGGCATAGGCGCGGGTGATCGGGTATTCCCACATGAAACCGTAGCCGCCATGCAGCTGCAGCAACTCGTCGAGCACCTTGCCCTGCATCTCGCTGGTCCAGAGCTTGACCATCGCCGCCGTGGTGGCGTCGAGCTTGTTCTCGAGCACCAGCTCGAGGCAACGGTCGAGAAAGATGCGGCCGACCTGGATCTCGGTCTTCATTTCGGCCAGCTTGAAGCGCGAATTCTGGAAATCGATGATCGACTTGCCGAAGGCCTTGCGGTCGCGGGTGTATTCGATGGTCCATTCCAGCGCCGCCTCGCAGCACGACACCGCCTGGATGCCGACATGCATCCGCTCCCATGCCAGCTCCTGCATCATATAGGCAAAACCCTTGCCCTCCTCGCCGATCAGATTGGTTGCCGGCACGCGCACTTCGTTGAAAAACAGCTCCGAGGTATCCTGCGCCTTGGTGCCGAGCTTCTCGAGCCGCCTGCCACGTTCAAACCCCGGACGGTCCGCTTCCACCGCAATCAGGCTGATGCCGCGTGCGCCTTCCGACCGGTCGGTCTTGCAGGCCACCAGAAACATGTCGGCGGTCTGGCCATTGGTGATGAAGGTCTTCTGGCCCGAGATTACATAGTCGTCGCCGTCGCGCACGGCCGTGGTCTTGATCGCCTGCAGATCCGAGCCGCCGCCCGGTTCGGTCATGGCAATGCCGGCGATGCATTCGCCGCTGGTCATCTTCGGCAACCAGGCGAGCTTCTGCTCGGAGGTACCGTAATGGTGAATATAGGGCGCGACGATATCGGAATGGAGCGCAAAGCCGAGGCCGGACAGGTTGAGCCGGTACTGTTCCTCCATGAGGATGATCGAATAGCGCCGGTCGGCGCCGACGCCGCCCCATTCCTCCGGAATCGCAGCGCAGAGAAATCCGAGTTCGCCGGCCTTGGTCCAGGCCCAGCGCGGCACCTGGCCGTCCTTTTCCCATTGCGGGTGATGGGGGGCCAGCTCGCGCTCGAAAAACCGCCGGACCGACTCCCGGAACATGTCGTGCTCTTCAGAAAATAGGGTCCGCTCCACCATGCTGCTCTCCATCGGCTCTGTCTGTGCAATCCATATTGCTCGGCCGCATCCTACAGCAACCGCACGGCAGGTGTAAGTTTTTTCTAACGCTCGTTTGATTTTATTCGACGCGAGGTGGTTTCGCCACTAGACTGCCGGCTATAACCACCTGCGTTCGCACTATTTGGGAGACAAGCCAGTGATCATCGAAAAGCGTACCTATACCCTGCATCCGGGCAAGACCCAGGAATTCCTGGCGCTCTATGAGGCGGAAGGCCTGGCCCTGCATACCAAGCATCTCAACATGCTCGGCTATTTCATATCCGATATCGGCCCGCTCAATCAGGTCATCACCATGTGGGGCTACAAGGACATGGCCGAGCGCGAGGAACTGCGCGCCAGGCTATACGCCGAACCGGAATGGATCGCATTCGGCCCCAAGACCACCGGCTTCATCCAGAAAATGGAATCCATGATCATGAAGCCGACCGGTTTCTCCCCGATCCGGTAACACCGCCAACGGAACCAGACCCGTCGCCTGACGGATCTGGTCGTATCCCTGTCAGGCGATGATGCTGCGCTGTCGCAGATCTGCGATCTCGTCCTTTGACAAGCCCGCGGCTTCCAGCACGCCGGAGGTGTTTTCGCCGGTCAGCGGCGCCCGATGCTGCACGCCGCCGGGGGTCAGTGTCATGCGCACCGGGGTCGAGGCGATGGTCACCGGTTTTGACGATCCCGGATGCTCGACATCGACCAGCATCTGCCGTGCAGCCATATGCGGATCGGCGAAAATATCTTCCGCCGTGTTGACCGGTCCGAACGGCACCTTGCCGTCAAGCGCCAGTGCAATCTCGGCCTTGGTTCTGGCGCTGGTCCAGCCCTCCACCAGCGCAATCGTCTCGGCCGAATGGACAAGGCGCGCATTGTTGGTGGCGAATTTCGGATCGTCGCCCAGCTCGGGCCGCCCCATGATGGCGGTGAGCTCCTTCCAGAAGGAATCGCGCGGACAGCCCACCGTGACCTGGCCATCCGCTGCCGTAAACGTGCCGAACGGACACAGGATCGGGTGCTGATTGCCCTCCGGAACCGGCGACCGGCCGGTGTAGGATTGCTGGTAGATGATGCGTTCGCACATGGCGACAATGCCGTCATACATGGCGACATCGACGAACTGGCCCTGCCCGGTCTTCTCGGCATGGCGCAGCGCCGCCATGATGCCGAAGGCGGTGAGAGCCGCTGGGAAAATATCGCCCACCCCGGGACCGATCTTCATCGGTGTCTGCGCGTCGGGGCCGGTCACGCCCATGGCGCCGCCCATGGCCTGGGCCACCACGTCAAAGGCGGGCCGGTCGACATAGGGGCTCGCGCCGGTGCGCGGATCGCCAAAGCCGCGGATCGCCGCATAGACCAGCTTCGGGTTATCCGCCGCCAGCGTTTCATAGCCGATGCCGAGACGGTCCATCACGCCGGCGCGAAAATTCTCCGCCACCACGTCGGCATCACGCGCCAGCCGCCGGAACAATTTCTTGCCTTCCTCGCTCTTGAGATCGATGGCGATGCTTTTCTTGTTGCGGTTGGTGCTCTGGAAATAGCCGCCATAATGATGCTCCGCATCATCGGCGCGAAACGGCCCGAAGGCGCGGGTCGGATCTCCGTTGATCGGCTCGATCTTGATGACATCCGCCCCCTGGTCCGCCAGCAGCATGGTGCAATAGGGACCGGCCAGCATCTGAGTCAGGTCGATGACCTTCAATCCGGCAAGCGCGCCATGGCTCTCGCTCATCTCAAAGCGCCTTTTCGAATTCGGGCAATGCCTCGAACAGGTCGGCGACCAGTCCGTAGTCGGCGACCTGGAAGATCGGGGCTTCCTCGTCCTTGTTGATGGCGACGATGACCTTGGAATCCTTCATGCCGGCCAGGTGCTGGATGGCGCCGGAAATCCCGCAGGCAATGTAGAGATCGGGGGCCACCACCTTGCCGGTCTGCCCGACCTGCCAGTCATTGGGTGCATAGCCTGCATCGACAGCCGCACGCGAGGCGCCGACCGCAGCACCGAGCTTGTCGGCCACCGGCAGGATGACGCTCTGGAACTTTTCCGACGAACCAAGTGCACGGCCACCGGAGATGATGATCTTGGCCGAGGTCAGTTCCGGACGATCGCTTTCGGCAATCGCATCCTTGACGAAGGACGACAGACCCGGATCGCCGGCCGAGGCTGTGGTCTCGACCGTAGCCGAGCCGCCTTCGCCGGCTGCCGAGAAGGACGCCGTGCGAACCGTGATGACCCGCTTGGCATCGGTCGATTTCACCGTCTGCAGCGCATTGCCGGCATAGATCGGACGCTTGAAGGTGTCAGGCGCGATCACTTCGATGATGTCGGAGATCTGCATGACATCGAGAAGCGCCGCAATGCGCGGCATGACGTTCTTGCCGGATGTGGTGGCAGGCGCCATCAGCGTGTCGTAGCCATCTGCAAGCGAGACGGCGAGCGCTGCCAGCGGTTCGGCCAGCCGGTTGGCATATTCGTCGCCTTCGGCGTGCAGCACCTTGGTGACACCGTCGAGCACGGCGGCCGCATCGGCGGCTGGTTTGGCGTCCTTGCCGGCAACCAGGACATGGATGTCGCCGCCGATCTGGGTGGCGGCGCTGACGGCCTTGGCGGTCTGGTCGGACAGCGAGACGTGGTCGTGTTCGGCAATAATGAGAATGGTCATGGTAGGATCTTCCTTTCCCGCGCTTACAGCACGCCTGCTTCGTTCTTGAGCTTGTCGACGAGTTCGGCCACCGAGCCGACCTTGACGCCGGCCTTGCGGCCGCCCGGCTCCTCGGTCTTGATGACTTCGAGCCGCGGCGCGATGTCGACGCCGTAATCGGCAACACTCTTCTTGTCGAGCGGCTTCTTCTTGGCCTTCATGATGTTGGGCAGTGAAGCGTAGCGCGGCTCGTTGAGGCGCAGATCGGTGGTGACGATGGCCGGCAGCTTGACCGAAATGGTCTGCAACCCGCCATCGACCTCGCGGGTGACGTCGGCAGAGCCGTCGCCGATCTCGACCTTGGAAGCGAATGTGGCCTGGCTCCAGCCGAGCAGTGCCGAGAGCATCTGGCCGGTCTGGTTGGCGTCGTCATCGATCGCCTGCTTGCCCAGGATCACCAGGTCCGGATTTTCCTCGCCGACGATGCCCTTGAGGATCTTGGCAACAGCGAGCGGCTCGACGATGCCGTCGGCCTCGACCAGGATCGCCCGGTCGGCGCCCATGGCGAGAGCCGTGCGCAAGGTTTCCTCGGCCTTGGCCGGCCCGATCGACACGGCGATGACTTCGGTGGCCTTGCCGGCTTCGCGCAGACGCAGGGCTTCCTCGATGGCGATTTCATCAAAGGGGTTCATCGACATCTTCACATTGGCAAGATCGACGCCGCTGCCATCGGATTTGACCCGGATCTTGACGTTGTAGTCGACGACGCGCTTGACCGGCACGAGAATTTTCATCGGATTGCCTTTCCGTAAAATGGATGACCAACGCCACGCAGGACGCTACCGGCGGCGTTGGCAAGGATGCGTGAACAGCTCAGGACGCCGGCCGCTCGACCCGCTCGGTGATCGGCTTGTAGATCCAGACCATTCTCTGGTCTGACAGCGCCGGTGACAGCTTCATCGCGTCGGTACCGCTTGCCGCGGCAAGCGCGCCGAGCGTCTCGGAAATATCGTCGATCTCGATTTCGTAGACCGCCATGTATTTCCATTCCAGCGGACCCTTGCGATGCTGGACATCGTTGAGACAGAACCGCTGCGCTGCCACCATTCCCGGAAGCTTGAGCACATCATCAAGATGCTCATTCGTGTACCAGTCGTTGAACTCGTCATCCCGCCCGTCAATCGGGTTGGTGAGCGCAATCAGATTGTATTTTCCCATGTCATCCTCCGTTGGAGCGGTGCAGGCACCGGCCATTGCCTTAATTTTCTAACAATTGTTCGATTTGAGAGCAAGCGGAATTTGAACCGCGGCATTCTCGCCCGCGCCGGGCGGCGGTCTTCGAGGGGATTATCGCCGTCAGCACGGGACACAGGAAGCTGGCATTGACCGCGCAGACCGCGATCACGAACCCTCAGGGACCGACAGGCGCCGAAACAGCCGGATCGGCTTCGGCGGGCCTGGCGCGGGCGATCGGGCTGAATTCTTCGGGCGTGATGGTTTCGTTTTCCAGCAACATCCGCGCGCCTGCTGTCAGGTCGGACATGTGGGCGGTCAGGATTGCCTTGGCCTGCTGATAGGCATCGTCGATCAACTGGCGCACGGCGAGATCGACCTCGCGGGCGGTCGCTTCAGAATAATCCTTCGCCGTCACTCCGAAGGCGTTCTGATCCAGAAACTTGCCCTGCTTGTCTTCCAGAACGGCCTGGCCGACCGCAGATGTCATTCCGAAGCGTGTCACGCATTCCCGCGCAATATCGGTGGCCTTGGCCAGGTCGTCGGATGCGCCGGTGGAGATCTCCTCAAACACCAGATCCTCGGCGGCGCGGCCCGCCATCAACACCACCATGCGGTCCTTCAATTCGGAGAAGGTGATCAGGAACCGGTCTTCGGTGGGACGCTGCATCGTGTAGCCCAGCGCGCCGATCGAACGCGGAATGATCGACACCTTGTGCACCGGATCGGCATGGGCAACATTTGCAGCGGCCAGCGCATGACCCATTTCGTGATGGGCGACACGCGTGCGCTCCGCCGTGCCCAGCACCCGCGACTTGCGTTCGACACCGGCCACGATGCGCTCCACCGCGGCGGTAAAATCGGCCATGGTCACTTTGTCGCCGTCACGCCGGGTGGCGACAATGGCCGCTTCATTGACCAGATTGGCGAGATCCGCGCCGGTAAACCCGGTCGTGATCGCCGCGACCTGGTCCAGATCGACATCGTCCGACAGATTGACGCTTTTCACATGAACCTTGAGGATGGCGGCGCGGCCCTTGCGTTCCGGCCGGTCGACGACGATCTGGCGATCAAACCTGCCGGCCCGCAGCAGTGCTGCGTCGAGCACCTCCGGGCGGTTGGTGGCCGCCAGCAGAACGATGCCGACCCTCGGATCGAAACCGTCGAGTTCCGACAGCAACTGGTTCAGGGTCTGCTCTTTTTCGTCTCCGCCGCCGTAGCCCGACATGCCCGAGCGGGCGCGGCCAAGCGCATCCAGCTCGTCGATGAAGATGATGCAGGGCGAAGCCTTGCGGGCCTGCTCGAACAGATCGCGCACCCGCGCAGCACCGACGCCGACAAACATCTCGACGAATTCCGAGCCCGAGATCGAGAAGAACGGCACGCCCGCCTCGCCCGCAACGGCACGCGCGAGCAGCGTCTTGCCGGTACCGGGCGGACCAACCAGCAGGATCCCTTTCGGAATATGCGCGCCGAGACGGCCATATTTGTCCTTGTCCTTGAGGAAGGACACAATTTCCTGCAACTCGCCCTTGGCTTCATCAACGCCGGCGACATCATCGAAGGTGACACCGGTCTTGGTTTCAAGATAGACCTTCGCCTTGGATTTGCCGATGTTGACCAGGCCGCCCATTCCGTTTCCGCCGCCGGTCATGCGGCGCATGAACAGCATCCAGATCCCGAAGAACAGCAGGACCGGAGCGACCCAGGAAATCAGGTTCGTGAGCCAGTTCTGATCGGTGCCGCCGGTAAAGACGACGTCCTTCTGCTCCAGCGTGTCGGCAAGCTCCGGATCGACCCGGTAGGCGACAAAATATTCCTTGCCGTCGGTCGCCTGCTTGAACCGGCCTTGCACCATCGTCTCGGTCACGGTCAGTTCAGCAATATCGCCATTGTCGAGATAGGTCAGGAACTCGCTATATTGCAGGGTCTCGACACTGCGCGATCCAATCCAGACCTGCAGGCTCATCCACAGCAGCGCTGCGATGATCCAGAATGTCCAGTTGAACTGCCTTTGTTTCTGCTTTTCCATGATCACAACTTTATGGAGTTCCCGGCTGGACAGGATTCACCATGCCCGGGCGCTTGGGTAAAATCGGCAGAATTTTGGCAAGACGATATGGGAGCGTGTCCCCCAGACCTGAAGCACCTTTCTGCCGCAGCGTGACCCTACCCGCTGATCTCCCGCCCGAAATTGACCTCCATCAATTCGCCTGTCATCTCCCTGAAATTTCTGCCCGGCCTGCCACCGGATATCCCGCAGAAACGGAACACCACCGGTCTGCGTCCTCGCAACAGCACGGCCACCCTGTCCCTTGCTTCAAAGGCAATGAGCGCCCTGTTGTGACGCCCATGATGGTCAGGATAAAATTTCCGCGGATCGGCACCGTTCTGCAACGCGGTTTCCGGAACACGCTGCGGGACTATCCGGGCAAGCTGCACAACATCACTGGCCGTTTCCGCCGATCAGCCGCCGCAGCGAAGACAGCGTCGCCGACGAAGTCTGTTCGATCATCGTGCATCGGGTGAGCAGCGCGGCGTGACTTTCGGTTTGGCTTGCCGTCTCGATGTCGCGAAGCAGCCGCTCAAGCGCAAGCGCGCCGAGAAAGGAAGCCGTGCCGAGCAGGCGATGGGCAATCTCGGCGGCAGCGCGTCTTTCGCCGGCGGCAACGCTGGCCGCGAAGCCCTTCATGCCGGTTTCCAGTTCGCGCGCGAACACATCGATCCGTTCGCTCAGGCTTTCCGGCGGCAGGATCTCCATCAGTTCTCCGAGGATTTCCGTGTCGACAAGGTCGTCTTCTACTGCATCGAGCGGTCCGCTCTGGCCAACCGGCGCCATCGCTCCCGCATCTCGGCCGGACAGGAACAGCTGCAGCACCTGGACAAGGTTCGAACGGCGTAGCGGTTTGACCATGCAATCATCAAACCCGGCAGCCGCATGAACCGCCTTGTCAGTGAACGCCGTGTGCGCGGTAAGCCCGACAATCGGCGTGGTGCAGGACTGTCCCGAGGAATTGCGGATCGCCGCACAGGCCTCGGTTCCGTCCATGCCGGGCATGCTCACATCCATCAGGATCAGATCGAACCTGTGCTCGGCGGCCAGCCTGACGCCGTCCTCGCCATTGGCAACTTCGCTGACCCTGCAGCCTTCTGTTGCCAACATGCGGCTGACAATCAGCCTGTTGGTTTCGTTGTCCTCGATGACCAGAACATCAAACTCCCGTCCAGCCATGACAGGGGCAAGCCCCTTCTCGTTCGCGACCACTGGACGCTCGGCCTCTGCCTTGATGCCGAGCGGCAGATCCACGGTAAAGCGGCTTCCTTTTCCGGGCGAACTGCTGAGCTTTATGCTTCCCCCCATCGCTTCGGCTACACGGCGGGTAATGCCGAGCCCCAGGCCGGTCCCCATCACGGACCGCTTGAAGGAAGGGTCCAGTGTTACAAAGTCGTCAAAGATATTGGCCTGGTCCTCATGGGCGATGCCGATGCCGCTATCGGTGACACAAAGCTGGATATGCGCCTGCGTTTGCGATCGCTGCACCTCGACAGCGCTGACCACGATGGCGCCCGCATCGCAAAACTTGACGGCATTGCCGACAAGATTGAGCACGATCTGGCGAATGCGCACAGGATCGCCAGCGAGGCGAAGATCGCTGCGCAGGTCGAAATCGGTCTGGATCGAGGTGCCTTTGCCCGCGGCTTCCGGGAGATTGAGATCGACCACCTCCTGAACCAGCGCCCGCAGATCAAGCTCCTCCTCGGTAAAGTGCAGCGTGCCGGCCTCGATCCGGGCAATGTCCAGCACGTCATTGACATGGCGCAACAATGTTTCACCCGATTTTTCCGCCAGATTGATCAATTGCCTCTGATCGGGCGAGAGTTCGCTGTCCTGGAGGATCTGCATGATCCCCATCACCCCGTTGAGAGGCGTACGCATCTCGTGGCTCATGACCGTGAGGAAGTCCGATTTGGCCTTGTCGGCGGCAAGTGCCTTGTCCCGGGCGGCAATGATGGCGTTACCGGCTTCAATACGGTGTGAGATGTCCCGGATATAGGCAATATGTATGGTTCCCGCACCGCCAGCGGCGGTTCCCACGGAAATCTCGATCGGAAAATTTGTGTCATCGGCCTTGGTTCCGCGCGCCTCCAGACGTGCGGTCTCGTCCTCGGCGCGCAACAGGCCGATGACGGCTGAGCGTTCCTCGTCCGTGAGGTCATCGGCCATCAGGAGCTCCATGAACCGGCTCCCGATCGCCTGCTCCCGGGTAACGCCGAACACGCGCACAGCAGCCGGATTGTACTCGACGATCTGCAGGTTTTCGTCGGTGACAATGATCGGATCCAGCGAAGCATCAATGGTATGTTTGAGCCTGTCATTGGCCAGGACAATTTCATCAGACTTGCGGACCGATATTCGGTACTGCCGGAACAAGAGGTAAAATGACGCGGCCAGAGCGGCGATGAGGATCACCCCCGCGACCGCAGTCTGGACAATCAGCAGGGAAAACGCCTTCCTGCTGACGTCCGATTGTTCGGCAAAGCGATTGACCCCCTCCAGGGAGATCTCGCGCACCAGAGGCTGCAGACCTCGGAAATCTTCCAGCATGGCAGGCAGGCTGGCGAGCAGTTCCGTGTCATTCCCGTCGATGGCGGGAATGGTGTCGTCGAGCTTTGTCATGATCGCCGTGACGCGCCCGCGAATTCCGCTGTCGACGGGCAAGGACCGGAAGAATTTGCCGTTGGCCAGGGTATCAACCCGGCTGTAGAGAGTGTCGAATCTCCGCCGAAGGCCTGGCAAGGCGTCCTTGCCGGTCCTGCCGGCCTTGTCGCCTTCGACGACAAAGACCAGCAAATCGACTTCAAGCTGCGAGAGGGTCCAGTGAAGATTGTCGCGCGGAGAACTTTCGAGCAGCTTGAGTTCGCTGCGTACCTGCAAGGCAAAATAGGACAAAAGCAGCAGGATCACTGCCGCTCCGGCAGTCAGCGACCGGAATCCGAGATTTCTGATCCAGGCCGGCGTTCGAATTTCAGTTGCGGTCTCTGCCCCACGCGCAAACGACATTTATGGCTGCACCTCGACCGCGTTCAATTGCCAGATGCTGCGGGAATAGACAGTCTCGGACCGGTATTTGCCATTCGCATCGTAGGGATAGACAATCCACAACGGCCCTTTTTCCCGTACCGACATTTCCTTGCCATCGATCTCATAGGCAATGATCGGCCCGCCATCCACGGCATCGGTGAAGGGTATCTCGACGGCGTAATCATTGATGGCAGTTGCCTTGAGCGTGGATCCGTCCGCGTCTACGGCCTCGATCAGGTCACTCAGTTGCACACCGGTGAACTGCCGGACGCCTTCCGTCCAGATCGTGCTGGTGGAGAAAGTTGTGGCCGGGAGAGCCTTCAGCATCTCCATGTCGAACGCGGCCGTCCCGTCTGCATTGCCAGTCCCGATGTCGCCGCTTACGGTCAAGACAGGCTCGCCGCCGGGCGACTTCATTTCCGTCGAGCCGGCATTTGTTATGGCTGTGAATGCCGCCAGCGCCGCACCAATCGAAAGGGCCGTCAATCTGTTCATGGCATGAGACTCCATCTTGCTTGCGCGCAGTACGCGTGCTGCACCATATCGCGTAGTCTTCAGCATAGCTGTTCCGCCGGTCTGTGCACGGGCGCATTGGAGCAAGAACTACCCTTTCGTATAGGCATTGCTGGTAAATTAACAAAGTCACCCTATAACTCCGACATTGAGCGGAGCAGATCGCATGCGGATTTTGATTGCCGATGACCATGACCTTGTACGGGAAATGGTGGGGGAAGTTCTCGAACGTGAGGCCCAATACAGCGTCGCGCATGCCTCCAGCATTGATGACGTGATTGCCATCCTGGCCAAGTCGGATCCATTCGACCTGATCCTGCTCGATTACCAGATGCCGGGAATGAATGAACTCGCCGGACTTTCAAGGGTTCTGCGCACCGTGCCCGCAACACCCGTGGCGCTTCTGTCAGGTGTGGCCAACCGGACGATCGCCCAAAAGGCGCTTGATGCCGGCGCCAGGGGGTTTGTACCCAAAACCATGAAAGCCCGGTCGCTTGTCAACGCTGTCCGCTTCATGCTGGCCGGCGAAACGTTCCTTCCCGCCGATTTCATGACCGCGACCGATGAGCTGCCGGAGACCGCCAGGGCGCTGGGACTGACCCGGCGTGAGCTCGAGGTGCTGGGCGGGCTTTGTGACGGACTGTCCAACAAGGAAATCGGCATCCGGCTCGACCTTCAGGAGGTCACCGTCAAGCTGCATGTCAAGACGCTGACCCGGAAGCTCAATGCCAGGAACCGCACCCACGCCGCCATGCTGGCGCGCGACATGTCGCTACTCGACGGCTGAATCCGGCCCCCTGCCCTGCGAAGGCGGGCCGCAGGCGTGCTGTAAAAGATGTAGCGCCTATACAAAAGGTTAGCCCAACCGGCTCCCTTGTCCTGAACATCTCTCCGAAAGAAATTGCACTAGGCTTGCTGGCTACAAACTAGACCTTTGCGCGCTGCCATTTCATCTGTGAACCAGCTTTAACACCTTCATCGAGATCGCGGAACGGCCCCCGGCCTGCTTCCGGCAACGATGAGGGAAATGAAATGTTGCAGTCTTATTCGACAGCCTGTCCGGCTGGCGGCACCGGCAAGTTTAACGGGCCAGACAGCCCGGCGAAGCTTGGCCGCCTTGCCAGGCCTCTGATGATGATCGCCGCCTTGGCGCCGGCCCTGGCCGGGTGTCAGACCGCCTACTCCGCTTCGTCGCATGTGACGCCGCTGCACGGCTCTCCGGTCCACACCAACAACACGCCCTATACGGCATGTCTGACCCGCATGGCGGCGACCAAAACAAAAAAGAGGCCATCGCTGACAGTCGGGCACATCAGCGACAAGACCGGCCAGAAGGACTACGCCAAGTACCAGGACAGCTCGGAACTGACGCAAGGCGTGTCGGAGATGGTCATCAGCGCCTTCTTCAAGACGCGACAGGTCACCCTGACCGAACGTCTCGACATTCGCGTGCCGCTCGCCGAGCAGCAGCTGGTTCAGTCAAAGGCCATTTCGTCCCGCGTCAGCCGGATGAATGTTGTACCGGCCAATTTCGTCGTGCTCGGAGCGCTGACGGAACTCAATTACAACATCTCGAGCGGTGGTGCCCGCTTGTTCGTCGCCGGCTCGGGTGCCGGCGTCAGAAAGGCCGTCATCAATGTCGGCTTGGATCTTCGGCTCGTTGATGTCCGAAGCTTCCGCACACTCTACGTCACCAGCCTTCAGAAGCAGGTCATCGGCTACGAAGTCGAAGCCGGAATCTATCGCTTCTTTGGCGACCAACTCATCGAATTCGACGCCGGCGCAGTCAAGAACGAGCCTCTGCAGCTTGGCGTTCGATCGGTCGTGGAACTGGCAACCTACCAGATCCTCACCGAAGGCCTCGGTTTTCCAGCAGTCAAGGACAAGCACTGCGAACCGGGAATGGACACTCATGAAACGGCTCAATCCAAGGAGAAGAAGAATGACGCGTGAACTTTGCAAGACACTGGCCGCCGGCTGCGGCGCAATCGCCATCATGGCAACCATGGGTACTGCTGCGCAGGCCTTCGATGAAGTCAACTGGATCTGGAATGCAGATGTCGTCACCACTGTCGAGACATCGACGACGGTGACCACAGAACTGGAACCGACCGGCCTTAACCAAGCCGAAAATGAACAGGAGATGCGTGGCACCATTTCCTCGGGCAGCACCATCGATGAATTCGGTTCCCTGCCGGATCTCGCAGTGCTCGATCCGGTGGTCCCGTCCGACACGACGATGATCGAGAGCGACGCACAGTCGATGGGCAACAGCGCCAGCATCAATTCGGCGGTCCAGATCAACTATGATTCCAGCCAGATCTTCGCGGGCCTGGATCCCGACACCGCCGGTTCCGTCAACGCCGATTCCTCTGTGACCAACGTCACCAATGCCATGGTCGACACCTCTGCCATGGCGGTTGCCAACAGCCTGACCGTCAATCTGGATTATGTCACCACCGATGACGCGATCGCCATCGGCAACAATGTCCAGTCGACCCTGGCCGATGTCTCGGCAATGTCCTCGGCGGAAACCGTCAGCATCACCGGCCTGTCACTGCTCAGCGGCAGCGAAAGCCAGTCGGTCAAATCAGCAGCCACCGCGGTCGGAAACAATTTCAGTGTCGATGTCCAGCAGGCTGAAGGCCCGGTCGTTGACCCGGTCGTGCCGCTTCTGCCCTGAGCCCATTCCGGTCCGGGCGCCCCCGGACCGGCCGAGAGGCGGGGCCGCCTCCACCCCCTCGCAGCCCCGCCTCTCCCCTTTTCCAACGACACAGCCGATGCGGCTGCACCAATCAAGGACGAACCGATGCAAAACCCCAGCCATGTATGTGCCAAAAAGCTCCTCTGGCTTTCCGCAACCGCGGTGCTGGTCATCGTCCCCCTGACCACTGGTGCTGTCGCGGGAGGCCGGGAATCCCTGCGCGGGCCGCATCCGTGGGATTTTCCCGACCGCAACCGCGAAACGGCCTTCGCCTATCAATATGCCCGCGACAACCGCGCGGCGGCGAACAATGGCAACGGCGCAGCGGCCATTGCCGGCGCCCTCGGCGGCACCGTCATCATCAACAACAACACCACCGCGGTTGGCAACTGGCAGCAGATAGAGTTGACCCTGGGAGACGGCGCTGAAGGTCTGGTCATGACCGAAAACCACCAGGACAATTCAGGTGAGGCGACCGCGGAGACCAGCATTTTTGACGAAGCGTTCGAATCCGCCAGCCCCACGGAGACCGCCTGGGAGTAGCCCCAGCGATCGCGCTACTTGCCTTCTTCAAGGCTGCCGGTGGCGGAAGAAAACCGGGCCGGCAGTCAGTTCAGCGTCAACTGCTCATGTGCTCTTGAGGGTGTCTCGGTCAATGGCAGCATGACGTCATCCCGGAAAGGCCGGTAGATGACAGCATCATTGCACCAGAGTCCGTCACGTGTCTCGCTGGCCAGGGCCATGGTTTCAGGCATGTCGATGTCTCCCACGCCACCGGACCGTCACCGCCCGTGGACATCCTCATCTCCGGCTGGCTCCGCCACGCGCGTCGTATCCAGGCTGATCCAGCTTCTCATCCAAGCCGTTTTTCGGTGCTGCGGTCGAAGACATGCACCTGGCCGGCCTTGGGGGTGAGATGCATCATGTCGCCAGGACGGACGCTCAGCCGATGCGGGAAGGTGACCGTCAGCTCCTCGGCCTGCTTGCGCAGCAGGACCTCGGTCTGGGCACCGGTCGGCTCCACCACTGCCACCTGGGCCTTGAAACTGCCAGGCCCCGGCGCCTGGGCCACGTCGAAATCCTCGGGCCGTATCCCGATGCGGACGTCGCCGCTCTGCAGGTCGGAGGGAATCACGATCCGGTCACCATCACCCAGGATGGCGAAGCCCGGATCTCCGGCGCGGATTTCGGCTCCGAGGAAATTCATCGCGGGCGAACCAAGGAAGGATCCGACGAAGACGTTGCGCGGCCGGTCATAGAGTTCGAGCGGTGTGCCCATCTGCTCGATGCGCCCGTCCTTGAGCACGACAATGCGGTCGGCCAGCGTCATCGCCTCGATCTGGTCATGGGTGACATAGATGGTGGTCGTCTTCAGCCTCTGATGCAGCTCCTTCAGTTCGCTGCGCATCTTGACCCGCAATTTGGCGTCGAGATTGGACAGCGGCTCGTCGAACAGAAACACCGATGGCTCGCGCACCAGCGCCCGGCCCATGGCGACCCGCTGGCGCTGACCGCCGGAGAGTTCGCGCGGATAGCGGCCCAGCAGGTCCGACAGGCCAAGCACATCGGACGCACGTGCGACCTTCTCGGCCTGCACCTCCTTGCTTTCTCCCGCCAGGCGCAGTGAGAAGGCCATGTTCTCGGCGCTCGTCATGTGCGGGTAGAGCGCATAGGACTGGAACACCATGGCGATGCCGCGATCACGGGCGGCAACATCGTTGACTGCCCTGCCGTCGATCAGCAATTCGCCGCGCGAGATCGGTTCCAGGCCGGCAATCATCCTGAGCAATGTGGACTTGCCGCAGCCTGATGGCCCGACAAGCACGACGAACTCGCCTTCCTCGACCTTGAGGTCGACGCCCTGGATGACGTTGACCGTACCGAAGGATTTTCCCAGTCCCTTGAGTTCCACTGTTGCCATGATCAGGCCTCCATCCGGGGGGTTGCCTGCCCGACGCGGCAGGGTGACTGAAGTTGAAATCGAGCCGCGCCTGCCATGAGGCATTGGGTTCGAGCATCGGGCCGGCAAGGCTGGTGCCATCGCTGGCCCTGCCGGAACTGGCGGGCTCGAGAGCCAGAATATTGCGCTTTGGCCGCGGGTCACTCCACAGCTGCACGAAGGGCAGCGCGGCGCTGGGTCCGGTCATCGACACATGCAGGCCGCGCCACGGACCGCTGGCGCCGCGCTCGAGTTCGAGACGGAAGGTGGGATCGTCGCCGGACGGGTGGCACTGGACCTGCGGTTTGCAGCAACCGGCGCCGGGCACGGGCAATTGTGCCGTCAGGCGATCGACGCCGTTGTGGCGCACGGTGGTGCCATGGCCAACGGCGGGAAAACCGAAATTGGTGTGATAGAGGATCTGCATTTCCTGCTCGGTCATGCCGATATTTTCCACCCGGTCGATGATCGCCAGGCTGCGTCGCCCGATCGGCGCCTCGATGCGCCGGGTCAGCCGAAAGCTTTCGCCGCTGAGATGCGCGCAGACCATTTCGCCCTCGGCATACAGCACCGGGACTGCGGCATCCCAGTTTTCGCCGCACGCGATCAATCTTGCGGGCGTGAGCGGCAGCCGCCCGTGCAGCGGTTGCCCGTTGCGGGGCTGACGGGTGTGGCTGAGCCCGCAGGTGACCAGAAAACCCGACAACGCCCGCTCGATGCCGGTTCCACCATCGCTTTCAGGGTCATGGCGGCCAGGCGCAATGTAGCCGTTGGGATGCTGCCAGGCGATGGGCATGCCCCCAAACCAAAGAGGGCCAATGTCCATCGAGCGGTCGCTCAGCACCCAGAAATCAAGCCCTCCACCGGTGGAAAAGGCCAGGGCCCGCTGTCCCTGCTCGGGGCCGTCATCGAGCCTGATACGCCGCACCGATGCCAGCTGGCGCCGGTCGCCGGTATAATCGGCGAGCAGCCGGCGTTCGGGAATGGCCGCATGCGATGTCATTTCGCGGCCGCCAGATAAGGATCAAGCGACAGCCGTTCGAAGGCTTCGGCGGGGGCATCGAGATTGTGCATCATCTCCGCCATCAGCCGGCACATCCGCTCTTCGACCTCGGCATTCTGGATCGGGTTTTCCTGTCCGGGATCGGTCGACAGATCATAAAGCCTGGTTTCGTTCTCGATGAAGGCGCCGGGGCCATAGGTGTCATACATCGCCGAACGGTGATCGACCGGCACCTTGAGAAGCGGCGCGCCCTTGGTGAAAGGCATTGCTGGTTCGAGCTCGGCCTTTGCCAGTTCGGCGGGATGGAAGAAATCGAAGATGTGGGTCGGCATCAGCGTGTACTGGTAGATTTCCTGGCTCTTCAGATCCGGCGGGTAGCGGTGATAGGTATGGTGACCGTCGGTGATGTTCACCGCGCCGCCGAAGTATCCGTAGAGCACGGCACTGTGGCTGGAAGCCTCGCCGTCAATCAGCGGCAGCAGCGATTGCGACTGCATCTCGGCAGGGCGTGATGCGCCATGCAGATCGAGGAAGGTGGCGGCAAGATCAGCGGTCTGGGTGAGCGCCGTACAGCGGCTGCCTGCGGCGTCCGCACGCCGAGGATCATGCACGAACAGCGGAATATGGGCGATCTCCTCATAGATGTTCATCCGGTTCTTCGCCCAGAAATCATGTTCGCCGAGCAGGAAACCGTGATCGGTGGTCACCACCAGCGCCGTGTCCTTCCACAGATCGTGACGGTCAAAGGCATCGAGCAGCTTGCCAAGCAGCGCATCGCAAAGCGCGACGGTGGCATAGTAATTGGCGCGCAGCTCCTCGCATTCCTCCGGCAATTCGTCGACCCGGCCATAGCGCGGCCAGTCGCGGATCGGACCGTCCCAGCCGGTGTCGAAAGCTTCCTTGAAGCTCGCCGGCGCGTGGAACGGCTCGTGCGGATCGAAGGTCTCAATCTGCAGCAGCCAGTCCTCGGCGGTGGCATTCTCGTCAAGAAACGCCAGGCCCGCGTCAAACACCTGAACCGAGGGAAAGTCCTTGTCTTCCTTGATGAACTCCCGGTTGATGACGTTTTGGGACTTGTAGTCCCTGCGCTTGGTCGAGAACTGCGCCTCGTGGTACTTTTCCTTCAGCCGTTCCCAGTGCGGCTGCACCATGGCCTTCCACGGATCTCCCTCCTGGCCACGGATGAAATCATAGCTGTCATAGCGGTTGTGATAGGTGGCGCCGCCGTCCTCCCAGTAATGGAAGTGGTCGGTGACCAGATGCGAATAGGTGCCGCCGCGCGCCAGGATTTCCGGAAACGCATTGTCGAAAGGTTCCATCGGCCCCCAGCTGCGGTGCAGGAAATTGAGCCGTCCCGTCAGCATGTCCCGACGCGCCGGCATGCAGGGCATGGAACCGACATAGTGCCGGTCGAACGTAACCGAGCGGCGGGCCAGCCGGTCGAAATTGGGCGTCGGGACCCGCGTCCCGCCATAGGGCGACAGCAGGTGGCGGTTGAGCGAGATCGAACAGGACGAATACGGTTTTCATGGCAGCCCCGGTTATTTTACGGCGCCCGAGGTCAGACCGCGAACGATGAACCTCTGGGCAATCAGGAGGAGAAGGAAGGCGGGCAGCATCGACAGGGTCGAGGCGGCTGCCATCTCGGTGAAGGCAACTGTATTTTCCTGCGCGTATTTTCCGATTCCGATCGGCACGGTGGCGGTCTGCCGCTGCGCCAGCGTCAGCACCACCGGGAATTCGTTCCAGCTGAAGATGAAGCTGAGAATACCCGTCGCGGCCAGGCCCGGCCGGACGATCGGCAGCACCACATGGCGCAGGATCTGCGGTGTGCGCGCCCCGTCCATGGAGGCTGCATCGACCAGCTCGTTGGGCACGTCACGGATGAACACGCCCATCATCCACAGCGCCATCGGCAGGTTCAGCGTGGTATGCGCCAGGATGATGCCGCTCAGGGTGTTGTCGAGCCCGAGCGAACGGAACATGGTGAACCAGGCGCCTGCAAGCGTGATCGGCGGCACCATGTGAAACACCACGGACCAGGCCAGGAGCGAGTGCAGAACCCAGGACGGCCAGCGCATGCGATACAGCGAATAGGACGCCAGCGTGGCCACGATGAGCACCAGGACCATGCTGGTGCTGGCGACGATGATGGAATTGAGGAAGTTGCGGGCAAAATCCGACGTGCTGTTGAAGATGGCCTCGAAATTGCGCCAGGTCGGCACGAACAGGAACTTGCCCAGCAACAGGTCGATCTGGTTCTTGAAGCCGGCGGCGACGATCCAGAGGAACGGGAAGATCACGATGAGCGCAGACAGCGACAACACGGCGTGACGGGCAAAGGTGGAAGTGGCGCTGTCGGAATGCATCACGCGACCTTTCTGCGGCGGGAGATGCGACCGGCCACGAAAATCAGGATGGCAACGGTGGCAAAGGTGATGATCGAGATCGCGGCGCCGTATCCCGGCCGGTCTTCGGTAAAGAACCGCCGGTAGATGGTGAAGCTCACCACTTCGGTCGAGGTTCCCGGACCGCCGCCGGTCAGCAGATAGACTTCGTCGAAAACCTTCAACGCCAGGATCATCCGGAATATGAAGGTGACGGCAATCGCCGGCAGCATCAGCGGCAGGGTGATGAAACGCAGTGCCTGCCAGGGCGACGAGCCGTCGATTCGTGCCGCCTCGTAAATGTCCTGCGGCAGGCTTTCCAGCGCCGCCAAGAGCAGCAGGAAACAGAACGGGGTCCAGTGCCAGACATCGACCAGGATGACCGAGGCCAGCGCCAGATGCGGATTGCCGAGCCAGTCCTGCGGGCTCATGCCCAGAAAAATGGCGGTCTTGTTGATGACGCCGAAATCATAGGAATACATCAGCTTCCAGATCGCGCCGATGATGATTCCGGGCACCAGAATAGGCAGCAGGAAGACGGTCCGGTAGAACAACCGGCCGCGGGTGACACCGGTGGTCAGCAGTGCCAGCATGAACCCGAGCACCATCTGGATCGACACGGCGACTACGGCGAAGATCACGGTGTTGACAGCACCGGCGCGGAACAGGTTGTCCTCAAAGGCTGCGGCATAATTGGACCATCCGACGGATTTCCAGACCGCTGCACGCTCGATCCATTCGATGTGATGGAAACTCAGTGCGAACAGGTTGATCATCGGCACAATTGTCAGCGCCAGAAACAGCACGACTGCAGGCATAAGCGTCATGTAGCGCCAGAAGACATCGTTCTTCATGGAGAAATCCCCGCGGTGGGTGGGTGTGGCCGCCCGGTTTCCCGGACGACCGCGCCTGGGAGGCGAGCTATTCGAGCGGCGGCAGCGTCGGCGCCGTGTAGCCGGAATCGGTCATCACCTTGGCGATTTCGGTCGCGGCCGTGTTGAGCGCTTCCTTGAGCGGCAGTTCGCCGGAAATCGCCTGGTTGAACCGGAGTTCGGTGATTGCCAGCACCTGGCTGGCTTCCGGAATGACGAAGGTCAGCCGTGCATTCGGGATCGAATCCGCTAGCGCCTTCATGTAGCGAAACTCCGGCTTGTCGGCGAGTTCCGAGGTCAGGACCGCACGGGACACCGGCGGTGAACCGGCCTCCGCATAGGCCCGCTGGGCCTGGTCTGTCTGGAACCAGGTCAGGAACGCAAGCGCTGCCGTCTTGCGGTCATCGGGAATGTTCTTCGGAATGCCTCCCAGCCAGTGGCCGAGCGGCGGCGAGGACGGATGCTCGGCGGTGCCCGGTGTCGGGGCGTAGTTGACCTTGCCGACAACGATCGAGTTCGCCGGGTCGTCAAACAGCGCAGGAGCCGGAACCCCCTGGATATGCGCAGCCTGTCCGGTTGCCATGTTCTGGATCACGTTGGTCTGGGTCTGGCCTGCCGTTGACGGATGGCCAACCTCTTTCGCCAGCTTCAGGTAGGTTTCCATGCCGGCCAGCGTTTCGGGGCTGTTGACGGTGACGGTGTAGTCGCCGCCTTTCTGGTCGGCATACAATGCGCCGCCATGGGACCAGATATAGGGCAACACATCGAAAGTGACGTCGAAGGCGCCGCGCTGGCCGCGCTGGGAGATGCCGTACATCGCCGGCGGATTGTGAAGCGCCTTGGCATTGGCATAAAGCTCGTCCCAGGTGGTCGGCACGCTCAGGCCGTTCTCCTCGTAGAGATCCGAGCGGTAATGCAGGAGCGGCAGGAACGGATTGATCGGCACGCTCAGAATGTCGCCATTTGCGGCGTCGATCTGCTTGGTCTCCGAATTCCAGTAGACGGAATCATCGAAGGTGTAGATGTCGGGGTTGAGCTTGAAGCCGGCGTCGATATTGGTCAGCGGCTCCAGAAAGCCACCGGTGTAGAATTCGATGAAGAAGCCGGCGTTCATGATCAGCACATCATAGGGGCTTTCGCCGGTGCGGACTGCGGCACGCTGTTTTTCCAAGCTGCCCGCGAAGGGGTTGACGTCGAGATTGACGGTGTTGCCGGTTTCGGACTGGTAGAGTTCGACGGCCTTCTGGAAGCCGGCAAACCACGGCGACTGGTTGATGACGATGGTCATCGGCACCTGATCGGCGGCCATGGCTGCGGTTGATGTCGAAACAAGCAGCAAGGCGGCAAGCGTGTGCCGTAACCTGCCGCGCAGCGAATGCGTCGAATTGATTGAAAAATGCCCCATGGTTTCCTCCTCCAAATTGGCAGATCCACCGTCGATCCGAAATGCCGATGTGCCGGTGGATGTCTAAGCATGGTCACTATGAAGCCCGCCATCGCATGCCTCAAATGATTATATTTTGCATGTCCATAGCCAAAAGCTATGCCTGGCCTAATTGTGCGGGTGATCGCGCGCGATAATGCGCAGTTTCTCGACCAGGAATTCGGCCGCCGGAGAAATCAGCACGGGCCTGCGGAAGATCAGGCCCGCCTCGCGTGAGGTCATCAGTTCCGGCACGTCAAGCCGCACCAGCCCGCTGCCTTCATTGGTCTCCAGTGTCGAGGCGGTGGTATAGGTCAGCGCATCCGACCCCCTGACCAGGGCCAGCAAGAAGGTGACAGAACTCGAGGTGGCCGCCGACAGCGGCGGCGGCTTGCCGAGCGAGATCAGCTTGCCGTCGAGCTTCCGCCGGGCCAGCGTGTGCGGCGGCGGCAAGGCCCAGGGCTCGACCAGCACCCGTTCTATTCCCGGGTTCTTCACCCCGTGAAGCGGGTGTCCGGACCGCGCGCAGACAACCAGATCGTCGCGCGAGAGAACCTCGACCTCATAGGCATTGTTCTTCTCGTTCAGCGGCACCTCGGCAATGACTAAGTCAAGATCGCCTTCCGACAGTCCATGCAGCAGGCGCTCGTCAAATCCCCCCGTGACGGTGACCTGCAGGGCCGGCCGCTCGCTTAGGGCGGCGGCGACGGCTTCGGGCAGCAATCGCCGCAACCACGATGGCCCCGCGCCGACCCGGATATGACCGGTGCCGCCGGTGCGCAGATTGTCGATCTCTTCCACCGCATCGCTGACCTGCGCGACGACAAGACGGGCATGACGAAGCAGCCGCTCGCCGATAACGGTGAGTTCAACCCCGTGCGGGCGCCGCTCGAACACGGCCGCGCCGAGCTGGTACTCGAGCAACTGGATTGCCTTGGAAAGCGTCGGCTGCGCCAGATTGAGCGCCTTGGCTGCCTTCGACACCCCGCCGAGTTCGGCAGTCTGCAGGAAATAGCTCAGAAGGCGGAGATCTATGGATTTGCGGCTGTTCACTGTCCCTCCCGAGGTCGCACAATTACGCTTGAACTTGCCCCAAGCTGCGTCATGAGAGGACGATAGGCAATAGGAAACGATGCCGAGCGCCTATTGGCCGAGCCCAGTTTCAACTTTGCCGAGACTGGGGGCGACAGGGCTCAGGCAGGGCTGCCGCGTTCGGCGTCGGGCTCCAGCCGGGCCGAGGACTTCATGAACACGAAGGGCATCGCCGCCAGCACCAGCAGGCATTGCAGCAGGAAGATCGTCGAGTAGATTCGCTCGGAAGTCACGTCGACCAGTTCCATGACCGTCGTCATGATCTCGAAACCCTCGAGCCCCACTTCCGTGCCGATGACGATGACAAAGGCTATGAAGAACGCCAGCGAGGCGCTTTTCGAGCCGCTGTTGGAGCAGGCAAAAATCGCCGCCGTGATCAGCAGTCCCGAGCCGAAGCTGACGACCATTTTCGAACCGATGAACAGTTCGGAATAGGGATAGGACTGGTAGAGCAGGAAAGACCCCAGGCCGATCACTGTGATGAAGGCGCCCGCCAGCATCAGCGCCTGCTGCAGGTCGAAACGGGCGAGAATGGCGGTTGCCCCCATGGCGGCGACCACCTGCGCCAGCGCGCCAAGCGTGGCCCGGTCGGCAATCAGCGTGTTGGAACACAGATGCGCAAACAGATAGGCGGTGTCATAGAACCCCGTGGTGGCCGCATTGACCAGAAACATGAAGGCAAAGATGCCAAGCACCCCGGCATCCTGAACCTTGTTTGACCCAGCATTGACCGAGCTCTGTCGGCGCATGGTCACAAGGAAATACCCGAGCGCCAGAATGAAAACCACGCCGGCGATCAACGTATAGAGCGATGTGATGCCCGCCAGTGTCATGAGCATGGTTGCCGCCTCGAAGCTGACAAGTGCGGCCAGCACCGGCACCAGGCTTCCGCCGGCAGCCGGGCGCCGCTTCAGATCAGCCTCGACCCCGGCAGCGGGCGGCTTGACCAGCATAAGGCCGGCAATCAACAGAAAGACCACCCCGGCAAAGCCGGTGAAGAACACTTCCAGCCCGTAGCGCGGAGCGACAACACGGACCAGTTGCGGGGTCACAAGAAAGGCCATCGGCATGGCGACGGCCCAGGTCCCGGTCAACAGCTTGGTGTGTTTCTCGCCGCCCCAGCCCGTCATCAGCTGCGCCAGGGGGGCCAGCGTCGCCAGTGAAAACCCCAGAAGGGGAAACAGCAGGAACACACTGGCCGCGCGGGCCGCCAGCGGCGGCGACAGCCAGAATACCAGCGCCAATCCCAGACTGGCCATACCCGCAACAAGACACATCACGCCGGCAAGCTGGCGGGGCGGAAACCGGGCAATCAACCGTGGCGCGACCAGCAGCGCCACCAGAACGGCACCGAGAAGCAACTCGATGACGGCCGAGGTCTGGGTGACCGAAATCCGCAGAAAGCTGGCAAACACCCCTTCCGAGACAAACACGGTCGAGCTGACAACGGATCGCAGCCCGTTGCCGAACAGGACCAGGATCAGCAACAGCGGGAGAGAGGCCTTGGTCATCTTGCTCAATTCTTTGTCAGATGCTCGGCAAGACGGATCGCCATGGCAGCGATGGTCAGCGACGGCGCATTGACCGGCGCGCTGACATGGGTGGAGGCGCCCAGCACATAGAGATTGGGGTGCTGGTGCGTGCACAGATCGGTATCGACCACCGACGCCGCCGGATCCGTGCCCATGCGCGTGGTGCCGGCGATGATGGCGTTGGACAGATAGGGTTCGTCATCCTTGATATCCGGCGCGCCCATCAGCGTGAGCACCTTGGTGTTGACCTCGCGGGCGACATCGATGCCCGCCCGTGTATAGTCATCGATGGCGAAAGCCACGCGCGGACGCGGTATGCCGGCGCTGTCGGGCTTGTCCGACAGCGTGATGCGGTTTTCAGGCACGCCAAGCGTCTCGGCGGATGAATTGATCCTCACATGACGGGCGATCGTGTCATTGAGCGCGCTCACCAGCGCGCCGCCTCGCATGCCCTTGCCAATCAGCTCCCGTGACAGCTTTTCGGCATCGGAATTGCCGCTCCAGCCATTGTTCATGAAGGAGGTTCCGAAGGCGGCATATTCCTTGCGGAAGTCGCCGTCCCGATATTCGATGATGCCCGATGTCTGCTGCGGACCACGATAGGGGAACACGGGATTGGTGACTTCGCCCATCACATCGACATTGTATTGCGAAAGCAAATAGCGCCCCACCTGGTCGTGCCCGTTGCCAACCCCGTCTGGCGCGGTTTCCTGTCTGGAATTGAGCATCAGACGCGGATTCTCGATGGCATGCGCGCCGAGCACGAAGCTGTTGCCCGTCACCTTGGCGGTGCTGCCGTCGGGGCGGCGGATGGTCAGGGAAACGACGTTCCGGTCAGCCCCGATCTCGATAAAGGTCACCAGCGCTTCGAGCTCGATCCGGGCTCCCGCGGCCAGCGCCTTGTCCATGTCCATCGAGGCATCGTATTTTGCCCCGATCGGACAGATCGGAACGCAGGTATTGTTGCCGCAACAGGCCGGGCGGTTGTCGAATATCTCGGAATTACGGGCATGCGAAAAGCGCCTCGACTGCAGGCCCATCTTGCCAAGCGCCTTGTCGATCTCGAGATCCATGAAGGACGCGGGGATGGGCGGCATGGCATAGCCCTCGCCGTCGCGGCGGGGGGCGCCCCAGGAATAGTCCGGGTCGCCCGACACGCCCCAGCGCGCCTCGGCCTGCTCGTAATAGGGAACCAGATCCTCATAGGCGATCGGCCAGTCGGTGCCGCGGCCATACAGCGTGGCGCTGCGGAAGTCATTGGGCCGCAGCCGGTCGGCAAAACCCGTCCAGTGCCAGCTCGTGCCGCCATAGATGCGCAGATAGGCGCCGATGAACCGTTCGGGGCCAGCCTGGTCATAGAAATCGTCATAGCCCGTATCAGTGGGATGGGGAGCCCAGTCCTGGCTGGGATAGGGCCCCTGCGGTCCCTTGACCGGGTTGGCGTAAAACTCCGCCAGATATTCCGAGCGCGACTTGCGCCCGCCCGCCTCCAGGACCAGGACATCGCGGCCGGCCTCGGCAAGGCTGCGCGAAAGATGCGCACCCGCCATGCCGGAGCCCACGATCACGATATCGGCGTGCAGATCGGTCATGCGGCCTCCCAGGGCTTGAGCCAGTAACCGAATTCAGGTCCCGCACACAGGCCCGGCGCCTTGGCGAAGCGCAGGGATTTCCAGCCCAGGGCGTGGGGATAGTTGACCATCGGGGCGGTGGCGACCGAGGGATTGGCCGAACCGGTAAACAGATAGAGCGCAATCCAGCGCACCTGGCCCTCGATCTCGTCGGGCTGGGGCTCAAGCACGCTGGCAATGCCATTATGGCCGAAATGCTCAACCAGCCGCCACAGCGCCGGTGCGCCGTATTCCTGCGCAAAATCACGCCGCAGTGCAGCCCGCAGCACCGGGGACACCGGAACCGGTCCGGCAATGGCACTCACCAGGCCGTCCAGCACCGCATCGTCATGGGCCGTGCCGAGCCGGGCCGCATTCGCCGCCGGAGCGAGCGCAAGCACGCTGCAGCTTCCCGCAAGGAAAGCTCTTCTGGAAAGGCCGCAGCCGCTCACTTGACCGACACTTGCACGAAACCGCGCGAGCGGTTGGAACCGGCATCGACAAGCATCATCGCCTCGTGCAGTTTCTCGACGCTGATCCAGACCGGCGGATATTTGTATTTGGCCACATCCAGGATCAGCACCGTGTCGGTGTCCTCGTCATAGGCTGCGACCGGGGAGATGTGACCGTCGCCATTCTGGGGCAGCGCCTTGCGGGAATAATTGACGATCAGCCGTGCATTGCTGTCGCCAAGGGTCTGCTTGATGGCGGCTCTGAGCTCATCCACCGAGGTTTCATCGGCGAAGCGATGTTCGGCGGCCAGCCCGACATTTTCGATGAAGCTGTCCAGCTCATCGAGCGTCAGCCCTTCATGCTCGACCATGGCATAGGGCTTGAGCGCCTGGTTTGCCGGGTTGAACAGCGTGTCCTGGGTAAACAGGGCCCAGGGGAAAAGCCGGGTCGGCGATGGGCGCGGGATATCCAGGGAATTGGCGACACCGGCAACGGTGGCCGGGCCGCAAAAGGTGAGGATCTGTTCGCTTTCCAGATAGCTGGCCAGACTGAAATAATCCCGGTTGAGTTCGGCATCGAGCAGCCTTTGCCCGCCGGCATCGCTGGTCAGGTAGAGCAACTGCTCATCAGCCTGGACCGGAGCCGCGATGCAAAACGCGCCAATGACGAATGCGACTAGTGTTCTGCGAACCATTGCACGATCTCCTCGATATCCTGGTCAGACATATCCTTGACGTAAAACGCCATCACCCCGGCCGGACCGCCGGTCCGGCGGCCTTCGCGATAGGCGCGCAGCGCCATCGCCATGTAGTCGGCACGCTGACCTGCCAGAATCGGCACGCCGGCGACCAACGGATTGCCATCGGCCGAATGGCAGGAGACGCAGGCCGCAGCCTTGGCCGGCACGGCGCTGTCCTCTGCATGGGCGGCAAACGGCGCCAGCAGCGCCACGAGTGCCAGGCTAAGCCTTGATATTGACATTGAGCATCATCCCCAGGTCCTCGTGTGGCAGTATGTGGCAGTGCATGACAAAGCGCCCGTCAAAATCGGTAAAGCGCATGCGCACGGTGGCGGTGCCTGCCGCGGGCACGGCAATGGTGTCCTGCCACTGGATCTCGGCAAGCCGCTCGCCATTGATATGGGTGATCTGCATCGGATTGACGTGCACATGGAGCGGATGGGGGAAGGGTGTCGTGTTGACGAATTCCCACTCCTCGGCCGAGCCCAGATCCGCCACGATGTCATCGCGCGCCGGATCGAACGGCTTGCCGTTGAGCGTGAACACCGTGTCCTTGTACATGCCCGGTGCGTCGATGACGCCCAAGACAATCTGCCGCCGGTTGGTGATCTCGGCGTCCGTGATCGCGGTCAGAACCACATTGTCCGGCAATTCGTCCTGAGGAATCCGTGTGCCCTTCTTCACGTCAGCGGCAATACGGTCGGTATTGGCCGGCAGCACGATCACCTGCGCCATTCGCGCATCCGGGATCGGTGTCGTGCCTTGCGAAAAGGCCGGGCGGAACAGCTCATAAACGCCCACCTTGGGCGCCCGCACCAGGATATTGGCGCGATTGCCCGGCGCGATCTCGATGCTGTCGGTCTTGCGGGCGAAATCATGCGGATTGCCGTCAAAGCCGATCTCGTAGAGCTCGAGACCGTCAAGCGTCATCGGCAGGAACTGCTCGTCGCCGGCATGGAGCCAGCGCCAATGCTGCACCTCGCCCTCGCGCATGTAGATCCGCGGCTGGTATTGACCATTGATCAGCCAGTAGCGCTCTGAATCCAGGCTCCAGATCGTGTCGTAGCTGTCAACCTTGCCGTCTTCCTCATCCACCACGGGACACTGGAACACCATGACGCGCTCGATCGCCTCTGCCACCTCCGGCACATCATCGAGCGTGCCGGTGACGATCATCATCCCGCCGCAGCCCGAGGCCACCTGCACGGCGACGGAGCCATGCCGGTGCGGGTGATACCAGTAATTGCCGGCCGGATGATCCATCGGCAGTTGCACCAGGTAATTGAAGCTCTCGCCCGGATTGATCTGCAGGAAGACATTGTCGCTGTTGCCCTTCGGGCTGACATGAAAACCGTGGAAATGCAGATTGGTCGAATTGAACTGGTTGGGCGTATTGGTCACCGGGTCGCGGTCACGATTGGGCGGCATCTGGTTGTGCAGCGCGATTTCCATCTCGTCACCGGGCATCAGCCGGAATGTCGGGCCAGGAAGCTCGCCGCCGTAAAGCCGCAGCGACGCGCTGGCATAGGGCAGATCCTTGCGTGCGATCACCATGGTCATCTCGGTCTCGAAGCGGCCGCCGACGGAGCGTATCTCCCGCGGATTCTTCAGATCGTCCTCAAGGCCGAGCGGCGAACTGGCCGGAACATGCCGCGGATCATCGACCGCCTCGCCGTCGGCTGCCGCCAGGTCGTCCCCGCGCAGGGCGATCACACCGGTGGCGGCCAATGCGGCCATGGCGGTGGTGCCCAGAAGGAGTGTGCGCTTAGTGAACTGCATGGGACTGGTTCCGCCTTGGCTGTTTTGTCTGCCGAACACTCTTTCTCGTTGGCCGAGTTCCAAGGTCGACAACTAAGCACTTGGCAATCATGAACAATTAGCCACTGAAAAAGCTCCTAAACCGTTAATATTACAATTTGCAATTGATCAAACGACGCGACCGCCACCGATCATACCACACCCGGAAGCCATCGTCAGGGATCGCCCGCATTCCCGGAATCAGTTGTGTCGCGATATCTGCAGCGCAAACTGGCCGATCCTGTACCCCCACGCCGCGCGGGCCAGTGCCCAATATCGAATTTGCGTCCACGCCGCAGGTCTTCGACATGCGCATCAAAAACCAGAAAGCCCCGTATCGCCACCGAAGCACTGCACGTCCTCCTCTTCCAAGGGACCCTCAGCTGCGCGCATCTGAAACTTCCATGAAGCCGAGCCTTGCCCTACCCTCAAAACGCAAAAAGCGCCCCATGGGGCGCTGATCATGGTGTGTTTGACGTGCCCCCGCCAAATTGGGCCATTTGAAGCTGGAATTTTCCATTTATGATCCCTGCGGGGACAGAAGGAGAGTTCCATGAAGGCATCGAAATTTTCCGAAGCGCAAATCGCCTTTGTCTTGAAGCAGGCTGAAGAAGGAGCCGCTGTCGCTGACGTCTGCCGCAAGGCCGGGATTTCTGATGCGACATTTTATAACTGGCGGAAGAAGTATGCAGGCCTGATGCCGTCGGAAATGAAGCGGCTGCGACAGCTGGAGGATGAGAACAACAGGCTCAAGAAGATCGTTGCGGACCTGTCGCTCGACAAAGCCATGCTCCAGGACGTGCTGTCAAAAAAGCTCTGAGGCCTGCCCGCAAACGGGAACTTGTGGACAGGGTCAAAGGGGACTGGAAGGTCTCGACACGCCGGGCTTGCTCGGCGCTGCAGATCGACCGCTCCCTCTATGTCTACAAGTCGAAGCGTGGCGAGAAGGCCGAACTGAAGCTGCGGATCAAGGACATCTGCCAGACGCGCGTGCGCTATGGCTACAGGCGTGTCCATATCCTGCTCAGGCGGGATGGATGGCCGGTCAACCCGAAGCGAACCTATCGCCTTTACAAGGAGATGGGCTTGCAGCTCCGCAACAAGACACCCAAGCGCCGCGTGAAGGCAAAGCTCAGAGAAGATCGAAAGGATGCGACCCATTCCAATCAGGTCTGGGCGATGGACTTCGTTCACGATCAGTTGGCGACCGGCCGCAAGCTGCGCATTTTGACGGTTGTTGATACCTTTTCCCGCTTCTCGCCCGTGGTTGATCCACGGTTCAACTACAAGGGAGAGGACGTGGTGCTGACCTTGGAGCGCGTGTGCAGGACGGTTGGCTATCCACAATCGATCAGGGTCGACAATGGCAGCGAATTCATCTCCCGCGACCTTGATCTGTGGGCCTACCAGAAGGGCGTCGTCCTCGACTTCTCCCGCCCTGGAAAGCCTACGGACAATAGCTTCATCGAATCCTTCAATGGCAAGTTCCGGGCCGAGTGCCTGAACACCCACTGGTTCCTGAGCCTTGACGACGCCCGGTCAAAATTGGAGGATTGGCGTAGAGACTATAACGAGTTCCGGCCACACAGCTCGATCGGCAACAAGGTGCCGATTTCGCTGATCAACGGCTCATCGGCTGAATAGCCCCGAGTTTTCTAGACACCCTCGGTTTTCATTTCTTGCTGCCGTTCGAACTCGACGGGCGACAGCATCCCGTTCCTGGCATGCTTGCGGTTTGGGTTGTAGAACATCTCGATGTAGTCGAACACATCCTGTCTGGCTTCGACTCGGGTCTTGTAGGTTCGACGCCGTATCCGCTCCCGTTTGAGCAAGTTGAAGAAGCTCTCGGCAACCGCGTTGTCATGACAGTTTCCGCGCCTACTCATTGAGTGTTCCAGATTGTGAGCCTTGAGGAAAGCAGCCCAGTCGATGCTGGTGAACTGCGAGCCCTGGTCCGAATGGATCAGCACCCTGTTCTTCGGCTTTCTACGCCACACGGACATGAGCAGGGCCTGCAAGACCACGCCCGCCGTCTGACGGCTCTGCATTGCCCAGCCGACGACACGCCGGGAGTATAGATCGATCACGACCGCCAGATAGGCGAAACCTTCCAATGTTTTGATATAGGTGATGTCGGTCACCCAGACCGTGTCTGGCGCATCCACGTCGAACTGCCGGTCCAGCGTGTTGTTGACGACCAATGCCGGCTTTCCGCCATAGCTGCCAGGCCGACGCTTGTAGCCGATCTGGGCCTTGATGCCCGCCAGTGTAGCCAGACGCGCAACGCGGTTAGGACAGCACGTTTCGCCTTGATCCAGCAGATCATCGTGGAGCTTACGATAGCCATAGACCTTGCCGCTGTCTTCCCAAGCTGTCCTGATCAGCTTTGTCTGACGTTCGTCTTCCTGCGCCCGATTGCTAAACGGGTTCTTCAGCCATGCGTAGAAGCCGCTAGGTTGAATGCGAAGGGAACGGCACATCGCTCGCACCGAAAACAGCGGACGATGCTCTGCTACGAAGGCGTACTTCACTTTGCATCTCGCGCGAAGTACGCCGTTGCCTTTTTTAAGATGTCGCGCTCCTCCGTCACACGCGCCAGTTCAAGCTTCAGTCGTCGAACTTCAGCAGCCTGTTCGTCGATAGACCCATCGCGGGAGCCTGACTTCGCGAACCGCTTCTTCCACGCATAAAGCGAGTGGGAACTGACACCCAAGCGCTTCGAAACTTCCGCAACCGGATAACCGCGCTCAACGATCTGATGAACAGCATCGCGCTTGAAATCGTCACTGAATTTGGCTGTGCTCATGATGGCCTCCTTGCCTCAAATTTAGGGAAGAAGGCGTCTACAAATCTAGGGGCTATTCAGGCAGCCCCGCCGGCATGAGCCTTAACCCCGGAAAATTCCAGCTGCCGCTGGCCCAAAATCGGGGGGCACTTCATAGAAACCCAAGACTCTCCCGAAAACTGGAGGGAACTCGGGTCTCAGGTCACCAGGTGATTGCGCAGCAAACGCCGAAAGGATTTCAGGTTATGGCGCTTTGCGCGAGGAGTTACCATCGCCAGCGAAGACGATGTCTTCGCGCCGGTGACCATTGTCCCCCAAAAGCAAAAAGCGCCCCTTGGGGCGCTGATCATACTGTAGATATCATGTAATTTTGGTTGCGGGGGCAGGATTTGAACCTGCGACCTTCAGGTTATGAGCCTGACGAGCTACCGGGCTGCTCCACCCCGCGATAAGTCCTGAGCGTCCGGGGCATGCCCGGTCTTTTGTTTGCCGGTCCTCGAGGCTATGCCTCTGTGGTCCGGCGGGGCTGCTCGACCCCGCGCCTCAAGCTTAGTGTGCCTGGGGCGATAAAAGCAAAAACGGGCCGCGATTTGCGACCCGCGGCTGGTCCAATTTTCGTAAAGGAGAAGATGAATGTTGCGATTTGCAGACCTGGCAGCGACCTACTCTCCCGCGTCTTAAGACGAAGTACCATCGGCGCTGGGGCGTTTCACGGCCGTGTTCGGAATGGGAACGGGTGCAGCCGCCCCGCCATAACCACCAGGTCGGCAAAGCGCAACATGCTTACTGGCCAGGACGGTTACCCGCCATGGCTGACCATGTTCCACGCGAATGGAACACATCAGTAAACTGTATGAGAAGCTGGCGGGTGGCTAAACCCTTTTGTCTTAAGAACACGTCTTCGTTTCGCTCACGGGCCGAAGCCCTGCGCGGCGCGCCAAATGATTGACGACGGGCACTTGCCCTTGCGAAGCGTAAGCTTCGAAAGCGCGACTGCGCGTCGGCCATTATTGGCCGCCCCGTCCGGAGGATAGGCGCTATTGCGCCGCTCATCCGTGAGGACAAAACAACTACATCGAACTGTGTTCGATGAGCACAAGCAATGAGAACAATCAAGCCGATCGAGCTATTAGTACTGGTAAGCTTCACACGTTACCGCGCTTCCACACCCAGCCTATCAACGTGGTAGTCTTCCACGACTCTCAGGGAATACTCGTTTTTGGGTTGGTTTCCCGCTTAGATGCTTTCAGCGGTTATCCATTCCGTATATAGCTACCCTGCTATGCCGTTGGCACGACAACAGGTCCACCAGAGATACGTCCATCCCGGTCCTCTCGTACTAGGGACAGATCCCATCAATATTCCTACACCCACGGCAGATAGGGACCGAACTGTCTCACGACGTTCTGAACCCAGCTCACGTACCGCTTTAATTGGCGAACAGCCAAACCCTTGGGACCTGCTCCAGCCCCAGGATGCGATGAGCCGACATCGAGGTGCCAAACAACCCCGTCGATATGGACTCTTGGGGGTCATCAGCCTGTTATCCCCGGCGTACCTTTTATCCGTTGAGCGATGGCCCTTCCACGCGGGACCACCGGATCACTATGACCGACTTTCGTCTCTGCTCGACTTGTCAGTCTCGCAGTCAGGCAGGCTTATGCCATTGCACTCGACGACCGATTTCCGACCGGTCTGAGCCTACCATCGCGCGCCTCCGTTACTCTTTCGGAGGCGACCGCCCCAGTCAAACTACCCACCATACACTGTCCCGGATCCGGATAACGGACCGCGGTTAGACATCCACGAAGATAAGGGTGGTATTTCAAGGATGGCTCCACGCGAGCTGGCGCCCACGCTTCAAAGCCTACCACCTATCCTACACATGCCTTGGCGAATGCCAGTGTAAAGCTATAGTAAAGGTGCACGGGGTCTTTCCGTCTGACCGCAGGAACCCCGCATCTTCACGGGGAATTCAATTTCACTGAGTCTGCGTTGGAGACAGCGGGGAAGTCGTTACGCCATTCGTGCAGGTCGGAACTTACCCGACAAGGAATTTCGCTACCTTAGGACCGTTATAGTTACGGCCGCCGTTTACTGGGGCTTCGATTCAAAGCTTGCACCTCTCCTCTTAACCTTCCAGCACCGGGCAGGCGTCAGGCCCTATACGTCGTCTTGCGACTTCGCAGAGCCCTGTGTTTTTGATAAACAGTCGCTACCCCCTGGTCTGTGCCACCCTCTTCCACTTGCGTAAAAAAGGGTCACGCTTCTTCCGAAGTTACGCGTGCAATTTGCCGAGTTCCTTCAACGCAGTTCTCTCAAGCGCCTTGGTATTCTCTACCTGACCACCTGTGTCGGTTTCGGGTACGGTCTATACGGTGGAGCTATTTCCTGGAACCTCTTCGCTGCACCTCCAATCCAGTAAGGAGATACAACACACGAGATCCGTCACTACCACCAGGCCCACGAATATTAACGTGGTTCCCATCGACTACGCCTTTCGGCCTCGCCTTAGGGGCCGGCTCACCCTGCTCAGATTAACTTTAAGCAGGAACCCTTGGTCTTTCGGCGAGGGAGTCTCTCACTCCCTTTATCGTTACTCATGTCAACATTCGCACTTCTGATATCTCCAGGAGCCCTCACGGGTCTCCCTTCACAGACTTACAGAACGCTCCGCTACCACGTGCAGTAAACTGCACATCCTCAGCTTCGGTGCATGGCTTTAGCCCCGGTACATTTTCGGCGCAAGACCCCTTAATTAGACCAGTGAGCTGTTACGCTTTCTTTAAATGATGGCTGCTTCTAAGCCAACATCCTGGTTGTTTTGGGAGTCTCACATCCTTTCCCACTTAGCCATGACTTGGGGACCTTAGATGGAGGTCAGGGTTGTTTCCCTTTCCACGACGGACGTTAGCACCCGCCGTGTGTCTGCCGATTAGTACTCCTCGGTATTCGGAGTTTGGTTAGGATCAGTAAGACGGTGAGTCCCCATAGCCCATCCAGTGCTCTACCCCCGAGGGTATTCGATCGACGCACTACCTAAATAGTTTTCGCGGAGAACCAGCTATCTCCGAGTTTGATTGGCCTTTCACCCCTAACCACAAGTCATCCCAATCTATTGCAACAGATGCGGGTTCGGTCCTCCAGTTGGTGTTACCCAACCTTCAACCTGCTCATGGCTAGATCACTCGGTTTCGGGTCTAATGCAACAAACTAATCGCCCTATTAAGACTCGCTTTCGCTGCGCCTACACCTATCGGCTTAAGCTTGCTAGCTGCACTAAGTCGTTGACCCATTATACAAAAGGTACGCCGTCACCCTTGCGGGCTCCGACTGCTTGTAGGCATCCGGTTTCAGGAACTATTTCACTCCCCTTGTCGGGGTGCTTTTCACCTTTCCCTCACGGTACTTGTTCGCTATCGGTCATGCACGAGTACTTAGGCTTGGAGGGTGGTCCCCCCACGTTCAGACAGGATTTCACGTGTCCCGCCTTACTCTAGGACAAGATTAAGGATTACGTGTACGGGGCTATCACCCGCTACGGCCGAACTTTCCAGATCGTTCCACTTTACTTAACCATGCCACTGGCCTGGTCCGCGTTCGCTCGCCGCTACTGACGGAGTCTCGGTTGATGTCCTTTCCTACGGGTACTTAGATGTTTCAGTTCCCCGCGTTCGCTTCTTACCCCTATGTATTCAGAGTAAGATACCTTGTAACGATACCTAGAAACCATTGCAGTTATCAGCGTGATCGCCTGGAGCAAGCTCCACACAACCGGCCTGCGCCATCCACGTGAGCAGACAACGCCGGCTAAACCGACAACTATAATGATTTTCTAGGCATCTAAGGTG